>NZ_CP116353.1:4870140-9740281 GCF_028198125.1 Streptomyces sp. HUAS 31 | reverse complement strand
TACGGAGTGGACTCAGGCGTCCCTGCGCCGTACGTGCAGATGCCCCTCTCAGAGAAAGAGGGCAGCACCGCAGACAGGACTGTACCGAGGCCATGCCGGCTCTTGCGCGCCACACGGGCACGAAGGCGGGCTGTCCACCTGGTGCAGGAGTTCCAGGTGCTCCGGCACGTCGACCCCAGGACGTCGAAGGCCCAGCCGGCGAGAGCCTCCAAAGCGCGCGGCGGCACACCGCGCCCGCGCGCATACGCAACGGTCCAGTAGCCCACCTCGGCCGACGGTTTGCCGGAGGCCGCCTTTCTTGAGGACCGCATGGCCCACCAACTGCCGGTGGGTGAATCGGGTTGCGCTTCAGTCCCCCGCTGCCCAGCCTCGCTCCTGGCCCCGCACCCACCACACCGCATCGCATCGCCCTCGTTCCCTACGACCGAGCTGGTTCAGTCGCACAGTGCGGGATCCCGGCACACGTCGACGAGGGCAGCAACGTCTTCCATGCACCAGGGACGAAGAACGAGGGCGGGAGCGGATGACATCGCGCCCGCATACAGGATGACGATGTCGTTCACCTGCGGATCGTATGCGGCAGTGTTTCGAGCCCACGCCCACGATCCCCGGCCCACTACCGTTCCATCCGGACGCGCACGGCCTCGATGGACCAGTTGAACGCCGGCACCAGGGTCTCCGGAGCGGGCCAGCCGTTGATCACTGCGAGCAGCTGTAGGTACCGGTCCCAGCGTGGGTCGCTCACACTCTCCAGCCGGGCCAGCAGCAGGCGGCGCAGCTCGGCGTCGTCAGGGCGGCCGAGCGCGTGTGCACAGTGAGCCGCAAGCGCCACAACGATCGAATCGGCTTGGGGCGAAGCCGGGGCGATGCCCGCCGCCAGGGCGGGGCCGACCCGGTCACGGACGACTGCACCGAGGTTGCGGCGCGGGCCCGTGGTGTCGCCTTGTGCCTGCTCGGCCGCATGGTCCTCGGCCATCCGCCGCACGCCGGCGCGGAAATCCGGGTCTGCGGCCAGTTCGGCCCACTCCGCCCATGCCCGGATCTGCTCCGCCTCGGGGCTGTCGGGTATCTCGGGGGTCATCGAGCGCCTGACCCCCGCCCAAGCCGGGTGTGTGTCGAGACTGCCGAAGGCAGCATCGAGGAAGTCGCCGATCAGACGTACGCGTTCGTCCTCGGAGAGCTGGGCCAGCTTGTGCATGAGATCCGTCTCTTCAGCAGTGAGCCCCCGCTCAGCCACCGCTGTCAGCACGACATGCCGCTGACGCAGAACGCGGATCTGGACGGCCAGGGCTTCGGCGTGAGTTGCGGCGACCTCGGGAAGCGAGAGTTCCCGGTTCACGACCCTGCGGATCGTGGGCAGGTCCACCCCCAGGTCCCGCAGGGTCCGCACAAGGTCCAGGCGCGCGACAGCGTGGATGTCGTAGAGGCGGTAGCCAGCAGGGCTGCGGTCCGTCGGCGCCACGATCCCGCGATCGGAGTAGAACCGAATGGTCTTGACCGTCAGGCCGGTCCGCCGAGCCAGTTCGCCGATCGAGTAGAGCGTGTCGCCGTCCATGCCCCCACCTTGACGTCTCCCCCTACGGGAGACTCAAGCCCATCAACCTGCCGACGGTCGATCGCTCCACAAGCTTTGACCATGCTTCGAGGGAATCCGTGGGTAGCGTGGCCGGGTTCCGTCGTTGCCGGCTCCGGGCCACCCCAGGCCTGGGTGCGGCTCCTCCCGCCTCCGCGACAAACGTCCGACTTGGCGTACAACTCTTTATGAACCCCAGGTGTCTTCTCGATTGAGTGCCGCCCCGCACGGCACTCAGGGCAATCGGACCGGTCTGTGTTTCGGCGTCACGCCGATGAATTGATCTCGCGCCTCTGCCGACCACCCCCCACGCACCCCACTGCGGCCGAGCAGCACGCCGTAGGACATCTAGGGATCAAGGAGTTCCTCCTGTGCGTCACATCAGAAGCGCGGTCCTCGCGGCCGCAGCACTCCTCACGTTCGGTGGCGGCGCCGTGTTCGCGGCTCCCGCCGCACAGGCCGCGGTGCCCTTCCCGTCGATCGGCTGGCAGCAGCGCAACTGCGACTACGACGGCAACGGTTTCGACGACGTGCTGACCGGCGCACCGGGAGCCACCGTGAGCGGCGCCACGGGTGCCGGCTACGTCACCGTGCAGTACAGCTCGTCCAGCGGTCTCAGCACCACGAGGAAGAACGTGCTGCACCAGAACACCTCGGGTGTCCCGGGCGGTGCCGAGGCCGGCGACGGCTTCGGGCGTGCCGTGGCTTCCGGTGACCTGGACAACGACGGATACGACGACGCCATCGTCGGCATCCCCGGCGAGGACCTGGCGGGGCTGTCCGACGCGGGCGGCGCCACGATCTTCTGGGGGTCGCCGACCGGGCTGCACGGGTCCGACAGCACCTGGCTGGAGAACACCGACGCGCCGCGGGCCGGTGCGAACTTCGGCCGGGCGATCGAAGCGGCCCGCTACTCCGCTCCGGACCCGGCGGACCCGAACGCCGACCCGCGTGATTCCATCGCCGTACTGGAGGACGACGCCCTGCTGTTCTTCACCGCCCAGCCCGGCGGGGCGGGACAGCAGGTCAAGATGTCGCAGGGCAGCCTGCGGGCGCGGGACTTCGCGCCGGCGGACGGCGGCTTCGAGTTCCGCAGTCTCAGCCACGGCAACTACAACGAGGACTCCTTCGCCGATCTGGCCGTCTCTGGCGTCACCACCGGCGACCAGCCCGGCATCGGCACGGTGCACGTGCTGCACGGTGCCTCAGACATCAGTGAGCTCGGCGACGGCGGTACCTTCCCCGGCGGCCCGGCGATCGTCTCCGGTGACTGGGACGGCACTGGTCAGGACGACCTCGTCATCGGCGACACCGGCGCGGGCTCACCGCGGGGCGGCGGGATCAGCCTCTACGCGGGCCGCGGCGACCTGTCCGGCCTGGAACCGGAGCCGGTGCAGTACTGGACCCAGGACTCCAGCGGAATCCCGGGGGTCGCGGAGGCTGGCGACCAGTGGGGCGCGGAGCTGTCAGCCGGCGACACCGACGGCGACGGCCACCCGGACCTCGCCATCGGCGCACCCGGCGAAGACATCGGCAATGTCTCCAACGCAGGCGCGGTATGGGTGCTGCGCGGCGATCGGACCGGCCTCACCAACGTCGGCGCGAAGAGTTTCGACCAGCAGCTCGCCGACATCCCCGGCACGGCGGAGACCTCGGACCGCTGGGGCGGCCAGGTCCGGCTGATCGACGCAAACAAAGACGGCCGCTTCGGCCTGCTCGCGGCGGCACCGGGCGAGAACACCAACGACGGCTTCGTATGGGTCATCCCCGCGTCGCGGTCGGGACTGGTCGCCCGGGGCACGTGGAACTACGGCGGATCCCGGCTCGGGGCACCTGCCGTCAATGCGCAGTTCGGGGCGGCGATCGACGAGTAACGTGATCCCCTGGCGACGGGGGGCGCCCCAGCCAGGACGTTCCAGGACCGCGTTTGAGATCTGCGACGTGGGACGCTCGTGCAGTGACTCGACTTCGAGACGGTGACCGCTCTCTGGAGGAGCTCAAGCGGGACCGTTGGCCGACCCCACCAGCTGATGCAAGTCGCCATCCTTGACCCGGGAGACCACGAGTTTCCTGGCGCCCGTGAGCGTCCCATGCTCGGGCGGGTGTGATCGCACTGCCTGCAATGGCCGCCCCACGAGGCGGCGCGGCCCAGTCGTCCTCGGCGATCACGTGCACGGCCAGCAGCAGGCTGAGGGGGCGGTGACGATGTTGGAACCCTCCCAGCAGTTGCCGTGATCGTCCTTGCCGCCGGCGACGACGCCGGGCAGCGCCGCCGGCTCGTCGACGGCTATGGATCCCTGCTTCCCGCGGCCGCCACCACACGGAGTCTTGGGCTTGCGCGTACGCGATCGTCACCCGGCCCACGCTCAGGGTCCTGCCGCCGCCATTGCCGAACGACATGTTGATCGCGTCCGCGCCCCGGGCCACGGCGTAGCGCTCCGCCGCGGACCAGGCCTCGTCGTGCATGGTGTTTCTTCGGAGCTCCGCTCCGAATGGGTGGATCAGCGCAGTCCGGCGAAGAGATCGTTCTCGGGCAGGGCCGCGCCGGTGGCGTCCTGGACGCGTACGAAGGTCTCCATGCCCATCAACTCGCTGAACCTCTCCTGGCCCATCTTGAGGAAGAAGATGTTCTCGCCCTGGCTGGCGTGCGCGGCCAGCGCGTCGAACTTCTGACCGCTGAACGCGGTGGTGTCCACCCACGTGGTGATCTCATCGTCGGGGAGGCCGATCTCGGCCAGCGCGGCGGCCTCGGCAGGGTCCGGCTCCGGCATGTCCTCACCGAACTCGCGCATGATCTCACCGAAGCGCTGCATTCCCGAGCGGGGCATCGTGGTCCAGTACACCTTCGGGGTCAGCGCGGTCATCTCCAGCGCCGCCATTGTGATGCGGTGGGCCTGGATGTGGTCGGGGTGCCCGTAGAAGCCGTTCTCGTCGTAGGTGACGACCACATCAGGTCGGTAGTGCCGCATCAGTTCCGCGAGTCGGGCAGCGCCTTCCTCCACGGGGGTCCGCCAGAAGGATCCGGGGGCGTCGTTGCTCGGCCAGCCCATCATCCCGGAGTCGGCGTAGTCCAACATCTCCAGATCGCTGACCTTCAGGACGCCGCAGCTCGCCTCGAGTTCCTGACGGCGTATCAGGGCGACTGCCGCCGGATCGTGCCCGGTGGCGCCCGGCTTGACGCCCCCCGGCCCGTCACCGCAAGCGCCGTCGGTACACGTCACGAGAACCGTACGGATGCCTTCCGCCGCGTACCGCGCGAGGACCCCTCCGGTCCCGGTGGCCTCGTCGTCGGGGTGGGCGTGTACTGCCATGAGCGTCAAGGGCCGGTCGGTCATGAAACAGTCCTCCTGCAGAAATACGTCTTGGTCCGACTGTGCGGCGGGCGTGCCGCTCCTGGGGTCCGGATCCTGGTGGGGCGACGACCTCTGGTCGCCGAGTTCCCCGCCCGGGCGACGCCGGTCCCTCGGTCGATGCAACCGTGCCGGTAGGGCCGGCTGTTCCCGGTGGGGCCGCCTGGCCTTCCAGGTGCCGGCGTTTCAGTGCGAACGAGATAAGGGCGCGACGCGACCTGCATTGCCCTGGCGCACTGCGTCTGGCGTGTGGTGCCCAGCCGCACAGTCTCACGGGTGATCCGCCCTGCCATCGCTGCCACAGGACCTGGCACCGCACCCCGCGGCACGCGTGCGGGAACGGCGCGGTCCGGCCGCGCGGCTGGGCGCCGTACGCGGTCGGAGTCGGTGCCGGTCACGTCAGGCTGGACGGGACGATCCCGTAGCGGCGCATTTTCCGGTACATGGTGGCGCGGGAGATCCCGAGGTCCTGCGCGGTCCGCTGGACATTGGAGTTGCGGTCCATCAACCCGCGCAGAATGGCGTCGCGTTCAAGCGCCTCGATGGTGGTCAGGACCTTGTTCGACGACACGCGGCATTCCGGCGGCAGGTCGTCGGCGTGGATCACCGGGCCCGAGGCCCGCCGTGCCAGCCCCCGGATCACCGACTCCAGTTGCCGGACGTTCTCGGGCCAGGGGCAGCGCTGCAGCATGGTCAGTGCGTCCGTGGAGAACCTGCTGTCTCCGCTCGGCCGGTACTTGCGCAGGAAGAACCGCGCCAAGTGTTCGGTGTCCCCGTAGCGATGCCGCAGCGCCGGTACCTCCCCCGAGGCGCGGCAGACCCGGTCGAGCTCGTCGTCGGCGCTGACCATCGACGGCTGGCTGGTCATGACCAGCTGCGCGGTCGCGCCGCCGTCCCTCCGCGCCAGCACGTTCGTCAGCCGCTGCCGCAGGTCGTCGCCCAGCAGGTGCACATCACTCAGCAGGAGAACGTTGGACGGCACACCGAGCAGCTCACCGATGTCGTGCAGCCAGCGCTCGACGACGGCGGCTGCATCCGAGATCGGTGCTTCCCGCACCTCCAGCCGACGTCCGGTGCCATGGACCCGGTGCAGGGCCTCGACCAGTGTCCTCTTGCCGACGCCGGCCTCGCCCGTGAGATGCAGCCATGTCCCGGCGACGAACGCTGTTTCGCTGTCGGCGACCGCGCGCAGCCAGGGCGGGGACGAGCCCACCAGTCCCAGGCTGGAGCGGGCGGGCGGGGCGGCAACTGCGGGTGTGGGCTGGGCCCGTCCGATCAGCCGGACTCGGAAGACGGCGCCCGCGTCGCTGTCCTCACGTCGGCAGCGACTGACCCTGAGTTCGGCGACCCGTCCCGAGGGCAGGGCGATGCTGCGGGTCCCTTCCAGCCGGGGGTGTTCGGCGATCTCACGGGCGTGGTCGAGCAGCGCGTACTGATCGGGCCCGGTCACGGCGGCACTGAGCTGCTCGTTCATCATCACGACATCACGGTTGAGTGCCAGCACGGGTCCCGGGCGCGCCGAGGAGCACGCCTCCATGTAGTCGTGGAAGAGCGCGCGCTCGCGCCGTGAGGTGATCGCCGCGATCTCGGCCTCGATCTGGGCCGCGACCGAGCGGGCGAAGGCCATCAGCATGCCGTCGGAGCCCTGACGGATGGTGGTGAGGTTGAACGCTCCCAGCAAGGTGCTCCGGGTGGGATGCAGGATCGGCACTGCCGCGCAGTGGAACTCCCGCAGCTCTTCGACGTAGTGCTGCCTTCCGGCGATGACCACCGGGCGGCCGCTGGCGAGCGCGGTCCCGATGCCGTTCGTGCCGACGTAGCGCTCGGCGAAGACGTGGCCCGGGGCCAGACGCACGCGATTGAGGTGCGTCGTCAGACCCTCGTGGGACACCTTCCGTGACAGCACCACGCCGTTGCGGTCTGTGATGATCGTGGAGACCGGGTCGTCGGCGAGCTGCTCGTGCAGCCTGTTCAGGATGGGCAGCGCCGCCCTGGCCAGCGGGCTGTCCAGATTGGGGTTGTCCAGGTAGGGAGCGTCAAGGCTGCCGGACTTCACCTTGTACTCGATGGAGCGTTGCCACGAGGCGACCACCAGTGGCCGGGCGCTCGGATCGTTGGTGGCCTCCAGGTAGAGCTCTCTGGCTGCTTTCAGTGAGTTCCCGGGTTGGTGTCGGGGCATTTAACTCTCCCGTGCGGCGCGCGTCACATTCCTCGGTGCAGTGATTGGAGCAGCCCGGGGGCATCGCGCCTACGGCGTGTATCACATTGAGACATTCGCGGACGGATTCTGAGACATCGACCTGCGAACCACGGCCTGTGTAATCGGCGCACCCCCCAAACGCCGACTCGCAGGGAGCCGCCTTGAAAGCCGTGCAGGTCATCGAATACGACGAGCCGCCCGTGCTCGTGGATGTGCCGGATCCGCAGATCACCGGCCCGCTGGATGTGATCGTGAAGATCGGGGGCGCCGGGGTCTGCCGGACCGATCTGCACATCCTCGAAGGACAGTGGAAGGAGAAGAGCGGGGTCGCCCTTCCGTACACGATCGGTCACGAGAACGCCGGCTGGGTCGCGGAGGTCGGGGAGGCCGTCACCAACGTCGACGTGGGTGACCCGGTCATCCTGCACCCGCTGGTGACCTGCGGACTGTGCCGCGCCTGCCGGGCCGGAGACGACGTGCACTGTATGAACTCGGCCTTCCCCGGCATCGACGTTGCAGGTGGCTACGCCGAGTACCTCAGGACCAGCGCCCGCTCGGTCGTGCCTCTCGCTCCGTCCCTGGAGCCGGCCTCTGTGGCGGCCCTGGCCGACGCCGGGCTCACCGCTTACCACGCCGCCGCCAAGGCTGCCCGGGCACTGTGGCCCGGTGACAAGGCCGTCGTCATCGGCGCCGGCGGACTCGGGCACATCGGAATCCAGGTGCTGCGGGCCCTGTCGCCGGTCGAGATGATCGTCATCGACCGCAGCCGGGAGGCTCTCGCGCTGGCCAAGGAACTCGGCGCCGACCACACGCTCCTCGCGGACGGCAGCGAGGCCGAGCGCGTACGGGACCTCACGGCGGGGCACGGGGCGGAGGCCGTTCTGGACTTCGTCGGTGAGGGCGGCGCCGTCGAGACGGGTGTGGCCTGCCTGCGCCGCAACGGCAACTACTACGTCATCGGCTACGGCGGGCACCTCCACGTGCCGACGATCGACGTCATCTCCACGGAGATCAACTTCATCGGCAATCTCGTGGGGTCCTACAACGACCTGTCCGAGCTGATGGTCCTGGCGGCCCACGGCAAGGTCACCCTCCACACCCAGCGCTACCCCCTCGCCTCCTTCCGGCAGGCCCTCGACGACCTGCACGCCGGCGCCGTCCGCGGCCGAGCGATCTTGATCCCCTGACACCGCAGGAGAAGCCCCATGCGCAGCAGACCGTACAAGGGCCTGGTCGCCGTAGCGGCCGCAGCGGCCCTGACCGCCACCGCGTGTACCGCCCAGGACGAGGCACAGCAAAAGCCCAAGGAGAAGACCGCGCTCTTCAAGTCCGGCTCGGACATCAGCTACCAGAAGTACGGCAAGAACTACCCGACGACGAAGGTCAAGGACGTCCCCGGCTCCTGCAGCTACGAGTCGATCAGCCGCAAGGACTACTCGGGGCAGACGCTGAAGATCATCAGCCATGCCGTCCCGGTCATCGGTGAGCCGACGCAACTGCATGCCAAGCAGTTCGAGGAGATCACCGGCGGGAAGGTCGAGGTGGTCAACGTCCCCTTCGGCGAGCTGCACCAGAAGATCCTCACGCCCCTCCAGGCGGGCCAGCCGGCATACGACGTCATGTTCTACCCGTCCCTGTGGATCGGCGACATGGCCCCGTACCTGGCACCGGTGCCGGAGAAGTACCTGAACACCACCGGCATGCAGGACGTCACCGCGGCCTACATGGACGTGGCGACCTGGGACGGCAAGGTCGTGCAGTACCCGGTGGACGGCGACCGGCACTACCTCAAGATCCGCGCCGATGTGCTGAAGGACCCCAAGTGGCAGGCACAGTACAAGAGGGCGACGGGCAAGGACCTGAAGGTCCCCACCACATGGACCGAATACCAGGACATAGCCGAGGCCTTCAGTGGCAAGGACTTCGACGGCGACGGCAAGAAGAACTACGGCAGCGCCGAGGTCACCAAGCGCGATGACCTGACGTTCTCCGCGTTCATCAGCCGGGCGGCACCCTACGTGAAGAATCCGGACGTCAAGGGTGGTGTCTTCTTCGACGAAGAGACCATGAAGCCACTGATCAACACGCCCGGCTTCGTCCGCGCCCTGCAAGACATGGTCAAGGCCAAGTCCACCTGGGCACCCGGCGGCGCCAACTTCGGCCTGGGAGACGAGATCTTCTCCTTCGGCGGCGGCCAGACCCTGATGTCCTACTCCTGGGACGACGCCTTCATCCAGGCCCAGCAGCCGGACAGCAAAATCCGCAACACGGTTCAGGCGGCGCCGCTACCGGGCTCCACCGAGGTCTACAACCGCACCACGAAGGCGTGGGACAAGAAGGCGAACCAGGCGGCCTACTTCACCTGGGGATGGACCTCCGCGGTGGCCAAGGCCTCCAGCCACCAGGAGATGGCCTTCGACTACCTGTGCTTCTTCAGCAACGAAGCCAACACCGCTCTCGACCTGACCATCGGACGTTTCGGCGTCAACCCCTACCGCATCTCCCACTTCGCACCCGAGTTCTGGGAGAAGCAGGGCTGGGACAAGGACGTGGCCAAGGCGTACGTGGACACCCTCTCCGGCATGGAGGAGAACCCCAACCGGGTCTTCGACCTGCGCGTCCCCGGCGTCAACCAGTACATGTCCGCGCTGGCCAACGGAGTCGCCGCGGCGCTGGCCGGCCAGGAGTCCCCGCAGCGGGCGCTGGACGGCGTGGCCGCGGAATGGGCCAAGATCACCGACCAGATCGGCAAGGACAAGGTCCAGAGCGCCTATCGCAACGTGGTCGCGCTCGAGGACGAGTCCTGATCCGACCGCAGGGCACCCCGGATGGCCGGACCGCACCGTCAGGCCATCCGGGGGCTCCCGCTTCCTTCCGCAAGGAGACCCATGGACGGCCTGCGCCGGCACAAGAGCATGTTCCTGCTGCCGGGACTGCTCACGCTCTTCCTGATCATCATCTTCCCCCTTCTGTTCACCATCCGCGTCAGCTTCTCCGGCTGGAACGTCAGCAACCCTCAGATGGACTTCATCGGAGGCGCCAACTACACCGCGATGCTGGACGACAGCCGCTTCTGGACCTCCATCACCCGGCTGATCCTGCTCGCGGGCGGCACCGTCCTGATCCAGTACCTCATCGGCTTCGGCGTGGCCCTGCTGGTCTGGCGCGAGGCACGCGGCCGCAGATTCTGGCGGGTGCTCTTCCTCGTCCCCATGATGACCACGCCGGTGGTGATGGCCGCCATCTGGCAGACGATCTTCCATGAGTCGCTGGGGCCGGTGAACGACCTCCTGGGGATGCTGGGCCTGCCGAAGGTTCCCTGGCTCACCGAGTCGGGGCCGGCCCTGTTCGCGCTGATGACCGTCGAGGTCTGGCAGTGGACACCCTTCATGTTCCTGTTGCTGCTGGCCGGCCTGCTCAGCCTTCCCAAGGAACCGTTCATGGCCGCCGCGATCGACGGCGCCGGCACCTGGCGCACCTTCTGGAAGGTGACCTTCCCGCTGATGGCACCGGTCTCGGTGGCGGCGGTCATCATCCGGCTGATCGAGGCGTCCAAGCTCTCCGACAGCGTCTATGTCCTGACGTCCGGCGGACCGGGGTCCTCCACCGAGACCCCGGGTTACTACCTCTACATCCAGGGCCTCCGCGATCAGCAGACCGGCTACAGCGGGGCGATGTCCCTGACCTATCTCGTCCTGATGATCGTCACGCTCACGGTCGTCGCCGCCCTCCTCACCAGGGCCCTCAAGTTGAAGGGAGACTCATGAAGTCGCGCCTTTATCCCGTGTTCAAGTACACCGTGATCGCCCTGTGGGCCTGCTTCGTCGCGGGACCGTTCTTCTGGGCCATGACGACCAGCTTCAAGAACGCAAACGCCGTCCAGGGCGGTCCCACCTACGTCCCCTGGGCCCAGTACGAGCCCACCCTCACCGGCTGGCGCAACATCTTCGGCGGAGCCGGCGGCGTCGACGTGATCGATCCCTTCATCAACAGTGCCATCGTCACCATCGCCGCGTCCGCCATCAGCCTGGCCCTCGGATCACTCGCCGCCTACGCGCTCTCCCGGTACCGGTTCAGGCTTGGCTTCATCAAGAACAGCGACATCGTCTTCTTCTTCGTCTCCCAACGGATCATGCCGCCCGTCGTCCTGGTGATCCCCTTCTTCTACCTCCTGCAGTGGGGCGGCCTCCTGGACACCATCCCGGGCCTGGTCATCGTGACGGTCGCGCTCCTTCTGCCCATCGCGGTCTGGGTGATGGTGGACTTCTTCAACGGCATCCCCCGCGAGATCGACGAGATGGCGATGCTGGACGGCTGCCCCCCGTTCCAGACCTTCGTACGGGCCATCCTGCCGAACTCCCTGCCTGGGCTGACCGTCGCGGCGATGTTCTGCGCCGTGTTCGGCTGGAATGACTTCTTCTTCGCCTTCCGGCTGACCTTCACCGAGGTCCAGACCCTGCCTCAGGCGGTCGTCGCTCTCAACTCCTCCATTCCACCGTGGTGGACGCTGTCCGCCGCCGCGCTCTTCGGCGTGGCGCCGCTGATCCTGCTCGCCCTCTGGGTCGAGCGCCTCCTGTCCAAGGGGAACCTCTCGGGAGCGGTCCGATGAACCTCAGCACCACCGATCTGTGCCTGACCGTCGACGGCGTCGACCATCTCAAGAACGTGACCGCCACCTTCCGGCCGGGACGGCTCCACACCATCATCGGCCGGACGATGGCAGGGAAGACGACGCTGCTGCGAGCCCTGGCCGGCCTGCAAAAGGTGGACTCCGGCGCGCTGACCCGGGCGGGAGCCGACTTCTTGAATACGCCGGTCTGGCGGCGCGACACCGCCATGGTCTACCAGCAGTTCATCAACTACCCGCACCTCAACGTGTACGACAACGTGGCCTTCCCACTGAAGCGGGCCGGGCTGTCACGGGACGAGGTCAAGCAACGGGTCCGGCAGAGCCTGACGAGCGTGGGGCTGGCGGACTTCGAGAAGCGCAAGCCCTCCCAGCTCTCCGGCGGCCAGCAGCAGCGCGTCGCGATGGCTCGCGCGCTGGCCCGTGGCACCGGCATCCTCCTGCTCGACGAGCCGCTGGCGAACCTGGACTACAAGTTGCGTGAACAACTGCGCGACGAGTTCAAGGCCCTCTTCTCGGACCGGGGCGACGCGATCGTCATTTACACGACCACCGAACCCGCCGAGGCGATGATGCTCGGGGACGTGGTCCTTGTCATGCACGAGGGCCGAATCCT
The DNA here is from genome assembly GCF_028198125.1 of Streptomyces sp. HUAS 31. Taxonomy (NCBI): domain Bacteria; kingdom Bacillati; phylum Actinomycetota; class Actinomycetes; order Kitasatosporales; family Streptomycetaceae; genus Streptomyces; species Streptomyces sp. HUAS 31. The sequence continues at coordinate 9,727,915 of NZ_CP116353.1, read as the reverse complement.
CCAGACCGGCACCCCGCAGGAGGTGTTCGAACGCCCGGCGACCACCACGGTGGCGTCCATCATCAACGACCCGCCCATGAACGTCTTCGCGGGCCGACTCGACGGCGGCCAGGTCACGGTGGCCGGCTTCCAAGCCACGCACGTCTCCGCGCACCTGGCCGACCTGCCCGACGGCGCCTACCAGTTCGGCCTGCGCGCCACTGACGTCAGCCTGGCTTCCAGCGGTGTCGAAGGCGAGGTCACCTTCGTCGAGATCTCCGGATCCGAGACCTTCGTCCACGTGGTCGTCGGCGAGACCCCCTTCGTCGTACAGATCGAGGGCATCCACGACGTCGCCCTCGGCGACCTGGTCAGGCTCCGGCTCCGTCCCGACCGGCTGTTCGCCTTCGACGAGCGGGGGGCGCTCGTGCAAACACCCTCGTACGATCTCGCTTCAGTGGAAGGCCGTTGATATGGCGCAGTTGGACATCGTCGACGTCGGGCACGCGTACGCGCCGGGGGCAGAGGAGGATCGGTGGGCTCTCAAGCCGCTGAAGCTGACCTTCGAGTCCGGCAAGACCTATGCCCTGGTCGGGCCCTCGGGCTGCGGCAAGACAACCCTGCTGAACATCCTGTCCGGCCTGGTCAGACCGTCCCGGGGGCGGGTGCTGTTCGACGGTGTCGACGTCACCGCTCTGCCCACCAAGGCGCGCAACATCGCCCAGGTCTTCCAGTTCCCCGTCATCTACAAGTCGATGACGGTCTACGACAACCTCGCCTTCCCGCTGCAGTGCCGGCGCTGGGACAAGGCGAGGACCGACGCCAAGGTCCGCCAGGTCGCCGAGGCCCTGGACCTGCACGACCGGTTGAAGCAACCCGCTCGCGGGCTCACCGCCGACGACAAGCAGCTGATCTCACTCGGCCGCGGCCTGGTCCGTGACGACGTGGCGGCCGTCCTGATGGACGAGCCGCTCACCGTGATCGACCCACAGCTGAAGCACTCGCTGCGGCGCAAGATCCGAGAGATCACCGAGCAGTTCCGGCCCACGGTGATCTATGTGACGCACGACCAGTACGAGGCGATGAGCTTCGCGCAGGAACTGCTCGTCATGAAGGACGGCCGCGCCGTCCAGCAAGGCACCCCTGAGCAGCTGTTCGAGGCGCCCTCTTCCACATACGTCGGCTACTTCATCGGCTCACCGGCGATGAACTTCCTGACCGTGAACCGCAACGACGGCCCCTTCGCGCTGGGCGGCATACCCCTGTCCGTAGCCTGGGACGTCCCCGGCAAGGCGACCGAGGTCCAAGTCGGCGTCCGGCCCGAATACGTCAAGGTCGTCACGGAACCCGGCGCCAACACCTTCCCCGGCCGGCTGCGCCGTATCAGCGACCACGGCGCGCAACGCGTGCTGGAAGTCGAGGTCGGCGGGCAACTCGTCAGGGCCAAGACACCGCGCGAGGAAGGAACTCCGCCGGGCGAGGAGGTCCTCGTACACCTGCCCCGCGCCAAGGTCCTTCCCTACGCCGACGGTCAGCTGGTCCTCCGGTCGTAACGACCACTCGGGTGGCCATCCACGATGTCGCCCTCCGAACTCGTACGATCATGTCGCAGTACGTCCTGGCAACACGGCCGGAACGCACGCCACGCCCCACCCGCCCATGGATGAGCCCGCACCGCCCCCGCCGTACGCGACACGACCGCTTCCCCCCTCCGCCCCGCCACGCGGCGAAGGCGCTGCAACCGACATCAGCGAAGGAATCCCATGATCTTCATCACCGCCAAGTTTCGTGTCCGCCCCGAGCACGCCGAGCGCTGGCCCGAGATCAGCGCCGAGTTCACCCGGGCGACGCGCGCCGAGCCCGGATGCCTGTGGTTCGACTGGTCGCGCAGCGTGGAGGAGCCCACGGAGTACGTCTTGGTCGAGGCCTTCCGCGACGAAGAGGCCGGGGCCGCGCATGTGCAGTCCGCGCACTTCAAGGCCGCGCAGCAGACGCTGCCGCCTCATCTGCTCAGCACGCCGCGCATCGTGAACATGACCGTTCCGCAGGACGACTGGTCCCTCCTTGGAGAAATGGCGGTCCCCGGACAGGAGTAGTTCCCTGTCCGGACGCATCCCTCACCGGGCATCAGCGAGCGGTGCGCTCACAGCCACAGCAGGACCACCGAGCGCGGCCTCGATGCCGAACGGCAGCGCGACGCCGAACGTTGCCGTCGGAACCGCACATGTCCACGGCCGGATCGGGGTAATCGCCACCCTCATCGTCGAGCTCACTGGCGTCGACGAACTGACCAGCCCGTACCAACCGCGGAGCCGACAGGGCCCCATACGTCGGACTGGTCGTCCACGCACCGGCGTATCGGGGCGAGTGGCTCGTCGTTGCCGGTGAAGTCGCGGAGCACGGTGCGGAGCGGGCTCCGAGATCTTCAGGGTCCACGTGGTTGTCGAGCTCAATGGATGAGGTCATTGAATGACGCGCCAGGCCGGCGGACCGCCAGCAGCGCGGCGCCGATGTCCGCCGCCGCTCGCGGATCGGACAGGGAGCGGCCCGTCAGCTCCTCGACGCGGCGCAGCCGGTAGCGGACGGTGTTGGGGTGGACGAAGAGGCTCCGCGCTGCGTCCGTGGCGGAGCCTGCGGCGGCGTACCAGTGCTCCAGGGTGTCCAGGAGACGGGCACGCTCCGCAGCCGGGAGATCGAGCAGTGGCCGGAGGACCACCTCCACGAGGTGCGCCGCCTCGGCCGGGGCGGCGGCGACGACCATGGCCAGCGGGTTGTCGTCGAACCGTGCGACACCGGGGCCTGCGCCCTGGAGGCCGGCCAGGGCCAGACGGGCGAAGCGTAGAGCCTGGGGGGTGTCTCGCAGCGAGTCGAAGCACGGGCTGACACCTACGCGGGCGCCCGCCCGGCGCAGGATGTTCAGACAGGCGCGCTCCGCTGTCGCCGTGGGCAGGGCGGCCAGACCGATCTGCTGGTCGGGCAGCAGCCGCCAGGCGAAGGGGATCTGGGCCCGGCGCAGTGCCGCTTCCGTTCCCGCCAGCGGCTCCTCGCCGGGGGCGTCGGCCGCCGCGGCGGCGACCAGGTAGGGTCCGCGGTCGGGCAGGCCCAGCTCGCGGGCGGTCTCCCACAGCGTGCGGTCGGCGATGACGCCGGCGAACAGCGCCTCCACCATTGCCGAGCGGCGTGCCTGACGCCGTGAGGTCAGCTCGGCGGTCGTCTCCCGGTAGGCCGCCGCCACCGCCTCCGCGTAGCGGCCGAACAGGGCCCAGATCTCCGCGGACTGGGACACCAGTTGGGCGTCGGTGACCTCGGGACGGTTGCGTGCCTCGGCGAGGATGTCCGTCCACAGGAGCTCGAAGCCGATCCGGTACGCGTGCAGGGTGTCCGCCAGCGGCACACCCTGCTCGGCGCGCAGTCGTCCGGTCTCCCGGGCCGGGCTCGGGTCCCGCGCACCCGCACGGCCGAGCTGGTCCAGGAGCAGGTCCGCGTTGGCGGTGCACGAGCGGCGCAGCGACTCGAACGGGATCAGCGACTCGTCCTTGTAGGCGTCGACGTCCGAGCGGATGCGCTGCGCCATCCGCTCGCCCAGTTCCGGCAGCCTCGCCTGAAGTGCCGAGACCACACCTGAGAGGTTCATTCACGCAGCGTAACGCCCCTGTTTTGTCCCCAGGAACAATCCAGGAGGCCGGACGCTGTCCTGGCCCATATAGGCCGTCGCCACGGACATCTGCACGATGTCGTCAGCGTGAACAGCGGATTTCGACGGTGACATTCGTGGAGGCGGTCATGGCCAATCTGGCTCAGTTCCTGGTGGAGACGGCACGGCGGCAGCCTGAACGCCCCGCGCTGCGGCTGGGAGGCCAGGTCACCAGCTACGCGGAACTCGACGAGGGCAGCGCCCGCGCTGCCGCGCTGCTGCGGGCAGAGGGCGTACGACCGGGAGACCGGGTCGCCTTGATGCTGCCCAACGTTCCCGAGTTCGTCGTCCTGTACTACGGCGTGCTGCGCGCCGGAGGGGTCGTCGTACCGATGAATCCGCTGCTGAAGACCCGGGAGACCGAGTACCACCTGCGCGACTCGGGCGCGGGGATGCTCTTCGAGTGGCACCAGGCGCCGGGCGAGGGCGCGCAGGGCGCGGCCGCCGCCGGAGTGCGGCACATGGCTGTCGAGCCCGTCGCCTTCGCGGGCCTGCTGGCGGGTCACGAGCCGCTGTCGGAGGTGAGCGACCCGGACGGTGAGGACGTGGCCGTACTGCTGTACACCTCTGGTACCACCGGCCGGCCCAAGGGCGCCACCCTCACCCACACCGGGCTCCGGCACAACACGGAGGTCAACACGGTGCATGTGCAGCAGATGACGGCGGACGACGTGGTCGTGGGCTGTCTGCCGCTGTTCCACATCTTCGGCCAGATCTGCACGATGAGCGTGACCGTCCGCGCCGGCGCCTCGCTCACCCTGATACCCCGCTTCGACCCGCAGACCGTGCTGGACGCCGTCGCCCGCGACCGGGCGACGATCTTCGAGGGCGTACCGACCATGTACGCGGCGCTGCTCCAGCACCCGTCCGAGGCCGATGTGTCCACGCTGCGGATGTGCGTGTCCGGCGGAGCCTCGCTGCCGGTGGAGGTCCTGCACGGCTTCGAGAGTCGCTTCGGCTGCGTGGTGCTGGAGGGCTTCGGCATGTCCGAGACGAGTCCGGTGGTCACCTTCAATCACCCCGACCGGCCGCGCAAGGCCGGCTCCATCGGCACCCCGATCAAGGACGTGGAAGTGCGGCTTCTCGACGACAAGGGCCGGGAGGTGGCTCCCGGCGAGATCGGTGAACTGACCGTTCGCGGGCCGAACGTGATGAAGGGGTACTGGAACCGTCCGGAGGAGACGGCGGCCACCATCCCGGACGGCTGGCTGCGCAGCGGCGACCTCGCACGCCAGGACGAGGACGGCTACCTGTACATCGTCGACCGCAAGAAGGACATGATCATCCGCGGCGGCTACAACGTCTACCCGCGCGAGATCGAGGAGGTGCTGCACGAGCACCCGGCCGTCGCACTGGCCGCGGTGGTGGGCGTGGCCGACGCACATCTGGGCGAGGAGATCGCGGCCGCGGTGGTGCTTCGCCCGGGCGCCGCGGCCACGCCCGACGAGCTCCGACTGTTCGTCAAGGAGCGGGTGGCGGCGTACAAGTACCCGCGCGAGGTGTGGCTCGTGGACACCCTGCCGACCGGCCCCAGCGGCAAGATCCTCAAGAGGGAGATCAGCGCGCCGGCGGGGTGAGGTCGACGTGGTCGTCACAGCCGGGGACCGACGAGTGGCGACGCCGACGCGTTCCCTGCCTCTCGACGCTGCCCCGGCCGACGACGGACGGTGACACCAGGCACCTGGACAGAGCGGTTCCGCCTGTTCGGGTGCCTTCGCCTTTCCCTGGATCGTGAGACTTTGCGGCGAGTTAGTGGGGGATCCCACAGACTGGCCGCCCCGCAGCGTGGGGCTGGCGGACTTTCGGAGACGGCGGGCAGCAACTGGCACAGGGAGGCCCGGCGGACACGGCGGAGGCGGACAACGCGCACGGCTTCCTGGCGGGCGTCTACGTAGGCTGGGCTCCCCTGTTCGCCTGGGTGGCGGCAATCCGATGGCAGGGAGTGCTCGTCTACTTCCTGGCCGTCCCGATCTTCCTCGGTGGTATCGGGCGGCTGGTCTCCCTCGCCCGGGACGGCTTGCCCAGCCCGGCGGGCGTATTCCTCGCCTCCACCCTGCTGGAGTTCGCCCTCCCGGTCGTCATCGTGTGGGGCCACTCCGCCGCGCTCAGGGCCAGATCCAGACGAGGGGCGGCAGCCGCCTGAGAGCGATCCCGGGCGCGGGTGATGCAGTACCGGAGGCGCCTGAGGTGAGTTCGCAGACCTGGAGGGCGAACTCAGGGGCGCCGAATTCTCCTTCAAGCGCGCGTTCGTACACGGGGCCGACGAGGACGCTTCAGACGCTGCCCGAGAACCGCCCTCGCCCCCGCCACCCCAGGAACGCGATCCAGTCGGCGCACAGGTCTTTCCGCTTCAGCCACCGGCCGGCCCTTCGACGTACGGCACCCGCACCCGCGCGCATCAGCGCGGAAACACGACCGTGAGCAGGCGGAGGAGCTCGGCGCGCTCTTCGTCGGACAGCTTGTCCAGGCCGGTCTGCGTCTGCTCCATCTGCTGACGGATCGTGTCGATGGCCTTCTGACCCGTCTCGGTGAGGGCGACGTTCTTGACGCGGCGGTCGGTGGCGCTGACCTCGCGGTGGACCAGGTCACGCTTTTCGAGCCGGTCGATGATCCCCGTCATGTTCGACGCGTCACAGGCGAGGGTGGTCGCGAGCGAGCGCATCGAGGCGGGCGCGCGGCGCAGCACGGAGAGGGTCTTCGCCTGACTGGAGGTGAGGCCCAAGTCGGCGGCCGCGGCCGTGAAGTCGGCGTAGTGCGTACTGACCGAATGAGCGAGCAGCTCCATGAGCTGCTCCTTGGACGGGATGGCTGGCATGCGTCGAGGGTATCGCGTAAAGCTTGACCACCTCAACTTTTGACATCTACCGGCTTCCCATTGTTTGATGTCCTCAAGCATCGAGTACCTCAATGGTTTGGTACCTCGACCAATCTTCGAATGCTTCGCCCTTCGGGCAACCACAACCTTCCACCGGAAAGAAGACCGTGACGTCCTCCCTCGCCGCCGCGCCGGAACGCCGCACCGGCAGCCTCAGCCTCGTCCTGGTGCTGGGCCTCGCCGCCATGGTCGTGTCGATGATGCAGACCCTGGTCATCCCGATCCTCGGCATCATCCAGAACGACCTCGGCGCCACCACGGCCCAGGTCAGCTGGGTCACCACCGCCACCCTGCTGTCCGCCGCGGTCTTCACGCCGCTGCTGGGCCGCCTCGGCGACCAGCGCGGCACAAAGCCGACGCTGCTCGGGGTGCTGGTGGTGATGGTCGCCGGATCGGTGCTCGCCGCGACCACGAGTTCGATGCTGTGGCTCATCGTGGCCCGCGTGATGCAGGGCGCCGCCACCGCGATCTTCCCGCTCGCGCTGTCCGTGCTGCGCCAGGAGGTCGCTCCCGCACGACTGCCCGGCGCCATGGCCCTGGTCAGCGGGACCCTCGGGTTCGGCAGCGGCCTAGCCCTGGTGAGCGCCGGCCTGCTCACCACCGGCGCCGACCCCGACTATCACCAGGTCTTCTGGCTGGCCGCCGCGCTCGCCGTCGCCGCCCTGATCGCGGTCGCGGTCGTCGTCCCCGCACCGCGCACCAGGACGGGCGGGCGCACCGACTGGCTGGGTGCCGCAGGCCTCGCCCTGCTGCTCGTGCTGATCCTGCTGCCCATCTCGCAGGGGCACACCTGGGGCTGGACCTCGGTCCGCACGCTCGCTCTGTTCGCCGGCGCCGTCGTCACGGCGGCCCTCTGGGTCGTTGTCGAACGCAGGGTCCGCGACCCCCTGGTCGACATGAAGATGTTCGTCCACCGGCCGGTGCTGTTCACCAACATCGCCGGACTGCTCGTCGGATTCGCGATGTTCGCGCAGTTCATCGGCGTCTCCTACCTCGTCCAGACGCCTTCCGAGATCGCCGGCTACGGCTTCGGTGCCTCCGTCCTGCGCGCGTCCGTGGTCTACCTGCTGCCCTCCGCCCTCATCTCGCTGGTCGCCGCGCAGTTCGGAGGCGTGCTGGTGCGCCGCATCGGTGCCCGTCTCACCCTGGCCGCCGGTGCCGCCTTCGGCGTCGTCGGATTCGCCTGGCTCACCCTCGCCCACGACACCACCGCGTCGGTGATCCTGGCCGGCATGGTCGTCGGCGTCGCCATCAGCTTCGGCTACGCCGCGATGCCCGCCCTGATCGTCGCCGGTGTTCCCCACCACCAGACCGGCATCGCCAACGGCATCAACTCCATCTCCCGCTCCACCGGCAGTGCGATCGGCAGCGCGGTCGTCACCTCGCTGCTCGCCTCCAAGACGCTCGACAACCTGCCCGCCGGGGTCCCCGCGCTGCCCGCCGAGAGCCAGTACACCCTGAGCTTCGCCCTCGCCGGTATGGCCTTCCTGCTGGTGATCGGTGTGGCCATGGTCGGCCTTGCGATCCGCCGCAGGTCCCCGTCGTCCGTCATCGGAACGCCCGTCGCGTCGAGCGACGACGAACCCAGGCCCGTCCAGTCGAGCGACGGAGAGACCACTCCCGAGCGCACGGCCGCCACTGTCGCCACGTCCTGACCGCACCACCGGCACGGCCGCGACGCTCCTTCCCTTGGAGGCCGACTGACTCTCTTCGGGTGCTGAACGGCTTCCCCTCCGATCCGAACAAGGCAGGACAGGACTGTGATTGACACCAAGGCAGCCTTCACCCTCGATGACACCTTCACCGCCGCCGAAGCCTCGGCGCTGGTCGACCGGCTGCGCGCGACCTTCCGCGCCGGCCGCACCAAGCCCCTGGCATGGCGCCGACAGCAGCTGATCCGCCTGCGCGACCTGCTCACCGACAACCGCGCGGCGATAGCCGACGCCCTCTACGCCGACCTGCGCAAGAACCGCGCCGAGGTCGATGCCATGGAGATCGGCACCACGATCGTCGAGATCGACGACTACCTGGAGCACCTGGAGGAGTGGACCGCTCCGCAGCCCGCCCCCGTGACGGTGCCCGGCGTCCCGGGCAGCAGCGCCCGCACCCAGTTCGACCCCCTGGGTCTCGCCCTCGTCATCTCCGCGTGGAACTACCCGATCAATCTGCTGCTGGTGCCCGTCGCCGGCGCGCTCGCCGCCGGGAACGCGGTCGTCATCAAGCCCGCCGAGTACGCCGCCCACACCTCGGCATTGCTGGCCGAGCTGCTGCCCGCGTATCTCGACACCGACGCGACCGCGGTCGTCGAGGGCGGCGCTCCGGAGACCACGGTGCTGCTGGAGCAGCATTTCGACCACATCTTCTACACGGGCAACGGCACCGTCGGCCGCATCGTGATGGCCGCCGCCGCGAGGAACCTCACCCCCGTCGCCCTTGAACTCGGCGGCAAGTCACCGGTGTTCGTGGACCGGGACGCCGACGTCACCACGGTCGCACAGCGCCTGGCGCAGACGAAGTTCGCCAACGCCGGACAGACCTGCGTCGCCCCCGACTACGTCCTGACCGACCCGGACACCGCGGCCAAACTCCAGTCGGCCCTGGCCGTCGCGATCGAAGGGCTGTTCGGCGAGGACCCGCAGAGCTCCGACGCCTACGGGCGGATCGTCAACGAGCGGCACTTCGACCGGCTGTCCGCACTGCTGGGCTCCGGTCGCACGGTCACCGGCGGGCAGACCGACCGGGCGGACACCTACATCGCACCGACCGTGCTGGCCGACGTCCGGCCAGACGAACCCGTGATGCGGGAAGAGATCTTCGGACCCATCCTGCCGATCCTGCCCGTCGCGGACCTGGACGAGGCCATCACGTTCATCAACGACCGCGACAAGCCCCTCGCCCTTTACGCCTTCACCGAGAACGACACCACCAAGCGCCGCCTCGCCGCCGAGACCTCCTCCGGCGGCCTCAACTTCGGCCTGCCGATGCACCACCTCGCCGTGCCGACACTTCCCTTCGGCGGCGTCGGCGAGAGCGGCATGGGCAACTACCACGGCCGCTACTCCATCGAGACGTTCAGCCACCGCAAGGCCGTCCTCGACGTGCCGCTGAGCTGAAACCTCCATCGAAGAAGGCCCTCCCATACACGAAGTGACGTCGCTACGCCCCCGGTGGCCGACGACCCTCAACAGCAAGGAGCAGAAACGCGCCGTGAACGACACGCTGTTGGAACAGCTCGGCGCCTGCAAGTACATGCTGATCACCAGCTACCGCAAGACCGGCACCCCGGTCTCCACCCCGGTGTGGGTGGTACGCGACGGAGACACTCTGGGCGTACGGACCCCGGCCGACTCCTGGAAGGTCAAGCGGATCCGGGGCCGCGGCGACATCCTCGTCGGCCCCCGCGACCTGCGCGGCGGCCCAACGGGCGACCCCGGTCCCGGCCACCGCCGAGATCACCGACGCGGCCACCGGCGCCAGCTACCGCTCACTCATCGCCCGCAAATACGGCATCGTCGGCCGCCTCATGATCCTCGACAGCTGGCTGCGGGGAGCGAACCGTACGCTGGGCATCCGCATACGGCTCACTCCGCACCATGGACATGCTGGGGCGTGCAGGAAGCATCCAGGTCAGGGGACGGGTACCAGGCAGCGGTGCAGGCTCCGGCGAGGGACCGGATTTCCGCCCCGGCGGGAGGCCCGGTGTCACTGCTGCGTGCCGCACGGACGGTCCGTTGCCCTCATCCCTGTCGTATCGGTCCATGAGCCGTCCCCCTCAACGGTGACAGGCGGCCCGACACGCCCGGTGGCTTCAAGGAAGGCAGAGCGAGAAGGCACTGCCGGGCCGGGCTCAAGCCCCCTGGAACATCCGCCGTCCGATCTGTTCAACGGGGTCCGTAAATCAGTGCGGCTCTACGACACTGGCCGCAGAGGACGGCAACGGGGGGTTGCATGACGCGTGTTGTCCTGGTGCCTGGCACAGGTGTCCGCGAAGACGGCTATGCATCACTGTGCGATCTGGTCTCCGGCCATCTGGCGAAACCGAACCGCGACGTGAAGCTCGTGCGGTGTTTCTGGGGCGATGAGCACGGAGCCCGTCTCCACAGCGGCGGATCCTCGCTTCCGTCCCGGCCCGGGGAAACCGACGCCCCTGCGCCTGGCCCGCCCGCCGAGGACGTGCGTCTGGCGTCCTGGACTCTGCTGGACGCCGACCCCTTCGCGGAGCTCCGCCTCCTGGCCGATGAAGACGACCGCCGCGCCGAGAAGTACGTGCCAAGGGACGAGACCCCGGCGGAGGACCTCTGGCCGCGCCTAGACGCGCTGGTCAGCAACTCCACCGTCCTGGAGACCGCCGCCGCACACGGCCTGCTCAGCGACGAGGTGGCCGCCGCGCCCCAGTACGTGTCCGACATCCTCGCAACGACCCTGCGGGAGACCTCAGCCTGTCAGCCGCGGCCCGCTACGCACGGCACGGACACATCATCAGCTGGATGGGGGTTCGCCGCTCATCCGACCGAGACCTGCGCTCCTGACGGCCCTCGCGTCATCACGGACGTGGCCACCACCACGGCCAACACCCAAGACAGCCGGGTCTTGCCCGGCATCCACACCCGCCTGTCACGCCGCGGGCTCCTGACCGCCGAGCACTTGGTCGACGTTGCCTACATCACCTGCATCACCCGGAACAAGCAACCCCACACGCCAGCAACGCCAGAACGAGGGCTTCGCCGGGGACGAATTCCACATCGACTACGACCGTCAGCAGTTCACCTGCCCGCAGGGCCAGGTCAGCCAGGGTTGGAGCACGGCCGTGACCCGCCCTCCTCACCCACGGCAGCCCCGCTGATCGTGGCCAGGTTGGCCAAGAGTAAGTGTCGGCCCTGCCCGGACCCAGTACACCACCTTCCGCGAAAGCACCCGCACCGTGGGCTTTCCTTCACGAGATCCCCAGCGGAGCCAAGCTTACGAGTTGGCGCATGATGACGGGTCAGGCGTGTCTTGCCCGGACTACCGGCCCGGTGAGGCATGGTCTTGACCATTGTGGTCTCGTCGCGCCGGCCGGTGGAGAAGGAGCCGAGGGTCTCGGTCGGGGCCTGGCGTTGGAGTCGTTGGCTGGACGCCGTCACCGCGTCGGGATGGCGGCCCCATATCGATGCGCCGCAGTGTGACTGTGTCGGCTGCCGAGGGGGGCGGCGTGCTCCTGCCAATATTGACGGAAGGCAATGTGGCCGTGTCGGCTTGCATGGACGGCGCGAGGTCCGGGGCCTGATTCGCCGGTGGCGGGTGTTGCCGCATGCCTGCGAACGGATTGCGCCAGAACTGCGAACGCGGGGTTCGCCAGCTGTAACGCAGCGCAAGGAGTCGCAGCACGAAGGCGAACAGTGAGGCACCAATGGCGGTACCAACGTTCAGCAGCGCCGAGTTGTACAGCATCGCGACCGAGGTCGCGCCGACGAACGCAGGCAGTGCGTACAGATCACGGTTCCAGCGGAGCAGCGTCGGCTGTTCGAGAGCGAGGAGATAGGCGAGGACGCCACCACCGACGGCGCTGGCGCTGCCGAGCGTAACGGCGGCGGGACTATTGAGGCCGTGGGAGAGCGCCTTGATCGTGCCGGTGACGCTGAAGAGTCCCAGCGCCGCCGCGTCGGAGATGTCGAATGGCTTGCCCTCGTACACTTTTTCGTCATGGCGGAGCCGGTAGCCAAAGTAAACGATCAGCGCAGCGACGCAGGGCGTGAAGAAATAGCCGAGGTCAGTGAAAGCGACCGGGGTGATCCCGAGCACTAGGTCACGGAAAAGACCGCCGCCAAGGCCCGCCGCCTCACTGAGGATGACCGTCCCGAAGATATCGAAGTCCTTGCGTACCGCGAGGAACGCCCCTGAGAGAGCGAAGGCGAAGATACCTATGAGATCCATTACGTACTGGACAGCACCGCTTAGTTCCTCGACCGGCATAGGCCAGGTCCCCCTGAAGGCTGGTAAGAGTGCGAACCGTTGAAAGCCGCGACGTCTCGAACTGCTCCGGCGAAGAGGACGCGGGGTATCGGCATACGCCCGACCATTATTTCCACGTTGTGGTACCTGCAATGGCTACATTCATTCTGCGCTCTTAGTCGAAGTGTCATTCGGCGGTGACTGCGGCAAGCAACTCGCGGCGCAAGGGGCCGGGATAGTGATATCGAGAAGCCCCGGCGCTCAATGCGGCTATCCGCTCTTTGAGACCGGGCCTTGCCAACACCTCCGGCCCCCCGAGGAGGCCGCTGATGTCGGCGGCGGCGCGCAGGACATCGGGGTCTTTCGCGCGTGCCGCTTCGAGTGCTACGCGCTTCCGCCAGAAGGGATCGTCCGTCGCATAGCGCCGACCCGTCATCTCGTGATCCACCTCGGCCAGGCGGTGCCGGTCCCAGTCGTTAAAACCATGCCAGAGTGGCATCAGGTGACGCTCTGTCGCGGCAGCGAACGTCATCGAAAATGCCAAGGCGTCCCTCGTGTCAACAAGGCGCATTGTGTCCCGGAGCAATGCGGCATGCCGGAACGCCGTGGTCATGCCAGCACCGAAGAACGGGTTGGTGGAGGCCCATGCGTCTCCCACCGCCACGATCCCGGTGACCACAGGCTCTCCGGCTACGACGAGGCAACGGTGCGCGCTGCGTAGACCACCGGTGGCGATCACATCCGTGACGGGCTTCCCTTCAGCCCAATGTGCTTCGGTTGGGTAGAGCTGTATCGCTCGGTGCCAGGCATCGCGGTTGCTCAGACCCCGGAGCTCCTGATCGCGGTCGGACGTCACGAACGTCACCGACCAGGTTCCGGAGTCACCCGGCAGGACAAGGATGCTGACGCTGTCGTGCTGAAACCCCGCCCATGGCGGCAGTCGGGAGGCCAAGTATTCGGAACGGAAGAACCGCGTGTAGTAGCGGAAACCCGCCTCCGCCCGCTGCTCGTACGGTGCGAGTCCCACATCCCTGAGCATTGCTGCCCCGCTCGCGCCCCGGCCGGAGGCATCAACGACCAATTCGGCGTTGATCTCCTCGCCCCCCTCACAAGCTACCCCTCTGACACGCCGGCAGTGGCCTGCGCGGGGCTCCTCCGTCTTCAGCCGGTTGACCCGGAGGCCACGTCGCACGGTAATTCCGGGGTGCTCCTCCGCCACGGCAAGCAAAGAGGCCTCAAGTACAGGACGCCGTACGGCCACTGTCTCGAACCGGCCGTCATCCACGCGCGGGCCGTCTATCGCCCCGACATGCCATGCTCCTGCGATGATGTTGTGGCTGACGGCGCCCAGATCGAGCATGCGGTCCACCGACTCGGGAGACTCCTTGGCCAGTAGGCGGAATCCTCCTGGCAATAGGAGGTGCGCCTGTGAGAACTGACGCACGCCGAGGCGCTTCCAACCCGCATACAGGTCGTCTCCCTTGCCCTTGGGGGGCGGTGGATCGCGGTCGACGAGGGTGACCTGCCTGCCTTCTGCCGCTAGCAAGATTGCAGTCATCAACCCTGCCGGGCCGCTGCCCAGGATCAATACGTCAGACACGGCTGCGTTCATCCCTTCTGTGTCCGATGAAGTCTGGCGGTAGAACCACGCCAGAGCTGGATCGGCGCTGCTGGGCGCCGAGAGGTACTCACGAGTCCATGCCCACGGTCTTCCAGAACCGCAGCAAGGCAGCGGCACCCTCTTCGGGAGCGCTCAGCATCCACCAGTGACTTTGGGCCGGCAGGCATTCCACATGCGCTCCGAGACGCTCGGCAACCTTCTGGGAGTTGATCTGGTCGTCGTAGGGGTCGCTCAGAGGCTGGATCACTAAGCCAGGGGCTGCTGTTCGAGTCAGGTCTCCACCCCAATGAGCGTGTGGGTTGGGCGTCGCGGAGCGGTAAAGGTCCAGGATGCAGCCAGCCATAGTGGCGTCGAATTGTGCACCCATGCCTGAGGCATCCTCAGCGGGAACACCCGCGGCCGTAAGCGCGGCGGTGGCGACGGTCGTATTCCCCCGCATGGTCTGCGCCCACTGTTCTCCTGCCCCCGAGGTCTGCCACAGTTGGGCCTGATCGTGCCAGACATAGTCGGGGTGAAGAATGGACGCGACGTCCATCGCCCAGCTGCGCAGCGTCACAGAGTCCAGCATGGCGACGCGTGCCACAAGAAGTGCGCCCCAGTCGTGCCCAACCAGGTCGACAGGTCCCGAGATGCCCCTCAACTCGCCTGACAGCCAGCGGACGTAGTCATCCATCGTCGCGCCGAACCCGGCTGGCCGGGGCGTCGAAAAGCCTGGCAGGTTCAGGGCGAGAGAATCAACTTGGAGGTGGCGCCGGAGTGAGTCCCAAAGGCGCCCGGTCTCGGGTACTCCGTGAACGAAAACAGCGGTCATTATTTTCCCGAAGTATGAATGGTCAGCTTCGATATCTGGCTCTCGTGAGGCTCGTGTACGCAGCTCATGGGGTGCTCTCCATGACCTCAACTCCTCTGCTGCTCTTTGGGCTCCCCACGGACTGTTCGATGCCAGAGGCGTGCAGGAACGGCCGTAGTATGGCCGGTCGATGTGGACATTAAGGATGTGCTTCTCGAGCCACTTGTGGTCCTTGGGAGCTTCACCACATGACTCAGACGTCCCATCACTTCCCCTTGTCGTACTCGACTGGATTCCCGCCCACTCAGCTGCCCGCTGGAGAGGCGGCCTCATTGGCCCTCCGACAGTGACCTCTGCAAGGAGATGTCACAAGACCATCAGGGCTGGAATAAAGCCGCCGACTCCCGGAATAAATCGCGCTTCCGAGGCGAGAAGTGCCCGAACCCGCGGGGCGACTCAGCCCTCACACACCTGGCGGTCAGCGCGCTGGCTCGCCTCGGTGAGAGCCTGGCGGGCCGTCACGGACAGCAGTGGCAGCGCCTCGGTCACGGTTCGGAGCCGTGGCGTCGGCGAGCATGTCGGCCAGATTCTGCGCCGTCAGCCGCCCGCCCGGCGGGCTGGCTGAGGGTGTGGACGGCATGCCGAACGCGGGCCACTGCCCGGTGAGGTGACGCAGGCTGACGAACTTCAAGGCCATGTGCGGGGGAAGGGCGTGGTCGAAACGGCCAGTGCGCTCATCGCTCCCGACTCGTCGGCGGGCAGCGCAGGCAGGGCGAGCGCGGCCAGGTCGGCGGCGGCCCGCTCTGGCACGACAGCGGATCCACTGCGCACCCCGACGGCCAGGTAGCCGACGCTGAACCGCTGGTCGGCATCTTCCTCGCAGCGGCTGCCACTGGCTGGGCGTGAAGTCGCTTTCCCGGACTACACGTGGATCGATCTTTGGGGTGCCGCCTCGTGATGAGACTTGCTCTGTAGGGTCGAGATCACGAGCGTTGAGGTTGTGGTCGTCGTGAAGCGAACGACGCGTCGGTTGAGGCGTTCGCGCGCTTGTTGCCTCAGCTTTCGAGCACAGCCGGCCCGCTGGATCGCGAGGCAGTGCAGCGCTTGCTCGCCAGCGATGCGAACACGGTGTTGGTGGCGCGGGTCGACGGTGAAGTAGTCGCGATGCTGACGTTGGTCATGTCTCCCTTGCCCTCCGGTGTGCGAGCTCGCATCGAGGACGTGGACGAGGCCGCGCGGGAACATGGCATTGGGAGTGCTCTGACCGAGGAGGCTCTGCGCCTCGCGGAGGCGGCAGGTCCTCGGACCGTGGACCTCACGTCGCGTCCGTCGGACATCGCACCGATCTGGAGTTCGGTGAGCCTTTCGATCTTCACGGTTCGGTGTTCTCCGCTCGCACCATCAGGTTCGGAGGATCTGACACGGGTCCTGGGCGGCCGCATGGGCGTACTCCCAGAAATCGAGGTGTCCGATGGCCAGGTTCACGTGCATCTCATTGACCAGCGCAGGCAGCAGCCGGAACACACAGCCCAGTTCGTCATCGCCCTCGTCCAGTTCCTCATCCCTGGTCGAGACCGCGAGCAGGGCGTACTCACCCCTCATCGAAGCGGCATCGGCGAGGAACACGACCTCCAGACGCGGATCACCCAGCAGAGTGGACAGCACCACCTCCTCCGGACTCGCCCCGTCGAAGGCCCGGTCATCCACCACGTGAGTGTCCCTCTCGTACTCGGCGCAGCCCTCGGCGAGCTGGTCGACGACCACCCGCCAGGCTCCATCGTCCGAGAAATCCGTGCGCACAACGAGGGCCTCGGTTTCGAAGTCATGACCCGCCCGGTCGATCAGAGGTCGCATGCGCTCACCGTAGCCTTCGAAGCGGCCGCCATTCGGCACACGCGGACGGATGTTCTAGGGCAAGGCAACAACTGTCGTTGACCGAGCAATTTCTGACCGAAGTCACTGGTCGCTGCCGGATTGGTTCACCGACAAGTCAGCATGAAAGACGGAGAGTTGGTACGTCACATGCGAAAGATCCGCATTCTCGCCCTGCCGCTCGCGCTGTCGGCCGTGCTCCTGGTCGGCGGACAGGGCGGAGCCTTCACGATGCCGGCGTCGGGCGACGACATCGGCGGGTCCGCGACTGCGGTGCAGAAAAAGGGTGTGAGTGCCTGGAAGTTCGACGGTGTCACCAGGGCTCTCTCCAACGCGAGGGTCGGCTGGTTCTACACCTGATCCTCCGGGCCGGAGTGGAGTTCGTGCCGATGATGCACGACGCAGGATCGGTGACCGCTGCGGAGCTGCACCGGGCCAGGGAGCAGGGCAGAATCCTGCTCGGCTTCAACGAGCCCGACCGCTCGGACCAGGCACACATGACTGTGAAGCAGGCGCTCGGCCTTTGGCCCCGGTTGGAGTCGACCGGAATGCGGCTCGGCGCCCCAGCGGTCGCGACCGGTGGTGATGTCGCCGGAGGCTGGCTCGACCGGTTCATGAAGGGTGCCACTGCCCGTGACTACAAGGTCGATTTCATCCCCTTGCGCTGGTATGGCGCGGACTTTGACGCCACACGTGCGCCAGCACAGTTGCGCAGTTACCTCCAGGCCGTGCACCAGCGCCACAAGAAGCCGATCTGGCTCACCGAATACGCGCTCATGGACTTCACAAACGGCACCCCGCGTTATCCGACCAAGGCTCAACAGGCGGCGTTTGTAGAGAAGTCGACAGCAATGCTGCAGCGCTTGCCGTACGTCAAACGCTATGCCTGGTTCACGCTCTCCACGGACCGTGGCAACGTCAGCGGCCTGTACAACGGCGCCAGGGCCAACAGGGTCGGCGCGGCCTACCGCGCGGCAGACTGACGGTCCCCGCCTCTGCCCATCGGCGCGTTCTCTCCCAGGCATGGCCGCCCGCAACAGAGGCCCCTGGGAGGGGCCGTGCCAGCCAGCGCTTGCCAAGGACTTAGCCCACTGCAGCGCTCTGTGTCCCCACCCGCACAAACCTGGGGTCGACTCTGGGTCTCTGGACCATTAAGCATTTTTAGCTGTCAGGCGAGGTGAGCCAGGAATCCCCCTTCAGGAGCGGGAGGAGTCAATTCGCTGCTGTCCGGCCACCGACCGAGGTTCGATCGCTGCCGCGCCTCGTGTCGCAAGGGTTGCGACGTCGTCGGCGAATCCGTCCACGTCTTCGGGCCAGCTCTCGGGCGGCTGGAAGATGAGCAAGGCGACGGCGCCGTGCAAGGCGGCTGCGATGGCTCTGGTGAGGGCTGTCGCGTCGCCGCGGAGCGCGCCTGCCTCCACACACTGCTGGACCGTTCCACGCAGGAAGCGGAAACAGGACGAGGCTACTTGCCCGCTGGCGGCGGTGGCGGGGCCGGTCATCACGAGGCGGTAGCGGACCGGATGAGCCAGCCCGAACCGCACATAGGCGACCGAGCGTTGGTGGAGGGCATTGAGCGGGTCGTGCGAGGCGGCGTCGGCATCGCCCATCCAGTCGCCCAGCTCGCCCCAAACGCGTAGGCACACGGTGTGTAGCAGCTCGAGACGACTACCGAAGTGCAGGTAGACCGCCGGAAGGCTGACCCCCACCGCCTGTGCCACGGCGCGGATGGTGACCGCGTCCTCACCAGCCTTGTCAAGCAGGAGCTCGGCCGCCTCGACAAGTTCGTCGCGCAATCGCGCACCGTCCCCGCGCTGCGCCCGGCGCCGCCGCGGCGCTGCAACGGCGGGAGTGGAGGACTCGGAGTCGAGCTGGTCCATCGTCAACACCTGCCCTGCGAGGCGGATGAGTCGGCCGCCTCGGAGCCGATGCCGCGAGAGGTAGTGGGTGTCATCGCGTCACTCGTCTCCGTGTTGTGGACCGGGGCCGCCGCATGTAACTTGTCGGCGTTAACTTAACTCTACATACCAAGGGTAGTTGATGACTGTCACCGCTGAGGAGATCTACGCCGTCGCACCGTTCGCGGAAACGCTCGGCGTGCACTTTGCCGCCATCAGTGCGCCGGAGGTTCGCGCCCGGCTCGACTACGCATCGGCTTTGTCCACGTTGGGCGGCGGCCTGCACGGCGGCGCGCTGATGGGACTGGCCGACGTGGCGGCCGCCGTGTGTGCCGCAGTGAACGGGCCAGAGGGCACCCTGCCTGCGACCATGCAGTCCAACACGCTGTTCCTAAGGCCGGTGCGCGGCGCAGGCGCATTCGCGGTGGCACGGCCCTTGCACGTCGGCCGGAATACGGTCACCGTCGAGGTCGACATCAACGACGAGCAGGACGTCCTGTGTGCCCGCATCACACAAGTCGTCGCGCTTCGTACACCCCCCAGCCGAGCTTGATCACCCAACTGCCTCCGCGATCACTGTGCATTCTTCATGTCCGACGGATACGGGCGCACCCGATCGGGATGGTGGGCCGCGTGGCGGTACAGGTGCCGCGAGGCGATCGCACGACACAGCGGACGAGTTGAAGCAGGCGACCCGGGCGCTAACCACAATGACCAGGGCCTGCGGAACCGCTCGGATGGGGATGACAGCGGGGGCTACCACGAGCCGGCCTTGTGTTCACGCACGAACCGCCGGAGGATCACCCAACCATGTATTCGGTTCGCCGTGCCGGTTCGAAGATCGGTTGAGATACGGCGGACCGTTGGTTGTTCGATCGATAGTCGGATGACGACCCGGCTCGCGGTGAACGCCCCGAACCGGCGGACGTGCTCGACATCGAATCGCCGCCGGTAGACCTGCCAGAGACGGGCGGCATCTTCCGCCGCGTCGGTGCTGACCACCACGGCCAGACCCTCTTCGATGTTGCTCTGCTGACCCGCGCGTGCCCGCGACACACCCAACGTGACATCACATCAGAAGATCACAGAATAGCCACCAAGATCCTCTCTGCCCTCTCGCGCCAGAAGCGACGGACTGACCACCGCCGTTCCATATCTAGCGGTACCCAAGTCTCACGACCGATGGCCACCGTGCGGCCCCTGCCTTGTCAGCACCACCAACTATCGTCCGGCCATGACCATGGCACTCGAAACAGGCGACCGGGCCGGATGGATCGGCCTCTGCTCTGGCCGGAGTTCGGGGTGGGCAACCTAGGGATTTCCCGGAAGTACTGGCACACCGCGGCGCCCTACCTTCGTGAGGAGGCCGTACGCCCGGGGGAAACGGCGGGGCCCGGCGCCAGGGGGTGATCGCGGTGGGTGGTACCGATGTCGTCGGGGATGTGTCGGAGCTACTGGTCCGGGTGCTGACCGAAGCCGTCAAGGATCCCGACTCGGCGCCCGTGGTCGAGCTGGTCGATCTCGTCGCGGGGCAGTCCGGCGGCGGGCAGGTGGGCCTCCAGCTCTTTCTGTACGAGGTGACCGAGGACCCCAGTGCACGCAATCGGGGGCCCCGGCAGACGCTGGTCGAGGATCCGGCCACCGGGGCGATCCGCCAGGAGAGCCGACGGGCCGACATGGCACTGCTGCTGCGGTATCTGCTGATTCCCGTGGGCGGCGGGCCCGCCGCCCAGCAGCATGTGCTCGGCCGGGCCATGCGGGCGCTCTACGACGACGCGATCCTGCGAGCCGCGGGAATGTCGTTCCAGGCGGGCGAGTCGCTGAAACTGCGGCTGGCGCCGCTGACGCTGGACGAGCGCGCAAAGGTGTGGTGGGCGATCTCGCAGCCGTACCGGCTCTCCCTCAACTACGAGGTACGCGTGGTCAATCTGGCCTCCCGTGACGTGTCCGCCAGCGCGCCCGTGTCCGAGGCCGCGGTCGGTCTCGGCACCGCTGGGGCCGAGTCATGACGGCGGACCGCGCGGTGCCGACGGACACCGTACGGGTGACTCCCGGCCCGGTCTGTCTGATGCCGCGGGACACCTTCACCGGACGGCCGCCCGCGCTGCCCGTGACGGCGGTCGTCGAACGGCGGGACGACGACGGTCTCTGGTCGCCGGAGAAGAGCGCGAGAGTGGTCACGACACCGACCGGCGCCCGTCTCATGCCGTCGCTGGCGGTGCGCGCCGGGCGGCCGCCGGGCGGGGAGCACGGCGTGTGCCGGATGCGCGTCCGGCTGGTCTCGCCGTATCTGCTGGACGCCGAGCACCCGGAAGGGGTGGAGTTCGATGCTCCGGCGCCCGGGGTGCCGGCGGTGACCCCGATCCTGCTGCTGCCGCTGCCGGCGTATCCGTTCCCGCCCGAGACCCGGCTGCTCGGCGGACGGGTGGTGGCGCGCCGCCCCGTCATGCCCAGATCGGCCGCCGGACCCCCGCCCGGGTCGCCGGTGGTCGGCGCCCTGGTGACCGCCGGAGCCCGGGACGATCCGGGGCACATCCCACCTGTCGGCGAGCCGTGGACGGACTTCGCCGCGACCGCGCGGGACGGCGCCTTCCGACTGCCGCTGCGAGGCCCGGGCAGCCGGGTTGCCGCCGGGACGGCGGCGGACGCGGACACCGAGTGGTTCACGGTGACGGTGACGGGCCCGCCCGGCCGGGGCGGTCCGCCGGTGACGGTCCATCTGCCGGCCCAGGACATCACCGCGACCGGATTCGTCGTCGAAGTGCCGTAGCGACCGGCAACCGCGAAGCCCGACTCACACACGAGGGACTCCCGCAACAACCGACATCCATGGCTGCCGAATCGCGCAGCGGCTCTGAAGCGACCGAACTCGGTGGGCCGGAGTCCGTGGCGGTCGACATTCCGCAGCAACCGAAATGCCGTAGCGATCGACATCCCGTAGCGGAGGAAGCCGCGATGCCCGAATACCTCAGCCCCGGCGTCTACGTCGAAGAGATCTCCACCGGCCCACGCCCCATCGCGGGGGTGGCCACCAGCATCGCGGGCATGGTCGGGGTGACCGCGCGCGGCCCGGAGTCGGGAAAGCCCCGGCTCGTCACGAGCATGCTGGACTTCCACCGCCTGTTCGGCGGTTTCCTCACGCCGCCGGACCAGGCCGGCACGGACGCCGCCGACGACCGCGGCATCCGCTGGTGGCTGCTGCCGCTCGCGGTGAAGGGCTTCTTCGACAACGGCGGCCAGAAGCTGTTCATCAAGCGGGTCGTGCCCGCGCAGGCGGACGCGCAGGCGGCGGCATGGGCCCTGAAACCGGCCGCCGAGCAGAAACCGGCGCCCGGCGCGACGGACTTCGAGCTGTTCGTCGAGGCCACACAGCCCGGGGCCGGCGGAAACGACCTGCGGTTCGACGTACGGGCCGTGGAGGCGGGCCGGTTCCCGCTGGTGGTCGCCGATCCGCCGGACGCCGCGCCGGCCGCCCCGCCGCCGGACCCCGCCAAGGTGGTCGTCGCGCAGAAGGGCGGGCTGAAGACGGGGGTCTGGGTCGTTCTGATCCGGGCCACCGGAGTCGGCGACCCCACCTTCCACCTCCTGGCCGACGACGGCTCACCGGCCGCACAAGGCGGATTCGAGTTCACCCTCGCCCCCGCCGCGCCGGCGCCCGTGGTCGCCAAGGGGGACACTCTCGTCCAGGTCGACTTCGAGGCCGCCGTGCGGGAGGTGCCCGCCGGGGCACCGCCCGTCACGGAGACCTTTCGCGCCGCGAACCTCAAGGCCCTTGCCAAAGAGGTCGTGGACCGCTCGAACTACGTCACGGTGACCACCGGGGCTCCGGCGAGGCTCAAGGCGGCGGTGCCGGCCGCCCTCCCGCCGGCGAAGCTCTTCAAACCGTTCATCGGCCTCACCCTGACCAAGGGCTCCGCCGGGGAGAGCGGACTCACCGCCGCCGACTACGTCGGGCTGGACGGCGGCAGCGGCCGACGTACCGGCATCCAGGCGCTGGAGGACATCGACGAGGTGGCGATGTGCGCCGTGCCCGGCGTGTGGAACGGGACGGTGCTGGACGGCCTGATCACCCACTGCACGACCCTCGGCGACCGGTTCGCGGTGCTCGACGGGCCCCCGAACGCGGATCTGGAAGGCATCCGGGACTTCCGGGCCTCCCTGTCCACCGACCGGGCCGCCCTGTACTACCCGTGGCTGCGCGTGCCCGACCCCGGCGGCGCGACGGCCCCGGCCGCCGCTCCCCCGTCCGGACACCTCATCGGCGTGTATGCCCGTACCGACGTGGAGCGCGGGGTGCACAAGGCGCCCGCCAACACGGTGCTGCGCGGAGTGATCCCCGGGACGGGCCTGGCGGCCGACATCACCCGGCGCGAGCAGGATCTGCTCAACCCGCACGGCATCAACGCGCTCCGCGCCTTCCCGAATCTGGGGCAGCGGGTGTGGGGCGCGCGGACGCTGTCGGACGACACCCGCTGGCAGTACGTCAACGTCCGGCGGTTGTTCCTCTTCATCGAGGAGTCGATCGACGAGGGCCTGCAGTGGGTCGTCTTCGAGCCCAACGCCGAACAGCTGTGGGCGTCGGTACGGCAGAGCATCACCGCCTTCCTCACCACCGTGTGGCACAGCGGCGCGCTCGCCGGCACCACCCCGGAGGAGGCGTTCCACGTGGCCTGCGACCGGACCACGATGACCGAGGACGATCTCGCCCAAGGGCGGCTGATCTGCGAGGTCGCCGTGGCCCCGGTCTTCCCCGCCGAGTTCGTGATCGTACGGATCCAGCAGGCGACCCGTGAATCCCTGACGGCCTGACGGCCTGACGCAGGCTCCGACCCAGCACACAAGCAGGAGAAGGCGATGCCACCGATCAAACGTACCGATCCGTACGGCGCGTACAACTTCCTCGTCCAGGTGACCGGAGTCGCACCGGGCGGCCAGGATGTGCAGGCCTCCTTCACCGAGGTCTCCGGACTCACCGTCGATGTGCAGCCGATCGACTACCGCAACGGCAGCGAGGACATCCGGGTGCGCAAGATCCCGGGGCTGAAGAAGTTCTCGAACCTGACGCTGAAGCGCGGTGTCACCGGCCACGTCGAGTTCTGGAACTGGATCAAGAAGTCGATGAACGGCCAGACCCTGCGCGCGGCCGGGACGATCGTGCTGCTCGACGAGAACCGGCAGGAAGTCATGCGCTGGAACTTCGACCGGGCGTGGCCGGTGAAGTACACCGGGCCGTCCCTCGGCGCGACCAAGAACGAGGTCGCCATGGAGACGGTGGAACTCGCCGTCGAAGACCTCCAGATCGACGTCTGACGGGGCGTCCGCCATGACCGAACCGCTACCCGCAGGGCCACCCGTCCCCGGCCAAGGGCCTCCCTCGGGGGTCTCGACGCTGCCCGGCCTGACGGCCGTCGCGGTTGCTTCCGCCGAGCCCGTACGTCCGCTGCGCACCGATGTGGCGTGCTTCGCGGGGCGCACCCGGCGCGGGCCGGTGGGGGTCGCCGTGCGCGTCACGGACTGGGCGGGGTTCGCGGCGGTCTTCGGGGACCTGGATCCGCGGCTCGTCCTGCCCGCTTCGGTGCGTGGGTTCTTCAGCAACGGCGGCACGGCCCTGTGGGTGGTGCGCGCGGAGGCCGAAGGAGCCGTCACCGCCGGGGCGGCCTGGCCGGCCGCGGCACCCGGGCCGTTCGCCCCGGCCGCGGGCTGCCGGGTCGACGCCGCGTCGCCCGGCGGCTGGGCGGACGGCACCCGGCTGACGATCCGTCACCGCGCGACGGGGCCCGCGGACCGTACAGGGGTGCTGCTCCGGGTGGAAGCGCCCGGTGAGCCGGTCGAGTCGTTCGGCTGGCTGCCCGCCGAACGGTTGCCCGGCGAGGTCGCGGCGGCGTCCCGGCTGGTCCGGCTCGTGCCCGACGGCCCGCCGCCGGGGCCGGTGGCCCGCTCGGGCACGCACGTGGTCGCGCTCGCCGGTGGCGGGCCGGCGCCCGGCGGCACGGCGCCGAGCGACGGGGAGCGGCTGGCCGAGGCGTACGCCGCCGCGGTACGGACGATGGTGGAGCTGCCGGAACCGGCGCTGCTGGCGCTGCCCGACCTGGACGTTTCGGGGGTCGGCCCCGGACGGCGGGAGGCGCTGGCCGACCTCCTGGTCGAAGGGTGCGCGGACGCGATGGACCGGCTCGCGCTCCTCGATCCGCCGCTCCCTGCTTCCGGCGGCCCGGCCGAGGCGGTCGACGCGGTCGTGGACTGGGTGCGGGAGCTGCGTGCGCGTCACGACACCGCGCGGTCACAGGCGTGCGCGGTGTACTGGCCGCCGCTGCGGGTGCCAGATCCGGTGGCCACCGGGCTGCCCGCGCTGCGTACCGTGCCGGCCTCCGGCCATGTGGCCGGTGTCGTGGCGCGGCTGGACCGGGAGCGGGGGGCGTTCGCCACACCGGCCAACGCGTCCCTGGAGGACGTGGTGGACCTGACCCATGTGCTGACGCCTGAGCAGGAGGTGGCGGTGTTCGACTCGGGCGCCAACCTGCTGCGGTGTCCGCCGGGCCGGGGCCCGCTGGTGTGGGGCGGGCGGACGACGGTACGGGCGGAGAACGCGGAGGGAGTGGGCTCGGGGTGGTTCGTCGCCCACCGCAGACTGGTCCACCAACTGGTGCGGGCCGCCCGCGAGGTGGCCGAGCCGCTGATGTTCGAGCCGCACTCCCCGGGCCTGCGGCTGCTGCTGGTGCAGGGGCTCACCGAGCTGCTGCTGGCGTTGTACCAGGCCGGCGCTCTCGCCGGGGACCGCCCGGCGCAGGCGTTCCGAGTGCGGTGCGACGACGCTCTCAATCCGCCGGAGCAGGTCGCTGCCGGCGTGCTCGTCTGCCAGGTCGAGGTGGCGCCCGCGGCACCGATGGAGTTCATCACGGTCCGGCTGGTGCTGGGCCGGCGGGACCGGCTGGAGGTGGTGGAGGGATGACCGAACCGGCGCTGGAGTTCTTCACGCAACCACTGCCCAAGTACCGGTTTCTGGTGGTGCTCGGACCGGCCGCCGCCCATCTGCCGCCCGAGCAGACCGCGTTGCTGCCACTGACCGCGCAGGGCGCGTTCCAGCAGGTGACCGGGCTCGGGGCGCAGCTGGAGGTCACCGCGTACCCGGAGGGCGGGGTGAACGACCGGGTGCGGCAGTTCCCGGTGCGGCACTCCTGGAACCGGATCGTGCTCCACGGTGGCGTGGCCAGGGGCCCCGGGCTGTGGGCCTGGTACCGGGCCGGCCTGATCAACCCCCTCGGCGCACGGCGCAGCGGCGCGGTCCTGCTGCTGGACGCCGCCGGAGTGCCCGGCTCCGTATGGGCGTTCCGCGGCGGCCTGGCGTCGAAGTGGACCGGCCCCGACCTGCACGCGGAGCGCAGTGAAGTGGCCGTCGAGCAACTGGAGATCGCGCACGAGGGCCTGGTCGCCGTCGATCAGGGGCTGGGGCCCTGATGACCGGGAGTCCGGGCGGGCCGGTGGCCGCGTCGCACACCCGCGGTGGGGTGGAAGCAGGAGAGGGACCATGCTGACGATTCATCACCTTTCCGTCGACTTCGAGGTCGGCGGGGACGACACGGCGGTCTTCGCCCGGCTGTTCTCGGAGCACATCAAGGAGTGGGCGAGGCGGCAGGAGAACGAGCGGGCCCGCAGCCGGCTGCTGGCCGGTGAAGCGGCGATGGCGGGCGAGGACGCCGGGCACGATCCGGCGAGCGGGCATGCGCCGGCGCCGGGCTGCTGCGGTGGTGCCTGATGGCGCCGCCCGCGGCCTCCGCACCGGCGCTCGGCCCGGTCCTGGACGGTGCCGCGCCGACGCGCGCGACCCTGACCGTGCGGCCGCCGCAGGGCAGCCCGCTGCACGCCGCCGGGGAGCCGGAACTGGTGTTCCCGCTGAATCCGACGGAGTACTCCGTGTCGAAGTCGGTGAGCTTCGCCGAGATCGCCGTTCCAGGTCTTGACTCCCCGGCGCTCCAGTTCGTCCGGGGCGGGGCGCGGGTGCTGAAGCTCGACGCGCTGGTGGACGCGGCCGAGGAGCCGGAGCCGGCCCGCAGGGATGTGCAGAAGCGGTGGCTGGACGCGCTGGAGAGCATGACGCTGCGCCGTTCGGCCACCCACGCACCGCCGGTGATGGTCTTCCGGTGGGGTGCCAATCCTTCGTTCACGGGGGTGCTGGAGAGCCTGTCGTCCACCTATGTGCTCTTCGACCGCGACGGCACGCCGACCCGGGCGAAGGTGTCGCTGTCCCTCAAGGAGTTCCTCACCGCACAGGAGCAGCAGAACGCCTCGGCGCTCGGCTCGCCGACCGTCGAGAAGGTGTGGACGGTCCGGCGCGGTGACACCCTCGCCTCGATCGCCGCGGCCGTGTACCGGGACCCGGGGCGCTGGCGGGTGCTGGCGGCGGCGAACGCGCTGGCGGATCCGCGGGCGCTGGTGCCGGGGACGGCGCTGACCGTTCCGGCGCTGATCGGCGGTGCGGGACGGTGACGGTCATCGGCGAGCGAGGCGGGCCGGGTGCGTCAGGGACGACGGCACTGCCGTCCGACACGTACGCCCCCGCCTTCCTGATCACCGTCGAGGGCGCCCCGGGGCTCTCCGACCAGTTGCCGGGCTGCCTGCTGGACATTCAGGTCGTCAGGGAGCTCGACAAGTCGGGAACCTTCTCGCTGACGTTGAGCAACTGGCACGAGGAGCGGCGCGAGCTGCGCTTCGACGATCCCGGTCACTTCTCCCCCGGGCAGCTGCTCCAGGTGCGGCTGGGGTATGCCGGCGAGGGCCGCCTTCCGGTGGTGGCGAAGGGTCAGGTCACGACCGTGCAGCCGGACTTCCCTGCCGCCGGGCCGCCCACGGTGCAGATCTCCTGTCAGGACCGCACGGCGCAGATGAAGTCCCGCAAGCCGCGGCCGAACGAGCAGAAGCAGTTCGAGAAGGTCATGGACTGGGAGGTCGCGAAGGTGATCGCCCAGCGTCACGACCTGCCCCTGGTGGCCGAGGAGGAGGGCGTCCAGCACCCGCTCGTGGTGCAGAAGAACCAGGACGACATCGCCTTCCTGCTGGACCGGGCCAAGGGCATCGACCGGGAGGTCTTCGTCGCGCCGGATCCGTCGACCGGCAAGGAGAAGCTGTACTTCGTCCGGCCGGCCGACGGCAGGCCGGGGCCGCGGGCGCGCACGACGAACACCTTCGACCTGTGGTACGCGGGCAGTTACACGCAGGGCCCCGGGCCGGGCCGGGCGCCCGTGCCCAACCTGATCTCCTTCCGCCCCACCCTGACCCTGTCCGGTCAGGTGGCCGCGGTGACGGTGCGGGGCTGGGACCCGGTACGCAAGCAGGCGATCGTGGGCCGCGCCACCCAGCAGGACCTGCGCGCCGAGCGCGACGCCGGACGCAGCGGCCCCGAGGCGGCGGCCGAGGAGATGGGCGATCGCGAGGAAGTCATCGTGGACCGTCCGGTGAGCAGTCAGCAGGAGGCCAGGACGCTCGCGGAGAGCGTGCTGCGCGCCAGGTCGTACGCCTTCGTCCGATGCGCGGGCCAGCTGGTGGGCGTACCGGCGCTGGCGCCCGGCGACACCCTGCGGATCGGCGGGGTCGGCGCCAGGTTCGGCGGCACCTACTACACGACGAAGGTGGCGCACTCCTTCAACTCGTCCGGGTTCCTGACCTCGTTCGAGGCCCGGCGTACTTCGGAAGGGCGGTGAGGTGGCGGTGCTCGGAATGCCGGGAACGGCCGTGGACAAGCGGTACTACGGGGTGGCCACCGGGACGGTGGAGCAGGTCGAGGGCGATCCGGAGAAGGAGTGCCGGGTGCGGCTGCGGCTGCCGTGGTTCGACGACTCCACCATCACCGACTGGTGTCGCGTCGCCCAGTCGTACGCGGGCCGCGGCTACGGGGCGTGTTTTGTACCGGAGGTGGGCGACGAGGTGCTGATCGCCTTCTTCCAGGGCGACATGCGCTATCCGATCGTCGTCGGCTCGCTCTACAACGGCAAGGACAAGCCGCCGACGCATCGCGAGAGAGACCGGGACGAGAAGCTGGTGCGCACGAAGCACGGCCACACCCTGGTCCTGGACGACAGCCCGGGGAGGGAGTCGGTACGGCTGGCCTCGGCGGCCGGCCACCGGATCGAACTCGACGACGCCGGCAGGGCGGTGACGGTGCGCACCGCCTCCGGCGGCAAGGTCACGGTCACGGCCGACGGCTCGGTGGAGATCAGCGCGGGCAGCGGGCCGGTCACGGTCAGGGCGGCGTCGGTGACGGTGGACGCGGCGCAGGTGAACCTGGGTACCGGCGCGTCGCTGAGCCCGGTGGTGTGGGAGAAGCTCGGGCCCTGGCTTTCCACGCATGTGCACCCGTCGGCCGCCGGCCCCACGAGCCCGCCGACGCCGCCGCTGCCCGTGCCCCCGGTCTCCTCGTCCGTCCGGCTGGCGCCGTGAGCGGCGGCGCGCCGGGCGGCGCGGACGCCTTCCTGGGGCAGGGCTGGCGGTTCCCGCTGCTGCCGGACGCGGGTGGTCGGATCGGCTACGCGGCCGGGGAGGAGAGCGTCCGGGACTGCCTGCTGGTGCTCGTACGCACGGCGCTGGGCGAGCGCGTGATGCGCCCGGAGCTGGGGACGCGGGCGCCGGAGCTGGTGTTCGCGCCGGGCGGTACGCGGGCCCTGCGGGAACTGGAGGAGTCGGTGCGGGTCGCGATCCGCGACTTCGAGGTGCGGGCTGCCACGGACTTCGTGCGGGCCGAGGCTCAGCCCGGCGAGGAGTGGAAGGTGACGGTGACCGTCGGCTACCGGATCCGGGCGACGGGGCGGCGGGAGACACTGGTCTTTCCGTACTACCTGGACGGCGGGGCCGGGCTGATGGACGGCGCCGGTGCCTTCGGTGCCGACGTCCCGGGCGCGGGGGGTGCGCCGTGACGCTGCCGCCGCTGAGTCTGGACGACCTGACCTGGCAGGAGTTGACGGACGCCGTTCGGTCCCGGATTCCCGCCGAGTCGGCGGGCCGCTGGACGCTGCACTCGCCGTTGGACCCGGGTGTGACGCTGCTGGAACTCCAGGCGTACGTGCTGGAGCAGCAGGTGTTCCGGCTCGACCAGGTGCCCGACGCGGTCGTGCACGCGGTGCTGCGGCTGCTCGGGATTCCGGGCCCGGCACCGGCGACGGCCGCCGTGACGGTGCTTCAGGTGGTGCCGAGCTCTCCCGGTGCCCTGCTGCGGGTGCGGGCCGGCGCGTCGTTCAGCCGGGACCCCCGGCCGGGGGCGGACTTCTTCGTGGAACGGGCGCTGGATGTGCTGCCGTTGCGCGTCAGGGGCCTGGCGGTCCGGGCCGGGCGGGAGCCGGAGCGGGACCGCACGGCCGACCTCGTGGCCGGCCGGCCGGTGCCGCTGGCCGGGCCGTTCGGCGCACCGGCGCGGGTGCGGCTACGGCTGTCGGTGGACGGTTCGGGCTTCCCGGACGGCGGGGAGCTGGCGCTGCTGGTCGAGTTGGAGCGGCCGGCGGGGCCGTGGAACGCGGACGGCCCGGCCGGCGACGGTCCCGCGGACGACTGGTCGGCGAGGGCGGACGCGGAAGCTGCCGCGAGGGCGGGAGAGGGAGCCGGCGCGGAGGCCGATGTCCCGGCTCCGGCCCGGCTCGTCTGGTCCTACGGGCCCGCGGGCGCCGCCCGTCCGCTGCCGGAAGGCGCGGTGACCGACGGCACCGGCGGGCTGCGGCGCTCCGGGCTGGTCCGGCTCCGGCTGCCGGGAACGGCGGGCGGCACGGAGGCGGAAGTTGTGCTGGACACCCCCTCGGCGACGTTCGGCGCGCCTCCTCGGCTGAGGCGGCTCACCCCGAACGCCGTCGTCGCGCACCACGCGCGGCGGGTGGAGCTGACGGAGGACGGGACCGGGGAGACCGTCGCGCTGCTGTCCGGCCGACCCGCGCTGCCGGGCCTGGTCCTGCCGCTGCCGGGCGGGGCAGCGGGGCGGCTGATCGACGTGGAACGGTTCGCCCTGCGCGAGCCGGACGGCGGCGAGCGGGAGTGGTCAGCGGTGCCGGACCTCGCGTTCAGCGGACCCCGCGATCGGGTGTTCACCGTGGACCGGGCGTTCGGCGTGCTGCGGTTCGGCGACGGCCGCACCGGACGGATCCCCCGGCCCGGCATCCAGGGGACCGGGCCGGTACTGCGGGCCGCGTACCGGCTGGGCGGCGGGCCGTCCGGCAACGGCGGGGCCGACCCGGTGCCCGCGGCGACGGGTACGGCGACGGCGCTGTCCGCGTTCGTCTCGCTGGCCGGCCTTGCCGCGAACCTCCCTGACGCCCCGCCCGGGAACTGGGTGTTCACGGGCGCGCCGGGCGATCTCGATCCCGCCGACCCGGGGTGCACGGCCCGGGCGCCGGTCCCGGCGGAAGGCGGTGCGGAGCCGGAGGCCCCGGCCGCCGCCCGCCGCCGGGCGGCCCACGCCCTCGCCGAGGTCACGCGTGCGGTCACCGCGGCCGATCACGAGGAACTCGCGCTCGGCACTCCGGGTGTCGCCCTGGCCCGCGCCCATGCCCTGGTCGGCGCCCGCCCCGGCCACCCGTGCCGCCGGGTACCCGGAGCAGTGACCGTCCTGGTGCTCCCCCGGGCCCCGCGCGGCGCCGGTGACGCGGAGGCCGAGGACGCGGTGCCGCTGCCGCGGCCGGACCGGGGGACCCTCGCCGCCGTACGCTCGCGGCTGGTGGCGGCCCGCCTGATCGGCGCCACCGTGTACGTCACCGGGCCCCGCTACCGGCCGGTCCGGGTCCGTGTCACCCTCCCCGCCTCGGCCCTCCCCGCACCCTGCGGGCGGGTCGCCGCCCAGGGCGCCGCCCGCCGCGCCACCGTCACCGCGGCGCTCCACCGCTTCCTCGACCCGCTCGTCGGCGGTGACGACGCCACCGGCTGGCCCTTCGGCGGAACGCTGCGCCCATCGGCGCTGCTGCGCGCCGCCGAACGAGCCCTCGCCGCGGCCGGCGACCGCACGCCGGTCCTGGGGGTCGGCATCGCCGTCGACGACGCCCCGT
The DNA here is from genome assembly GCF_028198125.1 of Streptomyces sp. HUAS 31. NCBI lineage: Bacteria > Bacillati > Actinomycetota > Actinomycetes > Kitasatosporales > Streptomycetaceae > Streptomyces > Streptomyces sp. HUAS 31. Next base: position 9,696,245 of record NZ_CP116353.1, on the reverse strand, counting down.
ACGAGGACTGCGCCGACGTCCCGCTGCGGCGGGGCGAACTGCCCGGCCCCGTCGACATCACCGTCTGCGCCACGAACCGCCCGCCGGGGGAGGCCGCCCGATGAACTCCACACACGACAAGGACCCCGCCGACCGGGCCGCTCCCGGGGTGGACGAACCCTGGTGGACGCTGTCCGCAGGGCGCGGCCGGGACGCGGTGCTGGACGCCGACGCGGCGCCGGTGCTGCTCGGCGCCGGGCGCGACGCGCTGCTCGCGGCGCTCCGGACACGCGTGCCGGGATTCACGCCGGAGTGGACCGGCACCGGGCCGGACGACGCCGGTGAGGCGCTGCTGCGCCTGTACGCGCTGATGGCCGACGCGGTGGCGGCGCGCGTCGACCGGCTGCCGCGCAAGCTGCTGACGGAGCATCTGCGCATCGCCGGGGTCTCGCCGTTGCCCGCGACGCCGGCGCGTGTGCTGCTGCGGCTGACGGCTACGGCGTCGGCCGGTCCAGGTGTCCAGGTGCCCTCCGGGTTCCAGGCGGCGGCCTCCGGGCCGAACGGCACGGAGATCATCCTGGAGACAGCGGACGACATGTGGGTGTCCCCCGCCGAGCTGACCACCGTGGCCACGGGGCGGCCGGGACAAGGCATCCTGCCGGGCCCCGTCGACGAGGTGACGCCCGGTCAAGGACCGCACGCCGACGGGTTCGCGCCCTTCGGTACGGACGCCGCGCCCGGGTCGGCGCTGTGGCTGGGGTTCACCGCACCCGAGGCCCCGGCCGGCGGGGTGTCACTGGCGTTCGTCGCAGCGCCGCGGCCCGGCGGTCCCGCCTCCGTGGCGTGGGGCGCCGCCGTTTTGGCCCTGCCGCCGCTGCCCGACCTGCGCTGGTCGGTGCTGGACGGGACGACGTTCCGGCCCGCGGACGTGGTCTCCGACGGCACCGGCGGGCTTACGGCCACCGGCACCGTGCATCTGGGGCTCGGCGCCGGGGACTGGCGGCCGGGGCGGCCGCCCGGCGGCACGCATCTGCCCGAAGCCCGTTGGCTGCGGGCACGGATCGCGTCCGGCAGGTACGCCGAACCGCCGCTGCTCGCCGATGTGTGGCCGCACGCGGTGTCGGCCGACGCCGCGTGGACCGTGAGGGACGAGGTGCTGACGCCTGCCCCTGAACTCCCCGGGGAGTCGGACGGCGGCGCCGGGGCGCGGCTGCGGGTCGCCGAGACGCCGGTCGTGCCGGGTTCGCTCACCGTGACAGTGGCGGACGACGCGTCCGCCCCGCTCTTCCCGCCGACGCCCTCGGCCCGCTCGTCATCCGGGTCCGCCGGGCCCGCCTTGTGGCGGGAGGTGCCGGACCTGGCCGACGCCGGTCCCGCCGACCGGGTCTTCACCCTCGATCCGGCGACCGGTGTACTGGCCTTCGGTGACGGTGTGCACGGCGTGGCCGTGCCGCCGGGCATCGGGAACGTACGGGCCCTCCGCTACCGCACCGGCGGCGGCCGGGCCGGCGCGATGCCCGCCGAGACGGCGACGACCCTGCGCACGGCGGTCGCCGGGGTCGCGTCGGTGACCAACCCCCTGCCGGGGACCGGGGGCACCGACGCCGAGGCGTTCGACGCGACCGTCGGGCGCGGCGCGGCGGAGATCCGCACGGCGGGACGCGCGGTCACTCCGGCCGACCACGCGCTGCTGGCGCTGCGTGCGCCAGGGGCCCGGATCGCCCGCGCGCACGCCGTCCCCGGGCACCACCCGGATCATCCCGGCACGCGGCTTCCCGGCGTGGTCGGCGTCTACCTCGTACCGCCGGACGAGAACCCGGTGACGCCCGGCGCGCCCGTCCCGGAGGCGGGCGATCTGGCGGCGGTCGCCGCGCACCTCGGCGACCGTCTCGCCCCGACCGGTCCGACTGTGGTCACTGCCGCGCCACGTTATGTGCGGGTGGACGCCCGGGTGACGCTGGTACCGGTCGCCCACGCCGACCGGTCCGCCGTACCGCGCCGCGCCGAGGAGTCGCTGCGGCGGTACCTGCATCCGCTGAACGGCGGTGCGGACGGCGCCGGCTGGCCGTTCGGCGGATCTCTCACCCACACCGCGCTGCTGCGGCACCTGCTCGCCGACGACGACGTGTCGGCTGTGGCGCTGCTGGCCCTGACGGTGGACGGCCTGCCGACGGCGCCCTGCGCCGATGTGCGGCTGCCCGCTCATTCCCTGGTCAGGGCCGGCCGGATCACCGTCTCCGTCCTGGCCCCGGCCACCGCGCACGCGGTCGGCGCCGGAGCGGGAGGTGCCCCATGACCGCGACCGCCGTCGGATCGACCCAGCTGCTGCTGGACTCCGTCTCCGGCTGGCGCCCTGGGCCGGGCCCCTCGCCGCTCCCCACGCCGGTCGTGGACGGCGACGCCCTGGTCCTCCCGGCAGGCGTCAACGAGGCAGTACTGGTCACCGAGCCGCTGGACAGCGGTGTCTCGCGGTGCCGCTGGCACCGGGTGCGCGTTGACGCCGACGTGCCGGTCGGCGCCGCGCTGGTGGTACAGGTGACGACGATCGGGGACGACCCTCGCACGGTGCCCGGCGACGGCGACTGGCAGACCGTGTCGGCCGCCGCCGACGGGCGGGTGGACTTCCTGGTCGACCAGCCTCCGGGGCGGTACCTCGTGGCGCGGCTGCTGCTCGGGCGTTCCGTCGCCGCGTCGGCGGGCCCGTCCGTCCGTCAGACGCGGCTGGACGTCGTACGGGCCACTTCCGCCGAGCTACTGCCTGCGGTGTACCGGGAGGACCCGACCGCCGACGACTTCACGGAACGGTTCCTCGCCCTGTTCGACTCGGTGGCCGAGTCGCTGGAGCGAGCCGCCGAGCGCTCCCCCGCCCTGCTCGACCCGGACGGCGTTCCCGACGGCGTACTGCCGTGGCTTGCCGGGCTGTTGGGGCTCGACCTGGACTTCGGCACCGGTCAGGACCCCGATCGCGGGGCCGCGGTCCCGACGTGCGGGGCCGGATCCGGTGCGACCCCCGAGGGCGTGTCGAGTGCGGTACTGCGCCGCCTTGTCTCCGCCGCCCCGCTGCTGCGGCGGCGGCGCGGCACTCCGGCGGGCCTGGCACTGGCGCTGGAGATCGTGCTCGGCACGCGCCCGGCCATCGTCGAACCGTCCGGCCCGCCCTGGGGCGCGCTGGACTCCGACGCCCTGCTGGGCGCGGTGCGGCTGTTCGGGCGCGGCACCGCGCGGGCCCGGCTCGGCGGGACCGCCGTGCGCGGGACCCGGCTGGGCGGCCCGTGCGGCCGGGCGGTCGCGGGCGGAGCGCCGCTGCGGTCGTTCGGCGACCCGGACGACGATCCGGTGACCGGCGTGGCCTTCCGGTTCAGGGTGCTGCTGCCGCCACCGCCGCCCGGCACCCTGGCGAGCCGGCACCGTGCGACCGCGCGGGCTCTGGTGGAACGGCTCGCCCCGGCGCACACCGCGGCCTCGGTGACGGTCGGCGGCGGCGGATTCATCGCCGGCGAGCGCAGCACGGTGGGCGTCGACACCCTGCTCGTCGGCCCCGACCCGGCGCCGTCCGGCCACGCCGCGCTGGGCTCGGGCACCGTACTGCGGCCGGACCGCTGCGGGAACCGCGGCATCCGGCTCGACGGGAGAACGGCGACGGGCCTGCGCACGGTGGCCCTCGACGGCCCCGGACATCCCAGCGACAACGACACCGAAAACGACAGCGACAGCGACACGGACAGGGACTGCGAGGAAGGCAGGACACCATGACGGCTCCTACGCGTACTACGGGGCGCGACAGCGCCCCCCTGGGCGGCCGGCGGCGGCTGACGTACTTCCACGGCCAGTTGCTGTCCGCCCAGGACCTCCGCCAGGAACAGACGTACTTCCGGGCGCGGCACCGCCTGCACAATCTCGCGCTGCACGGCCACGGCGTGGCGTACGGGCTGTGGACCCGGCCCGTACCGCCGCCCTCGGGGCACTGCCCGGACCCGGAACGCGCGGCCCCCTGGCTGGAGGTGACCGACGGCCTGGCGCTGGACCGCGTCGGAGACGAGGTGATCGTCGGCCGCGATGCGCGACCGAGGTTCGACCTGTGGTCGCTGCTGGACGACCACGAGCGGATCCGCGCGGAGGAAGACATCCGTCGCGGCGCCGAGGGCATCACCGTCTATCTGACGATCCATCACTGCGAGCAGCCGGTCGACAACGTGCGCGCCGTCCATACCGAGGGCTGTGAGGGCGTCCCACACCTGGCGTACGCGCACATCAGGGAGGGTTTCGCACTGCGCGCGACCACCCGTGAGCCGGATCCGGAACCGTGCGACCCGCCGCATCCGGACACGCCGCGTTGCGGCGACGACCGCGGGTACGAGAGTTCCGCGGACTGCGGCGACGGCCGGGTGCTCGGGCCGGGGCTGCTGCTGGCGCGGGTGGAGCGGGTGCGTCCGGACCGCCCCTTGCACGCGCGCCAGGTCCATCCGGAGGTCCGTCGGCCGCTGTCGCGGCGGCCGCCCACCGTCATCACCTCCATCGGCTGGCCGCACGGCGATCGGCTGACCACCCGTCAGGCCCGGCGACTGCTGGGCACGGACGGCGTACGCATCCGCTTCTCACGCCGGGTACGCACCGACACGCTCCGCGACCCGGGCGTCGCCGACCTGTTCCAGATCACCGGCGGCCACGGGGTGCACGGCACCGTGCTGCGGCTGGAGACCCGGATCGACGTCGGCGGATCGGGCGGAACGACGGGGACGGCGGAGGGGACGGCCGAGGGGGGCCACGAGACCACCGACCTGATCACCATCCGGCAGACCGACAGCGAGTACCTCAACGACGGAGACCGGATCCTGCTGGTGCTGCGCACCCCGTTCGTGCTGGACGTGTGCGGCGATCCCGTCGACGGCACCCACGTCGGCGGGCTCGTCCCGCGCCCCGGCGGGCCGATCGCCCACCGGACGGGGCTGTTGCCGCCGGACGGCTCCGGGCCCCGTACGTCCGGGACCGGGCAGGGCGGCGCGGGGGTCTTCGAGAGCTGGATCTTCATCGACAACAAGCGGCCGCGCCCGCCGAACGAAGACGCCCGCGACACCGCGGGCGACGACGCGGGCGACGCCGATGACGGCGAGGGCGAGGGCGACGGCTACGCAGGCGACGCGTCCGGCAGTGACGGGGAAGGACGGACATGAACACGTCGGAGAGCCAGACCACCACTCCTGCCACCCGCCGCACAGGCCAGGACCACGACTGCGGTTGCGGCGGGAGCGGCGCGGACGGCACCGCCGGATCCAGTCCGGCTCCGGGCGGCTTCCGGGCGGGCGGGCAGGTACGCCCGGTGTTCTTCGCCGGGCAACTGCTGACCGAGGACGACCTGGACCGGCTGATCGGCTGGACGTCGGCCCGGTTCCGCGCGCACAACCGGCTCCGGTACGTCTCCGCCGACGGCCTCGGCGCGGTGCTGTGCGGACTGGCCGTCAGCTGCGGCTGCGACCGGGGGACGGTACGGATCGGCGTCGGGCACGCGGTGGACGGCTCCGGCAACGACATCCCCGTCGGCTGCCCGGAGACCGTCGACGTCGTCGCCCTGGCCCGGGAGTTCCGCGCGGCCGGCGGCGGCTGCCCCGATCCGTGCCCGCCAGGACCGGAGCGTACGTACGGCCTGTACCTGCGCTACGACGAGGAGTTCACCGAGCCCACGGCCCCCTACGACCCCGGTGACGGCTGCACCCCGGTGACGTGTGTGCCCACACGGGTCCGGGAAGGACACCGCTTCGCGGTGGGCCTGCTGCCCGACCCGGGTTCCGCATCCGGGGGCGTCTGCGACCTGCTGCGCCGTCGACTGGGCGAGGACCGGGCCATGCTGGAGTCCCTGCGGGAGGGCGCCGAACAGCCGCCCTCCGCCGACGACATGCTCGGCTGGCTGCTCCCCAGGCTCGACACCAACGGCGACCTGTGCGACCGCACGATCACGGAGGGCCTGCGGAATCTGCCGCCCCGGTCCGACGGCAACCGCGTGCGGGAGAACACGGCCCGGTGGGAGGCGGTGTACGCGCTCGTGACCGCCTATCTGCGCGGCGTCCTCCGTTCGCTGCTCGTCGTGGAGTGCCCCTCGGGGTGCGTGCCGGAAGTACTGATCGCGGAAGTGACGCTGGACGGCTGCGACATCGTACGGGCGGTGCCCGCCGGGCGGCGCGCGGCGCATCTGCCCGATCCGGTGGAGCAGCAGTGGCGCACCCGGCTGTCCGGGCTGTACGCGAACGGCTCGGGCCCGCCGGATCCGCTGGTCTTCCTGCTGGAGCTGCTGGAGCAGACCGGTTGCCGGCTCGGCTCGGCCGAAGGAGCGTGAGGTCATGCCGGCACCCCTGCGGCCGGAGTTCCACGAGGGCCAGTACCTCGCCGCCGACGATGTGTCGGCGATCGTCCGGTACGGTCGCGACGCGGCGGCCCGCCACCATCGGCACCTGCACACCTGGGGCATCTCCTCGGGCCTCGATGTGTCGCAACAGCCACGCGAGGACGCGCCCGAGTACCGGAGGGTGGTGGTGGCCCCGGGGACCCTCGTCGACCCGTCCGGCCGGGAGATCGTGGTGCCCGCCCCGCTGGCGCTGTCCACCGCCGCACAGGCTGGCGGGATCACCGACCCCGACGACCCGTCGCCCCGCCCGCTGATCCTGATGTGGAACGACGTGCCCTCCGGGGTCTCCCAGTCCTCCGGAGCGTGCGGTGGCACGGCCGATGGGGCGGCGCCGCGCGCCGAGGAGGGGTTCGCGCTACTGGTCGGCGCTCCCGGCGACGAACTCGACCTCGCCGACCAGCAGCCGCCCCCGCCCGACGCCGGTCCGGACCGGCTGGGCGACGGCGGGCGGGGCCGGGTGCTCGTCGGCTTCGTGACCTGGGGCGGCGGAGTCGGCGGCGGCTTCACCGGGGTGCTGGCCGAGGCCAACGGGATCGGCCGCAGGTACGCGGGAGTCCTCGCGGACCGGGTGTCCGCCCGCGGTGGCACCCTCGAACTCGCCGCCGAGCCCCGGCCGGTGGCAGGCCGGGTCGGGGTGCGGATCGGCGGCACCGACGGCAGCCTGGACGTCGGCCGGTTCAGCGCCGCCGGGGCCATCTCCCCCAGTCTGCGGGTGCTCTCGGACGGCAGCACCAGCCTGAAGGGGAACGTGACGATCGACGGCGGTCTCACCGTGACCGGCGCCGTGGACAGCCCCCTGGTCAGCGGCAGTGTTCTGGCCCAGTCGGGCAGCGCCACCCACGGTGTGGTGCTGCCGCTGCCGCAGGGGGTGACGCAGGACCAGGTCGCGTCGGGGGACGTGGTGCTGCACATCCAGGTCACCCCTGTGGCGCAGGCCTCGGACGCGCCCGCGCCCGGCGGCGGCTCGGCGTGGAACGGGGCCGGCGCGCTACCGGTGGTGCTGCGCTGTGAGGTGGACGCCGCGCGCAGGCTCGTCTGCCTGATCGCCTGGTACGGCATCTCCGGCGCCGCGGCGGCCGCCGGATCCGGGAGCCCTGCGGTGCTTCCCGGGCGGGCCCGATACCTGGTGCTTGCGGCCGCGGCCCGCGAGCCGTCCTGAGGGGTCGTTGCACGCCCCGGTCGCGTCGGCGGGCGGCGCCGACGCGCGAACGTACCGGACGCATGGAGTACGCAGACAGGGAGAGCAGTGTCATGGCGAACGCCGAGCAAGCTCCGTCGGCCCGGGTCACCGTGGTCCGGCTGTCGCAAACGGGCCATGTGGTGGCGGCCCTCACCCGCGCCGCGCCCGGCGCTGCGCCGAGTGTCCGGGCTCTGGTCGGCGATGCCCTGCCGCTCGCCCTCCCCGGCCTGTCCGGGCAGGTCCTGGTACCGGCGGAGCTGCTCACGGCGGAGGAGATCACCGCGCCCGCGGGCCTGTTGGCGGCGCCCTGGCTGTGGTCGGTGGAAGTGACCGGGACCGGGGTGGGAGCCGTCCCTCTGACCGGCGCCCCGCCGGAGGCGAACTGGTCGGACGTCGCGGGCGGTTCGCTGACGGTGACGACCGGTCCCCCTGCCGCCTCGGGCACCGCAGTACTGGCCCTCGTCCACCCGGCCCCTTCCTGGGATCCGGGCGTCGCGACCAAGGCCGTCCTGTCGGGCGCGCTCGACGGCGATGGCGTCGCCCGGCTCGGCGCCGGCGAGGTGGCGCCCTCCGACGACGCCCTCGTCTTCGTCCAGGGACGCCCGGCGGGTGTGTACGTGCCGAGCGTCGTGCACCTGGCGGCGGGAACGGTGACGTGACGGTATGACGGACCGATACGACCCGGATGTCGCCGAGGGAGAGCGCTTCATCACCGCGATGGGCGGTTGCACGGTGCTCGACTGCCGGGTGCGGGTCGTCCGGGGCACCGGATGGAGCTGGGGCCCGGACCCGGCGGAACTGGCCCGGGGCGCCGTGGCGTTGCTGCCGCGCGCCGTGCACAGGCACCTCGTCCCGGCGCTGGCCCGCGCGGGCGTGCCCGGCCCTCCGTCCAGTCCGGCGGCGTCCGGCGAGGCCGAAGACCCGGCCCGACTGGAGGTGACGGTGCCCGTACGCATCAGGGTCCGCACGACGCTGCGGGAGCTGACGGACGCCGGCCGGACGGCGAGCGGCTCGCAGGCTGCCGAGGTGCGGTGGCCGGACGACCCGTCCGCCCCGCGGCCCGGCATACCGACGCCCTGGGCCGGACGGACCTCGGACTTGGAGCCGTACACCGTGCCGGTCGGTGCGCTCGCGACGGCCGGGCCCGGCGAGGAGGCGCGTTCCGGAGCGGCGTCGCGCCATGAACGGGATCGGGTGCTGGTCTCCCTGCTGTCGGAGGCTTGGGACTGCGGGGTGTTCGACGCGGTGCTCGCCCGACTGCCGCGCCCCTCGCTGCTGTTGCTGCTGCGCGCTCTGGAATCGGCGGGAGCGGGCGCCGGACCCGTGCCCGACGCGCTGCGGCCGGTGAGCCTCGACGACGATCTCGCGTCCGATGGGCCCGTCCACCCGGCGGACGGGCCCGTCGTCACCGCCGACGACCTCACCTCCGCCCTGCTCGCGGTGCTCGACGCGACGGAGTCCGCCGACGCGCCGGAGTCGGGCACCGCCGACAACCACCTGGAAGCGGCGGCCGGGCCGGGCGAAGGGTCCCGGCCCGGCGAGGGTCGCTTTCCCGGGCCGCCGGGCGACGCGGCGGCGCCCGGCGCCCCGCCACGGGCCGCCGTACAGGGCCGCGCTCCGTACCGTTCCCGGCCCGGACCGCCCGGCGACGACGACCCTTACACCTGGCGCCGGCGCGGTCCAGCCCCTGGGACGGTCACCGAGATCGCCTGCGCCCTGCCGTTCCTGCTGCTGCCGGCGCTCGACACCCGGGGGTATCTGACAGCGCTGTCCGCCGTGCTGGCCGCCGGCGAGGCGCCCGGTCCCGATGGCGCCGCCTTCGCCACGGCGCTCGCGCACAAGGTGCTGCCGCCGCCGGGACGCGGCTGGCTGCGGTCGCCTCAGGATGCCCACTCGGCTTCGGTGTTCGCCGGGCTCGTGCCCTCGCCATGGGGCCCGCCGGACGCCGCCGGTCGCGCGGAACCGGGGCCCGGGCCGGAAGCCGCTTCGTCGCCGGACGACCTCGAACACCGCCTCGGCCCGCTGTTCGCGCTGCTCGACGTCCGGCTCGGCGTCCAGTCGGCCCGGGGACACGACCCCGGCCGGCCGCTGCTGCTGACCGCCGGCGGCCCCGAACGGTTGCTGCTCCTGGACGTCGACGGCCTGTACCCGGTGTGGGACGCGGCCCGGCCGGAGGAACTGCGGCGGCCGTGGGAACTGGCCGGCCGACCGCTCGTGCTCCTGCCCCGCCTCCCGTCGGACGCCGGCGCCCCAGCCTTCGCGCCCAGTCTGCTGGTGGCCTTGGACGAGTCGGGCATCGGCCACGTCACCGACCTGCCGCCGGCGCGCGGCGAAGCGATGCGCCGGGTGCCCGGCCGCCTGCGCTGCTGGACCAACGCGGGCGCCGGGCCGCACGCCCCCGAGGTCCCGTCCGACGCACTGATCGGCGGCGCGCGAAGGCTGGCCCACGAGGCCGCCCGCGCCGTCCGGTTCACGGACACCCTGATCTCCCGGCGCCCGTGCGCCCGCCCCGGCCAAGCACCCGCGCTGGACCGTACGGTCACCCTGGCCGCCGCCTGTGCCCTGGCGGACCTCGCCTGGACGCTGTGGGCAGACCAGGAGGCCCCCCACCCGGCGACCGCCCTCGACCGGTTCGCCGACCTCGGGGCGAGGGTGCTGTTCCACGACGGCACCGTGGAGGTCCGGCTGCCGCTGGGCGCCCGACACGCCGACCTGCACCGCCACCGGCTGCTCGCCGACGTCCCCACCGTGCCCTGGCTCGGGGAACGCCGCGTCACTTTCACGGGAGGATGAGATGCCGACCCAGGAGCGGGGCGCTGCCCCGGCCCAAGGGCCAGTTCCCGCGACGGCCCATCTGACGCTTCGGTACGCGGCGGTGCACCGGGCGCTCCGTGCCGCCGCGGCCCGCCGCGCCGAGCACTCGAAGCTGCTCGCGGACTGCGAGTTGTCCCCGTACTGCGTCACCGACGCGCAGGCCGAGCTGTTGCTCGACCTGACGGACCCGGCCGCCACGCACGTCCGCGTCCCCGCCCTCGCCCACGCCCACGCCCTCGCCCCGCTCGCCGTCCCGGCGGAGGAGGACCTGCGACGCCGGGCGGTCCGCGCCGAAGCCGTGCTCCCGCTCGACGCCCTGTCCCGCGCGGCAGGGTTGGACGCCTTCGAGACCGACGCCCTCCTGCTGTGCCTGGCACCCGTGCTCGCGCCGGAACACGCCCTGCTGTTCGGGTACCTCCTGGACGACCTCGACCAGCGCCGGCCCAACGCCGAGCTGGTCCTGACCGTCCTGGCCCCCTCCCTCGACGAACGGCTGGCCCGCCTGCCCTGCTTGGGACCGTACGGACCGCTGCGCCGCTTCGGCCTGCTCGTCCCGGAGGGACAGGGCGGCTCGGACGGCGCGGGCAACGATCTGCTGCGCCCCCTGAACGTCCCGCCGGGACTGGCCTCGTATCTGCTGGACGGACGGGGCGACCTCGCGCTGCTCGCCCACGATCCCGGCGAGCTGTCGCCGCCCCGCCCGCCGTTGCTGGGCGGCCCGGCGCTGGCCGCGGCCACCCGGCTCGGCGACCGGCTGCGCGCCCGACGGGACGGTGTGGCCGCCCTCTGGGGGCTGCCGGAGGGCAGCCAGCTCGACGCGGCCTGGGCGGTGGCCGCGGCGGCCGGGCTCACCCTGCGACGGGCGCCCGATGTGCGGAGCTCTCCCGACCCGGAGGACGCACGGGCAGAGGCGGCACGGGCATTGGCAACGGCGGGTGCCCTCGGCACCGCGCTGTGGCTTCCGACCGACCCGCTCCATGAGGCCGGCGCGGCCACGACCCAGGTCCTCGCGGACGTACTGGCCAGGGCCCACGTCCCCGTCGTCCTGACCGGCCAAGCTCCATGGCGGCCACTCGGCCTGCTGGCCGACGGCCGCTACGCGGAGGGGACCGTGCCGGAACCCGACTACCCGCAGCGACGCGCCCTGTGGGCCGCACTCCGCGGACCCGCCTCTGCCTCTGCCTCTGCCTCTGCCTCTGCCGAGGAGGACGCACCGGAGGTGTTCGGCGCGGGCGGGTTCGACGGGCTGGCCGCACGGTTCAGGCTGACACCCGAGCAGATGCGGGCGACGGCTGGGCTCGCCGGGGCCGAGGGCGTACCGATGGCGAATGCCGTGACCCGAGTCCTCGCCACCATGCCGGCACCGCTCACCGAACAGCGCACTCCCGTACACGACATGGCGGACCTCGTACTCCCGGCCGAGCAGGCCCGTCAGGTCGAGGAGATCGCCTCGGCGTTCCGGGCCTGGCCCCGGGTGTCGCAGGAGTGGGGCTTCGGTGGCGGCCACGGCGGGCCCGGTCTGAAGGCCCTGTTCACCGGGGAACCGGGAACGGGCAAGACGCTCGCCGCCGAGGTGATCGCAGGCTCGCTCGGAGTGGACCTGCTGCGGGTCGATCTCGCCAGGACTGTGTCCAAATGGGTCGGGGAGACGGAGAAGAACCTGGACAAGGCGTTCCGGCAGGCGGAGGCCGCGCACGCGCTGCTGCTCTTCGACGAGGCCGACTCGCTGTTCGGCAAGCGCGGCACCGTGGACCGGGGCAGCGACCGGTACGCCAACCTCGAAGTCGGCTTTCTGCTCCAACGCCTGGAGCGAAGCCCCGCGCTGGTCGTCCTGACCACCAATCTGCACGGCAATCTGGACTCGGCGTTCACTCGCCGGTTCCAGTTCGTCGTACGTTTCTCGCGCCCTGGCGACCGGGAGCGGTACCGCCTCTGGCGGCTGGCGTTCCCGGCGCGTGCGCCACTCGCCCCCGACCTGCGCCTGGACGGCCTGGCCCGGCTCGACCTGACGGGCGCCGCGATCATGGCCGCCGCGCGCACCGCCGCGCTGCTGGCCGCCCGCTCCGGGAGCACCGCCATCGGCCGGGAGCACCTGGCCGAAGCGATCGCACGGCAGTTCCGCCAGGAGTCGAGACTGCCACGCGCCGGCGAATTGGAACTCGCCCTCGGCCAGGTCGGCGACGCCGCCGCCGCGGGGAGCTCGTGGTGAGCCCGGCGCGCGCACGGTTCGCCCCCGGCCTGCGCCTCGAGGTACTCGTCCAGCTCGACCCGACGGGCGCGGCGATCACGGCGGCCGCCCGGTCCGGGGCCACCTGCGCTATGGGGAGCTCGTGGTGAGCCCGGCCGCAGTCGGGAAGGGGCCGATCGCTCCACCGCCTGCCGTGACGGGAGTCAGGGGCAGGTCGTGGCGGCCGGTGCCCGGACGGTCGAAGGCGGTTCGTGGACGGCCACGACCGGCGCCCGGGCCGGCCCCGGTGCCTACCCAACCCGCGCGGGACGACCGGCAAGCGGTGCGGCGTACGGCGGGCAACGCGGCCGCCTCGGCGCTGGCCGCCCGTCCGGGCGTGGCCTCGGCCGCGGGCCCGCCGGCTGTCGGCGGCCCGCTCTCCCCGCCGACACGGAAGGCGAACGGCACAGCCACGGCCCTTGCCGCACGGCCCGCGCCGGCCACCGCCCTTGCCGCATCGTCCGCGGAGGCGAGCGCCGACTCCCCCGCCGTCGCTTCCCGCACGACGAAGCAGACACCCGCCGACTCCCCTGCCACCGCTTCCCGGACGACGAAGCAGACACCCGCCGACCTCCCTGCCACCGCTTCCCGCACGACCAAACAGACGCCCGCCGTCGGGCCGCCCGCCGCGCCACCCGCGGTAGGCAACGGGGCCGCAACGGCTGTCGCCGCCCGGGGTCAGGCCGGTTCGCGGCGTCGCGCGGCGGCCGCGCCCGGTCTACGGCGGATCGCGGCGGACGTCGCGGCGAAGAAGCGCGTCCTCACCCGACACCCGGCACCCGCCGCCGAAGCGGTCCAGGCCCAGCGGGCCGCCGTCCAGACCGACCGCGAACGGGCGGGACTGGCCGGGCAGGAGCGGACCGAGGCCATGGCCGAGGCGCCGGTGAAGCGGTTCGACCGGGCCGCGTTCATCGCGAAGTTCGAGGCACGCATCGCGGCCCAGGAGCCGAAGACCCCCGACGCGGCGAAGAAGCTGGCCGACCCCGAGACGCCGGACGCCCTCACCCCTCAGCTCACCGGCGAGGCGCAGTCGGCCGCCGGCGTCGCGGCAAGCGACGTCAAGGCCGCGGCGGCGACCGCCCCCGACCCCGGTCAGGTGCCTCGTCCGCCCACCGCGCCGCTGGCCCCCGACCGACCGCCGGCCGCCCCCGCGGCGCCGCGAGCGGCCGACGCCGTTCCGCCGCCGCTGCCCGGCGCGGCGGTGGACCTGTCCGCGGGCGGCGACCGGACCCGCGCCGCGTTGGACGGCGCCGGAATCGGCGACGAGACCCTGCGGAAGGCCAACGAGCCCTCGTTCTCCGCCGCCCTGAAGGCGAAACGGACCGCCGAGAAACACACCGACACGGGCCCCGCCGACATCCGCGCCCGCGAGGCCGAGAGCCGCAACGCCGCCCAGCAGCGGGCGGCAGGAGCCGGAAAGGCCGCCATGGCGGGCATGGCCGGCCTGCGCGTGACCGCCGGCGCCGCCGTCCACGGCGGCAAGGAACAAGCCAGGGACCGTACGCAGGCACGCCGCGCGGAGATCGCCGACCGGCTCTCCGCCGTCTACGAGGAGACCAAGAAGAGCGTCGAAAGCACCCTCGCCGGGCTGGACGAGACCGTACGCAAGCTCTTCGAGGAGCGGGCCGCCGAGGCCCGCAAGAGCTTCATCGAGGCCTGCACGAAGAGTTGGTGGCAGTTCTGGCGGGACGAACCGAACTGCAAGGCGCACGCGGATGAGTACGCCCGGCGGGTCAGGGCGGCCGTCGACGAGGTCGCCACCGTCGTGGAACGGACCGTCACGGCCGCCCAGCAGAAGGCGGACGACGGCCGACGGCGCATGGCCGAGTACGTCAGCGGCCTGGAACCCGAGATGAAGGACTTCGGCAACCGTACGGCGGCCGGCTTCGCGGAGCGGTTCGACCAACTGGACGCGTCCATCGGCGAGCGGGCCGACGCGGTCGTGGACCTGCTGGCGGAGTGCTACGCCGCCGCGCAGCAGGAGATCGACCAGGCGGCGGCCGAGGTCAAGGAGGCCAACAAGAGCCTGTGGGAACAGGCTCGCGACGCCGTGGTCGGAGTGGTGAAGGTCCTGCTCGACCTGAAGAACCTGCTGGTGAGCGTGGTCCGGCGGGCGGCCGGTGTCGCGGAGCGCATCATCCGCGACCCGATGGGCTTCCTGCGCAACCTCGCCGCCTCCGTCAAGGGCGGGCTGACGCTGTTCGTCACGAAGCTCCCCGGTCATCTCAAGGCAGCGTTGCAGGACTGGCTCTTCGGCAATCTGGCCGCGGCGGGGATCGAACTCCCCGAGAAATGGGACCTGCGCGGCGTCATCAAGCTGGTCCTGTCGCTGTTCGGCATCAGCTGGTCCTTCATCCGCGGCGAACTGCTCAAACACATGCCGCCGGCCATGCTGAACACGGTGATCGGCGCGGTGCGCGTGATCGGACTCATCAAGGACAAGGGAATCGGCGCCCTGTGGGAGGAGCTGAAGGAGCAGGCCGCCGAGCTCAAGGACCAGGCCTTCGAGATGATCAAGTCGTTCGTGATCGAGACGGTCGTCAAGGCTGGCGTCACCTGGCTGCTGTCCCTGATCACCCCCGCCGGGGCCCTCGTCAAGGCCGTCATGGCGGTCTACGACTTCCTCACCTTCCTGGTCGAAAAGGCCCGCGCGCTCGCGGAGTTCGTGAACGGCATCCTCGACACCCTGGAGGAGATCTGCGGGGGCGTGTCGCAGAAGGTCGTCGCAAAGATCGACGCCTCCCTCGCCCGCGTCCTGCCGCTCGCCATCGACCTCTTCGCCCGTGTGCTGAAGCTCGGGGCCATCCCTGCCAAGGTCAAGAGCGTCCTGGAGAAGGTCGGCGCCCCGGTGCGCGGCTTCATCGCCCGCCTGATCGCCAAGGCGGCGGCCTTCGCCAAGCGGCTCCTCGCGGGCGGCGCGAAGGCACTGGGCAAGCTCGCGGGCAAGGCCGACCGGCGTACGGAGGACGAGAAGAAGCGCGACGTCAGGGACGGTGTCGAGGCAGGCGCAGCCGTGGTCGACCGGCTCCACGGGTCCTTCGTCGGCGAACGGCTCATCAAGGGCGTCCTGCTCGCCATCCGCGTCCGCTACGGCCTCAAGTACCTCAAGCCGGAGCTGGACGGCGACCGGTGGACCGTCGAGGGCGGCATCAACCCGACACACCGCAAGGCGACGCGCAAGAAGCCCCCGCTCAAGGGCGAGAAGGAGGCCACCCCCGACCAGGAGAAGAGCGCCGGCGCGCTGGTCGCGGCGTCGGTGGCCGGCTTCCTCAAGGCACTGGCCATCTGGAACACCGTCTACCGTGCGGGCAGGGCGGACACCGGCAAGGTGGTCGCGACCAGCACCACGAAGGCGCCCGAGGCGTACTCCGACGATGCTCTCAAAGCCGACCCGGCTCTCGCCCTCGACCCGGACCACGACATCCCCGGACGTGACGTCAGGATGCCGGGCCGGGACCCCGGCGAGTCACGGGAGATCGCCGAGCGGATCGAGGCGGAAGGCATCGCCGCGCTGCCCGACGAGTGGACGGTGGCGCCCACCCCGGAGGGCAGGGCGGCACGGATCAAGGCAGGGCGAAAGGTCCACGACCGCTATATGGCCCCCGGGTTGCGGACCACCCCGAAACAACGCCGTGAAGAGGCTCTCAAAGGCAAATACATCGCCAGGAGCGGCTTCAAGGAGAACTCCAACATGCCGACCACCGCGCATGCGGAGAAGAAGTACTACGAGCGGCACAGCGGATCGGTGCGGGCCATCGGCGTCGCCGGCATCCCCGTGTGCGAGGACTGCAAGAACTTCTTCATCACCAGGGCGCTGAAGGCGGACAGACACATCGTCATCACGGGCTTCCGGGAGCGGTTCAAGACCCGGGCCAAAGCGGTGCTGCCCACGAATCAGATGACGCACATCTTCCTGCGCGGGGGAGGCATCGGCAACGTCGCCGACGCCCTGAAACAGGACAAGAAGGCCAAGAAGTCCGACCCGGCAAAGAAGTGACGTGCCTCGGTGTCACGCCTGTTCTCACCCCCGGCGTCATGCCTGTGCGGGGCGGAAGGACCGGGCCAACTGGCTGCGCGATCGCACGCCGAGTTTGCGGTAGACGTTGCCCAGGTGGAATTCGACGGTCTTGGGGCTGAGGAAGAGCGCCGCGGCGGCCTCCTTGTTGGTGGCGCCGTCCGCGACCAGGCCGGCGATCCGGCGTTCTTGTTCCGTGAGCCGCTCCGGCGCCGGTTCGCCGGTCGTGCCGCCGCCGCGTCGCGGTTTGCGCATGCCGGTGGCCCGCAGCTCGCTGTGGGCCACCTTCGACCAGGGCGCGGCACCCAGGTCGGTGAAGACGGTCAGCGCGCGGGACAACGACCGGCGGGCCTCCGCGCTGCGTCCCTCGCGGCGCAGCCACTGACCGTGACAGAGCAGGGTGCGGGCGTGTTCGAAGACGACCCGGCCGCGGGCGTGGTTCTCGAAGGCCTCCTGGAAGGCGGCCTCGACGGCGCCGGGCCCGAACCGGCCGGTCTCCAGCAGCAGCGCCCGGCAGCGGGCTCCGCGTGCCGCCGCCCAACTGAGCCCGGAGCGGCGTACTCCGTCTTCGTGGCGGGCCAGTTCGCTTTCGGCCTCGGCTGTGCGTCCGGTGCGCAGGTACGCCTCGATGAGGTTGGCGGCCCACGGGGCCACCGACGGGTGCTCGATCCCGGCGCCGTCGGCGAGGGCGCGAGCCCGCTCGTAGCAGGTCACAGCTTCCTCGTAGCTGCCTCCTCCCATGGCCAGCAGCCCTTCGGTCGCCGCGACCTGGCCGAGTACGAGGTCCAGTCCGTGGTCCCGTGCCACCCGGGTGGCACGGGTCAGGGCGATCCCGCACTCGACGCTTCGGCCCTGGGCGGCCTCCAGACGGCCGAGCAGCACCAGACTCTGGGCGAGCGGGCTCACGGCCCGGGCTCGTCCGGCGCACCCGGCGGCCTCGGTGACGTCCGCCCTCGCGCCGGGCCAGTCGCCGGTCCACATGCGGATCCAGGCGCGACTGCCGAGCGCCGCCGCGCGCAGCGGCGCGTCCGCGCGGACCCGGTCCTGGGGCCGGCCGTCGAGCAGGCGGGAGAGCAGGGTGAGGGCCGCCTCGTACTCCTCCAGCCAACCGAGTACTTCGGCCCTGGCGACGATCGTCACGGCGGAGGCGCCGGCTGGGGGCAGCAACAGCAGTTCGCGGGCCTGGACGCTCTGGCCCCGCAGTGCCAGCACCCGTGCGAGCTGCACGGCGGCCGACTCGGCGAGGTCGCCGCCGCGCGGCCGGGTGAGGCGGTATGCCTGCCAGGCGCTGCCCAGCGCGGCCCGACTGTCCGCGGCGCGGACCGCGCATTCGGCGGCCTCCAGGAGCAGTTCGGCGGCCCGGGACGGCTGGTCGGCGCTGAGGCGTACGGCGGTGGCGCGCAGCAGCCGGTGGGTGGCGAGCGGGCTCACGGTCCTGCCCTGGTGCCGGGCGAGGAGAATTAGCAGCTCGCAGCGGAGTTCCGGGGTGTGGGCGAGGGCCAACGCCCGGTCCAGGAGCGCCGGTACGTAATCGGGGGTGCCGGCTTGCTGCCGGGACGCGGCGGCGAGTCCGAGGAGTCGCGCGGCGTCCTCGTCGTTCGGGGTGAACGACGCGGCGCGCTCGTACAGTTCGGCGCCGTCGCCGGGGGCGGCCCCGGCGACGGCGCGCGCGGCTGCTTCCAGTGCGTCGGCCACGGCAGGGCCGGGTCCCGGGGCGACGGCCGCCAGATGGCGAGCCGCCGCGGGACCGCTGAGCGTGCCGACGAGTGCTTGGTGGACAACGTGCCTGCGGGCCGCTCCGGCTGCGTGATGGACGACCAGCCGCAGCCGTTCGTCGCGGAACACGACCTGCCCCTGCTGTTCGGCGAGGACGCCGTGTTCCTCGGCCGGCACCAGTGCGTCCGGTGCATGGCCCAGCAGTTTCAGCGCGCGAGCCAACTCTGCCGCGGGGACCGGCCCCGCCACGGCCGGCACGAGCAGGGCGGCGCGGGCCGTCGCGGGCAGCGGATCCAGTTCCGGCAGAAGGCGGAGTCGCAGCCGGTCGGTGGGGACCAGCGGGTCACCGAGCGGCTGCCGGCCATCGCACTGGGCGGAGGTGAGGGGGACGGGCAGTTCGGTGAGCGCGAGCGGATTGCCGTCGGCAACGGCGAGCAGGCGTTCGGCGACGTGCCGACGCAGTGGGTGGGGTGCCGAACCCCGAAGGAGGGTGCGGGCGTCGGCGGGGCCGAGAGGGCCCAGGCGCAGTTCCGGGACGCCGCTCACGGCGGGCCATCCGCGGGGGATCTCGGTGGTGTGCCTCCGGATCGCGGTAAGGAGCAGCGCGATGGGCTCGCTCGCGATCCGGCGGCCCACGAAGAGCAGGGCGTCCAGGGACGGCGGGTCGAGAAGATGCGCGTCGTCGACGGCAAGCAGGAGAGGGCGACAGGCCGCGGCGACGCCCAGCAGACCGAGCATCGCCGCCGCCGGCGGCTGGTCGCTGTCGTCCTGGCCGAGGCGGCCGGTGGCGAGGAGCCGGTCCAGCGGATCCCGTTGCGCCGCGGGCACGCGCGGCAGTTGGTCCCGAAGCGCCTGGACCACCTGATGCAGCCCTGCGCCAGGCAGTCCGCTCTCCGTCACGCTGCCGGTGACGAGGACGGCTCGCGCCGCCGGATCCAGGGTGAGGGCCTTGTGGAGCAGGTGCGTACGGCCGATGCCCGGTTCTCCGACGACGAGGACTCCGCCGCCGCGGCCGGCCGCCGTCTCCTGAAGCAGCCGTTCCAGAACGGAGATTTCAGCGATTCTCCCCAGCATCCCGCGCGCGTTACCCCAGGGATCCGACGCGGCGCCCCACGTCTCTGAGGACGCTTCCCCCCTGATTGAGTGTGGCACGCAGTTGTTTGCCCACACACCTTTTCCTCTGCGTCCGCCCACGGGGTTCACCCGAATCAGCGAGCCTGGGCGAGCCCTCCCAGTAACTCAGCCGCCTGGCAGCGTCGCTTGTAAGTGCAGCGCCGCGGCGACGGCCGTGCGTGGGGGCGAGGCCGCCGGGTTCGGGTCCTGGCATGTGTCCGCATCCCGACAGGCGGGCATCCTCCAGCCCGTCCAAGGGCGGATCCTCCTCGGAGGCGTGCCCTCGGCCGGATCGCCCGGGACGACCTCAGCAGGGCCAGGGCCCTGCTCCCGCAGAACCCCGGCGGATCCGCGGGTGGCGGGCCTGATGAACCGAAGCGGGCTGCTGCCACGCCGGCCGGCTGCTGTCGTTTGCCCGCCGGGCTGCACGCGCCGCCGCGTCTGGGTGCCTACGCGGCGTCCAAGTTCGGCCTGAAGGCGCTGGCCGTACGTTGCGAACGGAGGAACACAGCACGGGATCAGGGTCACGACCGTCTACCCGGGCGGGACCGATACGCCGATGCAGGTCCGGCTGCACGAGCAGTTCGGGCTGCCGTACGAGCCGACGGCACCTATGAGCCCGGCCTCCGTGGCTGCCGCCGTAGGCACGGCGCTCAGTCTGCCGAGGGACGCGAACCGGACGGCGGTCGCCCCAACCAGGCATGCAACCGCACGGCACCCGCCGCCCACCGCATCCCGCCCATACGGCTCACCAAGAGCGGCCATAAGCGTCGCCTGTCGCCCGCTCACACGCCCTGACCAGCGCATCGGCAGCACGGCGTACTCAACCACGTACGGCATGCCCCGCCGTTATGGCCGGCCTCGGATCCGGCTATGGCCGGGCCGGAATCCCCGGCAGGACGGCTCGGCTTGAACGCTCGTCACCTCAGGGACGAGGTGCCGGGGCAGCGAACGCGGCACGACCGCACACCGTTGGCCCCTGACTTTCTGATGCGAAGGACGACTCTCATGAGTTCTGTTGATCTGGCCGGACGTGTGGCACTGGTGACCGGCGCGACCAGCGGTATCGGTGCCGCCACCGCCGCACTGTTCGCCGACCGGGGCGCGCATGTACTGGTCGCGGGTCGCGATGCCGTCCGTGGCGAGAACGTGGTCGCTGACATCAGGTCGCGCGGTGGCAAGGCGGACTTCGTCGCGGCCGACCTGCGCAGCGCGGCCCGGGTACGGCAGCTGGCGCGGGAGGCCACCGAGCTGGGCGGTGGCCGGGTGGACATCCTCGTCAACAACGCGGGCATCTTCCCGTTCGGGCCGACGGACACGACGGCCGAGGGCGATGTGGACACCGTCTATGACCTGAATGTGAAGGCGCCGTTCTACCTGGTCGCGGAGTTGGCACCGGGCATGGCCGAGCGCGGGAACGGGGCGATCGTGAATGTCACCACCCAGGTCGCCTACTACGGCGCGGCAGGCATGGCTCTGTACGGATCCAGCAAGGCGGCGCTGAACCAGCTCAGCCAGGCTTGGGTCGCCGAGTACGGTCCGCACGGGGTGCGCGTCAACACCGTCTCCCCCGGCCCGACCCGCACTCGGGGCACCGCCGCCATGGGCGACGCTCTGGAGGCCCTGGCAGCCGAGGCGCCGGCGGGCCGCCCCGCAGAGGTGGAAGAAATCGCCGAGGCCATCGCCTACCTCGTCGGCGACTCGGCAATCTTCGTCCAGGGTGCCCTCCTGGCCGTGGACGGCGGTCGCACCGCCGTCTGACCCACGGCCCGATGGCGCGTCCTCGGCCGGCTCAGCGGTCGGCCGTACGGTCGAGCGCGGCAATGAACCGGCCCAGGTCACGTCGGGTCGCATCAGCCGGCCACACTGCCCAAGTGCGCCGCACGAGGGGATGCCCGACCAGCGGCAACCATGTCACCTGGTCGGGCAGCGGCTGCTGCCAGCCGGACGGGGCGAGGGTGAAGGCCCGCCCGTCCCTGACTCCCGCCAGCTTCACATCGGCGATCAGAGCCTGCCCCTCCGGCGCGTCGGGCCCCAGATCCAGACCGTGCCCGCGCAGGATCGCGGTCAGCTCGTCGAACCACACCGGGCTCCCGGATCGCGGGAATCCCACCCACCGCAACCCGACGAGGGCGTCGAGCGCGACCCCGTTCGGCCCTGCGAGCTCGGCGGCCTGCTCCGCGGCCAGCAGGACACCCAGGTTCTCCCGTACGACGAGCAGCGCATCGAACTCCGGGCCGACCGGGCGCTCCCGCAGGAACCCGACGTCCAGCTCACCCGCGCGCAGGGCGGCGAGCTGATCCGCGGTGGACAGGTGCCGAGGCTGCACCCGGGTATCGGGGTGAGCCTCCGCCAGTTCCGCCAGCGCCGCGTCGAGAAGCCCGGCCGGCAGCTCCAGTGGGATCCCGATGCGCAACGCGCCGCCGCCAGGACCGACGTACCGGGCCATCACCCGCAGCGCCTGATCATGCCGGGCAAGTACCGCGCGCGCCTCTGTGAGCAAGGCCGTTCCCGCCTCCGTGGCCCGTACCCCGGTGCTGCTGCGCACCAGCAGCTTCACCCCGAGCTGCCGCTCCAGCCCACTGATCGTCTGGGACAGCGCCGGCTGGCTCATGTGCAACCGCCGCGCCGCCGCGGACAGCCCGCCTTCCTCCACCACCGCCACGAACGCCCGCAGCTCCCGCAACTCCATGACCCCATTGTCACCACGCTCGTCCCGCCCACGCCGCTCTGCCAGGCACCAGGTCAAGCCGAATCAGACGTCCTACACACTCAAACCGTGGCGCCGCGTCATCGACCCCGAGGGCTCAGCTGCCGGGACACGAGTCTGCACCCGGCTTCCGAACTCGCCATGCTTCATGCCTGGTCGTCCCGCGCGGAGCGTCGGCGAAGCCAGGCGGGCAATCCGTACCAGCACACGGCGAACCACAACATGACACCGCCTACCAGCAATTCGGCGAGCAGGCTCGGCACGACGACGTGGAGGAGAAGCAGCAGCGTGCCACCGATCGTCAACGCGAGAAGCACCATCCCGAACACCATCAGCCTGCCCGCGACTCTGACGATGTGATCCTTCATGCGCTGCCCGGACAGCAGCCGGTGTATGGAGACCGGTGCAATCAACGCTCCGGTCGCGGAGGCCCCGAGTATCACGGTGATCACGTAGACCACGTGATCGAAGGTCTCCAGCCTGTGGAAGTGCGCAGTGAACGCCACGCTCAGCAGAAAGCCGAAGAGGATCTGCACTCCCGTCTGCGCGACCCTCGTCTCTTGCAGGATCTCGTTCCATTTGCGATTCAGCCGTTCCCGTTCCGGTTCCTCCGGTTCGGGCGCTCTGTGCTGTCCCGCCGTGCAGCAACAGGGACAGTCGGTCTGCGGGGCGTCAGACGCCGCCTCGTCGGTCATGCTCATGGCATCCTCCTTCGCAGGGAATACCCGCATGCCCGCCATCGGCGATTTCACGTCCCAGGACGGCCCGTTTCATCTGCGCCATGCGCCGCGAGGAGACCACCCCACAGAGACGCCTCCTGCAGAAGATCCACGAGCCCATCAGCTGCGCGACCACGCCACCCTCCTCCTCCCGTACGGGCATCCCACCTGGCCGGCTCCGCCCGAGGAGACGGGTGGGAAAACAGAGGTTTTCTCGTCACTCCACAGCGCGGCCGATGAGTTTGTGGCTCCTGGCCGGTCCAAGCTCATGACACCCCAGGAAAGGACACCGCCATGTCGGATCTTCTCGTCGACTTCATCACCTCCCTCGACGGCTACGCGTCGGGAGAGGGATGGCCCGGGTTCTGGGGACTCGAGGGCCCGGAGTACCTCGCATGGCTGGGCGAGCAGCCCAAGGCCACCTACCTGATGGGAGCGAATACCTACCGCCTGATGTCGGGCTTCGCCGCGGGCGAGGTACCGGCTGGCCAAGACGAGTTCAGGCCCGAAGAAGAGGCGTCCGTCGACGAACTCACGCAAGCGACGAAGGTAGTGTTCTCCTCCTCACTCGAGGAGCCGCTGACGTGGGCCAACGCCACGCTCGTGCGCGACGACGCCGTCGAGGCGGTCCGCAAGATGAAGTCGAGTGGTTCGGGGCTCCTCAGCACGATCGGCAGCCTCAGTCTGTGCCGGTCCCTGCTACGAGCCGGACTCGTCGACCGCTTCCGGGTCGTGATGTTCCCGGTGATCACCGGGGCCACGGGCGAGGAACGCATCTACGACGGCTATCCGGACGTCGCCCTCGAGATGACCGAGCACCGCACCTTCGACGGCCGCATTCAGCTGGTCGAGTACAAGCCCCGCGTGCTTGAGCACCCGCCGCTCGGCGTTCCTGAGTGACGTCGCCTCGCTTGCGTGAAGTAGCCCTCGGCGCTGGTCCAGAACGCGGCTGCAGTCTCCATTCTTTTCGTCGGGAAGGATCTCGCTGTAGGCCAGCCTGGAGTGGTCGTCCACGGCGTTGTGCAGGTAGCGAAAGCCGCCGGAGCGGTTCTAGCCACCGGGCTGGCGGCCCAGAACCTGGTGGCCGCCCCCGTCGGGGATGTTGCCCGGCTTCTTGATGTCGACGTGACCAGCTCGCTCGGGGCGCGGTGCTCGTAGCGTCTGATGACGCGGACCGTGGCGCGGTCGAAATGAGTCAGCCGGGCGAGCTGACAACGGGTGAGAACTCGATGCACCGTGGCGGGATTCACCCCGAGCAGGTATCCGATGCGGGCGGGCCCCCAGCGGCGCAGAATCCTGACGTTGATGATTCGCCTCTCGGTGCGGTTCGGCGTGCGGCGCGGGCTGTGATCAGGGCGGCTGGAGCGGTCGCGCATGCCCGCTTCGCCCTGTTCGCGCCACCGGTCGGCCCATCGCTTGGCGACGGTGGGTAAGACCTGGAAGCGTTCGGCTGCGCGTCATAGAGGCCAGCCGTCGCGCACCACGCAGAGGGCCAGACGCAGGCGGCCGGTTTCGGTCAGGGGTGCTTGCGGTGAGGCATGAGCTCTCTGGTTCTGCAGGGAGAAGCGGGGGTTCGGCGGATCTCGGACGATGGAACAGGAAAACCCGCGCGCAGGTCGGCTTGGTGAGGACGGTGAGCGCGCGGGCTGAGGCTGGTCGGTGTTGTCAGGCTCCGGTGAGGGCGCGGGAGGTGTCCATGAGTGCTTGGGTGGTCGCGGTGTCGAGAGTGATCGACACGCGCTGCTCGAAGCGGCCGGGCTTGCCCCAGTAGAGCGCGGACTGCCAGGTGTCGCTGCGGGCGGCTCCGACGACGTTGTGCGCGGCGGTCTCGAGGGAGTCGAACATGATCGGGCCGAGGACCTTGGCGCCGGCGCGCATGTACCAGGGGGCTGCGCGCAGAATGTCGGTCTTGACGGCGCCCGCGTTGATCACCCCGGCCGCGAGGCCCGGTTCGGTGCGGGTGAGGTGGGCGGCGTAGTGGTGGTTGCCGAGCTGGACCGGCTTGCGGTCGCGGTTGAAGTTGAAGGTCGGGAACTCGGGGAAGCGGGCGAAGTCGGCCTCTTCGCTTGGCGCGACCGCGGCGGTCATCATCAGCACGAGGGGGCGCTCGGCACGGCGCAGCGTGGGCAGCAGGAGTTGGGTGAGGTGGTAGCGCGAGAGGTAGTTGATCGCGAAGAACGGGTGGAGCCCGTCGGCGGTGCGGCTCTCGGTCATGGTGAGCACGCCGGTGGTGTGGACGAGGGCGTCGACGTTCTCGTGCTTGTCGAGGATGCGACGAGCGGCGTCGCGGACGCCGTCGTGCGTGGACAGATCTGCGGCGATGAATGACGCGCGGCCGGCGGCAGCGCCGAACGAGGCGAGGGCGGCTTCGCCCTTGCGCGGATCGCGGCCGAGTATGACGAGGCGGTGGCCGTCGGCGAGGAGAGTGCGGGCGGCCTGGCGGCCAATGCCGCTGTTACCGCCGGGGATGACGATGGTCTTCATGATGCTCCGCGGAAGATGAGGGCGGGCGGCCCCGGACTCGGCCGGGGCTGCCCGCGGCCGGTGAGCCGGTCTCAGGCGCCGATGAAGTACTCGGCCTGATCGCGGCTGGTGTGCAGGTTCCAGTAGTCGAGGGCGATCTGGTCGGGCGCACGGTGCGGAACGCCCTCGGGAGCCTGGGCGCCGATCATGAGGTTGATGGCTACGTTGGCCACGTAAATTCCCTGCTCGGCAAGGGTGTTGTGGAGGTTGAGAGCCCAGTTGCGCTGCCCGGCCTGGGCGATGTTGGCGTCCGCGAGCATCGGGTACGGGTCAATGGCGCCGCCGCCGGTGGTGAACAGCACAGTGCCGGACTGGGCTTCGAGCATCCCGGGCAGCACGGCCTGTACGGCCGCGACGGCGCCGTACAGCAGGCTGTCGATCTGCGGACGCAGGGTATCGAGGGTGACGTCCTTGGGCACGGTCATGGTCAGGCCCGCGTGCGGCGAGAACTCCAGCACGTCGATCTTCCCGAACCGGGCGATCGCGCTCTGCAGCGCGCTGGTGAGCTGGGCCGGGTCGCCGACGTCGGCGGCGAAGCCCTCCGCGGTGATGCCGGTCTCGGCGAGCTCGGCGACCAGGGCGTCGAGCTTGTCCTTGCTGCGGGAGATCAGGGCGACGTCGTAGCCGTGGCCGCCGAAGACCTTGGCGATGGACAGACCGAGGCCCGGACCGGCACCGGCGATGGCGATCGTGGGCATGGCAAAGCTCCTTGAGGTGGGGGTGGGACCCCGACCGGAGGGCGGGTGAAGGTTCAGAGGTGCGCTCGGGCGGGACTTAGTCCCGGTCCGCCGGCGGCGTGGCGCCGGGCGGCGCCCAGTCCGTGGGGCACGGTGCGTCGAGCGCGCCGAGGATGCGCTGGGAGACGGCGCCGAGCTGCCGCTGCTGCGCCTTGGTCAGCGGGTCGAAGACCAGGCGGCGTGCCGCGTCGACATGGCTGGGGGCGGCGGCGGTGACCTTGTCCATGCCGTCGTCGGTGAGCGTGGCCAGGGTGGCACGCCCGTCGGACGGGTCGGGGCGGCGCTGCACCCAGCCGCGTTTCTCCAACCGGATGACGACGTTGGAGAGCCGGGAGAGCGTGCTGCCCGCGTACTGGGCGAGTTCACTCATCCGCAGGGTGCGCTCCGGCGCCATCGACAGGGCGGACAGCACCACGTACTCAAAGTGGGCAATGCCCGCGGCGTGCTGCATCCGCGCTTCCAGGGCGGCCGGGAGCTGGGTCAGCACGTAGGCGAACGCGTACCACTGCTGCTGCTCATCAGGGTCGAGCCAGCGTGGCTCGGTGGTGTCCAGTGCGTCTTCCATACCCCCAATGTACTCCAAGCATGGATTAAATGGTGAACCAATTTACTCTTAGCTTGAAGTGAATGTGCGGTACAGTTGCTCCATGCTTGGAGTTATTGGATGGAGAGGCCGGACCCGATGAACGTCTTCTTATGGATCGTCGCGGGCCTGTTGGCCGCCGTGTTCCCCATGTCCGGGGCGATGAAGCTGAGCCGCAGCAGCAGCTGGCCGCCTCCGGCCTCGGCTGGACCGAAGGCTTCGCAGCCGCACCGGTCAAGGCCATCGGCGCCCTTGAGGCCCCTGCCGCCCTCGGCCTGATCCTGCCGCCGCTCGTCGGCGTCGCGGACATCCTGGCCACACTGACGGCCACGGGCCTTGGCTTGCTGATGCTCGGCGCAGCCGTCACACCCGGCCGCCGCAAGGAGTCCAAGATGATCACCGTCAACGTCGTCCTGCTGGCCCTCGCCGCCGTTCTCGCCCGGGGCCGCTTCGGCCCGCACACCTTCTGACCCCTACGCGATGACCACCGGCCCGCCCTGAACGCGGGCCGCGAACCGAGAAGGAACAGCAATGCTCCCCGAGGAGGACAGCGGCGTCATCACCGCCGAGGCGCAGGTCGCCGCATTGCAGGCCATCCTGGCGGCCCACGGCCAACCGGCGACGGGTGTCCTGGCCGGCGCCGATGCGGGCCGCGAACCCGCCACGGGCGTCACCCCGCAGACGACCGAAGGCGCCTTCCAGACGCGGACGCCGGTCTGGCGCCGCAGCCAGGCATCCGAGATCGGCGACGCCTGCCGCGAAGTCGTCGACCAGCTGCTGGAGGTCAACGTCCTCTATCGGCTCCGGGGTGCCCAAGGGTCCTCGGGCTGCGGAAGAAGTACGGCGACACACGTCTGGAGGCCGCCTGCGCGAGGGCCATCGCGGTTCGCGACCCGTCCTACCGCACCATCAAGGGCATCCTCATCGCTGGCACCGAAACCGACCCCGAGCCCGAGACCAGCGGTGATGCCGGGGCGGCCGCCTTCCTGCACGGCCCCGCCGGGCTCTTCGCCACCGTCGCGACCCCCGACGCGACGGATGACGACCACGACGACCAGGTGCACGACGAAGCCGAGGTGGAAGCCCGATGACCGTGATGGACGCCGCCCTGCGGGAGGCGCTCAAGGCCCTGCGACTGTCAGGCATGCTGGAGACCCTCGACGCTCACCTCGCCCAGGCCCACGGAGGCGAGCTCGGCCACCTCGACTTCCTCCAGGTCCTCTGTCAGGACGAGATCACCCGCCGGGAGACCGTCGCGTTCCAACGGCGCTAGCAGCGGGCTAAGTTCGAGCAGCAGGTCACCCTGGAGGAGTTCGACTTCACCGCCTCCTCGAAACTGACCGCCGCCCGGATCCGCGACCTGGGAACCCTGCGCCGGCTCCACGCCGGCGAATCGGTCATCCTCTTCGGCCCCGTCGGCGTCGGCAAGACCCACATCGCCCACCTCGCAGTCCGGCAGGGCGCCCACGTCCGCTTCGCCAAGACCAGCCGCATCCTCGCTGACCTCGCCGGCGGCCACGCGGACCGCACATGGGAGAAACGCGTCCGCGAACTCGTGCGCCCCGACGTCCTCATCTTCGACGACTTCGCCATGCGCCAGCTGTCCGCAGCCCAGGCCGACGACCTCCAGGAAGCCCACCGACAAGACCAAATAGGAAAAACCGGTGGACGTCGTCGGGAAACGTGGCAGTAGAGGCGCTCCCTGGCGGTTCTTCATCCGGACGCAGCGTTTCGGCAATCAGTTTGGATGCTGTGCCTAAAGCGCTCCGCAGTGAACGCGCGCTTGCCGGCCGCGGTCCCCGTCGTGGCCGTTGGGGCGCCGGTGGAGTGAGGACCTGCGTCGGTGCGGCGTGTCGCGGTTTCCCACGAAATCCGGTGGAGTCTCAGCGGCCGGAAGTGGTTGGGTCCTCCTCAATGCTTCGCTGACACGGCCCGGCACAGTGCGAGGCGCAAGGTCCGAATCGCAGGCGTGGTCCAGCCCGCGTGTCGTCGAGTGATGGGGGTCATCGCGGTGGCTGGTTATGGGGCGCTTTCCGACGTATACGAGTGGCTGATCGGGGACGACAGGCTGACCCCCGCCAAGGCAGCCGCGGTCTACTACAGCGATGTCGTGGGCTCTCTGCCGCCCAACGCGCGCGTCCTCGACTGCGCGTGTGGAACCGGCCAGCTCGCCGTCGGTCTTGCGAGTCTTGGCCTTGACGTGGTCGCCGCAGACGCCAGCAGTGGGATGGTTCGCCGGACCGAGAAGGCCGCCGACGAGCAGGGTGTCTCGCTTCGAGCCCTCCGCGCGAGCTGGGACGAGCTGCCCGACCACCTGGAGGACTCCACGTTCGATCTGGTGTTCTGTGTCGGCAACTCGCTCGGGCACGCTGAGGGCACAGCCGGGCGCCTGACCGCACTGGACGCGATGTCGCGGCTGCTGAATCCGGGCGGACGCCTCGTGCTCACGTCACGCAACTGGGAGCTCGTGCGCTCCGCCGGCTCACGGGTAGACGTCCGCGATCGACTCATCCGCCGCAACGACCGCGATGCGGTCGTCAGCTACTACTGGCAGATCGAGCAGCACTGGGAGCAGGAACACTTCCTCGAGATCGTGGTCGCCCAGATCGAGCCGGATGGGGCAGTGCGAGCCTGCTCGGAGCGGTTGTCCATCTGGCCCTACCGGTACGAGGACCTCGTGGCGCAGTTGCGGAGCGTTGGGCTCACGGTGCAGTCCACCACCTTCGATCCCGAGAGCGATGGATACCTGGTGGTCGCCAGCCGTGACCAGGCGCGAGGCACGTCTGAGCCGGCGCGCTGATCCGCCTTTCGTCGTCGTTGCCGACCTGCCAGCTCGCGACCGCCTGCAGCGCTTCGCGAAGTGTTCAGCGCTTGAAGCGGTTGCTGCGGGTGCGGTCCTCACCTTGCGTCCGACCTGCTCAAGCTGAGGTTGGAAACAGCTCACGGTCTGCCTCACCGTCAGCTCACGTCAGTAGCTGGGGAATTACGTGAGCTTCCGCCCGGGGAATTTCGCGGTCGTCCACACCGGGATCACATGAGGACAGCTGCCGCAGGAGCTCGGCTTCGGTTCAGGCATGACCTGCAGGCAACGGCGGGTTGTGGAGCGCGCGTTCGCCCACCTGCACCGGTTCCGCCGACTGCGGATCCGATGGGAGATCCGCGACGACATTCACGAAGCCTTCCTCACGCTCGGCAGCGTCCTCCTGCTGACGGCGACTGCGCGCTCTGGCGAGCGATGCCGTGGGCCAGCGCCGCATCAGGCAACTTTCGCCCTGGTGAGGAACCAAGCCAACACAGCCACGCCGACGGGTAGCGCAACCAGGTAGCCGACGAGGATCCCGACGCCCGGATCAGCCAGCGCTGGAAAGGCCCAGTTCATTGCTGCAGCCACGAGCAGTCTCACCGCTGCCAGCGCAAGGAGAGCGGCGACAACGGCAAGCCGACGCGGCGGGCCCGCCCTGCGGTACAACTCAGCCGCAGGCCCGATCGCGATCAGGCCCGTCACAAGGCCGACGAAACTGGTGTCGGGCAGCCACCCGAACGGCCACCCCACCAGAGCGACCAACCCGGAGACAGCGAGGCCGACCAGTTCCAGCGCGACGGTGGCCACCACCGGGTGGTCCCACGAGGGGCGTTCGATCGAGCCGCTCCCACTTTCCTTCTCATCGGCCACGTCGTCAGAGTAACCATCGACAGGGCGAACGTTGACTGATGCGGCACTAGTCAGTTGCCGGCACCCGGTTGAGAACCTGCACGGAGGTGAAGCTCCAGCCGACCAGACGCGGCCCACTCCAGTTGATGCCGATCACGAGTCCGTCCCGGTCGGCCTCGGGCAGTACGCGTTCGTACGAGGTGTCCAAGGGCATGGATTCACCGCGTAGCCCATGCCCCCAGATCTTCCTGCCCGTTGGGCGCGGGCCGAGGTCGACCGGAACGGAAGCCTTCGCGTGCCGTCCTCGGAGAGGTGAGTCGGGCTTCCGTCGTCATCCCGTATAAGCCAGACCACTCGGCTCTGGCGGACATCTCGGAAGAATGCTGCCGCTTGGGGCAAGGTGGCAAGCCGGCGGGCGCGGCACGATGACCCCGGTGTCAGAAGGCGGCGAGAGCCGGTGATCCGGCTGCGGTGTCGAGAACGGCTCGACGGCTCCGTCCCAGGGACATGAGCGGCCGCGAAGGGCCGCGTGGCAGAGGAGGAAGACGATCATGGACCCCAAGCAGATCGAGCAGGAACTCGCTGACGCACACGAACTGTTGGACCAGGCGTCCATGGCGCGGCTGGCGTACAACGGACTCGACGGGTTGCCGCGTGTCATCCCGATCGGCATCTTCTGGACCGGCGAGGAGATCGTCATGTCCACCGCGGCCACAGCGCCCAAGGTAAAGGCGCTGTCCGTGCGTCCCGAGGTTGCCCTGACCATCGACGCCGGCGACAGCCCGGGCTCGGCCAAGACGCTGTCGGTGCGCGGCGTGGTGCACCTGACCATCGTCGACGGGGTGGTGCCGGAATACCTCGCGGCCGCTCGAAAGAACTTCGACGCCGAGTACGCGGCCGAGTTCGAGCGGAACTGCCGGGCTATGTACGACCAGATGGCGCGTATCGCGCTCGAGCCGCAGTGGGCGCGGTTCTACGACTTCGGTGCCGGCCGCATGCCCGCGTTCCTCGCCGAACTTGCCAAGAAGTCGAGCTGACCATTCCGCCTTGGCATGGCACGCGGTCCCGTCCCACGCCGGTTCCGCCTCCGGCGTCGACACTTGCAGCCCTGAGGGTAAGTGGCCCACTGGACATGAGTGCAATTGGCCCAGATGTCTGGGCTGCTTTCCTCCTAATGTCGGAAGCGTGATCACGACAGCACCTGTCAGCCGTGCTGTTTCCGCGGCTGTGTGCGGCAGCGGGGCGTACGGGCGCTGGGGCTGGTCATGGCGGGCGGCCGGCTTCTACGGGCCGACGCCTGCGCCTCCCTGGCGCGATGCCCGCTCCCTGCACGTCCCCCGACGCAGAGGAACCCCTCATGCAAGCCATCACCGTCAAAGACCGTGACGCCGGTGTCAGCGGCCTGACCCTCGCCGAGGTCCCCCACCCGCACGCCGCCGAGAACGACGTGATCGTGGAGGTCCACGCCGCCGGATTCACCCCCGGTGAGCTGGACTGGCCCAGCACCTGGACCGACCGGGCCGGTCGCGACCGTACCCCGTCCGTGCCCGGCCACGAGCTGTCAGGCGTGGTCACCGAGCTCGGCTACGGCACCACCGGCCTGACCATCGGGCAGCGCGTGTTCGGCCTGACCGACTGGACCCGCAACGGCTCGCTGGCCCAGTACACCGCGGTCGAGGCCCGCAACCTCGCCCCGCTGCCGGCCGACGTCGACCACGTCACGGCCGCCGCACTGCCGATCTCCGGACTCACCGCCTGGCAGGCCCTCTTCGACCACGCCCATCTCACCACCGGCCAGAGCGTGCTCATCCACGGCTCCGCCGGCGGCGTCGGCTCCCTCGCCGTACAACTGGCCCGCGAGGCCGGCGCCCGGGTGATCGCCACCGGCCGGGCCGCAGACCGCGACACCGCTCTCGGCCTGGGCGCGGACACCTTCGTCGACCTCCAGGCCGAGAAACTGGAGGACACCGGCGAGGTCGACGTGGTGTTCGACGTGATCGGCGGCGAGGTCCTCGAACGCTCCACCGCACTGGTCCGTCCTGGCGGCACCCTTGTCACCATCGCCGAACCGGTCACCGTCCACCCCCACGACGGACGAGCGATCTTCTTCGTCGTCGAACCAGACCGTGCCCGCCTGGCCGACCTCGCCCAGCGGCTGCGGGACGGCAGCCTCAAGCCCATCATCGGCACCGTCCGCACCCTCGCCGAAGCAGCCTCCGCGTTCGCACCGGACAAGCGCACCCCCGGCAAGACAATCATCCGCGTCACAGAAGCCTGAGCCGGAAGGGGCCGAAGGAGGCGACGCAGAGCCAGCTGTGTCAGCCTCGTGTGCCGCGCGGTCGGACCGGCCCCCTATCGGGTACACCCGATGCCCGGCACGCGACGGGAGAGCCGACTGTCCAAGGGAGTTGTACTGCTCAGAACCCATCGCAGCCGGCCACACGGAGGGCGGCGATGGCGCTTCGCTCACGTATGCGCGTGTGCTCCGAACAACGCCTGGGGCCAGATCAGGCCTTCGAAAGCGCGGTCGGCCGCCCTGCGGACCTGGAGCGGCTCCGGTCGCTCCGGGCCCCTGGCAGGGGCGACCGCAGGCCGCCGACATGACCCGTCTGCTCCCCGCTGGCAAAAGGGACCACACCGCGACGGTCGCTGCCCGGTTCGAGGAGCCACCGGCCCAGCCCACCACGGCAGCCTCACCCTCCGCGTCGCGGCCGGATCAGCGTTCCCGCCGGTCAGACGAACGCGCTCTCCCCAGTGATCGCCTTGCCGACGATCAGCGTGTTCATCTCTCTGGTTCCTTCGAAGGAGTAGATCGCCTCCGCGTCCGCGAAGAAGCGTGCGACGTCGTAGTCCAGGACGATGCCGTTGCCTCCGAAGATCTCCCGCGCCCAGGCCACGACTTCCCGCATACGAGCGGTCACGTGGGCCTTCGCCAGTGAGGAGTGCTCGTCCCGGAACACCCCGGAGTCCTGCAGCCGCGCCAGTTGCAGGAGCATGCCCCAGCTCGACGTGATGTTGCCCAGGCTCTTCACGAGCAGATCCTGCACGAGCTGGAAGCCGGCTACCGGACGACCGAACTGCTGGCGCTGCGTGGCGTAGCGCAGCGCCAGTTCGTAGGCGCCGATCATGACTCCCAGTGCCTGCCAGGCGACACCGCTGCGCGTGGCGCGCAGGATCTCCGCGACGTCACGGAAGGAGGAGGCGTTCTGCAGCCGGTCGCTTTCCGGGACGCGGACGTCCTCGAGCTTGATGTCCGCGTTCTCGACCATGCGCAGGGAGGTCTTGTTCGCGATCTTCTCCGCCGTGAAGCCCGGAGTCCCCTTGCCGACGACGAACCCCTTGACCTGGTCGTCCTCGACGTCCCGGGCCCAGACCACCACGTGGTCGGCGAACGTCGCGTTGCCTATCCAGCGCTTGGCGCCGTTGAGCACCCAAGAGTCGCCGTCCCGTCGGGCCGTGGTGCGCATGCCGGCCGCGATGTCGGACCCGTCGAGCGGCTCGGTGAGCGCGAACGCCCCGACGGTGTCCATCCTGGCCATCCCGGGCAGCCAACGGTCGCGCTGCGCCTGGTCGCCGCCTGCTTGGACGGCGTACATCGCGAGGCCGTTGTGGACACCGAAGAAGGTGGCGACGGAGGCGTCGACCCGGCTCATCTCCATGGCCATCATCCCGGTCAGCAGGTGGCTGGCCACGGGGCCGTGGTCGCCGTAGCCCTCATACGGCAGTCCGACCAGCCCGCTCTCCCGGAACCGGCCGATCAGCTCCTTGGGGAAGACTCCCTCGGCCCAGTGCTCGGCCACCAAGGGCGCGACCTGATCCCGCATGAACTCCCGCGTCCTGACCAGGACCTTTCGCTCCTCAGGCGAGAGGGCGCTTTCAAAGTCGTAGAAGTCGGCGGCGTTCTGCGAATCCGTATGCGTAGTCATGGATCCCGTCTTCCACGCTTACGCCGTGTAATGCGTGCGCCGGGAGTGAGTCCTGTCGCCTGCCGAGGCGTGCCGGGTCGCAGCGCGCAGCGGATTCGATCCTAGGCTGCCGGTCGTGCGGGTACTTGGCGTGAGCAGTGAGGACGAGATGGTCGCCTGCTTGTTGGGCGCCGAGTTGTCCAGCCGGAGGTTCGGTCCGGGCGTCAGGTCTCGTCTGGTGAAAGCCGGGCAGGCTGAGCAGTTGCTGACTCATCCGGACCTCTCCGACGCCGGAGCCAACCTCGCGCGTCGCTGGCTGCTGGCTGCGACTCGTGGGTACGGCGAGAATCGCGACCTGTTCGAGAACTTCCCCAGGTCTACGGGCGTTCGATATGCCCAACGAACCGTTCGTCGAGGCTGCCCGGGCGTTCGCCGCAGGTGAGAGATTTCCTCCGCTCCGGGCCACTCGCAACGCCGCACGCACCCGAACTAGGGCCGCCCGACCAGGGCCACGACTTCGCCGGCCGCCGCCGGGGGGACGCTGGTGTTCTCCGCGCGGACTTTCAGATACGCCTCGATGGCACGCTCGTTGCGTTGGAGCACGTCGATGCGGCGCTTGATGGCGGCGAGATGACGACGCAGCCCGTCCAGCTCCGTCACGTCGATGTCCGGGCAGGTCAGGGTCTCCCTCTCGTCCTTCTGGGCATCGAGACAGGGCAGGACCTCGCGGATCATGTCCGTCGTCAAGCCCGCTTCCAGCAGTTCACGGATCTGCAGGACCCGGTCGACGGCGGGCTCGCCGTAGCTGCGGTATCCGTTGGGTGCCCGCCACGGGGTCAGGATGCCGACCTCTTCGTAGTAACGAAGCAGCCGTGGCGCCACTCCGGTCTTCGCAGCCAGCTCGCCGATCTTCATAGCGTTCTCCCTCGCCAGGTGGTCGCGAGGCCGCCGTTCCGTCGTCCCGAGGGGTACTGGTCCGCCGTAGGTCAACCTTGACATCAGTGTAAAGGTTGAGATCGGGCTTGACGTTCACACTAATGTCAATCTTTAGCTTCGGTTGCGTAGCTGAAAGACAGCTCAGCAGCGCAAAGGGAGTTATCACCATGTCCAGCATGCCCGCCTTGACCAAGGCTCTGACAGGACGCACCGTGCTCGTGACCGGAGGGTCGAGGGGTATCGGTGCGGAAATCGCCCGTGAATGCGCACGCGAGGGTGCGCACGTCGTGATCACCTACCAGAAGTCGCGCGAGCGGGCCACGGCCGTTGTCGCCGAGCTGACCGGCCTTGGGGCGAAGGCGCTCGCGGTGCAGGCGGATCAGGCCGTTCCGCACGAGGCGTCGACCGCTGTGGAGAAGGCCGCCGAATTCTTCGGGGGCCAGATCGACGTACTGGTGAACTCGGCCGGCATCGCCGTCATGGGCACCGTGGACCAGCTGGATCTCGAACTCCAGGAAGGAGTGGAGCGGATGATGGCGACCAACGTGATGGGAACCATCGTCACCACGCACTCCGCAGCGCGTTTTCTGACCGCCGGCGGGCGCGTCATCCTGGTGGGAAGCACCGTCGCCCACCATGTCCCCGTCCCCGGTGTCGCTGAATACGCGGCGAGCAAGGCCGCGATCAATCAGCTCGGGCGGGGGTGGGCGCGCGACTTCGGCTCGCGGGGCATCACCGTCAATGTGGTGCAGCCTGGTGCCACCGACACGGACATGAATCCCGCAGACGGACCGAATGCGGCTCCCCAGGCAGCCATGACGGCACTGGGACGCATGGGCACCCCCGGCGACGTCGCCAAGGCGGTCGTGTTTCTCGCCAGTGAAAAGGCCGCCTACATCACCGGCGCGCTGCTGACGGTGGACGGCGGATCCAGTATCTGAACCGGATTCGGGAGTCCGTGACATGCGGGGCTCCGGTGCGTCGACGCCATTGACGGCATTGGAGCCTCGCGGCCTTAACACCGGAACGACCGTCGTGCTCCCGCCCCGCCCTTCTCCCCTGCCGGTCTTCACTCCGGCGTGAGGAATCCGCGGTGAATTCTCTGCGGGTCGCCGTGGGCCGAACTGGAGAAGTCCTCGTAATCCATGTTCGCGATAGCCAGATTGCCGACCATTTCGGCCACGGCGGTGGGCAGAATCCGGAATCGGCTCGTGAACCCGAGCCCGGGGATCTCGTGGTCCTCGTCCCGCATGTCAGGGTCGGTGCTCACGGCGAGCAGGGAGTTCTGCTCGCCGTACATCGTGTCCGCATCGGCCAGGAACACGACGTCGTGCAGGTCGGGCAGGTGGTCGGGCAGCGCGGCCAGGACCTCGTCGGCGTCTGCGCCCGCCCACCCGGCGCCCTCGACCACATGCCACGAGGACTCGACACCCTCAGCCCACGACTGCCGCAGGCCCGCGGCAACCTTCTGCCACGCGCCGTCATTGGAGTAGTCGGTACGGATCACGACCGCGTCCCACTCCGTGACCTGTTCCAGATCGACGGCCGGACGCCGCCCGTGCGAACTCGCCATGCCCATGGATCACGCAGCGGAACGGCCGGCGGTTCCCCTTGCATCCCGGGACACCGACTCAGGTGCCTCTGACGGAAGTTCGGGACAGCGGCCTACGGCCGTGGACGGCGCCGCGCGGCTTGGCGTACCGGCCAACGATCAGAGGGGAAGGTTTGCAGTGCCGTCGCCGCACATTGCAGCCGAATTCAGTTCGCACTGCAGTGCGCAAATTTCATATGATCTCGACGCGAGGCGGTGCCGAAGGGGCCGAGTGCCCGCCCAAGAACCTCGGAGAATCCCGATGCGCCGTCCTCTCGTGTTCGTCGCTGCCGCCGCGCTGCTGTGCGCGGGCTGCTCCTCGGCCGACGCCGGAAGCCACGACAAGGCCGCGGCCGCCTCACCGTCCTCCACATCGTCCTCCGGTTCACGCTCCGCCGTACGAGCAGCCGTCGCGGCTCTTCGCGCGGACAGCGCCGGGTTCCGCCAGGAGATCGAACTGGAGGGTGAGGGCCAGGTCTACGGCCTCACCGTCGCCGGCGGCTTCGACTTCGCCGCGGACAGGGGCCGCCTGTCGGTCGACCTGCCTGGCGGCGCGATCGACCACAGCGACCAGGTCTTCGCTGACGGCAAGATCTACATCAGCGGCGTCCAGGGGGTCGGCAAGGATGCCTGGGGGGTTCTGCCCCGGGACAAGGCGCAGGCCCACTACCTGCTGCGGGCCCCGCTCAACGATCCGGAGCACGTCCTGCAGCAGATCGCCGCCATGCGTGAGATCTCGCGGGAGGGCGAGGAGAAAGTCCATGGGGTGCGCGCCGTGCGCTACCGCGGCATCCTCGACCACCGGACCGTCACGCTGCGCATGGCCCCGGATGTCCGCACGAAGACGGACCAGGCCCGCGACATCCTTGGCAGCGACCTCCCGGTCTTCGCGGACGCGTGGATCGACGATCGGGGCCGCCTGGTGCAGACCCGCATGAGCGCCAACCTGTCCGGTGCGCAGGTGACGTTGACCATGGCCCTGTCGGACATCGGCGAGCCGGTCCGTGTGACGATTCCGAAGGCCGCGGACACGATCCCCGTGAACGAGGTCAGCGGCATTCTGAACGGTTGAGCCGGACGGCCGCCGGGCAGCTCTGCGGCCGGCCTGCCGGCGCCTCATGAGGGTTCCGTTCGTGCCTCTGCCTGCTACGGAACACCGAGTTCGAACAAGGCGTAGCCCGCGTACGAGCCGGAAGCGAGGGCCGCGACGCCGAGCAGCGTGAACTGGTGGGCGAGGCTGAGGCGGCGCAGGGCGACGGCGAGTGGGAGGAAGAGCGGGAAGGCGGGGAGCAGATAGCGGGAGACGTTGCTGAATATCTGCTGGCTGCCCAGGATGAGAGCGAGGGTCAGGACGGTGTAGACCAGCAGCATTGCTGGGGGACGCAGTCGGATCAGCAACGGAAGCAACGCGAAGGCCAGCAGGACGACTCCGACGCCGATCAGGTCGGCGAATGGCCACGCGAACAGGTAGTCGCGCTGGCCGACCGGGACGGACGTGAGGACGTCCAGGGTCTGCCGGCCGTAGTCCCACTCGTGGGCCCAGGCGCCGGACTGGAGCTTGAAGTAGCCGGTGTAGTCACCCATTCGATGCCCCACCCAGCCCAGGTAGGACAGCAGGCCGATCGGAGCGACGGCCAGCGCAGCCATCGGACGGAGGACGCCGTCCTGTCGCCGGCGGAGCGTGAGCATGGCCGCTACGGCGACCGCTGCGAACAGTGCTACTGCGGTGGGCCGGTTGAGCCCGGCGGCGCAGGCGAGCAGGCCGGCGGTCAGCCAGCGACGGCTGATGACGGCGTGGCAGGTCCAGGCGGCCAGGGCCACGTAGAGCGAGTCGGAATAGACCGCCCATTCCACGCCGGAGCCGGGCCATACGGCCCACAGCCCGGCTGCGGCCAGGCCGGCCCGTCGGCCGGCGAGGTGTTCGGCGATGGCGTAAATGCCGAGGGCAGCGGCAAAAGAGGCCGTGATAGAGACGAGCAGGCCGGCACCGTACAGGCCGAGGCCGGTGGCCTCGGAGGTCAGCCGCATCAGCGCCGGGTAGAGCGGGAAAAACGCCGCCGAGTTCCCTTCGAGAGTGATCAGGCCCGTGGCGCCACGCACCGGGACCAGCTCGGGGTGGTACCCGTGCGCGGCGATCTGCTGGTACCACCATCCATCCCATGAGGCCAGGACGTCCCAGGGATGCTCGCCTCCCCCGAAGCGCGGGTTCTTCGTCCGGTACTTTCCCGCGGAGTGCAGCAGGCACATGAAGGAGACGAAGCCGATCAGCTTCAGCGTGCCGTACATGGCCAGGACGGGGCCAAGGCGTTTCGCCGTGCGCGCCAACTGCCGCCGCCGGTCTGGGCTTTGGGGGGCGAGGTGGTCGTGGAGCCGCGCGTTCCAGCTGCTCGTGTCGGTGACGGTCGTGGTCATGCGCGGAACACCCATGCCCGGAGGAGGAGAAAGCGCAGCAGCGTCGCGACCAAGTTGGCGACAAGCAGGGCGATGAGTTCGGTGCTGTGCGCCGCCGACGGGGTCACGTGGTGCAAGGCGGCGAGTGATCCGCTGGTGAGTACCAGTCCGATCAGAAAGACCATCAGGCCCCTGGCCTGATGGCGCAACACCCCGCCACTGCCGCGAAGCCCGAAGGTGAAGCGTCTGTTCGCGGCCGTGTTGGCGACGGCGCACACCAGCAGTGCGATGGCGTTGGCGAGCTGGCCTCCCGCCGCTGGGCGCAGCGCCGCGTACAGGAGCAGGTGTCCGAAGGTGCTCACCGCTCCTACCGCGGCGAAGCGCGCGAGCTGGGTGGTCAGTCCGTCCGGGGGCCCGGCGCTGTCGGTACGCCGTAGTTCGGCGTGCGGCAGGGCACCGCGCGCCAGTGCTCCACCGATCCTGGCGATGCCGCGCAGGTCGGCCAGCGCTGTGGCCAGGAGGTCGACCCGGCTGTCCGGATCGTCCACCCAGTCGACCGGCACTTCGTGGATGCGCAGCCCGGCACGCTCGGCGATCACCAGGAGTTCGGTGTCGAAGAACCACCCGTTGTCCTGCACCAGGGGCAGCAGTCGTGCAGCCACATCACGCCGTATCGCCTTGAATCCGCATTGGGCGTCCGAGAAGCCGACGGCGAGGGTGGATCGCAGAAGGGCGTTGTAGCAGCGCGACGTGATCTCACGTTTCGGTCCGCGCACCACGCGGGAACCGGGGGCGAGGCGGGTGCCGATGGCTATGTCGGAGTGCCCGGAGATGAGCGGGGCGACAAGCGGTAGCAGCGCCGTCAGTTCTGTCGAGAGGTCGACGTCCACGTACACGAGCACGGGGGCCGGCGACAGCGACCAGGCGGCGCGCAGGGCGCGGCCGCGGCCCTTCTCGGACAGTCGCAGCCACTCCGCTTCTTGCAGTTCGGCGGCCAGTCGGGCAGCGATCTGCGGGGTCCGGTCGGTGCTGGCGTTGTCGGCGATGGTGATGCGGAACGGGTAGGGAAAGGTCTCGCGCAGATGTGTGTGGAGTCGGCGCACGCTCGGCTCCAGATCCGCCTCCTCGTTGAACACCGGGACGACCACGTCCAGTACCGGCTCCGACTGGTGCGCCCGTACCGGTGCGCGTTGCGGCAGCCCGTTCAGGTCCTCCAGCTCGACCGGGTATCGATTCCTCACAGTTGTCCTTCTTTGTGCTTTGGCGCAGGGCGTGCCTGGGCACCCGGAGCAGCGGTGTGCTCCGGGGTCACGGCACTTTGGATTAGGGGTTTGGACCAGGGGGTTTGGATTAGGGGTGCGGACTACGAGCGGGCTTGTGGCTCCAGGGGGCCCATCACCCGTAGTCCGAGGACATGGTGGACGTGGGCACTGACGTTGCGTCCGTCGACGGATCGCTTTGCGTGTTCTCCGTGCTCGATGGCGGAGGCGACGTCGTCGTGGGCGGTGGCGCGGAGGTCGTGCCTCCCGTCGCCCCCGGGGGACCAGTCGTTCCCTCCGTACCGGTGGCCGAAGAAGTCGGCGTCGAGGAGGGGGACCCTGCCGGTGCTGTCGGGCTCGTCGCAGGCTCGGGGCGGGGACTGCTGGGCTCCACGCTGTGTGGCCTACCGGGCAGCAGGAACAGCGCGACACCGAGGCCGGCGATGGCCAACGCAAAACCGCCGACCTGCTGAAGGGTCCGGGTGCGGCGGCGGGTCCGCACGCCGGCCCGGAGACGTTCCCGGTGCCGCGGTTCGAAGGGAGCGTGCTCATGGGTGCTGTGCATCAGTTGCGCCAGCTGCCGCTCGAAATGATCCATGGCATCCTCCTTCACTGCACTGGCTCGATGACGTCGGCCAGGATCTGCCGCAGCCGCGCCACTCCGCGGGCAGCGTGGGAACGAGCCGTGCCCACCGGGCACCCGAGCGTCGCCGCCACCTGCCCTTCGGGCAGGTCCTGGTAGTAGCGCAGCACCACCGCCACTCGTTGCTTCGAGGTCAGCTGGGCGAGGGCTGCCTCCAGTCGCGAACGCTCCGCCACGTCGGACGACACATCGCCGACCGCTGCCGCCTCGGGCAGCTGTTCAACGGGGCGTTCACCCCACCAGCGCCGTTGGCCGGACCGTGCCGCCGCACGCACCATCACCTTGCGGACGTACGCCTCGGGCGCTTCCTCTCCGACCCTGGACCAGGCGAACCAGAGCTTGACCAAGGACTCCTGCAACAGGTCCTCCGCCCTGTGCCGGTCACCTCCCACGAGCAGACGAGCGAGGTGGAGCAACACCGACCAGCGGGCCGCCACGAACTCGTCGAACTCACCTGCCCGGGCCTGCCCCATCCGCGCTGTCCTTGCTCTCGCCACTTGCCTACACAAGGGAAAAGGCACCGGCATACGGCCCACGCTGCGCTCGGAGCCCGTGATCTGGGCCACATACGCATACGACGACGTGTGGAACGGGGCGGAGCACATGCGAGAGCGCGGCCTTGAGGTGGTCCCGCGCGCAAGCAGGGGTGCATCGTCGGTGCCCCGGAGAAAAGAGAGTGCGGTCGGCTGAGCAGGGGTGATAGGCAAGCGATGTGACAGAGAGTCTTGAGTTTTCCGCCCTGCTGCGACTGATCGACGAGCGGTCGGCCGCGTTCCGGAGTGCGGTTGCCGCCGCGCCCGGCCTTGAGGCGCCGGTGCCGTCCTGCCCCAAGTGGACGTTGTTCGATCTGGTGCAGCACCTGGGTACGGGCCAGCGCTGGTGGGCCGCGATCGTCGCCGCGGGCCCGGCCGAGACTCCGCCGGCCAAGGATGCCGCGCAGGCGCCGCGCGAGCTCGAGGCGCTGCTGGCCTGGTACGCCGAGTCGAACGAGCTGCTGCTGAGCGCGCTGCGCGAGGCCGGCCCGGAGCGCGAGTGCTGGACGTGGTGGAGCGCCGGCGTGTCGCCGGCGAATGCCCGGGGCGTTGCCCGGCGCCGGGTGCACGAGGTGCTGGTGCACACCTACGACGCCCAGCTCGCCGCAGGCGCCGTGCGGCCGATGCCGGCGGACGTCGCGATCGACGGCGTGGCCGAGTTCCTCGACACCTGCAACTCCACCCCGGCGGCCTGGCCGCACGAGGCCGCCACCATCCACTACCACGCCACCGAGGGCCGCTCCTGGCTCCTCGCGCTGGACGGCACCGGCGCCTGGCCCGCACCCCTCACTGACGGCGTCGCGCCCGCCTCCGCCTCGGCCACGGGCACGGCCGAGCAGCTGCTCCTCTTCGTATGGGGCCGCCTCACGCTGAGCGACCTGAAGATCGAGGGCGACCGCCGGGTGTTCGAGCAGCTGATCGCCTGGGAGCCCGAGGAGTAGCCAGTCA
This sequence comes from Streptomyces sp. HUAS 31, assembly GCF_028198125.1. NCBI lineage: Bacteria > Bacillati > Actinomycetota > Actinomycetes > Kitasatosporales > Streptomycetaceae > Streptomyces > Streptomyces sp. HUAS 31. Next base: position 9,653,674 of record NZ_CP116353.1, on the reverse strand, counting down.
ATACCGCCGGCGGACGGCCAGTACGGCCTCGTGCGGCTCGGGCACAAGGGTTTTCCGCAGCCACGTCATTCCATGAGTCATGTCCGGTGATTGCTGCAGGTCCCTAAGACTCTCCGAGGGACGGATCCCCTATCGAGGCCGAGCGGTCTCTTCCCGGCCCGGCCATTCGAACGGCCTATGCGGAATCGTGCGGAGTTCGCCCTCTGCCCATGATGGATGGGATCCGACCGGCAAGGCGTGAGGGATGACGATGCTGCGAGACGACCACGGCCGTGGACTTCGAGCCATCGTGGCCACCTTTGGCTTGGCCGTGTCTGCCGTTTTTCTGACCGGGTGCGGAGACGGGGACACGGACTCCTCGCCTGCACCGACAACCAGTAGCCCGAATACTGCGTCGTTCTCAGGGTTGCCACCGTCCGCGCTGGCTTCCCAGGCGGCTTCCGCGATCGCTTCCGCTCATGCCTCGGCTTCGGCGGCGGCCTCCTCGGCATCTGCCCGCGCCTCCGAGTTCGAGGCATCCGTCGAAGCCGAGGCCGCCCGCGCCAGTGCCGCAGCGGAAAAGGAACTCAAGGATGTCCACGGGCGCGGCAACGCGGTGTCCGAAGTCGGCATGAAGGGCCTGCCCAGGAACGAGACAAGCGGGCTGCTCGCCGTCCTGGTCACGATCACCAACAAGACGAGTGACACGGCCTCGTATGCCGTTCAGATCGATTTCGAGGATTCGTCGGGGAAAGTCGTGGAGACGAGATTCGTCGGCGCGGAAGACCTCGATCCGGGCGAGCAGGAGCAACCCATCGCCTTCAGCCGGCAGCCTGCGGACGCCAATCTCACCCCCCGTCTCGCCAAGGCACAGCGCTATTGACGTCACGGGTGATCGACTGAAGAAGGGCCGGCGGGTCGGTGGGGAGACGGTGAGTGCACCCAACCCCGGCGGCGCGCACCCCTAACAGTTGTCAGGCGCGTGCGTGGCGCGCGGTGGTGGCTCCATGAGCGACCTCTCGGTCCTTGCGTTCCGCCCCCGCGACCGGCCCCATGCGCCGCAGCCACCGGCTGGACAGCGCCAACAGGCCGGTGAAGACCGCCAGTAGCAGGACGGACGTCCACATAGGGCTGGTGCCTGGGGACGACCACGCCGTCACGATGCTCGACGCCGCCCACAGCAGCACACCCGCGGCGTACAACGCACGCATCCGACGCAACTGCCGTACGACCGGCCAGGACCCCAGGGACTCGCTCTGTGCAGCCATGGGACGCCGGGTACCCGTTCGCTCCCTTTCACACCTGGAAGCAGAGTTCCGCTCCGCAACCAAGGCGACCCGTGAAGAAGCGTGAAAACGCGGCATGGCCTGGGCGTAGGCTTCGGTCCGCAGGGGACACGGGGGGCGGAGTGCATGAAATCTGAAGCTGCATCGGGGTGGGCGTCGACACTCGACGCGGTTGTGGTGTACGCGCAGGGTGCGCTCTGCACCCGGGTGGCCACGGGAACCGTCCCGGCGGACGGCCGGGTGCGGGTGACGGGGCTGCCCCGGTCGATGGACGCCGGCTCACTGCGGGCGAGGGTCGTGGGCGATCGCGGCGTACGCGTTACCGAGGTGCGCGTGGCGGTCGATGCCGAACCGTCCGGCCCCGACACCGTCGGCACTCTGCGGCGGGAGATGGAGCGGCTGCGCGACGCGTGTGCCGCAGCGCAGGGGCGGCGTGACCGGCAGGTGAACCTGATCGCGGAGGTGGCGGCGCTCCGTCCGGTTCCGCCGGCCCGCAAGCGCGAGGACCCACCGCGCCGCACGGCGGCCGATGCCTGGCTGCGGCTCGCCGACTTCGTCGACGAGCGGCTGCGAGGGCTCCATGACCGGCTCTTCGAGCTGGAGGAGGAGCTCCGCCGGGTCCAGCACGAGTTCTCGGTCGCCACGGACCGCTGGATGCGTGCCTCCACCGACGTTCCGTCCGAGCATGTCGCGACCACCGTCGTCGCACTCCTGACCCTCGACGGAAGCGGGAGCGGGGCCGTGGAAGTGGAGCTTGAGTACGGTGTGCCGGGGGCTGTCTGGGTACCGGCCTACCGTCTGACCCACCGTCAGGGCGACGACAACGGCACTCTGGTGTTGCGTGCTTCGGTCGCCCAGCGCACCGGAGAGGACTGGAACGGGGTGCGCATCGCCCTCGCCACCGCGGACCTGCGGCGCCGCACCGATCTGCCGAGGCTGCGTTCCATCCGGGTGGGACGCCGACAGCCCGCCCCCGCGCCCGCCGGCTGGCGCGAGCCCCCCGCAGGGCTCTCCGACCTCTTCTCCGGCTACGACGCGGCGGGCCCCCGTCCCACTCCGGCCGTCATGCCGGTCCCCGTGGTTGTGCCTGCGCCCGGCCCCGTCCCCCCATTGCCGCCGCCCGCACCTCACGGGTACGGCATGCCCAGCCCGGAGTCGACCGGCGTCGTCAGCGCTCCCCCGGCAGCCTTCGGCGCCGTACCGCCACCGCCGCCGCCCGCTCCGCAGGGGTACGGCATGCCGCCCGCCGCGTTCCCAGAGCCGTCCGGTCCCGCCGCTGCTCCGTCGGCGGTCTTCGACACCGCCGTGCCCCGCCCGGCACCGCCGGCCCGCTCAGGACTGCCGAGTGCCGGGGCCGGCCGTATCGCCGGTCCTCCCCCCATCGCCCCGGCGGCGGCCCCTCCACCTCCCCCGCCGTCAGCGCCTGTGCAGTCCGGTCCGCCACGGCCGAGCGGTGCGGAGCTCGACTACGCCGGGCTCGAGCTGTCCGGCGCGGACGAGCCCGGCGGCCGAAGAGGCAGGCTCTTCCCCCACTCTCCCCACGACCCGGTGGCGGACGAGCACCGCCGTCGCGCCGAGGCGGTGGCCGCGCTGCCGTTGCCCAACCATGCCGTGCGGCCCCGCGAGTCGGCGGGCTCCTTCGATCACCGTTACGACGCCGTCGCCCGCGCCGACATCCCTTCCGACGGGACCTGGCACACCGTCACCGTGACGGAGGTTCCCGTCGGGTTGCGCACCGAGTACCTCTGTGTGCCCTCGGTGGAGCAGACCGTCTACGCCACCCTCGTGCTCTCCAACGCCACCGACCAGGCCCTGCTCGCCGGTCCGGTGGAGGTCACCAGCGACGACGACTTCCTGACGACCGCCGCCCTGCCCACGCTCGCCCCCGGCGGCGTCCGCCGCATGGGGCTGGGGCCCGCCGAGGGCATCCGGGTCACCCGCCGCACGAACCTGCGCGAGTCGACCTCGGGGCTGCGCAACACCACCACCGTGCTCGCCCACCAGATCCATGTGGAACTCTCGAACCGGCTCGCGCAGGCCGTCACCGTCGAGGTCCACGAACAGGTTCCGGTCACCTCCGAACCGGATGTGCGGATCGACGAACACGCCGACTGGACGACGCCCGAGCAGGACGGCGGACCCGACCGGCATGCCCCGGGCACCCGCGTCTGGCGAGTGGACCTGCCCGCCGGCGGCAGCGCCTCCCTCGACGGCGGCTACGACATCCGCATCCCGGCCGCCAAGGCCGTGGTCGGCGGCAACCGCAGGAGCTGACACCATGCCCACGGACACCCAGCCGATCCCCCTGCCGGTCACAGCCGTCACCTGCCTGGAGGACCGCGCCCACATCGAGCGGACTGCCGAACTCGACCTGCGCGCCGGCGTCCAGCGGCTGCGACTCGGGCCGATCAGCGCACTCGCGGTCGACCGCAGCCTCCACGCGGAACTGACGGGCGAGCGTTCCGCGACCGTTCTGGACGTACGGATCGTCCGCGCCTGGACGCCTCGCGGGCCGCTGCCCGCCGACGACGATTCCGCCCTGCGGACGCGGATCCGCGTCCTCGAGGAGGAACAGGTCACGGTCGGCCACACCCGTGACCGGCTGCGCACCCGTCTCGACCTCCTCGGCCGCCTGGCCACCGATCTGCTGCGGGACATCGCCGAGGGAACGGGTCACGGCGAGACGGACGAGGCCCGCTGGACCCGCGAGCTGGACCGGGTCGACGCGGAGCGCGACTCGTACGGCGAACAACTCCGCACCGCGGAAGCACGGTTGACGGATGTCGCGGGCGAGCTCGTGCAGGCCCGGGAGGCCATCCACCTCGCCGAGGAGCGACCCGCCGAGCTGGTCGGCCATGTCGAGCTGACCCTACGGACCGAGGTCGCCGAGCAGGTCCGGCTGCGGCTGACCCATCTCACCTCGTGCGCATTGTGGCGCCCCGCCTACCGGGCCGTACTGGACGGGGGCTCGGTGACGTTGGAGACCGATGCGACGGTCTGGCAGCGCACCGGCGAGGACTGGTCGAACGTGCGGCTCACCCTGTCGACGGCCCGCTCGGCGCTGACCACCGACCCGCCGCGGCTGACCGAGGACCGTCTCACCCTCAAGGACCGGTCCGCCGCGGAGCGCCGCACTGTCGATGTGGAGCTGCGGGAGGAGGAGATCGCGGAGCTGGGTCCGGTCCCGGTGCTCGGCCTGCCCGGGGTGGACGACGGCGGCCAGACACGGGTGCTGCACGCGCCCGCTGCCGTGTCCGTCCCTTCGGACGGCCGTGCCCACCGGGTGCCGCTCACCGCGGTCACCGCCGTGGCGAGCAGCGAGTTCTCCTCCTCGCCCGAACTGTCGCCACTGGTCACGCAGGTTGTCCGGTTCGACAACACCTCCGGTCACGCGCTGCTGGCCGGGCCCGTGGACCTGGTGCGCGGCAGCGGCTTCACCGGCCGTGGCACGCTGAGTTTCACCGCGCCGGGCGCCCCGGTCGAGCTGGCCTACGGCAGCGACGACGACTACCGGGTGATCCGGCACACCGAGGAGTCCCGCGACACCGCGACGTTGACACAGCGAACCGTGATCACCCACACGGTCCGCCTCAATGTGTCGCGCTTCTCGGCTCCGGGACAAGGCGGTGAGCGGATCGTCACGCTTCGGGAGCGCATTCCCGTATCCGAGGTCTCGGCGGTCGAGGTCCGCCTGCGCAAGGACGCCTGTGCACCGGAGCCCGACGAGGTCGACGCCGACGGCATCGCCCGCTGGGACCTCCGCCTGGCGCCCGGCGGACACGGCACCGTCACCCTGGTCTACGAGATCTCCGCGAGCGGCAAGGTCGCGGGCCTGTGAGCCGTAGGTGATGGGTGGGGGCGGCAGCCCAAGGCTTCCGCCCCGACAGGACCGTCACGTGGCTCCCTCTTCGACCACCTCCGTCTTCATGCGCCCCTCGGACGAGACCTTCGCGGGGGTCCATTGGAGGCGGGTCGTGCACAGGGAGACGATGACGGCTGACGCTGCCACGACGGCCATTCCCCAGGTCAGGTTGCTGGCTTCGGCGACGAAGCCGATGAGCGCGGGGCCGACGAGGAGGCCGGTGGTGCCCGTGGCGGCGACCAGGGAGAGGGCGTCCGGGCCTTCCGCCGCGGCGGCGACGTAGAGGCACGGTGTCACGGCGGCCACACCCAGGCCCACGCACGCGAAGCCGAGGAGCGCAGGCACGACGCCTCCGGCCAACAGGGCCAGAGCCAGTCCGATGCCGGCCACGGCGCTGCCGACGCGGACGACGACGGCGTCGCCCCAGCGGCTGCGCCAGCCGTCGCCGAAGAGGCGCGCGAGGACCATCACGACCGAGATGACCGCGATGCCCAGCGGGGCGACCTGGGCCGATGCGCCGGCGACGTCCTTCAGGTAGAGCGCGGACCAGTCGTTCATGGAGCCTTCGACGACCTCGGCGAAGATCATGGTGCAGCCGAGCCAGAGCATGACCCGTGTCGGCCTGGCCATCTTGCGACGGGTCTTGCCGCCTTCCTCCTGCTCGGCCGGCTCCTTCGCGGGGGCGTCGTCGGCGAGCAGGCGCGGGCGCGCGCAGGCGAGGAGCAGCAGGAGTACGGCTGACGCGGCGGCGAAGTGGGTGACCATGCCGGAGGTGAGCGCGGTCATGCCGGACGACAGGAGGGCGGCGAGGAACGAACCGGCGCTGAAAGTGGCGTGCAGCTGCGTCATCGCCGTACGTCCGTGGGCCGCCTCCAGGGCGGCGCCCTGCGCGTTCATCGCCACGTTCAGGCAGCCGACGGCCACACCGTCCGCGCAGAGGATCACCAGTGTCACGGGGTAGTTGGGGGCCACGGACAGCGCCAGGAGGATCGCCACCAGGCCCAGCCCGGAGAGCAGGGCCAGGCGGCGCGCGCCGAGGCGCTTCATCAGGAAGGTGACGAGCGGGAAGGAGGCCGCCGCGCCCGCCCCGGTGACCATGAGCAGCAGACCCACCTCACCGGCGCTCAGGTCGAGGCTGGTCTTGAGGGCGGGAATGCGGGAGATCCAGGTGGCGTACTGGAACCCGAGGAAACAGAACAGCGCCGCGATCGCCAACTGCGTACGTCTGAAGTCGTCTAGGACACGGGGCACGGGAACCGGGCCACCTCCTTCGAAGGGCTGGTACCGCTGCCGGGCACCGGGATGGACATGTACACGGCGTTGTCGCCGTAGCTCTCCGGGAGCCGGACCCTCGGGTGGGCCCGGTAACCGTGCGCGGCCCAGAAGGAGGCCATGCCGTCGACTGCGACGAGCGAGATGTGCTCGAACCGCGGTCGCGCGGCGGCCGTCAGCCGGGTCAGCAGGCCGCCGCCCCAGCCCCTGCCCCGCTGTTCCTGTGCGACGACGATGTCGTGCAGGTGGAGGTTGCGTGAGTCGTGTGCCGGCTCGTCGGAACGGGCCAGCGTCGGGTAGCGGAACATCGGGTACGGCAGCGAGAGGAGGTATCCCGCCACGTGTCCGTCGAGGTCGAGCACGAAGCAGGTGTCCGGCGAGGCGCGGCCCTTCGACTCCAGCGCAGCGCGGCCCTCGGTCAGGGAACTGCCCGCGTAGGCCGCCGCCTCCAGGTCTGCTATGCCCGTCCAGTCCGCGTCGCGCACGGGACGGATGCGCGCGTCGAGGCCCGCCGCTCCCCCGCTCACGCCGCCGCCCCCGTACGCCCGATCCCGTCGGGGACCGCCGTGTGCGGAAGCGGTCCGAAGCCGTTGAAGCCTTGTGTCATGTAGCTGGTGGCGTAGGCGCCGGCCGACAGGACCCAGACCGGGTCGCCGGATGCCAGCGCCTTGGGCACAAGGCGCTGGGCGGTCCCGTAGGCGTCGTCGCTGTCGCACGTGGGACCGGCCACGACAGCGGCCACGTAGTCGCCGTCCAAGTGGCCCGGGAAGACGAGCCGGTGGCAGAGCTCGTCCATCTCGTAGAGGCCGTTGAACTTTCCGCAGCTCAGGTACAGCCAGTGCACGAGTTCGCCGTCGGGCTGCCGCCGCTCGGTGAGCCGGTAGACGTGCGCGCGGATCGCGCCGTGATCGGCGACCAGGTGACGTCCGGGCTCCATGACGAAGTCGAGCGGCGCCGCGTTGAGGTGCCGCAGCTCGTCCATGCCCTCGCGGAGAACGGCGAACATCTTGTCCAGCGGCGGCTCCAGCCTGCGGCCGTGCCGGTCCAGGTAGCCGAGCGCCGGCAGTCCGCCGCCGAGGTTGACGTGGTCGAGCACGATTCCCTGCTCGCGCAACGCCACCATGGTGTCGGCGAGTTGGTCGACGGCCTGGCGCCATGCCTCGTACGTCATCTGCTGCGAGCCGACGTGCACCGAGAGCCCGGCCGGGGTCAGTCCGGCGGCTCGGGCCGCCGTCAGCACGCGCACGGCGTCGTCCTGCGAGCAGCCGAACTTGCGGCTCAGTCCCCACAGGGCGCCTTCCCCGCTGGTGGCGAGCCGGCAGTACACGCGGGTGCCTGGGGCGTGCGCGGCGACGGCCGCCACGTCCTGCACGCTGTCCGTGGCGAAGGTCCGCACGCCGAGCCGGTGGGCCTCGGCGATGCTCGCGTCGGACTTCACGGTGTTGCCGTAGTGAACGCGGTCGGCTGGTACGCCGAGCCGCAGCGCCTGCTCGATCTCCGCGGGGCTGGCCGCGTCGAAGCCGGCGCCCCGGTCGGCGAGGCAGGTCAGCACCTCATCGACCGGGCACGCCTTCATCGCGAACCGGACGATGACGCCGGGCAGTTCGCGCACCAGGTGGTCGTACTGGTTCCCGACCCCGGCCAGATCGAAGACGACGCAGTCCGACGACGCGGCGGCCAGGGCGGAGGCCAGTCGCGTGCCCAGGTCCACGCTCACGCGTCCGCACTCCCGAGGCCGGTCTCCCGGGCGGCGCGCACCAGCGCGGGCCAGGCGTCGATCAGGAGCGCGAAGTCCTCCGTGTCCCGCCGTGCCTCGTCCAGCAGCTGGTCCCGGCGTGCGTCCATCCGGTCGGCGAACTTGGCGTAGCGGCCGCCCAGTTTGCGGTACGAGGTGCTGACGCGGTCCAGGCGCCAGATGTTCTCCGTCCGCTCCAGCGCGGCGCTGTCGCGCAGGAAGCCGGCGATGACGTCGCCGCGTACGTGCTCGTGCTCGTCCAGCAGCGCGGCACCGGCCGCGCCCATCCGCTCGTAGACGTCGTTGAAGTAGAGCATCGACAGCAGGAACTTCACGAACCGCATCTGGTAGGCACGAAAGCCCGCGTCGGTGCGCCGGAAGGGCGTGTAGAAGTTCTCGATGTGGCGGTTGTGCAGCACACCCGGCAGCGCGGCGTCGTGCACGAGGTGGATGAGGAAGTAGTCGCTGCCGATGGTGTCGGTCGCCGGTGGCAGCGGCACCCGCTCGTACACGTCGTGGTCGAAGGCGATGTTGCTCATGTCGACCCGCATGGGGTCGACGAACGTCAGAGTGGAGTGGTCCGCGGTGAAGGGGGTGGTTCCGGCGCCCTTGAAGGACTCCTCGACCAGCTGTTCCTTCTGCTCGTCCGACCAGTCGGTGGGTGCCCACAGGCTGACGACGTCGTGGTAGACGCCCGGGTCGAGCTGCTCGATCTCGGCGATGTCCACGGACGGTTCGCCGATGAAGGAGGCCCCGACCATGGACACCGGACGGTGGTCGTGGCCGGCGGCGAGGACGGTCTCGGTCACGGCGGGCGACGCCTCGGCGGCGGGCTTGCCGAGCGAGGACAGCTCGTGGTGGATGGGGAAGATCTTTTCGCCCTCCAGCACTTGGTAGGTGCAGTCGGAGTCCCTGCGGTGCACGGACCGGCAGCCGAGGGCACTGGCGATCAGGAAGGCGCGGTTGGTGCAGGCGCCGTAGGAGAGCGCGGCCGGCAGCATGAGGCCGAGCAGCCGCTTGGGTACGGCGACGTCGGAGCGCTGGATCGCGCGGCGCAGGAAATCCCGCTGGCGTGTCTCGTCGAGGTGGTGGACGATCACGTTCGGGGTGGCGGGCAGGCCGGCCACGACGCGGGCGTGCTCGGCCCGCGTGCTCTCGTCGCAGGAGTCGAGGATGAGCAGGTGCACCTCGGTGCCGAAGGTGCGGGCCGCGTAGGCGGCCTCCTCGCCGATGCCCACGATGGCGTCCGTGCACGCCCTGTTGGTGGGCAGGGCCAGGCAGATCCGGTCGGTGCTGGTCTGTCGGTTCACTTGGTGCTCTCTCGTTCGCTCCAGGAGTCGAGTCCCAGGAGTTTCCTGCCGAGGTCGTCGAGCGCGGCGGGGCCGTACCGGAGTGACTCGTGGCGGTCGGCGTCGCCCAGCAGCGTGCCGTTCCAGTCGGGCGTGCTGAGCGTGCGCCACGACTCGACGCGGGAGCGGCGCAGTTCCTCGTGCTCCTCCAGCGCCGGCATCATCGACAGGTACTGCACGGCGCGGACGCCGTGGTCGGAGGTGTTGGGCGCGACTCCGTGTGCCAGGAGTCCGTTGAAGATCAACAGGTCACCGGCCTGTAGGTCGGGCCGTACGACGGGGAACTCGGCTCGGTCGATCGCGGGCCTGATCGGGTCCCGGCCGGCCGGCTGCGCGACCCGCCACTCCTCGAACTGCCGGAACAGCTCGGGTGCGCACTGGAATCCGCCGAGTTCGGGCTGGGTGTCGTTGAGGGCCAGGATGCCCTGCACCCGCTGCGGCAGTACGCCCAGCGTGGTGTCGACGTCCCAGTGCAGCTCGATGTCGAAGCCCTCGTCGGTCGGCGCGATGAGGGAACGCGAACGGCTGCCGCGGTTGGGCGGGTTGAGGTTCAGCCGGTCGAGGGTGACCCACAGCTCGTCGCAGTCCCAGACATCGGCGAAGGCATCGTAGACCCGCCGCGTCTGCCGGTTGTCCCACATCAGCTGGTGGTGGTACGCCTCGACGAAGCCGTAGACGTGCAGGTCGCGGTCGAGGTCCGAGCGGAACTCGCGCTCCTCGTACCAGGTTTCGGGCCGGTCGGGGTCGAGTCCCTGGAACTCCCAGGCGAACTCGTACAGGCTCTTCGCCTCGCCCGGCGAAATGGCGTTGCGCACCACGACGTATCCGTACGTCTGCCAGAAGGCGAGGTCCTGTTCGGACAGCACGCGCAGCGGCTGCGACTTCTCGATCTCTCTGAGCTGCGTCTGTGCGAGGTAGGTCTCGCCGTCGGCGCTGAAGTAGGGGCGCCGGGTCGGGGCGCGGTACAGGTAGGGGTCGGATGTCGGCATGCGATCACTCCAAGGCTCGAGTCCTCAGTGGCCGAGGGGAACTCCAGGCCGTCACTGATCGAACTGAGGTTCCTTCAAAGTGGACTGGACCAATTCGTGGTGTCAATCGCATCCCGGCGAAGTTGCCGCGAACTGCCTGTCAGTTGCCTGTTGTCGGCCGCCCCGCAGGCTCGGGCCGCTCCGGGCGCGACAACTCGCCGACACTTCGAGGGTTCCGCCCGCAATTTCGAAGGTCCGCCCGTAGTGCCGTCACGAGGCCGATCCTCGGCCCGGTTCCGGCGCGCCGGACGAGGGCCAAGGCCGTGGACCCGCAAGGGAATTGGTCTAGACTTTTCAGTGCGCCAGGGCGGCCCACAAGGCCGCTCCGGCCGCTCCCGGGAGATCGCGGAACCATCTCCGCCCCGCGACACGCCGCCACCCAGTTGGACTAGACCAAGGGCGAGTTGGGGGCTATAACGAATCACCTGCGAGTGCGCCCGGAAGGCAGGTCATGACCACCGACGTGAGCATCGTCCCCTACGACACCGGAATGCCGGGTGTCGTCGCACGGGTGCCGAAGTACTACCGCGTGAAGCAGCGGGTCCTCGAGATCGCGGAGTCGCTGACGCCGGGTTCACGCATGCCCGCCGAGCGATTACTCGCTGTCCAGCTCGACACCTCGCGCACCACCGTCCGACTGGCGCTGCAGGAGCTCGTCGGTGAAGGCCGGCTGGACCGGATCCAGGGAAAAGGCACCTTCATTGCACGACCGAAGCTCTACCGCGTCCTCCAACTCACCTCCCACACCGAGGACATGCAGGCTCAAGGACTCGAACCCGCCTCACGCATCCTGGACATGCGCCACATCGAGGCCGACGAGCAGCTGTCGCGTCTGCTCGACATCGATGTCGGTGAGCGGGTGGTGCGTATCGAGCGGCTACGGCTGGCCGGTGGCGAGCCCATGGCCATCGAGACGACCCACCTCTCCGCACGGCGCTTCCCCGACCTGCGCGAGGCACTGGCCAGGCACAGATCCCTGTACACGGCCCTCGCCGAGGTGTACGGCGTGCACCTGTCGGAGGCCGAGGAGGGCATCGAGACCAAGCTCGCGACCCCGTACGAGGCCAGGCTGCTCGCGACGGACGTGGGACTTCCGATGATGCTGCTGTCCCGGCACTCCCACGACACCGAGGGCAGACCGGTGGAATGGGTCCGCTCCGTGTACCGCGGCTCCCGCTACAAGTTCGTGGTGACCTTGATGCCCATGACGGACTGTACGTCCAACTGAGTCCCGTCCGGTTCCGACCGTTCCACCTCGTTGCTCGCGCCCCCCACGTTCACGGCGATCCCGCACGCTGCCGCCCCCTGATCGCGCGACCGGCCCCCGACACGGCCCGCTCCGGTGCGGGGACCGTGCCTGCATGCAGCGCTGAGCCTCCAGGCCGGCCCCCACGACCGAGCCCCTGAGGACCAGTCCCGCCCGCCAACCCTGGGAAAGTCGTGACACGACAGGGTGTTCTCACCAGCCGAACCGAAGCCGTCCCGACATCGGCCGAAGCCGTCCCGACATCGGCCGAGGGCGACCGACCACCAGCCGCCGGCGATCCGGAAGGGACACGCCCTCGCATTCCCGGCCACGCACCGGCCACCGCACGGGCGTCGGCGGAAGTCGCCGACACGCAGGAGGACCGCGCCTGGATGCCCGGCCGTCCGCCCGCCGCCACCACGCGAGCGGAGGCCCGCCTCCCGTGATACAGACATCGTTGCCGACGACACTCGCGGACGCACTGGTCACCGCACGTGAGGCGGCCTGCCTGACCCAGGAGGACCTGGCGGAACGGTCCGGGGTAAGCGTGCGGGCCATCCGCAACCTCGAGACCGGCCACACCTCCCGCCCCCGCAAGCAGTCGCTGCTGCTGATCGCCAAGGCCCTCGGGCTGCCTCCGGAGGAGGTCGGCCGGCTGATGCGCAGACCGGGCGCCGAGAGGCAGCAGCCACCGCCCGGTCTCGTACCCGCCGAGCTCCCGGCTGCCCCCCGCCACAACCTCGTCGGCCGGAGGGCGCACGTCGACTCGCTGCGGGCGCACCTGTCCGGCAGGGAGCACGTCGACACCGGACGGCCCGCGGTCGTCGTCGGACCGCCCGGCGCGGGGAAGACCGCGCTGGTCCTCGAAGCGGCACACGGCGTACGCGACCGGTTCCCGGACGGACAGGTCTTCGTGGACCTCCACCCGGGAGTGTCCTCCACGCCGCTGACGCCGGACGAGATCGTCCCGCGCGTACTGCGCTCCCTCGGCGCCGGGTCGACTGCGGGTCATCCGGAGGAAGCGGCTGCCCGGCTGCGGGACGCGCTGAGCAGGAGGCGCGTCCTCGTCGTCCTGGACAACGCCGACAGCGAGGCGCAGGTTCGGCCGCTGCTGGTGGACGGCTCGCGCAGCGCCGTACTGGTCGCCGCACGCCGCGAACTCCCCGCCCTCACCGCCCAGTTCCGCCGGAACATCGGCGTCCTCGGTGACGGGGACGCCCTCCAGGTGCTGGAGGACCTGCTCGGACCCGCGCGCACGGGCGCGGAGCGGTCGGCCGCGTCGCTTGTGCTGCGGTTCTGCGGGCGGCTGCCGCTGGCCCTGCACATCGCCGGGCTGTGGCTGTCGGCGCGACCGCATCGGTCGCTGCGTGATCTGGCGGACCGGCTGACGAACGAGCAGGACCGGCTCCGCTTCCTGCACATCGGCGATCTGTCCCTGGAGGCCAGTGTGGCGGCCTGCCACAGCTCGCTGCCCGCCCCTGTCAGGGGCGCGTTACAGCGGTTGAGGACGGTGAACGGCGACTTCGACGTCGACGACATGGTGACCCATGTGACCCCGTCGCGCGGGCTGGCCGCCGATCTCCTCGACGAGCTCATCGATCGTCAGATGGTGCACGCGGTCGGACCGACCGCCGACGGCCGACTCCTGTACCGGCTCCATGACGCGGTGCGCCAGTACGTGGCGTACGGCCCGGTCGGCTCCTGTCACCCGGACCGCGTGGCGGGTCAGATCTGGCTCCCGAGGCAGGCTGTGGACAGCGTCAGAAGGGAGGCGTGAGCCTCGCCGTCGCCCTTGGCCACCCGCAGGACCGGCCGATGGACACGATGTCGTGCCTGCGGCCGGGGCCAAGTCACCTGGCACTCCTGCCACTGGCCGGGTGGCCGTCCCTGCCCGCCGCTATCCGCCTCGTGGCGCAGCGAACGCCGTTTCCCTGGTGACCTGTTCGCCGAAGCGAATGCCCATCGGGTCGCATCCACCGTGTCATGGTCGAGCGTTAATTGCCGTCGGCACCCTCGGTCGGGCCCTGTTCCGAGGCGTGATCGGCGACGCCCGCATTTCGTCTCCGTCGTGGGAAAGTTTCCGAGACCCTATGCAAAAGGGATTTCGGCTGCAGACCGGGTCCAACTTCCCAGAACTGAAGCATTGACGTGCTCCTTGCCCTAAAGGACGAGGATTCCAGCCTGGGTCGTCTGACCCTTCTGGGGGCTTCCTGCTTCAACGCGCTGTGCCGGGACGGACCCGGTCTTACCTGCGCTCCACGAGGCGTTTAGCCTGTCCGCCCGTCCGGCGGCCATGATGTTGCGGGCTGCGTTGACGTCGCGGTCGTGGACGGTTCGGCACGCCTGACAGGTCCACTCACGGACGCTCAGGGGCTTGGGGCCGTCCTTGATCCCGCAGGCCGAGCAGACCTGGGAGGTGGGCTCGAACCGGCCGATCTTGCCGAAGTGCCGGCCGTGCTTGACGGCCTTGTACTCCAGCATCGCAACGAACTGCGACCAGCCCGCGTCGTGCACGGACTTCGCCAGACGGGTGCGGGCCAGGCCTTTGACTGCCAGGTTCTCGACGTAGACCGCTTGGTTGTCGCGGATCAGATCGGTGGAGAGCTTGTGCAGCCAGTCGCGCCGCCGGTCCGCCACGCGGGCGTGCTGACGTGCGACCCTGGCCCGCGCCTTGGCGCGGTTGTTGCTGCCTTCGGCCTTGCGGCTGAGGGTCTTCTGCATCTTCTTGAGCTTCTTCTCCGCCCGGCGCAGGAAGCGGGGCGAGTCGACCTTGGTTCCGTCGGCGAGTACCGCGAAGTGGCCGAGGCCGAGGTCGATACCGGTCTCGGTGTCCAGTTCGGGCAGGAACTCCGGGTCGGTGTCCACGACGAACGACGCCCAGTACCTGTTGGCGGCGTTCTTGGTGACCGTGACCGACGTCGGCACGGCAGGGAGCTGCCGGGACCAGCGCACCCGGAGGTCTCCGACCTTGGCCACGTACAGCTTGCCGTTATCACGCAGGCAGAAGCCGTTGGCGGTGAGCCGGATCGACTGCTTGTTGTCCCGCTTCGACTTGAAGCGTGGCGGCGCGACCTTCGGGCCCTTGCGCTTGCCGGCGTGGGAGGAGAAGAAGTTCCGGTAGGCGGTGTGCAGGTCCCGCAGAGACTGCACCAGCACCACCGAGGACACCTCGCCCAGCCACGCCCGTTCCTCGGTGCGCTTGGCGGCGGTGATGACCTGCTTCTGGAGATCGGTGTCCTTGATGTACGGCAGCTGTGCCGCGCGGGCTTCCTGACGGGCGCGAAGGCCGTCGTTGAAGACCACGCGGGCGCACCCGAATGCTCTGGCCAACGCGGCGCGCTGGTCAAGCTCGGGGTATACGCGGAAGTTGTACCGAAGCTGCACAAGCCTGATCGTACGGCCATGCACCTGCGCCGCCCTCATCGGGCGGCCAGCAGCGGGTGGACATCGGTGTAGCCGCGGGTGGCTGCGAGCACGATCAGCACTCCCGCCAGGGCGAGCAGAAAGGCGTGAGTTGCGTCTGTACGGGAGAGGGAGGGGACAGGTCGGACCAGGCGATGGAGAAGTTGTTGACGCCGCAATGGAGCAGCATGACCAGCGGCATGCTTTCGCCGGACTTGTTGAAGACCCAGGTCATCACGGCGTTGAAGAGGAGCGCCGTGGCGACAAACTCAACCGGCACGCTCCACGCCACGTGCGGCCCGCCGCCCCAATCGGTGAGGAAGAGCGGCAGGTGCCAGGCTCCCCACAGGACGCCGACGACGAGGGTGGCGGACAGGAGGCCGTAGCGGCTTTGCAGGCGTCGCATCGCGAACCCACGCCAGCCCGGTTCTTCGGCCAGACCGGTCGTGACCATCTGGATGAGCAGGCCGGGCAGGTCGGCAGCGAGAATCATGGCCGTCGGCAGCACGCTGGCTGCAGCGTGACCCTGCTGTCCCGCATCGCCGCCGCCCACCCGCACATCACGAAGGCCTGGGTAGACGCCGACTACCGCACCACCGCCATCGACCACGGGGCCCGCCTCGGCATCGACCTCCACCCCGCCAACGCCCGCCCGTGGCGAGTTGCTTCCGGCCATGGGGAAACGTGGGCACTTGCCGCTCGGTCCGTGGGTGCTGGACGGCCTTCCCGGCCCGGCACCTGCCCACGGGGAGCTATAGAACGTCCTAAAATGGAACAAATATCCATCGATGATCGAGGGTAACGTGTCGGCCAACGGTGTGGCATCGAACTTGTACCCGTTCGGCGCCGCAAGTGTCGGCGAAGCGCCCGAGCGCGACGACGCGCTGGTCAGTGCCATCGTCGGCGCCGTGGAGCTGACCGGAGCGCATACCGGTAGCGTGTTTCTGCTCGCCGGCGACCGCCGCTCGCTCGTAGTGGCCGCGTCGTGCGGGTCGCCGCTCTCCCTGCTCAGCGGATGGCGTCGGATCCCGGTGAACAGCGGTCTGCCAGTGGCGGAGGCGTACCGTTCCGGGCGCATGGTCCATCTGGCCGGCGCGGAGGAGACGATGCGGCGCTTTCCGCAGCTCTCGGTCGCCCTGCCCTACCCGTTCGGCTCTGCATCCGTCCCCGTACGGGCGGGCAACCGGACCTTCGGGGCCATGGCCGTGGTGTGGACGGCCAGGCCGGACGGGACAGGACTGTCGAGGGCGCAGCGCCGGAAGCTGCGCTCCGCCGCCGACCGGCTGGGCAGCACCCTCGCCGGACTGCGGGCCCGCGGCGCGCTCGGTGAGTACGACGAGCGAACGGCTCCGGTAGTGGTGCCGCTGCCATCCCCACCGGTGATCCGGGTGGGCCTGTTCGACTGGAATCTCGGCACCGGAGCCCTCACGGCCGACGACGAGCTGTGCGCGATTTTCGGAGTGCCGCCCCGCGAGTTCGACGGACGGGCTGCCACGCTGGCGGCCATGATCGAGCCCGCGGATCTGCCCGGCTTCCGATCCGCCGCTCGTGACGCCGTCCAGGAACGCCACGTACTGACGTACTGCCTGCGCATCCGGGACGGCCGCGGAGGCCACCACACCGTCGAGCTGTGGGGTCGGGTACCAGATAACCCTGACGACCTTGAGACCTCGGCCCATCTGGTGGGCGCCGTGCTCGATTCCGGGAGCCGCATGGCCGCCGTGGCGGCGATCGAGCGGCTCGCGGACGGCTTCTTCGCGCTCTCACCCGACGGACGCCTCGCCTACGCCAACCACAGCCTGGAGAATCTGCTGGGCGTGCGCCAGGGCGAACTGCTCGGCCGACGTCCCTGGGACGTCCTGCCCTGGCTGGCCGACCCCGTGTACGAGGACCGCTACCGGGCCGCACTGGTCTCCCAGCAACCGGTCTCTTTCCTGGTCCGCCGCCCACCGGACAACTGGCTGGTCTTCTCCCTCCACCCGGGCGCTCAGGGCGTGACGGGGTGGGCGGCACCGGCGCGACAGCCCGTACCGGCCGACACCGGACCCGGTGCGACCCTCACGGCAGGGAGACCGCCCGGCTCCTGGTCGCCTCCGCCCGCGGCCCCCCGCGTGGGCTCCCTCTATCGGGTGCTCACACTGGGCAGCGCGCTCACCGAGGCGGTTACCGCGCACGAGGTGTTCGAGGCCGTCGCCGAGCAGCTGCTGCCCGCTTTCGGCGGCCAGAAGCTGGCGATCGCCGTGGTGGAGGGGCGGCGCCTGCGCCTGCTCGATCAGCGCGGCTACTCGAAGCGCTTTCTCGCCCGGTTCGAAGGCACTCCGCTGCATGCCCGGCTGCCCGTGACCGACGCGCTGACCTCCGGGACCCCGCTGTTCGTCGAGTCCCGTGAGGAGCTTCTCGGGACCTACCCCGGGATCATGGTCAGTCAGTCCAATTCCTGGGCGTTCCTGCCCTTGATCGCCTCGAACCGCCCGGTCGGCGTCTGCCTGCTCGGCTTCGACGACGTTCACCGATTTCCCGAGGAGGAGCGCGGAGTTCTCACCGCGCTGGGCGGCCTGATCGCCCAGGCCCTGGAACGCGCCAGGCTCTACGACGCCGAATTCGCCCTCGCCCGCGGCCTGCAGAACGCGCTGCTGCCGCATCGGCTGCCCACACTGCCGGGCCTCGATGTCACCGGGCGCTATCTTCCGGGCACCAGAGGGATGGACATCGGTGGCGACTGGTACGACGTCATCCCCACCGCCGACGAGGTCGCGCTGATCGTCGGGGACGTCGAGGGGCACAACGTCGCCGCCGCGGCCGCCATGGGCCAGCTGCGCAGCGCGGTGCGGGCCTTCGCGACCGCCGGCCACCGGCCGAGCGACGTCGTCGCCAACACCAACCGGCTCCACATGGATCTCGACCCGGCGCTACTCGCAAGTTGCTGCTACGCCCGCCTCCATCCTCGCTCAGGGGTCGTGCGCATCGTCCGTGCCGGCCACCCCCCGCCCTTGCTGCGCCTGCCCGACGGCCGGGCCGAAGTCTTGGATGTGCCCGGCGGCCCTCTGCTCGGCATCGACACAGCGGCACAATTTCCGGAGTCGGAGCTGCGCCTCGTCCCCGGGTCGGTCCTGGCCCTGTACACGGACGGACTGATCGAAAGGCGTGACTCGGACATCGATTCCGACGTCGACCGGCTCCGGGCGACACTGGCCCGCATGGGCGGGGGCCGCCTGGAGGATCTAGCCGACGCGCTGCTGCGGGACGCCCGCCGGTCCGCCGACAGGGCGGACGACATCGCCCTCCTGCTCACCGAGTACGCCCCGCCACCGCAGACGACGAGAAAGGCAGCCTCCGCACATACCGGCTCCGCCCCGTCGCCGTGAGGCAGCAGGCTCTCCGGCGTCGCTGTCCCCGGCCGCAGATCTGCCGGTACGCCCCTCGGTAACCCGACGGGTCTCAGGTCCTGGCACTGTCCCTGTTGGCAGCCGTAGTGATGGAGAATGGGGCACCCCTCACTGGCCGAACGGCCGTAGAAGGATCGGCTGAACTCGTCTACGGTCTGCTCTGGGCGGGCTCCCAGCCCACTCAGCTCGCCCTGACCGGGGCGGAGCTGATGTCCTTCGGCGTGCGGGCCCCGCGCGAGGTGCGCGTCGACGAGGCCCTCGTCCGGGTCGGCACCGGTGCCGAGCTGGTCGGCGTACCGGAGAGCGAGCTGAGGCTGTACGAGGGCGTGGGCGCCCTGCTGCGGTACACCGCCCCGGGGGCCCCGTCCTGACGCCGATGCTGCGCCACGAGGAACGTCGGCACACGCTGGCCGAGTCCGTACGGTCCGGCCGTGCGGCTCGCGTCGCCCTGGTAGAGGTCCGGGACGACATCAACCGTGGACTTGCCGGTTGGTGGGCCAGACGCATCCGAGGTGAACTTCCGAAAAGCCACAGCACCGGGCTTGTCCTCCAGCAGTACCGCGGAGCGGGCGTCGGCGCGGTGGGTGGCGAGACACGCGTTCGGGTGAGGGCGTGACGTGATCAAGGAAGAGAACGGGGGCAATGGCGGACTGCACGGAGTGGGTTCGAAGGACTTCCGAGACCAGCACCAGGGCCACGGTCGCGGCACCGTGGCCGGTGCCGGCTCGTACACGGCCGAGCACGGCATCCCAGCTCCCCCCGCTGGTGCGGGGGTCAACTGCACGCTATCCGTGGGCAGTTAAGCGACTGCAAACGACGTCTAAAGCACGCACGGGTGCGCAGCCACGCATTTCAGCGGACGGCGGGGATGACGCCGGCGGCCTCCAAGCGTGCCGGATCCGCCCGGAGTATGGCCTCGTGGGCGAGGCGCAGGGTGGGTCCCGGCTCGACGCCGAGCTCTTCTCTGATCATCCGGCGGGCGCTGCGGTACGTCTTCAGCGCGTCCCCCTGACGGCCGGCCCGGTAGAGGGCGACCATCAACTGGCGGTAGAAGGGCTCCCGCAGCGGATGCCTGACGAGGAGGCCCTTCAGGTCCTCGATCACCTCGTGATGGCAACCGAGTGCCAGCGTGGAGTCGATGCTCAGCTCGATGCAATTCAGCCGCTTTTCCTCGTGCACGGCCGCGAACGATTCAATGTCCAACGACCCTTGAATTCCCTCCAGAATAGGCCCCCGCCACAGCGACGAAGCCCTGCGGAGAAGTTCGGAGGCATGCAGAAAATCGGCCGCACCGTATCGTTCTCGACCACGAGTGTAGAGCACTTGAAATTCTTGGAAATCGGTTGTGGCGCCGCTCACATCGAGGATGTATCCCGGCGATGTCGTAACGATCGGAGACGTTCCTGTCGGTCCGTTCAGGATTTTCCGCAACTGTGAGACGTACACGCGCAGACTCGCGAAGGCGCAGCGCGGCGGACCCTGCTCCCAGAGTTCCGCCACCAGCTTCTCCCCCGGTACGGTCTTGCCCGCCCTGATCAGCAACAGGGCGAGCAGTTTGGTGAGCTTGGGCTGCTCGGGCGTCAGGTCGACTCCGCCGCGAGTGACCCGCAGCCGCCCCAGCAGCTCGTAGCGGAGCGCAAGGTCGGCCTGTAAACAGGGCACGGACACGACAACCCCCCGAATGCGCGTAACGCATTCAATTAAGATTCCGGTTCCCCCGCTGGACCCCAGGCATGGGGCCACATATGGACAGCAGTTTTACCGCTGTGCCGTGCAGCATATGCGAGGCCGTTGCACGTTGCCAGTGCTTTCCGTTACACAGCCATTAAGGAGAATGAAAATCTGAAGGCGCGGATACGGGCGGCCGGAGAAATACGACCGCCACCTACCGGGTGACCGAACGACATTCAGCCAAGAGCCCGGCCCGCCGGTGAGCGGGCCGGGCTGTCCGGGCCGAGAGCATGCTCGAGTCTGCGCCGCCGGTCAGGCGGCCCCCGGTCAGGCCGCAGCCAGCTGCTCCGCCCTGAGTGTTTCCAGCAGCCAGGAGAAGAGCCGCTCGTGGAACAGCCGCATCGCACCCGAGTGGCAGTGCGCCCCACCCCCCTCGTCGGCCGTGAACACATGCAACGTCTTGGGCGAGTTGAGCCCTGCGTACACCTTCTTCGCGTGCTCCAGACCGGCGAAGAACAAGTCCTCCTCCGCGTCGAGGACGAGCACGGGGCTGCGCACTTGGCCGATCACCTCCGACAGACCGAACGCGGCCAGCGTGCGCAGCAGTTGCGACGGGGTGTCGGCGCCGAAGGTCCACAGCGCCTGCCGCAGCAGCCAGCGGGTGAAGGTCTGCCGGGCGGCGATCCCCCACATCACCGGGTCGGCGAAGTCGTCGCATCCCTGCTCGACCCACTCCAGGACAAACGGCGGCAGCCCCACGACATCGCCCAGCTGCCAGACCGCGTCATGGGCGACGCAGCCGGCCAGCCGGTGCTCGAACGCCGCAGCCCGCACCGCGAGCAGGCCGCCGAGGCTGGTGCCCATCAGCGTCAGACGGTCGGGGTCCACGCCGGGCAGGGCCAGTGCGTGGTCCACGACCGGCGTGACCACCTTCTCCCAGTCGGGGCGGAAGACCAGCCCCTGCTCGCGCAGGACCGACCCCTGCCCGGGCCCCTCGAAACAGAGACAGTGGTACCCACGGGCGAGGGCCGCCGCCGCCACGAAGAAGTAGCCCTCCTCGACGGTGGAGTCGAGCCCGCCGTGGTGGATGATGGTCGGCCTGGGCTCGCCCGAGTCATCCGCCCGGTAGAAGTAGGCGGGCAGTGAGGTGTCCTCGTAGGGGATGCGGACGAGCTCGGGCGGTCGGTCCATGAGTTCGGCCGCGTTGGCGAAGGTCTCCCGCGAAAGCCGCATCAGTCGCAGGGCCTCCGGGTCCCGTGGTTGGTCGCGCTGGAAGAACTCGGCGGTCCGGTAGTAGTTGTGCGCCCGCAGCAAGGCAGAACGGGCGTCGAAGGTGCGGCCCTCGTCACGGGCTGCGGTGCCCAACCCGTGGACGCGTTCGGCGAGAGTGGCCCACGCGTGCCGCCAGGCTTCGGTGTCGCCGTCGGGGATGTGTGCGGCGACTGCGACGACCTCACCGAGCTGCGCACCGCCGTAATCGGCGTAACCGGCGGTGCGCAGCGCCTGGTAGTCGAAGGCGGGGTCGTCGAAGAGGAACTTCATGACAGCGGCTCCTGTGGTGGTGGGAGGTGATCCGGTGCCGTGCCGCGGCCTGTCCCGGCACGGGTGGTGCGGGTTCCGTTCAGAAACGTGTCGACGATCGACTCGGCGAACGACACTGATTCCACGGGGCGTTGACGAAGAATCAGCCGAGCGGCCATCGGGCCGGTGAGCAGTTCGACGGCGTCGTTCAGGTCGAGGTCGGCGCGCAGCTCACCGCTGGCGACGCCGTCCCGCAGCGCCCGCAGCATGGCTTCGCGTCGTGCGGCGACGACGGTGTCCTCGAACCTCTCGACCAGTTGCGGGCGACGCACCGCCTCCCCGAGCAGGCTGCCGATCAGGCGGTGCAGGTTGGTGTCCTGGCCGCGGTGGCGCAGCTGGTCCACCAGGGCCACCAGCTGGTCCCGCAGGCCGAGTCCTTCCAGCGGCGGCACGGGGAGATCGAGGGTGCTCAGCGCGGCCAGCACCAGCTCCTCCTTGTTGCGCCAGCGGCGGTAGATGGTGGCCCGGGCGACGCCGGCGCGTTGGGCGACCAGGTCCATGGACAGGTCGCCGAAGCTGCATCCCTCGCTGAGCAGGCCGAGCGTGCTGTCCAGGATCGCCCGGTCGGCGGCGGGGTCGCGCTGGCGGCCGCCCCGGGGAGTGTGTCCCGGGGCAGCCGCCGAACGTTCGACGTGTGGCGGCATGCGGTTTTAGACCTCCGTGGTGTGGACCTCTTTGTTGGCGGTCGGCTCTTCGGCGCCGGGCGTCCCGGCTGCCGTACGGGAAGGCAGGAGCAGCAGGCAGACGAGGGCGCCGAGGAAGGTGACGCCGGCGGCGACGAGGGCCGTGAGGTGCATCGCGGACACGAACGCGTCGACGGCGCGGGCCGCGAGCGCGGAGCCGGGCGCCCCCAGCTTCTCCGCGACGGTGAGGGTGGCCGCGACGGACTCCCCCGCCGTGTCGCGGACGGGGGCGGGCAGCGCCGTCAGGTGGTTCTCGACCCGGGAGCGGTAGGCGACGGAGAGCACCGAGCCGAGGACCGCGACGCCGAGGGCTCCGCCCACTTGTCGGAAGGTGGTGCTGACCGCCGCTCCGGTTCCCGCGCGGTCCCGGGGTACGGCGGACATCGCGGCGGATGTCGCGGGGGGCATGACGCAGGAGATGCCGATGCCCATGACGAAGAGGACGGACTCGATGACCCAGACCTCGGTGTGTTCGTCAATGGTGGCCACGGCGAGGAAGGCGAGCGAGGCGAGCAGCATGCCGCCGGCACACACCGGCCGGACCCCCACGCGCTTGGCGGCGAGCGTGGCCGGCGGCGAGAACGCCAACTGGGCCACGGCCAGGGGCAGCAGCAGGCAGCCGGCCTCCAGCGGGGTCCAACCACGGACGCTCTGCAGGTAGAAGACCAGGAAGAAGGTGGCGCCGAGCAGGGCGAAGAAGACCAGGGCGATCACGGTCACGGCGGCGGAGAAGCGGCGGTTTTGGAAGAGGGCGAGGTCCAGCGCGGGACGCGCGCTGCGGCGTTCCCAGAGAGTGAAGAGAGCCAGGACGGCGAGGCCGCCGAGCATCGGCCCCCAGACCGTGGCGTCCGCCCAGTCGTTCGACTCGCCGCCCTTGATCACGCCGTACACCAGGACGGTCAGGCCGGCCACGGAGAGGACGACGCCGAGGGGGTCGAAGCCGGTGCGCTCGGGATCGCGGGACTCGGGTACGACGAACAGGGTGGCGACGGCGCCGATCACGACGATGGGCAGGTTGATCAGGAACACCGCGCCCCACCAGAACCGTTCGAGCAGGGCACCGCCGGTGATGGGCCCCAGCGCGACGGCGAGTCCGGCGGCGCCCGCCCAGACGCCGATGGCCTTGGCGCGTTCGGCGGGCGGGAAGACGGCCATGATGATCGCGAGGGTGGCGGGCAGTACGAGGGCGCCGCCGACGCCCAGCCCGGCCCGGGCGATGATCAGTTCGTCGGCACTGTCGGCGTAGGCGGACCACAGGGAACAGCCGCCGAAGACGACGAGTCCGGCGAGCAGTGTGCGTTTGCGGCCGCAGCGGTCGGCGAGGACACCAGTGGTGAAGAGCAGGGCGGCGAAGACGAGGGTGTAGGAGTCGATCGACCACTGCAGCTCGCTCTGCCTGGCCCCGAGGCCGACGGGTGCCGGCTCGGCGAGTGTCTTCAGGGCCACGTTCAGGATCGACGTGTCCAGGACGACGAGGAGAAGACTCACCAGCAGGACCGCGAGGACGCGCCACCGGTGCGGGTGCGCGGCCTGCGGGGTGTGCTCGGCGAGCTTGAGGCGGGGCTGAGATGTCACGGATTCCGCTCCTCGAAAGGGAGAGGGGTGCGTGAGCCGAGTGCCGTTCTACTGCCGTGTGTTGTCGACGCTAGACCTGGCGGGCAATCGAGTCAACGGTGTATCGAAACAACGTTGACTCGATTGCCGGCTCCCCGCTGGGACGCACTTCCACGAGCCGTCACGGACCGTCCTGTCCCGGCGCCCTGCCGAGCAACCAGCCCATCATCCGGGCAATGGGCGAGCTACCGCCCGTCCGATCCCGGCGCGCGGCCGAACAACCGCCGTGCGGACCGGGCACCCTGACAGTCGGCCACCGCCTTTCGATCCCGGACCGTTGTCGAAGGAGCGTCGTATGGTGAGGCGCGCAGTCGGCCTACCCGCCTTCCGGGCCCAGCGCGCTGGCGACCACAAAGCCGCCCGCGACTTGTTCGCAGCGCAGGTGCCAGCCTCCTGCCGTTCCGTCCAACCGCCAGCCGCCGTCCCGCGGTTCGGGCTGGGGGCGCAGACGGGAGAAGTCGTGCGCCAGACCGACGCCGAGTGCTTTCGTGTAGGCCTCCTTCAGCGTCCACAGGCGTACCAGCCTCAGGTTCCGCTCGGCCAGCGGCAGCCCGCACAGTTCCGCCAGTTCTTCCGGGTGGCAGAACTTCTCGGCGAGTCCGGGTGCCAGCAGGGGGCGGTCCGAGGCCTCGACGTCCACTCCGATCCGGCGGCCGCGGGCGACCCCGACCACCAGCATCCCGGCCGTGTGGCTGATGCTCACATCCAGTCCGGCGGGCCGGTGCAGGACCGGCCGCCCGTGGCCGTCACGGCCCACGACCACTCGGTCCGGTGCGGTGTCCGCCACGACGGCCACGGCGTGGCGCAGGAGCAACCGGGAGCCCAGAAGCCTTGCCCGTACGAGGGATTCGCGCGCCGTCCGGTAGCGCGGCCAGTCCGGGCCGAGCACCTCACGCACGGCCGTCTCCCCTCCGCTTCCCCAGTCGTCCGGCCGGCCGTGACAGACCGCGTATCCGTACCGCAGCACCGCCTCGTGGACCGCGCGCCAGCCCACCGCAGGCACAGGGCCGACAGGGAGCGGTCTGCCGTCAGTTGGGGAACCTCCGGAAAGCGGCCCCCCATCAGGTGACGAGCCCCGGGGGGCCGCCCCCTCGAATGCCGCGTCCGAATCCACCATCACCGTCCCCTTCGCCATCTCCGTAGGCACTGCGTGCCAGCACTGACTGTGCCAGTTCGCGCACCCACCGTTGCATCCGCTCGGACAACGACCGCCCCGAAGACCCCAAACCCGTGACGTGCGCACCAATTTTCGCTTTACATCTCCTTTTCACGACACCTCAAGGCTGATGTCACCGGGTGGCACGCGGTGCCTCCCCAAGGTTCCACACCGCACCAGTACCAACCGCGGAAAGGACAGCCTGTGCCTCACCAGCCTGACCCCCGAACGTTGACGGACGCCGTACGAGCCGGCGTGGAACGCCATCCCGACCGTGCCGCCTTCGTGTACCTGCACGAGGACGGCCTGGGGATGAGGCCCGAGGAACTCAGTTACGCCGAACTGGACCTGCGGGCCCGTGTCGTGGCCGCCCGGCTGCGCCAAGCGTCCAAGGGTGACCCTTCTCGCCCGGTCCTGCTGCTCTACCCGCCGACCCTGGACTTCGTCACCGCCTTCCTGGGCTGCTTCTACGCCGGCCGCACGGCCATTCCGGCTCCACTGCCCGACGAGCCCGGCGAACGGCTGGCCAGGGTCAGCGGCATCCTGCGGGACGCCAAGGTGGGAGCGGTCCTGACCCTCCCCCAGTACCGGCAGGCCATCAGTGCCTGGCTGGCCGCCTCGGGGGAGCAGGACGTGGTGTGCCTGTCAACCGGCGCCGACGAGGACGACGGCACCGATCCCGACCTGTGGACCCCGCCCCGGGTACACGGCACCGACGTGGCTTTCCTCCAGTACAGCTCCGGCTCCACCAGCGAGCCCAAGGGCGTGATGGTCACGCACGCCAATCTCGCCGCCAACCAGGAGGCCATCCGTTCCGCCATGAAGACGCCGCAGGGTGTCGTGGCGGGCAGCTGGCTGCCGCTCTACCACGACATGGGGCTCATCGGCATGACGCTGCAGCCGCTGTGGGTGGGAGGCACCAGTGTGCAGATGTCACCGATCTCGTTCATCAAACAGCCGGGGCGCTGGCTACGCATGATCCACGACTACCGGGTGGAGGGCACCGCCTCGCCCAACTTCGGCTACGAGCTGTGCGTCCGGCGCGTCTCCGAGGAGCAGTCGGCGGGGCTGGACCTGTCCAGCCTGCGGGTGGCGCTCAACGGGGCCGAGCCGGTGCGCGCCGACACCCTGCGCGCCTTCGTCCGGCGCTTCGCCGGCAACGGACTGCGCGCCGAAGCCGTACTGCCCTGCTACGGCCTGGCCGAGAACACGCTGCTGGTCTCCGGCAACGCCCCCGAGTCGCCGCACCTGGAACTCACCGTCGACGCCCAGGCCCTGGAGCAGGACGAGCTGCGTCCCGCCCGCACCGACCGCCCAAGCCGCACCCTGGTCAGCTGCGGCCGCCCGACGGACACCGAAGTGCTGATCGTGGACCCGATGACCCTGCGGGTGCTGCCCGGCGGGCAGGTCGGCGAGATCTGGCTGCGCGGACCGTCGGTGGCCGCCGGCTACTGGAACCGGAGGGAGCTCACCGCCGACACCTTCCGGGCGGTGACGGCGGACGGCCGGGCCGGCTGCTTGCGCACCGGCGACCTCGGGGCGCTGCGCGACGGGGAGCTCTATGTCACCGGGCGGATCAAGGAGATGCTCATCCAGCACGGCCGCAATCTCTACCCGCAGGACATCGAGCAGGCCGTTCAGGAGTCCGGGGACGCGTTCCGGCGTGGCGGCGGCGCGGTGTTCAGCGTCACCGACGAGGCGTCCGAACGCGCCCATGTGGTCGTGGTGCAGGAGCTCAGGGCCTGGGCGACCAGCGACGAGGAGGCCCCGGCCCGCCTCGCCGCCTCCGTGCAGGCGCTGCTCAGCCGCCAGTTCCAGCTGCCCGCGGTGAGCGTGGTGCTCGTACGGCCCGGGGTGATCCGCAAGACCACCAGCGGCAAGACGCAGCGCACGCTCATGCGGCGGCTCTTCCTCGACGGCGGCCTGCCCGTGCTGCACCAGCGCCTGGCACCCGCGGTCCTCGCCCTGCTGCCCGCAACGGACGCGGCACCCGCGCCCACCGCCGCCGTGTCTCCCCGCCCCTGAGATCCGCGTCCGAGATCCCGAGAGAGAAGTACGCCATGAGCATCGCCCCCGACACGCGTACCGCCACCCCCCAACCCCTGGACCGTCCCTTGCCGCATGGGAACACCCACGACCTCGAGCTGTGGCTGACCGAACGGGTGGCCTTCCACCTGCACCGGGCGTGCGACGAGATCGACCCCGACACCCCGCTCGCCGACTACGGCATCGACTCGGTCGCGGCCATCAGCATCTGCGGCGAGATCGAACAGCACTACCGGCTCGCGGTCGCCCCCACCATCGCGTACGACTTCCCGACCGTCCACGCGATCACCGGTCACCTCGCCGAGCGCCTGGCCGACAAGGCGAAGCACGACGAGGAGCCCTCATGACCGAACGCGAACCCATCGCGGTCGTCGGCCTCGACTGCCGCTTCCCCGGCGCCCGCAACGCCCAGGAGTACTGGTCGCTCCTCATGGACGGACGCGACGGCACGGACCGCGTGCCCGAACAGCGCTGGGACGCCGACCGCTACTACGCCAATCCGTCGGCCGCCCCGCAGAGCACCCGCGAGGCCCGGCCGCGGGGCCGCAGCAACTCGGTGCGCGGCGGCTTCATCGCCGACCCCGATGCCTTCGACCCCGGCTTCTTCGGGATCGCCCCGCGCGAGGCCAGCGCCATGGACCCGCAGCAACGGCTGCTGCTGCAGTGCTCGTGGCGGGCCATCGAGGACGCCGCGCTCGCTCCGCAGGACCTGGCCGGCACCGAGACCGGCGTGTTCGTCGGCGTGATGGCCAACGAGTGGGCGTTCCTGCAACTCGCCGATTACGACCGGATCACCGCTCGTTACGGCTCGGGCAACGGCTACTTCATGGGCGCGAACCGCGTGTCGTACCATCTCGACCTCAACGGCCCCAGCCTGGCGGTGGACACGGCCTGCTCCTCCTCACTCGTCGCCGTCCACCTCGCGGTGAACGCGCTGCGTGCCAAAGAGTGCGACCACGCCCTCGCGGCCGGCACCAACCTGATCATGACGCCGGTCATCAACATCTTCTACGCCCAGGCCGGCCTCTCGGCACCGGACGGCCGCTGCAAGCCGTTCAGCGCCTCCGCCGACGGGATCGGACGGGCCGAGGGCGTCGCGGTGCTGGTACTGCGCAGACTGAGCGACGCCCTGGCGGACCGTCAGCCGGTGTACGCCGTGCTGAAGGAGACCGGGATCAACCAGGACGGGCGCAGCAACGGCATCACGGCGCCCAACCGCTGGGCGCAGCAGCGGCTGATCGAGTCCGTGTGGCGGCGGGCCGGCGTCACCGCCGATGACATCCGCTTCGTGGAGGCGCACGGCACCGGGACGCTGCTGGGCGACTTCATCGAGGCCCAGGCGCTCGGCGAGCTGACCAGTGGCCGCGGCGGCGGAAGCGTCGCGCTGGGCTCGGTCAAGAGCAATTTCGGGCACGCGGAGGGCGCGGCCGGGATCGCCGGGCTCATCAAGGCAGTCCTCGCACTGCACCACCGCACGGTGCCGCCGAGTCGGTTCGCCGACGACGAGAACCCGAAACTGGATCTGTCCGGGCGCCGGCTGTCCCTGCTGAGGTCGCCGCTCAAGCTGCCGTCCGGCACCGTGCACGCCGCGGTGAGCAGTTTCGGCATGGGCGGCAGCAACGCGCACGCGGTGCTGGGCTCCGCGCCCCGCGCGGTCCACCGCAGCCGGCACGCGGCACCGGGCGTGTTCACCCTCTCCGCCCGCACCCCGGAGCGGCTGCGCGCGAATCTGCTGGCGCAGGCCGACGTCCTGTCCCGCCGTCCCGGGAGCCAGCTGGCGCAGCTGTGCTGGACCAGCAACCGCGTCAAGTCCCGGCTGCGGCACCGCGCGGCCGTGGCAGCGGGCGATCTGCCCACGCTGGTCGCCGGGTTGCGGAAGGCCGCGGAGCGCGCCGAGGGGACCGCGCGGGTGGACGGCGGGCGGCGCGGGGTGCCGTCGGTGGCGTTCGCCTTCACGGGGCAGGGCGCCCAGCACGCTCGTATGACTGCGTCCTGGTACCGGTCGTGCCCCGCCTACGCGCGCCACCTCGACGAGATCGACACGCTGCTCGCCCCGCACACCGGCGTGTCCGTGCGCGACCAGGTGCTCGACGCAGACGCGGAGGTCCAGCGCGCGCGGCTGGCTCAGCCCGCGCTGTTCGCCGTCGAGTACGCGATGGCCGCCACCCTGACCGAGGCCGGGATCAGGCCGTCGTACGTGATCGGGCACAGCATCGGCGAGTTCGCCGCCGCGTGCGCGGCCGGGGCGCTGGACGTGGCGGACGCGGCGCGGCTGGTCGCCCGGCGCGGGGCGCTGATGGAGAAGCTGCCCAAGGACGGCGGGATGCTCTCGGTGAGCCTGGGCGCCATGGAGTTGGAACCGCTGCTGGTGGGGTGGGCGCGGCTGGGGGTGGCCGCGGTCAACGGCCGGCGCAGCACCGTGATCGCCGGGGACCTCGACGAACTGGCCGCGGTGGAGAGGGAGTTGGCCGAGCGCAAGGTGTCCGTCCGGCGGCTCACCGTCTCGCATGCCTTCCACTCGCCGCTGATGCGGCCCGTGGTCGAGGAGTTCCGCCGGGAGTGCGCGGACGTGTCCGACCGGCGCCCTGCGCTCCCGGTGTTCTCGACGGTGTACGGCCGTGAGTTGAGCGGCGAGGAGACCATGGACGCCGCCTACTGGGCGCGGCAGATCACCGAGCCGGTACGGTTCGCCGAGGCCGCGGGCGCGCTCCTCGCCACCAGTGTCACCCATGTGGTGGAGATCGGCCCGCGCGCGGTGCTCACCCCGCTGCTGTCGACGTTGCGGGCGGACGGGGGCCATGCAGTGAGCCTGCACGCCGCGCACCCGGGAGAGCACGCTCCCTGGCACCGCCCCCAGGAGCTGTTCGGGGAGCTGTGGTGCGCCGGTCTCACGCCGGACTGGGACCTGCTGTACGACGCGGAGGACCGGGTGCCGCGCCGACTGCCGCCGTACCTGTTCGACGAGTCGTTCCGGTCCTGGCGCTCCGGTGCCGCACCCGGACTTCCGGAACCGTCCACGCCATCCGTCCCCCCTGGCGCGGACACCGCCCCGGAACCGAGTGGCGCGGACCGCGGGGAATCGTGCCCCCCGGCCCCGGCGGGGGACCTACCGGACTCCCTCGCCGTGCTGACACGCCGTCTCGTGTGCCGGGTCGGCGGGCACGACCTGCAGCACGTGCACGACCACGACCGGCTCCACGAGGACCTTGGCTTCGACTCGATCCGGGTGATGGAGCTGAAGACCCGAATCGAGGACGCACTGCCGCAACTCGGGTCGCTCCCGATCGAGGATCTGCTCGCCAGCCTGCGCACGGTGGCCGACCTGGTCGCGTACCTGCGCAACCAACTCCCCCACGGCTCCGCCACCCCCCTTCCCATGACTATGGAAGGAACACGTTGATGGCACCTCCCACCGCGTACCTGGCCTCGGTCGGCACCTGCCTGCCCGGGGACCCGGTGGACAACGCGACCCTGGCCAAACTCGTCGGCGTCGACGAGACATGGGCCGAGATGTTCACCGGCAACATCAGCCGGTACTTCGCCGTCGACCTGGCGACCGGCCAGATACGGCACAGCCTGGCCGACATCGCGACGACCGCGGCCGACCGGGCGCTGGCGGAGGCCGGCCTGGAGCCGGGTGACGTCGACTGCGTCGTCCTGGGCACGGCCACCCCGGACCATCTGATGCCCGCCACGGTGAACCTGGTCGCGGACCGGCTCGGCGTCGACAACGTCCCCACGTACCAGCTCCAGTCCGGTTGCGCCGGAGCCGTGCAGGCTCTGGACGTGGCCCGCACCCTGCTGCTGGCCGGACGCTGCACCACCGCGCTGGTGATCGGCGGTGACGTGTGTGCCAAGCATCTTCAGACGGACTTCGACCCTGGCAGCCGCACCTCCGCCGAACTCGTCAACTACGTGCTCTTCGGCGACGGGGCCGGCGCGGCCGTGCTCAGCACCGAGGCCAGGGGCCAGGGCATCGAGATCCGGCAGGTACTCAACCGGCTGGTGGGCCTGGGCCGGGAGCCCGGCCAGGTCATCGACTGGTTCGGGCTCGGCGACCGGCACAGCGACCGCACCGCTGTCTTCGAGGACTACAAGGCGATCGAGGAGGCGGTGCCGGTCATGGCCGGGCAGATGTTCTGGGAGCTCCTGGACGACCTCGGCTGGAGCGCCGACGCAGTGGACTTCCTGCTGCCCCCACAGCTCTCCGGCCGGATGAGCGACCGCATCTCCGCGGGCATGCCCGCCCCGGAAGCCCGGCGTATCAACGTGGTGCGCACCGTCGGGAACAACGGCAACGCCCTGCCGTTCCTCCAGCTCGCCGAGCTGCTGCGGCAGTGGGACGGCCCCGGGCGCGCGGTCGCGGTGGCCATCGAGTCCAGCAAGTGGATCAAGTCGGGTATCGCACTGGAGCGTTCATGACCGAGACCGGGAACCGCACCCACGGCGCCTCTGGCACCTGGCACGACCCCCAGGCTCTCGGCACCCTGCGCGCCCTGCATCGGGCGGGCACGCTCGCCACGGAGTACGGACGGGTACGGACCCTGCTGGCACGCATGCCCGCGACCGACCTGTCGGCCGCGGGCCAGCTGCTGGCCCGGCTCGATGCGAAGGAGGTATGCCGCCACGCCGACGTCCCGGTGGTCACGGTCACCGTCACAGGCCACTCCACGGTAGCCCCCCTTCTGGCCCCCCTCACCGCCGAACTGGCCCGGCACGGGATGCTGTTGGAGGCGAAAGTCGCGCCGTACGGTTCCTATTTGCAGGACCTGATGCGACCCGCGACGGCCGGAGAGGAGCAGCCGCAGCTCACGCTGTGTCTGCTCGACGCGCACACGGTCTTCGACGACGTCACCGTGCCCTGGCGGGTCAAGGACGTCGAGGCAGCGGCACGGGCCCGGCTCTCGCTCGTCGCCGGGGCCGTGCGCACCCACCAGAAGGCCGGGCGTGGCCTGCTCGTCCTGAATACCGTGCCACTGCACCGCCGTTACACCCACCAGCTGGTCGACCTGCGCTCCCGCGCCCGGCTCGGCGCGGTGTGGCGGGACTTCAACCTCGGTCTGCTGTCCCTCGCCGAGTTGCACCCCGGGGTGGTCGTCGTGGACCTCGATCCGCTGGTGGCCGAGGGCGTTCCCGCGTGCGATCCACGCAGCGCGCAGTACGCCCGCGCCCGGCTGTCCGATGCGCTGCTCGCCGCCTACGCCCGGGAGGCCGCCCACGTCGTCCGCGCGCGCCTGGGCCGCACCCGCAAGTGTCTGGTGCTGGACCTGGACGGCACGCTGTGGGGAGGGGTGCTCGGCGAGGACGGGCCCGGTGGCGTCGACCTCGGCTCCGGTCTGCGGGGCGAGGCCTTCCAGGAGTTCCAGCGGGTGCTCGGGCAACTCGGCGCGCAGGGCGTGCTGCTGGCGGTCAGCAGCAAGAACGACACCGACGCGGTGCGCGAGACACTGCGCACCCATCCGGCCATGGTGCTGCGCGAGGACGACTTCGTCCGCGTCAACGCCAACTGGAAGGCGAAGCACGACAATCTCCGCGACATCGCCGACCGGCTCGGGCTCGGCCTGGACAGCTTCGTCTTCGTCGACGACAGCCTCTTCGAGTGCGGGCTGGTTGCCGAGCAGCTGCCCGAGGTCGCCGTCGTCCGGGTCGACGAGGAGCCCGCCCTGCACCCCTCGGCGCTGCTGGCCGACGGCTGGTTCGACCTGTTCGAGCTCACCGAGGCCGACCTGGAACGGGCCGGCCGCTACCGCACCGAGGCCCTGCGGCAGGAATTCCGCGAGGACTTCGGTTCCTACCGGGACTATCTCGAAGGACTCGGGCTGGAGGTCCTCCTGCGCCCGCCGGACGAGTCGGAGATCGCCCGGGTCTCCCAGCTCACGCTGCGCACCAACCAGTTCCACCTGGTCACCGAACGCCTGCAGGTCCCGCAGGTGTCGGCGCGGATGGAGCGCCCGGGGCTGCACGTGATCGCGGTGCGGGCGCGCGATCGGTTCGGCGACCACGGCCTGGTCGGCGCCCTGTTCCTGCGGCGCGACGCAGAGGTGCTGTGCATCGACAACTTCGTCCTCAGCTGCCGGGTGTTCTCCCGGGGCATCGAGAGCGCCTGTGTGACGGCGGTGCTGGAGTTCGCCCGTGACACCGGCGCGGGCGCCGTGACGGGCCGTTATCGGCCCACACCCCGCAACGCCGCGTTCGCCTCCTTCTACGCAGAGCACGGCTTCGCCGTCACCGGCACCGATCCGGAGCACCCCGACGCGGTCACCTTTCGGCACGACCTTGGCGACATCACCCCTGCCCCCGCCCATCTGCGGCTGCAAGCCGCGTTCGGGCCGTTCGACGGAGACTCCGCATGACCACTGCCCTCGCCGACACCGAAGAGTTCCGCACTCTCCTGGAGGAGGAACTCGGCCTGCAGGTCCGGGCCGAGGACCTCGACCGCCCCCTGGACGACTTCCCCGACTGGGACTCGGTGCTGCTGCTGCGGCTGGTGACCGTCGTGGAGAACGCCGTCGGCCGACGCATCCCAGTGGTCGACATGCTGGAGACGAGGACCTTCCGGCAGATGTACGAAGTGGTGGCGGGCCGGTGACCACGCCCCAGGCAGGTCCGGCACTCGTAGCCGCCGAACCCGAGGCCTGCCTGCACTTCCGCGCCCTGTTCCTGGACACCCAGCTGGACGTCGTCCTGTCCCCCGGCTTTGGCAGGCGGATGCGGGCTGGCCTCGCCCGCCTCGTCACCGGCGGTGGGAACGGGCCGGGGACCGGTGGCGCGTCCGAGATCCCGGCGCGTGTCCCGGAAGAGGCACGTGTCCCCGAAGAGAAAGGAACGGCCCGGTGATCCCCGTAGCCGAGTTGTGGAGGTTCGCCCTTCCCCACGCGTACGCCCAGGGCATCCCCGGAGATGTCGTCCACCGGGTGATGCGGAACCTCAAGGAGGACGCCAAGGGCGAAGGCCCCGGCGTCTGGACCCACCAGTGGTCGTCGCTCGCGAAGGCGGCCGAGGCACGCGGCCGCGATCTGGACGCGGTTCGCTACTACACGATGGCCCGCTTCCCGTACGTCGACGGACCGAGCCGGCAAGCAGCACAGAGCGCCGCTGTGGAGGCCTTCGACCGCTGGCGCAAACGCGTCCGCGGCATCTCCCGGCTCGATCTGCCCTTCGACGGGGCGGGCTTCGCCTGCTGGGCCGCCGGGCTGTCCCAGCGCAGCAGCCTCCCGCTCATCCTCGTTCTGGGCGGCGTCACCGGTACGAAGGAGCAGTGGGCCCCGGTGCTGGCCGGAGCCGACCGGCTCGGCGCGGCCGTCGTGGTCACGGAACTGCCAGGCGTCGGCGAGAACACCCTCACCTACGGATCGGACAGCACGCGCATGCTCACGTATCTCCTCGACCTGCTCGGCCGTGCCGCCGACGCTTCCCGTACCTGTGTCGTGGGCCTGAGCTTCGGCGGGCATCTCGCCCTGCGACACGCGCTGGAGGACGATCGCATCCGGGGACTGGTGACCGCCGGGGCCCCGGTGCGCGACTTCTTCACCCGCGCCGCGCACCGCACGCCGCTGCCCCGCCTGATGACGCTGACCCTGTCCCATGTGATGCGGACGCCGGTGGACCGGCTCCCGGCCGCCCTCGCCGACTGGGGCGTCGACGAGGAGCGGCTGACCCGACTGCGCACCCCGGTCGCGTACGCGGCGAGCCGCGACGACGAGGTCGCGCCGCCGTCCGACGTCCGGTTGCTGGAGCAGACCGTGCCGCACCTGCGCCTGGTCGAGAACGACGCCCTCGGCGGCAGCCCCGACCAGGCTGCCGAGACCCGCCTGTGGCTGCTGTCGCAGGCGCTGCGCATGGCCGGCACGGCGAGCGGCGTCCGCCGGGCCGCCTCGGCCCGGGCCCGGGTCCTGCGCGCACGCCGCCGCCTCGCCCGTACATTGCACGGAGCCCCCGCATGACCACTACGGCTCCGGCGTCCTGCCTCGGCCGGGCGCCCCGCGAGGGCGCCCGGCTCAGGCTGTTCTGCTTCCACCACGCGGGCGGCGGCGCCTCGTTCTTCAGCTCGTGGCCCGGTCGCCTTCCGTTCGGCGTCGACGTCCTGCCGGTGCAGTTGCCGGGCCGCGAGGCGCGCTATCGCGAGCCCCGCTTCCAGGACGCGGGCGAGGTCGTCGAGGCCCTCGGGCGGGATCTCGCGCCTCGGCTCGACGAGGGGCCCTGGGCCGCCTACGGCCACAGCATGGGCGCGTTGGTGGCCTTCGCGCTGACGGCGGCCCGGCTGCGCGAGGGCGGCCGCCCTCCCGAGGCCCTGTTCCTCGGGGCGTACGCGGCGCCGTATGTGGCGCCGTCGCTGCCGCCGCCCGACCGGTACGACGACCACGAACTGGCCCGGCTCCTGGTGGACTTGGGCGGTCTGAGTCCGCGGTTCCTCGGACGGGACGACTGGCTGCGGGTGCTGCTGCCCATCCTCCGCGACGACCTGCGGGTCTGCGCGACCCACCACCGGGCGGGACTGCGGGACCCGGACGACGAACGGGCCCGGCTGCCGATCCACGTCGAGGCTTTCGCGGGCGTCGACGACCCGCTCGTCACCACGGGCGCGGTGCGGGCCTGGGGGAGGTACGTGAACAGCTTCCGCATGACCACCGTCCCTGGCGGTCACTTCTTTCCGCGTCAGGCACCCGATCCGTTCTTCGACCGGCTCAGCCCTTCGCTGGCCCGGCTTCTCGCGGAACCGGGCGCACCACCTTCGGCACCCGGTTGATGCGTCGTTGCATCTCGTCGGCGTTCTTCTCGTACAGCGTGGCCTGCTCCTGGACCCCCGGCATGACCCACAGCGGGCGTGACGAGGCGTCGGCGAAGCAGAGTCCAACGGTGTCGGGCCGCAGTCCGGTCAGGGTGAGCGCGAAGGGTTCCAGGTAGTCGATGCCGGCGTCCGAAGTGAGCCGGAAAGGCCGGTCGTGGCCCGGGTAGACCACGTCGGACACGGTAAGGACCCGTTCGATGCTGCGGGCGGCCTGGTCGGTGTCCCAGAAGACCAGGGGGTTGCGTTTGGTGAGGGCGACGTACGCGAAGTGCAGGGCGTCGCCGGTGATGGTGGCGCGCCCCCGCTCGGTCTGCACGACCACGCCGATGCTGCCGGGCGAGTGGCCGGGCAGGCCAATGACGTCCACGCCGGGGATGATCTCCTCCCCGTCCGT
The DNA here is from genome assembly GCF_028198125.1 of Streptomyces sp. HUAS 31. Lineage (NCBI taxonomy): Bacteria > Bacillati > Actinomycetota > Actinomycetes > Kitasatosporales > Streptomycetaceae > Streptomyces > Streptomyces sp. HUAS 31. The sequence continues at coordinate 9,617,196 of NZ_CP116353.1, read as the reverse complement.
GACCTCGCGGACGGGGAGTTGTTCGAGGAGCAGCCCCGTCCAGGCGGGCGTGGCCCAGTCGTTGGCGTGCGGGGTGTGCGCGTACCGGCGCTCGTCGGGGTGGAGGACGAGGGTGGCCTGCGGGAACAGGTCGATGTTCTGGACATGGTCCCAGTGGGCGTGGGTGAGGACGACGGTGTCGATGTCCTCGGCGTCGAGGCCGTGTGCGGCGAGCGCGTTCCGCAGGAAGGGGCGGCGGCCGACGTGGGCGGCGTCGACGAGGATGTTCCGGTGCCGTCCGGCGGCGTCCGGGCCGCGTACCAGGAACACCCCGCAGAAAGCGGGATAGCCCTGGTCGGTGTCGATGGCGAAGCCGGGCAAAAGGATGTCGATCGTCGGCATGGAACTCCCTTGGTCCGTGGGCGGGTTGCCCGCTTTCACTGGTCCTGCAGGGCGTTACGGATCGCGTCGAGGCCGGCCGGGTTGACGAGGGTGGACAGGTCACCGAGCGCCTCGCCGGTGACGAGGCTGCGGATGAGCCGCCGCATCACCTTGCCGTTGCGGGTCCTGGGCAGCACCGGTACGGCGACCACCCGACTGGGCCGGAACGCGGGGCCGAGCGCGTGCGCCACCCGGCCGCGGATCCGCTCGGCTTCCGGTGCGCCGATGGGCCGCCCGGCCGCCGGGACCGCGAAGCACCACAGGGCCTCGCCCTTGACGGGGTGCGGTATCCCGACTGCGGCCGCCTCCGCGACGGCCGGGTCGCCGACGACGGCGTCCTCGACCTCGGTGGGCCCGAGGCGTTTGCCGGCCACCTTGATGATGTCGTCGAGGCGGCCATGGACGAACCACTCGTCACCGGTCCGGGAGACGAGGTCGCCGTGGGACCAGCGGCCCGGCCTCCGGCCGAAGTAGGTGTCGGCGAAGCGTTCCCGCGCTCGCCACAGTCCCCGGGTCATGCCGGGCCAGGAGTGCCGCACGACCAGTTCACCGACGTGTCCTTCGGGCGGCTCGGTGTCCTGGTCGTCCTCGATCGCCGCGTCGATGCCCAGGCAGGGCCCCGAGAAGCTGCACGGCGACTGGGGCAGGGTGGGCGCGGACGCGAGCAGGGATCCGCCGACCTCGGTGCCGCCGCAGATGTTGATCACCGGGCAGCGTTCGCCGCCGAAGTCGGCGAAGTACCAGCGCCACGCCTCCTCGGTCCACGGCTCGCCGGTGGAGCCGAGGACGCGCAACCGGGACGGCGCCGGATGCTTCGGGCCGCGGCCCATCAGCATGCGGGCCAGGCTGGGCGAGCTGCCGAAGACGGTGACCCCGTGGTCGTCGAGCAGCCGCCACAGGCGGGTGACGTCCGGATGGTCGATCGCGCCCTGGTACGCCAGGACGCAGGCGCCGGCGAGGGTGGCGCCCACGGCGACGAGCGGGAACATGATCCAGCCGGGGTCGGTGACCCAGAAGGCCACGTCGTCCGGCCGCAGGTCGAGGTTGTACCGGGTCTCGCTGCCGACCTGGACCGGGAAGCCGCCGTGGGTGTGCATCGCGCCCTTGGGGCGCCCGGTGGTGCCCGACGTGTGCAGCAGGAGGAAGGGGGTGCCGGTCGGGAGTGAGACGGCCTCGGCGGGCTCGGCGCCGCAGAGGCTGTGCCAGGTCGTCGTCGCGGGCCCCGGCGAGGCGGTCGGCTCGTCCTGCGACACGTCCCCCGCCCGGGAGGGCCTCGACGCACGGGGCGTCGCGCCCGCCCCTAGGGGTGCGGATGGCACGTTCCGGCGGCTCTGCCCGGAGGGATTCGGCGGGGCGCCCGGCTCTTCCGGAACGACGACGAGATGACGTACGCATGTGGCCTTTTCCAGTGCGGTACGGGCCACCGTCTCCATGTCGTACCGGCGGCCGTGCCGGGTGGCGGCCGCCGCGGTGACCAGGACTTTCGCCCCGGCGTCGACAAGCCGGACGGCGATCGCCTCGGTGCCGAAGCCGGAGAACAGCGGCACCAGCACGGCGCCGATGCGCGCGCAGGCGAAGAGCAGGACGAAGGCCTCGGGACCGGCCGGCAGATACCCGGCCACCCGGTCGCCCTCCACGACCCCGAGGGCGCGCAGTCCGCCTGCCACCCGGGCGCTGCGGGCGGCGACGTCGTCGTACGTCAGAACCCCGTTCGTGCCGTCCTCCCGCTCCCAGCGCAGTGCGGGAGCCCGCCCGCGCCCCTGCCGTAGATGGCGGTGGAGACAGGAGTCCACGAGGTTGGTGCGTCCGCCCGGGAACCAGCGGGTGAAGGCGATGCCTCCGGTGTCGTCGCACACGCGCGTCGGCGGCGTGTGCCAGACGATGCCGATGTCCGCCGCGGCCCGTTCCCAGAACCACTGGGGGTGGGTGACGGACCTGGTCTGCAGTTCGCGGTAGCCGCCGTCGATGCCGTGCTTGCGGCAGAAGGCCGCGATGTTGCCGTGTTCGGTGAACTCCGGCGTGGGATGCCAGACGTACTCGCTCATCGGGTCCCGTCCGGGTTCTCGATCAGTGCGGCGATTCCCTGGCCGCCGCCGATGCACAGGGCGATCACAGCCAACCGGCAGCCCGTGCGGCGCAGTTCGTGAGCCGCCTTGAGCAACAGGACGGTTCCCGTGGCGCCGATGGGATGGCCGAGGGCGATCGCCCCGCCGTTCGGGTTGACGCGGTCCGGATCGAGCTTGAGTCCGTCCATGACGGCCAGGACCTGGGCGGCGAACGCCTCGTTGAGTTCGATCACGTCGATCGCGTCCAGGGTGAGGCCGTTCCGATGCAGCAGGCTGCGGATCGCCTCGGCCGGGGCGACGCCCATGATCTCCGGCTCCAGCGCGGTGACGACCGCGTCGCGCAGCCGGCAGAGCGGTGCGGTGCCGGGGGTGAGATCGGCCGAGCGCATCAGCAGCACGGCGGCAGCGCCGTCGTTGATGCCGGCGGAGTTCCCGGCGGTGATCGTGCCGTTCTGCGAGAACACGGGAGCCAGGCCGGCGAGCTTGTCCACCGTCGTGCCGGGCCGGGGATGTTCGTCCCGCTCCACGACGCCGCCCGGGGTGGCCACGGGCACGATCTGCTCGTCGAAACGTCCCTCGCGGACGGCGACGGCGGCCCGGCGCTGACTCTCGGCGGCCCATCCGTCCTGGCGCTGCCGCGAGATGTCGTACCGGTCCGCCACCACCTCGCCCGTCATGCCCATGGGGTAACGCCCGAAGGGGTCGGTGACCAGGGAAACGGTGCCGTCCATGGTCGGCTCTCCCGGCACCTCGTCGGGGGCCCGTTCGCTGTAGTCGAGCAGCGGCTGACGGGTCATCGACTCGTTGCCGCCCGCCACGACGACGTCCGCCTCGCCGAGGGTGAGGCTCTGGGCGGCCGACCAGACGGCCTGCAGTCCGGACCCGCACAGCCTGTTGACGTTGTACGCGGGGGTCGTCACGGGTAGCCCGGCGGCCAGGGACGCACGCCGGGCGTTGAACGCGTCGGGGCCCACCTGGCCCACGCAGCCCAGGACGACCTCGCTCACGGCGCCGAGGTCCAGCCCACCGCCGACGACCGCCTCGCGGATCACGAGGGCGCCCAGCCGGTGCGCGGGAGTCGAGCTCAGTGCGCCCTTGTATCGGCCGATCGGGGTACGCACCCCGTGGACGACGGCGATGTCTACGGGCATCGGGGGTCACTCCTTCGCTGTGGGCTCGGCGTCCGCACCGGACTGGGCGGACGCGCTGGAGGCGGCGGACGCGCTGGACGTCGCCGGGTGTGCGGCGAGCAAGGTGAGGGCGTCCCGGTCGGGTCGGATCAGGAGCGCCGAGACCACGGCACCGGCGATCAGCAGACAGGCGGCCAGGTCGAAGGCCCGCCCGTAGCCGACGGCCTCGGTGGGCGCCGCGTCGATGATCCGCCCGGTGACATAGGGGGCGAGCAGGCTCGAGAGGGCGGCGAGGGCGTAGGAGAGGCCCAGGGCGGCGCTGCGCCGGCCGGCCGGGCAGATGTCCGCGATCGCCGCGTTGGTCAGGGGGGTCTGTCCGTTGCCCGCGGAGAACGCCAGGACCAGCAACGGCAGCAGGAGGGGGGCGGGACCGGCCCGGGTCGCGAGCAGCAGACACGTGCCGGCGAGAAGCGGCAGCAGCGCGCCGACCAGTCCCTGCGCGATCCGGGCGGTCACCCCTCTCCGCATCAGCCGGTGCGCGACGGCTCCCGCGGTGAGGACCAGGACGGCCATGGACAGGGCCGGCAGCCCGACGATCCCGCTGATCTCCGCGTCGCTGAAGCCCACCTGGTCCTCCAGGAAGAGCGGCAGCCAGGCGAACCCCAGGGAGAGCGTCCACATGACCGCGAAAGTAGAGAAGGTGGCCCCGAGCCAGGTGCCCGTTGTGACGATGCGCCGGAAGGGGACCGTGGGGCGCGCCCCGTCGGCGGAGACCGTCGGGACGTCCCCTGCCGACGGTTCGTCGTCTGCCGGTCCGGGGCCCAGGTGTGCGGCGTACGGCCCGCCGCCGCCGACCCTCAGCCAGACCAGGGTCCACACCACCCCGGCGGCCCCGAGCAGGCCGAACGCGGCCCGCCAGCCGAGGGTGTTGGTGACCAGGACGACCAGCGGGGCGGCCAGGACGGTGCCCCCCGCGCCGCCCGCGACCACGACGGCCGAGGGCAGCGCGCGCCGCTTCTCCGGAAACCAGGTGAACGCCGTGTAGTTGGCCAGCGGGAAGCCCGGCCCCTCACCCGCACCGAGCACGACCCGGGTGGCGACGAGGGCTCCGAATCCTGTGGCGGGGAGGAGGATCGGCAGTTGCGCCGCCGCCCAGAGAAGGGCGAGCACGGCGAGCAGGGGCCGGGGGCGGATGCGGTCGCCCAGGAAGCCGACCGAGACCGCCGAGAGGCTGAACAGGAGGTAGAAGCTGCTGGCGATGGTGCCGAACTCGGTGGCGGAGAGCCCGAGGTCGTCCTTGATGGGGCCCGCGGTCAGGCCGAGGACGGCCTTGTCAGCGGCGTTGACGACGATGAAGAGCGCCAGCAGGGCCAGGACGGTGCGGGCCCGGCGGCGGGTGCCGTCCGCCGTGGCCGACCGGGTGTCCGCCCCAACGGTCATGCGCGGGCCAGACGTTCGTCGAGCCAGTCGAAGACCCGCTGGTGAAAGCGGAGCGCCGCGCCTTCCTGGCAGTGTTCGCCGGCCCCTTCGGCGACGGTGAACAGCATCAGCTCCTTCGTGCAGCGCAGCGCCTCGTGCACCCGCCGGGCCTCGCCGTGAAAGGGCAGGTCGTTCTCCGCGTCGAGGACGAGCGTGGGGCAGGTGATGTGCGCGACCGCGGTGTCGAGGTTGTACGGAGCGCAGGCGCGCAGCGCCTCGGGGGGCGTCTTGGCCCCGAAGACCCACATGCCGTGCCGCAGGAACCAGCGCGCCTGGGTGCTCTGGGCCATGGTGACGGCCAGCGCGGGCCCGGCCACGTCGTCCCGGGCGTCCGTCACCCACTCGCCGAGGTAGGGCGGAATGCCACGAAGGGGGACCTCATAGAAGTCGTAGACCCCGTTGTGCAGGACGCACGCGGCGAAGCGGTCCTCGAAGGCCGTGGCGCGGGCGGCCAGCAGTCCGCCGAAGCTGGTGCCGAACAGCACGAGCCTCTCAGGATCCACCTCCGGGCGGGTCAGGGCGTGGTCCACCACGGGCGTGACCACGTGTTCCCAGTCCGGCCGGAAGACCAGTCCCTGCTCCCGGCGGACGGACTGCTGCCCGGGGCCTTCGAAGGCGAGGACGTGGTAGCCGCGGCGCAGTGCCCCGCCGGCCGCCATGAAGTACAGCTCTTCCAGGGTGGAGTCGTATCCGCCGTGGTGGATGACGGTGGGCCGGCTGCGGCCCGTGTCGTCCGCGAGGAACAGGTATCCCGGGAGGGTGGTGTCCTCGTAGGGGATCCGCAGGGGCACGACCGGAGTGTCGAACAGCTGTGCCGCCTGCGCGAAGGTCTGCCGCGAGCACCGGGCGAGGCGGGCCGACTCGGGGTCGGAGTCCCGGTCCTCGACGCGGAAGAAGTCGGCGGTGCGGTAGTAGTTCGAGGCCCGCAGGAGGGACTCGCGGGCGCTGACCCGGTGGCCGGCGGCGAGTGCCTCGGCGCCGACACGGTGGAGGCGTTCGGCGACGGCGGTCCACTCCCGGCACCAGGCCTCCTCGTCGCCGTCGGGGATGTCGCGCGAGGCGGCCAGGACCTCGCCGAGATCGGCGCCCGCGTAAGCGGCGTGTCCGGCCGTGCGCAGCGCCTGGAAGGAGAACGCCGCGTCGTCGAAGAGGAACTTCATCGGGACCCCTTTCGAGATGGAACGGAACAGAGCCGTTCCGTCTCGCGCCGGAACGTACACCCGGCCCGGACGGAACGCAACCGTTCCGTTCGGTGTTAATCTCCCGCAGTGGAATCGACCAGCCGTGACGACGTCGACCGCAGGCCCACGGGCTCCGCGGTCCTGCGGGAGTCCGTGACCGAGACGATCAGGCGGGCGGTGTTCGAGGAGCTCGCCCAGACCGGTTTCGCCCGGATGTCGATGGAGGCCGTAACCCGCCGGGCCCGCGTCGGCAAGGCGGCCCTCTACCGGCGCTGGCCCTCCAAGGAGGCGATGGTCGTGGAGCTGGTCTCCGAGGCCGCCGCCGAACACCTCCCCGTGACGGCCGGCTCCGGGTCACTGCGCGACGACGTCGAACGGTTCGTCCGGGACACCATGGCCGACCTCCGCCATCCACTTGTCGGCCGGATCGTCCCCGACCTGGTTGCCGAGTCGGCCCGCAACCCCTCGCTGAGCGCCGCGCTCCACGAGGCGGTCCTCACCCCCCGGCGCGCCGCGGTGGCGACGGTGCTGCACCAGGCGATCGACCGCGGAGAGCTGCCAGCCGACATCGACATGGGCCTGGCCGTCGATCTGTTCGGCGCCCCGTTGTACTTCAGGATGCTCGCGGTCGGCGGACCCACCGACGACGCCTACGTCGCCCGCCTCACCCGCGCCGTCCTCTCGGCACTCGCCGCCAGCCGCTGAGCGAGGCCTGAAGCGCGGGCACTCGCGCGCGTCACCGGACGCGGGCTGGGCAGGCGTGCCCGCTGCGGCATGGACCCGCAGGGCCGACCGCTGCAGCGCCGAGACCTGTCGTGCCGGGACCATCTGCGTGAAGAGGTGCCCCTGGCGTCGAACTTGTCAGCTACGACGGCCCGTTGAGCCCTCGCCCTGGACCAGGACGAACGCGGGGATCGACTTGGCCGATAGACGGCCTCGACTTCCGGGTGCGGTGGTCTCGACGCCATCGCCGACCCCGCTCAGCCAGATCCGCGCCCAGGCCGCATCTCATCGCAAGCCGAACCTGATCTCGAGCCCGGTTCCCGCGCGGGAGCGCCGGCCGGCCTGCGTGCGCGCGTCCCGCCCGCAGGCCATGCCTCCAGGACGGCCATCCTGGAACCTCGCTGCCCCCGTTGGGTCGGTTCCGGAATGTCGGGCCGTGTGAAGGGCGGCCGCCTCGCGCACAGCATCCCGGCCGCGGACGAGGCGGCCCCGGCCGCCGAGGCCCTTGCGGCGGAGGAATCCGCGGCGGAGGCCGTCGACGCGCCCAACCCCGGTCCCAGTACGAGGCGCTCCCGGGCGCCGGTTCCTTCCAGATCGGCCGCCGCGGCCCGCTGATCACCGCCATGGGCCAGCGCCTGGTCGCGGAGGGCTGCGGGAGGGCCCGAGCCCCGACCGCCGACAAGCGGTCACAACCTCCTGCGTGGCGCCCTTGCCACTGTCCCCCGTCCGTGACAGCAGCCCCACCTGCCTCCAGCAGAGCCTGCGTGACGGTAGCCGCACAGCCGTTGGGCGGTGGCAACCGCGTCCTGTGCAGGGGGCCGGACCCGCGCGCGCCACATCACCGCGAGCGGCCACGCCTCATCACGCGCCAGCCGACTCCAGCCGCGAGGTGTCCGACGCGGCCTCGGCAGGGGCTACCGAACGCGGCACGTCGACGACCGCCAGGACCTCCCGCGAAACGGCCGCGCGGTCGGAGCGGTAGCGCTGCAACAGCGCATCTGCCGCGACCAGAGCCTCATCGAGGCTGCGGGAAGAGGTCATCACACAGAGCGTGTACGTGGCGTCCTCCAGAGCACGACTCGTAGCACCAGTCGGGCGCACGTCGTGATCGATGCGCGCGGAAGCGAACCGGGCCAGCGCAGCGCGCAGTTCCCTCTCAGCCGGAAGGATCATGAGATTCCTCTTTCCCGAAGCGCAGCTCGCACCCCGGCAGGCGCGACCGCGAGGAACAGGCTGCAAGCAGAATTCCCACGCCGCTGCTGACTGCCGAACAACGACGAGCAGACCTCCAGGTGCCCCAAATCGCGTGGTCTACACCTGCAAGCGGCTGTTATCACCCGCGCGTACCGGCGGAGGGGCGAAGTCCTTTGATTGCCCTGCCTGCCGTAATGCGGCAGACCGTGGGGTGGCCGGTCACCGCGCGGCGAACCAGCCGGACGGGCGCGGTGGCGGTGGCGCGCGCAGACCGTCCGACCGGTCGAAGAGGCGAACGTCGGGTACTCGGCCTCACCCATTTGCAGACCGTCGGTGTGCACGCGCCGCAGTCGGGGAACAGGTTCGGCCGGGCCGTGCGAGAGGACTACACGTGACAGCGGCGGCGTCAGCGGCGGGCGACCAGGGCCCCGATGGCCGGGAGGACGAGTACCAGCCGGATCCGCGCCGGTGGCGGGCGCTCTGGGTGACTCTGGTGGCGGGCTTCATGAGCCTGCTCGACGTCACGATCGTGGCGGTCGCGCTGCCCACCGTCCAGCACAACCTGCACGCCTCCCCCGCCGAGGTGCAGTGGATCGTGTCCGGCTACACCCTCACCTTCGCCCTCGCGCTCGTCACCGCCGGACGGCTGGGCGACGCCCTGGACCGACGCCGCATCTTCCTGATGGCGCTGTGCGGTTTCGTCGTCTTCAGCGCAGCCTGTGGTGCCGCTCCCAACATCACCCTGCTGGTCGTGGCCCGCCTCGCCCAGGGACTGGCGGCCGGCTTCATGGCGCCTCAGAACTCGGCGTTCATCCAACAGTTGTTCCGCGGCGCCGAACGCGGCCGTGCCTTCGGCTACTTCGGGGCGACGGTAGGCGTCTCCTCCGCCTCCGGTCCCCTCCTCGGCGGCACCATCCTCGCCCTGGCCGACGGTCAGCAGGGCTGGCGTTGGATCTTCTACGTCAACGTCCCCATCGGCATCCTCGGCGTCCTGCTCGGACGCCGACTGCTGCCCCGAGGCCGGCCGTCCGGACGCAGGCACGTGGACGTATCCGGCGTGCTGCTTCTCGGACTCGGCGTTCTCGCCCTGATGTATCCGCTGGTCCAGGCGGAGGCCGGCGGATTGGCCCGCCTGTGGTGGATGTTCCCCGTCGGCGCCTTGATCCTCACCGTCTTCGTTCACCGGCAGTATCGTCTCGTCGCCAGGGGGACCAAACCGTTGCTGGACCCGCGCCTGTTCACCACGGTGCGCGGCTACGCCGTAGGGGCCGGCGTCGGCACGCTGTACTTCATCGGCTTCAGCGGCGTATGGCTCGTCTTCGCCCTCTTCTACCAGAACGGCCTGGCCTTCTCCCCCTTGCGGTCCGGCCTCGCCGTCACTCCGTTCGCGCTCGGCTCGGCGGGCGCCGCCGTGGTCGCGGGCCGCCTGGTGGGCCGGTACGGACGCCTGCTCACCGTCTGCGGCCTCGTCGGAGTGATCGGCGGTCTGGGCGGAGCGGCTCTGCTCCTGCGCTTCGCGCCCTTGGGCATCGCTCCTTGGATCGCCGCTCCTGTCCTGTTCCTCGGTGGCATCGGAGGGGGCTTCGTGGTCTCCCCGAACATCACCATGACCCTGCGGGACGTACCCGTGGACATGGCGGGCGCCGCGGGGGGCGCGCTGCAGACGGGACAGCGGCTCGGCGCTGCGGTGGGTACCGCTGCCCTGCCCGGTCTCTTCTACATGGTCCTCGGCAGCGGCGACGACTATCAAGGCGCCCTCGTTATCGCACTTGGCACCGCTGTCGCCGGGATGCTGACTTCCCTGGCCCTGGCTGTCTTCGACTGGCGACGCGACCGGCGCCTGCGCGGGATGCACGGGAAGTGCACGGAGGAGGTCGCCAACAGTCCGATGCACTCCCGGCAGAGCTGACTCCCGGTGCTGGGGCCAGTTCCCGCCGGCTCAGCTGACGACCGAGATCGCGAACGGTGCGAATCCGCGAGCCCTGATCACGTGGGGCACGAACAGAACGGCCGCCTCGGTGGCGCGGGCGGTCTCCACCCCACCGAGGTCCGTGATCCACTCCTCGCGCCAGCCGAGGTCGAGGAGCAGCCCTCGCACGATCTCCTTGGCCGCCCGGTCCTCCCCGGAGAGGAAGACGGTGGCCGGCTGGGACAGCGTGGCGGGCGCGGTCATCACCGAGTGGAGCATCGTGTTCAGGGTCTTCACGACGTGCGTGTCGGGCAACGCGCGCTGGAGCTGTTCCGCGAGGCTCGAGCCGTGGTGGAGGAGGTCGACGGGCAACCCGTCCGGTCCGTCGACGGTGGCGTTGGAGACATCGACGAGAATCTTGCCCCGGAGCTCTTCGCGCAGTGCGACGAGCCGCTCCAAAGAGCCCTCACCCGGGGTGGCGTTGATGACGACGCTCGCCGACCGCGCGGCGTCGGCGGCAGCGCCCGGTGAACGGTCCGCCACGGTCACGTCGTGCCCGGCGCGGTTGAGGGCTGTCGCGAGGCCGCCGCCGACTCGGCCGTTGCCCAGAATGCTGATCTTGGTCATGGTGATCCGGTCCTTCATGTGCTGGTGGTGATGGTCAACGGGAAAGCGTGGCCACGGCCTCGGCGTGCACGCCGGGCGCGGCAGCCAGGAAGCTCCCGCTCTGCGGGGTCCAGTGGCGGCCCTCGGCATCGGAGAGGCGCCCTCCCGCCTCCGCGACGAGCAGAGCCCCGGGGAGCAGGTCCGCGCGGGCCCCGGCGAACTGCCAGAAGGCGTCGATCCGGCCGGCCGCCAGGTTCAGCAGGTGCAGGGTGGCGGGGACGGAAGTCCGTACCACGAGGGCGTCGAAGAGCATCGCGGTGATCGAGGAGCCGACCCGGCGCACCACTTCCTCGTCCTCGTCCGGCCTGGCCTGGCTCGTGGCCACGATGCTCAGGCCGAGGTCCGTGGTGGGGGCCACTCGCAGGGGCCGGCCGTCGAGGTGGGCACCCCGGCCGGCGAGCGCGGTGTACGTCTCACCGGTCAGTGGCAGGTGGACCGCGGTGAGCACGGGCTGGTTGTCCCGCACGAGCGTCGCGGTCACCGCCCAGTCCGGCAGGGCGTGCAGGTGGTTGACGTTCCCTTCGGCAGGGTCAACGACCCACCATTCCCCGGGAGGCAGGGCGCCGCCCTCGAGTTCCTCCTCGACCCAGCGGGCGTCCGGGCGCAGCTCCGTGAGGCGAGGACGGAGGATGCCGAGAGCCACGTCGTCATTGGCCGCGAGCGCCCGCATCAGCTCCTCGCGCGTCTCGTAACGGACCACGTCGCCGTAGCGCTCGACCAGCGCGGAGCCCGCCGCGCGTACGGCGGCCGCGGTCGGCTCGAGCAGTTCGACGTCGTGGGCTGGGGCCGTGAATGCCGAAGTACCGGCTTCCTGAAGCGATTTGGGCATGGCAGTGCTCCTGTCCGAACAGGGGTGACTTTGTCTGCGGGGGTGGCGGGATTCGAGGTGTTCCGCGCCCGCACCTCGAAGGTAGGAGGGCTCATCATTAACTTCAAGTGCATGTAAAGCACGGCTAGGATGACTCCCATGCAATTGGATCTGAACCTGCTCACCGCGCTGGACGCCCTCCTCGAGGAAGGCAGCGTGGCCGGGGCAGCCGAGCGACTGCATGTCACCGCCCCCGCGATGAGCCGGAGCCTCGGCCGGATCCGGCGTGCCACGGGTGATCAGATCCTGGTCCGCACGGGACGCACGATGACTCCGACTCCGTACGCGATCGCTGTCCGGGAGCAGGTGCACGACCTGGTGCAGCAGGCACGCGGCGTACTGGCTCCTAGCCGTGAAATCGATCTCGCGACGCTGGAACGCACCTTCACTATCCGATGGCATGATGCGCTGGTCGCGCTCAGCGGCCCTGCGCTGCTCGCTGCCGTGCGCCGGCAGGCACCAGGCGTGCGACTGCGCTTCATCGCGGAATCGAGCATCGACACACCTGAGTTGCGCCGCGGCGAGGTCGACCTGGCCGCGAACGCCGATCCGCCCACCGCACCCGAGATCCACGCCGACCGGGTGGCCGAGACCCGGCACGTCGTCGTCGTGCGGCGCGACCACCCGCTGACCCGCGACAAGACGGTCACTGCCGCGCGGTACGCCGCCGCCGAGCACATCACCGTCTCGCGGCGGGGCCGCCTCAGCAACGTCCTCGACGACGAACTCGCGCGGCTCGGCCTCACGCGACGCGTGGTGGCGAGCGCGCCCACCGAAGCGGCCGCCCTCGCGTTCGTGCGCGACTCCGACCTCCTGGTCACCGCGCCGGAGTCCACCACGCGTTCACTGACCACCCAGCTCGAACTCGCCCTGCTCCCCATGCCGTTCGAACTGCCGCCGGCCCCGGTGTACCTGTCCTGGCATCAGCGCTACGACACCGACCCCGCCCACATCTGGCTACGCGATCTCGCGCGCACGGCACTCGCCGACGCGACGGACGGGCGGGACCGGGCGACGGACGCGAGGGAGGCCGGCGCGGCGAGGCCGATGACGTAGACGGCCATGGCGCCGGCATACCGGTGCGGTCAGTCCATGAGGTTCGGGTCACTGCGGAGGACGGGAACGCTGGGCCTCAGTGGTGTAGGCGTCCCAGTCGGCGCGCCCGCCCGCGCCCATCACTCCGAGGTCTACGGCGAGTTCGTCGGAGGTCATTCGGCGCAGCTCTCGGCGGGCTACGCGGGTGACCACGGTGGGGAACAGCGGTCGCAGGGGCTGGCACCAACGCAGCCAGGGCGGAGCGTAGACGTGGAGGGCTCGGTGGGTGACACCGGCGGTGAGCCATTCGGCGACCTGGTCGGGGCTGTGCACCCGGCGGGCGAACCACGGCTGGTGGGCCCGCAGGGCTCGCAGTACGGGGTGCTCGTCCATTCCGCTGATCATGTCGGTGCCCGTCCAGTGGACGTAGGCGATGCCGACGGCGACACCGTCGGGCTCGACCTCACCGCGCAGGGCACGTGCGAAGGATTCCGCTCCGGCTTTGGAGGCGCAGTATGCGCTCATCATGGGTGCCGAGCCGAAGGCGGCGGTCGAGGCGATCTGCAAGTAGTAGCCGCGCGTGCGGGACAGTTGAGGCAGGAAGGCGCGGGCGGTGTTGGCCGCACCGATCAGGTTGACGTCGATCACGCGCCGCCAGAGATCGGCATCCGTATGACGGAACGGGCCGCCTGCCGCCACGCCGGCGTTTGCCACGACGACGGCCGCGTCTCCCAGCCGGTCCGCGACCTGCGCTGCCGCGCGGTCGAGTGCGTCCTGGTCGGTGACGTCGGCCTCGATACAGAGAGTCGAGTTGGGAAGTGGGGCTGCCGCGTCTTGGAGGGATTGCGCCTCGCGGCCGAGCAGGGCGACGTGCATGCCGGCCCCGGACAGCCGCCGCGCGAGGGCTTCACCGATGCCACGGGCGGCCCCGGTGACGACAGCGACCCGCCCCCGCAGAGGCGAGTCGTGGACAGCGTCCTTGTGCATACGGCTCTCGCTCTCCACTACTGCGATGTGTCGGCGCATTCTGCGTGTGCCCTCCTGGCACGAGTCCGTCCGGGCTCCTTCGGTCGAAGGCTCACCACGTATTCGCCTGGCGAGCTGCAGACGGATGCACGCGTCGACCGGCTGCCGGCCCGGGGCGCCTCGTGGCCGGCCACGCTCCACCGACCCAGCGGAGCTGAGCCGCATCCGAACAACGGCTCCGCAAGGAAGTGACTGATAAGACGTCTGCCCGAGTGGGTGGCCTGGAACGCCGCCGTTCGGGCATGGCCGACCACACGGCGTCCACGCGCAAGTGCCGAAGCCACCAGCGCCGAGGACGGGAGCGATCACCATGGCGAAGCGGACGAAGAAGGCAACGGAAACGAGCGGCCGGGGCAAGGACCGCCGACTCACTCAGGGTGACGAGGTCACCTGGAACAGTCACGGCAGCACCACGGAAGGCACGGTCGAGCGGAAAATCACCCGACGGACCGAGGCCGCAGGCCGCACCGTCGACGCCTCGCCCGACGATCCGCAGTACGAAGTACGCAGCGAGCGCTCCGGTCGGTCTGCGGTCCACAAGCCTTCTGCGCTGCGCAAGAAGTGAGCGGGTGACCGATGCAGACGTTCCTCCCCGACCCCGACTTCCGGCAGACCGCCCTTCTCCTCGACCGGCGCCGACTGGGCAAACAGCGGGTCGAGGCCCTTCAGGTCCTGCGCGGGCTGACCGTCCCCGGCTACGGCTGGCGCCATCACCCGGCGGTACGGATGTGGAGCGGGTACGAGGAGGCACTCGTACGCTACGGCCTGGAGATCTGCCGGGTCTGGCGGGATCATGGGCACCAGGACAGTTGCGCGGCTTCCCTGGTCGCAGACTTCGCCGCGCACGAGCCAGGCACCGCGGTGCGCGAGCAGCAGGAGTTGGCCGCCGCCGGCGAGCTGCCGCCCTGGCTCGGCGAGGAACCCTTCCACGAGAGCCATCGCTCGGCACTGGTCCGCAAGGATCACGATGTGTACGCCCCGCTGTTCCCCGGTGTCCCCGACGACCTTCCCTACGTGTGGCCGGCCTCCGACCGCGAATCAGGCCACGCCCCCACCGGCACCTGAATGTGCCGGCATGCCCGGAACCCGGCGGACATCGCGCACACTGGGCAGCAGCAGAGGGGAGGGCGACCATGCTCACCGCAGTGCGTGAACAGCTGGGCCAGGCCCTGTTCCACCGGGTCGCGGGCCCCGACGGGCCGGCGACACGCACCCGCATCCACCAGACCCCAGGCCCACGCTGGTTCGGACCGGACCGCCCGATCCGCACCGTCCACGGCGACGCCTCGATGTTCATCGGCGGACTGAGCGCACTGCTGCTGCAGTCCCTGCATCCGCTCGCCATGGCCGCGGTGGCGGGCCACTCCGGCTACCGCGGCGACCCCTGGGGGCGCCTCCAGCGCACCAGCACCTTCCTGGCCGTGACCACGTTCGGCACCGCCGAGGACGCCCAGCACGCGGTCGACCACGTCAGGGCCATCCATGAACGCATCCGCGGGACAACCACCGACGGCAACCCCTACCACGCGGCCGATCCGCACCTGCTTGCCTGGGTCCACGCCGCCGAGACTGACAGCTTCCTGCGCGCCCACGAACGCTACGGAGCTCACCCCCTGGATGGCGCCGGCTACGACGCGTACGTCGCCGACACCGCACGCGTCGCCAAGGCGCTGGGGGTGATCGACGCACCGCGAGACCGGCGCGAGCTGACCGAACGCCTGAACGCGTACCGGCCCGAACTACGGGCCACCTCCGAGGCCCGCGCCGCCGCTCGCTTCCTGCTGTTCCAGCCGCCCCTGCCTCTGGCGGTACGGCCGTTCTACGGCGCCCTGGCCGCGAACGCCGTAGCTCTGCTCCCGCCCTGGGCACGCGGCATGCTCTGGCTTCCCCGGGTCCCCCTCGTCGAGGACATCGCCGTACGCCCCACCGGCCAGGCACTGACCCGGACCATCCGCTGGGCCATGACGCGACCACACCAGTCCCACCCGACGTGAACCCCCGGGCCCCGCGCCCGAACGACGACCGGCAGTCCCCCGAGCGGGCGACTTCGTCCGGCCGGGCGTACCGGCTTGAAGTGCACGCCGACGGACCGGGTTTGGAGTGGGTGGCCGAACTCGAACGTGCGGGTGCGCATGGTGATCACGCAGCCGTCGGCGTAATCGGCCGTCTCGATGTCGGTAGCCGATCAGCCCGTCCAGCGGCGGTCGCGGCACACCGGGCCTCAATGGCGGCGCAGTCGAGGAAGATTGGCCCTCAATCCATGTGAAGGCCCTTGGACGGAACTGCGGTATGCGAATGTCCGCCGGTTGGGCCCGGCCTGCGCAAATGCGAGATCAGAGCGAGTTTTCCCGTATCCGCGCGGGCTGGGCCCAGAACCGACAGTGACTTTTCCGGCAGGCTTTAGAAGGCGCTGTTGTTACAGCCCATGGTCGAGCCCAGGTGCGTCTTCTGCGCACCAGCGTCGCCCTCGCCGTTGAGCGCGCTGCCCAGCAGCCCGTTCAGCAGGCCGACCTGGCCGAGGATGTCGAGGTTCAGGTCGTGGGACTTGCAGTTGCTGCTCTGCAGCACGCTGTAGCTGTTCCCGCCCTTGTCGCCGTGGCCGTCGAGGCCCTGGGCGGTGGCGGTGCCGGCGCTCAGGAGTCCGACGCTGCCGAGGGCAACGACCATGAGGGCAGCCTTGCGAAGCTTGTGCATGTCATCTCCGATGAGAACGAGTCGATCACTGGGAGATCGGCTTCATACGATCACGAGGATTAAAATAGGAATCCTCGAATATCTCTCAGTGACACACCGAAAGGTGCCGTTCTCGAGCAGGGACTGTCATACGAACGGCCGGATTTGATTACTGCGGAAACCACCTTCCGGCATTGCCCTCTGAATCTCCGCCGGATCAGCCTCACGGGCGGTACCGGGCCACCACCGACATGCACGATCTGAGGGACAAGCCCTATCCCGCCGCCCTACCCGAAGAGGGTCTCCTCCTGGAGGGCCACGTACTCAAAGCCGTGCCCACCCACCATCCGCCTTTCCCGTCAGCCGGGTCGGCCCCGCGTCCAGGCCGACGGCCAGTCCCGTGGCTGTGACGTCGAGTGTGGTGGCCCTCAGTCCCAGGGGGTAGTCCACACCCTTCCGGCTTGTCAGCCTGTCCTGGATCCGGTCCACCAGCCGGGGTGGCGCGGGGCTGCCGAGTATCTCGACGTCGGCCAGGTGCAGGGTGACCCGTCCGTCCGTCAGACGGGGCTGGAGGGTGGCCTGCCCGAGCCCGCCCTGGCCGAGGTCGAGGGTCACCGTGTCGGCCTGATCGTCCAGACGTACGGCGGTGACGGGGAGTCCGCCGTCCGACGTGCCGGCCATGCGTTGCAGCGAGGCGGCGGGCACCGTGACGTCGGCGTGAGTGCGGGCCACCGTGCCGGAACGGTCAGCGGTCAGCCGTAGGTCCTCCAGGCGGGCATGGACGGAGACGCCGGTGATCCGGCCGAGGGCGGCGTGGTCGTTGCTGATGGTCACGGCGTCGATGTGCCGGTCGAGCAGGGCGAGCAACGCCGGACCGCCCTCGATGTCGATAGTGGTTCCCTTGCCGAGGGCTGTGCCGGCGACGGCGGTCATACGGCTCTGCAGCAAGGTTCGGGCGACGAGTTCCGTGGTGGTGGCGATGAGCAGGACCACCGCGAGGGCGGTGGAGGAAAGCGCGGCGGCACGGTGTCGCCTGAACACGGAGCGGATCACCGGCGGTCCCCCGAAGCGGCCTGGGCAGGGACCACCGCGTCCACATCCATGCGCGGGGGCAGGGTGACGGTCGGCGTCGGGCCTTCGGGATCCAGGTGCGGCAGGAGCCTGTCCAACCACCGCGGCAGCCACCAGTTGGCGCGCCCGAGCAGATACATGGTGGAGGGGACCAGGATGAGCCTGACGACGGTGGCGTCGATGACGACACTGACGCCCAGGCCGAGGGCGAGCATCTTGATGACCACGTTGCTGGAGAGCAGGAACGCCAGGAAGACGCTGGTCATGATGAGGGCGGCGCAGGTGATGACACGGGCGGTGCCGGCCAGTCCGGTGCCCACGCTGAGGTGGTTGTCCTTCGTGTGGAGCCACGCCTCGCGGATGCGTGAGAGCAGGAAGACCTCGTAGTCCATGGACAGCCCGAAGACGATCGCGAACATCATCATCGGCACGTACGACTCCACCGGTACGGGTTCGTCGACGCCGAACAGGCTGCTTCCCCAGCCCCGTTGGAAGACGGCGACGACGACGCCGTACGCAGCGGCGATGGACAGCAGGTTGAGCAAGGCCGCCTTGAGGGCGACGAGGAGGCTGCGGAAAACGGTGAGCAGGAGCAGGAATGACGCCGCGACGACCACCGTGACGATGACTGGCAGGCGGTCCACGACCACGTCCCGGAAGGCGAGTTGGGCGGCGGTGACGCCGGTGACATAGCCCTGCGCGCCCGAGTCGGAGAGTGCGTCGGGGAGCGTCTCGTTCTCCAGGCGGTGCATGAGGTCCGAGGTGGCTTCCTCCTGGGGGCCGGTGTCGGGTGTCACGGTGGCGATGAGCAGGGAGCCGTCTTTGCTGGTGACGGGCGTGGTGACGTGGGCGATCCCGGGGGTCGCCGCCAGGGTGTCGTGCAGTGGTCCGGAGAGTTCGGCGGGGTCGGTGCGGGTGTCCGCGAGGTTTGCCACGATCGTGAACTGGCCGTTGGTGCCGGGTCCGAAGCCGTCGGCGATCAGGTCGTAGGCGCGGCGGTCGGTGTAGTCCGTGGGGTTGGCGCCGCTGTCGACGTGGCCCAGGCGCATGGAGGCGGCGGGAATGGCGAGCACCGCCAGGACCAGGGTGCCGACGGCGAGGAAGAGCCGAGGTCGGCGGCCCACCGTGGCGGCCCAGCGGTGCCAGGTGTCGGCCGTGCCGTTGGGCTCGTCGGCCGGGGGCCGCACCCGCCAGCGGTCGATGCGGCGGCCCGTGACGCCCAGGAGGGCCGGGGCCAGGGTGAGGGCGGCAGCGGCGGCGACCAGGACGGTCAGGCCCGCGGCGACGCCGAGGGTGCCGATGAACGTCACGCCGGATGCGTACAGCCCGCCCAGGGCGAGGGTGACCGTGGCCGCCGCGACGATCACCGCGCGGCCGCTGGTGGCCATCGCCCGCCCCGCGGCTTCGGCGGGGTCGTCGACGTCGTGCAGCAGTCGGCGGTGACGGGTGATCAGGAAGAGCGCGTAGTCGATGCCGACGCCCAGGCCCATCATCGTGGCCAGTGTCGGGGCCGCGTTGCCGAACGTGAACGTCGCGGCCAGGAGTCCGAGCAGCGCCATGCCCGACAGAAGTCCGACGACGGCCGTCAGCAGCGGCAGCCCGGCGGCGGCAAGACTGCCGAAGCCGGCCAGCAGCACGACCACGGCGGTGGCGAGCCCGATCACCTCGGACAGCCGGTCCTCGGCCTTGGGGCGGGCCAACTGGCCCAGAGGTCCGCCGTATTCGGCGTCCACGCCGTCGGCTCGCAGGCCGTGCAGGGCGTCATCGACGCCGTCCAGGTAGGAGGTCTCGAAGCGGGCCGGGTTCTCGGTGAAGCGGACCGTCACGATGCCGGTGGTGCCGTCGGCGGAGATCGCGCCCGGCGTGCTCAGCGGATCGGCCACCGAGACCACCTCGGGGAGCTCCTTAAGCTCGGTCACCGCGGTGCCGACGGCGTCCCGGTGCGCGTCGAGGGAACCGGTGTCCGCATGCAGCACGATCTGGGAGGCCGTGCCGCGCACTTGGTCGGATCCGTGCGCGTCGAGCAGGTCGGCCCCGGTCTGTACGGCGGTTCCGGGAAGGGCGAAGTCGTCGTCGTAGGTGCCGCCCCAGGCGCGGTCGGCGCCGAGGGCGGTCAGCAGGACCAGCAGCCAGGCCGTGATCACCCACCATGGCCGTCGGGCGCACCAGCGGCCGAGCCGGTGCAGTCGGCCGACAGCTGCGGGTGCTTCGCGGTGGTCGGGTTCCGGGGTCGTTCGCGGTGCGTCGGTCATGCCGTCGTTCCTGGTCGGGCCCTCGTCGGGCAGGGCGGGGTCGGTGATGCGGTGAGCAGAAGTCACGCGTGGTGGTACTCAGTCCTGCTGCCAGAGGTCGGCGCGCCGCTCCGCCCAGCGCTGCACCTGTCGGCCGTACTCGCCGGAGAGTGCCTTGTCGCGGATCTCCGTCCGCTGTTGGGTCCGCTCCTCCCCGCTGAGCCCCCGTAGTTCCTTGATGTCGTCCTGAAGCTGTCCGGGCAGCGACCGGAAACGCCGCTGTGCCTCCTCGGCCCGTAGCTCGACCCGGGTGCCGTAGTGCCCGTCCAGTGCGTCCTGCCAGATCTTCGCCGCCGCCTCCTGTCGTGGTGCGGGCTGCAGGGTGCGCAGCTTGCGCAGATCGGCGCGGAGATCCTCGGGCAAGCGGCCGGGCGCTCGGAGACCCTCGGACACGCGCCCGGGCAGGGGCCGCGGGTCGCCGGCGACGAGGCGGTCGTCGGCGACGAGGCCGATGGTGTCGGCGTCCGCCAGGCCGACCGCCGAGGCGGTAGGTGCCGTCGAGGGTCCGGACGAAGACGTCGTCCACACGAGTCCGGTGACGGCGGCGGCCGTGACGGCCATTGCCGCGGTCACGGCCCGACCGGACACAGCTCTGCGGATGCGGTTCACAAGATCCTCCCCTTGTTCGATCTCGGGCCTCAGCCTCGCCGCGGCGTGCGAGCCGAAGGTTCGGCGAATGTTCGGGGCGTGTAAGGGCCGGTCGTGAGGGCGCTCGCGAGGGCCGGAGCTGGCTAGCATCGGGGATTGAGCTGCGAGAAGAGGGCACATGGCGGAGAGCAAGGGGCTCGTCCTGGTCGTGGAGGACGAGCGGAACATCGCCGACCTCCAGCGCCGGTATCTGAGCCGCGAGGGTTTCGGTGTGCATGTCGAGACCACCGGTGACGCCGCCCTGGCCGCCGTTCGCCGCATGCGCCCGGCCGCGATCGTGCTGGACATCGCGCTGCCCGGTATGGACGGCATGGAGGTCTGCCGTCGACTGCGGGAGGAGGGTGACTGGACTCCTGTCCTGTTCGTGACCGCGCGGGACGAGGTGACCGACCGTGTTCTGGGGCTGGAGCTGGGCGGCGACGACTATCTGACGAAGCCGTTCTCCCCGCAGGAGCTGGTCGCCCGGGTCAAGAGCCTGCTGCGACGTGCCGCCGGGCCGCGGCACGCCCCGGTGCGCAGGACAGGCCGCCTGACCCTCGACACCGGCCGCCGGACCCTTCACGTCGACGAACGGCCAGTGGAGCTGACGACCACCGAGTTCAACCTGCTCGCCTTCCTCATGCACCATCCCGGCCAGGTGTTCACGCGCGAGCAACTGCTCGCCCAGGTCTGGGGATACGCCGGCTACCGCGACACGCGCGTGATGGACGTGTACGTCTCACAGCTGCGCGCCAAGCTCGGCGATGCCAGCCCTCTGCGCACCGTGCGCGGGGTCGGCTACAGCGTCTCCGACACCGGCCGATGAGCGCTGTGGACGGCCGCGGCTCGCTGACCAGGAGCATCGTCCTGCTCACCAGCGCCGTGGCCGCGGTCGCCGTACTGCTGACCGGGCTGTTCGCCTGGCGGACGATCCGCACCAATGCGGAGGCGCAGGAACGTGACCAGCTCTCCCGACAGGCAGAAGTCCTCGCCCGCACCCCTCCCCTGGCCTCCTGGATGCTCGACCGGCAGCAGCGCATCGCGGGCCCCGATGACATCAGGCTCGCCATCGTCCGGCCTTCCGGCGAGATCGACGGTCCGGCGGCCGGCGCCGTCGGCGCCGCGAGCCGTGAAGCGCTGCTCTCCGGGGACAGGGTGTCCACGACCGCTCGACTCGACGGCGACGAGGTACTGGTGGAGGGAGCGCCGACCTTCGTAGGCGGCGGGCTCGTGCTCACCCAGCCGATGGGAGCTGTCGATCAGGCCACGAGCCGCATGCGCGGCAGCCTCGTCCTGCCCTTGATCCTGGGCCTGACCGGCGCCGCCCTCGCCGGTGCTCTGCTCGCCCGGCGCCTGGCGCGCCCGCTCGTCACGGCCGCCCGAACCGCGCACCGGCTGTCCGAGGGCGCCCGCGGCGTGACGGTTCCCGCCGAAGGCCCTGCCGAGGTGGCGGAACTGGCCGGTGCCCTGAACACCCTGGACACGGCGCTGACGCACAGCGAGAACCGTCAACGCGACTTCCTGCTGTCCGTCTCCCACGAGATCCGCACCCCGCTGACCACGGCACGCGGATACGCCGAGGCTCTCGCGGACGAAGTGATCACCGGCGATGAGGTGCCCGAGGCCGGCCGCATCCTGCGCACCGAGATCGAACGCCTCGAACACTTCGTCGGCGATCTGCTCGCTCTGGCGCGCCTGGAGGCCGACGACTTCCGCCTCGACATCGTCGAGGTCGACCTCGACGCGCTGGTGGCGGAGACCGCGACCGCCTGGTCGGCCCGCTGTGCCCGGCACGATGTCGACTTCCGCGTCGAGCGCCCGCAACGCCCCTTGCTGATCACCACCGACGGCTTCCGCGTACGTCAACTCCTCGACGGCCTGGCCGAGAACGCCTTGCGGGTCACCCCGGCCGGAAAACCCGTCGTCCTGGCCCTGCGAGCAGACGGCCCCAGCGCCTTGCTGGAGGTCCGCGACGGCGGGCCCGGACTCACCGAGGACGACATCGAGGTCGCCTTCGTGCGCGGCGCCCTCACAGGCCGCTACCGAGGCGTTCGCCCCGTCGGCAGCGGCCTCGGGCTGGCCATCGCCCACCGCTTGGCCGGCCGGCTCGGCGGCACCATCACCGCGCGGGGAGGCGCGCCCGAGGGCGGCGCCTGGTTCACCGTCCGGCTGCCGTCGTACCCCGGCGCTCCTTACACGCCCCTAACAGAGTCCTGACGGAGTCGTTGCCGCGCCCGGTCAGGCTCCTGCCCAAAGCCCGTGCGGAGGAGGAGCAGGATGAACTGGCTGTTCGGTAAAGGGCTACGACGCCGTGTCGCCACCACCAGGGCACGCAGCATGCCGCAACGCCTGCGCCGGGACCTCGACCGGGCGCTGGCCCTCAGGGACGACGCGGAACGGCGAGCGGCCGTCGACCGGGTCGTCCAAGGAATCACCAAAGGCACCTACGGGGCGGCCTTCCAACGGCAGGCCGAGAATGCGGCCATGCGCGGTCGTTCCTCGTCCTGACATCTCCCATGGCACTGCCACCATCCACCCCATTTGCATTCGATGGCTGGGGTCGGGGGTCACCCTTCGGTCGCAGCCTGCACGATGGCATGCGCCAGGGCATCGAGGTTCTCCCGGTAGAAACCGAGGCGGATGTGAAACGGCTCCTGCAAGAAGGCGCCGTCGCGAACGAGGAACATGGTGGGCGCCGCCGTCAGCGCGCTGTGCACCGTGTGGAGTTGCTGCGTGGAGAACCGGAAATCGCGGGACTCCGTGTGCGGTCCGACCAGGCGTACCAAGAGTGCGTCGACCGCGTCCCGGCGTGCACCGACCAACAGGGTCAGCGCCGTGTCATCGAAGTACCGATTGCGGAGATGGCTCAGCGCCTCGTACATCGCCGAGACTTGCGAGGGTGTAAGCCGGGCGATGAGCGCGTCACCGTCGCGGGTCAGCTTCAACCGCGTTCTCAACCATCTCTCCTTCACGGGTCAACTGCCCTTGAGACCAACCCACGATCCGATACCCGCAGTTGGACCCAGCCTTGACAGTCGCCGACCGAGACGAGATGACTCGCTATCTGCTGCGCGCGGCTGCGCTCTTCCGGGAGCAGCACCGGGTGTCGAAGGCCGAAGTCCTCAGCGGTCGATCGGCGGCACCCCGTCCAGGCCCGTCTCGCGCATGATGCGGTCCACAGTCTCAGGCAGGGTGCTGGTGGCGTCGATTACGGTTTCGATCACGCCGGGCAGCAGGTCGCGCTCGCGGTACCAGTCCCGCAGGTGCTGGTCGGTGACCTGGGCCAGCAGCTCTGGGTCGGGCTTCGTCAAGTGCCGTTCCAGGGTTTCCTGCAGTGGGATGTCCAGGTAGTAGCAGCGAGTGGTGCCCTGGTGGTCGCGGACGAGGTTCTCGAGCATCGCGCCGTAGCGGTCGGCGTACAGGATCCCCTCGACGACCGTGTGGAATCCGGCGGACAGCGCGTATCGGGCCGTCATGTCGATCAGCCCGATGTTGGCCGCGCCGGGCCGGTCGCGCTCGCGCAGCACAACGCGGCGCAGGTTGTCCTGGCCGACCAGGGCCAGGTTGCGGCCGAACCGCTCCCGCAGGCCGCGGGCGATCGACGATTTGCCCGAGGCGCTGTTGCCGCGCAGTACGACCAGCCGGGTCTCCGGACTTCCCGCCATCATGCCGACACGCTAACGCCCGCGCGAGGCCGAGGCCGTCCAGGACGGCGCGGCGCCGCTCGCCGAAGCAGTCGGCACTCTCCCGACCGGCAGTTGCCTCGCTCACCTCCATGCCCCGGGGTCGAACCCGACCAACTCGGCGGCGCGGTGGGGGCGTTCCGCAGCACGCAAGCCGGCCTCGCCCGCCCTCTCCGTCAAGGGCCGAAGACATAACGGACTTCATCACCCGTCAACTACCGGGCGCGTTCAATCCATTGACACGTGCATTACAGAGGCTTTACGTTCCGGCCATCTGAGAGCGCTCTCAGACTCCCCTCCAGTGAAGACTTGAGGTCCCGCATGCCATCCCCACGCAGACCGGCAGTCATACTGCTTCTGGCCTCGGCGCTCGCCGCCGCGGGCCTGGTCCCGACCGCCGGAACGGCGGCCGCGGCCACCGTTCCAGTAGGTTCCGGCAGCTACTCCGACACCCGCCCCGCCGGCACGTCGGGCCCCACCACCAACACAGGAACACCCGTCACGCCCAAGGTGACAACCGCCGCCCGGAACCGGCCGGTACCCACCAACGACTGGTGGTCCTCCCTCGCCTTCCAGCGCTACGGCGACAACCCGTGGTCGACCCCCATGTACGGGCACCCCCTCACCTACCAGGCCACGTCCGGCGGTCTCGACGTCGGCTACCCGACCTCACCGGCGATCGTCGGTGACGGGCGACAGTACGAGTACGCCCACAAGCGCGACCTCACCATCGGACTGACCGGCCTCAACTCCCCCGACACCAAGGCCGACGACTGGTCCGACTGGACGGTCACTCCCCTGTGGTCCGACGGTGCCCGCACCCTGCGGACCACCATCGGCCACGGCTCCCCGTTCGTATACGCGAAGGGCTCCGGCGGCAACGCCCAGATCACCACCGCCGCCACCCCCACCGTCTTCGCCGACCAGACCAACGTCCTCGGCATCACCGTCGGCGGACACCACTACGCCCTCTTCGCGCCGACCGGCAGCGACTGGAACGTCTCCGGCTCCACCATCACCGCGGGCCTGGGCTCCAAGGACTACTTCTCCGTCGCCGTACTGCCGAACACCGACGCGCTCGCGACCTTCAAGAAGTACGCCTACAGCTTCGTCACCGACTCCAAGGTGGCCTGGAGCTACACCGGTGGCACCGTGAAAGCCACCTACAGCCTCACCACGGAGGCCAAGGAAGGCACCGAACGCGGCACACTCCAGGCGCTCTACCGCCACCAGTGGCTGAACACCACGGACGCCCTCACCTCCTACACCTACGTCTCACCGTGCGGCACCATGAAGGTCCGCGAGTCGACCTCCTTCACCACGACCCAGAAGGCCTCGGCGGTACTGCCCGCACTGCCCAAGTCGGACGGTGTGGACGCCGCCCGGCTGCGCGGCTACCTGAACGAGGTCGCCAATGCCGCCGATCCCTTCTCCGGGGCCACCGACACCTACTGGACCGGCAAGGCCCTCGGCCGCCTCGCGCAACTCGTGCCGGTGGCGGAGCAGATCGGTGAGACCGGCATCCGCGACAAGCTTCTCGGCCTGATCAAGGGCAAGCTCCAGGAGTGGTTCACGGCCGGCGGCGCCAACGAGTTCAGCTACGACCAGGACTGGAAGACCCTCACCGGCTACCCCGCGTCCTACGGCAGCGACACCGAGCTCAACGACCACCACTTCCACTACAGCTACTACGTCTACGCGGCGGCGATCGTCGCCCAGTACGACCAGGGATGGGCCGCCGACTCCGCGTGGGGCGGCATGGTCAAGACCCTCGTGCGGGACACCGCCAACCCCAGCCGCACCGACGGCTCCTTCCCCTTCCTGCGCGGCTTCGACGTCTACGCGGGCCACAGCTGGGCCTCCGGCCACCAGGGCTTCGCCGCCGGCAACAACCAGGAGTCCTCCTCCGAGTCCACCAACCTCAGCGCGGCCCTCGTCCTGTGGGGCTCCGCCACCGGCGACACCTCGCTGCGTGATCTCGGCACCTACCTGCTGACCACCGAGTCGGAGTCGATAGCGCAGTACTGGTTCGACGCCGACGAGCAGGTCTTCCCCTCCTCGTTCGGGCACGACACGGCCGGCATGGTCTGGGGCAGCGGCGCCGCCTACGCCACCTGGTGGACCGCCAACCCCGAGGAGATCCACGGCATCAACGTCCTGCCCGTCACCGGCGGATCGCTCCATCTCGGCGGTGAGAAGGCCGCCATACGCCGCAACATCGCGGAGATGGAGCGGGAGAACGGGGGCCCGGCCGTCGAATGGCGCGACATCCTCTGGGAGTTCCAGTCCATGGCCGACCCGGCCACGGCCAAGGCGAAGTGGGACGCCGGCAACGCCGGATACACCCCGGAGCAGGGAGAGTCCAAGGCGCACACCTACCACTGGATCAACACCCTCGACGCGCTGGGCGCCCCGGACGCCACGGTGACAGGTGACATCCCCACCTCCGCCGTCCTCACCAAGGGCACGACCCGCACCTACGTCGCCCACAACTACGGATCGTCGGCCCGTACCGTCACCTTCTCGGACGGCAAGACCCTCTCCGTACCGGCTCGTTCCACCGCGACCGGCACCGGATCGGGGTCGCAGGACCCCGACCCCGACCCCGATCCGCCGACCGGCAACACCTTCCAACTGCGCAGCGGAGGCGTCCTGACCACGGCGACCGGCGGCACCCTGAGCAGCGACACGATCGCCTCCGCCGGCGGCACCAACCACGACGGCACCCCCTACCAGCCCCTCGTCTACGAGGTCCGCGGAGTCAACGGCACGCTCACCTCGGGTGCCGGCACCACTTTCCGGCTCCAGGTGGACGCCGACACCTCCGTCGGACTCGGCCAACAGGCCCGTATCAGCTACGACCTCACCGGTGACGGCACCTTCGACCGGACCGAGACGTACAACTACTTCGCCACCGACCCGGTCGCCGGGTGGGAGGAGTACACGCAGACGCGCGGCCTCAAGACGTCCACGGGCACGCTGGGCAACCTCAACGGCGGCACCGTGCGCCTCGAGGTCTGGAGCGCCATCGGCAACGGCGCCTCCAAGCTCCAGACGGGCACGGACAAGTCCGTGGTGGTGATCCCCTACAACTGATCCGGCGAGAACAGTGCGGCGGGCAACGGACTCGTGCCGGTGCCCGCCGCACCTACATGGGTCAGGGCCAGGACCACAGCGCGTGGACTGCCATGGCACAACGATCGCCCGGAATCCACGCTTCCGAACCGTCTGTCGCCGACTCGCAACCCAGGCGTCCTCCGGTCTTCATGGGCCAGTCCGATCCGGGCGATCTCTCACAGACGCTCAGTTCGACCAGGCCAGGTGGAGGGTGCGGACGGCATGAACTTCGCAACGCGATGCGCACCACCGGCCGTCGTTCAGGCCCGGGTGTAGCCGCCGTCGGCGAAGAGTTCGGCGCCGGTGACGAACGACGAGGCGTCCGAGGCCAGGAAGAGCGCCGCCGCGGCGATCTCCTCGGCATCGGCCAGCCGCCCCATGGGCACGACTGCCTCGGCGAACTGATCGACGTCCGGCCCCGCGGCGCCCAGCAGGCCGGGGGTCCGCGTGGGCCCCGGGCTGAGCACGTTGACCCGGAACTGGCGCTCCCGCGACTGCCGGGCCCAGTTGTGCACGAGGTTGCTCAGCGCCGCCTTCGAGGCGCTGTAGACCTCGAGGTGCTCGTTGGGACGCACGCTGTTGCTCGAACCGATGACCACGACGGAGGCGCCCTTCGCCAACAGCGGGAGCGCCTTTTGGACGGTGAACAGGGGGCCCTTGACGTTGACGGCGAGCGTCAGGTCGACGTTCGCCTCGGTGTGGGCGCCGAGCGCGGCGTCCGCGACGATTCCCGCGTTGGCCACCAGCACGTCGATGCGTCCGGCCTCCTCGCGGACTTGAGCGTAGAGCGCGTCGAGGTCGGCCAGGACCGAGACGTCGGACCCTACGCCGGTTGCCGCCGGGCCCAACTCCTTCACCGCCGCTTCGAGGCGGTCAGCGTCCCGGCCTGTCACGAAGACCCGTGCGCCCTCCTGGATGAAGCGGTGGGCGATGGCCAGCCCGATCCCGCTGGTCCCTCCGGTGACCACGGCCACCTTCTCCTGCAGTACGCCTGGCATGGACAACCCCTTCAGTTATGGAATGGATCGTCCAGAACATAGCGAGTAATGGACGAACGAGTCAAGAATCAGTACGCTGACACCATGGCGAGACCACGCGCATTCGACGAACGCCAAGTCCTGGAGCGGGCACGGGAGCAGTTCTGGGCGACCGGCTTCGCAGGGACACGGATGGACGACATCGCCCAGGCGACCGGCCTGGGCAAGGGCAGCCTCTACGGCGCCTTCGGCGACAAGGGCAAGCTGTTCCACCGTGTGTTCGGCGACTGGTGCACCGCAGTCGTCGAGGTGGCCGAAGGGCGGCTGGCAGGTGGCCCGGACTCAGAGGCCTTGGCACGGCTGTCGGGATACGTGCACCTCATGGCAGAGAACACCGCTTCCGACACCGAGCGCCGCGGGTGCCTGTTGGCCAAGGGCGCGGCGGAACTGGCCCACCAGGATCCGACGGTCGCCGGGCGGTCGGCCGAGACCATGACGGCACTGCTGATCCTGCTGCGGACGGAGATCAGCGCCGCCCAGCGCCACGGCGACATCGACAGCGCTGCGGATCCGGAGCGATTGGCGGCGCTGCTGCTGACGGTGGTCCGCGGCATCGAGGCGGTGGGCAAGGCCGGCCTGGACCCTGACACGCTGCGGAACATTGCAGACACCGCACTGGCAGTCCTGCCCAAGCCCGGGGCGTAGAGACTCCTCGCAACCGGGCACAGTCCGGCCCGCAAGAACTAACTTGGCGCCAGCGCGGTCACATGATCCGCCGGATAGTTCCTAGTGCCACTCAACCACTGGCCCGCTCCTATGAACTGCTTTCCCTCGTGCCGGGCTCGACCGTCGTGGACGTCGGCTGCGGCGCCGGGCGAGCCGTCGCCGAAGGGGGCCGGCCGTTTCCTCGTCGCCATTCCGTTCTTCGTGGCCTCCGCCTCCGCCTGAGGACGCCAACTGCAATGCTCAGCAAGGTAGTTGGATTACCCCGGAACCGATGACAGCACCGGGTCAGGACTGGCGTTCCGCTCCGGCGTCGATCGAAGGAGGCAGCACATGGCCGACGTGGTGGAAATAGTCTGCTACCCCATCAAGGGATGTGCGGGCACGTCGATGAGCGATGCGCTCCTCACTCCGGCGGGGCTCACGCATGACCGCAGCTTCATGGTGATCAGCGAAGACGGGGTCTACCGCACCCAGCGCCGCCATCCGCGCCTCGCCCTGATCCGGCCCGCAGTCAGCGCCGACGGCAGCCGGCTCACGCTCGACGCGATCGACGCAACGGCCCGATACGGCACGGTGCACCTCGGCATCACCACGTCCGCGCCCCGACGCGATGTCGACCTGTTCGGCACCACGTTCCAGGGGATCGACCAGGGCGACGAAGCCGCCGCCTGGCTCTCGGAGGTCCTCAGCACCCCAAGCCGCCTGGTCCGCGTGCCCCCGGAGCACGACCGGGTCGCCGACGGATTGACCCCCGGCCCCTCCGGCTACGCCGACAGCAGTGCCGTACACCTGCTGCCCCGGTCTTCCCTCGTTCTCCTCAACCGGCGGATGGCCGAACGCGGTTCCCCTCCCCTGCCGATGAACCGCTTCCGCCCGAACATCGTCGTCGACAGCGGCCCCGGGCAGGCCCTTGACCGTGACTGCGGCGACTGGGCGGCCGTACCGCACGCCGAGGACCGCACGCGGCGCATCAGGATCGGCGGCGCCGAACTGGGCTATGCCAAGCTCGCCGTGCGCTGCGCGGTCACCCTGGTCGATCAAGAGGCCGGGGCGCGGCAGGGGCCAGAGCCGGTGCGTACGCTCGCGGGCTACCGGCGGGCGGCGAGCGGAGGTGTGGTGTTCGGCGCGAAGTTTTCCGTGGTACGGCCGGGCAAGCTGTCTGTCGGCGACGAGGTGGTCGTCCAGGAGTGGGGCGTGGCTGAACTGTAGAAGCCCAACCGCCCGGACCGCGCGAACGGTTGCGACAGAGCCGGCGTCCGCCTGCCGGCGGGAGTTGCCTTCATCCGATGGGAGCCAGAGCGGCCAGGGCCGTAGCCCCCACGCGCCTTCTGCGCGTGCTCACTTGGCGCCGCCCGAGAGCGCCCCATGCAGGAAGACCTCCACCAGCTCCTGCGGGGTCAGGTCGGGCTCGTCGTCGGTCCGTGGCTGGGTGAAGAGCAGCCCGAAGAAGAGGGCGGCGATCTGCTCGGGCGGCCGGCGCAGTGTTGCTTTGTCGGGCTCCAGCAGCTCCGCGAGGGCCGCGCGGATACGGGCCGTCGACTCGGCGCGGCCCGCGCCGCGCACCGTGCCGGGGTGCTTGCCCCCGCCATGTCCGAGGGAGCCGAGGATCGCGCCCATCCTGGACATGTGGGCCTGCAGCGCCTCGCCCGCTTCCGCGAGCCGGACGGGCAGCGGCTGGGAGATGTCGATCGCGTCGAGTTCGCGGATCGCGTGCTCCGGGGAGAGCGCCTCGGCCACGCAAGCCTGCAGCAGCTCGTCCTTGTCGGCGAAGACCCGGAAGATCGTGCCCTCGCCGATGCCCGCGGCGCGGGCGATCTTCGCGGTCGTCACCGCGGCGCCGTATTCGGCTATCAGCGGGATCGCGGTCTGGATGATCATTTCGCGCCGCTGCTCCGGCGACATGGCGGGGGCGCGGCGGCGGGTGGTCTGGCTTTCCTTAGCTGTCTCCATGGCGAAGAGAATACGGAGTGAGTGCTCACTCCGTCAATGAGTGAGCACTCACTCCGACCCACTTTCGAGGTACATCACGTCTTCGGGTCGCTACGGTGTGATGCGCAGGGCGTCCACCATCCCCACCGAGGTACTTCGGTTGACGATGCGGATGGTGTGCGTGCCCTGAGTCAGTCCGGTGCGCTGCCATACGGTCTGCTGCACCTGTCTCGCACCGGAGATCCGTAGGTCCACGGTCGCCTGGAAGACGTTGTCGAGATACACGTCGACCGTTCCCATGTCCCCGTTGCGTTCGGACAGGTAGGCAACTCCCGTTCCGGCGAAGGTGTATTGGGCCACGGCGTTGAGCGTCGTGCTGTGATGGGTGTCGTCGTTGTAGTCGCCGTATCCGCGCCCGCTGGTGGCGTGCCAGTTGCTGTCGTAGGTCAGCTGTGTGTTGTTCACCATGGGGTTGGGGGTGCGGGCCATGCCGAGCGTGGAGGTGGTGCCGCCCAGCGTCTTCTCGCCCTCGTTCGCGGACGCTGTGAGCCGCACGGGAGTGTAGGTGGAGAGCGGCTTCGCCGTACGTTCCACCACGTACACCTTTCCGGCGGTCGTGGGAAGGTCGAACTCGGCGGCGCTCGTGGTCAGTACGGTGGCGCCGCCGGCGACGTCGCGGACCCTCAACTGCTGGCTCCCCCACGGATTCACGACCCGCGTCGCGTTGCCGTACAGACTCTTGATGCCGACGTACTTCACCTCGCCGGCCTCACGCTCCGAACTGACCGTGAAGCCGCCCTTGGCGAGCAGGGTGAACCGTCCCACGAAGGAGGAGTCGCTCGGTGCCGCGGGGAAGACGCGGATCTTGTCGTTGTAGGACTGGAGCAGCGACTCGTTGAGAGCGGCGAGGTGCACTCCGAGGTATTCGAAGACGCCGTTGGTGTTGTCGGTCATCCCGTTGGGATAGGTCTGGTACTTGCGCAGCATCGTCTTCATGCCCTGGTAGGCCTGGTCGCCCAGCCCCAACCGAGCTGCCTGCACCGCGTCGTTGGCCCATACGTTGCCGTACGGGAAGGGGCGTGCGTTGAAGGTGTTCACGGCCTTCTGGTGGTCCGGGTAGCCGATGCCGGTGCGGTCGTAGGGCCAGATGATCTCGGCCGCCACGTTCTCCCCGTTGCGGGTCTGCGCGAGCGGCGGGGTGTGCGGCAGATAGACGTCGGCGGTGGAGGGATAGGCGATCAGGTTGTCCACGATCCGCTGCCACTGCGGGCGCAGTTCGGCGTCCAGTCCCAGGGACTCGGAAACGCGGATCGTGAGCGGGAACAGGGTGCGCACCGCCGCGAGGTCGGTGATGGCGTTCGGTACGTTCCAGTACGTCTCGTGCGCGTGCGAACTGGCCACGTGGTACTTGCCGGAGGCGGAGTCGTAGGACAGCTTCGCGGCATAGAACTTCACCACGTCCCGCATGAAGGGGTAGGCGGTGTTCCGCAGGTAGGCGGCGTCATTGGTGTACGCGTACTGGAGGTACATGTTGTACGCGGCCTCGGTGCCCGTCGACCAGATGTTGTTGGTGAAGTCGCTGTTGACCGTGCCCCTGGCGTTGCCGTCCCAGCCCATGGTCTCCGGCACCCAGAGCCCGTCGACGTTGTAGCGGGTGCGCGTGTACGACTTCAGCGCCGCCGAGTTGCGGCTGTAGAGGCGGTTGAAGCCGGCCAGCAGGTCGACATGATTGGAGGCCAGGAAGGAGTTGTAGACGTCGCGTTGGTTCCAGAACCAGTAGGCGTTGCTCCACTTGGTCTGGTCACGGGTGGCCCGGAAGACGCCGTTGATGAAGTGGAACGGATTGGTCCCGTAGCCGCCGGCGGCGATCATGTACGTGCTCAGGTAGTAGACGTTCTCCAGGTAGTCCGCGTCCCCCGACAGCCCTGAGTACTGCACGAACGACTTGCCCCAGAAGTCGTGCCACCAGGACCGGAAGTCGTTGAGCGTCGCGCTGTAGCCGCGGCTCTTGGCCGCCGCCAGGGCGCGCTTCGCCTCGGCCACCGAGTCCTGCGAGGGCGCGTTGAGCCTGCTGCTGGCGGTGAACCAGATGGTGTAGCTGCGGGAGGGAGTGATCGAGAGCCGGACGGTTCGGCCGTCGACGACCCGTGCGTTGTAGGCCGCTCCCTCGACGGTGGCCGCCAAGGTGTACCCGAAGTTCTGCGGGTCGGACTGGCCGCGACTGAGTCCGGCGCCCGTCGAGTCGGCGTACGTCGAGACCGTCTTCCATGTGTCGAGGTTGGGCACGTCACCGCTGTTGCCCAGCTGGGACGTGTCCCACAGGCCCAGGTCGAGATTGACCGCGGAGACCCCGGAGCGCGAGTCCTCGACGTGCACCCCCATGACCTCGGAGTTCGGCACGCCCATCACCGTCACCGTGCGGTTGGCGTCGTACTTGGTGGTCAGGGTGCCGTCGTAGAGCGACAAGCGTTGCTGGTAGGTGCTGTACCCGCTCTCCAGTGGCGGTGTGGTGGACAGGTTGAGCAGTCCCGCGCCGAACGCGGTCTGCTGCGAGGTGTCCACGCCGGACACCTGCATGGTCAGCCCGTTGGCCTGCCAGGCCATCGCGCCTGTACGGCCGTTGCCGACGGTCAGCCCGTGCAGCGGGTTGGTCGCGGGCCGGTTGTAGACGAGGTCGTGCTTGGACAGGTAGGCGGCGCGATCCACGTTCAGGGCTCCGGTGGCGGAGTCGAACGCGGCGTCCGTCGGTGCCGCCGTGGCCGGAGCCGTGAGGCCTACGGCGGTCGCGGTCATGATGCAGACGGCTGCGAGCGCGGCTCGCACGAGTCTGCGCAGTCTCATCGAATGGCCTCCCTGCGGTCGACACCGAAATTCATTAACCCGATGACTCGGCCGGACAACTGCGTAAGTGCGCTCGTTTCCCTGTAGCGAACGAGGGCATGGAGAGGCAGTCCTCCGATCCGGGCATGGAAAGAACAACCAGAACAAGGCACACGAAGTTGGTCATTCTCGAAGTGCCTGCAATGAGCGGAGGTACGGCGTGCGGGTACACCAAGACATCGGCATGGTCATGCCATAGCAAAGTAGACATCGGATGTATTGATCGGTCAACACTCAGCGCAAACATCGGCCGACGAGGCGGACCAGATGCTCAAGGGCCTGCGCAGGGACGTGCGACGCTCAGCTGCTGCTCGCCGGCACAAGTGCGCGCACGGCCTGGTGCAGTGGGGTCGGAGGACGGCCGAGTACGTTGCCGAGGTCGTCGGTCTGGCGCTCCAGGGCTCCGGACCGCACCTGGTGTTCGAGCCAGCCCCGTATGCCGGCGGCGGGTTCGGATCGTTGCCGGTACCGCACCGACTTGCCGTACACCTGGGTGAGGACCTCTGCAAGCTCGGGATAGGTCCACCGGGCCCCCGTGAAGTCGTAGGCACGGTCGAGGTGCCCGTATTCGGTGAGCACGCGGGCAGCCGCCTCGGCGAGGTCGGCGCGGGAAGCGGTGTTGATCCCCCTGCCGTCGGTGCCGTCCCACAGCTCACCCGCCGCGACGGCCGCGCTCAGCGAGGCGTTGAGGAACGCCTCGCTGTAGAAGGGGTGGCGCAGCAGTGTGTGGCCGAGGCCGCTGTCACGGAGGGCCCGTTCGGTGACGTGGTGTGCTGCGGTGACGCCGTCCGCCTTCGTGTCGGCGTCGAGGAAGCTGGTGTAGACGACCACGCCGACCCCGACCTTGCGGGCCGCGTCCACGGCCGCCCTGTGGTGGCCGCTTCGGCGGACGGGGTCGAGTTCCGGGGAGGAGATCAGCAGCAGCCGGTCGGCGCCCTCGAAGGCCGCGGGGAGCGTGTCCGGCACGTCGTAGTCGCCCCGCCTGATCTGGATGCCCCGGGCGGCGAAGCCCGCCACGCTCTCGGGGGATCGCACCGCGAGGGCGATGTCCTTCGCCGGGATTCGCGTCAGCAGCTCCTCCACGACCAGCCGCCCGAGCGCTCCCGACGCCGCGGACACGACGATCATCCAAGTCCCCCTCATGCGGGCTGAGTTGCGGAGGCGTCACGGGGGCCCGCCGGCCGGACCACGCATCGGTGACGAGCACACCTTGGTCGAACCGCGCCACCGCCGTCAAAGGCATATTCGGAACACCGAGTCGCGCGGGCGGCAGCCGCCGCCAGTCCGGCCGACGGGTGTCACGACACCCACGAGTCAAGCAGCCTCATGGTCTGACGCAGGAAATACCGAGGCCCCCGACAACGAAGAGCCCGGGACCACGGCCAAGGCCTGCGTGGAGTAGCCACGGCCGGGCACGAGGAAGGACAGGAACGGAACCGGGTGAGAGGCGGATCGGCATGAGCAGCCCGTTGGCGGAGATGAAGCGCAGGCATGGCCCTGCCGTGCGCCGGCTGAGCACCGAGCCGACCCGCCCGCCCCATGTCCGCTGAAGCAAACGCCGCCCCCGTCGCCCGGACACGACCGCACGCGGCCTGGTGGCCGGCACTGCGACGCACGCCTGCGTCCTTGTGGAACGACGACGTATCGGACTACGCGGCGGCGCTGACGTACTACTCGATCCTGGCCGTGCTCCCGGCGCTGCCTGCCACCGTTCTGGTCTTCGGCATGATCAGCCCCGGCACCGCCGAGGAGTTCGTCACCCAAGTCACCACATACGCGCCGGCCCAGTCCGGTGCCGAGCTGCACGCCGTCCTCGCCCGGGCGCTGAGCAGGGGCGGCGCGGCCTGGTCCCTGATCGCGGTCGGCGCGGCCAGCGCGCTGTGGTCGGCCGCCAGCTATCTGGCCGTCTTCCGCCGCGCCCTGCACAGCATGCACCGCGTCGAGGACCACCGCTCGCCGTGGCGCACGGCGCACCGGATCGTCCTCACGGCTCTCGCGCTGGTCGGGCTGCTCCTGGTCGGCACGCTGACCTTGCTGCTGAGCGGCCCGCTCGCGCAGGCCGTGGGTCGCCCGCTCGGCGTGGGTGGCACCGCGGCCTGGGCGTGGGGTCTGCTGCGCTGGCCCCTGTTGGTGTGTCTCGTCGCCCTACTGGTCGTGGTGGTCTTCCACACCGGCCCGGCGTCGGCCCGCCGCCGCGCACACAGCCTGCCCGGTGGGGTGCTGGCCGCCATGCTGTGGCTGGCCGTGTCCGCCGGATTCTCCCTGTACGCGTCCACGCTCGCCGCCTACAACCGGCTGTACGGCTCGCTCGCGGGCGTCGTCGTCTTCCTGGTCTGGCTGTGGCTGTCGAACCTGGCCCTGCTGACGGGGGCACAGTTCGCCGCGGAGCTTGCGAAGTCCCGGGGGCAGAGGACGGGGAAGTCGCCGGTGTCGTAGCAGTTTGCGACAGCGGGTCGGGTAAATCGTCCAGGCCCGAGCTGGTCGGCGACGACGGTTGCCGCCTTGCGGTGCCGGCAGCGGTGTCGACACGTTGGGGCCCGACTGGACGAGACTTGAGCGGCGGGGTTGCCAAGTACCTCCGGACCGGCCGAGGCTGCGGCGATCGTGGGGCATGCGGTGACGGGGTGACAGAGCGAGGCCCTTCGCCGCGCGACCGTCATGGCGCCTGGCGTTCGGCGCGACAACGTGATGCTGTGAACAGGAGCCGCGCCAACGCCCGGCAGCCCAGACCTGTTGGGTGTCCGTTGCTGACGAGCGTGAGGCTCCTCGCCTCGCAGCCCGGTCGGCCAACCCAGGCCACGTGGCCTCTCCCTGGCCCGGAGAACGAGGAGGAGCACGATGACCCTTCGCCCCCGGGACGGACGGCTCGACACAATCGTGGTGGGCGCGGGGCTCGCCGGACTCGCCTGCGCTCTGGACCTCTGCCGTGCCGGGCAGCGGGTGGCCCTCCTGGAGGCTTCGGACGCCGTCGGCGGACGCATGAGAACGGATTCGCGGGACGGCTTCCTGCTCGATCGCGGGTTCCAGGTCTTCAACACCGCCTACCCACAGGTGAAGCGCCGTATCGATCTTCGAAGTCTGCGGCTGCGTCCCTTCACTCCTGGCTTCGTCGTGCACACTCCGGCCGGGCCGGTACGACTCACCGACCCGACCCGTGACCGGAAGGCCGCGGCCTCGCTGCTGAAGCAGCGCGCCCTGCCACCCCGCGATCTGGCCGCGCTGGCGGCGATCACGGCCGGGGACACGCTGCTGCCGACGAAGCTGGTCAAGCGCCGGACCGACAGGACCGTGGCGGACTCCCTCACGGGGGCAGGACTGTCGGAGGCCACGGTGCAGGACCTGTTGAGGCCCTTCCTGTCCGGTGTGTTCCTGGAGGACCGGCTGGAGACGTCGGCCCGCTTCTTCCACCTGGTCTGGCGCAGCATGGTCCGCGGAACCCTGTGCCTTCCGGCCAAGGGGATCGGCGCCGTACCCGCCCAGCTCGCCCGGGGCCTGCCTGCCGGCGTCCTGCGGTTGGAGAGGCCCGTGGCGGACGTGATCTCGTCGGGTGTTCTGCTCGCGGACGGGGAGGAACTCCCCGCCCAGGCCGTCGTGGTCGCCACGGACGCGGCCACAGCCGCCCGCCTGCTGCCAGGGCTGCCCGTGCCCGAAGGGCGGACGGTCACCACCTACTACCACGCGGCCGACACCAGGCCGCTGGCGGAACCGACCCTCCTGGTGGACGGCACCGGCTCGGTACTGAACACGTGCGTCCTCACCGAGGTATCCAGTTCCTACGGACCGCCCGGAACCTCTCTGGTCTCGACCTCCGTGCTGTCCGGGGACGAACCGGGCGCGCATGATGCCGTGCTGCGGCGACTTGCCGAGATGTACGGCGCCGATACGAGCGCGTGGAGCCACGTAGGCACCTGCACCGTCCCGTCGGCGCTGCCCGCCATGCCGCCGCCGTGGCCCCTGAGCCGCCCGACCCGTTTCAGCGCGGGCAGGTACGTATGCGGTGACCATCGGGCAACCGGGTCGGTGCAGGGCGCGCTGGCCTCGGGGACCCGCGCCGCCAGGAAAGTAAGGGCTGATTCAGCAGGGCGCTGACACCGTATCCGCCCGGGCTTCGGTTCGCCGCCGCCATGCACCCGTCTCACGGCTCCCGTTGCCGTACGGCAACGCATTACGGCACCCCCGGCGCACCCAGAACATCCAGGCCATTTCGCAACCCGGGCACCTCAGCCACTTCCACGACCCGCAGATTGCGCGAAGTGCTGCTCACCTCCTCTGCCATGGAGACGGCCCGGTCAATCAAGCCACTGCTTCAATGGGCAATTTCATCTGAATTGCAGCGATGGGAGTGGTTCATTTTTGTCCGCACTGAAATGGAGGCATTAGGACGGGTACTTCGAAGCCTTCAGCAACGCAAGGAGAGAGGAGACACACCATGCGACCGATGGCACGCTGGGCAATGTCAGGAGCTTTGCTCACCGCAGCCGTGGCGGGGCCCTTGAGCACTCCCGCCCACAGCGCCCCCGCATCTCTGTACGCCCCCTCGGCCCTGGTCCTCACCACGGGCCACGGCGAGAGCGCCGTCACCACGACGCCGGAGCGGGCGGTGACGCTGAACTGTGCGTACATCACTTCGGGGACTCACCCCGACACGCGGCAGGCCTGTGCGGAACTGGACCGCGTGAACGGGGACCTCGGACGCCTGGCCACCCTCCACGGAAACGACGCGGGACGGCCCTGCACGAAGGAGTACCGGCCCGTGGTCGTCACCATCCAAGGCGTATGGCGAGGGACGCGCGTGAACTACGAGCACAAGTTCGCCAATTCATGCGTCAAGGAAACCCAGGGCGCATCGGCATTCGCCTTCTGAGCATCACAGCTCAGTAGGCCTCCAGTTGGAACCCGTGGCCACGCCCGCGTATCAGCGGGCGTGGCCACAGCACTCGGTGGCTGGGACACGGAAGCGCACAGGCGCTCCTCCGACTCAGGGTTCGGCCACGAAGACATGTGCGGCGGCCGACGCGGGGAGTGCGGCGGTCGCCATGTCGCCTCCGACCCTCACGCCCTCGGGCGACGACGTGACGCTGACCACCGCGCCAGGCCGCACCCCGGCGTAACGCAGCGCGCCCAACAGCCGGGAGTCGGCCTGGACCGACTCCCCGATGCGGCGGACGACCGCGCTGACACCGTCCGGCCCGGTCGCCAGATCGCTGAGGCCCACCGCGCTTCCGTGGTCGAACGGATCAGCGGCTCCCTCCCCACCTAGTTCCGCGAGGCCCGGGATCCGGTTGCCGTACGGCGAGTGCGTCGGATGCCGCAGCAGTTCCAGGACACGGCGTTCGACGGCCTCGCTCATCACGTGCTCCCAGCGGCAGGCTTCGGCGTGGGCCTGCTCCCATTCCAGCCCGAGCATGTCGACGAGCAGACACTCCGCGAGCCGGTGCTTGCGCATGACTCGCGTGGCCAGTCGGCGGCCCTCGTCGGTCAGCTCGAGATGACGGTCGGCGGCTACGCGCAGCAGGCCGTTGCGCTCCATTCGGGCAACGGTCTGGCTGACCGTCGGGCCGCTCTGTTCCAGGCGCTCGGCAATGCGGGCGCGCAGCGGGACCACGCCGTCCTCCTCAAGCTCCAGGAGAGTGCGGAGGTACATCTCCGTGGTGTCGATGAGTCGGGTCATGCCGGATGTCAGGCGGGAGTTTCGGCGGTGACGGTGAGGACCGCGCGGCCGAGGGTGTGACCGGCCATGGTGAAGCCGAGGACGGCGGGGGTGGTGTCGGCGGGGACACCGATGGAGGGGACGTCGAGGGCGTGCACCACGACGAAGTAGCGGTGCGGGCCGTGCCCGGCCGGCGGAGCGGCGCCGATGTAGCGGGCCAGGCGGGCATCGTTGGGCAGTTGGAAGGCGCCTTCCGGCAGGCCCGCACCCGTGTCGTCACCGACGCCTTCGGGCAGCTCGGTGGCCGTGGCGGGGATGTCGGCGACCGCCCAGTGCCAGAACCCGGACCCGGTGGGGGCGTCGGGGTCGTAGACCGTGACGGCATAGCTCTCCGTGCCTTCCGGAGCACCGCTCCAGGAGAGCTGTGGGGAGATGTCCTTCCCGCCGGGAAGCCCGGAGGCGTGCTGCTCCTCCGGCCAGGCGGCTCCGTCGGTGACGGTGGTGCTGGTGACGGTGAATGAGGCCGCCTCGGGGAGGCGGGCGAAGGGGTCGTTGGCGTGTATCACGTCGTTTCCTCTCGGAGCTGTGCGCTGTGGGGCGATGGCGCCGGTGATGTGGACCATCGGGCCCCAAGGGCGGCGGAAGAGCGCATGTCGAGCGCTCGGCCGCGCCATCCTGAAATCGACGGTAACACAGATAATCGATTATTGATGGGATCGTCTATGCTGCGCACATGGCTAAGGCGCACACTCCGACCCCCGCCGGGAAGCAGATGCTCTCCGAGCAGGTCTACGCACACCTGCGAGACGCGATCCTGCGCGGCGACCACGCTCCTGGCGACCCGCTGAAACCGCAGGACCTTGCCAAGGAACAAGGCGTGAGTCTGGCCGTCGTACGCGAGGCCCTCGTGCGAGTGGTCGGCGAGGGCCTCGCCGACCGGCTGCCCAACCGTGGCTTCGCCGTCCCGGCCGTCTCCGACCGCCGCTGGCAGGAGATCGCGGAGGCTCGCCGAACCGTCGAACCCGTGGTGCTGCGGATGTCCATCGAGCGCGGGGACGTCGACTGGGAGGCCCGCGTGCGTGCCGCCCACCACCGCCTGGTCCGCACCCCCGCGTACCTGCCGGAGGAAGGCGAGTACTACACGAGCGCGTGGGCCGAGGCCCACAGGGTCTTCCACCGGACCCTGCTGGAGGGGTGCGGCAACCCCGTCCTGCTGGAGACCTTCGACCGGATGTGGACCGCGAGTGAGCTGGCACGTCGCTGGTCGGCGCAGCGAACCCCCGGCCGGGACGGGGTCCTTGAGCATCGACAGCTGGAGGAGGCAGCGCTGGCCCGCGACGCGGACACGGCGGCCGAGGTCCTCATCCAGCACCTCACCCAAACCGCGGACGCACTGACCGACCCCGCTGCTTCGAGCCCGTGAGCCCGGCCACCAGCGCCGCCCTGCGCGAACCCGCCACCGGTCCGCAGGCATGGCAAACCATCCCGATACAACTTGATCGGCGGCGCCGAAAGGAACTTAGGCCGGCGACGCAAGAGTTCATGGCTCTGCGATCTGGGGCGAAGACCCAGGTAGTCGAGGGTGCTTCGCACATGGTGTTCGTCTCCCGGCCAGGCGCGACGGCGGCCCTCATCGAGACAGCTGCCGGTGCGGGCAGCGGCTGCGGCCGCTTCGCCCAGGGCGCCCTTGAGCCACCGGATGAGCAGCTTGCGCGCACCTTGCCGGGTCACTGACCCGCGTAAAGGAGGGGCACAAAACCTCCCTTAGGGTGACCTGTGGGGAAACAATGATCAACGCAGGTGAGAGATCACCATTGGGGGGACGAGAACGTGGCGGGACTGGTAGGCAGATCGGCGGAGCTCGAACGGCTGGATGCAATGCTCGCAGGCCTGGGCCGTTCCGGGCTGCCGGAGGTCGTCGACGTCGTCGGTGAACCCGGCATCGGCAAAAGCAGGTTGCTCGACGAGGTGTGCGCGCGGGCCCGGCGGGCCGGGTTCACCGTACTGCGCGGACGAGCCACCGAGTATGAACAGCAGGTTCCCTTTCATCTGTTCACGGACGCGTTCGCCGATGCCGATCCGGGCGCACAGGCCGCCCTCGCCGACCCCGCCTTCGCCGAGGTGCACTCGGCGCTGTACGGCATCCGGCAGGCCCCGGGCGACGGTTCCGTCGAGAGCGCCGCCGCCCGGTTCGGGCTGCATCGTGCGATCGCAGCGTTCCTGACGCAGTTGGGTGAGCGCGGTCTGGTGCTGGCTCTCGACGACGTGCACTGGGCGGATCCCACGTCACGCGAGCTTGTGGACCATCTGATCCGGCACCCCGCGCGCGGACGCGTCCTGCTGGTGGTGGCCCGGCGGGTCCGGCAGACGCCGACATCTCTGACCGCGGCGCTGACGCGCGGCGCGGACAGCGGGACCGTGCTCCACCTCCCCCTGGAGCCGCTCTCCGAGCAGGAGTCCGTCCTCGCGCTGGCGCCCGACATCGCCGAGGACCAGGCCAAGCGGCTGCACGCCGCCAGCGAGGGCAACCCCTTGTATCTGCTGGCGTTGGGGCACGCCCACCGCACCGGGGCGTCTCTGCCTCGATTCACCCCGGACACCAGCGCCGACGCCACGGAGGTCGGGTACGTGGCGGGCCTGCCCGGCGGGCTCGCGGCGCTGCTGCTGGACGAGTTGGGGACGCTCACCGGGTCGCAACGCCGGCTCGTGGAGGCGGTCGCGGCGCTCGGCGACCACGCCTCGTCCGCCCTGCTGGCCGTGGTGAGCGAGCTCTCCGTCCCGGACGTGGACCAGGAGACCACAGCCCTGGTGGCGCGCGATCTGCTGCGCGCCGGGCCGGGCGGCCGGTGGATGCTGCGCCACCCCCTGGTCCGGGCCCTGGTCTACGAGAGGACCGCGCCCGGGCGACGTGCCGAATTCCACCGCCGCACCGCACGGGAACTCGCCCGCCGCGGCGCTCCCGCCACCGAGCGCGCCCACCACGTCGCACGGTCGTTGACCGACTGGGATCCCGAGGCCGCGGAGGTGCTCACCGAGGCTGCCGCACGGTTCGCGTCGACCGCGCCGGCCATCGCCGGCCAGCTGCTCGATGTCGTCCTGACCCATATGCCGGACACTCCCGACCGCTTCACGCAACGCGGCGAACTGCTCCTGGCACGCACCCGCGCGCTCGGCGTCAGCGGGAACCTCCGGGAGAGCCGGGACCTGCTGCACTCCCTGATCGAGACCGCCGCCAAAAGCCATCCCGAACTGCGGACGCGGGCCGTCGCCCAGTGCGCCGTGATGGAGCGGCACCTCGGCCACTCCCCCGAGGCCACTGCCCTGTTGCGCCGGGAGCTGTCCCGCGATCCCGGCCCGTCCCCCGCCCAGGCCGTCTCCCTGCGCCTGGCCCTCGGCATGTCCGCCCTGCTGACCGCGTCCTATCCGCAGGCACGCGCGGACGTCGCGCAGGCCGTCGCCGTTGCCCGTGCCGACGACGATCCCACCGGGGAGGCGGCGGCGCTC
Organism: Streptomyces sp. HUAS 31; assembly: GCF_028198125.1. Taxonomy (NCBI): domain Bacteria; kingdom Bacillati; phylum Actinomycetota; class Actinomycetes; order Kitasatosporales; family Streptomycetaceae; genus Streptomyces; species Streptomyces sp. HUAS 31. The sequence goes on along the minus strand of NZ_CP116353.1, from coordinate 9,574,371 downwards.
GCGCTTGCCGCCCTGGGCGAGGCGTACGAGGGAGAGGCGGAGGCGGCGGCCAGGTTCGCCGACTCAGCCGCGTCACTCGCGGATGCGCTGACCGATCCCGGCCTCGCCGGTCTGTGCGAGGCGCTGGTGTGGCTGGCCTGGGCGGAAACCCTGCTGGAGCGCTACGCCGATGCCGAGCGGCACATCACCCGGGGGCTCGGCATCGCCCGCCGCACCGGACAACTCCACGTACTGCCCCACCTGTTGACGAGCCGGGCCTTCGTCCACCTCACCACCTGCCGTCTGCCGTCCGCGCTGGAGGCCGCGGAGGAGGCGGAGTCCATCGCCCGGGCCGCGGGCAGCGACGACCTTCTGGGCTTCACCCTCGCCATCAAGACGCTGGTGCTGTTGCTGGCCCGACCGCTGGGCGACGGAAGCGCCCTGGCCACCGGTGAAGAGGCCACCGCCGCGGCCGGTCGCAGCAGGGGCTGGTGGTCGTCGCTGGCCTGGTGCATGCTCGGGCACGCGGCCTTCGTCAGCGGTGACCCTCATCGCGCCCAGGAGGCCATCACTACGGCAGGCGGCGGCCCCGAACTGCCCCTGCTGCAGCCGTCGATCCGTCCGGGCCAGCTCGACACCCTCGCGGCCGCGGCCCTCACCGCCGGGGACGTCGAGGCGGCCGAGCGCTGGGCCGCACAGGCCACCCACGAGGCCGACCGGCTCGGCCTCGACGGTCAGCGCGCGGCCGCCCTGCGCGCCCAGGCCACACTGGCCGAGCACCACGGCGAGACGGGCAAGGCCGTACGGCTCCTCGACGCGGCGGCACAGGAATACATCCGCTGTGGCCAGACCCTGTGGGAGGCGTATTCCTTGCTGCGGGCGGCGCCGTTGGTGCAGCGCACCGGGCAGGGAGCGCGCGCCGCAGCGATGTGGCACCGCGCGCACCGTATCGCCGTCGGCGGCGGCGCACGCCTGCTGGTGGACCTCGCCGAACTGATCCGCCCCCAGGTGATGGCGGAGACACCGGAGCTCCCTGCGCAGCTCGCGGAACTGACCGCGCGTGAGCTGGAGGTGGCCGAGCTGGTGGCGCAGGGGCTGAGCAATCAGGACATCGCCGCCCGGCTCCACCTCAGCCGGCGCACTGTCGAGACCCACCTGTCCTCGATCTACCGCAAGGCGTTGGTGCCGTCCCGCGCCGCCCTGGCCGGACTCATGACCCGCGTCGGGCTGGGAGCCGGGTCGTGAGCGATGCCGGTGGGTCAGTTGTGGGCGCAGGTCTCGGCCGCCCGCAGCTGCGGCGCCGGCATCACCACGCCGGCGCCGGCGACCGTGGCGCGCCCCCTACAGCACCACCGGGCGTGCCCGGCGCCGCGAGGCCACGCACGTGATCCCTCGCCGCTGCCCCCGCCGTCGGCGCTGCCAGGGCGGTAATCCGGGATCCGGGCCCGGGGCTTGCCCGGGAAGGACGCAGGACAGAGGGATCCCTGCCTCGCCTCAGTGTGGCGGTGCCGAGGGGACTGGCACATCCGTGAAACCACGTACTCCACGCCACCCCCGCACCGAACACCCTGCGACTTGGCGAAACCCGTAGTCGATTACGTGTTTCCACTGAGGCCGCCGCCCCCGCCCCCCATCTACGTTCGACCAGTCGGACAACTCAAGCGGTGCAGAGGGGAATGCGTGAGAGGCAACGCCCATGGTGTACGGGGTAGTTGGGTGACGCTCTTGGTGACGGGGAGTCTGCTGGCCGGGTGTTCGGCCCATGGGGCGGACGGCGGGTCCCCGCGGCGGACCGAGGCGTCCGCGCACACCGCCTCGCCGCATGCCACGACACCCCCGTCGGGCGGGGCTACCGCCACCCCCGTCTTCACACCCGACACGTCGCTCGTCCCCAGAACCTCGAAGAACGGACAGAGGCTGGTGGAGTCGGTGGTGTTCGCTCCCGGTGACTGGGGGCGGGACTTCGTCGCCCAGGATCCCGCCGTGAGCCGGCCGGGCACCTGGGCCGTGCTGGACGACGACTGCCGCTGGGAGCGGGAGAAGGCTCCCAGGGGAGTACTGGCCAGCCTGTCCCGCTACAGTCTGCTGCCCGCCGACGGCTCCAAGGGTGCCGTCAAAGTGACCGCCGTGGCCACCGCACACTCCTCCGCCCTCGGCGCCGACGAACAACTGAGCACCACCCTGGAGGAAGTTCTGCGCTGCCCGGAGCAGCACCCCCGAGCCGGCGCGCGGATCACGGGTCTGAACTCGCTCGGCACCCCCTTCGGCGCGCGCGAGCAGGAGTACGCCGATGACTCCGTGCTGGAGGCCGGGCAGTACGTCGACAAGGACGGTGCCGCACAGCCGTACCGGTGGATGGTCGCCCGGCTGGGCACGGTCGTCGTGGCCGTCTCCGTGACGGGCGCGAAGGGGCACACCGAGCAGGAACTCCAACAACTGGGCGCCGACGCCCTGGGGCAGATGCTGGTGCGCGTCCAGCAGCGGTTGAAGGGGAAGTGATGGAGCCGTTGCGTACTTCCGACCCGTCCAGGCTGGCGGGTCATCGGCTGCTCGGGCGGCTCGGCGCGGGCGGGATGGGTGTGGTCTACCTGGCCCGCTCGGCGGGTGGTTCGCTGGTCGCGCTGAAGGTGATCCAGGCCGAGTACGCCGAGGACGCCGGCTTCCGGGAGCGGTTCCGCAGGGAGGCGGAGACCGCACGCCGGATGACCAGTCCTTGGGTGGCGTCACTCATCGACGCAGACCCGGATGCGACGCAGCCCTGGCTGGCCACCGTCTTCGTGCCGGGACCCTCGCTCGGTGAGGCCGTCGCGGCCCACGGGCCGTTGCCCGTACGGGGCCTGCGCGTACTGGGGACTCGGCTCGCCCAGGCGTTGGGGGATCTGCACGGCGTCGGCCTCGTGCACCGGGACGTCAAGCCGGGCAATGTGCTGCTGGCGCTCGACGGGCCCCGGCTGATCGATTTCGGTGTGGCCCGCGATCCGCAGGACACCTCGCTCACCTCGACCGGTGTGGTGGTCGGCACCCCCGGCTTCCTGCCACCCGAACAAGCCCAGGGCACGGGCGAGTCGGGTGCGCCCGGCGACATCTTCTCGCTCGGCTGCGTGCTGGCCTTCGCGGCCACCGGCCGTCCCCCGTTCGGCACCGGCTCGCTGGACGCGCTGCTGTACCGCACGGTGCACGACGCCCCGGACCTGGAGGGCGTACCCCGGCCGCTCGCCGAGGTGGTGCGCGGCTGCCTGGAGAAGGACCCGCAGCTGCGGCCTACGGCGGAGGCGCTGTCGGAGACGCTCACGGTCACCGCGTCCGAAACGCCACCCGACCCGCGGGAGGCGCTGCGGGCGGTGCCTCCCGCGCCCCCGCAGGACACCGGCGCGCCGGATGCGGTCGCCGACGGCGAGGCCGGGCAGGCGGCCGACGGGCGATTCCCGGCGGACGAAGCCTGGTTGCCCGAGCCGTTGGTCCGGCTGATCGCGGAACGCTCCGCGGCCGGGCTCGCCCTGCCCGCCGTCGACGAGACCGAGGTCGACCCGGCGTCCGCCGGCACCGCCCCGCTGGACATCGCGGCCGCGCAGTCGGCTACCCGTGCCGTCGGCAGACGCCGGTTCCTGCTCCTGACCGCAGGCGCGGCGGTCGTCGCGGCCGGGGGCGGACTGGCGGCGTGGGCGGGGCTCGACCGTGACGGCGGCGGCCAGGACGACGCCACGCCGACGGCCACCGGTCCGGTGTACACCCTTGGTCTGCACGCTGACCTGACGGGTGATCAAAAGGCGGTCGGCCGGGCTCAGGAACGAGGACTGCGGCTCGCGGTCCACGAGTTCAACTCCCGTGCGGGCAAGCCCTTCACTCTCGCCGTGAAGACGGTGGACGACGGTGGCGATCCGACCCGGGCACCCAAGGCGGCCAAGGAACTCGTCGCCGACCGTTCGGTGCTGGCGGTGATCGGTCCCACCACGGACGACACCGCGCTGGCCTCGCTGGCGACGTACGACGCCGCGTCGCTGCCGCTCATCGCGGTGACGCCCGGCGCCACCGTGCTCCAGGTGATGGGCAGCCGGTCCTTCCTCCACGCCCGGGTGACGGACACGCTCCTGCCCCTCTATCTCGACGCGTACCTGCGCGGTACGGCGAAGTCACGCACGGTCGGGATAGTCGACGACAGGGCTGCGGACGCCTACGCCTGGGAGATCAGCAGCACCCTCGCCGATGTCCTGCGCAAGGTCCCGCTGCCGACCGTGCCCAAGGTGGTCAGCGCACTGCGCACCGACTTCGGGCCGACCCTGGACGCCCTGCTGGACGGGGGCGCCGACTCGGTGGTCTTCGCCGGTTTCCACGACCGGGCCGCGCTGCTGGCCCGGGAGCTGACCAGCCGTGACTTCGCTGGAGTCAGGGCAGCCGCCCAAGGGGTGCTCGACGCCCGGTTCCTGTCCGCCGCGGGGGACGCGGCCGACGGCTGGGTGATCGTCGCCCCGGCCATGGACGCGACCGTGGCGCCTGAGGCGAAGGCGTTCAGGGCCTCCCACCGGGCGCTCTTCGGAGCGGAGCCGGAGCGGTACGCCGTGGAGACGTACGACGTGGCGCAGTTCGCGGTGAAGACGCTGCGGTCGCTGAGCGTGGGGCGCCGCACCCGGCCGACTCTGACGACGGCACTGCGATCGGGGTCGCACAAGGGCATCGCCCGGAACCTCGCATTCTCCAAGGAGACCGGGGCACTGGTGGCCGACGGCAGCGGGGTCTATTTGTGGAAGGTCGAGGGCGGCAGGTTCGCGTACCAGGGCACGGCGCCGTACCAGGTGGCCGGCTGATGGGGCGTTGATGGAGCCGTTGCGGGGAGCCGACCCGGCCAGGATCGCGGGTTACCGGCTGCTGCGCCGCCTCGGCGCGGGCGGTATGGGCGTGGTCTACCTGGCCCGCTCCGGTGGGGGTTCGCTGGCCGCGGTGAAGGTCATCCGCGCCGCGCACGCGGACGACCCGGGCTTTCGGGCCCGCTTCCGCCGCGAGGTGGAGACGGCGGGCCGGGTGGCGAACCCCTGGGTCGTGCCGCTGCTCGACGCGGATCCGGACGCGGAGTCGCCGTGGCTGGCCACGGAGTTCGTGCCGGGGCCCTCTCTCGCGGAGGCGGTGGAGGAGTGCGGCCCTCTGCCGTACCGGAGTGCCCGCGTTCTGGGGGCGCGGCTTGCCGAGGCGCTGGAGGCGGTGCACGGGGCGGGTCTGGTGCACCGGGACGTCAAGCCCGCCAATGTGCTGCTCGCGGTCGACGGGCCGCGGATGATCGACTTCGGGATCGCCCGGCCGCCGGAGGACACCGCGCTCACCGCCAGCGGGATGGTGGTCGGTTCCCCCGGGTTCCTCTCCCCCGAACAGGCCCAGGGGCGGGGCCGGGAGATCGGGCCCGCCAGCGACGTCTTCTCACTCGGCTGTCTGCTGGCGTACGCGGTGACGGGCGAGCGCCCCTTCGGGTGGGGCTCGGCGGCCGAGGCGCTGGTGCGGACGGTCCACGACGAGGCCGACCTGGACGCCGTACCGGCGCCGTTGCTGCCGCTGCTGCGGAACTGCCTGGCGAAGGAGCCCGGCGCCCGCCCCACCGTGCCCGAGGTCCAGGCGGCTCTGGAGCGTGCGGGCGAGGCCGGGGGCTGGTTGCCGGAGTCGCTCACCCGGCTGATCGCACGCCGTTCGGCCGCCGTCCTCGCTCTGCCCGCGGTCGAGGCGACCGAGGTGTCCGGCGCCCCGGCAGACGCCGACACGATGCCGGGCACGCGAGTACGGCCGAAGGGCACCACGCGGCGCCGCCTGCTGATGCTGGGCTCGTCCGCCGGGGTCGTGGCGGCGGGCGCCACGGCCACCTGGTGGACCGCGGGTCGCCCCCGCCGCGCGCCGGCACAAGGGGGCGGCACACGGCTCCCGGAGCAGGTGGTCGCCCTGCACGCCGATCTGACGGGAGACCGGAAGACGGCCGGCCTGGCGCAGCAGAACGGTGTCCGGCTCGCCGTCGACCACTTCAACTCCCGTGCCGACCGCGCCTTCGACCTCGCCCTCCAGGTGCACGACGACGCGGGCAGCACCACCCGGGCCCAGCAGATCGCGCGGCAACTATCGGCCGACGACCGGGTCCGCGCGGTGATCGGGCCGACCACCGACGCCTGCGCCAAGGCCGTCCTTGAGCAGTACCGGAAGGCGCTGCTGCCCATGGTCTGCGTGTCGGTCGGGCTCGACGGAGTGTCCGCCGCAAGGTACCGGACGTACGCGGCCACCCGGCCTCCCGACCGCAGCTTGGCGGCGCCCCTGGTCGCCCACCTCGTCCGCACCGTCCGAACGCGCAGAACGGTGCTGATCGACGACGTGGCCCAGGGCGACTTCAGCTGGGAGCTCTGCGCGGACGTCGCCCAGGCGCTCCGATCCGGACAGCGCACCACGACGCGGCGCACGCTCGCCGAGGAAGACACGGCCGACGACTTCCGTGCCCTCGCCGAGACGGTGACCAACTGGAAGGCGGACGCGGTGCTGTTCGCCGGAGGATCCGAACGCGCGGCGAAACTGGCGCGAGCACTGCGCGCGGCCGGCTACTCCGGAGCCCGGTTGGCCACCCAACGCGCCCTCGACACCCGCTTCTTCACCGTGGCCGGGGACGCCGCCGAAGGCTGGGTCTTCGCCACCGCCTTCCTCGATCCGACCCGCGTGACGGCAGCCAAGTCCTTCGTCGCCGACTACCGCAACCGCTTCGGCACCGCCCCGCCCTGGTACTCCGCGGAGGCCTACGACGCGACGCTCTTCGTGGCCCGCGCGCTGACGACTCCGGGTGCCTCCCTCACTGAACGGGGACCGCTCGTGGGGCGGCTGCGGGAGACCGACCACCGAGGAATCACCAAGCGGCTGCGCTACACGGCCTCAAGCACCGTCTACGCCACGAAGGCGATGTACCTCTTCCAGTCATCCGATGGCCGCTTCCGCTTTCTGGGCCAGTTCGAGGACGCCACGACCTGAGCCGCGTCGGATGACGATCGTGTCACTGCCCCCGCCGTTCTTCCAGGTACCGGGTCCGCCACTGCGGCAGGCAGTCGTGAAGGTACAACGCGAAAGGGACCCACCAGATCAGATCATTGGTCACAAGGATGACACCGGAAGCCAAAGGCCACTCGCCGGTGACCGCCAGCCACAGCCACCCGAGCGGTCCGAGGATCTTGCCGGCCAGGCCGACCGCCGCGATGGGGAAGCCTTCGGCTGGGCGCAGGGCCACGTCCAGGTAGAGCAGCCCGTACAGGCCGAGCACCATGCCCAGTGTCATGAAGATCTGCGGGTGGTTCTGCGGGGGCATGTCGGCGACCCGGAACAGCCATTGCGGGTCGACGGCCGCGTAGCAGCCCCAGGCGACGTTGTAGACGCCGGCCGCGACGAAGACCCGTCGGTGCAGCCGCTCACGGGGAATAGGAGAAGCATCACGTGATGTGAACACGACCGTATTGTCGGGTGCGGCGGCCAGTAGCATGCCACCGCATGGGGGAATCGAACATCGTTGTGGTCGGGGGCAGCGGCTTCTACGGCCGCTACGTCGTGGCCGATCTGCTGCGCCGACCCGACGTCCGCGTCACCGTCGTCTCCCGCAGCGCGCCGCATCCCGCTTCCTCGTCCGACCGGGTCCGGTGGGCCGCCGGCGACCGTGACGCCCCGGAGCGGCTGGCCGAACTCCTGGGTGACGCGGCGGCCGTCGTGCACTGCGCGGGCCCGTTCCAGGCCCTGGACGGCCCCGGCAGCCACCCGCTGGGGCCGCTGCGGGCGGCGGTGTCCGCGGGAGTGCCGTACGTCGACATCTGCGAGGACCGGGCCTTTCTGCGCGCGGCGAGCACGCTGGCCCGCTCGGCGACGGCTCCCGTGCTCACGGGGGCGTCCGTCGTGCCGGGCATGCAGGCACTGATCGTCCACGACCTCGCACATGGCATGGACCGAGTCGACACGGTGCTGTGCTGCGCCGCCCCCGACACCAGGCGGCACCGTGGCCCGGCGATGTTCGAGGCGATGATGCACGGCGCCGGACTGCCGTTCACCGCTCCTCGCGGGGGCGTGCCCACCGTGGTGCACGGCTGGTCCGAGCCCGAGTGGGCACTGTTCCCCCCACCGGTCGGCAGGCGCCTGGTGCACCAGGTGTACGAGATGGCCGACCTCGACGTCCTGGCCGAACTGTGCGGTGCCGGAACCATCACCTTCAAGGCGGGGACCGAATTCACCTCCGTCAACCGTGCGTTGGGGCTCTTCGCCGCCCTGCGGGCCCGCACCGGCCGCCCCCGCGCCACCCGGCACTGGACCCCGCTGGTGCGCGCGGTGTCGTGGCTCGTCGGCCGGGTCGGCGACGAGGCAGGCGGCTTCACCGTCAGCGTGAGCGGTGAGCGCGGCGGGCGAGCCATCACGCGGCGGCTGGGGATGACGGCCCGGCAGGACGGCGGGCGCATTCCCTCCCTGCTGGCCGGTATCGCCGTGGACCACCTGCTGTCGGGCCGGCTCCACACCACCGGCCTCGTCCCGCTCCACTCCTGGCTTGCGCCGCACGAACTACGTACGGCGCTGCGCGAGCGCGGAATCAGCCTGTGGCGCGGGGACGACGAGGACGAGTGGCGGCCGTGGCAGGAGTGACGAGCCGTCACCGTCCACGCCCACGTGGGTCCACACGACTACGTGTTCCGCTACGTGGTTCCCCGGATGCCGGAGCCCTGTCGCCGCTGCGATGATCGCTGCTCCAGCGGTACAGGAAAGGCAACGCATGAACCCGGGTCAGCAGATGGAATTCCATGCCTCCTGCGGGCATTTGATCTCGGCTCCGGCCGACCGGGCGGGGCAGGACGCCCGTTGCCCCCACTGTCACCAAGTGGTCCGGGTCCCGCAGACCGATGTGCCCTATGCCTCGCCCGTGCCCGTGCCGGCCGGTGCCACCGAGCCGATCGCGCTGACCGCCCTCTACGTGACCGCGCTGATCGGCGGTCTCATGGGGGCCGGACTCATCTACATGGTCATGTTCAACGAGTTCTCGGAGTCCGAGCTGGTCACGATCACACCACTGTGGTTCTTCCCGATCGTTTTCGGACTGTACGGCTTCGTCTCGCAGCGGCTCCTGCGCCGTATCGCCTCCGGGCGCGCAGGCACCTTGAGCGAGGCCGCCCGCATCACCATCGACGTGGCAGGGCATTGGGCGGCCCTCGTGCTGTTCCCGTTCCTGGTACTGAAGTGGCGCAGCTCCCTGCTCGTATCACTGGCCGCGGCGCTCTTCTGGGCCGTCCTGCTGTGGCTGTTCTTCACGGCCGTCTTCCCCAGCCTCTGAGCCCGGTCACCCGGCACACAAGGAAGTGCCGCACATCAGCGCCCGGTTCACCGAGCGCTGATGGTGCCCGGACCTCCGCTTCTTCGATCAGCCCGACGGTCCGCTGCAGCCCGAAGAACACCGCCGACGGGATATGTCCACCGCCACCACACTCAGCAAACGACACGTCCGGGACAACCGGCCCCTTCCTCCGAGATCCGCCGGTGATTGGACAGTCGCCAGGCCCCGTGAGGATGTTCAGCGCTCCGGGGCGCCGTCTCCAGCGAGCGCGACGAGGTCCGGAAGCATCCCGGCCAGTTCCTCCAGCAGCCTGTCCATGTCCACCACGTCCGGCAGCGGGTGGTGGACGAAGCAGACCCCGTCCTTCGTCACCGAGACCGCCGGTCCGGCAAGCTCGACGAGGCGCTCGGGCAGCTCCGAGGCATAGAACCGCTCGGTCGTCCCCGCGTGGTCGTCGCTCATCGGCAGGTACGGCGCATCCTGGTGGAAGCTGAGTCCGAGCTCCGCCGCGCTCCAACTCCGCTCCAGACGTAGGTTCGGTCCGCTGCTCTGCACGTCGAAGACGACGACCAACCAGTGGGCGTCGACCCTGCTCGTCAGATTCTCGACGAGCCTGGCGACGGTGACCCGGTGCTCACCGAGCGGGCCGGTCACGGTGGTCCCGTGCTGCGCGCGCAGCAGCCAGGGGAAGTGGATCGCATAACCGGACCACTGCGCCCCGTCCTTGTCGCGCTTGAGCTGCTCCCAGTCAGGACGAGCAGCAAGCGCACGCATCGCCCGGTCCGCCTTGCCGACCCGGCGGGCGGTACGGACCGCGAAGGTCAAGCCGATCAAGGACGGGGCCAAGATGACGGCGAGAAAGATGATCCAGCCCAACACGTGGTCCTTTCGCTCCGGCCAGGGAAACCCGGGGGCCCGTATCTTCGCGTCCCGGGTCGCTGCGGGGCATCCAGGAAACTACGTAGAGAACTACCGAATCCGGCGCCATCGTGCCGCGAAGCCTCAGGCCGAGCGCACTCGGCAGCGCCATCAAGGGCTGACCTGTGTTCCCCGCCGACTCGCGCTGAGGGCCCTGCTGCCCGCCCGCCGTCAGCTCGTGAAACGCCACGTCCCGTGCGGCACCCGGTAGACGGCGAACCCGCTGTCCGTACGCAGATGCCGGGCACCGTCAGGTGCCGTCACCTCCTCCCGGCCCTCCGCTGGAACATGGATCTCCGCGATCGCGCCCACCGGCACCCGCACCTCCATCGCGAAGCCGTCCGCCGTCTGTGACCAGGCGACGCCCGCGGTTCCCCGGACGGTGCGGATCGACGTACGGGCCCAGTCCACCCCGGTCCGGGCGTCGGGCCGTACGGTGAACGTCGCGTAGCCGGCGTCACCGGGCCGCAGGCCTGCCACGTTCTCGTAGAGCCACTGGGCCGCGGTGCCCTGGAAGTAGTGGTCGCGGGAGCGGGAGTCATGAGGCCACATCTCCCACATGGTGTCCGCGCCGTTGTCGTGCCAGTAGCCCCAGCCGGGGTAGGTGCGCTGCGTCGCCACGGCATGGGCCAGGTCCGGCCTTCCGTGCGCGCACAGCACCCGCAGCAGCACGCTCGTGCCCAGCGCACCGGTGTTGAGGTGGTTTCCGCGGCGTTCGACGTCCCGCACCAGGCTGTCGAAAACGGAGTCGCGGGCGTTGTCCGGTACTAGGCCGAAGGCGAGCGGAATCGCGTTGGAGGTCTGGCGGTAGTCGGGGTCCTTGGCTGTCCGGTAGTGGCCGTCCGCGCCCAGGAAAGCCGCGTTGAGGGCTGTCTTCAGCTGCTCGGCGGCCTTCCGGTAGCGCGTCACCACGTCGTCGGCACGCAGCACCTCCCCCATGTCGGCGGTGTCCAGCAGCGCCCGGTAGAGGTAGGCGGTCGCGGTCAGCCGGGTGTCCTCCGGGGGATTGCCGCCGTATCCGGGGGCGAGGTAGTCGCCCAGTGCCGTGACGGCGAGGCCGTCGCGCAGCCGGGACAACTCCCAGTCCAGGTACCGGGTGAGCGTCGTCCAGTGTTCACGCGCCGCCCGCTCGTCGCCGTACACCCGGTAGAACTCCCGGATGAGGAACGGGTACACGGTCGTCCACTCGGGCGAGGGCCCGAGGTCGCCGTAGCCCCAGCCGCCGCTCGGCACGATGACGGGCAGCTGGCCGTCGTCCGTCTGGCTGTCGGCGAGGTCGCCCAGCCATTTGGACAGCATGCGGTGCATGGCGAACGCGTAGGTCATCACCGGTGTGCCGAGTTGGGCGTCGCCGGTCCAGCCGTTCTTCTCGTACATCGGGGTGTCGGTCGGAATGCCGTGCATGTTGTTCAGCACGGTCCGCCGCATGGCCCGGTCGAGCCATTCGTAGAAGGGCTCCGAGCAGGCGAAGGAACTGATCTCGTCCAGTGGGGTGTGCACCAGGCGGCCGAGGATCCGCCATCCGTCGTCGGACGTCTCGGGCAGGCCGCTGATCTGGACGTACCGGAAGCCCTTGTAGGAGAAGGCGGGCTCCCAGCTCTCCTCCTCCCGGCCGGCGCAGATGTACTCGTCGCGCTGGAAGCGGCCCGGGACGTGCGATGTCTCGGCCGACACGCTGCCGTCGGGCTTCAGCTTCTCGCCGTAGGTGAGTTGGAGGCTGGTGCCCGCGGGGAGGTTGCGCACCGTGATCCGGGCCCAGCCGGCCATCGTGCGGCCCATGTCCACCAGGTGCACCCCGGGGGCGAGGCGGGTTGTCTTCTTGGGGTTGAAGGAGTCGATGACCTCGATTCCGTCGTGGGGCTGCGCCCGCAGGTGTCCCTTGGGTGCACCCTGCACCGCGGCCGGGCGCCAGGAGGAATCGTCGAAGCCGGGACTGGTCCACGGGCCCGGTTCGCGGCGGGCGTCGTATGTCTCCCCGGCGTAGAGGGAGTTGGAGAGAGTTGGCCCCTCGGTGATCCGCCACTGGTCGTCGGTGACGAGTGCCGTGCGGGAGCCGTCGGGGTGCTCGATCTCCAGGCGGGCGACGAGGCGCGGTTCGGAGTGCCAAGGCGGCCGGTGCCAGTTCCAGACGTTCGGGGTGGTCATGCCGAAGAACCCGCGGCCCAGGCTCACTCCGATCGCGTTGGCGCCCCGGCGCAGGAGTTCCGTGACGTCGTGGACGGCGTACAGCACGGTCTCGTCGTAGTCGGTGAAGCCTGGGTCGAGCACCTGTCGTCCAACGCGCCGGCCGTTGATCCGTGCCTCGTGGTAGGCCAGGCCGCTGATGTAGAGCCTGGCACGGCTCACCCGGCCCGGTACCTCGAACTCCCTGCGCAGGAGCGGGGCCGGCCGCTCCGGCACGGCGACACTCACGCCCGTACCCCAGGGACCTTGGCCGTACGGGGCGAGCACAACCGCCGGAGGCCACGCGGAGTCGTCGAACTCCGGCTCCTGCCAGCCCTGTTGCTCCGTGTCGGTCACTCGCCATCCGGCATCGCTGAGGAGTTCGTACGTCCGTCCCGTCGACGTCTCCACGCGCAGGCGGACCAGCAGCCCCGCCGGGTTGACCGAGGCGCCGGCACGGTTGGTGGCACTCGCGGCGAGGACGACGTCCGTGCCGGCGGCCGCGGCCTCCCTCACCTCGTGTGTCACGTCGGCGGTCCTACCGCTCCTCCAGCCGTCCTGCTGTTGGGGCGCCTGCACTGCCTCCCGGCCGTTGAGGTACAGGGTGAAGTCGTCGTCCGCGGTGGCCAGCACGGTGGCCTTGAGCACCTCGCCGTCGCCTGGCAGGTCCAGGTGGGACCGGAACCATCTGGTGCCCACGGGGGCGTTCTCCAGGCTCGCCCCGGTGGCCCAGATCCACGACGCACCGGTGAAGTCGAGGGGCGTGGGATAGTCCACGCCGATCCAACTGGCGCCCCACTCCTCCGGGGACAACGTTGTCTCCCACCAGCGAGGCGCGCTCCAGGCCGACTCCTTCCCCTGCCCGTCCCACACCTTGACCCGCCAGGTGTACCGAGTACGGGGCTTCAGCGCCGGGCCGCCGTAGGCCACGCCGACGCTGTTCGGGGACGTCACCTTGCCCGAGTCCCACACCAGCGATCCGGCCCACCCCGCCCCGCCGGCCCTCACCTGTATGCGATAGGCGGTCTGCCGCGCACCACGTCCCGAGGACGACAATTCCCAGGCAAGTCGGGGACGAGCCACGTCGGTTCCGAGGACGTTCTCCGCGTGCTCCACGGTCGTGCGCGTGACGCGAAGCCCGCGGGTCCCGTCCGCCTCGGAGGCTTGGAGACCGAGAGCCGGCACCGCCGTCGCGGGCGTCGCCGCCGAGAGGGCGGGAATTCCGGTGCCCACCGTTCCCGCGGTGGCGCGAAGAAAGGTCCTGCGGTCCCATTTTCCGGGCATGTCCACTCCCCTGCTCACTGGGTCGCACTTCAATGAATGAAACGATTCAACGAGCCTTCATTCGGATCCTATGAGCGAGCCATGTCCGCCCACAAGACTCCGGAAGCGTCATGGCGATGATCCGGCGGGAGTTCTCGACTCCGAAGACGCCGACATGCCGGCCCCCTTGGCCCCTTGGAGCAACCACGCCCCCAACCGACTCCTGCCAGAACCATTGACAACGATGTCAGAGGCGTGATCTAGTCCGCTTCCGTCCAGCCATGTGCCCCTTCCTCGGCACCCACAGCCGAGCCAATTCCGCCGCTGTGTCCGTCACTTGCCGATCACTTCTCATGCCGTACAGCGCATGACGGGTGAGGAACAGGAGACCGCCTCCATGCACAGACCCCTGCACCGACTGCGCAACCGCGCATCAACCGTGTTTGCCGCACTGCTCGTCGCCGGCGGTGCCCTGAGCCCGGCGCCGGCCGTCGCCCAGGGCACCGAGGCGGCGGCAGGCCAACTCACCTCCCTGGTCAACCCGTTCATCGGCACCCAGAACTTCGGCAACACCTTCCCCGGCGCGAGTGCACCCTTCGGCATGGTCCAGGTCAGCCCGGACACCGGCGGCCAGGGAGGCTACGACTACCAGCAGGACAAGATCCTCGGGTTCAGCCAGACGCACCTCTCCGGCGTCGGCTGCTCCGTCATGGGCGAGCTGCCCCTGATGCCGACGACCGGAGCCGTCGACAGCGTCGACCCCGATGTCTACCGCTCCGAGTACTCGCACGACGACGAGGACGCCGAACCCGGCTACTACCGCGTCGGGCTGAAGAAGTACGGGATCGACGCCGAGCTGACCGCCACCCCCCGCACGGGATGGCAGCGCTACACCTTCCCCTCGACCGACCGCGCCAACGTCCTGTTCAACACGGGCAGGGCGAACCAGAAGGTGTACGGCTCGGAGGTCCACGTCGTCGGCGACCGTACCGTCGAGGGCCGCGTGGAGGCGGGCAACTTCTGCGCGGGCAAGGACCGGCACACCGTCTACTTCACGGCGACCTTCGACAGGCCGTTCACCGCGCACGGCACCTGGCGCGGAACCACTCCCTCCCCCGGTGAACGGGACGCGGCCGGCGAGGGCGGCAACGGCGCCTGGGTGACCTTCGACGCCGCCGCCGACCGCGACGTCGTCGTCAAGGTGGGGCTCTCCTACACGGGTGTCGAAGGCGCCCGGAAGAACCTCGAGGCGGAGACGGACGACTCGTACGACTTCGACGCGACCCGCACGGCGCTGCACGAGACCTGGGAGCGGCAGCTCGACGCCGTCCGGATCGGCGGCGGGTCGGAGGAGCGGCAACGCGCCTTCTACTCTGCGCTCTACCACTCGCAGCTGCACCCGAACCTCGCCGGGGACGTCGACGGCCGCTATGCGGGCTTCGACGGGAAGACGCATCTCGCCTCGGGCTTCACGCCGTATCAGAACCTGTCGCTGTGGGACACCCACCGGCCGCAGAACCAGTTGTTGCAGATGCTGCAACCGAAGGTCGCCCGTGATGTCGCCTTGTCGGTCGTCGCGATCGGACGGGACGGTGGCTGGCTGCCGCGCTGGTCGCTCGCCAACAGCGAGACCAACATCATGACCGGCGACCCGGTCACTCCGTTCCTGGTCGAGGCCTGGTCCAAGGGCCTGCTCGCGGGGTACGAGAAGGAGGCGTACGCGCTCCTGCGGAAGAACGCGGTGAGCACGCCGCCGGACGATTCCCCCTACAACGGCCGTGCGGGGGTGGCCGCGTACAGCGAGCGTGGCTACATGCCCAGCGGGCTCGAACTGGGGAAGGACTGCGCGGACAAGGGCGGCGACAACGACTGCCGGCACCCGGCCTCGGCGACGCTGGAGTACGCGGCGGCGGACGCGTCGCTGGCCCTGATGGCCAAGGGGCTGGGGCACACCGCGGACGCCCGCCTGTTCGCGGCACGCGGCCAGTGGTACCGCAATCTGTGGGATTCCTCCATCAAGCAGTTCCGGCCGCGCACGGTCGACGGCACCTGGCTGACGCCCTACGACCCTGTCGAGGCGGGCCATCAGTTCCATGAGGGCGGCGCCTACCAGTACCAGTGGCTGGTGCCCCAGGACCCGGCCGGGCTCGTCTCTCTGATGGGCGGCAAGCGGGAGACCGAGAAGCGGCTCGACGCCTTCTTCGCCTACGACAGACTCCTCGCCGACCCCGCCAGGACCGCACGCGAGGACTGGATCTCGGCACCGTACGACTACTACGGCAAGCCGACCTACAACCCGAACAACGAGCCCGATCTGCACTCCCCGTACATGTACCTGTGGGCCGGCGCACCCGCCAAGACGGCCACCGTGGTCCGTGCCGCGATGACACTCTTCACGGACGGGCCCGACGGCATGACCGGCAATGACGACCTGGGCACCATGTCGGCGTGGTACGTCTTCTCCTCCCTGGGCCTGTACCCGACGACGAACGGCGGCGACTTCCTCGCCGTCTCCAGTCCGCAGTTCCCCTCGGCGGTCATCCGCATCGGCGACTACGGCAAGCAGCAGGGCGGCACGCTGACCGTCAAGGCACCGGGTACGAGCGACACGCGACGCTATGTGCGGCAGGCCAAGTTCGGCGGGAAGAACCTGAGCGCCACCTGGCTGGACTGGGACGCGGTAGCCAGGGGTGGAAACCTCGCCTTCGAGATGTCCGGCCGGCCGTCGACATGGGGCACGGGCAAGGGCGCCGAGCCGCCGTCCGTGAACCGCGCGGCAGCCGATGGGCGCCGCCACCTCGACGCCTCGCTGCGCACGGCTTCCGATGTCCTGCCGACGGCCGACGGCGCTCAGAGCGTCCGTCTGCAGATGGACGTGCTGGGTCAGTCCCCCGGCACCCTGCGGGTGGACGTGGCGGCGAAGGCTCCCAGTGGCTGGACCGCGAAGACGCCCGCGTCCTTCTCGCTCACGTCCGATCGGCTTCCCGTCCAGCGGACGGCAGCGGTGGACGTCAGTGTGCCGGCCAACACCGCGCCGGGTACGTACACCGTGCGGGTCACGGCGAGCGCGAAGGGTGTGAAGGGTGTGAAACCCGTGGAACGCCTCGCGACCATTGAGATACGCGCGGCGGCCCGTTGCGCGGAAGGTGCTGGTGAGATGTGCGCCGTCGACCTGCGCAAGGAGGTGAACCACGACGGTGCCGCGACCGTCGCGGCGTCCGACGAAGGTGACTTCGACGGAGGGGGATGGAGCTTTGACGGTGATCTGCTGCCGGCGGCGGGTCCGGTCGTCTGGGACGGCGTTACGTACGACGCTCCGGATCCGTCCGGGACGGCCCTGAACTTCGTCGAGGCCCGCGGTCAGGCCATGCTGCTCCCGGCCGGGTCGTACGGCGCCCTGCGCCTGGTCGCCGTGGCCCATCACGGTCCGGCGACGACTGCGCTCACCGTCCGCTACACCGACGGCAGCACCGCCGAGGTGCCGGTGACCGTGGGCGACTGGGCGGGATCGACACCCCAGGGCAGCACGGTGGTGCTGGAGATGCCGCACCGGATCAAGCGCGGGCAGGGCGTGGACGGCCCGCCGGTGCGGCTGTTCGGTGCGTCGGCGGCCCTCGACGCGTCGAAGACGGTGCGTTCCGTCGGCCTCCCGAACGATCCCCGAGTGCAGATCTACGCCGTCACTCTCAAGTAGCCCTCCACACCACTCTCAAGTAGCACTCCGCGCTGTCCGGCGCTTCAGCGACGGGGTGGGCGGGGCTGGGACCGCCAAGTGGCGAACAGCCCCGCCCCCACGCCGCTCACGGCGGTCAGTGCCGCCGGGCCGGCCCATACGTACACGGCGGCCGACAGGCCCAGGAGGACGAGCAGCGCGGCCAGTTCGACGATCCGTGTCTCGTGCTTCTCTTCATCGTTCATGCCGACCAGTCCAGCGGCCCGCGCCTCGGCGAGCGAGCGCACCGGAAGGACCCGGCACCGATCGTCCGAAGCCGGAGCGGACCGGAAGGGATCGGAGGATCCGGGAAGGGACCGGCAGGGTGGGAGTGAGTGGGGCGAATGCCCCGCGAAAGCCGTCGACCTGGTCCTAGCATGGGGCCCGAGCTGCGGCAGGGGGATGTGTGAACGGTGGGTACGAAGACGAACTCGCGGCCTTCGCGGAGCAGCTGAGTGACCTTCACATAGCGGCGGGCCGTCCGAGTCATTCGGAGATCAGCAAACGCGCGGTGTCCGTCACGCTGCCGAAATCCACCGTCAATGACGCGCTGCACGGAAAACGCCTGCCGAAACGCGAGTTCCTGATCGCTCTGGTCCGCGTCCTGGTCGCCTGCGGAGACAACAAGGACACGGTCCGGATCAGCCACGACGATCCTCGCCTCGCCGACTGGGCGGAGAGGTGGAACCGCCTGGCCCGCCTGGAGAAACAGCGAAAGCGTGTCCAGGCGGACCAGCCGGCGGCGTATTCGCTCCCCGCGAGCCCGAGCATCGAGTACGAACGTCCGCCCCGCGACGCATCCAGCCACCAGTTGGAGGCCGCGAAGGAGGGACTCCAGGAAATCCTGGCCGACCTCAAAACGTACGAGGACCGGGCGCGCGACGAGTTCCGCGAGCTCCTCGACGAGAAAGCTCAGGTCGAAGCGGAGCTGCGCGACCTGGAGAGAGAACTCGGACAGCAGCGCGCCGACCACGCCGAACTGAAACGGAAGATCGCGAAACTTCAGCGAGACCGTCTCCGGCTGGACCGGCAGGTGCGGGAACTGCGTCAGCGGCTCAACGAGATTCCGACCGAAAGGCTGGCCCTCGTCGAGGAGCAGAACGAAATCCTCACCCGGCAGCACAGCAACACATACGAATGGGGTCGTTACGAGACCCTGACCCGGGAGCGGATCGAGGCGGAGATGGACGCGGTCCGCGGCACCCTGTCGAAGGAGATCACCCGGCTGACGGATGAACTGGCGGACAGCGCACGGAAGCTGGCGGCAGCCGACCTGCTCATCCGGGACCTCAAGAACCGCTGATCCGCACCGCGGGTGCATTTCTCCTATGGCCCCTGAGGAATTCAGCCGCAAAACGGAGTGGATGCGCACCTGACGGGCCCTTCGATCTCACCCTCGGACATGTCGGCGCTTTCCGTTCAGCCACACTGGTGAAGCGACCGATCGCATGCGGGCAGGTACGGCCGATGCAGAGCCAGTAGGCGTCAGGCGAGGACGGCCGCGACCAGGATGCGCTGGGATGGCGCGATTCACTGCATTCCGTGCAATCCGTCAGGCAGTTGGGGCCGCTATGAGCAACGTAATCGCATCGGCGTCAAGCGACGGGGCCGGTACCACCGAGCGGTCGAACGGTCGACGCGACGCCGCACCCGCTGCGGACCAGCCCGGAACGGCCGAGGACCGGTTCCGGAGCCTGCTGGAAGCGGCTCCGGACGCGATGGTGATCGTCGACGACACCGGAATCATCAAACTCGTCAACGCCCAGACCGAAGTCCTCTTCGGCTACCGACGCCACGAACTCCTCGAACACCCCGTGGAAATGCTGATTCCCGGAAGGTTCCGCGCCCAGCACGCGGCCCACCGCGACGGGTACGCCGCCACCCGCCAGGTACGCCCCATGGGCGCCGGACACGAACTTCATGGACTGCGCAGGGACGGCAGCGAGTTCCCGGTCGAGATCAGCCTCAGCCCGCTCGAGACTCCCGACGGGCTTCTCGTCTCCGCCGCCGTCCGCGACGTCAGCGAACGCAAGGCCGCCGAGGAAAGGTTCCGCGGCCTACTGGAATCGGCTCCGGACGCGATGGTGATCGTCGACGACACCGGAATCATCAAACTCGTCAACGCCCAGACCGAAGTCCTCTTCGGCTACCGACGCGACGAACTCCTCGAACACCCGGTGGAGTTGCTCATCCCGTACCGCTTCCACGCCCACCACACCCAGCACCGCGAGGGGTACGCCGCCACCCGCCAGGTACGCCCCATGGGCGCCGGACTCGAACTCCACGGGCTGCGCAAGGACGGCAGCGAGTTCCCCGTCGAGATCAGCCTCAGTCCGCTGGAGACCGCCGACGGACTTCTCGTCTCCGCCGCCGTCCGCGACGTCAGCGAACGCAAGGCCGCCGAGGCGCGGATCAACGAGCTCGCCGCACTCGTGGAGTCCTCCCAGGACGCCATCCTCGCCAAGACCCTCGACGGCCGCATCACCTACTGGAACGTCGCCGCCCAGCAGCTGTACGGCTATTCGGCCGAGGAAGCCATCGGCCGGCACGTGTCGATGCTGGCGCCGCCGGAGCGCAAGGACGAGATCACCCTGCTGCTGGAGCGGCTGCGCAAGGGCGAGAAGATAGAGCACTTCGAAACGCTCCGCCTCACCAGTACCGGCGCCGCGCTCGATGTGGACGTCACTCTGTGGCCCACGTACAGCCCGGATCGTACGGTCATCGGTGCCTGCGCCATCATCCGTGACATCAGCGACCGCAAGCGTGCCGAGGCCGAGCTCACCGCCCTGTACGAGCAGCAGAAGCACATCGCCCTCACCCTGCAGCGCAGCCTGATGGGCACCCCGCCCGCCATCCCCGGCCTGGAGGCCGCGAGCCGCTATCGTCCCGCCACCCAGGGGCCGGGGGTGGGCGGCGACTGGTTCGACCTGATCCCGCTCGGCGCCGGCCGGGTGGGCATCCTCATCGGTGACGTCATGGGCCGTGGCCTGGAGGCGGCTTCCGTCATGGGCCAGTTGCGCTCCGCCGCCCATGCCTTGGCCAAGACCGGCATGCAGCCCCGCCAGCTCATGCAGGCCCTGGACGCGGTCGTCGCCGATCTCGATGTCCCCGACCAGCTCGTCACCTGCTGCTACCTGGTCATCGCCCCGGACTCCGGATCCGTGACCATCTGTTCGGCGGGCCACCTGCCCGCGCTCGTCGCCACTCCTGGCGACGATGTCCACCGGCTCGTCTCCCCCGTGAACGCCCCCCTCGGTGTCGGCGACATCCTCTACCAGCAAACCGACGCGGCCATCCCGCCCGGAGCCACCCTCGTGCTGTACACCGACGGCCTGGTCGAGACGCCCGGCAGCGACATCGAGGACGAGATCGACAAGCTCAGCACGACCCTCGCCGACGCCTTCACCCGCACGCGCCGCCTCGAGGCCACCGCCGACCACGTACTCGCCGCCCTGCTGCCGGACCCCGAGGGCCATGACGACGACGTCACCCTGCTCCTGGCCCAGCTCCCCGCCGCGCCACTGGCCGCAGCCTCCGTGGAACTGCCGGCCGAGGCATCCTCGGTACCCGCGGGCCGCTCGTTCGTGGTCGACAACCTCACCGCGTGGGAGTGCGCGTCCGCGGCCGACGACGCGAGACTGCTGGTCTCCGAGATCCTCACCAACGCGGTCCAGCATGCGGAGGGCCCACTCGTCCTCCAACTGCGCCGCACCACCACCGAACTCGCCATCGAGATCAGCGACCTCAGCCCCCACCTCCCCCAGCCCCGGCTCGCCGCACAGGACGACGAATCCGGACGCGGCCTCATCCTCGTCGACGCAGTCGCCGACAGCTGGGGGGTCCGCCCGGACGAACGGGGGAAGACCACGTGGTTCACCCTCCGGCTGTGACGGACCGGACGGCAACCACGGAACCGGCCGGCACACGCCGTGTCCGGCTCGAACTGCGTCGTCGATGGCGACGAGGACACTGCCACGTGGGCGTGTCGCCGGAGCAGCCTGGTTGCGTTGGTGCACCGTCGTTGTCGTGACGACGACCGCCCACGACCCATCCGCGCCGCTGCCCAAAAGGATGGGGCGGATTCCCACTGGTTCCTTCCTGACGGGATCCGAGAATGTCAGTCCGGAGGAGCGTACGGTGCACCCAGTGACGGTCGCCCTGACACCCAGGAACGGCTGATCCGATGGTCCTCGATCTGGTCGTCATCGGTACGGCCATCACCTTGGGGCCCTTGCACAACAGCGCGTTCATCCTGCTGCTCCCCTCGCGGCGCGGCGTTCGCCTGGGCCTGGCGTTCCTGTTGTCGTGGCTGGCCAACCTGATTGTGGTGATCGCTGTTGTGGTGCTCCTGACCGGCGGTCAGCCCCCCGCCCGTCACAGCGTGCCCTCGACCGCCGCGATCGATGCGAAACTCGCCATCGGCCTGGCGCTGGTGCTGTACGGCGCGTACCGACACCACCGACCGCCCCGCCCGCACAGCCCGCCCCGCTGGACCGCCCGGATCGACGACATGTCAGCGGTCACGGCAGCCGGCCTGGCATGGGTGTTCCAGCCCTGGGCACTGGTCGGCGCCGGCGCCGCGACCGCCGTCGACGCCAACCTCTCCACCCTGGCCGACTGGCTCGCCCTGACCGGCTACTGCCTGCTGGCCACGCTCAGTCTGATCGCCATGGAGCTGTACGTGGTCTGGGCACCCGCAGTCGCGAACGCCCGCCTGAACGCCCTGCGGACCTGGCTGGAGCAGCACCAGGAACAACTGATCGTCACGCTCTCCCTACTCTTCGGCCTGTCGCTGACAGCCCGGAGCATCGCCGAACTGGTCGCCTGACTCGGACGACCCGGTGTCCCCCAACACGCGTCTGCGGTGCTGCTGCCCCCGGAGCATCTCGCGGAATTCCCGGCAGCCCACACGGTCTGTCGGGTATTCATCACACCGGCATTCGAGAACTCGTACGCGGAGGGAGAGATCAAGAACTGGTTCCTGGATGAACTCGACGGTTTCGGGCAGGCCCGGCGGCTCAGCGAGCGATGCGGCGGCACGGCAGCCGACAAGCTGCCGATCGCACTCGGCCCGCAACTCGCGGAGGACACCCACGGCCGCGGCTGGCTCGCCCTCGCTCAGCCAATAGGGTGCGCCGAGTGAAGAACGAACCAAGTAACCCCGACGTCTTCCGCCTCATCGTCACCGGAGGGGGCACCGGCGGTCACACGTACCCGGCGCTCACTGCGATCCGTGCGTTGCAGAATCGGCTCGCGACGGAGGGCAGGGCCCTCGATGTGCTGTGGATCGGCACGGCCGAGGGCTTGGAAGCGCGCATTGCGCCGGCCGAGGGAATCGCGTTCGCCACGGTGGCCACGGGCAAGATCCGCCGTTCGAGCAACCCGTTGAAGATGATGTCGGCAGCGAACGTGCGGGATATGGCACGCGTGCCGCTCGGCGTGGCTCAGGCAAGGAAGATCATCTCCAGCTTCGAACCGGACGTGGTCCTCGCCACCGGCGGCTACGTCGCCGTCCCCGCGGGGCTGGCCGCGCGTATGTGCCGGCGTCCTCTGGTCCTGCACGAACAGACCGTGCGCCTCGGCCTCGCCAACCGGAAACTGGCCGGTTCGGCGACTCGGATCGCAGTGTCCTCCGAGTCGACCGTCCCTCTTCTGCCGCAGGAGGTACGCGGCGCTGCGGTGGTCACCGGCAACCCGATCCGGCCGGAGGTGCTGACCGGGCAGGCGGACAAGGCCGTGCGGGCTCTGGGGCTGCAGAGCTTCGACCGTCGGCTGCCGACCGTGTACGTCACCGGCGGCGCGCAGGGTTCTCAGCAGATCAACGGCGTCGTGCGGGATGCCCTGCCCTGGCTGCTGGAGAGGGCAAACGTGATCCACCAGTGCGGCCCGGACAACGTCGGGGAGCTGCGGGAGTACGCGGCGGCCCTCCCTGCGGCGTCGGCCGGCCGGTACTACCTCGCCGGGTTCGTGGGCCCAGAGCTGCCCGAAGTCCTCGCTCTCGCGGACGTCGTCGTGTCCAGGAGCGGGGCCGGGACCCTGGCCGAGCTGACCGCACTGGGCAAACCGGCCGTGTTCATCCCGCTCGCCTCCTCAGCGGGCAACGAACAGGAGCACAACGCACGGCACTTGGAGGAGGCCGGTGCCGCCATCGCCCTCCTGGGTGACGTCACCGCAGACCAGCTGCGAGACGCGGTGGGCCCGCTCCTCGCGGATCCCGCGCGGCGGGAAGAGATGGCGCGGCGGGCCCGGGCACACGGGAGGCCGGATGCGGCGGACAGGCTCGTGGACGTGATCCTTTCCGCCGCGTCCGGCTGACCAGCCTGCGGCTACGGGCGCCTGGAGTTGATGTGCGGCGTGGCCTCGACGTCAGTGAGCAGGGCAGAGTCGTTGAATACGTCGGTGCCCTGTCCAATCGACTTCGATCCGCCGGGTAACAACCGCACGGGTCACCCTGGTTGCGCGCAGCGCTCCTGCCGGTGCCTGCCGGTATTGCTATGCCGGGTCGATACGGAAGACGCTGCCGCCGATGGCGAGGACATACAGTTCGCCGTTGCCGGCCTGGGCGAAGGAGATGACCTCGCCGCCGTTGGCTCCGAGGTCGTTCACGGCTGTCACCTTGCCGTTCTTCATCTGCAGGGAGCGGACGGTGCCGTCGCAGTAGTCACTGAACACGTACTGACCCTTCAGGGCCGGGATCGCCTTGCCCCGGTAGACGTAGCCGCCGGTCACCGAGCAACCGAAGTTGGTGCGGTCGTACTCGTGGACCGGAGGCACGTGGTTCGCGGGTTCCGTGCCGCCGCGGAAGGGATGCGTGCCCTCCATCTGCCCCCAGCCGTAGTTCTCTCCGCCCTTGCTGCTCGCCGGTGCCCAGTCGACCTCCTCCCAGTCGTTCTGGCCGACGTCACCTATGAAGAGGTCGCCGGTGCCGGCGTCGAAGGAGAACCGCCATGGGTTGCGCAGCCCGTACGCCCAGATTTCGTCCTTCGCCTTCGGGTCGTTCACAAAGGGGTTGTCCGGCGGGATGGCGTACGGCTTGGCGCCCCTCGGGTCGATCCGCAGGAGCTTGCCGAGCAGAGTGTCGAGGTTCTGTCCGTTGCCGTGCGGGTCTCCGCCCGAGCCGCCGTCGCCGAGTGCGATGTAGAGGTAGCCATCGGGGCCGATCTTGATGTCGCCGCCGTTGTGGTTCGGGTAGGGCTGCGTCTGGGTGAGGACCGTACGCCGGGTCTGCGGCTGGATCTTGCCGTTCCGTACGGCGAACTCGTCGATGGTGCTGGTGCCTTCGAGGTTGGTGAACGAGATGTAGAAGTGCGCGAACCTCTTGTCGAAAGCGATGCCCAGCAGCCCGCGTTCGCCGTCGGTGGTGGTCTCGGCGGATATGTCGAGGACGGGCTTGCTGAGTCCCTTGCTGTCCAACATCCTTACGGTGCCCGGGCGTTCGGCGATCCAGAGCTTCCCTCCGGGACCGGCAGCGCCGGCCGTCGGATTCTGGGCCGTGGCCACGTTCTTGAGGGCGACCTTGGGCGCCTGCCGTGCGGCGGCCGGCTCATCGGCCGACGCCGCGGTCAGCGCGAGGGAAGCGACGAGACAGACCGTGCCGATGATCGCCGTGCTTCTGGTGCGAACTCTCACCGTGTTCCTCCTGGAGGCGGTGAATCAGGTCGCGCGGCAGTCGGGGCCCGTCGTGCCGTGCCGCCGTCGCCGACACGCAACCTGGTGCGGGTGGGGGGAGAGAGCGGTGTGCTACTGGCCGGCTACGGATGAGGATACTGAGACACGGCCACTTGGTATAGACCAGCTTCCGAGAAGTGAACGCGCCCAGCGGTGACGACCACTGGCGTTCATCGGAGCCGGCCTGGCCGGCGAACGCCCCGCCACCTAACCGCGCTTCGTCGGCCGCCCGGGCTCCCGCACGCCCTCGGCGGATCGGGGTGCCGCCGCCGACAGCAGGGCGAATGCCACGGCGAAGCCAAGCATGGTGAATACACCCCTCGGCCAGAAGATGTGGCTGTCGACGAACGACCAACAGGAGACGAGCAGCATTGCGGCGCCGGGCAACACCCTCACACCGCACCGCCGCCACAGCGCCGCGCTCGTGGCCAGCGAGGCCACGGCCAGCCCGTACACTCCGGCCTTGCCCAACTCGTCGCCGACGACGAACAGTCGGCCGGCTGCCCCGTGCACACCGTGGTCCACCACGACACCTGCCGAGATGCCCGCCACCGCGTCGAGGCCCGAGTAATACGCGGCGAAGCAGAGGCATCCGGCCCAGCAGAGCACCGTCAGCACTCCCTGCGCATCGGGGCGCGGCCTGCCCCACAAGGGCACTAGCAGTCCGAGCGCAAGGAGCGGGAAGACCGGCAGGAGGGCGATGTGCAGCGCGGCCCAGTGGCCTGCCGTCGTCGCCGTCAGGTGTCGCGGGTGCATCAAGCCGGCTCCTGCCAGCAGCAGCGGAGCAGCGGTCACCAAGAGCGTCACGCGCAAGGTACGGAGAGATCGCATCGGCTCAAGTTAGGCGGCCACCCAGTGGCGCTCGGCGCCCGTCGGCCACATGTAAGACATCTGTAAGAGGCGACCGGCTAAGTCCAGCTCAAGGCCACTGATTTCTTACGTAGGCATGACATGACGCCCGACGACCCGCCCTCACACTCACCCCACCCGTAACTCTGAGCAGCCCAGGCCGTCGGCACACCTGACGGCCGAACACCTCAGAGGAATCCCATGCGACACAACACTCGCAAGCGTTCGAAGACAACACAGCGCGCCATCGCCGCCACAGCAGGTCTGGCTCTTGGAGCGGGAGCGCTGATCGCGGTCAACGTGTACGCCTCTGCCCACGAGAGCGTGAACGGCAACTCCACGAAACGTGCGCCCCAGGGCCCGGCCGATCCGGCAGGCGGGGCCTCCACCATCAGCTGCCCCGATGTCGGGGCCAAGCTGACCTCCGTCCCCGGGCGGGCCAGGACGCAGGTCGACAAGGAACTCGCGCTGCTCGACGAACAGGTGGCCGAGGCTTACCAGAAGCTGCGGAGTTCGACCAAGGCCATCCAGCAGGACCGCAGCTTCACCACCACCGCGATCATGGCTCCGCTGAAGGACAGGCGCACCGCGACCATCGACCGGATCGCGATAGCCATAGGCCGCTCGGGCACCAGGCCACAGGGCCTCGAAGCCCTCGCCTCATGCACGCTGCGCGCCACCGATGTGCAAGAACAGAGTCCCGGTCAGGAGCAGAACGACACCGCCGTCCAAGGCAACGGCCCTGTGGCCGCAGACTTCGTGGACATCACCACGGTCCGGCCCAATGTGAAGAGCCCTCGCAAACAGCGGGGCGCCTCCGCGGGCAGGTTCACCACCCAGTGCGGCGTCAACGAGAACAAGCTCTACAACTCCGACAACATCATCGTCGCCCCCGGCGTCGACAACGGCGCGCACCATACCCACGACTACGTCGGCAATCAGGACAACGACGCGTTCACCACCAACGAGGAGTTCGCCGCCGCCGCGACGAGCTGCCGCAATCAGGGCGACAAGTCCACGTACTACTGGCCGGTGCTCCGTCTGCAGGACGGCACGCGGGAGTTCGACGCCCAGGAACTCGGCGGTGGCGCCGAGGGCAACACCGGCACGATCCTGACCGCCTCCAAGGTCACCTTGAACTTCGTCGGCAGCCCGCGCGGCAGGGTCGTGGCGATGCCCAAGTTCCTGCGGATCATCACCGGCGACGCCAAGGCATTCACCAACGGCACCGCGAACGCGAATGCCTCCTGGAGCTGCACCGGCTTCGAGAACCGCCAGTTGACGGACAAGTACCCGATCTGCCCGCAAGGCAGCAGCGTGGTCCGTACGTCCAAGTTCCAGAGCTGCTGGGACGGTCGCAGCACCGACAGTGCCAACCACCGCTCGCACGTGGCGTTCACGGACCCGAGGACCGGTGCCTGCCCGAGCGGAATGAAGGCCATCCCGCAGCTGGTCCAGCGCCTGGTCTACGACGTGGACGCACCCAGCATCGACGACGACGGGCAATCCACCCCGTTCTACGCGGTGGACGGTTTCCCCGAGCAGATGCACAAGCCGATCACGGACCACGGCGACTTCATCAACGTCTTCGACGAGCGCCTGATGAACCGCATGGTCCAGTGCATCAACACCGGTCGCACATGCCGATGACCGACTGACCGGCGAAGGGCAGGGCGGAGGACGCACCGCGTTCGATACCGGCCGGACCCGGGCGTCACCGGGACCGGCCGCCCTCCCAAGCCGGCAGAAGGGGCACGCCGGCACCGACGGCGGTCGGCCCGATCAGTGCGGCGGCGGCATCGGCTCCAGGGCGTTGGCGACGGTGCAGCCGCCTTCTCCGGGCATCCGCTGGATCCGGGACGGCACCCACACCTCGGTGGCGCCGGGGCCTACGCGGGCAAGCAGGCAGTCCTGCGGGTCGAAGCCGTTGCCCTTCACCGACAGGAGAACGCCGACCCGGCCGTCGTCGGCCTTCACCTCGGTACGGATTGCCGGATCCAGGTCCAGGGCGGCGAGCGCACGGCGCACCTCGGCCTCGTCGACCCGGCCGCCCTCCGGCACCCGGGGAAGATTCGCGCGGAGTTCCTCATAGGGCAACCGGGGCGGTTCGGGTGGCGGGGCGAACGTCAGCGGAGGGCCCTCCGGGCAGTCCACGTCGCGGGGATCCTCACGCCACTCCGACTTGGGCGACACCCGCACGGCGAAACAGCGTCGCACGGTGACTTCTTGAGGGTCACGCCATTCGTTGTACGCCGAGCCGGACGTGCGGACGATCACGTCGATGCCGTCCCCGTCGTGAGTCGAGGTACCCGTCACCCGCATCACCTCCACCCCGTCGATGCCGGAAGCGGAGCGCCCGACTTCCTCCGCCGTACGCGGACGCTGGCCGTAGAGCAGCTCGCCCGCATGCGTGGCCGCCTCCCGTGCGGCGTCCGTCGCCTCGTCCTCGGAGGACTGCACCACGCCGCAGCCGACGGTGAACAGCAACAGCGGGGCGAGCAGCAGCAGTCGGCGCATACGTCCACCCTTCCGGCGCCGCGCACAGGGGGCTACCGCTCGCCTACTCAGACCGGCGTAGGTGATGGTACTCAGTCGGTGCAGCGCTCAACCTCGTCGGTCGTTCGGTCGGCACCAATGCAATAGGGCGGCAGCGACGCCGGACGCGGCCTACCGGCCAGTACGAAGTCGCTGCCGCCCTACTGGGTCGGCGTGCTTGCCCCTGCTGCGCATGTTTCAGATGCGGCCACCGGTCATACGGGTGATCGGACCCAACGTGCGCCGACCTGAGCGCCGACCCGCCGCGTACGACATCGCACTCAGCACGGTCAGCCCTGCCCCCACGCCCGCGGCGAGGATCTTGCGGTTGGCGATGACTGTCCAGGCCGACTTGGCGAACGCGGCAGCCTGCCCCGAGGCGGAGACGACCGCCATGCGACCGGCCTCGACGCGCTGGGCTGCCGTATGAGCGACCGAAGTCGTCGCCTTGGCAGTCCGTTCGGCGGCGCCGGCGGCGGCTGATGCCGCGTCACCGGCCTTGTCGGCAGCCTTGTCCGCCGCCTTCGACGCCGGAGCAGTCGCCCGCGACGTGGTGCGACGGGCCTTGGACGCGGCCGCCTTCGCGGATACGGAATCTTGACTGGTGTCGTTGTTCGATGGGCTCATGGACATCGCGTTGCCACTCCCTTCGACAGCAAACATGTTCGACCAAGACCACCTACGGTGGGACAGGCACCGCACACCGACAGACGCGATCAGATCGCACTCGACGTCGGACCGCCGAGTCAGACAGTGGGACAAGGAGTGACGAGATCAAATGCCCCGTCGAGACCGGGAAGCGGTGCACCCGGACGCCCCCTCTGGCCTGCTGAGGAAGCTGGCGCTATGGACCGGACTCGCCCTCTGCCTTGCATTCATCGCCTGGGTGGCGTGGGGGTTCATCCAGTTCGACCACGACATCGACAATCCGCGCGAGGGCGGCTTCTCCGGTTGGCAGTGCGATGCCGGACGCGACTGCGGATCCTGACGACGCCGTTTCCCCCGCGCCCTCGGCGCGTCCCCTGATTCGAAGAGCCCGACGCGGGGCTAGCTCGTTCCGGCGGGCGGGTCGGCGTAGACGCCGTGCAGCATTCCGGTGGCCTGGCCGACTTCGATGAGATAGCCGTCCGGGTCGCGCAAGTAGCACCGCAGCTCGGCTCCGCGGTCGATCGGCGGCGTGAGGAATTCGGCCCCCTTCGCGGTCCACTCGCGGTGAGTCGCCTCGATGTCGGCGACGCGGAGGTTGAGGAAGCTGCTGACCGTGCTCGGGTCGGTGGGCGGGCGCAGGGTGACGCCCGGCTTGTCCGGGGTGGGGCCGCCGCCCGGGTTCATGATGATCCATCCGTTGGCGAGCCTGACGGTGCAGGGGTTCTCCTCGAGCACCACCTCGCCGCCGAGGACGTCGGTGTAGAAGGCGCGAGAACGGGCCACGTCGGCCACCGTCAGAAAGTGGGTGAGCAGGAGCCCGGCATCCGGCGCGGGAAACCCCTCAGCGTGCATACGAGCCCTCCAGGTAAATGGGATCTTTCATTCCATACTGGTGGATGAGCCGCCACTGTCGCCGATCAACACGACCGGGGTAAGCCGGCTCTGCCGGCCGCCGCCGAGCCGTCGGACCACACTCACCGCAGGCGCGCCCGCGCAGCCTCACATCCGGGATTTCAGTACATCGACCTCACAGCCCGGCGCGGTCGGGTCGAAGCCGTGCTCGGCCAGCCAGCGAATCGCCAGCAGGCTGCGGAGGGACCACCATGCGCGGATCACGTCGAGGTCGACGTCGGTGCCGTAGCCCGCGACGACGACGTCGAGGTGCTCCTCGTGTCCGAGTGTCAGGGTGGCGAGGTCGTACAGGGGATCACCCGGGCCCGCCTCGGACCAGTCGATGACGCCCGACACCTCGTCGCCGTCGACGAACACGTGGACGATCTGGAGGTCGCCGTGTGTGAAGGCCGGAGTCCACGGCCTCAGTGCGGCCTCGGCAACCTCGCGGTTGCGGGTGACCAGGTCGGCCGGCAGGACGCCGTTCGTCACGAGTCTCTCGCACTCGGCGTCGAGCTCCGCCGCCAGTTCGTCGCGCCCCCGGCCGGCCCGGCCGAGTCGTGGCGGCAACGGCGTGTCGTGCAGCTTGCGGACAACCGCACCCGCCGCGGCCCACGCCGCCGGGGACGCGGTCGACGGCTCTCCGAGCCGGCCCAGCGGCGTACCAGGTACCGCGGCGATCGCCAGGACGGGCGGCCTGCGCCACAGGACCTCCGGGGTCGGGACCGGCACCAGGGCCATCGCCTCGACCTCGGCATCGATGCGCGCCTGATCGGCGTCCACCTTCAGGAACACGTCGCCGACGCGCAGGGTCGCGCGCTCGGAATGGGCGACGACGACTTCGACCTCATCCATGGGCGACCAGTCTCCCGGTGACGGTCGTCGATGTCGCCGGGTTTTGTCGCGCCCCGCTGTGCGGCCGATCGTGTCCCGTTGAGCGGCCCATCACATCCCTTCGCGCCGCCCATCACTTCCCGCTGCCCGGCAGCCTCGTACACGGCATCGACCGCCGACAGGCCAAGCCACCCCGGTTGCCACCCCCCGCGGTCAACGCCCAACACGCCTTCACACCGGCCACCCTGCGGATCAATCCCCAGGTCAGCCATCCGCGCCGTACCACTAGCCCACCCGGGTCCTCTGGGCCACCCGCACGCAACCCCGGCGGTGCGTCCCACGGCCGTCACCCGTCCCATGGGCCATCTTGCTGAAACGTCGAACCGATCAATCGGTCCCGGCCGGACGCGAAGGAGGCCCCGCGGTGGGTGAGCTCTACATCGACGGTGAGTGGACGCAGGCTGCGGGCGGTGCGCGACGGGAGGTGGTGAATCCCTACGACGCGTCCGTCGTCACCAGCGTCGACGAAGCCGACGCCACCGACGTGGACCGCGCCGTGCGCGCTGCCCGACGCGCCTTCGACAAGGGGGAATGGGCGAACGCCCCCACGCGTCACCGGGCCGACCTCCTGCTCCGCGTCCGTGATCTGCTGCTGCGGGACAAGGAGGACATCGCCCGCACCGAGACGCTCGACACCGGCAAGACGCTGACCGAGGGTCGGATCGACGTGGAGGACGTGGCGAACGCCTTCCGGTACTTCGCCGAGCTCGCGGGCAAGGACGGCGGCAGGGTCGTTGACGTCGGACCGGACGTCCTCAGCCGTGTCGTCTACCAGCCGGTCGGGGTGTGCGCGCTGATCGCCCCCTGGAACTACCCGTTGCTCCAGGCCTCCTGGAAGGTGGCCCCGGCCCTGGCCGCCGGCAACACCTTCGTCCTCAAGCCCAGCGAGATCACTCCGCTGACCACGATCGCCATGATGCGGCTCATCGAGGAGGCGGGCGCGCCACCCGGCGTCGCCAACCTGGTGCTCGGGTCCGGTGCCACCGTCGGCGCCGCGCTCACCAGCCACCCCGAGGTCGACCTGGTGTCCTTCACCGGCGGCCTGTCCACCGGACGGTCCATCATGGCCAGCGCCGCCCAGGGGCCGCGGAACATCGCGCTGGAGCTGGGCGGCAAGAATCCGAACATCGTGTTCGCGGACGCCGACTTCGACGCCGCCGTGGACTACGCGCTGGACGCCGCCTTCCTGCACGCCGGACAGGTCTGCTCGGCCGGTTCGCGTCTGATGGTCGAGGACTCGCTGCACGACCGCTTCGTCGAGGCGTACGCCGACCGCGCACGGTCGATTCGGCTCGGCAACGGCCTGGAGGACGGCACCGAGAGCGGTCCGCTCAGCTCCGCCCAGCACCGCGAGAAGGTCGAGAGCTACATCGCCGTCGGCCGGGAGGAGGGCGCACGGCTCGTCACCGGCGGCACCCGCCCCGACGATCCCGCCCTGAGCCGCGGCTTCTTCCTGCTTCCGACGATCTTCGCCGACTGCGACCGATCCATGCGCATCGTCCAGGAGGAAGTCTTCGGGCCGGTGGTGACCGTAGAACGCTTCCGCACCGAGGACGAGGCGGTCGAACTGGCCAACGACACGCGCTACGGCCTGGCCGGCGGTGTGTGGACCTCCGACGCGAGCCGTGCCCAGCGCGTCGCACAGCGGCTACGGCACGGCACCGTGTGGATCAACGACTTCCACCCCTACCTGCCGCAGGCCGAGTGGGGCGGCTTCGGCCGCTCCGGCGTCGGACGCGAACTGGGACCGACAGGGCTTCGCGAGTACCAGGAGGCCAAGCACATCTACCAGAACCTCGCTCCGGCTCGCTCGGGCTGGTTCAAGGGCTGACCTCCGGGCCACTCAGGCCCTCCCACGGCGCGACGACCACGGCAGACCGGCAGTGCGCCCGTTTGCGCGAAAACCACGACAGACGGCAGTGCGCCCCTTTGCGCGACGGCCGACGAAGAAGGGCACCGCATGGCCCCCACCACCCCACACGGCGCCGAGTCCGCCTACGACTACGTCATCGTCGGCGGCGGCACCGCCGGCTGCGTGCTCGCCGCCCGCCTGAGCGAGGACCCCGACTGCCGCGTCTGCGTCATCGAGGGCGGCCCCAGCGACGTGGGCGACGAACGCATTCTGCGCCTGCGCAACTGGATCAACCTGCTCGGCTCGGAGTTCGACTACGGCTACACGACCGTCGAGCAGCCGCGCGGCAACTCCCACATCCTGCACTCACGTGCCCGCGTGCTCGGCGGCTGCTCCTCCCACAACACGCTGATCAGCTTCCTGCCGCTGCCGCTGGACCTCGACGACTGGGTGAGCCGGGGCTGCGCCGGGTGGGACCCGGCGACGATCCTCCCCTACCGGGATCGGCTGCTGACCGAGATCGTCCCGGTGGCCGAGGCCGACCGCAATCCCATCGCCAAGGACTTCGTCACCGCGGCCGCCCGCGCCCTCGGCGTCCCCGTCGTCGACGACTTCAACGCCGAACCCTTCGCGGACGGCGCCGGATTCTTCTCGCTGGCCTACCAGCCGGAGGGCAACCTGCGTTCCTCCGCCTCCGTCGCCTACCTCCACCCCGTCCTGGACCGGCCCAACCTCACGCTCCTGCTGGAAACCTGGGCCCACCGGCTCCTCACCGACGAGTCGGGGCGGACGACCCGTGTCGCCGTGCGCGGCTCCGACGGCGAGCCGGCCACCGTGCGCGCCGAGCGTGAACTCCTGCTGTGCGCCGGCGCCATCGACACCCCGCGCCTGCTGATGCTGTCCGGTATCGGCCCGGCCGACGACCTGCGCGCCCTGGGCATCCCTGTCCACGCCGATCTGCCTGGCGTAGGGGAAAACCTGCTGGACCACCCCGAGTCGGTGATCCTCTGGGAGACCGCCGGCCCGCTGCCGCCCAACTCCGCGATGGACTCCGACGCCGGACTGTTCCTGCGCCGCGACAAGAACCAGCCGCGCCCCGACCTGATGTTCCACTTCTACCAGGTGCCGTTCACCGTCAACACCGAACGTCTGGGCTACCCCGTGCCGCAGTACGGAGTGTGCATGACGCCGAACGTGCCGCGTGCCCGCTCCACCGGCCGCATGTGGTTGCGCAGCGCCAACCCCGCCGAGCACCCCGCCCTGGACTTCCGGTACTTCACCGACCCGGAGGGCCACGACGAGCGCACCATCGTGGACGGACTGAGGGTCGCCCGCGAGGTCGCCGCCACCGACCCGCTGCGGGACTGGCTCGTCCGCGAGGTCGCGCCCGGCCCGGACATCGTCTCCGACGCCGACTTGTCGGAGTACGGCCGCCGTGCGGCACACACCGTCTACCACCCCGCGGGCACCTGCCGAATGGGCGCCCCGGACGACCCGATGGCCGTCTGCGACCCGGAGTTGAGGGTGCGCGGCGTCGAGGGCCTGCGGATCGTCGACGCGTCGGTCTTCCCGACTATGCCCACCATCAACCCGATGGTGACCGTGCTGCTCGCCGCCGAACGCGCCGCCGATCTGATCGCCAAGGGACAGGGGACACGGCCATGACCGCTACGCCATCTCCCGCACCCTCGTCCGGCGTCCCGGCCGGGGAGCCCGGCTCGGAGTTCCGCAAGGACATGAGCCCCTGGGCCAACTTCGCCCTCGGCTTCACCTACCTCTCCCCGGTGGTGGGCACCTACACCCTCTTCGGCATCGCGATCGCCGACGGCGGACCGCCGATGATCTGGGCGTTCCTGGTCGCCGGCTGCGGCCAGTTCCTCGTCGCGCTGATCTTCGGCGAGGTCGTCGCCCAGTACCCCATCGCGGGCGGCGTCTACCCGTGGGCCCGGCGGCTGTGGGGCAAGCGCTGGGCGTGGATGACCGGCTGGGTGTACATGTGGGCGCTGCTGGTGACCATCACCTCCGTCGCGTACGGCGCCGGCCCCTACATCGCCATCCTCTTCGGCTTCAGAGCCACCGTGCACACCACCGTGCTGTGCACCGCCGTGCTCATCGTCGTCGCCATCCTCGTCAACTACATGGGCACCAAGGCACTGTCGACGGCGGCGCTCATCGGTTTCTCCGGCGAGCTCATCGGCGCCCTCGTCGTCGGCGTCTACCTGCTGTCCACCCACCGCCACCAGGGCCTCGGCGTCATCTTCGACACCTACGGTGTCGAGGGAGACGGCTCCTACCTGCCGGCGTTCCTGGCAGCCGGCATCATCGGCCTCTACCAGTACTACGGCTTCGAGGCGTGCGGCGACACCGCCGAGGAGGTCGCCCACCCGGGCCGGGTCATCCCCCGCGCGATGCGCCGCACCATCTACATCGGCGGCTCGGCGGCCACGTTCACCTGCATGTCGCTGCTGCTGTCGGTCACGGACTTCAACGCGATCATCTCGGGCGAGCAGACCGACCCGGTGGTGGACGTGCTGTTCGACGCGATGGGCGAGGCCGGGGCGCGGACGGTGATGGCCGTGGTGCTGATCTCCTTCCTGTCCTGCACGATCAGCCTCCAGGCCGCGGCCGGGCGGCTCATCTACTCCTACGCCCGTGACGAGATGATCGTCGGGCATCGGCTGCTGCGGCGGTTCGTCCACGCCCGTGCGGTGCCGAGCTGGGCGCTGTTCGTGTCCGCGGCGGTGCCGCTGCTCATCGCCTTCGCCTCACTGCTCTCCGAGGACGCCCTCACCAACATCGTCTCGTTCGCCATCCTCGGCATCTACGGCTCGTTCCAGATGGTCGTCCTGGCCGCGCTCCGCGCCCGGCTCAAGGGCTGGCGCCCGGCCGGGGAGTTCACCCTGGGGCGGTGGGGCCTCGCGGTGAACGTCGCCGCGCTGGTCTACGGCATCCTCGCCATCATCAACATCTCCTGGGCCCGGTCCCCGGAGAAGTCCTGGTGGGAGAACTGGATCGTCCTGCTGTGCGGCGGAGTCGTCGTGGGCACCGGCCTGCTCTACATGTTCACCACCCATCACTACGGCCGCGGGGACGCCCCCGCCGGCGACGCCGTACCGGAGAAGCAAGGTCTGTCCGCCGACTGACCTGGGGGCATCAAGGCGTTGGTTCCGCCGTGGCCGCGAGCAGGGCGGTGTCGTCGTCGACGCGGTCGGGGGTGTTCAGCAGTTCCAGGGCTCGTTCGGTGATCTGCTGGGGGTCGGTGCGGGCGGCGGCGGGCAGCGTGGCGCAGATCTGGCGCAGGGCCGCGAGGCAGCCGTCCAGGGACAGGGTACGGTTCTCCACCAGGCCGTCGGTGTACAGCAGAAGGCTGGTGCCGGGCGGGAACGCCACCTCGTGGTCGACCGGGGTGCTGCCCAGTCCCAGCGGTAGCGCCGGCGGCAGCTCCAGATAGGAGACGTCGGCGGCTATCAGCAGGGGCGGCAGGTGCCCGCTGGCGGCGTAGCGCAGGCTGTGCCGGTGTGGGTCGTAGACCGCGTAGAGGCAGGTGGCGAAGCGTTCGGTGGCGATCGACTGGAGGTATGCGTCCAGCCTGGCCAGCACCTCTGCCGGGCCGGCGCCCTCCATCGCGAGGCTGTGCAGGGCGGAGCGGAGCTGGCCCATCACGATGGCGGCGTCCACGTCGTGGCCCATGACGTCGCCGATGGCGAACCCCACCCCACCGTCGGGCAGTGCGAGCACGTCGTACCAGTCGCCGCCGACCTCGGCGCCGCGGTTGCTGGCCCCGTAATGGGTGGCCAGGCGTACACCGGGCACGTGGGGCAGGCCGTGGGGCAGCAGGGCGCGCTGCAAGGTCAGGGCGAGACGGCGCTCGTTGTGGTAGCGGGTGGCGTTGTCGTAGGCCAGGGCCAGGCGGTGGGCGAGGTTCTCCAGGTACTTGTGCTCGACCGCGTCGTAGTCGGCCTGCCGGACCAGCACCAAGGCCCCGAGTGTCCGGTCGTGCGCGTGGAGCGGCAGGGCCAGCATCGACGTGGGTGATGGGTGCGGGCCCGCTGAGGCCGTGGCGGCGCCGTTGATCGCTTGGGTGGCGGCGGTGGCCAGGGCCTCGCGGGCGAGTAGGGGGGTGCCCTCGATGTATGCCGGGGGCGACTGGGCCGGGCTGGTTCTGGCGTCGGTGAGGTGGATGCTGATCTGGTCGGCGAAGTCGGGCAGCAGGATCTCGCCGGCGGTCCGGAGGATCTGGTCCGGGTCGAGGGTGGCGGACAGCCGCAGGCCGGCGTCGGCCAGTGAGGCCAGTACGGCGAGCTGGTCGCGGGTCTCGGTCAGAGCCCGTTCGCGCAGCTGCGACAGCTCCAACCCGGTGCGGACGCGCGCCAGCAACTGGCGTGCGGAGAAGGGTTTGGCCAGGTAGTCGTCGGCGCCGGCCTGCCGGCCCTGCACGGATTCCTCCTCGCCGGCGCGGGCGGTGAGCAGGACGATGGGCAGCCGGGCGGTGCGCGGGTCGGCGCGCAGCGCCCTG
This sequence comes from Streptomyces sp. HUAS 31, assembly GCF_028198125.1. Classification (NCBI taxonomy): domain Bacteria; kingdom Bacillati; phylum Actinomycetota; class Actinomycetes; order Kitasatosporales; family Streptomycetaceae; genus Streptomyces; species Streptomyces sp. HUAS 31. Next base: position 9,537,182 of record NZ_CP116353.1, on the reverse strand, counting down.
ACCAGCTCGAAGCCGTCCATACCGGGCATCATCACGTCGCTGAGCACCAGCTCCACCGGCTGGGCCAGGGCCAGCTCCAGGGCGGCCCGGCCGTCGGCGGCGGGCAGCACGTCGTAGTCGGGCTGGAGGAGCTGGGTGAGGTAGGCGCGCATGTCGGCGTTGTCGTCGACGACCAGGAGGCGGGGCCGGTGGGGCCGGTCGGTTTCGTGAGGGCTGGAGTCATGGGAAACGTCGCGGGTCGCGGGGACTTGCGGGGTGGGCGTGGGTGCCGCAGGGGTGGCGGGGTCGGGTGTCAGCCAGCCCAATGCCTCGTCCACATAGGCCGCCGCGCGGCCCGGCCGGGCGCCCTTCCTGGACGTTTCCCCGGATGATGCGGTGCCGGTCGCGGGTGCGGCCGGGCGTGGCCGCCCTGCGTCGGCGAAGGGAAGGTCCACGGTGACGGTGGTGCCCTGCCCGAGCAGGCTGTCCACGCCGACGATGCCGTCATGTGCCTCCACCAGGTCCTTCACCAGCACCAGGCCGAGGCCGCTGCCCTCGTGGGAGCGGGAGCGGGCGCCGCGGACCCGGTAGAAGCGCTCGAACAGGCGCGGCAGCTCACTCGCGGGGATGCCGGTGCCCGTGTCGGTCACGGTCAGCCGGGCCCGGTCGCCGGCCGCAGCCACCCGCACCCGGGCGCCGCCGGTGAAGGTGAACTTCAGGGCATTGCTGAGCAGGTTGAGGATGATCTTTTCCCACATCTCCCGGTCCAGGGACACCGGGTTGGGCAGCGGCGGGCAGTCCACGTCCAGCGTCAGCCCGGCCGCCTCGAAGGCGGAGCGGAACACCCCGGCCAGCTCGGCCGTGGCACCGGCGAGGTCGACCGGCTCAAAGGTCGGGCGTATCTGCCCGGCCCCGGCCTTGGCGACGTCCAGGAGGGTGTTGACCTGTTTCAGCAGGCGCAGGGCACCGCGCTCGGCCAGCTCCAGCTGTTCGCGCCGCTCGGGCCGGGCCTCGTCTGCGAGCGCCTGCTGGAGCGGGCCCAGGAGCAGGGTGAGCGGGGTGCGCAGTTCATGGCTGACGTTGGCGAAGAAGGTGGTCTTGGCTCGGTCCAGCTCGGCCAGTGCCTCGGCCCTCCGGCGCTGCTCGTCGTGGGCGAGCGCGGCCGTGAGCGCCCCGGCGACGGCGGCGGCGAGGACCTCCAGGAAGTCGCGGTAGGTCCCGGCCGGCGGGAAGCAGGGATTGACGCCCACGACCAGGACTCCGCCCACCTGCCCCGCACAGTCCAGTGGCAGGGCCAGCGCCTCCTCGACGGGGAGCCAGGAGGCGGCGGTGTGCTGCCCGGCCGTGTTGCCGCCGGTGAGTGAGGTGGCGGGCAGGGTGGCTGGGGCACCGTCGGCGGCCACCTGCGCCAGCCGGGCCGCGATCTCTGGCATGTCCGCCGTACTGCGCGAGACCTCTTCCGTCGGCTGGAGCCCGGCGGAGGCGGCCAGTCGTAGCGCCCCCGGCTCGGAGGCCAGGTACAGGCCCATGAACGGGATCTCCTCGGCATACGAGCCCAGCACTTCCGCTACGACGTGGGCGACCTCGTCGGGGGTGAGCAGCCCGGCGGTGCGGGCGCCGGTCTCGCTCAGCAGGCGCAGTCGGCGTTCGCCCAGTACCCGGCCGGTGGTCTCGGTGATGATCTGGAGCACGCCGCCGGCGGTGCCGTCGTCCAGCAGCACGGGCTGGAAGGAGGAGTCGAAGTAGCACTGTTCCGGGAAGCCGTGGCGCTCCATGATGAGCGGCTCATCGGGGATCAGCAGGGACTTGCGGGTGTCGATCACATAGTGGAAGTGGGAGCTCACGGGGTGGGCCCAGACTTCGGGGAACACGTCCTTGTAGGGCCTGCCGAGTGCCCAGGGGTGTTTGGCGCCGACGATGGGTGAGGAGCCCAGGTTGTACAGCGTGGCGAACTCGGTGCCCCAGTACAGGGCCATGCCGTGCTCGGAGGTGAGCATGAGGCGCAGGGTGTCCACCAGGGGTCCCGGCCAGGACTCGGGGGGTCCGAGCGGGGTCGCCGCCCACTCGATGCCGGCCAGAAGCTCGCCGAACTCACCGGCCTCGGCGAACATCCGGGCCGCCGCGGTGCGCGGGTCATCGGGCCGGGTCATCGAGAAATCTTCCTCCTGGCGCCTGGGTGATCCGCCTGCGCCCCTCCAAAGGCCGCCGACGGTCACTCGCTGCCGGCCTTCCGGGCAGATCGGACGCCGGATCCGATGGTTCTGGCGACACTCCTGCGAGAATTACAACATTAAAGCGGCCTAAAATGCGATTTTCTGGTCATTGCGCCCGCCCCGCTCGACAGAGAACCTGACGGCAGCCCGCTGCGTACCCTGGCGGCATGCGCATGCGCCCCACTCTCTCCTGGGCCCCGACCCAGGACTGGCCGTCGGCCACCACGGATCTGGAACCGGTCGCCGATGCGCTGGACACCGGCGGCGTGCTGGTGCTCAGCGGGGCGGGCATCTCCACGGAGTCGGGTATCCCGGACTACCGAGGCGAGGGCGGGAGCCTGAGCCGGCACACGCCGATGACCTACCAGGAGTTCACCGCCGACGACCGGGCCCGACGTCGATACTGGGCACGCAGCCACCTCGGCTGGCGCACCTTCGGCCGCGCCCTCCCCAACGCCGGGCACCGGGCCGTGGCCGCATTCGGGCAGCACGGTCTGCTCACCGGCGTGATCACTCAGAACGTCGACGGCCTGCACCAGACCGCGGGCAGCGAGAGTGTCGTGGAACTCCATGGAAGCTTGGAGCGGGTCGTCTGCCTCTCCTGCGGCACCTTCAGCCCGCGCCGTGAACTGGCAGAACGCCTGGAGGAGGCCAACGCGGGCTTCGATCCCGTGGCCGCAGCGATCAACCCGGACGGCGACGCCGACCTCACCGACGAACAGGTCGGGGACTTCCGAGTCCTGCCCTGCGCGCTCTGCGAAGGCATCCTCAAGCCTGACGTGGTGTTCTTCGGCGAGAACGTCCCCCCGCAACGGGTCGAACAATGCCGCACGCTGGTCCGTGAGGCGACCTCGCTGCTGGTCCTGGGCTCCTCACTGACAGTGATGTCCGGGCTTCGGTTCGTCCGCCTGGCGGTCGAGACCGGCAAACCGGTACTGATCATCAACCGGGACCCGACGCGGGGCGACCGCCACGCCGTAACCCGCGTCGCTCTCCCACTGGGAACAGCCCTCACCACCGTCGCCGAACGACTCGGCGTGCCGATGGAGGGGTAGGCGGGCGCCCCCGAACCAGGGCGCGGTCGTACGGGGGCGGCCCGAGCCTTGTCGTCCTGTCACCGATCAAGGCACCACGACGCTATCGCTCAGCCGCGGTTCTCGCGCCCCGTGATGGATCGGCCGGGTGACCCCCGAGGGACCGTCAGTCGCCGAAGTAGGCCCTGGCGACGGCGTAGGTGTCCTCGTAGAGGTGGTAGCGGGTGATCCGCCCGTCCCGGACCGTGACGTGCAGGGCGAACGCGGTGTCGATGTCCCGGCCCGTCTTCTTGACCTCGGACACCATGCGCCCGATGAGCACGACGTCGTCGCCCTCGGCGATGACTTGGCGAAGGTCGAACTCCTTGGCCCGCACATGGGTCCGAAGCAGCTCGAAGAACGTCCGCATCCCCGGCGCCGAGTCGACCTCCGGTACCCACGGAATGCCCGGCGGGTGCGGGATGGAGAACGACACCGAGTCGGCGAACAGCTCCGCCGCCTCCGCGCTCCTCCCCTCGGCCAGCAGCGGGAACAAGCGTCGGACAGTCTGCGCCGGCGACTCTGCTGTCATACGTGCCGACGTTACAGGTCCGACATGCGGCACAGGCCCCCTTACAACGGCCTTCAGCCGAGCTCCTCGGCGAGTCCGACGACGATGTCCTCGGGGCCGCGGACGTAGCAGAGCCGGTACACGTTCTCGTACTGCACGATTTCGCCGACGAGTTCGGCGCCGTGGGCCCTCACGCGGGCAACGACGTCGTCGATGTCGTCCACGGCGAACATGACGCGCCGAAGACCGAGGGTGTTCGCCGGCGCGTGCTTCGGCTCCGGGGTGATGGCCTTCGGCCGGTGGAACTTCGCCAGCTCCACTCGCCCATGACCGTCCGGGACCCGCAGCATGGCGACGTCCTGCCGGACGTCATCGAGGCCGATCACACGCTCCGCTCCCCGCCATTCGAGCGGCCCCTTGCCCTCGAGCTCCATGCCGAGTTCGACGAAGAACGCGATGACCGCGTCAAGGTCGTCGACAACGATGAGGACGTTGTCCATCCGCTGGATCGTCATGCCGGTCCTCCTCAAGGGACGCACGGCCACGGTAGCCGCCGTCTCCCTGGAGACGGAGCTGACGAGCCGTCTTCGACATCCCCATGGACAGAGCGGTGGCCGCGCCCCGAAGAGCGGCTAACTCTTAATTTAGTAATTAATATTGACGCGCGCCGGCGACCGCTGCAAGATCCTGGCAACCAACCCGTAGGCGAGCGGGCGTTGACTGGTCCGAAGAACGACCGCCGCACCTTCCTCTGGGCCGCGGTACCTCAGACTCACGACCGGGACTGTTCGGCACGCCTGATCGGACAGCGAAGGATCCGATGTGAAACGAAGACTCACCGTCCTCCTGGCTCTCCTGGCCGGCTTGCTGGTCGTGCCGACACCCGCCCGGGCCGTCCCCCCGGCCGCCAGTGTCGCCGCCTCCGCGTCGGCGTCCCAGCAAGTGCTGAGCCCGACGCCGTACATGGGCTGGAACACCTACTACGCGCTCGGCGGCGATCCGACCGAGGCGGAGGTCAGGTCGATAGCCGACTTCCTGGTCAGCAGCGGTCTGCGCGACGCCGGCTACCAGTACGTGTGGATCGACGGCAACTGGGCGGCACCGACCCCACGCAGCTCGGCCGGCGACCTGGTGCCCAACCCCGACCAGTTCCCGAACGGGCTGAAGCCGCTGGTCGACTACATCCACTCCAAGGGCCTCAAGGCGGGCATCTACACCGACGCCGGCCCGTACATCCCGGGCAAGTGCGGGCTCGGCAGCCACGGCTACTACCAGCGCGACGCGAACCAGTTCGCCGCCTGGAAGTTCGACGCGGTCAAGGTGGACTACCTCTGCGGGATCGCCGCGGACCTCGACCCGAAGACCGTCTACACCGAGTTCGCGCAGGCGTTGCGGAACAACGCCAGCGGGCGCCCCATGATCTTCAACCTCTGCAACCCGGTGACCTCGCCGGACTGGGGCAACTACCCGGAGGAGCAGCAGTCGACGTACTCCTGGTCCTACGCGCCGGCGATCGCGCAGTCCTGGCGGACGTACACGGATGTGGGTTTCGTCGGTGAGATCAAGTTCAAGGATGTGCTGCGGAACTACGACGCGAACGCGCGGCACCCCGAGGCGGCCGGGCCGGGGCACTTCAACGACCCGGACTACCTCGGACCCGAACTCGGCATGACCGACGAGGAGTTCCGTACGCAGATGACGCTCTGGTCGGTGGCGGCCGCGCCGCTGGTGATCGGCAGCGACGTCCGCAAGCTCAGCAAGACCTCGCTCGGCATCCTCTCGGACCGCGACGTCCTCGCGATCGACCAGGACGCCGCCGGCGTCCAGGCCGTCCGTGTCGGCCCCGCGGGTACGACGGAGACCTGGGTGAAGCGGCTGGCCAACGGTGACCGCGCCGTGGTGCTGCTGAACCGCGGCGACAGTCCGGCGACCCTGACCACGAAGGCGTCGTCGGTCGGCCTGTCCGGGGATCGGTTCACCCTGAAGAACGCCTGGACCAACCAGGTCACCGAGAGCGCCGGCACCATCAGCGCCGCCGTCCCGGCCCACGGCGCCGCCCTGTTCCGGGTCGGCCGGGCAACGGGCAAGCCGGGTGTTCCGCATGTCGTCGCCGGCCTCCCGCAGGTGACGAAGGTCGGCGGCGACACCGTGCCCGACGGGGTCGCCCCGGTGGTCGCCGGCGGCGACGAGGCCCGGGTCGAGGTCACCGTCCGCAACGACGGTGCGCGGCCGGTCTTCTCGCCGCGGGTCGAACTCGCCGTGCCCGCCGGTTGGACAGCGCGTCCGGCCGGCAAGGCGCCGAAGCTGCTGACGCCCAACAGCTCCGCGACCCTGGCGTTCACGGTGACCCTGCCGGCCACCGCCGCGCCGGGCAGCAGCACCCTGACCGCCACCACCACGTACGAGGTGACCGGTAAGGGACGGCTGCGGCAGGAGACGGCCACCCCGTTGGTCGTGGCCCCGGCGCCGCCGGACGGTGACGTCGTCCTGTCGCACCACGACTGGATCAGCGCCACCAGCGGGTGGATGAGCCCGACGGTCGACCGGAGCGTGGGCGGCTGGACGCCGATCAGCATGCTCGGCCAGGAGTACCCGACCGGCCTGGGGGTCGCGTCGCCCTCGACGGTCCGGTACTACCTCGGCGACCGGTGCACCCGGCTGACCACGACCGTCGGCATCGACGATGCGGTACGCAACGTCGGCCCGGAGGGCGGCACGTCCGCCTTCCAGGTGATCGGTGACGGGCGGGTGCTGTTCGACAGCGGTGTGCTGGGCCGCGACGACGTCCGTCAGGCCGACATCGACCTGTCCGGCGTCCGAGTGCTCGACCTGGTGGTCGGCGACGGCGGTGACGGCGGCTACAACGACCGCGCCAACTGGGCCGGTCTGAACACCACCTGCTGATCCGAATCGGCCGCACCCACGTGCCGGCCCGCACCGCCCCGCGGAACTGCGCCATTCCGTAACGGATACAGATTCTTCCCAGCGACCGAGCGTATCCCCCCGCGCCCTGCTGGTCGCCCGTCAGGGACCTGTCGCCGCCTGACTTCAGGACGGCGTTGTCATGGTCACCCAGACAACGTTGCCACCCGTCAGCTTCGACCGGTCGACACCCCAACAGCCGGCGATGGCCTGCACGAGTAACAGTCCGCGGCCGCTTTCGTCCTCGGGGCCCGGCTCGCAAGTGGGGAGGCTCCGGGCGGCGTGGCCGTGGTCGTGGACCTCCAGCCGCAGACAGGTGGCCGCGACGAGCCCTATGCCGCACAGGATCCGTGCGCTGTGCGTGTGGCGTACGGCGTTGGTGACCAGCTCGGACACCAGCAGTACGGCGTCGGCGGCCAGGTCGACGGGCAGTCGCCAGGCGGCCAGGCCCTTGCCCGCGAAGCCTCGGGCGACTCTCACGCTGGAGCGATGGGCCGGGAGTTCGAGCCAGCGGGTGCGCTCCGGGTCGGCGACGTCCAGGAGCTGAGGGGGGTGCATCGTGTGGGGGGACACGGTGGTTCGCCTTCCATCGGTGAGCGTGCGCAGTCAGATGACGGGAAGGTGAGCAACGGGCCCGCCGGAAAGGGGTGTTCCGGACCGTGCCCCGAGACTCGGACGTCCTTGGCCTGCCAACTCGCATGCGTACAGGGCCTGTTGGCCCAGAAGCGTGGACGTTCGCCAGGGTCGTTCACTCAACTCACTATGCTCCCAGTGGAGTTCATGCTGCAAGCCACTGCCTGATAATTTCAGCAAGACGGTATCGGTCTGGTGGCATCACCAAGTACCTGTCAGACTGCTGCTGATGACAGCCCTTCAGGAGGTCCGGGTGTGAGTGAGGTCCGTTCGAGCGCGGGCGCCAGTGCACCCACCGTGCTGCGCATGATCCTCGGCCGACGGCTGCTCGACATGCGTGAGGACGCGGGCATGTCGCTGGACGACGCGGCGAAGGCGCTGCGTGTGACGCCCTTGACGATCCGCCGTCTGGAGAAGGCGGAGGTCAGCCTCAAGCCCCTCTACGTCGAGAAGCTGCTGCAGACCTACGGGGCCGAGCAGCAGGAGGTCGACGAGTTCGTCGACCTCGCCGAGCAGGCCAACGAACCGGGCTGGTGGCACGCGTACCGCGATGTCGTGCCTTCCTGGTTCAGCGCGTACGTCAGCCTGGAGACCGGCGCCAAGACGCTGCGCACCTACGAGCCGCACTACGTCACGGGGTTACTCCAGACGCACGGGTACGCCCGTGCGGTCCTGCAAGGCGGCTTCCCCAATGACAATCCGGAGGACCTGGAGCGCAGGGTGGATCTGCGTCTGCGTCGCCAGAGTCTGCTGGACAAGCCCGACGCCCCCACTCTGTGGGTGGTCATGGAGGAAGCGGTGCTGCACCGGACGGTGGGCGGCGCCCAGGTGATGCGTGAGCAGATCGATCGGCTCCTGGAGGTATCGGAGCTGAGCCATGTGAGCGTGGACATCGTGCCGTTCACCGCGGGCGCCCATGTAGGGGCATGTGCGCCGTTCACGTACTTCCGTTTCGAGGAGCCGGAGCTGCCCGACGTCGTCTACAGCGAGATCCTGTCCGCCTCGATGTATCTGGACCAGCGGTCCGATGTCGTCGCACATCTCGAGGCGCACAACCGGATGTCGCTGCTCACCTCGTCGGCGGACAGCAGGGGCCTCTTGAATCGCATGCGCAAGGAGTATTCATGACCGTCACCGACGAACCGTTCTCCTTCTACAACGGCATGCCCGCCTCGGATCTGGGCGACCAGGGCTGGGAGAGCCCGTGGAGCGGTCCCAACGGGGGCCAGTGCGTCCAGACGAAGCAGCTCGCGGACGGCCGTATCGCGTTGCGGCAGTCGACGGACCCCACCGGCCCCGCGCTGATCTACACCCCGCAGGAGATGGCGGCGTTCGTCGCCGGTGTCAAGCAGGGGATGGCCGATCATCTGACGGCCTGCTGAGCCAGGATCCGAGTGGGAAGGCCGCCGGCAGACCCTGGCCGTGACCCGCCCGGCATGACACGGACACCATTGAAGGGAACAGAATGAGCACCCCCCACGCCGCCCGGGACATCGACACCAGCAGGCCGCACTCCGCTCGGATGTACGACTACTACCTGGGCGGCAAGGACCACTTCGAGATCGACCGGAAGGCGGCCGAGACCGTCGCCGACGCCTATCCCGGCATCTTCGTGTGTGCCCGCGAGAACCGGGCCTTCATGCACCGGGCCACCAGGGTCCTCGCCACCGAGCACGGTATCCGGCAGTGGCTCGACGTCGGCACCGGTATCCCCACCGAGCCGAACCTCCACCAGGTCGCGCAGACCGTGGTCCCCGACGCCCGCGTGGTCTACGCCGACAACGACCCCCTCGTCCTCAAGTACGCCGAGCGCCTCATGCGCAGTACGCCCCAGGGACGCACCACCTACATCGAGGCGGACGTCAACGACCCGCAGGCTCTCGTCAACGCCCCCGAGCTGGCCGAGGTCCTGGACCTGACCAAGCCGGTCGCGCTGTCCCTGAACGCGCTGATGCACTTCGTCACGGATGCCCAGGACCCGTACGGCATCGTCAGCAACCTGCTCGACGTCCTCCCCTCGGGCAGTGCACTGGCACTGAGCCACTGCACGCCTGACTTCGATCCGGAGACCTGGCAGAAGGTCACCGACATCTACAACGGAGCCGGTACGCCGGTGCAGTTCCGCTCCCAGAAGGACGTGGCCCGCTTCTTCGACGGGCTCGACCTGCTGGAGCCCGGCGTCACCGTCGGCCACCGCTGGCGCCCCGAGGCGGCCCCGCAGGGGACCGCTCGGACGGAGTCCTTGACGGACGCCCAGGTCAGCCTGTGGACCGGGGTGGGCATCAAGCCGTGACGGAGGCCGGGGCTCACGCCCCGGCCGACGACCTACCGGCAGCGCCCCGGCCGACGACGGCTGAGGCCAGTCGCGGGTCCTCCGCCAGCCACGCGGTCAGATGGTCCCGGACGGCCTGCGCGACGGATTCCCGCACCTCGACGTTGCCCAGGAAGTCGCGTGTGGCGCCTTCGAACTCGGGGCGGTCGAGTTTCACCGAGACTACGGCGGTCAGGCCGTCGCAGAGCCGGTCGGTGTCGAGAGCGGTGTCGGTCTTCGTCAGCAGTTGCCGTTCTCGCGCGAAGGCGTTGATCGCTGCCGCCACTCCGTCGCGGAGGCCCGCCACGTGGGCCCCGCCGCCCGGGGTGGCCATGCTGTTCGCGAAGCCGTGGACGCCGCCTGTGAGGGTGTCGCTCCACATCATGGCGACCTCGACAGAACCGGCGATCTGCGGGTCCTCGTACTCGAAGCCGAAGACGTCCGTCCCATCCGTCGTCCCCGTCCGGGCCGCGATGACGGCGACGAAGTCCTTGGCCCCGCCCGGGAAGTGGAACCGTTCCGACCGTGGCCCGCTCGGCGGGCGCCGGTCGGTCAGGGAGATGGCGAGGCCACGGTTCAGGAAGGCCAGTGTTCTGAAGCGCTCGGCCAAGGTGTCGAACGAGCACTGTGCCGTGCCGAAGATGTCGGCGTCGGGCCGGAACGCGATGACGGTTCCGGTTTCCGTCGTGGGCCCCTGAGGCGAGGGCGGGCCGACCGCGGCACCGCGGTGGTAGCGCTGTACCCAGCGCACCCCCTCGCGCCGGACCTCTCCCGTCAGATCGCTCGACAGGGCGTTGGTGACGAAAGGGCCCAGGCCGAAAAGACCTACCCCCACGAAGTTGCGGCTGTCGCCCCGCGGTCCGGCGTGCATCCGAGTCAGCAGTTCTTCGAGACCGGGGCCGCCGGCATGTCCGGCGGCCTCGACAGCAATCCCTGGCCCGTCGATTGCGACCCGCACGCTGCGGTCGGATTCCAGCGCCACGTCGACGTGTTCGGCGCGACCGGCGAGGACCTCGTTGACCGCCCAGTCGGATACCTCGAACACCTGGTTGTGCAGCCCGGGTTCACTGGTCGAGCCCACGTACATCCCCGGCCGTTTCCGGATGGCTTCCCGACCCTCCAGCACCTGAATGTGGGCGGCGGTGTACTGGCTCGCGGCGTCACTCATGAGGCCCCCTCCAATGGTGTCCGGCACTCCCCTAGCTTAGGCCGATGAGCGCAAAACACCAGGTCAGAGCTATTGCTCCGAAGGCGTGGACGGCCGAGTGGCGGTCCGCCCGGAGTCGGCTGGCCCGGGGATCGCGAACGGAGGTCGGATGATGTCCAGGACCCCGGCAAACCCTCGCCAGGGCCCATCTCCAGCCACCTTGAGGCCTCGGATTCAGGCTCACGTGCTCGACAGCCGCCGTGTCACGACGGTGCTGAGGGTGCGTATGCCGTGTGTCGAGGCCGGGTCGATACCGGTGAGTTCAGCGACCCGCCGCAGGCGGTAGTCCAAGGTGCGCGGGTGGACGTTGAGGGCCGCCGCTGCCGCGCCACGGTTCATGTCGTGGCGGTAGTAGGCATCGAGCGTGGTCACGAGGTCCGGGCCCGGTTCGAGGCTCCGGGCCACGGTGTGGAGCCAGGCGTCGATGAACGGTACGTCCGCTACCGCGAGTTCGACGAACACGTCCGCCACGGTGTACGGCCGTAATCGGCGGGAGGGCTTCCCCAGCGGGGCCGACTCGCTGATCCGGCGGGCCCGTTCGAGGGCGGCGGGGAGTTCGTCCAGGGGTGCAGTGGCGGTGCCGGCGGCGCAAGGGCGGCCGATTGCCTCGGCGAAGTCACCGACGAGGTCCGCTACGGCGTCGGGTGCGGAGGGCAGCCGTATCGCCTCGTCGGCACAGGGGACGACGGCGATCAGCTCACCGCCCCTCGTGCCGTTCTCCGGGCACCAGACGGCGGGCACCCGGTGTGTCTTCACGAGCGCTTCGATCTCGACGTCCAATTCACGGTCGCCCACGGGGCGCTCCGGTACGCGGATCACCGTGACGGCGCAGAATTCGGGGAGTTGAAGGTCGAGCGCCGCTGCAAGGTCCGCTGCCATGAGGTCGCCGGTCAGCAGTGACCGGGCCAGCAGGGCGACCTGTTCGACGTACGGCAGCCGGCGGCGCAGCACCGTCACGAATCCCTGTCGGTAGGCGACGATTCCGCGGTCGCCCTGCGGGGCGAACCAGGTCATCACCTGCATGAGTTCCTCGACTTCGCCGCCGCGCAGGTTCTCGGCCGCCTCGTGGATGTCGCGCAGCATGAGCGTGGTGTGCAGCTGGAGTACCTGTTGTCGTGAATCCGAGGACATTCCGGCATCGGCCCGTACCTCGCCGATGGCGGCGATGTAGCGGAGGTCGTCGTCGGTCAGTTCGCTGTTGTCCGGGGACAGTTCGATCGTCCGTCGCCGCAGCCACACCGAGTATTCCATCGTCTCGGCCTTGGCACGGGGCTTCGTTTCCCATGACCGGAACTCCGGAATCTCACGCAGATACGTCTCGACCTCCCGGCAGGCGTTGGTCGGCGCCTGCCGGGCCAGTTCGGCGAAGAGGCTCCCCATGGGCGGGAGCCTGCCATCGCAGGTGAGCGGGTCGACAGACGAAATCCGGACGCGATTTATCACTTCGCGTGAATCGACGCTCTTTGCGCCATCCGAGTATTTGTCATGATGCGCAAAGTTCCCGGATCAAGACGGTGTTGCGCCCGGATCCGGTTGTGGAGCTGCGGTGAAGGCGGCTAAATGGGAGTCACCAATGCGCCGAAATTCGCATTCGCAGAGATCCTCATCGCGTGTGCAATTTCCTTCGATGGCATTCGATCGAACGGGAGGGGAACACTGATGAAAGCAGGAATCAGAAAGAGACTCGCGGCGACGGCCGCGGTCCTGTCCGTCTCCGCGGCACTGCTGGTGAGCGCGCCCGGCAACGGTTCGGCCGCCTCCGCCACGCCCAGCCTGAGAGCCTTCGGGATCACCGGCGACGGCACCCTGATGGCCACCTTCACCACCGACCGGCCGAACGTGCTCGACTGGGTCAGGCTCGTCACCGGCCTCAGCGGCGACACCAAGCTCCTCGCCCTCGACCACCGTGTCCAGAACGGCCTGATGTACGGCCTCGGCGACAAGGGCGGCATCTACACGATCAAGACGCCGCCGCAGACCTCCGACGTGGTGGTCACCAAGGTCTCCCAGCTCCAAGTCGCGCTGTACGGCACCAACTTCGGCTTCGACTTCAACCCGGCGGCCGACCGGATCCGGGTCGTCAGCGACAACGGGCAGAATCTGCGGCACAACCTCAATGACCACACCACGGTCGAGGACACCACCCTGACCACCCCGCCGCTGACCGGGCCGACGCGGGGCGTCACGGCGTCCGGTTACACGAACAACGACCTCGTCGCGTCCACCGGAACGCTCCTGTACGGCATCGACACGACCACGGACAACCTCGTCCTCCAGGCGCCGGCCAACAACGGCACACTGACGACGGTCGGATCCCTCGGCTTCGACGCACAGCCCAACGCGGGTCTGGACATCTTCAGCTACCTGACCAACGGAAAGACCACGTCGGTCGCCGCGTTCGCCTCGCTCACCCCGTACGGCGCGAGCAACCCGACGCTCTACAGCATCAACCTCGTCACCGGTGAACCGACCCCGATTCTCCAATTCCCGCTCAACATCACGTCTTTGGCGATCACCCTCACCGGAAGCTGACCCTCACGGACTCGCGCAGCAGCGGCCCGCCGGACATCCGATGCCCGGCGGGCCGCACGTCGTCGTTCTCCTGGAACGGCTTCGGGGTCCGCGGTTCCGCTCGGCCCGGCCATGGCTCCCCTCCGTGGCGTTCGATCCCTCCCCGCCATGCACTCGGGAAATGAACTGATATGAATGCATCGCGTGCAGTACAGGCCCGCGTGCATCACGGCGGGGTAGGTCGCCCGCAGTCCCGGTGTACCGCCCCAGCGGTCCGAGCAGCGCCCGGAGAGGTTCATGAGACGTCTGGATCCCACCGATCCGCCGGCCATCGGCGGCTACCCCCTGTTGGCGAGACTGGGCGCCGGCGGCATGGGGCAGGTGTTCCTCTCCCGCACGGCATCGGGTCGTCCACTGGCGCTCAAGACCGTACGCACCGAGTTCGGACTGGACCCCGGGTTCGAGCAGCGGTTCGCCCGTGAGATCGCCAGCAGCGACCAGGTGCGCTCGCCGTGGACGGTGTCGGTCGTCGACTTCAGCCCCGCCGGGCAGCGGCCGCAGTGGCTGGCCACGGAGTACGTGGCCGCCCCCTCCCTCGCCGACTGGGTGGCGTCAGACGGCCCGCTGCCCGAGGCCGCCGTCCGGGCGCTCGCGGCGGAACTCGCCGAGGGGCTGCGGGACGTGCACCGGGCGGGGCTCGCGCACCGCGACGTGAAGCCGTCCAACGTGCTGCTCGCCCGCCGCCATCCGCTCCTCATCGACTTCGGAATCGCCCGAGCCGCGGACGACACCCGCCACACGAGCACCGGTGGCGTCAGCGGCTCCCCCGGTTACATGGCGCCCGAGCAGGTCACCGGCGGGATATCGGCCGAGCCCGGCGACATCTTCGCGCTGGGCGCGGTCCTGGTGTACGCGGCCACGGGGAGCGGGCCCTTCCTCCACCCCGGCGAGGATCCGTCCGCCGCGCAACTGCTCTATCGCATCGCGCACGAGAAGCCCGTGCTAGATGGTGTGCCGGAGGCGCTCGCGCCGCTGCTGGCGGCCTGCCTGGAGAAGTCACCGGAGGCCCGTCCCACGGCGGCGACGCTGCTGGATAGGCTTGAGGCGGGGCACGGCGTGTGGGCCGTGGCGCGGCCGCCGCGTCTGGAGGCCGACATCGCCGTACGGGAAGCCGAGTTGGCGGAGCTGCTGGAATGCTCGGCGCCGCTCCAGCCGGAACCACAACCAGCGCCGAACCCGGCGCCACAGACCGGGTTCGGGGCGGCGGCCGGATTCGGGCGGGCTGCTGAGGTCGGGCAGGCGGCCGGGTCCGGGCGGGCTGCTGAGGTCGGGCAGGCGGCCGGGTCCGGGCGGGCTGCTGAGGTCGGGCAGGCAGCCGGGTCCGGGCAGGCTGCTGAGGTCGGGCAGGCAGCCGGGTCCGGGCAGGCGGCTGAGGTCGGGCAGGCGGCCGGGTTCGGGCCTCCGGCCGCCTACGGATCGCCGATCGCGTACGGGCCTCCTCCCGCCCTGGCGCCGGGTCCCGCTCCCGGCCCTGTGCCCCTCACCTCGACCGGGGCCGGTGCCGGGCCCGGTCGGCCATCGGTGCGTGCCTGGGCTGCCGCCGGGGTCGCGGGGGCCGTGATAGCCGGGGCCGTCGTAGCGGCACTGGCCTGGTCCGACGGCACGGATGACGCGGCGGACGGGAACGGTCGTACGTCACCGCCCGCCTCGACGTCTCCCTCCCGCACCGCTGCCGGGGATGCCCTGCCCGAGACATGGGTGGGCACTTGGAAGGGAACTGGCCCCGGCAGCCCCGCCGGCGACGGCATCGTCAACGCCCGCACGTCCAAGGTGACCGTCACCGTCACCCTCCACGCCGCGGACCGGGGCGGGATCGTGGGCAGGCAGGTCAGCCACGTGACCGAGGACGGCACGGGCCGGGACCTGGGGTGCACCGAGACGCTGAGCCTGCGGGAGACACACGGAACATCCATGGTCTTCGAGGCGGTCTCGAGCGCGCCAACGGACCCTTCCGCCGGCGTGGTGTGCGTACGAGGCAACATCTACACCTTGGCGAAGACCGGCACCGACACGTTGACGCTGGGCAACGAGGGCAGCCAGACGACAGGATCGCCCTCCCGGCTGACCCGCTCCTCCTGACATCTGTGCTCAGCCGCAGGTACGTCACAGCCGCCGGATGGCGTGGTCGGCCCCGTCAGGTCTCGCTGCGGACGACGGTCACCGAGCAGTGGGCGTGGTGCAGCAGGGTCTGACTCACCGAGCCCAGGAGCAGCCCGGCAAAGCCGCCGCGCCCTCTGGCACCGACGACCATGAGCTGGGCACTCCTGCTCGCCTCGATCAGCGTCTCGCGAGGTTCGCCGCTCAGCACCTGCTGTCTGACGACTACGTCGGGATACTTCTCCGCGTGGCCGGCGAGGGCCTGGGCAAGCAGCCGCTCCGCGCTCTCGACTCCCGTGCCGGCCGGGGCGTAGTCCGGCAGCCATGCGTGTACGGCGAGGATCTCCGCTTTGCGCAACGCCGCTTCGGCGAAAGCGAACTCCACCGCCCTCTCGCCCTTGGGCGAGCCGTCGACAGCCACTACGACAGGCCCGGCGTCGGCCGGCTCCCCGCGAATCACCATCACCGGACATTTGGTGTGGGCGGCCAGTGACACAGCCGTTGAGCCCAGGAGCATCTCGACGACACCGCCGGCACCCCGCGCACCGACGACGACCAGGTCCGCGGCTCGCGACTCGGCGCTGAGCACGGCCACCGCGCTGCCCGGCACGACCGCCTCGGTGACCTCCGTCTCAGGCGCCACGGCACGGGCGTGATCCGCCGCCTCACGAACCAGATCGTCGAGAGGTGCCGGATCCGGCTGCGAGTACTTCGGCCTACCCGACCTGCTGAAGGCATGCACCACACGCAGTCCCGCGCCACGCCACCGTGCCTCCCGGGCGGCCTCCTCCACCGCGGCCTGGCACGACGACGAGCCGTCCACCCCAACGACGACGAGCTTCCCCACCGGACCTCCTCCATCACCGGAACCCAACCCTCACGCCGGTCCCAGCCTCACCCCGGCGACACGTTGCTGCCACTTGGCGACTCCCCCACGTGCTGATCCGCCGCAGGTCAGCCGCGGTATCGGTGTCCGGTCGGTCGCGACGAGGCGGCCCTGGTCCGGCAACCCGGGCGCTGGGACCGGCCGCGCGGGCAGCCGTAAATTCATTTGCCGTGGTCACCGGTGAACGCTGCACTGTGCCCGGACACCACAAGTCTTGGTGCCGGTACGTCGAGGAGGCAGCAGCGGCAATGGAGATTCGTTCCACGACCGATGGGGACCGTGACGTCTTCGTCGATACGGTCCATGCCGCGTTCGGGCGCTTTACGGAAACCCCGATCGAGGGTGGTGGGCTGTGGTGGTCGGCGCTCGAGTTCGACCGCTGTCTGCTCGCCCTGGCGGCCGACGGGCGGCCCGTCGGAACCGCTGCCGCGCACTCCTTCGAACTCACCCTGCCCGGTGGGAGGCTCGTTCCGGCCGCCGGGGTGACGGCCGTCGGCGTACTGCCCTCCCACCGGCGCCAGGGCGTGCTCAGCGCGATGATGCGGCATCAGCTCGCCGAGCTGCGGGCCCGCGGCGAGATCCTGTCCGTGCTGTTGGCCTCCGAGGCTCCGATCTACGGCCGGTTCGGCTACGGACCGGCGACCTACACGGCGCGTCTGACGGTGCCGCGCCACCAGGCCGCTCTCGCCTACCCCCGGGCGCGCCAGTCGGCCGACGCGGCGGTGAGCGGCTCGGACGACGGCTCGATCGAGGTGCTGCGGCGCGCCGAGTGCGGCGAGATTCTGGAAGCGGTCTACGACCGGTACCGCCGTGCCCAGCCAGGCGCACTGTCCCGGCCGCACCGCTGGTGGGACCTGCGGGCGGGCCAACCCCCGATATCCCCGGCGCCGCGCCATGTCGCCGTTCACCGCGACGCCCACGGTGTCCCGGACGGGTACGCCAGCTACTCGATCGGCGAGGGCAACGTCTTGACGGTCGACGAGACCATCGCCGCCGACGACGCCGTCTTCACGGCCCTGGCACGGTTCGCGCTCGGGCATGACCTGGTCTCCAGGGTCGTGTTCAAACACGTCCCGGCCGAGCACCCGCTTCGTTGGCAGCTCGCGGACTTCCGCGCCGGCGAGGTCAGCGGCGACACCGACTGGCTCTGGGTGCGGCTGCTGGACGTCCCGCGTGCTCTGACCGCGCGCGCATGGTTCACGGACGGCGAGCTCGTCCTCGATGTCGAGGACCCGTTCCTCGGCGAGCGGAACCGCTACCTGCTCACGGTCAGGGACGGAAAGGCCGACTGCGTCCCGACGGACCGAGAGCCCGACCTCTCCCTCGACGTGCGGGACCTGGGCTCGATCTACCTCGGTGGCACCGCCCCGAGCACGCTCGTGCGCGCCGGTCACATCCGGTCCCACCGTCCTGACGGGGCCACCCTCGCGGACACCCTCTTCCGCGCCGAGCGGTCCCCACATTGCCTGCACTGGTTCTGACCGCCGCGCTCGGCGTCGTGTTCATGTGATCGCCCGGGGCCCGCGGCGGATCGTCTCCGTGAAGGACGTTGTCAGTGGCTTCTGCCAACATGCGCGGATGGCCTCAACTGACGATCCGCTCACCATCCCTGACGACCGGTCGCGTTGCCACCTTCTTGATCTGGTCGGTGCCATCGAGCCGTGGGACGAGCTGGAGCGCACGCATCTGGACACCGCCACTCGGTGGATCGCCGGCGGAGCCCCGATCTACCGGGTGCGCAAGCCTGATGTCCCGGCCATGCACTTGGTGAGCTACTTCGTCGTCCTCGACGGAACGCACGGCCGGCTGCTGCTCGTCGCCCACCGCAAGGCGGGCCTGTGGCTGCCGGCCGGAGGACACGTCGAGCCGGATGAGGACCCATGGGCCGCCGTGGTCCGCGAATGTCAGGAGGAGTTGGGCATCGAGGCCGTGGCGTCGCCGATCGCCGGTGAGCGCCCCTTGTTCCTCACGGTCACCCGAACCCGGGGGCATGGCACGCACACCGACGTCTCGCTCTGGTACGTCATCAACGCCGACGCCCGCGCCATTACCTCGTACGACGAAAGCGAGTTCGATGCAATCCGGTGGCTGACCGACGAGCAGGTCCTCGACGAGCCGGCCGAGGTGCTCGACCCGCAGATGCACCGCTTCACTCACAAGCTGCGGCACGCGCGAGCCAAGGGGCAACAGGGGTAGCCGGCGTGGCTGGGCGCTCCAGTCGGCATGGCATGCCCAGATGATTCAAAACGACCTGGACAGCATGGGTTGTTGCGACAGCCTCGTTTGAGAATCAGCTGCCAGAGTTGTCGACGAACCCAAGGATATCGAGGTACTCGATTTTGGGCGGGACGCCATAAACCCCTGTCACCTTGCCGACGAGCTCCTCCGTGAAGAAGGAGCGGGCTTTCTCCTCGTCATCCCACACGTAGAAGTTCCTTGCCTGCACGCCGTCTTCGTCGAGCATGAAGCTCTTGAAGCGAAGGCCGGCCATGCCTTCGAAGGGGCCGCGGAGTTCGCCGGCAATCTTTGCGAGCGTTGAACGATCGAACTTGTCGGTCTGCGTGAAAGTCACGAGCACGCCGATCATCGGGCCTCCTGCCGAATCGGGGAGCAACGGTGGATCGAGTGATGCCAGCGCCGGAATCGTAGTACACGCTGCCGGAAATTCTGCTCGTTAGGCCGTTGGTCGGAGTTGCGGCTCGCCGACTTGTGGCCGCTCCTACCTGACGCGTATCGAATCGTCATCAATTTGACCGCGGGTGATGCCGCCAACAACCCTCAGTTCATCCCCGTGCTGAAGAAAGAACGGGTTCGCGGGCCAATCGGACGGATGACGATCGCAACGCAATGCGCGCTCTGGTTGCCCAACCGGCCAACCAGAGCGCCCAAACGCAGTCGCCGGAGGGCGGGGCACCGCCCCGCCGTCCCGTCAGCGGCTCGCGAGGAACTCCAGCGTGTCGATCACCCGGTTCGAGAAGCCCCACTCGTTGTCGTACCACGCGACCACCTTGACGTGGCGGCCATCGACGCGGGTGAGGGCCGAGTCGAAGATCGACGACGCGGGATTGCCGACGATGTCGGAGGAGACGAGCGGGTCGTCCGAGTACTCGAGGACACCGGCGAGCGGCCCCTCCGCCGCGGCGCGGTATGCCGCCAGCACGTCGTCGCGCGTCACGTCACGGGCGACGGTCGTGTTCAGCTCGACGATCGAGCCCACCGGCACCGGCACGCGGATCGAGTCGCCGGACAGCTTGCCGTCGAGGTTCGGCAGCACCAGGCCGATCGCCTTGGCGGCGCCGGTCGTGGTCGGCACGATGTTGACGCCGGCGGCCCGGGCGCGGCGGGCGTCGCGGTGCGGACCGTCCTGGAGGTTCTGCTCCTGCGTGTAGGCGTGCACCGTCGTCATGAAGCCGTGCTCGATGCCGGCGAGGTCGTCGAGGACCTTGGCCAGCGGCGCGAGGGCGTTGGTGGTGCAGGAGGCGTTCGAGACGATCGTGTGCAGGTCCGCGTCGTAGGCGTCGGTGTTGACCCCGAAGGCGAGCGTGACGTCGGCGCCGTCCGACGGCGCGCTGACGAGCACCTTCTTGGCGCCCGCGTCGAGGTGGGCACGGGCCGCCTTCGCCGAAGTGAAGCGGCCGGTGGCTTCCAGAACGATGTCGACACCGAGTTCGGCCCACGGCAACTGCGCCGGCTCACGCTCGGCCAGCACCTTGATGCGCCGGCCATCGACGACGAGGGTGTCCCCGTCAACGGTCACCGGCCGCCCGAGGCGGCCTGCCGTGCTGTCGTAGGCGAGCAGCCGGGCGAGCGTGGCGGGCTCCGTGAGGTCGTTGACGGCGACGACCTCCAGGGCGCTGTCGCGTTCGAGCAGTGCGCGCAGCACGTTGCGTCCGATGCGGCCGAATCCGTTGATGGCGATGCGAGTCATGTGTGATGTCCCTTTCCTTCACCACCAGGTTCGTCCGCGGTGGACGCCGCTGACAGTGGCGACATCGCCATGGTTCAAAAGGATCCCGCCACAGGGTGTCGGGCAGGGTTACTCGCCGCGGGTGAAGGTGCGCCGGTACTCGCTCGGTGTGGTGCCGAGGATGCGCTGGAAGTGCAGGCGCAGATTCGCGCCGGTGCCGAGCCCGACGTCGGCGGCGATCTGTTCGACGCTGCGCTCCGACCGCTCCAGGAGTTCGCGGGCCAGGTCGATGCGGGCGCGCATCACCCACTGCATCGGCGTGTAGCCGGTCTCGTCGACGAAGCGCCGGGAGAACGTGCGCGGCGAGACCCCCGCCTGTCGTGCCAGCGTGTCGAGGGTGAGGGGCTCGCCGAGGCGGTGCAGCGCCCACTCGCGGGTGTCTGCGAACCGCTCCCCGAGTGGCTCGGGGACACTGCGCGGCACGTACTGGGCCTGGCCGCCGCTGCGGTAGGGGGCCGCGACCAGACGTCGGGCCGCGTGGTTGGAGGCGGCCACTCCGAGGTCGCCGCGCAGGATGTGCAGGCACAGGTCGATCCCGGAGGCGGCGCCCGCCGAGGTGAGCACGCTGCCCTCGTCGACGAAGAGCACGTTCTCGTCGACCTGGACGAGTGGGTGCCTGGCCACGAGGGCCCGTGTGTAGTGCCAGTGCGTCGTGGCGCGCCTGCCGTCGAGCAGACCCGTCGCGGCGAGCGCGAAGGCGCCGGTGGAGATGGCGGCGAGCCGCGCGCCCCGATCGTGAGCTGCGATCAGTGCGTCGATGACGGCCCGCGGCGGGTCGTCACGGTCGGGGTGCCGGTAGCCGGGGACGAAGACGATGTCGGCCCACGCGAGCGCGTCGAGGCCGTGGTCGACGTAGTACGCCAGGCCGTCGCCGCCCGTCACGAGGCCGGGAGCCGCCCCGCACACCCGCACTTCGTACGGCATGCTCGCGCGGGTCGTGAATACCTGCGCCGGAATTCCGACATCGAGGGGCTTGGCACCATCGAGCACGAGGACGGCGACGCGATGCAGGCGGGAGGCTGACACAGGAAGAGATTACGTGGGGCGTTACTTCGAAACGCCCTCTCACATCTCTGTCATTGCCATTGCTGGGGTGTCGCCTGACCTGTGGCGG
Organism: Streptomyces sp. HUAS 31; assembly: GCF_028198125.1. Lineage (NCBI taxonomy): Bacteria > Bacillati > Actinomycetota > Actinomycetes > Kitasatosporales > Streptomycetaceae > Streptomyces > Streptomyces sp. HUAS 31. Next base: position 9,515,698 of record NZ_CP116353.1, on the reverse strand, counting down.
GCCCCGGTGCCGTGTGACGTCCCGAGGAACCGCGTCCGCGAGTGTCCGACGAGGCGTCCGGTGCACTCCAACTGGCGAGGAGTGCCAGGGTCTGGGCGGACGGCGAACCAGGTTCGGCCGTGTACAGGCAGAGGGTCTGATCCGGGTCGGTGGCGAAGGTCAGCGCTTCATGGTGCAGGGTGAGGTCGCCGACCACGGCGTGATGCAGCAGCTGGGCCCCGTTGCTGCAGTCGTCGAGACGGTGGCTGGCCCACCACGCGCTGAACTCCGGCACCTTGACGCACGCCTCGCCGATGAGCTCGTTGAGTCGCGCGTCGTCGGGGTGGCGCCCTGATGCCAGGCGAAGATTGGCCACGATGATCTGCGCGATCGAGGGCCAGTTTCCGTACAGCTCCTTCGCGGCAGGGTCGAACAGAACGAAGCGGGCGAAATTGCGCTCCCGAGCCGCCATGGCATCAAAATCGGTAATGAGAGACCGGGCCAGGTAATTCGAGGCCAGTACGTCCAGCCGGTGATTGACGACAAAGGCCGGTGAGACGCTCCCCAATACCTCCAGCATCCGATGCACTTCGGGGCGCACGCGTTGGGGTCGCATGTTCCCTCGCGGAGGATTGGCGACTCGCGGGCGGGCGATGTGAAAGAGGTAGTCCCGTTCGACAGGGCCCAGACGCAATGCGCGGGCAACGGCATTCAGCACGCTCTCGGAGACCTTGGGATGCCGTCCCTGTTCCAAGCGGGCGTAGTAGTCGGTGCTCACGCCGGCCAGATGCGCAACTTCCTCGCGGCGCAGACCCGGCACCCGGCGGGCACCGCCGTTCGACGCCATACCGACCGACTCGGGAGTCAGGCGGGCACGGTGAGCGCGGAGGAAGTCTCCCAGCTCGGCGTTGTGGTCCATGCCTCCATTGTGTGCCCGCGGTGGCCTCGATCCGCCGATGAGGGTGGCCCAGCTGGACCTAGGTTCCGGTGGGCTCACGCCGTCGCCCTTCGGCGTCACTCCGCGTGCCAGGCTCGATGGGACCCGGCCCGATCGCGCCGTCCACCCCGACCTCAACCAGGTCAAGGACGGTACGCGGCGCAATGAGGCCGTTCTTGCGCGCCGAACCGGCCGCCCCTTGGAAATGATGAGAAACCGGAGAAACGCATGACCACCTCAATGTCGAAGATCGTCTTGGTGACCGGAGCAAGCAGCGGAATCGGTGCGGCCACGGCCACGGCCCTTGCGGGCGCAGGACATCACGTCGTGTTGGGCGCCCGTCGGGTCGATCGCCTCGCCGAGGTCGTCCACAGCATCAAGGCTGCCGGCGGTTCCGCCGAGCACAGCGAGCTCGACGTGACGAGCCTCGACAGCATGAAGGCCTTCGTGAGCACCGCACACGAGCGGCACGGCCGGATCGACGTCCTGGTCAACAACGCCGGTGTCATGCCGCTGTCGCCGCTGATCATGGAGCGGACCGAGGACTGGGACCAGATGATCGACGTCAACGTGCGCGGCGTTCTGCACGGAATCGCGGCGGCGCTCCCGCTGATGAAGGCCCAGGGTTCCGGCCACTTCATCAACATCGCCTCCACGCTCGGTCACGAGGTGGTCCCCACGGCCGCCGTCTACAGCGCGACAAAGTACGCCGTGCGCGCCATTTCGGAGGGTATTCGCAAGGAGAACAGCGATATCCGGGTGAGCATTGTGAGCCCGTCGTTCGTGGAGTCGGAATTGATCCAGGGAGGCGACCCCGGCACCATGGCATGGGTTCAGGGACTGGCCGACAAGCTCGCGCTTCCCACGACCGCAGTCGCGGACGCCATCGTGTACGCCGTGAACCAGCCCGATCACGTGGACGTCAATGAGCTTGTGATCCGCTCAGTGCTCGACGCCGCCGTCTGAGCCTCGATGGGAAGTGCTGGTCATGGCCACTCGCACAGCGCCGTGACCAGCACGCCCCGTTCATCGCTGGCCCCGGGACGCACCGCATCCCGCAGAGACATCAGCGCAATGACCGGGCCGGTCAACCCTTCCAAAGCGGCAGCTGCTACGCCGACTCGCGCAGCCGGAGTTCCGCCCTGATCACCAGTTCGTCCCGGCTGAGCGGGCTGTTCATGTTCAGCAGCCGGGCCGTCTGTTCCACCGCGAGCGCGCCGAGCCCGCGCGTATCCAGGGCGACCGTGGACAGCGGCGGCTCGATGAGCGCTCCGAGACGCAGGCCGTCGAAGCCGATCACAGCAAGGTCGTCAGGAACCTGCCGTCCCAGTCGCCTGGCACCTCGCAGCGCTCCGATGGCAATGATGTCGTTGAACGTGAACACCGCGGTCACGTCGGGATGCCGGGCGAGAAGCTCCTTCAGTGCGCCCTCACCGCCCTCGACGCTCTGGTCCGCCCGGCTGACGGATCCGGCGTCCAGTCCGCAGGCGGACATCGCGCTGACGAACCACTCATGGCGGATGCTCGGCTCGGACCGGCCCGCGTGATCGAGCATTCCGATGTACTCGTGGCCCGACTCGACCAGGTGCCGGATCGCGGCGTGGACGCCTCCCTCCCCGTCGATCCGGATGGAGCTGAACCGTTCGGTGCGGTGCTCCCGGTCGATGAGCACCACGGGGAGCCCCCGAGTCAGCTTGTCGATCTCCTCCTCGGGCTGGCTCAGGTACCCCACCACGGCGTCCACTTGGGAGGCGATCACCTCGAGCGTGCCCCGCTCCTCCTCTATGCGGTCCCCGGTGTCGTACACGACGACGTGCCAGCCACGCGCCCGTGCCGCGTCCAACGCGGCCGCGGCCACCTCGGTGAAGAAGGGATTGAGGAGATCGGGGATCACGAGCCCGACACTGATCGCGTCCTGCCGGACGAGCCCCCGGGCGAACCGGCTCGGCCGGTAACCGAGCTCCAGCGCCGCGTCGAGAACGCGCTGCTTCGTGGCAGCGCCGATCTCGCCCTTGTCGTTGAGCGCACGCGACACGGTCTGCCGGGACACGCCGGCGATCCGCGCCACGTCATCGATCGTCACCCTGCGAGAGCCGGTTTCCGACGACGCCATCAATTACCTCCGTGTAGTGGTCGGGACGGCCTCGGTCGCAGGCGCACCGAGTATGCCGGGGCAGGAGCCGCGGTGCGACCCTCGGGCGAGGCGCTCGACCCGGGCGCCCCGTGTGCGAGTCGGGAGCCTTGACACTCGACCGAACCGAAGCGCACACTCCGAATCACTTCACAACACTACAACCGTGAGCGCTCCCGGTACCGCTCTCGTTATCGCTCCCGTGAGCGCTCACGTTACCGCTCACGTTACCGCTCACGGTACTGAGTTCCAACCAGGAGACCTCCGCCTGAGGTGTCAACGTCGACCCCGCCTAGCACCCGCAGCTAGTCGTTCTCTGGAACGGAAAACATGAGCAACACAGTCATGCGCACCCGCCTCGCAGCCGCCGCAGCTCTCAGTCTCACGCTCCTCGCCGGGTGTTCGTCGCCCGCCGACTCGGACACGGCATCCGCAGGCTCCTGCACCCCCGCGAAGGGCAAGGTGACCCTCCAGTACTGGAACACCGTTCCGGGCATGGACAAGGTTGTCGCCCTGTGGAACAAGAACAACCCGGACATCCAGGTTCAGACGAAGAACATATCCAACGACCAGTACGGCACCCTCGGCAACGCACTCAAGGCGGGGAAGGCCCCTGACCTGGCGCAGGTCGGCTACGACCAGCTCCCCAGCCTGCGCACGCAGAACGCCTTCGTGGACGCCTCCGCCTGCTCGGCCGCCGGCGCCGCCAAGTCGAAGTTCGTGCCGTGGACCTGGTCGCAGACCAGCTTCGGCGACACCGGCGTGTTCGCCTTCCCGCAGGACACCGGCCCGATGGCGCTCTATGTGCGCAGTGACCTCTTCAAGAAGTACGGCCTTCCGATCCCCAAGACCTGGGACGAGTACGCGGCCGCCGCGAAGAAGCTGCACAAGGCGGACCCGGACGTCAGCATCACGTTCTTCGACCCCAACAACGCCGAGTGGTTCAACGGTCTTCTCTGGCAGAACAGCGCCAAGATGTACAGCTACTCCGGAGACAAGTGGCACGTCTCCGTCGCCTCGGACCAGAGCAAGCAGGTCACGGAGTACTGGCAGAAGCTGGTCTCCGACAAGCTCGTGCGCACCGATCTGGCCCACGGGTCGACGCAGATGTACGCCGCGTACCAGAAGAACCAGATCGCCAGCTACGTCGGTGCCTCCTGGGGCTACAGCATGTTCCGCGACAACCTGCCCCAGCAGGCGGGCAAGTGGTCGATCGTCCCCATGCCGACCTGGAGCGCGGGTGGCGCGTCCGGTGACTGGGGCGGTTCGACGGTGGCCTTCATGAAGGGCAACAGCCACCTGTACGAGTCCGTCAAGTTCAACACCTGGCTCAACACCGACCCGGAGGCCCTCGCGCTGGAGAACAAGCTGGGCGGCCTCTACCCGGCGGCCAACGCCGGGCTGCGGCTTCCCTCGCTGTCACAAGGCGTCGCCTACTACAACAACGAGAAGATCTTCGACGTCTTCGCGGAGTCGTCCAAGAAGATCGACACCACTTTCGCGTGGGGCCCCACCCAGAAGACCGTGAACCTTGCCCTCCAGGACGCGATGGCCAAGGCCACGGCCGGCGACGGCACGCTCACCGACGCACTCAAGACCGCTCAGGCCGCCGCGTTGAAGTCGATGAAGGACCAGGCGATCCCGGCCACGGCAGGTAAGTGACCGCAGCATGACCGACATCTCAACCCGCGTGCCCCACGTGATGTCGTCGTCCGGGCGCCGCCGCCGAAGCGGCGGCCTCCGGGCGGGCACCGTCGCCGCGTTCGTGACCCCCTTCTTCCTCCCGTTCCTGCTGTTCTACGTGGTGCCCGTCGGCTACGCGCTCTGGCAGAGCTTCCGCGTGGTGCGCCGCACCGGCGGCCAGTACGGCACGTCGTACACGGCCTTCGGTGGACTCGACCAGTACGCGCAGGTGTTCCAGAACACCGAGTTCTGGGCCAGCATCGGCCGCATCGGACTGTTCGGCATCGTGCAGGTGCCCGTGATGCTGTTCGTCGCGCTGGTCATGGCCCTGCTGCTGGACACTCCCCTGCTGCGGATCAAGGCGTTCTTCCGTATCACCGCGTTCATGCCGTACGCCGTGCCCGGTGTCATCGCAGCCATCATGTGGTCGTACCTGTACTCGCCGCAGCTCAGCCCGGTCGTCGACCTGCTGACGAGCGTCGGCTGGCAGCCCGACTTCCTCGGCCCGGGGGCCGTGTTGTGGTCGGCGGCCAACGTCTCCACCTGGCTGTGGACCGGCTACAACATGCTGATCATGTACGCGGCACTACAGGCGATCCCACAGGAGCTCTACGAGGCCGCGAAGATCGACGGTGCGAGCCAATGGACCATCGCCTGGCGCATCAAGGTGCCGATCATCGCCCCGTCGATCGTCCTGACCACCGTCTTCTCAATCATCGGCACCCTTCAGCTCTATGCCGAGCCGGCGGTGCTGCGGCAGATCTCCTCGAACATCTCGAGCACGTTCACCCCGAACATGCTCGCGTACGCGGTGGCCTCCGGGAACAACTACCAGCAGGCCGCGGCGATCTCCGTGGTCATCGCCCTCATCACTTTCGTCTTGAGCTTCGGGTTCATGCGACTGACCTCGAAAAGGGCCGGGCTGTGAGCAACCCATCCGTGACCCGTGAAAGCCGCGTCAGCCGGACCGCCGTAACGGCCCTGATGCTGTTGCTGGCCGTCTACTTCCTGCTGCCGATCTACTTCCTCATCGTCGCGGCGACAAAGCCTCAAGGGGACCTCGCGTCCACCAACGGGCTGGTCTTCTCCCACTTCAACCTGTTCGACAACATCCGCGTCCTGTTCACCCGCAGCGACGGCATCTTCGGCCGGTGGGCCGTCAACACCGTCATCTACGCGGTCCTGGGCGCGGCCGTGGGAACGCTGGTCTCCGCGCTGTGCGGCTACGCGTTGGCCAAGTTCTCCTTCCGTGGCCGCGAGTTCCTGTTCTCCGTCATCCTCGGCGGCGTCCTCGTGCCGACCACCGCACTCGCCCTGCCGCTCTTCCTGCTCTTCTCGGCAACGGGCATCGTCAACACCTACCTCGCGGTGTTCCTGCCGAGCATCGTCAGCCCGTTCGGTGTCTATCTCGCGCGCATCTTCGCGAACGCCGCCGTCCCGCAGGAACTGATCGAGTCGGCGCGCCTGGACGGGGCGGGCGAGTTCCGGACGTTCTTCTCCGTGGCGTTCAGACTGATGACACCGGCCCTGGTCACCATCTTCCTGTTCCAGTTCGTGGCCATCTGGAACAACTTCTTCCTGCCGATGGTGATGCTGCAGAAGGAGTCGCTGTTCCCGATCACGCTCGGCCTGTACCAGTGGAACGGCCAGACCGCCCGAGCCCCTCTCCTGCAGCAGTCCGTGATCACCGGATCGCTGGTGTCGATCGTGCCCGTGATCATCGTGTTCATCCTGCTCCAGCGGTTCTGGCGCACCGGGCTCGCCGCCGGCTCCCTCAAGTGACCGCCGGCCCCGCCCTGCCTGCCCCCCACCCGTCAGCACAGAAGAGTCAGAGGGCCCCTCTCCCCATGCGCAACAACTCCGCCGTCTTCGTGCCCCATTTCCACTGGGACCGCGAGTGGTACGAGCCGTTCCAGGTGTTCCGCCACCGGCTGGTCAACGCTCTCGACACCGTGCTGGAGACGGCCGAAGCCGACCCGGACTTCCGGTTCACCGTCGACGGGCAGATGGCCGCGATCGAGGACTACCTGGAGATGCGGCCGGAGAACCGTGAGCGCCTCGTCGCTCTGGTCCGGGACGGCCGGATCGCCATCGGACCATGGCTCATCCTCCTCGACGAGTTCCTGTGCTCAGGCGAGACGATCGTGCGCAACCTGCAAATGGGCTGGGCAGCCGCGGCGGAACTGGGCGGCGCGATGTCCGTCGGCTATCTCCCGGACATGTTCGGCCACATCGCGCAGATGCCGCAGATCCTGGCGCGTGCCGGGATCGACCATGCGGCGCTGTGGCGGGGTGTCCCCGGTTCCGTCGACGGCCACGCCTTCCGCTGGCGCGCGCCCGACGGCTCGGAAGTGCGCACCGAGTTCCTCTTCGACGGTTACGACAACGGTCTCGACGTCCTGCTGGTGCCCGACCGGATTCGCCACGCCCTCGGCGAGTACGCCGAGATGACCGCCGAACGATGGGGCGGGGATCCGGTGCTGGCCATGGCCGGCACCGACCACAACGCGCCCGACCCGCAGTTGGCGTCCTGGTTGCGGCACGCGTCCAGCACGGAACGCGCCATCACCGTCGCGACGCTCGAGGAGTACATCCGCGAGCAGGTACGCGATGAGGTTTCCGCGGTCGTCACCGGCGAGCTGCGCAGCCATGTGCGCGGCAACATCCTGCCGGGCGTGCTGTCGGTGCGGCTCGGGCTCAAGCAGCGGATGGCCGTGGCCGAGCGCACCATCGACCATGCGGAGCGGATGAACGCGCTGTGGTCCGGTCGCGACGACTCGCCGTTCCTCGCCCTCGCGTGGCACAAGATCATCGAGTCGACCGCGCATGATTCGGTGGTCGGATCGGGCACCGACGAGACCTGCGACCAGGTCGCGGCGCGGCTCGCCGAAGCAGCGCAGGCCGCTCGTGCTGTTCGGGACGCGGCCCTCGCCGAGCCCGCGGCCGAGGTGCCGGGCGACGGCTACCTGGTGGCCAATCCCCTGCCCTGGGAGCGAACTGCTCTGGTCGAGGTTGATGTCAGGGTCCCCACGGAGGATTCCGCGCTGGTCTCGACCGCCCCCGACGGATCGTCACATCCCGTACAGCTGATCTCCCAGGCGCCGACCGTCCTCAGCGACGAACGACTTGATGCCTCGCAGCTCGAGCGGGTGCTGCGCCGTATCCACCGCCGCGAGCTGTTCGGCCGCCTGATCGACCATTACGACCTCACCCCCGGCTCGCTCGTCTTCCACCTCACCGAGGCTCCCACCGGGCCGTTCGACCTACTGATCATGCGCCGCGAGGTCGCCGCGGCGGCAGCCGCGCACCCGGGTGAGTGGCGCGTGCGGACGCTGGTGGAGGCCCGGGCCACCGCACTGGTCCCCGTACACGTCCCCGCCGGCGGACTGACCAGTTTCCGGGTCACGGCCGACGACCGGTCCGCCGTCCCGGCGACACCGCTCGCGCCTGCGACAGCCGGGGACGACATCCTGGCCAACGGGCTGGTCAAGGTCGTGGTCGCCGCCGACGGGACCCTGGAAGTGACCGGGGTGGACGGCACCGTACTGTCCGGGGTCGGCCGCCTCGTCGACGGCGGCGACCGCGGTGACAGCTACAACTACGCTCCCCCGGCCCGGGACGCGCTCGTGTCGGAGCCGATCCGGATCACCGTCCAGGTCATCGAGAGCGGCCCACTGCGGTCCCGGATGCGTGTCACCCGCGTCTACGAGTGGCCCGTCGCGCTCTCCTCCGACCGGGATCAGCGCAGCGGCGGCACCGTCCGGACACCGGTGGACATGCTGGTGGAAGTACGCGCGGGCGAGCCGTTCGTCCGGCTGTCCACCTCGTTCCTGAACCAGAGCGCCGACCACCGGCTGCGCCTGCACGTACCCCTCCCCCAGCCCGTGGCCACGTCCGCGTCCGCCGGGCAGTTCGCCGTCACCGAGCGTGGGCTGACTGCCGAGGGCGGCTGGGGCGAGTTCCCGCTCCCGACGTTCCCGGCCGGCTCCTTCGTCTCGGCCGGCCCCGCCACCGTCCTGCTCGACCACACCGGCGAATACGAACTCGTCGACGGCGGCAGCGCACTGGCCATCACCCTGCTGCGCGCGATCGGCTCGATCAGCGTCAACATCCACCCTCTGCGTGACGAACCCGCGGCAAGCGAAATCCCCGTACCGGGCGCGCAGGATCTCGGCATGCGGATCGAGAACCGCTTCGCCGTGGTGCCCTCAGCAGCAGGCCGGCAGGGGGCGAACGCGGTCGCCCTGGCCGAGGAGTTCCGAAACGACGTACTCGTCACGCGCGGGACCGCATCCAGCTCCAGCCCGCTGCCGCCCAGCGCCGACGGCCTACAGGTCGACGGCCGCGACGTACACGTCACGAGCATCCGCCGCGTCACCGACGACACGCGCGTTGCCGGAACCGAGGTGCGCTTGGCCGCGATGAGCGACACGGCGTCGGCCGTCCGCGTGACCGGTGCGTTCACCGAGGCCACCACGGTGGACCTGCTCGGCAGGCCGATCTCCGAGCCGGTGCCCGCGCCCGGCACGCTCGAACTCGACCTCGGGCCCTGGGAGATCCGAACCGTCGTGCTCAGGTGACCCATGAAAGTCGTGCTCAGGTGACCAAACGAAATCGGCAGCGGCCGCGCCTGATCCCCCACGCTCTCTAGAAAGTTGTGACCTTTTGACTTCCGAGCTTTCCGCGTTGGTTTCGGACATCGCCCCTGGGCGCGGCGCACTGCGCCCGGCCCGCTCGTGGCTGCACTCCGACGCCCCTTCTCTCTCCCTGAACGGGCCCTGGCGCTTTCGTCTGTCACCCACGGCGTCGGTGGCACAGGACTTCGCCGCCGAGGGCTTCGATGACCAGCTGTGGGAGAACATCCCGGTGCCCTCTCACTGGGTGCTCCAGGGTGACGGAGCCTACGGCCGGCCGATCTACACGAATATCCAGTTCCCGTTTCCGATCGACCCTCCCCACGTTCCGGACGAGAACCCCACCGGCGACTACCGCCGCCATTTCCATGTGCCCGCGGAATGGTCGGCGGCCGACCGGATCGTGCTGCGATTCGACGGGGTCGAATCGCTCTTCAAGGTGTGGGTGAACGGCGTGGAGATCGGCAGCGCCAGCGGCAGCCGACTCGCCCACGAATTCGACGTCACCTCCGCCGTCCGCCCGGGCGACAACGTCGTAGCGGTGCGCGTGCACCAGTGGTCGGCGGCCAGCTATGTCGAGGACCAGGACCAGTGGTGGCTCCCCGGCATCTTCCGCGACGTCACCCTCCTGGTCCGGCCGGTCGGGGGCATCGAGGACGTCTGGCTGCGCACCGGATTCGACGAGGGGCAGGGGCGGCTCGACCCCGAGGTCGTCGCCGACTCGACGGCATTTCCCCTCACCCTGCGTATTCCCGAACTCGGCATCGAGCAGGTGTGGAGCTCAGCGGCCGACGTAGAACCCCTCGCTATTGCCGACGTGCAGCCGTGGTCGGCCGAGCAGCCCCGCCTTTATGACGTCACGGTGTCTTCGGCCTCCGAGCGCATCGCGCTTCGGGTGGGCTTCCGCACGGTCGAGATCCGCGGGGATCAGTTCCTGGTCAACGGCCACCGTGTGGTGTTCCACGGGGTGAACCGCCATGAGGCTCATCCCGAGCGCGGCCGTGTCTTCGACGAAGCACACGCCCGCGAGGACCTGGCTCGCATGAAGCGGTTCAACGTGAACGCGATACGCACCAGCCACTACCCGCCGCATCCCCGACTTCTCGACCTCGCCGACGAACTCGGATTCTGGGTCGTCCTCGAATGCGACCTGGAGACGCACGGCTTCGAAAAGGCCGGCTGGGCCGGAAATCCGAGCGACGACCCCGCCTGGCGCGAGGCCCTTCTTGACCGCATGCAGCGAACCGTCGAACGCGACAAGAACCATCCCAGCATCGTGATCTGGTCGCTCGGCAACGAGGCAGGCACGGGCAGCAATCTCGCCGCCATGTCGGCTTGGGTTCACGCCCGCGACGCCGAACGCCCCGTGCACTACGAGGGTGATTACACCGGCGACTACACCGACATCTACTCGCGCATGTACACATCGGTGGCGGAGACCGAGGAGATCGGCACCGAGGGGGCCCGGACCACCCTGTTCAACTGCACCCCGTCCCAGAGCATCCGCCAGCGCACCAAGCCGTTCCTGTTGTGCGAGTACGCGCACGCCATGGGCAACGGGCCGGGCGCCCTCGACGAGTACGAGGCACTCGTGCACCGGCATCCCCGGTTGCACGGCGGCTTCGTATGGGAGTGGCGCGATCACGGCATCACGGCCGCGACCCCGGACGGGACGCCTTACTACGCCTACGGCGGTGACTTCGCGGAGGTCGTCCACGACGGGAACTTCGTCATGGACGGCATGCTGCTGAGCAACGACGTCCCCACACCCAGCCTCCACGAGTACAAGGCGGTCACCCAGCCGATTCGCTTCACCTTCGACGCCGACAAAGTCGCGATCTCCAATCTGCGGCACTCGGCCGACACGTCCGACCTGCGCTTCCGCTGGCGCGTCGAACACGACGGAACAGCGGTGGCTTCCGGTGACTTGGATGTCCCCGTCGTCACAGCGGGCGAGTCAGGACGGGCCGAGCTGCCGCACGTCGCGGTGTCGCCCGACGCCGAGACATGGCTCACGATCGACGCGGTGCTGGCAGCCGCGACCGCCTGGGCGCCCGAGGACCACCTGGTCGCAACGACCCAACTCGACTACTCGGTACGCCGTCCCGTCCCCGCTGTCCGGCCGCGGAAGGACTGGCGACCGGGCGACGGAACCCTGACGCTCGGCATCGCGGAGTTCGTCAGCGGATCCCTGGCCGGGCTCGCCGGCCGCGCCGTGACGGGGCCGCGGCTCGAACTGTTCCGTGCGCCGACCGACAACGACGAAAGCGCCTCCGACGGCGTCGAGGAGAGCGACGCCGTCAGTCCCGGGGTCTCCCATGCCGAGTTGTGGCGGGGCGAGGGACTCGACCGACTGACCAGCCGCCGCCTCTCGGTGTCACACGCCGCGGACGCCCTGCGCACCCTCGACAGGGTTTCCGCAGCGGATTCCGCCGCGTTCGTCATGGTCGAGTCCGTCTGGTCACTCGAAGACGGCGAACTGGAACTGCGCGTGGAGATCGAGCCGTCCAGCGGCTGGCGGTCCGTGTGGCCGCGGATCGGGATCCGCTTCGAACTGCCCGACGGCAACGCCCCCATCGACGGAGCCGAGTGGTTCGGTCTGGGCCCGCTGGAGTCCTACCCCGACAGTCTGCGCGCGGCACGCACGGGCCGGTTCGCCTCCACCATCCAGGACCTCACGGTCGACTACGCCCGTCCCCAGGAGAGCGGACACCGCTCCCAACTGCGCCGGCTGACCCTGTCGAGCGGCGAAGCCGAGGTGCTGCGCCTGGAGGCATTGCCCGACCTGAGCGGGCGCCTCCCGGGCTACACCCTGAACCGCCACACGCCCCAACAGATCGCGAAGGCCCGCCACGCCTTCGAGCTTCCCGAATCGACGACGAGTCACCTGACCATCGACGCGGCCCAGCACGGCCTCGGCTCACGCGCCTGCGGACCCGACGTCCAACCCGAGTTCGCGCTCCGCCCACAGGCACGCACGATCAGGCTCCGGTTCGCAGGCTCCGGTCGGTGATGCCGGCCTCATCAGGCGGTCGTCACCGACAGTCCGTCCGGTGCTGAGACGTTCACCGACCCGTCCGCCGTCAATGTGACGTCCAGCCGGTCGCCGGTGACCTGAAGTCCGTCGAGAGTCAGCGGGCCGTAGTTCCGGGCGAAGGTGGGGGCCACGGTGAGCGTGCCGGCCGGGACGTCGGCGTCCAGGCCCAGGGCCGCCCGGAGAACGAGGACCGAGGATGCGGCCGCCCATGCCTGGGGCCGGCAGGACGCCGGGTAGGGGGCGGGCGCCGTACCCGCGCCGGTGCCGTGGCCGGCGAAGAGTTCGGGAAGGCGGGCATCGAATGCCGCCGACGCCGCCAGCAGTCCGTCCGCCAGGGATGCGGCGGCGTCCGGGAAGCCCGCCCGGACGAGGCCGTGGACGGCGATCGCGGTGTCGTGCGGCCAGATCGAGCCGACGTGGTAGCCGTAGGGGTTGTAGCCCACCGCCTCGCTGCTCAGCGTGCGCAGGCCGTGTCCCGCGTCGAGGTCGGGGCCGGTGAGACGGGCGGCCAGCAACGCGCTTTCCTCCGCGTTGAGCAGCCCGGTGCCGAGCAGGTGACCGAAGCCGGAGGTGACGGAGTCGACCGGCATGCCATCGCCGTCCAGCGCGACCGCCGGGAACGGGCCCTTCTCGTCCCGTACCCAGAAGCGCTCGCGGAAGCGGACGGCCAGCTGGTCCGCCCAGTCCTCCCAGGCGTCCGCGCCCGGCCGCCCGAACGCGCGCAGCAGCGCGGCCCCGGCCCGGGCGGCCTCGTAGGCGTACGCCTGCACCTCGCACAGGGCGATCGGCGCGTGGGCGCGACGGCCGTCGCGGTGGCGGATGGAGTCGTCGGAGTCCTTCCAGCCCTGGTTGGACAGCCCGTGACCGGTCTGGTCGACGTACTTGAGGAAGCCGTCGCCGCCTGCGTCCGCCGCATCGCGCATCCACGCCAGCGCCGCCTCGGCGTGCGGCAGCAGCTCCACCACCTCGGCCGGGGCCAGGCCCCAGCGCCAGGCGTCGTGGAGCAGGGTGATCCACAGCGGGGTGGCGTCCACCGTGCCGTAGTACACCGGCGGGAGGGACAGCCGGTCCGCCAACTGAAGGGTGTCGCGGCGCACCTCGTGGAGGATCTTGCCCGGCTGCTCCTCCGTGGCCGGGTCCGTGACGGCGCCCTGCCGGCGGGCCAGCGTGCGCAGCGTGCCGGCGGCGAGATCGGTACCGAGCGGGAGGAGCATGCGGGCGGCCCAGATGGCGTCGCGGCCGAAGAGGGTGAGGAACCAGGGCGCGCCGGCGGCCAGGAACTGGTCCGGCCGGTCGGGTGCGGGCGACTGGCGGTCCGTCAGCCGCAGTCGGTCCAGGTCGGCGAGGGACTGTTGCAGCCACTGGTCGAGGCGGCGGTCCGCGCTGCGCAGGGCCGGGACGCTCCAGGGCAGTTGGTCCTGGAGGGGCGCCGGGAACTGGTCGCCGTCCGCGTATCCCGCCGTGCAGGTGAGCGTCACGCTCCAGGAGGTGGCGGGCTTGAGGTCGATGTCGTACGACAGCTCGCCCGTCGGCACCTGGATCGCATCCGGCGCGGGCTCGGCGGTCAGGCGTACTTCGAAGTCGTCCGCGGACCAGGAGAGGGCGATGGTCTCGCCCGCCGGGACCTCGGGCGGCGCCTCCTCGACCGCCTGCCCCGACTTGACCTGCTCCATGGTGGCGAGGTCCGTGCCGGAACGCACAGTCAGCCGGAAGCGGACATGCTCACTGCCCGAGTTGGTGACTTCGAGGACCTCCTCCAGGCGGCCGTCGGCCGTGGCGCGGCGGCGGTGCAGGGCGACGGCCGGGTCCGCGGTCACCTCACCGAGCCCGCGCAGGATCGCCTGGAACCCGGCGCGGTCCGCGCCCCGCAGCCCGCCGTGGACCGGCGCCGGCGCGATGCCCTCGGCCGTGACGGTCAGCCGGGACAGCGCCCTTCGGTCACCGTGGTAGAAGCCGTCCGCACCTGCGCTGAGCTGCCCGTCCGCACGCGAGATCACGAGACTGGGCGCGTGCAGCGTGACGACCGCGTCATGCAGGAACGGCTGCAGGCCGCCGGTCGCGGAGGGGGAGGCCGTGACGGAGCCGTTGGTGTCCTGGGGCTTGACAGTGGTGTCCAAGGAAGTAGAACCTCTCAGCGTTGGATCGTTAAAACGACAGTAAGCCAGTCGTCGGAGCGAGCACAACGCATATTGGAACGCTAAAACGAAGTCCGTATCTCTTCTGCAAGTCGGAGAGTCGCATGCCCCGCTCCAGCAGCAGTTCCTCGGCCAAGGGTGGCCCGGTGACCCTTGCGATGGTCGCCCGCCGGGCCGGGGTCTCAGCGCAGACCGTGTCGAACGCGATCAACTCGCCGGACATGCTGCGGCCCGAGACCCTGGAGCGGGTCCGCCGCGTGATCGACGAGATGGGCTACCGGCCCAGCCGCGCGGCGCAGACGCTGCGTACCCGCTCCAGCAAGCTGATCGGGTACGGCATCCAGCCCACTCCGGCCAGTTCACCGGTCCTGGACCGGTTCCTGCACGCCTTGTCGCAGGCCGCCGACGACGCGGGTTACCGGATCCTGCTGTTCGCCTCCCCGCCCGGCGGTCCGACCCTCGCGGGTTACGAGGAGCTTCTCGACCAGCACGAGGTCGACGGCTTCGTCCTCAGCGGCACCGAGCGCGGCGACCCGCGCCAGGCGTGGCTCGCCAAGCGCGGCGTGCCGTTCGTCGGCTTCGGCCGTATGTGGTCGGGACGGCAGATCGGCGACTGGGTCGACGTCGACGGCGCCGCGGGCACGGACGCCGCGGTCGAGCACCTGGTCTCCCTCGGGCATCGCAAGATCGCCTTCCTGGGCTGGGAACGCGGCTCCTCCGGCGCCGGTGACGACCGTGCCGAGGGCTGGCAGCGGGCGATGCACCGGCACGGGCTGGCGACTCGGGGACGACGCGCGCAGAGCGTGAACGACATCGACGCCGCCCGCACGGCCGTGAAACCGCTCCTGGACGCGGGCGCGACCGCCGTGATCGCAGCCAGCGACATGCTGGCGCTCGGCTGCTATCAGACGCTGCGTGAGCGCGGTGCCTCCCCCGGCCTGGACGTCTCCGTCGTCGGCTTCGACGACTCACCGACGGCCGGGATACTTTTCCCCGCGCTGGCCTCCGTCGCACAGCCGCTGGAGGAGGTCGGCCGGCAATGCGTACGGCTGCTCCTGGCGCGGATCGCCACTCGCGACGCGGTGCCGGAGCGCCTGCTGCTGGAGCCGTCGCTGGTCGTGCGCGACAGCGTCCGTGCGCCCGGCGGCGGTGACGCGGCGGAGACCGACTTAGCCAACTAGCGGCTGCCCCAGCCCAGTTGCGGCCGCTTCGGCCAAGCAGCCGCAACCCCTACCGAGCCGGGCCGGGCGGAAGCCGGTGGCTCTCCCCCCGCGCACGGCCTCACCTTCGAGATCTCGAAGGACATCTTCTTTCCTCCTCCCCCACCCCGGATCCGCGCCTGCGCGCCGACCGGTGGAGCCGCACGCCAGACCCCTACCCCTCGGAGGATTTCCATGGTCAACCGTACGGCCGCCGCGGCCCTCGTCACCTGCGCGGCACTGCTGGCCGTCACAGGCTGCTCGTCGGGCTTCGACAGCGGCAAGAAGACAGAGCAGGACTCCGGCACCAAGCAGCATCTGACCGTGCTGATAGCCAGCTCCGGCGACGCGGAGACCAAGGCCGTCAAGGACGCGGCAGCGGCGTACGCGAAGGAGTCCGGGAACACGGTGACCGTGGACGTCGCCAAGGACATCAACCAGCAGCTCGCCCAGTCCTTCGCCGGGCACAAGCCGCCGGACGCCTTCTACGTCAACTCCGACCAGTTCGCCAACTACGCCAAGGGCGGCTCCCTGCACGCCTACGGCGACCAGGTCGAGGACGTCGACGACTTCTCCGAACAGCTGCGCGCCTCCTTCACGTACGACGGGAAGTTGGTGTGCCTGCCCAAGGACACCTCCACTCTCGCCCTCGCGATCAACACGGACCTCTGGAAGGGCGCCGGGCTGACCGCCGAGGACTATCCGACGACCTGGGCCCAGTTGAAGGCGGTCGCCGCGAAACTGACCTCAGGCAAGGTCACCGGGCTGGTCACCAACGGCGAGTACGCGCGGGTCGGCGTCTTCATGAAGGAGGCCGGTGGCTGGATAACCAACGCCGGCCAGACGAAGATGACCGCCGACTCCGCACAGAACGCCGAAGCGCTCGCATACGTGCAGTCCCTGCTCAAGTCCGGCTCCATGAAGTACGCCAACCAGGTCGACGCCAACTGGGGCGGCGAGGCCCTCGGCAAGGGCAAGGCCGCGATGACCATCGAGGGCAACTGGCTCACCGGCGGCATGAAGGCCGACTACCCCGACGTGAAGTACACGGTGGTCCCGCTGCCCGCCGGCCCGTCCGGCAAGGGCACGCTCGCCTTCAGTCAGTGCTGGGGCGTGGCCGAGGACAGCGCCCACCAGGCGGCGGCCGTCGACCTGGTCAAGTACCTCACCACCAGCGCGCAGCAGGTGAAGAACGCCGACGCCTTCGGGGTGATGCCCTCGCGCACCAGCGCGCAGGCCGAATACGCCGAGCAGAATCCTTCCGCCAAGGCGTGGGTCGACGCCAGTGCCTACGCGCAGGGCCCGGTGACCATCGCCGGATTCGACAAGGTCCTCACTCAGTTCAACACCGACCTCGCCGCGCTGAACACCGCCGACCCGAAGAAGATCCTCGCCGACCTCCAGCGCAACGGCGAACAGGCCCTCACGAAGGGCGAATAAGCCGCCATGTCTCCCCGTGACACCAGTCCCACGGTGACCGGCGGCAGCTTCCGGACGGCCGACTCGCCGGGCGCACCTGACGCGCCCGGCGGGCCCGGCCCGGCCGCGGCGCCCCGCACCGGGCCGGCCCCGCGCGTGGGGCGCCGTACCGAAGGAGCCTGGGGCTGGTTGTTCGTCAGCCCCATGGTGATCGTCCTCGGCCTGTTCCTGGTCCTGCCGACGCTGATGGCGCTGTGGGTGAGCCTGCTCCACTGGGACGGCCAGTCCAACCCGTTCAGTGGGCAGGCCGAGTTCGTCGGCCTCGACAACTACCGGGCCCTGATCACCCGGGACGGCCTCGACCGCACCCTCTTCGCGACCTCGCTGCGCAACAACTTCTACTACGTCCTGCTGACCGTGCCGCTGCAGACCGTCCTCGCGCTGGCACTCGCCCTCATCGTCAACCAGCGGATGCTGCGCGGGCGCGGAGCCCTGCGCACCACGTTCTTCTTCCCCTCGGTGACCAGCTCGATCGCGGTCTCCACCATCTTCCTGTTCCTGTTCCAGGGCAGTGGCGCCGTCAACACCCTGCTGTCGTGGATCGGGGTGAAGGGCCCGAACTGGTTCACCGACCCGCGTGGAATCCTCTCCCTCCTGCTCGGCGGGCTGGGCGTCGTCGACCCCGACCGCCCTTCGGGGATCCTGGCCGGTCACTCCTTCATGGGGCTGTCCTGGTTCGAGTGGCTGTCCGGACCGTCCGTCGCCATGTGCACCATCATCGTGCTCAGCGTGTGGACGACCTCCGGCACCTTCATGCTGATCTTCCTCGCCGCTCTCCAGGGCATCCCCCGGGAACTGGAGGAATCAGCCGCCATCGAGGGCGCCAACCGCTCCCAGACGCTGCGCCACGTGACACTGCCCGCCCTGCGCCCCGTCCTCTTCCTGGTGCTCACCCTCGGCCTGATCGGCACATGGCAGGTCTTCGACCAGGTGTACGTCATGAGCCAGGGCGCCCCCGGCAACACCACCCTCACCCCCGCCTTCCTGTCCTACTCGACCGCGTTCGGCGACGCCGACTTCGGGCAGGGCGCGGCCATCGCCTTCCTGCTGCTCGCACTGATCCTCACCATGACCGGCCTGCAGCGATACGCACTGCGCGAGCGCACCGCCCGCCCCGGGAGGAAGCAATGACCTCCAAGTCCATGACCGCCAGGTCCGTGCCGTCCGTACGGTCGCGGCGACCGGCCGTACTCGGCCGATTCCCGGTGCCGCTGCGGATCCTCGGATACACCGGGGTGGTCGCGGTCGGGCTGCTGTACCTGATGCCCTTCGTGATCCAGCTGGTGACCGGCTTCAAGACCGACCCCGACGCCGCCGCACACCCCCTCGGCCCGATCCCCACCACCCCCACCACCGCCGCCTACCAGCGCCTGTTCGGACTGAGCCAGGCCGGCGACGGGGTGCCCTTCCTACGCTGGCTGGGCAACTCGGCCTTCATCGCCGTCGTCGTCACCGCCGGACGGGTGCTGTTCGACTCGATGGCCGGCTACGCCCTGGCGCGGCTGCGCTTCCCCGGCCGTGCCCTGCTGTTCGGCTTCATCCTCGCCGTGATGGCGGTACCGGGCATCGCCCTGCTGATCCCGCGCTTCCTGGTCCTCAACACCTTCGGCATCTTCGACACCTACACCGGCATGATCCTGCCGCTGCTGGTGGACGCGGCGGGCATCTTCATCATGAAGCAGTTCTTCGAGTCGATCCCCCGCGAGGTGGAGGAGGCCGCACGCGTCGACGGCGCCGGCGTCTTCCGCACCTTCTGGTCGGTGGTCCTGCCGATGGCCCGCCCCGCCGTGATCACTCTCACGATCCTCTCCTTCCAGGGCTCGTGGAACGAGTTCACCCACTTCCTCGTGGCCACCCAGTCCAGCCAGTACGAAACCCTCACCACCGGCCTCGCCCGGCTCGTGTCCGGAGGCCTCGGCGGCGGCACCCAGTACCCACTGAAACTCGCGGCCGCTCTGCTCTCCACCCTGCCCGTGGCAGTCCTCTTCTTCTGCTTCCAGCGGTACTTCGTGCAGGACGCCAACGCCGGAGCCGTCAAGGAGTAACAACTGAGCGACCCGCACAGGGAGCGAGACAACCGCATGGCCGAAGCCCGTGGGCTGGTCGTTGCGGCTTCGAGCACCGGGCTGAGCTGCTGGAGGTCACGGCTTGAGGAGAGCCTTGATCGCCCGGCGCTCGTCCATGGCCTTGTAGCCCTCGGCCACTTGGTCCAGGGGCAGGGTCAGGTCGAAGACCTTGCCGGGGTCGATGCCTCCGGTCAGGACGCGGCCGATCAAGTCGGGCAGGTAGCGGCGCACCGGTGCGGGGCCGCCGCGCAGCCCGACGTGGGAGAAGAAGAGCTCCTGTCCGTCGACTGCGACCTCGTGCGGCACGCCCACGAAGCCGACGTTTCCGCCGGGCCTCGCCGAGTGCAGTGCCTGCCGCATGGCCTGCGCGGTGCCGACGCACTCCAGGACGCTGTCGGCGCCGATGCCGCCGGTGAGGTCCTTGATCCGGGCGACGCCCTCGTCGCCGCGCTCGGTGACGATGTCGGTGGCGCCGAACTCCAGGGCGAGGTTCTGCCGGGACTCGTGGCGCGACATGGCGATGATCCGCTCCGCGCCCAGTTCCTTGGCCGCGAGCACCGCGCACAGGCCGACCGCGCCGTCGCCGACGACGACGGCGGTGGAGCCGGGCTTGACCTCGGCGGCGTCCGCGGCCCACCAGCCGGTGCCCATCACGTCGGAGACCGCCAGCAGCCCGGGCCAGAACTGCTCGTCCGGAACCTCGTCGGTGGCGACGAGCGTGCCCTGGGCGTTCGGGATGCGCACGTACTCGGCCTGGCAGGTACTCATGAACTCACGGTTCAGACAGCTGGACTGGAAGCCGTTGCGGCAGTTCGCGCAGGTGTTGTCGGAGGTCGCGAAGGATCCGACGACGAACTGGCCCGGCCGGACCGCGGTGACCTCGGATCCGACCTCCTCCACGAAGCCGACGTACTCGTGCCCCATGGGGTGGGCGTGCTCGATCGGCTCCGCGCCGCGGTACGGCCACAGGTCCGAGCCGCACACGCAGGTCACGGCCGTCCGGATGACCGCGTCGGTCGGCTTGAGGATCTTCGTGTCATCCACGGTCTCGAAGCGCACGTCGCCTGGGGCGTGGATCACTGCTCCGCGCATGAAAGGGTTCCTTACGTACTGTGGCGGCCGGTGCACGGATCGTCGTGCCGGCAGCCACCGAATGGCATAGCGGACTCGGTGTCTGCGACGCGAGGCGCGCCGCGGTACCCGCCCGAGCGCCCTGTCCGCCCTCCGGAGCGGACGCCGAGCGCCACGTCATCCAGGAAACCGCCATGCCGCGTGGTCAGCGAGTCACCGGTGAGAGGTGTACCGGCAGTACATCGCTCCGCCCGCCTGCGGGCCGTACCGTCGAGGTATGGACAACCGTGATGAGGTCCGCGAGTTCCTGACCTCGCGTCGCGCCAGGATCAGCCCCGAGCGGGCCGGGCTTCCCGCGGGCTCGCGCCGCCGTGTACCGGGCCTGCGACGCAGCGAGGTCGCGGCCCTGGCCGACATGAGCGTCGAGTACTACGCCAAACTCGAACGCGGCAATCTCGCCGGTGTCTCCCCCGCCGTCCTGGAGGCCGTTGCCCGGGTGCTGCAGCTGGATGACGCCGAACGCGCCCATCTGCTGAATCTGGCGCAGGCGGCCGACGGCTCCGACGCCCTCACCCGCCCGAGGCTGCGGCGCGCCAGGGGCCAGTGGAAGGCCCATCGCAGCCTGCAGTGGACTCTGGACGCCATCACCGCGGGACCGGCCTTCGTGCGCAACGGCCGCTTGGACATCCTCGCGACGAACCAGCTCGCCCGCGCCTTCTACCGCGACATCTGCGCGACCCCCGGCAACCAGGCGAATCTCGCTCGGTTCCAGTTCCTCGACCCCGCCTCCCGGCGCTTCTACCCCGACTGGGACCGGTTCGCCGACGTGGCCGTCGCCATCCTGCGTACCGAAGCGGGCCGCAACCCGTACGACAAGGACCTCCATGACCTGGTCGGTGAACTGTCCACCCGCAGCGAGGAGTTCCGCACCAGGTGGGGCGCCCACAACGTCCGCCACCACGGAACGGGAACGAAGCGCTTCCACCACGAGATCGTCGGGGAGATCACCCTCGCCTTCGAGGGCCTGGAGCTGGCGGCCGAGCCCGGCCTGACCCTGACCATCTACGCCGCCGAGCCCGGCTCGGCGTCCGAAGAGGGCCTGCGCCTGCTCGCGTCCTGGGCGGCAACGCATGAGGTCCCGACGCCGGCGCAGCGATCCGCGACGAGCTGAAGAGAGCGGTGTGATCGTGAGTCGGATCCTGGTGACAGGCTCTGCGGACGGGCTTGGGCGGGCCGCGGCGGACGAACTGCTGTCCGCCAGCCATGACGTCGTGGTGCACGCCCGCAACGAGGAGCGCGCGGCCGCGGTCCGGGAGCTGGTCGACCGCGGGGCCGACATCGTCCTGGGCGATTTCACGGACCGTGACTCGGTGCGGCGCATCGCCACCGAACTGGGCGATGCGGCACCCCTGGACGCCGTGATCCACAACGCGGGGGTGTGGAGCGGGCCCGCGGTCATGCCGGTCAACATCATCGCCCCGTACCTGCTCACGTCCCTGCTGCACGGACCGCGCCGACTGGTCTACCTGAGCAGCGGCTCGCACTACCAGGGGCGGCCCCTCCTCGACGGCACCGACTGGCGGGGACACATGCCCGGCTCGTACGCCGACAGCAAGCTGTTCGTCACGACGCTCGCGGCCGCGGTGGCGCGCCTGCGACCCGGAACGGTGAGCAACGCCGTGGACCCCGGCTGGGTGCCCACCAGGATGGGCGGCCCCGGCGCGCCGGACGATCTGGAACTCGGTCACCGGACACAGACATGGCTCGCCACGAGCGATGCCGTGCGGGCATTGAGCAGCGGCGGCTACTGGTACCACCAACAGCGTCAACAGCCACACGCCGCCGTGTACGACAAGGACTTCCAGGACCGCCTCCTGCACACACTGGGCGAAGAGACGGGCGTCCCCTTCACCCCGCGGTAGCTTCACGGCCACGCCGCCGCACGAGTCCCTGAGGACCCGAGCGACGGCGCTGTGCTGCCGATGTGTCAGAGGGTCAGGGCGTCAGCGTCCAGCGGGCGATGTAGCCCACGTCGATGTTCGCCCGGTCCTGCACGCGCAGCTTCCACGTGCCGTTGAGGGGCTGTGCGGAGGCGTCGATCGTGAAGGTCTGGTCGACGTTGTCGGCGGAGCCGCCGCTGCGGTTGAGGAGGGAGTAGGCGGTGCCGTTCGGGCCGACGAGGTCGACGGTCAGGTCACCGCGGTAGGTGTGGACGATGTTGACGTACACCGAGGTGGTCGCCGAGGCGTTGCCGTCGCGGCCGGTGATGGTCACCGGGGACTCGACGGCGGCCCCGTTGTCGGGGATGTCCACCCGGGTGGAGTTGGCGTAGACGTAGGCGATCTGCCAGCTGAAGGTGTCCGAGACGGTCGCCCCGGTGCTGTCGGTCACCTTGATGGTGACGTCGCTGGTGCCCAGGGTGGTCGGGGTGCCGCTGATCAGGCCGCTCTGGCTGATGCTCAGGCCTTCGGGCAGTCCGGTGGCCTCGTAGGTGAGGGAGGCTCCGGTGTTGGTGGTGTAGGCGTCGAGCTGGAGGCTGACCTCCTGGTTGACGCCGCTGATCTGGTCGGCGACCGGGGCGAGGTTGACGCCGAGAGCGATGCGGTTGCCGACGTTGATCGCGGCCCAGGAGTCGGCGACGGCGAGGTAGGTCGGGCTGTAGGCGCCGAACAGGTCCGCGGCCGCCGACAGGGTGGCGGTGCGGGCACCCGCGTAGTTGGTCGTGGAGGTCATGTACGTCGTCAGCGCGCGGTACCAGATCGCGGCGGCGTTCTGGATGCCGATGCCGGTGACGGACTGACCGTCGTACGTCGGGCTGTCGTAGGACACTCCGTTGACGGTCTTGGCGCCGCTGCCCTCGGAGAGCAGGTAGAAGAAGTGGTTCGCGGGGCCCGAGGAGTAGTGGACGTCGATGCTGCCCAGGGTGGAGCTCCAGTTGTCCCTGGAAGCACCGTCCTTGGAGGGCTTGTCCATGTAGCGCAGCGGGGTGCCGTTGCCGTTGATGTCGATCTTCTCGCCGACGAGGTAGTCCGCGGGGTCGGCGGGCAGGTCCTCGTAGAACTCGACGGCGGCGGCGAAGATGTCGGAGGTGGCCTCGTTGAGCCCGCCGGACTCACCGGAGTACACCAGGCCCGCGGTGGCGGCGGTGACGCCGTGGCTCATCTCGTGCGCGGCCACGTCGAGCGCGGTCAGCGGGTGGGTGTTGCCCGAGCCGTCGCCGTACGTCATGCAGAAGCAGGAGTCCTGCCAGAAGGCGTTGACGTAGTTGCTGCCGTAGTGGGCGCGGCTGTAGGCGGCGACACCGTCGTTGCGGATGCCGTTACGGCCGTGGGTCTCCTTGTAGTAGTCCCAGGTGGCCGCAGCGCCGAAGGCGACGTCGACGCCGGCGGTCTGACGGTTGGACGGCAGGCCGTCGCCCCAGACATCGTTGTCGTCCGTGAACAGGGTCCCGGTGCCCGAGGTGCCCTGGTTGAGGTCGTACGTCTTCTGCCCGGCGCGGTCGGGGTCGACGAGCTGGTACGTCGATCCGGACAGGGTGGTGCCGAGCGGGACCTCGCCGGCGTACTGGCCCGTGCCGGAGCCGGTGTGCACCTTCTCGGCGGCCAGGAGCTGCTTGCCGGTCGCGGCGTCGGTGACGACCTGGAGCTCGCTGGGCGTGCCGTCCTCCTGCGTGCCCTCGACGACGGTCTCCCAGGCCAGTACTGGCTTGCCGGAACCGGCCCACACCACGAGCCGCGGCGCCCGCTCCGTCTCGGAACCCTTGACCTCGGCCTTCTTCGACACATCGAGTGCCTTGTCGGCGGCCCCGGCAGCCGTGATCTTCGGGCTGAGGGTGGCCGGCGCGAGGTCGGCCTTGTTCGCCTTGGTGACGGTCGTACGGCCGCTCTTGTCGTGGACGACGAGGTCGCCGCCGAGGACGGGCAACCCGGAGTAGGTGCGCTCGTAGCGGGTGTGCGTGGTGCCGTCGGCGTCCTTGATGACGTCCTTGACGACCAGCTTCTCCTTGCCGCCGAGGCCGATCCGCTCCGCCGTGCCGGCCGCCTTGGACTGGGCGGTCTTGATCAGGGCGGTACGGCGGGCGGGCGTCAGGGACGTCTGGTCTGCGCCGGCCCGAGGTGTGGCGGTGATCTTCGCGGGGCCGCCCGGGTCGGCCGGAGCCGCGGTGGCGAGATTGGGGGCGGCCAGGGCCAGCAGCGCCCCGACCGCGGTGAGGGCGACGGCGGAGGCGCGTCTGCGCCGGATGAGCGTGCGGTGTGGCAGGGACAACGGATTCTCCTTCAGTACGGCGGTCGGCCCGTGGTGGGGACCGTGGACGAGATGGAGCGGCGGGGTACGCCGGTCCGTAGCGCTGCACGGCATGCGGGTGGAAGGAGGTGGGGGGTGGAGGGAACGTGGCTCACCATGTGGTGAACACGTCAAGGAACGGTGAACTTCCGCAGAAGAGTGGCACCGAGTGCAGCTGGTTGTCATGGGAATGCCAAGGCGACGGCTCAAATTGACCATGCAAGTCAGGCAAATTGGCACGGACGGCGGAGATTTTCGGCCTCAGCCGGACAGGGCGAGTGGGCCGTCGCCGGCACTGATCCGTGAGTCCGAACTGGTCCTCCCTGCACGGCACTTGAGCCTCGCCCACTCCCCGACGCGCTCGTTCCGACGCGGAACCGTTTCACCGGGCGCTCGTGTCCTCCAACTCGGAAGGTGGTTCCAGTCCGCGGAGCCACCTGTGAAGGGGGATGGCCATGGGGCAAGTAGGCGAGGGGGCACGGTTAGGGGCTTGGGCCGTCGTCGGGGTCATCGGCCTGGCGGTGTTGTACGTGATCGGGGCGTTCGCCTTCGGCGGTGCGGGGTGGATCACGGCCCCGTTCCGTGGTGAGGCGGAGAAGCGCGAGAACACGGTCGGGTCGGGCGAGTTCCGTCAGACGACCTACGAGCAGTTCTTCGATCTGTGCGAGGCCGCGCAGAACGCCGAGGGGACGATCCAGGCGCTCCAGGAGGAGCGGAAGAGCGCCACGGAGACTCGAAAGACACAGATCGACCAGTCGATCACCGCGCTGAAGGCCACGCGGATCGAGTCGGTCAACGAGTACAACTCGAAGGCGCGCCAGGAGCACCGCGCGCCCTTCCGTGACAAGGATCTGCCGTATCGGCTGGATACCGATGCCGAGCGCACGACGTGCACCAACTGATCCCCATCTCACCCCGGGAAGAGGGCAGCACCGCATGAAGAAGTTCGCACGCATGGCCCTGGCCACCGTCGTCGCGCTCGTCGTGGGCCTGGCCCTCGCGTCCTGCACCGACTCCAGCCAGGACAAGGAGAACCAGGCCAAGCAGGAGAACTACGACCACCTGGTGGCCCAGCAGCCGGCGGGCCGCATGGAGTACTCGCCGACCCGCGAAGCGATCAACCAGTGGATCAAGACGTGGGGGAAGCGGGGCAAACTCTCGTACGTCTACATCCAGAACGCCAATGGCGAGTACGGGTACTTCATCATGAAGGGCCTGCCGGTGCCGCGCTGCAAGATGCTCACTCCCACGGAGAAGGTGGAGTCCACCAACAACGGCGTCGCGGTCCTCGCGCAGCCCGGCATGGACGGCACGTACACATCGGGTTCCACCTGCAACGCCTACTACGGGTTCGACGCCACGACGGGTGCGTACATGGAGTTCACCGTCGGCACGAACCAGTCGTTCTTCCTGTTCGACAAGCCGATGACGATGCCGGAGTACGCCAGCGCGAGGCAGTTGGGGCCGACGTCGGTGAAGGACGTCGAGAAGCAGCATTGAGCGGACTGTCTCAGTCGCGCCGACTCAGCGTCTCAGGACGGTCGCCCCCTTCCGGAAAGTGGAGTAGCCGTTCAAGAAATTCTGCTCCTGCGGAGGGAGCGTGGAGATAGCCTCGGCGCTGCCATCGTCCGAAGGGGAGGCGCAGGACTATGCAAGGGCACGACTGGGTCGCACGCGCGGGAGAGTTGTTCGAAGCGGCAATGTTCGGCGGGGACGCCTCCGCGCTGGACCAGTCCGATGCCGTGCTGGACGCGGTCGAGGCGCCGCTTTCCATGTCCCGGGGCAAGGTACTGCATGTCCGTTTCCTGAACGACCGCGAGGAGAACAGCCAGGAACTGGTTCTGTTCGAGCGCGCGGCCGAGTTGTACAAGCGATTGGGGGACGCGTCGGGTGAGGCGGACGCGTTGTTCTGGATCGGCTGCTGGCACCAGGTGGTCAAGGGTGACGGAGTCACCGGCGAACCGTACTTCGAGCGGTCGTACGCTCTGGCGAAATCCGTGGACGACCGGATGACGATGTCCTATGCCATTCGGCATCTTGGCTTCGGGGACAAGGATGCGGGCCACTTCGATCGGGCCCGCGAGCGATTGACCGAATCGGTGACGCTGCGCCGGGAGATCGGCTTCAGGCCCGGAGAAGCAGCGGGCCTGGTGGCACTGGCCTACCTCGCGGCCGAAACCGGCGACCCGTCGACGGCGTTGCGGCACCTCGACGAGGCGCAGTCGGTCGCCGAGAACTGCGGCGCCAAGGCCGTGTCGGGGTGGATCGAGCAGGCCCGGACACTCATGCGAACCTAGGCGCCGGCCGGGGAGCACTGGTCCTCAGCCATTCGATGAGGCTTGCCACCAGCAAGGTGGCCTCCTGGTCGCGGACGTCGAGTTCGCCGTATGCGGGACCACGGGCCACATTCAAATGCCGCCCGAATGGAGCGAATTCGGGCGAAGGGGGGACTCTCTCGGCTCTTTGAGGCCACTCTGGAGAGGTGATCGAGACGAGCCGCAGGGACCGCGCCTCCGCCATCAGCCTGTCCAAGGTGCAGGAGCGAGCCCCCGACCTGGTCAGCCTCTACAAGACGGCGGGGACCAGCATCCGCAATCACGGGCTGGAAGGGGTGCGGGCCGCGGTGTACCTCGTACTGGACCGTTCTGGCTCCATGCGGCCCTACTACGCGAACGGCACGATGCAGCACCTCGCGGAGCAGGTATTGACGCTGTCCGCCCACCTCGACGACGACGGCACCGTCCCTGTGGTCTTCTTCTCCACCGACGTCGACGGCACCACCGACCTCAACCTCGGCGGACACCGGGGCCGCATCAACAAACTGCACGAGAACCTCGGGCACATGGGGCGCACGAACTACCACTGGGCGATGGACGAGGTCATCGACCACTACCTCGACTCCGCGAGCGAGGCGCCCGCGCTGGTGATCTTCCAGACGGACGGAGGGCCCACCAGCAGGCCCGCCGCCGAGCGCTATCTGTGCAAGGCCGCCCGCCTGCCTTTGTTCTGGCAGTTCATCGGCTTCGGCGATCCCGCCGACAACGAATTCGCGTTCCTGCGCAGGCTCGACACCCTCGCCGTACCCGAGCGCCGCGTCGTCGACAACGCCGGCTTCTTCCACGCCGGGCGCACACCACGGGCCGTCAGCGACGACCTCCTCTTCGACCGGCTGCTCGGGGAGTTCCCGGAATGGCTCGCCGCCGCGCGCGGCGCAGGTCTGGTGTAGCAACGCCCGCGACCCTCGATGGACTTACGAACCCTTGCGCGAACCCAGTACGCCCGGCTGTGTAATCTCCCTTCCCTCATCACAGGGGAGGGATAATGCGAGGTAGAACGGCCAGAGCGGCCTGGATCCTGGCGAGTGGGGCGGCGGTGTTGACACTGCTGTCCGCGACGGGGGCCCATGCGGAGGGCAGAGGGGACATCCGCGTCACCAAGACGGTCGTCAATGGCGGGAACAACGTCATCATCGGCACCTCGGCGCGCGTCACCTATCCGATCGCCATCACGATCCGGGACAACTCCGGTGTGAAGGGCCTGTCGGACGTCAGCGTGTTCAACAAGACGAACGGCTGGGGCTTCAGCGACTGGGTGGACACCCGTTGCGAGAAGAAGAGTTCCACCACGTCGGTGTGCACCGCCTCGATGACGATCGCACCGGGGTGGCTCCCGGACAGCGTGCCCGGGGACGTGAACAGCACCGCGGGCGTCTGGCAGGTCAACGCCACCGTCAAGGCCAAGGACGGGGACTACTGGATCTCGGACCACATCGCCGAGTTCAAGATGAAGCGCGCTTCCAAGCTCACGACTGACGCCGCTCCGGAGCCCGTGGCCAAGGGTGCCACGCTCACGGTCACCGGCAAGCTCTCCCGGGCCAACTGGGAGGACCTCAAGTACCACGGCTACGCCAGGCAGGACGTGAAGCTTCAGTTCAAGAAGGCCGGCGCGGCCGGCTACAGCACGGTCAAGACCGTGAAAACGGGCGACACCGGACAGCTGAGCACCAAGGTCACCACGACCGCGGCGGGAAGCTGGCGCTGGTACTTCCCCGGCACGACGACGACCGCACGGGTCGTGTCGACCGGAGACGCCGTAACCCTGAAGTAGCAACAGGTCGAACGGAGTTCTGCGTCCGGGTCACGTCGCACTCCGACGTGACCCGGGTGTCGGACCCCAGCAGGTCCAGTTCGCTGTGCCAGCCTTCTTCAAACTCCGGTACGTTCAGCCACCGCCCGCGCTGTCCGGGCCTACCCTGCGGCTCCGCCGGGGTCAGACCGGCGGTGTCTGGCCCTCGACCTCGCGCCAGAATGCGCGAACCCGTGCGTTGAAGTCTTCCGGTGACTCCTGGAAGGGCTGGTGGGCCTCCCCCTCGATGACCTCGAAGCGGGCGCCGGGGATGAGATCGGCCACGACCCGTCCGAGCCGTGGCGGTGTGATGATGTCCTGTTCACCGGCCAGGACGAGGGTCGGCGCGGTGATGGCAGGCAGCCGATCCAGCGTGTCGTGCCGAATGAACGAGTCCAGCTGGCGTTGGAAGGCCTCCGCGGATTGCGGGTGCGGGGAGGCGAGCGTCTCGTCGATGAAGCGCTGCACCGTGCCGTCGACGTGCGCGCGCTGCGTGTAGATCCACAGGAAGAACGCCTCCAGCGCGGCACGCTCGTCGGGCGCCGCGGTGACCAGCCAGTGCCAGGATCGGCCCATGGCGGCCAAATAGGCGTCGCTCCGCGCCCACGTACTGGTCAGGACGAGACTGCGTACGGACGCAGGGTGACGGAGCGCCAGCTCCTGCGCGATCGCGCTGCCGCCCGAGAAGCCGGCGACATGCGCCCTGTCGATTCCCAGCGCCCGGAGCACATCCGCAGCGTCGTCGGCCATCGAGGCGACGGACAAGGGTCCGTCCGGCAACGCAGTCCGCCCAGCCCCTCGGTTGTCGAAGGCGATGACCCGGTACTGGTCCGACAGCCCGTCAAACTGCGCCTCCCACGCCTCCACGGGATCGCCCAGGCCCGCGACCAGCAGGACATCGGGACCATGCCCCCGACTCTCCGTCCAGATCCTGGTACCGCCGGCTTCGACATACTCGCCCATGGAACACACCTCCCGCGCCATGGTCGCTCTCACCGGCCACCGATCGGCCACCGCCGCGCCGCACCTCTCCCCGACATGGCTGATCAAGCGCACGAACACCAGCGGCACGGCTTCCGAGGGGCTGTGTTCACAGCACCGAAGCATTCCGTTGATGGTGCGCCCGGTGCCCCGTGTGGTTACCTGAATCCATGACCGTGCTCGTGACCCGCCGCCACGTTGACTACGTGCGTGTCACCACCACGGCTTGTTCCGCCGTGAGCTGACTCCGCCCTCCGGCGTTCGACCGGCCATTTCCACCGCATCGCGCTGACTGCTGATCGCTGTCCCCTGCCCCCGGATTCGGGCGTGGACTGTGAGTCGGCGGCGCCTGCGGCTTTCCTCCCCCCTCCCGTTCCGCATCCAGGCATCGCCGTACCCGCACCCAGGGAGAACCATGAGCCAGCCCATCGACTCCGTCACCGCAGGCCACACCCCCGAGGACGAGCCCGCCGGGCCCGACACCTCGGCGTGGTCCTTCGAGACCAAGCAGGTCCACGCCGGTGCCGCGCCGGATCCGACGAGCGGTGCCCGGGCGACGCCGATCTACCAGACGACGTCGTTCGTGTTCCGGGACACGCAACACGCGGCCGACCTGTTCTCGCTGGCCGAGCCCGGGAACATCTACACCCGGATCCACAACCCCACCCAGGACGTCTTCGAGCAGCGAATCGCCGCGCTGGAGGGTGGTGTGGCGGCGGTGGCACTGTCCTCCGGGCAGGCCGCGGAGACGCTGGCGATCCTGACGCTGGCGAGTTCCGGGGACCACATCGTCTCCAGTGCGTCGCTGTACGGCGGCACGTACAACCTGTTCCGGCACACGCTGCCGAAGCTCGGCATCGAGGTGTCCTTCGTCGACGACCCCGACGACTTCGAGGCGTGGCAGTCGGCGATCCGGCCGAACACCAAGGCACTGTTCGCGGAGACGCTGGGCAATCCCCGCGGCAACGTGCTGGACGTACGGGCCGTCGCGGATGTCGCCCATGAGGCCGGGGTGCCGCTGATCGTGGACAACACGGTCCCGACTCCCTACCTCCTACGGCCCATTGAGCACGGCGCGGACATCGTCGTGCACTCGGCGACCAAGTTCCTGGGCGGGCACGGCACCGCCATCGCGGGTGTCGTCGTCGACGGCGGCACCTTCGACTTCGGTGCCCACACCGAGCGCTTCCCTGACTTCACCGAGCCCGACCCGAGCTACCACGGCCTCCGGTACTGGCCCGCGCTCGGCCCGGGCGCCTTCGCGATCAAGCTTCGGGTCCAGCTGCTGCGCGACCTCGGCCCCGCCCTTTCCCCGCACTCGGCGTTCCTGCTCCTCCAGGGCGTGGAGACGCTCAGTCTGCGCATCGAACGGCACTCCGCGAACGCCCAGGCCCTGGCCGAGTGGCTGGAGCAGCGCGACGAGGTCGCCGCCGTCCACTACCCGGGGCTGGAGTCCAGCCGCTGGTACGAGGCGGGACAGAAGTACCTGTCGCGCGGGGCCGGTGCGGTGCTGGCGTTCGAGCTGCGGGACGGCGTCGAAGCGGGCAAGCGGTTCGTGGACGCCGTCGAGCTGTTCAGCCATCTCGCCAACATCGGTGATGTACGCAGCCTCATCATCCATCCGGCGTCCACCACCCACAGCCAGCTGGACGCCGAGCAGCTCGCGGCCACCGGCACCTCCCCGGGCCTGGTGCGTCTGTCCGTCGGCATCGAGAGCCTCGCCGACCTCAAGGCGGACCTGGAGGCCGGGTTCCGGGCGGCGAAGGGCGCGTCCTGAACACCGTACTGACGCCGTCTCAGGTCCCCCTCCCGCCGGCCTCCGGGGCCTGGCGGGAGGGGGACCCGCCCGGGCGACGCCAGTGGTACGTCCGCGAGCATCCGTTGGCATTGGAGGCCGGCGGTGAACTCGGTGGTGCCCGGCTGGCGTTCGAGACGTGGGGGCGCCTCGCGTCGGACCGGCGCAACGCGGTGCTGGTGCTGCACGCCCTCACCGGTGACAGCCATGCGGCGGGCGTCGCCGAGCCCGGTCACCCCACGCCCGGCTGGTGGGACGGGCTCATCGGTCCCGGACGCGCGCTGGACACGGACCGCTTCCTCGTCGTCGCGCCGAACGTGCTCGGCGGCTGTCAGGGCAGTACCGGCCCGTCCTCGTCCGGCCCGTCCGGGAGGCCCTGGGGCGGCGACTTCCCGTTTCTGACACAGCGTGACCAGGTCGCGGCCGAGGTCGGTCTGGCCGATGCGCTGGGCATCGAGCGCTGGGCCCTCGTGGTGGGCGGGTCGATGGGTGGGATGCGGGCATTGGAGTGGGCGGTGTCGTACCCGGAGCGGGCGGACGCGCTTCTGTTGCTCGCCACGACCGCCGCGGCGAGTGCCGAGCAGATCGCCTGGGCCGACATCCAGCTGCACGCCATCCGCGCCGATCCGCACTGGCACGGCGGGCACTACCACCACACCGGCGCGGGGCCCCATGCCGGTCTCGGCCAGGCCCGGAGGGTCGCACACGTGACGTATCGCAGTGAGCCCGAACTCCAGGCCCGCTTCGGCCGCTTGCCCCAGGGCGCCGGGGATCCCTGGCACGGTGGGCGGTACCGGGTCGGCTCCTACCTCGACCATCACTCGGACAAGCTCGTACGGCGCTTCGACGCCGGCAGTTATGTCGTGCTGTCCGAGGCCATGAACAGCCACGACATCGGCCGTGGGCGTGGAGGCGTGCATGCGGCGCTGAACCGGGTGCGCGCCAGGACGCTCGTGGCCGCGGTCGATTCCGATCGCCTCT
Organism: Streptomyces sp. HUAS 31; assembly: GCF_028198125.1. Taxonomy (NCBI): domain Bacteria; kingdom Bacillati; phylum Actinomycetota; class Actinomycetes; order Kitasatosporales; family Streptomycetaceae; genus Streptomyces; species Streptomyces sp. HUAS 31. The sequence continues at coordinate 9,483,181 of NZ_CP116353.1, read as the reverse complement.
ACCCGCCCTCTCAGCAGGCGGAGTTGGCGGCCGGCATCGCCTCTGCTGACAACCTGCGGGTGATCGAATCGCCGTACGGCCACGACGGGTTCCTCATCGAGACGGAGCAGGTCGGCGCGCTCGTACGCGAACTCGTTCGGGCCGGTCCAGCGCTGCCGCCGCCGAAGTCACCGCCCCATTTCCTTGACCTACCAACATCGCACCACGCAGGAGCACACATGACCGTCCAGGACTCCCCCACCGACATCGACGCGTTCGCCGCCGAATGGGAGGCATGGCACCGGCAGAAGGATGCCTCCCTCGCCCATGAGCACGGGTTTCTCGCCGTCACCGGTCTGCACTGGTTGGCCACCGAGCCCCAGCGCTTCCCCGACGCGCCCGGCGCATGGTCGACGGGAGACGACGGCGTCACCGTCGAGCTCGGGGATGGAGAGGAACTCGTCGTCGACGGGGTGCCCGTGCGCGGACGGCACGGCTTCGGTGTGATCCCGGAACGCGGCGGAGTCAACACCGTCTGGGGCGACGCGGTGATCGAGGTCGCCAAGCGCGGCAGGCAGGACGTCATCCGGCCGCGGCACCCCGACCACACTCTGCGCACGGACTTCGCCGGGACGCCGGCGTACGCACCGCATCCCCACTGGGTCATCTCCGGCCGGTACTTCCCCTTCGCCGAACCGCGACCGACGACCGTGGGTGCCGCGGTCGAGGGGCTGCAACATGTCTACGACGCGCCCGGGGAGGTCCGTTTCGAGATCGACGGCCGGGAACTGGGGCTGACCGCGTTCAACGGGCACGCGCCCGGAAGCCTGCTGGTGCTCTTCACCGACGCGACCTCCGGTGTGACCACATACGCGGCCAACCGCTCACTGCACATCGACGCGCCCGGCCCCGACGGCACGGTGGTGCTCGACTTCAACCGCGCCACCAACCTGCCCTGCGCCTACACCGACTTCGCGACCTGCCCGCTTCCGCCCGCCGAGAACCGGCTCCCGGTCGCCGTCGAGGCCGGCGAGAAGATCCCGTACGAGCGGAAGCCCGCCGGGCAGTGAGTGAGGTCGCCGCCACCGGGATCAGCTCGCTCTCGTTCCTGACGCCGGGCAACTTCGCGGAGGACGAGCCGTATGCGGGTCTGGAGGACACGCTGCGGTTGTTCGAGATCGGCGAGCGCCTGGGGTTCGACGGTGCCTGGATACGGCAGCGGCATCTGGAGCGCGGGGTGTCCTCGGCGGCGGTGTTCCTCGCCGCCGCGAGCCAGCGCACCGGGCGTATCGAGCTGGGCACCGCGGTGATCCCGATCGGCTACGAGACTCCGTTCCGGCTCGCCGGGGACCTCGCGCTCGCCGATGCGCTCTCCCGCGGTCGGCTCCAGGTGGGGTTCAGCACCGGAATGCCGCACGCGGATCTGATGGGGCATCTGGTGCACGAGAGTGATTGGCGTGCCCTCGATCTGTCGTACGGCCGTATCGCCCGGGTACGCAACCATCTGCTCGGGCACCCCTTGGGCGACGCGGACACCGTCATCCAGACGCCCGCCGGCGCCCAGCGGCCGCGGCTTCAGCCGTACAGCCCGGGCCTTGTCGACCGCACCTGGTACGGGGCCGCCAGTCTGCGGTCGGCGCGCTGGGCCGGCGAGCAGGGGCTGAGCATCCTCAGCGGGAACATCGTCGCGGGTGAGGGCACCGACGACTTCGCCTCCGCGCAGCGGGCACTGATCCGTGAGTACCGCGGCCTCGTCGGACCGGAGCGGCCGGCGCGGGTGGCCATCGGCCGGGTGATCGTGCCCCTTGACAGCGCGGACGCAGCGACCCGGCGGCGCTACCGCGCCTACGCGGCGAGCCGTCACGAGCGGACCCTCGCACCGCAGGGCGCCAAGCGCACCCTGTTCGCCCCCGACGTGGTGGGGACGTCCGAGGAGATACTTGAGAGGCTCGGCGCCGATCCTGTGCTCGCGGACGTGGCCGAGTTGCGCCTGGAACTGCCGTACGAGTTCGAACTCGGCGACTACGAGCAGATCCTCCACGACGTACGCCACCACATCGCACCGCGTCTCGGCTGGCAGCCGGCGGTCGAGGAGGCCGTGTCGACCTGACCGGTGTCCGCCCTGTGCACCGACGTCCGCCGTCGGCGCACAGGGCGCGGTCTCAGCCGGTGGCGAGTTCCCCGAGCAGCTTCCAGGTGCGGTGCCGATCGGCCTCGCTGCCGAGGTCGGTCGCCGTGAACACCACCTCCGTCGCCCCCGCCTCCCGGTATCGGCGTACGCCCGCGGCGACGGTCTCCTCGTCGCCGATCAGCGCCAGGTCGGCGGCGCGGGTGGCTCCGGAGAGTTCGATGACGCGCTGATAGGAGGGGAACCGCTCGTAGAACGCGAGCGAATCGGTCGCGTTCCGGCGCACCGTGTCGGCGTCGGCGGTGACTACGCCCGGTACGAAGGCCACGATGCGCGGTGCCGGCCGGCCCGCAGCCTCCGCCGCCGCGTTGACCGCCGGGACGATGTGCTCGGCGAGGGCACGAGGGCCTGCCAGATAGGGAAGGATGCCGTCCGCGAGTTCGCCGGAGACGCGCAGGGCCTGTGGTCCCATGGCGGCGACCAGGACCGGCACCGGCGGTTCGGCGCCCGGCACGGCGGCGGGGAGCGGTGTGCCGGCGCTCAGCAGCTCTCCGCGGAAGTCGGTGCTGCCGGTTTCGAGGAGTGGGCGCAGGGCGGTGAGGAATTCGCGGAGCAGGCGGATGGGCCGGTCGTGCGGGATGCCGAATCCGGCTTCCGTCAACTGCTTGGTGCCGAGGGCGAGTCCGAGGTGGTAGCGGCCCGCGGTGGCCGCCTGGGCGGTCTGGGCCTGGCTGGAGACGATGAGTGGATGGCGGCCGAAGACGGGGATCGCGGCGGTGCCGACATGCAGGCCGGGGACCTCGCGACCGACGATCGCGGCCAGCGAGGGCGAGTCGTAGGTGAAGGTCTGGCCGAACCATGCGGATCGTAGTCCGGCCTCATGAGCTTCGCGCGCGAGCTGCACGGTGGCGTCGATCCCGTTGTGGAGAGGTAGCGCTGCTCCAATGGTCATGGCTGGGGCAACCCGCGTGCCGACGACCGGCATTCCGAGTGCCGTATGACAAGTTTGTGGCCGCCGCGTAACGCGGCGAGCGGCGGTGGGCTCGCGTTTCTGCGTCCCCTCAGGTCATGGTCCTGGTGAAGACGACCATTGGCCTGCCGGGGCCGTCGTAGTCCTCCACCACGTCCGCGTCGAAGCCGAGCGTCCGGTGGAAGGCGATCGACCCCTCGTTGGTGACCGAGGTGATCGCCTTGAGGCGGACCGCGCCCTGGCCGCGGGCCACCTCGGCGAAGCGCGTGTGGAGGCGGCGGCCGAGGCCGCTGCCCCGGCTGTCGTCGCGGGTGGCGATCAGGTGGACGTATCCGGTGTGGTCGGGCGTGACGAAGCCGAGAAGGTAGCCGCGGATGCCGTCCTCGGCGCGGGCGACCAGGCAGGTTGCTCCGAACTCCCTTACCAGTACCGGCTGGTGGAGGGCACGCAGATCCCGCTCACCCCAGTAGCGGGCGTGGTCCTCCAGCACTTGGTGGAGGTCGTTGACGTCGGCGGGAACTATCTCGAGCGGCATGGGGCGATCATGGCACGGGGGCCTGCGTAGAGCTGTCGGTCGGTGCGCTGCGACGCGTTCCAGAAAGTGGACGCGTGTTGGCCCTGAGCTGCGGCTGCTGTAGAAATGGGCCTCATGAATTCCGAGCTCCTGGTGCGACGCCTGGTCATCGACCTGTGCCGACGCCCGGGCTCGTGTTGTTGCTGATCTGACTTCTTCTTTCTGACGCGCCCTGCCGTGCGGTGATCCCACCCGCCTCAGGGCGGTTCCCGCGTTCTCGCGCAGGGCGCGCTCCCCCTTTCTTCGTTCGCCATCACCTTCGCTCGGGGCTGGCCGTCGTTGTGCGTCGACAGCGGCTGCTCGCGTCCCGGCGTTCACGGAGGACCCCACGTGTCCACAACCCCGCCTGTTTCCGCGGCTGGTGACGTTACGTCAGCCGTCACCACGCCCCGTCGATCTCGTGCCTCGGCCGACGGCGCCCGGGGACGCCTGCACCACATCGCACTGCCCGTCGGATCGCTGCTGCTCTTCCTGGTCCTGTGGCAACTGTTGGCGGCGAGCGGGACGTGGAGCGAGACGCTGGTTCCGTCGCCGGCGAAGGTGTGGGACGCGTTCGTCGACGTCTCGACCACGCATGACGGCGTACGCGGATACAACGGCACCACGCTCGTCGAGCACCTGGGCATCAGCTTGCGTCGCATCGCCCTCGGTGCGGGCATCGGCATCGCCGCCGGGGTGGTCTTCGGGTTGCTCATGGGCACCGTCGGCTGGGTGCGGGCGCTGTTCGAACCGTGGATCACGTTCCTGCGGACGCTGCCGCCGCTGGCGTACTTCTCGCTGCTCATCATCTGGCTGGGCATCAATGAGGAGCCCAAGGTCACGCTGCTGGCCGTGGCCGCGTTCCCGCCGGTGGCCGTGTCGACCACCACCGCGGTGGCCGCCGTACCGAAGAGCCTGATCGAGGCCGCCCGTGCACTCGGTGCCTCCCGGTGGGACGTCATCAGGGACGTCGTCGTCCCGTCCGCGCTGCCCGAGACCCTCACCGGCGTCCGGCTCGCCGTGGGAGTGGCCTACTCCTCCCTGGTCGCCGCCGAGTTGGTGAACGGTCTGCCGGGCATCGGCGGCATGGTCAAGGACGCCGCCAACTACAACAACACCCCTGTGGTCGTCGTCGGCATCATCGCCATCGGCGTCTCCGGCCTGATCATCGACGGTCTGTTGCTGCGGCTGGAGCGCACAGTCGTGCCCTGGCGCGGACGCACATAGCCCTCCCCCGCTTCCCTTCGCACCGACACCCCCCTTCGCACAGAAACGGCTCCGCCATGTCCCGTGTCCCTCAAGGTCCGTCCCGCCGTCTCCTCCTCGCCGGCGCGCTGGCCGCCGTGTCCGCCGCCGTCACGGGCTGCTCCTCGGACAGCGCGGCGTCCTCGTCCGGCGGCTCCAAGCGGCTGCGTATCGGCTACTTCGCCTTCCCCAGCGGCGACTTGCTCGTGAAGAACAGAAAGCTGCTGGAGAAGGCACTGCCGGAATACGAGATCACCTGGATCAAGTTCGACTCCGGCGCCGGCGTCAACCAGGCCTTCATCGGCAAGTCCCTCGACATCGCCGCGCTCGGCTCCAGCCCGTTCGCCCGCGGAGTGTCCGGCAGCTCGCCCATCCCCTACAAGGTCGCCTGGATCCTCGATGTCGCCGGCGAGAACGAGAGCCTCGTGGCACGAAAAGCCACCGGCATCACGGACGTCGCCGGGCTCAAGGGCAAGAAGATAGCCACGCCCTTCGCCTCCACCTCGCACTACAGCCTGCTGGCGGCGCTGGAGGCGGCCGGTCTCACGGCCTCCGACGTCCAGCTCATCGACCTTCAGCCGCAGCCGATCCTCGCCGCCTGGCAGCGCGGCGACATCGATGCCGCCTACGTCTGGCTGCCGACCCTGGACGAGCTGCGCAAGACCGGCACCCAGCTCACCAGCAGCAAGGAGATCGGCACGGCGGGCAGGCCGACCCTCGACCTGGCCGTGGTGTCGGACGACCTCATCGCCCGGGACCCCAAGGCGATCGACGCCTGGCGCAAGGCGGAGGCCGAGGCGCTGCGCCTGCTCAAGTCCGATCCGGACGGGGCGGTGAAGGCCGTCGCGGCCGAGCTCAACATCAGTGCGGCGGATGCCGAGGCGCAGCTTTCGCAGGGCGTGTTCCTCACGCCGGAGCAGGTGGTCTCCGCCGACTGGCTGGGCAGCGACGACAAGCCGGGCAAGCTGCTCACCTACGTCACGGACACCGGCAGGTTCCTGGCCGACCAGAAGCAGATCGACGCCGCGCCGTCCGAAGACGTCGTCCGCAAGGCGTTCTACCTCGAAGGGCTGGCCGATGTCGTCAAGTGAGATCACTACGGCCAAGGAGGCCGTGGACGCGGTGGACACCGCCTCCGCCGGTGCCGTCCGTCTCGACCGGGTCACTCACCGGTACGGCCGGGGCGGCGAGGCCATCACCGCCGTCGGGCCGGTCGACCTGACCGTGCCGGCCGGGGAGTTCCTCGTCCTGGTGGGTGCCTCCGGCTGCGGCAAGAGCACGCTGCTGCGGCTGATCGCCGGCTTCGAGCGGCCGACGCAGGGTTCGGTGCGGGTGTCCGGCACCGAGCCTCGGCCCGGGGACACGGCGGGCGTGGTGTTCCAGACGCCGCGGCTTTTCCCGTGGCGGACCGTGCGGGGCAACATCGACCTGGCCCTGCGGTACGCAGGCGTCGATCGCGCCCAATGGCCCGCGCGACGGGCGGAGTTGCTGGCACGCGTCGGTCTGGAGGGCACCGAGAAGCGGCGTACCTGGGAGATCTCCGGCGGCCAGCAGCAGCGCGTCGCCATCGCCCGGGCTCTCGCCGCCGAGAACCCGCTCATCCTGCTCGACGAACCGTTCGCGGCACTGGACGCGCTGACCCGGGAACGGCTCCAGGAGGACGTCCGCCTGGTGGCCGAACGGACCGGCCGGACCACGGTGTTCGTGACGCACTCGGCGGAGGAGGCGGTGTTCCTCGGCTCCCGCATCGTGGTGCTGACCAAGAGCCCCGGGACCGTGGCCCTGGACCTGCCGATCACCCTGCCGCGCGGCGACATCGATGCCGAGGAACTGCGCAGTTCCCGCGAGTTCGCCGAGCTGCGCGCGCAGGTCGCCCACGCCGTCAAGTCCGCCGCGGCGGCCTGAGCCTCGCGCCCAGGGTCACGACCTTCAGAAAGGACACACTGATGAGCATCCTCAGCGAGGGGCGCACCGCGCCGACGCTTCCGGGCACTCGTGGCGTACAAGGTGCTGTTCGTGCGCGGTCAGCACGGTCTGGACGACGCCGCGCAGATCGAGTTCAGCAGACGCCTGGGCGAGGTCACCGTCGGGCATCCGGTCCACGAATCCGGGGACGTGGCGCCCGAGGTGTACTCGCTGGGCCGACAGCCAGCTCGCCTACGAGTCGCTGTCGCCGGGCCTGCGGGACCACGTCGACACGCTCACCGCGGTCCACGACGGCTCCCGCGAGTTCGGCTACTACCTCGCCCAGCGCAGGCAGGGCCGGGGCAATCTGTGGGAGGGCGAGGTGATCACCCACCTGACCCCGGTGGAGCACCCGGTGGTGCGCGTGCACCCCGAGAGCGGCCGCAAGGGCCTGTTCGTGAATCCCGGCTTCACCTCGCACATCGTGGGTGTCTCGGAGCACGAGAGCCGGGGCATCCTCGACATCCTGTACGCCCACCTCACCAAGCCCGAGCACGTCGTACGGCATCGCTGGCAGCCCGGGGACGTCGCCCTGTGGGACAACCGCAGCACCGCCCACTACGCCAACCGCGACTACGGCGACCGGCATCGCGTCATGCACCGCATCACTCTGAGGGGGGACACTCCGGTCGGCCCGGCCGCCACCGCGCACCACTGACCGTGCACGCGGGGCCCGGCACCGGTCGCACACCGGGCCCCGGATCAGTCAACCCCGTCCAGCCCCCTGGCCTGCACTGTCCGGAGGCTCGAATGCGCGGAGCACGCCCGGCGCGATGTCGTCGTCGGCGACGCGCACGCTGATCAGGGCAAGTCCGCCGTCGGCGGTCACCAGCCGCGCCTTCTCCAGCGCCGCAGCGAGCTCACCGCGTGTGGCCGGGCCGGCGGTCCAGCCGCCGAGGCTCTCGACGACTCGGCCGACGTGCGACGGCGTCGCGAAGCGGGTCAACGAGTCATCGCTGTCGGAGTGGGAGCGCACGAATCTGGGCCATCCGAATCCGCGGTTGTCGAGCATGAGCACGGTGATGCCGCAGTTGTGCTCGGCGGCGGTGGGGAGAGCGGCCAGGCTCATCTCGGCGGCGCCGTCCCCGCAGATGACGACGGTGGGTCGGGAACGGTCGGTCACCGCGGCGCCCAGGGCGGCTCCGAGCCCGAAGCCCACCATGGTCTGCTCACCGGGCGAGATCACCGTGGAGCGGCCGCTGACCGAGACCACCGGGTAGTAGTAGCCCCACATGTCATGGAGGCCGTTCTCCTGTACGAGGATCAGGTCACGCCCGAATGCGTCGATCGTGGCCGTGATGGCTTCGGGGGCCGACAACGCCATGTCTTCGGCACCCGGAGCGGGGCGAGGTTCGTGCTGTACCTGTCCGATCCGCCGGCGCCAGGCGCTGTCGGTCGCATCGAGGTCCCGGCCGCCCAGGACGCGGAGCAGCCGACGCAGCGTCAGCGACGCATCGCCGAGGAGGTTCACGTCGGCCTCCGCAACCAGGGAGAAGGCCGCTGGGTCGCTGTCCAGCTGGAGCAGCCGGCTGGCGCCCGGGCGGAACCAGCCCATCCGCGCGGTCTCTTCGAGCCGTGATCCGATGACGAACACCAAGTCCGCCTCGTCGAGCAGTGGTTGTGCCGCGGGGCTGGTGTAGAGCCCGATCAGGCCGTGGGCGAGCGGGTGGTCCTCGTCGATCACTCCCCGGCCGGACGCTGTCGTGAACAGGGGTGCGTCGATTCGTTCCGCCAGGCCGAGCAGTGCCTCACCCGCTCCGGCCGCTTTCGCTCCGCCGCCCGCCACGACCACGGGTCGCCGGGCGTGCCGCAGGAGCCGCGCCGCGCCGTCCAGGGCTTCGTCGGAGGCGACGGCAGCGAGTCTGCGGACCGAGCCCAGGGGCTCGGCCCCACTGAGATCCGACTCCAGCACTTCGTGTGCGATCTCCAGCACGACCACCCCGGGTGCTCCGTTCACGGCCATGTGGACGGCACGTCGTAGCGCCCAGACCAGCCGGTCCGCCTGCTCGACGAGAAAGGACCACTTGGCCAGAGGTGCGGCCATCGCGAGTTGGTCGAGCTGCTGGAAGCCGCCGCGGCCGAGTTCGGGCGCCGGGATCCGGGTCGTGATCACCACGGTCGAGCAGCCCAGAGACGACGCTTCCAGCAAGCCCGTCAGCGCGTTGACGAAGCTCGGTCCTGAGTTCAGGGCCAGCACTGCGGGGCGCCCGGAGACGGCCGTATGCCCGATGGCGGCGCAGGCACCGACCCGCTGGTCGCGTACGCCGAGTGCCTCCAGGTCGGGATGGCGGTCGGCGGCGTCGAGCAGGCCGGGTTCGTCGGAGGGGAGCCCGACGACCAGTCGGCACCCCGCGTCCGCGATGGTCCGGGCAATCAGGTCCCAGGCGGGCATCAGCGGCGTACCTCCGCCGACAGCAGTACGGGCCGGGCGGCCCTGGTGCCGCGGTGGCGCACGCTGCTGGCGGATACGCCGTAGCCGCCGAACGGCCGGTTCCCGTCCTCGATGTCGAAGGTTGTGCATTCGCGCGTCACGACCGATGTGACCACTCGCTCACGGTCGAGTGCGGGCTCTCCGTACACCGAGACATACATCCCGCGCTCGGACTCGCATGGCGATGCCATCCAGGCCTCTATGTCCGAAGGGCTGCTGTATTCCATGACGGTGACGATCGGCGAGAAGAGCTCGGGTGGATGAAATTCCGGATTCCAAGGCAGCGACACGAGGGTGGGCTGAACGAACCCGTCGGCGTCCACGGCCCCGCCGCTCACCACTTTTTCCCTGTGCCGGTCGATGAATTCGGCCGCTCCGGCGACAGCGTCCTGGTAGACGAGCGGGGCGATCTGGACCCCTGGTGAACGACGTTCCCCGATGGCCACCCGGGAGAGGAGATCTTCGAGTCTCTCGACGGCCTCTTTCGTCACCGATTCATGCACGAAGACGATGTCGGGGCAGAGGCAGTCCTGGCCCGAGTTGTACACGCGCGCTTCGACAATGTCCCGGCAGGCTCGTTCCAGTTTCGCTTCCGGGCCGACCACGATCGGATTGGGCCCGGAACCGAGGGCCAGCATGAGCGTGTCGGTGCCGAGCTTCGCTGCGACCGCGTCGGCGTTTCGGGGCTGCCCCGTGAAGACGACCGCGTCCGCCGTCAAGCACGTGGTCATGAACTCGCGCTGGGACACGGGTGTCAGGTCGAGTCCGCATCCGAGCCCTCTGAGCGCCGGCCCGACGACGGCGTCCAGAGCCAACGCCGTGTCGGTCACTCGGGCGGAGGGACGCATGCACAGGCGGTCCGCGTAGAGAGAGGGGATGACACCGAAAAGTACGTATGAATAGAGGAGGTTGTTGGACGGGAGGAACGACGCCACCTGGCGTAAAGCGCGGGGCGAATTGCGCTGGATCTCCCATCCGGCACCCGACAGGGCACGTAAGGACCTGAATAACTCGTCCTCGGCGCTCTGTAAGGTGGCGACACTCGTCAGCACCTCCAGAAGATCATCGCGGGCGTCGAGGAAAATCCTCACCAGTGCGGCCCCGATTTCCCCCCATGATTCTTTACGGTCATCGCCCTTCCGTCGCTGATGACAAGCAGAACCATGACGCACATCGATCACGTCACTCACCCCCACCCCACGAACATCGTCTGCCGAATTTCCCATTCACCGGATGCGGGACTCCGGCACGGCAATAGGAGGATGCCACAGGCCATTCACCGTAAACAGGTGGCCTACGGATGAGCGGGGCCGCCCTCGTCGAGGGTGGCCCCGCTTGGTGTGGAACCGGTGGGAGTTACTCGATGTTGATCCTGAAGGTGGTCGTCCTGTTGCGGATGTCCTCGGCGTTGCCGCTCATCCGCAGGTTGCGGAAGACGGCCTCACCGACGGCCGGGCCCTGACCGGGCTCGGGCAGTTCGTTGGCCCAGATACCGAACCCGGACTTCGTGTCGAACGCGTCGCCGCTCTTCTTGGAGTTGGTGATGGAGATGTCGGTGAAGATCGTGTCCTTCACCGGGAACTGCGGCTGGCCGCCGACGTAGTTGGTCTGGAACATGACGCCTCCGTAGGTGGAGTCGTCGATGTCGACGTTGTTCACCCTGATTCCCTGGAAGACCTTCGAGGCGGAGAACGCCCAGATGGCCGGGAAGACCTGCGAGCCCCAGAAGTGACCGCCGGTCCGTTCCAGGGACACGTTCTCGATCGTCGTCGGCTCGGTCCCGAAGCCGTTCATCGGGTAGCCGAAGTCCAGCGAGGAGATGGTGATGCCGGAGTAGACCAGGGTGTCGGCGACCCGGATGTTGCGGAAGGTGTTGTCGTAGCCGCCGTAGACGGCAATTCCGGCCGCACGCCAGGTCAGCGTCGACGTCAGGTTCTCGTAGAGGTTGTTCTTCTCGTCGGCGCCGCCCGCGTCGATCGCCGAGAACAGCGCGAAGCTGTCGTCGCCGGTGGCCCGGGCGTCGTTGTTGACGACGTGGTTGTCCGTGGAGCCGTTCGTCATGTTGATTCCGTCGGCGAACATGTCACGGATGCGGGAGTTCTTGATGGTCATGTTGTCGGTGTTGGCGCCCCAGTAGAGGCACACCATGTGCTCGACCCAGATGTCGTCGATGGTGATGTCGGAGACGTTGGAGAAGTCGAACACCTTGCCCGGGCCGTCGATGCGGGACGTGTAGTTGCCGAAGTAGGTGAAGCCGGCGAACGTCGAGCCCTTGGCACTGGCCTCGGCCCGGAAGCCGACGTCGGTGTTCTCCTGCGAGGCCGGGGCGTGGAAGCGGGTGAACCACGGTCCGGCTCCGACGACCTTGACCGCCTTGCCGTAGACCTGGAACTTGCTGGAGGTCTCGTAGTCACCGGCGGGCAGGTAGACGCCGACGAGCTTGCCCGTGGTGTCCATGCGGACCTTGTCGAGGGCGTTCTGCACGTCCTGGTGGGAGAAGCCGGTGGGGACCGTGTAGGCGGCCGGGTCCGGGTTCGGGGCGGCCGTCGCCTGTTCGGTGTTGATGAAGTCGATGGCGTAGGTGGAGGTGTTGGCCGCGTCCTTCTGGAGCCGGATCTTGGAGCCCGCCGGGACGGTCCTGCCGAGCAGCAGGTTCGCCTCGTCGTAGATGTGGCGCGGGGCTCCGGAGCCGGGCGAGTTGCCGGGCGCGGTCTCGTTGCCGTACAGCCAGGCGTACTTGGAGGTGAGGTCGATCGGCTTCAGGAACTGGCCGTCGACGTAGACGTTGAGTGTGGTGTTGGTGCCGTCCGGGATGGAGAAGCGGGTGACCAGGGTGTTGGTCGCCGCGCGGGTGGTCCACTCGACGTACTGTCCGTTGCCGCTGAGTGTCACCGCCTTGCGGCCGCCGGCCTCGCCAGCGACGTCGCCGATGGTGCGGTTCGGGCCGACGACCTTGGCGCCGCCGCCGACGGTGCCGTCCTCGGCCTCGTACATGTCGTACGGCATGTCCGCGCCGCGGCCGACGAACAGGGGCTGCGTGGTGGTGTTGTTGGCGCGCTTGACGGGCAGTTCGTTGGCGTCGTCGGCGATGACCGTCTTGACGGTGTACTTGCCGTTGGCAGCTGTCCATGAGCCGAGGGCGACCGGTGCGGTCGTCTGGCCGGGCGCGATGGCGCCGCTGTGGGAGCCGGTGAGCGTCTTGACGGTGGCGCCCTTGGAGTCCTGGATCGTCAGCGTGACGTCGTGGGCACCGGACGCCGAGGCGACGGTCCCCTGGTTCTTGATAGCGACGGTGAACTTGACCTCGTCACCGGCCGAGGCGCTGGACGGGGTCCAGGAGACCGGGGCGGCGAGCAGGTCGGAGCTGGATACGGGCTTGACGACGAGGACGTCGGAGCGGGTGTAGGTGTTGTTGGCCTCGTTCTGCTCGATGACCTTGTTGGACGGGTCGACCTCGGCGCCGACCGGGTAACTGCCCGCGTCCCGGCTGCCGATGCTCGCGGTGACCGTCTTCGACTCGCCGGCCGCGAGGGCCGGAACGTCGGCCGTGCCAGCCTTGGTGCCGCCGAGCGTGAAGTTCAGGTCGGTGGCCTTGGAGGCCCTGCTGCCGCTGTTGGTGACGGTCGCCGTCAGGCTGATGGTGTCCGACTCGACCGGGGCCGCGGGCGAGTTGGTGACGCCGGTGACCTTGAGGTCCGGGTTGGCTGCCGGGGTGCCGATCACCTGGAGCTCGGCGACCTGCGCGCCCGGGGCGCCGGTGTTGGAGGTGAACTTGAGCTGGATGTCGGCGGCCGCGCCGGAGACCGGGATGGTGACCGTGTTGCCGCTCGCCGGATTGAAGGTGTAGTCCTTGGCCGCGACCAGGCTGGTGAAAGCCGTCGCGTCCTGGTCACGTCCCAACACCTGGATGTTCTGCGTGCGCGTGGACCAGGCGGCGTCCGGGTTGAGCTTGACGACGACCTGGCTGAGGTCGGCGTTGGCACCCAGCTTCGTGGTGAGGGTGGCCGGGTAGGCGCCGCCCGCGCTCTCCCAATAGGTGCTGCTCTGCCCGTCGTTGGCGTTGGCGGCGACGTAGGTGAAGACGTACGAGGATGCCTCGATGGGCTTGCCCTGGGCGAGGTCGGAGCCGGACCCGGTCGAGCCGGTGCGGGTGACGCTGTTGCTCGCCGCCGACACGTTGCCGGCCGCGTCCTTCGCCTTCACGTGGTAGGTGACCGTGGCCGTCGCCGACGGGGAGTCGGTGTACGTGGTGACATCGCCCGCCACGGTCCTGACGAGCTGGTCGTTGGCGTAGACGTCGTAGCCGGTGACCTTGACGTTGTCGCTCGACGCCTGCCAGGTCAGCTTCACGTCGCTGCCGGACTGCGTGTAGGCGAGGTTGCCGGGCGCTGTGGGGGCCTGTGTGTCGCCGCCCGAACCCTTGCGGGTGACGCTGTTGCTGTTGGCCGACACGTTGCCCGCGGCGTCCTTGGCCCGCACGAAGTACGTGATGTCGCTGCCGGCCGGCTGAGTGTCGGTGTAGGTGAGGACGTTCCCGGCGACGCTCGCCCTCAACTGGCCGTTGGCGTAGACGTCGTAGCCGGTCACGGCCGTGTCGTCGGTGGCCGCGTTCCAGGTCAGTTTGATCTGCCCGGTGCCCGGTTCGGTGTAGCTCAGGTTGGACGGGGCGGAGGGCGCCTGCGTGTCTCCGGTCGCGGGTCCGTAGACCTCCAGCTCGGACACCTGCCCGGCGGGCCAGCCGGTGTTGGCGGTGATCAGCACGCGTACGTACCGCGTGGTGGTCGCGTCGAAGCTGATGGTCGTGGACTGGTCGTTGGAGCTGTCGAAGGTGTACGCCTTCGACGCGGTCAGGTCGGTGAAGTTCTGGTTGTCGGTCGAACCCTGGACCTTGAGGGTCTGGCTGCGGCTCGGCCAGCCGCTGGGCAGGCGCAGTGTCACCTCGTTCACCTTGACCGAGGAGCCGAGGTCGACCTGGAGCCACTGCGGGAAGGCGTTGTTCTTGCTCTCCCAGTAGGTGTTGCGGTTGCCGTCACCGGCGTTGGCGGCGCCGTAGACGTCGGCGTGTCCGCTCTCGCTGAAGGGTTTGCCCTGGGCGAGGTTGGGGGTGGCGGCGGCGGTCGTGCGGACCTGCATCTCGGCCAGTTGGGCGGTGGCGGCGGCCGAGTTGGCGCTGAAGTCGGCCCGTACGTATCGGGCGAGGGTGGCCGGAAGGGAGATCTCCACCGTGTTGGCGTTGCCGGGGCTGAAGACGTACGGCGCCGACGACTTGAGCGTGGCGAACGTCTTGCCGTCGGCGCTGCCCTGGAGCGCCAGCGTCTGCTTGCGGGTCTGCCAGTGCTCGGGGAGCCGAAGCACGACCTGGCGGACTCGCTGGGTGCGGCCGAGGTCGGTCTGCACCCACTGGGCCGACTTCTTCCCGGCCTGCCAGTAGGTGTCGGTGTCGCCGTCGGTAATCTGGGCGGCCTGGTGACCGGCGCGGGCGCTGCCCGCCGTGGTGGCGGCGTCGGCGGCGTCCCTGGGGACGTCGGCCGCGTGCGCGCCGACGGCGGGCAGGCCCAGAACCATGACGGCCACGGCGAGCACCGTGGTCGCTGCGCGCCGTCGTGGGGGTCTCGGCTGGTGTCGAGTCATACGGGGTCACTTCCTACGGAGGCTCGCGCGCCGGATGGGGGCGGCGAGGGCGGCTCGTTCCTGACGGAGTGGGGCTGAACAGGTTGAGCGCGCTCGGGACGGCGCCGGTGGAGCGAGGGGGCGGTGCCGGCCCGGCGGAGGTGCACGGTTCTCGGAACTGACTCATGAGCAGGATTTTGCGTTGATTCATCGAAATATTGCAGAGGTAGGAAGGATGGTCTACAGCTGAGACAGCACAAGTTTCACCAGAAGCACCCATGGCTCAGCCGTGGTGGCAACTCCGGTGCCGCCCACGGGCCTTGGAGGTGAAGGATCCGACCTTGCACGGGATTTGCACTGCCAGGCACGCGCTGGCCTGCGGCTCGATCAGCGAGTTGCGGAGACCTGCGTCCGCCGCACGCAAGCGAACGCAAGCAGCGCAAGATTTTACTCAACCGCGTTGCGTAGAACCGGGCCGTCGATGTGGCCGCCAAGGTCGTGGCGGGGTCTCAGGCAGAACGATCTCAGACTGGAGCGTTGGCGCTGGTCGCGTCGAAGTCCTGGCCGAGTTGGGGCCGTACCGCGCGCAGTTGAGGGCTGACCCGGCTGAGGGCGCGGGCGAGCGTCAGGGCCAGTTCGCGCGTCGGCGCCTTCGCCGCGCGGTCGCCATGCCGCGCGCTCCGCGAGCGTCTTCGACCGCTGGTACGGCGCGATGTCGGCGTCCACGTTCGTCCAGTCCACTTCCGTGAACGGCGTCGAACGGGGCGGGTGGCCGTAGCCGATGGCGCCGAAGGCGCTGCGCTGCCCGGTCATCGCCGCGATCAGCCAACTCCTGGATGCCGGAAAGCAGGACGGCAGCATTCGCCAGGACGCCGACCCCGGCGACTTCCTGCAGCTCACGGGCACGCTGTGGCGCGCCGCGTCGGGATCCGAGGACCGGTCGCCGCGCATGCTGGCCCTCATCCTCGACGGTCTCCGCGCCCGACCGTAGACGCTCAGTCCAGGCAGAACTCGTTGCCCTCGACGTCCTGCATCACGATGCACGAATCGTTGCCGTCGTACAGCAGGCGCACACGCACCGCGCCGAGGGCGAGGAGCCGCTCGCACTCGGCCTCAAGCGTGGCGAGGCGCTCTTCGCCAACCAGCCCCGTGCCGACCCTGACGTCGAGATGCACCCGATTCTTGACGACCTTGCCCTCGGGAACACGCTGGAAGAACAATCGCGGCCCCACACCTGAGGGGTCACCGCAGGCGAACCACGAACCCCGATCCTCAGGAGACCGGGAGCGGTCGAACTCCTCCCAAGTGGCGAAGCCCTTCGGCGGCGGCGATACGACGTATCCCAACACCTCGCACCAGAAGCGAGCGACACGTTCGGGTTCCGCGCAGTCAAAGGTGACCTGGAACTGCTTGATCGTCGACATCAGCGCACCCTAACAGGGGGCTCTGTCGCTCATCTCCCGGCGCTGGCAGGGCACTTGCTCAATCGCGGCGGCCTTCGGGGCGATGGAGCAGCGGGCGCAGCGTCTCGATGACGCTCGGATCGTCCACCGTGGACGGGATCGGTTCGTCGTGGCCGTCGGCGATACCGCGCATCGTCTTGCGCAGGATCTTCCCCGAGCGCGTCTTGGGCAGGGCGGCCACGACGGCGACCTCCTTCAGCGAGGCGACGGCACCGATGCGCTCGCGCACGAGCCGGACCAGTTCCGCCTCGATCTCCTTCGGGTCGCGGTCGGTTCCCGCCTTCAGGACGACGAAGCCGCGCGGCACCTGCCCCTTGAGGGCGTCCGCGACGCCGATCACGGCGCACTCGGCGACGTCCGGGTGCGCGGCCAGGGTCTCCTCCATGCTGCCGGTGGACAGCCGGTGTCCGGCGACGTTGATGACGTCGTCGGTTCGGCCCATGACATAGACGTAGCCGTCCTCGTCGATGTGCCCGCTGTCGCCGGTGAGGTAGTAACCGTCGTAGGCGGAGAGGTACGAGGCGACGAAGCGGTCGTCGTCGTTCCAGAGGGTGGGCAGGGAACCGGGCGGCAGGGGGAGCTTCACGACGATCGCGCCGTCGACGCCCGCCTCCACGGGCTGCCCCGCCGGGTCGAGGACACGGACGTCCCAGCCTGGCAGGGGGCGGGTGGGCGAGCCCGGTTTCACGGGGGCGGCCTCGATGCCGACCGGGTTGGCGACGATCGGCCACCCTGTCTCCGTCTGCCACCAGTGGTCGATCACCGGGATGTCCAGTAGGGCGGCGGCCCAGTGGTACGTCTCGGGGTCGAGGCGCTCACCGGCGAGGAAGAGATACCGCAGCCCGGAGAGGTCGTACTCGGCGGTGAGGGTGCCCTTCGGGTCCTCCTTCCTGATGGCGCGGAAGGCGGTGGGCGCCGTGAACATGGTCTTGACGCCGTGCTCGGCGACGACCCGCCAGAACTGGCCCGCGTCCGGGGTGCCGACCGGCTTGCCCTCGTACAGCACGGTCGTGGCACCGGCCAGCAGCGGCCCGTAGACGATGTACGAGTGCCCGACGACCCAGCCGACATCGGACCCGGTGAACATCGTCTCGCCCGGGCCGATGTCGTACACGGCACCCATCGACCAGTGCAGAGCCACGGCACAACCGCCGCAGTCGCGGACGACTCCCTTGGGTTTCCCGGTCGTTCCGGACGTGTAGAGGATGTAGAGCGGATCGGTCGCGGCCACCGGTACACAGTCGGCCGGCGACGCGTCGGCGACCAGTTCGGCCCAGTCGAGGTCGTCCGGCCCCAACTCGGCCCGCTGCTGCGGCCGTTGCAGGATCACTTGCTTGTACGGCTGGTGCCCGGCGAGTTCGATCGCCTGGTCCAGCAGTGGCTTGTACGGGATGACGCGCTTGCCCTCGATGCCGCAGGAGGCGGAGACGACCACCTTGGGGGTGGCGTCGTCGATACGGACCGCGAGTTCGGGCGGCGCGAACCCGCCGAAGACGACCGAGTGGACGGCGCCGATCCGTGCGCAGGCCAGCATCGCGATGGCGGCCTCGGGGACCATCGGCATGTAGATGACCACGCGGTCGCCCTGCCCCACGCCGAGCCCGGCGAGCACCCCGGCGAAGGCCGCCACCTCGTCCCGCAGGCGGGCGTAGGTGTAGGTGCGCCGGGTGCCGGTCACCGGTGAGTCGTAGATGAGCGCGGCCTGTTCGCCCCGGCCGGCCTCGACATGCCGGTCGACCGCGTTGAAGCAGACGTTGAGGCGGCCGTCCGGGAACCAGCGGTGGAAGGGCGCGGCCGAGGAGTCGAGGGCACGGGACGGCGCCACCTCCCAGTCGACGCCTGCCGCCGCCCGCAGCCAGAACCTCTCCGGGTCTTCGAGGCTGGTCCGAAAGACGTCCTCGTACATTCCCATCGCGCTCTCCTTGACCCGAGTCGTGGTGGCCCGCCTGCCACCATGTCACACGTTGATCATGTGATCGCCAAGCCGTGAGCGACCTTCCTGACCGCTTCACCGGGGTGCGGGTGCGCCCGACGGCTGCCCGGCCTCGGGAGGGCCGACCCTCACGAGCGGTCTTCCAGGATCTCGCCGGCCGCGCGGGTCGCGTCCTCGTTCCAGCGACGCTGCGCCTCCAAGGTCTCCCGATTCCGGGCGACGAGCTGATTCTGCATGCGTACGTCGATGGCATGGACGATGCGGACATAGCCGGTCTGCTGCTTGCAGCGAGCGTCGGCGGACGCGGTCCGCTTCTCGAGAGCGGAGGGCTCCCCGGGGTCGCGGGAGGATCCGTTCAGCCGCTCCTCCAGCTCCTGGCGTTGGCGGTCGTCGCCGATCTCGGCGTCCCTGGGGCTTGCGTAGCGGTGGCCGGCTTTGCGCATGCAGGCCGACCAGGCCCTGTCCGCCGCCTTCCAGGCGGGGACCTGCCGCCCCAGCTCAAGGCTCTTCGTCTCCAGGGACAGGACCGGATCCTTCCGGTCCTGCGGATTCGTGCCGTGGATCGCCCGGTCCGCCTCGCCGAGACAGCCGCGCCTCGGGATGCGGTGGCCGTGCACGCTTTTCGGGTCCTCCTGGACGAACTCGCCGGTGAGCGCGAGGTACTCGGACAGGGTCCAGTCCTTCTGCGGGTAGCGGCGCTCGTGCTCGGCCCGCGCCGCCTGATAGCCGTACCGTGCGGCCTGCCCGGGGTCCTGGACGCCGTAGCGGAGGTCGTCGGAGGCGTAAAGGGCGAACTGCACCACCCCTGTGCCCGCGGGGCGGCGGGGCCAGGCGGGGACCGGGTCGACATCGAGGTCCTTGAGGCTGCCGAACCCCAGGCGCACCATGCAGTCCTTGGCGAGCGTCCAGCGTGCCCTGCCGACCGTACGGACGTCCTCGTCCGACATGTCGTAGGCGGCGAGCGGCAGGAAGCGCGGGTCGTCCGGGGAAGTGGGGCTCGCGGAGGAGGCGGGCGGGCCTGACGGCCGGCCGCATCCCGCGAGGGCGATGGCCAGGGCCAGGACCGGTAAGAGGGGGGCGGCTGTGCGCATGGGGCCACCCCATCAGGGCCCGGGAAGGGCGGACCGTGGTGGAGGCCACACTTCCGGGTCACAGCCGGATCACGGGGTCGGCACCGGTCAGCCGTTCGCGTACAGATCCGGGCATGAGCGGTCGTCCCGGTTTTCCTACCGGAGGGAATGAGTCACTGCACCTCACACCGGCCCCCTCTTGTCTCGGGCGGCATGCCACCCGTACGCTCACTCACCGTACCGACCAGCCGGTATGACACACGGAAGAGCCGGTGGGTGACGCCGGCCGCCGGGTGAACGCGTAATGCGACCGTCGAAGGAGCCGCCGGAGATGAGCAGGATCAACCGTCAGGTGCGCCTGGCCGCGCGTCCCGTGGGAGAGCCTCGGCCCACCGACTGGGAGCACGTCGAGGAGCCGGTGGGGCAGCCCGGCGACGGGGAGTTCCTGGTGCAGGTGCTCTGCCTCTCGATCGACCCGGCCATGCGCGGCTGGATGAACGCGGGCAGGTCCTACATCCGCCCGGTGGAGCTGGGCGAGGTGATGCGCGCCGGTGCGGTGGGGCGGGTGATCGAGTCCCGGCACTCCGGGTTCGCGGTCGGCGACCATGTGTCGGGCTCGTTCGGCGTGCAGGAGTACTGCGTGTCGAACGGTCGCGACGTGACCAAGGTCGACCCGGAAGCGGCTCACTTGCCGACGTATCTCGGCACGCTCGGTATGTCGGGCCTGACGGCGTACTTCGGCCTGATCGACGTCGGTCGCCCCCAGCCCGGCCAGACCGTCGTGGTCTCCGGAGCGGCAGGGGCCGTCGGCAGCGTCGTCGGGCAGGTCGCCAAGAACCTTGGCTGCCGCGTCATCGGCATCGCCGGCGGCGAGGCCAAGTGCCGGCTGGTGGTGGACGAGTTCGGGTTCGACGCCGCGATCGACTACCAGAAGGAGGACATCCGCAAGGCGCTGCGCGAGCACGCCCCCGACGGCGTCGACGTGTACTTCGACAACGTCGGCGGCGACGTTCTGGACGCCGTACTGCTCCGGCTCGCCCGCGGTGCCCGCATCGTCGTCTGCGGTGCGATCTCCCAGTACAACAGCACACAGCCACAAGGCCCCGCCAACTACCTGTCGCTGCTGGTGAACCGTGCCTCCATGACGGGCATCGTGGTGTTCGACTACGCCGACCGGTACGGCGAGGGCATCGCGCAACTGGCCAAGTGGCGGGCGGAGGGCCGGCTGACGTCCCTTGAGGACGTGGTGTCCGGCTCTGTCGCGGAGTTCCCCGAAACGCTGATGCGCCTGTTCCGTGGTGACAACCGCGGCAAGTTGGTGCTGAAGATCGCGGACTGAGCGGACCGAAGAGGGGAGGGAGAGATCCGATGAAGGCACTGACCTACCACGGCCGTCACGACATCCGGTACGGCGATGTCCCCGACGCGGCCGTCACAAACCCCACCGACGCGGTGGTGCAGGTGACCTCGGCCGGCATCTGCGGCAGCGACCTGCACATCTACGGCGGCCACCCGTTCAGCCCGGAGCTGGGCTACACACCGGGGCATGAGTGCGTCGGCGTGGTCGTCGAGACCGGCGGCCAGGTCACCCGCTTCAAGCCCGGCGACCGGGTCCTGGTGCCCGCCTCGGTGGGCTGTGCGCAGTGCCGGTCGTGCGCGGCCGGGTTCACCGCCCGGTGCGAGCGCGCGAAGTCGAGCATGGAGCTCTGCTACGGCGTGAGCCCGCAGCTCCAGGGCAGCCAGGCCCATGCGCTGGCGGTGCCCTGCGCCGACGTCAATCTGGTGCGGCTGCCCGAGAGCATCTCCGACGAGGCCGCCCTCGTCCTCACGGACAACGCGCCCACTGCCTGGTACGGCTGTCGGCGCGCCCGCATCCAGCCCGGCGAGACGGTCCTGGTGGTCGGCCTCGGTCCGGTCGGCCTCATGGCGGCGCAGTCCGCCTTCGCGATGGGCGCCGCGCGGGTACTGGGCACGGACCTGGTCGCGGAGCGCCGTGCCTTCGCCGCGACCCTGGGTGTCGAGCCTGTCGAGGGTGAGGACGTACGGGCGGCCGTACGGGAGATGACCGGCGGCCGCGGTCCGGACGCCGTGGTGGAGGCCGTGGGATCGGACGCGACCATCGAGCTGGCCCTCAAGGCCGTACGACAGGCCGGCCGGGTGAGTGTCATCGGCGTCAGCCAGAACAAGGCGTTCCCCTTCCACATGGGACTGGCGCAGATAAAGGAACTCGAGTTCGCGATCGGGCTGTGTTCGGTGCACTACGAACTCCCTCCCCTGATCGCCCTCACCCAGGCCGGCCGGATCAAGCCCGAGGCCGTGGTCTCCCACCACTTCGCGCTGTCCGAGGGCCCGGCGGCGTACGAACTGTTCGCGGGGCGTGCCGACGGCGTCCGCAAGATCGTTCTCGATCCGACCCGCTGACGATTCCTTTGGGGCCGCCTCGGTTTCGCCGAGGCGGCCCGCAGCCGTGCCCTGGGGCCACGGCAGCCTCATTCGGCCAATCCCCGCCCGGCCGTGGACACCGGACACTCTGAATGGAACGCTCGCTCCAGACCGCGGGCAGTACTCAGGTGGCGCCCCGGCCGCGCCGACGCCGTTCCCCGCACGAGCCGCGCACCCGCTCATCAGCACGAAGTCCTCGCAGCCGCAGAGTCCTGGTACGCCCGGAATGCTCGCCGAGAGGGGTTCACCCCATGAAATCCATGGCCACCACGGCCGCAACCGCCGTCGTGCTTCTGTCCATTGCGGCGCATCCCACCGCCCTTGCCGCCGCTCCCCCGGCCCCCGGCCCGACGGAGTTCGCCGTCGACACCACGTCCGACGCGGTAGACGTCGACGGATCGGACGGCCGGTGCCTGACCGCTTCGGGCGCGTGCAGTCTGCGTGCCGCGGTAATGGCCGCCAACGCCCGCCCGGGCAGCACGATCACACTGCCTCCGGGCCACTACCGGCTGACGATCCCGCCCGACCCGCGGCTGATCATCGGCGACAACCCCGACCCCACCACGGGCGATCTGAACGTCGCCGCCCAGACCACGATCAAGGGTGCCGGCGCGCGGAGCACGGTCATCGACGCCAACCACCTGGACCGCGCCTTCCGCATGCAGGCGGACAGCCGGCTGTCCGATCTGACGATCACCGGTGGAGTGGCCAGGCAACGCGAGCTGCCCATCACCGACACCGGCGGCGGCGCGATCGCCAACGGACATCACATGACGCTGCGACGGGTCACGGTGACCGGGAACTCCGCCGGTTACGGCGGGGGCATCTTCAACGTCCCCGGCTCCCACCTCGATCTGATCGACAGCACCGTCAGCAGGAATGTGGCGGGCGAAGCCGGCGGCATCCGGTTCGACGCCACCGGCACCGTGACCAGCTCGACGATCGCGGACAACCGGGTGACGAACCCCGGCGACCGCCCGGGCAGCCTCGCCGGTTACGGCGGAGGCATCGACATCCGCGGGAGGGGCCCCGTGGAGATCCTCAACTCGACCATCACCGGGAACCGTTCGAGCGACGGCGGGGGCGGCATCAACTTCGCCCCCGCCTATCTCGACAGCCTGCCCTCGCCGATCCCCGACGTCATCGACCTGCCTCTGGGGCGTATGACGCTGCGCAACTCCATCATCGCGGGCAACACCGTCGACGGCGCGGCAGCCGACTGCAAGAAGGCCTTCGCCACCATCGCGTCACTGAGCAACAACCTGGACAGCGACGGCAGTTGCCGACTCACCGCACCCGGCGATCTGCCCGGCCGCACCCCACGGATCGGCCCGCTCACGGACAACGGCGGCCCCACCGACACGGTCGCGCTACTGCCCGGCAGCCCTGCTCTGGACGCCGCCGACGACTGCCCGGCCGCGGATCAGCGTGGCGTCGCGCGCCCTCAGGGCGCGCCCTGCGACATCGGCGCCTACGAGCACACGTCATGACCCCGGGCCCGTCCCCGAAAGGGATGGGAGCGCCACGCCACGCTCCGGCCCGAGTCACAGCCGTCTTCGCGGCCCTGCTCCTGACACTGACCGTCCCCCCGGCCGCTGCCCACTCCGGCACCGGGCCCGACTCTCCGGTCGTACGCACGGACCGGGGCTGGGTGCGGGGCACGGCAGCCCGCGACGGCGGTCGGGTCTTCCAAGGGATCCCGTTCGCAGCCCCGCCGACCGGCGAGCTGCGCTGGCGTCCACCACGACCCGCGGCACGCTGGTCCGGCACACGGGACGCCACCGCACCGGCCCACCCTTGCCCCCAGTTACCTCTGACGTTGCTCCCCGACGGCGGCCCGGTCCTGCCCGGCGAGTCCAACCGGACCGGCAGCACGGTGGAGGACTGCCTGTACCTCAATGTCCGTACACCCGCCCGCACCAGCGGCCGGCCTCTCCCGGTACTGGTCTGGCTGCACGGCGGCGCCAACGCCTACGGCGCCGGCAGCGACTACGACGGCGCCGCACTGGCCGCACGCGGCATGGTCGTGGTGACGGTCAACTACCGCCTCGGAGCACTGGGGTTCCTGGCGCACCCGGCTCTGTCGACCGAGAGCACCGACCGTGCCTCCGGCGACTACGGCCTGATGGACCAGCAGGCCGCATTGCGGTGGGTACGGCGCAACGTCGGCGCCTTCGGCGGCGACCGGAACCGGGTGACGCTCGGCGGCCAGTCCGCCGGATCGGCGGACACCTGTCTCCACATCGCCTCGCCGACGGCGAAGGGCCTGTTCCACCGGGCGATCCAGCAGAGCGGAGCGTGCGCAACGGACGGCGGTCTGACACCCCTCAAACTCGACGCTGCCGAGCGAAAGGGAAGCGACTTCGCGGCCTCGGTCGGCTGCACCGAGCCGACGAACGCGGCGGCCTGCCTGCGTGCGGTACCCACCACCCAACTGATCCGCGCCACCGGGACAGGAGCCGCCTCCCTGTGGGCCCCGAACACGGGTCCTCAAGTCCTCCCCCGCACTCCGCGGACGGCGTGGGCCGAGGGACGAGTGAACGCGGTCCCCACGCTGAACGGCAACACCCATGACGAATACCGCTACTTCACCGCGTTGTACGTGGACCTCCTCGGCGGCGGTCCACTGACCCCCGACTCGTACGCCGCCCTCATCAGGCTCCAGTACGGGGACCGAGCCGCCCGGGTCCTGGACACATACCCGGCCTCGGCGTATCCGTCCCCCAACCTGGCGTACTCCGCCGTCGGCACCGACCAGCGGTTCGCCTGCCCGGCACGAGCCGACAGCCGTCTGTACGGGAGCCGTGCGCCCGTCTACGCCTACGAGTTCGACGACGCGCAGGCACCACCGTTCATCCCGGCACCGCATACGCCGCAGGGCGCCTTCCACGCCTCCGAACTGGCCTATCTCTTCCCGACGGAAGTACTGGCGCCCTTGACGCCCGCCCAGCGGCGGCTGTCCGCCACGATGACCGCGTACTGGGCCCGGTTCGCGGCCACCGGCAACCCCAACGGACCCGGCACTCCGCCCTGGCCGCGCTACACCACCACCGGAGACCGCATCCAGGTACTGGCAACGGACCGGGTCGGACCCACCACCGGTTTCGCGACCGACCACCAGTGCCCGTTCTGGCAGCCACCTCGATCCCCGGAGGAGCCGTGAGATGACATCGACCCTCCGATCCCTCCACTACCGGGTCGTCATTCCCCGGTCGTGATGTGCCCGGAAGGGGCGTCCTCGCCAGGGACGCCCCTGACCGGAACCCCGTGATGGTCCGCCAGAGCCAGCAGCGCCACACGCAACGGCCCGGTGTCCAGGACCGTGTCCGGCTCGAACCAGCGGGCCACCGCGGTTCCGCTCGCCACCCTCAGCGTGAAGCGCGCCAACTCGTCCGCGACCTCGGGCCGGTCCCGCAGTGCGAACACAGAGCCAATCGAATCCCGGGTCCATGTCAGCAGCGCGTCGCGGTACTGATGGACCTCGGCTGCCGCGGCCGCACTGGCGTCCTGCTGCACCATGCCCAGGCCCAACAGCAGCTTCACACCTCGCGGATGGCGCTGAAACGCGTGCTCGACTTCTCTCAGAAAGGTGTCCAGACGCTCCGCGACGTCGGCGCCCGGCACTTCGCTCGGCGGCAGGGCGTCCAGCAGCGCGATCCTCGCACGCTCCAGTACGGCGACGTAGATCCCGTCCTTGCTGCGGAAATGCCAGTAGATGGAACTGGTCGGCAATCCGGACGCGGCGGAGATCATCGAGATCGACGTGGCGGCGTACCCATGGCGCGACATCAACTCACCACCGGTGTCGAGTATCGCGTCCCGCGACCGCGCGCCTCGGTCCATTGCCGGTGCCTCCGTCATAGCGCCGACTCTAGAGGAGCCTTCTTCAGAATGGCCTGCTCGATCGCGGATCCGAGAAAGGCGAGGGTCAGTTCTGCCCGGCGGGTGATCCACTGCTCCGTCGCAGAGCCGGGTACGCCGTAGCGGCGCTGTCTGATGTCATCCACCACGTCGGTGGGAGCGCCCAACTCCGTGAGGACACGGAGAGCATCGCCCTTGGTGATCAGCCTGCCGTCTCTCAGCGTCGCTGTCGCTCTGGCGACAGTCAGCAGGCCGAGGTCGATCCAGATGTCACGCCTCCACCACTCCGGGTGGTCCAGGGCGGGCAGCCAGAAGCTCTTCAGGTCCTGGATGACGAAATCAGCAAGCTGGCTGTCAGTCACCGGCGGCAGGAGATCCGCTGGTGGCCGGCCGTACAGGACGAGTCCGAAGTCGTGAAGCTCCCGCCTGGTCACCGGTGTGACCGGCCGATGCATCAACTCCTCGTGTGCCCACGTCAGGTGTGGGTGTGCGGGGTCATCCAACTCCGTGGCTGTGGGGTAGCTGCAATGCAGCTTCGACGCAAGCAGTGTGACGTTCCCCAGGTTCTGATGCACCTCGGCAAGCTGCTGTTGCTCCGCTGCCGTACAGGGTCGCTCCACGACCGCGATCAGATCGAGGTCGCTGCGGCCCGGCTGGTAGTCGCCACCGGCAAGCGACCCGTGCGCCCACACGGAAACCAGCGGCACGACCGGCCGGAGAGCTCCGACGAAACGCTCGATGAGTTGCCCAGTGATCTGATCCGTCATGGGGGAAGTCTGCGACCGCGGGCTGCCGAGCAAACCCGACGCGAAACGGGGGAGTGAATCCGTACGAAGGGGCGCGGCGCACCCTGACAGATCGCCGACAGTCGGTGAGGCCGATCCGGGAAGGTGTGCTTACGCTCCTGGAGTCGGCCGTCCGGTTCGGCCGAGGCGGCGGCGGTCCGGAAAGCCGAGGGTCAGGCGCCGCGTCGTACGCGGGCCGCCTTGCGGGCCTCCGCGAGCTTGGCGGCCTCGCTGGTCTTGCGGGACGACCGGGACGACCCTGCGCCGGAACCGCGCTTCGTGTCCTTGGTGCTGCCGAGGCCCCGGAACGGGGTGTTGTGGTTCTTGGGGCGCTGTGCGGTCGGCCCGCCGTCGAGGGGTACGCCTGAGGGGGCCTTGGCGCCGGTGATCCGGGTCAACTCGGCCTCGCCGGAACGCACTTTGGTGACCTTGGGGGCGACGCCGGCGTCCGTCATGACCTGGCTCGTCTCGCGGCGCTGTCCCGACATGGTGAGTGTCACGACGGTGCCCGAGCGGCCGGCCCGGGCCGTGCGGCCCGCGCGGTGCAGGTAGTCCTTCGGGTCGGTGGCCGGGTCGACGTTGACCACGAGGTCGAGGTCGTCGACGTGCAGGCCGCGCGCGGCGACGTTCGTCGCCACCAGCGCGGTGACCTGCCCGTTCTTGAACTGGGCCAGAGTCTTGGTGCGCTGCGGCTGGGACTTTCCGCTGTGCAGGGCGGCGGCCGGCACGCCACTGGCCCGCAGATGGCGCGTGAGCTGGTCGACGCCGTGCTTGGTGTCCAGGAACAGCAGAACGCGGCCGTCCCGGGCGGCGATCTCCGTGGTCACGGCGTACCGGTCCGGGCCGTGCACGACGAAGACGTGGTGCTCGATCGTGGAGACCGCACTGGAGGAGGGGTCCACGGAGTGCACGACGGGGTCTCGGAGGTAGTTCCGCACCAGCTGATCGACGTCGCGATCGAGCGTGGCGGAGAACAGCATCCGCTGGCCGTCGGGACGCACCTGGTCCAGGATCTCGGTGACCTGCGGCAGGAACCCCATGTCGCACATCTGGTCGGCCTCGTCCAGGACCGTGATGCGCACCCGTCCCAGTCGGCAGCCCTTGCGCTCGATGAGGTCGTGCAACCGACCGGGCGTGGCCACGACGATCTCCGCGCCGTCCCGCAGCGCGGCGGCCTGCCGGCCGATGGACACCCCGCCCACCACGGTCGCGAGCCGCAGCCGCAGTGCCTCGGCGTACGGCGTGAGCGCCTCTCCGACCTGCTGCGCCAGCTCCCTGGTGGGGACCAGGACGAGCGCCAGCGGTTCCTTGGGCTGTGCGCGCCGCCCGGCCGTCCGGGCGAGCATCCCGAGGCCGAAGGCGAGCGTCTTGCCGGAGCCTGTGCGGCCCCGGCCCAGGACGTCCCGTCCCGCGAGCGCGTTCGGCAGCGTCGCCGCCTGGATGGGGAAGGGCACGGTCACATCGCGCTCGTCGAGCGCCCGCAGGATCTGGGCCGGCAGCCCCAGCTCCGCGAAGGACGTCGCCGAAGTGGCGTCCGCCGGCTCGGCCATTTCGTCCTGCTGTCGGGCATCGGGACGTGCTGATTCGCTCACAGAGAGCCTTCCTCCGAAGGGACCGTACCGAGGAAGGCGCGGCGGGGACGCGGCCACCGGCCGGGGAGACCGTATGGGCCACCGACACAGCCACGCCGCAAACGGAAAACACTAGCACGGGGCACGCTGCCCGAGCCGCCTCGACGTGTACACGCCTCCCCGGGCGACGGCCGTCCGGGGCACCGGTCACGGCAATGACCAGAACTGTTCCGTGACCAGGTAGAAGACGACGGCCCAGAAGGCGATCGCCACCGCGACGACACCCAGGCCACGGAGGTTGCTCCTTGTCGCCCGTTCCTCCGGCGGTGGCCGCAGCCATCGCCCGAGCAGCGGGTTCACGTAGTAGGGCATGGTCAGGAAGCTCATGATGAAGCTCGACAGCAGATTGCCCACGAGCAGTCCGATCCAGAGCGGCATGTGCAGCGGGAACAGGGCGAGCGTCAGCAGCACGACGGTCGGGTACAGGCCGACCCAGACGGCGAGGGAGGTCCTGGTCTCGGAGGGCGGCGGCGCCGCCTCCTTGCCGTTGCCCTCGAAGGCGAACCAACTGCCGAACGAGTTGTCGATCGTGCGCAGCTTGAAGTCGCTGAACTTCTCGCCCTCGGCCAGGACCTTCCGCCGCTGGGGCGACGTGAGCCAGGCGTCGAGGTGCTCGGCGCTGTCGTAGCGGTACAGCGTGGTCCATTCCTCCTGCAGCCCCTCGATGGGGCGGAAGAGCTCGGTCCCGCGAAAGCCCTCGAACTTGCTCTCCTCCTGGACCATGTGGTTCTGCCAGTCGAGGAAGTCGTCGACCTGGTTCGGGTGGACACGGTGGGTGACGACCACGGTGACCAGCGGATCCAGTGACTGGGTGCCGCTGCTGACCACCTGCTGGGTCGCCGGACCGTCGAAGTACTTGGAGCCCACGTCGAGATACGTCTGCCTGGTCCCGCTGTTGATCCACGCCTGCAGATGCGCCACCGAGTCGAACCGGTAGACGACGACCCAGTCGGGTTGCAGCGGTGTCGGCGGGGAGATCTCGGCGCCGAGGAAGCCGGGGTAGTAGGCGGCCGCGGCGTTGAGGTCCCCCTGCCACGACTCGTACTCCTCTTCCATCCCGGGCAGGACCTTCTGGCCGATGATCGCCGTCGCCGCGGCGGCCAGGTTCTTTTCGGCATTCATGGTGGCTCAACCTGTCGACACCGACTGCTCCGCGGGGAGCCGGCCGTAGATGCGTTCCGGAGTCAGCGGCAGCGCACGGTAGCGGACGCCCGTCGCGTCGTGCACCGCGTTCGCGAGCGCGGGGGCGACCGGGTTGATGCAGCACTCGGCCATCCCTTTCGCCCTCATGGGCCCGACCGAATCCGCCGAGCCCACCAGGAGGACCTCGGTGCGGGGGATGTCGGCGTAGGTGGGGATGCGGTAGTTCCGGAGGTTCGGGTTGACCACGGCACCGTGGTCGTCGAGGTGGAGGTTCTCGGTCAGCGCGAAGCCGATTCCCTGGGCGACCCCGCCCTCCACCTGTCCGCGAACCTGCGCGGGGTTGATGATCACCCCGGCGTCCGCCGCGTGCACGCTGTGGAGGATCCGTATCTCGCCCGTCACCCGGTGCACGGCGACCCGGAATCCCTGCGTGTTGGAGGTGACGCTCCGGGGTGAGCCGTATGCCTTGCGTGCGGCGGTGAAACGGATGCCGCGCGTCCGGGCCAGCGCGACGACTTCGGCGAGCGAGACCCGCCGGTCCCCGCAGACGACTCCGTCGTCGTCCAGCGTGCACATCACGACGTGGACACCCGTGTGCGCCGCGGCGAACTGAAGGATGCGGTCGCGCACGGCATTGGCGGCCCGCAGGACCGCGTTGCCCGCGACGAAGAGGCCGGCACTCGCGAAGGCACCGGTGTCGAATCCCGTGCGGTCGGTGTCGGACTGCACCAGCCGGATCCGCGACGGCGTCGTGCCCAGCTGGTTGGCTGCGATCTGGACGTGGGCCGTGGAGGTGCCCTCCCCGAACTCGACGGTTCCGACGGCCAGTTCGTAGATGAGATCGTCGCCCAGCGTGACCCAGGCCTCGGAGAGGTGTTCCGTCGGGGGCGCGGTCTCGTGCAGGGAACTCGCCACGCCGGCTCCGACGAGCCAGTGCGGGCCGGGCGGCGGGCGGTCGGCCGAACGGGCCAGGGCGTCGCCCACCAGGTCGATGCATCCGGCGAGGCCGTCCTCGGTGAAGACCACGTCGTCGGGGCCGTCGTGCAGAGCGACCAGGGGCTCACCCGGTCGCACGATGTTGCGTCGGCGCAGTTCCAGCGGGTTCATGTGGAGGGCGCGGGCCAGTTCGTCCATCGCCGACTCCACGGCGAACGCCGGCTGTGTCATGCCGTAGCCGCGCAGCGCTCCGCTCGGCACGGTGTTCGTGTACACGGAGTACGCGTCGTACTTCTTGTTGGGGCAGCGGTAGAGCATGACCGCGGCTCCGCCCGCGTACACCGTCTCGCCGCCGTGGTTGCCGTAGGCGCCCGTGTTCGACACGTTGCGTACCTGGAAGGCGGTGAGCGTTCCGTCGGTCCTGGCGCCGAGTTTGACCGTCAGGGTCATCGGGTGCCTCGGTGAGGCCGTGGTGAACTCCTCCTCGCGGGTGTATTCGAGACTGGCGGGCCGGCCGGTGTCGAGGGTGGCGAGCGCGACCAGGTCCTCCGCGATCACCTCCTGCTTGCCGCCGAATCCGCCGCCGACGCGCTTGCAGAACACCCTCACCCGGTCGGGGCGCAGTGCGAACAGGTACTCCAGTTTGACCTTGGCGATCGACGGCGACTGCGAACTGGTTCGGACGTTCAGCCGGCCGTCCTCCATCCAGGCGATCGCACCGTGGGTCTCGAGATGCGCGTGCTGCACGCGCGGTGAGAAGTACGTCCCTTCGTGGATCGTGTCGGCCGCGGCGAATCCCGCGTCGACGTCGCCGATGTGCGAGTGGAGTTCGAGCAGGATGTTGTGGGCGGGGTCGCGGACGAACGGATCGTCGGAGCCGTGCAGTTGGGGTGCGCCGTCGGCCATCGCCGCCTCGGGGTCGAACACCGCCGGCAGCACCTCGTACTCGACCGCGAGCCGCCTGCAGCCCTCCTCGGCGGCGCCGACCGTGTCGGCCAGGACCGCGGCGACGCGCTGGCCGGCGAAGCGGACCGTGTCGTCGAGGATGTACGTGTCGTCCGGGTCGACGAGGTGGTCGGTGTGGATCGCCGTGGTGAAGCGTCTGCGGGGTACGTCCTGCCAGGTGTAGACCCGGTGCACGCCGGGCACCGCGAGGGCGGCGCTCTTGTCGATCGAGAGGATCCGGGCGTGCGCGTGGGGTGAGTGCAGCACCTTGAGGTGCAGCAGGCCGTCGATATGCGTGTCCATGGTGAATTCGGCGTGCCCCGTCACCACGTCGTGCCCCGCGGGCGCGCCGACGCTCGTCCCGACGGCCTTTCCCGGTGCTGCCGTCTCCACCGCTCCGACGCCCTTCACGGCGTCCTCGATCGCCCGGTATCCGGTACAGCGACAGAGATTGCCCTTCAACGCCCGTGGCAGGTCCGCCTTCTGGTCCTCGCTGAAGGTGGCCGACGTCATGATCATCCCTGCGGTGCAGAAGCCGCACTGGAACCCCGGGGCGTCCTCGAACTGCCGCTGCATGGGATGCGGCGCGCCGGGCCGTCCAAGGCCCTCGATGGTGGTCACTTCGTGGCCGTCCGCGCGGAAGGCGGGGGTGATGCAGCTGTGTACGGGGGTTCCGTCCAGCCACACCGTGCAGGCACCGCAGTCGCCCGCGTCGCACCCCTTCTTGACCCCGAAGTGGCCGAGTTCGCGCAGGAAAGTGCGCAGGCACTGGCCGGGGGCCGGTTCCCTGTCGAAGTCCTTGCCGTTCACGAGATAGCTCATGGCAGGTCCCCCTCCATGAGTTCGCGGCGGATCTCTTCGGCGAAGTGCCGTGTCAGATGGCGACGGTGCTCGGGGGTTCCGTTGGGATCGGCGTACCAGACGTCCGCCGGCACGGCGTCGATGCTCTCCCGCAGGGTTCGGCCGTCGGGCAGGGCGTCGAAGGCGAGGCGGATCGGCCGTGTGGTGCCGGCGGTGAGGGTGAGCAACAGGTTCTTCGCTCCCGGCCGTTGGGTGCCGACGAGGAACACCGTCGAACGGCCGAGCCGGGTCAGCGTGAAGCGTCGGTGCGAGGTGCGTTGGCGCAGCGCACGTTCGGGAATGGTGATGCGCCTGAGGATCTCCCCGGGGGCGAGATCGTTGCGGTGGTCGCCTGTGACGAAGTCGAGGGCGTCGACGAAACGCACGGAGCCGTCGGGAGCCCACAGGACGTACCGCGCCTCCAGCGCGACCGTCGCCGTGATCATCGGGCCGGCGGGCAGGGACATGCAGATGTTTCCGCCGACGGTCGCCGAGTTCCAGACCTTGAACGAGGACAGGAATGCCTCACAGCTCGCGCGGAAGAGCGGTCCGGCGGTCCAGCGCTGCGGCCACGGGAAGGTGTACAGCTCGCGGATGGTGCATGTGGCACCGATCTCCAGGCCCTCGTCCGTCGGGACCAGAGGGTCCCAGCGCAACGTCGTCAGGTCGATCAGCCGCCGCAGGTCCGGTTGCTCGGTGGAGTAGAGCCATGTTCCGCCCGCGAGCCACGCGTCGCCCTCGTGCCAGTCCCTGCCCGGCCGCTCGGACGGTCGCCGGATGACTTCGGTGATGGTGTTGAGGTCCATGAAGACCGACCTACGGGAGAGCTGGCCTACGGAAGACAACTGTCCCGTGGCACTGCCGGAGTTGCTCTCCCGCTGACCGGGCAGATGGTGACCACCGTGCCGCACCGCTGTGGACGGCCGAGCCGTGAGAGAACGGCGGGCACGGAAACTTTCGTCCTAGTTTATAGCAGCATGTGAAGGACGGCTCAAGGGCGAAAGCGGCTGAAGGTAGCCGACGCGACCCGCTGACGTAACTCAGGGTATTTGATCGAGCGCTGCAAGCATTCAGCGTGCGTAGGCACCTTTCCATCACCGGAGCGCGCCACCTCGCTTCGGTTGCCACCAGAGCCGCAACTATCCACTCGGAGTTTCGGCGCCGGGCGTCAGCCGTGCCCGGCACCGAAACCATCCCCACCGGACGCCCCTGTTCGCTCCGCGCACGCCGTTTCCTGGGCGGCCATCACCTCGTCACCGTGTTCGAAGGCCCAGGCTCCGACGGCGTCGATGGGGGTGAGCAAGGTCCGGCCCAGAGGCGTGAGTTCGTACTCGACACGTGCGGGTGCGTCGGGGTGGGCGTGCCGGTCGATCAGGCCGTTGAACTGCAGGCGGCGCAGCGTTTCGGTGAGGACCTTGGAGCTGATTCCGCCGATCCGCTCCCGTAGTTCGACCGGGCGACTCGGACCGTCGCGCAGTGCCCAGAGCACCACGGCGTTCCAGGTGTTGGACAGCAGGTCGAAGGCGAGGCGGGCGCGGCAGTCGGCGAGGAAGGCGTCGTTGGTCACGTACCAAATGGTGCCCGGACGTCTCTCTAGCGTCCCTGTGAACGGTCGATGCGGACGCGGAGAGGGAACGTGCGATGAGGATCGGTGTACTGGGGACGGGCAATATGGCCGATGCGCTGGCCACCCACTGGGTGCGCGCCGGGCATCAAGTGACCGTCGGGGGGCGGGACCAACGCAAGGCGGAGCTGCTCGCCGCCCGCATCGGCGGCGGCGCCGGGTCCGGCGGTCTGCGTGCGGCGGCCGAGTCCGGTCAGGACGTGGTGCTGGCTGCGCTGCCTTTCGGGGCAGGGGCGGAGGTGGCTCGGGAGCTGCGTGCCTACCTGGCGGGCAAGGTGCTGCTCGACTGCTCCAACCCCGTCGGGCCGGGCTTTCGGCTGCTGACTCGGCATGGTGTGTCAGCCGCGCGGCAGTTGGCCGCGGCGGCACCGGGGGCTCACGTGGTGAAGGCCTTCAATCTGTGTCATGAGGACGTGTGGCGGATGCGGCCGCCCGTCTTCGACGGCCGGCCTCTTGCCGTGCCGGTGTGCGGGGACGACGCCACCGCCCTCGCGCGCGTCCGCGAATTGGTGACTGATTTGGGCTGCACACCGGTTGCCGGTGGTGGTCTCGAACGGGCGGGGCTGCTGGAGGCGACCGCCGCGCTGTTCATCTCCCTGTGGGTCGGGCAGGGAGCGGACGTACAGGCCATCGCGCCTCCGCTGGCGTACGCGACGGGCCCGAGCCAGAAGGCAACGGAGGGCGGCACGGGGGTCTGAGAGCAAGACCCGGGCACGACCCCGTCAAGGCTGGACGTCGAGCACCTCCGGCACCGGGCGGCGCGGGGTTCCGGGGCCTTTCGGGCCGTACCCGAGTCGCAGCATCATCTGTGGGTGGCCGGTCCCCGTCACCGGGTCCCGCAGTGGCCAGCGCAGGTCGTTCCATTCCAGGGGCTGGCTGACGAAGGAGCCGGCCAGGCCCTGGAGTGTGGCCAGCAGCAGGACGCGTTGCATGGCCTGGCCTGCGCGGAGCCAGTCCTCCGGGCGGTCGTGAGGTGTGCTGAGCAGGGCCAGTTGAGGGGTCCGTTCGAAGTCCGCGGCGTCGCGGTCCGCCACCTGCCGGTGGCCTGTGAAGTCGCGCATGGGCGCCTTTCCGCCGCGCTTGCGCGGTCCGAATGCGTACTGCGGGACTCCCTCGACCGGTGCGTCCGCCGGCGAGGCGGCGATCCGGGTCCACCGTTCCAGGTCCTGCTCGCTGCCGGGGTCGGTGATGTTGCGGGCCTCCGCCTCCTGGATCGTCTCCAGTACGTTCTCCAGGTGCCAGGAGGCGGGGAAGGTCAGGACGGCTCCTTCCAGGCGTGCGGCCTCGGCGAGAGCCTCGTGGACGGTATGCGGGATCTCCGTCTCCTCGAAGGGGTCTCGGCTGCTGTGCCGCTGGTGGATCGCCGGGTACAGCGCGGCGAGGGCGCTGGTGTCGGGGGCGGGGTCTGTGAGTCGTACGGTCGCGAGGAGTTCGCGGTCCGCGAGGTCGGGCAGGAGTCGGGTCTGCGGATGCAGGCCCTCGTGCGCCACCGCGACCCGCAGGTTCAGCAGGGCGGCGGCGCAGCCGAGGTGGAGGCTGCGGCCGTCGGGATCGGAGTGCGGCGTGCCCCGCTCGAAGTCGGCGCGCACCTCGAAGGTGTGCCGGCTCCGGTGGTAACGGAACTGCCAGGGCTGCGCGTTGTGCATCGACGGGGCGGCCGTGGCGTCGTGGATCAGCGCCGCGACACGCTCGTCGGCCGGTGTACGGCGGGTCATCACAGCCTCCCCTCAAGAGGGCACTCGGCACTTCTCAATGCCCATTGGTTGCCTGGCGATCGGCCGGAGCGATGCGGCGGCCCGTGAGGCGTACGGGGCGGATCGCCACCCACATCTCCCGCGTCCCGCCGGCCCATGGCGCGGTGTGAGCGTGCTGGACGAGTCGGCGTACGGCGGCGGTTTCGGTCACGGCGCTCGCTGGGCCGACCGCCAGGACGCTCCACCCCTGGCTCAAGGCGTCGTCCATGTGGTCGACCTCGAAGGCGGCATCCGTTCCGACGGCGGCCGCGGCAGCAGAGCCGGGCGCGGTCCGGAAGACGATGTCCTCGTCGACGATCTCGTAGTTGACCGGGATGATCGCCGGGCGTCCGTCGGGCGTCGTCACGGCGATGCGCCCGACGCCGTGCGTCGACAGCAGGGCGTGGCACTCCTCCGGGCCGAGATCGCGCAGGTGGGGATGGAGCAGTGCGTGGCCCTGACCGGGTGGGGTGTCGATGCCTGCCCCGCGCAGCGCGGTGACGGTGGTGCCCAGTGCGTCGGCCAGGCGGATGAGCGTCGCCACGGTCGGGTCCGCCGGGTGTTCCTCCAGGTAGGCCAGGTAGTCCGGGGACATGCGGGCGCGGCGGGCCGCCTCTCCGCGGCTGAGCCCGTGCCGGCGGCGTTCCACCGCGACGCGTCGTCCGACGTCGCCGGGGTTCGGTCCGCCTGCCTGCTTTGCGGCCTTGGACGTGGGCTCCGCCTCGCTCGCGTCGGTGCCGGGCGGGCCGTGATCGGGATGGCGGACATGCGCGTCGGGGCCGGGGAAGACGAGCGTCACCTCGTCCGTGTCCGACCAGCGCACGTCGTACGGGGGTGTCCCGTCCTCGTGGTGCAGTCCGACAATCGCTCCGTCGCGCCGTGCGGCGCCGGTGGCGGGGCTTTCGATGACGAGCTGGTCGCCGAGGTGAGCTCGCATGGTCCTCGCCCTTCCTCGCAGTGGTGCTGCCTCCAACGTGTCATCCCGGGCCCACCGCGGCTTGAGTCGATCGGCCCTTGCCGCAGGCCGCCGTATGGGTCGACCGGCCCCTGTTCGCACGAGGCACCGACTCCACGGCATGCGAAATTGCAAAATTTCGCAACTGCCTAGATGCTATAGAAGCTGTGCCCGCAAAATCCGGTAGCCGCGGGCACAGCATCTGTCTCCGCTCCGAGGTGGGGCGCTGCAGGGGAAGCCGAGGGGTTGTGTCCGTTCCGCTGTACCAGGCCAAGGCCGAGTTCTTCCGGATGCTGGGGCACCCCGTGCGGATCCGGGTGCTGGAGCTGTTGCAGGACGGACCGACGCCCGTGCGGGACCTGCTGGTCGCCATCGATGTGGAGCCGCCGGCCCTGTCGCAGCAGTTGGCGGTGCTGCGCCGGTCGGGGATCGTCACCGCCTCCCGGGAGGGCTCGACGGTCGTCTACGCGCCGGCGGGCGGGGACGTCGCGGATCTGATGCAGGCCGCGCGGCGGATCCTCACCGAGGTGCTCTGCGGACAGGGTGCTCTGCCGGCCGAGCTGCGGGACATCGAGGTCGCCGCGCGATGACGTCGCTGAGCAGCCGGGCAGGGGCCCGGTTCGGCGCGCTGCTGCCCACCCGTGCCGATCTGACGGACATGCGGCGCGACCCCCGGCGTGACCTGCTCGCCGGTCTGACCGTGGCGATCGTGGCTCTGCCGCTCGCGCTCGGCTTCGGTGTCTCCTCCGGTCTCGGCGCCGAGGCGGGCCTGGCGACGGCCGTGGTGGCCGGCGCGCTCGCCGCGCTCTTCGGCGGCTCCAATCTCCAGGTGTCCGGGCCGACGGGGGCCATGACCGTCGTACTGGTGCCGATCGTCGGCGCGTACGGGCCGACCGGTGTGCTGACCGTCGGGCTGATGGCAGGCGTCATGCTCGTGGCGCTGGCCGCGCTGCGGGCCGGGAAGTACATGCGGTACGTTCCCGCGCCCGTGGTGGAGGGCTTCACGCTCGGGATCGCCTGCGTGATCGGGCTTCAGCAGGTCCCGGGCGCGCTCGGGGTGCCGAAGCCCGAGGGCGATCGGGTGCTGGTGGTGACCTGGCGGGCCGTCGAGGAGTTCGCGCGGCATCCGAACTGGACGGCGGTCGGCCTCGCGGCTGCGGTGGCGGCGGCCATGCTGGTCGGCGCTCGCCTGCGGCCGACCGTGCCGTTCTCGATCCTCGCCGTGATCGCGGCCACCGTCGTCGCCCAGCTGGCAGGTCTGGACGCGGCCGAGCCGATCGGCGACCTGCCCTCCGGGCTCCCGGCGCCCTCGCTGGGCTTCCTGGAACTCGGTTCGCTCGGCACCCTGCTCGCCCCGGCCGTCGCCGTGGCGGCGCTCGCGGCTCTGGAGTCGCTGCTGTCCGCGTCGGTGGCGGACGGCATGACGGTCGGCCAGCAGCACGACCCCGATCGCGAACTGTTCGGCCAGGGGCTGGCCAACATCGCGGCCCCGCTGTTCGGCGGAGTCCCTGCGACCGGAGCGATCGCCCGGACCGCGGTCAACGTCCGCACGGGTGCCGGTTCCCGGCTGGCCGCCCTCGTCCACGCCGCGATCCTGGCGGTGATCGTCTTCGCCGCGGCACCTCTGGTGTCGAAGATCCCGCTCGCGGCCCTCGCCGGTGTGCTGCTGGCCACGGCGGTCCGCATGGTCGAGGTCGGCTCGCTCAGGGCGATGGCCAGGGCCACCCGCGCGGATGCGCTGATCCTCGTACTGACCGCGATCGCGACCCTCGCCCTTGACCTCGTGTACGCGGTGATCATCGGGTTGGCCGTGGCGGGGGTGCTCGCCCTGCGTGCCGTGGCCGGGCAGGCCCGCTTCGACCAGGTGCCCCTCGACCGTGGCGATCACAGCGTGGAGGAGCATGCCCTGCTGGCCGAGCACATCGTGGCCTACCGGATCGACGGGCCGCTGTTCTTCGCCGCCGCGCACCGCTTCCTGCTGGAGCTGACCGAGGTGGCCGACGTCCGGGTCGTCATCCTGCGTATGTCCCGGGTGTCGACGATGGACGCCACTGGTGCCCTCGTGGTGAAGGACGCGGTGGAGAAGCTGACGCGGCGCGGCATCCTCGTCCTGGCCTCCGGCATCCGTCCCGGGCAGCACCAAGTCCTTGACTCCGTCGGCGCGTTGGACCTGCTGCGGCCCGACGGCAGGGTCTACGCCACCACCCCGGAGGCCATCCGGGGCGCTCGCGACCACCTCGAACGGGCCGGAGTCCTGCCCGCGGGTGCCGCCCGCCAGGAGCAGCAGGCAGTCTCGAACCCCGCCGATTCCCCCGAGTTCCGTGAGGAGCCCGCGCCATGAGTCTTCCTCCCGCGGCCCTGCGCATGGCCGAGGTCTCCGGTGCGGAAGCGCTGTGGCTGGTGGAGGGCAGCAGCCTCGGGCGGCTGGTGTATCCGCAGCGGGGGCAGTCCGCCATACGGCCGGCCCGGCACGTGTGGGAGTACGGACTTCTCGTCGTCAGGGCTCCCGTCCGGGCGGCTGTCCTGCCCGAGACGGTGACCTACCAGGTGGACGAGATCCGAGCGGTGGGCGGCACCGGCTGGACGGTCACCCTGTCCGGCCCCGCCGAGGTGATCGGCGACCCCGACGAGGCGGCCCACTACCGGCGCACCCTGACCGGCTGGACGCACGGCCCGCACGACACCGTGCTGTGCCTGCGTCCCAGGACGGTGAGCGGATTCCGCCTGCTCCGAGCGGAGGTGTGACGGCCGTGCGACTTGCAGCCCTCCCCCACCGCCACGTCCTCACCCTGCCGAACCAGCCGGGCGCGGTACGCCTGGCCCGCGAGACGGCCGAGCGGGCCCTGGCCGAATGGGGAATCGGCCCGCGGCATCCCGTCGTGGACGCGGCCCTGCTGATCCTGGGCGAGCTGGTGACCAACAGCGTCCGGCATGCCGCGGCCCGCTCGCCGCAGGTGACGGTGATCTACACGGCCGGCCGGGACTGTCTGGCCTTCGCCGTCCACGACCGCCACCCGTACCAGCCGCCTCTCATCGGCGCGAGCAGCGGCGGACTGGCGACCGTCATGGAGCTCACCCATGAACTGGGCGGCACGGCGGTCGTCCGCGCGGACGGCGACCAGCAGGGCAAGAGCATCTGGATCACCCTGCCCCTCTGACCCCGACGGGGCGCACACGCAGGGAAGTTCACGGCATGACCATCGACTGGCGCTACACCGACGAGCGGGACCTCGGCATCCTCTCCGTCGCCGGATACCTGGGTCCGCACGCGGTCCATCGCTTCGCCGGCGCGGTCGGCTGGGCCGTCGCCCGCGGCACCGGCGTGATCATC
This sequence comes from Streptomyces sp. HUAS 31, assembly GCF_028198125.1. Lineage (NCBI taxonomy): Bacteria > Bacillati > Actinomycetota > Actinomycetes > Kitasatosporales > Streptomycetaceae > Streptomyces > Streptomyces sp. HUAS 31. The sequence continues at coordinate 9,443,608 of NZ_CP116353.1, read as the reverse complement.
CTCGATCTGAGCGAACTGCGCGGCTGGTCCACCGAGGGCCAAGTGGCGATCACGGAAGCCGCACGCCGGCTGGCCGGCGCGGGCCGGCGGCTGGAACTGGCCGCCATCCCTGCCGACGGTTCCCCGGTCCCGACCGGCAACTGCCCCGACATCCCCGTCCACCCCGACCTCACCACCGCACTGTCCGCCCACAACCGGCGCCCTTCGTCCCCCGAGGACGACCGACAGGCGTGAGCGACCCACGCCCTGAAGGTCAAGGGCAGTCCGACCGGGATCAAGGCAGGCACCACGTGCGCGACATCCGCTTGGCCGACGGAGTGGACGGCCAGGACATCGACTGCAAGGTCGACGGGTTCGGCGCCATGCAGCTGAAGTCCGCCGTGGTCAAGAAGGCCTGACCCGGCACCCGGTCGCTTCCTTCCTCACGGGCAGGTTCGGCGCAGGCCGTGCCACAGGCGAGGATGGACCGCATGTTCTTGATGAGTGCGTGGATGCGATGCACCGGATTCCGGCCGGTGGGGTTGTGCTGTTGTGTCGGGGAGGGGACGACACGATGAGTACGCCGCTGTACCAACTGAAGGCCGAGTTCTTCAAGACGCTCGGGCATCCGGCCCGGATCCGGGTCCTGGAGCTGCTGAGCGAGCGCGAGCACGCGGTCGCCGAGATGCTGCCCGAGGTCGGTATCGAACCCGCACATCTGTCCCAGCAACTGGCCGTGCTGCGACGGGCGAACCTGGTCAAGACCCGCAAGGAGGGCTCGACCGTGTACTACTCGCTGACCAGTCCGAAGGTCGCGGAGCTCCTGCGGGTCGCGCGGACCATCCTGTCCGGTGTCCTCGCCGGACAGGCCGAGCTGCTGGCCGACCTGAAGGCCGCTCAGGACGAGGGGCAGCCGCCGTCGTAGCGGCTGCCCCGAACAGCGATCGTCTCCCGCGAGTGACACTCTCAGGCGATGCGGGAGACGGCCGCCCGTGCCGCGAACTTCAGCCCCTGCGGGAGGCGCCGTCGGGCCACAGCACTTCCACGTCCACGCCGCTGCTGCTGCGAGCGAAGGCCACGAGGTGCGCGGTCGCGTCCCGGCCGCCGGACGGGGAGCCGTCCCACACCGCCAGCACCCGGGCGAAGGCGATCGGCAGTCCCTTGTCGGCGATGGTGGAGGAGGAGCTGCGCCGGCCGCTGGCCGAGTTCGCGAGGCCTGGAAGGGGGGCCGGCAGGCCCTTGCGGGCGGCCGTCGACGTGCCTGCGGCGATGCCGGCCACGCGACACTCGTCCGCCATCACCGCGGTGCTTGCGTCCTGCGGAGCTCGTCGAGCAGGTCCTGTCGGCCGGCCAGCAGCACGGACAGGATCCTGCGGGCCGCGGCCAGCAGTTCGACGACGTCTCCGCCGGCGAGTTCGTACGTCACGGTCGTGCCGGTGCGGGTGGCGGTGACGATGCCGGAGCGACGCAGCACGGCCAGCTGCTGCGACAGGTTCGAGGGCTCGACCTCGATCGCCGCGAGCAGCTCACGCACCGGCTTCGGCCCGTCCTGCAACAGCTCAAGGACCCGTATGCGCACCGGGTGGCCGAGCATCCGGAAGAAGTCGGCCTTGGCCTCGTACCGCGGCATGGGCATGGACGATCACCCCTCGAGCATCCCCGTGGCACCGACGTCGAGCCCGTGCCGCTTCGCCAGCCGCACCGCGTCGTCGAGCTCGTCCTGGGCCACCGCGACGGCGTACACGTCCTCGGCCTTCAGGGCCGCCGCCAGATCGGCGTGGGCCGCGCGTACCCGCGCCAGCAGCGCATCGGCGACTTCGCTCATTCCGACCTCCGGACCGTGGATCACCTAGGAAGCACAGCAACTGACCAATTGAAGAACTCTTCAAGAGTAGCGGTAGGCGAGTGCCGAGAGTGAGGCCGGGTCGGGCGGTGTGGGGCTCAGCCCTCGCTCATGGCGATGAACGCGCCGTGCCACTCGTGGTACCGGACCTGGCCGGTGCCGGCGTTGACCGACAGCATGCCTGTGATCCTGCCGTCCTTGAGGATGTGCAGGGTGTAGTAGCCGGGAAATGCCTCGGTGTCCCCGGGGGTCCGGCCGGAGAGATGCGCGTCGAGCCAGTGCCGGGCGATCCCTCGGGCCTCCGCCGCGGAGACGGTCTTCGGCGCGCCGTTTCGGTGCGTGGGCATGCCGTATTCGGTGTTCCACATCATCGCCGGGCCGTACTCCAGCCAGACGGCACCGCTGCGCGGGTGGACGAGGACTTCGGTGGCGCGCTTGCCGGCCGCGGTGAGGAGCTCGGCGTAGAAGTTGCGCGAGAACTGCATGACTTCGCCGACCCGCAGGTCGAGTCGGTCGGCGAGGTCCTGGGCGCGGGCCTTGGCCTCGGGGATCGAGGTCACCGGTTGCCCGTTCCCGGTCAGGCCGCAGACGTGTCCGCCCATCATCGACGGCCCTGTCCGATCGCCCTGGCCGTCGCGGTCGCCCGTCATACCCCAGTGCGACGGTCCGTAGTCGCCGCAGCCCGATGTGGTCGGCGTGGGCTGGTCGTACGCCGCGCGCGACGCGCCGGTGTCACCTGTCCGGCCACTCTGCGCGGCCGCCCAGACCCCGGTGCCGCGCTCGGACACGGGGCGAACGACCTGACGCGGTGCCGATCGGCCCAACCACCGGGGTCGGACGGCGTTCGGTCGTCATCCGGCCATCGGTACCAGCACCACCGGACAGTGGGAGCCGCGCAGCAGGGTGTGCGCGACCGGTCCGAGCTGTGGTCCGAGCCGACTCGTCCTGCGGTGTGCGCCGATGACGACGACCGCCGATTCGCGGGTGTCGTCGAGCAGGGCCCGGGCCGCTCCCCTGCGGACCGTGTGGGTCTCGACGTCGACCTCGGGGTGCTCGTTCCGCAGGCGGGCCAGGTCGAAGCGGGGTACCGCGTCCTCAGCCAGTTCGTTCTGGGCGCGTCGCCGCCGGCCAGGACTCGTTCCGGGGATCAGGGAGGGCAGTTCGGGGGTCATGTGGCGGTGGGCCGAGTGCACGACACGCAGCCTGGCACCTCGCCGCTCCGCCTCGCCGAAGGCGTAGGAGGCGGCATCGGCGTCGGAGTCGTCCTCCAGACCCAGCAGCACGGTGCGCTCGCCGTCGCACGCGTGGTCCCCGCGCACAACGAGCAGGGGGCCGTGCACGTGCGCGGCCAGGCGCAGACTCACCGAGCCGGCCAGCAGCGCGGCGACACCGCCGAGGCCGCGCGTGCCGACCACGGTCAGCTCAGAGCCCTCGCTCTCACGCAGCAGCGCCCGTACGGTGCCGCCCTCCATGCCCTTGACCTCGACGGACAGGTCCGGATGGCGCTCCCTGACGCGTGCGGCGGCCGAGGCGAGGACGGGTTCCGCCTCGTCGCGGTCCGGCACGGCGTGCACGACACGCAGCGCGGCACCCCGGCGCGCGGCCTCGTCGGAGGCCCAGTCCAGCGCTCGTACGGCGTTCAGGGAACCGTCGACGCCGACGACCACATGATGGGGAGTCATCTCCCTCTCCCTTCTGTTCCGTGCTCCCGATGCTGGTCCTTGCGCGGTGGAGCGGGCAGGGGTCGCTCGGCCCGCCGAACCGCCGTACGGCCCTGCCCATTGGCCTCGCCATGCCATGAGGGGATGTGCAGCCCGTACAGGCAGCGCCCGCCGACGAGTTCGCGGCCGGTCACCAACTCGGGTTCGATGCGGATGAAGACCTCGCTGGGCGACGGCACCCAGGAACGCGGGCCGGTGCGGACGAGGCGCTCGTGCTCGGCCGCGTCGGTGATCACCATGGCGGATCCGGTGACGACGACGCTCCAGCCCGAGTGCGCGGCGGCGTCGACCTGGTCGGCCTCGAAGGCGACCACGGAGCCGTCGACCGCGTGGGCCGGTTCGGAGTCGGCCGCGGTGGGCAGCAGGACGGCGCTGTCGTCGTCCAGGCAGAAGTTCACGGGAAGCACCGCGGGCAGGGCCTGACGCGTGTGCACCCTCGCCACTGGTGGCCTGGCCCCGGGGACCGCCCTCTTATCACCTCGTCTCGCTCCTCCCGGTCCGCTCGGTGACCGCGGCCCTGCCCGCCTCCAGTCGGGCCGCCGGGATGCGGAACGGCGAGCAGGAGACGTAGTCCAGTCCGGCCCGCTGGAAGAAGTGGATGGAGTCGGGGTCGCCGCCGTGCTCACCGCACACCCCTGTCCCGAGGTGGGGTTTGACGGTGCGTCCTGCCTCCACGGCCAGTTCCACGAGCCTTCCGACGCCCTCCTGGTCGATCGACTCGAACGGGGACACGTCGAAGACTCCCTTCTCCAGATAGAGCGGGAAGAAGGAGGCCTCGGCGTCGTCGCGGGACAGGCCCCAGGTCGTCTGGGTGAGGTCGTTGGTGCCGAAGGAGAAGAAGTCGGCGGCCTCGGCGATGCGTCCGGCGGTGAGCGCCGCGCGGGGCAGTTCGATCATGGTGCCGATCGGGCAGTCGAGGTGTGTACCGGTCTCCGCCGTGACCTCGGCGAGTACGCGTTCCGCCTCGGCGCGGGCCAGCCTCAGTTCCTCGACCGTGCCGACCAGCGGGATCATGATCTCGGCATACGGTCGGCCTCCCGCGCGCAGGCGGTTGGTCACGGCTTCGGCGACGGCCCGTACCTGCATGGCCATCAGGCCGGGCACGGCAAGACCCAGGCGCACGCCGCGCAGGCCGAGCATCGGGTTCTCCTCGTGCATGCGCTCCACCGCGCGAAGGACTTGACGGTCGTGCGGGTCCGGGTGGACCGCGGCGGCCACGCGTACGGCAAGTTCGGTGCGGTCGGGCAGGAACTCGTGCAGCGGCGGGTCCAGCAGCCGGATCGTCACCGGCAGGCCGTCCATCGCCGCGAGCATGCCGATGAAGTCCTCGCGTTGGAGCGGCAGCAGAGCCGCCAGGGCCTCCTCCCGCGCGGTGTCGTCGCGGGCCAGGATCATCGACTCGACCAGTGCCCTGCGTTCGCCGAGGAACATGTGTTCGGTGCGGCACAGGCCGATGCCCTGGGCGCCGAGGGCACGCGCGCGTGCCGCGTCCTCGGGGGTGTCGGCGTTCGCCCGCACCTCGAGGCGGCGTACGGAGTCGGCGTGGGCCAGCGCCCCGAGGACGGCTTCGGTGACCGGGCCGGTGCCGGTGCCCTTCTCCAGGGCGCGGCCGACGTCGGAGGCGGTCAGCGGGAGCGCGCCGCGGTGGACGGTGCCCGCGGTGCCGTCCACGGAGACGATGTCGCCCTCGTGCACGACCACACCCGCTTCCGTGGTGAAACGGCGGGCGACCGGGTCGACGGTGAGGGCCTCGGCGCCGCACACGCACACCTTGCCCATGCCGCGGGCCACGACCGCCGCGTGGCTGGTCTTGCCGCCACGGCTGGTCAGCACCGCCTGCGCGGCGATCATGCCGGGCAGGTCGTCAGGGGTGGTCTCCCGGCGGACCAGGACCACGTCATCGCCGGCTGCCGCGCGACGCGCGGCCTCCGTGGAATCGAAGACGACCGCGCCGACCGCCGCGCCCGGCGAGGCGGGCACACCGTGGGCGAGCGGCACATCCGCCGGGGTGGTGTCGAAGCGGGGGAACATCAGCCGGGTCAGCTCGGCGCCGTCGACGCGCAACAGGGCCTCGTCCCGGCTGATCGTGCCGTCCGCGCGGAGGTCGTGGGCGATGCGGAAGGCGGCTTCGGCGGTGCGCTTGCCGACGCGGGTCTGGAGGATCCAGAGTTTGCCGCGCTCGACGGTGAACTCGACGTCGCACAGGTCGCGGTAGTGGTCCTCCAAGGCGCGCAGGTGGTCCCCGAGTTCGGCGTAGGTGCGCGGGGCGATGATCGCCAGTTCGCTCAGCGGCAGCGCGTCCCGGACGCCCGCGACGACGTCCTCGCCCTGGGCGTCGGGCAGGTAGTCGCCGTACACGCCGCTCTCGCCGGTGGCGGGATCGCGGGTGAAGGCGACGCCGGTGCCGGAGTCCTGGCCGAGGTTGCCGAAGACCATCGCCTGGATGTTGACGGCGGTGCCGAGGTTCTCGGGGATGTGTTCGCGGTGGCGGTAGATGTGGGCGCGTTCACCGTTCCAGGAGTCGAAGACGGCGCGGATGGCGCGGGCGAGTTGTTCCGCGGGGTCCTGCGGGAAGTCCTCGCCGGTCTCCTGGCGGACGACGTCCTTGAACTCGTCGGTGAGCGCGACGAGTTCACCGGTGTCGAGCTCGTGGTCGCCCTCGACGGCCCGTCGCTCCTTGTGAGCGGTGATGGCCTGCTCGAACAGGTCGCCGTCGACGCCCATCACGGTGCGGCCGAACATCTGGATCAGCCTGCGGTAGGAGTCCCAGGCGAAGCGCTCCTGCCCCGAGGCCTTGGCGAGGCCGCCGACCGACATGTCGTTGAGGCCGATGTCGAGGATCGTCTCCATCATGCCCGGCATGGAGAAGCGGGCTCCGGAGCGCACGGAGACCAGCAGGGGGTCGTCGGGCGCCCCCAGCGTACGGCCCATGGCGCGTTCCAGGCCGGCCAGCGAGTGGGCGGCCTCCACACCGAGCTCGTCCGGTTCCTCGCCCGTCGCCAGGTAGACCTTGCAGGCCTCGGTCGTGACGGTGAAGCCCGGCGGGACGGGCAGGCCGAGCCGGGTCATCTCGGCGAGGCCCGCTCCCTTGCCGCCGAGGAGGTCGGCCATGTCACGACTGCCTTCGGCGAATTCGTACACGTACTTGGTGGGCGGGCTCATGAGGTCTGCTCCTCTCACTCGTGAGGGACGACGGCCTCGGGGCAGCCGACGTGCGGGCCGGCGGTGTGGGTGACGGGTCCGGTGCGGGGGCCGGCCGGGCGCCCGGCGGCCGGGCGCCCGGTCGTCCGCCGGCCGACGACGAGCAGGCTCGCCCCGGTGGCGGCCAGGACCAGCACGGACCGGGCGCGGTCCGCTGCCACCGTCCCCACCACCTCGACCTCGGGATATTTGTCCCTCCACACCTTGATAACCGCGTCGAGGAGACCAAGCCATTCGTCGGCCTGCTCGGGGCCGTTCACCAGGCCGATCTCACCGGGTCCGAGCCCCAGGGGCGACGGCTCCTGCCAGGCGTGCACGACGTACAGCCGGGCACCACGCAGCCGGGCCGCCTCGAAGGCGAACTCGATCACCTCGTCGCAGGAACCGCCGAGGTCGAGGCCCAGGACGACGTCCTGGTAGCCGGTTCGGGTGGAGGAGCGGCCGTCGTCGGCCGGGAGAGGTCATGGGAACGAGTGATCATCACCGGCGTCGACCGGTCGGCATGCAGCCGCGCCGCGGCCGTCTGGGCGGCGCGCGAGGCGCTGCCGCGTGGGCTGCCCGTGCGGGTGGTCCACGTGTCGCCACCGGACGGTCCGGGTACGGACGCGGAGCTGATCGTGGTCGGTCTGCGAGGCGAGGGCGGTGGTGCGGAGGCGCCCGTGTGATCGATCGCCGTGGCGTTGACGCGGGCGTGCGAGCGGCCAGTCCGCTCTGGTGGTGGCCGGCCACCGCTCGGGAGGTACGGCACTGGCACTGCTGCCGGATGCCGGGTGCCGGGTGCCCGGTGCCCGGTCATGGTCGTATCGCAACTGCGCTGCTGCCGGATGGCGGGTGCCCGGTCATGGTCGTACCGGGATGGCGAGCGCCTCGGCCGCCGCAGTCGGCGGGCCATAGGATCTTGGCTGCTGGGACGACCCCGTTGGGTACATGCGTTCGCCTTCCGACCGGGCTGCTCAGGCATGATGGTTGAGGTGCCAGTGGCGCCTTTCCGGAGGGAGCGGAAATGGCAGAGGGTCCGGCAGCGGGTCGCAAAGACGTCCCGGCGGCGCCCCAGTTGCGCCTGGACGAACTGCTGGAGGGCCTTCAGGCACAGGTTGCCCAGGTCCGCGCGACCCGGGACCGGGTGCACACGCTGCTGGACGCGGTCCTCGCCATCGGCTCCGATCTCGACCTCGACGTGGTGCTGCGGCGGATCACCGAGTCCGCGGTGGCCCTGGTGGACGCCGAGTACGGCGCCCTGGGAGTGCTCGGCGAGGAAGGGCGGATCAAGCAGTTCATCACGGTCGGCGTGGACGAGGAGACGATCAAGAGGATCGGCCACTACCCCGAGGGCCGGGGAATCCTGGGCCTGCTGATCAGGGAACCGGAGCCGGTACGCCTCGCCGACCTCGGCACTCACCCCGAATCGGTCGGCTTCCCCGAGGGACATCCGCCGATGACCACGTTCCTGGGGACACCGGTGCGGGTGCGCGACCGGGTCTTCGGAAACCTGTACCTCACCGACAAGCGCGGTGGGGCGCAGTTCGACGACGAGGACGAGGCGGTGCTGCGGACCCTCGCCGCCGCGGCCGGCGTCGCCATCGACAACGCCCGCCTGTACGAGGACACGCGCCGCAGGGAGCAGTGGCTGGCGGCGAGCAGCGAGCTGACCCGCGGCCTTCTGTCCGGTACCGATCCGAACCGGGTGCTGCATCAGGTGGCCGTCACGGTCCGGGCCCTGGCCGGGGCGGATCTGGTGACGGTCGCGGTGCCGTTGGACAGCGGCGACGAGCTGGTGATCGAGGCCGCCGACGGGGAGGACTCTGAGCAGGTACGCGGGCTGGTGCTGCCGGCCGCCACGCTGGCCGCGAAGGTGTACCACTCGAACGAACGGATCACCAGCGCCGCGCTGTCCCAGGAGCCGCAGGACGGCTGCGGCTCGGCGGGACAGATCGACCTGGGGCCGGGGTTCCTGCTCCCGCTGGGCGGCACCGAGCACGCGCGCGGCGTTCTTCAGGTCGCCAACCTGCCCGGCCGACCTGAGTTCTCCGACGCCACCATGACCCTGATCAGCGGATTCGCCGACCAGGCCGCGCTCGCCCTGGAGATCGCCGAGCACCGGCGCGAGGCCGAGCAGCTGATGGTCCTCGCCGATCGCGACCGTATCGCCCGCGACCTGCACGACCTGGCCATTCAACGGCTCTTCGCCTCCGGGCTGACCCTGAACTCGGTGCTCGGCCGGATCGCCGACCGGCCCGACGCGGCCGAGCGCGTCCAGCGGGTCGTCGACGACCTCGACGACACCATCAAGACCGTACGGGGCACGATCTACGCGCTGCGTGAGCGCGACCGTGACGGGGCGCGGGGCGGACTGCGCGCCAAGTTGCTGGCGGAGACCGACCAGGCCGCCGAGGCGCTCGGCTTCACCCCTGCCCTGCGGATGACCGGCCTGCTGGACACGGACGTTCCTTCCGAATATGCCGATCACCTCGTGGCCGTTCTGCGCGAGACGCTCTCGAACGCCGCCCGGCACGCACATGCCACCCAGCTGGAGGTCACGGCCGAGACCGACAGCCGCCGGCTCCGGTTGCGGGTCGCGGACAACGGGAGGGGCATCGACCCGGCCGTCACCCGGCGAAGCGGCCTCGAGAACCTCCGCCGCCGCGCCGCCGATCTCGGAGGCAGCTTCACCGTCCGGCCGAACGAGCCCAGCGGCACCGTCGCCGAGTGGACGGTGCCGCTGCCGGCGCAGCCGGGGGCCTGAGCCGGGTCACCGGGACAAGGCCCCGCCGACCGCGGTACGCGCGGCCTCGACGGTGCTGAGGTTGGCGAGGGCGGCCGGGAAGACGCCGTCCTGTTCCTTGAGGATGTGGTCCAGGGTCCGCACGCCGTGGCCACGGGGGCCGCGGAGCGGCGGAACGCCGTCCCAGAACCACCCTCCGCTTCTGGGCTCACCACGGGCCTGGGCCGTCGGCCCCCTGCCGACGGCCGGACGGTCCGGGAGAGGGGATCAACCGTCCCTCCTCCCGTCCCCGGTGCCGCACGGTCGGAGCGGTCCGCGCGGATCAAGGGCCGTGATCAGCTGTCCTCACGTCCCCACCGGGTAGGGCCTGTCGGCCCTACCCCGTCACCGCGCCCCCGGGGACCATGGACTGATGTTCCAGAACGACGCCTTTCGCGCACTCGGCCGGCAGGAGTGCCTGCGCCTGCTCGCCGAGGTGCCGGTAGGCCGCGTTGTCTACACCCGGCACGCGCTGCCCGCGGTGCTCCCGATCAATTTCTCCCTGGACACGGACGCCTCCGTGCTGCTGCGCACCTCGCCGGACTCGGACCTCGTGCGCGCCATCGACGGCGTCGTGGTCGCCTTCGAGGCGGACGAGTTCGATGCGGCGACCCGGTCCGGCTGGAGCGTGGTCGTGACCGGACGGGCGACCGTGGTGACCGATCCCGCCGAGCACGAGCGTCTGCTGCAAACCGGCCCGACATCCTGGATGCCACTGCGGGACACGGTGTTCGTGCGGATCGAGTCGGAGATGGCCGCCGGGCGCGAACTCACGGCCAGGCAAGGCATCAGCCGCCCGTAGCGAGCGGCGGGCCGAAACGATGCCCTGAGCCGACGAGCCCGGTCCCCCATTCGCCCGTAGATTGGGGATTGCAGGCAGTCGCCGCTCGTGGGCCTCCTCTGAGAGCGCGTGATGGCAGCGGACATTGATTTCACGGCGTTCTTCGACGCCACACCAAGCCCGTACCTGGTGCTGGATACGGACCTGGTGATCCGTTACGTCAATCGGGCATACCTGCAGACCACGGGAAGAACTCGGGACGAGCTGATCGGGTCGCACTTCTTCGACGCCCTGCCGGAGAACCCCCATGCCCCCGACGACACACAGCACAACCTGCAACGGTCGCTGCGCCGGGTGCTGGAAACCGGGAGACCGGACACCCTGGTACTGCAGCGATACGACATCCCCGCCCTCCAGAATCCGGGAGAGTTCGAAGAGCGCTGGTGGTCGGTGGTCCACACCCCGATTCACAGGCCCGACGGCAATGTGAAGCGGATCGTGCAGCGCGCCGAGGATGTGACCGGCTTCATCCATTCGCACTGGGCGGGCCAGCTCACAGAGGAATTCACCGAACGGGAGAAGGGCCTGGCGGCCGAGCTGTACGCCCGGGCCCGCGAGTTGCACGTCCTCAACGAGGAACTCCGCCGGGCCCATGCCCGCGAACGGCAGGTCGCCGTCACTCTGCAGGAAGCGATGCTTTCCGCCCCGGACCTCGACCGTCACACCGACTCGATCGCCGTGCGCTACCAGCCGGCAACCACCTCACTGAACGTCTGCGGTGACTGGTACGACGTCGTGGACCTGCCGCCCGACCGCTACGCCGCGGCGGTCGGAGACGTCGTCGGCCACGGTCTGCACGCCGCGGCCGTCATGGGGATGCTCCGCAGCGCCCTCAGCGCGGCGATCCGCACCACCCCCAGCCCCGCCCAGGCCCTGGAAGTCCTCGGCCTGTACGCCCGCTCCCTGGAGGGCGCCACGGCCGCGACCGCGGTCAAGGTACTCATCGACACCCGCAGCCGGCTGCTCATCTACAGCAACGCGGGGCACCCACCGCCCGTCCTGCTCCACCGCGACGGAACCTGCGAACTGCTGGACCAGGCAACCGATCCACCGCTCGGCGCCCGTTTGCACCACGTCCCCCGCCCCCAGGCCGGCCTCCCCTACACCCCCGGGGACACCCTCGTTCTGTACACCGACGGCCTCATCGAACGCCGCGACGAGGACATCGACGCCAGCCTGGACCGCCTGACCACGACCCTGGCCGAGGTCAGCTCCCACACCCCCGAGGAGCTCGCCGACGCCCTGCTGAGCCGCCTCGACGTGGCCGACGGCGCCCCCGACGACATCGCCCTCATCGTCATCCGCCTCTAGGCGGGCCCCCTTGCCGCACCTCAGGCCATGAGACGGCCCGTGTGAGAGAGGCGGCGGGCCGCAGCCAGCAGGGCGTGGATCTGCGGACCGGCGTGATCGATGTGGCGCACCGGCTTGTTGAAGGGCAACCGGATGTCCCGGTGGGAGCGCGCCTTTTCCAGACGCAGGGTCAGGCCGTAGCGGTCGATTCCGACGGGGAGAGCGCGCCGGACGCTGCTGTCCGGGTACGGGCGGACCAGGCGCACGAGCAGGGGGATGAGTTCGGGGTGGTCGTCGACGAGGTGGGTCAGCATGCCCGCCTCACTCGTCGCCAGCGGGTCGAGCTCGGTTGCCTCCAGTTCCTGGAGGGTCACATAGGCGCGTCCAGCGCTGTCTTCCAGCACGCACTGACCGAGCTCCATGCAGGTGCTCTCCGTGGACCCCGGGTCGTACGGCCCGGCCAGCAGCCCCGTCAGCGTGACTCGGGCCCGCAGCCGGTCCCGTACGGGTGTGGGCGCTACGTCGGTGAGTTCCAGCCGGACCGGCACCCGCCCGCCGGGCGGGGAGCCAGGTCCTTCGAACGGCGCGTGCAGATGGACGTGGCCCATGACTCCGGCGCCGTCGAGACGACGGACTTCGCTGTGCCGCCCGTCGGTCACCACGGTCATCGAGTGAGCGACGGCCAGAATCGAGCGGGCCCTTTCGGCGGCTGTCGGAGCCGCGGCGCGCAGGGCGTTACGACGCATCCGGATCCTCCCAGAGGTCCAGGTGTTATTTAGGTTAGCCTAACCTAACCCATCAGCTGTCGGACGTCGACCACGCCCTCCCAGTGGACGGTTCGGTCGCACCAGCGCTTCAGAAGCGCATGGCCGTGCCGACGGCGAGCAGGCCGGCGCCGTTTGCGCGGCGGTACTCCTGGACGACCGCGTCCAGCGCGGCGGTGATGGAGGCGTCGAGCATCGCGGTCATCTCGTCGCAGATGCCTCAGCGAGGGCGCAGGACAAAGGCTCTGGCGAGGCAGGCGCGTTGGAGTTGACCGTCACTGACTCCGTGGGGACGCCTGCCCATGAGGTCCGGGGTCAGGCCGACGGTGGAGGCCAGTTCGGCGACCCGGTCCGGCGCCTCCTCGCGCCGGCCGGTGGCGCGCATTGGTTCGGCGATGAGGTCGGTGAGCCGTAGCCGAGGGTTCGCGGAGAGCCGGGGTTGCTGGAAGACGACGCCGAAGGACACGCACCATCGGGCAACGGTTCGGCCATGGGCGGCACCGTGAGCCGACGGTTCGCCCCAGGCGGAACGACAGATGAGCACGCGGACGAGATGCCGACGCGGATGGCCGTCGACGACCGTGTCGTGGACATCGCCCCTCTTCTCCGTGGGCGACGACACCGCACTCGTGATCCGCGGAGACCAGGACCACTTCTCCCTGCTCGCGGGGTACTCCCCTCGGCGGGCTTCAGTGCAGCATCGATGATCGTTCGGGCCAACTGTCTCACATTGACTCACCCTCACTCTCCGGCAGAGTGGGCCCAGGCAGGCCTCACGTTGACACCTATCGTCTGCGGACGTTGACTTGCGGGACGGCGCAGGGCCGGGAAGGGCGAGGTCGACCGGGTCGCCGGAAGCCTGCGGCAGGCCGTCGAGAAGGCGAACGGCGTCTTCGGGCGGTGCCCCCACCCTCATGGAAGCGGTGCACACGACGATGTACGACCAGACACGCGCCCAGCAGCCCGCGGGCCGGCCCTCGGGCCCCGCCGGAGGCCGTACCACGGGCCCTGAGCCACTGCTCCCCTCCGCCGAACGGGAGGAAATCGTGCGCTGCCTCGGACATGCCGTCAACATCTTCGCGGACAGCCCGCGCGAGGCGCTGGAAGAGGCAGAGGGCGCGTTCGACGAAGCCACGGCCCAGCTCGTGAACGCCCTTGCCGAGCGGCGGCGGGCCCTCCGCGCGGGCTGGGCGGATCTGGCCCCCGAGACACAGTCCACCGAACTCCGGCTCGCACTGCGAGAGTACCGGGAGCTCACCGGACGGCTGCTGCGCGCGTAGGCGGCGGCGGACGGCAAAACCGCGTACCCAACAAGAAAACATGCGGAATTGTTTCCGGCCCGTGATCGAGCACGCCGTGCTACTGTCGAATCAGGTTGCAGTTGTGGTTGCCAAAAGGGTTCATTTTCCGACGGGTTGATCATCACGGCGACACGGAGTCCGCAAAAGGCGAGCTTCGAGCACCGTTTCCGAAGGAGAAATGACATGGCCACCGGCACTGTGAAGTGGTTCAACGCCGAAAAGGGCTTCGGCTTCATCGCGCAGGACGGCGGCGGCGCCGACGTCTTCGCCCACTACTCGAACATCGCCAGCCAGGGCTTCCGCGAGCTCCAGGAAGGCCAGAAGGTGTCGTTCGACGTCGCTCAGGGCCAGAAGGGCCCGACCGCCGAGAACATCGTTCCGGCCTGACACCGGTTCTGACGCATATTTCGTAGCTGGGGCCCGCACCTTGGGGGTGCGGGCCCCAGCTCGCTGTTTTTTCAGGGGATTCGCCCCTGCTGCCTTCGGCTCGTTCTCGCGATTCCCTGCGCCGTTCATCGTGCGGCGGAAAATTCCTTGATACGCGCCTGCATCGAGGAAGGTTCTGCATGAACCGAGCACGCCCTTCACGCACCACCCGTCCCACCCGTCCCACCCGTAAATACGATCGCTCCGAGAGCTCCGCCACAGGCCGCGTCGGCACCCAGCACCGGTTCCAGCCCAAGCCCGGGGGTCACGGTGGCCGACTCGCCGCATCCAGCGACGATTTCACGCCCCCGAAGACGATCGAGCCCGCGCTGCCCGCCGTCGAGTCGTTCGCCGAACTCGCCATGCCGGCGCCCCTTCTGGCCGCGCTCGGCCACGAAGGCGTGACCGTGCCCTTCCCGATCCAGGCGGCCACGCTGCCGAACTCCCTGGCCGGCCGTGACGTTCTCGGCCGTGGCCGTACCGGTTCCGGCAAGACCCTCTCCTTCGGCCTCCCCGTGCTCGCCCGCACGGCGGGCCGACGCGCCGAACCGCAGCAACCGCTGGCCCTGATCCTGGTGCCCACCCGCGAACTCGCCCAGCAGGTCACCGACGCCCTCACCCCGTACGCCCGGGCCGTAAGGCTGCGGCTGGCCGGCGTGGTCGGCGGGATGCCGATCGGCAGGCAGGCGCATGCGCTGCGGAACGGGGCAGAGGTCGTCGTCGCGACGCCGGGGCGGCTCAAGGACCTCATCGACCGAGGTGACTGCCGACTGCGCGACGTAGCCATCACCGTCCTGGACGAGGCGGACCAGATGACCGACATGGGGTTCATGCCCCAGGTCACCGCACTGCTCGACCAGGTGCGTCCCGGCGGCCAGCGGATGCTCTTCTCGGCCACTCTGGACCGCAACGTCGACCTGCTCGTCCGCCGCTACCTGAGCGACCCGGTGGTCCACTCCGTCGACCCGTCGGCGGGTGCCGTCACCACGATGGAGCACCACGTCCTCCATGTACACGAGGCGGACAAGCACCGTACGACCACCGAGATCGCGGCGCGGGACGGTCGGCTCATCATGTTCCTGGACACCAAACACGCGGTGGACCGGCTCACCAAACACCTCCTCGGCAGCGGCGTCCGCGCCGCCGCACTGCACGGCGGCAGGTCCCAGCCACAGCGCACCCGGACTCTCGCCCAGTTCAGGAGCGGGCAGGTGACGGTGCTGGTGGCGACCAATGTCGCGGCGCGCGGAATCCACGTCGACGACCTCGACCTGGTCGTCAACGTGGATCCGCCCGGCGATCACAAGGACTACCTGCACCGTGGTGGCCGTACCGCTCGCGCCGGCGCGTCCGGCAGCGTCGTCACCCTGGTGACCCCCCGTCAACGCCGCGGCATGACCCGCCTGATGGTCTCGGCCGGCATCAACCCGAAGATCACCGCGGTGCGTCCGGGCGAGGCGGAGCTGGGCCTGATCACGGGCGCCAAGGCCCCGTCCGGCGTCCCGGTCGTCATCCCCGCGCCGAGCGCGGAGCCGCCCCGCCGGGCCGCCGCGGCCCGTGCGTCGGCCTCGGCCCGGAATCGCCGAGGGCGCACCGCTCGGGGCCGGTCCGCAGGGCAGCGACGCGCCGCGTGACGTATCGGCGGTGCGCCGTCGAAGCGGCGACCTGCCCCGAGCCAGCTCGATCAGAACGTCCGCCGGCACCACAGGAGGCAGCCGTGACACCGATTCAGATGCGTCGAAGCCCGACCGCTCCCGGACTTCCGACCGGGGCCGGCCACCCGGACACGACCGAGCTGCGGGTCGGTGACGACATGACCGTCGAGGTCGCTCTGTCCGTCATGGCCGGCGCCGATGTGGAGTACCTGCTCCTGTGCGACGGGGACGACGAGCGCACCGGCTCGGTCACCCGGGCCGAACTCGTCATGCATCGCGACAGCTCCGCCTACACGGACCGGGTCCGCCTGCGGGACGTCCTCGGTGTGCCGTGCCCGCTCGTTGGCCCCTCACCCTGTGGTGCTTCAGCGCTGTAAGCGGGCCTGATACCCGTTCGAACCGACCGGAAGACCCAGTGCCGCCCTCGCCGGCGGGCTTCCGACCCCGCACTGGCCACGGGTGACTTCAGGCCATCGGCCGCCACCACCCCGTACTACAGGTCGGTGAGCCATCACTCGGAAGGACCGCCGCGACGTCGCGGGGTTCCGCGATGGCCCGGGCCATGGCCCGCCTGGGCTTCACGGGCATCTCGGGAGCCCCGACCCGCAGGACTCGTGATGCTTTGCGGCGGGCGGCGCTTTGTCGCCCGCCGCAAGGCTCCGACCGGACAGGAGATGGGCCTCGTGTGCCCTCGTCCCGATCCGCCCGAGCTCCATCGGGCGCCCGAACTGTTCGACGAATGCCGGATGGTGCGCGCCCGCGGCCATCTGGACCTGACCACCGTGGCGCTTCTGACGCACGCCCTGGAGGAGGCACGCACCGGAAATGGGCGCGTCTTTCTCATCGTTGACCTTCGTGAGGTGAGCTTCACGGACGGAAGCATCCTGTGGCCCCTGTGTGCGGCCTGGGACGCCTGCCGGGCCCGGCAGGGCTGGGTCAGAGTCGTCCACAGCAGTACGGCGATCGACCTCGTCCTGCTTGACGGCGGCGTGCTCAGCCGCTTCCCTGCCCACGCCAGCGCCCAGGACGCCTGGTGCGGAAGAACCACGGCAGCGCGTGGCGCAGTACCCGCCCTCACTTCGACGCGTCCTACCGACCCGGACGCCCAGTGATGTGCGGGGTCGTCCTCTGCATGAACTCTGGTCGGGCTGTGCGCACATCCTGCCGCGGCAGACGCAGAATGCCCGCCGCTCTCAGCGGAGCACCAGCAGGCGGCGCGGAGCGAAACGGGACACCCCGCCGCCCTCGGCCGGGAGACAGCGCCAGCCCCAGGCCAGCAATGCCTGGAACGTGTCCACGTCAAGGTGGTCGACCAGGGTGACGCCGAGCGCGCCGATGTGGTCTTCGAGCAGCCGCTTCTGCAGGCGCCGGGCGAGGTTCCACTCACGGGTCAGGTCCTGGGTGCGCACCCGGCGCTCGACGAGGACGCCGGCGACCGCGAAGAGCTTGCCCGAGGCGGCGACGCGGACCAGGTTTTCCGGGAGATACCCGTCGAGGCCCTGCCACCATGGGCCGGTGCCGCGCACGGGGAAGCCGTATGCACATGCCGTGAGGACGGTGGCGCCCGAGGGGCGGACGGCCTCCGCGACAAGCAGTTCGAAACCCGGCCGCCGCATGTGACCCGCGAGCCGCCGCCGGAAGGCGTCGGTCCTGGCCCGGTACGGGCCCAGATTCCCCGGCTCGGCCGGCTCGCTCGACAAGGTGTGAGAGTACAACTCACCGAGCTCCCACATCCGGTCGTCGACCTGGCGCCGGGTCAACGGCCGGACGAACACGCCTCTCTCGGGCGACGGCCCCTGCCGCCGTGGCGTGCACGGTATCTCGGGAGGCGCCCCATGGCGCCCAGGCGTCCCGGGGCTGGCGGTCGCCGGGCGGTCCGGCATGTGCGCGGTCATGAGGCGAACCCTGCCTCGGGCCCGGACGAGGTCCGGGCCCGGCATCGTCGTTCGCCGAGAACGGCACTCGGCACATGAGCCGGCACACGAGAAGCCCTCGGCGCCTACGAGGCTACGCCCGCCCCGGCGACGAGCGGGGACCTCACCCCGATCCTCACAGCGAAACGGCCGCGCGCACAGCGGGAGCAGCCATGCCGGACCGGGCCGTCACCGTCACCGTCGCCGTCGCCGTCGCCGTCGCCGTCGCCGTCGCAACGAGCGATGACACGCGCCGGCACGACCCGGGACCGCCGCGAGTCCGAGGGATGCCACGTCCGGCCGCGAAAGGCGGCCGGACGTGCGACCGGACCGGGCGCCGCGCGCCGTACGCGCTGGGCCTACCGCAGGCCGGACGGGGGTTGTCCGCCCGGGAGGAACGGAATGCGGTCGTGCGGATGGGCATCCGCGGCTCGGTCGGCACCCGGCATGCAGCGGAGCACGCGCGTGGCCAACGGCCGACCGGATCCCACCACCGGGAGACCATTGGGCCCTTTCGGGACCGGCGAAGTTGGTCCGGAAGGTCGTACGGCAAGGACCGCAGGTCAAAGGTGCATCCGAGGGTGTGCCCATGGCTTTCTGCGTCCGAGCTGGTCGCCGCCGCCCATGTGCACACCATCAAGGCGTACGGCCCCGACCGCGTCGCCGGCTTCTCGCCGATCCCGGCGATTCGGCGCCCGGGTCTCGCCGAGCCGCATGAACCAGGGACTCCAGCCGGCGCCGGACCGTGACACGCACTGGCTGCTCCTGTCCGCCTGGTACGGGGTGATCGCGCTCCTCGTGCTCACCCGCTTCTGGGCGTTCTGGAGCACCCTGCTCCGACACCTCCCCGAATCACCGAGCGCCACCCTTCATCACTCTCCGTGCGCACCGCGTGATCTGCTGATGTGGGCGAAGCAGCCCGGGGTGTTATTGAATGAAGTGTGCGGTCAGGAATCTCGGGACCCTGTCGCCGGGGTTCCGTTACGGCCCCGGCGCTGTGCCGGGGTTGGCGAGCGAGCTGAGAGAGCCGCATGGACTCCACCCCCTCCCCCTCGTCTGCCTCGCCATTCGACATGGTCAGCAGTGCTCTGGGGCAATACATCCCGCGCGGCGCGGCGGCAGCGGCCGCTGACTCTGCCGACACGCAGGGGGACAACGGCGCCCACCAGCACACACCCCCGAAGCCGACGCCCGGCCGTCAGGAGCAGATCCTCGGCGCGGTCAACCTGGACCGGGATCTGAAAATCACCCGCCGCAATCTCGACCCCGCCGTTTTCGCGGGAGTGGAGGCCGTGATCGGGAGCCCTTTCGTCGATCTTCTGCCTCCCTGGGACGTACCGACGGTCACCAGGCGTCTGCGGCAGGTGCTGGAGACGGGTGAGCCGCACGTCGCCCGGGTGCAGCGCCTGCGGCGCGGTGACGGGTCGGAGCTGGTGGTCTCGATGAGCATCCTGGCCGCCGCGGCACCGCAGGAGGGGCTGACCGTCACGCTGATCGCCATGGCCAGGCGGCTGCACCTGTACGCCGCCGAGACCGCGATCGGCACATCGCTGGACATCGGCGAGACCGCACAGTCGCTGGCGGAGTCCCTCCTGGCCTGGGGAGACGTGGCCGCCATCGACCTCGACCTCGCCGTGTGGACGGGCGAGGTGGTCACCGAGCAGCCGCAGCGGCGCATCCGGCTGCGGCGAGCGGCCCTGGTACCGGACCGGGCGTGGCCCGACGGCTACGTGACCCCGGGCGACGATCTTCCGAGCGACGCGAGCCGTCTGCTGTCGCAGGCGATCCGGCGCGACGACGCCGCGCAGGCCATCGTCCTGCCCGACCGGGCGTCGATCGAGCGAGTGCTCGGCAGTGAGCGGCTGATACACGCCCTGGTCCCCAGTGACCGAGCGGCGGGCGTGGCGTACGTACCGCTGGTCCTGAACGGCGCTCCGCCGGTCGTGCTGGGTGTGGCGGAGGTCTGGCGGCGGGCGGGGCGCCCCTTCGACGACAGTGAGCTGCTCGACCTGCAAGAACTGGTGGCCAGGACCTCGCATCACGTGGACCTGGCCCGTCAGCACCAGCGCGAGCACACACAGGTGCTGGCACTGCAGCGCCGGCTGCTGCCGCGGTCCAGCGGCGACACCATCGAGACCGCGAGCATCTACCAGCCCGCCACCCCGGACAGCGCGGGCGTCGGCGGTGACTGGGTGAACAGCTTTCCGCTGCCGGACGGCCGTACTGCACTGGTGGTCGGTGACGTCGTCGGGCACGGCCTGGGAGCCGCGGCGACCATGGGGCAGCTCAGCATGGAGGCCCGCGCGCTGCTGTCCGCCGGGCTGGCGCCGGACGAGGTCCTTGAGCACCTGGACGAGACCGTGTCGCTGCTGGACGACGCGGAGTCCGGGCTGGCCGCGGGTTACAGCGCCCTCGGGTCGACCTGCTGCATCGCCGTCTACGACCCGGTCAGCCATCGCGTGACGCTGTCCAGCGCCGGCCACCTTCCTCCGGTGCTGATGCTTCCGGACGGCCTCGGCGGCCCGGTCGCGGCACGGCCCCACCCCGGGCTGGGCGCCGAGTTCGCACTGCGGGAGCCGTTCGACGTGCACGCCTTCGCCGCGCCCCCGGGCTCGCTTCTGGCCCTCTACACCGACGGCCTGGTGGAGGATCCCGCCCTGTCGATCGACGAGGGCATCGGCAGGCTGGCGGACGCCGTGTCCAAGGTGCATCCCTGGGACGCCCTGCCGGAGGCGACGCGGCGCGTGGTGACGGCGCTGGCGCCCGCGAACAGGCGCGACGATGTGACCCTGCTCCTCGCGCGCATGATCGGCTACCGCAAGGGGGACACCGCGACCTGGCGGCTGCCCGCCCGCGGTGACATCGCGGCCCGGGCCCGCGTGCTGGTCTCCGGGCTGCTGGGGCAGTGGTGCACCAGGGAGGACACCCGCGACAGCGTTCTGCTGGTGGTCAGCGAACTGGTGGCCAACGCGGTCCGCTTCGCCACCGGACCCATCACCCTGCGGATGATCAGGACGGGCAACGGGCTGCTGTGCGAGGTGGGCGACACCGGCAACGGCAGGCCCCGGCTCGGCCGCAACGAGCTCCTCGACGACGCCGGTCGCGGCCTGCACGTCGTCCATGGACTCACCACCCGGTGGGGCGTGCGGTGGACCGACACCGGCAAGGTGGTCTGGGCCTCGATCGCCAGGTGACGCGGCTGCCGGTGGGAGGGCGACGCCCCTTCGAGCGGGGCGGGCGAGCCCGCCCTACAGCCACTGCCCTTCCAGCGCGGTCGCCGTGAGGCCCGGGGCCGCCGCGTACAGGACGGCACGGCTGCCCGGCTTCTGCCCGGCGTCGTGCGCCCGGCGCATGATGTCGAACACGGCGGCGCCACCGCGGTTGCCGGTGGTGTAACTGTCCCGGCTGTAGTCCAGCAGTCCCGAGGGCCAGCCGTCGGGCATCGTCTGCTCCATGTACTCCAGCACTCGCGTCCCGCCGGGGTGCGCGAGCAGTACGTCGGGGTGCCAGGAGTCGGGGTCGTCCTGGTACCGGGCGCCCAGCCAGTCCCACATGGCGGTGACCGTCTCCTGCACGGCGCGCGGCCCGCGCCGGTCCATCACGAAGTGGGTGCCGTCCTCCCGGGTGTCCAGGCGGTGCAGGTCCTGGGTGCCGGGCAGGGTGTGGCTCCAGGAGGCGTCCAGTCGCAGCACCGACTCGGCCCGCCGGCGACCGGTGACCACGGCGGCGACCGCGGTGTCCGCGAACAGCAGCCGGACGATCAAGGACTCCAGGGTGTCGTCCGCGGGCTGGTAGGTGGTGCTCAGCGCTTCCGAGATCACGACCAGGACCACCCGGTCGGGGTCGGCGGCCACGAGATCCGCGGCCAGTGCCAGGGATCGGGTTCCGGCGATGCAGGCCCACTGCGTGGCCGGCAGCAGCATCACGTCACTGCGCAGCCCGAGCCTGTTGGCCAGGGCGACGTCCAGCCCGGGCAGCGCGGGGGTGGTGGAGTTGCTGGTGATCACGCAGTCGACGTCCGCGGCGTCGAGCCCGGCGATCTGGAGGGCCCCGCGTGCGGCGCGCTCCCCGTAGGACTGCACGGCCTCCCAGGCCGGCGCGGTGCGTTCCTGGACGGTCTGCGGCGCGGGTATCGATTCGAGGGCGGCGATCACACGATCCACGTCCTGCTCGGTGAAGCCGTCGCCGGCCAGCGCCTCTCGGGTCGGTCCGACGCCGGCGGCCGGCAGGCCGTTGCCCTTGCCGGGCGCGACGGCGGTCTCCAGCGGCAGCATCCAGCCACGGGTTTCAATGCCGGTGCTCGCGGCGATGCCGTCGATGCGCGGCGCCCATGCCGCGTCGGGGTGCCGGCCGTGCACCTCCGCCACGATCTGGCTGGTCTTCACGGTGTGCTCGCCGTGTATCACGGCAGGCGGGCAGAGGTAAGCGGCCATGGCTTGCACCTTTCTACGGGGAGCGAGGCAGAACGTCACGACCGCTGTGTCATGGATCACTTCGGCACGATGCATCCAAGTCGATGCCTGTGCGCTCTACTTCGGGCTGCTGAGTCCGTTTCGAGCATGGACGCTAAATGGACATTTACGCTGTGACCTGGGCAACTTGGATCACTTTTGACATGCGTGACACAGCGCACAGTGCGGCATGAGGGCACGGCGTGCTGCCGCACCTGCCTGACGCGCCGTCAGTCCGTGGCTCAGGGGCGGATGCGAGCCACTCCCGCGTAGATGCCACTGCCTTCCGGCTCGGTGGCCGGGGTGGAGGTGAACCAGTCCGTCGCCGTCACCAGGCCGGGAGGCACGAGGTCCAGGCCCTCGAAGAAGCGCTCCACTTCTCCACGGGGGCGGAAGGCGAGCTGGATACCACCCTTGGCGTACTGGGCGACGACCAGTTCGGCGAGTTCCGGGAACAGGTCGGACGCGGCGTGCGACAGGATCAGATAACTGCCCGGGGGCAGCGTGACGACCAGGGCCCGGACGATGCCGTGGGCGTCCTGTTCGTCGGTGATGAAGTGCATCAGCGCGATGAGCGACAGCGCGATGGGGCGGTCGAAGTCCAGGACGTGCCGGGCATGCTGGACGATCGCGTCAGGGTCGCGCACATCGGCCTGGATGTAGTCGGTCACTCCCCCGGGACGGCTGATCAGCAGCGCCTCGGCGTGCCGCAGGACGATCGGGTCGTTGTCGGCGTAGACCACCTTGGCCGACGGCACGATGCCCTGCACGATCTGATGGAGATTCGGCTCGGTCGGGATTCCGGTGCCTATGTCCAGGAACTGATCGACGCCCTGCGCGGCGAGCCACGCGGCGGCCCGATGCATGAACTGACGGTTCTGCCGGGCGGCGTCCCTGGCCTCGGGCGGCAGCATCTCACCGACGGCCTCGTCGACCGGGTAGTTGTCCTTGCCGCCGAGCAGCCAGTCGTAGACCCGCGCGGGGTGCGCCTTGCTGGTGTCGACCGGCCGGGACGGCTGTGAGTTGGTCGTCATGGCAGCTCCATCGCGCGGGTGAGAGGTGCAGACCTGCTTCCCGGTGATCATACTCACCTCCGTCATCTCCCTTGCGAGCAGGCCGACTTGAGCGCCTACCTCGGCCCGGCTGAGATCTCGTTGATCAGGAGGCCCTGCCTCAGCCATCGCACGAACGCGAAGGCCCAGGTGGCGGAGAGGACGAGCAGCAAGGCGAGCGCGAGGAGCCAGGGGGCGGGGCGGGACCAGCCGACGAGGAGGGCCACGACCGCTGCGATGACGAGCACGGTCTGCACCGACTTGTAGGCGGCGGGGTAGCGGTCGTAGTCCGCCAGGGTGGGCAGCAGCACCACGGTGGTGATCAGCATGACGGCCACCGACCCGCTCATCAGCCAGCTCACGGAGACCGGTGCCCGGTCGTCGGTGGCGTGCTCCACCAGCCCGACCATGCCCGCGCCGGCCGCCGCCACGGCCATGGTCAGCGGCAGGTGCATGAAGATCCATGTCGCCAGTGAGTGGCCGCTCTCGCGCGGCAGTCGTCGGGACACCAGGTCGGCGTAGTTCCACCAGAAGCCGAAGCCGACGGCGAGCCCGAGCAGGCCCGTGGTCGTGACGAGTGCGCTGCGTTCGGTGTCGGTGAGACCGTTCACGACACCGATGACGACCTCGCCGAGCACGATGATGATGAACAGTCCGAAGCGCTCGACCATGGTCTCGGTCACGACGTCATAACTCGGCGTTCTGCGCCAGAAGATGAGGATGACGCACTCCACGCCGCACCACCCGACGACGAACGCCGCCCACACGGCGTGGCGGGCGTCGGCCGACAGCGGTACCGACGCCGCGATCACGAGGATGCCCACGACCATGACGATCAGATAGCGCCGGGGCGTCTTGCGCAGCTCCGGTCGGTCCTGGCGGTACACGGAGTACCACTGGTAGCTCAGCAGGGCCAGCAGCAGTGCGTAGAGGGCCGCCAGGGTGCGGCCGTCGTCGCCGTCCGCGTGGCCGACGTAGACGGCCATGAGGCACAGCAGCAGCATCTGTACGAAGATCAGCGAACGGGTGTGGCCGTCCTCGCGGCCGTGCAGTTCGTAGAAGAGTGTGCCGTTCAGCCAGGCGATCCAGATCAGCCCGAACACCACCGCGAAGGTCGCCGTCCCCCGCCAGGAGACGTCCTCCGCGAGGGTGTGGGCCGCCTCGCCGATCAGGACGACGTAGACAAGGTCGTAGAAGAGCTCCAGAAAGCTCACGCTGCGACCGATGTCGGCCTCGCCGTGGCGGCGCGGCGGGCGGAAGAGCCAGCGGCGGGTGCCGGTGCCCAGCGGGACTGCCTCTGCGCCGGCGGGACGGGGCTCGGGGGCACTGTCGGACATATGAGGCTCCTGTGTGGCGGCCGAACGTGTGGCGAAGTGATGGTGACGGCTGCTCTCCCGCGGCAGGGGCGGGCACGCCGCAGTATGTCGAACAGCTGTCGGTGATTCGGCAAGGCGGAGCAGTGAGGTTCGTGTCCAGGAGCTGACACGAGCCGCTGGTCCCCGGTCGTGCCCGACCGGGGACCAGCGGCTTCTGAGTTCACCGCAGCCAGGGGTTTGCGGTTCACGAAGGGCAGGCGGGCCTCCCTTCGCAGCGGATTCCGTTGTTGACGCAATCACTGTCGCGGCTTCGGGCATGCCACGGTCCGATGCCGATGGTCCGCATCCGCAGGGCTGAACGGCCCCATTCCCGGGCCCTGTTGGGCCGCCGTCGCGGCTGCGGTCACAGGGGTCTTCCGGGCCAGTCGAGCAGGCGGGCGCCGATGACCGCGGTCTGCAGGGTGTAGCGGTGCGTGGGGTCGGCGGGGTTCGTGCCGGTGAGGGTGTGGATGCGGTCCAGGCGATAGGTGAGGGCGCGGACGCTCAGTGCGAGTCGGCGGGCGGTCTCGGCGGCCACGCATCCCGCGTCGAAGTACGTCGTCAGGGTGTCGAGGAGCGGCTGGGGTCCGCCGCGGGCCTGTTCGAGCGGGCCGAGGGTGCTGCGTACGAGGTCGACGAGAGCCTGCCGGTCGCGTGCCAGGACGGGAAAGACCAGCAGGTCGGCGGCGCGCAGGAGCGGGTCGTCGAAGCCCATCCGCTGGGCCACGTCGAGGGCGTTGAGGGCTTCCTCGTAGCTGTGCCCGATCCCGACGGCGCCGGATCGGGGCCGGCCGATGGCGACCTGGCCGCCCTCGGTGGCGGCATGGGCCTGCTTGGCGAAGTGGGTCAGGACTTCGCCCTGGTCACCGGGGGCGACGCACACCATCCGGCCGTCCTTGGTGGTGAACAGGATCCGGCGGTTCTCGAACCGGCCGAACAGCGCGTCCTCGACCCGGCGCGGCACGGGGTCGGTCTCGTCGTACTTGGCGGGGCCCTCGGCGACGGCGACGGCGTGGACGCGTGACAGGCGCAGCCCGAACCGTTCGGCACGGGCGGCCAGGTGGCCGGAGTCGCCTCGTCCATGGAGCAGGTCGTCGATGAACTCGCGTCTGGCCGCCTCCTCCTGACGTACGACGAGACGCTGGGCCCGCTCGTATCCGTCGGCGAAGGCGTCCATGGCCTGTTCGATGACGGTCAGGACGCTGTCCGGGTCCACCCCGGCCGGCCGGGCGGCGCGGCCGGCCACGAGGTGCTCGCGGACCAGGACGCGCCATCCGTAACCCGATGCGGCGGCTCGGGCGCCGAGCTCGCGGCGGGAGTTGAGTTCGTCCCGGGTGAGGCGGCGGCCGGTGGGAGCGGCATCCGCCAGGATCTCGGCGTAGCCGTCGAGGAACTGTCCGGGGTTGTCGTAGGTCGTCACTTGCGCCTCCCGCCTGCGCGCGGCTGGTTCGGGTTTCGGGTCCTGAGGGCTGGTGCCGGTGCCGGGTCAGGCGTCCGCGGGTACGGGTTCCGCTCGCTCCGCCTCCACCGGGGCGGCCCGGGTGCGGCCGGTGGATCGGCGGGTGCGGCGCCGGGCCAGCGGCTCGGTGTAGCGGGCGGTGAGCGGGCCGACGACGACGAGGATCAGGACGTAGGCGGTGGCGAGAGGGCCGATGCGGGGCTCGACCGCGACGGCGAGCCCTGCGATGACGATGGAGAACTCGCCACGCGCGACGAGAGTGCCGCCCGCCCGCCAGCGGCCCGCGCCGCGGATCCCGGCACGGCGTGCCGCGTACCAGCCGGTTGCGATCTTCGTGAGGGCGGTGACGACGGCCAGGAGGAGTGCGGGGACGAGGACGGGCGGGATGTCGGCGGGGTCGGTGGACAGGCCGAAGAAGACGAAGAAGACGGCGGCGAACAGGTCCCGCAGGGGCATGAGGAGGTTGCCGGCTCCTTCGGCGACCTCGCCGGACAGGGCGATGCCGACGAGGAAGGCGCCGACGGCCGCGGAGACCTGGAGTTCCTGGGCGAGTCCTGCGATGAGGAGGGTGAGGCCGAGGACGACCAGCAGGAGCATCTCCGCGCTGTCGGAGGAGACCGCACGGCTGATCAGCCGGCCGTGGCGCAGGGCGACGTAGAGGACGGCGCCGACCGTGCTCAGGGAGATCAGCAGGGTGACCGTGCCTCCGGCCAGGCCGACGCCCGCGAGCAGGGCGGTGAGGATCGGCAGATAGACGGCCATGGCGAGGTCCTCGATGACCAGGACGCCGAGCACGACCGGGGTTTCGCGGTTGCCGAGCCTCCGTAGGTCGCCGAGCACCTTGGCGATGACGCCCGAGGAGGAGATCCAGGTGACGCCGGCCAGCGCGACCGCGGCCACCGGGCCCCAGCCCAGGATCAGGGCGGCGAGTGCGCCGGGCACCGCGTTGAGAACGAAGTCGGCCGCGCCGGAGGGGTATTGGGTCTTCAGGTTCGTGACGAGTTCGGAGGCGCTGTACTCCAGGCCGAGCAGAAGCAGCAGCAGGATGACACCGATCTCGGCGCCGGTGGCGGTGAACTCCTCGCTGGCCTGCAACGGCAGCAGTCCGCCACGGCCGAAGGCGAGTCCGGCCAGCAGGTAGAGGGGTATGGGCGAGAAGCCCATCCGTCCGGCGAGGCGGCCGAGCAGGCCCAGGGCGAGAATGATGGCCCCGAGTTCGATGAGCATGGCGGCGGTGTTGTGCACGGGCGTCTGTCCCTCCGGTTCGGATCGGTGACGGCGTCTGTGCCTTGTCGGCGGCGGGCAGGCGAGCAAGCGCTGTCCGTGACGTGCTGAGGCGTGCTGGGGTGGGTGGCGGTACCTGGCGCGGCGTCGGGCGGCATGACAGGCGGCCGTACGCCTCGGGCTGGATGGTCATGCGTCGGCCCGGCGGCCGAACACGGCCGGAGGGCACCCGTGGCAGGCGTCCGACCAGGAGTCAGGCGCTGTGAGCGGCGCTGCCCGAATCGGGCACGCTGTCGCGCGCCGTGTTGTCGATGCGCGCGGTCCTGAACGTCGCCGCACGCATACGGCAGATGGCCGTGACGGCAGACAGGGCAACGGTGCGGACAGCTCGGTCCATCTCCACGTCCCCCCGTCCCCTGAGATGCGGAATCACCACACAGCGAGTCCACGGAATGAGCAGCAAATCGCTCAATAGAGCGAGTGGCTGGGGCTGGAGTTTAGCGCACGACTAACAACGCATAACCCGCTTTTGACTACCTGTCAGGAGGAAAGGAGTCGAACAGCTCACCGGTCATCCCCGCCAGGACCAGGCCGGCGGCGATGAGGAGTCCGTGGGCCAGGACGAGCCCGGCGCCCAGGACCGCCGGGGCGACGACGAGCAGCAGCCATACCGGGTCGCCGACTTCCTCGTCATC
This sequence comes from Streptomyces sp. HUAS 31, assembly GCF_028198125.1. Taxonomy (NCBI): domain Bacteria; kingdom Bacillati; phylum Actinomycetota; class Actinomycetes; order Kitasatosporales; family Streptomycetaceae; genus Streptomyces; species Streptomyces sp. HUAS 31. The sequence goes on along the minus strand of NZ_CP116353.1, from coordinate 9,415,677 downwards.
AGCCCGAAGACCGTCGAGAGCCACCGCGCCAACCTGCTGCAGAAACTCGGCCTCAGGGACCGCCTGGAACTCACCCGCTAGGCGATCCGGGTCGGTCTGATCGAGCCGTGACATCGGTCGGAATGGAAAGGGCGCGAAGATTGCCGGAACACGGCAATGCGTCCCCCGGCCACCCCGTGTGAACATCCCGTCAGGCGAAGACCGGCGACAGGCGAGAGGGGGACGGTACGCATGGCCTGGTTCCTCGGACTCGGCATCACGGGGGTCGTACTGCTCGCCCTGTCGCTGGTCTTCGACGGGGTACTGGAGGGGCCGCTGGACGGCGTCCTCGACGGATGGCTGTCGCTGCCGGTCCTCGCCGGATTCACGGCGATGACCGGCTTCGGCGGGGCCATCGCCCTGGGCGCCACAGCCGCCGGACCGGCGATCGCCACCGGTGTCGGTGTGCTCGCCGGGCTGGGGACGGCTTGGCTGACGTACCGCTTCGGCCGTGCCCTGATGCGCGACCAGACCGCCGTCACGCCCAACGGCGGCGACCTGGTGGGCTCCTCGGGGAGAGTCGTCACCGCGATCCCCGTCGACGGCTTCGGCGAGGTACTGCTCCAACTCGCCGGTCAGCCGGCGAAGTTCGCGGCCCGCTGTGCCGTACCCGTGGCGCGGGGCGCCGAGGTGTGGGTGGAGTCGGCTCCGACCGCCACGTCGGTCGTGGTCCGCCCTGTGCACCGCTGAGCCCTGCGGCCCTCCCGCCCGCGCACCTTCACTTCCACCACAACTCTCCTGTGATTCGGGGGCAATGCCATGAGTCCTGTCGTCGTAGCGGTCGTGGGGGTCGTCGTACTCCTCACACTTCTGGCCCTTGTCGTGATCACCCGCTACAAGGTGGCCGGACCGAGCGAGGCGTTCATCGTCACCGGCCGGCGCGGCAAGCAGGCCACCGATCCGGAGACCGGCCGGGTCTTCACCGACAACAGCGGCCAGAAGGTCGTGGTCGGCGGCGGTGTCTTCGTCGTGCCGTTCGTGCAGCAGAAGTTCACCCTCGACCTGTCCTCCCGGCACATCCCGGTGGCGGTGCGCGGCGCGGTCACGCTGCGCGGGGTGAAGGCGAATCTGGACGGCGTCGCGATCGTCAAGGTGGGCGGGACGGAGGACTCGATCCGCGCGGCGGCGCAGCGGTTCCTGATGCAGCAGGACGGCATCGTCGGCTTCACCCAGGAGGTGCTGTCGGGCGCACTGCGGGCGATCGTCGGCCGGATGTCGGTGGAGGACGTCATCCGCGACCGGGCCGCGTTCGCGGGGCAGGTCGCCGAGGAGGCGGAGGCGAGCCTGTCCGGGCAGGGCCTGGTCCTGGACGCCTTCCAGATCCAGGACATCACCACCGAGGGCTCGTATCTGGAGGACCTCGGCCGCCCGGAGGCGGCGCGCGCCAAGCAGGAGGCCGACATCGCGGAGGCCGTGGCCCGGCGGGCCGCCGAGCAGGCCCGGCTCAAGGCGGAGGAGGAGATCGCCGTCGCGCAGCGGACCTTCTACCTCAAGCAGGCCGAGATCAAGGCCGAGACGGACGAGGCCGCCGCCCGTGCCGCCGCCGCGGGCCCGCTCGCCGAGGCTGCCCGGCAGCAGGACATCCTCGCCCAGCAGGAGAAGGTCGCCGAACGGCAGGCCGCCCTGACCGACCGTCAACTCGACACGCAGGTCCGCAAGCCCGCCGACGCCCAGCGTTACGCCGCCGAGCAGGAGGCCGAGGCCAAGCGGGTCGCCCGGGTCAAGCAGGCCGAGGCCGAGCGGCTGGCGGCCATCGCCGCGGCCCAGGCGGAGGCCGAGCGTGCCCGGCTGACCGGTGAGGGCGAGAAGCAGCGCCGCGGCGCGCTGGCCGAGGCCGGCGCCATCGAGGGGCTCAAGCAGGGTGAGGCCGAGCGGTCCCGGCGTGCGGCGATCGCGGAGGCGGTACGGCTGGAGGGCGAGGCCGAGGCGGCGGCGATCGCGGCGACCGGCACGGCGGAGGCGGAGGCGATGCGCAAGAAGGCCGACGCGTTCGAGCAGTACGGTGACGCGGCCGTTCTCCAGATGCTCGTCGAGGTGCTGCCGCAGGTCGTCGCCAAGGCGTCCGAACCGCTCAGTGCGGTGGACAAGATGACCGTGATCTCGACCGACGGTGCGGGCCGGATTCCGCGGGCCGTGGCCGACAACGTGGCGCAGGGCCTCGAACTCCTCGGCTCCACCACGGGAGTCGACCTGGCGGAGCTCCTCAAGGGCATCACCCAGCGGTCGGACGCCGGCCGCCCCGAGCCCGCCGCGGCGAACGGAAAGGTCGAGATCACCGGCTGAGTCGGGGCAGGCTGTCCACCGCTTGGCGGATCACGGCACGGGAACCCCGAACAGCCTCTCCTTTCGGCGTGGGAACGCGACGGTGATGTCGAGGCCGCCCTCCGGGCCCTGTTCGGTGACGATCCGGGCCCGGTGGGCGCTGGCGACCGCCGCGACGATCGACAGCCCGAGGCCGTGGCCGTCGTGGCGTGCGGATCGGTGGCCGAGCCGTTGGAAGGGCTGGTACAGGGACGGGATGGCGTCGCGCGGGACCACCCGACCGCTGTTCACGACACGCACCGTGGGCACCCCGCCCTGAAGGTTCGTGGTCACCCGGATCCAGCCGCCGGGGTTGGTGTACCGCTGGGCGTTGCCGACCAGGTTGGTCACCAGCCGCTCCACCAGGCTGCTGTTGCCCTCGGTCGCGGCGGGGTCGAGCTTGACCTCCAGGGCGACGTCCTCGGGCTGGGTGGGTGTGAGAGTGTCGAGGACGTCGGTGACGACCTCGGCGAGGTCCAGCGGCTCGGTCCGGAAGACCCCGCTCTGGCTGCTCGCCAGGGTCAGCAGCGCCTCGATCAGCCGTTCCTGGTCCTCGCCTATGCTCAGGGCCCGCTCGCACACCCCTCGCAGGGCCTTCACGTCCGGGTCCGGTTTGCTCAGCGCGACCTCGATCACCGTGCGTTGCAGGGTCAGCGGTGTGCGCAGTTCGTGCGAGGCGTTGGCGACGAAGCGTCTCTGTGCGTCGAACGCGGCGTCCAGGCGGGCGAGCAGCCCGTCGAAGGTGTCGCCGAGGTTCTTCAGCTCGTCGTCGGCGGGGCCGGGCATCGCGAGGCGCTCGTGCAGATTGTGCGCCGAGATACGCCGAGCCCGTTCGGTCATCACGCGGACGGGCCGCAGCACCCGCCCGGCCACCAGCCAGCCCAGTCCGCCGGAGACGCCGGTCATGACGCCGAGCGCGATCCCGGAGCGGGTGAGCAGAGTGCGCTGTGCCTCCTGCCGCTGGCGGTCGGCGACGTACGAGATCTGGGCCGTCACCTCCTGCACCGCCGGGTTGCGCGAGGCGTTGCCGGTGGTGATCTTGGTGCCTTTGGAGGCGGGGCTCTGCACGACCAGGAGGTAGGTGACGGCGAGCAGGGTCGCGCCCGAGACGAGGAACAGCGTGCCGTAGAGGAGGGTGAGCCGGAGCCGGGCCGACCAGCGGATGCGGAACCGGCCGCCCGGCTCAGATGCGGTAGCCGACATGCGGCACCGTCTCGATCACGGGCGGGTCGCCGAGCTTGCGGCGCAGCCGGCTGATGGTCACCTTCACGGTGTTGGTGAACGGGTCGGTGGCTTCGTCCCAGGCCCGTTCGAGCAGTTCCTCCGCGGAGACGACCGCGCCGCGCGCGGCCAGCAGCAGCTCCAGTACGGCCATCTCCTTGGGCGACAGATCCAGTTGGCGTCCGCCGCGCCAGGCCGTGTGCTCGGCGGGCGACAGCGACAGGTCGTCGTGGGTGAGCACCGGGGGCACGGCGGGGTGCGCGCGCCGGGCGAGAGCGCGGATCCGCGCCACCAACTCGGCGAAGGCGAAGGGCTTGGTCAGATAGTCGTCGGCGCCCAGGCTCAGTCCGTCGACCCGGTCGGCGATGGTGGAGGAGGCAGTGAGCATGAGGATGCGGGCCCGGCAGCCGTGCTTGATCAGCGCACGGCAGACCTCGTCCCCGTGCATCAGCGGGAGGTCCCGGTCGAGCACGATGACGTGGTAGTCGTACACGGTCGCCTGCTCCAGCGCCTGCCGGCCGTCCAGTGCCAGGTCGATGGCCATGCCTTCCTGCCGCAGACCTGCGGCGATCGTCTCGGCGAGTTCGAGGTGGTCGTCGACAATCAGCACTCTCATGCCGGTCAGGATGCCCTGCGACCCATAACAGCGGAATAACGCGTGGAGGGGGTCAAAGAGGCAGGCACGGCTGTTCCCCGGGTGTAACCGCACCCGGCGTACAACTCCGTTCATGTTCTCCACACAACGACGTGCCCTGATCGGGCGCACACTTCTTCCCGTATCCCTGCTCCTCACAGGCGCGCTGATCAGCGGCTGTTCCGGAGAGTCCAAGGCGGCCTCCGACAGCGGCACGTCCTCGGACTCCTCCGGGTCGGCGAACGGCGCGTTCGACCAGGCTCTGGAATTCGCCGAGTGCATGCGCGCGGAGGGCGTACCCGAATTCCCCGATCCGCAGCAGGCCGACGGCGGTATCCGTATGGACGCGGGTGGCGTCGACACCAATTCCGCCGAGTTCCAGGGCGCCATGGAGGCGTGCCGCGACAAGGCGCCGCAGGCCGAGGGCCAGGCCCAGGGCGGCGAACCGCTCGATCCGACGAAGGTCGCCGCCTGGGCGGAGTGCATCCGTGAGAACGGCGTGCCGAAGTTCCCGGACCCGGAGATCAACGGCGGCCAGATGGCCCTCGACTTCGCCGGCGCGGGTCTCAGCATGGCCGACCCGGCCTTCCAGAAGGCGCGTTCCGCGTGCCAGGACAAGTGGCCCGGCGGCGGGATGATGATCCAGGGCGGCGGAGGCCAGTGACCACGCAGGAGGAGGCGGAACACCTCCCTGCCGTGGTGGAGCCCGGCGGGGCGCCCGCGGTCCCGGACGACGACGCGGAACGGGCGCCGGCCGTCGCCGAGGAGGCGGCACGGCCCGCGGCGACCGAGGACACCGACCGCCCGACGGCCGACCGGCGCAAACGCCGTATCCGCCGTACGGCCGTCATCGTGGTGATCGCGATCGCCGTGGCCGCCGCCGCGGGACTCGCCGCGACCGGCGCGTTCAGCGGTGACGACGGGCCCGCCGCCGCTGCCGCCCCCGCGGGGCCCGCGGCGACGACGAAGGTCCAGCGGATGACACTGACCAGCACCGAGACCGTGGACGGCACGCTGGGCCACGGCAAGCCGACCGCCGTCACCAACGGTTCCGCCGCCTCCGCGTCCGGGCAGAGCGGCGGCGGACAGGCCACTGCCGACAGCGAGTTCATCACGTGGGTGCCCGGCGAGGGCGACACGCTCAAGCGCGGCGACACCGTCTACCGGGTCAACGAGCGCAAGGTGCCCCTGCTGTACGGGTCCGTGCCGCTCTACCGCACGCTGGAGCAGGGCAGCGAGGGCTCCGACGTGCGCATGCTGGAGCGCAACCTCGCCGATCTGGGCTACGACGGCTTCGACGTGGACGACGAGTACACCTACGGCACGGCCCAGGCCGTCGAGGAGTGGCAGGACGACCTCAACGCCGAGGAGACCGGGACCGTACGGCCCGGGGACGCGGTGGTCGCCTCCGGTGCCCGGCGGGTCGCGGAGCTGAAGACCTCACCCGGCGCGGTCGCCGGCGGCGAGGTGCTGACCTGGACGGGCACCGAGCGGATCGTCTCCATGGACCTGGACCCGCAGCACGAGGACCTGGTGAAGGAGGGCTCCAAGGCCACGGTCCGGCTGCCGGACGGCAGCACCGTGGTGGGCAAGGTCACCGACATCGGCACCCCGGCCAATGACGCAGCCGCTTCCGGCGGCGGGGCGGGTGGCGAGGGCCAGGGCGCCGACGAAGCAACTCTTCCGGTCCAACTAGAGATCGACGACCAGAAGAAACTGGGCCGCTATCAGGCCGCGTCCGTCGACGTGATCCTGGAGGCCGACAGCCGTCGGGACGTGCTCGCGGTGCCGGTCAACTCGCTGATGGCGCGCCCGGGCGGCGGCTACGCGCTGGAGGTCCCGAAGGCCGACGGCAGCAGCGAGCTGGTGCCGGTGGAGCTGGGCATGTTCGCGAGCGGCCTGGTCGAGGTGAAGGGCTCCGGCATCAAAGAGGGCATGAGTGTGGGGGTGCCCAAGTGACGCCTCATGTGGTCGAGTTGACGGGGGTGTCCCAGCGGTACGGGGACGTCGTCGCGCTGGCCGACACGAATCTGGTGATCGGGCGCGGTGAACTGGTCGCGATCGTCGGGCCGTCAGGGTCCGGGAAGTCCACCATGCTCAACATCATGGGCACGCTCAGCCGTCCGACCTCCGGGCACGTCCGGGTCGACGGTCACGCGGTCGAGGAGCTGAGCGACCGTGAACTGTCCGCGCTGCGCGCCGGCACGATCGGGTTCGTGTTCCAGCAGTTCCATCTCACCGCGGGCATACCGGTGCTGGACAGCGTCGCCGACGGGCTGCTCTACAGCGGCACCCCGCGCGCCAAGAGGCGCCGGCTCGCCGAGACGGCACTGCGCCGGGTGGGGCTCGGGCACCGGCTGTACCACGAGCCGCACCAGCTCTCCGGCGGTGAGAAGCAGCGGGTCGCGATCGCCCGCGCGGTGCTGGGCGATCCTCCGCTGCTGCTGGCCGACGAGCCGACCGGCGCGCTCGACTCCCGCTCCGGCGCGACCGTGCTGGAACTGCTGCACGAGCTGAACGAGGCCGGCACCACGGTCGTAGTCATCACGCACGACCGGGACGTCGCCGGCTCCCTGCCGCGCGAGGTGCGGCTCAAGGACGGGCGGATCGAGCACGACTCCACCGCCGGGCGGATCGAGCACGACTCCACCACCGGCCGGGAGTTGGCGGCCACGCCCTCCGGGGCTGAGCGATGACGGGGTCCGAGGGGCGGGCGGCCGGCGCGCGGCCCCGTCCGGCCCGGATGAGCCCCGCAGACGTGCTGCGGGTGGGCGGGTACGGGCTGCGGGCCCGGCCCATGCGGGTGTTCCTGTCCGCGCTGGGCATCGCCATCGGCATCGCGGCGATGGTGGGCGTGGTGGGCATCTCGACGTCCAGCACCGAAGACCTGGACCGGCGGCTGAGCGCGCTCGGCACCAATCTGCTGTCCGTCACACCGGGGCCGTCACTCAGCGGTGACGCCTCCCATCTGCCGAGCGAGTCGGTGCAGATGGTGGGCAACATACCGGACGTGGAGTCGGTGACCGCGCTCGGCAAGGTCGACGCCAAGGTCTACCGCAACGACCACATACCCGCGGCCGAGACCAGCGGTATCGCCGTCTACGCGGCGAAGACCAACCTGCCCGAGACGACCGGCGCGAAGCTGACCGACGGCCGCTGGCTGAACGCCGCCAACGACCGCTATCCATCCGTCGTGCTCGGCCCCCGCGCCGCCGAACAGCTCGGGGTGCACCGGGCCGGCTCCGACGTCCAGGTGTGGCTCGGCGACCGCTGGTTCACCGTGATCGGACTGCTCGCGCCCAACGAGCTGACCCCGGAGCTGGACACCCAGGCACTGGTCGGCTGGCCCTACGCGGAGGAGAAACTCGGCTTCGACGGCTACCCGTCCGTGATCCACGTACGGGCCGTGGAGGAGCGAGTCTCCCAGGTGCAGGGCATCCTCGGAGCGACCACCAACCCGGAGAAGCCCGACGAGGTGGCCGTCTCCCGGCCCTCCGACGCACTCGCCGCGAAGGAGGCCACGGACGACACCCTGAGCGGACTGCTCCTCGGGCTCGGCGCGGTGGCGCTGCTGGTCGGCGGAGTCGGGGTGGCCAACACCATGGTCATCTCCGTGCTGGAGCGCCGGTCCGAGATCGGGCTGCGCCGCTCGCTGGGGGCCACCCGGGGCCAGATCCGCAATCAGTTCCTGTGCGAGTCACAGCTGTTGTCCGCGCTCGGTGGCGTCGGCGGGGTGACGCTCGGGATCGCGGTGACCATCGGCTACGCCTCCTATCAGGGCTGGCCGTCGGTCGTGCCGGCCTGGGCCATGGCGGGCGGCATCGGCTCGACGCTGATCATCGGAGCGCTGGCGGGCTTCTACCCGGCGGTGCGCGCGGCCCGGCTGCCGCCGACGGAGGCACTGGCGACGCCCTGATCGACAACGTCGTACGACGGCGACGGTCGCGCCCGGATCGCCGGTGCCCCTCGAAAATCCCCCGCAAGGGGCACCGGGCCCGTACCCTCCCCAGCCAGTGGGCCGGGGAGGGTGCCGGTGTGCCACGGCCTTCAGCCCGAAGCCCCGACGAGAGTGGGGCCGGCCTCGTCCCGTACGTCGTCCTCGCGCACCACGTCCCAGCCGGCGGCGGCCAGTTTCTCCGCCAGGGTCTCCGCCTCGGCCGCGGCGAGCTCGAACCGGATGACCAGTGGTCCGTCGCCGCCGTGCGGGCTGACCGGCGCGGCGACGGTGTCCGCGCCGGCGCCGTATCCGGCCGCGGTGTCCAGGAGCCGGGCGAGTTCGCCGGGACGCGCGGTGATGGTGACGTCGACATGGGCGGTGTCGGCGGCGGGCGGGGCCGGCAACGCCTCCAGCGCGGCGATACCGCGCTCCAGCAGACCGGTGAGGTTCCGCCGGCTGCGCGCCCGGTTCCGCGGGTCCCGGACCAACAGGTCCTGTACCGCGGTGAGCAGTTCGGTGAGGTCGGTCTGGAGTGCGGTGAGGACTCCGGCGACCTCGGCGGCGTTGGTCTCGACGATGTCGGTCCACAGCCGGGCCTCGCCCCGTGCGATCCGGGTGGCGTCCCGGAAACCCTGGCCGACGAGGAGTGCGCTGACGGGTGACCGGCCGCCGAGGCGTGCCGCGACCAGGCTGGCCATGAGGTGCGGGGCGTGCGAGGTGAGCGCCACGGTCTCGTCGTGGGCCCCGCTCAGCATGACCGTGGGCACGCCTCCGCACAGGGCGATCAGGTCCAGGGCCCGGTCGAAGGCGGGCTTGGAGGTGAGCCGGGAGGGGGTGAGCACCCACACCCGGTCCTGGAAGAGGTCGGGCCGTGCGGCGAGCGGTCCGGAACGCTCACGGCCCGCCAGCGGGTGTCCGCCCACGAAGTGCGTGGGGCGCGGGGCGCGGGCCAGTACGTCGCGCTCCGGGCCGGCCTTGACGCTGGCCACATCCGTGTAACTGCGCGCGAGGCCCCGCTCCTGCTGCTCCGAGAGCACGTCGGCGACCTTGCTCGGGGGAACGGCGAGCACCGCGAGGTCGACCGGTGCCTCGGGCGGCCGAGCGGTTCCGGCTCCGAGCAGTTCGGCGGTGCGGACCGCGGACGCGCTCGCGTCGAGGAGGTGGACGGTGACGCCGCGCCGGGCGGCGGCGAGGGCCACGGAGGTGCCGATCAGTCCGGTGCCGACGACGGCGAGGGAGCGGATCACGAGACCGCCCCGGCGGCCGCGTCCGCCGGGCTGGCACCGGGCAGGCGTGAGATGACGGCGGCGGCCAGCCGGTCGAGCCCCTCCTCGATCCGCTCCGGGGTCAAGGTGCTGATCGAAAGCCGGAGTTGGCGGGACTCGGTGCCCGCGCCGAAGAAGTGGTGCATGGGCGTGAACAGCACGCCGTGCTCGCGCGCCGCGTGCTCCAGGAAGGCGTCGTCCACCGTGAACGGCACGGTGACGACGACGAAGAACCCGCCGTCGGGTTCGTTCCAGGTCACCCCGGCGTCGTCCCGGAACCGCTTGGCGAGCCCTTGCAGAACCTGCGTCAGATTGCTCTGGTACACCGCGGTTTCCCTGGCGTTGGCGGCCACCAGGCTGAAGTCGTTGGCGATCAGCTTGCCGGCGATGACGGCCTGGGCGATCGGTGAGGTGTTCACCGTCAGCATGCTCTTGATCTTCGACAGCTCGTCGGCGAGCAGTCCGCCGCGCACCGGCTGGTCGGCCACCGCGAAGCCGACCCGCGCGCCCGCGACGCCGCTCTTGGCGAAGGAACCGAGGTAGACGACACGGCCCTCGGTGTCTAGGGACTTCAGCGTGGGCGGGCGTCGGTCCGGGGTGCGGTGGAAGAGCCCGTAGGGATTGTCCTCCAGCAGGAGCAGGCCCTCCGCCGCGGCGATCTCCAGCAGCCGGTGCCGGTCGTCGACGGTCATGCTGACGCCGACGGGGTTGGCGAAGTCGGGCGTGACATAACAGGCGCGCACACGGTGGCCGGCGTCTCGCGCGCTGCGCAGTCGGCGTACCAACTCCCCCAGGTCCAGGCCGTGTTCACCGGACGGCACCGGCAGCACCGGAAGATCGGTGAGCAGGGCGGCGCCGGTGAGGCCGACATAGGTCGGGGACGGGGCCAGCAGCGCGTCGCGGTCGTCGGCGCGCAGGGTGCGCAGCACCAGGAACAGTGCCTCCTGGAAGCCGACGGTGACCACGACGCCGCGCGGGTCGACGTGGATGTCCTCGTCGACGGCGAGGTTCCGCGCGATCAACTCGGTGATGACGCCCTTCGTGTCGCCGTACTGCAGAAGGGTGCGCGACACCTGCTGTTCCGTCATGTGCCGCTCACTTCGCAGATAGCCCTCGAACACCCTTAGATATTCATGGATCTGGTCCGTGTCGAAGAATCCCTCGTAGGGACGTCCGGCCGCGAACGATATTGCCTCGGGATAGTTTCCGGCAATATTGTTGAGCAGATTCATCGACTCCATGGACGCAGCGGAGAGCGAGGCGTGCAGCGGCTCCGAACTCAATTCCGCAAGATTTTTCGGGATCTGCATGGGGGTCAGTATCACGCACTGCGCCAACTGCGACAACGTCTCTCCTTTGACACCCGTGAAACGGCCCTGACCAGTGCCTTCGGGTGCCCTACTTTGACAAGTTCGGTATTCGCCGATCGAGTTGTACGGTTGTGCCGCAAATCCCGATCCTTCTTCGACCCAGGGACCGTCATGAATGATCGAGCGAGCGTGAATCAACCCATCAGTCACTATGCGATCGACTACGTCGAGTTGTATGTGAAGGACCTGGAGGTGGCGGCCCGGGCCTGGCAGGACGCATACGGTTTTTCCGTGGCCGGCGAGAGCATTTCCGCCGACCATCACGGCGTCGCGCTCCGGCACGGCGGGATCAACCTTGTCCTGACGACCCCGCTGAGCGACCGTCATCCCGCGTCGGCGTATCTCCCGGCCCACGGCGACGGGGTCGCCGACATCGCGCTGCGCACCCATGACGCGGGCGCCGCGTACACCGCCGCGGTGGCCGGCGGGGCCCGTGCGTTGCGCAAGCCGGAGCGGCACTCCGGGGACGGGCCGCGAGCGACCGCGCTCATCGGCGGCTTCGGGGACGTCGTCCACACGCTGGTGGAGCGCGAGCCCGGTGCGTCCGGCGGTCTCCCGGCGGGGTACACGCCCGTCGCGAACGAGGAGCCGCACCGGGCCGGCGAGGTGGGGCTGCTGGACATCGACCACTTCGCGGTCTGCCTGCCCGCGGGCGATCTCGAGACGACCGTGCGGTTCTACCGCAACGCCCTCGGCTTCAGCGAGATCTTCGAGGAGCGGATCGTCGTCGGCACGCAGGCGATGGAGTCGAAGGTGGTGCAGAGCCCGAACGGCGTGGTGACGCTCACCCTCATCGAGCCCGACACCAAGGCCGAGCCCGGGCAGATCGACGACTTCCTGAAGAACCACGACGGGGCCGGCGTCCAGCACATCGCCTTCTCCAGCGATGACGCCGTGCGCTCGGTCCATGCGCTGCGGGCACGCGACGTCCGCTTCCTGAAGACGCCGGACGCCTACTACGACCTGCTCGACGGCCGTATCGAGCTCGCGACGCACTCCATCGACATGCTGCGCGAGACGCAGCTGCTCGCGGACGAGGACCACGGCGGACAGCTGTTCCAGATATTCACCGCCTCCACCCACCCCAAGCGCACCCTGTTCTTCGAGATCATCGAACGGCAGGGCGCGGGCACCTTCGGCAGCGCCAACATCAAGGCGCTGTACGAGGCGGTGGAACTGGAGAAGGCCGGGCAGCATGGCCTGCGATGACTCCGGCGGAGGCGCGGCGGCGGTCTGGCTCGACATGGACGACGTCGAGCGGGCCGCCGCCGCGGCGCTGCCGCCCGACGTGTGGGACTTCATCGCCGGGGGCAGCGGCCGGGAGCTGTCTCTCGCGGCCAACCGGACGGCGTTCGACGCCGTGTTCGTGCGCCCCCGGGTCCTCCGGGACGTGTCCCGGTGCGGCACGGAGTCGACGCTGCTCGGGCGGGCGGTGCGGATGCCGGTGGCGATCGGGCCGGTGGCGTATCACCGACTCGTCCGTGCCGAGGGCGAGTTGGCGACCGCGCGGGCCGCGAAGGCGGCGGGGGTGCCCTTCGCCCTGGCGACGCTGAGCAGTGTGCCGGTGGAGGAGGTCACGGCGATTGGCGGCTCGGTGTGGTTCCAGCTGTACTGGCTGCGTGACACCGGGCGGACGCTGGATCTGGTCCGCAGGGCGGAGGACGCGGGCTGCGAGGCGATCGTGCTCACCGTCGACGTGCCGTGGATGGGCCGCCGGCTGCGTGATGTCCGCAACGGATTCGCCCTGCCCGACCACGTCCGCGCGGTCCACCTGGGCGGTGGTGCCTCGACGGCACACCGCGGCGGCGACGGCGCGTCGGCGGTGGCCGTGCACACGGCGGAGACCTTCTCCCGGTCCCTGACCTGGTCGAACGTGGAGCGGCTCCGCGAGTGCACGCGGCTGCCGATCGTGCTCAAGGGCGTGCTGGCTCCCGAGGACGCGCGCCGCGCGGTGGAGCACGGCGTCGACGCCGTGGTGGTCTCCAACCACGGTGGCCGCCAGTTGGACGGCGCGCTGACCGCCGTGGACGCACTGCCCGAGGTGGTGGAGGCGGTCGGCGGCGCCGGCGAGATCCTCCTGGACGGCGGTGTGCGCAGCGGCACGGACGTCCTCAAGGCCGTCGCCCTCGGCGCGTCGGGCGTGCTGGTCGGCCGCGCCCCGGTCTGGGGCCTTGCGGCCGACGGCGAGGACGGTGTCCGGCAGGTGCTGGAGCTCCTGGCCGCCGAAGTGGCGGACGCGCTGGGGCTGGCCGGCTGCGCGGGGGTGGCGGAGGCGCGGGAGCTGGACGCGGTGGTGATACGGGGCCGCCGCTAGCGGAAATCGATCGTGCCCGGCATCAGGGAGATGCCGGGCACCAGCGACGTGACGCGAAGGCCCCTCAGCGAGGCCCTCCCCGCTCCGCCTCCTGTTCATGGACCGAAATGGCGTGTCCCGGGCAACGCCAGACGACCGACCGTACGGCCGCGGCGAGTTCCTCGGCCGGTGCGGAGTTGTCGACGACGCCCATTCCTTCGTCGTCCTGGTCGAACACCTGGGGCGCGAACATCGCGCAGACGCCACCGCTCACGCACTTGTCGCGGTCGATCCGGATCTCCATCGCTCTGCCGTCTCCTTTCCGTGGGCCCACCTCTCCCATCCGACGGGTCACCAGGCGACCGGCAGGCGGTGGACTCCGTGGGCGAGCGCGCGGTTGTAGAAGCGCACCTCCTCGACGGGCACGGCGAGCCGCAGTCCGGGGAAGCGCCGCCACAGGGCCTTGTAGGCGATCCGCAGCTCGGTGCGGGCCAGCGCGGCGCCCAGGCAGTGGTGGACGCCGTGCCCGAAGGCGACATGGGCGACCGGCTCACGGGCGAGGTCGAGCCGGTCAGGGCCGTCGGTGAGGGCCGGATCGCGGTTGGCCATGGTGAGCGAGCAGATGACGGTCTCGCCCGCCTTGATCAGCTGGTCGCCGATCCGCACGTCGTTCACGGCGGTGCGCGGGGTGGGCGCGTTCGCCACCGACATGTAGCGGACCAGCTCGTCCAGGGCGCGGTCGGAGGCGAGACGGCCGCCGTCCCCCTTGCCCGCACCAGGACCGCCCGTGCCGTCGCGTTCGCCGAGCAGCAGCGGGAGCTGGTCCGGGTTCTCCAGCATCGCGAGGACGCCGAGGCCGATCATGCCCTCGATGTTGTCGATTCCGGCGAGGATCAGCAGCACGCACACACCGCGCATCTCCTCGTCGGTGAAGTCGTCGCCGTGCTCGCGCACCAGCGCGCCGATGAACCCGTCGTCGGGGTCCTTGCGCTGCCGCGCCACCATCGAGACGAGATAGCGGGAGAACGCGGCGCCGTCGGCCGCGCGCACCTTGCGGCTGCGGGAGAAGTCCAGGTGCCGGTGGCAGTGGCGCAGGAACTCGGGCCGGTCGTCGCGCGGTACGCCGATGAGCTCGCACAGCACCTCGCCCGGCACCGGCTGCGCGAACAGCGGCATCAGGTCGGCGCCCGGTCCGGTCGCCTCGACGGTGTCCAGGTGCTCCTCGATGATCGCCGTGATGTCCGGTTCCAGCCGGCGCAGCCGCCGTACGGTGAACTCGGGGGTGAGCATCCGGCGGAGCCGGGTGTGCTCCGGCGGGTCGTAGTCCATCAGATGGCCGACTAGCTCCGGCGGGCGCCAGTTCGGGCCTTCGGCGCCCCATCGGCGGCGGGTGCTGAAGTTGGTGTGGTCGCCCAGGATCCGGCGGACCTCGGTGTAGCCGGTGGCGAGCCAGACCCATTCGTCGGATTCGTTGGGGCCGATGACGTACCTGCTCAGGGGCGGCGCGGCACGCAGGTCGTCGGCCGGGTCGAAGCGGGTGCGCCGGGTGTAGAGCAGTTCGGGGTACGCCTGTTGTGCCCGCGGTTGCTGCTGCGGGGCCGGTTGCTGGGCTTGCTGCGGCATGAACGTCGTCCTCCTACCAGGCCACCGGCAGTGCGTCCACGGAGTAGACCCGTGAGGACGGCATCCGGAACCTGATCTCCTCGTGCGGGACGGCGAGCCGCAGGTCCGGGAAGCGCCGCCACAACGCCTGGTAGGCGGTGCGCAGTTGCATCCGGGCCAGCGGAGCGCCGAGGCAGTGGTGCACGCCGTGCCCGAACGCCATGTGCGGGGCCGGTTCACGGGTGATGTCGAAGCCGTCCTTGTGATCGTCACCCGGGGTGGCGATCCGGTTCGCCGCGAAGGCGGAGCAGATGACCCGCTCCCCCTTCGGCACGACCTGCCCGCCGAGCGGCACGTCCTCCAGCGCGGTGCGCGGCGAGAGGGTCGGGATGACCGAGACGTGGCGCAGCAGTTCCTCCACCGCGCGATCGATCAGTTCGGGTTTCTGACGCAACTCGGCGAGCTGATCGGGATGTTCGAGGAGGACGAGCGTACCGAGTCCCAGCATGCTGGCGACGTTCTCGATGCCTGCGGAGGTCAGCGACGCGGCCAGGCCCTCCAGTTCCTCGTCGGTGATCTCGTCGCCGTACTCGCGCACCAGCATGCCCAGCAGATCGTTCCCGGGGTCCCGGCGCTGCCGTGCGGTGAGTTGGTGGAAGTAGGCGCGGTAGGCCCGGCCGGCCGCCATCTGGCGGGCCCGGCCGCGGCCGTCGTCGCGGGTGATGTCGAGGTGCCGGGACAGCTCGGCCCGGTCGTCGCGGGGCACGCCCAGCAGTTCGCAGGCCGTGTGGCCCGGTATCTGCCAGGCGAAGTGCTGCATCAGGTCGGCCGGCGCCCCGGCCTGCTCCATGGCGTCGAGGCACTCCTCGACGACTGCGTCGATGCGCGGCTGGAGTCGGCGCAGGCGCCGCATGGTGAACTCGGGGTTGAGCATCCTGCGCAGCCGGGTGTGCTCCGGCGGGTCGTAGTGCAGGGGGTTGCCGATGTTCTGGAGCCGCCGGGACTGCGCCTCGGTGTCGGCGGGCGGGAGCATGGTGAACCGGTGCTGGTCGCTGAGCACCTCGCGGGACTCGTCGATGCCGGTGACCAGCCAGCCCACGACCTGGCTGGAGGGTCCGCCGTGCAGTTCCGTCCGCAGCACCGGGCACCGGTTGCGCAGTTCGACCAGTTCGGGGACCGGGTCGAGCCGGTCCCGGCGGTTGTACACGGGGACGTCACGGGACGCCATGTCGGGGCTCGCCTCCCTCAGGCGGTGGTGGCCGGCAGCCAGTACAGGCCGTCCGGGGAGGAGACCAGTCCGCCGGGGAACATGGGCGTCTCGGGTTCGGCGTCCTCGCCGAGCAGCGCCCGCATCTGCACCTGGCCCGCCTCCTGCATGGCGTTGCGCACGACGGAGGAGCTGAACAGGGGCACCGAGCTGCCGTCCTCGTTCGCGGCGAACTTCTCCACGGCGGTGGCGAACTCCTCGGAGTTGTCCGCGAGCCGCTCGCTCAGCGCTTCGGTGTTCATCAGGCCCTGCTCGCCGGAGGAGACTCCGCCGATCAGCTCGACGAACGACTGAAGCTCCGGCTCGCTGTTCGCGGTGACCTTCTTGGCCTGCCAGAAGTAGGAGTTCTCGTCGCGGTGCATCTCGTAGAAGGACACGAGGAACTCGTAGAAGACGCCGTACTCGCGCCGGTAGCGGGCCTCGAACTCCTGCATCGCGGCGTCCTCGTCGACCTTGCCCTCCAGGACGCTGTTGAGGGAGCGGGCGGCGAGCAGCGAGCTGTAGGTGGCCAGGTGGACGCCGGAGGAGAAGACCGGGTCGACGAAGCAGGCGGAGTCGCCGACGAGCATCATGCCGGGCCGGGTGAAGGTGGTGTGGTGGTACGAGTAGTCCTTGCGGACCCGGATCTCGCCGTACTGGCCCTCGGTGACGCGGGTCGCGTCGGAGAGGTAGTCGGCGATCATCGGGCACTCGTCGATCAGTGCCCGCAGCGCCTTCTCCGGGTCGCCCTGGATCTTCTCGGCCATCTCCCGTCGTACGACGGCTCCGACGCTGGTCAGGGTGTCGCTGAGCGGGATGTACCAGAACCAGCCGCTCTCGAAGGCCACGCAGAGGATGTTGAAGCGGTTGGGCTCCGGCATCCGCTTGCCGTTCTCGAAGTAGCCGAAGAGGGCGAGGCTGCGGAAGAAGTCGGAGTACTCGCGGGTGCCGCCGACCTTGTTGTGGAGCCGGCTCTTGTTGCCGGAGGCGTCGACGACGTACCGCGCGCGGATCTCACGCTCGTTGCCGTCGGCGTCTGCGTAGGTGAGGCCGCGTACCCGCTCGCCCTCCTCGATCACCCCGCGCACCGAGCAGCCCTCGCGGACGTCGGCTCCCTGCTTGCGGGCGTTCTTCAGCAGGATGTCGTCGAACTTGGAACGCTCGACCTGGTACGCCACGGACGTCGGGCCCGCCATGCGGGGCGAGACGGAGAAGGCGAAGGTCCAGGGCTCGGGCCGGGCGCCCCAGCGGAAGGTGCCGCCGCGCTTGAGCGGGAAGCCCGCCTTCGCGAGGTCGTCCGCGGCGCCGGAGAGCCGGCACACACCGTGAATGGTGGACGGCAGCAGCGATTCACCGATCTGGTAGCGCGGGAAGTTCTCCTTTTCCAGTACGACGACCCGGTGCCCTTGTTTGGCGACGAGCGCGGCAAGGGTGGAACCGGCGGGTCCGCCGCCGACGACGGCCACGTCGAATTCTTCGGTCACTGCTCCCACAGCCAACTCCCTGTCCGTTTCGGTGTTCTCATTGAGCCTGAATTCGTCCGACCGGCTCGTCAACTCGTCCATTTTCCTTTTCCGGACGCTCTTTTCGTCCGATGAGGGTGAGCAGCGGGCCTGTCATGAAGGTGGTGACGAGCGCCATCAGGACGAGCACCGTGAAGAGTCCGGGGCCGATCACCCCCGCTTCGAGCGCCACGTTGAGCACGATCAGTTCGGTGAGGCCGCGGGTGTTCACCAGGGCGGCCACCCGTGCCGACTGATGGGGGCCGAGTCCGGTGAACCGGCAGGCCGCGTACGCCGGGCCGAGCTTGCCGAGGACGGCGATGCCCAGGATCAGCGCCAGCAGCACCAGTCCGTCGGCGTCGAGGGTGCCGACGTCGAACTTCAGCCCGGTGGTGACGAAGAACAGCGGCAGGAACACGGCCGCGGTCTGCTCCATCGGCTGGAGCACCTCGGCGTCCGGGACCTCGTTGCGGCGCGGCATGACCAGCCCCGCGAGGAAGGCGCCGAACACCGGGTGCAGCCCCAGCATCGACGTCACCCAGGCACTGCCCAGCGCGAGCCCCAGCGCCAGCGGCACCGGACTGAGCAGCCGCGACTCCGAGCGCCGCAGCAGACGGTCCAGCAGGGGCCGTACGACGAGGAACATGACCGCGCTGAACAGCACGATCAGCACCAGGGCCCACAGCCACGAGGGTCTCGAGGAGTGCCCGGTGCCGGCGAACGCGGCGGCCAGCACGAGCCAGGCGGCCGCGTCCATGACTCCGGCCGCGGTGGTGGCGACCGTCCCGGTGGCCGTCCCCGCCATGCCGCGCTCGCGGACGATCGCCACCAGCACCGGCAGCGCCGTCACCGAGCAGGCCACCGCCATGAACATCACGAACGTCCGCCCGCCCGCGTCCGGTTCGACCGCGGTGAACATCCCGTCGAGCAGGGTCACCGCGCCCGTGCTGAGGCCGGCCGGGACCAGCAGTGCCAGCGCGGCCACCGCCAGCACGGACCGGCCACCGCTGCGCAGTTGCCGGTAGTTGATCTCGTATCCGGCGAGGAACATGAAGATCACGACGGCGACCTGGGAGAGCACCGTCAGGAACGGCAGCACCTCCGGCGGGAAGAGCGCCTTGGTCGGATCGCCCGGCAGCCGGCCGAGCAAGGTGGGGCCGAGGGCGATACCCGCCACGATCTGCCCGATCACGGTCGGCTGTCCCAGCCGGCGGGCCAGCGCGCCCAGCAGCCAGGAGGCGACGACGATGAGCGCGACGTCGCCGATGACGACGGCCGTCACCTGTTCGGTGTCCACGCTTCTCCCTTCTTCTCACCGCGTGCGTGCGCCACCGCTCAGGCCGTGGAGGTGCCCTCCATGCGGGCGACGAGGCTCTTGGGCCGCATGTCGGTCCAGTTCTGCTCGACGAATTCCAGGCATTCGGCCCGGCTCGCCTCACCGAACGCGGTCGTCCAGCCCTGCGGAATCTCCGCGAAAACCGGCCAGAGCGAGTGCTGACCCTCGTCGTTGACGAGCACCAGGAAAGTGCCGTTCTCATTGTCGAAAGGGTTGGTCATGGTGTCATTCGCCTTCTTTTCCTCAGTGGTTCGCGGATTCTTCGGTCTGTCGAGGGGCGGTCAGTTTCTCGGTGAGGACACGGCCGACCGGCGGGAGATCTCCGGGGTGGAGCATTCGGTAGTGGTCGACGGGGATTTCATGGCTTTCGACGGTGCCGCCGGTGAAGTCGTCCCAGCCGGCCCTCGCCTCGGCGGCGGGCAGTTCCTCCGGGCGGTCGTGCGCGGCGATGAACAGCAGGACGTCACCGCCGAAGCGGCGCGGGGTGTGGCCGGGCGCGAACCGGGCCATGTTGCCCAGCACTTCCTGCATCCGCGACAGCACCCGGTCGCCCAGGTTGCCGCGCGCGTCGACGCCCGCCGACACCTCGATCTCCTGCTCCATCAAGGTCGACGCCTGCTCCTCGCGGGAGACCCCGCGGTCCCGGGAGACCGACTTCCCGGCGCTGCTGGGGTACGCGTCGAGCAGCGCGAGCAACGCGACCTCCTCGCCCAGTTCCTCCAGCCGGCAGGCGATCGCCTGCGCGATCATGCCGCCGAAGGACCAGCCGAGCAGGTGATAGGGGCCCTCGGGCTGCACCGTGCGGATCTCGTCGGCGTAGTCGGCCGCCATCTCCTCGATGCTGTGCGGGAGTTCCTCCGGCCCGGCGAGCCCGCGCGCCTGCACTCCGTACACCGGGAGGTCGGCCGGCAGATACGGCACCAGCGCCGCGTACGACCAGCTCAGGCCCATGCTCGGATGCAGGCAGAACAGCGGCTTACGGGTGCCTTCGGGACGCAGTGGCAGCAGCACGCCCAGTTCGCCGCCCCCTCCACCGGCCGGCCTGGCGGCTCGGGAGGCCCGTCGGTCACGCAACGACAGCACGCCCTCGCCGTCGCGCCTGGCCCGCTTCCCGGTCCGCAGCATCCGACCGCCGGGCCGGTACGGGTCGGCGACGAAACGCTCGGCGGTGAGCGCGGGCCGTCCCGCATAGCCCCGGGCGAGGGTGCCGCCCGCCACGTACAGATCCCCCTCGACTCCGCTGGGGACCGGCCGCAGCCGGTCGTCCAGGACGTAGGCCGGAGTGTGCGGGAGCGGCCGTCCCGCCGGGAGCCCGTTGGCGGGCGCGTAATCGCCGGGACCGAACCGCGCCTCCAGCCAGGTGCCGCCGGTCTCGGGTGTGGCGTGACCGGTGACCCGGGTGGAGACCGGGGGAATCCGGTGCGGCTCCTCGTCCACGAGCAGGATCTCCGGGTACGACGGTGAGTCCGCCGCCTGCTTCGCGAGCAGGGCGCCGCTGGTGACCAAGAGGTCGGCGTCGGGCCCGTCCGCGGAGGGTGTGCCGAAGCGCACGGCGCCGCCGGAACTCAGAGTGGCGAGCAGCGGGGTGATCAGGGCCGCGCCCGGCACACGGGAGTCCAGCAGGGTCACCCCGGACACGGTCGAGGTGAGGGCGCGGTGCGCGGTGCGGGAGGCGAGGGTGCGGTGCTCGATGACCGTGTGGGTGCCGTCCTCGGCCGAGGTGGGGAGCAGCAGGGCGGGATGGCCGGGGTGCGGGGCGAGGTCTCCACCGGGGATCTCCGTGACGGCATCAACCGCCGTGTCATCGCCGTCGGTGATCAGCACCGGGATGTCTTCCCCCGGCGGCCAGACCCCGGCACCGCTCGCGCTGGTGACCACGGCATCGGGACGGAGCTCCCCGAGTGCCCGGTCCGGTCCGGAGATCAGCCGGAACGCGGCACCGGACCACAACACCCCGAGAACCGCCCCGACCAGCCCCACGCCCGCGGGCTGGTCCACCGCCACGACGTCCTCGGCACCGATCCCCCGCGCCTTGAGCCGTCCCGCCAACGCCCTTGCTGACACGTCGAGTTCGGCGTAGGTGAGCGTCCCGGACTCGTCCGCCACGGCGACCGCGTCGGGCGTGGCGGCGACCCGCGCGGCCAGCGCCTCGACGACCGTCGATTCGGGTGGCTCGACCTCGGACTCGTGGGTCGCCTGCCGCTCCGCCTCGTCCAGCAGCAGGTCGACGTCCCCGACCCGCAACTCCGGGTCGTCGGCGACTTGCTCCAGGACCCGGACCAGCCGTGCGGCGAACGCCGCCGCCGTAGTGGGGTCGAACAGGTCGGTGGCGTACCGCAGTTCGCCGGCCAGGCCGTCCGGCGCACCGTCCAGGTCCTCGGTCACGTCGAGGTGGAGGGACAGGTCGAACTCCATGGCGTCGGTGCCGAGGTCGACGGGGCTGGTGTTCAGACCGGGCAGCTGCCAGGCGTCCCACGGGTCCTCGCCCTCGTCGTGGACGTCGAGGGCGACCTGGAAGACAGGGTGGCGGTCGGGCGTGGGCGGCAGGTCGAGGGCCTCCAGCAGCCGGGCGAAGGGCACGTCCTGGCGGCGGCGGGCCTCGCGACCCGCGTCGTGCGCCCTGCCGAGCAGTTCGGTGAAGGTGGGATCGCCGGAGAGGTCGGTGCGCAGGGCGAGGGGGCGTTCGAAGGCGCCGATCAGCCCTTCCAGTTCGACTTCGTCGTCGCTGCGCGGCAGCACGGTGCCGACGGTGACGTCGTCGGTCGCGCCGAGCCTGCCGAGCAGCAGGGCGAGTGCCGTCTGGACCACGGTGAACGCGGGGGCCCCCGACGCCTCGGCCGTCGCGGTGAGCCGGGCGTGCGCCTGGGCGCCGAGCCGGACCGGCACGGATGCGGCCCGGCGGGTGGGCAGCACCGGTCGGTCGCGGTCCGTGGGCAGTTCCAGGCCCTCCGGGGCGTTGTCGAGTGCGCCGCGCCAGTACTGGATCTCGTCCCAGGCGAGGGTCTCGCGGTCCTGCTCGCCGTTCAGCAGCTCCCGCTCCCACAGCGCGTAGTCGGCGAACTGCAGGGGCAGCGGCGCCCGTTCGGGGGCGCGGCCCCGGCGCCGGGCACCGTAGGCCGCGGCGAGGTCGCGCATCAGCACGCCGGTTGACTGCGCGTCCGCGGCGATGGGGTGCACGAGCAGGTGCAGGACATGGTCGGTGTCGGAGAGCGCGAACAGGGTGTGGGTCCAGGGCACTTCGCGGGTGAGGTCGAAGGTGTGCGCCGTCGCCTGCCGGAGCAGTGCGGGCAGTTCCTCCTCGCGAGCCTCGACGAGGTGCAGTTCGGGCCGCCCGGCCTCCGGTTCGAGCACCTCCTGGTGAACCGAGCGGCTGGTGCCGGGGAAGGTGGTGCGCAGGATCTCGTGCCGGTCGGCGACGTCTCCGAGCGCCGCCGTCAGCGCGTCCCGGTCCAGGGCGCCGCCCACCCGTAGCGCGAGGGCGTGGTGCGCGGGCGTGCCGTCGCCGTCGAGCCGGTCCAGCAGCCAGGTGCGCAGCTGGCCTGCGGTGAGGGGCAGCGGGTCCGGGCGCTCCTCGATCTGCCGCAGTGCGGGACGGACCTTGGCGGCGAGCACCCGCGCCACACCGGCCGGCGTGGGCGCGGAGAACAGCTGCCGGATGGGCAGGTCGACGCCGAGTTCCTCCCGAATGCGGCGGGCGAGACGCATTCCGAGGCCGGAGTCGCCGCCGAGCTCGAAGAAGTTGTCCTCGGCGCCGACCTCGTCGAGGGCGAGCACCTCGGCGAAGAGCGTGCACATCTGCTGCTCGGTCTCGCTCTCCGGGGCGCGTCCGGCGACCCGCGAGACGAAGTCGGGGGCGGGCAGCGCATTGCGGTCGACCTTGCCGTTGGCGGTCACCGGCAGCGTGACCATGGCCATCACCATCGCCGGGACCATGTACTCCGGCAGCACCTCGGCGACCTGCTCACGGACGTGGTCGGGGTCCAGATCCGGTCCGTCGGCGACGACGTACCCGATCAGCCGCTTCTCGCCGGGGCCGTCGTCACGGGCGGCGACGACGGCCTGCCGGACGCCGGGCTGCGCGGCGAGCGCGGCCTCCACCTCGCCCGGTTCCACGCGGAAGCCCCGGATCTTGACCTGGGCGTCGGCCCGGCCGACGAAGACCAGTTCGCCCTCGTCGGTCCAGCGGACCAGGTCCCCGGTGCGGTACATCCGCCGCCCGTCCGTGTACGGGTCGGCCACGAACCGCTCGGCGGTCAGAGCGGTGCGCCCGGCGTACCCGTGTGCGACGCCCTCGCCGGCGATGTACAGCTCGCCGGGCACGCCGGCCGGCACCGGTTGCAGGAAGGCGTCCAGGACGTGGACCCGGCGCCCGGCCAGTGGCCGTCCGATCGGCAGCGTGCCGGCGGCGGGCGAGCCGGGCTCGACGAGGTGCCAGGTGGCGCACAGGGTGGTCTCGGTCGGCCCGTAGAGGTGGCGGATCCGCAGCTCCGGGCAGACCCGCCGTACTCGCTCGACGGCCTGCGGGGGTACGACGTCGCCGCCGGTGAGCACCTCGCGCAGCCCGGTGAAGCACTCCGGTTCCTCCTCGGCGAGCACCCGGAAGGTACCCGCGGTCAGGTGCAGGGCGGTCACCCCGGCGGCGACCTCCTCGCGGATCCGCAGGGCGTCGACCACGCCCGGCTCCGCCACCACCACGCGGGCCCCGGAGACCAGCGGCACCCAGATCTCGAACAGTGAGGCGTCGAAGGCGTGCGGGGCGTGCAGCAGCACGGCGTCCCGCTCGTGCACGCCCCACCCCGGGTCCCCGGCGAGCGCGGCGACCGCGCCGTGCGGCACGGCCACGCCCTTGGGCGTCCCGGACGAGCCGGAGGTGTACATCACGTACGCGATGTCGTCCGCGGTGCACGGCACCGGCGACGGTGTCTCCCGCTTGGCCGTCAGGTCGTCGAGCACGAGCGGGGTCACAGGGGTGTCCTCGGGTACGGCACCCCGTGTGGAGCGGGTGCACAGGACGGCGGCCGGTGCGGAGTCCTTGAGCAGGAACGTGATCCGCTCGGTCGGGTTGCTCACGTCGACGGGCACGTACGCGGCGCCCGCCCGCCAGATCGCGAGCAGCGCGGTCAGCAGACCGGCCGACCGCTCCATGAGCACGGCGACCCGGTCGCCCCGCCCCACGCCGCGACCGATCAGGTGCCCTGCCAACCGGTCGGCGCCGGCGTCGAGTTCGGCGTACGTCAGGCTCCGCTTTCCGTCGACGACGGCGACCGCGTCGGGAGTGCGGGCCGCCTGCTCGGCGAAGAGTTCGGGCACGGAACTGCCGGACACGGCCGCCTCGGTGGCGTTCCAGTCGCGCAGGACGCGTTCCAGCTCCGGCCCGCCGACCGCGGCGAGCCGACCGACGGGTATCCGCGGGTCGGAGGCGATCTGTTCCAGCACCCGGATCAGCCGGCCGAGCACGGCCTCGGCGGTGCCGCGGTCGAACAGCTCCAGCTGGTGGTCGAGTTTGACGTGCAGACGGTCTCCGGGCGCGACGACCAGCGTGAACGGGTAGTGGGCGGTGTCGCGGGAGAGCTTCGCCGGGCGCATGGACAGTCCCTCGGAGCCGGGCTTGCCGGGCGCGTGCGGGAAGTTCTCGTAGACGACGAGGGTGTCGAAGACCGCGCCGGCGCCGCCGAGGCGTTGCACCTCGGGCAGTCCGAGATGCTGGTGGGCGATCAGTCCGGCCTGCCGCTCCTGGAGGGCGGTGAGCATCTCGACGGCGGGCTGCCGCCCGTCGAGGGGCACCCGCACAGGGAGGGTGTTGATCAGCAGGCCCACCATGGTCTCGACACCCGGTAGTTCGGCGGGCCGGCCGGAGACGGTGGCGCCGAACACCACGTCGGTGCGTCCGGCGAGCTGCGACAGTACGACCGCCCAGGCGCCCTGCACGACCGTGTTCAGGGTCAGCCCGTGGCCGCGGGCCAGGCTCACCAGGCCCGTCGTCAGCTCCTCGGAGAGGTCGGTGAGCACGAAGCCGGAGTCGGGCAGCCGGGTCAGGTCGGCGGGCGCGACCAGCGTGGGGGCGTCGAGACCGGCCAGCTCGGCCCGCCACACGTCCCGCGCCCGGTGCTTGTCCTGCCGGTTCAGCCAGGCCAGATAGTCACGGTAGGAGGCCGTCGGCGGGAGCCCGGAGGCGTCGCCGCCGGCCGCGTACAGGGCGGACAGCTCGCTCATCACGACCGGCATCGACCAGCCGTCCATGAGCACGTGATGGCTGGTGACGATCATCCAGTGCCGGTCCTCGGCGAGCTTGACCAGAGCTATGCGCAGCAGTGGGGCCGCCGCCAGGTCGAACCGCCGGCCCAGTTCCTCGCCGGCGACCCTGTCGGCCGCGGCGGTCGCCTCCTGCAAAGGCCGTCCGCTGACGTCCTCCTCGCGCCACGGCAGGGTCACCTCGCGGGCGATGACCTGCACCATCTGAGCGCCGCTGACGTGGCGGAAGCCGGCGCGCAGCGCCGCGTGCCGGGCCACCAGCGCCTCCCAGGAGGCACGCAGCCGGGCGGCGTCCACCGGCCCGTCGAGGGCGAGCACGGCCTGCACGGTGTAGACGTCGGGGCCGCCGCGGTCGTCCAGGGCGGCGTGGAAGAGCAGGCCCTCCTGGAGCGGGGACAGCGGCCACACGTCTTCGACGAGGGATCGGGGCATCGCGTTACTCCTCACAAAGGCTTGCGGTCATGTGCTGTCACTGGTCGTCTGTGAGTTGGGCCTCCAGCTCCTCGATCTGGCTCTGCGCGAGGTCCAGGAGGGAGAAGTCGGAGGGGGTGTGCCCGCCGGCGGCGGGATCTTCGGTGTGGGCGGCGAGGCCGCCGAGCAGCTCCTGCCAGGCCCGGCCGAGACGGTCCAACTCCTTGGTCCGGCCGCGGAGTTCGAGGGTCAGTTCAGAGCCGTTCGGTGTGTCCCGCAGCTCGGCGGTGGCGCGCACCGCGTGGGCCGAGGGCCGGACGGCGGACCGGGTGAGGGGCTGCCACGGCTCGCCGGTGTCCGGGGCGGTGTGGCCGTGGTAGCCGAACGCCAGCGTGGGCGGGGCGAGGGCGGCGAGCAGGGCCGCGGTCCGGGGATCGAGGTGACGCAGCAGCCCGTATCCCAGTCCGTCGCCCGGTACCGCGCGTACCTGCTCCTTGACCGTCTTCAGCAGTTCTCCGGCCGCCGCACCACCGGCCCGTGCCGAGCCCAGGTCGAGTCCGGCGAGCTCGACGCGTACGGGGATGTCGTGCGCGAAGCGGCCGACCGTACGGGACGGATCGACGCCGTCGACGGGCTGCCGGCCCGAGATCTCCAGTTCCATCACGGCGGTGGTACCGCCCTCCACCACGGCACCCACGAGGGCGGCGAGGACCACTTCCGACGGTTCGCAGTGGAAGGTCTCCGGGGTGCGGTGGGTGAGCACGGCCGTGATCTCGGGTGTCAGCGACCAGGTGGCACGGGCTTCGGTGCCGGCGGTGGGGATCCGTTCGTCGGCCTCCAACTGCGCGGCCCAGCCGTCCAGTTCCTCCATCCGCGTGTCGGCCGTCGCCTGCTCGGCGAGCAGCCGCGCCCAGCGCCGGTACGACGTGCTCTCCGGCTCCGGTACGGGTTCCTGGCCGGCTGCCGCGGCCTCGTACGCTGTCCGCAGGTCGGACACCAGGATCCGCCAGGACTCGTCGTCCACGACCAGCTCGTGGACGACGACCACCAGTCGGCTCTCCGCACCGGCGTCCGCCCACAGCAGTCGGACCAGGACGCCCTCGGCAGGGTCGAGCCGGGACGCGGCGTCGGCCACGGCGTCGTCGAGCGGCGTGCCGGCGTCGACTCGGTCGATCAGCCCGGCCGCGTCCGGTACGCCGGGCTCGCCGACGACCAGCTCCTCGCCGATACGGCAGCGCAGCATCGCGTGCGTGTCGAGCACCGCCCGCAGGGCACGGACCAGGGCCGCCGGGTCCAGGCCGGCCGGGACGGCGAGCTCCACCCACTGGGCGGGCACGGTCCCGTCGGCCGGCACGGCCCGCATGGCCGGGGTCCACGGCACCTCACCGGTTGCCGCCTCCTCGGCGGCGGCCGCTTCGGCGAGCAGGGCGAGCCGCTCGGGAGTCTTCTCGACGAAGACCTGCCG
Source organism: Streptomyces sp. HUAS 31 (assembly GCF_028198125.1). NCBI lineage: Bacteria > Bacillati > Actinomycetota > Actinomycetes > Kitasatosporales > Streptomycetaceae > Streptomyces > Streptomyces sp. HUAS 31. The sequence continues at coordinate 9,388,803 of NZ_CP116353.1, read as the reverse complement.
GGGCGTGAGCACGACGCCCTCGCGCCGGGCCCGCGACGCGAGCTGCATCGAGGTGATCGAGTCGCCTCCGAGAGCGAAGAACGAGTCGTCGGCGCCCACCCGTTCCAGCCCCAGGACTTCAGCGAAGAGTCGGCACAGCAGTGCCTCGGCAGGGGTACGGGGGTCACGTCCGCCCGCGCGACCGGCGAAGTCGGGGGCCGGCAGCGCCCGCCGGTCCAGCTTGCCGTTGGGGGTGAGCGGCAGCCGGTCCATCGGCACGAAGGCGGTCGGGACCATGTAGGCGGGCAGCCGCCGCTCGACGTGCTCGCGGAGTTCGGCCAGCAGGGCGCCGGTGCCGCGGCCGGCGGCGGGGTCGTTGGTGACGGCCGTCGGCGGCACCGGGGCGGGTGTGTAGACGTCCACCACGGCCGTGGACTCGGTGAGTCCGGCGCGGACGAGTACGGCGTCCACCTCGTCCGGTGCGGTCGCCGACCAGGTGACGCCCACCCAGTAGCCGAGCCGGTCGCCGAGGTCGTACAGCTTCTCGACGTCCGGGCCGGTCACGGTCTCCTCGGCCGGGAGCGGTACCCCTTCGTCGAGGGCGCGGGCCAGCGCCACCTCGTGCGCCACACGGGAGTTGGGCACGCCCGTCAGCCGCAGCCGGTCGGGGCGCGCGGAGGTGAGGTGGTGGGCCAGCCCGGTGAGGTCGCCTGCGTCGGTCCAGGTCAGGCGGGGTGCGTCCGCGACGGTCAGGGTGTTCGTGCCTGTCCTGCGCAGCACCACGTCGTAGCGGTGACGGCTCAGCTCGTTGTGGTGCGAGGCCCGCTTCAGCCGGATGTCGGCGCCCGCGGCGTCGGGCAGTTCGGTGCCGAGTGCGGCGAAGAACTCGGGGTCGACGAGCAGTTCCTTCTCGATGGTGAGGTTCTGCTCCACTGCCCGGCGCAGGGCGAACACGTCCTGGTCGGCGGTCCGGGCGGTCTCGACGGCGGTCGCGAAGGGCCGCAGCAGACGGTGGTTGCGCACATCGCCGACGAACACCGCGCCACCGGGCGCCACGAGCCGCAGCGCCCACTCCAGTACGCCCCGAAGATAGTCGGCGTTGGGGAAGTACTGCACGACGGAGTTGAGCACGACGGTGTCGAAGTGCCCCTCGGGCAGCCCGTCAGTGTCGTCGGCGGCCTGCACCCGCAGCCGCACCTTCGCGGCCAGCTCCGGATCCCGCTCGACGTGGCGGCGCAGCTCGGCGACGACCGGCGCGGAGAAGTCCGTGCCCCAGTACTCCTCGCACTCCCCGGCCAGCCGGGACAGCAGCAGCCCCGTGCCGACGCCGATCTCAAGCACCCGGCGGGGCCGTAGTGCGCGGATCCGGTCCACGGTCCGCTCCCGCCACTCGCGCATCTCGGCGAGCGGGATGGGCTGTCCGTCGTAACTGCTGTTCCATCCGGCGAAGTTCTCGCCGAACTCGGCTTCGGTGTGCTCGGCGTGCACGGAGTCGTACAGCACCTGCCACTCGCCGACCTGGTCGCGGGCGATCCGTTCGTCGCGGCCGCGGTCGGCGGCGTCGGGCACGACGTATCCGATCAGTCGCCGCTCGCCGGGTGTGTCCTCGCGGGCGACGACCGCCGCCTGGGCCACGCCCGGGTGTTCGGCGAGCACGGCCTCGACCTCGCCCGGCTCGATGCGGTGGCCGCGCACCTTGACCTGCGCGTCCGCCCGCCCGGCGAAGACCAGCAGACCGTCCGGTGTCCAGCGGGCCAGGTCGCCGGTGCGGTACATCCGCGCGCCGGGCGTGAACGGGTCGGGCACGAACCGGGTGGCGGTCAGCCCGCCCCGTCCCAGGTAGCCGCGAGCCAGGCCGGCGCCCGCGACGTACAACTCGCCGGTGACACCGGGCGGGACCGGTCGCAGGAAGGGGTCGAGGACGTATGTGCGCCCGTTGACGATCGGCCTGCCGATCGGAACGACGTCCGCTCCCGGGGCCAGCGGCGGGCTCATCGACGCGCACACGGTGGTCTCGGTCGGACCGTAGGCGTTGATCATCCGGCGGCCGCCGGCCCACCGGTCGGCGAGCGCGGGCGGGCACGCCTCGCCGGCGACCACCAACGTCCTCAGCCCGTCGGGGAGTTCGTCGGCGGTGGCGAGCGCGCTCGGTGGCACCGTCACATGGGTGACGTCCCAGTGGCGCAGCGCCTCGGTCAGTGACACCTGCGGGGGCATGGTCTCGGCGGGCGCGACGACGGCGGCGGCGCCGGACAGCACCGCCATCAGCAGTTCGGAGACCGCCGCGTCGAAGCCGAGGGAGGCCAGTTGCAGGACGCGGGCGTCCGGTCCGACGGCGAAGCGGTCGATCTGCGCGGCGGCGAGGTTGCCGAGTCCGGCGTGCGGGACCACGACTCCCTTCGGCGTGCCGGTGGAGCCGGAGGTGTAGATGACGTACGCGGCCTGCTCCGCCGGCACCGGCACCGCGGCGAACGGTCCGGCGGGCAGGGCCGAGTCGTCGAGTTCGTCGAGGACGACGATCCGGCCCGGGTAGTCGGCCGGCACGGCGGCTCGGGTCCGCGCGGTGCACAGGAGCACCGGGGGCGCCGCGTCATCGAGGAGATACGCGATCCGGTCGGCCGGGTGCGCGGGGTCGACGGGGACGAATGTGCCGCCGGCCCGCGAGACCCCGAGCAGTGCCACGACCATCTCCACCGAGCGCTCCACGAGCAGCGCCACCCGGGTCTCGGCGGCCACGCCCAGGTAGCGCAGGTGGGTCGCCAGCCGCCCGGACTCCCGTTCCAGCTCGGCGTAGGTCAGCTCGCGGTCGGCCCCGATCAGGGCCGTGTTGCCGGGGGTGCGCGCGGCCTGGGCGGCGAACAGTTCCGGAAGGGCGGCCCGCGGCCGGTCGGCCGTGGCGGTGTCGTTCCACTCCCCCAGCACCAGGTCGCGTTCCGCGGCGCCGGTCACGTCCAGCCGCCCGACCCGCGAGGACGGGTCGGCCACCAGTTGCTCCAGGACCCGCACCAGGGCGGCGAGCAGTTCGTCGACCTCCGTGCGCTCGAAGGCGTCGGGCCGGTAGACGAGGTCTCCGCGCACCCGCTCGTCCTCCAGGACCGCGACCAGGGTGAGCGGGTAGTGCCCCGCGTCCTCCGGAGTTCCGGCCGGCCGGATGGACAGCGCGTCGGGGTTGTCGGAACCCAGCGGCGGGCGCGGGTAGTTCTCGTAGACGACGAGGGTGTCGAAGGTGGCGGCGGGCCCGGCCAGCCGCTGGATCTCGGTGAGTCCCAGGTGCTGGTGGGACATGAGCGCGACCTGTCGTTCCTGGAGATCGGTGAGCATCTCCAGCAGCGGCTGCGCGCCGTCGAGCCCGACCCGGACCGGCAGGGTGTTGATGAACAGGCCGATCATCGACTCGACGCCCGGCAGCTCGGTGGGGCGCCCGGCGACCGTGGTGCCGAACACCACGTCGGTACGGCCGGTCAGCCGGGCCAGCAGGATCGCCCAGACGCCCTGGAGCAGGGTGTTGAGGGTCAGGCTGTGCCCTCGGCCGAGGGCGACGAGCCTGCGGCCCAGCTCCTCGTCCAGTTCGTAGGTCACCCGCTGCGGTTCGGCGGGCGCGGTGACCCGGTCGGCCGGGACCACCAGCGTCGGCTCGTCCACCGGTGCCAGTTCGGCCCGCCAGGCGGCGCGCGCGGCCTCCTTGTCCTGCCGTGCAAGCCACTCCAGGTAGGCGCGGTAGGAGGTGGCGGGCGGCAGAGCACGGGGGTCGCCGCCCGCTTCGTAGAGCCGTGCGACCTCGCTCACCATCACCGGCAGCGACCAGCCGTCGGAGGCGATGTGGTGGCTGGTGAACGCCAGCCGGTGGCGCCGCTCGGCGATCCGCACCAGCAGCACCCGCAGCAGCGGCGCGTGGGCGATGTCGAAGCGGTGCTCCTGGTCCTCGGCGGCAAGCCGCTCGAACGCCGCGAGCGCCTCGGCCTCCGGCAGTTCGGAGACGTCCTCGGCGCGCCACGGGATCTCGACGTCACGGGCGACGGTCTGCACGAACCGCCCGGACTCCAGCTGCCGGAACCCGGCCCGCAGCGTGGCGTGCCGGGCCACCACCGCCTGCCAGGCGGCCCGCAGCCGTGCCACGTCCAGCGGCCCGGTCAGCTCCAGCCAGCGCTGGCCCTCGTAGACGTCGGGGCCCTGCTCGTCGTACGCGGCGTGGAAGAGGAGCCCCTCCTGGAGCGGCGACAGCGGCCAGACGTCGGCGAGCGCGGGCACCGCCGCGTCGATCTCGGCGACCTCCTGCTGGCTGAGGTCGAGCAGCGGGAAGTCGGACGGTGTGTGGCCGCCTGCGCCCGGGTCGGCGACGTGGCCGGCGAGCCCGTTCAGCATCGCCATCCAGGCCCGCCCCAGCGCCTCGGCCTCGGTCGCGTCCAGCACCTCGCCGGCCCAGCTCAGGCTCAGGGTCAGCTCCGGCCCGTCCGGGGTGTCCCGTACGGCGGCGCCCGCCTCGATCACATGCTTCACCGGTGTGGCGGGGTCGACCGATCCGCCGATGCCGGCCGTGGCCTGCCAGGGCTCCACGCCCGTCCCCGTGGGGGCGGTCGACCGGCCGAGGTAGTTGAACCCGACCTGAGGGACCGGGAGTTCGGCCAGAGCCGGCGCGGTCTCGGGGTTGAGGTGCCGCAGCAGTTCAAAGCCCAGCCCGTCGCCCGGCAGGCGGCGTGCCTGCTCCTTCACGGCCATCAGCAGCGCCCCAGCCGCGGGACCACCGGCCAGCGCGTCCGCGATGTCGACTCCGGCGGTTTCGAGGCGCACAGGCTTGACGCTGGTGAACCAGCCGACCGTGCGAGACAGATCGACACCGTCGAGCGCCTCACGGCCATGACCCTCGATGTCGAGGAGCACCGCGGCACCGCCCTCCTCGGCGGTCCGCTCCCGCCAGTGCGCGATGCCTCCGGTGAGGGTGGCGAGCAGCACCTCGTGAACGCCGCAGTGGAAGGCGTTGGGGGCGCGGTTGACCAACTCCCGGGCCTGCGCGGGCGGCAGGGTCCAGGTGGAGCGGCACACGGTCGACGCGGTGTCGCGCCCGGGGTCGAGCCTCCGGCTGCCGATCGGGGCGTCGCCGTCGCCCAGCAGCTCGGTCCAGGCGGGCAGTTCGGCGACACGGCTGTCCTTGCGCGCCTCGGCGGCCAGCTTCTCGGCCCAGCGCCGGAAGGAGATCCCGACCCGCGCGGGCTCGGGCTGCCGCCCGGCGGCCGTGTCCTCGCACGCGGCTCGTAGGTCGCCGAGCAGCACCGACCACGACACCGCATCGACGGCCAGGTGGTGCACGGCCAGCACCAACCGCCCGGTCTCGGGGCCGGCATCGATCCACACGGCCTGCGCCATGACGCCGGCCACGGGGTCGAGCCGGGTGACGGCATCGCGGGCGGCACGGTCGGCGAGCTCGTCGAGGGTGCCGGTGGTCGCGCCGATCCGGGTGACCAGTCCTGCGGCATCGACGCTGCCGCGCTCGGCCACGAACAGCCTGGGCTCCGCCCCGGGTTCGACGCGGGCGCGCAGCATGTCGTGCGTGTCGAGCACGGCAGCGAGGCCGGCGGCCAGCGTGTCCTCATCGAGGGTGGCCGGCACCGCGACCACCGCCCACTGGGCGAGGCCCCCGGTCTCCACCGCACGCGGGGCCCTGTCGCGCAGTGCCCGCATCACCGGCGTCCAAGGCACCTCGCCGCCCGAGTCCGCCTCGGCGGCCTCGGGACCGGTGTCGTCCGCGAGGCGGGCCACGGCGGCGATGGCGGCGGGTGTTTCGTGCTCGAAGACGTCCTGTGCGCTGAAGGCGATGCCCTTGCGGTTGCCGCGTGCGGCGAGCTGCATCGACATGATGGAGTCGCCACCCAGCTCGAAGAAGCTGTCCGCCACTCCGACCTGCTCCAGATTGAGGACATCGGCGAAGAGCTCACACACCAACTTCTCGGCCGCCGTCCGGGGCTCCCGGCTCGTCGTCGCCGTGAACTCCGGTGCGGGCAGGGCCTTGTGGTCCACCTTGCCGTTGACGGTCAGGGGCAGGGCATCGAGTACGACGAGGGCGGCCGGGACCATGTAGTCGGGCAGGGTCCGCGCGAGTCGCGCACGCAAATCGTCGGTGTCTGCCTGGTCCCCCTGGGGGACGAGGTATCCGACGAGCCGTTTCTCGCCGGGCCGGTCCTCCCGGGCGACCACGACGGCCTGAGCGACGGCGGGTTGCGCGGCCAACGCGACTTCCACCTCGCCGAGTTCGACCCGGAAGCCACGGATCTTCACCTGCGCGTCAGCCCGCCCCACGAAGACGAGCTCACCGTCGTCCGTCCAACGGGCCAGATCACCCGTCCGGTACATCCGCTCCCCATCCGCGAACGGACAGGCCACGAACCGCTCGGCCGACAGCCCGGCCCGCTTCAGGTACCCACGGGCCAGCCCGGCCCCGGCGATGTACAGCTCGCCCGCCACTCCCGGCGGCACCGGCTGGAGGAAGGCGTCAAGCACATACACCTGACGGTTCGCCAGCGGACCGCCGACCGGCAGCACTCGGTCCGTGCCCTCGCCCGGCTCCAGCAGATGCCAGGTCGCGCACAACGACACCTCGGTCGGCCCGTACAGATGCCGCACCCGCACCTCGGGGCACACGGCCCGCACCCGGGCGACTGCTTCCAGGGGTACGACGTCTCCACCGGTGAGGACTTCGCGGGCGCCGGTGAAGCAGTCGGGTTCTTCGTCCGCCAGCACCCGGAACAGCCCGGCGGTGACGTGCACATGGGTCACCCCGGCAGCGATGTACCGCCGCACCGCCCCGGCGTCCACCGCAACACCCGGCTCCGCGACGACCACCCGCGCCCCGCCCGCCAACGGCACCCACACCTCGAACAACGAGATGTCGAAGGCATGCGGAGCATGAAACAGCACCGCGTCACCCGCGCCGAGACCCCAACCCGGCTCCCCCACCAACGCCGCCACACTCCCGTGCGGCACGGCAACACCCTTCGGCATCCCCGTCGAACCCGACGTGTACATCACATACGCGAGATCGCCTTCGGTGACCGCAACAGACGGAGCCTCGCCACCGCCCTCCACGACCGCATCGATCGTCACGGCAGGCGCAGAGTCCTCCAGCACGAACGCGACACGCTCCGCCGGATAGGCACTGTCCACCGGGACGTAAGCCGCGCCGGCCTTCCACACACCCAGCAGAGCCGTGATCAGGTCGATCGATCGCTCCAGCCGTACGGCCACCCGATCCCCACGACCGACCCCGCGCTCCCGCAGGTAGGCCGCGACCTGGTTCGAGTCCGCGTCCAGCCCTCCGTACGACACCTGCCGCTCACCGTCGACCACGGCGACCGCGTCGGGCGCCTGCGCGACCCGCGCACGGAACAGCTCCAGCACCGAGGAACCCGGCGTCGGACCGGCCGTGGTGTTCCAGCCCTCCACCACCAGCCCGCGCTCCAGCGGGCCCACGACATCGACCCGTCCGACCGGCGCCGACGGATCGGCGACCAGCTGTTCCAGGACGCGTTCGACCTGCCGGGCCATGTGGAGGGCCTCGTCGCGGTCGAAGAGATCGGGGCGGTAGGTGACGTGGACCCGCATCCGGTCGCCGGGCATGATGCCGACGGCCAGCGGATAGCTGGTGCCGGCGCGGGTGTTGACTCGTTCGACGGTGACTTCGTCGTCCGTGGCGGCGAGGCGCGACGGGCCACCCGGATAGTTCTCGAACATCAGCATGGTGTCGAACACGGCGCCCGCGCCGCCAAGCGACTGGATCTCGGCCAGACCGACGTGCTGGTGAGCGAGCAGGGCCGACTGGCGGTCCTGAAGCCGTGCGAGCATCCGCACGACGCTTTCCGTGCCGTCGAGCCGTACCCGTACCGGCAGCGTGTTGAGGAACATCCCCACCATCGACTCCACGCCGGGCAGCTCCGGCGGGCGGCCCGCGACGGAGATGCCGAAGACGACGTCGGTACGCCGTGCGAGTCGGCTCAGCACCAACGCCCAGGCGCCCTGCGCGAGCGTGTTCAGGGTCAGGCCGTGTTCGCGGGCCACGGAGGTCAGGGCGCGGGTCAGTTCCTCGGAGAGCAGCAGCGAGTCGCCTTCCGTGGCCGCCGGTCCCCGGCCCGCGGTGGCGGGCGCGATGAGCGTCGGCTCGTCGGCACCGGCCAGTTCGGCCCGCCATGCCTCGTGGGCCGTTTCCTTGTCCTGCCGGGCGAGCCAGGCAAGGTGCTCGCGGAAGGAGGGCGCCGGGCCGAGGCCGGAGGCGTCGCCGTCGGCGGCGTAGATCCGGGACGCCTCGTCGAGGGCGATCGGCGTGGACCAGCCGTCCAGGAGGATGTGGTGGGAGGTCATGACGAGGCGGTGGTGTCGCTCGCCCAACCGGATGAGGAGCAGCCTCAGCAGTGGGGCCCGTGTCAGGTCGAAGCGTTCGGCGCGTTCCTCTTCGGCCAGGGCCTCGGCCTCGGCGAGGGCCTCCGGCTCGGGCCGGTCGGACAGGTCGACCTCGCGCCATGGGGGTTCGGCCGCGCCGGTGACGGCCTGGACGGTGCGGCCGTCGGCGAGTTCGTGGAAGCTCACCCGGAGCATGTCGTGCCGGGCGACGAGCGCGTTCCAGGAGCGGTGCAGCCGGTCGGCGTCCAGCGGGCCGGTCAGGTCGAGCACGCGCTGGGTCTCGTAGACGTCGGGGCCCTGGTCGCCGTAGGCCGTGTGGAAGAGCAGCCCTTCCTGGAGCGGGGAGAGCGGCCAGACGTCGGTCAGGCCGGGGACCGTGGTCTCCAGTTCCTCGACGTCGGACCGGGTGAGGGCGTGGAGCGGGAAGTCGGACGGGGTGTGGCCGCCGGCGGAGGGGTCAGCGAGGTGCGTGGTGAGGCCGGTGAGGAGGGCGAGCCAGGTGCTGCCGAGCTTCTCCGCGTCTTCGGCGTCGAGGATGTTCCCGGCCCAGTTCAGCGTGAGGGTCAGAGCCGGGCCCTCCGGCGTGTCGCGGACGACGGCGGCGGCCTCGATCGTGTGCAGCAGCGGCGTGTCGGGGGCGATGGAGCCGCCCGGTGCTGACGGCCCGGCGGCCGGTCCGGTCGCGGGGGCGGGGAACCGGCCGAGGTAGTTGAAGCCCACCTGGGCGGTGGGGAGTTGGGCCAGGACCGATGCCGTGTCGGGGTTGAGGTGACGCAGCAACCCGTAGCCGAGGCCATCCCCGGGCACCGCTCGCGACTGCTCCTTCACCGCCTTCAGCAGTGCGCCCGCCGCCGCTCCCCCGGCCGACGCGTCCGTCATGTCGATGTCCGCCGTGTCCAGTCGTACGGGGTGCGCATCGGCGAACCAGCCGACCGTGCGCGACAGGTCCACGTCGGAGGCCAACGGCTCACGGCCGTGGCCCTCTACATCCACCAGCACCGCGCTGTTCGCGCCGGACCGGGAGCGGACGATCGCGCCGGCCAAGGTGGCGAGCAACGCCTCGTGGACGCCGCAGTGGAAGGCGGCGGGGATACGGCCGATGAGGTCGTGGGCCGGCGCGCCGGACAGGGTCCAGGAGCGGTGTCGGAGGGTGGCGGCGGTGTCGCGGGTGGGGTCCAGCGCCCGTGCGCCGATCAGGGCGTCACCGTCACCGAGCAGCTCGCGCCACCGATTCAGTTCCGCGATTCGCTTCTCGTCCCGCGCCTCGGATTCCAGCAACTGTGCCCAGCGTCGGAACGGGGTCCCCACCGGGTCCAGGTCTGCGGCCCGGCCCGCGACGGCCGCCTCGCACGCGACACGCAGGTCCGGAAGCAGAATCCGCCACGACACGCCGTCCACCACCAAGTGGTGCGCGACCAGGATCAGCCGCCCCGGCCTCTCGGGCCCGGCGTCCACCCAGACCAGGCGCACCATCACGCCGGCCGCCGGGTCCAGCCCGTTTGCCGCTTCCCGCGCCGCCCGTTCGACGACTCCGTCCGGGTCCTCGTCGGTCCGGAGTTCGACGCGCGCCACCAGTGCGGCGGCGTCCACGGACCCGCGCTCAGGGACCACGAGGGTCGGCGTGTCGGCGGCCACCCGGGCGCGCAGCATGTCGTGCGTGTCGAGCAGTACGCCGAGCGCGGTGGTCAGGGTCTCGTCGCGGAGCGCCGACGGGGCCGACACCACCGCCCATTGCGCGAACCCGGGACGGGCCGCGGCACGGCCCAGTGCACGCATGACGGGCGTCCAGGGCAGTTCACCGACGGCGTCCTCGGGCACGGTCGTGGTCCTCGTCGCGGCCGGTCGGGCGGCGTGCGCGAGCCTCTCGGGTGTGCGCAGATCGAAGACCTGGCGTGGCGTCAGCACCAGATCCGCCCGTCCTGCCCTGGCGACGACCTGCATCGAGGTGATCGAGTCCCCGCCCAGGTGGAAGAAGTCGTCCTCGGTGCCGACCCGCTCCAGGCCCAGCACCGCCGCGAAGATCTCGCACAGCGTCCGCTCCGCGTCGGTACGCGGCTCGCGACCCGTGACCCGGACGGCGAAGTCCGGTGCGGGCAGCGCCTTGTGGTCGACCTTGCCGTTGGCGGTCAGCGGCAGCGCGTCGAGCACGATCAGGGCGGCCGGGACCATGTACTCGGGCAGTACCTTCGCCAGGTGCTCGCTCAGCAGCTCGGTGTCCACGTCCTCGCCGTCCGGGACGACATACCCGATCAGCCGCTTCTCCCCGGGCCGGTCCTCGCGGGCCGTGACCACCGCCTGGCCGACGCCGGCCTCCGCGGCCAGCGCCGCCTCCACCTCGCCCGGTTCTACGCGGAATCCACGGACCTTGACCTGGGCGTCCGCCCGGCCCACGAACACCAGCTCGCCGTCGGAGGTCCAGCGCACCAGGTCGCCGGTCCGGTACATCCGCTCCCCGTCCGCGAAAGGACAGGCGACGAACCGGTCGGCCGACAGCCCGGCCCGGCCCAGGTAGCCGCGGGCCAGACCGGCACCGGCGATGTAAAGCTCGCCCGTCACACCGGGGGCTACGGGATGCAGATAGGCGTCGAGGACGTACGCCTGACGGTTCCCCAACGGCCGCCCGACCGGCAGCACTTGGGGCGACTCGTCGCCCGGCTCCAGCAGATGCCAGGTCGCGCACAGCGACACTTCGGTGGGGCCGTACAGATGCCGCACCCGCGCCCCGGGGCAAGCCGACCGCACCCGTTGCACGGCCCTCGCCGGCACGACGTCACCGCCGGTGAGCACCTCCCGCACTCCTGTGAAGCACTCCGGCGACTCCTCCGCCAGCACCCGGAACAGCCCGGCGGTGACGTGCGCATGCGTCACTCCACCGGCGATGTACTCCCGCACGGCAGCCGCGTCCACCGCCTCTGAGGGCTCGGCAACCACGACCCGGGCCCCGCCGGCCAGCGGCACCCACACCTCGAACAACGAGATGTCGAAGGCATGCGGGGCATGGAACAGCACCGAGTCATCCGGCCCCACCGCCCAGCCGGGCTCCCCGACCAGCGCCGCGACACTCCCGTGCGGCACGGCGACGCCCTTCGGCACCCCGGTCGAACCGGACGTGTACATCACGTACGCGATGTCGTCCCCGGCCACCGGAACAGACAGCGGCTCGCTGTCGAGCACCGACACCTCGTCGAGCGGCACCAGCGGGGCAGGCACGTCCTCGGGTACGACAACGCGTGTCCGCTCGGAGCACACCACGGCCGCCGGATCGCAGTCCATGAGCAGGAACGCGATCCGCTCCGCCGGGTACCCGGTGTCCACGGGGACGTACGCGGCCCCGGCCTTCCACACCGCGAGCAGCGTGATCAGAAGGCCCGCTGACCGTTCCAGCACCACGGCGACGCGGTCGCCCGCGCGCACCTCCCGGTCAACCAGGTGCCGAGCCAACTGGCCGGAATGGGCGTCCAGTTGGGCATACGTGAGCTGTCGTTCGCCGTCCGAGACCGCGATGGCGTCCGGTGTCCGCGCCACCTGTCGGGAGAAGAGTTCCAGGACGGATTCGGCCGGCCGGTCGGCCGCGGTCGAGCTCCAGTGGTCGATGACCCGGGTCCGCTCGGTCTCGCCTATCGCGTCGACACGCCCCACCGGCTGCCGCGGGTCGGCAGCCAGTTGTTCCAGGACTCGGACGAGCCGGCCGAAGACGGCCTCGGCGGTCTCGCGGTCGAAGAGGTCGGGGCGGTAGTCGAGCTTGAAGAGCATCCGGTCCTTGGGGACCGCGACGAGGGTCAGCGGGTAGTGGGCCGTCTCCTGACCGGCGGCGAAGCGCAGGGTGAAGGCGTCGGGGGCGGCGGGCTCCTCGGGCGGGCGGGGGTAGTTCTCGAAGACGACGAGGGTGTCGAAGACCGCGCCCGCGCCGCTCAGCCGCTGGATCTCGGCGAGGCCGAGGTGCTGGTGGGCGATGAGCGCGGACTGGCGGGTCTGGAGCGCCTTGAGCATCTCCACCGACGGCCGCTCGCCGTCGAGTTCGACGCGCACGGGCAGGGTGTTGATGAACATGCCGATCATCGACTCGACGCCCGCGAGCCCGGCGGGGCGGCCGGCCACCGTGGCGCCGAAGACCACGTCGGTACGTCCGGTCAGCCGCGCCAGGACCATGGCCCAGGCGCCCTGGATCAGCGTGTTGACGGTGAGGCCGTGCTGCCGGGCCAGCCCGGTCAGCTCGCCCGTCAGCTTCTCCGGGATGTCGGCGATCAGGCTGTCGGGCAGGACCGGCGTACGGCCCGGGTCGGCGGCCGCGACCAGTGTGGGCTCCTCGGCGCCGAGGAGTTCGCCCCGCCATGCCTCGCGTGCCGTGTCCTTGTCCTGGCGGCCGAGCCAGGCGAGGTAGTCGCGGTAGGAGCTGGGCCCGGGGAGTTTCGCGGCGTCGCCGCCGGCCGCGTAGACGGCGGTCAGGTCGTGCAGCAGGACGGGCATCGACCAGCCGTCCATGATGATGTGGTGGCTGGTGACGATGAGCCGGTGCCGGTTCTCCGCCAGCCTGACGAGGAGCAGACGGAGGAGGGGAGGCGCGGCGAGGTTGAAGCGCTGCGCCCGGTCCTCGGCGGCCAGTTCCGCAAGCCTGGCCGCCGCCGTCTCCTCGTCCAGGTCCGACAGGTCCTCCATCCGCCAAGGCAGTTCCACCTCGCGTGCGATGACCTGCACGGCCTCGCCCGACTTGCGGCGCCGGAAGCCCGCCCGCAGCACCGGGTGCCGGGCGAGCAGCGCCTCCCACGACGTCCGCAGCAGGTCGGCGTCGACGGGGCCGTCCAGGTCCAGGAGCCGCTGCCCCTGGTAGACGTCCGGCCCGTCGCTGTCGAAGGCCGCGTGGAACAGCAGGCCCTCCTGCAACGGCGACAGCGGCCAGACGTCCTCGACCTGGGATCGGGTCATCGCGTAACTCCTCACAGACAAGCGCGGGTCGGGCGGGTGACTACGGGTGCTCGTCGGCGAACTCGGCTTCGAGCTCGTCGACTTCGTCCTGGTCGAGGCGGAGGAGGGGGAAGTCGGACGCGGTGTGACCGCCGGCCGACGGGTCCTCGGTGTGCGCGGCCAGGCCGTCCAGCAGCCGTAGCCAGGTCCGGCCGAGCTCTTGGACCGAGGCGGCGTCGAGCGGGCCGGAGGGGTGGCTCAACAGGAGGGTGAGTTCGGGGCCTTCGGCGCTGTCGCGGATCACCGCTCCCGCGTCGAGGGCGTGCTTGACGGGCATGTCCGGGTCGTTCGAGCCGCCGAGGGCGGTGGGCCCTGCGGGCTGCCATGCGGCCACTTCGGTGGCGGGGGCGGGGAATCGGCCGAGGTAGTTGAAGCCCACCTGGGGGGTGGGGAGTTGGGCCAGGACCGATGCCGTGTCGGGGTTGAGGTGACGCAGCAACCCGTAGCCGAGGCCGTCCCCGGGGATAACCCGGGACTGCTCCTTCACCGTCTTCAGCAGTGCGCCCGCCGCCGCTCCCCCGGCCGACGCGTCCGCCACGTCGACGCCGGTCAGATCGATCCGCACCGGGTGGACGCTGGTGAACCAGCCGACCGTTCGGGACAGTTCCGCGCCGGACACCGCCGTACGGCCGTGGCCTTCGACATCCACCAGAACGTCATGGTCTGTACCGGTGCGCCACTCTACGACGGCCGCGGCGAGCGTGGCGAGGAGGACTTCGTGGACACCGCAGTGGAAGACGCCGGGGGTGCGTCCGACGATCACTCGTGCCTGTGGTGCGGGCACGGTCCAGGCATGGCGTTCGAGGGTGCCGGCGGTGTCACGGGCCGGGTCGAGCGCCCTGCCGCCGATCGGCGCGTCGCCACCGGCGAGCACCGCCCGCCAGCCGTCCAGTTCGGCGACCCGCTCCTCGCGCCGGGCCTCGGACTCCAGCAGCGCGGCCCAGCGCCGGAACGACGTTCCCACCGCGCCCGGCTCGGCCGCCCTGCCCTGCGCGCCCGGTTCGGCCGCCCGGCCCAGTGCGACCGCCTCGCACGCGGCCCGCAGATCCGGCAGCAGGATCCGCCACGACACCCCGTCGACGACGAGATGGTGCGCGACGAGGACCAGCCGCCCCACCCGGCCCGGACCGGCGTCCACCCAGACCAGCCGCACCATCACTCCGGCCGCCGGATCGAGCCGCCCCGCAGCCGCCCGGGCCGCCCGCTCGACGGCCCCGTCCAGCTCACCGGGGTCGGTCACCCGGAGCACGGAGACCAGCGAGGACGGGTCGATACCGCCCCGCTCCCCCACCACGAGCCGCAGCCCTTCCACGACCCGGGCACGCAGCATGTCGTGCGTGTCGAGCAGTACGCCGAGCCCTGCGGTGATCGTCTCCACGTCCAGCACCGGCGGGGCACCGACCACCATCCACTGCGCGAACCCGGGACGGGCGGCGGTGGGTCCGGTGGCCGCGAAGGCGGGCGTCGGCGGGACGGGGCCCGTGCCGATGTCCCGGGCTGCCTCGCCGTCCGCCTCCAGTTGCGCCACTGCGGCGATCGCTGCGGGAGTCTCGTGCTCGAACACGTCCTGCGCGCTGAACACCACACCGCGGCGCGTCCCACGCGCGGCGAGCTGCATCGACATGATGGAGTCGCCGCCCAGCTCGAAGAAGCTGTCGGCCGCCCCGACCCGCTCCCGGCCCAGCACCTCGGCGAACAGCTCGCACAGGAGCTTCTCGGCGGCGGTGCGCGGCTCCCGGCTCGCGGAGCCCGCGAACTCCGGTGCGGGCAGGGCCTTCAGGTCGACCTTGCCGTTGACGGTCAGGGGCAGGGCGTCGAGTACGACAAGGGCGGCCGGGACCATGTACTCCGGCAGCGTGTCCGCCAACGAAGCGCGTACTGCCTCGGTGTCCGGCTCCTCGCCGCTCGGTACGAGGTATCCGACGAGCCGTTTCTCGCCGGGCCGGTCCTCCCGGGCGACCACGACGGCCTGGGCGACGGCGGGTTGCGCGGCCAACGCGACTTCCACCTCGCCGAGTTCGACCCGGAAGCCACGGATCTTCACCTGCGCGTCCCCGCGGCCCACGAAGACCAGCTCGACACCGGTGGTCCAGCGCACCAGGTCGCCGGTCCGGTACATCCGCTCCCCGTCCGCGAACGGACAGGCCACGAACCGCTCGGCCGACAGCCCGGCGCGTCCCGGATAACCGCGGGCGAGCCCGGCGCCGGCGACGTACAGCTCACCCGTCACGCCGGGCGGCACCGGCTGGAGGAAGGGGTCGAGGACGTACACCTGACGGTTGTTGAGCGGCCGCCCCAGCGGCAGCACGTCCCCCTGCTCCTCACCTGGTTCGAACAGATGCCAGGTCGCGCACAAGGAGACCTCGGTGGGGCCGTACAGATGCCGGACGCGCACCTCGGGACAGGCCGCGCGGACCCGCTCCACCGCCTCCAGGGGTACGACGTCACCACCGGTGAGGACCTCGTGGACGCCCTCGAAGCAGTCCGGCGCCTCCTCGGCCAGCACCCGGAACAGCCCCGCGGTGACGTGCACATGCGTCACCCCGTCGGCGATGTGCCGCCGAACGGCCGCATCATCCACGGCCGTAGAGGGCTCGGCGACGACGATCCGACCGCCGCTCGCCAGCGGCACCCACACCTCGAACAACGAGATGTCGAAGGCATGGGGGGCATGAAAGAGCACCGCGTCCCCGGGGCCGACGCCCCAGCCGGGCTCCCCCACCAACGCCGCCACACTCCCGTGCGGCACGGCGACGCCCTTCGGCATCCCAGTCGAACCGGACGTGTACATCACGTACGCGACGTCGTCCCCGGCCGTCTCCACCACCTCGGGCTCGCCTTCGGCGCTGAAGGCCGAGAGGTCGTCGATCGTCAGGACGGGCGCGGAGTCCTCCACCATGAACGCGACGCGCTCCGCCGGATAGGCGCTGTCCACGGGGACGTAGGCAGCCCCCGCCTTCCACACACCCAGCAGAGCCGCGATCAGGTCGATCGACCGCTCCAACCGCACCGCGACACGGTCGCCCCGGCCCACCCCACGGCCCTGCAAGTAGGCCGCCACCCGGTTGGAGTCCGCGTCCAGCTCTCCGTACGACGACCGCCGCTCACCGTCGACGACAGCCACCGCCTCCGGCGCCTGCGCCACCCGCGCCCGGAACATCTCCAGTACGGAGGAGCCCGAGGGGACGTCACCGGCGGTGGCGTTCCAGCCCTCCACCACCAGCCCGCGCTCCAGGCGTCCCACCAGTCCGACGCGGCCCACCAGGACGGACGGGTCGGAGACCAACTGCTCCAGCACCCACTCCAGCCGGCCCAGCAGGTCCTGGGCCACGTCGGCGTCGATCGCGTCGGGCCGGTAGGTCACGTGGAGCCGCATGGGGCTGCCCGGCATCACGCCGAGGGTCAGCGCGTAGTGGGTGGCCTGCCGGCCCTCCAGGTGGGTGAAGGCGAGCGCTCCGGGCGCGGGCGCCTCCTCGGGCGGCAGCGGGTAGTTCTCGAACATCAGCATGGCGTCGAACACGGCGCCCGGTCCGCCCACCCGTTGGATCTCGGGCAGGCTGAGGTGCTGGTGGGGCAGGAGCGCGGACTGGCGGGCCTGTAGCTCGGTCAGCAGGCGCAGCAGGGGCTGGTCGGCGTCGAGGCGGACCCGTACCGGCACGCTGTTGATGAACAGGCCCACCATCGACTCGACGCCGGGGAGTTCGGCGGGACGGCCGGCGACGGTCGCGCCGAAGACGACGTCCGTGCGGCCGGTCAGCCGGGCGAGGAGCATCGCCCAGGCGCCCTGCATCACGGTGTTGACGGTCAGGCCGTGGCGCCGGGCCAGGGTGGTGAGGGCGTCGGAGAGTTCGTCGGAGAGGGTGAGGGCATGCCGCTCGGGCAGCACGGATGAGTGTTCCGGGACGGCCGGGGCGACGAGGGTGGGGCCGTCGGCGTCGGCCAGCTCCTCGCGCCATGCCTCGCTCGCGCTCTCCTTGTCCTGCCGGGACAGCCAGGCCAGATGGTCGCGGAAGGTGGGTGCCGGGCCGAGTCCCGAGGCGTCCGCGTCGGCCGCGTAGATCGCGGCGAGTTCGGTGAGCATGACCGGCATCGACCAGCCGTCCAGCAGGATGTGATGGGAGGTCATCACGGTCCAGTGCCGCTCGGGGGACAGCCGGACGAGCAGCAGCCGCAGCAGGGGCGCCTTGGCGAGGTCGAACCGTTCCGCCCGCTCCTCGGCGGCCAGCCGCCGCACCTCGGCGAGCGCCTCCTCCTCGGACAGGTCCGTGTCCGACAGATCGGCCTCGCGCCAGCGCAGGGCGACCTCGCGCGGTATGAGCTGGACGGTCCGGCCCGACTTTCGGCGGTGGAAGCTGGCGCGCAGGGCGGAGTGCCGGTTCAGCAGGGCCCGCCAGGAGGCGCGTAGTCGGCCTGAGTCGATGGGCCCGCTCAGCAGGTCGGTGCGCTGGATCGTATAGAGGTCGGGCCCCTGCCTGCCGTACTCGGCGTGGAAGAGCAAACCTTCCTGCAAGGGAGAGAGGGGCCACACCTCGGCGAGCGCCGAGCCGTGGACCGGGGTTGTGGACGTCACCGGGACAGGCCTCCTTCGAGGTCCGCTGCGATCGCTTCGAGCTGCTCGACCTCGTCCTGGTCCAGGTCCAGCAGGGGGAAGTCGGACGGTGTGTGGCCGCCGACCGCCGGGCGGTCCGAGTGGGCCGCCAGCCCCCGCAGCAGCGCCAGCCAGATACGGCCGAGGGAGTCCGCGGCATCGTCGGCCAGCACCCGCGCCGGGCGGCTGAGGGTGAGGGTCAGTTCGGGGCCGTGGCGGGTGTCGCGGACCACGGCACCGGCCTCCAGGGTGTGCGGCAGGGGCATGCGCGGGTCGTCGGAGCTGTACAGGGCGCGTGGAGTCGCCGGCTCCCACGGCACGCTCGCGCCCGCGCGAACGGATCCGCCGGCCCGGGCGTCGAACCGGCCCAGGTAGTTGAATCCGACCTGGGGCACGGGCAGTTCGGCCAGGACCGGTGCCGTCCCGGCATTGAGGTACCGCAACAGCCCGTATCCCAGCCCGTCACCCGGCACGGCACGGATCTGTTCCTTGACGGACTTCAGCAGCAGCCCCGCAGCCCTCTCGCCGTCCATCACCCCGAAGAGGTCCACGCCGCTGACGTCGAGCCGTACGGGGTGGGCACTGGTGAACCAGCCGACGGTACGGGAGAGATCGGCGCCGTCCAGGGGCGTACGGCCGTGGCCTTCGACGTTCACCAGGACCGGCGCGTAGGGATCGTCACGCCAGTGGGCGACGGCTCCCGCCAGCGTGGCGAGCAGGATGTCGTGGATGCCGCAGTGGAACAGGGTCGCCGTCCGGCCGACGAGGGTGGCGGTGTCGTTGTTCCGCAGCGTCCAGGACGTGTGACGTACGGTATCCGCCGTGTCCCGGGCCGGGTCGAGGGGCGGTACGCCGGGCAGCGGAGTGGCATCCCGCAGCAGGGCGGCCCAGGCGGGCAGTTCGGCGACACGGTGATCGCGGTGCGCCTCCGCGGCCAGCAGCCGTGTCCAGCGCCTGTAGGAGGTGGGGACCGGGGCGGGACTCGGGGAGTGACCGGCGGTCGCGGCCTCGTACGCCTCCCTCAGGTCGGGCACGAGGATCCGCCACGACACCCCGTCGACGGCGAGGTGGTGCACGGCGAGGACCAGCCGCCCGGCCCGCTCGGGTCCAGCGTCGAGCCATACGGCCCTGACCATCGCCCCGGCCGACGGGTCGAGCAGGGCAACGGCCTCGCGGGCGGCCGCCTCGGTGGCGTCGGCGAGTTCCTCCGGGGTCCCGGTCGCGTCCACGCGGACCAGGAGACCTGAGGTGTCCTCGGAGTCCGTACCGCCGGCGATCAGTCGTGGCCCGGCGTCGTCATCCGTCACCCGGGCGCGGAGCATGGCGTGGGTCGCGACCAGGGCCGAGAGAGCGGTGGCGAGGGCGTCCTGGCGGAGACCGGGCGGCGTGGCGAGGATCGTCCACTGCGCGAAGGCACCGCCCGCGACCCGCTCGCCCAGGAGGTGGGCGGCCGGCGTCCACGGCGCCTCGCCCACACCGTCGTCGGCGTCGAATGACCGGTCGCTGGTGCCGACGGGCTCGGCGACGAGCGCGAGCCGCTCCGGGGTCTTCTCGTCGAAGATCTGCCTGGGCGTGACGACCAGTCCGGCCTGCCGGGCCCGGGTGACGAGTTGCAGCGAGGTGATGGAGTCGCCGCCGAGCACGAAGAAGCTGTCGTCGGCGCCGACCCGGTCCAGTCCGAGCGTCTCGGCGACGGCGGTGCAGAGGATCTCCTCGGCGGGGGTCCTCGGCGCCCGGCCGACGGCTTCGGAGGCGAAGTCGGGCTGCGGCAGGGCGTCGCGGTCCAGCTTGCCGTTCGGGGTCAGGGGCAGCTCGTCGAGGACGACCACGGCGGCCGGGACCATGTAGTCCGGGAGCGTGCGGGAGGCGTGTGCGCGTACGGCCGAGGGGTCGGGAACCCGCCCGTGGGCAGGCACGACGTAACCGATGAGCCGGGCGTCGTGGATCGCCGCGACCGTCTGCTCGACGTCTGCGTGGTCGGCGAGCGCGGCCTCCACCTCGCCCAGCTCGATCCGGTGTCCGCGCAGCTTGACCTGCGCGTCGGCCCGTCCGAGGAACACCAGCTCGCCGCTGTGGGTGCGCCGGACGAGGTCGCCGGTGCGGTACATGCGCCCGCCGCCCGTGTGCGGGTCGGCGACGAACCGGTGGGCGGTGAGCGCAGGCCGAAGGAGGTAGCCGCGGGCCACCCCGGTGCCGGTCACGTACAGCTCGCCCGTCACGCCCGGCGGCACCGGCCGCAGGAAGCCGTCCAGGACGTGGACGCCGGCGCGTGCGATCGGACGGCCGATCGTCAGCGGGCCCGCGTCGTCCAGCGGGGCGGTGACGGTGGAGACGACGGTCGCCTCGGTGACGCCGTACTCGTTGTGGAGGTCGCAGCGGGCCGCCCAGCGTCGTTGGGTGTCCGCCGGGAGGGCGTCGCCGCCGCTCACCAGCACGCGCAGTGCGGGCAGTTCACGGTCCGGAAGGTGGGTGAGCTGGACGGCGGGCATCACGGCGTGGGTGATGCGGTGATCGGCCAGCAGATCGCCGAGCTCGTCGCCGGTGGTGTGCCCGCCCGGCGGGGCGAGCACCAGACGGCCGCCCGCGCACAGCGTCGGCCAGATATCGGCCATCGACACGTCGAAGCTCGGCGAGACCAGCTGCACGAGTCGGGTGTCCGTGCCGATGCCGTAACGCCCGATCCGATCGGCGACCAGATTCCGCAGCCCGCCCCAGGTGACGGCGGCGCCCTTGGGGGCGCCGGTGGAACCGGAGGTGTGGATGACGTACGCGATGTGGTCGGCGTCGGGTGCGATGAGCGTGCGGCCGTCGTCGAAGTCGCCCTCCGGTCGGTCTTCGTCCAGGGTGACCACCAGGCCCGTGAATCCCTCCGGCACCATCGGCCGGGTCTGGGCCGTGCAGAGCACCGCCGCGGGCGCGGCGTCGGCGAGCACGAAGGCGATGCGGTCAGCCGGGTGGTCGGGGTCGACGGGAACGTAAGCGCCGCCCGCGAGCGCGATGCCGAGCAGGGCGGTGACGAGTTCCACCGAGCGGGGCGCCAGGACGGCCACGCGGGTGTCGGGGCCGATGCCGCGTGCGGCGAGGTGGTGGGCGAGGTGCTTGGCGTCACGGGCGAGTTCGGCGTACGTCAGCTCCCGCTCGGCCGCGATGAGGGCGGTGGCTGCGGGCGTGCGTGCGGCCTGGTCGGTGAAGCGGTGGGGTGGGAGCGGGGAGGTCTCCGTGTGTGCTTCAGGCGTGTCCCGCAGCGGGGTGGGATCGGCGGCGACGCCGGGGACGGCGATCCGTCCCACCGGCATCGACGGATCTGAGATCACCTGCTCCAGCACACGCGTCAGGGCGTGCGCCAGGCCCTCGGCGTCCGTTTCCGAGAACACGGCGAGGCGATGGGCGAGGCGGACCCGGAGGTGGTCGGCGAGGACGATCCCCAGCGTCAGCGGGTAGTGGGTGCCCTCCACGGTCGAGACATGATCCGTCCGTAGGCCGTCGTGGGATTCGGCGGAGCCGACCGCCCGGGGGTAGTTCTCGAAGACCAGAACCGAGTCGAAGGCGGAACGGGACCCGGTGAGCTTCTGCAGCTCCGAGAGCCCCACATGATGGGAGCCGATCAGGGCGGACTGGCGGCCTTGCAGCGCGGTCAGCATGTCCAGCACCCGCTGCTCGCCGTCGAGCGGTACCCGGACGGGCACGGTGTTCATGAACACGCCGACCATGCCCTCGACGCCCGGCAGTTCGGTGGGCCGGGCCGCGACGGGCGCTCCGAACACGATGTCGGTGCCGCCCGTGAGCCGCGAGAGCACCAACGCCCAAGCGCCTTGGAGCAACGTGTTGACGGTCAGCCCACCGGCTCGGGCGAAGGCGACCAGCCGGGCGGTGAGGTCCTGCGGGAACTCGCGGGTCAGGAATCCGGCGTCGGCCGAGTCCTTCGCCCTTTCCTGGGGATCGACGAGAGTGGGTTCGTCCACCCCGGCCAGCTCGGCCCGCCACGCCGTGAGCGCGGCCTCCTTGTCCTGCCGCGCCAGCCAGGCCAGATGGTCCCGGAAGGAGGGTGCCGGCCCGAGCGCGGAGTCGTCGCCGCCGGACGCGTACAGCGCCGCGACCTCGTCCAGGACGACGGACATGGACCAGCCGTCGAAGAGGATGTGATGCGTGACGACTATGAGCCGGTTGCGGTCGTCGGACATCCGGACGAGGACCAGTCGCAGCAGCGGGGGCCGGGCCGGGTCGAAGCGTTCCGTCTGCTCCTGCGCGGCCGTCTCGGCGAGCCGCGCCGCCGTCTCCTCCGCGCCGAGCGCTGAGAGATCGACCTCCCGCCACGGGATCGCAACGTCCGCCACGACACCTTGGACCAGCCGTCCCGACGCAAGCCGGTGGAAGCCGGCCCGCAGGGTCGCGTGCCGGGCCGCCACACCGTTCCAGGCCGCCCGCAGTCGGGCGGCATCGAGCCGTCCGCTCAACTCAAGGGTCCACTGGCCCTCGTAGACATCGGGGCCCTGCTCGTCGTACGCGGCGTGGAAGAGCAGTCCCTCCTGCAGCGGCGTGAGCGGCCAGACCTCGGCGAGGCCGGGAACCAAGGCCTCCAGCTCGGCGGACTCGTCCGCGGTGAGGTCGAGCAGCGGGGCATCGGCCTGCGGTGCCTCCGCGTCCGGGGTGACTTCGAGCTGTGCAACGGCGGCGATCGCGGCGGGTGTTTCGTGCTCGAAGACGTCCTGTGCGCTGAAGGCGATGCCCTTGCGGTTGCCGCGTGCGGCGAGCTGCATCGACATGATGGAGTCGCCACCCAGCTCGAAGAAGCTGTCCGCCACTCCGACGTGTTCGCGGCCCAGGACGTCCGCGAAGAGCTCGCAGAGGAGGGTCTCGGCCGGCGTACGGGGTTCGCCGTCGGTGGTGGCGGTGAACTCCGGTGCGGGCAGGGCCTTGTGGTCCACCTTGCCGTTGACGGTCAGGGGCAGGGCATCGAGTACGACGAGGGCGGCCGGGACCATGTAGTCGGGCAGGGTCCGCGCGAGTCGCGCACGCAAATCGTCGGGGTCTGCCTGGTCCCCATGGGGGACGAGGTATCCGACGAGCCGTTTCTCGCCGGGCCGGTCCTCACGGGCGACCACGACGGCCTGAGCGACGGCGGGTTGCGCGGCCAACGCGGCTTCCACCTCGCCGAGTTCGACCCGGAAGCCCCGGATCTTCACCTGCGCGTCAGCACGGCCGGCGAAGACGAGCTCGCCGTCGTCCGTCCAACGGGCCAGATCACCCGTCCGGTACATCCGCTCCCCGTCCGCGAACGGACAGGCCACGAACCGCTCGGCGCTGAGCGCCGCCTTGCCCAGATACCCACGGGCAAGTCCCGCGCCGGCGATGTACAGCTCACCCGTCACACCGGGGGCCGCGCGCCGGAGCAAATCGTCGAGCACATGGACGTGACGGTTGGCGAGCGAGCGGCCGATCGGCAGTACCCGAGTGGTGTCGTCACCCGGCTCGACGAGGTACCAAGTGGCGCACAGGGTCGATTCCGTGGGGCCGTACAGATGCCGGACGCGTACATCAGGGCAGGCCGCCCGGAGTCGCTCCACCGCCTCCAGGGGTACGACGTCTCCACCAGTGAGGACTTCGCGGGCGCCGGTGAAGCAGTCGGGTTCTTCGTCCGCCAGCACCCGGAACAGCCCGGCGGTGACGTGCACATGGGTCACCCCGGCAGCGATGTACCGCCGCACCGCCCCGGCGTCCACCGCAACACCCGGCTCCGCGACGACCACCCGCGCCCCGCCCGCCAACGGCACCCACACCTCGAACAACGAGATGTCGAAGGCATGCGGAGCATGAAACAGCACCGCGTCACCCGCGCCGAGACCCCAACCCGGCTCCCCCACCAACGCCGCCACACTCCCGTGCGGCACGGCAACACCCTTCGGCATCCCCGTCGAACCCGACGTGTACATCACATACGCGAGATCGCCTTCGGTGACCGCACCAGACGGAGCCTCGCCCCCACCTTCCACGACCGCATCGATCGTCACCGCCGGCGCGGAATCCTCCAGCACGAACGCGACACGCTCCGCCGGATAGGCACTGTCCACCGGGACGTAAGCCGCCCCCGTCTTCCACACACCCAGCAGCACGCCGATCAGGTCGGCGGAACGTTCCAGCCGTACGGCCACCCGATCCCCACGACCGACCCCGCGCTCCCGCAGATACGCCGCCACCCGATCCGACGCCGCGTCCAACTCCCCGTACGACACCTGCCGCCCGCCCTCGACGACAGCCACCGCATCCGGTGCCTCGACCACCCGTGCACGGAACAACTCCAGCACCGAGACGGGCGCTGCCACCGATGTGCCGTTCATGTCTCCCCCTTCGACGGACGACCGCTTCTCGGGCTGCTGGTGTTGATCAGGGGGAGCCGTCGCCCCGCACCCGTGGGCCCCGCATTCCGGGCCCGCCGCCCATGCCAGGGCCGCCCATTCCGCCGCCACCCATCGCGCCCCCGGGCATCCCGCCGCCCGGCATGCCACCTCCCATGCCACCGCCGGGGCCCATTCCGCCGCCCGTGGCACCGCCTCGCGTGCGGATCCTCGGGCCCGTCGGGTCCTGCTGTGGGCCCTGGTCGCGGTGGCCGTTGCTGCGGGGCGGTGGCAGCGTTTCGGACTTGCTGAACTGGGTGTTGTGGAGGTGGGTGTAGAGGCCGCCGGCGGCGAGGAGTTCGTCGTGGGTTCCCTTCTCGCGGACTCGGCCGTCGTCGATCACGAGGATCTGGTCGGCCTCGCGGACGGTGGAGAGCCGGTGGGCGATCACCACTGAGGTGCGGTTGCTCAGGGCTGTCTTGAGCGCGCGTTGGACGGCGGCCTCCGATTCGGAGTCCAGGTGGGCGGTGGCCTCGTCGAGCACGACGATCGCCGGTGCCTTCAACAGGAGCCGGGCGACGGCCAGTCGCTGCTTCTCGCCGCCGGAGAGCCGGAAGCCGCGGTCGCCGACGACGGTGTCGAGCCCGTCGGGCAGGGAGCGGATCAGGTCCAGGATGCGGGCCTGCTCGCAGGCCTCGATCAGCTCTTCCTCGGTCGCCTCGGGTCGGGCGTAGGCGAGGTTCGCCCGGATGGTGTCGTGGAAGAGGTACGCGTCCTGGGCGACGACTCCGACGGTGGCGCGCAGGGAGTCGAAGGTGAGGTCGCGTACGTCCGTGCCGTCGATGCGAACGGCTCCCGAGGTCACGTCGTACAGCCGGGACACCAGGTGGGTGATGGTGGTCTTGCCGGCGCCGGAGGGGCCGACGAGCGCGGTTAGCGTGCCGGGGGCGACGCTGAAGTCCAGTCCGTGCAGAACCTCCGGCACGGGCTTGCTGCGCTGGTCACCGGCGGCCGAGTGGGTTTCCAGGGAGGCCAGTGAGACCTCCTCGGGGCGGGGGTAGGCGAAGGACACCTGGTCGAAGCGGATCTCGGGGGCCGAGGCGCTGCTGGGTGCGGGGAGCGCGACGGCGTCCGGGTGTTCCTCGATGAGCGGTTTGATGTCGAGCAGTTCGAAGATCCGGTCGAAACTGATCAGCACCGTGAGTGCGTTGGCCTGCATGCTGGAGAGCTGGGTGATGGGGCCGAACAGCCGGCCCAGGAGGGTGGCCAGGGCCACCAGGGTGCCGAGTCCGATGACGCCGTCGAGTACGAGTCCGCCGCCGACGCCGTACACCAGGGCGGTGGTGAGCGCGGTGAGGAGGGCCATGAGGATGAAGGCGAGGCGGCTGAAGATGGTGAGGCGGACGCCAACCTCTCGTACACGCTCCGCTTCGCCTTGGTAGTCGGCCAGTTCCTCGGCCGGGCGGCCGAACAGCTTGGCCAGCATGGCGCCTTGCACATTGAAGCGCTCGTGAATCGTTCCGCTCAGGTTGGCGTGCAGTTCCATCTGCTTCCTGGAATGCGCCTGGAGTCGGCGGCCGATGTAGAGCCAGGGAAAGAAGAACAGCGGCAGCAGCACGAGCGCGATGAGGCTGACGAGCCAGGAGAGATAGAACATCTCGGCGAGGACCAGTACCACGGTGACGGCGCCGGTCGCCGACAGCAGCAGGGTGGTGAGGGCCTGCTGGGCCATGACCACGTCGGTGCTGAGCCGGCTGGAGAGGGCGCCGGTCTGGGTGCGGGTGAAGAACGCGAGTGGCATGCGCTGTACATGGCGGAACGCCTGGACCCGCAGGTCGTGGCTGACTCCCTGGCCGATACGGCCGGACAGGGCGCTCTGCGCGAGTTGGGTGACGGAGCCGGCGAGGGCGAGCGCGGCGACGAGAAGCGCCAGGACGACGACGAGCCGGGCGTCGTCCTTCATGATCCCGCTGTCGACGATCTCCTTCAGCAGGAGGGGAGTCGTGACGATGACGAGTGAATCGACGAGGGTCACGAGAATGAGGGCGACCGCGATTTTCCGATGGGGCCCCACAAAGGCGAGTACCCGCCGCGATGTTCCCGGCCTGATCTTGGAGGGCTCCGAATCATCGCCGCCCTTCATCATCACCCCACCGGGGGTCTGAGTGACCAGCATGTCGACGGGGACCTCCTGGTGTAGGGATTCGGGGATGCAGCGACCGTGAATGTGCGGAGTGACTCTCGAACGCATTCCGGTCTCGCGATCCGGGAGGCGACGATACCTGTCTGAATTCCGGCCAACCACGTGCTCCTGATGAGCATTTGTACGTGCTGGACGACGATCAGAGAATCGTGAACATGACAGAAATCCGAGAAGTGCTGCGCGCGTAGAAGCACCCCGTGTGAATCGCGTGCGCCCGGCCCGCGGAAATAGGCGGGACGGCCGGGCGGCATGCCGTTCCGCCGGGCGGCTTCGCTAATGCCGCCCGGCCGGAAGGCTTCCGTTTCCGCGAGAGGGGTTGATGGCACAGGTGTCCAACCGCTCGAATCATGCAGTTGGACAAGCGGGTGATGTCACACGGCCGCTCGGCCGGTGAAGTCACACGGTCGGGCAGGCCGATGAATCGGCCCGAGAAGGCGGTGAATCATCGCCCTGGGCAACGTTCTTCTCCACTCGGGCCGCGACCTCTTCCCAGATATGCGCGCACTCACGCGCCAGATGCGCGACGGTGCCGCTCCAGTACGGCGGGACCGTGTCGACTATTCCCTCCCACTCGGCCGGCGGAAGCATGTGAACGCTGAGCAGCCTCAGTAATTGACGCCCTGTCTCATTGAGGCGGAGAGCGGGGTCCGCCTTGAGCCGGTTCACCGCCGAGAGCCCTTCGGTGAAGGCGGGCCCGGCGACCGCGTCATGCCGGTCCTCGCCGTGGCTCGGCTGCGGCACGACCTTGAGGATCTCCTCACGCGGGCGCGGCCGGACGCCCCGTGGCCTCGGGGGGAGCAGCGGCTCCTCCCCTCGACTGAGACGATTGCGGACGTCCCGCGCGGTCTCCGGGGAGATGCCGGCGGCCCGGGCGATCTGACGCAGCGAGAGATTCGGGTTCTCGCTGATCAGCTGCCCCGCCCGACGGCGCCCCTCGGCGATGTCGACGGGCCGGACCCGGCCGTCCCGACCGATCCTGGCGAAATCCTCCGCCGGGTCGCCAGCCGGCGCCGACCGGCGGACGTCGGCGACCGTGCCCGGGGCGATGCCCGTCACGGAGGCGATCTTCCGGTCCGACCACTGCGGGTGCGTGGCGATGATCCGCACCGCGGCCCGCTTGCGGTCCGGGAGCGACAGCGGCAGCCCGTGCCGCACGTTCGACTCGACGGCGAGCACGAAGGCGTCCGCCTCGGTGCCGTCGTAAAAGGTCACCGCGATGGTGCTGTGACCGCGCAGTTGGGCGGCACGCAGTCGGTGCAGCCCGTCGATCACCCTCATCGAGTCGCGGTGGACGATTATGGGCGGCAGTGGAATATCCAATTCCGCGAGTGCCGCCACATGGTCCGGGTTCTCTCCCCCGTTTCTCGGTGAACCTTCCGCCGATAACGCTCGAATGTCAACGTCGACGATCCTGTCATCGGTACTCCCCCGTCGCACCCACATCTCCGTTCGCTCGATCAACGCCTTCCCCACGCGTCGCAACCTCGTGCGACGCATGCCGGCACACGCCGATTCCGCCACCACGAGTCGGTCCGTCGCTGCTCGTCACAATTGGCCTGGCGACGTTCGCCGACATCACGCGCTCGTATCGTGGTGATCGGGTCCTCGGTGCCGGCGCTGTACGGCCGCGTCACCACTGCATGGAGGCAGTCAGGTCCCGATTCACTTCGGTTCGTAGACCTGTGGAGTCCGCTCACGCGAGGAGCCGAACTATGACGCGCTCGCTTTTCGAACGAGACTCCAGGCGAACAAGAGTCCTTTTTTTCCCTGGCCCGTTCACTCTAACAGCAGCACACAGTCCAGAAGCCGGACCTGAGCACGCCTTCCAGCACTTGAGACGGCTCATCAATTCCGGCGAACAGGCAGGTGCGGGGCGACGCGCAGCCGGAATGAAGCATTCTCCTATACCTTCCGGCTTTCGCTCACCCATTCAACCACCGCCCGACCGCTCGGTCGGCCAAGTGCGGAACTCGACAGCATAAAGGCGGCGACCGTCGCAGCGGTCTCCGAAGACCCGGAAACGGATTTACTCCCCCTCCCGGGTGGCCGCCGATTCCGAACGCGCAACCCGGCAGCCGATCAAATCCGTTTCGGCCCGGGAACCGGGCAGTCCTGACTTCACCGCCGGCGCCCGATGCTCTCACCGAGGGGGTTGCAGCGAAGTAACAGCCGTTCGGCCTGCGCCGTCGCGGCCGCGTCGCACATGGCGGGTTGCAGCGAGGTAACGGCAGTCGTTCCGGCGCGGTAACCATGGACGCGCTCTACTGAGCACGGATCGCGATGACCCCCCACTCCGACCCGGGAGGCTCCATGGGCAACACAACCAGTCTCTGCGCCACTTGCGGCGTCGAATTCGTCCCGACAGCCCGTCGCCGGGGCCGCCCCGACTCACGCTTCTGCACCGCCGCATGCCGGACCCTGTGGGAGCGGGCCCACAGCGCGCGCACCGCCTCCCGGCCGTCCACCGCAGAGTCGGCGCCTGCCGAGCCGCTTGAGACGGTCGAGACGGCCGAGGGCGAAGCCGGCCTCCCCACGCCGCTGCCGCCACTCGGCACCGAGGCCGCCTGCCCCCACTGCGGCCACCAGCTCACGATCGTCAACTTCGTTCTGCCGAGCCTGGATTCGGCCGGGGACATGGACGCTCCCGACGACGACGGTGACGTGCGGAACCACTACTCCACGGGGTGAGCGGCACGGTTACCGCAGTCCGGCCGTCCTGGCGCCCTCAAGAGCCGTCCGAACACGCCTCTTCGGCGGAAAGCATCATCAGGTCGGTGCTCACACGGTTTTGACGATGGTGCCCGCGCCTTCGAGCGCGGCCACTTCTTCGGCGGGTGCGCCGGCGTCGGTGACGAGGGTGTGCAGGAGCGAGGCGGGGCCGACGTAGGCGTAGGCGGTGCGGCCGAGTTTGCCGCCGTCGGTGCCGACGACGGTGCGGCGGGCGGAGGCGATGCCCGCCTTCTTCACCGCGGCGTCGTCGAGGTCGTAGGCGGTGAGGCCGTCGGCCGCGCTCAGCCCGCAGCAGCCGATGACGGCGGTGTCGAAGCGCAGGGCCGCCAGGGAGGCGAGCGTGAGGGGGCCGGTGAGGGCGCCCTCGGCAGCGCGGGGCTGCCCTCCGGGCACCACCAGCGTGGCCGGGCCGGGTGTCTCGCCGAACACGTGGATGGCCTGTAGGGACAGGGGCATCACGGTGACGGGCCGCTCGCGCAGGAGGCGGGCGACCTCCAGGCAGGTGGTTCCGCTGTCCAGCAGGACGCTCTCGCCGTCCGCGATGAGCGCCGAGATCTCGGTCGCGATCCGGCGCTTGGCGTCGACCGCCTCATGGGCGCGCAGCGCGAAGGGCGGTTCCTCGCCCCGGAGCAGCAGACTGCGGGCACCGCCGCGGACGCGTTCGAGGACGCCCTGGGCGGCCAGGGTGTCAAGGTCGCGCCGGATGGTCATCTCCGAGGCGCCGGTCAGCTCCGCGAGCTCCTGGACCGTGGCGCCGCCGGAGTCCCTGACGGCCTTCGCGATCAGCCCGTGCCGGTCTGCGTTGCTCATACCGCGATTGAACACCACCAAAAAATGAACACGCAAGCTGTTCATTTGCCGGGCTTTCTAACATCACACATGTTCGTTACGGTGGGCGGCATGGAACGTTCGCTTCGTGCCGCCCGTGTGGCGACCTACGTCTACTTCGTCCTGTGCGGCACCCTGATGGGCGCCTGGGTCGTGCACATCCCCGCGATCGAGGACCGCGTGGGCATCAGCCACGCCACGCTCGGCGGCCTGCTGGTACTGCTCGGTCTCGGGGCCTTCGTCGGAATGCAGGTGGCCGGCCCCCTGACCGACCGCCTCGGCGCCCGCATCGTGGTCCCCGCCGGCGGCATCCTGTGCGGCGCGTCCCTGGCCCTGCCCGGCCTCGCTCAGGAACCGTGGACGCTGGGCGGCGCGCTGCTGGTCTTCGGGTTCTGCAACGGCATCCTGGACGTGAGCATGAACGCCCACGCCGTGCATGTGGAGAAGGCGTACGGCCGGCCCGTCATGTCGGGCTTCCACGCCACGTTCTCGGTCGGGGGTGTCCTCGCCGCGCTCGTCGGGGCGGGCGCCGCGGGCGCCGGCCTGAACCCGCCCGCGAGCATGACCGCCATGGGAGCCGTGGGCATCGTGATCGCTCTGGCCTCGGCACGTGCCCTGCTGCCTGCCGCCCCCGCCGTCGAGGGCCTCGCCGACGGCTCCGCGCAGGAGCCCGAGGCGTCACACAGCGGCAAGCGCCGCGGCACCACGGGCCGGGTCTGGCTGCTGGCCGTCCTGGCGCTGATGGTCATGCTGTGCGAGGGCGCCGCCAACGACTGGAGCGCCCTGCACCTGAAGGACGTCCTGGGTGCGCCTGCCGGCACGGCGGCCTTCGCGTACGGCACCTTCGCCGCGGCCATGACCCTCGGCCGGCTGCTCGCGGACCGCTTCGTCGCCCGGTTCGGTTCCATGGCGATCCTGCGCTACGGCGCGGCCACGGCGGCGGTCGGCATCACCATCGCGGCCCTCGGCCCGTGGATATGGGCGGCGTACACCGGCTGGGCACTGTTCGGCCTGGGCCTGTCGGGCTGTGTCCCACAGCTGTTCAGCGCGGCCGGGCACGCCGACCCGGCGGCCGCCGGCGCCAACGTCTCCCGCGTCGCCGGACTCGGCTACGTCGGCATGCTCGCCGGCCCCGCGGTCATCGGCTGGCTGACCCATCTCGTCGCCCTCAATGAGACCTTCCTGCTTCTGACCCTGCTGTGTGTGACCACCGCTGTGGGCGCCCGGGTCCTGCGCACCGGATCCGACCACACGAGCGAGAGCGAAATGGCACGCGTCGGCTACTGACCGCTTGTGCGGCACGGGCCTGACCCCCGTGCCGCACGAGCTCCTTCCACCGGTCCACCAGGGCCGGGGGCCCTGCGCGGTGCGCCCACGTACGCCTTCATCACCGCCTGCTGGACCGGTCAACGGTCGGCAGGCACGTCCCACAGCACGTGCAGCGCGGGCGGCTTGCGGAAGACCAGGCCGTACGGGGCGGTGGGGCTGCCGGGGTCGAGGCGCAGGGCGGGGAGGCGTTCGAGGAGGCGCTGGAGGGCGATGCGGGTCTCCAGGCGGGCCAGGTGCGCGGCGATGCAGTAGTGCGGGCCCTGTGCGAAGGCCAGTTGGAGGCGCGCGTTCTCGCGGCGGACGTCGAACCGGTCGGGGTCGGGGAAGACGGCCGGGTCACGGTTGGCTCCCGCGAGGGAGACGGTGACCAGTTCACCCTGCCTGATGGTGACCGTGCCGAGTTCCGTGTCGCGCGTGGCGTAACGGTCCACGACCGCAGCACCGGGTTCGAGGCGCAGGGATTCCTCGATCGCGCCGTCGAGGAGGTCGGCGTCGCCTCGGACCAGGGCCAGTTGGACAGGGTCTCGCAGCAGATGCAGCAGGGCGTTGGTGATCATCGCCTCGACCGTCTCGATACCACCGAACATCAGGACTGCCGCATTGGAGGCCACTTCGGGCCCTGTCAGCCGTCCGGCGGCGGAGCCGAGGAGTGACGCTGTGCCCCGGGAGGCGATGGTGGCCTCCACGGCTGCCCGTAGCTGCGCGTACGCCGCGCCGCCGTCAGGTCCCGCCGTCCGTCCCGCAGTTATGTCCGAGACCGATCGCACGATGGCGTCGTACCAGCTCAGCACGGTGTCCGCGGTGGTGCCGAGCAGCCCGAGCGCCTCGATCACGACGGCGACCGCGAGTGGCCCGGCGAAGTCACGTCGCAGTTCGGCGGCGCCGGCCGGTTCCAGCGCGGTGATGAGCCGATCGACCTCCCGCTCGATGAACGAGGCGAAACCGTCGTGCACCGCACGGGGGCGGAAGGGCGCGGCGAAGGGCTCACGGTGACGGGCGTGCCGGTCGCCGTCCAGGGACAGCATGCTCGGCCCGACGACCTGTGCGGTGGAGAACCGGGGGTCGTCGACGGTGAAGGTCGCGGCGTCCCGCATCACGTTCATCGCGAGGTCGCGACGGGTCACCAGCCAGCCGTCGAGCTCGGGAAGCCAGGACACGGGTTCATGCGCACGGAGTTGCGCCAGCCGCGCATGCGGATCCCGGGTGAGTTCGTCGAGGGTGGT
The DNA here is from genome assembly GCF_028198125.1 of Streptomyces sp. HUAS 31. Lineage (NCBI taxonomy): Bacteria > Bacillati > Actinomycetota > Actinomycetes > Kitasatosporales > Streptomycetaceae > Streptomyces > Streptomyces sp. HUAS 31. The sequence continues at coordinate 9,356,244 of NZ_CP116353.1, read as the reverse complement.
CGCGGCGCCCAGCGGGAAGGAGCGGGCCTTGCTCATCGCACACCTCGGCCATGCACTGGGAAACCGATCATGGCCAAGGCTAACAATGCCGCCGAGCACCGAAAGCAGCGCACAGAGCGCTTACGGCTGAGAGCCGGGAGCGGCGAACCGCTGACCGTCGATCCGGCAAGTCCCCCCTGAGAGGGCCCGGTTACACGATGTTAACGCCCGTGACTCGGTCGTGAGACCGCTCCACCCCAACATCGCAATACCTGTCGCCCGATAGGTAACCCTCGTTCGGAGGTGCGGTGATGAACCGATCTGAGCTCACCCCTGCGTCACATCCCGTCGGAGGCGTCGCCACGGGCGGCGCTCCCGTCGGATATCACCAGGAACTGCGTCGTGGGATGGGCGGCTTCGCGTCGTTCGCCGCGGGCTTCTCCTTCGTGTCGATCCTCACCACCGTCTTCCAGCTCTTCGGTCTCGGCTTCGGCCTCGGCGGGGCGGCGTTCTTCTGGACCTGGCCGCTGGTCTTCGCGGGCCAGCTGCTGGTCGCGCTCTGCTTCGCCGAACTGGCCGCGCGCTGGCCCATCTCCGGAGCGATCTACCAGTGGTCGAGCCGGCTGGCCGGCACCACGGTCGGCTGGTTCACCGGCTGGATCATGATCATCGGGCAGATCCTCACCGTGGCGGCGGCCGCGATCGCCGCGCAGGCGGTACTGCCGGGCATCTGGTCCGGCTTCCAGTTTGTCGGCGGACCGGGCGCGGACCCATCGGTCGCCTCCCCGACCGGTGCACAGAACGCGGTCCTGCTGGGCTGCGTGCTCCTGGTGATCACCACCGTCGTGAACATCCTCGGCATCCGTCAGATGGCGGCCGCCACCAGCATCGGCGTCACGATCGAGATCGTCGGCGTCATCGTCCTGGTCCTGGTGCTGTTCTTCCTGCCCGAGCGGGGCCCGCAGGTGGTGGCCCACAACACCGGCTGGTCCGGGGAGGGCAGTTACCTCGGCGCCTTCCTCGCCTCCTCCCTGATGGCGGCATACGTCATGGTCGGCTTCGACTCGGCCGGCGAGCTGGCGGAGGAGACGCACAGCCCACGCCGCACCACGCCCCGGACCATCCTGCGGGCGCTGATCATCTCGGGCATCGGCGGTGCGCTGCTGATCCTCTCCGGGTTGTTGGCCGCGCGGAGCCTGACCGACGGCAACCTGGCCGCCGGCGGCCTTTCCTGGGTGCTCACCGACCGGCTGGGAGACGTGCTCGGGCGGCTGCTGCTGTGCTGCGTCGCCGTCGCGGTGTTCGCCTGCACCCTCGCCGTGCAGACCTCCGGCGCACGCATGATCTACTCCATGGCCCGCGAGGGCGCCCTGCCGTTCCACCGATACCTCGGGAAGGTCTCGCCCCGCACCGGCACACCGATCATCACCTCGATCGTGGTGGGCGTGGGAGCCGCCGTCGCGCTCCTCGTGAACATCCGGCAATCCGCGATCTTCACGGCTCTCTCCAGCCTCTGCATCGCCATGCTCTACCTGGCGTACCTGGGCGTGACCCTGCCGCTGCTGGTCGCCCGGATCCGGCACCGGGGCACCGAGCGACTCCCGGACGGCGTCGACGAGACGGGCCGGCCGCTGTTCTCACTGGGCCGCTGGGGAACTCTCGTCAACACCCTCGCCGTGCTCTTCCAGATCGGCATGGCCGTCAACCTGCTGTGGCCGCGGTCGGAGATCTACGACCTCACCGAGGGCACCTGGTGGTTGCAGTGGAGCGCGCTGCTCTTCATCGGGCTCAGCCTCGCCATCGGCGCCGGCTACTTCATCGCCCGCCGGCTGCACCTCCGGATCGAGCTGAGGCACGTCCCGCACACGCACCTCGAGTCGCCCACTTCCGAGGCCGTCCCCGAGCCCGCCTGACGGCGTACCGGCACCCGGTCAGGCACCACCCGCCGCACACAAGACAGCCACGAAGGGACGACGGCACCCCCATGACGACGACCGACGGGCCGACGGCCGACACCTCACCCGACCCGGCCCCCGCCACCGTCCGCGACCTCCACCTGACCGACAGCGTCCACAGCGCCCGCGCCGACGCCCGCGCCCAAGGCGGCCGAGCGGGCGACTGGATGCCGTATCTCCCGGCGTCCACCTCCCCGCACTGCCCACCCGGAGTCGACCGAACCTCCCTGGTGTGGGCGGAGACGGTGGCTCCCGGCGGCTACACCCACAAGGTCCTCGCCCGCGGCAGCAGGCTGCGCTTCGACGACCCGACCGGTGACGCCTGCGCCCATCTGCTCCTGTTCAACGCCCTGGAACCGGTCGAGCGGCTCAACGTGGCCGACACCCTGAAGATCCCCTGGCAGGCATATCCGGGCGTGAACCACCCGCTGTTGTCCGGCGACGGCCGGGTCATGGCCGTCGTCACCGGCGACTCCTCAGGCCGGCACGACGCCTTCTGCGGCACCACCACCGACACCTGGAACCAGCACAAGTACGGGGACTCGCGCCCGGAGGGACCGTCCCCGTCCGGCCGCGGACTCTTCGTCAAAGCCGCCGCCAAGCACGGTCTGAGCCGACGCGACCTGCCGCCCAGCGTGTCCTTCTTCCAGGGCGTACACGTCGAGACCGGCGGCGCCCTCACCTGGCAGGGCAGCGCCGGACCGGGCACGCACGTCGAACTCGTCGCGGAAATGCCCCTGTTGGTGCTGGTGGCCAACGTCGCGCATCCGCTGGACCCACGCTCCGAGTACGCCGTCGGGCCTTTGCGCGTGCACGCCTGGCGCGGTCTTGCCACCGGTCCGGACGAGGAGCGGTTCACCGTGACGCCCGAGCTGCACCGGGCGTACCTCAACACCGTCGACTACTGCGAAGCCCGGGGGTTGTGACATGGCGACCAGCCAGACCGAGGGCTTCGCGCCCGCCGAACCTGTCGAGACCGTCGTGAACACCTACCCGACCACCTCGGGCGGCACGATCGCCTCCACCGTCCCGGTCGGTGCCGTGTACGCCGAGGGCTCCGCCCTGGACCGGGGAGCGAGCCTGATCGAAGGCACGGTCGTCCTGGACGAGGATGTGGCGCCCAACGCGCCCTGGTCGGCGGTGGTGAAACAGGGGCACGTCCTGACCATCGTCGACGTCGGCGGCAACCAGTCCGCCGACTGTCTCCTCTACAACGCGGCCGACCCCGAGGAGCGCTACAGCGTCCCCGACACACTGGCCTGGCAGGGCAACGCCTACGTGCGCACCGGCACCGTCCTGCGGAGCAACGAGGGACGCCCCCTCATGACCGTCGTCGCCAACGAGATCGACCGTCAGGACACCATCGGCGGCGCCTGCGGCAAGGAGTCCAACACCCTGCGCTACGGCCACCATGTGATGTTCCATCACAGCTGCCGGGAGAACTTCCTCGCCGAGGCCTCCCGGCACGGCCTGGGGGCGCGGGACCTCGTCTCCAACCTCAACTGGTTCATGAACGTGCCCGTCGAGGCGGACGGCGCGCTGGGGATCGTCGACGGCATGTCGGCACCCGGCCGACGGGTCGCGGTGCGCGCCGAGACGGACGTCCTGGTGCTGGTGTCCAACTGCCCGCAGATGAACAACCCGTGCAACGACTTCAACCCGACCCCGCTGCGGATGATCGTGGTGGCCCCGAGCAGCCCCGCGCCCTCGCCGGACGCCAACTCGCAGAACACCTCGGAGGCTGCCGCGTGACCCGCCCCGTCACCGTTCTCGTCGCCAACCGCGGTGAGATAGCCCGCCGCGTCATCCGCACGGCCAAGCGGATGGGACTGGCCACCGTCGCCGTCTTCTCCGACGCCGACCGGGCCGCCCCGCACGTCCGCGAGGCCGACCACGCCGTCCGGCTCGGTCCGGCGCCCGCCCGCGAGTCGTACCTGCGCGGCGACGCGATCGTCGAGGCCGCGCTCGACCAGGGCGCCGACATCATCCACCCGGGCTACGGCTTCCTCTCCGAGAACGCCGCCTTCGCCCGCGCCGCCGAGGAGGCCGGCCTGCGCTTCGCGGGCCCCACCGCCGACCAGATCACCGCCTTCGGCGAGAAGCACACCGCCCGCGCCCTGGCCAAGGCGGCCGGGGTGCCGCTGCTGGCCGGGACCGAACTGCTGGCGAGCGCCGAGGAGGCCGTCACCGCGGCCGAGTCGATCGGGCTGCCCGTGATGGTCAAGGCCACCGGCGGTGGCGGCGGCATCGGCATGCAGGCCTGCGCCACCGCCGACGAGGTGCGCGAGGCGTTCGCCCGCGTGGCCGCGCTCGCCGAGTCCAACTTCGGATCGGCCGGGGTGTTCCTGGAACGTCTGGTCCGCCCGGCCCGGCACGTCGAGGTACAGGTCTTCGGCGACGGCACCGGCCGGATCGCCGTCATCGGCGACCGCGACTGCTCGCTCCAGCGCCGCAACCAGAAGGTGATCGAGGAGGCCCCGGCCCCTGCCCTGCCCGACCGGATCCGCGCCCTGCTCCACGACTCCTCGCGCCGACTGCTCACATCGGTCGCCTACCGCGGCGCGGGAACCGTGGAGTTCGTCTACGACCCGGTCCGCGAGGAGGCCGCCTTCCTCGAGGTCAACACGCGGCTCCAGGTCGAACACCCGGTGACCGAGGAGGCGTACGGCGTCGACCTGGTCGAGCTCATGCTCGAACTGGCCCGTGACGGCCGGGTCGACGACTCGGTGTTCGAGCGGGAGTGGACGCCCACCGGGCATGCCGTCCAGGCCCGCGTCTACGCCGAGGACCCCGGCAAGGACTCGCTGCCCTCCTCGGGCCTGATCACCCGGGCACTCTTCCCCGGCCAGGGCGCCGACTCGATGCCCGGTGTCCGGGTCGACGGGTTCGCCGAGACCGGCCTGGAGATCTCGCCGTACTACGACCCCATGCTCGCCAAGGTGATCGCACACGGCGCCACCCGTGACACCGCGTTCGACGTCCTCGGCGAGGCGCTGGGCGCGAGCCGGATCGACGGCATCGTCACCAACCTCGGTCTGCTGCGCTCGCTGACCGTGCACGGTGAGGTGCGCGAGGCCGTGCACAGCACCAGCACGCTCGCCACCACCGCCGACCCCGAGCCCCGCATCGACGTCCTGGTGCCGGGAGCGATGACCACCGTCCAGGACCTCCCCGGCCGACTCGGCCACTGGCACGTGGGCGTGCCCCCGAGCGGGCCCTTCGACCCCGTCTCCTTCGCCGAGGCCAACCTGGCCGTCGGCAATGCGGCCGAGGCACCCGCACTCGAGGTCACCGCGGGCGGCCTGACCCTGCGCTTCTCCACTGCGACCGTCGTCGCCGTCACCGGCGCCCCCGTCCCCGTCACCGTGGACGGCACCACGGCGCCCCTGTGGGAACCGGTGCCTGTTCCGGCCGGCGCCACCTTGGTCCTCGGCACCGCCCAAGGCCCCGGTATGCGCACCTACGTGGCCGTCCGAGGCGGCATCGACGTGCCCGAATACCTGGGCAGCGCCTCGACGTTCACCCTCGGCGGCTTCGGCGGCCACGGTGGCCGGGCGCTGCTCTCCGGGGACGTGCTGCGTCCCGCCGCATACACGGCCCCGGCCGGCGGCCCGACCCCGCCCGAGCGCCGTCCCGCGATCACCTCGGACTGGCGGATCGGTGTCACCGAAGGGCCGCACGCCGCACCGGAGTTCTTCACCCGCGAGGACATCGACACCCTCTACGCGACCGGCTACAAGGTGCACCACAACTCGGCCCGCACCGGCATCCGCCTGATCGGACCGAAACCGCGCTGGGCCCGCCAGGACGGCGGCGAGGCCGGACTGCACCCGTCCAACATCCACGACACGCCGTACGCCGTGGGCGCCCTGGACTTCACCGGCGACACACCGATCGTCCTGGGCCCCGACGGGCCGTCCCTCGGCGGGTTCGTGTGCCCCGCGGTGGTCGCCAGCGGTGAACTGTGGAAGCTCGGCCAGCTCCGCCCCGGCGACACCGTCCGGTTCGTGCCCGTCAAGGAGGCCGAGGCGGCCGCCCTCGACGCCCGCCGCGCCGCACCGGCGCTGATCAGCACGGGCGGAGACGGCGACGACGGCATACTGGGCCGTCTGGAAGCCACCGATACCCGCCCCTCGGTCACCTACCGCCGGGACGGCGACGACAACGTCCTCGTCGAGTACGGCCCCATGGCGCTCGACCTCGGACTGCGGATGCGTGTGCACGCCCTCCAGGAGACGCTGGCCGCGCACGCGCCCGACGGCATCGTCGACGTCACCCCGGGCATCCGGTCGCTCCAGGTCCACACCGACGCCCGTCGCCTCAAGGCCCGTGATCTCACGGCCCTGCTGCGCGAACTGGAGGACGAGGTCCCGCCCACCAACGAGCTGGTGGTCCCCTCCCGCACGGTCCGGCTGCCGCTCAGCTGGGACGACCCGGCCACCCGCCTCGCCATCGAGCGGTACATGGCCGGGGTGCGCGACGACGCCCCTTGGTGCCCGTGGAACATCGAGTTCATCCGCCGCGTCAACGGCCTGGAGAGCGCCGACGACGTCTACCGTACGGTCTTCGACGCCTCGTACCTGGTGCTCGGCCTCGGGGACGTCTACCTCGGCGCCCCCGTGGCGACCCCGCTGGACCCGCGGCACCGCCTGGTGACCACCAAGTACAACCCGGCCCGCACCTGGACCGCGGAGAACTCCGTCGGCATCGGCGGTGCCTACCTGTGCGTCTACGGCATGGAGGGCCCCGGCGGCTACCAGTTCGTCGGGCGCACCGTGCAGATCTGGAATCGGTTCCGCAGGGGCGGCCTGTTCCAGGGCTCCCCATGGGCCCTGCGCTTCTTCGACCGCATCGAGTGGTACCCCGTCACGGCGGAGGAGCTCCTGGAGCTGCGCGCCGAGACCGACGCCGGCCGGGGGCCCTGCGACACACAGGAGGGCACCTTCTCGATCGCCGAGTACAACACGTTCCTGGCCGCGAACGCCGACTCGATCGCCGCGTTCCGGCAGCAGCAGAGCGCCGCGTTCGAGGCCGAGAAGGAACGCTGGCGGGCCGCCGGCGAGTTCGACCGGAACGACGATCCCGAACCTCCGGCCGCCGACGCCGTCGTCGTACCGGACGGCGCGCTCGCGGTCACCGCGCCGTTCACCGCCACCGTCTGGCAGACCGTCGCGGAGCCGGGCACCGCCGTCGCCGAGGGCGACCCGATCCTCTCGCTGGAGGCGATGAAAATGGAGTCCAAAGTGAGCGCCCCCGCCGCCGGGACACTCCTGAAGATCTACGTCAAACCCGGTGAGCAGGTCGCCCCGGGCCAGATCCTCGCGGCGGTGCGGGCATGAGCGCCATGACACCGGCCGAACGTGTCGAGGCCGCCTACGACAGCGTCGAGTCCGCCGACCGGCCCGAGATCTGGATCCACCTCAGGCCCCGACACGAGGTGCTCGCCGAGGCCGCCGGGATCGATCCGGGGCTTCCGCTCGCAGGACTGGTCGCGGCGGTCAAGGACAACATCGACGTGGCCGGACTGCCCACGACCGCGGGCGCGCCGTCGTACTCCTACCGGCCGGACGCCGACGCGCCCGCGGTGGCACGGCTGCGCGCGGCCGGCGCGGTGGTGCTCGGGAAGACCAACCTGGACCAGTTCGCCACCGGCCTGGTCGGCACCCGCAGTCCCCACGGTGCGGTGCGCAACGCATGGGATCCGGCCCGCATTTCCGGCGGGTCGTCGTCCGGCTCCGCGGTCGCGGTCGCACTGGGCATCGCCGACATCGCGCTGGGCACCGACACGGCCGGCTCCGGGCGCGTGCCCGCCGCCCTCAACGGCATCGTCGGGGTCAAGCCGACCAAGGGCATGGTGCCCGTCACCGGGGTGGTCCCCGCCTGCTACACCCTCGACTGCGTGACCGTCTTCGCCCGCGACCTGCGGCTCGCCCGCACCGCCGCGGAGACCATCGAGGGCCCCGACCCGGCCGACCCGCTCTCCCGCACCGGCACCCAGTTGCCCCCGCCACCCGCCCGCCCCAGGGTCGCCGTCCCGGCCGAGGAGCACCTGCGGGGCATGGCCGACGGCTGGCGCGAAGCCTTCGGCACCGCGGTCGCGCGCCTGGCGAGCACCGGAGTGGAGATCGTGGAGGCCGATGTGACTCCACTCCTGGAAGCCGCCCAACTGCTGTACGGCGGCGCGTTCGTGGCCGAGCGGTACGCCGCCGTGGGCGGACACCTCGACAAGCACCGCGATCTGATCGGTACGGATCTCGACCCCACCGTGGCCTCCATCGTGCTGGCCGGCCGGGAGAAGACCGCCGCCGACTGGGCCGCGGACACCGCCCGGCTCGCCGCGCTCGGTGCCGCCGCACGTGCGGCCCTCGACGGCTGCGCGGCGCTCCTAAGCCCGACGACCACCTGGCACCCGACCCTCGACGAGGTGGCGGCCGACCCGGTCGGCGCCAACGCCCGGATGGGCCGCTTCACCAACTTCGCCAACCTGCTGGACCACGCCTCGCTCGCCGTCCCCGCCGGATTCGTGGACGGCCTGCCATTCGGCGTGATGTTCACGGGCCCGGCCTTCTCCGACCGCGCCCTGGCGGCCCTCGCCGAGCGGTTCGCCGATCCGGGGCTGGACCTGTTCGTGGTCGGCGCCCACCTCACCGGACAGCCCCTCAACGCCCAGCTGGTGCAGGCAGGCGGCACGCTCGTGGGCCCGGCCCGCACCGCCGGCGACTACCGACTCCACGCCCTCGCCACCCAGCCACCGAAGCCGGGCCTCGTCCGAACCACCGAGGGCCACCGTGACGCGTCAGGCATCGAGGGCGAGATCTGGCGGCTGCCGGCGGCAGGCTTCGGGGCGCTGACCGCCGCCGTCCCGGCGCCGATGGCCATCGGCACCGTCGAACTGGCCGACGGACAGCACATCAGCGGCTTCCTGGTCGAGCCGTACGCCGTGGAGAACGCACCCGACATCACCCGCTTCGGAGGCTGGAGGGCCTACCTGGCGTCGAGGTGAGCTGAGGCGGCACCGGTGCTCACCCCCGGCAGCGGCCGTTGACCGAGGTGGCAGGATGGGATCATGACCAGGACGCGGCCCCGCCAAGGAAGACCCCGGCACACACCGCCGTCCGATCCCAACGCCTCCGGTCGGGAACAGATCCTCGACGCCGCCGGTGCGCTCTTCGTCGAACACGGGATCTCCGCCACCAGCACCCGCATGATCGCCGAGCGGGTCGGCATCAGGCAGGCCTCGCTGTACTACCACTTCGCCACGAAGGACGAGATCCTCGCCGAACTGCTGGCCACCTCGGTTCGGCCGAGCCTTGAGATGGTGGAGCGCATCCAGGCTTTGGTGCCGGAGCGGGCGAGCGCGGCCGCGGCGCTCTACGCGGTGGCCGCGACGGACGTACGCACTCTGTCCCGCACCCCGTACAACATCGGCACGCTCTATCTCCTGCCGGAGGTGCTGACCGAGCGGTTCGACGCGTTCCGCGCCGACCGGGGCCAACTCCAGCAGAGCTATGGCGCTCTCGGCGCTTCGGCGGCGGCCGAGGGCGTCACCGGGACCATTGCGCGCGAGCGGATCGGGGAGCTGTTGATCCAGCTGGTGGAGGTGGTCATCCAGATTCGCCGTACCCGTGATCCCGATACGGCGGACACGGATGCCATCGCGTCGTCGTGTCTACGGCTGTGCGGGCTGGGCGAGGCGGAGATCGCCACGGCAAGGGACGAGGCACACGTCCTTCTGACCGGCCTGGCGTGACGAACGCGCTGCCGCTCGACGCGCATGCCGGACCCGGCCCGTCCCTACGTCACGCTCGACCAGCAGCCGTGGCGACGAGCTCGTAGGACCGCAGTCGGTCCTTCAACGCGTAGACGGGCGTGACGAGCATCAACTCCTCGGCTCCCGTTGCGTCGACGATCTCGGTGAGGCGCTGGACAACGGCGTTGGGGGTGCCGTGGGCCTGCTGGGCGAGGAAGCCGGCCAGGGCCTGTCGTTCCTGCTCGGTGAAGGGGTGTTCCGCGGCGTCGGCCGGGGTGGGAAAGGGAGTGTCGCCGCGGCCTTGGAGAAGGCCGACCTTGACGACGTTCATCGGTCCGGCGAGCCACTCCACGTCCTGCCGCGTCGGGGCGCACACCGTCTCCACGCACACGAGCACACGTGGTCCCGCGCACCAGCGCGAGGGTTGGAAGCGGGCCCGGTACTCGTCGATCGCGGCAGCGGTGTTGTCGGGTCGGATGTGGTGGGCGATCGCGACCGCCAGGCCAAGGTCCGCGGCGAGCGCGGCACCGGCGGTGCTGGAGGCGAGCAACCAGGGTTCGGGCAGGTCGTCGAGCGCGACCTCGTCCATGAGAAACCGCAAGGTGGCCGCCACGTCGCCCCGGTACTCGTCGTCGGTCGTCGGCCCCGCTCCGCGCCGCAGCGCCCGCGCGGTCGGCTCGTCCAGTGTGCCGGGGCCTCGTCCGATGCCGAGGTCGATCCGCTCCGGGTGCAGCCCGGCGAGCGTGCCGAACTGCTCGGCCAGCATGATCGGGCTGTGGTTGGGGGCGAGAACGCCCCCGGAGCCCAACCGGATCGTCGACGTCGACGCGGCGGCGTGGGCGATCAGCACGACCGGTGGGAAGGCGCCGATGGCCGGCGAGTGGTGATGCTCGGCGTACCAGAGTCGCCGGTAGCCCAAGGTCTCGACCTGCCGGGCGAACGGGGTCGTGTCACGCAGGGTGTCGGCAGCCCTGCTGCCGGCCTGAACCATCGCGACTTCCAGCACGGAGAGCGGTACAGCCATCATGTGATCATCATGTCTCAACTCCCGGAGGATGGTTGGGATTTCCGACCCGCGTCGGGCGAGGGACACGCCCTATCCCCGCCGGACCGGCGCGGGCACAATGAGCGCTGCCCCGCCTCCGCACGACGTCGCGGACGGAGCCACGACGGGGGCTCGGGCTCGCCGTCGAATCCAGCACGACACCAGCACCACGGCATGCAAGCCCGGCACGCCCGGTGACCATGGGGCGTGCCCGAAACCGACCGACCGTACTCGGGGAGATTCGGGATGACAGCACGCCGTACGACCAAGGGACGCTCACAACTCATCGCGTACGTCCTGAGTCTGCTCGGGGTAGCCGCCCTCACGGTGTCCGGCACCAGCGCGACGGCGGTACCCGCCGCCGTGCCCACGCCCGGCGCCGCCTCAGCCGTCGCCGCACTGGGGATAGACGGGACGGCGTGGACCGTGGACGAACGCGGCGAGAGGCTGCGGGTCCTCGCCGACTCGACGGTCTCGGACACCGAGCTGGCCCAACTTCGGCGCACCGCAGCCCGGTTCGCCGGTGGCCTCACCCTCGAACGGCTCGACGGCCGGCTGCGCACACTCCTTTCGGGCGGCGACGGCATCTACGCCGGCGGCCGACGCTGCACGGCGGGCGTCAATGTGCAGAGCGGGTCCACGTACTACTTCGTCACCGCCGGACACTGCACGGAGGGACTGCCCACCTGGTACACCGGCGCCGCCCTGGACACGGCCGTCGGCCCCACCACCGGGAGCAGCTTCCCGGGCAACGACTTCGGGGTCGTCCGTTACGCCAATCCGGCCGTGCCGCACCCCGGCACCGTCGGGACGGTCGACGTGACCGGGACCGCGTCCGCCTACGTCGGCCAGCGGGTCTGCACCCGGGGCGCCACGACCGGGGTCCGCTGCGGGGTGGTCACCGCGTTGAACGCGACCGTGAACTACGGCGGCGGCGACATCGTCACCGGGCTGATCCAGACCAACATCTGCGCCGAACCCGGCGACAGCGGAGGCCCGCTCTACGCCGGCGACAAGGTCATCGGCATCCTCTCCGGCGGCTCAGGCAACTGCACCACGGGAGGTACCAGCTACTACCAGCCGATCCAGGAAGCACTGAGCGCATACGGCCTGTCGGTCTACTGACGAGGGCTCATTCACCGTTGCACTCGGCAAGGCATCTCGAATCAACGAGTCAGACCTGGCACCGTAAACCCTTGTGAAGGTGAACAAAAGCGGACAAACAGAAAGCTCAGTGCGCTGGAGGCTCGTGCTGGCCAGCTCCACCATGCTCTTCGTGGAGCTGGCGCTGATCAGATGGGCCGGCGCCAATGTCGTCCATCTCAGCTACTTCTCGAACTTCATCCTGCTGGGGTCGTTCCTCGGCATCGGCATCGGATTCCTGCTCCCGGCCGCTCGCGGCCAGTGGCTCAAACGCTGGACACCGATCCCCCTCGCGCTTCTCGTCGTATTCGTCCGTGCCTACCCGGTGCAGGTGCGTCAGAGCAGCAGTGAGGTCATCTACTTCACGGCCGTGAAGACCACCGGCCTGCCCCAGTGGGTGACGCTGCCCGCGATCTTCCTGCTGACCGCAGTGATCATGGCCGGGATCGGCAAGATCACCGCTGATCTCTTCCGCCAGCTCGTATCGCTCGATGCCTACCGCTACGACCTCCTCGGCAGCATCATCGGCTCGATCTCCTTCGCCGTACTGTCGTGGCTCCGCGCCCCCTCGGTGGTGTGGGGCGTGATCGCCGCCGTGGCCCTGCTGATCCTCGGCGGACGCCGGAACACCCTGCTGTACGGCGTCCCCCTCACCGCGATGGTCGCCGCGCTGTTCCTGGAGTCGACCACTGCCGGTATCTCCTGGTCGCCCTACTACAAGATCCAGCTCGAAGCCTCGCCGACCACCACCCGGACCTACTTCATCTCCGCCAACGGCGTCCCTCACCAGAGCACCGCTCCGCTGCCGGTGCTGCTGCGGGAGAACTCCCCCTATCGGCAGGCGTACGACCAGACGCCCCGCAACCCGCACAAACGCGTGCTGGTCATCGGGGCCGGCAACGGCAATGACGTCGCCGTCGCGCTGGCGAACGGAGCCCAGCGCGTGGACGCCGTGGAGATCGATCCCCGTCTGCAGGAGATCGGCGCGCGGCTGCACCCCGCCAAGCCGTACGACGACCCCAGAGTGCACGCGTACATCAACGACGGGCGGGCATTCCTGGAGCGCACGAACGCCAAGTACGACCTCATCGTCCTGGCGCTGCCGGACTCCCTGACGCTTGTGTCGGGCGCGAGCAATCTGCGGCTGGAGAGCTACCTGTTCACCCGGCAGGCGTTCGAGGCCGCTCGCGACCACCTGACGCCCGACGGGGCGTTCGCCATGTACAACTACTACCGCAAGAGCTGGTTGGTCGACCGTTTCGCCGGGGACCTCGACGATCTCTACGGCCACGCCCCCTGCATGACGACGTACAAACGGAACGCGGCAGTTCTGGTGGCCGGCATGACCCCCGGCGATCAGTCCTGCAAGCAGATCTGGCAACCCAGCGGCCCGGTCCCGGCGGCCGCCACCGATGACCATCCGTTCCCGTATCTGCTGCACCGCACCATCCCCACGATCTACCTGGGTGCCCTGGGTGCGATCCTGCTGGTGACGCTGCTTTCGGTGCGTCTGGCCGGGGTCCGTATCCGAAGTACGGTCCGCTACACCGACATGTTCCTTCTGGGCGCGGCCTTCATGCTGCTCGAAACGAAGAACGTGATCGGTTTCGCGCTCTACTTCGGTACGACCTGGCTGGTCAACGCCCTGGTCTTCTTCGGCGTTCTGGTCTCCGTCCTCGCCGCGGTCGAGGTCAGACGCAGATTGCGGCGGGTCAACCAGCTCCTCCTCCAGCTCCTGCTCTTCGCCTCCCTGGCGGTCGCCTGGCTCGTCCCGGTGCAGTCCGTGCTCTCGCTGCCCTTCCCCGCCCGGCTCGCCGCCGCCATCGCGCTCGCCTTCGCGCCCATCTTCTGCGCCAACCTCATCTTCTCCGACCGGCTGGCGCTGGCCCCCGACCCGACCTCGGCGTTCGGTGCGAACCTGCTGGGCGCGCTGACCGGAGGAGCACTTGAGTACCTGGCCCTGGTGACGGGCTATCAGGCGCTGCTGCTGATCGTCGCCATGCTGTACCTGGGGGCGTGCATCGCCATGCGCTTCACCGGGAGAGGGCCGGGCGCAGGAACGACACAGGCGCCGCGGGAAGCGGTGGCCGTCAGGACCTAGCGTCTGAGGCAGACCCAGTCGCCCGCCGTCCCGACAGACCCACTGACGCGGGGCCCGCCGAAGCGTCACCGGCGGGCCCCGCGTCGTCACCGAAGCGGTGACCCGTCCTGACCCGGCCGAGCCTCATTGACGGTCATTCTCCCCGTGTGGGTCCACCGTTCGGGCTGTTGCCATCACCCGGCCACGGCCGGTCAGCACTGTGCCTTCCTACGTCGATGTTCATGACCTGGAGGGCAGATGAGCACATCAGAGCACAGGCACCGGCTGGACAGACGGGCACTCTTGCAGGCCGCGGTGGCGATACCCGCGGCCGGCGCGGTGGTCACGGCGGCCGGCGCCGCTCCGGCGCAGGCCGCCCGGAGCGATTCCTCCAGTTCGTCGTCTACCCCCACGCGCAGGACGCCGACCCGACGTCCTGGAGTCACGCCGTGCCGGTCGGCCGCTGGATGCACATCGCCCTCGTCAACGACGGCCGGCGGACCGTGATGTACGTCGACGGCTCGAAGATCGCCCGCAACCCGGCGCAGCCCTCGACCGGCATCGCCACCCTCGGCAAGCCCTTCGTCATCGGAGCCACCCAGTTCGACGAGAAGTTCGGGCAGGGCTCTACGGCTGGATCGGCGACACTCGCATCGTGAGCCGGGCACTGTCCACGCGGGACTTCCTGGCGCCTTTCGAGTGAGTGGCGCGCACGAGTAGGTGACGCCGGGAGCCGTTGGGCGTCGGCCACTGCGGGCAGGGCTTCCGTGGCCGACGCCCACCTTTCGTATCGGGAGGGCACCTATGCGGCTTCTGGTGTGCCGTAACTGAATTTGTAGCCGGTGAAGTCGGCGACGTGGACGTATCCGAGGCGCTGATAGAGGGCGTTGCTGGTGAGGTTGGTCGGGTCCGTGTACAGGACGACGTCCGTCGCGCCGGCGACCAGCGCGGCCCGGCTCACCTCGACCGTCACTGCGGCCGCGTAACCGTGGCCACGGAAGTGAGCGGGGGTGTAGACGGGGTCCACCCGGATCATGCCCGCGACGATCGTGGTGACGGCTGCCATGGAGACCGGGGTGCCGTCGGGGGTCTCCCAGAACGTGAAGTGCCGGTCGCCGAAGCGCGAATCGGCCCAGGAGTTCGCGTCGATCAAGTCGATGGAAGGCTGCTCGCCGACGTCGACGCAGAACTCACGGCACCAGCGCACGACTTGCTCATGGTCCTGCGCCCTCGCGACCCGCCCCCGGCCCTCTGGATGCGGCCGCGGTGGGGTGAGCGTGCCGAGTCGGTAGAGGTGAGTCCGCCAGAAGGGGGTCGGCGCTGCGCCCGTGTGCCGTTGCCATGCCTCGGCAAACGCGGTGGCGGTGTCATGATCCGCGATGACGCCGGAGGGGCGGTGGCCGAGGCCGGCCAGGTGAGCGGCGAGGGTGCCGGGCTGCTCGGCGGAGAGAGGGGTGATGCTCAGGTATCCGCGGGGAGTGCGGTAGAAGACGGCGCGGGTCTCGCCTCCTGACTCCAGTCGGCCGAGGGCCTTGGCTTCGGCCCCGTACGGTTCCGCTCCGCGTTTTCGCAGTTTCTCGAGGTCGGTGAGCGGTGTGTTGTGCACGGCGGGACGCGAACGCAGGAAGTCCCCGGCTCGGGCGAGGAAGTCGTGGACGTCGTCGGTGAGTCGCCAGTCATCCCGGAGCATGATTCATGATCCCGGACTCGCCCCGGGGCAGGAACCTGACCCGCCCCCTCCGACGCCTCGGGTTATCCCCACCCAGGATGCGCCGGCAACCACCATGGCCTGCGACGACCGTGATCCGTAGCTTCGAGTTGTCGGCTGGAAGAGATCGCGAGAGGGCGGACCATGAGGCTGCGCAAGGGCAAGCGGCGGGAGACGGACGACCGGCCGGAGGCACAGGGCACGCCCGGTCTCGCCGTCGAGCTGCGCGGCGTCCGTCGGCAGTACGGCCGGGGCGGCGGCGCCGTGCACGCGCTCGCGGGCATCGACCTCGCGCTGTCGCGCGGCACGTTCACCGCCGTCATGGGTCCGTCCGGCTCCGGCAAGTCCACCTTCCTCCAGTGTGCCGCCGGCCTCGACCGCCCGACGGCCGGCTCCGTGCGGCTCGGCGGTACGGAGATCACACGCATGCGCGAGAACCAGCTCACCGAGCTGCGCCGCAGCCGCCTCGGCTTCGTCTTCCAGGCCTTCAACCTGCTGCCCTCCCTCACCGCCGAGCAGAACGTGCTGCTCCCGATGCGCCTCGCCGGGCAGCGTCGGGACCGCCGCCGGGCGGCCGCGGTACTCGCGCGGGTCGGGCTCGCCGACAAGGCGCGGTCCCGGCCGGGCGAGCTCTCGGGCGGCCAGCAACAGCGGGTCGCCATCGCGCGTGCCCTGGTCACCAACCCGGACGTGATCTTCGCCGACGAGCCCACGGGCGCCTTGGACACGGGGACCGCCGCCGAGGTCCTCGGCCTGCTCCGGCAGGCGGTGGACGCGCTGGGAGCGACCGTCGTCATGGTCACCCACGACCCGGTCGCCGCCGCGTGGGCCGACCGTGTGCTGTTCCTCGCGGACGGTGTATTCGCCGGCGCCCTCGACCGCGGCTCGGCGGAGCAGATCGCGGCCCGGATGGCCGCTCTGACCTCCCGTGCGGGCGCGATGGTGGGGGCCGCTGCGTGAGGAGCTTCGTCCCCAACGGCCTCGCCCGTGCGGCCGTGCGCTTCAAACCGGCGTCGTTCGCGGGCACGTTCGTCGCGCTGATGATGTCGGCGCTGATCGTCTCCGCCTGCGGCATCCTGCTGGAGACGGGCGTTCGCGCCTCGGTGCCACCGGAGCGGTACGCGAAGGCGCCGGTCGTCGCGGCGGCGGACCAGTACGCCCGCTTCGTCACGGGCAGTGGTGACAGCAGGTCCGAGTCGGCGGACCCACTGCCGGACACGGCGCGTGTGGACGCCGCGCTCGCGGACAAGGTGGCGCGCGTGAGCGGCGTCCAGGCGGCGGTGCCGGACTTCACGTTCCCGGTGCGCCAGGGGGACGGCGTGCTGACGGGCCACGGCTGGGGATCGCACGCGTTCACCGGTGCGGTGCTCACGTCCGGGGACGCGCCCCGAGCGGGAGAGGTCGTGCTCGCAGCGTCCACCGAGGGGGTGGACGTAGGCGACACCGTCACCCTCGAAACCGCCATCGGCCGGGCCGGCTTCCGCGTGTCAGGGCTGGCGCAGGCCGGTTCCGGGGACGCGGCCGAGGGCGCCGTCGCATGGTTCGCCGACGCCCGCTCCCCCGCGCTCGCCGGGCATCCCGGCAAGGCCGACGCGATCGCCGTACTGGCCAAGGGCGGGACGGACGCCGATGTTCTGGCCGCCGGTGTGAAGAAGGCACTCGCCGGCTCCGGCGCCGAGATACACACCGGCGACGGCCGCGGCGCCGTCGAGGACCATGGGCTCTGGTACGCCAAGGAGATGCTGACCGGGCTCGGCGGCTCCTTCGGCGGGATCGCCGCGACGGTCGCCGTCTTCACGGCGTCCGGGACGGTCGCGCTGTCCGTCGCCCAGCGTGCTCGCGAGTTCGCGCTGCTGCGTGCCGTCGGCGCCACCCCGCGGCAGATCCGCCGCGCGGTCGCCGCCGAGGCGGTGCTCGTCGCGCCGCTCGCCGGGCTGGTCGGCTGCCTGCCCGGAATCGGGCTCGCGCACTGGTGGTTCGGCCAGCTGAGGGACCGCGGGGCCATTCCGGACGCCGTGGAGCTGCAAGTCTCCTGGATCCCACTCGTCGTCGCGGTCGGCTCCGGTCTGCTGACCGCCCTCGCGGCCGGCTGGGCGGCTGGGCGTCGTCCCTCGAAGATCAAGCCGGGGCAGGCGCTCGCCGAGGCGTCGGTGGAGCGGCTGCGGCCGGGCGCGATCCGGATCCTGCTGGGCTTGGGCGCCCTGGTCGGCGGGGGGTTCCTGACGGTCGTGGCCGCTCGTTCGGGCGGGGACGACGCCGCCAACGCGGCTCTCGGCGTCGTCATGCTCTTCATGCTCGCCGTCGCCCTGCTCGGCCCGCTGGTGGCGCGGCTGTGCGCGGCGCTGTTCGGGCTCGCGCTGAGCGCCGGTGACGCCTCGGCGTCGCTCGCGGCCGCCAACTCCCGTACGAACGCTCGCCGGTTGGCCTCCGCGATCACCCCGATCGTGCTGGCCATGGCCTTCGCCTCGACGCTCGTCTTCATGCACACGAGCGAGAGCCATGTCGCCGCGCAGCAACTGCGCGCCGGCGTCACCGCGGAACACGTGGTCACGGACCCGGCCGGGCTGCCCGTCGACGCCGCCGCCCGGGCCGCCCGGACACCCGGCGTCGACGCGGCCGTGGGCCTGCTCGAAACGCAGGTGCTGGTGCCCGTCGGCTCCGGTGGCGACCGCTGGCTGCAAGGTTCGTCGACGCAGGGAATCTCGGGCTCCGGTGAGCAGCTCGCGAAGGTGCAGGACCTCGACGTGCGCGGCGGCAGCCTGGACCGCATCGGCAAGGGCCGCATCGCCATCGACAAGACGCTCGCCACATCGGCGAAGGTCGAGGTGGGTGACAAGCTGCCCCTCTATCTCCCGGACGGCACCAGGGCCGACCCCGAGGTCGTAGCCGTGTACGGACGCGGACTCGGCCTCGCCGCCGTGACCATGGACCGCGCCTCCCTCGCACCCCACGTCACCTCGCCCTTCGACAGCACGCTGCTGATACGGGGCGGAAACGCGAAGGCCCTCGCCCCACTCGGCGAGGTCACCGACGCCTCCGGCTATGTCGTCGGGCAGAACACCGACCGCGAACTCAACGCCTGGGCCAACTACACGATGGCTGCCGTACTCGGCGGCTTCGCGGCCGTGGCCGCCGCCAACACCCTCGTGATGACCGTCCTCGACCGCCGCGGAGAACTCGGCACACTCCGCCTCATCGGCTCCACCCGCCGGCAGGTCATGCGCATGCTCCGCTGGGAAGGCCTGCTGGTGGCTCTGGCCGGCATCACCCTGGGCACGGCCATCGCCGCAGCGACCCTGATCCCGATGATGCGCGGCCTGACGGGCGAGGGGCCGTATGTACCTCCGCTCGGCTACGCAGCCTTTGCCGGGGGCGCGGTGGCCCTAGGTCTGGTGGCGGTGACGCTGCCGGCCCGAGCGGCGTTGCGGCGCTGAGGCCCTCCCAAGACGCCCGATAGCCCCTGACGCACCCGTGCGCTGCCTCCTCGACACCGCCCGCAAGCGGTGCCGATTCCTTGACGAGCATATTTTCTGATGATTCCATCAGTGCTGAAGAAAGATTCAGTTTGTGTTCACGCCAGGACGCCCTGGAGGACTTCGTGATGTCACAGCACGCAACCGCGTACGCCTACACACCGCCCCCGCCCCGTGTCCGCACGGGCCTGGAAGAAGCGTTGGACAGACTGTCGCGCGTGGACCAACTCGTGGCCGAGCTGCCCGAAACACCACCCCGTGCACCGGAAGCGGACGGCAACCAGGAGCGGCTGGGCGATGTCACCGTCACGCACCGCTTCGTGGACGCCCCCGGCGACGGCGAGACCGTGCGCTGGCACTACGTGGAGGGCGGCCCCCTCGACGCACCTGTCGTCGTGTTCCTCCACGGCGTACCCGACTCGTGGTGGCAGTGGCACTACGCCATCGAGGCCCTGGCCTCCGACTTCCGCTGCCTGGCCATCGACCTGAAGGGCTACGGCCAGTCGGAGAAGGGCACCGGCGACTTCCGCCAGGAGGGAGTCGCCATCCAGTTGGAAGCGCTGCTGGACCAGCTTCGGACAGAGAGATTCAGCCTGGTCACGCACGACAGGGGAACACCGGTCGGCGACCACCTCGCGGCACACATGGGGAACCGTGTCATCCGCTACGGCCGGGGGCAGCAGCACCTCTGGCATCTCCATCCCGACCTGCATCCCCAACAGGACGTGTTCACCTCACCCGAGGCCCCGGCGGTGCTGGCCGATGCCCGCCGCATCGTCGTCACCGCGTACTCCGTGCTCGGCGAACGCCAGGTGAAGGTGTCCGACCTCGTACGAACCGTGCAGGAGTTCAGCTACGCCGGCATCAACACCGCCGTCCCTCGTTACTTCAACTCTTCGTCGTTCCGGCAGGAATGGATCGATCGACGCACCCGGCTCATCCCTCAGTGGAAATGCCCCGTCCTGCTGCTCCAGGGGGCCAACGATCCTCTCCAGCCGCGTGAGTTCTACACCGACCCCGACGTGGTGGCGAAGCTCCCGGAAGGCAGTGATGTGCACCTCTTCGATTCGGGCCACTTCTGGCCCTTCGAAGCCCCTGAAGAGATGGTCGCCGTCCTTCGGGACTTCCTCGACTGACCTCCGCTCCAATGCCCTGAGAGGGAGGCCGGCCGGCTCTCCGCGGTCGCCGTGGTCGGCCCGGGTGTGCCGGGGCGGTTCCACGCCCGCCCCGGCACCGACCCGTCACTACTCGTCGCGCAGGCGGGTCGCCAACGACGTCAGTGCCTCGGCCTCCTCCGTGTGGCCCAAGGCCGTCAACCGGGCGATCGCCGTGTCGAGGCGGGTGAGGGCAGGGGCGGGGCGTTCCAGGTAGAGGCCCTCCACTGCGCCTGCGAGGCGGACGCACTCGGCCCATTCGCCGGCGTCGTCGTCCTGGTTCGGGTCGCCGAGCAGAGCGAGAGCCTTGTCCAGGGCGATGAGGGCTTCCTCGTACTCGCCGGCGTAGGCCGCCACCCGTCCGTGTTCATAGGCCAGGGCCGTGTCCAGGGAGCGGCCGTGGGTCTCGTACTCGGCGGTGCGGGCCTCGTCGGCGATTCGGCCCGCGTCCGTGAGGAAGGCGCGGGCGCTGTCCAGGCCCTGCCGGCCCTGCTGTTGGGCCTGGAGGCGGGCGAGTTCGCGCATGCTGTTACTGAGGTGCTCGTAGCGCGGGGCGCGGGCGTGGGCGGCGAGTGCCTGGTCCGCGGCCTCGCGGGCCCGGTCGAACTCGCCCGACTCGCCGAGGAGTACGGCCGTCTCCGCGGCGATCATCGCGTGGCTTCCGGGGTCGTCGTGCCAGCCGGCCGACTCGGCGGCGAGGGCGACGAACTCCGCCGTGGCGGCCTTGAGGTCCTCCCCCGCGTGCAGTGCGCGGGCGCGAGTGAGGCGCAGTTGGGCGACCAGTCGGTCGTCGACGTCACCGGCGGCTACGCCCGGCTCCGCGAGCAGCGAGTCGAGCAGGGCTATGCAGTCCTCGACGCGCCCCAGGTCGAGGCTGAGCTGAGCCGCGTTGCTGTACGTGCAGTACGCGTCCGTACGGCTGCCGTTGCGGAGCTCCAGTTCCGCCGAGCGCGTCAGGTGGCGCAGGGCCTCATCGGGGCGGCCCAGGTGCATGACGGCTTCGGCCAGGTCGCCGTGCAGACGGGCGGTGTCCACCGCGTCGGCGGGCCATTCGGCGGCCAGGCGCAGGCCCTCGGCCAGGTCCGCCTGAGCGGCCTGCGCGTCGTGGAGAGCGAGTTGGAGCCGGCCGCGCAGGCCGAGCGTGCGGGGCAGGTGCCAGGCGGGGCCTGACGACTTCAGCCGGTCCAAGAGTGCGTCGATCTCGGTGACCGCGGCGGGCAGGTCGCCGGAGAGGGCGTGTGTGCTGGTCCGCAGCAGCAGCGCGCCCGAGACCTGTACGGCGATGTCGTGCTCGGTGGCGAACCCGAGCAGCTTGTCGATCTCGGCTTGAACCGGGGCTGCGTGCTCCTCGCTCCTCGACGTCTGGAGGCGCAGGCCGAGTGCGGTGGCCCGGAGACGGAGGAGGCGTGCCTCCTGGGACGGGGTGAGGTCGGGGGTCTCCTCGTGCAGGCGGACCATGGACGCGTGGGCGGCGGTCAGCGCGGCGACCTTGGCATCGGCCGCGTCGATGCCCCTCGCGGCGTTGTCCGCGGGTGCTTCGGTGCCCTGCGCGGCGCTTTCGGCCGGTGCCTCGGCGTCCTCCCCGGCATTCCCAGCCGACGCATCCGCCACGGCCTTCTCGGCCACCGCAAGCAGCGCACAGGCCCGGGACACCGCCGCCTGCCCCGCCTCCCCGGCGTCGTCGTACAGAGCCGCGGCCTCCTCGTGGAGGTCGGCGGCGTCCGTGAACTCGTCCTTGTCTCCCGCCCTGCTCGCCTCCTCGGCCAGCAGGTCCGCGCGCAGCCGCACGAGCGGGCCGACGGCCGGGTCGTCGGGGTGGGTGTAGTCGCGGGTGGCGACGAGGGTGCGCAGTCGCGCCCAGCATGCCTGTGCGTCGGGGTGGCCCCTCTCGTCCAACGCCCTTGCGTGGATGATCAGTTCGGAGAGTTCGTCCGGGACGGCGGCGGCCGTGCGGGAGGTGGGCGCGGTCACCGGGACGGCGGCGGCCGGGGCCACGTCGTCCAGGGCGCGGGCGCGCAGGGTCAGTTCCAGTGCGTTCACGAGCGGGGCGCGGTCGAGGCGGGCCCGGCGACGGTCGGCGTGGGCCGTGGTTCCGTTGCGGGCGTCGAAGCGGGCGGCGAGGTCGTCGGCGCGACGGCGTACTTCGGCGCGCAGGTCGGCCACCGTCCAGGTGCGGCCGGCGTAACCGGCGGCGGGCAGTGCGCCGTGGCCGAGGCTCTCGACGCGCTGGAGGAGGACCTCCGCTCCGGTGAGGAAGCCGAGTTGATCGAGCGGCGAGTCGACCTCGTCGAACATGATCCGGTTCTCGGCGAGCAGTTCCAGGCCCCGGGCCTCGTTGCCGGTCAGCGCGCAGAACTCCAGGTGCCGGCCTACCTCCTGGGACATGGAGGGGTTGCGGCGGCAGCCGCGGTAGCCGGTGAGGTGCAGTTCCCGGGCCCGGTCGGTGCGGCCGGTGCGCAGCAGGGGCAGCAGCGCGTACGACACGGAGCGGGCCGGCTCCTCCTGGCAGGACTCCTTGCCGGCCAGTACGGGTTCCCACACGCTCAGCGCCCGCTCGTCGTCGCCCTCCATGAGGTGGTAGAGGGCGCGTTCGCAGATCTCGCAGGCCTCGCAGTCGCTGAGCTGGGTGCGGGTGCGGCTCGCCCACAGCTCGTAGGCGAGGGTGGCGCCCTCGCCCAGGTGGGCGGCGAGCTGGTAGGCCTGCCCGTAATAGGGCTGGAGGCCGAGGTCCGCCTTCTCGTACCGGTCGCGCATCTCCGTGAGCCACTGGCGCAGTCCGGTCAGCGGGACCTCGGGCAGCTGGCGCAGGGCGTGACCGACCCACTTGAAACGCCAGAACAACAGGTGGCGCAGGCGGTCGTCGAAGACGTCGGGCTGCTCGTCGAAGAGATTGAGCAGACGGGCGAAGACGACGGGCGACTTACGGGGTTCGGAGCCGTAGGTGTACGCCTCCTGGAGTTCGAGGAGGGCGTGCACCAGCGCGCGGGGCTCGTCGAACTGCTCGGCGGCGTCGACGAGTTCCTCTGCTGTGACGGTGCGGGTGCGGCCGTAGGGGCGCCGGTCGTTCTCCTGGAGCGCCTGGTACAGCTCGTCGGTGTTCTGGGGTGCGGTCGGCATCGTCAGCTGTCCTTGCGGAGGGCGTGGGCGAGAAGGTCGAGGAAGGAACGGTTGATCAGGCTCGACTCGGCGGGCCTGAGGGGACGTCGGGACAGCATCACGGCCTGCCCGTAGAGGGCTTCGGCGCTGGTGCGGGCCAGCTCGGGCTCGTCGATGGCGACGGCGGTGCGGACCAGCGGGTTGAGCTGGTTGAGGATCAGCTGGGCCCGCGGTGCCTCCTGGCGCAGGGCGCCGAGGATGTCGCCCCACAGCCCGCCCTCCTGCTCGCGGGCGAGCCGGGAGCGGGTGCGCTCGTGCCGGGCCTCGCGGCTGTCGACGAGCAGGGCGGGGGCGGAAGCGGGCTGGAAGGTGCGCAGGGCGACATCGCAGTCGAAGAGGGCGAGCGCGTCGCGGGCCTGCGCCAGGTAGGGCGCGGCGGCCAGTTCCGTCTCCCGGTCCACGGGGTCGAGGTGGGCGGTGAGGGTCGCCGGGTCGAGGTCGGCGACACTGACCTCCGGCCTGATCTCCGGCATCCGGTGGACGAGTTCACGGTCGTAGGTGTAGCCGCCGTTGACGACTCCGAGTCCGGCGGCCGAGGCGATCGCCGCGACCTGCCGGAACTCCTCCACGCTGGACGTCACGAGCACGGTGCGGTGGGTGCGTGCGAACTCGTCGAGGGTGGTGTGCCCGTCGGTGGTCTCGAACGGCAGCCAGGGCAGCAGCATCCGCAGGATCTCGTCGTCGTGCACCGCGAGCGACTTCACGGCCAGATGGTGGGTCTGGAGGAAGCGGCCGAGCAGGTCCGGGTCGCTGGCGGCCGCACGGGCGATCCACTCGCGCAGCCGCTCCGCGAGGGCGTCGCGGACGGCGGCGAGGGTGGCGTCCTCGTAGAGGGACTCGCGGGACGCCGTCGGGCGCAGGCTCTCCGCGTCGACGACGCAGCGCACGAAGAACGCCCACTCCGGCAGGATCTCCTCCGCCTGCTCGGACAGCAGCATGCCCTTGACGTGCACGCGGTGGCCGTGACGGCGTCCGGCGGGAACTGCTTCGGGCAATACGCAAGCGATGCCCTTCAGGCCGACGGCCGGCAGGTCCAGTTCGATGGTGTCGAGCGGGGTGAACCCGAAGACCTCCTCGCCGTACGCCGCCAGCGCACGGGAACGGGCGCCCGGTGTGGGGAAGCTGCGCGCCCAGGGCGCCGGCTCGGGATTGACGGGCGCGGGCGCGCCGCCCGAGCCGTCGTCGAAGGTCACCGGGTGGCGCAGCAGTGAGCCGAAGTGCCGGGCCAGCGCGTGCACCTGCTGCGGGCGGGTCCATTCGCCCGCGTCGGACCGGGGGGTCAGGGTGACGGTGGTGCCCGGTCGGGGGCGGGCGGAGGCGGGCAGGGTGCGGACGGTGTAGCTGCCGTCGCCGCGTCCGCGCCACTCCACGGCGGGGGCGTCCGGGGTGCGGGCGGAGCGGCTGACGACGTGTATCTCGTCGGCGACCAGGAAGCAGGACAGCAGGCCGATGCCGAACTGGCCGATGAAGTCGGCGCGTTGCTCGGCGATGCGCTCCGCGCGCTTGCTGCTGCGGCCGATGGTGGCGAGGAAGGTGTGCACGTCGGCCTCGGTGAGACCGACGCCGTCGTCCTCGACGCGTACGAGCTTGCCGTCGGCGTACAAGCGGATACCGAAGTCGCCGTGGGTCTCGACGGTGTGCCGTGCGGTGAGGGCGTCGACCGCGTTCTGCAGGAGTTCGCGCAGGTAGACGCGAGGGCTGGAGTAGAGGTGATGGGAGAGGAGGTCCACCAGGCCGCGGAGGTCGACCTGGAAGGTGCGGTCGGTGGCGGCGTGGTCGGCGGAGGTGTCGCGCAAGGGCATGGGGCAGTCCGGGGTGAAGGGAACGGCAGGGGTGGGCGGTGGTCCGTGGGACCGGCCGAGGGCGGGCGGTGGCGGTGTGACCGGGAAACCGACGTGGCCGATGGGCCGGTGCGGACGGATGGCCGATGCGGCCGGGTGGCCGGGTGGCCGATGCGGCCAGTGAGGCCGGTGCGGACGGGTGGCTGATGCGGCCGGGTGGCCGGGTGGCCGATGCGGTCAGTGAGGCCGGTGCGACCGGTGCAGCCAGTGCGGCGGGGTGGCTCAGAAGGCCTTGCGGAAACGCGCGTACGCCTTCTCCGGCTCAGCCATGAAGGTCCACGGCCACTCGGTGATCACACCGTTCAGCTCGCGGAAGACATTGGAGGCCTTGCTGCTGCCCGCCAGCGAGAGGGCCATGGCGAAGATGTTGTAGTCGCCCTGCCAGCCCAGGCGGCGCTCGTAAGCGTGGTGCAGAATGCTGCGCTCCGCGGCCTCCCGCAACTCGGTCCGGATCCGGGGCTGCTGGAGGCAGTCACGGTCGTCGGACTCCACCCACTCCTCGATACGTGCCATGGCGATGACACAGCCGAGCCGGTGCCCGTCGGGCGCGGCGGCGAACGCCTTCTGCGCGAACTCCAGGGCCTGGCCCGGCTCTCCGCCCCAACGGGGCTGGAGGTGCGACACCCATTCCAGGTGGAGGTCCAGGTTCAGCGGATCACGGCGCAGACCGGCCGCGAGCCGGGCTTCCTGGACGCTGTCGTCGAGAGACATGCCGCGTCCCGAGGTGAGCAGATGGCGCCACGGCGTGACCCAGTCGGGCCGCAGCTCGGCGGCCTCGAGCAGGTGCTCCTCGGCGATGCGCAGCCGTTCGTAGAAGGTCTGCCACTGCTCACGGCTGACGTCCACGGCACGGGCGGACGTACGCGCATCCCAGCCCCAGGAGACATGGCGCGCGCCCGATATGAGCAGAGCGGTCGCGCGGAGCTCCTTGTCGCCCTTGTCCTCCTCGGCGGCCCGGACGATCCACTCCTCCACACCGTCCACGACGGCCAGTTGCCCGAGGACCGCCTGCTCACGGCCGAGGTCGAAGGGGGCCAGCGCCGCCTTCACCGCCGGCCAGTCACCCGCGTCGGCGGCCTCGACCAGCGCGAGCACCCGCGTGTCCCCCAGCGCGCGCAGCGCGTACGTCCCGTGCTTCTGCTTGCGTGCGGGAAGGACATGCGGATCCGCCGCCGGTCTCTCCGCGTCCCTACCGAACAGCTTGCCGAACATGCCGCGCCCTCCCCTGGGTCCCGCGTGATCATCTGGGGCAGCATAAACGGCACCACCGACACCGCTTCCACAGGGTTTTCACCTGGGCTCCACGGCATGGGTGCAGTCGCCCCCCGCCTTTCCCGGTCACGCCGAGAAGCGGCCTGACCCGTCCAGCGCCCGCAGCGCCTCGTCGGCCACCGCACGGGTCTCCGCCTGCGAGGCGTCCGCGGCGAGGTCGGTGAGCCGGGCGCGCAACCGCTGCTCGTCCCGCGGCCGGACGCCGGTGGTCACCACCCAGTGGGCCAGGCCCTCGGCGGCGTGGTGGCGGACCGTCTCGTCCGGGTCGTCCAGGGCGCGAACGAAGCGCGCCAGGTCGTGCTCGGTGTCCTCGTCGGTGGCGTTGTGCGTGTCGAGGAGCGACAGCGCGGCGGCACGGACGTCGGCAGAAGGGGTCCGGTCCACGATCCGCCGGAGCCCTGGCAGTGCCTCGGCCAGGCCGATGAGCGCGTTGTGCGTCTGCCAGACCGTGTTCGGGTCGGCGGCGAGGTGTGCCACCAACGCCCGTGCCACGGAATGGCGTTCCCAGAAGCGCAGCCCATCGGCTACCAGCGTGTCCAGGCCCGCCACCGCACCCGCACGCACAACACCGTCGGGGTCGTCCAGCAGCGGAAGCAGCAGCCATACGGCGTCCCAACGCCCCGCCTGCCCGATGGCCTTCGCGGCGTCCGCACGCGTACGGCCGGGCAGCGCGCCGTCCGTCACGGCCGTTCGCAGCACATGGACGGCCACCCGTGTCCCTACGGCTCCGAGCGCGGACGCCGCCGACGACCCGGCGGCGGTATCGCCGAGCCATCGGATCGCCGGTCCGGTCACCCGCTCGTCGCCCCGTTCGGCGAGCAGCCGTATCAGCAACTCCGCGACACCGGCGTCCTGTTCGGCCTCCAACGCCTCGGCCAAGGCGTCCTGGCTCCGCATGTCCTCCAGGTCGGCCAGTCGGCGGGCCACGGAGCTCCGCACCCGGGGCGATTCGTCGCGCAGGCCCGTGACGAGCGAATCGCGGATGCGCTCGGACCACTGTTTCGGGAGCAGTTCGAGAGCCGGCACGCGAGCGTCCGCCGCGCCTTGCTCCGCCGTACGGACCAGCTCGGCGCTGACGGCCGGGTCCTTGCGAAAGTCGAACACCAGGCTGCGGGCACGACCCCACACGGCCCAGTCCGGGTCACCCAGAAGCGCCAGGAGCGCGCCGACGTCACCGGGCACGCCCAGCGCTCGCAGGCCGTCCAGGGCGTTGATCCGCAGGTGGTGGTCGGGGTCGCCCAGCAGACGGGAGAAGGCATCCACGAACGCCGGGCCGTCGAGCCCGAGCAGGATCGCGGAGCGGGAGGCCCGGCGCCGTACCCATGGATCCTCGTCGTCCATGAGGCCGGGAAGAACCGCGCGGCCCGCCTCGGCCACCCCGAGACGGCCCAGCCCGGCGGCCACGGCCTCACGCACTTCGGCCGCCCGGTCATCGGCGAATCCGACGAGCACCCAGGCGTGCTCGTCCTGCCCGATCCGACCAAGCCCTTTCGCTGCGGCGGCGCGCCGCCAGGTGTCGCCGTCCTCCAACTCCCGTAGGAAGAAGGCGATCTGCTGCTGCGATCCCATGAACACCCCGATGAGTCAGACCGGCGAGCGAGCCGGAGGTTGTACCGGGGCGCGGTCGGTCGGCTGAAGGGGTGCGGTTGCCGCTGTCAGCTCGGCGGGACGGGGAAGAGCATGCAGCTGCTGGTGGCGTGGGCCAGCAGCCGGTCGTCGGAATCGAGCAGTTCGGCTTGGGCCAGGGCGGTGCGGCGGCCGTGGTTGAGAACCGTGCCGACGGCCCGGACCTTGCCGCTGTCGACGGTGATCGGACGCAGGAACTTCACGTTCAGGTCGAGCGAGGTGTACCCCATGCCGGCCGGGAGCACGGACTGCACGGCACAGCCGGCGGCCGAGTCCAGGAGCGTGGCGTAGACGCCGCCGTGGACGCTGCCGATCGGGTTGTAGTGCTCCTCCCCCGGAGCCAGGGCGAACACGGCGTGACCGAACTCGACCTGGTCCAGGGTGAAACCCAGGGTCGCGGCGATGGGCGGGGCGGGCAGGCGTCCGCTCAGCACCCTGCGCAGGAAGTCGAGGCCGCTCTCCTGGCCGACGTCGGCCGCGGAAATGCTCGGATCCTGCCACTCGTATGTGCGTGACCTCGTCATACGTCGGTTCCTCCCCGTCTGGCTTTGATAATCGAAGTTAGCTGTGCGAGGAGCTGGCTGTCAATGACGAAGCCAGCCTACGATGGCGTCATGACCTGGCTGGAGACGAGCACCGAGAACTGCACGGTGCAGCGCACCCTCGATCTGATCGGCGAGAAGTGGTCGCTGCTGGTGCTGCGTGACGCCATGAACGGCGTGCGCCGCTTCGACGACTTCCGCCGGCATGTCGGGTTGTCGGAGGCGGTACTCGCGGACCGGCTGCGCAAGCTGGTCGCTGCCGGGGTCCTGGAGACCGTTCCGTACCGTGAGGCGGGCCACCGCACCCGGCACGAGTACCGGCTCACCGGCAAGGGCTGGGAACTGTGGCCGGTGATGATCGCCCTGAAGCAGTGGGGGGACCGGTACACGGCTGACGCCGAGGGACCACCGCTGGAGGTCCTCCACCGTGACTGCGGTGAACCCGTGGAGGCTGTCGTCGTCTGTACCGGCGATCACGAGCCTCTCACCCCGCGGCGGGCCTACACCCGGCCTGGTTCCGCGGCGCACGCCTTGTGAGGCAGGTGTCGGGGCCGGCCGGCCGTGTCGGTCATCTGTCAGGGCTGTCGGTCCGATATCGGTGGCTCGTCGGCGGGGCTTGGCACCTTTCAGGGACAGCCGGCCGGAGCACACCGGTCGGCCCGATCCCGAAGGAACGGCCATGCATACTCCCGTCACGATCATCGGCGCCGGACTCGGCGGCCTCACCCTGGCCCGCGTCCTGCACGTCCACGGAATCCCGGCCACGGTCTACGAGGCCGATCCCTCCCCGTCGGCGCGTACACAGGGCGGAATGCTCGACATCCACGACTACAACGGGCAGCTCGCCGTCGAGGCGGCCGGCCTGATGGACGAGTTCCACGCCATCGTCCTGGAGGGCCGCCAGGCCATGCGGGTCCTCGACCGGGACGGGACCGTCATGTTCGAAGAAGCCGACGACGGCACGGGCGGACGCCCCGAGGTGATGCGCGGCGAACTGCGGCAGATGCTGATCGACTCGCTGCCGGCCGGCACGGTCCGTTGGGGGCACAAGGTCACCGGCACCCGCGCCCTGGGCGAGGGGCGTCACGAGGTGGCCTTCGCCGACGGCACCACTGTCACCGCCGACCTGCTGGTCGGCGCGGACGGTGCGTGGTCACGGGTGCGGCCGCTGCTGTCCGCCGCCACGCCCGAGTACTCCGGGACATCGGTCGTGGAGACCTACCTCTACGACGCCGACACCCGGCATCCCGCCGCTGCGAAGGCGGTGGGCGGCGGTTCGATGATCGCGCCTTCGCCGGGCAGGCAGTTCTTCGCGCACCGGGAGAGCGGCGACACCCTGCACATCTACGTGGCGCTGGCCGAGCCGCTGGACTGGTTCGACGCGATCGACTTCACCGATGCCGACTCGGCGACCGCGCGGATCGCCGCGGAGTTCGCCGACTGGGCGCCCGAGCTCACCGCACTGATCACCGACACGGACACCGCGCCGGTCCTGCGCCCTCACTACGCCCTGCCGACCGACCACCGGTGGGACCGGGTGCCCGGGGTGACGCTGCTCGGCGACGCCGCCCACCTCACCGTCCCGAACGGCGAAGGCGCCAACCTCGCCATGCTCGACGGCGCCGAACTCGGCAAGGCCATGGCCGCGCACCCCGGCGACGTCGAGGCCGCGCTCACCGAGTACGAGCAGGTCATGTTCCCGCGCAGCGCCGAGATCGCCGCATCGGAGGACGCCGAGATCCACCGGGTCGACTCGGAGGCCAACACCGCCCAAGGGCTGATCAACATGTTCTTCGAGAACGGTCAGTGAGCAGCTCGATGAATCAGGACGGAGATTCCTCCTCGGCCTTCCAGCCCCAGGCGGTGAGCATGCCGCCGGACAGGGCGGCGCACTCGTCGGAGCCCAGATAGCGGATCCCCGCGTCCACGGCCGCGTCGTCGACCAGACCGGTGGCGAGCATCGCCGCCCTGCTCCGTTCCCAGGTGTCCGCCCAGAAGCGGCTGATGGGACTCCCCGGCACCAGCGGCGGCACATGGATCTCGGCGGCGACGGACTCGAGCCCCGCCCCGCGCAACAGGTGCGGGTACGACGGCACCCAGGAGACGTCGGTGCCGATGGTTGCCCGCAGCCCTTCCCACATCGCCCGCATCACGGTGGTGTACGGCGTGCCGGGTGTCCGGTCGCTGGTCAGATCGACGGCGTCGCTGAGCACCATCACCCCACCGGGGGCGACGAGTTCGGCCAGAGCGGCGATCAGGCTTTCATGCTCGGCCAGGTGCATGAGCACGAAGCGCGCGTGGACGAGCTGGAACCCGCCGTGGACGGGGTCGGGGGCGGTGATGTCGGCCTGCAGAACGTCGAGTCCCGGCCGCTCGGCGAGGAACCGTACATCACGGTCCACGGCGAGCACGCTCTCCACCCCGGCCTCGTCCAGCAACCGGCGGGAGACCGTGCCCGTGCCGGCACCCACGTCGAGGCAACGCCACCCGGGACCTGCCCCGAGTGCCCGCAGCCTCGCCATCGTGATGTCGTCGTAGGCGAGAGCACCGAAGTCGATCCGCTCGCCCTCGCCGGCCTGTTCGGGACGGAAGACGGCCTCTCCGTAGCGACCGCCGCCCGGTGCGTCCTCGCGGGCCGCGCACATCAGCGGGCCGTCCGCGTGACGCGGAGGATGTGGGCGAGCGGGAGAAACCGGTACAGCGGGTGGTCGAGGAGATTCATGGCCGTACCTCTTCACACGTGGGGCGATGCCGGGCGGCCCGCCTCACCGATCCTCCACAGGCCATCGCTCCCACGACCGAGGCGCGCCGCGCCTGAGCCGATCGGCGCAGGGGCGCGCCGGCCGAGCAGCGAACGTCTGCCAGCGGAGACGTCCACGCACCTACGGGTGATAGAGAGCCCGGGCACGCGCCGCGTCGACGGGCTCCCCCTCCCCGAGATCGAGGAAGTGCCGCACCTGCCACGCCTGCGAGCTGCCCGCCTGGCGACTGGTCGTGGTCACCCAGGGCGGGTACACGCGGAACCCCCGCTTGCCGCCGGAGCCGTTGCGGGACATGACCCCGCGTCGGCACAACTCCTCACGGGGAAAGACGAACTGCCCGAAGTGGTCACTGTCGCGGCTGCTGATGACGACGAGATCGATCCCGTCCTCGGCGTCGAAGGGCCTGATCGGGCCGTCCGCGGATCGCTGCCACACGGTGACGAACTGGCCGACCTTCGTAGGGGTGGTCCTGGCCACGCGGAACCTGACCGACAGCTCGTCGAGCGTGAACGCGTGCGCCGCGTACTCGGCACTCTCCGGTTCGGGCACCGGCTGCGAGCAGTCGAAGCCACTCGGGTCGTACACCGATGTCTTCGCCGCGAGCAGGTCTCCATGAAGCCCTGACCAGGACTGATTCGCCACCATCCCCACATCGTGCCATCACCCCCGCCACACCCCTGCCGGGGGTCACGGCCACCTCGCAGCACGCCCGCAGCGATCCCTCAGAGCACCGAACCCGGGTTCTCGGGCCGGATGCGTCCGCGCCAGCCGTCGCTGTCGGCGCCGCCGCTCTCGACGTAGTCCTTGAAGCGGCGCAGGTCGCCCTTCACCCGCCGGTCGATCAGGCCCAGTGCGTCGGCGCCCTTCTCGGCCAGGCCTGTGGGCTCGACGTCCATCGTGAGCTCGACCCGGGTGTGCATGTCGTCAAGGGGCTCGAAGCGGACCGAGCCGCGCTGCCGGGTCTCGCCGTCGACGGACCGCCAGGTGATCCGGTCGTCCGCGAGCTGGTCGACGATCTCCGTGTCGAACTCGCGCCGCACCCCTCCGATGCTGGTGATCCAGTGGTTGTGCCGGTCGTCCAGCTGCGTGACCTCGTCGACGCCCTCCATGAAGTTCGGGAACTCCTCGAACTGGGTCCACTGGTCGTACGCCTTGCGCAGCGAGACGTGTACGTCGATTGCTTCCTTGACCGTGCTCACGGATCCTCCTCGTTCGGTTCCAGGGCGAGGCCGACCGCTGTCGACCGGTCGGCACTCCCCGGCGTGCGGGCCCCGGGTACCCGAGAATGCGATCCGAATCAGTCCTGTGGCCACGGAAGGCACACGTCCTGTCGAGCGCGCCCGCACGAGCACGCATGCCTGACCTCGCGTTCCTGCCGGAGGTCGTCCGGGCCCTGCTGCTACTGGCCGAGGACGCGGATCCCGATCTGCGAGGTTCGGCGGCCGTGCAGCTGGCCGCGTCCTCGGACCGTACGCCCGCCGTCGCCGACGCCTTGGTCGCGTTGCTCGACGAGGACAACCAACTCGTGTGCCTGGAAGCCGCGTACGGTCTCGCCCTCCGGGACGACCCGCGTACCGCCGATGCGATCGAGCGGGTGGGGCCGCTCGGCCCCGGCTTCGAGCACGACCATCGCGCCAGCGGGCTGTGGTGGTGGGAACGGCGGCACACGAACCCGGACGGCGAGTGACGACCGGGCAGCCGTAATTCGGTGGAACGGCGCCACCCGGCGCCATTAGCGTGCTGCCGACCCGAGTAGTCCAGGCAAGGACGTGCCGTTGTACACCGTGTGAGACCTCCCGAGAGCTGATCTGTCGCGCGTCGCGCATCTGCGCCGCGCTGATTTTTGCTGCGGACTTCTCACTGGAACCGGTGTACTTCTGTGCTCAACATCTGGGTGGTCATGCCCACCTGCCTTCCGCTCGTCGTCCGGCGCTGCCACGCGTGCGCGTCCGAGCGTTTCCTGGCGAACGGCAAATTCCGCGTCAACGCCAACCACAAACTCCTGGACGCCTGGCTCCTCGTGCTCTGCGCATCTTGCGGGGACACCGCGAAGCTCACGGTCCTGGAGCGCGTGAATGTGCGCTCCATACCGTCCGAACTGCTGGACCGCATGCACGACAACGACCCGGGCCTGGCAGCCGAACTGCTCCAGGATCCGGCCGTGCAGCGTCGCAATCGCATCGCCCTCGACTGGGAAGGCGCCTGGCGTCTCGACACCGGCGGTTCGGATCACCTGGACCGCGCGGTCATCGACGTCTCGGTCCGCTTCGCGGCGCGGATTCCCGTCCGGCCGGTGCGGCTCATCGCTGAAGGCTGCGGCCTTTCCCGGGCCGAGGTCGAGCGACTGATCTCGGAAGGGAAGCTCGTTTCAGCGGTCCGGCTGAACGGCAGACTCGCCGGCGACTTCACCTTCACGCTCAAACGCTGAGCCCTTCGAGGACGCACAGGGAAACCCCCCGAGCGGGACGATCTTGGCTGATATACGCTGCGCCTGGTTTGATCGAACAGTTCGGCGAATTCGCCTAGACGGATTCGCCCTGCCCGGGGGGGCATTCCCATGATTTCGCAGTCCCGCGCGGTGCTCGGCATCGCGCTCACTCCCGTTCTGGCCCTTGCGTGCACGGCTGCGGCGGCCGCCGGCACCACCGCCACGGCAGCCACCAGCAGCGCAGCGCCCACGGTCGAGAAGCGTGCGCCGGGCCCTTGGGGCGCCCGCACCCTGCACGCCCCGAACCCCAACCCCGTCTCCGCCTCAGGCGGCCTGAACGCCCTGGTGTCGGCCGGGAACGGCACGCTCGTCTCCCTCACCGGCGACGGACTCTCCCGTTCCACCCGGATCCGGCCCGCCGGCAGCACCGGCTGGCTCGCCCCGCAGACCTGGGCGGACGCCGGCGGGTACAACACCGAGCTGGTGTCGCTCGGCGACGGCTCGGTGCGCCTGGCCTGGCGTGCCAAGCGTGCCGACGACCACAACAACTACTGGCTGAAGATGGCCACCCTCAAGCCCGGCGCGAGCGCCTTCTCCGAGCCCGAGTACGTCGCCGCGGTCCCCGAGAAGGGCTACCACCATTTGGCGGCGGCACCCGACGGCCGAGTGGTGGCCGTGTGGGCGGTCTCCGGCGTCGTGAAGGCCGCCGAGAAGGCCGGCCCGCAGGCCGCGTGGACCGGCCCGTCCGACCTCAACACGCAGCCCCCGTCCGGCAGTCGGAACATCTCCAGCATGGACCTGGCGGTCGCCGAGGACGGCACCTCGTTGCTGGTCTGGCAGTGGCAGTCGAGCAAGGCCGTCGTCGCACTGGAGAAGGCCCCGGCCGCGACGGCCTGGTCCGCGGTCCAGGGCTTCCCGGTCCCGGGTGCGGACCTGGCGCGCCCGAAGGCGTTCGCCAATCCGCAGGGCGGCTTCGACGTGTTCTACGACGACCTCGCGCACCTCATGCACACCCGCCGGGCGCCGGGCGCCACGCAGTGGAGCGCCCCGCGTTCCGCCGCCGACTACGGCAGCACGTCCGGGATGACGGCGCCCGTGTACCTCCCCAACGGCGATCTCTTCGTGGCCGGCGAGCCCGGCTACTCGACCGGCTCCTGGTACGCCCTGCGCTCGGCGTCCACCGGGGCCTGGCAGCCGTACACCCAGACCTTCTCCACGCACAAGAAGGTGCGGGCGGTCCGCGCGGCCGCCACCTCGGGCGGCACGGTCACGGTGACGTGGCGGGAGGGCTACTCGTACGAGGAGTACACGATGGCCGCCGTGTTCAGGGGCGGCACCTGGTCCGCGCCGCGGCGGCTGAGCGCGACGAGCGCCCAGTTCGCGGGGGCGCCGCAGGTGGCCGCCGACGCGCTGGGCCGCCCGGTCGTGCTGTGGGACGAGTACAAGCGGTCCGCGACCGACAGCACCGTCCTGACCGGCGTCCACCAGGCCACCACCGGCAGCCGCGCGCTGCCCAAATGGCGTGACTACACGGACGACGGCAAGGCCGACCTGTTCGGCAAGGGCAGCACCGGACTGAAGGTGTACGCGGGTGACGCGACGAAGCTGTCCGCAGGGCAGCGCGCGACCAGCTGGCCGACGGGCACGCTTGTGCTGCCGTTCGGCGACCTCGACGGCGACGGCTGCAATGACGTGTTCGTCCGCCAGTCGAGGGGCGAGGCGGACGTCTACCCGACGATGTGCGGCGGACTGCCCGACGTCCAGTCGCTCCACGTCAAGGTCTCGTCGGACTGGAGCGCCTACGACGCGGTCCTCTCGCCCGGCGACCTGACGGGCGACGGCCGCGCCGACCTGCTGACCCGGTCCGCGGCGTCCGGGAAGCTGTACCTGTACGCCAACAACGGCTCGGGCGGCTTCAAGGCCCGCGCGCTCGCCGGGTCCGGCTACGGCGGCTACAAGAAGCTGATCTCCGCCGGAGACCTCGACGGCGACGGCAAGAACGACGTGCTGGGCATCGACGCGTCGAACGAACTCTGGCGTTTCAGAGGCACCGGCGCCGGCACCTTCAAGCCGCGGTCCCTGGTCTTCAAGGACTGGGGCACGTCCTACAAGGACGTGGTCGGCGGCCTCGACCTGTCCGGGGACGGCCGGGCCGACCTGATCTCACTCGACAAGGACGGCCGCGCCTGGCTGAACCGGGGCGACGGCCAGGGCGGCTTCGCCAACCGCACGCAGGTCGGCAAGGCCACCAACTGGTCGAGCGTCCGCATCTCCTGACGGCTCGAAGATCACGGGAGTGGACCGGGCACGGCGGGCGCAGCGGCCAACACATGGCGCCCGCCCCCGTGTTCACCCGGAGCCGACGGTGTGGACGTCCTTCACCTTCACCTCGGTGACGCCGCGCCCCTCCGCGAACACCGCGCGCCAGCCGCCGATGACGTGGACCTTCCATCACAGGTTCGCGAAGACCTGGGAGCGGATGAGGTGCCTCCAGTCGGTGCGATACAGCTCCCGGTTGTCGGCGATCGCACGGTCCCGGGCGTCCTTCAGGGCGATCCGGAACTTCTCCAGCAGCCGGCGCGACGCCGGTCGTGGTGGTTGCCGGTGGAGTGCTCCAGCCGGCCCAGCGACAGGTGCGTCTTCAGCGCGCTCAGATACGCCCCGTTGACGTCGAGCGCGGACGCGACGGCGGTGCCGATCAGATCCGGCCTGTCGGTGGACTCGGTCGCCTCCACCTGCGCGGCGCAGCCGCACTCCGCGGAGTCCAGGTGGCTGAGGGAACCCCGCGACCTGGTGACGCGCCGGTTCCCCACACAGCACGCACGGCGGGGACACGGCCGGCGCGTCCACGTCGTCGTCCCGCCCGAGGGCCCCCGGTCACCGATCGCGATCAAGATTCACCTCTGAGATGGTGAAAACGGAATGTTCCTGGAGGCGAGGCGTCATGGACGATCTCGGTCCGCCGTTCAGGCCGCTCCGCCGACGGGACGGGTACCTGCCGCTGGAGGACCTCGGCCTCATCGGGGACGGTGCGACGGCCGCGCTCGTGGGCCTGGACGGTTCCATCCCCTGGCTCTGTCTTCCGCGGTTCGACTCCGAGCCGGTGTTCTGCGGCCTGCTGGACCACGCGCGCGGCGGGCATTTCACCTTCGCGCCGCAGGACGTGACCGAGGCCCGGCAGCGTTACGAGCCCGACACCGGCGTCCTGGTCACCGAGCTGCGCTGTGCCACCGGGCTGGTGCGCCTGACCGACGCGATGGCCGTACGATCCGGCGCCGACCTCACCGACGACGCCCCGGCCGGGCGCGGCGAACTCGTACGGTCGGCCGTCGTCCTGAACGGACACGTCAGACTGCGTGTGGACCTGGAACCGCGCGGCGGCGGGCGGACACGGGCCCTGTTCAGCGGACTGGAGCTGCGCCCCTCGCTGCGCCCGGACCTGCGCCTGCACCTCCGCGCCAACCGCCCCGTGACCGGCACGCACAGCCTCCACGACCTGGCACAGGGAGAGCGGCTCGACGTCGTACTGTCCTGGGGCCGCTTCCACCGACACCACCGGTTCGACGCGGACGCGATGCTGCGGGACACCGCCGACGCCTGGCGACGCTGGATGAAGCACTTCGACTACGCCGGTCCCGAGGGGGAGTTGGTCCGGCGCTCCGCGATCACCTTGAAGCTGTGCGACGACTGGGCCAACGGCGCACTGGTCGCGGCGCCGACCTCGTCCCTGCCGGCGCCGATCGGCGGCATCCGCAACTGGGACTACCGCTACGCCTGGATCCGTGACGCGGCCTTCGCCGTGTTCGCCCTGCGCCGCATCGGCTTCGGCAGCGAGGCGGACGCCTTCCTCGGCTGGGTCCTCGACGCCTACGAGCAGGGCCGGGGTCCCCGGATCATGTACACCCTCGACGGCCTCCCGGTGCCCGAAGAGGTGGAGGACCACGAGCTGGAGGGGTACCGCCGTTCCGGCCCGGTGCGCTGGGGCAACGGTGCGACCGATCAGCGTCAGCACGACGTGTACGGCGAGATCCTGGACTGCGCCGACCAGTGGCTGCGTACCGGCCGGGAGGTCCAGCCCGCGCTCTGGAACGGGCTGGCTCGGCTGGCCGACAGCGCGGAGCAGGCGTGGCGGC
The DNA here is from genome assembly GCF_028198125.1 of Streptomyces sp. HUAS 31. Taxonomy (NCBI): domain Bacteria; kingdom Bacillati; phylum Actinomycetota; class Actinomycetes; order Kitasatosporales; family Streptomycetaceae; genus Streptomyces; species Streptomyces sp. HUAS 31. Next base: position 9,318,197 of record NZ_CP116353.1, on the reverse strand, counting down.
AGCCCGACCAGGGGATCTGGGAGGTCCGCAGCGAGGGACGGGCCTTCACGTACTCGGCCGCGATGTGCCAGGTGGCCCTGGACCGGGCGGCGACCATCGGCGAGCGGCTGGGCCTGCCCGGACGGGTCGCGCACTGGCGGGCGTCGGCCGACCGGCTGCGCCGGCACATTCTGGAGGAGTCCTGGGACGAGGACGCGCAGACCCTGAGCGCCCATCTCGACGGTGGCGGCGCCCTGGACGCCAGCCTCCTGGCGCTCCCGCTGCGTGAGGTCGTCCCCGCGGACCACCCTCGGATGGCGGCGACCTGCGCGGCCGTCGCGGAGCGCCTCTCGGCCGGCGACGGCCTGCTCCACCGCTATCTGCACGAGGAGTCACCCGACGGACTGGCGGGCGACGAGGGCGCCTTCGTGCTGTGCAGCTTCTGGCTGGTCGACAACCTCACCGCCCAGGGCCGGATCGACGAGGCCGAAGAGCTGTATGCCTCGCTCTGCGCCCGGGCCAGTCCGCTCGGTCTGATGTCGGAACAGATCCGCCCGTCCACAGGAGAGTTCATGGGCAACTTTCCCCAGGCGTTCAGTCACATCGGGATCATCGCCAGCGGCGTCAACCTCGCACGGGCTCAAGCAGGGGCACATACGGGGGTGGTGGCATCGTGATCAATCATCTCGCCGTCCTCGGCGGGACGGGCGACCTCAGTGCGCGCTTCCTGTTGCCGGCACTGGCGGCGCTGCGAGCGGCGGGGCATCTCGACGACGGCTTCCGGTTGACGGCGGCCGGCCGCCAGGACTGGGACAGCGCGCGGTTCCGGCAGTGGGCAGCCGGTCAGCTCGACCGCCACGCCGACACCTGTCCGGCGGACGCCCGGCAGGCGATCGTGGATGCCGCCCGCTGTCAACGGGCGGACGTCACGGACCCGTCCGACGTCGCGGCGCTCATCACCCCCGACGAACCCCTCGCCGTCTATCTCGCCCTTCCACCGGCGCTATTCCCCGCCGTGGTCACCGCCCTGCACCGGGCGGGCCTGCCGCCGGGCAGCCGGATCGTGCTGGAGAAGCCGTTCGGTGAGGAGCTGGCCGACGCGGTGGCACTGAACCGGCTGCTCGCCGACACCTTGCCGGAGGGGTCGGTGTTCCGTGTCGACCACTTCCTGGCGATGACGACCGTCCAGAACGTCCTCGGCAGCAGGCTCGCCAACCGCGTCCTCGAACCCATCTGGAACAGCACCCACATCGCCGAGGTGGAGATCGTCTGGGACGAGACCCTCGCCCTGGAGGGCAGGGCCGGTTACTACGACGGTGTCGGCGCCCTCAAGGACATGCTCCAGAACCACCTGCTGCAACTGCTCTGTCTGGTCGCCATGGAACCGCCGATCACCCTCGGCGAACGCGACCTGCGCGACCGCAAGGTCGATGTGCTGCGGTCGGTCCGCCCGCTGTCCGACGCCGACGTCGTACGACGTACCCGCCGCGCCCGCTACCTCGCCGGCCGGATCGGCGACGTGGACGTGCCCGCGTACGCCGACGAGGAGGGCGTCGACCCCGAGCGGCGCACGGAGACCTTCGCCGAGGTCGAGCTGCGACTCGACAGCTGGCGCTGGTCGGGCACGAACTTCCGCCTCCGCACCGGGAAGGCCCTCGCGGCGGACCGCAAGGAAGTCGCCGTGCACTTCCGCGCCGTACCGCACCTGCCCTTCGGCCACGGCGGGGAAGCCCTGCCCAACTCGCTGATCTTCGGCCTGGAACCGGAGGGCCTGACCCTGGACATCACGGGCATCGGGTCGAAGACCCACACCTTCGTCCCGCTCGAACTGACGGCACAGCTGGATCCGCCCGAACTCCCCGCCTACGGCCGGCTCCTGCTCGACGTCCTGAACGGCGACCCGGCCCTGTCCATTCGCGGTGACGAGGCCGAGGAGGCGTGGCGGGTCTTCGAGCCCGTACTGTCCGCGTGGTCGAGGGGCGTCGTGCCGCTCGGCGAGTACGCGGCGGGTTCGGACGGGCCGGTGGGCGAGGGGTCGGGAGGGCCGTGGCGCGAGGGGGAAGGAACAGACGGGCAGGTGCCGGGCGGCCGTCCGCGGGCAGCTCGGGGGCCGGCGCCCACCGCGCGTCCTCGGGGAGCGCCGTGACCTCGCCGCGCGCCGAGCCACGCGGCCCGTGCATCGTGGTGATGGGGGTCTCCGGCACCGGCAAGACCACGGTGGCGCACTCGCTGGCGCAGCGCCTCGCCATCCCCTTCGCGGAGGCGGACGAGTTCCACTCCCCCGGCAACATCGCCAAGATGTCCGCGGGTATTCCGCTCGACGACTCGGACCGCCGGCCCTGGCTGCAGGCCATCGGCCGGTGGTTGCACGAGCACGCCGAGGCAGGGAGCGGCGGTGTGGTGACGTGCTCGGCGCTGAAGCGGCGCTACCGCGACACGCTCCGGGAGGCCGCACCCAGTGTTTTCTTCCTCCATCTGACGGCGAGTGAGGAAGTGCTGGAGCAACGGATCGGCCATCGCACCGGGCACTTCATGCCGGAGTCGCTCCTCGCGTCGCAGCTGGCGACCCTGGAGCCCCTCGCGCCGGACGAGCGGGGGGCCGTACTGGACACCGGACCGCCACCCGGCACGGTCGCCGCACGTGCCGTAGCCCTGCTGCTGCCGCGCCCGACCGAGCGGGCTGAGGAGTAGCGACGCCCCCCGGCGCTCTACTCCCAGCAGCAGTCCGGCGAATCCGCCGAGTCCGCGGCTGCCGACCACGAGGAAGGACGCCCCCCTTCATCGCTGCTGGACGGCGGCAGCCGGGCGAGCGATCCATGGAGCCGGGGGATGTCCAAGGCCGGCCGTCACGGCCTCCACCGCACGGGCCCGGACTCCAGCCTCGTACCGATGCCGCCGCGCAGTGAACCGTCAGGAGGACAGCCCGCCGGAATCGGCGGTGAGGACGCTGCCGCGGATGGAGGTGTCGCCGTCGTCCGTCATGGCGGTCCAGGACAGGAACACCTTTTGCGGAATGTCGCTGCTGAAGACGGCGGCGGCGCTGAGGCCGAACCGGTCCTTCGCGGCGCCGGAGCTGACCTGGACCCTGGGCCCGATCTCCAGTTGGGAGTCCGAGCACAGCTGCGCCATCACGGTCGGCACGGTGTCGAACGTGTCCGCGCTCTCCTCCACCCAGCCGAGGACGAAGCGGCCTCCCGGCAGCGCCGTCAGTGCGGGCGAGGTCCGGTGGAAGTGCTTCGGTGAGCCCGCGAAGGCGCTGGTGATGACCTCGCCGTCGCCGGCCGGGTCGAAGACGCTGGCCACGGCGGTGGTCTGAAGAACACCGAGGTCGCTGAGGACGGTGGCGTTGATGTGCGCGACGACGAACCGTCCGTTGTCGAGGGCCGTCAGCACGCCTCGGCCCAGACGTCCGAATCCTGTGACGTCGGGGCGGACCTCGTCCGTCCGGGGCGTGCCGTCGAAGCCGAAGACCCGGTAGACGAGTCCGCCGCCGCCCACCGCCTCGCCGTCGGTCCAGGCGACGACGTAGTCCCCGTCGTTCAGCAGCGTCACCGTTGCGTCGGTGTGGAAGGCGGGGCTGGTGTTGACCGCGATCTCGGCGCCTGCCTTCTGCCCGCCGGGCCCGAACCGCTGGGCGCGGATGCGTTGCTGTTCGCCGCCGCCCGTCCAGGTGACCAGGCAGCCGCCGTCGATCATCCGCGTAACGGTCGGTGGGCACGTGAGGTCGATGGAGTCGGTGCTGACCTGGACCGGAGGTCCGACCGGTTGCGCGCCGGCGAGGCGCCGCAGGACGACCTGCGGAGCGGGCGGGGGCAGGTTGAACGGCTGCTCGACCCAGGCCGTGAAGGTGTCCGTCCCGATGGAGTCCACGAAGGGCCGCTGGCGGTTCGTGTTGTTGCCGGGGGACGTGTCGCTGACGACGAACTCCGGGCCGACCGGCGTGCCCGTGGTGTTGACATGCCTGCCCTTGATACCGGCGTCCCCGCCGTCCGCCCAGACGGCCGTGAACAGCGTGCTGCTGAACAGCGCGTCGGCGCAGGGCTGCGACTGGCCTCCGGCGGTGGACGTGTTCACAGCGAAGTCACCCATGATCGTTCTCCAAGGTGGTGAGCTGCCGCGGGCGTGTCCGTGCGAGCCCGGGCCCACATCCAGAACTCGACCCCGAACTCCACGCTCACCGCGTGGTGGGTCGTGCCGGCCGGACAAGTCGCCGTCGAAGTCACTCGGTAGTGGCCTCCGCAGCTCCACCGAGAGCTCGCGATCCGGTGCGGGAGTGACTGTGGGGGCCCGCTTCCAACGTAACGCCGCATGCACCGGACGAGCATGTGGATCAAGCGAAGGCGCCCGGCCCGATCGCCGACGCGGGCCGGAGGCGGGTGAGTCGGGTGACGAGCACGGTGGCGTCATCTGCCGAGTCGGTGGGGCGTACGGCGATGAGGGCGTCGCAGATCTCGGCCAGCGGTGACTCGGTGTTGTGCACCGCCCGGCGGAGCATGGCGATCCCTTGGTCGAGGTCCAGGAACGTGCTGGGATCCTCGATCATGCCGTCGGTGTAGAGAACGAGCAGGCTTCCGGAAGGGACGGCGTAGCGGGCGCTCTCGTACACGTGGTCAAGTCCCATGCCCAAGGGCGGCCCCGGGTCGGCCGCGAGTATGTCCGCCGACCCGTCCGGGCGGACCAGCAGTGGCGGCGGGTGACCGGCCAGCGCGAGCCGTAGGTCTCCGGTGGCCCCGTCGTAGACAGCGCAGGCGCAGGTGGCGGGCAGGTCGTTGTCGGCCTCGTCCTTCAGCCCGTCGAGGCGGGTGAGGAGCTGACCGGGTTCCAGACCGACGGCCAGCAGGGCGCGAGCGGAGGACCGGTATCGGCCCATCGCCGCGGCCGCACCGAGTCCGTGTCCCATGACGTCACCGACGGTCAGTCCGATACGGCCGCCGGGCAGTTGCACGGCGTCGTACCAGTCGCCGCCGGCCAGGGTCCCGTCCTGGGCGGGAAGGTAGCGGTGGGCCGACCGGGCCCAGGGAATGTCCGGCAGACGTGCGGGCAGCAGACGGCGCTGGAGGACCAGCGTGGCCAGCCTCTCCCGCCGGTACAGCAGGGCGTTGTCGATCGCCATGGCGGCGCGGGCGGCGATGTCGTGCATGGTGAGCACGTCATCGGCGTCGAAGCCGCCGGGTCGGGAGAAGGTGACCGCTCCCAGAACATGTCCGGCGGCCAGCAGCGGCAAGGCGATTCCGTGGCACGGCTGTTGCTCCTCTTCGCCTGCGCTGAAGGAGACGACGTCGGCGGAGCGGATGCACTCACTGACGGGAATGGACGCCTCGTGGGACCGCGGCAAGTCCCGTTCGGGTTCGGCAGATCCGCCGGCTCCGGCACTGAGCGGATGGACCCGCGGTCTGGTGCGGGCCTCCGCCTCGCCGGATCCCCGCACCTCCACCCCGGTGCGCGTCCGCGAGTCGGGGTCGCGTCGCACCGCCTCTTCCAGGAGGTCCACGGTGACTGTCGAGGCGAACGCCGGAGTGCAGACCGCCGAGAGCCTGGACGCGACGCTCGCCACGTCCAGCCCCTGACTGAGCCCGGCACCGATGCGACTGAGCAACTCCAGCCGACGCTGGTTCCGCGCGGTGTCCAGCAGCTCGGCCCTCGTGCCACCCAGGTCGTGCACGACGCCGGCCTGTCCCACGATGCGGCCGTCGCCGTCCCGGAGCGGGAAGAGGGTGCCGACGCCCGCGTACGGCGTGCCATCGGGTCTGATCGCGGCCACGTGCAGATTGTCGATGGTCTCCCCGGCGTCGGTCACACGGCGCAGCATGTCCTCGTACGCCCGGGGGTCGGGGAGATCGAGGACGTCCAGGATGCTGCGGCCCAGGTGTGCGGCGACGGGCAGGCCGTTGAGGCGTGCGAGGGAGTCGTTGATGAAGCGGTAGCGCAGGTCCTTGTCGAGGACGGCCAGACCGATCGGTGAGGAGCGCAGAAGCAGATCGGTTGCCGCGGGATCGCACCAGTCGGCCTGCTGGGAGCTGTGCCCGGCCACGGCCAACAGACCTGTACCGGCGTCGAGCGGTAACGGCACGGCACGCCAACTGACGCTGCGGCTGGTGCCGTCGAAGCAGCGCAGCCAGTCGGTGCGGACGCCGCCGCCGTCCCGGATGAGCCGATCGACGAGTGTCCGGCCGTGGGCGGCCGGGCTGTCGGCGAGTACGGACAGGTCTCGGCCGATGACTTCGGAGGCCGGGTGGCCGGTCAGTGTCTGTGCCTCGGAGCTCCAGAGGCTGATACGGCCCGCCGGGTCGACGAGTGCGATGGCCAGGGCGTCTTCGGGTGCGGTGGACCGCCGCCCGCCAGGTGCTCCCGGCGCTGCCGGCCCCTCTGGTCCTTCCAGTCCTTCCAGTCCTTCCGGCACGACAGGCTCCCCTCACACGCCGAAGGCCGCTCCCCTGGCCCGGCTGGATACCCCCGTCAAGCTATTGGCCCTGTCTCCGATTCTTCCGGGAGAGGTCCATAGCGCCACTCGGAGGTGTGACTGGGGCGGAGGCTTCGGGCCGTGACTACCGGCGGAGGCCGTCGAGGATGACGTTCATCAGGGGCCGGGCCGTCGACTCCCACTCGTCCCGGTCCAGTCGGCCGAGGCAGGCGACGAGCACGAGGACACCGTGCGCGTCGATGTCCGTACGGAGGGCACCGGCCGCCTGCCCGGCGTCGAGCAGTTCACCGAGGGCGCCTTCGATGGGGCTGTGGCTGTGGGCGACGAGGTCCTGCCAGGCCGCAGGCTCGAGCGCCGCCAGAACGCCGCGCTTGATCTCGGCGTAGTCGACCACCCGGTCGAGCCAGAGGCGCAGGGCTTCAACGGGCTCGTGCTCGTGTTCCTCCAGCAGGGCGGAGGCGGCGGTCACGAGCTCTTCGACGTCGCGCCGGTGGACCTCGGCGAGGAGCGCTTCGCGGTTGGGGAAGTTGCGGTAGAGCGTGCCCTGCCCCACTCCGGCGCGTTTGGCGATCTCGTTCAGGTGGACGCGGTCGGACTCGGAGAGGGCTGCCCGGGCGGCCTCCACGATGCGGTTCCGGTTCTCCACCGCGTCCTGACGCCGTGCTGACGCGCTCATAAGCCTCTCCTGATGTTCCGCCTCCGAAAAGTGGACACGTGTCCGGTAACCTGGAAAGCGCACCGGACACGTGTCCACTTTACTGGAGGCAGCAATGCTCTTCCTCAACGGCAAGATCGTCGCCGTCACCGGAGCGAGCGGGGGAATCGGTGAGGCCACGGCCCGCCTGCTGGCCCAGCGGGGAGCCGCGGTCGTCCTCGCGGCACGCCGCGGCGAGCGCATCGACGCCATAGCGCAGGACATCCGGGAGCAAGGAGGCCGTGCGGCCACGTGCGTCGTCGACGTCACCAAGGCCGAGGACCTACGGCGCCTGGTCTCCACCACCGTCGAGCACTACGGCCGTATCGACGTCCTGGTGAACAACGCCGGCATCGCTCCCATCAGCCCCCTGGCCGACCTCGACACCGAAGGCTGGTCGGCCATGATCGACGTCAACCTGCGCGGCATGCTCAACTGTGTCGCCGCCGCGCTGCCCGTCTTCCGCGAGCAGGGCAAGGGCCACCTGGTCAGCATCGTCTCCGTGGCCGGGCTGTCGGTGTCCCCCTCGATGGCCGTCTACGCCGCGACCAAGAACGCGGTGCGTACCGTCCACGAGGGTCTGCGTACGGAGTCCACCGACGGGGTGGTGCGTACGACGGCCATCTCGCCGGGATACATCCGCACGGACCTCGCGGACTCGATGGCGGACCCCGCCCTCCGCCACCGGACCCGCGAGAACATGGACGCGATGGGCATCCCGCCGGAGGCCGTCGCCCGCGCCGTGGCCTTCGCCGTCGAGCAGCCCGACGACGTCGAGATCGGCGAGATCAATGTCCGCCCCACGGTGCAGGCGTGACACTGTTGAATGCCTTGGTGAGCGACTACTGGACCCCCGCCCATCACGCGGTCGAGCACGAGGATGTTGCGACGCTGGCCCGATTGCTGGCCGACGGCTCCGACCCCGATGAGGTCTTCAGCAACATGACGTTGCTGACACACGCGATCGATGTCGAGGGCGACGGCTCGCTTCAGAGCGGACAACCGCTGACGGTGCATACGACTGCCGTGCTACTGGCCTTCGGGGCGAACCCGGAGCTCGCAGATCCAGACGGTCACACCCCGATGGACATGGCCAATCTCTACGGACATGACCTGGCGGTGCGCTTGCTGCGCGCCCACATCAGCCGGCGAGCTGCCGGCAGCCGCTGAGGGCGTAGGCGTGACGGTCGGTAGCCGGGTCAGGCGAGGCCCAGGCAGGGCAAGCAGTCGATCACCCCGACCGACCGAGGATGAGAGAGGCTCAGCCAAGCCGACCGACCGTGGTGATGAGTTTTCGCGCCCCCGCCCGTCACATCTACGACAGGACACGACGAGGCGGAAGGATGACGTCATGAGTGCGGACACGCGGCTGGAGGAGCTGGGTGTGAGCGGGCTGGGTGAGGTCGACGAGGCAGCGTTCTCGGGGCTGGCGGAGCGGCACCGGCGAGAGCTGCACGTGCACTGCTACCGGATGCTCGGGTCGTTCGAGGACGCCGAGGACACCGTGCAGGAGACGTTCCTCCGTGCCTGGCGGCGGCGGGAGACCTTCGAAGGGCGGTCGACGTTCAGGGCCTGGCTGTACGGGATCGCCACCAACGCCTGCCTGGACCTGCTCGCGAAGCGCCGCCCGGAGCCCGCGACCGGCGGCGAGGTGCTGTGGCTGCAGCCCTACCCGGACCGGCTGCTCGACGAGCTGCCCGCGGGCGACGCGGACGAGCCGGAGGCCGTCGCCGTTGCTCGGGAGACGATCGAGTTGGCGTACCTGATCGCGGTCCAGCACCTCGCGCCGCGCCCGCGGGCCGTGCTGATCCTGCGTGACGTGCTCGGCTGGCCCGCGAAGGACGTCGCGAAGCTACTCGGGGACTCCGTCAACTCCGTGAACAGCGCGCTCCAGCGGGCCCGCGCCGGTATGCGGGAGCACCTGCCCGCCGAGCGGCAGGACTGGACCGGCGGCGAACAGGACGCCGGGACGCGCGAGCTGGTACGCCGCTTCACCGACGCCAGCGTGGCCACGGACATCCCGGTGCTCGCCTCGATGCTGCGGGACGACGTCCGCTGCTCGATGCCGCCCACGCCGGGCCTGCACGTCGGCCGCGACGCGGTGGTGAACGATTGGGTCCAGAGTGGCTTCGAGGGCATGAAGGGCCTCCGCGGCGTCCCCACCTCCGTGAACCGGCAGCCCGCGATCGCCTTCTACCTCTGGCGGAAGCAGGAGGGCGCGTACCTGCCGCTGACGATCGACGTCCTACGCGTCACCGGCGGGGCGATCACCGAGATCGTCACATTCCATGACGACCAGTTCCCGCGACTCGGGCTGCCGGAGCGGCTGCCGGCGGACGGCAGGGAGTAGTCCCGCTACTGACCGGACACGCACACTCCGCGGCAGTCCCACGGCCAGGGTGCGCCCTCACCCTCAGGGGCCAGGACCGTCACATGCCAGTCAGCACACCCCGTACACCAATTGGCGAACGACGGAGGAACAACGTGAACCGTCACCGCCCTCCTCGCCCTGCACCTCGTCCCTGCGGCGGTGATGATCCCCACCCTGGCCCGGAGCCTCCGCGCCCGTACCGATTGACGGTCTCGCCTCATGCCCCTTCGGCGTCGAGGCACTCCGCGGACTCGAGCAGATACCCGGGCAGCTTCGAACCGGCTGCCAACACCTCGATGCCGATGGGGCGGTGGGGCGGGCTCCTTGAGTGTCATTGATGCCGCCAGTGTATTTGTCGATACTGTCGGTGATACAGGTGGTGCTGCAACGGACTTTGCGCAGGCGGCGCCACCCCTTCGGTCCAGTCCCTCAGGTTTATGAGGTTCTCGAATGACGCCGATCCGATTGAGGCACCGTGGCTGACGCCGCCGCTCGTGCGGAGGAGCGGGTCGATGTGGTGCGGGACGACACGGCTGGGCGGCTTGCGCTGGCGGCGGATTTCTATGACGCCGCGTCAGGCCGCTTTCGACAGTACGGGCACGCCGAGTTGAGCTTCATGCGCTGGTCGGCCGCTCGTGGAGTGCTGGAGCCGGAGTCCTCCGGCCGGGCCGGCAGTGCGTGGTGGCGCAGTGTGAATGCAGTGCTGTTGCGGGACAAGATCGAGGCCGGGCTCTTGGCCGACGACGGCTCAGGGATCCCGAGCAGCCACAGCGTTCAGTGTTGGATCGATTTCATTCGTGAGCCGTCGCCGACCCATTGGTACCGGGCGCACAACGCCAGCATTGTCGCGGGATATCTGAAGTACGAGGACCTGGCTGCACAGGAACTCAAAGCAGAGCGATTCATGATGAACGTCGCGCTTCTTCGCGTTGTCTATACGCATGCGATGTTGGCGGATCCTCGACTCGCACTGGGGCCGCTGGCCTTCCCCGGCCCGCGGCTGGTGGACCCGCGCCATCGAAGCGTCAAGTGGTTCCTCGACCTGGCTCGGTCGTTTCCGAAGAACTACCCGATTGTGGGATCCGTGGAAGAGGTCGTCTTCGCTGAACATGCCCTCGCCCGCATGCTCGACTACGGGCTCATCGCCCCGCGTCTCCCCGCGCTCTACGAGTTCGCGGCCGAGGAGCTCGACGAGCCACGGCTGACATCCCTCCTCGACGACGGCGTTCCGGCCTATGTGTGGTCGCACGCGGATCGTGAGGTCTGGTTCATCGGTAATACAGGACCGCATCTTCGTGCCATCGCCCGGGTCACCGGCGTACGGCTGCGTTGGGCCCCCTCCCCGTACCGTCGGCGTTTGCGGAAGGTACGTGACGGGTGAGGTTCTGGCGCGCCACGGAACCCAGGCCGCCGGCGGTGACCTGAACCGGGCCGGGTGTGTCGGCGCCGGGTCGGGGCATCCGGACTGCCGGGAGGTCTACATGGACACGGGTGCGTGGGCATGGACCGGGCGATTCCGGGCCCGGCAGGCGGCGCGAGGTTCGGTCACCGAAGGAGCGGCACGGGCGGGCCTCGCCGCTCGGGGCGTGATCTATCTGCTCGTCGGCGCGCTGGCGCTACAGGTCGCCTTCGGCGACACCAGCAAGCAGGCCGACCGGGGAGGAGCCCTGGAGGAACTGGCGCAGAAGCCGTTCGGCGCCGTACTGCTGTGGGCGCTGGGCATCGGGCTCGTCGGCATGGCCCTGTGGCGGCTGTCGGAGGCACTCTTCGGTTCCGTCGGGAAGGACGGCCGCACCGCGCGCAAGCGCCTGCTCGCGGCCGGCCGCTTCGCGTGCTACGTCTTCGTTGCCTACTCCGTGCTGTCGTTCGCCGTGAGCCGTAGCCACGGCGGCGGATCCAGCGACCAGCAGTCACGGGACGCCACCGCCCGGGCCCTGGAGATACCCGCAGGTCAGTGGCTGGTCGGCGCGGCCGGGGTGGGCGTTGTCGTGGGCGGCATCTGGATCGGCGTATGGGCCGTCCTGCGCAAGTACCACGACGATCTCCAGCTCGGGCGGATGAGCCGGCGGACGCGGCGGCTGGTGGATGTCACCGGCGTGGCCGGCGGGGCCGCCCGGGGGCTGGTGTTCGCGGCGATCGGTGCCTTCGCCGTCCGCGCGGCCGTCGACTACGAACCCGATCGGGCCAAGGGCCTCGACGACACTCTGCGTACCTTCGCCGACACCCCGCTCGGCCCGTCGCTGCTGGTCTGCGTCGCGGCCGGGCTGCTGCTGTTCGGTCTGTTCTCCTTCGCCATGGCTCGCTGGCAACACGTCTGAGGATCGTCCAGTGGGGAACACGGGACGGATGAGCGAATACGAGGTTCCGCAAGGCGACGGCCAGCCCGTGGAGGTGTACCTGGACCTCCTGCGTATCCGGATGGACACAGAGGACTACCGGCTCCTGCTCCGAGTGGTGGAACCGGTCCTCAAGGCGATCGACGAGGAACGCCTCTCCACCCTCGACTTCGCGCTCGATTCGGACGCCGACGAGCTGCCGCAGGAGGTCCGTGACGAGGCCGCTCTCGTCATCGCCACCGCTGTGACCGGCCGCCTGGACAACGAAGTGGTCGAGATCGACGTCGATGACACCGGTCCGGTACGGATCGTCACCGACGCGACCACGGCCTCCGACCCCGACCGGCTCGGCGAGATCGCCGAATACATCCGCGAACGGCACAGGCAGACGGAGGAGCTCCGCGGCATCGCCGAGGTGAGCGGGTTGCCCACGGACTTCTGACCCGCAGGTCCACGCGGCACAGGGTGCCGGCCCTCAAGAAGTGGCCGACTCCCCGGGCGAGGCGGCGTCGAGGCGGGTCGCCGCCTCCCAGGCGAATCCGTCAGGGTCGGTGAACGCACCGGCCGTGCTGCCCAGGACGACACGGTGCGAACCCGTGCCGTCGGTGGGGACGCCGAGGTCCTTGGCCAGGCCGCGGCGCTTGTAGAGCGCGAGCTTGACGGGGCCGGCCTCGTCGGCCGTGAACTCGGCGTACTTGCCGCCGAAGCTCCTGGCCACGGTCAGACCCTGGCCTACGTAGTACTGCTTGCTGGCCTTCACGTCCTCGACGCCCAGCAGCAGGACGACCTCGTCGATCTCGCGGGTCGCCGGGCCGCTGTCCTTCTTCGCCGAGGTGGCGACCTTGCAGATCGTCCCGTCGGGCGCCTGTACGACGCCGCCGTAGCCCCAGAGCGACTTCGCGGCGGGCTTCAGCACGGTGGCGCCGGCGTCCACGGCCGCGCCCAGAAAGGCGTCGACGGTGGCCGGTCCGGACACGGTGAGAGCCAGAGTGAAGCCGCGGAAACCGGTGGAGTCCGCCTCGGACTCCCGCAGCCGGATGTGCTGGTCCACTCCGAAGGCGGCGTAGAAGCGGCGCGCGGCCTCGAGGTCGGCGACCTCGATGGTGACGGACGCGAGGGACTTGGTGGATGCGGTGGATGCGTTGTTTTCCATGTCCTTCACGCTAGGCGTGGGCCCCCGACAAGGGCTTCTCGATTCCTGACCGGTCTCCATCGGGCTCCTGTCCGGTAGCAATCGGCCTCCTGACCGGTCGCAACCGGCCTGCCGACCGGACTCGTCGGCTGCGCGTGCGGAAGGGTGGACCCGAGCAGCGGTGGGCACCGTTGAAGAGTCCGGCCCTGTCTGTGATCCCCGCAGGTCCGGGCATGGGCAATGACCCGGACGCCGGGCCGAGCGGAGGTGCACCTGGATGCAGTCCGGAACGGGCAGGCGGCCTGAAGGGCTGTTCGTCGGCCTCTGCACGCTGGATGTCATCCAGCTCGTCGACCATGTCCCCGGTCCCGACGAGAAGCTCACCGCGCGTGAGCAGACGGTTGCCGCCGGCGGCCCCGCCGCGAACGCGGCCGTGACCTTTGCCCACCTGGGTGGCACGGCCAGGCTGCTCACCGCGATCGGCTCCCACCCGTTGGCACTCGCGGTCACGGCCGACCTGGACCGGGCGGGTGTGACCGTGTCGGACCTGGCGGCCGACGCGACCGATCCGCCCGCCGTCTCCTCCATCATGGTGACCGCCTCCACCGGACAGCGCGCCGTCGCCTCGACCAACGCCACCGCACACCGGCTCGCCCCGCCCTACGATCTCGACGCGCTGGTGACAGCCTGCGACATCGTCCAGTTCGACGGCCACCACATGGAACTGGCCACCGCCGCCGCCCGCACCGCACGTGCCGTCGGCCGCGTCACCGTCCTGGACGCCGGGAGCTGGAAGCCGGGCACGCAGAACCTGCTGCCGTGGATCGACGTAGCGGTCTGCTCCGCCGACTTCCATCCGCCCGGGACCCGTACGCCGTCCGAAACCCTGCGCTTTCTCCGGCAGCAGGGAGTCCGCTGGACCGCGGTCACCCGGGGCGGACAGCCCATCGAGTGGGCGGGCCCCGGCGACGGCGGGACGGTAGAGGTGCCGGCCGTGCCGGTCGCTGACACGCTCGGCGCCGGGGACATCCTGCACGGGGCGCTGACCCGTCACCTCGCCGCCGAGCGACAGCTCTCCGCGGAGGGCTTCGTACGGTCCCTGCGCGCCGCCGCTCTCGTGGCCTCACGGGCATGCTCCTCCTTCGGCACCCGGACCTGGATGCTCTGACGCCTCGACCCACCAGGGTCGTGCAAATGCCCACCCTCAGAGTCGCTGTCCCGTTCCCCGCGGTGGACGATGGAGGCGTGCCGCGAGGGGGGCCTGTGGCGGGAGACGCCGGTGGTGGACACGGACGTACTGATCGTGGGAGCTGGACCCGTCGGGTTGACCGCGGCGGCGGAACTGCGGCGACAGGGGGTCGCCTGCCGTGTCATCGACCGGCTTCCGGCCCGGTTGCCGTACGCCAAGGCCGTGGGCGTGCAGCCGCGGACCCTGGAGATCTGGGACCGGATGGGCATGGTCCGCGCCGCCCTCGAGGTAGCCGTGCCGATGCGCGGGCATGTGCTGTACGACGACGGCGTGGAGCAGGATCGCTTCGAGATACGGCTGCCGCCCGAGGTGCCGTACGGCTTCGCGGCCCTCCCCCAGTACGAGACGGAGCGCATCATCGAGGAGCAGCTCGCCCGCTTCGGCAGCGGGATCGAGCGGGGCACCGAGCTGGTGGGGTTCACGCAGGACGAGGACGGAGTGGTCAGCCGGATCGTCACGGCGTCCGGTGCCGAGCAGGAGGTGCGGTCGTGCTTCCTGATCGGCTGCGACGGGGCGCACAGCACCGTCCGCAAGGGGCTCGGGCTCGGCTTCGAGGGGGGTGCGTTTCCGGAGGAGTACATGCTCGCCGACGTGGAGGTGGACTGGGGCCTCCCCCAGGGCTACGGCGTACGCGCCACGCACCACGACGAGGACGGCCGTATCGACGATCTCCTGGTGTGCATCCCACTGCCCGGGGACCGTCGGTACCGCATGTCGATGCTGGTGCCGCCCGAGCTCTCGGCCAGTGGCGAAGGCACGTCGCACGACTCGGTCGCCCACGGGCTGGAAGGTGGGCGGGCTCCCGGACTCGGGCACATCCAGGCCGTCCTCGACCGGCTGTCGCCGGAGCCCACCACGGCGTCCGCCATGCGCTGGTCGTCGGTCTTCCGCATCAGTCATCGCCTCGTCGACCGGTACTCCGTCGGCCGGGTCTTCGTCGCCGGCGACGCCGCGCACATCCATCCGCCGACCGGAGCCCAGGGCATGAACACCGGCATCCAGGACGCCTACAACCTCGCCTGGAAACTGGCACTCGCGCTGGAAGGCGGGGCCCGTCCCCGGCTGCTCGACAGCTATGACGCCGAGCGTCGCCCGGTCGGTCAGGAGGTGGTGGGACGTACGGTCAAGCACGCCACCCAGGGCATCCGCGCGACGCCGGACGACATGACGACGGTGATGTTGCGCGAAGCCCAGTTGCTCGTCGCCTACCCGGGCAGCCCCCTGGTGGCGCCCGGCAACACGGGATCACCGGGCCCGCAGGCCGGTGAGCGTGCGCCCGACTGTGCCGGTCTCCTCGCGGGCGTGGCCTCGACGCCCCTGCGCCTGTACGACCTCCTGCGCGACCGCGGACACGTACTGGTGCTGTACGCCGACTCGGCCGACGCGCTCGCCTCGTGCCGGGAGGCCGCCGTCACCGGGTACCGGCTGGCCGGTGACCACATCACAGCGTTCGTGGTCAGCCGGGACGAGGTCACACCTCAGACCGTCCGCCAACCGGTCGACCCCGACGGTCTGCGCCTGCCCGTCTTCCGGGACGGCGCGGCGGAGTTCGCGCGGCTGTACGGCGTCGAGGCCCCGACGGCATTCCTCATCCGCCCGGACGGCTATCTGGGCGCCCGACTGTCACCGCTGACCGCTTCGGGCGCGGCATCCGCACTGTCCGACGCCCTCGGACGCGTCTTCCGACTGCCGTAGGGGCGCGGAGCGCCAAGAGAGGGCCCACCGGGCACCCCCGGGGGTGTCACCAGGGCCACCCACCGACCGGGGATCCAGGCCCGCCGATCGGGTGTTCAGGCCCAGGGACGGGACATGTCGCGGGCGGCAGGATTCAGGTCGTCGGAGAACGGACCGGCGACATCAATCCACCAACGGACCCTCGGGGGAACCCCAATGAACGAGACCTTCGCCAGGCGCGTGACAGGACTCGCCGGCATCGGCACCGCGGCCGCGCTGATCATCGAGGTACCGCTGTACTTCATCTACTCCGGCCCGCCGCCGGACTCCAACGTCCTGGCCAGGCTGCTGATCGCGATCATCGCGCTGGCGTTCCTGATCGTGTTCGTCACGGCCTTCCGCGAATTGGTGAAGCGGGTGAACCCGGCCTACGAGTGGGTGGGTTCGATGGCCTTCGCCGGCGGACTGGTCTACACGACGGTCACCCTCGTCTCCAGCGGGCTGGAAGCCGGCGCGGTCATCGCCGCCGACCACTCCATCGACCCGACCATCACCGTCAGCGGGACCTACATCCTCTACGGGTCGATCGGACGCCTGCTGCTGGCACTGTTCCTCGCCTCGGTGGGTTACGCCATCGCCCGCACGGAACTGCTGCCCCGCTGGACCAGCCGCTCCGCCTACGCCCTGGCCGGCCTCAATCTCCTCTTCGTGCCGTCCCTGTTCTTCGGTAACACCCCGGCGAACTTCTCCGCGGCGAACGGCTGGGGCACCACCGCCCTGATGGGCGCGATCCTCAGCTACTGGCTGCTCGCCCTCGGCATCTCCATCTACCGCAGCAGCACCCGGAGTTCGGTGCCGGCCGAGGCGACGCCGGTGCGGCACTGACACGGCCCGGTACGTCGGATGGGGTGCCCGGCTTCCCGGCCGGGCACCCCATCCGACGTACCCGGGAATCCCGGGTCGCCCACGGACCTCGGTCCATCACCGCGTGACGATCACCGTGACCACGAACCACACCAGCGCCGCCGGCATCCCCACGCACGCCAGCACTGCCGCCGCACGCGGCACGCTCCTCGTGAAGCGCTCGACCAACTGGTACAGCCCGGTGATGGCTAGCACCGCCACCGTGACGTGCAGCAGGACCGACAGGCTGACCCCCACGACCGCGCCGGCGATCCAGAGGTCCTTGCCCCAGAACAGCCGGGCGAGCAGCAGCGGGATCGCGATCGCGGCCGACAGCCCGTTGACGATCTCGACGAACCATGTCCGGTCGCCCATCCAGAGCTGTGTCGGACTGAAGGGGATCCGGATGTCGAAGAGGTCGAGGGTCGCCAGGACGCCGAGTGCCAGGATCAGTACGACGGTCAGGGCCGCGACCAGGCGGTGGTACCAAGCGCGGCTCTTCGTCCAGCCCGTTCCCCCGCCGTCGAGCATCGTCACCGTCGTCACGGCCGACCAGACCAGCCACCGCCTCACGAGCGCGGTCCCGGCGTCCGCCATGGCGTCCCGCAGCACACGGTCGGCCTCCACGCGCAGCACCACGTGGCTCTCGGTCGAGACGTACGTCGGATCGCCGGGAGGGTGGATCAGTCCGTCGTGCAGCAGCGTGGCCGGCAGATGGTTCCCGGTCTTGGGCACGAGCCAGGTGAAGAAGGCGGGGACGGAGGTCAGGTCGGTGCGGAAGGCGGCGGTCAGCCGGGGCACCAGCAGCTCGCCGAGGTGACGGTCCCGGTAGGCGATGCGGCGTTGCATCGCGAACTCCTCCTGGCCGCCGAGGACATGCCGGACGAGTTCGATCCGGGGATCCGCGTCGGGGTCGGGCGGAACTTCCGGTTGACCCGCGGTCGCGTCGACGCCACCGTCGTAGAACCTGCGCGGCTGCTCGGTGACCGGGTTCTCGGCTACGCCCATGCCTGCCTCCCTCTCGCCAAGGGGTCCTACCCCTGTTGTTCCGGCGAGCGGGTGCCCTTATCCGTCCTCCCGGCCGTCAATCGCCCGACCCGGGTCAGGCGAGGGGGCGGGCGCTTCAGGTGTTCAGGAGCTCCGGCTCCACGTAGGGCAGCGGGTGAGCGGTCAGTGTTCCTGGAGTACGGAGAGGACGTTTCCGGCAGGGTCGGTGAACCAGGCGATCGCCGCGGGGCCGCCGTTGCCGACACGGACGATGCCCTTCTCGTCGTGCTCGAATCCGGGGTAGCGCGTCAAGGACACGCCACGCCGCTGCAATTCGTCCACGGCTGCCTCGATGTCGTCGACCGGGAAGTTGAGGATCGTGAACGTCGCGGGGGTGTGCGTCGGCTTGGGATAGACGAAGACCTGCGTACCGCCGCCGAGCCGGAGGGTCAGCATGCGCATCTCCCCCTCACCGGTGTCCTCGACCTGGAGGCCGAGAGTCTCACCGTAGAACCGGCGGGCCTCGTCGAGGTCGTCGACCGAGAAGCCGCTGAAGGCCTGCGACTGTCCGAGCATGCCGTGTGTCTCCTTCACGGGTGAGCCGTCCTGTTGCCTCAGGGCACACCACCGGCGCCACGGCAGCTACGCGCGCCACGCGGACGGCGTCCGGATGGTGGCGCCTCCTTCACCCTTCCGAACACCCGCGCACGGGCACGCCCGCGCACTCTCCTGCCGTCACCTGGGGCGATACGGTCACCTCATGGCTGACGTGCGGTTGACGACCCCCTCTTATCTCGTGCTCGGGATCATCGACAAGCTGGGCGAGGCGAGTGCGTACGACGTGAAGGGCGAGGCGGCGCGCACGGTGGCGCCGTTCTGGTCGGTGCCGCACGCCCAGGTGTACGCGCAGTGCGACCGGCTGCTGGAGGCGGGGCTGCTGTCCCAGGTGCGGCAGGAGAGCGGGCGTAACCGGCGAGTGCTGACGCTCACGGACGAGGGGCGTGCCGCTCTTCAGGAGTGGCTCGGGGATCCGGAGTTCGTGCCCGTCGAGGCGAGGGAGCGCGGCATCCTCAAGCTGTGGTTCGGCGGACAGCCGGACGTGCTGGCTCCGGTCCAGGTCGACGAGCACCGGCGCACCCTGCGGTCGTACGAGGAACTCGCCGACGAGGTCGGGGAGTTGCTGACTGCCGGGCAGCGCGAGGCGCTGGAGTTCGGTATCCGCTACGAGCGGATGATGGTCGACTTCTGGGCGTGGGTGCGGCAGCGGGAGGACCGCACGTCCACGGATTCCTGACGATTTCCGACCGCCACGGACCGTTGACCTCGGCATTGGTCCCCTCTACCTTCTCGATAGTCCAATCTGGACTATTGGTTTCGGCCGTGCAGCGGCCATGAGCAGGAGGTCGCCGTGGGCCGTCCGACGAGCAGCACCTGGCGCCGTGGCGCCACGATCGCGGTGACCGTCATGTGTGTCGCGTACGCGCCGGTGGCGATGACCGAGCTGTGGCCGTACGCGAGCCCCGGCGCGCCCGCGTTCGGCGAGTGGCTGATGTCCCGCCTCGTCTCCCCGAGCTATGTCGCGGACGCGCTGGCCACCCGCATCGAGCCGTACCGGCACAGCCTGGTGCCGATGATCGTGCACTCGGTGCTCGGGGGCCTGCTCATGCTTCTGGGGCCCGCGCAGCTGCTGACGGCGGCCCGGCGGCGGATGCGTCTGCACCGCGTGCTCGGTGTGGTGTTCGCGGTGACGGTGTACGCCTCGATGGCGGGCGCCGGCCTGTACCTGGCGCGCACGGCGCCCGCGGACGCCTTCAGCGGGGCGGCGTTCTGGATCGTGCTCGCCACCATCCTGGTGGGCACCGTGATGAGCGTGACCTTCGGCATCCTGTCCGCCGTCGGCGGCTTCCCCGATCTGCACCAGCGCTGGATGCTGCTCTGCTACGGCTTTCTGCTGACCGCTCCCCTGCTTCGCCTGGAGTGGGGCGGCCTGCCGGTGCTGATGCCGGGGCTGTCGATGGCCGAGATCAACCAGGTGGCGATCATGCATCTGGGGTCGGTGGTCGCGTTCGGCGCGCTCATCGCCTCGCGCTCGCTCGACCGGCGCGCGACGGTCGACGGGGTGTCCGGTTCGTGGGCCCCGCTGCCGGTGCTGGCCGCCGCCCACTTGGCCGGCGCCGCCGCACTGGCCTGGATCGTGTACTCGTACCTCGACTTCGGCGCGGCGGGTCACCGTCTGCTGGCGGGCTACCTGCTGCCGTACGCCGTCACCTACGCCGTCATGGCCGCCGGCGCGAGGCGCGCCGCACGGCAGGGCCGCACCTGGGCCCGCGAGGAGTGGCGGCTGCACCTGACAGCGCTGTGCCTGGCGCCCGTGCTCTCGGCCGGTGCGACCCCGGTCTTCGAGCGCACTCTCGACCTGGATCACCACACGGCACTGGCCGCCGGCCTCGCCATCGGCTGCGGCGTTCTCGCCACCGCGGCCACCGCGGTGGCGAGCCTGCGCGTCATGTACGCCCGGGAGCTGCGCAAGCGATCGACCGCGGACTCCTCCTCAGCCGCATCGCCCTCGCGCATCTCCTCGCCCGTCTTGTAGCAGCCCGCCCTCTTGTAGCAGCCCGCCCTCTCGTAGCAGCCCGCCCTCTCGTAGCAGCCGGCAGTCTCGTCGCAGCCCGCTGACCCGGAGCCGTCAGCTGCCTCATTGCCGTCCGCCGCGATACGCGGTCACCGGTCGACGTACGTCCCCAGGTCCCCGCCCGGAAACGGAAACCTCATGACACAGGCAGCATCCGACGCCTCCGCCCGCGCAGCCGCCGGCGGACGCCCGCTGACCGCCGGAGTGGCCATGCTGGCCACCGCTGTGGCGGTGAACAGCCTTCTCGTGGGCGGACTTCTGGCGGCCGTCAGCCTCACCGGCCATGTCTTCGGCGCCTGGGCGTCCCCCGACTCGCTCAACCCGGGCCTGATCGGTGCCGCGATGCTGGGTACCGCGCCGGGCCTGTTCGCCGTCGGCCGGACGCGGCACTGGGAAGAAGCGCGCACCCTGCTCCACCCGTTGGCCGTCGTCCTGGTCGGCCTGTTCACCGTGACCATGCTCAATGCCGGCGGGCTCTACATCGCCGAGGGCGGGCCCGTCCTGTCCGTGCTGTTCAGCCTCGGCTGGATATTCGTCCTGGGGCTGTTCTGCGCGTGGGCGATGATCGCTCTGGTCCTGCAACACCGGGTCCCGGCTCAGCAGCGCGGTACGGCTGCCGCCCCGCTGCCCGCCTGGTCCAAACCGCCGCTGGCGGTGCTGGGTTCGGCCTGGCTGGGCATCGGCACGGGCTTGCTGATCCGGCCGGGCTTCTGGGCCGACTTCGTCCCCTGGGACACCAGTCGCCTCGACGCACAGGCACTCGGCGTGTGGGCGCTCGCGCTCGGAGTCGGCGTCCTGGGTGCCCTCGCCGAGGACGACCTGACCCGCACCCGCCCGGCCCTCCTCGCGCTGCCCGGCACCGCGGCCACCATGACCGTCGTCCTGGCCGCCCGCGCGGCGCACGTCGATTGGACCTCCGGCCCGGCCCTCAGCCTCGTCTGCATGGTGGCGGGTCTGCTGTGCGCGGGCGCGAGCGGACACTTCCTGCTGAAGCGGTCCGCCGCTCTCCGCGACTGATCCGACGCGGCCGCTACGCGTCCCGGCGGCGGTCCCGGACCTCGGGTCTCGGCTCGAAGCCGGCCGACCTGTAGGTGGCTACGGCGCCGACGTTGGAGCTCGGCGTGCACACGATCGCGCTCGACGAGCCAAGCTCCTGGAGTGCGGCCGCCGCGGCGACGGTGATCGCCCTGCCGTGGCCGCGACCGCGATGGCTCCGAGCCACGCCCATCGGCTCCAGCAGGCCGGGCTTGCCCCGACCGG
Organism: Streptomyces sp. HUAS 31; assembly: GCF_028198125.1. NCBI lineage: Bacteria > Bacillati > Actinomycetota > Actinomycetes > Kitasatosporales > Streptomycetaceae > Streptomyces > Streptomyces sp. HUAS 31. The sequence continues at coordinate 9,296,559 of NZ_CP116353.1, read as the reverse complement.
CCGACCACACCGTCACCGCCGCCACCGCGTCGCCACGGTCGTCGTACGCGACGAGACACCGGGCGTCGGCGTACAGCACTCCGCTCGCCATCGCGTGCCAGCGCTCGTCCGTGAACGTCGAGCTGTTGAACGACGCCCGCTGTACGGCCGCTCGTACGTGCGCCTGCTCCGGTCCGATCACCTCGATCCGCACGCCCGGGTCCTCCACCGGCTCGGCGAGGTCGCGACGCAGCGGCGTCCACGGTTCGTCGACGTCCCAGCCGTTCTCGGCCAGGAGCTCCTGGACGAGTGCGGCCATGGGCGCCTCGATGCAGGCCTTGCCCTCCCCGAACACACCGTGTTCCGTCCCGGACACGTCCTTGACCAACTGCCGCGCCAGCTCCTCATCCCGGTGGGCGTCGGGTGCGATCGTCAGTCGGAGCAGGTCGGGGCCGTCCAGCAGCCCGACTGCGAGAATGCTCCCGCCCCGGCTCCAGGTCCGGACCGCCTCGGCCGTCGCGTCGGGACCGAACCGCCAGAACCAGCCCAGGTCCCCCGGATGCAGTTGCATGGGCGCCCCTTCGTACTGCCACTCCCGCAGCACACCCACGGTCCCGCTCAACCCGTCGACTCCCGGCCTGCTCAACGCGATCGTCATGCCGTCGATGACACACCACCGCGCTGACGCGCCGCACCTGGTTTCCGGCCGGGCGTGCCGCCAGTCGACGCGCGCGTGTCGAAAACGTCCGCCGGAGCTCAGCAGGACGTACCGCGCGGGCACTCGGCCCTCAACTGCCGCCCGAGTCACGGCGCATGCGGATCATCGGCGCGGCGGCCGTCAGGATGGCGCACACCACCAGCACCACGGGCAGCACGCCGGCCCACCCCCGGGCCTCACGGAGGAGCAGCATGGAGATCCCCGCCCCCACCATCAGCGCGGTCAGCTGCGCGGGCACCCAGCGATCCGTGCGGCCCGTTCCCACGCCCCGCACGATGTACGTGGCGAGCGTCCCGGTCAGATAGGTGGTCGGTGACGCGGCCCGCCCGGCCGCGACCATGGCCGCAGACTGGACACCCATCGTCGCGGCGGCACCGAACTGCAGGGCGTCCCGCGCGGTTTGCCCCGGCGTTCCGCCGAGAGCAGCCCAGATCACGGCGCCGGCCGCCAGTACGACCGCCTCGCCGGCCAGACAGAACATCACCGGCTCGGGCCAACACGTTCCCGCGTCCCCGCTCCGGCGGGTGAGTCGGGCGGTCACGGCAGCGCCCAGGGCGAACCCCGCCAGCGCCAGCACCGCCGCGGTCACGCCCGTCGCCTGCCCCCGGCCGATCGCCATCCCGAGCAGGGCGAGATTGCTCGTCATCACTCCGGCGAAGACGTGCTCCAGCGCGGTGAAGGAGATGGCTTCCACCGCCCCGGACGCGGCGACCAGAAGGACAAGGGCGAGGTGCAGGGCCGTCCCCCGTTCCGGATGCTCGTCGGCACGCCCACCGCGCTCGTCACTCACAGTGCCCGAGCATAACTATCAGTACGGCGCGACTGTCGCCTCTACCGGTCGGTCACGCCCGGCGCGTCCGGGAGGCTTTCGCGCAGCCGTTGGGCCTCCCGGAAGAGGCGGTTGGTGTGGTTCGCGAGGACACCGCCCAGGAGCAGCCGCGGGGTGTAGAAGGAGCTCGCCGCGTCGGCCACCTGGCGTGCGGTCAGGTCGATCTGAATGATCCCGGTGCCGCGGATGTCGTCGATCGAGCTGGCCCAGACGACTCGCCGCAGGTTCGCCCACGCCATCGCGCTCATGCACATCGAGCAGGGCTCGCCCGTGGTGTAGAGGGTGGCGTCGGCCCAGCCCTGATTGCCCTGCCGACGCACGTAGTCGTTCATGGCGACCACTTCGCCGTGCAGCAGCGGACTGTCCGTCCCGGTGTTGACTCCGCCCCCCAGGATCTCGCCGGTGCGGGTGTGCACGATGACCGCGCCGAAGGGCCACTTGGGGTTCTTGCGGGCCTGCTCGACGGCCAGCCACATGAAGCGCTCATGGCCGACGCCGGCATGCCGCTCCGTCACGGCACTCGCCTCGGCGTCCGGGCGGGCGTACGCCTGCCGGCGCATGCCCTGGGGGAGGGCGAACGGCACCGCGGCGCCCGTCACCACTACTCCGCACCTGCCGAGGAACCGACGCCTGCCCGAGTCCATACGCTTCTCCTCACCTGACACCGCCGACTTCGCAAGGTAACCGGATCATCACAGCCGGCGTCCAGGGCGCGACGCTCCGAACCCCGCGCATCTGATCCACATGCCTGAGCCCCGGCTCGGGCTTAGCGTTCTTGATATGGGCGTTAGGTTTTGCGCCGCATGACCGGGGCCGGTGAGACGCCGACAGGTGTTGCTGATCCGCTCGGTGAGGCCTTGGCTGCGGCTGTGCAGCGCACCGGTGCCAGGTACGGGGGCGTATACGTACTGGACCCGGCCGAGGAAGTGCTGGGGCTGATCACGCTGTGCGGGATCCCGGTGGACGCCTTCGCGCCCTGGTGGCGCACCGCGTATGCCGCCCATGGCCCCGCCCAGGACTCGGTGCGCAACGAGCGCATCGTCTGGGTGAGTTCCCTGGAGGAGCTGGCGCGCTGCTACCCGCGCGTCGCGGCGAGCCTCCCCTATGAGATCGCGTTCGCCATGGTCCCGCTCAGAGGCGTCCGGCACTGCCGGGGCACGATGCTGCTGCTGTGGGCCCCGGACCGCTCTCCCCGTCTCAGCCCTCGTGAGCGCGGACGTATGGCCTCCGCCGCGCGCCGGGTCGCCCGGGTGCTGAACTCGGCCTCCTCCGCACCCGCCATTCCGGACCGTCCGCACTTCGTCCGGCCCCACCACTCGGACACGAGCGCTCAGTCCGCGCACGAGGCGGCCACCCTCGTCGAGCGCCTCCCCGTCGGCACCCTCTCCCTCGATCTCGCGGGGCGGGTCACCTACGTCAACACGGCCGCCGCGAGCCTGCTGGGCAGTCCCCCGGAGCAGTTGCTGGGCACCGAGCCGTGGATGTCGCTGCCGTGGCTCGACAACATCGCGTACATGGACGCGTACCGGATCGCGATGAGCAGTCGTGAGCCTCTCGGACTGACCGTCCTGCGCCCCCCGGACCAGTGGCTCGACCTGCGGCTCCACACGGACGACACCGGGACCAGCATCCTGGTCACGCCCGACCATTCGTCCAGGCCCATCGGCACGCGGCCGGCCTCCACCGGCGCTCCGCCGGACAGCCGTATCCATCTCCTGATGGGCCTGGCCGCCGCACTGACGGAGACCGTCGGTGTCCAGGACGTCGTCGATCTGGTCGGTGACCAGATCCTGCCCGCCTTCGGCGCCCACGGCATGATCATGTCCACCGCCGACGCCGGCCGTATCCGGATCATCGGATACCGCGGCTACGAGCCGGCCGTCATCGACCAGTTCGACGGCATGCCCACGGACGCCGACCTCACGCCCGCCGGGCATGCGCTGGCCACCGGCGCCTCGTCGTTCTTCGCCGACCGCGGCGAGCTGGCCCATCTCTATCCGAGGGCGCCGCAGATCAGCGACAAACAGGCGTGGGCGTTCCTGCCGCTGCTCAGCTCCGGGCGCCCCATCGGTTGTCTCCTCATCGCCTACAACCACCCGCACACGTTCCCGGTCGCCGAGCGTTCCATCCTCACGCCGCTCGCCGGTCTCATCGCCCAGGCCCTGGACCGCGCAAGGCTCTACGACGCCAAGCACGGACTCGCGCTCGCCCTTCAGCAGACCCTTCTGCCCCAGGCGCTGCCCAGCGTCACCGGACTCGAGGTCGCCGCGCGCTACTTCCCGGCCGGGCAGGGCATGAACATCGGCGGAGACTTCTACGACCTCATCCGCCTGACCAACACCACTGCCGCCGCGGTCATCGGAGACGTGCAGGGCCACGACATGATGGCGGCCGCCCTCATGGGCCAGGTCCGGATGGCCGTCCACTCCCACGCCACCGCCGGAGCCGCTCCCGACGAGGTCCTCATCCACACCGAGCGCGACCTCGCCGACCTCAACGCCAGCCGTTTCGTCTCCTGCCTCTACGCCCACCTCGACCTGGCCCGCCAGGAGGTGTCCCTCGCCAGCGCCGGGCACCCTCCCCCGCTGCTGCGGCACGCCGACAACAAGGCCGAGGTCATCGACATCAGTCCGGGTCCCCCGCTCGGCGTCGGCGCGGGCGCCCCCTCGTACCCGGTCACCACGCTGCCCCTGCTCCCGGAGACACTCCTCGCGCTCTACACCGACGGCCTCGTCGAGGATCCCGGCACCGACATCACCCGGACCATCGCCGACCTCGCCCGCCACCTAGGTGAGTCGGGCGACCTCCCGCTGCACCAGCTCGCGGACAGCCTCGTCCAGCACACCCGCCGCACCAACCAGCCCATCGACGACATCGCCCTGCTGCTGCTCCAGCCCAATCGGCTCGTGGAGGCATGAGCATGCATGGGTTCACCGGTGACGGCCTAGCATGAGCACCGCCGAGGTCACGGCAGGATCGAGTCGACGTATCCGCCGTCCACGCGCAGTGCGCCGCCCGTGGTGGCCGAGGCCTGGTCGGAGCTGACGTAGACCACCATGTTCGCGATCTCCTCCGGTTCGATCAGGCGTTGCAGCAGGCTCTGCGGCCGGTGTTTGCGCATGAAGGCGCGCTGGGCCTCGTCCCAGGGCAGGCTGCGGTCCACGAGTTCGTAGACGAAGTCCTCCACCCCGCCCGTGTGGGTGGGCCCGGCGATGACCGAGTTCACCGTCACGCCGGTGCCGGCGGCCTGCTTGGCGAAGCCCCGGCTGACCGCGAGGAGTGCCGTCTTGGACATGCCGTAGTGGATCATCTCGGCCGGGGTGACGATCGCCGAGTCGCTGGCGATGTACTGGACCCGGCCCCAGCCCCGCTCGGTCATGCCCGGAAGGTACGACCGCGTCAGCCGTACGGCGGAGAGCACGTTCACCTCGAAGTAACGACGCCACTCCTCGTCGCTGATCTCCAGCGGGTCCGCGGCGCCGAAGATGCCGAGGTTGTTCACGAGGATGTCGACGTCCGGGAGCATCCCGGCGACCTGGTCGGCGCCCTCCTGCGTGGTCACGTCCGCGGCCACGGGCACCCACTCGGCGCCCGGTACCTGCTTGGCCAGTTCGGCCACGCTCTGCTCCACCCGCTCGGGGCTGCGGCCGTTGACGCCCACACGGGCACCCGCTCGGGCGAGGCCGGCGGCGATCGCCGCTCCGATGCCCTGGGTGGATCCGGTGACCAGCGCGGTGCGCCCCTTCAGATCGATCTGCATGCCTCGCAGCCCCTTTCGCGTGCGGTCGCACAGGTGGATGTGCTTCTTGGGTACCCGAGAGATCCGATGCATACGCGCTCTACATGCATACGCCGCAAATAGCCGTACGCGCTCAATGGGCTTGCGCCGTCGAAGGGGCCGGAAGGCTCCGCGTGGACATGCAAGGGGCCGGGCCCGGTGCTGCAATGACTCAGGACGCTGTTCCTCGGACGGCGACGGACACGGGAGGAACGGGGTCGTGCCTGATGCGGGGTCTGCGGCTGCGCCGGCCGCCGGTACACAGCCGGAAGAGGCCGACCTGTTGCGTGAACTGCTGCGGAGCCCGGCCTATCAGAAGGCGCTCGTCTTCTCCGCACTGATCGGCATCCCGGTCTCCCTGCTCGCGTTCTGGTTCCTGGCCGCCGTGCACCAACTGGAGCACGCGCTGTGGGCCGACCTCCCCTCGGCGCTGGGGTGGGACACCCCTCCCTGGTGGTGGCCGTTGCCGCTGCTCGCGATCGCCGGCGCCACCGTCGCGCTCGTGGTCAGGTACCTGCCTGGAGCCGGCGGTCATATTCCGGCCGTCGGTCTGCACTCTCCGGGTCAGGGTGCGTCCGCCCTGCCGGGGGTCGTCATCGCGGCCTTCGCCAGTCTGCCGCTCGGCGCCACGCTCGGCCCCGAAGCGCCGCTGATCGCGCTCGGCAGCGGTCTGGCCCTGCTCTTCGCCCAACTGGTGCGCGCCCCGGTGACCCCGCGAAGCACCCCGCTTCTGGCGGCGGCCGGCGCCGCCTCCGCGCTTCCCGCGATCTTCGGCAACCCGCTGATCGGAGCGGTCATCCTCATCGAGGTGGCCGGAGTGGGCGGCCCGCAGCTGTTCGCCGTCATGCTTCCGGCGCTGCTGGCCAGCGGGATAGGCTCACTCGTCTTCACCGGGTTCGGCCGCTGGACCGGCCTGTCGACCGGCAGTCTGTCGCTCGACCTGACCGCGCCGTCGCCCCGGATCGACGCGGGCGACGTGCTCTGGTCCATCCTCATGGCCGTCGTGATCGGGTTCGCCCTGCACCTGATCATGAACACCGGGCGACTGACCGCGTTGTTCGTCTCGAAGCGCACGATCGCGCGTACGACGGCCTGCGCGCTGGCCGCCGGGGCGTGCGCGGCGGTGTACACGCTGATCACCGACCGGTCGCCGATGGACGTGGCGTCGTCCGGGCAGGGCACGCTGGGCCAGTTGGCCCACGATCCGCACTCCTGGGGCGTGGGTGCGCTGATCGCCGTACTGCTGTTCAAGGCGACGGCGTACTCGCTCTGTCTGGGCAGTCTGCGTGGTGGCCCCATCTTTCCGTCGCTCTTCCTGGGGGCCGCGGCGGGCGTACTCCTCGCGCCGTTGCCCGGGTTGGGTGTGGTGCCAGGGCTGGCGGCGGGCATGGCGGCCGCTTCCGCCGCCGCGCTGCGGCTTCCGGTGAGCAGTGCGGTGCTGGTCGTCCTCGTCATGGGAAGCGCCGAGATGACGCCCGTGGTGTTGCTGTCGGCCGTGGTGGCTTTCGTGACCGTCCAACTGCTGCCGCCGGGCCGTGCCGTTCCTGTGCCGGGGAAGGCGGCCACGCCGTCCGACCAGGCCGCCGCCTCCTGACCTGCACGGCCGAGGGTGCCATGACCCGGTTCCTCACGCACTCTTGAGGTGGGAAGGAGCGTCGATGAAGACTTCGGCAGACGCGCCGTCGGCGGCGGGGGCCCCGGCACCCTGCCCCGGTTCCCCCCGCACCGGTGTCTGATGAGCCCCGGGGGCACGGGCGCGGAGTCCGGCTCCGACGCGCCGTCGAACCGGCCCGAAGGCGACCCGCATTCTCGGACCCCGGCCCTGCTGCGCGCGTCGTGGTGGCGTGACCGTACGCAGCGGTTGACGGCGTGGCTGCATGCCGTCCACGCGCGCCTGGAGAGCCGCTTCCCGGTGATCACGGGGCTCGTCGACCGGCTGGTGTCCGTGAACATCTTCGACTCCGCGACCCGCATCGCGGCGCAGTGTTTCCTGACCGCGGTCCCGCTGCTGTTCGTGTTCGGTGCGTACGCGCCGGAGGCGGTGCAGGACCAGGTCGCGACGTCGGTGAGTTCCGTGTTCGGTCTGACGGGAGACTCGAAGGCCCAGGTGGAGCAGGCGTTTGCGCCGGCCGGCGACGATCTGCGCCAGGCGACCGGCCTGGTGGGCGTGCTGATGGTGCTGCTGTCGGCCACCGCGGTGAGCCGCGCGGTGCAGCGGCTGTGCAGACGGGCCTGGGTGCTGTCCCGCACGGAGTCGAAGGTCGCTCCGTGGCGGTGGCTGGCGTGGATCGTCCTGTGGCTCGGCGCGCTGATCCTGCAAGGCCTGCTGCACAACGGGTTCGGTCGGGGGGCCGAGATCGGCGCTCCGGTCATCCTCGTCATCCAGGTGGCCATGTGGTGGTGGACGCAGCATCTGCTGCTGGGCGGTGCCGTCCGCTGGCCGCCCCTCCTGCCGGGTGCCGTCATCACGGCGCTCGCGGTCAGCGCCCTGTCCGTGACCGCGCACTTCTACATGCCGCGAGCCCTCAACCGGGCGCTGGCCGGCTACGGTCCCGCGGGTTCGGTCTTCGTTCTGCTGTCCTGGCTGATCGTGGTGTGCGTGGCCGTCGCCATCGGCCTCAGCGTGGGCGCCGTGCTGTCCCAGGAGACGCCCCTCAGGCGACGCCTGGGTACGCCGAAGTCACCCCCCGGCGTACCCGAGGACGGCGACCGAAAGTCCTGACCGCCTAGGCGCCCGCGGTCACGGCCTTGAGCTCCGCCAAGGACTCGCGCATCGCCCGCGCCAGGGTCCCGTCCTCGGGGTCCGCGGTCCATCTCTCGAAGCCGACCTTGAACACGGCGACACCGGCCTCGGCGGTCAGGCTCGCCGCCGGCTCGCCGACGCCGCGTCGGCGCAGGGCGTCGGCGAGCGCGGCCGACAGCGAGGAGAGCTTGATGAGTTCGCGTTCCTGGAGTTCCGCGTTGGCCACGATGACGGCCTGACGCCGCCGGGAGTGCTCGCGGCGATCGACGAACACCGTGCCGACGGCCTCCAGGCCGGCCGCCACGGCGTCGATCGGCGCCGCGGACTCGGGGGCCTCGGCGACGGCGTTCACGAAGAGTTCCTGCAACGACCCGGAGCCGTCGAACAGCACCTCGCGCTTGTCGGCGTAGTGCCGGAAGTAGGTCCGCTCCGTGAGGCCCGCCCGCTTGGCGATCTCCGCCACCGTCGTCTGCTCGTAGCCCCGCTCACTGTAGAGCTCCAACGCCGCTTTCGCCAGGCGTTCGCGCGCGTTCGGCTCCCATCTACCCATGCGCAGATCCTACGCGATGGCAGTCACTGACATCAGGTGGTAGCGTCGATGACAGTCACTGACATCAATCGTTGAGGGACATTCCCATGCGCATCTTCGTCACCGGCGCCTCCGGCTGGATCGGCTCCGCCCTCGTGCCCGAACTCATCGACGCGGGGCACCAGGTCCTCGGGCTCGCTCGCTCCACCGCCTCCGCCGAGGCCCTCACCGCGACCGGAGCCGAGGTGGTCCGCGGCACCGTGGACGACCTCGACCTTCTGCGCACGACCGCCGCCACCTCGGACGGGGTGGTTCACCTCGCCTTCAAGCACGACGTCGCCTTCACCGGCGACTACAAGGGCGCCGCCGAGGCGGACCGCCGCGCCGTCGACACCTTCGGCGACGCGCTGGCCGGCAGCGACCGCCCGTTCGTCCTCGCCTCGGGGCTGGCCGGCCTGAAGCCGGGACAGGTGTCGACCGAGCGGGACCTGCCCACGATCGACGGCTCGCCCACGTCTCTGCGCGCGGTCACCTCCACCGCGGCTCTGGCACTCGCCTCACGCGGAGTGCGCTCGTCCGTGGTGCGCCTCGCTCCGACCTGCCACGGCGAGGGGGACAACGGGTTCATGGCGACACTGGCGGGCATCGCCCGCGCCAAGGGGGTGTCCGGCTACATCGGCGACGGCGCCAACCGCTGGGCCGCCGTCCACCGCCTGGACGCCGCACGGCTGTTCCGCCTCGCGGTCGAGAAGGCCCCCGCCGGGGCCGTGCTGCACGGTGCCGCCGAGGAGGGCGTCGCCATCCGTGACGTGGCCGAAGTGATAGGCCGTCACCTCGGTGTGCCGGTGACTTCCGTGGCCCCGGAGGCCGCCACCGAGCACTTCGGCTGGCTCGGCGCCTTCCTGGGTCTCGACGCATCGGCGTCGAGCGCCCTGACGCAGGAGTCGCTGGACTGGCGCCCGACCCGGCCCGACCTGCTCGAAGACCTGGCCGAGGGGCACTACTTCAACGGCTCGGCCGGCGCCGCCTGACCGACCGGCCACGGCTGCGGTCCCCTCGGGTCATCGTCCCCGTAGCGAGCCGGCCGTCTCCCCGGTGCGCTCGCGGAGCAGGATGCGCAGGGTGTTGGGGTGCTCGTAGCCGACCTTGCGGGCGATGACCTCCAGGGGCAGATCCGTGGTGCGCAGCAGGTGGGAGGCCTGCTCGACGCGCAGGTCCTGGACGAAGCGGACGGGTGAGGTGCCGAGCGTGCGGCGCACGGCGCGCTGGAGCGTGCGTTCGCTGACGCCGACGGCCCGTGCCGCGTCGGCGATCGAGATCGGCTGGTCCAGGTGCACCCGCGCCCAGCGCTCGAAGGCGGCCAGCGTCGGATCGCTCTGCGCGAGCGCCGAGGAGATCGTGTATGCCGCCTGCGAGGGGCGTTCGTCGACGACGAGGTAACGCGCGACCAGGTCCGCGAGGGCCGGGCTGCTCATCCTCACGATCGCGAGCGCGAGGTCGACGTGCCCGAACGCGGCCCCGGCCGTGGTCACCCCCTCGGACGTGGTGACCATGCGGCTCTCGTCGACCGTGACCGCGGGGTAGCGCTTGCGGAAGTACGGGGCGAGCCACCAGCTGGTCGTGGCCGTGCGCCCGTCGAGGATCCCCGACTCGGCCAGCAGGAACGTGCCCGTGCAGGCGGACGCGACGGGCGTACGGCGGGCGCGCGTCGCGGCCACCAGCCGTCGGACGGGCTCGGCGTCCGGGCCGGAGACGTGCGCGATCAGGGCGTCGGGCCGCCGCTCGGCGAGCGCGGGCACCAGCAGCAGGTCCGCGTCCTTCGCGGTGCCCACGGGGAGCGTCTCGACCAGGTGCCCGGCTCCGGTACGGATCCGGCGCCGGAAGCCGACGGTGGACACCTGCCAGGCGGGCGGCGGCTTCGGCAGTTCCGAGCGCATCGCGTTCGCCCCGTCGAGGACGGCGAGGACGGCGGAGAGCCCGGAGTCGAACACACCGTCGTACGCCAGCACCGCCACATCCATGACGGAAACGATATCGGACGCGTCGTTTCCGACACTGGGCGCGGCCGACCGTGCGGCATAGCTTTTCGGTGTCCGGACAACAGCCGGTGCCCGGTACCGGCACCGCGATCACCACGTTCACCGATGAGCACAGACAGGAGTACGGCATGACGAAGCTGGGGCTGCTTGCCCGGATCGAGGCCAAGCCGGAGTACGCCGAGAAGGTGGAGGGCCTGCTGCGGGACGCCCTGGAGCTGGCGCGGCAGGAGGACCACACCGTCACCTGGTTCGCCTTCCGGCAGGGCGACACCACCTTCGGCGTCTTCGACACCTTCGAGGACGAGGAGGGGCGTCAGGGGCACCTCCAGGGGCGGATCGCCGCGGCGCTGATGGAGGCCGCCGGGACCATGCTCAGTGAGGCGCCGGACATCAGGCCGGTCGACCTGCTGGCGGTCAAGCTTCCCTGACCCGACCGCCGGGCGGCCGCGCGCCGCCCCGCGCTGCCGCCCGGCACCCTCACCCGCCGAACGGCCACGAACGGGCCGACCGAGGAAGGACAGGCCATGGCACAGCCCGCCACATACCCGTCGCCGTTGCGCGCACCGCACCGCCGCCTGAGCCGGGCTCGCTTCGCCCGGCGCGGACGGAGCGCACCATGAACGGCATGAGCCGGACCACGGTCGTCAACATGAAGGGGCATCGCGACGACCCCGACTACGCGGACGTCGTCTACGTCGGCCGCGCGATGCACCGCGGTGGCTGGGACCTCGCGGGCTCTCCGCTCGCGAGTCCCTTCCGGCCGGGACGGGACGGCACCCGGGAAGCGGTGGTCGAGAAGTACCGGGCCCATCTGCTGAGCCGTCCCGACCTGCTCGCCCTGCTGCCCGGCCTGCGCGGCCGAAGGCTCGGCTGCTGGTGCGTCCCGCAGGCGTGCCACGCCCAGGTCATCGCCGAACTGGCCGACTCGCCCGGGTCGTAGCCGACGGGCCGGGAGACGGTCCGGCACCCTCCCTCACGCGTCCCCCGCGAAACGCCTGGCCACGCCCAAGGCCGCCGCCATGATGCTGAGCTGCGGATTCACCTCGGGGCAGCTCGGCAGTACGGATCCGTCGGCAATCAGTACGCCGTGCACGCCCCGCAGACGTCCCTCCGCGTCGGCCGGTGACCGCTCGGGGTCCGTCCCGGCGGCGACCGAGCCCGTGGGATGGAACGCGGACACATGCAGCTGACGTACCGTCACCGTTTCGAGCAGCGAGTCCAGTTCGTCCATGGTGCGGGCGCGCGGAGCGTGCGGGACGCCCGTCAGCACCTCCTCCGCCCCCGCCGCGAACAGCAGGCGGCCCATGGCTCGTTGGGCGCGCAGCAGGCGCCCGGCGTCGTGGGGCGCGAGGTCGTAGCGGAGCAGGGTGCGGTCGCGGCCGAGCACGCGGCCGGAGGGTCGGTCGGCGATCATCGCGCCGAGTGTGGCCAGTTGTTCCGTCCCGTCGATCTCGCGGCGCAGTTCGCGTCCGACGCCCGGCAGGACGAACGAGCTCATGCCCGGGGGCGCGGCGGTGGCTTCGATCAGGATGCCGTCGGCGTGCAGTTCCTCCACTCCTACGCTCTGCAGGACCCCCTGCCAGCCGGTGACCGGGCTGTTGAAGCGGCCGGCGACGCTGATGGCGGGGTGGACGCTGAGGTTCCGGCCGATGCCGGGGTGTCCGCCGAGGCCCGAGCGGCGCAGGAGTTGCGGGGCCTGCAGTGCGCCGGCGGCGACCACGACCAGCGGGCTGAGGATCTCGAGTCGGCTGCCGTCGGGGCGGCTCACGACGACTCCGGCGGCCCGCGCACCGCCCGGCCGGTCGCGGTCGGTGAGGATCCGCAGGACGCGGGCGCCCGTCACGATCGCGGCGCCGGCCGCGCAGGCATCGGGGAGCACGGACAGCTGGACGCTCTGCTTGGCGCCGGTGGGGCACCCGACGACGCACTGGCAGGAGCCGCGGCAGCCGGGGGCGTTGCGGCGCAGGGGCGCGGCGGCCCAGCCGAGTTCCTTGGCGCCGGCCAGCGCGAGGCGTCCGTTGTTGCCGAGGACGTCCAGTGGCTGGCGTGCCACGCGCAGGGTGCGTTCGGCCTCGTCGAGGTGGGCACCGAAACCGTCGGCGACTTCGAATCCGTGGTCGTCGAGCCAGCGGGTGACGACATGGTCCGGAGTGCGGTAGCAGGTGCCGGAGTTGACGACGGTGGTGCCGCCGACCGCGCGGCCGACGGGCATGACCAGCGGTGGATTGCCGAGGGCGATCGTGGCACCGCCGTCCCGGTAGAGGTCGGTGAAGCGGTCGAGCGGAGCCCTGCGCGCGAAGGACGCGGTGGTGTGGTGTTCGCCCTCTTCCAGCACGACGACGCGCATGCCCGTGCGGGCCAGTGTCCTGGCGGCCATCGCGCCGCCCGCGCCGGAGCCGACGATGACGGCGTCGGCGGTGGAACGGGTCGGCCAGTCACCGGAGTGGGTGCAGTCGAGCGGCGGATCGTCGGGGGCGGATCCGGTGGGTGCGGGGCTGTCGTGTGCGAGGCGTGCGGTGCCGGCGGCCAGCAGGACGGGCACCTTCACCGCGTCCAGGAGCGGCAGCAGCGCCCGGTGGGAGGCGAGCGATGCCATGACGTGCTCCCGTTCCGCGGCGCCGAGCGCGGGAAGCCGGCGGCCGGTGCGGGCCATGGCGTAGGCGTTGATGGCCGTGGTCGCGCCGCGTATCGCGGTGCGGGTGTGGGCCGGCATGGCTTCCAGCAGCGTCTCGACCCGCCGGGGCACGGCCCGGGTCCACTCGGCGGTGCCGTCGTCCGCGAGCAGTGCTTCGGCAAGTGCCGTGAGGCCGGGGGAGGTTGAGGGGCTCATCGGTCGCCGACCTCCGCGTGGGCCGTGCCGGAGAGCCGCCATGTGGCCTCCTGCCGCCATCTGCCCCACCAGCGCTCCAGGCCGACCACCGCGTCGGCGGTCTCACTGTTACGGCACACCGCGGGCGAGCCGTCGGGGTCGGCGTAGTCGAGTGCCAGGGTCCGCTCGGGCGGCTGGGTCACCGTGACCCTGATGCGGCGCCGGCCCACTCGGCCGGACACCCGCCACTCGGGCAGGTCGATGTCCGAGCGGAACCGGCCGAATCCCGCCCAGCCGACGGCGGTTCGCTCCGCTCGGCGCGGCCAGGTACGGCCGTTGTGCAGCAGGCGCAGGAACACCAGGGGCGGCAGCTTGTCGAGGCCGGGTCGCATGGACACCGCGGCCACGATCTCCAGGACGTCGCCGCCGCCGAGGTCGGCGTGGAGCCAGGCCCAGCGCCGGGCGTTGCCGTGGCCGTAGATGCGGGCGCTCGCGCCGACGGCGTCGTCCAGCCGCAGTTCGTTGTCGCCGTACCGGACGGTACCGTCGTAGCGGCAACGCGCGGCGGGCAGCATGTGGCTGGCCGGCAGCCAGGGGCGGCGCCAGGACCAGCGGGGGAAGGTGTGGACGGGCTCGCCACGCGGTGTCTCGGTGAGCGACCAGGTGAACGAGCCCGCGGAACCGGAGAGTCGGCCGGGACGGGCATGGATGCCTTCGGCGGCGTAGCCCTCTGCCTGGTCCGTCCACGGTACGGGGCCGAAGCGCGCGTGTTCGGCGGGGCCGTCCTTGGGGAAGACGGCGACCCAGCCGTGCGCGTAGGCGGCGGAGCCGTCGGTGGGGGCGACGACTTCGTGGTGCAGCCAGACTCCGCTGCCGGTCGCGGGGTCGGTGAGGGTGGTGTACCAGACCTCCGTGCGCCCCGGTTTCCCGTCCCAGCGCGGCGCCAGGTACCGATCGGCGGCCGCGTCGGTCGCGCGCGGGAAGCGGAAGCTGCCGAGGAAGGGCAGCAGGCCGGTGGTGACGGGGAAGCGCAGGGTGCCCTCGCCCACGCGTTCACCGTCCTCGTAGAGGGTGTACGGCAGCACGGTCAGCGAAGCCAGCGGCCGTGCGGGCGTGACGGACTTCCAGCCGTCCAGCACCAGGCGTCGGCCCTCCAGGGTGAAGGAGACGCGGTAGCGGATCCTGCGGCGGGCCAGGGGCGAGATCTCCATCTCCCCCACGGCGTCGGCGTCGTCCGCCCGCCCGGCGATCCGCACCCGCCCGGTCACACGCGCCAGCGTCGTGCGGTGCGGCAGCATCACGGCGTCGGCGCGGACGACGAGGTCCAGTCGTACGGCGCGCTCGTGCTCCTCGTCGCTCAGCCGGGCGCGGCCCAGCATCGTCTCCTGGAACACCGTTCCACGGGAGGTCACCGGGCACCGTCCCGGCGTTCGCGGGAGGCCGCCAGTCCTTCGAGCATGATGCGTTCAGTCGCCGCCAGGTAGGCGCCCGCGGCGACCCGTGCCGCCTCCTCGTCGCCCGCGGCCACGGCCTCGACCACCGGGGCCAGCCGGTCGTGTGCGGCGCCGGCTTCGCGGAAGGGCTCGACGAGTGCGGCACGTACGGGCAGGTAGGCGTTGAACAGGGTGTTGGTCAGCAGGACGTAGACCCGGTTGCCCGTGGCGCGGGCGAGCGCCCGGTGCACCTCGGCGTCCGCGAGCTGTACCTCCTCGCCGCCTTCCGAGTCCCCGACGGCCGTCATCAGTGCCCGCAGTTCGGCGATCTGGGCGGCCGTGGCGCGGGCTGCGGCGCGCTCCGCGATCAACGCGCCGATGCTGCGCCGCACTTCGAAGATCTCACCGATCCAGTCGGGGCTGTGCCGCACCAGCATAGGCAGCAGATCCGCGCCGCCGAGCCGCAGGAAGTCCCGTACTCGGGTACCCACCCCGTGCCGTGTCTCCAGCAGACCGGAGTGCACCAGCCGGCCGAAGGCATGCTTCAGGGTGGTGCGGTTGACCCCGAACCGGTCGGCCAGTTCACGCTCGGGTGGCAGCATGCTCCCGGCCGGGTGACGCCCGGCGAGAATGTCCTCGCGCAGCCGCTTCTCCAGGACATCGACGGTCGTCTCGCGCGGCAGTGCTTCCATCCCGGCTCCCGGCCTCGGTAGTGGTTCAGTGACTGAGCCACTGAACCACTGGAGTGACATCGCGTCAATAAGCCGGGCTTCGAGCGGCGTTCACGGCATGCTCGGCCGGTGTCACATGTCCGCCGATCCCAAGGGTGGCCACGCTGAACATCACGCTCTCCGTCGTGTTCGCGCTCTGCGCCGCGTCGAGCAACGCCGTCGCGACGGTGTTGCAGCGCAAGGCGGCGCTCTCCGTGCCGCAGTCCCAGGGGTTCCGGGCCGGGCTGATTCTCGATCTGCTGCGGCAGCCCGTCTGGCTGGCCGGGATCCTCGCGGTGATCGCCGCAGCCGTCTGCCAGGCACTGGCGCTGGTGACCGGCCCGCTGACGATCGTGCAGCCGCTGTTCGTGCTGGAACTGCCGCTCACACTGATCGTGGCCTCGCTGCTGATGCGCCGTCATCTGGCGCGCAACGGCTGGCTGGCCGTGGCGGTGGTGGTGGGCGGCCTCGGGGTGGCGCTCGCCGCCGCCTCCCCCACGGGCAATCGCACCCATGTGGCACTGGACCGCTGGATCCCCGCGCTCGCGGTGTGCGCCGGAGTCGTCGCCACACTCGCCCTGGCCGCCTTCCGACGCCCGGAGGGACGTGCCCGGGCAGCCTTCCTGGGTGCCGCGACAGCGATCAGCTACGCGGTGACCGCGGCACTGATGAAGGCGTCCACGCACATCCTCGACGAACAAGGGCTGGTGGCCTTCTTCTCCGCCTGGCAGACGTACGGATTCGCCGCGACCGGCGTATGCGCGCTGTTGTTGCTGGAACACGCGATGCAGGCCGGACCGCTGGTCGCCTCACAGCCGGCGCTCACCCTCGGCGACGCGCTGGTGAGCCTCGCCCTCGGCATCACCCTGTACGAGGAGCAGGTCCGCTCCGGCTGGTGGCTGCTCCCCCAGCTCTTCGGCGTCGCACTGATCGCCGCCGGGGTCCTCGCACTGTCGCGGATCCCGCTCACCCAGTCGCTGGTGGCGCCGGACGAGGAGGACCGGACGGCGTGACGGGGCTCAGCGGTGCTCGGGGTTCTCCGCGCCCGAACGGCAGCCGGCGTCCCACTGCGAGCGCTGGTTGCCGTGGGCGGGGATGCCTCCGGAGCGTTTCAGCAGGGCGGCGATGTGCATGAGGTTCCAGGTCATGAAGGAGGTGTTGCGGTTGGTGAAGTCGTTCTCGGGGCCGCCCGATCCCGGGTCGAGATACGACGGGCCGGGGCCTGCGACGCCGATCCAGCCGGCGTCCGCCTGGGGCGGGATCGTGTAGCCGAGGTGCTGGAGGCTGTAGAGCAGGTTCATCGCGCAGTGCTTCACACCGTCCTCGTTGCCGGTGATCAGACAGCCGCCGACCCGGCCGTAGTAGGCGTACTGTCCCTGGGAGTTGAGCAGGGACGAGCAGGCGTAGAGCCGCTCGACGACCCCCTTGGTGACGGAGCTGTTGTCGCCGAGCCAGATCGGGCCGGCGAGCACCAGGATGTCCGCCGCCATCACCTGCTCGTACAGCGCGGGCCAGTCGTCGGTCGCGAAGCCGTGCTCGGTCATGTCCGGATACACGCCAGGGGCGATGTCGTGGTCGACGGCCCGGATCTCGGAGGTGGTGACCCCGCGCTCCATCATGATCGCCGCACTCCTGTCGATCAGACCTTGGGTGTGGCTGCGCTGCGGGGACGGCTTGAGGGTGCAGTTGATGTAGAGGGCCGTCAGATCGTCGAAGCGGTACGTGGTCTCGCCGGAGGGTGAGTTCGCCATGGGGGAAGAGTCTCGCGCCCGGTCCGCTTTGTCCCGGTCCGACACCGTAGAAACTTCACCCAACCGCTCCCACTTCATTGACATGTCCTTGACTCGGCGGGACTCTGAGAGCGCTCTCAAGAACCCGCACAAGAACAGCACCAGCCAAGCTCCGTCCCCCCACTGACACGGAGGTCGAGAGTGTTACGGAGACTCAAGAAGCCCTTTGTGGCCATGGCCGCGGCATCCGCTCTGCTGGGCGGGGTGATCGGGCTCGCCGCGCCGGTACCCGCTCAGGCGGCCGTGCCCGACACCATTCCACTGAAGATCACGAACAGTTCCGGCCGCAATGAGCCGGTCTACGTCTACAACCTCGGCACCCAGCTCTCGACCGGCCGGCAGGGCTGGGCCGACGCGGGCGGCACCTTCCACGCCTGGCCGGCCGGCGGCAATCCGCCGACCCCCGCGCCGGACGCGTCGATTCAGGGTCCGGCGGCCGGCCAGTCGAAGACGATCCGGATTCCGAAGTTCTCGGGGCGGATCTACTTCTCCTACGGCCGCAAGCTGGACTTCCGCCTCACCACCGGCGGTCTGGTGCAGCCGGCCGTGCAGAACCCGAGCGACCCCAACCGCGACATCCTGTTCAACTGGTCCGAGTACACGCTCAACGACGCCGGGCTGTGGCTCAACAGCACCCAGGTCGACATGTTCTCCGCGCCGTACGCGGTCGGGGTGCAGCGGGCGGACGGCAGCACCGTGAACACCGGCCATCTCAAGTCCGGCGGCTACAACGCGGTCCTCAACGGGCTGCGCTCCCAGTCGGGCGGGTGGGCCGGCCTGATCCAGACGCGCTCCGACGGCACCGTGCTGCGGGCCCTGTCCCCCGGTCACGGACTGGAGACCGGCGCACTGCCCGCGTCCGTGATGAACGACTACGTCAACCGGGTCTGGCAGAAATACGCCACGACGACGCTGACCGTCACGCCGTTCACCGACCAGCCGAACACCAAGTACTTCGGCCGGGTCTCGGGCAACGTCATGAACTTCACCAACAGCTCCGGCGCGGTCGTCACGAGTTTCCAGAAGCCCGACGCGGACAGCATCTTCGGCTGCCACAAGCTGCTCGACGCTCCCAACGACCTGGTCCGCGGCCCGATCTCCCGCACGCTGTGCGCGGGCCTGAACCGCTCGACCCTGCTGTCGAACCCCAACCAACCCGACACGTCCGCGGCGAACTTCTACAAGGACGGGGTGACCAACCACTACGCACGTCTCATCCACGCACAGATGCAGGACGGCAAGGCCTACGCGTTCGCCTTCGACGACGTCGGCAACCACGAGTCGCTCGTCCACGACGGCAACCCGCAGCAGGCGTATCTGACGCTGGATCCCCTGAATTGAGTGAACGGAGACACTGACCGGGTTTCCGGGTTCGACGGACCGGAGTTCCGGGTTCGACGGCAGCCGGGGCGGTTCGCAGGCGGCACCACGTGCCTGCGGACCGCCCCTGGCGCGCTGCGGACCCAAACTCCGTGGTGCGCGGCGGGAGTTGACCGCTAGCCTCCGGCTGAGCGGAGCGACGTGGGTGACCGCGAAGGGAGCCGGGCATGGGGACCGAGCGCGTGCGGAGCGACCGTCTTGGCCTGCTGCTGGAGCAGTTCGACTGCGCCAGGGAGCGGGCACAGGTGCGGCTGACGGGGCTCGGCGACGAAGAGCACCTGTGGGAACCGGTACCCGACTGCTGGTCGATCCGGCGCCGCGAGGAGGCGGTGACGCCCAGGGCGTTCGGGCCGGGCGACTGGGTGCTCGACCAGGGCGCACCGTACATCCCGGCGGGCGAGTACGCGGAGGTCGCCCGCCAGGCCGCCGACGGCGTGTCCGTGGCCAAGATCGCGGAGGACTGGAGCGTCGGCGTCGAGCAGGTCGAGGAGATCCTCCACCACTCGGGCCCGCCGGAGCCCGAGGTGACACCGGTGACGACGATCGCATGGCGGCTTGCCCACCTGCATTACTGCTTCGCCGGCGAATGGGAGTGGACCTTCGGCGAACGCAGGCGCGATCCGAAGGAGCTGGTCGACTTCACTCCCGACGCCACCCTGGCGCAGGAGCGGTTCTGGGCGGCGATCGACCGCTGGCGCGCCGGCGTCGGCACCGTGACCGACGAGCAGCTCGACACCGTCGGCTTCTCCCAGTACCCGTACGGCTCCGACGCAGGCGAGCCGTACCACGACGTGCTGTGGGGGGCGAACCTCGAATTCATCCACCACATGGCGGAGATCGCCCTCCTGCGCGACCTGTGGCAGGCCCGCTTCAGGACGCGCGGGTAGGGCGTTGCTCATGACGGTCTCTTTCAGGATGGCTTTTGGTCGGCGAGCTTCTCGGTCTCGGTGGTCACCCGTGCCCCTCGGAAGAGCACCGGGAGCCACAGGAGACACGCCAGCAGGGGGACCGCGGCGTAGGTGGCCATGCCGACCCCGGAGCCCAGCCCGTCCATGAGCGTGCCGAGGACGAGATAGCCGGTGCCGATGAGCGCCGACTCCACGAATGCGATCATCGACAGCAGGCTCGCCCGATGGCGCGACGGCACTGCCTCGTTGAGCACGTTGTCCACGAGCACCGCGGTGATCTCGGGAATCCCGACCAGGACCAGGAACGCGGTGACGGTGACCCGGACAAGGCCCAGGCCGCTCAGGCCGAGTGCCGCGGCGAGCGTCAGGAGAGACACCGGGACCATGACCCGATACCCGATGCGCCGGTCCGCACGGTCCGACAGCAGCGGAGTGAGCCCGCCGGCGAAGAATCCCGCCGATATGACCACGCTGACCAATGCGGTGCCCGCTCCCTGATCGGAGAGGGTCTTCTGCGTGAAAATGATGTACGGCGTCAAAGTCGCGTGCATCAATCCGGACACCACGACAAGCGTCACGAGCGCCGGCGTGGCGACCCGAAGCATCGCCCGCCACGCTGTGGCGTCGATGTGCCCCTTCTCGGCCCCGTCCTTCTCGTCCACCGCGTCCGCACCACGGATCTCGGGCACCCGTGACATCAGCACCACCACGGCCAGGACGAGGCACGACGCCGATCCGAGGTAGACCACTCCCCAGGAGATCCGCTGCAGTTGGCCACCGAGGACGATGGCAGCTCCCGAGGTGACCGTCCCGAGCATGGTGAACCGGGACTTGATCTTGACGTAGCCGGCCGTCGCACCACGACGCACGAGATGGTCGTACAGCAGAGCGGTGTCCGAACCGGACACACATGCCATGCCCACGCCCTGCGCGATGAACAGCGTCAGGAACACCCAGTAGTTGGAGGACGACACCTGACCGAGCAGGCATCCGGCTATCAGCACCTGGCCGATCACGATGCTGGCACGCCTGCCGATCCGGTCGGCGATGACACCCGTCGGCAACTCCGCAAGTCCGCTGACCAGGTAGAGCAGTGTCTGCAGCAGGGCCACTTGCCCGGCGGAGAAGCCTCGCTGCTGAAGGAAGAGGACGAATACGCCACGCTGGAACAGCGCGTTGGCGAGCACGGCGTAGAGGTAGAACGGGCGCGTGACATTGCGTGCCGCGTCGTCGACTGCAGCCGACCCGCCAAGTGCTTCCGTGGTGCCGGTCATGCCGCGGGCTCCCTGGTGACTCCGGTGATCATTAGCTCGTACACACCGCCGGAGAACCGGCGAACCGTCCTGGTCACTGTCAGTAAATGACTACACAACAGTTCCAGCACAGTGGAGGATGGACAGGTGAACACGGCAGATCCGTACACCAAGTCGAGGTCAGGACAGCCCGGAGAAGCCAACCCCGACCTGGCCGGGCCCTGATGGACGACATGGGGGCGTTCCGGGATGCCGTCACGGCGTGGGCGGCCGGTGGTTCCGAAGGGCCCGCGGCTGAGCTGGCCACGAGGCTGCCCGTGCGGGCGGTCGTCCTGCTCGAAGGGCCGAGTGACGTCGCGGCGGTCAACGCGCTCGCCGAGCGACGCGGCCGCGACCTGGAGGCCGAGGGAATCTGCGTCCTGGCGATGGGCGGAGCCATGAGTATCGGGCGCTACGCCCGTCTCCTCGGCCCGTCCGGCCTGGGCCTGCGTCTGACCGGGTTGTGCGACGAGCGGGAGAGCAGCTTCTACACCCGTGGCCTGGCGGACGCCGACGCCGGCCGGCCGAGCTTCTTCGTCTGCGCGGCGGACCTGGAGGACGAGCTCATCCGCGCGCTGGGCGTGGGCCGGGTGCAGGAACTCGTGCGGGCGCAGGGCGAACTGCGCGCTCTGCGGACCTTCCTGAACCAGCCCGCGCAGCAGGGACGCCCCGCACAGCAGCAGCTGCGGCGCTTCCTCGGCACGAAGAAGGGCCGCAAGATCCATTACGGTCGTGTCCTCGTCGAGGCCCTCGACGCCGACCGCGTACCCGCCCCGCTGGACGACCTGCTCGCCAGTCTCTGACACGCCCCGGCGGGATGCCGCGTTCTGCTTGCTGGATGATCGATCGGCTTCCTAGGGTCGACGGCATGACCTCAACGAGCCCCTTCACCGGCGCGGCCGGCACGTCCCGCTCCACCGTGACCGCCGCCGTCGTCCAGGCGGCAGCCCCGCTGTTCGACACGAAGGCCGCACTGAGCCGCGCCGAGGAGCTCCTCCGGGAGGCCGCCACCGACCGCGGGGCGGACGTGGTCGTGCTGCCCGAGGCGTTCCTCGGCGGCTACCCCAAGGGCCTCGACTTCGACATCAGCGTGGGCCGCCGTACGCCGGCCGGCCGCGAACTGTTCCGCCGTTACCACGACGCCGCCATCGACGTCCCGGGCCCCGAGGTCGGCACCCTGGCCGCGCTCACCCGGGAACTGGGCTGCCACGCCGTCGTCGGCGCGGTCGAGCGGCAGGGCGGCACCCTCTACTGCGTGGCCCTCTTCTTCGGCCCCGACGGCTATCTGGGCCTGCACCGCAAGCTCATGCCGACGGCCGCCGAACGCTACCTGTGGGGCCAGGGCGACGGCTCCACCCTCCCGGTCGTCGACACCGGCGTCGCCCGGCTGGGCGCGGCCATCTGCTGGGAGAACTACATGCCGTTGTTCCGTACGGCGATGTACGCCAAGGGCATCGACCTGTGGTGCGCGCCGACCGTGGACGACCGTGACGCCTGGCAGGCCACGATGCGGCACATCGCCCTGGAGGGCCGCTGCTTCGTCCTGAGCGCCAACCAGTACCTGCGCCGCGACGCCCTCCCCGCCGACCTCCACCCCGTCCAGGGCGACGAACCCGACACCGTGCTCATCGGTGGCGGGTCCGTCATCGTCTCCCCGCTGGGCGAGGTACTCGCCGGCCCGCTGCGCGACGGGGAGGGCATCCTGACGGCCGAACTGGACCTGGACGACCTCACCCGCGCGCGCTTCGACTTCGATCCGACCGGCCACTACGCCCGCCCCGACGTCTTCACCCTCCACGTCGACGAGTCGGCGCGCACCGCGGTCACCCGCGGCTGAACCGGCGCCGCGCCGTCAGTCGGCGTAGACCCGGCCTTCCTTCACCAGGTAGTGGACCGGGTCGGAGCAGCCGATGGAAGGCGTGACCAGCAGGCTCACCGTCAGCGGGGCGGGCTCGGTGCTCGCGGTCGCGAAGTCGCAGACGGCGCCCTTGCCGGTGAGCGGGTACCAGAACCAGCCGTCGACGTCGCCGACGGTGACGCGGTCGGACTCCTTCCAGGCACCACCGCTCTGGGTGAAGACCTGGAGCCGCACGGAGGCGGCGAGTTCGTCCTCGGGCGAGCGCAGGGCGGTGAGTGTGATCTTGTAGTCGCCGCCGAGGACGGACGAGGCGATCTGCCGGGTCTGCGGTGCGGCCTTGGCGGCGGCACCGGACGAACCGACGCTGGTCGTACCGCTGTTGGACGTTCCGGCGTTGGACGTTCCGGCCCCCGCGGCCCCGAGCGCACCCGCCATGAGGAGCGTGACGGCGGCCGTGGCGGTGCGGGCGGTGCGGTTGCGCCGGTGCTTGCTGGACTGGCTCATGTGTTCCCCCGTTGAACCGAGTTGTACCGAACGGTCTGATTGGTTCGTACGGTGGTAGAGACCAGTCACCCGGCTTCAGGGTTGTACGCCGATGCGGGACCGGTGCGCGGCGGCACCGCTCAGTGCGACTCCCGGGTCACCTCCGAACCGCTGGAGCCCACTAGGAAGTCCAGGTCGGCGCCGGTGTCGGCCTGGAGGACGTGGTCGATGTAGAGGCGTTCCCAGCCGCGCCGCGGGTTGGCGTAGGCCTTGACCGTGGGTTCGCTCGGGCTTCTGCGGGCGAGCTCCTCGGCGGGTACGTCGATGTCGATACGGCGGGACTCGACGTCGAGGATGATGAAGTCGCCGGTCCGCACCAGGGCGAGGGGGCCGCCCGCCGCGGCCTCAGGGGCGACGTGCAGGACGACCGTGCCGTACGCCGTGCCGCTCATCCGGCCGTCGCAGACCCGCACCATGTCGCGCACGCCCTGTTCGAGGAGCTTCTTCGGCAGCGGCATGTTCGACACCTCGGGCATCCCCGGGTAGCCCTTGGGACCGCAGCCGCGCAGGACGAGGACGGAGTCGGCGTCGACGTGGAGTCCGGGGTCGTCGACGCGGGCGTGGAAGTCCTCGATGGAGTCGAAGACGACGGCCCGGCCGCGATGCCGCAGCAGGTGCGGGGAGGCGGCCGCGGGTTTGATGACGGCGCCGTCGGGCGCGAGGTTGCCGCGCAGCACGGCTATGCCGCCCTCGGCGACCAGGGGCTCGGCGCGGGTGCGGATGACCTCGCCGTCCCAGATCGAGGCGTCGTCGAGCGCGTCCACGAGCGGCTTGCCGGTGACCGTGAGGGCGTCGGGGTCGAGCAGGTCACGGACCTCGCGCAGGACGGCGAGCAGGCCCCCGGCGCGATGGAAGTCCTCCATGAGGAAGCGCCCGGCGGGCTGGAGGTCGACCAGGACCGGGACGTGGGAGCCGATGCGGTCGAAGTCGTCGAGGGAGAGGTCGACGCCCAGACGGCCCGCGACGGCGAGGAGGTGCACGACCGCGTTGGTCGAGCCGCCGACGGCCGCGAGGGCGACGATCGCGTTGTGGAAGGACGCCTTGGTCAGGAAGGTGCCAGGCCGCCGGTCGGCGGCGACCATGTCCACGGCCAGCCGGCCGGAATGGTGTGCGGCCTCCAACAGGCGGCTGTCGGGCGCGGGAGTTCCGGCCACGCCGGGGACGACCGTGCCCAGCGCCTCGGCGACCAGGGCCATGGTGGAGGCGGTTCCCATGGTGTTGCAGTGGCCGCGGCTGCGGATCATCGCCGACTCGGAGCGGGTGAACTGCTCCTGCGACAGCGTGCCGGCCCGCACCTCCTCCGACAGCCGCCACACATCGGTGCCGCAGCCCAGCGGCCGGCCGTGGAACGTCCCCGTCAGCATCGGCCCGCCGGGCACGACCACCGCGGGCAGATCCACCGAGGCGGCGGCCATGAGCAGCGAAGGGATCGTCTTGTCGCAGCCGCCCAACAGGACCACGCCGTCGATGGGGTTGGCCCGCAGCATCTCCTCCGTGGCCATGGCCGCCATGTTGCGCCAGAGCATGGCGGTGGGCCGTACGTTCGTCTCGCCCAGCGACACCACCGGCAGGTCCAGCGGGATGCCGCCGGCCTCGTACACACCGTTGCGCACCGAGGCCGCGACCTCGTCGAGATGGGCGTTGCAAGGGGTCAGGTCGGAGGCCGTGTTGGCGATCGCGATCTGCGGCCGGCCGGCGAAGGCGTCGCCCGGGACACCTCTGCGCATCCATGCCCGGTGGATGTAGGCATTGCGGTCCTGGCCCTCGTACCAGTGTGCGCTACGCAGGTTCACGATAGGACCTCTTCCGGCAGTCGGTACGGAGGTCTACAGTCTGGAACGCCATGGAGCATACGCAGACGTACGACGGATCGACAGCCCTCGGCGAGGACGGATCAACTGCCGCCGACGGCAACCGTCTTGTGGGTTCGGACCGGGTGCTCGCGGTGCTGAAGCAGCTCGCACGGTATCCCGAAGGGGTGGGGCTGGAGGAGCTGACCCGGGTCGTCGCGAGTCCCAAGCCGACGGTCCACCGGGCGCTCGGTGCGCTGCGCCGGGCCGGGCTGGCCGACCAGGGTGCCCGCGGCCGGTACGTGCTGGGTGACGAGTTCCTGCGGATGGCCTTCGCGCATCACGAGGCCCGTCCGGAGCAGGCGCGACTGCAACCGGTGCTCGAAGCGCTGGCGCACCGGTTCGGGGAGACCGCGCACTACGCGGTGCTGGACGGCCGCGAGATCGTCTACCGCGCCAAGGTCGACCCGCCCACCGGCGCCGTGCGGCTCACGTCCACGATCGGCGGGCGCAATCCCGCCCACACCACCGCCGTCGGAAAGCTGCTGCTCGCCGGGCGGCTGGGCGGCGAGGACGAGGTGGCGGCGTGGATCGGCGACCGGCCGCTGGAACGTCGTACGGCTCGATCGTCCGGTACGGCCGCCGCCCTGCACAGGGAGCTGGTGCTCACCCGCGAGAGGGGCTACGGCCTCGATGACCAGGAGAACGAGACCGGCGTCAACTGCCTTGCCCTGCCCGTGTATCCGACCTCGCCCTCGGTCCCTTCCGGGGCGGTGAGCGTCAGCGCGCTGGCGTACCGGACCCCGCTCGCGGCCCTGGTCGACACGCTCGACGAGATCCGCGCTCTGCTGGGCCCGCTCGGCGAGCCGTACACCTGACGCGAACAGCTTCCGACCTCCGCAACCGATCACTCTGGAGCGCACCTTGGTGGACCTCATGCGCGCGTTCGTCCTCACCGCCCCGGGCGCGTACGAGGTGCGGGACGTCCCGGTGCCGGTGGCGGCGCCCGGGGAAGTCGTGGTCGACGTAGAGCGGGTCGGGGTGTGTGGCACCGATGTCGAGTTCTTCACCGGGGCCATGGCCTACCTCCACCAGGGGCACTCCGCCTACCCGATGCGGCCGGGGCACGAGTGGGCGGGGCGGGTGGCGTCGGTCGGTGAGGGGGTGGAGCCGGGGTGGGTCGGCCGACGGGTCATGGGTGACACGATGCTCGGCTGCGGCGGTTGCCGCCGGTGTCTCCGGGGCCGCCGGCATGTGTGCGAGAAGCGCCAGGAGGTCGGGATCCGCGGTGCGCGGGACGGCGCCCTGGCGGAGCGACTCGCGGTACCGGCGTCCTCGTTGCACGCCCTTCCCGACTCGGTCGACGCCGTGCTCGGCGCGCTCGTGGAGCCGGGCGGCAACGCGCTGCGTGCCGCGCGCGCGACGGCGGCCCGTGCTGGGGACCGTGTCCTCGTGCTGGGGCCCGGGACGATCGGTCTGCTCGTCGCGCTGTTCCTGCGGGCGGAGGGCGCGGAAGTGCATCTGCTGGACCGTGCCGGCCACTCCCCCGCTTTCGCGCATGCCCTGGGCTTCGAGCACGTCTGGGACGAGCACTCGCTCCCGGACCTGCCCTTCGACGCGGTCGTGGACGCCTCGACCGCCGCCCATCTGCCGGACAGAGCGCTGGAGTTGGTCGAGCCGGGCGGCCGGCTCGTGTACATCGGGCTGGCCGCCGAACCGAGCCGGATCGACACCCGCACGCTGGTACTGAAGGACGTGACGGCGGTGGGCGTCCTGTCCGGCTCGCCGGGTCTGGACGCCACGATCAGGGCGTACGCGTCCGGAGCGGTCGATCCGAGGCCGCTCGTCGCGGCGACCGTGAGCCTGGGCGAGGTCGGCGCGGTCCTTGCGGGTGGGCGGCAGGTCGGCGCCGGCTCCGGACCCAAGATCCACGTGGATCCGCGTGCCGCCGCCCGCTGAAACTCCGGGATTTTCGTGCAGTACACGGCCCCCGGTGGACACCCTGTACCGATGTTGTTGTGTAGTCTCCGCCGCTTCGGGTAGGCCCCTGCACTGATGCAGCCCAGGCCGGTGACGACCGCGGTCTTCGAAGGATGACGGACCATGTGCCGCGAACAGGAACCCGACAGCCCCTCCCACATCGCCGGCCGGCAGCTCGCCGAGGCGGTGAAGAACCTGGTGGCGCTGTGGTTCTCAGCCGTGGACGACGTACGTCCGCGCCTTCCGCCGCGGCAGATACGCGCCTTGGAGGCCATCGCCCGCCGGCCCACCCTCAATGTCACCGCCCTGGCCGAGCACCTGGGCATCGGGCTGCCGACCGCCAGCCGGCTGTGCGACCGGCTCGAAGCGGCGGGGCTGATGCGGCGGCACGTCCGCCCCGGTGACCGGCGGGAGGTGCGCCTGGAGGTCACGGACCAGGGACGCAGACTCCTCGCGGACGTGACGGAGCGGCTGTCCGTGTACCTGGCCGACGCCCTGGACTCCGTTCCGCCCGACCGGCGTCTGCGGCTCGAACAGGTGCTGCGTGCCGTGCACGAGGCGGACGGTGAGGGCTCCGCTCAGGACTGACGCGCCCGCTGCCGCGGCGGGCGGCCGTGCACATGGCACAGCAACAGGCATACGTCGTCGTCGTGTTCGGAGTCGCTCAGCAGCGGGTTCAGCAGCCGGTCGGCCGACGACTCCAGGTCGTCGTCGAGCTCGGCCGCGCCGAAGCCGCCGAGCGCTTCGGCGAGGCGCTGGATGCCGGGGTCGATCCCCTGGGCGCGCCGTTCCACCAGGCCGTCGGTGTAGAGCGCGAGTGTCGAACCGGGCGGGAGGGCCACGGTGTGGTCGCCGATCTCCTGTTCCAGCGGGATGCCGAGCATGGCGCCGGGTTTGTCGTCGAGCGTGTGCACCCGGCCGTCGGGGTCGCGCAGCACCGGTGGCGGATGGCCGGCGGCGGCCCAGGTGAGCGTGTCCCCGTCCGGGTGGATGCGGGCGATGACCGCGGTGGCGTACAGGTCGAGGCGCAGGCGGTGCAGGAACTCGTGCAGGCGGGTCAGGAGCCGCCCGGGGCTGCTGCCGTCGACGGCGTAGGCCCGCAGCGCGGTGCGCAGTTGGCTCATCATCACCGCGGCGTGCAGCCCGTGCCCGGTGACGTCTCCGACGACGGTGATGAGGCTGCCGTCGGGCTGGTGGATGGCGTCGTACCAGTCACCGCCGATGTTCAGGCCCCGGGTGGCCGGGAGGTAGCGCGCGGCCAGGGTCAGGCCGCCGGTCGTGGGCAACTCGGTGAGCAGGGCGCGTTGCAGGGTCTCGGCGATGTCCCGGTTGTGCTCGAAGCGGCGGGCGTGCTCCAGGGCGATGCTGGCGCGTCGGGTGAGTTCGATGAGCATGACGGCGTCGTCGGCGTCCCAGCGCTGGTCGGGCGGCGACAGCGTGAGGACGCCCTGGGGTGCCCGGCGGGTGAGCAGGGGGATGCAGAGCAGGGGCCGCCCGGAGTCGAGGGCGGAGGCCGGCTGGTCGTCGACGCCGGGGAGGTTGCCGGGGTGGCCGGCGGCGTACTGCGGGCGGCCGCGGCGGGCGGCGAGGACGGCGGCGGCGGGGCGGGGGCCGCCGCGGAGTGCGTCGTCGACGTCGTCGAAGAGCCAGACGTCCACGGTGCGCGCGTAGCGCGGAACGAGAAGGGCGGGGAGCAGCCGCACGATGGCCTCGTGGTTCAGGGAGGCGGTGAGGGCGGCGCTGGCGTCGGCCAGGAAGGTCAGCCGGCCGCGGGCGTTCTCCGCCTCCTGGCGTGCCTTCTGCTCGGCGTCGAAGAGTTCGCGCTGGGCCCGGCCTGCGGCGTCAAGTTCGGCGTGGAGCGCGAGGACGCCCTGGTTGGTCTGGTGGAGTTCCTCGCGGTGGAAGGCGACGAGCGACTCCTGCTCGTCGAGGCGGTCCAGCAGCAGGGCGGCGTCCTCGTCGGCGCCGAACAGGGCCTCGGCCAGGGCGGTCGGGTCGTCGTCGGCGGGGTCGGTCCCCGATACGTCCGCGTCCTCGGCGCAGGGGACACTGGCGCGCCATGGAGGCTGCCGGTCGTCCGGGCGGCGCTTCGCCGGGGTCACCTCGATGTGGAGCTCGCCCCCGCGGGGCGACAGGGACACTCCGGCGCCGACCTTCCACTCGCCTCCCTTGGTGAGGCGCTGTCGAAGCTGTGCGGTCAGCGCGGTCACCAGGCGTGTGCGCTCGACCGTGGTCACCCCGCACGCGGCGGCCAGCCGAGCCGTGGCTATCCGGACCTGCGCGGCGTCGGTGACGGTGCGGACTTTCCAGGTGCGGGTCATGAGGGGCGGTCCGGTGGGCGTGGGCCGAGCACGGCGACGGCGGTGTCGTCACGTACCGGCCGGGCTGGGCTGCTGGCGTCCCGCACGATCGAGGCGGCGATCACTGCGGGGTCGAGGGAGGACGGGGTCTCGACGGCCGGGCCCGGACGCCAGCGGCTCGGCAGGCCGTCGCTGTGCAGGACGAGGAGGCTGTCGTGCGTCCAGCGCTCCTGGTGCTGGGGCAGGCGCGCGGGGAGGTGGGCGCCGACGATGCCGGGGAACGAGACCAGCCCCTGCCAGTGGTCGCCGTCGCGCAGCCGGGCCCCGACGTTGCCCACTCCGGCGAAGTCCAGCTTTGCGGCGGCGACGTCGAGTTGGGCCAGGGCCACGGCCGCGCCCCTGGTGTCGCGCAGGACGGTGTGCATGCGCCGCAGCAGGTCGGCCGGCGGCAGATGGGGTACGGACCTCAGTACCGCCACCGCGGCGGAGGAGGCGCGGGCCGCCTGGGGGCCGTGGCCGAGGCCGTCGGCCAGCAGGAGCGTCACGTGGTCGGCCGTGCGGACGCAGGCCCACGCGTCGCCGGAGAACTCCCCTCCAGCGAGCGGCATGTTGACTCCGCCGGCCCGTACCGGAGGCGGCTCGGAGTGCGGGTCGGCGGTGTCACGGTCGCGTTGGGGGGCGATCCTGGCCATCACGGTGGTGCCCCGCCCCGGCGTGCTGTGCAGGCCGAAGTCGTCCGCGATGCGCAGGCAGGTGCCGAGACCGGCGCCGAGGGAGGCCGCGGTCGAGTATCCGTCGCGCAGGGCCGCGGCGGTGTCGGGCATGCCGGGGCCGTGGTCGATGGCCATGATCTGCACCAGGAGGAACCGCTCGTCGCCGTGGGCCGGCACGGACGGGCCCACGAGGTCCAGGAGCACCCGTCCGCCACCGGCGTGCTTGAGCAGGTTGGTGGCGAGTTCGGTGGCCACGAGCTCGGCCGTGGCGACCCGGTCGTCGGCGAGCCCGGCGTGGCGGGCCGCCTCCCGGGCCGCCACGCGGGCGTCGCGCACCCGGGTCGAGTCGTGCACGGGTACCTCCCAGACGCGCGGCATCAGGGCGCCTCGCGCGGGTGCGGCGGCCCGGAGATCCAGGACGTCACGGTCACGGTGGTCCCGGCGCCGCGCCGGCTGTCGACGGAGAACTCGTGGACCAGCCGGCGGGAGCCGCCCAGGCCCATCCCCAGCCCCTCGCCGGAGGTGTAGCCGTCCGACAGGGCCTGGTCCAGATCGGCGATGCCGGGGCCCTCGTCGCTGAAGACGAGCCGCAGTCCCCGTAGCCCGCCGCTGGTGACCTCCGTGCACTCCATGCGGCCCCCGCCGCCGTGCACGAGGGCGTTGCGTGCCAACTCGCTGGCCGCCGTGACGAGTTTGGTCTGTTCCACCAGACCGAACCCGAGTCGGGCCGTCATCTGCCGCACATGCTGGCGCACCCGGACCAGGTCGAGGTCCGAGTGGATCGGCAGGCGGGCGGAGACGCTGCCGGTGCTGTGGGTCACGGGCTCTCCCGGCGTGCGCGCCCGTCGCGAGGCAGGGCCGAGACCTCGGCGCCGAGCAGGCGCAGGGCTTC
Source organism: Streptomyces sp. HUAS 31 (assembly GCF_028198125.1). NCBI lineage: Bacteria > Bacillati > Actinomycetota > Actinomycetes > Kitasatosporales > Streptomycetaceae > Streptomyces > Streptomyces sp. HUAS 31. The sequence goes on along the minus strand of NZ_CP116353.1, from coordinate 9,265,546 downwards.
CTCGGTGTTCAGGGCGGTGCGCAGTCCCGGCAGGGTCAGGCCGAGTTCAACCAGGGTGATGGCCACGGCCGGGCGCATCCCCGCCACCACGGTCTGCGCGGCCAGCAGCCGGGTCATGGCCGCGACGTCGCTGAGCACACGGCCCATGAAGGAGTCGACGATCTCGACGCCGGAGAGGTCGATGACCACGCCGGTGACCGCGCTGTCGGACACCGTCCTGCCGATGTCCTGGCGGAGCTGCTCGGCCGTGCTGTCGTACAGGTCGCCCTGGAGGGTGACCAGCAGGACCTTGCCCAGCCGCAGCACGGGCACATGGGCCTCGGACGGGTAGGTGGCGGCGCCCGTCACCGGGGCTCCGCCGCGGCGGGGTTCGCCACGATGTGCGCGCCCTGCTGCTGGAGGGCGTAGGCGAGGGCGTCGGCGAGACTGGCGCGGGTGAGCACCGAGCTCAGGTCGATGCCGAGGTGGACGATGGTCTGCGCGATGGCCGGCCGGATCCCGGAGACTATGCACTCCGCCCCCATCAGCCGGGCCGCGGCGACGGTCTTCATCAGGTGCTGGGCCACCAGCGAGTCGACGGTCGGCACTCCGGTGATGTCCAGAATGGCGAAGCGGGCGTGCTGCTCGACCACGGCGTCCAAGAGCGTCTCCATCACCACTTGGCTGCGGGCACTGTCGAGCGTGCCGATCAGCGGCACGGCGACGATACCTTCCCACAGCTTGATCACGGGGGTGGCGATCTCGAGCATTTCCAGCCGCTGGCGGTTGATGAGTTCCTGCCCGGAGATCGTGGTCGTCTCCAGCATGACCAGGCGCAGGGTGCCCATCAGCACGGCCAGCGTCGTGGCGCACTCCCTCCGGTGCTCGGCGGGCTTGCCGCTGAGCTCCTCGAGCAGCAGGTCGGTGACGGGCAGGCGCAACTCGTCCATCTCGGCCGAGACCTGTCCGATGGTCGCGCCGGCGCGGGCCCGGGAGTGGGCGGTGCGCGCAAGCTGCTCGCGGACGACGGTGAACCCGTCGGCCTCCGAGTCCTCCACTCGCCCCGAGGAGGCCACCGCGGCCAGCGCCTCGACCACGGCCCGGCCTGCTTCCACGGCCTCGTCCCGGGAGACCGTGAACACCGTGCGGAACACCGCCGCGTCGGCCCAGCGCTGGGCGATCTGCTCGCGGCGCAGCCGCAGGAAGTCCCCCACCTCCTCCGCCGGGCCGATCCGGCCTTCTGCCGTCTGCTGCTCCGGCACTTGCTTCCCTCCTTCTTCGTGGTGCGCGCCGCCCCGACCGTGCGGGGAGCGCCGGGTGGTTCGCTCAGGACGGCTGCCGCGGCCCGAACCAGTCGAGGCAGACGACGAGCGCGTCGTCGTCGGCGACGGGCGTGCCGCGGTGACCCGACAGTTCCCTCAGGACGGCACGCGGGACCTCGGCCGCGGGCAGCAGGCTGGTCGACACGATGGCTCGGGCCAGCGCGCGCTCGCCGTACCGTTCGCCGCCGGGCGCGATGACGTCGTACACCCCGTCGCTGGCGAACAGGAGCCGGTCGCCGGGCTCGATCGACAGTTCGTGGGCGACGTAGTCCGTCTCCTCGAACATGCCCAGCGGGAGCTGTGCCTCGATGTCGAGGGCGCCGACGCCGCGGCCGCGAAGCCGCAGCATCTGCGGGGAGCCGGCGTCGACGACCTGGAGTCGGCCGGTGCTCAGTTCGAGGTCGAGCAGGAGCACGGAGAGGTAGGCGTCCCCGCGGTACTGGGCGTAGACGGCCTGGTCGGCGAGGGCGGCCTGGTCCGCGATGGACAGGCCCGCGCGGCGGGCGTTGCGCAGGGCGTTGATGCCCAGGTTGGTCAGCAGGGCGGCCTCGATGCCCTCGCCCATGCCGTTGGTGACGTAGAGCATCAGGCGGTCGGCGGACGCCGACCAGTCGAAGTTGTCGCCGTGGATCGAATAGGCGGGTTCCAGTTGGGCACCCAGCGCGTACTCGGGGCGGGCGCAGGCCCTGCCGGGCAGCAGCTGCCACTGCATCTCCGCGGCCAGGGTGAGCCGGTCGGTGCGGCGTGCCCGCAGGTAGAGGTCGGTGTCCCGGTCGGCGACGATCACCTCGTGCGCCAGCACCTGGGCCACGTCGGTGAGCTCGTCCAGGCACTCCCTGGCCTGCTCGGCGGAGGGCATCGTGACGGCCAGGACGCCGAGCCGGTCGCCGCGTGCGGTGACCGGCAGATGCAGGCGCACCTCGCCGTCGGTCAGCTTCTCGACGAAGGGTTCCTGGGACCCGAAGGCCCGTCCGGCCGGGCCGGTGTGCGCCGGCACGGACTGGGGCGCGCTCGCGGCCGGGTGCACCGGCTGGAGCGTCGCCAGGCCGTAGTCGGCCAGGAGGAGCTGGACGGACTTCGCCGCATAGTCGTTGCACAGGGCTTCGCGGACCGCGTCCACCAGTTGGTGCGGGGCCGCGGAGCGAAGCGCCCGCTCGGCTGCCACGAATCTGTTCACGATGTTGGATACGCCATTCTTGTCACAGTGACGGCGTTCGACCCGCAGTTCGCGGACGCCGTCCGTCGGTCCTTCTTGTCCGTATCTAGTGTTCTGTACGTATTGCCCGAACCGGTGGGCTGACAGTGCCCGCGAAGCCTGGAAGAGTGGAGCCGTGACTTCCCCGTACTCGCAACCGCGGCCGGACGAGGTGGCGCGTGTGACCTCCGAGGCCGCCGAGTTGCTGGAGGTCCTGTGGGGCCGTGCCTCGACGGCGCCGGTGTCCGCCTCCCAGATCCGCGTGCTGTTCATCCTGGAGCACAGCGACGGCATCAACCTGCGCATGCTCGCCGAGGCGCTCGGTTCCACGCCGCCGTCGACCAGCCGGCTGTGCGACCGCCTTCAGGCGGTGGGGTTCGTGGAGCGCGCGCCCAGCACCTCCAGCCGCCGCGAGCTGCGGCTGCATCTGAGCCGGCGCGGACGGTCCTATTTGGCGGAGCTGCGCGCGCGGCGCGAGGCCGCGCTCCAGTCGGTGCTGGAGCAGATGCCCGTCGCGAAGCGCACGGCGCTGCTGGAGGGGCTGGAGGCGTTCTGCGCCGCGGCGTCCGCGGAGATCCACGAAGGCGACGAGGCCGCCGACGCCCGGAGCGCCTGAGGCAGTCACATGCCCCGGTTCGGCGCCGGGGCGGTGCCGCGTGTGCACCGCTGCCCGGCGACGCGGGCCGTACTCGTTGCTGACCGGCACGTTTCACACCCCTCCCGCGCTTGACTCGCTCACTCTGTTGCCTCATGGCCATAGTTGTCAAACGGCAACTGTTTTGGATGCGAGCGCGGGTCTCGATCGGTGAACTGCCTCTTCGGGAAGCTGTCTTCGCTCCCCGGGGCGGCGGGCCGGCAGCCGGGCCTACGGCTCCTGATCCCTCGGCCCGGCGTCCGCGGTGGCGAGTGCCTCCTCGAGGCTCCCCACGATCGGGACCGTGATGCTGACACCGGTGAGATCCATGATCCGCCGGACGGCGGGCGTCGGGGAGATGACGTACACCCCTCCAGGGATCTCCCGCACTTCCTGATACGCCCGCAGGACGATGTTCATGCCGGAGGAGTCCATGAAGGGGACACCGGCGATGTCGAGCAGGAAATGCCTGCGGCCGTGATGGAGCTGGTTGGCCAGGTGGTGCTGCAACTCGGTCGCCGTATCCATGTCCAGGTCGCCCTCGACAGTCAGCAGAACGGCGTCCTCACGGGGCACTTCCACCTTGATCGACAAGGGATTCTGGGCAACGGACACAAGTACCTCCCACAGGCTCGGCGACGGTGACGGGTGCCCCGGCGACCGGATTCGATGCCTCGTCGGTACGAGAAACCTCGCGGGACGGCCCGTCGATTGCGTTCGCCCGCCTACCCCCGAACCTCCCCAGCACACGGGGCACATGCGAACGAGCCGTACGTCGTCGGCTTCTGACCGCTTTTCGCGCCCTGGGGCGGACGAGGCGGTTTGGCAACCGGCAGAGCGGTCACGCGAATAGGAAGAAAGCCTCACGCGATGGGGAGGGGAAACAAGGGACTCGGGCCTGGTCGGGGTCGCCACGGACGCCCGGCGGGTTCTCCGCCTCCCCGCCTTTGTCAGGGAGCGAAAGGATGAGTGAGAACTACCGGACCGGTGTCACCAGGAGCCCGGTGTACGCGGGCCGTGGCCGGCACGAGCCGTGGAGTCCGGCCTCACCGGCCGAGGCACGCGGAGTCGTACGGCGGGCCCTGTCCGAGCAGACACCCACACGGGGCGCCGACTGCGCGCCCGACACCCTCTCGGACGCGCTGCTGGTGGCGTCCGAACTGACGACCAACGCGATGCTGCACGGCGGCGGCATCACCGGCTTCGACGTCGAGGTCGTCGGCCAGAACCTGTATCTGTCCGTGAGCGACCGCGAGCGACGGCGCCCGGTGGCCCTGGACCCGGTCGACCGCCAGGGCAGGCACCGGTGCGGCGGCCGCGGCTGGCCCATCGTGTGCCGGCTGTCCCGCACCGTGCTGGTGTCGGACCTTCCCGCCGGCGGGAAACGCGTGACCGCGGTGATCCCCCTCGCGGCACGGTGCCGGCACCCGGGCGATGCCGACAGGGCGTGACAACGGCGAGGGCCGCGGCCGATTCGGCCGCGGCCCAGCTCGGACGGCGTCGCGCGTGCGCCGTGTCGCTCAGGCGACCCCGGGCTCCAGCAGTCCGGCGCGCAGTTGCTTGAGGATGCGGCTGATGAGCCGCGAGACGTGCATCTGGGAGACGCCGATCTGCTCGGCGATCTGCGCCTGGGTGAGTTCCTCGACGAAGCGCAGGTGGATGATCCGGCGCTCACGGTCGTCCAGCCCGGCGATCAGGGGCGCCAACGAGTGGAAGTCCTCCACGAGTTCCAGCGAGGGGTCCTCCTCGCCGAGCAGGTCGGCCAGAACGGACTCGCCGTTCTCGGCGTCGCCCGTGACCGCCGCGTCGAGGGAGGCGGACTGATAGCCGTTGGACGCCTTGCGGGCCTCGATGACCTCTTCCTCCGACAGCGACATCAGCTCGGACAGCTCACGCGTGGTCGGCATACGGCCCAGGCGCGAGCTGAGTTCCTCGGTCGCCTTGGCCAGCTCGGCGCGCGCCTCCTGCAGCCGGCGCGGCACATGGACCGCCCAGCTCGTGTCACGGAAGAACCGCTTGATCTCGCCGACGATGTACGGGACGGCGAACGTGGTGAACTCGACCTCCCTGGACACCTCGAAGCGGTCGATGGCCTTGATCAGCCCGATGGTCCCGACCTGGACGACGTCCTCCATGGAGTCCCCGCGAGCCCGGAAGCGGGATGCCGCGTACCGCACCAGGGACAGGTTCATCTCGATCAACGTGTTGCGTACGTACTGGAACTCGTGCGTGCCCTCTTCGAGCCCGACCAGCCGGTCGAAGAACTGACGCGACAACTCCCGTGCGTCCTTGGGGCTCACCTTCGACGGATCCTCGATCAGCGGCAGCGCCGCCTCGTCCGTCGTGACCGCCTCCTGTGCCGTGGCCGTTGTCTGCACCGCCGTCACGGCTGCCATGACGCCCTCCCCAATAACCGGAACCTGTTGTCAGTTGCCCGCGTGCCCGGACTCGCGCCGCTCACTCCTGTTCCGTGGCGCGGATCACGGAATCAGGGTGGGTTCTGGCCTGAAATCGCCCTCGGATGCACCCGATTCGGACACGTCGTACACGAAAGCCTCCCAAATGGGAGGCCGGCCCCCTCCCGCCCCCGGTCGGCGTCGTCATCCGCCGCACCCTGTTTGCGCCCTCGGTCGTGGGGCATGCGGGTTTTCGTGCTTCGGACCGGAGGCGCATCGGTGCCACAGCCGAGACCGCTCCAGGGCCTCGTGCCCCGTGCACCGTTTCCCGCAGAGACCCCCTGAGAACGCCGCTTCAGGAGTTGTTCCCTCATGTTGGTCGAGACCTCCGCACACGCTTCCGACAACCCCACCCGCTCCCGGGTGTCCGGCGGGCGCGTCCACAACGACGCCCCCGACACCGGATCCGACTTCGTCCGCCTCGCCGCCCTGCCCGAAGGGCCCGAGCGCGATGCGATACGCGACGAACTGACCAGGGCCTGGCTGCCCATGGCCCATCGCATCGCCGGCCGCTTCCGCAACCGCGGCGAGTCCCTGGAGGACCTGCGCCAGGTCGCGGCCCTCGGTCTGGTCAAGGCCATCGACCGGTACGAGCCCGGCCGAGGGGCCTTCGAGAGCTACGCCGTGCCCACCATCACCGGTGAGATCAAGCGGCACTTCCGCGACCGGATGTGGGCCCTGCGGGTGCCCCGTCGCGTCCAGGACCTTCGCAACAAGGTCCGCGTGGCGCGCCGCGACCTCACCACCTCGGACGGTTCCAACCCGTCGGTCGCCCAGATCGCCACCCACACGGGTCTCACCGAGGACGAGGTCAACACCGGCCTCGAGGCGCTCGACAGCTTCAGCACCCTGTCGCTGGACGCCGAGATGTCGTCGAGCGAGGACGGCTTCAGCCTCGCCGACACGATCGGCGGGTGCGACGGGGCGTACGACGTCGTCGTCGACCGGGAGGCGGCGAAGGAAGGGCTGCGACGCCTGCCCGAACGCGAGCGGACGATCCTGTACCTGCGCTTCTTCGAGGACATGACGCAGAGCCGCATAGCCGACGAACTCGGCATCTCCCAGATGCACGTCTCCCGGCTCATCAGCCGGTGCTGCGCCCGGGTGCGCGACGAGGTGCTCGGTGCCGGCTGCGACGACCACCCCCAGGAGGGATGACCAGTGCTGACACCCCATCCGGCGATACTCCGCCGCCTCGTCGAGGAGTACGAGGCGCTCATGGCCCACAAGGGCGAGGTGCCGGACGCCGGGCGGCGGCGCGAGCTGCGTGTGCAGGACCTTGCGTACACGCTGTGCGTGTCGACCGGGACCCGCGAAGTGGGACAGGCCCTGGCGCGAGCCCGCGACATGCTCGCCGCGGCGAGAGAGCCGGCGAACGTCGCCTGACCGGCGCGGGCCACCGCGAAGAGAACGACGACACCGAGAAGGATGCGATGTGAGCACCGACAGAATCTGGTCGTACGCACCCGAGAGCGGCCATCAGGAGGGACATGAGCTCACCGGCTTTTCCGTCGAGGCGAGTGACGGGACCATCGGCCATGTGGACCGCCAGGCCGACGACACTCCCCTGCGGCATCTGATCGTGGACACGGGCGCCTGGGTGTTCGGCAGGAGCCTGCTGATCCCGGCCGGTCTGGTCACGACCATCGCCGAGGAGAACCGGGTGATCACCGTGCGCTGCACCCGGGCGGAGGCCAAGGCGGCTCCCCGATTCGGCACGGATCGGGAGACTCTCGATCCCGAGTACCTGTCCGCCGTTGGTGGCTACTACGCTTCTCTGCCCCATGATTCGGATGCGCCCGGGTAGCGGATACCCAGGAGCACGTGCGGACGAGGACGACGAGGCGCGCGGACGAGAACGAGCGAGGAGTGGTGAAGTGACGGCAACCGCAGTCCACTTGGTACGCGCCCGAGATGGCCGGCATTCGATGCGCATCCCGCAGGCGACCGACGAGCGGCCATGAGGTCGGCGGAGCACCGTCCGGACGGGGACAGCGCCGATGCGCGCACCCGGCCGGTCACGATCACCAGTGCGGCGGCGGCGCGCAGTTATGTGCGCTCGGTCGTCGAGCAGCACTGGCGGCCGGCGGCCGGCACGGCCGGTGAGACAGCCGTCATGGATCTCCTGCTGGTCGTTTCGGAGCTGGTCGCCAACGCGATCCGGCACGGCGGCGGCCTGGCGGGGTTCGAGGTGACGCCGCTCGCCGAGGGGGTGCGGCTGAGCGTGCACGACTACAGCGACGCCGTCCCCTCGGCCGCCTACGGGCCCGGGGCCCTGCCCCGTAAGCACGAGGGCAGCGGATACGGGTGGCCGCTGATCATCCGGCTGTCCCGCGAGATCCGGATCGACCGCCGCCGGGAGGGCGGCAAGACGGTCAGCGTGTTCGTGCCGCTCATGTGAGCCGCCCGCTTCGGCTGGGCCGCCCGGTTCCCGCTTCGGCGGGCGGGCGGCTCACGCGGCTCACCAGGGCATGAAGGCGTGTACGTCCTTGCCGTCCGCCCGCACCACCACGGTGACCTCGTCGCACAGGGTCTGGATCAGATACCAGCCGATACCGCCGCCGCGACCGGTCCCGGGGTGGAAGGGGCGCGGCGCCGGTTCGGTCGTGCTCGTGTCACTGAGAGTCACATGCACACCGTCGAACGCCCTGCGCAACGTCAGCCCTATGGGCCCCGGGGCGTACTGGACGGCGTTGGCGGCGAGTTCGGTGACGACCAGCACGATGTCGTCCCGGTACTCGGGCGTCGCCGGTGGTGAGGCCCGCTCCAGCTTCATGAGGAACCGCTCCGCGCTCAGGCGGGCTCTGGTCACATCGCCGACACCCCCGTCGAATGTGGCCTGCCATTTCTGCGTTTCCTCGGACGACGGTTTGCCGCCGCCCCGCGATTCGGTCGCCATCACACCCTCTTCGGCCTGTCACTGCTCGCGGCCGTGGTGACTAGTTGTTGCTTCCACCGCTGCTGGTTCCCAGGCTGAGCGCGGCTACGCGTGCGAAAGCGGTGCGATCCGCAGTGACGTCGCGGAAAGGTGGGGCCACGGGTACCGGCGAGCCGGTGTTCGCGCACCCTCGCCGGGCGCACGGCCCGCGCCGCTAACCTGCTGTGCATGCCAGGCAACCCCACGCGCACGCGACGCGACGACAGCCCCGAGGAGTCCCGGCGGGCGCGTCTGAGCCTGACGTTCGACGAGGACGCGGAGCTGTACGACCGGGCCAGGCCCGGATACCCGCCCCGGTTGTACGACGACCTGGCGGAGCTCGCGGGCACGGTCCCCGGCAGCCGGGTGCTGGAGGTGGGCTGCGGGACCGGACAGCTGACGGTGCCGCTGGCCGGGCGGGGCTGCCGGATCACCGCCGTCGAGGCGGGAGCGCGGATGGCCGCGGTCGCCCGCCGCAACCTCACCGGGTACCCGGCAGTGGACGTGGTGACGACCCGGTTCGAGGACTGGCCGCTGCCGGACGAGTCGTACGACGCGCTCGTGTCGGCGACGGCGTTCCACTGGATCGACCCGACGGTGCGGGTGCCGAGGGCCGCCGACGCGCTGTGCCCGGCCGGAGCCCTGGCCGTCGTACGCACTCAGCATGTGAACGGTGGCACCGAGGAGTTCTTCGTCGAGGTCCAGGGCTGCTACGAGCGCTTCGATCCGGCGACGCCGCCCGGGCTGCGGCCTCCTGCGGCCGCCGACGTCGACAGCTCGGACCATGCGCGGGAGGTGGCGCGAAGCGGCCGGTTCGGCCCCACGCTCTTCCGCCGCTACGAACAGGATCTCACCTACTCGACCTCGGAGTACCTGGACGTGCTGCGGACCTACTCCGGCCATCGGGCCCTTCCGGAGGCCGCCCGGAGCGGACTGCTGGAGTGCGTCGCGGGGTTGATCGACGGGAGCTACGGCGGGCGGGTGACCAAGCGCTATCTCATCGAGCTGGGAGTGTCCCGCCGGCGGTGAGGCACGGCTCGGCCTCCGCCCCCCTCGGAAACATCGTGTTCACGACAACAGAAACCCCGTGGTAACAACACCTTTCTAGCGTGACCCGCTGTGGCATCACCGGCGCTGCCCACCCCACCGCAGCACCCGCACCCTGCCCCACCGGGAGGCGTGATGAGCACGACCGAGTCACGAGTGACGACGTCAGGACCGACCGACCCGGCGAAGATCGCGCCGGACCAGGCGGTCAAGGAGACGCTGGAGGACTACACGCTCCGTTTCGCGCCTCGCAGTTACCGTCGCTGGAGCCCCATGGTGGTGGCCACCACCGCCCTCGGCGGGATCGCCTACATGGCCGACTTCTCCATCGGTGCCGGCATCGGCCTGGCGCACGGCACCGGCAACGCGCTCGTCGCGATCGCCGTCGCCGCCGTCGTCATCTTCGTCACCGGCTTCCCGCTCGCCTACTACGGGGCCCGCTACAACATCGACCTCGACCTGATCACCCGCGGATCCGGATTCGGCTACTACGGCTCCGTGCTGACCAGCGTCATCTTCGCTAGCTTCACCTTCATCTTCTTCGCCCTCGAAGGCTCGATCATGGCCCAGGGCCTCAAGCTCGGCCTCGGGCTCCCGCTGTGGCTGGGCTATCTGGTCTCCACGCTCATGGTCATCCCGCTGGTGATCTACGGCATGAAGGCACTCAGCAAGCTCCAGGTGTGGACCACTCCGATCTGGCTGATCCTGATGGTCGCCCCGCTGGTGTATCTGATCGCCAACGACCCCGGCACGGTCGACCGGTTCCTCTCCTACGCCGGCACCGACGGCGAGGGCGGCGTCAACACGGCCTCCGTCCTCCTCGGCGCGGGCGTGTGTCTCTCCCTCATCGCGCAGATCGGGGAGCAGATCGACTATCTGCGCTTCATGCCGCCCAAGACCGAGCAGAACAAGCGCGGTTGGTGGACGGCCGTGCTGATGGCCGGGCCCGGCTGGGTGGTGCTCGGGGCGCTGAAGCAGGCCATCGGCGTCTTCCTCGCCGTATACATCCTGGCCGAGGTCGGTCCGGCCGCGGCGCCCGAGCCGATCCAGCAGTTCCGCAGTGCCTTCGACGCGATGATGCCGTCCTGGATGGTCGTCCCGCTGGCCGTGGCCCTGGTCGTCATCAGCCAGATCAAGATCAATGTCACGAACGCCTACTCCGGCTCGCTGGCGTGGACGAACTCCTTCACCCGCGTCACCAAGCACTACCCCGGCCGCATGATCTTCGTCCTGGTCAACCTGGCCTTCGCGCTGGCCCTGATGGAAGCCGACATGTTCAGCTTCCTCAACAGCATCCTCGGGTTCTACTCGAACTGCGCCATCGCCTGGGTCGTCACCGTCGCGACCGACATCGGCGTCAACAAGTACGTGCTGAAGCTCTCCCCGCTCCAGCCGGAGTTCCGCCGCGGCATGCTCCACGCCGTCAACCCGGTCGGCGTGGTGTCGTTCGTCGCCGCGTCCGGGCTGTCCATCGCGATGTACTTCCACGCCCTGGGCGACGCCCTCCAGCCGTACTCCCCCGTCGCCGCGGCGGTGATCGCCTTCGTCCTGACACCGCTGATGGCCGTGGTGACCAAGGGCCGGTACTACCTCCGCCGCGCGGGCGACGGCATCTCCGAGCCCCTCCTGGACGCCGATGGCAACCCCAGCGCGCTCACCCTGGACTGCCACGTCTGCCACCAGTCCTACGAGCGCCCCGACGTCACGGCGTGCGCCACCCATGACGCGGTGGTCTGCTCGCTGTGCCTGAGCACGGACAAGGCGGGCGGCCACGTGCTGCCGGCCTCGGCCTGACGCCCGTCCCTTCCGGCGGTCTGCCCTCTTCGGGGGGCCGCCGGACCTTTCGTCCAAGACAGGGTGCGCGAAGTCGGCGACCGTAGAGGTATGCGCACACAGCAGGTGGGCCTCACTCGCGGGGGCCGCGATGGCTACAACGGCTGGGAGGTCGCCCACCCCCTCGACGGCTCGTCCCTCGAAGGCGTGGCGATGGCCGGCTTCCGTGACCGCGCGGCCGCCGGGCTGGACATGCGGGTGCTGCCCCAGCCCGCCGTGATCGTCGTCATCGGACTCGGGGACACACGGCTCACCGTGGACGGCCCTGGCGGCCACCGGCCCATGACGAACCTCGTCGCCTCGATGACGCCGGGCCCGGCCCGCATTCGCGGTGAGCGGGTCGAGTGCGTCGAGGTGCGCCTGTCGCCCCGGGCCGCCTACACCGTCCTGGGTGTGGCCCCGCACGAGCTGCACGGTTCGGTGAAGAGCCTGGAGGACCTCTGGGGACCCCGGGCACTGCGCCTCGTCGAACGGCTCTCGGACACCGGCGGCTGGACCGAACGCCTCGCTCTGACCGACGCGTTCCTCACCGAGCGGGCCGTGGTCGCACCGGCCATGTCGCCCGAGGTCGCCGGGGTCTGGGAGACCATCGTGGCCCGTCGTGGGAGCGTACGGATCACCGATCTCGCCGCGTCCTGCGGCTGGAGCCGCAAGCGGCTGTGGTCCAGGTTCGACGCGCAGATCGGGCTCACACCCAAGCGGGCCGCCATGCTGGTGCGTTTCGATCACGCGGCCCGCGCTTTGACCTCGGGCGGAAGCATCGGCGACGTGGCTCTGGCGTGCGGGTACGCCGATCAGTCCCATCTCCATCGCGACGTACTGGCACTCGCGGGGTTCACGCCGGGTGCCCTGGCCGCGATGGACACGTCCGCGGGCTGACGCATGCCCACTCGGCCCTGCAACTGCCTGCACACGTAGGAAGGAAGCACCTGTGACGAGGACCGATGCCCGAGCGGCGGCCACGGCCGACCGCAATCACGTGGTCCGGCTGGCGTTCGGGAGCATGGCCGCGCAGACCCTGCGCGCGGCGGTCCGGTTGAGGGTGGTGGAGCTGGTCGGCGAGAACACCCGGTCGGCCATCGCCGTGGCCGCGGACGCCGGTACGGCACCACAGCCGATGACCCGGCTGCTGCGCGCCCTGGCCGCCCTCGGTCTGCTTGAGGAGCACGCGCCCGGGTCGTTCTCGGTGACGCCGGCCGGTGCGCTCCTGCACTCCGCTCACCCTGAGTCCCTCACCTCCTTCGTGGGGATGTTCACCGAGCCGACGATCGTGCGGGCCTGGGAGCACCTGGACGACAGTGTCCGTACCGGGGAGATCGCGTTCGACACGGTCTTCGGCACGGACTTCTTCAGTCACCTCGCCCGGCATCCCGAGCTGTCGGCGGGGTTCAACGCGGCGATGAGCCAAGCCGTCGCCGAGACCGCCGCCGTGCTGCCGTACGCCTTCGACTTCGGCCGGTTCTCCAGGGTCACGGATGTCGGCGGGGGCGACGGGACGCTCCTGAGCGCGGTACTCGACGCCCATCCGGGGCTCACCGGCGTCGTGTTCGACACGGAGCAGGGCCTGGCCGAGGCACCGAAGAAGCTGGAGCGGCACGGGCTCGGCGAACGCTGCTCGGTGCTCGCCGGGGACTTCTTCCGCGCCGTGCCCGGGGGCTCGGACCTCTACCTGATGAAGAGCATCCTGCACGACTGGACGGACGAGCAGGCGGTCACGATCCTGACCCACTGCCGCGAGGTGCTGCCGCCCGGCGGGCACGTCCTCATCGTGGAGCCCGTGCTCCCCGAAGTCGTCGCCCCGGCCACCCGGGCCGAGCTGAGCGACAGCGCCATCACCTACCTCAGCGACCTCAACATGCTGGTGAACGTGGGAGGCCGGGAACGCACCCGCCAGGACTTCGAGGAAGTGTGCCGCCGCGCCGGCCTGACCGTCACCGACGTGACCCCACTCGCGCACGCCGAGCCGTTCTCCCTGATCGAAACGGAGGCCGACTGACCGTCCCCGTGGGCGGCGCTCAGCGGCGGCTCCGCACCAGCAGATGGAGGAAGTACGGCGTTCCGATCACCGCCGTCATCAGGCCGGCGCCGAGTTGGGCCGGGGCGATTGCCGTGCGGCCCAGCAGGTCCGCGGTGCAGACGAGTACGGCGCCGAGCAGGACGGCGACGGGGACGACCCGGGCGTGTTGGCGGCCGACGAGGGCGCGGGCCGCGTGTGGGGCGACGAGGCCGACGAAGCCGATCGTGCCGGCGGCGGCGACGGCCGTGGCGCTGAGGAGGACGCTCAGCAGCAGGAAGCCGAGGCGTCCGCGGGCGAGGCCGAGCCCGAGCAGTCTCGGGGTGTCCTCGTCCAGCGACACGAGGTCGAGTTCCACGCGCCGGAGGGCCGCGACCGCCACGCCCACGGCCAGTACGGCTGCCAGTGGCGCGACGTCGGACAGGGACCGCCCGTAGGTCGAGCCGGACAGCCAGGTCAGGGCCTTCGCCGCGTTGAACGGGTCGGTCAGGACGATCAGCAGGCTGACCAGTGCGGTGGTACCGGTGGCGACGCCGATGCCGACGAGGACGAGCCGGTTCTGCTGGAACCCGCCGCGCGCGGCGAGCCCGAAGACGACGACGGAGCTGATCGCGGCGCCCACGAAGGCCGCGCCCGCCACGCCCCACGATCCGGCCGACGGCACGGTCGTCACCAGGAGCACCGCACCGAGGGCGGCCCCGCCGGAGACACCCAGGACGCCGGGTTCCGCGAGCGGGTTGCGCGTCACGGCCTGCACGAGGGTGCCGGCCAGGGCGAGCGCGGCGCCCGCGAGGAGCGCGGCGAGCACGCGGGGCACCCGGGTGTCCAGGACGAACCCGACGGTCCGACCCGCCCTGCCCTGCGCCCAGTTCACGACGTCACCCAGCAACAGCTTGCTGTCGCCGAGCAGTACGGCGGCGATGGTCACGCCGACGAACACCGCCACCAGGAAGACGGTGGTGGTGAGGAAGACGGCCCTGCTGCGGATGCGCAGCCGGTCGGGGGCGGCGGCCGCGGCCGTGTCCTTCAGCCGCGTTGCCATCACGATGAGGGACACGGCGCCGACGAGGCTGGTGACGACGCCCGTGGGCACGGCGACCGCCAGGTCCGTCGGCACGAGGGCCCGCAGCAGCACGTCCGAGCCGAGGACGAGCGCCGCCCCGGTCAGAGCGGTGACCGGCAGGTTCGCCCGCGCCCGCACGAACCCACGGAACCTGCGGGCGAGGGCACGCACGAGGGCGGGGGCGCACAGGCCGACGAAGCCGATCGGGCCGGCGAGGGTCACGGCGGCCGCGGACAGCAGCGTCGCGAGGACGACCGCGGTGACGCGGGTGGCCCGCACCGGGACACCGAGCCCGCGGGCGGCGTCGTCGCCGAGCGCCAGGGCGTCGACCCGGCGGGCGACGAGCAGCAGCCCGAGGAGTCCGAGTACGCCGAGCGGCGCGACCTGGAGCACCCCGTCGAACCCGTTCTGGGCGATGCTGCCCTGGTTCCACCGGTACAACCCCTGCGTCTCCTGCGGGAAGAGCAGGAGCAGCGCCTCGGTCACGGCGGTGAGACCGAGGGCGAGGGCGCTGCCGGCGAGCACGAGGCGGACGGTGCCCGTGCCCAGACCGGACAGGCCCAGTACGACGGCCGCCGCCGCGAGGCCGCCTACGAACGCGACGCCGGAGGAGGCGAGCAGCGGCAGCGACACACCGGTGACGGCGACCAGCCCGAGCGCCATGTAGGAACCGGCGTTCACGGCGAGGGTGTCGGGTGAGGCGAGCACGTTGCGGCTGACCGCCTGCAGCGCGGTGCCGGCCATGCCGAGCAGGGCTCCGACGAGCAGTCCTGCGGTCATTCTCGGCAGCCGGGAGGCGATGACGACGGAGGCGTCGGCGGCGTCGGCCCGGCCGGTGAGGGCCTTGAGGACCTCTCCGGCGCCGACGGCGGCCGTGCCCTGCGTGATGTCGACGACCGCGAGGGCCGCGACCAGCAGGACGAGAGCGGCCGTCACCGCGGCCGCGCCGGTCCGGGACGGGGCCGTCGGCGGACGGATGGCGGGAGGTGTTGCGGTGACGGCCATGGTGTTACTTCGTCAGCTCCTTGACGAGGGCGTCGATGTAGGCACCCATCGACTCCTGCCCGCCGAACATCCAGATGCCGTCGGGCAGTCGGTGGACGTCGCCCTTCTTCACGAACGGCAGCGAGGTCCACACCTTGTCCTTGGCGAGGGCGTCGGTGAAGGGGGTGCTGCCCTTGTCGCCGTCGTTGCCGATGTAGGCGAACCGCACGTCGTCGCCGAGCTTGGTGAGGCCCTCGACGTCGGTGGTGCCGAGTCCGTAGTCCTTGTCGCCCTCGACCTTCCAGGCGTTCTTCAGGCCGAGTTGCTCGTTGACCGCGCCGATCAGGGAGCCGCTGGTGTAGGGCCTGATGGAGATCTGGTTGGAGATGTCGTAGCCGTCGGCGAAGGCGACCGGGGCGCCGTCGAGGCCGGCGTCGGCGAGGGCCTTCCTGCCCTCGGTGACCTTCGCGTCGAAGGCGTCCTTGATCTTCTCGGCGCGCTCACCGGTGCCGGTGGCCTCGGCGATGATGTCGAGGTTCTTCGTCATCTGCCCGATCGGGTCGGCGGCGCTGGCGGAGCGCACCTCCAGGACGGGGGCGACCTTCCGCAGCTGCTTCACGGCTGCCGGCGGCAGGTCGGTGCTGGCGACGATGAGGTCCGGCCTCAGCGCGGCGATGGTGTCCATGCTGGGCTCGCCGCGGGTGCCGATGTCCTTGGGCTCGTTCTTCAGCGGGACGGCCTGGTCCCAGGTCTTGTAGCCCTTGACGTCGGCGACGCCGACCGGGTCGACGCCCAGCGATATCAGGAGCTCGACCTCGTGCCACTCGGTGCCGACGACCTTCTTCGCCGGTCCGTCGAGTTCGACCTTGGTGCCGGAGGCGTCGGTGAGGGTGATGCCCTGGCCGGCCTTCTTGGCGTCGTCGTTGTCGGCGGCGGGCTCGGTCGTGCCGCAGGCGGTCAGGGCGAGCGCCGCGGCGGTGGCGGCCGCCGCGGTCATCATCAGGCGTCTCATGAGGGTGTGCTGAGCCTTTCGGTTCGGGTGTGGTGCCGGCCGATCGCGCGGGTGCGCAGCCGTCCGGTCAGGGGGTCGGTGCCGACTTCGATGCGGATGCCGTAGACGCCGGTCAGCCGCTCGGCCGTCAGTACGTCCTCGGGGAGGCCCTCGGCGACGATCCGCCCCTCGTCGAGCAGCACGATCCGGTCG
Source organism: Streptomyces sp. HUAS 31 (assembly GCF_028198125.1). Classification (NCBI taxonomy): domain Bacteria; kingdom Bacillati; phylum Actinomycetota; class Actinomycetes; order Kitasatosporales; family Streptomycetaceae; genus Streptomyces; species Streptomyces sp. HUAS 31. The sequence goes on along the minus strand of NZ_CP116353.1, from coordinate 9,248,898 downwards.
GCGAGGGCGGCGGCCTGGTCGAGGTCGTGCAGGACCGCGCCGACGGCGATCCCGTGGTCGTCGGCCAGATCACGGACGAGGTCGAGGAGTTCGATCTGGTAGCGCAGGTCGAGGTAGGTCGTCGGCTCGTCGAGGAGCAGTACGCCGGTCTCCTGGGCGAGGCAGCAGGCGAGCCATACACGCTGGAGCTGTCCGCCGGAGAGGTGTTCCGCGCCGCGGTCGGCGAGGTCGGCGACGCCGGTCATGACGAGGGCACGCTCGACCGCGGCGGGGCCGTCCGGGTCGGCCCTGCCCCAGCGGCCCCGGTACGGGTAGCGGCCGAACTCGACCACGTCCCGTACCGTCAGGCCGCTGGGCGTGGGGCGCCCCTGCGTCAGCAGCGCGACCCGGCGTGAGAACTCACGCGGGGTCAGCGCCAGCCCGTCGGCGCCGTCGACGACGAGGGTGGCGGTCCGGGGCCGCTGCAATCGCGCGATCGTCCGCAGCAGCGTCGACTTGCCGCTGCCGTTCGGACCGACCAGCACGGTCACTTCGCCGGGCCGCAGCGTCACCGACGCGTCGTGGACGACGTCGACGCCTTCGTAGGCCACGGTGACACCCGTGGCCGACAGTTCATGACCGCGGGATCGCGCCGCGGAGGTCTCTTCACCTGCCTGCACGCGGCATAGGTTAGCCTAACCTAAATTGAATGCGTGAGGGGGTGGGGTGGCCGCCACAAGGGGAACTTCGGCCAAAGGCGACTCGGGCTACTGACCTTCCGCCGGCGTCACGTCGGTCACCTTGCCCCCAGGGGTGGCCTCCAGGTAGCCGCCCTCGCCGTACTCGTCGCTCAGGTAGACGGCCAGATGAGCCGGAGTGTCGAAGACGCTGTCGTGCGACTTCACCAGGATGTAACGCATGTCCGGGTTCTTGACGTTGAGCTTCCTGTCGGCTTCGGCGAGCAGCGCGGGAACCGCGTCCCAGTCGTACTTGTCGAGGGTGAACGGCTCCTCGCCGCCCGACAGGGTGCTCTTGATGATGCCCTTCTCGACGCCGCTTCCGGGGCGGTAGGTGTAGGAGTCGTACTTGGTGTTGCTGCCGTCCACCATGACCTCGGCGGACACGAAGTCGTCGTAGATGCTGAAGTCCCCGTACCTGTTCCGGCCGGTCTCCTTCTCCAGGGCCTTGATGGCGGCGCGGATGCCGGCAGGGGTGAGCACCCCGGCGGCGGAGTCCGTGTCCTGCGACCGCTGTGCGGCCGGGGCGCCCGACGCCCCTTCCGAGGAGGCCGTGGAGGACGAGGTCGGCTTCGACTCCGAGGTGGTGGACGGGTTTCGCGCGCCCGTGTCTCCCGAATCGCCCGAACCTCCGCCGAGCGGCAGCAGCCACCACAGCAGGGCCAGGGCTCCGGCGAGCGAGGTTCCCGAGACGCCGAGCAGGACGGGCAGGTTGGGCGTGCGGCGGCCTTCCGCCCGCACCGGCGCGGTGACCGGCTGGGGCGTGGCATACGGACCGAGTTGGAGCGGCGGCCCGAAGCCGGCTGGGGCGACCGTCGGCGCGGAGCCCGGGGCGCTGAACGGGGCCGCCGTGGTCGACGAGCCCGAAGTCCCCGGGTACGAGGGGGAGATGGTGGCGGAAGGCGTCGGCGGGTTGAGCGGATAAGAGGTGTGCGGGTTCGGCACGGGCGCCGGGCCGGTCGGCGACGACTCGAACTCGGCGAGCCTGCGGTCCAGTTCGGCGGCGGACGGCCGCGCGGAGGGATCCCGTACGAGCACGCTCATCAGGACCCCGCCCAGGGCGCCGCCACGCACGGGATGCGGTACGTCGTCGCTGAGGACCGCGGCGAGCGTGGCCAGCGGGGTGCCGCGGCGCAGCGGGTGATGGCCCTCCAGCGCGGTGTACAGCATCATCGCCAGCGACCACAGGTCGGAGGCGGCGCCGCCCTCGTGGCCCGATATGCGCTCCGGGGCCATGAAGTCGGGCGTGCCGATGATGGAGCCGGTCGCGGTGAGGTTGGTCGTCGTCTCGCGGATCGCGGCGATGCCGAAGTCGGTGAGGACGGGTCGGCCGTCGGACCGCAGCAGGACGTTGGCGGGTTTCACGTCCCGGTGCTGGATGCCGGCCTCGTGCGCGGCGGCCAGCGCGGCCAGCACACCCCGGCCGATCCTGGCGGCCTCGGCGGGCGGCATCGGTCCCTGTGCCAGCCGGTCGGCCAGCGAGCCGCCGCTGACCAACTCCATGACGATCCATGGGTAGGTGTCTTCGCCGCCGTCGACTATGTGGTGGATGGTGACGACGTTCGGATGGTCGATCCGGGCCAGCGCCCGCGCCTCGCGCAGCACACGCTCGCGCAGCATCCGCGCGCCCTCGGGGTCGTACTCCGCCAGGTCCCGGTCGGGCGGCCGGACTTCCTTGACCGCCACCAGCCTGTGCAGCACCAGGTCCCTGGCCCGCCAGACCGTCCCCATCCCGCCGCCGCCGAGACGGGCCTCCAACTCGAAGCGCCCGTCGACGACCCGTCTGCCGGGGCCTCTGTCTCCCTCACTCATGGGCGGGAGCTTAATGGGCCCCACCGACACCGTTCGCCGGGCCCGTCCCGGCACACGCACAGCGGGGTGAACAGGGCGGTTGTCAGAGCCGCATCTCCGTGCCGGGGGCCGAGCGCTGATGACCGCTCGGTCCCCGATCCACCGGGAGACGGACTCGCTGCCCGCGTCCGGTGACTAGCGACCGATCGCCTGCGCGCCGGCCTGCGCGAACTTCTCGTCCAGCGCGCCGGACGGGGCGCCCGCGACGCCGATGCCGGCGATCGGTGCGTTGCCGGCGGTGACGGGCACGCCGCCCGCCAGAAACAGGGTGCCCGGGATGTCCTTCAGGGTGGGGGCCTGCTGGAGCCGCTCGGTCAGCTGGGACGTCGGGGCGTTCCAGGAGACCGCGGTGAACGCCTTGCGCTCGGCGGACTCGTAGGACTGCGGGCCGGCGCCGTCGCCGCGCAGGGTGACGACGGTGTTGCCGTTACGGTCGACGACGGCGACCGTGACGCGCTGGTTCTCCTTCTCGGCGGCGTCGAGCGCGGCCTGCGCGGCCTCGGTGGCGGCGTCGATCGTGAGGTGCGTGGAGGTGGTGGTGGCCCGGGCCGGGACGGCGGCGGACGTCGCGGCCGATGAGGTCGTGGCCGGGGCGGAGGCGTTCGCGTTCACCGCGCCGAAGCCCGCCAGGGCGACGAAGGCGAGCACGGCACCGCCGGTGGCGACGCGGGCACGGCGGGAGAACTTCTTGTGCACGGGGTTCATGGGTCGGTCGACTCCTTCGGTGGGCGGGCGGCCCGGTTGCCGCCCCGCTTCGTCCGCTCTCCACCCTCGGCCCGGAAACGGCCCCGGACGGTCGACGTTCCGGCTGCCGTGGGGCCACGGGACGGACGACACGGGGGTCATCCGATCGGTTGACCCACCCGGGGCCGCACCGGGCCACAATGGAGGTGTTTGCCCAGTTCAGCGCATACGAGCAGGGAAGGAGGCGGCCCCGGATGGGGAACCGGTCGTACGAACCGAGCACCGTGGACACCAGGTGGCTCGGCGCCGTGATGGACGCGGCGTTCTTCCTGCTGCTCGGCGGTGCGCTCGCCCGCTTCCTGCTGCGTCACCCCGGTGAACCCCGTACCCCGTGGATCATCGCGCTGTCCCTGGTGCTCGCCGCGCTGCACCTGCTGGGGCCCAGGGCCGGTGACTCGGGCCTGCGGCCCACGCGCCGGCACAAGGCGTGGCTGGCGCTGACCGTCGTGGTGTGGATGGTCCTGGTCGTGCTCGCGCCCAGCTTCGCGTGGTGCGCGGTGCCCCTGTTCTACACGGGTCTGCGCACGCTGCCGCCGCGCGCGGCCCTCGCGCTCGTGGCGGTCCTGACCGTGTTCGTCGTGGCCGCGCAGGTGGAGCTGTCGGGCCGCTTCGACCCGAACCTGGTCCTGGCACCGCCGGCCGTCGCCGCCCTGGCCACCGCCGTGTTCCTGCAGATGGAACGGCACACCGCACGCCAGCGCGTCCTGATCGACGACCTGATCCGCACCCGGCACGAACTCGCCGCCTCGGAGCGCCGTGAGGGCACCCTCGCCGAACGGCAGCGGCTCTCCATGGAGATCCACGACACGCTCGCCCAGGGCCTGTCGAGCCAGCGGATGCTGCTCCAGGCCGCGGACCGGGTGTGGGAGACCGAACCGGACAAGGCCCGCGCCCATGTCCGCACCGCCGCTTCCGTCGCCGAGCACAACCTCGCCGAGGCCCGGCGCTTCGTGCACGACCTGGCGCCCGCCGACCTCGCCGGCGGCGAGGGCCTCGACGAGGCGCTGCGTGCCCTGGCCGCACGGGAGTCCGGCGCCGACCTGGCCGTACGCGTCCACATCGACGGCGACGGCCGGCTCCCCCAACTGCCCGACCGGGTCCGCTCGGCCCTGCTGCGGGTCGCCCAGGGCGCCCTGGCCAATGTCCGTGAGCACGCCGGCGCGGGCAGCGCCGCCCTGACCCTCACCGTCCTCGACGACGAGGTCGTCCTGGACGTCGCCGACGACGGCCACGGCTTCGACCCCGCCGCTCTGCCCGACTCCCCCGACGGCGGACGCGGGCACGGGCTGCCCGCCATGCGGGCCCGGCTGCGCGCGCTCGGCGGCACACTGACCGTCGAGTCCACGCCCGGCGAAGGCACCGTCCTGTCCGCAGCCGTCCCCCTGGAGGCGCCCCGATGAGCCCCGACCGCGCGCCCGTGCGCATCCTGGTCTGCGACGACCACGCCGTCGTACGGGCCGGGCTGCTCGCCCTGCTCGACAGCGCCCCCGGCATCGAGGTCGTCGGCGAGGCGGGCACCGGCGAGGAGGCGCTCGCGCTGGCCGCGAAGCTCACCCCGGACGTCGTACTGATGGACCTGCAACTGGGCGAGGGCATCGACGGCGTGGAGACCACCCGCCGGCTCACCTCCTCCCCCGGCGCCCGCACCCACGTTCTGGTCCTGACCACGTACGACACCGACGCCGACATCACCCGCGCCATCGAGGCGGGGGCGACGGGCTATCTGCTCAAGGCCGAGCGCCCCGACGAGCTCTTCGCCGCGATCCACGCGGCCGCCGAGGGACGGACGGCGCTGTCGGCCCCGGTCGCCGGCCGCGTCATGGCCGGCCTGCGCCGGCCCCGGCCCACCCTCACCGACCGCGAACGCGACATCCTGGCCCAGCTCGCCCGCGGCATCGGCAACCGTGACATCGCCCGCGCCCTGTTCATCAGCGAGGCCACCGTCAAGACCCATCTGCGCCGCATCTACGACAAACTCGGTGTCGACACCCGCGCGGGCGCGGTGGCCGTGGCGAAGGAACGGCGACTGCTGCCCTGACGGGGCGCTCGCCGCAGGACAAGACGGGCGCTCGCTGAGGACACCGACGTGGAGCGGATCGTCCTGCGCCACGACACGGTCTTCATACCGACTCCCCTGGCCGAGACGGGCCCGCCGGCTACGACCTGTCGGCCCTCGCGGAGTCCGTCTCCAGTGCCTGCCCGCCCGCGGTCCGGGTCTCCAACGCGTGGAGTACGGCCACCATGTCCTCGCCGCCGTGTCCCTGGTCGACGGTCTCGCCGAACAGGGCGTGGCAGACGTCGAGGAGCGGGGACGCCATGTCGGCCTTGCGGGCGGCCTCGGCGATGAGCCGGTTGTTCTTCAGTACGTCAGCGGCCGCAGCCTGGACGGCGAAGTCCCGGCCCAGCAGCTTGGGCGCCTTCACCCGGGAGACCGCGCTCGCCATGGGTCCGGCGTCCAGGACGTCCCGGAGCAGGCGCCGGTCGAGCCCATGCCGGTCGGCGAAGTGGAACGCCTCGGTCAGGCCGGTGACCAGGGTGATCAGGAACAGGTTCACCGAGAACTTCATCAGCAGGGCGCCCGGTACGCCGCCGCACGCGAAGGTCTCGCGGCACATGGGCGCGAGCAGGGGGCGTACGGCCGCGACGGCGTCCTCGTCGCCCGCGAGCATCGCCACGAGTTCGCCCTGTTCGGCGGGGACCCGGGAGCCGGAGACGGGGGCCTCGACATAGCGGCCGCCGACTGACCGTACGGCGTCCCGGAGTGCTGCCGAGTACTCGGGCGCGGTCGTGCCCATGTGGACGACCGTGCGGTCGGCGACGTGGGCGGCGAAGTCGGGGGTGCCGCGGCCGAGGACCGTGTCGAGGGCGGTCTCGTCGGCCAGCATGAGGATGACGGTCTCCGCCCGCTCGAAGACCTCGGCGGGGCTCGCGGCGATCTCGGCCCCGGCGGCGCCCAGGGGTGCGCAGCGGTCAGTGCTGCGGTTCCACACGACGAGGGGCGTTCCCGCACGGGCCAGGTTGAGTGCCATGGGCTGTCCCATGACGCCGAGGCCGATGAAACCCACGTACACGATGCACCGCCGCTTCCATTTCGCTGTCGCACGCTCCGCGGTCCCGGTTGTTCCGCGCTCGCGCGTCGGGACCTGGGCGTCGCCACGACCACCACCGCTATGACAGCGGTCATAGTACTGGCCGATATGACCGCTGTCATAGGATGGGAGGCGTCAGCTTCGAGGGCGCGGATGCAGCGGGACGGTGGTCGGGATGGCGGTGTCCGAACGGGGGCCACGCGAGCGGATGGTCTTCAGCGCGGCCCAGCTCATCCGGCGGGAGGGCGTCGCCGCCACGGGAATGCGTGAGGTCGCCGCGCACGCCTCGGCACCGCGCGGCTCGCTCCAGCACTACTTCCCCGGCGGCAAGGAACAGTTGGTCAACGAGGCCGTCGGGTGGGCGGGCCGCTACGCCGGCAACCGGATCGCCCGATTCCTCGCCGCACTGCCCGAGCCGACGCCGAGCGGGCTGTTCGCGGAGATGGTGCGGCAGTGGACCGACGAGTACGAGGGCGTCGGGTTCGCGGGCGGCTGCCCCGTGGCGGCGGCCACCGTGGACTGTGCGGAGTCCACGGAATCGACCCGAGAGGCGGCGGCCGCCGCGTTCGCCACCTGGACCGGGCCGGTGGCCCGCGCCCTGGCGGAGATGGGCGTACCCGAGGAACGGGCCGCGGGTCTGGCCACCTTGATGATCAGCGCGTTGGAGGGCGCGATCCTGATGGCACGGGCGGAGCGGGACGTACGGCCGCTGACGACCGTGTCCCGGGAACTCGGCCCGATGCTCGACGCCGCGGTGAGCAAGGCGGGTTGACCACGCGGGGGCGGCACGCCACGGCCAGGGACGCCCGCGTGTGCGGAGTTGACGGCACGTCGGTTCGCGACGAGCGAGCACCCACCGCGGCGGGCCGATCACCACGACCTCCACGATTGCGGCGGGCGATCACCACGACCTCCACGGACTGCCGCTGGTGATGCGACGTCGGCCGGTCTGTCGCAGACTGGACGGGTGACTGGCACGTCTTCAGGACGTGGCGAGACCACGTCCGTTTCCCAGTCGGGACCACGACAGACCGTGGCGCTGGCGGCGATGATGTTCGCCGTGGCGATGACGTTCATCGACCAGACCATTGTCTCCATCGCCGCCCCCGACATCGTCCGCGAACTGGGCCTGTCGGCTTCCGGCATGCAGTGGGTGGTGAACGCCTATCTGCTGTCCCTGGCCGCGTTCTTCGCGCTGGGCGGCCGACTCGCTGACCTGTACGGGCCGCGCCGGGTCGTCGTCGTCGGCACGTTGGTCTTCGTCATCTCGTCGGTGCTGTGCGGCTGCGTCCCCAAGGGCGACGCGGCCCAGGCCTGGCTGATCGCCTTCCGGGCGCTTCAGGGCTTCGGTGCGGCACTGCTCTTCCCCGCGGCACTGGCCGTGGTGGTGGCCGTGTTCCCGCCCGAGCGGCGCGGCCGTGCGCTGGCGCTCTTCTTCGGCCTGTCCGGCGCGTTGACCGCCCTCGGCCCGCTGCTGGGCGGCTGGCTGACGGGCTGGACCTGGCGCGCGGTGTTCTGGGTCAACGTCCCCGTGGCGATCGTGGCTCTCGCCCTGACCGCCTGGGCCCGTATCTCGGACCGGCGGCGCCCCGGAACGCTCGACATACCCGGTGCCGTGCTGATGGCCGCCGGCATGGGCCTGTGCGTGCTGGGCTTCCAACAGGCGTGGGCGTGGGGCTGGGACAGCGCCGCGACCTGGGGCTGCATCGCGGGTGGTCTGATCATTCTCATCGCGTTCGTCCGGTACGAACGAGGTGTGCGGCACCCGCTGATCGATCTGCGGGTGTTCCGCGACAAGGCGTTCAGCGTGGACGCCGCGGTGTTGTTCTTCTCGATGCTCGCCTTCGTGCCGCTGTTCTTCTTCGCCTCCGTGTACGCCCAGGTGTCGCTGAGCGCCTCGCCGAACCAGGCGGCGCTCTTCCTGCTGTACTTCTTCGCCGGGTTCGCCATCGCCTCTCAGTGGGGCGGCCGGATCCTCGACAAGAAGGGCGCGCGCCCGGCGCTCAAGACGGGCACGGTGCTGGGCGCCGTCGGGTTCGCGCTGTGGGCCGGCGAACTCACCGACCTGTCGATGCACGACCAGTGGCCGTACGCCGCGCTGGCGGGGGCGGGCATCGGCTTCATCCTGGCCCCCGCCTCCACCGACGCCGTGAACCGGGCCATCGGCCCCTCCTACGGCGAGGTCACCGGGATCACCCAGACGGTACGCAACTTCGCGGCGAGCGTGGGCATGGCGGTCTTCGGCACGATCCTGACCCACGTCACCAACAACAACGTCGTGAACACCCTGGAATCCCGCGGCCTGCCCTCGAACGTCGCCGACAACGTGGCCCACAACATCACGGAGTCGATCACGGGCAACGGCGACTCCAGCACGCCCACGGGGACGGGGCCTGCCGCGACGGCTGCACGAAACGCGATGAACGCGATCCGCATGGACTTCGCCGAGGCCAACCAATGGGTCTTCTACGGCATGGCCATCGCCCTCGGTGTCGGCTTCCTGTGCGCCATCCGCCATCCGGGCGGGCGCGCGCTGACGCCCAAGGAGGAGGCGGAGGGGACGTACGAGGGAACCTCGGATCAGCAAGCGGCTTCGCGGTCAGATCCGCGGTCGCATGAGGCAGACGCGTAAAGCGGGGGTGAAGGCTGCGGGGGACGCGAGGTTCTGGAGCACTGGGCAAGCCTTGGCAGTAAGTTACGGCCGTGATCGACTTTGACGCGGAGATCGAGCAGGTCCTGGACGGCCCGCCGAGCAGGCTTGCGTTTCGGGCGGTGTGTGCCGCTGTGCTGCGTGCGGGCTGTCCCGAGCGTCTCGTGTCGCGCTGTGAGGAGCGGCTCGCCTCCTGGCCCGATGAGGTGCGTGAGGCGTCGTGGTCCTGGCTCGCCGCGCTGAAGGCCGGTCACTCGAAGCCGACATGGCGACTTGTGCGCGCCCTTGCCCCGCAGTCGGCGCGCAACGGAACGGTCGACCCCGTTCTGCCGGACCCCCGCTCCTGCGCGGAGGTGCGCGGGATCACCGGTCTCGACCTCGGCTGGTACGCGAGCGAGCAACTCGAGGTGCTGGCCGCGACTCTGGACCACTGGGAGGACCTGCGCTCGGTCCGGATCGGCGGTCTGACCGGCTCGGACGGCGAGTTGGTCGCGAGGATCGCCGGGCACGATGCCCTCACTCGCTTGGAATCGCTCAGTCTGGTGGGCGTCGACGAGGACATGTGGCATTTCAAGAAGCCGCCGTTCAGCCCGCCGGAGGGCCGGACCTGGCAACTCCGCCACGTGGGTCTCCGTGCCCCCGACCTCGTGCAGCTCCTGCGCTCGGGCCAAGTGCCGAACCTGCGCTCCGTCGACGTTCTCGTGTGCAGCGCGCAGGAGGCGCTCGACCTCGCCGCCCGCCCGGAACTCGCCCGGCTCGACCGTCTCGCGATCGGGTTCCGCTGCGGCAGGAACGGTCGTCAGCCGCTGTGGAAGCCGTACTTCGGCAACGTCATCGACGAGGACGACGACGCGGCCGAGGCGTTCTTCGCGCGGGCGGAGCTCACGGGGCTCCGCTCGCTCGTGGTGCGCGGCACGCCGATGGGTCTCGGCCGGGAGGGGCTCGGGGAGCGCGGTGTCGACGCCATCGTCACCGGTGGTGCGCTGCGTCAGCTGACCGAGTTGACGCTCGAACTGCTGCCGGTCGGCGACGCGGCCATCGCCCGCGTACTCGAAGGCATCGACGCCGAGCGCATCGAGAAGCTGGCGCTCACGGACCTCGTGGCCACCGACAGGACGGCAGCAGCCCTCGCCGCCGCCGGCGTCCTTCCGCGCCTTCGTCACCTGGATCTGAGCCGCAATCGTCTCGGCGCCGAGGGGGCGCGGCAGTTGGCGGCCGGCGTCCGTCTGCCCGCGCTCGAACACCTCGACCTCAGCGGTCGTGAGAGCGGCTCTCCCTACTACGCCCGCCCCGACATCCAACCCGTCGGCGACGCCGCCGCCGAGGCATGGGCCTGCTCGGACAACGCCGCCAAGCTGACCCATCTGCGCCTCGCCGCCACCGGCCTCACCTCGGATGGGCTCGCCGCGCTGATGAAGTCCGAACGGCTGCCGGAACTCGGCACGCTCGACGTGGCGTGCAATCCCGTGGGCAGTTGGCCGACGGCCCTCCGGGACGCCCCCGTCTGGCGCACCGTACGTTCCGTGAACCTCGCCGACTGCGCGCTCGGCGACGCCGACGTCCGGTCCCTCGCCTCGGTCGTCTCCGCTCCCCGCCTCCACAGCGTCTCGCTGGCCTACAACAGCGTCGGATCGCAAGGCGCGCGAGCCCTCGCGGCCTGGGCGCTGCTGCCGCAGCTCTGGGAACTGGACCTGCACGACAACGTCATCGGAGACGACGGCCTGACCGACCTGGCCACGTCCCGAGCGGCTCACCGGCTGCTCGAACTCGACCTGGAACAGGACTGCTGGAACCCCAGGGCACGGGCCGACAGCAAGCCGCTGCCGGCCGAGATCGTCGACCCGGCGTCGTTCCCCAGCCTCGACGCGATCTTCCTCGGCATGGTCGACGAGTACCACGGCAGCCGCTACTCCTGCGGTTTCCCGACCCGCGTCCGCGAGGAGATCGTGTCAGCGCCCGGCACCCGCCCTGAGCTGATCGGCTTCCTCACCCACCTCGAAGACGACGGCTTCGAGGACGCCGAGGACGACGCCGGCCCGGACGAGGACAGCGACCTCGACGACCCTGACTTCCGCACGGAACGTGCCGCGCGCCACGCCGAGTTGTTCGACGAGGCCCGGGACTTCGCCCGCCGCATGATCGAGGGCGACATCGGCTGGCCTCCCCCGAAGGAACCAGCGCAAGGCACAACGGCGGCCGACGGCTGACAGGGCCGCACAACACAGACGGACCGCTCCCGTGGCGGGGCATCGCCCGTGCTCCCGACCGCCCCCGGACACACCCCCGTCGAGCAGGTCGGCTCCCGTACAGTCCGTGGCGTCGGCACGCGCTGTCGCGGTCGGCTCCAGCGGCTCACCCAGGAGATGGCACATGGACACCGAAGCCGGCCCCGGCTCCCTCCCGCACCCGTCCGGCTCGGTCCGGCCGGTGCCCGAAGCCGAACCGGACCTCGTGCGGCGGTGGCGTTCGCAGGGCGGCGAACTGGTCGAGCTGCTGACGCAGGTGCGCGAGCACGTCGGCGGTGTCGCGGCGTTCCGTATCGGGCCGGCCCGCACTGTTCTCGTCACCGAGCCGCGGGCCGTCCAGCACGTGCTGGCCCGCCACCCGGAGACGTACGTCAAGCGCTCCCACCGCGCCCGGCTGCTGGTCGGCGACGGTGTCCTGTCCGCCGAGGGCGAGGCGTGGAAGCGGCAACGCCGGGTGCTCCAGTCCCAGTTCACCGGCACCGGGATGCGCCGCTACGACCGGCGGATCACCGAGGCGGCCCGGACGACCGCCGGGCGGTGGGCCGAGTACGCCCGTACCGGCGAGACCCTGGACGTCGGGCGGGAGATGCACCGGTTCGCCCTGGACGCCATCTGGCGCTCCCTGACCGGCCACCCTCTCGACGACGAGACCCAGCACGAACTGGAGGCCGTCGAGGCCGTGGGGGCGGCCCTGCCGACGCTGCCCGCCGACGTGGAGGAGGGACGGGCGGCCGTCGCCGCCGATCTCGCCCGGATCGACGCGGTGGCCCGGCACGCGATCGAGGCCGCCCGCGCCGGGGAGATCGGCCCCGAGGGGCCCGGTCTGCTTCATGTGCTGACGGAAGCCGGCGTCGAGCGGGCCGAGTACACCGACCGGCTGATCCGCGACGAACTGGTGACGCTGCTCGCGGCCGGGCACGAGACCACGGCCAGCACTCTGACCTGGCTGTACCTGCTTCTCGACCGGTACCCCGCGGCGCGCGAGGAGGCACTCGCCGCCGGAGAGGAGAACTCCGAGGAACGCCGCCAGGCCATCCAGGCACTGGTCCACGAGACGCTCCGGCTGTACCCGTCCGCATGGCTCATGCCCCGCCACGCCGCCGAGGACGACACCCTCGACGGCTACCGCGTCGAGGCCGGCACCGACCTCCTGGTCTGCCCGTACCTCACCCACCGCGATCCCGAACTGTGGCCGGATCCCGAGCGCTTCGACCCTCGGCGCTTCCTCACTCCCGGCGGCCGCCCCGCCGACACCGGCGCCTACTTCCCCTTCGGCATCGGCCCCCGTGCCTGCCTGGGCATGCAGTTCGCGCTCCGGGAGTCGACCGTCCTGCTCGAACACCTGCTGCCGGCCCACGTCGTGGCGCTCTCCGCCTGCTCCGTGAAGCCGAAGTTCGGCTTCACGGTCCGCCCCGACGGCCCCACACCGGCGACACTCCGGCCGTCGGCGCTCTGAATCAGCGGCGTCCGCCGAACTCCCAGTCGTGGACCTCGACATCGGCGTACAGGTCGGGCTTCAGTACGGTGCGCGCCGTCTCCGCGTCGGACGCGCGCACCAGGGCCGCCGTACCGAGCCAGGCGGTGCCGTCGTCGGACAGCAGCGGTCCGTACGCGATGAGTTCGTCGTTCTCGGGCGGCTCGGCAGGGTCGGCCGCGCGGTCCGGGCCGAGGCCGAGCACCAGGTACCGGTTGCCTTCGCTGCGGCCGCCGGGGAAGTCCCACATGGTGCGGCCCAGCATGTTGCGCCACCGGCGCACCAGCACGTCCCGGTACGCGCCGGCCTGGTAGTTGGGTTCGTCGAGCGCGAACGCGCGGGCGGCGGCGGGATCGGGCAGGTCGACGATGTGCACGCTTCCGGTCGGCGTCTCACCGTCCGACGCGAAGGTCGGACCGCGCGCGATCAGCCGGTCGTCGAACAGGTCCATGTACGACCAGTGCTCCTCCGTCAGCTGCTCGCGCAGTGGCAGGGAGCCGGGCCGGTCACGGTGGTAGCAGAAGAACTCCATTCCCACAGTCTGGGCCAATACTTCACACCTTGTGGCATGATCCGCTGTCATGCCCTCGTTACCCGCGTGGACGTCAAGGACCGCCGCCCGTCTGCTCGTTGTCCTTCTCGCGTTGCTCATGACGCAGAGCGGCACCGGCTCCGAGGCCCGAACGGCGCCGAGCACGCAGTCGGCGACACCCGATCGGCCTCGCTACGACGTGACGCTGCGTGGCAACGCCGACGGCTCCCGCTGGACCGGCCGGCAGCGGGTGTCCTTCCGCAACGCCTCCACCGGTCCGCTGCGCGAGGTGTACCTGCGCCTGTGGGGCAACGGCGTGGACAAGTGCGGCACCGCCACCGGCACCCCGCCCGCGGTCCGGGTGTCCAAGGTGCGCGGAGGCACCGCGGGCCGGCCGACCGTGAACTGCACGGCGCTGCGCATCGCCCTGCCGAAGCCGCTCGCGCACGGCGAGCGCGCCTCCGTCTCCTTCGACGTGTCCATCACCGTGCCCGAACGCAACGACCGCTTCGGCCGCGAGGGCGCCTTCCGCTTTTTGGGCAACGCGCTGCCCGTGCTCGCCGTGCACGACGCCAAGGGGTGGCACCTCGATCCGTATGTGTCGACGGGCGAGAGCTTCTACGCCCTGGCGAGCGACTTCCGCGTGGCGCTCGACCACCCCTCGAATTTGAAAATCCCCGCGACCGGCCGTACCTCGACCCATCCCGGCAGGCCCGGCCGCAGCGTAACGGTCAGTGTCGCGCGGCGGGTCCGGGACTTCGCCTGGGCGGCGGGCCCGTTCCGCACCGCCGTCGAGACCACGCCCGGGGGCGTGCGCGTGAGGTCGTACTGGGCGCCGGAGACGTCCGCGACGGGGGTGAACCTCACCCGTAAGGACGGCGCCGCCGCCGTGGACCGGTTCGGCAAGGAGTTCGGCCGCTATCCGTACGGCGAGATCGACCTCGTGATGACCGGCGAGTTCGGCGGCGGCATGGAGTACCCGGGCCTGGTCCTGCTCGGCACCACCGAGGAGGGCAGCGCCGTCGTCCACGAGGTGGCGCACCAGTGGTGGTACGGCATCGTCGGCAACGACGAGTACGGCGCGCCCTGGCTGGACGAGAGCTTCGCCCAGTACGCCAACGCGCGCTTCTACGGCTGGGACACCCGCGACTGCTGGTCGGAGGTGGACTGGCCGGGCGACCGTACGGCGCTGACCAACTCGATGGCGTACTGGGCCGCGCACCGGGGCGAGTACCACTTGGTCTACACGGCCGGCTCGTGCGCCCTCGCGGACCTGGAGCGCACGCTCGGCGCGAACAGCATGGCCCGTCTCCTCAAGCGGTACGCCCACGACCACTGGTACGGCGTCTCCACCACCGCCGCTTTCAAGAAGGCCGCGCAGTTGGTGACGGACGAGGACCTGAGCCCCTTCTGGAAGCGGCACCGCATCCGTTGACCGTGCGCGGCCGGCTTACCTGACCGCTCCCGACGAGGGCAGCAGCACCACGCCGTCCTCGTCGGCGTGCAGTATGTCGCCGGGCACGAACGTGACCCCGCCGAAGGACACCGCGCCCGTCCATGTGGGCGTGCATCGCCGCCCGCGCTGCCCGGAGGTTCTTGTCCCGTAGGGCCTTCAGGACGGCCTCGTGCTCACCGAGCCGCCCCTCCCCCGGCTTGCCCCGGGTCGCCTGCCTGCTCCTGTCACTCCGGTGCGAAGCGGCGCAGTACGTCGGGCCGGGACCTGAGCCGGTCCGGGTAGCCGGGGCCGAGCCGGGCGACGGTGTCGTCCGCGCGCATCGGCTCCCCGCAGGCGGAGCAGACCACCTCTGCGTGCCCGTCGTGGCCGCACGCCTCGTGGTGCAGGGTGATCGGCGGTCCCTCGGGGCCGGCGAGCCAGCGGTCGCCCCAGTGGGCCATCGCGGCGAGCACCGGGAAGAGGTCCCGGCCCCGCTCCGTCAGCAGGTACTCGTGGCGGGGCGGCTCGGTCTCGTAGAGCCGTCTCTCCAGCAGCCCGGCCTCGACCAGGCGCCGCAGCCGGTCGGTGAGGGTGTTCCGGGCGATCCTCAACTCGCCCTGGAACTCGTCGAAGCGGCGGCTGCCGTAGAACGCCTCCCGGAGGACGAGCGGGGTCCAGGCGTCGCCGACCACGTCCAGGGTCCGTGCGATGGAGCACGGCCAGTTCGCGAAGGACGTACGCGCGCTCATGCCCGCTCTCCGGCCTCGTGGACCAGCTCGATCGCGCGGCCCAGTGTGTCGAGCCGGGCGGCCAGGTCGGCGCCGGCCGGGTACAGGCGGACGGTGTCCACGCCGGCGTCGCGCCAGACGCGCAGTCGCTCGCGGACCATGCTCTCGGTGCCGATCAGCGTCGTCGCGAGCACCATGTCGTCGGTGACGAGCGCGGCGGCCCCGTCCCGGTCGCCGGCCTGCCAGCGCTCCCGTACCTCGGCGGCGACGTCGGCCCAGCCCTGGCGGCTGTAGGCGCGGTTGTAGAAGTTGGTGGACGCCGAGCCCATCCCGCCGAGGCTGAAGGCGAGTTCCTTCTTGCGGCCCGCCACCATGGCGCTCAGTGCCTCCTCGTCGGGGGCGAAGGCCACCTCCGCGCCCTGGCAGACGTCGAGGTCGGCACGGGCGCGGGCGCCGCGCGCCAGTCCCTCGTCGAGCGGGGCGAAGTAGGCGTCCGCCGCTCCTTCGGGCACGAAGCTGGTGCCGAGCCAGCCGTCGGCGACCTCGCCGGTCAGCCGGAGCATGGCCGGTGACAGGGCGGCCAGGTAGATCGGCACGGGGTGTTCGGCGCGCATCGACAGCTTCATGGGTACGGCGTCCCCGCCGGGCAGCGGGATGCGGTACTCCTCGCCGGAATGGTCGATCTTGCCGCCGCCGATGACCTGCCGCACGATCTCGACCGTCTCGCGGACGCGGGCCAGCGGCCGGGCGAAGGGGACGCCGTGCAGCCCCTCCATCACCTGGGGGCCGGAGGGTCCGAGGCCCAGCAGGAAGCGTCCCTGCGACAGGTTGGAGAGGGTGATCGCCGTCTGAGCGAGGGACACGGGGGTCCGGGTGCCGACCTGCATGACGCCGGAGCCCAGCAGCATGCGCTCGGTGCGGGCGGCGTAGTAGCCCAGGGCGGAGGGCGCGTCGGAGCCCCAGGCCTCGGCGACCCAACAGATGTCGAGTCCGAGCTTCTCCGCCTCCGCGACGAAGTCCGCCTGATGCCGCCAGGAGCCGAGGCCGGACGCCTCGATCGTCGTCGCGGTCCTCATCGCTCCTCCGCCAGCTTCTTGATGTGGCCGAGGGTGGCGGTCATGTTGCGCTCGAACTCCCGCATGCGCACGAACACGATCTTCTGCTCCTTGTCCGGCATCTCGTCGATGGCGAAGGACAGCCCGGACCGGCCGGGGCCCAGCTGCATCCACTCCGACAGGTCGGTCCCGCCGTCCTTGTCGTCGAGCCGGAAGCGCCAGACGGCGGCGGGACGGGACGGGTCCTCGACCGCCCAGGCCAGGACGCGCGGGCACTCGCACTCGACGACGTGCGAGGTGGTCTCCCACTCCCCCAGGGCCTCGTGCCTGCTGCGGCCGACGAAGCGAGCTCCCACCGCGGGCCCGGCCGCGCCGTCGAGCCAGTGGACGGACTGGAGCTCGTCGCTCATGCCCGGCATCAGCGAGAAATCGGAGACGATCTCCCACACCCGGTCCGGCGGCGCGTCGACCCACGCCCGCACCTCGACCGTGGGCGTGTCCGCATAGCGTGCGCCCGTCCACTCCACCCCGCACCAACCCCTTCCGCACCGAAGGCCATTGACCACCAGAGTTGCGTAACGAGACCGACTGCGTCAAGAGGAGGGACGGCGGGCGCCGGGAGCCCGCTCCGCTATGCCCCGGCGCCGCTCCCGCCCGTGTGCCCAACCGCCTGGTGCACCTGCTTCTCGACGTCGCTGCGCGTCTCGCCGCGCTCCCTGGCGTAGTCGGCCAGCGCGACCTGCACCTCCCTGGCGAGGTCGCGCCAGGCCCGCAGTGCCGTGTTGTACGTCTCGGTCTGCCGTGGGCTCCAGCCGCCCTGCCGGGTCGGCGGCCCGTACATGCCGCGCAGCTCCTCCACGCGGCTGTGGGCCTGCTCGGCCGCGCGCTCCTTCGCCACCAGCTCTTGGAAGATAGTCGTCACACAAATGGAGCATAGGCGGGCGGACCGCCCATCGCGCGCCGAGCAGCACGAGGCTCAGGCCGACGGCGTCACGAGCGCGCGTTCCGCCCACTCCCGGGCCGGGAGTGCGAGCAGTGCCTCCGTCTGGCCCGGGTCGGGCAACGGGCCGTGGTCTCCGGTCACTTGGAGGGCGGACGCGGCGGTGATGTGGCCCAGCCGGAGTGCTCCGGTCGTGCCCGTGCCTCGCAGCAGACCGGCGAGGAATCCGGCCGCGAAGGCGTCGCCGGCACCCACCGCCTCCACCACCGTCACGCGCGGTGTCGGCACGACGACGGTGCCCTCGTCGGTGAACGCGGTCGCGGCCCTCGCCCCGTCCTTGACGACGAGGACGCGCGGATGCGGGAGCAGCGCCCGTACGGCTTCCTCCGTCAGGTGCTCGCCCCACAGCGCCTGTGCCTCGTCCAGCCCGACGAAGACGATGTCGGCCCGGTCGGCCAGTTCGCGCAGCACGGCCGGGGCCGTGCCGTCGGGCCAGAGGGCGGCGCGGTGGTTGACGTCGAAGCTCACCGCGTACGGCCGGTCACCGGGTTCTGTGGACAGCGCCCGGGTCACGAGGTCGCGGCAGGACTCGGACAGTGCCGGCGTGATGCCGGTCAGGTGGAGCAGCGCGGCCGTGCGCACCGGCGGGCCGTCGAGCAGGTCGGGGCCCAGGGCGGAGGCGGCCGAGCCGCACCGGTAGTAGTGCACACGCGTTCCGTCGGGGCCCGGGTCCTTCACCAGCACGCCGGTCGGGCGGTGGCGGTCGGTGCGCACGTACGACACGTCGACGCCGGACGCGGCGACCGTGGCGCGGACGCGGTGTCCCAGGGGGTCGTCCCCGAGGGCGGAGAGCCAGGCGACGGGGATGCCGTGGTCGGCCAGATACATGGCGACGTTCGATTCGGCACCTGCCACCGACAGCCGCAGCTGCGGCGCGGTCAGCAACGGGCTCGGCGGGTCGGGGGCCAGGGCCGCCATCGTCTCGCCGACGCAGACGACGGGGCCGGGGGCGAGCCGCCAGGGGGCGGGGCCCGCGGAGGTCGGTGAGGCGGTCATGAGGGTTCCCTCAGGGCCGAGGGACGTCGGACGGCGCAGCGCCGGCAGGCGACCGTCGCCGGCCACGCGCGGGTCAGACCGGATCCCCCGCAGCCAAGGTGTGCCGGACCGTGTGGCACCGGCGAGAAACGGCCGTCGCCCGCACTCATGCCGGATCCTGGAGCGCCGGGGCGAGCCGGACAAGGTCCAGGCGGCAGTCGGGCGTCGGAGTGCCGGGCACGTCCACTCGGACGGTGAACAGGGCGCCGTCGTCGTCACCGGGGGCCGGCAGGCCCACGCGGGCTGTCGTGATGTGCAGGACGTCGTCG
Organism: Streptomyces sp. HUAS 31; assembly: GCF_028198125.1. Taxonomy (NCBI): domain Bacteria; kingdom Bacillati; phylum Actinomycetota; class Actinomycetes; order Kitasatosporales; family Streptomycetaceae; genus Streptomyces; species Streptomyces sp. HUAS 31. The sequence continues at coordinate 9,230,074 of NZ_CP116353.1, read as the reverse complement.
GCGAGGCACACGCCGGCCGGTTGCCGTGCCGGGAGCCGCAGGGTGCGGTCGAGCGTGCCGTCGGGCAGGTGGCGGCGTACGGTGCCGGTGCCCCAGACGGCGATCCACACGGCGCCCTCGACGTCGACCGCCATGCCGTCGGGGCTGCCGTCGCCGATCGTCACGAACTCCTCGGGCGCGCCGAGGTCGCCGGTCACCGGGTCCACCGTGTACCGCCGGACCACTCCCCGCGCGCTGTCCGCCAGGTACATCAGAGCGCCGTCGGGCGTGAACGCCGGCCCGTTGGGGACGGTGATGCCGTCCAGGACCCGTACGACGGTGCCGTCGTGGTCGACGCGGTAAAGGGACCCGGCGTCCTCGTCGGCGTCGTAGGACATGCTGCCTGCCCAGAAGCGGCCGAAGGGGTCGGCGACGGCGTCGTTCATGCGCATCGGCGTCGGGGCGTCGTCCTCCGGCCGGGCCAGCCAGTCCAGGGAGCCGTCGGTGTGCAGCAGGGCGATGCCGGTGCCCGCGGCCGCGATCCAGGTGCCGTTGTGCCCGGCGAGCGGGGCCACGGCGCCCAGCGGGACGGGGAGTTGAGCCAGCGCGCGCAGGGGTGCCGTCGGTTCGTGCGGGGCGGAGAGGAGGCGGCCGGCGAGGATGTCGACGAGGACGACGTCGGCGCCGGTCCAGCGGATGCCCTCGCCCAGTTCGAGGCGGTCGGGGCGCGCGGCGCGCGGTTCCGCGGTCACGGCGTCGCCGCCTCGGCCACGACGGTGCGGAAGAGGCGGGCGCGTGCCCGGAGGGCGGTGATGCTGCCGCCGTCGGCCGCGTCGCCGATCAGGGGTGAGCCGACGCCGACCGCGAGGGCACCGGCCGCGAGGCAGGCGCGGGCGGCGGTCTCGTCGACACCGCCGACGGGGACGAGCGGCGCGTCGGGGAACGGGCCGCGCAGTGCCTTCAGGTAGGCCGCTCCCCCGAACTGGGCTATCGGGAAGATCTTCAACGCGGCCACGCCCAGGGCACGGGCCGCGATGACCTCGGTCGGGGTCACCACCCCGGCGAGGACCGGCATGCCCAACTCCTGTGCGGTGACGACGCCGTCGCCCAGTCCCGGAGTGACCGCGAAGTCGGCTCCGGCGCCGTGCGCGGCGCGGGCGTCGTCGGCGGTCAGGACGGTGCCGGCGCCCAGCGGGTGTGCCGGGCCGAGGGCGTGGCGGGCGCGTTCGATGACGGAGAGGGCGTCCTTGCCGGACAGCGAGACCTCGACCAGTTCGACGCCCTCCTGGATCAGGGCCAACACGGTGCGAAGCGCGGCGTCGGCGTCGTCGCCGCGCACGATCGCGACCAGGCGGTGGGTGGCCAGCGCGGCTCTCAGGTCCACGGACGGTGCTCCTTCGGTGCGGGGGTCGAGGGGCAGCGGCAGACCCCGGTGATCGTGAGCCGCCAGCGGAGCTCGCCCGACGGGGGTACGCGCGCGGCGTCGTCGGGGCCCGCCTCGGCGAGGTCGAAGACCCGCCCGAGCATGGGTTCCACGCCCGTGCTCCGGTACGGGTGCGGCTGCGGGAAGCCGCCGAGGTTGCGCCACAGGGCCATCGACACGGGCTGTCCGTCCGCGCGCAGTTCCAGGGCGAGCCGGTCGCGGTCGTCGTGGACGCAGGCCAGCGGGGTGTCCACGACGGCCCCGACCGCGGTGCCGTCGTCGGGTCCGAGCCGGTTCATCGGTACTCCGTGGGGTGTGGGCCACGGGCCGGTGATCCAGGGGGCGTCGGCGGGCCAGGGCTCGCCGAGGAGCGGTGCGGCCTCGGGGAACAGACGGGTGGGCGCCCCGTCGGTCATGTGCAGGGTCGCGCGCCCCGAGAGGTCCAGCAGGGCGTGCGCGGCCCACACGAACCGGAAGCCGGCCGGCGCGGTGAGCGTGTAGTCGGCCCGAACGCCGTCGGCCGTGGTGCTGATGGTCCGCGCCAACGTGAAGGAGTCGCCGTGCACGTGTTCGGTGTCGCCGGTCCGGGTCCAGGCCCGTGACCATACGTCACCGTGGTCGGGCAGGCCGCGGACGGTGGGGACGCACTCCTCCAGCCCGCCCGCGTCCACGAACGCGTCGCCCGGCGCGGCCTTCTCCCGTTCCGGTGCCGGACGGTGCCAGAGCCATTCGCGCGAGGGCGAGCGCAGGGACGTCCAGCGCCCGCCGTGCTCGGCGTCGGTGGTGAGGGTCAGCACTTGCGTCACCACTCGGCGAACGAGTCGTCGGCGTGCCGCCAGACGGGGTTGCGCCAGGCGTGCCCGGACCGGTCGGCCGCGCGTACGGCCGCGTCGTCGATGGTGATGCCCAGGCCGGGCGCGTCGTTCAGCGGCGCGTGGCCGTCGACGAACCGGAACGGGGCCGGGTCGGCGAGGTAGGACAGCAGGTCGGCGTCCTTGTTGTAGTGGATGCCGCGGCTCTGCTCCTGGATGAGGAAGTTCGGGGTCGCGAACGCCACTTGGAGGCTCGCCGCCAGCGCGATGGGGCCGAGCGGGCAGTGCGGGGCGAGCTGCGCGCCGTAGGTGTCGGCGAGGGAGGCGATCCGGTGGACCTCGGAGATGCCGCCGGCGTGGGACAGGTCGGGCTGGGCGACGGCTATGCCGGCGGAGAGCGCGGGTAGGAACTCGGCGCGTGAGTAGAGGCGTTCGCCGGTGGCGAGCGGGATCGGCGTCGCGGCGACCAGGCCGGGCAGCAGATGGCCGTGCTCGGGAACGACGGGCTCCTCCACGAACAGCGGGTGCAGCGGGGCGAGTTCGGCCAGGACGCGGCGGGCGCTCGCGGCGGTGAAACGGCCGTGGAAGTCGACGGCGACGTCCCGGTCCGGGCCGAGGGCCTCACGGGCGGCGGTCACGCGGGCGACGACGGCCGCGGTCTCGGCCGCAGTGGTGATCGGCGAGGTGGCGCCGGCCGCGTTCATCTTGACCGCGGTGAAGCCCGCCTCGACCTGGGCGGTGATCTGTTCGGTGAGCTCGGCCGGTTCGTCGCCGCCGACCCAGGCGTAGACGCGGACGCGATCGCGCACCGGACCGCCCAGCAGGGCGTGCACGGGGGCGCCGTAGGTCTTGCCGGCGATGTCCCACAGGGCCTGGTCGATTCCGGCGACGGCGCTGGACAGGACCGGTCCGCCGCGGTAGAAGCCGCCCTTGGTGAGCACCTGCCAGTGGTCCTCGATGCGCAGCGGGTCCTGGCCGATGAGGTGTTCGGCGAGGACGTCCACGGCGGCGCGGACCACCTCGGCCCTGCCCTCGACGACGGGTTCGCCCCAGCCGACCACGCCGTCGTCGGTCTCGATCCGGCAGAACAGCCAGCGCGGCGGTACCAGGAAGGTTTCTATGCGCGTGATCTTCACTTGCCGCCGGTGCCTTTCGTGTCGTCGGGGCCGTCGATGCGGTCCAGGTCGCGCCCGGCCTGGACGAGCAGGGCCCGCATCGCCGTCTCGGCGGCCGTGGCGTCCTGTTCGCGCACGGCGTCCAGGACGGCGCGGTGGGCGGGTACGGGGTCCTCGCTGTGGGGGTGGCTGTGCACGATGCGGTCGCGGTGCGCGAGGCCCGGCTCGATGACCATCTCCATGCGTTCGAGCAGTTCGTTGTGGGTGGCGTTCAGCAGGGCGCGGTGGAAGGCGAGGTCGGCGTCCACGGCCTGTCCGGGGTCCGCGTCCTGCCCGCCCATCGCGTCCAGGGCCGCTTCGAGGGCCTGGAGGTCGGCTTCGGTGCGGCGCTCGGCGGCCAGGCGCACGGCGGCCGGCTCGACGATGGCGCGGACCTCGGCGAGGTTGCGCAGCAGGGTCCGGTCGGCGTCGGTGGCCTCGTCGGCGCCCTGGAACTGCCAGCGCAGCACGTCGGCGTCGAGGAGGTTCCAGTCGGCGCGGGCCCGGACGAAGGTGCCGCGCTTCTGGCGGGCGTCGACCATGCCCTTGGCGGCGAGCACCTTCAGGGACTCGCGCAGCGCGGTGAGACTGACGTCCAACTCGCTCTGGAGCGCCACCAGGTCGAGCGTGGCTCCCTCGGGGATCCGACCGCCCAGGATGCGGCGGGCGAGGGCCTCCACGGTCTGGCCGTGCACGCCGCGGCGGGCGTAGGGCGTCATGTCGTACAGCCTTTCTGCTGATGGGTGCGGTCGGGGGTGCCGGTCATGCCGAGGCCTTCACGACGCTCCAGCCCCCGTCCACGACGAGGCTCGTGCCGGTGATGTAGGAGGCTTCGTCGGCGCTCAGGAAGGCGATGGCGGCGGCCACCTCCTCGGGGGTGCCGAAGCGGCGGGCGGCCGTCTCGGCGACGCTGCGCTCGCGGTCCTCGGGCGGCACCCGGTCCCAGGCGGCGGTCAGGATCGGTCCGGGCAGGACCGCGTTGACGCGGACGTCGGGCCCGTACTCGACGGCGAGCTGGCCGCACAGGGAGAGCAGGGCGCCCTTGGACGCGGCGTAGGCGGGGTGTCCGGGGATGCCCACGCGCGCGTGGACGGACGAGGTCAGCACCGTCGCGCCGCGCCGCTCCCGCAGGTCCGGCAGAACCGCCCGGAAGCCGAGGAAGCTCGCGGTGAGGTTGACGGACAGCTGCCGCTGCCAGGACTCCAGGGTCATCTCGTCGGCCGGGGCCACGTCGACGGTGTAGGCGTTGCTGACGAGGACGTCCACCGGACCGAAGTCGTGGGCGGCGGCCACGATCCGGCGCCAGTCGTCCTCGGCCGCCACGTCGGCCCGCACGAACCGGGCCCGGCCGCCGTCCTTCGCGATCCGCTCGGCGACCGCCGTGCCGGCGTCCTCGGCGACGTCGGCGAGCACCACCGCGGCGCCCTCCTCGGCGAGGCGGACGGCGGTGGCGGCGCCGATCCCGGAGGCCGCGCCGGTGACCACGGCCGTGCGGCCGCCGAAGCGGTCACCGTGCCGGCGTGGGGACTGGTCCATCGTGGGGTCTGCTCCTTCGTGGGCTCCGGGTGCGGAGAGAGGCCGTTGGGGAAACATATGCGGCTCACTCACGTGTCAGTACCACGAGATCCGCGTCGTGATCGGCGCTCCAGGCGAACGGCAGCCCGTAGTGCAGCAGATGGGCTCCGCCGTACGTCGTTCCGGTCACCGTGTCCCGGTAGTGCGCCGCCGGGTCCAGGCCCCGCAGCCGAAGCCGGTCGGGGCGTCCGGGCACGAGCGGCGCGCCGTCGAGGCGGCCGGTGCTCAGCGCGGCGACGACCGTGCGCTCACCGGCGTCGTACTGGACACCGCAGGTGGCGTCTGCCGGTGAGCCGAGCAGCCGTGCCTCGCCGTGGTGGAGTACGTCGCGGACCTCCTTGTAGCGGGCGATCCACCGCGCGGCCTCGGCCCTCTGGTCCGGTGTCCAGGTGCGCAGGTCGGCGCCGATGCCGAGCACTCCGCACATGGCGTTGACGAAGCGGAACGCGAGACTGCGCGGGCGCGGGTCGAAGACGCCCGGCGCGTCGGTGACCCAGGAGCTCATGACGTGCGGCGCGTGCGCGTGCAGGAAGCCGTGCTGGACGCTCAATCGGTCCAGCGGGGCGGTGTTGTCGCTGGGCCAGACGACATCGGTGCGGGCCAGCGTCATGTGGTCGATGCGGGCGCCGCCGCCGGCACAGCCCTCGACGGTGACGTGGGGGTGGGCGGTGCGCAGGTGGTCCAGGACGCGCAGGTATCCGGCGACGTGCTCGGCGTCGAGGTCGACGTGCCCGGCGCCGGGGCGGCCGCGTTCGGTGGGCGGCCGGTTCATGTCCCACTTGAGGTAGCCGATGTCGTAGCTGCCGAAGAGTCGGTCCAGGGTGCCGATCACGAAGTCCTGGACGTCGGTGCGGCCGAGGTCGAGCAGGAGCTGGTTGCGGACGAGGCGGGCGGGCCTGCCGTCGACGCGGTAGATCCAGTCGGGGTGTTCGGCGTGCAGCCGGCTGCCGGGGCTGACCGATTCGGGCTCGACCCACAGACCGAAGTCGAGGCCCAGTCCGCGCACCTCTTCGACGAACCGGTCGAAGCCCTGCGGGAAGGCCGCCGGGTCGGGGTACCAGTCGCCGAGTCCGCCGGTGTCGTCGCGGCGGCCGGTGAACCAGCCGTCGTCCACGACGAACAGTTCGGCGCCGATGTCGGCGGCCGTCTTGGCGAGTTCGAGCTGGCCGGCGGCGTCGACGTCGAAGCCGGTGGCCTCCCACGAGTTGTAGAGGACCTTGCGGGTGCGGTGCAGACGGTCGCCGGAGAGGTGGCGGTCGTAGCGGTGCCAGACCCGGGACAGTCCGTCGAGTCCGTCCGGGCTGAACGCGCAGGCGAGACGGGGTGTGGTCAGGGTGGCCCCGGGTGCCAGGAGTACGGCTCCCTCGTGCGGGACGCGTCCGGCGCGTACCCGGACCGCGCCGCCGGGCTCGGCCTCGGCGGTGATGTGCCAGTTGCCTGGCCACTCCAGGGCCACACCGTAGGCGGGCGCGTCGTCCGAGGCCAGGTCCTGCACCGCGAGCCAGGGCACGTAGGCGTGGCCGGGCACGCCCTGGGTGCTGCCCATGGTGAACGTGCCCCGGGTCAGGTCGAGTCGGGTCAGCTGGAACTCCCGGGACCACTGGCCGGTGAGGTAGGTCAGCCGTGCCCCGGTGGTAACGGGCACGTTCACGGCTGCCGAGTCGAGGCGTTCCAGGCGCAGTTCACGCGAGGCGGTGTGCTCGGTCCAGCGCAGGATCACATCCGTGCCCGGCACGGCCTCGTAGCAGAGGACCGTGCGCAGCCCGAGGGTCTCGTCGGCGAACGCGAGGCGCAGCTTCCCCTCGGTCTCCTCCGCCCCCTCGAAGTCCCACCAGACGCCCCGCTCGCCGTCCGCACGCTCGACGACGAGGTCCGCTCCGTTGAACGGCCGTAGCCCGTGCGGCAGATACTCGGCGGGGGCGGCGTCGGCGGGCGTGATGAAGTGGGTGCGGTGCGACCAGTCGAGCGCCGACGGTCCGCTCTCCACCCCGTGCGGTCCCCAGGCGTCCAGCTCGGCCCACGGGCCGTCCGGGGACAGCCGTACGGTGTAGCCGGTGTTCTCGGTGCGCAGGGTCCAGCGCTGGTACGACGTCACTTGACTGCTCCGAGGTTCAGGCCGGCCACGAAGTGGCGCTGGAAGCGCAGGAAGACGGCCACGGTGGGGGCGGCGGCGATGACGGAGCCGGCGGCGATCACGTTCCACATGGAGACGTACTGGCCCTGGAGGCCGATGAGCGCGGCGGTGATCGGCATCTTGGTGTCGCTGCGCAGCACGGTGATGGCCCACAGCAGGTCGTTGAAGATCCAGGTGAAGGACAGGGCGCTGAGCGCGGCCAGGGCTGGGCGGGTCAGCGGCAGGATGATCCGCCAGAAGATCTGCCAGGGCCCGGCTCCGTCGACGACCGCCGCCTGCTGGATCTCGACGGGGATGGACCGCATGAACCCGTGCAGGACGAAGACGTAGAAGCCGACGCCGAACCCGATCTGCACACCGATCAGCGCGGGCAGGGTGTCGTAGACGCCCATCATTTCGCTGAGCTTGGAGACGGGGATCAGCAGGATCTGCGGCGGGAGCAGGTTGCCGCCGAGCATGAGCAGCAGCAGGGAGCGGCGCAGGGGCATTTCGTAGCGGCTGAGCGCGAACGCGGCCATCGCCGCCAGGGCCAGCGTCACCAGCACGCAGGGCACGGTGACGATCAGGCTGTTGATGAGGGCGCGCTGCTGGCCGCCGTCGACCCAGGCGAGGCTGAAGTTGTCGAGGGTGAAGGAGTGGGGCCAACTGCCGAGCCCGTTGGCGGCGATGTCGTCGAAGGAGCGCAGGCTGGTCACCACGACCAGGGCGATGGGCAGCAGCCACAGCAGCGCAAGCGCGCCGGCCGAGAGATGGAATCCGGCGGTGGCGGCCCGCTTGCGGCGCACCGCCGTGGAGTTCGCGGACATCAGTCGGCCTCCCGGAAGGCGCGCACGAGGTAGGACGCGATGACGCCGAACGCCAGCAGGAAGATGACGACGGCCAGGGCGGAGCCGTAGCCGAGCCGCAGGGACTGGAAGGCCGTCGAGTACATGTAGGTGCTCAGCAGTTCGGAGGAGTGGTAGGGGCCGCCGCGGGTCAGCGACCACACGACGTCGAACGAGCGCAGCGAGTCGATGATGATGACCGACAGGACGACCGCGTTGACGCTGCGCAGCTGGGGCAGGGTGACGTGGCGGAAGCGCTGCCAGGCGCTCGCGCCGTCGACCTTGGCGGCCTCGTACAGGGCGGGGTCGATGCCCTTGAGGCCGGCGAGGTACAGGACCATCACATAGCCGATCTGGCGCCACAGCGCGGGCACGATGACCGCGTACAGGGCGGTGTCCTGGTCGGCGAGCCAGGCGTGCCGCAGGCTGCCGAGGCCGACGGACTCCAGGAGCTGGTTGAGGACGCCGTCGGGCTGGTAGATGGCCTGCCAGACCAGGGCGGTGGCGACGAGCGAGAACACGACGGGCAGGAACAGCGCGGCGCGGTAGAAGCCGACGCCGCGCCGCTCCTGCTGGAGCAGCATCGCGGCGGCGAGGCCGAGCAGGGCGGACAGGCCGCCGAACAGCACCAGCCAGAGCACCGTGTGGCCGACGGCGCCTCGGAAGACGTCGTCGCCCGCCATCTCGCGGAAGTTGTCCAGGCCGACGAACCTCGGTGCCGACACTCCGTCCCAGCTGGTCAGGGCGAGGTAGAAGCCCTGGAGCGCGGGCCAGAACACCCACACCGCCTCGGCGAGCAGCGGGACGAGGACGAAGGCGAGCACCAGCGGGGGTGTGCGCCGCGGGCCCCGGGCCCGGCCGCCACGGGGCGGCGCCGGGACCGAAGACTTGCGGTGGGGGGCGGTCAGGACGGCCATGTCAGGCGTTCCAGATCTTCTCGGCTTCGCGCTGCCAGTCGGTGAGGATGGACCCGATCTCCTTGGGCTTGGCAAGGAACTTGGTCAGCGCGGTGTCGGCGGTGGGCTGGAGGGCGTCGCTGGAGTCGCGGTTGAAGAACTGGGTGATCTCCGCCGCCTCCTCGATGTGCTTGCGGCCCTTCTGCACCAGCGGGGTGCCGGAGTCCTTGGCGTCGGGGTGACAGGGCAGGACGGTGCCGGAGGAGCCCTTGATGTAGATCTCCTGGGCCTCGGCGGTGGCGAGGTAGCCCAGCAGGTCGAGCACGCCGTCCTTGCGTCCGGTGCGGGCGCTGGCGAAGTAGCCGTCGGTGGGGGCCTCTTCGGCGAGCGGGACCTTCGGGTCGATGATCGGGAAGCGGAAGAAGTCGATGTCGTCGAGGGCGTCCTTGGGGGCCGCGTCGGCGAAGAAGGTGCCGATCAGCATCATGCCGCTGCGGCCGTTGAGCAGGGCGGTCGTCGCGTCCTGGAAGGCGCCGGCGGTGCCGTTCGGGTCGAAGTACGGCAGCACCTCCTGCCAGCGGTCGAAGACCTTGCGGACTTCGGGGTCGTCGAAGCGGTGCTTCCCGGCGAGCAGTTCACGGTGGTACTTGGCGCCGTTGATGCGGATGTCGAGGTAGTCGAACCAGGCCGACGCGACCCAGGCGGTGTTGCCGCCGGCGCCCAGGCCGATCGGGGCGACACCCTTGCTCTTGAGCTTGTCGCACAGGTCGAGGAAGTCGTCCCAGCTCTTCGGCTCGCTCACGCCCCACTTGGCGAAGTTGGACTTCCGGTAGAACATGCCCCACCAGTAGTAGGTGGCCGGGACGAAGACCTTCTTGCCGGAGCTCGACGTGCACAGCGAGTTCAGCGCCTTGGAGTAGCGCTTGAGCTCGGAGGAGCCCCAGAGGTCGTCGAGGCCGAGCAGCAGGTCCTTCTTCGCGTAGGCGTCCGCCACCGAGCCGGGGTACCAGGTGTAGACGTCCGGCGGGTTGGCGGAGGTCAGGTACGTCGGCAGCTGGGTGCGGAAGGTCTCGGCGGCGACCGTGTTGAGGCTGACGTCGCCGGTACCCTTCTTGCCGTACGCGGCGACCAGGTCCTCCATCGCCGCCTTGGCCTGCGGCGCCGACACGTTGGACTGGAGGGTGACCGCGCCGTCGGAGGAGGACTTCGAGGACGAGGTCGAGGTGACACAGCCGCTGAGCAGCGCGGCTGTGCCGGTGGCACCTAGTCCGGCGAGGAAACGCCGTCGGCTGGTGTGCGGGTTCGACATGGATGGCTCCCTGTGGATCCGCGCGACGGGTCTGCCCTCCTGACGACAGGGGCCCGCTCGCGGCTGATCCAGGTTCGCGTGGCGCTTCGACCACGTCAAGATTAATTACTAATTTATTTGAACTGGGTCCGGTGAACTGCGCTCGGCGTGACGCGGGCCGCGTGGGCACGGGGGCCGTCGGCGTCACGGCGAAGACTGTGGCGCGCGGCTGGAACCCTGTCAATATTAATTACTAATTTACAGAAACAAGAGCCTGAGTGCGTCCGAAGCCTTGACGGGTCCAGGTCAGCGGTGCAGGGTTCGGCAACGTTGTCAGAGCCGCTGCCCGGCAACGTTGTCAGCGCGCGGTCCCAGATCACCTCGTTCACCGAAAACCCCTGATCGGAGCCGTTGTCCCATGCCGGATCAGCCTTCTGTACCGTCCCGCCGCACTGTACTCACCGCCGGATCCACCCTCGTCGCCGGCTCGGGATCGGCATGCCCCTGCCACCCGGCGCCGCCGCGGCCGGAATCGGCCACCCTCGCCAGGCTCCCACCCACGGCGAACTCGCCACCCACCGGCCGGTGACGGTCTCCTCCACCGACTACGCCCCCACACCCGCCGAGTTCGCCGTGGACGGCCTCGACACGGTGGGCGTACGCGGGACGGGCTGGGCGGCGCCCACTACGGCGTCCGCAGGGCGAGCGAGTCCGTCCATGTGCAGGCCGATCCCGTCAGCGGGCAGGTCGTCGCGGTCAACCACACGCCCAGGCCCATCTCAGGCGCCACGCTCACCGTGCACCTCTATGACCTCGCCGGCCGCCGCCTGGGCGCCGAGCAGCGTGCGGGCGTGGACGTCGCGGCGTCGTCGACCGCGCAGGCCTTCACCTCGGGCTGGACGGACGAGCGGTCCGACTTCCATCTGCTGAGGCTGCGCCTGGTGGACGCGTGCGGCGGGCTGCCGGCCGAGAACACGTACTGGCGGTACCGCGAGGCCGGCGACATGCGGGCGCTGAACGAGGCCGGCCGGACCAGGGTGTCGCCGGAGATCACCGACACGGACCGCTCGGGCGACCGCCATGGCCTGACGCTGCGGCTGCGGAACCGGGGCACGACCGTCGCGGCCATGGTGCGGGTCTCGCTGCTGGACGCGGAGAACGGTCACCGGGTGCCGCCCACGCTCTACGGCGACAACCATCTCTGGCTGCTCCCCGGCGAGTCGCGGACCCTCTCGCTGTCCTGGCCCGCCGCGTCCCTGGCTTCCGGCAGGCCGGCCGTGCGGGTGGAGGGTCACAACGTGCCCGCGGTGACCATGGGCCGCTCCTGATCAGCGGCGGCACCCGGCATTCAGAAACGGTGTCGCTGAATCCGATGAAAAGGATGCGTTGGACGTCAGAATCAGGCAGGAGCACAGTGAACACGTCCCTCACCCGGACCGAACCACCCCGACTGCACCTTGCGGAGACCTCTCGATGAACCACGTCGCTGATCCCGAGCGCTACAACGGCACCATGCGCTACCGGCGCACCGGGCGCTCAGGACTCGACCTGCCCGTGCTGTCCCTGGGGTACTGGCACAACTTCGGTGACGACAAGCCGTTCGAGACCCAGCGCGAGATCGCCCTGCGCGCCTTCGACCTGGGCATCACCCACCACGACCTCGCCAACAACTACGGCCCGCCGTACGGCGCCGCCGAGATCAACTTCGGCCGGCTGATGAAGCAGGACCTCGCCCCCTACCGGGACGAGATGGTGGTCTCCACCAAGGCCGGCTGGGACATGTGGCCCGGCCCCTACGGCCAGGGCGGCGGCTCCCGCAAGTACGTGCTCGCCTCCCTCGACCAGTCGCTGCGCCGGACCGGGCTGGACTACGTCGACATCTTCTACTCCCACCGGCTCGACGCGAGCACGCCGCTGGAGGAGACGATGGGCGCGCTCGACACCGCCGTCCGCCAGGGCAAGGCCCTGTACGTCGGCATCTCGTCGTACGACGCCGAGCGCTCCCGGCAGGCGGCGGCCATCCTGCGGGAGCTGGGCACGCCGCTGCTCATCCACCAGCCGTCGTACAGCATGCTCAACCGCTGGATCGAGAACGAGGGCCTGCTGGACACCGCCGAGCAGGAGGGCTTCGGGGTGATCGGGTTCACCGCGCTGGCCCAGGGGCTGCTGACCGGGCGCTACCTCGACGGTGTCCCGGCAGGCTCGCGCGCCACCCAGGGCAAGTCGTTCGACGAGACCTGGCTGACGGAGGACATGCTGCGCCGGCTGCGCGCGCTCAACGACATCGCGGCCAAGCGCGGGCAGAGCCTCGCCCAGATGGCGCTGGCCTGGGCGCTGCGCGACCGGCGTGTGACGTCGCTGGTGATCGGCGCCTCGCGCACCGAGCAGCTGGAGCAGAACGTGGCGGCGCTGGAGAACGCCGACTTCAGTGACGAGGAACTCGCCGAGATCGACAAGTACGCCACCGACGGCGGCGTCGACCTGTGGCAGGAGGCCCGGACGGGCCAGATCGGCTGACGCACAAGCCGCGCAGTTCCCTCGCGCACCCCGGACGCCCGACGGCGTCCGGGGTGCGCGAGGCGTTTCGGGCGCACGACACCTTTCAGTGAGCCGTTCCGCCGGAACATCCGCCGGAATTTTGGTATGGACCTGACACGCCGGTCTGGCTATGCTCTGCCCGAACCACATTGAGAGCGCTCTCAGCTTGCGGTTGTTCCACCCCACCTTGCTGGAACGACGAAGGGCAACTCCCTTGAGACGCAGCAGACTCAAGTACGCCGGCGTGGCCGCACTCCTGTTGTTCGGCGGTCTGACCGCGGGCGGCACCGGCCAGGCAGCGGCGGACGACTCCCCCACGGCGACCGACGCACCCGCCTCCGCCGGACTGCTCCAGGCCATGCAGCGCGACCTCGGCCTGTCGAAGGCGCAGGCCGAGACCCGGCTCGCGGCGGAACGCACTGCCACGAACCTCGCACCGAAGGCACGCAAAGCGGCCGGATCCGCTTACGGCGGCTCCTGGTTCGACGCGAAGAGCGAACGACTCACGGTGGCCGTGACATCGGACGCCCCCGCCTCGACCGTACGAGAGGTCCGGGCCACCGGAGCGACCGTGCGCACTGTCACGCACAGCGCGCGGCAGCTCGACGCCGCCAAGGCGCGCATCGACCGGCTCTCCGCACCCTCGGGTGTCAGCGGCTGGCACGTCGACCCGGTGGCGAACAGCGTCGTCGTGAACGTCGTCGAAGACGAACGCGCTGACAACGATGTCCGCAGCTTCGTCTCCAGGGCTCGCGCTACCGGACCCGTCACCGTCGAGACGGTCGCCGGCGCGCCGCGGACCTTCGCGGCGGGCACGGTCGGCGGCGACCCGTACTACACCGGCAACGTCCGCTGCTCCATAGGCTTCTCGGTGCACGGCGGCTTCATCACCGCTGGGCACTGCGGTCAGGCGGGCGGCGGTGTCCGGGGCTGGGACGGCAGTTACATCGGGAACTTCCAGGGCTCCTCGTTCCCGGACAACGACTACGCGTGGGTGAACGTCGGCAGCGGCTGGTGGACCGTACCGGTCGTGCTCGGCTGGGGCACGGTCTCGGACCAGCTGGTACGGGGCTCGGCCGAGGCACCTGTCGGCAGCTCCATCTGCCGGTCCGGTTCCACCACGCACTGGCACTGCGGCGCCGTGCTGGCCAAGAACGAGACCGTCAACTACAGCCAGGGCGCGGTGCACCAGATGACGAAGACCAGCGTCTGCGCCGAACCCGGTGACTCCGGGGGCTCCTTCATCAGCGGCGACCAGGCACAAGGCGTCACCTCGGGCGGCTGGGGCAACTGCTCCGGCGGCGGTGAGACCTGGTTCCAGCCGGTCAACGAGATCCTCGGCCGCTACGGCCTGACCCTGCACACGGCCTGAGCCGGGGCGGGGAGGGGTGACCCCGGCGCTCCCCCGCCGGGCCGCGCCTCCCCGCCGAGCGACCTCTGTGCCTTGGTGCAGGAGCCGCCGGGTGACCGCGGTGGCCTTGGTGCAGGAGCCGTCGAGTGACCCCGGTCGCCCGATGCACGAGCCGCCGCGTGTCCACCTGCGGCCGTGCGGCAGGATGAGCACCATGAGCGTAGTCAAGATCAACGTACTGACCGTCCCCGCCGAGCAGCGCGAGACGCTGGAGAAGCGCTTCGCCTCCCGTGCGCACGCCGTGGAGGGCTCGGACGGGTTCGAGTGGTTCGAGCTCCTGCGTCCGGTCGAGGGCACCGACACCTACCTCGTCTACACCCGCTGGCGGGACGAGGAGTCCTTCCAGGCGTGGATGGAGGGCCCCATGAAGTCGGCCCACCAGGGCGGTGCCACGGAGGGCGAGCGCCCCAAGCCGGCCGCGAGCGGGTCCACGCTGTGGTCCTTCGAGGTCGTGCAGCAGGCCGGCCCGAAGGGCGAGTAGCGCGCCTGTTGTGCCGCGAGTGATGGCGGGGGCCCGGCCCCCGCCATCCATACTTTCCGGCCTACGAGGCTCCGGTCTTCGCCCGCTCCCGACGCGATCGGGCGACCGCCGCCAGCACGAACGTGACGCTGATCAGCAGGGACCAGGCGCCGAACTTCTCCACGCCCACGGGCTGCCAGCCGTCCATCTGGTACGGGTAGCGCCAGGCACCCACGTAGGTGGCGAAGTTCTCCGCGACCCACAGGAAGAAGCCGATCAGGACGAACGACAGGGCGAGCGGCATCCGGCGGCGTACACGGCGCACGGTGTACCGCACGGAGGTGCCGGCGGTGACGGCCAGCAGCAGTGCGGCCAGCAGCCAGCGCGCGTCGGGCAGCCAGTGGTGGCTGAAGAAGTTGATGTAGATGCCCGCGGCGACCAGTGCCGTCGAGCGGGGCCGGTAGCGGACCAGCTCCAGGTCGAAGAGCTGCCAGGCCCGGCAGATGTAGCTGCCGACGGCGGCGTACAGGAACCCGCCGTACAGCGGGACCCCCGCGAACTTCAGCACGGCCGGCTCCGGGTAGCTCCATGAGCCGAGGGACACCTTCACCAGCTCGAACGCCAGGCCGATGACATGGCAGACGGCGATGACGCCGACGTCCCGCCCGTTCTCCCAGCCGCGCAGCCAGAACAGCAGCGTCAGCAGCACGCCGTAGACGACGAGCAGGTCGTAGCGGGCCACGGACAGGCCGGGCAGCAGGGTGGACGCCGCCACGCCGGACATCAGGGCGATGGCGAAGGCGCAGGACCGGGTCTGGAGCCATGCGAACTCGAGGAGCTGGCGCAGCGCCGCTCCCAGGGGGCCGATGATGCCGATGGTGAGCATGATCCGTAGGACGAACACACGGCCCGGTCGGTTGCCCCCGTTCCCGACCGGGCCGTGCCGGCGCCGTGGCGCCTCGCGGCGGTCAGTACCAGTTCGTGTACGCCAGGACGTGCCCGTCGCACGTCAGCAGGGCGCGTGAGACGCGGCCGCTGAGATTGTTGCCGATCTTCGTGTAGGCGTAGTTGATGCCCGGGTCGACGGTCTCCGAGACCCAGCCGTCCGCGTTCCCCGCCCCGGAGTTCGAGCGCTCGATGACGGCGGCGCAGTTGTCGCGGGAGTTGTCGATGCGGGCGTAGGAGCCGCACCTGTCGGAGTAGAAGTACTTCAGGGACATGCCCGAGGCGGTCTTGGTCGGCCCGACCTGCCGGAAGCTTCCGGTGCAGCCGCCGACGGTCGGGTACTGGCCCTCGAATCCGTAGGCCCCGTAGTTGCCGCCCGAGAACGGTGCGGCGTCGGCGGCGACCGGGGTGAGCGCCAGCATCGCGGCGGCGCCCGATGCGGCAAGCAGGGTCTGGAGCGTACGGCGGCGCATACGAGCCCTCATTCCTGGGTCGGTGGTGTCGTCGTGACGGTGGTGGCTGCCGTCGTCCGGCTTCGCATTCCTCGTCGTCAGGACCGTAGGAGCCCCTGTCGCCGGAGCGGTACCTGTTAAGTGTCAGGGTCCCTCGCGCAACGGCTTTCCCTAGTGTTCGAGGCGTCGGCGAACGACCCGCCGGAACACTCCGCACAGTCGGAAACAGGGGGAACATCCATGCCCAGTCGCACCATCGCCCGGGCCGCGCTCGTCGGCGTCGGCGCGCTCGCCCTGCTCGGTCCGCTCACCGCGGCGACCGCCGTCGCCGCATCCGCCGCGGACCAGGGCGGCGCCCGCATCATGGCCGCGCCGTACGCCGTCGTGCCCTACGAGACGGTCAACGTCCGCTCCGGCCCGGCACGCTCCTACGACAAGGTCGGCAGCGTCGCGGCCAACCAGCCGCGCGGGGCCTACTGCTGGGTGCACGGCGAGACCATCAGCGACCACGGCTACACCAACGACGTGTGGGTCAAGCTCGTCGAGGGCTACGTGAGCGCCGTGTACCTCAAGGGCGACGAGTACGGCGACCTGCCCGCTTCCGCGACCTGCTGACCACCATCACTCTTCACGACCGGGGGACACACATGAAGACACAGCTGCGCCGCTGCGCCACCGCTCTTGCGGTGGCCGCGCTCTCCGTCGGCACCCTCGCCGCCACGGCCGAGGCCGCACCGACGGCCGGCAGCTCCGCCGTCGCCGCCGCCAACAACGGCGACCCGACCCTGACCGACGTCTACATCTGGGCGACGGACGTCAACCTGCGCAGCCGGCCGACGACCGACTCGCCGCGGCTCGCGGTCCGTTCGAAGTACTGGCTGGACGCCGTGTGCCAGACCCAGGGGCAGTACGTCAATGACCCCGCCGTCGGCGGCAACAACTGGTGGACCGCCGTGCAGGAGTTCGCCGGCAGCGACATCGCGTGGGTGAACAACCTCTACATCCGGGGCGGCGAGAAGATCGCCGGCGTGCCCGACTGCTGACGATCGGCGCGAGGCAGGGGCAGGGCGGGGCGGGCGAAAATGCGTTGCGGCCCCTCGCCCCGCCCCGGACCCTGAGGCCATGCCCTATGCCCTTCGTCCGGCCGGCCTCACCGACGCGGCCGCCGTCACCGAACTCCTCAACGAAGTCGACCGGATCGAGATCGGCCGGCCCGAGACCGACCTGCACACCGTCGAGGCCGATCTGAAGCGGCCCGACATCGCCCTGGAACGCGACTCGTGGCTGGCCTTCGACGGCGGCCGGCTGGTGGCGTACGGCCTGCTGTGGGACGAGTCGGGCGGCGAGCGCGTCGACGTCGACCACTACGTGCTCCCCGATCACCAGCGGGCCGGTGAGCTGATCCTGGACGCGATGGAGGCCCGCGCCCTGGACAAGGCCCGTGAGAACGGTGCGGCCAGGGCGGTTGTGCATCTGCACCTCAACACCGAGCCGACCCTCGACACCGGCCTGATCACGCGCCGCGGCTGGTCCGCCGTACGGCGCTATCACGTGCTGCAACGGCCGCTGGACGCCGCCGAGGACCTCGCGCCCGAACCTCCGGCCGGCGTGACACTGCGGGCGTGCGCCGACGAGGCGGACCGTGCGCGCGTCCACGCGCTGTACCAGTCGAGCTTCGCCGAGCACTTCGACTTCCAGCCGCGCAGCTACGAACAGTGGCTGCACGACGTCGACGCGGACACCCTCGACTGGTCCATGGTGTGGCTCGCCGGCACCGAGAGACTCGGCGACGCCGGGTTCCTCATGGCGCGCGACGACCGTGAGGCCATGGGCTGGATCCGGAGCATAGGCGTGCTGCGCGAGGCGCGCGGCGCAGGGCTCGGCGGCCTGCTGCTGAGGCACGCGTTCGCCGCCTTCGCCGGGCGCGGCCGGGAGACGGTGGGACTCGGCGTGGACACCTCCAACGCCACGGGCGCTCCGGCGCTGTACGAACGGCACGGGATGGCCGTGCACTACGCCGTCGACACGTGGGAGACGGTCCTGAAGTGACCGGGCGGGACCCGGTGCCGATGTAATGCACCGGCTTGCGAAGCCCGCCCGCCAGGTCCGCGCCCGCGCGTCAGACCGCCGGGTCCGCGTCCATCTCCCGGGCGGATGCGCGCCGTTGCTCGTAGCGCAGGGCGGCGCCCGTGACGATCGCGCCGATGCCCTCCCACAGCCCCACCCCCAGGAAGCCGGACGGTGCCCGGCCCCCGATCACCGCGAGGGTGAAGACCGCGCAGGTCAGCAGGCGGAAGGGTACGGTCCAGCGGAAGAACGCCTTCCAGCCGGAGAGCGCGGCCAGCACGTAGTAGACGCCCATGTTGAGCGCCGCCATGGAGGACGCCGTCAGGAAGACCGTCGTGTGGTCCCCTTGGACACGCCGGGAGTCCGGCACGGGCCTGAACCCCATCAGCTCCAGCAGGGCGTCCGGGGCGACGAGCCCCACCACGCCCGGGCCGGCGGCGAGGACACCGAACACGGCCATGGTCCAGCCGGACGGTGAGCTGGGCAGGAGTCGCACGAAGTCCTCCACCATTCAGGGGAGTTGAGCCTCGCACACCCCGCGAGTGCCGTGCGCCCCGGCCGGGCGTGGAGAGCGGTCAGCGATCCCCCGCGCCCGCTCGCCCACCGCTTCTTCGGGCGTTGTTGTACAGCCGCAGCAGATGCTTCGCGACCGCGCACCGGGCGCTGTCGGCATGGCACTGCCGGCAGGTCCGCATGTGCTGCTCGTAGTCGGTCTGCGCCTGCTGGAGGGCATCGCCTTGAGACGACATGGAAGTCCTCTGGGTGTTCGAAGGAAGGGGCGGCCGAGCGGGTGCCGCGGTGACGTGCAGCGCACCTGAGAGAAAAGTGGATCATGTTACTTGTGGTACAGGGAAGTCGCGGTTCCGCCTGCCCCGTACGCCCCCCGCACGCTCCCACCGGCCCGGAAAACACTTGGACTGCGCCGCCCCGGGCGCGGGACACTGCGTATTCGACCAGTAACTCTACGTAGTCGAAATTGCAGGGGTGAGATGGGAACGCCTGAAACGCGCAGGGTTCTGCCGGGCAAGCGGTCGGTGCTTCTCGCACTTCGTCACTACGGGCGGGAGTTGACCCGTCTGAAGTGGCTGGCCATGCCGACGATGGCGCTGTCGGCCGTCGGCAACATCGGAATCAACTATGTGGCGCCGCTGATCGTCGCCAAGCTCGTCGGTGAGATCGCCGGCGACGGGGACATCACCGTCACCTCGACGCTGCCGTACGTCGCGGGCTTCGTCGGTGTGCTCCTGTTCTCCGAGGCCCTGTGGCGCGTGGCGCTGCACTGCCTGAACCGCCTGGACGCCCTGGGCATCGAGCATCTGTACGTGGTCGGCATGGACGAGTTGTTCGCCAAGGACGCCGCGTTCTTCCACGACAACTTCGCCGGGTCCCTGACCAAGCGGGTTCTGAGCTTCGCCTCCCGCTTCGAGTCCTTCGTGGACACGCTGACATTCCAGATCGTCGGGATGTTCGTGCCGCTGGCCTTCGGCGCGGTGGTGCTGTGGCGCTACGAACCACTGCTGGTGGTCGGCCTGCTGGTGATGATCACGGTGACTGCGGTGTGCGTGGTGCCGCTGATCCGGCGTCGGCAGGCGCTCGTCGACCAGCGTGAGGAAGCGATCGCGCGGGTGTCGGGGCATGTCGCCGACAGCCTGATGAACATGGACACGGTGCGGGCGTTCGCGGCCGAGGGGCGCGAGGCCGCCGAGCACCGCTCCCGGGTGGCCGCGTCCCGTCGGCTCACGCTGCGGTCGTGGGACTACGGCAATCTGCGCATCGACACCTTCGTCGCGCCGATGTCGGTGCTGACGAACGCGCTGGGTCTGCTGCTGGCGGTCACGCTCGGCGGGGGCGCGCACGGCGTGGAGGCGATCGTGGTGGCCTTCACCTACTACAGCAACGCGACCCGGATCATGTTCGAGTTCAACCAGATCTACCGTCGGCTGGAGAGCTCGATGACGGAGGCCGCGCAGTTCACGGAGCTGCTGCTGACCCCGCCGACCGTGCTCGACCCGCCGTCGCCGGAGCCGCTGTTGACCGACTCCTCCGACGTCCGATTCGAGAAGGTGAGCTTCGCCCACACCACTGGCCGGCCACTGTTCGACGGTCTCGACCTGGCGGTGCCCGCCGGCGCGAAGTTCGGCCTCGTGGGCCGGTCGGGCGGCGGCAAGACCACGCTGACCCGGCTGCTGCTGCGGATGACCGACATCGACGCCGGGCGGATCCTGATCGGCGGTCAGGACATCAGCCGGCTGCGCCAGACCGACCTGCGAGGCCAGATCGCCTACGTCCCGCAGGACCCGGCGATGTTCCACCGCACGCTGCGGGACAACATCGCCTTCGGCCGGCCGGACGCCGACGACGCCGAGATCCGCCGGGCGGCCGAGGCGGCGCATGTCACGGAGTTCGCCGACGCGCTGCCGCTGGGCTTCGACACCATGGTGGGCGAGCGCGGCATCAAGCTGTCGGGCGGTCAGCGTCAGCGGGTGGCGCTGGCGCGGGCGATCCTGCGCGACGCACCGATCCTGCTGCTCGACGAGGCCACCAGTGCCCTGGACTCGGAGAGCGAGCTCCTCGTGCAGGAGGCGCTGTGGCGGCTCATGGAGGGACGGACAGCGCTCGTGGTGGCGCACCGGCTGAGCACGGTCGCCACCATGGACCGGCTCGTCGTGCTCGACCGCGGGCAGATCGTCGAGCAGGGCAGCCACGACGAACTGCTCGCGAGGGACGGCGCCTACGCCAAGCTGTGGCAGCACCAGTCGGGCGGCTTCCTCGACGAGAGCCCGGAGCGGGCCGAGATGCCCTGAACTCACCATGCACGTCCGGCCCTTGACGAAGTGCGGCGCCTTCCTGAGGCGCAGACGGCGCCGCACCCCGCGACCGCTTGTCCGCTCAGACCTCACGGTGCACGACGTGTCCGCCCGTCACGGTGAGACGCACCGGCGCCCCGGCGACCTCGTCGCCGCCCGCGTCGACGGGATCGACGCCCAGCGCGGTCAGGTCGGCTCGGAACCCTACGGCGATACGGCCGGCGGCGGACGTCTCGCCGGCCGCGATGGCCGCGTGCGAGGTGCAGCCCTCCAGTGCCTGGAGACCGGTGAGTCCCGCCCTGGCCGAGGCAGCTCCGCGGGGCGCCCGGGCGGTGGCCAGGACGCTACGGGCGTCGAAGTGGGCGATGGGCCAGTCCGAGCCGAGCGCGACGACCGCGCCCGCGTCCCGCAGGTCCCGCAGCCGCCAGGCACGCGAGGCGCGCTCCTCGCCCAGCCGCCGGGACCACTCGTCGGACCGATCGGCCCGGGTGTAACCGGTGTGCGGTGGCTGCATGGAGGCGATGACGCCGAGCGGCGCGAACCGGGCCACGGTGTCGTCCGGCACCGACTCCAGGTGTTCCACGCGGTGGACGAGACGGGCGCCCGGCCCGAGCGACTCGACGGTGTCGAGTACGTGGCGCACGGCCGCGTCGCCGATGGCGTGGGTCGCCGTCCGCACCCCGGCACGGTGCAGATGGCGTACGGCCCCGCTGTACGCGGCGGGGTCCGGCCAGAAGGCGTCGGTGCCCTGGCCGTGGCAGTCCGGGTGTTCCAGCCAGGCGGTGCCGCCCTCGACGGTTCCGTCCATGAAGAACTTCACCCCTCCCACCCGCCAGTGCCGCCCGGCGCGTTCCTGGAGCGCGACGAGTTCGTCCAGGGCCTCCTTGTGGGCGCCCGGCATGCACCAGGGGGCGAAGCGCAGCCGCAGCGGCAGGACCGTCTCCCGCGCGACGGTGTCGACCAGGTCGAGGTCGCCGAGGTCCATGACGTGGGCTCCGGTGAGCCCGGTCGCCGCCATCGCGGACAGCAACTCGACCAGCCGGGCGCGTCGTTCGGCGTGCGAGGCCCGGGGTACGACCGCACCGACCAGGTCCATCGCGGCGTGCTCGACGAGGTGCCCGGTCAGGCGCCCGTCGGTGTCGGTCGCGAGGTGGGAGCGCTGTGCGAAGGTCCGGGGTCCGGTGACACCGGCAGCCGTCAGCGCGGCGCCGGTGACGAGGGCCGAGTGTCCGTCGTACAGGCGCAGGAAGGCCGGGGCGTCGCCCAGTACGTCCTCGATCAGGGCCCGGTCGATGGGCCGGCCCTCGAAGGCATTGTGGTCGAGGCCGTATCCGACGACCCATCCGTCGGTCCGTTCGGCCGTGGTGAGCCCCGCCCGGAGTCCGTCGAGGTCGCGGACCGAGGACAGATCGAGGCCGGTGGCCATCTCCAGGCCCCAGACGGGGTGGCTGTGGCAGTCCACGAGGCCGGGCACGAGGCTCGCCCCGGCCAGGTCCACGATCTCGGTGCCGGTTCCGCGCCAGTCCCGTACGTCGGCTTCCTCACCGATGGCGGCGATCAGTCCGTCGCGCACGGCCACCGCTGAGGCGTGCGGGCGCTCGGGGTCGAGGGTTCGGACGCGGGCGCCGGTGATGACGAGGTCGGCGGTGGGCATGTGGCTGCTTCTCCTTGATGGTCGGTCGTGGACGGTTCGCTGTCGCCGCGAGGCAGGAGGTCAGTCCCCGGCCCGGGAGGCCGCCGTCTGCGAGGCCGTGGCGTCCCCGGACCCGGCCTCGGCCGGCTCGGACGCGAACCGCGCATAGATCCCGGGCCTGCGGCGGCGCAGCCACTCGGCAAGCGCGAGCCCCGCCAGGAAGACCGCGGGGACGATGGCCGCGAGCAGCGTGTTCACGCCCGCGGAGGCTCCGGTGAACAGGTCCAGGTGCGTGATCACCAGGACGATGGCGGTGCTGAGCAGCACGGCGGCCACGACGGGCGCCACCACCGTGCGCAGCACGCCCTCACGGTGGCTGATGCGCCGGAAGTAGACGGGTACGGCGAGTGCGGCGAGCAGTTGCAGAGCCATCAGGCCCAGCATGCCCGGGGTGTTGACCCACAGCAGCAGTTGTCCGTAGGGGTCGGCGCCGGCCGCTGCGAAGGCGAGGACGACGACCGCGCCGAGCACGGTCTGGGCGATTCCGGCGACGTACGGCGAGCCGTGGCGCGGGTGGACCCTGGCGAGGGCCTTGGGCAGGATCCCCTCCTCGGCGAGGGCGAGGCCGTAGCGGTTGATGGCGTTGTGGAAGGCGAGCAGGGACGCGAGGACGCTGGTGACGATCAGTACGTGCATGAGGTCCGCGGCCCAGGCGCCGACGTACGTCGTGATGGCGGAGAAGAACAGGCCGGCGGGGTCGGTGCCGGCGGCCTCGACGACCTCGGCGTCCCCGAACGCCTGGATGACGGTCCAGACGACGAACGCGTAGAAGAGGCCGAGGAAGGCGACGGCGATGTAGGTGGCGCGCGGGACGGTACGGGCGGGGTCGCGGGCCTCGCGGCGGTAGATGACGGTCGACTCGAAGCCGGTGAACGCGGCGAACGCGAAGGCCAGGACCGCCGCGGTGCCGGGTACGAGGACGTTGCCGGGGGTGAAGGAGTGCAGGGACAGGCCGTGCGCCCCGCCCTTGATCAGTACTCCGGCGGCGAGCAGGGCGAGGATGCCGGTCTCGGCGGCGAGCAGGACGCCGAGGACCTTGGCGCCGAAGTCTATGGAGCGGTAGCCGCCGTAGCCGATCAGCAGGAGTCCGGCCAGTGACACGGGCAGCCACGGGACGTCGGTGCCGAACAGGGCGTGCGTGGTGTCCTGGGTGGCGGTGCCGAGGAGGCCGTAGACGCCGATCTCCATGCCGTTGTAGCCGATGAGGGCGAGGAGGGCTGCGCCGATGCCGATGTGGCGGCCGAGTCCGCGGGTGACGAACGCGTAGAAGGCGCCGCCGCTGCGGACGTGGCGGCTCATCGTGGTGAAGCCGACCGCGAAGACGGCGAGCGTGATGCCGGCCAGCAGATAGCCGACCGGGGCTCCGATCCCGCCGAGCAGGATCGCGAGGGGAGCGACGCCCGCCATGACGGTGAGCGGGGCGGCGGCGGACACGACGAAGAAGGCGATGTCGGCGGTGCCGAGCGAACCGGAGCGCAGGGACGGTCCGGCGGCCGGGGCGCCCTCGGCGGGGCCTGGGCCGGGAGTGGTGACGGGCACGGGAAAGCCCTTCTGAGCTGCGAGCAGAGGCGGGGAGCGGGCGTTCGGGGTGTCCGGCGCCGTAAATCTAAAGGCTTTCGGTTTTCGCAATGTAACCTCCCTTTCAGCAACCGGGAAGACCCTGGAGGGGGAACACACGCCATGGGACGGCCGCGCACACCTCTGCTCGACCGCGAGCGCATCACCACCGCGGCGCTCGAACTCGTCGACGCGCAGGGCGAGTTCAGCGTCCCGCAGATCGCGCGCCGGCTCGGTGTGCAGACCGGCTCGCTGTACCACCATGTGGACGGCCGGGACGGCATCGTGGAGCTGCTGCGCGAACGGGTGACGGAGGCCATCGACGCCACCACGCTGGACCTGCGCCCCTGGGACGCCGCCATGGCGGCCTGGGCGCGCTCCTACCGTGCCGCCTTCGCTGCGCATCCGCGAGCCATCCCGCTGCTGATGACGAACCCGGTGCGCGCCCCGCGCGTCCTGGAGCACTACGAGCGGGCCGTCACCCTCCTGCTGGACGCGGGATTCCGCACGGCGGACGTCATGCCCGTCATCATCGCCCTGGAGAACATGGTGCTCGGCTCGGCGCTGGACCTCGCCGCCCCCGAGGCCATGTGGGAGATAGCCGACGTCTCGGCGACCCCACGGCTGGCCGAGGCGCTCGCCGCGCTCGGCGACAGCCGTACGGACCGGTCCTTCGACCTGGCTCTGGAGGGCTTCCTCTCGCACGCGCGGCGCACGCTGGAGGCGCGCGGGGGCGCATCCGGCTGACGTGCCGGGAGGTCCGCGTTTCGTTCCCGCCATGCGGATTCAACTCGCCTAGGATGACCCGGACTTGGTGATTCCCCATAGTTCGTGAGGTGGCCCCGCATGTCCCACACGCCGTCGCGACGTACCGTTCTGCGCGGACTCACGGTCACCGGCGCGGCCGTGATCGGCTTCGCCCCCGCCACCCGCACCTGGGCCACGACCGCCACGGCGGACGGAACCGACCTGGTCGGGATCCCTCCGCTCGACGGCACGCTGAGCACGGACGAGGCGTCCCTGACGGCGGCCTCCGACGACTTCGGCCATATCGTGCACCGCCGCCCGGTGGCCGTACTGCGCCCCGGGTCGGTCCGTGACGTGGTGACCATGGTCCGGTTCTGCAACGAGCACCGGCTGCCGGTGGCGCCGCGCGGCCAGGGGCACGCCACACAGGGTCAGGCCCAGGTCTCGGGCGGCCTCGTCATCGAGACCGCGCCCCTCACCCGCATCGGCCCCCTGGGGCCGCACAGCACGACCGTCACCGTCGGCGCCGGCATCAGATGGAGCGAGCTGGCGAAGGCCACCATCGCGCACGGTCTCACCCCGCCGGTGTTCACCGACTATCTCGAACTGTCCGTCGGCGGCACCCTCTCCGTCGGCGGCATCGGCGGCCAGACCCATCGACACGGCGCCCAGGTCGACAACGTCACCGAGCTCCAGGTCGTCACCGGCGCAGGTGAGTTCGTGCGCTGCTCCCGGTCCCGGCGCCCCGACCTCTTCCACGCGGTCCTGGCCGGGCTCGGGCAGTGCGCCGTCATCGTCGCCGCCACCGTCCGCCTGGTGCGGGCGCCGCGGACCGTACGCCACTACCTGCTGCCGTACGACGACCTGGAGACCTTCCTCCAGGACCAGCGCACCCTGGTGCGCGAGGGACGCTTCGACTACGTCGAGGGCCAGGTCTCCGCGGACCCCGGGGGCGAGTTCCGGGTCCACACCCTGGAGGCGGTGGCGTACGGCCCACCGGCGGGCCCCGCACCGGACGACGCGGTCCTGCTGCGCGGCCTGCGCCACGACCCCTCCGGCGTCCAGATCGCCGACCTCTCCTACTTCGACTTCCTGGACCGGCTGGCACCTTCCGTCGCCGCGCTGAAGGAGGCCGGCCTCTGGGACTGGGCGCACCCCTGGCTCAACCTGCTGCTTCCCGGCAGGTCGACGGGCGCCCTCGTCTCCCGGATGCTGGACGACCTGACCCCGGCCGATCTGGGACCCGGCGTCGTGCTCGTCTACCCGATCCGGCGCGACCGCCTCACCACGCCGCTGCTGCGGGCGCCGGACGACGCGACGCCGTACCTGTTCGCGGTACTGCGCACGACGCCGCCGGACGACACGGCCACCGTCGACCGGCTGCTGGCGGCCAACCGGTCCTCCTACGAGCTCGCGGCGTCGGCCGGCGGCACCCAGTACCCGGTCGGCAGCATCCCCTTCACCCGGGCGGACTGGCGCACCCACTTCGGCCCGGTCTGGCCACAGCTGGTGAGGGCCAAGCGCACCTACGACCCGCGCGGGATCCTCGTCCCCGGCCAGGGCATCTTCTGAGCCCACCCGGCGCCCCCGCCCCGTCGGACGACGGTGGATGTTCGCCTCGGTTGTCTCAGGGCTAAGATTTCTCAGGGGGTGCGCGGGGCCACTGAGCCCGCGTTTCACGACAGGACCAGCCGTGAAGGGACGACATGGCTCAGCGCAGGGCGAGGCGGCCGGACGCCGTGGCGCGCATCGTGGAGGACTGGGCGCGCGAGCGCCCCGGTTTGGACACCTCGCCACTGGAGGTGCTGGCCCGACTGCACCGGGCCTACCTCCAGTACCAGTCGCGGCTCACGGCGCAGATCGAGAAGCACGGGCTGTCCGTCGCCGGGTTCGACGTCCTCACGGCGCTGCGCAGGGCCGGCGCGCCCTATCGGCTCACGGCGGGCCAGCTGGCCGCCTCCGGTCTGATCTCGTCGGCGGGTGTGACGCTGCGTCTGGACCGGCTGGAGAACGACGGGTTGCTCGTGCGCGAGCGCGACGCGGTCGACCGCCGTGTCGTGTACTCACGGCTCACCGACGCCGGGTTGCAGAAGGTGGACGAGGTGTTCGCCGAGCATCTGGAGAACGAGCGCCGGATGCTCGGCGGGCTCTCCCTGACCGAGCGCCGTCAGCTCGCCCGGCTGCTGTCCGGTCTTGAGTACTCGATCGTCGAGTCGGACACATTCGAGGAGGGCGCGGTGGGCTGACGAGCGGCCCGCCCCTCCCCCACGGCATCAGAGTGTCGCGGCCGCCTTGGACTGCTCCGCCGCCCGGGCCTGGTACAGGCGCCGCAGGCGGACCACGCCCAGGTCGTGCTGGTACAGGTTCTCCCGCTGGTCGGCGTCGGCGGGCATCGCCTCCAGCATGACGCGGTCCTGCTCCAGGACCTGCCAGTGGCGTTCCTCGATGAGGGTCTTGTAGAGGAAGCGCCAGGTGTCGCGCTGCCAGTCGGTCACCCTGCGGTAGCGCCAGAAGAAGACGCCGGTGCGTCCGGCGTCCACCGGGCAGGCCATACCCACGATGCCGAACGCGCCGCCCGGTCCCGCCGACGGCGGGTACGGGATGGACAGGTCCACCCAGTCGACGCCGGTGCGGCACAGCTCCACCCAGTCGAAGTTGACTCCGCGCTGGTCGGTCTTCTCGAAGAAGTAGCCGCGCTCGGTCTCCCGGATGCGGAACTTGGCCTTGGTGTCGCCGTCGTACATGGTGTGCGACTCGTGGTGGAGGAACGCGCCGTGCATCGGGTCGAGGAGGTTCTCCATGGCGTACCGCCACGGCACGTTCCACTCGGCGTAGCAGAGGAAGGCGGACACCTCCGGGTCGGTGAGCGGCTCCGGGAGGGTCAGCTCGGCGGGCTCCGGGTGCTCCTCGTCGCCGAACCAGGCGAGGATCGCGCCGCCGACCTCGCGGACCGGGAGGGACGTGACGAGGGTCTTGCCCTCCAGGTTGCAGCCGGGCAGGCCGGGCACGGAGGTGACCGTGCCGGAGCCGTCGACCTCGACGCCGTGGTACCAGCACGCGACCCGGTCACCCAGGTGTTTCCCGAGGGAGAGGGGTGCACCACGGTGGGGGCAGCGGTCGGCGAGCATCGACAGGGTGCCGTCGGCCTTGCGGAACAGCAGCCAGTTCTCGCCGAGGGCGGTGACCTTGCGCAGTCCGCCGGGGGCGACGAAGTCGGAGGGGACGACCGCGTGCCATTGGTTGCGCAGACCGTGGGCGTAGATGTGGGCTGCGGTGTCGGATACGGAAAGTGGCATCTCAGGCTCCCAGGCGCTGCATCTCGGTGCGGAAGGTCTCCTCGGTCCAGGGCGCGCCGGACGGCGTGCGGACCTGGCGGGCGTTGAGCCCGGCGACGACGTCGGCGAGTTCGTGGCCGTCGTGGGTGAAGATCTCCTCCAGGGTGCGGGCGAGCTTCAGCTCGTAGGTGGTCGGCTCGTGTCCGCGGGTCTGGTGCGGTTCGAGGTACGGCCAGGCGGTGTCGGTGGTCATGCGGGTCTCCGTACGGGTCACAGGTCCAGGACGAGGCGGTCGGAGGCGCACCGGGAGACGCAGAGCATCATCGTCTCGCCGGTGGCGCGTTCGGCCTCGCTGAGCAGGAAGTCACGGTGGTCGGGGGTGCCGGCCAGGACGCGGGTCTCGCAGGAGCCGCAGATGCCGTCCCGGCAGGAGGAGGCGACGGCCAGGCCCGCGTTCTCGGCCGCCTCCAGGACGGAGGTGCCGGCGTCGACGTTCAGGGTCACGCCGGATCTGCGGCACTCGACCTCGAAGGCGGTGTCGTCGCCGTCTCGTTCGACGACGGGCGCGGCGAACCGCTCGACCCTCAACTGCCCGGCGGGGCAGACCGCTTCGACGGCCTTGAGCAGGGGTTCCGGTCCGCAGCAGTAGACCAACGCGTCGGCCGGCAGGTCCCGCAGGGCGGCCGCGAGGTCGGGATGGCCGTGCTCGTCCTGCGGTACGAGGGTCACGTCGCCGTTGAGGGCGGACAGCTCGGCGCCGAAGGCCATCGAGGCCCGGGACCGGCCGCCGTGGATCAAGCGGTACGGGACGCCGTCCCGCTCGGCCCGCCGGGCCATCGCGAGGATCGGGGTGATGCCGATGCCGCCCGCGAGGAAGACGTACGAGGTGGCGGGCTCCAGCGCGAAGTGGTTGCGCGGGCCGACGGCGCGCACTGTCTGGCCGGGGCGCAGCTTGGTGTGCACGTGGCGTGAACCGCCGCGCGAGGACGGCTCGTTGAGCACGCCGAGGCGGTAGGCCGTCGGGTCGGCGGGGTCGCCGCACAGACTGTACTGGCGGACGAACCCGCCCACGTGCAGGTCGAGATGGGCGCCCGGCGTCCAGGCCGGCAGCGGCTTGCCGTCGGGGCGGGCCAGCTCGACGGAGAGGACGCCGTCCGCCTCCCAGGTCATCCGGCGGACGAGGAGGTCGAGTTCGTGCTCGTCGGTAGTGGTCATGACGGTGGCCTCCCTACGCGGTGGGGATCTTGACGGGTGGGGTGAAGGGGTTCTTCATCGGGCCGAGCGCGGTGAGGTCGACCTCGACGAGGGTGGGCCCGTCGGAGGCGAGGGCCGCCTCCAGGACCGGGGCGGCCTCCTCCGGGGCTGCGATGCGGGCGTAGGGCAGGGCGCAGGCGGCGGCGAGCGGACCGAAGTCGGGGGTGAACAGGTCGACGCCGGAGCGGCGTTCGCCGTACTTGTCCTGCATGTTGCGCAGGACGCCGTAGCCGCCGTCGTTGAAGACGATCAGGGTGAGGCGGGGGCGTTCCTGGGCGACGGTGAGCAGTTCGCCGAAGTGGACGGCGAGGCCGCCGTCGCCGGCGATCACCACGGTCGGTTCGTCGGGGCGGGCCAGCGCGGCGCCGATGCCCATGCCGAGGCCCTGGCCGATGCCGCCGCCGCGCGGGAAGACGTTGGCGCGCGGATCGTGGATCGGCAGGAGCCGGTTGCCCCAGGACGATGACGGGATGGTGACGTCACGGGCGACCACGGCGCCGCGCGGCAGGGCTGCGGCGAGGGCGTCGCACAGGGCGGCCTGCGGTCCGATGTCGTCGTGGAGTGCGGCCCGGACCTCGTGGCGTACGGCGGTGACCCGGGCCGACCAGTCGGCGTCGGCGCGGACGGCGGCCCCGGTCAGCGCGGGCAGGACGGCGGCGGCCTCGGCGTGCAGGGCGTGGCGCGCCGGGTAGACCCGGCCGAGCGCTTCGGCGTCCGCGTCGATCTGGATGTGGGCCTCGGGGAGCTTCAGGTTGTAGTCGGCGGTCTCGTTGGAGCGGAAGTGGGTGCCGATGGTGACGAGGAGGTCGGCGTCGGCGAGCAGGGCGCGTACGGCGGGGTTGGTGGCGAAGTTGCCGATCACGAGGGGGTGGTCCTCGGGGACCGAGCCACGCCCGGAGTTGGAGCCGATCAGTCCGGCGCCGGTGGCCTCCAGCAGTGCGGCGAGCTCCGCGCGGGCGTGGCGGGCGCCGCCGCCGGCCCAGATGAGCGGGCGGCGTGACGTGGCCAGCAGCGCCTGTGCGGCGGCGAGTTCGGCCGCGTCCGGGGAGGGAGCCTCACCGAAGGGGACGGCCTCGCCCGCGTCCTCCTGAGCCGTGTACTGGAGGTCGATCGGCCACTCGACGCTGGCGGGCCCGCCCGGCGTCGCGAGTGCCGCCGCGCTCGCCTCGCGCAGGACGCGTCCGGCGTCACGGGCGGAGGTGACGGTGGCCGCGTACGTCGACACGGCGCTGAGCATGCCGAGTTGGTCCTTGGTCTCGTGGATGAAGCCGCGCCCGCTGCCCAGGTACTGCGACTCGACCTGCCCGGTGACGTGCAGGACCGCGGTCCCGGCGGACAGGGCCTCGATCAGCGAACCGGCCGCGTTGCCCGCACCGGTGCCGGTGGAGGTGAGGGCGCAGCCGATGGATCCGCGTGCGCGGCCGTAGCCGTCGGCGGCGTTGACGGCGGTGGCCTCGTGCCGGACGGGGACGAAGCGCAGGTGGCGGTCGACGGCCTCCACGAGGGGCAGGTTGTGCACGGACACGATGCCGAAGACGGTGTCGATGCCGAGGGATTCGAGGTGGGCCACGAGGAGCTCGCCCCCGTTGTCGTACTGCATGGGCAGACTCCTCAGAGGATGCCGCGGCCGACTCCGCCGCAGACGTCGATGCTGGTTCCGGTGATGTAGGAGGCGCGCGGGGAGAGCAGCGCGACGATCGCGTACGCGACCTCCTCGGCACGTCCGAGCCGGCCGAGCGCGATGCCGCGGTCGGCGGCGAGTTCGGCCTGCCACTCCTCGTAGGTGAGGCCGCTGTCCGCGGCGGCGTGGCGGCGGGTCCACTGGCCGGTGTCGACGAGGCCGAGGCACACGGAGTTGACGCGGATGCCCTCGGCGGCGAGTTCGGTGGCGAGGGACTTGGAGAGGTTGAGGATGCCGGCGCGGGCGGCGCTGGTGGTGATGAGGCGGGTCTCGGGCTGCTTGGCGAGGACCGCGTTGACGTTGACGACGGCGGCGGCGTCCGAGGCACGGAGGTGGGATCGGGCCGCGGACAGCGGGTTGAGGACCCCGGCGAACTTCAGCTCCAGTTCGTCGCGCCAGTCCTCGGCGGTGGTCTCGTCGAGGCGCTTCATGCGGGACTGGCCCGCGTTGTTGACCAGGGCGTCGAGCCGGCCGCCGAGGTGCCGCGCGGCTTCGTCCGTGAAGTGCCGTACGGCGTCCGGGTCGCGGACGTCGCACGTGCCGGTGAACAGCCGGTCGGGTCCGGCGCCCAGGCGGGCGGCGGCCTTGGCGAGCCGTTCCGGGTCGCGTCCGCAGGCGGCGACGCGGGCGCCCTCGTCGAGCAGGGCTCGGACCGTGGCCAGGCCGACGCCCGAACTGCCGCCGGTGACCAGGACGGTGCGGCCGGCGAGGCCGAGATCCATGACGTACTCCTTGCAGATGGGGTGGTTCAGTGCATGGTGAAGCCGCCGTTGACGGCGATCACTTGGCCGGTGAGGTAGCGGGACTCCGCGCCGAGCAGGAAGGACACGAGACCGGTGAGGTCGTCGGGCTGCTGCGGCCGGGAGATGGCACGGCGCTCGGCGTAGAGCGCGTGCCGCTCGGGCGGGACGCTCTCGGTGGCCTCGACCTCGGTGAGGCCGGGGGCGAGGGCGTTGACGGTGATGCCCCGCTCCCCCAGTTCACGGGCCATGGCCCGGGTGAGGGAGATGACCGCGCCCTTGGAGGCGATGTAGTGGGCGAGGCGCGGTGAGCCGTGAAGGGCGGCGTCCGAGGCGATGTTGACGATCCGGCCGGGCCCGGTCATCAGCGGGAGCAGATGCTTGGCGACGAGCCAGGGGCCGCGGGCGTTGACCGCCATGAGCCGGTCCCAGGTCTCGACGTCGATGTCCTGGAACTCCTTGCCGCCCACGCCGTTGGCGAGCGCCGCGTTGTTGACCAGGCCGTACACCGGGCCGGTTGCGGCGAGCCGGTCCGCGAGCGCGGCGACCGAGGCCGGGTCGGCGACGTCGAGCGGCACGAACTCCGCCGTGCCGCCGTCCTGTTGGATCCGCGCGGCCGTGCGCTCGCCCCACTCCTGGTTGAGCTCGGCGACCACGACCCGGTACCCGTCGGCCGCCGCCCGGCGGGCCATGGCCTCCCCCAGGCCACGGCCCGCCCCGGTCACCACGACCTGCTCAGTCACGGGTGACGCCGTACAGCGGCGAGTACTCGGGGTACGTCGGCACCTGCGGCTTCTGCGTGCCGATGATCACGCAGAACAGCGCGTCGGTGTCGCCCTCGTTCTTCAGGGAGCGGGTGACGCCGGCGGGCACCACGATCATGTCGCGGTAGCCGAGGGTGCGGTACTCGACCTCGTCGGGGCCGCGGTGGATGCCGACGCGGACCTGGCCCTCCAGGACGAAGAACGCCTCCTCGACGTCGTGGTGGGTGTGGGCCGGGCCCTCGGCGCCGGGCGGCAGCAGCATGTTGGAGAAGGTGAAGCCGCCGGAGGGCAGGATCCGGTTGTCGTTCTCGTGGTTGCCGGTGGCGCCGGAGCCGACGTAGCGGATCTGTGCGCGCTTGAACTGCGGGCCGGCCTTCTCCTGGAAGGACAGGGTGCCCCAGTCGGGGTCGCGGGTCTCCTGGGTGGCGATCAGGGAGTCGGTGTACTTGGCGAGGTCGCCGTTGTTGTCGTACTCGGTGGTGGTCAGCGGCATGGAAATCGGGCCTTCCTAGCGGTGGGTGACGATGTGCAGATGGGAGGCGAGCCAGGCGTTGACGTGCTCGGGCCGCTCCTGGTTGGCCAGGTGACCGGCGTCCTTGACGATCACGTAGGCGGTCCGGTGCAGACCGCCGGCCAGGACCTGTGAGGCGTCGGGACCGGTGATCCGGTCCTGGTCGCCGCACAGGACGAGGGTGGGCGCGGTGACTTGGCCCAGTTCGCCGCGCAGATCGGTGGCCGCCATGGCGTCGGCGGCGTGGCCGTAGCCGGGCAGCCGGACGGCGGCGGCCATGGTGGCGGTGACGCGTCCGACCAGGTCTGCGGGCGCCCCGGCGGACAGCAGGCGGGGGCCGCGGGCGGCGGCGAAGGCTTCCGGGCCGAGCCGGGCGAGCTCGCCGGCACGGTCCCGCATCGCGGTCGCCCTGTCCGGGTCGGCGCCGGAGCCGGGCGTGGAGCCGACGACCATCAGCGACTCGACGAGGTCCGGGTGGCGGGTGGCCAGCCGCAGCGCGATCACACCGCCCCAGGAGACGCCGAGGACATGGGCGCTGCCGCCGCGGGCCCGGATCACGTCGGCCGCGAGGTCGGCGTAGTCGTCCATCGTCAACGGGCCGGTCGGGTCGGCCGACCCGGCGTACCCGGGTGCGTCCCAGGCGAGCATGCGGTACGACCGGCCGAGCGCCGCGAACTGCGGTGCGAAGGCCGCCGAGGACGAGCCGATGCCGTGCAGGCACAGGACGAGCGGGCCGCTGTCGCCGGCCTCTTCGAGGTGAAGCCCAGCCGGGTCGTAGGCCGTCACAGGATCTGTCCGGTCCGGCCGGCGAGGGCGGCGAGCGACCGCAGCACCGCGTACGGGACGACCTGGCTGGTGGCCGGGTTGGCGGTGTCGGGCAGGTGCCGCACCTCGAAGCGGTAGCTGCCGTGCGCGCCGCTCGCCTCGACGACGTGGGAGGTGTGCCGGGCGGCGGGGTCGGCGACGACGCTGACCCGTACCGCGTCGGAGTCCCCGACGGCGAGCGCCACGGACGCGGCGACGTTGGTCGACTTCGGGAACTTCACGGGTACGTCCCGCGCGGTGCCGGCCATCACCTCGACCGGCGCGGTGGCCGACCGCATCCTGCCGAGCAACTCCTCGTCCATCCAGGGCTGTTCGAGGGTGGAGGGCAGTTTGGTGGTGGTCAGGCGCACGTCGTCGAGCGGGCCCATGGCGCGTGCGGCCTGGAGCAGGTCGAGTCCGCCGACCGCGCCGCCGGTGAAGTACACCCGGCCCGGACCGGCGTTCAGGAGTTCCTTCGCGAGCCTCTCGTCCGTGAGCGCCCCGGTGGAGGCGACGAGCAGGTCGGTGCCGGAGGCGAGGATCGTCGTACCCCACTCGCGCACGACGCCCTGTCCGGCGGCCTCGACGATCAGGTCGCAGGATTCCAGGGCCTGTTCGAGGGTGCGCTGGGGGACTGGGACCGAGTCGCCGAGCGGCCGGTTGTCGACCACGCAGACCAGTTCGGCGCCAGGGATCTCGCCGGCGGCGAGGGCGCCGCCGACGACTCGGCCGATGGCGCCCCAGCCGATGAGGCCGACGCGGCGCGGTGCGGTGCTGCTCATGCGGGGACTCCTTCGGCGGGTTGGGCGGCTTCGACGTCGAGGGGCGGGACGACGGGGCTGCCGTCGGGCGTGCCCGCCATGTGGGCGCGGATGTGTTTCGAGGGCGGGCCTGCGGTGCCCCAGACGTCGGAGAGTTCGGGGGTGCGGCGCCACACCTTGCAGATCCAGGCGTCCTCGACGATCTGGGCGACCTCGGAGGTGTACTCGCAGACGAGGCCGGTGGGGTCGGTGAAGTAGGAGAAGGTGTTGTTGCCCGGCCCGTGGCGCCCGGGGCCCCACTCGGGGATGACACCGTGGTGGCGGAGCCGGCCGAGGCCGCGCATGAAGTGGTCGACCGAGGTCATCTCGTAGGCCACGTGGTTGAGCGACACCCAGGGCGCCTGGTTGAAGGCGATCGAGTGGTGGTCGGCGTTGCAGCGCAGGAACGCCATCTGGTGCTCGGACCAGTCCGAGACACGCATGCCGAGGACGTCACGGTAGAAGGCGACCGAGGCGTCGATGTCGGGAGTGTTGAGGACGGCGTGGGTGACACCGACCGGCACGGCGGCGTCGCGTCCGCGGGCGGTGACGGCCCAGGTGTCGGCGGAGAGTTCGACGAGCCGTCCGTCGAGGTCGTGGAAGCGCAGGCCGTAGCCGCCGCCGACCTGGTCGAGGGGGCCGGGTCCGGTGACGGGCGTGATGCCGCGCGCCTGGAGTCGCCGCGCGGCCTCGTCGATCTCGGCGGGTGTGGCCACGGCGAAGGCGAGGCGTCCCAGGCCGATGCGGTCGGCGCGGGTGAGCTGGAGGGCGTGGTGCTCCTCGCCGGTGCCGCGCAGCCAGCTCGTGCCGGCCTCGGTCTCGACGACCTCCAGTCCCCAGACCTCCTCGTAGAAGTCGGTGGCCTGCGTGAACTCGGGGGTGAGCAGCTCGACGGAGCGCAGGGCGCGCAGCCGGGCTATCGGGGGGTGGTTCATGGTGTGGTCTCCCGGTTGCGGGTCAGCCGGCCCAGGGCAGGGGTGTCGTGTCGGTGCCCCAGTACAGGGACTTCTGCCGCTGGTAGGAGCGGATGAGGTCGCGGCCCTTCTCGGTGCCGAGGCCGCTGTCCTTCATCGCGCCGAAGGGGGTGGAGATGGA
This sequence comes from Streptomyces sp. HUAS 31, assembly GCF_028198125.1. NCBI lineage: Bacteria > Bacillati > Actinomycetota > Actinomycetes > Kitasatosporales > Streptomycetaceae > Streptomyces > Streptomyces sp. HUAS 31. The sequence goes on along the minus strand of NZ_CP116353.1, from coordinate 9,194,388 downwards.
GAACTGCTTGTAGGTGTTGATCCAGACGGTCCCGGCGTCGATACGCCGGGCGAGCCGCCAGGCGGCGTGTGCGTCACGGGTCCAGATGCCGCAGGCGAGCCCGTAGACGCTGTCGTTGGCCTGCCGGACCAGGTCGTCCTCGTCGTCGTAGGGCAGTGCGACCAGGACGGGGCCGAAGATCTCCTCCTGGCAGGTGCGGGCCGAGTTCGGCAGGCCGTCGATGACGGTCGGCAGGTAGTAGGCGCCGGCCGCGTACCGCTCGCCGTCGGGGATCGCGCCGCCGCACAGCACTCGGCCGCCTTCGGAGCGCGCGAGGTCCACGTACTCGGCGACGGCGTCGCGGTGCCGGTGGTGGACGAGCGGGGCGACCTGGGTGTCCGGGTCGGTGCCCGGCCCCACGCGCAGCTTGCGCACGCGCTGGACGAGCTCGCCGACGAAGGAGTCGTACAGCGTCCGGTGCACGAAGAGCCGGGAGCCTGCGATGCAGGACTGGCCGCTGGAGGAGAAGACCCCGAACATCACGCCTGCGAGGGCCTGCTCGACGTCGGCGTCCTCGCGGACGATCGTCGGCGACTTGCCGCCGAGTTCGAGGGAGGCCGGGACGAGCTTGCCGGCGGCGGTGCGGGCGATGGCACGGCCGGTGGTGGTGCCGCCGGTGAAGCCGATGCGCTTCACGAGCGGGTGGGTGACGATCGCGTCCCCGACGACGCGGCCCTTGCCCGGCAGCACCGACAGCAGCGCGGTCGGCAGTTCCTCCTCGGTGAGCACCCGGTGGACCAGGCGTCCGAAGGCGAGGGAGACGAGCGGGGTCCACTCGGCGGGCTTCAGCAGGACCGCGTTGCCGCCCGCGAGGGCCGGGGCGACCTTCTGGGCGTCCGAGGCGATCGGTGAGTTCCACGGGTTGATCGCGCCGACGACGCCGATCGGCTCGTGCACGCTCATCGTGACGTACGGCCCCCGGGACGGGGTGATCGAGTCCTCGGCGGTCTCCAGCGCCGCCGCCGTGTAGCGGAAGGTGCCGGCGGCGCTGAGGGCGAGGGCGCGGGTCTCGGTGCGGGTCTTGCCGGTGTCGGCGGTCTGGAGGGCGGACAGGTCGGCGGCGTGCTCCTCGATCAGGTCGCCGATCCGGTGCAGGACGCGGGCGCGCCGGTGCGGGAGCAGGTCCCGCCAGGCGGGTGTCGCCACGGCCTCGGCGGCGGCGCGGGCCGCCTCGTCGACATCGGCGGGCGAGGCGGCGTGGACGGTGGTGATCGGGCGGCCGTCGGCCGGGTCCACGGTCACGATCGGCGTTCCCGTGCCGCGCCTGAAGCACCCCCCGATGAGGATCTCGTCGACCGGTGTGCGCGACATGGCAGAACCTCCGTTGGGCATGTATCGAAGTCCTGAACATCTAAGGGCTTAAGTATTTTTGCCGCAAGAGGACCTGGCAAAGTTTTTTCATCGACGTGGGGACGAACCCTTGACGACCTGCTTCACAGACGGGATAAAACTTGAGCGCTGAGAGATTTAGCGCTTAGCCAGACTGGCCTCGTCCCCACCTCTGTCGCCGCCCCGGTGCACGGCTGTCGCCGTCGCCGGGCCGGCCCGAACCCACCCGTGCGTATCCTGTGCCTTTCACAGCACCAGTGCGCGGGTCCGGAGGACCCCTCCATGACGACCGACACTCCCCATGCCACCGCGGGGCGCCCCGCGGACACGGCGGCGCTCGTGGCCGCCATCGGCGCCCGCTTCGAGCGTCTGCCCCTGTGCCGCTGGCACGTCACCGTCCGGCTCATCATCGGCGCGGTGACCTTCTTCGAGGCCTTCGACCAGTTGCTCATCGCCTACGCACTGCCCGAACTGCGCGCCGAGTGGCACCTGAGCACCGGCCAGACCACGTCCCTGATCACGGTCGGGTCCGTGGGCATGCTGGCCGGCGCGCTGCTGTCCGGCCGCCTGGCCGACCGGATCGGCCGGGTCAAGGTGATCGCGGCGTGCATCGCGCTGTCAGGCGTGTGCAGCCTGCTGCTGACGCTGTGCGCCTCGCCGGGGCCGTTCATGGCGCTGCGCTTCGTGCAGGGTCTCGCCATCGGCGGTGAGGTGCCGGTCGCGGCCACCTTCATCGCCGAGATCACCCGCGCCCACAAACGGGGCCGGTTCGTCCTGCTGTACGAGCTGGTCTTCCCCGCCGGTCTGACCGCGTGCGCGGTGCTCGCCTGGTGGCTGATGCCGCTGCTCGGCTGGCGCTGGATGTTCGGCCTCGCCGCGATCCCGGGCGTGCTGTGCGTGCTGGTCGTGCGCTGTGTGCCCGAGTCGCCGCGCTGGCTCGCGGACCACGGCCGGCACGACGAGGCGCTCGCGACGATGGCCTCGATCGAGGCGAAGGTGGAGAAGATCACGGGCGAGCCGCTGCCGCAGCCGGCGCCCGCCGCACCCGTCGCACGCGAGTCCCACGCCAGGAGCGGCCTGCGCGAGCTCCTCACCGGCCGCTACCGCAAGCGCACCCTGGTCGTCTGCACCCTGTGGTTCTGCGGCTACTTCGTCAACTACGGCATCTCGTCCTGGCTGCCCACCATCTACGGCTCCCGCTTCCACCTGGATCTGTCCGACGCGCTGCTGTACTCGACGGTGACGTCCTGCGCGGGCTTCCTCGGCTGTCTCGTCGTCGCCCTGACCGTGGACCGGATCGGTCGGCGCCACACCGTCACGTGGTGTCTGGGCGGTGCCGCCCTGTGCCTGCTGCTCCTCGGCCTCTTCGCCGGTGGCTCGGCGAGCAGCGTGCTGATCTGGACGTCCCTGTCGGCGGTGTTCTTCTTCGGCGCGAACATCTGCCTGTACCTGTACACGCCCGAGCTGTTCCCGACCCGGATGCGGGCCCTCGGCACGAGCCTCGGCGGTGCGGTCAACCGCCTCGGCGTGATCCTCGGCCCGATCGTCGTCGGCGCGGTGTACGCGGGTGGCGCGCTCGGCACCGTCTTCGTGACGCTCGCCGTGGTCGCCCTCGTCGGGTCGCTCACCGCGGGAGTGGCCGCGGAGGAGACGAGCGGCCGGCAGCTGGAGGACGTGGCCCCGTAGGCGACGGATCGCTCACGCCGGGATTCAGGGGATCCCGGCGTGAGAACTGTTGTCAAAATCGGGCATCATTGGTCACATCGGGATGAATAACTTCATGCCCATATGAAGTAATCGAAATCGACCATGATGCCTGCGAGGAGATTCCTTGTGAGCAACCCCGCCGACGGGCTCGACTACGGGACTCTACGGCTCGACCGCACAGGTCAGGCCGAGGCCTTCGACGTGATCGGCGACCGCTACGACGAGGCCTTCCCGCACAAGGAGGGCCAGATCGCCGCCGCCGACTGGCTCATCGGGTCGCTGCGGACCGGATCCCGGGTCCTGGACCTGGGCTGCGGCACCGGGCTCCCGACCGCGCGCCAGCTGGCTCTCGCGGGATTCGACGTGGTCGGGGTGGATCTGTCGGAGCGCATGGTCGCGCTGGCCCGCGGTCATGTGCCCGGCGGTGTGTTCCACCGGGCGGACATCGCGGACCTGCGACCCGGCGGCCCCCTGGACCTGGGCCGCTTCAACGCGGTGACCGCCTTCTTCTCCCTGCTCATGCTGCCGCGCGGCGAGATCCCGCTCGCCCTGCGGACCGTCCGCCACCTGCTCGCTCCGGGAGGTCTGTTCGCACTGTCGATGGTGGAGGCCGACGTGGACGACTTCACGATCCCCTTCATCGGAAGCAGCATCCGCGTCTCCGGCTACCTCGGCGACGAACTGCGCGAGGTCGTCCAGGAGGCGGGCTTCGAGATCGCCGGCGAGTCCTCGTACACCTACGCGCCGGCGGCCGCCGACATCCAGCCCGAGGTGCAGATCTTCCTGCGCTGCGCACGGCGGGCGTGACGACTTCAGGTCCGCCCGCTCGGAGGCGGACCGCACAGCGCAAGGGGAGGCACAAGGACGGGCATGGCGAAGCAGCTCGGAGGTGGTGACGGCATCCGGGACCAGACACCCGGCATGCGTGGACGTGCTGCGCCGCACCGGCCGCAGCGCCCCGATCCGACGTCCCGGTCCGGGCCGGCTCCTCCCCCGGCCCCGCTCGGCGAGGCACCGGGACCGGACCTCACCGGGCCGCTGACCGACCGGCTGCGTTACCTGGACGCCGCGACCCGGCGGATCGCCCGCGGCATGAACCTCGACGAGACCCTCTGGGAACTGTGCCGGGCAGCCGTCCCGGCCTTCGCCGACCGGGCGTACATCCACCTCTACGCCCCCCTGCCGGTCGGCGACGAGACCGCAGCCGAGCCGGGCGTCCTGCAACTGCACTGCACCGACCGCTCCGAACGCCGGGACCCCGATGCCCCGGACGCCGAGCCGGCCCCGGCCGACCAGGACGACCCCCAGGCCGCGGAGACCGTGCGCCCGGTACCCGGCAGCCCGCTCGCCGGACTGCTCCGGGAGGGGCGGCCGGCGCTGGGCGACACCCCGGGCGTCGCCTCCGCCGCGGCCGAGCTGCTGGGCACGCCGGGCACTCCCCCGGCGCTCCCTGCCGGGCAGCGGCTGATCTTCGCGCCGCTGCACGGCCGCAGCCACGCGCTGGGCAGCGTCCTGCTCACCCGCGAAGCCGGCCGGGAGGACTTCACCGCCGACGACCTGCTCGTGGCCTCCCAGCTCGCCACGCACACCGCGCTCGGGCTGGAGAAGGCGATGCTGTACGAGCGTGAGGCCTCCGTCGCGAACACCCTGCAGCGCACGATGCTCCCGCCCTCGCTCCCGAAGCCGCCCGGCGTCCGGCTGGCCAGCCGCTATCTGCCGTCCTCGCGCACCGCCCAGGTCGGCGGCGACTGGTACGACGCCATCCCGCTGCCCGGCAACCGTGTCGCGCTGGTCATCGGCGATGTCATGGGCCACTCCATGACCTCGGCGGCGATCATGGGCCAGCTGCGCACCAGCGTGCAGACCCTGGCCGGGCTGGACCTGCCCCCGGACGAGGTGCTGCACCACCTCGACGACCAGGCGGGCCGGCTGGGCAGCGAGCACACGGCGACCTGCCTGTACGCCCTGTACGACCCGGTGCTGCACCGGCTGCTCGTGTCCAACGCGGGCCATCTGCCGCCGGTGCTGCTGCGCCCCGACGGCGGCGTCGAGGTCCTCGAAGCCCCGCCCGGAGCGCCGATCGGCGTCGGCAGCGGCGGCTTCCGGTCCGTCGAGACGCATGCGCCGGCCGGGGCGACGCTGCTGCTGTACACCGACGGCCTGGTCGAGTCCCGTGACTCGGACGTCGTGACCGGGGTGGAGCGGCTGTGCGCCCGGCTGGGTACGGCCGCCCGCGGGCCCGCCGCCCCGGCGCTGGAGGAACTGTGCGACGCGGCCCTCGGCGCGCTGGGCTCCGGGGAACGCGACGACGACATCGCGCTGCTGGCCGCCCGGTTCGAGGGCATCCTGCCGGAGACCGTCGCCTACTGGTACATGGCGCCTCGCCCGCAGACCGCCGGGCAGGCCCGCCGGCTGACCCGCCGCACGCTCGCCGACTGGGGGCTCGACTCCCTGGTGGAGACCACCGAGCTGCTGGTCAGCGAGGTGGTGGCGAACGCGGTGCGGTTCGCCGCCCGGCCGATCACCCTGCGGCTGCTCCACACCGACGTGCTGCGCTGCGAGGTGGGCGACGACTCCACGGTGGTGCCGAGGATGCAGCACGCCCGGCTGAGCGACGAGGGCGGCCGAGGGCTGTTCCTCGTCGACCAGCTCGCTCAGCGCTGGGGCGCGACGAGGCTGAGCACGGGCAAGGTGGTCTGGTTCGAACAGCCCCTGCCCCGCACGCCCGGGGCGCGCTGATCCCTCGCGCCCTCGCTCACTCCGCGCAGCAGCCGTCCTCCGCGGCCTCTGCGGCGGTCGTGTCGAGCCGGCAGAAGCAGGACGCCTCGATGGGTACGTCCGCCAGCGCGGCGGCGAGACGCAGCTGCTGGGCCATCATCTGCGCCTCCCCGGTCCGGCCCAGACGCAGCAGGCACTCGTGCAGGCCGTGCAGGGCCCAGACGTTGCCGGGGTGCTGGAGGGGGCGCGGGAGGGTGCCGTCCAGTCCGAGGTCGGCCCGGTAGACCGCCTCGGCCTCCTCGACGCGGCCCTGTTCGAGCAGAAGGGCGCCGTAGGCGTGCCGGGTGGGCTGCATCCAGCCCCACGGTTCGTCGTAGGGGAGGTTGTCGTCCAGCTCGATGGAGCGCTCCAGCGCGGCGAAGGCGGCGTCGTGGTGGCCCTTGCGGTACTCCAGCTCGCCGTCGAGCATCGCCGAGGCGATGGCGAGGATGTCGTGGCAGGTGTTGTTGAAGAGCATGCGGGTCTCGGGGACCCGGGCGACCGCCGCCCGGAAGAGGTCGCGTTCCGCCTCCGCCTCCGGGACGCGGTGGGTGGCGGAGAGGGCGACGCCGCGGGCGTAGTGGACCATCGCGGTCGTGGTGCAGTAGAGCTCCGGGTCGGCGGGCAGCGGCAGGGCCAGGATGTCGTCCCAGCGGCCGAAGCGGATCAGCACGTGGACGCGCATGGCGAGGAAGCCCTCGAGCCAGTCGGCCATGGGCGGGCTCGGCACCCGCAGCAGGTCCTCGGGGATGGACGCCTCCAGTTGCGCGGCGGTCTGGAGGGCGACCTCGGACCGGCCGAGGAACATCGCGCCGTAGATCTTGAAGTGGTAGTTGTGCGAGCGGTACAGGGTGTAGAAGTTCATCGCCCCGGCCCGCGCGTGGTACTTCTCGTCGACCGTGATCGCGGCGGTGTTGTCGGAGACCACCCTGCGGTAGTCGCCGCACAGCACCTCCAGGTGCGAGGGCATGTGGTTGAGGTGCCCGGCGTCGGGCACCAGTCCGCGCAGCCGGTCGGCGACCGTCAGCGCCGCCTCCGGGGTCGGGGACATCTCCATCAGGTGGATGTACATGTGGACCACGCCCGGGTGATCGCGCCCGGCGGCGGTGGCGAGAGCCCGGTCGAGCACCGCCTTGGCCTCCAGGGTGCGGGCCCCCTCGGCCGGTTCACCGGCCCGCAGGTCCCACAGCTGCCAGGGCGTGAGGTTCATCAGGGCGTCCGCGTACAGGGTGGCGATGTCGAGGTCGTCGGGGGCGAGCTCGTAGACCGCGCGCATGCTCTCGGCGTAGGGGGCGTTCCAGACCGAGCAGTCCTCCACCGCCTTGGCCTGCGGATAGCGGGCGCGCAGCGCGGCGATCAGGGCCTGCTCGACGGGCGTGGCGTCGGCCGCCTTGTCATGGGCCAGCTCGACGGCGGCGTGGGTGCGGTCGACGGTGCGCGCGAGGTCCTGGTCGTCGAAGAACTCCCAGGGTTTGTTGTAGTTCGGCCCGAGCGCGTAGGCGATGCCCCAGTGGGCCATGGCGCAGTCGGGGTCGGCCGCGGCGGCGGCCTCGAAGCAGGCGACCGCCTCCTCGTGGTGGAAGGCGTACGTCCAGACCAGCCCGCGGTCGAACCAGAGCTGGGCCTGAGGGGAGGACGTGGTGACGGAGCGGGTGTGCGTGCCGAGGTCGTAGTACTCCATGCGTCTGCTCTCCTGCCTCTACCGAGCCCGCCGAGCCCGTTCCCGAGTCTTCCGGACAGCCTCGGGTCTCGCACGGACAACGGGAGGGTCCGTCGCACGGTTTCGGCCGCCGCCTCGGCGACGGGAGCTCGTGGCGGGAAGTCGACGCCCCCGCGGCCGCGGTCCGGCGCCCGTTTCCGGTCCTGGGCGCTGGATCCGGTGGCGTCCGCGCTCGTCCGTCCCGGGCGTCGAGTGCGACGGATTCTGTCGCCCCAGGTGCGAGCTGGGGCTCTCGTGGCGCATTCTTGCTGTGTCGCGCGCGTGACGGCGTACGGACGAGGTAGGGCCGATGACTGGGAGCGCCGAGGGCGCAGAGCGGACGCCCGGCGAGCTTGCGGCGCTGCTGATCGATGCCTCGGCGGAGGCGATCAGCGCGGCCGGCGGGCACGCGGGAGGGGTCTACCTGCGCTCCGGCACGCCCGGACTGCTCAGGCTGGCGGTGCTGGAGGGACTGCCGGGCCCGCTGTTCCGGCCGTGGTGGCGGCTGCACGTCGACCGGCCGTTCCCCGTCGCGGACGCCTACCGCCTCGGCGTCGAGGTGGTGCTGCCGAACGCGACGGAGACGATGCGCCGCTATCCGCAGTTCGCCGCGGGACTGCCGTTCCAGTTCGGATCGCTGTACGTCCCCGTCACCGGTGGATCGTCGGTCTTCGGCGTGCTGACCGTGCTGCGGCCCGCGGCGGGCGACGCCACCGAGCTGCTGCCCGTGCGCGAGCGCATGTCCCAGCTGGCGAAGGAGCTTGGCTCGGCGCTGCGGACCCTGGAGGACGGGGACGCCGCGGCGGTGACCTGGGACGGCGGCCCGCTGTGCGTGCGGCCGCCGGCCAGACGGCGGCCCTCCGGCTATCTCGGCCGGTTCGCCTGGGATCCGGAGACGAACGTCGTGACGGCCGAGGAGCGGCTGAACGTCGTCCTGGGCTCCGCTCCCGGCGAGGCCCACGCCACCGTGGAGGAGTTCGCGGAGGCCGTGGCACCGGGTGACACGGACCGGATCCTGGCCGCGCTGCGGGAGGCGGCGGGCGGCCGGCCACCGGCCCTGCCGCTGTACGTCCGTGCGGCCAACGACGCGCTGCGGCTGGTGGAGGTCTGGGGGCCGTACGAGGACTCGGGGCCCTTGGGGGCGGCGCCCGTGCGCGGAGTCGTCCTCGACCCGGGGGCGAGCGCGGTGGCGGACGTGGCGGCCGATCAGCTGCCGGACGGGGTGTTCTGCCTGGACCGGCTGGGCTCGGTCGTCTACGCCAATCCGCACGCGGCGAAGCTGCTGCGCCAGCCACGCGGGGAGCTGCTGGGCCGGACCCTGTGGGAGAGCGTGCCGTGGCTGAACCTGCCGTCCGTCGAGGACCATCTGCGGGTCGCGCTGCTGTCCCCGGACCCGGTGCACTTCCACGTCCGCAGACCGCCCGACCCCGAGCGCGAGACCGCCGCCCGCACCTTCAGCGAGGAGCTGCTCGCACTGTCGGTGTACCCCGGACCCGACCTGCTGACCTGCACGATCCGCCCCGGACACGGCGCGACGGACAGCACCTCCGACCTCCTGGGCGCGCAAGAGCCCGCCGGGGCCACTTCACTCGCTCCGCTGTACCGCCCGATCGTCCTCGCGATCGCGCTGACGGAGGCCGTCACGCCCCGTCAGGTGTCCGCCGTGGTGATGCGGGAGCTGCTGCCGGTGTTCGGCGGCCGCCGGCTCGCCATCTATCTGCTCCAGGAGCGCCATCTCTATCTCGCCTGGGAGACGGGCTTCCCCAAGGGGTTCCTCGCCCCGTTCGACGGCGTCGCGCTGGACAAGGGGCTGCCGGGCGTGGAGACCCTGACCACCGGGCGCCCGCTGTTCTTCGACTCGATGCAGCAGCTCGCCGACGCCTACCCCGGCATCGCGCTGGACGCGACGGAAGGCGCCCGCGCGTTCCTGCCGCTGATCGCCTCCGGCCGTCCCGTCGGCTCCTGCATCCTCGGCTTCGACCGGCCGCGCAGCTTCAGCAGCGAGGAACGCTCGGTGCTCACCGCCATGGCCGGCCTGATCGCGCACGCCCTGGAGAAGGCGCAGCGCTACGAGAGCGAGGCCGCGCTGGCCCGCGGGCTCCAGCAGGCGCTGCTCCCGAGGCGGCTGTCGGAGCACCCGCTGCTGGAGACCGCCGGCCGCTATCTGCCGGGCACCCAGGGCATGGAGGTGGGCGGCGACTGGTACGACGTCGTGTCCGCCGGGGACGGGATCGCGCTGGTCATCGGCGATGTGCAGGGGCACGGTGTGCAGGCGGCGGCCACCATGGGCCAGCTGCGCAGCGCCGTGCGTGCCTTCGCCCTCGGCGACCGGCCGCCGGACGAGGTCATGAGCGGCACCAACCGCCTGCTCATCGATCTGGACGCCGGACTGTTCGCGAGTTGCTGCTACATCCGGCTGGACCCGTCGACCGGCGTCGCGCAGGCGGCCGTCGCCGGGCACCCGCGCCCGCTGCTGCGCCGCCCCGACGGCCGCACCCAGCTCCTGGACCTGCCGGGCGGGGTCGTGCTCGGTGTGGACCCGCAGGCCCAGTACCCGGTGGCGGAGCTGCGGATGGACCCCGGTGCCGTGCTTGCGCTGTACACGGACGGGATGGTCGAGCGGCCCGGCGTCGACATCGACGACGGCATCAGCGCGCTGCGGGTCGCCCTGGCCAGGGCCGGCGGCCCCGGTGCCCGCCCGGGCGGCCGCACCCTGGCGAGCCTGGCCGACCGGCTCACCGCGACGGCCCGGCACATGACGGACCGCCCCGACGACATCGCGCTGCTGCTCGCCACCCGGCGCGCCACGCCACTGCGCCGGAAGTGAGGGACGGGCCTCCGGATTCCGGTTGCCGTGAACCACGTACTGCTGTGACGGGGGCGGGAGTTGCCCGGTTTCGGTGGATCATCACGGTGATCGCGGGGCGGAAGCGCAAACAGCACCTGTCACGGTCCGTGACCTCTCTCGCCTCTGAAGGCCATGCAGTGTAGACATGGGCACATGGTCCGACTATCGGGTCGATCCGGGGCCCGGTCGGCACGTCGTCCCAGCGGTCCGCGCACCCGGGGTGCGCCGGACCGCGGCACGGTGGTGCCCGAGCGGGGAATGCCGTTCGACCCCGGCGCCCAGGAGCAGCGCAAGGGCCTGTTCGGGCGACTGCGGTCCGGCGTCGGCGGACGCAGTGTCGCCGGACAGGTGTTCCTGCTCCAGGTCGTGATCGTGCTGCTGCTGGTCGTCGCCGCGGTCGTGGCCCTGGTGCTCCAGGTGCGGTACGACAGCACGCAGGAGGCCCGCAACCGCTCCGTCGCGGTGGCCCAGGCGTTCGCGAACGCGCCGGGCACCCGGGAGGCGCTGAGCAGCCCCGACCCCACGGCCGTGCTCCAGCCGAAGGCCGAGGCGGCCCGCAAGGCCACCGGCGTGGACTTCATCGTCGTCATGAACACCGACGGCATCCGCTACACCCACCCCAAGCCGGACCGGATCGGCAAGCACTTCGTCGGGAACCTGCAGCCCGCGCTGGAGGGCAAGGTGGTGACCGAGCAGATCACCGGCACCATCGGTCCGCTGGTGCAGGCAGTGGTCCCGATCAAGGATCCCGACGGGAAGGTCGTCGGCCTGGTCTCGGCGGGGATCACGACGGACACCGTGGGCGGTACGGCGGACCGGCAGCTGCCGCTCGTCCTGATCGCCGCCGCGGCCGCGCTGGCCCTGTCCACGGCCGGCACGGCCCTCGTCAGCAGGCGGCTGCTGCGGCAGACGCACGGCCTCGGGCCTGACGAGATGACCCGGATGTACGAGCACCACGACGCGGTTCTGCATGCCGTGCGCGAGGGCGTGGTCATCGTCGGCGACGAGGGCCGGCTGCTCCTGGCCAACGACGAGGCGCACCGCCTGCTCGACCTGCCCGAGGACGCCGAGGGACGCAAGGTGCTCGACCTCGGGCTGGCCGCCGACACGGCCGAGCTGCTGGACTCCGGCCGGATGGCCACGGACGAGGTGCATCTGGTCAAGGACCGGCTCCTCGCGGTCAACCAGCGCCCCACCCATCTCAGGGGCCGCCCCTCGGGCAGCGTCGCCACGGTGCGCGACTCGACGGAGCTGCGGGCCCTGTCCGGCCGCGCCGAGGAGGCCCGCGAGCGCCTGAACATGCTGTACGACGCCGGCGTGGGCATCGGCACCAGCCTTGACGTCACCCGCACCGCCGAGGAACTGGCGGAGCTGGCGGTGCCCCGGTTCGCGGACTTCGCCAGCGTCGACCTGTTCGACGCGGTGCTGGGCGGCGGGCAGCCGGAGGCGGTGACCCGGTTGCGCCGCACCGCGTGCAGCGGGATACGCAAGGACGCGCCGCTGTACCCGGTGGGCCAGCAGATCCGGTTCGTCGACTCCTCGCCGCAGGCCCGGGCCCTGAGCGGCGGGCACGCCGTCATCGAGCCGCTGCTGCACGAGGCGCCGGGCTGGCGTGCCCAGGACCTGGAGCGCTCGGCGCAGGTGGTGGAGTTCGGCATCCACTCGCTGATCGCGGTGCCGCTGCGGGCGGGGTCGCTGCTGCTCGGCGTGGTGAGCTTCTGGCGGTCGCAGAAGGGCGAGCCGTTCGACACCGACGAGGTGGCGCTCGCCGAGGAGCTGGTGGCGCGGGCGGCGGTGTCCATCGACAACGCCCGCCGGTACACGCGCGAGCACAGCATGGCGGTCACGCTCCAGCGCAGCCTGCTGCCGCGGAGCCTGCCCGAGCAGAACGCCCTGGACATCGCCTACCGGTATCTGCCGGCGCAGGCCGGAGTGGGCGGCGACTGGTTCGACGTACTGCCGCTGTCCGGCGCCCGGGTGGCGCTGGTGGTCGGGGACGTCGTGGGCCACGGGCTGCACGCGGCGGCCACCATGGGGCGGCTGCGCACCGCCGTGCACAACTTCTCCGCCCTGGACCTGCCGCCCGACGAGCTGCTCGGGCTCCTGGACGAGCTGGTCGCGCGGATCGACCAGGACGAGGCCCAGGAGGGCGACACCGCCGCGGTGACCGGCGCGACCTGTCTGTACGCGGTCTACGACCCGGTGTCCCGGCGGTGCACGATCGCTCGCGCCGGCCACCCGCCGCCGGCCCTGGTCCGGCCGGACGGCACCGTGGAGTTCCCGGACGTACCCGCCGGTCCCCCGCTGGGCCTGGGCGGGCTGCCGTTCGAGATGGCCGAGTTGGAGCTCGCGGAGGACAGCCGGCTCGTGCTGTACACCGACGGGCTGGTGGAGGACCGGGACCACGACATCGACGAGGGCCTTGAGCAGCTGCGCGTCGCGCTGACGGGGACCGGCCGGACGCCGGAGGAGACCTGCCAGGCCGTCCTGGAGGCCCGCCTCGCGGGGCGCCAGAGCGACGACATCGCGCTGATCGTGGCGCGCACGCGTGCGCTCGGATCCGACATGGTCGCCGAGTGGGACGTGCCGCCGGACCCGGCGGCCGTGGGCCAGGTCCGCTCCGCCGTGACGGAGACGCTGGAGCGCTGGGGGCTCGAGGAGCTGTCGTTCGCCACGGAGCTGATGCTGAGCGAGCTGGTCACCAATGCCATCCGGTACGGCGGTGACCCGATCCGGGTGCGCATGCTGCGCGACCGGAGTCTGATCTGCGAGGTCTTCGACGCCAGCAGCACCTCGCCGCATCTGCGCTACGCCGCCATGACGGACGAGGGCGGGCGCGGCCTGTTCCTGGTCGCGCAGCTCGCCGAGCGCTGGGGCACGCGTTACCTGCCGGCGGGCAAGGTGATCTGGGCGGAACAGTCGCTGCCGCAGCCGGGGGCACAGCTCCTGCCATGACCGGCGGAACCGCCGCGTCGGCTTGTAGATAGGTACGAACCTTCGACGCGACCGGTGCCTTGCGCGCCCAGCTTCTGATAGGAAACCTTCCTATCAGTGACAGGAACGGCCAACTCCCCACCCCCCACCTCCCATTGGAGCCGCCGTGAAGCACCCCACGCACACGTCGCGCCGCACGCTTCTCACCCTGATAGGCGCGTCGCTCGCGTCAGCCCCGCTCCTCAGCTCCCCCCGTGCCGCCGCGCACAGCGCCGCGGTGGGACTCGACGACCCGGCGAAGAAGGAGATCGCCATGAAGCTGGTGTCGAGCGCGGAGAACTCCTCGCTCGACTGGAAGGCGCAGTACAAGTACATCGAGGACATCGGCGACGGCCGCGGTTACACCGCCGGCATCATCGGCTTCTGCTCCGGCACGGGCGACATGCTCGACCTCGTGGAGCTGTACACCGGCCGCCGCCCCGGCAACGTCCTCGCCTCGTACCTGCCGGCCCTGCGCCGGGTCGACGGCACCGACTCGCACGACGGGCTCGACCCGAACTACCCCCGCGACTGGGGCCGGGCCGCGCAGGACCAGGCGTTCAAGCAGGCGCAGAACGACGAGCGCGACCGGGTGTACTTCAACCCGGCCGTGCAGCAGGGCAGGGCCGACGGACTGCGCGTGCTCGGCCAGTTCGCGTACTACGACGCCATCGTCATGCACGGCGACGGCACGGACCCGACCAGCTTCCGCAACATCCGCAAGCGCGCCCTGAACCGGGCCCGGCCGCCGGCCCAGGGCGGTGACGAGGTCACGTACCTCAACGCCTTCCTGGACGCGCGGGTATGGGCCATGAAGCAGGAGGAGGCCCACAGCGACACCAGCCGGGTCGACACTGCCCAGCGGGTCTTCCTGCGGGCGGGCAACCTCGACCTGAACACACCGCTGAACTGGAAGGTGTACGGAGACAGCTTCCACATCGACTGACCGGGACCCGGGTTGCCGTACGACCCCCGTCCGTACGGCAACCCACCCGCCCCGCCGTGACCTAGGGGCGCAGCCCGATGCCGTCCACGACGGCTCTGGTCATAGAATTGATTTATGAGCTCATAGGTCGGACCCGCGTACCGACTTAGGCTTGCCTTAGTTTAGGCTTCCCGTCGAGTCGATCTATCGCCGCTCGAAGGGAACCTGATCATGCCCCGCCCCCTGCGGGTAGCCATCGTCGGAGCCGGCCCCGCCGGGATCTACGCCGCCGACGCGTTGCTCAAGTCCGAGGTGGCCGCCGAGCCCGGCGTTTCCATCGACCTGTTCGAGCGCATGCCCGCGCCCTTCGGACTGATCCGTTACGGTGTCGCCCCCGACCACCCCCGCATCAAGGGCATCATCACGGCCCTCCACCAGGTGCTCGACAAGCCGCAGATCCGACTCTTCGGCAACGTCGACTACCCGGGAGACCTGAGCCTTGACGACCTGCGCGCGTTCTACGACGCCGTGATCTTCTCGACCGGCGCGACGGCCGACCGCGCACTGCCGATCCCTGGCATCGACCTCGACGGCTCGTACGGCGCGGCGGACTTCGTCTCCTGGTACGACGGCCACCCGGACGTACCGCGCACCTGGCCGCTGGAGGCGGAGAAGGTCGCCGTGCTCGGCGTCGGCAACGTCGCGCTGGACGTGGCCCGCATCCTGGCCAAGACGGCGGACGAGCTGCTCCCGACGGAGATCCCGCCGAACGTCCACGAGGGCCTGAAGGCCAACAAGGCGCTGGAGATCCACGTCTTCGGCCGCCGCGGCCCGGCGCAGGCGAAGTTCTCCCCGATGGAGCTGCGGGAGCTGGACCACTCCCCCAACATCGAGGTCATCGTCGACCCCGAGGACATCGACTACGACGCGGGCTCGATCGAGACCCGGCGCGGCAACAAGCAGGCCGACATGGTCGCCAAGACCCTTGAGAACTGGGCGATCCGCGACGTCGGCGACCGGCCTCACAAGCTGTTCCTGCACTTCTTCGAGTCGCCCTCCGAGGTCCTCGGCAAGGACGGCAAGGTCGTCGGCCTGCGCACCGAGCGCACCGCCCTCGACGGCACCGGCAACGTCAAGGGCACCGGCGAGTTCAAGGACTGGGACGTCTCCGCGATCTACCGCGCCGTCGGCTACCTCTCCGACAAGCTCCCCAAGCTGCCCTGGGACATCGAGTCGGGCACGGTCCCGGACGAGGGCGGCCGGGTCATACAGGAGTCCGGCGAGCACCTTCAGTCGACGTACGTCACCGGCTGGATCCGGCGCGGCCCGGTGGGCCTCATCGGCCACACCAAGGGCGACGCCAACGAGACGGTGTCGAACCTGCTGGCCGACTTCGCGGACGGCCGTCTGCAGACGCCGTCCGCGCCCGAGCCGGAGGCCGTGGACGCCTTCCTGGCCGAGCGGAACGTGCGGTTCACCACGTGGGAGGGCTGGTACAGGCTCGACGCCGCGGAGAAGGCGCTGGGCGAGCCGCAGGGCCGTGAGCGCGTGAAGCTCGTCGAGCGCGAGGACATGCTCCGCGAGAGCGGCGCATAACCCGCCGACCGGCATCGACCGGGAGGGCCGGAGGTTCCCGCCTCCGGCCCTCCCGGTTTTTCCTCTCCCCGATGATCTCCGCCTGTTAGCGTCCCCCGGTGTTCTCACTCCTGGAGCCTCCTTTCCTGACCCGGCTGCGCGACGCGCGACGGGTGCTCATCGCCGGCGCCGGCGGCGGTTTCGACGTGTACGCCGGCCTGCCCCTGGCCCTCGCCCTTCGCGCGGCCGGCAAGGACGTCCACCTGGCCAACCTGTCCTTCTCCGACCTGTTCGGTCTTGACCTCGACACGTGGGTGGACCACGACGTCGCGGCGATACGCCCGGACACCGCCGCGCGCGGCGACTACTTCCCCGAGCGGACGCTCGCCCGCTGGCTCGCCGGACAGGAACTGCCCGACACCGTGTACGCGTTCCCGCGCACGGGCGTACGGCCGCTCCGGGACGCCTACCGCACACTGCTGGCGCACCTGGGCGGGGTGGACGCCGTCGTACTGGTGGACGGCGGCACCGACATCCTCATGCGCGGCGACGAGAACGGGCTGGGCACGCCGGAGGAGGACATGGCGAGCCTGGCGGCCGTGGCCGGGCTGGACGAGGTCGCCGTACGGCTGGTGGCGTGCCTCGGGTTCGGGGTGGACGCCTATCACGGGGTCAACCACTCGCTGGTGCTGGAGAATCTCGCCGCGCTGGACCGCGAGGGCGGCTATCTCGGCGCTTTCTCGCTGCCGCGCGACAGCCACGAGGGGCGCCTGTACCTCGACGCGGTGGCACACGCCCAGCGGTGCACGCCGGACCACCCGAGCATCGTCCAGGGCTCCGTCGCCGCGGCGGTACGCGGCGACTTCGGCGACGTCCGCTTCACCGAGCGGACGAAGGGCGGCGAACTGTTCGTCAATCCGCTCATGGCCCTGTACTTCTGCGTCGACGCACCCGCCCTGGCCCGGCACAACCTGTATCTCGACCGGCTCGAGAACACCGCGCTGATGCGCCAGATCAGTTCGGTCATCTCGGACTTCCGCGACGAGCTCCCCCGTCAGCGGCCACCGCGGGCGTACCCGCACTGACGCACCCGCGTCCCGCATTTCGGTGAAATCGGCGCAGCACCTGTAGCGCATGGTTAAAATCCTGATCTTCACAGAAGTTCCACACAGGGGGGATGTTTCTCCATGCGCATACGCATGTTCGTCACGACCGCGCTCGCCACCGGCACCCTCGCCGCACTCGCCGCCGCACCCGCACAGGCCACCGAGTACTCGTCCGCGCTGAAGGTCCGCGGCATCCAGTACGACGCGCCCGGCAGCGACTCCAACAGCTGCCGCACCGGCAACACCGACGAGGAATATCTGACGATCAAGAACTACTCGTCGGGCACGACGGTCAACCTCAAGGGCTACGTCGTGAAGGACAAGGCCGGCAACAAGTTCGCGTTCACGGCGAACCACTACCTCCAGCCCGGCGACTACGTGAAGCTGCGCGGCGGCAACGGCACCGACTCCGACACGAAGAACGTCGTCTACCGCGACAACTGCAACTTCATGTGGAACAACGACAAGGACACGATCTACCTCTACAAGCCCTCGGGTGCCGGGGCGGACTCGCACGCCTACACCAAGTCCCAGAACGACCGGGACGGCAACGGCTACATCACGTACCACAACTGAGCGCACGTGGGGGATGAGCGGGGCCCGCCCCAATGCGGATGGTGGGCGGGTCCCGCTCAACGAGTCATTGTCATGACAGGACGGAGCGCGGGCCACGGGTGAACGGCCCTCGGCGGGTGCGGATCACGCACACCCCGTGTGCGGACCCCGGCAAGTGGGCAGTCATCTGCGGCGACGATACTTGTAAGAAGCACGCGCCCCCGCCCATAGATGGACCCATGCCCAGTTCCTCCAGCACCCGCCCCACGACTCCTCCCACTGTGTGGTCGGCCCGCGGCCGCCATACGGGTCCCGCAGCGCAGGACGCGGTCCGCACCGCACTGCGGCGGCTCAAGGACAACCGCTCCATCGACGACTTCCTGGAAGTGCCCGAGGACGAGGCCGCCCAGGACTCGATCTTCGAGGCCCGATGGCGGGTCGCCGGATCCGTGACCGTACGGGCCCGGCTGACCGTCCGGCGGGACTCGGGCAACGGCCAGGAGTGGGTGCTGGTCGCCGAGGCCGAGGCTCCGTGGGATCCCCGTTGGCCCTCTCCGGCCGCGATGTTCTGGCCGCAGGAACCCGACGCTGCCTGGGACCACGACCCGGTCACCGGCCTGCGGCTCCGCGAGATCAACCCCCTCGACCCGGACGACAAGGCCGTACGGCGCATACTGCGGGACGCCGCCCGGGACGACTGGAGCATCCATGTCGTCGTCCACGAGGCCATGACCACCGACCAGCGCGGACAGGTACCGCTCGCCGGGATGCTGCCGCCGAGCCTGCGGCACCGGGTCGTCGAGCACCGTGCCGCGCCCAGTCAGCTGCGCGTCGTGAACTGGGCCCTGCGGGACCTGGGCTTGCAGGTGCCGCGCGGCGGCGCCGTGGTGCTGCCCGGCACTCCGGCGCCGGACGACTACGACGCCGACGGCTTCGCCGTGCGCAGCGTCTTCCTCGACGGCTCGGAGCCGGCCGAACTCATCCATGCCGTGACGCGCTTCGCCGCGCTGCCGCGGCCCCTGCCCGAGGGTGCCCAGGAGGCCCTCACCGCCCTGCGCGACGACTGGCGGCTGCTGACCCTCGAGGAGGAGCTCACACGCGAGCGCAAGCTCGTGGCGATGTACGCGGAGGCCCTGGACGCGATGACGAAGTCCCGCGACCTGTACCGCGAGGCCGCCGAGCAGGCGCACGCGGCGCTGGCCGCGTTCCGGGAGTCCGCCGACGCAGCGCCCGAGCGGCAGCCGCAGCCGGCCGCCGTCGCGGCACCGTCACCCCTCCAACAACTGACCCGCACCTTCGAACGCCTCAAGAGCTCGACCCGGCCCCGCAAGGCCACTCCTGACCCGGGCGTCGAGCAGGAGCCCGAGACGGTCGTGGCCCAGCGGGAGACGTCGGACCGGTAACGGCTGCGCTGCGCCCTGCCCCGGCGGCGTAGTGCCCGTGCGGTCGATTCGTGGGGGTCGGCTACTGCGTCGGGCGGGTGGTATTCGGTGCGCGGGTGGGGCGGGGGAGGCAGGTGACCGCCTCGTTTGTGCGTCTTCCGTCCTGACGGGTGATGCGATGCGGCCGGGTGACCGTCGTCATGCAATGTGCGCGACCGGAGCGGGCATCCGATTAGCAGTGCGTGTGACGTGCGGCACCGGCAGGAGGAGGGTCAGTGGAGTCGACCACCGCGGTGATCGTCGCCGCCGTGGCCCTCGCGGCCGTCGTGCTCACCGTGGCCGTCGGGGTGCTGGTGCGGCTCGTACGGACGCGGCGTCTGCTGCGGCGCTCAGGGCTGCCGACCGGGCCGCGGTGGGTGTTCTGGGGTGCCGTCCTCTACTTCGTGCTGCCGGCCGATCTGGTGCCCGATCCGGTGTATCTGGACGACATCGGCGTGCTCTTGCTGGCACTGCGTACCCTGCGCCGTTCTCCCGAAGCGGGACCGCCGGACGCCGTTGATTACAGAAAGTAAGGAAACCAATCACTCGTTCGATTCGTTTAAGTAAGTGGAAACCAAAAGGCGTCGGTGACCGAGGGCCGCCGCCGGGTGACCAGGCTCGATCGGAGCAGCACCTGTGAGGGAGAGACGATGCAACCGTTCGCGCTCAACTATGCACGGCCGGCCGCGGAGTTGGAGGTCACCACTCCGTACGTCTACGACTCCGGTATGCAGTTGAACGTGCTCCGTGACGGCCGCATAGCCGCCCGTGATCACGCCTTGATGCGGGAGTTGGGCACCACGACGTCCACAGCGGGCTCCAAGACTCACTTCGACGACTGAACACAGGCCGGCCGAGATGACCGTCTTGATTCTGACGAGCGAAGAAGATGTGACGGCGGACATGGTGGTGGTGCATCTGAACGCGTCGGGCGTTCCGGTGTTCCGGCTCGATCCCGCCGACCTGACCGACGGGGTGTCCCTGTCGGGCGAGTTCGTGCACGGCGCGTTCCGCGGCCATCTCTGGGCCGCGGGGCGCCTGGTGAGCATCGCCGGGCTGCGCTCGGTCTGGCTGCGCAGGCCGGGAGCCGCGGCGCAGCGGGCGGCCAGCCCCTCGACCTGGTTGACGGAGGAGGCAGGGCAGGCGCTGTACGGCATGCTGCGCGGCAGTGAGGCCCGCTGGATGAACCATCCGGACGCGGCC
The DNA here is from genome assembly GCF_028198125.1 of Streptomyces sp. HUAS 31. Lineage (NCBI taxonomy): Bacteria > Bacillati > Actinomycetota > Actinomycetes > Kitasatosporales > Streptomycetaceae > Streptomyces > Streptomyces sp. HUAS 31. The sequence continues at coordinate 9,174,251 of NZ_CP116353.1, read as the reverse complement.
CGCCGGGCCCGTCACAAACCCTGGCAACTCCGGCTGGCCCAGCGGTGCGGGCTGCCCGTCCCGGCGACCCTGATAACGACGTTCCCGCAGGCCGCCCGCGAGTTCGCCGCCCGCTACCCGGACCTCGTGGTCAAGCCGGTGTCGGGCGCGCATCCGCAGGACCCGCCCCGCGCGGTGCCGACCAGCAGAGTCGCCCCGGACACGGACTTCTCCGCCGTCGCGTTCGGACCGACCCTGCTGCAACGGCGCGTGGCCAAGCGGGCCGACATCCGTCTCACCGTGATAGGCGACCGGTTGCTGGCCGCGCGTAAGGCGACCGGTACCGAGGCCGAGGTGGACGTCCGTTTCGCGGCGTCGGACGTGCCGTGGGAGGCCGTCGATGTCGCGCCGCGCGTCGCCGAGGCGGTCCTCGCCTATATGGAGGGTGCCGAACTGTCCTACGGCGCCTTCGACTTCGTCGAGGACGCCGACGGGGTGTGGTGGTTCCTGGAGTGCAATCAGTCGGGCCAGTTCGGTTTCGTCGAGGTCGACACCGGCCAGCCGATCGCCCGCACCATCGCCGAGTGGCTGGCCCAGCCGGTGGCGGGGCCGGAGTCGCACGTCAACGGCGCGAGCGCGAGGGTCGTCTGATCCGGTTCAGCCGGCGTGCGGACCGGGCGGCAGAGCGCTGCGCTGCCAGGTCGGGGCCGGGGGCGTCTGACGTACGGGAGCGGGCGCGTGGCCGAGGGGCGGCCCCGGCTGCATCACGAACTGCAGGTCCCGGCTGACGCGTTCGGCCTCCCTGCGCACCTGGGTGGGGATGTCGCCGCGTTCCGCGATCAGCCGGTCGTAAATGGGGGAATCCTGAAACACCCGTCAACGCGCCTTTCATGTCGTGGCCCTTGTGTGCATATGGGCACGGCTGTCGAGTCTAGGCGCCGACGCACACTGAAGTGCGAATTCTGCCAGAGCGCTTCGCGGGTGACGAACGGGTGCTATGGCGGCCCCCGACGCGTGGTCCGGGGCCGCCGACCTGCCCGGTTCAGGCGCCGGTCGTCGACCCGGGCCGGACGATCATGAGGATGGTGACGGTCGCCCACAGGAGGTTGAAGATGCCGGTGACCATGGCCAGTTGGACGGTGGCCGAGCGGTCGACGGGCTTCTCGGCGTCCAGTTGCTCCAGTACCTCCTCCTGGCGGGGCAGGACGAACGCGATCAGCAGGCCGGCGGCCGCGGCGGTCAGGGCGATGGACGTGATGAGCCATCCGCTGCCGAGGACGCCCATAGCGAGGGCGGTGGCGAGGCCGAGGACGGGGACCGACAGCCCGATGGTCGCGTAGACGCGGCAGATGCGGTGCAGGAGGCGGACGGTGCCCACCGCCACGGCGCCGTCCGTCGCCGGGACGCGGCGTGCGGCCGGCGGGAACATGCTGGCAGCGACGGTGACGGGGCCGACGGCGACGATGGCGGCAAGGACGTGAAGGATGAGCAGGATCTTGGTCATCGGGTGCTGTCGGTCTCCGTGTCGGCGTGGCATCAGGACCGCGGGCCCGGCTTGCGCGGGACGGCGGCCCCGCCCACGTTAGGGATCTTCCGGTGTTTGGCACAGGGGCTGAAATGACAGGAACCAACGGGTTCTCGCCACCACCGGTGTCCAGCCCATTGCTGCACATCACCGCCTCGACCTGGGCTTCTGGTAATGGCGGGATTCTGTCTAAGGTGGCAGTCATGCACACCGTGGCGATCCTGGTTCTCGACAACGTGGTGCCGTTCGACATGGCGACGCCCTTCCAGATGTTCGGCTGGACCCGGCTGCCGGACGGCCGCCGCCCCTACCGGGTCCGGCTGTGCGCCGAGTCGCCCGAGGTGCGCACCGAGGGCTTCGCGCTGCGTATCGACCGAGGGCTCGACGGGCTGGCGGACGCGGACACGATCATCGTGCCGGGCTGCGACGAGACCGGGCCGCCCTCCGCCGACGTGGTGGCGGCCCTGCGCCAGGCCGCCGAGTCCGGCACGCGGATCGCGTCCGTGTGCGTGGGCGCCTTCGTCCTGGCCGAGGCCGGGCTGCTGGACGGACTGCGCGCCACCACCCATTGGATGGCGGCAGGCGAGCTGGCGCAGCGTTTCCCCGACGTACAGGTGGAGCCGGACGTCCTGTACGTCGACAACGGGCAGATCCTCACCTCCGCCGGGGCCGCCGCGGGGTTGGACATGTGCCTGCACATGATCCGGCGGGACCTCGGTTCGGCGGTGGCCGCGCACACCGCTCGCATGTCCGTCGTACCCCTCGAACGTGAGGGCGGGCAGGCGCAGTTCATCGTGCACGAGCACCCGCCCGTGCCGCGCGGCTCGGCGCTCGAACCGATGCTGGAGTGGATCGAGGACAATCTCGCCGGGGAGATCACCCTCGGGGCGATGGCCGAGCGCTCGGGGATGAGCGAGCGCACCTTCAGCCGCCGGTTCCGCGAGCAGACGGGCACCACTCCGTTGCAGTGGCTGCTGCGGGCGCGGGTGCGACGGGCGCAGTATCTGCTGGAGAACAGCGACCATCCGGTCGAGCGAATCGCCCGCCAGGCGGGGTTCGGTTCGCCGACGGCGTTCCGTGAACGCTTCCGCCGGGTGGTGGGCACGACGCCGCACTCCTACCGGTCCGCGTTCCAGGGGAAGGCCGCGGCGATCGCCCCGTCGAATCCGGCGGACCACGCCCGTTCCGTCACGGTGGGATAATTCACCCGAATCCACGAGGGCTGTGAGCAGTTGGACAGGGCGATTCAATCCGCCCCAAGGACGGTGTACGCCCATGAACTGCTCCAGCCGCCTGCTGTGTCTCCTCTACGTCGCCACGAGCGGGGGGCTCGCCTGGACCTCGATCCTGGAAGTGAGGTACGGCCCGATGTGGGCCGCGTGTCTGTTCGCGGCCGCCAGTCTCGTGCCCGTCATCGCCGTCGTACGGGAGACGGTGATCGGTGAACAGCGACGGATCCTGCTCGATCTGATCGCGCGGGCCTCGCGCGGCGGCGGGGATGCCGCGGAGGCGATCGTCCGGGCGGAGCTCGACTCGGCGTGCTGCGAGCGCTGGTGGACCAGCCTCGGCACCGAGCACGAGATGACGTGCCGGCACTGGATGCCGCACAGCAGCAGCGCGGCGTGAGCGTCCGCGACGCCGTCCCGTGCGGCGCGCCGGTATCGGCGCCCGAGGGACGGCGTCGCGGACGGACGTCAGCTCCGCAGTGCCCGCTCGACCTCCTCGCGGAGCAGGACGACGTAGTCGCGGGCCCAGCCCTCGATCGTGGCGTGGTCCCACAGGTCGGACGAGTACTCGACGAAGCCCCGCAGTTCGGCCCCGGCCGGGACGAGCCCGAAGGTGAGCTCGGTCCGGGCAGCGGCGGGCGCCAGGTCCTCGATGGCCGTGGTCAGTCCGGTCAGTTCGACCTCCGCCTCCAGTGAACTCTGGTACGCGAAGCCGACGTCCAGCTTGTCCGGTACGTCGACGCCGTGCCGCTCCCTCATCGCCGGGGCGATCCGGCGCACCGGCATCGCACGGTCCATGCACTCCACCCCGGTCCGGGCGACCTGGTCCGTCAGGGCGGCGAAGGAGTCGGCGGCGCCGTCGCGCACCGGCAGGGCGAAGCCGGTGATGGTGCAGGCCAGCATGGACTCGAACTCGCGTCGCTCCCGGTTGGCGTAGGACACGTTGAACACGACGTCGGACTGATGGGCCTTGCGCGCGAGCATCCGGCCGAGGGCCGCCGCCGTGACCACGAAGGGCGTCGTCCCGCGCTCTCTCGCCAGCCGGTCGATGCCGGAGCGCACCTCGGCGGGGACGGTGAACACGACGGCGCCGCCGCGTCCGCTCGCCCTCTCCGGACGGGGCCGGTCCAGTGGCAGGTCGACGACGAACGGGACGCCGTCGAGTTCGCGCAGCCAGAAGTCCAGCTTCGGCCCTTCGTCGGTGGCGTCGGCCTGCTTCCGCTGCCACCGGGCGTAGTCCACGGGCTGGCACCCCACGGGCGGGAGGCCATCGGGTTCACCCTTCGCGGCGGCCCCGTACAGCGCGGCCAGCTCCTTCAGCAGGAGGCTGACGGACCAGCCGTCGCAGGCGGAGTGGTGCAGGACGAGGAGCAGAACCCAGGTGCTCCCGCCGGTCCGCAGGACACGCGCCGAGATCGGGGTGCCGTCGGTGGGATCCAGTGGTGTCTCGGCGGCCTCGGCACTGGCCCGCTCCACGACGGCCTGCCGTTCCTCCGTCCGCCTCGCGGTGAGGTCCTCGACCGGCAGCTCGACCGGGCCGGCCCGCAGTACCTGCTGCTCCCAGCCGTCCCCGCTGCGGGCCAGTCGGGTCCGCAGTCCCTCGTGCCGCTCGACCAGCCGGGTCAGGGCCCTCCTCAGTGCCGGCACGTCCAACTCGCCGGACAGGGTGATGCGCAGGGCGACGTTGAAGACCTGGGGCAGGAGGTGGTCCGCGTGGACGGTGGCGAAGCGGGACTGCTGCGCGGTCGCCGGTGCACGCCGTTCCACAGTGCCGCCCTCCGATGTCCGGCTCGGCGCGCCCTGGCTCTCCTCCCCCGCTCCGCCCGCCAGTCGGGCCGTCATGGCTCGCGGTGTCGGGTCCTGGTAGAAGCTCAGCATCGGGTACTCAGTGCCGAACTCCTCGCGGACCCGGTTGACCAACCGCATCGCGGTGATCGAGTGGCCGCCCAGGTCGAAGAACGAGACGTCGTCCGCGATGCCGTCGGCGTCGATCCCGAACTCGTCCGCCCACAGCTCCCGTACCCGCTGCTCGACGCCGGTTGCGCGGACCACGGCCGGTCCCGAGTCGCCGGTCCTGCGTCCGGGTGCCGTGGAGACCAGGTCGGGGGCCGGCAGCGCGGCCCGGTCAAGCTTGCCGTTGCCCGAGACGGGCAGGGCGGGCAGGACACGCCAGGCGCGCGGCACGAGGTACTCGGGCAGCCGGGCCGCCAACTCCGCGGTGAGCAGGTCGGCCTGGGCCTGGCGGTCGTCGGCCGTCGTGCCGATCGGCTCGGCCGGGACGGCATAGGCCGCGAGGTACGCCTCGCCCCGGTCGTTGCGCCGGGCCAGCACGGCCGCCTCACGCACGCCGTCGAGGGCGTTGAGCACACGTGAGACCTCCTCCGGCTCGACCCGGAAGCCCCGGACCTTGACCTGGTCGTCGGCCCGGCCGCAGAACTCCAGTTTCCCCTCCCGGGTCCAGCGCACCAGATCGCCGGTGCGGTACCGGCGGGCGTCCGGGCCCGGGTCCGGGTCCGGCAGGAACCGCTCCGCGCCGAGTTCCGGGCGGTGCAGATAGCCGAGGGCCACGCCCGGTCCGCCGACGTACAACTCGCCCACCGTGCCCACCGGGACGGGTTCTCCCGACTCGTCCAGCACGCTCAGCCGTACGTTGTCGACGGGGCGGCCGAGGGGGATCGGTGCCGTGGAGTCGTGCGGGGCGACGGTCTCCATGGTGCACAGGACGGTGATCTCGGTGGGCCCGTACACGTTCACCGTCTCGTACGGTGCTTCAGGGCGCGGCCGGGTGCGCAGTACGTCACCGCCCAGCAGCAGATGACGCAGCGGCGGCTGGTCGCACGGGGGCAGCCGCAGCACCTGTTCGCCGAGGGCGGTGGGCAGGATGGAGAAGGTGACGCCCTGCCGGCCGTACCAGCGGGCGAGGGCCAGTGGGTCCCTGCGGAGCTCCTCGTCGGCGATCGTGACCGACGCTCCCGCGGTCAGCGCGGGCCAGATCTCCAGGAGCGAGGCGTCGAAGCTCTGGCTGCACACGACAGCGCTCCGGTCGGCCGGGGAGAAGGCGAAGCGTGCACGCTGCCACTCGCACAGGTCGACGACGGCCCGATGGGGCACCACGACACCCTTGGGTGTGCCGGTGCTGCCGGAGGTATAGAGCACGCAGCAGGCTTCGTGGCCCGTACCGACCTCACGTGGTGCAGGAGGCGCGGTCGCGTCGGGCGGTACGACTGTGACGCCCAGGGGTAGTTCGAGGCCGTCGGCCCCATCCCGCGCCGACACCACGACTCGGGCCCCGCACTCGGCGACGATCTGCTCGGCACGCGCCCGCCCGAGGGACGGATCGAGCGGCACATAGGAGCAGCCGGCCTTCAGCACGGCCAGCATGGCGACGACGAGGTCGGCGGAGCGGGGCAGCCACAGGACGACTTCGGCACCGCCCTCGGGGTGCCGCTCCCGCAGGGCGTTCGCCAGCTGCGTCGCCCTGTCATCGAGTTGACGGTAGGTGAGTCGGGTGTCGCCGCTGATCACGGCGATGCTGCCGGGCAGCTCGGCCGCCCGCCGGGCGACCATGTCGTGGACGGTGGTGTCCGGGACCGGCCGGGACGGGCCGCGCTGCCAGGCGAGCGGCACGGGGTCGCCGTCGTCGGCGGGAGGGGCGAGCTCGGACAGCGGCAGCTCGGGTGTCTCCACGGCAGCGGTGAGCAGATCGCGGAAGGTGGCGAAGAAGCCGTCGACGGTCCGCTGGTCGAACAGGTCGGTGTTGTACTCCAGATGGCAGCGAATGCCCTGCGGCTGGTCGGTGAAGTACACGGTCAGGTCCGTCAGGGACTTGTCCGGCCCGGCGTCCAGAGGGGTGGCCTCGATGCCGGGCAGTTCAAAGCGGAACGGCTCGGCACGCTGGAACTCGGCGAACGCCTGGAACACCGGCGTCCGGTCCACCGCCCTGGGCGGCGCGAGTTCGCGGACCACCCTCTCGAAGGGCACCCGGGCGTGGTCGTACGCGTCGAGCGCCACCGTGCGCACGCGGTCGAGCAGTGTGCCGAACGCGGGGTCTCCGGACAGGTCCAGGCGCAGCGCGAGGGTGTTCACGAAGAAACCGAGCAGATCCTCGGCCCGCTCCGGCCGGTCCGAGATCGGGGTGCCGACGACGAGGTCCGTCTGCCCGGTGACGCGGTGCAGCATCGCCGCGTACCCGGCGAGCAGGGTCATGAACAGAGTGCTGCGCCGGGTGCGGCTCAACTCGCGAAGCCGTCGGGAGAGTTCGGGGTCGAGGGTGTGGAAGACGGCACGGCCGTTGGACGTCATCGTCGCCGGGCGCGGCCGGTCGGCGGGCAGCGCGAGGACGGGCAGCTCTCCGCCGAGGGTGCGTCGCCAGTGGGCCAGGTCCTCGTCCGCCTCGGGGCTGTGCACGGAGGCGGCCAGTTCCCTGGCGTGGTCGGCGTACGTCCAGGTCAGGGCGGGGAGGTCGGCGGTCGATCCGTCGCGCTCGGCTCGGTAGAGGGCCGAGAGATCGCGGGCGAGGACGGTGGCGGAGGCGGCGTCGACCACGATGTGGTGCAGGGACAGCACGAGGACGTGCTCCGAGTCGGCGAGCCTGATGAGCCGGGTGACGAACAGCGGGCCGTCGGCCAGGTCGAAACGGCGTGCGCTCTCGGCGGCCAGGGCGTCCTGGAGCACGGTTCCCGAGCCGCCGGTGCCGTCCAGGACCTCGAAGTCGGGGTCGGCGGACGGCCGCACGACCTGGCGCGGTTCGCCGCCGATCTCCCGGAAGACGGTGCGCAGGCACTCGTGGCGGGCGACGAGTCCGCTCAGCGCGGCGCGCAGGGCGGGTACGTCGAGGGGGCCGTCGAGGCGGATCGCCTTGATCTCGTTGTACGCGGTACGGCCCGGGAGCAGGCGCTCCAGGAACCAGATCCGTTCCTGTCCGGGCGACAAGGGAGCGTCGGCGGGGGCGGTTCCGGCGGGGAGGGCGTTCGCGGGGGCGGTCTCGGCGGGGACGGCGTTCGCGGGGGCGACCTCGGCGGAGACGGCGTTCGCCGGTGCCGGGACGGTCTCGGCCCGTCGGCTGTCGTGGCGGCGGCGCAGGGCGTCCAGCCGCGGCAGGCCCTCGCGCAGCGCGTCCTGCGCGACACCGAAGTCGACGAGGGCGACGATCTCGTCGGCGCCCGCCGAGGTGACCGCGTCCACCACCGGCCGGACGCTGTCCACGGTGCCGATCAGGGCACGCTGGTCGCAGTAGCGGCCGTAGGCGCGGCGGAACACCGCGTCCAGGTCGTCCTCGCTCAGCTCGGCCAGGTCGATGTTGTGTCCGAGGCTGTTGGTGACGCCGCTGAAGACCGACAGCGAGGCCCGCATGTAGCGGGACAGCGGCTCGAACGCCTCGGTGCGCGCGGTGTCGTGGTCGTCCGCGAGGTAGGTGTGCAGCAGAACAGCCACGCGCCCGGCGTCCGGGTCCAGGCCGTGCCGGGACCGGGTGGCGCGGTACAGGGCGATGTTCTCCCGCAGCTGCTCCACGCTCTGGGTCATCAGGTTGGTGACGATGCCGAGATCGTGCCGGGCGGCGAGTTCGTACGAGGCGGGGTTGCCGACCACGGCCGTGTACATGGGCGGGGCGTCCTGCACCGGTCGCGGGAAGAGCCGTACCTCGGCCTCGCCGTCCCCGCTGGTGCGGCGCAGTGCGTCGCCGCGCCAGAACTTCCGTACCTCTTGGAGCTGTTCGTACATCAGCTCCTTGTGGCGGCCGAAGCGGTCGGGGAAGAAGACGAAGTCGTTGGCGCTCCAGCCGCTGGCGACGCCGATGCCGACGCGCCCACCGGAGAGGTTGTCGACCATCGACCACTCCTCGGCGACCCGGATGGGGTCGTGGAGCGGCAGGACGACGGAGCCCGCGTTGAGCCGGATGCGTTCGGTCTCGCGGGACAGCGCGGCGGCCAGTACGGCCGGGTTGGGGAAGAGTCCGCCGAAGGAGTGGAAGTGGCGCTCCGGCATCCACAGCGCGTGAAACCCATGCCGGTCGGCGAACCGGGCCACGTCCATGAGGAGTTCGTACTGGCCGTGCCGGGGCGTGGCCGTGTCCTGCGGGTAGTCGCCGAAGAAGTAGACGCTGAAGTCAGGCGTGCGCGGGGCTTGCTCGGCCGCGGTGACGGCCGCCGCGTTCCAGGCCATGGAGGCCACCGGAGCGGGTGTCGATGCGGGAGCCGCCGGTGCGGGAACCGGTCTCGGTGGCGCTGTTTCCGGTGGCGCTGTCTTCGGTGCCACGAGACGTCCGCCCGGGAAGAAGCCCGCCGAGCGCAGCTCGCGCAGCGAATCGCGTACGGCGTCCGCCACGAACTCGATGTCGCCGTCCGAGTGGGCGGTGGACAGGAAGAAGTTGCGCCACTCCCAGACGTGCACGCCGCGCAGCATCAGGTGGTGGTAGAGGAGTTCCAGGTCGGCCCGGTGCTCGAAACGGAACTGGGAGCCGAAGTGCGTCATGCGCAGCGGGTACTCCTCGGCCTCGAAGAAGCCGTTGAGCGTCGCTGCGAGTTCGGCGGTGCGGGCCGTGAGCCGCTGCTGGAGGCCGGGGCTGTGCTCCTTGAGGTGGGTGAGCACGGCGCGCGCGGCGACCATCGAGACCGGGTGCTGGATGTACGTACCGCCGAAGAAGGTGGTGTCGGCGGGCGGGTAGCTGTCGTCGCCGTACGACCAGTGGCCGCCGTCGACGCCGTCCATGATGTCGGCGCGGCCGGCGATGGCCCCGATGGGGAAGCCGCCGCCGAGGAGCTTGCCGTAGGTGGCGAGGTCCGGGGTGACGCCGTACAGCTCCTGTGCGCCGCGCAGGGCGGGGCGGAAGCCGGTCAGCATCTCGTCGAAGAGCAGGACGATGCCGTGGCGGCTTGTCAACTCCCGCAGCTTGCGGACGAACTCCACGGGCTGGAGCGCGGGATGTCTGCTCTGCACCGGCTCCACGACGACCGCGGCGATCTCGCCGGCGTGCCGTTCGATGGCCTCCAGCGCGCTGTCGCTGCCGTAGTCGAGGACCAACAGGTCGGCGACGGCGGACTGCGGGATGCCCCGGGATACGGGCACGGTGACCGGGTCGGTGCCGGTCCCGGCCGCGGAGGCCCGGCCGAGGACGTTGTCGGCGTGACCGTGGTACGCGCCCAGGAAGGTGACGATCTTGTCCCGGCCGGTCGCAGCGCGGGCCAGGCGAATGGCGGCCGAGTTCGCTTCCGTACCGGAGTTGGCGAAGGCTACCCGCTCCAGGCCGGTGAGTTCGGCGAGGAGTTCGGCGGCCTCGCCGGTCTCGACGTTGCGCGGGCCGAGCTGGATGCCGCGGGACAGGTGCTCGCGCACGGCCTCAGTCACGAACTCCGGCTCATGGCCGAAGAGGAGGACGCCGAAGCCCATGGTGATGTCGACGTACTCGTTGCCGTCGACGTCCTCCAGCCGTGCCCCGCTCGCCCGGCGGCCCGCGATGGGATACAGCATCTCCTTGGTGCCGCTGCGGAAGCCGACCACCGCGCGGCTGTCGGCCAGAACCCGCCGGTAGCGCTGGGCGATCCCCTTGGAGGTCGGGGTCCTCGCGGTGTAGCGGCGCACGAGGTCGGCCAGGTGCTCCTGCTGGGTCTGCGGGGAGGCGTCCCGCACCATGCCAGAGGCTCTCTCGACCGTGACCCGGGGGCCGTGCACGCGCGGCGGCTCCGGGGCCGGCTGCTCCGGCGCCGGAGCGTCACCGCCCATCTGCTCGGCGATGCGCTGCGAGAGTTCGGTCATCGCCGCGAGGTCGCGGTCGAGTGCGGCGGATATGCCGTTCAGCCCGGTCACTTGGCCACCGTGCCGTTGAGCCGGTCGGAGACGGCGGCGGTCTGGAGCGCGAGCAGCTGGGAGAGCTGGGACATCATCTGCAGCTGTATCTGCGACATCTGCTGGATCTTGCGGGCGAGGTCCTCCAACTCCTCGCGGGTGGCGTACTCGGGGGCGGCGGACGCCACGGGGGCGGCGGGCTCGGCAGCCAGTGGGGGCGCGGGCGCGGCGACCGTCGGCAGGGACACAGGCTCCGAAACCGGAGCAGGCACCGGCACAGGCACGGGCTCCGGCTCGCGCACAGCGGCAGGTGGCTGCTGCGGCTTCTGCTGCCCCGCCGCCACCGGCATCCGCGCCACCATGAACTCCGCGAGGCGCCGCGGCGTACCCGTCTCCTCGAAGAGCTGTCGCATCGTCACCTTGACCTGGTGCTCCTGCTCCAGCTCCCGCAGCACGCTGATCATCTGGAGCGAGTCGGCGCCGAGGTCGAAGAAGGTCGCGTCACCGAGGATCGCCGACGGCTCCTCGCCGAGATGCCGGGCCGTGGTCCGGACGATGCTGTGGAGTACATGCGTGACCGCTGCGTCTTGCTGAACCACTTCGGCTCCCTCTCTCGCTGCTGTTCCCGTGCTCCGGGCCGCCAACCGCGGCCCCGTCCAGTGGTCCTTGTGCTGAAATCGGTAGCCGGGCAGAGGCACGCGCCGGCCCCCGCTGCCGGCCAGCGGCACCCGCCAGTCGACGTCCGCGCCCGCGCAGTGCAGTCCCGTCGCCGCACCCCACAGCGCGCCGAGCCCCGCGCCTCGGCGCAGGGAGGGCAGGGACGCGACGCCGGGCAGTGCGCGACGGGCCAGGCCGCTGAGGATGGTGTGCGGCCCGATCTCCAGCAGTACGTCGGGCTGCCCGGCACCGATGCCGTGCAGCGCCAGGTCGTAGCGGACGGGCTCGCGGGTGTGCCGTACGAGATGGTCCGCGTCCGGGATCCAGCCGGGCGGGTGGGTCACGCCGTCCAGCGCGCTGACGAACGGGATGCCCACCGGCCGCAGGGACACGTCGGCGAGGACCTTCCGGAACTCCTCCAGCATCGGTTCCATCAGGGCGGTGTGGAAGGCGCGGGTCACCGGCAGCCGCTGCCCCGGAGTGCCGCGTTCCGCCAGCAGGGCGCACGCCCGGTCGACGGCCTCCGCGGTTCCGGCGAGGACCTGGGCGCGGTCCCCGTTGGTCACGGCCGCCTCCAGACCGGGCACTTCGGCGGCCAGGGCGAGGGCCGCGGTCCGGGCGAGCGGTGCCGCCACCATCGCGCCGGGGGCGCAGCGGCGCTGCATCAGCCTGCCGCGTTCGACGGTGAGGCGCAGTCCGTCGTCGAGCGAGAGGGCTCCGGCCGCGTACAGGGCGGCGTACTCACCGACGCTGTGCCCGGTGACGGCGTACGGCTCGACGCCGGTCTCGCGCCACAGCCGGACAAGTGCGCATTGCAGGGCGAACAGCGCGGGTTGCGCGATGTCGGTGTCCTGGACGGCGCCTTCTTCCGGGACACGGCCGGTGAACAGCGGGTCGCCGGTGAGTTCGCGGTGGCGGTGCTCGCAGGCGTCGAGCACTTCTCGGACGACGGGAAAGCGGTCGTGGAGGGCCGTGGTCATTCCCGGGTGTCCGCTGCCCTGCCCGGTGAACTGGAAGGCCACGCGCGCGTGCCCGTCGTGCGGTGCCGTACCGGTGTGGACCGCCGCTCCGGCGTTCCCGGCGAGCCAGCCGTCGAGGGCGTCGGCGAGGGCGGCCGGGTTGGTGCCGCGGACCGCCAACCGGTGGCGGCCGTGGGTGCGGCCGAGTGCGGCGGTGGTGACGAGGTCCGTCAGCTGCGGTGCGGGCGGCTGACGTAACCGCTCGCTCAGGGCGCGGGCGTTGTCCGCGAGCGCGTCGGCGCTGCTCGCGGAGACCAGGAGCACGTCCGGTGGTGCTGCGCCTTCGGTCCGGGGCGTGGGATCCGGGGCCTGCTCCACGATCAGATGGACGTTGGTGCCGCCGACCCCGAGTGAGGTGAGACCGGCGCGGCGCGGCCCGTCACCCTGTGGCCAGGGGCGGGCGGTGCGCGGGATGTAGAAGGGGCTGTGGTCGAGGTCGAGGGCGGGGTTGGGTTCCTCGAAGTTGGCCATCGGCGGGATGACGCCGTGCTTCAGGACGAGCAGGGTCTTCACCAGCCCGGCCAGGCCCGAGGCGGCGTCGAGGTGGCCGATGTTGGCCTTGGTCGAGCCGAGGGCGCAGTAGCCGGTGCGGTCGGTGTCCTCGCGGTAGGCGCCGGCGGCTCCGTCGAACTCGATGGGGTCGCCCTTGAGGGTGCCGGTGCCGTGGGTCTCCAGGTAGCCGATGGAGTCCGCGCCGACGCCGGCCCGCCGCAGGGCCTGCCGGATGGCGACGCGCTGGCCCTGTGCGCTGGGGGCGGTGAACGCCTTCTTGTCCGCTCCGTCGTTGCTGATGCCCCAGCCGCTGATGACACCGTGGATCGTGTCGCCGTCGGCGACGGCCCTGGCCAGCCGCTTCAGTACGACGGCCAGGACGCCGGTCCCGCCGACGGTGCCGTCGGCGCCCGCGTCGAAGGCCCTCAGCCGGCCCGATCGGGAGAGGATCGAGCCTTTGACGTACCGGTAGCCGAGGATCTGCGGCACATGGACGGCGGTGGCGCCGACGAGGGCGACGTCGCAGTCGTCCATCAGCAGGGACTGGCCGGCGGACTGCACGCCGACGAGTGAACTGGAGCAGCCGGTCTGGACGTTGACGGCGGGGCCGGTCAGTCCCAGCCGGTAGGCGACGCGGTTGGCCGTGAAGTCGGCGTAGTTGCCGACCGTGATCTGGATGCCGGCCATCCAGTCGGTGACGGGTTCGCTGGGCAGGACGTTGTTGAGGAGGTAGCTCTGGAGCGTGTAGAGGTGGTAGCCGGTGCTGGCGTAGACGCCGATGCGGGTGCCGTCGCGTTCGTCCGGGTAGCCGGCGTTCTCCAGGGCGTGCTGGGCGCATTCCAGGAACATGCGGTGCTGGGGGTCCGTGATCCGGGCCTCGCGGGCGCTCATTCCGAAGTGCTGGGCGTCGAAGCCGGCGATGTCGTCCACCACGCCGGAGGCGCCGACGAAGTCCGCCGCGCCATACTCCTCGGCGGGGACGCCGGCGGCGGCCAGTTCCTCGTCCGTGAAGCGGGTGATGCTGTCCGTGCCGTCGTGGACGATGCGCCAGAGGTCCTCGGGCGTGTCGGCGCCGGGGAGGCGGAAGGCCATGCCGATGACGGCCAACCGGGGGTCAGGAGCGGATATCCGGGGGTCCGGGTCGTTCGGGGGCATCAGCCGCGTCCTTCCGTCACCGTCGACGTGTCACGGTCGACCGTCTTGTCCTCGACGCCGGGGTCGCGGGTGCCGCCCCGTCTGAGCAGTACCAGCAGCAGGGCCAGGCACAGGGCGATCGCGAGGCCGTGGAAGGCGGCCACGACCTGGAGCGGTGAGAAGGCCTCCAGCAGGGCGCCGCTGACGAGCATGCCGAGTCCGAATCCGGTGTTCTCGGCGGAGGCGGAGAGCCCGAAGAGGCGGCCGCGCTGCTCGTCGGGGGCGGTCTGGAGCCTCGACACGTAGACGATCTCGGTGAAACCGTCTGCGGCTCCGGCGACGAGCGCGGCGATGACGGCGGGCACGGTGGGCAGTCCGCAGAACACCACGATGAACCCGGCCGACATCACACAGGCACCAAGGGCGAAGGCCCGCTCCCCCGGCGTCCGCCCGCTCTTCTTGGTGACACGGCCGATGACCTGCTGGGCGACGATGTTGCCGATGGCCCAAGTCGCCCAGAACTGGCTGATGAACGTCGCCGGATGGTCGGGATCCAGGCCACTGGAGTAGATCGGCAGGGCGACGTTGTGGGACGAGGAGCCGAGTCCGTCCACCGCCCGGATCGCGATCATCGCCATCAGCACCGGCGCCGTGCCGAGCAGCATCCGCGCGGTCCAGCGTGCGGCGTCGGAGGAGTCCGCGGACCCGGTGCCGGCCGCGGCGGCCTTGGTGCGCACGGGCAACAGGAACAGCACCGTCGCCGAGACCACGAAGGTCGCCGCGTCCAGCGCGAACGCGGCCGAATACCCGAGCTTCGCCACCACCAGACCCGACGAGGCGAATCCGGCGATCATCGCGAGCGAACGCCCCGTCACCAGCAGCCCGTTGGCACGCACCCGGTGCTCGGCCCCGACGATCTCCGGGATGCTGCTGCGCAGGGACACCTGGGACAGCGTCGAGCAGCCGCCGGTGATCACGGCGAGGGCGTAGAGCAGCCCCACCCGCATGCCGTCCGGTGCCAGCAGCAGTGACAGCAGGGCCAGTGCCTGGCACAGGTCGGCGCCGACCATCAGCCGCTTGCGGTCGTAGACCGACACGAGCCTGCCGCTGACCCAGCCCGAGACGACGTTCGTGGCCAGGCGTACGGTCATGAAGAGCCCGGCGGCCAGTGCGCTGCCGGTGGCGTCGTAGACGAAGACGTTCAGCGCCACCATGTTCAGGTAACTGCCGTACGCCGAGATGCCGTTGCCCAGGACGAGCAGACGGAAGTACCTCATGCACCTTCCCCTGGTCTGCATGAAGGGTGTGAGTGATGTGCGGCCGGAGTGCCCCTGCCCGCCCGCTCAGTCGCGAGTCGGACCCCAAGCGGACGGCGGACGCCGACGCGGCCAAGCCCACCGCTGTCGCACGGCGTGTTCAAGCCCCCATTGCCGGCCCAGCACAGAAACCATTCCCCCTATACGCCGCCGGACAGCGGCCATTGGTTCGTCACCCAAGCAGACCCGGACAGGCGTGTTCAAGACTCCAGTGAGGTCTGGACGTCTTCCGGTCCGGATTTGGCGATATCGGTGCGCTCTCCGACCGCGTGTCGGCCGTCGGCATCGGCATCACCTGCGGGAGTGCGTCAGTCCTCACCTCGCTGCTGCCGGACAACTCGGCAGGTCACGGCGAGTTTGCCGACCCTGCGTTCCACTTCCGCCGCTGCGCCGGGCGGCGTCGAGGAGCGCAGGGTCACGGTGACCGCCACCGATCCGGAGTCGGCTCGGGCGTCGATCTCCGCCACGTGCTCGATGCCGGCGAGGACGTCGGTGAGTACGCGGCGTGCCGCGTCGGCGCGCAGCGGGAGCTTGTACGGCTTGCCGACCGCGGTGACGGGGAGCGCGTCGAGGACGCGGACGGCCTTGGGGGCGGCGGCCGACTCGCTGACGTGGGCGGCGGCCCAGGCCCGGAGTTCGGTCTCGTCGACCGTACCGTCGGACAGCGTCACGTACGCGACCGGCACCTCGCCGGCCCGTTCGTCGGGCTGTCCGACGGCCTGGGCCCCGGTGACCGCGGGGTGCGAGAGCAGGGCGTCCTCGATGACACGGGGGTCGATGTTGTGGCCGCCGCGGATGATGAGGTCCTTCGCCCGGCCGGTGAGGTGGAGGAAACCGTCCTCGTCGAGGTAGCCGAGGTCGCCGGTGTCGAGCCAGCCGTCGGTCACCTTTCCCTGACCGCTGATCAGGTGGCCGTCCCCGGCACGCCCCTGGACATAGCCGGGGAAGACGGTCGGGCCGCTGATGAGGATGGTGCCGACCGCACCGGCCGGCCGCTCGGCGCCGGTGTCCGGGTCGGCGATCCTGATCCTCTGGTACGGCAGCCGCTGACCGACCGATCCGGGCCTGCGGACGTCGAGGAAGCCGCGGACGCTGGCGCAGGTCGCCTCGGTCAGGCCGTATCCCTCCAGCAGCGGTATCCCGGTCGCCGTCTCGAAGTCGGCGCGCACCCCGTCGGGCAGAGCGGAGGCGCCGACCATCGCGCACCGCATCGAGCCGACGTCGTGCCCGTCGACGGGGCACGCGGCCAGGACGGCGTACACCGTGGGCACGGCGCTCATCGTGGCGATGCGGTAGTGCTCGACGATGCGCCAGAAGTCGGCGTAGAGGTTGATGTCGCGGTAGCCCAACGGGCCTGCCCAGACGACTCGTTGCCCTCGGAAGAGCGGGGCGAGCAGCGTGACGACGAGTGCGTTGACGTGGAAGAGCGGCAGCGCGGCGAACACGACCGAGTCGTCGTCCAGCACGGAGTTGGCCGCGATCATCCACGCGTCGGACACCTCGTTGGCGTGCGTGTGGGCGGCGAGTTTCGGCGCTCCGGTGGTGCCGCCCGTGTGGAAGAAGGCGGCGAGGTCGGTGCTCGTGGGCGGCTCGCCGAGGAAGCGGTCGTCCGGGCGGTCGGCCGCGGCGTCGGCGAGGCGGGCCACCGTGGCGTTCTCCACGGACGGCAGCTGCTCGGTCGGGCCGGCGGTGGGGTTCAGCAGGAGCACATGGTCCACCAGGCCCTGCCGGGCGAGTTCGGCGGCGGTGGCGAACGCCTCGGGGTCCAGCTCCGGGGAGGCGGTGACGATGACGCGGGCGCCGGCGCGGCGGACCAGCTCGGCGACGTGGTCACGGGCGAGCGCCGGGTTGACTGGTGCGGCGATGCCGGCGAGCTGGGCGGCGAGGAGCGCGGTGACGAGTTCGTCGCAGTTCGGGGCGAGCAGGGCGACGGCATCGCGGCGGTGGACGCCGAGGCGGTGCAGGGCGTTGGCCGCCCGGTGGACGTCGGCGAGGAGGTCCGCGTGGGTGCGGTTCCTGGGTGTGCGCCAGGACGCGGCGTCGGGGAGGACGGTGAGCGCGGTCCGCTCGGGCCACCGGTCCGCGGCCCGGCGCAGCAGGTCGTACGAGGTGGCGGGCAGGCCGCGCGCGGCGAGCGGGGTGGCCTCGATGGCGGCCAGGTCGTCGGGGTGGTCGTAGCGCGGCCACGCCATGGGGGTCTCGGTGGTCACGCGTACCTCACCTTGGTCTGCTGGGTGCCGAGGTCGATGGCGCCGTCGGGGGTGCGGATGGACAACTCAAGGACGTCGCCGTCCCGGAGGTACTTGTCGTTCTTCGCCTGCGACTTGAAGAACGCCTTCCACTTCATCGCCGGCGGGAGGAGCGCGCCGATGATCTCCACCGGCTTGGGCGGCGCTTTCAGAGCCGTGCCGCCGGGTGTGCCGGTGAGGATCAGGTCGCCCGGTGCGAGGGCCTGGAAGCGGGAGAGTTCCTGGAGCGCCCGGAGCGGGCTGTAGATCATGTCGGTGAGGTCGCTGTCCTGGCGGATCTCGCCGTTGACCTTGAGTACGAGCCGGAGTTCGGGGAGGCAGTCGAGTTCGTCGGCGTCCAGCAGGACCAGTGCGGGGCCGACCGGGGTGAAGGTCGGGTAGGACTTGGCCTCGTAGAACTGGGTCTTGGGGAGCTGTACGTCGCGTGCGGAGACGTCGTTGGTGATGACCAGTCCGGCGATGTGGTCCCTCCAGTTGTCGGCGGTCACCGTCGTGCCGACGTCGAGGGGGCGTCCGACGACCAGGCCGAGTTCGATCTCGTGGTCGAGGAAGCGGACGTGGGCCGGTTTCACGATCTCGTCGAAGGGTCCGCTCATGGAGCCGGAGGTCTTGCGGAAGAACGTCAGCGGGACGGTCTCGGGGTTCATGCCCGAGTCGCGCACATGGGAGACGTAGTTGGTCATCTGCGCGACCACCCGGCAGGGCGCGGTGACCGGGGAGACGAGCGGGAGTTCGGCGATGCGGTGTGGCTGCGTCGTCGCGGTGCCGGCGCGGGCCTCGGCCAGGGCCATGTGGACCGTGACGACGTCGTCGAGGAGTTCGGCGGTCGTCTTCGCGGGTGTCTCGACGGGTACGGCACGGTGTTCGTCGAGCGCGACCCACCACGCTCCCTCGGCGGTACGGAGGACGGAGACGGTCATGTGGTCGCCACTTTCATCAGGCCGCGCAGGCGCTCTAGGTCGAATTCGTTGTCGTCGGACTTCAGGGCTGTGATGATCGAGCGCAGCTCGGCGAGCGACTCGCGTCCGGGGGCGATGCCCAGGAAGTCCTTGGTGGCAGGCGGGCCCCACTGCGCCAGGCCGGAGGCGGTCATGGGTGCCCAGCCCGGCTCCAGGGTGGAGTCGAACATGTCGCTGTCGGTGAAGTGCTCGACCAGGAAGCCGTCGGGGTCGCGCCAGTAGTCGAAGATCTGGCTGCCCTGGATGTGCCGGCCGATCCCCCAGGACCGCCGGTAGCCCTCGCTGAGCAGGTGCTGACCGCCGGCGGCCAGCGCGTCGAGGTCGGTGACCTCGTAGGCCGAGTGCACATACCGGTTGGAGGGGCCGAGGGTGAGGGCCAGGGTGTGGTGGTCGGTCAGGGTCCGGCCGCGGTCGCAGCGGATGAAGCTCATGGTGGGGCCGCGCTCGCGCTGACCGGCGTAGTAGAGGAAGTCGCTGACTATCAGGCCGAGTTGCTCCAGGTACCAGTTCAGCGTGCGCGTGTAGGTGGTCGTCTGGAGGACGACGTGACCCAGGCGCCGGACGCCCGCCGGTTCCCGTGGGGGCCGCTGGGTGGCGTTGACTCGGTCGAGGCCGCCGCCGAAGTTGAGCGCCTGTGTGCCCTGCGCCGCCCGGGCGGGCAGTTCGTCGGTGTCGGCGACGACACGCACCGGTAGTCCGCTCGGGTCGAGCAGTTCGACGACCGAGCCGCCCAGCTGCTCCGGGAGCGACCTGACCGTGGTGCCTGCGGTCTCGGCCAGCCGCAGCAGGTCGCGGGTGTCCGCGGCGCGGAAGGCGGGGCCGAGGAACCGCGAGCCGCGCCCTTTCCTGATGATCACGCAGGGTGCGCCGGCCTGCGTCCCCCGCAGATGCAGCTCGCGGCCGTCACGGTACGACGTGACGAAGCCGAACGCCCGGGCGAAGACCTCGGCCCGGTCCAGGTCGGGCTTGCGGAACTCCAGCCACGCGATGTCGTGGACCTTGATCACCGGGTTCGTCGCCCGGCCCGGATGCTCTCCGGGGAGTGCGCCCTGCTCGGAATGCAGGTCGTTGTGCGTGCCACCCACGGCCACCACCTCCTGAAGGAATATTCACTTCCGAATCAGACGTCAGTCAAGAGAACTGAAGAAATCTTCAGGAAACAGAAGAGTGCAGCTAGAGTGCGGGGTGAAGGCAGTGCCGGCGGGATGGAGGATGGTGTGATGGCCGAGCGGACCGCACCCGGGCGCGTCGACCGGCGGAGGGCGCGCACGCGCACGGCGCTGGTGGAGGCGGCCCAGCGCCTGCTGGCCGAAGGGCGTACCGACGTCCCCATCCTGGAGATCACGGAGCTGGCCGACATCGGGGTCGGCTCGTTCTACAACCACTTCGACAGCAAGGAAGAGCTCTTCCGCGTCGCGGTGGCCGAGGCGCTGGAGTGGTGGGGCTCGCTGATGGACCGTCTCACCGCGGACATCGACGACCCGGCGGTGGCGTTCACGCAGAGCTTCCGCATGACCGGCCGGCTGCACCGCCGCCACCCGGAGCTGAGCCGCGTCCTGCTGAACCAGGGCCTGGAACTCGCGCGGTCCGAGCGTGGCCTGGCGCCCCGGGCCTTCCAGGACATCCGCGCCGCGGTCGACGTGGGCCGCTTCGAGGTGGAGGACCTGGACCTCGCTCTCACGATGACGGCGGCCGCCGTGCTGGCGCTGGGCTCGCTGCTGCACGCCCAGCCCGACCGTGACGACGCGAAGTCCGCGGACCTGGTCGCCCTCGGCCTGCTGCGGCAGTTCGGTCTCCCGGCCGACGAGGCCGCGCGGATCTGCGCGCTCGACCTGCCGGACCTCGATGTCGTCGACACCCTCGTCGGCTGAGCGCCGGGCCGGACACCGTTCCTGCTGTAGGGGATGCTCCAATTAGAGTGGACGCTTCAGCAAGCGAGCGATCACCAGAGCCCGAAGGCCCGGTACGACCACCGGGGCGGACGGCCCGGTACGACCGGGGAGGCACCCCATGACCAGTGCGCCGACGACGCGCAAGAAGCGCGCGAACGGGGTGGAGTCACGTCAGCGCATCCTCGACGCCGCCGTGGAGATCGCCGGTGAGCGCGGCTACGACGGCACCTCGATCGCGGCCGTCAGCGCCAAGTGCGGGCTGCCCGCCAGCTCCATCTACTGGCATTTCAAGGACAAGGACGACCTGATCGCCGCGGTCATCGAGCGCAGCTTCGAGGCGTGGCTCACGGCGGTCGAGCTGCCGGGCGAGGAGACGGGCACGCCGCTGGAACGGGTCACCGCCATGGCCGGCAACGTGGCGAAGTCCCTCGTCGACGCCCCCGACTTCCTGCGCCTCGGCCTCATGCTGGCCCTGGAGCGGCGGCCCACCGAACCCCGGGGGCGCACGGTGTTCCTCCAGGTCCGCGACATCACCCATCGGAAGATCGCCGAGGTGGCCGCCACCCTGTTCCCGGCCCTGGACGAGGCCGCCGTGGACACCCTCACGACCTACGCCATCGCCGGCGCGGACGGCCTGTTCGTGCACCGCGAGGTCAAGGGCGACACCGTCGACCTCGTGGCGTTGTTCGAGCTGCACGCACAGGTCGTCCACGACGCGGCGGCGAGGCTGGCGGAGGGCGGCGGCAGGCCTAGCCCGCCCTGAACGTGTCCGCGTGCTCCTCGGCCCACTGCCGGAAGGTGCGCGCCGGTCGACCGGTGACCTTCTCCACCGTGTCGGCGACCGTGCGGCCGACCTCCGGCGTGTTGCCGTATGCCTCCAGCAGGAACCCGATCACGTCCTCCGGGTGCCCCGCCGCCCGCCACTGTGCGACGGCCTCCTCCTCGCTGAGTTCCACCAGGGAGATCTCCCGGCCGCGGGCGGCGGCGATCGTCGCCACCTTGTCGCCGACGGTCAGCAGTTCGGGGCCGGTGATCACGTACTCCTGACTCCCGTGCCCCTCCTCGGTCAGGGCGACCGCGGCGACGGCTCCGATGTCGCCCTCGTGGACCATGGCGCTGAGCCGGGAGACGAACGGCTCGCGCACCTCGCCGGCTGTCGCGATGCCGTCCGCCCACTCCAGGGCGTTGCCCATGAACTCGACCGGCATGAGCACCGTCCAGTCGATCCCGTCGGCCGCCCGCACCGCCTGCTCCAGCGGCGTCGCCTCGCCGCCGTGCAGCACGGTGACCCGGCGCACGCCCGCCGCCCGGGCCAGCTCCAGGATGCGCGGTCCCGTCTCCAGCGGGGCGAAGTAGGCCCCGCCGAAGGTGATCAGGTGGACGCCGGCGACGTCCTCCAAGGCCGGGACCAGGCTGTCGGGATCGGTCAGGTCGCCCCGGACCACCTCCACGCCGGCCGGGAAGTCGGCCTTGGCCGGGTCCCGGGTGAGGGCGCGGACCGCGTGGCCGCGGGCGAGCAGTTCGGTGACGACCTGGCGGCCGACGGTTCCGGTGGCACCGGTGACAAGGATCTTCTGCGCCTGCTGTGTCTGGGTCATGGAACGACCGTAGGAGTACTTGCGGTCAGGTCCTGTCCGCAAGTACCGAGAGATCGTTGTCGACCGTGTAATAGGGCCGCACGACCGCGCCGCCGATCGTGGCCGCGGGGAGAACGAAGATGTCCTTGCGGTCCGCGACGTCGTCGAAGAGACGGCCGATCCGGACCGAGGTCTCGCCGTCGACCCGGACGAACAGGTCCCAGACCCGGTTGCCGGTACCGGCGTCACCGGCCAACTCCCCGTAGTCCACTGTGAAGGAGAACCCCCGGCCGTCCTTCCCGGCCACCGGCACGACGGTCCGTTCGGTGCCGCCCCCGCCCCGCAGGCGCAGCCGCACCGCCGGTCCCGCGCCGAAGGTGACACCGTGCAGCCGTGCCCTGACGGTCATCGATCGGTCCGTGGCATCGATGCCCTCGACCTCCGCGTGGGCGGTGCGCAGCCACGCCCGCAGCGCGACGTAGCCGTCCCTGGTGACGTACGGGACACGTACGGCGACCGGTGACGGCCAGTCGCGCAGGTGGCCGTCGACGAGGGTCCGAAGGTCCCGCAGCCCGGGGCGCAGTCGCTGCCGTGGCGCACCGGGTTCGGGGATCAGGTAGACGTCCCACCGGCCCTCGGCGAGCGCGGGCTCCGGCTCCAGGACGGCACGCGGCCGGCCGTCCTCCGTCGGTTCCAGGTCGAGGGTGTGGAGGACCTTCCCGGGCTGCCCCTTCTTGGGGCGGAGTCGCAGCAGCAGCCGGCCCGTGGCCGACGGTGCCCGCAGCGCGAAGGTGAGGCGGCCGTCCGCGTCGGCCGTGCAGTCGGTGCGGAGGTCGGCCACGCTCGTCGTGCCTTGTCCGGTGGTCATCGGTTTCCCTTCCGTACCGTGTGCAGCGCACCCGAGGCCACGGCGTACGCGGCGTCGCGTGCGGCGAAGCCCTGGCTGACCAGGGCGCGTTGTATTCGGCCGCGTTCCGGTGCCACCCGTCGCGCGGTCCCCCGTGCGGCCATCGCCTCGTCGATGAGCCGCTCGGCCTGCTCCACGACCGGGACCGGGCCGAACCGTCGCGCGTTCTCCAGTGCCCTGCGGCCCATGCGTCGGCGCCGCTCGTCGTCACGTACGAGTTCCAGCAGTGCGGCGCTCATCGACTCGCGGTCTCCGACGGGGACGAGCCGGCCGTCGGTGCCGTCCTCGATGATCTCGCCGGGGCCGTAAGGGCAGTCGGTGCTGACGACCGGCAGGCCGCAGCGCATCGCCTCCACGATCGTCATGCCGAACGGTTCGAAGTTGGCCGCGGTCGCGCCGATCGAGCCCTTGACCCACTCAGCCTCCATGGGCGCCGCGGCTCCCATCAGGAAGGCGTGGTCGCTCAGGCCGAGGTCCTCGATGAGCTGCCGCAGCCGCGCCTGTTCCTCGCCCTTGCCGTAGATGC
Organism: Streptomyces sp. HUAS 31; assembly: GCF_028198125.1. Classification (NCBI taxonomy): domain Bacteria; kingdom Bacillati; phylum Actinomycetota; class Actinomycetes; order Kitasatosporales; family Streptomycetaceae; genus Streptomyces; species Streptomyces sp. HUAS 31. Next base: position 9,151,011 of record NZ_CP116353.1, on the reverse strand, counting down.
GCAGCCGCCAGTCCGGGTGGGCGGCGGCGACCGGGGCAAAGGCCTCGATAAGGAGGTCGTAGCGCTTCACCGGGACCAGCCGGCCGGCCGCGACGATCACCTTCGCCCTGCCGTCCGCCGCGGGCAGCACCGGGTCGGGGACGCTGTTCGGGAGTGCCTCCACCCGGACTCCGGGCAGGCGCATCTTGCGCCGGTAGGAGGCGGCGTCCGCCTCGGTGACCGTGGTCAGCACGTCGAGCCGGCGGTAGGCGCGACGCAGCGCGATGCGCAGCCGGGGCGAGTGGTTGTCGAGGGTGAGGTGCTCCTGCCCGATGCGGACGACGTGCTCCGGCGCCTGGCGCGCGAGGTGCACATTGAGCCCAGGACGGGTGCCGATGACGACCTCGGCGTCGGTCCGCGCCAGACATTCGCCGATCCGCTGGTCGGTCAGTTCGCTGTACTGCCCGTAGCGGTATTCGGCGGCGGGGAACACCCGCGCCGGTCTGAGATGCAGAGGATGTTCCTTCTCATGTCTCAGGTCCACCAGTGGCCTTAACGACACTCGCGGGTCCAGGGCGAAGTTCGGGCGTTCGCGGTGCCTCAGGACGGAGACGATCTCCACCTCGTGCCGGTCGGCGAGTGCCTGGGCCAGGTTGAACGTGGTGGTGATCGTGCCTCCGATCCCGTAGGCGTTGTGGAGCAGGAAAGAGATCTTCATGGCGGACTAGACCCCGCCGAGTCCCGTTCCGTTGCCTGCTGTTACCGCTCCGTTGCCTTGCAGGTCATGTACTGGACAGGCGGACCAGCAGAACACCGGGTGCGCGCGGCAGTTTCACCCGCAGTGCCCCGTCCTCGTCCCGGACCACCGAGCCGGCCGGCGGCGAGGACGGGTGGAGGATCTCCACACGCGCCTCGCGGTCCGCCAAGCGGTCGATGGGCAAACGGAGTTCGTTCTGTCCGCCACGGCGCCAGACGGTGAGGTATGTCGTGCGGTCGTCGGGTGACCGCATGCCCAGTGCCAGCCATTCGTCCGTCCACCCGGGCAGCCCCAGCGGCCAGAACGGCACGGCTCGTGACAGGTCGCGGCGGATCGTCTTGTAGGTGGCCAACGCGGCCTGCACTAGAGCGAGTTGGTGCTTCGTCATACGGTCCAGATGGCCCGACAGATGGATCCGGCCGAGCAGGGCCCCGCCGAGGGTGAACGCGATCAGGTCGTCGTCGTACTCGGGTTGCGGGTAGGCCCAGACGGCGCCTTGCTCGGGAGGTACGGCGCTCGGTGCGGCGGCGGCGATCGGCGGGTAGCGCAGCGGGTCCTGCTGGTCGCTGGTGGACTGGAGCTGGGTGACGGCGAGCGTGGCCCCGTCCATACGCATCCCGCCGGAGGCGCAGTTCTCGATCACGAGATGCGGGTACCGGTCCAGGACTTCGGAGAGCCAGTCCAGGTAGGCGTGGGCGTGGCCGAGCAGCCCGGCGCCGGGTGAGAGGTCCCCGGGGGCCGTCGTTCCCGGGGCGATCACGATGTTGTAGTCCAGCTTGAGATAGCCGACGCCCCACTCGCCGACGATCCGGTCGATCGCCTCGTCGAGGTGGGCGCGGGCGGCGGGATGGCGCAGGTCGAGCTGGTGGCGGCCCTGTTCGGTGAGCCGTACGCCGTCGCGCTGGAAGAAGGCGTCCGGCGGGAGTGCGGCGGTGAGGGGGCTGCGTACTCCGACGACCTCCGGCTCCAGCCACAGTCCGGGCACCATGCCGCGCTCACGGATCCGGTCGAGGACCACCGCGATCCCGCCGTCGGGGAACCGGCGCGTCGAGGGCAGCCACTCACCGACGCCGTCCCACCAGCCGCCGTCGGCCGAGTCGTCGTACCAGCCGGCGTCGACACAGAAGTACTCCGCACCCGCCTCGGCGGCCGCGTCGATCAGGGGCAGCAGCTTCTCGGTGGTGGGGTCGCCCATGAGCGTGTTCATGTAGTCGTTGAAGACGACCGGGAGCGTGCCGTGGTCGGAGTGCGGGCGGCGTCCGGCCCGGCGGTACGAGGTCACTGCGCCCATCGCCTCGTCGAGCCCGGAACCGACGGCGAGCACACCCGGCACGGTGGTGAACTCCTCGCCCGTGCCGAGCCTGACCCGCCACTGGTGCTCGGCGTCGGTGGGCCCGTGCAGCGCGAGGTGGGTGCCGTGCGCGCTCTCGCCCAGCTCCCAGCGCCAGCCGGCCGGGGACTCGACCTGCCACAGCCAGGTCCGCCCACTGCCCCGCTCGGTGAGCGCCCCCATCGGCAGATGACCGTCGGCGGGCCAGCTGCCGCGCCCGGCCAGGACGAGGGCGGCACGGCTGGCGTGGCCGTGGACAGCACGGTTGATGTCGGCCACGGTGCCGCGCAGCGGCTCGGTGTACCAACGGCACTCCGCGAGCCAGTCGTTGCGTGCCCGCAGCACATCGAGGGCGTCGGGCGCAGGGAGCCCGCCGAGCAGCAGGCTGCTGACGGACTGGAGGACGAGAGGGCCGGCGCCGTCGTTGCGCAGCCGGACCCGGGAGCGGAGCACCGGGAGTCCGTCGGGGGACGTCAGCTCGACGAACGCCGTCAACCCTGTCGCCGGGTCGTGGAGTTCGACGTGCAGCCACCTCCAGTCGCCGCGCCTGCCGGTGCGGTGGTCCCGGTACTTCAGCCGCGTCCCGAGGGCAGTGCCGGTGAAGCACGTACCGGACCAGCCGCTGCCGTGCCCGAGCGCCGTCAACTCGATCAGCGGGAGGGCGGACTCGGGATCGACCGGACGCGGCCCGCCCGGACGGTCGAGGCCCACGAGTCGCGGAGTTCCGTCGGCGGCGACGGCGAACTCGGCACGCAGCGCGCAGTGGCCCCAACTGAACCCATCACCCTTACCGGACAAGGTGCCCCCTCTTGACGGCCCCGATGTGACCGGTAACAATCCTGGCATGCATGTGACCGGTCACACAAGGCGCCCGGCGAGCATCAGGGACGTCGCGACCGCCGCCGGCGTCTCGTACCAGACCGTCTCCCGGGTGATCAACGGGCACCCCAGCGTCAAGCCCGACACCCGCGACCGGGTGCTCGCCGCCATCGACGAACTCGGCTTCCGGCGCAACGCCACCGCGCTGGCCCTGGCCAGCGGCCGCAGCAGGGCCGTGACCGTGCTGACCGCGAACACCACCCACTACGGCTACGCATCCATCCTCCGGGGCGTGGAGGATGCGGCGCGTGCGGCGTCCCACACCGTCGGTATCGGCGTACTGGAATCGGCCGACGAGGCCGCCGTCGCCGCCCAGATCCGGCGAGCGGCGGACACGGGTGGCGGGCTGATCGTGATCGCGTACGACCCGGCCGGGGTACGGGCTCTCGATGCCGTCCCGGCCGGGCTCCCGGTCGTGGGCGTGGTCGAGACCCCGGCGAGCCCGCCCGGCGGTGACCGCCCCTGGGTGTGGACCGACGACCGCGAGGCCGCCTACGAGGCGACGCGCCATCTGCTCTCCCTGGGACATGAGACGGTCCACTACGTCGCCATCCCTTCCAGCACCCGCCGCACGAGCGCCCGCACCGCCGGCCGGCGTCAGGCCCTGAGGGACGCAGGTGCTTCGGAACCCCCTCCCGTGCAGGGCGGTTGGGGTCCGGAGGGCGGTCACGCCGCAGGACTGAAGCTGGCGCGGGATCCCGCGGTCACCGCGATCCTGTGCGGCAACGACGACCTCGCGCTCGGCGTGCTGCGCGCGCTGCACGAGTGCGGCCGTGCCGTGCCCGGCGAAGTCAGCGTGGCCGGGTTCGACGACGCCCCGCACTCCGCCTATCTGACCCCGTCCCTGACGACCGTACGCCTGGACTTCACCGGGCTGGGAAGGGCCGCGTTCGCCCTGCTGCACGGCGTATTGGAGGAGGCCACGCAGATCGTCCCGCGCCCCGTGTCGGTTCCGGAGCTGGTGGTCCGGGAGAGTTCCGGGCCGCCGCCCGCCACCGCCTGAGCCCTGATCGCCCGGACGGCGACCGCAACGCGCCCGACGAGCGCCGCTGTCGCGGGTCCCGCTTCCTGAACCACCCTCCTCGAAAGGCACGTGATGCGGACAAGCGCTTTCCCCGTCCCGGCACCGGACCCGCAGCGCCTCACCGTGGATCTCGCCGTCTCCGAGGGCCCGGTGCTGCTCGGCGCCAACGGCGCGCTGTACGGGCTCAGCGACGACGGAGTGCCCTGCGACGCCGCGCTGGAACCGCTGAAGATCACCAGCGTCACACAGAAGCCGGAGGGCGGCGCCCAGCATCCGGGCGGCGACGCGCTGACCGTCGCCAGGTCGTTCTTCCGCACCGGCGGCGGCGAGATCCTGGTGATGATGCAGGACGTCCACGCGAAGTGGCCGTACGAGAACCTCGGCATCGACGACTACCTCCTCAAGGTCGACAAGATCGTCAAGGACGTCTCGGCGGACCCCGACAGCGACCGTTTCGTCTACATCCCGTTCAACGAGCCCGACCAGATCTGGTACGAGCTCGAAGTCGCCGACCAGGCACGGTACGAGGCCAACCGTGACCGCTTCTTCGCGGACTGGAGGACCGTGTACCGGCGCATCAAGGCCATCCACCCGGCCGCGAGGATCGCCGGCCCCAACGAGGCCGGCTACCACTCGCGCCTGCTGCGGGACTTCCTCACCTTCGCCCGGCGCGAGGACGTCCTGCCGCAGGTGATCACCTGGCACGAGCTGGACTCCGCCTCGCTGCGCGACTTCCAGGCGCACCACGACGACTACCGCTCCCTGGAGCGGGAGGCGGGCATGGCCCCGCTGAAGATCAACATCGACGAGTACGGCAACCGTCGCGATCTGTCCGTGCCCGGGCAACTCGTGCAGTGGGTCTCGATGTTCGAGCGGAACAAGGTGTACGCCAACACGGCCTACTGGGACGCCGCGGGCAACCTCAACGGCCATGTGGTCCGCTCCGGCATCCCCAACGGCGGCTGGTGGTTCTTCCGCTGGTACGCCGGACTGACCGGCGACACCGTCGAGGTGAGCCCGCCGCAGGCGAACACCGTCGACTCTCTCCAGGGCCTCGCGTCCCTCGACACCGCGCGCCGCCAGGCCCAGGTGCTGCTCGGCGGTGCCGACGGCGACTCGGACGTCGTGGTCCGCAACGTCCCTCCGTCCGTCTTCGGCGACACGGTCACCGCGACCGTCGCCGAAGCGGCCTGGTCCGGTTACGAGGGGCAGCACGCGACGCCCCTCGTACTGGCCCGGACGAAGGTGCGGGTCGGCGAGGACGGTTCGGTGACCGTGCCTCTGCGCGGCTTGCGCAGGATGTCCGCCTACCGGATCGTCCTCACCCCTGGCGGCGAGGGCACCCCGGCCCCGCCCGACGTGCCCTGGAGCGCGCGGTACGAGGCTCAGGACGCGGCCGTCACCGACGGCGAGATCCGCACCCAGGGCACGGTCGAGGACCCCAACGGCTACGCCGCCTCCGGCAATCGGGACGTCGGCTCGCTCGACCGGCCCACCAGCAAGGTCGACTTCACGGTGACGGTGCCGCACGACGGGACGTACGACCTGGCGATCCTCTACGGCAACCAGTCCGGCGCCCCCGCGACCCAGCGACTCCACATCGACGGCGGCGATCCGGTCACCGTCAGCTACCCGTCCACCCAGAACTGGACCTACCGCGCCAGGAAGGAGCTTCAGGTCCATCTGTCCGCGGGCACCCACGTGTTGACGCTCGCCAAGAGCACGGCCGAGGTCACCCTCGACCACATCGACCTGACCGCCCGCGCCGGGGAGCCCAGCGCCTCGTACGAGGCCACGCTGGCGGACATCGGCGGCAGCCCGTCGTACGACTACACCTCGTCGGCCGGGGTCGGCACGGGTGCGCTGGTACTGGGGACCGGTGACAAGGCCGTCTTCGACGTCTACGCCCCGCGCGACGGCTACTACACGGTGGTGCCGCGGGCGTCGTCGGAGGTGGAGCTGGCCCTGCACGGCGAGAGGGTGAAGGCGTTGCCCGGACGTCCCCTTCGGCTGTACCTCGCGGCGGGCAACAACCGCGTCGCGGTCCGCGCGGAGCATGCCGCCGTCCGCTCCCTCGACGTCTCCGGCGACGGCTCGGCCGAGGGCACCCTCGGCTGCCCGGCCGCCGCCGCGGCCCTCGCGGGCGGGGCGGAGCTCGTCGCATCGTCGTACGCCTCCACCGGTTCCTGCATCGGCCGGCTCGGCAACAGCCCCTCCAGTACGGCCGAATTCACGGTCGAGGCGCCGAGGCCCGGCCGTCATCTGCTGGTCGTCCACTACGCGCACGACGACCGGCGCGACAACGGCCACGCCTACAACACCGACGTCATGTCCCGCACGGCGGACATCACCGTGGGCGACGCCGAGCCGGTGAAGGTCACCTTCAAGAACACCTGGAGCCCCGACGACTACTGGACGGTGAGCGTCCCCGTGGAGCTGAAGGAGGGCGCGAACAAGGTGACGTTCGGCAACCCGACCGCGTGGGCGCCGCGCATCGACCGGATCGAACTGGGCCGAGTCGTCGGCCTGCTGTAGCCTCACCCGTCCCGCCCGTTCCACGCGATCTCGTGGGTGGAACGGGCGGGACGGGTGCGTCAGGCGACCTGGCCGCTGTGCAGTGCCGCGTACGCCCCGCCCCTGCGCAGGAGTTCCTCGTGGGTGCCGATCTCCTCGATGCGGCCGTCACCCAGCACCACGATCCGGTCCGCGCCCCGCACGGTGGACAGACGGTGGGCGACCACGAAGGTGGTGCGGCCGTGCAGGAGCCGGGCCAGCGCCTGCTGGACGAGCGCCTCCGACCGGGTGTCCAGGGCCGAGGTCGCCTCGTCCAGAACCAGCACCCGCGGATCGCGGATCAGGGCCCGCGCGATGGCCAGCCGCTGTCGCTGCCCGCCGGACAGCCGTGCCCCGCGCTCGCCGACCAGGGTGTCCAGGCCCTGCGGCAACCGGTCGACGAACTCCAGCGCGTTCGCGTCGCGCAGTGCGGCGCGCACCGTGTCCTCGTCGGCGTCGTCCATGCCGTAGGCGACGTTCTCGCGGATCGTGCCGTCGAACAGGATCGACTCCTGCGGCACGACCGACAGGAACCGGCGGTAGGTGCGCAGGTCGAGGGTGTTCATGTCCGTACCGTCGAGCAGCAGTTGCCCCGAGGTCGGGCGGATGAAGCCGATGACGAGGTTCAGCACGGTGGACTTGCCCGCGCCGGACGCGCCGACGAGGGCGATCGTCTCCCCCGGCGAGACGGACAGGGTGAAGTCACGCACGGCGGGGCGGCCCGTGTCGTAGGCGTACCCGACACCTTCGAAGGTCACGGCACCGCGCAGCGAACCGAGTTCGGCCTTGCCCTCGTTGTCCTCCAACTCGGGGGCCTGGAGGACCTCACCGACTGAGCGGACCGACTCCAGGCCCTTGGTGATGACCGGCGCCAGACCCGCCAGCGTGGTCGTGGAGTTGGTGAGGGTGGTCAGGAACGCGCTCAGCATGACGACGTCGCCGGCGGTGACGCCCCACACGCCGTAGTACGAGACCAGTGCCGCGCCGGCGAGGACCAGCACGCCGACCACGTTCAGTACGACCCAGGCGAGCGAGCCGAAGCGGCCGTTGACGAGGTCGAGGCGCATGCCGGAGGTCAGCAGCCGGTGCAGGGTGCCGTCCATGCGGCGCAGCGCCTTGCCCTCCAGGCCGTGGGCGCGGGTGACCGGGATAAGCCGGGTCATCTCCGTGACACGGGAGGAGAGGGTCTCCACCTCGTGGCGGAAGTGCTCGTTGTGAGTGCGCAGCCGGGCCCGCAGACGGGCGACGACCAGTGCGGCGGCGGGCACGACGACGAGGAAGACGGGCACGAACTCCGGTGTGCGTACGGCGATGATGACCAGGCCGCCGATGAGGACGGTGGTCGCGCCGAGCCCCGTCTCCGCGGTCTGCTGCACCATCTGCTCGACGGTCTCGACATCGCGCACGACCTTGGCCTGGAGCACGCCGGCGCTGACGCGGGAGTGGTAACCGATGGACAGCTGCTGCATGCGGGTGCACAGCGCGGAGCGCAGGCCGGTACCCATGCGGCGGACGCTGCCGTACAGCAGACGCACGTAGAGCACGTGCAGGGGGTAGTTGACCAGCAGGATGAACATGATCACGCCGGTGCTCAACCAGAGCCGGCTGATCGGCTGGTGCTGGACGACGGTGTCGATGATGGACGCGGTGATCAGCGGCAGCAGCCAGACCGGGCTGTGCTTGACGGTGAAGACGCCGACCGCCGCCGCGAGGCGGTGACGGTCGGCGCGGAACAGATAGGCGAGCGTGCGGACGGGGTGTTCGTCCCGGTAGCGGTGGTCGAGCGGTCTCTCATGCGACGACGCCACAGGCGTTGTCCTTCCCGAGGTTCCGGATGAATTGCGGGCACCTGCGCAGCAAGCGCTTTCCCATCCTGTCCCGGGAGAGAGTACCTACGCGATCCGGGACGGATTCCCGGAGTTGCGTCAGACGGCGTCCAGTTCCGCGATCTCCTCGGCGGTGAGCACGAGGTCGACCGCGCCGAGGGAGTCCCGGATGGTCTCGGGCCGGCTCGAACCCGGGATGGGGACGACGACCGGCGACTTGGCGAGCATCCAGGCCAGGCACACCTGCTGCGGGCTCACCCCGTGCGCCTCGGCGACGCGCGCGAACGGGGCGTAGGCGGAGCCCAGTTCACCGGCCCGGGAGATGCCGCCGAGCGGGCTCCACGGCAGGAACGCGATGCCGAGCTTGTCGCACAGGCGCAGTTCGGGCTCGCTGGAGCGGAACGCCGGGGAGAACTGGTTCTGCACGGAGACCAGCCGTCCGCCGAGGATCTCGTTCGCCTGCCCGATGCGCTCGGGGTTCGCGTTGGAGATCCCCGCCATGAGGATCTTGCCCTCGTCGAGCAGGTCGCGGATCGCGCCGACGGACTCGGCGTACGGCACCCTCGGGTCCGGCCGGTGGAACTGGTAGAGCCCGATGGCCTCCACGCCCAGGCGGCGCAGGGACGCCTCGCACGCCTCCTTCAGGTGGCGCGGGCTGCCGTCCAGGGTCCAACTGCCGTCGCCGGGGCGCAGATGGCCGCCCTTCGTGGCGACGAGGACGTCCTTGCCCAGGTCGTGGGAGGCGAGGGCCTTGGCGATCAGGGTCTCGTTGTGACCGACCTCGTGGGCGTCGCGGTGATAGGCGTCCGCGGTGTCGATCAGGGTGACGCCGGCGTCGAGCGCGGCGTGGATCGTGGCGAGGGAACGCGCCTCGTCCGGGCGGCCCTCGATGGACATGGGCATCCCGCCCAGACCGATCGCGCTGACCTCGACATCCCCGATGCGGCGGGTGTGCATGGGCTCGTGACCTCTCTCGGCTGTCGCGCGGAAAACGTTGTCGTCCGGTGAACGGACCGTGGAGCGCGGGCCGTACCGGACCACACCAGCGTCGCCGTCCGCATGCGAGAGGTCCAATAGAAGAAAGAGAACGCATTCAGCGACGGCGCCACTGAATCCGTGGACTGCCGGGATCGGGTGGGTGCGGTCGCGAGCCGGCCGGGTCCGGCCGACTCCCCCGGCCGTCCGGTATCCGCTTGCACGGCCTCCAGGTCGATATGGCACGCTCACCCTCGACCGAGCGGACAGGCATGGTCCCGGATCTTCCGGCACAGTGAGAGGCGGCGGCATGCGCATCGGACTGCTAGGCACCGGCCCGTGGGCACAGATGGCGCACGCTCCCGCCCTCAGCGGGCACCCGGAGCTGGACTTCGTCGGGGTGTGGGGCCGTCGCACGGCGCCCACGAAGGAACTGGCCGACACCTACGGCGTGCGGGCCTACGACGAGGTCGACACGCTGCTCGCCGACGTGGACGCGGTGGCCGTCGCCCTGCCGCCGGCGATCCAGGCCGACCTCGCGGCGCGGGCCGCGCGGGCGGGCTGCCATCTGCTGCTCGACAAACCGCTCGCGCCGACGGTGGAGCAGGGACGGACGGTCGTCGAGGCCGCGGCGGAGGCCGGTGTCGCCTCGGTCGTCTTCTTCACCACCCGATTCCAGCCGGAGACCGCGGCATGGATCACGGAACAGGCGGGTGCGGACGGCTGGTTCACCGGACGGGCGCAGTGGCTCGGCGCGGTGTTCAGCGGTGACGACAGCCCGTTCGCGGACTCTCCGTGGCGGCGCGAGAAGGGCGCGCTGTGGGACGTGGGCCCGCACGCGCTGTCGGTGCTGCTTCCGGTCCTGGGTGACGCGCGGGGGGTGACGGCGGCCGCGCACGGCCCCGGCGACACCGTCCACCTCGTCCTCGACCACGTCAGCGGGGCGTCCAGCACGCTGGCCCTGAGCCTCACGGCCCCACCCGCCGCCTCGGGGGCGGCGGTGGAACTGCGCGGCACGGCCGGGGTCACGCTCCTGCCGGAGAGCACCGAGACCGCGGTGTCCGCCCTGACCCGGGCCGCCGACGCGCTGCTGACCGCGGCTCGCACGGGGCAACCGCACCCGTGCGACGCGGCGTTCGGACTGCGGGTCACCGAGATCCTGGCCGAGGCCGAGACACTGCTCGACGAGGGCTGACCGGCCGCCGATCGGCTGCTGAGCGAGGGCTGATCGGCCGCACGGTCGGCGGCTGGTCGGCTGGTCGGCTGGTCGGCTGGTCGGCTGGTCGGCTGGTCGGCTCTAGAGGTCGTAGCCGCCGGAGACCTCGAGGTTCTGGGCGGTCACCCAGCGGCTCTCGTCGGAGACGAGCGTGGCGATCATCGCGCCGATGTCGTCGGGTTCGCCGACCCGGCCGAACGCGGTCTTCGCGGCGATGCCCGGGATCACCTCGGGGAACCGGGTGAAGGCGTCGTCGGCGAGACGGGTGCGGGTGGCTCCCGGCGACACGGCGTTGACCCGGATCCCGCGGCCGCTGAACTCCTTGGCCATGTACCGGGTCATCACGTCCAGGCCGCCCTTCATGCTGGCGTACGCGGAGTAGCCGGGCTCCAGGCCGGTTGTGACACGCGCCGAACTGCTGCTGGTGTTGACGACGGCGCCGCCGTCCGTCATGAGCGGCAGCAGCTTCTGCGTCAGGAAGTACGGCCCCTTGAGCAGGACCCGAGCCAGCCGGTCGAACATGTCCTCCGTCATGTCCTCGATCAGCGCCGCATGCGCGATCCCCGCGTTGTTGACCAGGAAGTCGAACGAGTCGCGCCCCCACGTCTCCTTGAGCACGCCGGCGACCGTGTCGCGGAAGGCGTCGAACGTGTCGCTCGCGCCGACGTCAAGCGGCAGCGCAACGGCGGTGCCGCCCGCCTCCTCGATGGCGGCGACCGTCTCCAGGCCGCCGCGTGCGTTCTTGCCGTAGGTCAGGATGACGCCGACCCCGCGCTTGGCGATCTCGACGGCGGCGCTCTGCCCGATACCGGAGCTGGCGCCGGTGACGATGGCGATCTTCATGGTCTCTCCTCTGAGTGGACGGAACCGGTGAACTGATTCCATTCAACCCATCTGACCTGCGGAAACGTTAGAACGATGCTCGCTTGCACTTGCACGATCCTCTCGCCTTCGGGAGCCGCCGGGCGCAACCGTGCTGCAATGGCCGTATGCCACTGGAAGAGCTCCGCGCGCTGCTGGACCGGCACGCGCGTCCCGACTGGACCACCCCCATCGACGGTGTCCTCATCTCGAAGGTCGACCGGTCGGATCCGCCGGCGCCCTCGATGACCGGCATGGTGCTCGCGGTCATCGCCCAGGGCGCGAAACGGCTCGCGCTGGGCGATCGCGTCTTCGAGTACGGCGCCGGGCAGTATCTGGTGGCGTCGGTCGACCTTCCGGTCACGGGCCAGTTCACCGGGGCCGATCCCGAGCATCCCGCGCTGGGCTTCGGGCTCACGCTGGACCCCTCCGCGGTGGCCGAGCTGCTGCTCCAGGCCGGCCCCGGAACCACGCCCCGGCTCGGCGGTGGTCCGCCCTCGGGGATCGCCGTGACCGACGCTCCGGCCGCGCTGCTCGACGCGGTGGTCCGGCTGCTGCGCCTGATCGACGAGCCCCGCGACCGTGCCGTCCTCGCGCCGCTGGTCAAGCGCGAGATCCTGTGGCGTGTGATCACCGGCGAGCAGGGGGCGACGGTCCGGCAGCTGGGCCTGGCCGACAGCAGCCTCAGTCATGTCTCGCGGGCCGTGCGCTGGATCCGCGAGCACTACGCGGATCCCTTCCGGGTCGAGGACGTGGCCCGGATGTCCGGCATGAGCGTCTCCGCCTTCTACCGCAACTTCCAGGCGGTGACCGCGATGAGCCCCATCCAGTTCCAGAAGCAGATCCGGCTCCAGGAGGCCCGGCTGCTGCTCGCGACCCACCCGGGCGACGTCACCGGGGTCGGTCAGCGCGTGGGTTATGACAACCCGTCACAGTTCAGCCGGGAGTACCGCCGTCAGTTCGGCGCACCCCCCAGCAAGGACGCCACCCGCCTGCGCGACGCGGCACGCAGCCCTGTGAGTGTCCTGCCCTGAGTCAGGTGGCGCGTCACTCGTCGTCAAACGGCTCCTCGCTCCACCGGAACCACGCTCTGTCCCCCTCGATGTGCAGCAGGAACTCGGCGACGGGGCCGTCCGGCGACGACAGCGAGACACGGCTGCGGATCTCGTCGTACGCCGTCTCCCAGACCTCAACCTCCTCTTCCTGATCCCGCTCCAGCAGGGCGAGCTCCCGGGCGAACAGGTCGCGCACCGCCTCATATCCCGGACCGGGAGTGAAGCGGCCCGCGAGCCAGGGGAAGTCGGCCTCGTCGATCAGGATCTCGCCCACCGGTCCGTCGCCACCGCTCACGTGCCATACCGCGCCGCCGATGCCCATCCCCAACCCCCGTCATCCCGCTGTCGATCACGCCGACGGCCAGCATGCCACCCGGCACTGACAGAAGGCCCGGACCCGCGATCGAGGTCCGGGCCGTCCGTCATTCATCGTGCCGGGATGCCGCTACTCGGCTATGCGGACTTCTTCACCTGGAAGTTGATCCGCTCCTTGACCACCGGGAAGCCGGCCTTGGCGAAGTTCGCGGCCATCGGGAAATTGCCCCGGTCCGTGGCTCCAGTGACGAACTCCGCGCCCTGTTCGACGAGGAAGTTCGTGCACTCGGCGAGGAGGTCGTAGGCGTAGCCGTGGCCGCGCTGTTCCGGGACGACCCCGATGAAGCCGACGGTCGGTCCGGAGGGGTTGTGGGCCGGGATGTGGATGCCGGCCAGGTCGCCCTCGGGCGTGTGGGCGAGCTGCCACCACTCCCGCGGGGACGGGCACCAGTGGAAGAAGTCGAGCTCCTCCTGGGCGGCCTTGTCGATGCCGCCTTCCTCCTTGGCGCGCAGTGAGTGCGCGTCCAGGGTGACGGAGTGGATGCGCCGCAGCGCGTCGAAGAAGACCGCGTCGTCGGGCTCGGACCTGAACGTCAGGCGTCCGGGTCGCTCGGGCAGTCCGAGGTCCGGGGTCCAGCGGTACAGGAACCGCTCCACCAGGAGTTCGTACCCGGCGGCGCGCGCGGCGCTGAACCGGGCCTCGGCAGCGGCCTTCAGAGCGGGCTCGTCCCGCCAGTCGCCGGGCAGGTTGATCTCCAGCTCGACGTGCCAGGGGGCGGAGCGCAGGAGTTCGGCGCCGGCCTCCTCCTCACCCTCGGCCACGTCGAACCAGTTGATGTTGATGGGCTCCGAGTCGTCGGGGCCGCCCCACCAGGCGCCGCGGGCGACGACCTCGCCGTCACGCAGGGCCACTCGCTTCCACTCCGAGCGGAACTTGGTGCGCACGTGCCCTTCGCGGGCACCGAGCGGGTCGGGGTGTGCGTCGAAAAGATGGGCGTCGCTCGCGGAGAGCGTACGGATGACCAGATCGGTCACGGATTCCTCCGGGATACAGGCTGCTTGGAGCGCTCCCGGTCAGATCGCGATATGCACGCCGGGGCAACGGAAAAGGGAGCGCGGGTAATTGGTGAACTGCACGGCACTCGCCTCCTTCCGTCCGACTCAGGGCGTGGAACCACACAGTACGTGATCTTCGGCAGGTCCGTCCAGGGATTTCCGCACCACTCACGGACAGCCGCTCCCTCGCCATGAGAGCGCTCTCGAATCGCCATCAGACTTAAGCGGGCCTTAGGCAAGGATTAAGCGGATGTGGTCATTCCGTGCCCATTCAAGTTCTCACAGGTCAGCGCGATTTGGACTTGGTGCAGACCCATTGGCCGACACACGGGTCGTGCGTAGCATCGGGGGTCATCGGTGGCGGCCATGGTCGACGCGAGGGCATTTCGAGAGCGCTCTCAGACCGACCGTACGGCCGCCGCCGCGGCTCCTGTACCCCCACAAGCACTCCGGGAGATCCCCCACATGACTTCCCGTCATCAGCGCCCCCTCGGTCGTCGCAGGCTCCTGTTCGCGCTCGGCGGCGCGGCGGTGGCCGTCCCCGTCGCCGCCACCGTGGCCCCGTACGCACTCGCGGGGACCCCCGCGGGCAACGCCGCGACGGCCGCCGCGGGCTCGCTGCCGCTGACGATCGTCAACGGCAGCGGTTCCTTCGACAACGCGAACGTGCACCTCTACATAGTCGGCAACCAGGACGGCAAGCAGGTCCGTCTCACGCCCGAGGGGACCCTCGCGCCGATCGCGCTGTCGGACAACGGTTCCGACGGCTTCACCGACTACGCCATCTCCCTGTCCGGCGGCGAGACCCGGCTCTCGCTCCCCTACATGTCGGGCCGTATCTATGTGGCGCTCGGCGAGAAGCTGAAGTTCAAGGCGGTCGCGGACGGCAACGGCAACGCAGCCCTCCAGTACCCGGCGGGCTGGGTCGAGTCGGACCCGAACTACCCGGTGCTGCACGACTGCGCCGAGTTCACGTACAACGCGTCGGGAATGTTCTGCAACACCACCATGGTCGACATGTTCAGCGTGCCGATGAGCATCCGGCTGACCGGCGCGAAGGACCAGACCACGGGCAGGCTGAAGGCAGGTGGCCGTGCGGCCGCGTTCGCCGCGGTGCGCGAGGCCGAGCCGTTCGCACGGCTGGTCGTGGCCGACACCCGCATCATCGCCCCTGGTCACGGCCTGGACGCGGGGCTGTTCTCGAAGGACTACTTCGCCCCGTACATCGACGAGGTGTGGAGCACCTACACGGGGCGGGATCTGACCGTCACCACCAACGCGGGGAAGTTCACCGGTCGGGTGCGTGGTGACCGGTTCACCTTCGACGGGCCCACCCAGGTGTCCTTCGGCAAGCCGTCGACCCGGGACGTGCTGTTCTGCGACGGGAACCTCGCCGCCCCCAACGACGGCACGACCGGCCCCGTCGCCGCCGTCCTCGGCGCCGGCTTCAACCGCTCGACCCTGCTCAGCCACCCCGAGCAGCCGACGACCGACCCGGCCACCTTCTACGGGACCGACCTGACCAACCACTACGCCGGGGCGATGCACACGGCCACCGAGGACGGCAAGGCGTACGGCTTCGCCTTCGACGACGTGGCCGACTTCGCCTCGTACATCCAGGACACGGCGCCGACGGGGATCACGCTGACGCTCACGCCCTTCGAGGGCTGAGGGCGACCCGGTGCGGGGCGGGCCTCAGGGCTCTCCGGATGCAGGGTCCGCTCAGGCGTTGAATGGTGATAGCAGACCCGATGACCGCACCGGGCCCGAAGTACCCCGGATCCGAGGAGCAGAGATGATGCCGACGTCCCAGCCCGAAGCGTCCGGGCCGTCCGAGGACCGCACCACCCCGGACGACCTGCTCCACGCCCGCACCGGCACCGAAGTGTCCCCCGAGGACATCGTGCTTGCCTCAGGCAAGGACATCACCCCACGCAACCTGGAATGGGCCAAGCGCAAGCTGGCGGCCGAGGGACCGACCGCCCTCGACAAGCTGCTGCCCTAGCCGTACCCGCCACGATCCGCCCGGTCGCCCTGAGGTGCAGGTCAGCACCCGGGGCGGCCTTGTACGCCTGCCATCCAGAGCCCTCACGCACGCCGGGCCCGTGTCCGGTCTACTCCCCGTCACCGCCCGCTGACCCGTCCTCGTCGTCCAGGCACAGCACGGGCACGCGCTGTACGAGGTTGTTGACGAAGCCCCCGCGGTTCCAGGGCTGCTCCAGCGGCTGGGTGTGGCCCTCGGCGTCGATGGCGCGTGCGCTGAGCACGTGCTCACCCGGGGCCGCCGTCCAGTCGTACCACCAGCGGCGCCATGCCCACCGCTCCCCCTCGTCCGGGGCCAGGTCGGCGTCCCGCCAGCTGTGTCCCGCGTCCGTGCTGACCTCGACTCGCGTCACCGACGCCTGCCCGGACCAGGCACGCCCCTCCAGCGCCACCGTGCCGGGCCGGACCACGCGGGCCCGGGACATGAAGTCCGGGAATCCGGGTGGCACGAGCAGGGCGCGCGGGGCGATACGGGTCACCGGCTCGCCCGCGTCCGCGGGGTCCCGGCGCAGCCGGTAGGCCACGGCCTGCTGGAACCCCGTGAAGGGCTCGTCGGCGACGGTGATCGAGCGCAGCCACTTCACGTGCGCCATGCCGTACCAGCCGGGCACGATCAGCCGGAGCGGGTAGCCGTGCTGCGGGGGCAGTGGCGCCCCGTTCATCGAGTGCGCGACCAGCACCTCGGGATCGCCGCCCGTGGCCTCCTCGACGGGGAGGGCGCGCCGGTAGTCCTGCTCGACGCCGCGCTCGACCCCGTGGTCGGCGCCGGTGAAGACCACGTCGACCGCGTCGGGCTCGATGCCGGCCTCGGCGAGCAGCAGCCGAAGGGGTACGCCGGTCCACTCGGCGGTGCCGACGGCCTCCACGAGCCAGGGCTGGCTCACCGGCCGGGGGGTCAGCAGGGCCCGGCCGTTCCCGGCGCACTCCAGCGTGACGCGGGTGGTGACCTGCGGGAACCTGTGCAGGTCGGGGAGGTCCAGGCGCAGGGGGCGGCGGACGCGGCCGTCCAGGGTGAGGGGCCAGGGGGTGCCTTCGGGGACGTACGGGATGTCGTAATGGGTCAGGACGTAGTGCAGGCCCGGCGGGGTGATGTCGTGGCGCAGGGCTTCGAGGGGCAGGCCGTGGTTGCGGGTCGCGAGCGCCAGTTCGTCCCGGCCGATGCCCTCGTCCGGGGCGGCCAGCCGGGCCGGCGTGCTCGCGTCGGCGAGTCGGTGACCCATACCCGCATTATCGACCCGCACGCGCGACATCGCTCCGGTGAAGCGGGACGATTCGGGCGGGAGCGGGGCGGAGGCACAACCTCCGTCGCGGACCGGGCACTTCACCCGGGCAATGGTTCACGGCTCACCCTTTCGAAAGGGGTCGCACGGCTGACAGACTCCGGAGGGTGCCCGACTTCGACTTCGACATGCTCGTCATCGGATCCGGCCCCGGTGGCCAGAAGGCCGCCATAGCCGCGGCCAAGCTGGGCCGCCGCGTCGCCGTGGTCGACCGCCCCGACATGGTCGGCGGTGTCTCCATCCACACCGGGACCATCCCCTCCAAGACCCTGCGCGAGGCGGTGCTGTACCTGACCGGTCTCACCCAGCGCGATCTGTACGGCCAGAGTTACCGGCTCAAGGACGACATCACCGTCGCCGACCTCACCGCGCGCACCCAGCACGTGGTCGGCCGTGAGGTGGACGTCATCCGCAGCCAGCTCTCCCGCAACCACGTCTCCCTGTACGCCGGGACCGGGCGCTTCGTCGACCCGCACACCATCGCCCTGCGCGAGGTCAGCGGCCAGGAGCGGCTGCTGACCTCCGAGCACATCGTCATCGCCACCGGTACCCGGCCCGCACGGCCGGACAGCGTCGAGTTCGACGGCCGGACGATCATGGACTCGGACAACGTTCTCGCGCTGGAGCGGGTGCCGCGCTCCATGGTGATCGTGGGCGCCGGGGTCATCGGCATGGAGTACGCCTCGATGTTCGCCGCGCTCGGCAGCAAGATCACCGTGGTGGAGAAGCGTGCCGGGATGCTCGACATGTGCGACGTCGAGGTGATCGAGTCGCTCAAGTACCACCTGCGGGATCTCGCCGTGACGTTCCGCTTCGGGGAGACGGTCGCCGCGGTCGAGCGGCATGCCCGCGGGACGCTGACCATCCTGGAGAGCGGCAAGAAGATCCCCGCCGACGCGGTGATGTACTCGGCGGGCCGGCAGGGCCTGACCGACGAGCTGGACCTGGACAAGGCCGGGCTGACCGCGGACCGACGCGGCCGGATCACCGTCGACGAGCACTACCGCACCGAGGTGCCGCACATCTACGCCGTCGGTGACGTCATCGGCTTCCCGGCGCTGGCCGCGACGTCGATGGAGCAGGGGCGTTCGGCGGCGTACCACGCCTGCGGTGAGCCCGTCGGGCGGATGCACAACCTCCAGCCGATCGGGATCTACACCATCCCCGAGATCAGCTTCGTCGGCCGGACCGAGGACCAGCTCACCGAGGACCGGGTGCCGTTCGAGGTCGGGATCTCCCGCTACCGCGAACTGGCCCGCGGGCAGATCATCGGCGACTCGCACGGCATGCTGAAACTGCTGGTCTCCCCCGAGGACCGCACGCTGCTCGGCGTGCACTGCTTCGGCACGGGCGCGACGGAGCTCATCCACATCGGCCAGTCGGTGATGGGCTGCGGCGGGACGGTCGACTATCTCGTCGACGCGGTGTTCAACTACCCCACGCTCGCCGAGTCCTACAAGGTCGCGGCCCTGGACGCCACGAACCGGCTCCGGCAGATCGACCGCATCGGGGACTGAGCCACCGCGATCAGGGACCCCCGGGCGAACTTCGTCCGGGGGTCCCTCGTCATGCCGTTCGACGGACGTATCCGCGGAAGATCCCTTGGCTCTTGAAGCCTCAAAGAGTGTGGCTATCATCACTCGCACACACGGCGTGACTGCATCGCGACGCAACGGCGTACAGTGTCCGCCACCCGTTGTCAGCCGCCCCTGCCCCGAGGTCATCCCTCTCCGGTTCGTGGCGTTGTTCCACCCCCCACCCCCCTACGGCGCAGGGGCCGTCGCCCTCGCGTCGTGCACGACGGAAAGCAGCGCATCCATGAGCAACAACAGGGGCAGAGGACTACAGGCCAACGTCCTCGGCACGTTCGACACGGTGGTGATGGCGGTCGCGGGCAGCGCCCCGGCGTACTCGATCGCCGCGACCACGGCGGTCCTGGTCGGTGCGGTGGGCCTGGCAAGCCCGGCGGCGCTGCTGTACTGCGCGATACCCATGCTGGGCATCGCGCTGGCGTTCAGCCGGCTCGGCCGTATCGACGTGAACGCGGGCGCCAGTTACTCCTGGGTGGGGCGGACCCTGCATCCCTTTCTCGGTTTCATCAGCGGCTGGGCGCTGGTGATCTCGACGACCATCTTCATGGTGGCGGGTTCGCTGCCCGCCGGTTCGATGACGCTGGCCCTGTTCGACGAGGAACTCGCGGAGAACACCGCGCTGTCGACGCTGGTCGGCGCCTGCTGGTTCCTGGTCATGCTGTTGGTGGTGCTGGGCGGGGCGCGGCTGACCGTCCGGGCGCAGATCGTGATGTCGGGCGTCGAGCTGGTCATACTCGCGCTGTTCGCCGTGCTCGCCGTGTTCCACACGGACAGCGCCCACGTCTTCGACTGGTCGTGGCTTGGCTTCGGGCACTTCGACGGGGTGGCGGGATTCGCGTCGGGGGCGCTGATCGCCGCTTTCTACTACTGGGGTTGGGACGTCACCAGCAACCTCAGTGAGGAGACCCGCAACAGCCGCCGTACGACGGGTCTCGCGGGGCTCATCGGGGTGGGCATCGTGTTCCTGCTGTTCGAGGTGTTCACGATCGCGGTGAACGTCATCCTGTCCTCGAAGCAGATCCAGGACAACGACGCGAACGTGCTGGCGGTGCTCGGCGAGGAGGTGTGGCCGGGCTGGGGCGGCAAGTTGCTGATCGTGGCGGTGATGCTGTCCACGATCGCCACGCTGGAGACCACGCTCATCCAGGTGACCCGCTCGCTGTTCGCGATGGGCCGGGACCGCACGATGCCCGCGGCGCTGGGGAAGGTGCACCAGCGGTGGAACACGCCGTGGGTGGCGGTCGCGGTGGTCGGCGTGGTGGCGCTGGTGATGTTCATCGCCTCCAACGCGTTGGGCACGGTCGGCGACATCCTCTCCGACGCCATCTCGGCGATCGGTCTCCAGATCGCCGTCTACTACGGGCTGACGGGTCTCGCGGCCGTCGTCGCCTACCGCAAGATGCTGCTGAAGTCGGTGGGTGACTTCGTGCTCGGCGGTCTGTGGCCGCTGTTCGGAGCCCTGTTCATGTTCTGGATCTTCGTCGAGTCGTTGGGCGAGCTGAGCGGTTCGGCGCTCGCGATCGGCTTCGGCGGCATCGCGATCGGCCTCGTCCCGATGCTCTGGTACTGGCGGCAGGGCAGCGACTACTACCGGCCGGCCAAGCTGGACGCCACACGGACCGTCGAGGCGGACTACGTCCCGGCCGGTGGCGGCGGCGACAACTCCCTCGTCCACGAGGGTCTTCCGACCGACTTCTGAGGGAGACCCATATGGCGCGAGGCAATTTCAGGCGCGACTTCACGCCCGATTTCGACCCCGACTGCGGGGACTTCGCCCTGACCAGTGCCCGGCAGGACATCGTCATCGGCCGCTGGCAGGGGCTGCGGGAACTGCTGCGTTCCACCGGGCCCGACTGGCTGGCGCGGGGCCACCGGGTGCGGCTGCTGGCGCAGGCCTGCGCGGGCAGTTCCACGGTGGAGTCGTGGCTGGCCGCCGAGCCGCACAGCGGTGACGCGCTGGTGCTGCGGGCCGCCACGGAGACGGCGCGGGCGTTCAACGTGGCCATCAGCGCGGGCCGGGGCGTGCCGATCGACACGCATCGCATCGACACCGCGGTGCTGTCGTGCCTGAAGGCCGCCGACTCCTATCCGGACGATCCGACGCCGTGGATCTCGCTGATCTCGGTGGCCCGGCTGTATCCGAAGGGGGTGCGGCGGCAGGAACTGGGGCGCTGGTGGGACGAGTTGCACGGCCGTGACCCGTTCAGCGTGGAGGGTCATCTGCAGGTGCTCCACTACTACTCCTCGCGCTGGCACGGCACACACGGCCTGATGTACGACTTCGCCCGCGACGCGGCCGGGGTGGCACCGTCCGGCTGTCCGCTGCCGGTGCTCGTGCAGTACGCCCGGGTCGAGGAGTTCCGGTACGCCCTGGACGCGGCCAAGGGCCAGCACTCCTCCATGGGGATCGGCCAGCACTGGAGCAACGACGGCGCCGTCAGCGACGTACGCCGCACCTGGGACCGCTGGATCATGGGCCGCTCCGGGAACGACGTGGCGCCGGGCGAGCTGCGCGACCTCAACTACCTGGCCCATGCGGCCTGTCACGCGGGTGTCCATGACATCGCCGCGGCCCTGTTCCGGATGCTGGGGCATCGGGCCACGCGGGCTCCGTGGGCGTACACCGGCGATCCGGACAAGCAGTTCGTCAAGTGGCACCGGGAGGTGGGGATACGGGGCTGACCGGCCCGGGGTGGTGAGGCTGCCGTTACAGAACCGCAGGTCCCGGGGCAACCGTTGGTCCAAGGACACCTGAACCGGCCTGCCCGGAAACGCCTTTGGGGCTCACAGGGCCCGGCGCCGGACGAGGGCCGCGAGCACCCCCAGCCCGGGAAGCAGCGGCAGCCACACCGTCAGCAACCGGTAGCCGAGGACGGCCGAGGCGGCCGCCGTCGCCGTGGCGCCCGTGGTGGTGAGCGCGAAGGCGAGCACGGCGTCGAGCGAGCCGATGCCGCCGGGCGTGGGCAGCAGTGCGGCGGCACTGCTCGCGGCGAGATAGAGCAGCGCCACCCGTGCCGGGGCGAGGGGCATGGCGACGGCTCGGGTGACGGCGATCAGCACGGCGCAGTGCAGGACCACGAAGGCCAGCGAGCCTCCCCACAGGGCCGCCGCTCTCCCGGGTCGCGCGTGGACCGCCCCGACGTACGCCCGCACCGCGGTCAGGGCCTGTCGGCACCGGGGCCGCAGTGGGCCGGCCAGCACCAGGACCGCGAGTGTGGCTGCGGCGCTCACCCCGGCGACGAATTCGCCGTTGCCGTGCGGGAGGTGCAGTACGCCCGGGGAGGCCGCGAAGAGTACGGCGATCAGGACGCCACGCGCGATCCCGCCCGCGGTGCCCTTGACCGCGACGGCGATGGCGGCGTCGCCCAGCGATATGCCGCGGCGTATGAGGAAGCGCAGGTTCACCGCGGCCCCGCCCAGCCCGGCCGGCAGCACCTGGTTGGCGGCGGAGGCGGCGAACTGGCCCGCCACCAGCGGTCCGGGCGGTAACCGGCGCGGCACCGCCCCCTGCTGGGCGAGTGCCGAGCACGGCCAGGTCAGCAGGGTGGCCGCGGCGGCGAGAAGCAGCCAGCCCGGGTCGGCGACAGCCAGCCGGACCGCACCGGTCTCCAGCACCGGCCAGTGCCGCCGGGCCAGCAGGGCCACTGCCACCAGGACGGCCAGGGTGAGGGCGGTGTGCCAGTAGAGCCTGCCGCGCCGCAGAGGGGTGAGGATCTCCTGCGACGTCATGCCGTTCCGCCCGCGAGGGGCGCCGGGGCGATGCGGACGTCCATTCCGTCGAGGCGGTGGAGCTTCCAGTCCCGGGCGTGGTCGGGCGGTGTGCGGCCGGGCGCCGTGAGCACGCCGACCGGGAGACGGCGGGCGGTGTCCAGGATCTCGGCCCTGGTGATGTTGCCGTTGTGGCCGCCCGTCGAACCGGAGTGGCAGCCCGTGTAGTAGGCGACGGGGATGGCCTCGTGCCCGGTGAGCAGGCAGGGCGGGCGCACGCCGAGGCGGTGCAGTTCGGCGGCGGAACGGGCCCACTCGACGCGGGAGGCGGTCGTGCGGTCCACGGTGCGGTCCAGGACCGTGTACTGCACGGCCAGATGTCCGACGAGCACGAGCCCGGCCACGGCCGTGACCGCGGGGCGCCGGCGTCCGTTCGGTGCGGTGACCAGGTTGAACGCCGCGTCGGCGACCGGGATGGCGAGCAGGGCGTAGGCGGGCAGCAGGAAGCGGGGGGCCGCGTAGCCGATGAGGAACAGGTAGGGGAAGGCGGCCGTCGTGGCGCAGGCCAGCGGGATCAGGGTGCGGGCGGTGCGCCCGGCGCGGACCGCGACCGCGATGCCGTAGGCGGCGAGCAGGGGGACCAGGAACCACCAGGCGTACACGGACACGTGGGGCGTCGCCACGTCGCAGGGCCGGCACAGGGTGTTGCCGACCAGGCTGCGCAACTGGTCGTCGACGGCGAGGTTCCAGCCCAGGTCGCCCTGGATGCGGGAGGCCTCGTTCAGCCGCTCCCGCAGACCGCCGTAGCTGACGTACGCCTCGATGATCCACTGGAGGCCGCCGGCGGCGAGCCCAGTGGCGAGGGCGGCTCCGAGGCGCCACTGCCGGGCCGCCACGATGAGGACGAGCAGCGGCAGAGTGACCCAGACGGCGTCGGTGGGCCGCATCCACGACATCAGGGCGGCGCCGGCCAGGATGCCCCACGCGGCCCGGTCGTCGAGCCGGTCGAGGCGGGCGCGCACGAAGCAGCCGACGCAGAGCAGGGCGCCGAACGCGACCCAGAGGTTGGGCATGGCCTGGGGGCCGTAGAAAAGGGTCACCCACAGGGTGGCGAACAGGGCGCCCGCTGCGGCCAGGACGCGGGCCGGGAACAGGTGCCGCCAGGCGCGCAGGACCAGGTAGAGGGCGAGTCCGGACAGCACGGCGAGGTAGACGCGCAGCAGGACGGTGGAGGACGACCAGGAGGCGATGGGCCACACCAGCAGCGGGACGCCGCGTGCGCGGGGTGCGCTGAAGAACGCGGCCGGTGCGTCGGTGCCGACCTGGCTGACGTACACGACCTCGTCCCAGCCGAGGCCCAGCGAGGGCCGGACGAGCAGGAGTTGGAGGAGGGTGAAGGCGGCGGCCACCGCCGCGAGCAGGCCGCTGCCGCGGGCCCGCCAGTGCCTGCCGGACACGAGCGCCTCGTCGCGCCGCCCCGCACCGACGAGCATGGGCTTCGTGCCCTGAGCCATCGTCCACCCCTCACCCCTACGAGCCGTAGGGCGACTGAGCCCCATGTCCTGGCGAGTTGGACAACAGGAGCCGGAAATGATCAGAAACACCGACAAACTAACCTGAAAGGGGTGGGCGCGCAGAGCACCTTCGGCCAGGCGAATGACGGAAGCCCGCGACCGCACGGCCAACTGGGCCCGGTACACCGCCGGAAGTCTTCGCCGCGCGGGTGCCACACTCTGCTGTGTGACGTTGACCTTCGACGACCTCCTCGCCCGCGCCCGGTCCCTCACCCGGGACGGCCGGCGCGCCGTCCTCGGTATCGCCGGAAGCCCCGGCGCGGGCAAGACGACGCTGGCCGAACGCCTGGTCCGGGAGCTGAACGGCACCGGGGAGCCATGGGTCGCGCATGTGCCCATGGACGGCTTCCATCTCGCCGACGTCGAGTTGGAGCGGATCGGGCTGCGGGACCGCAAGGGCGCGCCCGACACCTTCGACGCGGCGGGGTACGCGGCGCTGCTGGGGCGGCTGCGCGGGGACGCCGAAGACGGGATCGTGTACGCGCCCGGCTTCGAGCGGGTGCTGGAGCAGCCGATCGCGGGGGTCGTGCCGGTGGAGCCGGCGGCCCGGCTGGTGGTGACCGAGGGGAACTACCTGCTGCTGGACACGGGCGCGTGGGCCCTGGTGCGGTCGCAGCTGGACGAGGTGTGGTTCTGCGAGCTCGACGAGGCGGAGCGGCTGCGGCGGCTGATCGCCCGGCACGAGCGGTTCGGCAAGTCGCACGAGCAGGCGGTGGCCTGGGTGATGCGCTCGGACCAGCCCAACGCGGAGCTGGTCGCCGCGACCCGGGACCGGGCCGATCTGATGGTGCCGGTCACGGCACTGTCCGCCCCGCACGAGCCGCCGACGGCTCGTGCGGGGGCGTGAGCGGCGGCCTACACGGCCGTCAGGGTCAGCTCCGGCTCGCCGTGGGCGTCGCCCGCGGCTTCGCCGATCACGGCGGTGAAGGACTCGGTGCGGACCGTGAGCGCTGAGCCGTCGGCTGCGAAGACCGGTGTGAAGGGGCCGGCCGGTCCGTAGCGCACGGCGAAGACGTGCAGGTCGTCCGGTGCGCCGGGGGCCGGTGCGGCCTCCAGAGCGGTCGTACCGACCAGGTGGCTCCAGCCCAGGTCGGGGTTGCCGTAGCCGCGTGGATCGGCGGCCAGGGCGAAGGCCGCCTCCTCCTGGGTGCGCTCGGCGCGGGCGTCGAAGTGGTCGACGCCGTCCGACTCGGGATGCGTCAGGCGCAGTTCACCGGCCGCCGTGACCTCGCCCTCGGCGGTGCGGCGCACCCGGTCGCCGTCGTCGGCGGCGTACGGCAGACCCGCCAGCAGATACGGCGTCCCGGGGAGCCGTTCCACCGCGACCGTCATCCACAGGCTGGTCCCGTCGGTGACGTACAGGGACCGCACATGGCGCAGGACGTGGTCGCGGCCGACGACGGGCTTGCTGACCAGCTTGGCCGTCAGGCCGTCGGCGGCGATGTCCCGGACCCTGGCCTCCCCCATCGGACGGCAGAACAGGAAGCCGTCCGTCACCGGGCCGAAGCCGTGCTGCCGGTTCACGGCCGCGGGCAGGTAGTAGGTGCCGGCGGCCTCGACCAGCGACGGGGTCATACGGTCGTCGAAGGCGACCGAGACACCGCCCGCGCGGAGTTGGTGGCGCGCCGGGGCGGTGGCCGGGGTGCGGTGCCAGGGCGTGGCGTCCTGGATCTGCCAGACCAGCATCCAGGCGAAGTGCCCGTCGATGCCGCCGTCCGCCTTGACCGCGTGCCGGCCCCTGGGGGTACCTCCCACGCCCTTTAGGCAGTGGGGGAGGGTGTCGCCACGGTAGCGGCCGAGGTCGGAGCCGATCCGGGCGCCGAAGTAGCGCAGCCCGAGGACCGACTCGAAGCCGCTGTGCTGCTCGCTGTAGCGCGGGCCGCCGTTGTCGAAGCCGCCGCCTGGGAGGCGGGCGTCGATGTAGCGGGCGAGCGCGTCGCCGTCCTCCGCGAAGACCGCCTCGCCGCTGACGCGGTGGGCCTGGGCCAGGAAGGAGAGTGAGATCGGCCCGTAGTTGTTGTCGTAGGCGCCGCCGTGCTCGGGAGGCAGCAGGGCACCCCGGTCGCGCACCCGGTGGGCACGGATCTCCCGCTCGTACAGGCGCAGGGCGCGCTCGCGCGTCTCGTCGGCGGCCGGAGCGGGGAGATGGCGGGCCAGCATCAGTCCGCCGACCACGCAGCCGATGGCCTGGTTGCCGGCCTCCTGCGGGTTGAAGAAGGTCGCCTCGGTCAGCCAGCGCCAGTATCCGCGGGCCACCCGCACGAGTTCGGCGCGCTGCTCGTCCCCGACGAGCCCTTCCGCCAGGTCCAGCAGGTTCACCGACTGGAGCAGCGCCCACACGGTGCTCGGCCAGTCGCCGATGGGATGGGCGCCCGCCTCCAGGACGTAACGGGCGTACGGCAGGCCGGTGCCGCGGGCCCTGAGGTTCGGGTAGCCGGGGTTGTCGTCGGTGTACACCCGCTCCCGCAGATGGAAGGCGAGGCTGCGCCGCACCGCCTCCGGCAGGCGGGGGTCCTTGCCGCGCTGCCAGGCGAGAGCGAGCAGGGAGGTGACGCCCAGTGAGGTGTCGCCGATGTCGTCGACGCAGTCCGGGTGCTCCAGGCCGCCCTCCGGCGTGAGCCGGGCGAGGGCCTCCTCGACGACGCCGGCGAGGACGGCGTCGTAGGCCTCGGGGGTGTCGGGAAGGTCGTGCAGTGGGCCGAGCTGGCGTGGGAGGTGCACGGGGTTCAACCCTTCATGCCTGGGGTGGCCATGGTGTGGTTCGGGGTCACTTGGCAGGTGCGGTACGGCGGGCGCGCAGTGCGACGGTCAGCGTGTGCGGGCCGAGTCCGCCCAGGTGGACACGGTTCCCGGTCGTCGCATCGGTGCCTCCCACCACGGTGTGGTCCTGCCCCGGGTCGTACCGCAGTGCCTCGCTCCGGTCCGGCCCGGCGAGCGGTTCGCCCGCCTCGACGTCGGCCTGGACCCGGATCTCGTCGTCACCGACCCGGTAGGTCATCGGCCCGGTCGTCAGGCACCAGCGTCCGTCGCCGATCGGCACGGCGCCCTCCGGCACGCCGTCCGGCCGGAAGGTCAGTTCGAGGGACCAGGGCACCCGTGGTCCGCTGATGTCGATCCGCAGGTCGGCACCGTCGTCCCTCAGGTCCACCTCGACGCGGGTCGTGTGGGAGACCTCGTCCCGGGGCCGGTCCGTGAAGGCCATCGCGGCAGAGAAGCGTCCCTCGTCCGCCACCCGGTAGGCGCCGTCGTCCCGTCGCAGGTCCGGTGGGAGCGGCTGGTAGTAGGCGGCCGTGAGGGTTTCGGTGAGCCGGTACCGGTTGTCGGCGAGTTGTTGCATGTCCTCGGCGCGGAACGGGCCGAGGTCGAAGAATCCCCGCGAGAGGCGGACCGCGTCGAGGACTGCGTCGCCGGCGAACAGGCGCAGGAAGGTGGGATTGCAGGCGAGGCCCGAGCGGATGCGCCGGTGCTCGGGCACGTCGGAGCCGCCGTACACCACCGTGTGCGCGGTGGCCGATGCGCGCACGGCGAGGCG
The DNA here is from genome assembly GCF_028198125.1 of Streptomyces sp. HUAS 31. Taxonomy (NCBI): domain Bacteria; kingdom Bacillati; phylum Actinomycetota; class Actinomycetes; order Kitasatosporales; family Streptomycetaceae; genus Streptomyces; species Streptomyces sp. HUAS 31. Next base: position 9,123,456 of record NZ_CP116353.1, on the reverse strand, counting down.
CGCGGTGGTGAGGTACCGCTCGCGCCGGGGTGTCTGCGCGGCCGGTGCCGGCAGGACGCGGCACAGGTCCGGGGTCAGGAGGGTCTCGGCGAGCAGGTCGGGGTCGTCGATCCCGTCGGCGGCCGCCAGCCGCGCCGCGCGGGCGAAGTCACCCCGGCCGGTGCGGATCGCGAGCAGCCGGTAGTGCGGCAGGAAGGGCGCCAGCGGGAACGGGCCGTTCTGGTCCTGCCGTCGCGAGTGGACGGTCTCCACCGTGCCGTCCGGCCTGATGAGGTCCAGAGTCGTGGCGAGGTTGCGTTCGACGGCGCCCAGGAGGTCGGCGCGGTCGAGCACGTCGGCCAGCAACAGCAGCGAAGGGTTGGAGACGTGGGCGGCGTAGTTGGCGCTTCGTTCCGAGTACAGGCCCTCCGCGTCGATGTCGACGCCCTCGGCCAGCCACGCGTCGATGCGGTCGAGCAGCCGGTCGTCCGCGAACGACCGGTGCAGCCGGGCCAGCGCCGCGCACAGTTCCCATCGGTGATTCGGCGTGTGCACGCCGCCGGTCCGAAGGCTTTCGCAAGCCGCACCGGCGATCTCGGCGAGGACGTCCGCGGCCTCGCGCAGTTCCGGTCCCGCGCTCACGGCGATGACGTGCGCGTCGCACACGTCGTTGATCGTGAACGCGGAATCCGGGGGTGACTGCACGTTGTCGCCGCCGGCGAAGAGACCGGAGGGGCTCTGCACGGCCCGCAGAGCGGTGAGGTGCGTCATCGCGGCGGCGACGGCCCCGTCACTGCCGTGCAGCGTCGAGTCCGGTGAACGGTACGCCGCGAGCAGTGTCCTCACCCGGCGCGCCAGACCGCGATGGGACACACCGGCCGGCTCCTGGTCCGGGCGGGCCGCCAGCGGGACGGCCGGCCGGTCGGCGGCGCGGGCCACCGCACGGACGAACTCGCGGTCGAGCGTGATCTGCACGGTCAGTCCTTCAGCCCCGCGTTGATGTTGGCGTTCATGACGTAACGCTGGAACACCAGGAAGACCAGGATCAGCGGGATCATGGAGATGACCGAACCGCCGAGCAGCACCGACCAGTTGATGTTCTGCGCGCCGACGAGGCTCTGGATGCCGATCTGCACGGTGAACTTGCTGGGGTCGTTGAGCATCAGCAGCGGCCAGATGTAGTCGTTCCACCGCCACTGGAACGACAGGATGGCGAGCGTCAGCATGATGGGCCGGGAGACCGGAACCATGATCCTCAGGAAGATCGACAGCTCACGCGCGCCGTCGATGCGGGCGGCCTCGATGAGTTCGTCGGGGACCGTCAGGAAGAACTGGCGGAACATGAAGCATCCGGTCGCGGTGAGCACGGCCGGGAGGATGATGCCGCCGAGCGAGTTGTAGAGGCCGAGGTCGCGGACGACCAGGAACTCCGGGGCGAGCATGACCTCGGACGGCAGCATCGTGGTGGCCAGAATGCAGATGAAGAACACCTTGAGCCATGTGTTGTCGTACTTGGCCAGCGCGTACCCCGTACAGCAGCTCGCCCCCACCGTGAGGATCGTCGTGATCACGCACACGATGGCCGTGTTGACGAAGTACTGGGAGAAGTTGGCGCTGTCCCACGCCGCCGAGTAGCCCGACAGGGTGGGGTCGTGCGGAAGCACCGTCAGCGGAAGGGAGAACAGGTCCCCGGCCGGCTTGAAGGAGCTGAGGACGAACCACAGCACCGGCAGCCCGTAGAGGCACGCCATGATCCACAGCAGTGTCGTCGCCGACACCGCCTGTCGAAGTCCGCCGCTGCGCCCGCCGCGGGGCCGCTTCTTGGAGGCGGCGCGTCCGGATCCGCCGTCGACCGGGCGTGGCATGTCTGTGGTTGTCATCGGTTCTCCACCCGCCGGTTGACGATCAGCTGGATGACCGCGACGGCCATCAGGATGAGCATGAGCACGAACGAGGCGGCGCTCGCGTAGCCGATCTGGCCCCGGTTGAAGCCGGTCTGGTAGATGTACTGGACGAGGAGGTTGTTCGACGTACCCGGTCCGCCGTTGTTGAGGGAGACGAACAGCGGGTATTCCTTCATCGCGTTGATGGTGTTGAGCAGGATGACGATGAAGGAGGTGGGCGCGATGCTCGGCAGTGTGATGCTGATGAACTGTCGCCAGGGGCCCGCGCCGTCGAGCGAGGCTGCCTCGTAGTACGAGGTGGGCACGTTCTTGATCGCCGCGATGAACAGCAGCATCGAGAAGGCCGTTCCCCACCAGGCGCCCGCCATCACCACCACGCCCAGCGACAGGTCCGCGTTCGACTGCCACGCGATCGCGTCCCCACCGAGCTTCTCGATGACGTAGTTGATCAGTCCGAAGTTCTCACCGAACAGCCATCGCCACAGGACACCCACGACGATGGGCGAGATGAGCCACGGGACGAAGAAGATGACACGGGCGACCGACGAGCCCTTGGCCTGCTTGCTCACGACCAGGTTGGCGATGAGCAGCGAGAGCACGAAGTTCAGCGGAACGACGAGCACGGTGTACAGCAGCGTCCGGCTCAGCGCGTCGTAGAAGGTGGAGTCCCCGAACAGGTTGCTGTAGTTGTCCAGTCCGACGAACTGGAACGCCCCCACCCCCGTGTAGTTCGTGAAGGAGTAGACGAGCCCGATCACCGCCGGCCAGACGAAGAACAGCGAGAAGAGCACGACATTGGCCGCGATGAGGACGAGCGGCGCAAGGGTGTACTTGCTGCGTCTCCTGGGCGGACTCGCGGACACGGCCGAGGCGCGTTTTGTCATCTTCCTGACTCCGTGCTGGTGGAATGGGTTGCTGCGGGCTCACTCCATGAACCCGGCATCACGTGGAGTACAGGGCCGGGCGGCGGGTCGCACTCCGCCGCCCGGCCCTGTGGCCTATGACGCGCCGCCGACCTGCTGGTTGTAGCCGGCCACGATGTTCTCCAGGGCCTTGTCGGCCGACTGCTGGCCGTTGATCGCCTTTCCGAGCTCCGTCTTCGTCGGGTCCTCGGTGAGGCTCTTGCCCTTCAGCACCCAGTTCGTCTGCGCGCTGTTGAAGTAGCCGGAGATCGGGGCGTAGAGCGGGATCGACTCGTTGTACAGCTTGAACGCCGCCTGCGCCGCCTCGGAGGTGAAGGGGTACTTCGGGTTCAGGCCGCTCTCGACGGGCAGGAACCCGGACGCCTCGCACAGCGCCTGGTAGTGGGCCGGCTCATACAGCCAGGACAGGAACTTCGTCGCGGCCGCGGCCGCGTCGGCGTTGTTGTTGAAGCCGACCGTCATGCCGCCGCTGTTGACGTCGCTGGCCTGCACCGGCTCGGCCGGCGTCGGGACGCTGGCCCAGTCGAACTTCTTGATGCTCTCCGCGAAGGCGGGAACCTGCCACACGCCGGACCAGTAGGCGACCACGTCACCGCTCTGGAACATGGCCGACGGGTCGGCGCCGCTGGTCCACACCGACTTCGGCATGGTCTTGTCGTCGTTCAGTCCGACGAAGTACTTCACGGCCTTCTTGGTCGCCGCGTCCACCGAGAACTTGCCGGAGTCGTCCGCGTGGACGTACTTCCCGCCCATCTCGTACACCATGGCGCGCAGCCGGGACGGCGACTGGTCGAAGGTCAGGGAGTACTTGGCGCCGGTCTTCTCGCGGACCTTGTTCGCCGCCGCGATGAAGTCCTTCCAGGTCCAGGTCTTCGAGGGCGAGGTCGGGAAGGCGACGCCGGCCTTCTTGAACAGCGTCTCGTTGATGAACAGACCGGACGCGGTGACGTCCGAGGGGATGGACAGCACCTTCCCGGAGGAGTCCTTGGCGAGGAAGTTGGCGTTGATCTTGTTGCTCTTGTTGTTGGCGATGGAGCTGAGGTCGATCAGCTTGTTCGACCAGATCGGGTCCAGCGCCGGCACCGCCGCCACGTCGGGCAGGGAGTTCGCCTGCGCGGCGTTGTGCAGCTTCGTCGTGTAGCCGTCGTAGGGAATGTTGACGAGCTTGACGTCGACGCCGGCTTCCTTCTTGTACTGCGCCACCATCTTCTTCCAGCCCGCGTCCTGCCCCGGAACCGTGGAGATCCAGAACGTCAGCGACTTGGAGTTTCCGCCCGAGCCGGACCCCGACCCGCCGCAGGCGGAGAGGAGCAGGGCACCTGCCGTGGCCACAGCAGCGAGGGGAATGACACGGCGTATACCGCCGCGACCGAGTCGGCGAGAGCGCCGCACACCCACACTGGTCATCTTCGATCCCTTTTCGTCGTAGCGGAGGAAGCACGGGGCCTGCCGAGGCGGCACGGGTGCGTTCTGCGGGAAATTTCGCCTTCCGGGGGCGCGGCCTCGCCCGGCCGCATCGCCTCGACGGGTGGGATCCCCGGCCATGAGGGCCGTCGTCGCACAAGCACGCCCTCGTGCGGCTGCCGTACTTCGCGTACGGGCGGGATGCTCAACCCAAGCCGGCGTCCCGGCCGACTTAGAAAGCGCTTGTCCGGACATTGGCAGATCGAGTCGGAGGCCGTCAATCCTTCGCCCCCGCGGTCTCGGTCACGGTTTGGACTCCTCGGGTGACCGCGAGGCGGGCGGCGCCCACGACCGTGCCGAGGTCACCGACCATGCTGCTGACGACTTCGGTGGGCCAGCTCAGCCGGGCGAGTTCCGCCCGCACACCGGGCAGGATCTGCGGGTCGGCGCCGGTGCTGCCGCCGAGCACGATCAGTCCGGGGTCCAGTACGGCGGTCACGGCGGCGGCGAGCCGGCCTACGTCGACGGCATGGCGGTCGATCACCGCGCGGGCCGTGGCCCGGCCCTCCCCCGCCCTGGCGAAGAGCTGATCGGCGGTGCGCGGGCACGGCCCGTCCTCGTCCGGCCAGGCCTCGGCCGCCCGCCGCAGGAGCGAGCGGGCGCCGATGTACTCCTCCAGGGCCTCGTGGCGCGGCTCTCGGCCGTCGTCCCAGGGGTAGGGCAGCCGGGCCAGCTCACCGGCCGCGCCGTTGGCTCCGCGCAGCACCTCGCCGCCGACCACGATGCCGAGGCCGATGCCGACGCCGATCCGCAGGTAACCGAAGGTGCGTCGGCCGCGCGCGGCGCCCTCGTGCAGTTCGGCGAGCGCGGCGCAGTTGACGTTGTTCTCGAGGTGGACGGGCACGCCCGGCGGCAGGGCGACGGCCATGGCGTCGAAGACGGGGCCGGCCTTGGCCGTGGCGGGGCGCATGCGGGCGCCCTCCTTCTCGCGTGCGGTGACGTCGCCGACGGCGACGACGACGGCGCGCAGCGGGGCGCCGGCGGGCAGCGCGGCAAGCGCCTCGCGCACTACCTCGGCGGCCTCGTCCCGGGTCCCGGTGGCCTGGGCGAGCAGGGTGCCGTCCAGGGCGCAGCCGCGCACCCGGGTCAGCGCGGGACCGAGGTCCACGGCGAGCACCGCCCCGGCGGCGGGCCCGAGCCCGTACACGGCGGCCGAGCGGCCCGTACCGCCGGAGGCCGTGCCGGAGTGGGCGGCCAGCCGGGCGCTCTCCAGCTCCGCGACGGCGGAGGACACGGTGGGCTTGGACAGGCCGGCCAGGCTCGCGAGCTGCGGCCGGGTCGCGCTGCCCGCCCCGGCGAGCACAGCGAAGACCGCGCTTGCGCTCTCGGTCAGGCGGGGGGCTTCCGCCACGTCGTCTATCACAGTTCTCCCACGGGTCACGGGCCGCTCAGTGGTCGAGTGCGCGATGCCTCTTGACGCACTGTACTTCGTTAGTTAACTTCCTAACGAACTTCACGGTACTCGCCTGCCGTGTCCGCCAGAAGCCCGTCCCGGGGCTCCGTTAGTTCACCAACTCCCTTGATTCCAGGCATGGTTCGCCCGTCAGGGCGCTTCGCCGGCTGTGCCGCCCAGGGTCGTCGGTCGTCCGCGGCGTCATCGTGCTTGATCGCGCTCACGCCGCGGAGCCGCATGTCGACACGGCCTCGCACCCTTCCGGGGCGCTGCCGAACCGCCTGCGCCGGCGCAACGACGAGAGAGGTTCCGTGCAGGACTTCACGCCCCTCGTGATCGGTATCGACGTCGGCGGCACCAAGACGCATCTCCGCGCGTACGCGGGGGACGACCTGGTCGCCGATCACGTCCGGACGAGCAGTGGCTGGCGGCCGCACGATCCGGTGGCCGCCGCCGGATGGCTGGCGGCGCTCGTCGCCGGCGCCCTGCCGAAGGGGGTGCGTCCGGCCGCCCTCTCGGTGGGCGGGCACGCCTGCGAGACCTCGCGCCAGTGCGCCCAGATCCGTACCGCTCTCCAACTGCACTTCGACGCGCCCGCGTCGGTGGTCGGCGACGCCGAACTGCTCGTTCCCGCAGCCGGGTTGGACAAGGGCGTCGGCCTGGTCGCCGGCACCGGTTCCGTCGCGGTGGGCCGGCTGGCCGACGGCACTTCGGTCCAGGTCGGCGGCTGGGGCGCGGTCCTCGGAGACGAGGGCGGCTCGGCCGGTCTCGTCCGCGAGGCCGCACGGGCCGTATGGGCGGCGCACGACCTCGGCGAGGAACCCGACGCACTGGCGCTCGGGCTCATCGACGCTTTCCAGGTTCCCGAAGTGCCCGCGCTCGGGGCGGCGTTGGAGAGCGCGAAGAGCCCTTCCGCGGACTGGGGCCGGCACGCGCCGGTGGTGTTCGCCGCCGCGGCGGCGGGTTCGCCGCTCGCCCGCGCGGTGATCGACGAGGGCGGCCGGTCGCTGGCCGCGCTGGTCGAGCAACTCGCCGCGCGCGGGGTGCCGGTGGACGACATCGTGATCGCCGGCAGCACGATTCTCGCCCAGCCCGGCCTGTACGACGCGTTCACCGCCGCGCTCGCCGACAGCGTGGCTGTGCCGGGGGCACAGCCACGGCTCCTGGAAGTGCCGCCGGTGGAGGGGGCCGTGGCGCTCGCGCGTTCACTCCTGTGACATCCGCCGGACACCGGGGCATCCCGGGTCCGACACGACTCGCCCGTAGTTCTTCGCTCGCAGGACTCGATCCCGACCGCAGGGCGCCTCGTGCGCCGCACGCCCTTTCGCCGCGTGCCGGTCGGTCGGGTCGATCGTTTCGATCTCCTCCCGGCCGTTCGGCCGAAGAATCCGAGAGAGGCACTCATGCCGTCACCCTCCGGGGACCTGGCCACCCCGTCCCTCGACAGAAGGCGCTTTCTCCTGACCTCCGTCGGAGGCGGCGCGGCGCTCGTCGTGGTGCCCGCCGTCGCCGGTTGGCTGCCCGCCGCCGATGCCAAGGCCGCCGTACGGGCGGCCGCGTTCGTCGACGACTACAGGACCAACGTCGTCGCGAACCAGACGCCCGAGACCAACGCGGTGGTCCGGATCCTCGGCGGCTTCGCGAAGGTGTGGAAGACCGGCGGCGCCTGGAACACCGGCACGCCGCTGATGCCCGAGGTGCTGCGCGCCAACATGCGCTACTGCGCCCGCGTCACCGCCGCGCGCACGGACGCCCAGGCGAAGGAATCGTTCGTCGTCGACCGTCAGCACCAGAGCTACTCGGTCATCGCCGGGCTCGGTCCGCTGGCGGAGCTGTACAGGACCGGCGCCAAGGCGGTCACCTCGATCACCGGCGCCCCGGACGGCACGCCCGCCGGGAAGATCAGCGACGCGGTGCCCGCCGGCGCCCCCGCCGGTTCCGCGATCGGCGCCGGTTCCTACGAGTCGGACCTCGGCCAGGTGGCCAGGCTGGTCGACACGGTGCGCGGCCCGTTCGCCTCCGGGAACCCGGCCAAGTTCGCCTTCCAGTACCCGCGTCCCTGGCGGATGAACGAGGACAGCGAGGTCGTGGACACCGGGGCGAAGGACGCCTTCGGCTTCCCGGTCTACGACTCGCGGGTGAGCGTCGCCCCGCAGCTGCTGCGCCAGCGGGCCGAGACCCCGGCCGAGGACGGCGGCTTCCCCAGCGGGCACACCAACGCCCTGCACCTGGCGGCCCTGGCGTACGCCTACGCCGTGCCCGAGCGCTTCCAGGAGCTGGTGACCGGCGCCTTCGAGCTGAGCCACACCCGGATCGTCGCCGGCATGCACTCCACCGTCGACGTCCTGGGCGGCCGCGTGATGGCCACGGCCCTGGCCGCCGCCGCCCTCGCCGACCCGGCCAACGCCGAACTCAAGGCCGCCGCTCGCGCCCAGGCCCTGGCCTACTTCCGGCAGCACACCAACACCACGGCCGACACGCTGTACGCCTACGCCCACTCGGCCGGCACCGACACCGACCCGTACGCCGACCGCGAGTCCAACGCCCGTACGGTCCGTCCCAAGCTGACCTATGTCCTGACCCGGCAGGGCCGTCACGAGCCGCTGACCGTGCCCAAGGGCGCCGAGGTGCTGCTGGAGACACGCCAGCCCTATCTGACCGCGGCCCAGCGCCGCGAGGTGCTGCGCACGACCGCACTGCCGGCCGGGTACGTCCTGCTCGACGGCTTCGAACAGTGGGGGCGGCTGGACCTCTTCTCGGCCGCCGACGGCTACGGCGCCTTCGACTCCGACGTGACCGTCACTCTCGACGCGGCCGCCGGGGGCTTCGGCGCGACGGACAGCTGGCGCAACGACATCAGCGGCGAGGGCGGCCTGACCAAGCGCGGCACCGGCACCCTCACCCTGTCGGGCCACAACCGCTTCCACGGCGGCACGGTCGTCGAGGGCGGCGTGCTCGTCGGGGCCTCCGCGAACGCCCTCGGCCAGGGCGACGTGCGCGTCCTGGGCGGCACGCTGCGCGCGGTCAAGGTGCTGCGGGTGCGCGGCGCGTACGTCCAGGAGGGCGACACGCGACTGGAGCTGCCGCTGCGCAGGGACCACGGCCCGGCGCTCGAGGTGTCCGGCCGGGTCGTGCTGGGCCGCGGCACTGTGCTGTCGCTGCGCCTGGACCCCGAGCGCCCGCCGGTCGCGGGGAGCACGGTTCCCGTCGTCGCGGCGCAGCGGCTGCGCGGCGAGTTCGACCGGATCGAGGTGAACTCACCCGCTCTGCGAGCCGTACCCGTCTACACGACGGAAGGTCTGTCGGTACGACTCCTGAGGCGGTAACCGCGTCCCGGGCGGAAGCTGATGCAGAGTGGGCCCATGGGCCGCCCGAGAATCAGCTTCCGCCGTCCCGGGGCCGACGGTGCCGCGGAGCGGATGATGGCGCTCGAACAGCAATCGGCCTCGAAGCCGGTCACGCCCCCGACCACGGTTCCGGCTGCTGAGGGGCTCGCCGACCCACCCGTCGCCCGGCGCCGGCGACGACCCGTCCGGCGCCTGCTCGTCCCGCTCCTGGTGGTCCTGCTGCTCGGTCAGATGGCCGTCGCGATGGTGACGACCGCGGTGCGGCAGACGCCGACCATCGACGAACCCGTGTACGTCGGCACGGCGGCCGAGTATCTGCACGAGCACGAGGTGGTCCACAACCCCGAGCATCCGCCGCTCGGCAAGCTGGTCATCGGCGTCGGTGTGGCCCTCGCCGATCCGCGTGTCGATGCCTCCTTCACCGGCGATCAGGGCCGGTTGGGGCGCCATCTGCTGTACGAGTCCGGGAACGACCCGTGGCGTGTGATGCTGTTCGCGCGGCTGCCGGTGATCGCCCTGACGCTCGCGTTCGGGCTGGTCGTGTTCGCCTTCGCCCGGGAACTCGCCGGTGCGGCGGGCGGTTTGGCGGCGCTCGGCCTGTACGCCTTCTCCCCCGACCTCGTCGCGCACGGCTCGCTCGCCACACTGGACGTGCCGGCGGCCGGTTTCGTGCTGACGTCCGTCTGGCTGCTGTGGCGGGCCCGCCATCGGCCCCGGCTGTACGTGCCCTTGGCCGGGGCGGCGCTCGGGGCGGCCCTGGCGACGAAGATGAGCATGCTCGCGGCGATCCCGGTGCTGATGGCGCTCGCCGGCCTGTCGGTGTGGTGCGCGCGAGAGCCCTCTCGGCCTCGTCGGCGGGCAGTGGTGCGGGCCGCGGCCGGCGCCGGCGTCCTGGTGCTGGTCGCGATCGCGGTCGTATGGGCGTCGTATCTCGTGGTGGATCCACGGCTGCGCTGGGCGCCGGAGCAGCCCGTGCCCGCGGTGCGCGGACTGCGCGGGCTGGTCGTGGACCTGCTGCCGTTCCCGGAGGCGTACCGGGACGGCATGCGCGTGCAGTTCCACTTCGAGGACTACCCGTGGCAGGGCTTTCTGTTCGGCCGGCTCTACACCGGGTCGCTCTGGTACTACCTGCCGGCCGCGCTGCTGGTGAAGACGCCGCTCGGCATGCTCGCGCTGTGGGCCGCGGGCGCCGTCACCCTGGTGGCCGTGCGGCGGCTGCGGCCCGTGGCGCCGTATCTGCTGGTACCGACGGCCGTACTGCTCGGCGCGGCCATGCTCGGGTCGCGGGACTTCGGCACGCGGTACGCGGTGTTCGTGCCGATGTTCCTGGCGGTGGCGGCGGGTTGTGTCCTGGTGGTGCGCCGGCGGTGGGTGCCGGCGGCGGTCGGCGCGCTGGTGCTGTTCGTCGCGGTGAGCTCGCTGCGCACCTACCCCTACTATCTGCCGTACTCCAACGAGGCGTTCGGCGGTCCGGCGAAGACCCATCTGCGGCTGCACGACTCGAACGTCGACTGGGGACAGGACCTGGGCCGGCTCGCGGACCGGCTGCGTGAGCGGTACCGGGGCGAGCGGATCTGGCTCGTCTACAAGGGCAGCGGGGTGCCGTCGTACTACGGAATCCACGCCTCCGATCCGCGCCGGGCGGACCCCGGTGAGGTGCGCGGACTGCTGGTGGTGTCGGACTCCGCGGCGGCCAAGGCGACCGGACGGCTGGCCGAACTGATCGCCGGCAGTCGGCCGATCGACGGCGTCGGTCATTCGATCACGATCTATCGTCGCTGAGTGGAGCGCATGAGCGGACCGGGTCGACACGGTGTGTGAGCTATGTTGAGGCACTGTGGGAGACAAAAGAGGCGCACCGGCGCCATCGCCCCAGCAGGCACGCGCACAGGCATCCGCCATCACCTCCGGAAAGTCGGTGCCGGAGACCGGGGTGTCCCCGACTTCCCAGCTCAGGACGCTCTTCGACCAGCCCCGGCTCTCCCCCGGGCAGCGGCGCATCGCGCAGTACCTGATCGAGCACATCACCGAGGCGGCGTTCCTTTCGATCACCGACCTCGCCGAACGGGCCGGCGTCAGCCAGCCCTCCGTGACCCGGTTCGCCGCCGCCGTCGGCTTCAGCGGTTACCCGGCGCTACGGGAGAAGCTCCAGGCGATCGCGCTGGGCGCCCTGTCCGGCGGCCCGGTGGCGGCGGAGGAGAACGGCGCCAACGAACTCCAGTCGGCCGTGGACGCCGAGATCGACAACCTGGAGAACCTGCGGCGCGACTTCGCCGACCCGGACCAGTTGATCGACGTCGGCCGCAAGCTGTCGCAGTCGACCCCGCTGACCATCCTCGGGCTGCGCATCTCCGCCTCGCTCGCCGAGTACTTCGCCTACGCCGCACGACGTATCCACCCGGACGTCCGGCTGGTGACGCGGGGCGGCAGTGTCGCCTACGACGCGCTGCTCCAGTCACGGGAGGCGGGCGGCACCTGGGTGCTGGCGTTCTCCATGCCGCGGCACGCGCAGGAGACGCTGACCGCGGTGCGGGTCGCGCGCAGCGCCGGGCTGCGGGTCGCCCTGGTCACGGATCTGGCGCTCGGCCCGGTGGCGGACACGGCCGACGTGGTCTTCGCGACCGGCACCGGATCGCGGCTGGTCTTCGACTCGTACGCCGCGCCCGGCGTGATGGCCGCAGCGCTGCTCCAGGCCATGACCGACGCGGACCCGGAGCGGACGCAGGCGCGGCTGGAGGACTACGAGCAGATCTCCGACCAGCACCAGTTCTTCCTGCGCGACTGACCCTCGTACCGCCTGCCCGAAAGGGCACCCCTCGCACACCGGTGAATACCGGAGCACAGGGGAACCTTTCACATCAAAGCGCGCATGAATGTTTTCATACGTCTTGCAAACCAGACGGCATATATAAATACTTCACACCGCACCACCCGCCCGCGAAAGCAGTCGGACCGCTCATGCGCACGTCACCCCATCCGTCGTGCGACTGCCGTCTGCCTTCCGGGCTCCATTGCGAACAGCCGTGGCCGCCGTCTCCTACCCGCGTCGGCGTTCGGGCTGTTCGGTCGGGCATCGCCTGCGCGAGCGCCCGTGGCGGCGGCCCCGGTCATCCCCTAGGCCGGGGCCGCCCCGACCCCGTCGGACACCCAGACGACGCCGCACACCGGAAGCGATGACCATGCCCCTGACGACCACGCGCATCACCCCGGACTGGCCGTGCCAGGTCAAGACCCCCGGGTCCTACGACTGGGAACGCTCGGCCGCGAAGTGGCTGCGCGAGCTGGTGCCGGCCCGTTACGCCAGCTATCCGGCGCTGATCCGCCACCCCGTCCTGCTCGCCCGGCACGCGCAGATCCAGGTCCAGAACGAGATCCGGGTCGCGCGCACCGCCCTCCAGACCGCCCGCGCCGACCTGCCCGCGCTCGGCATGCCCGAGTCGGTCATCGAGCACACCATCAAGATGTACGCGGCCGAGGTCATGCAGCTGCAGCACATCGCCCGCAGCGTGCGCGCGGTGTCCCAGGCGCTGGTCGACCGAGGGCGCTGAGCCGGCGCCCCGGTGCCGACCGCACCGGAGCACTCCGCCGACCCGTCGGGCGGTCAGGAGTCGCCGGCCGTCGCCGCGCAGGTGACCGTCGCCGACGGCTCCCCGACCTGGCCCGAAGTGGCGGCGAGGAACCCGAAGGTGACGCTCGCGCCGGGTTCCAGGGTGCCGTTCCAGGACGCGTTGGAGACCGTCGCCCTGCCGTCCGCGGTGGTGGCGAGGGTGCCGTCCCAGACCTGGGTGAGCCGGGCACCGGCGGGCGGCACGACCGTCGCGGTCCACCCGGAGGACGCGCCCGTGGGCGCGTTGGTCACCGTCACCTCGCCCTGGAAGCCGCCCTGCCAGCTGTTGACGGTCCGGAATGAAGCCGTGCAGTCGGGGTCCTGCTGCGCGCCCCCGCCGGGTGCGCCGGACGCGGGAGGCTCGGGCTCGGCCGAAGCGGACGCGCTCGCCGACGGATCCGGCTCGCGGGCCTGCGAGTCGTCCTCACGGCCGGCGAGCAGGAGCGCGCCGCCGAACCCGACGACGGCCGCCGCCGTCACGGCGACCGCGACAGCGGTACGCCGGAATCCGGGACCCGGACCGGTACGGTCACCGCGGCGCCGCGCGCCTTTCATGTCCTCGGCGACGGCGGGCAGTTCCTGTGTCGCGTCCTCGGTGCCGGGCAGGGACCCGGGCACGGCCACCGCCTCGTAGCCCGCGTTGCCTTCCTCCCACTCGCGGAACAGCTCCGCGAGGGCGTCCGTGCGGCGCGGGCGCAGGACGCGGATCGGTTCCAGGACCGGGCCTTCGTCCGGCTCCGCGGGGTCGGGCCGTGTGGACACAACCGCACTCCTTCCGTCCCCGTCTGCACGGGGCTCGCCAATCCCCGAGGAGTGATACGGGGCACACGTCCCGCCGGTTCAGCCCGGCGCGGGGCGCGGTTGCCGCGGTCAGGCGGGCGCGGCGAGGAAGCGGTGCAGGGACGTCTTCAGCGCGGCGACGAACACGTCACGGCCGGCGTCGTCCAGGGCGTCGAGCGACAGGTAGGGGTTGAGGTCCTCCAGCTCGACCAGCAGGAGTTCACCGCCCGGCGCGCGGCAGGCGTCCACGCGCTGGATGCCGTGGCCGAGGCCGTTCCACTCGACGAAGCGCCGGGCGAACTCCAGGTCGCCGTCGGTCGGTTCGTACCGCTCCAGCTGCCAGCGCCGGTCGGTGTGCGGCGCGTACAGGGCGTACTGGAAGTCGTGGTCGACGAAGTAGAACGAGACCTCGTAGGCGAAGTCGACGCAGGGCTGTACGAGGACGTCCCCGGCGACCGAGTCGCGCACCTCCTTCGCCGGCACGATCCGCAGCCCCATCGAGTCGGCGCCCAGCTTGGGCTTGATGACATAGCGGTCGGCCTCGGGCAGCCGGTGCAGGTCCTCGGCGCGGTCGACGGTGGGGATGACCGGGTAGCCGGCGGCGCTCAGGTCGAGCAGGTACTGCTTGCCGGCCATGTCGGCCCTGCCGGAGAGCGGGTTGTACACCCGGGTCCCGCCGGCGATCGCGCGGCGGCGGAAGTCGTCGTAGGCGTCCTGGTAGGTCAGGACCGGGCCGCTGTTGCGGACGACGACCGCGTCGAAGGCGCCCATGAGCGCGGCCGCGTCCCGGGGGTGGCACAGGGCGAGGTCGAAGTCGTCGCGCAGCCGGGAGGTGAGGAAGATGTCCTCGTCGCAGTAGCGGCGCCCGCGGGCCGGGTAGGCCAGGTCGGTGACGTACAGGACGCGGGGTCGGGCGGACGGCATGCGGGGCTCCTCGGCTGCGGCGGCAGGCGATCGTAGGCAGACTGAGGGCCGCCGGACAAACATCGGATCGACCGGATGTCCGAAGCACTCAGTTCCCTCCTCCGACTGCACTGAGTGCCATTGACGCAGCTCCGGGTGCTACGTTCCGTCCATGAGCTCCAGCAGCACGAAGCCCCCGATGCGGGACGCCCTGGTCGCGGCGGCCTTCCGGCTGTTCCTGGAGCGGGGCTACGAGCAGACGACCGTCGACGACATCGTCGCGCTGGCCGGCGTCGGACGGCGGTCGTTCTTCCGCTACTTCCCGTCCAAGGAGGACGTGGTCTTCCCGGACCACGAGCGCTGCCTGGCCGACATGACGGCGTTCCTCGCCGCGAGCGGCGAGGAGCACGAGCCGGTACGCCGGGTGTGCGACGCGGCCCGGCTCGTGCTGCGCATGTACGCGGAGAACCCGACGTTCTCGGTGCAGCGCTACCGGCTCACCAAGCAGGTGCCCGGGCTGCGCGCGTACGAGCTGTCGGTCGTCTGGCGCTACGAGCGGGCCCTGGCCGAGTATCTGCGCGGGCGCTTCGCGGGCCGGCGGGACGGCACGCTCCAGGCCGATGTGATCGCCGCCGCAGTGGTCGCCGCGCACAACAACGCCCTGCGTTCCTGGCTCCGCTCGGACGGCCACGGCGACGCGAGCGCCGGAGTGGACCAGGCCCTGGGCTATGTGCAGTCCACCTTCGGCGTGGCCCCTCCTCCGCCCCCGTTGCGCGCCGAGGGGCCCGAGGACGTGGTCGTCGTCGTATCCCGTCGCGGTGCCCCGCTGTGGCGCGTGGTCCAGGAGATCGAGGCGACGCTCGACCGCGGCTGAACCGCCCGCGGCCGAACCTCGCCAGATTCAGGGAACGCAGTGCCTTTACCTGTGGCACTCAGTGCCATACGCTGACCGTGTGCACGGTGGCACGGTGAACCGGGCATGTGCGTGCTCGGGCGACCCGCGCACGCGGGATTCCGGCCGAGCGCAGGGAGTTGACAGCGTGTACCACCACTCAGGAAGCGTTGCTCGTCAGGCCGTCGGCTCCGGGGCGGGTGTACTCGACCGCACGGCGCCCGACACGGAGGCCATCGTCTTCCAGCGCTGCACGTGGTGCGGCACCGCCACGTACCACCGCCTGCTGTGTCCGGTCTGCCAGGGCAGCGAGTTGCGGACGGAGCGCAGCGAGGGCGTCGGGACGGTCCGCCACTCCTCGGTGGTGCACCGCAACACCCCCGCCGCGCGCAATGTGTCGCTCATAGAGATGGCCGAGGGGTTCGTCGTGCGCGGCAGGGTCATGGGTCCGCCCATCGGCATCCACAGCGGCGACCGGGTCCGGCTTTCGACGGCGAAGGACCCGGTCCGGGGCGAGCCGGTGTTCCAGCTGGTCGACGAGCCCTACCGGGCCTGGACCTGATCCCCCTGCTCTCCCTCTTCTCCCTGAACCCGCCGAGGGCCTGAGTCCGCACCGATCCCGGGCACCAACTCCGCCACGGCGACCGGCAGTCCGGTCTCGAAGCAGCGGTTCGCGGCGAGCCCGACGGCCAGGGCCAGCGCGCCGTCCCGCTCGGTCGCCGTCGGATGCGCCACCGCAGGCGCGCCGACCGGCCGCACGCCGTCGACCGGGCCGAACAGGGCGTCGAGCATCCGTGGGTCTCCCCCGCCGTGCGCCTCGTGGGCGGTCACGAGGGGGATGTCCAGCGGGGCCTGCCACAACGGCCGCAGGGTGAGCCTCGCCCCGCCCGCGTGCTCGGCGGCCGTGTCCCCGTGCAGCGCGCCGCTGTCGGAGCCGATCCTGGTCGTGGGCCGCTGCCAGCGGCTCTCCTCCACCTCCAGTTCCAGCCGGCCGGCGCTGCCGTTGAACATCACGCGGTAGCCCTCCCACGGGGAGTACGCGGTGAGGTGGTACGTCATGGTGGCGCCGCCGGCGTAGCGGACGAGGACGGCCATGTCGTCCTCGATGGTGACGGGGCCGCCGAAGACGTTCCGGTCCCGCACGTACCCGTCGTCCCGCTCGGCGTCGAGGTAGAGCGCGCGCAGGGTGTCGTTGGCCGACAGGTCCAGGGCGAAGGGGTCGTCGGCGGCCCCCTCGGCACCGTGGGCGCGGTCGTAGTCCCGGCGCAGCCCGTGGCGTTCGCCCGCGGCACGGCCGTAGAAGCCGAGCCTGCCGTAGCCGAAGACGTCCCTCGGCTCGTCGGCGAGCCACCAGTTGACCAGGTCGAAGTGGTGGCTGGACTTGTGCACCATCAGTCCGCCGCTGCGGTCCTTCTCCCGGTGCCAGCGGCGGAAGTAGTCGGCGCCGTGGCGTACGTCGAGCAGCCACTCGAAGTGGACGGAGAGGATCTCGCCGATCGCGCCACCTGCCAGCAGTTCGCGGACCTTCTCGTGCACGGGGTTGAAGCGGTAGTTGAAGGCGACGGTGAGGGAGTTGCCGGTCGACCGGACCGTGTCGAGGATGCGGGCGCAGCGCTCCGCGTCGACGGTCATCGGCTTCTCGGTGACCACCCGGCAGCCCGCCTCGAGGGCGGGGACGATGTAGCGGTCGTGCTCGGCGTCGACGGTGGTGACGACCACCTCGTCGATGCCCTCCTTGACGAGCAGGTCGGCGAATCGGCAGGGCTCCCACTCGGTGGCGGCGGGCTCGCCCGCGTCGGTCAGCAGCCGGTTGTGGAAGGCCATCCGGGTCGGGCTGGGGTCGCAGAGGGCGGCGACGAGGTGACCGGGGCGTTCGGCGAGGGCGCGGGTGAAGGTCTGGGCGCGGTGGCCGGTGCCGACGACGACGGCGCGGCGCTGGGGAGTTCGGCTCATTGTGGTGGCCTTTCCCGTCGGACGTCCGGCCAGTCATGCCCACCGGCCGGCTGACCCGCCACTGATCCCTTTTCCCGCTTGTCACAGGCAACGCACGACCAACTCCTTCCGTCCTCCCGGGGTGAGAGCCCGGGACCCTCCGTCCCGGAGCGAACGGAAGGAGGGGCACGTGATTCGTGCCCGGCGAATATGGGTCACCGCCGTGGCGGTGCTCGCGATCGTGGGGGCGTCGCCAGGGTGGGCCCAGGCTCAACCGACGTCCGCGACAAGACCGTTAGCGGACCTTGCCGACAGCGATGGGAGTCTGCCGCCGGACTGGAGCGTCTCCGGCGACGGACCGGCGCGCAAGCTGGTCTGGCGCTCGGACGAACGGGTGCCCATGGGGGACGCCCGCGTCGAGTTCTACGCCGGTGACCGGCTGCTCGGCCATCCGGCGCCGGCGAAGGACGGCCGGACGTTCCGGCTCGGCCTCGACGGGCTCCGGCTGGACTCCGTGCAGGACCTGCAAGTACGGGCCGCGGGGCGCAGGTTGGACGCACCCGACGACGCCCCCGGATCTTCCTCCGGCCCCCGCGCGGGATCAGCCGTCCCGCCCCGGCTGCCGGCGAACGCGGTCGACCCCGGCAAGCCGGGCTCGTACCGGACCGTCTCCGGCGAGTACGACCTCGACCCGGTACGGCTGCCCGGCTTCCCCCAGCCGGTCGAGATGCGGGCCGTGGTGGTGGCGCCCAAGGGTGCCGAGGGCCGCCGTCCGCTCGCCCTGTTCCTCCACGGGCGCCACTCCACCTGCTACACCCCGCAGGGCGAGACCACCGGTGACTGGCCCTGCGCGACCGGCTCCAAGCCGATTCCCAGCCATCGCGGCTACCTGCGCGACCAGCGCCTTCTCGCCTCGCAGGGCTATGTGACGGTGTCGATCTCCGCCAACGGCATCAACGGTCAGGACTGGCAGGCCGACGACGGCGGCGCACAGGCCCGTTCGTCGCTGGTGCGGCAGCACCTGGCCCGCTGGGCCGACTGGTCCGCCCGGCCGGGCACGGGCCCGGCGGCCGTACGGCAGGCGCCCCGCGCCGATCTGTCCCGGGTGCTGCTCGTGGGGCACTCGCGCGGTGGCGAGGGCGTCAACCGGGCGGCCATGGACAGCCTCTACGCGCCGCCCGCCGCGCAGGACGGCCATCACGGCCCGGTGCGCTGGCGCATCCGCGGCACCGTGCTGATCGGCCCGACGATCTTCGGCCAGAACCCGGTACCGGACGTGCCGTCGACGACGATCCTGCCGGGCTGCGACGGCGACGTCTCCGACCTCCAGGGCGAGGTGTACGTCGACGGCACCCGCCAGGTCAGCCGCGGGACCGCCCTGCACAGCGCGGTGTACGTGGTGGGCGCCAACCACAACTACTTCAACAGCGAGTGGACGCCCGGCCAGGCCGAGGCGCCCGCCGACGACGACTTCTGGGACGACGAGGAGCAGCGCGACCCGGTGTGCTCACCCGGCACCCGGACCCGGCTGACCGCCGACCAGCAGCACAAGGCCGGCGCGACCTACATCGCCGCGGCGGCACGGCTGTTCGTCGCGGGTGACGACCGGGTGCGCCCGCTGCTCGACGGCTCGGACCGGCGTGCTCCCTCGGCCGACCCCGCGCGTGTCCTCACCCATGCGGTGGGCGCCCGCCGCGGTGCCGGCTTCCTGCCGGACGGCAAGGTCGCCGTGAGCGGGGCCCGGCTCTGCTCGGCGGTGGACCCCGACACGGCGAAGGCCTGTCTCTCGTCGGAGACGGCGGGCCGCTCACCGCACTTCGCGCGCTGGGAGACCGACCGTGAACCAGGCCGCCGAGCGGTCGCTCTGCGCTGGACGGCGGCCGGATCGGCCGCCCGGATCAGCCCTGACCGGCCGGTGTCCCTCACCGGTTCGAAGGCGCTGGCGCTGCGCGTCGTCGTCCCGCCGAACACCACCGGCACACAGCTGGACGTCTCCGTCACCGACACCGCCGGACGGCACCGGACGCTCGGCCGCGTCAAGGTCGACGGGCTGCCGGGGACGGACCGGACCGCCTCTTACTGGGCGCGTGAGGTGCGCGTGCCGGTCGGGGCCGACGACGCGGCCGCGCTCGACCTGCGGCACGTCAAGTCCCTGACGCTGACCCCGCGCACGCGCTCCGGGAAGGCCTGGCTGATGGACGCCTGGGCCTGGCGGCCGGGCACACCTGCGGTCTCGGCGGCCCCGCTGCCC
The DNA here is from genome assembly GCF_028198125.1 of Streptomyces sp. HUAS 31. NCBI lineage: Bacteria > Bacillati > Actinomycetota > Actinomycetes > Kitasatosporales > Streptomycetaceae > Streptomyces > Streptomyces sp. HUAS 31. Next base: position 9,104,081 of record NZ_CP116353.1, on the reverse strand, counting down.
CGGGTCGACATCGGCCGGCTGACGGTCAAGGAAGGCGACTCGGGCGTTCGGACCTACCGGGTGCCGGTGAGTGTCTCCGGGCACGGCAGCGGGCAGGTACGGCTGTTCGTCCCCGACCCGGTCACCGACCGCGTCACCAGCCGCCTGGTGACGGTCCGGCCCGGCACGAACGTCATCGACGTGCCGGTGAAGGTCGAGGGCAACACCCGCTACGGCTACGACTCGGGCCAGGACATCTTCGTGAAGGCGGTGCGCACCGCCGTGGTGGGCTCCCACCTGGGCGGCGTGACCGTCCAGAACGACGACCCGATGCCGTCGGTCTCGGTGGCGCCGCTCGCCGACCGGGTGACCGAGGGACAGCCGCTGAAGTGGCGGGTCTCGCTGTCGGCGGTCGCCGACGCAGACGTGACCGGTGTGTACGCGCTGCTGCCGGTCACGGACGGCCGGGAACTGTCCACGAAGGACGTCGACCCCCGCTGGCTCGACGAGAACACCGGTCAGTCGCCGGACCCGGAACGGCCGTTGTCCAAGGTGGACGGGCTGTCCCTGTGGGTGAACGTCGAGGCGGGCAAGAAGTCCGCCGACCTCGTGATCCCGACGGTGAAGGACCAGGTCGCGGAACAGGCGGAGTCGGTCCGCTTCCAGGCGCACGACGACTCCGGTCGTCCGCAGCCGGGTGCGCCGGTGATCACGGGCACGGTGCTCGACGCCTCGTGACCCGCTCGCGCTGACGCCCCGTCCCGCCCGGTCAGGGCGTCAGCGTGATCCGCACGCCGACGGTGCCGTTCGCACCGCGGCGCAGTCGGCTGCCGAGGAGCGTGAGGCGGCCGGTGATCCCGTACTTGCGGGCGATGAGCCCCCGGTAGCGGGCGCTGGTCGCCTCGTCGCAGATCTCGGCGGTCGCGGGGACCGACTCGCCCGTGGGCCTGCCGCGCAGGTCGCAGGGGCCGACGAGGACGTCGCCGCGGGCCCTGATCCGCTTGACCTTCCAGGAGTCGGCGACCGTCCACACGCCCAGGGCGTCCCCGTCCCGGACCACCCAGACCGGCGTCGGAACTCCGGTGCCGTTCTTGCGGTAACTGGTCACGAGCAGGTACTTGCCCGCGCCGAGCTGCTCAAGCGACGTGTCGTCCATGGCGGGAAGTGTAGGCCGCGGGGCGGGACACGGAACCCCGGCCCGCCCCGGCCGGCTCAGTCGAACGCCACCGCCATCCGACGTACGCCCTCCTCGATCAGCTCGGGCGATGTCGCCAGGTTGAGCCGTACGTGCCCGGCGCCGCCGGTGCCGAAGGGGATCCCGGAATTGAGGGCGACCCGACCGCGGCGCAGGAAGACCTCCGCGGGGTCGTCGCCGAGGCCGAGGGCGCTGCAGTCGAGCCAGGCGAGGTACGTGGCCTCGGCGGGGCGGTGAGTGACGGCCGGGAGGTGCTCGGCGAGGAGGTCGGCGAGCAGACGCCGGTTGTCGTCGAGGCCCGCCCGCAGGCTGTCGAGCCAGTCGGTGCCGTCCCGCAGGGCCGCGCTGTGGGCGATGATGCCGAGGTGGCTGGGCCCGTGGCTCACCTCTTCCGGCATGCGGGCCAGGTCCGCGGCGGAGCCGGGCCCTGCGATGGCGAGGGCCGCCTTGAGGCCGGCCAGGTTCCATGCCTTCGACGCCGACATCAGCGACAGCCCGTTCTCGCCGCCGGTGACACTCAGATAGGGCACGAAGTCGACCCCGGCGGCGGTGATCGGCGCGTGGATCTCGTCGATGACGACCCGTACGCCGTGGCGGTCGGCGAGGTCTGCGACGGCGGCCAGTTCGGCGGCAGTGTGCACGGTGCCGGTCGGGTTGTGGGGGCTGCACAACAGGAAGGCTGCGGCGTGCCCTCCCTCGGTCACCCGCCGAAAGGTTTCCTCCAGTACGTCGAGGTCGATGCGCAGGTCGGCGCCCAGCGGGGCCTCGACCACCTGCCGGTCCATGTGCTCGACGAACTGGAAGAACGGCGGATACACGGGCGAGTTCACCACGACCGGATCGCCCGGCCCGGTGACCAGCTTGAGCATCTCGACCACGCCGAGCATCACATCCGGCACGATCGCCGTCCGCTCCACGGCCAGCCCGTCCCAGCCCCACCGCTTCTCCGCGAACGCGGCGAGCGCCTCGGCGTAGCCGGTGCCCGCGGGGTAGCCGGTGTCGCCGAGTGCGAGGGCGTCGGTGACGGCGCGGACGACGGGTTCGGCCGGCAGGACGTCCATCTCGGCCACCCACAGCGGCAGGACGTCGTCGGGGTAGGCGCGCCACTTCATGCTCGTGCGACATCGCAGGCGGTCGAGGGTCAGGGCGCGCAGGGGATTCGGTTCACCGGACGTCTCGTGCGGGATCCTCGTCATGGATCACAAGATAGGTGGGCTTTACAGGAACCGGGAACGGGCGCGGCGGGCAGTGGCCGGTGGATGCCCTGAAGTGGCCCGGTGCCCGCCGGCGCCAGAAAGATCACCTGGGCCGTGAACGCGGACGGGCCGCGCTGCGTATGGAGAGAGGGTGCTCAACTCCGGGAGGGCCCCGCGGCGTTGACGCCGCGCTGTACTTGGTTCGGGAGCCATGCATGAGGCACGCACGACGACGTCTCGTCCGGCGAGTGACACGGCTGGCGGCCGTCGGCGGACTCCTCCTCGGCGGAACGATGGTCACACGCGCCGTGGCGAGCGAGCCGGACGGCACCTCCGTCCCGCGCACCTTCGCCGCCTCGGCCGCTGACACCGGCAGTGAGCTGGTCGCCCGTCTGGGCGCGTCCCGTACGGCGGGGAGCTGGCTGAATGCCGCGGGGAAGCCGGTCGTCGCGGTCACCGACGAGGAGGCCGCGGCCGCGGTCCGCAAGGCCGGTGCCGAGGCGAAGATGGTCGACCACAGCATGGACGATCTGAAGTCGGCGGCCTCGACGCTGCGCTCGGCGCCCCGGGTGGCCGGTACGGCGTGGGTGATGGACTACCGGTCCAACGAGGTGGTCGTGAAGGGCGACAGCACCGTCTCGGCCTCCGACTGGTCCCGGATGACACAACTCGCGGACGGCATGGGCGGCTTCGTCCGGATGGAGCGCACCGAGGGCACGTTCACGACCCGGCTCAACGGCGCGCTGCCGCTGCTGTCGACCGCCGGGCGCTGTTCGGCCGGGTTCAACGTCACCGACGGGAAGCGCGACTTCATCCTCACGGCCGGGCACTGCGGGCCCGACGGTTCGGTGTGGTTCGCCGACACCCGGGGCACCCAGCAGATCGGGCAGACGATCAAGCAGAATTTCCCCGGCAGTGACTTCTCGCTGGTGCAGTACGCGAGCGGCAAGGCCGGGGCCGGCGCCGAGGTGGTGTCCATCGGCGAGGGCAAGGGCGTACGGATCACCGGCGCCGCCGATCCGGCCGTCGGCCAGCGGGTGTTCCGCAGCGGCAGCACCAGCGGACTGCGCGACGGCGAGGTGACGGCGCTCAACGCCACGGTCAACTACCCCGAGGGGACGGTCACCGGGCTCATCGAGACGAACGTGTGCGCCGAACCCGGCGACAGCGGTGGCCCGATGTTCTCCGAGGGTGTCGCGCTGGGCGTGACGTCGGGCGGCAGCGGCGACTGCACCTCGGGCGGTACGACGTTCTTCCAGCCCGTGACGAAGGCCATGGCCGCGCTGGACGTCAAGATGATCGTCGCGGCGCAGAACGGCTCGGGTCAGGGCGCAGCGCCTGCGCCGTCGGCGACGCAGAGTGCCATCGCGCCCGGTGAGGCGTCCCCCGGCTCGTCGGCGCCGATCACCGGCGAGGGCGCCGCGACGCTGCTGGCCCGGCTGGCGGACCCGAAGAACGCGGGACCCGGTCTGCTGGTCATCGCGGGCAGCCTGTGCGCCCTGGTGGCGACCCGCTTCATCCGCGCGGAGCAGGACCGCAAGGCGTACCGGCGGTACTACTCGACGACTTGGGGGTGATGGGCCCCGGCCCGCGCACATGGGCCGGCCGAGGTCTGTGTGAGAGAGGTCATCGTGAGAAAGGCACCCCTCGGAACGGGGGTGCCTCGGGAGGATCAGGTGCGTGGCGAGGTGGCCGAGGAGAGATTGCTCGGACCCTCGGTCGAGAGGGCGCTCAGGCCGCCTTCACCGTCTGCGGGGCCGCTTTGGCCCACTCCATGACGAGGCGCTGGTACTCCTCGCGCTGCTCGACGCTCAGTGTCCCGCCCGCCCGGCGCCACAGCGCCCGGATCTCCTCGTTGACCTCGTCAGCCGATCGATCGGAGGCGATTTCAACAGTGGTGGACATGCTGTGAAGCATACGGCCCGGGACGTGAAGGCGCTGTGAGTAAGCACACTCAATCCGGGCATAACGGACCGTGTTGCTGATCACGTCATATGTCAATGGCGAACGTCGAGTTCAGGCGTCCATGGCACCCAACACCAGCACCTGGATGGCGAGAACGGCGGCACCACGGGCCCAGTCGTGAAAGTCGGACACCTTCGTCTCCAGGTCGATCGGCGCGGCGAGCGGATGCCGGTGCGCGCGCATGGCGTCCGCCACAGTCCCGCCGGCCACGTCCATCAGGCCCACCCCCTCGCCGGCGAGAAGAATCTTCTGCGGCAGCACGAAGTTGGCGATCTGCGCGACCAGGACGCCCAGCGCACCGGCCGCCTCCTCGATCACCCGGGCGGACATCGGCTCCCCGGCCGCGGCGAGCTCCAGGATCTCCTCGTACGTACGGTCACGGCCGGTGGCGGCCCGCACCTGGTAGCGGATGTTCGGAATGGTCAGCAGTGAGACGGCGCTGCCGCGCGCCCCGTCGGGGGTCAGGGGGCCGTTGGGGTTGATGATCCAGTGCCTGCCGAAGCCGCGGTCCTCCTCGGCGTAGGGCACCCGCTTGCCGCCCAGGACCAGCCCGTAGCCGATGCCGGCGCCGATGGTGAGGACGACGAACCGGTCGAGGCCCCGGCCGGCACCGAACCAGGTCTCGGCCTCGACGAGCGCTGCGACGTCGTTCTCCACCACCACCGGCAGCCCGGTGCGCTCCTCCACCAGCTCGGCGAGCGGCACGTCCCGCCAGTGCAGGAACGGCGACTCCCCGACCACGGCACGGTCCTCGACCAGGCCGCCCACGCCGATGCCGATGCCGGCGAGCCGGGGGTGGCTCGCCGCGAGCTCGTCGGTCATCTCGCCCAGCAGTGCCACCACTTCACCCGGTTCATGGGAGGTCACGGGGCGGTCGTAGCGGGCGACGATCTCGCTGCGGAGGGTGGTCACGACGCCGTAGACCATGTCCTCGGTGATCTTGTAGCCGACGAAGGACCGTGACTCGGCGACGACGTCCAGCGGCTGCGAGGGGCGTCCCTGGCGGACCTCCATCATCCCGCCCGCCTCGGGGACCTCGATCAGGAGGCCAGACTCGATCAGCGGTTTGGTCAGCCGGGTGAGGCTGCCGGCGGAGAGGTCGAGGCGCCGGGCGAGTTCGGTGCGCGACAGGGGGCCGGCGAGGAGCACCTCGATCGCCACCGAGCGTTCACCGGGGCTGAGAGGAAGCCAGCTGGCGGCTACTGCGGTCATGGTCGTCAGGCTCCCACATGATTTTTTTCTCCCCAAAACCAACCAGGGCAGTCTATGACGGCAGGGGCGGCTTGAAGAAGATGTTCGTAGGACTCTTGACGGCTGGATTCTTCCGCCGCAAAAGTAAGTGGCCGAGGACGAGCCGCAGACGAGGGAGTCTCCCGATGACCATCGCCTCCAGCAGCCCACCGTCGCGTCTCCCATTGGGCGGCGCCGCGGGGGCAGGGACCGAACAGAGGACACGCCGGGCGGCGACCCGCGAGAACCGGGGCGACGGACGGCTCGCCGCGGTGTTCATCGCCCCGGCGCTGCTGGGCTTCGCCGCCTTCCTGCTCTGGCCCACGCTGCGGGGCGTCTACCTGAGCTTCACCCGCTTCAACCTGCTCACGCCGCCGGAGTGGGTGGGCCTGGACAACTACGTCCGGATGGTCCACGACCCGATCTTCTGGGACTCGCTGCTGGTCACCGTCGAGTACGTGGTCATCAACATCGGCGTGCAGACGATGTCGGCGCTCGCCATCGCCGTCCTGCTCCAGCGGCTGACGCAGTCCGCGGTGCTGCGCGGGATCGTGCTCACGCCGTATCTGATGTCCAACGTCGTCGCGGGCATCGTCTGGCTCTGGATGCTCGACACCCAACTCGGCATCGGCAACGAGATCATCGCCGGGCTCGGCTTCGACCGGATCCCGTTCCTCGCGGACGAGACCTGGGCGATCCCGACGATCGCCCTGATCAATGTGTGGCGGCACGTCGGCTACACCGCGCTGCTGCTGTTCGCGGGGCTCATGGCGATCCCGAACGACGTGTACGAGGCCGCGAAGGTGGACGGCGCGAGCGAGTGGCGGATGTTCTGGCGGATCACGATGCCGCTGCTCAGGCCGGTCCTGGCGGTCGTGCTGATCATGACGGTGATCGGTTCGTTCCAGGTCTTCGACACGGTCGCGGTGACGACCGCCGGCGGCCCGGCGAACGCCACCAACGTCCTCCAGTACTACATCTACGGCGCCGCCTTCGGCCGCTTCCAGTTCGGCTACGCCTCGGCGATGTCGGTGGCCCTGCTGGTCGTGCTGAGCGCCATCACCGTCCTCCAGTACCGGATCACCCGGGCCGGCCAGAGCGACCTCGGCTGAGGAAAGGAGACACCGACATGGCTGCTGTGGCAGACACGACGACCGTACGGCGCGTCAGGCGCCGACCCTCTCCCGGGCGGATCGTGGCATGGGCGGTGATGGCCGCCATTGTGCTCATCACGCTGTTGCCGTTCTACTGGATCCTGCGCACCGCGCTGTCCTCCAACACCGCGCTCGCCGCCCATCCCGGCGACCTGCTGCCGGTCGACGCGACGACCGGGGGCTTCGAGCGGGCCCTCGGCCTTCAGTCGACCGAGGAGGCGATAGCCCAGGGCGGTTCGGGCGGCGGGCTCAAGTTCTGGCGCTATCTGGTCAATTCGGTGGTCGTCTCGACGCTGATCACCGTCTGCCAGATCTTCTTCTCCGCCATGGCCGCGTACGCCTTCGCGCGGCTGCGCTGGCGCGGACGGGAGAAGGTGTTCGGGCTGTTCCTCGCCGGGCTGATGGTGCCGGCCATCTTCACCCTGCTGCCGAACTTCGTGCTCATCAAGCAACTCGGCCTGGTGGACAGCCTGCTGGGTGTGGCCCTGCCGACGATGTTCATGACGCCGTTCGCGGTGTTCTTCCTGCGCCAGTTCTTCATGAACGTGCCCCGGGAGGTCGAGGAGGCGGCGCTGCTGGACGGCGCCGGGAAGATACGGATCTTCTTCCGGGTGATGCTGCCGATGGCGTCCACGCCGATCCTCACGCTGGGACTGCTGACGTACATCACCGCCTGGAACGACTACTTCTGGCCGCTGATGGTGTCGTACAGCGACAGTTCGCGGGTGCTCACCGTGGCGCTGGCCATCTTCCGGGCCCAGACACCGCAGACCGGTTACGACTGGTCCGGCCTCATGGCGGCCACCCTCATCGCCGCTCTCCCGATGCTCGTGCTGTTCGGCTTCTTCGCACGCCGCATCGTCGGCTCCATCAGCTTCACCGGCATCAAGTAAGGGGACAGGGATGCGAGTTCGTATGCGTACGGTCCTGGCGCTGACCGGGGCGCTGGCGCTGTCCCTGGCCACCGGCTGCGCGCAGGGCGGCGCGGCAGGGCCGGGCGGGAACACGGTGACGTACTGGCTGTGGGACGCCAACCAGCTGCCCGCCTACCAGGCCTGCGCCAAGGGGTTCGAGAAGCAGAACCCGGGCCTGAAGGTGAAGATCACCCAGATGGGCTGGGCCGACTACTGGACCAAGCTCACCGCGAGCTTCATCGCGGGCACCGAGCCGGACGTCTTCACCGACCACATCCAGAAGTTCGGCCAGTTCGCCGACCTGAAGGTCCTCGAACCGCTCGACGACCTGGGTCTGGACGACTCCGCCTACCAGACGGGCCTCGCCGCCAACTGGATAGGCCAGGACGGCCACCGCTACGGAGCGCCCAAGGACTGGGACACCGTCGCCCTCTTCTACAACCAGAAGCTCGCCAAGGAGGCCGGGCTCACCAGCGAGCAGCTCAACACCCTCTCCTGGAACCCCGAGGACGGCGGCACCTTCGAGAAGGCCATCGCGCATCTGACCGTCGACAAGAACGGCAAGCGCGGTGACGAGGAGGGCTTCGACAAGGACAACGTCAAGGTGTACGGCATGGCGACGGGCGGCGCGGGGGACGCCGACGGCCAGACCACATGGAGCCCGTTCGTCTCCTCGGCGGGCTGGAAGTACACCGACAAGGCGCGCTGGGGCACCGAGTACCAGTACGGCAGCAAGACGTTCCAGTCGGTCGTCGACTGGTACTTCGGCCTGGCGAAGAAGGGCTACCTGGCGCCCTTCACCGACTACACCGACGGCGCCAACCCTGCCAACGCCCAGGTCGCCTCCGGCAAGGCGGCGACCTCCTTCGACGGTGCCTGGATGATCTCCACCTACTACGGCACCAAAGGCCTGAAGGTCGGCACCGCGCCCACGCCGGTCGGCCCGACCGGCAAGCGCGCCACCATGATGAACGGCCTCGCCGACTCCGTCACCAAGAACGCCCGCAACAAGGAGGGCGCGAAGAAGTGGGTGCGGTACCTGGCCTCGAACGAGTGCCAGAAGACCGTCGGCGGCTACGGCATCGTCTTCCCCGCCACCCCCGACGGCACCCGGGCGGCGGTGGCGGCGTACGAGAAGAAGGGCATCGACGTGTCCGCGTTCACCGAACCGGTCACCGACAAGAAGGACTCCGCGACCTTCTCCTTCCCGATCACCGACTACGCGGCGGACGTGTACTCCCTGATGCGTCCCGCCATGCAGGACGTCTACGCGAACGACGCCCCGGTGAGCGGTCTGACCAGGACCAACGACCAGATCAACCTCATCCTCGGCCAGTGAAAGGCACACACTCCATGACGTTCTCCCTCGGCATCGTCGGCGCCGGCCAGTTCTCCGGCCAGTTCGCCACGCTGTTCCAGGCCCACCCCGGTGTCAGCGACGTGTACGTCACCGATCTGCTGCCCGAGCGGGCCGAGCAGCTCGCCGACGCACAGGGACTGGCCGGCACCTTCCCCTCGTACGAGGCGATGCTGGAGTCGAAGGCCGTCGACGCGGTCGCCATCTTCACCCAGCGCTGGACCCACGGCCCGCTGGTGCTCCAGGGCCTGAACGCCGGCAAGCACGTCTACTCCGCGGTCCCCATGGCGATCACCACGGAGGAGATCGCGGCGATCATCGACGCGGTCAAGGCGACCGGGCTGACGTACATGATGGGCGAGACCAGCCAGTACAACCCGGCGACCGTGCACGCCCGCAACCAGATCGCCGAGGGCGCCTTCGGGCGGCTCTTCTACGCCGAGGGCGACTACGTCCACGACATGGACCTCGGGTTCTACGAGGCGTACCAGTACAGCGGTGGCGAGAACTGGAAGGCGACCGCCTCCTATCCCCCGCTGCTGTACCCGACGCACGCGGTGGGCGGGGTGCTCGGCGCCTGGCAGACGCACGCCGTGAGTGTGTCGGCGATCGGCGTCGTGGACGACCGGGGTGACGGGGTCTTCGACAAGGAGGTCAGCCAGTTCGGCAACGACGTGTCGAACGCGACCGCGCTGTTCGAGGTCGCCGGCGGCGGCTCGTTCCGTACGAACGAGTTCCGGCGCGTGGGATACCCGTCCCACATCAGGGAGTCCCGCTTCCGGTTCTTCGGCACCGAGGCGAGCATGGAACAGCTCGCCACATTCGCCCTGTGGCAGGACAAGAAGGGCGTCAAGGACATCAGCGAGCTGCTGGAGCCCAAGCCCACCCTGTCGCCGGACGACCCGTCGCTCCAGCACATCGCGCCGGAGCTGCGGGCCGCCTTCACCTCCGGTTCGGCGCCGGTGCACGACCGCGCCCGGCTGCCCAGGGAGTTCGACAACCTGCACAACGGTCATGAGGGCAGCCACCACTTCCTGGTGGACGACTTCGTGACCGCGGTCAACTCCCGCACCCTGCCGTCCGTGAACGCCTGGGTGGCGGCCCGCTACACCCTGCCGGGCATCGTCGCGCACGAGTCCGCGCGGCAGGGCGGGGCCAGGCTGGAGATCCCGGACTTCGGGGACGCGCCCGAGGCGTGACGTTTCCCCGAGACCGACCCGCGAGCCGGGTACCTGTCCTGACTCAGGTGCCCGGCTTGCGGCCGTACACGTAGACGTCGTCGCCGTTCTTCAGCAGCGACCAGTACTTCTTGGCGGTGGTCTTGGTCATGTTGACGCAGCCGTGGGAGCCCGGCGGGTTCCACATGCTGACGCCGACGGAGTGGAAGGCCTGGCCGCCGTCGAAGAACTGCGCGTAGGGCATCGGCACGTTGTAGATGCTCGACACGTGGTCGATGTTGCGCCAGTAGATCTTCTTCAGACCGGTACGGGTCTCGTAGCCGTTACGGCCGGTGCGGACCGGGACCGGTCCGTACACGAGCCTGCTGCCGTCCTGGATCCAGCTGAGCTGGAGCGTGAGGTTCACGCAGGCGATGCGGCCCTTGTTGACGGGACACTTGCCGTCCTTGTTGGGGTTGTTGCCGACGGCCTTCTGCTTGTTCATCAGGTTCATCACGCCCCAGGTCACCGGACCCGCGTAGCCGGCGTTCGGGCTGATGCCGTGCTTGGTCTGGAAGGCCTGGATGGCCTTGCAGTCGGCGCTGGACTGCTTGCCGTCGACCGGACGGCCCAGGAACTTCTCCACCTGCTTCTGATACGGGCCGGCCTGGGTCGTGCAGCTCGGCGCCGCCTGCGCCGGAGCGGCGGCGAGCGTGAGCGTGAGCGGTGCGACCAGTCCGCCGGTGATGCCGAGTGCGACGGCGCGCCGTCTGCGTATGTCCCCCATGGCCGGGCCTCTCCCTGACGAGTTCTTTGGACTTCTGCCAGGTAGACCCGTATGTGGGGGCATCGGTTGTGCTGTCGGCCCGGCTGTGACCGAACGGTGAAATTTCGCCGGGCGACAGGGTGGGGTTCGGCCAGGACACCGGACCCGTCAGGCGTCGTCCGCGCGCCTGACCGCTGCCAGGAATCCGGTGTTCACCGCGGTCAGGCCGCCGTCGACGGTGAGCGTGGTGCCGGTGATCCAGGCCGCGTCACGGGACGCCAGGAAGGCGACGGCCGCGGCGATGTCCTCGGGTTCCCCGACCCGGCCCAGCGGGTACAGGCCACGGATCGCGTCGAGCTCCTCGTCCCGGCCCTCCCACGCCGAGGTGCGCACCGTGCCCGGCGTCACGAGATTGACCCGCACGCCCCGGGCGGCGGCGTGGCCTGCGAGGGTACGGGTGAGGGAGACCAGGCCGGCCTTGGCGGCACTGTAGGCGTGGTTGCCGAAGTCCTGGAGCCCGTTGACGGAGCCGATGTTCACGACGGCACCGCGGCCGGAGGCGGCCAGGTGCGGCAGCGCGGCGCGGCAGCAGCGGTAGGTGCCGGTGAGGGTGATGTCGAGGTCGAGGGCCCAGGCGTCGTCCGGACCGTCCTCGAAGAGCTCGGTGTCGGGTGTGCAGGAGGCCGCGCTGTTGACGAGGACGTCCAGCGAGCCGAAGGCGGCCACGGCTCGGGCGACGGCCGCCTCGACGGACTCCCGGTCGCCGACGTCGCACGCCAGCGCCTCGGCCACGAGCCCGCGTCCCCGCAGTTCCGCCGCCGTCCGCTCGGCCTCGGGCCCGTCCCGGTCGGTCAGCAGGACGCGGGCGCCCTCCTCGGCGAAGCGGCGCGCGGTCGCGGCGCCGATACCGCGGCCGGCGCCGGTGATCAGGACTGCGTGGTCTGCGAAGCGCTTCGTGTCCGTCATGGAGCGAACCGTAGTGCCGGGACGATCATCCGGGCAGATAGCGTGCATCCATGTCGGTGTTCCTGCAGCAACTCCCCGCGCTCATAGGCGTCGTGGTCGGCGCTCTCGGTTCCTACGTGGTGGTCGTGCGGGGCGACCGGATGAGGTTCGGACGGGAGCGGGCGGCGCGGTGGGAGGAGCGGCGGCTCGGGGTGTACGCCGACTACGCGCAGTCGGTGAAGAAGACGGTCACGGTGACCTACCGGGTCGCGGCCGGGGCCGGTGTCGATCCGCACCCGGACCCCCTGACCCTCGAACAGGCTCAGCCGCTGCTGGCCGATGCCACCACCCGCCGGGACCCGTCGGGTGAGGCGCTGATCATGCTGGGCAGCCCGGCGGTGGTGGAGAAGGCACGCGTCTGGGTCGTGACGGCGCTGGAGATGGAGCGGTTCGTGCGGGAGCAACGGGAGGACCGGGAGGCATGGCAGGCGCTGCTGGAGCGGCAGCGCGCCGGACGCGAGGGCTACTACGCGGCCGTACGCGAGGACCTCGGCCTCCCGCCGGGCCACTCCGCGCGCTGGCCGCTCCCCGCGGTCGACCCGGTGCCGCCTCAGCGGTAGCCCGCCGTGTCCGCCGGCTTCCCCGCGTCCTGTACCTCCACGAGGTACCGCCAGGCGTCGGGGCGGCTGCCGTCGAGGTCCGTGAAGCCGTAGACCCGCGCGAGCTGCCCGCTGGAGAGGGACTCGCCGTTCCAGCGGGCCAGGTCGGGGTCGGCGGCGAGGGCGGCGACGGCCCGGCCGACGTAGCGCGGGGTCTCGGAGATGGCGAAGTGCGGGACGCGTTCGACGGCGTCACGCCAGTTGTCCTCGCGCACCTCGAAGGCGTCGAGCATCATCTCCGAGCGCAGCCAGCCCGGGGTCAGCGCGACGGCGGTGGCGCCGCGCGGGCCGAGCTCGTGGCCAAGGGAGAAGGCCATGCGCAGTACGGACGTCTTGGCGAGGTCGTAGAAGAAGGAGGTGCGGTAGTTGACGCTGTTGTAGTCCGCCGTGCCGTCGGTCATCTCGACGACCAGCCCGCCCGGATTCCGCAGGAGCAGGGGCAGGGCGTGGTGGCTGGTGATGGCATGTGTCTCGACGGCGAGGCGGAGCAGCCTGAGCCCCTTGTCGAGGTCGTGCTCCCAGACGGGGCTGTCCCAGGCGAAGAGTTTCTCGCCGCCCCAGACGTCGTTGACGAGCACGTCGAGGCGGCCCTGTTCGTCGGCGATCCGGTCCACGAGGGTGCGGACCTGTGCCGGGTCGAGGTGGTCGGTGGGTACGGCGATGCCCCGGCCGCCCGCCTCGGTGACCAGGTCGGCGGTGTCCTCGATGGTCTCCGGGCGGTCGTACTCCGAGCGCCGGGCGCGGGTGCTGCGTCCCGTCACGTAGACCGTGGCGCCGGCCGCTCCGAGTTCGACGGCGATGCCGCGTCCGGCTCCCCGGGTCGCCCCGGCGACCAGTGCGACCTTGTCCTTGAGCGGCTGTGACATGTCCGGCCTCCGGTGCCCTCGTGTGTGGTGTCCTCATCGAGGGTGCCGGGGAAGCCGGACATCTTCTGTCGCCTTTTTCGGGAGGGTGCCGCCTTTCACGGCAGCGTCACCCGGCCGGGTGCGGGCTCAGTGGCCCCGGTCGAGCCACTCCTGGAGGTGCGGTGCCTCGTCGCCGATGGTCGTCGGGTCGCCGTGGCCGGTGAGGACCTTCGTCTCGGGCGGCAGGGTGAGCAGCCGGTCGCGGATCGAGCCGATGATCGTCGGGAAGTGGGAGTACGAGCGGCCGGTGGCGCCGGGACCGCCCTGGAAGAGGGTGTCGCCGGTGAAGATCACGCCGAGGCCGGGGTCGTACAGGCAGACGGCGCCCGGCGCGTGCCCCGGGGTGTGCAGGACCGTGAGGTCGGCGCCCGCGGCCTCGATGACCTGGCCGTCCAGGAGGTGGGCGTCGGGGTCGCGGTCCGGGTGGGTCAGCTTCCACAGCGGCATGTCGTCGGGGTGCAGCCAGATCGTGGCGCCGGTGCGGTCCGCGAGGGCGGGTGCGGCGTCGATGTGGTCGTTGTGGGCGTGGGTGCACACGATCGCCGTCAGTCGCCGGTCGCCGACGGCCGTGGCGATGGCCTCGGCGTCGTGGGCGGCGTCGATGACGATCACCTCGTGGTCGTCGCCGACCAGCCAGACATTGTTGTCGACGTCCCAGGTGCCGCCGTCGAGGGTGAACTGCCCGGAGGTGACGAGGCGTTCGATACGGGCGGTCATCAGAACACCACCACCGAGCGCAGGACGTCTCCCTGGTGCATCCGCTCGAAGGCCTTCTCCACGTCGGTGAGTTCGATCGTCTCGGTGACGAACGCCGCGAGGTCCAGGCGCCCTTGCAGATGCAGGTCGATCAGCATCGGGAAGTCCCTGCTCGGCAGGCAGTCGCCGTACCAGGAGGACTTCAGGGCCCCGCCGCGCCCGAAGACGTCGAGCAGCGGCAGCTCCAGCTTCATCTCCGGGGTCGGCACACCGACCAGGACGACGGTGCCGGCGAGGTCGCGGGCGTAGAAGGCCTGCTTGTACGTCTCCGGGCGGCCGACCGCCTCGATCACGACGTCGGCGCCGAAACCGCCGGTCAGCTCGCGGATCGCCTCGACGGGATCGGTCTCGCGCGAGTTGACCGTGTGCGTGGCGCCCATGGAGCGGGCCTTCTCCAGCTTCCGGTCGTCGATGTCCACGGCGATGATCTTCGCGGCGCCGGCCAGGTTCGAGCCCGCGATGGCCGCGTCACCGACCCCGCCGCAGCCGATCACGGCCACGCTGTCGCCGCGGCCGACGTTCCCGGTGTTGATCGCCGCGCCGATGCCGGCCATCACGCCGCAGCCCAGCAGCCCGGCCACCGCCGGGGCCACCGCCGGGTCGACCTTGGTGCACTGTCCCGCCGCGACCAGCGTCTTCTCGGCGAAGGCGCCGATGCCGAGCGCCGGAGAGAGTTCCTGGCCGGTGGCGGCGAGGGTCATCTTCTGGCCGGCGTTGTGGGTGGCGAAGCAGTACCAGGGCCGGCCGCGCAGACAGGCACGGCAGTTCCCGCACACGGCACGCCAGTTGAGGATCACGAAGTCGCCGGGGGCGACGTCCGTGACGCCGTCGCCGACTGACTCCACCACCCCCGCCGCCTCATGGCCGAGCAGGAACGGGAAGTCGTCGCTGATGCCGCCCTGCTTGTAGTGCAGGTCGGTGTGACAGACCCCGCAGGCCTGGACCCGTACGACGGCTTCTCCCGGCCCCGGATCCGGCACGACGATCGTCTCCACGCGCACGGCCTCGTCCTTGCCCGGTGCGATCACGCCCCGCACTTCCTGCGCCATGGTGCTCAGCCCTTCCCTCCGCGGATCTCCGTCCACTTCCGACCCTAGACGCAACTGATCAGTAAGGGCACGGAGAGGGGGTCCTCACATGTGCTTCCGGCCACGACGCCTCGAATACCCCCGGGGGTACCCTGCTACTGTGGACTACATACCCCCGGGGGTACATCCCTCGCCGGGGTGGGCACGGGCTTCACCAGGACAGGAGAGGAGTGTTGCCGTGTACTTCGTCGACACCATCGAGGTGCCGGGACTGGGCAACCGCGGCTATCTGGCGGGCGGCGCCCACAGCGCCGTGGTGGTCGATCCGCCGCGGGACATCGACCGTGTGATGGCCGCCGCCGCACGGCGGGGTGTGCGCATCACACATGTGGTGGAGACACACGTCCACAACGACTACGTGACCGGCGGCCTGGAGCTGGCCCGGCTCACCGGCGCCGCCTACCTGGTCCCCGCCGCGGCACGGGTCGCCTACGCGCGCGTGCCGGTCGCCGACGGGGACCGCACGCACATCCAGGACGACCTGATGCTGCGCGCCCTGGCCACCCCCGGGCACACCCCGCACCACACGTCGTACGTGCTGGAGGAGGCCGGGCGCGCCGTGGCCGTCTTCACGGGCGGCTCCCTGCTCATCGGCACCGTGGGACGGCCCGACCTGGTCGAGCCGGGGCTGACGGGCGGGCTGGCGCGGGCGCAGTACGACTCGGCGCACCGGCTGGCGGCCGAGCTGCCCGACGAGACGCGGGTCCTGCCCACGCACGGCTTCGGCAGTTTCTGTTCGGCCGGCCAGTCGGCCGGTGGGACGGCGACGACCATCGGGCGTGAGCGGCAGGTCAACGACGCCCTGGTCAAGGACGTCGACACCTTCGTCGCCGAGCTGCTCGCCACGCTGGACGACGTACCTGCGTACTACGCCCACATGGGGCCCGCCAACACACAGGGCCCGGCTCCTGTGGATCTGACGCCGCCCCGCCCGGCCGACGCCGAGGAGATCGCGGCGCGGCTGGCCGCCGGGGAGTGGGTGGTGGACCTGCGTCATCGCGTCGCGTTCGCCGAGGGCCATGTCGCAGGGGCGGTCAATTTCGAGGCGGAGGGCCAGCTGGCCACCTATCTGGCCTGGCTGCTGCCCTGGGGCAAGCCGGTGACGCTGCTCGCCGAGTCGCCCGCCCAACTCGCCGACGCCCAGCGCGAACTGGTCCGCGTCGGCATCGACCGGCCGGCCGCGGCGGCCACCGGTTCCCCGGCGGACTGGGTACGCCCCGGTGAGCTCCCGCGCTCCTTCGCGCGCGGCACCTTCGCCGACCTCGCGGCCCAGGAGGGCGTGATCACCCTGGACGTTCGGCGCGACTCCGAGCGCCACGCGGGCCACATCAAGGGTTCCCTGCACATACCGGTGCACGAGCTGCGCGGCCGTCTCTCCGAGATACCGGACGGCACCGTGTGGGTGCACTGCGCAGGCGGTATGCGCGCCGGCATCGCCGCCTCGCTCCTGGACGCGGCGGGGCGCGCTGTCGTGGCCGTCGACGACTCCTTCGACTCGGCCCGTGCGGCCGGGCTGCCCATGGCCCGGGTCACGCCGGCCGAGGCATGGGAGCGCACGGACGCGGGGGCGGTCCTCGTGGACGTCCGCGAGGCGCCGGAGTGGGCCGAGGGCCACGCCCCCGGCGCCGTCCTCGCCCCCTTGTCCGCCCTGACCGCCGGCGAGCCGCTGCCCGAGTCCGCACGGTCCCGTCCGGTCGTGGCCATCTGCCGCTCCGGCAAGCGCTCCCGCGAGGCGGCGGCCCTGCTCTCCGCGCGTGGCGCCGAGGTCGTGGACGTGGTCGGAGGGATGCGCGCATGGACGGAGGCCGGGCTTCCGGTGGTCGCCGAGGCGGGCTTCTCCGAGGCGGCGGAATCGGGGGCGTCCGGTGCGGAGTGAGGTCCGGCTCCACGGCTCTCATCGCATCGCGCCCCCTCCCGGAGCGACCTCGTGACGACCCTGCTCCTCGGGCTCCTCGCCGGTGGCGCGACCGGGCTCGCACTCGGGGCGCTGGGCGGGGGCGGCAGCGTGCTGGCGGTGCCGGCGCTGATCTATCTGCTCGACTTCAGTCCGGCCGCCGCGGCCACCGCGAGCCTGCTCGTGGTCGGCGTCACCTCCGCCACCGCGCTCGGCGCGCACGCCCGTGCGGGCACCGTGCGCTGGCGGGGCGGGGCGCTGTTCGCGGCGGCGGGGCTGGTCCCGGCGGCGATCGGCGGCGCGGTGTCCGGGTGGCTGCCGTCCTGGCTGCTCACGGGCGCCTTCGCGGTGATCGCCGCGCTGGCCGCCCTGCGCATGCTGCGGCCGTCGGCGTCCGTACGGGACGAGGACGTGCCGGTGCGGTCCTGGCAGGTCGTCCGGGCCGGGGCGGGACTCGGCGCGGTGACCGGTGTGCTGGGGGTGGGCGGCGGCTTCCTCGCCGTACCGGCTCTGGTGAACGTCGTCGGGCTGCGGATGCGGGCCGCCGTGGGGACCAGCCTGCTGGTGATCACCGTCAACTCGCTGGTCGCCCTGGTGGCGCGGGCCGGCACGGACGCGCGCATCGACTGGGCCGCCGTGGCACCGTTCACGGCGGCCGCCGTACTCGGCGCGTGGGACGGCAAACGCCTCGCCGGGAAGATCTCCGGCGACCGGCTGCGGCAGCTGTTCGCCTGGGCACTGCTGGCCGTGGCCGCCCTCATGCTGGTGGACGCCGTCGTATGACCCGGGTACGGACCGTGACTACGCCAGGGACAGGAAGAGCTTCTCCAGACGGGCCTTCATCTGCTCCGTCGTCTCGCCGTCGGCGCGCCCCTTCTCGGTGTCGGTGAGGCACTGCTGCAACCCGGTCGCGATGATCGCGAAGCCGGCCCGGTCGAGGGCGCGGGAGGCGGCGGCGAGCTGGGTGACCACGTCCTCGCAGTCGCGACCCTCCTCGATCATCTTGATCACTCCGGAGATCTGCCCCTGTGCCCGGCGCAGCCGGTTGAGCACCGACTTGAGGTCATCGCCCTCGAACTGAAGCTCCACGATCACTCCTCTACATACCCTTGGGGGTATTTTACCCCTCACCTGAAAGGATCTCACTCCGCATGACCTCTCCCCTCGACCCTCGCACCCTCGACATCGACACGGCCCGCACCCGGCTGCCCGGGATGACCGTCATCGACGTCCGCACCCCCGGCGAGTACGCCGCCGGTCATCTGCCCGGCGCGCTGAACGTCCCCCTGGACCGGCTCGACCGCGCCCTGCCCGCGCTGCGCCGGCACTACGGCGAACTCCTGGTGGTCTGCGCCTCCGGAGCCCGCTCCGAGAACGCCTGCCGGCTGCTCGCCGAACACGGCGTCGCGGCCATGACCCTGACCGGCGGCACCCAGGGCTGGGCGGCGCGCGGACACGAGCTCGACCGTCCCGCGTCCGGTGCGCGCCGCACATGGGCCATGGAACGGCAGGTGCGGTTCACCGCGGGCTCGGTCGTCCTGGTCGGCCTCGCCCTCGGACTGCTGCACCCGGCCTGGCAGTTGCTGTCCGCCGCTGTCGCGGGCGGCCTGGTCCTCTCCGCGCTCAGCAACACCTGCGGGATGGCCGCGATGCTCTCGAAGCTGCCGCACAACCGCCCGCGCCCCGCCGAGCTGGACGCGACCCTGGCGGCCCTGGCACAGCGCGGATAGGCGCACACCGCATGCGGTCCCCAGCTCCGGGAAACCCGCAGGCCTCGCGGGAGGGAGCCGACGTAGCCTGAATGCTCCGTACGACTCCGGAGGAGCCCCGTGAGCATCGCCGACGCCCAACCCACCCCGCCCACTTGGCGGCTGCTCCTGGGCTATGTACGTCCGCACCGGTGGGCCCTGCTGGCGGGCGCGCTGCTCTCGCTGGTCACCGGCGCGACCGGGCTGCTCCTGCCGCTGGTCGCCCGGGAGCTGATCGACGACCTGTCGCACGACCGGGCCATCACCGGGGCGCTGCTGATCATGTCGGCGCTGGTGGTGGCCAACGCGGCATTGGGCGGGCTGGGTTCGTACGTGCTGCGGCGCACCGCCGAGTCGGTGGTGCTCGGCGCACGGCGCGCCCTGTCGTCGTATCTGCTGCGACTGCGCATCACCGCCGTGGACCGGAGCGAGCCGGGCGATCTGATGGCCCGCGTCACCTCGGACACCACCCTGTTGCGCGAGGTCACGACCGACTCGCTGGTGGGCCTCGGCACCGGCGGGCTCACGCTCCTGGCGACGGTCGTGATGATGGGCCTGGTGGATCCGGTACTCCTCGCGGTCACGCTCGCCGTGATCCTGGGCGCCGGCACGGTCCTCGGGGTGATCGTGCCGCGCATCAACCAGGCCAGCCGGCAGGCGCAGGACGCGGTCGGAGTGATGGGCGCCTCGCTGGAGCGGATCCTCGGCGCGCTGCGCACGGTGAAAGCGTCCGGCGCCGAGCACCGGGAGGAGCGCACGCTGCACGAGGCCGCCGAGGAGTCCTGGCGGCAGAGCGTGCGGGCCGCCAAGTGGGCGGCAGCGGCAGGCAACACGGCGGGGCTCGCCATGCAGATCGCCTTCATCACGGTGCTCGCGGTCGGCGGGGCGCGGGTGGCGACCGGCGCCATCGACATCGGCACGCTGGTCGCGTTCCTGCTGTACGTCTTCTATCTGATGTCGCCGATCCAGGAGGTCGTCGGCGCGATCACCCAGTACCAGACGGGTTCTGCCGCGCTCGCCCGGATCCAGGAGGCGCTGCGGCTGCCCGCCGAACCGGCCGCCCTGCCCGCGCCGTTGCCGTCCGCCGGGGCCCAGCCCGCCACGCTGACCTTCGAGGACGTGCGCTTCCGGTACGCCGAAGACCTGCCGTACGTCCATCACGGGGTGACGTTCGACGTGCCCGCGCAGGGCATGACCGCGTTCGTCGGTCCGTCCGGTGCGGGCAAGACCACGGTGTTCTCGCTCATCGAACGGTTCTACGACCCAGAGGACGGGACCATCACGCTCGACGGGCGGGATCTGGCGGACTGGGAGCTGGTGCAGTTGCGCTCGGCCATCGGGTACGTCGAGCAGGACGCCCCGGTCCTGTCGGGCTCCCTGCGTGCCAACCTGCTGCTCGGCAACCCGGACGCGGACGAGGACGCCCTGACGCGGGTGCTGAAGACGACCCGGCTGGACGGCCTGGTCGCGCGGCTGCCCGACGGTCTGGAGACGCTCGTCGGGCATCGCGGCACCAAGCTGTCGGGCGGCGAGCGCCAGCGCGTGGCCATCGCCCGTGCCCTGCTGCGCCGGCCGCGGCTGCTGCTCCTCGACGAGGCCACCTCGCAGCTGGACGCGGTGAACGAGGCGGCCCTGCGGGACACGGTCGCCGATGTCGCCCGTACGACCACCGTGCTGGTCGTCGCGCACCGGCTGTCGACGGTGACGATGGCCGACCGGATCGTGGTCATGGACGCGGGCCGGGTGCGCGCGGTGGGCACACATCGCGAACTCGTGGCCGCGGACCCGCTCTACGCGGAGCTGGCGGCGACGCAGTTCCTGGCGACGGCCGAGTAGGGCTGCCGGCAGGCCGTCTCAGCCTTCGAGGCGGCGCAGCCGTTCCGCGTCGCAGGTGCGGGGGCAGGTGGCGCAGGCCTCGTCGGGGCGGATCGTGTAGTACATGCAGCATCCGGCGCGGGTGCGTGTGGGGTGGCGGCGGCCGTCGGCCGTCGTCAGGTGCCGGAAGTCGGCTCCGCTCGGGTACGGGGCCACCGCGGACGGCAGCAGTCGTTCGGCCGCCCGCACGGCCTCGTCCTCGCGGCCCAGCACCCGGCCGAGGTACCAGATGCCGGAGACCAGGTCGTCGGAGACCATGCCCCACAGGGCGCGGGAGCCGCGCCGCGCGACGGGACCGATCGCGTCCAGCAGGGGCGCCATGTGATC
This sequence comes from Streptomyces sp. HUAS 31, assembly GCF_028198125.1. Lineage (NCBI taxonomy): Bacteria > Bacillati > Actinomycetota > Actinomycetes > Kitasatosporales > Streptomycetaceae > Streptomyces > Streptomyces sp. HUAS 31. The sequence goes on along the minus strand of NZ_CP116353.1, from coordinate 9,082,971 downwards.
GGCGACCGCGGCGCGCAACTCCGCCCGCAGCGCTTCCTCATGAGGGACCGTCAGTACACCCGGCAGGGCCGCCGCCGGATCGTCGGCGAGACAGGCGAGGTCGCTTCCGGGCGTCACGGTGAACTCGGCCGCGGCGAGGTCCAGCCGCAGATCCTCGGGCCGGATCCGCGGCACCCGGCGTTCGAGGTACCAGGCGCCGCTCATCAGGAGCGAGATCGACCAGGCGTAGTCGTGCAGGGCGCGCGAGGCGGCGACATGGCGCCGCACGACCACCCCGTGACGATCGTGAATCCGGGTTGCCTCGGCGGCCACGAAGGCGTCGAGCGCGGCTCCGTCCTTCACCAGTTCCGCCGCCGACACGCCGGCTCCGGCGTCCGCCGCTCCGGGTTCGGCGACCCGCACGGACAGCACTTCGCACAGGCCTGCGAGCCGCGCGTAGACGTCACCGAGCGTATGCGCGACGGCGGTGGTCATCGGGGCCAGGGACATCGTTGCTCCCCTGCGTGTTCATCAAGTCAGATAGGTAAGGCTTACCTTACACTTGCGATCAAGCAGAGAACGCCAGGTGGGCTACTCGCGGGCGAGTCGACGACCCCGAACACCCCAGTGATCGCGCGGCATTTGAGAGACAAAGGAAGGCTACCCTAAGCTCACCGTTTGTGACCGCGACCCGACGTGGCACACCGATCGGTGTGCCCTTCCGTGCCCTCTGGCACGCCCCGCTCCTCCTCCGGCGCCGGCCGCGAGCCCGATGACGGTTCCCGACAGGACCCCTCTCCGGGCGCGGCCCGCGACCCCTCACCCGCTCAGCGGAAGTCAGTTCATCTCCATGCGTCTGTACCTGCTCGCCCTCAACCCGACCGACGCCGTCTCCGAGGGCTTCCTGCCCGCCGCGGCACGGCTCGGCCTGGACGTCACCGTCCTCACCGACCAGCCCGCGGCCCACCGCCGCGCCCACCCGGACATCGAGGTCCTGGAGTGCGACGTGCGTGACTTCCGGGCCGTGATCAGCCGTGTCTCCACCCATCACCGACCCGACGCCGTCTTCACCAACAGCGACCATCTCCAGACCCAGGCCGCCCTGGCCGCCGACTACTTCGGCCTGCCCGGCAAGGACTGGCGGGCCGCTCTGCGCTGCAAGGACAAGGCCGAGATGCGCCGTCGGCTCGCCGCGGCCGGCGTGGACACCGTGTGGTCGACCGAGCTGACCGAACCGGTCGCACCCGGCGACGCGCCGTACCCGTGTGTGCTCAAGCCTCGCGAGGGCGTGGCCAGCGAGGACGTCGTCCTCGTCGACGGCCCGGAGGAACTCGTGGCGCACGCCAAGGAGATCCTGGAGCGCCGCCCGGGTGCCGCCCTGCTCGTCGAGGAGTACCTCCCCGGCGACCTGTTCACCCTGGAGACCCTCGGCGACGGGCGCGTCCGCCATGTCCTGGGCGGCTTCCGCACCGAGCTGTCCCCACCGCCGTACTTCGTCGAGGAGCGCCTCACCTTCGTCCCCGCCCATCCCGGGCCGGTCGTCGCGCAGGTCCTGGAGCAACTGGACGCGCTGGGCGTCGGGTTCGGGGCGTGCCACACCGAGTTCGTGGTGCGCGCGGGGCGGGCGCGGATCATCGAGGTCAACTACCGTGCCATCGGCGACCAGTGCGACCTGCTCCTGGCGCGGCTGCTGGAGATCCCGCTCTTCGAGCACATCCTGCGCACCCACCTGGGCGAGCCCCTGCCGGCCGACCTCGATGCCCGCAGGGACGGCGCCGCCCGCCTGGACTATCCGTGCGCCGATCGCGCGGGAACCCTCGTCGACGCTCCCCCGGCCACGGAACTGGACGTGGAGGGCGCACATCTGACGTACCGTCCGCTGCGCGCGGTCGGCGAGCGGCACGAGCTGTACCGCACGAACCGCGACTACCTCGGCGTCCTGCGCGCCACCGGCACCGACCAGCCGGCGGTGGACCGGGCGGTGGCGGAGTTCCTGGCCGGGCGGCGCTGGGAGATCCAGCCGTGACCGCGCCGACGACCACCACGGACACCTGCGAGGCGGAGCTGCTCACCCGCGTCCTCGGCGCCCTCCTGCGCGAGGATGTGGTCGGGCTGCGCAGCCGGGGCACACCGGTGCGGCGCCCCGACGGCGACTGGGTGCGCCTGCCCGTGCCGGACGACGCACTGCTGCTGCCCGTCACCGAGGACGGCTTCCAGGGCGTGTACGCCGCCCGGTTGCCGCTGCTCGTGCGCGAGTCGGACGGCGCCGAACTGTCGTCGTGCGACAGCGTGCTCGGCGCTCTGCGCCTGCTCGCCGAACCGGAGGACCGGGGTGGCTTCGACGCCTTCGCCGAGGAGTGCCGTCAGACGCTGGTGACGATGCGGCTGCACGCGGAGACGCGGGACGAGGTCATGCGGCGGCTGACCTTCGGGACGGGCCTCGCGGGCAGCCTGGCGTACGACACGCTCGCCGCCCGGCTCGACCATCCCGTCTATCCGACGGCGCGCGGTCGCTCGGGGCTGGACGAGACGCAACTGCGGGCATTCGCACCGGAGTTCCAACCCTCCTTTCGGCTGCGCTGGATCGCCGTGCCGCGAGACACCGTCACCTTCTCGGGCACACTGCCGGACTTCTGGCCCACTCCCGAGGCCCTCGGGCTCACGAATCCGAGCGGCGGCCACGTCATGCTGCCCGTGCATCCGCTGACCGTCGACGCCCTGCGAGCCGCCCGCCTGCCGGACGGGGCGGTGCTCGCAGAGCGGGCCCATCTGGAGGTCGTGCCGACGCTGTCCATGCGGACGGTGGCGACGGTCGCCGATCCGTCCGTGCATCTCAAACTGCCCCTCGCCACCGCCACGTTGGGCCTGCGCAACAAGCGGACCGTCAAGCCGGGCACACTCGTCGACGGTGCCGTCGGGCAGCGGCTGATCGAGGCGGTGATCGACCGCGAGCCACGGTTCAGGGGCGTGATCCTGCACGCCGACGAGACGACGTACGCCCATGCCGGGCACGAGCTGCTCGCGGTGCTCTGCCGCCGTTACCCGGCCGGCCTCGACGATGCCGTGGTGGTGCCGATGGCGGCGCTTCTCGCGGAGGCCCCCGACGGGCGACCGGTACTGGACCACCTCGCCGACCGCTTCCACGGCGGCGACCCCCTCGCGCTGCTGGATTCGGTACTCACCGTGCTGTTCGACTGGCAGACCACCCTGTTCGGCCGCGGCATCGCACTGGAGTCGCACCAGCAGAACATCTCCCTGGTGCTGACGTCCGACGGTCTGCGGCTGCTGTTCAAGGACAACGACGGGCCGCGCGTCAACACCGAGCGGCTGCACGCCGCGCTCCGCGGCCCGTGGGCCTTCGACGACGCCCGGATCCTCGGCACGGACGACGGGCCGGTCGCCGACCTGTTCACCACGATCACTCTGCATCTGTGCGCGGGCGCGTACGCCTTCGGGCTCCCCCGGCAGCGCCGCGCACTCCTCGACCTCGTACGGAACCGGCTGACGGAGTCCCTCGACCGGCTCGGCGGCGACGCGGCGGACGTCCTGCGCGCCCGAGTCCTGCACGCGCGGGAGCTGCCGGTCAAGGCGATGGTGACGGCCGGGACCCTGCTCTCGAAGGAGCGGTCGGGCGCGGCCGACATCAACAAGCACTACACCAGCGGCCCCAACTATCTACTGCGGAGCGGGGGTTCGCCGTGAGCGTCGGACCCCGCCGTTCCTTCTCCAAGGCCGACGCGGTCGCGGGCGGCGTCCGCTTCGGGCCGGCCGCACCCGTGCTGATCGGCGGTGCCGCCGCCTCCGTCACGGCCGTTCTCCTGCCCACCCCGCACCCGCGCACCCGCTGGAGCCGCTGATGCCCTCCCTGACCGACACGCTCCCCGAGCAGGGCACCGCCCCGGTCACCTCCGCCGAACTGCCCTCCGCCGACGAGGTCGTGGCCCACACGCTCCTCAACTGCCTGCTGCGCGAGGTCTCCGGCCCCGAGCGCCAGAGCGTCGTCACCGCCGGCCGTCTGCTGCTGCGGCTGCCACGCCGCGGCGTGCTGCTGCGCGTCGCCCTGCGTCGTACGTCCCTGCTCGGTGCGCACCGGTTCACCGGGCCGGTGAGCGAGCAGCGGGGCGGCGTCTGGACGGAGGTGGACTGGCGCCGACTGGCCGAGTACACGCACGACGAGCTGTGGCTGCGGACGGGTGTGCGCAACGAGGAGTTCCTGCAGCAGATCGCCTCCAGCCACGGGGCCGTCGCGACGGCGCTCACCGTCACGCGCCCGCCCCACACCCCGCTGGACCGGCTCTCCGCCTATCTCGCCTCCGAGCAGTCCCTCGTCTTCGGCCACCGTTTCCACCCCACCCCGAAGGCCCGCACCGGCGACCCGCGCGCCTGGTCCGCGTACGCCCCCGAGGTCGGCGCGACCTTCCCGCTGCGGCATCTCGCCGTGCGCAGCGGTCTGATCGCCGAGGAGTACACCGACCCCGCGTCCGTCGCGCCCCTGGACGCGCAGCGCCCGGACGTTCCCGACGGCTACCGGCTGCTGCCCGCCCACCCCTGGCAGTTCGAGACGCTGCGCGGGCATCCGCTGCTGCGGGCCGCCCTGGAGCGGGGCGACGTCCTCGACCTGGGCCCCGGCGGCGCCCCGTTCGCCGCCACCGCCTCGGTGCGCACGCTGTACGACGGGGAGACGTTCCTGAAGTTCAGCCTGAACGTGCGCATCACCAACTGCCTGCGCAAGAACAGCAGTTACGAGCTGTCCGGTGCCGTCGCCCTGACCCGCGCCCTGGCCCCGGCGTTCGCCGATCTCGCCGCGCGTTTCCCCGGCAGCGACATGCTCCGCGAGCCCGCCTACCGCACGCTCGCCCTGCCCGGCCCCGACGGCACACCGGACCGCGCACTGCTGGAGGGCTTCGGTGTGATCGTCCGCGAGGGCCTGCGGGACCGGCTCGCCCCGGGCACCACTCCCCTGCTCGCGGCGGCCGTCGCCGACGAGTACCCGACCGGCGGGGCGCACATCTCGCGGCTTCTCGCCGGGGCCGACGAGCGGGCGGCCCTCGACTGGTGGTCGGCCTATCTCGACCTCCTCGTCCCGCCGGTCCTGTCCGCCTACTTCGACCACGGCATCGTCCTGGAACCGCACCTCCAGAACGTGCTGATCTGCGTCGACGGCGACGGCCGCCCCGCGCAGGTGCTCTTCCGCGACCTGGAGGGCACCAAGCTGGTCCCGGCGCACCACCAGGCCACCCTCGACGCGCTGCCGCCCGAGGTCGCGGGCCCGCTGACGTACGACGCGCAGCGCGGCTGGGACCGGGTCGTCTACTGCCTGCTGGTCAACCATGTCGCCGAGCTGCTCGCCGCCCTCGCCGACCTGTACCCGCAGGCGGAGGCCGCCCTGTGGGCCCGGGTGCGCGACACGCTCCGGGCGCATGCCGAGGCCCACGGCTGCCCGCCCCGGATGGCCGCTCTCCTCGCCGGGGTGCCATTGCCCGCCAAGGCCAATCTCCTCACCCGCTGGGAGCGCAAGGCGGACCGGGAGGCGGGCTATGTCCGGCTGCCGTCCCCGCTGGCCGAGGACATCCTCCGTGACACGACCGGGAGCGCCGCCCGATGACACAGCCCACGGCCGCGGTCCGCGACCGCGTCCTGACTCTGCCCGCGACCGAACTACCCGCGTATGTCTACGACTTGGCAGCTTTGCGCGCACACGCGGCCACCGTCCGGGACGCCCTGCCCGAGCGGGTCGAGCTGTACTACGCCGCCAAGGCGAACCCCGAGCCGGAGATCCTCACCGCGCTCGGCCCGTTCGTCGACGGCTACGAGGTGGCCTCGGGCGGTGAACTCGCCCATGTCGCCAAGGCCGTTCCGGGGCGCCCGCTCGCCTTCGGCGGTCCGGGCAAGACGCCGGACGAGATCACCGCCGCGCTGGAGCAGGGAGTCGAGCGCTTTCACGTGGAGAGCGAGCACGAACTGCGCATGCTCGCCGAGCTGGCCCGCCGGGACGCGCCGGGGCGACGGGTGGCGGTCCTGCCACGGGTCAACCTGCCGGTGGCCGACGGCTCGCTGGCGAACAGCTCGCTCGCGATGGGCGGTCGTCCCACCCCGTTCGGCATGGACCCGGCACGGGCCGAGCCGATGATCCGGCAGCTGGCCGACGGCGCGTTCCCGCAGCTCGAACCGGTCGGCGTGCACGCCCACTTGGCGAGCGGGCTGGAGGCCGCGGAGCAGGTCGCGGTGGCCGAGTCCGTCGTCACGTGGGCGACGGACCTCGGGGTCCGGCTCGGCGAGGTGAACGTCGGCGGCGGCATGCACGTCGACTACGGCGACCCCGAGCACCGCTTCGACTGGGCCGCCTACGGCACCGGGCTCGCCCGGCTCATCGAGCGGCATCCGCGGCTGACCCTGCGCATCGAGCCGGGCCGGGCGCTCACGGCGTACTGCGGCTGGTACGCCACGGAGGTGCTGGACGTGAAGCACAGCCACGGTGAGGAGTTCGCCGTGGTCCGGGGCGGCACCCATCATCTGCGGACCCCGGCGACCAAGGGGCACGACCAGCCCTGTTCCGTGCTGCCGGTCGACGCCTGGCCATCTCCCTGGCCGCGCCCGGCGGCCGAGGGCGAGCGGATCACCCTGGCCGGGCAGCTGTGCACGCCGAAGGACGTGCTCGCCCGCCGGGTGCCGGCGGCCGGGCTGCGGGCCGGGGACCGGGTGGCGTTCGCGCTGGCGGGGGCGTACGCGTGGAACATCTCCCACCACGACTTCCTGATGCATCCGAGGCCCGGCTTCCACTTCCTCGACGCCACCGTGTAGACACCTCGTCACTCTCGGCACACGCAAAAGGGCCGCCCGGCATTCGGGCGGCCCTTCCGTGTGCGGGCGTGCGGCGACTCAGACGTCGACTGCGGGCAGCATCCTGGTGACCGGGGTGTCGACCGGCCGGAACTGCTGCGGGCGCTGCGCCCGGTTCAGCTCCTTGAGCTGGTCGAGGCGGGTCAGCTGCTCGGAGGGCCGGGGCATCTTGGCCCTGCGGTCCGCGGGCACTCCGGTGGCCGCGAGGGAGTCGAGGGTGGTCACGGGGTTGAGCATGCCGGCGTTCGGGGGGTCCACCGGGGCCGCGTTCGCCAACGGAGCGGCGAGGCCGGTGAGGCCGGCCGCGAGACCAACGGCGGTGGCGATACGTCGTGTTGAGATCATGAAAAGACCAACGCCGTCGGCCCGCCGCCGGACACGGCCGGCCGGCGCCCCTCACCCGTCAGGCCCAGCGCACCGGCAGCGCTTGCCGAGCCCCGCGTCGCGGAGGACGCTCGGAGGTGAGGCCCTCGCGGCCGCCCCTCGTCATGCCGCGGGCCTCGGAGGAGGTCACCATGGGCACAACCGCAACTCCGTCGTTCGACACAGAGACACTTCGCCGGGCCGTGGAAGGCCAGAGCGCGGACACGCTTCTTTCCCTGTACACGGACGACGCGCAGATCCGCCTCGTGAACCGCAACGCGCAGCCGAGCCACCCGAAGGTGGTCAGCGGCCGCAACCAGATCGCCGAGATGCTCACCGACGTCTACAGCCGCGACATGACGCACAAGCTGGAGGGATGCGTGGTCCAGGGCGACCGCGCCGCCTACAGCGAGTCCTGCGAGTACGCGGACGGTGTGCGCGTGATGTCCGAGTCGATGATCACGCTGCGCGACGGCAAGATCTCCGAGCAGATCATCATCGAGGCATGGGACGAGTAGGCAGGACGTGGCCGAAGGTCCAGGTCTCGGCCCGGTTGACCTGGACCTTCAGGGCACGCGCGGCAGCGGGCCGGACTCGTCCCGCCCGGCCTCGGCGGGCCTGGCCGATCGCCGTGGCGGGCCGGTTGATGTCCGGCGCCCTGTCGCGCAGGGCGCTGCGGTCGGCCCGGCCCCGGCAGCTGCCCCCGGTCAGCGCATCCAGGCGCTGTACGTCATCACATCGCCGGCTTTCACGCCGAACGGGGGGTCGTCCCTGGTGAAGGTCTGCTCCAGTCCCAGGACGGAACCGTCGGCGGCGTCCATGATCAGCATCCGACGGTTGTCCTCACCGTCGTAGACGTACGCCTGTCCGCGCCGGCCCAGGCGGTCCGTGACCTGACCGACGGGCCGTAGCCCCTCGGCGTCCGCCAGCAGGTCGGCCAGCGCGGCCGACTCGCGGGGGCCGAGGGTCCAGTTGTCCAGCAGGATCCGGGTGGCGTCGAGGAGTTCGGCGGTGGACAGCGGCTTCGTGTGGTCCGCCAGGAAGGCGCGCTCGGCCTCCTCCAGGTAGTCGTGCAGGGCAGCCGCGTCGTGCGGCGGCGGGGACGAGGGCGGGGCGTCGCTCCAACTCGGCGGGTAGGTCCGGTTGCTCAGGATGTGGCCGTCGTCGACCAGGCGCGGTTTGCCGTCCTCGTCGGTGAGGACCGGCCGGCCGGGGTGGCGCGGGTCGGTCGCGACGACGAGCTCCGTGTGGCTGTCGTCGGCGTTCCAGCGCACGATCGTCTCCTGCGGGAGGGTGATCGGTGGCTTCCGGTCGCTCATGGCCAGGCTCCATGACTGCACGTGCGTGCCCTTGCGCAGCGCGGGCGAGTCCGCCGACGCCGCCTGCTCTGCGCGCTCGGCCAGCCGCGCCATGGGCACGGGCGTGGAGTCCGCCCGCACGATCAGTGGGCGTGGGGCAGCGGCCGCGGGCGCGGTGGTCTGCCCGGTGAACAGCAGTGCCGACACCAGCGCGGCGACCACGGCCGAGGCCGCGAGTCCCCAGGCCAGCCGGGTGCGGCGGCGGGGAGCGGGCGGGCGCTCGTGCAGCAGCCGGTCGAGGTGCCGTTCGGCGTTGTGGTCCAGCGGGCCGTCGCCGTAGTGCGGGCCGTCGACCGGTACGGGGTTGGCTCGGCGCAACAGTTCGAGTTCGTCAGCCATGGCTTCGTTCCTTGGGCACGGTCGTGGGGCTCACACGGTCGATCTCGGCTCGCAGCCGGCGGCGGGCGCGGTGCAGCCGCATCGAGGCGGCCCGGCTTCCGCAGCCGAGGGCGACGGCGAGTTCGTCGACGCCGAGTTCCTCCCAGGCCGTCAGCCGCAGCACCTCCTGGTCGGCGGCCGACAGCCGGGCCAGCGCCTCGTGCACCCAGGCGCCGGGCGCTTCGGTGTCGGGGCTGGCCACGATGTGCCGGCCGTGCGCGGCGTCGTCGTTGCCCATCCGGTCGACCAGCCGCCGCCGGCGTCCGTAGCCGCGTACCGCGTTCGCCAGGCAGTTGCGTGCCACGCCGTACAGCCAGGGCAGCGGGACGGCCGGGAGGTCGGCCCGGCGGCGCCACGCCACGGTGAACACCTCCGCCACCACCTCCTCGACCTCACTCATGCGCCCGTCCAGTCGCCGCGCGACATAGCGGCTGACCGCCCAGTAGTGCTCGCGATAGGCAGCGGCGAAGGTCTCGTCGTTGCTCATGTTCGGTTCGTGTCCGGCACCCGCCGGATCGTCACACCCTCTTCCGTGATTCTCGTCGCGTCCGTCGAGTGTGACGTGCGGGTGGGGTGCGGACACAGGCGGGGCGTGAAGAGGATCAAAGACTTCAAGGCCGTCCAGTGGCTGACCACCACGGATCACAAGACCATCGGCACGCTCTACCTGGTCACGTCGTTCGCCTTTTTCTGCCTCGGTGGCGTGATGGCGCTGTTCATGCGCGCCGAGCTCGCCCGGCCCGGTCTTCAGATCATGTCGAACGAGCAGTTCAACCAGGCGTTCACGATGCACGGCACGATCATGCTGCTGATGTTCGCGACGCCGCTGTTCGCCGGTTTCGCGAACTGGATCATGCCGCTCCAGATCGGCGCGCCGGACGTCGCCTTTCCCCGGCTGAACATGTTCGCCTACTGGCTCTACCTGTTCGGCTCGCTCATCGCGGTGGGTGGCTTCCTCACCCCCGACGGTGCCGCCGACTTCGGCTGGTTCGCCTACAGCCCGCTGTCGGACGCGGTCCGCTCGCCGGGCATCGGCGCCGACCTGTGGATCATGGGTCTGGCCTTCTCCGGCTTCGGCACCATCCTCGGCTCGGTCAACTTCATCACCACGATCATCTGCATGCGTGCGCCGGGCATGACCATGTTCCGCATGCCGATCTTCGTGTGGAACGTGCTGCTGACCGCGGTGCTCGTCCTGCTCGCCTTCCCCGTCCTGGCGGCGGCGCTCTTCGCGCTGGAGGCGGACCGCAAGTTCGGCGCCCACGTCTTCGATGCCTCGAACGGAGGAGCGTTGCTGTGGCAACACCTCTTCTGGTTCTTCGGCCATCCAGAGGTGTACATCATCGCGCTGCCGTTCTTCGGCATCATCAGTGAGGTCATCCCGGTCTTCTCCCGCAAGCCGATGTTCGGCTACATGGGTCTGATCGCGGCGACCATCGCCATCGCGGGTCTGTCCGTGACGGTGTGGGCGCACCACATGTACGTCACCGGCGGCGTCCTACTGCCGTTCTTCTCCTTCATGACGTTCCTCATCGCCGTACCGACCGGCGTGAAGTTCTTCAACTGGATCGGAACGATGTGGAAGGGCTCGTTGTCCTTCGAGACACCGATGCTCTGGGCCTTCGGATTCCTGGTCACGTTCGTGTTCGGCGGCCTCACCGGCGTCATGCTCGCCTCGCCGCCGCTGGACTTCCCGACCTCCGACACCTATTTCGTCGTCGCTCACTTCCATTACGTCATCTTCGGCACCGTCGTCTTCGCGATGTTCGCCGGATTCCATTTCTGGTGGCCGAAGTTCACGGGCAGGATGCTCGACGAGCGGCTGGGCAAGATGACCTTCTGGACGCTGTTCGTCGGCTTCCACGGCACCTTCCTGGTCCAGCACTGGCTGGGCGTGAACGGCATGCAACGCCGAATCCCGGACTATCTGGCGGTGGAAGGGCTCACCACGCTCAACTCGCTGTCGTCCGTGTTCTCGTTCGTGCTCGGGGCATCGCTGCTGCCGTTCTTCTACAACATCTGGAAGACCGCGAAATACGGCAAGAAGGTCGAGGCCGACGACCCGTGGGGTTACGGGCGCTCGCTGGAGTGGGCGACGTCCTGCCCGCCGCCGCGGCACAACTTCCGTGCTCTGCCGCGGATCCGTTCCGAATCCCCGGCGTTCGACCTGCATCACGCCCCGGAGCGGCAGAAGGAGCTGACCACCCTGTGAGCCTCACCGACAAGTACCTCAATGAAAAGGGCCTGAACGACACGTTCCTCAATGACATCGAGGGGCATCTGCTGCTCGCCGCGACCCGTGAGGAGGGCCGCACGGCCGCCGCGCGGTTCAGTGCCCCGCTGCACTGGCTGACGGACGCCCAGCGGGGCGAGGTGGAGCGGCGGTTCGAGGCGGAGTACCTAGCACTCGCCCGCGTCTCCTGGCAGCACACCGCGGAGCGTGCCGGGAGACTGCGGGACGAGTACGAGGCGACCTACCGCGACCTGCGGCGCCGGCTGCTGGCGGCCTGGCTGCTGACGTGCGCCGTGGCCCTCGGCGTCCTGGTCGTGTGCCTCGCCTAGGCCGGCGCTAGCTCACCGTCCACTTCTGGTTGTCCTGGCCGTTGCAGGTCCACAGCACCAGTTTCGTGCCGTTGGCCGTGGCCGCGCCGTACGCGTCGAGACAGAGCCCGGCGTTGACGTTGGTGAGGGTGCCGTCGCTGTTCAGGTTCCACTTCTGGTTGTTCTGGCCGTTGCAGTCCCAGATGACGACACGGGTGCCGTTGGTGGTGCCGAGGTTGTAGGCGTCGAGGCACTTGTTGCCGTAGACCACGAGTTCCTTGCGGGTGCTGTGGTACTGCCACACCTGGTTCTGGCCGGCGGTGCAGTCCCACAGCTGGGCGTCGGTGCCGTTGGCGATGGTGTTGTCGTCGATGTCCATGCAGCGGCCGGACCCGGTGCCGGTGATCAGTGTGCCGTTCCTGCCGGGCACCGGCCGGACGACGATGCCTTCGAGGGCCGGGGCGCCGGTGAAGGCGATCGTGTTGGCGTTGCCCTTGGCGAGGGAGACGCTGACGGAGATGTTGCCCGCGGTGGACCCGGTCGGCGGGAAGGAGACCTTGGTCGGGGTCTGACCGTTGACGGTGAGTGTGGCCGTGCGGGCCGTGGAGGTGTTGTTGGTGTAGGAGACCTCGACCGTCTTCAGTCCGGCGCTTCCGGCGACCACGCCGGAGAAGCCCGACGTGCCGCTGTAGGTGCTCGCGGACTGTTCGGTGCCGCCGGTGACGGTGAGCAGCACGGAACCGCCCGCGGGCACGCCGGTGGTGTAGCTCGTGCCGGTGGTGGCGACGTTCTGCCGGGCCCACAGGTCGCGGACGGTGGCGGAGGCGTTGGTCAGGCCGAGGTCGGACCAGCGCACGGTCATGTTCTGGGTGGTCGAGGTGCGGTTGAGCAGGACGACGGCGCGGTTGCCGCTGCCGGCGAGGACCTTGCCGTACACCTGGAGGCCGGTGGTGTCCTCGGCGACCTCGACTCCCTGGAGGCCGCGCGGGTCCTGGTCGACGGCGATGACCTCGGGGTTGGTGAGGATGCCCGTCGTCTCCGCGGTCAGGGTGGTGAGGTCGACTCCGGCGAGCAGCGGGGCACCGGAGATCGCCCACAGGTTCATGTGGCTGCGGTTCTGGGCGGCGGTCAGGCCCGTCATGCCGACGACCATCATGTCGGGGTCGTTGTAGTAGCCGGTGTGCTGGGCCGTGGGGTGGATGTTGCGGTCGAAGGCGGTCAGGACGTTGCCGTACGACGGTGTGCCGCCGTGGAAGAAGATGTCCGTGTTCGTCCGCCACATCGGGCCCATGCCGGGGGCCCAGTTCCAGGGGTTGTCGTAGCCCCAGTTGCACAGGGAGAGCGCGAGCGGGCGGCCGGTGGTGGCGGTCGCGGAGGCCACGGCGTCGCTGATCGCCTGGTAGGTCGTCCTCGGGTCGAGGCCCTCGGCGTCGCCGCCGCACCAGTCGACCTTCACGAAGTCGAAGCCCCAGCGGGAGAACTGGAGCATGTCCTGCTCGTAGTGGCCCTCGCTGCCCGAGCCGGGCGCGGCCGGGCGGCCGGTGGGGAAGTAGTAGCCGCAGCCGTCCTTGCCGGCGTCGGTGTAGATGCCGGCCTTCAGGCCCTTGCTGTGGATGTAGTCGGCGATGGCATTCATCCCGCCCGGCCACTCCGTCTCGTCGACGGTGATGTTGCCGGCGCCGTCCCGGGTGCCCTGCCACCAGCCCTCGTCGATGTTGATGTACTCGTAGCCGGCCTCGGGCAGCCCCGCCGCCACGAACGCGTCGACCTGCCGCTTGATCACACCGTGGTCGACCTTCGCGGCGAACGCGTTCCAGGAGGCCCAGCCCATGGGGGCGGCGGGCACCGGGATCTGCCGGGCCGTCGTCGCCGCCCGGGCCGGGGCGGGTGCTGCGAAGAGCAGCGCGGCCGTCGCGGCGAGCGCGAGCACCAGGACGCGGGTGACGGCGGATCTGAAGCGGCGGGCGAGGTCGGTGCGGGGTGGGGGGTACATGCGGCTCCTTGGCGCGGGAAAGCAGGGAAAGATGGGTTCGTAATTTCGAACATGATTCGGAAACCCGAACGTGTGGCGCCGAAGTTAGAACCGTGCGAGGGCGCAAGTCAACGGATCGGACAGACTTGAAGTCGCCCGTTCGCGCGTCCAGTTGGCGCTCACGAGGGCCCGCGCCCCCATACTGGCGAGGTGAGAGTGGCGATCATGACTGCGGGCTCACGGGGCGATGTGGCTCCCTACACCGGACTCGGCCACGCCCTGTCGCGGACCGGGTACGAGGTGACCCTGGTGACGCACGGCTGCTTCGAGCGGCTGGTCGCGGACTCGGGCGTACGGTTCCATCCGCTGCCGCTGGATCCACGGGCGGAGCTGGAGTCCGAGCGCGGGCGAAACCTGCACCGCAGCGGCACCGGCCTGGGCAAGCTCGTGCGCGTGGTGGGGCTGGCGCGGAGCCTGGCCGGATCGCTGACGGACGACATGCTGGCCGCCGCGCGGTCGAGCGACGCCCTGCTCCTGGCCCCGTCCACCGCACCGCTGGGACGTGTCATCGCCGAGGGCCTGTCCCTGCCGAGCATCGAACTGCCGCTCCAACCGCTGGCGCCCACGCGGGAGTTCGCACCGGCGATGCTCGGTGGCGGCTCCTGGGGAAGCCTGCCGAACCGGGTCGGCGGACATGCCGTCAACCTGGCCATCGAGCGGGTATTCTCCACGGCCGTCCCCGACGCGCGCGCACGACTCGGCCTGCCTCGCGACAGGGTCCGCGGGGCGCGCCGATGCCGGCCGGCCGACACCGTGCTCCACGGCTTCAGTCCCTTGGTGGTGCCCAAGCCGCACGACTGGGGCCCGCACCTGCGCGTGACGGGGTACTGGTGGCCGTACGACGGCCCGGCTCAACTCCCGCCCGAGCTGCGGGACTTCCTCGATGCGGGGCCGCCGCCGGTCTTCGTGGGCCTGGGCAGCGCGACCGTTCCCGATCCCGCTGGGCTCAGCGCGGAGGTGGTGCGCGCGGTGCGTGCGGCCGGGCTGCGGGCGGTGATCCAGCGGGGCTGGGGCGGTCTGGCCGCCGCCGGGGACGACGTTCTGACCATCGACGAGGTGCCGCACTCGGCGCTGTTCCCGCGGATGGCGGCCGTGGTCCACCATTGCGGCGCGGGCACGACCGCCGCCGGGCTGCGCGCCGGGGTGCCCGCGGTGCCGGTGCCCATCCAGTTCGACGAGGCCTTCTGGGGCGCCCGTCTGGTCTCGCTCGGCGTCGCACCGCGCGTCCTGGGGCTGCGGAGGCTCACGGCCGACGCGCTGGCAGCGGCTCTACGGCAGGCGACCGGCGACCCGTCCTACGGACACCGCGCCCGCGCCCTGGCGGACGGGCTGCGCGCCGAGGACGGCACGGCTCCGGTACTGGAGGCCGTGCACCGACTCGGCGACTGAGGCTCCGTCGACTGAGGCTCCGTCGGCGCCACCGCCCGCCCTCAGGGCCCGGTGAGCCGGGGTCCCACCGGTTGCAGGATGCCGAGCAGGATGCGGACGAGTTCGTCGACGACCTCGTCCAGGGTCGCGTCCACCCACCCCGCGCTCCAGTCGTGCAGCAGCCCGTTGACGCTGCCGATGAACGCCGTCACGGCCAGCCGGTAGTCGCGCGGCGCCGCCTCCCCCCGGGCCACCGCGCCCGCGACCTCGGCGCAGACGAGGTCGATCCAGCGGGCGCGGCGCGCGAGGCGCTGTTCCTCGAGGCGGGGGCTGACGCCGATGATCTCGACGAAGGTGATGCGGATGCGCCGCCGGTCCGAGGTGACGTTCGCGGCGTAGGCACGGAAGATCACGGTGGCGCGTTCGGCGAGCGGCATGTCCTCCGCCTCGGCGACCGCGCCCAGCACTGCCTCCTCCGCCCATCCGTTGACCTGGAGGTGGAGGGCGGCCAGCACATCCTCCAGGGTGCGGAACTCCTCGTAGAACTGACGCGTCGACAGCCCGGCGGCCTCGCTGAGCGCCGCGACGGTCGTCCCTCTGAAGCCCGGGCCGTCGCCGAACAGTTGCAGCGCCGCGTCGAGGAAGCGCCGTCGCCGTTCGGCCTGTCGCTCCTCGGCCGACTTGCCGCCGTAGCGGCCGGTGGGCGCCTTGATCCTGCCCGCCACGCTGTCCTCCCGCCGCCTCGCCGTCCCGACGATCAATTTTGTCGTGTACGCAGTCTTGTGGAGAAGGGCACCCCCTCCTTACTTTTCAGTAAGTTGACTCTGAAAGCACTTGTGTTCAGATTCGACGCTCTGCTTTGGCATGCCCCACTCATGATGCCCACCCCCCTTCAGAGGAAGAGAGCAGTCATGCCTGCCATCAGAACCAGGCACCTGTGCTCCGTAGCCGCCGCCCTCGCCCTGACCGTCTCCGCCTCCGCGACCGCCGCCACGGCCGCCGACTCCTCCGCCGCCGCGCTGCGCGAGGTGCTCTTCGTCGGCAACAACTGGGACGGCACCGCCGACGTCATCAAGTCGTCCGGCGACTTCGCGAAGATCGGCCGTATCAACGTCGTCCCCGACAAGGACCAGCGGATGGCGGAGATCAACGCGAACCCCATCAAGTGGATCTACTTCATGGCGATCCGCAACAGCGTCGGCGAGGGCCACGACCAGTTCGTCGACGACATGTACTCGACGCCGGACGGAAAGTCGGTCGTCGTCTCGCGCCCCAGCTTCGCCGACGTGGTGTCCCTCGACCTGGCCACGGGTCAGGTCAACTGGCGTTTCCCCGTGTCCGGTTACCGCGCCGACCACATGGCGGTCTCCCCCGACGGCAAGCGGGTGGCCGTGTCGGCCTCGACCTCCAACACCGTGCACGTCCTGGACATCGACAGCGGCAGGGAGCTGGGCAAGTTCGGAACCGGCGACAAGCCGCACGAGAACATCTTCACCCAGGACGGCAAGTACATCTACAACATGGCGATCGGCGACGTGAACACGCAGACCGACGCCCCCTGGCTGGACTGGACGAAGGGCGACCGGCGCATCACGGTCGTCGACGCGAACACGTACCAGCAGGTCAAGGTCATCGACATGCGCCCGAAACTGGACGCGATCGGCCTGACGGACTACTCCGACGCGGTGCGGCCCGCCGTCTTCTCGCCGGACGAGTCGAAGCTGTACTTCCAGGTGTCGTTCTTCAACGGCTTCTTCGAGTACGACCTGGCCACCGACCGGATCACCCGCACCAAGACCCTGCCGAAGAACCCGGCGACCAGCGACGACCGCACCACGTTCGTCAACGACTCGCGCCACCACGGCATTTCGATGAGCCCGGACGGCAGCAAGCTGTGCGTCGCGGGGACGATGGACGACTACGCCACCGTCGTCAACCGCACGACGCTCCAGGAGGGGCCGCTCGTCACCGCCTCCAAGCCCTACTGGGCCACGGTCAGCGGTGACGGCAAGTCCTGTGTGGTCTCCGAGAGCGGCACCGACCAGGTCACGGCCATCGACTTCGCCACCGGGCAGAAGCAGGTGTCGGTCCCGGTCGGCGACCACCCGCAGCGGGTCCGGCTGGGCCATGTGCAGAGCGGCTGGACGAGTCCTTCGGCGGGCTGATCAGCCCAGGGCCTTCAGCACCGCTCCCACCCCGTCCTCGGTCGCTATGTGCCGTGCGGCGACCGAGGCGGCACGGGCGTACGCCTGCTGCCGTACAACACGGCCGAGCGCGTCCGTGAGCCGCCCCGCGGTGAGCGAGGCGAAGGGGATCGGACCGGTGCCCGCGCCGATCGAGGCGAGCCGTGCCGCCCAGAAGGGCTGGTCCGCCGTCACCGGCACCGGCACCGAGGGCGCCCCGGCGCGCAACGCGGCCGCCGTGGTGCCCGCCCCGGCGTGATGCACCACCGCGGCGACCCTGGGGAACAGCAACGCGTGCGGCAGGTCGCCGATCGTCAGGACGTCGTCCGCGTCGACGGCGAGTCCGGCGCTGCCGGCCTGGACGATGCCGCGCAACCCGGCACTGTGCAGCGCCTCGACGGCGATCTCGCTCAGCCGCTCGCCGTGACCGGCCGCCATGCTGCCGAACCCGACGAACACCGGGCGCGCTCCGGCCGCGAGGAACTCCTCCACGTCGGCGGGCAGCCGCCGGTCGGGGGCGAGATACGGCCACCAGTTCCCGACGACGTCGAGTCCCTCGCGCCAGTCGGACGGACGCGGCACCAGCGCCGTGCTGAAGCCGTGCAGGACTGGCCGGCCGGCCCGCTCCTGGCGCCGGCGTATCGCGGTGGGCGTCAGCGGGGGCAGGTCCAGGCGTCGGCGGAGCGCGGTGACGGCATCCGTGTAGACGCGATCGGCCATGCGCAGGGCGAAACGGCCGGCGACGCGGTTGCCGAGGCGGCCGAAGGAGCGGGTGCCCATGACCGTGGGCGGGAAGTCACCGGTCGGCGCGCTGGGTTGGAGGTATGTGCGGAGGGCCGGGACGCCCATGGCCTCGGCCACGTGCAGGCCGAGCGGGGCCGTTGTGGTCGACAGCAGAAGCAGGTCCGTGTGCCCGTCCACCGCGTCGGCGAAGCCCTGACCGAGGTCGGTGACGAACTCGGCCGCGGCGCGCATCAGTTCACGCCTGCCCTGGACGCTCCCGTGCCCTTGCGGCCGCGTGGGCAGGCTCCGGAACTCCAGTCCCGCTTCCCTCACGAGGGGTGCGAAGGTGTCCGTCGTGGCCAGGGCGACGTCGTGTCCGGCCTCCCGCAGGCCCGCGCCGAGCCCGGTGTACGGGGCGACGTCACCGCGTGATCCGGCGGCGGCGATCAGGATCCTCATCCGTCCTCCTCCTCAGGGTCCGCCCGGCGGGCCGCGTTCGCGTGGACGGCCCTGCACAGATAGGCGGCGAGGCCCGGCCGTTGCTGCGACGGCGGCACGACGAGCGCGAAGGCGCGCGGATCGGCGGCGAAGTCGTCCGCGATGCGCCGGTGCATGTCCGACGGACAGGTGGTGAACCAGCGGGCGATGTGCAGCCGGTGCTCCTCGGCGAGGTCCGTCGCCCGCTCCCCGTCGGCCGGCTCGCCCTCGTCGAAGGCCGCGAGCAGTTCCGCGCGCCAGGCCGCGGCCTCCCCCATGAGCTGCCGCCAGTCCTCCTTGGTGTGGGCGGCTGCACGGGCCATGGACTCCTTCTGACCCGCCGAGTCCTGCCACTTGAGCTGGGCGTCGGTGGCGTAGGAGAGGTCGAAGGCGATCTCGCCGAAGACGTCGAAGCGTTCCTCCGGGGTCAGTGCCACACCCGTCTGCTGGACCTCGATCGCCTGCTCGGCGACCTCCGCCAGCCGCTGGAGCCGCCCGATCTCCTCGGTCAACCGCCCCACCCTGGACCGGAGATATTCCAGGGCGTTCGCCTGCGGGTCCTTCAGGATCTCGGCGATCTCGTCCAGGGAGAAGCCCAGTTCGCGGTAGAAGAGGATCTGCTGGAGCCGGGCCAGGTCGGCGTCGTCGTACAGCCGGTAACCGGCGCCGCTGCGGCCGCCGGGCGAGAGCAGTCCCGCCCGGTCGTAGTGGTGCAGCGTGCGCACGGTCACCCCGGCGAAGGCCGAGACCTGCCCCACGGAGTAGCTCATTCACCTGCCCTTTCGTCGAGGTACAGCGTGCAGCCTGACGTAAGGGGAGGGTCAAACGGCGTTTCTCATCCGGCCTTCTGCGCGGCCCAGGTGGAGAGCTCGGACCGTGCGGCGGTCAGCAGTGCGGTCGAGGGAGCGGTCGCTCCGTTCGTGACCAGCGCGTAGTGCAGGACGCCGGAGTCGGTGTCGGTGAGCAGCAGCCGGCGGCTGCCCGTGCCGCCGGGTTCCGCGGCCACGCCGACCGGTGTGGCCGAGCCGTAGGACGGGGGCGCGTACGCCGTGCCGAGGTCGGAGACCACGGTGGTGGACGCGGTCGGGAAGGTGGCCGGCAGGTGCAGTTCGGTCGGTGCCGTGCCGCTGTTCGAGCGCCAGAGCAGCAGCCCGTACTGTCCCGAGCCAACCAACTGCGCCACGTTGGCCAGTGAGCTGGGCACCGGATTCCAGGTCAGGGTCGTGGAGCCGTCCCGGGAGCGGTCCTCGTAGGTGAAGGCGACCGTCGTGCCGGAGGTGGCGCTCGGGTACACCCGGTCGAGCAGTCGGGCATCCTGCCGCAGCACCGGTGTGCCCGAGTCGTCGAGGCGTACGGCGGAGAGGTCCTCGCCGTTCCAGGCGTCGCCCGAGGTCTGCACCTTGTCCGGGTTGTCGTTCATCAGCTCGTGGTGGCGGCCGTTGTAGACGTCCCACTGCCACTGGGAGCCGGAGAGGACCGGACCGGAGCCCGCCGGGTTCGACCACCAACTCGCGCCCTTCACACGGGAGTCGAGGGCCTGGTACATCGCCTTGTACACCGTCGGCGCCTTGTCGGAGACCGATCCGGTCAGCGGGTGCCCGAACTCACTGATGATCGCGGTCGTGCCGGTGGCGGCGGCGCGGTCGCGGACGGTCCCGAAGTCACCCGCGTACTGCCCGTCCTCCGCCTTGCCCCACATGAAGATGCCCGAGATGGCCTTCTGGTCGTAGAAGTGGGTGTTGAAGACGTAGCGCGGGCCGAGGGTGCCCGTGTCGAGCAGTCCGCCCTCCTGCTTCTGGAAGTCGAGGTTGGCGTTCCAGAAGAGGTTCGGCTCGGCGAGGAGCGGCTTATCCTGCCAGCCGGCCGCGTCCATGCGGGCGCGGAACCTCTCGTAGAACGGCCAGAGCACGTCACGCTCCCAGGTGCGGCTGGTCTGCCCGGAGTCGTAGCTGCCGGCGTGCGGCTCGTTGTACGGGTCGAAGCCGACGACGCCCGCGAACCGGTCGGCGGTGAGGTTCTGCCTCAGGTACGTCATCGTCTTCTGAGCGGTGTCGAGGAAGGCGTCCTGGAGGCCGTACTCGTTGTGCCAGAAGTCGTACGTCGACTGCTTCACGGCTTCGTTCGAGGTGATGTTCTGACCCCAGAACGGGCAGATCCCGCAGTACTCGTCGGGGTAGTCGCCGAGGTCGACGGCCCATTTGGGGGCGCCGTCGCCGGTGTACCAACTGTCCGTGTCGAACAGCCAGCGGGAGTAGAGGTCCTGGTGGAAGTCCGGGTACACGCGGATCCCGGCGTCCAGGAAGGCACGTATCTGGTCGGTGGCCTTCGCAAGGTAGGTGATGTCGACCTGGCCGCGCACGGGCTCCGCATAGGCCCAGGAGAGCAGGAAGCGCACCGAGTTGCCGCCGCCGAGGGCGCGCAGCGCGGTCGCGGACTTCCTCGCGTCGGCGGTCGACGCGAAGGGCAGACCGTTGTTCTCCTTCAGCTTCGTCTCACCGGAGACGTTGTAGCCGCGCAGCACGACCTCGCGGCCGTTGCCGTCGACGAAGCGGCCGTTCCGTACGGTGAGGGGCGTTTGGTCGAACCAGAGGGAGTCGGGGAGGGGGGGCGGGGGGGGGGGGGGGGCCCGCCACCGACAGGGATCCGAAGAGGACGACCAGGACAACCAGTAGACGCGTCCGAATGTTCGGCATGTCCACTACAGTCCGGTGATATCAGGACACCGTCAATACTTCTGACTCACGAGTAAGTTGGTTCCCTGTCAGCTCAGTTGCCCACTCTGCGCGTCAGGTTCAACAGGTACTCCTTACGGTTCAGCGGGTTGAGGTCGGTGCGGCGGCGCTCCGGGAGCGTGCCACGCGGGGCGGGTGCGTAGTGGTCGAAGGCGCTCTCCAGCTCGCCCTCGCCGCGGGTCAGCCCCGGCAACTGCTGTTCCAGTTCGTGCACATGGGCCGCGGGCACCGTCCCCTCCAGCCGGCAGTCGGCGTCCCGGGTCTCAGTGGTCTGCGGTGCGGCACGCAACCTGGCCAGTACCGGCAGGAGCACGGCCAGGGTGTCGCTCGGGGCCTCCAGCCGGAAGTGGTGGAGAGGTTCGTGCACCTGGGTGCCGGCCCGGCGCAGCGCCTCGATCAGGACCAGCGGGGTCACGCCCCGGAAGTCGTAGCCGGTGCTGGACATGCTCTTGTCGAAGCCCTGGTGGGCATGGCTCTGCCGGGGCGAGTAGCCGGAGTGGGTCATGGTGACCGTGCAGTCGGGGACCTGCCAGCCGTGCAGGCCCTGTCCGAGGGTCTCGCGGACGGTTTCCTCCACGGCCTTGAAGAAGGCGTACGGCATGGAGCCGAGCTCCACCTCCAGCCGGAACTCCACGCCGGACCCGGCAGGCGCGGGGTCGACGCGCAGGCCGACCGTGGCGAGGAAGGGGTTGCCGTCCTTCTTGTTGAACTCGACCGCCGCGCCCGAGCCGACGGGTCGTTCGACGCACAGCGGTGTCGTCTCGCGGAAGGTGACGTCGAGGCCGAAGTCGTCGGCGAGCGTGGCCTGGATGACCTCCTTCTGTACCTCGCCGTAGAGGGACACGAAGGTCTCCTGGCGGACCTCGTCGTGGCGCAGGTCGATCAGCGGGTCCTGCTCGGCCAGTCGGGTGAGCGCCCGGTGCAGGGCCCGCCGGTCCACGCCGTCGGCCGGCGCGACGATCGTCTCCAGGGTGGGCGGGGAGAAGAAGTGCCCGTACACCTTGCGGGGTTCGCCGATCGTGTCGCCGATCCTGATGTCGGCCAGGCCCCACAGCCTGGCGATCCGGCCCGCCGGGGCCTGGTCGTCCCTGACGTCGGTGCCCCGGTCGAAGACGCTGATGGCCGTGACGCGGCCTTCCGTGCGGGTGTCGTCGGGGTCGGGCGTGGCCTCGCTGTGCGCGAGGTCGACGTCGTCGCCCGGTTCGGCGGACGGGCCGGAGTCGCCGAAGCGGATCCGGTCCCGGGTTCGCAGCGTTCCCGAGAACATCCGCGCGTAGGCGACCTTCTCCCCCGCCGGGCCACGCTCCACCTTGAACACGGTGGCGGAGACCGGGCCGTCCCGGTCGCCGCCCGCGGCGGGCAGCAGTTCCTTGATGCCGTCGGTCAGCGCGTCCACTCCGGCGCCCGTGATGGCGGAGCCGAAGTACACCGGGTGGACGAGGGCCTGCCGGGTCCGGGCCGCGAGGACGGCACGGAGCCGGTCGTCGGTGACCTCGCCCTCGACATACTCGGTCAGCAGGTCGTCGTCGAGGTCGGCGAGGACGTCGAGCGCGGCCGTGCCGAGGCCGGGCAGGAAGCCGGCGCCGGGCGTGCCGAGTGCGGTGGCCGTGCCCATCGGGACGACGGCAGCGGTGAGCCGTTCGGAGACGGCCCGCAGGACGGCGTCGTACCGGGCACCGCGTCGGTCGATCTTGTTGACGAACACGAGCGTGGGGATGCGCAGGCGTTGCAGCGTGCGCATCAGGACGCGGGTCTGCGGCTGGACGCCCTCGACGGCCGAGACGACCAGCACGGCACCGTCGAGGACCCCGAGCACCCGCTCCACCTCGGCGATGAAGTCCGGGTGGCCCGGGGTGTCGATGAGGTTGACGGTCACGTCGTCCAACGCGAACGACACCACAGCGGACTTGATGGTGATGCCGCGCTGTCGCTCCAGGGCGAGGGAGTCGGTCTGTGTGCTCCCGGCATCGACGCTGCCGATCTCGTCGATCACTCCGGCCGAGTGCAGCAGACGCTCGGTCAGGCTGGTCTTACCTGCGTCGACATGGGCGAGAATTCCGAGGTTGAGCAAGTGCACGAAGCGTCATGTCCTTTGACGAGGGGGTGATTCCTTCCTGAGGGGACATGCACGCAGTTCGCATCTTCGCTCCTGGTCTTCCGACTACGGGTCCGTGCAGTGCAACAGACCCGGCGAGGCGGCGGCAACGCATTTAACGCGGCCGAGCGAGCCCGACGACGGGGCGTGTCTCCCCGATGACCTGCGTTTCCTCGCCAGGTCGACGGGCACCCGGCGCACATACCTGCCAATCGCGACCACCTCATCGGCCCCGCGCGAAGGGACACGCCATGAACCACCGAACGCGCTCCGGCACCCGCTCCCCCGCCCGGACCCACCACACGGGTGCGTCCCTGCTGGGCGTCTACCTCAACGACCATCTGGCGGGCGCCACCGGCGGTGCCGAGCGGGCCCGCCACATGACCCGGTCGCACCGGGGTACGGACCTCGCCGCGGCGATGGAGCCGATCTCCGACGAGATCACCGAGGACCGGGCCATCCTGATCGAGATCATGGAGCGCCTCGACATCCCGGTGCGGCACTACAAGATCTACGCCGGGCGGGTGGCCGAGCGCGCGGGGCGGTTGAAGAGCAACGGCCGGCTCGTACGGCGCTCCCCGCTGAGCCCGCTGCTGGAGCTGGAGGCGCTGCGGGTGGGCGTGGAGGGCAAGGCGGCCGTATGGCAGACGCTGCGCGATCTCGCCGACGGCGAGGAGCGCCTCGACCCGGACCTACTCGACAGCCTCCTCGAACGGGCCAGGCGACAGCAGGCCACGCTGGAGGAACTGCGCCGCCGCCAGATCGGACCGGCGCTCCGGACGGCGTGAGCGGCGCTCACGGTTCAAGCCGCGCTATTCGCGCTGGAGCACGAGCAGGGCTATGTCGTCGATGCGCTGGGCGGTGGTCTCGGCCTTGCTCAGCAGCGTGTCGATGAGGCCGTCCAGATCCCTGTCGTCGGCGTCGGCGAGGTGCCGCGCGAGGCGGGTGATGGCGTCCTCCAGGTCGGTGCCCGGTGTCTCCACGAGGCCGTCGGTGTAGAGGGCGAGCAGCATGCCCCGGGTCAGCGGGATCTCGACGAGCGGGAAGACGGCGTCGGGGTCGACGCCCAGGAGAGGTCCGGGCGGGACGACGACGGCGCGGCTGCCGCCGTCGGGGAGGCGCAGCACCGGCGGAGGATGGCCGGCACTGGCGAGGGACACCCGTTCGCGGGCGAAGTCGAGGTGGACGTAGAGGCAGCTGGTGAACAGGTCGGGGGCGAGTTCGGCGAGCAGCCGGTTGGTCCGGTGCAGGACCTGGTCGGGGGGCGTGCCCAGGGTCGCGTGGGCGTGGACGGCGGTACGCACCTGCCCCATCAGGGCCGCGGCGGCGACGTTGTGGCCCTGGACGTCGCCGATGACGGCCGCCGCCGCGTCGGCGCTGTCGCCGAGCCGGATCAGATCGTAGAAGTCCCCGCCGATCTCCATGCCCCGGGTGGCGGGCAGGTAGCGGGCGGCGACCCGCAGGCCGTCGAGCGCGGGCAGGCCGCGCGGGAGCAGCGCCTGCTGCAGGCCGTGGGCGAGGTCGTGTTTGACGTCGTACAGGCGGGCGCGGTCGAAGGCCTGGGCGATGAGTCCGGCGAGCGAGGTCAGGACGGCGCGTTCCTCGGCCGGGAACTCGTGCGGGCTGTCGTACGACAGGATGCAGACGCCGACGGGTCGGCTGGAGATGATCAGCGGCAGGAAGGCCCAGGCCTTCTTCCCGCTGACCACGGGTGCCTCGGGGTAGGTGCGGCGCATCTCCTCCGGGTTCGCGAAGAACGCGGGGATGCCGCTGCCGAGGGCCTGTCCTGCCGGGGTGAAGGTGGTGTCGAGAGGGAGGCCGTCCAGGCGCCGGATGGTCTCGGCGGGATAGCCGCGATGGCCGGTGATGCGCAGCCGGCCGGCTTCGGCGGTGGACAGGACCAGGCCCTGGGCGCCGAAGGCGGGCATGATCTGGTCGGCGACCAGATCGACGACGTCCTGGACACCGACGACCTCGGTCAGGCCGGCGGCCAGGTGGGTCAGCTGGTACAGCCGGCCGGCACGGGCCGGTACGGCCGTGGGCGTGGTCCGGCGGGGCGCCGGCGCCGGCGGCCCGGGGGCGCCGGCGGGGACGATTCGGGCGCTGATGCCGCTGGCGTCCGGGTACAGGTGGATGTCGAGCCAGTGGTTCGGCGGGCGGCACGCGCTCAAGGACACGGGCTCCCGGCTGATCACCGCGGCACGGTAGCTGTCCTCGCAGGCGGGGTCGTCGAGCCAGCGCACGGACTGCCACGGCAGGGTGCCAAGCAGCTGACCGGCCTCCCGGCCGAGCAGTTCGCAGGCGCCGGAGCTGACGTAGGTGATGCGCCCCTCCAGGTCCAGGGCGCAGCTGCCGCCGGGCAGCCGATCGACGAAGTCGGCGACGGCCGGCTCGGGCGCCGCCCTGCGCCCGGTCCCCGCGGAGACGGCACGCGGCCGTGCCCGGCGGGTGCCGCCGCGCTCGGCGGCTTCCTCCAGCAACCGCGCCAGCCGCCGGCAACTGGAGTTGATGTTGCCCCGCTCCCGTTGCGTCATGTACGGCGGGCGGGTGGCCGGCCACATCAGCAGCAGGGAGCCCCACGGCCGTGCGCCGGTCACCGGCGCCGCCACCAGCGCCAACGGGTACGGCAGCGCCACCGCGGTACGGGGATAGGAGCGGACCATCTCCTCCTGGCTGCCGACCCACACCAGACGGTCCTCGCGGACGGCGTCGGCCACGGGTGCCGGGGAGGCCAGCGGGACCCTCGTCCACGGTGAGGCGAACTCGACCGGGACCCCGCTGAGCACGTCCAGGCACAGCAGGCGTCCGTCCGGCGCGAGCAGGTACAGGGCGCCGATGGACGCGCCGGTCCGGCGCACCGTCTCGGCGAACGCGGCATCGAGTGCGTCGGCGTCGAGGGCCGGATCTCCCGTAGCGGTCATGCCTTCTGCTCCCCTCGGAGACGCGGCGATGGCTGCGCCGCGTCTGCCCGAGTTCATACATATGGGGACGTTACGCCGACGGGGAGTGCTCGGCACGGCCGGCGGGGCGGGCGCCGGCGTGCCGGAACGGGGTCGGCGCATGCCTTCCCCGCCACGAGCCCCAGGTCCGTCAGGCGCGGTCGCCCTTCGGCCTGCCGCGCTGGTCGGGGGTGCCGTGCGGTGTTGGGCTGAAGGGCTGGGCCGCGGACGTGGGCGACGCCGGGGAACCCGACCGGTGCGCGCCGCTCTCGGGTCGCAGCGCGCCCGGATGGCCGGACGTCGGTTCGGCTCCGGCCTCGAGCTGTCCCAGGCGTGCGGCCAGCAGCGAGGTCACCGGGAGCCGGTCGCCGTGCGAGCGCTCGTAGGCCAGCAGCTCCTCCACCTCTCCGGAGGACAGCGACCGTACGCGGCTCTCCAGGCCGCCGATCGGCAGGTGGTCGTAGTCGGGCAGCGGCAGGGTGTTACGGGCTGGATCCGCCATGACGTTCACTTCCCTCGGTACGACGGGACCCGGCCCCGCGAGGCGGTGCGGGCCCCGGTCGGACGGTCCGTTCCGCGGGCGGCGGTCGGGGTCAGCCCGAGCCTCCGCCGCCGAACGATCCGCTCCTGCCCTCGTTCCAGCGACGCCGCCCCTTCAACGAGCTGGGCCGTGAGGGCATGTTGCCGTGGCCGGGCAGCTCGTGCGGGGTCAGCCGGTGGTCGCTCCTGGGCACCACGTCGGGCTCCCTGCGCTCCCGGACCTCCCGGACCGGCCCGTCCTCGGGCAGCCGGGGCTGCTCTTCGGGCCGCGGCGGAGCCGATTCCCGGCGCCTGACCCGGATTCCCAGCACGAATGCGCCGAGAAGCAGACCCACGACGACCAGACCGGCGACGACCAGACCGATGCCCAGCGCGCCTTCCGCGGCGATGTCCGTCCATGCGATGTCCATGGGCGCGCGAGTACCCCTGGGACCACACGTGAACCTGAACGTCCGATCGCCCCGCCGGGACGACGGTCCGCGGACCCCTGCCGACGCACATGAACTTCGCCGCCGCAAGGTCGATACTGCTGGGAGCAGCGCGCCCCGCCCGGACGTGACATCAAGCTCAGCTGATCACTCGTCATCGAGGCCATGACGCAGAGACCGTCCGTCGAGCTCACGAGGAGTACCCGGGACCATGCGTGAGATTCTCCCGGCGATCGGTGGCTGGTACGCGGCCCGGTTGCCGTTCGGGCTCGCCACCGTGGTCGCCACGAGCCGCAGCGCGCCGCGCGACCCCGGTGCCGCGATGGCGGTCGGTCCGGGCGACGAGGTCGTCGGCAGCGTGTCGGGCGGGTGCGTGGAAGGTGCCGTGTTCGAGCTCGCGCGCGAGGTGGTGGCGAGCGGCGAGGCTCAGCTGGAGACGTTCGGGTACAGCGACGAGGACGCCTTCGCGGTCGGGCTGACCTGCGGCGGCGAGATCACCGTGCTGGTGCGCCCCGTGACACCGGAGAGCGACCCGTCGTTCGGCGAGGTCACGGCCTCGGTCGCGGCGGGCCGTCCGGTGACCCTGGCGACCGTGACGGACGGACCGGCGCCGCGCGGTGCGACGCTCGCCGTGTGGCCCGACCGAATGGCGGGCACGCTGGGCGCACCCGGCCTGGACCTGGCGGTGAGCGCCGACGCGCGCGGCGAGCTGGCCCTCGGTGCCACGGGCCTGAGGCACTACGGCCCGCACGGCGAGCGGCGCGAGGACGCGGTCACCGTCTTCCTGCACTCGTTCGCTCCGCCGCCCCGCATGCTGGTCTTCGGCGCGATCGACTACGCCGCCGCCGTCGCCCGGATCGGCGACTTCCTGGGCTACCGGGTCACGGTGTGCGACGCGCGGGCCGTCTTCGCCACTCCACAGCGCTTCCCGCAGGGCGTGGAGGTGGTCGTGGACTGGCCGCACCGCTACCTCGGCGCCACCGACACCGACGACCGCACGGTGATCTGCGTGCTCACCCACGACCCGAAGTTCGACGTGCCCCTGCTCCAGGAGGCACTGCGGCGCCCGGCGGCGTACATCGGGGCGATGGGCAGCCGCCGTACCCACGACGACCGGATGAAGCGGCTGGCCGAAGCCGGGCTCGGCGAGCGGGAGTTGGCGCGGCTGCGCTCACCGGTCGGGCTCGACCTCGGGGCCCGTACGCCCGAGGAGGTCGCCGTGTCCGTCGCCGCCGAGATCGTCGCGCTGCGCTGGGGCGGCAGCGGTGCCCCGCTGACGGCGACCGCGGGGGCCATCCACCCGCGCGCCACGGACGGCACCGCACCCGGGGAGCCGGGCGGACCCGACGGACCGGGCGCACCGGATGGACCGGGCGGACCCGGCGACGATCGGCCCGTGAATAGGCCGAATCAAGATGTGTAGGGCGGGCCCGAAAGGGTAGTCGCGGCACAACGGAGGCATCCCGTGCCCCCGGACACAGCCTCTGAGCGGGAAGGGGGTCCATGACAGCGCACTTGCAGCGCCCGGGCCGCTTCCCTGCACAAGGAGCGGCCCGGATCCTGTGTGGGCCCCTCCCCCGTTGACGCCGGCCGTCAGCGCGGCGGAAGCCGGTGCAGCTCCACGTCCGTGAGGCCGTTTTCGGCCACGGTCGCGGTCATGTAGGTGCAGTGGGGCTGTCGGCGACGGTCCGTCGGGGAGCCCGGATTCAGCAGACGCAGACCCGTGGCGGCGGTCGCGTCCCAGGGAATGTGGCTGTGGCCGAAGACCAGAATGTCGAGGTCGGGGAAACGGGCCGCGCACCGCGCCTCACGGCCCTGGGCGGAACCCGTCTCGTGGACGACACCGAACCGCAGGCCGCCCAGCTCGACGTACGCCACCTCGGGGAGCCTCGCGCGCAGGTCGGGGCCGTCGTTGTTGCCGTAGACCCCGACGAGCCGGGCGCTGCGGCTCTCCAGCAGATCGAGCGTGGCCGTGTCCACCCAGTCCCCGGCGTGGAACACCACGTCGGCGCCCGGCAGTTCGGCGAGCAGCGGCTCGGGCAGGGCCTTGGCGCGCTTGGGTAGATGGGTGTCGGACATCAGCAGCAGACGCACGGCGCCAGGCTACCGGCGACGGAGATCACGGAGCCTGCGGTCCACGGGCGCGGGGCGCCGGCAGCCCCCGCGTCCGGATTCTCCGCGTCACCCGTTTCGCCCCGCACGCACGATCCCTCCCTTCACCCGTTTCGCCGCGCGCACGAGATCTCCGAACCGCGCCCTTCCCCGGGCGTACGAGAGCCCCGGGAAACCTGCTTTCCCGCGCCCGCAGGCCCGCTTGGGCCGCTGCTTGACCGCGCCATGTCGCGTCGTTGAGCGGTGGACAAAAGCCGTGACAGAGTTAGCATTTGGCCACGAGCGCCGAAATCTGACGCAAACGCCCAGCGACCCCTAGGGGGCTCGGAGACCGATGCCGATCAAGGTCAGCGTGGTCGTACCCGTGTACAACCCCGGGGTCTATGTCGAGGACTGCATCGACTCCCTGCTCCGCCAGTCGCTGCCGCCGGACGAGTACGAAGTGATCTTCGTCGACGACGGCTCCACCGACGACACGCCCGCCCGGCTCGACGCCCTCGCCGCCGCGGAGCCCAGGGTCACCGTCCTCCACCAGGAGAACTCCGGCTGGTCGGGCAAGCCCCGCAACGTCGGCATCGACACCGCCCGGGGCGAGTACGTGATGTTCGTCGACAACGACGACCACCTCGGCGACGAGGCCCTGGAGCGGATGTACGACTACGGCACGGCCAACGGCGCCGACGTAGTGGTCGGCAAGATGGCCGGCAAGGGCCGCGGCGTCCCCGTGGAGCTGTTCCGCCGCAACCACCCCCGGGCCACCGTCGAGAACGCGCCGCTGATCGACAGCCTCACCCCGCACAAGATGTTCCGCCGCGCCTTCCTCGACGACATCGGACTGCGCTTCCCCGAGGGCCCGCGGCGCCTGGAGGACCACGTCTTCGTCACCGAGGCGTATCTGCGCGCCGCCAACGTCTCGGTGCTCGGCGACTACGTCTGCTACTACCACGTCCGGCGCGACGACGCCTCGAACGCCGGGTTCCAGCGCTTCGACCCGGGCGGCTACTTCAAGAACCTCCGCGAGGCCCTCGACGTCGTCGAGCAGTACACCGAGCCGGGGCCGCTGCGGGACCGGCTCTTCCGGCGCTGGCTGCGGGTGGAGATGGTCGAGCGGATGCGCGCGCGGCGCCTGCTCGCCCTGCCCGCGGACTATCGCCGGGAGCTGTTCGAGGAGATGCACCAGGTCGTCGTGGAGCGCTTCGGGCCGGGCGTGGCGGCCGGCCTCCAGCCGACGCAGCAGGTCGTCGCCGCGCTGATGACCGCCGACCGGTACGACGACGTCGAGGCGTTCGCCGAGTGGGAGGCCGGGATCGCCCTCACGGCCGTGCCCGAGCGCGTGGCCTGGGAGGACGGCACGCTGCGCGTCGGTTTCAGCGCCGAGTTCACGTCCGCCGCCGAGCCGATGACCTTCGTCACCGCGACATCCCGCACGCCCTTGGACGGCCCGCCCGAGGACCTGGCCGCCGCGATCGCCTGGGTGAGCGCCGACACCGCCGCCCGGTTCGGGCAGGCCACCGCGGATCTGCTGGTGCGGGAGCGGGCCAGTGCCGCGCAGTACTTCCAATCGGTGGAGTTCACGCGGGAGGAGGTGCCGGCCGGGGACGACGGCCGGGTCCGCCTGGTGCTGCACGCGACCGCGGCCGTCGATCCCGCCGCCCTGACCCGCGCCGGTGTGTGGGACACACTGGTCCGCGTCCGGCTGGGCGGCTGGACGAAGGAGTGCCGGCTGGGCCCGGCGCCCCGAGGGGCCCGACCCACTCCTTCCGCCGCGCTGGCCGGCGGTCATGTGGTCCTGCCGTACTGGACCTCGCCGCACGCGCATCTCGCCCTGGACGTCGACCGGGCGACCGGCCGACTGGGCCTGGGCGCACTCTCCCCGGACGAGGTCACGGCCTCGGGCGACCGGCTGCGGATCCCGCTCCCCCTCCACGTCCCCGGCGACGGTGCCGGGGCCACCCTGCGCCTCACGTCCTCCCACGGCACCCTGGAGGTGCCCGCGACGCTGTCCGCCCAGATCTCCGGCGCGCTGCTGGAGGCCGTGCTGCCCCTCGGCGAACTACGGGGCGCGGCCTGGCGGGTGGCACTGGGCACACCGGGACCGCGCTTCCTCGCCCTGCCGTTCGTGCTGCGCGGCGGCGTGGGCGGGGTTCGTGTCGTCCGCGTTCCCGGACCCAACGGGCTACGACGACTTGCCCGCAGGGTCCGACGCAGGCTCGGTACGGCGATGGGCCGCACGGCGACCCGGCTGCGGGCCCGGACCGGGAGGCGGTGACGCGATGCGCTCGCTCGGCATCGAGGGTGCGTGGGCGCTGGAGCCCAAGGTCTTCCCGGACGAACGGGGCAGTTTCCACGAGTGGTACCGGGGCGCGGAGTTCCGCGAGGCCACCGGCTACGACCTGTCCCTGGCGCAGGCCAACTGCTCGGTGTCCCGATGGGGTGTCCTGCGCGGTGTGCACTACTCCGACGTGCCGCCGGGTCAGGCCAAGTACGTGACGTGTCTGCGCGGCGCCGTGCTGGACGTGGTGGTCGACATCCGAGTCGGCTCACCCACCTTCGGCCGCTGGGAGGCCATGCGCCTCGACGACGACAGCCACCACGCCCTGTTCCTCGCGGAGGGACTGGGCCACGCCTTCATGGCCCTCACCGACGAGGCGACGGTGGTCTACCTGTGCTCGACCGGCTACGCCCCCGAGCGCGAGCACGGCGTACATCCGCTGGACCCGGAACTGGCCATCGCCTGGCCCGAACACATCCCACCGATCCTGTCCCCGAAGGATGCCGAGGCCCCGTCACTGGCCCAGGCACGCGAGGCAGGCCTCCTCCCGAGTTACGAAGCCTGCACCGCGCAGTACAACCACCTGAGAAACGGCTCCTCCTGACGGAGGCACCACAACCGGCTCAACCGGCTCAACCGGCTCAACCGCCGGAGGCAACCCTCTCCACGGCGGTACGCAGCGGCTCCCACCCTCGCGATCGCCCGATGCCGAGCCGGCGGGCCCGCGCCAACGGCCGCCAGAAACTCGCCCCGAGCAACGCCTCGGGTGCCACCGCCGCGCCCCGGTCCAGGATCGTCTCGGGCACCTTCTGCGGATCGGGCACGTCGTACTCGGCGATGATCTCGTCGTACCGGTCGCGCAGCACCGTGTTGCGGCGGTCGGCGCCGAACACGACGAGCTGCCCGGTGGGCTGTGTGTCGACGAGCACCGTCACCAGGTCGGGGCGATGACGCCCGAGGATCTCGGCGAGCTTGTAGACGTCGCCGGTCCACGCGCCAGTGTGCCGGTCGCGGGCCGCCTCGTCGACGTTGCGCGGCAGCATGTCGTCGAAGACGATCACGCTCGTCCAGTCCGAGTGCCGCTCGATGTTCATGAAGTCCCGCAGCGCGTACTCGAACAGGTGCATCCCGTCGATGAACGACAGGTCGAGGACGGTGCGCCGCCAGTACGCGAACGGGCTACGGCCCCGGCGCAGGTTCCGCAGCGGATGACGGCCGCCCTTGAGGTGGATGAGGGGTTTGGCGCGGGCGAAGAAGTCGTCGCTGGTGGCCTTGACCAGATGGACGTCGCACCGGATCTCCGTGACGACCTTGAAGGCCGGGTCGACGGCGATGGTGGGGACGCGCGAGAGTCGGAGACTGCGGCCGTCGTTGACGCCGATCTCCAGGTAGTTGCGGTTGCCGCTGACCTTGTGCAGTTCCTTCAGGAACTCATGGCGTTTCACGAAGGGTCTCCTTGCGGATCCGGGGCAGTGCTTCGTGCAGGGCGGTGCGCCAGTCGCGTGCCGGTGCGAGGCCGAGCCGCTGCCGGCGGCCGTGCGCGAGGACGCTGTACGCGGGGCGGGGAGCGGGCCGGGGGAAGGCCGCGCTGGTGACGGGGTGTACCCGGTCGGGGTCGGCGTCCAGGAGCCGGAACACCTCACGGGCCAGGTCGTACCAGGTGGCCTCGCCGGAGTTGGTGGCGTGCAGGACGCCGTTCGTGTCGCGGCCGACGCGCGGGCCGAGGTCGGCGAGGAACGCGGCGACGTCGGCGCTCCAAGTGGGCTGACCGCGCTGGTCGTTGACGACGTTGACGGTGTCCAGGCGGGCCTCGAGCTCGATCATCGTACGGACGAAGCTGCGGCCGTGGACGCCGTACAGCCAGGCCGTGCGCACCACCGCGCTCGCGCCCGGGAGTTCGTCCGCGACGCCCTGCTCGCCGGCCAGCTTGGTGCGGCCGTAGGCGGTGCGGGGGGACGGGGGCGCGTCCTCCGCGTAGGGGGCGTTGGCGTCCCCGGCGAAGACGTAGTCGGTGGAGACGTGGATCATTCGGACGCCGTGCGCTGCGCAGGCTCCGGCGAGGAGGCGTGGGCCGTCGCCGTTGACGCGCAGGGCGCCTGCCTCGTCCTGTTCGGCATCGTCGACGGCCGTGTAGGCGGCGCAGTTGACGAGCAGGTCGGGGTGGTGGGCGGCGAAGGCGCGCTCGATGGATGCGGGGGCGGTGATGTCGAGGTCGGCGTGGTCGAGGCCGGTCACCTCCTCGCCGCGGGCGCGGAGTTCACCGACCAGGTCGTGGCCGAGCATGCCGCCCGCGCCGGTGACCAGCCACCTCATCCGTGCTCCTCACCGACGCGCCGTTTGAGGGGTTCCCACCAGGCCCGGTGGTCGCGGTACCAGGCGACGGTGGCGGCGAGGCCGGAGGCGAAGTCGTGGCGGGGCCGGTAGCCGAGTTCGGTGCGGGCCTTGCTCCAGTCGACGGAGTAGCGCAGGTCGTGTCCCTTGCGGTCCTCGACCTTGCGCACCCGGTCCCAGTCGGCGCCGCACGACTTCAGGAGCAGGCCGGTGAGGTCCTTGTTGCTCAGTTCGGTGCCGCCGCCGATGTTGTAGATCTCGCCGGGGCGGCCCCGGGTGCGGACGAGTTCGACGCCCTGGCAGTGGTCGTCGACGTGCAGCCAGTCACGGACGTTGAGGCCCTCGCCGTAGAGGGGAACCTGCTCTCCGTCGAGGAGGTTGGTGATGAAGA
Organism: Streptomyces sp. HUAS 31; assembly: GCF_028198125.1. NCBI lineage: Bacteria > Bacillati > Actinomycetota > Actinomycetes > Kitasatosporales > Streptomycetaceae > Streptomyces > Streptomyces sp. HUAS 31. Next base: position 9,048,889 of record NZ_CP116353.1, on the reverse strand, counting down.
GCGGGATGACCTTCTCGGGGAACTGGTGCGGGCCGTAGTTGTTGGAGCAGCGGGTGACGCGCACGTCCAGGCCGTGGGTGCGGTGACAGGCCAGGGCGAACAGGTCGGAGGAGGCCTTGGAGGCGGAGTACGGCGAGCTGGGCCGCAGGATGTCGGTCTCGGTGGACGAGCCGGTCTCCACGGAGCCGTAGACCTCGTCGGTCGACACGTGGACGAAGGGTTCGACGCGGTAGCGCAGGGCCGCGTCCAGCAGGGTCTGGGTGCCGACGACGTTGGTGAGGACGAAGTCGCCGGCGCCCGCGATCGAACGGTCGACGTGGGACTCGGCGGCGAAGTGCACCGCCTGGTCGGCCTCGGCCATCAGCTTGTCGACGAGCTCGGCGTCCCGGATGTCCCCTTGCACGAACTCCAGCCGGGGGTGGTCGAGTTCCAGGTTGTCGAGGGTGCCGGCGTAGGTGAGCTTGTCCAGCACGGTGATCCGGGGCGCCTCGGGCGTGTCCGGTGCGTCGCGGGCGAGCAGGGTGCGGACGTAGGTCGAGCCGATGAAGCCGGCGGCGCCGGTGACGAGAAGGTTCATGTGTGGATCTGCACCTTGCTGTGGTCGCCGAGGACGAGGTGGTGGGCGCTGGGGACGCTGGGCGCTGGCGTGACCTCGACGTGCCGGCCGATGAGCGAGGACTCGATGCGGCCCACCCCGTGGAGAGTGGAGTCCCGCAGCACGATGGAGAACTCCAGTTCGCTGTCGATGACGCGGCAGTTCTCCGCGACGGACGTGAAGGGGCCGACGAAGGAGTCCTCGACGAGGGTGCCGGCGCCGACGACGGCGGGGCCGACGATGCGCGAGTTGATGACACGTGCGCCCTCCTCGACGACGACGCGGCCGACCGCCTCCGACGCCTCGTCGACCTCGCCGTCGATGCGGCGGCTGAGGCTCTCCAGGACGGTCCGGTTCACCTCCAGCATGTCGGCGACGTTGCCGGTGTCCTTCCAGTAGCCCTGGATGACGGTGCAGCGCACATCGGCGCGGGCGTCGATCAGGTGCTGGATGGCGTGGGTGATCTCCAGTTCGCCGCGCCAGGACGGGGTGATGGCACGGACCGCGTCATGGATGACCGGGGTGAACAGATAGACGCCGACGAGCGCGAGGTCGCTCTTGGGGTGTTCGGGCTTCTCCTCCAGGCCGAGGACCTGGCCGTCGTCGTCGAGTTCGGCGACACCGAAGGAGCGCGGGTCCTGCACGTGCGTCAGCAGGATCTGGGCGTCGGGACGGTTGCCGCGGAACTCCTCCACGAGGTCGGCGATGCCGCTGACGATGAAGTTGTCGCCCAGGTACATCACGAAGTCGTCGTCGCCCAGGAAGTCCCGGGCGATGATCACGGCATGCGCGAGCCCAAGCGGGCGTTCCTGGGGGATGTAGGTGATCTCCAGGCCGAATTTGGAACCGTCGCCCACGGCGTCCTGGATCTCCGCGGCGGTGTCACCGACGATCACACCGACCTCGGTGATGCCGGCCGCGGCGATGGATTCGAGGCCGTAGAAGAGTACGGGTTTGTTTGCCACGGGCACGAGCTGTTTGGCCGAAGTGTGCGTGATCGGCCTCAGGCGCGTACCGGCACCACCGGACAGCACAAGAGCCTTCATCTGCTTCACCTTAGCCGCGATTCGGCCATTTTGACGGGGTGGGTTCGCCTGTGCGATACCCCGGAGCCGTCCCGCATTCACCGGAATTCGGGCTTCAGTCGCTTGTCGCGATCTCGCTCCACACCTGTTTTCCGCCACTGACGGGCACCGTCCCCCACGCCGCCGACATGGCCTCGACCAGCAGGATTCCGCGCCCGCCTGTGGCCTCCCAGCTGAGGCTGGTCGGCTTGACGGGAGTGCGGGGCGAGGCGTCGGCGACCGCGACGCGCACGCGGTGGCTGACGAACGTCAGGTCGAGGCGGACTCGGCCGTCCGTGTGCACGAGGGCGTTGGTGACGAGTTCTGACACGACGAGCAGCACGGTGTCCGCGTCCCGCTGCGGCACTCCCCAGGCCCGCAGGGTGCGGCGGGTGAAGCGGCGGGCGTGGCCGACGGCCTCCGGGACGCGCCAGACGGTCCAGCTCTCGCGCAGGGGCCGTACGGCCATGCCGTCGTAGCGCAGCAGGAGCAGCGCGATGTCGTCGTTGCGGCGGGCGCCGACGAGCAGGGCGTCGGCGACGAGGCCGAGGTGCGCGGGGTCCGAGCGGGCGAGTTCACGGGCGAGCCGGGCCATGCCGGTGTCGATGTCGTCCTCGGCGGACTCGACGAGGCCGTCGGTGGTCAGGGCGACGATGGTGCCGGGCGTCAGCCCCAGCGGGCTCATCGGGAAGTCGGCCTGCCGCATCACGCCGAGCGGCGGGCCGCCCTCCGCCTCGGCGATCTCCGTCCCGCCGTCCGGCCGGCGCAGGACCGGCGGGAGGTGTCCGGCGCGCACGCACCAGGCGGTGCCCTCCTCCAGGTCGATGTCGACGTAGCAGCAGGTGGCGAAGAGGTCGGTCTCCATGTCCATCAGGAGGCGGTTGGCGTGGTGGACGACCACGTCCGGGGGGTGGCCTTCGGCGGCGTAGGCGCGCAACGCGGTGCGCATCTGGCCCATGAGGGTGGCGGCGGCCGCGCTGTGGCCCTGGACGTCGCCGATGACGAGGGCGACGTGGTTGTCGGGGAGCGGGATCACGTCGTACCAGTCGCCACCGACCTCCAGACCGGCCGTGGTGGGCAGATAGCGGGCGACGGCCTCCGCGCCGGGCAACCTGGGCAGGCGGCGCGGCAGCAGCTGGCGCTGGAGCATGCCGACGAGTTCGTGCTCGGCGTCGAAGGCGTGGGCGCGCATCAGGGCCTGCCCTGCGAGGCCGGCGGAGGCGGTGAGCAGGGCGCGTTCGTCGGGGCCGAACTCGTGCGGGGTGTCCCAGCCGATGAGGCAGGCGCCGGCCATCCGGCCCCCGGCGGGCAGCGGCAGGACCGCCAGCCCGCCGGGGCCGACGTCGGCGAGGGCGGGTTCCAGCGGGGTGCCGGCCGGCCAGATCCGGGCGCGGCCCTCGCGCAGTGCGGCGGCGAGGGTGGGCATGGCGCGCACGGGCGCGTCCGGCCATTCGGTACGCCACTCCAGTCGCCACAACTCCGGCCAGGACTCGGGTTCGGGCGGGTCGAGGACGGTCACGACGAGACGGTCGTGCTCCAGCTCGGCGAGCGCGATGCGGTCGGCGCGCAGCGGCTTGCGCAGGGCGGTGACGACGGCGTGGCTGACGTCGCGGACGGTGCCGGCGGTGGCGAGGGCGGCGGCGAGGCGCTGGACGCGGGTCACGTCGGTGACCTCGGCGCGCAGGGTGGAGGCGTCGGCGACGGTGCCGACGAGACGGGCGGGCCGGCCCTCGCCGCCCGGGAGGAGACGGCCGCGGAGCCTGAGCCATCTGGGCGGGCCGGCGGGCTGCAGGACCCGGAACTCCAGCTCGCGGTCGCCGATGGACATGTGGTCGGCCTCGACGACCGACATCAGTGACGGCAGGTCCTCGGGGACGGTCAGGCCCAGCAGGGTCTCGACCCTGCCGTCGAACTGCTGCGGTCCGATGCCGAACAGTCCGAGCAGGCCGTCGCCGACCTCGACCCGGCCGGTGTCCATGGCGAGGCTGAACGCGTTGACCGGCAGCTCGCCCCCTTCGGCGGCCGCGGCCGGGGCGGGGTAGGCGATGGCCTCGGCCACCAGCTCCAGGCACACACGGTCCTCGGCGTCGAAGCCGCCGGGCCGCTCGGTCACGGCGAGCAGACAGCCGCCGTCGTCCTCGGCGGGCAGGACGGCCAGGGAGAAGTCCCGTGACGGCGCCCGCCGGGATTCCGCGCGGTCGGCGAGCTGCTCCGGGCCGAGCCGGACGGCACGGCCGGTGCGCCGGGCCTCGGCGAGCGGCGAGCGTCCGGTCGGGGTGTAGCCGTCCCTCAGGCCGTAGACGGTGCGGGGTACACCGGCGCACTCGACGAGGCAGAGCAGCTCGCCGTCCTCACTCGGTGTGTACACCGCGGCCAGGGTGGCTCCGGCGAAGACGAGCGCCTGTTCCAGCACCCGCCGGAGCCGCTCGGGCGAGTCCGGCTCGGCGGAAAGCGCCTTCAGGGCCTCCTCGGCGCGCAGACTTCTCGTCCTGCGTCCCGCGGTGCCCTCAGTGACCACGTCCGCCATTACAGCGCTTATGAGCCACCTGCGCAGCCCCTGTGGCCGTTCCGTGCCGCCAAGGTGCGTGCGGCGCTCGAAAGGAGCCGAACATGACTTTACGCATGCGTTCCGCACGGTGATCTCGTGACAGCCGTGACTGTCCGTGGCCGCCGGCCCGCTGGAAAGCTCTGTGCCGGGCCTGCGGAGGGGGACGTATGGACAAGCGCTACGAGGTGTACGCGCTGGCGGACAGGCACTTCTACGAGACGCCGGACCGGCTGTCCGCGGACGGCCAGGAGGCCGCGCCGCTGTACGAGGCGGCACGGCGTCAGGCGCCCGAGGGCTGGAAGTCCGCGCGGATCGGCGACTGGCTGACCCTGGCGCCGCTCGGCCCGGACGGGACTCCGCTGCCGGACCGCGCCCAGGGCTGGAAGATCCATGTCTCGGCGACCCTCGCGAACGCCGAGCGGATCGCCGGGATCGTCCGGGACTACTGCGTGCCGCGGGGCATCGCCTTCAAGTTCGTGCCGAGCCGGCACCTGCTGCATCTGCGCAACGCCAAGTACGCGGGGCGGGACTCCAGCGGCAAGTTCGTCACCGTCTACCCGGCCGACGACGAGCAGCTCCACACGGTGCTGCGCGAGCTGGGCCGGCTGCTTGAGGGTTTCGAGGGGCCGTACATCCTGACCGACCTGCGCTGGGGCGAGGGTCCGCTGTACGTGCGGTACGGCGCCTTCGCGCGGCTGTTCGTCGTCGACGAGGGCGGTTCGCTGGTGCCGGCGGTGCGGGACGGCGAGGATCGGCTGGTGCCGGACCGGCGCGCGCCGTCGTTCCAGGTGCCCGACTGGGTGACGCTGCCGTCGTTCCTCGCCCCGCATCTGGCGGCCCGCAACACCACCACGGTCGGCGAGCTGCCGTACCGCATCGAGAAGGCCCTGCACTTCTCCAACGGCGGCGGGGTGTACGCGGGCACCGACACGCGTGACGGACGCAAGGTGGTGCTGAAGGAGGGCCGGCCGCACGCGGGGCTCGCCGCGGACGGGGCGGACGCCGTGGCCCGGCTGGAGCGGGAGAAGTACGCGCTGGAGCAGCTGGCGGGCACCGGGGTGGTGCCCGAGGTACGAGACTGGTTCCTGCTCGGCGAACACCGCTTCCTGGTCATGGACTTCGTGCCGGGGCGCACCCTGAACTCGTTCTTCGCGGAACGCCACCCGCTGATCGGCCCGGACGCGGACCCGAGCGCGATCGCCGACTACACGGCCTGGGCGCTGCGCATCCACGGGGCGGTCGAACGTGCCGTTCAGGCGGTGCACGCGCGCGGGATCGTCTTCAACGACCTGCACGTCTTCAACATCATGGTCGCCCCCGACGAGGAGTCGGTGTCCCTGCTCGACTTCGAGGCGGCGGCGCCGGTCGGTGAGAACGGCCGGCAGGTCGTCGCCCATCCCGGCTTCATGGCCCCGGCGGACCGCAGGGGCGCGGACGTCGACCGCTACGCGCTGGCCTGTCTGCGGCTGGCGATGTTCCTGCCCGTCACCACCCTGTTCGTCGTGGACCGCGGCAAGGCGGCACATCTGGCGCAGGTGATCGCGGACCGGTTCCCGGACGTACCGCGGCAGTTCCTCGACGAGGCGGTCGCCGAGATCACCCGGGACGTACCCGGTTCGGAATCGCGTGTACGGTCCACCTCCCGCTCGGCACACGCGTCGTTCGTGGAGCCCGGCGACTGGCCCTACAGCCGCGACTCGATGGTCAAGGCGCTGCTGGCCTCCGCGACCCCCGAGCGCGAGGACCGGCTCTTCCCCGGCGACATCGGGCAGTTCTCCGACGGCGGCGGGCTGGGCCTGGCCCATGGCGCGGCCGGCGTGCTGTACGCCCTGGCCGCGAGCGGCGCCGAACGCTACGACGAGGGCGAGCGCTGGCTGCTGGACCGCACGGACCCGCCTGCGGCGGGCACCCCGCTGGGCCTGTACGACGGTCTCGCGGGCGTGGCCCACGTCCTCGGCCTGCTCGGTCACCGGCAGCGGGCCCTGGACCTGATGGACACGATCCTGCGCGAGCGGTGGCAGCGGCTCTCCTCCGACCTGCGCGGCGGGCTGGCCGGGCTGGGCCTGGTCCTCGACGACCTGGCGCACACCACCGGCGAGCCGGAGCTGCGCGAGAGGGCCGCGGAGGCCGCGGACATCCTCTTACGGCGCCTCGCCGAACCGGTCCCGGACGGCCAACGCCCGCGTGCCGGGCTGCTGCGGGGTGCGAGCGGGCCGGCGCTGTTCCTGCTGCGGCGCTACGAGCGGACCGGCGACCGCCGGCTGCTGGAAGCGGCCGGCGAGGCACTGCGCCGGGATCTCGCCGCCTGCGTCGAGCAGAAGGGCGGCTCGCTGGAGGTCGACGAGGGCTGGCGGAGCATGCCCTACCTGGGCGAGGGCAGTGTGGGCGTGGGAATGGTCCTCGACGACCATCTCGCCCACGCCGACGACGACACGGGCGCCTTCGAGCGAGCCCGCGCCGGCATCCTCACCGCCGCCACCTCCCGCTTCTACGCCCAGCCCGGCCTGTTCCAGGGACGTGCCGGGATGATCCTGCACCTCAGCCGTACGACCACGCCGGGCGCGGACGCGGACCGGCTCGCCGCCCAGATCGCCGGGCTCGGCTGGTACGCGATGTCCTACCAGGGCCAACTGGCCTTCCCCGGGCACCAGATGATGCGGCTCTCCATGGACCTGGGCACCGGAACGGCCGGCTGTCTGCTGGCTCTCCGAGCGGCCCTCGGCACCGACGAGGCGGGTGCGGCCCCGGCCCACCTGCCCTTCCTCCCGCCGCCCGCGCGGCACACAGAACGCGGCTCCGCGAACTGACGGAGTCGTGACACAACCCCGTCCCCATGAGAAGGAGAAAACGACATGGCACTTCTCGACCTGCAGACGATGGAGACCGAGCAGCACACCGGCGGCGGCAGCACGCTCAGCCTGCTGCTCTGCGCCAGCCAGGCGAGCATCAGCCTCTGTCTCTGACACCTCGTGCAGTGACGGCTCCGGGCGGTTCCCCTCCTGCGCGGAGGGGCCGTCCGGGCCCTTTTTCACGACCGCGGAGCGAGGCCGGAGCAGCATGACGACCCCCGCCGACGACCCTTCCCGGACACTGGCCCGCTCGGCCACCCGGCACACCCGCCCCCGTGCCGTGACGCTTTGCCTGGTGAGCACCGCCGCGACCGGTGCGGGGCTGCTGCTGCCCGCCGCGCTCGGCCGCACCCTCGACCTTCTGCTGACGGGCGCCCCGGCGACGGCCTGGGTGTTGTGCTGCGCGGCGCTCGTGCTGTCGCTCGCCCTGCTCGACGCGTGCCAGAGCGTTCTCGTCGGCACCGTCGACGCCCGCACCACGGCCTGGCTGCGGCAGCGGCTGACCGGGCACGTCCTGGCCATGGGCCCACGGGCCACCGGCCGCTTCGGGGCGGGCGACCTCGTGGCGCGGCTCGTCGGCAACGCCGCGCAGGCCGGCACCGCGCCGGCCGCCCGTGCCGTACTGGCCGCCGCGCTCGCCGGACCGGTCGGGGGCATCGTCGCCCTCGCGCTGATCGACCCCTGGCTCGCCGCCGCGTTCCTCGCCGGGGCCCCGGTACTGGCCCTGCTGCTGCGGGCGTTCGCCCGTGACACCTCCCGATGCGTCAGCGACTACCAGCGGGAACAGGGCCGGATCGCGGGGGCGCTCGCCGAGGCCGTCGACGGTCACCGCACCGTCGCCGCGGCGGGCACGGCGGACCGGGAGGCGGCACGGATCCTGCGGCCGCTGCCCGAACTCTCCCGCGCCGGGCACCGCATGTGGCAGGTACAGGGCCGGGCCGCCGCCCGGGCCGTGACCGTGGCACCGCTGCTGCAACTCGGCGTGATCGCCGTCGCCGGTGTGCTGCTCGCCCGCCACCGGCTGTCCGTCGGCGAGATGCTCGCCGCCTCCCGTTACGCGGTCCTGGCGACCGGCGTCGGGATGCTGGTCGCCCAACTCGCGGGCGTGGCCCGGGCCCGGGCGGCGGCCGGACGCCTCGGTGAGGTCGTCGCCGAGCCCGCTCCCGCCCACGGCACGCGCCGGCTGCCTCCCGGCCCCGGCCGGCTGGAGCTGCGCGGGGTGACCGCTCGGCGCGGCGGACGCACTGTCCTTGAGGGCGTCGACCTCGTCGTGCCCGGCGGGACCACCCTCGCCGTGGTGGGCCGCTCCGGCACGGGCAAGTCGGTGCTCGCGGCCCTCGCGGGACGGCTCGCCGACCCGGACGAGGGCGAGGTCCTGCTCGACGGGGTGCCCGTGAGCGAGCTGACCCACGACGATCTGCGCCGCGCCGTCGCCTACGCCTTCGAACGCCCCGTCCTGCTGGGCGACACCGTCGGGGAGGCGATCGGCCTCGCCCTGACCGCCCCCTCCCCCACCCTTGTCCGGCAGGCCGCCCGCACCGCCCGCGCCGACGACTTCGTGAGCCGGCTGCCGCAGGGATACGCCACCGCCCTGGCCGACGCTCCGCGCTCGGGCGGCGAGTCCCAACGCCTCGGTCTCGCCCGGGCGTTCGCGCACGGTGGTCGGCTGCTCATCCTCGACGACGCGCTGTCCAGCCTGGACACGGTGACGGAGGCCCGTATCACCGAGGCCCTGGCCGGCGACGGCTCGTCCGCCACCCGCCTCCTGATCGCCCACCGGGCCGCCACGGCGGCCCGGGCCGACTCGGTGGCGTGGCTGGACGGCGGACGGGTGCGGGCGGTGGGGCGGCACGAGGAACTGTGGCGGATCCCGGCGTACCGGGAGACGCTCACGGGTGCGCAGACCGACCCTGCCGCGCCTACCGTTCCGGCCGCGCCAAGCGGTCCTGCCGGGCCTACGGGTCCTGCCGGGCCTGCCGCGCAAGCCGGTCCTGCCGGACCGACCGATGCTGCCGGACCCACCGATCCCGCCCCGCCAACCGGTCCCGCCCCGCCAACCGGCCCCGCCGGACCTACCGATCCCGCCCCGCCAACCGATCCCGCCCCGCCAACCGGCCCCGCCGGGCCGACCGGGAAGGTGGCCCCGTGACCGGCCGGCTCCCCGCACGAGGGCTGCGGTTCCTGCGGGCCCGGCGGCGGGTCGTCGTGCGGCTCGGCCTTTGGTCGGTGCTGGAGACGGGGCAGAGCTTCCTCATCGGGTACGCCCCGGCCCGTGCGCTGGACGGCGGGTTCCTGGCGGGGCGGACGGCGACCGGGCTCGCGTGGCTCGGGGTCGCCGGGCTCGGGGTCGTGGTCGGCGCGTACGGCACCGCTCGCGTGTACGCGGCCGTCGCGGCGCTGGTCGAACCGCTCAGGGACCGGCTCGTGCGGCGGGTCGTGGAACGCGGGGTGCGCGAGGCGGACCGCGGGGCGCTGTCCGGGCTCACCCAGCAGGTGGAGATCGCGCGGGACACCTTCGCAGGGCTGGTGATGGTCTCGCGGTCGTTCGTGTTCACCGCCGTCGGCGCGCTCGCGGGCCTGTTCTCGCTCGCCCCGCTGCTGCTGCTGGTCGTCCTGCCGCCGCTGGCCGCGGGCATCGGTCTGTTCGCGGCGACGCTGCGGCCGCTGGCCCGCCGGCAGGAGGTGTTCCTCGCGGCCGACGAGGCCCTGGCCGACCGGCTCGGTGCCGTCTGCCCGGGACTGCGGGACATCACGGCGAGCGGTGCCCAGGAACGGACGGCCGCCGACGTGGGGCGCCTGGTGGACGCCGAGGAGCGGGCCGCCCGTTCCCTGGCCCGCTTCGGCGTCGTACGCGTGGCCGCCCTCGCACTCGGCGGACAGCTCCCGATCGTGCTGCTGCTCGCCACGGCCCCCTGGCTCCTCAAGCACGGCGTCACCACCGGCGCCCTGGTGGGCGCCCTCTCCTACGTCACCCAGTCCCTCCTCCCCGCCCTGCACAACCTCCTCCACGGCCTGGGCACCAGCGGCTCACGCCTGACCGTCGTACTGCGGCGACTGGCGCCGGAGGGAGGACGGGGGGCAGGGCTCGGCCCGAGCGACGAGAGCGGTGCGGCCGAGTCCCCGGCTCCGACCACGGCTCGACCACCCGCCCTCGCCGCGGCCGAGTCCCCGGCGACGACCGTGGCTCCCCCACCCGCCGTGACCCTCTCCTCCGTCACCTTCGCCTACGGCCCCGCCGCCGTCCCCGTCATCGAGGATCTCGACCTGACGCTGCCCGCCGGGTCCCACCTGGCCGTCGTCGGGCCGAGCGGGATCGGTAAGTCGACACTGACGGCGCTGGTGGCCGGGTTGCTGGAGCCTCGGTGCGGCACGGTGCAGGTGGCCGGGGAGCCCGTGCGCGGGGCGGGCGCCCTCGCGCGGCGGGTGCTCATCCCGCAGGAGGCGTACGTGTTCACCGGCACCCTCGCCGAGAACCTCGCCCATCTGCGGGCGGACCCCGTCCCCGAGGCGGAGCTCCTCGCGGCCGCCGAGGCGGTCGGGCTCCTGCCGCTGCTCGAAGCGCTGGGCGGGCCGGAGGGCCGGGTGGATCCCGCGGCGCTGTCCGCGGGCGAGCGGCAGTTGATCGCGCTGACCCGGGCCCATCTGTCGCACGCCCCGCTGGCGCTGCTCGACGAGGCGACCTGTCACCTGGATCCGCGGGCCGAGGAACGCGCGGAACGCGCCTTCGCGGCCCGCCCGGGCGGCACCCTGGTCGTCGTGGCCCACCGCATCACCTCGGCCCGGCGCGCCGACCGGGTCCTGATGATGGACGGCCGCGACACGGCGTACGGAACGCACGACGAGCTCGTCCGGTGCTCGGCGCGCTACCGCGAACTCGTCGGTGCCTGGACCCCCGTGCCGCACGAGCGTTCAGACCCATCCCTCGCCCTGCGAGATCCGGATGGCGTCGATGCGGTTGCGGGCCCCGGTCTTGCGGGTGATGGCCGCCATGTAGTTGCGCACGGTCCCGTGGGACAGGTGCAGACTCCCCGCGATCTCGGCGACGGACGCGCCTTCCGCGGCAAGGGATAACACGCTGAGCTCGCGGCGGGTCAGCGGCATCTCGGCGGCCTTGAGGAATCCGAAGCCCAGCGACTCGTCGACGAAACGTTCCCCCTGAGCAACGCGGCGTATCGCGCGTACGAGATTGTCCGGTGAGCCCTCCTTGTCGACATAGCCGAGCGCCCCCGCCTCCAGCGCCCGCCGGAGCAGCCCCGGCCGCTTCGCACTGGCCAATACCAGAAGGTGCGGCGGCGTGCGGCCGACCTCCCGGGCCCGCAGCTCGCCGAGCGGCGGGAGGCCGTACGTGTCCGAGTACTCCAGGTCCACCGCGCACACGTCCGGGCGGACCGAGCGCACCCGCGCGGGTGCGCTGCGCCAGGGTGTGTCGTGGACCCCCAGGTCAGGTGCTCTGCGTAACCACTCCGCCAGTACCGATCGCACGAGACACGCGTCGTGCACCACCAGGACACGGATCACTGCTCCCCCTCCAGATCGCATTCGCCGTTTCCATCACTTTCATGGTGTTGAGCGCGTGCCCCATTCTTGGCGTTTGCGACCTTCAACGGGCGCGAAGATCCGGCCATCAGGTTGCGCGGGGGCGCACGCGTGGCGCCCGCACGCCGCTTCGCGCATCGACTGTGGGGGCATGGGCACCCGGCCAGGGGGTATAGACGGGCCCTCTCCGGCCTGTGTGGCGCCGCTCGCCGTGCGCGACGCGACTTCTGGAGGCAGATTTGAGCCCTGGGACTCGTCGCGCGGCTCCGCGGAGGAGGTGGTCGGGGTGTCCGACGGGCAGACGTCCGCCCAGGCGCCTGCGGCCGCGAGGACGCGGGTCGGCCGGCCACTGCTGTCGCTGGCGCTGGCCTCGATGATGGACGAGGTGCACGCGCACGCCGGTGGCGTGTATCTGCTGGCGGCCGACGAGCCGGTCCTGGAGATGGCGGTGATGGCCGGGCTGCCCAGGGCGTTCGCGGCGCCCTGGGAGCGGGTCGGGCTGAGCGCGCCGATCCCGGTCGCCGAGGCGGTGCGCGAGCGGGAGCTCGTCTGGGTCGGCGGCGAGGAGGACATGGCGGCCCGCTTTCCGCGGATCGCGGTCGTGCTGCCGTATCCGTTCGCGCTGGCCGCGCTGCCCGTGGCCACCGAGTCCACCGTGTACGGCGCGATCTTCGTGACCTGGCCGGGTTCGCACCCGCCGCAGCTCTCGGTCCGGGACCGGGACCATCTGATCGCCGCCTGCCGACGGCTGGCGGTGCGGCTGGAGCGGGCCTTCGAGGCGAGCCGCCCGCCCCTGCCGGAACCCGATCTGCTCGCCGGGCCGGCGTTCAGCGGCTCGGCCGGCCTGTTCGGCACGGTGGAGGCGGCGCGCATGGTGTCGCGGCTGCCGTACGGGCTGTGCTCGCTCGATCTGAACGGGCGGGTCGGTTTCGCCAACCCGGCGGCGGCCGAACTGATCGGCCTCCCCGTCAGCAAGCTGCTCGGCAACCAGCTGTGGGCGGCGGTGCCCTGGCTGAACGACCCCATTTACGAGGACCGCTACCGGGCCGCGCTGTTCAGTCAGCAGACCACTTCCTTCGTGGCGCTGCGCCCGCCCGGCGACTGGCTGTCCTTCCGGATGTATCCGAGCACGACAGGTCTGAGCGTGCGGATCAGCAGGGCGCGGGCGGTGGCCGAGATGGCCCGCCGTGGGCCCCAGCCCGGTGACACGCCGTCCCGGCTGGTGACCATCTCCCAGGTGCTGAGCCTGGCCGGCGCACTGACCGAGGCGGCGAGCGTGCAGGACGTGGTGCAGCTCGTCTCGGACGAGATCGCCCCGGCCGTCGGCAGCCAAGGGCTCGTCGTCCTGGGCTCGCGGTCCGGACGGCTGCACGTCCTCGGCCATCGCGGCTATCCCGACCCGCATGCCGTGGAGCGGTTCGACGGGCTGCCGCTCGCCGAACGGACCCCGGGCGCGCAGGTCCTGAGCACCGGCGTGCCCGCGTTCTTCGACTCACGGCAGGAGCTGGAGCGGCTGTATCCGTCGCGGTACGCGGCTCCCGACGGGTTCGCGGCATGGGCGTACCTGCCGCTCATCGCCTCCGGCCGGCCGGTCGGCACCTGTGTGCTCGCCTACGCCGAACCGCATCCCTTCCCGGCGGACGAACGCGCGGTCCTGACCAGTCTGGGCGGGCTCATCGCACAGGCGCTGGAGCGTGCCCAGCTCTACGACGCCAAGCATCAGCTGGCGCACGGGCTCCAGGCCGCCCTGCTCCCCCACTCGCTGCCTGAGCTGCCCGGCATCGAGGCGGCCGCGCGCTATCTGCCCGCGACCCAGGGCATGGAGATCGGCGGCGACTTCTACGACCTGGTGCCGATGGAGCCGGGCCTGACGGCGGCGGTGATCGGGGACGTGCAGGGCCACAACGTCACGGCGGCCGGGCTGATGGGCCAGATCCGCACGGCGGTACGGGCGTACACGACCGTCGGGTACTCCCCCGAGGAGGTCATGCGCAGCACCAACCGGCTGCTGATCGACCTCGGTTCGGATCTGTTCGCGAGCTGTCTGTATCTCTGCCTCGATCCGGAACGGGGGCGCGCGGTGATGGCCCGTGCCGGGCATCCGCCGCCACTGCTGAGGCGGCCCGACGGACGGGTCCGGGTGCTCGACCTCGCCGGTGGCCCGCTGCTGGGGATCGACGGTTCGCCCACGTACCCGACGGCGGAGGTGGACCTCACGCCCGGCTGTGTGCTGGTCCTGTACACGGACGGGCTGATCGAGTCCCCCGGTGTCGACATCGAGGACGCGCTCGCCGACCTCGGGCAGCTGCTCGCGCGGGCCGGGGACCGTCCGTTGGACGAGCTGGCGGATCTGCTGGTGCAGCACAGTGTGTCGGTGCGCGAGCGGGTCGACGATGTCGCGCTGCTGCTGTTGCGTGCGCGGGGCTGAAGGGCCTTGGGAAGAAGGCGCGTGGCCCCCGGCTGAAGGCCCTCACGAAGCGGAGCGGTCCGGCCCTCCCGCCGGAGGGCCGGACCGCGTGCGTCCGCGTCACTCGGAATGTTTCCGGATCACTTGGATCCGCGTACCGGTGTCAGGGCGTCAGTTGTTGCCCCGGCCGTTGCCGACGATCTCGCCGAGGCCGTTGCCCGTGCCGTCGGCGTTGCCGTTGCCGACCTCTTCACCGGCTCCGGCCTCCTCACCGGCACCGGCCTCCTCACCGGCACCGGCCTCTTCACCCGCACCGGCTTCCTCGCCGGCGCCGGCACCGGCGTCGTCACCGGCGCCCGCCTCGTCGCCCGCACCGGCCTGGTCGCCGGCGCCCGCGCCGCCCGCGGCGTCGCCGAGGGTCGCGCCGACCGCCGCCAGGGCGGTGGTCACCGGCTGGAAGAAGGTCTCGCCGCCGACCGTGCAGTCACCACTGCCGCCGGAGGTCAGGCCGATGGCCAGCCCGTCCTGGGTGAACAGGGAGCCGCCGCTGTCGCCGGGCTCGGCGCAGACGTCGGTCTGGATGAGCCCGGTGACCGTGCCCTCCGGGTAGTTCACGGTGGCGTCGAGGCCCGTGACAGCACCGTCGTTCAGGCCGGTGGTGCTGCCCATCCGGAAGACCTGGAGGCCGACCTCGGCGTCCGCGGCCTGGCTGATCGCCAGGGTCTGGTCGCCGAGGTTGACCTCGCTCGGGGCCTGCGTCGCCGGGTCGTCGTACTTGACGAGGGCGAAGTCGCCGTCACCGGGGAAGGTGGCCTGGTCGACGGTGGCGATGGGCTGGCCGCCCTCGGCGTCCGACCACTGCTCGGCCGCGACTCCGCAGTGACCGGCGGTCAGGAAGGCGGGGGTGCCGTCGCCCGCGGTGACGTTGAAGCCCGCGGAGCAGCGTGCGCCGCCGGCGAAGATGGCGTCGCCGCCGGAGAGGAACGTCTTGAAGGTACCGGCCGACTTCTTGATGGTCGCCATGCCCGAGCCGAGGCTGTCGACGGTCGTCTCCAGCGTGTCCCACTTGTCGCCGGTGACCGTGCTGTCGGCGGTGACGAGGATCTTGTTCGTTCTGGGGTCGACCGCCCAGGCCGTGCCGGGGATGGTCGCCTCGGACTTCAGGGTCTGCGCGCCGGACGCCAGCTCGGACAGGCTGTTCTCGACCTCGCGGACCTTCGCGCCGGCCTTCTTCGCCTGGACGATCACATTGTTGTTGTCGCCGGGGATGACGTTGACGACGAGCTGCTGGCTCTCGGCGTCGTAGTAGGAACCGGCGAAGGCGTCGCCGAGCAGGCCCGCGAGCTGCGAGGCGAGATCCGAGGCGTCCGCGGACTTCAGGGTCTTGGGAGCGGCGGCGTCGTCCGACGCGCCGTCCTGCGAGGCGTTGGCGTTGGGCAGCAGGATCGCGGCCGCTCCGAGCGCCACCACGCTGCCCGCGGCTATCGCGGCCTTGCGCTTCGGGATTCGCTTGTGACTCAAACTTCTCGACCTCCTGGGGGACGGGGTCTGTGCCGCCGTCTCTGCGGCAGCTGTTCGGGGCGCCTGGTTGGCAGTTGGTACGCACGGGCCGGGTGGGGCGTTCAATTCCGTTTACGCGCAACCGACTCGGCACACCGAATCGGCCAGGGATCTCGTCCGGCGGGCCGGCGCGGGGAACAATCCCCCATATGACGATGACCAGCGCCGAAGCCGACAAGATCCTCTCCGCCAACTTCGCCCCCTGGGTGCTCCAGCTCGGGCTGACCGTCGAGACGGTGGCGGACGACCGCGTGATCCTGCGAATGCCCTGGTCGGATGCCTTGGCCCGGGAGGGCGGCGCGCTGTCGGGGCAGGCTCTGATGGCCGCCGCCGACACCGCGACCGTGATCGCCGTATCGGCGGCGCGCGGGGCGTACGGACCGATGACGACGGTGCAGCAGTCGACGTCGTTCCAGCGCGCGGTGCTCGGTTCGGATGTCCTGATCGAAGCGGTCGTGACGAAACTGGGCCGCCGTATGGCGTTCGCCGATATCGCGATGACGGACGAGAGTTCGGGGGAAATCGCGGCCCGGGCAAGCACCGTGTATGCCCTTCTGGGCTGACACGATCCGCCACCGATCAGTAACGGTCGGTAGAGAATCCTGAGCGGAATCTCGGCTTCAGGGAATCTGCACATTCAATGCTCAACCAAGTCACCGTGCGACGAGGTTCTGCACAAGGGGGCTACCGGCGGTCACCCCCTTGAGGCGGGAGTGTCGGATTCGCCACCGCGTCGAACAGGGGGACCCCGGGCGGACGCAACAGCTTGTCCGAGCCGATGCTGTGACGCATGTGAAGAAGTCGCCGACAAGACGTGCCCGCGTCTGCACGGAACGGGGCTCCTGAGGCCCAAGTTGCCTGGTGGGGCCTACGTTTGATTGGAAGGCCGCACCCGCAGCGTGCTTTGATCCATCGCACCGCGGGGGCCACGAACGGTTCCCGGAAACGGGCGCCGGACGCCCGCGGTTGCGGCCGTCATCTGTCCCCAGAGGGGGCCGCTCCCCCTTGTGAAATACCCATTAGGAAGGGAAGTTCCATCATGAACTCCACCCCCCAGGTTGCGACCGTCGAGATCTCCGACGCCGAGCTCGACAACGTCTCCGGCGGCCTTCAGGTCAACGCCGTGAACGGTGCCCTCGACGCTGTCAACGGCATCGCCCCGGTTTCCGGCCTGGTCGACACGGTCGTCGGCACCGTGGAGGGTGTCACCGGCCTGAACACCGCCCCGGTCACGGGCCTGGTCGCCGGTCTCTGATCGCACCTTTTCGTAACCGCTGAGTCCCGGAGCCGTTCCCCGGCTCCGGGGCTCTTCGGGTGCCGTGGGACGACCACGCACCGCTCCGCAACACGACCGGCCCACGCGCGCCGGTCTCCACTCATCCTCAGGTGAGGGAAAGTTCCGTGCAGTTCCGCCAACAGGCCCTCGCCAAGCTCCAGTCACCGGAGGAGCTCGACCTCCCGGTGCGCTTCGCCCGCCCGCAGGGCTGGCTGGTGCTCTCCGTGACGGTGGTCGTCATGGCCGCCGCGTCCGTGTGGGCGGTGACCGGCTCGGTCTCCTCCACGGTCGGCGCGCCCGCCATCCTCACTCACGGCCAGGGCAGCTACATCCTCCAGAGCCCGGTCGCCGGCCAGGTCACCGCGGTCCTCGCCAAGCAGGGCCAGCAGCTGAAGGCCGACGCCCCCGTGCTGAAGGTCCGTACCGCCGAGGGCGAGACGGTCGTACGCACGGTCGCCGCGGGCCGGGTCACCGGACTTGCCGCGACCATCGGGCAGATCATCTCCACCGGCGCGAACGTGGCCGCCGTCGAGAAGGTCGCCCGCACCGGGGACCCGCTGTACGCGACGGTGTACGTCCCCGCCGAGAACGCGGCGTCGATCCCCGACAACGCGGCCGTGGACCTCACCGTCTCCTCCGTGCCCACGCAGGAGTACGGCGTGCTGCGCGGCCATGTGAAGTCGGTGGACCGCTCCGCGCAGTCGGCGCAGCAGATCGCCGCGTTCCTCGGGGACAGGCAGCTGGGCGAGCAGTTGACCAAGGACGGCCGGCCGGTCGCCGTGCTCGTGAAGCTGGACCGCAGGTCGAGCACCGAGAGCGGCTACAAGTGGTCGTCCGCGGACGGACCGCCGTTCTCTCTCACCTCCATGACCATGGCCGACGCCTCGATCCGGCTGGCCGACGAGCGTCCCGTCGATTGGCTGCTGCCGTGAGCCCCGCACCGGAGACGCGGAGCAGGCGCCGCGCCGCCCCGCCGAAGCGCCCCGTGCCCAAGGGCCGGGCGAAGACCGTCCGCACCCCCACCGTGCTGCAGATGGAGGCCGTGGAGTGCGGCGCCGCCTCCCTTGCGATGGTGCTCGGTCACTACGGCCGCCATGTCCCGCTGGAGGAACTGCGCATCGCGTGCGGTGTCTCCCGCGACGGCTCGCGCGCCAGCAATCTGCTGAAGGCGGCCCGCAGTTACGGCCTGACGGCCAAGGGCATGCAGATGGACACGGCAGCTCTCGCCGAGGTGAAGACGCCTGCGGTGCTGTTCTGGGAGTTCAACCACTACGTCGTCTACGACGGCATGGGCCGCCGTTTCGGACGCCGGGGCGTCTACATCAACGACCCCGCCAAGGGCCGCCGTTTCGTGCCCATGGAGGACTTCGACGGCAGTTTCACCGGCGTCGTCCTGGTGATGGAGCCCGGCGAGGACTTCACCAAGGGCGGCCGCAAGCCCGGTGTGCTCGGTGCGATGCCGGCCCGGCTGCGCGGCACCGCCGGCACGATGCCCGCCGCCGTACTCGCGAGCCTGCTCCTGGTGGTGGTCGGCGCGGCGGTACCCGCGCTGAGCCGCACCTACATCGACACGTTCCTCATCGGCGGCCAGACCTCCCTGCTGGGTGTGCTGTTCGCGTCGATGGGGACCTGCGTCGCGCTCTCGGTGGTGCTGACCTGGCTGCAACAGGCGAATCTGCTGCGCGGCCGCATCATCTCCTCCACCCTGTCCAGCGCCAGGTTCCTGCGCCATCTGCTGCGGCTGCCGGTGACGTTCTTCTCCCAGCGCAGCCCGGCCGACCTGGTGCAGCGCCTGCAGTCGAACGACGCCGTCTCCGAGACCCTGGCCCGCGACCTGGCGGCGGCCGGTGTGGACGCGGTGGTCGTCGTCCTCTACGCGATCCTCCTCTACACCTACGACCCGCAGCTCACGTTCGTCGGCATAGGCGTGGCACTCCTGAACGTGGTCGCCATGCGGGTCGTCATCCGGCTGCGCGCCACCCGCACCGCGAAGCTGCGGGCGGACAGCGCCCGGCTCACCAACACCGCGTACACCGGCCTTCAGCTGATCGAGACGATGAAGGCGACCGGGGGTGAGGACGGCTACTTCCGCAAGTGGGCCGGACAGCACGCCACCACGCTGGAGGAGCAGCAGCGGCTCGGCGTGCCCAGCGCCTGGCTCGGCGTCGTCGCCCCGACGCTCGCCACCCTGAACAGCGCGCTCATCCTCTGGATAGGCGGCATGCGCGCGATCGAGGGCGGCATATCCGTCGGTCTACTGGTCGCCTTCCAGGCCCTGGTCACCCGCTTCACCGCCCCGATCACCCGGCTCAACGGCGTCGCGGGCCGCATCCAGGACTTCGCCGCCGACGTGGCCCGCCTGAAGGACGTCGAGAACTTCGAGGCGGATCCGCTCTACGGCCGTCCCGGCACCGGCGACTCCACCCGCCGACTGCACGGCCACGTCGAACTCCAGAACATCTCCTTCGGCTACAGCCCCCTCGACAAGCCGCTGCTCACCGGCTTCGACCTGACGGTCGGCCCGGGCCGGCAGGTGGCGCTGGTCGGCGGCTCGGGCAGCGGCAAGTCGACCGTGTCCCGGCTGATCTCGGGCCTGTACGCCCCCTGGGAGGGCGTCATCCGCATCGACGACCAGCGCATCGACGACATCCCGCGCGGCGCGCTCGCCGCGTCCGTCTCCTTCGTGGACCAGGAGGTGTTCCTCTTCGAGGGCACGGTCCGCGACAACGTGGCGCTGTGGGACCCCTCGATCCCCGACGACGCGGTGGTGGACGCGCTGCGCGACGCGGCGCTGTACGACGTGGTGACGCGCCGCCCCGGCGGCATCCACAGCAGGGTCGAGCAGGACGGCCGCAACTTCTCCGGCGGGCAGCGCCAGCGGCTGGAGATCGCGCGGGCGCTGGTGCGCCGCCCCAGCATCCTGGTCCTCGACGAGGTGACGAGCGCGCTGGACGCGGAGACCGAACTGGTCGTGATGGACAACCTGCGCAAGCGCGGCTGTGCCTGCGTGGTGATCGCGCACCGGCTCAGCACCGTGCGCGACAGTGACGAGATCGTCGTACTCGAGCACGGCACGATCGTCGAACGCGGGCGGCACGAGGAGCTGGTGGCGCGCGGTGGCGCGTACGCGGCTCTGGTCAGGGAGCGGTGAGATGACCTCCGTCCACGAGGGTGACCTCGTCCTCGACGCGCTCGGTCAGATGGGCACGCGCATCGACTGCGCCGGTTTCAACCGGATCGACCTCGAAGGCCCGCAGGTGCTGTGGCTGGTCGCGTCCGGTGCGGTGGACCTGTTCGCGGTGGACGCCGGGCAACAGGGCCACTGGCATCACCTGGGCCGCCTGGAGGCGGGCTCGTTGCTGCTGGGCCCGGTGCCGGGACCGCAGCACACCCTGGTCGCCCGCCCGCTCAGGGACTGCGTCGTCCACCGCATCGGGCTGCGCGAGCTGTACCAGCCCGCGAACACCCAGACCTGGTCGTACGACGAGTACGGCAACCCGCAGTACGTCCCGCCGCAGACCAGCCCCCTGGAGTACGCCCTCGCGCTCGGCGTCGGCCGCAGCCTGACCATCCTCTTCCAGGCGCCGATGGCCACCGAGCGGGCGGCGGAGGTCACCGACGACGACGTCTTCTGGATGCAGGTGCCGCCCGGCAGCGTGCAGTACGGCTCGCTGTACGGCGCGGAGGCGGCCGCCGATCTGCTGATGGACCCGGCGGTCTGGCAGTCCATGGTCGACCAGCAGTACCGCCTGCTGACCACGCTCGACCGCTGGATCGAGCAGCTGGAACGCACCCACGAGACACGCACCGCCGAGGGCATCAAGGCCGGCGAGGCGGTGCGCGCGCAGGCCGACCGGACGCTGCTCGCGTCCATCGGCAAGCGCGGTGACAAGCGGACGACGGCGGCCGACGCGGACGCCAGTTACGCCGCCTGCAAGCTGGTCGCCGAGGCCGCCGGGATCACCCTTTCCGAGCCCGCGCAGAGCGGCACCGAGAGCGAGAGGCTCGACCCCGTGGAGCGCGTGGCCATCGCCTCGCGGGTGCGCACCAGGGCCGTACGCCTGGACGGTCGGTGGTGGCGGGACAACGTCGGACCGCTCGTCGGCCACCGGGCGCTGTCCGGTGCGCCGGTCGCGTTGCTGTGGCGGCGCGGCGGCTATGTCGCCGTGCATCCGGCGACGGGCCGGGAGACGCCGATCGAGAAGGCGAACGCGGAGGAGTTCGAGCCGCGCGCGGTGATGTTCTACCGTCCGCTGCCGGACCGTGCGTTGAGCCCGCTGCGGCTGCTGCGGTTCAGCATGCGGGGTACGGGCGGCGACCTCACCAATCTGATCGCCGGCGGTCTGGTGACCGTCGGGATCGGTGCGCTGGTGCCGATCGCGACCGGCAAGGTGCTCGGCGAGTTCGTGCCGAAGGCGCAGACCGGGCTGATCGTGCAGTTCTGTCTGGCCGTGATGATCAGCAGTGTGGTGGCGGCGGCGTTCATGCTGCTCCAGAACCTGACGATCCTGCGGCTGGAGGGCCGTATCGAGGCGACGCTGCAGCCGGCCCTGTGGGACCGGCTGCTGCGGCTGCCCACGAAGTTCTTCACCCAGCGCTCGACCGGTGAGCTGGCCAGCCAGGCCATGGGCATCAGCGCGATCCGCCGGCTGATGGCCGGAGTCGGGCCGGTCGTGGCCTCGTCGGTGACGGTGGGCGCGATGAACCTGACGCTGCTGTTCTGGTACAGCGTGCCGATGGCGCTGGCGGCGATCGGCATGCTCGTCGTCATCGCCGCGGTGTTCCTTGGGCTGGGGCTGTGGCAGGTGCGCTGGCAGCGGCGGCTGGTGGTGCTCAACAACAAGCTCAACAACCAGGCGTTCCAGACCCTGCGCGGACTGCCGAAGCTGCGGGTCGCGGCGGCCGAGAACTACGCGTACGCGGCGTGGGCGTCGCAGTTCGCGCACAGCCGTGAGCTCCAGCAGAAGGTGGGGCGGATCAAGAACCTCACCACGGTGATGGGCGCGGTGTATCTGCCGCTGTGCACCCTGCTGATGTTCATGCTGCTGGCGGGGCCGGCCCGCGGGACGATGTCGGCGGCGGCGTTCCTCACCTTCAACACCTCGGTGACGATGCTGCTGACCTCCGTCACCCAGCTGACGGGCGCGTTCGTCTCGGCGGTGGCCGCCCTGCCGCTGTTCGAGGAGATCAAGCCGGTCCTCGAGGCCACGCCCGAGGTGCGCACGGCGAGCACCCGGCCGGGCCCGCTGACGGGCTCGATCGAGGCGCGCCGTCTGTCCTTCCGGTACTCCGACGACGGCCCCCTCGTCCTGGACGACGTCTCCTTCGACATCCGGCCCGGCGAGTTCGTGGCCATCGTCGGGCCCAGCGGCTGCGGCAAGTCGACGCTGCTGAGGCTGCTGATCGGCTTCGACAAGCCCGTTTCGGGCAGTGTGCTGTACGACGGGCAGGACCTGGCGGCGCTCGACCAGTCGGCCGTGCGCCGCCAGTGCGGGGTCGTGCTCCAGCACGCGCAGCCGTTCACCGGGTCGATCCTGGACGTCATCTGCGGCACGGAGCCGTACACGCCGGAGGAGGCGATGGCGGCGGCCGAGATGGCGGGCCTCGCCGAGGACATCAAGCGGATGCCGATGGGGCTGCACACCATCGTGGCGGGCAGCGGCGCGATCTCCGGTGGGCAGCGCCAGCGCCTGATGATCGCCCAGGCGTTGATCCGCCGGCCGCGCATCCTCTTCTTCGACGAGGCGACCAGCGCCCTCGACAACGAGACGCAGCGCACGGTCATCGAGTCCACGCGGGCTCTCAACGCCACCCGCATCGTCATCGCGCACCGCCTGTCGACGGTGCTGGACGCCGACCGCGTCATCGTGATGGAGGACGGCAAGGTGGCCCAGCAGGGGCCGCCCGCTCAGCTCCTCTCGGACACGGGCGGGCGGCTGCACGAGCTGGTGCGGCGTCAGATGGCCTGAGCCGTCAGGCGCCGACGCCGGGGATGGGAGCGCCGGAGGGGAATCCGGCGGCCACATAGCTGTCGTAGACCCCCTTCCACGGGGCTTCGGCCCCGGCGTGCGGCTCCTCGACGCGCTCCCCGCGGGCGTGCGCGTCGAGTGCGGCGAGGCAGACCTCCCAGCCGGCGCCGTTGCGGGCGGCGGTGTTCTCGGCGTCGAGGACGTTGGTGAGGGTGAAGCGGGTGCGGCCCTCGTCCAGCGCCTCCAGGTCGAAGTGCAGTTCGTCGCCGCCCCACTCGAAGGACAGGTGGCGGGGCTCTTCGACGGCGATGACGCGGCCAGTGGAGTCCGCCATGTTCGGGTCGCCGCCGAACTTGATCGTGCCGCCCGGACGCAGCTCGATCTCGGCGCGGGACGGGAACCAGTGGGCCAGTTCGTCGACTTCGGTCACGAACCGCCAGACGCGCTCGACGGGATGGTCGTAGGTGCGGCTGAAGCGGATGGCGGGGCGGCCGTCGTCGAGGGTGAGATAAGTGCCGGTGAGGTCGGCGGTCATGTGGATCAGTCCTTCGTGGTGGGTCCCTCGGGGTCGTACGAGGTGTCCTCCGGCGCTGTTCGCGCCGTCTCGTCGAGACGGCGGCCCAGGGCGTCCAGGCTGCGGTTCCACAGCTTTCGGTACGGGGCGAGCCAGGCGTCGAGCGCGGCGATCGGCGCGGGGTCGAGGGCGTAGACACGGCGTTGCGCGTCCTGTCGCACCCGCACCAGGCCGGCCTCCCGCAGCACCTTCAGATGCTTGGAGGTGCTCGGCTGGCTGAGCCCGCTCTCCTCCACGATCTCCCCGACGGACCGCGGCCGCTCCAGGAGCAGCGCGACGATGGCCCGTCGATGCGGGTCGGCGAGGGCGCTCCAGAGGGAGGCGTCGGTGGACATGAGTCCAATATGCCTCGGCGGTTATATTCCAGTCAAGGAATAAAAGAACGAGAGGCGCGCGCGCCGCTGCGGACTCCCACAAGGAGTCAATGACTCACGGGCGAAATTCACCTGGTCGAGTGAACTAGATCTTGCGGGGGGCGTGGCAGGGATGCTCAACCCCGCCCACGGGTAACAACCCGGATCAAAAGCGCCCCTGCCGAGGTGGAGCGGACATGACGCCGGACGCCGACGACCGCGCCCGCCATCCGACCGAGGATCCGGCCATGGACCCCATCGGTTCCACGCCACCCCGGGCGAATCCGTATGCCCGTACCCGCAGATGCGGTCCGTTCACGGTCGTCGAGGTGACGGGCGAGATCGATCTGGCCTCGGAGGCGCTGCTCGCCGAGCACCTGAACGCCGCGGCCGGCGAACCGGAGGCGGACGTGCTGGTCGATCTGCGGCCGGTGGCCTTCTTCGACTGCTCGGGGCTGCGCGCGCTGTGCCGGGCCGAGCGGCGGGCCAGGGACCACGGCGGCCGTCTGCGCGTCGTCTCGGAGGCGCCGCGGATACGGCGGCTGCTGCACGGCGCGGGCCTGCTGGGCCGTTTCCCCCTCCTCCCCGGGATCCCCGGGGAGGACGTGTGACGGTGCGTCACCACGAGGTGCCGACCGGGCGGCCCCACTCCGCCCGGCCGACCCCCGATACGAGATCGCAGGGGCCTCCTCGGCGCGGCTCGCACTCCCCATCCGCGAGCCCGCGCCGAACTGCACGGGGACCGTGCGATCCCGGTCCCTAGAACGCGAAGAGGCTCGCCCCGTAGGAGCTCTTCACGCACTCGTTCGCGAAGGTGCGCTCATAGGAGACGCGCTGGCCCTGCCAGACCCCGACGACCGTGACCACCACGGGGTCGTACTGCTTGGTGCACAGTGCGCCCTCTCTGGCTCTCAAGGCCTCGAAGTTCCCGTTCACTCCACGCAGTTCGGCACAGGCCGAGCCGGCCGCGGGGTGCGTGCCCGTGGCCGTCGGGGCGCAGCTCAGGGTGACCGCACGTGCCGGGGAGGACAGGGCGGCGCTGTCGCCGTAGCCCATGGTGAGCACCAGGGCCGAGGGGGCGTAGAGAGAGGCGGGGGCGGCGTCGGGGGCGGCGAGCGCGGACCCGGTGAGGGGTCCGCAGACGGCGGTGGCCGTGAGAGCGAGGGTCGCTGCCCAGCGCGCGGTGTTCCGCATTGTGTGCATCCTTCCGCTTGAGTCGAGGGTGTGTCGGATCCGGCGCGATCGGTGCCGGACGACGAGCGGGAGTCTGCCGAGTCCGGCTCCGAAACTCACATCGACACCACCGGTTTCGGTAACCTTGCGTATTGAATCAGTGGCGTGAAGTAACGGAGTTCGAACGTTCCAACGCCGAAACTTGGCGCCTCTTGATCGTTCCAAGTGGCCGAGTGGCCTGATCTCGCACGCTGATTAATAGGCCTGAAACATTCCGGTTGAGCCCTCGGCGGACACGTCCGCCATGCCCTTGTGTGCGCCCGGCGGCGGAGTAATGCTGATTACATGATTACCAGGGAACAGAACGAGAAGCTGCGCGGCTGGTTCGCCGGCCGTCTGCCCGACGACCTCTTCGATGAGCTGACCGAGGTGACGGTCGACCGCGAGGAGATCACGGTGATCGGCCGCATTCCCGCACCCCAACTGGCCGAGGGCGTCTCGGCCACCGAGCGGGCGGCGGCCGTGGAAGGCCGGATCCAGGAGTTCCGGGAGCGCACCCGGGAATCCCGGATCGAGGTGGCCCGAGAGGCCGAGCACAAGTTCCGCAGGAAGGTGTCCTGGGGCGTGGAGTGCGGCACGGAACGCGCCCTGTTCACCCATGTCGCCGCGCCCGTGATGACGCGGCTGCGCCAGCCCGAGCGACAGGTCCTGGACACACTGATCGCCGGTGGGGTCGCCCGCAGTCGCAGCGAGGCCCTCGCCTGGTGCGTACGGCTGGTCCAGCGGCACACCGACGACTGGCTTAGCGAACTGCGCGAGTCCCTGGAGAACGTCCAGCGGGTACGGGCACAGGGACCTGACACCGAACCGGAGGACACCCCCACGGACACCGAGTGATGGAGGAAACGTCCAGTAGCGGCGACGAAGATGGATGAACCGTCCTCTGGTGCGGATCTTCGGCACGGCCGTACCGTCTGCTGATCCCCGAGAGGACGGCATCCGCGCTGCCCGCACACCCCAGCGGCAGGCACCGGCCGTCACCCACGCCGCGCCACAACGCGCTCCACCGCCCCGCCCCCGCTGGAGCCCCCGTGTCCCCTCAGCCCGAACTCCCCTCCCCCGCTCCCTCCTTGACGGAGGTCGAGTCCCACGGCGTCGACCGCATCCCCGACGCCGAGCGCACCGCGAGCCCGCTGGACCTGTTCCGGCTCGCCTTCGGCGGCGCGAACACCTTCTCCACCTGCGTCCTCGGCGCCTTCCCGATCCTGTTCGGCCTCTCCTTCTGGCAGGGCCTCGCCGCCACGCTCCTCGGAGTCGTCGCGGGCGCGCTGATCCTGTGCCCCATGGCCGTGTTCGGACCGGTCAACGGCACCAACAACGCCGTGTCCTCCTCCGCGCACCTCGGCGTGCACGGCCGCGTCGTCGGCTCGTTCCTGTCCCTCCTCACGGCGGTCGCGTTCTTCTCGATCTCGGTGTGGAGCTCCGGCGACGCCCTGGTCGGCGGCGCGCACCGGCTGTTCGGACTGGATCGCGGCAACCTGTCGTACGTCGTCGCGTACGCGCTCTTCGCCGGCCTGGTCCTCGCGGTGTGCGTGTACGGCTTCCGCTTCATGCTGTTCGTCAACAAGATCGCCGTACCTTCGGCGAGCCTGCTGTTCCTGATCGGCGCCGTCGCCTTCGCCGGTGACTTCGACCCGTCCTACGCGGGCGTGTTCACCGACTCCGCGGACGCGGCGACCCAGTCGCTGTTCTGGCCGTCGTTCATCGGTGCCGCGCTGATCGTGCTGTCCAACCCCGTCTCGTTCGGGGCCTTCCTCGGCGACTGGTCCCGCTACATCCCGGCGAGCACCCCGCGCCGCCGGGTGATCGGCGCCGCGTTCCTGTCGCAGATCTCGACGCTGCTGCCCTTCGTGTTCGGCCTGGCGACCGCGAGCATCATCGCCACCAAGGTGCCCGAGTACGTCGATCCGGCCGCCCCCGACTTCGTGGGCGGGCTGCTGGCGATCTCGCCGGGCTGGTACTTCCTGCCGGTGTGTCTGCTGGCCCTGATCGGCGGTATGGCGACGGGCACGACCGCGCTCTACGGGACCGGCCTCGACTTCTCCTCGGTCTTCCCGCGGCTCACGCGCGTGCAGGCCACGTTGCTGGTCGGCGCGCTGTCGATCGGGTTCATCTTCGTCGGACGGTTCGCGCTCGACCTGGTGCAGTCGATCTCGACGTTCGCCACCATGATCATCACCTGCACCACACCGTGGATGGTCGTGATGATGCTCGGCTACTGGACCCGGCGCGGCTGGTACGACCCCGAGGCCCTCCAGGTCTTCAACCGGCGTCAGCGCGGCGGCCGCTACTGGTTCGCGCACGGCTGGAACTGGCGGGGCATGACGGCCTGGTGGGTGGCCGCGGTGATCGGCGTGCTGTTCACGAACATCCCCGGACAGTTCGTCGGCCCGCTCGGCGATCTGGCGGGCGGGGTGGACATCAGCCTGCCGTTGTCGCTGGCCGTGGCCGCAGTGCTGTTCCTGGCGCTGCTGCGGCTGTTCCCCGAACCCCGGGCGGTCTACGGGCCCGACGGCCCACGGCTGGCCCGGACAGCCGAGGTGCCGGTGCCACCGATCAGCGGTCCGGGGGCGTTGTCAGTGCCGTCGGCTACGTTGCGGGCATGACCAATTTCGTGCTGGTGGCGGGGGCGTGGCTCGGGGCGTGGGCATGGGACGAGGTGGCCGCCGAACTGCGCACGGGCGGCCATGACGTCCATCCGCTGACACTCACCGGCCTCGCCGAGAGACAGGGCGAGCCGGCGCCCGGGCAGCAGACCCATGTCGAGGACATCGTCGCCGAGGTCGAACGCCTCGATCTGCGGGACGTCGTCCTGGTCGGGCACAGCTACTCGGGCGTCCCGGTCGGGCAGGCGGCCGTGCGGATCGGTGACCGGCTGAGTCGAGTGGTGCTGGTGGACGCGAACGTCCCCGTGGACGGGGAGTCGTTCCTGTCGGGCTGGCCCAGCGACGAGGTACGGGCGGCGATCGCGAAGAACGACGGCTTCTGGCCTCCGCTCACGGCCGACGAGTTCGCGGGCCAGGGCATGACGGACGAGCAGACCGCCCGCATGGTCGACGGCGCGACCCCGCACCCGGGCGCCTCGCTCACCGGAGCGGCGGTCATGCCCCGCCCGCTGAGCGAGGTCCCGGGCACCTACGTCAAGTGCCTGCTCGACGGCGAGGAGCCGTGGGGCGCCGCGGCGGACCTCCTCAAGAGCGACCTCTGGAACCTGGTGTCCTTGGACACCGGCCACTGGCCGATGTTCTCCCAGCCGCACGACCTGGCCCGCATCCTGCACCGGTCGGTGACCGCCCCCTGATCCACTCGCACGCCTACCGGTCGGTATGGTCTGCGTACAGCGCGTTCTCAGTGACGAGAGGCGGGGCGTACGCATGGGCAAGCACTGGGCGGACTTCCAGTACGAGATCTATCTGAACGGGATGTCGGGAGCCGTACCCCGGCTGCCCACCGATCTGACGCGGCTGGAGGAACTCACCGAGCGGCGACTCGGTCCGGGCCCCGTCGGCTATGTCGCGGGCAGCGCCGGCGACGGCAGCACCGCCCGCGCCAACCGGGCGGCGCTGCGGCGCCAGCGGATCGTGCCCCGCATGCTGCGGGACGTGCACGAACGCGACCTGTCCGTCGAGGTGCTGGGCCGCGCCCTGCCCTCCCCGCTGGCCCTGGCACCGATCGGCGTACTGTCGATCATGCACCCGGACGCGGAGTGCGCTGCCGCCCGGGCCGCCGCCGCACAGGGTGTGCCGTTCACCCTGTCCTCGGCCTCCAGCACGCCCATGGAGCAGGTCGCGGAGGCCATGGGCGACGCCGAGCGCTGGTTCCAGCTGTACTGGCCGAAGGACCCGGAAGTGGCCCGGAGTTTCCTGAACCGGGCGAAGGCCGCCGGGTTCAGCACGCTCGTCGTCACGCTGGACACCCCCATGCTGGCCTGGCGGCCCCGCGACCTCGACCAGGCGTACCTGCCGTTCCTGCACGGCGTGGGCACCGCCAACTACTTCTCCGACCCGGCCTTCCAGGCGGGGCTCGCCAAACCGGTGCACGAGGATCCGAACGCGGCCGTCATGCACTTCGTCGGCATGTTCTCCGACCCCGCGAAGACCTGGCCGGACCTGGCGTTCCTGCGGGAGCACTGGGACGGCCCGATCGTCCTGAAGGGCATAGTGCACCCGGACGACGCCCGCGCCGCCGCCGACGCCGGGATGGACGGGGTCGTCGTCTCCAACCACGGCGGCCGCCAGGTCGCCGGCTCCATCGGCGCGGCCGCCGCCCTGCCCCGTGTCGTGGAGGCGGTCGGCGACCGGCTGACGGTGCTGTTCGACAGCGGCATCCGCACCGGCGACGACATCTTCAAGGCGCTCGCCCTCGGCGCGAAGGCGGTCCTCGTCGGACGGCCGTACGCCTACGGGCTCGGCCTCGACGGACAGGCGGGCGTCGAGCACGTCATCCGCTGTCTGCTCGCCGAACTCGACCTCACCCTCGCCC
This sequence comes from Streptomyces sp. HUAS 31, assembly GCF_028198125.1. Classification (NCBI taxonomy): domain Bacteria; kingdom Bacillati; phylum Actinomycetota; class Actinomycetes; order Kitasatosporales; family Streptomycetaceae; genus Streptomyces; species Streptomyces sp. HUAS 31. The sequence goes on along the minus strand of NZ_CP116353.1, from coordinate 9,019,443 downwards.
TGTCCGGGCACGCCGGCCCCACCACGCCCGGCCCCGCCGACCTCATCGAGGAAACCGCATGACCGCCCGGCAGAACGTCCTCGCCGTCATCTCGCCCCACGTGGGCGGCCGCGGCATCGGCGCCGGCCTCGCGACGCTGTTCCCCGCGGACGCGAACGTCACCGTCGTGGAGGCGGCCGACGACGACCCGGCCGCCCTGCGCTCCGCGCACGTCGTCATCACCGCGCTCTCGCCGGTTACCGCGGAACACCTCGCCGCCGCACCGGAGTTGCGGCTCGTCCAGTGCGCGAGCCACGGCTTCGACTACGTCGACGTGGACGCGGCACGCGAGCGCTCGGTGCGGGTGTGCAACATCGGCTCCAGCGGCGCCGAGGCGCAGAACGTCGCCGAGCAGACCTTCGCCCTGATGCTCGCGCTCGCCAAGCAACTGATCCCCGCGCACACCGCGCTCGTCGACGCCGACTGGGCACTCCCCCGCCTGCAGAACTCGCTGACGGAGCTGTGCGGCAAGACGCTCGGCATCGTGGGCCTGGGCCAGATCGGGCGGGAAGTCGCCCGGCGGGCGGTCGCGTTCGACATGAGCGTCGTCTACGCGGGACGCCGCCGGCTGCCCCCGGAGACGGAGGCCGAGTTCGGCCCGGCCCGCCACGTCCCGCTCGACGAACTCCTGAGCACCGCCGACTACGTCTCCCTGCACACCCCGCTCACCGACGAGACCCGGCATCTGCTCGACGCCGAGCGGCTGGCGCTGCTGAAGCCGACGGCGTTCGTCATCAACACCGCGCGCGGCGCCCTGATCGACCAGGACGCCCTCGCCGACGCACTGGAGAAGGGCGCCCTGGCCGGGGCGGGCATCGACGTCTTCGACCCCGAACCGCCCAACCCGGCCCTGCGTCTGCTCCGCGCGCCGAACGTGGTGCTGTCACCGCACGTCGGCGGCGTCACCCGCGAGACCCTGGTCCGTATCGCCCTGGCCGCCGTGCAGAACGTGACGGACTTCCTGGCGGGCGGGACACCTCGGGACGTCGTGAACTGAGCGCTCCGCCGGGGGTGCCGCGTCGCGTTGTCGGTCGTCCGCGGCACCGTCGTGGCTGGTCGCGCAGTTCCCCGCGCCCCTGACCGGCGCTGCTGTGGCCGCTCGGACTACGCGTCCTCCTCCCCCAGTCGCACCGCCCGCGCCCCCGGCGTCTCCACCTCCGCGCCGGACAGCGACCCCGGGCTCGGCGAAGTCGCCGGGTCCGTGAGCCAGCGTTGGCCCTCGGAGCCGTCGCGGACCTTGACGACGATGTCGGCGCCCGCGTCGGCCGTCGTGGCCGCCAGGGCGAGCTGCTCGTCCCAGCGGGGCAGCAACTCGCCCCGGACGGTGAGGTCGTAGCGCACGTCGTCGGCGCGTTTCGAGTCCTCGTCGACGCACTGGCCGAGGATCACCACACCGGCGTCCGCGTGCGAGTCCAGGCACAGATCGGGCTCCGCCACGCTGCGGAGCAGGCCGTCCTTCTCGTACGACCACTGCTGGGTGTCGTCGTCCGAGCACCTGGCCAGTTCCGTCCCGGCCCCGGCCTCGGCCGCGCCCCGGATGTCGAGGCACAGCTCGGACTCGGCGTTGCGCAGCCTGGTCTGCCGGGGTGCGTTGGGGAGTTGGGCGGTACCGGGAGGTGCGGTGGACACGGCCGGGGGCAGCCCGGTCGCCGTACCGCCGCCGGTGGCCGAGGCGGCCGGGTCGACGCCGTCGTCGTCCGAGAGGAGGCCGGCGGCGAGCATGATCGCTATCAGGCCGGCCGAGGCCAGGCCCACGCCCGTCAGCAGCGTCCGTGAGGAACGCGGTCCGCCGGGCGGTCGGCGCATCTGCGCGGGGATCCGCGACAGCAGCCGTCGGCGCCCTGCGCCGTGCCGGGCCGAGCCTCGCACCCGGGCCGCGGCGTCCTTGTTGCGGCCCGGCCGGGTGTCCAGATAGCGGCGTGCGCCCCAGCCGAGCACCGACTCGGCGATGAGCCCGCCCAACGCGCCCTCGAAATGACTCAGTTGTTCGGCGGCGTTGCGGCAGTAACGGCACTCCGTCAGATGCTGCTGCACATCCGGCAGCAGGGCCCCGCCGCGGCGAATCGGGACGTCGAGGAGACGGTTGTAGAACCGGCAATCCTTCGTGGGCGCGAGTTCCCGATGGGCATGTACACAACCTTCACGGAATTTATCACGCGCCTGTTCGAGCGCCGCCGCGGCGGTAACGGTGTCCATGCCCAGCAGTGCGGCGGGGACGCTTAGCGGCTCGGCTTCGACCTCGGTGTGCCAGAGGAGACATCGGGCGAGTCCCGGAAGCGCCTGGAATGACCGATCGGCAAGCTTCCGATTTTCGGGCGTCATGGACTTCGCGGCACGCATACCGCGACCGCCCGCGGGTTTCCCCAACTCCGGCAGAACGCCCGCTATTCGATCGTCGGACGACCAGTGCCGGACGGTCTCCCGGACGGCTACGAGGAGCCTGGGCCGCAGTGCGACGGCCGGTTCGCCGAGCGCCAGACGGTCGAGAACCTGATGGAATGCGGCCGCGGTGACCAAATCCACGACATCGGCCGGGGAAGCGAGACAGATCACCGCGTATTCACGGACCGGCTGCCAGTGGCGTGCCATGAGCAGCGCGACGGACGGGCCGGCCTCACCGTCCGGCCGGCCCCGGAGTCTGGCGGCGAGGCCTTCGTCGGATTCCTCGGGAACCCCGCCCGGCGGGGGGTAAGGAGGACGAGGGGGGTGGGGGGTGGGCACTGAACGGATTCCTTCCCACGCGCAAGACACAGAAGTTCTGATCGCCGAAAAGGAGCGGTGACTTGGTGTGTACCTCTTCGACGCGTGCGCGGGGAGCACGAATTCACCGACGCCCATCCGCACCGGTTCCCCCGCGGAACGAATGAGCTACGGCCTTTTCCACCCCCCACGGGTACTTCACCCTTGCACAGCGCACTGATGACCAACAAGGCACTTGGGCAACATCAGCCCCATTGAAAGAAAGTCAGATACGGCGGCAACTCGCCGCACCGGCGCCACCTTTAGGCATTCCATGCACCCCGTGTGAAACCGACGCACGCGCCGGAGCACCGCGCACGCTCCCCGGCGCACGCGCCGGCGTAGTCCACTGGGATCGGCCCTCTCGGAAGGCCCGGCGCAGATTCAGGAGGCTCTCCCGCGCGCCATGGGCCGCCGACCCCGTTCCTTCCGCCCCCGGACGGCGGCCCCGGAGCGGAAGGAACGGGGATCGCAGGGCCGGCGCCGCCGGGTACCCTCGGGCGAACCTCTAGATCTGCCAGGAGCGCAGCCGGTCGGCCGCTCCGTACACGTCCACCTTGCCGGAGATCAGGTCACGGGCGAGGTCGACGAGGGCGCCGTAGGGCGGGTCGATGCCGACACCGCTGACGAACATGTAGGCCACCGCGGCGGAGCAGGCGAAGCGGGCGTTGGCCGACGGCAGCGGCTTGAGCAGGGCGAGGGTGTGCAGCAGGGCTGCGGCCCGCCAGGCCGGGTCGGAGTCGATGCCCAGTCGGGGCGGATCCACGCGATGGCGGGCGACGGCGGCGACCAACGCGGAGAAGTCGTTGATCGTGGGCTGGTCGGGCAGGACCTCTTCGTGCCGCTGGAGCAGCCAGGGCACGTCGATGTGGATGACGGGTGCCATCGGTCAGGCGGCTCGTCCCTCGCCCTTTGCGGGCGGTTCGTCGTCGGGGAAGGCGGCCGCGAACTCGTCGGCGTGCGACGAGAAGAACCGGCGGAACGCCTCGGCGCCTTCCTGTAGCGCCCGGTGCCGGGCTATGTCCGCCGCGGCGGCCTCCCGCACGAGCGCCTTCATCGACGTACCGCGTTCCTTCGCGATCTGCCGCAGGTCCTCTAGCTCGCGGTCGCTGAACTCCACGTTGAGAGCTGGCATGCTCCTCACGGTACCGCTCGGGTACTCACGCGTAAATACCAGCAGGTCAAGTGTGATGTATGCCGGTACCGGAGCAGCCGATCAGGCCGACCGCACACAGAACTGCGGGTCGATCTCCCCGAGACGTGGGTCACATTCGGCCGTGAGATGTCACATTCCGGCCCCCGCCACCACTCGCAGTGGTGAGCACGCATCGGGAGGCCCCACGCATGTCCGACAACCCCGCAACCGTCACCGACGACGCGACCGCCGTATTCGTCCGGCATCGTGAGCTGATGTTCGGCGTCGTCTACAACATGCTCGGCAGTGTCGCCGACACCGAGGACGTCCTTCAGGAGACATGGCTGTCGTGGACGGCGCGGGGCGGCGGCGCGCCGCTCGACGGGGTCGAGAATCCGCGGGCGTATCTGGTGCGGATCGCCGTCAACCACGCCCTGACGCGGCGGGCCGCGATCAGCCGCCGCCGCGAGACGTACGTCGGCCCGTGGCTGCCCGAGCCACTGGTCGCGGAGGGCGAGGCCACCGGCGTCGAGGATCCGGCGCTGCGCACCGAGTCCGTCTCGCTCGCGATGCTGGTCGTCCTGGAGTCGCTGACCCCGCTGGAGCGCGCGGTGTTCGTGCTGCACGAGGTGTTCGGCTACCCGCACACGGAGATCGCCGAGATCATCGAGCGCAGCCCGGCGGCCGTACGTCAGCTGGCGCATCGCGCGCGCGAGCATGTGCACGCCCGGCGGCCGTTGTACGAGGCGCATCCACGGGTGCGGCGGGAGGCGACCGAGCGGTTCGTGCGGGCCGCGGTGGGCGGGGACATCGCCGAGCTGATGGAGATCCTCGCGCCGGACGTGACGGTGTGGACGGACGGTGGCGGCAAGCGGAAACCCGCGGGTCTGCGTCCCGTGCACGGCCGGGACAAGGCGGTCCGACTCTTCGGCTCGCTCGCGCGCCGGGGCGGCGCGGGAGGCGCCCACCTGGACCTGCGCTACCGGCGGGTGAACGGCGACGACGCGGCAGTGCTGTTCCAGGGCGAGGAGCCGTACGCCGTCCTGGTCCTGGACCTCACGCCGGACGGCGAGCGGGTGTCGGGCGTCTACGTGGTGAGCAACCCCGAGAAGCTCACGCATGTGCGGCGGGGGGAGGCATGAGCACCGGAGAGCTGCCCGGGCGGGGCGAGCGGGTCGCGGACTGGTTCGACGGCCGGCTCGGCATCCACACGCTCGGCCGGAAGTATCTGCGCAAGGTCTTCCCGGACCACTGGTCCTTCCTGCTCGGCGAGATATGCCTGTACAGCTTCGTCGTGCTGATCCTGACCGGCGTCTACCTGACCCTGTTCTTCCATCCGTCGATGAACGAGGTGACGTACCACGGCAGTTACGTGCCGCTGAACGGCGTCCGCATGTCCGAGGCGTACGCCTCCACACTGGACATCAGCTTCGACGTGCGCGGCGGGCTGCTGATGCGGCAGGTGCACCACTGGGCGGCGCTGGTCTTCGTCGCCGGGATGCTCACGCACATGATGCGGCACTTCTTCACGGGGTCGTTCCGCAAGCCGCGGGAGGTCAACTGGGTGTTCGGCTGGAGCCTGCTGCTCCTCGCCCTGTTCGAGGGTCTGTTCGGCTACTCGCTGCCGGACGACCTGCTCTCGGGGACGGGCATGCGGTTCGTGAACGGGGCGCTGCTGTCCGTCCCGGTCGTCGGGACGTATCTGTCGATGTTCCTGTTCGGCGGCGAGTACCCGGGCCATGACGTCGTGGCCCGCTTCTACTCGCTGCACATCCTGGTGATCCCCGGCATCATGGCGGCGCTGGTCGTCGCCCACCTCATCCTGGTCGTCCACCACAAGCACACGCAGTTCGCGGGCCCCGGGCGCACCGAACGCAACGTCGTGGGCACGCCGTTCATGCCGGTGTACCTGGCGAAGGCGGGCGGCTTCTTCTTCCTCGTCTTCGGCGCCCTGGCCCTGATGGCGGCCGTGGCGTCCATCAACCCGGTCTGGTCGTACGGCCCCTACCGTGCCGACCAGGTCTCCACCGGTGCCCAGCCGGACTGGTATCTGGGCTTCGCCGAGGGCCTGGTCCGGATCATGCCGGGCTGGGAGATCACTCTGTGGGGCCACACGCTCGTTCTGGGTGTGCTGATCCCGATCGTGGTCTTCCCGCTCCTGCTGGTCCTCATCGGCGTGTATCCGTTCGTGGAGGCCCGGGTGACGGGCGACAAGGGCGAGCACCACCTCTTGGACCGCCCTCGCAACCGCCCGGTCCGCACCGGGATCGGCGCCGCGTGGATCAGTCTCTACCTGGTGCTGCTGGCGGGCGGCGGCAACGACATCGTGGCGACCCGGCTCCATCTGTCCATCAACACGGTGACCTGGGCGATCCGTATCGCCGTCCTCCTCGTCCCGGTGGCCGTGTTCGTCGTCACCCGCCGGATCTGCCTGGGCCTGCAACTCCAGGACAGGGAACGGGTGTTGCACGGCCGGGAGACCGGCGTCATCAAGCGACTCCCGCACGGCGAGTACGTCGAGGTGCACGAACCGCTGAGCCAGGCACAGCTCCACACCCTCACCGCACATCAACGGCCCGGCGAGCTCGTGCGGCACGAACCGCGGGGCAACCCGAGGTAAAGGGCGGCCGAACGGCGTGTACCGGGGCCGTACCGGCGTTACGGCCCCTACAACCCCGGGTGAGGTCCCGCGGTCAGACCCGATACCGACACCACCGGTGTTCCGGGCACCCCAACGGCTCACCTCACCAACGGAGTTCACGTGCACAAGCACTCAACGGCCGCTCGGCCGACCGCCGTCGCCGCTCTCGCGATGGCCACCGCCCTGGCCACCCTCGTCGCCGTGCCGCCCGCCCACGCGGCGGACGGCGACGACTATGCGGTGACCCTCGTCAGCGACACCGCCACGACCGACTACACCCACCGCACGGTCGACCTGACCGGCACCCTGACCCGCACCGACGGCACTCCCGTCGCCGACGCACCGGTCCGCCTGGAGGAGTCGGTGCTGTTCGACACCTGGAACCCGTGGGGCGACCCCATCGACCCCACCGAGTGGGAGACCCGCGACCTGGGCACCGTCCGCACCGACGCCGAGGGCGACTTCACCCTCCGGGACGTCCCCGCGGGCCGTGTCGAGGACCGGCCCAGCCCCTTCCTCTTCCCCCGTCACCAGGTGATGTTCCGGGCGATCTACGACACCGACCCCACCGACAACCACATGGCGTTCGCGGACACCACGGTCAAGGTGCGGCCCGTGACCAGCGCCATCACCTACCGGGTGAACAAGACCACCGTGCGCAAGGGCGACACGCTCGTCGTGAAGGGCCGGGTCGCCTGGCCGGCCGGGCACGGCCCGATCGCCGGCACCCGGGTGTTCCTGCGGACGTACTACGAGAGCTCCTACAACGCCCGGACGACCACCGACGCGCGCGGCAACTTCACCGTGAGCGCCAAGATCCGGGACTACGACAACGAGTTCGTGGTCTTCTCGGCGCCGACCGACTACTACCTGGCGGGCGCGAGCAAGAACCTGCCGGTCAAGAACGTCACTCCGTGACCCGGTCGTCGGGCGCAGGGAGGCCCGCCGCCGCACCGGCCGGCGGCGGGCCTCCCGTCCGTCACGGCCCCCTCCTCACCCCTGGTCGGCGACGAAGGAGGCCATGCGGGTCAGGGCGGAGTTCCAGTTGATCGTGTGCTCGTTCGTCGACCAGGACTGGATGTCGTCGATGTAGCAGAACTGGCCCACGCAGCCCTGGAGCTTGCTCTGTGCGTAGGGGTCCTGAATGCTCGAGTTCGGCCCGCCCGCAAGCGTGCCGGCCGGCGGGTTCGGCTGGCTCGGGTCGAGCTGGTGGGCGTACCAACGGGCATGCTGGTTGTGGGAGTTGACCTCGCCGTAGCCGGTCACGTACGAGATGTTCAGCGCGTTGCGCCCGAAGAGGTAGTCCATGCTCTGCACCGCGCCGTCCCGGTACTTCGAGGCCCCCGTGATGTCGTACGCGGTGGCGATGACGACGGCGTTGTGCAGGATCTGGTGGTTGGAACCCCAGTCGTAGAGGTTGCCGTCGGGTGCGTACGGCATCCCGTACGGCTGTGCCTTCAGCGTGGCCAGGTAGCGGTCGGCGCCCTTGACCACGGACTGGCGGACCTTGTCCCTGCCGGGGAGCCTGCTCGGCACGGTGGCCAGGTCCAGCCTGGCCGCGGCGGCCGTCCGGGCCCAGTCGTAGCCCAGGGCGCCGAAGACGTCGGCCGTGTGGACGGGCGAGTTCAGGACGTGGTCCGCGAACTCACGCTCCCCCGTGCTGAGATACAGCTCTGCCGCGGCCCAGTAGAACTCGTCGGTGACGTTGTCGTCGGCGTAGGTGCCGCCGCCGACGCCGTCGCTCTCGGAGGCGTACCGGTCGGGGTGCGCCAGCGCGGCCGACCATGCCTTGCGGGCGGCGGCCAGCGCCTTCGCCGCGAACTGCCTGTCGTACGGCTTGTACAGGCGCGCCGCCTGCGCGGCCGTCGCGGCTAGGTTCAGGGTCGCGGCGGTGGACGGCGGGTGCAGTTCACGCTTCTGCGGGTCGTCGCTCGGCAGCAGCGGCAGGCCGGTCCACTGCTCGTCGTGGATCTTGTGGTGCGCCATGCCGGCCAGTGGCCGGCCCTCCGGGACCTGCATCCTCAGCAGGAACTCCAGCTCCCAGCGGACCTCGTCCAGGATGTCGGGGACCTTGTTGCCGCTCTCCGGGATGGCGAGCGTGCCGTCGCCCAGCCGCTCCGACTCGCCGGTGCGGGCGAGCAGTTCGCGCTCGTAGGTGCTCAGCAGTTCCCACACGGAGATGCCGCCGTTGACGACGTACTTGCCGTGGTCGCCGGCGTCGTACCAGCCGCCGGTCACGTCGAGCGTGTAGTCGCACACGCCCGGCCGGCAGGGCACCGCGCCGTCGCCCCGGTTGGGTGCGACGTCCACGTGTCCGGCGGGACGGGCGTAGCCGGGGCGCAGGTCGTCGCGGATCGCGATGCCGCTGCGCTGCGTGTAGTAGTACTTCAGAGCGTCCAGTCGAAGCCGCTCGTACGCGGCCGTCCCGATGTCGAAGGGGCGGCTCGCCTCTCCGTCGGCGACGAGTGTGAAGTCCTTGCCCTGCTTGCGGTAGGCGCCGAAGTCGATGGAGTGGACGTTCTGCGCGGAGGAGGCGTCGGTGCCGCGCGGCACGGTCCAGCCGTGGGCGACGACGGTCCCGGCGGCGTTCTTGAGCTGCCAGGGCAGCTTGCCGCCGGCGCCGGTGACCAGCGTGGCGTTCTTCGGCCCGGCGGGCAGATAGGCGACCTGGTTCACCCGCACCCGCGGCCCGGTGTCGGGCTCGTACACCTCGGGCGGGACGCCGCCCAGCAGGGAGGCGTCGTCCATGCAGAACCGCCACGCGTCCGCACCGCCGCCGATCTGGAAGGCGACCTGACCCTGCGGGGTGTCGACGGGTGAGGTGAAGGTGTACGAGTAGGAGTTCCCGGAGACGCTCAGCTCCGGGGTGACCTCGAAGTAGGTGTCGTACGGCGCCGCCGACAGTCCGACGATCGCCCGCACGGTATGCCCCTCGGGCGAGCCGTTCGCGGTGAAGGAGAAGCGGTACGACTCGCCCTTCACCAGCGTGATGTCGTTCTGGCCGACGGCGGCGTCCCAGGGGTTGGCGGTGCCGCCGGGCACGTCGGCGCAGAGCTGCCCTTCGGACAGCCCCGCGGTGACGTTGCCGGTGGCCCACCACGGGTCTGTGGTGCTGTCGAACGTCCCGTTCTTGAGCTGCTCGACCTCTTCGGCGCCGGCGGGAGCCGCCGGAACTGCGGTGAGGCCTGCGGCCAGCAGGGCCGACAGGGTCAGCAGGGTGGTTCTGCGGCGTTTCACAGCTGGGCTCCTCGGGGGAGGTGCGGGGCACTCGCTGTGGGAGCGCTCCCAGATGCGGGTGCAGCCCATGGTTGTTGGCGACATGACAGTGCGTCAACGGTTCTGACGGTCGACCTTTTCGGGCGGCGCCGTCGTGGCTGGTCGCGCGGTTCCCCGCGCCCCTTCAGGGGCGCGGGTGAGCCCTGCGTCCGTCACGTGACCGGTGCCTCCAGCCTGCTGATGCGTATTGCCCCTCGTGCCTCCCCCGGATGAGCGCTGGTCAGGGTGAGTCGCAGCCGGGAGCCTCTTGTCGCCTCGAAGGTGACCACCGTCGGTGCGTCCGAGGTCGTGGCCCATTCCACAGCCGTCCCCTTCACCGGCACATACCTGCGGCCGTCCCACACCTCCGCCACGACCGACGCCGGCAGCGTGTGCGTGGCGTCCATCGTGAAGGAGACCTCCACCCGGTCCAGGTTCCGTGCCCGGCCGAAGTCCACCGAGACCCAGTCCTCCTGCCGGGCTCCGTCGAAGGCGGGCAGCAGGGCCGTGGCCGCCTTGGTGAAGCCGTTGGACCAGCCGGTGGCGGGGTCGCCGTCGAGCATCGCGGCCGGGAGGGTGTCCGGCCGCCCGGAGTAACTGGCGTTCGCGTGGGGGTAGTCCGGCGGCCTCGGGTGGTCGGGCTCGAACGCCTCGGCCGGGGTGAGTGCGGCCGACTTCGCGGGCGTCGTCCGCACGGTCAGGGAACCCGCCCGCAGGCCCTCGGCCCGTGCGGTCACCTTGAGGGTGCCGGCCTTCGTGCCGGAGCGGACGATGGCCAGCGCCTTGCCGTGGAAGGCCGTACGAGTACTGGCCTGGTAGCGCTCTGCGCTCTCCTGGCGCCCGTTGTCGAGCCCGGCGAGCGAGCCGCCCCGCACGTCGAAGGAGATCAGGTCCTCGGCGTCGGGCACCACGACACCGTGCGCGTCGACGATCTCGGCGGTCACGAAGAGCAGCGAACGGCCGTCTGCGGCAAGGGATTCGCGGTCGGCGGTGAGTCGCACGGACCTCGCCGGGCCGGCCGTGCGCAGCACGTCGGTGGCGACCGCCCTCCCGTCCCGGCGGGCCACCGCCTTCAACTCCCCCGGCCGGTACGGCACTCTCCAGGCGAGGTGGAGTTTGCCCGCGCTGCCGTTGGGGCTGGTGTAGCTGCCGGGATAGGGGCCGTCGGTGAAGGTCTTGTCGTCGCCGGTCGCCTCGGTGGTCTCCAGGTAGACCCGGCCGTCGACGGTCTTCTTGGTGTCGAAGGTGCGCGTGCCGAGGGACTTGCCGTTGAGGAACAGCTCGACGGTGTCGACATTGGAGTACGCCCACACCTCGACCGTGTCGCCCTCCGCGTGGTTCCAGGTCATCGGCAGCAGATGGACCATGGGTTCGCCGGTCCACTGACTCCGGAACAGGTAGTACATGTCCTTGGGGAAGCCGGCGGTGTCGACCGCGCCGAAGAAGGACGCCTTCACCGGGAAGACGTCGTACGGCGTGGGCTCGCCGATGTAGTCGATGCCCGACCACAGGAACTGCCCGGTGAACCACTTCCGGTCGCGGTCCTTCTTGTGGCCGTACTCGCCGCTCATGGTCCAGGAGGCGAGGTTGTTGTCGTACGACGAGGTGGCCCTGCGGCCGGGCGTGTGGTTCTCGCCGGTGTTGAGACGCTCGGGCTCCTGGTAGGCGCCGCGCGTGGAGGTCTCGGAGGACGACTCGGACTCGAAGAGGAAGAGGTGCGGGTAGGCGGCGTGCAGTTGGTCCACCGATCCCGCGGTGTTGTAGTTCAGGCCGAGGCCGTCCAGCTTGGCCAGCATCAGGTCGGCCGCCGAACCCTTGGCGGGCAGCCGGCGGTACTTGTCGGAGCCGATGACCAGGGGGCGGGTGTCGTCGGCGGCCCGGATGGCGTCGGTGATCCGGTCAGCCATGGCGAGCCCGGCGGTGGAGGTGGAGTCGGGGACCTCGTTGCCGATGGACCACATGAGGACGGCGGGCGAGTTGCGGGCCGCCAGCACCATCTCGGTGGCGTCCCGCTCGGCCCACTCGTCGAAGAAGCGGCCGTAGTCGTAGCGCGTCTTGCCGGTCCGCCAGCAGTCGAACGCCTCGACCAGCATCACGATGCCGAGTTCCTCGCAGACCTGGACGATCTCCGGCGAGGGCGGGTTGTGGGAGGTGCGGAAGGCGTTGACGCCCATCGACTTCATGATGGTCATCTGCCGCCGGATCGCGTCGACGTTCACGGCGGCGCCCAGGGCGCCGAGGTCGTGGTGCAGGTCGACGCCCTTGATCTTGTGGTGGACCCCGTTGAGGTGGAAACCCTCGTCCGGGTCGAAGCGGAAGGTGCGGAAGCCGAAGCCCGTGCGGTGGGTGTCGGTCGCCCGGCCGCCGACGCGCAGCTCGGTGTCGAGGGTGTAGCGGTGGTGCGGGGTGCCGAGGTCCCACGCCTTAGGTGCGGGGACGGTGAGTTCATGGGTCTCGGTCGCCCTGTCGGTGACGGCGACCGTGGAGGACGTACGGGCGACGGTACGGCCCCGGGGATCGACGATCCGCGAGACGACCTCGACGTCGGTGCCGACGCCGGAGGCGTTCACCACGGACGTCCGTACCCTGACGAGGCCGCGGTCCTCGGTGAACTCCGGTGTGGTGACGTACGTCCCCCAGCGCTCCACGTGCACCGGCTCGGTGACGACGAGGCGGGCCTCGCGGTAGATGCCGCTGCCCGAGTACCACCGGCTGCTGGGCAGTCGGTTCTGCACCTTGACCGCGAGGACGTTCTCGGTACTGCCATCGGTGTGCAGCAGATCGGTGAGGTCGAGGGCGAAGCCGGTGTAGCCGTAGGGGTGATGGCCGGCCTCCGTGCCGTTGCAGTGGACGTACGCGTCCATGTAGACGCCGTCGAACTCCACCGATATCCGCTTGCCCGCGAGGGCGGCAGGCAGAGTGAAGGCCACGCGGTACCAGCCGAGGCCGCCGGGGAAGAAGCCGGTGCCGCTGGTGGTGCCGTGCTCGGTGGTCGGGGCGAGCTCGATGCTCCAGTCGTGCGGCACCGCCACCTCCCGCCAGCCCGAGTCGTCGTAGGCGGGGTCGGCCGCTTCGGCGAAGGCGCCGGTCGGATCGGTGATGCCGCCCGGGTTCACCAGGGCGAAGCGCCAGCCGTCACGCAGCGGGACGGTGCGCCGGCCGGACGCGGCACCGGAGCCCTCCGCGGCCCGTGCCGTCGGGATGCCCGCCAGCACTCCGGCCGCCGGGGCGGCCGTGGAGGCGAGCAGTAACGATCTTCTGGAGACTGTCATGGCGGCTCCCCCTCATCAGGGCGCAGAAGCACTCAGAATTGATCGCGAACAAACAGATTCTGACGCCGTGGCGTGCGGAGCAGTCAAGAGTGCGGTCACGGGTTCGCTCCGTGAACGGCGCCGAAGCACTAGGCTGGGACCCGATTGAGCACGCTTGTTCACCGTGTGTGTGCGCGTTGGAGTGGCGACCATGAGCCCGGATTATCCGTTCGACGAGGCCGCGACGGCCCGGGCGGTCATCGACGACAGCGGCGTACTCGTGGAGTGGAACGCCGGTGCGGAGCGGCTGCTCGGGCACCCGGCGGAGGAGGTCGTGGGACGCCCGGCCGCGAGCCTGTTGGTCGGCGACGTCGACCGCCGGACCCTCGCCCCGGAAGGCGACCGCTGGGACGGTGTCGTCACACTGCGCCATCGCGACGGCGGCACGGTCGCCGTGTGGCTGCTCGCCCATCGCGTACGGCCCCAGGAGAACGGCCCCGAGCACTGGCTCGTGGTCACGCCGATCGAGGGCGACGACCCGCGTCCGCCCGGAGATCCGCTGGAGGACGTGGGGCTGCTCGCGTCCCCCTGCGCCATCGCGATCTACGACGACCGGCTCCGGCTGCGCAGAATCAACAACGTCATGGCCGAGGTCCTCAGCCTCTCCGAGGAGAACGTGCGCGGGCTGCGGTCGAGCGAACTGACCGGCCGGCCGCAGAGCCACGACATCGAGCGACAGCTCCTGCGCGTCCTCACCACGGGCCGGGGCACCGACGTACGGACGTACATCCCCGTCGGCGGCGACAGGACCCATGCCTGGCTGGCCCGGATGGCGCCGATCACCGACGCCAAGGGGCGGGTGCACGGCGTGTCCGTCGCGGCCCACGACTTCACCGACCAGTACCTGGCCCAGGAGCGGCTCCAGCTGGTCAACGAGGCCAGTGTGCGCATCGGCACCACCCTCGACGTGACCCGCACCGCGCAGGAGCTGGCGGACGTCTGCGTCCCCGCCCTGGCCGACTTCGTCAGCGTCGATCTGCTGGACCCGCCGGAGCACGGCGGCGAGGCGCCCACCGGACGGCTGTCCGCACCGATCGGTCTGCGCCGGGCCGCGCACAGCTCCGTCAACCCTGGCAGCCCCGAGGCGGTGGTCAAGCCCGGCCATCTGGACGTGTATCCCACCCCGTCCCCCCAGGCCGACGCGCTGCTGGCGGGTCACACCATCGTGGCCGCGATGTCGACCGGGGACCTGGAGGAGTGGCTCGCCTGGGACCCGATCCGCTCGGAGCGGATCAGCGAGTACGGCATCCACACGACGATGTCCGTTCCGATCCAGGCCCGTGGCACCACGCTCGGCGTCGCCGTGCTCACCCGGTTCAAGAACCGGGTGCCGTTCACGCCCGACGACGCGCTGCTGGCCGAGGAGGTCACCGCTCGCGCGGCGGTCTGCATCGACAACGCCCGCCGTTACTCGCGCGAACGCGAGACCGCCCTCGCCCTCCAGCGCAGCCTGCTCCCGCGGACCCTGCCGCGCACGGCCGCGGTGGAAGCGGCGTCCCGCTATCTGCCGGCGGCGCGCTCCGGGGTGGGCGGTGACTGGTTCGACGTGATCCCGCTGTCCGGGATGCGGGTGGCGATGGTCGTCGGGGACGTCGTCGGGCACGGCATCCAGGCGTCGGCCACCATGGGGCGGCTGCGTACGGCGGTGCGCACCCTGGCCGACATCGACCTGGCGCCCGACGAGTTGCTCACCCACCTCGACGACCTGGTGGTGCGGCTGTCCGAGGAGGCGGGCACCGAGGCCGGGCCCGGCGAGGTCGGCGCCACCTGTCTGTACGCCGTGTACGACCCGGTCTCCCGGCGCTGCACGCTGGCCCGGGCCGGGCACCCCTCGCCCGTCATGGTCCCGCCCGGCGGCGAGCCGCAGGAGATCGAGCTGCCGGCCGGGCCGCCGCTGGGCCTCGGCGGGCTGCCGTTCGAGTCCGCCGAGATCGAACTGCGCGAGGGCACGGTGCTCGCCCTCTACACCGACGGGCTGATCGAGACCCGCGAGCGCGATGTCGACGCAAGCCACGCGCTGCTGTGCGACGCGCTGTCCTCCCCCTCCGGGTCCTCCCCCTCCGAGTCGCTGAACGAGACCTGCGACCGCGTCCTGCACGCCCTGCTCCCGCCCGGCGGCGTCGCGGACGACGTGGCTCTGCTACTGGCCCGCACCCAGGGCCTGCCCACCTCCAGGGTGGCGACCTGGCACATCCCGGCCGACCCGGCGCTCGTCGCGCCCATCCGCAAGCAGGTCGTGGAGCAACTGGAGGTCTGGGACCTGAGCATGGCTTCCTTCACCGCCGAGCTGGTGGTGAGCGAGCTGGTCACGAACGCCATCCGCTACGGCACCCACCCCATCCGGCTCCGCCTGATCCACGACGCGGCGACGCTGATCTGCGAGGTGTCCGACACCAGCCACACGGCACCGCATCTGCGCCGCGCCAAGACCTTCGACGAGGGCGGCCGTGGACTGCTCCTGGTCGCCCAGCTGACCCAGCGCTGGGGCAGCAGGCACACCACGGACGGCAAGACCATCTGGGCGGAGATCGGGCTGCTCGCCGAGGAGTGAGTAGCCGCCCTCAAAAAGGGGGAGTCGTGATTCATGGGACCTGCACGGGTTTTCCCCTCATTACACCGGGCGACTCCCCTCGTCGGCGCCGTCGCGCTGCTGGGACTGCTCACGGCGTGCGGCGGGGGCGGTGACTCGACGGGCGCGGTACAGACCCCGGCCGGCACCGGCGGCACGGCGACTTCACCGGCCGCGACCGACACCGGGGGCCCGCCGACCGGGCCGGCCGCCAGCGAGCCGGCGACGACCGGGCCGCCGTCCGTCGACACCACCAGCCCCGCGACCCAGTCGGGCGGCCCCGGCACGCGCTGCCACAGCTCCCAGCTGCGCGCGTCGATCGGCCGTCCCAGTCCCGGCGCGGGACAGCGCAACTTCCCGATCGTGCTGACCAACGCCGGCGACCACACCTGCACCGTGCGGGGCTATCCCGGTGCCGCCTTCGTGGACGCCGCCGGCAAGCAGCTCGGCCCGGACCCGAAGCGCTCCCCCGACACACCCACGACCGTGACGCTGACGCCGGGCAGCAGCGCCTGGGCGGGGCTGACCTTCGCAAGTCCCGAGATCAGCGGGGCCCGTACGGCGCTGCCGAAGTCGCTGCTCGTGACGCCGCCCGACGAGCGGGATTCGCTGAAGGTGGCGTGGACGGCCGGTGAGGTGCCCGTCGCCGGGAACGAGTCGTCGGTGTTCCTGACGGTGGTGCAGCCGGGCACCGGGGGCTGATCCGTCCGCTCAGTGGTGGCCGCCGTGCCCCCAACCGCCGCCGTAACCGCCGCCCCCGTAGCCACCGCCGGACCAGCCGTCGTCGCCGTCGCCCCACGAGCAGGAGTACGGGTCGTCGTAACAGGAGTCGTCGGACGGCGACGCGCTCGCGGACCCCGGCTGCGTGGTCGACGGCGTCGCCGAGGGGGTCGGCGTGGCCTTGGGGGGCTTCGACGCCTCGGGAGTCGGAGTCGGGGCCGGCGTGGCCGTCTTCGGCGTCTCGGCGGCCGAGTCCCAGTTCACGACCGCGAGTTGGAGTTCGGTCTGCGACGTGTCGATGACCCAGTGCTGGGCGTCGCTCTCGTCCTCGCGGGTCTTGACGACCAGGGCGCCGGAGCCGTCGGTGGCGGCGGGGCTGAGGGCCAGGTCCTGGTCGAAGCGTGGCACCAGGGTGCCCTGGAGGGTGAAGTCGTAGCGGATGTTGTCCGTCTCGGAGTCGGGGATGCCCGTGCAGCGGGCGAGCCGCACCGAGTAGCCGAGGTGGGAGTCGAGGCAGAGGCCCGGGTCGGCGCCGCTGCGCATCAGTCCGTCGGTCTCGTACGACCACTGCTGGCCCGGTGCCGAGGAGCACTTGGCGAGTTCGGTCTCGGCGCCCTCCACGGCCTTCCCGTCGGCGATGCCGACGCACAGTCCCGAGCCGATGTTGTGCAGCCGGCCTCGCAGATCGCCCTTCGCGGCCTCGGCGGCGCCCGCCCAGGAGGGGTTCCTGGTGGCGGTGCCCGCACCGGAGTCGGGTGCCTCGGACGGCCGGTCGCCGGCCGCGGCCGAGGAGTCGTCGCCGGATCCGGCGACGGACCAGATGACCAACGGCAGGACCACGAGGGCGCTGACGGTCGCGACGGCGGCGGTGAGGTTGCGGCGCCGGGCGGCCCGGCGGGCGGCCTTGAGGGCCGCGCGACCGGTACAGGTGCGGGCGGTGCCGGCGGCAGGGCCGGTGGACGTGCCCGACTCGTTCCGACGGGCTGCACGGCGGGACCTGCGGGGGCCGGGCTCCGCGGGTGCGGAGACGGAGTCGGCGGCGAACGGCTGGTTCCCGGTCGCCTGGTCGGCGGGAGCGGAGAAGGCCTCGTTCGCAGAGGCGGCGAAGGGCCGGCTCGTGGGGGCGGACGCCTCGCGCGCGGGCGCGAACTCCCCGGCGGCGAAGGGGTCGCCGGCGTCGCTGAAGTTCTCGGCCGCGGGGGCGAAGGACTCGGCCGACGGGACGAAGGCGTCGCCCGCAGGGGCGAAGTTCTCGGTCGCGGGCGCAAAGGACTCGGCCGCCGGAGCGGGCGCGTGGCGCGGTCGTGCGGGGATGGGGGCGGGGGCGTCGGCGAAGAAGGACTCACCCGCGATCATCGTCTTCGCAGCCGCTGCCGACGTCGGAACCGGCGGCGCCATCGACTCGGCCTCGGCCGTCCCGTCCGCCAGGCTCGCCCTCTTCACGAGGTAGTCCCGCGCGCCCCAGCCGAGCACCGCCTCGGCCAGCGCGACGCCGAGTCCCTCGTTGAAGAAGGTGAGCTGGCAGGCGGTGTCGCTGCAGTGCGCGCAGCGGTTGAGGTGCCCGCGCAGATCGGGGTCGACGTCGACGCCGCCCCGCCGGTAGGTCACGTCCAGCATCCGCAGGTACTGGCGGCACTCCTGCTCGGGGGCGAGCTCGCGGTGGACCTGGAGGCACTCCTCGCGCAACCGGTCGCAGGCACGGGCGAGTTCGAGGCGTGCGGACTCCTCGTCGAGGCCGAGCAGTCCGGCCGGCACCGACAGCGGCTCGGCCTCGACCTCGGTGTGCCAGAGCAGACAGCGGGCCGCCTGGGGGAGCCGCTGGAAGGCGCCCGACAGCAGCCTGCGGTCCGCCGGCGGCAGCAGCCGGGCGGCGACGCGCTCCGCGCCCTCCCCCTCGGATCTCAGCGCGGGGTGAAGCAGCTCCCGTCTGCGGTCGTTGTCCCACTCCGCCGCGATACGGCGCACGGTGACGAGCAGTCGGGGGCGCCAGGCGGCCGTCGGGCCGGTCTGCCGCAGGGTCTCGCCGAAGAGTCTGGTGAACGCCGCGGTGGTGAGCATGCCCGCCGACCGGGCGTCCGCCGTGCACAGCCGCGCGTAGGCGAAGCCCGCTTCCCAGTGCCGGTCGAGAAGTTCACCGACCGGGTGCAGCGCCGGCGACACCCCCGTCCACTTCTTGAGTTCGGCGCTCAGTTGAGCGTCCGTTACTTCAAAGATGCGGGCGTCGTATGGGGAATTCGACAGGCCTGCGTCATGCACGGCGGCATTCCTCCGGAGGGCATGCGGCATTGAAGGTCCGTACCAAGGGGTATGCTCCGGACACAGCTTGTGTGAACCTTGGGGCTTAAGGGAGCGAGGCACACCTTTGCACAGGTCAGGGGCAGAGAACAAGCGGCTCCGGTTTTTGTGCATTGCGTGCGGGCCGATCGCTATTTGACGACTGGTCAATAGCGCGCCCCGATCATTACGAAATACCGCCGAAGCAATTGGAAACGGTATTCACTCATCGCGTCCCGAACCCCGGGACAAACCATTGAACAGCCGCGTTTCCACTTTCATGCCTGGTCATGCGGACGTATCCGCCTTCACCAGGCCTTCACAAGTCACGTGCCAACCATTGGACCGCCCGACCGGTACGCCCCCGGCGGCCTTCCGTACCGTTCCCGGAACGCCCGGTTGAAGTGATAGGGGCTGGCGAACCCGGAAGCGGCCGCGACGCGGTCCACGGAGAGCCCGGTGGTCTCCAGCAGCCGGGCGGCATGTCGCAGTCGCGCCTCGCGCAGCGCGCGCATCGGCGACCGGCCGACCTGCCCGGTGAAGAGATGGGCGAACCGCGAGGGCGAGAGCGTCACGTGTCCCGCGAGCGAGCGCACGGTGTGCGGAGCGGCCGGGTCCGCGTCGATCAGCGCCTGTGCCCGGCGCACCCGGGGGTCGACTCCGGGGTGGGCCGGCACGGGCCGTGCGGTGCCGGCGGTGAGCAGGACGACTTCTTCCAGCGAGCACAGGGCGAGTTCGCGGGCCGCGGTGCCATGGGCCACGGCGACCGGCTCCTCCCCCGGCGCCGGTGCGGGGGGCGCGTCCGTGCCGGTCCAGCGGGCGTCCGCGAGCATCCGGCGGAACGCGGCTTCGACGCGGCCGTGCACGGCGTCCGGCGTCGGCGTGACGACGTACAGCCCCTCACCGACGTCGTACGGGCTCAGCCACGATCGCCAGGTGGGGCGGGCCTGGCAGTGCGCCCACCAGAACTCCCAGTGGGGCGCGCCCTGTTGGACCCCGTAGCCGTGCGGCACCCCCGGAGCGAGCACCACGAGGTCCCCCGCCCCGGCCCGCGCCTCGGTGCTGCCGTGGCGCAGCCGCCCACTCCCGCCGGTGGTCCAGGTGAACAGCCAGCTGTCCGCGCCGCGCGGCCTCTCGACCCGGTACCCCGGCGGCTGGTCGTAGTGCCCGACCACGACCAGGCCGGGCGACGGGGCGGGGTCACCGGACCCGGCAGCAGTCTCGGGCAATCCGTCAGCGCTCACGGTCATCCTCCTGGATCGGGCCTCGGCCTAGCGTGACAGGCACAGGACACCAGATGGAGGAGTGGACGCATGACAGTCACGGACATCGGCGCCGCCGGCGCTCCCATCCTGCCCGAGGCCGGACTCCGCCAGTTCCGGGAGGAGGGCTTCACCGTCGTGCGCGGACTGTTCGGGTACGACGAGATCGACCGGCTGTGCGAGCGGTTCACGGCGCTGCACGCGGCCGGGCCGGTGGCCGGGCACTTCGAGCCCCGGCCGGAGCAGAGTGATCCGCTGCGGGTGTACCCGCGGGTGATGCAGCCGCACGAGATCGACGAGCTGTCGCTGGCGGTGCTGCTCGATCCCCGGCTGCACGGCGCGCTGGAGGAGCTCCTCGGGGAGGAGGTGCTGGCCGCGCAGAGCATGTTCTACTTCAAGCCGCCGGGCGCCCGGGGCCAGGCGCTGCACCAGGACAACTTCTATCTGCGGGTCGAGCCGGGCACGTGCGTGGCGGCCTGGATCGCGTGCGATGTGATCGACCGGGACAACGGCGGTCTTGAGGTCGTCCCCGGCACACATGCGATGGACCTGTTCTGCCCGGAGGTGGCGGACGTCGAGGTGTCCTTCGCGCGTGAGTACGTCGCACCGCCTCCCGGTCTGGAGGCGGTGCCCGTCGACATGCGGCCGGGGGACGTGCTGTTCTTCAACGGCAGTCTGGTGCACGGGTCGCAGCCCAACCGTACTCAGGACCGCTTCCGCCGCTCTTTCATCGGTCACTACGTGGGGCGTTCGGCCGAGCGGATCGGGGAGTACTACCGGACGGTGTCGATGAGCGGCGACCGGGTGCCGCTGGCCGAGAGCGAGGGTGCGGGACCGTGCGGCACCGAGTTCGCGCCGCCCGGGCCCCACTAGTGCTTCAGTGGCCGATGACCGGATGGGGAGCGTAGGACCGCTCCAGCTCCGCCAACTCCTTCTCGCTCAGCTCCAGTTCGACGGCTGCCGCAGCGTCCTCGATGTGCCGCGGCCGGCCGGCGCCGATGATCGGGGCGGTCACGGTGTCCTGGTGCAGCAGCCAGGCCAGGGCGACCTGGGCGCGCGGGACACCGCGTTCGCTCGCGACGCGGGTGACGGCCTCGACGACCACCCGGTCGCTGTCGACGTACAGACGGCTGCCGAAGTCGTCATTGGCGCTGCGGTCGGTGACCGTGCCCCAGTCCCGGGTGAGCCGGCCGCGGGCCAGCGGGCTCCACGGCAGGATGCCGACGCCCTGGTCGGCGCAGAGCGGCAGCATCTCGCGCTCCTCCTCGCGGTAGAGAAGGTTGTAGTAGTTCTGCATCGAGACGAACTTCGTCCAGCCG
The DNA here is from genome assembly GCF_028198125.1 of Streptomyces sp. HUAS 31. Classification (NCBI taxonomy): domain Bacteria; kingdom Bacillati; phylum Actinomycetota; class Actinomycetes; order Kitasatosporales; family Streptomycetaceae; genus Streptomyces; species Streptomyces sp. HUAS 31. The sequence continues at coordinate 8,998,179 of NZ_CP116353.1, read as the reverse complement.
TGCCGCTCGGCGGTGTACTGCATCTTGGAGAACTGCCACGCGTACATCGAACTCGCCCCGATGTGGCGCACCTTGCCCGCCTTCACCAGGTCGTGCAGCGCCTCCATCGTCTCCTCGACCGGGGTGTGGGGGTCGAAGCGGTGGATCTGGTACAGGTCGACGTAGTCGGTGCCGAGGCGGGCGAGGCTGTGGTCGATCTCCGTCATGATCGCCTTGCGGGAGAGTCCGGCGCCGTTGGGGCCCGGCCGCATCCGGCCGTTGACCTTCGTCGCGAGCACGATCTCGTCCCGGCTCGCGAAGTCGCGCAGCGCCTTGCCGACGATCTCCTCGCTGGTGCCGTCGGAGTAGACGTTGGCGGTGTCGAAGAAGTTGATCCCGGCGTCCAGCGCCTGGCGGATCAGCGGCCGCGACGCCTCCTCGTCGAGGGTCCACTCGTGCGCGCCGCGGTCGGGGAGCCCGTAGGTCATGCAACCCAGACAGATCCGCGAGACGTCCAGGCCCGTCGAACCGAGCTTCACGTACTGCATCGTTGCTGCTCCTGCCTTCGGGGTGGGGTACCAGGGGGAGCGTACGTCTTGGTGCGCGCTCCGGGCCGGTTCGCTGCCCGGGGCCGCACCGGTTCTCGTCAGCCGGCGTCCGCGTCGCGCTCCAGCAGGTCCAGCGCGCGTTCCCAGCCGAACTCCGGTCGTCCGCCGCCCTCCCCGGGCTCGCCGGTGTACGGCTCCCCGAAGCGCACGCCCATCCCGCGCAGCCGTATCAGGCTGTCGCCGTAGGCGGGGTGGGCCGCGAGGGCGTCGGCGACGCAGGGCAGGACCGCGATCGGCACGCCGAGGCCGTACGCCTCGCACAGGGTGCCCAGGGCGAGGGTGTCGGAGATGCCGGCGGCCCACTTGTTGATCGTGTTGAAGGTGGCCGGGGCGACGACGACGGCGTCCGGCGGCGGGAAGGGGCGCGGCTCGGCGGGGGTGCGCCACGCCGAGCGGATCGGGCGTCCGGTCAGGGCCTCGACCGCGACGGTGTCGAAGAAGCCGTTCATGGCGACCGGGGTCGCGATGACCCCGGTCTCCCAGTCCCGCTCCTGCGCGGCGCTGATCAGTTTGCTGACGTCCGCGGCGATCCCCGCGGCGCAGACGACGACGTAGAGGAAGGGTTTCCGGGCCTGTTCGGTCACCCGGGAACCCTACTCAACGGGCCTAGCGCACCGGGAAGGCGAGCCCGCGCTCGTTCTCCGGCCGGGGGCCGAGGATGCGGCGCTCCTTCTCCTCGATCGGCACGTCGTTGATGCTCGCCTCACGACGGGTCATCAGGCCGTGCTCGTCGAACTCCCACAGCTCGTTGCCGTAGGAGCGCCACCACTGGCCGTCGGCGTCCCGGCACTCGTACTGGAAGCGGACCGCGATGCGGTTGCCGTCGAAGGCCCACAGGTCCTTGCGCAGCGCGTACTCCTGCTCGCGCGCCCACTTCGCGGTGAGGAGCTCGACGATCCCGGCGCGGCCGGTGACGAAGGTGTCGCGGTTGCGCCACACGGAGTCCTCCGAGTAGGCGAGCGACACCTTGTGCGGGTCGCGGGTGTTCCAGGCGTCCTCGGCAGCCTGCACCTTCTGCACGGCGGTCTCGTGGGTGAACGGGGGCAGGGGCGGGCGGTCGGTCATGTCTTCCTCCGGGCCGTATCGGCGGTGAGCGTGCGGGAGAACGTGCGTTCTCCGGTTGGCTGCTACCGTAGGAGAACGCACGTTCTCACGTCAAGGAGAGGCCCCCACATGGACAGCGCAACCGCCCGGGAGCAGGCACTGGACGCAGCGGAGGGGCTGTTCTACGGGCGCGGCATCCAGTCCGTCGGCATGGACGACATCCGGGGCGCTTCAGGTGTCTCGCTCAAGCGGCTCTATCAGCTCTTCCCGGCGAAGGAGCAGCTGGTCGAGGCGTATCTGGAGCGGCGCGACGTGCGCTGGCGCGGCGGGCTCGCCGCGTACGCGGAGCAGCAGCCGGACCCCGAGCGGCGGATCCTCGCCGTCTTCGACTGGCTGGAGGAGTGGTTCGCCGAGGAGGACTTCCGCGGCTGCGCCTGGATCAACTCCTACGGCGAGCTGGGCGCGCGCTCGGAGCGGGTGGCGAACCAGGTCCGGGCGCACAAGCGGGCGTTCCGCGATTACCTCGCCGCGCTGGTGGCCGACGCCGGACTGCCCGGCGCCCTGACCGGGCCGCTGTACCTGCTGGCCGAGGGCGCGATGGTCACGGCCGGGATAACGGGTGACACGCGCCCGGCGGGCGAGGCGCGGGAGGCGGCGCGGACTCTGCTGGCGGCGGCGCGCTGAGCGGGCGGGACCTGCGTCAAGCGGGCCGGCCCGCGGCACCGCCGGTGGGCGGGCCCCGGTGCGGACCCGCCCACGGATGCGGGCGTACGACGTGGCCGCCCGGCGTCAACTCCCCTCTGTGGAAACGGTGATGGCGCTGACCGGGCAGGCCCGGGCGGCCTCCCGCACCATGGGGTCGCCGCCGCCGTCCTCCCGGCCGGGGAGCAGGGCGCTGAAGCCGTCGTCGTCCTGGGTGAACACGGACGGGGCGGCCAGGGCGCACTGGCCGGCGCCCACGCAGACGTCGTGGTTGATGTCGATGTAGATATGGCCTGATTCGTGCGTTTCGTTGTCCATGACCGGAGCCTCTTACCAGGTCACGGGGAGTTCCAGCATCCCCTGGATCGTGTCGCCGGGTTTGAAGGGGATTTCCTCCGCCGGGACGGCAAGCCGCAGGGTCGGCAGGCGCTCGAAGAGCGAGTGCAGGGCGATCTCCATCTCGGCGCGGGCCAGGTTCTGGCCCAGGCACTGGTGGATGCCGAACCCGAAGGCGACGTGATGGCGGGTGGGGCGGTGCCAGTCCAGGGCGTCGGGGTCGGGGTAGACGGACTCGTCGCGGTTGATGACCGAGGTCGAGAAAACCACTCCGTCGCCCGCCCGGATCGTGCCGCCGTCCGTGTCGATGTCCTCGACAGCGACGCGCAGCAACCCGTCGGCGATCGACAGCATCCGCATGAGCTCCTCGACCGAGGCGGGCAGCAGCCCGGGGTCGGCGCGCAGCTCGGCCAGCTGTTCGGGATGCTGGAAAAGGGCGAAGGTGCCCAGCGAGATCATGTTGGCGGTCGTCTCGTGGCCGGCGACCAGCAGGATGGTCGCGAAGGCGACGACCTCCTCGCGGTCGAGATCGCCGTCGCGCAGCTGCCGGTGGACGAGCTCGTCGAGGACGCCGTCGCCGGGCTCCGGCTCCTTCTGCTTGCGGTCGATCAGCTCGTTGAAGTACGCCTCGAGCCGGTCGCGGGCGTCCATCGTGTCGGCGGCCCTGGGACCGCGCAGCAGGCGTCGCGACTGCCCCTCGAAGAAGTCGTGGTCGGCGTACGGCACGCCCAGCAGCGCGCAGATGACCATCGAGGGCACGGGCAGCGCGAAGGCCGTCACCAGGTCGGCGGTCGGCCCCTGGGCGATCATCGCGTCGAGCCGTTCGTCCACGATCCGCTGGATCTGCGGGCGCAGCTCGGCGGCGCGGCGCAGGGTGAAACTGGGGACCATCATCCGGCGCTGGACCCGGTGTTCGGGGTCGTCGACGCCCAGCAGCGCGGACTTCCGGTCGCGCACCGCGGCGAACCGCTCGGTGGGCGCGGGGAATTCGGGCCGGGAGCGGTCCGAGGACAGCCGGGGGTCGGCGAGCAGGGTGCGGGCGAGGGCGTGTCCGGTGACCAGCCAGGCCGGACGGCCGTCGTAGAGGGTGATGCGGGCCAGGGGGCGGTTGTCGCGCAGGGAGTCGTAGGCGGTGGGCGGGTGGTAGGGGCAGGTGCGGTTCTGGGGGAAGGCGACGGTGGGGGGTTCCGTCATGTCCGTCATCGAAGACCTCGCAGACGAAGAGTGCGTCGTGCCGATCTTCATTAGATGCCTGGGGCATCTAGCTGACGACGTCAAGTTCGGCCAGATCACGTGCGCGGACAATCTGGCCGGGGATCGTCGCACAGAGCTTCGGTCCGGCGGGCGTCGGACCGGTGCCGCGCGGCCCTCCCGCGAAATTCGCTTGTCGCAGGGCCGCGGCCACCCCCAGAATCCGGCCATGCCTACGATCCTCGCCTTCCTGCCGCTGACCGCCGACGCTCGTCCGGTGCGGTCCCAGCAGCAGCCCGGCCGCCCGTGGAGGCCCTCGCTTCCCACGTCGTGACCGCCGCGCTCGTCGCGGGGCTGCTCGCGGGCTACGGCATCGCCGTCCCGGTCGGAGCGGTCGCGACCTATCTCGTCTCCCTCACCGCCCGTACGTCGCTGCGGACCGGGGTCTGCGCCGCGCTCGGCGTCGCGACGGCCGACGGACTCTACGCCCTGGTGGCCGCCCTCGGCGGTTCGGCGCTGGCCGCGGCACTGCGTCCGGTGCTGGTGCCACTGCGCTGGGCCTCCGCCCTGGTGCTGGTGTTTCTCGCGGTACGGGGCGCGGTCACCGCCGTACACCACTACCGCGGCCACCGGCTCGCCACCCGCTCCACGCCTCCTCCCCCGAGCCCGGCGCGCGCCTATCTGGCGCTGCTCGGTATCACCCTGCTCAACCCGACCACCGTGATCTACTTCGCGGCCCTGGTCCTCGGCACCCGCGCCACGGACGCCGTCTCCCCTCTGGAACAGGGCGTGTTCGTCCTGGCCGCCTTCGCCGCTTCGGCGAGCTGGCAACTGCTGCTCGCCGGGGGTGGGGCACTGCTGGGACGGCTGCTGACGGGGAGCCGGGGACGGCTGGTGACGGCGCTCGTGTCGAGCGGCGTGATCCTGCTGCTGGCTGTGAGGATGCTGCTGTAGGACCGGCAGGATGAATCACGCACCGGCCGGTGTTGAAGCACGGTGTCAGTCAGCACAGGACACGACGATGGGACCGATGACATGCCTCTTGAGGGCGAGTACGAGCCCAGCCCGACCGATTGGGTCCGCAAGCAGGTCGAGTTGTACGAGAGCTCCGGCGGCACCCAGGGCACGACCCTCATGAACACGGGGATGCCCGTGATCCTGCTCACGACCCGCGGTGCAAGGAGCGGCAAGATCCGCAAGACGCCCCTGATGCGCGTCGAGCACGAGGGCAGCTACGCCGCCGTCGCCTCGCTGGGCGGGGCGCCCAAGCACCCGGTCTGGTACCACAACGTCAAGGCCGACCCCCATGTGGAACTCAGGGACGGCACGGAGCTGCGCGACATGCGGGCCCGCGAGGTCACCGGCACGGAGAAGGCCGAGTGGTGGGAGCGGGCCGTCGCTGCTTATCCGCCGTACGCGGAGTACCAGCAGAAGACGGACCGGGTGATCCCGCTGTTCGTCCTGGAGCCCTTCGACGAGGGCTGATCGGGGCTCCGCAGATTTTTTTCGGACGGGACGCATGAACCCGTGCCCGTCGGGCACACGTGCGTCAGGCCCCGCCGCGCTCCCCCGTCGCGGCGGGGCTTCCGTATGCCTCCTGGGCGGAGCGCTCGGTCACATCGAGGAAGATCTGGTCGGCCTCGTCCACCTCGTCGCCGACGGCCCGCTTGATGCGGACTGCGACCTCCTCGACCTGTTCGCTGTCGAGCCCGGGCACCAGATCGACGCGGGCCGCCACCAGAGCGGTGTCCAGGCCCGTCTTCATGGTGAACAGGGCCTCCACGCTGTCGATCTCCGGCTGTGCCGCCAGCAGGGCACGGATCCTGGCGTCGGCCTCGGGGTCGGCGGCCTCCCCGATCAACTGGTCGCGGGCCTCGCGGCCGAGCCGGTAGGCGACGTAGACGAGCAGCGCGCCGATCGCCAGTGACGCGGACGCCTCCCACACGACCTGCCCGGTGACCATGTGCAGGGCCATGCCCGCGAAGGCGAGCGTCACGCCGAGCACCGCCGTGGCGTCCTCGGCGACGACCGTGCGCAGGGCCGGGTCGCGCATACCGCTCGCGAGGCCGCCCTGCCGGCGCACCTGGCGCAGCGCCCGCACCAGCGAAAGGCCCTCGGCGACGAAGGCGACACCCAGCACGATCATGCCCACCACATAGCCGCTGAACTGCTCCTCGCCGCCCCCGCGCAGCGCCTCGAAGCCCTGGAAGAAGGAGAAGCAGCCGCCCATGACGAAGATGCCGACGGCCGCGAGCAGCGACCAGAAGAAGCGCTCCTTGCCGTAGCCGAAGGGATGCCGGGCGTCGGCGGGGCGGCGGCTGCGGCGCAGCGCGGCCAGCAGGAAGACCTCGTTCAGGCTGTCCGCCACGGAGTGCGCCGCCTCCGACAGCAGCGCCGGCGAGTGCGCGAAGATCCCGCCGACGGCCTTGGCGACGGCGATGACGAGATTGGCGGTGAGCGCCACCAGCACGGTGACCCGGGTCCTGCGGTCCGTGTTCGGCGCCTTGTTGTCCCTGCTCATCTATCGCCGAATCCCCAGATCGATCTGCCTCACACCGTGCCGTCGACGGAAATCGGGGGACTCGGTGGAACCGGGGCCTCGGGGGTGCTGCGATAGCGCGGGGCCCGGGAGGGCGTACGCCGGCAAGCGAGGCACAGCAGAGAGGAGCGCCGGTATGAGCGGCGGGGGCAACACCGAGTACGGGAGGAAACGGTTCCAGCGGTCGAGGGCCCACTTCACCGACCGCATCACGGCGGACGGGCGGGACGGCTGGCCGGTGGAGGCGGGCCGCTACCGCCTGGTGGTCAGTCGTGCCTGTCCGTGGGCGAGCCGGTCCCTGGTGTCGCGGCGGCTGCTCGGTCTTGAGGACGCCCTGTCACTGGCGATCGCCGACCCGATCCAGGACGACCGCAGCTGGCGGTTCACGCTGGATGCCGGCGACCGCGACCCGGTGCTCGGCATCCGCTTCCTCAGCGAGGCGTACGACCGGCGGGAGACCGGCTATCCCGGCGGTGTCAGCGTCCCCGCGATCGTGGACGTGCCCAGCGGCCGGCTCGTCACCAACGACTACCAGCGGATCACCCTCGACCTCGCCACCGAGTGGACGGCACTGCACCGCGACGGTGCGCCCGACCTGTACCCGAAGGCGCTGCGGGACGAGATCGACGCCGTGATGGCGGACGTCTACGAGGACGTCAACAACGGTGTGTACCGGGCGGGCTTCGCCACCGGCCAGGCCCAGTACGAGGAGGCCTGCACCCGGCTCTTCAGGCGGCTGGAACTCCTGGCGGAGCGGCTCGCCGGGCAGCGCTATCTGGTCGGCGACACCATCACCGAGGCGGACATCCGGCTGTTCACCACGCTGGTCCGCTTCGACGCCGTCTATCACGGCCACTTCAAGTGCAACCGCTGGAAACTGACGGAGAATCGGGTCCTGTGGGCGTACGTCCGCGATCTCCACCAGACGCCGGGATTCGGTGACACCGTCGACTTCGACCACATCAAACGGCACTACTACCAGGTGCACAGCGGCATCAACCCGACCGGAATCGTGCCTCTCGGGCCCGACCTGGCGGGCTGGGCGGCACCGCACCACCGCGAGGAGCTGGGCGGCAGGCCGTTCGGCGACGGGACGCCGCCCGGGCCGGTGCCCGAGGCCGAGCGGGTCCCGGCGAGCGGACGACCCTGATCGACGAAGGAGGCGCAGGCGCGCATGGCGAAGAAGAACAACAAGCAGAAGAAGCTGAAACTCCCCCTTGCCTACAAGCCCCTGGGATTCGCCCTGGGCTGGGCGAGCGGGGCGCTGGCGGGAATCGCCTTCCGCAAGACCTGGATGGCGATCCGCAAGGAGGAGGACGCCCCCGACGCACTGGACCGTGAGCGCGGCTGGGGCGAGATCCTGCTCGCGGCCGCGGTCCAGGGCGCCCTCTTCGCGGTGGCCCGGAGCCTGGCGGACCGCACGGGAGCCAAGGCGATCGAACGCAAGACGGGCGTGTGGCCGGTCGCCGACCAGGGCGGCCGCGACTGAGAGTCCGCCCGCCCGGGGCACCGGGCGGGCGGAACGCTCAGCCCTGCTTCGGTGCGATCGCCGGCACGAGACGCAGGGTGAAGGAGTGGCCGGCCGGGTCGGAGTAGCCGCGTTCCTCGTACGGCCCCGCCGGCTCCTTCGTCTCCACGGGGCGGCCGCCGAGGCCGACGATCCGGCGCTCGGCCTCGTCCAGGTCCTCCACCACGAAGTCCAGATGGGCCTGGAGGGAGTTCTCGGGGCGCGGCCAGCTCGGCGGGGTCGCGTTCATGTCGCGGCGGAACGCGAGCCGGGTCCCGTCGGCGCCCCTGATCTCGACGCGGTTGGCGCTCGCGTCCGTCTGCTCGCCTTCCAGGAGTTCCGTGTAAAAGACGGCGAGCTTCTCGGGCTCGGCGCAGTCGAGCACCACGAAGCCCGCTTTCACCACTGGCATGGTTCCTCCGCAGGAGTCCTGGGCGCGGGACGTGCTGCCCCGCCGCCCTGTCCCCGACGGGTGTCCAGGTCAGCGCGTTTCAGTCCGCCACCAGCCACTTGCCGTCCCGCATCAGCTCCCGCCCGGCCAGCTCATTGGCCTCGCGCCAGGCCTGCACCCGGGTCGGCAGGACGCGGAAGTACAGGTAGGGCGTGCTGAGCCGGCGTGGGTCGAAGCCGGTCCTGGTCGCGAAGCGGTCGCCCTCCTCCTCGGACAGCTCGTCCCGCGTGATCGTCTCGACGGTGCCCTCGATCATGACGACGTCGCGGGTCGGACCGACACCGAGGCGAGTCCTGCCGGTCTCCCTGAGGTTGCGGCCCGTGGGGCTGGCCGCGGGCGTCGCCAGCAGCAGGGTCGAGCCGTCCCACAGGAAGGAGAGCGGCACGAGGAACGGCACTCCCCCGCCGGCGTCGGCGGTGGCGACCCACACGTCCTCGTCGTGCTCCAGTCGGTGCAGGGTGTCCTGCTTGCGCTGCTCGGCGGGGCGTGCGGGCGACGGGGCCATCGGCGGACTCTCTCCTCAGGGCTCGGTTGTGACGGACGGGTCCAGTGTGGCCGCCGGGTCCCCGGACCGGGACCGGATTTCCGCGAGCCGGCTCGCCGCGGCGCTGAGCAGCAGGTCCAGGGCCGCCGGATAGGAACTGCGGGCCATGTCGGCCACGAGATGCCGGGCGGTGGCCGCGATGTGCGGGTGGGTGTCGGCGGGCAGCCGAGCGTACGTGGCCCGCCAGACGGCGTCCTCCGCGTCCCGAGCGGCCTTCGGCATCGCCACGCTCGCCGAGTCGAGGGCGCCGTGCGCGAGGGCCTGGTCGACGAAGACGTGGTAGATCCGTACCGCGTCGGGATCGGCGAAACCGGCGCGGCGCAGCACACCGAGGATGGTCTCGACGGCCTGGATCTCGTACGCCCGCCCGGTCACCCGGTACGAGCTGAGCACCGCGGCCCTGGGGTGCGCGAGGGCGCCCGCGTGCATGCGCAGGCCGAGGTCACGCAGGTCGGCGCGCCAGTCCCCGGTGGGTCGCCAGGTGCGCAGGGTACGGCCGATGAGTTCGTCGGCGATGGCGAGCATCAGGTCGTCCGTGGTCCGGAAGTACCGGTACAGCGAGCTGGGGTCGGCGCCGAGGGCCCGGCCGAGGCGGCGCACCGACAGGGCGTCGGCGCCGTGTTCCTCGATGAGCCGCAGTGCGGTCTCGACGATCAGGTCCTCGGACAGGACCACGCCCTGCTTGGTGGGGCGTCTGCGCTGCCGGGCGGCGGGCGGGACGACTCTCTCGCTCATGGGCTGCCTCCCTCGGTCCGGTGCCCCGAACCTTACGACAACACCGTTGACCTGTTAAGCCCCCGTTCAGTTTCATGTCCGCTCATCGGGGCCGACCGGGCCCCCGATGCGAGCGGAGATCCGGCCATGTCCGATCAGCAGCCCCCCAGCGGCGTCGTCGACCCTCCAGCGCGGCCCGAGCTGCGCAAGTCCCTCGGTGTCCTGGACGGCATCGCCATCGCCGCGTCCAGCACGGCCGCGACCACCAGCATCGGCATCGGCCTCGGGGTCACCGCCGGCGTGGTCGGCCTGCATCTGCCGGCGATCATGCTGCTGGCGTTCCTGCCGATCCTCGGCATCGCGGGCGCCTACTCCCGGCTGAACAAGGTCGAGCCCAACGCGGGCAACGGCTATGTGTGGGTGGGCCGTTCGCTCACCCCGTGGCTGGGCTTCATGGTCGGCTGGGTGAACATCGTGGCCGTGGTGGCGTTCCTCGCGTACACCACAGCGGTCACCGGCTCGGCCCTGCTGCAACTGGCGGGCGACGCCGGTCTGCACCGGGTGGGCGGCCTGGCGCTGGACCCCGGTTCGACCGCGCAGACCACGGCCGTCGGCATCGTCGTCCTGGTGGCGGTCACGCTGACCGCCGTGACCGGCATCCGCTCCGCCGCACGGCTCCAGGCCGGACTGCTGGTCTTCGAGTACGTCGTCCTGATCGGCTTCTGCGGCTACGGCATCGTCACCGGCCCGCACGACTTCAGCCTCAGCTGGTTCGACCCGTTCGAGATCCCGTCGGCGACCGCGCTGGCGCAGGGACTGCTGCTGTCGGTGTTCTGTTACTGGGGCTTCGAGTCGGCGTTCACCGTCAACGAGGAGGTGCGCGACCCTCGCGACGCGTCCCGGGCCGGCACCATCACCCTGTTCACCATGCTCGGAATGTTCCTGCTCGGCTCGATTGCCTTCCAACGTGTCCTGTCGGAGGAGGAGTTGGTCGGTCACGGGCCCGAGGGGCTCGCCTTCTTCGGTGAGCGGCTGGCCTCCCAGCCGTGGGCGGCGCTCCCCCTGATCGCGCTGATGTTCTCGGCCGTCGCCTCGCTCCAGGCCGGGGTGATCCCGACGGCCCGCGGGATGTTCGCGATGAGCCGCGACCGTACGCTCGGGCCGGTGTGGTCCAAGGTCAGCCCGCGGTACGGGACTCCGGCCGTCGGCACGATGCTGATCGGCGCGCTGGCCGTCGCGGTCGCGGTGCTCGCACTGGTCATCCCGCGGCTCGCCGACATGATCATGTCGACGGTGAACGCCGTGGGCATCGTGGTCGCCCTGTCGTACGCCCTCACCGCCCTCGCGGCCGCCGTCCGCTTCCGCGCCCTGCTGCGCGAGGACCTGTGGCAAGGGGTGCGCGCGGTGGTGCTGCCCACGCTGAGCGCGCTCGCGCTGCTCGGTCTCGGCGGCTATCTCGGCTGGTCGTTCTACACCTCCGCCGACCACTTCGAAGTCAGCGCGGACAACGGCTGGTTCCTGCTCCTCACCCCTCTGGCGATGATCGCGTCCGGCTTCATGGCCGCCGCGTGGGCCAAGTGGGTGCGCAGGTCGCCGTACTTCCGCACCGGCAAGGGCACCGACGCCGACGCGCCCCGGCTGCTCGCCACCTCCCGATAACCCCCGACCAGGAAACGGAACATGTACGCAGATCTCCTCTTCACCGGCGGCCCCGTCCTCACCCCCGAGGGCCGCACCGCGACCGCCGTGGCCGTCACCGGCGACCGCATCACGGCCGTAGGGCGCGAGGAGGTGCACGATCTCGCCGGACCGCGGACCGAGGTGGTGGACCTCGCCGGGCGGCTGCTGCTGCCCGGGTTCCAGGACGCGCACGTGCATCCGGTGCCGGCCGGGCTGGAGCTCACCCAGTGCGATCTGACGGGCACGAGGACGGCGGACGAGACCCTCGCGGCGGTCCGCGCCTACGCGGACGCGCATCCGGAGCGGGAGTGGATCACCGGCGGCGGCTGGTCGATGGAGGCCTTCGAGGGCGGTACGCCGACGAAGGAGCTGCTGGACTCGGTGGTGCCGGACCGGCCGGTGTATCTGCCGAACCGGGACCATCACGGGGCCTGGGTCAACAGCCGTGCCCTCGCGCTCGCCGGGATCACCCGGGACACGCCCGACCCGGCCGACGGGCGGATCGAGCGGGACTCCTCCGGCGAGCCGAGCGGGACGCTCCAGGAGGGTGCGATGCAGCTGGTGGGCCGGCTGACCCCGCCCGCCACGCAGGCCGACCGGGTGGCGGCCCTGCTCCACGCCCAGCGGCATCTGCACGCGCTCGGCATCACCGCCTGGCAGGACGCGCTGGTCGGGGACTTCCTCGGCATGGACAACCCGGCGCAGGCGTATCTGGCGGCCGCGCGGGACGGCTCGCTCACCGCGCGGGTGGTCGGCGCGCTGTGGTGGGACCGTGAGCGCGGCTCGGAGCAGATCCCCGAACTGGCCCAGCGGCGTGAGGCGTTGAGTCACGGACGGTTCCGGGCGACCAGCGTCAAGCTGATGCTGGACGGCGTCGCCGAGACCGGTACCGCCGCGCTGGTGGACCCCTATCTCGACAAGTGCGGCTGCGCCACCGCCAACCGGGGCACCAGCTTCATCGATCCGGAGCAACTGCCCAAGTACGTCACCGAGTTGGACGCACTCGGCTTCCAGTGCCACTTCCATGCCCTGGGCGACCGGGCCGTACGTGACGCGCTGGACGCGATCGAGGCCGCGCGCGCCGCCAACGGGCCCAGCGACACCCGGCCTCACCTGGCCCATCTCCAGGTGATCCAGCCAGCGGACGTGCCGCGTTTCGCGCGCCTCGGGGCGATCGCGAACATCCAGCCGCTGTGGGCCGCGCACGAGCCGCAGATGGACGAGCTGACGATCCCCTTCCTCGGACCCGAACGGGCCTCGTGGCAGTACCCGTTCGGCGCCCTGCTGCGCTCCGGCGCACGGCTCGCGGCGGGCAGCGACTGGCCGGTGAGCAGCCCCGATCCGCTGCACGGCGTCCATGTGGCGGTCAACCGCGTGACCCCGGACGCCGACGACGCGCAGGTGTTCCTGCCCGGCGAGCGGATCGGGCTCGCCGAGGCACTCACCGCGTACACGGCGGGCTCGGCGTACGTGAACCACCTCGACGACACCGGCGAGGTGCGGGCGGGAGCGCTGGCCGATCTCGTCGTCCTGGACCGCGACCCGTTCGACGGGCCGACGGAGGAGATCGCGCGGACCCGGGTCGCGCGGACCTTTGTGGGAGGCGCGCAGGTGTACGCGGCTCAGGAGGTCTGAGCCCGCGTACAGCTCCGCTAGCGGACGCCGGCCGCCTGGAACGTGCGGCGGTACGCCTGCGGTGACACCCCGATCGCGGCGTGCAGGTGCTGGCGCAGCGAGGCGCCGGTGGCGAAGCCGACCTCGATGGCGATCCGGTCGACCGGCAGGTCGCTGGACTCCAGCAGATGGCGGGCCCGGCCGACGCGCTGCTGGATCAGCCAGCGGCCGGGGCTGAGGCCGACCTCGTCGTTGAAGCGGCGGGCGAAGGTGCGCAGGCTCATCCGGGCGTGGGCGGCGAGGTCGGTCAGGGTGAGCGGTTCGTCGAGGCGTTCAAGGGCCCAGGCGCGGGTGGCGGCGGTGCTGGCGGCTCCGCTCTCCGGGACGGGCTGCTCGATGTACTGGGCCTGGCCGCCGTCCCGGAAAGGGGGCACGACGCAGCGCCGGGCGACCGCGTTGGCCAGCTCGCTGCCGTGGTCGGTGCGCACGATGTGCAGGCAGATGTCGACGCCGGAGGCCGCGCCGGCCGAGGTGAGGATCCGGCCGTCCTGGACGAACAGGACGTCCGGGTCGACATCGATCTGCGGGTAGCGGCGCCGGAACGGGTCGGTGACCTGCCAGTGGGTGGTGGCACGCCGGCCGTCGAGCAGACCCGCCGCCGCCAGGACGAAGGCGGCCGTGCAGATCGACACGATGCGCGCGTCCGGCCGGATCCGCGCGAGTGCCGCGACGACCTCGGCGGACAGCTCCTCGGGGATGTACGGAACGCCGACCGAGGCCACCACCACGGTGTCGGCGGTGGCGAGGATCTCCGGGCCGTGCTGCACGCCGATCGTGAAGTCGGCGTTGGTGTGCACCGGTCGGCCGTCGACGCTGCACGTCAGCACTTCGTACCGGCCGTCGGCGGCGCCGAAGATCCGGCTGGGGATGCCCAGCTCGAAGGGATAGACGCCGTCCAGGGCCAGCACCACGACCCGCTCCACCTGTCGTTCACCATCCATGGCACGATTCTATCGAAGGTTGGCAATCGTGCCATTTTCTGGAGCGGCGGACCCCGGCAGGCTGTTTCACCATGAGCACTGTGAACACCATGCGAGCCATCAGCCAGGACGTCCTCGGCGGTCCCGAGGTCCTGAAGGAAGTTCAGATCGAGCGCCCGGCGCCGCGCCCGAACGAGGTACTGGTCCGCGTCCGCGCGGCCGGCGTCAACCCGACCGACTGGAAGCACCGGGAGAACGGCGGCTTCCTGGGCGAGCCGCCGTTCGTCCTCGGCTGGGACGTCTCCGGCGTGGTCGAGGCGGTCGGCATCGGCGTCGCCGCCTTCCGCCCCGGCGACGAGGTCTTCGGCATGCTGCCCTACCCCTTCGGCCACGGCTCGCACGCCGAGTACGTCATCGCCCCGGTGCGGGCCCTCACGCACAAGCCGTCCGTGATCGGCCACACGGAGGCGGGGGCCCTGCCGCTGGTTTCCCTCACCGCCTGGCAGGCGCTGACCGAGCACGCCGACGTCCGGCCGGGGCAGCGCGTGCTGATCCACGCGGCGGCCGGTGGCGTCGGGCACGTGGCCGTGCAGATCGCCAAGGCGCGCGGCGCCTACGTGATCGGCACGGCGAGCGCGGGCAAGCACGAGTTCCTGCGCGGCCTGGGCGCGGACGAGGTGATCGACTACCGGGAGACGGACTTCACCGAGGCCGTCAAGGACGTCGACGTCGTCCTGGACACGCTGGGCGGTGAGACCTCGGTGCGCTCGCTGCGTGTTCTGCGTCCGGGAGGTGTCGTCGTCTCGATCCTTCCGGTCGGCTCGGACGAGTTCGGCGAGGAGGCCGAGCGGCTCGGGGTGCGGGCCGTTCGGATGCTGCTGGACGCCGACCGTGCCGGCATGCAGGCGATCGCGGACCTGGTCGAGCAGGGCAAGCTGCGACCGGAGATCGCCGGCACCTTCCCGCTGGCCGATGCCGCCGAGGCGCACGCCCTGGGCGAGACCGGCCGGACGACGGGGAAGCTGGTCCTGACGGTCGGCTGACGCGCGACGGCCGGCCGGGTCAGAAGGTGAGCACGGGCTTGATCGCCTTGCCCGCGCCCATGTCCCGCACGGCCCGGTCGATGTCCGTGAACGGATAGGTGCTGATCAGGCGGTGCAGCGGGAGCCGGCCTTCCTTCACCAGCCGGACCAGGGCCGGAATGAAGGTCTGCGTCTCGGCGTCGCCGAGGGTGAGGCCGACGACCCGCTTGCCGCCGAGCAACCCGTTGACGTCGAGGGCGACTTCGGTGCCGAAGGGCGGGGCGCCCACGACGACCAGGGTGCCCCGGGCGGCGAGCGCGTCGACGCCCCGGCGCAGCACGCCGACGTTGCCGGTGGTCTCGACGACGCCGTCGGCGCCCCGGCCGCCGGTGATGTCGGCGAGCGCCGCGGCGAGGTCGGTCCCGGTCGCGTCGATCGTGCGGGTGGCACCCAACTTCCTTGCCAGTGAGAGACGTTCGGCGACCCGGTCGACGGCGACGATGTCGGTGGCGGGGGTCAGGGCGGCGGCCATGACCGCGGACAGGCCGACCGCTCCGGCGCCGAGGACGACGACAGTGCTGCCGGTGACCGGCTTCAGCACGTTCCAGACGGCGCCCACCCCGGTCTGCACCCCGCAGCCCAGCGGGGCGATCGAGGCGAGCGGCACCTCCGGGTCGACCTTCACCAGGCTGCGCTCGTGGGCCAACGCCCGCTCGGCGAAGGAGGACTGGCCGAAGAAGTGGCCGCCGAGGTCCTCCCCGGCCCGGCTGATGGTGCCGGTGCCGTCGGCCCGCCGGCCTCCGATGAGGTTCAGCGGCAGCCAGGTCGCGCAGTACGCCGGGTGGCCGCCCCGGCAGTCGCGGCAGCCGCCGCACGAGGTGAACGACAGCACGACGTGGTCGCCCGGCGCGACGCCGGTCACGGCGGCGCCGACGGCCTCGACCACCCCCGCGCCCTCATGCCCGAGGACGCCGGGCAGCGGGAAGGGCAGCGCGCCGCTCGCCACGCCCAGGTCGGTGTGGCACAGGCCCGTCGCGACCATACGGACGACCGCCTCGTGCGGTCCGGGCTCGTCGAGCTCCACGTCGGACAGGGTGAACGGGGCTCCGCCCGACTCGACGACGGCGGCACGGGTGGGGATGGACATCGCGTGAATCTCCTTGGCGGTGCGCTCAGTCGAGCGAGACGACGACGGACTTGGTGGTGGTGTAGGCGTCCAGCGCCTCGGGCCCGTACTCGCGACCGAAGCCGGAGTCCTTCACCCCGCCGAAGGGGACCGCCGGGTCGAGCATCGCCCAGTCGTTGACCCAGACGATCCCGGCGTCCAGCCGTTCGGCGACCCGGTGGGCGCGGGCCAGGTTCCCGGTCTGCACGCCCGAGGCCAGGCCGTACGGCGTGGAGTTGGCGAGTTCGACGGCCTCGTCCTCGGAGTCGAAGGGCTGGACGGTGAGGACCGGGCCGAAGATCTCCTCCTGGATCACCCGGGAGTCGTTCGGCAGGTCGGCGATGACGGTGGGCCGGTAGTAGTAGCCGCCGTCGAGATCGAGCCGTTCACCGCCGCAGACGATGGTGCCGCCCTCCTTGCGGGCCAGTTCGACGTACTCCTCGACCTTGCGCAGATGCCGCTCCCCCGCCATCGGGCCGACCACGGTCCCGGCCTCCCGCGGGTCGCCGACCGGGACGCCGGGCACCGCGTCGGCGAGGATGCCGAGCAGGGTGCTGTGGACCTGGCGGGCCACCAGCAGCCGGGGTCCGCCCATGCAGAACTGCCCGGTGTTGAAGACGAAACCCTTGATGATCGCGCCGACGGCTTTCTCCAGGTCGGCGTCCTCGAAGACGACGTGGGCCGCGTTGCCGCCGAGCTCCATGGTGACCGGCTTGAGCGCCTCGCCGGCGATGGCCGCGACCTTGCGGCCGACGGTGGTCGAGCCGGTGAAGGCGACCTTGTCCACGCCGGAGTGCCGCAGCAGCGCCTCGCCGGCCGCGGGGCCGCCGGTGACCACGTTGACCACGCCGTCGGGGACGCCGGCCCGCTTGAAGAGGTCGGCCATGTACAGGGCGCTCAGCGGAGTCTCCTCGGCCGGCTTGTGGACCACCGTGTTGCCGGCCGCGAGCGCCGGGGCGATCTTCGAACCGGCCAGGATCAGGGGGAAGTTGTACGGCGTGATCGCCGCGACCACACCGATCGGCCGGCGTCGGACGTAGGCGAGGGCGTTCATGGGGGTGTCGCGGACGGCGCCGTCCAGACAGTGGGCGAGGGCGGCGAAGTGCTCGTAGTCGTCGGCCGCGTTCGTGACGTCGACGGCGTGCGCGAGCGTGATCGGCTTGCCGACGTCAAGGCTCTCCAGTTCGGCTATCCGGTCGGAGTTCTCCCGGATCAGCTGGGCGACCCGGTGCAGGATCCGGCCGCGTTCCCGGCCGCTCAGCCCGGACCAGGCGCCGTCGTCGAAGGCGTCCCGCGCGGCGCGTACGGCGGCGTCCACGTCGGCGGCGCCGGCGTCCGCGGCAGTGGTGAGGACCGTGCCGCGGGACGGGTCGACCACCTCGGTGCGCGCTCCGTCGGCGGCCTCGCGCCACCGGCCCCCGATGAACAGCCGCCCGGGTTCGATCTCGAAGGTGGTCATCGCCACTCCTCAGCTTCTTCGCCAAGATTTCAACAAACAGGATTCCTGTTTGTCCGCAGTCTCTTTACGGACAGGATTCCTGTCAATGCTCTAGGCTGAAGTCATGCTCGACGCCCAGGCAGCCAAGGCACCGCCGTCGCTCCTCTACATGGTCAAACAGGTGGAGCTGGTGGTGCGTTCACACCTGGACGAGCTGGTCAAGCCGTCCGGGATCACCGCGCTCCAGTACACGGCCCTCACCGTGCTCCAGCGGCACGACGGACTGTCCGCCGCCCAGCTGGCCAGGGACTCCTTCGTCACCGCGCAGTCGATCGCGGACCTGGTACGGAGCCTGGAGACCCGCGGGCTGGTGCGGCGCGAGCGCAATCCGCACAGCCGCCGCGAGCTGCTGATCCTGCTCACCGACACCGCCCGTGAGCTGCTCGCCCGACACGAGGGGGAGGTACGGGAGCTGGAGGAGCGGATGGTGCGGGAGCTCACGGCCCATCAGACCGAGCAGTTCCGTCAGGCACTCTCCAAGGCCTGGCACGCGCTGTCGTAGTCACGCCTCGCACATCACGCGAAGCATCTGTCGCAAATCGAAGACATATGTCAATCGAACATGCTCAGATTCGCTCAATCGAGGGTAACTTGCAGTGCGGGGACTGGATTTGAGCAGCCCGCCGCAAGTGAACAGGTTGGTTGGAGGCGATGTCGTCGTGCAGCTGGATCCTGCGCCGTTCAGCCGGCATCTGCGCGTCCACCGGCACCGCGACCACACGGTGCTGGAGTTGCTCGGCGAGATCGACATCGCGGCCGCGGTGGAGATCGCCCCGTATCTGGACCGGGTGACGGCCCATCCCGGGGCGCGGATCGTGATCGACCTGCGGGGCATCGAGTTCTTCGACTGCTCCGGGCTCCGCCTGCTGTACCGGGCCCTGAGCCGGACCCACGACCACGGCGGGCAGCTGCACCTGGTCTGCACCCACTCGCTGACCCTGCGCATGCTCAGGATCACCGGCCTGAACCGCCTGCTGCCCCCGCATCCGACACCGGACGCGGCGCTCGGCCAGCCCGAGGCGACGTCCGGCACGTTATGAAGGACTTCCTGCCTATTCGGTTCCCGGCGCGTCGAACAGGGCGCTGACGGACTCCCCGTTGTGAATGCGGCGCACGGCCTCGGCGAGCGCCGGGGCGATGGACAGGACCTTCAGCTTCTCGGTGCGCTCCTCGGCCTGGATCGGCACGGTGTTGGTGCACACGATCTCCAGTACGTCCGGCTGCTCGCCGATCCGCTTCAGCGCGCCGCCCGCGAAGAGGCCGTGCGTACAGGCGACGCGGATCGAGCGCGGACCCAACTCCCGCAACCGGTCGAGGAGTTCGATGACCGTGCTGCCCTTGGCGATCTCGTCGTCCAGGATGATGACGTCGCGTCCGGCCACCTCGCCGATGACCGAGCTGATGCTGACCCGGTCGTCCGCGAACCGCTGCTTGGCGCCGGCGGCGACCTGGGCGCCGATGAGCCGGGCGAACGCGGCGGCCTCCTTGGCGTTGCCGAGGTCCGGGGACACGACGGTCGTGCGGGAGAGGTCGTACTGCCGGAAGTGCACGGCCAGCTCACGCAGGGCGTGCAGGTGGTCGACCGGCACCGTGAAGAAGCCGTGCACCTGGGGCGCGTGCAGGGTCATGGCGAGAACACGGCTCGCGCCGGCCGCCACCATCAGGTCGGCGACGAGCCGGCCGCCGAGGGAGATGCGGGGCGCGTCCTTCTTGTCGGAGCGGGCGTAGGAGTAGTGCGGCATCACGACGGTGATCCGGCTCGCGGACGCCCCGCGGGCCGCGTCGCACATCAGCAGCAGCTCCACGAGGTGCTCCTGGACCGGCCGGACCAGCGGCTGGATCAGGAAGACGTCCCGCTCCCGGCAGTTGGCCTGGAGCTGCACCTCCAGGCAGTCGTTGGCGAACCGGCTGACCCGGGTCGGGCTGAGCGGTACCCCCAGATGCGCGCAGACCTCCGCCGCCAGCTCGGGGTGGGCACTACCGCTGAACACGGCGATCTCTCGCACGATCCGCTCCTCGCATGATCATTCCGGGTGGCGCCATCATGCTACTTACCTCAGCAGAAACGTTGCTGCCCACCCGTGTGCGCGTCGCGGCCGCCCCTGGTGCGCCGGCCTGCTCCGGGCAGGGGCGCCGATCGGCCAACGCACAGATCTGACAAGGGATTTGGGGGTACCCGGAACATAGGAAGGAGGAACGTCGACATGACGACTTCCATCAAGCGCATCAACAAGCGCATGCCCGGCTGGGCGAAGGCGGTGAGCGCCCTGGTGCTCGTGCTCGTCGTCTTCTTCGCCGGGATCCGGCTGAGCGTGCTCCCCGGCCTGAAGGACCTGTTCGGCACCGAGACCAACGACCGCTCGGGTCCGGCACTGCTCCAGTCCATCCAGGACATGAGCCGTTACGACGCCGCCTCCGGCAACTTCCAGATCGTCGTGGATCTGGAGAAGGACGCCAAGTTCCTGCCCGACGCGATCCGCGGCACCCGCACGCTGTACGTCGGCGCGGGCACCGTGGACGCCTACGTCGACCTCGGAAAGGTCGGCGCCGACGACGTCACGGTCAACGACGACCGCACGTCCGCCACGCTCCGTCTGCCGCACGCCGCCCTCGGCGAGCCGTCCCTCGACCCCGACCGCTCCTACGCCGTCTCCAAGCAGCGCGGTCTGCTCGACCGCCTGGGCGACCTCTTCTCGGACAACCCCAACAGCGAGCAGGCGGTCCAGAAGCTCGCGGTGCGGCACATCGGCGACGCCGCCAAGGAGAGCGGCCTGACCAGGCGTGCCGAGACCAACACCACCGACATGCTCGAAGGGCTGCTGCACTCCCTGGGCTTCAAGGAGGTGAAGGTGACGTACGCGGCCTGACCCCTATCCCGGAAGGCCGGGCAGTGCCAGCGCGCCGAGCACGGTGGCGCCCACCAGGACCCAGGCCACGTAGTCCCCGACGTGCCCGGACTGGAGGCGTCGCAGCGGCAGTGCCCGGCGCGGGGCGGCGAGCCACCCCGGCCGGGTCACCGCCAGGGCCGCGAGGCCGAGGGCCAGCGCGGTCGCGACGAGGTCCAGCAGCACACCGGCCGGGCTCCAGTGCGGTGCCGGCACCACGGCACCGCCGGACCCGGCCTCGTTGACGGCGCGCGAGAGCACCTCGCCGAGACCGGGGGCCACGCCCACGGCGAGCGATCCGGCCAGCAGCAGCGCGGGGACGGCGGTCATCGTGTCGGGGATCCGGCTGAGCCGGTGCCGGGTCTCGGGCCGCTCGCCGGTTCCGGTCGTCTCGTACTCGGCGCCGTCCTCGGGGACCGGGCCGAGGCCGAGGAACACCCGGGCCGCGACCCGCAGGACCGCCCCGGCGGTGACCGCGCTCGCGACGACGTACAGAGCGATCAGTGGCCCGCCCACGGCCTTCTCCGTGACGGCCTTGCCGAGACCCGTACCGAAGGGCGGAAGCCCGGCGAGCGCCAGCCCGCCGACGGTGTACATCACGGCGACGCCGCGCAGTTCGCGGGCCCTGCCGTGCAGCGCGTGCTCGTCGACGTTGCCGTAACGGTCGAGGAGGATGCCGGTGCAGGCGAACAGCGCGGCCTTCACGCCGGCGTGGCCGAGGACGTACAGCGCGACCCCGTCGTCGGCCTCGGGGCTCAGCACCCCGATTCCGATCAGGAACAGCCCGGTGTGGGCGACCGTCGAGCAGGCCAGGAGCCGTTTGATGTGGCGCTGGTACCAGCACATGACGGCGCCGATCATCGCCGTCACCGCGCCGAGCACGAGGAGTGCCCGCTCCAGGTCGGCCGCCGGGATGCCGCCGGGTCCGGCGAAGACGGTGCCGTACGCCCGCCAGACGCCGTACACGCCGAGTTCGACCATGACGCCCGACAGCAGCATGCACACGGGGGTGGGTGCGACGGCGTGGGCGTCCGGGAGCCAGAAGTGGAAGGGGACGGCGGCGGACTTGATCAGCAGGCCGGTCAGGACGAGGACGAAGGCGGCGAGGACGAGGCCGTCCGGCGGTCCCTGCGCGTCGAGGGCCCGGCCGATCCGGGCCATGGAGAGCTCGCCGGTACGGGCGTAGAGCAGGCCGATGCCCATGAGCATGGCGTACGCCCCGAGCGAGGTGACGACGCCGAAGGTCAGCGCGCCCTGCACGGCCTTGGCCTCCTCGACGCGGGTGCCGGTCAGCGCGTAGGCGACGACGCTCATCAGCTCGAACCACACGAACGCGTTGAACAGGTCGCCCGCGATGGCGAACCCGCACATGCCGGCCTGGAGGAGCAGGATCAGTGCGGGGAACGAGCCCGCGTGCCGACGCGGCGGCTCGTCGAAGTAGCGCCAGGAGTACGCCAGTGCGGCGAGCGTCAGCACCGAGGCCAGGGCCGCCATGCCGAGCCCGGGGCCGTCACCGACGAGGACGATTCCCACGCTGTGGCCGTCGATGGGCGTCCAGCCGCCGGCCCATTCGGCCATCGGCGGCGAGGAGTTCAGCAGCAGGGTGATCGCGAGTCCGGCGGTGCCGGCCGAGACCGCGCATCCCGCGGAATCGGCGAGGACGCGCGGCATTCGGCGTCCGCCCGCGACAAGGAGCGCGGCCCCGCACAGCGGTACGGCGACGAGCAGCGGGAGCAGGTCGTTCATCAGCCGCGCAGCTCGGAGAGTTCGTCGGGGTCGACGGTGCCGTGCCGCTTGGCGACCTGGATGACGAGCGCGAGGAGCAGGGCGGTGACGGTGGCGCCCACGACGACGTCGGTCAGGGCCAGGGCCTGGACGACCGGGTCGACGACGGGCCGGGAGCCCGGTTCGAGGTCGGAGAAGACGGGTGCGGTGGTGTCGTCGCGGTAGCCGACGGCCAGCAGCAGGACATAGGTACCGCACTGGCACACGGACAGACAGCCGACGGCGTGGATCAGATTGCGGCTGGTGGCGAGGCCGTAGCAGCCGACGAGGAAGACCCAGGCGGCGACGAGGTAGGGCAGGACGTCCATCACGGTGCTCTCACTTCCCGTTCTCCTCCTCGATCTCGACGGCCTGGTCCAGGAAGCGGGCGAGCAGCACGACGACCGCGCAGGCGACCTCCATGCCGACGGCCGCGTTCAGCAGCGGCACGGTGCCGCCCGAGGACAAGGTGTTGAACGTGCCGTACGGCAGCAGGGTGTTGGCCAGGAAGGCCGTTCCGCCGATGAGGCCCGCGAAGCCCGTGACCAGGTAGGCCGAGGCGCACAGGGCGTCGCCGACCTCGAACAGGCCGACCGGGCGGATCCGTTCCAGCGCGCGGTAGTCGGCGCCGAGGTAGAGCAGGTGCAGGGAGGTCGCGGCGACGACACCGCCCTGGAAGCCGCCGCCGGGGCTGAGCTGCCCGTGCGCGATGACGTAGAGGCCGACGAGCAGGGCCACCGGCAGCACGAGGAGGGCGTACCGGCGCACGGGCGGGGCCACGGCGGCGGGTGCGGGCCGGGCGCGGTGCTCCTCGCGGGTCTGCCGCAGCAGGACCACGCAGCCGACGACGGCCGCGAAGAGGATGGTGGTCTCGCCGAGGGTGTCGAAGGCACGCTGGTCGAAATTGACGGAGGCGATGGTGTTCGCGGTGTGCCGGTCGAGGGAGGCGCGCACCGCTCGGTCGCCGTACGGGTGCCGGTCGCCGCCGAAGTGCGGCAGGTCCAGGCAGGCGGCGACGAGGAGCGCGGCGACGCCCGCGAGGCCGACGGCCACGAGCCACAGCCGGGTGCGCGGGTTCACCGCTCGCGTCCCTTGCGCCGTTTGACCTTGCGGACCGACAGGAGCAGCAACAGCGGGGTGAGGGCGCCGCCGACGGCCAGCTGCGACAGGGCGACGTCGGGAGCCTGGAGCACCGTGAACAGCACGGCGAGCGCGACACCGAGGACGGCCAGTACAAGGGCTTGTCGGACGGGGTCGCGGACCAGTACGGCCACGGTCGCGCAGCCGGCCACCAGCAGCAGCGCCACGACGATCAGCGCGTCAGCCACCGCGCACCCCCGCGATGCCGCCGGACAGCGCGCGGGAGGCGACCAGGTTCCCGCCGATCAGCAGCGCGCCCGTGACGAGGAGCTTCACCGTCTCCCTGCTCGGTCCGGCCGCCGCGCACAGCGCCAGCACCACCGCGGCGCCGAGTCCCGCCGTCGCCCGGGTCAGGGCCCGGGCGCGCGGTGGGTCGGCGGCGAGTTCGTCGGCCAGCAGCCGGGCGAAGACCAGGGTGCCCACCGGGCCGAGCAGGGCGAGGACCAGGGCGAGGTCGACGTACGCGGGGCGGTCGTAGCCCTGGGCGAGCAGTAGCAGACCGGGGCAGGCCAGCGCGGTGGAGAGGTTCTGGGCCACGACCCGGCGGCGCAGCGGGCCGGTGGCGACGCCCCAGAGGGTGGCGCCCAGGCCCCCGCCGAGTACGAGGGCCGCCGCGAGGAGCCAGCCGTTCATCGTCCGGTCACCGCCCGGCGGGCCGCGACGGCCGCGAGCGCCGATACGCCGGCCGCGCCCGCGCCCACCGCGAGTTCGAGGGTGTCCACGGTGCTGATCAGG
Source organism: Streptomyces sp. HUAS 31 (assembly GCF_028198125.1). NCBI lineage: Bacteria > Bacillati > Actinomycetota > Actinomycetes > Kitasatosporales > Streptomycetaceae > Streptomyces > Streptomyces sp. HUAS 31. The sequence goes on along the minus strand of NZ_CP116353.1, from coordinate 8,974,081 downwards.
ACCAGCCACAGCAGGGCGAGCGCGATCCACCAGGCCAGGAACTCGGCCGCGGCGAGCAGCGTCGTACGCCGGTTCACGCCGCCACCTCCCCAAGCCTGGCTTGTCCGTTTTCTCCAGCTCCGCGCCATCCAAGCACCGCCCCTGCCACCAGGGGCGGCGGCACGCGCGGGTCTCCGCCCGGAGTGCCCCGGCAGCGGGCAGGGAAACCGGTGAGCGTCGTCGGCCTGCGGCCAAAAGCGACCGCATCGCGGACGGGTTCGGGGGTAAGCGGTCAACCACCAAGGCAAGTTGAAGACTGGAGGACAACATGGCCGGTGGAACCCCACCTTCGCGTGTCGCGTTGCACATCGGCAGTCCCAAGACGTCAGGTGCCGCCAAGGCCAAGGGCGGTGCGAAATCCAAGGGCGGTACGAAGTCGAGGGCGGGTGCCAAGTCGAAGGGCGGAGGCGCGAAGCCGAAGCCGAAGAGTTCCGCCAAGTCCGCACGCTCCACCTGGTTCGGACGCGCCACCGGGTCCGGTGGCGCCGCGAAGACGAAGCCGCCCGGCGGGTCCCGGCCCGCCGATCAGCCCTCGCGAAGTCCTCTGCGCATCCTCGGCCGACTCTTGGCGATGCTGTGCGCCTTCGTCTTCATGGTGGCCTTCGCCGTCGTACTGGCGAAGCTCACCCTTCAGCCGTCGCCCGCTTCGGAGGCGCTGACGCACACCAATCTCCAGCCGGGCAGCACGCTGCGGGCCTATCTGGACCAGCCCGAGCTTCGGGACGCCGTCAAACAGATCGGCGGCAATGTACTGCTGGGCGCGCCGTTCGGTGTCCTGGTCCCCGTGATCGCCCCGCGGACGCGCGGCGTCCTGCGGGTGCTGCTGCTGACGGCCACCGTGATGCTTCTCGTCGAGTTCGCGCAGGGCGCCCTGGTGACCGGGCGGGCCTTCGACGTCGACGACGTCATCCTCAACACGACCGGCGCGCTGATCGGCTATCTGCTGCTGGGCCGGCGGATGAGCCGCATGGTGCACGCCCGCAAGCCGCGCTCGTCCTAGTGGCCCGCGGACCCCTCTCCGCCTAGCGCAGCACCAGCTGGACTATCGCGACCGTGCCGACCACGACGATGAACGTGCGCAGTACGGCGGGACGCAGCCGGCGGCCCACGGTGGCTCCGAAGTGGCCGCCGGCCGCGGACCCGACCGCCAGGAGGGCCACGGCCGTCCAGTCGAAGTCGGCGACGACGAGGAAGAACAGCGCGGCGACGGAGTTGACGACGGCGACCAGTACGTTCTTGACCGCGGTGAGGCGTTGCAGGTCGTCGTCGAGGAGCATGCCCATCAGAGCGACGTAGATGATGCCCTGGGCGGCCGAGAAGTAGCCGCCGTAGACGCTGGCCAGGGTCAGACCGACGAGCAGCAGGGGGCCACCGTCCGGGCGTGCCGACCGTCCCGTGCGGGCCCGGCGATCGCGGAGCCTCCTGCTGATCAGCGGCTGGAGGGCGACCAGTACGAGGGCGAGTCCTACCAGGACCGGCACGATCCGTTCGAACGCCGAGGCGGGCAGGGCGAGCAGCAGCGTCGCGCCGGCGAGCCCGCCGAGCAGGGCGCCGGCGCCCCATTTCAGGACCCGCCGGCGCTGGCCGCGCAGTTCTCGCCGGTACCCGATGGCTCCGCTGATCGAGCCGGGGATCAGGCCGAGCGCGTTGGAGACCGTGGCGGTGACGGGCGGCAGTCCGGTCGCCAGCAGCACCGGGAACGAGATGAGCGTGCCCGACCCCACGGCGGCGTTGACGGCACCGGCTGCTGCGCCGGCGCCCAGGACGGCGAGCAGCTCGCCGATGTGTGCGGCGTCCATGGCGAGAAGCCTAGGAACGCGACAGTTCGGCGGCGGACGAAGGGTGCCGGTGGACAGAGCGGCCCGATCCGGGCAGTCGTCGCCCTCGCCAACTACTGGTCCGTACCAAAGTATTGACGCCCCCTTTCCTCACTCCTTAAATCAAGTGGCGACACCTTCACCCCCCACCACGGTCGGCGCACCCGTCCATCGGGTCGCCGCACGGAAGGGAGCACCATGGCCTCCCCACGCCTGCTCCGCAATGTTCTGCTGGCCGCGCTGTCCGGCATCCTGGTCGCATCGGCCGCGATCGGGCCCGCCCAGGCGGAACCACCCGAAGTCGCGGCAGCCGCCGTGACGTTCTCCGACAACTTCGACGGGCCCGCGGGTGCCGCGGTCGACTCCTCGAAGTGGCAGATCGAGACCGGCGACAACGTCAACAACCACGAGCGGCAGTACTACACGTCCGGCAACAAGAACGCGGCACTGGACGGCCAGGGCCATCTGGTGATCACGGCCCGGCGCGAGAACCCCTCCAACTACCAGTGCTGGTACGGCACTTGCCAGTACACCTCGGCTCGGCTGAACACCTCCGGGAAGTTCACCGCGCAGTACGGGCACGTCGAGGCCCGGATGAAGGTGCCGCGGGGACAGGGCATGTGGCCCGCGTTCTGGATGCTCGGCACACCGGTGAACTGGCCTGACTCGGGCGAGATCGACATCATGGAGAACGTCGGCTTCGAGCCCTCGACCGTGCACGGCACCATCCACGGCCCCGGCTACTCCGGGTCGGGCGGCATAGGCGCCGGCTACTCGCTGCCGAACGGCCAGGCCTTCGCCGACGCCTTCCACACCTTCGCCGTGGACTGGGCGCCCGACTCCATCACCTGGTCCGTGGACGGCAACGTCTACCAGCGGCGCACGCCCGCCGACCTGGGCGGCAAGCAGTGGGTCTTCAACAAGCCGTACTTCCTGATCCTGAACCTCGCGGTGGGCGGCTACTGGCCCGGCGACCCGGACGGCTCCACGGTGTTCCCGCAGCAGCTCGTGGTGGACCACGTCTCGGTGACCACCGGTGACAGCGCGAACGGCGGCGCGATCAGGGGGCTCGGCGGCAAGTGCGTCGACGTGGCGGGCGCGAGCTCCGCGAACGGCACACCCGTGCAGCTCTACGACTGCAACGGCACCGGAGCCCAGCAGTGGACCGCCGGCTCGGACGGCACACTCCGCGCGCTCGGCAAGTGCCTGGACGCCACCGGCAACGGCACGACGGACGGCACGACGGTCCAGCTGTGGGACTGCACCGGCGGACCGAATCAGAGATGGACCGTCTCAGCGGCGCGCGACATCGTCAATCCACAGGCGAACAAGTGCCTCGACGTGACCGGGAACAACTCGGCCAACGGCACCCGGCTCCAGCTGTGGACCTGCACCGGCGCCGGCAACCAGAAGTGGACGGTCGGGTGACCCGTCCGGCTAGTGGCGGTGCCAGGTGAACTTGTCGCCGCCGACCCAGCGGACCACGTCGGGGTCGTCCAGGTCGTGGACGCGGATGCCGTAGAGAGCGGCCGTCTCCAGGACATCGGTGACGGCCCTCGCCGAACCGACGACCACGCCGTCGATCTCCATGATGCGGAACGGAGGCGTGCCCGGCTGAACCCCGAGCACCATGATCCGCGGTTGTGTGATGTGCGGACTCGCGCTTTCGGTCATGAATAGAGCGTAGAGCGCGACGCGCGTCAACGAATCCTCCAGGTCATCCCCGGCGGGCGTCTCGAAGATCGCCGGGCCGCCCGCCCGCCGTGCGCGGGCGGCGCCCCCGGGGAACCCTGGAGGGTGGAGGTGGCGATGGATCCCGTGCAGGCGCTGGACCGGATCGCCTTTCTGCTGGAGCGCTCCCTTGCGCCGACCTATCGCGTACGGGCCTTCCGTACGGCCGCCCGGGTTCTGGCGGAACTGCCCGCGGACGAGGTGCGGGCGCGGGCCGAGGCCGGGACGCTGGAGTCGCTGCGGGGCGTCGGGCCGAAGACGGCGAAGGTGGTGCGCGAGGCGCTGGCCGGACAGATCCCCGGGTACCTGTCGGACCTGGAGGAGAAGCCGGAGGCCGAGCTGCCCGAGGGCGGGCCGCTGTGGGAGCTGCTGCGCGGGGACTGCCATCTGCACTCCGACTGGTCGGACGGCGGCAGCCCGATCGAGGAGATGGGCCGCACGGCGGCCGACCTCGGCCACGAGTGGGCGGTGCTGACCGACCACTCGCCCCGACTGACCGTCGCCCGGGGCCTGTCGGCCGACCGGCTCCGCGAGCAGCTGGACGTGGTGGCGGAGCTGAATTCGACCTGGGCGCCGTTCCGGCTGCTCACCGGTATCGAGTGCGACATCCTGGAGGACGGCACCCTGGACCAGGAACCCGAGCTGCTGGAGCGGCTCGACGTGGTCGTGGTGTCCGTGCACTCCAAGCTGCGCATGGAGGCCCGCGCGATGACCCGCCGGATGGTCACCGCCGTACGCGATCCCCACGCGGACGTCCTCGGTCACTGCACCGGGCGCCTGATCACGGGGCGGGGCCGGCCGGAGTCGGAGTTCGACGCGGACGAGGTGTTCGCCGCCTGCGCGGAGTCCGGTACGGCCGTGGAGATCAACAGCCGGCCCGAGCGGCTCGACCCGCCCCGGCGGCTGGTGCGCCGGGCCGTGGACGCGGGCGTGCTGTTCTCCGTCGACACCGACGCGCACGCCCCGGGGCAGCTTGACTGGCAGCGGTACGGCTGTGCCCGCGCCGAGGAGTGCGGGGTGCCCGCCGAGCGGGTCCTGACCACCTGGACGGCGGACGAGCTGCTGGAGTGGACCCGCGAGAAGTGAGTGCGGGAACCCTGTTCTCAGGCGTGACGCAGATCACCGGGTATCGCGGCGAACTCAGGAACACCCGCCGGTAGTTTCCCGTTGAACCAACCGTGGGTGCGGATGGGACAGTGTCCCCGGGCCTCACCTTTCGCCCACAGGGAAGATCGTTCGGCTGAAGCCCTGTGGAGCCTTTCGCCGAGAGGCGACCGCCATCCGCGCCCACCTCTGACCGCCCCGACCGGAATCCCCCGTCCGGCCGGGGCTTTCTCTTGCCCCGACGCGCCGGCCCACGCGTGTCTCCGAGGCTCGACTTGACTTCGAGAGCACTCCAATTCGTAGCGTTTTGGGCATGAGCACTGCACAGCACAAGATCGGCTCCGGCTTCGGGGCGAACAGCACCGCCGACGAGGTTCTCGAGGGCATCGACCTGACCGGGAAGCTCGCGGTCGTCACCGGCGGCTACTCGGGGCTCGGCCTGGAGACCACCCGGTCCCTCACCAAGGCCGGCGCGCGGGTCGTCGTCCCGGCCCGCCGCCGGGCCACCGCCGAGGAGGCGCTGGCCGGCCTCGAAGGCGTCGAGGTGGACGAGCTGGACCTCGGCGACCTGGAGAGCGTGCGCGGCTTCGCCGAGCGGTTCCTCGCCTCCGGCCGCACCATCGACTTCATGATCGACAACGCCGGGATCATGGCCTGCCCGGAGACCCGCGTGGGGCCCGGCTGGGAGGCGCAGTTCGCGACCAACCACCTCGGTCACTTCGCCCTGGTCAACCGCCTGTGGCCGGCGATCGAGCCGGGCGGCGCCCGCGTGGTGTCCGTGTCGTCGCGGGGCCACCACTTCTCCGGCATCCGCTGGGACGACGTGCACTGGCGGCAGGGCTACGACAAGTGGGAGGCCTACGGCCAGGCCAAGACCGCGAACGTCCTGTTCGCCGTCCACCTCGACCGGCTGGCGGCCGACCGGGGCGTGCGGGCGTTCGCGCTGCACCCCGGCGGCATCATCACCCCGCTGCAGCGCCACCTCCCGAAGGCGGAGATGGTGGAGCGCGGCTGGATCGACGAGCAGGGCAACGTACTGAACCCCGAGGGCTTCAAGAGCCCCGAGCAGGGCGCGGCCACGCAGGTGTGGGCGGCGACGTCCCCGCAGCTGGACGGCATGGGCGGCGTCTACCTGGAGGACTGCGACATCGCCGAGCCCGCCGTCGACGGCGGGGAGCGCAGCGGCGTCAAGGCATGGGCGACCGACCCGGAGCAGGCGGCACGCCTGTGGGCGCTGTCGGCGGAGCTGACGGGCGTGGACGCGTTCGCCGCGTAGCGCGGGACCGGTAGCGTGCGAACGCCCCGGATCGGGGTACTCGCAGGCTCCCGTCCCCACTCTCCGGGAGGAGCCGCAGGTGAGCAGTGAAGCGGCCCGCAGGATCGTGGTCACCGGCGCCACCGGCAATGTCGGTACCAGCGTGGTGCGACTCCTCTCGGAGGATCCGGAGGTCGGTTCCGTCCTGGGGCTGGCCCGCCGGATCCCCGACTGGTCCCTGCCGAAGACCGACTGGGCGGCGGTCGACCTGGCCGCCGAGCGGGGCGATCTCGCGGAGCTGTTCGCGGGCGCCACCGCCGTGATCCATCTGGCCTGGGCGTTCCAGCCGACGCACGATCCGGCGACGACCTGGCGGACCAATGTGCTGGGCGGCCTGCGTGTGTTCGAGGCGGCGGCCGCGGCCAGGGTGCCGAAGCTGGTCCACGCGTCGTCGGTCGGCGCCTACTCACCGGGCCCCAAGGATCACGCGGTGGACGAGTCCTGGCCGACGCACGGCTGGCCGGACGCCGCGTACTGCCGGGAGAAGGCCTATCTGGAACGGGTGCTGGACACCTTCGACCGCGCCCATCCCCGGGTTCGCGTGGTGCGGATGCGGCCGGCGTTCCTGTTCAAGCGGGAGTCGGCGAGCGAGCAGCGCCGCATCTTCGGCGGCCGTTTCCTGCCGGGCCCGCTGGCCCGCCCGGAGCTGCTGCCGTTCCTGCCCGACATCCCGGGACTGCGGGTGCAGGCCCTGCACACCGACGACGCTGCGACGGCGTATCTGCTGGCGGTGAAGTCCGACGTACGGGGCGCGTTCAATCTCGCGGCCGACCCGCCGGTCGACGCCGCGCTGCTGGGCGAGATGCTCGGGGCTCGCCCAGTCCGGCTCCCAAGCACGGCGGCACGGTCGGCGATCGCCGCCGCGTGGGGGCTGCATCTGCTGCCCGCCTCACCGCATCTGTTCGACGCGGTCCTCAGGCTGCCGCTGATGAACTGCACGCGCGCGCGTACCGAGCTGGGCTGGCATCCGGAGCGTACGGCGCCCGAGGTGCTGGAGGAGTTCCTCCAGGGACTCCAGCAGGGCGCCGGCGCGGCCACCGAACCGCTGCGGGGCCGCAAGGTGGGCTGACCGCTGAGCCGGGTCAGCCCGGGGACTCCTCGGGTGCCGGATGTTCCGGGTGGACCGTGCCGGACTGACTCGCTCCCTGCCGGCCCGTGCCCGCCTCGTCCGTGTCGGGCACGTCGTCCGCCTCGGTGGTGTCGTCGGCGGGCGCGACGGGCACCTCCCAAGGGTCCTCCCCGGCGTCGGCCTGCTGGTCCGGCAGGTCCCTCGGCACCGGCCCGCTCGTGCGGTCGGCTGTTCCCCGGCGGCCGTCGGTCATGGTGGCACCTCTCCTCGCATCGCCCCGAGGGCCCGCGAGTACCGTCCCTGCCGACGACGAAACCTCAGTGCGGCACGCGCTCCGCCACTGCGGTCGGCAGGGACGCCGACGGCGCCTCGGGAGCGGGCTCGGCGCGGCGGCCGCCGTGTGCGAAGAAGTCGGCGAGCGGCAGGATCGCGGCGCCGACGGTGACCGCGTCCGGGCCGAGCCTGCCGAGGTCGATGGTGACCTTGTGGGCGGGGTGCCGCAGCGAGTAGGAGGCCGCGTGCAGGCGTACGGCGGGCAGGAAGCGGGTGCCCAGCTGGAGACCGGCCCAGCCGCCGATCAGGATCCGCTCGGGCTGGAAGAGGTTGATCAGGTCGGAGAGGCCCGCGCCCACGTACTCGGCGGTCTCCTCCAGCACGGCGACGGCCACCGGGTCGGCCTCCCGGCCCTCGGCCGGATAGGCACCGGCCAGCATCGCCGTCAGCGCGGTCTCCTCGTCGGCGCCCTCCGGCACGTCCCCGCCCTGCTCGCGCCAGCGGTCGAGCAGCGACTCGGCGCCCGCGTAGGCCTCCAGGCAGCCGAGGGCTCCGCACCGGCAGCGGCGCCCCCTGACCCGTACCGTCAGATGCCCCCACTCGACGGCCCGCCCGTGCTCCACCTCGGGGGTGACCAGGCAGGCGCCGACGCCGGAGCCGAAGAGCACGACGACGGCGTTGCGGGCGCCGCGCCCGCCGCCGAACCACATCTCGGCCTGGCCGAGGGTCCGCGCGCCGTTGTCGATGAAGTACGGCACGTCGTCGGGGAGCTGGGTGCCGTCGCGCAGGAGCTTCTCCAGCGGTACGGCGTCCCAGCCGATGGTCTGCCCGTGCACCACGGCGCCGAGGTCGCCGGTGTCCTCGACGATGCCGGGGACGCCGATGCCGACGCCGAGCAGCCGCTCGGGGCCGATGCCGGCCTCCGCGAGCACCTCGGCGATGCCGTCGCGGATGTGCCCGACGATGCCCTCGACCTCGTACCGCTCGCGGGTCAACGGCCTTTCCGCGCGGGCGAGTTCGGTCAGGGTCAGGTCGAACAGGCCGATCCGCACCCGGGTCTCGCCGACGTCGACGCCGATCATGTGGCCACTGCCGGGGGCGACGCGCAGCAGGATGCGGGGCCGGCCGCCGTCGGAGTCGACGCTGCCGGCCTCCTCGACCAGGCCGTCGGCGATCAGCTCGGCGACGACGTTGCTGACGGAGCCGGAGCTGAGTCCGGTGGCCGGGCCGAGCTCGAAGCGGCTGAGCGGGCCGTCGAAGTACAGGCGCTGGAGTACGGCGGTACGGTTGCCCCGCCTGAGGTCCCGTACCGTGCGCCCATTACGCCCCGCCATGCGGCTCCCTCCGGATCAGCCCTGGTCCCCCGCGTGTTCGGACCGACTCCCATTGTGACCTACGCCGCGTAGACGTCCTCCACGTACCGGCCGTCCGCGATCAAGGCGTCCAGCCAGCGCTCGGCCGCCGCGTCGTCGGCGCCCGGCGTGCGGTCCCGGTACAGGGTACGGAAGGCCTCCCGCACGCCCGGCGCCATCCGGGCGCCGTCGCCGCAGACGTACACGCGGGCGCCCGCGCCGAGCAGCTCCCAGACGTCGTCGGCCTCGGCGGCGATGCGGTGCTGGACGAAGGTCCCGGCGGTGCTGAAGGCGGGGCGGAGCGAGACGGCTCCGGCCGACTGGGCCGCGTACAGCTCGTCGGCGTGCAGGAAGTCGGCGGGGGCGTCGCAGCCGAAGTAGCACAGGGCCGGGGCGAGTTCGGTGCCGGCCGCGAGGGCCGCGGCGCGGTCCGCGACGGCGCCGCGGAACGGGGCGAGGCCGGTGCCCGCGGCGACCATCACGACCGGTGCGCCGGTCTCGATGCGGAAGACGTCCCGGCACGGCTGGATGCGGGCGTACACCGTGTCGCCGGGGCGGACGTCGGTGAGGTAGCCGGATCCGGTGCCCCGGTGGATGCCCCTGCCCGAGCGGGCGGGGGCCCGGAGCAGGGAGATCATCAGGTCCGCGTGGCCGGGGTCGACGGCGGGCGAGGAGGAGATCGAGTAGTGGCGCGGGCGCAACGGGGTGAGCAGGTCGAGCAGGGTCGGCCAGTCCAGGGCGCCGCGCAGGGCCGGGAAGTCCTCGATCACCTCGACCAGGGTGCGCGGATCGTCGGTCAGCCCCGCCAGGGCGATGCGCTCCGGCGGGCACGGGTTGGCGGCGGCGAGGGCGGCGAGCTGGGCGTCGTTCGGGCGTTCCACCAACTCGACGTGGTGGGTGAGGAGCCGGCGCACGGTCAGGGGCCGGTCGATCGCGAGGCCGTCGCGGCGCGGGCGGGCGGCGCGGATGTCCAGGACGGTGTCGAGGTCGGCGCCGAGCGCGGCGGCGAACCGCTCGACCGGTTCCGGGGCGTTGGCCGGCAGCACGGTGAGGTGGTCGGCGGTGCGGTAGGTGACGCCTTCCGGGAGGGCGAGGCGGACGAAGCGCTTGGGGCGCGGGTGGCCGGGCGCGGTGAGGTCGTACGCCTCGGTGACCGTCATGGGGACGAGTCCGTGCCGTTCGGCGGCGGCGTCCAGCGGGCCGCCGGTCAGGGCGCGGACCTCGTAGGCCGCGGTGGGCTCGTCGGCCGGGGCGGCCGCCTCGGGGTCGCCGTGGCGCTCCAGCAGGGCGGTGCGCAGGCGGGCCGTGAAGTCACGGACGGCGCCGGTGAGGTCGCCCGAGGCGTCTGCGGCGGCGCGCTTGAGGAGGCGGGTGGCGCCGAGTCCGGCGAGGCGGTCGTCGATGCGGGTGGGGACCTGCTGGTAGGTGGCGGCCCAGTTGCGGTCGCCGACGCCGAGGACGGCGTAGCTGACGTCCGTCAGGTCCTGCGTGTCCTCCAGCCGGGCGGTGAAGACGGTGGCGTCGTCGGTGGGCCGGCCGTTGTAGGAGGCGGCGGTGATCACGACGGGCCGGTCGGTGGGCAGGCGGCCGGCGTAGGCGTCCAGGGGCGCGACCTCGGTCTCGCAGCCGACGGCGGCGGCCTCGTCGGCGAGGGACGCGGCGAACTCCCGGCAGGTGCCGTAGTTGCTGCCGTGCAGGAACAGGGCACGAGTGCCGGGGCGGACACGGGCGGGCAGCGCCGCCGTCTCTGCGTCCCCGGGTGTCTCGTCCGGCACGCTTCCGGGCAGCGGGGTGTGGTTGCGCTCGGCGGGGGTGCGCGGAGTCAGGGTCAGGGTGAAGCCCTCGGGCTTGAGGGTGAGGGTCTCCTTGACGGTGAGGCGGTAGTCGGCGTGGTCGTGCAACCGGTAGCGGTGTACGAGCATCGCCAGCAGCATGGTCGCCTCGTGCAGCGCGAACTGCCGCCCGATGCAGGCGCGTTCACCGGTGCCGAAGGGCTTGAAGGCGTGCACCGGCCGGGCCGCCTCGGCCTCGGCCGTGAAGCGCGCGGGGTCGAACCGCTCGGGGTTGTCGCCCCAGACGGCCTGCCGGTGGAGCATCGGGGTGAGCACGAGGGCGGCCTGCCCGGCCCGCAGCGGGATGCGTCCGCCGAGCAGCGTGTCCTCGCGGGCCTGCCGGGAGAACACGGCGGCGGTCGGCCACAGCCGCAGTGCCTCGTTGAGGACCTGGCGGGTGTACGTCAGCCTGCCGATCTCGTCGTAGGCCGGTTCCGGGTCGGCCCGGTCGCCCCACAGGGCGTCGACCTCGCGGCGTACCAGTTCCAGTGCCGTCGGGTGTTTGGCCAGGTAGTACAGCGCGAAGGACATCGCGCCGGAGGTGGTCTCGTGCCCGGCGATCAGGAAGGTGATGACCTGGTTGCGGATGTTGGCGGCGTCGAGGGTGGTGCCGTCGGCGGGGTGCGCGGCGCTGAGCATCAGGCCGAGGAGGTCCTCGGCGGCGCTCTGGTCGGTGCCGGCGCGGGCGGCGATGACGTCGTCGACGACCTGGGCGAGATAGGCGGCGTCGCCTCGGAAGGCCGCGTCGGCCGCCGAATGGTCCCGGCCGGGGACGCGGGCGAGCCGCTTCATGCTCCACTCCAGGCAGCGGACCATGGACTCGACGAAGGGGTGCGGCTCGGGCCGCTCGAAGGAGCCGAAGTCGTAGTCGAAGCCGGCGAGCCCGATGGTGTCCAGGGTCATGCGGGTCATGTCGTCGGGGACGTTCACCGGCCGTCCGGCGCGGGCGTCGCGGTCCCAGGAGTCGATGAGCCGGCGGGCCACCTTCAGCATCACGGGGTGGTAGGTGCGCATCGAGCCGAGCGCGAAGGCGGGCATCAGGATGTCGTGCGCCTTGGCCCAGTTGGGCTCGTCGTTGTACGCGGTGAACAGGCCGTCCGCGGCGAACTCGCGGACGTTCTCCAGACCGGGCCCGATGTTCTTGGCGAACCGCCGCTCGTCGGCGAGCTCGGCCACCAGATCGGGGTCACCGACGAACAGGGCGTCCCGCCCGTGGAGCCGCCGCACGAACACGGGCCCGTGCTCGCGCATCAGCTCCATGGCCTGCTGCACGGGGGTGCCGCCGGGTCCGGTGGCGGAGATGTCGACGAGGGGGACGCCGGGGAGGGTGTCTGCGGTCTGCGGGTCGAGCGCGGTGGGGGGCATGGCGCGACAACTGCCTTTCGCGGTACGGGAGTACTGCGATCCAGGTTGGTCGACAGGGCCCGGCCGCCCGAGCACCGGCACTACATGATTGTGTAGTGCCCAGGCATGAGTCGCTCTTGCGCCGAGTCACGGGAGGTGCCTGGTGGACCGGACCCATCCGGAAGCCGTCGTGTGGCGCAACCGCGCCCTGATGGTCTTCGACCGCGTCGCCGTGCCGGTGGCGGTGTGCGATGTGTACGGCGCGGTCCAGCTGGCCAATCCGGCGATGGCGGCGGAGTGCGGTACGACGCCGGGGCGGCTGCGTGGCCGGGATGTGCTGGAGCTGTTCCGGCCGCAGGAGGCGACGCAGGTCGAGCGGATCGCCGAGGCGCTGCGGCTGCGGCACCGCTCGCGCTACCAGGTGTCCGTGTGCTGGCGCTCGCCCGACGGCACGGAGCGCTACGGGGAGCTCACGGCGGACCCGGTCAGCGACACCGTGCAGGAGACTCCGGCCCTGCTGGTGATGCTCCGGGTCCTGGGCGAGCGCGAGCCGTCCCCCGAAGCGCAGCCCACCCGGGTCACGCCGATGGAGGCCCGCGTCCTGGCGCTGCTCGCCGGCGGCGCCACCACCGCACGGGCCGCCCGGGAGACCGACCTCACGGTGGACGGCGTGAACTACCACCTACGACGCCTGTCGGCCCGCTGGAACGCGACCAACCGCACGGAACTGGTCGCTCGGGCCTATGCGCTGGGGGTTCTCGCGACGGGGGTGTGGCCACCGGCCCCCGCACCCTCACACGTATAGGCCCTTCCGGGCGGGATCGATTCGGACGTCCGCGGTGATGCGGCGCACCACGCCGAGCAGTACGAAGTCCGCTGGCGGTGTGGCAACGCCCCCGAGGGGCGCGGGGAACTGCGCGACCAGCCACGATGGCGCCGCAGACGAACGACGGCGCAGCTCGGCACCTCCAGCGGAGCTGGAGGTCGGGGTAGCAGAAGTTGGCGCGACCGAGGGTCTCTCGGGTGACGCGGAAGTGTGAGGAGCCGAACCTCGGGGCGGCGCCGACGGCTTGGCGGCGGAAGTTCAGCGCGCCGTACACGGGCCGCTCCGGTGCGCTCGCCTCGTCGTACGCACCGCCGAAGATCCGGCTCTCCCAGCGCCAGCGGTCGCCGCCCGGGTAGGCGGTGAGGCCGCCGTTGCTGGTGCCGGTGACGAACTGCGAGTGGTAGGTGCCGTCCTCGGTCAGCGCGCGCAGGATCGGCACGCCCCGCACCAGCCGGTCCGGATGGAAGTTGAGGGTGACGCGTATCTCCGGGTCGAGGGCCGGCCCCGCGGAGGAGGCGGCGACATGCCGCAGTGCCGCCCGGGCGCGCGGTGCCCCGGGATCGCCGAAATCCACTGGCTCCCCTCCGTCCTGCCTGCCTAGTCTAGTTCTTAACCTAGGACCCCTAGGTTTCGCAGATCGACTCCCAGGAGGCTCCCCATGAGGCCACTCGCCGAGCAGGACATCCGCAACTCATTTATCAACTGCTCGAAAGGGGAGGCCAAGCGCGTGTCTCTCCCCCGCGATCTCGACGAACGCCCCTGGGACGACCTCGACTTCCTCGGCTGGCGGGATCCGGGGGCACCCGATCGCAGCTATCTGGTGACCGAGCGGGAGGGCGACATGGTGGGTGTCACCTTCCGTTTCCCGTCCTCCCGGCGCGGGTTCCTGCACCGCAGCATGTGCTCCCTGTGCCTGACGACCCATCCGGGCGGTGGGGTCTCGCTGATGACGGCCCGCAAGACGGGCGCCGCCGGACGCGAGGGCAACTCGGTCGGCCTGTACATGTGCACCGACCTCGCGTGTTCCCTCTACGTCCGCGGCAAGAAGGCCCCGGGGCCGGGGAGCCGCTTCGAGGAGAGCCTGACGGTCGAGGAGCAGATCTCCCGGACGCGGGGCAATCTGTCCTCCTTCCTCGACAAGCTGTACGCCTGACGGGCCCCGCCGCCCTACCGGTCCCGAAGGTGCGCCGCCTCCACCCGGTGCAGATGGATCAGCACGTCGTGGCTGCGGGCGAGCGCGATGTCGTGCGGGCCGTCCGGGTAGGCCGTGCCGATGCCGCGCGTCGGCCGCGCCCGCCGCAGCCAGTCGCGGGCCGGCGCCCCGACGGACCGCAGGTCGAGCACGTAGTCGCGGTACCGCACCCGGTCGAGGGTCCGCTCGTTGCCGCCCGGCTCCGCGGGTCCCAGGGTCCAGCGGCGGATGACGTCGTCGTCCTGGCCGGTGGCGTTGAACGAGCCGCGGTCGAAGGTCAGGCCGACGCTCACATAGCCCGCGCCGAGGCTCTCGCGCAGGAACGCGCCCTGCACCTTCGGGTTCTGCTCCGGCTCCTCCGGCACATAGCCGACGTGGTTGTTGTGCGCCGACAGCAGCACTTTGGTGCCGGTGTGCTTCTGCCACCACACCACGTTGGCCGCCATCGCCCCGTCGCGGTAGCGCATGGCCGCCGCGATCCCGTCCGGGTCGGTGAAGTCGAAGGCGTACTGCCGGGCGGTTTCGTCGATCACCCTCGCGTGCTGGACGGCCCGGCCGTACGCCTCTCGGTCGGCGCCCGGCGTCTGCCGCTCCAGCAGCCGCAGCGCCTCACCGGTGCGCTCCGCGCGGTCCTTGCGTTCGGCGTACGGCAGGTTCATGTACCCCTCGATGTACTCGCCGGTCCGCACGGTGGGCCGCAGCCCGCGGTACAGCTCGGCCAGTCGTGCGGCGAGCCCGGGGTGCGCGCGGGCCGTGTAGTCCTCGACGGCGTCGTACAACTCGGGTCCGGTCCAGGCGATGTCGTCGCCGATGAAGCGGACGGGGTCGTCGGGGTGGCGGACGTTGTACGCGCGCATCCACTCGACGAGCCGCAGATAGTCGGTGTTGTTCCACCACAGGTAGTCCCGCTGGAACTCCTCGCGCATGACGCGCCGGGGGTCGCCCTTGCCGTACAGGACGTAGTCGTTGAGGCGCAGGCCGGTGCTCCAGGGGGTCTCCAGGGCGAAGGTGCGAAAGCCCTTCTCCCGCACGAGATGGCGGAAGACGCGGTCCTTGAGGGCGAAGAAGTCGTGCGAGCCGTGGGTGGCCTCGCCCAGACCGACCACCCGGGCGTCGCCGATCATCCGGCCCAGGGGCCGCAGATCACGGCTGTCGCCGCCCGGTTCGACGGTGCGCAGCGGACGGGCCGCACGGTCGAGCGCTCCGACGACGGAGGCGGGGGTCGGCGCCGCCGTGGCCGGGATGCCGGTCGTCAGGGCGGCGAGGATGATGAACAGGGTCAGTACTAATCCGGTCCGATGCCGTCTCATGATCCAAGGCTTGCGCTCCGGGCGCACGGGGACCATCCGGCGGTCCTCCGTTCCCGGATGCGGACAACCACGGGGTGGCGGCGGGGGTTCTCCCCAGTCCCGGACCCGGTCGGCCGCCCGGCCCCGCACGGGTGTCGACGATCACCGGCCCAGCCTCTTGCCGTGACACGGCCACGGCGATCAATCTGGGGTTCCTTGCGGACTGTTACGTTCCGCAAGCGGTGTGTGGGACGCGTCGGCGAAAGGGAACAGCCCGAGGATGCTTGTGGCACGTGAGGACACGTCCTTCCGGGAGCGGCTGGCGAAGCTGGGCCGTGATCCCGTGGTCGTCCAGACGCTGCGGTCGGCGGCCGCTGCGACGATCGCCTACGTCATCGCGCTGCGGCTGAGCCCCGAGGCGGCACCGCTGACCGCGCCCCTGACCGCGCTGCTGGTCGTCCAGGTCACCTTCTACGCCACGCTCACCAACGGCATCCGCCGGGTGAACTCCGTGGTGGCCGGCGTCCTGGTGGCCATCGCCTTCAGCCTGCTGGTCGGCCTGACCTGGTGGAGCCTGGGCCTGCTGATCGTGGCCGCGCTGGCGGTCGGGCATCTCGTGCGGGTGAACGAGTACGTGCCCGAAGTGGCGATCAGCGCGATGCTGGTCCTCGGTGTCACGACCGTCGGGGACACGGCGTGGGCGCGGGTGCTGGAGACGCTGATCGGCGCGGTGGTCGGGCTCGGCTTCAACCTGCTGCTCGCGCCGCCGGTGTGGGTGGACGAGGCCGGGGAGTCGATGGAGGCACTGGCCCGCCGGCTGCGGCAGTTGATGCTGCGCATCGGCGAGGAGGCCGCCGGCCGGCCGGCCTACGAGCAGGCCGCGGCCCGGCTGCACGAGGCTCGCCGGCTCGACCACGACATCGTCGAGGTCGACGCGGACCTCCGGCAGGCCGAGGACAGCCTGCGGTTCAATCCCCGCGTACGGGACAGCCTGTTGCACCGCGTCGTGCTGCGCACCGGCCTCGACACGCTGGAGATCTGCACGGTCGTCCTGCGGGTGCTCGCGCGCACCATCACCGACCTCGCCAAGGACCGCGAACCCGATCCGCTGTTCGCGAACGAGACGGGCGCGGTCCTGGAGCAGCTGCTGTCCGAGATCGCGGACGCGGTGGTCAGCTTCTCGGTGCTGGTCACCACGCACGTCAGCAGCAACGCCGACGCGGCGGAGTCCCGGTTGTCGGCCGAGCTGCGCACGGCGGCGGGCACCCGCGACAAGCTGGCCCTGCTGCTGCGCGAGGAGGCCGACCGCGAGACGGAGCGCTGGCAGCTGCTCGGCGCCGTCCTGACCGAGGTGAACCGCATGCTCGATGAGCTCGACACCGAGCACCGCTCGCGCCGGCTGCTGGAGGAGCTGGACCGGGTGTCGCAGGAGCAGCGCGTGCGGGTGCCGGGGCTGACCCGGGTGCGTGAACGCATGGGCGTCCAGGAGCAGCTGTGGCGGAACCGTACCGGGATGGGCGGGCGTTCTCGCTAGGGGGACGCCGGGACGGACCGGCGCCGGAGCGAGGGAGCGGGCCCATGGCCGACACGACCGTGCGGATCGACGGAAACACCCTGCGGTTGCCGGGCGACGTGGCGGTGCGGTTCATCCGCACGTTGCGGCTGCCGGAGTCGGGCACTCATCCGCTGCCGCCGGGGCTCGGCGAGTTCCCGGTCCGGCGGGTGGCGGACTTCCCTGACACCGTGCCGGAGGCGTGGCGGGCGCGCGGCGGGGTGATGCTCCCGGTGTATCTGCGCGAGGCGATGTGGCTGAGCTTCGGCGGCACCACGGAGCCGGCCGCCCTCCAGGTCGGGGTGGGAAAGGTGTGCGCGGTCTCGGGGAAGCCGTGGAGCGACCGGCTCGGCCGCAAGCCGCAGAACTACGTCGTACTCCCCCGGCAGCCCTGGCTGGACGGGATCAACTCCGGCAAGGGCACGGTCCGCCAGTTCGTGGCGGTGCCGCTGGGGCTCGGCGCGACCGTCGAGGGCCAGGTGACCGGCGAGGAGGTCTGGGGCGGTGTGCAGCTTCAGTCCTTCGCGCTGAAGGAGCCGAAGCTCGCGGCCTGGCGCGAGGAGCAGCGGCGCCGGGCCGCGCAGGCGCCCCCGATGCCGCAGTTCGGGGGCTACGGCGCCGCGATGCCGATGGCGGCACCGCCCGCTCCCGGTTCGGCCCCCGCTCCCGGTGGCGGGGCGCCCCGGGCCGCGGCGGCGATGGGCCTTGGCGTCGGCGGTTCGATGCGCCAGGAGGTCTACGAGGACGACCGTCCGCTGTCGGACTGGTCCGAGCGGCCCGGCGGCCGTGTGTTCGTCCATCTGGTGACGCCCCCGGAGTGGCGCCGGATCACCGGTGAGGCTCCCCCGCCGTCGCCGGTCGACCGGGCGGCGTACACGCGGGCGGGGCTGCCGTGGTTCGACTACTACGACGAGGACGCCGGGGATCTCGCCCCGACGGACACGCTGGGTGGGGTCCAGCCGGTCGGTGACTGGCTCGGTGACGACCACGAGCCCTGGCAGGCGCCGACGCCGGGCCAGGTGGTGCCGCTGAAGGACGCACAGGGCAAGCCGGTGGAGGACGGCGACTGGTAGCCGGAGCGCGTCGGCCCATCACTTCACCGCCATTGCACAGAATGCAACACCTGTTGCTGTTCTTGCGCTGGGCGGGTGATCCACGCCAAGGTTGCTGTCGCGACCACGACGACCGACGACCTGAGGTGTGGACATGGGCAGTGGTGGGCTGAGCAGGCGCCGATTCGTCGGGACCCTCGCGGGGTCGGCCGCCGGAGTGACCCTCCCGGCGGCCACGGCCTGCGACAACGCACCCGCTCCCGCGGACACCACCGACACGGCGACCTCCGGGACGTCCGGCCCCGGCACCCGTCCGAGCGCCCAGTCCGAGAGCCGCGGTCCGTCCGGCCCGCGCCCGCTCTACCTCGGCACCTACACCTCCACCGAGGGCGGCGGCAAGGGCATCGGCCTCGCGACGTACGACCCGGCCACGGGTGCCGTCACGGGCACCGGGACGATCGACGGCGTCGCCGACCCGTCGTATCTGGCGCTGCACCCGAACGGGCGGACCCTGTACGCGGTGAACGAGCGCGAGGACGGCGCCGTGACCGCCGTCCGGGTCGCCGACCGCGAGGTTCTCGGCAGTCGCGGCACCGGCGGCTCGGCGCCCTGTCATCTGTCGGTGCATCCCGGCGGACGCTGGCTGCTGAGCGCCAACTACGGCTCGGGCAGCGTCGCGGTGCACCCGATCGAGGCCTCGGGCGCGCTCGGCGAGCGCACCGACCTGGTCACGCACTCCAGTCCGGCGCCCGGTCCCGGCCAGGACGGCCCGCACGCCCACCAGTTCGTCACCAGCCCGGACGGCCGCCATGTGCTCGCCGTCGACCTCGGCACGGACACCGTCTACACCTATCGCCTCGACGAGAAGGCGGGCACGCTCGGCGAGGTCTCCCGGGCTCGGACGAAGCCGGGCGCGGGCCCGCGACATCTCACCTTCCACCCGGGCGGCCGCTACGCCTATCTGGCCAACGAGGTCGACAACAGCGTCGCGGTCTGCGGGTACGACCCGTCCTCGGGCCGGCTGACCGTCGGCGCGGAGCAGGAGACGGGCACCGGTTCGGGCACCAGCTATCCGGCCCAGATCGTGGTGACGCCGAACGGCCGGTTCGCCTATCTCGCCAACCGAGGCCACAACAGCCTCGCCCGCTACGCGGTGGAGGCGAAGGGCGCCCGGCTCAGGCTGCTCGACACGGTGCCGGTGTCCGGGGACTTCCCGCGGCAGATCGCCCTGTCGCCGGACGGCGCGCTGCTGTTCGCCGCGAACCAGCGGTCGAGCACCGTCAGCGTCTTCCACGTCGACGGGACGAGCGGTGAACTGCGGCTCGCGGGCGAGCCGTTCGCGTCACCCGTCGCCGTCTGTGCGCTGCCGCTGTAGGGCGCGGGGGCAGGAGGCCGCGGCGGCCTGGGAGAGCAGGACGTGCATGCGCTCGGTGAGCTGGGCGACGTCGTCGGCGGGCCGGTGGAACGGCAGTCGTACGTCGCCGTGGGAGCGGGCGCGCTCGATGCGCAGGGTGACTCCGTGCCGGTCGACGGCGAGCGGCTGGACGCGGACGGCGCCGTGCAGGCTGTCGGAGTCGACGAGACGGGTCAGCCGCTCGACGGCGTCCGGGTGGCAGTCGGCGAGATGGGTGAGCAGCCGGGCCTCGGCGGTGGCCAGCGGGTCGGGCGCCGCGGCGGCGAACTCCTCCAGGTCGACGACGAATGGCCCGGACGGCAGCCGCAGGACGACGCGCGTCGCCCGGAAGGCGAGTTTCCCGTCCTCGGGGGTGAACCAGCCGGACAGCCAGAGCCGGGAGCGGATCCGTTTGCGGACGGGCACGGGGGCGACGTCGGCGAACTCCAGGACGGCGGAGGGCTCGCCGCGCGGCGCGCAGATCGCGGCGGTGACGAGCACACTGTCCTCCGGCACCTCCAGCAGGACACGGCCGTCGTCGGTCACGGTGTGCGCGCCGACGAGCTCCTCGCGGCAGCTCTCCGCGGTCACCCCGCAGGACCACGCGCCGGCCAGTACCGACCGGGCTCGTTCCGCCGCGGAAGGCGCGGCCGTCCAGGTTTGACTGTCACCCATCCCGTTCCTCCTAAGGTAAGGCTTGCCTAACCTATCGAAGATCGGGCCGCAGGCCAACCGGCACCGCCGATCCTGTGCGATGCCTTTGCCGAGGTGTGGGGCGATCAGGGGGCGATGACGCCCAGCAGGGCGCGGGTGCACAGGTCGCGCACCTGGTCCCGGGAGAGGTCGGCGCCGCGCAGCCACTCCAGACAGACCGCGGTGGTGAACGCCAGCCAGCCCCGCACGGCGAGCGGGACGTCGGGGCGCCGCGCGCAGACCGGACCGAACTCGGGGTCGGCCGCCATCGCCGCGAGGATCTGCTTCTCCTGCGCGGCCAGGGCCCGTTGGTAGACCTTGCGCACGGCCTGGTCCCCGGCCGCGTCGGCACGATGGAAGGCGCGGTAGCCATGGGCGTGGGCCTCGACGTACTCCAGGAACGTGTCGAGGCCTGCGCCGAGCTGTTCGCGCACCGGGATTCCGGGCACCGCGGCCGTCATCCGCAGCATGCGCGCGCTCTCGCGCTCGACGACGGCCGCGAAGAAGTCCCGCTTGGTCGGGAAGTAGTGGTAGAGCAGCCCGCGTGAGACTCCGGCGATCTCGGCGACCTGCTCGATCCACACCTCGTCGTACGGACTCTCCGAGAACAGCCGTGCCCCGACCGCGAGAAGCTGCTCACGACGCTCCTCGGTGCTGAGCCGGCGTCGTGTGCGCTCACCCTGGTTCGCGGCCATGCCCGCACTTTACTTGACGTGGATTCAATAGCGGGATCAGACTGAACCGCGTTATTGAACCCACGTACAACGAGCGCCGCGTCGCAAGGTGTCAGCGGATCGAGGGAGATCGCGTCATGGCGGAGACGACGACCGGGACCGGACTTCCGAAAGGGTTCCGCAGCGCCGAGCAGGGCTGGCCGGAGCTGTTCCGCATACCCCATCCCCCGCACCGGCTCCCGCTGCTCGGCGACGTGCTGGGCGCGAGCAGGCGTACGCCACTCCAGGACTCCCTGCGCTTCGCCCGCGAGCTGGGCCCCATCTTCCGACGCCGGGCGTTCGACCGGGAGTTCGTCTTCGTCTGGGGCTCGGAACTCGCGGCCGACATGGCGGACGAGGCGCGCTTCGCCAAGCATGTCGGGCTCGGTGTCGCCAACCTCCGTCCGGTCGCCGGCGACGGCCTGTTCACGGCGTACAACCACGAGCCGAACTGGCAGTTGGCGCACGACGTCCTGGCACCCGGGTTCAGCCGGGAGGCCATGGCCGGCTACCACCCGATGATGCTGGCCGTCGCCGAGCGGCTCACGGACCACTGGGACCGCGCGCTCACGGCGGGCCGGTCGGTGGACGTGCCCGGCGACATGACCAAGCTGACCCTGGAGACCATCGCCCGTACCGGGTTCGGGCACGACTTCGGCTCCTTCGAACGCTCCCGCCCGCACCCCTTCGTGACGGCGATGGTCGGCACGCTCAGCTACGCCCAGCGGCTCAACACCGTGCCGTGGCCGTTCCTGCTGCGGCGGGCCGCGCGCCGCAACGAGGCCGACATCGCCCATCTCAACGACACAGTCGACGACCTGGTCCGCGCCCGGATCGCCGACGGGCCCGGGGACGGGGACCTGCTCGACCGCATGCTCGGGACCTCGCACCCGGAGACCGGCGAGCGCCTCTCCGCGGAGAACGTCCGCCGGCAGGTGATCACCTTCCTGGTGGCCGGCCACGAGACCACCTCGGGCGCGCTCTCCTTCGCCCTGCACTACCTCTCCCGCCACCCGGACGTCGCGGCCCGCGCCCGCGCCGAGGTCGACCGCGTCTGGGGCCCGACGGCGACGCCCGGCTACGACCAGGTGGCGCGGCTGCGCTATGTGCGCCGGGTGCTGGACGAGGCGCTGCGGCTGTGGCCGACTGCGCCCGCCTTCGCCCGGGAGGCCCGCGAGGACACCGTGCTCGGCGGGGTGCATCCGATGCAGCGGGGCGCCTGGGCACTGGTGCTCACGGCGATGCTGCACCGTGACCCGGAGGTCTGGGGCGCGGACGCCGAGCGGTTCGACCCGGACCGCTTCGATCCGAAGGCGGTCCGGACGCGGGCACCGCACACCTTCAAGCCGTTCGGCACAGGTGCGCGGGCGTGCATCGGGCGCCAGTTCGCGCTGCACGAGGCCACGTTGGTGCTGGGGCTGCTGCTGCGCCGCTACGAGTTCACGAGCGATCCGGCGTATCGGCTGCGGGTGACGGAACGGCTGACGCTGATGCCGGAGGGGCTGCGGCTGAACCTGGAGCGGCGGGCCGCCGTGCCCGTGCCCGGCGCGGCCGTGCCGCCCCCGGTCGAGGAGGACGCTCCGTCAGCGCTCGGCTGTCCAGTGCGCGGGACGGCCGACTGAGGCGGGCAGCCGGGTGCACGCGTTGCCCCGGGCCGCGTTCAGCTGGGGCTGGGTCAGGAAGAACGCGCCGGTCAGATCGGCGTCCGTGAGGTCGGTGTCTCGCAGGTCGGCGCCGATGAGGTCCGCCCCGCGCAGATCGGCGCCGGTCAGGTCGGCCGCGATGAGGTAGGCACCACGCAGGTTCGCGCCCCGCAGATCGGCGCCCCTGAGGCGGGCGCCCATCAGGTCCGCGCCCCGGCGTTCCTTCTTACGGCCCCGCACCCCCGCCCGCGCCAGCTCGCTGGTCCGCAGCAGCAGGACGTTGACCTTCTGCCGGTGCGCGGCCACGTCCAGCGAGGCGAGTTCCTCCGCGGTCCGGCGGGTGAGGGCGTCCGTCTCGTCCAGGAGTTCGCGCAGCTCGGCGTGGACGGGACGGGCCGCGGGCAGGGTGAGTGCCTCGGTCAGGTACCAGAGCAGCTCGTGGAGCTGGCGGACGACCGGGAAGACGTCGAACATCCGCCGGGCGTGCTCGCGGGAGGCGGCACGCCAGTCCTTCCCGGCGAAGGTGACCTGCGAGACCTTCTGCCCGGCGCCGAAGCAGTCGTAGACCGTGCAACCGGAGAAGCCGCTCTGCCGGAGCCGGGCGTGGATGCCGCAGCGGTGGTCCTCCTGGAGGTTCCGGCAGGGGGTGCCGGCGTCCTTGTCGAGCGCGAAGTCCGCCGAGGCGGTGAAGGGCAGCGCGACACAGCACAGCCCGAAGCAGTTCGCGCAGTCTGCGTGCAGGTCGACGAGGTCGCCGGGGTGATCTTGCATGTCACCAGCCTAATGTCCGGCCCGGCACCGGAACTCACCGATGAGTCTCCGGCGGTGTGGGGGTCCTCTCATACAACGGAAAACAAGTTCGGCTACCACTGGTACCGGAGCCGACGAAAGCAGGAGCAGAACCGCCGCATCGAGGATTCCGAGGAGACGTCATGTGCAGCCACCAGCCCCCGTGCCCCACCGCCGACAGCCCCGACCCGCACGCCGCCGTGATCGTCTCGGCCCACCCCGAACAGGGCTGGAGCCTGCTGTGCAACGGCACCATCGTGTTCGACGACACCGGTGAGCTCCTGCCCGACGGGCGGGTGGTCGGCCCGCGCCGCACGGTCGGGACGCTGGCCGTGGCGGCCTGACTCAGCCTCCGAGGTCCGCCAGGCCGAGCCCAGCGAGCCGCTCGGGGTCCGCGAGGATGTACATGTGGGTGATCCGCCCGTCGGCGACGATGACGCCCATGACCGACTGCGGCTGTCCCGCCGGCGCGTGCAGCACCCCGATCTCCCCGTTGACCAGCACCAACTGCGCGTACTGTGCCAACTGCGCGAACAGCAGCGCCTGTTCGGCCACCGGCTTGGCACCGCGCACCAGCTTGGACGCCGCCGCGCCCCGCACCAGCGGTCCGGAGTCGGCGCGCAGCACCACCTCGGGGTCGAGGACCGCGAGCAGTGCCTCGAAGTCCCCCGCGCGTGCGGCGGCCATGAAGGCGTCGAGGACCTGCCGCTGCCGCCCGAGGTCGGGCTCGCTCGACGGCGTGGCGCCCTTCACCCGGCGCCGGGCACGGCTCGCGAGCTGCCGGGTGGCGGCCGAGGAGCGCTCCACGATCGGCGCGATGTCGTCGAAGGGCACCGCGAACATGTCGTGCAGGACGAACGCGATCCGCTCGGCCGGCTCCAGCGTCTCCAGCACCACGAGCAGGGCCAGGCCCACCGAGTCGGCCTGGAGCACCTCCTGTTCCGGATCGATCTGTGTCAGGGGACGGATCACGGGGTCCGGTACGAAGGTGTCGTCCAGGGGCTCCTCATGGCGTCGCGTCCGGGAGCGGAGCAGGTCCAGACAGACCCGGCCGACCACCGTGGTCAGCCAGCCGCCGAGGTTGTCGATGGTGTCCGCGTCCGTGCGGCTCAGCTTCAGCCATGCCTCCTGGACGGCGTCCTCCGCCTCGGCGAGCGAGCCGAGCATGCGGTAGGCGACCGCCTTGAGGTGGCCGCGATGCTCCTCGAAGCGCACCGCCAGCAACTCGGTGTCGCGCGTGCCGTTCGTGTCGTTCACCGTGCCCCCGTCTCCCGCGTCGCCGGTCCGAACTACCGGCCGAACAGCTCGAACGCGACGGCCGGCCTGCCGCCGAACCGCTCCCCCGTCGTCCGGGCGTTCTCGGTGAGGAAGCCGCGGACATACGTCTCGGGGTCCTCGTCGGTCAACACCTCGATGTAGGTGCGGTGTTCGAGCAAGGAGTGCACCGCTCGCTCCAGTCCCGCAGTCGCGTCCACCGCGTGGGTGGGGGTGCTGGAGCCCGCCACCGCGACCCAGCGGACGCCGTTCCACGGCTGAAGGCCCTGCTCGATCAGCTCCGGGAAGATCCAGCGGTTGCCCGCGTCCCCCGCAGCGTCCAGCGTGGCCCGGCCGACGGCCACATGGTCCGGCGTGTTCCAGGCGACGCCGCCCCAGGTGTCCCGGTGGTTGAGCGTGATCACCAGCTCGGGCCGGTGCCGGCGGATCGCGGCGGAGATGTCGCGGCGCAGGGCGGTGCCGTACTCGATCACGCCGTCCTTGTGGTCGAGGAACTCCACCGTCGTCACGCCGACTCGGGCCGCGCTGGCCCGCTGCTCGCGCTCGCGCAGCGGGGCGCACTTCTCGGGGTCCAGGGTGTCGATGCCGGCCTCGCCGCGGGTCGCCAGGACATAGGCGACCTCGCGGCCTGCGTCGGTCCAGGCGGCGATCGCCGCCGAGCAGCCGTACTCGAGGTCGTCCGGGTGCGCGACGACGGCGAGCGCGCGCTGCCAGTCGTCGGGCATGGCTTGGAGCTGAGTGATCGTCGGCTCGGTCATGCCCGCACCCTAACGCGTCACACCGACATCACGCTTCGTCACGGGTGAGGGCGAGCAGCCGGTCCAGGACGCGGGGGCCCCCGGCCCTGACGCCGTCGTGCTCGAACTCGTCGGTGACCCAGGTCCGCAGGCCCCGCACGGCACGGGCGGTGGCCAGGGAGTGGGCGGTGTCGACGTACATGTCGTCGTGGTAGACGGCCGCCGCGACCGGCACCTCGTTGGCGGCCAGGCGCGCGGAGTCGTACAGGGGCGTCCAGTCGGTGCGGGCGGCGAGGAGTTCGGCGGCCTCGCGCAGTGGGCGCAGCGCCGGGTCGCTGTCGAACATCCAGGGGTGGATCGACTCGCCGGTGAACAGCAGCGGGCCGTCCCCGGCGAGCGTCTTGGCCGCGTCGAACTGCGGGAACTCGGCGCGCACCCGCTCCGCGGACCAGGCGGTGGGCCGGTCGTCCTGGCCGTAGATCGCCTCGTGGACGAGGGCGTACAGCGGGTGGCCCGCGTACGACAGCAGGTTCTGCGCCTCTTCCTGGAAGGCGTCCGAGAGGGCGATGCCCTGCGGAGTGCGGACGAAGGCGTGCTCCAGCAGGTAGTGCAGGCGGTGGCTGCCCTCGCCGCCGCCGAGCAGGATGCCGAGGGACTGGAAGGCCTCGGCGGTGAAGCGGTAGCCGTTCGGCAGGACCACGTCGTTCGCCAGGAGGTGGTCGGCGATCCGGCGGGCGCGCTCGACGTCCTGCGGGTAGCGGGCGTAGTGCGCGGCGACCTTGCGCTCGATGCGCGGGAAGGCCGCCCGGTAGACGTCGTCGGCGTGCGCGTCCAGGGAGGGCAGGCCGCCGGTGATCACGGCGGCGGTCAGGCCCTCGGGGGCGGTGGACAGGTAGTTGACCGTGCAGAAGCCGCCGAAGCTCTGGCCGAGGACCGTCCAGGGGGCGCCGCCGGTCACCTCCCGGCGGATCAGCTCGCAGTCGCGGACGATCGAGTCGGCGCGGAAGTGCGTGAGGTAGTCGGCCTGTTCGGCGGGGCCGCCGCGCAGCGGGAGCGTCTGGCGGTTGGCGGGCGTGGAGTGGCCGGTGCCGCGCTGGTCCAGCAGCAGGACGCGGAACTCCTTCAGCGCCCGGCCGAGCCAGGCCCCCTTGCCGACGAAACGGTTCGCCCCGAAGCCGGGGCCGCCCTGGAGGTAGACCAGCCACGGCTGCTCCTGGTGCGCCTTGTCGCCGGCGACGACCTCACGGGCGTAGAGCTCGATCGTCTCCCCCGCCGGGTCGGCGTGGTCGAGGGGCACGGTGAAGCGGCGGTCGGTGAGGACGACGCCGGGCTGGCGGTAGCTGACGGTCAACGGTGCTCCCGGGACGGAGGGTTTTCGGGCCGCGTCCCAGTTCAGCACATGTTCCTGCGCCGACCGAGCCCCGGGATCATGAAATCGTACTGAATGGCCGATCAGCGGGCCGAGAGACTGGACCGCCTGACCACCAGCTCCGGCTGGAGTACGACCCGCCGGTGCTCGTGCTTCTTCGCCCCGGTCTCCTCCTCCGTCTCCTCCAGCAGCATCTCCGCCGCGAGGGTGCCCATGGTGACCGCGGGCTGCCGTACGGAGGTCAGCGGGACGGCCGCGGCGGCCGCGAACTCGATGTCGTCGTAGCCGACGATGGCCAGGTCGTCGGGGACTCCGACACCCGCCGCGTACATGGCCTGGAGCACGCCGAGGGCGAGCAGGTCGTTGGCGCAGAAGACGGCGGTGGGGCGCTCGGCGAGGCCGAGCAGGCGGGCGCCGGCGTCCCGGCCGGCGGCGACGTCGAGCCGCTCGGTGGGCAGCTCGCGCAGGTTCTCGGGGCCGAGGCCGGCCTCCCGGAGCGCGTTCAGGGCGCCGGTGCGGCGGTCGCGGACCTGGTTGAGGCCGGGCGGGCCGCTGACGTAGGCGATGGAGCGGTGCCCGGCGTCGACGAGATGGCGTACGGCGAGGGCGCCGCCCGCGACGTCGTCGACGGAGACCGAGCACTCGGTGGTGCCCTCGGCGACGCGGTCGACGAGGACGAAGGGGATGTTGTGCCGGCGGAAGGTCTCGATGTTGCGGCCGGTGGCGTCGGCCGGGGTGAGCAGCACGCCCCGCACCCGCTGCTCGGCGAAGAGCGACAGGTAGTCGGCCTCCTCGCTCGCGCTCTGGGCGCTGTTGCAGACCATCACGCCGAGCCCGGCGTCCCGTGCGGTGCGCTCGGCGCCGCGCGCCACGTCGACGAAGAAGGGGTTGCCCATGTCGAGGACGAGCAGGCCCATGATCCGGCTGCGGCCCGCGCGCAGCTGGCGTGCGGACTCGCTGCGGACGTAGCCCAGCCGGTCTATCGCGGACTGCACCCGCGCCCGGGTCTCGGTCGCGACCGTGTCCGGACGGTTGATGACGTTCGAGACCGTGCCGACGGAGACTCCGGCGGCGCGGGCGACGTCCTTGATACCCACCGACTGGGCCATCGGGCAGGGACCTCCAGAAAGACTTGTGGTGCGTGGGAGCGGCGCGAAGGAACATTACCGTCAAGCCGCCCACAACGGCTGCGATCAGGCAGGCAGGCGGAAGTTGAGGTTACGCAGGGCCGAGGGCGTCGTACCGCTGGACTTCTCCTGGTACGTGATCGACAGGAAGTTGTCCTGCGCGACGCGGGTCTCGTCGACGACGACCTCGCCGAAGGCGTTCAGCCCGGCGCCGACGCCGTCGTACAGGATGGTCCAGTCCGTGTACCCGGAGGCCTTGGAGGCTCCGGCGATCCGGCAGAACGGGAAGATCGCGTACGCGTTGTCGTACTTGTCCAGGATCAGCTTGGTGCGCTGGCTGGAGTTCAGCGGGACCGGGATCTCGGTCTTCCGCCAGGTGCCCGAGGCGTTCCTGCGCACGTGGAAGGCGCGGCCGTTCGCGGTGCGGTCGGCGACGTAGTTGGTGGTGCACTGCCCGAACCGGCCGGGGACGTAGCTGATGATCGCGTGCGGCAGGCCGGCGGAGTCGGTGAACTGGCTCTCCTGGTTCATCAGGGAGTGGTCGGGGTTGAGCGGGTCGATCACGAGTCCGCTGTCGGTGACGGCGACCTTGTCGGAGCCGCCGGTGGTGCCGACG
Organism: Streptomyces sp. HUAS 31; assembly: GCF_028198125.1. Lineage (NCBI taxonomy): Bacteria > Bacillati > Actinomycetota > Actinomycetes > Kitasatosporales > Streptomycetaceae > Streptomyces > Streptomyces sp. HUAS 31. Next base: position 8,945,939 of record NZ_CP116353.1, on the reverse strand, counting down.
ACGGTGCCCGCGTCGTTGCGCCAGGTGCGGCCGCGGTCGTCGGAGTAGACGTAGCCGGTGTCGTGGTTGGTGATGCCGCCGCCGGAGCACATCACGGCGCCGTTCTGCTCGCGCCAGGTGAAGAAGGAGTGCAGGCGTCCGGCCCGGTCGTAGTCGATGCCGTGCAGGTACATGTTGCGGGCGGTGGAAGAGCCGTGCTCGCTGGTGTAGGTGCCGGTGGAGCTGCTCCACTCCCCCAGATTGCTCCAGGCCGAACCGTCGTACTCGGCGAGGGCGTTGCGGCCGTTGCCGGAGACGGCGACGCGGTAGCTGAGCTGGAGCCTGCCCTCGGGGGTGGAGACGAACTGCGGGTAGGTGAACTGCGAGGTGAGGGCGAGACCGTCGAGCGTCGACTGGGGCGCGCCGAAGCGGCTCGCGGTCCAGCTCAGGCCGGCCGGGTTGTCGACCAGTCCGGCGACCGACTTGACGTAGGTGAAGCCGTCGCTGTGCGAGTCCATGTTGAGGTGGAGGCGGCCGTCGACCTTGGAGATTCCCATCGATATGACGTTGTGGGAGTCGTCGTAGCGCAGGCTGTGGCCGACCTTGAGGGTGGACCAGGTGCTCGCCCCGAGTGCGCGGCGGCCGACGACGGCGCCCCGGTCGGCGGTGTACCAGGCGGCGTACTGATAGCCCTTGTGGGTCAGCAGGCCGTTCTTCTGGAAGGCGTTGTTGTTGACCAGGCCGTCGTACGACACGAAGTAGATGGCCTGGGTGTCGAGGGTGGTGGTGCCCGTCAGGGTGAGGGACGGGCCGGGGTCGGCGGCGCGGGCGGTGCCGGAGGCGAGGGCGGGGGTCACGACGGCTCCGGCGAGTGCGGCGCCCAGCAGGGTACGTCTCTTCATCTCGGGGGACTCCAGGGTCGGCGAGGTGCGAGGCGGGGTCGTGCGGGGGGTGGGGGTGGGGGTGGGGGGTCAGGCGAGGTGGAACACTTCCGTGAGGGGCTTCATGGCCTCGTCGGGCCGGGCGCCGTCCAGTGACTCGAAGAACGGCGCCATGTCCGCCTGCCAGCGGGCGTTGACGTCGGTGGCTTCCATGCCGGCCACGGCGGCGGCGAAGTCCTCGGTCTCCAGGTAGCCGACGAGCAGGCCGTCGTCACGCAGGAAGAGCGAGTAGTTCCGCCAGCCGGTGGCCGAGAGCGCTTGAAGCATCTCGGGCCACACGGCCGTGTGCCGTTCGCGGTACTCGTCGAGGCGGTCCGCCCTGACCTTCAGCAGGAAGCACACGCGCTGCATCAACAACCCTCCGGGTGTCAGAAGTTGAACTGGTCGATGTTCTTGGCGTCGAAGACGGTCGGCTTGCCGAGGCTGATCACGCCGTCCTTGCCGATGGTGTAGTCGCCCATGTCGCCGGCCTTGAAGGTCTCGCCCTCCTTGCCGGTGATCTGCCCGGAGACCAGCGCCACGGCGGTACGGGCGGCCAGCTCGCCGAGCTTCGCCGGGTCCCACAGCTCGAACGCCTCGACGGTGCCGTTCTTGACGTACTTGCGCATGTCGTTGGGGGTGCCGAGGCCGGTCAGCTTGACCTTGCCCTTGTACTTGGAGCCCGACAGGTACTGGGCGGCGGCCTTGATGCCGACCGTGGTCGGGGAGATGATCCCCTTCAGGTTCGGGTATTCCTGGAGCAGGCCCTGGGTCTGCTGGAAGGACTTCTGGGCGTCGTCGTCGCCGTAGGCGACCTTGACGAGCTTCATGTCCTTGTACTTGGGGTCCTTGAGCTCGTCCTTCATGAAGTCGATCCAGGTGTTCTGGTTCGTCGCGGTCTGCGCGGCGGACAGGATCGCGATCTCGCCCTTGTAGTCCAGCTGCTCGGCGAGCAACTGCACCTCGGTGCGGCCCAGGTCCTCGGCGGAGGCCTGCGAGACGAAGGCGTTGCGGCAGCCGGCGGTGGTGTCGGAGTCGTAGGTGACGACCTTGATGCCGTTCTTCATGGCCTGCTTGAGCGCGGTGCACAGGGCGCCCGGGTCCTGCGCGGACACGGCCATCGCGTCGACCTGCTGCTGGGTGAGCGTGTTGACGTAACTCACCTGCCCGGCCGTGTCGGTGGCGCTGCTCGGCCCGACCTCCTTGTAGCTGGAGCCCAGCTCCTTCAGGGCCGCCTCGCCGCCCTTGTCGGCGGAGGTGAAGTAGGGGTTGTTGACCTGCTTGGGCAGGAACCCGACGGTCAGCCCCTTCTTCAGCTCGGCATTCGGATCGGCCTTGCCGGCGGTGGCCGCGGAGGCCCCTTCGTCCTTGACGTCCTCCTTGGTGGTACCGCCGCAGGCGGTGGCCGCGAGAGCGAGGGAGGTGACGGCGGCGAGGGTCACACAGACACGCCGGAGGGATGACTTACGCATGACGGTTCCTTCTGACAGAGGTGAGTGGATGCTGTTGGGGGCGCGGGGCCGTATTCGATGTGCGGCTCCGCCGCGTGGGCGCGATCAACCACGTACGGCCTTCAGCCGGATGACTGAGCCCGCACGACGGCGATTTGCCGAGCCACCCGCGGCCCGAGGACGGAAAGCACGAGCAGGACACCCGTGACCACGATTTGCGACTGCGCCGAAACGTCCTGAAGGCTCATCACGTTCTGCAGCGCCCCCAGCAGAAACACCCCGGCGATGGCACCGCCCAACGTTCCCTTGCCCCCGTCGAAGTCGATGCCCCCGAGCAACACCGCGGCGACGACGGAGAGTTCAAGACCCGTGGCGTTGTCATAGCGGGCGCTCGCGTAGTGCAGCGCCCAGAAGATCCCGGTGAGCGACGCCATCAGCCCCGTCACCGTGAACAGGATCAGCTTCTGCCGCTTGACCCTGATCCCGGCGAACCGCGCCGCCTCCTCGCTCGCCCCGATCGCGAACAGCGACCGCCCGAACGGCGTGGCGTGCAGCGCGACCACGGCGATGGCGAGCAGGACCAGGAAGGGCAGGAGGGCGTACGGGACGAAGGTGTCGCCGATGCGTCCGGCCGCGAAGTCCAGGTACTGGGTGGGGAAGTCGGTCACCGCGTCGGACCCGAGCACGATCTGAGCGATGCCGCGGTAGGCGGCGAGGGTGCCGATGGTGACGGCGAGGGACGGCAGCCCCAGCCTGGTCACCAGCAGCCCGTTGATCAGTCCGCACACCACGCCCAGCAGCAGGCAGATCGGGATGATCGTCTCGATCGTCATGCCCTGGTTCCACAGCGCGCCCATCACCGCGCCCGAGAGGCCCGCCGTCGACGCCACCGACAGATCGATCTCGCCCGAGACCACGAGCAGGGTCATCGGCAGGGCGATCAGCGCGATGGGCAGCGTGTTGCCGATCAGGAACGACAGGTTCAGGGCGTTGCCGAAGCCGTCGACCGTAGTGAAGGACAGCAGGAGCACGACGACGAGCAGGGCGCCGACGACCGTGTCCCAGCGAACGGCGCGCGCGAGCGAGAAGTCAGCCATGGCGGGCGTTCCTCTTCTTCAGGGCGGTGGCCACCCGCAGGGCGACGATCCGGTCGACCGCGATGGCGAGGATGAGCAGGATGCCGTTGATGGCGAGCACCCAGACGGAGCTGACGCCGAGGGCGGGCAGCACGCTGTTGATGGAGGTCAGCAGCAGCGCGCCGAGGGCGGCGCCGTAGACGCTGCCGGAGCCGCCGGTGAAGACGACGCCGCCGACCACGACCGCGCTGACGACGGTGAGTTCGTAGCCGTTGCCGGTGCCGGAGTCGACGTTGCCGAACCGGGCCAGGTACAGCGCGCCCGCGAGTCCGGCGAGCCCGCCGCAGAAGGTGTACGCGGCGAGGATCCGCTTGCGCACCGGGATGCCGGCGAGGCGGGCGGCCTCCGGGTTGGAGCCGAGGGCGTACAGCTCGCGGCCGCTGCCGTAGTGCTTGAGGTGGTACGCGGTGATCACGAGGACCACGAACGCGATGAGTGCCAGCCACGGCACGGCGGAGATGCCGCCGGAGCCGAAGTCGACGAAGCCGTCGGGGAGATCGGCCGCGGTGATCTGGCGGGAGCCGACCCAGATGGAGTCGATGCCGCGGATGATGTAGAGCGTGCCGAGGGTGACCACGAGCGCGGGGACCTGGCCGAGGCTGACGAGCAGGCCGTTCAGCAGGCCGAAGCCGATGCCCATCAGGACCGCCAGGAGCACGGCCAGGACCGGGTTCCCGCCGCCCTGGAGGAACGTACCGGCGGCGAAGGCGCTGATGCCGAGCGTGGAGCCGACCGACAGGTCGACGTTCCGTGTGATCACCACCAGGGACTGGCCCGTGGCGACCAGGACGAGGATCGTCGCGTTCAGCAGCAGGTCCTTGATGCCCTGCTCGGTGAGGAACTCGCTGTTGCCCAGCTGGGTGACGACGATCATCACCACGAAGACGGCCAGGATGGCGAGTTCGCGCATCTTGAAGACGCGGTCGACCAGGCGGGTGCCGCTGGACTTGGCCACGTCGGTCGCGGGAGCCTCTTGGGGAGTGGTGACCGTCATGCGGCGGCCCTCCCGGTGGCTGCGGCCATCAGGGTTTCCTCGGTTGCTTCGGAGCGCGGGATCTCTGCGGTCAGGCGGCCCTCGTGCATCACGAGCACACGGTCGGCCATGCCGAGGATCTCGGGCAGGTCGGAGGAGATCATCAGGACGGCCACCCCGTCGGCGGCCAACTCGCCGAGCAGCCGGTGCACTTCGGCCTTGGTGCCGACGTCGATGCCCCGGGTGGGTTCGTCGACGATGAGCACCTTGGGGCCGGTGGCGAGCCACTTGGCGAGGACGACCTTCTGCTGGTTGCCGCCGGACAGGGTGTTGACCGTGTCGGCGATCCGCGCGTACTTGACCTGGAGCTTGACGGCCCAGTCGAGGGAGCGGCTGCGTTCGGCGCCGCGGTCCATCAGCCCCGCCCTGACGGTCGTACGCAGTCCGGTGAGGCCGATGTTGCGCTCGATGGACATGTCCATCACCAGACCCTGGGCGCGCCGGTCCTCGGGGACCAGTGCGAGACCGGAGGCCATGGCCGTGGAGGGGGCGCCGTTGGTGAGTGCCTTGCCGCCGACGGACACCTCGCCGGCGTCCCAGCGGTCGATGCCGAACACGGCGCGCGCGACTTCGGTACGGCCCGCGCCGACGAGTCCGGCGAGGCCGACGATCTCACCGCGCCGCACGTCGAAGGAGACGTCGGTGAAGACGCCCTCCCGGGTCAGCCGGCGCACGCTCAGGGCGATCTCCCCCGGCTTCACATCCTGCTTGGGATACAGCTCGTCTAGGTCTCGGCCGACCATCCGGCGCACGAGGTCGTCCTCGGTCATGCCCTCCACCGGCTCACTGGCGATCCAGGCGCCGTCGCGCAGGGTCGTCACCTGCCGGCAGATCTGGAAGATCTCCTCCAGCCGGTGGGAGATGAACAGGACGGCGGCGCCCTGTTCGCGCAGGGTGCGCACGACTCCGAAGAGGCGCGCGACCTCGCTGCCGGTGAGGGCGGCGGTCGGCTCGTCCATGATCAGGACGCGGGCGTCGAAGGAGAGCGCCTTGGCGATCTCGACGATCTGCTGGTCGGCGATGGACAGGCCGCGCGCGGGCCGGTCGGGGTCGAGTTCGACGCCGAGGCGCCGCATCAGGGCCAGGGTCGCCGTGTGCGTGGCCTTGTGGTCGATGCGGCCGAGGGCGCGTCGCGGTTGGCGGCCCATGAAGATGTTCTCGGCGATCGAAAGGTCGGGGAAGAGGGTCGGCTCCTGGTAGATCACGGCGATGCCGGCGTCGCGGGCGTCGCCGGGGCCGTGGAAGACGACGGGCTCGCCGTCGAGCAGCACCTGGCCCGCGTCGGGCCGGTGCACGCCGGCGAGCGTCTTGATCAGGGTCGACTTGCCCGCGCCGTTCTCCCCGGCGAGGGCGTGCACCTCTCCGGGGAACAGCTCCAGGGAGACGTCCCGCAGGGCACGGACCGCGCCGAAGGACTTGGAGATGTCCCTGAGCGCCAGAACCGGGGCCGGACCCGTGGTGGACGGGTGGGTCATGGGGGCTCCTCGACGACGCCGGCGGGACGGGCCTCTCGACGTCGTGAAAGGTTTCAACTTGGTTGCCGGGACGTTAGGCACGGAGCGCATGTCCCGTCAATGGGTCCGTGTCGAAAAAGTTTCGATGAAGCTAGGTCACGGCCGAGTCACGAGAAACGGCCTAGGCCACGGGGCTTGACACCCCTTCGGGGGGCCCATACGTTCCCGTCTTGAATCGTTTCACAGTGAAGCGTTTCAAAAGTCCGCCGTCCGACGCTTCCGTCCCGACGTCACAGGAGCCCTGAAGTGACCGAGCTCGCCGCGGTGAAGGCCGCACTCAAGACCCAGGCCGTCGAAACGCCGTCGTGGGCGTACGGGAACTCGGGGACGCGGTTCAAGGTGTTCACGCAGCAGGGCGTGCCCCGGACGCCTCGGGAGAAGCTGGACGACGCCGCGAAGGTGCACGAGTTCACCGGCGTCGCGCCGACCGTCGCCCTGCACATCCCCTGGGACAGGGTCGACGACTACGCGGCGCTGGCCAAGCACGCCGAGGAGCATGGGGTGCGGCTGGGCGCGATCAACTCCAACACCTTCCAGGACGACGACTACAAGCTGGGCAGCATCTGCCATCCGGACGCGGCGGTGCGGCGCAAGGCCGTCGATCATCTGCTGGAGTGCGTCGACATCATGGACGCGACGGGCTCACGGGATCTGAAGCTGTGGTTCGCGGACGGCACGAACTATCCCGGACAGGACGACATCCGGGGACGTCAGGACCGGCTGGCCGAAGGGCTGGCCGAGGTGTACGAGCGGCTCGGGGACGGGCAGCGGATGCTGCTGGAGTACAAGTTCTTCGAGCCGGCCTTCTACGCGACGGACGTGCCGGACTGGGGGACGGCGTACGCGCACTGCCTGAAGCTCGGGCCGAAGGCGCAGGTCGTGGTCGACACCGGGCATCACGCGCCCGGCACCAACATCGAGTTCATCGTCGCCACGCTGCTGCGGGAGGGGAAGCTCGGGGGGTTCGACTTCAACTCGCGGTTCTACGCGGACGACGACCTGATGGTGGGCGCGGCCGATCCCTTCCAGCTGTTCCGGATCATGTACGAGGTCGTGCGTGGGGGTGGGTTCACGTCGGACGTGGCCTTCATGCTCGACCAGTGCCACAACATCGAGGCGAAGATCCCGGCGATCATCCGGTCGGTGATGAATGTGCAGGAGGCCACGGCGAAGGCATTGCTGGTCGATGGGTCCGCGTTGGCTGCGGCGCAGGCCGGCGGGGATGTGCTCGAGGCCAATGCCGTGCTGATGGATGCGTACAACACGGATGTACGGCCGTTGCTGGCCGGTGTGCGGGAAGAGATGGGCCTCGCCGCCGACCCGATGGCTGCGTACCGCCGGTCGGGGTGGGCCGAGAAGATCGTCGCCGAGCGAGTCGGTGGGCAGCAGGCCGGCTGGGGGGCGTGAGCGTCTGCCGTCTTCCGTTGTCGGCGGACTGCGGGCCGTATGTGGCTGGTCGCGCAGTTCCCCGCGCCCCTGAGGGCGTATCCGCACCCCCTGTCAGATAGGACTCAATACTCATGTCTCCCCATCCCGAAGCCGACGCCCTCCTCGCCCGGTCCCATCGGCTCGGCTCCGATCCCCGCAACACCAACTACGCCGGTGGCAACGCGTCCGCCAAGGGCGTCTCCGTCGATCCCGTCACCGGAGGTGATGTGGAGCTGATGTGGGTCAAGGGGTCCGGTGGTGATCTCGGCACGCTCACCGAGGCGGGGCTGGCCGTGTTGCGGCTGGACCGTATGCGGGCGCTCGTGGACGTCTACCCCGGCGTCGAGCGCGAGGACGAGATGGTCGCCGCCTTCGACTACTGCCTGCACGGGAAGGGCGGGGCGGCGCCGTCCATCGACACCGCCATGCACGGGCTCGTGGAGGCGGCGCACGTCGATCATCTGCACCCGGACTCGGGCATCGCGCTGGCCTGTGCCGCCGACGGGGAGAAGCTGACCGCCGAGTGCTTCGGGGACACCGCGGTGTGGGTGCCGTGGCGGCGGCCCGGGTTCCAGCTGGGGCTGGACATCGCCGCCGTGAAGGCCGCCAACCCGCAGGCCGTCGGGTGTGTGCTCGGCGGGCACGGGATCACCGCCTGGGGCGACACCTCCGAGGAGTGCGAACGCAACTCGCTGCACATCATCCGGACCGCCGAGAAGTTCCTGGAGGAGCGCGGCAAGAGCGAGCCCTTCGGGGCCGTCGTCGAGGGGTACGGCGCGCTCGAAACTCCTCGGCGCCGTGAGCGGGCCGCGGCCCTCGCGCCGTACGTCCGCGCCATCGCCTCCCAGGACAGGGCCCAGGTCGGGCACTTCGACGACTCCGACGCCGTCCTGGAGTTCCTGGCCCGGGCCGAGCACCCACGGCTCGCCGCGCTCGGGACCTCCTGCCCGGACCACTTCCTGCGGACCAAGGTGCGCCCGCTCGTCCTCGACCTGCCGCCCACCGCGCCTCTCGACGAGGCCGTCGCACGGCTGAAGGAGCTGCACGCCGAGTACCGCGAGGAGTACGCCGCCTACTACCGGCGGCACGCCCTGCCCGACTCCCCCGCGATGCGCGGCGCCGACCCGGCAATCGTCCTCGTCCCGGGTGTCGGCCTGTTCAGCTTCGGCAAGGACAAGCAGACCGCCCGGGTGGCCGGTGAGTTCTACGTCAACGCCATCAATGTGATGCGGGGCGCCGAGGCCGTCTCCACCTACGCGCCCATCGAGGAGTCCGAGAAGTTCCGGATCGAGTACTGGGCGCTGGAGGAGGCCAAGCTTCAGCGGATGCCGAAGCCCAGGCCGCTGGCGACTCGGGTCGCGCTGGTGACCGGCGCGGGCAGCGGGATCGGGAAGGCCATCGCGCGGCGGCTGGTCGCCGAGGGCGCGTGTGTGGTCGTCGCCGATCTCGACGCCGGGAACGCCGCCGCCGTCGCCGAGGAGCTCGGCGGGCCCGACAAGGCCGTCGCCGTGACCGTGGACGTCACCTCCGAGGAACAGATCGCCGGCGCCTTCCAGGAAGCCGTGCTCGCCTTCGGCGGTGTGGACCTGGTGGTCAACAACGCCGGCATCTCCATCTCCAAGCCACTGCTGGAGACCTCCGCCAAGGACTGGGACCTTCAGCACGACATCATGGCCCGCGGTTCCTTCCTCGTCTCCCGCGAGGCGGCCCGGGTGATGATCGCGCAGGGGCTGGGCGGCGACATCGTCTACATCGCCTCCAAGAACGCCGTCTTCGCCGGGCCCAACAACATCGCCTACTCCGCCACCAAGGCCGACCAGGCCCATCAGGTGCGGCTGCTGGCCGCCGAGCTGGGCGAGCACGGCATCCGCGTCAACGGGGTCAACCCGGACGGTGTCGTACGCGGGTCGGGGATCTTCGCCGGCGGGTGGGGTGCTCAGCGCGCCGCCGTGTACGGGGTCGAGGAGGCGAAGCTCGGTGAGTTCTACGCCCGGCGGACCATCCTCAAGCGCGAGGTTCTGCCCGAGCATGTCGCGAACGCCGTCTTCGCGCTCACCGGCGGGGACCTTACGCACACCACCGGGCTGCACATCCCGGTCGACGCCGGCGTCGCGGCCGCGTTCCTGCGATGAGCGCCCGCGTGAAGTCGTACGCCGCGGTCGACCTCGGCGCGTCCAGCGGACGTGTCATGGTCGGCCGCGTCGGCCCCGACAGCCTGGAGCTGACCGAGGCGCACCGGTTCCCGAACCGGCCCGTGCGGACGCCCGAGGGCCTGCGCTGGGACGTCCTCGGGCTGTACGCCGGGGTGCTGGACGGGCTGCGCGCGGCCGGGCAGGTCGACTCCGTCGGCATCGACAGCTGGGCCGTGGACTACGGGCTGCTGGACGCGGACGGCGTACTGCTCGGGAACCCCGTGCACTACCGGGACTCCCGGACGGAGGGGGTCGCCGAGAAGGTGTGGGCGACCGTTGCGGCGGAGGAGCTGTATGCCGCGACGGGGTTGCAGTACGCCCCCTTCAACACGCTGTACCAGTTGACGGCGGCACGTCACTCCGCCCAACTGGCGTGCGCCGAGCGGCTTCTGCTCATCCCCGACCTCCTGACGTACTGGCTCACCGGCGAGCAGGGCACCGAGCTCACCAACGCCTCCACGACCCAGCTCGTCGATCCCCGCACGCGCGACTGGTCGTACGACCTCGCCTCCCGTCTGGGCATCGACCTGCACCTGTTCGCGCCGCTCAGGCAACCCGGTGATCCGGCGGGCCGGTTGCGTGCCGAGGTGCTGGAGGAGACCGGGCTCGCCGGGCCGGTGCCGGTGACCGCGGTCGGGTCCCACGACACCGCCTCCGCGGTGGCAGCCGTACCGGCCGACGGCGAGCGGTTCGCGTACATCTGCACCGGCACCTGGTCGCTGGCCGGGCTCGAACTGGACGCGCCGGTGCTCACCGAGGAGAGCCGCGCCGCCAACTTCACCAATGAGCTGGGGCTCGACGGCACGGTCCGGTATCTGCGGAACATCATGGGGCTGTGGCTGCTCCAGGATTGCGTACGGGCCTGGGGCGAGCCGGAGTTGGGCGCGCTGCTGCTGGAGGCCGGCCAGGTGCCGGCGCTGCGGTCGGTGGTGGACGCGGGGGACGCGGCGTTCCTGGCGCCGGGGCGGATGCCGGAGCGGATCGCCGAGGCGTGCCGGGCCTCGGGGCAGCCGGTGCCGGTCTCGCCCGCCGAGGTCACGCGGTGCATCCTCGACTCGCTGGCCCTCGCCCACCGCAGGGCGATCGACGAGGCGCAGCGCCTCGCCGACCGTCCCGTGGACGTCGTGCACGTCGTGGGCGGCGGCACCCGCAACGCCCTGCTGTGCCAGCTGACCGCCGACGCCTGCGGGCTGCCGGTGGTGGCCGGTCCGGCGGAGGCCGCCGCCCTCGGGAACGTCCTCGTCCAGGCGCGGACCCACGGCCTGGTCGGCGACCTCCGCGACGGGCGCCGCCTGCTCACCCGTACCCAGCCGCTGACCCGGTACGAGCCGCGCGGGGACGCGGCGCGCTGGCGCGAGGCGGAAGCCCGGCTCACCGACGGGTGACGAGGTCTCCCCCAAGCCGCCATGCCCTATTACGCTGCACTCATCCGATGATCGATCAGAAGGAGCCGCGATGCGTGTCGCCCTGTTCCTGACCTGCGTCAACGACACGCTCTATCCGGACACCGGTCGCGCGGTGGTGAAACTGCTGACCAGGCTTGGCGTCGAGGTCGACTTCCCGATGGCGCAGACCTGCTGCGGGCAGGCGCACTACAACACCGGCTACCGGCACGAGGCCGAGCCACTCGCCCGGCATTTCTCCGATGTCTTCGGGGAGTACGACGCGATCGTCACCCCGTCGGGGTCGTGCGGCGCGATGGTGCGGGAGCTGTATCCGCGGATGGGTGAGCGGGCCCGGGCCGAGGGGCGCGGGGACACGCTCGCGGCGACGCTGGCGCCGGTGGTGCCGAAGACGTACGAGCTGACGGAGTTCCTGGTGGACGTCCTGGAGGTGACGGACGTGGGCGCCTACTACCCGCACCGGGTGACGTACCACCCGACCTGTCACGGGCTGCGCGGGCTAGGGCTCGGGGACCGGCCCCGGCGGCTGCTCCAGGCCGTGAAGGGGCTGGAGTTGGCGGAGTTGCCCGGGGCCGAGGAGTGCTGCGGCTTCGGCGGCACCTTCGCCCTGAAGAACTCCGATGTCTCGGCGGCGATGGGCGCGGACAAGGTGCGCAACGCCGAGTCGACGGGCGCCGAGGTGCTGTGCGCGGCGGACAACTCCTGTCTGATGCACATCGGCGGGACCATGGCCCGGCTGCGGACGGGCATGCGGCCGGTGCACATCGCGGAGATCCTGGCGAGCACGGAGGAGGAACCGGCCGTATGAGCGGGACGTATCTGGGAATGCCGGCCTTTCCGAAGGCGGCGCGCGAGGCCGTGCACGACGCGACCCTGCGGGGCAATCTGCGTCACGCCACGCACACCATCCGCGCCAAGCGGGCGAAGGCCGTCGCGGAGGTCTCCGACTGGGCGGAGTTGCGCGAGGCGGGCAAACGGATCAAGGACCATACGCTGCGTCATCTCGACCGGTATCTGGTTCAGTTGGAGGAGTCGGTGACGGCGGCGGGTGGCACTGTCCACTGGGCCGCCGACGCCGACGAGGCGAACCGGATCGTGGCCGATCTCGTCAAGGCGACCGGGGAGTCGGAGGTCGTCAAGGTCAAGTCGATGGCCACGCAGGAGATCGGGCTGAACGAGGCGCTTCTCGAAGAGGGCATCCACGCCTACGAGACCGATCTCGCCGAGCTGATCGTGCAGTTGGGCAAGGACCGCCCCTCGCACATCCTGGTGCCGGCGATCCATCGCAACCGGGGCGAGATCCGCGACATCTTCGAGCGCGAGATGAGCGAGTGGGGGCGCCCCGCGCCCGAGGGCCTGACCGACACGCCCGCCGAACTCGCCGAGGCCGCGCGCCTGCATCTGCGGGAGAAGTTCCTGCGCGCCAAGGTCGGCATCTCCGGCGCCAACTTCATGGTCGCCGAGACCGGCACCCTGCTGGTCGTGGAGTCCGAGGGCAACGGGCGGATGTGCCTGACCCTGCCCAAGACACTGATCTCGGTCGTCGGCATCGAGAAGATCGTGCCCACGTGGCAGGACCTGGAGGTGTTCCTGCAGACCCTCCCCCGCTCCTCCACCGCCGAGCGCATGAACCCGTACACCACCATGTGGACCGGCACGACGGACGGCGACGGGCCGAGCAGCTTCCATCTGGTCCTCCTCGACAACGGCCGCACCGACACGCTCGCCGACGAGGTCGGCCGCCAGGCGCTGCGCTGCATCCGCTGCTCGGCCTGTCTCAATGTGTGCCCGGTGTACGAGCGGGCCGGCGGGCACGCCTACGGCTCGGTCTATCCGGGCCCGATCGGCGCCATCCTCAGCCCGCAACTGAGGGGCGTGACGAGCGAGATCGACGCCTCGCTGCCGTACGCGTCGTCGCTGTGCGGCGCCTGCTACGAGGTGTGCCCGGTCGCCATCGACATCCCCGAGGTGCTGGTGCATCTGCGGGAGCGGGTCGTGACGGGCGGCGAGGTGACGTCCAAGGGCAACAAGGTGGTGCTGAAACCCGCCAAGGGGCACGCCGCCGAGCGGGCCGCGATGCGGGCGGCACGCTGGGCGTTCGGCCGCCCGGGCGCCCTGCGCACCGGCCAGCGGCTCGCCTCACGCACCCGCCGGCTGCATCCGCGCTCACTGCCCGGACCGGGCAGGGCGTGGAGCGGTACGCGGGATCTTCCGGCGGTGCCCGCGGAGCCGTTCCGGGACTGGTGGCAGCGCACTCAGGGCGGAAAGGACGGGGCCAAGTGAGCAGCAGGGAACGGATCCTGGGCCGGGTGCGGCGCGCGCTCGCGGACGTGCCGCGCGAGGAGGCGCCGTACGAAGAGGCGGTGCCGCGCGACTATCTGCGCGAGCACGGGGACCGGAGCGTCGCGCAGACCGTCGATCTGCTGGCCGAGAACCTCGCGGACTACCGGGCGATCGTGCACCGTTGCACGCCCGCCGACCTCGCGCCGACGATCGCGGGGATGCTCGCGGCGCGCGGGGCGAAGACCGTGCTCGTGCCGCCCGGCCTGGACACCGGCTGGCTGGCGGCGGCCGACGCCGAGCGCATCGCGGACCGGCCGGAGAGCACCCCGCACGAACTGGACGAGGTCGACAGTGTCGTCACGGCGTGTGCCGTGGCGGTGGCCGAGACCGGCACCATCGTGCTGGACGGCTCGCCCGACCAGGGCCGGCGCCGTATCACGCTCGTCCCGGACCACCACATCTGTGTCGTACGGGTTCCGGAGCAGGTCGTGTCCTCGGTGCCGCAGGCTCTCGAACGCCTCGACCCGGTCCGCCCGTTGACGTGGATCTCCGGTCCGTCGGCGACCAGCGACATCGAGCTGGACCGGGTCGAGGGCGTGCACGGCCCGCGCACCCTTGAGGTGGTGCTGGTGGGCGAGGATCAGTCGAGCGAGGACGTCACCGCGTAGCGGCCGGACGGCAGCCGGTAGGAGGCGACGCCGTCCGCGAAGCCCAGGTACTCGACGCCCTCGGCCTCGGCCAGGGGCGTGCGGCCCTCGCGGACGGTCGACGGGTCGGCGGTCGGGATGCGCAGGGTCGCGGTGCTGTTGGCGGGTACCACGGCCCGGTAGGTCAGTTTCCGGTCGTCCTTGCGCCACTCGCTCACGATCTCGCCGCAGGGCGCGAGATGGGTCCCGCGGACCCGGGTGATCTTGCCCGTCGGGTCGAGGTGGGGCTGGAGGAAGAAGTGCCGGAAACCCGGGTGGGCCGGGTCCTTGGCGATGCCGGCCATGCTCTCGTACATCCACTCCATGATCGCGCCGTAGGAGTAGTGGTTGAACGAGTTCATGTCGACGGGGCCGAAGCCGTCCTCCTTCGAGTACGAGTTCCAGCGCTCCCAGACGGTGGTGGCGCCGTTGCGCACGGAGTACAGCCAGGACGGCATGGCGTCCTGGTGGAGCAGCCGGTACGCCAGGTCGACGCGGCCCTCGTCGGTGAGCACGGGGGCGAGGACGTTCACGCCGAGGAAGCCGACGGAGAGGGTGTTCTCGGCGTACCTGACGCGTGTGCTGTCGGGGTGGGCCTCCTTGTAGGCCTCGTCGTTGCCGATGTTGTCGGTGAGGTGGGTGACGAGCCGGCGGCGCTGGGCCTCGGTGTCGTAGAAGCCGAGTTTGAGGACCCACAGCAGGGCGGTCTGGCTGTTGTCCTCCGTCTTGCCGCCCGTTGGCGGTGCGTCGCCGAGGCTGGAGCGGACGGTGACCTGTCCGTCGGCGCCGGTGGCCAGGTATTTGGTGATGAACGCCCGCTTGATGCGGGCGAAGAGGTCCTCGTAGGCGCGGGTCTCGGCGCTGCGGCCGGTGGCGCGGGCCATGTCGGCCATCAGGCGGGCGCTGTAGCCGTAGTAGACGTCGCTGATGAGCTGGGTGCTGGTGTCCTGGAAGGCCAGCCAGTCGCCGAAGATCGCACCCTGTCCGGCGTAGGTGTCGCCGGTGCGGCGCCGGATCCAGTCCATGTACTTCGTCATGGCGGCCCAGCCGCGGTCGACGACCGTGCTGTCGCCGGACATCTGCCACACCGTCCACGGCACGACGACGCCGCAGTCCGCCCAACCGCTCGCGGGGATCGGCTGGTTGTAGCGGGACCCGGGTGCGACCCAGGTGAACTGGGCGCCGTCCTGGCCGTAGGTCTTCTGTGAGTCGATGAGGATGTCCTCGAAGTGGCTGAGGAAGTTGACGGCGTCGGCGTTGTAGAGGCCGGTGTTGGAGAAGAGCTGGGTGTCGCCGGTCCAGCCGAGGCGTTCGTCGCGCTGGGGGCAGTCGGTGGGCACCCAGAGGTAGTTGCCGCGCTGGCCCCAACGGACGTTGCTGATCAGCTGGTTGACGTCGGCGTCGTCGGTGGTGACGGTGCCGATGTCGCGGAGGGCGGAGGTCGCGACCCGTCCCGTGAACCGGGTCAGGGTGACGGTGTCCGTCGCGGTGACGGAGACGTAGCGGAAGCCGTAGAAGGTCAGCGAGTCCTGATGGGTCTCGCCGTCGGGGTCGCCCTTGAGGATGTAGGTGCTGGTGGCCTTGGCACTGCGGAGGTTGGCGCGGTACACGGACCCGACGGGGCCGTCGGCGCCCTCGCTGTCGTCGTTGAGCATCTCGCCGGGTTTGAGGACGACTTGGGCGCCGACAGGGCCGCGCAGGGTGTAGCGGGGCACGCCGACCATGTTCTGGCCGAGGTCGATCACGGCGGTGTCGCCGGGGCGCAGGGTCACGGAGGCGGTGGCGGCGGTGGCCGGGTCGGTGACGGTGCGGGCGGGGTCGACGACGATACGGCCCTTGCCGTTGGCGCTGCCGCTCTGCCCGGTAACGCCGGTGTGGACGGTGACCGACCGCGGCCGGAGATCCCATTCGGGCATCACCCGGGCGCTCTCGCCCGGGTAGGCGACCAGCTTCGCGTCGGGGAACCGGGTGTCGTGGTCGTGCTCGGTGACTCCCGCCCAGCCGGAGGCGTCGAAGCCGTTCGCCGTCCAGCCGGCCGGCTCCGCGCGGGCGTCGTAGGTCTGGCCGTCGTAGATGTCGTCGGCGCGGTAGGGGCCGGTGTCGGTGGCCCGCCAGTCGTCGCCGGGCGCGGTGACGACCGTCTGCTCGGATCCGTCGGCGTACCGGATCAGCAGCTTGGCCTTGAGGGCGAGCGGGTTGCCGTCGGCGGACCAGTAGGCGCTGTTCTCGGAGACACGGCCGTTGTACCAGCCGTTGCCGAGCACGGCGGCGAGGGTGACCTGGCCCTGCCGCCCGGCGACCAGGTCCGTGACGTCGTAGGTGAAGTAGTTGACGGTGCTGTCGTAGTTGGTCCAGCCCGGCGTCAGCAGTTCGTGGGTGGTGCCGCCGCCCTGTGGCACGGCGACGCGCCGGCCGTTGATGTGGGCGTCGTACACGCCGAGGGCGGTGATGTAGAGCCGGGCGGCGCTCACTTGACGTCCGGTCAGCCGGGCCTGACGGCGCAGGAGGGGGGCGCCGGGGGTGTTGGGCCGTTTGCCCGCCATGGCGATCCAGCGGGCCCCTTCCCAGCCGGTGACTCCGTCGGCGCCGAGCAGGCCGGTCTCGAAGCGGGCGGTCGGGGCGGCGGGGGCGGCTCGGCCGGTCTCGTCCCAGACCGTCACCGTCCAGTGGTAGCGGGTGGAGGCGCGCAGGGCGGGGCCGTCGTAGCGAACGGCGTTCGAGTCCGGTGAGGTGACACGGCCGCTGTTCCAGATGTCCGCGCGGGAGGGGGTGAGGCGGTCCGGGGTCGTGGCCACCAGGATCCGGTACGCCGACTGGCGGCGACCGCGCACCGAGGAGGTCATCCGCCAGCCGAACCTGGGGTGTTCGGCGTCCACGCCGAGGGGGTCGGTGCGGTGCTCGACCGTCAGGCCCTCGACCGCGGTGCGGGGCGAGGACGGGGCGGCCGCCGCCGGGGTGCCGCCGATGATGCCTCCCGCCACGGCGAGCGGTGCGGCGCCGAGTGCCGTGGCGAGCACGGTACGGCGACGCACCCCTCTGCCCTTCGTGCTGTCGACTCCGTCGTTCATGCCGTAGTCCCTTCGGCTGGGTTCGGTTCGGAGTTGGAACGATTCAGCTCGAACGACGGTTGAAGCTAGTGGCAGAAGTGGGCAGTGTCCATGCCTCGATCAGGACAAGTGGCGTGCAGAATCCAACAGAACTCCCCAATCGCTGGAGCCCGTGATTGAAACCGTTCAAAAGCGGAATCAGGCGTTCTTGCTCGGACGCCTGGTGGAGTCGCGGCTGAGGATGCCGAACGCCCATCGCTCGTTGAAGCCCGCGACGAAGCCGATGGCGCACCAGAAGCCCCAGAACTCGGTGCCCGCGGCGGCCGATCCCGGGGTGCCCGGGGCGGGGCAGATCTCGGTCGTGGTGGCCGGCGGCTCGAAGACGGTCACGATGCCCCCGCTGAGGAGGAAGTGGACGGCGATGGCGAGGACCCAGCCGACGAACACCCGGTAGACACCCTCGTGGCGCATGCTGCGGGCCATCTGGCCGGGTACCACGATGCCCTCGCGGCCGTTGGTCTGACGGCGCGCCAGCTGGTCCGCGCTCCCCCGCAGTCGCACCAGCACGCTGAGGACGGCCCCGAACGCGCCGACGCCGCCGCACACGAAGGCGCCCAGCAGGCTCCAGCGGTTGGTGCAGTTCAGCGTCACGCCGAGGACGCCGAGCAGGTCGACGCCCCAGAGGAGCGGGACGACGAGGAGCGCCAGTCCGGCGACCGAGCCCATCGCCAGGCCGATGTTGAGGCCCCGGCTGACGGCGGTCGCGCTGTCCTGGGCCAGCCGCCCGCGCAGGTCGGCGATCTCCTGGTCGAGATACTCGGTCAGATGCTCGTTCGCCTTGGCGTCGCCCAGCCGTGGGTCGCTCAGCGCGTTGCCGAGCACCCGCACCACCGTGACCCGCGCCGAGACCCGGGTCCTGCGCTCGAAGGCACGCTGCGAGGCGCCGTACAGGAGCTGTAATTGGAGCTGCTGGTCGGGATACAGATCACCGAACTGCACATAGGCCGCCTCGAACCCGCCCGGCACCACGTCCGCCAGCCCCTCGGGCCACAGCTCGGTGTCCGCCCCCTGGACCGACTCCCGCATTCCCCGCCACCGTGCCTGGCGGCGTCCCCCGTTTTCCGTCATGGGCAAACCTGTACCGGCAGCGGACGTCCGCGGGGAAGTCTTCCAAGGCACCAGTCCTGTCACCGATTTTCACGGAGCGGCGACCTCCGCCCGCGGTCAGGAGTAGACGATGGGGCAGCCGCGTCGTACGGAGTGCTGGGCGGCGCGCAGGTACACCGCCGTGTAGAAGGCCGTGTCGAGGTCGTCGGCCCACGGTCCCGGCCGGGCCGCCGCGGTCCGCTTCGCCTCACCGTCCAGGAACCAGCTGGTCAGCTCCAGGTTGTCGGACGTCGCCGGTATCGCGTCGGTCGGCAGCTCCAGCGCCGTCGCGAGCCGCTCGGTGAGGACGAGGATCCGCGGGGCTCCGGCGACGGTCGTCGTCAGGTCGTAGGCGGACTCGATCGGCAGCTCGATCTCCTCGTCGAGCGGCACCGGTACCAGCACCGTCCAGCCGAGAAGGAGCTCTTCCTCGGCCTTCGACAGGTGCGCCCGGCAGAGTGCGACGAAGCCGTCCATGGGCGGGACGAGCTTCTCCTCGAAGGCCGTGCCGGAGCCTGGGGCGAAGTCCGTCTCCTCGGGAACACCGGTGTACGGCGGGAGGCCGCGCCTGCCCAGCTCCTCGTTCAGCGCGGCGGCGACGTCCCCACGGCCGTCCTCCTCCTCGCCGAACCACTCCTGCGCGCCCACGTTCACCAGATAGATCCCCATGCGTCGGAAGGTACAGCCCGCCACTGACAACGCCGTGGGTCACCGGGGCCGGCCCCCCGTCGGGGGTGTCGCTGAGTACACCCGGCAAGACGGGTTCTGCGCCCAATGTGCTCCCTTCGCTCGCTCCGTAGCTTCATCGGCAGG
The DNA here is from genome assembly GCF_028198125.1 of Streptomyces sp. HUAS 31. Taxonomy (NCBI): domain Bacteria; kingdom Bacillati; phylum Actinomycetota; class Actinomycetes; order Kitasatosporales; family Streptomycetaceae; genus Streptomyces; species Streptomyces sp. HUAS 31. The sequence goes on along the minus strand of NZ_CP116353.1, from coordinate 8,926,908 downwards.
GCACAGGGAGTGCCCGGACGGAGAGTGATGACGATGTTTCGCGCAGGTTCGCGACGCACGCACGACACGGGACCCGCCGCGGAGGCGCTGCGGCTGGTCAAGGTCACCAAGACCTATGGCGCGCAGGACAGTTCCGTGACCGCTCTGGACGGGATCACGCTGGGCCTGGGACGGGGCACTTTCACTGCGGTCATGGGGCCGTCGGGGTCCGGCAAGAGCACCCTGCTGCACTGCGCGGCCGGGCTCGACCGGCCCGACAGCGGCATCGTGCGGGTGGACGGCACCGAGCTGACCGGGGGCGGCGAGGCGGAGCTGACGAAGTTCCGGCGGGGCCGGATCGGGTTCGTGTTCCAGCAGTACAACCTGCTGGAGACGCTGACGGTCGCGCAGAACACGGTGCTGCCGCTCAAGCTCGCCGGGCAGCGCGTCGACCGCACGCGCGCCAGGGAGGTACTGATGTCCGTCGGCCTCGGCGACCGGCTCGGGCACCGCCCCGACCAGCTTTCCGGCGGTCAGCGGCAGCGCGTGGCCATCGCCCGCGCGCTGGTGACCGAGCCCCGGGTGATCTTCGCGGACGAGCCGACGGGTGCCCTGGACACCCGCAGCGCGCGTGACGTGCTGCGGCTGCTCCAGCAGGCGGTGCGGGTGCACGGCCGGACCGTGGTGATGGTGACCCACGACCCGGTCGCCGCCTCTTACGCGGACTCGGTGCTGTTCCTGGCGGACGGCCGGCTGGCCGGCCGGATGGACGGGCCGACCCCGGACGCGGTGGCCGAGCGCCTGGCGCACCTGGGCGACGACGTGGCGCTGGGGGTGTGAGCGATGTTCATGCTGTCCCTGCGTTCCATCCGGCACCGTCCCGGACGGTTCCTCGCGACGCTGCTGTCCGCGTTTCTGGGCGCGGCCATCATCATGACCTTCAACTCCATGCACGACACGGCGGCGCAGGACGGCGTCGACTCGACCAGCGCGGAGACCCTGTCCACCGCGGCGGGCGTCGTCGGCGGCTACGGCACCCTGCTGGTCTTCTTCGCCGTCGCCTCGACCCTGACGGTCAACGTCCGTCAGCGGACGGCCGAGTTGGAGCTGCTGCGCTGCTCGGGGGCGACTCCGGCGCAGCTGAAGCGGATGGTCGTGGGTGAGGCCGTGGTCGTGGCCCTGGTGGGTGCGGCGCTGGCGATCGGGCCGGCGATGCTGGGTGGCCGGGCGCTGCTGGACCTGTTCCAGGACAGCGGTCAGGTCGCCGGGTCCGTCCCGCACGACTTCGGCCCGATCGCGTTGATCTCGGGCATCGACATCACGCTGCTGGCGTCGGCCGGCGCCGCCTTCCTCGCCGTACGGCGGGCGACGCGCGGGCAGGTGAAACGGGGCGGGGCACGGAAGTTCCTCGCCTACGCGGCGCTCCTCGTCGGGGCGGCGTCGGTCACCTCCACGTTCGCGTTCTCGGAGTCGGACGCGGCCCTGATGGCGCCGCCCGCCTACGGGGCGATCCTGCTGTCCGTGGGCTTCGCACTGCTCGCACCGCGGCTGCTGGAGGGCGTGCTGAACCGGCTGCCGCTGAGCGGCGCGAGCGGCTGGCTGGCGGTCCGCAATCTGCGGGAGCGGGCCGGTCAGCTGGCCGGGATCCTGATGTCGCTGATCCTGTTCACGGCGGTGGCCACGGCCACGCTCACCATGCAGGCGGTGGAGAGCGACACCGTCGAGGCTCTCGGCATCACCAAGTCGATCGACGACAAGACCCTGGAGACCCTGAACTTCACGGTCGTCGGGATCATCGTGGTCTTCGTCTGCGTGATGCTCGTCAACTCGCTGTACGCAGCTACGAGTTACCGCTCACGGGAGTTCGGGCAGCAGCGGCTCGCGGGCGCGACTCCGGGGCAGGTGCTCGGGACGGTGGGTGTCGAGGGGCTGATCCTCACGGTCACGGGCGTCGTGTTCGGCGCGCTGGCCGCGCTCGCGGGGATCATCCCGTTCACCGTGGTCCGCTCCGACCAGATGCTGCCGGGCGAGGTGTACGGCATCGGGCTCGCGGTCGCCGCCGTCGCGGCGGCGGTGACGCTGGGGACCGGTCTGGTGACGGCCCGGCGGATGCTGCGCACCCCGGCCGTGGGAGCGGTCGCGGTGGCCTCGTGAGAAGGGGTGGGTGTTCGGGGCGGTCGCTGCGGCGGCCGCCTCGTCATTTCACGCCGGCCGCGTCCAGCAGCGTGGTCGCCGTCGCGACGGTCAGCCCGTCCAGCGTCTCGACCCGGGCTCCGGACCGTGCGCTGGCCCCGTCGAAGACCAGCATCAGCTGGCGGGCGAGCAGCTCCGCGTCGCGGGCGCCGCCGTCCTCGGCGTGGGTGCGGAAGTAGCCCTTCATCCAGCCCTTCGCCTCGCGGGCGACCGCGCTCGCGGGGTGTTCCGGATCCTTCAGCTCGACCAGCGCGGCCAGAAAGGGACAGCCCTGGTAGGCGGGCTCGGTGGACGCCTTCTCCAGCCGCTCGAAGACGTTCAGGATCCGCTCGCGCGGGGTGGCGGCGTCCGGGACGTCCGGCGCGAGTTGGGCCTCGTACTCCGGCATCCGCCGGGCCAGGCTGGTCGCGAGGACCTCGTCCTTGCTCGCGAAGAGCTGGTACATGGACCGCTTCGAGACACCGGCCGTCCGGCACAGCGCCTCGACGCCGATGGAGACGCCGTCCCGGTAGAACAGCTCGGCCGCCGCGTCGAGCAGCCGGTCCCTGGTGGACGCCTTGTCTGTTGTGGCCATACCGGCGAGGTTACCCCTCCGGAGGCCAAGAGGAAACCGATCGGTCTACCTCCTTCCGGTACCCGGAATCCCCGTGGCATCATCGCTGAACAAGCGCTTAGATAGGTGCCCGGTCCAGCCCGTCCGCCATGACGGTCCTGACCGACCCGGCAGTCCTGACCGTTCTGACCGTCGCCGCCGAGCTGGAGGCCCCGTTGTTCACATCCGTCGACGACGTCTCCGCGCGCCTGGCCGAGACCGGCTATCTCGCCTCGCCCGCGGTCGCCACGACCGTCTTCCTCGCCGACCGTCTCGGCAAGCCGCTCCTGGTGGAGGGCCCGGCCGGAGTCGGCAAGACGGAGCTCGCCAAGGCCGTCGCCCAGGTGGCGGAGGCACAGTTGGTACGGCTCCAGTGCTACGAGGGGGTCGACGAGTCCCGGGCGCTGTACGAGTGGAACCACGCCAAGCAGTTGCTGCGCATCAGCGCCGGCCGCGACGAGACGTGGGACGAGACCCGCACGGACATCTTCAGCGAGGAGTTCCTGCTCACCCGGCCACTGCTGACGGCCATCCGGGGCGAGGACCCCAAGGTGCTGCTGATCGACGAGACCGACAAGGCCGACGTCGAGGTCGAGGGCCTGCTCCTGGAGGTGCTCAGCGACTTCCAGGTCACGGTCCCCGAGCTCGGCACCATCACCGCGACCCGCCGCCCCTTCGTCGTGCTCACCTCCAACGCGAGCCGGGAGCTGTCCGAGGCGCTGCGCCGTCGCTGTCTCTTCCTGCACATCGGCTTCCCGGACGAGGAGTTGGAACGCCGGATCGTACGGCTGAAAGTGCCGGGCCTCGACGAGGCGCTGGCCCGCTCGGTCGTGCGGGTCGTGAGCGCGCTGCGCGCGATGGACCTGCGCAAGGTGCCGTCGGTCGCCGAGACCATCGACTGGGCGCGCACCCTGCTCGCGCTCGGCGCCGACTCGCTGGACGTGACGGTCGTACAGGCCACCCTCGGCGTTCTGCTCAAGCATCAGGACGACGTCCTCAAGGCGACCGCGAAGCTCGACCTGGACGCCCTGTGACCACGCCGGCGGGCGTCGCGGATCGGCTGACGTCCCTGGTCGGCGCGTTGCGCGCGCACGGCATCCGGATCGGCACCGGCGAGACCGTGGACGCGGCGCAGGCCATCGAGGCGCTCGGCCTCGCGGACCGGGAGCTGCTGCGCGAGGGGCTGGCGGCCACGCTGCTGCACGGCACCGGACAACGGCCGGTGTTCGACCCGGTCTTCGACCTGTACTTCCCGCGCGGCGTCGGCGGCCCGGAGGAAAGAGCCGCGGGACGGGACGACCTGCGGGACCGGCTGGCGGCGGCGCTGGCGGCCGACGACCGGGCGATGATGGGCCGCCTCGCGGTGGAGGCGGTGGACGGTTTCGGCGGCTACGGCTCCTCTCCGGAGTCGGACGGCTGGTCGTCGTACCAGGCGCTGGAGCGGCTGCGCCCGCAGACGCTGCTGGCCCGGGTGCGCGACGACGTCCGTGGGCGGGGCGCGAGTGCGGGGTTCGCGGACCGGCTGCTGGAGGACGAGATCCGGCGGCGCATCGAGACCTTCCGCCGACTGGTGGCCGCCGAGGCGCGGCGCCGGGTCGCCGAGCGGCGCGGGCGCGACGAGATCGCCCGGCGGGCGGTGGCCCCGACCGCCGACCGGGTCGACTTCCTGTTCGCCGGGAAGGCCCAACTGGCAGAGCTGCGCAGGGCCGTTCAGCCGCTGGCCCGCAAGCTGGCAACCCGGCTCGCGGCACGTCGCCGCCGCGCCGCGCGAGGCACGATCGATCTGCGCCGCACCCTGCGCGGATCGCTGTCGACCGGCGGAGTGCCGATGAAGCCGGTGCTGCGCAGACGGCGACCGGCCCGCCCCGAACTGGTGCTGCTGTGCGATGTGTCGGGGTCGGTCTCCGGCTTCTCGGACTTCACGATGCTGCTGGTGCAGGCGCTGCACGACCAGTTCAGCAAGGTGCGTGTGTTCGCCTTCGTCAACCGGATCGACGAGGTGACCGGGCTGCTGGAGCGGGGCACCGCCGACCCGGAGGGGCTCAGCACCCGGATCGAGGCGGAGGCCACGCTCACGGGCTATCACGGCAGCAGCGACTACGGCATGGCACTGGGCGAGTTCGCCGAGCGCTACGGCGACTCGGTCGGCCCGCGCACGACGGTGTTCGTCCTCGGCGATGCCCGCACCAACATGAGCGACCCGAACCTTCCGGCAGTACGGCAGATCGCCGGCCAGGCACGCCGCGTGTACTGGCTGAACCCGGAGCAGCAATCCAGCTGGGGCACGGGAGACTCCGCCGCGCCCGCCTACGCCGAGCTGGTCGAGATGCACGAGTGCCGCACCGCCCGGCAGCTCAGCGCGCTGGTGGAGAGGCTGCTGCCGGTCTAGTCAGGCGGCGAGCTGCGGGTAGAGGGCGGCCGGATCGGCCGACAGGCCCGCCTTCACCTGCCGCGAGATGTCGTCCGCGAGCACCTCGTAGGCGCCCGACGCGATCCCGTCGAGGGCCTGCGCCGCGACGCTCTCGGCCGTGGACTTGGGCGCGTCGACATGGGCTGCCATGTCGGTGTCGACGTAGCCGACGTGCAGTCCGGTGACATCGATGCCGCGCGGCTTCAGGTCCAGGCGCAGCGAGTTGGTCTGCGACCAGAAGGCGGCCTTGGAGGCGCTGTAGGAGCCGGCGATGCCGACCCACGACAGCACGGAGTGGACGTTGAGGATGTGGCCGCCGCCGTTGCGCTCGATGACGGGGACGAAGGCCCTGGTGACCAGGAGCGGTCCGTAGAAGTTGGTCTCGAACTCGCGCCGGACGTCGTCGACCGGCGAGTCGAGGAAGTTCGCGTTCACCGAGGCACCCGCGTTGTTGATCAGCAGCGTGACGTCCTGGGCCTGCTCCGCGGCGGCCGCGACGGACGCGGGGTCGGTCACCTCCAGCGCCAGCGGCACGGCGTCCGGGTGGGTGACGGTGTGCGGGTCGCGCGCGGTGGCGTACACCTTCTTGGCGCCCCGCTCGTACAGGGCGGCGACCAGGGCGCGGCCGATGCCGCGGCTGCCGCCGGTGACCAGGGCCACGGAACCTTCGATGGTGGTCATGGGGGTCTCCTCGTAATGCTCAGCACTTGTCCAGAGATCGGAAACCGATCGGTTTCCCAACACCAGAAGCGTAAACCGATCGGTTTCCTCAGGGCAAGGGGAGGGCCGGACCCCGGAGAAAATCAGGGTCCGCCCCCGATGGCCGGGACGGTCCGGCCTCCATACGCTCGGCTGGAGCGGAGGGGGATCCCATGAAGGCAGTGATTCAGGACCGGTACGGCTCGGCGGACGTCCTGGAGTTCCGGGACGTCGACCGGCCGGTGCCGACGGCGGACGAGGTCCTGGTGCGGGTGCACGCGGCCTCGGTCAACGCCTACGACTGGCACCTCATGCACGGCGACCCGGTGATCGGTCGCACCATGATGGGGTTTCGCAGGCCCAAGTCGCCGGTGCGGGGCCGGGACTTCGCCGGTGTGGTGGAGGCGGTGGGCTCCGGCGTCACGGGACTGAAACCCGGCGACGAGGTGTACGGAGAGGCCGACGGCACGTTCGCCGAGTACGTGTGCGCCAGGGCCGACGAGGTGGGCCCGAAGCCTGCCAACCTCACCTTCGAGCAGGCGGCGGCGATACCGCTGGCGGGCAACACCGCCCTGATCGGCCTGCGTGACGTCGCCCGGGTGCAGCCGGGGCAGACGCTGCTGGTGAACGGGGCGTCGGGCGGCGTGGGCACGTTCGCCGTGCAGCTCGGCAAGGCGTACGGCGCCGAGGTGACGGCCGTGTGCAGCACCCGAAACGTCGACATGGTGCGCTCACTGGGCGCCGACCGGATCATCGACTACACCCAGGAGGACTTCACCCGGGGCGAGGCGCGCTACGACGTGGTGCTGGACCTGGTCGGCAACCACTCGCTCGGGGAGTTCCGGCGCGTGCTGAACCCCGTCGGGACGCTCGTCCTGTCCGGTGGCGGGGTGTACGAGGGCGGCAGCGTCGTCGGACCGATGGGGCTGTTCATGAAGCGGCGGCTGGTGGCTCCGTTCGCACGGAACCACCGGCTGCTGGAGATCGCCGCACGGCAGAGCAGGGCGAACCTCGAGGCGCTGCGGGAGCTGGCCGAGTCCGGGAAGATCGCTCCGGTCGTCGAGCGGACGTATCCGCTGAGCGAGGCGGCCGAGGCCATCCGTTACCTGGAGGTGGAGCACGCGCGCGCCAAGGTCGTCGTCACCGTGTGATGTGCCGGCGCGGGGCCGACGGTCGACTCCTGTGCGGGGCGGCGGCTACTTCTTCGCGAACTCGCGCGCCGTCTGCCCCTGGAAGTCGTAGGTCACGACCTGCTCGTCGCCCACCACCCACGCGTCGTGCCCGGGGGTGCAGACGAAGACGTCGCCGGGGCCGACGTCGGTCTCGGTGCCGTCGTCCATGCGGATGTGGAGGTGGCCCTGGAGGATGTAGCCGTTGTGGTGCATCTGGCAGGTCTTGGTGCCCGCCAGCGGGGCCACGGACTCCGTCCAGCGCCAGCCGGGCTCGAAGGTCGCCACGGCGAAATCGAGGTCCGGCATGTGGACGGCTTCGAGGTGGCCGCGGGGGAAATCACGTCGCTCGTCGGGCTTGTCGAGCGTCTTCACTTCCAACATGACGCGCTCCCTTCCGGCCGTGGGTCACCGCGGCCGGTGCCGGTCTCCCCGGCGGCCCTGGACACCGCCGTCGGCGGCCGACCTTGTACCCCTCAATCGTCCGCCTGTCCACTCGGGGCCGCCAACCGGGGGACGGTCGGTCGGCCGACCTGAAAATGCCCTCCTGCCGACAGGCAGGCGCCCCCTCAGGCCCGGTTTCCGCAGAGCTCGGCGAAGCGCGCGGCATCCACGTTCCCGCCGGAGACGATCACGCCGACCCGGCGCGGCAGCGCCTCCGCCCGGCCGGTGAGCAGGGCGGCGAGCGGGGTGGCACCGCTCGGCTCGACGACGATCTTCAGACGCTCGAAGGCGAACCGCATCGCGTCGCGGATCTCGTCGTCGGCGACCAGTGCGATCTCGTCGACGAGCCGCCGGTTCACGGAGAAGGTCAGCTCCCCGGGAATGTGCAGGGCCTGTCCGTCGGCGATGGTGAACGGCACCGGGATGCTGACGCGCCGCCCCGCCTCCAGGGAGCGCTTGGTGTCGTCACCGGCCTCCGGTTCCACGCCGATCATCCGGATCTCCGGGTACAGCCCCTTGGCGACGGTGGCGCTGCCGGCCATGAGCCCGCCCCCGCCGACCGGCGTCAGCAGGGCACCCAGCTCCCCCACCTCCTCCAGCAGTTCGAGAGCGGCGGTTCCCTGGCCGGCCATGACGTGCGGGTGCTCGTACGGCGGGATCAGGGCGAGGCCGCGCTCGGCGGCGAGGGCCTCGGCGATGGCGACCCGATCACCGGTGTAGCGGTCGTACGTGACGATCTCGGCGCCGTAGCCCTCGGTGGCCGCGCGCTTCGACGGCGGGGCGTCCTCGGGCATGACGATGACCGCCGTGGTGCCGAGTTCCCGGGCGGCCAGGGCGACGGCCTGGGCGTGGTTGCCGGACGAGTAGGCGGCGATGCCACGGCCGAGCTGCTCGTGGGTCAGCCGGGAGGCCGCGTTGTAGGCGCCGCGGAACTTGAAGGCGCCGACCCGCTGGAAGTTCTCGCACTTGAGGAAGACCTCGGCGCCGACGAGTTCGTCGAGCGTGCGCGAGCGCAGCACGGGGGTGCGGTGGGCGACGCCCTTGAGCCGCGCGGCGGCATCACGGACGTCGTCGAGGGTGACCGGCGGGGTGGTGGTCGTCACGCGTGTCCTCCAGGGGTGTCATGGTGATGGCGGCTGTGCCTGTTGCGGCCGGGCCCGACAGGGCCGGGTCCGAGGTGACCGGGTGCGACATGGCCGGGTCCGACGGGGCCGAGCAGGCCGGTCTTGGTCACGCCCGCCGCGGCTACTCCGCCCTCGCCTGCGACAGATAGCTGTACGCGGACGCCCGGGAGATCCCGAGCCGCCCCGCGACCTGCTCGATCGCACGCCGGACGGCGAACACGCCCCGCTCGTCGAGGCCTCGGAACAGCTCCAGGCGCTGGGCGCGGTCGAGTCCGGCCCAGCTGCCGTTCTGACGGAGTTGATGGGCGTCGAGGATGGCGTCCACGACGGAGTCGATGTCGTTGCCGAAGGTGGTGACCGGCACTTCGGCCGGGGCGGCGCCCATGCCGGCGAGGGCGCCGAGCAGGGCGTGGGCGTCGTTCACGGCGGTGACGTCGAGGTTCACGCAGAGGGCGCCGAACACCGTGCCCGTCGAATCGCGCAGCACCATCGTGGAGGCCTTGACCAGCTTGCCGCCGCGGGTCCGGGTGACGTAGTTCAGCTCGTCGCCCGCATCCTCGCCGCGCGCGACGATCCGCATGCCGATCTCGCTCATCGCACCGCCCACGGCCCGCCCGGTCACCGCACCGGCCACGGCGACCACGGACGTCTCCGGCCGCCGGTAGTCGTGCAGGACGACCTCGCACATCGGCCCGATCGTCGCCGCGAGCCCGTCGGCAACCGGGCCCAGCGCGGCGACGATCGCGTCCCGCTCCGCCTCCAGTGCCTCATCGGCCGCCATCGCGCACTCCTCACTCAGCCCGCACTCGGCACCGCATGCACCGAGTGACCTCCACCTAGACTACACGTCCAGACCTTGTACTCACAGTCCAATTCGATTCCCGACCCGCCGCACTCCGCAACCATCCCGCCCCACCCCGACCCGGATCTTGACGAGCACCGAGATGTTACCGGTAACATCACACGCCATGACGCTGACGTCGGCACCTTCGCACCCACGGGTCTTCGGTCCCGCCGCCGTGGTCGCCTCGTGCGTGGGCTTCGTACTCATCGGCGCCCTCCAGGCCCTGTACGGCCCGGCCATTCCCGCTTTCCGCGAGGAGTTCGGCCTGTCGCCGTCCGCCGCCGGTCTCGGCCTGAGCGCGCACTTCGTCGGCGGCGTGGCCGGGGTGCTGCTCTTCGACCGTCTCTACGGCCGGGTCGGCAACCGGGGCATCCTCGGCGCCTCGTATCTGCTGATGGCGATCGGTGCGGCCGGTTTCGCGCTCGCGCCCGACTGGCCGACCGCCCTGGCCATGGCACTGCTGGCCGGACTCGGCTTCGGCGGTATCGACTACGGCCTCAACCAGCTGTTCGCGGTCGGGTTCGGCCACCGCTCGACGGCCATGCTCAACATCCTCAACGCCCATTTCGGCATCGGCGCGATCCTCGGTCCGGCGCTGATCGGAGCGGTCGGTTCCGAGCACTACCCGGCGGTGTTCCTCGGCTTCGCGCTGGCCAATCTGCCGCTGCTGCTGTGCCTTCGAGGCGTGGGCGACCGCGCACCGAAGTCGTCCGGGACAGCCACCGCGGCCGGCGGTCCGGTCCTCGGCCGCAGCCTCGCCTCCGTGCTCGCGGTGTTCGTGGCCCTGTACGTCATGCATGTCGGCATCGAGGCCGGTGTCGGCGGCTGGGAGCCGACCCATCTTCAGACCGTCGGCTACTCGGCAGGGATCGCCGCGACCGCCACGTCCGTGTACTGGCTGATGATGACCGTGGGACGCTTCCTGGTCGCGCCGATCGCGCTGCGGTTCTCGGCCGAGACCATCATCGCGGTCTCGTGCGCGGGCATGACGGTCTGTCTGCTGCTGGCCGCGGTGCCGGGTCTGGCCCCGTACGCCTACGCCGGAGTCGGTCTGTTCATCGCGCCGATCTTCCCGACCGGGCTGCCGTGGCTCAACCGGTCCGCCCCGCGGGCGCGCAGGGCGGGAGCAGTGGTCATCGCAGCGTCGATGGTCGGCGGTGTGGTGGCGGGCCCGGCCCTCGGCAAGGCCATCGAGTGGTCCGGCATCCGCAGTGTCCCCCTCATCCTCGGCGCCGTCTCGGCCCTGTGCCTGACGGCGACCTTCTGGCTGATCCGCGCCACCGACCGGCCCCTCTGATGCCCGAACCACACGATCAGCTCGCCCCCGGCCTCCGGCGCGCCCGCGCGCCCCACATCCCCGTACGTCCCAACCGAAGGGAACTTCCGCAATGTCCGCTCTGACGACGTCCGCCGACGGTTTCCTGCTGCGCGGCGAGCCGTTCCGGATCGTCTCCGGCGCCATGCACTACTTCCGCATCCACCCCGACCAGTGGGCCGACCGGCTGCGCAAAGCCCGTCTGATGGGGCTCAACTCGGTCGAGACATATGTGCCGTGGAACCTCCACCAGCCCGATCCGGCCGGCCCCCTCGTCCTCGACGGCTTCCTCGACCTGCCCCGCTATCTGAGACTGGCCCGCGCCGAGGGCCTGCACGTCCTGCTGCGCCCGGGACCGTTCATCTGTGCCGAGTGGGACGACGGCGGTCTGCCCGCGTGGCTCATCGCGGACCCGGACATCAGGCTGCGGACCGGCGACCCGCGTTTCACCGGCGCGTTCGACCGGTACCTGGACGAGCTGCTGCCGCCGCTGCTGCCGTACATGGCGGCGGCCGGTGGTCCGGTGATCGCCGTACAGGTGGAGAACGAGTACGGCGCCTACGGCGACGACACCGCGTATCTGAAGCACCTCGAATCGGCCTTCCGCAGCAGGGGCGTGGAGGAGCTGCTGTTCACCTGCGACCAGGCCGACCCCGAGCACCTGGCCGCCGGCAGCATCCCCGGCCTCCTGGCCACCGCCACGTTCGGCAGCCGGGTCGCCCGGAATCTCGCGGAGCTGCGCCGGCATCAGCCCGAAGGCCCCCTGATGTGCGCGGAGTTCTGGATCGGCTGGTTCGACCACTGGGGCGGTCCGCATCATGTGCGGGACGCGGCCGACGCCGCCGCGGACCTGGACCGCCTGCTGTCGGCCGGCGCCTCGGTCAACATCTACATGTTCCACGGCGGCACCAACTTCGGCTTCACCAACGGCGCCAACCACAAGCATGCCTACCAGCCCACCGTCACGTCCTACGACTACGACGCGGCCCTCACCGAGTGCGGCGACCCCGGCCCCAAGTACCACGCCTTCCGTGAGGTCATCGCCCGCCATCTGCCGGTCCCCGACGAGCCCGCCCCGGCATCGTCCCGCAAACTCCCGCCCACCGTGGTCGAGTTGGACCGCCGGGCACCGCTGCTGACTCACACGAAAGCCCTCGCCGAGCCCGTCCGCACCGAGGACCCGGCGACGATGAACGCCCTGGGGCTGGACACCGGTTACGCCCTCTACCGCACCACCTTCGACACAGCGGGCGACGGCCTGCTGCACTTCACGGGCGGTGTCGGCGACCGCGCACAGGTCTTCGTGGACGGCGCACCCGTCGGCGTACTGGAACGCGAGCGCCACGACGAGACCCTGCCCGTCCGTGTCCCGCACCCCGGCGCCACGCTGGAGGTCCTCGTCGAGAACATGGGCGGCGTCAACTACGGCCCCCGCATCGGCGCACCCAAGGGCCTCTTCGGTCCCGTCACCTTCGACGGCCGCCCCCTGCACGGCTGGGACTGCCACCCCCTGCCCCTGGACGACCTGAGCGGACTGCCCTTCGCCCCCGCCGGGGCCACCACGGCCGCCGAACCCGCCTTCCACCAGGGCACGTTCGAGGTCGACGTCCCGGCGGACTCCTTCCTCGCCCTGCCCGGCTGGACCAAGGGCCAGGCCTGGATCAACGGCTTCCACCTCGGCCGCTACTGGAACCGCGGCCCCCAGCACACCCTCTACGTCCCCGCGCCGATCCTGCGTCCCGGCACCAACGAGCTGGTCCTGCTGGAACTGCACGCCACGACCAGCACCCGCGCCCGGCTCACCGACACCGCCGATCTCGGTCCGGAGTCCGACTGATGACCCGCCCGCACCGCCTGCGCATCCCGACGCCGTCCCCTCCCCCGCTGACCGGCCACCTCCCCTTCACCGACGCGCCCGGCGTCCCCGACCCGATCGAGGTCACCGGCCGTTGGTTCACCCGCGGGGGACGGCCGTGGTTCCCGGTGTCCGGCGAGTTCCACTACACCCGCTGCCCGGCCGCCGAATGGGAGGAGGAGCTGCTGAAGACGAAGGCGGGCGGCGTGACGGCGGTCGCGAGCTACGTCATCTGGATCCATCACGAGGAGATCGAGGGTCGTGTCCGCTTCGACGGCGACCGCGACCTGCGCCGCTTCGCCGAGCTGTGCGCCCGTCACGGCCTGGACTTCATCCCCCGCATCGGCCCCTGGTCGCACGCGGAGGTCAGGAACGGCGGCCTCCCCGACTGGCTCCTGGCCCGCGACTGCGCAACGCGCACCGACGACCCGGCGTATCTCGCGCCCGTACGCGACTGGTTCGCGGCGATCGCCGGGCAACTGCGCGGCCTCGACCGCGCCCACGGCGGTCCGATCGTCGCGATCCAGATCGAGAACGAGCTCTACGACCGGCCGGGCCACCTGCTGACGCTGAAGCGGATGGCCCAGGCGGCCGGCCTGAGCGCGCCGCTGTGGACGTCGACCGCATGGGGTGGTGTCCGGCTCCCGCCCGACGAGTTGCTTCCGCTGTACGGGGGCTACCCGGAGGCTTTCTGGACGGAGGCGGACGGCGGCTGGCCCGACACCTGCCGCAAGCACTTCTTCTTCACCCACCAGCGCGACGACGAGGGCATCGGCGCCGATCTGCGACCGACCACCGCCCGGGGCAGCGACCCGGACGCCCTCGCCGACCGATTCCCCTGGGCCACCTGCGAGTTGGGCGGCGGCATGGCGGTGGCCTACCACCGGCGGCCGCGCGTGGACGCCGCCGACATCGGCGCCCTCGGTCTCACCAAGATCGGCTGCGGCTCGGTGTGGCAGGGCTACTACATGTTCCACGGCGGCACGAACCCGCTCGGCGAGCGCTCCACCCTCCAGGAGTCCCACGCCACCGGCTACCCGAACGACCTGCCGGTCCTGACGTACGACTTCCGGGCGCCGCTCGGCGAGTACGGCCAGTACCGGCCCTCGTACGACGAACTCCGCCTCCAGCACCTGCTGCTGGCGGACTTCGGCCATCTGATCGCCCCGATGGAGTCGGTGCTGCCGGAGCGCCTGCCCGAGGGACAGCCGGACCGGGACACCCTGCGGTGGGCCGTGCGCGCCGACGGCGACTCCGGGTTCCTCTTCGTCAACAACCAGCAGCCGCACGAGCCGCTGCCGGACCGCCCGGACACGTCGTTCACGGTCGAGTTCCCGGGCGGAGCACAGGCGTTGACGCTGCCCGCCGCACCGGTGACCGTGCCGGCGGGCGCGTACTTCTGCTGGCCGCTGCGGCTCGACGTCGCGGGCGTGCGGCTGGACTGGGCGACGGCGCAGCCGGTCTGCACGGTCGACGTGGACGGGCGTACGGTCCTGGTGCTCGCGGCCACCGGCGGCATCGCACCCGAACTCGCCCTGGACGCCCACACGGTGGCGTCGGTCAGCGCGCCGTGCGGGGACATCGCCGAAGTCGGGGGCCGGATCCTGGTGACCGGGCTGCGGCCCGGCACCGACGCGCTGGTCGAGGTGGAGACGGCGGACGCCGGACGGGCCGGTCTGCTGGTGCTGGACGCGGCGACGGCTCGTACCGCCTATCGGGGCGTGGCCTGGGGCGCCGAACGGCTGCTGCTGAGCGCCGACGGGATCGTCTTCGACGGTGACGAGGTGCGGGTGCACGGCGCTGCCGGGGGGACGTCGTTCGCCGTACTGCCGGCGCCGGACAGCGCGCTGGTGGTGGACGGGGAGACGGTGACCGCCGAGGCCGACGGCGTCTTCGCCCGCTACCGCGTCGGGAGCGGTGGCGGCGACGAGCCGCTCCGGGCTTCGCTCACCCTGGTGCGGCCCCCGGGCCCTGCGCCCGAGCCCGCGACCGGTGTGCTGGGACGTGCGAGCGCGCCCGCGGACAAGTACTACGACTCGGTGGCCGCCGAGTACCGCGTCGACGTACCGCAGGATCTCCCGCAGGGCGCGGTGCTGCGGTTGCACTGGAGCGGGGACGCGGCGCGGGCCCATGTGGGAGAGGCGTTGGTCGCCGACCAGTTCTTCTCGGGGCGTGCCTGGGACATCGGCCGGCTTCCGGCGGGGGCGGTGCTGCGGGTCCGGGTGCTGCCGCTGCACGCCGATGCCCGGGTCCATGTGCCGCCGGAGGCGGCGGAAGCGGCGCGCTCGGCGGTCGTGACGCGTGCCGAGTGGATCCTCGGTCGGGTCCGGGCCGTGCGGGCGGGCTGAGGCGGCGCCGTACGGGGTTCCGCCCCGCCGACCTGCCTATGCTGGGGGACCTGCCGGGGCGGATGCCGCCGCCGTGACGATGGCGAGGAAACAGCGATCATGATCCGAGGCTCCGCCGACGACTCCGCTCCACGGGGGCGCAGCAGACGGAACTTCGCGGGCTCGCGCCCCGTGATGGACGACGTGGCACGGCTGGCGGGCGTCTCCAAGCAAACCGTCTCCCGCGTCCTCAACGACCATCCGTCGGTGCGGGCCGAGACCCGCGAGACAGTGCTGAGCGCCATGCGCACGCTGGGCTACCGGCCGAGCCGCAGCGCGCGTTCGCTGGCCAGCGGGCGGACCCGGATGGTCGGCGTGATCTCCTTCGACGCCGCCCGCTACGGCCCCGCCTCGATCCTGACCGCGATCAACACCGCGGCGCAGGAAGCGGGTTACCTGCTCAGCTCGATCGCCCTGGACACCGCCGAACCCGACACGGTGGTCGAGGCGGTGAACCGGCTCTCCGCCGAGGGCGCGGACGGCGTGATCGCCATCGCCCCTCAGCTGTGGGTCGGCAAGGCCCTGGCGGACACCCACCTCGACACCCCGCTGATCGTGCTGGAGAACGGCCTCGACGCCGGCACCCAGCAGGTCACCGGCGACTCCAGGGCCGGCGCTCGCAAGGCGGTCGAGTATCTGCTGGGCCTGGGGCATCGCACGGTGTGGCACATCGCGGGCCCGACCGGCTGGACCTCGGCCGATCACCGGCTGGGCAGCTGGCAGGCCTGCCTGGAGGCGGCCGGCGCGGCGGTGCCGACCCCGCTGATCGGCGACTGGAGTGCCGACTCGGGCTACGAGCTGGGCCGGCAGCTGGCCCGGCGCGCGGATGTCACGGCCGTGTTCGCATCCAACGACCAGATGGCCCTCGGTCTGCTGCACGCCCTGCACGAAGCGGGCCGCTCCGTCCCCGGCGACATCACTGTCGTGGGCTACGACGACATCCCCGAGGCCGCGCATTTCCTTCCCCCGCTGACCACCGTGCGCACGGACTTCGCGGAGATCGGTACGCGTTCGCTCCGGCTGCTCCTGGACCGTCTCGACGGCACAGAGGAACCGTCCCGGACCCGCTCACTGGTCCCGGTCGACCTGGTGATCCGCGCCAGCAGCGGTCCCCCGCCCGCTCGTTGACGGCTCTCCCCCCGGGGTCCGCGATGCCTGCGCTCGCCCCGGGCCGACTCGTGCGTCGGCGGTATCGCAACGACCGGCAGCCGCGTTCGCAGGCACTGCAACTCCGCGGCACCCGCCGGGGTCAGCCGGTCCCCTCCGCCGCCCGCTTCCAGGCCGAGTCCCGCAGCAGGCGCAGTCCGTTCAGCCCGACGAGGACCGTGGAGCCCTCGTGGCCCGCGACCCCGAGGGGCAGCGGCAGCGTCCCGGCGAGGTCCCAGGCGACCAGGCCGGCGATGAACACCCCGGCGATCACGAGGTTCTGCACGACCAGCTCGCGGGCTCGGCGGGACAGGGCGACGGTGGCGGGTACGGCGGCGAGCTCGTCGCGCACGATCACCGCGTCGGCGGTCTCCAGGGCGAGGTCGGAGCCGGCTCGGCCCATGGCGACGCCGATGTGCGCGGCGGCCAGCGCGGGCGCGTCGTTGACGCCGTCCCCGACGACCATCACCCGGTACCCGGCGCCCTCCAACTCCCGCACCGCGCCCACCTTGTCCTGCGGCAGCAGCCCGGCCCGCACGTCCTCGACACGGGCCTCGGCGGCCAGGTGCGCGGCGGCACGGGGGTTGTCGCCCGTGAGGAGGGTCGGGGCGGTGCCGGTGAGGACGGTCAGAGCGGCGACGGTCGCGGCCGCGTCGGGACGCAGCCGGTCGGCGATGCCGAGCACACCGGCCGGAGTTCCGTCGACGACCACGAGGACGGCGGTACGGCCGGCCTCCTCCAGTTCCCGGACCAGTGCCGAGACCACACCTGCGGCGTCGGCGCCGCCATCGGCGTCTGCATCCGCTGCGCACTTGGCCTCGCCTCCGACCTCGCCCTCGACCTTCGACTCGGCTTCAGCTTCGGCTTCGGCTTCGGCGAGCAGCCGCGCCGGGGCGCCCACCTCGACCGTACGGCCCCCGACGACGGCCCGGACGCCGATCCCGGGCGATGACGTGAAGTCCTCGGCGGTCGGCAGGTCGAGGCCACGCTCGCGTGCCGCGTCCACCACCGCGCGGGCCAGCGGGTGCTCGCTGGGGTGCTCGGCCGCCGCGGCGAGCGTCAGCAAGTCGGCCTTGTCCAGGCCGTGTTCGCGCAGCGGCCGTACGTCGACGACCCGCGGTGTCCCCTCCGTGAGCGTGCCGGTCTTGTCCAGCGCCACGGCGTCGATCTGGCCGAGGCGTTCCATCGCCACGGCCGACTTCACCAGCACGCCGTGCCGGCCGGCGTTGGCGATGGCCGACAGCAGGGGCGGCATGGTGGCCAGGACCACCGCGCACGGCGAGGCCACGATCATGAAGGTCATCGCGCGCAGCAGCGCCTCGGAGAACGCCTCGCCGAACGCGAGCGGCACACCGAACACGGCGAGCGTCGCGGCCACCATGCCCAGCGAGTAACGCTGTTCGACCTTCTCGATGAACAGCTGCGTGGGCGCCTTCGTCTCCGACGCCTCCTCCACCAGCCGTACGATGCGGGCGATCACGGAGTCGGAGGCGTCCCGCTCTACCCGGACACGCAGCGCGCCGGTGCCGTTGAGGGTGCCCGCGAAGACCTCGTCGCCCGGCTCCTTCGCCGCCGGGAGCGGCTCGCCGGTGATGCTCGCCTGATCCACCTCGCTGGCTCCGTCGAGCACCAGTCCGTCCGCTCCGACGCTCTCGCCGGGCCGTACGAGGACGGTGTCGCCGACCGCCAACTCAGTGACGGGAACGGTCTGTTCGGTGCCGTCGGCGGCAATGCGGGTGGCCGTGGCGGGTGCCAGGTCGAGCAGGCCGCGCACCGAGTCGGCGGTGCGGGCGGTGGCGAGCGCCTCCAGCGCGCCCGAGGTCGCGAAGATGACGATCAGCAGGGCGCCGTCCATGACCTGCCCGATCGATGCGGCACCGAGCGCGGCGACGACCATCAGCAGGTCGACGTCGAGGGTCCTGTCCTTGAGCGCCTTGAGCCCCTCCCAGCCCGGCTCCCAGCCGCCGGTGGCGTAAGACAGCGCGTACAGCGGACCCCAGATCCAGGCGGGCGCTCCGGCGAGCTGGAGCGGGAGCGGGAGCAGGAAGAGCGCGGTGGCCGCGGCGGCCCAGCGGACCTCCGGCAGCGCGAACAGCCGGGTGCGCCGCCGGGGGACGGCTCCGGCGCGCGCGGAGGCGGCGGGGCCGGCCGCGGGTGGGGTGAGCGTGGCAGTCATGCCCCCACGATAGAGGAACACATGAAGACCCGTTCATATCTTCATGTCAGCTCTGCACGCCGACCCCACCCGTCCGGGCCCGTTTGCCGTTGAAACGCCTGCACACGAGATAGATGCCGAACGAGATCGTGGTGACGTACGGGCTGATGGGGATGCTGCTGCCGAGGGCAAGCAGGATGCCGCCCTCGATGGAGGCCACCGCGAACACCGCGCTCAGGACGGGAAGCAGCACCGGCGAGGCCGTGACCCGGGCCGCGGCCGCCGCGGGTGTGACGACGAGGGTCAGGACCAGCAGGGCGCCGACGATCTGGACGGACAGTGCGACCGCGAGGCCCAGCACGATCATGAAGGCGAAGGACAGTCCGCGCACCGGCACGCCCCGCGCCTCGGCCACGTCCGCGTCTGCACTCGCGAAGACGAGCGGTCGCCACATCACCGCGAGAGCTACCAGCACCACCGCCGACACACCGAGCAGCCAGGACATCTGCGGGGTGTCGACGGCGACGATCTGCCCGGTCAGCAGGCCGAACTTGTTCGCCGCGCGCCCCTTGTACAGCGCGAGGAACAGCACGCCGAGCCCGAGGCCGAAAGGCATGATGACGCCGATCACCGAGTTGCGGTCCCGGGCCCGCGCCCCGAGCAGCCCGATCGCCCCCGCCGCGACGAGCGAGCCGAGGATCGACCCGGCCACGACGTTCACGCCCAGCAGCAGCGCGGCCGAGGCCCCGGCGAACGACAGCTCGCTGATCCCGTGCACCGCGAACGGCAGGTCCCGCATGATCACGAACACGCCCACCAGGCCGCCGACCAGCCCGAGCGCGGCCCCGGCGACGAGCGAGTTGCGGACGAGGGCGAGCAGTTCGCCGTAGTGGTCGAAGGCGAAGATCTGCTGCCAGATCCCCTGGGCGAGGGTCATGGCCCAACTCCGTAAGGCGGTTGGGGATGGTGTGCCGCCTCGTCGGGTGCGCCGACGACCACCACGCGGTCCCGGACCCGCACGACGTCGACCTGCGTGCCGTACAGCCGCGACAGCGCCTCGGAGGTGAGGACCTCGTCGGGCGTTCCGACACGGTGGCCGCCGCGGGCGAGGTACAGCACGCGGTCCACGATGCCCAGCACGGGATTGATCTCGTGGGTCACGAAGACCACCGCGGTGCCGTGGGTGCGGCGCCGTGCGTCGACCAGTTCCGTGACGGCCCGCTGGTGGTGCAGGTCGAGGGAGAGCAGCGGTTCGTCGCAGAGCAGGACGCGGGGGTCGGTCGCGAGCGCCTGCCCGATGCGCACGCGTTGCCGTTCGCCGCCGGAGAGCAGGGCGACGGGGACGTCTGCGTACGCCGTGGCCCCGACCGAGGCGAGGATCTCGTCCACACGTCGGCGTACGGCGCCCATGCGCGGCCGAGGCCCGAAGCGGTGCCCGTCGACGCCGAGCCGGACGAGGTCCCGGGCGCGCAGCATCGTCTGCGCGGACAGGGCCGCCTGCTGAGGGACGAAGCCGATGTGCCGGCTGCCGCGGCCGGGCGGGCGGCCCAGCACCGTGAGCGTGCCGGCGGACAGCCGGCGCTGCCCGAGCAGCGCGCGCACGAAGCTGGTCTTCCCGGCCCCGTTGGGCCCGAGCACGGCCAGGAACTCCCCCGGCCGCACGTCGAGATCGAGGTCCCGCCACACCACGCGCTCGCCGTACGACAGGGCCGCTCGCCGCAGCCGGATGAGCACGCCGTCCGTACCGGGACGGGAGCCGGTCGGTGGGTCGTCCGCGCCGGGGCGGGACACACCGGGGGCTGTCACTTGGCCAGCGCGCTCGCGAGCGCGTCCACGTTGGCGGTCATCCAGGCGAGGTAGTCCTTGCCCCTGGGGAGGGTCTCGGTGACGGGCACGACCGGGATGCCGGCGGCCTCGGCCGCGCGCTCCGCCTTCTCGGTCTGCGGGCCGGAGGTCTGCTCGTTGCAGACCAGCGCCTCGACCTTCTTGCCGGTGAACAGCGCCAGGGTGCTCCGAAGAGTCCGCGGGGAGACGTCGTCGCCTTCCTCGATCGCCTCGCTGAACTCCTCGGGTGTGGCGTTCCTCAGCCCACTGGCCTCGATCATGTACAGCGGGACGGGCTCGGTGATGGCCACGGCCTCGCCGCCGTGCTCGGCCTTGATCCGGGCCTCTTTCCGCTCCAGCGGCCGGAGCAGGCGTACGAAGTCCTTCGCGTTCTCGGTGAAGGTCGCGGCGTCGGCCGGGTCGGCCTTGCCGAGTGCGGCGGCGATGCGGTCGGCGAGTTCGGCGACGGTCGGGAAGTCGTACCAGACATGCTCGTTGAGCTCGGCGCCCTTCGGGGCGGTCTTCCCGGACACCTCGACGGCGTTGATGACGTGGGGGGACGAGCCTGCGCTCTTCAGCATTCGGTCGACGAAGTCGTCGTAGCCGCCGCCGTTCTCGATGACGACCTCGGCGTTGGAGAGCGCCAGTTGATCGCGGGTGTTGGCCTCGTAGGAGTGTGGGTCCTGGGCGGGGTCGCCGATGATCGAGGTGACCTGGACCTTGGCGCCACCTATTCGCCGGGCCAGGTCTCCATAGACATTCGTCGAGGCCACGACGGGGACGCCGGAGGCAGCGGCGGGACCGTGAGCTCCGGCGGAGTCCGAGGAGCCGGCGCAGCCGGCGAGGAGGGTGAGGCAGGTGCCGGTCAGCAGGGCCGCGGACAGGCGGCGTGAGGGCATGGGCATGGATACCTCCGAGCAGGGCGAATGATCCGCCGAGCCCGATCCGTCCCGGCGGCGGCTCCACGCTAAATGAAAATGGATGTCAAGACGGCTCTGCGGGCCCCTCCCCGGCCAACCCTTACCGAGAGCTCACCTTTGCCGTGGTCAGGGGGCGGGGACCTCGTCCAGAAGCTGGGGGCCGTTGTTGCTGACGCTGTTCACCGCGGGCGAGACGGGGCGGGCGTCGAGCCGGCCGTCGGCCGGTGTGGTGAGCAGGGCACGCAGGTCGTCCGTGGACTGGTGGTGGGGGTCGAGCCAGGCGTCGTAGTGCTCGGGGGTGAGCGCGAGCGGCATGCGGGGGTGAATGCGGCCGGCCGCGTCGGTGGCCTCGGTGGTGATGATCGTGCAGGTCAGCAGCCAGGCGGCGGGGTCGTCGCCGTCCTTGACGGCCGGGTCGCGCCAGAACTCGTACAGACCGGCGAGAGCCAGGACCTGTCCGTCCTCGGGGTGGATGAAGTAGGGCTGTTTGCGGACCTTGCCGGACTTCGCGTCCTTGACCGGGTCCCACTCGTAGAAGCCGTCGGCCGGCAGCAGGCAGCGGCGTTTTACGAACGCGCGGCGGAAGGCGGGTTTCTCGTGCACGGTCTCCACGCGCGCGTTGATCATCCTGGCGCCGATCTTCACGTCCTTCGCCCAGGACGGCACGAGGCCCCAGCGGAGCGGGCGGAGCCGCCGCTGGGCCGGGGCGTCCTCGTCGGCGCCCCGTGGAGCGCGCTCCAGGACCGCCCAGACGTCGTCGGTCGGGGCCACGTTCCAGCTCGGCGCGAGGGTCTCCTCGGGGTGCCACTCCGTGACCTCGAACAGCTGGGCAAGGTCTTGGGGGCTGCGGGTGGAGGCGTATCGGCCGCACATAGGGCCACTGTGCCACGGTGGGCGGTTTGGGTCCTGGTGGGGTGGTCGGGGGTGTGTCGGCCGGGGTGTGGCGGGCGCGGGTACGTCGGCCCAGGTGAGTCGAGCCGGGGTGTGGCGGGCGCGGGTACGTCGGCCCGGGTGAGTCGAGCCGGGGTGTGGCGGGCCGAGGTACGTCGGCACGGGGTGGGTCGGGCCAAGGAGTGTCGGCCAGGGTGTGCCGGGACGAGGAGTGTCGGTGCGGGGTGTGCCGGGACGAGGAGTGTCGGTGCGGGGTGTGCCGGGACGAGGGCGCATCGAACCGAGGTGCCTCAGCCGGGGCGTGCCGGGCCGTCCGGGTCAGACGTCCAGCCCTCCGCGCTTCACGAGTCGGTCGGCGATGATGTTGCGCTGGATCTCGTTCGTTCCCTCTCCGACGATCATCAGCGGCGCGTCCCGGAAGTAGCGCTCGACGTCGAACTCGGTGGAGTAGCCGTAGCCGCCGTGGATGCGGACGGCGTTGAGGGCGATCTGCATGGCCGTCTCGGAGGCGAAGAGCTTCGCCATGCCGGCCTCCATGTCCACCCGGTGCCCGGCCTCGGCCCGACGGGCGGCGTAGAGGGTGAGCTGGCGTGCGGCGGTGAGTGAAGTCGCCATGTCCGCCAGGTAGTTACCGATGGACTGGTGCTGCCAGATCGGCTTGCCGAAGGACTCGCGTTGCCGCGCGTAGGCCAGCGCGTCCTCCAGGGCGGCCCGGCCCACGCCGAGGGCGCGGGCGGCGACTTGGAGGCGGCCGGTCTCCAGCCCCCGCATCATCTGAGCGAAGCCGTGCCCCTCCACTCCCCCGAGCAGCGCGTCAGCGGGTGCGCGGTGGTTCTCGAAGGACAGCTCGCAGCTCTCCACGCCCTTGTAGCCGAGCTTGGGCAGATCGCGGGAGACGGTCAGACCCGGTCCGTGTTCGACGAGGAGAACGGACATGCCGCTGTGCGCGGGCTCGGCGTCCGGGTCGGTCTTGCACAGCAGGGCGATGAGCTGCGAGCGGCGGGAGTTGGTGATCCACGTCTTCGCGCCGTTCACCACGTATCCGTCGCCCTCCCTGTGGGCGACGGTGCGCATCGCCTGGAGGTCGGAGCCGCCGCCGGGCTCGGTCAGTGCCATCGTCGCACGGGTCTCGCCGGTGGCCATCCGGGGCAGATGGCGCTGCCGCTGCTCCTCGGTACCGAAGTACAGCAGCAGCTTGGCGACGACGGTGTGCCCGCCCATCGCGCCGGCCAGGCTCATCCAGCCCCGGGCCAGCTCCTCGGTGACGAGGACGTAGCAGGGCATGGAGACGGGGGTGCCGCTGTACTCATGCGGGACGGCGAGTCCGAAGACGCCGAGTTCCTTCATCCGCTCGATGAGGGCTTCGGGGTAGGTGTCGGTGTGCTCCAGCTCCCGGGCGACGGGCTTGACGTCCCTGTCCACGAAGTCGCGCACCGTCCTGACGACGAACCGCTCGTCCTCGGACAGGAGGTCGAGACTGCTCATGGTCCGCTCCTTCGGTGTACCCGCCGGATCTCCATTCATGGTCACGCATGAACCGGTCCGCGAGAACGCCCCGACACGGCCGACCGGGAGCGGGCGCGGGACGGTACCGGTGGGACGGGGCACACAGGAGCACCGGTGAGAGCGGGCGCGCGAGGCGCCCGCTCTGCTCAGCCGATAGTGGCGGCGGGGTCAGTCCTCGGATGTGGTGCGGCTGCCCTCCTCACCCGCGGTCTCCTGGGCGGGTTCCGCCCTCGGCGGTGTCGTGAACAGTCCGCACAGCACAGTCGCCGCGATGAGCACTGCGGCCGCTACGAGGAAGGTGACGTGCATGGAGTGGGTGAAGCTCGTCGCGAAGGCGTCGTCGCCCAGGCGCCGGAAGAGGTCGGCCTCGCTCACGCTGAGGCCCGAAGGAACGCTGGGCGGACTGAAGTTCCCGGCGCTGTCGGCGGCGGCCAGGAACTGGTCGCGCAGTCCCGACGGCAGCTGGGCGGCCTGTTCCTGGGCCTCCTTGGGGAGATCGGCGTTGATGCGGGCGGACAGCAGGGCGCCCAGTACGGCGGTGCCGAGGACGCCGCCGACCTGGCGGGTCGTGTTGGAGACACCCGAGGCGGCACCGGCCAACTGGGGGTTCACGCCGTCCATGGTGGCCTGTTGCAGCGGCGCGAAGGTGGCGCCGCTGGCGATGCCGATGATGATCAGGCCGGGCAGCAGGCTCCAGGCGTCGCTGTGTGCGTCGGTGGAGGCGACCAGGACGAGCAGGCCGACGGTGAGCATGGCGAGGCCGGCCATGAGGACGTACTTGCCGCCGAACTTGTCGGACAGCCGGCCCGCGTAGGTGGAGCCGACCGCGGTCAGGATCGCGTTGGGCAGCATGACGGCGGCGGTTTCCAGGGCGCTGTAGCCGCGGGCCGTCTGGAGATAGAGCACCAGGACGAAGGCGATGGCGATCATCCCGAGCTGGAAGATGAAGCCGACGCCGTTGCCGACCGAGAAGTTACGGGCGTTGAAGAGGGCGAGCGGCATGAGGGAGTCGGTCTTGCGGCGGTGCTGCCACAGGACGAACAGGACGAGCAGCACGACGCCGGCGATGATGACGGACGCGATGCTGATCGGGCCTGCGATGGTTCCCCAGTCGTAGCGCTCGCCCTCGATGAGGCCGAAGACGATGCCGGTGAGGCCGGCGGTGGCCAGGGCCACGCCGGTCAGGTCGAGGCTGTTGCTGCGGCCGGGCCGCATGACCGGGACGTACCGGACGGCCAGCAGGGCGGTGACGATGCCGATCGGCACGTTGATGAAGAAGATCCAGCGCCAGCTGAGGTGGGCGAGGAGGAAACCGCCGACGACCGGGCCGACGATGGGCGCGAAGCCGACGATGGCCCCGAAGAGGCCGAACGCCCGGCCCCGCAGCTGGGGAGGGAAGATCGTCAGGATCGACGAGATCACCTGCGGGAACAGCAGCGCCCCGCCCAGCCCTTGCAGCACACGCGCGGCGAGCAGCCAGTCGGGTGACTCGGACAGCCCGCACAGTGCCGAGGCCACGGTGAAGAGGGTGATGCCGATCAGGAAAAGCCGCCGATACCCGTAGATGTCGCCGAGGCGCCCGGTGGTGATCAGCAGTACCGAGAAGACCAGCATGTATCCGTCGATGATCCACAGCACCTGGTCGTAGGACGCGTCCAGGCCGTCGATCAATGTCGGGATGGCGATATTGACGATGCTTCCGTCGAGCAGCGCCATGAAGAATCCGACGCACATGATGGCGAGGACCAACCATGGCCGTTGCGTGACCGGGGCTTCCGCCGTTTTGACTTCCGTCACTCCGATGACCTCCATGAACTCGGAGCACCGGCCGTGGCTTCGGGGACGTGGCGCAATACCGTACGCCCGCACTCGACGAGCTTGAGCGGAACGCCGATCTCAATGCGTCGCTGAGCCCGAAAACCGTTGGCCGAAGGGAAATCCTGCGTGGTGAAGGCACGTTGGGAGCCACCACCGGAACAGAGATATCCCTTGGTGTATGTGACTCCCACCTTCTCCACGGTCATCGGGACCCGAAGAAGCTGGTTGGCGAGGCATGAGCCCAACGGTGAGAAGCCGAATCGGACTCTAGCAAGGGCAGTGAGGGCCTCGCAACGAGGTCGATCTCGCCGCGGGCGGGGTCAGTCGGGCAGTGCCGGGAGCCCGAGTTGCCGGAGACAGCCCAGGTCGTCGCGCCATTCGCGGTGGTGCCGGATGCGGCCGTCGACCACCTCGCACAGGTGCAGTTGTTCGGCCGCGAACCGGCGGCCGGTGGGCGGCAGTCCGACGAGGTCGCCGGTGTGCCGACCGCTCATGACCAGGTACGCCGTGACGTACCCGCCGCCCTCCCGGTACTCGATCTCTTCCAGATGCAATTCGGAGAACGCGTTGCGCACCCAGTCAACGGAGTCCGTGAAGCTCTCCGGGCCGCGCTTGGCGGAGCGTTCCAGTGTCGCCGGGTTGAGGTATTCCGAGTGGATGTAGTCGGACGCGTCGTCGGTCTTTCCCGTCGCGAATGCCTGGACCATGCGACGGACCACATCTATGGCCTCGCTCATCTCCCTCTCCCTTTCCGTCTCGGCAGACGATTCATTCGTCGCGGCCATCTTTGTCCCGCAGAACACGGACCACAAGACCTCCCCGTACCGCGCGCGGCAATTCCGAGAGCGCGACTCGAGAAATTCTCGACCCGCACTCATGCGGCGCTCCAGCGTCGACCGCTTATCTCTCAGGAGAACCGAAGATGCGGAGGAAGAATGGATTCGACTGCCTACAAGTCCGGAGTGACGAACGCCTTCAAGAACGCCGCCGATTCCTACGACCGGGGCGGGGTCGGGTTCTTCACCCCCATGGGCCACCGCCTGGTCGAACTCGCGGCGCCGCAGCCGGGTGAGCGGGTGCTCGACGTCGGCTGCGGCCGGGGAGCCGCGCTGTTCCCGGCCGCGCGGGCCGTCGGGCCCACGGGGCGGGCCGTCGGCATCGACATCGCCGACACCATGATCGAGGCCGCGCGGGCCGAGGCGGCACGGGCCGGCGCCGACAACGTCGAGCTGCTGGTCATGGACGCCGAGCGGCCGAGCTTCGCGCGCCGCTCCTTCGATCTCGTTCTCGGCAGTTACAGCATCCTGTTCCTGCCCGACGCGCCCGCCGCGCTGGCCCGTTACCCACGCGTCATGACGGCCGCGGGCAGGCTCGCCTTCACCTGCCCCGTCTTCGAGGCGGACAGCTTCCCGTTCCTCCCGCCCGTGTTCACCCCGATGATCCCGGCGTCGGTGCCCGCGGCCCTGCCCCCCGACTGGCAGCCGAGCGAGCTGCGCCGTCGCTACAACGGCTGGCTGTCGGACGTCGAGCTGCTCCGAGCGACCCTCGGCGAGGCCGGGTTCACCGACGTGGCCGTACGGGACCAGGCCGTACCCATGACCGCCGAGTCGTCGGCCGCGTGGGTCGACTGGTCGCACACACAGGGCATGCGGCTGCTGTGGGAGCGGCTTCCGGTGCCGGTCGCCGCGGAGCTGCGTGATTCGCTGATCGCCGGGCTGTCCGAACTGAGCGGCCCCGACGGCTCGTTGGTGATCGAGACGCCGGTGCGGTTCGTCACCGCTCGCGTCGGCTCCTGACGGGGTCCGGCTGCGCGGTGGGGATGCGGTGGGCGCGATGTCCGCTCGCATCCCCGTCCGCGCGTTCGACGGCCGGTGTTCTGCCCGGCCTCGGCGCATGCTCGACAGCGGACGCCGGGGGCGCGTCCGCTGTCGAGTGGGTTCCGTGTGCCGGTCAGGCGAGCTTGGCGAAGAGTGCCTTGCGGAGCCGGGGTACGGCGGATGCGGTCCGGAGCACCGTCTTGAACAGCAGGCGTTGTGTCGTGCTCTCGGACACGAACATCCGGGCGGCGCGCAGCGACTCGGAGACCGCGCGGAAGCCGTCCCGCCGCATCGCGTCCTCGTACCGGCCCACGGCCAGGCGTGTGTCCGCGCTGCCGGTGAGTTCGCGGGCGAGGAGAGCGGCGTCGTTGAGTGCCATGTTCGCGCCCACGCCGCGCAGTGGCGTCATGCTGTGGATGGCGTCGCCGAGGAGGGTCACCCGGGTCGCCGGCCAGGGGTCCGGGGGAACCGAGGTGCGGATGGGCACCGCGTTGACCGTGCCCGGGTCGGTCTCGCGGACCATCGCGCGCAGCGCCGGGTGCCAGGAGCTGGTCAACCCGTCGACCAGCTCCGCGAGTTGATCGCCCGGCAGGGTCTCGACGTGAGCTGGATAGCGGTGTGCTGCGGCGCCGTACGCCCACATGAGGTAGCCCTCGTCCGCGCCGGGCTCGTGCCGTGCGACGAACATCCCCGTGCCTCCCGGCGCGACGACCGAGTTGGGGCGGGAGCTCAGGCGCTCGGGGAGCAGCCGTTCGGCGACGGGCAGGGCCAGGCGGCCTACGATCGAGACCATCCCGATGTCGACGCGGCGCGCGTGCGGCAGATACTGGGCGCGGACACGGGAGTTGGCGCCGTCCGCGCCGACGACGAGGTCGGCCGTGGTGCTGGTGCCGTCGGCGAAGTGGCACTCGAACCGACCGTCCGGGGTGTGTTCGTACCTCTCGAAGCAGGCGCCGAACCGGACCACGTCCTCCAGCCCCGTCAGCAGGACCTCCCGCAGCATGCCGCGCTCGGCGGAGTAGTGCGGTTCGGCGTCCGGTCCGCCGTCGAGGACGGCGAGTTCCCTCAGCCGTTCGGTGAGGAAGCCGAATTCCTGCCCGATCCGACCGGCCCGGGACAGGAACGTCTCCCACACCGGGGCCGGCAGGCAGCGGCGCAGGGCGCGGGCTCCGGTCGGGTTGATGCGGACCCGGTAGCCGTGCAGCGCGTCGGTCGGGGTGCGGTGCCTTTCGTGGACGGTCACCTCGATGCCGGCCGTGCGGAGTGCCTGGGCCAGGCAGAGTCCGCCCGTCCCCGCGCCGATCACCGCGACGTTCGCCATCGGCCCCCGCCTCCCCACTGTTCGGCGGCGCGACGGTCGCGTACCCGGGAGGCGCGGGGGTCAGTGGACACCGAAGCCGCCGCACACGTTGAGGGCCTGGCCGGTGACCGAGGCGGCCTTGGGCGAGGCGAGGTAGGAGACCATCCAGGCGACCTCCTCCGGCTCGCTGTACCGGCCGATGGGGATGTCGGAGGCCAGTCGGCGCAGGGCCTCCTCCTCGTCCACCTGCCAGATGCCCGCCTGGCAGGCGCGTACGTTGACCGACATCGGCGTCTCGACATATCCGGGGCACACCGCGTTGACCGTGATCCCGGTCTTCGCGAGTTCCAGCGCGAGGCAGCGGCTGAATCCGACGACGCCGTGCTTGGCGGCCGCGTAGGGCGCGCCTCCGATCGTTCCCTGCTTTCCCCAAACCGAGGCGATGTTGATGATGCGGCCGTTCTGCCGCTCCGTCATGCGCCCTTCGTTGAGCACGGATTTGGACATCAGGAAAACACCGTTGAGATTGGTGTCGATGGTGGCGTACCACAATTCGTTGTCGATGTTCGCGGTGATTCCTCCGCCGGGCCGGCCGGCGTTGTTCACCAGGATGTCCACCGGCCCGTACCGTGCGACGCAGTCGGCCACCAACGCGGTCACCTGGTCGGGCTTGGTGACGTCGCACGCCTGGCCACTGACCTGGCCTCCGTCCGCCCGCAGTTCGGTCACCGTCTTCTCGACGGTTTCGGCGTCCCGGCCGCAGATATGGACACGTACGCCTTCCGCCGCCAGTGTGGCGGCGATCGCCCGGCCGATTCCATTGCTCGCCCCGGTGACGATGGCTGTCCGCTCGATGTTGTCCGTCATGGGCCCAAGTTCGCAGCCCGGCCTAGCGCCGCACTCGAGGCGGAATGGAAAGCCGAATGAGCCGCAGCCAATGCGATGAGGCCGCTTCAAGTCGTTTTCTAGGCGCTCCCGGCACCTTGAGATGCCCCGTCCGCGAGAAAGAGGAGAGAGCAGCAGCATGCGAGGAATCGTCATCACCGGCGGCGGCACGGGCATCGGCCGTGCCGCCGCGCACGCGTTCGCCGACGCCGGCGACGCGGTACTGATCGTCGGGCGGTCGGCGGACACGCTGGCCGAGACCGCGAAGGGCCGGGACCGCATCCACACCCTCGCGCTCGACCTGACCGAGCCGGACGCGGCCGCCGTCGTCGTCGACACCGCGCGACGTCAGCTCGGGCGGCTCGACGTGCTCGTCAACAACGCCGGGATCGCGAGCTTCGCCGGCCTCGGCTCGCTGGCACCGGCCTCGGTCGAAGCGCAGATCAGGACCAACCTGATCGCGCCGATCCTGCTCACCCAGCAGGCCCTGGACCCGCTGGAGGAGACCGGCGGCCTCGTCGTCAACATCAGTTCGGCCGGGTCGATCGGGCTGCGCACCATCCCGGACAACTCGGTGTACTGCGCCACGAAGGCGGGCCTGGATGTGCTCACCCGCACCTGGTCAGTGGAGCTGGCCCCGCGCGGCATCCGGGTCATCGGCGTCGCGCCGGGTGTCACCGACACCGGTGTGGCGCTGCGGGCCGGTGTGTCCCCGGCCCAGTACGAGGCGTTCATGGAGCGGATGCGGGCGGAGATCCCGCTCGGCCGGGTCGGCGCTCCGGAGGACATCGCCTGGTGGATCGTCACGCTGGCCTCGGCCGAAGGGGGATACCTCAACGGCGCGGTGATACCGGTGGACGGCGCGCTGTCGGTCACGTGAGCCCCCTGCGCCTCCGTCCATGCCCCGAGGTGCCCTTCTGAAAGGAACGGCCGTGAGCAGCAACGTCGACGTCGTACGGAGGATGGTGCGCGCCTACAACACCGGCGACACCAGTGATGTGGATCAGTACATTCACCCCGACTATCTGAACCCCGCCTCCCTGGAACACATGGCGGACAAGAACTGGCGCGGACCGGCGGTGTTCGCGATGGCGGTGAAGTGGCTACGGGCCACCTTCTCCGAGGAGGTGCGCCTGGAGGAGATCCGGTACGAGGAGCGCGGCGACTGGGTGCGCGCCTATCTGGCCCTGTACGGCCGCCATGTCGGCGAGCTGGTGGGGATGCCCGCGACGGGCCGTCGTTTCTCCGGGGAGCAGATCCATCTGATCAAGCTGGTCGACGGCAGGATCCGGGACCACCGTGACTGGCCGGACTATCTCGGCACGTATCGGCAGCTCGACGAGCCGTGGCCGACCGCGGCAGGCTGGCGGGACTGACGCCGGGAGCGGTACGCGGCCCCGGGGCTGATGGCCCCGGGGCCGCGCGTGCGTGTGCTCAGCCGACGAGTTGGGCCCGATGGTCGCGCACCCACTGGTCGAACGGGGTCGCCGGTCGGCCGGTGACCTTCTCGACCGTGGGCAGCGGCGCCGGCGGGTTGGCGACCGACTCGACGAGGTAGCCGAGGACCATGTCGACCACGGGCTCGGGCATGAACCGGATCATCTCCTCCCGCGCGGCCCGCGGGGTCACCTCCTCGAAGCGGATGCCGGTGCCCGTGACCGCGGCGATCCGGGCGACCTGCTCCGGCTGGTCCAGCAGCTCCGGTCCGGTCAGCTCGTAGCGGGCGCCGGCGTGACCGTCCGTCATCAGGGCCGCGGCCGCCACCGCCGCCACGTCCCTCTCGTGGATCAGCGCGCGCCGGGCTTCTGGATACGGAGCACGGACCACACCCTCGGTGCGGATCGAGTGCCCCCATTTCCACAGCAGGTTGTTGGCGAACTCGTCGGGCCGTACGAAGGTCCACTCGACGCCGCTGTCCTCGACGGCGCGTTCCACTGCCCGGTGGTGGGCCCCGCTGTGAGTGGTCTCGTCGTGCACGGAGCTGGACGACAGCACCACGATGCGCCGCACACCGGCCCGCACCGCCCGTGCGACGACCTCGGGCGCCGTCTCCGGCACCGGGAACAGATACATCCGCTCGATCCCCCGCAATGCCTCGTCCAGGCTGTCCGGCCGGGTCAGGTCGCCGGCGACCACCTGTACGTCGTCGGGGGCGGGGGTCCGCCCCGGTGTACGGGTCATCGCCCGCACTTCGAGCCCCGCCGCCGCCAATTGCCGTGTCACCTCTCTGCCGACGTGTCCCGACGCGCCGGTCACCAGATACGTCATGCCGCCCGACCTCCTTTCGCCGATGGCCATGTCCTCGCCGTGAGTCTTGCGACCGCTCCTTGATGTGTTCTCAAGGAGCGGTCGCAAGACTTTGGAACCAGCACCGGAGCCGAAGGAGGTAACGAGAGTTGACTGCGGCCGACAACAAGAAGCGCTGTCTCGAGATGGTCGACGCATGGAATCGCGGGGAGCTCGGCGGAGTCACGGCGCACTGGTCACCGGACGTCGTCCATCACTCCGAGGAAAGGATCGTGCCGAACGAGGAAATGGTCCTTCGCATGGAATCCGGCCTGACGGCGTTCCCCGATGTGCGTCTCGACGTCAGGAGTGTGCTGGCCGAGGACGATCGGGTCAGCATGCGGATCAGCGTCACCGCCACGCACAAGGGCCCGTTCATGGACATCGCTCCGACGAACCGGACGGTGACCTGGCACACCGCGGAGGAGTTCCGCTTCGTCGACGGCAAGGTCGTCGAGCACTGGGATGTCATCAACTACATGCCGATGCTGCGGGAGTTGGACATGGTCGGCTCCGACGTGCGCGGCTGGGGGACGGCCGAGCGGCAGGACTCCCAATAGCCCTCGGCGGCGAGCCGAATCGCCGCCGGGCTCCCGACAGAGAGGGGAATTACACATGGCCGTGGAACTGAACCACACCATCGTCCTGGTGAAGGACAAGGACGCCTCGGCAACGTTCATGGCCGACCTTCTCGGCCTGCCGAAGCCGAAGGAGATGGGCCCGTTCGCGGTACTCCAACTCGCCAACGACGTGTCGATCGACTTCATGGACTTCCGGGGCGAGGGCGACATAGTTCCGGGACACTGCGCATTCCTGATCAGCGACGAGGAGTTCGACCAGATCTTCGGGCGCATTCGCGAGGGCGGCATCGAGCACTGGGCGGACCAGTACCACCGGGAACCCGGCCGGATCAACGACCGGGACGGCGGGCGCGGGGTCTACTTCGAGGATCCGAGCGGGCACAACATGGAGATCATGACCCGGCCCTACGGCAGCGGCGGGGCGTAGACGTCACCCGCCCGCGGACCGCGCGCAGCCGCGGTCGCCGGGGGCGGGGTGCACGGGGGCCGTCACCCGGAGGCAGGCTTCGGGTGACGGCCCCGTTCGCACCGAATCGGTCAGGTCTCCTGCAGTAATCGGTCCCTGGACAGGAACTCGGCGATCCTCCGGGAGGTCTCCCGGGCGATCGCGGGGTCGTTGCGCAGGAACTGCCGGCGCAGCCCCGACAGCCGGACGCGGGCACGCTGGGAGACCATCACCCCGGCCAGCGACAGGGCTTCCTCGGCGGCCTCGGCGGCTCCGTCGATCTCGTCGCGGCCGAGCCGGGCCTCGGCAAGCGAGGCGGCGTGCAGCATCCGGTTGCGGGGCTGGCAGTCTCCGAACAGCGCGAGCCCGTGCGCCAGATAGCTCTCGGCCCGTCGAAAGCAGCCGAGCTCCAGCCAGGACCGGCCGGCGTCGGCGAGTATGACGGCCCGGTTCACCCACTGGACCCAAGGCTTCGCTGACGCCGGTTCGGCATCGAGGCTCAGTTCCGCCGCCTCCGCGATGGCGTGCTCGCAGCCCGCCCGGTCGCCGAGAGCCGCACGGACCCGTGCCTCGCGGGTCGCCAGCAGCGCCTGGTGGATGCCGCGGTCGTCGCGGTCCGTCCCCTTGCGTGCGATACGGATGAGCCGCAGCCCGGCCTCCGGCTCGCCTTCCCAGATCGACCGGTAGCTCATGCCGGAGAGGATGTACGCGGCCAGCGAGCGATCCCGGGCGATACGGGCCGCGGCGAGCCCGGTCAGCAGGCAGGACCGGGCGAGACGGAGCAGTCCCAGTTCGGCGGCGAGCCAGCCGGCCAGCTGTGCCAGTTCGGCGATGAGGCGGTGCAGTTGCACACCGGTCGGCTCGTCGTAGGCATGGTCCGCGGCCAGTTTGCGCGCGAGTTGCAGATCCTGGAGCGCCCAGTCCATGGCGAGTCTGGTGCTGGAGATCTCGTCCACCTTGCGCAGTTGCTGGAGGCGGGCGGACAGCATCTGGATCGCCACTTCCGGTACTTCGTCCCCGTACAGCCGGACGGGAAGCGCCGGCTCGTCCTCCACCAGCCAGGCGACAGCCACATTGGTCAGATCGGCCATCGCCACCGGCAGGCTCGGAACGGAGGACACGGTCTGGATGCGGGCGGCCCGGCCCAGCACCCGGTTGGTCGGCGGGAACCCGGGCCACAGTGCCTCCACCGTGATCGGCTCGCCCAGTCGCTCGGCGAGGATCTCGGCCACCACATGAGGCAAATGCCGACGGGGTCGTGCCCCTTTCAACCAATTGTACGGGGCCTTTTTGCTGATTGTTCCCGCTCCGCACTTCTTGTTGATCTCCAGGGCCAAATGTTCCGGAGACCAGCGAAGTCTGGTCAAGCACGAGGCGAGCAATGAAGACGTCTCATGGACGGTCATCGTTTCCCCCTAATGACGCAAATGATCTCTGGCCAGTGTTTCCAGCCGTGCTCTGCATCAACCCATGATCGGGAACACTGACTTGAACAGTTCGACTCGAAACGACAGGCCGTCGCGGGCCCCGGTCCGCGCGTCGAGGACGCGCTGAAGACCCGGGCCCGCCGAGGGAGGGCGACCGCTACCCGCCCCGTGCGTCGTACGCGCTCTCGACGGCGTCCTTGCGCGACGCCCACCACCAGGGGTTTTCGCGATACCAGTCGATGGTCGCGGCGAGCCCGGAGCGAAAGCTCCGATGACGCGGCTGCCAGCCGAGCCGGGTCCGCAGCTTCGACGAGTCGTTCGCATAGCGAAGATCGTGGCCCGGTCTGTCGAGTATCTCCTCATACCGGTCCACCGGTTTCCCCATGAGTTCGAGGAGTATTTTTACAATCGCTTTGTTGCTCATCTCGCAACCGGATCCGATGAGATAGGTCTCACCGATCCCGCCCTTTTCCAGGATGAGATGGACCGCCTCGTTGTGGTCCTCGACATGCGTCCATTCCCGGACGTTGCGGCCGGTCCCGTACAACTTCGGCAGCCGGCCGGTGAGCACGTTGGTGACCTGACGCGGGATGAATTTCTCCGCGTGCTGATAGGGCCCGTAATTGTTGGCGCAGTTCGACAGCGTCGCCGCCACCCCGAAGGAGCGCACCCATGCCCGTACCAGCATGTCGGAGCTCGCCTTGGTCGCCGAGTAGGGGCTCGACGGGTTGTAGGGGCTCGCCTCGGTGAACTTCTCCTCGGAGTCGAGCGGGAGGTCGCCGAAGACCTCGTCGGTGGAAATGTGATGGAAGCGCCGGTCGTGCCGCCGCACGGACTCCAGCAGGACGTAGGTCCCCATGACGTTGCTGCGGACGAACGGTTCGGGGTCGCGCAGCGAGTTGTCGACGTGCGATTCGGCGGCCAGGTGGACGACGAGGTCGGCGTGGGCGACGAGGCGGTCGACGAGTTCCGTGTCGCAGATGTCGCCTTCGACGAAGCGGATGTCGCCGGCCACGGCCTTGAGGTTGTCGCGGTTGCCGGCGTAGGTCAGCGCGTCCAGGACACAGATCTCGAACTCGGGTCGTGTGGTCAGCGTGTGGTGCACGAAGTTGGCACCGATGAAGCCGGCACCGCCGGTCACGAGCATGCGCGTCATGTCAGCACCGCGATCGGATCGCGTCGGTCTCGGTGACCACGTCGTAGAACTGCGGCTCGCTGCACGCCAGTTCACGCAGCCGGCGCGCGTGGTCGTCGAACTCCGGCCCGCGCAGGGCCTCGCGCAGGGCGGCCGCCGTCTCCCATTCGGCCACGTTGGCGTAGGAGTGCGGGTCCTGCGTCGAGCGGACCAGGCGGTACCGGATGAACCCCGGCTGTCGCGCGAGGTGGGCCGCGGTCTCGGCGAAGGCGCGCTCGAACTCGAGCGGATCGCCGCTGACGGTGAACCGGTTGATGAAGACGAGCATCGGCTTCTCTCTCATGGTCGACGGCCTTCTGTCGGATCGATGCGCTCTCCCCGGCCGGTCCGCCGGGGGCCGGGCGCCTGGCACAGGGGGCGGGTGAGGATCTCGCGTACGAGTCCGGCCAGGGTGGTCAGTCCGTCGGCGGGGGCGTGGGCGGACCGGAAGTCGCCGAGATCCGGCGCGGGTGCCGCGTCGGACACGGTCTCCAGCGGCTGCGGCACGCCCGGCCAGGACCACGAGCGGCGTGTCGCCGCGCTCCGGTCGCCGCCCGCCGGGACGTTCACCGGGCCACCGCCGTACCGTTCAGCGCACGCCAGGTGCGTTCCAGGCCCACGGCGAGCGGTGTGCGCGCCCGCCAGCCGAGCCGCCGGTGTGCCCGGTCGACGTCGAGGAGGTTGGCGGGCTGGTCGAACCCCCTGCCGGGGCACAGCCGGACGGTCAGCTCCCGATCGGTCACCTCACGGATGACACCGAGCAGCCGGCCGAGCGTGGTCGCCTCCCCCGACCCGATGTTGACGACGTCGAACGGCAGGTCGGCCGCTTCCGGGCCCAGCCCGGCGAGCGCGGCCACCGCGTCACCGACGTAGAGGTAGTCCCGGGTCGTGTCCGGGTCGCCGTACAGCTCCAGCGGGCGTCCCTGCGCGACGGCGGCCAGCCAGTGGGCGACGACGCCGTACCCGCGGCGCAGCGCGTGCCCCGGGCCGTACACGTTGGTCATCCGCACGACCATCCCCGGCACCAGCGGCGAGCGGGAGAGCAGCTCCCGCTCCAGGGCGAGCTTGGCCCTCGCGTACGCCGACTTGGGCAGGGCCTCCGCGTCCTCGGTGCACGGCCTGCCGTCGCCGGACTCACTGACGGTCAGGCCGGTGCTGGCCAGCACGACCAGCGGCGGGTTCTCGACGGTCGCGAGCGCGTCCAGCGTCCGCACGAACGTCTCGTGGTCGGCTGCCACCCGCTCGGGGTGGGTCTCGGCGAGGCCCGGGGTCACGCTCGTCGCGAGGTAATGGACGACGCCGGCGGCGCGCAGCGCCGGGGCGGGTGTTCCGTCGGGCCGGACCAGCGGGGGTGTGTCGCGCGTGGCGGCGACGGCCTCGGCTCCGCTCGCGCGCAGGCGCTCGCACAGCGCCCGGCCCATGAGCCCGCCCGCACCGACCACCAGGGCGGGCCGTCGCGCGGGCGCTGCCCGGTCCGGCTCCTTTCCCGGTCCGCTCATGAGGCGATCACCACACTGCTGTCGTCACCGAGGAACACCTCGGCCCCGGCCCCGCCGCCCCGGACGCTGGCCGAGCGGCCCACGACCGAGCCCGACAGCCCGCTCACGCCGTGGACGGTGGCGTCCTCCAGCAGGATCGAGTCGGCTATCTCGGCCTCCGTGATGCGGCAGCCGGGGCCGACGGCGGTGTGCGGACCCAGCTTGCTGTCCCGCACCACCGCGCCGGCCGCCACCAGTACGGGGCCGACGAGTTCGGATCCGCTGACGGTGGCGTTCTCCGCCACGACCACCGGACCGCGGATGGTGGACTCCTCGTCCACCTGTCCGGTGATGTCGGTGGTCAGCCGTTCCAGCAGGACACGGTTGCAGGCGAGCAGATCGGTGAGGCGCCCGGCGTCCTTCCAGTAGCCCGGGCACTCGTGACCGACCACGCGCCGGCCGGTGTCGACGAGCCACTGGATCGCTTCGGTGATCTCCAGCTCGCCGCGGGCGCTGGGCCTGATCGCCCGCACCGCCCGGTGGATCGCCGGTGAGAAGACGTAGGCGCCGACGACGGCGAGATCGCCGACGTAGGTCTCGGGCTTCTCCACCAGTCGCTGGATGCGTCCGGCGTCGTCGACCACGGCGACGCCGTACTCCGACGGGTCGTCGACCTTCCCCAGCAGAAGCATCGCGTCGGCCCGGTTCGACCGGAACTCCGAGACGAGTTGACCGACGCCTTCCAGTACGACGTTGTCGCCGAGGCACATGAGGAAGTCGTCGGATCCGAGGAATTCCCGGGCGATCAGCACGCAATGGGCCAGTCCATCCGGTCGTTCCTGTTCGATGTAGGTGATGCGCAGACCCATGTCGCGGCCGTCACCCAGAATTCTCCGGAACTGGTCGCCGCGGTCTCCCACGACGATTCCGACCTCGGTGATCCCGGCCTCGCGAATGACGTCGAGGCTGTACCGGACCACGGGTTCACCGCCGACCGGTATCAGTTGTTTCGCGGTGGTGTGGCTCAACGGGCGCAGCCGGATACCCATTCCCCCGGCGAGAACCAATGCCTTCACAGCTTGCCCCTATCGACTGTCGGGTAGCGTGATACGCGTTTTCCGCGCTATTCGGCTCACGCACCTCATACTCATCGGGGCCACTTGAACTTGTCTCGGACACGGGTGGAAGGCCAGAACCGGGGACAGCGCGTCGGAAGCAGGGAATGAATGGACGGCTGTGCCGGGTATTCCCGGTCGTACGGAAATACCCGGCACGGACGGTCACTTCCGATGGGCGCCGGCCAACTGCTCGGCAAGGCACGCGACTTCGTCGAGGCCGGGCGCGGCGGTGTTCTCAGCCCGCAGCGCGCGGGCGCCCTCGGCGTATCCCGGCTCGGTGCGGACCCGGCGCAGGGCCTCGGCCACGGCGGCGGGGGTGATGTCCTCACGACGTACGACCGCCGCCGCCCCCGCCGCCGCGAGACGGTCGGCGGTGGCGTGCTGATCGCCCATGTGGGGCAGGGCGACCTGGGGCAGTCCGAACGCCAGGGCGGTCAGCGCGGTGCCGATGCCGCCGTGGTGCACGACCGCCGTGCAGTGGGTGAACAGAAGACCGAGCGGCAGCCAGGCGGCCGCCCGCACGCCCGGGGGAAGCGCGCCGAGTTCGTCGGCGAAGCGGTCCGGTACGGCGATGACCGTCTCCACGTCGTCGCCGGAGAGTTCCTCCCCCAGCTCCTTGAGGACCTTCACGCCGTGGATCATCGGCACGACGCTGCCGAGCGTCACGCAGACCCGGGGACGGTCGGGCTCCTCCAGCAGCCAGGGCGGTGTGACGCCTGCCCCGCTGTAGGGCACGAACCGCATCCGCTGCGCCGGTCGGGCTCCCGGCCTCTGGAGGCTCTCCGGGCAGATGTCGACCCGTAGTTCGGCCTTCGCCGGCGCGGGCAGGCCGAGGCGGGCGAGGGTGGGGGCCATCTGGTCCGCGGCGATCTCCTCCGTCTCCGGCGGTAGTTCGAGCCCCCAGTTGTGCCGGAGCAGTGGAACTCCGCGGTGGGCCGCGGCGACCGCCCCGGAGTGCTCGGTCGGCTCCGACACGACGAGGTCGGGAGCCCAGCGTCCGGCGACGGCGACGGTGCCCTCGACGGTCAGCTCCGACAGTCGGCCGAAGCCTCGGCCGATGTGCTCCACGGAGGCGTCCCGGGCCCCCTCGCGCTGCGACGGGTGCGGTCCCTCTCCCGAGTCCATCGCGGCGCGCAGGTCGATCGGCGGTACCGAGGCCACCGCGGGGAGACCGGACCGGCCGGCCTCGGCGATGAACTGCTCGGGCATGGTGACCAGGACTTGGTGCCCCCGGGCACGCAACGCCCATGCGAAGGGGACGAGTGGGAAGAAGTGCCCCGGGCTCGGGGCGGTGGTGACCAGGATGCGCATACGTCTCTCCATGGGTGGTCGGGTGCCGTCGACCGGCCCCGGCCCGGCTGCCGGGGCCGGTCCTACTTCGTCAGGCGGCGTCGGCGAGGGCGTTGTTGACCAGGTCCAGCAGGGCCCGGGGGGTCCGGACCTGCCCGACGGCCTCGTCCTCGAAGCTGATGCCGTAGTCGCGCTCCAGCCGGGCCGCGGTCTCCAGCAGCGCGATCGAGTCGTATCCGAGGAGCCCGAACTCGATGTCGCGGATGTCCTCGTCCGGTGCGACGCCGTCCGCCGCGCCGGCGCACTCCGTCATGATCGTCCGGAGTTGTTCCAGGGTCAGTTCACTCATGCGTTGATCACCTCGCCGTTCGGTTGTGGGGTGTTCCGATCGGTGCGCCGGTGCCGCCGCGCGCGTCAGTCGCGGGCGTGGGGAGCGCGGACGACCATCGCGGCGTTGAAGCCGCCGTGCCCGCGTGCGAGCACCAGCGCGACACGCAAGGGGGCGGGCCTCGGCCGTACGACCAGGTCGATCGCGTACTCGGGGGCCGGCCGCCCCACGTTGACGGTCGGCGGGACGACACCCTCGTTCAGCGAGAGCAGGGCCGCGGCCAGGTCCAGGGCGGCGCCGCCCGAGTAGAGCCGTCCGGTCATCGTCTTGGGGGCGGTGACCGGGACGCCGCCCGGCCCGAAGACGTCGTTGATCGCCTCGGCCTCCACCCGGTCCAGGTCGGGCAGTCCTGCGGCGTCGGCGAAGAGGACGTCCACGTCGGACGGGTCGAGCCCGGCGTCGCCGAGCGCGATCTCGATGGCGTCCCTGAGCCGCGGCGGCCGCCCGCTGTCCGGGTGCGGGTCGAACGTCGCGCCGTAGCCCGCGATCTCGCCGTACGGCGCATCCGGGCGGCGCCGAGCGGCGGCACCCGCCTCCTCCAGCACGAGGATCGCGCCGCCCTCGCCGGGGACGTAGCCACGCGCCGCGGCGCTGAAGGGCAGATACGCCGAGAGCGGGTCGTCGCCGGTGCTGAGCCGGCCGGTGCTGAGCTGCGCGACCCAGCCCCAGGGGCACAGGCTTCCGTCCACGCCGCCGGAGACGACCAGCGCGAGCCCGTCGCGCACCAGCCGGCGGGCCTGCGCCACGGCGTCCAGCCCGCCCGCCTGGTCGCTCACCAGGACGCCGCTCGGGCCGCGCATGCCGTTCCGGATGGAGATCTGGCCGGTGTTGACGGCGTAGAACCAGGCGAAGGACTGGTACGAGCTGACGTACCGGCTGCCCTTGCTCCACAGCTTCTCCAGCTCCCGCTGTCCGAACTCGAAGCCTCCGGAGGAACTGGCCGTCACCACCCCCATCGAGAACTCCGCGAGCCGCTCCGGGTCGGCCTGGGCGTCCGCCAGGGCCCAGTCGGCCGCGACCAGCGCCATCCTGGTCATGTGGTCCGTCTGCGGCAGCAGCCGGCCCGGCAGATGCTCGGCCGGTTCAAAGCCGGGTACCTCGCCGGCGAGCCGGGCGGGGTAGCCCTGTGCGTCGAACCTCTTCAGCGGGGCGATCCCGCTGCGGCCGCGCAGTGTCGCCTCCCAATAGGCACGTGTGCCGAGCCCGTTGGGTGCGGCGACGCCGAGCCCGGTGACCACGACCCTGGCACTCATCGGGCGGCGGCTTCCGGAGCGGCGAGCACCATCGCGCTCTGGAATCCGCCGAATCCGCTGCCCACCGTCAGCACGGCGTCGGTCCGCTGCTCGCGCGCGGTCTTGGGAACGTAGTCGAGGTCGCAGTCGGGGTCGGGTTCCTCCAGGTTGGCCGTGGGCGGGATGACGTCGTGCTCGATGGCCAGCGCGCACGCCGCGATCTCGATGGCCCCGATGGCGCCCAGCGAGTGCCCGATCATCGACTTGATGGAGCTGACGGGGACGTCGAAGGCGTGCGCGCCGAGGCTGCGCTTGACCGCCGCCGTCTCGTGCCGGTCGTTCTGCCTGGTGCCGGAGCCGTGCGCGTTGACGTAGTCGATGTCGTCGGGCCGCAACCGCGCCTGTCCGAGTGCCGCGGTGATCGCCTCCGCCATCTCCCGGCCGTCCGGCCGCAGACCGGTCATGTGATAGGCGTTCGACCGGGACGCGAACCCCCGGATCGTGGCGTACACATGGGCGCCTCGGCGCCGTGCGTCCTGAAGCGGCTCCAGGACGAAGAACGCGCTCCCCTCGCCGAGGACGAAGCCGTCCCGGCTGCGGTCGAAGGGCCGGGAGGCGTGCTCCGGGTCGTCGTTGCGTGCCGTGGTGGCCTTGATGGCGTCGAAGCAGGCGACGGTGATCGGGGAGATCGGCGCGTCGGTGGCACCGGCCACGGCGACCTTCGCGGCTCCTTCCCGCAGCAGCCCGCACGCATGGCCGATCGCGTCGAGCCCGGAGGT
Source organism: Streptomyces sp. HUAS 31 (assembly GCF_028198125.1). Lineage (NCBI taxonomy): Bacteria > Bacillati > Actinomycetota > Actinomycetes > Kitasatosporales > Streptomycetaceae > Streptomyces > Streptomyces sp. HUAS 31. The sequence goes on along the minus strand of NZ_CP116353.1, from coordinate 8,885,437 downwards.
GCATCCCGTCGAGACGACCGACACGGGTCCCTCGGCCGCCACGGCCCAGGCCACTTCGGCGGCCAGCGAGCTCGGGACGAAGTAGCCGTACAGGTGCGGAACGGCGTAGGTGTGGTCGACGAGCCACTGCCGGCCGCCGTCGCTGACGGTCGAGTACTCCTGTTCCAGGCCCGTGGTGCAGCCGACGGCGCTGCCCACCGTGACGGACACGTCCGCCGGATCCAACCCGCCGCCACCCAGGCCGCTGTCGGCGAGGGCCTCGCGGGCGGCCGCGACGCCCAGTTGCGCGGCGCGGTCCATCCTCCTCAGTTCCTTGGGCGTGAAGCCCTCGGCGCGCGCGTCGAAATCGCACTCGGCCGCGACGCGGGACCGGAACGGGGAGGGGTCGAAGAAAGATATCGCGCGTGTTGCGGTACGACCGGACGTCAGGAGTTCCCAGAACGCATTGGTGCCGATTCCCCCTGGCGCCCGGACTCCGATTCCGGTTATCGCCACACAGTAGTCCATGGAAATCCTCTCGAGCCGACAAGTGCGGCCCATTGGAAAAGGGCGGACTGCGAGACACTCGCAGCTCAGGCGCACGCCATCCCGATCATTCGAATCATGCGGACCGAGCATGCACAGCAGCTGCTCGAAATGTGCTCGAAGGGGCCTTGACCGATCGGCCGAATCGCGGGGATACCAGTACTGAAGCGCAAAAGTCGCCGGCTGCTTGCCGTCTGCACTGATCAGACGGCCGCTGACCGGAACCGAACACTCTCCTGACGAAGTTGACCATCCTGACCGGGTCCGCGTATTTAAAACCACCGGACCGCGGCGTAAGAATACCGGCGGAGAAACTATTTTCCGCACCGTGCACCTGGAGTCGGCTTGGAGATACGAATACTCGGCCCCATATCCATCGAACCGATCGGGACGGTGAGCACTCGACTCGCCCCCAAGCCACGCAAGATCCTGGCTCTGCTGCTCCTCAACGCGAACAAGATCGTATCGACTGCTTCACTCATGACCGAGCTCTGGGGCGAGACCCCGCCCAAGAGCGCGACCACGACCTTGCAGACCTATGTCCTGCACCTGCGCAAGGCACTTGGCGCCCTATGGGAAATCGATCTGCCTGACATAGCCAAGAACGTGCTCACCACACACACCAACGGCTACATGCTCAGCATCTCGCCCGGGACGGTCGACCTGCATGTGTACAACAAGCTGGTGGCCGACGGCCGGCGTGCCCTGGAGGAAGGGCAGATCGAGCGCGGGGCCGCCCGCTTCGGCGAGGCGCTGGCCCTGTGGAGCGGTACCCCGCTCGCCGACGTGCCCATCGGTCCGCTGCTGGAGGCGGAGGTGATGCGTCTGGAGGAGGACCGGCTCGGCATCCTGGAGGACCGGATCAGCGCCGACCTCCGGCTCGGCCGGCACCATCAACTGCTCGGCGAACTGACCTCGTTGGTCGCGCAGCATCCCTTTCACGAGGGGCTGCACGAGAAGCTGATGGTGGCGCTGCACCGGTCCGGCCGGCGGCACCAGGCCCTGGACGTCTATCAGCGTCTGCGCTCGTCGCTCGTGGACGAGCTCGGCATCGATCCGTCGCCCAGGCTCCAGCGTCTGCACCAGTCCGTCCTCGCCTCCGACCCGAGGCTGGACAACGCGGCGGCCTGAGAACCGCTCCGGGGCCCGGGCGTTCGAGGGAGATCCCCCCGACCGCCCGGGCCCCGGGTTCCGCGTTCCGCGTTCCACAGTCAGCCGGGCCTGCGCGCACCCGCACGGACCGGCCGCTCCCGCGGGAGGAACACCCACTTCTTGTAGCTGAGGAAGCGGACCAGCGAGGCCACGGCAACCCCGACGAGCAGCGCCACGTGGTACGACACCGGGTCGTCCCGGTCCAGTACCCGCACGGCGAGGGCGATGGCGAGGAGTTGGATCAGCAGGCCGACGCCGTTCAGGACGAAGAAGACGGCGTACTCCTGCACGAGGTTGCTCCGCCTGCGGTGCCGGAAGGTCCACCAGCGGTTCCCGGCGAACGAGAGGGTCGTCGCGAGCAGTGTGGCGATCGCGTTCGAGGTGAGCGGGCCCACCTTCAGGCCGACGTGGAGCACGCTGGTGCCGGCTATCGCCACCGTGGAGTTGACGACTCCCATCACCCCGAAGCGGGCGAGTTCACCGACGAGCGGCGCGTGCCGTCGGCCTGCCGGCGGGCCCTGTACGGCGCCGCCGTCAGGAGGCGATGTCATCGCGCGCGACGACGCGGTGCCGCACACGCAGGCCGCCGTCGTCCACCAGGACGTCGTCACACGTGGTCGACATGAGCACCTTCGGTGCGCCGCCGATCTCCGTCTCGATGATCAACGCGTAGCTCCCCACTAGCACCGTGCCGTCTGCCGCGGGCTCCACGGCGGACATGCCGATCCAGTGCCGCCGGATCCGACCGGCCTCGCTCAGCTCGGCGGACGTGAGACGCGCCGCTGCGGCGATGGCCGTGCGCCCGCGCGTGGGCTCGCTGCGCCCGTTGGCCGCGAAGACGGCGTCCTCGGTGAACGTGTCCGCCCATGCCTCGGCCTCCCCCGAATCGAGGAGCCGCATCTGTGCGGCGTAGAACTGCTCGACTCGGGCGCGCAGTTCGCCGATGGTTTCCGGCACCACGGTCTCGGTCATTCGGGCCTCTCCTCGACTCGGGACGTCTGGCTTTCCCTGCGCAGCCTTCCCGCCCCTGCTCGAACACGCCTCGATGACGAGTGGAACGCGCCGTCGGCAATGACCCCACTCAATTCCCTCCGCCTCGTTTCGACCCGTCCTCGAGGCCCTGTTGGAAAAGTTCGACCGACCCGAACCCCAGACCTGCCCGCGGGCACAGGAGGATGGCAGATGACCGAGGACGCCTCGCGTACCGCGCTGATAACCGGCGCCACCAGTGGAATAGGGATTTCGGCCGCGCGTGCACTGGCGGCTCGTGGGATGCGAGTCTTCATCTGCTCCCGGAACGCCGACGACGTCGCGCGAACGGTGAAGGAACTGCGCAACCTCGGGGCGCGGGCCGACGGGGCCCAGGCCGACGTACGTGACCGCGAGGACATCGAGGCCCTGGTGAGCAGGGCGGTCGCGGCGTTCGGCGGGGTCGACGTGCTGGTCAACAACGCCGGTCGCAGCGGCGGCGGGGTCACGGCCCGGATCACCGACGAGCTGTGGTCCGACGTGATCGAGACGAACCTCACCAGCGTGTTCCGGCTGACCCGTGAGGTGCTGGTCAACGCCGGAATGCTGGAACGGGGGTGGGGCCGCGTCATCAACATCGCGTCCACCGGCGGAAAGCAGGGCGTGGTGCTGGGCGCCCCCTATTCGGCCTCGAAGCACGGTGTCGTGGGATTCACCAAGGCCCTGGGACTGGAACTCGCCAAGACCGGTGTGACGGTGAACGCGGTGTGCCCCGGATATGTCGAGACACCGATGGCCGAACGCGTACGGCAGGGATACGCGGCGGCATGGGAGACGACCGAGGCCGAAGTCCTCGAACGATTCGAGAGCCGTATTCCCCTGGGCCGCTACACGACCCCTGACGAGGTCGCCGGAATCGTCGGATATCTGGTGACCGATTCCGCCGCGCCCATCACGGCGCAGGCCATCAACGTGTGCGGCGGGCTCGGCAACTACTGATCCGGAAAGGGGCGACACCATGACGGCACCGACCATGCGTTCCACCGAGCACTCGATCACCGTGGCGGCTCCGGCCCGGCGCGTGTACGACATCGTGGCCCGCGCCGCCGACTGGCCGCACCACTTCACACCCACCCTGCACGTCGAGGTCCTGGAGTCCGGCGGCTCCGAGGAACGCCTGCGCATCTGGGCCATCGCCAACGGCGAGGTGAAGTGCTGGACGTCCCACCGCGTCCTGGACCCGAGCGCGCTGAGCGTGCGCTTCCGTCAGGAGGTCCCCGCTCCCCCGGTGGCCTTCATGAGCGGCGAGTGGCGTATGACGCCCCTCGACGCGCACACCACCCGCGTGACGTTCCTGCACGAGTACGGTGCCGTCGACGACGATCCGCAGTCGCTGCGGTGGATCGACCGGGCCGTCGACAGCAACAGCACCGAGGAGCTGGCCCGGCTCGGGAGCGCCGCCGAACTGGCCGGCCGTATCGACGAACTCCTGCTCTCCTTCGAGGACTCGGTCGAGATCGCCGCACCCGCCGGGGCCGTCCACGACTTCCTCCGCGACGCGGGCGAGTGGCCGCGGCGCATCCCGCACGTGGACCGGCTGGAGCTGACCGAGGACGCCGGGGTGCAGCACATGGACATGGACACCCGTACCGCCGACGGCTCGGTGCACACGACCTCCTCGGTGCGGATCTGCCTTCCCCCCGACCGGATCGTCTACAAACAGGTCGTCACCCCGCTGCTGATGACCGCCCACACCGGCTCCTGGCACATCACGGCAGGCCCGGAGCGCACCCTGGCCACGTCCCGCCACACGGTGCTGCTGGCCCCGGACCGGGTGCGCGAGGTGCTGGGCCCGGACGCCACCCTCGCCACCGCGCGGGACTTCGTCCGCCGGGCCCTCGGCCGCAACAGCACGGTGACGCTCGAGCATGCCAAGGCGTACGCCGAGGCCCTCGAAGCCGGCGCCGAGGAGGGCTCATGCGCCTGATCGACCTGTCCTCCCCGGTCGACGCCACGTCATGGGAGCCGGACCCGATCGAGCACTCGGTCATGACTCCGGCGCAGGGGGCCCGGCACCTGGTCGCGGAGATGGAGCAGCACTTCGGGCTGTCCCTGGACCCCGACGACCTGCCGGACGGCGAGTTCCTCAACAACGACACGCTGACCCTGACGACCCACGTCGGCACCCATGTCGACGCCCCGACCCACTACGGCTCGACGGCGGCGTACGGGCAGCCCAAGACCATCGACCAGGTACCGCTGGAGTGGTTCTACCGTCCGGGCGTGGTGCTGGACCTCACGGCGGCCGGCGTGGGCAGCGTCGACGCCCGCTTCATCGCCGCCGAGCTCGACCGCGTCGGGCACGAGGTGCGGCCGTACGACATCGTGCTGCTGCGCACGGGGGCCGAGGAATGGAGCGGTACCCAGCGCTACTTCACTGACTTCACCGGGCTGGACGGGTCGGCCGTGCACTACCTCCTCGACCTGGGGGTCCGGGTCATCGGCACGGACGCGTTCAGCCTCGACGCCCCGTTCACCCACATCATGGAGCGCTACGCCGACACCGGGGACCGGACTCTGCTGTGGCCGGCGCACTTCGCGGGCCGGGAGCGGGAGTACTGCCAGATCGAGCGGCTGGCCAACCTCGGCGCCCTGCCCTCCTCCGGCTTCTCGGTCGTCTGCTTCCCGGTGCGGATCGCCCGCGCCGGAGCGGGCTGGGCACGCGCTGTCGCGGTCCTCGATTGAGCCGGCCCGAGCACTCGACGACGGCGCGGGAGAGGAGCCGTATGCGCACCGACGCCGAAACGCCCCAGACGCACGACACGCCCGACCTGTATCGCGCGCTCGCCCTGGGTGACTACGTGCTGGGCCGGACCCCCCTGCACATCGCCGCCCGGACCGCCGGATTCTCCGCCGACGAGATGCTGCACCTGGTGCGCTCACGCGTCGACGTCCCGGCCGACCCGGCACCCGGCCCTCCCGGAGCCCGGGAGCCGCTGCTGTCGGTGGTCGTCCCGGTCTTCAACAACGCGACCACCCTGCGTGAACTGCACCGCCGGCTGCGCGGGGCGCTCACCCCGATCGGCACCTTCGAGATCCTGTTCGTCGACGACGGCAGCAGCGACGGCTCGTCCGACCTCATCGGCGAACTGCACCGCGAGGACCCGTCGGTCCGGCTGCTCCGGCTGTCGCGCAACTTCGGCCAGCAGGCGGCCCTGAGCGCCGGGCTGGACGTCGCCCGCGGCTCGGCGGTCGTCATGCTGGACGCCGATCTCCAGGACCCGCCCGAGCTGATCGGCGACCTCGTCGAACGCTGGCGGGCGGGCCACGAGGTCGTCTACATGGTCCGCAGGAACCGCAAGGAAGGGCCGCTCAAGCGCCTTGCGTACGCAGTCTTCTACCGGGTCTTCCGGTACCTCGCGGACATCGAAGTGCCGCTGTCCAGCGGGGACTTCGCGCTCCTGGACCGCAGGGTGGTGGCAGTGCTGCGCTCGATGCCGGAGCGCAGCAGGTTCCTGCGCGGGCTGCGCAGTTGGTCGGGGTTCCGGCAGGCCGCCGTCGAGTACGACCGCGCCCGGCGGCCGTCCGGCGAGTCCCAGTACACCTTGCGCCGGCTGGCCAAGCTGGCGGCGGACGGACTGCTCGGGTTCTCCAGCGTCCCGCTGCGGCTGGTGTCCACGCTCGGCCTCGCGACCGCCGCCGCCGGAGCGGTGATGGTGGTCCTCGTGCTGCTGGCCCGGCTCAGCGCCCTGTCGTTGCCGGTGGGCTGGGCCTCCACGATCTCCGTGGTCCTCCTCGTCGGCGGAGCCCAGCTCACCACCATCGGCATGGTCGGCGCCTACATCGCGCGGATCTACCACGAGGTCAAGAAGCGTCCTCTGTACATCGTCATGGAACGGCTGGGGTGACGGTCATGGACACCTCCATGTACCACGCGTTCGCCGCGGTGGAGAGCCGGCACTGGTGGTTCCAGGGGCGTCGGCGGATCGTCGCCGCGCTGCTGCGGGACCAGCTGAGGGACGTCAGGCGAGCGAAGCCCGGTGGTCTGGACATCCTCGACGTCGGGTCGGGGACGGGCGAAATGGTCGAGATGCTGCGTGAGTTCGGGAGCGTCACCGCGCTCGACAGTTCCCCGCACGCCATCGACTACCTGCGGCAGAGACTGCCCGAGGGTGTGTCGGCCCGGCACGGCAGCATCCCCGAGGATCTGCCCCGCGGCGAGCTGTTCGACCTGGTGACCGCCTTCGACGTGGTCGAGCACCTCACCGACGACCTGGCGGCACTGCGTGCGTTCCGCCAAGTACTGCCCACGGGTGGCCGGATGGCGCTCACCGTCCCCGCCTACCAGATGCTGTGGAGCCACCACGACGTCTACGCCGGGCACGTCAGGCGCTACCGCCGTGCCCAGCTGCGGGATCTCGTGCAGCGGGCCGGCGGCTTCCAGGTCGAACGCCTCGCCTACTTCAACTCGCTGCTGTTCCTGCCGGCCCTCGCGGCCAGGTCGGCGGGCCGCTGGCGGCGCCGGGTGTCGCCCCGCGTGGCCGAGCGCGTCGATCCGCATCTGGCCCTGCCCTCCCCACCGGTGAACCGGCTCCTGCTCGGGGTCTTCGCCTCCGAGGCCCGGCTGCTGTCACACGTCGACCCGCCGTTCGGCGTCTCGCTCGTCGCTCTGTGCCGCGCCTCCTGAGCGGTCCCGGTTCACCGGCCCCTGCGTCCCCTCCCCGAATCGAGTCAATACATGACGTCCAGTCAGGAAATGGCAGCGCACACGGACCGGGCGGTGAAGCCGTCGCCGTCCGTCGCGGACCGGTGGACGCGGCACCGCTCCTCGCTCCTCGTCGTCGCCACGATCGCCGTCGTCGCCGTGATCGCCCGGTTCGCCTTCCTGGACCACAGGTCCGAGGACTACGTGGACTTCTACCGGCGCTGGTATCAGTTCATCGAGGACAACGGGGGCTACCGCGCGCTGCGGCACCAGTTCTCCAACTACAACGTGCCCTACCTGTATCTGCTCGCGACGACCGTGTGGCTGAAGATCCCCTCGCTGGTCGCGGTGAAGCTGATCCCGATCGCCTTCGACGTGCTGCTCGGCTGGTACGTGTACCGGATCACCGGGCTCAGGTACCCGACCGGCCGGCTCCCGCTCGCGGCGGCGCTCGTGGTCGTACTGCTTCCGACGGTCGTACTGAACAGCTCCATGTGGGGTCAGTGCGACTCCGGTTACGCCGCCCTGGCGATCGGCGGGCTGTACCACCTCATGCGGGGCCGGTCGTGGACGGCGTGCGCCCTGTTCGGCGCGGCGTTCGCCTTCAAGCTCCAGGCCGTCTTCCTGTTCCCGGTCCTGCTGCTGATGGTGCTGCGCCGCAAGCTGCCCTGGCAGTGCCTGCTCGCCGTTCCCGGCATGTATCTGCTGCTCGACGCCCCGGCGCTGCTGCTGGGCGCCGAGCCGGGGAAGCTGCTCACCGTCTACCTCGACCAGGCCTCGCTGCTGCACGGCGAGTTCATCGTGACGGCGCCCAACGCCTTCCAGTACCTCGACTCGACGCCACAGGCCCTTCAGACCCTGGGGATCGTGCTGACCGGGGTGTCGGTGCTCGGACTCGTCGGCGCGGCAGTGCTGCGCCGGCCTGACCTGACGCACCTGCAGCTGGTGCTGGCGGCCACGGTGTCGGCGCTGCTCGTGCCGTTCCTGCTGCCCAACATGCACGAGCGGTACTTCTACCTCGCCGACGTGCTCACGGTGATCGCGGCGTTCTGGCTGCCCCGCAAGCTCTGGTTCGCACCGTTGCTCACACAGTTCGCCTCCCTGTTCGCCTACATCCCGTTCCTGCTGCTGCCGTACCGGCTGCGCGACCTCACCGGGAATCCGGACGTGGTGGGCGGGTCCGGCTTCGCCGAGCCGGCCCCGGAGGCCGGCTGGCTGGCGTCTGCGATACGTAGCGGCCCCAGCCCGCGGGAGGTGCTCGCCAAGCTCTTCGAACCGGTGATCAGCTATCAACTGCTCGCCACGGCGGTACTGATCGCCCTGATCGGAACGATCGCCGTGGCCGCCGGTGGGTTCCGGCGGCCACGACCGGACGTGCCGGGCGCCTGACGGGCCAGGGACATTCACGTCATCTGCGGCACGATCGCCACCGGGCAGTGCGCGTGGTGCAACAGGGTGTGGCCGGCACGGCCGAGTTGCAGGCCGAAGTGCCCGTGCCGGTGGCGCGCTCCGATGACGACGAGGTCGGCGTCGGCCGAGCGATCCACGAGGATCCGGCGGGCCGGGCCCTCTACGGTGGTCCGGCGTACCCGGACGCCGGGGCGTTCGGCCATGGCCTCGTCCAGCAGTTCGTCGAGCTGGGCCGCCGCTCGTTCCTCGGGCTCGTGCGCGGCGTCCTCGGTGAACACGGCCGCGCCCTCCGGTGCGGGCCGGCGCCAGGCGCGTACGGCGTCCACTGCGCAGCCGCGTTCCTCGGCCTCGCGCAGGGCGAAGCGCACGGCCTGCACGCCGGTGGCCAGGTCACCGGCACCGAACAGGATCTGCTCGTGCAGGCCGACCAGTCCTGTCTCGTCGCCCCGGACCACGATCACCGGGCAGTGCGCGCGGGCGGCGACGCCCAGGCTCACCGATCCGAGGAGCAGTCCCTTGAGCTCGCCGCGGCCGCGCTCGCCCGTCACCAGGGCGAAGGCGTTGTTGCCTTCGTGCAGGAGGGCGTCGACCGGGTCCGCGGGGACGATGCCGGTCGTCACCGGCACCTGCGGCCGGCGCAGTGCGGCGCGTTCGGCGGCCGACGCCACGATGTGCTCGGCCAGCACGCGCTCGGAGGGGCGTTCACGTCCGGTCGACGGTACGGCGCCCTCGTAGCGCTCCCAGAGGGAGGCGTACACCAGCCGCAGCGGACGGTCACCGCGGGCGGCTTCGTCCACCGCCCAGTCGACGGCCGGCAGGCTCGCGTCCGATCCGTCGACGCCAACGACCAGGGGGAGTGTCATCGTCCTCACCACCTCTTGCTCCGATCCCAGCGTCGCACCCGACGGAGGCGGCCAGGAGAGGCGGACGGGGCACAGGGGAAGGACGTTCGGCCCAACCAGGCGGTCCCGGTGGCGGGGCACCCCGGACTGCTCCTGGGGTTGCCGCCCCAGACCCCGCAGTCGGCCTTGACGGCCTCGTCCTCAAACGCTGGACGGGCTGGGAGGGGACGGTGCCGGGGGAGCGGCCCTGACGATCTGCTCCTCGGCGATCACGACGGTGTGGAAGGCGGAGAGCCGCTTTCCGTCGGGTCCGATCACCCCGACAGGCCGAACGGTCCGGAACTCCTCGTCACCGGCACCGCCCCGCGCCGGACCAGCGCTGCGACGGTCCGAATCCGCACCGCCGCGCGCCGCGGGCCCGTAGACCCGTCGGGCGGCGAGGGCCGGAACCTGGCCGATATGACGCGCCTGGGCCGTCCGGACCGTGATCGGGGCCCATCGGCCCTGGCACCCGGCGGTGACACGAGAGATGGTGGAAGGAGGAGCGGCACCGATCCCCCGCGGTGTCGCTCCGTGGCTGTGCACACCGCACCGAAACTGCGCATCGCCGACCTCGTCCATGAGCAACGCACCCCGACGGAAGCCCGTCATGCTCACCGCGGAGGACTGCTCGGGCGCCGCCTGAACCCCCACCGGCGGCGCCCGGCGTCCTGACCCGCACCCGGCTGTCAGGCGCTGCTCACGGGGACGACCTCCTGGTGCCGCTCCTCCCCCAGCACGACCTTCAGGGCGCCGGTGTCGCCGGCGCGGCCGAAGACGTCGTACGCCTCCTCCATGAGGTCCAGCGGGAAGGTGTGGGTGACCAGCTCGGAGGTGGGCAGCCGGCCCGCGGCCGTCATCCGCAGCAGGGTCGGGGTGGAGTACGTGTCGACCAGGCCGGTCGTGATGGTGATGTTCTTGATCCACAGGTCTTCGAGGTGCAGGGTCGCGGGGGCGCCGTGCACGCCGACGTTGGCGACGTGCCCACCGGGCCGGACCATCCTGGTGCACAGCTCGAAGGTCTCCGGCACGCCGACCGCCTCGATGACGACGTCCGCACCGAGCCCGTCGGTGAGGTCGGTGACCAGCTGTTCCGGAGCCTCCCGGGCGTCGGCCACCGCGTCGGCGCCGAGCTGCCGGGCGGCCTCCAGACGGGCGGGTGCCAGGTCGACGGCGACGATCCGCTCGGGGGAGAACAGCCGGGCCGTGGCGACGGCCGCCAGTCCGATGGGGCCCGCGCCGACCACGACCACGGTGTCGCCGGGCCGGACGTTTCCGTTGAGTACGCCCACCTCGTAGGAGGTCGGCAGGATGTCGGCCAGCAGGACCGCGTCCTTGCTGTCCATGGCCCCCGGCAGCGGGTGCACGGACAGATCGGCGTACGGCACCCGGACGTACTCGGCCTGCGTGCCGTCGATCAGATGGCCGAGGATCCAGCCGCCACCGCCCCGGCACTGGCCGTACGCCCCCTGACGGCAGTAGGAGCAGCGCCCGCACGAGGTGATGCAGGAGACCAGGACCCGGTCCCCCGGCCGCACCGTGCGCACGTCGCTGCCGACCTCGACGACCTCGCCGACCGCCTCGTGGCCGAGGACAGTGCCTGGCTGTACCTCGGGCACGTCGCCCTTGAGGATGTGCAGGTCCGTGCCGCAGATGGTGACCGCTCCGACGCGCACGATCGCGTCGGTGGGCTCCTTGATGGCCGGGTCCGGGACCTCTTCCCAGGCGGACTCTCCGGCGCCGTGGAACACGTAGCCTTTCATGACGCTCCTCACCCCACTCGACGTGTCGCGGAGCGCGGGCCCGGCGGTGGGGTCCCGCAGGCGGTTCGCGCCGGCCGGCACCCCGGTGCCGGAATTGCCCCGCACGTCCAGCTTGGCGCGGATGCCCGGACCCCGCTTGGGCCGGACGGGACCCTCGCGGGGCCGGACGGGGTGCCCTTCGTACGGCGCCCTTTCGCTACGCCTCGTTCCTCAGCTCGGCGGCCACCCGCTCCGCCCACGCCTCGATCGCGGTGAAGTCCCGGAAGTCCCCGCCCTTGCCGGAGCGCAGAATCATTCCGGCGACCCAGCCCTTGGCGCCTTCCTCCAGGCAGCCGCCGAACGTGACGTGGTCCCTGGCGTCCAGCCGTGCCATGGTCTTCTTCACCCCTGGCACGGGCGGGATGTCCCGCTCGGAGGCCGTGGCGTCGAGGGGTCCGCTGCTGAAGAGCCAGAGCGGGCGCTCGGTCAGCGCCCGGCCGTGTCGCCGCACGAAGCGGCGGGCGTCCTTGTGCCAGCGTCCGGCGTACAGTCCGCCGCCGATCACGACGGCGTCGTACGGGGCCACACTGGGCACGGACCGGGCGGGCAGCGTGTCCACCGCCAGCCCGTCCTTGCGCAGGGCGTCGGCGACGGCTTCGGCGATCCGCGCGGTCGATCCATTGGTCGTTCCGTAGGCAACCAGCACCTTGTCGGTCATGACGGTTCGCCTCCTCCACTCCCACCGTGCGACACCCGACCGCCCGATCCCATGGGCTGCCCGGGACCGACCCGGGGGCCGTTCGGCCCCGGAACGCGCCTGCGCGACGGGCCTGGGCGAAGAGGACCGGCGATCGGCGGCGCCGGTCCCCTCCGGGGTTCAGGTGCTCCAGGTCCAGTCGGCGATCTCCGGCAGGTCGGTGCCGTGTTCGCGGATCCAGTCGTGGTGGCGGGTGCGGGCGTCGGCCATCTCCTGGCGTACGGCGGCGGCGCGCACGGCGAGGCCGGGGACGCGGTCGATGACGTCCATGACCAGGCGGAAACGGTCGAGGTCGTTGCGGACGACCATGTCGAAGGGTGTGGTCGTGGTGCCGGACTCCTTGTAGCCGCGCACATGCAGGTTCTTGTGGCCGGTGCGGCGGTAGGCGAGGCGGTGGATCAGCCACGGGTAGCCGTGGTAGGCGAAGATCACCGGCCTGTCGGCGGTGAACAGGCCGTCGTACTCGAAGTCGGTCATGCCGTGCGGGTGTTCCTCGCGCGGCATGAGCCGGGCCATGTCGACGACGTTGACCACGCGGACCGCGAGCTGCGGCAGGTGCCGGCGCAGCAGTTGCGCGGCGGCCAGCACCTCCTGTGTGGGCACGTCACCGGCGCAGGCGAGCACCACGTCCGGTTCGTCGCCGTTCTCCGTGCCGGCCCAGTCCCAGATGCCGGCGCCGCGGGCGCAGTGGGCGCGGGCGGCGTCCATGGACAGCCAGTCGAAGCAGGGCTGCTTGCCGGCGACGATCACATTGACGTAGTCGCGGCTGCGCAGGGCGTGGTCGGCGACGGAGAGCAGGGTGTTGGCGTCCGGCGGCAGATACACCCGGACGACCTCGGGGCTCTTGTTGAGGACGTGGTCGACGAACCCGGGGTCCTGGTGGGAGAAGCCGTTGTGGTCCTGCCGCCACACGTGCGAGGTCAGCAGATAGTTGAGGGAGGCGATGGGCGCGCGCCAGGGCAGCCGCCGGGCCGTCCTGAGCCACTTGATGTGCTGGTTGACCATGGAGTCGACGATGTGGACGAATGCCTCGTAGCAGGAGAACAGTCCGTGCCGTCCGGTGAGGAGGTAGCCCTCCAGCCAGCCCTGGCAGGTGTGTTCGGACAGGATCTCCAGCACGCGGCCGTGCCGGTCGAGGTGTTCGTCGACCGGCAGGGTCTGAGCCTGCCACGCCTTGCCGCTCGCGTCGTAGAGCGCCTGGAGCCGGTTGGACGCGGTCTCGTCGGGGCCGACGACCCGGAAGTCCCGGCGCGTGCGGGTGTCCTTCATGACCTGCCGCAGCAGGTCTCCGAGGACCCGGGTCGGTTCGTGCATGGTCGTGCCGGGCTTGTCGACCGGTACGGCGAAGGAGTCGAGGGATGCGATGGGCAGGTCGCGGACGAGGAGCCCGCCGTTGGCGTGCGCGGTGGCGCCCAGGCGGCGGGAGCCGTCGGGGACGCACGCGAGGACGTCGGCGACGGGCCGGCCGTCCGGGCCGAAGAGTTCCTCGGGCCGGTAGGAGCGCAGCCACGCCTCCAACTGCCGCAGGTGTTCCGGGTTCTCGCGCACGCCGGCGAGCGGGACCTGATGGGCGCGCCAGGTGCCCTCCACGGGCAGGCCGTCGACCTCGGCGGGGCCGGTCCAGCCCTTCGGTGTGCGCAGCACGATCATCGGCCAGTGCACACGCCCGGCGACACCGCCCTCGCGGGCCGACCTCTGCATCAGGGCGATCCGGTCCAGCGCCTCGTCGAGGGCGCGGGCCAGCGCGCGGTGGACGGCGGCGGGGTCGTCACCGGTGACGTGGAGCGGGTCGTGGCCGTAGCCGCGCAGCAGTTGGTCGAGTTCGGCCGCGGGCAGCCGGGACAGCACGGTCGGGTTGGCGATCTTGTAGCCGTTGAGGTGCAGGATCGGCAGGACGGCGCCGTCGTGCACCGGGTCGAGGAACTTGTTGGAGTGCCAGGAGGCGGCCAGTGGGCCGGTCTCGGCCTCGCCGTCGCCGATCACACATGCGACGAGCAGGTCCGGGTTGTCGAAGGCGGCGCCGTAGGCGTGGGCGAGGGAGTACCCGAGCTCGCCGCCCTCGTGGATGGATCCCGGGACCTCCGGGGCGACATGGCTCGGCACGCCGCCCGGGAAGGAGAACTGCCGGAACAGCCGCTCCATCCCCTCGCCGTCCCGCGGCACGTCCGGGTAGATCTCGCTGTAACTGCCGTCCAGCCAGGACCCGGCGAGCACGGACGGCCCGCCGTGCCCCGGCCCCCATACGCACAGCGTGTCGAGCCCGCGCGCCCCGATCACCCGGTTGAGGTGGGTGTACACGAGGTTCAGGCCCGGTGAGGTGCCCCAGTGGCCGAGCAGCCGCGGCTTGATGTGCTCCGGCTTCAGCGGCTCGGTCAGCAGAGGGTTGGAGAGCAGATAGATCTGGCCCGCGGCCAGGTAGTTGGCGGCCCGCCAGTGGGCGTCGAGTTCGCGCAGCTCGTCGGCGGAGAGTTCGGTGGCGTCCTGGTGCTCGGCCTTGGACATGAAGGCGACTCCGGAGTCGTCGGTACTTCGAACTGCCGTGATTTCAGGTTCAGTCGGTCGATGGGGATGGCCGGTCGGTCATCGGGGCCGTCCGGCCGGGTACCCCACCGCACGTCATGCGTCGTGCTCGGGGACGACCGCGACGGGGCAGACGGAGTGATGCAGCACCCCGTGCGCCACACGCCCCAGTTGGAGCCCGAAGTGCCGCGGACGGCGCCGGGCCCCGACTATGAGCAGGTCGGCGTCGCGGGAGGCGTCCGCCAGCACGGTCCGGGCGTGGCCCTCCACGACCCGCCGGTGCACCTCCACATCGGCGGGCACTCCCCGCAGGGCCTTCTCCAGGGCCTGCGCCGCCTCCTGCTCGTGCAGCCGGGCGGGTTCCCCGGCGAGCAGCGGGTGATCGGTGGTCTCACGCGCCGGGGAGCGCCAGGCCCGTACGGCCTCCACCGCCGCTCCGCGCAGCCGTGCCTCCTCGAAGGCGAACCGGACGGGCGCCCCTCCACCGACCCCCACGACTATCCGGCCGCCGGGCCGGACCGCGTTGTCGTGGCCGCCGCGCACGACGACCATCGGGCAGTGCGCGTGCCCGGCGACGGTCAGGGACACGGAGCCGAGCAGCGCCTCCGCCATGCCGCCGCGGCCACGGGTGCCCGTCACCAGCAGCGCGGCGGTGCGGCTCTCCCGCACCAGCGCGTACTCGGGTTCCTCGGGCAGGGAATCGGTCAGCACCTTCACGTCGGCCCGGCGGCGATGGGCGCGCCGGGCCGCGGCGGTCACGATGTCCTCGGCCCGCACCCGTTCGGACGGCCTGCCCAGTTCGTGGGCGAGGGCGTCGCCCTCGTACCGCTCCCACAGCGAGGCGTACACCAGCCGAAGCGGCAGGCCGCGCAGCGCGGCCTCGTCGGCCGCCCAGTCGACGGCCCGCAGGCTGGGCTCGGAGCCGTCGACACCGACGACGATCGGCAGGTCCATCGCGTTCATGTTTCAACTCCTCCGGATTTCCGTCAGTTGTGCGGTACGACGGCGACGGGGGCCATGGCGTGATGGAGCACGGCGTGCGTGACGGGGCCGATGTGGGCACCGAACGGGCTGCGGCGGATCCGGCGTCCGACGACGACCAGGGAGGCGTCCCGGGAGGCGTCGACGAGATGGCTGCCGGGGGTGCCGTAGTGGGATTCCTCGGTGACCTCGACCTCCGGGAACTTCTTGCGCCACGGGCGCATGACCTCGGTGAGGACCGTGGTCTCGCGCTGTGCGAGGGACGCGTGGAGTTCGAGGTCCGCGGACAGGCCGTAAGCGTAGTACGGGGGCGGGTTCCAGCCGTGTACGACCCGCAGGGTGGTGCCCCGGCGGGCAGCGGCGGCGAACGCGAACTCGATCAGCTCACGGTCGGGGCTGTCGATGTCGAGACCCAGGACGACGGGCCGGAACGCGGTCGCTGCGGACGGTATGCCGACGGGGTCGCTCTCGTGCTCGTCGGCGGCCTGTTCCTCGGCGCGGACCAGGACGACGGGCCGGTCGGCGTGGGCCACGACCGCGAGGCCGACCGAGCCGACGAGGAAGCCGGCGATGCCGCTGAGTCCGCGCGAGCCGAGGACGAGGAGTTCGGCGTCCTTGGCCTCGTCGGCCAGCACCTCGGCGGGCCGCCCGGGCAACTGCTCGACCGTCACGTCGAGTCCGGGGTGCCGCGCTCGGATGCCTTCGGCCACGTCCCGCGGCACTCTCTCGCTCCAGTGCTGCTGGGTCTCGACGCCGAGGAGCGGCGCCTGGGCCATGGGCTCCGGTACGGGCTCCCACACTTGGATCAGCTTCAGCGGCAGACCGAGCAACTGTGCTTCGCGAGCCGCCCACTCGGCCGCCGCGCGGCTCTCGCGCGAGCCGTCGAGCCCGGCGGTCACGCTGAGAGTGACGGTGCGGGTCATGGTTCCACCTCCTGAATCGGGGGTCCCGAGTCGGGGGTCCCGATACGAGCCTCGCCCCCGGACCGCGTGCCCGGCAGGGGCCGCAAGTCCCTGCAAGGGGCCGACCGGCCCTGGCCGCTTCGGGATCCCGTGGGCTGAACGGAGGTGCCCGAACGGCCCGTTGGGGTGCATGCTCGGCCGGAATCGATTCATTCACCTGTCGCGGCCGCGGGCACGGCGGTGGATCCTGAGGCCCGACGGAGAAGGGTGGCCGATGGAGCAGGGCAAGCGCGGGCACGTTCCGCAGTGGCGCCACCTGGTGCCGGGAGTCGTCGCCCTCCTCGGCTACCGGCGCTCGTGGCTGCGCGGCGACGTCCTGGCCGGCGTCACCGTGGCGGCGTATCTCGTCCCCCAGGTGATGGCGTACGCGGGTGTGGCCGGGCTGCCGCCGGTCGCGGGACTGTGGGCGATCCTGCCCGCGCTCGCCCTGTACGCGGTGTTCGGGTCCTCGCGCCTGCTGTCGGTCGGCCCGGAGTCCACGACCGCGCTGATGACGGCCACGGTGGTCGCCCCGCTCGCCGCCGGCGACCCCGACCGGTACGCCACCCTGGCCGTCACCCTCGCGGTCACCGTCGGCCTGCTGTGCCTGGTCGCGCGGGCAGTGCGGCTCGGCTTCCTCGCGGATCTGCTCTCGCGCCCGGTGCTGATCGGCTACATGGCGGGCGTGGCGCTGATCATGATGGCGGACCAGCTGACCAAGCTGACCGGAGTCGAGACGACGGGGTCCAGGTTCTTCCCGCAGGTGTGGTCGTTCGCGGCCGGTGTGACGGAGGCGCACGGGGCCACCGTCGTGCTGTCGGCCGCCGCGCTCGTGCTGCTGTTCCTGATGGCGAAGTACGTCCGTGCCGTGCCCGGTCCGCTGCTCGCCGTGGTCCTCGGCACGCTCGCCGTGGTGCTCTTCGACCTCGACGAGCGGTACGACGTCAAAGTGATCGGCGACGTCCCCTCGGGTCTGCCCGGCCTCGCCCACCCGGACTGGACCGAGGTGCCTGGTCTGGTGCTGCCCGCCCTCGGCGTACTCCTGGTCGGGTACACGGACTTCATCCTGACCGCGCGGGCGTTCTCCGGCCGCGCCGACGACGCGGACGACGGCCCCGACCTCGACGCCAACCAGGAGTTCCTGGCGCTGGGCGCGGCCAACCTCGGTGCCGCCGCCCTGCACGGCTTCCCGGTCAGCAGCAGCGCGAGCCGGACGGCGCTCGCCTCCTCGTCCGGCGCCCGCAGTCAGCTGTACTCGCTGATCGCCGGGGTCGTGGTCCTCGCGGTCCTGCTGTTCCTCAGCCCGCTGCTCAGCCGGACGCCGTCGGCCGTCCTCGGCGCCCTCGTCGTGTACGCGGCGGTCCGCATGATCGACCTCGCGGGCTTCCGCCGCCTCGCGTCCTTCCGCCGCCGCGAACTCCTGCTCGCCCTCGGCTGCCTGGTCGGCGTACTCGCCCTGGACATCCTGTACGGCGTCCTCGTGGCGGTCGGCCTGTCGGTGGCCGAGCTGCTGACCCGGGTGGCCCGGCCGCACGACGCGGTCCTGGGTGTGGTGCCCGGCATCGCCGGCATGCACGACGTCGACGACTACCCGACCGCCCGCACGATCCCCGGGCTGCTGGTCTACCGCTACGACTCCCCGCTCTTCTTCGCCAACGCCGAGGACTTCCGCCGCCGCGCCCTGGCCGCCGTGGACGAGCAGACCGCGTCCGTCCGCTGGTTCGTCCTGAACGCCGAGGCCAACGTGGAGGTCGACATCACCGCGCTGGACGCCCTCGACGAACTGCGCCAGGAGCTCACGGACCGCGGCATCGTGTTCGCCCTCGCCCGTGTGAAGCAGGACCTCAGGGAGGAGCTCCAGGCGTACGGCCTCGCGGACTCCGTGGGGGCGGAGCGGATCTTTCCGACCCTGCCGACCGCCGTTGCCGCGTACCGGGAGTGGTCGGGCGAGCGGTAGGCGGCGCCGCGGTCGCGGGAGCCGGGTGGCCCGGCGCGAGGGGCCGGGTGGCCCATGGTCCGGCGTGGCCGGCGGGCGGACGCTGGCAGTGGAAGTCCCTGTATCCGTCGGGAGGCACGCCATGATCACCACACCCACGCCCAGCATGCTGCGCGCGCTGCCGGCCGAGCACCGGCACCGGCTCATGCACATGGCACGCGAGGTGTCCTTCCCGGAGGGGACGCGCCTGTTCGAGGAGGGCGACAGGGCGGACCGGTTCTGGATCATCCGCACCGGCACCGTCGAGCTCGACATGCGTGTGCCGGGCCGCCGGCCGGCGGTCATCGAGAGCCTTCGGCACAACGAACTCGTCGGCTGGTCCTGGCTGTTCACCCCGCACGTATGGCACCTGGGCGCCGAGGCGACGACCCCGGTACGGGCGTACGAGTTCGACGCGACGACCGTGCGCACGATGTGCCGGGAGGACCCTGCGCTCGGCAACGCCCTCGCCCGGTGGGTCGGCGAAGTGCTCGCACACCGGCTGCGCTCGGCCCGCACCCGGCTGCTGGACCTGTACGCCCCGTACGGCGCCGGCAGCCCCGTCTGACCGCCCACGAGGGCAAGTGAGGAGGAGCCGTCATGCTCGGCAACCCGCACATCGTCAGCGACGTCATGACGCACACGGTCGCCGCCGTCGGCCGCCGGGCCACGTTCGTGGAGATCGTGCGGCTGATGCAGGACTGGAAGGTCAGTGCCCTGCCCGTGCTGGAGGGCGAGGGCCGGGTGGTCGGCGTCGTCTCCGAGGCCGACCTGCTGCCCAAGGAGGAGTTCCGCGACAGCGACCCCGACCGGTACACCCAGCTGCGCCGCCTGTCCGACCTGGCGAAGGCCGGGGCGGTCGGCGCGGAGGAGCTGATGACCTCCCCCGCGCTCACCACCCACCCGGACGCGACGCTGGCCCAGGCCGCCCGGACCATGGCCCGCGCCAAGGTCAAGCGGCTGCCGGTGGTCAACGAGCTGGGCATGCTGGAGGGCATCGTCAGCCGGGCCGACCTGCTCAAGGTGTTCCTGCGAGAGGACGACGAGATCGCCGAGGAGGTGCGGCGCGAGGTCGTCGCCCACCTCTTCCCCATGTCGTCCGCTGCGATCCGGGTCGAGGTCCACGACGGCGTGGTGAACCTCGCCGGGCGGGTCCGGGACACGTCCCTGATCCCGGTCGCCGCCCGTCTGGTCCGTGCCGTCGAAGGCGTGGTGGACGTGGACTTCGCCCTGGAGTCCCCCATAGCGGCAGGTGAGAGCGCCGCCTGGGGCCGGTGAGGGAACGTCCCGGGCCGATCGGGACGCTTCTCGGGGTGCACCAGGGCCGGTCGGCCCTAGTGCGACCGGCCCCGGCGAGCGATGATCGTCATGAGAAGCCACACCGGGGAAGAAGGGGTCGTCATGACAGGGCCAGGCACCTTCACGGAGCAGAACCCGATCCGCGTGTTCCTGCTGGACGACCACGAGGTCGTACGTCGGGGCCTGACCGACCTGCTCGACGCCGAACCGGACATCTCCGTGGTCGGCGACGCGGACACCGTCGAGCACGCCCTGGTCCGCGGTCCGGCCCTGCGCCCGCACGTCGCGGTGCTCGACGTACGACTCCCGGACGGCGACGGCATCACGGTCTGCCGTGAGCTGCGCAGCCAGATGCCGGAGCTGGCCTGTCTGATGCTGACGTCGTTCGACGACGAGGACGCCCTGCTCGACGCCATCATGGCCGGCGCGTCGGGCTACGTCCTCAAGCAGATCAGGGGCTCCGACCTGGTCTCGGCGGTGCGCACCGTCGCCTCGGGCCAGTCCATGCTGGACCCCGCGACCACGGCCCGGCTGATGCGCTCGTTGCGGGCCGACCCCGCCGAGACCCCGTCCGTGCCCTCGGAGCTGGCGAGCCTGTCGCCGCGCGAGCGGGACATTCTCGCCCTGATCGGCGACGGCCTGACCAACCGCGAGATCGGCAAGAAGCTCTATCTCTCGGAGAAGACCGTCAAGAACCACATCTCGCGGCTGCTGGCCAAGCTGGGCGTCCAGCGCCGCGTCCAGGCCGCGGTCCTGGCCTCCCACCTGGAGCAGCCGGACACCGGGGACCGCCCCACGCGGTGAGCGCTCAGCGCGGGGCCCGCGCCGATCAGACGGGGGCGGGCTCGGGCCGGCGCCCGGCGGCGAGCCTGCCGGTGTGGGCGAGGGCGGTGACGGCGGCGGCGCAGGCGAGGCCGATGGCGGCCAGGGCGGTCCAGGTCAGCCAGAGGGCATGGTGCCGCTGGGCGAAGTCCCACAGTGCTCCGGTGACGAGGTTGCCCAGCGTGATGCCCAGGCCGGAGATGGTGTTGTAGAGGCCGTAGTGGGTGGCGACCAGTCGGTTGCCGGACAGGGCGACGATGGTGTCCATCTCGAACGGGTAGACCACGGCGGAGCCCACCGCGAGCAGGACCACCGCGACGACCAGTGCGGCCAGCGCCGCCGTCGAGGAGCCGCGCGGGACCAGCGCCAGCGGCAGGAAGGCCAGCCCCATCGCGGCCAGTCCCCGCGTCAGCGCCTGGTCGGATCGCCAGCGCTGTCCGGCCCATGCGGTCAGGTGCAACTGGCCGACGACGGCGACCGCGGCCGAGACGACGAACAGTCCGCTGGTGGCCGCGGTGGCGTTGGCGCCGAGGGCGTCGGCGGCCGCCAGCGGGAGTGCCAGGTAGACCTGGAAGGTCAGCACGTACGAGCCGATCATCGCGGCGGCGAAGAGCAGGAACGGCCGATTGGCGGCGACCGTTCGCCACTGCGAGAGCACTCCCTCCCGGCGGACCGTGCCCGGGGTATGACCGGGACGGGCGGGCAGGCGGCGCCACTGGAGCACGGTCAGCGCGGCGAAGACGGCCGCGGCGGTCGTGCACACGAGCCGGAAGTCGGCGGCGAGCAGCGCGAGTCCGACCAGCGGCCCCAGGAGCATGCCGGCCTGGTAGTGGACGTTGAACACGGCGAACGCGTCCACCCGCCGCTCGCCCGCCTCGGCGGCGAGATAGGCGCGGACCGCCGGGTTGAACAGGGCGCCGGCGAAGCCGGTGGCGGCGGACGCCACGATCAGGGCGCCGAGATTGTCGACCCAGCCGAGCAGCGCGAAGCCCACGGTACGCAGCAGGCAGCCCGCCATGATCGGGATCTTGTGGCCGAGGCGGTCGGCGAGGGTGCCGCCGATGAGGAACATGCCCTGCTGCGAGAAGTTGCGTACACCCAGCACCAGTCCCACGGCCCAGGCCGCCAGGCCGACTCCGTCGGACAGGTGGGCGGCGAGGTAGGGCATCAGCATGTAGAAGCCGAGGTTGATGGCGAACTGATTGGCCATCAGCAGCCGTACGGCGGGCGGGAAGGAGCGGGTCTGCCGCCACAGCGTCCTCATCGGGCGGCTCCCGTCAGCCCCGAGGGACGAGCCGTGGCGAGGGGGTCGGTCACCTGGGTGCAGCGGGTCCATCGGGTGACGGTCCGTTCGCCGGGGTGGGCGATCTCGTCCGGGTGGTCGGCCGGCGGATGCCCGAGGAGGCCGTGTTCACGGCAGTAGGGGTCGTCGAAGACGGTGCCGACGTAGCGCTGCGGGCCGTCCGGGAAGACGGCGACGATCCGTTCCTCCGGGAGCAGCACGCGGGCCAGCCAGCGGGCGACGAGCGCCACCGCCCCGACGCTCCAGCCGCCGGTGGCGTAGTGGTCGCGGGCCAGCCGCCGCGCGGCCCACACCGCCTCCGGCGCGGCGACCCAGTGGACCTCGTCGAAGAGGTCGTAGGCGACGTTGCGGGGGTAGATGCTGGAGCCCAGTCCCCGCATGATGCGGGGCGCGGCGGGCTGTCCGAAGATCGTCGAGCCCGTGGTGTCCACGCCGACCACCCGCAGGTCGGGGAAGAATCCCCGCAGGACGGAGGCGATCCCGGCGGAGTGACCGCCCGTGCCCACGGACACCACGAGGCTGTCGACGCGGCCGAGTTGGGCGACGATCTCGTGGGCGAGCGGGGCGTAGGCGGCGACGTTGTCCGGGTTGTTGTACTGGTCGGGGCACCAGGCGTCGGGCCGGCCGGCCAGGAGTTCCTCGACCCGTCGGCGGCGCGCCTCCTGCCAGCCGCCGGTGGGGTGGGGCGTGTCGACGAGTTCGACCTCGGCGCCGTAGGCGGTGAGCAGGCCGGTCATCAGCGGTTCCATGCCCGGGTCGGTGACGACGGTGACGGGGTGACCGAAGGTGGCGCCGGCGAGGGCCAGGCCGAGGCCGAGCGTGCCCGAGGTGGACTCCACGATCCGGGCACCGGGCAGCAGCAGGCCGCGTTCACGGGCCGCCCGGACCATGTACAGGGCGGTGCGGTCCTTGATGCCGCCGGGATTGTGGCCTTCGAGCTTCACCCAGAAGCCACGGCCGGCGGCGGTGAAGGGTTCCCCGATCCACAACACGGGGGTGTCGCCGACCAGTCCGGCGACGGTGTGCATCGGACGTTTGGCGTCGGCCAGGAGCTGGGCCGGGGAAAGGGGGACGGAGGTACGGCTGGGGTGGTTCATGACGTGCTTCTCCTGCGGCCGGTGCCATGAAAGGCCGTCGGCCGTGTGCTCGGGGAAGGGGCGGAGCTGATCGGCGGACCCAGGGGCCCGCGGGTGCTGATCGGCTGCCGTACGCCCGGATCAGGGATCGGGGTCGGCAGCGGGGCCGATCAGGTCCGCCACACGCCGAAGAGGGCCCGCGCGTGACCGGCCGACGGTCCGCCGGATGCCGGAGGCGCCGGACTGGGGCGCGAGGGAGGTGCGAGGACGACCGCGTGTCCGCCGGGCATGGCGTCATGAACCACGGGCAGCGCCAGCGTGACGTCACGCGGAGGCTGCACCGTCGGCTCGTCCCCGCCCCAGCAGTGCGCGCCGCCGTCGTGATACGGCGACGACTGCCCGGTACCGGCCCGCTGCTGGTCGTGCGGTGTCTGTCCGCAGGCGGCAGCGGCGACGAGCGGGGTGTCCGCGCGCGCCCCGCCCGCGAGGGTCGGGCCGTGGGCGCAGGCCAGCACATGCAGGAGCGCGGCCAGCAGCAGCACGAGCACCGCTCCGGTCCGTGGCGCGGAGCGGTGGTGTAGCGGAGCTGACACGGCCGACATGAGAACAAACCGTAATCAGTCGCGTACGCAAAGCTCACCGCACCGACGACGGCTCACCGCATCAGGTGACGCATGGCCCTGATTGGCCCTGTGCCCCGTCGCGAGCACACCGGACCGCAACCCGTGCAGCGCACCGGACGCCGAGGGAGGCGTTGCCGGTGGGGCGGAGCGGTCACATCGGGATCCGGCCTTCGAGAACGCTCCGCTCGTGCGACGGCGGAGCCCGTCACGCCTTGTGCTGCATGGAGCGCCTTGCGGGGTTGCCCTGTTCGGCGGCCTTGGGGTCCTTCTCGTCGGCCTTGGCCCGTACGCCGTCGGCGATGCGCTTGCCGATGGTCTCGTCGATGTTGGACCAGTACGCGAAGGCTCGCTCGAGGACCGGTTCGCTCACTCCGTTGAGGAGATGTCCGACGACGTTGTCGACCAGACGGTCCCGTGCGGCATCGTCCAGGACCTCGCGCACCATGGTGCCGGGCTGCCCCCAGTCGTCGTCCTGCGGGTGGGAGACGTAGGCGGCGCGGGTGATCTCGCCGTCGGCCGTCCAGCTGGGCGGGGACCCGTAACGCTCCGTGTCCGCGGCGGGACCGCCCTTGGAGTTCGGGGCGTACACCGGGTCGGTGGTGTTCCGATAGGCCATCGCCCCGTCCTTGGAGTACGTGTGGACGTCGACGACGGGGGCGTTCACCGGCAGCTGCTGGTAGTTGCCGCCGATGCGGTGGCGGTGGGCGTCCGCGTAGGAGAACAACCGGGCCAGCAGCATGCGGTCCGGGCTCGGTCCGATGCCGGGGACGAAGTTGTTGGGCTGGAAGGCCGCCTGCTCGATCTGGGCGTGGTTGTCGGTGGGGTTCCGGTCGAGCGTCATGCGACCGACCGGGATGAGCGGGTAGTCACCGTGCGGCCACACCTTGGTGAGGTCGAACGGGTTGAACCGGTAGCCCGCGGCCTCCTCGTACGGCATCACCTGCACGTACAGGGTCCAGCTCGGGTGATCGCCGTCCCGGATGTGCTCGAAGAGGTCCCGCGTGTGGTAGTCCGTGTCGGCCGCGGCCATCTGATCGGCCTCGTGCTGGGTGAAGTACTCGATGCCCTGATCGGTCTTGAAGTGGTACTTCACCCAGAACCGCTCGCCGGCGGCGTTGATCCACATGTAGGTGTGGGAGGTGTAGCCGTTCATGTGGCGCCAGGTCCGCGGGATGCCCCGGTCGCCCATCAGCCAGGTGACCTGGTGGGCGGATTCCGGGGAGAGGGTCCAGAAGTCCCACTGCATGTCGTGGTCGCGCAGGTTGTTGTCCGCGCGGCGCTTCTGGGACCGGATGAAGTGCTGGAACTTCATCGGGTCCTTCACGAAGAAGACCGGCGTGTTGTTGCCGACCATGTCGTAGTTGCCTTCGCTGGTGTAGAACTTCACCGCGAAGCCGCGCGGGTCACGCCAGGTGTCCGGGCTGCCACGCTCGCCGGCGACGGTCGAGAAGCGGATGACCAGGTCGGTGCGGGTGCCCGGCTGGAACAGGGCCGCCTTCGTGTAGGCACTGACATCGTGCGTGACCTCGAAGCGGCCGAACGCACCGCTTCCCTTTGCGTGCGGCTGGCGCTCGGGAATCCGTTCCCGGTTGAACTGCGCCATCTGCTCGATCAGGTAGGCGTCCTGGAGCAGAATCGGCCCCCCGGGGCCCACGGTGAGTGAGTGTTCGTCGCTCTCCACCGGCGCGCCGGAGTCGGTCGTGGTGGCGGGTCGGATCTCCGTCATGAGTCTGCCTTTCGTGGTGCGCCAGCAGTGACGTCGCGCTTCCTGGGGGGCACTGCCTCATGCCCACTGGTCGCGTGATCCTGAGCGGCGGGGATAAACACCCTCAGGGATCAAAAAACCATGCGCCTATCCGTACCGGTCAGCGGCGCTCCGGTCGGCCGAGCGTCAGCATCGCTGGGTCGTCCAGCCCGGGCGTCCTACGGTCTCAACACACCTCGCCGGGTCGGGCAGCAGTGGCTTTGAGGAGATCCCGCAACAGGTCGAAGTCGATGTTCTCAGCCTTACGGAATCGCAGGCAGCCCTTGCCCATGTCCTGCCCCGCCAGCCGTTCCTCGAATGCCTCGCGCACGTCACCGCGCATGAGATAGAACGAGATGTATTGCTTCTGGCTGGCAAACGCGATCTCGCAGGCACCGTCGCGCTCGTATGCGGGCATCCCGTAGGCCATGACTTCGTCGAAGCCCACCAGCTCGTCACGACACAGCTGCCGCATCTTGGCCAGCGCGTCCCTGCGGCCCTCGGGGGCCTCGGTCAGGTAACCGTCGACGTCGACTGCATTGCTCTGCACCATTCCGTGAGGTTATGCCGAATTCGAAGTCCCGATCAACGAGTCGAACACACTCCGTAAACGCCTCGGCATACGCGGAACCGCGACCTTCCGCCTCGCCGGACTCCACCTGGACCCGAATATCGCCATTGAGTCACTTGGTGACCGAGCGGCCTCCGGACGTCGGGGCGTCCGCACTGGTGACAGATCGGCGCGAGACGCGCGCAGCGCAGGGCGAAAATTACGAGGGCGCGGAACGACTGCACGCCACTCTGCTCGCCTTACACGAACTGCGCTCCACGGTGCCGTCGAGCGCACTGCTCCTGGCCGAGCAACAGGGACCTGGTCAACTGCCGGCAGCGAGTGTCCCGATGCCGGCGAGTCCATCGACGCCACCACCACCGGGATCAGGTGGCTGAACCGGCCTTCTGCGCACCGGTATCACGTGCATGAATCGCGCAAATCAGCGGAGACGCCGCACACAATCGGCGCCAACCTGTCGGCGGTCAGTCCGACTTCTGGCGGCGTTCCAGGGCCTCGGCCGCCCGGCGGCGTCCGTCGTCCGTGACGTCCACCGGGGTTCCGGGTCCCGCGCCGGGGTCGTCGGCCCAGCCGCGGAGCCTGGCCACCAGCATGGTCAGGCGCTCGTGGTCGGGTGGTACGTCGATGGAGAACAGGGCCTCGTAGGGGCGGTCGTCGTAACCGCCCCAGCGGACGACTCCGTCGCATTCCGCGAGGATGTCGCGGACCACGGCGAGCTGGACCGGGAAGAAGCCGCCGCGCGCGCCGGGCGGGTAGGAGCCGGGGCGGATCGCGACGGCCGTACCGGAGGCCTGGTTGCCCTCCGATCGGTCCAGTCGGACACGGGACGGGGCGCGCCAGCCGGTCAGGTCGCCGGTGCGCAGTTCGTCGATCTCGTAGTGGAAGCGGCGTACGACATGCGTCAGGACGGTCGCCGCGTCGCCGAGGCGGACGTCCAGGTCGCAGGGAGTGCCCGGGATCCTGCGGGTCCACACCGTGGAGACGTCGTTGGCCCTCTCCTCGATCTCCCAGCCGTTGGGCGATGTCGGCCGGCCGGGTGTGCCGTCGGGCCCGGAGTGTTCGGCGGCCGACGCCGCGGTGGGGAGGGCCAGTAGTGAGCCGCCGCCGGCCAGTGCGACCGTACCGAGGACCGCGGTGCGTCTGACGACGTCGCGTCTTGTCATGCCTGCCATGCCTGTCATGCCTGTCATGCCTGTCATGCCTGTGGTCACCTCGTGGTCCCTTTCACGTCACTGGTTCCGGGAGAGGCGGTAGTACTTCTCCAGCACCCGGTAGAGGCCGAGGAGTTGCCTGCCGTAATCGAGGGCGGGCCCGTTCGGCTCGCCGTCCACGATGAGCGGGCCGTTGTAGCGGGCCAGGAGCAGCTCCGAGGCGGAGTCGGAGGTCTCCAGACCCGGGCGCGGGTGGCCGATCTGGTGGGCGTTGAAGATGGTCAGGTACGCGGCCGTCTTCATGTTGTAGATCGGGTCCTCGTTCAGCTGGGTCCACACCGCGTCCAGATCCTGCCCCCTGTCCAGGATCTGGCCGTTGATGATGCCCTGCCGTAC
The DNA here is from genome assembly GCF_028198125.1 of Streptomyces sp. HUAS 31. NCBI lineage: Bacteria > Bacillati > Actinomycetota > Actinomycetes > Kitasatosporales > Streptomycetaceae > Streptomyces > Streptomyces sp. HUAS 31. The sequence goes on along the minus strand of NZ_CP116353.1, from coordinate 8,857,894 downwards.
GCAGTGGTTCCTGGCCTCGATCGCCACCCAGGCGAAGATCTGTCCCCAGCCTGTGCTGCAGTCGTCGTCCAGTCCGGTCTTCACCGCCGTGTCCGCGGCGAAGTCCAGCGGGTTCAGCTTGCGCAGCTCCCACAGCACCGGGGTCTGGATCAGGGCCTTGCGGAGCCTGAGCTGGCGGGCGAGCGAGGTGAACAGCCAGTCGGCGGAGACGACCAGCTCGAACGCCTTGGTGTTGGAGATGCCGCCCAGGGTCGCCCAGTCCGTGTCGGTCCAGCCGTCGCCGCCGGTCTCCGGCACGCCGATGGACTCCAGGTACGAGCGCACCTCCCCGAGCATGGCGTCGCGGTACGCCGGGTTGAGGTCGACGTCCAGACCGGCGATGTCGGCGCCGGGGTCGAAGCTGTTCTGCCCGATGTCGCGGCCGGACGCGATGTTCTTGTCTATCTCGATGGCGCCCGCGCCGCTGCCCACCCAGACGGTGGCGATCTGGTCGAAGGCCCAGTCGCCGGGCATCGGGAAGCCCAGGTTGCCGGAGAACCCGCTGGACATGTCGGAGACGAAGCCGGCGTCGGTGTACCCGGCCTCGCGCACCCGGCGGCACACGTTGCGCGGGCCGTAGATGCCGACCCGGTAGCGGGAGTTCTCCAGCACCGCCCGGGAGATCCCCCTGAAGTGCGGGAGGATGTTGGACGTCACCTCGTGGTCGTAGGCGTCGTAGTCGACGGCGAAGTAGATCCGGGTGCCGTCCTTGAAGCCGTGGTACTTCGCCCAGTCGATGGCGTCGAGGCCGTCGCGGGTGCCCTGGTTGTAGGTGAAGTACGAGGCGCCGTCGCTGGACGTCTGGTAGATCGGGAAGCAGTGCATGCCGTTCGACGCGATGGTCTGGAGCTCGCCCGGCTTGATCATCTTGTCCCGGCCGCCGGGGACGTTGCACAGGTAGCGGCCGACGTAGACGTATCCGGCGCTGGTCAACGCCTGTGCGCGGGCCGCCGTGATGGTGGTGATGCAATCACAGGCGGCGCCTGGGCGGGACTGGTCGCCGTAGGAGATCAGCAGGGACGCCCAGGTGCGGTAGTCGCCGTCGCCGTTCACGGAGAGCCCGACGAAGTCCTGGAACTCGAAGACCGCGGAGGACAGCTCGGACGTGAACGTGCCGCTGAACGCTATGTGGGGCCGCTGGTTGAGGATCATGGCGGCGGTGAACAGGTTCACCCAGGTGCCCGTGGAGCCGACCGTGAGCGTGTGCTGCTTGAGGCCGGCCTGGGTCGCCGGACCGAAGGAGCCGGTCGCGACGCCGTCCGCCATGCCCAGCTCGTACTGGATGGCGAACAGCATCGACTTGGCGACATCGCGCGAGTGATGGCCGTCGCAGGGCATCACGAAGAAGTCCTGGCGGTGGATGTACCGCCCGTTGAGCCAGCGCTGGATCGCCCGGACGTCCTCGTCGCCGGGCCGGTCCCCGTACCGGACGACTACGTAGGGGTCCATGTTGAGCAGGCCCTTGAAGACCTTCGGGGTCAGGTCGGAGCCGGGGTAGACCCCGTCGACACCCATGTCCTGCTTGAGCCGGGTGATACCGGCCTGGACGGTCGCGTTGTAGACGCCGTCCAGGTCGCCGCCGTCGTAGCCCTTGCAGTACATCGCGGCCTGGATGATGCGGCAGAAGTCCGGCGTCGGAACCGTGTCGGCATTGAGCCGGGGGAACTTCTGGGTCAGCGTCCGCAGGGTGGTGGGGCCGAAGGAGTCCGCGACCGGGCTGACGCCCAGCTCCCACTGGAGCGCGCGGGTGAGCGCGTACATGGTGCTCCACCCGGTCCTGCCGTTCTCCTCGACGGTGACACCGATCTTGCCGCCGTAGGTCTGATTGACGAATCTCTGGGCGCGCAGGACGTATTCGTCTGCCATCTGGATGCGTTCCTTCGGTGGGGGCAGGTGCCTGGCGTGAGCTCTAGCAGAGCGGGAGGCCGGGGATACGGCCGTCGTTCACGCCGCCGCTGATGTAGACGACGGGCAGCCAGACCCGCTTGTTGCCGCTGTCGTCGTCGGTCTGCGCCCAGTAGTGGTTGTAGTAGCTGCCGTAGCGGTACTCGTGGCCCCACTGCTGGCAGTAGAAGTAGTTGGTGCCCGCGCGGAGGATTCCGGCCGGGACGCCGTTGCAACTGTCGGTCTGGTCGGTCGTGGTGCACCACCAGGTGGACGCCGTCTTCCAGACGTTGCAGTTGTACTTGCCGCCCCCGATGGACGTGCAGCCGGCGGCGGCCTGGGCGGTGCCGCCCAGGCCGGCCAGCGAGGCCGCGGCGATCATCGCGGCGGAGGACAGGACGGTGACGAGTCGGCGCAGGGCCATGGCGGTTTCCCCCTGATTGGTGTGGCCTCTGGCAGTGGTGTGGGCCTCGCCCGCGCGTCCGGCCGGACGCGCGGGCCGGCACGGGCGACGTGCCCGACGGCGTGGGGGGCGGTCAGGCCCCCATGCGTCTCTCACAGCTTGCGGGTTGGCACACCGGACGAGCCAAGGGTTTCAGCGGAGGCCAAAACTTCCAGGTGAGATCTCCGACGGCATGCGGTTGCCGGACAGCAGGGCCGCACCGAGCGGGGTCAGCGTGTGCAGCACCTGATTGCCGACGCGCTGGCTGCGGACCAGGTTGGCGGCGGCGAGGACGTGCACGTGCTGGCTGGCCGAGGCGGGTGAGATCCGTAGCCTGCGCGCGAGTTCGCCCGTGGTGGCCGTGCCGTGCAGAGCCGCCAGCGTACGTGCCCGGGTGCGGCCCAGGAGGGCGGACAGCGCCTGCGGCTTGGTGCCGGACGGGTCGGCCGAGGGCCGGACGGTGCTGTGGTCGACGGGGTAGACCAGCACCGGGCGCAGTTCGGGATCGGCCAGCGCGATGGGCGTGCGGCGGCAGAAGTACGACGGGATCAGCCGCAGCCCGCGGCCGCCGAGGCTCAGGTCGCGGTCGACGGGGTAGTCCACGTGCAGCACGGGCGGTTGCCACCGCACGAGCGGGCCGAGGGAACCGAGCAGCCCGTGCACTCCGGCGTCCCGCACGGTCCGGGCACGACGGGCGCGGTCTCCTTCGACGCGGGCCTCGGCCTCCGTCCACTCCGGGACGATCACGCTGTCGTGCACGGTACGGATGGCGCCGGTGAGGTCGGCCATCCGGTCGCGGTCGCCACCGGCGAGGTTCCTCATCCAGACGGGCGCGGAGCGGCGCCGGACCGGACCGCTGCCGGTGAGCTGCACCAGCTCGTCCCTGAGTCTCCGGGGCGGGGTGCCGCGGATCGCCTCCAGCCCGACGTCGAGGCCCTCCTCGGCCGCGGTGGGGGTGAGGAAGTCCGGGAAATAGCCGCGGGCCGGCAACAGCGCGCCGAGCATCCGCAGGGACCCGAGGGGCCCACCCTGCCCGACGACGCTCCTGGCGCGCCGCCGCCAGCCCTGCATGGCAGGCATCACCTGCACGGAATAGGCCAGTTGCTGGACGCCGAGCATCGTCTCCCACAGCGGGTCCAGTCTCGTCGCGACGGTGACTCTTGCCAGATCCTCGGCGGTGAAGTGGACACGTAACAAAGCGTGTTCCCCCTTGAAGCGCCTCGCGTGTCGGTGATGTGTGAGACTCCCGACAGCGCCCGAAAGGTTGTACGAAAACTGGACCGAAGCTGAAACCGGAGTGGGTAGCTCGTTCGGCCGGATGCAGACGCAGTGAAGGCCCGGTGTGCACCGGGCCTTCACGTGTGAGTAGCGGGGACAGGATTTGAACCTGCGACCTCTGGGTTATGAGCCCAGCGAGCTACCGAGCTGCTCCACCCCGCGTCGGTACGGTGAACTGTACGCCATTGTTCCGGCTGGGCCGAACCGAATTCGCCCGGAGGTGATGCAGCTCTCTGATCTGACCGTGGCTTCGTCCGAGAGCAGCCGGGTCATGCCTCGAACTCGGTGAGATCGATGCTGTGAACGCGCAGCGGATAGCCGTACACCGGGTGTGCCGTCACCTGTTCCGGCACCATGCCGAGCTTGCGGCTGATGTTCTCGGAGGCATTGTCACCGATCTGGTTGATGCTGATGACGCGGTCAAGGCCGCGGTCCTGGAGCGCGAACTCCAGCGTGGCCTGGGCTGCTTCGGACGCGTATCCCTGGCCCCAGAACTGTGAGCCGAGCCGCCAGCTGATCGCCACGGTGGGCAGTACCTCCGGCAGGAACTCAGGCACGGACAGCCCCGTGAAGCCGGCCAGTTCACCAGAAGCCAGCAGCTCGACGGCGAAGAGGCCGAAGCCCTCCTCGTCCCACTCCTCCTCCCACCGCTCGATGTCCTCGGCCGTGTGATCCAGATCGCGCACTGCGCCGTCGTCGATCCAGCGCATGACCTGCGGGTCCGAATTGATGTCCGCCATGGGCACGAGGTCGTCGTCATGCCAGCGGCGAAGGAGGAGTCGGGGGGTGCGGATCTCGCTCATAGCCCCCATCCTGCCGAAGGCAGGAGCCTCATCAGTAATCGGCGCCGTGCCGATGCCGCGGCAAGCCGCATCCCTCGTCCGGTCGAAGTACGTGTCAGCCGGCCCGAAGACCCACCGCCAGCGTCAGTTCAAGGACCCGGTGTGGCGATGCGAGATCCGGAAACAGCTCGCGCAGCTGCGACATCCGGTACCGGACCGTCTGGGGATGGACGAACAACGCCGCCGCCACCTCGTCCCGCCTGCCCTGGTGCAGCAGCCACTCCCGCAACGTCTCCTCCAGCCGCCGTGCGGTCGTGACGGGCAAGGTCCGCAGCGGTGCGAGGGCTCGGGCACGCAGGTCTGCGAACGCGTCCGCGTCGGCGCTCAGCAGCAGCTCGGGCAGGTGCTCCTCGGTGTCGCGTATGTCAGGGGAGAGGGAGCGCGCGCGTACGGCTCGTGCGTACGAGGCGGACGCGCGAGTCCACGGCCGGGCCGGACCTACCACGGCGGCGCGGCCGGTCAGCTGCCGCAAGAGATGTGATCGGTCGGCATCGGGGACGAGCAGCACACCGGTGGCGTCCGGCAGATCGTCGAGGACGAGGGTGCTCGGGTCGAGCGCGCGGTAGGCAGGCCGGGCCTGGGCGGCGGGCAGCAGGACCGCGGTCAGCGAACCCGGAGGATGCCACCCGGCCCGTTGAGCGGAGACCAGCAGCGCGTCCGGGCTCGCGCCGGCGAGGAGGTCGCGGGCAAGGTGTTCCAGGTGGCGCTCGTGGGCCCTGCCCCGGGCGGCCAGTTCGTCGGCGTGGCCCGCTGCGCTCGCGGCGGAGAGCTCGTCGATGTAGGCGAAGGTCAGCTCGGCGAACTTGGCGACCTCGGCGGCGGGCAGACCTGCGGATACGGCACCCTCTGCCAGGCATCGCCAGGCCACGCGGGCACCGACGCGGTAGGCGCTGAGCAGGGCGTCCATCGAACGGCCGTCGCGCACCTCGCCGCGGCCCAGCTCGTAGGCCGCGTCACCGCCGTCGGCGCCCGTGGCGTTCCCGCTCGCGAGGTCCAGGTAGTGCCCCAGAGCAGTGCGGACGGCTCGGCGGATGGTGCCACCCATGCGGCCCGAGAGGGCGTTGGCATAGGGAGGGACCTCGTCGATGATCGCCTGGACGACCTCGTCGGCGGTGGCCCTCAGCGCAGCCCGAACTGCTGTGACCGTCGTCTCATCCAAGGCCAGTTCGCTGGCCCTCCGGATCACATGGCTCACTTTTTATTCCCTGCGAACAATTCAGCCGATCAGATTTACGTCCTACGGTCAGGACTTTACGCCCTGAGGCGCAGCAAGCTGGAGCCATGACGAGTACAGCCCTCCGCAGCAGGGCCTGGAAACTGCTGGAGATGGTCACGACGCCACTGCTGCCGTCGGACTACCTCGACCTGGTCAGCCCGCTGCGCGCGGGCGCCGACCTGCGGGGGCGTATCGAGGCCGTGCACCCCGAGACGGGTGACGCCGCGACCATCGTGATCAGGCCCGGGCGGGGCTGGCGCGGTCACACAGCCGGTCAGTACGTGCGGATCGGGGTCGACGTCGACGGGGTGCGCCTGTGGCGTGCCTACTCGCTCACCTCGCCGACGAACCGGCAGGACGGCCGCGTCACGATCACCGTGAAGTCGATCCCGGAGGGCAAGGTCAGCAACCACCTGGTTCGCAGGGCGACACCGGGCACGCTGATCCACCTCGACCAGGCGACCGGTGACTTCGTACTGCCGCCCGCCAAGCCCGCCAAGGTGCTCTACCTCACGGCCGGCAGCGGCATCACGCCCGTGATGGGCATGCTGCGCGACACCGAGTTCGACGACGTCGTCATGGTCCACTGCGCGCCACAGCCGCAGGACGTGATCTTCCGCGACGAACTGCACGACCTGGTCGCGGACAAGAAGCTGCGACTCACCGAGGTGCACACCGACACGGACGGCATGCTCGACATCGCCCGTCTCGACGAACTCGTGCCCGACTGGGCCGAGCGCGAGACCTGGGCGTGCGGGCCCGCGGGCCTGCTCGACGCCGCCGAGGAGCACTGGAGCGAGCACGGCGTCCCAGAGCGCCTGCACACCGAACGCTTCCGCCCCAGCGTCGTCGTCGCGGGCGACGGCGGCGAGGTCACGTTCAGCGGCACCGGCAAGACCGTCGACGCGGACGGCGCCACGCCGCTGCTGGACGTCGGCGAAGAGGCCGGCGTGCTCATGCCCTCCGGGTGCCGCATGGGCATCTGCTTCGGCTGCACCTCGCCGCTCAAGGCGGGCGCCGTCCGCGACCTTCGCACCGGCGAGATCACCGAGGCCGAACCGGGCGTCCTCATCCAGACCTGCGTGTCCGCCGCCGCGGGCCCCTGCGACATCGAACGGTAGGAGCACCTTGACCGCCATCGACCCCACCGCCCACCTGACCGCGGAGCAGATCGAGGAGCTCGGCCGCGAGCTGGACGCGATCCGCGACGAAGTGATCGCCAGCCGTGGCGAGAAGGACGCCGCCTACATCCGCAAGGTCATCTCGGCGCAGCGCAAGCTCGAGCTGGTCAGCAGGGGCGTGCTGCTGTTCTCGTTCTTCCCGCCCGCGTGGCTGATCGGCACCGCGGGGCTGTCCGTGGCGAAGATCATGGACAACATGGAGATCGGTCACAACATCCTGCACGGCCAGTGGGACTGGATGCGGGACCCGAAGATCCACTCCACCACCTGGGAGTGGGATCACGTCTCGCCGTCCGACCAGTGGAAGCACTCCCACAACGAGCTGCACCACAAGTACACCAACGTGATCGGCAAGGACAACGACCTCGGCTACGGCATCATGCGCGTCGACGAGGACCAGAGGTGGCACCCGATCCACCTCGGCCAGCCGCTGTGGAACTTCATCAACGCCTGCTTCTTCGAGTACGGCATCGCCGCGTACGACCTGGAGCTCGGCAAGAACCTGCACAAGCGCCGCCGCAAGAACCCGGAGTTCCGCGCGCGGGCCAAGGCCGTGGGCCGCAAGATCCGCAAGCAGGTGCTCAAGGACTACGTGATCCACCCGCTGCTGTCGGGCCCGTCGTTCCTCACCACTCTCGCCGCCACGTTCACCGCGAACCTGGTCCGCAACATCTGGTCCCACTCGGTGATCATGTGCGGGCACTTCCCCGAGGGCGTGCAGGTCTTCGAGCGCCGGTCGATCAAGGGCGAGACGCGCGGCCAGTGGTACCTGCGCCAGATGATGGGCTCGGCGAACATCAGCGGCAGCAAGGCCATGCATTTCATGACCGGCAACCTCTCGCACCAGATCGAGCACCACCTGTTCCCGGACCTGCCGAGCAACCGGTACGCCGAGGTCGCGGTGAAGGTGCGCGCGCTGTTCGACAAGTACGAGCTGGAGTACGTCACGGGCCCGCTGCCCAAGCAGGTGTTCTCCGCGTGGCACAAGGTCTTCCGGCTCTCGCTGCCGAACAAGAAGCCCAAGGTCAAGACGCCGGACCGCGAGCAGGAGCTCGTCGCGGCCTGATTCCCGGTATCGGTCGGAGATACTTCGGCCGTACCGGCGGCGTCGCCGGGTCCTGCGCTGGGCCGGGGCAGGGGGCGAGCCACAGCGGCACCCCCCACCCATTCAGCCTTTTCCGCAGGTCAGCGAACCCTCCCCCGCGGCTTCAGCGGAACCGCCGGCAGAACGGGGGCCGGCAGCGGATCCCCGTCGTAGCCCTTCACCTCGCCGAAGCGGGAACCCCGCATCCAGTCCTCGCGGGCCTGCTCGATCTCCGCCTGGGTGCGCCCGATCCAGTTCCAGAACATGATCAGTTCCTCGTCGAACGGCTCGCCGCCGAGGAGCATCAGGTCGGCGTCCGACTCCGCGCGCAGCGGGAGTTCGGTGCGGCCGCAGCCGAGGTAGAGCATGGAGCCGGGCAGTACCGGCACGCCGTCCACGTGGGCCTCGCCGGACATGGACAGGACGGCGTACTCGAAGTCCGGTTCCAGCGGGAGGCGTACGTCGGCGCCGCGGGCCAGGGCCAGATCCGCGCCGACGATCGGGGTGTACGTCGTGCCGGGCGAGGTCGCCCCGTCGAGGCTGCCGAGGATCAGCGTGGCGTTCAGGCCCGGTGCAGTGACGGTCGGCAGTTCACCGTGGTGTTCGAAGTGTGGGTCGGTGTGCCGGTGGCTGTCCGGGAGGGCGACCCAGAGCTGTGCGCCGTGCAGGAGACGCGCGTGCGACTTCGGGCTCTCCTCGGAGTGGCTGATCGCCCGGCCGGAGGTCATCAGGCCCAGCTCGCGCGGGCGGATCGTCTGGAGGCTGCCCGTCGAGTCGCGGTGCAGCACCTCGCCCTCGTGCAGCCAGCTCACCGTCTGAAGGCCCATGTGAGGGTGCGGCGGCACCTGCATGCCTGGCTCTTCGGCGATGTCGTCGGGTCCGTAGTGATCGACGAAGCACCAGGCGCCGACCATGCGACGGCCCAGGTTGGGCAGCAGGCGACGGACTTCGGTGGATTCGCCGAGCTTGACGCGGCGAGGGCTGAGAAGTTCGCGTACGGGCTCCGCCACGACGAAGCCGCGGCCGCCGCAGACGGCGGGCACCGCTTCGCGATCAAGATTGCTCATGAGGCCCAACCTAGCCCTGCCGGGGCCGCCTCGTCAGTCCGTAACCCGGGGCTGGCTCGATGCGTTCGCGGAAATAGTAGCCATGGCTATAATAGCCATGTACTTTATTCGTCATGAGCAAGGCTTCCGAGAACGTCTCACCCGGGTTCCTGGTGTGGCGCCTGTCCACGAAGTGGCGGGTCGCGGTCGACCGGGCCGTCACCCCACTGGGGCTCACCCACGCGCAGTACGCGCTGGTGGCCTCGCTGTACGGCATGCAGCGCCACGGAGAGCGCCCCAGTCAGCGGCGCCTCGCCGACCACACCGGCCTGGAACCGCTGTACGTCTCAAAGCTGGCGCGATCCCTGGAATCGGCCGGCCTCCTCGAACGCTCCCGGGACCCCCGCGACCCGCGCGCCGTACAGCTGGCGCTGACCGAACAAGGGCAGGAGCGGACCCGGCAGGCGATCGAGGTCGTCCAGGGGCTCCTGCAACAGCTGCTGGCACCGCTCGGCGGGCTGGACAGCGCACGCACGCGGGAGTTCACCCGCGAGTTGACGACCCTGCTCGACGTACCCCTTGACCCGTCCGACAAGGAGCAGTCATGACCACCACCACTCCCCCGGTCGCCCCTCTGGTCGACCCGCGGGTCATAGCCCTGGCCCACTACGCCGGCCGCGCGCTGCTCGAGAACGTGCTGGCGCGCCACGGATCGACCTTCCAGCAGTCCGTCACGCTCCGACTCGTCGCCGTGGCCGAGGGGCCGGTCGAGCGTGGCGCCCTGGTCGAGGGCGTCGTCGGCGCGCTGAAGATCGACGCGGCGGAGGCCCACTCCGTCGTCGACGAGCTGATCGCGGCTGGGCTGCTGGCCGCCGAGGAGCCGTCCGCGGTTCGGATCACGGACGCCGGACGGGAGCGCTGGGCGAGCACGTCCGCCGCGACCGCCCCCATCACCGCCCGTGTCTACGACGGCATCCCGAAGGAGGACCTGGCCGTCGCCGGACGGGTGCTGACCCTCATCACCCAGCGCGCCGACGCCGAGTTCGCCGCCATGACAGCCCCTGCCACCAAGTAGTGGAATATTGAACCACTGGCCTTCGTTGAGCGCGACGAAGGAGGTCAGAGTGGAGACGATGTACTACGACCACGGAACACCGGCCGAGCGCTGGGAGCGCGCGCAGCTGTTCTTCGACGCCAAGGACTACGCGGGTGCCGCGCGGGTCCTCGGCACGCTGGTCGAGGAGGTGCCGGAGCAGACGGGTCCGCGGCTGCTGCTGGCGCGCGCCTACTACCACTCGGCCCAACTGCGGCGCGCGGAGGCCGAGTTGCGCGTGATCGTCGAGCGCGACCCCGTCGAGCAGTACGCCCGGCTGATGCTGGGCCGCACCCTGCAGCGTCAGGGACGCGACGAGGAGGCGGAGCCGCACATGCGCCTCGCTTCCGCGCTGACGGGCGACTTCGAGCAGTTCTGATCGGCGAGGGCCGAACAGGCGACGCAAGGGGCCCGGTTCCTCCTGGAACCGGGCCCCTTCTCCGTGCCTTCGGGCTAGCTCACGTCTGCCGGAGTCCGCTTGCCCCGCCGATGGGAGACCTCGCCGAGCACGACGTCCACGGCGATGAAGGCCGCCAGCGAGATGCCGAGCAGCGGCACGAAGTAGCCGATCACTGCGACGACCGCCACCAGCGGGACCAGGATCTGCGGTGGCACCTGCTGCCAGGCGCCGCGCGGGATGGGCCGGCCGAAGGCGGAGTCGCGGCCGCGCTGCCACCACATGCGGTAGCCCCACACGATCAGCAGGATCAGGGAGAGCGTGAGCGCCATCAGGAGGATCTGGTTGACCAGGCCGAACAGGACTCCGGTGTGCAGGTCGATGCCCCAGCGGGTCAGCTTGGCGAGCACCGGGTAGTCGGCGAACCGCAGCACGTCGGTCACCTCACCGGTCGCCGGGTCGATCGCGACCGTGTCCCCCTTGGTCGGCCAGCTGCGCTGCACCTGCTTCACGACGTACGCGGAGGAGGCGTCCGCGGGTGGCACGATCTCGACCGGATCGCCCAGACCTTCGGCGCGCGCGGCGGACAGTACCTTGTCGAGGCCGACGCCGTGGTCGCCGCTCCCGCCCTCGCCCGCGGCGCCGCCGTGCCCACCGTGCTCGCCGCCCGCGGAGGCCGAGATGGACGGGGTGGCCTGGCGGAGCGAGGTGCGCAGCTCGTCGATGTTGGCGCCCGCGTACGTCGACCAGGTCAGGCCCGTCGCCGAGAGGAAGACGAAGCCGAGCGCGGCCCATACGCCGACGGTGCCGTGCAGTCCGAGCGTGCGGCGACGGCCGCTGGTGCCGCGCACCTTGCGCAGGGCGCGACGGCGGGAGAACCACAGCACCAGGCCGCCGGCCGCGATCACCCACAGCCAGCTGGCCGCCAACTCGCTGTAGAGACGGCCGGTTTCACCGAGGTGGAGGTCGCGGTGGAACTCGTCGATCCAGGTGCGCAGTGGCAACGCGCCGGTCGAGCCGTACTGTTCGAGGGCGCCGCGCACCTCGGCGGTGTACGGGTCGACGAACACGGCCAGCGCGTGGTCGGCGTCGATGCCCTCGACCCCCGACAGCATGACCCGGGTGGACTCGTCGTCGGCCGGGGAGGGCCGTACCGCGGAGATCGTGCCCTCGGGGTGGGCCTTGCGTGCGGCGGCGACCTGCTCGGATATCGGCAGCTTCGTGTCGCCGACCGGGACGGTCATCTCGTGGGAGTAGACGAGCTTCTCGGCCTGGAAGGCCCCGGCGTACAGGAATCCGGTGGTCGCGGCGACGAGGAGGAACGGCGCGACGAGAATTCCGGCGTAGAAGTGCAGACGCAGGATCAGCGGGCGCAGCGGTGCCCATCTGCGGGGCGACGACGCCGGGGCGTCGGGTGGGGACGCCTCCGCCTCGGTGGTGGTGGGAGCGGTCGACATCGGCGGCTTCTCCGGGGAGTGGGGAGTTTCTCTGCTGTGGCGGTCCAGTAGTCGGAGCGCGGGACCGCCGAGTTCCCGGCACCTCAAGTGACGTACGCCACAAGGAAGTCCACCCGTCGCGCGGGCGCCGTGGCATTCTGGCGCGATGGCACTTCCGAACCATCGCGCACCGCTCGCCGAGCAGGTCGAGCAACTCCTGGCCACCGAGGGCCCGTTGCCCATCGTGGCGGCCGGCGATCCCGTGCTACGGCGCCCCGCCGAGCGCTTCGACGGTCAGCTGGACCCCGCGCTGCTGGCCCGCTTCGTGGAGGCCCTGCGGATCACCATGCACGCGGCGCCCGGCGTCGGCGTCGCCGCGCCGCAGGTGGGCGTGTCGCTGCGGATCGCGGTGATCGAGGATCCGGCGCCGGTGCCGGAGGAGGTACGACTGCTGCGCGGGCGGGTGCCGCAGCCGTTCCGGGTGCTGGTGAACCCGTCGTACGAAGGAGTGGGCGAGGGCCGTGCCGCGTTCTTCGAGGGCTGTCTGAGCGTCCCGGGCTATCAGGCGGTGGTGGCGCGGCCCGCCGATGTGCGGCTGACCTGCGAGGACGAGCACGGGCACGCCGTCGACGAGGTGTTCTCGGGGTGGCCCGCCCGCATCGTGCAGCACGAGACGGACCACCTCGACGGTGTGCTCTATCTGGACCGGGCCGAACTTCGCTCCCTGTCGTCCAATCAGGCGATGGCGGAGTACTGGGCCCAGCCGGCTCCGGACGGGGCGGCCAGGGCCCTCGGCTTCACGCTGCCGGAGTGAGCCCCGGCCGGCTCGGCGGGCGCGTCAGTTGTCGCGGTACGACTCCAGCAGCCGCAGCCACACCTCGCTGATCGTCGGATACGAGGGGACCGCGTGCCAGAGCCTGCTGATCGGCACCTGGCCGGCGACCGCGATCGTCGCCGAGTGGATGAGCTCGCCGACGCCGGGACCGACGAAGGTCACGCCGAGCAGGATCTCCCGCTCCAGGTCGACGACCATGCGGGCGCGGCCGCGGTAGTCGTCGCCGTACAGCGAGGCGCCCGCGACCGAGCCGAGGTCGTAGTCGACGGCGCGCACCCGGTGCCCGGCCTGCTCCGCCTCCGCCAGGGACAGGCCGACGGCGGCGGCCTCCGGGTCGGTGAAGACGACCTGGGGGACCGCGGAGTGGTCGGCGGTGGCGGCGTGGGCGCTCCACGGGTCAGAGTCGAGCAGGGACACGCCGGAGGCACGGGCGGCGATGGCCGCGCCGGCGATACGGGCCTGGTACTTGCCCTGGTGGGTGAGCAGCGCGCGGTGGTTCACGTCGCCGACCGCGTACAGCCAATCGCTGCCGGTGACGCGCAGGCTGTCGTCGACCTCCAGCCAGGAGCCGGGTGCCAGGCCGATCGTGTCCAGGCCGATGTCGTCGGTGCGCGGGGCGCGGCCGGTGGCGAAGAGGATCTCGTCGGCCTCGATGCGGTCGCCGCTGTCGGTGACGGCCACGACGGTGCCGTTCTCCCTGGTCACCGAGGTGACCGAGGTGCCGGTGCGAACGTCCACGCCCGCCTCGGTGAGCGCCTCGGCGACCATTTCACCGGCGAAGGGCTCCATACGGTTCAGCAGGCCCTTGCCACGCACGAGGAGCGTGACCTTGGAACCGAGGGCGTGCCAGGCCGTGGCCATCTCGGTGGCGACCACTCCCCCACCGATCACGATGAGCCGGCCGGGCACGGTCTGCGAACTGGTGGCCTCGCGGCTGGTCCAGGGCTTGATGTCGGCGAGTCCCGGCAGGTCGGGCAGGACGGCCCGGCTGCCGGTGGACACGGCGACGGCGTGCCGGGCGGTCAGGACGTGCCGGGCGCCGTCCGCGCCGGTCACCTCCACCGTCCGGGGTCCGGCGAGGCGGCCGTGGCCACGGTAGAAGTCGGCGCCGATACCGCTCAGCCACCGGACCTGACCGTCGTCGTTCCAGTCCCCGGTGAATCCGTTGCGCCGGGCGAGGACAGCGGCCGCGTCGAGCGGGCCCTGCACGGCCTGGGAGAGGCCCGGGAGGCGGCGGGCGTCGGCCTGGGCGAGGCCGGGGCGCAGGAGGGCCTTGCTGGGCATGCAGGCCCAGTACGAGCATTCGCCGCCGACGAGCTCGCTCTCCACGACCGCGGTGGACAGACCGGCCGCACGGGTGCGGTCCGCGATGTTCTCCCCCACAGGCCCTGCACCGAGCACCACGACGTCGTAAGCGATGGAATCCGTTTCCGTCATGGGGTCAGTCTTACGGGTGGTGTGCGGCGTGGCCACACGGGTACGCGCGCGGAATACGTGACCGTACGGTCGTGTTGTCGCCGACGGCTTCGCCCCCGACACCAGGAAGAGGGAAATTCGCCATGAGCAGCACCGTGGAGCTCACCAAGGAGAACTTCGACGAGACGGTCACGGACAACGAGTTCGTGCTGATCGACTTCTGGGCGTCCTGGTGCGGGCCCTGCCGTCAGTTCGCCCCCGTGTACGAGAAGGCGGCCGAGGAGAACCCGGACCTTGTGTTCGGCAAGGTCGACACCGAGGCGCAGCCCGAGCTGGCCGCCGCCTTCGGTATCCAGTCGATCCCGACGCTGATGATCGTGCGTGATCGTGTCGCCGTGTTCGCGCAGCCGGGTGCCCTGCCCGAGGCCGCCCTCACGGACGTCATCGGGCAGGCCCGCAAGCTCGACATGGACGAGGTCCGCCAGGCCGTCGCCGCCCAGCAGGCGCAGGCGGAGCAGGACGGCCAGTAGGAACGGCGGGAACCGGATCCGGCGGGCGGCCTCCAGGGGCCGGGCCCAGAAGGGCTACGGCTAGAAGGGGTACGGCGCCACGTCACCGCGCACCGTCGTCCAGCGCACGTCGGTGAACGCCTCCAGGTTGGCCTCGCCGCCGAACCGGGCGCCGGTCCCGGAGGCGGCGACGCCTCCGAAGGGGGCGACGGCTTCGTCGTTCACGGTCTGGTCGTTGATGTGCACGATGCCGGTCGGAATCCGTTCGGCCAGGTCGAGGCCCCGGGCGGTGTCCCGGGTGACGATGCCAAGAGAGAGGCCGTAGGCACTCGCCGCCGCGAGGGCCGCGGCCTCGTCGGCTGTCGCGAAGGAACGGACCGGCGCGACCGGACCGAAGACCTCCTCGGCGTACGCGGGGCTCTCGTCGTCCGTCCCGGCGAGCACGGTCGGCCGGTAGAAGAGCTGCTCGTGGGTGCCGCCCGCGGCCAGCTTGGCGCCCCGTGAGGTGCTGGCCTCGACCAGGCCGTGCACCTTGTTCAGCTGGCCGGAGTCGATGAGCGGGCCGAGGTGGACCTCGGCGCGGTGCGGGTCGCCGACGGCGAGGGCGTCCGCCTTGGCGGCGAGCCGCTCGACGTACTCCTCGTACAGCGACCGGTGGACGAGATGGCGGCCGGTCGTCATGCAGATCTGGCCCTGGTGGAAGAAGGAGCCCCAGGCGGCGGTGGAGATCACGGCGTCGAGGTCGGCGTCCTCCAGCACGATCAGGGCCGAGTTGCCGCCGAGTTCCAGGTGTGCGCGCTTGAGGTGGCGTCCGGCGGCCTCTCCGACGGCACGGCCCGCGGCCGTGGAGCCGGTGAAGGAGATGACCGGCACGTACGGGTCCGCGACCAGCGCCTGGCCCGCCTCCGCGCCGCCCGGCAGCACATGCAGCAGCCCCTCCGGCAGGCCGGCCTCCGCGAAGACCGCGGCGAGCGACAGGCCGCCGCAGATCGCCGTGCGCGGGTCCGGCTTCAGGACCACGGCGTTGCCGAGCGCGAGGGCCGGGGCTACGGAGCGGATGGAGAGGATCAGCGGCGCGTTGAACGGCGCGATCACGCCGACGACGCCGACGGGGACCCGGCGCGTGTACGACAGCCGGGGTGCCTCGCTGGGCAGGACCTGTCCAGCCGGGCGGGAGGCGAGGGCGGCGGCCTCGTAGCACTCCTGGGCGGCGACGTGCAGCTCGAAGTCGGCCTTGCCGGGGATGGAGCCGGACTCCCGGACGAGCCATCCGCGCAGTTCGTCTGCGTGCGCCGTGAACAGGTCGCCGGCCTTGCGCAGTACCGCGGCCCGGACGAAGTGCGGGGCGCGGGCCCATTCCGTCTGTGCGGCTCGGCCGGCCTGAGCCGCCGTGCCGACGTCCTCGGCGGTGGCCAGGTTGACGGTGCCGAGCCTGTCGCCCGTGGCGGGCTCGGTGACGGCGTACTCGCCTCCCGACAGGGAGGGGGACTGCCAGGTGCTGGGGTCGAGCAACGGCATGGCGACTCTCCGTTCGATCACCGGCGGACTCACAACGGGAGCGGAAGTCCCGAGTAGTTCACCGCCAGTTCGGCGGCGGCGTGGCGGGATGCGGTGATCCGGCGCAGACGTGCGAGCTGCATCCGGTGGTCGAACGCGTCCCCATCTGGTTGAGCGTGCAACATCCTGGTCATGTCGTCCGAGAACCGGGTGGCCTGCCACACCCGTTGGAGGCACAACTCCGAGTATCTGTCGAGGAGTTGTGTGTCCCCTGTGCGGTGCAGCTCGATGAGGGCGCGGGCCAGCACCCGCACGTCGGACACGGCGAGGTTGAGGCCCTTGGCGCCCGTCGGCGGGACGATGTGCGCGGCGTCCCCGGCGAGCAGCAGGCGGCCGTGCCGCATCGGTTCGTGGACGTAACTGCGCATCGAGGTCACCGACTTGGCGGTGATGGGTCCGCGCTCCAGGGTCCAGTCGCCGTCGATCGCGAAGCGGGCGGCGAGCTCGTCCCAGACGCGCTCGTCGGGCCAGTCGTCGGGGGCGGTGCCGTTGGGGACCTGGAGGTAGAGCCGGGAGACGGACGGCGAACGCATGCTGTGCAGCGCGAAGCCGCGGTCACCGCGCGCGTAGATCAACTCGTCGCCGGACGGGGCCACTTCGGCCATGATGCCGAGCCAGGAGTACGGGTACTCGTGCGCGTACGAGCGGCAGATTCCGGCCGGGAAGACGTCGCGGGCGATTCCGTGGAAGCCGTCGCAGCCGGCGATCCAGTCGCAGGTCAAGGTGTGCTCGCGACCCTCGTGCACGAACCGCACGGCGGGCGTGGCGCTCTCCGGTTCCTCGACGGCGAGCGCCTCGGCCTCGAACAACAGCGGTGGCCCGTCGGCGAGTTGCAGGGCGACGAGGTCCTTCACGATCTCGGTCTGCGCGTAGATCGTCACCGTACGGCCGCCGGTCAGGGCCGGGAAGTCGATGTGGTGGCGTTCCCGGTCGAAGCGCAGCTCGATGCCCTGGTGCACCAGGCCCTCGGCCGTCAGCCGCTCGGCGGCGCCGGCCTCGCGCAGCGCGTCGACCGTGCCCTGCTCCAGCATGCCGGCCCGCTGGCGTGCCTCGACGTACTCGCGGGTCCTGGCCTCCAGGACCACGCAGTCGATGCCCGCGCGGTGCAGCAGCCGGGCCAGGAGCAGCCCGGCGGGGCCACCGCCGATGATGCCGACCGTCGTGCGCATTCCACGCCTCCCTGAGTTCGACGGTACGTCGGCCGGGCCGGTCAGGGCCTGCTGGAGACCGGGGCGCGGGCGGGATGCCCCGGCGGGGGCCCTGCGGCCTCAGCTGGACTCGCGGTGCACCACCGTCGCCCCCAGCACCTTGTGCGTCCCGGGCGCGGTGCCGGGGTTGCGCACCGCGCGGTCGACCAGCTCCGCGAGGTCCCGGCCGGACGGCAGCTCGATGTGGACGGTGCTCAGCCTAGGCCGCAGCAGCCGGCCGAGCATCAGGTCGTCGGCGCCGATGACGGCGGTGTCGGCGGGGACGCGGACGCCCTCGTCCTGGAGGGCGCGCGTCAGCAGCATCGCGTACTCGTCGTTGTAGGCGAACACGGCGTCCAGGCCCAGGTCGCGCCAGCGGGCGGCGAGCCGTGCCGCGGACTCCTCCTCGTAGGCGAGGGGCAGCTCGGTGAGGGTGGCGTCGGTGCCGTACAGGGCGCGGCGCACGCCTTGCAGGCGGGGCGCCGAGAAGGACTCCAGGCCCTCCTCCTCGGGCACGACGACACCGATACGGCGCCTGCCGCGGTCGTAGAGATGACGGGCCGCGCAGTGGCCGACGGCCTCGTAGTCCATGAGCAGGGCGTGCGCCCCGTCGACGGACTCGGGGCCGAGGGTGACCACGGCCCGGGCGCCGGAGCGCTTGAGGACCGTCACGCCCTTCGGGCCGAGGCCGGCGCCCGACACCAGCACGGCGACGGGGCGCAGCTCGGCCCAGGCGCGGGCGGCCTCGTCGCCGTGCAGGCCGACGCTGCCGTGCTGGACGACGGTGTAGTCGAGGCGGCCGAGGGCCAGCTGGAGGTCGCTGAGGAAGCGGCTGTACAGGGAACCGACGGTGAAGCTGGGTGCGGGCATCAGGACCATGCGGCTGTGCCCGGCGCGCAGGCTGCGGGCGGCGGCGTGCGGGACGTAGCCGAGTTCCTTGGCGGCCTCGTGGACGCGGCGGCGGGTGGGCTCGCTGATGCGGACGGCACTGGTGTTGTTGAGGACGTAGGAGACGGTCGCGCGCGAGACGCCGGCCAGGCGGGCCACATCGGCGCTCGTGGGTACCGAGCGCTGTGCGGGGGAAGCGGGCGCGGGCGTTTTCGGTATCTGCACCATGACGTACGGCATCTTTGCAGAACCTGTGCGCACGGTTCCGATTAGGGTCCGTAGCCGCCCTGTTGATGTGTTCCGGGGACCCCCGGAACGTTCACACCTGTGTGCCTGTCACCCGGTCCACGAGGTCGAGCCAGCCCGTCTCCAGCCGGTCCATGGACATACCGCACTGCCTGGTCAGGTGGTGTATCAGGGCGGGGTCGAGATAGGCCAGGAGGGTCTGGGCGAGGAGGTCGCAGTCGGCCTCCGGCTGTATCTGCCGCAGCAGCACCGTGACGTGGGTGTGCAGTGCCGTGACCGAGGGGTGGCTGAACCGGCGGGTCGGCTCGGGCTGGGCCGCCAGTTGCAGGTCCAGCTGCTCCGCAGAGCGGTACAGCACCGCCACGCCGAACGCGCGCAGCCGGTCGACCGGGGGTGCCCCGGGGCCCAGCGGCGGTGGTCCGCCCAGGAAGTCACCCTGGAGCTTGCGCGCGGAGTGGTCCAGCAGCGCCGTCAGCAGGCCCGTGCGATCCCCGAAGCGGCGGAAGACGGTCCCCTTGCCCACGCCGGCCGCGGCCGCCACCGCCTCCATGGTGACCCCTGCCGCGCCGTGCTCGGCGATCAGCTCGGAGGCGGCCTCCAGCAGCCGGGCGCGATTGCGGGCCGCGTCGGCGCGCAGGCAGGGCTCGTCGGCGGCGGAACCGACCTCCAGCAACCGAGGTGTGCCGTCGGGCTCCTCGGGCTTCGGGAAGGGGGGCAGGGCGGCGGACATGAAGCCAGCGTAAAGCATCGGGAATGAAACTGGACCGCGGTCCGCTTAGGATGCTAGAAACGTAAGCGGACCTCGGTCCGGTTTCGTAACGGCAGTGTTTCATCCCCCTGGAGTTCGCATGTCTGTTCGCATCCTCGCGCTCGTCGGCAGCCTTCGCGCCGGTTCGCACAACCGTCAGCTGGCCGAGGCGGCCGTCAAGCTCGCTCCCGAGGGCGCCGAGGTCGTGCTCTTCGAGGGCCTCGCCGACATCCCCTTCTACAACGAGGACATCGACGTCGAGGGCGGTGTCCCGGCCGCCGCCGCGAAGCTGCGTGAGGCCGCGCAGGCGTCCGACGCGTTCCTGCTCTTCTCCCCCGAGTACAACGGCACGATCCCGGCCGTCCTGAAGAACGCCATCGACTGGCTGTCCCGCCCCTACGGCTCCGGCGCCTTCGGCGGCAAGCCCGTCGCGGTGGTCGGCACCGCCTTCGGCCAGTTCGGTGGCGTGTGGGCGCAGGACGAGACCCGCAAGGCCGTGGGCATCGCCGGCGGCAAGGTGCTCGAGGACGTCAAGCTCTCCATCCCCGGCTCGGTGACGCGCTTCGCCGAGACCCACCCGGCCGACGACGCCGAGGTCGCCGCGCAGCTGACCGAGGTCATCGCGCGCGTTCACGGCCACGCGGGCGAGGCGGTCGCCGCCTGACCCCACCACGGGTGGCCACGAAGGGCCGGAGCCTCACGCTCCGGCCCTTTCCCGTGTCTAGGCCACCGCCTTCGGTGCCAGTTCGCGCAGTTCCGCCAGGGCCGCCGCCACCGCGGGACGGGCGTGCCCGCCGCCCCGGGTGCAGGTCAGGAGTTTGCGGTGCGGGTCGCCCGTGCAGCGGACCCGGGTGATCGGCAGGTGGGGCGTGAGCTGGGCGAGGCGCGGGACGAGAGCGACGCCGAGCCCGTGGGCGATGAGGTGGGCCATGACGTTCCAGTCCCTGGCGTGATGGACGATGTCCGGCGTGCCGGCCGCACCGCACGCCGACAGCACATGAGGCCGGCAGGGGCTGTCCGGCACCGGCGCGATCCAGTCCTCGCGCGCCGCCTCCGCGAGGTCGACGCGGTCCCGTCCGGCGAGCGGATGACCCTCCGGGACGACGAGGTCGAACGGGTCGTCCAGAAGCGGCTGTTGGTCGAACCGGTCATCGCTGAGGGGCGGGTTGAAGATCGTCGCCTCGACGACGGCCAGGTCGGCCTCCCCTTCGAAGAGCAGGTCGAAGCCGGTCGGCGCCTCCGCCTCCCGCATCCGGACGGTGAGCCGTGGGTGTCGTTCGCGCAGCCGGGCCGCCATGGGCGCGAGCAGCACCGACACGGCCACCGGGAATCCGCTCACGCGCAACAGCCCCGCCGGCGCGCCATGGTCGGCCCGCAGATCCAGCTCCGCCTGCTCCCAGCGCGCCTGGATCGCGTCGGCGTGCGCCAACAGGCTCTCGGCCGCCGAGGTGAGCCGCACCCCGCGGCCCTGCGGTTCCAGCAGGTCGACGCCCAGCTCCCGGGCCAGTTGCCGGATCTGCTGGGAGGCCGCGGACGTCGTGAAGTGCAGGGCGCCGGCGGCCGCGGTGACCGTGCCGTAGTGCGCCACGGCTCTGAGTACGTGCAGTCGGCGCAGGTCAATCATGAAGCCCACGCTTCAAGGTGAGGTCCAGAAAGTCAACCTGGACGTGTACGAAGGCTCACCGCACCCTTGATGGTGTCGCGACGGTCGATCAGCCATTCGAGGAGCGAGGAGTCCACCATGACCAGCACGACCGGCGCCGTCTGCCCGCACTGCGGATGGCCCGACGGCGCCGAGCCCTTCCGGATCATCTCCCGGCACAACACGGCGGCGGGCAGCACGATGTGGACGCGGTGCGGCTGCGGTTCGCTGCAGGTCCGGGTCGTCGACGCCCGCGGGATGCGGATCGTCTCCCGCAGCCGCCCCGCCGACGCGGACACCCCCCGGTCGAGCACACCGTGCGGGTAGCCGCCGGGGTTCAGTCGAGCCCGGCCAGCCGCTGTACGGCGGGAGCCGCGAAGTTCTCGATGAACGCCGCCGGCTCCCCCGTACGAGGGCCGAGGATCACCGTGTCGATGCCGAGCTCGGTGTAGCCCGCGATCTCGCGGGTGAAGGCGTCGAGGTCGCCCTTGATGGCGGCCTCGCCGGAGTAGACGACGGTCTTGCGGATCTCGTCGTAGTCGCGCCCCTCGCTGTCGCAGTGGCCGCGCAGCACGTCGAGCTTGTGCCGGACCTCCTCCGGCGAGGTCATGAACAGGTTGCACGCGTCGCCGTACCGGGCCACCAGCCGCAGCGTCTTCTTCTCCCCGCCTCCGCCGATCATGATCTCGGGGTGCGGGGTGCTGACCGGCGCCGGGATGCCGAGGGTCTCGGCGAGCCGGTAGTGCCTGCCCTCGAACGGGCCGTTCGTCGCCGGGTCCCACATCTGCAGGCAGATCCGCAGGGTCTCCTCCAGCCGCTCGAACCGCTCGGCGACCGGCGGGAACGGCACACCGAGGCCCGCGTGCTCCCGGTCGTACCAGGCGGCGCCGATGCCGAGCGTGGCGCGGCCGCCGGACAGCACGTCGAGCGTGGTGGCGATCTTGGCGAGCAGACCGGGGTGACGGTACGTCACACCGGTCACCAGCGCGCCGAGGCGGACCGTGGAGGTGTGCCCGGCGAGGAACCCGAGGGTCGTGTAGGCCTCCAGCATGGGATCCTCGGCGCGGTCGTTGAACTCCATCTGGAAGTAGTGGTCCATCACCGACAGCCAGCTCACGCCCGCCGCCTCGGCCGCGGCACCCGCGGCGGCGAGCTCGGCGCCGAGCGCGGGACCTCCTCCGGGATGGTCGAACCGGTTGATGTGCACGCCGACCCGCATGTCCTGTCTCCGTTCGCCCGGTTCCTGCCCCGTCCCTGACGACGCTAGGACTTGGAGCGCTCTCGAAGTCAAGCCCGGTCGGCCAACTGGTCGCCGAGTCCGGTGCGCCGGTAGAGCACATGCCGTCCGTCGCGGCTCCGGGTGACCAGCCCCGTCGCGTACAGCACCTTCAGATGCTGCGAGACCGCGCTGGGCGTCACACCGAGGCGGCGGGCGAGTTCGATCGTGGGCAGCGGTTCGGCGAGGAGGCGCAGGACGGTGGTGCGGGGTGCGCCGAGCAGGGCGGTGAGCGCGGAGACGTCGGGGTCGGGCCTCGGTTCCCAGAGGGTGGCGGCGCCCCGGCCGGGGTAGGCGAGCATCGGCGGTTCGTCGGCGCTGACCGGGGGTGCGGGTTTGTGGGCGAAGAGGGACGGCACCAGGCGCAGTCCGCGACCGGATCCGTCCACCTCGTGCCGGCCGATCATCTGCCCGACCCGCAGCACTCCGTCCCGCCAGCGCACATTGCGGTGCAGATCGGAGAAGAGGAGCTGGGCGCCGCCGGTGGCCAGCTGCCGGGCGCGGTGGGTGATGTCGGCCTCCAGTACCAGCCGCATCCTCGGCCAGTGCGGGGCGATGGCCGACTCCCAGTAACGCAGCAGCAGTTCGGACAGCTCCTCCAGCAGCTCCGTCACCGGACCGTCGCCGGGTGCGGTGCTCTGCCGCAGCGCGTCGGGCAGGGGGTGCGGGGCGTGGGTGGCGAGCAGGTCGCGCCGTACCAGTTCGGGTGGCGTCGCCCGTACGACGGCGAGCTGGTCCTCCAGGGCGGGCGCGAAGGTCGTCGGGCGCGGGGTGAGGAAGTCGGGCAGGACCAGGGTCTGTCCGACCAGGGCTCGCAGCAGCCGCGCGTCGGCGGGGTCGAGTCGGTCGAGCACCGCGCGGCGCCACGAGGTGTGCAGGGGGAAGAGGGCGGGGGCGCGAAGGGCTCGCAGGCTGCCCATGACCTCGCGCAGCGGCGAGATCGCGAACCGGGTGTCCGCGAGGTCGTCGACGTCGAGCAGGAAGCTGATCATTAAGCCCCGGGCTACATCCTTTGGCAACGGACCGTCGCCGACGTGGACTTCGGTACATGACGGATCTCAACCAACGGCAGACTACCTCCGCGGTCGCGCTGCTGGCCTTCGCCTGCGGGGTCGCCGTGGGCAATGTCTACTTCCCGCAGGCGCTCGGCCCGTTGGTGGCTTCCGGCCTCGGTGTCTCCCCCGACGCGGCGACCACGGTGGTGACGGCGACTCAGTTCGGCTACGCGGCAGGAATCTTCCTGCTCGTCCCGCTCGGGGACCGGCTGCGGCCCCGCCGGCTGCTCGTCACCCTGCTCACGGTGACCGGTGCCGGACTGCTCGCCGCGTCCACCGCGCAGACGCTGCTGCCGCTCGTCGCCGCGAGCGTCCTGGTCGGCACGGCGACGGTGATCGCCCCGCTCGCCGGCCCGCTGGCGGCCGGCTTGGTGCCCGCCGAACGGCAGGGCGTGGTCGGTGGCACCCTGCTCAGCGGCTGCCTCGCCGGCATGCTGCTGTCCCGCGCGCTCGGCGGCGCCCTCGGCGACTGGCTGGGCTGGCGGGCGCCGTACGTCGTCGCCGCCGTGCTCTCCCTCACGGTCGCCGTGCTGCTCGCCCGCACGCTGCCGTCGCCGGCGCCGTCCACCGCGGCGCCCTACCCGGCGCTGCTCGCCGCGCCGCTGCGCCTGCTGCGCACCGAACCCGAACTGCGCCGCTCGTGCCTGTACCAGGCCATGGTGTTCGCCGGGTTCTCCGCGGTGTGGACGGGCGTGGCGCTACTGCTCACCGGCCCGGTGTACGGCCTCGACGCGACGGCGGCCGGACTGCTGGCCCTGGTCAACGCGGCGACGATGGTGTGCACACCGGTCGCGGGACGACTCGTCGACCGCCACGGCCCGGACCGCGTCACCCTCGTGTGCCTGCTCATCGTCGGCGCGGCGGTGCCGGTCCTGGCCCTCGGCGGCCTCGGCGGCGTCGCCGGCCTGAGCGCGCTGGTCGTCGGCACGCTGCTGCTCGACGTCGGCATGCAGTCCGGCCAAGTGGCCAACCTGGTCCGGATCTACGGCCTCGGCGCTGATGTCCGCGCCCGGCTGAGCACCGCGTACATGACCTGCGCCTACCTCGGCGGCACCGCGGGCTCGTGGCTGGGGGCGCGTGCCTACGGCGACTTCGGGTGGCTCGGTGTCTGCGCGCTGGTCGCTGTGCTGACGGCAGTGGCGCTGGGACGCCATCTGCGCATACGGGTTCGGCCGTTGCCCGCTGCCGCCTCCTCGAAGCGCGCAGGCTGGTCACCGTCGTGACCGCGGCGGACCCGAGCGCTATGAAGCCCGGCGAGAAGGGGGTGCTGAGCGGGTCATGGCCTGGCAGGCTCCCGGTCACGGGTGTGCCACCCGCCGGACGGCGGGCAGCTTCCGCCGTCCGGCGGCCCCCGCGGGCGGGGTCGGTGCGCGGATGCTGACCACAGAGCCGCGAGGCACGCGAGTGCCCCCTGTGTGAGGAGTAGCCATGCCACTGACCCCGCCCCCGTTCGATCCCGAGCTCGCCGCCGCGCTGGAGCTCATCAAGGACGTGATCTCACCCGGCCTGACGATGGACGAGATAGCCGAGGTGCGTCAGGGTGCGGGGATCCAGTTGCTGGCCGAGCTGGACCTGACGATGGACGGGTACTTCGAGGTCGAGGACCGTGCGGTGCCGGGTCCCGTCGGTGCGCCCGAGATCTCGTTGCTGATCTGCCGGCCGGCCGCGCCGGTGGACGCCGGGCCGCGGCCCGTGATCTATCACGTCCACGGCGGCGGGATGATCATCGGCAACAACCGTGTCGGCGTGGACGCTCCCCTGGCGTGGGCGAAGGAGCTGGACGCGGTGGTGGTGTCGGTGGAGTACCGGCTGGCGCCCGAGCATCCGCATCCGGCGCCGATCGAGGATGTGTACGCCGGGCTGGAGTGGACGGCGGCCCACGCGGGCGAGTTCGGTGGTGACGCGGGGCGGGTCGTGGTGGCGGGGGCCAGTGCGGGTGGGGGGCTTTCGGCCGCGCTGGCATTGCTGGCACGGGACCGTAAGGGGCCCGAGGTGATCGGGCAGATGCTGATGTGTCCGATGCTGGACGACCGGAACGACAGTCCGTCCACGTATCAGATGGCGGGGCTCGGTGTGTGGGACCGGACGGCGAACGAGACCGGGTGGACCGCGCTGCTCGGGGAGCGGCGGGGTGGGCCCGACGTTTCCGCGTACGCCGCGCCGGCTCGGGCCGAGAATCTGTCCGGGTTGCCGCCGGCGTTTCTGGACGTCGGTTCGGCGGAGACGTTCCGGGACGAGGTCGTGGCCTACGCGTCGCGGATCTGGCAGGCGGGGGGCGTGGCCGAGCTGCATGTCTGGCCCGGGGGGTTCCATGGGTTCGACGGGTTTGCTCCGCAGGCGGGGGTGTCTCGGGCCTGTCGGGGGGCGCATGTGGGGTGGTTGCGGCGGTTGTTGGGGCGGTGAGTGACGGGGTGGGTGCGGTTTGTGGGTGGCTGGTCGCGCAGTTCCCCGCGCCCCTTCCGGTCGGCCGCTGTGGCCGGCGTGAGGAGCTAGGTCGGTGCGTGTGAGCGCATGCCGCTGAGACGTGAAGGTCGGCTTGGTTGCGACCACTCGTCTGCCGCGTTCGGTGGCCTTTCGAGTGCGGGTTTTCCGTGGCCGGTCGCGCAGTTCCCCGCGCCCCTTCAGGTCGGCTAAGGCTTCGGGGCTTGACCGCGTGCCGCACCATTGGCCTATGAAAGAGCTGGCCGGGCGTTTGACTGCGCTGGATCCGGATGCGGGGGCCGCTGTTCGGGTCATCGCCTACTTTGATCGGCTTGCTGAAGGGCGGGCCGGGCTTGAGGCGTTGGTGCGTGGGGCTGCCGTGCTGGCGGGGGTGCCGGCGCGGCTGGTGGATGTGGAGCGGCGGGTGCGTGTCCGGGTCGAGGCGGACGGGACGCGTCGGGAGAGCGATGTGGCGGCCGACCCCGCCTGGCCGTCGGTCGCGCTAACGCCGGGCGGTGTCGCCGCGCTGTGGCTGGAGCGGGCCGGGCAGGCGGAGCCGAGTGTCGTGGACGCGGTGATCCTGGAGCGGGCGGCGGGGGTCATCCGCGTCGTGCTGGACCGGACCCGTGGGCGGGCACCCGCCGATGATCCGGCGTTGGTCGAGACCGTCCTCGACGCCTCGGCGCCGGAGGCGGCGCGGCTGCACGCGGCACGGGGCCTGGGCCTCGACCCCGCCGCCCCGGCCCGCGTCCTGGCCCCGCTGGACGGCCGTCCGGTGGTCGTCCCCGCGTACCCCGGCACCGTGCCGCCCGTCGGTCGCGTCGGCGTCGGACCCGCGGTCCCGGTGCTCGAACTGCCGCGCTCCTGGTCCGAGGCCCGCGTCGCCCTGCGGTTCTCGGCCGAGGGCACCGCTCAGGACCCGGGTCCCGGTGTCGTCCACGCCGACGAGTTGGGCGGTATCGCGCTCCTCGCCGACCTCGTCGTACCGGGCGCCGAGCCGCCGCCCGACGTACAGGCCCTGGAGGCGGCCTCGGCGGCGGCGCCCTGGCTGCTCGGCACGCTGCACGCGGTCGCCTCGACGGTGAGCCTGCGGGCGGCGGCGGCCGAGATCAACGTCCACCACTCCACGCTCCAGGAACGGTTGGCACACGCCGAGCACCTGCTGGGCTGGCCACTGCGCACACCGCAAGGCCGATTCAGGCTGGGCCTGGCACTGGCGATGAGGCACCTCGCACGGGGCTAGCCGCGCCGGATGCCGGCGCGGGAGGCCGGCACGGTCGGGCCGACAAGCGCTCCAATCCTTGCAAGCGCGGTCTACACGCAATCGCTGGAAATTTCGCAGATGCCCTATCCTGAAGGTCATTCACATCGGACGGAGGACACCGGCGCCATGACCGCGACGGATCCCGCGCTGACCGCGCTCGCCCAGGGCTGGTGCGCGCTCTCCCTGCTGCACGGCAGGATCGAGACGCACATCGAGCGCGCCCTACAGGCCGGCCACGACCTCAGCGTGCGCGAATACTCCCTGCTCGACGTCCTCAGCCGCCAGCACAACGGCGAAGGCGGCCACCTCCAGATGAAGCAGGTCGCCGACGCCGTCGTCCTCAGCCAGAGCGCCACCACCCGCCTCGTCACCCGGCTGGAAGACCGCGGGCTGCTCTCGCGCTACCTCTGCCCCACCGACCGCCGCGGCATCTACACCGACGTCACCCAAGCCGGCCTCAAGCTGCTGCAAGAGGCCCGTCCGACGAACGAGTCGGCGCTGCGCGAGGCCCTGGACGCGGCAGCCGAGGATCCCGAACTGGCGCCGCTCGTCCGGGCCGTCGAGACGCTTCGCGTGCCGGTCTGACGCGGCATCGCACCCGCCGTCGCCCCGGGTCACAGCACCCTCCGTCGCCCCGGGTCACCCCGCGGCATCGCACCCGCCGTCGCCCCGGGTCACCCCGCGGCACCGCGTCCACCGCCGCCCCGGTCACCCGACCGACAGCACCAGCTTTCCGCGCACCCGCCCCTCACGGCTGATCCGCCACGCCTCGGCCGCCTCCGCGAGCGGCAGCACCCGCTCGACGTGCACGGCGAGCCGGCCCGCGTCGGCGAGTTCGGCCAGGGCCGTCAGATCGACCGGATCGGGGCGCACCCACAGCAGATGGGCACCCTTCGCGAGGGCGTCCTGGTCGGCGATGGACACCACCCGGTCCCGTTGCTTCAGAACCGCCTGGGAGACGTCCACCGCGTCGCCGCCGACGAAGTCGAGGGCCGCGTCCACGCCGTCCGGGGCCAGCTCGCGGATCCGGTCGACCAGGCCCTGGCCGTAGGAGACGGGCTCGGCGCCCAGCCGCCGCACGAAGTCGTGGTTGCGTTCGCTCGCCGTGCCGATGACGCGGGCGCCGAGCGCGGCGGCGATCTGCGCGCCGAACATGCCGACCCCGCCCGCCGCGGCGTGCACCAGGACGGTCTCGCCCTCGCGCACCCCCACGCGCTTGATCGACTGATAGGCGGTAAGCCCCGCGAGCGGCACGCCCGCGGCCTGCTCCCAGGTCAGCGAGGCCGGCTTGCGGGCCAGCATCCGCACATGCGCGGACACCAGCTCGGCGTAGGCGCCGAGCTGTACGGAGTCCTTGCGGACATAGCCGTAGACCTCGTCGCCGGGCGCGAACTCGGCGACGTCCGGTCCGACCCGCTCGACCACGCCCGAGACGTCCCAGCCGGGGATGAGGGGGAAGTGCGTCTCCATGAGCGGGTCGAGGTAGCCCGCCCCGAGCTTCCAGTCCACCGGGTTGACCCCGGCGGCCTTCACGCGGATGAGAACCTCACCCGGAGCGACCTTGGGGTCGGGGTGCTCCACCAGCTTCAGATCCTCGGGCTGACCGTAGTGCTGCAATGTGATGGCCTTCATGGCACCCATGTAACCACACGAGTGTTACCCGCCTGCGCAATAGATGCACTCACATGCACGTGTCGCGGTGTTCGCCGGTCACCGTTCACGGTCTTCCCCGGTCACCGTTGACGGGATCTTGGCCGGGGCCGTACGAATGGCCTCATGAACACGCCCCGTCTCCCTCTGTCCGGCATCACCGTCGTCAGCCTCGAACAGGCCGTGGCGGCCCCGTACGCCACCCGGCAGCTGGCCGACCTCGGGGCGCGGGTGATCAAGGTCGAGCGGCCGGGGGACGGGGACTTCGCCCGCCGGTACGACACGACGGTGCACGGGCAGTCCAGCTATTTCGTCTGGCTCAACCGGTCGAAGGAGTCGCTCACGCTGGACCTGAAGGCCCCGCGGGGCCAGGAGATCCTGCACCGGCTCCTCGACACCGCGGACGTGTTCGTGCAGAACCTCGCCCCTGGCGCCGCCGACCGTCTCGGCCTCGGTGTGGAGGCGCTCGGCGAGCGGTGGCCGCGGCTGATCCCGTGCACGATCTCCGGGTACGGCACGTCCGGGCCGTGGGCAGGACGGAAGTCGTACGACCTGCTGGTGCAGTGCCAGACCGGGCTCGTTTCCCTGACGGGGACCGCCGAGGAGACCGCACGCGTCGGCATCTCCGTCGCCGACATCGCCGCCGGGATGTACGCCTACAGCGGCATCCTCACGGCCCTGTTCACACGCGCCACCACAGGTACGGCCCACCCGGTGGAGGTGTCCCTCTTCGAGGCGCTGGCGGAGTGGATGGGCCAGCCCGCCTATTACACGGAGTACGGCGGCACCCAGCCTCCCCGGCTCGGCACCCAGCACCCCACCCTCGCCCCGTACGGCGCCTACCCGGCCGCCGACGGCAAGGAGGTGCTGTTCTCCATCCAGAACGAGCGGGAGTGGGCCGTGCTGTGCGCGGAGTTCCTCGGCCGGGCCGACCTGACCGACGACCCGCGCTTCGCCACCAGCTCGGCCCGTGTCGCCCATCGCGAGGCGCTCAACGCCGTCGTCGCCGAGCGCTGCGCCCGCTCCGACGCCGACGACATCCTCAAGGACCTGGAGTCCATCAACATCGCCTGTGCCGGGGTCAACGACGTCGCCGCGTTCCTGGACCACCCGG
The DNA here is from genome assembly GCF_028198125.1 of Streptomyces sp. HUAS 31. NCBI lineage: Bacteria > Bacillati > Actinomycetota > Actinomycetes > Kitasatosporales > Streptomycetaceae > Streptomyces > Streptomyces sp. HUAS 31. The sequence goes on along the minus strand of NZ_CP116353.1, from coordinate 8,828,148 downwards.
TCCTGGCCGGCCGTGACCGCTGGCGCGACGTGGTGGTGCCCGGTGGTGCGACGGCGCGGGCCCTGCTGCCGCCGGCCGACCTCGCGGGGGTGCCCGCGCGCATGGACCCGGTGCCGGCGGTGGGCGAGCACACCGAGGCGATCCTCACCGAACTCGGCCGTACCGGCGAGGAGATCGCGGCCCTGCGCGCCGACGCCGTCGTCTGAGAGGTCACGTCACCGGCGGGCCGGCCACGTCACCGACGGGCCGGCCACGTCACCAGGGAATCGGCCCGTTCACGTCCAGGTAGCCGCCGGTCGGGCCGTCCGGGCCGACCTGTGCCATCCGGACGATGATCTCGGCGCCCTCCGCGACGGTCTGGGTGCCGGTGCGCCCGTTGAGGTCCGTGTTGGTGAAGCCGGGCTCGACGGCGTTGATCCGCATCCGCGGGAACGCCTTCGCGTACTGGACGGTGATCATGTTGACCGCCGTCTTCGAGGTCGGGTACGAGACGGCCTGGTAGAAGTGGGCCGGCGAGTCCGGGTCGGACAGTGTGGCCAGCGAGGCGAGGCCACTGCTGACGTTCACCACGACGGGCGCCCCGGACCGCTGGAGCAGCGGCAGGAAGGCGTGCAGGACTCGGACGACGCCGAAGACGTTCGTCTCGAAGACCGTGCGTATCTCGTCGGCGGTGGTGTCCGCGGCGGCGGGGATGCTGTTGTTCTCGCCCCTGACCTCGATACCGGCGTTGTTGATCAGGACGTCGAGTCCGCCGTCGGCCTCGATGGTCTTCGCGGCTGCCTGGACGGAGGCGTCGTCGGTGACGTCGAGCTGCGCGAACCGGGCACCGAGCTCTTCGGCGGCGCGGCGGCCGCGCTCGGCGTCCCGGGCGCCGATGTAGACGGTGTGACCCGCTTCGGTGAGCCGACGTGCGGTCTCGAAGCCGAGTCCCTTGTTCGCTCCGGTGATGAGTGTTGTCGTCATGTCCTCAGCGTGCTGCGCCGCGCGCGGGCCGACCAGCCGTCCCGTCTTCCTGGGACTGCCGGTACCAGGCACGCGTCTGCCCGACGGTGTTCACTGGGGAGCATGACGGCGACGGAACTCGGACAGGCCCTGCGCCGCTGGCGCGACCGGGTCCCGCCCGGGTCGGCGGGTCTCCCCTCGGGTGGGCACCGGCGTGCGGCGGGGCTGCGCCGGGAGGAGCTGGCGCTGCTGGCCGGGATCTCGGTCGACTACGTCACGCGTCTCGAACAGGGCCGGGCGAGCAGTCCGTCCGGGCAGATCGTGGAGGCCCTGGCCCGGGCGCTGCGGCTGTCGGCGGACGAGCGCGCGCACCTGTTCCGGCTGGCCGGTCTGGCGCCGCCCGGCCCGGACGCGGTCCCCGCCCACATCACGCCGAGCGTGCAGCGCCTGCTGGACCGGCTGCACGGCACTCCCGTCGGGGTCTACGACGCGGCCTGGACGCTGCTGCTGGCCAATCCCCATTACGCCGCGCTCATGGGCGACCCGTCCGGTTGGCGCGGCTTCGAACGCAACGGCGTGTGGCGGGCCTTCCTCGGCCCCCGCGGCCGGGCCCGGCAGACCCCGCAGGAGAGGGCCGCGTTCGAGGCCAGCCTCGTCGCCGACCTGCGCACGACCGCGAGCCGCTACCCGTCGGACCCTCAACTGCGGCGGCTGATAGCGGAGTTGCGTGCGAACAGCCCGCGCTTCTCGGAGCTGTGGGACACGGGCACCGTCGGTCGTCACGAGACCGGCCACAAGATCATCGAACATCCGGAGGTCGGACCTCTGACCCTCGACTGCGACATCCTCGCCGTGGCGGGCAGCGATCTACGGCTGATGGTCTACACGGCCGCACCCGGCACCGAGGACGCCGAGCGCCTCGCGCTGCTGTCCGTGCTCGGCACGCAGTCCCTGGTCTGACCGAACGCGGCGCGCGCTTCGTGCGTCTCAGTGCCGGGCGGCGCGCCGACACCGCCCCGACCGGCCCGTCGCCGTCCACTCGGGGGTTTCCATGCGTACGACCGCTTTCCGCACCGTCCTGTCCCTCGCCGCCCTCGGTCTGCTAGTCACCGGGTGCGGTGACGACTCGAAGGGCTCGGGCGCGTCCGAGCCGACGGGCTCCGGCGCGTCCAAGTCGGCGCACACCAGGCCCCGCGCGCTCGAGGTGGCGAGGGCCTGGGACGGTTCGTCGGCCGCCGAGACCTGGCGAGCGGGCTACTACCCGCTGGGCGACCCGGTGCAACTGCCCGACGGGGCCTTCCACAGCGGCGCCGACAAGGAGGCGTACCTCAGCCAGAACTTCGCCCTGCGCGGCGACCTTCCAGAAACCTCCCGGAAGGAGGCGAAGGTGACCTGGCGGGACGGCGACTCCCTGACCCTCCCCCTCATGGACGCGCACGCGGCGTACGACAAGTTGGGCGGCGGCGACGGTCCCGGTCCGCGTCTCACGGTGACCGGGGCGAAGCTGGGCGAGACGACAGTGGCGACCAGTCGCGGCCCGGCCACCGTCCCGGCCTGGCTGTTCACGATCGAGGGCTACGACACACCGCTCAAGCGCGTCGCGCTCGGCCCGTCCAAGCCGCCCAAGTCGCCCATCAGCGCGGTCGACTCCCCCACGAACGAGCTGTGGGAGCTGAACCGGGTGGTCGCGGTGAGCGCAGACGGCCGGTCCGTCACCGTGCGGGCCCACCACGGGGCATGCGACGACGGACCGGCCGTGGACGTGCTGGAGACGGACGACAGCGTGGTGCTGTCCGGCTACATGGTCGGAACGAAGGACGGAATCTGCACGGCGCAGCTGCTGGCCAAGAAGGTGACGGTCGAACTGGACCGGCCCCTCGGCGACCGGATCCTGCTGGACGCGTTCACCGGCCGCCCCGTGCGCGGCGCCGAGTGACTCGCCTTCTCGACTCCCTGCTCGGTCAGTTCCTCAGGACCGATCCGGCTGCCGCGAGGGCTTGTTCGGCGTAGCCGCGGCCGAAGAGCACGGCGTGCACCAGGAGCGGGAACAGCTGGTGCAGGGCGATGCGGTCGGCCCAGCCGGCGGCGAGGGGCGCGGCGTCCTGGTAGCCGTCGAGGATCCGGTCGAGGTGGGGGCAGCCGAAGAGGTGGAGCATGGCCAGGTCGGTCTCGCGGTGCCCGCCGTGCGCGGCCGGGTCGATGAGCCAGGCGTGGCCGTCGGTGCCCCATAGGACGTTGCCGTTCCAGAGGTCGCCGTGCAGGCGCGCGGGCGGCTCGGCGGGGCCGGCCAGTTCGGGGAGCCGTTCGCAGACCCGCTCGATGACGGGCGCCTCGGCACCGCGGATCGTGCCGTCGTCGACCGCGCAGCGCAGATACGGCAGCACCCGGTGCTCGGCGTACCAGCGGGGCCAGTCGGGGCCGGTGACGTTGCGCATCGGGGCGAGACCGATGTACGCGTCCTCGGGGCCGCCCGGCGGTGGGGCGCCGAACTCGGGTGCCCCACAGGCGTGCAGGGCCGCCAGTTCACGGCCGAACCCCTGGGCCGACCCGGCATCGGGCCGGCCGGTCGCCACCCGGTCCGTGACCAGCCACCCGGCGTCCTGGCCGTGCACCGCGGGGACATGCACGGTGCCGGCCTCGGCCAGCCAGCGCAGCCCGGCCGCCTCGGCCCGCGCGGCCCGGTCGCCGTCGCCCCGCTTGACCATGACCACCCGGCCGTCGTCGAGGGTGACTTCGGCGAGCGACGCGGACAGACGGCGTTCCCCGGTCACCGCGCTCCCGGTGAGCCGCGCCGCCATGGCACCCGGGCCTTCGGAGCTGCTGTGCACGGGCCCCAGCGTACGGCGGCCCGGGGACTCGGCGGGGTCAGCCGTTGGCGGCGGCCTTCTCGATCGCCTCGCGGATCCGGGAGTAGGTGCCGCACCGGCAGACGTTCTCGATCCTGTCGATGTCGGCGTCGGTCGGCTTGGGCGTCTTCTTCAGCAGGGCGGCAGCGGCCATGATCTGACCCGGCTGGCAGAAGCCGCACTGGGCGACGTCGCAGTCGAGCCAGGCCTGCTGCACGGGGTGCAGCCGGTCGCCGTCGGCGAGGCCCTCGATGGTGGTGACCTCGCGGTCGGCACAGTCGGCGACCTTGACGACGCAGGGCTGGATCTCGTCGCCGTCGAGGTGGCTGGTGCAGGCACGGCAGGCGCCGACGCCGCAGCCGTACTTGGGGCCGGTGACGCTCAGCAGGTCGCGCAGCACCCACAGCAGGGGCATGTCTGCGGGTGCCTCGACGGTGACCCGCTTCCCGTTGAGGGTGAAGGAGTAGGAGGGCATGGGGACCTTCTCTTCGGGTGGCTCAGAAATTCAGGGGGAAGCGGCGCGGCTTGGTGCCGGTCGCCCGCGCGTAGGCGTTGGCGACGGCTCCGGCCGCGGCGGGGACGCCTAGTTCACCGGCGCCGCCGGGCTCGCGCCGGGAGGGCAGGATGTGCGCCTCGAAGTGCAGCGGGGCGTGCCGCTGGCGGGCGTAGTGGAAGTCGGCGAAGCTGCTCTCGCGGACGGCGCCCTTGTCGATGTGCAGCCCGGCCCGCAGCACGGTGGAGATGCCGTCGACGGCGGTTCCCATGAGCTGGGCCTCGAGTCCGCGCGGGTTGACGGCGGTTCCGACGTCGGCCGCCATCACCACCTTGGTCACCCTCGGGTTCTTCGGGTCGACGGCGTCGATCTCGACCAGGCAGGCCACGCAGGAGCCGTACTCCTCGTGCACGGCGACCCCTTGGCCATGACCTCGGGGCAGGTTCCGGCCCCATTTCCCGGCGGTCGCGACCTTGTCCAGTACGGCCTTGACCGCCTTGCTCCGCAGTGTCGTACGGCGGAAGGCGACCGGGTCCTTTCCGAGGGCGCGGGCGACCTCGTCGACGACGATCTCCTCGGCGGTGCGGACGGTGCCGGAGTCCACCGAGCGCCAGGCGCCCAGGGGCACCGCCAGCTCGACGGAGCCCGAATCGCCCGAGAGGCGGCCGAAGTTGTAGAGGCCGCTCTCGCTGGGGAGCGGTGCCGCCGCGGGGGCGCGCACGGCGGAGCGGGCACCGCCCTGGGCGGACAGGCCCCGGGCGTCGAAGGACTCGCTGACCGAGGCCGTCGCGTGGGCGAAGGCCACCACGCGGCCCTGGGCATGGCTGGCGCGGACGCGGTGGTGGGAGGCCGGGCGCATCCGGCCGTGCCGGATGTCGTCGGTCCGGCTCCACATCAGCTTCACCGGGAGGCGCGCCTTCTTGGAGATGACGGCCGCCTCCATCGCGGCGTCGTGGTTGAGCCGGCGCCCGAACGAGCCGCCGCCGCGCATCACATGGATCCGCACCTTCGACGCGGGCACGCCGATCGTGGAGGCGATGTCCTCCCGCGCGGACATGGGCGTCTGGGAGGAGAACCAGATCTCGGCCCGCTGCGGCCGTACGTCCGCCACGGCCGTGAGGACCTCCATCGGCGCGTGGCTGACGAAGGCGAACTCGAACTCGGCCTCGGTCTGCGCCGATCCGCTCGGCGGGTTCCCCAGCTTCGGGACGGCGGTGCGCAGCCGGGAGCGGATCTGGCTGTCGGAGACGCCGGCCAGCGGTCCCGGCGCCCACTTGACGCGCAGCGCGTCGCGGGCCTGCAAGGCGTGGTGGAAGGTCTCCGCGACCACGGCGACACCGCCGCCGAACCGGACGACCGCGTGGACGCCGGGCATGGCGCGGGCGGTCGTGGAGTCGACCGAGACGATCTTCCCGCCGAGCGTCGGCGGCCGGGCCACTACCGTCGGCTTCGCTCCGGCCACCGCGAGGTCGCCGGTGTACTCGGCCTTCCCGGTGACGATGTCGCGGGCGTCGATGCGGTTCGTCGGCCGGCCGATCAGCCGGTGCTGGGACGCCGGTTTGGGCGTGGCCGGCACGGTGGGTCTGGTGATCGGGGCGGCGCTCCTGGTCAGCGATCCGAAGGTGGCCATGCGGCCGTCCGGTGCGATGACCCGGGTGCCGCGGGTGCGCAGGGTCCGCGCGGGGACGTGCCAGCGTCGGGAGGCCGCGGTCACCAGCTTGGCGCGGGCCATGGCGGCGAGTTGCCGGGCCGGACCGTACAGCGAACTGACCGAACTGGAGCCGCCGGTGTACTGGTTGCCCTTGCTGCGGGCCTCCGCGAGCGGGATCTCGACGTCGGCGAGCCGGGCGTCGAGCTCCTCGGCGATCATCATGGCGACGGCGGTGGTGACGCCCTGGCCGACCTCGACGCGAGGCAGCCGTACGACGACCTTGTTGGCCTGGGTGACCTCCAGGACCAGCATTTCCTCGTCGGTTCCGGTGACCAGGACGTCGGACGAGCGGCGTGCGCCGTCCGCGCCGTCGGCGGGTTTCTCGGCGCCCTCGGCGGTGGAGCCGTCGCAGCCGAGCGGTGCCGCGACGGTCAGGGTGGTCGCCGCGAGCGAATAGACCACGAACTGTCGACGGGACAACTGACGGGCCAACAGGTGCTCCTCTCGGCGAACCCGGGGTGGTTCGACCTCTATGAGGGGCCTGTGCGCTGCGGGGTTGCGCCGGTTGGCCACTGCATCGACTTAGGTCGCGGGCAGCCGCAGCTCGGTGTCCCATGCCAGGTGCGCCGCGAGCTCGTCGTCACCGGGCCGGGTCGGGGCGCCGCCTCCGGGGCGGCGCTCGGACGGGTTGTGGGTGCCTCGGGAGATGTTGCCGCTGACGGTGACGTTGTGTTCCACCCGGGGGCGGCGCAGGGTCTCGTAGAGGAACATCGCGGCGTCCGTGTCCGGTGTGTCCCGCAGGGACTTGGCGAGGACGACGGCGTCCTCCAGCGCCATCGACGCGCCCTGCCCGGTGGCCGGGGACGCCGCGTGCGCCGCGTCACCGATGAGCAGGGTCCGGCCTGAGCGCCAGGGTGTGCCGGTGGGCAGTTCGGTGGCGTTGGTGACCATGAGGTCGTCGGAGGTGGCGGCGACGAGGTCCGCGGCCGGGGTGGTGTCCTTGCCGAGCAGGGGCAGCAGCAGGTCGCGCAGGTGTGCCGGGGTGGCGTGCTCGATGTCGTCCGCGGCCAGGGGTTCGCCGGCGACGCGTGCGAACCAGTACGTCTCCCCCTCGGGCGAGACCGCGTACCCGAAGGCGACGGCGCTGCCGCGCACCATGGTGATGGTCTCGGGCCGGGCTGCCGGGGGCGCTTGGCGGGTGTAGCCGTAGAAGACCTGCTGCCCGGAGTAGACCGGCCGCCGGTCCGGGGCGGTGAGTCCGCGGACGGTGGAGTTGAGGCCGTCGGCGCCGATGAGGAGGTCGCCGGTCACCGTGGTGCCGTCGGCGAAGTGGGCCGTGACGCCGTCGGGGCCGTCGTCGACCGAGACCAGGCGCATGTCGTGCCGGATGCCGATCCCGCGGCCGGTCACCTCGGCCTGCAAGGCGGCGTTGAGGTCACCTCGCCGCACGCACCGGTACCGCAGATGCGGTGTTCCGGCTTCGCCGAGGGGCACTTGGGCGACCTCGGCGCCCGTGTCGTCGAGGACGCGCATCGAGGTCAGCGGGAAGCCGATCGAGGTGACCGCCGCCGAGGCGTTCACCTCCGCCAGCGCGCGCATGCCGTTGCCGGCGAGGGTGAGGAAGGCGCCGATGTCCTCAGCGGAGTCCGGGTGCGCCTCGTACACGGCGACGTCGTGTCCGGCCTTGTGCAGGGCGAGTGCCGCCCCGGTGCCGGCGATTCCGCCCCCTACGACCAGTAACCGCGTCACATTGCCCCCTGACAGGTTTCCGCACAGATCCTCCGCGCCCGCTGATCGCGGCCGTCCCTCGTAGAACGTCCCAGGTCCGGCACCGGTTCCCGAGCGAGCCGTCGATCGCGGAAAAGTCCGGACGACCGGGCTCCGTAACCGTGCAACCATTGGGCCAAGACGGTTGTCTCCCCTAATATCAGGCACATCACCTCTCGGGGGACGCAATGGTACGAAACAGAACCGCTTGGGCGACGGCAGCACTCATGGTCGCCACGCTGGGCGTGGCAGCGGTCCCGGCCCAAGCCACCGCCGGCACCACCACCACGCAGGCCACGGCCTGCCCGACCGGCTGGGGCAGCCAGGCCGAGACCCGCTCGGCGGGCACGCTGGAGCCGCTGACGAACGTCAGGACCGGCCGGCATGCCTGCTTCGACCGCATGGTCGTCGACGTACCCGGCGCGGGCAGCAGTGAACTCGGCTATTCCGTCCGGTACGTCAGCCGTCTCTACCAGGACGGCTCGGGCCGGCAGATCACCGTCGGCGGCGGCGCCGTCCTCGAGGTGCGCGTGACGGCGCCCGCGTACGACCCCGACACCGGGAAGCCCACCTATCCCGCGAAGGCCGGTCAGCGTCTGACGGGCGTGAACCTCACGGGGTACCGCACGTTCCGGGACGCCCGGTTCGTGGGCAGCTTCGAAGGGGACACGCAGATCGGGCTCGGCGTCCGCGCGCGGCTGCCGTTCCGCGTGTGGGTGGCGTCCGGTCGCGTCGTCATCGACGTCGCGCACAACTGGACCGGAGCCCGCTGAACACCCCACAGGTCAGGGACGCTCAGGGCCTCGGACCGTCCGGGGCGTCCCGGCCCTGGTACTCGCGCAGCTTCCGGTAGAGGGTCGCGCGGCCGATTCCCAGCGCTGTCGCGGCGCGTGCCTTGTTGCCGCCGTGGCGGCGCAGTGCCTCCAGGATCGCGGACCGTTCGGCCAGCTCCATCGGGCTGAGGGTGCGTCCCGCGGGCCCTTCACGCACGGGATCGGGCAGTTCGCCGCGCCGCACCGGCCCGAAGACCCGGCGCCGGCCCGCCAACGCCCGCACCAGATGGGCGAGTTCGGTGACGTTTCCGGGCCATGGATGCTGCTCCAGCGCGCGCAGTGCGTCCAGCGTCCAGGTGAGCGGTGGGCTGCCCGGGGCGGGCCCGGGCGTGAGGACGGGCAGCAACTCCCTGATGTCCTCGGGGCGTTCGCGCAGCGCGGGCAGGGTCACCGAGCGGGCCGCGAGGGTGTCCAGGAGGCGCTGGAGGCAGGGGCCCGGCGAGGTTCCGGGAGTGTGGGTGGCGATCAGGCGGGCATCCGGGCGCTCCTCCAGGAGGGAGTTGAGGGCGGCGACGTCCGGCTGGGAGAGGCGTTCGGCGTGGCGCAGGAGGAGGGGGCGGGCGCCGGCCTTCCCGCGATGCCCGGCCGAGGGGACCTCCCACTCGCCGTCCTTGAGGCCGAGTTCGGGTGACTCGGCGGCGTCCACGACCAGCGGGTCCGTGCCGTCGAGGAGTTCGAGGGCGAGGGCCGTCTTGCCCGTCCCCCGCTCGCCAGTCACCAGCACGGGTCCCGGCGTGCGGAACAGTTCCGTCGCCCGCGCGACCGCGTGCCGCCAGGCCACCGAGCCTCCGACCAGCGCGCCCCCGGGGACCGGCGTCGACGGCTCCGGCTCCACGGGACGCGCGGCGAGCACGGCGACCAGGCCGAGGACGCGGCCCTCGTGCCGTACCGGAGTGATCTCGGCGGTACAGCCGGCGTCCTCGGGGAGCGGGACGTCGTAGGACTCGCCTGCGTCCGTGGGCAACGGGACGCCGTGCGACTCACCGGCGGCGTCGGGCAGCGGGACGCCGTACGACTCCCCGGTGTCCCTCCCCCGGGTCCGAGCGCCGCGCTCCAGTGCTTCCAGGACCTGCGGCGAGGCAAGGCCGGCCGCCGCCTCGCTGATCAGGCGGTTGCGGCCGTCCAGTGCGACCACCGCCCGCTCCCGTCCCCGCGCGGCCCGCTCGTAGGCGTCGAGCAGTGCCCGTTCCGCGGTACGCGCGCGTGCCCGTAGTTCGGCCTCCACCGCGGCGGCGGCCGCCTCGGCGAGGGCGGCGCCCGGATGTGGCCGGCAGCCCGCCCACAGGGCGCGAGCCACCGTCAACGTGCCGAGCACCTGTCCCGTCTCCGGGGAGAACAGCGGCACGCTGACCGCGGAGACGTCCTGCCAGACGTCCAGGAAGTGCTCGGGACCGTGCACCTCGGCACGGCGCCGGGTGCGCAGGGCGAGCGCGGCGCTGTTGTGGCCGACCTCCCGCTCGGACAGGTCGGCACAGGTGTCGTCGCCGGGCGCGCTGCCGGTCGACCAGAGCACCCTGAGCCGTTCGTCGGTGAGCACGAGCGCCGTGCGGCCGGCGTCGAGGGCGGGCGCGATCCGGGTGAGCGCGGGGCGGGCGGCCTCCAGCAGGGGCGAGTCGGCCGGCTGGGCCGACTCCCGTACGGGGCCGTCGAGATCGGGGCGTACGCCGAAGAAGCGGGCGCGCCGCCAGGCGGCCACGACGTCGTCCGGTACGCCGTCCGGGAGGGGGCGCCCCGTCAGGAACCGTTCGCGGGCCTGGCGCAGCGGGGCGAGGGCAGGGGATTGTTCCGCGGTGGTCATGGCGCCCTCACCGTATCCGGGTCGTCGCACGGGTGGGGACGGCGGGTTGTCTCGTAATGAGACACCCACGAACGGCCGCTCCCCTCCATGATCTTGAAAGGCCGGGGTGTTCCCGCTTCCCGTTTCCCGTTTCCCGTTTCCCGTTTCCTGGAGCGTTCTGTCGTGCACACCGTCGAGACCGATGTACTGATCGTGGGCAGCGGCCCGGCGGGCGCGTCGGCCGCGCTGGCGCTGAGCACGTACGGCGTGCGCAACATGGTCGTCACGCGGTACGCGAGCCTCGCGGACACGCCCCGCGCGCACATCACCAACCAGCGCACCATGGAGGTGCTGCGGGATCTGGGCGTCGAGCAGGACGTGATCGCGCGGGCGACGCCCCAGCATCTGATGGGCAACACGACGTTCTGCACGAGCCTGGCCGGCGAGGAGCTCGGCCGCGTCCGCTCGTGGGGCAACGATCCGCTCGTGCAGGCCGCGCACGAGCTGGCCAGCCCGACCCGGATGTGCGACATGCCGCAGCATCTGATGGAGCCGGTGCTGGTGAACGCGGCGATCGCCCGCGGCACCGACTTCCGCTTCAGCACGGTCTACAAGTCCTTCGTCCAGGACGACTCGGGCGTCACGGTCACCGTCGAGGACCGGCTGCGCGGCGACGAGTACAGCATCCGCGCCCGGTATCTGATCGGCGCCGACGGCGGACGTTCCCAGGTCGCCGAGGACGCCGGGCTGCCGATGGGCGGTCAGATGGGTGTCGCGGGCAGCATCAACATCGTCTTCGACGCGGACCTCGGCAAGTACACCGCGCACCGCCCCTCCACCCTGTACTGGGTGCTCGCGCCCGGCGCCACGGTCGGCGGCATCGGCGCGGGCCTGGTGCGCTGTGTGCGGCCCTGGAACGAGTGGCTGATCGTGTGGGGCTACGACGTCACGGCGGGCGCCCCCGACCTCACCGAGGAGTACGCCCTGTCCGTCGTACGGCAGCTGGTCGGCGACGACGAGATCCCGGTGACGATCAAGTCGTCCTCGGCGTGGACGGTCAACGAGATGTACGCCGAGACGTACTCCGACGGGCGGGTGTTCTGCGCCGGGGACGCCGTGCACCGTCACCCGCCGTCCAACGGGCTCGGCTCCAACACGTCCGTCCAGGACTCCTACAACCTGGCGTGGAAACTGAAGCTCGTCCTCGGCGGGGAGGCCTCGCCCCGGCTCCTCGACACCTACACCGCGGAGCGCGCGCCGGTCGGCAGGCAGATCGTGACGCGCGCCAACAAGTCCATCGCCGAGACCGCGCCGATCTTCGAGGCGCTCGACGGGCTGTCCCCGCAGACGCCCGAGCAGCTGTGGGCCAACATCGCCGCCCGCAAGGACGCCACCGAGGCCGCCGCGAGGCAGCGGGCCGCGCTGCGTGAGGCCATCGCCTTCAAGGTGTACGAGTTCAACGCGCACGGCGTCGATCTCAACCAGCGCTACACGTCCGCCGCGATCGTCCCCGACGGCACCCCGGACCCCGGTTCCGCCCGCGATCCCGAGCTGCACCACCAGCCCACCTCCCGCCCGGGCGCGAAGCTCCCGCACGCCTGGATCACCTCCGGGACGCGCTCGCTGTCCACCCTCGACACCGTAGGCAAGGGCCGTTTCACGCTGCTCACCGGCATAGGCGGCGAGGCATGGCTGCGGGCCGCCGGGGCCCAGCCCCTCGACATCGCGACGGTCGTCGTCGGCCCCGGGCAGGAGTACGAGGACCCCTACGGCGACTGGGCCGCCCTGAGCGGGATCTCCGACGGGGGCGCTCTTCTCGTCCGCCCCGACGGCTATGTGGCGTTCCGGCACGCCGACGCGCCCCCGGACGCCGAACCGCTGCTCACGGACGCGCTGCGGCGAATCCTCGGGCACGGTTGAGAGGCACGGCCGGGATGCGTGCGGCTGGGATGAGTGCGAAGGATTCGGGCACGGATGGGACGGGTGCACGGGAAGACGGAGAGGAAGCGGACATGGCGGACGAGCCGACGGTCACCGACGAGGTCGTCGCCGCTCTGCGGGACACCGGCGATCCGCGGCTGCGGGAGCTGCTCACCGGACTCGTGCGGCATCTGCACGCCTTCGCCCGGGAGACGGGGCTGACGCAGGAGGAGTGGGAGCGGGCGATCGGCTTCCTGACGGAGACCGGGCAGATGTGCACGGACACGCGGCAGGAGTTCATCCTGCTGTCCGACGTGCTCGGCCTGTCGATGCTGGTGGAGACGATCAACGACCGGCACGGCCCCGGCACCACCGAGTCGACGGTCCTGGGCCCCTTCCACATGACCGCCTCGCCCGTGCGCGAGCTCGGCACGGACATCGACCTGGTGGGTGGCGGCGAGGCGTGCGTGGTCAGCGGGCAGGTGCTGTCCCGGGACGGCACCCCGCTGCCCGGCGCGGTGGTCGATGTCTGGCAGGCCGACGGCAACGGCTTCTACGACGTGCAGCAGCCGGACGTACAGCCCCCCGGCAACGGCCGCGGTCTGTTCACCGCGGACGACGAGGGCCGGTTCTGGTTCCGTACCTGCGTGCCGAGCCCGTATCCGATCCCGACGGACGGTCCGGTCGGCGGGCTGCTGCGGGCCACCGGGCGGCACCCCTACCGGCCCGCGCACATCCACTTCATCGCCTCCGCCGCCGGACACGCCCCGGTGACCACGCACATCTTCGTCGCGGGCAGCGACTACCTGGACTCGGACGCGGTGTTCGCCGTCAAACCGGGCCTCGTCACCGACTTCGCCCCCGTCGACGACCCGTCCGCGGCAGGGGAGTTCGGCGTGGCCAACCCGTTCCGGCAGGCTCGATTCGACCTCGTACTGGAGCCGTCGTGACGAACGCCCTCGACTTCTCCTACGAGAGCCGGCCCGGACGGGTCGTCTTCCGCGCCGGCGCGGCCGTGTCGGCCACGCCCGGCGAGGTGGAACGGCTCGGGCTGCGGCGGGTGCTGGTGGTGTGCGGGACGCGGGGCGCGAACACCGCGCGGGCGGTCGCCGACGCGCTCGGTCCGGCGTGCGCCGGGCTGCACGACCGGGCCCGGATGCACGTGCCCGCCGAGGTCGCGGACGCTGCCGTGCAGGCGGCTCGCGCGGTCGGCGCTGACGGGTGCGTGGCCGTGGGCGGCGGTTCGTCGATCGGGCTGGGCAAGGCGATCGCGCTGCGCACCGGCCTGCCGCTGATCGCCGTGCCGTCGACGTACTCCGGCTCGGAGATGACCCCGGTGTGGGGCCTGACCGAGCACGGCGCCAAGCGCACCGGCCGCGATGCGAAGGTGCTGCCCCGCAGCGTGGTCTACGACCCCGAGCTCACCCTCTCGCTGCCCGTACCGCTCTCGGTGACCAGCGGCGTCAACGCGATCGCGCACGCCGTGGAGGCCCTGTACGCGCCGGACACCTCGCCGCTGATCGCGCTGATGGCCGAGGAGGGCGTACGGGCGATGGCGGGGGCGCTCCCGGCGGTGGCCTCGGACCCGGCGTCGCGTGCGGCGCGCGGGCGTGCGCTGTACGGGGCCTGGCTGTGCGGGTCCTGTCTGGGCACGACCACCATGGGCCTGCATCACAAGCTGTGCCATGTCCTGGGCGGCACCTTCGGGCTGCCGCACGCCGAGACCCACACGGTGGTGCTGCCGTACGCCCTGGCGTACAACGCCTCGGCGGCCCCGGAGGCGGCAGCCGCCGTGGCCCACGCGCTGGACGCCGCCGACGCGCCGGCGGCCCTGCGGGAGCTGGCCGGACGCCTCGGCGCGCCCCGCTCGCTCGCCGAACTGGGCCTCACCGAGGCCGACCTGGCGACGGCGGCCGAGCAGGTCACGAACCAGGCGTACGCCAACCCCCGGCCGGTGACGGCCGACGGCGTGCTCGCCGTGCTGCGGGCCGCCCACGAGGGCGCACCGCCGGCCACGGTCGCCGGCTGACCCTCCCCCGAACCCACCCCCCACCGTTCGTAGTTCCCCCCACGCCGGAAGAAAAGGTGATCAGCATGCCCCTCGGTCTGCTCAGGAGTCGACGCTCCCGAGGAGCCCCGGGTGTTCCCCTGCCCGTGCCGCCCGGAGCGGGCGTCGTGGGCCGCGAGGTCGTGGATCCGATGGGGCTGCCGATGCGCGGCGCCGACGTGACCGTGACCGCGCTGGACTCGCACCAGGTCGTGGCGTCGGGTACGACGGACCCGTACGGCCTCTTCTTCGCGGCCCTGCCCCCGGGCCGCTACAGCCTCATGATCACGGCCGAGGGTCTGTCGCCGCACCGCGAACCCCTGGACGTGGTCGCCGATCCGGCCCGGCCCGCCGTCCGGGTCCAGCTCGCGTCGGCCCGGCAGCTGGAGCTGCCGACGCCCGGCACCTGGCTGTTCGACCCGCCGCACACGGCGATCCGGTTCATCGCCAAGCACGTCGGCATGGCCCATGTCCACGGCCGCTTCGAGCGGTTCACGGGCGGCATCCGGGTGGCGCCGGACATGGCCGAGTCGAGGGTGTCCGTGCGGATCGACGCGGCCAGCATCACGACGGGCAACAACACCCGGGACGCCCATCTGCGTTCGGGCGACTTCCTGGACGTCGAGCGCTACCCGTACATCGACTTCACCAGCACCCGCTTCGCCTACCGGGGCGGCGCCAAGTGGACGCTGCAGGGTTCGCTGACCATGCACGGCGTCAGCCGCTCCGTGGATCTGGACACCACCTACCTGGGTTCGGTCAACGGCGGCTACGGCGAGGAGCTGCGGTGCGCGGCACTGGCGAAGGCCGAGCTGCACCGGGAGGACTTCACCCTGAACTGGCGCAGCATGCTGGCCCGTGGCATCGCGGTGGTCGGGCCGACGGTCCAGCTGGAGCTGGACGTACAGGCCATGTACCGCACCCCCGACACCCCGACACCGCCGGAATAGGAGCTGCTCACAGCGGACGGCGGGTGGCTGTCAGACACCTCACACACCGGTTACGAATCGCTCAACCTCTGGTTGCGAAGCGGTGATCGGGTGACTATGGGGCCATGACACCGGCCCAACGTGCCATCGAACAACTGCAAGCCTGGCCCGACCTCAGCTCGGGCCCGGCCGGTTGCGGCACCGGGCGGGCACTGCGCACCGTCCACAGCGAGATCGTGCACTTCCACTCCGAGAGGGACGTGGACCTGCACCTGACGGTGCCCGCCATCCGGCGGCTGCGCGACGACCTTCAGGTCTCCACCGCGATCCGGCTCGTCCCGGGTTCGGACTGGGTGACCGTGCACCTCGACTGCGACACGGACGTCGATCTGCTGATGAGCCTGGTCAGTGCCGCGCTCAAGGCCCATCAGCAGCGGCCCGCCCCCGCCGAGCAGCCGACGGGGAAGACCTGCAACTTCCGTCGCGTGACGGTGCTCCCCCGCGGCTAGGGGTCAGCTCCCGTCTCCGGTGTCGTCCTCGCCCGCCTCCAGCAGACCGGCGGCGGCACCGATGATGCGGGGGTCGGGGGCGCCGACGACCTCCTCGTCCTTGTCGTCGTAGTCGAAGCGGGCGAGCACGCTGCGCATGGCCTCGACCCGGGCCCGCTTCTTGTCGTTGCTCTTCACCACCGTCCAGGGCGCGTGATCTGTGTCCGTCTCACGGAACATGGCGACCTTGGCGGCGGTGTAGTCGTCCCAGCGGTCCAGCGAGGCCAGGTCCATGGGGCTGAGCTTCCACTGCCGTACGGGGTCGACCTGGCGGATGGTGAAGCGGGTGCGCTGCTCGCCCTGGGAGACCGAGAACCAGAACTTCACCAGGTCGACGCCGTCGTCCACGAGCATCCGCTCGAAGGCCGGGGCCTGCCGCATGAAGCGCCGGTACTCGTCGTCGGTGCAGAAGTCCATCACGCGCTCCACGCCGGCCCGGTTGTACCAGGACCGGTCGAACAGCACGATCTCGCCCGCGGTCGGCAGATGCTCGACGTACCGCTGGAAGTACCACTGCCCGCGTTCCCGCTCGGTCGGCTTCTCCAGCGCCACCACCCGGGCGCCGCGCGGGTTCAGGTGCTCGGTGAAACGCTTGATGGTGCCGCCCTTGCCGGCCGCGTCGCGTCCCTCGAAGACGATGACGAGCCGGCGGCCGGAATCCTTTATCCAGCTCTGGAGCTTCAGCAGCTCGATCTGCTGGAGCCGCTTGTGCCACTCGTACTCGGGACGCTCCATGCGTTCCTGGTACGGGTAGTTCTCGCGCCAGGTGTCCACCGGGCTGCCGTCCGGCCTGATCAGTACGGGGTCGTCCTGGTCGGTGTAGTCGACGCGCAGCCCTGACAGCAGTTCGGTGTCCATACTTCCGCATGGAAGCGAGCGGTTTCGTACGCTCGGCGAACTCCGGGCGAAGATCACGTAAACGAAGACGGCGGTGTGCTCTCCACGAGCCGGGCGAGGTTGGCCAGGGCCATGCGGGTGCCGGTCTCGTTGTCCTCGGGGCGCACGACGTCGGGGAGGCCCTCGTGCGCGATCGTGACGTCGGTGCCGCCGCCCGCGGCGTCTGCCAGGGTGGTCGTCATGGTCATCGTGCCGTGCAGGGCGGGGTCGTCGCTCTCGAACTCGACCTCCTCGACCACCAGCTCGTTCGCGACCAGCCGCACGAAGCGCCCGTGGTAGGTGTCGGTCTGCGCGTCCGACTTGCCGGTGTCGGTGGGCAGGTCGTAGACGAGGGAGACACGGAACGCCCCGCCTTCCCGGCCGTCGAACTCGTGCACCCGCGCGGTCATGCCGTCCGGCACCCGCCAGCGGGAGACGGAATCCGCGTCCAGCAGGGCTCGGTAGACGGCCGCACGCGGGGCGTCGACGTGCCGGGAGACTCGCGTCGAGTTCATGGGCTCACGATAACGGCGGCGCAGCCGGCCTCCGCGTGTCCCCCGTACCCGGTCACCCGCCCGCGTCGGGCGACTCCCACTGGGCCAGCGCGCGCATCGCCGCCGCGGTCTGTGCGAACCCGTCCTCCCCGAGCAGCGCCCGCGCCTCGGCGTTGAAGCGGTCGACCTCCGGCTGCGCGGCGTCCAGTGCGGCGGTGCCCACGTCGGTCAACTCCAGCACCACAGCGCGGTGTTCACGCGGGTGCGGCCGCTTGGCGATCAGGCCGGCCGCGGTGAGCCGGCCGACCAGTCCGGTGACGGCGGACTCGCGCAGCCCGAGGACCCGGGCCAGTCCCTGCTGAGTGACGCCGGGCTCGTCACGAACCGCGTACAGCGCGCCGAGCTGGGCCGTGGTGATCCCGGCGGCAGCCACCAGGCGCCGGTCGGAGGCGACACGCAGCTGGTGTGCCGCGCGCTGGAGCAGGAAGTACAGACGCTGATCGGGCTCGGACATGGACCGATGTTGACAGACCCGACGGGGCGGCGCCATGCTCACTTCACTGGTGAAGTGAGGTCGTGCGCGGGGACTCCGCGCTCCCGTGCCCGCGCAGAGAGGCCGCCCCATGCCCGTCGTCGACGCCTGGATGCAGCACCCGACCCCGCGCCACGCCAACCACGAGATGTTCGAGTCGCTGCGCCGTTGGACCGGCATGGAGCGGTTGGAGAAGCCGCTGCCGGTCGAGGTCACCGTGGCGGCGCTGGAGGCCGCGGACGTCGAGGTCGGTCTCGCGTCCGCCTGGTACGGGCCGCAGGGGCCGCTGGTCGACAACGACGAGGTGGCGGGCTTCGTCGAACAGGCCGGCGGACGGCTGCGCGGGGTGGCGGGCGCCGACCTCGCCCGCCCGATGGCGGCGGTGCGGGAACTGCGGCGCGCCGTCGAGGAGCTGGGCTTCGTGGCGCTGCGTGTGATGCCGTGGCTGTGGGGACTGGCGCCCACCGACCGGCTGTACTACCCGCTGTACACCGCGTGCGTGGACCTCGGTGTGCCGTTCTGCACGCAGGTCGGGCACACCGGCCCGCTGCGGCCGTCGGAGACCGGGCGGCCCATCCCGTACATCGACCAGGTGGCGCTGGACTTCCCCGAGCTGACGATCGTGTGCGGGCACATCGGCTACCCGTGGACGACGGAGATGATCGCGGTCGCCGACAAGCACGAGAACGTCTTCATCGACACCAGCGCCTACACCGTCCACCGCTATCCGCCGGAGCTGGTCGAGTACCTGCGCGGACGGGGACGCCGCAAGGTGCTCTTCGGCTCCAACTACCCGATGATCACGCCGAGTCGGGCCCTTGAGCACCTCGACACCCTGGGTCTGGACGAGGAGACGCGGGAGCTGTTCCTGCACGGCAACGCCCGCCGCGTCTTCGGCCTCTGACGGGGGTCCGGGAGCGGTTCAGCGCACGAGGCAGGGCCGCTTGGCGTCGAAGGTCCAGCCCTCGACCAGGTACCGCATGCCCACGGCGTCGTCCCGGCCGGAGAGCGCCTTGTCCTGGTAGAGCTCGTGCGCCGCGAGGAGCCGGTCCATGTCCAGGTCGACTCCCAGTCCGGGTGTGTCCGGTACGGCGACCTCGCCGCCGGTGATGCGCGGCGGCTCGACGGTGAGCCGTTCCCGTCCCTCCTGCCAGATCCAGTGCGTGTCCAGGGCGTTGTACTCACCGGGCGCGGCGGCTCCGCAGTGCGCCATCATCGCCAGCGAGATGTCGAAGTGGTTGTTGGAGTGGCAGCCCCAGGTCAGGCCCATCGCGTTGCACAGCTGGGCGACGCGGACCGAGCCCTGCATGGTCCAGAAGTGCGGGTCGGCGAGCGGGATCGACACCGACTGGAGTGCCAGGGCGTGGGTCAGCTGGCGCCAGTCCGTGGCGATCATGTTGGTGGCCGTGGGCAGGCCGGTGGCGCGGCGGAACTCCGCGAGGATCTCCCGGCCGGAGTAGCCGCCCTCCGCCCCGCAGGGGTCCTCGGCGTAGGCGAGGGTGCCCAGGAGGGGGCGGCACAGCTCGACGGCCTCGCGCAGGGACCAGGCGCCGTTGGGGTCGAGGGTGATCCGCGCGTCGGGGAAGCGTTCCTTGAGGGCGGTCACGGCCTTGACCTCCTCCTCGCCGGCCAGGACGCCGCCCTTCAGCTTGAAGTCGCGGAAGCCGTAGTGGTCGTAGGTGGCCTCGGCCTGCCGGACGATCGCCTCGGGGGTCAGCGCCTCCTCGTGCCGGACGCGGTACCAGTCGACGTCCGCGTCGGGTGCGCGGACGTAGTCCAGGTCGGTGCGGTCCGGGTCACCGACGTAGAAGAGGTAGCCGAGCACCCGTACGGCGTCGCGCTGTTTGCCGTCGCCCAGGAGGGCGGCGACCGGGACCTCCAGGTGCTGTCCGAGCAGGTCGAGCAGGGCGGACTCGACGGCGGTGACCGCGTGCACCGTCGTGCGCAGGTCGAAGGTCTGGGCGCCGCGACCGCCCGCGTCGCGGTCGGCGAACGTGGCCCCGATCGCCCGCAGGACGTTCTTGTGGTCGCCCACGCGGGCGCCGACTACCAGGGGTTCGGCGTCGCGCAGGGTCCGCGTGATCTTCTCACCGCCGGGCACCTCGCCGAGGCCGGTGCGGCCCTCGGAGTCCTCCAGGACGACGACGTTGCGGGTGAAGTACGGGGCGTGGGCGCCGGAGAGGTTGAGGAGCATCGAGTCCCGGCCGGCGACCGGGTACACGGAGAAGCGGGTGACGACGGGCTGGCTCATGGCGGGAGTTGCCGTTCTCGTGAGGGCGGGAGGTGGGTCAGACCTTGAGGGCGTCGAGGACCTGTTCCAGGACCAGTACGCCGCCGAGGCCGAGAATCGCGAGGACCGTCGTGTATGTGGTGCGGGCCTTGATGGCGTCGAGGACGGACAGGTTGAAGTACTCCTTGAACATCCAGAAGCCGGGGTCGTTGACGTGGGACAGGGCGATCGAGCCGCAGGAGACGGCGAGGACCATGACCTCGGGGTGGACGCCGCCGCCCGCGAGCAGGGGCAGCGCGACGCCGGAGGCGGTGACGACGGCGACGGTCGCGGAGCCGAGGGCGACGCGCAGGATGGCGGCGATCAGCCAGGCGAGGATGATCGGGGAGATCGACCAGCCGTCGGTGGCGTCCTTGATGTAGTCGGATATCCCGCCCTCGACGAGGACGTTCTTGAAGGCGCCGCCCGCGCCGATCACGAGCAGGATCATCGCCATCGCCTGGGCGGCCTCCTTGCAGGAGGCGCTGACCTCGGCAAGGCTGCGGCCGATGCGCGGCCCGAACGCCCAGATCGCGACGAGCAGGGTGAGCAGCAGCGCGATCGGCGCGGAGCCGATGAACGCCACGAAGTGCATCGGGCCGCCGTCGCCGGCCCCGGCCAGGTCCGCCACGGCCGCCCCGGCGATCAGCACGACGGGCAGCAGGGCGACGGACAGGGACCAGCCCATGCCGGGCATCTCGTCGTCCTCGAAGACGCGTTCGCTGACCAGGCCCTTGGGGATGGTGGGGTTCATGGCCCGCACGAACGGCAGGCGCGGCCACAGCAGCGCGATGAACGCACCCACCGGGACGGCGATGAACAGGCCGTAGAACAGGGTCAGTCCGACGGAGGCGTGGAAGGTGGCGGCCACCGCGGTGGGGCCGGGGTGGGGCGGCAGGAAGCTGTGCATGGTGGACAGGGCGATCGACATCGGCAGCCCCACCCACAGCAGGTTCGCGCGGGTGACCCGCACGAGGGTGAAGGCGATCGGGACGATGATGACGAAGGCCACCTCGTAGAACATCGTCACGCCGATGAGCATGGCGGTCAGCACCATGGCCACCTGCACCCAGCGCGGCCCGCACACTTCGAGGAGCCGGCCGGCTATTCGCTGGGCGGCGCCGGAGTCGCCCAGCACCCGGCCGACCATCGCGCCGAGCCCGATGGTGAGCATCGTGTCGCCTATCTGGCCGCCGATACCCTCGGCCAGGACGTCGGGGATCTTCTCCATCGCGATGCCCTGGACCAGGGCGACGCCCACGGCCACCAGGAGCAGGGCCGCGAAGCCGTTCAGTTTGAGCCTGGTCATCAGGACGAGCAGGACCAGGACGCTGATCCCGACCACCACGAGCGGCATATGTCAGTTCTCCTTTGAACGCCGGCCGCTTACGTTCACCCCACTGAATGGGGTCCTCACATGAAGACGTCGTCTACATATGAAGACGGAGATTATGTTCGTGGATGGCCAAGGTCAATGGGTCTGCCGCCGCGGATTGCCGCGGGGTGGGGTCACGCGCCGCCCGACACGGCCCGCCAGCCGCTCCAGTGCAGGACGGTGATCACGATGACGGCGCCCTCCGGGGGCTCCTGCCGGTACTGGGGGTACTTCTGCCGCAGCAGCTCCACGGCCTCGGCGTACTCGGCGCCGGTGGCCTCGTCCGCCGCGTCGGGCGGCAGGACCCGGGCGCCGCCGTCGGCCCTGACCCACCACAGCCGGTCCCAGTCGGCGTCGTACTCGTCCGCCAGCAGGCAGACGGCCGGGCGCACGGCGATGTTGTGCAGCCGCTTGAGCCCCTTCGACCGCTTCGGCTTGGCGTCCACGGCGGTGACGATCTCGTCGCCGTCCGCCGCGAACACGACCGGCACCAGGTGCGGCCGGCCCTCCGGGTCGACCGTGGCCAGCCGTGCGACCTGTGCCGCGGCGAACCGCGTGCGTGCTTCGTCCTGCTCCATGTCCGGCATGTCGGCTCCTTCGGCCTCGGCGGCGGTACGCCGTGCCCCGTGTCGGGTACCCCTGTCCGTGTAGCACTGATCGGGGACGACTCGTTGGGTCAGGTGGTACCGATGGTCGGCGACACGGACGACGTCATTCAGGCGCGGCGGCGCGGCGAGAGCGGCCATCGGGCCGTGCCGCACCCGGACGACGTACGGATCGAGGCGTGGGGGGTGAGTCGCGAGCGGTGTCTGGTGGAGGCCGCGCTGGGGATGGTGGAGTGCTTCGCCGACGTCACCACGGTACGACCCACCTCCGTGGAGCGGGTGCGGCTCGCCGAGGACACCGATGAGGGGCTCCTGACGGCGCTCCTCGACGAGGTCGCCGTACGCCTCGACGAGGACGACCGGGTGACGGTGGACCTGGAGGCCGAAGCCGCGGAAGGCGAACTCGACGTACGGCTCGCCCTCGCCGAACTCACCGACGTGCGGGTCACCGGCATCGATCCCAGGGGCGTCTCCTGGCACGGGCTGCACATCGGACCGGATCCGTACGGATGGTCCTGCGCGGTGACCGTGGACGTGTGAGGGGTACGGGTCGGCGGCGGCTCGCGGGGCTCGTACCGTGGAGGCATGAGCGGCGGCACGGTGACGCTGTTCGTCTGCGGCGATGTGATGCTCGGACGCGGTGTCGACCAGATCCTGGCCAGGCCCGGCGACCCGGTGCTGCGGGAGGGGTACATCACGGACGCCCGCGCCTACGTGAACATGGCGGAGTCGGTGAGCGGCTCGATCCCGGCTCCCGTGGACGCGGCGTGGCCGTGGGGCGAGGCGCTGCGGCTGCTGGAGGCGGCCGGTCCGGACGTGCGGATCGTCAACCTGGAGACGTCCGTGACCCGCAGTGACGCGTTCGAGCCCGGCAAGGCCGTCCACTACCGCATGCACCCGGCCAACCTGCCGGCTCTCACGGCGGCCCGGCCCGACGTCTGCGTCCTGGCCAACAACCATGTGCAGGACTTCGGCCGCGTGGGCCTGAAGGAGACGCTCGACGTGCTGCACGGGGCGGGCCTGCGCACGGCCGGCGCGGGACGCGGCGCGCAGGAGGCGTACGCGCCCGTTGCGCTGCCACTCCCCCACGGCGGCCGTGTGCTGGTCTTCGCGCTCGGCGCCGCCGACAGCGGCATCCCGGCGGGCTGGGCGGCGACCGGGGACCGGCCCGGTGTCGCCTACGTCCCCGAGCTGTCACCGGCCACGGCCGCCGCGGCGGTCCGGCGGATACGGCAGGTGAAACGGGCCGGCGACCTCGTGGTGGTGTCCGTGCACTGGGGCTCCAACTGGGGCTACCCGGTCCCCCGTGAACAGCGGCGCTTCGCCCACGCCCTGGTGGACGGCGGCGCCGATGTCGTCCACGGCCACTCCTCGCACCATCCGCGCGCCGTCGAGGTCTACGGGGGCCGGCTGATCCTGCACGGCTGCGGGGACTTCATCGACGACTACGAGGGCATCCCCGGCTACGAGCAGTACCGGGACGACCTGCGCATCGCCTACTTCGTGACCCTGGCGGCGGACACGGGCGAACTCGCCGGGCTGCGCATGGAGCCCCTGCTGGCCCGCCGTATGCGTCTGGAGCCGGCGCCGGCGGAGGCCCGCGGCTGGCTGCACACGACCCTCGACCGCATCGGCTACGGCGTCCACGTCACCCTCGGCCCGGACGGCGCGCTCGTGCTCGGCAAGCCGGCCGCCCTGGAGTGAGCCTCAGTCACCCCGCAGCGCCTCAAGCACATCGGCGTCGGTGAGCTGCCGGAAGTCCTCGTACCACTCGCCGACCGCGCTGAACAGCCGCGGCTCGTGCAGGCAGACGAACTCGTCCACCTCCCGGCGCAGTTCCTCGGCCGCCTCCGGTGCGCAGACGGGCACGGCGAGGACCAGCCGCTCGGGCGACCGGTTGCGTACGGCGCGCGCCGCGACGCGTGCGGTGTTGCCGGTCGCCACCCCGTCGTCCACGACGACGGCGGTACGGCCGCGCAGCCCCGGCGCCGGGCGGCCCTGCCGATAGCGTTCCTCGCGCCGCCGCAGTTCCTTGCGCTCACGCTCCACGACCGGCGCGAGGTCGGCCTCGCTCAGCCCCAGCCGCAACAGGGTCTGCTCGTCGAAGAGCGGAGGGTCCCCGCCCGCGAGCGCGCCGACCCCGAACTCCTCGTGGAACGGCGCCCCGATCTTGCGCACGACGAGCACGTCGAGAGGGGCCTGAAGGACCTCGGCGATCTCCCGGGCGACAGCGACGCCGCCGCGAGGCAGTGCGAGGACGACCGGGTGCGGGAGCTCCCCCTTGTCCTGACGGATGCGCAGTAGCTCCGCCAGCTCCCGCCCGGCCTCGGCGCGGTCACGGAACCGCATGGGGCTCCCCTTCCGTCCGTCGCCGCGTACCCAGGGCTCCGGTATCGGACACCCCACCGGAATCGGCCCCCTACCGGATGGTCCAGCCGGCGATGCCGTCTTCAGGGTTGTTGCTGTGCACCCAGCCGTCGCAGTCGACGGTGCCGGCCGCCTGCGCGGGGGCCTCAGGGTGGCACTCGCCCCTCACCCCTTGGTCTTGTCGGAGGGGTCCGGGCTGTTCCAGTCGTACGGCCCGCCGCCGCGCCACTCGATCAGCTCGGGGTCGTCGACGGCCCGGTCCTCGGTGGGCAGGCCCGCGCGGTGCACCAGGTCCATGACGTCGAACAGGCTGTAGGCGGTGCCCGTCGGCTCGTCACGGATCGTCACCTGACGCCCGCCGTCCGGCTCCGGCGGCGACACCACCACGGGGGGACGCGTGCTCATGCCACCACCATGCGCTCTGAGTGGCGTGTACGCAGCCCGGCGTACCGGCCACAGTTGAATCGTCATCAATTTGGGTTGTCGGAGTTCGGCGTACGGGTGCAGAGCCGTCGAGGAGCGTTCGGGTCGGGATACCGCTCCGGAAGTCGGCTGCTTTCCCCGGTGCCGCCCGTTTCGCGGTAGGTCGGGCCGGGCACTCGGCGGCTGCGCAGATCGGGAGGGAGGAGTCCCGTGCCATTCCGCGACCGTACCCACGCCGGACAGGCGCTCGGCCTGCGGCTGGTCGAGTGGGCCGGGTCGGACGACCTCGACAATGTGCTGGTGCTGGCCCTGCCGCCGGGCGGCGTGCCCGTGGCCTCCGAAGTCGCACGTGCCCTGCACGCCCCGCTGGACGTGCTCATCGCCGGCGAGATCAGCACCCCGATCCGGCCGGAGACGCCGATCGGTGCGATCGTCGCCGACGACCCGCCGCTGTACGACCGGCGGAGCCTGGCCATGATGCATCTGTCCGAGGACCGGCTCGGTGACGTCGTCGTGCACCGGCGCAACGAGCTGCACCGCCTCGAATACCTCTACCGCGGCCGCCGTCCGCCCCCGTCCGTGGGCGGACGCACGGTCGTACTCGTCGACGAAGGCCTGACCACCGGCCTGACCGCCACGGCCGCGCTGCGCTTCCTGCGCCGCCACGGCCCGGCTCGGCTCGTCCTGGCGGTCCCCGTCGGCGCCGCGCGGACCGTCAGCGCCATGCGGCCCGAGAGCGACGACCTCGTGTGCCTCGAACAGCCGCCGGGCCTGCATGTGGTCGGCGAGTGGTACGAGGACTTCGGTCAGGTCCCCGACCTGCAGATCACGAAGACACTGCACGCGTTCCACGCCACGGCCTGACGCGTCGCCGCGTCGGCTTCGGCGCCCGCGCGGGTGCGTGAAAGGGTGGTGCCATGGCCATAGAAGTCCGCCCGGCATCCGTCTTCGAGGACGTACGTCCGGTACTCGGCCCGAAGTCGCCCACCGCGAACGTCTGTTGGTGCCTGAGCTACCGCATCCCCTCGAAGCTCAACAACGAGCTGCGCGGACCGGCCCGCGGCGAGTACGTCGCGGAGCTGTGCCACACCGATCGCCCGCCGGGGGTGCTCGCCTACGACGATGACGAGCCGGTCGGCTGGGCCGCGGTGGCGCCGCGCTCGGCCACGTCCTTCGCCCGCAACCGCAAGATCCCGCACGTCGACGACCTGCCGGTGTGGTCGCTGTGGTGCGTGCGCGTCCGCCCCGGCCACCGCAAGCAGGGCATCAGCCACGCCCTGATCGCCGGAGCGGTCGAGTTCGCCCGCGACCGGGGCGCTCCGGTGATCGAGGCGTACCCGCTCGACAACGGCGACGCCCGGGTCGACCTGACGATGGCCTACGCCGGGATCCGCAAGAACTTCGAGCGCGCGGGGTTCGTGCATGTCGCCGACACGACCTCGGTGCTGGCCGGTCATCCGCGGATCCTGATGCGGCTCGACCTGCGCTGACGGGCCGGGGCCGCACGGGCTCAGTGGACCGAGAACCCGCCGTCCACGAAGATCGACTGTCCGGTGACGTACGCGGAGGCGCTGCTAGCGAGGAACACGGCCGCGCCCGCGAAGTCCTCCGCGAGGCCGTTGCGCCCGACCATGGTGCGCGCGGCGAGCGCGGCCACCTTGTCCGGGTCGGACGACAGGCGGGTGTTGAGCGGCGTCATGACGAAGCCGGGCACGAGCGTGTTGCAGGTGACGCCGTACGGCGACCACGCCTCCGCCTGGGAGCGGGCCAGCGATTCCAGCGCCCCCTTGGAGACGCCGTAGGCGCCGCTCTGGACGAACGCGCGGTGCGCCTGCTGCGAGGTGATGTGGATGATCCGCCCGAAGCCGCGCTCGGCCATGCCGGGTCCGAACCGCTGCCCGAGCAGGTGGGGCGCGTCGAGGTTGAGGGCCATGGTGCTGTCCCAGACGTCCTCGCGGAGCTCGCCCATCGGGGGCCGCAGGTTGATCCCGGCACAGTTCACCAGGATGTCGGGCTCGCCGAACGCCTCCACGGCGGCCTCGGCCGCGGCGCGCACGCCGTCGCGGGTGCCCAGGTCCGCGCTCACCCGGGCCGCGCGGCAGCCCGCGGCCTCCAGCTCGCCGACGGTCGCGGCCAGTTCCGCCTCCCTGCGGGCCACGACCACGACGCTCGCGCCCGCCCGGGCGAGTGCCTCGGTGATGGCGCGGCCGATGCCGGAACTGCCACCGGTCACCACGGCGACCCGGCCTTCCAGCGAGAACAGTTCGGAGAGGTATGCCTGCGAGCTCATGCCCGCACCCTAGGCCGCGCGGCGCCGGCGCTCGGGGCGGGGGTCGTGTGAGCCCGTCCCCTGCGGGCACTCGATGCCCACGGCGGGCCCGTCCGGGCCGCCGACCGGGACTGGAGGTGGCGAACATGGGTCACGGCGGGAACGTCATCGACGAGCTGATGACCGATCACCGTGAGGTCGAGGAGCTCTTCGGCCGGATAGAGGGGCTCACGCCCGGCAGCGCGGACCGCAAGCTGTACGCCGACCAGGTCACGATGGAGCTGGTGCGGCACTCGGTGGCCGAGGAGGCCTATCTGTACCCGGCCGTGCGGCGGCACGTGGCGGGCGGCGACGCCATCGCCGACCGGGAGATCGAGGACCACTCCACGGCCGAGCGCATCATGAAGGACCTGGAGCGGTGCGACGCGGGTGATCCCGAGTTCGACCGGCTGATCGGGATGCTGATGTCGGAGGTCCGCTCCCACATCGCCGACGAGGAGCAGAACCTCTTCCCACAGCTCCGGGCGGCATGTCCGCCGGACGCGCTCGACGACCTCGGCGACAAGGTGCGCCAGGCCAAGAAGGTCGCGCCGACCCGACCGCACCCGGCCGCCCCGGACAAGCCGCCGGCCAACAAGCTGCTGGCGCCCGGTGCCGGTCTGGTCGACCGCCTGCGCGACGCGCTGACGGGCCGCGGCAAGAAGCCCTGAGGCGCGCTCCGGATCCGACGCGGCGTGAACTCGCGTCCTCCGTGGGCGCCGTGCTTCCGTCTCAGGCGATCAGCGCCTGTCCCGGGCCGAGGAGTTCGTCCAGTGCCGTGCGGTGCAGGGCCGCCACGGGGGCGAGGAGGTCGGGGTGGCGCAGCAGGGCGGCCGCCCGGCGGTCGTCGGCGTCGGGGGACAGCAGGCGCCGGAATTCGACCGGGGCGGCGGCGAGGCCGCCGTCGGCGACGGTGGCGACCGCGAGCCCGGCCAGGTCGGCGTCGATGAGCAGGCAGGCGGCCCAGCTAGCGACGACCTCGTCGACCCAGGTGCGCCAGGCGAAGTCGTCCGGATCCTCGTGCGCGGCGGTGTCCGCGCCGGTGATCCAGTCCAGTCCGGCCGAACCGCCGGGGCCCGCCATCCGGACCAGCGCGGCGTCGGTCGGCGTGGGGTAGCGCAGCCAGGCGGCGACCGTGACCGCCTGGCGGGCCTGCACCTCGCCGAGGGCGGCGGCCAGGGCACCGCCGTATGCCGGGTAGGAGCGGGTCAGCCACTGGGTGGTCGCCGCGATGAGCGGGGAGAGGTCTGCGAGCACTGCCGGACCGTCCGAGGTACTGGCGATGGGCGAAGGCCATCAGGGGAAGGGGGATCCCAAAAACGGTAACCCGGCCGCCCCGGCGCGGAACATGCCCGCGATCTCACCGGCGGCGTGGTCTCCCCCACACCGGGCCGGCGTGTTCAGGCCGCCCGGCCGACGGCGCTCATGCTGCGCTGTATCCGAGCTGACGCCTCATGTAGGGCGTCATCAGGTTCTTCGCCTTGGCCACGGTCGTGGTGCGGCTGCCCAGGACGGCCGATTCGCCGCCCGGCACCGGCAGGACCGTCACGCCGTCGGCCGCGCCGAACGGGACGATGAGCGGGGTGCGGTGCATCGGCCGGTAGAACCGGGGCTGCTTGCGGTGCCTGCCGTTGCTGTTGAGGTAGGCGCGGATGTTGTGGGCGGCCAGGTCGGCCTGGGCGAGCGCGGCCGGGGTGATCTTGAGGTCGGTCGCGTCGTTGACGTCGCCGACCGCGAAAACGTCCTGCCGGCCACGGAGGCGGAGCGCCTCGTCGACCTTGACGTGGCCCGTGCCGTTCAGCCAGTCACCGTGTCCGGCGAGCCGCAGCCAGAGGGTGTTGGGCGTGGTGCCGGTCGCCCAGAAGGAACGGTCCGCCTCGATGATGTTGCCGCGGGCGTCGCGGTAGGTACCGAAGTCGTTGCCCGGGGACATGAAGGCGTCCAGCCACACCTGTACGTCGTGGGACTCCAGCCAGCTCCGCGCCTTGCGGCCGGCCCGCGCGCTGCCCGTGGCGTGCAGCAGCTCCGGCCCGGAGTGCGCAAGGGTGACCCGGGCGTCGGGCCGGGCGAGGCGTATCTCGGCGGCGAGCTCCACGCCGGAGGGCCCGCCGCCGACGACCAGGACGTGCTCGGCGGTGGCGATGTGCTGCTGGTGCGTGGCGAAGGACTTCGCCGCCTCCTCGGTGGTGGTGCCGCTGAAGCGGGCCGGCTCGGGATAGTCGGCGCCGGTCGCGATCACCAGCACGTCGTAACGGAGCCGCTCACCGGTGCCGAGGACGACCTGTCGCTCGCCGGTGTCGATGCGGACCGCCTTGCCCACGGCCACGCGGCCGTGGCGCAGCAGCCGGTCGTAGGGGATGAACGGGCTGTGCGACCAGTCCGGACGCACTCCGGCGCGCAGGGCGGCGATGCGGTGGAAGAAGACCTCTTTGCGGTCCACCAGCGTGACCCGCGCGGTCGTGTCCAGCCGCTTGGCCAGACGGACGCCGGCATAGCCGCCGCCGATCACCACTACGTCGCCGTCAACCACGCCGAGTCTCCTGAAACCTCGTTCGGCCTCTGTCCGGATTCGGCGAGCCTATAGCTTGAAATCTAAATAATTGATGGTGCGGGGTGTGCGTTCTGTGAAAGACGTCCGGGCCGACCCCAGCGGGCCGGCCCGGACGTCTTGCGGGGACTGATCAGACGAGGTCGAACCGGTCCAGGTCCATGACCTTGGCCCAGGCAGCGACGAAGTCCTTGACGAACTTCTCCTTCGCGTCGTCGCTCGCGTAGACCTCGGCGAGGGCGCGCAGTTCGGAGTTGGAGCCGAACACGAGGTCGGCACGGGTGCCGGTCCACTTGACCTGGCCCGAGGCGTCACGGCCCTCGAACGTGGTCTGGTCCTCGGAGGTGGACTTCCACGTCGTGCCCAGGTCGAGCAGGTTGACGAAGAAGTCGTTGGTCAGCTTGCCCGGGGTCTCGGTGAGGACGCCGTGCTTGGACCCGTTCTGGTTGGCACCCAGGACTCGCAGACCGCCGACCAGGGCGGTCATCTCGGGGGCGCTCAGCGCGAGCAGGTTGGCGCGGTCCAGCAGCAGGTACTCGGCCGGCAGGCGGTTGCCCTTGCCGAGGTAGTTGCGGAACCCGTCGTACGCCGGCTCGAGGGCCGCGAACGACTCGACGTCCGTGTGCTCCTCGGTCGCGTCGACACGGCCCGCGGTGAACGGCACCTCGACCGTGACACCGGCGTCCTTCGCGGCCTTCTCCACGGCGGCGGAGCCACCGAGGACGATCAGGTCGGCCAGGGAGACCTTCTTGGCGCCCGAGTTGAACTCGCCCTGGATGTTCTCCAGGGTGCGCAGGACCTGGGCGAGCTCGTCCGGGTCGTTGACCTCCCAGCCGCGCTGCGGCTCCAGGCGGACACGGCCGCCGTTGGCACCGCCGCGCTTGTCGCTGGCGCGGTGCGTGGCGGCGGACGCCCACGCGGCCTTGACCAGCTGCGGGACCGTCAGACCCGAGTCGAGGATCTTGGCCTTGAGCGCGGTCGCGTCGGCGGCGTCGATGGCCTGGCCCTCGGCGGCGGGCAGCGGGTCCTGCCACAGCAGGGTCTCGGCCGGGACCTCCGGGCCGAGGTACAGGGACTTCGGGCCCAGGTCACGGTGGGTGAGCTTGTACCAGGCGCGGGCGAAGGCGTCCGCGAACTCGGCCGGGTTCTCGTGGAAGCGCTTCGAGATGGGGCCGTAGATCGGGTCGAAGCGCAGCGAGAGGTCGGTGGTGAGCATCGTGGGCAGCTTCTTCGAGTCGCTGTGGGCGTCGGGGATGATCGCCTCGGCGTCCTTGGCCACCCACTGGTTGGCGCCGGCGGGGCTCTGGGTCAGCTCCCACTCGTAGCCGAAGAGGATGTCGAAGAAGTCGTTGCTCCACTGGGTGGGCCTGGTGGTCCAGGTGACCTCCAGACCACTGGTGATCGCGTCACCGGCCTTGCCGGAGGCGTAGGTCGACTTCCAGCCCAGGCCCTGCTGCTCCATGTCGGCGGCCTCGGGGTCGTTGCCGACCGCGTCGGCCGGGCCGGCGCCGTGGGTCTTGCCGAAGGTGTGGCCACCGGCGATCAGGGCGACGGTCTCCTCGTCGTTCATCGCCATGCGGCGGAACGTCTCGCGGATGTCGCGGGCCGCGGCGATCGGGTCCGGGTTGCCGTTCGGGCCCTCCGGGTTGACGTAGATCAGACCCATCTGGACGGCGCCGAGCGGGTTCTCCAGCTCACGGTCGCCGGTGTAGCGCTGGTCGTCGAGCCAGGTGGTCTCGGGACCCCAGTACACGTCCTCGTCGGCCTCCCAGACGTCGGCGCGGCCGCCGCCGAAGCCGAAGGTCTCGAAGCCCATCTGCTCGAGGGCGACGTTGCCGGTGAGGATCATGAGGTCGGCCCAGGAGATGGACTGGCCGTACTTCTTCTTGACCGGCCACAGCAGACGGCGGGCCTTGTCGAGGTTGCCGTTGTCCGGCCAGCTGTTCAGGGGCGCGAATCGCTGCTGACCGCGGCCGCCACCGCCGCGGCCGTCGCTGATGCGGTAGGTGCCGGCGCTGTGCCAGGCCATGCGGATCATCAGCGGGCCGTAGTTGCCGAAGTCCGCGGGCCACCAGTCCTGCGAGTTGGTCAGCACCTCGGCGATGTCCTGTTTCACGGCCGCCAGGTCGAGGGCGTTGAACGCCTCCGCGTAGTCGAAGTCCGCACCGAGCGGGTTCGCGACGACGGGGTCCTTGGCGAGGATCTTCAGGTTGAGCCGTTCCGGCCACCACTGACGGTTGCCGCCGCCCTGCGTGGGGTGCGCGGCGCGACCGTGCGCGACGGGGCAGCCACCGGTGCCCTCAGTCTTCGCGTCAGTGACGATCGCATCGGGGTTCTCAGCCATGGGAAACCTTCCGAACTAGGTGGATCACAGTGCTCGGGGTGCACTGTTGGCGGTGGAGCAGTCGGGGCACAGGCCCCAGTAGATGACCTCGGCCTCGTCGATCGCGAAGCCGTGGTCGTCGGACGCGGTCAGGCAGGGCGCCTCGCCGACCTCGCAGTCGACGTCGGCGACGACACCGCAGGAGCGGCACACGATGTGGTGGTGGTTGTCGCCGACGCGCCCCTCGAACCGGGCCGGACTCCCGGCCGGTTCGATACGACGTATGAGTCCCGCCGCGGTGAGCGCGTGGAGGCCCTCGTACACGGCTTGCAGGGAGACATGACCTACGCGATCACGCACCCCGGAGGCGATGGCCTCGACACCGAGGTGGTCGCCGGCCCGGACGGCGTCGAGCAGCGCGACACGCGCCGCGGTCACCCTCAGGCCGGCACCGCGGAGCTCCTCGGCGGGGGTCGGAGTCTGGGATGCGGTCATGCGGCCAACCTACCTCTGTAAACACGAACGATTCAAGAAAACGAACGATGAAACTCTGGTGATCGCCCCGCTGGCGCACATGGCAGCCAACGGCACCCCCCAAAGCGCTAAAAATCATCTTTTCTGACATTGGCGCATGTCTTTGCGTCAAGGCCTCCATCTGGTCGGAATCCCACGCGTACTCGATGGAGGCACATCGCATGCTCCTCAGACATACCGCGGCCGGTCGCCGCGCCGCCCTGACCGCTCTCGGCGCCCTCGCGCTCACCGGCGTCACCACGGCCGCCACGGCCGCGCCGCCGCCGGCACCCGCGTCCACCGCCGCGCAGACGCTCGGTGCCGACCGGCCGCCGGCCGCGGTGGTGCGCGCCATGGAGCGTGACCTGAAGCTGAAGCCGGGACAGGCGGCGGAGCGGCTCGTCAACGAGGCGGAGGCCGGGGTCCGCGCGGGGCGCCTGCGCAACTCGCTCGGCAAGCGCTTCGCGGGCGCCTGGCTGCGGGGCGCGACCTCCGCCGAGCTCGCGGTCGCGACGACGCACGCCGACGACGTGACCGCCATTCAGGCGCAGGGCGCGAAGGCCGTCGTCGTCAAGCACCCCTTGAGCGAACTCCAGGCCGTCAAGGAGAAGCTGGACAAGGCCGCGAACGGCGCCAACACGCGTGACACACCGGTCTGGTACGTCGACGTGCCGACGAACCGGGTGGTCGTCCAGGCGGTCAAGAAGCCGGCCGCGACCGCGTTCATCAAGGCCGCCGGTGTCCAGGACAAGGGCGTGACCGTCCTGGTCTCGGCGGCACGGCCGCGGCCGCTGGCGGACGTCGTCGGCGGCGAGGCCTATTACATCGAGGGCTCGGCGCGCTGCTCCATCGGCTTCTCCGTCACCAAGGACACCCAGCAGGGCTTCGCCTCGGCGGGCCACTGCGGCAACGCCGACGACTCGACCACCGGGTTCAACATGGCGGCGCAGGGCACCTTCGAGGCGTCCACGTTCCCCGGCAAGGACATGTCGTGGGTGAGCGTGAACAGCAACTGGACGGCCACGGCGGACGTGAAGGGCGAGGGCGGTCAGCGGACGCAGGTCACCGGCTCGGTCCAGGCCCTCGTCGGCGCGTCGATCTGCCGCTCCGGTTCCACCACCGGCTGGCACTGCGGGACCATCGAGCAGCACGACACGAGTGTCAGCTACTCCCAGGGCACCGTGGACGGCGTCACCGAGACGACGGTGTGCGCCGAGCCGGGTGACTCCGGCGGCCCGTACATCTCCGGCTCCCAGGCGCAGGGCGTGACCTCGGGCGGTTCGGGCGACTGCACGAGCGGCGGGACCACCTTCTATCAGCCGATCAACCCGATCCTCAGCGACTTCGGCCTGGTCCTGAAGACCGCGACCGCGCAGGCCGGCTCCCCGGCGCCGACGGACAACGGAGCGGCCACAGCATGGGCCGCGGGCCGGGTCTACGAGGCCGGCACCACGGTGACCCACGCGGGCGTGCGCTACCAGTGCCTCCAGAGCCACCAGGCGCAGGGCCGCTGGTCGCCGGGTGCCACCCCGGCCCTGTGGCAGCGGCTGTAGGCGGATGCAGAAGTCGTACGGCTTCCGGTGCGGGGCGCGAGCCCCGCACCGTCCGTCTTTCCGACGGTGCGGCCCGGTCACTGGTCGGCCAGTAAGGCGTACGCGGTGGCGATGAAGGTGTCGCGGGAGCGGAAGCGGCGGGTGCACAGCGCGGCCAGGGCGGTGCCCGTGTCGGGCCTGAAGCCCAGGAAGGCCTGCTGGCCGAGGGTCGCCCCGCTGTGGAAGTACAGCGGCCCGTTGTCCGTGGGGTGCCGGAACCAGGCCATCGTGTGCACGTGCCGGTGACCGAGGCCACGGCGCAGTACAGGGGTGCGGACCGCACTCAGGGCTCCGGCCAGCGGGGAGCCGGCCGGGTCGAGGTGGGCCTCCAGGAACGTCAGCAGATCGTGCGGCGTCGCGCGGACGGCGCCGGCCGCCGCGAAGCCTCCGGCGTCGAAGGCGAGCGCGGGCGTGTGCCCGTCCTTGCCGTGACCGACGGCGTCGGTCTTCGGGTCCTCCGGCCGCAGCGCGGTGCCGTCGAGGCCGAGCGGCCGCAGCACATGCGTGCCGAGGAGTTCCTCCCACGCCGTGCCTGCCGCGGTGGCGAGGGCGTGGCCGAGGACGGCGACGCCGAAGTTGGAGTACTGCCAGCGGGTGCCGGGCCGGTGCCGGGGGCGGTGGCGCAGGAAGGCGTCGACCACCCGCTCGGCGGGGTAGCGGCCGTAGGGGTTGGTGCGCCAGGCGGGCAGTGCGCGCCGGTAGAAGTCGGCGGGCAGCGTGGGCAGTCCTGCCGTGTGCGTGAGGAGGTGCGCGAGGGTCGCCGGGGACGCGCCGGTGCGGCGCCCCGGGTCGAGCCAGGCGGCGGCCGGCTCGCCCCCGGTGAGCAGGCCGCGCCGGATGAGCCGGGCCAGCAGCAGCCCGGTGAACGTCTTCGAGGCCGAGCCGATCTCGTACCGCAGGTCCTCCCGGGGCACGGGAGGGTGCGGGGTGCTGCCACCGCAGTGCAGGGTGCGCCGGCCGTTGCGGGAGACGGCGAAGACCACGTCGGGCGCGTCGATGGCCTCCACCGCCCGCGCCGCACGCTCGCGCAGGGCGTCCTCGTCGTCGGCCGAAGTGGCCCGGCCCGTACCGGCGTTGCCGAGGACGCCGCCCTCGGCCGCCGCGTCCATGTCGTCGTCGATGCCCGGCCAGGGCGGCGGACCGGCGGTCATGTCGTCGCGTGGGTCAGTTCGGACAGGGCCCGCGAGGTGGCCAGGAACGAGGCGAACGCGGCGACCAGGGTGGGGTGGTACACCATGTCGAACAGTTCGTCCGGCTCACCCTCGGGCATCGACCGTACGGCCGGCATGGCGCCGTCGGGCTGCTGCGCGGCGGCGAAGCCCTCCCAGGCCCGCTCGTCCAGCGTGGGCCGCGGCAGACAGGCGTCGACGACGAGGAGTTCGCCGAGCAGGTCCCAGCGCTTCAGGTCCAGCCAGTCGTCGATCCAGACCGGCAGCCAGGTGGCGAGGTAGTCGGCGATCTCCGGCGGCAGCGCCTCCGGGTGCGCGCCCCAGTCGGTGAGGTGGAACACCGTGTGCGTGACGTCGTAGGCGATGTGCCCGCTGACCGTCCACGGCTCGGGCCGGCGGGCGAGCCAGGTCGGAGCCACGAGGGCCGACTCGGGCGGGCGCGGCGTGAGGCCGAAGCGGCGCTGGAACGCGGCAAGTCCCAGGCGCCGGGTCGGGTCGAGTTCGAGGGCCGCCCAGCTCTCGAGCCGGTGGTAGAGCACGGTGGCGCGCTCCACCTCGGGCTCGCTGTACCCGAGTTCCTTGTACGGCAGGTACACCTCGAAGGGGATGGGCGACATCGGCTCGATGCGCTGGCCGCGCGCCAGCATGCGACCGCCGTCCAGGGTGTGCCGCCAGGTGTGGTCCAGCAGCCGCCGGGCCAGGTCGGCCTGCCGGGACCCGGCGACGCCCTCGCGGAACAGCACCCGGCAGATCAGGGCGAGTTCACCGACGGGCTTGAAGCGTTCCAGGAAGCCGATCTCGGGATCGACGTCGGGCTCCAGGCGGAACCCGTCGCGGTGGGCCCACAGCCACTCCAGGGCGCGCACGCCGACGGTGTGCATCAGACGGGTGTCGGTCATCCGGGCACTCCTTGTCCGTCGTGGCGGGTCCGCGCGCGGCCCGCTCGCGATCGGTGACCGTCACCGCCCGCGTCGATGTCGTCGTCGCCCTCGCCGGTGAGGCGCTTGACGGTCTGTGCCGCCGCGAAGGCGGCCATCAGGGTGGAGTGGTAGCAGCGCAGGAAGTCCGGCTCGGGGCCGGCGGTGTCGGCGCCGGGGCCTTCCTGCGGCAGCGCGCCGGAGTCGTGCTGGGCCCGCGCGATGCGGGTCCAGGCGGACCGGAAGGTCGGCAGGTCGGGCGGGGCCGGCAGGCTACCGGCCACGACCAGCAGTTCGCAGCTCAGGTCCCACATCGTGGCGTCCAGGCAGGTGTCGAGCCAGGACGGCAGCCAGTGGCCCAGATAGGCGGCGAGGTCGGCGGGGACACCGGTCGGGACGCGGCCCCAGTCGGTGAGGTGGAAGACGACGTGGGTGAGCGCGTACCCCGAGGAGCGCTCGAACGTCCAGGGCTCCGGCAGGCCGCCCAGCCAGGTGCGCCGCAGCACCTGGGCGGACTCGTCGGGCCGTTCGATGCCGCTGCGCCGCTCGGCCTTCAGCACGCCGAGGCGGCGGGTGGGGTCCTGTTCGGTGAGCCGCCAGCCCCGGGTGCGGGCCGTAGTGGCGGCGGCCGCCTCGTACCCGGGGTGCCGCAGCCCGGCCGCGGCGAACACCGAGTAGACCTCCAGGGGGTAGGTCGCGAAGGGCTCCGACCGCTGGAGGCGGAGGAAGAGTTCGCCGCGGCCGGTCTGCTGCCAGGCGAACCGCAGCAGGTCCGACGCGCACCCGTGCAGCGGGTCCGACGGCGGCAGGTGCGTCCGTACGCTCTGGCAGGTCTGGGCCAGTTCCCCGAGTGGTTTCCAGGTGACGTCGACGTGGGCGTCCTCGGTGAACGCGTCCTCGTCCAGCGCGAAGTCGGCGGTGTGCGCGGACAGCCAGGCGAACGCGGCGGCGCCCACCTCTCGGATGTCCCCGACGCCCATGGCCGTCGCCGTCATACGAGTGCTCCGGCCGCCCGCATGACCCGTGCCGCCTGCACCTGGAGGGTCACCCGGGGATCGCTGCCGCCCATCAACTCCACGAAGTCCAGGCCGGTTTCGAGGCCCAGCGTGTCCGGTACGCCGTCCAGCAGGGTCAGCCAGCGCCCGGCGCCGGCCGCCTGTTGCCAGTCCCTGCGGCGTACCGCCCTCACGAAGCCACGGGCCACGTCGACCGGACGACGACGGGCCGCGCGGGCCACGGCGCAGTCCTCGCCGGGCAGCGCGAGGGGTGCCAGGACCGCGAGTTGGTGGGTCAGTGTCTGCCACGGCGCCTCGTCGAGCCAGTCGGCTCCGGGTTCGGTGTCGTGGTCACTGGTCGGGGGTGGGTCGAGCCGCACCAGGGTGCGGCGCATGGCCCAGTGGCTCCACATCACGGTGGGTGCCGCGTCGGGACGCGGCGGGAAGGCCTCCACCGTTCTGCGGAACGTCTCAAGTGCCTCCGGGGCGGGCGGAGTCGGGAAGAGGACGTGCGGCAGCAGCAGATCCGCTCCCACCACGCGTACGGCCGCGAGGGCCATGCCTCCTTCGACGTCGTTCATCGCCGCGATGCCTGACATGCGCACGTGGTCTCCGCCCCGAAGGGCGGAGACCACGTCGGACGCAATGTCCTGCACAGCGCCCTGCAAGAGGGCCGAAGTGCCTGACTGCTCCATTCAGTCGCTCCCGTTCGTCCGCTCAGCCCTTCTTGGGGCGAGGGGTCGGCGGGGACAGCAGCAGCTTGGTGTCCGCGGAGAGCAGCGCCAGTGCTGCGCACTCGCGGCTGTCGCGGAAGACGCCGTCGGGTTCGGCCGGGTCGAGTGCCGCTTCGAGGTCGGTCCGCACGCCGGTCGTTTCCTCGATCGCCTTGATGGAAGGCATATCACCATCTCCTCTGGGGTCAGCCATAGCCTCCACAACCAAGAGCACCACACAGTCACAAAGCGCGCATCTTTTCCCACAGGGCGCATACGCCACATGTTCAACAGGCGCGGGATCCGGTCGCGCGGGTCCCCACAAGGGGGCCGCCCGGACGCCCCAAGGCGCCGCAGGGCCGCCCGCCAGGTATCCGTCCGGGGAATTGGAATCCAAGTCAACTGAACGGATGTCAGAAATCCATCCCTGAGCTGCCTGGATTCGTTTTAACTCCACTGGGTACAGATGAAGCCCCAACTATGGCCCCCGGAGCGGGAATCCAGTGTTCACCCGAGTTACCGGCCAGTTTCTCGCAGATGACCCGTCGATGGCTGGAGCGGGACCAAGTGCCCGTCCTGAACAGCCCGGTTGGCCGGAGAGTAACGACGGAGGGCCGCCGCGGGATTCAACCAACCCGTTCCGTCGGCGCCGTTCCACTTATCAACGCGTGTTGATTCCTCAGTAACCTCAAAAAAAGCTCAGGGATCCCCGGGTAAACCTGTAATGGGGGTGCGTGGCTCGCTAATCTCCGATTCGAAGGAAGAGCAGGTCACCCACTGTCATCAGACGAGAGGTGCGCATGCGAAACCGTCCGCGGCTCGCCGACCGACCCCCCACCGCCCCCCACCTGGTGCGTGCCGCGACCCCCCACCAGGGTCGCCCATGACCGCCACACCCGCTTTCGTCCCCGCTCAACTCGTCGGCCGGCAGGCCGTGCTCGACACCCTCGACGGGTTCGTGCGACGACTGGAGGACGGTGTCTCCGACATCGCCGTCGTCACCGGTCCCGTCGGCTCCGGCCGCAGCGCGGTCCTCGACCGGGTCGTCGACCGGGCCCGTGCCTCGGGTCTCGCCGTCGGGGTCGCCCGCTGTTCACCACGTGAGTCCCAGCTCCCGTACGGCGCCATCACCCAGCTCCTGGGCACCCTGTGCCGGCCCTCCAGGATCGGTGCTCTCGCCTCCGGCATCGGCCCCACGAGCAGGCCCACGGACACCGTGGCCCGGATGTGCGACACCCTGCTGACGCTGTCGGCCGGCCGGCCCGTGCTGCTGGCCGTGGACGACCTGCATCTCGCCGACCCCCACTCCCTGCGCCGCCTGGTCGACCTGATCCACCGCGCCCGGCAGGGCGCGGTGCTGGGCCTCGTCACCTCCCCCGTGCCGGTCCGTCAGGTCCTCGACGCCGCGGGCGCCCGGCCCGCGGCGCCCAGTTCGGTGCACACCCTGCGCCTCGACGCGCTCACCACCGCCGAGGCGCGCAGCGTGGTCGAGGATCGCGTCGGCCACCCCGTGCAGCGGTCCGTGCTCACGGTGGCCGGGGTCGCCGGCTGGTCCCCCGCCGTGCTGCACGCCGTCGCCGACCGGATCACCGGGCTCGGACGCCCCCTGGACACCGACGCGGTGCCGCAGCTCATCGCCGCCGCCCGCACCGCCTGGTCCACCCGCGCCCTCACCACTCTGCACGGCCTGCCCAAGAACGTGGTCGCCCTGCTGCGGGCCACGGCGGTCGGCGGACACCAACTGGAGCCGGCCCGGCTCGCGGCCCTCGCCGGCCTCGACGCGACCGCGTTCGCCGACGCCGTGGACGCCCTGCGGGCGTGCGGGCTGCTCGCCGACACCGACATTCCCCGGCTGCGCCACCCCTGGTTCGCCGACGACGTCCTGGCAGGCATGACCGGGCCCGAGCGCGACCGGCTGCACCGTCGCGCGGCGTCGCTGCACGGCCAGGAGGGGGCGCGCGTGGGCACCGTGGCCGACATGCTCGGCGACGTCACCTCGCTCGTGCGCTCGTGGACCGCCTCGGACCTCGCCGCGTCCTCCCGCCCCCGGCACACCGTCGACGTCACCACCGCGTCGCTGCGGCACTCGCTGTGCGAGCCGGTGACCGAGGCCGAGCGGGCCCGGCGTCTGATCCGGCTGGCCGCGGCCGAGGCGGTCACGGCCCCGCAGGCCGCCGACGGCCGGCTGCGTCAGGTGATGCTCCGTCACCTCAGCCGCGAGACCTGGCCCGACGTGCTCAACGCCGCAGATCTGCTGCTCAGCCGGGGCGACGCCGAGACCGCGCGCTGGGTGATCGCCGACGTGCACCAGCGGGCCCTGACCAAGATCCCCGACGAGGAGCTGCGCCCGCTGCGCGCCCTCGGCCGGCTCGCCCACAAGGAGAAGGGCGGCCTGCCGCTCGTCGCCCCGCCCCCCGTCCACTCCGACCGGACCGGGCACCCCGCCCAGTCGGCCGTGCTCGCCTGGACCCTCGCCACCCGCGGCGACGAGCGGGACCGGGTCCTCGAGCTCGCCCGCACGGCGCTCGACGAACCCGCGACCGTGCCGTTCATGTGCCGCATAGCCGCTGCGCGGGCCCTGCTGAGCGCGGACGACACACCGGCCGGCCTCGATCGTCTGGACGCCGTCGCCGCGGACGCGCGTGGCGCCGACGCCCTCGCGGCGGCCGCCCAGGCCCTGCTGAGCCGTGCGGAGGAGCAGATACGTCTCGGTCACGGCGAGGAGGCGCTGCGCGAGCTGACCGCCGCCACGCGGGCCCTGCCACCGGCGTCGTGGCACAGCCTCCTCGCCCCGCGCCTGGCCGCCGCCGAGGTCCTCGCCCTGCTCCGCTGCGGCCGCGTGGACGAGGCCCGGCGCGCCTCGGAACGCGCCCGGAACAGGCCCGAGGGCCACAGCGTCACCACGGCCTTCCTGCTGTACGCCCGTGCCGAACTCGCCCTCATCGACGGGGACGCGGCCCGTGCGCTGCTCCTGCTGGAGGAGTGCGGCCGCATGCTGCGGGCCAAGCGCTGGCGCAACCCCATGCTCATACCGTGGCGCAGCGCCGCGGCCGTCGCCCACCACCACCTGGGCGCCGCCGCCACCGCGGACGACCTGCTCGTGAAGGAACGCGAGGTCGCCGAGCGCTGGGGCACGCCCGGTGCCTTCACGGCGTTGCGCGCCCGCACCCTTGAGGCGCTGGCACGCAACGGCGTCGAAGTCCCATGGGCATACGCCGGGTCCATCCCCTCGCCCCGGTCCTCCTGCAACGCTCCGGCAGCGTTGCCCGACGCGACCGCCCCGGCGCCGGACCCGCTCACGCCGTCCGAGCGCGACGTGGCGGACCTCGTCCTGGCCGGGCTCGTCAACCGTGAGATCGCCCGCCGTCTGGGCCTTGCCACCCGCACGGTCGAGCTCCGGCTGACGCACACCTACCGAAAGCTCGGCGTGAAGGGCCGTGCCGCCCTCGTAGCACATCTGCGTGCCCGGCAGGAGGACGGCTGAGCCATGCTGCTGGAGCGCGAGCAGGAGCTGTCCGTACTCAACGAGGCGGTCGCCGAGGCCCGGGCGGGCACCGGCGTCCTCGTCGTCGTCGAGGGCGGGGCCGGCGCCGGCACCACGGCCCTGCTGAACCGGCTGGCCGAGCGGGCCACGGCGACCGGCGCCCTGGTACTGCGCTCCGGCGGCATCCCCGCCGAACGCACCGTCCCCTTCGGCGTGCTGCGCCGGCTCGTGCTTCCGCTGGTCGCCGAACGCGACCTGCCCGCCCCCCTGCTCACCGCGGTACCGCCCATCGCCGCCGGCCCGGACCACCCGGGCCCGGACGGCGAGGCGGGGGCCGTCGTGCGCGCCGACACGCTCCACTGGCTGCACATCCTGTTCGCCGGCCTCAGCGCCGAACGGTCCGTGGTCCTCGCCGTCGACGACCTGGGCTGGGTCGACGACGACTCCCTGGAGGCCCTCGCCCATCTCGCGGCGCGCCTCGACGGCCTGCGCATGCTGCTGGCCGTGGTCCGCAAGGACGGCCTCGGCACCCGCGACCCGCTCGTCGGCGAGATCACGGCGGCCGCCACCCACCGCGTCCGGGCCTGCGGCCTGTCCCGTCGCGGCACCGCGGCTCTGGTGACCCGTCATCTCGGGGACGGCTGCCCCGAGGAGTTCCGCCGGACCTGCCACGACATCACCGGGGGCAGGCCCAAGGACCTGCGGGTGCTGTGCGACCGGGCCCGGCTGCGGCGGCTCGGCGCACCCCACTGGCACACGCAACGCCTGCGCGGGCTGGGCGAGTCGCTGCGCCGCGAGCGGCTGCTTTCGATGCTGCGGCGCGAACCCGTCCTCGACGCCTTCCTCAAGGCCACCGCCGTGCTCGCCGACCAGGCCACGGACGACCTCGTCGCCCGGCTCGCGGGTCTGACCGGGCAGCAGTGCGCGTACGCCCGTGAAGTCCTCACGCACACCTGGCCGCCCGAGCCCGGCCGGGACCGGGCCGCCCATACGCGCGCGGCCTGCGCCGTCGTACTCCAGGCCATGGGTGACGAGGAGAGTTCCCGCCGCCACCGGCAGGCATCGGCCGTGCTCGACGCGTGCGGCGCCGGACCGGAGGAGGTCGCGCTGCCGTTGCTGCACGTCGACCGGCTCGGCGACCCGTGGGAGATCCACCAGCTGCGCGCCGCCGCCGCTGCCGCACGCCGCCGGGGCGCGCCGGAGACGGCCGTGCGCTATCTCGGCCGCGCCCTCGTCGACGTACCGGCCGGCAGTCACGTTCGTGCCGAGTTGTTGTACGAGCTCGGGGTCACCGAGCTGGACCTCGAGTCCCCGGTGGCCGGGCGCCACTTCGTGCAGGCAGCGCGACTGATGCCGAGGCTGCGGCGTCGCGCCGAGGTCGTCTCCAGCACCCCGATGGACATCGTGCGCAGCGATCCCGAGGTCGCCGCGCTGGTCAGGGAGACCGCCGCCGGTCTCGGCACTCCGCGGGAGGGCGACCGGCAGGGCAGCTACCTCGCGATGCGCCTTGAGGCCCGCGCCCGGTACGCGGGGCTGGAGGATCCCGGCCTGGTGACATCGGCGACGCGCCGGCTGCTCGACCTCGACGAACAGCGCCACGTCGCCTCCGCGGCCGAACGCGAACTGCGCACCGTCCTCGTGTTCTCGGCCGCCATGGGCGGGCAGTGCGACCACCGGACGGTGGCCGGGATGGCCCGGCAGGTCCTGGAGGAGGAGCCGGCGCACAGCGCCCTGTCCGGTCTGGCACTCGAACTGCTGCCTCCGGTGCTCTACTGCACGGACAGCCCGCAGATCGTCGCGTCCTGGCTGGCCGCGGCCCGTCTGCACGCCGCGCAGGAGGGCAACGCGACGACGCTGTCCCGGATCGAGGCGGTGCAAGGGCTCGCGCTGCTGTCGCGGGGCGAGGTCGGCGCGGCCCGTGAGTGCGGGGTGCGCGCGCTCGCGCTGACCGGGGGCGGGACGCCCAGGGACCGGGTGCACGCCACTCTCGTCCAGGGCCACGTCGCCCTCGCGGTGAGCGACGCCGCTCTTGCCGAGCGGCTCCTCGAAGGCGCCGAACCGGCCGCCGACCTGCGGATGTTCGCCCTGTTCGGGGCACTGAAGGGGATGCTCGCGGAGGACCGCGGGAATCTGCCGGTGGCCCTCGCGCACTACCTGGACTGCGGGCGGGTTTTGGAACGCGCCGGGTGGGTGAACCCGGCGTTCGCGCACTGGCAGGTCAGGGTCGCCCTGATCCATCACCGCGCGGCCCGGACCGCCGACGCCCTCGCCGCCGCCCGCACCCATCACGAGCGTGCGCTCGCCTGGGGCGCGCCGACCGCGCTGAGCCGGGCGCTGCGTCTGCTCGGCATGGTCACCGAGGGAACGCCGGGAATCGAGTTGCTGCGCCAGGCCGTGGACATCGTGGAAACGGAAGGCAGCCGGCTGGAGTTGGCCCACTCCCTCACCGAATTGGGCAGACGTCTGCGACGGGAATCCCTCCCGGAGGGCGATCGGCTCTTCCGGCGCGGCCGTCGGCTGGCCGCCGAATTGGCCAACGCGCCGGTGGGCGCCGGGACCGGCAGCCCGGCACGCACCGAGCAGGCCCTCACGGCCGGGCTCACCCCGGCCGAGACGAGAGTCGCGGAACGCGCGGCACGCGGACTGAGCAATAGAGAGATCGCAGAGGAACTCGAAACGAGTCTACGGGCCGTCGAAAGACACCTCACGAGCTCCTACCGCAAATTCCGCATTACCGGCCGGGAACAACTGGCCCACGCCATGGGAATGGACGCGACCCGCTAACCTGCCCAGGACGGCATTGATCCATGCTTGCCGACCTGCGCGGAGTTTTGTTCATTGTGTTCACGGAATCCCGGGAACTCAAGGTCGCACTTTTTCCATCATCTTCGCCACCGCACACTCCACCGAGCCCGCCGGTGGCCGCGCAAGTCCCCTGACGTGCACAGTTGCCCACATCTGCATCGTCTGCAGGTCACGTTCACCGGTTACCGAACGGTACTCAAAGGCATCCGCATACGGGACCGCAATGCGCACCGAACCACCGCCGGTGGGTACCGCAGTCTTAACGGTGAATAGGGCCTTGCGAACCCTGTATGCCTTGACATGTATTTTCTCTCGATGGCAATGTCATAGGTGAAGGAACACTCCCCGCTGCGGGATGCACCACTGGTCATGAGCGCTGAGAGAGAGTGGCCCACCCCCCATGAAAAACGCCGGCCTAGACTCCGCAGAGATCCTCCCCGACGCACCGCGGAA
Source organism: Streptomyces sp. HUAS 31 (assembly GCF_028198125.1). Classification (NCBI taxonomy): domain Bacteria; kingdom Bacillati; phylum Actinomycetota; class Actinomycetes; order Kitasatosporales; family Streptomycetaceae; genus Streptomyces; species Streptomyces sp. HUAS 31. The sequence continues at coordinate 8,783,634 of NZ_CP116353.1, read as the reverse complement.
CTGGTCTCCGGAACCGTATCGCGACAACTATTTGGCGCTTTTCGAGCAGTCCCTCGTTTGCATCGCGAACCTCGATCTGGAATTCCGGATAATGGAGGCCAACCAGTCCTTCGCCCAGCAATTCGCCTGGAGCCCAGGGCAGGGCGCGGGAAGGGACTTCTGTGAACTCCTGCACCCCAGTGTGCAGGGCAAGCTGAAGAACGAGCTGATCCGTCTGGCGGACGGTCAGAGTCCCCGGTTCGCGGACCACTTGGTCGCGCTGGGCGCGCAGGACGCCATATTCCGTGGCGAGATGACCGGAATCGCCGTACGAAGCGGTGTCGGCCGGGTGGACCGCATACTGGTGCTGGTCGACCCGGAGGAGTCCGAGAACGGTCCGCAGATCGCCAACGCACGGCGCAAACTGTTCAGCCCGATGCACGCTCGAATTCTGGAGGGAGTGGCATCAGGCGAGTCGACGGTACAGCTCGCCACGAAACTGTTCCTGAGCCGCGGCGGGGTCGAGTATCACGTCTCCTCTCTACTGCGGAAGCTGAAAGTGACCAACCGGCCGGCGTTGATATCGAAGAGCTATTCCCTCGGTGTCTTCGCCGTCGGTCAGTGGCCACCGCGGGTACGCCCGGAGTTCGTGTCCGAGTGACCGCGACCGGTTCACCGCTTCGAAGGCCCCGCCGTTTTCGCCGGCGGGGCCTTCGGGGCTTTTCAGGAGCCGGCCGCACGGGCCGCGTCGAGCTCCGTGAGGATCTCGGCGTACACCTCGTTCAGGTGGCCGGTGAGGTAGAAGTGGCCGCCCGGGAAGACCCGCATCCGGAAGGCGCCTTCGGTGTGGTCGCGCCATGCCTCGGCCTCCGCGAGAGTCGTTCGCGGGTCGGAGTCGCCGGTGAGCACCGTCAGCGGCCCGCGCATCCGGCGCTCGGGCGGGCAGGTGTAGGTCTCGATGGCCCGGTAGTCGCCGCGGATCGCGGGCAGCGCCATCCGCAGCAGTTCGTCGTTTCCGAAGACGGCCGCGTCGGTGCCGTTGAGGAGCCGCAGTTCGTTGATCACCCCTTTGTCGTCCTGCTGGTGCACCTGCTCGTCCCGGTGGGAGGAAGGGGCGCGCCGGCCCGAGGCGATGACGGCGCGCGGCGGGTTGGCGCCGAGTTCCTCCAGCCGCAGCGCGGTCTCGAACGCGAGGACGGCACCCATGCTGTGGCCGAAGAACACCGTGGGCTTGTCGCTCAGTTCGCGGATCTCCTCGCACAGCAGGTCCGCGAGCTTGCCGATGTCCTCGACGCACGGCTCGGTGCGCCGGTCCTGGCGTCCCGGGTACTGGAGCGCGACCACGTCGGTCTCCGGGGCGAAGCGCACCGACACGGGGTGGAAGAAACTGGCCGAACCGCCCGCGTGCGGAAAACAGACCAGCCGTACGGCGCTGGGGGCGGCGGGGTGGTAGCGGCGGATCCACGCCGTGGTGGCGTCGTCGGCGATACGCGACATGGGCGTCCTTTCCAGAGCTTTCGTCGGTGCGGCGGCGGCAACCGGCCCGCCGTCGCCGCCCATTGAACGCAAGGCGCCACCTGCAAAACCCTAAACTTCGCCGCCGAGGTGGGGCGCCGCGACCGGTCCGGGCGCGGCGCTGTCTGCGTCTCAGCCGACGGGCCTGCGCTCGGCGGCGAGGACGGCGGCGAGTTCGCCCCGCCCGCGGATGCCGAGCTTGCGGTACACGCTCGTGAGGTGGAACTCCACGGTGCGCTGGGTGAGGAAGAGGGCCTCGGCGATCTCCCGGTTGGTGGCTCCCGCGGCGGCCCGCTCGGCGACCTGGCGTTCGCTGCCGCTCAGCGCGTCGGTGGGCGACTCGGTGCCGCTGCGCAGGCGGCCGCCGGCCGCGCCGAGTGCGGGCACCGCCTGGTCGAGGAGTTGCCGGTCACCGCACAGTACGGCGATGTCGATGGCACGGCGCAGCCGTTCGCGCGCGCCCTCGGCGTCGCCGCGCTCCAGCAGCCGTCGGCCGAGCAGGTACTCGGCGCGGGCGTGCTCCAGGCGGCCGGGGCTGCCGTCGAGGAGTCGGGTGGCCTCGGTCAGTTCGTCGACGCCGGTGTCGCCGGGCGTGAGGACACCGCGGGAGACGGCGAGCATGCCCTGGGCCCGGGGTGTGCCCCAGCGCAGCACCGCCGGCGCCACCCGGTCGAGAATGTCCCGTCCCTCGCCGAACCGGCCGAGGTCGGCGAGCACTTGCGCGGCGTCGTACCACCAGGGCGCCAGCACGGGGTTGCCGATGCCCGCCTCGGCGAGGCTGTCGCCGCAGCGCAGGAGATGGCCGAGGGCGCCCTCCAGGTCGCCGAGCGCGGCGCGGGTGCGGGCCCGGCTCATCATGTAGGTGTGCGACTCCAGCGTGAACTGGTCCAGGCGGGGCCGGCGCACAAGATCGAGGAGTTCCTCGGCCTTGCGGGCGTCGCCGCGCAGGACCAGGACGTCCGCGAGGGTGCAGTGCGGGCCGACGGCGCTCTTCACATGCAGGTCGCGGTGGACGAGGTCGAAGGCGAGCTGTGCGTCGGACAGCGCCTGGGCTATGTTGCCGGCCCACATGTGCACCTGGGCGCGGGTGGTGGAGACGAGGGCGCTGTTCCAGGCCTGGCCGCGCTTCTGGGCGTGTTCGAGCAGGGTGGTGAGCACCAGCTCGACGGGCCTGATCTCGTCGGCCAGGTACAGGGTGAGGCTCGCGCCGAGGGCGCCCCAGCCGCCCAGTGAGACGTCACCCACCCGCAGTACCCGTTCGGCGGCCGGGACCAGTTCGGCGGCGGGGCGGCCCTCCAGGGTGCCGAGGGCGCACAGCATGCCGAGCAGCAGCCGTTCCTCGGCGGTCTCGCCGGGCGGCAGGGTGTGGTCGCGGAACCGTTCGCTGACGCGGCGCACGGTGGACTTCTCGTCCAGCCCGGAGACGAGCGCCATCGCCTCGACGAGGGTGCGCAGGGCCTGTTCGTCCGGGGCGTCGCCCAGTTCGGCCTCGACCATGGGGAGTGTCTCGCCGACCAACTCGAAGGCCCGCAGTGAGTTCTGGGCGCCGAGGGAGGTGATGACGTACTGGAGGACGAGTCGGCAGCGCAGACGCGGGTCGGTGGCGAGGGTCAGCGCGTGTTCCAGGCGGCTGAGCGCGGTGGGGTGGTCGGAGTGGGCGAGGACCCGGGCGGAGGCGGACAGCAGCTCGATGTCGTCGAGGTCGTGCCGCAGGGCGCGGGAGAGGTACTGACCCGCGGTGGCGGGTGCGCCGCGCTGCTCGGCGCCGAGCGCGGCGGAGCGCAGGACGGTGACCATCCAGGGCTCGGGCACCTCGGGCAGGTGCATCAGCTGGACGGCGACCTGGTCGCTGGGGTGCCCCGAGTCGTTGAGCAGGCGTGCGGCGCGCTCGCGCAGCGCGAGGCGTTGCTCGGCCGGTGTCGCGTCCAGGACGGCCTGGCGCATGAGGTCGTGGCGGTAGGCGAGGGAGTCGGGGTACAGCAGCCCGGCGGCGCGCAGGGCGTCGACGGCGCCGGCGGCGGGGCCGGGGGTGGTGCCGGCGAGGGCCGCGACGGTTTCGATGTCGTCGGACTCCAGGACCGCGAGGGCCTTGGCGACGGCAAGTCGTTCGGGGGTGAGCCGGTCGAGGTGGAAGCGGGCGATGGTGCCGTGCCCGAGGCCGTCGTGCAGTGCGTCGGCGTCCAGTGCGGCATCCCGGGCGCGGCCCTTCAGCTCGCGCACGAGGAGCTGGACGAGGAAGGGGGTGCCGCCGGTCAGTTCCATGCAGCGTGCGACGACGGCGGCGTCGGGTGCGACGGCGAGGGACGCGGCGAGCATGTCGCGCACGGCGTGGTCGGTGAGCGGTTCGACGTCGACGGTGAGGCAGGAGGGGGCGTCGGCCATCTCGTCCAGCACGTCGAGGCGCGCGGGCTCGACCTCGGTGCGCAGGGTGAGGAGCAGGGAGACCGGCAGGCCCTCGGCCCGTCGCAGCAGGAAACCGAGCCAGCTCAACGACGCCTCGTCGCACCACTGGAGGTCGTCGACGGCCAGGACGACGGGACGTTCCGCGGCGAGCGAGGCGGTGAGCCAGTACAGGCCGTGCATGACGCCGTACATGTCGGCCGGCCGGCCTTCGGGGTCGCCGTCCGTGGTGAGGGCGGGCAGGGCGAGGGCGGCGCTGCCCGCCAGCGCGGAGCTGCCGGCGAGCAGTGGATGCCGGGCGGGGTCGCCGTCGGTGAGTCCGAGGGGTGCGAACAGTCCGCGCACGGCGGCGTAGGCGGCGCCGCCGCTCGCCTGGCACTTGACGGTGAGGACACGGGCGTCCGAGTCCAGGTCGGTGAGCACCTCGTGCATCAGCCGGGTCTTGCCGATTCCGGCGGGGCCGCGCAGCAGGACCGCACGGCCTTCGCCCAGTCCGTGGAGGTGCTCACGGATCAGGGCCAGTTCCAGGTCTCGACCGACGAGCGTGGGCTCGTCTTCCGACTTGAGGCCGGAGGTTAAAGCCACCGCGTCTCCTGTATTGCGCCGCCACTCGGAACAGTTGGCGGAATGTACGAACCGAACGACCGTTTTCTCGTCCGATCATACGCACGAGCAGGGGTGATCCTCGCCCGCGCGCGATGCGGTCGCGCGCCCCCAAGGGCCACATTCACACGTTTACGAATGCCAACCCGAGGTCACCTCACAGCGCCCTTCCGCCGGTCAGGAGGTTGACCGGAATTGCATGTTCCGGTTCATTCGATGCACGCAGCAAGGAAGGTGAGCCGCATTCACATTTGAGTGTGGCGCACCACACATGAGTGGAGTGGTGAGCCCCGCTCCGAACTCTCGGGAAATCGTCAGTGCGGGGGCGGCAGGCTCGGCCCCATGCCGCACACACCGCCGTTACCCGTGCTCGACACCGACTCGCGCCCCGTGTTCGCGCCCAGCCCGCTGCGGGCGCTGAGGGACGAGGCGCCCGTCCGCCGCGTGCGGACCCCGGCCGGCGACGAGGCCTGGCTCGTCACCCGGCACGCCGAGACGAAGGCCCTCCTCCACGACGAGCGGCTGGGCCGCTTCCACCCCGCCCCCACGACCGCGCCCAAGTACGTCGACAGCCCGCTCGTCCAGATGCTGATCATCGACGACGCCGACACGGCCCGTGAGATGCACCGCCGCTCCCGTGCCCTGCTCGGCCCGCAGTTCGCCGCGCGCCGCATGCAGGAGCTGAGACCCCGAGTGGCCGGCGCCGCGCGGGCGATCGCCGAGACCTTCGCAGGCCGTGAGCAACCCGCCGATCTGCACGGGCACTTCGCGCTGCCGTACTCGCTGAGCATCCTGCACGAGCTGATCGGCGTCCCCGCCGATGAACGGGAACGCGCCACGCAACTCCTCGCCGACATCGGCCGGATAGGGAAGGACGGGGAGGCCGCACCCGGCCCGGGCCCGCTGTTCGCCCTCTTCGGGGCGCTCGCCGAGGCCAAGCGGACCGCACCGCGCGACGACGTCCTGACCCGTCTCGTCACCGCCGGCGTCCCCACCGAGCAGGCCGCCGCGCTCGCCGCGACGCTGCTGATGGCGGGCCTGGAGAGCGTGGCGAGCTTCATCACCCTGGGCGTCGCGCTGCTCAGCCGCCACCCGGAGCGGCTGCGGACGGCGCTGGATGACCCGGAGGCGATGGCCGGGCTCGTGGAGGAAGTCCTGCGCAACGGCAAGCAGTCCGGCTCCGTCCTGCCCCGCTACGCCGCCGCCGACATCGACATCGCCGGCGTCACCATCCGGGCCGGCGACCTGGTGCTGCTGGACTTCGCGCTGGCCAACCACGACGACCGTGTCTTCGAGCAGGCCGGGGAGTTCGACCCGCGCCGGGCGCCCAACCCGCACCTGTCGTTCGGGCACGGCATCTGGCACTGCCTCGGCGCCTCGCTGGCCCGGATCGAGCTGGCGGAGGCGTTCACCGCACTGTTCACGCGCATGCCCCAGCTGCGTCCCGTGGTCCCGCACGAGCAGCTCATGACCAGTGCCGGGCGGCTCGTCGGAGGGCCGGCGGAGCTGCCGGTGCGGTGGTAGCGAACCACCACCGCCCGTCGGCCACCTCATGACCGTCAGTACCGACCCCGACCCCGCACCGGGGCTTCCGATCCCCTACCAGAACTAGGGATTTGCCCGCCGTGAGCGGCCCATCCTTCGTCTCACATCGGGGTCCGGAAGTCCCGGTGCACCTCCCGGTGAGAGGGGACGGCACGTGACAGCGACCGACATGAGGGACGACGCCGCACGGCAGGTCGACTTCCCGTTCCGCCGGCCCGGCGAGCCCTTCCCCCCGCCCGGCTACGCCGAGTTGCGCGGGCGGGACGGGCTGGCCTGGTCGATGATGCCGGGCGGCCAGCGCGTCTGGCTGCTGACCCGGTTCGAGGACGTGCGCGAGGCCCTGCTCCACCCGCACCTCAGCTCGGACTCCCGCAACGAGGGGTTCCCCACCCCGGGCCGTACCGGCGGACCGCCGGCGCAGACCCAGATTCCCGGCTGGTTCGCCACCCTCGACCCGCCCGAGCACGACCGCTACCGCAAGATCCTGATGCAGGACTTCACCGCACGCAGGATGAAGGAGCTGCGTCCCCGGATCCAGAAGGTCGTCGAGGACTGCGCGGAGTCGCTGGTCGCCAAGGGCAGCCCGGCCGATCTGGTCGCCGACTACGCCGTACCGATTCCGTCGCTGGTGATCTGCGAGCTGCTGGGCGTGCCCAACGCCGACCGGGCCTTCTTCGAGTCCCGGATCTCGGTCCTGGTCACCCTGTCCGCCACCGACGAGGAACGGGACCGGGCGACCACGGAACTCCTGCGCTATCTGGGCCGGATGGTCATCATCAAGCGGCACCGGCCCGGCGACGACATGATCAGCACGATGCTCGCCTCCGGGGAACTCGCCCCGATGGAGGTCGGCGGGGCGGCCCTGCTGCTGCTCATCGCCGGCCAGGAGACCACCGCCAACAACATCGCCCTCGGCGCGGTGCCCCTCATGACGCATCCGGAGTGGATCGGCGACCCGGGCATCGTGGACGAACTGCTGCGGTTCTACTCCGTCGCCGATCTGGTGCCGCTGCGGGTGGCCGTGGCGGACGTGGAGATAGGCGGCCAGCTCATCAGGGCGGGCGAGGGCGTGGCACCGCTGGTGGCCGCCGCGAACTACGACGACGGCCGGTTCGCCTGCCCGCACGCCTTCGACCCCGGCCGCTCGGCCCAGGGCCATGTCGCCTTCGGCCACGGCCGGCACAAGTGCCTGGGCCAGCATCTCGTGCGCGTCGAGATGGAGTTGGCCTACCGCGTGCTGTTCGAGCGACTGCCCGGCATCCGGCTGGACTGCGCTGTCGAGGACTTGAGCCACAAGGACAACGGCGTGCTGTACGGGCTCGCCGAACTCCCGGTGCGCTGGTGACCCTCCGGCCACCCGGCCGCTTCGTGCGACTCCGGCCGGGGCACTTTGCCGACCGAAACCCACAGAACCAGGATTCCGCATGCCCGCAGACCTGACCCGGCTTCCCGCCACCGCAACGGTGTCCGACGTCACCGCCGTCCTGGAGCGCGACGGCGGTGTGATCGTGGAGAACCTCGTCGACGAGACGACCCTGAAGGGTCTGTGGGACGACCTCGGCCCCGCGCTCGACGGCGTCGGCTACGGCGACAGCTCGTTCACCGGCCAGCGCACCAAGCGGCTCAGCTCGCTCTTCGCCCGCTCCCGGCACATGGAGCACATCGCGCTCGATCCGCTGTACCTGGGCACCGCCCGGGACCTGATCGAGCGCCCCTCGACGAACTGGTTCGGCCGGCAGCGCACGGATCTCGCCCCGAACGTCCAGGTCAGCATCACCCAGTTGATCCAGATCTGGCCCGGCGAGACCGCTCAGCCGCCGCATCGCGACGACATCGCGCATCTGCTGCCCAGCCCCGGCCCGACGAACCGGGTGCAGATCATGCTGGCGATGAGCGAGTTCACCGAGGAGAACGGCGCCACGATGGTCTACCCGGGCAGCCATCTGTGGGAGGCGGAGCGGGCGCCGCGCCCGGAGGAGGCGGTACAGGCGGAGATGGATCCGGGGTCCTGCCTGATCTGGGTGGGCGGCCTGTTCCACGGCGGCGGCGCGAACCTCGCCGACGACGCCCGCACCGGCCTCACGCTCGCGCTGGTGCGCGGCAATCTGCGCCAGGAGGAGAACCAGTATCTGGCCGTGCCGCGGGAGATCGTCCGTGAGTACCCCGAGGAGCTACAGCGGCTGCTCGGCTGGGGCCTGTGCCCGCCGTTCCTGGGCTGGTACGAGCAGGAGGACCCGATCCGGCTGCTCGACGACTGACCATCGTCGCCGAACGGCGTCACCACGGCGAGGGCCGCCGCGCACACCGCGCGGCGGCCCTCGCCGTGTTCAGCGCCCCAGCAGCCAGGCGTGCACGGCGCGTGCGGTGGTGTCGGCGTCGCCGTCCAACAGGCTGATGTGGGTGCCGGGCACCTCGACTGCCTCGTGCGGCAGCGGCCACTCGGGCCGGTCGGCGCCCAGGAGCAGCGCCGGGTCGTGGTGCGCGGCGGACACGAACAATGTCCGCGGCGCCTCGGCGGCGGGCACGGGCCGCCATCCGTCGAACAGGCGGCCGTAGTGGGCGGTCGCGGTGAGCTGGTCGGCGACGACGGGGACGTCCGGGTGTTCCCGCATGAGACGGCAGGAGGTGGCGACCATGGCGAGCGCGAGGTTCTCCTCGGGTGTCTCCGGCGAGTCGAGCAGCACCAGGGCACGCGGGGGTGCGCCCGCATCGGTGAGTACGGCGGCCAGGAGGTGGGCCTGCCAGCCGCCGGAGGAGTAGCCGACGAGGGTGAGCGGCTTGTCCCCGAAGGCGGCGAGGACGGCCTCCGCCTGCCGGGCGGCGGCGGCCTCGGGGCTGTCGGGCAGTGCCTCGCCGGCCGCGTAGCCCGGCGCGGGCAGCACCCAGACGTCACGGCTGCCGTGCAGGGCGGCGGCGAACCGGGAGTACTGGTAGGCGGTGACGGGTGCGACCAGCGACGGCAGGCACAGGAGGGCCTCGCCCTCGCCGCCCGTGGCGAGCCGGACTGGGCGCGGCGCGGGGGCGGTCGCGCCTGGGCGGGCGTCCGGCTGGGGCGCCCCGCCGGACGGCGTGTCCTGCGGCGTTCCCGGCGTCGTGCCGTCCGGCGTGTCGGGCAGGCCGAACGCCGGACGCATCGCGGCCGCGAGGTGCAGCATGTCCAGTCCCCTGTCGTACTGCTCCCGCTCGAAGGCGTACCGCACGAGCGCGGTCACGGAGTCGGCGGATACGGCCGACTGCCGCTGCCTGTCCCCGAGTTGCCCACCGACGTGGGCGGCGAGGGCACGCGGCGTGGCGTGCTCGTAGAGGGCGGACGTCGGCAGTTCCACGCCGCAGGCGCGTGCGACGCGGTTGCGGAGGTCGGCCAGGGACAGTGAGGTGAAGCCCAGTTCGAGGAACCGCTGCGCGGCGCCGACCTCTCCGGTGTCGGAGTGCCCGAGGATCCGGGCCACTTGGGCGACGACGAGCTCCAGTACCGCGCTCTCGCGCTCGGCCGGGGGCAGCGAGCGGAGGCGGTTGACGGGCACTGTGGGAGTCGGCTGTTCGTAGGCAGCGGGCAGAGGCTCGCGGAAGGGCAGCTCTCGCGGAGCCTCCGGAATGCCGAGGAAGCCCATCGCGCCGTCCTCACCCGCGCGGTCGGGCAGCCAGTACCTCCGCCGCTGGAAGGCGTACGTCGGCAGGTCGACGCGGCGCGCGCCGGTCCCGGCGAACACGGCACCCCAGTCGACCTCCGTGCCATGGACGAAGACTTCGGCGAGGGCGGTGAGCAGTGCGGCGACCTCCGCCCGGTCGCGGCGCAGGACGCTCACGGCCACGGCCGTCCCGGCGGGCGCCTGCGCGCTGAGTACCGGGTCAGGGCCGATCTCCAGGAGCCGGCCGGACCCTTGGTCGGCGGTGACGGTGGCGAGCGCCTCGTGGAAGCGCACCGGCGCGACGATCTGGTCCGCCCAGTAGCGCGCGGTCGTCCAGTCGCCGCCCCGCAGCGCCTGCCCGGTGACGGTACTGACGGCGGGCACGGCCGGCGTGCGGTAGGTGATGCCGTCGGCCACGGCGGCGAAGTCGTCGAGCACCGGCTTCATCAAGGGTGAGTGGAAGGCGTGACTGACGCGGAGCCGGCTCGTACGGCACCCCCGCTCCCGGAACTCGGCGAGCGCGGCCTCTACGGCGCTCTCCGTGCCCGACACCACGACGGACCGCGGCCCGTTCACGGCGGCGATCACCACGTCCCCGGCACCTTCGTCCCGCTTGAGCACCTCGGCGACCTCGTCCTCCCCGGCCTCGATCGCGGCCATCGCGCCGCCCTCGGGCAGCGCCTGCATCAGCCGGGCCCGCGCCGCCACCAGCCTTACCGCATCCGGGAGTTCGAAGACCCCGGCCGCATACGCAGCCGCAAACTCGCCCACGGAGTGTCCGACCACGCAATCCGGCTCGGTGCCCCAGGAGCGGAGCAGCTCCACCAGGGACACCTGTACGGCGAACAGAGCGGCCTGCGCATAGCCGGTACGGTCCAGCAGCGCGGCCTCCGCCGAGCCCTCGGGAGCGAAGACCACGGCCCGTACGCCCGCGGTGAATCCGGCGGCTCCGTCGAACTCCCCGTCGAGGTGCGCGCACACCTCGTCGAAGGTCCGCGCGAACACGGGGAACCCGGCGTACAACTCCCGCCCCATACCCGGACGCTGACTCCCCTGGCCGGTGAACAACCAGACCGTGTCTCCCTCGGTGACGGTGCCGCTGACGATGTCCGGGGGCGTGGCTCCAGTGCCGAAGGACGTGAGGGCGGCGGCCAGCGTCGGGGTGTCGGGGCCGAGGGCGACTGCGCGGTGGGCCAGGGCGGCGCGGGTGGTGGCAAGGGAGTGGCCGATGTCGTGTGCCGCGTGGTCGTCGGTGAGGGCCGTCGCGAGACGGGCTGCCTGCCGGGTGAGCGACTCGGGGCGATGGGCGGACAGCACCCAGGGCACGAGCGGGAGCGAAGCCTCCGGTGCAGGCCGGGCAGGCTGCTCCGGTTCGGGGGCTTCTTCGAGGATGACGTGGGCGTTGGTCCCGCTGATACCGAAGGCCGAGACACCGGCCCGCCTGGGCCGCTCGCCTCGCGGCCACGCCCGTGACTCCTTGAGCAGCCGGACCTGCCCCGCCTCCCAGTCCACATGCGAGGAAGGCCGATCCACGTGCAGCGTCGCGGGCAACGCCTCACGCTGCATCGCCAGCACCATCTTGATCACACCCGCGACACCCGCCGCCGCCTGCGTATGCCCCAGGTTCGACTTCACCGACCCCAGCCACAGGGGCCCATCGGTGCGTTCCTGGCCGTAGGTGGAGAGCAGGGCCTGCGCCTCGATCGGGTCACCGAGCGTCGTACCCGTGCCATGGGCCTCGACCACATCCACGTCGGCAGCCGAGATTCCGGCCGTCTTCAATGCCTGGCGAATAACGCGCTGCTGGGAAGGACCGTTGGGCGCGGTCAGACCGTTCGAGGCACCATCCTGATTGACCGCACTCCCCCGCACCACCGCCAACACCGGATGACCATGACGACGGGCATCCGACAACCGCTCCAAAACCAGAACACCACCACCCTCCCCCCACACCGTCCCATCCGCACCCTCACCAAAAGCCTTGCACCGCCCATCCACCGCAAGACCCCGCTGCCGGGAAAACTCCACAAACGCAGCAGGCGTCGACATCACCGTCACCCCACCCGCCAACGCCAGACCACACTCACCCGAACGCAACGCACCCACCGCAAGATGAACCGCCACCAACGCCGACGAACACGCCGTGTCCACCGTCACCGCCGGCCCCTCCAACCCCAACGCATACGCCACCCGCCCCGACATCACACTCGCAGCAGACCCCGTCCCCACAAACCCCTCAACCCCACCAAACCCACCCCGCGACGCCAACAAATAATCCTGACCATTCGTCCCCACAAACACACCCGACACCGACCCCCGCACCGACACCGGATCCACACCAGCCCGCTCCAACGCCTCCCACGACACCTCCAACAACAACCGCTGCTGCGGATCCATCGCCAACGCCTCACGCGGCGAAACACCAAACAACCCCGCATCAAAATCCGCCACACCCGACACAAACCCACCGGAATTCACATACGAAGTCCCGGAATTCTCGGGGTCGGGGTGGTAGACGCGCTCGATGTCCCAGCCACGATCGGCGGGGAACGGAACCACCCCGTCACGACCGGCGGCGAGCATTTCCCACAATTCCTCCGGGGACGACACATCACCCGGGAAACGGCACGCCATTCCGACGATCGCCACGGCGTCGTCGTCGAGGGCGTCTCCCGTGGCGATGCCCGCGGTGGTGTCCCGGGCCTCGATTTCGGTTTCGGCGCCGGGGAGTTGGGCGCGGATGTGGGACGCGAGGGCGGCGGGGGTCGGGTGGTCGTAGACGAGGGTGGCGGGCAGGCGCAGCCCGGTCGCGGCGCCGAGGCGGTTGCGCAGTTCGACCGAGGTGAGCGAGTCGAAGCCGAGGTCGTTGAAGGGGCGGTCGGCGGCGATCGCGGCGGCGGAGCCGTGTCCGAGGACCTCGGCGACCGTCGACCGTACGTGGGCGAGGACGAGGCGTTCCCGTTCCGCGGGTGGGCGGCCGTGCAGGGCGGTCGCGAGTTCGCCGGACCCCGCGGTGGCGCGCTCGGGGTCGTGGGCGGTGCGGGCGTCCTGTTGTGCGGGGGCGGTGAGTTCGCGCAGGAGTGAGCCCTGGCGGGCGTAGGCGGTGGTCTCGGCGAAGCGGGCCCAGTCGGCGTCGAGGACGGTGACGCAGGTGCGGTCGTCGTCGAGGGTGCGCGCGAGTGCGTCGAGGGCGGTGTCGGGGGTGAGCGGCCGGATCCCGAGCCGGGCCAGGTACGTGGTGACGACCGGGTCGGCGGCCATGCCGTCCCCGGCCCAGGGCCCCCAGGCGACGGACGTGGCCGGCAGACCGGCGGCACGGCGGTACTGGGCGAGCGCGTCGAGGCGGGCGTTGGCGGCGGCGTAGGCGGCCTGGCCGGCGTTGCCGGTGACGCCGGCCGTGGACGAGAAGAGCACGAATGCGTCGAGAGCACGGTCGGCGGTCAGTTCGTGCAGATGCCGGGCGGCGTCGGCCTTCGCGGCGAGGACGCGGGCCAGCCGTTCGGGGGTGAGGTCGGCGGCGAGGCCGTCGTCGAGGATGCCTGCCGCGTGGACGACGACGGTGGGCGGATGGGCGTCCAGGAGGCCGGCGAGGGCGGTGCGGTCGGCGACGTCGCAGGCGGCGAGCGTGACGTCGGCTCCGCGGTCACGCAGCTCGTCGCGCAGGTCCTGGGCGCCAGGTGCGTCGGCACCGCGCCGCGAGACCAGGACGACGTGCTCGGCGCCCTGGTCGACGAGCCAGTGGGCGATGTGCCGGCCGAGTGCGCCGGTGCCTCCGGTGACGAGGGCGGTGCCGTGGAAGCGGGCGCTGCGTGACTGTCCGCCGGAGGTGGCGGTGGACTGCCCGTTCACGCCGGTGTCGCGGACGAGGCGGGCCGCGAGGACTCCGTTGGGGCGCAGGGCGAGTTGGTCCTCGTCACCGGGCTCGGCCAGCAGGTGCGCGAGGCGCTGCGCGTCGTCGGCGTCGGGGTGCGCGGGAAGGTCGATGAGGCCGCCCCAGCGGTCGGGCTGTTCGAGGGCGAGCGTGCGCCCGAGGCCCCATACGGCGGCCTCGTCGGGCCGGAACGGGGCGTCGCCGGCGCCCACCGACTGCGCGGAACGTGTGGCGCACCACAGGCGGGCGGACGGGGCGCTGTCGAAGAGGGCCTGCCACAGGGCGAGCACGGCACCCGGCGTCGGCACCAGGGCCAGGGCATGGGTGGGCTCCGGGCCGATGTCGCGGATGCGACGCATCACGTCGGCACGGGTGTCGGCGGCGGTGACGGTGATCAGGTCGACCTCGGCGCCGGCCCGGCGCAGTGCCGCGGAGATGTCCGCCGCGGCCCGGTCGTCCGGGTCGGGCGTGGCCACCAGCCAGCGGCCCGGGAGGGCGGCCGGGTCGGCGGCGGGACGGACGGGCCGCCACCGAACGCGGTAACGGCGGGCCGCCTGCTCCAGCTCCAGGCGGCCCTGCCGGCGCCAGGCGGACAGCGCGGGCACGAGGGTGTCCAGTGCCTGGTCGCCGGACACACCGAGCCGCTCGGCGAGCACGTCGACGTCGCCCCGCTCCACGAGGTCCCAGAAGCGTGCCTCGACACCGTCGGGGCCGGTCCCCGTGCCCCGCTCCGCAACGACGTGGTCGGGCAGCCAGTACCGCTCGCGGCTGAACGCGTACGTCGGCAGGTCCACCCGCCGCGCACCCGTCCCTTCGAAGAGCGCGGGCCAACGGACGTCGGCGCCACGGACGTACATCTCGGCGACCGCCGTCAGGACGGCCTGCGGCTCCGGCTGTCCGGCCCGGAGCGTGGCCGCGGCGTCGTGTCCGTCCTCCCGGGCGAGCGCGGTGAGGACGGCGTCGGGCCCGATCTCCAGAAGCCGGACGGCTCCCTGGGGGCCGGTGACGGTGGTGAGCGCGTCGCGGAACCGTACGGGCCGGCGGACCTGCTCGATCCAGTACGTCGGGGTCGTCCAGTCCCCGTCGCGCAGCACCCCACCGGTGAGGGTGCTGACGGCGGGCAGGGTCGGCGTGCGGTAGGTGACACCGGCCGCGACGGTGGTGAACTCGGCCAGCATCGGGTCCATCAGCGGCGAGTGGAAGGCATGACTGACCCGCAGTCGCTTCGTACGGCAGCCACGATCGTGGAACTCGGCGACCACGCCCTCGACAGCACCCTCCGTGCCCGACACCACGACGGACCGCGGCCCGTTCACGGCGGCGATCACCACGTCCCCGGCGCCCTCGTCCCGCTTGAGCACCTCGGCGACCTCGTCCTCCCCGGCCTCGATCGCGGCCATCGCGCCGCCCTCGGGCAGCGCCTGCATCAGCCGGGCCCGCGCCGCCACCAGCCTTACCGCATCCGGGAGTTCGAAGACCCCGGCCGCATACGCAGCCGCAAACTCGCCGACCGAGTGGCCGAGGACGGAGTCCGGCCGCATGCCCCAGGAGCGGAGGAGAGCGATGAGGGCCACTTGCAGGGCGAAGAGGGCGGGTTGGGCGTGGCCGGTGCGGTACAGGGTCTCCGGGTCGCCGGTGAACATGGTCTCGCGCAGGGAGATGTGGTCGGGGTCGTCCGCACCGAGTTCGGCGTCCAGGAGATCGCAGACCTCGTCCAGGGCTCGGCGGAACTCCGGGAAGGCGGCGTGTAGTTCGCGCCCCATGCCGGGCCGCTGGCTGCCCTGCCCGGTGAACACCCATGCCGTACGGCCCTTGAGTGTGTGGCCGGTGACGACCGCCGGGTGCTGTTCCCCGTCGGCGAGGGCACGTACGCCCTCGCTCAGCTCATCGAGGGCCGATCCGAGTACGACGGCGCGGTGGGTCAGAACGGCACGGGTGGTGGCCAGGGAGTGGCCGAGGTCGGTGGGAGAGACCGGGTGCGCGGTGAGGTGGGTGGCGAGACGTTCGGCTTGAGCACGAAGACTGTCGGCGTCGCGACCGGCCAACAGCCATGGGGTGATGAGGAGTTGGACGGCCGGGGCGAGATCGGCGTCGGACTCGGTGCTGCTGTTCTTCTCGGCCGGTGCTTCTTCCAGGATGACGTGGGCGTTGGTCCCGCTGATACCGAAGGCCGAGACACCGGCCCGCCTGGGCCGCTCGCCTCGCGGCCACGCCCGTGACTCCTTGAGCAGCCGGACCTGTCCCGCCTCCCAGTCCACATACGGGGAAGGCCGATCGACATGCAGCGTCGCAGGCAGCGACTCACGCTGCATCGCCAGCACCATCTTGATCACGCCGGCGACACCCGCCGCGGCCTGCGTATGCCCCAGATTCGACTTCACGGAGCCGAGCCAGAGCGGCTCGCCGTGCTCACCCCGGTCACGGCCGTACGCCGTCAGCAGGGCCTGCGCCTCGATCGGATCCCCGAGCGCGGTCCCCGTTCCGTGCGCCTCGACCACGTCGACGTCCGCGGCCCCCACGCCCGCATTCCGCAATGCCTGGCGGATAACGCGCTGCTGGGAAGGACCATTCGGCGCGGTCAGACCGTTCGAGGCACCATCCTGATTGACCGCACTCCCCCGCACCACCGCCAACACCGGATGACCATGACGACGGGCATCCGACAACCGCTCCAAAACCAGAACACCACCACCCTCCCCCCACACCGTCCCATCCGCACCCTCACCAAAAGCCTTGCACCGCCCATCCACCGCAAGACCCCGCTGCCGGGAAAACTCCACAAACGCAGCAGGCGTCGACATCACCGTCACCCCACCCGCCAACGCCAGACCACACTCACCCGAACGCAACGCACCCACCGCAAGATGAACCGCCACCAACGCCGACGAACACGCCGTGTCCACCGTCACCGCCGGCCCCTCCAACCCCAACGCATACGCCACCCGCCCCGACATCACACTCGCAGCAGACCCCGTCCCCACAAACCCCTCAACCCCACCAAACCCACCCCGCGACGCCAACAAATAATCCTGACCATTCGTCCCCACAAACACACCCGACACCGACCCCCGCACCGACACCGGATCCACACCAGCCCGCTCCAACGCCTCCCACGACACCTCCAACAACAACCGCTGCTGCGGATCCATCGCCAACGCCTCACGCGGCGAAACACCAAACAACCCCGCATCAAAATCCGCCACACCCGACACAAACCCACCGGAGTTCGCGTAGGTACGGCCGGGCTGTCCGGGAACGGGGTCGTAAAGGCCGTCGATGTCCCAGCCGCGGTCCTGAGGGAACGGGACCATTCCGTCGCGGCCGGCGGCGAGCATTTCCCACAATTCCTCCGGGGACGACACATCACCCGGGAAACGGCACGCCATTCCGACGATCGCGATGGGTTCGCGGGAGGCCGCGACGAGTTGGCGGTTGCGCTTCTTCAGCGTCTCGGTCTCCTCCAGGGACTTGCGCAGAGCCTGGACGACCTTTTCGTACGGTGCGCTCATCGATGCCTCTGTCAGTCTCGTGGGTCGGAGTCGAAGCCGAAGTCGTCGTCGGCCGAGGGGCCCGCCGCGTCGGTCGGGTCGGTGATGTCGCCGAGTGCGAGGTTCACGAGGTCGTCGACGGCGAGGTCGGCGATGGTGGTGTCGTCGTCCGGCGTGCTGTCGGACCAGGCCGCGCCCTCTTCCTCGGCGCGCCGTTCCGCGTCCTCGGCTTCCGTGAGCAGGGTGCGCAGGCCGGGCAGGAGGCCGGCGTCGCGCAGTCGGCTGAGCGGGGCGGCGGCGAGGATGCGGCGCAGGCGGGCCTCGTCGAGGTCCGTCAGGTCCGTGAGGTCCTGCGCGGAGGTGTCCGCGGTGTCGTCGGGGAAGAGTTCGGTGTGGAGGTGGCGGCCGAGGGCGGCCGGGGTGGGGTGGTCGAAGACGAGGGTGGTCGCGAGCCGGAGTCCGGTCGCGGCCATCAGCTGGTTGCGCAGGTCGACTGCGGTGAGGGAGTCGAAGCCGAAGTCCTTGAAGGCACGGTCGGCGTCGATCGCGGCGGAGGTCTCGTGGCCGAGCACCGCGGCGACGCGGGACTGAACGAAGTCGCCCAGGGCGCGCTCCCGTTCGCCGGACGGCAGGGCTCGCAGCCGTGCGAGGAGTTCGCCGGCCTCGGCGCCCGGCGTACCGGCGCCGTTGCGGGAAGCAGCGGTCGCGTCGGGCAGGTCGGCGAGCAGGGCGCTGGGCCGTGCGAGGGCGAAGGCGGTCGCGAAGCGGTCCCAGGAGACGTCCACCACGGAGGTGCAGGGGCGGTCGTCGGCGAGCACCTGGTCGAGTGCGGCGAGCGCGCGCTCGGGCGGCAGCGGGCGCAGTCCGGAGCGGCGGATACGTTCCTCGGCGGCCCGGTCCGCTGCCATGCCGTCCCCTGCCCAGGGCCCCCAGGCGACGGACGTGGCCGGCAGACCGGCGGCACGGCGGTACTGGGCGAGCGCGTCGAGGTGGGCGTTGGCGGCGGCGTAGGCGGCCTGGCCGGCGTTGCCGAGGACGCCGGTCACGGAGGCGAACAGCACGAAGAGTCCGAGGTCGCGGTCGGCGGTCAGTTCGTGCAGCAGGTCGGCCGCGCGGGCCTTGGCGGCGAGGGCGTCGGCGAGGTGGCGTGAGGTGAGGTCGGCGAGGACGCCGTTGGACGGGATGCCGGCCGCGTGCATGACGCCGGTGAGCGGGGCGTCCTCGGGGATCCCGTCGATCAGCGCACGGACCTCGTCCCGGTCGGTGAGATCGCAGGCGGCCAGGGTGACACGGGCGCCGAACCCGGCTAGTTCGTCGCGCAGTTCGGTGGCGCCGGGGGCGTCCGCGCCGCGTCGGGAGGCGAGCAGCAGATGCCGGGCGCCTCGCCGGGCGAGCCGTCGGGCGAGGTGCCGGCCGAGGGCGCCGGTGCCGCCGGTGATCAGTACGGTGCCGCCCAGGCCGTCCACCGGTGGCTCGTCGGGGTGAACGCCGCCGGGGGCGTCGTCCCGTACGAAGCGCGCGGCGAAGACTCCGCCCGCGCGGACGGCGAGCTGGTCCTCGGACCAGGTGGCGGAGCGGCCGTGGGCGAGGAGCTGGGCGAGCCGGGCCAGGTCGCGGTGTCCGGGCCGGACCGGAAGGTCGGTCAACCCTCCCCAGATGTCGGGGTGTTCGAGGGCGAGGCTGCGGCCGAGGCCCCACATCTGTGCCTGGGCGGGATGGCGGAGCGGGTCCCCGGTGCCGACGGACACCGCGGACCGGGTCACGCACCACAGCGGCGCACCCGTCCCACCGGCCGCGTCGGCCCACACCTGGGCGAGCAGAAGGGTCAGAGCGGTCGCGGCGGGCGGCTGTCCATCGGGCGTGGCTCGGTGCCCGTCGGCTGTGGCTTCGGCGTGCTGCCCGTCGGCCATGGCTCGATGCCCGTCAGCCGTTGCTTCGGCTTGCCGCCCGTCAGCCGTGGCTCCGCCCTGCTGCTCATCCACCCACGCAAGGAGCGACACCGCACCGTCCGGGGCGAGTTCACGCACCCTGGTGGCGAGTGCCGGGCGGCTGTCGTGGCTGCCGATGGTCAGTACGGTGACCCGGGCACCGGCGTCCCGCAGGGCTCGCGCGCACCGCTCGACGAAGCCGTCCTGGTCGGCCGTGACCTGTTCGGGGGCGACGACCAGCCAGTTCCCGGTGAGCGTGGCGGCCGGTACGCCGACCGGCTTCCAGGTGACGGTGTAGCGCCAGTCGGCGAGTTCGGACGCTTCGCTCTGCCGCCTGCGCCAGTCGGACAGCACCGGCAGCAGGGAGCCGAGGGACGCGTCGGCACCGACGCCGAGCCGCTCGGCGAGCGCGGCCGGGTCTCCGTCGTCGACGAGGTTCCAGAACCCGGCGTCGGCTTCGTGCCGCCGTGCGGCGACCGGCCGTTGTGCCCGGCGGTCACGCAGCCAGTAGCGGCGCCGCTGGAAGGCGTACGTGGGCAGCTCGACGCGTGCGGCGGCCCCGATGTCGGTGGGGTCGGCGGCTGCCGTGACGGCGGCCCAGTCGGTCCGCATGCCGTGGACGAAGAGCTCGGCCACGGCCGTCAGCAGCGTCTCGGCCTCGGGGCGCCCGGCCCGCAGTGCAGCGGCCGCGGTGCAGCGTCCGTCGGAAGCCGAACGGGCGAGCGCGGTGAGGACGGGGTCCGGGCCGAGTTCCAGGAGCCTGGTCGCGCCGAGGTCGCCCGTGGCGGTGGTGAGGGCGTCGTGGAAGCGCACGGGGCGGCGGACCTGGTCCACCCAGTAGGCGGCGGACGCCCACTGCGTGGTGACGGACTCGCCGGTGGCGGTGCTCACGGCCGGGGTCGTCGGGCGCCGGTAGGTGATCGTGCCGGCGACGGTGGCGAAGTCGGCGAGCATCGGGTCCATCAGCGGTGAGTGGAAGGCGTGGCTGACCCGCAGCCGGGACACCCTGCGTCCCTGCCCGCGCGCCACGTCCATCGCCTCGACGACCAGTTCCTCGTCACCGGAAACCACCACGGACGAGGGCCCGTTGACGACGGCGACGGCGATCTGGCCGCTGCCGGTCAGTTCCTTCAGCAGCTCGGTCACCTCGGCCTCGCCGCCCTCCACCGCGGCCATCGCGCCGCCCTCGGGCAGCGCCTGCATCAGCCGGGCCCGCGCGGCCACCAGCCGTACCGCGTCGGGGAGTTCGAAGACCCCGGCGGCGTACGCGGCGGCCAGCTCGCCCACCGAGTGGCCGAGCACGAGGTCGGGGCGGACGCCCCAGGACCTGAGGAGTTCGACGAGGGCGACTTGCAGGGCGAAGAGGGCCGACTGCGCGTATCCGGTGGCGTTCAGCGGGTTCGCGTCGTCCTGTCGGTCGCCCGGTTCGGCGAGCAGCATCTCGCGCA
The DNA here is from genome assembly GCF_028198125.1 of Streptomyces sp. HUAS 31. Lineage (NCBI taxonomy): Bacteria > Bacillati > Actinomycetota > Actinomycetes > Kitasatosporales > Streptomycetaceae > Streptomyces > Streptomyces sp. HUAS 31. The sequence goes on along the minus strand of NZ_CP116353.1, from coordinate 8,763,228 downwards.
GCGGGTGGGCGAATCCGCCCTCGTCTCCTCCCAGTTCGGCTTCCAGCAGCTCGCACACGGCGTCCAGGGCCTGCGCGAACACCGGGTAGGCGGCGTGCAGTTCCCGCCCCGTGCCGGGCCGTTGGCTGCCCTGCCCGGTGAACATCCATGCCGTACGGCCGTCGCCGACCGTGCCGCTGACGACCGTGGCGGAGCCGGGCGCGGGGGCGCCGTCGGCCGCCAACGCGTCCAGCCCGGCGCACAGTTGGCCGAGGCCGGAGCCGAGTACGACGGCACGGTGGTCGAGCACGGCACGGCTCGTCGCCAGCGCGTGCGCCACGTCGCGGGGGTGCGCGGGCTCGTCCGGGCCGGTGAGGAAGCCCGTCAGCCGGGCCGCCTGGGCGCGGGTCGCCCGGTCGGTACGGCCGGACACCACCCAGGGCACGAGCGGCGCACCGGAGTCCGCGCCCTCCACTCCCCGCGTGCCACCCGGCTCGTACCCGCTCACGCGCTCGCCGTCCGGGGCCTCTTCCAGGATGACGTGGGCGTTCGTACCGCTGATTCCGAACGAGGACACGCCGGCCCGGCGCGGGTGCCCGGCGGCCTCCCAGTCCCGGGGCTCGGTGAGCAGCCGTACCGCTCCGGACCCCCACTCGATGTGCTCGGAGGGCCGGTCGACGTGCAGGGTGCGGGGCAGATGGCGGCGCTGGAGCGCCATGACCATCTTGATGACGCTCGCCGCGGCGGCGCCCGCCTGCGCGTGCCCGATGTTCGACTTGATGGAGCCGAGCCACAGCGGCTCGTCGTCGGTGCGCGACTGGCCGTACGTCGCGAGCAGGGCGTGTGCCTCGATCGGGTCGCCGAGCCGGGTGCCGGTGCCGTGCGCCTCGACCACGTCGACCTCGGCGGGCGAGACGCGCGCCGCCTTCAGCGCCTGGCGGATGACACGCTGCTGGGACGGACCGTTCGGCGCGGTCAGCCCATTGGACGCACCGTCCTGATTGACGGCACTGCCCCGCACCACCGCCAGCACCGGATGGTTGTTGCGGCGGGCATCGGACAGCCGCTCCAAAACGAGCATGCCCCCGCCCTCGCTCCAGCCGGTCCCGTCCGCACTGTCGGCGAAGGACTTGCAGCGCCCGTCCCCGGCAAGGCCGCCCTGCCGCGCGAACTCCAGGAACATGCCCGGCGTCGCCATCACGGTGGCACCGCCGGCCAGAGCCATGTCGCACTCGCCGGCCCGCAGCGCCTGGGCGGCCAGATGCAGGGCGACGAGCGCGGACGAGCAGGCGGTGTCCACGGACACGGCCGGGCCCTCCAGCCCGAACACGTACGACAGACGTCCCGACGCCACGCTCGGCGTACTGCCGGTCAGCAGATAGCCGTCCGTCTCCGGGTCGGCGTCGTCGTCCTCCTGCCCGCTGGCGTACCCGTTCGCGGAAACACCCGCGTACACGCCGGTCGACGATCCCTGGAGGGACAGCGGGTCGATGCCGGCGCGCTCCAGGGCCTCCCACGCCGTCTCCAGCAGCAGCCGCTGCTGCGGATCCATGGCGACGGCCTCGCGCGGCGAGATCCCGAACAGCTCGGCGTCGAACTCCGTCGCACCGTCGACGAATCCGCCGACCGCCGCGAGGCCCTCCAGCGCCTTCATGTTCCAGCCACGGTCGAGGGGGAACGGCGTGATGCCGTCGCCGCCGTCCGCCACCAGCGACCACAGTGCCTCCGGCGAGTCGACGCCGCCGGGGTAGCGGCACCCCATGCCGATGACGGCGATGGGCTCGTCGGCAGGTACGGCGGCGTACTTCTCCGTCGGGTCGTCGGCCGGCGCGCCGACCAGTTGCTGCCGCAGGGACGCGGCCAGCGCGGCCGGCGTCGGGTGGTCGAAGATGACGGTCACCGGGAGGGTGACGCCGGTGGCGGAGCCGAGTCGGTTGCGCAGCTCGACTGCGGTCAGCGAGTCGAACCCGAGGTCCTTGAAGGCGCGGGACGCGTCGACCGACCCCGCGGACGCATGCCCGAGCACCGCCGCCACCTGAGCCTGCACCAGGTCGAGCAGTTCGCGCTCCTGCTCCTCCACGGACAGCGACCGCAGCCGACCGGCCAGGGCACCCCCGGCCGCGCTCAACCCGGCGGCACGGCGTCGCCGGTCGGCGGCCGGCACAAGCCCATGCAGGATGCCGGGCAGGCTGTCCCGTACGGCTGCCAGGGCGGACGTACGCAGGGCGACGGGAACGACGTTCGGCTCGTCCACGACGAGCGCCGCGTCGAGGAGGGCCAGCCCTTCGCCGGTCTCCAGCGCCGGGAAACCCTGCCGCGCGAGCCGCTCCGACTCCGGCCCGCCGAGGGAGCCGCCCATACCGGCCCGCCACATGCCCCAGGCCAGCGATACCGCAGGCAGTCCCTGGGCGCGGCGGATGGTGGCGAGGGCGTCGAGGATGTTGTTCGCAGCGGAGTAGGCGGCCTGCCCGGCATTGCCCACGACACCCGCGAAGGAAGAGAAGAGCACAAAAGCCGACAGGTCACGATCGACCGTCAACTCATGCAGATGCAGCGCCGAATCGACCTTCGCCGCCATGACACCGGCCAGCCGCTCAGGCGTCAGATCGGCGACAAGACCGTCGTCCAGTACGCCCGCCGCATGCACCACAGCGGACAACTCGACGCCGTCCAGTACGGCAGCCAGTGCGGCGCGGTCGGAGGCGTCACACGCACACACCTCCACCCGAGCACCCAACTCCCCAAGCGCCGCCGCGAGTTCGCGGGCCCCCGGAGCCTCGGGCCCACTCCGGGAGACGAGCAGCAAGTCCCGAACCCCATGCTCGGTGACCAGGTGCCGCGCGACCTCCGCGCCCAGCCCACCGGTCCCGCCGGTGATCAGCACCGTGCCCTCGCCACCCCACGGTGACGGCACCGAGATGACGACCTTCCCGACATGCTTGGCCTGCCCCAGCAGACGCAGCGCCTCCGGTGCGCGCGAGATCGGATAGGCGGTGACCGGGGCGGGCCGCAGGGCGCCGTCCTCGAACAGGTTCAGCAGGGCGGCGAACATCTCGGCGATCCGGTCGGGGCCGGCGTCGATGAGGTCGAAGGCGGTGTAGTCGATGCCGTGCTCGGCCCGTACCTCCTCGGCATCGCGGATGTCGGTCTTGCCCATCTCGACGAACCGGCCACCGGCCCGCACCAACCGAAGCGACGCGTCCACGAACTCACCGGCAAGGGAGTCCAGCACGACATCGACACCCGGCTGGAACCGCTGCTCGAACTCGGTGGTCCGGGAGGAGGCGATCCGCTCGTCCGGGACCCCGAGGCCGCGCACGACCGGCCACTTCGGCTCGCTCGCCGTCGCATACACCTCGGCCCCGAGGTGGCGGGCGAGCTGCACGGCCGCCGTGCCGACACCTCCGGCGGCGGAGTGGACCAGCACCGACTCCCCCGCCTCAAGGCCGGCCAGGTCCACCAAGGCGTAGTAGGCGGTCAGGAACACGATCGGCACGGACGCCGCCTGCTCGAACGACCATCCCTCCGGGATCCGGGTCAGCAGTCGGCCGTCGGTCACGGCCGTCGGTGCGAACGCCCCGTCCAGCAGGCCCATCACCCGGTCCCCGACGACCAGGTCGGTAACCCCGGCGCCGGTCTCGACGACCACGCCGGCACCTTCGTGCCCGAGCCGGCCGGCGTCGCCCGGATACATGCCTAGAACGTTCAGTACGTCACGGAAGTTGACGCCCGCGGCCCGTACCCCGACCCGAACCTCGCCGGGGCCGAGGGCACGCGGCTCCTCGGGAACGAGCGCGACCCCGTCCAGCCGTCCCTGAGCCACCACGTCCATCCGCCAACCGGCGCCCACACCCACCGGCGGCACCAGCACCCCGCCCGACGTCACGCGCACCATTCGCGGCGCCCAGAGCTGACCGGCACGGACGGCGACCTGCTGGTCGTCGACGAGGGCGGCGGCGCGGCGGTACGAGGCCGGGTCGTCGTCGACGTCCACAAGGGCGAAGCGGCCCGGGTGCTCGTTCATGGCGGAGCGCACCAGTCCCCAGACTCCGGCGCCTCCGGCATCGGGGGTCTCGCCGTCCCGCACGGCCACGGCTCCGTTGGTCACGACCACGAGGCGGGCACCGGCGAAACGCTCGTCCGCCACCCATTCGCGGACGGCGGCCAGGACCTCGGTCACCGCGACCGTGCCCGCCCCACCGCGGACCGGGAGCAGGGCGGTGCCGGTGACGGACGCGTCGCCATCACCGCCGTACGGCACGAGGGCCAGTCCCGCTTCGTTCCAGGGCTCGGCGTCGTCCGGCATGCGCAGGACCGGCACCCGCCCGGCGGCGGCAACGGGCTCGGCGTCGGCCGGAGTCCACTCCACCCGGTAGAGGTGCTCGGCCTTCGTGGCGGCGGCACCGGCGGCGAACTGGGCGGGCGACGCCGGGCGCAGCAGCAGTGACTCGACGGCGGCGACGGGAGCGCCGGTGGCGTCGGCGACGTGCAGGGCGTAGGTGCCGGAGCCGCGCGGGACGATCCGGACGCGGACGATGCCGGCGCCGACGGCGTGGCAGGACACGCCCGTCCAGGCGAACGGCAGCAGCGCGCCCTGCTGTTCGTCGGCGCGCAGGGCAAGGGCGTGCAGCACCGAGTCCAGCAGGGCGGGGTGCAGGGCGAAGGCGTTCGCCTCGGGGTCCGGGCCTTCGGGCAGCGCGGCCTCGACGTACAGCTCCTCGCCCCGGGCCCAGACCTGCCGCAGGCCACGGAAGGCGCTGCCGTAACGCAGCCCGGTCTCGGCCAGCCTGTCGTACAGCCCGGTCGTGTCGATCCGTTGGGCGTCGGCGGGAGGCCAGGTCCACAGCTCGACGGACCCGGCCGGTACCTTGCCGTCGCTGACCGTTCCCTCGGCGTGCAGGGTCCAGATGGAGTCGTCGTCCTGGGCACGGTCGGCGCGGCCGTACAGGCGGAGTGGGCGCGCGCCCGTGCCGGCTGGGGCGTCGAGGGCGATCTGGATCTGGATCGAGCCCTGCTCGGGGAGGATCAGCGGGGCCTGGAGGGTGAGTTCGTCGACGCGGTCACAGCCCACACGGTCGGCCGCCGCCAGGGCGAGTTCGACCAGTGCCGTGCCCGGTACGACGACCGTCCCGCCCACGACGTGGTCCGCGAGCCAAGGCGCGACGGCCGTCGACAGCCTCGCGGTGAACAGCACGGCGTCCGATCCGGCGACCGGGACGGCCGCGCCGAGCAGCGGGTGGTCGGCGGCCCTGAGCCCCAGGCCGCGCGCGTCGGCGGCCGAGCCCGCGTCACGCAGCCAGTACCGCTCGCGCTGGAACGCGTACGTCGGCAGCGCCGTCCGTGCGGCACCGCTGCCCTCGAACACGGCCGGCCAGTGGACGGCGGTGCCCCGGACGTACAGCTCGGCGACGGCACGCAGGGCTGCCTCCGCCTCCGGCAGGTTCCTGCGCAGCGCGGAGAGCGCGAACGCCGGTTCCACCATGGCGGACAGGACGGGATCGGGGCCGACTTCGAGGAACCGTACGGCGCCGAGTTCGTCCGCGGCCGTGCGCGCCGCGTCGTGGAAGCGGACGGCCTCTCGTACCTGCCGCACCCAGTAGTCGGGGGTGGTCCAGTCGCCGTCGCCGAGCGTGGCGCCGGTCAGGGTGCTGACGCCGGGCAGCGACGGCCGGTGGTAGGTGATCTGCTCGGCGACGGTGGTGAACTCGTCGAGCATCGGCTCCATGAGCGGTGAGTGGAAGGCGTGCGAGACACGGAGACGGGTGACCCGGCGCCCGCGTTCACGAACCGCCGCCATGACCCGCTCGACACCCTCCTCGGTGCCGGAGACGACCACGGCGGTGGGTCCGTTGACGGCGGCGATCGTCACGTCGGCGGTGAGCAGCTCGGCGACCTCCGCCTCGTCGGCCTCGACGGCGGCCATCGCGCCGCCCTCGGGAAGGGCCTGCATCAGACGGGCGCGAGCCGCCACCAGCCGCACGGCATCCGGCAGTTCGAAGACACCGGCCGTGTACGCGGCGGCGTACTCGCCGATGGAGTGACCCAGCACCAGATCGGGGCGCAGACCCCAGGAGCCGAGGAGAGCCGCGAGCGCGGTCTCGACTGCGAAAAGGGCTGCTTGTGCGTAGCCGGTGCGGTCGAGTAGAGCGGCGGCCTCTGAGTCCTCGTCCGCGAACAGCACCTCACGCAACGGCAGCGGGAAACCGTCCACACCCGACAGATGGGCCTCCAGCAGCGCCGCCGTCTCGTCAAAGGCACGGGCGAACTGCGGGTGGGCGGCGTGCAGTTCGCGTCCCATGCCGAGACGCTGGCTGCCCTGACCGGTGAACATCCAGGCGGTACGGCCCTCCGTGACGACGCCGGTCACGGCGGGCATGCCGAGCCCCGACCGCAGCTCGTCGGCGTCCCGGCCCAGCACGACGGCCCTGTGGTCCAGCGCCGCGCGGGACGTGGCCAGGGACAGTCCGATGTCGAGCGGCGAGAGCTCGGGCCGCTCGGCGAGGAAGGTGGCGAGCCTGTCCGACTGGGCGTCCATGGCCTGCCGGCTACGACCGGACAGCGCCCAGGGGACGACCGGCACCGGGGTCGGGGACTCCGGCCGGCGAGGGGACCCCACGATCGGAGCTTCTTCAAGGATGACGTGGGCGTTGGTCCCGCTGATGCCGAAGGAGGAGACGCCTGCCCGACGCGGACGCTCGCCGGGCGGCCAGGCCCGCTCCTCCGTCAGCAGCTCCACCGCACCCGCCGACCAGTCCACATGGGACGACGGCTCGTCGACGTGCAGTGTGCGCGGCAGGGTCTGCTCCCGCAGCGCCATGACCATCTTGACGACACTCGCGACACCGGCAGCCGCCTGGGCGTGCCCGATGTTCGACTTGATCGAGCCGAGCCAGAGGGGTTCGTCATCGGCATGCGCCTGGCCGTAGGTCGCCAGGAGGGCCTGAGCCTCGATCGGGTCACCGAGCCGGGTACCGGTGCCGTGCGCCTCGACGGCGTCGACCTCGGAGGCGTCGACTCCCGCGGCGGCCAATGCCTGCCGGATCACCCGCTGCTGCGAGGGTCCGTTCGGCGCGGTCAGCCCATTCGACGCACCGTCCTGATTGACCGCGCTGCCCCGCACCACCGCCAGCACCGGATGGTTGTTGCGGCGGGCATCGGACAGGCGCTCCAGGACGAGGATGCCGCCGCCCTCGGCCCAACCCGTCCCATCAGCCCCATCGGCGAACGACTTGCACCGACCGTCTTCCGCCAAGCCACCTTGCCGGGCGAACTCCAGGAAGATGCCCGGCGTCGCCATGACCGTGGCGCCACCGGCCAGGGCGAGGTCACACTCGCCCGACCGCAGTGCCTGGCAGGCCAGATGCAGAGCCACCAGGGCCGACGAGCAGGCGGTGTCCACCGACACCGCGGGCCCCTCCAGCCCGAACACATACGACAGCCGTCCCGACGCCACACTCGGCGTACTGCCGGTCAGCAGATACCCGCCGGTCTCGCCCTGCGGGCTCTGCATGTTCCCGCCGTAGCCACTCCCGGAGACGCCGGCGTAGACGCCGGTCGCGGTGCCCCGCAGCGACGACGGATCGATCCCCGCGTCCTCCAACGCCTCCCACGCCGTCTCCAACAGCAACCGCTGCTGCGGATCCATCGCCAGCGCCTCACGCGGCGAGATCCCGAACAACTCCGCGTCGAAGAACGCCGCACCATCGAGGAAACCACCGACCGCGGCCAGGCCCTCCAACAGGGCCGGGTCCCAACCACGATCCGTCGGCAGCGACGACAGCCCGTCCCTGCCCTCCGCGACCAGATCCCACAACCCCCCAGCGGAATCCGCCCCACCCGGGAAACGGCAGCCCATGCCCACGATCGCCACCGGCTCATCGACAGCCGTGCGTGTGCGGCCGGCGCCCGTCACGGTGTCGTCCGTGGTGTCCGCCGCGCCCAGCAGCTGGGCCTTGAGGAAGCCGGCGAGAGCGGAGGGCGTCGGGTGGTCGAAGACGAGGGTGGCGGGGAGGGTGACGCCGGTCGCGGAACCGAGTCGGTTGCGCAGGTCGACCGCGGTCAGGGAGTCGAACCCGAGGTCCTTGAAGGCGCGGGAGGTGTCGATCGACCCCGCCGACGCATGGCCGAGCACCGCGGCGACCTGTGCCTGCACGAGGTCCAGCAACTGTCGTTCCTGCTCGGCCGGCTGGAGCCCGGCCAACTTCCGGGCCAGCCCGGAGGCAGCCGCAGCACCCACCTGGCCGACGGCACGACGCCGACGGTCGGCGGGCACGAGCCCTTGCAGGATGCCGGGGAGGCTGTCGCGCACGGCTGCGAGGGCGGGCGTACGCAGGGCTACGGGGACGGCGACCGGTTCGTTCACGAGCAGCGCGGCATCGAGGAGGGCGAGCCCCTCACTCGTCTCCAGCGCCGGGAAGCCCTGGCGCGCCATACGCTCCAGCTCGGCCTCACCAAGAGTGCCGCCCATACCATCGGCGTTCGCCCACATGCCCCACGCCAGCGAAACAGCAGGCAGACCCTGAGCCCTGCGGACCAGGGCCAGGGCATCCAGCACATTGTTCGCCGCCGAATACGCCGCCTGACCGGCGTTGCCGACGACTCCGGCGAACGACGAGAACAGCACGAACGCCGACAGCTCACGATCAGCCGTCAACTCATGCAAATACAGGGCCGATTCAGCCTTCGCGGCCACCACACGACCCACACGCTCGGCCGACAGATCACCGATCAGGCCGTCATCGAGCACACCCGCCGCATGCACCACACCCGACAGGTCAACCCCGTCGAGGACACCTGCGAGCGCATCGCGATCGGTCACATCACATGCGCGTACCGTGGCACTGGCGCCCAACTGCTCCAGCTCGGCCACGAGTTCACCAGCACCGGGCGCTGCGGAACCGCGCCGCGACACCAGCAGCAGATCCCGTACACCGTGCACAGCGGCCAGATGCCGGGCGACTTCCGCACCCAGCCCACCCGTCCCGCCGGTGATCAGCACCGTGCCCTCGCCGCCCCACGGCGACGGCACCCGCAGCACGACCTTCCCGACATGCTTGGCCTGCCCGAGCAGGCGTAGTGCCTCCGGTGCGCGGGAGAGGTCGTACGAGGTCACCGTCACCGGCCGCAGCGCGCCCTGCTCGAACAGTTCCAGCAGCGCGGTCCACATCTCGGCGATGCGATCGGGGCCGGCGTCCATCAGGTCGAACGAGCTGTACGACACCCCGTGTTCGGCCCGCACCTCGCCGGCGTCGCGGACGTCGGTCTTGCCCATCTCCACGAACCGGCCACCGGGCCGCACCAACCGAAGCGACGCGTCCACGAACTCACCGGCAAGCGAGTCCAGGACGACATCGACACCCGGCCGGAACCGCTCCTCGAAGTCCGTGGTCCGGGACGAGGCGATCCGCTCCTCCGGGACCCCCAACCCGCGTACCACCGGCCACTTCGGCTCACTCGCCGTCCCGTACACCTCGCCGCCGAGGTGCTGGGCCAGCTGAACCGCAGCCATACCCACGCCACCCGCCGCGGAGTGGATCAGTACCGACTCCCCGGTCTGAAGCTCGGCGAGGTCCACCAGGGCGTAGTAGGCGGTCAGGAACACGATCGGGACGGACGCCGCCTGCTCGAAGGACCACCCGGCCGGTAGCCGCGTGACCAGCCTGGCATCGGTGGTGGCCACCGGTCCGAAGGCCCCGTCCAGCAGGCCCATGACCCGGTCGCCGACGGCGAGTCCGGTCACGTCGGGTGCCACCTCGATGACGACGCCGGCGCCCTCGTGCCCGAGCCGCCCCGCATCACCCGGATACATGCCGAGGACATTCAGGACGTCACGGAAGTTCACGCCCGCCGCCCGCACCAAGACCCGCACCTCACCGCTTCGCAGCGCACGCGGCTCCTCCGGCACCAGCGCCACACCATCCAGCCGCCCCTGAGCGACCACGTCCATCCGCCAACCGGCACCCACGCCCACCGGCGGCACGAGCACCCCGCCCGACGCCATCCGCACCATGCGAGGCACCCACACCTGGCCGTCCCGGAGGGCGACTTGGTCCGTGTCGTCCTCGATGTGGAGGGCCGAACTCGGCCCGTCGGTGTCGACGAGGGCGAAGCGGCCCGGGTGCTCGTTCATGGCGGAGCGGAGCAGACCCCAGACTCCGGCTGCGGACGGGATGGGCGTCTCGTCCGGGGTCAGGGCGACGCCGCCCGAGGTGAGGACGACCAGGCGGGAGTCCGCGAACCTCGGTTCGGAGAGCCAGCGTTGGACCACCGCGAGGGTCTCGGTGAGGACGTCCGCGACCGGGCCGTCGGCGATGGGCAGCAGTACCCGGGGCGGGGCGGGGGCGCCCGCTTCGAGGGTGGTGAGCAGTGTGTCCAGGTCCGGGTGGGTCGGGGCGGCGTCGGGAGCGTGCAGCCGCGGGACATCCCCGGCATCACCTATGACGACGATGTCGGTCATCCGGTGCTCGGTGGGCGGCGCGGTGACGGGTGTCCACTCCACCCGGTACAGGTGCTCGGGGCCCTGGGGGGTTCGCCGGGCGGCGAGTTCCGTGGTGGAGACGGGGCGCAGCAGGAGGGAGTCGACGGTGGCGACCGGGTCGCCGGTCGTGTCGGCGATCCGCAGGCCGATCTCGCCCTCGCCGCGTATGCGGAGCCGGGCCCGGACCGAGGTGGCGCCGACGGCCGTGAGTGTGACGCCGGACCACAGGAACGGCAGGAGTGCGGTCCGGTCGTCGCCGCCGCGCAGGGCGAGGGCGTGGAGGACGGTGTCCAGGAGGGCGGGATGGAGGCCGAAGGAGCCGGCGTCGTCGGCGAGGGGTTCGGGGAGGGTGGCCTCGACGTACCAGTCGTCGGCGTCGCGCCAGACGCGGGTGATGCCGCGGAAGGCGGGACCGTACAGGAGGCCGACGTCGGTGAGGCGGTCGTAGAGCCCTGTGAGGTCGGCGGGTTCGGCGTCGGCGGGCGGCCAGGCGCGCAGATTCCAGGCGGCGTCGGTCGTGGCGCGGGCGCCGTCGCCGACCGTGCCGGTGGCGTGCAGGGTCCAGGCCTGTTCGACTTCGGCGTCGTCGGCGCGGGAGTAGACGCGTACGGCGCGGCGGCCGTCATCGGTGGCGGCGTCGATGCCGATCTGCACCTGGGCGGCGCCCTGCTCGGGGAGGATCAGCGGGGCCTGGAGGGTGAGTTCGTCGAGGTGGTCGCAGTCGACGCGCAGGCCTGCCTGGACGGCGAGTTCCACGAGGGCGGTGCCGGGGACGACGGCGAGTCCGCCGACGAGGTGGTCGGCCAGCCAGGGTGTGGTGGCGACGGACAGACGGGCGGTGAGCAGGACGTTGTCGGAGCCGGCCACGGCGACCGCGGCTCCCAGCAGCGGGTGCCCGGCGACTCCGAGGCCGAGGCCGCGGGCGTCGGTGGTGGGCCGGGTGGCGTCGAGCCAGTAGCGGTGCCGCTGGAAGGCGTAGGTGGGCAGGTCGGTGCGGCGGGCGCCGGTGCCGTGGAACACCGCGGCCCAGTCGGCGGCGGCACCCCGTACGAACATCTCGGCGAGCGCGGTCAGCACCGAGCCGCACTCGTCGCGGCCCTCGCGCAGGGTGGCCACGGCGGTGGTGTCGGGGTCGGCGGCCTGGACCAGGCCGGTGAGGACGGGGTCGGCGCCGATCTCGAGGAAGCGGGTGACGCCGAGTTCGGTGGTGGCGGTGCGGACGGCGGAGTGGAAGCGTACGGCGTCTCGCACCTGCCGTACCCAGTAGTCGGGGCTCGCCCAGTCGTCGCCGTCCAAGGTGCGTCCGGTGAGGGTGCTGACGGCGGGGACGACGGGCCGGCGGTGGCCGATGCCGGCGACGATCCCGGCGAACTCGTCCGTCATGGGGGCCATGAGCGGGGAGTGGAAGGCGTGGCTGACGCGAAGGCGGGTGACGCGCAGGTCGCGTTCGCGGGCCGCTTCCATGACCTGCTCGACGGCCTGTTCGGTGCCGGAGACGACGACCGCGCGCGGGCCGTTGACGGCCGCGATGACGGCGCCCTGGGCAAGGAGTGCGGTGGCCTCGGTCTCGTCGGCCTCGATCGCGGCCATGGCGCCGCCGTCCGGGAGCGCCTGCATCAGCCGGGCGCGGGCCGCCACCAGCCGTACGGCGTCGGGGAGTTCGATGGCTCCGGCGGCGTGGGCTGCGACGATCTCGCCGATCGAGTGGCCGATGACGACGTCGGGTTCGGCGCCCCAGCCGCGCAGCAGGGCGACGAGGGCGGCCTCGACGGCGAAGATTGCCGTCTGGGCGTAGCCGGTGCGGTCGAGGAGCGCGGCCTCGGGTGTGCCCGGTTCGGCGAAGCAGATCTCGCGCACGGATGTGTCGAAGCCGGGGGCTCCGGCGAGCTCGGCGTCCAGCAGTGTGCAGATCTCGTCGAAGGCGCGGGCGTAGACGGGGTGGGCGGCATACAGTTCGCGGCCCATGCCGGGGCGCTGGCTGCCCTGCCCGGTGAACAACCAGGCGGTACGGCCCTCGGTGACCGTGCCCTTGACGGTGGTGGCGGTGCCCGTGATGCCGGTGACGGCGTCGAGGGCCGTGCGCAGGGTGTCGCGGTCGGGGCCGAGGACGACGGCGCGGTGGTCGAGGACGGCTCGGCCGGTGGCCAGGCTGTGGCCGATGTCGAGGGGTGAGGCGTCGGTGTCGGTGACGTGGGCGGCGAGGCGTTCGGCCGCCGCTTCGAGGGCGGGTGCGCTGCGGGCGGTCAGGACCCAGGGCACGTGCGGGAGAGTGTGGAGCGGTTCCTGGGCGGTGCCGTGGGCCGGGAGTTCCGATTCAGAAGTGGGAGTCGATGCCGCCTCGGGGGTGGCTTCCTCCAGAACCACATGGGCGTTGGTGCCGCTGATACCGAAGGACGAGACGCCGGCCCGACGCGGACGGCCGGTGTCAGGCCAGGGGCGCGCTTCGGCAAGAAGGCGCACAGCGCCAACCGACCAGTCCACATGGGACGACGGCTCATCGACATGCAGCGTGGACGGGAGATGGCGGGCGCGCAGTGCCATGACCATCTTGATGACGCCGGCGACGCCGGCCGCGGCCTGGGTGTGCCCGATGTTGGACTTCACTGAGCCGAGCCAGACGGGGTTCGTCCCGTCCCGTCCCTTGCCGTACGTGGCGAGCAGGGCCTGCGCCTCGATGGGGTCGCCGAGCCGGGTTCCGGTGCCGTGTGCCTCGACGGCGTCGACGTCGGCCGGCGTGAGGCGGGCGCTCGCGAGGGCCTGGCGGATGACGCGCTGCTGGGCGGGTCCGTTGGGCGCGCTGAGGCCGTTGGAGGCGCCGTCCTGGTTGACGGCGGAGCCCCGGATCACGGCGAGGACGGGATGGCCGAGGCGCCGTGCGTCGGAGAGGCGCTCCAGGACGAGGACGCCGGCGCCCTCCGCCCATCCGGTGCCGTCGGCGTCGTCGGCGAACGCCTTGCAGCGGCCGTCGCCGGACAGCCCGCCCTGCCGGGAGAACTCCACGAACGTCGTCGGCGCCGCCATCACCGTCACACCGCCCGCGAGCGCCGTCGCGCACTCGCCGGACCGCAGTGACTGGCAGGCCAGGTGCAGGGCGACGAGGGAGGAGGAGCAGGCGGTGTCGATGGTGACGGCCGGTCCCTCGAAGCCGAAGACGTAGGCGATACGTCCGGAGAACACGCTGCCCGCGTTGCCGTTGGCGAGGAACCCGGCGATGTCCTTCGGCACTTCCTGGAGCCGGGAGGCGTAGTCGTGGTACATGAGCCCGGCGAACACACCGGTCGCCGTGCCGCGCAGGGACAGCGGGTCGATGCCGGCGCGCTCCAGGGCCTCCCACGACGTCTCCAGCAGCAGCCGCTGCTGCGGGTCCATCGCGAGGGCCTCGCGGGGGCTGATGCCGAACACCTCCGCGTCGAACTCGGCGGCCTCGTGCAGGAAGCCGCCCTTCCGGGTGGCCGAGGTGCCGGCCGCCCGCTCCGCGTCGGTCGCGAACAGGGCGTCGAGGTCCCAGCCGCGATCGGTGGGGAACGACGTGATGCCGTCCCCGCCACCGCTCACCAGCCCCCACAGGTCCTCCGGCGAGGCGACTGCGCCGGGGTAGCGGCAGCCCATGCCGACGATCGCGATCGGCTCGTGGTCCTTCGCCTCGGCCTCACGCAGACGAAGGTGGGCGTCCTGCGCGTCGGCGATCGCACGCTTGAGGTATTCGCGGAGCTTTTCCTCGTTCGCCATCTGTTCCTTGTCCTTCGAAAGAGCGCGGAGAGCCGAATCAGGGCGCCTGGAGTGCGGCCGGGGCGGGGTCGGGGGACTCGGCCCGGCGGCCGGGGCGGGGCGGAGCGGGGAGCGGCGGGCCGGTCATTCGGCGACCCAGGGCTTGTCGTCGAGCAGGGCGAAGAGCTCGTCGTCGGTGGCTTCGTCGAGTACGACCTTGTTGTCCGCGTCTTGCCCGCTGCCTTCGCCGACGCCCGCGGACCATGTGGCGAGCAGTTGCTGGAGCCGGTCGCCGATCGCGGCGCGCACGTCGTCGTCAGCGGCCGGTGCGGTCTCGGCGAGGACCGTCCGCAGTTTGTCCAACTCGCCCATGAGGAAGGTGGTGTCCCCGTCGTCGGCGGGGGCGAGTTCCGCGCCGAGGTGGTCGCGCAGGGACAGGATGGTGGGGTGGTCGAAGATGAGGGTGGCGGGCAGTTGCAGCCCGGTCACGCCGTTCAGTCGGTTACGCAGGTCCACGGCCGTGAGCGAGTCGAAGCCCAGCTCCTTGAACGCCCGCGACGCGTCCACCGCCCCGGCCGAGGCATGCCCCAGCACGCCGGCGACCTCCGCCAGCACCGCGTCCAGCAGCACTCGGTCCCGCTCGACCGAGCCCAGCCCACGCAGCCGCTCGGCGAGGCCACCACCATCGGCGGCGCCACCCGACGCAGCGGCGCCCCAACGCCGCCCCGTCGACGGCACCAAGTCCCGCAGCACGGAAGGCACCAGGCCCCCCGAGAGCGCCGTGGCGCGCAGCGCGACGGGGACGGCGTTCGGTTCGTTGACGACGAGCGCGGCGTCCATCAGTGCCAACGCCTCACGCGCGGCCAACGGCGGCAGTCCCCCACGCCGCAACCGCGCCACATCAGCCTGCGGCAATCGCCCGCCCATACCGGCCTCCCACATGCCCCAGGCCAGCGATACCGCAGGCAGTCCCTGGGCGCGGCGGGTGGTGGCGAGGGCGTCGAGGATGTTGTTCGCGGCGGAGTAGGCGGCCTGCCCGGCATTGCCCACGACACCCGCGAAGGAGGAGAAGAGAACGAAGGCCGACAGGTCACGATCGGCCGTCAACTCATGCAGATGCAGGGCCGATTCGACCTTCGCGGCCATGACACCGGCCAGCCGCTCAGGCGTCAGATCGGCGACAAGACCGTCGTCCAGTACGCCCGCCGCATGCACCACAGCGGACAACTCGACGCCGTCCAGTACGGCAGCCAGTGCGGCGCGGTCGGAGACGTCACACGCCCGCACCTCCACCCGGGCACCCAACTCCGCCAATTCATTGCGGAGTTCGTTCGCACCGGTGGCGTCCAGCCCGCTCCTGGAGACGAGCAGCAGGTCTCGCACGCCGTGCTCGGTGACCAGGTGCCGCGCGACCTCCGCGCCCAGCCCACCGGTCCCGCCGGTGATCAGCACCGTGCCCTCGCCGCCCCACGGCGACGGCACGCGCAGCACGACCTTCCCGACGTGCTTGGCCTGACCCAGCAGACGCAACGCCTCCGGCGCCCGGCACAGGTCGTACGAAGTCATCGTCACCGGCCGCAGCGCGCCCCGCTCGAACAGATCGAGCAGCGCCGCCCACATCCCGGCGATCTGTTCCGGACCCGCGTCGAACGTGTCGAACGCCCGGTAGGTGACGCCCTGGTGCGTGGCCGCCACCTGTTCCGGGTCGCGTACGTCCGCCTTGCCCATCTCGATGAAGCGGCCACCGGACCGCACCAGCCGCAGCGAGGCGTCCACGAATTCACCGGCGAGCGCGTCCAGCACCACATCGACGCCCGACTTGAAGCGCTGCTCGAACTCGGTCGTCCGGGAGGAGGCGATCCGATCGTCATCGATTCCGAGGTCCCGCAGGACCGGCCACTTCGGCTCGCTCGCCGTTGCGTACACCTCGGCCCCCAGGTGGCGGGCCAGCTGTACGGCGGCCATGCCGACACCGCCCGCTGCGGCGTGGATCAGCACGGACTCGCCCTGCTTGAGCCCGGCGAGGTCCACCAGGGCGTAGTAGGCGGTCAGGAACACGATCGGCACGGACGCCGCCTGCTCGAAGGACCACCCCTCCGGCACCCGCGTCAGCAGTCGGGCGTCCGAGACGGCCAGCGGGCCGAACGCCCCGTCGAGAAGACCCATCACCCGGTCACCGACCGCGAGGCCGGTCACCTCCGGGCCAAGTTCGACGACGACACCGGCACCTTCGTGCCCGAGCCGTCCGGCGTCCCCGGGGTAGGTGCCCAGCACGTTCAGCACGTCACGGAAATTCACACCCGCGGCCCGCACGGCGACTCGCACCTCGCCGGGGCCGAGGACACGCGGCTCCTCGGTGATCGGTGCGACGCCGTCGAGGCGGCCCTGCCCGGCCACCTCCATGCGCCAGGTCCTGCCCGGGGTCGCGGCCGGCGGCACGAGGACGCCGCCCGAAGCCATCCGAGCCAGGCGCGGTACCCACGCTTCGCCCTCGCGGAGGGCGAGTTGGGGTTCCTCCAGGGGGGTGAGGCGTTCGGCGAGGGCGCGGTACGAGGCCGCGGTGCCGTCGACGTCGGCGAGGGCGAGGCGGCCGGGGTGTTCACTGATCGCCGACCGGACCAGGCCCCAGGCACCGGCGCCGGACAGGTCCAGGGCGTCGGTGCCGGAAGCGTGGTGCAGGGCGACCGCGCCGGTGGTCAGTGCCACCAGGGGCGTGTCGGCCCATCGCTCGTGTGCGAGCCAGGTCCGCATGGCACCCAGGAGATCAGCAACCGGACTTAGGACTTCACCAGAGTTGGGAGCGACCACCAGTCCGACGACCGCCGGTGGGGCCTGGCCCGCCTCCATGGCGGCGATGAGGTCGTCCAGGTCGGCGTAGTGCTCGGTCGGCACGCCGGACGCGCGCCACGCGGCCGTGTCCCCGTCGCCGACCACGGCCCAGTGGCCGGTGTGCGCGGTCTCGGCCCAGTGACTGGTGCGCGCGGTCTCGGGTCGGTCGGTGGCGGGCGCCGGCACCCAGTCGAGGCGGAACAGGCCGTCCGGGCCGGTGGCCGCGCGGGTCAGGTCGGCCACCGAGACGGGCCGCAGCACCAGCGAGTCGACCACGGCGACGGGGACGCCGGCCGCGTCGGCGACATACAGCGCGTACGAGTCGGATCCGCGCGGGGTGAGCCTGGCCCGGACGACGTCGGCGCCGACGGTGTGGAACGCGGCACCGGACCAGAGGAACGGCAGCAGCGCCCCCTGCCCGTCCCCCGCGCGCAACGCGAGGGCGTGCAGCACGCTGTCGAGGAGCGCCGGGTGCAGCCCGAAGGCCGTGGCCTCGCCCGTGACGGGCTCAGGAAGGGCGGCTTCGACGAGCAGGTCGTCGCCGGAGGTCCACACACGGGCCAGGCCGCGGAAGGTGGGGCCGTAGGAGAGGCCCGACTGGTGAAGTCGCTCGTAGAGGCCGGCGAGGTCGAGTTCACGGGCCCCGGCGGGCGGCCAGGCGCGCAGCTCGGGTGTGGCCGGAGGCGTGGTTGCCGCGTCGTCCAGAAGGCCGGTGGCGTGCGCGGTCCAGGGCTGGTCGGGGGCGGCGTCGTCGGGCCGGGCGTAGATGCGGAGGGTCCTCGTATCCACGTCATGCGCCGCCGGGGGCTCCACGGTGATCTGGACGGTGACGCCTCCGGCCGGCGGCAGGACGAGGGGCGCCTGGAGGGTGAGTTCGGCCAGGCGCCCGCAACCGGCACGGTCACCGGCCTGGAGGGCGAGCTCGACGAACGCCGTGCCCGGTACGACGACGTCGCCGGCCACGGCATGGTCGGCGAGCCAGGGATGCGTACGGACGGACAGGTGGGACGTGAGCAGCAGCGTGTCGGACCCGGCGACGGTGACGGCCGCGCCGAGCAGCGGATGTTCCGCGGAGGCGAGGCCCAGGCCGCGTGCGTCGGCGGCGGCGCGGGACGGCTCCAGCCAGTAGCGCTGCCGCTGGAAGGCGTACGTCGGCAGCGCCACCCGGCGCGCGCCGCTGCCCTCGAACAGGGCCGCCCAGTCGACGCGCGTCCCCCGGACGAAGAGCTCGGCGAGTCCCGTGAGCAGCGTCTCGGCCTCCGGGCGCCCCTTGCGCAGCACGGAGAAGGACGGCGCGGTCGCCGGGTCCACGAGCCCGCTCAGCACCGGATCGGGGCCGATCTCCAGCAGCCGTCCGGCGCCCAGCGATCCTGTGGCGGTGGCCAGAGCGTCGTGGAAGAGGACGGTGCGACGCACCTGCTGGACCCAGTAGGAAGGGGTCGTCCAGTCGGCCTCGCCGACGGCCTCACCCGTGACCGATGAGGCCGCCGCGAGCACGGGGCGACGGTAGGTGATCTGCTCGGCGACGGTGGTGAACTCGTCGAGCATCGGCTCCATGAGCGGGGAGTGGAAGGCGTGCGAGACACGAAGGCGGGTGACCCGGCGCCCGCGTTCACGAACCGCAGCCATGACCCGCTCGACACCCTCCTCGCTCCCCGAGACCACTACGGCGGTAGGTCCATTGACGGCGGCGATCGTCACGTCGGAAGCGAGCAACTCGGCGACCTCCGCCTCATCGGCCTCGACCGCTGCCATCGCACCACCCTCGGGCAGCGCCTGCATGAGGCGGGCGCGAGCCGCCACCAGCCGCACGGCATCCGGCAGTTCGAAGACACCCGCCGTATACGCGGCCGCGTACTCGCCGATGGAATGCCCCAGCACCACATCCGGCGCCACACCCCACGACCGCAGCAGCTCGACGCACGCCACCTGGACCGCGAACAACACCGCCTGCGCGTAACCCGTGCGATCGAGAAGACCCTCATCCGCGAACAGCACCTCATGCAACGGCAGCGGGAAACCGTCCACACCCGACAGCTCGGCCTCCAGCAGCGCCACCGTCGCATCAAAGGCACGAGCGAACTCCGGGTAGGCGGCATGCAGTTCACGCCCCATACCGAGCCGCTGACTGCCCTGACCGGTGAACATCCACGCCGTACGGCCCTCACTGACCACCCCGCTCACCACGAGCCCCGACCCCAGCACGTCACCATCACGGCCAAGCAGCACCGCCCGGTGCTCCAGCGCGGCCCGGGTCGTGGCCAGCGACAACCCGACGTCCGCAGAACTGCTGTCATGGGCGTGCGCTGCCAGCCGTGCCGTAGCAGCACGCAGGGCGTCGGCCGTGCGAGCCGACACGACCCACGGCGTCACCGGAAGTTCGGACGCGGCGCCCGGCTTGCGCGGCGAAGAAGCCGCCGGGGCTTCTTCGAGGATGACGTGGGCGTTGGTCCCGCTGATACCGAAGGACGAGACGCCTGCCCGACGCGGACGCTCGCCGCGCGGCCAGGCCCGCTCCTCCGTCAGCAGCTCCACCGCACCCGCCGACCAGTCCACATGGGACGACGGCTCATCGACATGCAACGTCCGCGGCAGCACCTGCTCCCGCAGCGCCATCACCATCTTCACCACACTCGCGACACCGGCAGCCGCCTGCGCATGCCCGATGTTCGACTTGATGGAGCCGAGCCACAGTGGTTCGTCGTCGGTGCGGGCCCGACCATAAGTGGCAAGCAGCGCCTGAGCCTCGATCGGGTCACCGAGCCGGGTGCCCGTGCCGTGCGCCTCGACGGCGTCGACCTCGGAGGCGTCCACCCCCGCGGCGGCCAATGCCTGCCGGATCACCCGCTGCTGCGAGGGTCCGTTCGGCGCGGTCAGCCCGTTCGACGCACCGTCCTGATTGACCGCCGAGCCCCGCACCACCGCCAGCACCGGATGGTTGTTCCGCCGGGCATCCGACAACCGCTCCAGGACCAGAACACCGCCGCCCTCGGCCCAGCCCGTCCCATCAGCCCCATCGGCGAACGACTTGCACCGACCGTCACCCGCCAACCCGCCCTGCCGGGCAAACTCCAGGAAGATCGTCGGCGTCGCCATGACGGTCGCGCCGCCGGCCAACGCGAGATCGCACTCACCCGACCGCAACGCCTGGCAGGCCAGATGCAGGGCAACCAGAGCCGACGAGCAGGCGGTGTCCACGGACATCGCCGGGCCCTCCAGCCCCAGGGCGTAAGCCAGGCGACCGGACGCGACGCTGGGTGTGCTGCCGGTCAGCAGATACCCCTCGGTGTTGCCCTGCGGATCGTCGACCGTGCCGCTGCCGTAGCCGTTGGCGGAGACGCCGGCGTAGACGCCGGTCGCGGTGCCCCGCAGCGACGACGGATCGATCCCCGCGTCCTCCAACGCCTCCCACGCCGTCTCCAACAGCAACCGCTGCTGCGGATCCATCGCCAACGCCTCACGCGGCGAGATCCCGAACAACTCCGCGTCGAAGAACGCCGCACCATCGAGGAAACCACCGACCGCGGCCAGGCCCTCCAACAGGGCCGGGTCCCAGCCACGATCCGTCGGCAGCGACGACAGCCCGTCCCTGGCCTCCGCAACCAGATCCCACAACCCCCCAGCAGAATCCGCCCCACCCGGGAAACGGCAGCCCATGCCCACGATCGCCACCGGCTCATCGACAGCCGTCGCCGCATGACCACGCGCTTGCGAGGGGGTCTGTGCGGTGATCTCGCCGAGGACCTGTTCGAGGAGGTAGTCGGTCAGTGAGTTGGGGTTCGGGTGGTCGAAGACGAGGGTGGCGGGGAGGGTGACGCCGGTCGCGGAACCGAGTCGGTTGCGCAGGTCGACCGCGGTCAGGGAGTCGAACCCGAGGTCCTTGAAACTGCGGGTCTCGTCCACGGACGCAGCCGACGCATGACCGAGCGCCACGGCAACCTGCGCCTGGACCAACTCCAGTACAGCCCTGCGCTGTTCAGCAGGCACCAACCCGCCGAGTCGACGTGCCAGCTCACCACCGGCCGCGGTAGCAGCTCCGACAGCACGACGACGTGCCCGGAGCGGCACCAGTTCGTGCAGGACGGCTGGCAGAGCACCGTGGCCGACCTCGCCGAGCGCCGACGTACGCAGGGCTACGGGGACGGCGACCGGTTCGTTCACGAGCAGCGCGGCATCGAGGAGGGCGAGCCCCTCACTCGTCTCCAGCGCCGGGAAGCCCTGGCGCGCCATACGCTCCAGCTCGGCCTCACCAAGAGTGCCGCCCATACCATCGGCGTTCGCCCACATGCCCCACGCCAGCGAAACAGCAGGCAGACCCTGGGCCCTGCGGACCAGGGCCAGGGCATCCAGCACATTGTTCGCCGCCGAATACGCCGCCTGACCGGCGTTACCGACGACTCCGGCGAACGACGAGAACAGCACGAACGCCGACAGCTCACGATCAGCCGTCAACTCATGCAAATACAGGGCCGATTCGGCCTTCACGGCCACCACACGACCCACACGCTCGGCCGACAGATCACCGATCAGCCCGTCATCGAGCACACCCGCCGCATGCACCACACCCGACAGGTCAACCCCATCCAGGACCGCGGCCAGCGACTCACGATCGGCCACATCACAAGCCCGCATCCCGACTCGAGCACCCAACTGTTCGAGCTCGGCCACGAGTTCACCAGCGCCCGGAGCCGCCGCACCGCGCCGCGACACCAGCAGCAGATCACGTACACCGTGCACAGCGACCAGATGCCGGGCGACCTCCGCACCCAGCCCACCCGTCCCGCCGGTGATCAGCACCGTGCCCTCGCCACCCCACGGCGACGGCACCCGCAGCACAACCTTCCCCACATGCTTGGCCTGCCCCAGCAGACGCAACGCCTCCGGCGCCCGACCCACGTCGAAAGTCGTCACCGGGTTCGGCCGCAGCGCACTCCGCTCGAAGAGCTCCAGCAGCGCGGCCCACATCTCGGCGATCCGGTCGGGACCCGCGTCGATGAGATCGAAGGCGGTGTAGTCGATGCCGTGCTCGGCCCGCACCTCGTCGGCGTCGCGGATGTCGGTCTTGCCCATCTCCACGAACCGGCCACCGGGCCGCACCAACCGAAGCGACGCGTCCACGAACTCACCGGCAAGCGAGTCAAGGACCACATCCACACCCGGCCGGAACCGCTCCTCGAACTCCGTGGTCCGCGACGAGGCGATCCGCTCCTCCGCAACCCCGAGCTCACGCACCACGGACCACTTCGGCTCACTCGCCGTCCCGTACACCTCGCCACCCAGGTGCCGGGCCAACTGCACCGCAGCCATCCCCACACCACCGGCGGCCGAATGCACCAGCACCGACTCGCCGGCCTGCAACCCGGCCAGGTCCACCAAGGCGTAGTAGGCGGTCAGGAACACGATCGGGACGGACGCCGCCTGCTCGAACGACCACCCCTCCGGCACCCGCGCCAACAGCCGCGCATCGGTGACAGCGGTCGGAGCGAACGCCCCGTCCAGCAACCCCATCACGCGATCCCCGACCGCAAGGCCGGTCACCTCCGGGCCCACCTCCACCACGACACCGGCACCCTCGTGCCCCAGCCGCCCCGCATCACCCGGATACATGCCGAGGACATTCAGGACGTCACGGAAGTTCACGCCCGCCGCCCGCACCGCGACCCGCACCTCACCGCTTCGCAGCGCACGCGGCTCCTCCGGCACCAGCGCCACACCATCCAGCCGCCCCTGAGCGACCACGTCCATCCGCCAGCCGGCACCCACGCCCACCGGCGGTATGAGCACATCCCCGCCGGCGAGGCGGGCCAAGCGCGGTACCCGGGCACTCCCCCGGCGGATCAGCACCTCGCTCACCGTCTCCGGCACTGCCGCGAGCGTCTCCCAGGAGGTGGGGTCGAGGTCGAGGTCGGCGAGGGCGATACGGCCCGGGTGCTCGGTCATGGCCGTGCGGACCAGGCCGCGTACGGCGGCCGCCGACGGGTCGGTGAGGGGCCCCTCGTCGTCGGCCGGCCCCAAGAGCACGATCAGCAGGCGGGAGTCGGCGAGGCGCGGCTCCCCCAGCCAGTCCTGGATGGGGCCGAGTGTCTCGGTGACGGTCTCCCGGAGGGGGCGTGCTGGGGCCGTCGTGACCGGGAGAACAACGGTGTTCGGCGCCTGCGCGCCGGCGTCGAGTGCCGTACGCAGAGCCTCCAGGCCGGTGTACCGGGTGCCGTAACGGGCCGTGTCCCCGCCGAGGACGGCCCATTCGGTGCTCCGGGCGTCCCCGGTCCGGCCCAGCGGACGCCAGTCGACGCGGAACAGTGCATCCCGGACGAACGAGTCGCCGGTCTCCGACTCCGTCAGGGCGACCGGGCGCAGCAGGAGGCTGTCGATCGTGGCGACCGGCTCGCCGGTGGCGTCGGCGACGCGGAGTTCGACCGTGTCGTCGCCTCGCGGCGTCACGCGGACGCGGATCGTGGACGCGCCCACGGCGGACAGTTCCACGCCGGACCACAGGAACGGCAGTCGGGTGCCGTCGTGCTCCCACAGGCCCAGGACGTGCAGCACCGAGTCCAGCAGCGCCGGGTGCACGCCGTATCCCTCGCCGCCGTCGGTGGCCGCCTCGGGCAGCGTGGCCTGGACGAACCAGTCCTCACCTGAGCGCCATACGGCCTCCAGGCCGCGGAACGCCGGGCCGTAGGACAGGCCCGCCGACTCCAACCGCTCGTAGAGTCCTTTGAGTTCGACCTGCTCCGCGTCCTGCGGCGGCCACACACGCAGGTCCCATGGCTCTCCCGTCGGCCCGGTCTCGGCGATGGTGCCGGAGGCGTGGAGTGTCCAGGGCAGTTCGTCGGCCGTGTCGTGCGGGCGGGCGTGGATGCGCAGGGTTCGGTGTCCCGCGGCGTCCGGGGACTCCACGCCCACCTGGAGTTCGACCGGCCGGTCCGTCGGGAGGGCGAGAGGGGCGTGGAGGGTGAGGTCGGCGATGCGGTCGCAGCCGGCTCGTTCCCCCGCGGCCAGCGCCAGTTCCAGCAGCGCGGTGCCGGGGACGATCACCGTGCCGGCCACGACGTGGTCCGCCAGCCACGGCTGGTCGGCGACGGAAAGCCGTGCCGTCAGCAGCAGCGTGTCGGTGTCGGCGACGGACACGGCGGCACCCAGCAGCGGATGCCGGACGGGGCGTAGGCCGAGGCCCGCGGCGTCGGCGGTGGTGCGCGGTGCTTCGAGCCAGTAGCGGCGGCGCTGGAAGGCGTACGTCGGCAGGGGCACCTCGCGTGCGCCGGTGCCGGCGAAGACGGCCGCCCAGTCGACCGTCGTGCCGCGTACGAACAGCTCGGCCACGGCGGTGAGGGCCGTCTCCCGTTCGTCGCGGTCGCGGCGCAGCACAGATGCCGCCGGGGCCGTGTCCACCAGTGCGGAGAGGACGGGGTCGGGGCCGAGTTCGAGGAAGCGGGCGACGCCGAGTTCGTCCACGGCGGTGCGGGCGGCGGCGTGGAAGCGTACGGCCTCCCGCACCTGCCGTACCCAGTAGTCCGGCGTCGTCCAGTCGTCGCCGTCGAGCACGGCGCCGGTCAGGGTGCTCACCGCGTGGAGGGTGGGCCGGTGGTAGGTCACCTGGGCGGCGATGCCGGCGAACTCCGCCAGCATCGGTTCCATGAGCGGCGAGTGGAAGGCGTGCGAGACGTGCAGCGGCGTGGCCCGGCGGCCCTGTTGACGTGCCGCGTCCAGCAGCTGTCGTACGGCGTCGTCGTGCCCGGAGACGACGACCGAGGTGGCGCTGTTGACGGCGGCGATGACGACGCCGTCCGTGAGGAGCTCGGTTACCTCCGCCTCCGTGCCCTCGATCGCGGCCATCGCGCCGCCCTCGGGCAGGGCCCGCATAAGCCGTGCGCGGGCCGCCACCAGCCGTACCGCGTCGGGGAGTTCGAGCACTCCGGCCGCGTGGGCGGCGGCGAACTCGCCCACCGAGTGGCCCAGCACGACCTCGGGTTCGGTGCCCCAGGAGCACAGGAGTCGGATGAGGGCGACTTGCAGGGCGAAAAGGGCGGACTGGGCGTAGCCGGTGTCCTGGAGGGCCTTCTCGTCGTCACCGAAGAGGACGGAGCGCAGGGGCTGCTGCGAGAAGGCGAGTTCGGTGTCGAGGAGTGCGCAGACCTCGTCCAGTGCGGTGGCGAACTCGGGGTAGGTGGCGGCGAGTTCCCGTCCCATGCCGGGGCGCTGGCTGCCCTGCCCGGTGAACATCCAGGCGGTACGGCCCTCTGTCGCCGTGCCCTTGATCACGGGTGCGTCGAGCTGTGCGCGCAAGTCGGTGAGGTCGTGGCCGAGGACGACTGCTCGGTGGTCGAGGGCGGCACGCGTGGCAGCCAGGGAGAAGCCGGTGTCCAGGGGGCCGGAGTCGACCGAGCCGAGTCGTTCGATCTGGGCGTGCAGGGCGTCGGCCCCGCGTGCGGAGACGACCCAAGGGATCACGGGCAGTTCGACCGTCGGGGGCGGGACGACCGGTGCCTCAGCCTCCTCGACAGCGGACTCGTCGGGCTCCGGGGTGACTTCGGATGCCGTGGCGGCAGCGGCCGAGGCCTCCTCGATGACGACATGGGCGTTGGTGCCGCTGATGCCGAACGACGACACGCCCGCCCGACGCGGACGCCCGCCTCGCGGCCACGCCCGCTCCTCGGTCAGCAGCCGTACCGCACCCGACTCCCAGTCCACGTGGGAGGACGGCCGCTCGGCGTGGAGCGTGCGCGGGAGTCGCTCCGCGGCCAGCGCCATCACCATCTTCATCACACCGGCGACACCCGCGGCGGCCTGCGTGTGCCCGAGGTTGGACTTCACGGATCCCAGCCACACCGGCTCGGCGTCGCCGTCGCGGGCCTGACCGTAGGTCGCGAGGAGTGCCTGGGCTTCGATGGGGTCGCCGAGCCGGGTGCCGGTGCCGTGCGCCTCGACCGCGTCGACCTCGGCCGGTGACAGTCCGGCGTTGGCGAGGGCCTGGCGGATCACCCGCTGCTGGGACGGCCCGTTGGGCGCGGTGAGGCCGTTGGACGCGCCGTCCTGGTTGACGGCTGTCCCCCGTACCACCGCGAGCACCGGACGCCCCTGCCTGCGCGCCTCGCTCAGCCGCATCAGCACGAGCACACCGGCGCCCTCGGACCACCCCGTGCCGTCCGCCGACTCCGCGAACGCCTTGCACCGGCCGTCCGACGCCAGCCCGCCCTGCCGGGAGAACTCCACGAAGGTGGCCGGGGTGGCCATGACCGTCACACCGGCGGCGAGAGCCGTGTCGCACTCCCCCGACCTGAGGGACTGGCACGCCAGATGCATCGCCACCAGCGAAGACGAGCACGCCGTGTCGACGGTCACCGCCGGACCCTCGAAGCCGAAGACGTACGCCACCCGCCCGGAGAAGACGCTGCCCGCGTTGCCGTTGGCGAGCAGCCCCTCGACCTCGTCCGGTGTCGCCGGCAGGCGGGAGGCGTAGTCGTGGTACATCAGCCCCGCGAACACGCCCGTGCGCGAGCCACGCAGGGACAGCGGGTCGACGCCGGCCCGCTCCAGGGCCTCCCACGACGTCTCCAGCAGCAGCCGCTGCTGCGGGTCCATCGCGAGGGCCTCACGCGGCGAGATCCCGAACAACTCGGCGTCGAAATCGGCGCCGTCGTGCAGGAAGCCACCCTGCCGCGACGACGACCGGCCCGGGCCGTCCCCGAACAGTCCCGTCAGGTCCCAGCCGCGGTTCGCCGGGAAGTCCGACACACCCTCGCCGCCGGACGCCACCAGGTCCCACAAGGACTCCGGCGAGTCCACCCCGCCCGGGAACCGGCAGCCCATCCCCACGATCGCGATCGGCTCGTGGTCCCGGGCCTCGACCTCGCGCAGCCGCTGACGGGTCTGGCGAAGGTCGGTGGTCAGCCGCTTGAGATACGTCAGAGTCTTGTCGTCAGTGGGCACGCGAATCCTGTCCCTTTGTCACCTGAGGGGCACGCCAAGGCCCGGCGTCAGCCCTCGAGTTCCCGATCGATGATCGCGAACATCGAATCCAGCGAGGCGGAGTCGATGTCGTCGTTGTCCTGCTCGGTTGCTGCTGTGCCGGTTTCGTCGTCGAGGCGGGCCGTCATGGCCCGCAGTCGGTCGCGCAGTTCCTTGCGCGCCGCTCCGTCCTGTTCGGCCATCGCCAGGACGGCCGCCTCCAGCCGGTCCAGCTCGGAGAGGCTCGGCGCGGCGCCGCCCTCGGCCCGGTCGAACTCGGCGCTCACACGGGCCGCGAGATCCGCCACGGTCGGGTGGTCGAAGATGAGGGTGGCGGGCAGCTGCAGCCCGGTCACGGCCTTCAGCCGGTTACGCAGGTCCACGGCCGTGAGCGAGTCGAAGCCCAGCTCCTTGAACGCCCGCGACGCGTCCACCGCCCCGGCCGAGGCATGCCCCAGCACGCCGGCGACCTCCGCCAGCACCGCGTCCAGCACCATGCGGTCCCGCTCGACCGAGCCCAGCCCACGCAGCCGCTCGACAAAGCCGCTGTCGACGGCACCGCCGGAAGCGGCCGCCTCCCACTGCCGCCGCGTCCTCGGAACCAAGTTCCGCAACACGAAGGGAACTTGACCGCTCGCCAGTGACGAGGTGCGCAGGGCGACGGGAACGGCATTCGGCTCGTTCACAGCGAGCGCCGCGTCGAGGAGGGCCAGCCCTTCGCCGGTCTCCAGCGCCGGGAAGCCCTGCCGCGCGAGCCGCTCCGACTCCGGCCCGCCGAGGGTGCCGCCCATACCGGCCCGCCACATGCCCCAGGCCAGCGATACCGCAGGCAGTCCCTGGGCGCGGCGGGTGGTGGCGAGAGCATCGAGGATGTTGTTCGCGGCGGAGTAAGCGGCCTGCCCGGCATTGCCCACGACACCCGCGAAGGAGGAGAAGAGCACAAAAGCCGACAGGTCACGATCGACCGTCAACTCATGCAGATGCAGGGCCGATTCGACCTTCGCCGCCATCACGCCGGCCAGCCGCACCGGCGTCAGATCACCCACAAGACCGTCGTCCAGCACACCCGCCGCATGCACCACAGCGGACAACTCGACGCCATCCACTACGGCAGCCAGTGCGGCGCGGTCGGAGACGTCACACGCACACACCTCCACCCGAGCACCCAACTCCACCAATTCATCACGGAGTTCAGCGGCCCCCGGAGCCTCGGGCCCGCTCCGTGAGACAAGCAGCAAGTCCCGTACCCCATGCTCGGTGACCAGGTGCCGCGCGACCTCCGCACCCAAGCCACCCGTACCGCCGGTGATCAGCACCGTGCCCCCGCCACCCCACGGCGACGGCACCCGCAGCACGACCTTCCCGACATGCTTGGCCTGCCCCAGCAGACGCAACGCCTCCGGCGCCCGGCAGAGGTCATACGAAGTCATCGTCACCGGCCGCAGCGCGCCCTGCTCGAACAGATCGAGCAGCACCGCCCACATCCCGGCGATCCGCTCAGGACCCGCGTCCATGACGTCGAAGGCGGTGTAGTCGATGCCGTGCTCGGCCCGGACCACCTCGGCATCGCGGATGTCGGCCTTGCCCATCTCGACGAACCGGCCACCGGGCCGCACCAACCGAAGCGAGGCGTCCACGAACTCGCCCGCGAGCGCGTCGAGTACGACATCCACGCCCGGCCGGAACCGGTCCGCGAACTCGGTCGTGCGCGAGGAAGCGATCCGCTCCTCCGCCAACCCCAGCTCACGCAGCACGGGCCACTTCGGCTCGCTCGCCGTCGCGTAGACCTCGCCGCCGAGGTGCTGGGCGAGCTGTACGGCGGCCATGCCGACACCGCCGGCTGCGGCGTGGATCAGCACGGACTCGCCCTGCTTGAGCCCGGCGAGGTCCACCAGGGCGTAGTAGGCGGTCAGGAACACGATCGGCACGGACGCCGCCTGCTCGAACGACCACCCCTCAGGTACCCGCGTCAGCAGTCGGGCGTCCGAGACGGCCAGCGGGCCGAACGCCCCGTCGAGAAGACCCATCACCCGGTCACCGACCGCGAGGCCGGTCACCTCCGGGCCAAGTTCGACGACGACACCGGCACCTTCGTGCCCGAGCCGTCCGGCGTCCCCGGGGTAGGTGCCCAACACGTTCAGCACGTCACGGAAGTTCATTCCGGCGGCGCGTACCGCCACCCGCACCTCACCGGCCCGCAGCGTTCGCCGCTCCTCGGTGATCACCGCAACGCCGTCCAGGCGGCCCTGCTCGGCGACCTCCACGCGCCAGGTGGTGTCCGGGGTCGCGGGCGGCGGCACCAGCGGGCCGTCCGAGGCCATCGGGGTGAGGTGCGGAAGCAGGATCCGGCCCTCGCGGACGGCGAGTTGGGGTTCCTCGCCGTGTGCGAGGTGCTGGGCGAGGGTGCGGTGGGAGGCGGGGTCGTCGTCCAGGTCGGCGAGGAGGAACCGGTCGGGGTGCTCGCTGATCGCCGACCGGACCAGACCCCAGGCGCCGGCGCCGGACAGGTCGGTGCCGTGCGTGTCCGGGGCAGCTCCGGCCGGGACCGCGTCGTGGGTCGTGACGACCAGACGCGTTCCGGTCAGGCGCTCGTCCGCCAGGCAGGTCCGCATGGTCCCCAGGAGACCAGCGATCGGGCTGAGGACTTCACCAGAGTTGACGGTGATCTCCGGCCGCGACGCGGTGCCGTCGCGCATGTTGCCCGGTATGGCAACTATCACCGCGTCGGGCACCTCCGCGCCCGTGTCGAGGGCGGCGACGAGAGCTGCCAGGTCGTGGTGCCGGGTGATCTGGACATCGGCGGCGGCCCACGGCTGCTCGGCGTGGACGTCCGGTGAGAGCAGCACCAGGCGTTGTCCGAGGGCGAGTTCGTCGGTGTCCGGGGTGTGGGCAGTGGGTGCCCAGGCAAGGCGGTACAGGTGGTCGGCGCCGGCCGGCGTGCGCAGGGCGGCGGCGGACAGCGGGCGTAGCAGCAGGGAGTCCACGGCGGCCACGGGGGCGCCGACGGCGTCGGCCAAACGCAGGGCGACTTCGCCGTCGCCGGTCGGGTGGAGGTGGGCACGCAGGGTCGTGGCACCGGCGGCCGTGACGGAGACGCCCGACCACAGGAAGGGCAGCAGGGCCTCGCCGTCGTCGCCGTCGGTGCGCAGGGCGAGCGCGTGCAGGACGCTGTCCAGCAGCGCGGGATGCACGGCGTAGGCGGTGGCCTCGGTGGCGCCGGGCTCTGGCAGTACGGATTCGACGTAGAGGTCGTCGCCCTGCTGCCAGGCGCGGCTGAGTGCGCGGAAGGTGGGTCCGTAGTCGAGTCCGGCCGTGGCCAGTCGCTCGTGAAGGCCGTCGAGCGGCAACGGTTCGGCGTCGGCCGGTGGCCATGCGCGCAGGTCCCAGTCGGGCTCGGTCCGGCGGGTGGCGAGGGTGGCGGTGGCGTGCAGGGTCCAGGGCGTGTCCCCGGCGGCTCCCTCGGGCCGGGCGTGGATGCGCAGGGCGCGGTTCTCGTCGGCCTCGGGCGCTTCCACGGAGATCTGCACCTGCGCGGCGCCGCCCTCCGCCAGGACGAGCGGGGCGTGCAGGGCGAGATCGGCGACATGGTCGCGGCCGACCCGGTGACCGGCTTGGACGGCGAGTTCGAGCAGGGCCGTGCCGGGGACGACGACCAGTCCGGCGACCACGTGCTCGGCCAGCCAGGGGTGACTGTCGGTGGACAGCCGTGAGGTGAGCAGCAGGGTGTCCGAGCCGGCGACGGGCAGCGCCGCACCGAGCAGCGGATGGCCGGGGTCGCCGAGGCCGAGGCTGTCGGCGGCGGCGTTGGTCCGGCTGGGCCGCAGCCAGTACCGCTGCCGCTGGAAGGCGTACGTCGGCAGCGGGACCCTGCGCGCCCCGGTCCCGTCGAGGACGGCGGCCCAGTCGACGTCGGCGCCCCGGACGAACAGTTCGGCCACCGCGCCGAGGAACGTCGCCGCCTCGGGCCGGTCCTTGCGCAGCACGGACACCGCCGTGCCTCCGGCACCGGGTTCGACGAGGCTGCTCAGCACCGGGTCAGGGCCGATCTCCAGCAGCCGGACGGTGCCTTCGGCCGTGACCGCCTCGGTGGCGGCCTCGTGGAACCGGACCGGCTGCCGGATCTGCCGCACCCAGTAGTCGGCGCTCGTCCAGTCGCCGTCTCCGAGCGGGGCACCGCTGACGGTGCTGATCGCCGTGCACCGCGGGGTGCGGTATTCGACCTGCTCGGCGACGGTGGTGAACTCGTCGAGCATCGGCTCCATGAGCGGTGAGTGGAAGGCGTGCGAGACACGGAGACGGGTGACCCGGCGCCCGCGTTCACGAACCGCCGCCATGACCCGCTCAACACCCTCCTCGGTGCCGGAGACCACTACGGCGGTGGGTCCGTTGACGGCGGCGATCGTCACGTCGGCGGTGAGCAGGTCGGCGATCTCCGCCTCGTCGGCCTCGACGGCGGCCATGGCCCCGCCCTCGGGAAGGGCCTGCATCAGACGAGCGCGAGCAGCCACCAGCCGTACAGCATCCGGCAGTTCGAAGACACCCGCCGTATACGCGGCCGCGTACTCGCCGACGGAATGACCCAGCACCACATCCGGCGCCACACCCCACGACCGCAGCAGCTCGACGCACGCCACCTGGACCGCGAACAACACCGCCTGCGCGTAACCCGTGCGGTCGAGAAGACCCTCATCCGCGAACAGCACCTCACGCAACGGCAGCGGGAAACCGTCCACACCCGACAGCTCGGCCTCCAGCAGCGCCACCGTCGCATCAAAGGCACGAGCGAACTCCGGGTACGCGGCGTGCAGTTCACGCCCCATACCGAGCCGCTGACTGCCCTGACCGGTGAACATCCACGCCGTACGGCCCTCACTGACCACCCCGCTCACCACGAGCCCCGACCCCAACACGTCACCATCACGGCCAAGCAGCACCGCCCGGTGCTCCAGCGCGGCCCGGGTCGTGGCCAGCGACAACCCGACGTCCACCGGGTCGAGCTCGCGTGCGTCGAGGTCTTGGGAGAGGCGCGCGAGCTGACCGCGCAGGGCTTCGGCACTTCGGCCGGACACGGGCCACGGGACGACGGGCGGAGCCGTCACCGTGCGCTGCTCGGGTTCCTGGACGGCCGGGGCCTCTTCGAGGATGACGTGGGCGTTCGTGCCGCTGATGCCGAAGGACGACACACCCGCTCGGCGCGGACGCTCACCGCGCGGCCAGGCCCGCTCGCTCGTAAGCAGCCGTACCGCTCCGGAGTCCCAGTCGACGTGGGTCGAGGGCTCGTCGGCGTGCAGCGTGCGCGGGAGGGTCTCCTCCCGCAGCGCCATCACCATCTTGACCACGCTCGCGACACCGGCCGCGGCCTGCGGGTGGCTGATGTTCGACTTGATCGAGCCGAGCCAGAGGGGATCGTCGTCGGTCCTGGCCTGTCCGTACGTCGCGAGCAGGGCCTGGGCCTCGATCGGGTCGCCGAGCCGGGTGCCGGTGCCGTGGGCCTCGACCGCGTCGACCTCGGCAGGATCGAGTTGAGCCGCGGCGAGCGCCTGCCGGATCACCCGCTGCTGCGAGGGTCCGTTCGGCGCGGTCAGCCCGTTCGACGCACCGTCCTGATTGATCGCCGAGCCCCGCACCACGGCCAGGACGCGGTGGCCGTTGCGCAGCGCGTCGGAGAGGCGTTCGACGACGATGATGCCCGCGCCCTCGGACCAGCCGGTGCCGTCGGCGTCGTCGGCGAAGGACTTGCAGCGGCCGTCGCCGGCAAGGCCGCCCTGTCGGGCGAACTCCAGGAACATGCCCGGGTTGGCCATGACGGTGGCGCCGCCCGCGAGGGCCATGTCGCACTCGCCGGAGCGCAGGGCCTGGCAGGCCAGGTGCAGCGCCACGAGTGCGGAGGAGCAGGCGGTGTCGACGGAGACGGCCGGACCCTCCAGTCCGAGCAGATACGACAGCCGGCCGGAAGCGACGCTCGGGGTGCTGCCGGTGAGCAGGTAGCCCTCGGTCTCGGCTGTCGTCTCGTGGAGGTGGCCGCCGTAGCCGTTGGCGGAGACACCGGCGTAGACGCCGGTCGCCGTGCCCCGCAGGGAGGTCGGGTCGATGCCCGCGCGTTCCAGCGCCTCCCACGCCGTCTCCAGCAGCAACCGCTGCTGCGGATCCATCGCCAGCGCCTCACGCGGCGAGATCCCGAACAACTCCGCGTCGAAGTCGCCGGCTTCCGTGACGAAGCCGCCGACGGCCGCGACGCCGTCCAGGGCACGGGTGTCCCAGCCGCGGTCGGACGGGATCGGGGTGATCGCGTCCTTGCCGGTGACGACCAGGTCCCACAACGCCTCGGGCGAGTCCGCGCCGCCGGGGAACCGGCAGCCGAGGCCCACGATCGCGATGGGGTCGTCAGTGGCGGCGAGCCCGGGGGCGCTGGTCCTGCCGGGCGCCTCGTCGTCGCCCAGCAGGTGGGTGCGGAGGTGGGCGACGAGGGCGCCGGGCGTGGGGTGGTCGAAGACCAGGGTGGCGGGGAGGGCGATGCCGGTGGCGGTGCGCAGCCGGTTGCGCAGGTCGACGGCGGTGAGCGAGTCGAAGCCGAGGTCCTTGAAGGCGCGGTCGGGGTCGATCTGCGCGGGCGAGGCGTGCCCGAGGACCGCCGCGACCTGGGCGCGCACCGTGTCGAGCAGCAGGCGTTCCCGCTCGTCGGGCCGCAACCCGCGCAGCCGGTCGGCGAGTTCACCGCTCCCGGTGCCGAGCGGGCGGTGGGCGTCTCGGCGGCGCCGGGCGGCGGGGACCAGGTCGTGCAGGACTCCGGGCAGGGTGTCGTGTCCGGCCTCGGCGAGCGCGGGGACGCGCAGGGCGACGGGGACGGCGGTCGGCTCGTCGAGCAGCAGCGCGGCGTCCAGCAGGGCGAGGCCGTGGCCGGTCTCCAGCGCGGGGTAGCCCTGCCGGGCCATCCGCTCCAGCTCGGCCGCGTCCAGTGTTCCGCCCATGCCGTTGCCGGTCGCCCACATGCCCCAGGCCAGCGACACGGCGGGCAGTCCATCGGCTCGGCGGGCCGCCGCGAGGGCGTCCAGGGCGTTGTTGGCGGCGGCGTAGGCCGCCTGGCCCGGGTTGCCGACCACACCGGCGAACGACGAGAACAGCACGAACGCCGACAGCGCACGGTCGGCCGTCAACTCATGCAGATGCAGGGCGGATTCGGCCTTCGCGGCCACCACACGGC
Organism: Streptomyces sp. HUAS 31; assembly: GCF_028198125.1. Lineage (NCBI taxonomy): Bacteria > Bacillati > Actinomycetota > Actinomycetes > Kitasatosporales > Streptomycetaceae > Streptomyces > Streptomyces sp. HUAS 31. The sequence continues at coordinate 8,729,089 of NZ_CP116353.1, read as the reverse complement.
CGAGCCGTTCGGCCGACAGGTCACCGATCAGGCCGTCGTCCAACACGCCCGCCGCATGCACCACACCGGCCAGGTCCACCCCGTCGAGGACGGCGGCGAGCGCATCGCGATCGGTCACATCGCACGCGGCCACGAAAACGCGGGCGCCCAACTGCGCCAGTTCCGCCGTGAGTTCGGCGGCATCCGGAGCCTCATGACCGCGCCGGGAGACGAGCAGCAGGTCCCGTACCCCGTGCTCGGTGACCAGGTGCCGGGCGACCTCCGCACCCAGCCCGCCCGTACCGCCGGTGATCAGCACCGTGCCCTCACGGCCCCAGGGCGACGGCACCCGCAGCACGACCTTCCCGACATGCTTGGCCTGCCCCAGCAGACGCAACGCCTCCGGCGCCCGTGAGATCCCGTAGGCGGTGACGGGGGCGGGCCGCAGCGCGCCCTGCTCGAAGAGCTCCAGCAGCGCCGTGAACATCTCGGCGATCCGGTCCGGCCCGGCGTCCATCAGGTCGAACGAGCGGTACGACACCCCGTACTCGGCGCGCACCTGCTCCGTATCGCGGATGTCGGTCTTGCCCATCTCCACGAACCGGCCACCGGGCCGCACCAACCGAAGCGACGCGTCCACGAACTCACCGGCAAGCGAGTCCAGCACCACATCCACACCCGGCCGGAACCGCTCCTCGAACTCCGTGGTCCGCGACGAGGCGATCCGCTCCTCCGCAACCCCGAGCTCACGCATGACCGGCCACTTCGGCTCACTCGCCGTCGCGTACACCTCGCCGCCAAGGTGCTGGGCCAGCTGAACCGCAGCCACGCCGACGCCACCGGCAGCGGAGTGGACCAGTACCGACTCGCCCGCCCGCAGCTCGGCCAGGTCGACCAGGGCGTAGTAGGCGGTCAGGAACACGATCGGCACGGACGCCGCCTGCTCGAACGACCACCCCTCCGGCACCCGCGCCAACAGCCGCGCATCGGTGACGGCCGACGGTCCGAACGCGCCGTCCAGCAGCCCCATCACCCGGTCACCCACCACCAGGCCGGTCACGTCCGGACCGATCTCCACGACCACTCCGGCGCCCTCGTGCCCCAGCCGGCCGGGGTCGCCGGGATACATGCCGAGGACGTTCAGTACGTCACGGAAGTTCACGCCCGCCGCCCGCACCGCGACTCGCACCTCGCCCGGCTCCAGGGGCCGTCGGTCCTCCGGGACGAGCGCGACGCCGTTCAGGCGTCCCTGCGCGACGACGTCCATCCGCCACCCGTCGCTCGATCCCGCGGGCGGGAGCAGCACGTCGTCGGTGACCGCCCTGACAAGACGCGGGACGCGCGCTGTGCCCTGGCGGACGAGCAGTTCGGGCTGGTCGGGACAGTCGGCCAACGCCCGGTACGACTCCGCCGAACCGTCGACGTCCGCGAGCCGGAACCGGCCCGGGTTCTCGCCGGACGCGGAGCGCACCAGGCCCCATACGGCCGCGCCCGCGAGATCCGTGACGTCGTCGCCGACGGCTCGGGAGGTGACGAACATCAGGCGGGAGTCCGCAAGTCGGGGGTCGGCGAGCCAGGCTTGGACGAGCGCGAGGGCGGCCGAGGACACGTCGGTGAGGGAGCGGTCGTTCGTGACGACGGGTGCGAGGACCGTGTGCGGTGCCGCCTCCCCGGTGTCGAGTGCCGAAGTGAGGTCGGCGAGGTCGGCGTGGACGCGGGCGGGGGTGTCGGGCAGGAGGCCGGGGTCGCCGAGCAGGGTCCACGCCTCGGTGGTTGCGTTCGCCGCGGCCTCGGTTTCCGTCAGGGGCCGCCAGTCCAGGCGGAACAGGCTGTCGCGGAAGGCGCTGTCGGTGGTGGTGAGCGCGCCGGGTGACAGGGGGCGCAGGGTCAGGGCGTCGGCGCGGGCGATCGGTTCGCCGGTCGCGTCGGCCATGTGCAGCGTGACGGTGTCGTCGGCGCGGTGTGAGATCCGGACGCGGAGCGCGCCGGCACCGACGGCCGACAGTTCGACTCCGGACCACAGGAACGGCAGCAGCGCGCCTGCGTCGTCGCGTTCCCAGAGCCCCAGCGTGTGCAGGACGGCGTCCAGCAGGGCGGGGTGGACCCCGAATCCGTCGGTGCCGCCCGCGACGGCTTCCGGCAGCGCGGCCTGGACGAACCAGTCCTCACCTGAGCGCCACACGGCCTCCAGGCCGCGGAACGCCGGGCCGTAGGACAGTCCGGCCGTCCCCAACCTCTCGTACAGTCCGTCCATTTCGACGGCCTCGGCTCCCGGCGGGGGCCAGGCCCGCAGGTCCCATTCCTCATCCGCAGCCTCGCCGGCGGCCAGTACGCCGGAGGCGTGCACCGTCCAGGCGTCGTCGGTGTCGGTCTCGGGGCGCCCGTACACATGCAGCTGTCGGCGGCCGTCGGTGCCGGGGGCCTCGATGCCGAGCTGGAGCTGTACCGGGCTCGTGTCGGGGAGGACGAGTGGGGCGTGGAGGGTGAGTTCGTCGACGCGGTCGAGGCCGACGCGGTCGCCGGCCGCCAGGGCCAGTTCCAGTACGGCCGTGCCGGGCAGGATCACCGAGCCCGCCACGGCATGGTCGGCGAGCCAGGGCTGGTCGGCGGTGGACAGCCGGGCCGTCAGCAGGACGGCTTCCGAGCCGGCGACGGGCACGGCGGCGCCGAGCAGCGGGTGTCCGGTGGCGCCGAGGCCGAGGTCACCGGCGGCCACGGTGGCACGCGGCGCGTCGAGCCAGTACCGGCGGCGCTGGAAGGCGTACGTCGGCAGGGGTGTCTCGCGTGCGCCAGTGCCGGCGAAGACGGCCGCCCAGTCGACCGTGGTGCCGCGCACGAACAGCTCGGCCACGGCCCGCAGCAGAGTCTCCGTCTCGGGGCGGTCGCTGCGAAGGGTCGCCGCGGCGGGTACGTCATCGGCGAGCGCGGTCAGGACGGGGTCGGGGCCGATCTCCAGGAAACGGGCGGCGCCTTGGGTCCGGGCTGCGGTGAATGCGTCGTGGAAGCGCACGGGGCGGACGATCTGGTCGGCCCAGTAGGCGGGCGTCGTCCAGTCGTCCTTTCCGAGCGGGGCGCCGGTGACACTGCTGACGGCGGGGACCTTCGGCGTGCGATAGGTGATCCCGGCGGCGACCTGGGTGAACTCGGCAAGGACCGGCTGCATCAGTGGTGAGTGGAAGGCGTGCGAGACCCGCAGCCGGGTCGCCCGGCGTCCTTCTTCGCGCGCCCGCTCGACGACCGCGTCCACGGCGGCCTCCGTGCCGGAGACGACCACCGACGTGGGTCCGTTGACGGCGGCGAGTACCGCACCCTCCGGAAGCCGGCCGATCACGTCCGCCTCGGCGATCTCCACGGCTGCCATGGCGCCGCCCTCGGGCAGCGCCCGCATCAGCCGGGCGCGGGCCGCGACCAGCCGTACCGCGTCGGGCAGTTCGAGGACTCCGGCCGTATGGGCGGCGGCGAACTCGCCCACCGAGTGACCCAGTACGGCCTCCGGGGCCATTCCCCAGGACCGCAGCAGCGCCACCAGTGCCACCTGGACCGCGAACAGCGCGGGCTGCGCGTAGCCGGTGCTGTTCAGCAGACCGGCGTCGTCCACCCTGCTGTTCAACAGCTCGGCGTCGTCCCCGTCGCTGTTCCGCAGCCCGGCGTCGTCCGCGAACAAGATCTTCCTGAGCGGCCGGTCGAAGCCGAGTTGCGCGTCCAGCAGCTCGCAGACCTCGTCCAGCGCGGCGGCGAACGCGGGGTTGGTGTCGTACAACTCCCGTCCCATGCCCACCCGTTGGCTGCCCTGGCCGGTGAACATCCATGCCGTACGGCCGTCGGTGACGGATCCGGTGATGCCGGGTCCGGCGAGCTGCGCGTGCAGGGTGTCCAGGTCGGGGCCGAGCAGAACGGCGCGGTGTTCCAGTACCGCGCGGGTCGTGGCGAGGGACAGGCCCGTGTCCAGCGGGTCCGCGTCCGCCGAGGTCAGTCGGGCGAGTTGGGCGCGCAGGGCGTCGGCCGAGCGTGCCGAGACCACCCAGGGCACGGTCGGCAGCCGGTGCTCCGGTCGGGGCGCGGATGCGGGGCGCGGGGCCGGGGCCTCCTCGATGACGACGTGGGCGTTGGTGCCGCTGATGCCGAACGACGAGACACCCGCGCGGCGGGGTCGGTCGCCCTGTGGCCAGGCTCGCTCCTCGTGCAGGAGCCGCACGGCGCCGGATTCCCAGTCCACGTGGGTGGACGGCCGGTCGGCGTGCAGGGTGCGGGGCATGCGTTCGGCGCGCAGCGCCATGACCATCTTGATGACGCCGGCGGCGCCCGCGGCGGCCTGTGTGTGGCCGATGTTGGACTTCACGGCGCCCAGCCAGAACGGCTCGTCGCGGTTCTGGCCGTAGGTGGCGAGGAGTGCCTGGGCCTCGATGGGATCGCCTAGGCGGGTGCCGGTGCCGTGCGCCTCGACCGCGTCCACCTCGGCGGGTGAGACACCGGCGTTGGCGAGGGCCTGGCCAATCACCCTTTGCTGGGAAGGTCCGTTGGGTGCGGTGAGGCCGTTGGACGCGCCGTCCTGGTTGACGGCGCTGCCCCGGACGACCGCGAGCACCGGCCGCCCCAGCCGGCGTGCCTCGCTCAGGCGCATCAGCACGAGCACTCCCGCGCCCTCGGCCCAGCCCGTGCCGTCCGCCGTGTCGGCGAATGCCTTGCAGCGGCCGTCTGCGGCGAGTCCGCCCTGCCGGGAGAACTCCACGAAGGTGGTCGGCGAGGCCATGACGGTCACGCCGCCCGCGAGGGCCGTGTCGCACTCCCCCGATCTGAGCGACTGGCACGCCAGATGAAGTGCCACGAGGGACGACGAGCACGCCGTGTCGACGGTCACCGCGGGGCCCTCGAAGCCGAAGACGTAGGAGACGCGCCCGGAGAAGACGCTGCCCGCGTTGCCGTTCGCGAGGAGGCCCTCGACCTCGCTGGGCACGGTGTGCAGACGGGCGTGGTAGTCGTGGTACATCAGGCCCGCGAACACGCCCGTGCGCGAGCCACGCAGGGACAGCGGGTCGACGCCGGCCCGCTCCAGGGCCTCCCACGACGTCTCCAGCAGCAGCCGCTGCTGCGGGTCCATCGCGAGGGCCTCACGCGGCGAGATCCCGAACAGCTCGGCGTCGAACTCGGCGGCGTCGTGGAGGAAGCCGCCCTCGCGGGTGGCGGAGCTGCCGGGGCCTTCGCCGTGCAGGGCGGTCAGGTCCCAGCCGCGGTCGGTCGGGAAGTCCGAGACTCCGTCGGCGCCGGTCGACACCAGGTCCCACAGCGCCTCCGGCGAGTCCACCCCACCCGGGAAGCGGCAGCCCATGCCCACGATCGCGATCGGCTCGTCGATGCCGGCCACGGCGTGGGCGGCGGTGGCCGGGAGGTCAGCCGCGCCGAGGAGTTCGGTGCGGAGCCGAGCGGTGAGGGCGAGCGGGCTGGGGTGGTCGAAGACGAGGGTGGCGGGGAGTTGGAGGCCGGTGACGGTCTTGATGCGGTTGCGCAGGTCGACGGCGGTCAGGGAGTCGAAGCCGAGGTCCTTGAAGGCGCGGGTGGGTTCGACTGCCGCCGTGCCGGTGTGGCCGAGGACTCCGGCCACCGCCGTCTGTACGAGGTCGAGCAGCAGCCGGTGCTGTTCGTCGGTGGGCAGGGTGAGAAGGCGGCGGGCGAGGGCGTTGCCGGTGTCGATGTCGGTGCCGACGGCGGCCTGACGGCGGGTGGTGGGCAGCAGCCCGTGCAGGACGGCGGGGGCCGTTTCGCGGTGTGCGGCGAGGGCCGTCGTGTCGAGCGCGAAGGGCAGTGCGAGCGGGTGCTCGGCGCGCAGCGCGGCATCGAAGAGCGCGAGGGCGTCGCCCGTGGGCAGGGGAGGGAAGCCGTGGCGGCGCAGGCGTGCGACGTCCGCCTCGGCCGTGCGTCCGCCCATGCCGTCGGCCGTCTCCCACATGCCCCACGCCAGGGACAGCGCGGGCAGGCCCTGGGCGCGGCGGGCCGTGGCGAGCGCGTCCAGCACGGTGTTCGCGGCGGCGTAGGCGGCCTGGCCGGGGTTGCCGAAGATGCCGGCCACGGAGGAGAACAGTACGAAGGCGTGCAGGTCCTGGTCTGCCGTCAGTTCGTGCAGGTTCAGGGCGGCGGTCGCCTTGGCGGCGAGTACGCGGGTCAGCCGGCCGGGGGTGAGGTCGGTGAGCAGGCCGTCGTCGAGCACTCCCGCCGCGTGGATCACTCCGCTGAGCCGTACGTCGTCCAGGGCGGCGGCGAGCGCACTCCGGTCGGCGGCGTCGCAGGCGACGACCCGGGCGCGGGCCCCGGCCTCGGCGAGTTCGGCGACGAGGTCCTCGGCTCCCGGTGCCTCCGGGCCGCGGCGGGACATGAGCAGCAGGTCGCGCACGCCGTGCTCGGCGACGAGGTGCCGGGCGACGAGCGCGCCCAGCCCACCCGTGCCGCCGGTGACGAGGACGGTCCCGGTCTCCGTCGGCCAGGCGCCGGGCTCGGTGTCCGCCGGTCCGGGGGTGCGAGTGACGTTGGGCAGCAGGACCTGCTCGCCGCGGACGACGAGTTGGTCCGCGTCGACGGTGGTCAGCGCGGTGCGCAGGGCGCGGTGCGCCTCGGGGGTGCCGTCGATGTCGGCAACGGCGAAGCGGCCGGGGTGTTCGCCCGCCGCAGTGCGCAGCAGGCCCCATACGGCAGCGGAGACGGGGTCGGTGGCGTCGTCGCCGGCCGCCCGGGTGGTGACCGGCACCAGGCGGGCGTGCACGAAGCGGTCGTCGGCGAGCCATGCGTGCACGGTGGCCAGGACGGCGACCGCACGGTCGTGGGCGGCCGGGGCGTCGACCGCGTTGACGTCGGCAGCCCGGACGTCGGTGGTCGTGCCGGAGTCGACCGGGAGGAGCACCGTCGCCGGGTTGGCCGCGGCGAGTGCGTCGAGGGTGGCCCCGTGCACGAACTCCGGGTCGGCGGCGGTCCACGAGGACGGGTCGTCGGTCAGTACGGCGACGACGGGGGCGGCTTCGGCCGCGCTGTCGGACGACGGCGTCCCGACCGGCGTCCCGGCCACGACATTCGCGGCCTCGCGATCACCGTCCGACGACGGCAGCACCGCCGGCGTCCACTCCAGCCGGAAGAGGCTGCCCGTGCGAGGGGTGTCGTCGCTGACGGCGGTCGGCGGGCGCAGGACGAGGCCCTCGACGTCGGCGACGGGGGCGCCGGTCTCGTCGGCTGCGTACAGGGTCACCGTGTCGTCGGTCTGCCGGGTGAGGCGGGCGCGCAGGGTGGCGGCGCCGACGGCGTGCAGGCGTACGCCGCTCCACAGGAACGGCAGCCTGGTTCGCTCGGCGGTGTCCTGCGGCAGCGCGAGGGCGTGGAGGACGGCGTCGAGCAGGGCCGGGTGCAGGCCGAAGGCCGTGGCGTCTCCGGCGCCGCCCGGCAGGGCGGCCTCGACGAGGAGGTCGTCGCCGTGCCGCCAGGCGGCGGTGAGCCCGCGGAACGCGGGGCCGTACGCGAGACCGGCCGCGGCGAGCCGGTCGTACAGGCCGTCCAGTGTGAGCGGTTCGGCTCCGGCGGGCGGCCAGGCCCGCAGGTCCCAGGAAGGTGAGGGACCCGCGGGGGCGAGGGTGCCGGCGGCGTGCAGCGTCCAGGGCGTGTCGGCGGGTGCGCCGTCGGGGCGTGCGTGGACGCGCACGGCTCGGGTGCCGTCGGCCGCGGCCGGTTCGACGGCGATCTGGACGTGCGCGGTGCCGTGCTCGGGCAGGACGAGAGGGGCGTGCAGGGCGAGTTCGGTGAGGGTGCCGCAGTCGGCCTGGTCGCCTGCCTGTACGGCGAGTTCGACGAGGGCGGTGCCGGGCACGACGACGCGTCCGGTGACCGTGTGGTCGGCGAGCCAGGGGTGGGTGTCGGCCGACAGGGCGGCGGTGAGCAGGACGGTGTCGGTGCCCGCGGGGCGCAGGGTGGCGCCGAGCAGGGGGTGGCCGACGCTGCCGAGGCCGAGGCGGCCGACGTCGGTGACGGTGCGGGTGGGCCGTAGCCAGAACCGTCGGTGGTGGAAGGCGTAGGTGGGCAGGTCGACTTGGCGTGCGCCGGTGCCGTCGAACAGGGCGGTCCAGCCGACGGCGGCGCCGTGGACGTACATCTCGGCCAGCGCGGTGAGCAGGGACTCGGGTTCGGGTGTGTCCTTGCGCAGGACTGCGGCGGCGGGGGTGTCGCCGGTCGTGCGGGCTAGGGCGGTGAGGACCGGGTCGGGGCCGATCTCCAGCAGGCGGCTCGCGGCCTGGCGGTCGGTGGCGGTGGTGAGGGCGTCGTGGAAGCGGACGGGGCGGACGATCTGGTCGGCCCAGTAGCCGGGGGTGGCCCAGTCGGCGGCGGTGACCGGGGCGCCGGTGACGGTGCTGACGGCGGCGAGGGTCGGCGGGCGGAAGGTGACGGTCTCGGCGACGCGGGTGAACTCGGCGACGGCGGGGGCCATGTGGGGCGAGTGGAAGGCGTGCGAGACGCGCAGCCGGGTGACGCGCCGGCCCAGCTCGCGGGCGGCGTTCATGACCTGCTCGACGGCGTCCTCGGTCCCGGAGACGACGACCGCGCGGGGCCCGTTGACGGCGGCGATCGTGACCGCGGTGCCGTCGAGCAGGTCGTCGACCTCGGCTTCGTCGGCCTCCAGTGCGGCCATGGCGCCGCCCTCGGGCAGGGCCTGCATGACGCGGGCGCGGGCGGCGACCAGGCGTGCCGCGTCGGAGAGGTCGAACACTCCGGCGACGTAGGCGGCTGCGTACTCGCCGACGGAGTGGCCGAGGACGATGTCGGGACGGGTGTCCCAGGAGCGCAGCAGTTCGGCGGTGGCGGTCTGGAGGGCGAAGAGGGTGGTCTGCGCGTAGCCGGTGCGGACGAGGAGGGCTGCTTCGGGGGTGCCCTCGGTGGCGAACATGACGTCACGGACGGGGAGTTCGAAGCCGGGTGCGCCCGCGAGGGCGGTGTCGAGGGTTTCGCAGACGACGTCCAGGACGGCCGCGAAGACCGGGTGGGCGTCGTACAACTCCCGTCCCATTGCGGGGCGTTGGCTGCCCTGGCCGGTGAACATCCATGCCGTACGGCCGTCGGTGACCGTTCCGCCGACCGTGCCGGGGGTGGGGTCGCCGGCGGCGAGGGCGGCGGTGCGTTCGCGCAGTGTGCCGGGGTCGGTGCCGAGGACGACGGCGCGGTGGTCGAGGCGGGCGCGGCCGGTGACGAGGGACAGGCCCGTGTCGGTGTGGTCGGCGTCGTGGGCGGCGAGGCGGGCGGCCTGGGCGGTGAGGGCGTCCTGGCTGCGGGCCGACAGTACCCAGGGCACGACCGGCGGAGCGGTCCCCGTGCGCGGCTCGGGCACGGGCTCGGTGGGGGCCGGGGCCTCCTCGACGATGACGTGGGCGTTGGTGCCGCTGATGCCGAAGGCGGAGACGCCGGCCCGGCGGGGGCGTTCGCCGCGTGGCCAGGGTCGGGACTCGGTGAGCAGGCGGACGTCGCCCTCGGTCCAGTCGACCCGGGTGGAGCGGGTCCCGGAGTGCAGGGAGCGGGGCAGGAGTTCGGCCCGTAGTGACATGACGGTCTTGATGAGTCCGGCGACGCCGGCGGCGGACTGGGTGTGGCCGATGTTGGACTTCACTGAGCCGAGCCACAGGGGTTCGGTGCGGTCGCGCCCGTAGGTGGCCATGAGGGCCTGGGCCTCGATGGGGTCGCCGAGCCGGGTGCCGGTGCCGTGCGCCTCGACTGTGTCGACGTCGGCGGTGGTGAGGGCGGCGGCCTCCAGGGCCTGGCGGATGACGCGCTGCTGGGAGGGGCCGTTGGGGGCGGTGAGCCCGTTGGAGGCGCCGTCCTGGTTGACGGCGCTGCCGCGGATCACGGCGAGGATCGGGTGACCGAGTCGCTGGGCGTCGGAGAGGCGTTCGAGGACGAGGACGCCGGCGCCCTCGGACCAGCCGGTGCCGTCGGCGTCGTCGGCGAAGGACTTGCAGCGGCCGTCGCCCGCGAGGCCGCCCTGTCGGGCGAACTCCAGGAACATGCCCGGGTTGGCCATGACGGTGGCACCACCCGCGAGGGCCGCGTCGCACTCGCCGGACCGCAGCGCCTGGCAGGCAAGGTGCAGGGCCACGAGCGCGGAGGAGCAGGCGGTGTCGACGGTGACGGCCGGGCCTTCGAGGCCGAGGGTGTAGGCGATGCGGCCGGAGGCGACGCTGGGGATGCTGCCGGTGAGCAGGTAGCCCTCGGTCTCCGGGGTGGCCTCGTGGAGGTGGCCGCCGTAGCCGTTGCCGGAGACGCCGGTGAACACTCCGGTGCGGGAGCCGCGCAGCGAGGTCGGGTCGAGGCCGGCCCGCTCCAGCGCTTCCCAGGAGGTCTCCAGCAGCAGGCGCTGCTGCGGGTCCATGGCGAGGGCCTCGCGCGGGCTGATGCCGAAGAGGTCCGGGTCGAACAGGGGCGCGTCGTGGAGGAATCCGCCGGCGGCGGTGGTCTCGCCGAGGGCGCTGAGGTCCCAGCCGCGGTCCTCGGGCACGGCCGTGATGCCGTCCCGTTCGTCTGCGACCAGCTCCCACAGGGCCTCCGGCGTGCTCGCGCCGCCGGGGAAGCGGCAGCCCATGCCGACGACGGCGACGGGCTCCCGGGACGCCGTGACGAGGTCCTGGTAGCGCTGCCAGAGCCGGTCGTTCTCCTTGAGGGACTCGCGCAGGGCTTCGACGAGCTCTTCGGAGGATGCAGTCATGTCCTTCTCCACGGTCGCGGTGAACGAGCCGGGCGTGCCGGGTGCCGGCCGGTGCGGGACCGGCCGGCATCTCGGGTCACGCCGGTCGCTGCATTCGCTTCAGGGCCAGCTGGACGAGGCTGTCGGCGCCCATCGCGTCCAGGGATTCGGGCTGTCGGGGCTGTTCAGCGTTGGTGGCGGGCCGCGTGTCGTCGGGGCCGGTGGCGGCGGCCGGCCGGTCGGCGAGGCGGCGCAGCATGTCGAGCACGCCGGACTCACGGAGCCGGGCCGTCGGGATCGCGGTCAGCAGGTCCCGTACCTGGGGGTCGATGCCCTCGTCGGCGGAGTCGGCCGCCACGGGTGCGGCCGTGTCGGTGAGGAGCCGGTCGCGCAGGAGCCGTACCAGGTCCTCGGGGGTGGGGTGGTCGAAGACGAGCGTGGCCGGGAGGGTCAGCGCGGTGGCGGCGCCGATCCGGTTGCGCAGGTCGACGGCGGTGAGCGAGTCGAAGCCGATGTCCTTGAAGGCGCGGGTGGGTTCGACGGAGGCGGGCGAGGAGTGGCCGAGTACGGCGGCCACCTGGGCGCGGACCAGGTCCAGCAGGAGCTGGTCCTGTTCGGGGGCGGTCAGGGCGGCGAGGCGCGCGGTGAGGTTCTCGGCCGTGCCGGACGCGTCGCGTGCGGCGGTCCTGCGCCTGCGGGTGGCGGGCACGAGGTCGCGCAGTACGCCGGCCAGGTCGTCGGCGTGTTCGGCGAGCGCGGCAGGCCGCAGGGCGACGGGCACGGCGAGGGGCTCGTTGACGCGCAGGGCGGCGTCGAGCAGGGCGAGGGCTTCGTCGCCGGGCAGGGCGGGGAAGCCCTGGCGGCGCATGCGGGCGAGTTCGGCCCGCGACAGGGTGCCGCCCATGCCGGCCTCGGTCTCCCACATGCCCCAGGCGAGGGACACCGCAGGCAGTCCCTGCGCGCGGCGGGCGCCGGCCAGCGCGTCGAGCGCGGCGTTGGCGGCGGCGTAGGCGGCCTGGCCGGCGGAGCCGATGACTCCGGCGACCGACGAGTACAGCACGAAGGCGTCCAGGCGGTGCCCGGCGGTCAGCTCGTGCAGATGCCGGGCGGCGTCCGTCTTCGCGGCCAGGACTCGGGCGAGGCGTTCGCCGGTGAGGCCGGTGAGTATGCCGTCGTCGAGGACGCCGGCGGTGTGCACCACGGCGCTCAGCGGGACGCCGTCCAGGACGGCGGCGAGCTGCTCGCGGTCACTGACATCACAGGCGACGACATCGACGCGGGCTCCCGACTCGGCGAGCGCGGCGCGCAGTTCGGCGGCGCCGGGTGCCTCGGGGCCGCGGCGGGACAGCAACAGCAGATCGCGGACACCGTGCCGTTCTACGAGGTGCCGGGCGAGCAGCGCGCCGAGGCCGCCGGTGCCGCCGGTGATCAGCACGGTGCCGGTCCGGGACCATGGCGCGGGCACGGTCAGGACGACCTTGCCGACGTGCTTGGCCTGCTGGAGCAGCCGCAGCGCCTCGGGAGCGCGGGCGATGTCGAAGGCGGTCACCGGGATCGGCCGCAGCGCGCCCTGCTCGAACAGCTCCAGCAGGGCGCCGAGCATCTCGCCGATCCGGTCGGGCCCGGCCTCCACAAGGTCGAACGCCTGGTACGACACCCCTTGCTCGGCGGCGACGTCGGCCGCCTCGCGGATGTCGGTCTTGCCCATCTCGACGAACCGTCCGCCCGGCCGCAGCAGCCGCAGCGACGCGTCCACGAACTCGCCGGCGAGCGAGTCGAGGACGACGTCGACGCCGCCGTCCGCGCGGAAGCGGTGCTCGAACTCGGTCGTACGGGAGGAGGCGACACGGTCGGCGGGGACGCCGAGCTCGCGCACGGCCGGCCACTTGCCCTCGCTCGCCGTGGCGTACACCTCGGCCCCGAGATGCCGGGCCAGCTGCACGGCGGCCATGCCGACACCGCCGGCGGCGGCGTGGATCAGCACGGACTCGCCGTCCTGGAGCCCGGCGAGGTCGACCAGGGCGTAGTAGGCGGTCAGGAACACGATCGGCACGGACGCCGCCTGCTCGTACGTCCAGCCCTTCGGGATCGGCGCGAGCGTGCGGGCGTCGGCCACGGCCGTGGGGCCGAAGGCGGCGTCCAGCATGCCCATCACCCGGTCCCCGACGGCAAGTCGCTCCACGCCGGGCCCGGTCTCGACGACGACGCCCGCGCCTTCCAGGCCCATCCGGCCGGCGTCCCCGGGGTACATGCCCAGGACGTTCAGCACATCGCGGAAGTTGACGCCCGCCGCCCGCATCGCGACCCGGACCTCGCCGGGGCCGAGCGGACGCCGTTCCTCGGGGACGAGGGCGATGCCGTCGAGGCGGCCCTGGTCGACGATGTCCAACCGCCACTCGTCACCGTCACCTGCGGGCGGGGCGAGCACTCCGTCGGCGGCCATCCTGACGAGACGCGGCAGCCACACCCGGCCGCCACGCACCGCGAACTGCGTCTCGTCGGTGGCGCGCAGGACCGCGGCGAGGGCGTCCAGGGAGGCCGGGTCGCCGTCGGTGTCGGCGAGGGCGAACCGCCCGGGGTTCTCGCTGATCGCGGAACGCACCAGCCCCCACACACCGGCCGACGCGACATCCGGCGCCCCGTCCGAGGCGCTCTCGACGCGTACGGCTCCCTCGGTCAGCACGACGAGCCGCGAGGCGGCGAACCGCTCGTCGGCCAGCCACTGCTGAAGCCGGGAGAGGACGGGAGCGACCGTGGCCGCCACGTCATCTCCGTCGCCCGCCGCGACCGGCAGCAGCACCGTGTCCGGTACGTCGCCGGCCGCGGCCAGCGCGTCGAAGTCGGCGTGGGCGACGGCGGGGACACCGTCTAGCGCACTTCCGACGACCGTCCAGAGCGTCCGCTCGGGCACGGCGGCCGTCTCGGGGGCCAGGGTCCAGTGCGGCCGGTACAGGTTGTCGGGGCCGGTGGCGGTGAGGTGTCGCCGGGACTGGGCCCGCAGTACGAGGGAGTCGATCTCCGCGACAGGCTCGCCGGTCGCGTCCGCGATCCGCAGGGCGACGTCCCCGGCGCCGCGCGGGGTGAGCCGGGCCCGGACGGTGCCCGCCCCCACGGCGGCCAGGCGGACGCCGGACCACAGGAAGGGCAGCGAGCCGTCGGTGGTCTCCGTATCCAGACCGAGGCCGTGCAGGACGGTGTCCAGCAGCGCCGGATGCAGGCCGAAGGACGCGGCGTCCCCGGCCACGGGCTCGGGCAGTTCGGCCTCCGCGTACAGCCGGCCCTCATGCCGCCAGACCCGGCGCAGACCGCGGAAGGCGGGACCGTAGTCGAGGCCGGACGCGGTGAGCCGGTCGTACAGGTCCCCGAACTCCACGGGCTCGGCACCGGCGGGCGGCCAGATCCTCAAGTCCCATTCGGGGGCAGGAGGTTCGACGGTGTCGAGGCTGCCCGTGGCGTGCAGCGTCCAGGGCTCGTCGGGCCCGGCCTCCTGCGGACGGGCGTACACGTGAAGCGTGCGGCCGGCGTCCTCCTCGGCTCCCACGGCCACCTGAAGCTGTACGGCGCCGTGCTCCGGCAGCACGATCGGAGCACTCAGGGCCAGCTCGGCCAACCGGCCGGCGTCCACCCGCTCCCCGGCCTGTAGCGCGAGCTCCACGAGGACCGTACCCGGCACCACGACCGAACCCGCCACCGCGTGATCCGCCAGCCACGGGTGCGTCCGCACCGACAGGCTCGACGTGAGCAGTACGGCGTCCGAACCGGCCACCGGCACCGCGGCACCCAGCAACGGGTGGTCCGTGCGGGCCAGCCCGAGACCGTCGGCGTCAGCGGCGGCGGCCGGTGCGTCGAGCCAGTAGCGCCGGCGCTGGAAGGGGTACGTGGGCAGGTCGGCGCGGCGGGCGCCGGTTCCCTCGAAGAGAGTGGACCAGTCGAAGTCGGCGCCCCGGACGAAGAGTTCGGCGCAGGCGGTGAGCAGCGTCTCGGGTTCGGGGCGGTCCTTGCGCAGGGTCGCGGCGGCGGACACGTCACCGGCCAGCGCGGTCAGCACCGGGTCCGGGCCGACCTCCAGGAAGCGTGCGGCCCCCTGGGCGCGAGCCGACTCCAACGCGTCATGGAACAGGACGGGCTTGACGATCTGCTCGGCCCAGTAGGCGGCGCTCGTCCAGTCCCCGTCGGACAGCGGCGCACCGGTCATGGTGCTGACGGCGGCCACGGTCGGCCTGCGGAAAGTCACTTGCTCGGCCACGGCCGTGAACTCGGCGAGCACCGGCTCCATCAGCGGCGAGTGGAACGCGTGGGAGACCCTGAGTCGCCTGGCTCGCAGCCCCGCGTCCCGCGCGTGCTCGGCGACCGTCTGGACGGCGGCCTCGGTGCCGGACACCACGATCGCCGTAGGCGAGTTGACGGCGGCGATCACCGCACCGTCCACCAGCCACTCGCCGACCTCGGCCTCGGAAGCCTCCACGGCGACCATCGCGCCACCCTCGGGCAACGCCTGCATCAGCCGGGCACGAGCCGCCACCAGCCGTACAGCGTCGGCGAGTTCAAGCACTCCGGCCGCATACGCTGCGGCGAACTCACCCACCGAATGCCCCAGCACCACGTCCGGCCGCATCCCCCACGACCGCAGCAACGCCACCAGCGCCGACTGCAAGGCGAAGAGTGCCGACTGCGCGTACCCGGTCCCGTCCTCCGCCTCCTCCGCGAACAGCACATCCTTGACCGGCCGATCGAAACCGAGCTCCGCATCCAGCAGCCCGCACACCTCGTCCAACGCCGCCGCGAACACCGGATAGGCCGCATTCAACTCCCGGCCCATCCCCGGACGTTGGCTTCCCTGCCCGGTGAACATCCACGCCGTGCGCCCCTCGATCGCCGCGCCGCTCACCACTGGATCGGTGAGTGCGGCGTGCAGGGCGGTGCTGTCGGGGCCGAGAACCACGGCCCGGTGTTCGAGCCGGGCCCGTGTCGTGGCCAGGGAGAGGCCGATGTCGAGGGGGTCGCCGGTCGCGGACGTCAGGCGCTCGGTCTGGGCGCGCAGGGCGTCGGCCGTGCGGGCGGAGACGATCCAGGGGATGAGCGGGAGCCCGGCGTTGGGGGCGGGTGTCCGCTCGGCGAGCGGGGGTTCCTCGACGACGACATGGGCGTTGGTGCCGCTGATGCCGAAGGAGGACACACCGGCGCGACGCGGGCGTTCGCCGCGTGTCCAGGGGCGTTCCTCGGTGAGCAGGGCGACGGCGCCTGCCTCCCAGTCGACGTGCGACGACGGCTCGTCCACGTGCAGGGTGCGCGGCAGGCGCTCGGCGCGCATGGCCATCACCATCTTGATGACACCGGCGACTCCGGCGGCGGCCTGCGTGTGGCCGATGTTCGACTTGATCGACCCGAGGTAGAGGGGTTCGTCGCGGTCCTGGCCGTAGGCCGCGAGCAGGGCCTGCGCCTCGATCGGGTCGCCCAGGCGGGTGCCCGTGCCGTGCGCCTCGACGGCGTCCACGTCGGCGGGACGCAGACCGGCCGCCGACAGGGCCTGCCGGATCACCCGCTGCTGCGAAGGCCCGTTGGGCGCGGTCAGGCCGTTGGACGCGCCGTCCTGGTTGACGGCGGTCCCTCGGACCACACCGAGGACGCGGTGGCCCCGGCGGCGGGCCTCGGACAGGCGCATGAGCACCAGGACGCCTGCGCCCTCGGCCCAGCCCGTGCCGTCGGCGCCGTCCGCGAAGGACTTGCAGCGGCCGTCGGCGGCCAGGCCGCGCTGGCGGGAGAACTCCACGAAGGTCTGCGGGGTGGCCATCACCGTCACGCCGCCCGCGAGTGCCGTACCGCATTCGCCGGACCGCAGGGCCTGGCAGGCCAGGTGCAGGGCGACGAGGGAGGAGGAGCAGGCGGTGTCGACGGTGACCGCCGGGCCTTCGAACCCGAAGACGTAGGCGATGCGGCCGGAGAAGACGCTGCCCGCGTTGCCGTTGCCGAGGTAGCCCTCGACCTCGTCGGGGACGGTGTGCAGCCGGGCGGCGTAGTCGTGGTACATGAGGCCCGCGTAGACGCCGGTGTCGCTGCCGCGCAGCGAGGTCGGGTCGATGCCCGCGCGCTCCAGTGCCTCCCACGCGGTCTCCAGCAGCAGCCGCTGCTGGGGGTCCATGGCGAGGGCCTCGCGCGGGCTGATGCCGAACAGTTCGGCGTCGAAGTCCGCGGCGTCGTGCAGGAATCCGCCTTCGCGGACGTAGGCGGTGCCCGGTCGGTCGGGGTCGGGGTCGTAGAGCCCGTCGAGGTCCCAGCCGCGGTCGGCGGGGAAGCCGGTGATGCCGTCGGCGCCGTCGGCGACCAGGCGCCACAGGTCCTCGGGCGAGGTGATGCCGCCCGGGTAGCGGCAGCCCATGCCGACGATCGCGATGGGTTCGTCGGAGCCGGCCGGGCGTGCGGCGGGCTCGTCGGCCGGGTCCCCGCCGAGGAGTTCGCGGTGCACGAACGCGGCGAGGGCGCTGGGACTCGGGTGGTCGAAGACGAGGGTCGCCGGGAGGCGCAGGCCGGTCGCGCTGCCGAGGTGATTGCGCAGGTCGACCGCGGTGAGCGAGTCGAAGCCGATGTCCTTGAAGGCGCGGGAGGGGTCCACGGCGGCGGCGTCGACATGGCCGAGCACGGCGGCGACCTGGGTCTGCACCAGGTCGAGCAGGGCGCGGTCCTGCTCGGCGCGGGGCAGGCCGCGCAGTCGGGCGGCGAGCGGCACGTCCGCGCCGCCCGCGGTGCGGTGGGCCGGGCGCCTGCGGCGGGCCGCGGGGACCAGGCCGTGCAGTACGGCGGGCAGCGCGTCGCCGCGTGCGGCCAGTGCGGCGGTGTCGAGGGCGGCGGGCACGAGGGCCGGTTCCCCGGTGCGCAGCGCGTCGTCGAGGAGGGCGAGCGCGTCGTCGGTGGCCAGTGCCGGATAGCCGAGGCGGCGCATGCGGGCCACGTCGGCGTCGGTCAGGCGACCGCCCATGCCGGCCGTGTGTTCCCACATGCCCCAGGCCAGGGAGGTGGCGGGCAGGCCGCGCGCGTGGCGGCGGGCGGCGAGGGCGTCGAGCGCGGCGTTGGCGGCGGCGTAGGCGGCCTGTCCGGCGGAGCCGACGACTCCGGCGACGGCGGAGAACAGCACGAACGCGCGCAGGTCGCGGTCGGCCGTCAACTCCTCAAGATGCAGGGCCGATTCGGTCTTCGCGGCAAGGACACGCGCCAGCCGGTCGGGGGTGAGGTCGGTGAGCACACCGTCGTCGAGGACGCCCGCCGTGTGCACGACGGCGCTCAACGGCACGCCGGACAGTGTCGCTTCGAGCGCGGCGCGGTCGGTGACGTCGCAGGCGGTGACGGCGACCCTGGCCCCGTGGCCGGCGAGCTCGTGGACCAGCTCGTCGGCGCCGGGCGCCTCGGCGCCGCTGCGCGAGAGCAGCAGCAGATCGCGTACTCCGTGTGCGGTCACCAGGTGCCGGGCGACCAGGGCGCCCAGCCCGCCCGTGCCACCGGTGATCAGTACAGTGCCGTCGCCGGGCCAGCCCGGGTCGCCGGTCACCGTGTCCGTCACCCGGCCGAGCCGGGGCCGGCGCACCTGCCCGTCGTGGAAGGCGAGTTGGGTCTCTCCGGCGTCGACGAGCGCGCCCAGCCGTTCGGTGAGCGCCTTCCACGACTCGGGCGTTCCGTCGGTGTCGGCCAGCACGAACCGGTCGGGGTGCTCACTGATCGCCGTACGGACGAGTCCCCATACGGCGGCGGCCGCCGGTTCGGTGCGCACACCGGTGGTGACGACGGCCAACCGGGCGCCGACGAGGCCGGGTTCGGCGAGCCAGTCCTGGAGGGCGGCGAGCACTTCGGACGCCGCCTGCCCCGCGAGTACGGGCAGCAGGACGAGCGCAGGGGCGGTCTCGGCGGCGGTGAGAGCAGCGAGGTCGGGGAAGACGGTGACCCCGGTCGCGGCCGTGAGGGACCCGCCGTCACCGAGCGCGGCGAGTTCCTTGGGCGTGCCTGCCGGCGACGCGGGCACGGGCGTCCACAGCATCCGGTACAGATGCCGGGCCCTGCCGGTTCCGACCTCTCCGGCCGCCACCGGTCGCAGTACCAACCGCGCGATGTCGGCGACCGGTTCACCGGCGGCGTCGGCGATCCGCAGGCCGACCTCGCCGGGGGCACGGACGCTCAGCCTGGCCCGTACGGCGGACGCTCCGACGGCCGTCGGCTGCACGCCGGTCCACAGGAACGGCAGCAGCGCCTTCCGGCGCCCCTCCCCCGCCTGGGTGTCGGCCTCGGTGTCGTCGATGCCGAGCGCGTGCAGCACGGCGTCGAGGAGAGCCGGGTGCAGGGCGAAGCCGGACGCGTCGTCGGCCGTGTGCTCGGGCAGCTCCGCCTCGACGAACAGTTCGTCGCCCGCCCGCCACAGCGCACGCAGGCCCTGGAACGCCGGGCCGTACACCATCCCGGTCTCGGCCAGACGCGTATACAGGCCGTCGACCGCGACGGGCTCGGCCCCATTGGGCGGCCAGACGCGCAGATCCCAGTCGGCCACGGTGGGCCGGGCCGCCCCGAGGGTGCCCGTGGCGTGCAGCGTCCACGGTTCGTCGTCGGGCGCTCGGTCCGGCCGGGCGTGGATCCGGACGGTGCGCGTCCCCTCGGCCTCGGCCGGGTCGACCGACGTCTGAACCTGTACGGCAGCGTCGTGTGCGAGCACCAGCGGGGCGCGCAGCGTCAGCTCGTCCACGCCGTGGAGACCGATGTGGTCGGCGGCCTGGACGGCGAGTTCGAGCAGCGCGGTGCCGGGGACGACGACCGTGCCGTCGACCGTGTGATCGCCGAGCCACGGGTGCGTGCGCACCGACAGCCGCGACGTGAGGACGGCGGTGTCGGAACCCGCCAGCCGTACGGCGGCCCCGAGCATCGGATGCCGGATCGCACCGAGACCGAGCCCACCGGCGTCGACGGCCGGACGGGTGGGTTCGAGCCAGTAGCGCTGCCGCTGGAAGGGGTACGTGGGCAGGTCGACGCGGCGGGCGCCGGTTCCCTCGAAGAGAGCGGACCAGTCGAAGTCGGCGCCCCGGACGAAGAGTTCGGCGCAGGCGGTGAGCAGCGTCTCGGGTTCGGGGCGGTCCTTGCGCAGGGTCGCGGCGGCGGACACGTCACCGGCCAGCGCGGTCAGCACCGGGTCCGGGCCGACCTCCAGGAAGCGTGCGGCCCCCTGAGCGCGAGCCGACTCCAACGCATCGTGGAACCGCACCGGCTTGACGATCTGCTCGGCCCAGTAGGCGGCACTCGTCCAGTCCCCGTCAACCAGCGGGGCGCCGGTGAGGGTGCTGATCGCCGCGATGGTCGGTCGGTGGTAGGTCACCTGCTCGGCCACCGTCGTGAACTCGGCGAGCACCGGCTCCATCAGCGGCGAGTGGAACGCGTGGGACACCTTGAGGTGGGTCGTCCGCCGTCCCGCGTCCCGCGCGTGCTCGGCGACCGTCTGGACGGCGGCCCCGGTGCCGGACACCACCACCGCCGTGGGCGAATTGACGGCGGCGATCACCGCACCGTCCACCAGCCACTCGCCGACCTCGGCCTCGGAAGCCTCCACGGCGACCATCGCGCCGCCCTCGGGCAACGCCTGCATCAGCCGGGCACGAGCACCCACCAGCCGCACAGCATCGGCGAGTTCAAACACCCCGGCGGCATACGCGGCGGCGAACTCACCCACCGAATGCCCCAACACCACGTCCGGCCGCATCCCCCACGACCGCAGCAACGCCACCAACGCCACCTGCAAGGCGAACAGCGCCGACTGCGCGAACCCGGTCCCGTCCTCCGCCTCCTCCGCGAACAGCACATCCCTGACCGGCCGATCGAAACCGAGCTCCGCATCCAGCAGCCCGCACACCTCGTCCAACGCCGCCGCGAACACCGGGAAGGCGGCATACAACTCCCGCCCCATCCCCGGACGCTGACTCCCCTGCCCGGTGAACATCCACGCCGTACGGCCCTCGACGACCGAGCCCATGACCGCCGTGTCGGTCAGGCCGAGCACCGCGCGGTGTTCGAGGGTGGCGCGGCCGGTGGCGAGGGAGAGGCCGATGTGGAGGGGGTCGGCGTCGAGGGAGGTCAGTCGTTCGATGTGGGCGTTGAGGGCGGTGGCCGTGCGTGCGGACGCGACCAAAGGCACGACGGGCGGTGTGCTTTGCCCCTGCTCGGGTTCCACCGCCGGGGCGGGCGTGGCCTCTTCGAGGATGACGTGGGCGTTCGTACCGCTGATGCCGAAGGAGGAGACGCCGGCGCGGCGCGGGCGTTCGCCGCGCGGCCAGTCGTGCTCGTCGGTGAGCAGGCGTACCGCGCCGGCCTCCCAGTCGACGTGCGAGGACGGGGCGTCGACGTGCAGGGTGCGTGGCAGGCGCTGGGCGTGCAGCGCCATGACCATCTTGATGATGCCGGCGACTCCGGCGGCGGACTGGGTGTGGCCGATGTTGGACTTCACGGACCCGAGGTAGAGGGGTTCGTCGCGGTCCTGTCCGTAGGCCGCGAGCAGGGCCTGCGCCTCGATCGGGTCGCCGAGCCGGGTTCCCGTACCGTGCGCCTCGACGGCGTCCACGTCGGCGGGACGCAGACCGGCCGCCGACAGGGCCTGCCGGATCACCCGCTGCTGCGAAGGCCCGTTGGGCGCGGTCAGGCCGTTGGACGCGCCGTCCTGGTTGACGGCGGAGCCTCGGACGAGGGCGAGGATCCGGTGGCCGCGGCGTTCGGCCTCGGACCGGCGCATCAGGACCAGCACGCCGGCGCCTTCGGACCAGCCGGTGCCGTCGGCCGCCTCGGCGAAGGGCTTGCAGTTTCCGTCGGGGGCGAGGCCGCGCTGGCGGGAGAACTCCACGAACGCCGTGGGGTTGGCCATGACGGTGGCGCCGCCCGCGAGGGCCGTGTCGCACTCGCCGGAGCGCAGGGCCTGGCAGGCCAGGTGCAGGGCGACCAGGGCGGAGGAGCAGGCGGTGTCGACGGAGACGGCCGGGCCTTCGAGGCCGAGGACGTAGGAGAGGCGCCCGGAGGCGACGCTGGGGGTGCTTCCGGTGAGCAGGTAGCCGGCGGAGTCGCCGTCGGCCTCGTGCACGGAGCCGCCGTAGCCGTTGGCGGAGACGCCGGCGTAGACGCCGGTCGCCGTGCCGCGAAGGGAGGTCGGGTCGATTCCCGCGCGCTCCAGTGCCTCCCAGGCCGTCTCCAGCAGCAGGCGCTGCTGGGGGTCCATGGCGAGGGCCTCGCGCGGGGAGATGCCGAACAGTTCGGCGTCGAAGCCCGCGACGTCGGGGATGAAGCCGCCGCGTCCGGCGAAGGGGGTGCCGAGGGCCGCCGAGGTGGATTCCAGCAGGCCGGGGACGTCCCAGCCGCGGTCGTCCGGGAACGGCGACATGCGGTCCTCGCCGGCGGTCAGGACGTCCCAGAGGTCTTCCGGTGACTGGATGCCGCCGGGGAAGCGGCAGCCCATGCCGATGACGGCGATGGGTTCGTCGTCCGCCGAGGCGATTGCTGCGGGAGCGGTCGAGTCCGGGCCTGCGCCCGTGCCGAGGAGGCGGTCGCGCAGGTGGGTGGTGAGGGCGCTCGGGGTGGGTTGGTCGAAGACGAGTGTGGTGGGCAGGGCGATCTCGGTGCTCGCGGCGAGCCGGTTGCGCAGGTCTACGGCGGTGAGGGAGTCGAAGCCGAGGTCCTTGAAGGCGCGTCCGGGGTCGATGCCGGCCGGGGAGGCGTGGCCGAGGACGGCGGCGACCTGGGACTGGACCAGGTCGAGGAGGGTGCGGTGCTGTTCCGCCGGGGGCAGGTCGCGCAGGGTGCGGGCGAGTTCGCCCTCGGGGATGTCGCGGGAGTCGGTTGTCGTGGTCTGCGCGGTTGCGACCTCGGGCAGGTCGGCGATGAGCGGGCTGGGCCGGGTGAAGGTGAAGGTGGGGGCGAAGCGTTCCCAGTCCACGTCCGCGACGGTCACGCAGGTACGGTCCGTGAGGAGCGCCTGCTCCAGGGCGGCGAGGGCGCTGTCCGGCGTGAGGAGGGCGAGGCCGCGTCCGGTGAGATGGTCGGCGACCGCTTCGTCGGCTGCCATGCCGCCGCCGCTCCACGGGCCCCAGGCGACGGAGGTCGCGGGCAGGCCGAGGGCGCGGCGGTGCTGGGCGAGGGCGTCGAGGTAGGCGTTGCCCGCGGCGTAGGCGGCCTGGCCGCCGCTGCCCCAGACGGCGGCGACGGACGAGAACAGCACGAACAGGTCGAGGTCGAGGCCGGCGGTCAGTTCGTGGAGGTGCCCCGCCCCGGTGACCTTGGCGGAGACCACCTGGGCGAGGCTGTTCGGGGTGGTGTCGGTGAGCGGGGTGTTCTGAGGGAGCCCGGCCGTGTGGACGACGCCGGTCAGCGGTGTCTCAGCCGGGATCGCGGCGATCAGGTCGGCCAGTGCGTCGCGGTCGCCCACGTCACAGGCGGCGAGGGTGACGCGGGTGCCGTGAGCGGTGAGTTCGTCGCGCAGCGCGTCGGCGCCGCGAGCGTGGGCGCCGCTGCGGGAGACCAGCAGCAGGTGTGGGGCGCCGCGCTCGGCGAGGCGTCGGGCGACATGGGCGCCGAGTGCGCCGGTGCCGCCGGTGATCAGTACGGTTCCGCGCGGCGCCGGCAGTCCGGGGGCACCGGTGCTGTTCGCCGGGTCGTGGGCGAGGCGGCGAACAGCACCGGTGTTCGCCTCGTCGTGGGCGAGGCGGGCGGTGTGGACTCCGGAGGCGCGGACGGCGAGTTGGTCCTCGCACCCGGGGGCGGCGAGGACGGCGGCGAGGCGCTGCCAGTCGTCGGGGCGGGCGTCGTCCGGGAGGTCGACCAGGCCGCCCCACAGGCCGGGCAGTTCGAGGGCGGCCGTGCGGCCGAAGCCCCAGATCTGCGCCTGGTCGGGGTTGGTGAGGGGTTCCCCGGCGACGGCTACGGCGGACCGGGTGACGGCCCACACCGGGACCTTCAGTTCGGCGGCCGCCAGCGCCTGGAGAAGGTTGAGGTGGGGTGTGGGGAGCGCATCGGCGGTGTCCGGGAGGACGACGATGCCGTCCGGGCCGTACTCGTGGATGTGCGCGGCGAGTTCCGCGGTCTCCGTCGAGGCGGGCAGGGTGCGGAGCTCGGCGTCGGCGCCCGCGGTGCGCAGTGCGTCTAGGCAGGCGTCGGTGTCCTGTGCGCCGGCCGGGGCGGCGATCAGCCAGCGGCCGGTGAGGCGCGCCGTGCGCGGTGACGGCGCCGGCTTCCAGATCACGCGGTAGCGCCTGCGGTCCTGCGCGGCGCGCTCCTCGTGCCGGCGTCGCCAGTGCGTCAGGGCCGGGAGCAGCGCGTCCAGCGAAGCGCCTTCGGACAGACCGAGTTCCTGGGCCACGGTGGCGGGGTCGGCGGTGTCGACCAGCTGCCAGAACTCGTCCTTGGAGCCATCGTCGGCGGGGCGGTGGGCGGCACGGTCCGGGAGCCAGAAGCGCTCGCGCTGGAAGGCGTAGGTGGGCAGGTCTGTCAGCTGGGCGTCCGTGTCACGGAAGACTTCCGCCCAGTCGACACGGGTGCCGCGGACGAAGAGTTCACCGACGGCGGTGAGCAGGCTCTCGGGCTCGGCCCGGCCGGAGCGCAGGGCGGCGACCGCCACGGTCAGGTCGGGGGCCGTGCGCTGGGCGAGGGCGGCGAGTACCGGGTCGGGGCCGAGTTCCAGCAGGCGGGTGGCGCCGAGTTCGCCGATGACGGTGCGTACGGCGTCGTGGAAGAGGACGGGCCGGCGCACCTGCCGTACCCAGTAGTCGGCGCTCGCCCAGTCGTCGGCGGCGAGGGGCCGGCCGGTGACGGTGCTGACGGCCGGTATTCGGGGCCGCCGGTAGGTGAGGTCGTTCGCCACGGCGGCGAACTCGGCCAGCATCGGCTCCATCAGCGGCGAGTGGAAGGCGTGCGACACCTTGAGCCGGGTGACGCGTCGGCCCTGCTCGCGCGCGGTGGTCAGCACGGCGTCCACGGCGGCCTCCGTGCCGGAGACCACGACGGCGGCGGGCCCGTTCACGGCGGCGACGACCGCGCCATCGGTGAGCCAGGGCTCGACCTCCTCGGGGTCGGCCTCCACGGCGGCCATCGCACCGCCCTCGGGCAGTGCCTGCATCAGCCGGGCACGGGCGGCCACCAGCCGTACGGCGTCGGGGAGTTCGAGGACGCCGGCGGTGTGGGCGGCGGCCAGCTCGCCGATGGAGTGGCCGACCAGCGCGTCGGGGGCGAGGCCCCAGGAGCGCAGCAGTTCGGCGAGGGCGACCTGGAGGGCGAACAGCGCGGCCTGCGCGTATCCGGTTCGGGCCGGCAGGGCGGCCTCGGGGCTGTCCGGTGTGGCGAACAGCGCGGTGCGCAGTGGGGTGTCGAAGCCGTCGGCGCCGGCGAGTTCGGCGTCGAGCAGTGCGCAGGTGTCGTCGAGGGTGCGGGCGAAGAGCGGGTGGGCGTCGTACAGTTCGCGGCCCATGCCGGGGCGCTGGCTGCCCTGCCCCGTGAAGGCCCACACCGTGCGGCCCTCGCCTGCGACAGAGGTGACCGGGGCGGTGGGGTCGCCGTCGGCGAGGGCGGTGGCGGCCGCGATCAGGGCGTCCGGGTCGTCGCCGACCAGAACGGCACGGTGATCGAGGGCGGCGCGGGCGGTGGCCAGCGTGCGGCCCACGTCCGCCGGGTCGAGGCCGGGCCGTTCGGCGAGGTGCGCGACGAGCCGGGCGGCCTGCGCACGCAGGGCCTGACGGGTCCGGCCGGAGAGGATCCAGGCCACGGCGCCTGCGGGGCTGGGTGGGGCGGCGACGGTCGAAGTGCCTGCGTTCGATGCCTCGTAGTCGGGAGCGTCGACGGCCGGCACGCCTGCTCGACCTGCCCCGGCGACCGGCGCATTGTCCGGGCCGGCGGCAAGCGCGCCAACGGTCGGCGTGCCCGCTCGCGGTGGCTCGGTGGCGGGGCCGCCAAGGGCCGCCGTGTCCGACTGCGGCGCCTCCTCCACGATCACATGCGCGTTGGTCCCGCTGATCCCGAACGCCGACACACCGGCCCGGCGCGGGCGTTCGCCGCGTGCCCAGGGTCGCGCCTCGGTGAGCAGCCGCACGGCGCCGGAGTCCCAGTCGACGCGGCTGGAGGGGGCGTCGACGTACAGGGTGGGCGGCAGTTGCCCGGCGCGCAGGGCGAGGACCATCTTCATGACGCCGGCCGCGCCCGCCGCCGCCTGGGTGTGGCCGATGTTGGACTTCACCGACCCGAGCCACAGCGGCTCCTCACGGTCCTGGCCGTAGGTCGCGAGCAGGGCCTGCGCCTCGATCGGGTCGCCGAGGCTCGTGCCGGTGCCGTGCGCCTCGACGGCGTCCACGTCGGCGGGGTTCAGACCGGCCGCCGACAGGGCCTGCCGGATCACCCGCTGCTGCGAAGGCCCGTTGGGCGCGGTCAGGCCGTTCGAGGCGCCGTCCTGGTTGACGGCGGAACCGCGCAGCACCGCGAGCACGGGGTGGCCCGCGCGGAGCGCGTCGGAGAGGCGTTCCAGTACGAGGACGGCGGCGCCCTCGGACCAGCCGGTGCCGTCGGCGCCCTCGGCGAAGGCCTTGCAGCGGCCGTCGGCGGACAGGGCACGCTGGCGGGAGAACTCGACGAAGATGCCCGGCGTGGCCATCACGGTCACGCCGCCGGCGAGGGCGGTGCGGCATTCGCCCTGCCGGATGGCCTGCGCGGCGAGGTGGAGCGCGACCAGCGCGGAGGAGCAGGCGGTGTCGACGGTGAGGGCGGGGCCCTCCAGGCCGAGGGTGTAACTGACGCGGCCGGACAGGACGCTGGCGGCCGAGCCGGTGGCGACGTAGCCCTCGACGTCCTCGCCCGGGGCGTTCGCGGTGTCGCGGTAGTCCTGGCCGTTGGTGCCGGCGAAGACGCCGGTGGCCGTTCCGCGCAGGGACAGCGGGTCGATGCCGGCGCGCTCCAGGGCTTCCCAGGCGGTCTCCAGCAGCAGG
The DNA here is from genome assembly GCF_028198125.1 of Streptomyces sp. HUAS 31. NCBI lineage: Bacteria > Bacillati > Actinomycetota > Actinomycetes > Kitasatosporales > Streptomycetaceae > Streptomyces > Streptomyces sp. HUAS 31. The sequence continues at coordinate 8,702,449 of NZ_CP116353.1, read as the reverse complement.
CGTTGCTGGGGGTCCATGGCGAGGGCCTCGCGCGGGGAGATGCCGAAGAGTTCGGCGTCGAAGTCCGCGGCGTCGTGCAGGAATCCGCCGACGCGGGCGTAGGTGGTGCCGGAGTGGCCGGGGTCCGGGTGGTAGAGGCGCTCGACGTCCCAGCCGCGGTCCCGGGGGAACGGCGTGAGGCCGTCCGTGGCGGAGGAGAGCAGGTCCCACAGCTGGTCGGGGGTGGTCACGCCGCCGGGGAAGCGGCAGCCCATGCCGACGATGACGACCGGGTCGTCGTCGGCGCCGACCGGCGCGAGGGCGGGACCGCCGCGCTCGATCTCGTCGGTGGTGACGCCGAGGACCTGGGTGCGCAGGAACGCGGCGAGCGCGGTCGGGGTGGGGTGGTCGAAGACGAGGGTGGTGGGAAGGGCCAGCCCGGTGGCGGCGGCGAGCCGGTGGCGCAGGGCGACGCCGGTCAGCGAGTCGAAGCCGAGGTCCTTGAAGGCACGGCCGGCGTCGACGGCACTCCGGTCGGCGTGCCCGAGGACGGCAGCGACCTGGTCGAGGACGAGGCCGAGCAGCAGCCGGTCCTGCTCCGCGGTTGTGCGACCGGACAGTTCGGTGCCGAGGGTGCCCGCCGCCGGTGCGCCGGGTCCGGCGTCGATGGCGGGCGGGGCGGCCTCGGGGAGGTCGGCGAGGAGCGGGCGCGGCGTGTAGGCCGCGGCGGCGAAGCGCTGCCAGTCGACGTCGACGACGGTCGTGCAGGTGACGTCCTCGTCGAGGGCGCGGCTGAGCGCGTCGAGTGCGCGGGCCGGCTCCAGGGGCCGTATGCCCTGGCGGCGGAAGTGTTCGGCGACGGTCTCGTCGGCCGCCATGCCGGCACCGCCCCACGGGCCCCAGGCGAGGGACGTCGCGGGCAGTCCGGCGGCGCGGCGGTGCTGGGCGAGCGCGTCGAGGCGGGCGTTGGCGGCGGCGTAGGCGGCCTGTCCGGCGTTGCCGAGGACGGCGGTGACGGACGAGAACAGGACGAAGGCGTCCAGTTCCCGCTCCCGGGTCAGCTCGTGCAGATGCCGGGCGGCCCCGGCCTTCACGGCCAGGACGCGGGTGAGGCGTTCGGGGGTGAGGTCGGCGGCGAGTCCGTCGTCGAGGATGCCCGCGGCGTGCACGACGGCCGTCGGCGCGTAGGTGTCCAGGACCGACGCGACGGTCTCCCGGTCGGCGACGTCGCCCGCGACGAACGTGACTGCGGTGCCCGACCGGCGGAGTTCCGCGCCGAGTTCGGCGGCACCGGGGGCGTCTGCTCCGCGCCGCGACACCAGTACGAGGTGTTCCGCGCCGCCGGCCGCCAGCCACCGGGTGAGGTGTCCGCCCAGGGCGCCGGTCGCGCCGGTGACCAGGACGGTGCCACGCGGCTGCCAGGACCGCGTGGGCCGCGCGGAGCGGTCGCGCACCAGCCGGGCGGCGTGGACGCCGCTCGCGCGCACGGCGAGCTGGTCCTCACCCGCTCCCCCGGCCGCGAGCACGGCCGCGACCCGCTGCCAGAGCCGGGCCCGCGGTTCGTCCGGCATGTCGATGAGCCCGCCCCAACGGTCGGGCTGCTCCAGCGCCATGACCCGGCCCAGCCCCCACACGGCGGCCTGCTCCGGACGTGCGGGCCCCTCGCGCCCGGACACCGCGACGGCACCGAAGGTCACGCACCACAGCCGGCTCTCCGGGTGCGCCCGCGCGAGCGCCAGGACGTGCGCGGGGTCGGCGAGCAGGGACAGCACGCCCGCGTACGGAGGCTCAGGGGCGGCGGCCGGTCCGGTCGTGACCGTCGCGTCCGTCACGGAATCGGCAGCCGAGCCGGCCCTGGCCGTCGCGTCCGTCACAGGATCGCCAGCCGATCCGGCCCAGGCCGTCGCGTCCGCCTCGGGGCCGACAGCCCATCCGGTCCTGACTGTCGCGTCGGCGCCGACGGCTCGCAGCGCGGCCGCGGCCGCGTCTGCCAGTTCGGTGGGGGTGTTCTCGTCGACGGCGATCAGCCAGGTGCCGTTCAGGCGGCCCGGGGCCGGGGTCCGGACCGGCCGCCAGGTGATCCGGTAGCGCAGCCCGGCCAGTCTTGACTCCTCGCGGCGCTTGCGGCGCCAGTCGGCGAGCACCGGCAGGACGGCGTCCAGCGGAGCACCGCTGTCCACGCCGAGCTCTTCCGCCAGGGAGTCGGCGTCCCCCTGGTCGACGAGTTCCCAGAACCCCCCGTCGACGACACCCTCCGCGCGCCCGGCCGGCCGGGCGTGGTCGCCGAGCCAGTACCGCTGCCGTTGGAAGGCATACGTGGGCAGGTCCACCCGGCGCGCGCCGGTCCCCGTGAACAGCGCGGCCCACTCGATCTCGGCGCCCCGGACGAAGAGTTCGGCGATGCCCGTCAGCAGCGTCTCTGTCTCAGGGCGGTCCTTGCGCAGGGTCGCGGCGGCGGACACGTCCCCGGCCAGCGCGGTCAGCACCGGGTCCGGGCCGACCTCCAGGAAGCGTGCGACACCCTGGGCGCGAGCCGACTCCAACGCGTCGTGGAACCGCACCGGCTTGACGATCTGCTCGGCCCAGTAGGCGGCACTCGTCCAGTCGCCCTCGGACAGCGGGGCACCGGTCAGCGTACTCACGGCCGCCACGGTGGGCCGGTTGAACCGGACCTGTTCGGCCACGGCCGTGAACTCGGCGAGCACCGGCTCCATCAGCGGTGAGTGGAACGCGTGGGACACCTTCAGCCGGCTGGTCCGCCGTCCCGCCTCCCGGGCCCGCTCGGCAACGGTGTCGACCGCCACCTCCGCCCCCGAGACCACCACGGCGGACGGCCCGTTGACGGCAGCGATCACCGCACCGTCCACCAACCACTCGCCGACCTCGACCTCGGAAGCCTCCACGGCGACCATCGCGCCACCCTCGGGCAACGCCTGCATCAGCCGGGCACGAGCACCCACCAGCCGCACAGCATCGGCGAGTTCAAACACCCCGGCCGCATACGCGGCGGCGAACTCACCCACCGAATGCCCCAGCACCACACCCGGCGCCGTCCCCCACGACCGCAGCAACGCCACCAACGCCACCTGCAAGGCGAACAACGCCGACTGCGCGAACCCGGTCCCGTCCTCCGCCTCCTCCGCGAACAGCACATCCCTGACCGGCCGATCGAAACCGAGCTCCGCATCCAGCAGCCCGCACACCTCGTCCAACGCCGCCGCGAACACCGGGAAGGAGGCATACAACTCCCGCCCCATACCGGGCCGTTGGCTCCCCTGCCCCGTGAACATCCACGCCGTACGGCCCTCCGTGGCCGTCCCCGAGACGACGGGGCCGGGGTGCAGGGCGACGGCGCGGTATTCCAGCGTCGCGCGGGTGGTGGCCAGTGACCGGGCCACGTCGAGCGGGTCCGCGTCGAGTGCTGTCAGTCGGTCCAGCTGCTCCCGCAGGGCCCGCTCGCTGCGCGCCGACACGACCCACGGCACCACGGGAAGCCGCGTGAGCGGTTCCTCGGAGGTCAAGTCCTCGGTGCCGGGTGCCTCTTCGAGGACCAGGTGGGCGTTGGTGCCGCTGATGCCGAACGACGAGACGCCCGCGCGGCGCGGACGCTCACCGCGGGTCCAGGGCCGGTCTTCGCGGAGGAGTCGCAGGGTGCCGTCCGACCAGTCGATGTGGGCGGACGGCTCGTCGGCGTGCAGGGTGCGCGGGAGGTGTTCCGCGCGCAGGGCCATGACCATCTTGATGACGCCGGCGACGCCCGCGGCGGCCTGGGTGTGGCCGATGTTGGACTTGACCGAGCCGAGCCACAGGGGCTCCTCGCGGTCGTGGCCGTAGGCGGCGGCGAGGGCGTGTGCCTCGATGGGGTCGCCGAGCCGGGTTCCCGTGCCGTGCGCCTCGACGGCGTCCACGTCGGCGGGACGCAGACCGGCGTTGGCGAGGGCCTGGCGGACGACGCGCTGCTGGGCGGGGCCGCTGGGAGCCGTGAGCCCGTTGGAGGCGCCGTCCTGGTTGATGGCGCTGCCGCGGATCACGGCGAGGACCTCGTGGCCCTGTCGGTGGGCCGCGGACAGGGGCATCAGGACGAGCATGCCGGCGCCCTCGCTGAGCGCGAATCCGTCGGCCCGTGCGGAGAACGCCTTGCAGCGGCCGTCGGGGGCGAGGGCCCGCTGGCGGGAGAATTCGGCGAACATCTCCAGGCTCGGCAGGACCGTCGCGCCGCCGGCGAGGGCGGTGCTGGCGGCGCCGCTGCGCAGGGCCTCGCAGGCCAGGTGCAGGGCGACGAGGGAGGAGGAGCAGGCGGTGTCGACGGTGAGGGCGGGGCCCTCCAGGCCGAGCGTGTAGGAGATGCGTCCGGAGGCCACGCTGACGGCGTTGCCGGTCAGGACGTGGCCGGCGACGTCGGTGGAGGCGTGCGCGGCGGCACGGTCGTAGTCGACGGTCATGAGGCCGAGGTAGACGCCGGTGGCGGTGCCCCGCAGCGTCGTCGGGTCGATGCCGGCGCGCTCCAGCGCCTCCCACGTCGTCTCCAGGAGCAGCCGCTGCTGGGGGTCCATGGCGAGGGCCTCGCGCGGGCTGATGCCGAAGAAGGCGGCGTCGAAGTCGGCGGCGGCGCGCAGGAATCCGCCCTCGCGCTGGAGGAAGCCGCCGGGTGCGGTGCCGCTGGGGTCGTAGCGTCCCTCGATGTCCCAGCCGCGGTCGTCGGGCAGCGGGGTGACGGCGTCGGTGCCGTCCGACAGGAGCTGCCACAGGGCCTCGGGCGAGTCGGCGTCGCCGGCGAAGCGGCAGGCCATGCCGACGACGGCGATCGGCTCGTCGGAGTGCGCGTTCCCGGCGGTGGTGGCCGGGTCGGCGGTGGCGCCGTAGAGCTGTTCGTAGAGGTGGTGGCCGAGGGCGGCGGGGGTCGGGTAGTCGAACGCGGCGGTCGGGGCGAGGGGCAGTCCGGTCGCCGCGCGCAGCCGGTCGCGCAGGGCGACGGCGGTGGCCGATTCGACGCCCTGGTCGCGGAAGGAGATGTGCGCGGGCGCGCCGCCCGGCAGTTCCAGCAGGTCGGCGAGCCGGGTGCGGACGAGGTCGACCAGGGCGCCGCGCCGGTCGGGTTCGGGCAGGTCGCCGAGACGGTCGCGGAGGGCTGCCGCCTGGACCCCGAGGGGTGTGCCGGTGGTGTCGGGGTCCTCGACGGCTGCCGCGGCGGCGAGTTCCGCGGGCAGGTCGGCCGGGACGGTGCCGGGGTCGTGCAGGGCGGTCCAGTCGGGGTCGCCGCCGGTGGACCAGTACTCGGCCACGGCGCGCTGGAAGCGGTCGGCGTTCCCGGCGTCCCTGCGGAGTGTGCTGTGGACGGTGCCGGTGACGCCCGCCCGGGTGAGGACGGTCTCCAGTCCGGTGGTGAGCAGCGGGTGCGGGCTGATCTCCAGGAAGTGGCGGTGGCCCGCGTCGAGCGCGGTGCCGACGGCGGCGACGAACTCGACGGTATCGCGCAGGGCGGCCGCCCAGTGGTCCGCGCCGAGGGTCACTCCGTCGAGGGCCGTGCCGGCCGAGGCGGCGTAGAGGGGGACGCGGGCCGGGCTTGGGGTGAGGGCGGCGAGGTCGGCGCGGATGCGGTCGGTGATCTCGTCGATGTGCGGTGAGTGGGCGGCGACGCCGTAGTCGACGGTGCGGGCGCGGACGCCTTCGGCGGTCAGTTCGGCGAGGAGTTCGGCGGCGGCGTCGGTGTCGCCGGAGACCACGCCGTTGTCGGGGCCGTTGACGGCCGCGAGGTGGAGCCTGCCGTGCCAGGGCGCGAGGCGTTCGCGGAGTAGTTCGACGGGCATCAGGGCGGACACCATGGCGCCGCGCCCGTGCAGGTCGAGCTGGGCGGTGCCCCAGCTCGCGGCGACGCGAGCGGCGTCGTCGAGGGTGAGGGCGCCCGCGACGCAGGCGGCGGCGATCTCGCCGAGGCTGTGCCCGACGACCGCCGCGGGCCGTACGCCGACGCTCTCCCAGAGCGCGGCCAACGACACCATGACGGCGAAGAGGGCGGGCTGGGTGACGTCGGGTGTGGTGAGCGCGTGTGCGCCGCGCAGGATGTCGACGGGGTTGTGGTCGAGGTGCGGGGCGAGGGCGTCGGCACACTCGTCCATACGGCGGGCGAACACCGATGAGGTGTCGAGGAGTTCGCGGGTCATGCCGGGCCACTGCGAGCCGTGGCCGGGGAAGACGAAGACGGGTCCGCTGTCGCGGGCTGTGGTCCGGCCCTCGGTGACCCGGTCGGTGGGGGTGCCGTCGGCCAGGGCGTCCAGGGCCGCGGCGAGTTCGTCGGGGCCGGTCGCGGTGACGGCCGCGCGGCAGGGGTGGGCCGGGTCGAGGCCGTGCAGCAGGGCGGCCGCGATCCCGTCCGGCGCCCCGTCGTGGACGAGGGCGCGCAGGATGCGGGCCTGTTCCCGTACGGCCCGGGTGCCCCGTCCGGTGAGGAGCCAGGGGCGTGGGGTGCCCGCGATCGGGCGGGTGGCCGAGGTGGAGCGAGCTTGATCGGACACGTTCTCTCCCGCGGATGACTCGTCGCCACGTCTTCGGATGCTGGACCGGGCCTGTGGGGGGCGTCGGCGTGCGGCGGCCGGGGAAGTGGGGGTGGCCTGATCCGTTCGTCCAACTGGTTCGATTATTCGGACGGACGACTGGGGGAAACACAAGGAGATGGCGCGCCCGTCACGATCACGACGACGCCGACGGGGCCACGGGGGCCACGTCGGCGTCGATGCGGATCTGCGGAAGGGGCCGTCAGTCGGCGGCCAGGCGTTCCAGGTGGGTGACGGCGGCGTCGATGCCCGGCAGGGCGTGCATCGCCTTCTGGGCGCGCCGGGCCTCGTCGGTGACGTTCTCGTCGGCCAGGAGCCGGCGGCAGGTCTCCAGCATCGGTTCGGCGCCCCGGTTCGCGATGTGCTCGCCGAGTCCGAGGCCGGCGACACGCAGCGCGTTGTACTGCTGGTCGCCGAACATGGGCCGGACCGCCATGGGGACGCCGGCGCGTACGGCCTCGCGGATGCTGTTGTAGCCGCCGTGGGTGACGAACAACGCGGCGTGCTCGAGCAGGAGTTGCTGCGGGAAGCGGTCGACGACGCGGACGTGGGGCGCGGCCTTCGCGGTGTCCACGGGCATGCCGAGCGTGGAGACGACGGCGGCGCAGTCCAGTGCGGAGAGCGCCTCGACGACCGTGTCGAGGGGTTCCGCGGGGTCGTAGACGGGGATGGGGGCGCCGAACTCGCGGGCCTTGTCGAGGAATTCGAGGACGGTGCCGGGCAGTCCCGTGCCGAGTGAGGCGAGTACGAGGGGCTTGTCGGCGGGCAGTTCGTCGAACCAGTCGGGCAGGCTCTCGCCGCGGGTGACGGTGCGGGGCTGGCGGTAGGCGACGGCGTCGGGGGCGAGCGGGCGGGCGAAGGAGTAGGGGGCGGGCATGCAGTCGAGGCGTCCGTGCCGGTAGACGGCCACCGGATCGTCGCTCTCGGGCAGGCCGAGGGCGCGGCGGCGCTCGTTCAGCAGTGGGAGCAGCAGTTCCGGGTCGAGGAACTGGCCCGAGCCGGAGGGCGCGGGGACATGGGGTACGCCGAGGGTCTCGGCGACGAGGAGCGCGGCGAACTCGTAGCCGTCGCGCAGGATGACGTCGGGCCGGAACTCGCGGGCGAGCGGCAGCAACAGGTCGTAGGCGTCGTCGAGTTGGGGTCCGGCGCCGAGGGTGGCCCACAGGTCGTGGGCGAAGCGGCTGAACTCCTCGGGGATGGGCAGCTTGCCCTCGAACAGCAGCCGCATGCCCTGGGCGGTGATGTCGGTGTAGACGCCCTCGACGCGGGCCCGCTCGCCGGCGAGGACGGGCGCGAGTTTGTCGGCGGTGACGACGAGGACGTCGTGTCCGGCGTCGCCGAGGGCCCGCACGAGCGGCAGGCAGGCGCGCGCGTGGGAGGGCGAGCCGGTGATGCTGCACAGCACCCGCATGGTGACGGACCTTTCTTCGCGGCTCTGGAGGGTCTATACGGCGGTCAGGGCGGGCTCGACGGGGCTGGTGCCGGTGCCGTGCCAGGCGAGGCCGGCGGCGCTGAGGGCGGCCGGGTCGAGGTGGTTGCGGGTGTCGACGACGACCGGGTGGTGCAGGTCGGCGGCGATCCTGGGCCAGTCGAGGTCGCGGTAGTGCGGCCACTCGGTGCACAGGACCAGGGCGGATGCGCCCTTCGCGGCCTGGTGGGGGTCGTCGACGACGTTGATGTCGGCTGGGAGTTCGGTGTGCCGGGTGGCGGGGACGGCCGGGTCGTGGGCGGTGAGTTCGGCGCCGCGGCCGGCGAGTTCGGCGGCGAGGGCGAGGGCGGGCGAGTCGCGCAGGTCGTCGGTGCCGGCCTTGAAGGTGAGGCCGAGCAGCCCGATCCGGACCCCGGCGAGGGAGCCGTCCTCGTCCCCGCACAGGCGGGCGATCCGGTCGGCGATACGGGTGCGCTGGTGGGCGTTGGTGTCGATGGCCGCCCGCACCAGCGGGAAGTCGACGCCGAGCGCGTCGGCCGTGCCGAGCAGGGCGCGGGTGTCCTTGGGCAGGCAGGAACCGCCCCAGCCGGGTCCGGGGCGCAGGAACGCGCCGCCGATGCGGTGGTCCTGGCCCAGTGCGGCGGTGACCCGGCCGATGTCGGCGCCGACCTCCTCGCACAGCTCGGCGAGCGTGTTGACGTAGGACAGCTTGACGGCGAGGAAGCAGTTCGCGGCGTACTTGACGACCTCGGCGCTGGCGGCGTCCGCGATGACGACGGGTGCGTCGACACCGGCGTACAGCTCGGCGACCTGGGCGGCGGCCCAGGGGCTGGCGGAGCCGATGACGACCCGGTCGGGCTGGAGGAAGTCGGCGACGGAGGTGCCCTCGCGCAGGAACTCCGGGTTGCTGACGACGCCGACGTCGGGCCGGCCGAGTGCGGCGGTGACGCGGGCGGCGGTACCGACCGGCACGGTCGACTTGGTGACCAGGACGCTGTCGGGTTCCAGCAGGGTCCGGATCTCCTCGACGACCGCGTCGACGGCGGTGAGGTCGGCGCGCCCGTCGGGTCCGGTGGGGGTGCCGACGCAGATGAACACGGTGCGGGCGCCGCGTACGGCGTCGGGGGCGCCGACGACGAACCGGAGCCGGCCCGCGTCGAGACCGGCCCGCACCAGTTCGGGCAGGCCGTCCTCCAGGATGCGCACTTCGCCGCGGTTGAGTTCCGCGACCTTGACCGGGTCCAGGTCGGCGCAGACCACCCGGTGTCCGAGCGACGCCAGGCAGGCTCCGGCGGTGAGTCCGACATAGCCGGTGCCGATGACGGCGATGGTGTGGCGGTGCACGGCAGCCACCTCGATTCTCGGTTGGTTCGCTGCGGTCAGACGCCGATGAGCCGGGCGCTGATGGACGCCGCGGCACGGACGGCCAGGGCGACGCTGTACAGCGTCGGGTTGACGGCGGTGGCGGTCGGGATGACCCCGTTGCCGCCGACGTAGAGGTTGTCGAAGCCCCAGACGCGGCTGTCGGTGTCGCACACCGAGGTGCCGTCGTCGGCGGGCCCCATGCGCACGGTGCCCTGGTAGTGCTTGGAGCTGCCGGCGGGGAACAGTTCGGGCCGTTCCAGGAACTCGCCGCCGAGGGCTTCGGCCACGGCTTCCTGGTCGGCGCGGGCCTGTTCGGCGCCTTCGAGGTCCGCTTCGGTGAGGTCGTAGTGGACGGTCATGTCGGGCATGCCGTAGGCGTCGGCCTCGCTGGTGGAGAACTCGATGCGGTCCTCGGCCCGGATCTCCTTGGCGCCGTACCAGACCATGCCGACGAACAGCGCCGGGTCGACACCCTCCAGGGGTGAGGTGTCGATGGTCATGACCTGGCCGTGGTTGCGGCGGCCGGGGTCGGCGAACGGCACCCAGAAGCGGCCGGTCTCCAGGTCGCGGATGTCGCCGCCGAACTCGACGGTGCCGCGGGCGGCGAGCCCGGCCGTCGGGCCGTCCTTGACGTGGACGGAACTGACGGTCTTGGGCTGGTCGTTGAGATATCGGCCGAGGGCGTCCGGGCGGATGCCGGAGGCCCACAGCAGCTGCGGGGTGCGCAGCGCGTCGGCGCACACGGCGACGGCGGAGGCGCGGACGGCGAACTCGGTGCCGGTCGGCAGGTGTTCGAGGAGGGCGCCGGTGACCTTGCGTCCGCTGAACAGCAGGCGCCGGCACATGGTCTCGTCGGCGATTCGGAACCGTCCGTCGCCGGCGGTTGCGCCGGCGTGGGCGAGCGGACCGAGGACGGTGTCGGGTCCGCCCCACAGCGGGCGGCGTCCCGGGCGGGGGGTGCAGGACAGCGGCATGGTGCCGACGCCGCGACCGGCCGGGTAGTCGCCGTCGAAGAGCTGGCCGAGCGTCTTCAGGACGAGGTCGCCGGCCTCGGTGGCCGGGTAGGCGTCGCGGGTGACGCTCAGCAGGTGTTCGGCGACGGACAGGGCGGCGTCGAGGTCGCCGGCGGGCAGGAACGGCAGCCGTTCGCTGTCCAGCGGGCGGGGGGCGGTGCAGGCCCAGTGCACGCCCATCCCGCCGATGTTGCTGGACATGACCGCTGCGGGCATGCCGAACTGCTCCGGTTCGTCGTCGCGGCGGGGCCGCAGCAGATGGGTGCCGCGGTCCGCGTACCTCTTCACCAGGGCGCCGTCCTCGCCGGGCGCGGTCTCGGGATCGCGCCCCTGGGAACGGGCCTGGGCCGCGGCCCGTTCCGGTGCGGGCAGGTTGCCGAGGTGCAGCCCGGCCTGCCCGGTCAGGCGCGGCCCGAGGTCGGCGACCAGGATCCGGGCGTGCGGTACGGCGTCGTACACACGGCGGGCGACGGCCGACCCCACCGGGCCGCTTCCGACGACGAGCAGGTCGACCGTCGGCGGAAGTTCGGGACAGCTCATGGTGACGCGACGCTCCTTCAGTTCATTGCGGTGGGGGGTGACGACAGCGCCCCAAAGGGGCGCGGGGAACTGCGCGACCAGCCACGACGCGGCCGCGGACGACCGACGACCTGGCGCGGCACTTCCCGCGCGGTGCGCTCAGTGGGCGGCGCGGCTCGCCGCGTAATACTCGCGGACCTGCTGGGCGAAGGCCGGGTTCATCTGGGCCTTGGCGAGGATCTCGGCGGGCGGGGTGAACTCGTCGTCGAGGGCGTCGGCGAACTTGGTGAATCCGGCGCGCAGTTGGGCCTCGATGACGGCGGGCCAGGCGTTGGGGATCTTCCACTCGTCCTCGTAGCCGGTGGCGAGCAGGTGGGTGACGGCGGTCTCGACGACGTCGGTGCGGCTGTGCGCCTGGGTGGGCCTGCGGACGGGCTGGAACACGGACAGGTCGTGGCGGGTGTCGTCGCCGAGGATGCGGCGGGCCATCTCGTCGGCGAGCAGCGGCGACAGGTGCAGGCCGTCGCGGTAGGTGCCGGTCATCATCCACAGCCCGTCGAGCCCGGCGGCGCCGACCAGCGGGAAGCCGTCGAAGGCGACGGGCCGGTTGCCGACCTGGATCTTCTCGATGCCGGCGGTGTCGAGGTCGCGGCGCAGCTGCCGCAGGGCGCAGCCGAGCAGGAAGGTGGCGTCGCGGATGGACGGCACGTCGGCGGGCTCGGGCTCGATGGCGTTGGTGGCGCCGAGGTAGACGTGGCCCTGGCCGCGCGGCACGAGGTGCAGGCCGCAGGCGAAGGCACGGTTGGGGGTGCGCAGCACGCTGGTGGGGCCGGGCACGGCCGGGTCGACGCGGGCGACGACGGAGACGCCGACGCCGGCGCACAGCCGCGGGATGCTGCCGGTGAGCGCGGGCACGGTGTCGAGGAGGGTCTGGGAGGCGGCACCCGCGGCGAGGACGACCTGGCCGGCGGTGAGGGTGTCGCCGCTGGTGAGCTTGACGCCGGTGATGCGTTCGCCCTCCGTGACCAGGCTCTCGCCGAAGCCGTCGAGGAGGGTGCCGCCTGCCTTCAGCAGGGCGCTCTGGAGGCGGGCCAGCAGCCGGCCGGAGTCGACGGCGTGCTCGCCGGGGATGAACATGCCCATCAGGGGCCGGGCCAGCGGGTCGGGGTCGAGCCAGCCGAGCTCGGCCGGGTCGATGTCCTCGTACGGCTCCTTGTACTCGTCGAGGGTCTTGCGGATGGCGGCGTAGTTGGCGGAGTCGATGCCGGGTACGCCGACCGAGTTCAGCAGCATCACGGTGCCGTCGGCGCAGCGCAGGTCGTCGTGCTCGCCGGTGTCCTCGGCCAGCTGGTCCAGCCAGTCGTCCCACAGGCGGGTGGCCTGGACGCCGAGGTCGAGCTTGGCGCGGCCCTGCTCGCTGGCTATGAGGGTGGAGGTGACCTCGCCGAAGGTGCCGAGCATGGCGCCGGCGGCGGTGGAGGCGGCCCAGGGCCGGTCGGTGCGGCCGAGGACGGCCACCTTGGTGCCACGGCGGGCGAGGGTCAGGCCCAGGGACAGGCCGAGCACACCATTGCCGACGACGAGGACCTCGAAGGTCCGGCCGGCCGGGTTGTCGCTGGTCATCGCTTTCGTTCCCATCCTGTGAACCGCCGCGCCGGGCGCGGGGTGTGCGAAGTCGGTGTCGGGGTCGTCGGTGGCGGCGTCAGCCGGCCGCGGAGGTGCCGTCGCGCGGCAGTTCGTCCAGGACCTTGGCGACGGCGGTGGCGACGTCGTCGACGTCCTGGCGGGTGCCGAGCAGGGCCTGGTGCGGGATGAGCACGCCGTCACGGCCGACGCGTTCGGCGTTGGGGCAGCGTTCGGCGAGTTCCTCGGGCCGGGCGCCACCGGTGGCGCCGGTCCAGAAGGCGTCGGTGCGGTGCAGGGGCTGGTGGCTGCCGAAGGCGGGGATGCCCTCCATCAGCAGCGCGAGGGCGACGGTGTCGCGGTCGAGCCTGCCGAGCTCGTCCTGGTCGAGGACGAACGTCGTCATGTAGTGCGGGGTGCCGGTGCAGCGCGGGTCGCGGCCCTGGAGGCGGATGCCGGGGATCTCGCCGAGCGCGGCGGCGAGTTCGGTGTGCCGGGCGGCGCGGCGGGCGTTCTGGTCGGCGAAGCGGGCCAGTTGGGCGCGCAGCAGGGCGGCGGTGAGTTCGGAGACACGGAAGTTGGAGGAGGCGGTGGCGAGGTTCAGTTCGCGGTCACGGCCGCAGTTGTGCCGTGTCCAGGCGGCCTCGTAGGTCTCCTCGTCGGGCAGCAGCAGGGCGCCGCCCTCGCCCGCGGTGATCACCTTGGTGCTCTGGAAGGAGAACGTGGCGATCGAGCCGAGGGCGCCGAGGCCCTTGCCGCGCCAGGTGGCGCCGTGGGCCTGGGCGGCGTCCTGCACGACGGTGACGCCGCGGGCGGCGGCCCAGGCGGTGATGGCGTCCATGTCTGCGACGTGGCCGCCGATGTGGACGGGGATCACCGCGCGGGTGCGGTCGGTGGCGGCGGCGTCGAGGCCGGCCGGGTCGAGGCAGAAGGTGTCCGGGGTGACGTCGACCGGCACCGGGACACCGCCGCGCCGCTGTACGGCGGTGGAGGTGGCGACGAACGTGTAGGCGGGGACGATGACCTCGTCGCCGGCTTCGATCCCGGCGAGTTCCAGGGCGAGTTCGAGGGCGTGCGAGCCGTTGGTGACGGCGAGCGCGGCGGGCGCGCCGCCGAACTCGGCGAACTCGCGCTCGAACGCCTGGACCTCCTTGCCGCCGTGCCGGCCCCATTCGCCCTGCTGGAGGGCGCGGGCGAGGGCGAGGCTCTCGGTCTCGTCGTACTCGGGCCAGCGCGGGAACGGTTGCGTCCGCACCTTGGGCCCACCGTTCAGGGCGAGCATCGGCCTCTCCTTCCGGGGGAGGTGGCGCCGGTCAGCCGGGGAGGTTGCCGAACGCGGTGCGGGTGCCGTAGGGGTCGAGCTGCATGGTGAGGCCGCACTCGTCCTCCCAGCGCTTGGTGATCTCCACGCCCTCGGAGCGGTTGACGTCGTCGAGCATCACGGTGGCGCCGGGCGCCAGGTGGTCCTTGAGGGCGGGTACGGCCGGATAGCGGGCCATCTTGCGGCCCTGCTCCCAGCCGGGCGGGCCGTCGACGAGCAGCAGGTCGATCTTGCCGTGCTTGTCGGTGAAGGCGCCGACCTCGTCCTCGACGACGGCGGGCTCGTACCACTCGACGCGCTTGACGGCGGCCGGGTGTTCGGTGAGCGGGGCGTGCACGACGCGGGCGACGTCTGTGAGGCCCTCCTGCGCCAGTTGGTCGTTCACCCACCGGGCCCACTTCTCGTCGTGCTCCAGGGAGAGCACGTTGCCGTGGCCGCGCTGGGCGAGGTAGCGGGCGAAGACGATCGTGGAGGTGCCGCTGCCGCATTCGACGAGGACCTTGCGGTCGCCCAGGGCGATGTCGTCGAGCAGCTTGATCAGGGCGCCGGGGCGCAGCGACCACGCGGAGAACGGCAGGTAGGGGCCGTTCAGCAGCGGGGACAGCCGGATCCACGAGGCCAGGTCGTAGAACGCCCGGAGGAACTGCGTGTCCATCTTCCTGCTCCTGTCTGGGTTCCGGTTCAGTGGCCGGCGAGGGCGACGAGGTGGTCGACGGCGGCGGTGACCTGGGGCAGCGCGAGCATGTGGCGCTGCGCGGTGCGGGCCGCGTGGGTGTGGCCCGGGTCGCCGAGCAGGCGCTCGACGGTGCCGGCGACGTCGTCGGCGCCCGCGCTGGGCACGCGCAGGCCGAGCCCGAGCTCCGTGACGCGGCTCGCGTTGTGCGCCTGGTCGCTGAGTTCGGGCAGGACGGCCATGGGGACGCCGGCCCGGACGGCCTCGCGGACGCTGTTGTAGCCGCCGTGCGTGAACAGCAGCTGGGCGGTCTCCAGCAGCAGCGGCTGCGGGATGCTCTCGAAGAGGTGCACGTTGTCGCCGACGGCGGCCGGGTCGACGGGCATGCCGCGGGTGGCGACGACGGCCGTGCAGTCGACCTGGGACAGGCCCTTGACGATGGTGGTGAGCGGGTTGGCGTCACCGGGCATCAGCGCGCCCACGACGAGCGCCGGGTCGGCCTCGATGTCCAGGCCCTCGAAGAGGTGTCCGGCGACGACGCCGTCGAAGAACAGGTCGAGGATGCGCGGGAAGACGGAGTGATGCATCAGCGAGGCGAACACGTTGGTGCTGGAGACCACGACGAGCGGCTTGTCGCCGGGGAGGTCGCGCAGCCACTCGGGGCCGGTCTCGCCGCGCACGACGGCGGACGGCTGCTGGTAGGCGAAGGTGCCGCCCATGTCGTGCGCGGTGAAGGCGTACTCGGGCGGCATGCAGTCGAAGCGGCCGTGCGCGTGGATCGCGTCGGCCGAGTCGCTTTCGGGCAGGCCCAGTTCGGCGCGGCGCAGGTTCAGCTCGGTGAGGGCCAGCTTCGCGTCGAGGTACTGGCCGCCGCCGGAGGGCGCGGTGACGTGCGGGACGCCGAGGGTCTCAGCGACGAGGTAGCCGGCGAACTCGACGCCGCTGCGCAGGATCACGTCCGGCTTGAACTCGTGTGCCACGTCGAGGAGTTGTCGGTAGGCGTCGGTGACGTGCGGGCCGCAGGCCGTGGCGAGGAGGGTCTGCGGAGAGAACGGGTCGGCGGGGGCGAAGTCGATGCGCTTCTGCTGGAGCAGGCTGAGCACGATCTCGGCCATGTCGGTGAACAGCGGCAGGACGCTGATGTCCTCGCCCTCGAAGACACCGGCCATCTCCGGCGGGGAGACCACGGTGACCTCGTGGCCGGCCTCCGCCGCGGCTCGGGCCAGCGGCAGCAGGGCACGTGCGTTGGAGGGCGACAGCGCGAGGCTGCAGAGAATGCGCACAACCATTCCTTTCGTGCGGAAGCGACGTCCGGACACGTCATGATGTGCCGCCGGTCTCGGTGTTTTCCCGAGTCTTCGGCGCGCTTTCCGCGCCGCTCGATGACGAACTTATGCGCTGTGCGCACATGGACCCAGTTGGGTGTTTCCATCGGCGGGTAATTCGATGGAATGGGCACACGAATTCCCCGCCGTTGTCGGTCGTTCGGGAAAATGACGTGCCGGGTATCCGGATCACGCGGTCAGCTGGGCGGCGGTGCTTTCGGTCCAGGCCTCGGCGCGGCGCCTGCGGTCCTCGCGCACGGTGCGCGGCACGAGCGCGTCGACGGCCTCGCGGGTTGCCGGGTGCCGGAAGGCGTAGCGCAGGGCGCCGGTGGCGGAGGGGTGCCGGGAGCGGCGCAGGAAGTCCCGGCGCTCCAGGTGGTCGAGCCAGTGGGCGGCCTCGGTACGGTCCACGCCGCCGACCGCGGCGACTCCGTCGGCGCAGCAGACGCCGCCCAGGGCGGAGGCGCACACGAGGACGGCCTTGGCGAGCGGCGGCAGGGTGTCGAGGTGGGCGGCGACGACCTGCCGCACATGACGGGGCATCGCCGGAGGCCCGGGAGCACCGCCGGCCAGTTCCCGGGCGTACTCCAGGGCGTAGAGGGGGTTGCCGCCGATCCGGGCGAGGACGTCACGCCGCGATTCGGCGGGGAGCGCGCCGCCGGCGGCGAGGAGGGCGTCGAGCAGCGCGGCGGAGGACGCCTCGTCGAGCGGGTCGAGGGTGAGGGCGAGGGCGTCGCGCCGGCCGCCGCCCCAGGTGGGCCTGCGGTCGAGGAGTTCGGGGCGTGCGGTGACGGCGAGGAGGAGGGGTACGGGTCCGGCGGCGTCGGCGAGTTCGGTGACGAGGTCCAGGACCGGGTCGGGTGCGGAGTGCAGGTCCTCCAGGACGAGGAGCAGGGGGCGTTCGGCGGCGAGGCCGGCGAGCAGGAGCCGCCAGGCGGTGGCGAGGTCGGGCCAGTCGGCGGGGACGGGCGGCTCCGCGCGCAGGAGCGGGCCGAGTCGGTCGAGCAGCCAGGTGCCGCGGTCGCCGGTGCCGAAGAGGGCGTGGACGGTGCGGGCGAGGGCGTCGCGGGCGCAGTCGCCGGAGCCGGTGGCCGTGGCCGTGGCCGTGGCGAAGGCTGTGCCGGTGGCCGAGGCGAGGGTGCGGTCGAGGAGGGCGAGGGGCCGGTCGCGGTCGCACCAGGAACTGTGGCCGGTGACGACCCGGTATCCGTGCGGGGAGCGGCGGGCGAGCCGGGCGAGTTCGGCCATGAGCCGGGTCTTCCCGGCGCCGGGTTCGCCGAGTGCGGTGAGCAGGCAGGGCCGCTGCCGGCGGGCCACGTCGTCGAGTGCTCCGCCCAGTTGGGCCAATTCGCGGTCCCGGCCCACCAGGGCGGGCGGGGTGTCCGTGCGGGCGGTGCGGGTGCCGAGCGGTTCGGCCGCGCCGTCGGGGCCGGCGGGGCCGTAGACGAGGGAGCGTTCGGTGCCGGAGCGGGTCGTGGCGCACACCCGGATGCCGCCGGGCGGCACGGTCCGAAGCAGGTCGGCGCAGCTCTGCGGTACGGCGCCGTTCACGATCGGTACGGCGCCGGTGCCGTCGGCGGCGCAGGTGACGACGACGTCGCCGGTGGCCACGGCCACGCGGGGCGCGGAGCCGCCGTGCACGGGGACGGGGCCGCCCGCGCCGTACTGGCGGAGTCTGCGCAGGATCGCCCGGCCGGCCCGGACCGCGCGTTCGGCGTCGTCCTCGCGGGTGCGGACGACGCCGAACAGGGCGAAGGTGACGGGTCCGAGGACGCCGGAGACCTTTCCGCCGTGCCGGGCGACCTCGTCGCGGATGGCGGCGGCCAGTTCTCCGGAGAGCCGGGCGGCGTCCTCCGGGTCGCCGCCGAGTCCCTTTCCGAGGGTGGTCCGCACGAGCAGCATCGACAGTTGCTTGTGCTGCTCGGTGAGGACGCCGGCGGGCGCGGCGGGATACGGGAAGGCGGTCGCGCGTTGCGGTGCGGGGAGCGCCGGCGGGGCCGGGGGCCTGGGTGCCGGAGGGCTGTCGAAGCCGACCGGGGTGGCCGGGGCGAGGGCCGCCGGACCGGGCGTGCGCACTGTCGGCCGCGGGCGGCGGGGTTCACCGTCGAGGGCCATGATGGCGAGCGCGTCGGGCTGGCCGAGGACGGGATCGTGGTCGAGGACGGCGCGCTCCACGGCCCGCAGCACCCGGCCCGGTTCCAGGCCGAGCCGGGAGGCCAGCGCGGTCCTGGTGCGGCGGTAGGCGTCGAGGGCGTCGGACTGGTGACCGCGCCGGTAGAGGGCGAGCATCAGCTGGGCGCACAGCCGCTCGCGCTCCGGTTCGCGCTCGGCGTGGGTGCGGAGTTCCGCCAGCACGTCGTCGTGCCGTCCGCAGGCGAGTTCGGCCTCGTACAGGTCCTCGCGGGTGGCCGTGCGGGCCTGGGCGAGGGTGCGCAGTTCGGGCCAGTCAGCGCCCGACTCGGCGAGGTCGGCGAGGACGGGGCCGCGCCACAGGTCGAGGGCGGCGCGCAGGGTACGGGCGGCGGAGGACCAGGCTCCGGTGGCGAGGTCGGCGCGGCCGCGGTCGGCGAGGGCCCGGTAGGCGGTGAGGTCGAGGTCGTCGCCGTCGACGCGCAGCAGATAGCCGGGGGCGTGGGTGAGGAGTACGGGGCCGCCGTGGGCGTCCTCGGTGTCGTCGGCGGCGAGGAGTCCGCGCAGGGCGGAGACCGCGTTCTGGAGCATCTTGCGGGCGGTGGGCGGTGGTTCGCCGGCCCACAGGGCACGCATCAGGGCGCTGGTCGCGACGACCTCGTTGGCGTGCAGCAGCAGATGGCCGAGTGTGGCGCGCTGTTTGACTCCGCTCAGCGCGACCGGGCCGCTGTCGCCGAGGACCGTCAGCGGGCCCAGCACCTGGAATTTCATGCCGGTGTCGCTCCCGTTCGCTCCGGCCCGGAACAGCCGGAGGACCGGAAGGAGACGAAAGAGAAGATGAAAAGGGACGGCTCCCTCTTCCGGTGTTCCCGCCGGTTTCCCGAATGCGCCGAGCCGATTTTCCGGTGCCGTTCTTGCCGTTCTCCGAAATGATTCCGAGGGACCCGTACGGCCGTTCTCCGGTCTCGCACCAGGCCCGGAGAACGGCCGTCGGACATTCACCCTCTGGATCCGGAAAGGATGCTATCGGCGTCCCGGTGAGGCGGTCACTGGGGAAAACACTGGTCCTGCGCGGGCGTCAGGAGGCGCGCCAGCGCAGCGCCCGGTCGGCGATCCACAGCGACGCCACCGAGGCGACCGCGAGGACGGCCACGTCCAGGGCGAACGTGCCGTCGATGTCGCCGGTGACGCTGTGCCGGATGGCGTCGGCGCCGTAGCTGGTCGGCATGACGTAGCTGATGACGCGCAGCGCGACCGGCAGGGACTCCAGCGGGATGAGCAGCGGGGCGCCCAGCAGCAGAAGGAAGTTGAGCATGTAGGTGACGATGGAGATGAGCTCGATCTTGTCGATGAGGCTGCCGATGACGAGGCCGAGGGCGGCGAGCGGCAGGGCGGTCAGCGGATACACGAACAGCAGCGTCGGCGACAGCGTGAGCTGGATGTCGTAGAGCACCTCCACGGCGAGCAGTGAGGTGACCAGGCCGGGCGCGATGAGCAGCAGCCGGGCGGCGACGAACGCCGTCACGAAGGCCACCTTGCTGATGGGCAGCGAGGCGTAGTACATCATCGAGCCCTCGGCCTTGATGGCGCCGATCCGCTGGGCGATGGCGGTGGTCCCGAGCGCGGCGATGGAGAACACTCCGGAGCCGCTCGCTATGTACAGCAGGCTGGACTGGTCGGTGAGGCCGCTGCCGATGCGGGAGAACCCGAACACCATGGTCAGGGGCATGAAGATGCCGAAGACCATGTGGACGTGCCAGGACGTCCGCACGATCAGCATGTGCTCGAACCACAGGTACTTGAAGGACGTGCCGAAGGTGGCCAGCCGGGCCCCGAGGGTGCGCCGGGGGACCCGGGCGGGGGCCGGGGCGATCGAGGGCGCCGGCCGAGGAGTACGGGCGGCGGGCAGCGGGGTGCGCCGGGTGGCGGGCGGGGTGGTCGTGGGCGCGGCGGCCTCGGGTTCGGCACCTGGAGTACCGAACGCTGCGGCGTCGGGTTCGGCACCGGGGGCACCGACGGTGGCGAGTTCCTTGACAGGAGGCGGCTGTTCGGAAGAATCGGGCGCCCGGTGGGCCGGGGCGGGCTCGGCCGGCTTCTCCGGCTCGCCGCCGGGTTCGGGCTTGAGGCTGAGGTAGACGTCCTCCAGCGTGGGCCGGGCGAACCGGAAGTCGTCGACGCGGGTCACGCCGACATCGGTGACCAGGACCTCCAGCAGGGGCTGGATCCGGTCGGGCGGCGCGGTGACGAGGTAGCTGCCGCTGCGGTCGCCCGGAGAGACGACACCGATCCGGCCGAGCCGCGCGGCCTCCGCCTCGGTGAGACTGCCTCCGTCACGGACGAACAGCTCAAGCCGCGCCTGGGCGCCGGTCTGCTCCTTGAGCTCGCCGGGCGTGCCCATGGCGGTGATACGGCCGCCGTGCATGACGGCGACGCGGTGGACGGCCTTCTCCGCCTCCAGCACGTTGTGGGTGACGAGGACGATCGTCGTGCCGTCCTCGGCGGCCCGGCGCTGCACGATGTCCCAGATCAACCGCCGGTTGTGCGGGTCGAGTTCGTTGGTGGGCTCGTCCAGCACGATGAGTTCGGGGCGGCCCATCAGGGTCATGCCGAAGTTCACCAGCCGCATCAGGCCACCGCTGAGCCGCTCCACCTGCCGGTCGGCGTACGGCCCGAGACCCAGTTCCTCGATCAGCTCGTCGGTCTGGCGGCGGGCGTCGGTCTCGCTCTGCCCGCGCAGCCGCCCCGTGTAGTGCAGGGCCCGGCGGGCCTCGATCAGCCGCATCGACAGGCCGCGCTGCGGCAGGAACCCGACGGTGGACTTCACCAGCTCGGGGTGGCGCACCACGTCGATGCCGTTCACGGTGATGGAGCCCGACGTCGGACGCACCAGCCCCAGCATCTGGAGGACCAGCGTCGTCTTGCCCGCGCCGTTGGCGCCGAACAGGCCGAACACCTGCCCGCGCGGCACGCTGAACGTCAACCCGTCGTTGGCCTTGATGAGTTCACCGCCCCGGCCACGATAGGCGCGCACCAGATCACGCACCTCCACGGCCGGACCGTCGTCCGTCTTGACCATGCCCACGTCTCATCGCCTCTTCGGCTCAGGGACCCGGCCGAGCCGCTGGTCCGCCGTTCGTGTACCGGTTTCGCCCACGCTAGGCGGGGCGCGGCAGGTGACATCAGTGGAAGCTCTCCACCCCTCGGTCACCCGTCGCCGAGTTCGTCGTCGAGGAAGGCGAACATCTCGTCGTCCGACAGCTTGTCCATGTCGAACTCCGCGGCCTTCTCCTGTTCGTTCACGGCCGCTTCCGCGTGCGGTGCGGCCAGCGCCGACCAGCGTGTGCGCAGCACGTCGAGCCGTCCGGCGATCTGCCGGTGCGCGGCTCCGTCGGCGGTCGGCTCCGGCAGGGCCGCGATCAGTTGCTCGACCCGCTCCAGGACGGCCAGCAGGCCGTCGGCCCCGGTCCGTTCGGCCTGCGGGGCGAGCAGCGCGTACAGATGCCCGGCGGCCGCCTCCGGAGTCGGATGGTCGAGGGCCAGCGTGGCGGGCAGCCGCAGACCGGTGGCGGTACTCAGCGCGTTGCGCAGCTCCACCGACATCAGCGAGTCGAAGCCGAGGTCACGGAAGGCCCGCGCCGGCCCGACCTCGGCGGTGCCACCGGGCCGGTGACCGAGCACCCTGGCGGCCTGCTCCCGCACCAACTCCAGTACGGCCGCCCGCCCTTCGTCCTCGTCGAGCGTGGCGAGCCGCGCCACGAGTCCCGGGTCGGTCGACCGGGCCACCGACCTGCGCACCGGCACCAGTCCGTGCAGCAGCGCGGGTACCTCGTCGCGGGCACGCAGCGCCGCTACGTCGATCCGCACCGGCAGCAGGACGGGTTCGGCGGCGGAGACGGCCCGGTCGAAGAGCGCCAGCCCCTCCTCGGTGCTCAGCGGCGGGAACCCGGACGCACGCATCCGCTCGACGTCCCGTGCGCTCAGCGTGCCGGCCATGCCGTCCGCCTGCTGCCACGGCCCCCAGGCCAGGGACCGCCCCGGCAGCCCGGCCCGGTGACGATGCCGTGCGAGGGCGTCGAGGAAGGCGTTCGCGGCGGCGTAGGCGCCCTGCCCGGCGTTGCCGAAGGTAGCGGCGGCCGAGGAGAACACCGTGAACGAGCGTACGTCCGGCAGCAGTTCGTGCAGATGCCGGGCGGCGTCGGCCTTGGGCCGCAGCACGGCGGCGACCCGCTCGGGCGTCAGATGCGCGACGGTCGCGTCGTCGAGTACGCCGGCCGCGTGCACGACATGGCCGACCTGACGCCCGGCGAGAGCGGCACCGAGCGCGTCCCGGTCCGCGACATCGCAGGCCATCGCCTCGACGCGGGCACCCTGCCCGGTCAGCTCGGCGACGAGGTCCCCGGCGCCCGGCGCGTCGACGCCGCGCCGGGACAGCAGAAGCAGATCGCGTACGCCGTGCCGGGCGACGAGATGACGGGCGAGGAGGGCACCGAGACCGCCCGTACCGCCGGTGATGAGGACGGCTCCCCCGTCGCCGAGGGAGATCGAGGCATCGTCCTCCGGCCGGCGATCAGGACCGTCCATGGACACCCGCTCCAGCCGTGGCACCAGCACCTCGCCGTCCACCACGGCAACTTCCGGCTCCACGAGGTTCAACGCACTGGCCACGCCGCCCGCATCCCCAGGCACGTCGAGCAGACCGATCCGGCCGGGATGCTCGCTCTGCACCGACCGCAGCAGCCCCCACGCCGCGGCGGCACCGGGCTCCGCCCCTGTCGTGGCCCCTCGCACCAGCGCGACGAGCCGTGCCCCGGCGAGGCGTTCGTCGTCCAGCCAGGACTGCGCGAGCGACAGCGCCGCACGCGCGTGTGCATGGGCGGACCCGGCCGGATCGACCCCGGTCTCCCCCACCGGAGCGAGCACCACGCCGTGATGCCCGGCTACGGCGGCGAGATCGTCGTACGCCGCCACCTTGACGCCGGCCGTGACCAGCTCCCCCGCGAGATCCTCGGGCAGCTCTCCGAGCACGGCGACCTCGGCGGGCACGTCGGCCGTGCGCTCGCCCACCGCCGTCCACGCCGTCCGCAGCAGCGCGTCCGGTGCGGCGCCGGAACCGGCACCGGCACCGGCACCAGCCATCTGATCGACGTCGACGGGCCGTACGGTCAGCCCACCGACGCTGAGGACGGCCCCGCCCCCGGTGTCGGCGACCGCGATACGCACGGTTCGCTCGCCCGTCCGCACCAGCCGGGCCCGCACGGTCCTGGCACCGGAGGCGAAGAGCGCCACGTCCTCCCAGGAGAAGGGGAGGGCCGCACCTTCGTCACCGCCCGCGCCCGTGAAGCCGGCGGCGTGCAGTACGGCGTCGAGGAGGGCCGGGTGGAGGCCGTATCCGTCGGTGTCCACGGGCGTGGCCGCGGCTGACCCCGAGTCGGAATCCACGAGGGCTGCCTCGTCCAGGGACACCTCCGCGAACACTTCGTCGCCCCTGCGCCAGGCCCGGCGCAGCGCGCGGAAGGACGGGCCGTAATCGAACCCGGCGTCGGCCAACGTGTCGTAGTGAGCGCCGAGTTCGATCATCTCGGCACCCGCCGGAGGCCACACGTCCGTCCCCGGCGTCGCCGCCTCGGCGGGGGCGTGCGCGAGCATGCCGTGCGCGTACGCCGTCCAGGAGGCATCGGCACCGGCCCGCTCGGGTCGTCCGTGCAGCGCGAAGGTGCGCCGCCCGTCGTCGTCGGCGCCGCCGATCCGCACCTGCAATCTGACGGGAGCGCCGTCGTCGGGCAGCACGAGAGGGGCGATCGTCGTCAGTTCCTCGATACACCCGGCGCCGACTTCGTCACCGGCCCGGATCAACAGATCGACCAGGGCCGCGCCGGGCACCAGGGTGCTGCCGAGCACGGTGTGGTCGGCGAGCCACGGCTGTGCCTGCGGCGACAGGAGCCCGGTGAAGACCGCGCCGTCGCCGTCCGCGAGCAACATCGCCGCACCAAGCACGGGGTGCCCGGCCGGGACGAGCCCGGCGGACCGTACGTCGCCGGTACCCAAGCCGGTGCGCGGCTCAGGCCAGAAGCGCTGCCGTTGGAAGGGGTAGGTGGGGAGGGCGTCCGTGAGTCGGGCACCGGTTCCGGCGAAGTAGGCCGCCCAGTCGACGTGCACACCGTGCACGAACAGCCGCCCCATCGCGACGGCCAGCGCCTCTTCTTCCGGCCCGTTCTTGCGGAGCGCGGCGACCGCGACGGCCGCTTCGGGGGTGGTCTGTTCGATGAGGGGGGTGAGGGTGCCGTCGGGGCCGATTTCGAGGAAGCGGGTGACGCCGTGGTCGGTCAGGGTGCGGATGTTGTCCGCGAAGCGGACGGTGTCGCGGACGTGCTGGACCCAGTAGTCGATGGTCTCCGGGCTGGTGTTGGAGACGAAGGGGATGCCGGGCTCGGTGAAGCGGAGGTCGGTGATGGCGGCCCGGAAGTCCTCCAGCATCGGGTCCATGAGCGGGGAGTGGAAGGCGTGGGAGACGCGCAGGCGGGTGGTGCGGCGGTCGGGGAGGCCGGCGGCGACCGCGAGGACAGCCTCTTCCGTGCCGGACAGCACCAGAGACATCGGGCCGTTGATCGCGGCGATGCTCACCTCGTCGGTGAGGTACGGGGTGACCTCGTCCTCGGTGGCCTCGACCGCGAGCATGAGCCCGCCCTCGGGCAGGGCCTGCATCAACCGGGCACGTGCCGACACCAGCACGCAGGCGTCCGCGAGCGAGAACACGCCCGCGACATGGGCTGCGGCGATCTCGCCGACGGAGTGACCGGCCACGAAGTCCGGCCGTACGCCCAGTGATTCGGCGAGACGGTAGAGCGCCACCTCGATGGCGAACAGCGCCGGCTGAGTGAACTCGGTCCGGTTCAGGACGGATTCGTCGTCGCCCCAGATGACGTCACGCAGACCCGGACCCAGTTCAGTCAGGGCCTCGTCCAGAGCCTGGGCGAACACCGGGAAACGGCCGTACAGTTCCCGACCCATCCCGAGACGCTGAGCGCCCTGACCGGAGAACACGAACGTCAGCGGCCCCTCGGCCACCACTCCCCTGGCCGCCTCGGAGACACCCTCCGCCGACGCCAGCAACACCGCGCGGTGAGAGAACGAAGCCCGCCCGGTCGCCGCAGTCAATCCGGCGTGTACCGACGGTTCGCAGGACTGAAGTTGCCGTATTCGCGCGTCCAGTGCCGCTTCCGAACGTGCCGTGACGACCAGAGGAACTGTGCGCTCATTATCGTCGGCGGGAGTCTCCTGCTCGGGGCCGGCTTCGAGGATGACGTGGGCGTTGGTGCCGCTGAGACCGAAGGAGGAGACGGCGGACCGGCGCGGGCGGTCGCTGTCCGGCCAAGGAACCGGCTCGCGGACCAGCTCCACCGCACCGGCCGACCAGTCCACGTGCGAGGACGGTGCGTCGGCATGCAGGGTGCGCGGGACGACACCGTGCCGCATCGCCAGCACGCTCTTGATGACGCCGGCCACACCAGCAGCGGCCTGCGTATGACCGAGGTTCGACTTCACCGAGCCGAGCAGCAGGGGCCGTTCACGATCCTGGCCATACGTCGCCAGCAACGCCTGCGCCTCGATCGGGTCGCCCAGGGTCGTACCCGTACCGTGCGCCTCGACCGCATCCACCTCGGCGGCCGACAACCCGGCCGACGCGAGGGCCTGGCGGATCACTCGCTGCTGGGAGGGACCATTGGGCGCTGTCAGCCCATTCGAGGCACCGTCCTGATTCACCGCGCTACCCCGCACCACGGCGAGGATCCGATGACCGTTGCGCACTGCATCCGATTGCCGCTCCAGCAGAAGTACGCCCACACCCTCGGCCCAGCCGACACCGTCAGCCGCATCCGAGAACGCCTTGCACCTGCCGTCCGGCGCCAACCCACCCTGACGGGAAGACTCCACGAAGGTCGTCGGCGTCGACATCACCGTCACACCACCCGCCACCGCCAGTGAGCACTCACCACCGCGCAACGCCTGCGCAGCCAGATGCAGAGCGACCAACGACGACGAACACGCCGTATCGATCGAGACAGTCGGCCCCTCAAAGCCGAGCGCATACGCAACACGCCCCGAAGCGATGCTCGGTGCGCTGCCGTTGCCCCGGAAGGCCTCGAACTCCTCCCCCGGCAACAGCTCCCGATAGTCGTTGTACATCACACCCGCGAAGACGCCCGTCCGGCTGCCTCGCAGGGACGTCGGGTCGATGCCGGCCCGTTCGACGGCCTCCCACACCGACTCCAGCAGTAGCCGTTGCTGGGCGTCCGTCGCCAGTGCCTCCCGCGGGCTCATCCCGAAGAACTCCGGATCGAACCCGGCGACGTCGGTCAGGAAGCCACCGGCCCGGGTCGAGGAGGTGCCGGTGTGGTTCGGATCAGGGTGGTAGAGGCGTTCCAGGTCCCAGCCACGGTCGGACGGGAAGTCGCCCACCGCGTCCACGCCCTCCGACACCAGCCGCCACAGATCCTCCGGCGACGAGACACCACCGGGGTAGCGGCAGGCCATCCCCACGATCACCACCGGATCGTCGGCGAGGGACATCCCGGTGGGAGTCGCCTCCGGCGCCGACTGGGTGCCTACCAGTTGCTCATGCAGGTGGGCGGCCAGTTTCTCGGCCGACGGGTGGTCGAAGACGAGGGTGGCGGGCAGACGCAGCCCTGTTGCCGCCGCGAGGGCATTGCGCAGTTCCACCGCCGTCAGGGAGTCGAAGCCCAGGTCGCGGAAAGGACGTCGGGGTTCTATAGAGGCGGAGTCCTGCTCGTCGTGCCCCAGGACTGCCGCGGCGCGAGCGCGTACCGCGGCCAGGAGCAGGGCCCGCTGTTCCTCCGCGGTCTTCCCGGCGAGGCGGTGCCGAAGGTCGCCCGCCCCGGCGGTTGCCGTACGGCTCCGGAACAGCCCGCGGAGCAACGGCGGGACGTCGCCGCGCGACCGAAGTGCCGCGTGGTCGAGTCGTACGGGCAGCAGCAGTGAGGCGCTCTCGTCGGCTGTCGCCACGTCGAACAGGGCCAAACCCTCGTCCACATCGAGGGGACGGAAGCCGGAGCGTGCGAGGCGTTCACGGTCGGTGCGGTCGAGTTCGCCGGTCATGCCGTCGGTCATCGCCCAGGGCCCGTAGGCGAGGGAGGTCGCGGGCAGGCCGAGGGCGTGGCGGTGGGCGGAGAGGCCGTCCAGGTAGGCATTGGCGGCGGCGTAGTTGGCCTGGCCCGTGCCTCCGAAGGTGCCTGCCGCCGAGGAGAACAGGACGAATGCCCGTACGTCCGGAAGCAGTTCGTGCAGGTGGCGGGCGGCGTCGGCCTTGGGGTGGAGGACCGCGGAGAGACGTTCGGGGGTCAGGGCGGTGACTACGCCGTCGTCGAGGACGCCGGCCGTGTGCACGACGGCCCCGACGGTGCGGTCGGTGAGCAGATCGGCCAGTGCGCCGCGGTCGGACACGTCGCAGGCGGCGATCTCCACTCGGGCGCCGAACTCCATGAGCTCGGTGCGTAGTTCGGCGGCGCCGGGGGCGTCCTCCCCTCGTCGGGACACGAGCAGTAGTTCGCGTGCTCCGTGGTGGGTGACGAGGTGGCGTGCCAGGGCCGCGCCGATGCCGCCCGTGCCGCCGGTGATGAGCACGCTGCCCGGGCCCGTCCAGGTGTCCCGGGCGTGTTCCGGAGTGCGGAGCTCTTGTCGGGCCAGGCGGGGTGCGAGCAGGTCCGTGCCGCGTACGGCGAGCTCCGTCTCGCCGGTCTCGTAGGCGCTCAGGAGGTCTGCCGGGAACGGGAGTTGGGGCTCGCTGGGGTCGCGGGTGAGCAGGGCCAGGCGGCCGGGGTGTTCGTTCGCCGCCGAGCGGATCAGGCCCCTGACCGCCTCGACGACCGGGGATTCCTCGTCGGCGGTCACGACGACCAGGCGGGACGTCGTGAACGGCGCAGTGGCGAGCCATGTGTGGAGGAGGTCCAGGGTTTGGCGGAGTGTGGTGTGCAGTTCCCCGGCGGTGATCTCCGTGAGGACGAGGTCGGGAGCCGACGATTTGCCGTCGAGACCGGGCAGGATCTCGGCGTCCCGTGGCGCCCAGGCCGGGACGGAGCCTGTGGTCAGTACGGCGAGACGAGGAGTTCGCGACGCCTCCGGGTACGTCACCGGCGCCCAGGTGCGTCGGAACAGCGCGTTGGGGAGCGTGGCGCTCGTGGTCAGGGACGGCGGCCTGGTGACGAGTGAACCCACGGACGCAACCGGGGTGCCCGACGGGTCGGTAACCGTCAGCCGCACAGCGTCAGCGACTCCAGCCGTCTCCGTGTCGCGGACGATGTGAGCGCGTAGCACCCGTGCGCCCGTGGCGCTGCCGTGCAGACGCAGGTCCACGTCACGCCACGCGAACGGCAGCCCCGGCGTCCCACCCGTGAACGCGGCTGCGTGCAGCAGGGAGTCGAGCAGGGCGGGGTGGAGGCCGAAGCCGTCGGTGTCCGTGTCGTCGGGGAGGGCGGCCTCGGCGAACACCTCCGCGCCGCGCCGCCGGACTGAGGTGAGCACCCCGAACGGTGGGCCGTAGGTGAGGCCCGTGTCGGCCAGTTCGGCGTAGAAGGCGTCGAGGTCGACGGTCTCCGCGCCGGGCGGCGGCCACGGGGCGGTGCCGGTCGGTTCCGGGGCGGTGGCGGGTACGGCGGCGGTGTCGTCGGCGAGGAGGCCGACTGCGTGTCGCAGCCAGGGCGCGTCAGGGTCGCCGTCATGCCGGGAGGAGACGGTGACCGGGCGCAGGCCGGTGTCGTCGGCTTCGGCGACCGAGACCTGAAGGGTCAGGGCGTCGGTGTCGGGCAGGAACAGGGGCTGTTCGAGGGTGAGTTCGGCGATACGGCCGTGGCCGAGTTCGACGCCGGCTCGGGCGACGAGTTCGGCGAGGGCGGTGCCGGGCAGGACGACCCGGCCTGCGACTCTATGCCCCGTCGTCCAGGGATGGGTCGCCGTCGAGACGCGGCCGGTGAACAGGGCGGCGTCGGCGTCGGCGAGGCGGACCGCCGCTCCGAGCAGCGGATGGTGCACTGCCGTGAGTCCGGAGCCGCGGACGTCACCGCCGGTGGCTGCGGCTGCGGGCCAGTAGTGACGGTGCTGGAAGGGGTAGCCGGGCAACCGCGTACGCAGGGCGCCCGTCCCGGTGAAGAGCTCGGGCCAGTCGATGGGCGTACCAGCCGTGAACAGCCGGGCCAGCGCGGTGACCAGCGTGCCCTCCTCGGGCCGCCCGGACCGCAGCACCGGCACGGCGACCGCGTCCGGGGCGCCCTCGGTGTGCGTGCCGGCGTGCTCCGACAGGATCGACTCGACCAGTGCCGTCAGGGCGGCGGTGGGGCCGACCTCGACATACGTCCGTATCCCGGCGGCGGCCATGCTCCGGACGGCGTCGGCGAAACGGACGGTCTCGCGCACCTGGCGTACCCAGCGACCGGGGTCGGTCAACTCGCCGTCCAGGTCTGACACGACGGGCAGGCGCGGCGTCCGGAATTCCAGGGTGTCCAGTACGGCACGGAAGTCGGACAGCATCGGGTCCATGTGCGCCGAGTGGAAGGCGTGGCTGACCGGGAGGCGGGTGGTGCGTCGGCCGGGGAGTGCGGCGACGGTGGCCTCGACGGCTACGGGGTCGCCGGAGACGACCACTGCGGCGGGGCCGTTGACTGCGGCGAGGGAGGCGCCGGCGGCGAGGTGGGGCCGTACGTCGTCCTCGGCGGCCTCGACGGCGACCATGACGCCGCCTTCCGGCAGGGCGTCCATCAGGGTGGCCCGGGCCGTGACCAGGCGGCATGCGTCGGGCAGGGTCAGCACGCCGGCGACGTGCGCCGCGGCGATCTCACCGACGGAGTGCCCGGCGACGGCATCGGGGCGCAGGCCGAGGGACTCCAGCAGCCGGTACAGGGCGACCTCGACGGCGAAGAGGGCGGGCTGGGCGGCGCCGGTCCGATTGAGCGCCGCCTCGTCGGTGCCCCACAGCACCTCCCGCAGTCCTGGGTCGAGCAGTGCGAGCGTCTCGTCGAGGGCGGCGCGGAAGACGGGGAAGCGGTCGTACAACTCGCGTCCCATGTTCAGGCGTTGGGCGCCCTGGCCGGAGAAGAGGAATGCTGTCGGGCCGGGTTCGGCGGCTACTGCGCGGGCGATCTCGACGGGGCCGCCGGTGTCCGTGGCGAGGGCCACGGCACGGTGCGGGAAGGCGGTGCGGGCGGTGGCGGCCAGGGTGAGGCCGACGTCCAGGATGTCTTCGCGGTGGGCGAGTCGGGCCGTACGGGCGTCGAGGGCGGCGGCGGTGCGGGCCGACAGCACCCACGGAACCACGGCCGGTGTCACGGCGACCGGTTCCCGCTCGGCCTCCTGCTGCGGGGGCGGGGCGGCTTCCAGGATGAGGTGGGCGTTGGTGCCGCTGACGCCGAAGGAGGAGACGGCTGCCCGGCGCGGCCGGTCCGTCTCCGGCCACACGGTGTCCCTACGCACCGGGAGCACCGCGCCCGACTCCCAGTCGACGTGCGTGGAAGGCGTGTCGGTGTGCAGGGAGCGCGGCACGATGCCGTGTCGCAGAGCCAGGACCGTCTTGATGACGCCGGCGACTCCCGCGGCGGCCTGGGTGTGCCCGATGTTGGACTTCACCGAACCCAGCAACAGCGGATGCGCCCGCTCCTGTCCGTACGTCGCGAGCAGTGCCTGGGCCTCGATGGGGTCGCCGAGCCGGGTGCCGGTGCCGTGGCCCTCGACGGCGTCCACGTCGGCCGGTGAGACTCCGGCGGCGGCCAACGCCTGCCGGATGACGCGCTGTTGGGCCGGTCCGTTGGGCGCGGTGAGGCCGTTGGAGGCGCCGTCCTGGTTGACGGCGGAGCCGCGCAGTACCGCCAGCACGGGGTGCCCGTTGCGGCGGGCGTCGGACAGCCGCTCCAGCACGACCAGGCCGACACCCTCGCCCCATCCGACGCCGTCGGCCGTGTCGGAGTACGCCTTGCAGCGGCCGTCGGCGGCCAAGCCTCCCTGGCGGTCGAATTCGACGTAGGTCGAAGGGGTCGCCATCACCGTCACGCCGCCGGCCAGGGCGAGGGTGCACTCGCCGCCGCGCAGCGCCTGGGCGGCCAGGTGCAGCGCCACGAGTGAGGAGGAGCAGGCGGTGTCGACGCTGACCGCCGGTCCTTCCAGACCGAGGGTGTACGCCACCCGTCCGGAGGCCACGCTGTGGGCGCTGCCGGCGCCGCGCAGGCCCGCGTACCTCTCGTCGGCGAGGAGCGTGCCGTAGTCCCCGTACATGACACCGGCGAACACTCCGGTGCGGCTGCCGCGCAGCGTCACCGGGTCGATACCGGCGTCCTCGACGGCCTCCCAGGAGACCTCCAGGAGCAGCCGCTGCTGCGCGTCGGTGGCGAGCGCCTCGCGCGGGCTCATGCCGAAGAAGTCGGCGTCGAAGTCGCCCGCGCGGCTGAGGAATCCGCCGCGCCTGGCCTCCTCCCAGCCGCGCTCCGCCGGTACGTCGCCGATCGCGTCCACGCCGTCGGTCACGAGGCGCCACAGGTCGTCCGGGGAGGCCACGTCTCCGGGGAAGCGGCAGGCCATGCCCACGATCGCCACGAGATCGTCAGTGGCGGCGG
Source organism: Streptomyces sp. HUAS 31 (assembly GCF_028198125.1). NCBI lineage: Bacteria > Bacillati > Actinomycetota > Actinomycetes > Kitasatosporales > Streptomycetaceae > Streptomyces > Streptomyces sp. HUAS 31. Next base: position 8,670,911 of record NZ_CP116353.1, on the reverse strand, counting down.
CCGGCCGGGCGACCACGTCCACGGCGGCCACCGGGCCGCCGAGCAGCCGCTCGTGGAGATGCGCGGCGAGGTCGGCGGGGGTCGGGTGGTCGAAGACGAGGGTGGCGGACAGGCGCAGGCCGGTGGTGGCGGCGATGCCGTTGCGCAGTTCGACGGCCGTGAGCGAGTCGAACCCCAGCTCGCGGAAGGGCCGCCGGGCCTCGACGGCGTCGGCACGGCGGTGCCCGAGCACGCGGGCGACCTGCCCGCGCACCAGGCCGAGCAACTCACGTCCCTGCTCCTCGGGCCCGAGCCGCCCCAATGTCGCCGCGAGCCCTGCATCACCCGAGGTGAGCGACGCGGCGGTACGGCGCCTGTCGACGCGGTGTCGCACGAGTCCGCGCAGCACGGCCGGTGCGTCGGGCCCGGCCCCGGCCAGTGCGTGCGTGTCGAGGCTCAGGGGCAGCACGACGGGTTCGTCGTGAGCCAGGGCGGCGTCGAAGTGGGCGAGCGCGGTCGCGGTGGACAGGGGCAGCAGCCCGGTGCGTGCCATGCGGGCCCGGTCGGCGTCGGTGAGCTGCCGGGTCATTCCGGCGGCCGCCTCCCACGGGCCCCAGGCGAGCGACAGCCCGGGCAGCCCGGCGCCGCGCCGCTCGCGTATCAGCGCGTCCAGGCCGGCGTTGGCGGCGGAGTAGTTCCCCTGACCGGCACTTCCGAGCACCCCCGCGGCCGACGAGAACACCACGAACGGCACATCGGCGTCGACGAGTTCGTGCAAGTGCCGGGCGGCCTCCACCTTCGGCCGGAATACGGCCGCCACCCGCTCCTCGGTCAACGCGGCGACCACACCGTCGTCGAGAACCCCGGCCGCGTGCACCACACCACCGACCGTCCGCCCGGCAAGCAGCGCCGCCAACGCGTCACGATCGGCCACGTCACAGGCCACGGCCTCGGCAACGGCACCGGCCTGCGTCAGTTCGGCGACCAGCTCGCCGGCCCCCGGCGCGTCCGGCCCCCGGCGGGAGACCAGCAGCAGATCCCGCACACCGTGTCGGGCGACGAGATGCCGCGCCACGGCAGCACCGAGCCCACCGGTCCCGCCGGTGACCAGCACACTCCCCCGGCCCCAAGCGGCTTCCCGTCCTGCTCCCGCGGACGCCCGCACCGGCCCGAGCCGGGGCACAAGCACTTCCCCACCCCGGACGGCGACCTCCGGCTCAGCCGCGTCCCGGAGCAACCCGAATGCGGCGCGGAGCGTCTGCGGTGCCGGATCGGTGAGGGCGAGCACGGCCAGACGGCCCGGATGCTCGGCGGCGGCCGACCGCAACAGCCCGCGTACGGCGGCCCCGGCGGGATCGTCGTCGTCCCGGGTGACCAGTACGAGGCGGCGCTCGGACTCGTCTACCAGCGCACGCTGCAACAGCGCCAGGGCATCGACGACGGCGGACGGCACCTCCGACGCGGGCGGCAGCAGCAGGACTTCCGCCTCGGCACCGTCCTCGCCCACAGCGAGCCCGGCCTCACGCAACATCGCGGTGAGCGTGCCGTCATGGTCGCCGGAGACGCACAGCACGCCGATGTCGCGGGCTGCCTCGAAGGTCGGCGCCACCCAGTCGACGCGGTAGAGCGGGCCGGCCAACTGCCCCGCCGTGACGGCACGGACAGCCAGCGCATCGGCACTGGCCACTTGCCGTCCGGACGAGTCGGCGAGGGCCACTCGCACGCGGTCCGGCGCTACGAGCGACAACCGGCCCCGCACCGCCGCGGCCCCTTCGGCATGCAGCGCGACGCCCTCCCAGGAGAACGGCACCACACCGTCCCCCACCAGCAGTGACGTACCGTGCAGAGTGGCGTCGAACAGGGCAGGATGCAGCACAAACCCACCCGGCTCCGTGCCTTCGGGCAGCTCGGCCTCGACAAAGACGTCGTCACCACGCCGCCAGGCTGCACGCAGCCCCTGGAAGGCAGGCCCGTATCCGAATCCGGTCAACGCCCGCTCGGCGTAGAAGGAGTCGAGTACGACCGGCTCGGCACCGGGCGGCGGCCAGGCGGTCGACTCCGGCTCGTGCGCCGGTACTTCCTCCCCAGGCTCCAACACCCCGGTCGCATTGACGGCCCAAGAGCCTCCCGGGTCGCCTTCCGGGCAGGACTGCACGGTCACGGGCCGTTTTCCGTCCGCGTCGGCCGGTCCTACGGTGACCTGTAGGCGTACGGCACCCTCGTCGGGCGCGATCAGCGGTGTGCCCAGCGTCAGCTCGGCAAGGCGTCGGCAGGCGTACTCCTCACCGGCACGCAGGGCGAGTTCGACCAGTGCGGCGCCGGGCAGCAACGAGCGACCGTGCACCGTGTGGTCGGCGAGCCAGGGGTGCGAGGCGAGCGAGAGCCGACCGGTCAGCACGACGCCGTCCGAACCGGCCGGCGACACGACCGCGCCGAGCAAGGGGTGCCCGACCGGTTCCAGTCCCAGCGCGATGGCGTCCTTCACCGACAGGGAGGGCTCCGGCCAGAAGCGACGGCGCTGGAAGGGGTAGGTGGGGACGACTTCGGGGAGTCGGGGTCCGGTCCCGGCGAAGAGGGCCGCCCAGTCGACAGGCACACCGTGCGTGAACAGGCGACCCAGAGCCGTGAGAACGGCTTCCTCCTCTGGCTGGGTCTTGCGAAGCGCCGGGACGATGAGGGCGTCCTCGGGGGTGGTCTGTTCGATGAGGGCGGTGAGGGTGCCGTCGGGGCCGATTTCGAGGAAGCGGGTGACGCCGTGGTCGGTCAGGGTGCGGATGTTGTCCGCGAAGCGGACGGTGTCGCGGACGTGCTGGACCCAGTAGTCGGGCGTGGTCGGGCTGGTCCTGGAGACGAAGGGGATGCCGGGCTCGGTGAAGCGGAGGTCGGTGATGGCGGCCCGGAAGTCCTCCAGCATCGGGTCCATGAGCGGAGAGTGGAAGGCGTGGGAGACGCGCAGGCGGGTGGTGCGGCGGTCGGGGAGGTCGGCGGCGACCGCGAGTACCGCTTCTTCCGTGCCGGAGAGCACCAGCGAGGTCGGGCCGTTGATCGCGGCGATGCTCACCTCGTCGGTGAGGTACGGGGCGACCTCGTCCTCGGTGGCCTCGACCGCCAGCATCAGCCCGCCCTCGGGCAGGGCCTGCATCAACCGGGCACGTGCCGACACCAGTACGCAGGCGTCCGTGAGTGAGAGGACGCCCGCGACATGGGCGGCGGCGATCTCGCCGACGGAGTGACCGGCCACGAAATCCGGCCGTACGCCCAACGATTCGGCGAGACGGTAGAGCGCCACCTCGATGGCGAACAGCGCGGGTTGAGTGAACTCAGTGCGATTCAGGGCGGATTCGTCGTCGCCCCAGATCACCTCGCGCAGACCCGGACCCAGTTCAGTCAGGGCCTCGTCCAGAGCCTGGGCGAACACCGGGAAACGGCCGTACAGCTCACGTCCCATCCCCAGACGCTGAGCGCCCTGACCGGAGAACACGAACGCCAACGGCCCCTCGGCCACCACTCCCCTGGCCGCCTCGGAGACACCCTCCGCCGACGCCAGCAACACAGCCCGATGCGCGAACCGGGTCCGTCCGGTGGCAAGTACGTGACCGAGATTGGCTGCCTCAACGTCCGCGTGCAGTCGGGCCAGTTGAGCGTCGAGCACGTCGGCCGTCTTGCCGGACACCACCAACGGGACGATCCCGAACGGGTCCGCGGCCTCCGGCTCTGCCGGCCCCTCTTCAAGAATCAGGTGGGCATTGGTGCCGCTCACGCCGAACGAGGAAACGCCGACGCGGCGCGGACGATCGCTGTCCGGCCATGCAATCGGCTCGCGGACCAGCTCCACCGCACCGGCCGACCAGTCCACGTGCGAGGACGGTGCGTCGACATGCAGGGTGCGCGGGACGACACCGTGCCGCATCGCCAGCACGCTCTTGATGACGCCGGCCACACCAGCGGCGGCCTGCGTATGACCCAGGTTCGACTTCACCGAGCCCAGCAGCAGCGGCCGTTCACGATCCTGACCGTAAGTCGCCAGCAGCGCCTGCGCCTCGATCGGGTCACCGAGTGCGGTGCCAGTGCCGTGCGCCTCGACGACATCGACATCCCCGGCACTCAGCCCCGCCGACGCCAGCGCCTGCCGGATCACCCGCTGCTGCGACGGGCCGTTCGGCGCGGTCAGCCCATTCGAGGCGCCGTCCTGATTGACGGCACTGCCCCGAACAACCGCCAGAACCCGGTGCCCATTACGCACGGCATCCGACTGCCGCTCCAACAGCAGTACGCCCACACCCTCGGCCCAGCCGACACCGTCAGCCGCATCCGAGAACGCCTTGCACCGCCCGTCCGGCGCCAACCCACCCTGACGGGAAAACTCCACGAAGGTCGTCGGCGTCGACATCACCGTCACACCACCGGCAACCGCCAGCGAGCACTCACCACCACGCAACGCCTGCGCAGCCAGATGCACCGCCACCAACGACGACGAACACGCCGTGTCCACGGACACCGCAGGTCCTTCGAGGCCCAGCGCGTACGCAACACGCCCTGAAGCGATGCTCGGGGCGCTGCCGTTGCCCCGGAAGGCCTCGAACTCCTCCCCCGTCAGCAACTCCCGATAGTCGTTGTACATCACACCCGCGAAGACACCTGTGCGGCTGCCGCGCAGGGACGTCGGGTCGATACCCGCCCGCTCGATCGCCTCCCACACCGACTCCAGCAGCAACCGCTGCTGCGCATCCGTCGCCAACGCCTCACGCGGACTCATCCCGAAGAAGTCCGCGTCGAATTCGCCGGCGTCGTGGAGGAAGCCGCCTGCCCGGGTCGAGGAGGTGCCCGGGTTCTCGGGGTCGGGGTGGTAGAGGCGATCGAGGTCCCAGCCACGGTCGGACGGGAAGTCGCCCACCGCGTCCACGCCCTCCGACACCAGCCGCCACAGGTCCTCCGGGGAGCGGACTCCGCCGGGGTAGCGGCACGCCATCCCGACGACCACGACCGGGTCGTCGGCCGGGATCGTCGTGGATGGCGCTACCTGTGCCGTGGTGCCCGTGGCGGTGCCCGGGAACAGGTTCGACAGCAGGTGCTCGGCCAGTGCCCGGGGTGTGGGGTGGTCGAAGATCAGGGTGGCGGGTAGGCGGAGTCCGGTCGCCGTGCTGAGGGCGTTGCGCAGTTCCACCGCCGTCAGGGAGTCGAAGCCCAGGTCGCGGAAGGCCCGGCTGGGCTCGACGCGTCCGGCGTCCTGGTGGCCCAGGACGGCGGCCACCTGCTCGCGGACCAGGTCGAGGAGCGCGGCCCTGCGGTCGGCGGGGTCGAGCGGGGCGAGCCGTTGGACGGGGGCGTCCGTCGGAGTGGTGGCGGACGTGGCCGTGGTCAGTGTCGTACGGCCCGTCGTGGTGCGGCGGGCGGCCAGGCCGGTGAGGAGTGCCGGGACGTCGTCCCGGGCACGCAGCGCGGCGAGGTCGATGCGGATGGGCAGGACGGTGGTGTGGCCGGTGGCGGGGGCGGCGTCGAGGAGGGCGAGGCCGTCGTCAGGGGTGAGGAAGGGGAAGCCGGAGCGGGCGAGACGTGCCCGGTCGACGTCGGTGAGTTCGCCGGTCATGGCGCTGCCCTCGACGTCCCAGGGGCCCCAGGCGAGGGAGAGTGCGGGCAGGTCGAGGGTGTGGCGGTGGGCGGCGAGGGCGTCGAGGAAGGCGTTGGCGGCGGCGTAGTTGGCCTGGCCGGCACCGCCCAGGGTGCCGGCGGCGGACGAGAACAGGACGAACGTGCCGACGTCGGGGGCGAGTTCGTGGAGGTGCCAGGCGGCGTCGGCCTTGGGTCGCAGGACGGTGTCGAGGCGTTCGGCGGTGAGGGCGCCGAGGACGCCGTCGTCGACGGTGCCGGCGGCGTGGACGACGGCGGTGAGGTGCTCGCCGTCGAGGAGGCGGGCGAGGGCGTCGCGGTCGGCGATGTCGCAGGCGGCGACGCGGACGCGGGCGCCGAGTTCGGTCAGGTCGGTGGTGAGCCGGTCGGCGCCGGGGGCGTCGGGGCCCCGGCGGGAGACGAGCAGGAGGTCGCGGGCGCCGTGCCGGGTGACGAGGTGGCGGGCGACGAGGGCGCCCAGGCCGCCGGTCCCGCCGGTGACGAGGACGGTGCCGGAGACTTCCCACGCCGGCTGCTGTGCCGCGGCGCGCGGGGCCCGGACGAGTCTGGGGACGCGCAGGCCCTCGGCGTCGGCGCGTATTTCGGGCTCGGTCGTGGTCAGGGCGCGGCGCAGTTGTTCGCCGTCGAGGGGGCCGTCGAGGTGGAGGACGGTGATGCGCCCGGGGTTCTCGGTCTGTGCGGTGCGCAGGAGGCCGCGTGCGGCGGCGGCCGGGAGGTCGCCGGTGGCGGGGGTGGCGACGACGAGGCGGGAGTCGGCGAAGCGTGGGTCCGCCAGCCATGAGTGGACGAGGGCTAGGGCGCGCTCGGTGGTTGACCGGAGGGCTGTGGGGATCGGTGACTCGTCGGATTCGCCGGTGATGTGGGTGAGGACTACCGCCGGTGCCGTTTCGAGCGCGGCGAGGTCGGGGGCGACGGCGACCCCGGTGTCGGGGGTACGCAGGGCGTCGGCCAGGTCGGCGGCGTCGGGGCCGATGACGGCGACGTCGAGGTCGGTGGCCGTGGGCTTGCCCAGGGCCTGCCAGTCGACGGTGAACAGGGCGTCGGGGGTGGTTCGGGTGGCCGCTGTCGCGGGTCGTGTGACCAGGGCGTCCACCGTCAGGACCGGGTTGCCCGCGGGGTCCGTGGCCGTGAGGGTGACGGTGTCGTCGTCCAGGCGGGCGATGCGGGTGCGCAGCGCGGTGGCGCCGGTGGCGTGCAGGCGGACCCCCTCCCAGGAGAAGGGCAGGCCGCCTTCGCTGAGGGTGCCGAGGTCGCCGTGGGTCGCGGCGTGCTGGGCGGCGTCCGCCAGGGCCGGGTGGAGCAGGAAGGCGGTGGCGTCGGTGTGCCCGGGGCCGGGCAGGGTGGCCTCGGTGAAGAGTTCGGTGCCGCGTCGCCAGGCGGCGCTCAGGCCACGGAAGACCGGCCCGAAGTCGAAGCCGAGCTCGGCGAGGTGGTCGTAGCAGTCGGTGAGGTCGATGGGTTCCGCGCCGGGCGGCGGCCATGCGATGTCGAGGGCCGGGTCCGTCGGGCTGCCCGGCATCATGCCGAATGACGGGTTCTCACGGCTGTCCGGCGCCGTGTCGAGTCGGCCCGTGGCGTGGACCGTCCACTCGGCAACGGGGTCGGCGCTGTCAGGGCGAGAGTGGACCGTGACGGGGCGGCGGCCGTCGGTGGCAGGTGGGCCGACTCGTACCTGGAGGTGGACGGCCGCGCGATCGGCGATCTCCAGCGGTGCCGTGAGGGTGAGGTCGTGGACGCGGTCGCAGCCGACTTCGTCGCCCGCCCGCAGGGCGAGTTCGAGGAAGGCGGTGCCGGGCAGCAGGGTGCGGCCGTGGACGACGTGGTCGGCGAGCCAGGGTTGCCGGGCGGGGGTCAGGCGGCCGGTGAGGACGACGCCCTCGCCGTCGGCCAGGTCGACGGTGGCGGCCAGCAGCGGGTGGCCGGACGCGCCGAGGCCGAGGCCCGCGGCGTCGCGGGCGCGGCCCGTGCCGGTGGGCCAGTAGGGCTGTCGTTCGAAGGCGGTGGTGGGCAGGTCGACGCGGCGGGCGCCGGTGTCCCGGTAGAGGGCGGCCCAGTCGACGGTTCCGGCGGCGCTGGCGGTGTGCAGCCGGGCGAGGCCGGTGATGAGGGACAGTTCCTCGGGGCGGTCGGCCCGCAGGAGGGGTACGGCGATCACCCCGGGGTCGGTGGTCGTCTCCGGGTCGGTGAGGGTTTCGTCGACGAGAGGGCTGAGGACGGCGTCGGGGCCGAGTTCGAGGTGGGCGCGTACGCCTTGGGCGGCGAGGGTGCGTACGGCGTCGGCGAACCGCACGGTGGCGACGGTGTGCCGGGTCCAGTGGTCCGGGTCGCGCAGTTCGCGGGCGGTGGCGGTGCGGCCGGTGACCGTCGAGACGACTGGCAGCCGCGGGTCGTTGAAGGTGAGCCCGGCGACGACGGCACGGAAGTCGTCGAGGATCGGCGTCATCAGCGGTGAGTGGAAGGCGTGCGAGACCGCCAGCCGGTGGGTGCGGTGCCCGGCGTCGCGCAGCCGCTCGGCGGCGGTGAGTACGGCGTCCTCGGTGCCGGAGAGGACCACGGAGGCCGGGCCGTTGACGGCGGCGAGGGCGACGTCGTCCCCGAGCAGCGTGCGCACCACGTCCTCGGGCGCGGCCACGGCGACCATGGCGCCGCCCTCGGGCAGCGCCTGCATCAAACGGCCTCGGGCGGTGACGAGGACGCAGGCGTCCTCCGCGGACAGCACTCCGGCGACGTGCGCCGCGGTGATCTCGCCGACGGAGTGCCCGGCGACGAAGCCGGGTCGCACGCCCAGGGATTCGGCGAGCCGGTACAGGGCGGCCTCGACGGCGAAGAGCCCGGGCTGGGCGTGTTCGGTGCGGTTGAGCGCGGTCTCGTCATCGCCCCACATCACGTCCCGCAGGGCGGGGTCGAGGTGTCCGAGCAGTTCGTCGAGGGCCTCCGCGAAGGCAGGGAAACGGTCGTACAACTCCCGTCCCATGGCCAGGCGTTGGCTGCCCTGGCCTGTGAAGAGAACGGCGAGGCCGCCCTCCCCCGCCGTGCCGCGGGCCAGTTCCCTCACCCCGTCCTCGTGCGGTAGGAGCACGGCGCGGTGTTCCAGGTGGCCGCGTCCGGCAGCGAGGGAGTGGCCGACGTCCGGGGCGGTCAGGTCGGCGGCGGCGGTCGTGATCCGGTGGAGCTGGGTGTCGAGGCCGGTGGCGGTGCGGGCGGACACCGGCCACGGCGTCAGGTCCGGGACGGCCGTGCGCTCGGGTTCCTCGGCGGGCGGGGCCTGTTCGAGGACGATGTGGGCGTTGGTGCCGCTGATGCCGAAGGAGGAGACGCCGGCGCGGCGTGGGGCGTCGGTGTGCGGCCAGGGCGTGTTCGCGGTGAGGAGCCGTACGGAACCGGCGGTCCAGTCGACGTCGGAGGTCGGCCGCTCGGCGTACAGGCTGCGTGGGAGCAGGCCGGCCCGCAGCGCCATGACGGTCTTGATGACGCCGGCGACTCCGGCGGCGCCCTGGGTGTGCCCGATGTTGGACTTCACCGAGCCCAGCAGCAGGGGCCGTTCGCGGTTCTGGCCGTAGGCGGCGAGGAGGGCCTGTGCCTCGATCGGGTCGCCCAGGGTGGTGCCCGTGCCGTGGGCCTCTACGGCGTCGATCTGGTCCGGGGTGAGGCCGGCGTTGTCGAGGGCGGCTCGGATGACGCGTTGCTGTGCGGGCCCGTTGGGGGCGCTGATGCCGTTGGAGGCGCCGTCCTGGTTGAGGGCGGTGCCGCGGACCACGGCGAGTACGGGGTGGCCGTTGCGCCGGGCGTCGGAGAGGCGTTCCAGTACGAGGACGCCGGCGCCCTCGCTCCAGCCGACGCCGTCGGCCGTGGTGGAGAAGGGCTTGCAGCGGCCGTCGGAGGCGAGGCCGCCCTGCGCGGTGAAGGACACGAAGGTGCCCGGGGTGCACATGACGGTGGCGCCGCAGGCGAGGGCGAGCGCGGACTCGCCGGCGCGCAGGGACTGCACGGCCCAGTGCAGGGCGACGAGGGAGGAGGAGCAGCCGGTGTCGACTGTGATGGCGGGCCCCTCCAGGCCGAGGACGTAGGAGATGCGTCCGGAGATCACGCCGGCGGCGTGGCCGGTGGTGGCGTAGACGTCCATGTTCTCGCGGGCCTCGGCGACGACCTTGCCGTAGTCCTGGATGGTGGTGCCCGCGAAGACGCCGGTGCGGGTGCCGCGCAGTGCGGTGGGGGCGATGCCGGCGCGTTCGAGGGCCTCCCATGCGGTCTCCAGCAGGAGCCGTTGCTGGGGGTCCATGGCGAGGGCCTCACGGGGGGCGATGCCGAAGAACGCGGGGTCGAACTCGGTCATCGCGTCGAGGAAGCCGCCTTCGTGGGCGCGGCTGCGGCCGGGTCCGTCGCCGGTGAGGCGGGCCAGGTCCCAGCCGCGGTCGGCGGGGAACGGGCCGATGGCGTCCCGGCCGTCGACGACGAGGTCCCAGAGGTCCTCCGGGGAGGCGACGCCGCCTGGGTAGCGGCAGCCCATGCCGACGACGGCGATGGGTTCCACGGCGGCCGAGATCAGCTGCTGGTTGTGCCGCCGCAGCCGCTCGTTCTCCTTCAGGGAGGTCCGCAGCGCCTCGACGTAGGGGTTGGGTGTGTTCAAGGCGGGCTCTCTCAAGTCGGGCGGGGCGTCAGTCCGAGGTGGTCTCGGCCGCGAGCCGCAGCAGGCTCTCGCCGTCGAGGGCGTCCAGGTCGTGTGCGTCGCCCCCGTCGGTGGGGGCGTCGGGGGTCGCGGGGTCGCCGTCGGCGAGTTGCAGGATCAGCTCCAGCAGTCCGGCCTTGCGCAGCCGGGCGGGCGGCACGGCGGCGAGGGCGGCGCGGACCGCGGCGTCCGGGTCGTCGTCCGCGTCGGTGGCGGCGGGGGCGTCGGGGAAGAGCTCGGTGCGCAGATGGGCGGCGACGGCGGTGGCGTTGGGGTGGTCGAAGACGAGGGAGGCGGGCAGGGCCAGGCCGGTGACGGCCTTGAGCCGGTTGCGCAGGTCGACGGCGCTGACGGAGTCGAAGCCGAGGTCGCGCAGGGCGCGTTCGGCGGGCACGGCGTCGGCGCCGGAGTGCCCCAGGGTGGCGGCGGCCTCGGTGCGGACCAGGTCCAGGAGCAGCCGGGTGCGTTCGACGTCGGGCAGCTCGGCTAGCCGCTCGCGCAGGCCGGGGCCGTCCTCGGGTTCGGGGGCGTCGGCGGGCCCGGGGCCGGTGGCCCGCGCCAGTTCGGACAGCAAGGGGCTGGGCCGGGCGGCGGTGAAGGCGGGCAGGAACGCCGCCCAGTCGGTGGCCGTGACGGTCAGGGCGCTCACGTCCTCGTCGAGGGCGCGTTGCAGGGCGGCGAGCGCGGTGTCGGGATCCATGGGGTGAACGCCGCGGCGCGCGAGTTCGGCGGCGAGGCCGGGTTCGGTGGCCATGCCGGTCTCGCCCCACGCGCCCCAGGCGACGGACGTGGCGGGAAGTCCGGCGGCGCGGCGGTGGGCGGCGAGCGCGTCCAGGTAGGCGTTGGCGGCGGCGTAGGCGGGCTGGCCTCCGCTGCCCCAGGAGGCGGCGCCGGAGGAGAACAGCACGAACGCGTCGAGGTCGCGGTCCGCGGTGAGTTCGTGGAGGTGCCGGGCGCCGAGGAGTTTGGCGCTGAGCAGTGTCTGGAGGGTGTCCGGGGTGAGGGCGGTGGTGTCGCTGTCCCCTTCGGAGACACCGGCGGCGTGGACGACGGCGGTCAGCGGCTGCTCGGTGGGCAGGGCGTCGAGGTGGGCGGCGAGCGCGTCCCGGTCGGCGATGTCACAGGCTGCGACGGTGACACGGGCACCGAGTTCGGCGAGCTGCTTGGCGAGGGTGTCGGCGCCTGGGGCGTCGGGCCCGCGTCGGCTGAGCAGCAGGACGTGGGCGGCACCCCGGGCCACGGCCCAGTGGGCGAGACGGCTGCCGAGGGCCCCGGTGCCGCCGGTGACGAGGACGGTGCCGCCGGTGCGCCAGGGGTTGGCTGCGGTGGGTTCGCCGGCGGGGAGCAGACGGCGGTTGGTGTCGCCGCTGGGCATGGGCTCGGCCGCGCTGAGTTTATCGGCGGGGTCGAGACGGCGGCCGGGATCGCCGGTGACCAAGGTGCCACCGGTAGCGAAGGCGGTGCCGCCGGTCCGCCCGGACTTGAGCGCGGCCGGCTCCCCGGCATCGACAAGACGCCGCACATACGCGCCGGACGCCCGCAGTGCCAGCTGATCCTCGGTGGCGTCGGCCGTGAGCAGCGTGGTCAGCAGCGTCCCGCAGTGGGTGTCGACGGTGTCCGGCAGGTCCGCCAGGCCGCCCCACAGCGCGGGGTGTTCGAGGGCGGCGACCCGGCCGAACCCCCACAGGGTGCCCTGTGCCGGGTGGCGGACGAGGTCGCCGGGTACGGCGGCGACGGCCTCGCGGGTGAGGCACCACAGGCGGGGTCCGGCGGGCCGGTCGGCGAGGGCCTGGAGCAGGGTGACGGTGGCGGCGAGCCCGGCGGGAACAGCCGGGTGGCGGGCGTCCGCCGGCTCTTCGGCGAGGCTCAGTAGGGAGACGACGACGGGAGGTTGAGTTGGCAGGGAGGCGGCCAGCGAGGCGCGGTCGGCGGTGGCCGGGTCCACCTCGATGCGGGCGGTGCCGGGGCCGAGTGCGCGGACTACGGCGGTCACCCAGGGGTCGTCGGCGTGGGTGGACGGGACGACGACGAGGCGTTCGTCGGTGCCCCGAAGGGGCGCGGGGAACTGCGCGACCGGCCCCGACGCGCCCGCAGACGACGCACGGCCGCCGGCGGCACTTTGCGCCGGGCCCCCCACCGGCAGCGGGTGCCAGGCGTCGCGGTAGCTCCACGACGCGGCGAGCGCCCGGCGCCGGGACCGCTGCCGCCAGACGGCGAGGGCGGGCAGTACGGCGGCGAGTTCGGGTTCGCCGGCGCCGGTCTCGGCGGCGAGAGCGGCGGTGTCGGCGTCCTCGACCAGGTCCCAGAAGGCACTGTCCGCACCGCCGCCGGACCGCACGGGCGCGGTGTCGGCGGTGGGCCAGTAGCGGCGGCGCTGGAAGGGGTAGGTGGGCAGTTCGACGGCCGGTCCGGAGCGGACGGCGGAGGGGAAGCAGGGCCGCCAGTCGACGGGCAGGCCCGCCGCCCAGCCGGCCGCCGCCGACAGCAGGAATGCCCGGGCGTCACCGGCCTGCCGGCGCACGGAGCCGAGCACTACGGCGTCCTCCGCTCCCGCCGCCTCACAGGTCTCGCCGATCGCGCCGGCCAGGACGGGGTGCGGGCTGCTCTCGACGAAGACCCGGTGCCCGGCCGCGAGCAGCGCACGGGTGGCAGCCTCCATGCGCACGGTCTGCCGCAGATTGCGATACCAGTAGCCGGCATCGAGGGCGGTGGTGTCGAGCCGGCCACCGGTCACCGTGGAGTAGAACGGGACGCGGGCCGGGCGTGGGTTCAACTCACCCAGGACCGAGAGCAGTTGGTCCTTCACCGCCTCGGTCTGCGGGCCGTGCCCGGCGATGTCGGACTTGACGTCCTTGGTGCGCAGGTCCATGCGTGCGCACACCTCGCGCAGTTCGTCGAGGGCGGCGTTCTCTCCGGAGACGACGACCGTCGAGGGCCCGTTGAGGACGGCCACGCCGACCCGTCCGGGCCAGGCGTCCAGGAGGGGTTCGACCTGGTCTACGGGTGCGAACACCGTCATCAGGCCGCCCAGTCCACCGAGTTCGAGCATGGTCCGGCCCCGCAAGGCCACCAGCCGGGCCGCCTCCTCCAGCGTGAAGGCGCCCGCCACATGGGCGGCGGCGATCTCTCCCTGCGAATGGCCGACGACCGCGCCCGGTTCGACGCCGAGGGAGCGCCAGAGGGCGGCGAGGGCGACCATGGTGGAGAACAGCGCGGGCTGGACGACGTCCGCTCTGTGCAGTACGTCGGGGTCGTCGCCGTCGCCGCGCAGCAGGTCGACCGGCGACCAGTCGACGTAAGGGGCGAGGGCGTCCGCGCAGTCGTCGACGGTGGCGCGGAACACCCGTGAGGAGTCGTACAGTTCACGGCCCATGCCCCACCACTGGGAGCCCTGGCCGGGGAAGACGAACACCGGTCCGGTGGCGCTGTCGGCGGTCGCGCCGCGTACCACGGCAGGGTCGGCGGTGCCGCTGGTCAGGGCGTCCAGCGAGTCGAGGAGCCCGGCGCGGTCCGGGCCGAGGACGACGGCACGGTGCTGGTGGGCGGCGCGCGTGGCGGCGAGCGACCAGCCGGCCGCCGCGGGATCGGTCTCGGGGTGGGAGCGCAGGAACCGGGCGGTGCGGGCGGCCTGTTCGACCAGCGCGGGCGCGGTCCGGGCGGAGAGGAGCAGGGGTACGTCGTGGGTGTCGACCGGCCGGGGCACCGAACCGGCGGGCTCCTCGACGGTCTGCGCGGGCGCCTGTTCCAGTACTACATGGGCGTTGGTGCCGCTGATGCCGAACGCGGACACCGCGGCTCGGCGGGGGCGTCCGGTGTCGGGCCACTCCTGGGCGGACCGCAGAAGGTGTACGGCGCCCGTGGTCCAGTCGACTCGGGTGGAGGGCGTGTCGGCGTGCAGGGTGCGCGGCGCGGTGCCGTGTTCGAGGGCCAGGACCGTCTTGATGACGCCGACCGCGCCGGCCGCCGCCTGCGTGTGGCCGATGTTGGACTTCACCGACCCGAGCAGCAGGGGCCGTTCGCGGTCCTGGCCGTAGGCGGCGAGGAGGGCCCCGGCCTCGATGGGGTCGCCGAGCCGGGTGCCGGTGCCGTGCGCCTCGACGGCGTCCACGTCGGCCGGCCCGAGGCGGGCGTCGGCGAGGGCCTCGTGGATGACGCGCTGCTGGGCGGGCCCGTTGGGCGCGGTGAGCCCGTTGGAGGCGCCGTCCTGGTTCACGGCCGACCCGCGGATCACGGCCCGAACCCGATGGCTCCGGCGCCGGGCCTCGCTGAGCCGCTCCACGACGAGGAGTGCGACGCCCTCGGAGTAGCCGGTGCCGTCGGCGTCCTCGGAGAACGCCTTGGAGCGGCCGTCGCGGGCGATGGCGCCCAGCCGTTGGATACGGGCGAAGCTCGCCGAGTCGGTCATGACGGTGACCCCGCCGGCGAGGGCGAGCCCGCACTCGCCGGCGCGGACCGCGCGGACCGCCTGGTGCAGGGCGACCAGCGAGGAGGAGCAGGCGGTGTCGACGGTGACCGCGGGGCCGTTCAGGCCGAGGGTGTAGGAGACACGGCCGGACAGGGCGCTGGCGGCGAGGCCGGTGGCGGCGTGGCTCTCGGTGCGTTCGGCGGAGCCGCTGACGACATGGGCGTAGTCCTGCCCGTTGCTGCCGACGAAGACTCCGGTGCGGGTGCCGCGCAGGGTCTGCGGGTCGATGCCGGCCCGCTCCACGGCCTCCCAGGCGGTCTCCAGGAGCAGCCGCTGCTGCGGGTCCATGGTGACCGCCTCGCGCGGGGAGATGCCGAAGAAGGCCGCGTCGAAGTCGTGGGCGTCGTAGAGGAAACCGCCTTCGAGCCGCCCGCCGTCCGCGAACTCGCTGAGGTCCCAGCCGCGGTCACCGGGGAAGGGGCCGATGGCGTCGCGTTCCTCGGTGAGCAGGTCCCACAGGAGCTGCGGGGAGTCGGCGCCGCCGGGCAGCCGGCAGGCCATGCCGACGATCACGACCGGGTCGTCGGCGTCAGCGGCGGCGGAGGCGGCTTCAGGGGTGTCTTCTCCGATGCCGGACGGATCGGCGAGGGCGGCTTCATGGGTGCCGGTCAGGGCGGCCAGCAGGTGTGCGGCGAGTTCGCGCGGGGTGGGGTGGTCGAAGACGACTCCGGCGGCGAGTGGCAGACCCGTCGCGGCGACCAGCCGGTTGCGCAGTTCCACAGCGGTGAGCGAGTCGAACCCGGAGGCCCGGAAGGCCCGGTCGGGCGGGACGTCGGCGGCCCGGCGGTGCCCCAGGGCGCCCGCGGACTCGGCGCGCACCATGTCCAGCACGAGCGTGGTGTGCTCGCCGGGCGGTGCAGTACGCAGCCGGTCGGCCAGGGGCATGGTGGCCGGCGCCGGGGCGGGTGCGGCGGGGTGGCCGTCCAGGACCGGGCTGCGGCGCGGGCCCGTGCGGAGTGCGGCGGCCAGGGGCTCGAGGTCGGCGACCAGGAGGACGGGGTGGGGGTCGGAGGTGGCCTCCAGCAGGGCGGTCAGGGCCAGTTCGGGGTCGAGGCCGCCCAGGCCCGATCGTCGGCCCTGCGCGTCGTCGAGTCCGGCGGCCATGCCGGCGCCGTGCCAGGCCGCCCAGGCGATCGACACCGCGGGGAGCCCTTCGGCGCGGCGGCGGGCGGCGAGGGTGTCGAGGACGGTGTTGGCCGCCGCGTAGTTGGCCTGGCCGGGGTTGCCGAGGGCGCCGGACACCGACGAGAACAGCACGAACGCCGAGAGGTCGTGGTCCCGGGTCAGCACGTCGAGGTGCACCGCGGCGGTGGCCTTGGCGCGGAAGACGTCGGCGAACCGGTCCGGGGTGAGCCGCTCCAGCACGCCGTCGTCGAGGACTCCGGCCGCGTGCACGACAGCTGTCAGCGGCCGCTCGGCGGGGATCCCGGCGAGCAGTGCGGCGAGCGCGCCCCGGTCGGCGACGTCGCAGGCGGCGATATCCACCTCGCAGCCGGCGGCGGCCAGTTCATGTCTCAGGTCGTCCGCACCGGGCGCGCCGGGGCCACGGCGCGAGACCAGCAACAGCCGCTCGGCACCCTCGTCGGCCAACCGACGCGCCACCTGCGCGCCCAGGCCACCGGTGCCGCCCGTGACGAGGGTCGTGCCGGTGGGACGCCAACCGATGGGTGTCCCATCGGGCACCCGGGGCGCGGGCACGAGCCGCCGTACGAGGGCTCCGGTGGCGCGTACGGCCACTTCGTCCTCGCCGCCCCGGGCCGTGAGGGCGGCCAGTGCGAGGGCGACGGTGGGGCCGCTCGGGTCTTCGGCGGGCAGGTCGAGCAGGCCGCCCCAGCGGTCGGGTATCTCACGGGCGGCGACCCGGCCGAGACCCCAGAGGGCGGCTCCCCCGAGGCCATGGGCCCGGTCGGTGTCGACGGCGGCCATCGCGTCCCGGGTCGCACACCACACGGGTGCCCGCAGTCCGGCGTCGCCGGTCGCCTGTACGGCGGTCAGCGCGGCGAGCAGCCCGGCGGGCACGTCCGCCGCGTCCGAGTCCTCGAGCGCGGTGAGGCACAGGACGCCGGCCGGCTCGGCGTCCCGGAGCAGTGCGGTGAGCGTGGCGCGGTCGGTGCCGGCGGGGCAGCGGACCGGTACGGCCGCCGTGCCGAGGGCGTCGGTCAGGGCGGCGGCCCAGGGGTCGTCGTGCTCGGGCAGGAGAACCAGCCACGGGCCGGTCGTCCCACCCGGCGACGGGAAGGTGTGCGGCTGCCAGTGCTCGCGGTGGCGCAGGGCGTCGAGGGCGGTCCGGCTGCGGTGCCGGGACCGCCAGGACAGCAGGGCGGGTACGACGGAGCGGACGGCACCTTCGGTGACGCCGAGGCGGCCCGCGAGCGCGGCGGGTTCGGCGCGGCGGAGCGCCGACCACAGGTCCGTGCCTGCCGTCTCGCGGTCGGCGTGGCGGAAGGGGAAGCGGCTGCGGCGGAACGGGTAGGTGGGCAGGGCGACCCGTTGGGCCCCGGTCCCGGCGAGCAGGGCCGTGAAGTCGACCGGGACGCCGTGGACGTACAGCCTGGCCAGGGCCGTGACGGCGGAGTGCTCCTCGTCGGGGCCGCCGTGCAGCAGGGGTGTGACGACGGCGTCGGGCGGCAGGGTCTCCTGGGCGAGGGCCGCGAGGACACCGCCGGGGCCGACCTCCAGCCAGGCGCCGACGCCGTACTCGGCCAGCGTGCGCACGCCGTCGGCGAAGCGGACGGTCTCGCGCAGATGGCGCACCCAGTAGTCGGGGGTGGTCAGTTCGCCGGGCTCGGCGACGCGTCCGGTGACGTTGGAGACGACGGGCAAGGTGGGTTCGGCGAAGGACAGCTCGGCGACGGCCGTACGGAAGGGTTCGAGGGCGGGGTCCATCAGCGGTGAGTGGAAGGCGTGCGAAACCCGCAGGCGCGCGGTGCGGTGCCCGGCCTCGGCCAGCCGGGCCGCGACCGCGTCCACGGCCTCGTCGGGGCCCGAAAGGACCACGGAACGCGGGCCGTTGGCGGCTGCGAGGACGACGCCGTCGGTGAGCAGCGGACGGACCTCGTCCGCACCGGCGGCCACGGCGACCATCGCGCCGCCCGCGGGCAGGTCCTGCATCAGGCGGGCCCGCGCGGACACCAGGCGACAGGCGTCCGCCAGGGACAGCACGCCGGCGACGTGCGCGGCGGCGATCTCGCCGACGGAGTGGCCCATGAGGTACTCGGGACGTACGCCCCAGGACACCACGAGCCGGTACAGGGCGACCTCGACGGCGAACAGCGCGGGCTGCGCGAATTCCGTGCGGTGCAAGGTCTTTTCGTCCGGGCCCCACATCGCCGACCGCACGTTCGGGTCGAGCTCGGCGAGGACCTCGTCCAGGGCCGCTTCGAACACCGGGAAGCGGTCGGCGAGTTCGCGTCCCATGCCGAGGCGTTGGCTGCCCTGGCCGGAGAACAGGAGGGCGACGGACGGCTCGTCGTCCGCGACGGCCTCGGCGAGCGGCGGGGCGTCCGGGGCCGAGCCGAGCAGTACGGCCCGGTGCTCGAAGGAGGACCGTCCGGTGGCCAGTGAGTGGCCGACGTCGAGCGGAGCCAGTCCGGTGGCCCGCTCACGGACACGGGTGATGTGGTCGGTGAGGGCGTCGGCGGTGCGGGCGGACAGGGGCCAGGGCACGGCGTGTGCGGGTGACGCCTGCGACCGGGAAGCCTGTTCGGTTGCCGGTTGCAGCTCGGGCTCGGGAGCCGCCTCCAGGACCACGTGGGCGTTGGTGCCGCTGATGCCGAACGCGGACACGGCGGCCCGCCGGGGGCGGCCGGTGCGCGGCCAGTCGGCGGTCTGGCGCAGCAGTTCGACGCGGCCGGCGGTCCACTCGACGGCGTCGGTCGGGTCGTCCGCGTGCAGGGTGCGGGGCAGCCTGCCGTGCCGCATCGCGAGCACCGTCTTGATGACGCCGGCGACACCCGCGGCGGCCTGGGTGTGCCCGATGTTGGACTTCAACGAGCCGAGCAGCAGGGGCCGTTCGCGGTCCTGGCCGTAGGTGGCGAGGAGCGCGGACGCCTCGACGGGGTCGCCGAGCCGCGTGCCGGTGCCGTGCGCCTCGACGGCGTCGACGTCGGCGGGGGTGAGGCGGGCGCTCGCGAGTGCCTGCCGGATGACCTGCTGCTGGGCGCGGCCGCTGGGGGCGGTCAGGCCGTTGGAGGCACCGTCGGAGTTGACGGCGGTGCCCCGTACGAGCGCCAGGACGGGGTGTCCGTGGCGGCGTGCGTCGGAGAGGCGCTCCACGACGAGTACGGCGACGCCCTCGGACCAGCCGGTGCCGTCGGCGTCCGCGGAGAACGCCTTGCAGCGGCCGTCGGGAGCGAGGCCGCCCTGCCTGCTGAACTCGGTGAAGACGGCCGGGTCGGACAGCACGGTGACGCCGCCGACGACGGCGAGTTCGCTCTCGCCGGTCCGCAGGGCCTGGACGGCGGTGTGCAGGGCGACCAGGGAGGAGGAGCAGGCGGTGTCGACGGTCAGGGCCGGGCCTTCGAGGCCGAGGACGTAGGCGAGCCGCCCGGACAGGACGCTGGACGCGGTGCCGGTCATGACGTGTCCGGCGCTGTCGCCGGGTCCCGGGCGGCCGGAGTCCCACTGGTAGGTGCCCGCGTACACGCCGGTGCGGCTGCCGCGCAGGGACTGCGGGTCGATGCCGGCGTTCTCCAGGGCCTCCCAGGCGACTTCGAGGAACAGCCGCTGCTGGGGGTCCATGGTGGCGGCCTCGCGGGGCGAGATGCCGAAGAACTCCGCGTCGAAGGTGTCGGCGCCTTCGAGGAACCCTCCCCCGCGGGCGGTACTCGCGGCGAGCAGCGCGGGCAGGTCCCAGCCGCGGTCGGCGGGGAACGCGGCGACGGCGTCCCGGCCGGTGTCGACGAGCCGCCACAGGTCGTCCGGCGAGGTGACGTCTCCGGGCAGGCGGCAGCCCATGCCGACGACGGCGACGGGGTCGTCGTCCGGCGCTCCGGGGGCACGGTCCGACTCCAGTTCCTCGATGCGCCGGTGGGCACGGCGCAGCTCCGCCGTGACCCGTCGGAGGTAGTCGACGACTGTGTCCTGCTGCTCTTCCTGCACGGGATGTCCCATCGCGTCGGCGGAGGCGTACGTGGCCTGCGGGTGGGGGGTGGCCCGCTGAGGTCGCTGGCTTTCCGGGGATGTGGGGGTGCCGCTCCGGGGCACCGGTCAGCGGACCGGGAACTCCTTGTCGATCGGGAACTCCTGGTCGATGAGGTCCAGGAGCCGGTCGACGGGGGCGGCGGCGATGTCGGCGGCCTCCGCCGTGGGGTGACCTGCGGCGCCGTCGCTGCCGCCGTCGGCGCGGCCTGCCGGGGCGCGCCGGCCCAGGTCGTTCAGCAGGGCTTCCAGGCGGCGTACGGCGCGCCTGCGCTCGGGGTGGTTCCCGGGCAGGTCGCGCAGGGCCTGTTCGAAGCCGGCGGGCCAGTCGGGCAGCGGGCGCGGCTGCTCGTCGAGGTGTTCGGCGAGCCGGGCGGCGAGCGCGGCCGGTGTGGGCCGGTCGTAGAACAGGGTGGTCGGCAGGTCGAGTCCGGTGGCCTTGCCGAGGCGCACCCGCAGTTCGGTCTCGGCGTAGGAGTCGAGGCCCAGGGAGCGCAGGGCGGTGCGGGGTTCGACGCGGCCGGGGTCGGCGTGCCCGAGGGCTGCGGCGGCCTCGACTCGGACCAGGGTGAGCAGTGCGCGGACCCGGCGGGAGCCGGTGAGGGCCCGCAGGGCGTCGGGTTCGCCGGTCGGCCGGACCGGCGGGGTGGGCAGGGACGTGCGGGCCCGGTCCGCCGGGGCGGGCCAGTGGCGTTCGCGCTGGAAGGGGTATGTCGGCAGTTCGGTGCGGCGGGCGCCGGTGCCGGTGAACAGGGCGGGCCAGTGCACGTCGCTGCCGGTGACGTGGAGCCGGGCGAGCGCGGTGAGCAGGGCCGTCTCGGGGTCGGTGCCGGCGCGCTGTGCGGCGACGGTCACCACGCCGCTCCACGCGAGCAGTTCGACGGTGCTCGCGGTGAGGGCGGCGTCGGTGCCCACTTCCAGGAACGTGTGCACGCCCGCGTCGCGCAGGGCGGTGACGGCGTCGGCGAACCGTACGGTGTCGGCGACCTGGCCGCTCCAGTGTGCGGGTGAGGCGAGGTCGGTGCCGGTGACGCGGGCGCCGGTCAGGGTGGACACGACCGGGATGCGCGGGGTGCGCGGTTCGAGGCCGGCCAGGTCCCTGCGGAAGGCGTCGAGCGCGTCGGCCACGAGCGGGGAGTGCAGTCCGTGCGGGGCCGGGAGAGCGGTGGTGGCGTGCCCTTCCTTCGCCAAGGCGTCGGCGACACGGGCGACTTCACTCGCCGCTCCGGACAGCACGAGCCGGTCGGGGCCGTCGACGGCCGCGACACCGACGCCCGCGGTGAGCAGCGCGGCCACCTCGGCCTCGGTGGCGCGTACGGCGACGGTGGCGGCGGTGCCGAGCCGCTGGGCCAGCCGGACCCGGGCGGCGACGATCCGGCATGCGTCGGTGAGGGACAGCGCACCGGCGGCATGCACGGCGGCGACCTCGCCGAGTCCGTGCCCGACGACGTGCGTGGGGGTCCGGCCGAGGGATTCCAGCAGCCGGTACAGGGCGATCTCGTGGGCGAACAGGAGTGGTTCGGCCTGCGCGACCAGGGCCTGCTCGCCCGCCGAGTCCTCTCGTTGCCCGGCGGCGCCGGGCGTGTCGCCGTCCCCCAGGTCGCCCAGCGGTTCGGCCAGAAGACCGTCGAACGTCTCGCGTACGGCGGCGAAGGCGCGCGCGTACACCGGGAACCGTGCGGCGAGGGTGCGGGTCTGTGCGGTGTGCGGATTGCCGCGTCCGGCGAACAGGACGGCGGACAGGCCGCGTTCGGCGACGCAGCGGGCGGCGGTGGGCGTGCCGTCGGCGGAGGCCAGCAGGACGGTCCGGTGCGGCAGCGCGGTGGCCCGGCCGGTGGCCAGCGAGTGGGCGATGTCGGCGCGGGCCCGGTCGTCGGCGGGATCCAGCCGGCGCAGCCGGGCGACGGCGGCGTCCAGGGCGTTCGCCGACCGTGCGGAGACCACCCAGGGCACGATGTGCGGGCTGCTGCCGGGCTGCTCGGCCTGGACTGGTGCGGGCGGCGCCTGTTCGAGGACGACGTGGGCGTTGCTGCCGCCGATGCCGAAGGAGGAGACGGCGGCGCGGCGCGGCCTTCCGGTGGCGGGCCAGTCGGTCGGTTCGCTCAGCAGTCGCGCCGACCCCGCGCTCCAGTCGACGGCCGGGGTCGGCTCCGACAGGTGCGGGGTGGCGGGCAGGACGCCGTGCCGCAGCGCCAGGACGGTCTTGATGAGCCCTGCGATGCCCGCGGCGGCCTGGGCGTGGCCGAGGTTGGCCTTCACGGAGCCTATGAGCAGGGGGTGTTCGCGCTCACGCCCGTAGGTGGCGAGGAGTGCCTCGGCCTCCACGGGGTCACCGACGCGGGTGCCGGTGCCGTGTGCCTCCACGGCGTCGACGTCGCCGGTGCCGAGCCCCGCGTCGTGCAGGGCCAGGGCGATCAGCTCGCGCTGGGCTGCGCCGCTCGGCGCGGTCAGCCGGTCGGTGGCGCCGTCGGCGTTGACGGCGGTGCCGCGGACGAGGGCGAGCACGGGGTGGCCGTTCAGCCGGGCGTCGGAGAGCCGCTCCAGGACGAGGACGCCGACGCCCTCGGCCCACGCGGTGCCGTCGGCGTCGGCGGAGAACGGCTTGCAGCGGCCGTCGGGAGCGAGGCCGCCCTGCCTGGCGTAGCCGACGAGGCTGCGGGGCGTGGACAGCACGTTGGCGCCGCCCGCCAGGGCGAGGGTGCACTCCCCGGCGCGCAGTGCGCGTACCGCGCAGTGCAGGGCGGTCAGCGAGGACGAGGACGCGGTGTCGAGGCTGAGCGCGGGGCCGCGCAGTCCGAGGACGTGGGCGAGGCGGCCGGAGGCGACGCCTGGAGCGGTGCCGGTGACGGTGCCCGCGGCCATGTCGTCGGCGGCGCGCTCGGTGACCAGGGCGTAGTCCTCGCCGCTGACGCCGACGTAGACGCCGGTGCGGGTGCCGTGCAGTGACAGCGGGTCGATGCCGGCCCGCTCGACGGCCTCCCAGGCGGTCTCCAGCAGCAGCCGCTGCTGGGGGTCGGTGGCGACGGCCTCGCGGGGCGAGAGCCCGAAGAAGCCGGCGTCGAAGTCGGCGACGCCGTCGAGGAATCCGCCGCGCCGGGGCACGGCTGTCCGGTCCGGCGCGTCGAGGGCGTCCGGGTCCCAGCCCCGGTCGGCCGGCAGCGGGCCGATGGTGTCACGGCCGGCGAGGAGCAGTTCCCACAGCCCCTCGGGGTCGGTGATCCCGCCGGGCAGTCGGCAGGCCATGGCGACGACCGCGACCGGCTCGGCGGCGACGGGGTCGTGCAGGTCGAAGAACTCCAGTCCGGACAGGATGGTCATGCCGCACCGCCTCCGATGGTCCAAACACTCAGCGAGACTGTTGTGGAAGGTAGGTCGGGGGGCTCTCGGTTTTCCTTAGACCTCTGTCGGCCGCTCGCCCGGTGCCTTCCAGGGCACGCACGTCGGCGCACGGCGTCTGTCGTGCCGTGCGCCGACGTGCGTGCGGGTGCGGGTCAGTGCCCTTCGGACTCCAGGGCCCGCAGCCACTCCTCCATCAGCCGGGCGGTCTCGTGGGAGTGCTCGGCGACGAGGGTCTGGTGGGTCGCGTCGATCATGCGGGTGGTGTGGGCCGGTACGGGCGGTGCCTGGTCGCCGCGGTCGACCGCGGGCATGG
This sequence comes from Streptomyces sp. HUAS 31, assembly GCF_028198125.1. NCBI lineage: Bacteria > Bacillati > Actinomycetota > Actinomycetes > Kitasatosporales > Streptomycetaceae > Streptomyces > Streptomyces sp. HUAS 31. The sequence continues at coordinate 8,647,382 of NZ_CP116353.1, read as the reverse complement.
AGGCGGTGCAGCGGATCAGCAGACTGGGCACGCCGGTCTTGTAGCGTTCCGCGCCGCCGGTGGTCATCCGCAGGAACCACTGGGCCATCGCGGACAGCCTGGCGCTGTCGAGCTTCACCGCGGGCTTGTCCATGTCGGCGAGGTAGTTCTCGTGGAAGAGGTCCCAGTCGACGCCCTCCCCCGCCTTGTACTCGAGGCTGAGCGTGTCGAGCATGATCACGCCCTCGGGGCGGATGCCCCAGGTCTCCTCCAGCACGCCCGCCGCGCGGTAGGCGAACGTGCCGCCCATGGAGTAGCCGACGAGCACGAACGGCTCGCCCTCGCTGGCCAGCAGGGCACTCTCGGCGATGAGTCGGACCGCGGCCTCGCTGTCGGCGGGCAGCGCCTCACCCTCGGCGAAGCCGAGCAGCGGCAGCGCGCTGACGTGCCGGCTGCCGCGGAACGGGGCGGCCATCCGGGCGTACTGGTGCACGCCACCGGTGGCGCCGGGCGCGCTGACGCAGATCAGCCGGGGTCGCGCGGGTCCTTCGGCCAGGGCGACGGGCTGCGGCAGTTCCGGTACCTCCGCGGTGAGTTCGACCTGCGGGCGGGTCGCCGCGACCGCCATCAGCAGCCGCATGGCCTCCAGGGTCTTGCCGTTCCTGACGGTGTCGAAGAACAGGTTGACCACCGAGTCCGGGGCGCTGTCGCGGGTGTTCGCGGTGAGCGTGCCGGGGCCGGCCGCCGCGCGGTTGCCGAGGGCGGCCAACTGGCCCTGGAGCCATACGGCGAGCCGGGCGGGGGTGCGGTGGTCGAAGACGGCCGATGTCGGCACCCGCAGCCCGAGTGCCTCGCCGAGCTGGTTGCGCAGTTCCAGGGCGATGAGCGAGTCGAAGCCCAGGGTGAGGAATTCGCGGTTCGGGTCCAGGGGGCCGTCCTCGCGGCGGCCGAGCAGTACGGCCGAGGTCTCCACGATGAGGCCGGTGAGCGCCTTGTGCTGCTCGGCGGCGTCCAGCTCGGCGAGCCGGTCCCGGAGTGTGGCGAAGGACCGGGTGGCGGTGGCGGCGGTGCGCCGGGCTCCGCCGAGCAGGCCGCGCAGCAGGGGAGGTACGTCGCCGCCGGCGCGTGTCCGGTCGATCCTCAGCGGCACGAGGTGGGCCTCGTCGCGGCTGAGCGCGGCGTCGAACAGCGCCAGCCCGAACTCCAGGCCGAGCGGCGGGGTCCCGGAGCGTTCCATGCGCTGCACGTCGGTCTCGGTCAGCTGCGCGGTCATGCCGGTACGGCGGGCCCAGAACCCCCAGGACAGGGAGCTGGCGGGCAGCCCCTGTGCGCGGCGGTGGGCGGCGAGGGCGTCGAGGTAGGCGTTGGCGGCGGAGTAGCCGGCCTGCGCCTGGCTGCCGAGGACGCCGGAGACCGAGGAGTACAGGACGAACGCGGCGAGGTCCGACTCCCTTGTGGCCCGGTGCAGATGCCAGGCGCCGTCGGCCTTGGGGCGCAGCACGGCGGACACCCGCTCGGCGGTGAGCGACGACAGCACGCCGTCGTCGAGGGCGCCCGCGGTGTGCACGACAGCCGTCAGTGGGTGTTCCGTGGGCACCGCGGCGACCAGTGCGTCGACGGCGGCGGCGTCGGAGGCGTCGCAGGCCGCCACGGTCACCGAGGCGCCCGCGTCGGTGAGTTCGGCGCGCAGCGCGTCGGCGCCGGGCGCGGCCTCGCCGCCGCGGGACGCCAGCAGCAGGTGCCGTATGCCGTGCCGGGTGACCAGGTGCCGGGCGAGTTCACCGCCGAGGCCGCCGGTGCCGCCGGTGATGAGGACGGTGCCGTCCGGGTTCCAGCCGGCGACACCTGCGGTGCCGGCCGGACTCCCGTCGCCGATACCGCCGATGCCGTCCGTTCCTTCGCCGATACCGCCGATGCCGTCCGCACTCGCGTCGGCGGCACCGCCGGTGCTCTCGGTCGGCGGCCCGACGGTGACTCTGGCGAGCCTGGGCACGCTCGGGCGGCCGTCGCGGACCGCCCACTGTTCCTCCTCGGCCACGAGCACGGCGGGCAGGGCTGTGGCGGAGGTCTCCGCGTCGTCGAGGTCGACCAGGGCGAAGCGGCCCGGGTTCTCCGACTGCGCGGAGCGCACGAGCCCCCAGACGGCGGCCGCGGCCGGGTCGGTCACCGCACCGCCGTCCGGGGCGACGGCGCCACGTGTGACGAGGAGGAGCCGCGAGCGGTCGAGCCGTTCGTCGGCGAGCCAGTCCTGAAGCAGCGTCAGGGTCCGCGTGACGGTGTCGTGCACGGCGTCGGCGTCCTGGCCGCCGGTGACGGAGACGAGGAAGCCGTGCGGGACGGGGCCGTTGTCGCCGTCCTCGCCGATGGCGGCGGCGAAGGTCTCGGCGTAGGCGACCACGCTCTCCCCCGCCAGCGCCAGGGCCTGGCCGAGGCCGTGGGCGTCGTCGCCGACGACGGCCCAGCGGGCGCCCGCGGGTGCGGGCAGCTCGGCCGGCGCGGGTTCCCAGGTGAGGTGCAGCAGGGCGTCGCGCGGGTCGTCGAGGGGGGTGGCCGCGGGCCGGTCGGTGCCGGCCCGCAGGGTGAGGGTGCCGACGGTGACGACGGGGTCGCCCTCGACGTCGGTCGCGGCGATGGTGAGGGAGTCGGGGCCGGTGCGGGTGATGCGGGCGCGGAGCACGGTGGCACCGGAGGCGTGCAGGGTGACGTCCTGCCAGCCGAACGGCAGCATCCGCTCGTGGTTCTCCTCACCCGCGTGGACACCGGCGTGGAGTACGGCGTCCAGGAGCGCGGGGTGCAGTCCGAGGCCCTGGGTGCTGCCGGCCGGTTCGGGCAGGACGACCTCGGCGTAGGCGTCGTCGTCGAGCCGCCACACGCCCCGCAGTCCCTGGAAGGCCGGTCCGTAGTCGAGTCCGGCGCGGGCGTAGCGCTGGTAGATGTCGGTGACGTCGACCTCGGTGGCGCCGGCGGGCGGCCACTCGGTGGTGTCGAGCGGGGCCGGGACGGCGGGGTCGTGGGAGAGGGCGCCGGTGGCGTGCAGTTGCCAGGGGGCGTCGCCGCGGGCGGGCCGGGAGTGGAACCGTATGCCGCGCCTGCCCTCGTCGTCGGCCGCGTCGATCCGGACCTGCACCTGCACGGCGCCGCGTTCGGGCAGGACGAGCGGGGCGGCGACGGTGAGTTCGTCGACCCGTCCGCAGCCCGCGGCGTCTCCGGCCCGGACGGCGAGTTCGAGGAATCCCGTGCCGGGGAAGAACACGGCGCCGGACACGCGGTGTTGACCGAGCCAGGGCTGTGCGGACAGGGACAGGGTGCCGGCGAGGACGAGGTCGCCGGAGTCGGCGACGGTGACGGCGGCGCCGAGCAGCGGGTGCCCGGTCGCGTCGAGGCCGGCAGCCGACACGTCGGTGGTCATCGCCCCGGCGGTGGGCCAGTACCGCTGCCGCTGGAAGGCGTACGTGGGCAGGTCGACGGCCCTGGAGCGGCCGCCGACCGCTGTCGTCCAGTCCACGGGCACACCGCCGGCGAAGGCTTCGGCGAGGGAGGTGAGCACACGGTCCGTGCCGTCCTCGCCGCGCCGCAGTGTGCCGACGGCGACGGCGTCGGCACCGGCCGCCTCGGCGCACGACTGGACGGCGCCGGTCAGCACGGGGTGCGGCCCGGACTCCACGAACCGGGTGCAGCCCTGGTCGAGCAGCGCGTGGACGGCGTCCGCGAACCGCACGGTCTGCCGCAGGTTGCGGTACCAGTACTCGGCGTCCGTCGCGGCGCTGTCGAGGCGTTCGCCGGTGACCGTGGACAGCAGTGGGATCCGCGGGGCGCGCGGGGTCAGGGGCGCGAGGTCGGTGAGCAGATCGGCGTGCAGGTCCGCGACATGGGCGGAGTGGGAGGCGTAGTCGACGGCGATACGGCGGACGCGGACGCCGTCGTCGGTGAGCCGGCCGAAGAACTCGTCGAGCGAGGCGGCGTCGCCGCTGACGACGACGGCGTCGGGCGCGTTGACCGCGGCGAGGGACAGCCGCCCGTCCCAGGCGGCGATGAGGGGTTCGACGTCGGCGGCGGGCAGCGGGACCGCGATCATGCCGCCGCGTCCGGCGAGCCGGCGGGCGATGGCCCTGCTGCGCAGGGCCACGACACGGGCGCCGTCGGTCAGGGACAGCGCCCCGGCGACGACGGCCGCGGCGATCTCGCCCTGGGAGTGTCCGACGACCGCGTCCGGCACGACGCCGTGGGCCTCCCAGACCGCGGCCAGCGAGACCATGACGGCCCAGGTGGCAGGCTGGACGACGTCGACGCGCTCCAGCGCGGGGGCGCCCTCGGTGCCGCGCAGGACGTCGATGAGGGACCAGTCGGTGAACTCGGCGAGCGCGGCGGCGCATTCGGCGATCCGCGCGGCGAACACCGGGGACTCCTCCAGCAGCCGGGCGCCCATGCCTGCCCACTGGGCGCCCTGCCCGGGGAACACGAGCGCGGTACGGCCCTCGCCGTCGCCGCTTCCGCGTACGACTCCGGCGGCCACGGCGTCGCCCGCGGCGAGCGTGTCGAGTCCGGCGAGGAGGACGTCGCGGCCGGTGCCGACGACAACCGCGCGGTGCTCGAAGACGGCCCGGTCGCCGGCAAGGGCGTGCGCCACGTCCGCGAGGTCCGCGGCGGGGTTGCGGCCGATGCCTTCGGCGAGCGCGGCGGCCTGCCCGCGCAGTGCGGCCGGGGTACGGGCGGACAGCACCCATGGCAACGCCCGCTCGGCCGACGCCGGGGCGCCGGTGTCGTCGTCCGTCGGCGACGGAAGCGGGTCCGCGGCCTGTTCGAGGACGACGTGCGCGTTGGTGCCGCTGATGCCGAACGAGGACACGCCCGCCCGGCGGGGCTGCCCCGTGACCGGCCACGGAGTGGCGCGGTCGAGCAGCGTCACCGGGCCCGAGGACCAGTCGACGTGCGACGACGGCGTCTCGACGTGCAGGGTGGGCGGCAGGGTGCCGTGGCGCAGGGCCATGACGGTCTTGATGACGCCGGCGACTCCGGCGGCGGCCTGGGTGTGCCCGATGTTGGACTTCACCGAGCCCAGCAGCAGGGGCCGGGCACGCTCGGGCGCCCCGAACACCGCCATCAGGGCCTCCGCCTCGATGGGGTCGCCGAGCGTCGTGCCGGTGCCGTGCGCCTCCACGGCGTCGATGTCCGCGGGCGTGAGTCCGGCGGCGCCGAGGGCTTGGCGGATGACGCGCTGCTGGGAGGGCCCGTTGGGGGCGCTGAGCCCGTTGGAGGCCCCGTCCTGGTTGACGGCGGAGCCGCGGACCACGGCGAGGATCCGGTGCCCGTGCCGTTCGGCGTCGGACAGCCGCTCCACGACGAGCACTCCGACCCCCTCGGACCAGCCGGTGCCGTCGGCCGCGTCGGAGAAGGCCTTGCAGCGGCCGTCCCCGGAGAGGCCGCCCATCGCGGTGAAACCGGAGAAGCTGGAGGAACTGGTCATCACGGTGACACCGCCGGCGAGGGCGAGTTCGCACTCGCCGCCGCGCAGCGCCTGAGCGGCAAGGTGCAGGGAGACCAGGGAGGACGAGCAAGCCGTGTCGACGGTGGCCGCAGGCCCCTCCAGACCGAAGACGTAGGCGATCCGGCCGGAGATGACGCTGGCGGCGAGGCCGGTGCCGAGATGGGTCTCCATGTTCTCGGCGGAACGGGAGACGAGTTCGGCGTAGTCCTGCCCGTTGGTGCCGACGAAGACGCCGGTGCGGCTGCCACGCAGGGTGTGCGGGTCGATGCCGGCCCGCTCGAAGGCTTCCCACGTCGTCTCCAGCAGGACGCGCTGCTGGGGGTCCATCGCCAGGGCCTCGCGCGGGCTGATGCCGAAGAACTCCGGGTCGAAGTCGGCGACGTCGCTGAGGAATCCGCCCTCGGCGGTGGCGCTGTGCCCGCGGCCCGCCCCGGTGAGGACGTCGAGGTCCCAGCCCCGGTCGGTGGGGAACGGACCGATGGCGTCCCGGCCGCCGGCGACCAGCTCCCACAGGTCCTCCGGGGACCGGACGTCGCCGGGGAAGCGGCAGGCCATGCCGACGATCGCGAGGGGTTCGTCGGGGGCGGCCCGGCCGGCCGGCAGCGGCATGGGCGCGGCGGCCGGCTCGCCGAGCAGCGTGTCCAGGAGGTGCTCGGCGAGGGTGCGGGGCCGCGGGTGGTCGAAGAGCAGCCCGGCGGGCAGCGGCAGGCCGGTGACCCGGGCCAGCCTGGTGCGCAGCTCCATCGAGGTGAGCGAGTCGAAGCCGAGGTCCTGGAAGGGCTTGTCGGGGCGGATCGCGGCGGGGTCGGGGTGCGCGAGGACGGCCGCGGCCTGGGTGCGCACGAGGTCGAGCAGCAGCGGCAGCCGCTCGCCGGGGGGCGTTGCGTGCACCTTCTCCCGCAGGGCGCGGTGGGCTTCCTCACCGGCGGCGCGTGAGGTGCGGGCCGTGCGCAGCGCCTCCCGGCCGGCGGGGAGCGCGGCCAGGGCGGGCGACGGGCGGAGGCTGAACAGCGCCTGTAGGAACGGCGGATGCCGGAGGCCGGCGACCACGGTGACGGGGTGGGGTTCGGCGACGAGTTCGGCGAGCGCGGTGAGCGCCGCGACCGGGTCCAGCAGCGCGGCGCCGGCGGACCGCTCCGGGTCCTGGACTGCGGCGGCCATGCCTGCCCCGGCCCAGGCGCCCCAGGCGACGGAGGTGGCGGGCAGGCCCTCGCCCCGACGGCGCTGTGCGAGGGCGTCCAGCACCGTGTTGGCCGCCGCGTAGTTGCCCTGGCCCGGGTTGCCGACGGCACCGGCCACCGACGAGAACAGCACGAAGGCCGACAGGTCGTGCTCACGAGTGAGTTCGTCCAGCAGCAGCGCGGGTCGGACCTTGGCGTGGAAGACGTCGGTGAACCTGCCGGGGGTCAGCCCGTCCAGCACGGCGTCGTCGAGGACACCGGCGGCATGGACCACGGCGGTCAGCGGCACGTCGGCGGGGATCGCCTCCAGCACGGCCGACAGCTCCGCGCGGTCGGCGGCGTCGCACGCGGCGATGGTCACGCGCACCCCGAGCTCGGCCTCCAACTCCTGTGCGCCGGGCGCCTGTCGGCCACGTCGGCTGAGCAGCAGCAGATGCTCGGCACCGCGCCGCGCGGCCCACCGGGCCACATGCCCGCCCAACGCCCCCGTACCACCGGTGATCAGCACGGTCCCCGACGGCTCCCACACCGGAGCCTCCTCCGCACCCGGCGCCGGCACGAAACGCCGACCGAGGACACCGGTGCCGCGCACGGCGACCTCGTCCTCCTCGCCCGGGGCGGCGAGGAAGGAGGCGAACCGGCTCAGCGCGGCGTCGTCCAAGGGGCTCGGCAGATCGATCAACCCGCCCCACCGGTCCGGGTACTCCAGAGCGGCGACGCGCCCCAGCCCCCACAGGGCGGCCTGCGCCGGATCGACGGGCCCCTCCCCTGAACCGGCGGTGGTGACGGCGCCGCTGGTCACCGACCACACCGGCGCGTTCAGACCGGCGTCGTCGAGCGCCTGGAGGAGGAGGGCCGTCGCGGGCAGGCCGGCGGGCACGTCGCCGGAGAGCGTGGCGGTGTCGGCGGCCAGCAGGGAGACGACGCGGGTGACGGAGTCGGCCGTGGCGAACTGCGCCAGCTGCGCGGCGAGTTCATCGCGCTCGGTGCTGTCCACGACGAGCAGCTCGGTGTCCGGGCCGAGCGCGTCGGCGACAGCGCGGGCCCAGGCGGCCGGGTCTGCGGGCAGGACCGCGAGCCAGGTCCCTTCGCGCCGACCGGCCGCCGTGGCGGTCAGTGGCTGCCAGATCTCGCGGTGACGCCAGGAATCGACGGTCGTACGCACCCGGCTGCGGCTTCGCCACGAGGACAGCGCGGGGACGATCGCGTCGAGGGCGTCTGGGGCAACGTCGAGGCGTCCTGCGAGGGCGGAGATGTCCGCGCGCTCCACGGCGGCCCAGAACTCGGCGTCCGCGCCGGAGCCCTGCGGTACCGGTTCGGCGGCCTCGGGCCAGTAACGGGCCCGCTGGAAGGCGTACGTGGGCAGGTCGACGCGGCGCGCACCGGTGCCGGTGAAGAAGGCGGGCCAGTCCACGGGAACGCCGGTGGTGTGGAGCCGGGCCAGCGCGGTCACCGCGGCCGTCTCCTCGTCCTGGTCCCGGCGCAGCAACGGCACGGCCTCTATGACGTCCGGCACGCTCTCGCCGACCTGCGGGACGAGAACGGCGTCCGGGCCGACCTCCAGGAAGTGCCGTACACCCGCGTCCCCGAGCACGCGCAGCCCGTCGCCGAAGCGCACGGTCTCACGTACGTGACGCACCCAGTGCTCGACCGAACGCCCGTCGCCGTCCGCCAGGTTGGAGACCAGACGCAGGGTGGGCTCACCGAAGGTCAGCCCGGCGAGGGCGGCACGGAAGTCGTCGAGCATCGGGTCCATCAGCGGCGAGTGGAAGGCGTGGCTGACCGAGAGCCGCGTGTGCCGCCGCTCCCCCAGCGCCGCCAGCACCGCCTCGACGCCCTCCTCGGCACCGGAAAGCACGACGGCACGGGGCCCGTTGACCGCAGCCAACGCCACATCGCCGGTCAGGAGCGGGAGCACCTCCTCCTCACTCGCCTCCACGGCGACCATCGCGCCGCCCTCCGGCAACGCCTCCATCAACCGCGCCCGCGCCGACACCAGCACACACGCGTCCGCCAGCGACAACACACCCGCGACGTGTGCGGCCGTGATCTCTCCGACCGAGTGACCGGTAACGTACTTGGGCGCGACTCCGAGCGACTCGACCAGCCGATACTGCGCCACCTCGACCGCGAACAAGGCAGGCTGCGCCACACCGGTACGCTCCAACGCACCCGGGTCCGCACCCCACATCGCCTCCCGCACACCCGGCGGCAGGTGCCCCAACACCTCATCAAGGGCCTGGGCGAACACCGGGAACCGGCCGTACAACTCCCTCCCCATCCCCAGCCGTTGAGCACCCTGACCGGAGAACAGGACGGCGAGCGGGCCAGGCTCGGCAACCGCCCTCGCAGCTTCGGTGAGTCCGTCGGGGGTGGCGAGCAGAACGGCCCGGTGGGGGAAGGTGGAGCGGCCGACGGCCAGGGAGTGGCCGACGTCCGCGGGGGCGTGGTCGCCCGCGTGGACGCGGATCCGGTCGAGCTGGGCGTCCAGCGCCGCCTCGCTGACGGCGGTGACGGGCCACGGCACCGCGCGCGGGGTGACGGCGACCGTCTCCTCCGCCTCGGCCCGTGGGGCCTGTTCCAGCAGGACGTGGGCGTTGGTGCCGCTGATGCCGAACGACGACACGCCCATGCGGCGCGGGCGGCCGGTGTCGGGCCAGTCGGTGTTGGCGGTGGCGATCTCGACTGCGCCCACGGACCAGTCGACGTGGGACGAGGGCACGTCGGCGTGCAGCGTGCGCGGGACGACGGCGTGGCGCAGTGCCATGACGGCTTTGATGAGTCCGGCGGCACCGGCCGCGGCCTGGGTGTGGCCGATGTTGGACTTCACCGAGCCCAGCAGGAGCGGCCGTTCGCGGTCCTGGCCGTAGGTCGCCAGCAGGGCCTGCGCCTCGATCGGGTCGCCCAGCCGGGTGCCGGTGCCGTGCGCCTCGACCGCGTCCACCTCGGCAGGCTTCAGCCCCGCCGACGCCAGAGCCTGCCGGATCACCCGCTGCTGCGACGGACCGTTCGGCGCCGTCAGCCCGTTCGACGCACCGTCCTGATTGATCGCCGAGCCGCGCACTGTGGCCAGGACGGGATGTCCGTGGCGGACGGCGTCCGAGAGTCGTTCGAGTACGACCATGCCGACGCCCTCGGACCAGCCGGTGCCGTCGGCGTCGTCGCCGAAGGCTTTGCAGCGGCCGTCTTCGGCGAGGCCGCCGTGGTGGCGGAAGCCCATGAAGGCGGCGGAGGTGGTCATGACGGTGACACCGCCGGCGAGGGCGAGGGAGCACTCGCCGCTGCGCAGCGCCTGCGCCGCGAGGTGCAGCGACACCAGCGCGGACGAGCACGCCGTGTCCACGGTGACCGCCGGGCCCTCCAGGCCGAAGACGTAGGCGAGCCGGCCGGAGATGACGCTGGCCGACAGCATGACGCCGCGGCCCTCCATGTCCTTGGCGCGGGCGATGAGGTGGTGGTAGTCGACGCCGTTGCTGCCGACGAAGACGCCGGTGCGGCTGCCGCGCAGGGTCTGCGGGTCGATGCCGGACCGCTCGAACGCCTCCCAGCCGGTCTCCAGCAGGACCCGCTGCTGCGGGTCCATGGCGACCGCCTCGCGCGGGCTGATGCCGAAGAACTCGGGGTCGAAGTCGGCAGCGTCGTGCAGGAAGCCGCCCTGGCCCTGGATCTCCCAGCCGCGGTCGGTGGGGAAGGCGGTGATGGCGTCGCCGCCGGAGGCGACCAGCTCCCACAGCTGCTCGGGGGTCTGCACTCCGCCGGGGAATCGGCACGCCATGCCGACCACGACGACCGGGTCCTCGGTGGTGTCTGCGGGCTCCGCGGCGAGCAGCGGGCCGTCCGACTCGTCCTCGCTGCCGAGGAGTTCGGCGACGAGGTGCTCGGCGAGGGTCCGGGGGCGGGTGAAGTCGAAGAGGAGGCTCGCGGGCAGGGCGAGGCCCGTGGCGCGCGCGAGCTGGTTGCGCAGTTCCATCGACGTCAGGGAGTCGAAGCCGATGTCGTGGAAGGCGCGTTCGGCGTCCACGGCCTCCGGTCCCGCGTGGCCGAGGACGCCGGCGGCGTGGGTGCGGACCAGTTCGAGGAGCAGCGGGACGCGCTCGTCCTCGGGGGCGGCGTACACCTTGCGGCGCAGTACGGAGGCGGCGGAGCGGGTGTCGTCGCGGAGCCTGCGGGCCGCGCTGCGGGCCTCCGCCGCGGTGGGCAGGGCGCTGAGGGCGGCGCAGGGGCGGATGCTGAACAGCATCCGCAGGGTGTCCTGCTGCTGGAGGTCGGCGACGACGGTCACGGGCGCCGCGTCGACGGCGAGTTCGGCGAGCACGCCGAGGGCGAGCCCGGGTTCCAGGGCTGTGGTGCCGGTTTCGCGCAGCGCGTCGGTCAGCGCGGCGGCCATGCCTCCGCCGTCCCAGGCGCCCCAGGCGACGGAGGTGGCGGGCAGGCCCTCGGCCCGACGCCGCTGAGCCAGAGCGTCCAGCACCGTGTTCGCGGCGGCGTAGTTGCCCTGGCCCGGGTTGCCGACGGCACCGGCCACCGACGAGAACAGCACGAAGGCCGACAGGTCGTGCTCACGGGTGAGTTCGTCCAGCAGCAGCGCGGGATTGACCTTGGCGCGGAACACGGCGCCGAAGCGCTGCGGGGTGAGGCCGTTGAGCACGGCGTCGTCGAGGACACCGGCGGCGTGGACGACGGCGGTCAGCGGTACGCCGGCGGGGATCGCGTCCAGCGCGGCCGACAGCTCCGCGCGGTTGGCGGTGTCGCACGCGGCGATGGTCACGCGCGCGCCGAGCCCGGTCAGCTCGGCCTCCAGCTCCTCGACACCGGGCGCCTGTCGGCCACGTCGGCTGAGCAGCAGCAGATGCTCGGCACCGCGCCGCGCGGCCCACCGGGCCACATGCCCGCCCAACGCCCCCGTACCACCGGTGATCAGCACGGTCCCCGACGGCTCCCACACCGGAGCCTCCTCCGCACCCGGCGCCGGCACGAGGCGACGTCCGAAGACACCGGTGCCGCGCACGGCGACCTCGTCCTCCTCGCCCCCGCCGGCCAGGTGAGCGGTGAACCGGCGCAGTGCGGCGGCGTCCGGCTGCCCCGGCAGGTCGATCAACCCGCCCCACCGGTCCGGGTACTCCAGAGCGGCGACCCGCCCCAGCCCCCAGAGCGCGGCTTGCAGCGGCTGCACGGTCTCGTCGGGCGAGGCGGCGACCGCACCGCGGGTGGCGGCCCAGATCCGGGTGCGGATCCCGGCGTCGTCCATGGCCTGGAGCAGTACGGCGGTGTCGACCAGGCCGACCGGGACGCTGGTCCAGCGGGTGGCGTCGGTGCCGGCGAGCAGGGAGAGCACGCCGGTGAAGGGGGTTCCGTCGGCGGTGAGCCGGGACAGTTCCTCGGCGAGTTCACCGCGCGCGGGCCGCTTGCCGACCCGGACGGACACGGTGTCGGGTCCGAGCGCGCCGGTCACGGCGTCGAGCCAGGCGCTGTCCGTGTCGGGTCCGTCGACGGGCAGCACGACCAGCCAGGTCCCGGACGGTCCGGCGGCGGGTGCCATGGGCAGCGGCTGCCATGTCTCACGGAAGCGCAACGCGTCGGCCAGCGACCGCGCGCGCCGTCTGCTGCGCCAGGCGGACAGCGCGGGGATCACACCGCCGAGCGCCTCGGTTCCGATGTCCAGCCGGTTGGCGAGCGCCGCGAGGTCCTCGCGCTCCACGGCGGCCCAGAAGTCGGCGTCCGCACCTTCACCGGACGCGCCCAGTGCCACCGCGTCGGCGGGCACGGGCCAGTAGTGCTCGTGCTGGAAGGGGTAGGTGGGCAGATCGACGGTGCGGGCGCCGGTCCCGGCGAAGAGCGCCGGCCAGTCCACGGGTACGCCACCGGCGTGGAGCCGGGCCAGCGCGGTCACGGCGGCCGTCTCCTCGTCACGGTCGCGCCTGAGCAGCGGTACGGCGTTCTCCACCAGGGGTGTGAGGACGGCGTCCGGGCCGATCTCCAGGAAGTGCCGCACACCCGCGTCCGCGAGCGCACCGACACCGTCGGCGAACCGCACGGTCTCCCGGGCGTGCCGCACCCAGTGGTCGGGCGAGGCGAGGTCGGCCGGGCGAATCGGCGCTCCGGTGACGGTGGAGACGACATCGACGTGCGCCTCGTGGGCCGTGAGCCCGGCGAGGGCGGCACGGAAGTCGTCGAGCATCGGGTCCATCAGCGGCGAGTGGAAGGCGTGGCTGACGGACAGCCGCGTGTGCCGCCGCTCCCCCAGCGCCGCCAGCACCGCCTCGACGCCTTCCTCGGTACCTGAAAGCACCACGGCACGGGGCCCGTTGACCGCAGCCAACGCCACATCCTCCGACAGATGCGGCAGCACTTCCTCCTCGGTCGCCTCCACGGCGACCATCGCGCCGCCCTCCGGCAACGCCTCCATCAACCGCGCCCGCGCCGACACCAGCACACACGCGTCCGCCAGTGACAACACACCCGAGACATGCGCGGCCGCGATCTCACCCACCGAGTGACCGGCGACGTGGTCGGGAGTGACGCCCAGGGACTCCACGAGGCGATAGAGAGCCACCTCGACCGCGAACAAGGCAGGCTGAGCCACACCGGTACGCTCCAACGCCCCCGGGTCCACACCCCACATCGCCTCCCGCACCCCGGAAGGCAACTGCCCCAACACCTCGTCGAGGGCCTGCGCGAACACCGGGAACCGGCCGTACAACTCCCGCCCCATACCCAGCCGTTGAGCACCCTGCCCGGAGAACAGCACGGCGAGCGGACCCTTCTGGGCCTCGCCCCGGGCCACCTCGGCCGGCCCGTCCCCGGCGGCGACCAGCACCGCGCGGTGTTCGAAGGCCGAGCGGGCGGTGGCGAGTGTGTGGCCGACGTCCAGCGCGGGGTGGTGCACCGCCTGGGCGCGGATCCGGTCGAGCTGTTCGTCCAGTGCGGCTGCGGTGCGGGCCGAGACCGGCCAGGCGACGGCGCCGGGGGTGACGGTGGCCTGCTCCGGTTCGGTGGTGGCGGCAGGGGTGTGCTGTTCCACGATGACGTGGGCGTTGGTGCCGCTGATACCGAAGGACGAGACGCCGACCCGGCGCGGGTGGCCGGTGTCGGGCCAGTCGGTGGTGGAGGTGAGGAGTTCGACGGCGCCCTCGGTCCAGTCGACGTGGCCGGAGGGGCGGGCGACGTGAAGTGTGGGCGGCAGTGCGGCGTGGCGCAGCGCCATGACGGCCTTGATGAGTCCGGCGGCACCGGCCGCGGCCTGGGTGTGCCCAATGTTCGACTTCACCGAGCCCAGCAGCAGCGGCCGTTCACGGTCCTGGCCGTAGGTCGCCAACAACGCCTGCGCCTCGATCGGGTCACCGAGGCGAGTACCGGTGCCGTGCGCCTCGACCGCGTCCACCTCGGCAGGCTTCAGCCCCGCCGACGCCAAAGCCTGCCGGATCACCCGCTGCTGCGACGGACCGTTCGGCGCCGTCAGCCCATTGGACGCACCGTCCTGGTTGACCGCGGAGCCCTTCACCACGGCCAGGATGCGGCGCCCGTTGCGTATCGCGTCCGACAGCTTCTCCAGTACGACGACGCCGATGCCCTCCGACCAGGTGGTGCCGTCGGCGTCGTCGGAGAACGCCTTGCAGCGGCCGTCGGACGCGAGGCCGCCCTGGACGTCGAAGCCGGCGAAGGCCGCCGGGGTCGTCATCACGGTGACGCCGCCGGCCAGGGCGAGGGAGCACTCGCCGCTGCGCAGCGCCTGCGCCGCCAGATGCAGCGACACCAGCGCCGACGAGCACGCCGTGTCCACGGTGACCGCCGGGCCGACGAGGCCGAGGACGTAGGCGACGCGGCCGGAGATCACGCTGGCGGCGAGACCGGTGCCGGCGTGTCCGGACAGGTCCTCCTTCGCGGTGTGCACGAGGCGGACGTAGTCCTGGCCGTTGGTGCCGACGAAGACGCCGGTCTGGCTGCCGCGCAGGGTCTGCGGGTCGATGCCGGTCCGCTCGAACGCCTCCCAGCCGGTCTCCAGCAGCAGCCGCTGCTGCGGGTCCATCGCGAGGGCCTCGCGCGGGCTGATGCCGAAGAAGCCCGCGTCGAAGCCGCCGGCGTCGTCCAGGAAGCCGCCGCGGCCCTGGAGGTCCCAGCCGCGGTCCGCGGGGAACGCGGTGATGGCGTCGGTGCCGGCGGCGACCAGCTCCCACAGCTGTTCCGGCGTCCGCACGCCGCCGGGGAAACGGCAGGCCATGCCGACCACGGCGACCGGCTCGTGGCGGCCCGACTCGGCCTCGTCGAGACGTCGCCGGGTCTCGTGCAGGTCGGCGGTGACGTACCTGAGGTACTCGACGAGTTTTGCTTCGTCCGGCATGGTCGATGCCCTTTCCTCGGTGGGAGACCGGTGGGGAGTTGCGACCGTTCAGCGGTCGGTGGGTCGGCCGATCTCGCTGTCGATGAAGGCGATGAGGTCTTCGGCGCCGGCGGCGTCGAGGCGCTTGCGCACGTCGTCGTCCGTGCTCTGCCGTTCGGAGCCGTCGTCGGTGATCCGGGCCAGCAGGGCCCGCAGCCGGGCGGCGGTGCCGGAGCGGGCGGCGGGATCGAGGCCGTCCGCGTCGAGCGCCCCGGTCAGGGCCGTGTCCAGGCGGTCGAGTTCGGCGTGCAGGGCGTCCGCGGGTGCCGTCGGGCCGCGGCCGAGTCGGTGGGCGAGGTGCTCGGCGACGGCCTGCGGGGTGGGGTGGTCGAAGACGAGGGTGGCGGGGATGCGCAGGCCGGTGACGGTGCCCAGGCGGTTGCGCATCTCCACGGAGGTCAGGGAGTCGAAGCCGAGGGCGGCGAACTCGTCCTCGGCGCCGATCTGTTCGGGTGTGTCGTGGCCGAGCACGGTCGCGGCCTCGGTGCGCACCAGGTCGGTGAGGTGCCGGATGCGTTCCTGGGGGCGCAGTCCGTCGAGGCGGGCGGCGAGCTCGGCGGCGCGGTTGCGGCCGGCGGCGGTGCGGCGGCCGCCGATCAGTCCGCGCAGGACGGGCGGCACGGGTCCGGCGAAGGGCAGCGCCGCGCCGGTGCGGGCGGCGGTGCGCATCAGCACGGGCCGGGCGTCGTCGCGGGCGGTGGCCGCGTCGAACAGGGCGAGGCCCAGCTCGGGTTCGAGGGGCGGGGTGCCGGAGCGGTTCATGCGCCGGATGTGGTCCTCGCCGAGACCGCCGGTCATGCCTGCGCTGTGCGCCCAGGGGCCCCAGGCCAGCGAGTGGGCGGGCCGTCCGGTGGCGGCGCGGTGCTGGGCGAGGGCGTCGAGGAAGGCGTTGGCGGCGGCGTAGTTGGCCTGGCCGGGGCTGCCGACGACGCCGGCGGTGGAGGAGTACGTGACGAACGCGTCCAGGTCGAGGTGGGCGGTGGCGCGGTGCAGATGCCAGGCCGCGTCGGCCTTGGGCCGCAGGACGGTGTCGAACCGGTCTGGGGTGAGGGCGTCCAGGACGCCGTCGTCGAGGACGCCCGCGGTGTGGACCACGGCGGTCAGCGGGTGCTGGGCCGGGATGCCGGCGATCAGGGCGGTCACGTCGGCGGGGTCGGCGACGTCGGCGGCGGCCAGGGTGACCCGGGCGCCGTGTGATTCGAGTTCGTCGCGGAGTTCCGTGGCGCCGGGGGCGTCGGGGCCGCGTCGCCCGGCGAGCAGCAGGTGACGGGCGCCGTGGGCGGTGACCAGGTGGCGGGCGAGGATGCGGGCCAGGCCGCCGGTGCCGCCGGTGATGAGCACGGTGCCGTCGGTGCGCCAGCCGGCCGGTCCCGCGGTGGCTGTGGCGGCGGCGTCGGGCACGCGGGCGAGGCGCGCCACGCGCAGGCATCCGTCGCGCACCATGAACTGCTCCTCGTCCGTGTCCGGCAGGGCGGGCAGCACGGACATGGTGGACGCGCCGCCGTCGGCGTCGACGAGGAGGAACCGGCCGGGGTGTTCCATCTGGGCGGACCGCACCAGGCCCCAGACCGCCGCGGCGGCCGGGTCGGTGACGTCCGCGCCGTGGGGTGCGACCGCGCCGCGGGTGAGGAACACCACGCGGGTGCGGGCGAACCGGTCCTCGGCGAGGAACTCCTGCGTCAACGTCAGTGCGCGGTGCGTCAGTTCGTGGACCGCCGCGGCCGCGTCGGCGCGGCCTGTGAGCGGGACGGCGAGCAGCCGCACCGGCGCGTCGTCACCTTCTCGTAGTTCGGCTAGGGACTTCACTGGTTCCGCGAGCGATCCGAGGGCGAGGGCCGGGTCGGTGTCGTCGTCGGTGAGGACGTACCAGGGGGCCGGTTCGGCGGGCGCCGCCGGGACGGGCCGTTTCTCCCAGTCCAGGTGGAACAGGGAGGTGCGCAGGTCGGGTCCGGCGGCGGGCGCGTCGGCGGGCCGCTGTGCGGGACGCAGGGTGACCGAGCGGGCGGTGAGGACGGGTGCGCCGGAGGGGTCGGCGGCGACGAGTCGGCGTGTGTCGCCGCCGCCGGTCAGCCGGATCCGGAGTTCGGTGGCCGATACGGCGTGCAGGGACACCTCCCGCCAGTCGGCGGCGAGCAGCCGCTCCGGCTCGCTCCGTCCGGGCTCGGTGACGAGGTGGGCGGCGTGCAGGGCGGCGTCCAGGAGCACCGGGTGCAGTCCGAACCCGGTGTGTTCGCCGGTCTCCTTGGGCAGGGCGAGTTCGGCGTACAGGTCGTCGCCGTGCCGCCAGGCGGCGCGCAGGGCGCGGGCGGCGGGGCCGTGGTCGACTCCGGCGTCGGCGAGCCGGTCGTAGAGGCCGTCCAGGGCGAGTTCGGTGGCGTCGGGCGGGGGCCACTGGCCGGCGGCGTACCGGGTGGTGTCGGGTGCGGGGGCCGGTGGCTCGGCGGTGAGGCGGCCGTGGGCGTGCTCGGTCCAGGCGGCGTCCGGTTCGTGGGCGGGCCGCGTGTGGCACCACAGGGGGCGGGCGCCGTCGTCGCCGGGGGCGCCGATACGGAGCTGGAGCTGGAGGGCACCCTGGTCGGGCACGGTCACCGGCTCGGTCAGGGCGAGTTCGGCGACGTGTGGTGTGCCGACCTGGTCGCCGGCGCGTACGGCGGCCTCCACCAGGGCGGCGCCGGGCAGCCGGACCGTGCCGTCGAGGGCCGAGCCGTCCAGCCAGGGGTGCAGGGTGCGGGACAGGGTGCCGGTGAGGACGAGGTCCCCGGCTCCGGCGACGGGCAGCGCGGCGCCTAGCAGGGGGTGGTCGGTGGCGGCGAGGCCGAGTCCGGTCGCGTCGGCGGAGCGCAGGGAGGCGGTGGGCCACAGCCGGCGCCGCTGGAAGGGGTAGGTCGGCAGGTCGTGCAGGCGGCGGGCGCCCGTGCCGGCGTACAGGGCGGTCCAGTCGACCGTGACGCCCTGGACGTGCAGGGCGGCGAGCGCGGCCACGGCCGACGCCTCCTCGGGGCGGTCGCGGCGCAGCAGCGGTACGGCGACGGCGGCGTCGGGTGCGAGGTCGGCGACGAGGGTGGTGAGGCCGCCGTCGGGGCCGATCTCCAGGAAGGCGTCGGCTCCGCTGCCGGTGAGCGTGCCGATGGCGTCGCCGAAGCGGACGGGTTCGCGCAGGTGCCGCACCCAGTACTCGGGTGAGGCGAGGTCGTCGCCGGCCGGGGCGCCGGTCGCGGCGGACACGAACGGGATGCGGGGCCGGTGGTGGGTGAGGGTCGCGGTGACGGTCCGGAAGTCGTCGAGCATCGGGTCCATCAGCGGGGAGTGGAAGGCGTGGGACACGTCCAGTCGGCGGGTGCGGCGGTCTCCGAGCCGGGCGAGGACGGCCTCCACGGCGGGTTCGGCACCGGACAGCACGAGCGCGTTCGGGCCGTTGACGGCGGCGACCGCCACGTCTCCGGCGAGGAGGGGCAGCGTCTCGTCCTCGGTGGCGGCGACGGCCACCATGACGCCGCCGGCCGGCAGTTCGCCCATCAGGCGGGCGCGGGCGCAGACCAGGGCGCAGGCGTCGTCGAGGGTGAGGATGCCGGCGACATGGGCGGCCGCGATCTCGCCGACGGAGTGCCCGGTGACGTAATCCGGTGTGACGCCGAGGGACGTCACGAGGCGGTGCAGGGCGATCTGGAGGGCGAACAGGGCGGGCTGTGCGTGCTCGGTGCGGCGCAGGGTGTCGGGGTCGTCGCCCCAGACGATGTCGCGCAGGCCGGGCGGGAGATGGCCGAGCACCTCGTCGAAGCCTGCGGCGAACACCGGGAAGCGGTCGTACAACTCCCTTCCCATGCCGGGCCGTTGTGCGCCCTGTCCGGAGAAGACCAGGGCCGGGCTGCGTTCGGCGGCGGTGCCGCGCACGGTGTCGCCGTCGGCGAGGAGCACCGCGCGGTGGGCGAAGTGCGAGCGGGCGGCGAGGGAGTGGCCCACGTCGCGCGGGGTCCGGCCGCGCGCCCAGTCGGTCAGCGCGGCGATCCGTGCGTGGAGGGTCTCCTCGGTGCGGGCGGACACCGGCCAGGCCGCGAGGGTCGTTTCCGCGCGGGCGGGTGTGGCCTCGGACGTCTCCGGCTCGGGTGTCGGCGCGCCCTCGATGATGACGTGTGCGTTGGTGCCGCTGATCCCGAACGCGGACACGGCGATCCGCGCCGGCCTGCCCGTCTCGGGCCACTCGGTGGTGTCGGTGAGCAGGGACAGGGCGCCCGAGGACCAGTCGATACGGCTGGAGGGTGTGCCGGCGTGGAGGGTGCGGGGCAGCCGGCCGTGGCGCAGCGCGAGCACCGACTTGATGACGCCGGCGACTCCGGCGGCGGCCTGGGTGTGGCCGATGTTCGTCTTCACCGACCCGAGCAGCAGGGGCCGTTCACGGTCGCGGCCGTAGGTGGCTAGCAGCGCCTGTGCCTCGATCGGGTCGCCGAGCCGGGTTCCGGTGCCGTGCGCCTCCACGGCGTCCACGTCGGCCGGGGTGAGGTGGGCGCTGGCGAGTGCCTGGCGGATGACACGCTGCTGGGAGGGCCCGTTGGGGGCGCTGAGCCCGTTGGAGGCACCGTCCTGGTTGACGGCCGAGCCGCGCACCACGGCCAGCACCTCGTGCCCGTTGCGCACGGCGTCCGACAGCCGCTCCACGACCAGCATGCCGACGCCCTCGGACCACACGGTGCCGTCGGCGTCCTCGGAGAACGCCTTGCAGCGGCCGTCCGCCGCGAGGCCGCCCTGGATGCTGAAGCCGACGAAGCTGACCGAGGTCGTCATCACGGTGACGCCGCCCGCCAGGGCGAGTTCGCACTCGCCGCCGCGCAGCGCCTGGGCGGCGAGATGCAGCGAGACGAGGGACGAGGAGCAGGCCGTGTCGACGGTCATCGCCGGGCCTTCCAGGCCGAACACGTACGCCAGCCGGCCGGAGATCACGCTCGCGGCGAGGCCGGTGCCGAGGTGGCCGCCGATGTCCTCGCGGGCGCGGGTGGCGAGGTGGACGTAGTCCTGGCCGTTGGTGCCGACGAATACGCCGGTGCGGCTGCCGCGCAGCGCCTCGGGGTCGAGTCCGGCGCGTTCGAACGCCTCCCAGGAGGTCTCCAGGAGCAGCCGCTGCTGCGGGTCCATCGCGAGGGCCTCGCGGGGGCTGATGCCGAAGAAGGCGGGGTCGAAGTCGGCGGCGTCGTACAGGAATCCGCCGCGGCCGGTGGCGCTGCTGCCGGGGCCGGTGCCGTGCAGGGTGTCGAGGTCCCAGCCGCGGTCGTCCGGGAAGGGCCCGGTGCCGTCGCGGCCGGCGAGCATCAGCTCCCAGAACTC
Source organism: Streptomyces sp. HUAS 31 (assembly GCF_028198125.1). Lineage (NCBI taxonomy): Bacteria > Bacillati > Actinomycetota > Actinomycetes > Kitasatosporales > Streptomycetaceae > Streptomyces > Streptomyces sp. HUAS 31. Next base: position 8,627,044 of record NZ_CP116353.1, on the reverse strand, counting down.
CTCGGGGGTGCTGACGTCGCCGGGGAAGCGGCAGGCCATGCCGACGATGGCCAGCGGCTCGTCCTGGGCGACGGGCGCGGCCGGCACGGCCGACCGCTCGGCGGTGTCCCCGAGCAGTTCGGCGAGCAGGTGCGCGGCCAGTCGGCGCGGGCTCGGGTAGTCGTAGACCGAGGTAGCGGGCAGTTGGAGACCGGTGCCGGCGGTGAGCCGTCGGGCCAGTTCCACGGCGGTGAGCGAGTCCATGCCCAGCCTGCCGAACTCGTGGTCGGGGTCGATCTCGTCGTGGCCGCGGTGGCCGAGGACGACGGCTGTTTCCGTGCGCACCAGCCCCAGCAGATGTCGTTTGCGCTCCTCCGGACCAAGGGCGGTGAGCCGCGCGGCAAGCTCCTTCTGGGGGACGGCCGGCTCGGTCCGGGGGACGGGCCGCGGGGCGGCGGGGCCGCCGTCGGGCCAGTGGCGCTCCCGCTGGAAGGGGTACGTCGGCAGCTCCACGCGGCGTGCCCCGGTGCCCGCGCCGACGGCACGCCAGTCGACGGGTACGCCCGCGGCGTGGAGCGTGGCCAGCGCCCCGATCACGGTGTCCTCCTCGCCCCGGTCGCGGCGCAGCATCGGGGTGGCGACGCAGTCGGCCGGGCCGGTGGCGAGGACGATGCCGCTGAGCACACCGGACGGGCCGGCCTCCAGGAAGGCCCCGGCACCCGCGGTGCGCAGGGCGTCCACCGCGTCGGCGAACCGCACGGTCTCCCGGGCGTGCCGCACCCAGTACTCCGCCGAGCACAGCTCCTCCGGCTCGGCGACACGGCCCGTGAGGGCGGACGCCACCGTCATCCGGGGCGCGCGGAACTCCAGTCCGGCCAGGGCCTGCCGGAAGTCGTCCAGCATCGGCTCCATGAGCGGCGAGTGGAAGGCGTGGGACACGGCGAGGCGGGTGTGGCGCCGCTCTCCGAGGGCGGTGACGACGGCGGTCGCCTCGTCCTCGGTGCCGGAGACGACGACCGCGGTGGGGCCGTTGACCGCGGCGAGGGAGACGCCGTCGGTGAGCAGTGGCCGTACCTCGTCCTCGGTCGCCTCGACCGCGATCATCACGCCGCCCGGCGGCAGCGCGGCCATCAGCCGGCCCCTGGCCGCCACCAACGCGCAGGCGTCCGTGAGAGAGAGGACACCGGCGACATGGGCGGCGGCCACCTCGCCGACGGAGTGCCCGGTGACGTGTCCCGCGGTGACGCCCCAGGATTCCAGCAGCCGGAACAGGGCCACCTCGACGGCGAACACTGCGCACTGGGCGTGGTCGGTGCGGCCCAGCAGCACCTCGTCCGTGCCCCACATCGCGTCCCGGACAGCCGGGTCGAAGTGGCCGAGGACCTCGTCGAGGGCGGCGGCGAACTCCGGGAAGCGGGCGTGCAGTTCGCGGCCCATGCCGGGGCGCTGGCTGCCCTGGCCGGGGAAGACGACGGCGAGGGGACGGTCGGCGGCGAGGCCGCGGGCGAGTTCGGTCGTGCCGTCGGGGTGCAGGACGGCACGGTGTTCGAGGCCGGCACGTCCGGCCAGCGTCCAGGCCACGTCGCGGGCGTCGAGCCCTTCCGCGGCGGCCCGAATCCGGGCGATCTGGGCGTCGAGGGCGGTTTCGGTGCGGGCGGAGATCACCCACGGGAGCCCGGCTGTGGGCGTCGAAAGGTCCGGCTCCGGTGCATCCGACGGGGGCCCGTCCTGCGGCGGCTGTTCGAGCACGACGTGCGCGTTGGTGCCGCTGATGCCGAAGGAGGAGACGCCCGCGCGGCGGGGGCGGCCGGTGTCCGGCCAGGGGACGTTCCCGGTGAGGAGTTCGACCGCGCCGCTCGACCAGTCGACGTGCCGGGACGGCGGGTCGGCGTGCAGGGTGCGCGGCAGGACGCCGTGCCGCATCGCCATCACGGTCTTGATGAGTCCGGCGGCGCCGGCGGCGGCCTGGGTGTGGCCGAGGTTGGACTTCACGGAGCCGATCAGCAGGGGTCGTTCACGGTCGCGGCCGTACGCGGCGAGCAGGGCCTGGGCCTCGATCGGGTCGCCGAGGCTGGTGCCGGTGCCGTGCGCCTCCACGGCGTCCACGTCGGCCGGAGTGAGTCCGGCGTTGGCGAGGGCCTGGCGGATGACCTGCTGCTGGGAGGGGCCGTTGGGGGCGGTGAGCCCGTTGGAGGCACCGTCCTGGTTGACGGCGGAGCCGCGCACCACGGCGAGGACGTCGTGCCCGTTGCGCACGGCGTCCGACAGCCGCTCGACGACGAGCACCGCGACGCCCTCGGACCACCCGGTGCCGTCGGCTCCGTCGCCGAAGGCCTTGCAGCGGCCGTCGGTGGCGAGTCCGCCCATGCGGGAGAACCCGGCGAAGCCCACCGGTGTGGACATGACGGTGACCGCTCCGACGAGGGCGAGTCCGCACTCGCCGCCGCGCAGCGCCTGCCCGGCGAGGTGCAGGGCGACGAGGGAGGAGGAGCAGGCGGTGTCGACGGTGAGGGCCGGGCCCTCAAGACCGAACACGTACGCCAGCCGGCCGGAGGCGACGCTGGTGTTGAGGCCGGTGGTGGCGTGGGCCTCGACGTCGACGGCGGACTGCATGACGAGGGTGCCGTAGTCCTGGCCGCTGAGGCCGACGAAGACGCCGGTGCGGCTGCCGCGCAGGCCGTGCGGGTCGAGGTCGGCCCGCTCCAGTGCCTCCCACGCGGTCTCCAGCAGGAGCCGCTGCTGCGGGTCCGTCGCCACGGCCTCGCGCGGGGAGATCTCGAAGAACGCGGCGTCGAACTCGCTCGCGCCGCGCAGGAATCCGCCCGCGACGCCGTCGGCGGAGGCGACGCCGGTGTGCTTCTCCCAGCCCCGGTCGTCGGGCATGCCGGAGATGGCGTCACCGCCGGCCGCGACGAACTCCCACAGTTCCTCGGGCGAGGTGATGCCGCCGGGGTAGCGGCAGGCCATGCCGACGACGGCGAGCGGTTCGTCCGTGGCGGGGGTGCTGGGCGTGGGAGCGTCGGCGACGGCGCCTTCCTCGATGAGTTCGCCGAGCAGGTGGACGGCGAGACGGCGTGGCGTGGGGTAGTCGAAGACCAGCGTGGCGGGGAGTTGGAGGCCGGTGGCGGTGGCCAGCCGGTTGCGCAGCTCGATCGCGGTGAGCGAGTCCACGCCGAGCCGGCGGAACTCGCTGTCGGCGTCGACCGCGTCGCTCGTGCCGTGCCCCAGCACACCGGCCGCCTCCGCCCGCACCAACTCGACGAGGTGGCGGCGGCGTTCGTCGGGCCGCTGTCCCGCGAGCCGGTCCATGAGGGCGCCACGCGTGACGGTTCCGCTGCCGGCGGTACGTCGCCCGGGGCGGACGAGGCCGCGCAGCAGCGCGGGGACGGGGACGCCCGGGGGCAGGGGGGCGCCGCCGACGGGCAGCGGGGCCAGGGTGGCCGCGTCGGAGACGAGGGCGGCGTCGAGGAGGGCGAGGCCCTGCTCGGCGGTCAGGGGCGGGAGCCCGAGGGCGGAGACGCGGTGCCGGTCGCGGTCGGAGAGCGCCGCGGTCATGCCGCCGCCGTCCTGTTCCCAGCCGGGCCAGCGCAGCGCCAGCGCGGGCAGGCCGTGCGCGCGGCGGTGCTCGGCGAGCGCGTCGAGGAAGGCGTTGGCGGCGGCGTAGTTGGCCTGGCCGGGGCTGCCCATCAGGCCGGCGGTGGACGAGTACAGCACGAAGGCGGCCAGGTCCAGGTCTCGGGTCTGCTCGTGCAGTTGCCAGGCCGCGTCCGCCTTGGGCCGCAGCACGGTGTCGAGCCGGTCGGGTGTGAGGGCGTCCAGCACGCCGTCGTCGAGGACACCCGCCGTGTGGACGACCGCCGTCAGGGGGTGCGCCGCGGGAACGGCGTCGAGCAAGGCGGCCACGGCGCCGGGCTCGGTCAGGTCGCAGGCGACGAGGCCGACCTCGGCGCCGTGCGCCGCGAGTTCCCCGGCGAGTTCGCGGGCGCCGGGCGCGTCCGGTCCGCGGCGGCCGGCCAGCAGCAGGTGCCGTACGCCGTGCCGGGTGACGAGATGGCGGGCGAGGAGGCTGCCGAGGCCGCCGGTGCCGCCGGTGATCAGGACCGTGCCGTCGGGGTCAAGGGCGGGCGGCAGGGTGAGGGCGAGTTTGCCGGTGTGCCGGGCGAGGCTCATGAAACGGAACGCCTCGGCGGCCCGACGTACGTCCCAGGACCGGACCGGCAGGGGCCGCAGGGCGCCTTCGGCGAACAGCGTGTCGAGGGCGGTCAGCATGCGCCGGATGCCGTCGGGGTCCACCCAGCCCAGGTCGAAGGGCTCGTAGCGGATGCCGTCGGGGACGGTGTCGGCGGCGCGCAGGTCGGTCTTGCCCATCTCCAGGAACCGTCCGCCGGCTCCCAGGAGTTGCAGCGAGGCGTCGACGAACTCCCCGGACAGTGCATTGAGGACGACGTCGAGGCCGACCGCCGCGAACCGGTCGGCGAAGCCGGTGTCGCGGGACGAGGCGATGTGGTCGTCCGGCAGGCCCAGTTCGCGCAGCGCGGGCCACTTGGACTCACTGGCGGTGGCGAAGACCTCCGCGCCGAGATGGCGTGCGAGCTGGATCGCGGCCATGCCGACACCGCCGGCGCCCGCGTGCACGAGGACCTTCTCACCGGGCCCGACGTCGGCGAGTTCGACGAGCGCACGGTAGGCGGTGAGGAACACCAGCGGCACCGAACCGGCCGTCTCCCAGGACCAGCCGACGGGCACGGCGGTCAGCTGCCGTTCGTCCACGACGACGTCCGGCGCGAAGCCACCGGCGACCATGCCCATGACGCGGTCGCCCGGCCGCCACAGCTCGGCCTCGGGACCGGTCGCCACGACGACACCGGCGGCCTCGGAGCCCAGCAGCCCGGCCTCGCCCGGGTACATGCCGAGCGCGCTCAGCACGTCCCGGAAGTTGATTCCGGCGGCTCGCACCGTGATCCGTACCTGCCGCCCCGTCAGCTCCTGCTGCTCGCAGGGCGTCAGGGCGAGCCCCTCCAGGCTGCCGCGTTCGGTCACGTCCAGCCGCCACGGCCCCGTCACCGGCGGCACGAGCGAGTCGCCCGCGCCCCGTGCGAGCCGCCCGACCCGCAGTTCCCCGTCACGCAGGACGGCCTGCGGTTCGGCGTCGTCGAGGAGGGCGGGCAGGGCCGGCAGCAGCGCGGCGGAGGCTTCGTCGGTGTCCACCAGCAGCAGCCGGCCGGGGTGCTCGGCCTGCGCGGACCGGACCAGTCCCCATACGGCGGCGGCGCCCAGGTCCGTCACGTCGTCGGCGTCGGTCGCGGCGACGGCGCCCCGCGTGACCAGCAGCAGCCGGGAACGGCGGAAGCGGTCGTCGGCGAGGAAGTCCCCCAGCAGGGCGAGCACTTGACGGGTGGCGGCGCGGGCCGCCTCCGCACCCTCGCCCGCCCCGGCGACGGAGACCACGAGGTGCCGTGGAGCCCGCTCGCCCGACACCGCGCTCGCCTCAGCACCATCACCCGGCCCGCCCACGGGAACCACAGGATGCCGCGAAGCCCGCTCGCCCGACAGCGCGTCCAGCGTCGGCACGTGCGCGGCGCCCTCCAGATGGGCCGCGAGCCCGAACAGGTCCTCGCCGACCAGTGCCCAGCCGCCCTGCGCGGCGGCCGGCACCTCGTGGTGCTGCCACTCCAGGCGGAACAGCGACCCGGCCGGGTCGGGCAGGGCGGGCGTAGCGGCGTCGGGTGCGGCGCGCAGGGTGAGGCCGGCGATGGAGACGACCGGGGCGCCCTGTGCGTCGGCGGCGTCGACCACGACGGTGTCCGGTCCGGTGCGCAGCAGCCGGGCGCGCAGCAGTCCGGCCCCCGAGGCGTGCAGGGTCACATCGCGCCACTCGAACGGCAGCAGGCGCTCGGAGTCCTGGGCCAGGGCGGCCGCGTGCAGTACGGAGTCCAGCAGTCCGGGGTGCACGCCGTACTCGCCGGTGTCGCGGACCGAGGCGTCCAGGGCGATCTCCGCGAACAGTTCCTCGCCGCGCCGCCACAGGGCGCGCAGCCCGCGGAAGGCGGGCCCGTACACCAGGCCGGCGGCCTCGTAGCGTTCGTATCGGTCGGTGATGTCGACGGCCTGCGCGTCGCGCGGCGGCCACTCGGCGACGTCGAGGCGGGCCGGTTCGGCGGCGTCCGGCGCGAGCCGGCCGGTGGCGTGCAGGGTCCACGGCGCCTCGGGCCGGTCGGCGGGGCGGGAGTGGAACCACAGCTCACGGCGGCCGGTCCCGTCCGGCCCGCCGACCTTCAGCTGGACCTGCACGGCGCCCTCGTCGGGCAGCACGAGCGGTACGGCGAGGGTCAGTTCGGCGACACGGGCGCAGCCCACCTGGTCCCCGGCGCGGATCGCCAGTTCCAGGAAGCCGGTTCCGGGGAAGAACAGCATGCCGCCGACGCGGTGGTCGGCCAGCCAGGGCTGTACGGCGGTGGAGAGCACGCCGGTGAGCACGAGGTCGTCGGAGCCGGCGACGACCATCGCGGCGCCGAGCAGGGGGTGCCCGACGGCTTCGAGCCCGGCGCCGGTCACCTCCAGGGTGCGGGCGCCACCGGCCGGCCAGTACCGCTCGCGCTGGAAGGCGTACGTCGGCAGGTCCACGCGGCGGGCGCCCGTGCCGGCGAAGAACGCGGCCCAGTCGACGGTGACGCCATGGACGTGGAGCCCGGTGAGGCCGGCGACGAGCGCGGGCTCCTCGGGGCGGTCCCGGCGCAACAACGGCTGCACGAAGGCGCGTTCGGGCAGACAGCCGTGGGCGGCGGCGGACAGTACGGCGTCCGGGCCGACCTCCAGGAAGGCGGTGGCCCCGGCTTCGGCGAGGGCCGTCACACCGTCGGCGAAGCGCACGGTCTCACGGACGTGCCGTACCCAGTACTCCGCCGAGCACAGCTCCTCCGGCTCGGCGATCAGGCCGGAAAGTCCCGAGACGACGGCCAGGTCCGGTGCGTGCCACGTGAGCCCCTCGGCGACCTCACGGAAGTCGTCCAGGATCGGGTCCATCAGCGGTGAGTGGAAGGCGTGACTGACCGGGAGCCGGGTGTGCCGCCGCTCCCCCAGCGCCGCGAGCACCCGCTCGACGTCCGCCTCGGCGCCGGAAAGGACCAGGGCGCGCGGCCCGTTTACGGCGGCCACCGCCATGCCGGGTGTCAGCAGCGGCCGTGTCTCGTCCTCGCTCGCCTCGACGGCGACCATGACGCCGCCCGGCGGAAGGGCCGCCATGAGGCGGCCGCGGGCCGCCACCAGGGCTGCCGCGTCCGCGAGGGACAACACGCCCGCCACATGCGCGGCGGCGATCTCGCCGACCGAGTGCCCGGCGACGAACTCGGCGCGCACGCCCCAGGACTCCAGCAGCCGGTACAGCGCCACCTCTACGGCGAACAGCGCGGCCTGGGTGTGGTCCGTGCGGTTCAGCAGCGCCTCGTCCGTGCCCCACATGACCTCGCGCAGCCCGGGGTCGAAGCAGGCCAGCGCCTCGTCCAGGGCGGTGGCGAACACCGGGAACCGGGCGTGCAGTTCACGGCCCATGCCGAGCCGCTGGCTGCCCTGGCCGGAGAACAGCAGGGCCAGTCTGGGCCGGCCGGTGACCTGGCCGTGGCGGGTGCCGGGGCCGGTGGGGTCGGCGAGCGCGGCGGGCGTACGGTCGACCGCGGCGGTGCGGTGGTCGAGGGCGGCGCGGGTGACGGCGAGGGAGTAGGCAACGTCGAGGGGCCGCAGGTTCTCGTCGGCGGCGAGGAGGTCGCGCAGTCGGTCGGCCTGGTCGCGCAGGGCGGCCGGGGTGGCGGCGGACAGCAGCCAGGGCAGGACGCCTGGGGTGCGGGTGGGGGCCGTCGGCTCGGGCCGCGGCGGGGCGGGCGGGGCCTGTTCGAGGATGACGTGGGTGTTGGTGCCGGTCACGCCGAAGGAGGAGACGCCGGCGCGGCGCGGGTGGCCGGTGTCGGGCCAGGGCCGCTCGGTGCCGAGGACCTCGACCGCGCCGGACGTCCAGTCGACGAGGCGGGTGGGGGTGTCGGCGTGCAGGGTGCGCGGTGCGATGCCGTGCCGGATCGCCATGACGGTCTTGATGACGCCGGCGACCCCGGAGGCGGCCTGCGCGTGCCCGAAGTTGGACTTCACCGACCCCAGCAGTAAGGGCCGCGCGCGGTCCTGACCGTAGGTGGCGAGCAGGCTCTGTGCCTCGATGGGGTCGCCGAGCGGGGTGCCGGTGCCGTGAGCCTCGACGACGTCGATGTCGGCGGGCGTGAGCCGGGCGGCGGCGAGGGCGGCGCGGATGACGCGTTGCTGGGAGGGGCCGTTCGGGGCGGTGAAGCCGTTGGAGGCGCCGTCCTGGTTGACGGCGGAGCCCCGGACGACGGCCAGCACTTCATGGCCGTGGCGTTCGGCGTCGGAGAGCCGCTCCAGCAGCAGCACTCCGGCGCCCTCGGCCCACCCGGTGCCGTCGGCCCCGTCGCCGAAGGCCTTGCAGCGGCCGTCCCGGGCGAGCCCGCCCTGCCGGCTGAACTCGACGAGCGGTCCGGGCGTCGCCATCACGTTGACACCGCCGGCCAGCGCCAGGGTGCTCTCGCCGCCCCTCAGCGACTGGCAGGCCAGGTGCAGGGCGACGAGGGAGGAGGAGCAGGCCGTGTCGACGGTCAGCGCGGGCCCTTCGAGGCCGAGCGTGTAGGAGAGCCGTCCGGACAGGGCGCCGGCGCCGATGCCGCTGCCGACCTCGCCGTCGGCGTCGGACAGGGAGCGCAGTACGAGATGGGCGTAGTCCTGGCCGTTGGTGCCCATGAAGACGCCGGTGCGGCTGCCGCGCAGGGTGGTGGCGTCGAGGCCGGCGCGTTCGATCGCCTCCCAGGAGATCTCCAGCAGCAGTCGCTGCTGGGGGTCCATGCGCTGTGCCTCGCGCGGGGAGATGCCGAAGAAGGCGGCGTCGAAGTCGGTGACGCCGTCGAGGAAGCCGCCGCGGGTGCTGAGTTCGTGTCCGTGCTCGTCGGTCCCGGCGCTGTTCAGCGCGGTGAGGTCCCAGCCGCGGTCGGCGGGCAGCGCGGACACGGCGTCGGTGCCGTCGGTGACGAGCCGCCACAGGTCCTCCCCGGAGCGCACGCCGCCGGGGTAGCGGCAGCCGATGCCGACGACGGCGATCGGCTCCGCCGCGGCGGCGGCCAGCTGCCGGTTCTTCCTGCGCAGACGGTCGACGTCCTTCATGGCGGCCCGCAGGGCCTGGACGACCTGCTCGCTGGGCATCGTGGTCATGGCTGGCTCCGTCACTCGGCGGACTCGTCGGTCAGGTCGTCCGGGTCATCGGGTTCGGTGGGGTCGTCGGGGCCGGCTCCGTGCCCCTGGAGCGCGGCGCGCACGAGGTCGTCGAGCGCCATGCCGTCGATGTCGGCGTCGGGCCCTGGATCCGCCGACTGCTCTGCGGCGAGGGCGAGGAGTTCGTCGAGCAGGCCGCTCTCGCGCAGCCGGTCCAGGGGCAGCCGGGCGAGCGCCGAGCGGATCCCGGCGTCCTCGGGGGTGTCGTCGGGCGGGGTGGTGGACCCCTGCGGTGTCGCGGGGGCCAGGCACTCCGTCAGGTGCTCGGCGAGGGCCAGTGGCGTCGGGTGGTCGAAGACGAGGGTGGCGGCGAGGGGCAGACCGGTCGCGGCGGTGAGCCGGTTGCGCAGTTCGACCGCGCCGAGGGAGTCGACGCCGAGGTCGCGGAAGAGGCGTTCGGCACCGATGGCGGCCGGGTCGCGGTGGCCGAGGACGGCCGCGGACCGGGCCAGCACCAGGTCGAGGACGGCGTCGGTGCGGCGTGCCGGGGGCAGCTTGGCGAGCCGTTCCCGCAGTTCGGTGGCCGGCTCGACGGTCGGCTCGGCGGTGCCGTGTGGCCGGTCGTGGCCGGGCAGGCCGCGCAGCAGGGCGCGGGGACGTCCGGCGGCGGGCCCCGCGAACGCGCCGGAGGCCAGTCCCGCTACCAGTGGCGTCGGGTGGGGTTCGGTGACCAGCCGGCACAGCATCTCGGCGGCGAGTTCGGGGTCCATGGGCTCGATGCCGACCCGCCGCATGGCCTCCTCGGCGGCGGCGCCCCCGGCCATGCCGCCGCCTCCCCAGACGCCCCACGCGATGGACGTCGCCGGCAGGCCCTCGCCCCGGCGCCGTTCCGCGAGCGCGTCCAGGACGGCGTTGGCTGCGGCGTAGTTGGCCTGGCCGGGGTTGCCGACGAGGGCGGTCGCCGAGGAGAACAGGGCGAACACCTCCAGGTCGCGGTCCCGGGTGAGTTCGTCCAGCAGCAGCGCGGAGGCCGCCTTGGCGCGGAAGACCGTCGCGAACCGCTCGGGGGTGAGCCGGTCCAGCACGCCGTCGTCGACGACCCCCGCCGTGTGCACGACGGCCTTCAGCGGCAGGTCTTCCGGTATCGCGGCGAGCAGGCCGGTGAGCTGCTCCCGGTCGGCGACGTCGCACGCGGCGAGCGTGACGCGCGCGCCGAGGCCGGTCAGCTCGTCGCGCAGTGCGGCCGCACCCGGTGCGTCGGGTCCGCGTCGTCCTGCGAGTACGAGGTGCGGGGCGCCGGACTTGGCGAGACGTCGCGCGACATGGGCGGCCAGGGCACCGGTGCCGCCGGTGATGAGGGTGGTGCCGGTGGGCTGCCAGGCGGTGCCGGATGCCGGGAGGCCGGCGTCACGTCCGTCGGCAGGCGCCGGCACGATGCGTCCCGCGAAGGCCGTGCCACCACGGACGGCGACCTGGTCCTCGCCGTCCTGTCCGGCGAGCACGGCGGCGAGGGCGTCGAGTTCACGCGCGCCGGGCACGGCGGCCGGAAGGTCGACCAGGCCGCCCCAGCGGTCGGGGTACTCCAGCGCGGCGACCCGGCCCAGGCCCCAGACGGCGGCCTGCCGCGGCGCCGGGGCCACGTCCGCCGCACCGACCGCGACCGCCCCGCGCGTGACGCACCACAGGGGCGCGGTCACACCCGCGTCGCCGAGCGCCTGGACGAGGGCCGCTGTCCCGGAGGGAACCTCGTGGTCGGCCGTGAGGTCGTCCAGGGCCAGCAGCGACAGCACACCCGCGAAGCCGCCCTTCAACTTGCCTATTTCAACAGCAAGTCGGGCCCTCTCCGTACTGTCGGCACGCATCCGCACGACACTCGCACCGAACCCGTCGAGGACGGCGTCCGTCCAGGCGTCGTCGGCGCCGGAATCGGGCAGTACCGCGAGCCAGGTGCCGGTGGCGCGGCGGGCCGGGAGGCCGGACAGCGGCTGCCACTCGACGCGGTACCGCCAGCCGTCCATGCGGGTCTCGGTGTCACGGCCGCGCCGCCAGTCCAGGAGCGCGGGCAGCACCTCGGCGAGGGCATCGTCGTCGACATCGAGACGGGCGCCCAGTTCGGCGAAGTCCTCCTGCTCGACGGCCGCCCAGAAGTCACCGTCCAGGCTCCGCGCGGCCCGCTTGGCGGTGTGCTCGGGCCAGAACCGCTCGTGCTGGAAGGGGTACGTCGGCAGGTCGACGCGGCGCGCCCCGGTGCCGGCGAAGTACGCCTCCCAGTCCACGCCGAGTCCGGCGATCCGCAGCCGAACCACGGCGGTGCTCAGCGAGGCGGCCTCCGCGTGGTCCCGGCGCAGCAGCGGCACGGCGAGTGCGGACGCGGCGTCACCGGCGCCCGCCAGACCGAGCAGCGAGCCGCCCGGTCCGACCTCCACCAGCACCGACGCCTGACGCTCGCTCAGGGTGCGCACACCGTCGGCGAACCGGACGGCCTCCCGTACGTGCCGCACCCAGTACTCGGGCGTCCCGAAGCCGTCGTCGGCCACGGCGAGGCGTCCGGTCAGGTTGGAGACGACCGGGATCGCGGGTGCCATGACGGTGAGTCCGGTGAGTTCGGCGCGGAAGTCTTCCAGCATCGGCTCCATGTGCGGGGAGTGGAAGGCGTGGCTGACGCGGAGGCGGCCGGTACGGCGGCCCAGACCGGCGAAGTGGCCGGCGATGCGCAGGACTTCGTCCTCGTCGCCGGAGACGACGACCGCGTCCGGGCCGTTGACGGCGGCCAGGGACACCCGGTCGGTGAGCAGCGGACGCACCTCGTCCTCGGTGGCCTGCACCGCGCTCATGGCGCCGCCCTCGGGCAGCCGGTCCATGAGCCGGGCCCGGGCTGCGACCAGTCGGCAGGCGTCGGCGAGCGGGAGGGCGCCCGCGACATGGGCGGCGGCGATCTCGCCGACGGAGTGCCCGACGACGTAGTCCGGGGTGACGGCCCAGTGCTCCAGCAGCCGGAACAGCGCGACCTCGACGGCGAACAGGGCCGGCTGGGCCATGCCGGTGCGGTCGAGGGCCGCCTCGTCGTCGCCCCACATCACGTCCCGCACGGCCGGGTCGAAGTGCCCGATCACCTCGTCGAAGGCGGCACGGAAGGCGGGGTGGGTGCCGTACAACTCGCGCCCCATACCGAGGCGTTGGCTGCCCTGCCCCGGGAAGAGGAACGCGACCCGGCCGGGACGAGGGGCGTCCGCCCGCAGCACGCCGGGGGTGTCGGCGGTGCCGGACGGGTCGGCGAGCGCCGCGAGCCCCGTCATGAGGTCGTCGTGGCCGGTGACGGTGAGCGCGGCACGGTGCTCGAACAGGGCTCGGCCGGTGGCCAGCGCGTACGCCAGGTCGGCGACGGCCGGGCGCGGCTCGGCGGTGATCCGGGCGAGCAGTAGGCGGGCCTGGTCGCGCAGGGCGGCGGGGGTACGGGCGGACAGGACGACCGGCAGCGGGTGCCGCACGTCCGGCGCGGGCTCCTCGCTCGGCGCCGCGGGCGCCTGTTCCAGAACGACGTGGGCGTTGGTGCCGCTCGCGCCGAAGGAGGACACGCCCGCACGGCGCGGCCGGCCGGTGTCCGGCCAGTCGGTGGCCTCGGTCAGCAGCCGTACGGCGCCGGAGGCCCAGTCGATGTGCGGGGACGGTGTGTCGGCGTGCAGCGTGCGCGGCAGCAGTCCGCTGTGCATCGCCTGCACCATCTTGATGACGCCGGCGACACCGGACGCGGCCTGGGTGTGGCCGATGTTCGTCTTCACGGAGCCGAGCAGCAGGGGCCGTTCACGGTCCTGGCCGTAGGCGGCGAGCAGGGCCTGGGCCTCGATCGGGTCGCCGAGGCTGGTTCCGGTGCCGTGCGCCTCCACGGCGTCGACGCCGGCCGGGGTGAGCCCGGCGTTGGCCAGGGCCCGGCGGATGACTCGCTGCTGGGCCGGCCCGTTGGGGGCGGTGAGCCCGTTGGAGGCGCCGTCCTGGTTGATGGCCGTACCGCGGACGACGGCGAGCACCCGGTGTCCGAGGCGTTCGGCGTCGGAGAGCCGTTCGACGACGAGCATGCCGACGCCCTCGGCCCAGCCGGTACCGTCCGCGTCTGCGGAGAACGCCTTGCAGCGGCCGTCCGCGGACAGCGCGCCCTGCGCGCTGAACTCGACGAAGCCGACCGGCGTCGACATCACCGTCACACCGCCGGCCAGCGCCACGGTGCACTCCCCCGCGCGCAGCGCCTGCACGGCGAGGTGCAGCGCCACCAGGGACGAGGAACAGGCGGTGTCGACGGAGACGGTGGGGCCTTGAAGCCCCAGTGCGTAGGCGACTCGGCCGGAGAGCAGGCTGCCGGACTGCGCGGTCTCCCAGCGACCCAGGTCGTCCGGGAGCCGGTAGTCGCCGCTGGTGCCGCCGACGAACACGCCCGCGTCGCCGCCGCGCAGCCCGGTCGGGTCGATTCCGGCCCGCTCCAGCGCCTCCCAGGCGGCCTCCAGGACGAGCCGCTGCTGCGGGTCCATCACGAGGGCCTCGTTGGGCGAGATGCCGAAGAAGCCGGGGTCGAAGTCGGCGGCGTCGGCGAGGAATCCGCCGCGCCGGGTGACGCTGCCGCCGGGGCCGCCGGAGAGCAGCCGGTCGAAGTCCCAGCCGCGGTCGAGCGGCATGTCGCCGGTGGCGTCGACTCCGGCGACGACGAGGTCCCACAGGTCTTCCGGGGACCGTACGCCGCCTGGGTAGCGGCAGCTCATGCCGACGATGACGATCGGGTCGTCGGTGGCCGCGGCGGGGACCGCGAGGGTGTCCGTCCGCTCGGACCGCACTCCGGTGCCGCCGAGGAGTTCGGTGAGCAGGTGGCGGGCGAGTTCGTCCGGGGTGGGGTGGTCGAACACGGCCGTGGCGGGGACCGACAGACCTGTGGCGCGGGCCAGTTGGTCGCGCAGGTCGACGGCGGCGAGCGAGTCGAAGCCGAGGTCGCGGAAGGGGCGGTCGGGTTCGATCGCGTCGGCCGCCGACGTGCCGTGGCCGTGGCCGAGGACGACGGCGCTCTTCTCCCTCACGAGACGCAGGAGCCGGTCGGCGCGTTCGGTCGCAGCGGGAAGGGCACGGAGCTCTTCGCGCAGGCGCGCGGCCGGGTCGTCGCCGGGTTCGGTTGCGGTTGGGGCGGTCAGTGCGTCGCGGGCCTCGGGCAGGGCCGCGAACAGGGTTGCGGGGGCGCCGCTCGCGGGGGCGAACGTCGCCCAGTCGACATCGGCGGCGGTGACGGCGGGCAGGCCTAGGCCGACGGCCCGGTCGAGGGCGGCGAGCGCGGTGTCCGGGGCGAGGGCCGGGAGCCCGCTGAGCCGCAGATGCCCGGCGAGGGACGGCTCCACGGTGTCGGCCCAGGCGTTCCAGGCGACGGCTACGACAGCCCTGCCCCGTTCCCGGCCACGCTCGGCCACGGCCTCCAGAGCGGCACCGGCAGCGGCCTCGGCGGCACGGCCCCGGGCACCCCAGGTGGCGGCGATCGAGCCGAACAGCACGAAGGCGTCCAGGTCGCGGTCGGCAAGGAGTTCGTCCAGCGCGAGCACTCCGGCGAGCGCCTCGTCGAGGGGGCTCCCGGCTTCGGATTCCTCCGCGTGGACGACGGCGGTGAGCGCGGCGGCGTCCGGGCCGTCGAGGAGCGCGGTCAGGGAGGTGCGGTCGGCGATGTCGCAGGGGTGGACTGTGAGGCGGGCTGTGGGTGTGGGGCTGCTGGGCAGGGGGTGATCAGAGGGATGCGCGTCGGGCAGGACGCGGGCGGTGGTGTCGGCGCCGGGGAGAACGCGAGCGGCAGTCTCCGGATCCGGGTCGCGCCCCACGAGCAGGACGGGGTCGGCGCCGCCCAGCGGGACTTGGTCGGCGGGGTGCGCGTCGGGGAGAACCCCTTCGGCAGTGTCCGTGCCGGGGAGGACGCGAGCGGCTGTGTCCGCGTCGGGGAGAACGCGAGCGGCAGTCTCCGGATCCGGGTCGCGCCCCACGAGCAGGACGTGGTCGGCGCCGCCAAGTGCGGCGTGACGGGCGACGGCCATCGCCATCGGACCGGTGCCGACGACGAGCACGGTGCCGCGCGGCGTCCAGGCGGCGCCGTGGGCATCCGGGCGTACGCGGACGATGCGGCGGGCGCGCAAGCCGTCGGCGCGCAGCGCCAGTTCGCGTTCGGCCGACGTCTCGGCGAGGGTGAGCAGGGCGCCCAGCCGTGAGTCGGGGATGGCGCCGAGGTCGAGCAGACCGCCCCAACGGCCCGCATGCTCCAGTGCCGAGACGCGCCCGGCGCCCCAGGCGGCGGCGGACGCCGGCTCCGGCGCGGGGTCGGTGACATCGGCCTTGACCCCCTGACGGGTCGCGCACCACAGCGGCGCCGTGAGACCCGCCCGCTCCAACAGGAGCAGCAGGCCATCCGGACCGTGCGCACGCACCGCGCCGGGAAGGGCAAGCACGCCGGCCGGCTCGACGGCGACATCGGCGAGCGCGTCGCTGTCGGCCGCCTGAGGGCGATCGACGCCCAATTCCGGGACGGCGACGGCCCGATGCAGACGATCGTCATCAAGTTCCGGCACAGCGGCGTCGACCCGCTCGACGCGATCGGCACCCAGCTCCGGTACAGCGACGTCGACCCGCTCAACACCATCGGCACCCAGCTCCGGCACGGCGGCGTCTACCCGCTCAACACCATCGGCACCCAGCTCCGGCACAGCGGCGTCTACCCGCTCAACACCATCGGCACCCAGCTCCGGCACAGCGGCGTCTACCCGCTCAACACCATCGGCACCCAGCTCCGCCACGGCAGCGTCGACCAGCTCAACGCGATCGGCACCCAGCGCGGCCACGGCCGCCTCGGCCCACGCCCCGTCCCCCTCCCCGGTCAGCAGCAGCCAACGCCCGGTGCCGGAGTCCTCCGGCAGCGTGGTCGTCACCCACTCGGTGCGGTAGAGCAGGTCGTCCGCGGTGGCGCGGGCGCGGCGCCTGCGGCGCCAGGTCGCCAGGGCGGCCGTCGCCTCGGGGCCGAGGTCGGCCCCCAGGGTGGCGGCGAGTGCCGCCGGGTCGGACGCCTCGACCGCCTTCCAGAACTCCGCCTCCACGGGGTCGGTCGGGGCCATGGGCGCGGTCTCGGGCCAGTAGCGGCGGTGCTGGAAGGCGTAGGTGGGCAGGTCGACCAGGCGGGCGCCGGTGCCGGCGAAGAAGGCGGCCCAGTCCACCGGGACGCCGTCGGCGTGCAGCCGGGCGAGCGCGGTCAGCGCGGCGGTCGGTTCGTCGCCGTCCCGGCGCAGCATCGGCACCACGGGCGTGGCGTCGTCGAGTTGGGAGCCTACGGCGCCGGAGAGCACGGCGTCCGGCCCCGCCTCGACGAACGCGCCGACACCGGCCTCCCGCAGCGCGGCGACGCAGTCGGCGAACCGCACGGTCTCGCGGACGTGCCGCACCCAGTGGTCGGGGTTGCCGAGTTCGCCGTCCGTGGCGGGCCTGCCGGTGAGGTTGGAGACGACGGTGAGCTTCGGCGGGTGGAACTCCAGCCGGTCGAGCGCGGCGCGGAACTCGCCGAGCATCGGCTCCATCAGCGGCGAGTGGAAGGCGTGGCTGACCCGCAGCCGGGTGACCTGCGCGGCGTCGAGCCGGTCGAGGACGGCGTTCAGCGCGCCCTCCTCGCCGGACAGCACCACCGCGTCGGGCGCGTTGACGGCGGCGACGGCGACGCCGTCACCGAGCAGCGGCCGTACGAACTCCTCGCTCGCCCGCACCGCGGCCATGGCACCGCCGGACGGCAGGGCGTCCATGAGCCGGGCCCGGGCCGCGACCAGGGCGCAGGCGTCGTCGAGGGTGAGGACGCCCGCGACGTGGGCGGCCGTGATCTCGCCGACGGAGTGGCCGGCGACGTACTCGGGTGCGACACCCCAGGACTCCAGCAGCCGGAACAGGGCGACCTCGACGGCGAACAGGGCGGGTTGCGCGGTGCCGGTGCGGTCGAGGGCGACCGTGTCGTCACCCCACATCAGGGGGCGCAGCGGGCGGCCGAGTTCCAGGTCGAGGCGGGCCAGTACGGCGTCGAGCGCGTCGGCGAACGCCGGGAAGCGGGCGTGCAGTTCGCGGCCCATGCCGAGGCGTTGGCTGCCCTGCCCGGAGAACAGGACGGCGAGCGGGCCGCGGCTGCCCCGGGCCCGGCCGCGTGCGACCTCGGTCGTACCGTCGGGTCCGGCGAGCAGTACGGCACGGTGCGGGAGGGCGGCGCGGGCGGTGGCCAGGGTGAGCGCCACGTCGGCGGCGGAACCGTCCGGGTCCGCGGTGCGCAGCCGGTCGAGCTGCGCGTCGAGAGCGGCGGCGGTACGGGCGGAGACGACCCACGGCCACGGAACGGAGGGCTCCCCACCGGCCTCAACCGATCGCTCAGCGGCGACCGATTCCTCGGGCGCCTCCTCCACAACCACGTGCGCGTTGGTGCCGCTCATGCCGAACGCCGAGACTCCGGCACGGCGTGGGCCGTGGTCGGTGGGCCATTCGGTCGGCTCGGTGAGCAGGGTGAGGCCGCCGGGTGTCCAGCCGATGTGCGGGGAGGGCTCGTCGGCGTGCAGGGTGCGCGGCAGGACGCCGTGGTGCATGGCGAGGAGCATCTTGATGACACCGGCGACACCGGCGGCGGCCTGCGTGTGGCCGAGGTTGGACTTCAACGTGCCGAGCAGCAGGGGCCGTTCACGCTCTCGTCCGTAGGCGGCGAGGAGGGCCTCGGCCTCGATCGGGTCGCCGAGGGTCGTGCCGGTGCCGTGGGCCTCGACCGCCTGGACGTCGGCGGGCCGCAGCCCCGCGTCGGCGAGGGCGTGCCGGATGACGCGCTGCTGGGAGGGGCCGTTGGGGGCGGTGAGGCCGTTGGAGGCGCCGTCCTGGTTGACGGCGGAGCCGCGGATGAGGCCGAGGACGTGGTGTCCGTTGCGGCGGGCGTCGGAGAGCCGTTCGAGGACGAGGACGCCGACGCCCTCGGACCAGGAGGTGCCGTCGGCCCCGGCGGAGAACGCCTTGCAGCGGCCGTCGGAGGCGAGTCCGCCCTGGGCGCTGAACTCGACGAACGCGTCGGGTGCCGACATCACCGACACACCGCCGGCCAGGGCGAGGCCGCAGTCGCCGTCGCGCAGCGCCCGTACGGCCCAGTGCAGGGCGACGAGCGAGGCGGAGCAGGCGGTGTCGACGGTGACGGCCGGTCCTTCCAGGCCGAGGACGTAGGCGAGTCGGCCGGAGAGCACGCTGGCCGTGTTGCCGGTGGCGGCGTAGCCCTGGACGTCGGCGGTGCCGCGCCGCAGGACGGTGGCGTAGTCCTGACCGTTGGTGCCGACGAAGACGCCGGTGGGCGTGGCGCGCAGGCCGGTCGGGTCGATCCCGGCACGCTCCAGGGCCTCCCAGCTGGTTTCGAGCAGGAGCCGCTGCTGCGGGTCCATGGCGAGGGCCTCGCGCGGGCTGATGCCGAAGAAGTCGGCGTCGAAGTCGGCGACACCGTCGAGGAATCCGCCCTCGCGGGTGGTGGAGGCGCCCTCGGCGAGCGCTGCGAGGTCCCAGCCGCGGTCGCCGGGGAACGGGCCGATGGCGTCGTGGCCGTCGGCGAGCAGCCGCCACAGGTCGTCGGGTCCGGTGACGCCGCCGGGGAAGCGGCAGCCGATGCCGACGACGGCGATCGGGTCGTCGGCGACCGCCCGCGCCTGCGGCACCGAGTTCCCGGGCGCGGACTCGGCGGTGTCACCGAGGAGTTCGCCGAGGAGGAAGTCGGCGAGGTGCTGCGGGGTGGGGTGGTCGTAGACCAGGGAGGCGGGCAGGGTGAGGCCGGTGGCGGCGGCGATGCCGTTGCGGAGTTCGAGGGTGGTCAGCGAGTCGAAGCCGAGGTCGCGGAAGGTCCAGTCGGCCTCGACGGTCCGTGGGTCGGCGTGGCCGAGGACTGCGGCGATGCCGGCGCGCAGCAGGTCGAGCAGCGTCCGTCCGCGTTCGGCGGCGGGCAGCCCGGCCAGTCGGGACCGCAGGTCGTCCCCGCCGGGGTCACCGGAGTGTTCCTCGGCCGCCGTGAGTCCGGCGAGTTCGGTGAGCAGTGCGGCCGTGGCGGGCTGGAGCGCGGCGAGGCGGGGCCAGTCGACGTCGGCGACGGTGACGGCGGTGTCTTCGTGGGCGACGGCGTCCAGCAGGGCGTCGACGCCGGCTTCGGGGTCGAGCGGGGTGAGTCCGGCTCGGCGCAGTCGGCGGTCGATGTCCTCACCGGCGGCCATGCCGGATCCGGCCCACGGTCCCCAGGCGATGGCGGTGGCGGGCAGTCCGTCGGCGCGGCGGCGGGCGGCGAGCGCGTCGAGCCGGGCGTTGGCGGCGGCGTAGTTGCCCTGTCCGGCGGCGCCGAGGACTCCGGCGGTCGAGGAGTACAGCACGAAGGCGGTCAGCGGCAGTTCGCGGGTGAGCGCGTCGAGGTTCTCCGCCGTGGTGACCTTGGCCCGTAGTACGGCCGTGAAGTCGTCCGGCGTGAGGGCGTCCAGGACGCGGTCCTCGACGACGCCGGCCGTGTGGAGTACGGCGGTCAGCGGTGCGTCGGCGGGCAGTTCGGCCAGGACGGCCGCGAGGGCGTCCCGGTCGGCGGCGTCGCAGGCGGCCAGGGTGACGCGGGCGCCCAGCGCGGTCAGTTCGTCCCGCAGCTCGGCGGCACCGGGCGCGTCGGGTCCGCGGCGGCTGAGGAGCAGCAGATGCCCGGCACCCTCACGGGCGAGGCGCCGCGCGGCGTGGGCGCCGAGGGCGCCGGTGCCGCCCGTGACGAGGACGGTGCTGCGCGGGTCGGCGAGGCCATGGGCCGGCGCCGCCGGGTTCTCCCGGTGCGGGGCCCGCACGAGCCTGCGGACGTACACACCCGAGTCACGTACGGCGGTCTCGGCGTCGCTGCCGGCCAGCACGGCCCGCAGTCGCCGCCCGGCAGCGGCGTCGATCCGCTCCGGCAGGTCCACCGACCCGCCCAGTCGCCCGGGTTGTTCGAGTGCGACGACCCGGCCCAGTCCCCACACCGCGGCCTGGGCGGGATCCCGGACGGGCTCGCCGGCACCGAGGACGGAGACGGCACCACTGGTCACGCACCACAAGGGGGCGTCGAGTTCGGCGTCGCCGAGGGCCTGGGCGGCGGTGGCGGTGAGCGCGGCGGCGTCCTCGCCCAAGAGGGCCAGCAGGGAAAGCACGCCGCTGAACGTCCCTTCCAGGGCACGGAGTTGATCAGCGGTCCGGGCGCGGTCGCCGGTCACGGTGACGCGTACGACGGGTGTGCCGAGGGCGGCGAGGGTGTCCTCCGCCCACTCGGACCACTCGGAGTCGCCCATGTCCTCGGGCAGCAGGGCCAGCCAGGTGCCGGTGAGGGTGGCCGTGGCGGGCTGGGCCGGACGCCAGACGACATGGTGGCGCAGGGCGTCGAGGCGGGCCCGGTCGTGGCGGCGCCGGCGCCAGGCGGCGAGGGCGGGCGTGAGGGAGCCGGCGGCGTCCTTGTCGAGGCCGAGCTGGTCCGCGAGGGCGGTGGTGTCCTCGCGTTCCACGGCGGACCAGAAGGCGGCGTCGGCGGGGTCCGCGGTGGCCGCCGGTGTTCCGGTGCCGGGTTCGGGCCAGTAGCGCTGCCGCTGGAAGGCGTAGGTGGGCAGGTCGAGGTGGTGGTCGGGCACGTCCGTGGCGGCGAGGAAGGCGGCCCAGTCCACGGTCACGCCGTGCACATGGGCGGCCGCGACGGCGGTGGTGAGCTGCGGGGCCTCGGCGCGGTCGCCGCGCAGCAGCGGGACGACGGCCGCGGCGGCGCCTGTGGCGGGGTCGGCGTCGAGGGCGGCGCGGGTCATGCCGCTGAGGACGGCGTCGGGCCCGACCTCAATGAACGTCCGCACTCCGCGAGCGGTCAGGGTCGTCACGGCGTCGGCGAACCGTACGGTGTCGCGCAGGTGCCGCACCCAGTGGTCGGGGGCGGCGAGTTCGTCGTCGGTGATGACGTCGCCGGTGCGGGTGGACACGAGCGGGAGCACGGCGGGCGCCGACTCGATGCCGGCGACGGCGTCGGCGAACGCGTCGAGCACGGCGTCCATGCGGGGCGAGTGGAAGGCGTGGCTGACGCGCAGTCGGCGGGTGCGGTGGCCGCGGGCGGCGAGCGCGGCGGCGACGGCCTCGACGGCGTCCTCGTCACCGGAAAGCACCAGTGAGGCGGGCCCGTTGACGGCGGCGACGGACACCCGCTCGCCCAGCAACGGCGTCACTTCGTCCTCGGTCGCCGTCACGGACACCATCGCGCCGCCCTCGGGCAGCAGGGCCATCAGGCGGGCGCGGGCGGCCACCAGGGCGCAGGCGTCGGCGAGTTCGAGCACTCCGGCCGCGTGGGCGGCGGCGATCTCACCGACGGAGTGCCCGGCGACGTAGTCCGGTGTGATGCCCCAGGACTCGACGAGGCGGTACAGCGCGACCTCGAAGGCGAACAGGGCGGGCTGCGTGTATCCGGTGCGGTCCAGCAGCGCGGCCTCGGGGGTGCCCTCGGCCGCGAACATCACGTCCCGCAGCGGTACGTCGAGATCCGTGTCGAGGTGGGCGAGGGCGGCGTCGAGCGCGTCGGCGAACACCGGGTGGCGGTCGTACAGTTCACGGCCCATGCCGAGGCGCTGGCCGCCCTGCCCGGTGAAGAGGAAGGCGACCCGGCCGCGTCCGGCGCCGGGCGCGGCCGGGCGGATCACGGCGTGGTCGGGCTGTCCGTCGACGAGCGCGTGCAGGCCGCGCAGCAGGTCGTCCCTGCCGTGTGCGACCACGGCGGCTCGTCGCTCGAACGCCGAGCGGTGCAGGGCGAGCGCGGCGGCGAGCCGGTCGACCGGCAGATCCGGCAGATCCTCGGCGAACGCGAGGAGGCGGCCGGCCTGGGCGCGCAGGGCGTCCTCTCCGCGGGCGGAGAGGAGTACGGGGAGCGGGTTCGACGCCGCCGAGCCCTCGGATACGGGCGGCTCTTGGGTATCGGGTGTGCACGAAGAACGCTGCTGTACGGCCTCGGCGGCGCCCGCATCCGGCCGCCCCGGCTCCTCGTCCCGGCGCCCCCCGGCCCCCTCCGGAGCCTCTTCCAGCACCGTGTGCACGTTGGTGCCGCTGATGCCGAACGACGACACCGCGGCGCGTCGGGGCCGGCCCGTCTCCGGCCAGTCGGTGGCCTCGGTCAGCAGCCGTACCTCGCCCGCGGACCAGTCGACGTGTGTGGAGGGTGTGTCGGCGTGCAGGGTCGGTGGGAGGACGCCGTGCCGCAGCGCGGTGATCATCTTGATGACGCCGGCGACACCGGAGGCGGCCTGGCTGTGTCCGATGTTGGACTTCACCGAGCCGAGCAGCAGCGGGCGTTCGCGGTCCCGGCCGTACGTGGCGAGCAGGGCCTGCGCCTCGATCGGGTCGCCGAGGGCGGTGCCGGTGCCGTGGCCCTCGACGGCGTCCACATCGGCCGGCTCCAGACGGGCGCCCGCGAGGGCGGCGCGGATGACGCGTTGCTGGGCGGGCCCGTTGGGCGCGGTGAGCCCGTTGGAGGCGCCGTCCTGGTTCACGGCCGACCCGCGGACGACGGCCAGCACGGGGTGACCGTTGCGGACGGCGTCGGAGAGCCGCTCCACGAGGACCATGCCGACGCCCTCGGCGAGCGCCATGCCGTCGGCGCCGTCGCCGTACGCCTTGCAGCGGCCGTCGGGGGCGAGGGCGCGCTGGCTGCTGAAGCCGATGAAGGTGTTCGGGGTCGCCATGAGGCTGACGCCGCCCGCGAGGGCGAGGTCGCTCTCGCCGTTGCGCAGCGACTGGCAGGCCAGGTGGAGCGCGGTGAGGGAGGAGGAGCAGGCGGTGTCGAGGGTGACGGCCGGGCCCTCCAGGCCGAGCAGGTACGCGACGCGGCCGGACAGGACGCTGGTGAGGGAGCCGGTCACGGCGTGCCCGTCGGCGCCCTCGCCGAGGGCGGCGGGGTAGTCGTGGTAGCTGGCGCCGATGAACGCGCCGGTACGGCTGCCGCGGATCGTCTCGGGCACGATCCCGGCGCGTTCGAAGGCTTCCCAGGACGTCTCGAGGAGCAGGCGCTGCTGCGGGTCCATGGTGAGGGCCTCGCGGGGCGAGATGCCGAAGAAGAGCGGGTCGAAGCCGGCGGCGTCGCGCAGGAATCCGCCCTGCACGGCGTAGGTGCGGCCCGGGGTGTCGGGGTCGGGGTCGTACAGCGCGTCGACGGGCCAGCCGCGGTCGGCGGGGAAGCCGCCGATGGCGTCGGTGCCGGACATGACGAGGTCCCACAGGGCCTCGGGCGAGTCGACGCCGCCGGGGTAGCGGCAGCTCATGCCGATGACGGCGATCGGGTCGTCGGCGGTGACGGCGACGGGCGCGGCGGGGCCGGAGGTGCCGGGGCCGGTGTCGTCGAGGAGGGTGCGCAGGAACGCCGCGAGCGCGGCGGGCGTCGGGTGGTCGAAGACGAGGGTGGCGGGCAGGGTGAGCCCGGTGGCGGAGGCGATCCGGTTGCGCAGGTCGACGGCGGTGATCGAGTCGAAGCCGATGTCGCGGAACGCGCGCCGTTCGGACAGGTCGTCGGGCCCGGCGAGGCCGAGGACGGCGGCGGCCTGCCCGCGCACGGTGTCCAGCAGCAGCCGGTCCCGTTCGGCGACCGGCAGTGCGGCCAGCCGGGCGGCGAACTCGCCTTCGGCGGCGCCCTGTTGCCGCTCGGTGCTCTCGACGGCCCGGCGGGTGTCGGGCACCTCGTCGAAGAGCCGGGTCTCGCGGACGGAGGTGAAGACGGGGTAGTAGCGGTCCCAGTCGACGTCGGCGACGGCGAGGACCGCCTCGTCGTCGTCCAGGGCGCGGCGCATCCCGGCGAGCGCGAGGTCGGCGTTCATGAACACGAGGCCGGTGCGGCGCACTTGGTCGGGCGCGACTCGGCCGACGCCGAGTTCGTTGGCCCAGATGCCCCAGTGCACGGAGGTCGCTTTGAGACCCCGGGCGCGGCGTTCGGCGGCGATCGCGGCCAGGTGGGCGTTGCCGGCGACGTACGCGGCGTGCTGTCCGCTGCCCCACAGTCCGGCGACGGAGGAGAACAGGACAAACGCGTCGAGGTCGTCGTCGGCGAGGAGCGCGTCGAGGTTCCGGGCGCCGTCGACCTTGGCGTGCAGGACGCGGGAGAGGGCGGCGAGGTCGGTGGCGGCGAGGGAGTGCAGCTCGATGACGGCGGCGGCGTGGATCACCGTGCGCAGGGTGTGCCCGTCGGCGCGCAGCCCGTCCAGGAGTGCGCCGAGGGCGGCCCGGTCGGTGATGTCGCAGGCGGCGACGGTGACCTCGGTGTCCGACTCGGCCAGTTCGGCGACGAGTTCGGTGGCACCGGGCGCGTCCGGGCCGCGGCGGCTGACCAGCACGATGCGCTCCGCGCCTTGGGCGGCCAGCCAGCGGGCGATGTGGGGGCCGAGGGTGCCGGTGCCGCCGGTGACGAGGGTGGTGCCGCGGGGGGTCCAGCCGGCCGTGCCGCGATCGGCCGTCGTTTGACTGCTGCGCCGTCGTGGCTGTTCGCGCAGTTCCCCGCGCCCCTTCAGGGCGCTGCCGTGCCGTTGCCCATCATGCTGGGGCAGGCGCACGACGCGGCGAGCGAACGCCCCGGAGGTACGCAACGCGACCTGGTCCTCGGCGTCGTGCGCGCCGCCCGTCAGGAGCGCGGCGAGCCTGCGCGCGGCCCGCTCGTCCAGGGTCTCGGGCAGGTCGATCGTCCCGCCCCAGAAGCCTGGGTGCTCCAGCGCCGCCGTCCAGCCGATGCCGACCGACTGCGCCTGCACGGGCCGGGTGACCCGGTCGGCCCGGCCGGTGGCGACGGCTCCCCGGGTCAGCAGCCACAGCGGGCAGTCCGCGTCGAGGTCGCCGAGGGCCTGGACGAGGACGACGTTGAGGGCGGTGCCGAGGGCGGCACCCGGGTGGCCGGGGCAGTCCTGTTCGGCTTCGGCCAGCAGGGAGACGATGCCGGTGACGGGGGTCGTGTCGCCCGACACGCCCTCGTCCCGCAGCAGCTCGGCGACCGTCTCGCGGTCGAGGTGGGTGTCGTCGAGCACGACCCGCACTGCTTCGGCTCCGTGCGCGGCGAGAGCTTCCGCGACATCCGTACCACCGCTGCCGTCGGCGGTGACGACGAGCCACCGCCCGCCGGCCGCACCGGACGGCACGGACAGCGGCACCCAGCGCACCTTGTACCGCCAGTCGTCCAGCGTGGACTGCTCGCTGCGGCGCCTGCGCCAGGCGGTGAGGCCGGGCAGTACGGCGGCCAGCGCGTCCTCGGCGACGTCGAGGTCCCGGGAGAGTCCCGGCAGGTCGGCCTCCTCCACGGCGCTCCAGAAGGCGGCGTCCTCCGTCCCGCCGGCGCCCCCGCCCGCGCCGGGTGTCACGGGCGGCACCCAGAGCCGCTGGTGCTGGAAGCGGTAGGTGGGCAGGTCGACCCGGCTTCGCGCCCCGTCGCCGTACGCCGCGTTCCAGTCGACGCGCACGCCGCGCACGAACGCCTCGGCGAGGGAGGTGAGCACGCGCCGCGCGTCGTCCTCGCCGCGTCGCAGGGTGCCGCCGATGTAAGCGGCGACGCCCGCCTCGTCGACGGCGCCCTGGATGCCCAGGGTGAGCACGGGGTGGGCGCTGATCTCGATGAACGCCCGGTGCTGCCCGGCGAGGAGCCGTTCGACGGCCGGGCCGAAGCGGACCGTCTGTCGCAGGTTGCGGTACCAGTACGCGGCGTCCGTGCCGCCGCCGCCCGCGACCGGGTCGCCCAGCCACTCCCCCGTCACGGTGGACAGCATCGGGATGCGAGGCTCGCGCGGGGTCACCGGGGCGAGCACGTCGAGGAGTTCGTCGTGCAGGTCCGTCACATGCGCGGAGTGCGAGGCGTAGTCCACGGGGATCCTGCGGGCCCGTACGCCCTCGGCGGTGAGCTCGTCGTGCAGGGCGTCCAGGGCCTCGGGGTCGCCGCAGACCACGACCGCGCCGGGCCCGTTGACGGCGGCGACGGTCAGCCGTTCCTCCCACGGCTCCAGCCGTGCGGCGGCCTCGGCGGCGGGCAGCGGCACCGACATCATGCCGCCGCGCCCGGCGAGGGTGCGGCCGATGGCCTGGCTGCGCAGCGCCACGACCCGGGCGCCGTCCTCCAGGGAGAGCGCGCCCGCGACGACGGCCGCGGCGATCTCGCCCTGCGAGTGCCCGATCACGGCGTCGGCGCGGACGCCGTACGCCTCCCACACGGCGGCAAGGGACACCATCACGGCCCAGGTCACGGGCTGGACGACGTCCACCCGGTCGAGTCCGGGCGCGCCGGGTTCCTGGCGGAGCACGGCGGTCAGGGACCAGTCGACGAACGGTTCGAGGGCGAGGGCGCAGGCGGCGACGCGCTCCGCGAACACGGGCGACAGGTCGAGCAGGCGCGCACCCATGCCGTCCCACTGGGTGCCCTGGCCGGGGAAGACGAACACCGTACGGCCGTCGACATCGGCCTCGCCGTGCACGACCGGGGCGGCGGGTTCCTGTCCGGCGAACGCGCCCAGTGCGACGACGAGTTCACCGGCATCGGCGCCGAGGGCGACCGCGCGGTGGTCGAGCAGCGAGCGGGTGGTCACGAGAGCGTGGCCGGTGTCGGCCGGGTCGTCACCGGGCCGTGCCGCCGCGTGGGCGGCGAGCGCGGTGGCCTGGTCCCGCAGCGCGGCACGGGCACGGGCGGACAGCACCCAGGGGAGGGTGCCGGACACGGGAGGCGCGGTGGGCAACGACGGCTCGGGGGCCGCCGGCAGTGCGTCCGGTGCCTCCTCCAGGACGGTGTGCGCGTTGGTGCCGCTGATACCGAAGGAGGACACGGCGCACCGGCGCGGACGCCCGTTCGCGGGCCACTGCCGCTCCTCGTCGAGCAGCCGCAGCACTCCCGAGGTCCAGTCGATGTGCCGGGACGGCGTGTCGACGTGCAGGGTGGGCGGCAGGACGCGGTGCCGCAGCGCCAGCACCATCTTCATGACACCGGCGACACCGGCGGCGGACTGCGCGTGCCCGATGTTGGACTTCACCGAGCCGAGCCACACCGGATGCTCCGGGTCCCGGTCCCTGCCGTACGTCGCGACCAGTGCCTGCGCCTCGATGGGGTCGCCGAGCGCGGTGCCGGTGCCGTGCGCCTCGACGGCGTCGATGTCGTCCGGGGCGACGTGCGCGTTGGCGAGGGCCTGCCGGATGACGCGCTGCTGGGAGGGCCCGTTGGGGGCGGTGAGCCCGTTGGAGGCGCCGTCCTGGTTGACGGCGCTGCCGCGGATCACGGCGAGGATCGGGTGGCCGAGTCGCTGGGCGTCGGAGAGGCGTTCCACGAGCAGCAGCCCGACGCCCTCGCCGAGGGTCATGCCGTCGGCCTCGTCGCCGAACGCCTTGCACCGGCCGTCGGAGGCGAGTGCCCGCTGCCGGCTGAACGCCACGAACGAGTCCGGCGTCGTCATGACCGTCGCACCGCCGGCCAGCGCGAGGGTGCTTTCGCCGCCCCGCAGCGACTGGCACGCCAGATGCAGCGCGACGAGGGAGGACGAGCAGGCCGTGTCGACGGTGACGGCGGGCCCTTCGAGCCCGAGGACGTACGACAGCCGGCCCGACAGCACGCTCGGGCTGGACCCGGTGACCATGTGGCCCTCGGTGCCCTCGCCGGCGCCACGCCCGTAGTCCTGGTAGCTGGAGCCGATGAACGCGCCCGTGCGGCTGGCGCGCAGCGTGCCCGGGTCGATGCCGGCCCGCTCGACGGCCTCCCACGCGGTCTCCAGCAGCAGCCGCTGCTGCGGGTCCATGACGAGCGCCTCACGCGGCGAGATCCCGAAGAACGCGGGGTCGAAATCGCCCGCCGCGTCGAGGAATCCGCCCTGTGTGGAGTACGTGGTCCCGCTCCGGTCGGCGTCCGGGTCGTACAGCCCGGACACGTCCCAGCCACGGTCGGCGGGGAACTCCCCGATGGCGTCCGTGCCGGAGGCGATCAGCTGCCAGAAGGCCTCCGGGGAGTCGACTCCGCCGGGGAAGCGGCAGCTCATGCCGATGATGGCGATCGGTTCGTCGGACACGTCGGCGGCGGTCACGACGACGTCGGCCCCGGCGCCCTCGGCGAGGATCTCCCCGAGCAGATGGCGGGCCAGCGCGAGCGGGGTCGGACGGTCGAAGACCATGGTGGCCGGCAGCGGCAGACCGACGGCCGCGGTGAGCCGTTTACGCAGCTCGACGGCCATCAGCGAGTCGAACCCGTGCTCCTGGAAGGCCCGCTCGGGCTTGACGGCGTCCGGCCCGGGATGCCCGAGCACGGCCGCCGCGTGGGTGCGGACCACATCGAGGACGAACGGCAGCCTGTCGTCCTCGCGGGTCGCCAGCAGACGCGTGCGCAACTCGGCCGCGGCACCGGCGCGTTCCTGCCGGGCCTGCTGGGCGGCGGCCGCGATCTGGCGGGCGCCGGGCAGCGAGGTGAGGGACGCGGTGTGCCGCAGTGCGAACATGCCGTCCAGCAGGTCGGCGTCGGCGAGGTCGGCGACGACCGTGTCCGGCGCGCTCTCGGCAACCAGTTCGGCCATGGCCGCCAGCGCGAGCTCCGGCTCCAGGGGACGCCCGGAGGCATGCCGGCCGAGCCGCCCCTCGGCGGCCATGCCGGCTCCGCGCCAGGCGCCCCAGGCGACGGAGGTGGCGGGCAGCCCCGCCGCGACCCGTCGACGGGCCAGGGCGTCCAACGCGGCGTTCGCGGCGGCGTAGTTGGCCTGGCCGGGGTTGCCGACGGCGCCGGCGAGCGACGAGAACAGCACGAAGGCGTCCAGGTCCGGGACCAGGTCCCGGGTCAGCTCGTCGAGGACCTCGGCGGCCGCGACCTTGGCCCGGAACACGGCGTCGAACCGCTCCGGCGTCAGCGCGTGCAGCACACCGTCGTCCAGGACACCGGCCGTGTGCACCACCGCCGTCAGCGGCGCCTCGTCCGGGATCGCGGCCAGCAGTTCACCGAGCCCGTCCCGGTCGGCGACGTCACAGGCCGCGACGGTGACGCCGACTCCGAGCGCCGTCAGCTCCTCCTCCAACTCCGCGGCACCGGGCGCCTGCGGCCCACGCCGGCTCACCAGCAGCAGGCGCTCGGCCCCGTTGCCGGCGAGCCAGCGCGCGACGTGGGCGCCGAGGGCGCCGGTGCCGCCGGTGACGAGGACGGTCCCGGAGGGACGCCATGCGGCAGGATGGTGAACCTGGTCGGAGTGGCTGTCGGCAGGTCGCTCCTCAGCGGGCGCCGCGACGAGCCGTCGGCCGTACGAACCCGCTTCCCGTACGGCGACCTGGTCCTCGCCGTCGGTGCGCGCGAGCACGCCCAGGAACCGTCCCAGGGTCCGCTCGTCCAGCTCCGCGGGGAGATCGACGAGCCCGCCCCAGCGCTCCGGGTGCTCCAGCGCGACGACCCGGCCGAGCCCCCACACGGCGGCGGCCCGCGGCTCGGGCAGCCCGCGCGCGGCGTCGTCCGCGGCCGGCACACTCACCGCACCGCATGTCACGGCCCACACCCGGCCGTCGAGCCCGGCTTCCTCAAGGGCCCGCACCAGAACGGCCGTTGCGGTCACGGCCACCGGTACCCCGGAGTCCCGTACGTCGGCTGCGGCGGCCGGCAGCGACACCACACCGGCGATCCCGACACCGTCGTCGAGCCCGGCGAGGCTCTCGCGCAGCCGCAGCGCGAGGTCGGACGCCGCCTCCTCGGCACCGACCTCCACAACCACGGTCCGCCCGCCCAGCGCTGCCACGACGGACCTGGCCCATGGGTCCTCGCCCCGCCCGAACGGCACCACGGCGAGCCACGGCCGCCCGGCCTCACGGCCCCCGCCGACCCGCGCGACACCGTCCCCGAGGGCCTGCCACGTCTCCCTGAACCTCAGCCTGTCCACGGCCGACCTCATCCGCCGCCGCCCGCGCCATGCGGACAGCGCCGGCACGACGTCGTTCAACGCCTCGGTGTCGACGTGCAGTTGCGCCGCGAGACCTTCGACGTCCGCATCGTCCACGGCCGCCCAGAACTCTGCCTCGGCGGCGTCGGCGGCACCGCCGGCGGACGCCGACAGCGCGGCGGCGGCGCCGGACTCGGGCCAGTAGTTCTGCCGCTGGAAGGGATAGGTGGGGGCGTCGGTGAGACGGGCGCCGGTACCGGCGAAGAGGGCGGGCCAGTCCACGGAGACGCCGTGCGCGAAGAGCCGCGACAGGGCCGTGAGGACGGCCGACTCCTCGGGACGGTTCTTGCGAAGCACCGGCGCCACGACGGCTTCGTCGGCCGTGCTGTCCTCGATGAGGGCGGTGAGCGTGCCGTCGGGGCCGATTTCGAGGAAACGGGTGACGCCCTGGTCGTCGGCGAGGGTGCGGATGCTGTCGGCGAAACGGACGGTCTCACGGACGTGCTGGACCCAGTAGTCGATGGTGTCCGGGCTGGTCAGGTTGCCGGTGAGGCTGGAGACGAAGGGGATGCTCGGCTCGCCGAAGCGGAGATCGGCGATGGCGGCCCGGAAGTCCTCCAGCATCGGGTCCATGAGCGGCGAGTGGAAGGCGTGAGAGACACGGAGACGGCTGGTTCGACGCCCGGGCAGCGCGGCGGCGACCGCGAGGACAGCCTCCTCCACACCCGAGAGCACGATGGAGGTCGGGCCGTTGAGCGCGGCGATGCTCACCTCATCGGTGAGATACGGGACGACCTCGTCCTCGGTCGCTTCGACCGCGAGCATCAACCCGCCCTCGGGCAGGCCCTGCATCAACCTTGCCCGTGCGGACACCAGCGTGCACGCGTCCGTGAGCGAGAGCACGCCGGCAACATGGGCGGCGGCGATCTCACCGACGGAGTGACCCGCGAGATATTTCGGCCGCACGCCAAGGGACGTCACCAGCCGGAACAGGGCCACTTCGATGGCGAAGAGCGCGGGCTGGGTGAACTCCGTGCGGTTCAGGGCCTGTTCGTCGTCCCCCCAGATCAGGTCACGGAGGGCAGGGTCGAGCTGGGCAAGCACCTCGTCCAGAGCCTGGGCGAACACCGGGAAACGGCCGTACAGTTCCCGGCCCATGCCGGGACGCTGGGCGCCCTGGCCGGAGAACACGAAGGCCGGCGGCCCTTCGACCACCACTCCCCTTGCCGCCTCGGTGACACCCTCCGCCGACGCCAGCAGCACCGCGCGGTGCGCGAACCGAGCTCGCCCGCCTGCCAGCGTGTATGCGACATCCACCGACGGCTCGACCGCCCGCAGCACCTCGATCTGCGCGTCCAGAGCCTGCTCCGTCCGGGCCGACACGACCAACGGCAGCACGGGCGGCTGCTGCTGAGCGGGGCTCGTTTCAGGGACATCCACCGGCAGTTCGAGGATCACGTGGGCGTTGGTGCCACTGAGGCCGAAGGACGAGACACCGACGCGGCGCGGTCGGCCGCTGTCCGGCCATGCAACCGGCTCCCGGACCAGCTCCACCGCACCGGCCAACCAGTCCACGTGGGACGACGGAGCATCCGCGTGCAGGGTCGGGGCGACTGTGCCGTGCCGCATCGCCAGGATCGACTTGATGAGTCCGGCGGCGCCGGCGGCGGCCTGGGTGTGGCCGAGGTTGGACTTCACCGAGCCGAGCAGCAGAGGCCGTTCACGATCCTGGCCATACGTCGCCAGCAACGCCTGCGCCTCGATCGGGTCACCGAGTGCGGTGCCGGTGCCATGCGCCTCGACCACATCGACGTCCGCGGTGCGCAGCCCCGCCGACGCGAGGGCCTGCCGGATCACCCGCTGCTGCGAAGGCCCATTCGGCGCGGTCAGCCCATTCGACGCACCGTCCTGATTCACCGCACTACCCCGCACCACGGCGAGGATCCGGTGTCCGTTGCGCACGGCGTCGGACTGCCGCTCCAGCAGGAGTACGCCGACTCCCTCGGCCCAGCCGACACCGTCAGCGGAGTCGGAGAACGCCTTGCACCGCCCGTCCGGCGCCAGTCCGCCCTGCCGGGAGAACTCCACGAAGGTCGTCGGCGTCGACATCACCGTCACACCACCCGCCACCGCAAGGGAGCATTCGCCGCTCCGCAGCGCCTGCGCGGCCAGATGCACCGCCACCAGCGACGACGAGCAGGCCGTGTCGATGGAGACGGACGGGCCTTCCAGGCCGAGGGTGTACGCGACACGGCCGGAGACGACGCTCTGGGAGCTGGCGTTGCCGCGGAAGCCCTCGAACTCGGGGCCGGCAAGCAGGTGGGCGTAGTCGCTGTACATGACGCCGGCGAAGACTCCGGTCTGGCTGCCGCGCAGGGACGTCGGGTCGATACCCGCCCGCTCGATCGCCTCCCACACCGACTCCAGCAGCAACCGCTGCTGCGCATCCGTCGCCAACGCTTCACGCGGACTCATCCCGAAGAACTCGGGGTCGAAGCCGCCGACGCCGTTGAGGAAGCCGCCCTCCCGGGCGGACGAGGTGCCGGTGTGCTCGGGGTCCGGGTGGTAGAGCCGTTCCAGGTCCCAGCCACGGTCCTCGGGGAATCCGGACACGGCGTCCCCGCCCTCGGACACCAGCCGCCACAGATCCTCCGGCGAGGCGACGTCCCCCGGGAACCGGCAGGCCATGCCCACGACGACCACCGGATCGTCGGCCACCGCGGACGCCGAGGTCGCCGGGGCGGCCGTACGCGAACCGAGCACCTCGTCCAGCAGGAATCCGGCGAGCGCGCTGACCGTCGGATAGTCGAACACCAATGTCGCGGGCAGCCGCAACCCGGTCACCGACTGCAGGCCGTTGCGCAGTTCGACGGCGAGTAGCGAGTCGAAGCCCAGGTCGCGGAAGGACCGCGAGTCGTCGAGGCCGGCCGGGCTGTCATGGCCCAGTACGAGCGCCACCTGGCCGCGCACGAGGTCCAGCAGCACCTCGCGCCGCTCCACCTCGTCCAGTCCGGTGAGCCGCTGGAGCAGACCGCCCGCCGCGACCGCCCGACGGCGCGAACGCACCAGCCCGCGCAGCACGGCGGGCACATCACCGCGGTCGCGGATCGTGCGCAGGTCGAGCGGGACGGGAAGGACGACGGCAGCGTGGTCCAAGCCCATGGCGGCGTCGAACAGCGTGAGCCCTTGCTCCTCGGTCACGGCGGGGAAGCCGGTCCGGGCGAGGCGTTCACGTTCGGCGGGGGTGAGGTCGCCGGTCATCCCTGTGCCGTCGAGGTCCCAGGGTCCCCATACGAGGGACGTGGCGGGCAGGCCGAGGGCGCGGCGGTGCTCCGCGAGGGCGTCGAGGAAGGCGTTGGCGGCGGCGTAGTTGGCCTGTCCGGTGCCGCCGAAGATACCGGCGGCGGAGGAGACGAGGACGAAGGCCCCCACGTCGGGGAGGAGTTCGTGCAGATGCCAGGCCGCGTCGGCCTTGGGCCGCAGCACGGTGTGCAGTCGGTCGGGGGTGAGGCTGCCGACCAGCCCGTCGTCGAGTACCCCGGCGGCGTGGACGACGGCGGAGAAGGACCGCCCGGTGAGGGCGTCGGCCAGCGCGTCACGGTCGGAGACGTCGCAGGCCATCACATCGACGCCCT
Source organism: Streptomyces sp. HUAS 31 (assembly GCF_028198125.1). Lineage (NCBI taxonomy): Bacteria > Bacillati > Actinomycetota > Actinomycetes > Kitasatosporales > Streptomycetaceae > Streptomyces > Streptomyces sp. HUAS 31. The sequence continues at coordinate 8,593,272 of NZ_CP116353.1, read as the reverse complement.
GTGCCCCCAACTCCGTCAGTTCGGAAACGAGTTGCTCAACGCCGGGCGCGTCCGCACCCCTCCGCGACAGCAGCACGAGCTCGCGCACGCCGTGAGTGCGAACGAGATGCCTGGCCAGGACGGCACCGAGACCACCGGTGCCGCCGGTCACCAGGACTGGGCCGTGGCCGGTCCATTGATCGGCCGAGTCGGCGGGTACGGCGGCCCGTACGACCCTCGGGGCTTCCAGCCGGCCTTCGCGTACGGCGATCTCGGGCTCTTCGAGGGCGGCGGCGAGTGCCCGGCGCACCAGGTCGGGGGCGACGTCGTCCACCGTCGGCCAGGACAGCAGGCCGACTCGTCCCGGGTGTTCGTTCTGCACCGTTCGGAGCAGGCCGCGCACGGCGCCGAGGACGGGTTCGGGCATGCCTGTGGTGGTCACGACGAGGCGATTGTCGGGGTACCTGTCCTGGTCGAGCCACTCCTGAACGAGGCGCAGAACGTTGGCTGTTGTGTCGTGCACCGCGGATATGAGGTCATCGGTGACGCCCTCGATGAGAGCGAGGACGACGCCGGGTGACGGGTCGGCGAGGGAGGCGAGATCGGGGTGTGCGGTGGCGCCCCAGGCCTCGGCGGACTGAGCGGCGTCCGCGCCGATGACGGCGATCGGGCCGCCGTAGGGCTCCTTGGCGGTGGTCCGTGTCCACTCGATGCGGTAGAGGTCGCTGCTCGTGCGGCTCGCCGAGAGACGGTCGTCGGCCGGACGGACGACGAGTCGGTCCACCGATGCGACCGGGTTCCCGTCCTGGTCGGACACGGTCACGGCGATGTTGCCGGTGCCGGCCGCGTTTGCGGGGCCGGTGCGCACGAGTCTCGCCCTCACCGTGGAGGCTCCGGTCGCGTGCAGCGACACCCCCTCCCAGGCGAACGGCAGCAGTCCGCCCGGCTCCTGGGTCTCGCCCCCGGTGAATGCGGCCGCGTGGAGCACGGCGTCGAGTAGAGCCGGGTGCAGACCGAAGCCGCCCGTCTGCACGTGCTCGGGAAGCTCGGCCTCCACGAACACCTCGTCGCCGCGCCGCCAGGCAGCACGCAGGCCCTGGAACACCGGGCCGTACGCGAACCCGTCCTCCGCGCGTCCCTCATAGAAGCCGTCCAGGTCCAGGAGCCGCGCGTCGGTGGGCGGCCATGTCGTGACGTCGAGCGTCCGCGGCGGGCCGTCCTGCGTGCTGAGCGTGCCGGAGGCGTGCTGTGTCCAGGGCAGGTCGTCGTCGAATGTGTCAGGGCGGGAGTGGACGCCGACGGAACGGCGGCCGTCCTCGTCCGGAGCACCGACGGCGATCTGGATCCGCACGGCCTCACGTGGGCCGAGGATCAAGGGCACACCGAGGGACAGCTCCTCGACCAGCCCGCATCCGACCTCGTCCCCCGCACGCAGGACCAGGTCGAGGAACGCCGTCGCCGGCAGCAGCACATGGCCGTGCACCGCGTGATCGGCGAGCCAGGTCTGCGTATCTGCCGAGAGACGCCCGGCGAGAACCACGCCGTCGGATTCCACCAACGGCACGACCGCACCCAGCAGCGGATGCCCGACGGGTTCCAGGCCCAGGGCCACGGCGTCCTGAAGGGACGCGGTGACTGCGGGCCAGTAGTGCTGCCGTTGGAAGGGGTAGGTGGGGGCGTCGGTGAGACGGGCGCCGGTACCGGCGAAGAGGACGGGCCAGTTCACGGGGACGCCGTGCGCGAAGAGCCGGGACAGCGCCGTGAGAGCGGCTGCTTCTTCGGCCATGTTCTTGCGAAGCGCCGGGACGATGAGGGCGTCCTCGGGGGTGGTCTGTTCGATGAGGGCGGTGAGGGTGCCGTCGGGGCCGATTTCGAGGAAGCGGGTGACGCCGTGGTCGGTCAGGGTGCGGATGTTGTCCGCGAAGCGGACGGTGTCGCGGACGTGCTGGACCCAGTAGTCGGGCGTGGTCGGGCTGGTCCTGGAGACGAAGGGGATGCCGGGCTCGGTGAAGCGGAGGTCGGCGATGGCGGCCCGGAAGTCCTCCAGCATCGGGTCCATGAGCGGGGAGTGGAAGGCGTGCGATACGCGGAGACGGGTGGTGCGGCGGTCGGGGAGGGTGGCTGCGACCGCGAGGACGGCCTCTTCCGTGCCGGACAGCACCAGAGACATCGGGCCGTTGATCGCGGCGATGCTCACCTCGTCGGTGAGGTACGGGGTGACCTCGTCCTCGGTGGCCTCGACCGCGAGCATGAGCCCGCCCTCGGGCAGGGCCTGCATCAACCGGGCCCGCGCGGACACCAGCACGCAGGCGTCCGTGAGTGAGAGGACGCCCGCGACATGGGCGGCGGCGATCTCGCCGACGGAGTGACCGGCCACGAAATCCGGCCGTACGCCCAGTGATTCGGCGAGACGGTAGAGCGCCACCTCGATGGCGAACAGCGCGGGCTGAGTGAACTCGGTGCGGTTCAGGGCGGATTCGTCGTCGCCCCAGATCACCTCGCGCAGACCCGGACCCAGTTCAGTCAGGGCCTCGTCCAGAGCCTGGGCGAACACCGGGAAACGGCCGTACAGCTCGCGTCCCATCCCCAGACGCTGAGCGCCCTGACCGGAGAACACGAACGCCAGCGGCCCCTCGGCCACCACTCCCCTGGCCGCCTCGGAGACACCCTCCGCCGACGCCAGCAGCACCGCGCGGTGCGCGAAGCGAGCACGACCACCGGCCAACGTGAACGCCAGATCCACCGACGACTCAGCCGCCCGCAATTCCTCGATCTGGGCATCCAACGCTTGCTCCGACCGAGCCGACACCACCAACGGCAGCACGGGCAGCGGCTGAGCGGGGCTCGACTCCGTCGCGTCCATGGGCAGTTCGAGAATCACGTGCGCATTGGTGCCGCTGAGGCCGAAGGAGGAGACGGCGGAACGGCGCGGGCGGTCGTTCTCCGGCCACGCAATCGGCTCCCGGACCAGCTCCACCGCACCGGCCGACCAGTCCACGTGCGAGGACGGTGCGTCGACATGCAGGGTGCGCGGGACGACACCGTGCCGCATCGCCAGCACACTCTTGATCACACCGGCCACGCCAGCGGCGGCCTGCGTATGACCCAGGTTCGACTTCACCGAGCCCAGCAACAGCGGCCGTTCACGATCCCGGCCATACGTCGCCAGCAACGCCTGCGCCTCGATCGGGTCACCGAGTGCGGTGCCGGTGCCGTGCGCCTCGACGACATCAACATCCCCGGCACTCAGCCCCGCCGACGCCAGCGCCTGCCGGATCACACGCTGCTGCGACGGGCCGTTCGGCGCCGTGAGCCCATTCGACGCACCGTCCTGATTCACCGCACTACCCCGCACCACGGCGAGGATCCGATGACCGTTGCGCACTGCATCCGACTGCCGCTCCAGCAGAAGTACGCCCACACCCTCGGCCCAACCGACACCGTCAGCCGCATCCGAGAACGCCTTGCACCGCCCGTCCGGCGCCAACCCACCCTGACGGGAAAACTCCACGAAGGTCGTCGGCGTAGACATCACCGTCACACCACCGGCAACCGCAAGCGAGCACTCACCACCCCGCAACGCCTGCGCAGCCAGATGCAGAGCCACCAGCGACGACGAGCACGCCGTATCGATCGTCACCGTCGGACCCTCAAGGCCCAGCGCATACGCAACACGACCGGACGCGATGCTCGGTGAACTGCCGCTCCCCCTGAAGCCCTCGAACTCGTCGCCGGACAGGAGGACGCCGTAGTCGTTGTACATGACTCCGGCGAAGACCCCGGTCTGGCTGCCGCGCAGGGACGTCGGGTCGATGCCCGCCCGCTCGATCGCCTCCCACACCGACTCCAGCAGCAACCGCTGCTGCGCATCCGTCGCCAACGCCTCACGCGGACTCATCCCGAAGAACTCCGGATCGAACCCGCCGGCATCGGTGAGGAAGCCACCGGCCCGCGTGGACGACGTACCGGTGTGCTCCGCGTCCGGGTGGTACAGCCGCTCCAGGTCCCAGCCACGGTCGGACGGGAACTCCCCGACCGCGTCCACACCCTCCGACACCAGCCGCCACAGATCCTCCGGCGACGAGACACCACCGGGATAGCGGCAGGCCATCCCGACGATCACCACCGGATCGTCGGCCACCACCGCCACCGGCGACGCCACCGGAGTCGCTGCCTGCGCTCCCAGCACCTCACCCAGCAGGAAGTCGGCCAGTACCGCGACGGTCGGATAGTCGAACACCAACGTCGCAGGCAACCGCAACCCCGTCACCGACTGCAAGCCATTGCGCAGCTCGACCGCCAGCAGCGAGTCGAAGCCCAGATCCCGGAACGACCGAGAGTCATCGACACGCGCGGCACTCTCGTGGCCCAGGACCAGCGCCACCTGCCCCCGCACGAGGTCCAGCAGCACCTCGCTCCGCTCCACCTCGTCGAGCCCGGTGAGCCGCCGAAGCAGACCGCCCGCAGCGACCACCCGACGACGCGGACGCACCAACGCGCGCAAGAGAGGGGGCACTTCGCCCATCTCCCGGATGGCACGCAGATCGAGGGGAACCGGTACGACGACCTGTTCGGGCGTCCGCAGCGCCGCGTCGAAGAGCGCCAGGCCCTGGTCGACCGTGATCACGGGAATGCCGGTGCGGGCCGTCCGCTGCGGGTCGGCCGTCATGCCTCCGGCCTCCTCCTGCCACGGGCCCCACACGAGGGACACCGCGGGCAGGCCCATGTCCCGGCGCAAGATCATCAGGGCGTCGAGGTAGGCGTTGGCGGCGGAGTAGGCGGCCTGGCCGACGCTGCCGAGCACGCCGGCGACGGAGGAGAAGACGACGAGCGGTGTCTCGTCGGGGAGGAGTTCGTGCAGGTGCCAGGCCGCGTCGACCTTGGGGCGCAGTACGGCTTCGACACGCTCGGGGGTCAGGCTGCCGATCAGCCCGTCGTCCAGGACACCCGCGGCATGCACGACACCCCGCACCGACCGCCCCGCCAGCACACCGGCCAGCGCCTCACGATCCGCCACATCACACGCGACCACGTCAACCTGGGCACCCAACTCGCCCAGCTCGGCGACGAGTTCACCCGCCCCGGGAGCATCCGCACCCCGCCGCGACAACAACACCAGCTCCCGCACCCCGTGCACCCGCACCAGATGCCGAGCCACCACCCCACCCAGACCACCGGAACCGCCCGTCACCACCACGGCACCCGGACCACCGGCCCACTCCACCCCCACACCACGCGAACCACCGGCACGCACCAGCCGAGGAACACACACGGTCCCGCCACGCACGGCGACGTCGACTTCATCGGCGGCCAACGCGCGCAACGCAGTACCGAGTTGGTCGCCAACGGCATCCGCATCCGCGATGTCCAGCGTCGCGAAGCGGCCCGGATACTCGGCGCCCGCAGCTCGCACGAGCCCACGCACGGCGGCAGAGACCACGGTCGAGCCGCCCTGCGTGAGCACCACCAGCCGCGCGTCCCTGAACCTCTCGTGCGCGACCCACTCCTGCACGAGGGCCAGTGCCTTCGCGACGGCGGTGTGCGTCTGTCCGGCCAGGTCCGGTCCGCTGTCGTCGGCGAACTCCAGTGCGGCCACGACCAGCCCCGGCACCGACCGGCTCAGGTCGGAATCGGTATCGCCGTCCGCCGCCAACTCGTCCAGGTCGGCGTAGCTCCGCGCTTCGGCCACGGCGCCCCGCATCACCTCCGCGAGCGCCTCCCCGCCCCCGATCAACGCCACGGCCGGAAGGTCCACAGCCGTCTCCGCCGCCTCGGTCCAGTCGACCCGGAACAGAGACCCTGTCGCCGTACCGGACCCACCCAGCTGGTCACTCGTCACGGGCCGGACGACAAGCCCGGACACCCGTGCCACCGGGCCGCCCTCGACATCGGCGAGGTCGACGGCGATCGCGTCCCGGTCGTCCCGCCGGACCAGTCGGGCGCGTACCTCGCTCGCGCCGGACGCGTACAGCGTGACGCCCTCCCAGGCGAAGGGCAGCGCGGGGCCGCCCGTCCCTCCGGCGGCGGACGCGGCGATGGCGTGCAGCGTCGCGTCGAGCAACGCCGGGTGCAGCCCGAACCCGCCGGCGTCGGCACCGGTCGGCAGCGTCACCTCGGCGAACGTCTCGTCACCGCGCCGCCAGACGCCGCGCAGCCTCCGGAAGAGCGGACCGTAGGCGAGGCCGGCGTCTGCCAGGTCGTCGTAGAGGTCGTCCGTCCCGACACGCTCCGCGCCGACGGGCGGCCACTGTGCGCCGGCATCGGCCCAGTCCGTCCGCAGTGGTGGTTCATCGGAGAGAGAGCCCGCGGCGTGCTGCGTCCACGGTGCGTCGCCGCCCGTCTCGTCGGGGCGTGCGTGCACCGTCACCGTGCGGCGACCGGCGTCATCGGTCTCCGCGACCCGGACCTGGATCTGGACGGCGCCCGTGTCCGGAACGACGAGGGGCGTCGACACGGTGAGGTCGTCCAGGGTGCCGAACCCGACCTCGTCGCCGGCGCGCAGCGCCAGTTCCACGAAGGCCGTGCCCGGGACGACCACCCGGCCGAGGACCATGTGGTCGGCCAGCCACGGGTGCGTGGCCGACGACAGCCGCCCGGACAGCACCACGTCCTCGGAGTCGGCCAACGACACGGCGGCCCGGAGCAACGGATGGTCGGCGGCGGCGAGGCCAGCGGCCCGCACGTCCCCGGCACCCATCGCGTACGCCCCCGCCGGCCAGTAGTTCTGGCGCTGGAAGCGGTAGGTCGGGGCATCCGCAAGCCGGGCGCCCGTGTGGTTGAACAGGGCCGGCCAGTCCACGGGCACGCCGTGCGCGTAGAGCTGCGCGAGTGCGGTGAGCGCGGCTGTCGGTTCGGGCCGGTCCTTGCGCAGTACGGGCACGACGAGCGCCTCGTCCGCCACGGACTGCCGTATCAGCGCGGACAGCACACCGTCGGGGCCGATCTCCAGGAAGCGCGTGACGCCGTGCTCGGTGAGGGTGCGGATGCCGTCGGCGAACCGCACTGTGCCGCGCACGTGCCGGACCCAGTAGTCCGCCGTGTTCCGCGCGTCGAGGAGAGCGCCGGTGAGGTTCGAGACGACAGGGATGCGCGGCTCGTCGAAGTGCAGACCGGCGATCGCCGCTCGGAACTCCTCCAGCATCGGTTCCATGAGCGGGGAGTGGAAGGCGTGCGAGACCCGCAGGCGTGTCGTGCGTCGATCCGGCAGGGCGGCGGCCACGGCGAGTACGGCCTCTTCCGTGCCCGAGAGCACCACTGAGGACGGCCCGTTCACCGCCGCGATGGACACGCCCTCGACGAGGTGCGGAGCGACCTCGTCCTCGGCTGCCTCGACCGCCATCATGAGCCCGCCTTCCGGCAGGGCCTGCATCAACCGCGCACGCGCCGAGACCAGCGCGCAGGCGTCCGCGAGCGACAGCACGCCCGCGACATGGGCAGCCGCGATCTCACCGACGGAGTGACCCGCGAGGTACTTCGGCGTGACGCCGAGCGAGGTCACCAGCCGGAACAGCGCGACCTCGATCGCGAAGAGGGCGGGCTGAGCGAACTCCGTCCGGTTCAGAGCCTCCTCGTCCTCGCCCCAGATCACGCCACGCAGGGCGGGGTCGAGCTCGGCGAGCACCTCGTCCAGCGCACGGGCGAACACGGGGTACCGGGCGTACAACTCCAGTCCCATTCCCACCCGTTGGGCACCCTGCCCCGAGAACACGAACGCCAGCGGTTTCTCGACCGAGGTGCGTCTGGAGACCTCGGCGACGCCGTCCGCGGAGGCCAGCAACACTGCCCGGTGCCCGAACGTGGCTCGTCCCACCGCCAGTGTGTAGGCGACGTCCGCCGACGGTTCGACCGCCCGCAGCAACTCGATCTGCGCATCCAGGGCCTGCTCGGACCGGGCCGACACCACGAGCGGCAGTACGTCGAACTCGGCGCCCACCGAGACCGGTTCGGCCTCCGGCCCCGCCTCCAGAATGACGTGCGCGTTGGTGCCGCTCAGCCCGAAGGAAGACACACCGACGCGACGCGGGCGCCCGGTCTGCGGCCAGGCCACCTGCTCCCGGACCAGCTCCACCGCACCGGCCGACCAGTCCACGTGCGAGGACGGTGCGTCGACGTGCAGGGTGCGCGGGAGGACACCGTGCCGCATCGCCATGACCGACTTGATGACGCCGGCGACACCGGCGGCGGCCTGCGTGTGACCCAGGTTCGACTTCACCGACCCCAGCAGCAGCGGCCGTTCACGATCCTGGCCGTACGTCGCCAGCAACGCCTGCGCCTCGATCGGGTCACCGAGTGTGGTCCCGGTGCCGTGCGCCTCGACCGCATCCACCTCACCGGCCGACAACCCGGCCGACGCCAGCGCCTGCCGGATCACACGCTGCTGCGAAGGCCCATTCGGCGCGGTCAGCCCATTCGACGCACCGTCCTGATTCACCGCGCTACCCCGCACCACAGCGAGGATCCGATGCCCATTACGCACTGCATCCGACTGCCGCTCCAACAGCAGTACGCCCACACCCTCGGCCCAACCGACACCGTCAGCCGCATCCGAGAACGCCTTGCACCGCCCGTCCGGCGCCAACCCACCCTGACGCGAGAACTCCACGAAGGTCGTCGGCGTCGACATCACCGTCACACCACCCGCCACCGCCAGCGAGCACTCACCACCACGCAACGCCTGCGCAGCCAGATGCAGAGCCACCAACGACGACGAACACGCCGTATCGATCGACACGGTCGGTCCTTCGAAGCCGAAGGAGTAGGCGACCCGGCCGGAGGCGATGCTCATCGCGCTCCCGTTGCCGCGCAGGCCCTCGAACTCGCGGCCGTCGAGGAGGAGTCCGTAGTCGTTGTACATGACTCCGGCGAAGACCCCGGTCTGGCTGCCGCGCAGGGACGTCGGGTCGATGCCCGCCCGCTCGATCGCCTCCCACACCGACTCCAGCAGCAACCGCTGCTGCGCATCCGTCGCCAACGCCTCACGCGGACTCATCCCGAAGAACTCCGGATCGAACCCGCCGGCATCGGTGAGGAAGCCACCGGCCCGCGTGGACGACGTACCGGTGTGCTCCGCGTCCGGGTGGTACAGCCGCTCCAGGTCCCAGCCACGGTCGGACGGGAACTCCCCGACCGCGTCCACACCCTCCGACACCACCCGCCACAGATCCTCCGGCGACGAGACACCACCGGGGAACCGGCAGGCCATCCCCACGACCACGACCGGATCGTCGGCCACGGTCGCCACCGGCGACGACGGCACCGGAGCCTGCGCCCCCAGCACCTCCCCCAGCAGGAAGTCCGCCAGGACGGCCACCGTCGGATAGTCGAACACCAACGTCGCCGGCAACCGCAACCCCGTCACCGACTGCAAGCCATTGCGCAGCTCGACCGCCAGCAGCGAATCGAAGCCCAGATCCCGGAACGACCGAGAGGCGTCCTCGCCCAGGGCGCCCTCGTGCCCGAGCACCAACGACACCTGCCCCCGCACGAGATCGAGCAGCACCTCGTGTCGCTCCACCTCGTCCAGCGGCGCTAGTCGCCGTACCAGATCGGGGGCACCGGTCCCGCTGCTCGCGGTGCGGCGGCGGGGTCGCACGAGTCCACGGAGGAGCGCCGGGATCTCGGTGCGGGCGCGGGCAGACCGCAGGTCCAGCGGGACCGGGAGCACGACGTCGTCGGCGCTCGTGAGGGCCGCGTCGAACAGTGTCAGCCCCTCCTTCACGGACACCGGCCTGATGAGCGCGGACTTGTCGTGCGACTCCGTGGGTGGCTGTCCGGCCGCCATGCCGGCGCCGTCGAGCTGCCACGGCCCCCAGGCCAGGGAGATCGCGTGCATGCCCTCTGCGCGGCGGTGCGCGGCGAGGGCGTCGAGGTAGGCGTTGGCCGCTGCGTAGGCGGCCTGGCCCACGGTGCCGAAGGTGCCGGCGGCGGAGGAGACGAGGACGAAGGCCTGGACGTCGGGGAGGAGTTCATGGAGGTGCCAGGCGGCATCCGCCTTCGGAGCGAGTACGGCGTGCAGGCGCTCCGGGGTCAGTCCGCCGACGAGTCCGTCGTCCAGGACGCCCGCGGCATGCACGACACCCCGTACGGACCGCCCCGCCAGCACACCGGCCAGCGCCTCACGATCCGCCACATCACACGCGACCACGTCAACCTGGGCACCCAACTCGCCCAGCTCGGCGACGAGTTCACCCGCCCCGGGCGCATCCGCACCCCGCCGCGACAGCAACACCAACTCCCGCACCCCGTGCACCCGCACCAGATGCCGAGCCACCACCCCACCCAGACCACCCGAGCCACCCGTCACCACCACGGCACCCGGACCACCGGCCCACTCCACCCCCACACCACGCGAACCACCGGCACGCACCAGCCGAGGAACACGGACGTGGCCCTCCACGAGGGCGGCCTCGCGTTCGCCGACGGTGAGGGCCTTGCGGAGGAGAGGCCCGTCCACGGGTTCGGCGCCGAGGGTCAACAGGCCGATGGCGCCCGGGTGTTCGGACTCTGCGGCGCGCAGCAGGCCGCGCACGGCGGCGGTCGCGGGCCGGTCGTCACGGAGGACGATGACCAGGCGGGTGCCGCGCAGGCGCTCGTCGTGCTGCCAGTGGCGGACCAGTTCGAGGGCGCGGGCGGTCAGCGTGTGCAGTTCATCGACCGGGTTCGTCGCGTCGGGGTTGTCGGCCGTGAGCGGAGCCAGGATCACGTCCGGGACAGCGCCCATCTGCGCAAGGTCGGTGTGGGCGTGTACGGGTGTGTCGCCGAGGGCGTCGCTGATCTCCTGGGCGAACGGGCCGTCGGCGAGCAGGGCGAGGGGGCCCTCGTAGGGCGTCGTCTCGGGGGCCGGGACCCAGTCGACGCGGTACAGCGTGTCGGCGGCCTTCGAGGTGCCGGCGCGCGCGGCGTCGAGGGGGCGTGTGGTGAGCGCGTCCACGGACAGGACGGGTGCGCCCATGGTGTCCACGACGTCGATGGCGACGGTGTCCTCGCCCTGCGCGGTGAGGCGGGCGCGGATCCTGGTGGCGCCGGTGGCGTGCAGGCTGACGCCTTCCCAGGCGAACGGCACACCGAGGCGGCCGTCTCCCGCGTGGGCGACGGCGTGGAGGAGGGCGTCGAGCAGTACGGGGTGGAGGGCGAAGCCCGCGGTACGGGTTCCCTCGGGGAGTTCGGCCTCGACGTAGAGGTGGCTGTCCCGGCGCCAGACGGCGCTGAGGCCGCGGAACGCGGGCCCGTAGGCGAAGTCGTGCTCGGCGAGGGCCTCGTAGGCGCCGTCGACCGGGACGGGTTCGGCGCCGGCCGGGGGCCACTGCGTGGCGTCCGGTACGGCGGGTGCGGCGGCGTCCGTGCCGTGCCCGAGTCGACCGGTGGCGTGCAGCGTCCAGGCGTACACGTCCTGCGCGTGGTGGCCGTACCCCTGCTCGCTGTACCCCTGCTCGCCGTGCCGGACGTCGGGGCGGGCGTAGATGGTCACCGGTCGTTGGCCGTTGGCGTCGGCGGCGCCGACGAACGTCTGGATCTGGACGGCGCCCTGCTCGGGGAGTTCGAGCGGGACGGGGAGGGCGAGTTCCGTGACGCGGTCGCAGCCGAACTCGTCGCCGGCGCGCAGGGCGAGTTCGACGAAGGCGGCCCCGGGCAGGAGGACGCGGCCGCCGATGCGGTGGTCGGCCAGCCAGTGGTGGGTGGCGAACGAGAGGCGGCCGGAGAGGAGGGCGCCGTCGGAGTCGGCGAGGGACACGGCGGCACCGAGGAGGCCGTGTTCGGCGGGGGCGAGGCCGACGGCGCGGACGTCCCCGGCGCCGCCGACGCCCGCGGCCGGCCAGTGCCGGCGGCGCTGGAAGGCGTAGGTGGGGAGATCGACGGGTTGGGCGGGGGTGTCGGCGAAGTAGCGCGTCCAGTCGACGGGGATGCCGGTGCTGTGCAGGGCGGCGAGTGCCGTGGTGAGGGCGGTGGTCTCGGGGGTGTCCTTGCGGAGGGCCGCGAGGGCGACGCTGTCCTCGGGTGCCGTCTCGGGGACCAGCCCGGTGAGGACGCCGTCGGGGCCGAGTTCGAGGAAGGTGCGCACGCCCTGCGCGTCCAGGGTGCGCAGGCAGTCGCCGAAGCGGACGGTCTCCCGGACGTGGCGGACCCAGTACTCCGGGTCGCACACGTCCTCCGGGGTGGCGAGGGTGCCGGTGAGGTTGGAGACGAGCGGGATGCGTGGTGGTTGGAAGGCGATGCCGGACAGGGCCTGCGCGAAGTCGGCCAGCATCGGGTCCATCAGCGGGGAATGGAAGGCGTGCGAGACCCGCAGGGGTGTGGTGCGGTGGCCGTCGGCGGCGAGTCGTGCGGCGGCGTCGGCGACCGCGTCGGCGGGGCCGGAGAGGACCACGGAGGCCGGGCCGTTGACGGCGGCCACGGCGATGTCGGCGGTGAGGTACGGGCGTATCTGTTCCTCGGAGACCCGTACGGCCGTCATGGCGCCGCCCTCGGGGAGGTCGGCCATCAGCGTGGCGCGGGCGGTGACGAGGGTGCAGGCGTCCGCGAGGGACAGTACGCCCGCGACATGGGCGGCGGTGACTTCGCCGATGGAGTGCCCGGCCACGAAGTCGGGCCGTGCGCCCCAGGATTCGAGGAGGCGGAAGAGGGCCACCTCCACCGCGAACAGGGCGGGCTGGGCGGTGCCGGTGTGGTTCAGGGCGGAGGCGTCGGTGCCCCACATCGCGTCCCGTACGGCGGGCGGGAGGAGGGCGAGGGTCTCGTCCAGGGCCGCGCGGAAGGTGGGGTGGGCGTGGTACAACTCGCGGCCCATTCCCAGGCGTTGGGCGCCCTGGCCGGAGAAGAGGTACGCGCTGGGGGCGTCGGTCGCGGTGTGGCGCAGCAGGCCGGGGGCCGGGGTTCCGTCCGCTAGGGCGGTGAGGCCGGCGGTGACGGTGGCGGGGTCGGAGGTGACGAGGGCCGCGCGGTGCTCGAACGCGGTGCGGGTGGTGGCGAGGGCGCGGGTCAGGGCGTCCAGTCGAGGCGGCTCTCCGGGGCGGTCCAGGGCGGTGCGCAGCCGGGCCGCCTGGGCGGCGAGGGCCTGCGGTGTACGGCCCGACAGCACGAGCGGTACGGGGGTGCCGGGTGCGGGGGCGGGTATGGCCTCGTCGGACGGCTCGGCGGGTGCCTGCTCGATGACGGCATGGGCGTTGGTGCCGCTGATGCCGAAGGAGGAGACGGCGGCGCGGCGGGGCTGCCCGGTGTCGGGCCAGGGTGTGTTGCCGGTGATCAGGCGTACGGTGCCGTCCGACCAGTCGACGTGGGAGTTGGGCTCGGCGACGTGCAGGGTGCGGGGCAGGATGCCGTGGCGTATGGCCTGCACCATTTTGATGACGCCCGCCACGCCCGCCGCGGCCTGGGTGTGGCTGAGGTTGGACTTCACCGAGCCGAGCAGCAGCGGGCGTTCGGCGGTGCGGGCGCGGCCGTAGGTGGCGAGGAGGGCCTGGGCCTCGACGGGGTCGCCGAGGGACGTGGCGGTGCCGTGGGCCTCGACGGCGTCGATCTGGTCGGCGGAGAGGCGGGCGTTGATCAGGGCCTGTTCGATGACGCGCTGCTGGGAGGGGCCGTTGGGTGCGGTGAGGCCGTTGCTGGCGCCGTCCTGGTTGACGGCGGAGCCGCGGACGACGGCGAGGACACGGTGGCCGTTGCGGCGGGCGTCGGACAGGCGCTCCAGCAGCAGTACGCCGACGCCCTCGGACCATCCGGTGCCGTCGGCGGCATCGTCGAAGGAGCGGCACAGTCCGTCGGCCGACAGGCCGCCCTGGCGGCCGAACTCCAGGTGGGTGGAGGGGGTCGACATGACGGTGACGCCGCCGGCGAGGGCGAGGGTGCACTCCCCGGTGCGCAGGGCGTGGGAGGCGAGGTGGAGGGCGACGAGGGATGAGGAGCAGGCGGTGTCCACCGTCAGGGCGGGGCCGGTCAGGCCGAGGGTGTAGGCGATCCGGCCGGACAGGACGCTGCCGGCGTTTCCGGTCAGGTGCAGGCCGCGGGCGCCGTCCTCGGCGCCGGCGCGGTACTCCTGGGCCATGGCGCCCATGAACACGGCGGTCTCGCTGCCGCGCAGTGCGGTGGGGTCGAGCCGGGCGGACTCGATGGCCTCCCAGGCGGATTCGAGCACGATCCGCTGCTGGGGGTCCATGGCGACGGCTTCGCGCGCGCTGATGCCGAAGAACTCGGCGTCGAAGTCGGTGGCGTCGTGGAGGAAGCCTCCGCCGGATGCGGCGGCCGAGACCGCTTCGAGGTCCCAGCCTCGGTCGTCGGGAAAGGGTCCGATGCCGTGTCGGCCGTCGACGAGGAGGTCCCAGAGTCCGTCGGGGTCGTTCACGCCGCCCGGGTAGCGGCAGGCCATGCCGATGACGGCGATGGGTTCGTGGGCGGCGGCCTCGAGGTCCTGGACGCGCTGCCGGCTGTGCCGCAGGTCGGCGGTGGCCCGCTTCAGGTAGTCCCTGAGCTTGTCTTCGTTGTCCATCTCAAGTCACCTCGACAGCGGTTACCGATGCGGGATGTCGTGGACCCGGCCCGGGCCGGTGCGGTCACGGACCGGGCGTCTGCCCGGCGCGGGGGCGCGGGCGCGCGAGTGCACGCAGAGGGCGGCCGCCCCGGGGGATGGGCGGCCGCCCCGTCGGAACGACCTGGGCCGGGACCCGCCGGGACGCGGGGCGTCGGCTCAGGTCAGACGGCGTGTTCTGCGGGTTCTCTCGGATGCGGCACGGTGAGAGTCTCGGTCGGCGAGTACGGGAAAAACCCTAGTAACGCCGAGGGCGCCTCGGGCGCCGCCGCGACCCCGAGGTGCGGCCCTCGCCGATGCCGGCCGGCGGCGGCCCCGGAGGGCTCAGCCATGTACTGCCGGACCATGGTTGAGCACCGCATGGATCAGGAAGTCCGATCGGCCGACGCTCGTACTCGACAGTGTTCACGAGTGCACGCCAGGAGCATGCGATGAAGGAAGTCACCGTCCCCGATCTGCACGGCCGGCTCGCCGTGGTGACCGGTGCGAGCGACGGGGTCGGGCTGGGGCTGGCCGAGCGGCTGGCCCGGGCCGGCGCGGAGCTGGTGCTGCCGGTCCGCGACGCGGCCAAGGGTGCCGCTGCCCTGGAACGGATCCGGGCCGTCGCCCCGGCGGCGAAGGTCTCCACGCGCGTCCTCGACCTGGCGTCGCTGGCCTCGGTCGAGGATCTCGCCGAGACCCTGCGGGCGCAGGGCCGGCCGATCGACCTGCTGATCAACAACGCGGGCGTGATGGCGCCGGCCACCCGGCACACCACGGCCGACGGGTACGAGCTCCAGTTCGGTACCAACCATCTCGGGCATGTGGCGCTGACCGGGCGGCTGCTGCCGTTGCTGCGGGCGGGCCGGGCAGACGCACTGCGGTCGGCCGGCGGCGAGTTCGCGGCGCTCTGGCGTACGCATCCCGTTCTCGGCCCGTACTGCGGCCCCAAGCGGTTCCGTCACCCGCGGCTCGGGCCGCTGGAGCTGCACTGCCAGACCCTCGTCGACCCCGACCAGTCGCAGCGGCTCCAGGTGTTCACGGCGGTGCCGGGCACCGAGAGCCACGAGAGGCTGCGCCTGTTGACGGTCCTCGGCGAACAGTGGTGAGACGTGGTTCACACATGCCGTGCTGTCACACCTTGCGGCCCCGTTCGGTCAGTGCTGTGCAGGCCATCCCGAACGGCAAGGAGAACATCACCGTGGAACCGCGTCTCGACTACTTCGGAAACCCCCTCGCGGGAAAGGTGCTGCGGCACATCAACTCGGCGAGCAAGCTGCTCGCGGACTCGTCCCTGCCGATCACGATCCAGGAACTGGTGAAGATCCGCGCCAGCCAGATCAACGGCTGCGGCTTCTGCACGGACATGCACACCAAGGACGCCGCCGAGGCCGGTGAGACCGCGCAGCGTCTGAACCTGGTCGCCGCCTGGCGGGAGGCCAAGGTCTTCACGGAGGCCGAGCGCGCCGCCCTGGAGCTGGCGGAGCAGGGCACCCGTATCGCCGACGCGGCCGGCGGCGTCACCGACGAGGCCTGGGCCGACGCGGCGAAGCACTTCGACGAGGAGCAGCTCGTGGCGCTGATCTCGCTGCTCGGCGTCATCAACGCCTACAACCGCATCAACGTCATCAACCAGCAGCCCGCCGGGGACTACCAGCCCGGCCAGTTCGGCTGACCGGCACGCCACCCCCGTACGAAAGGAGCGGTCGGCATGTCGTATCCGAAGCGGGTCTACGACGGTGACGGCGGCGAGATCAACGCGGACTTCCGGCCGGCGGACACCCTGCCGAACGTCGGCACCGCGGGCGCGGACGCCATCCACTACCTGGCGACCACGACCACCACGCGCGGCGAATTCGGGCTCTACCGGGTCGAGATGAGCGCGCGGGCGGGCGGCCCGAAGACCCACTTCCACCGCACCATCTCGGAGTCCTTCTTCATCCTCGGCGGCACCGTGCGGCTCTTCGACGGCGAACAGTGGGTCGACGCCCGGCAGGGCGACTTCCTGCACGTCCCGCAGGGCGGGCTGCACGCCTTCCGCAACGACTCCGACGCCCCGGCCGAGATGCTTCTGCTGTTCACGCCCGGGGCGCCGCGTGAGAAGTACTTCGAGGGGCTGTCGGAACTGGCTCACCTCACGGACGAGGAGCGGGCGAGGTTCTTCGACGAACACGACTCGTACTTCGTGGAGTAGGCGGGAAACGGGAGACAGGGCTGTGAGCACCATCGCGTTCCTCAACATCGGCATGCACGGGCACATCAACCCGACGCTGCCGGTGGTGGCCGAGCTCGTCCGGCGCGGGCACACGGTCACGTACCACACCTCGCCGGCGTTCCGTCAGGAGATCGAGGCCACCGGCGCGTCCGTGCGTCTCTACCCCGGCGGCGAGCAGCCGTTGCCCGATCCGCCGACGCCTCTCACCCTGCTGGAGTCGCTCGCGACCACGAGTCTGCATCTGCTGCCCACCGTGCTGGACGACCTGCGCCGCGACGGGCCCGACCTGATCGTCCACGACAGTTCCTGTCTGTGGGGCGCGGTGGCGGCACGCGAACTGGGGGTGCCGGCGGCCTCGTCGTTCACCACGTTCGCCTTCAACCGGCAGGTGCCGAGCCCCACTCACGCCTCGTGGGAACTGCTGGCGGCGGCTCGTGGTCAACTCGGCAGCGTACGGGGCTACTTGCGGGCCCGAGGAGAGCTGCGCCGCCGTTTCGACGCGCGCGGGCTGCCGCGGCTCGACCTGCTGAACATCCGCCAGGGGCTCAATCTGGTGTACACCTCACGGGCGTTCCAGCCCGCCGTCGAGCACTTCGACGAGTCCTACCGTTTCGTCGGCCCGAGCATCGGTGCCCGCCCGGCCGATCCGTCGTTCGACGCCGGCCGGCTCCGGAGTCCGGTGCTGTACGCCTCGCTCGGCACGGTGTTCGGCGCCGATCCGAAGCTGCTGCGTACGTTCGCCGTCGCGCTCGCCCCGCTGGGCGGCACGGTGATCGTGTCCACCGGGCAGACGGAACCCGAGGCCCTCGGGCCGCTGCCCTCCAATGTGGTTCCGCTGCGGTTCGTACCGCAGTTGGAGGTTCTGGACCGGGCGGCGCTGTTCGTCACCCACGGTGGGATGAACAGTGTCAACGAGGCCATGCACGCGGGGGTACCGATGCTGGTGGTCCCGCAGGGCGCCGACCAGCCGATGACGGCGGCTCGTGTGGTCGAGCTCGGCGCGGGTCTGTCGATCCGTACCGAGGACGTCGACAAGGGCTCGGTGCGCGCTCTCGCCCGACGTCTGCTGCACGAGCCCGCCTTCCGGGATGCGGCGACCACCCTGAAGGCCGCCCAGCACGACGCGGGCGGCTACCGGAGGGCTGCCGACGAACTGGAGCGGTACACGCAAGTGGCCGGCGCTGCCCGTCGGCCGGTCACCGCCGATCCGGGACGGCGGTGCTGAGCCATGTCCCTCGTCATCGTGCTGCTGCTGTTCGCCGGGCTGTCGGAGGCCGCCGGGCGCATCCTGCCGCTGCTGGCGCGCCGGCCCGGCATGCCCCGGACCCTGGTGGTCGGGCTGCTGATCGGCGCGGGTCTGGTCGAGGCCGCCGTATTCACGCTGTGGCCGCTGACCGCGTGGACCCTGGCCGAGCTGCCGACGTCCTCCCCGCCGGCGGGCGAAGCCCTGGAGTGGACGCCGGGCCTGGCAGCCCCGTTGCTGCTGTGCGCCGTGCTCGCGTTCCCGCTGCTCGGACCGCTGCTCCACCTGCTGCTGTTCGTGGGGGTCGGCGCCGGTCTGGCCGGACCGCTCGCGGCGGCGACCGATCTCGGCTGGTGGGAGGCCGCCGGCTGCGTGGCCGTCGCCGGGGTGGGACTCGGCCTCGCCGTCGAAGCCGTACGGCGGCTGGTCGTGCGGCTCAGTACGCCTCGTACACCGGAGCCGATCCCATGAACGACTTCCTGCTCTGGGCCTGTGTGCTCGGGCCCGTCCTGCTCGCCGAGGGGCTGCTGGCACGCTACGAGGTGCTGGCCTACAGCGCCGGCTTCCGGTCACCCACCACCGAGCTGCCCGAGGGCATGCCCTACGCCCGGGGCGCGGCCGCCGACGCTCCCCCGGCGGGGTACCTGGTCTACCTGGACGGCATCGGCAAACGCCGCGTCCGGGACACCCGGGACGGCGGGCAGCTGGTCAAGGCGGTGCTCGCCGGGGCGCCCGAGCTGCGGGTGCTGGGCCAGGTGCAGCCCTACTCGCCGCTGGCCGACCCGCTCGCCGACCGTCCGGTGTGGGCGTGGCTGCGCCGGCACATCGGTCTGCTGCTGTTCCTGCACAACGTCATGCAGATCTTCGTCGCCGCCGACCACCGCTACCGCCCCCTGTACAACCGGGCCGTCGGCTCCCAGATCGCCACGCAGCTGCGGCTGGCCGGCTACCGGCCCGACAGCGGGGTGCCGGTCGTGCTGCTCAGCTACAGCGGCGGGGCGCAGGTCGCCACCGGCGCGGTCGGCGAACTGCACGCCCGGCTGCGCTGCCCGCTCGTGGTGATCACGCTCGGCGGGTTCCACAACGGCGCCAACGACCTCTCACAGGTCGAGCGGCTGCACCGCCTCACCAGTGCGTACGACCGGATCGAGCGGGTCGGCACCTGGATGTTCCCGCAGCGCTGGCCCCTGTTCCGCGGGAGCGGCTGGAACCGGGCCCGGCGCGCCGGGAAGATCACCGTGCATCGGCTCGATCCGGCGACCCACCTCGGCCCCGGCAGCTACATCAGCCGGGACCGGAGGCTGCCCGACGGGCGCAGCCTT
Organism: Streptomyces sp. HUAS 31; assembly: GCF_028198125.1. Classification (NCBI taxonomy): domain Bacteria; kingdom Bacillati; phylum Actinomycetota; class Actinomycetes; order Kitasatosporales; family Streptomycetaceae; genus Streptomyces; species Streptomyces sp. HUAS 31. Next base: position 8,574,016 of record NZ_CP116353.1, on the reverse strand, counting down.
CTCGACCGCACGGCCGACACGGTGATCTCCCTCATCCGCGCCCGGCAGGACGCGCCGGCGGCGACGGACCGGCCCGTGCCGTGAGCGCCCGGTCAGCCGGCGTCGTCGAGTCCGGCGACCAGGCCGCGCAGGAGAGGCCCGTACTCGGGGTGGGCGAGGGCGGACGCCATCTGGGCGACCAGGTAGTCGGCCGGGTTGCCGGTGTCGTACCAGCGGCCCTTGATGACCTGCCCGTACACCGCGCGGGTGGCGGCGTAGGCGTTGATGGCGTCGGTGAGATAGACCTCGCCGGTGCGGTGCTCGTACCAGCGGCGGGTCTGCTCGCGAAGTTCGTCGATGATGCCGGGGGTGACGACGTAGCCGCCGATGGCCGCGTACGAGGACGGGGCGGAGGCGGGCTCGGGCTTCTCGACGAGGCCGGTGATACGCAGCTGGCCGTCCCCGAGGTCCTCCTTGACGATGGGCACGCCGTAGCGCTGGGACTCGGTCGGGTCCATGGGCAGCAGGGCCAGCACCGGGCAGCCGGTCTGCTCGTAGGCGCGGATCAGCTGCTGGGCGCGGGGCACCTCGGCCACGAAGACGTCGTCGGGCCACAGCACGAGCACGGGTTCGTCGCCGAAGGAGCGGGCGGCGTTCAGGACCGGGGTGCCGTTGCCGTACGGGCCGTACTGGTCGAGGTAGGTGATGTGGCCCTTGCGGGCCAGCTCGGCGACCTCCTCGACGGCGTCGGCGTAGGCCGTCTTGCCGTCGGCGCGAAGCTGTTCGACGAGGGCGGGGTTGGGGCGGAAGTGGTCCTGGATGAGGCTCTTGCCGCCGGAGACCACGATGGTGATGTCGGTGATTCCGGAGTCCACCAGCTCGCGCACGGTGTGCTCGATGACCGGCTTGTCGCCGACCGGGAGCATCTCCTTGGGTGTCGCCTTCGTCAGGGGCAGCAGTCGGGAGCCGAGTCCGGCGGCGGGGATCACAGCCCTGCGGATCGTCGGGGACATCGCATCTCTCTCGGTCGGTCGGCGCGTCGCACCGGCAGGCGCGGCACGATCGACGCTACCAACGCCTGTCACGGCCCTGCCCGGCGCCGGTGCGCTGTCCGTCGAGCCCGCTGTCACAGATGGGGCGTCCGGCCTGTCTATCTCTGTATGCTCCCTTTTCTGCCAGATGTCACCGTTGATCCGCCGAGCCCGGAGCCACGGGACGCCTACGAGGTCAGTGCCGAGTTCTACGACATCCTTCAGGCGGACCGGGACAGGGCCCGGGTGCACCGGTTCTACGCCCGCGACGTGCGTACCGCCCGCGGGGGCGTGCTGGACGTCGGTGCCGGGACCGGGCGGGTCACGCTCATGAGCCTCGCCGAGTCGCGGGTTCCCGTGCACGCGGTCGAGCCGACGCGCTCCATGCGGTCGCTGCTGATGACCCGCCTTGCGGCCCTGCCCGCCGACATGAGGACGCGGGTCACCGTGCACCCCCAGGGGCTCGGCGAGGCCGGGCTGCGGGAGGTCGCGGACGTGGCGATATGCCACAACACGATCGGCTGTCTCCCGCCCGACGCGCGCCGCGCGCTGTGGCCGGCCGTGGCCGGAGCGCTCGTGCCCGGCGGAGTGCTCCTCGTCCACCTCCCGCCCGACCGCCTCCCCCGTGACGAGGTCACGCACGTCCTGCCGGCCCAGAAGGTGGGCCAGCACGTGTACGGAGGGCGCATGGTGATGTCGGCCGACGCGGACCGGATCCGTACCCGCTTCGACTACTGGGTGGGCGGCGCGCGGGGTGTCCTGCGCGAGTACACGGAGACGTTCTGGATGTGGCCGGCCTCCCGGACGGAGGTGATCGCGGAGCTCGCGGGCTCCGGGTTCGTGCCGCTGCCCCGACGGGCCGATCCCGCCGTGCTGGCCGTACGGCTCGCGCGTTGACGGCCGTCCGGCGCGGGCGGCCCCGGCCGCGCGTCCGGCCATACCCGCTTGTAGCCTGGTCGTCCAGGACTGGAGGACATTCCATGCGCGCCGAGGACGGCACCGACTCCCTCGACCGGGCAGCACAGCAGTTCATGGCGGCGCGCCCCCAGCTCTTCGGTATCGCCTACCGGATCCTCGGCACCGCCGCGGAGGCCGAGGACGTCGTCCAGGACGCGTGGCTGCGGTGGCAGAAGACCGACCGCGGCGAGATCAAGGAGCCGGCCGCGTTCCTCGCGACCGTCACCGCCCGGCTGGCGATCAACGTCGCCCAGTCCGCCAGGATGCGGCGTGAGTCCTACACCGGGCCCTGGCTGCCGGAGCCGGTCGACACCAAGGCGGATCCACAGCTGGGTGCCGAGCGGGCCGAGGCGCTCGACATGGCGGTGCTCCTGCTCCTGGAGAAGCTCAACCCCGTGGAACGGGCCGCGTATGTGCTGCGGGAGGCCTTCGACTACCCGTACAAGCGGATCGCGGAGATCCTGGAGACGAACGAGGCGCACACCCGCCAGCTGGTGACCCGGGCCCGCAAGCACATGGCGGCGGAGCGCAAGGAGCCGGTCAGTTCGACCGCGCACAAGCGCCTGCTGGAGGTGTTCCTCGACGCGGCCCGGACGGGCAGCCTGTCAGGGCTGGAGAACGTCCTCGCGGAGGACGTGGTCAGCTACGCCGACGGCGGCGGCATCCGCGGGGCGTCCAAGATCCCGGTCGTCGGCCGGCTGCACGTCTCCAAGTACCTCGCCGCCTTCGCCCCTCGGTTCTGGCCCCCGGCGGAGGTCCGCTGGGTCGAGGCCAACGGCCGCCCGGCGGTCCTCGTGTCGGCCGAGGGAAACCCGGTGGCGCTGCTCTGCGTCGACGTCTCCGAGCGGGGCATCGAACGCATCATGTGGGTCATGAACCCGGCCAAGCTCGCTCCCTACGTGGCGTCGCTGACCGACTGAGGCCGACGGCCGCGCCCCTGCTCGCGCCGACGGGTGTCACAGGTTCGGTGACTGGTCGGTCAACCTGCCACACCCTCGACCAGGCTGAGGTGCGGCGAAGATGGCATGTGGAGTGACCGGTGCGGGGGTCCCGCCCCGCTGCCGGGCGGGAGGCGCCCGATGAGCGAGCCGTTCGAGTTGCCCGGCCTGTCCACCGACAAGGACTACGCCGGTGAGTCCTTCGCCCCCATCTACACCACCACCGTGACGGTGAACGGCGGCCCGTCGAGTCACGGACGGGCCTCCGGCAGGGCGCGCTCGTCCGACGGGGTCCTCGACATCGAGCTGCGCATGCCCGCCGAACTGGGCGGCGACGGCCGGGGCACGAACCCCGAGCAGCTGTTCGCGGCCGGGTTCGCCGCCTGCTTCCACGGCGTCCTGAGCCTGGTGGCACGCCAGGAGGAACTCGACCCGGCCCCGATCACCGTCGAGGCCACCGTGGCCTTCGGCCGCGACCCCGGCGACGGCGGCTACCTGCTGCACATCGACCTGCTGGTCGGCTGGCCGGACATCGACCCGGAGATCGCCGCCCCACTCCTGGCGAAGGCCGACTCACTGTGCCCGTACGCACGGATGGCCTGGCGGGGAACGCCGACGACGATCACTCTGGCGTAGGAGATCTCTGTGTCACGGATCGGGGAGCTGCGCGGTCTGACGAGGTGACCCGCCGGACACACCCGACTCGCCGCGTGCGACATCTGAGACGAGGAATCCCCGTGAACACCTTTGTGATCGTCGGCGGCGGCCTTGCCGCGGGCAAGGCCGCGGAGAAGCTGCGGGAGCACGGCCACAGCGGCCGGATCGTCATCGTCGGTGACGAGCGTGAGAAGCCGTATGTGCGGCCGCCGCTGTCGAAGGGCTATCTGCTGGGCACGGAGGAACGCGATTCGATCTTCGTGCATCCCGACGACTGGTACCCGGACAACGACGTCGAGCTGCTGCTCGGCACCCGCGCGAGCGCCATCGAGCCGAGCGCCCGGCAGGTGGCCCTGGAGGACGGCCGTCTGCTCTCCTACGACCAGCTCCTGCTGGCGACCGGATCGTCGCCGCGGCGGCTGGCCGTCCCGGGGGCCGACCTCGACAACGTCCTGTACCTGCGCCGGGTGGAGGACAGCGAACGGCTCAAGTCCGCCTTCCGGGCGGGCCGGAACATCGTCGTGATCGGCGGCGGATGGATCGGCCTCGAGACCGCGGCGGCCGCCCGGACGGCCGGCGCCGACGTGACCGTCCTCGAACACTCGGAGCTGCCGCTGCTGAAGGTGCTGGGGCGTGAGGCGGCCGAGGTCTTCGCCGCGCTGCACGCCGACCACGGCGTCGAGCTCCTGCCGAACGCGGGGGTGGAGTCGCTCACCGGGACCGACGGCAGGGTGAGCGGGGTGCGGCTCGCCGACGGGCGGCACCTGCCCGCGGACGCCGTGGTCGTCGGCATCGGCATCACCCCGAACGTGGGGCTCGCCGAGGACGCGGGCCTGGAGGTGAGCAACGGCATCGTGACCGACGAGCACCTGCGGACCTCGGTGGACGGCATCCTCGCCGCCGGTGACGTCGCCAACGCCCGCCACCCGCTGCTGGGCCGTCACCTGCGGGTCGAGCACTGGGCCAACGCCCTGCACCAGCCGGAAGTCGCCGCGCTGAGCATGCTCGGCAAGGACGCCGTGTACGACCGGCTGCCGTACTTCTTCACCGATCAGTACGACCTCGGCATGGAGTACACGGGCTATGTGGAGCCGGGTGGCTACGACCGTGTCGTCTTCCGTGGCGAGCCGTCCGAGCGCCGGTTCATCGCGTTCTGGATGGCGGGCCGTCGCGTGCTGGCCGGGATGAACGTCAACGTGTGGGACGTCGTCGACCCGATCCGCACGCTCATCACCTCCGGCGCGGACGTCGACGACAAGCTCCTCGCCGATCCCGACGTCCCCCTGGACGGCGTCCTGTCCGGACACGACAGGTGACGACGAACACACGCGGAAGGGGTGCCCGGGCGCCGGGACACTGTCACAGATGAGCCGCCGGTCCGGTCGTAACTGGTGACATCCCCCGATCGGAGAAGACCGTGGCTATCACCGAACAACGTCTTTCCACCATGGTGCTGGTGATCGGCACCGGCGGTGCGGGCCTGCGCGCGGCGATCGAACTGGCCGAGGCCGGTGTCGACGTCCTCGCGGTCGGCAAGCGCCCCAAGGAGGACGCCCACACGGCGTTGGCCGCCGGCGGCATCAACGCGGCCCTGGCCACGATGGATCCCGAGGACAGCTGGCAGCAGCACGCGGCGGACACGATCAAGGAGAGCTATCTGCTCGCCGATCCCCGCACCGTCGAGATCGTCACCCAGGGGGCCGCCCGCGGCATCGACGACCTGGAGCGGTACGGCATGGCCTTCGCCCGTGAGGAGGACGGCCGTATCTCCCAGCGGTTCTTCGGCGCGCACAGGTTCCGGCGGACCGCGTTCGCCGGCGACTACACCGGTCTGGAGATCCAGCGCACGCTCATCAGGCGAGCCCAGCAGCTCGACATCCCCGTCCTCGACGGTGTCTACATCACCCGGCTGCTGGTGCACGACGGCGCCGTCTTCGGTGCCTACGGCTTCGACCTCGCGAGCGGGCGGCGCTACCTGATCCACGCGGACGCGGTGATCCTCGCCGCGGGTGGCCACACGCGGATCTGGCGGCGCACCTCCTCACGGCGCGACGAGAACACCGGCGACTCCTTCCGGCTGGCCGTGGAGGCGGGCGCGCGGCTGCGCGACGCCGAGCTGGTGCAGTTCCACCCCTCCGGGATCATCGAGCCGGAGAACGCGGCCGGGACCCTGGTCAGCGAGGCCGCCCGCGGCGAGGGCGGGATCCTGCGCAACGCCCTCGGGGAGCGGTTCATGGCCCGCTACGACCCCGACCGGATGGAGCTGTCCACCCGCGACCGGGTGGCCCTGGCCTCGTACACGGAGATCAAGGAAGGGCGGGGCACGCCCAACGGCGCGGTGTGGCTCGACGTCTCCCATCTGCCCCGGCAGACGATCATGACGCGGCTCCCCCGCGTCTACCAGACTCTGCTCGACCTGCAGATGCTGGACATCACCCGCGAGCCCATCGAGATCGCGCCGACCGCGCACTACTCGATGGGCGGGGTGTGGGTGCGTCCCGAGGACCACAGCACGGACGTTACGGGGCTGTACGCCATCGGTGAGGCGTCGAGCGGGCTGCACGGAGCGAACCGGCTCGGCGGGAACAGCCTCATCGAGCTGCTGGTCTTCGGCCGGATCACGGGGCAGGCGGCGGCCGCCTACTCGCAGTCCCTGACCGCGCAGCGGCGTTCGGCGGAGGCCGTCGCCGAGGCCCGTGCGGAGGTCGACGATCTGCTCGCCGCGGACGGTCCTGAGAACGTGCGCGCGCTGCAGCGCGCCATCCGCAACACCATGACGGAGCACGCCGGTGTCGTACGCGACGAGGAGGGCCTGCGGGCGGGCCTCGCGGAGCTCTCGGCGATCGAGAAGCGGATGGCGGACGTCGGCGTGCACCCGGACATCGCCGGCTATCAGGACCTCGCGCACGCCTTCGATCTGAAGTCGGCGGCCATGGCCGCGCGGGCCACGCTCGAATCGGCGCTGGAACGTCGCGAGACGCGTGGCTGCCACAACCGCAGCGATCACCCGGAGCAGGATCCGGCTCTGCGGATCAATCTCGTGTGGTCCCCGGCGACCGGTGTGACCCGCGAGAGCATCCCGGATGTTCCGGACGAGATTTCCGCGCTGATGCAGGAAGTCTCGACCGAAGGAAAGCTTGTCGAATGAGCCGATGGCGCCGGGCGGAAAATCTTCCGGATTTCCGCCCGGGGCCTGTCACAGGCAGAACCCCTGCCCTGTCTCTTCTGGTGCAGAACGAATTTTCTCCGAGAGGAATCCGTCATGAAGGTCGTAGTGATCGGTGGAACCGGGCTCATCGGCTCGAAGCTGGTCGGCAAGCTGAACGAGCACGGGCACGAGGCGGTCGCGGCCGCGCCCAACACCGGCGTCAACACCCTCACGGGAGAGGGTCTCGCGGAGGTGCTGAAGGGCGCGTCGGTCGTGGTCGACGTGTCCAACTCCCCGTCGTGGGAGGACGAGGCCGTCCTGACCTTCTTCCGGACCTCCACGGCCAACCTCCTCCGGGCGGAGGCCGAGGCCGGTGTGACGCACCACGTGGCGCTGTCCGTGGTCGGCACCGACCGGCTCCAGGAGAGCGGGTACTTCCGCGCCAAGCAGGCGCAGGAAGAGCTGATCAAGGCGTCCGGCTTGCCCTACTCCATCGTCCACGCCACCCAGTTCTTCGAGTTCGTCAAGGGGATCGCGGACATCTCGACCGACGGTGACACCGTGCACCTGTCGTCGGCCAAGTTCCAGCCGATCTACTCCGACGACGTGGCCGCGGCCGTCGGCCGCACCGCGGTCGGCGCGCCCGTCAACGGCGTGGTGGAGATCGCGGGCCCCGAGGTGTTCCAGCTCGACGAGCTGATCCGAAAGACGCTCGCCGACGCGAACGACCCCCGCACGGTCGTCACGGACCCGAAGGCCCCCTACTCCGGTGCCCAGCTCCAGGAGACGACGCTCCTGCCGGGTCCGGACGCGCACATCGCGGAGACCAAGCTGTCCGACTGGATGGCACGGCAGCGGTAGAACACCGCCGGAAAGTGGCTCCTGCCGACGCGCAGGGGCCATTCCCCGTCATTTGCCGTTCCCACTCTGGACTCGCCTTCATGACCGGTCGGTCATGCGTGCGCGTCCGTCGAGAGGACCGCTTCCAGAGGCGCGAGGTCGCCGTACCGGGCCGCGGCGAGGAACGCCTGGACGAGCCGGCGGTGCGCGACGGAGTCCACGGGCTGCCGGGGACGGTCCGCGGCGAGCCGCTCCTGGGCCCTCGACGCCTGCTGCCTGGTGTTGTCGACGCCGATGCCCAGGAGCTCGGCGATCCGGCCGTACGGGTAGTCGAAACCCTCCCGCAGGACGTACACCGCACGCTGCCTGGGTGTCAGCGTCTGCATCAGCAGGCGGACCGCTCCCTCGGCGACGTCGTGCCGTTCCGCCACCGCTTCGGGTGTGGCGTCGAGGTCCGTGGACTCCGGGAGCCAGGGACTGGCACAGGACTCCCGGCGCTTCCAGGCGGACTGGACGAGGTTGATCGCGAGGCGGGCGGTAGTCGTCCTGAGCAGCGCCGAAGGGTTGCGGACGACGGTGCGGTCGGCCCGCTGCCAGCGCAGCCAGGCTTCCTGGATGACGTCCTCCGCCTCGTTGGTGTCACCGACAATCCGGTGGGCGATCTTGAAGAGACCGGGTCTGGCCTGCATGAAAACCGATGTGGCGTCGTCAGGTACGACCATCGCCGGGGCGGCCGTCCCGACCGCCCCCTTGCGGCCCGGCCCGGCTTCGACCAGATGCGTCTCCACGACCGGCTCCCTGGCTCGGTGGGTCGGCGGCCCGTAAAGCGGCCTACTCCAACATCTCGCCACGGACGACCGACCGCACCTCGCGGCAGGGTCAGGGTGAGACGCGTCCCGGGGAAGCGGGTACCGGGCGCCGGGTCATGGCCTGGCGTTCCTGTTCCGTGGTGCCGCCCCAGATGCCGTCCATCGGCCCCGCGTCTAGGGCCCAGGCGAGGCACTGCTCACGCACCGGGCAGCGTCGGCACACGGCTTTCGCCTCGTCCGTCTGGATCAGCGTCGGACCGCTGGCGCTGTGCCCGACGGGGAAGAACAGATCTGGGTCCTCGGCCTGGCAGCTCGCCCTTTCACGCCATTCCACGGAAGACCTCCTCGGCGATCGACTGCCGGTGCCGCAAGAGGCGCGGCACGGTCCGTCACCGCTGTGACCGGATGGCCGCCGATTTCGTGACAGGCGGGCCCTGTCACAGGGCGCGGGCCTGTCCGGTCACACCTGACGAGCGGACGCATCACGAGAACGATGCGGTGGTCGTCCTGGGGAGCTGCGCGCGAGGGAGGTCGGGCTGTGGCGGGTGCGGACGATGCGGTGTCGCTGGTGGAGCTGGTGGACGAGCGGCGGCATCTGCTGGATGTGGCGTTCTGGATGCTGGGCAGCGGGCGCGAGGCCGAGCGTGTGATCGACGAGGCGTACCGGCGGTGGTTCGGGCTGCCGGAGGCGGAGCGGACCCGGATCTTGGAGCCGCGGTCGTGGTTGTGCCGGGTGGTGGGCGGCGCGTGCCTGTCCCGGCTGGCGTCGCCGGGGCAGTGCGGGGCGGGCGCGGACGCGGTCGGTGGGGTGCTGGTGGACTCGTCGTCCCCGGCGGACCGGGCGCGCCGGAGTCTGCGGGCACGGCGGGGGCGGCCGACGACGGTGGAAGAGCACGACACGGTGGTACGGGCGGTGCGTGAGGCGTGTGCGCGTGAGGACGAGGAGGTGCTGGCGTCGTTGCTCGCGGCGGACACGGCGGCGTTCTTCGACGGTGGCGGGAAGGTCCGGGCGCTGATCGGGCCGGTGGAGGGAAGGTTGCCGGTGGCGCGGAGCCTGCTGACGCTGCTGGCGCGGCATCCGCGGACCACGCTGGCAACCCATGCGGTCAACGGCCGGACCGGGCTGGTGGTGCGCTACGGACGTCAGGTCGCCGCGGTCATCGGCCTCGACGTCGTAGGACCGCACGTCGTGCAGGTCTGGGTCACCCTCAACCCCGACAAACTCCGCACCTGGAATCACACGGTCGGCCCGTGACGTCGGGCCGGCCGGGGCCTCTACCGCGCCAGGCGTTCCTGAGCCACTTCACCGCTCGGTGTGACCGGGCGCGGGGTGATCACGGGTGCCGTCCCTTCGAATCGGCTGGGGAACGGGTACTTCCGTTCCAGGAAGTCGTGGATGACGGCCTGCGCCGCCGATCGCGCGGCCGGGTCGGTGTCCACGTCGTTGAGGCAGAAGAAGTCGATGTCCTCGCCGGCCGCGAGGCGGGCCAGGCGGCGCCGCATGTCCGGTGTGCCGAGTTGGACGTAGCGGAACCGGTAGTCGGCGGGGACGGCACGGCCGCTCATGATCGCCCAGTGATGGTGGAGCGTGGACGCCGGAGCGACGTCCGAGGTGGAGCGGAAGCGCGAGTAGGAGGTCCGCTCGAGCTCCTCGATGCCGAGGCTCTCCATCTCCCGCATGACCGACAGCAGTTGGGGATGCGGGGTGTGCAGCGACTTGTGGGTGATGTTCGTGCCGTGGAAGCGTCTGATCACCTCACGGGCGTTCTTGCCCGCGGAGTTCGGGGCCGGCTCCAGCGGATGCGGGGCGCCCACACCGAGCTTCAGCGGTGACAGCGGGATCCGGGCGATGCCGTTGCCGTGGAAGAAGTGCTCGGCCCGAACCGGGCGGTTGATGAAGACGTCGTCGTTGAAGTAGAGGTAGTGGTCCGACAGGCCACGGATGTGGTGCAGCCTGCTCTCTATGGCATGCGAGTTGAACACGGGGAGCGCGTCGGCCGGGAGGATCTCCCGGTGATCGACCACCGTCAGGCCCGCCGCGTCCGGGTCCAGCCAGGCGGGGAGCTGGGAGTCGGTCACGAGGTAAACGTGCCGCACGAACCCGGCGTACATCTCCAACGAGCGCAGCGCGTACCTCAGTTCGTCGTGGTCGGTGTAGCGGGAGGCGCCGGTCTCGCGCGGGGCGATGACGTTGTCGGAGAGCGCCTGGTGGGCGCGCCGCTTCGCGGCCATCGCGGGGTCGTCCCCGTCGACCCAGGTGTACACGGCGTCGACGGGGAAGCGCACCTCGTCGATGCCCGGCTCGGCGAACGGGGCGAACGTCGGCACGCTGCGGCCGTGGGACGCCACCGCTGCCGGCTGCTGCGCCGCCACCGGCAGCACCTCCGACACGGGGTTGCGGCGCGGTGCGACGAGCGCCGTGCCGTAGGTGTCCGGCAGCCGGCTGCCGGGCACGGTGAGCCAGGACGGGTCCCCCGAGGCGGTGCCGAAGTCCCGGCCGTGCCGCCAGAACTCGATGTCGCACCCCGTTTCGAGGCCGGTGAGCACCTGCTTCCCCGGGCCGAGGCGCACCACTCCGGTGCGGAGCACCGCGGCCCGCTTCAGCGCTCGCGGCAGCTTCCGGTCCGCCCACAGTGCCGCGTTCGTCACCGCTCCGTCGGGGCCGACGGCGGCGACATACCCGACGGTGCCGGCGAAGCGCCGGGCGGCCTGCGTCAGGACCATGCCGCGGTACGTCTCCGCGACGCCGACGATCTGCCGCGGCCCGCCCTGCCCGAGGTCGGCGGGGACGAGGAAGTACGGGACGCCGAGCTCCTCCAGCAGGGCGCACACCCGGTCGAGATCGGCTTCAACGGCGTCCGCGGCGGTGTAACCGGCGACGGTACGGCCGTACAGCCGCATCGGTCCGAAGGTGACCCGGCGCAGTCCCGGGTCGGCGGCCCGCAGGCGCCGTCGGGGCCGGGCCGCGCGCAGCGCCCACAGCCGGGCCGACAGCCAGAGCCCCAGGCGTACCAGAGTGTTCCGCACTGCCCGCACGCCCCCGAGCGCGGCAGCGCGGTGCCGGATGTCCATGCCCCCCATGTCCATGCCCCCCAGCCCCCGTCACTTCTGCTTCTCGAACGGACTCGCGAAGGGGAAGTAGTCCTCGAGGAACTCGTTCATCCGGACACCGACCCGCTCCCGTTCCTCGGGCGGCACATCGACGTCGTTGAGGCAGAAGAAGTCGAAACGGCGGTTGCGGCGCAGGTCCGCCAGGCGTCCTTCGGCGTCCGGGCGGCTGATGTTCACGTACCGGAAGCTGTACTTCCCCGTTACGCCGTGGCCGGTCATCAGTGCGTACTGGTAGAGCAGCGGAGCCGTCATGGCCAGGTCCTGCGGGGAGCGGAAGCGGGACGCCGTGGTGCGGGCGATGTCCTCGCGGAAGAGCTCTTCCAGGGTCTGAAGCGTCTCTCGCTGCTGCGGCAGCGGGGTGTGCATGAAGTTGTTCGTCGTCATCCGCCCGAACTTCTCCAGCAGCAGCCGACGGACGTTCTTGTTCGCGGAGTTGGTGGCCGTCTCCTCGGCGTGCGGCTTGCCGACGCCTATCTTGAGCGGGGACACCGGGACCTTCATCAGGCCGCTGCCGTGGAAGAAGTGCTCCGCGGTGACCCGGCGGCCGACGAACACGTCGTCGTTGAAGTACAGATAGTGCTCCGACAGGCCCGGGATGTGGTGCAGCCGGGTCTCGATGGCGTGCGAGTTGAACACCGGCAGGACGCCGTCGGGAAAGATGTCCCGGTGGTCGACGACGGTGATTCCCGGGGCGGTGTCGTCGAGCCAGTGCGGCTTCTGGCCGTCGGTCACGAGGTAGATGTGCCGGACGAAGTCGGCGTACATGGCGAGCGAACGCAGCGAGTACTTCAGCTCGTCGTGGCTGGTGTAGCGCGAGGCGTTGGTCTCTTTGTCCAGGATCTCGGCGATGCCGTTCTCCTGGTAGCGGGCCCGCTTGGCCCGCATCCGCGGTTCCTCACCGTCCACCCAGGTGTAGACGATGTCGACGGGGAAGGTCACGTCGTTCACGGTGGGCAGGGTGAGCGGGGCGAAGCTCGGCAGCTCCCGCTCGCCGACCCGTACCGCGACCGGCTGCTGCTCGGCCGCCGGCAGTACGTCCGTGATGCCGTTGTTCCGCGGCGCGACGAGGGACTCGGCGAAGACGTCCTCGGACGCCTGCGGCTGCACCTTGGCCAGTCGGCGGGGCCCGTCGTCGGAGGCGAGGAGGTGTGCCCCGTCGTCCCAGAACTCGACGTCGCAGGCGAGTTCCGGCCCGGCGAGCAACTGGCCCGAGGGGCCCAGGTGGTTCTCACCGATCCGCAGTACGGGTGCCGTGCGCAGCGGGGTCGGCAGTACGCCGTCCATGAACAGGGCGGGGTTCTTGAGCTTGCCGCCGGGCAGCGGTCTGCCGATGAACACCGCCCTGCCGGCGTTCTGTTCCTCCAGGGTGGCGAGCAGGCGCTCCCGGTCGACGGTGTTCACGCCGACGGTGTGGCGGATGCGCGAGGCCGGTACCAGGAAGTACGGGACGCCTGCCTGCTCCAGGGCGGCGACGACCAGGCCGAGGTTGGCGGCGGCGGCCTCGGCGGCGCTGAACCGGGTCACGACCCGGCCGTAGAGCTGCTGGCCGCGTACCGCCACGGGGCGGAGCACCGGGTCCGTGATCGCGGCCCTGCGGCGCCGCCGCATGGTGCGCAGTTGCCAGACCTGTTCGGCGGCTCTCCGCTCGACTCGCGGTCTCATCCGCCGGGCAAAGGAACGCACGGTCACGTTCTGAGCTCCTCTTCATCAACCCCTGAACATCCCTGCGTTAGCCAGACAGACGCATGCGACAGAAGGTTGTAGAAGAGTTCTCCGAGAATTAACGATCGAAGGACCGTTGACACGACAGCCCGACATCTGCGTGTGGTAGCGCCGCGGTCAAGTAGCGCGGGGTTCAGCGGGGAAGGCCCATCGACCGGGAGATCAGGGCGTCGAAGGCACGGTCGGGCAGGAAGCGCCGCAGGCCGATGAGAGGACGTGCGCTGAAGCCGGTGGCGTAGCGGGTCCTGGGCCGGCGCGCCGTGACGGCCTTGCCGATGGCGTCGGCGATGACGGTGGGCGGGGACATGCGCCTGGCCATGGTCTCGGAACGCAGCGAGGCGGCGACGGCCTTGGCCTGGCCGGTGTAGGCGCCCGCGGCGGAGGACTTCTCCAGGTTGTCGGCGGCGATGCCGCTCCACTCGGTGCGGATGCCGCCGGGTTCGATGACGACGACATCGATGCCGAAGGGCTTGACCTCCATGCGCAGGCAGTCGCTGAGGGCTTCGAGTGCGAACTTGGTGCCGTGGTACCAGCCGCCCAGCGGGGTGTAGATCTTCCCGCCCATGGAGGTGATGTTGACGACCGTCCCGCCGCGTCGGGCCCGCATGTGGGGCAGGACGATCTGGGTCAGGCGGACGGCGCCGAAGACGTTGACGTCGAACTGGCGGCGGGCCTCTTCCTGCGAGACGTCCTCCAGGGCGCCGTACGAGCCGTATCCGGCGTTGTTGACGAGGACGTCGATGCGGCCGGTCTCGGAGACCACGCGGTCGACGCCGTTGCGCATGGAGTCGTCGTCGGTGACGTCCATCGCCAGCGGGCGCAGGCCGCGTTCGGCGAGCTTCTGCAGCCGGTCGGTGCGGCGGGCCGCTCCGTAGACGGTGTAGCCGAGGCTGATCAGTTTGAGGGCGGTCGCCTCGCCGATGCCGGAGGAGGCTCCGGTCACGAGGGCGGTCTTGGTGGTGGTCATGGGATTCCTCATCGTCGGACGGGGTGGGTCCCGTCGGTACCGTGTCCACCGCAGCGGTGGCGCCGTGGCTTCCACGCTAGGTGGGGAATCCCGCCAGGGAACTAGCGAAAGACGCCTGCCTTCTTGCCGTTCACGCCATCGGGGGGTGGCGTCTTCTGCGTGTCGAATGGCGCATACGGCATCCCCGCCGCCCCGTGCGGGGAACTAGTCTGAAGTGATGGCATCAAAGGAGTTCACCCTCGACCCGGGTGCCCGTGCGCTCCTGCACGACCTCGGCATCTCCGTCGCCCGCGTACTGCGGCGGGCGCAGCTCCCGGCCGGCCTCTTCGCCCATGGCGCGGTCACGATGACGACCGAGGAGTACTACCGGTTCTGGGAGGCGCTGGACGCCGAGGCCGCGGATCCCGACCTGGCGGTGCGGATCGGGCGGGCCCTGTCCGTCGAGGTGTTCAACCCGCCGATCTTCGCGGCACTGTGCAGCGCGGACCTGCGCACCGCGGCCGAGCGCATCGCCGCGTTCAAGCCGCTCATCGGCCCGGTGAACCTCGACATCACGGACGACCGCACCGGGCTGACGATCGCGTTCCACTGGCCGGAGGGGCCGACGCCGCCACCGCTGCTGGTCTCCGCCGAACTCGCGTTCTGGGCGGCGCTGGCACGCATGGGCACACGGCGCGAGGTGCACCCGACCCGCGTCACCATGCGCCGGCCTCCGCAGCCCACACCCGAGGCGGCCTCCTACTTCGGCACCCGGATCCGCGAGGGCGGGACCGACGCCCTCACCTTCTCCGCCGAGGACGCCTCGCTGCCGTTTCTCACCGAGGACGAGTCCATGTGGAAGTTCTTCGCACCGGAACTGCGCCGCCGCCTGTCCGAACTCGAAGCCTCCGCCACCACTACCGACCGGGTGCGTGCCGCACTCCACGAGCGCCTGCCCGCCGGCGAGAGCTCGATCAACGCCATCGCCGGCCAGCTCATGCTCAGCCCCCGCACTCTCCAGCGGCAGCTTCAGGCAGAGGACACCAACTACCAGGCCGTCCTCAGCGACACCAGGGAAAAGCTGGCACGCCGCTATCTCGCGGACCGGTCCCTGCCCACCTCCCAGGTCGCCTATCTCCTCGCCTACGACGACACCAACTCCTTCTACCGGGCCTTCCGCCGCTGGACCGGACTCACCCCCGAAGCCGCACGCAACGAGGGCCACCCCACTCCTGCATGACCGGAACGCCGACGCTCCCGGTTCGGTGCGGGTCACGCCCAGGAGGTCACCGGCACGAACGAACTGTCCTGCCGGAACAGATCCGTGCCGTCCGCCCGCTCCACCCGTAGTTGGTAGTTGTAGTGCCGCAGGTAGTGGCCGGGGTAGTTGTACGACTCCCAGCGGATCGAGCCGGTCGTCGTGCCCGTGCGCGCGATGAACGTGGCGTCCTTGGCGAACGTCGACGTGCCGTCGTCGGTGTCGAAGCGGGCGCGGAAGTCGTAGTGGCGCAGGTACTTCCCGGACGAGTCGCGGAAGGAGTGGCCGTTCGCGTCGGCGAGGCCGGCCACGACGGTGAAGGTCGACGCCTGCTTCTCGGCCGTGGTGCTGGAGCCGCTCACCACGGGGAGGTTGAGCAGGGAGGACTGGGTCTGCCAGTAGCGGGTGGTGTAGTTGCCGGACCGGAATGAGCGGGTGACGTTCTTCGCCAGGGTCGGACCGCCGGAGACGGTCTCCTTGACGACCGTGAAGTGGCGGGCCGTTCCGGAGACGGCGGGCAGGGCGGCCGGGGCGGACCACGTGGCGAAGGTGTCGTGGCTGTCGCTGTAGTAGTAGGTGCCGTCGCCGTAGCCGTCGAAGAAGATCCGCCAGCCGCCGTTGTCGAGCTGGATGAGGGCGGGGCCCTCACGGTAGCTGCCCCAGCCCGCCCAGTCGCCGGTCCTGGAGATCGCGTAGGGGCCGGTCAGGGAAGTGGCCGTCGCGTACTCGATGTACTTCGTCGTCTCGTTCTTGGTGAAGGCGTGGTAGGTGGAGCCGGTTTTCACGAGGAACGTGTCGATGTGGTTCTTCCCGATGCCGGACAGCGCGACCGGTGAACTCCAGGTGCTCAGCGCGGAGTTGGTGGCTCGCAGCAGGTACGGCGTGAAGATCCACTCGTCGTCGGTGGTGGAGCAGGACACGATCACGTTCACGCTGCCGTCGCTGTCGACGAACCACTCCGGCGCCCAGGCCCGGGAGAGGCCCGCGATCGGGACTGTGTAGTCGTACAGGAACGTCCAGTTGACCAGGTCGGCGCTGCGCGCGAAGCCGATGGTGGTGCTGGTGTCCTGCCAGGTGTGGGTCGTATAGGTGATGTAGTAGTAGCCGTTGGTGTGCTTGAAGAGGCTCGCGTCGCGGATGCGGTTGCTCGGCGGTGTGTAGGCGGAGGCGCGGGCCAGGCGGAAGTCGGTCGCGTCGTCCGACTGGTAGACGTTCACGGTCCCGTCGTCGCTGTTCAGGAACGGCACGATGGTGTACCGGGTCGCCGAGCCGCTCGGCGGCGCGGCCGCGAGTGCCGTGCCGAGCAGGCCGGGGACCTCGCCCAGGAGGAGCGCCGAGGCGGGCAGGGCGGTCATCGCGCGGAGCAGGGTGCGGCGGGACGGGGTGTGGGGGCGTCTGGTCACGTACGGCTCTCCCTACGGCTCAAGGGACGACTCCGAATCCACGAATGCTCACCATGACGTTCGCTATTTCGAACGTGGTTCGTAAATTCGATCAGAAGGTAGGGGTGGGGTCCTGACGCGTCAATGGTTTGCGCACACCGGGGCGGGACCTGGGAGAAACCTGTGGTGAACCTCGGAGCCGCACCGGGCGAAAACGTTCCGCCGTCCGCCCACCGGAGGTTACCGTTCGGTAGACAACGTCGTCCCGGAGGTGCCCGAATGACGCCCGACCGTGCCGCAGGCCTCGCCGAGTCCGCCCGTGCGCTGGCCGACGGGGAGGTGACGTCGAGGGCCCTGGTCGAGGAGGCGCTCGCGCGGATCGAGGCGACGCAGGGATCCCTCAACGCCTTCCGGGTGGTGCGGGCCGAGGCCGCGCTCGCCGAGGCCGAGGCCGCCGACCGGGAACTGGCCACCGGAGTGCGCCTGCCGCTCCTCGGCGTGCCGGTCGCCGTGAAGGACGACACGGATGTCGCGGGCGAGCCCACGGCGTTCGGCTGTTCGGGCCAGTTCCCGCCCGCCGCGAAGGACGCCGAGGCGGTACGGCGGCTGCGCGCGGCCGGCGCCGTGATCGTCGGCAAGACCAACACCTGCGAGCTCGGGCAGTGGCCGTTCACCGAGGGGCCCGCCTTCGGCGCGACCCGCAACCCCTGGCACCGGGACCACACGCCGGGCGGCTCGTCCGGCGGTTCGGCCGCCGCCGTCGCCGCCGGGCTCGTCCCCGCGGCCCTCGGCTCGGACGGCGCCGGCTCGGTGCGGATCCCGGCGTCGTGGACCAACCTGATCGGCATCAAGCCACAGCGCGGCCGGGTCTCCACCTGGCCGCGCGGCGAGTCCTTCAAGGGCATCACCGTCAACGGCACCCTCGCCCGCACGGTCGCCGACGCGGCCCTGCTGCTGGACGCCGCCGCCGGCAACCACGAGCTCGACCCGCACCGGCCGCCGTCCATCGACGCCGCCCGGGCCGTCGGCCGCGACCCTGGCCGGCTGCGCATCGCGCTCGCCCTCAAGCCGCCGTTCACCGCCCTGCCCGCCCGGCTCGACCCCCGGGTGCGGGCCAGGATCGTCGAACTCGGCGAGAAACTCAGCGCGTTGGGACACCACGTCGAGGAGGCCGACCCGCCCTACGGCCAGATCGGGCTGACGTTCATCCCGCGCGCCACGGCCGGAATCGCCGAGTGGGCCGCCGAGGTGCCCTCCCCCGCGCTGCTCGACCCGCGCACCAGGAGCGCCGCCCGCTTGGGCCGTCTCCTCGGCGGGCCCCCGCTGCGGGCGGCCCGGCGCGCGGAGGCGGTCCTGCACCGCCGTATCGGCAGGTTCTACGAGTCGTACGACGTCGTCCTCGCGCCCACGACGGCCGCTCCCCCGCCCCGGATCGGCGCGATGCTCGGCCTCGGCGGCTTCGCCACCGACCGGGCGATGATCGCCGCCTGCCCGTACGCCTGGCCGTGGAACGTGCTGGGCTGGCCCGGCGTCAACGTCCCCGCGGGATTCGCGGACGGGCTGCCCGTGGGCGGCCAGTTGCTCGGGCCCGCGAACAGCGAGCCGCTGCTGATCTCGCTGGCCGCGCAGCTGGAGACGGAGCTGCGGTGGCACGAGCTGTGGCCGCCGCAGCAGGACGAGACGGCGCCCAGCGCGGTCGCCTGAGGCCGGACAGGTCCCGGCCCCGAGGCCCTACTCTGTGACCATGGACGACGCGTCGATGGTCGGGCTCATGGGGCGGGTCACGGGGACGGTCGGGCCGGGACTCGTCGGCGAGGTGATCGTGCGCGTGCGCGGCGGCGCCGAGCACTTCCTCGCCTATCCGGCCACCGGCACCGAGCGGATCGAGCGCGGCACGGTGGTGATGGTGGTGGAGTACCAGCCGCCGCGCACGGTCTACGTCCAGGCGGCATACGACAGTTGAGCTCGCTCCGTCGCAGGTGAGAGACCTGTGTGTCAAGGTTGCGACAAGGATCCGTCAACGGCTGTACCTCCGCTCCGCGCAGGCGCACACTCCCATTCGTTCGGTGCCGAAAGGGCACCATGCAAAGGGGGCGTATGCCGATGGTTGTCGGCGTCGTGGCGGGGGTGGCGGTTGCCGCCGTTCTCGTTCTGATCGGTCTGTTCAAGATGATGTGGCGGGTCGCCGAACCCAACGAGGCTCTGGTCATCTCCGGTTCCAAGCACCGCACGGAGGGCCTGGAGGAGGGGATGGGCTTCCGGATCGTCACCGGACGCGGCACGCTCGTGCTGCCCGGGGTGCAGGCGGTGCGCAAGCTGTCGCTCGATCTCAACGAGACCGAACTGCACGTGGACTGCGTGACCCACCAGGGCATTCCGCTGAAGGTGCGGGGCGTGGTCATCTTCAAGGTCGGCGACGACTTCGTGTCGATCGCCAACGCGGCCCGGCGTTTCCTGGACCAGCAGAAGCTGATGTCGGAGCGGGTCCACAACGTCTTCGCCGGTCATCTGCGGTCCATCGTCGGCGGGTTGACGGTCGAGGACATGATCCGCGACCGGGACAAGCTCACCGGGCAGACCCGGGCGGCGTGCGGGACGGAGATGGAGAAGCTCGGGCTCATCGTCGACTCGCTCCAGATCCACGAGATCGAGGACCCGACCGGTTACATCCAGAACCTTGCCGCGCCGCACGCGGCGGCCGTGCAGCGGGACGCGCGGATCGCTCAGGCCGAGGCGAACCGGCTGGCCACCGAGGCGGAGCAGCAGAGTTACGCGCGGATGGCGGAGGCGACCCGGGACAGCGAGATCCTCCAGGCCGGCTATCAGGCCGAGCGCGACAAGGCGGGCGCCAAGGCCCGGCAGGCGGGCCCGCTCGCGGACGCGGCCGCCCGGCAGGAGGTCGTCGTCCAGGAGACGCGGGTGGCGGAGCTGGAGGCGCACCGGCGCGAGCAGCAGCTCCAGGCCGATGTCCGCAAGCCCGCCGACGCGCAGGCCTACGAGAAGCGGACGCTGGCCGAGGCCGAGCGTGACGCGCGTATCTCGGCCGCCGAGGCCAGGGCGAAGGAGACGGAACTGGCGGCCGCCGCCGAGGCCACCCGGGTCAAGGCGGCCGCGGGTGCCGAGGCGGAGGCGACCAAGACGCGCGGCGCGGCCACGGCGTCCGCGACCCGTGCCACCGGTGAGGCCGAGGCCGCCGCGGCCCAGGCCAGGGGTCTCGCGGAGGCCGAGGCGGCCAAGGCCAAGGGGCTCGCGGAGGCGGAGGCCATCAAGGCCCGTGCCGCCGCTCTCGCGGAGAACCAGGAGGCCGTCGTCGCCCAGCAACTCGCCGAGAACTGGCCGGAGATCGTCCAGGCGGGCGCGTCCGCGTTCGGCAACGTCGACAACATGGTGGTGCTCAACGGCGCCGACGGCATGGCCGACATGTTCGCCAAGGCGCTCACCATGGGCGGCACGGGGCTGGGTCTGGCGCGCCGGCTGCTCGCGTCGATGAACCAGGACGGGCAGGCGCCGGAGGGCAACTCACCGCTCAACGGGCTTGTCCAGAAGGTGCCGATGGACGAGAAGTGAAGCTTCGCACGTAAGAGCGACCCTTCACGCTCGGCTCACGGGGGCAGCCCCTAAGGTGCCCCCGTGAGCACGTACACCGACGAGAACGTCCCGGGCCGCAGCGGCCCCACCGCCACGACCGAGGCCGACCCGCGCGCGGTCGGCAAGGTGCGCACGGAGTACTCCCCCGCGCACGACGGCGACCCCGACCCCGGGGAGATCGTCTGGACCTGGGTCCCCTATGAGGAGAACGACGGCCGGGGCAAGGACCGCCCGGTCCTCGTCGTCGCGCGGGAGCCCGGCGGGACCTTCCTCGCCGTACAGCTGTCCAGCAAGCGGCACGACGGGGATCGCGAGTGGGTGGCGATCGGCAGCGGGCCGTGGGACAAGTCGGGCCGCGACTCCTGGGTGGACGTGGACCGCATCCTGCGGCTGCACGAGCGGGGCATGCGCCGTGAGGCGTGCGCCCTGGACCGGGGGCGGTTCAACCTGGTCCGCAAGCGGCTGCACGAGCGCTACGGCTGGACCTGAGCGCCGAAGCGCGGTTCACGCCTCGGGGAAGGCGTTTGCGAAAGCCGCCCGCTGTCCGGCGTGCGACCGCAGTTCACGCCTCGGGGAAGGCGTTTGCGAAAGCCGCCCGCTGTCCGGCGTGCGGCCGCAGTTCACGCCTCGGGGAAAGCCCGGCCGAAAGCCGCCCGCACCGGGCTGTCCGGCGTGCGGTCGAGGATCCCGAACACCACGTGCTCGAAAGCCCCGGCGAACCGCCCGCCGGGCCCGAGCAGCGCACGGAACGCGCCCGCGACCTGCGCCGGGTCGTTCTGGAACACCCCGCAGCCCCAGGCGCCGAGCACCAGTCGCCGGTACCCGTGTGCGGCGGCCGCCTCCAGCACGCGCTCGGCCCGTGTCGCCAGCGCCCGCGGCAGCTCCGCCGCACGCCCGGGTTCCGTACGCCGCACGACGCCCGCGTTCGGCGCGGCGGCCGTGAGGAAGCCCGCGGTGTACGGCTCGTCCAGCAGGTCACCGCGGTCGTCGCGGAAGACGGGCACGCCGGGTGAGTGGATGACACGGTCCGTGTAGAACGGGTCGCGGTGGGCGCGGTGGTGGTCGTAGAACCGCCGGGCCCGGATGAGGCAGGCGTACAGCGCCGAGGCCCGGCACAGGGCCTCCTCCTGGGCCTGGGCGCCGTTCAGATAGCCGCCGCCGGGATTTCGGGCCGAGGCGAAGTTCAGTACGGCCGTGTCGCCGCCGAGCCGGCGGGCCGCCTCCAGGCTGCTCTCCCCCGTGACCTCGAAGAACGTCTCCCCAGTGGGAATCCGGGGCACCTCCACAGGTTCCGGCCCGTACATCCGGGTGCCCGAGCGTGCCGCCTCGATCTCCGCCGCGACGGACACCTCTCGGCCGTCCGGCGCGCGGTAGCTGCCCGCCGCCACGATCTGTTCCGTCTGCTGCGCGATGCCGCGCAGGCGCGCGCTCACGGCGCCACCGCCGGCCGACTCCGGACGCCGAGCGTCACCACCGTGCACCGCACTGTCATCCGGCCGCTGCGGCCGCCCGCGATCTCCCCCGTCGTGCTCACCCCGGCATCCTGAGCGATGCTGGTCATGCGGTGCAACAGAATTCCCGGGCCCCACAACCGACCGGAAGAACGACCGGGAAAGCCCCTGCTAACGCCCGGAGAGAGGAAATTACCGCCCCGGAACGTGCCGGTACGCACCCTTGTGCGAATCGGCGCGAGGGTCTTGGGTGGGTCGAGTGTGCCGACCCGGCCCACAAGATCCGGGCCGGTGGCACTCTGGACTATTCAGGAGGATCCCGACATGTCCGATTCGGTAAGTGGCTGTACGGAGCAGCCCCGTACCGCAGTCACCGAAGCCGAGGTGGAGGCCCTGGTCCGGGGCATCTGCTTCAAGACCGGCCCGCCCCGCACCCTCGGGGTCGAAGTGGAATGGCTCGTCCACGAGCTGCGCAGCCCGCAGCTCCCCGTGACACCCGAACGACTGGAAGCGGCCTACGCCGCACTACGGACCGTGCCCCTGAGGTCGGCGCTCACCGTCGAACCCGGCGGTCAGCTGGAGCTGAGCTCCCCGCCCGCCACCTCTCTGATGGAGTGCATCGGTACCGTCTCCACCGACCTCGACACCGCCCGCGCCGTACTGCGCGAGCACGATCTGGGTCTGGTCGGCATAGGCAACGATCCCTGGCACTCGCCGCGGCGCTTCCTGCGCCAGCCGCGCTACGACGCCATGGAGACCTGCCTCGACCGCGCCGGCCCGGCCGGCCGCGCCATGATGTGCACCTCGGCCTCGGTACAGGTGTGTCTGGACGCCGGCTACGAGGAACCCGGCCCGCTCGGGCACGGCCGGCGCTGGTGGCTTGCGCACCAGCTCGGCGCGGTCCTGGTCGCGGCCTTCGCGAACTCGCCGCTGGCCGGGCGCGAGCCCACCGGCTGGCTCTCCACCCGGCAGCTGCTGTGGATGGAGATAGGCCCGGACCGCGCGGGCGCTCCCCCGCTGAACGGCGATCCAAGGGCCGCCTGGGCCCGGCACGTCGTGGACGCGCCGGTGATGTGCGTACGGCAGGACGGCGGCGCGTGGGACGTGCCCGAGGGCCTGTCGTTCCGGGAGTGGACCAGATCGGGGGCGCCCAGGCCGCCCACGCAGGAGGATCTGGACTACCACCTCACCACGCTGTTCCCGCCGGTCAGACCGCGCGGCCATCTGGAGCTGCGCATGATCGACGCGCAGCCCGGCGAGGACGGCTGGATCGTGCCGCTCGCCGTGACGACCGCGCTCTTCGACGATCCGGAGGCCGCCGAGACCGCCTACCGGGCCGTGAAGCCGCTGGCCGAGCGCGCCCTGTCGCAGCCGGCGCCGCACAATCCGCTGTGGCTCGACGCGGCCCGCTCGGGCCTCGCCGACCCCGAGCTGCGGGAGGTGGCGGAGGTCTGCTTCGCGGCGGCGCTGGAGGCCCTGCCCCGGCTGGGCGCCACGGCCGCCGTCACGGACGCTGTGGCGGCGTACCGGGACCGCTATGTCGCGCGGGGCCGCTGCCCCGCCGACGACCTGCTGGACGAGCTCTACGGCACGGACCGCACTCTGCATGGGAAGGACATCCGCACATGACCGACCCCGCTTTCGACGCCGACACTCTCCGCGAGCGGGCGCTGACCACCCTGACCACCGCCCGTGCCCGCACGACCCTGCTCACCTCCTGCGTGGAGGAGCCCGACCTCACCGCGCAGCACTCGCCGCTGATGTCGCCGCTGGTGTGGGACCTCGCCCACATCGGCAATCAGGAGGAGATGTGGCTCCTGCGGGCGGTCGCGGGGCGGGAGGCGATGCGGCCCGAGATCGACGGCCTCTACGACGCCTTCGAGCACCCGCGCGCCGAACGCCCCTCGCTGCCGCTGCTGCCGCCCGCCGAGGCCCGGCACTACGCCTCCGAGGTGCGCGGCCGGGTGCTGGACATCCTGGAGAGCACCGCGTTCCACGGGACGCGGCTGACCGAGGCGGGCTTCGCCTTCGGGATGATCGCGCAGCACGAGCAGCAGCACGACGAGACGATGCTGATCACGCATCAGCTCCGCAAGGGCCCGCAGGCCCTGACCGCCCCGGACCCGGACCCGGTGCCCCTGTTCACGGGGCCGTCCGAAGTCCTGGTCCCCGGCGGCCCGTTCACCATGGGCACGTCCACCGAGCCGTGGGCGCTGGACAACGAACGCCCGGCGCACCGGCGCGAGGTGCCGGCGTTCCACATGGACACCACGCCGGTGACGAACGCCGCGTTCCAGGCTTTCATCGCGGACGGCGGCTACGACACCGAACGCTGGTGGACGCCGGAGGGCTGGGCGCACATCCGGCAGCACTCGATCCACGCCCCGCTCTACTGGCAGCGGGACGGCAAGCAGTGGCTGCGGCGCCGCTTCGGCGTCACCGAGGTCGTCCCGCCCGACGAGCCGGTGCTGCATGTGAGCTGGTACGAGGCGGACGCCTACGCCCGCTGGGCCGGGCGCCGGCTGCCCACCGAGGCCGAGTGGGAGAAGGCGGCCCGGCACGATCCGGCCGGCAACCGCTCGACGCGCTACCCGTGGGGCGACGCCGACCCGGCGCCGGAGCACGCCAACCTCGGCCAGCGCCATCTGCGGCCCGCACCCGCCGGAAGCTACCCGGAGGGCGAATCACCGCTCGGCATACGTCAGTTGATAGGTGACGTGTGGGAGTGGACGGCGAGCGACTTCCTGCCGTACCCGGGTTTCCAGGCGTTCCCGTACAAGGAGTACTCGGAGGTGTTCTTCGGGCCCGAGTACAAGGTGCTGCGCGGCGGCGCGTTCGCGGTGGATGCGGTCGCCTGCCGGGGCACCTTCCGCAACTGGGACTATCCGATCCGGCGCCAGATCTTCTCCGGATTCCGCACGGCCCGCTCCGCCGGGGACGCCTGATGTGCCGGCATCTCGCGTACCTCGGCCCCGAGGAGCCGCTCGGCAGGCTCCTCGTGGAGCCGCCGCACAGCCTGTACCGCCAGTCGTGGGCGCCGCGGCGACAGCGGCACGGGACCGTCAACGCCGATGGTTTCGGGGTCGGTTGGTACGCCGACGGGGACCCGGCGCCGGCCCGCTACCGCCGGGCAGGGCCCATCTGGGCGGACCTGTCCTTCGCCGATCTCGCCCGGGTCGTGCGCAGCGGCGCGCTGCTCGCCGCCGTACGGGACGCGACGGTGGCGGGAGCCGACGGGGAGGCCGCGGCGGCGCCGTTCGCCGCGGGTCCCTGGCTGTTCAGCCACAACGGCGCCGTGAAGGGCTGGCCGGGCTCGATGGCCCCGCTCGTCCCCGGCGTGCCGCCCGTGGACCTGCTGTCGATGGAGGCCCGCAACGACTCCGCGTTCGTGTGGGCGCTGATCCTCGCGCGGCTGCACGGCGGCGACGAGGTGGGGCAGGCGCTGGCCGACACGGTCGTGGAGGTCGCCGAGGCGGCCCCCGGCTCCCGGCTCAACCTGCTGCTCACCGACGGCGAGAGCATCGCCGCGACCGCCTGGGGCGACACGCTCTGGTATCTGACCCGGCCCGGCGGCGGCACCGTCGTGGCCTCCGAGCCCTACGACGACGATCCGCACTGGCGGGAGGTCCCCGACCGCACCCTGCTCGCGGCGAGCCGCACCGACGTACTGCTCACCCCGCTCAAGGACCCCAGCGACACCCTGGTACCCGCACCACCGAAGGAGCCCCGCACGTGAGTCCGTTCCTTCTCACCCGCAACCTGCCCGAGGACGCCACCGACGCCGCACTGCGCGCCGACGTCCTCAAGGGCCTGACCGGCACACCGAAGACGCTGCCGCCGAAGTGGTTCTACGACGCTCAGGGCAGCGAACTCTTCGAGAAGATCACCGAGTTGCCCGAGTACTACCCCACGCGAGCCGAACGCGAGATCCTCGTCGACCGGGCCGGCGAGATCGCCGCGGCCACCGGCGCCCGCACCCTGGTCGAACTGGGCTCCGGCTCGTCCGAGAAGACGCGGTTCCTCCTCGACGCGCTGACCGGGCTGCACACCTACGTCCCCGTCGACGTCAGCGAGAGCGCGCTCACCCAGGCGGGGCAGGCCCTGATCGAGGAGCGGCCGGGGCTGGACGTCCATGCCCTGATCGCCGACTTCACCGGCGGAATGGCCCTGCCGGACACGCCGGGGCCCCGGCTGGTGGCGTTCCTCGGCGGCACGGTCGGCAATCTGCTGCCGGCCGAGCGCGCCGTGTTCCTCGCCTCCGTCCGCGCCCTGCTCTCCCCCGGTGACGCGCTGCTGCTCGGCACGGACCTGGTCAAGGACGAACAGGTCCTCGTCGAGGCCTACGACGACGCCGCCGGCGTGACGGCCGCGTTCAACAAGAACGTCCTGACCGTGATCGACCGTGAGTTGGGCGCCGACTTCGATCCCGGTGCCTTCGAGCACGTCGCGGTCTGGGACCGGGACAACGAGTGGATCGAGATGCGGCTGCGCTCCCGTACGGCGCAGACCGTGAAGGTACCCGCGCTGGACCTCGCCGTGCACTTCGCCGCCGGCGAGGAGATGCGCACCGAGGTGTCGGCGAAGTTCCGCAGGGACGGTGTCCGCGCGGAACTGTCGGCGGCCGGACTGGAGCTGGCGCACTGGTGGACGGACGGTCAGGACAGGTTCGCCCTGTCACTGAGCGTGGCGCGGTGACGGACGGCTCGCGCGTTGCCCCTCCTTGGGGCACCGTGGAGTGACGCGTGTGAGAGGAGCACCCACATGTCGAACCACACCTACCGGGTCACCGATATCGTCGGCACCTCGCCCGAGGGCGTGGACCAGGCCATCCGCAACGGTATCGACCGCGCCTCGCAGACCCTGCGCAACCTGGACTGGTTCGAGGTGACCGAGGTGCGCGGCCAGCTCGAAGAGGGGCAGATCGCGCACTGGCAGGTGACCATGAAGGTCGGCTTCCGCCTGGACGAAGCCGGGTAGCACGCCGGGTACGCCCCCGCCTCCCGGGTCCTCAGGTCCGCCCCTCCCGCTCCTGCGCCGACTTCAGCGCCGCGGAAGGGGCGGTCCAACGCGCCCGTACGACGGTGAAGCCGGCCCGTTCGGCGTCCTCGCACACGAGCTCGTCGTCGTCCACCAGCACCCGGATCTCACGGGTGCGGGCGAGACGGTTCAGGATCTCCAGCTTGGTGCGCCGGGCGGGCCTGCGGTCGTCGTTGCGCCGCATGTACACCCGCCCTTCCGGCAGCCCGTGCGCCGCGAGCCAGTCGAGCGTGTCGCGCCGGCAGCGCTCGGGACGCCCGGTCAGGTAGACGACCTCGCACTCCTCCCCGCTCGCCCGCGCCATGGCGACCCCTTCCTCGATG
Source organism: Streptomyces sp. HUAS 31 (assembly GCF_028198125.1). Classification (NCBI taxonomy): domain Bacteria; kingdom Bacillati; phylum Actinomycetota; class Actinomycetes; order Kitasatosporales; family Streptomycetaceae; genus Streptomyces; species Streptomyces sp. HUAS 31. The sequence goes on along the minus strand of NZ_CP116353.1, from coordinate 8,546,839 downwards.
GGCGGGTCCTGCGGGGCGGCCGCGAAGAAGGCGTCCCAGTCACGGGGCTTGCGCTCCAGGAAGCGCTGCCGGTGCGCCGTGTCGGCGAGCGTGTTGTCGAGGTCGAACACGGCGAGCGGGGGCTTGTTGCTGTCGGTCACACCGCTCACCCTAAGAGATCGCCTCCAACGGCTCCTAGATCACGCACCCGTTCGAGCCCGGTACGCCGTCGATCCAGTTGGTGCTGTTCTCGATGTAGTAGCTGGACATGATCCCGTACTTGTCCCAGCCGCGCGGCGCGACCATCACCCAGTACGGGTTGCCGCCGACCGACTGGCCCGGGATCTGGCAGTAGACGAGCACCTCGTCCCACGAGTTGATCTGGCCGATCGAGGGACAGTTCGACGTGCTCGGCGATTCGAAGCAACCGCCCTCGGTCATGTCGCGGACGTTGACCCCGTCCGCCCACACGCCGTACCAGCCACGGCCGTGGCCCGCGGCCGAGGCGCTCTGGGAGGTGGTGAACACGAGGGCGAGTGCCCCGGCAGCGGCGAGTGCCGCGGTCCACTTGCGCATGAGGTCCCCTTCGACGGCGTGACGGATCGGCTCGCGGGAGGTCCCGCGGTCGTCGCCCCGCACATTAGGCAAGCCGGAGCGGCCCCGGTCCCTGACATCTGTCTGGGACCGGGGCCCCGTACGAGCCACGATGCTTGGCCACTCACCAGCGACCAGTGACTGAGACGGAGGAAACCTTGAAGGCACGGTTTCGCAAGAGGGCCGGCATTGGCGCGGCGGCACTTCTGATGACGGTGGGCACGGCGGTGGCCTCGGCGCCCCCGGCGTCGGCCGACGTGTCGGACTGTCCCAGGGAGTACGTCTGCGTGTGGGACAACGACGTGGCGTGGGGCCAGCCGAGGTGGAAGTCGACGGGGAACCTGTACAACCTGTACTCCGAGCACGGGATGGTCATCGTCAACAACGGCGTGCGCTTCCCGGGCGCCGACCACATCCGGTTCAACGTCACCACCGGCGGCCAGAACTACCAGGGCTGCCTGCACTACCCGAATGACCCCAACCGCGACTCCTTCATCGGCGCGGTCACCCTGAACAGCGCGGTGTGGGGCCCCGAGTGCTGAGCTGATCGCGGAGCGGGCGGGGACGGGGGGGCTGAGCGGCGTTCACAGCTTCGGCGTACGCCGCTCAGGGCCGAACTCGACCGACCGGGCCGGCCGCTCTCAGTCTTCCGCCGGCAGTCCGGTCGTACGCAGTCGCGCCACCGTCCGCGCCGAGACCGCGCGGGGCGCCTGGGCCGCCAGCACCGACAGCAGCCCTTCCCAGGCGTCCGGGAGACCCGCGTCCACGGCCGACCGGTAGGCGGTGCGGGCCTCGGCCGACCGTCCCTGTTCCTGGTACAGGGCGCCGAGCGCGGCGTACGCCTCCGTGTCGTCGGCCTCGCCGCCGCGGACGTAGGCGCGTTCGGCGGCCTGGGTGTCGCCCAGTTGCTCCCGCACGCGGCCCAGCGCCGTCCAGGCGTCGGAGGCGCCGAGGCCTGCGGCTCTCAGCACCGCCCGCCGGGATCCCTCCCGGTCCCCGGCGCGTTCACGCATCCGGGCAAGGGCGGACCAGGCATCGGTGGCACCGCGCTCGGCCGCCAGGTCGGCGGCTTGCTCTGCGCCGCTGCTGTCTCCGGCGTTCTCCCGGGCCCGGGCCAGCATGATCCAGGCGTCCAGGTCTCCCGCTCGTGCCGCCTCCGCTGCGGCGTGGGCCGCACCCGCGTCGTCCCCGATCTCCTCGCGTGCTTCGGCCAGTGCGGTCCATGCTTCCGGGTCGCCCGTGCGAGCCGCCTGGGTGGCGGCTTCCTCGGCGGCCGCGCCGTCGCCGTCCGATTCGGCGAGCAGCGCCAGTTCGCGCCAGGCGGCGCCGACACCCAGGGCCGCCGCCTCGCGATGGGCCGCGGCGGCACCCGACCGGTCGCCGGCCGTTTCACGAAGCCGGGCCAGGATGGACCAGCCCTCCGGGTGCCCGGCGTCCGCGCCGCTCGTGGCCGCATCCCGAGCTGACGCGCGGTCACCAAGGGCCCAGTACAGGCGTACCAGCGCCGCCCAGGCCGAGTCGACCTCGGTGCCCGCCGCCCGGGTGGCGTGCATGACGGCCGTGGCGAGGTCACCGGCGCGTTCGGCGACCTGCGCGAGCCCCATGTGCCCCCAGCCGTCGCCGGCGTTCGCCGCCTGCTCGAACGCCTCGGTCGCCGGGACGCCTCGGGCCGCCCGCATCCGGCCGAGCGTCCGCCAGGCCAGCGGTTCGCCGGCCGCTGCCGCCCGGGCCGCGACAGCGTCCGCCGCCGCCGGGTCCCCCTCCGCCTCACGGATGCGGGCCATGGCCGCCCAGGCCCACGCGTCGCCCGACTCCGCCGCGCGCCGATACGCGTCGTAGGTACCCGGGCCGTCGCCCTCCGCTTCCCTCGACACGGCGAGTGCCGCCCAGGCGACGGGATCCGACGCGGCCGTCTCCTGCGCGGCGGCCCGTCCGTCGGTGGTCTCCCGCAGCACGGCCAGGGCCGCCCGGGCCCGCACGTGGCCCAGCTCGATCGCCCGCTCGTACAAGGGCGCGGCGCTTGCGTAACGACGCCGCTGTTCGGCGGACCGCGCGAGCGCGTGGACGTCGTCGGCGGTCCTCGCCCAGCAGGCCCCCGACCAGAACTCGGCGGGCGGCGCCCGGTGGGCGCGGACCCGGCGGATGTGCTGTTCGAGGTAGTCGTCGGGGCGATAGCTGTCGGGTTCGCCGACCCCCGGCTCGTACCGCTCCGCGATCAGCGGCGGCGGGCCGCCCTCCGTGGCCGTCAGCGCGCCGATCGCGTCCGGGAACCACTCCTTGCCCGCGGTCGCACGCGCGGTGGAGTCCATGAATCCGGCCGCCGCCTCCCTCAGCAGGCGTGCGGGCACCGCGCTGGCGTGACCGAGCCTGCGTGCCTCCGCGGCCGCCGTCAGCACGGCGTGCTCGGTCGCGGTGAACCACTGGTCCGGACCCATCTCCCAACGCCGCACCAACTCCGGCCCCGCGGTGAGGTGTTGCAGCACCCGCTGCCCCGATCCGGCGGCTCGTACGGCGGCGGCGATACGCGGGTCACGTACGGCGGCCGAGTCGACGGCCGCGGCATCACCGGACAGCGTGTCGGGCACCGTGATCATCCCGTGGGGTCCGGTGAGCAGGGCGAGGGTGTGCGGCGCGCTCTCCAGACCGTTCTGACGTGCCGTCAGGCGCCGCATGTGCTCCGGCCACATCGTGCCCACGACGGCGAGCGGCGCCACCCGGTCCAGCAGCCGCCCCAGCGCCCGGGCTGCCCTCTCACCGGCGGCACCGTCCAGATAGCGCTGCGTCTCGTTGAGCCACAGCACGGTCCGCGGGTCGATGCCGCCGCCCTCGATCCACTCCACCAGTTCCTCCGCGTCGGCGGGGAACAGCACGGGCCAGTCGGGCAGCACCGCGGCCACCGCCTCGTACAGCGCCCGCGTCTTCCCGCTCGCGGAACGCCCCACCAGCAGCACCAGCGCCGCCTGATTGGACTCCGCGGTACGGGCCAACCGCCGGCGCAGGGTGGCATCGTGCGGGCGGGCGAGGTACTCCGTCAGTGGCAGGTCCATGGCCCCGTCCGGGCCCGGGGCCGGGTGGACGCCGAGGCGAACGGGGTCCCACTCGGCGGCGGTGCGCAGCCGGACCCTGTCGTCAGCCATGGACGCCGGACACCTCGCGGCCGAGGAACTCCACGGCAGGCTCCACCGTGTCGAAGATGGGAAAGACCTTGGTCAGTCCGGTGATCCGGAAGACCTTCCGGATTCTGTCCTCGGGCACGACCAGCGCCATCATGCCGTCGTAGGCGCGGACCCGCTTCAGACCACCTACCACCACGCCGAATCCCGTGGAGTCGAGGTAATCGGCGGTAGTCATGTCCAGGACCAGGAATACCCGCCCGTGGTTGACCAGCTCGACCAGCAATTCGCGCAAGTACGGCGCGGTGTAGACGTCCAACTCGCCCACGACTGTGACCACGGTGACATGGTCGGAGACATGTTCGTAAGAATGGCCACCCGAGGGGACGATGTGGTTCGCCCGGTCCACGAGGTCGGCGCGCCGCTGCTCAATGCTCGTCTCCGCGTAATCGGCGGCAATTTCAACGACCGCGTTCGCCACCGTCTCATAGAGGCCGAAGACCTGGTCCAGGCGCGTCGCGGCAAGGATCTCCCGCATCCGCTGATTCGTCCCGACCAGTGCGACCGTCCCGCCCTGGCGGCGAACCCGCTTCAGCCCGCCGACCAGTACACCGAGGCCCGCCCTGTCGACGCTGTCCACCGCACTCATGTCGACGACCAGAAGCAGCCGCCCGCGCCCGATCGTCTCCAGCAGCACGGACCGCAGCGCGGGAGCGGAGGCGGCGTCAAGTGTGCACCCCTCGCCATCGCCTTCGACCCGCACGACTGTGATGCCGTCCGGTCCGTCCTCGTACGACACCTTCAGGTGCACCTGGCCCCCGCTTCATGCCAACTGCTCGGGAACCACCGATCTTATCCCGCCAGGCACGGCCTACGCAGGGGTGAGCGCCGCACGGGCCGCGGCGAGGAAAGCCTCCTGGGCGACGGGGTGACCCGTTCCGGAAGCGTTGGCGGTCAGTGAGTCGCGCAGGGTCTCGGCCGCCGCCGTAACGGGGTCGGGCCCTTCCAGTCGTACGACGTTCAGCGCCTCCCCGACCTCGGCCGTAGCGGCGTCGTACTCCCGCCGCCGCTGCGACTCGTCCGTCGTGCCGATCGCGTTCTGCCAGGCCGCCAAAGCCTGTTGGGCGCTGTCGGTGCGGCTCAGGTACGTGACGTACGCCGCCCGTCGCAGCGCCCGCTGGTTCGCGAGTGTCTGTTCGGTGAGGGTGCGGCGGGCGACGTCGAGTTGGGCCGTGGCCTGGAGTTGTCCGGCGTCCCAGGCGGCGGCTGCCTGTTGGCGGCCGGCCTCCCAGGCCGCCGCGGCCTGGCGTTCGCCCGCCGCCCAGGCGGCGTCGGCCTGGCGCTTGGCGGCGGCGAACGTGAACACCCCGGTCAGCGCTCCGCCGCCGATCGCGGCTCCGGCGGCGATCATCGCCGTCAGCACGGCCTCGTCCACGTCAGGTGCCGAGCGCCGCGAGGACCACCGACCTGGCCTCCTCCTGTACCCGGGTCAGGTGGTCCGGGCCGAGGAAGGACTCCGCGTAGATCTTGTAGACGTCCTCGGTGCCCGAGGGGCGGGCCGCGAACCAGGCGTTGTCGGTGGCGACCTTGATGCCGCCGAGGGCGGCGCCGTTGCCGGGGGCCTCGGTGAGGACCGTGGTGACCGGCTCGCCGGCGAGGGTGTCGGCGGTGACCTGACGCGGGGACAGCCTGGCGAGCAGGGCCTTCTCCTCGCGAGTGGCCGGGGCGTCGACGCGGGCGTAGGCGGGGGCGCCGAAGCGCTCGGTGAGCTGCGCGTAGTGCTGCGACGGGGTCCTGCCGGTGACCGCCGTGATCTCGGAGGCGAGCAGGGCCAGGGTGATGCCGTCCTTGTCGGTGGTCCACACCGAGCCGTCGCGGCGCAGGAAGGACGCGCCGGCCGACTCCTCGCCGCCGAAGCCGAGGGTGCCGTCGGACAGGCCGTCCACGAACCACTTGAAGCCGACGGGGACTTCGACCAGTGGCCGGCCGACGTCCGCCGCGACCCGGTCGATCATGCTGGACGAGACCAGGGTCTTGCCGATGCCGGCGCCCGCGGGCCACTGCTCCCGGTGCGAGAAGAGGTATGAGATCGCCACGGCCAGGTAGTGGTTGGGGTTCATCAGGCCGGCGTCGGGGGTCACGATGCCGTGCCGGTCGGCGTCGGCGTCGTTGCCGGTGGCGATGTCGTACCGGTCGCGCTGTTCGATGAGCGAGGCCATGGCGTACGGAGAGGAGCAGTCCATGCGGATCCTGCCGTCCCAGTCCAGCGTCATGAAGCGCCAGGTGGGGTCGGTGAGCGGGTTCACGACGGTGAGGTCGAGCCCGTGCTGTTCGGCGATGCGGCCCCAGTACGCGACGGAGGCGCCGCCGAGGGGGTCGGCGCCGATCCGTACGCCCGCGGACCTGATCGCCTCCAGGTCCAGCACGTTCGGCAGGTCCGCCACGTACTGGCCGAGGAAGTCGTGGCGGCCGGTGCCGGGGGCGGCCAGGGCGCGGGCGTAGGGGATGCGCCGTACGTCCTTCATGCCGCCGGTGATGATCTCGTTGGCGCGGTCCTGGATCCAGGAGGTCGCCTCGGAGCCTGCGGGGCCGCCGCTCGGCGGGTTGTACTTGAAGCCGCCGTCTGCGGGCGGATTGTGCGAGGGGGTGACGACCACGCCGTCGGCGAGGCCGGAGGTGCGGCCGCGGTTGGCGGTGAGGATGGCGTGGGAGACCGCCGGGGTGGGCGTGTAGCCGTCGGCCTGGTCGATGAGGACGGTCACGTCGTTGGCGGCGAACACCTCCAGGGCCGTGATCCGGGCCGGCTCGGACAGGGCGTGGGTGTCGGCGCCGAGGAAGAGGGGGCCGTCGGTGCCCTGGGCGGTGCGGTACTCGCAGATGGCCTGGCTGGTGGCGGCGATGTGGTCCTCGTTGAACGCCGTCGCGAGGGCCGATCCGCGGTGTCCCGAGGTGCCGAACGCCACCCGTTGCCCGGGTTCGGCCGGGTCGGGGTGCAGCGCGTAGTACGCCGTGACCAGGCGGGCCACATCGATGAGGTCCTCGGGCCCGGCGACCTGCCCCGCTCGCTCGTCCTGCATCTCCCGGCTCCTCCGCAAGGGTCGGTTGGGTTCGGCCCTCATTCTCCCCTGCCGGGGCCGCGGGGACGCGCACCGGGCACCCGTTGTGGCACGCGTCCCGCGGATGCGACGATTCGGGCCGGCGAGCGAAGGGACTCCGACGTGAGGCACGACGACCAACGGCCGCCTGCCGCAGTGCTGTTCGACGATCTCGGCCCCGACTACGAGAAGGCGTTCGCCCACGCCCCCGCGCACCTGTCGGCGCTGGAGTGGCTGATCGAGCGGCTGCCGCCGGCCGCGCGGACGCTGGACGTGGGCAGCGGCACCGGACGGCCCACCGCGGCCACGCTGGTCGGGGCGGGGCACTCGGTCCTGGGCGTCGATGTCTCCCCGGTCATGGTGGAACTGGCCGCCCGTCAGGTCCCCGAGGCCGAGTTCCGCTGCGACGACATCCGGGAGTTTCCGCTCGACGCGGACTCCTTCGACGGCGTGTGCGTGTTCTTCTCCCTGCTCCAGATGACGCGCGCCGAGCAGTCGGCCCTGGTGCGGCGGCTGACGCGGGCCTTGAGGCCCGGCGGCCACCTGGTGCTGGCCACGGTGCCCGCGGACGTGGAGGACGTCGAGGTGGTCTTCATGGGCCGCCGGGTCCTCGCGACGAGCTTCGCCGAGGACGACCTCACCGGCATGCTGGAGTCGGCCGGCCTGACGGTGCTGTCCCGCCACGACACCACCTTCACCCCGGCCCACCCCGACGGCGGCCCCGAACCGCACCTCTTCGTGCACTGCCGCCGGGACGGGACGCCGGGACACTGACGCCCCGGCGGTCGCCCGTGGGCACCCCGGCAACCTCCCGGCCCCCTGCGGCCACTGCCGTACGACATGGCACGCAGGCGGAGGCGGGAGGGTCCGATGAGTGGAAGTCGTCGTACGGCGGTCTGGGCGGTGAGTGCGGCTCTGTTGGCGGTGCTGGGGAGCGCGGGTGAGGCGTCCGCCGCGACGACGCTGGTCGTGGCGGTGAGCGGGGACGACTCGGCGGCCGGCACAGTCCAGCGGCCCCTGCGGACCATTCAGCGGGCCGTGGATCTGGCCGGGCCCGGTGACACCATCGTCGTGCGCGGAGGCACGTACGCCCTCACGGACAACATCAGCATCGGCGTCTCGGGTACCGCCTCGCAGCCCATCACCCTGAGCGCGTACCAGGGCGAGCGTGTGGTCGTGGACGGTGAGCGGCTGCCCGCCAGTCATACGCCGGTCGGCGGGAGCATTCCGCGGGCCGAGCGCGGGGCGATTCACATGGAGGCGTCGCACTGGCGGATCTCCGGTCTGGAGATCGTCAACGGACCCTATGGAATCTATTGCGACGGCTGCAACGGCAACGTCTTCTCCCGGATTTCCACACACGACAATTACGAGTCGGGCTTCCAGCTCCAGGGATCCTCCGGCGACAACCAGATCCTGAACCTGGACAGTCACGGCAATCGCGACCCGCGCAAGAACGGCGAGAGTGCCGACGGTCTGGCCGCCAAGGAAGGCAGCGGAAGCGGCAACGTGGTGCGTGGCGCCCGGTTGTGGAACAACGTCGACGACGGGTTCGACGCCTGGAAGTTCTCGTCGCCGATTCTGATCGAGAACACGATCTCCTACGGAAACGGCTACAACCGCTGGAACTTTCCGGATTTCGCCGGTGACGGCAACGGTTTCAAGATGGGCGGCGGCAGCCCGGCCCCCGCGGTCGGGCACGTCCTGCGCAACTCGATCGCGTTCCGGAACGCGGCGCACGGTGTCACCGACAACGGCAATCCCGGCAAGCTGACCCTGACCCGCGACACGACCTGGGCCAATGCCGGCACCGGCTTCGACGCCGACACCTCGGATGCCGCCGCCACCCTCACCGCCAACCTGTCCGTCGCCGACGCACGAGCCGCCGCCGTCGGCCCGGGGACGATCTCCTCGGGCAACTCCTGGAATCTCGGCGGGACTTGGGACGGCTCCTCGGTACTCAGCACCGACCCTACGCCCCTCACCGGCCCACGTTCCGCCGACGGCACTCCGCCGTCGGCCCCGGCCTTCCTCGTGCCGCGGAACGGCGCGGCCGTCGGCGCCCGCTTCTGAGCCTCGCACCGGGCCCTGGGCGGTTTTCCGCTCAGGGCCCGTTTCGTACGGTCCGATCGAAAGACGCGAATCGCGAGGGGCCGGAATGCGCCACCCGGGGGCGACAATTCACCACGGCGGTTGATTGTTCAAAGAGGCCGCTGACATACTCCGGCTTCCGGCTTTCGCAGCCCCGCCCGTCCCCCACTCTCCCCGTCGAGCGTCCCCCAACAAGCCCGCACTCAGCAGTGCGTTCGGCATGACGCAGCGAAGAAGGTGCGCCTGTGCCCGAGTTTTCACCTTGGCACGACAATTCCCTCACATACGGTTCGCCGAAAAACGAACCGGCGCCGCTCACCCGCATATCCGAAGATCCCGAATTCCACTCCCTGCGCCGCACCCAGCGCAGGTTCGGTGTCCGCGCGACACTCCTGTCGGTCGGCGGATTCCTGTTGTACGTCCTGCTGTCGCACTCCGTTCCCGGCCTGGTGAACCAGCGCCTGACCGGTGACCTCACCCTCGGCCTGGCCATCGGACTCGGGCAGTTCGTCGTGATGGGCCTGACGGCCTGGTGGTACCGGCGCCACATGCGCACCCGGGTCGACCCGATCGCCCGCGGCCTCGGCTCACGCCTGCACCAGCACGAGACGGCGCAGCTCCGCGCACCCGCCGGGCGCGGCGAGCCCGAGCGGACCGTCCGTCCCGGCACCAGGGGGTACCGCACGTGGTGACCGTGTCCCAAGGCATCGTCGACCGGTTCAGCCTGCAACTGACGTTCGTGCTGTTCCTGTCGGTGGTCGTGGTCACGCTGTTCATGGCGCTGCTGACGGCCCCGCAGCGCGACGAGATCAGCGAGTTCTACCTCGGCAACCGCACCATGTCCCCGCTGCGCAACGGCCTCGCGATGTGCGGCGACTACGTGTCGGCCGCGACCCTGCTCGGCAGCACCGGCCTGGTCGCCCTCACCGGCTACGACGGCCTGCTGTACCTCGGCGGCACGGTGGTCGCCTGGATGACGGTGCTGCTGCTGATCGCCGAACCCCTGCGCCGCGCGGGCAGGTTCACGCTCGGCGACACGCTGGCGCTGCGCCTGACCCGGCTGCAACGGCCGGCGCGGCTCGCCCTCGCCCTGTGCACGCTGGTCATCACGACCCTCTACCTCGTCGCCCAGCTCGTCGGCAGCATCGCCCTGCTGACCCAGTTCACCGGTGAACCCAGCCCCGCCACCCGCACCCTGTGCGTGATCGTGATCGGCACCGTCGTGATCGTGTACGCGGCCATCGGCGGCATGCCCGGCGCCACGGTCATCCAGATCATCAAGGCCGTCATGCTGCTGGCCGGCGTGACGGTCACCGCCGTCATGGTCCTGCACCGCTACGACTGGAACCCGGGCACCCTGCTGTCCGCGGCCGCCGACCACAGCGGGACCGGCGCCCGTTTCCTCGAACCGGGGCTTCGCTACGGCGCGAGCACCACCAGCAAGCTCGATTTCTTCAGCCTGGAACTGGCGATCGTCCTCGGCCTCGCCGCGCTCCCCCACGTCCTGATGCGTCTGCTCGCCCCGCGCAAGGTCGACGTGCTGCGCTCCTCCCTCGTATGGGCGGTGGGGCTGGTGGGCCTGGTCTGCCTCGCGGCCGGGATCCTGGGCCTCGGCGCCACGGCCGTCGTCGGCCGGGAGACCATCGCCGAGACCGACCACAAGGGCGACGCGGCCGTCCTGCTGCTCGCCAACGCACTGGGCGGCGGGATCCTCACGGCCCTGCTGTCCTGCCTCGCCTTCGTCACCCTGCTCGCGGTCGCGGCCGGCCTCACCCTTGCCGCCGCCTCCTCGCTCGCCCACGACGTGTACGGCGAGGTGATCCGCAGGGGGCGCGCGAGCGAGACCGAGGAGCTGACGGTGGCCCGGCTGTCCGCGGTCGTCATCGGCGTCCTGGCGATGCTGCTCGCACTCGTCTCCTGGGGTGCCAACACCGCGACGCTCGCGTTCCTCGCGTTCGCCATCGCGGCGTCCGCGATCCTGCCGACGATCGTCTACACCCTCTTCTGGCGCCGCTTCACGGGCGAGGGAGCGCTGCTCAGCCTCTGCGGCGGCCTGGTCTGCTCGGTACTGCTGGTGCTGTTCTCGCCGGTGGTCTCCGCCACGCCGGGCTCGTTCTACCCGGACTCCGACTTCGCCTGGTTCCCGCTCCAGAACCCGGGCATCGTCTCCATCCCGGCGGGCTTCCTGCTCGGCTGGCTCGGCACGGTCCTCGGCGAACGGCGGCAACCGCGGGACGACACGGCGTACAAGGAGTTCGAGGTGAGGATGCTGGTGGGCACCAAGGAGTAATTGTTAATGGGATCCATTTTCATGTAGCGTCCTCGGTGTTCCTTCACCGAGCTCACCGAGGATGTCCCCATGGCCGTTCCCAAGCGGAAGATGTCCCGCAGCAACACCCGCCACCGCCGCGCGCAGTGGAAGGCCGCCACGCCGTCGCTGGTCCCCGTGACGATCGACGGCGTACGCCACCTCGTGCCGCAGCACCTGGTGAAGGCGTACGAACGCGGGCTGCTGCGCCCCGAGGACTGACCATGACCAGGCGGCGCCCGTCCTGCCTATTCTGGTGGGGGCCGGTTCTGCTCTCCGAGCGCGAGGAGGGAGCCGCGGGTGACCGAACGGACGATCGACAGGGCGGCCGCGGACACCCTGCGGCAGGCCAGGGACGCCGTCGCGCGTGAGTCCTGGGCCGAGGCGTACCGGCTGCTGGACGGCCTGGACACCGCCCGTCTCACCGCCGACGACTGCGCCGCGTTCGCCGACGCCGCCTGGTGGACGAGCCGGATCGAGGAGTCGATCGTCCACCGCATGCGGGCCTACGCCGGTTATGTCGCGGCGGGTACGGCCCGGCGGGCCGGGCACATGGCCTGGCTCCTCTTCTACGAGCACCAGATGGCGGGGCGCGCCGCCCTGGCCGCCGGTTGGCTGCGCCGGGCGCGGCGGCAGCTGCACGGCCAGCCGGAATGTGTCGAGCAGTGCTATCTCGCCTGGGTCGACACGGAGGACGCGCAGCGGCGCGGCGCCTTCGACGAGGCGATGACGGCGGCCCGGCACATGGCCGCGGTCGCCCGGCGGGGCGGCAGCCCGGATCTGCTGGCCATGGGCGTGCAGGCGCAGTCGGGTGTGCTGGTGGCCCAGGGCCGCGTCGGCGAAGGGCTCGATCTGCTGGACGAGGCGATGTGCGCGGCCATGGCGGGCGAGCTCAGCTCCTTCTTCACCGGCTGGGTCTACTGCCTGGGCCTCCAGCAGTCCATGGCCTGCGTCGACCTGGAACGCGCCGCCGAGTGGACCGACGCGGCCATGCGGTGGTGCGCGGCGATGCCGGCCGAGAACAACTTCCGCGGACTGTGCCGGGTGCACCGCGTGCAGGTGCTGGAGCTGCGCGGCAACTGGTCCGAGGCGCTGGCCGAGGCCGAGCGGACCTGTGCGGAACTGCTGCCGTACGAGCGGCGGACGGCCGCCGAGGCGGTCTATCTGGTCGGCCAGATCCAGCGGCGGCGCGGTGAGCTCACGGCGGCCGAGGAGTCGTACGACCGGGCCCACGAACTCGGCCGGGACCCGCAGCCCGGACTCGCGCTGCTGCGGCTGGCCCAGGGGAAGGCCGACGCGTCGGCGGCGACCCTGCGGCTCGCGCTCGCCGACACGGCCGAGGCCGGCGGACTCGACCGGTGCTGTCTGCTCGCGGCCCAGGTCGAGGTCGGTCTCGCGCTGGGCCGCACGCCCGAGGCGCGCACCGCCGCCGAGCGGCTGCGGACCCTGGCCCGGGACTGGCAGCGCCGGTGCGGCTCGCAGGCGACCCCGCTGCACGCGAGCGCCGCGGCGGGCGCCGGGGCGGTGGCGTTCGCCGCCCGTGACCTCGACCGTGCGCTGCCACGGCTGCGCCGCGCGCTGGCCCTGTGGCTGGAGCTGCGGGTGCCGTACGAGGCGGCCCAGGTGCGGATGACCCTGGCCGCCGCCGACCGGGCCGCCGGGGACACCGAGGGGGCGCGGATGGAACTGCGGGCCGCTGAGCAGGAGTTCCGCCGGCTCGGTGCCGCACCGGACGCCCGCCGGGCCGCGGCCCTGCTCGCCGACGTACGCCGACGGCGGCCCGGCGGGCTCACCGAGCGGGAGATCCAGGTGCTGCGGCTGGTCGCGGCGGGCCGCACGAACCGGGCCGTCGCCGCTGAGCTGGTGATCAGCGAGCACACCGTGGCCCGGCATCTGAACAACATCTTCGCCAAGCTCGACGTGTCCTCGCGGGCCGCGGCGACGGCGTACGCCTTCCGGCACGGCCTCGCCTGAGCCCCTCCACCGGCCCGCCCGCGCCCGATAACCGTCCACCGGCCCGCCCGCGCCCGATGACCGTCCACCGGCACGGCCTCGCCCGACACCCGCCGATGGGCCGTTCTGCCCATATCGGTCCGCCGGCGATGGGCGATTCCGGCGATGAGGCCGGCGCCACCGCGGCGTAGACCGGAGGGGTACCCCTTCCCTACCAGGAGCGGAAAGCAGGTGGGGTCATGGCCACCTACACACCCACGCTCGACGAGCGGCTGCTGGACCGGCTGCGCGGAGCGGTGCGCGGGACCGTCGTGGAGCCAGGCGATCCGGTCTACGACGAGGCCCGCAAGGTCTACAACGCCATGCACGACAGGCGGCCGGCGATCATCGTGCGGGCCGTCGACACCGGCGATGTCATGGCCACCGTCGACTTCGCCCGCGAGCAGGGCGTGCCGCTCGCCGTGCGCGGCGGCAGCCACAGCGTGCCCGGCTACGGCACCTGCGACGGCGGCGTCGTACTCGATCTCGGCCTGATGCGCGGCATCCGCGTCGATCCCGACACCCGCACGGCGTGGGTGGAGGGCGGCTGCACCTGGGCGGACGTCAACCACGCCACCCACGCGTTCGGGCTGGCCACCACCGGCGGGATCGTCTCCACCACCGGCGTGGGCGGTCTGACGACCGGTGGCGGCCTCGGCCATCTGGCCCGGCGCTGCGGTCTGGCCTGCGACAACCTCGTCTCGGTCGACCTGGTGACGGCCGACGGATCATTCGTGACCTGCACGGACGAGCAGCACGACGACCTGATGTGGGCCGTGCGCGGGGGCGGCGGCAACTTCGGCGTCGTGACGTCCTTCGCCTACCGGCTGCACCCGATCGCCGACATCCTCGGCGGGCCGACCTTCTTCCCGCTCGACGCCGACGTGATCCGCGGGTACCGGGAGCTGGTCGCCGAGGCGGACGAACGGCTCGGGGCCGTCTTCGTCGTGGGCCTCGGACCGCCGGTGCCGTTCCTGCCGGAGCGCTGGCACGGGCGTCCGGTGTGCGGCATGGTCACCTGCTGGACCGGGTCGCGGGAGGAGGACGACCGTATCCGCGAGCGGGTCTCGGCGCTCGGACCGGTCCTGGGCCGGCACCTGGAACGCATGCCCTACCCCGTGATCAACACCCTCTTCGACGACCTTGTGCCGGCCGGGCTGTACCACTACTGGAAGGGCTCCTTCACCCAGAGCCTGCCCGACGGAGTCGTCGACACCCTGGTCGAGTACGGCGCGACCACCCCGTCCATCCAGAGCGTGACGGTGGTCTTCCCGATCGACGGCGCCTGCCACCGGGTCGGACCGGAGGAGACCGCCTTCTCCTACCGGGACGCCGACTACGCGATCGCGCTCAGCCCGACGCTCGCCACCCGCGAGGACTGCGAGGCCCAGAAGGACTGGGTGCGCGCCTACCACCGGGGGCTGGAACCGCACTCCCTGGAGGGCGGCTACGTGAACTTCATGGACGCCGACGACCAGGACCGCGTAAGGGCCAACTACCGCACGAACCACGACCGTCTGCGCGACCTCAAACGGCGTTACGACCCGGGCAACCTGTTCCGCCTGAACCACAACATCGCGCCCTGAGAACCACCGCGAACCACCGCCGAGGAATCCTGGAGCCTCCCGGGTGTTGAAGCCTGTATGAGCTCCGTGATCGCCGCGACCCGCTTCTCCGTCCTCGACCGCTCCCGCACCCGCGAGGGCCACACGAACGCGGAGGCGCTGCGCGACACCGTGAGCCTGGCGCGGGAGGTCGAGGCGCTCGGCTACCACCGGTTCTGGGTCTCGGAGCACCACGGCGTGCCCGGCGTCGCTGGTTCCGCGCCGACGGTGCTCGCCGCCGCCGTGGCCGGTGCGACGCACGCCATCCGGGTCGGCACCGGCGGGGTGATGCTGCCCAACCACCGACCGCTGATAGTGGCCGAGCAGTTCGGGGTGCTGGAGTCCCTCTTCCCCGGCCGCGTCGACATGGGCCTCGGGCGGTCCGTGGGCTTCACCGACGGCGTGCGCAAGGCGCTGGGCCGGGACAAGGGGGACGCCGAGGACTTCGCGGCGCAGATCCAGGAGCTGCTCGGCTGGTTCCGCGGCACCTCTCCGACGGGGGTGCACGCGCGGCCCGCCGAGGGGCTGACCGTGCCGCCGTTCGTGCTGGCCATGGGCGAGGGCGCGGACATCGCGGCCCGCGCGGGCCTGCCGATGGTGATCGGTGATCTGCGCAACCGGGAGAAGATGCGGCGCGGCATCGACCACTACCGCGACCACTTCCGGCCCTCCGCGTGGGCGGGCGAGCCGTACGTCGTGATCTCCGGCACGATCGCGGTGGCCGGCACGCCCGAGGAGGCCCGGCGGCTGCTCGTGCCGGAGGCCTGGTCGATGGCCCACTCGCGCACCCACGGCACCTTCCCGCCGCTGCCGCCCGCCGAGCGCGTCGAGGCGCTCACCATGACCGGCAAGGAGCGTGGCTTCTACGACGGCGGCCTCATCGGCCACATCGCCGGCACGGAGGAGCAGGTCGCGCACGAGCTGGAGACGGTGCTGAAGGAGACCGGGGCGCAGGAGGTGCTGGTCACGACGAGTACGTACGACCGTGCGGGGCTGCTGGACTCCTACCGGCGGCTCGCCCGGATCGCCGAGGGGTGAGGGCGGGCCGCCGGACGGTGCGTCAGTCCGTGTCGCGCGGGTCGAACGACTTGGTGTCGATCGTCAGCGGCTTCGGGAACGCGCCGGCCACCGAATCCCAGGGTGTGAACTTGAAGTCGGTGCCCTCCCGGTCGCCGTCCGCGGGCGTCGCCTCACCGTCGTGGGTGACCAGCAGGCCCTTGGGGAAGGACCGGCCCAGCGGGACGTTGACCACGGTCGCGCCGTCGGAGTGCTGCACGCCGTCGGTGGCGGCGCCGTCCGTGACGGCGAAGGAGCCGAGGTAGGCGTTACGGCCCTGGCGCTCGTACACGGCGAAGGTGTTGTCGCCCTGGCTGGAGGCGAGCAGATATCCCTTGCCGTCGGCGGCGTGGTAGATCGCGGCGCCCTCGGCGTCGGCACTGAGGTGGTCACCGCCGAAGCCGGGGTCGTGGGCGGTGTCGATGACGCACTCCTCCTCGGCGTCATAGGTCCACGGCGTGCCGTACTCCCGTACCCGGTCGATGAGCCGGGGCCGCTCGAACTCCTCGTCGTCGAGTTCGACGCGCCACAGCCCGACGTCCTCCTGGGCGGCGTACAGGACGTGCTTGTCCTGGTCGACGACCATGCCCTCGACCTGGGCGTGATCGCCGGGGTCGGCGCACGGCGTCCAGCTCCTGCCGTTCGGCAGGGTGAAGGAGCCGGGCAGGTCGAGGGTGTCCTCGGTGCGGTAGCCGACGCGCCCGCCGCGGTCCTCCAGGCGCAGCAGCCGTACGCGGGTCTCCGAGCGGCGCGACACGACGGCGTAGGCGTTGTCGTCGTCGCTGAAGGCGGCCAGGCCGTAGGCGGTGCGCTGGTCGTCCACCTCGGTCTCGCTCGCGGAGAAGACCGGCGCGGCGTTCGCCGCCGTGACGTCCCGCAGCGGGGGCCGGCCCGCGGCCACGGCCGCCGGGTCGATGGCGTAGGCCCGCACGCGGTCCCGGCCGCGGTCGCTGACCAGGGCCAAGTCGGTCTTCTTGCCGCCCAGTTCGAAGCCGTACACGACGTCGACGTTGTTGAAGCGGCCCGGCGCGGCGTCCTCGCCCGGCGCGGCCGGGGCGGCCATGTGCTGCAGGCGCCTGCCGGCCAGGTCGTAGACGTCGAGGCCGGCCTCCTTCAGGGTGCCGATCACAAGGCTGCGGCCCGGGTCGCGGGGGTCGACCCAGACGGCCGGGTCGTCGGCGTTGCCGCCCGCCTCGTCGTCGTACACGGCGGGGGTCTCCACGCGCGCGGAGACGGAGACCGGCTGCGGGGCGGAGGCGCCCGTGACCATCAGCAGCGCGGCGGTGAGAGTGCTCAGAGCGGAAGCGCTCACGATACTCCTCGGTAGGAAGAGAGACTGGCGAGACGCTAAGGGCGACCGGTGTGGGTGAGCCGACGTCGTCGTGAACAACAGGTGGCTCATGCCGGCTCCGCGTCTGGTTCGCATACAATCGCGGGGTTTGCCCGACCCCTGACGGCCCACCCTCCGGAGCGTCTGCCCCATGCATTCCCCGCACGACCCGAACGTCCGTGTCCGTGGCGCCCGCGAGCACAACCTCAAGGGCGTGGACGTCGACATTCCGCGGGATGTGCTGGCCGTGTTCACGGGGGTGTCCGGGTCGGGGAAGTCGTCGCTCGCCTTCGGCACGATCTACGCCGAGGCCCAGCGCCGCTACTTCGAGTCGGTCGCGCCGTACGCCCGCCGGCTGATCCACCAGGTCGGCGCGCCGAAGGTCGGCGAGATCACCGGCCTGCCGCCCGCGGTGTCCCTGCAGCAGCGCCGCTCCGCACCGATGTCGCGCTCCTCGGTCGGCACGGTCACCAACCTCTCCAACTCCCTGCGGATGCTGTACTCGCGGGCCGGCGACTATCCGCCGGGCGCCGAGCGGCTCGACTCGGACTCGTTCTCGCCGAACACTGCGGCCGGGGCGTGCCCGCAGTGCCACGGGCTCGGGCAGGTGCACCGTACGACCGAGGAGTTGCTGGTCCCCGATCCCGCGCTGTCGATCCGGGAGGGCGCGATCGCCGCCTGGCCGGGCGCCTGGCAGGGCAAGAACCTGCGCGACATCCTCGACGCGCTCGGCCACGACGTCGACCGGCCCTGGCGTGAGCTGCCCGCCGAGGCGCGGGAGTGGATCCTGTTCACCGATGAGCAGCCGGTCGTCACCGTGCACCCGGTGCGCGACGCGGACCGTATCCAACGGCCGTACCAGGGCACCTACATGAGTGCCCGGCGGTATGTGCTGAAGACGTTCTCGGACTCCAGGAGCACGACCCTGCGGGCGAAGGCGGAGCGGTTCCTGGCAGCCGCGCCCTGTCCGGCGTGCGGCGGCAGCAGGCTGCGGCCCGAGGCGCTGGCGGTGACCTTCGCGGGCCGCACGATCGCCGAGCTGGCGGCGCTGCCGCTGACCGAGCTGGCGGGTTCGCTGGAGGGCGGTGCCTCGGAGACGGCGCGTGTCCTCACGGAGGACCTCAAGTCCCGTATCGGGCCGGTCGTCGAGCTCGGCCTCGGCTACCTCAGCCTGGACCGGGCCACGCCCACCCTGTCGGCGGGCGAGCTCCAGCGCCTGCGGCTCGCGACCCAGCTCAGGTCCGGGCTCTTCGGTGTGGTGTACGTCCTCGACGAGCCGTCCGCGGGACTGCACCCGGCGGACACGGAGGCCCTGCTGCGGGTGCTGGCGCGGCTCAAGGCGGCCGGGAACACGGTGTTCGTGGTCGAGCACCACCTCGACGTCATGCGGGGCGCCGACTGGCTGGTCGACGTGGGTCCGCGGGCCGGTGAGAACGGCGGACGGGTGCTGCACAGCGGTCCGGTGGCGGAGCTGGAGGGGGTGGCGGAGTCGGCGACGGCGCGTTTCCTGTTCGACGACTCCCCCGCCGCACCACGCCAAGTACGCGCCCCGCACGGCCAGTTGAAGGTGGGGCCGGCGACCCGGCACAACCTGCGCGGGGTGACCGCCGAGTTCCCGCTCGGCGTGTTCACCGCCGTCACAGGGGTCTCGGGCTCGGGAAAGTCGACGCTCGTCGGCGAGATCACCGAGGACCTGGTCGGCGTCGGGCGCCTGGTGTCGGTCGACCAGAAGCCGATCGGCCGGACCCCGCGCTCCAATCTCGCCACCTACACCGGCCTCTTCGACGTGGTGCGCAAGGTGTTCGCGGCCACCGACGAGGCGCGGGCCCGCGGTTACGGCGTCGGGCGCTTCTCGTTCAATGTCGCGGGAGGGCGCTGCGAGACGTGTCAGGGCGAGGGGTTCGTCAGCGTCGAGCTGCTGTTCCTGCCGAGCACGTACGCGCCGTGCCCGGACTGCGACGGGGCCCGCTACAACCCGGAGACGCTGCAAGTGGCGTACCGGGGACGGAACATCGCGCAGGTGCTGGATCTGACGGTGGAGAGCGCGGCGGAGTTCTTCGCGGACACCGCGACGGTGGCCCGCAGTCTGGCCACCCTCCTCGACGTCGGCCTCGGCTACCTCCGGCTGGGGCAGCCCGCCACCGAGCTGTCGGGCGGCGAGGCCCAGCGGATCAAGCTGGCCAGCGAGTTGCAGCGCGGCCGGCGCGGCCACACGCTGTACCTCCTCGACGAGCCGACGACCGGGCTGCATCCGGCCGACGTCGAGGTGCTGATGCGCCAGCTGCACGGGTTGGTCGACGCCGGGCACACGGTCGTGGTGGTCGAGCACGACATGTCCGTGGTCGCGGGCGCGGACTGGGTGATCGACCTGGGGCCGGGCGGCGGTGACGCGGGCGGACGCATCGTGGCGGCGGGTCCGCCCGCTCGGGTGGCACAGGAGACGGGGAGCGCGACGGCCTCCTATCTCGCCCGGGTCATGCCGTGAGGGGCTCGCGCGACGGGGCCGGCGACACCGGCTGATCGGTCCCCGTGACGGGCACGGCGCGCTGCTGCCGGGGAACCCGGACCAGGCTCTCCCGCGGCAGCGCGGACGCCTCTGCCGCCTCGGCCAGGGAGCGACGGTCGAATCGGCCGCCCGGCACGATCGGCTCCATCACCTCCGCCTCCGCGACCAGTTCGCGTGCCCTGACCACGCGCCACACCGACGCCAGCAGCGAGTCGTCGCCGACGAAGGCGGCGGCCGTGCCGGACGCGCCGTCCGCGAGGCCGTAGTGCAGGCGCACCGGCTGCACCGGGACGCCCGCGTCGAGGGCGGCCTGGAAGGCGGCGCGGCGGAAGCGGCCCTGCGCCCGGCCGCACCAGGTGCTGCCCTCGGGGAAGACGGTCACCGCCTGGCCGGCCCGCAGCCCATCCGCGATCCGGGCCACCGTCTCCGGCAGGGCACGAATCCGGTCCCGGTCGATGAACAGGGCGCCGCTGCGTGCGGTCAGCCAACCCGCGACGGGCCAGCCACGGATCTCCGACTTGGCGAGCATCCGGGCCGGGCGCACGGCGGCGAGCAGCGGGATGTCCAGCCAGGAGACGTGGTTGGCGACCAGCAGCAGCCCGCCCTCGGGTGCCGCGGGACCGGCGATCCGTACCCGGACCCCCGCGGCCCGTACCACCCACCGGCACCATCGGCGGACCTGTCCGGCAGGGATCCTTCCGCCGAGCGGCATCGCCGCGCAGCCGACGATCAGCAGGAGCAGGACCGCCACGATCCGCAGGGCGGCCAGAGGTACGGCCCTGGCCGGCCCTGTCGCGTCCATGCAGATCCGCGGGGTGCAGGGAGCACTGGGCCGCCACAGGGTTCCCGCGTCGGCCGCGTGCCTCGTGCTGCCCGCGACCGGGGTGCCGGCCGCGGGGGCGATCGCCGCGGGGAGACCCACGGCACCGAGGGAGGTGGTGCTCATGGCCGCCACGTCCGTCACGCCGGCACGAGGGAGAGGAAGTGCCGCAGATAGCGCGAGTTGACCCGGCGCATCGACAGCAGCACGTACAGGTCGGCGACCCCGAACTCCGGGTCGTGCGCGGGCTCGCCGCAGACCCAGGCGCCGAGGCGGACGTAGCCGCGCAGCAGGGCGGGCAGTTCGATCCGGGTGGCGGGGACCGGGGCGGTCGGCTCCCAGGGCCGCAGCGGCCGTACCCGGTACTCCTCCGGGGCCAGGTGCTTGGCCTGCACACGGTCCCAGGTCGCGGCGGCGAGGGTGCCACCGTCCGCGAGCGGGATCGAGCAGCAGCCGGCGAGCCACTCGTGGCCGCGGTCGACCATGTAGCGGGCGATGCCGGCCCAGATGAGGCTGATCACGGCTCCGTCGCGGTGGTCGGGGTGGACGCAGGAGCGGCCGACCTCGACCAGATTCGGGCGGAGGGAGTCGATCCGGGTGAGGTCGAACTCGCCCTCGGAGTAAAGTCGGCCCGCGACCGCGGCCCGCTCCGGCGGGAGCAGCCGGTAGGTGCCGACGACCTGTCCGGACACCTCCTCACGGACGAGCAGGTGGTCGCAGTACGCGTCGAAGGCATCGATGTCGTGGCCCGGCTGCGGGGTGGTCAGCAGGGCTCCCATCTCGCCGGCGAAGACGTCGTGCCGCAGCCGCTGGGCGGCGCGCACGTCATCCTCGTTGCGGGCGAGTCCCACGGTGTAGCGGGTGGGTGCCGTGGGCTGCGGGGGACGGTCGACGGTCAGTACGCCGGTCATGGCTTACTCCTGGTCACGGGCCGGGGACGGCGAGCGGCGGGCAGATGCGAGCGATGCTGTGTGCCGCCCCTGTTCTTCCTATGCCGGTTGGCGTACGCGTGACCTGTGCCAGGAGCGCGGATGTGCGGATGTTGAACGGCGTGGACCGGTACCGGTCGTCCACATTCCGGTGCCCGTCCGGTCAGCCGGAGGGTCCGGCGCCGTTCACCTGACGGGTGCGGGAAAGGCGAGACGGGGCCGGGGAGCACCTCCCGACCCCGCCCGTCCGCACCTTCCGGCGAACGTCTCTTTTCCTGACAGCCGACCCCGGCGGCAACACCCCAAGGGGCGCGGGGAACTGCGCGATCGGCCACGACGCACCCGCAGCCGCCCGCGAACCGTCGGCCCTAGGGCGCTACCGCTTCACCTTCCGCGTAGCCCGCAGCCACTCCTTGTTCATGCTGGTGATGGACATGAGCGGGATGCCCTTGGGGCAGGCGGTGGCGCACTCGCCGGTGAGCGTGCATCCCCCGAATCCCTCGTCGTCCATCTGCGCGACCATGTCCAGCACCCGCGTCTCCCGCTCGGGCGCGCCCTGCGGCAGCACGTTCAGGTGGTTGATCTTGGCGGAGGTGAACAGCATCGCCGCCCCGTTGGGGCAGGCCGCCACGCACGCCCCGCACCCGATGCACTCGGCGTGCTCGAACGCGAGGTCGGCGTCCGGCTTCGGCACCGGCGTGGCGTGTGCCTCGGGAGCCGCGCCGGTCGGCGCCGTGATGTATCCGCCGGCCTGGATGATCCGGTCGAACGCGGACCGGTCCACGACCAGGTCCTTGATCACCGGGAATGCCGACGCCCGCCACGGCTCGATGTCGATCGTGTCGCCGTCCTCGAAGGACCGCATGTGCAGCTGGCAGGTGGTAGTCCGCTCGGGCCCGTGCGCGTCGCCGTTGATGACGAGCGAGCAGGCGCCGCAGATGCCCTCGCGGCAGTCGTGGTCGAAGGCGACCGGGTCCTCGCCCTTGAGGATGAGCTCCTCGTTGAGGGTGTCGAGCATCTCCAGGAAGGACATGTCGGTGGAGATGCCGTCCACCTCGTAGGTGGACATGGCGCCGTCGGCGTCGGCGTTCTTCTGCCGCCAGACGCGCAGGGTGAGCTTCATGCGTAGCTCCGCTGGGTGGGGTGGACGTACTCGAAGACCAGGTCTTCCTTGTGCAGCACGGGAGCGGCGCCCGTGTCGGTGAACTCCCAGGCCGCCGCGTAGGCGAACTCGTCGTCCTTGCGGGCCGCCTCGCCGTCCGGCGTCTGCGACTCCTCGCGGAAGTGGCCGCCGCAGGACTCGTCGCGGTGCAGCGCGTCGAGGCACATCAGCTCGGCGAGCTCCAGGTAGTCGACGACGCGGTTGGCCTTCTCCAGCGACTGGTTGAACTCCTCGCCGGTGCCGGGGACCTTGATCCGGCGCCAGAACTCCTCGCGGATCTGCGGGATGCGCTCCAGGGCCTTGCGCAGTCCGGTCTCCGTGCGGGCCATGCCGCAGAACTCCCACATCAGTTCGCCGACCTCGCGGTGGAAGGAGTCCGGGGTGCGGTCCCCGTCGACGGCGAGCAGGAGGTTGAGCCGGTCCTGGGTGTCGGCCAGCACCTCCTGGACGACCGGGTGTTCGTCGGTGACCTGCTCGTGGTGCGGGTTGCGGGCGAGGTAGTCGTTGATGGTGGCCGGCAGCACGAAGTAGCCGTCGGCCAGGCCCTGCATCAGGGCGGAGGCGCCGAGCCGGTTCGCGCCGTGGTCGGAGAAGTTGGCCTCCCCGATCGCGAACAGGCCGGGGACGGTGGTCTGGAGGTCGTAGTCCACCCAGAGGCCGCCCATCGTGTAGTGCACGGCCGGGTAGATGCGCATCGGCACCTCGTACGGATCCTCGTCGGTGATCCGCTGGTACATGTCGAAGAGGTTGCCGTACTTCGCCTCGACGGCCCCCCGGCCCATGCGCTTGATGGCATCCGCGAAGTCGAGGTAGACGCCCTGTCCTCCGGGGCCCACTCCCCTGCCCTCGTCGCAGACGTTCTTCGCCGCGCGGGAGGCGATGTCGCGGGGCACCAGGTTGCCGAAGGACGGGTAGATGCGCTCCAGGTAGTAGTCGCGCTCGTCCTCGGGGATCCGGTTCGCGGGCCGGTCGTCGCCCTTCGCCTTCGGCACCCAGATCCGGCCGTCGTTGCGCAGCGACTCGCTCATCAGCGTCAGCTTGGACTGGTGGTCGCCGGTGCGCGGAATGCAGGTCGGGTGGATCTGCGTGAAGCAGGGGTTGGCGAAGTACGCGCCGCGCCGGTGCGCCCGCCAGACGGCGGTGGCGTTGGAGTTCATGGCGTTCGTCGACAGGTAGAAGACGTTGCCGTAGCCGCCGCTGGCGAGGACGACGGCGTCCGCGAAGTACGTGTCGATACGGCCCGTGATCAGGTCGCGCGCCACGATCCCGCGCGCCTTCCCGTCGATGACGATCAGGTCGAGCATCTCGGTACGGGGATGCATCTCGATGTTGCCCGCCGCGATCTGCCGGCTCAGGGCCTGGTAGGCGCCCAGGAGGAGCTGCTGGCCCGTCTGGCCGCGGGCGTAGAACGTGCGGGAGACCTGCACGCCGCCGAAGGAACGGGTGTCGAGCAGACCGCCGTACTCGCGGGCGAACGGCACGCCCTGCGCCACGCACTGATCGATGATCTCCACCGAGATCTGCGCGAGCCGGTGGACGTTGGACTCACGGGCCCGGAAGTCGCCGCCCTTGACCGTGTCGTAGAAGAGGCGGTGGATCGAGTCGCCGTCGTTGCGGTAGTTCTTCGCCGCGTTGATACCGCCCTGGGCGGCGATGGAGTGGGCGCGGCGCGGGGAGTCCTGGTAGCAGAACTGGACGACGTGGTAGCCCTGTTCGGCGAGGGTGGCCCCGGCGGAACCGCCGGCCAGGCCCGTGCCGACCACGATCACCGTGTGCTTGCGCCGGTTGGCGGGGTTGACCAGCTTGGCCTCGAAGCGGCGGGTGTCCCAGCGCTCGTTGACGGGACCGGCGGGGGCCTTGGCGTCGAGGACCGGTTCGCCGGTCGTGTAGTCGGCGTAGGTAGACATGTCAGCTCACCAATCCGGTCATGACGCCCACGGGTACGGCGATGAAACCGACCGTGAGCAGCAGCGCGAGGATGTTGGCCGTGGCCTTCAGGGCGCGGTCGCGGGTGCGGCTGCCGGCGCCGAGGGTCTGGGCGGCGCTCCAGAAGCCGTGCCGGATGTGCAGGCCGAGCGCGAGCATCGCGACGATGTAGATGACGTTGCCGTACCAGGTGGAGAAGGTGTCCACGACGTTCTGGTACGGGTGGCCCTCCTGGAAGCCGCCGGAGTGCACGGTGCCGGTCGTCAGGTCCAGGATGTGCCAGACGATGAACAGGCCGAGGATGATGCCGCCCCAGCGCATGGTGCGCGTGGCGTAGCTCGCCCGCGGCTTCCTGTGCACGTACTTGCTGGGGCGGGCCCTGATGTCTCGGCGGCTGAGCTGGTACGCCGAGGTGGCGTGCGCGACGACTGCGACGACCAGCACGATCCGGACGAGCCAGAGCGTCCACTCGTAGTGCATGAACGGCTCGCCGACCGTGCGCAGCCAGTGCGCGTAGTGGTTGAACTCGCCCGCCCCGAAGAAGATCTTCAGGTTTCCGATCATGTGGACGACCAGGTACAGCAGCATGATCAGCCCGCTGACCGCCATCACGGTCTTCTTGCCGACGGTGGAGTCCCACACCGTGCGTGCCATGGACGGCCGTCGATCCGTCCGCGTTGCCAGAGCCATGGGACACGACGCTAGGGCCGAACGGCCCCATCGGTCCAAGACATGGTCCGGCTCGTTTCAATAGCCGACGCCTATGATGGGTGGATGCAGTTCCAGCAGCTCCAGTACTTCGTGGCGGTCGCCGAGACCCGGCACTTCACCCGGGCCGCCGACCTGGTGCATGTCGCGCAGCCCTCGTTGTCGCAGCAGATCAAGGCGCTGGAGCGGGAGTTGGGCGCGGATCTGTTCCTGCGGGCGCGCGGCAACATCTCCCTCACGGACGCCGGGGAGGCGCTGCTGCCGCTGGCCCGGCGCATCCTGGCCGACGCGGACACCGCCCGGCACGAGGTGCAGGAGCTGGTGCAGCTGCGCCGCGGCCGGGTCCGCCTCGGTGCGACGCCGAGCCTGTGCACGGGCCTGCTCCCGGACGTGCTGCGCGCCTTCCACGACCGCTATCCGGGCATCCAGCTGCTGATCGAGGAGGGCGGCTCGCACGATCTCGTACGGCAGCTCGCCCGCGGTGCCCTCGACCTGGCCCTGGTCGTGCTGCCCCTGCCGACCCCGTCCCCGGCGTTGACCACGGTGGAGCTGCTGCGCGAGGACCTCGTTGTCGTCTCCTCCCCCGAGGCACCGCGGCCCGGCGGCAGCCGGCGTACCGTGCGGATCGCCGATCTGGAGGGCGAGCGTCTTGTGATGTTCCGGCACGGCTACGACCTGCGGGAACTGACGGTCGCCGCATGCCGTGCCGAGGGCTTCGAGCCGGACTTCGCGGTCGAGGGCGGGGAGATGGACGCGGTGCTGGGGTTCGTGCGGGCGGGCCTCGGCCTCGCCGTCGTTCCGCGCATGGTGGCGGCGCGGTCGGGCCGGGGACTGCGGGTCACCCCGCTGGCCCGGCCCGGTCTGAACCGGACGATCGCGCTGGCCCACCGCAGCGATGTGGCGCCGCCGCGGGCCGCGCGGGAGTTGCAGCGGATGCTGCTGGAGCGGTGAGCGTCAGGAGCGCGGGGCCAGGAGGTCCGGCATGCCGATGCGCTCGTAGAAGTCGGCGCGGACGGTGTCGGCGACGTCGCTGACCCGCTCCGAGCCGTCGTCGGCCGGGTCGATGGTGGTGCGGAAGGGCCGCTCGCCCTTCGGGGTGTCGACGATGCGGACGATGGCGCGGGCGACCTCACGGACGTCGGCGTCCGCCGGCGACAGGGCGGCCAGCGCCTTGCCGACGTCGTCCATCAGACCGGCGTAGAAGGCGTCGTACGCCTCTGCCGTGGCCGTGTCGGCAGGGTGCATCGCGTGGGCGAAGTGATTGGTGCCCGAGGTGAAGGAGCCGGGGACCACGATGGCCGTGTCGATGCCGAAGCGGCTCAGCTCGACCGCGTAGCTCTTGGCCAGGTGGTCCATCGCGGCCTTGGCGCCGAAGTACGGGCCGAGGTAGGGCGGGGTGCCGCCGTAGGTGCTGGAGGAGCCGACCCACAGCAGCAGGCCGTCACGCCGCTCGCGCATCCCGGGCAGGACCGCGCGGTTGACACGCTGCGTGGACAGCACGTTGGTGTCGTAGATCTCGGCGATCTGCTCGGGCGTGAAGGACTCGGTCGGGCCGAGCACCATGTGCCCGGCGTTGTGCACGACGACGTCGACGCGGCCCGCCTCGGCCACGACCCGCGCGACCCCGGCGTCCACGGATTCCTGGCTGGAGACGTCGAGTTCGACGGTGCGCAGCGCGACACCGTGTTCGTCGGCGTAGGACCGGGCGTCGGCGACCGCCGGGGCGTTGCGGCCGGTGGTCTGCCGTATGCCGCCGTAGACGGTGTGTCCGGCGTCGGCGAGGGCTCGGGCGGTCAGGGCGCCGAAGCCGCTGGAGGCACCCGTGACGAGGACGACGGAGGGCATGGCGTTACTCCTTGCTGGGCGGGTGTGCGGGCCTGCGAGCAGGTGCGGGAGGGTGATCCGGCGGGTCAGCCGAAGGTGATCACGCTGCGGCCGCGGGCGGTTCCGTCGGCCATGGCGTCGAGCGCGGCCGGGGCCTGCTCCAGGGTGATCGGCGTGACCTCGGGCAGGATGCCGTGGGCCGCCGAGAAGGCGAGGGTGTCGCGCAGGTCGTGCGGGGAACCGGACGGGGAGGCCGCCACGTGCAGCCGGTTGAGGATCATGGGCGGGGTGGGCAGGGTGAGCGGCTCGTTGCCGTAGCCGAGGAGCAGCAGGGTGCCGTCGGGGGCGAGGCCGCCCAGGGTGGCGGCGGCCGCCGTGGTGGACGGGGCGGCGTTCAGGACCACGTCCGCACCGCCGTCCCAGCCCTTGAGGGCGTCGGCCGGGTCGGACTCGTCGGTGGCGACGAACAGCTCCGCGCCCAGGGCCTTGGCCTGGTCCTCGCCGCGCCTGGAGCGGCCCACCACGGCCAGGCGGGCGCCCATGGCGACGGCGTAGCGCGCGGCCAGGGCACCGACGCCGCCGAGGCCGACGACGGCGATCCGGGAACCGGCCGTCGCGCCGGCCTGCCGCAGACCGTTGAAGGCGGTGAGGCCGGCGCACATCAGCGGGGCCGCGGCCACCGGGTCGAGTCCGTCCGGCAGCGGGGTGACGAAGCCGGCCTTGAACAGGGCGTACTCGGCGTAGCCGCCGTCGGCGACGATGCCGGTGATCCGCTTGCGGGGGCACAGGATCTGGTCACCGCGCACGCAGTAGTCGCAGTGCCCGCAGGAGTCGTACAGGAACTGGGCGCCCACCGCGGTGCCGACCTCCGGGAAGGTCACGCCCTCGCCGACGGCGGTCACCACGCCGGTGATCTCATGGCCGGGGACGACGGGGTACCGGGCGAAGGGGTAGTGGCCACGCAGCAGGTTCAGGTCGGAGAAGCAGACTCCGCAGGCGGTGACCTTGACGAGGACCTCTCCGGCGGCGGGCTGGGGAATGTCGAGGTTGTCGAGGGCCAGCGGGAGGTTCGGGCCGGTGGCGACAGCAGCACGCATCGCGGGCTCCAAAGGGGGATCGGGGGAGGTACTCCGGTGAGTTCCTGGTACTTCCGAGTCTGTGAGCCCTCTTCGGCCGCGTCCAATGCCGGTTGCGGCCCGATTGATGCCCGGGCGGCATCGGCGCAGGTCTACGCGGTGCCACGCACCCGGGCGGCGGCGTGCACGGTCTCGACGAAGCTGGTGACGAGGTGCGAGGGCCGCGCGGGGTTCCAGGCCAGCGACACCTGCCCCGGCGCCGCGTCGGCGACCGGGACGTAGGCGATGTCGGACCGGGGGAACGCGGCCGCGACGGAACTCGGCACGAAGGCCATGCCGCGTCCGCCGCGGACGTAGCCCAGCAGTTCCTCCATGTCGTGGAAGGCGGGGCCGTGGCCGGGCCGGGTGCCGTCGGGCCGCGGATCGGCGTTCCAGACCGCCGACCAGGCCTCGGTGGCCTCGGCGTACTCCAGGACGGGTTCGTCGGTGAGGGCGGCCAGCGCGACCTTCGCGTCCTGCGCCCGGGGATGGTCGACGGGCAGGACGGCGGCGATGTGCTCGAGGTACAGCGGCAGGAGGTCGATGCCCTCGGTCTCCAGGGGCGGCCGTACGAACCCGACGTCGACGCTGCCGTCCAGCAGGGCCCGTGCCTGGCTCCACCAGCGCAGCCGGACCAGCTCGATCGACACGCGGGGGAAGCGCGCCGAGAACGCGTTCAGGGCCGGGCCGACGTCCGTGCCCAGCATGAACCCGACGATCAGGGCGTTGTCGCCGGCGCCGATGCGCCGGGCCCGCTCCTGGGCGGCCTCCGAGGCGGCGAGCAGTGCCTTGGCGTCGCGCAGGAACTGTTCACCTGCCGGGGTGAGCGCGACGTCGCGGGTGCTGCGGGTGAACAGCTCCACCCGCAGCTCGTGCTCAAGCTGCCGCACCTGCCGGGACAGCGCGGGCTGGGTGACGTGCAGGGCGACCGCCGCCTGGCCGAAGTGCCGGCGCTCGGCCACGGCGACGAAGTAGCGCAGCTTGCGCAGATCCAGATCGACCGGCCTTTCGGCCATGGCGGGCCCTGCCTTTCCGCTCACCGAACGGGCGTGCCGAACCGCCGTCGATGCTTCTCACGCTATCCGACCGGCGGAAAGCCGCACGGGACGGGAAACCGCTCGCCCCGTACGGCTGCCGGTGTCTCAGCCGGTCGCGTCCACCAGCGCCAGCTCGTGCAGGCGCTCCGGCGGGCCGGGACGGGCGTAGTACCAGCCCTGGGCCGTGTCGCAGCCCAGTATCCGCAGCTGCTCGGCCTGGGCGCCGGTCTCCACGCCCTCCACCGTCACCGCGAGGTTCAGGCTGTGCGCCAGGGAGACGATGCCCTCGACGATCTTGAGGTCGACGGGGTCGGCCGGGAAGCGCTGCATGCTCTGGGTGAAGGAGCGGTCCAGCTTGAGGATGCTGACCGGCAGCCGGCGCAGGTTGGCGAGGTTGGAGTAGCCGGTGCCGAAGTCGTCCAGGGCGATGTCGACGCCCATGTCGGCCAGCCGCCGCAGGGGCTTGAGCAGGGCGTCGTCGGCGCCGATGAGGGCCGACTCGGTGACCTCCAGGCAGAGCGCGTCGGGTGCCATGCCCGCGCGCTCCAGGATGTCGACGGTGTCCTGGACGAGCCCGGGGTGGGTGAGCTGGCACGGCGAGAGGTTGACGTTGATGCGGAACGGCCCGGCGTCGTCGTGGCGTTCCCGCCACGCGCGGGCCTGGCGCACCGACTGCTCCAGAACCCAGCGGCCGAGCGGCACGATGAGCCCGGTGTGCTCGGCGAGCGGGATGAACCGGTCAGGGCCGAGGACGCCGTGCTGCGGATGGAGCCAGCGCACCAGGGCCTCGGCGCCGCGCACGCTGCTGTCGCCGAGGTGGACCAGCGGCTGGTACTCGATGAAGAACTCGCCCCGGTCCAGGGCCGTCGGCAGCGCCGTGGTCAGCCCGTGCCGGGTGATGGCGCGGGCGTCGGCCTCCTCGTCGGCCAGCTCGAAGCGGTTGCCGCCCGCCGACTTGGCCCGGTACATCGTGATGTCGGCGCTGCGCAGCACCTCGGCCGGGCTGCGTTCGCCCGCCGGGCCCTCGACGATGCCGATGCTGCCGCGCACGGTCAGCTCGCGGCCGTCGACGCTGATCGGGGCGACCAGGACGTTCATGATCCGGGCGGCGAGCTCGTCGACCTCGCGCTCGGTGTCGGGGCCGGTGGTCAGCGCCACGAACTCGTCGCCGCCGAGCCGCGCGACCATCTCGCCGGGCGCGGTGGCGCAGGACTGGAGGCGGTCGGCGACCTCGACGAGCAGCCGGTCGCCGGCCGCGTGGCCGAGGCTGTCGTTGACGGTCTTGAAGCCGTCCAGGTCGAGATAGCAGAGCCCGAACCGCTGGCCTGCCCCGGCGCCGAGTGCCTTCTCCAGGCGCTCGAAGAAGAAGGTGCGGTTGGGCAGTCCGGTGAGCGCGTCGTGGGTGGCCTCGTAGCGCAGCCGCAGATTGAGCAGCCGCCGCTCTGTGGTGTCCTCCATCAGGGCCAGCTGGTACTGGGGTTCACCGTCGGCGTCGCGCAGCAGGGAGACCGTGAGGTTGGTCCACAGGACCGTTCCGTCGGGCCGGTAGAAGGCCTTTTCGACGTGGTAGTGCTCGCGCTCGCCGCGCACGAGTTCGTCGTAGAGCTTCCAGGTCTGCGGCGCGTCCTCGGGGTGGGTCCACTCCTTGACGTTGCGGCTGCGGATGGCCTGCTCGGAGACGCCGAACATGCGCAGCAGGGCGCCGTTGACCTGCAGTATGTTGCCCGTCAGGTCGGCGATGCCGATTCCTATGGCCGCGCCCTCGAAGACCGCGCGGAAGCGGGCCTCGGTGTCGTGAAGTGCCTGGGCGACGACGCCCTGCGCCTTGAGCGCGGCCGCGGAGATCGCCTCCTGCTCGGCGAGGGTCCGCTCGCGCAGCGCCTGGGCGAACCCGGCGGCCATGGCGTGCTGGAGCCGTCCGGAGCGGGCCCGCAGGTCCTCCTGGTCACCGCCGTCGCCGCAGTACAGCACGAGGTAGGCGTCGACGCAGTCCAGCGAGCGGCTGAGCGCCTCGGGGTCGGTGCAGTGCGAGGCGATCAACGCGGCGCCGACGGCCCTGCCCTCGTCCGCGTCGAACGCCCTGGCTCTGAGTGCCTCGCTCAACCGCCGGGCGAGCGGCAGCAGTTGTTCCTCGAACTCCGGCCGGGTCGACGACGTCGAGGTCACCGGGAAGACCGCCCGGCTCCAGATCGTCGCGAACCGGCGCAGTCTGTCCTCCGGCCCGTCCGGCCCCGCGCTCACGCGGTACGCCCTACGCCGGCGAACCCGGAGAAGGCCCACGGATCCTCGTCATCCGGTGTGGTGTCGGACCGCCAGCTCGGCATCGGCACCAATCCGGGTTCCACCATGTCGTACCCCTCGAAGAACCGCGCGATCTGCTCGCGCGAACGCATGATCAGCGGGTTGCGAATGTCCTTGTACACGTCGACCGTGCCCTTGGCCCGCTCCTCGGGCAGCGGAATCCCCTCGTAGGAGGCATGCGTGAGCACCAGCATGCTGCCGGGCGCGAGCGCGTCGCGCAGCTGGGCCACCGCCTCGTACGGTTCGTCCTCGTCCTCCACGAAGTGCAGTATGGCAACGAGCAGCAGCGCCACTGGCCGGTTCAGGTCGATCAGCCGCTCCACCTCGGAACTGGACAGGATCTCCTGGGGCTTGCGCAGATCCGCGGCAACGATGTCCGCGTCGTCGTTGCCCGCGAGAACCGCCTGGCTGTGCGCGACGGCGACCGGGTCGTGGTCGACGTACACCACGCGTGCGCCGGGACGTTCCGCCTGGGCCACCTCGTGGACATTGCCGAACGTCGGGATTCCGGAGCCGATGTCCAGGAACTGGGTGATGCCCTCGTCGAGGGCGAAGCGCACCGCGCGGCGCATGAACGCCCGGTTGGCCTGCATGATCTTGGGGAGGCCCGGCATGAAGTCCATGGCCCTGCGGGCCGCTTCCCGGTCGACCTCGAAGTTGTGCGAACCGCCCAGATAGTAGTCGTAGATCCGCGAGACGCTGGGCACCGAGATGTCGATGCTCCGGGGAGCCCAGGCGGGACGCTCCATCTATCTCTCCAAGGCGTAGGCGATCCAGTGTTCGAGCTGAGGCTACTGATCGCCCGCCAAAGGAGCGAGCGGAAACGGAAATTGACCATCCGTTCCCGGTCACTGCCAGCGGCACGTGCCGAATTGACGTCCCTCGCACCCTCTACGAAAAGTATCCGAAGCATTCCACAGAGTTCCGAACCATGGTGAAAGAAGGCGAAGAACTCCGGTGAATGCAGGCAAACCGGTCCGCCCCCTGCGCGTGGAGCTCAGGGGGCGGACCGGTGAGTCGGCGCGCCGGTCGTTCGTCCGGCACTCTCGCGTCCTCGTGACTCCCTTCCATGGACTTCTCGACCGGGTGAGGCGATCAACCCTGGGGAGGTGTGATCCTTACTGTCCCGGCGCGCCGACCGGCTTGCCGTCCGGGCGGATGGCGAACCAAGTGCCGCCCACGCCCTGACCGTTGGTGTCGCCGGGCTTCTCGTCACCGGCGAAGGTGTAGATCGGTACGCAGTCGATGGTCTGCTGCTTGATGCCGTCGGGCCGGTCGAAGACCACGTATCCCTGGCCCCGGGGACCGGAGCCCTTCAGGTCGATGCCCTCGGTGTCCTCGGCGTCGACCGGTGCGATGACGGGCCACTTGTCCAGGCACTCGCCGGTGCAGGCCGTCTTCATCGGCCAGGGTGAGTCCTTCATGAAGCGGTAGACCGTGTGACCGTTCTTGTCGATCACGATCTCGCCGAGCTTGGAGTCCTTGCGCGTGGACAGGCCGGGCAGATCGGCGTCCTCGCCCTCCGCCTTCTTGCCGGTGGGAGCAAGTGCGTACCAAGTGCCGCCCACGCCCTGGCCGTTGACGTCACCGGCCTTGGTGTCCTTGGCGTAACGGTAGGCGGGCCAGCCGTCGATCGTCAGCTGCTTGGTGCCGTCGGTCCGGGTGACCGAGCCGAGCAGGTTCTTGTCGATGCCCACGCCCGCCTTGGCGTCGTTCGCGGGAACCGGCGGCCACTTGGTGGCGCAGTCGCCGTCACAGTTCGACTTGGCCGGGTCGGCGACGTCCTTGTCGAAGCGGTAGAGGGTCATTCCGTCGCTGTCGGTCAGCAACTCGCCCAGTTCCGCGTTGGTGGCCACGGTGAGTTCACCGGCCGAGGCGGCCTGGGTGGCGGAGCCCTCCTGGCCCGCCGCGCCCGCGTCGTAACCGGATCCGAGGCCGGTGCCGCTTCCGTAGTCACCGGCCGCGGCCGTGGCACCCACGTTCTGGCTGCTCGCCGGCGGGGCGGTTTCCGAGCCGCATGCCGTCGTCAGCGCCGCCACCGCCACGGCGCTCACCACGAGCGAGGCGCTCCGCCACGAGGTCTTCATCTTCAACTCCCCATAATCACAAGGGTGTTGCAGCGCCCTGCTGCGCCGCCGCACGACAAGAGGTACGCACGAAAGCCACTCTGGTGTTCAACCGGCGCACAAATTTCTTTACGGAACCTGTGACGGCACCCTCGTCACAGCCGTGAACCACCGCATCACCGCGCCGCCTCCACACGCCTCCCGTCGCACGCGCGTGCGCCCCGGCGGTCATGTCCGCGCCCCGTGAACAAACCTTTCGAGGGGCGCATGTCGCCCGTTCGGGGCATTCCACCCGTTCTCCGGCACGTCGGTGGGCGTGGTGCCCTGAAGATCTTCGTCGTGCATGCACTCGAACCGACCCAATCCACCCTGACCACAAGGGTGTTGACGGTGGTCACGCTGACCTGGCTCCTGGTGTCGGCACCTTCCGGGGCGGCCGTGGCCACGTCCTGCGCGCACGTCGGCACAGGGCCGGACGGCGCACAGGTCGTCGCGGTCACCGACACCGGGCCGGACGGCGCGCGGGCGGTCGCCGTGGCAGGCCCCGACACCTGGCCGACTCCCCCGCAGTGCCCGACACCGACCCCGACACCCAGTCCCACACCGACCCCGACGCCCTCGCCGCCACCGCCGCCACCGAAGACGACGCCGGCACCCGAACCCACCCCCACACCGCCGCCGAAGCCCACGCCCACCCCGAAACCGAAGCCGCCTCCTCCGCCCCCGGCGAAGCCGGCTCCCCGGCCCGCGCCGCCCCGCGCGCGGCCGGCTCCCGAACCGCCGCCCACCCCGACTCCGACGCCGAAGCCGTCGGTCAAGCCCACCCCGACCCCCTCCGCGACACCGGTGCGCTACCCGCCGTACCGCGCGACCCCGCACCAGCGGGCCGTGCACCGCGCCCAGTCGCCCCTCACCTTCGTCCTGCTCATCGCGGTGCCCGCCATCGCCGCCGTCGCCGCGCTCCGACCGCGCTGACCCTGGAGGCCCCTCTTGCCGGAATGGCTTGTTCTCACCCTCGCGATGCTGGCCGCCTGCTGCGTGGTGGTCGTCATCACCCTCGTCCGGCACCGCACGGCACCGGACGACGAGGATCCCTCCGAGACCCCGGACGTCATCGAGTACATGACGATGTGGATCGGCGTGGTGTACGCCATCGTGCTGGGCCTGGCCATCGCCGGGGTGTGGGAGGCCCGCAGCGCCGCCCAGGACCATGTCCAGGCGGAGGCCGTGGCGTTGCACGAGGTCTCCGAGCGGGTCCGGGTGTATCCGCCCGAAGTGCGCGACCGCATTCGGGACGATGTCAACGCCTATGTCGGACACGTCGTCACCAAGGAGTGGAAGCACATGTCGGAGCACGGCGAGGTCACCGACCGCGGCACCGAGCTCCTCCAGCGCATCCGCCGGGACGTCACCGACTACGAGCCCAGGTCGGACTTCGAGGCGCAGGCCTATCAGCCGCTCCTCGACCAGGTGACGGCGGCGGACCAGGCGCGCAACTCACGCTCGAACTCCACCGGCGACACCATGCCGGGCGTGGTCTGGTTCGGGCTGCTGGCCGGTGGTGTCGTCACCATCGGGATGGTGTTCGCCCTTCAGATCCGGCGCACGGCCCGTGAGCTGATCCTCGCCGGGCTGTTCTCCGCTCTGATCGCCTTCCTGCTCTTCCTCATCTGGGACTTCGACGATCCCTACAGCCGCGGGGTGACGGCGTCGACGGAGCCGTTCCTCGCGCTCTTCCCGCAGTTCATGCGTTGACCGGCCCGCACGGGGTGACGGCGGCGACTTGTGGCACTCGATGTGAAGCAGCCATGCCGCCGCCGTCACCCGCTCGCCGGAACGCCGTCCCCTGAGCGGCCCACACGCATGCCCCATTCGTACGACACCGATCGCGCGGCCGCGCGCACGTTCCTAGCGTTTCGCTCACCGAGGTGCATTTCTGGCGCAAGCGGAAATGGTCCGCGACTGCTCCTCGGGGACCGGAGGACACCATGCGTGCGATACGCGTCGCTTCTGCCGCGCTGCTCGGGGTCAGCGCCCTCGCCATGACCGCCCCCGCCGCGCAGGCGCAGGCGCAGGGCGACAACTCCGGTTTCTGGGCCACCGTCCGGCCCACCACCGTCGAACCCGGCGAGCACGTCCGGCTGCGGGCGACGGGCTGCGAACAGGGCGTGACCGTCTCCTCGGGGGTCTTCGACACGGTCACCATTCCCCGATGGCGGACGACGGCCTGGGCCCGGGTGGACAGGGACGCCCGACGGGGCGCCGTCTACGAAGTGTCCTTCTACTGCGGCACGTTCTGGCAGAGCGTCGACCTCACCATCGCCGGCGGCAGACCGGACCGGCCCGACCGACCCGACGGGCCCGATCGCCCCGAACAACCGGAGCACGGTGTTCGCGCGGGCGAGGGCGGCACTCTCGCCGGACTGGATCTGAAGGAGATCGGCCTTGGGGCCGCGCTCATCACGGCCGCGCTCGGCACCGCGTACCACCTCTCCCGGCGCCGCACCGACGAGGACGGCTCCTGACGCCGGCACCCACGCACTCAGACCTTCGCCCCGGTTCCCCACGAGGGGGGCCGGGGCGAAGGTCTGTGCTCGTGCGACCTGTCTCCTGCGGTGGCGCCGAGAAGCGGATCAGATCCGCTTCTCCGCCCGGCGCCGCATCCAGAACACCGCGCCGCCGACGACCGCCACGGCGATCAGCCCGCCGCCGATGGCCATGTCGGTCGGCGTCGCGCCCGTGGAGGTGCTGCCGCCGAGACCGCCGCGGACGCCGCCGATGACGGTGAAGGCGTTGGGGTGGGTCAGGGGCCGGCCGGCGCCGGTGCAGTGCACCGTGATGCTGTGCGCACCCGGCCGCGCGTTGTTGTCGATCGTCGCGGTGCCCTTGGACGTGTTGCCGCCGACCGGGGTCAGGGTCGTGGGCCGGAACGCGTCCGAGGTCGCGGTGCCGCCGCGCGGGCAGCCGTCGACGGTGATGGTCAGCTGCCCGCCGCGGGCGATGACACTGGGCAGGGCGACGATGTTGCTCGGGCCGACGGGCGGCATGCCGTCGCGTGCCGCGGCCACCGGGGCGGCCAGACCGAGGGCGGCGACCGCGGTGGCGGTGGCCGCCAGGGTACGAGTGGTTCGCATGTGATCCTCCGCGGAAGACGCCCCGGGAACCGTCCCCGGTATCGATCGGCGAGAAAACGCCTCCCAGAAAGACCCTCAGTTGCCGTGCCCGAGGCCGCATTTCGGCAATGGTCCGTCCTGGTGAGGAGACACGCCGGGGGACAACCCCACAATCGGGATTGCCGCAGGTCACGGACCGTCAGAATTTTCCGGCCCCTGGCAACTCGGATGGCGCACCGAAGGAGTTCGCACCACCCGTTCGTATCTGCCCCGTCGCCGGTTTCGCGTGTGGGACTTAGCGTTTTCGTATGCGCGAATGACGTGGCGACGGCCGCGTCGAGAGGGGAAGTCGAATGTCCGGTTTCGAGGTGGCCGAAGAGGAGGAGCGGCGGAGGAAGCGTGCTCCCTGGGGCGTGATAGCGCTGGTGCTGCTGACCGGTCTCGCGCTCGTCCGCAACGGCTCCGGCGAGTTCGACGTGGGTCCGCCGCAGCCCGCCTCGGCGGCCGCGGCGGACCGGCAGCTGCCCGACCGGGTCCTGGCCCGGGCCGCTCAGCCGCTGTCCTTCGCCCTGCCGGACCGGGTGCGGATCCCCGCGATCAACGTCGACGCGCCGACGATCCCGGTCGGTCTGGACCTGGACGGCTGGGTCGGCGCGCCCCCGCCGGAGGACCCCAATCTGTCGGGCTGGTTCACCGGCTCCGTCTCGCCCGGCGAGAAGGGCACCGCGGTGGTCGTCGGCCACGTCGACAATCTGCAGGGGCCCGCCGTGTTCTACGGCCTCGGCTCACTCGCGAAGGGAAATCGCGTCGAAGTCCTCCGCAAGGACGGAAAGACGGCCGTATTCGAGATCTACGGCGTCGAGGTGTTCCAGAAGGACAACTTCCCCGGAGACCGGGTCTACGCGTCGAAGGGAACCGCCGAATTGCGGGTCATCACCTGTGGCGGCGGTTTCTCGAAGCAGACCGGTTACGACGGGAACGTCGTCGTTTTCGCCAGCCTGGTCGAGGTCCGCTGAGCGTTCCCCGACCGGGCGGCGAAAGCCGTCAGGCGTAATGCCGTTCCGGGACGGTGAGGTGGTATCCGGCGTCCAGCAGCCGCGGCAGATAGAAGCGCAGCGCGTGGACGCTCTGGGAGCGGTCGCCCCCGGCGTCGTGCGAGAGCACCACGACGCCGGGGGCTGCGCCGTTCTCGACCCGGTCGACGATCCTGCGGGTGCCGGGGGTGGTCCAGTCGAGGGTGTCGACGGTCCAGGCCAGCGGGTCCATGCCCAGTTCGGCGCCGAGTTGGAAGGCGGCGCGGTTCCAGGCGCCGTAGGGGGCGCGGAACCAGACGGGGCGTTCGCCGCAGGAGTCCTCGATGACGTCGCTGGTGCGCTCCATCTCGCTGCGGATCGCGCGCCGGCTGAGCCGGGTGAGCAGCGGGTGGGACCAGGTGTGGTTGCCGACGACGTGGCCCTCGTCGGCCATCCTGGCGACGAGGTCCCCGTTCTCGGCGACCATCTCGCCGCACACGAAGAACATCGCGCGGATGTCGTAATCGCGCAGGGTGTCCAGGATGTGCGGCGTGTAGCGGGCGTCGGGGCCGTCGTCGAAGGTCA
Organism: Streptomyces sp. HUAS 31; assembly: GCF_028198125.1. Taxonomy (NCBI): domain Bacteria; kingdom Bacillati; phylum Actinomycetota; class Actinomycetes; order Kitasatosporales; family Streptomycetaceae; genus Streptomyces; species Streptomyces sp. HUAS 31. The sequence goes on along the minus strand of NZ_CP116353.1, from coordinate 8,508,572 downwards.
GCACCATCCGGCGGCCCCGTCCGTTCACCTGGAGCATGGGCGCGTGGCGTACGAGGGTGCGGCGCGGGGCGGCCCTGGGCGGGGCGAATCCCGTGAGCGGCTGGAGACGGTACGAGGAGGGCTTGAGCGCGGAGCGCGCCTGCGGGCCCGCGGCCGGGGTGGGGGTCGCGGTCGGGGCGGCGGCGCGCCGGACCTGCTCGTCGCCCGCGAAAGTCGTGAACAGCCCGGCGGTGCCGGCGGCTCCGACGGCGGCGGCGCCGGCGAGCAGCGCGCGGCGTCGGGTGAGCAGACGCGGGGGCAGCTGATCCTTCGTCATGACTCATGGGTCGCCCGGTGAGAGACCGACGCACCAGTACGACACCGGTACGGACGCACGAAAGCACTCGCACGGACCTGCGCCATGGGCCGCCCGTGGCACCACTCAGCGGCGGCGGACCAGCGGGAACGGCAGCGTCTCGCGGATCGTCAGGCCGGTGAGGAACATGACCAGCCGGTCGACGCCGATGCCCAGGCCGCCGGTGGGCGGCATGGCGTATTCGAGGGCGTCGAGGAAGTCCTCGTCGAGTTCCATGGCCTCGGGGTCTCCCCCGGCGGCGAGCAGGGACTGGGCGGTGAGACGGCGGCGCTGTTCGACGGGGTCGGTGAGCTCGGAATAGGCGGTGCCCAGTTCGGTGCCGAAGGCGACCAGGTCCCAGCGCTCGGCGAGTCTCGGGTCCCCCCGGTGCTGGCGGGTGAGCGGGGAGACGTCGGTGGGGAAGTCCTTGTAGAAGGTGGGCAGATGGGTCTTCTCCTCGACGAGCCGCTCGTACATCTCCAGGACCACGTCGCCGTGGCCGTCGTCGGCGACGTACGGCACGCCCACACGGTCGCAGTGGCGGTGCAGTCTGAGCAGCTCGGTGTCGGGGTCGATCTCCTCGCCCAGCACCTCGGAGATCGCGCCGTACACCGTCTTGACCGGCCACTGCCCGGAGATGTCGTACTCCTTGCCGTCCTTGTGGGCGACCGGCGTTCCGAAGGCGGCCCGTGCGCAGCCCTGGATCAGCTCGCGGACCAGGTCGAGCATGACGTCGTAGTCGGCGTACGCCTGGTAGGCCTCCAGGATCGTGAACTCGGGGTTGTGCTTGTAGTCGACGCCCTCGTTGCGGAACGTGCGGCCCATCTCGAAGACCTTCTCCACGCCACCGACGCACAACCGCTTGAGGTACAGCTCGGGGGCGATGCGCAGATAGAGGTCGAGGTCGTAGGCGTTGATGTGGGTGGTGAAGGGGCGCGCGTTGGCGCCGCCGTGAATCTGCTGGAGAACCGGCGTCTCGACCTCCAGATAGCCGCGCTCCAGCAGGCCCTGGCGCAGGGCCTGGACGGCGGTGGAGCGGGCGCGGACCACGTCGCGGGCGGCGGGGCTGGAGACCAGGTCGAGGTAGCGCATGCGGACCTTGGCCTCGGGGTCGGCGAGGCCGCGGCGTTTGTCGGGCAGCGGGCGCAGGCATTTGCCGATGAGCTGCCACGAGGTGACGAAGACGGTGGGTTCGCCCTTGTCGCTGGTGCCGGCCAGGCCGGTGGCGCTGATGAGGTCGCCGATGTCGGTGTCGGCGGTGAAGCGGTCGAGGGCGGCGCCGGAGTCCTTGCGGGTGAGGGCGAGTTGATGGTCGCCGGACCAGTCGCGCAGCACGGCGAAGACGAGGCCGCCGAAGTCGCGGACCAGCATGACCCGGCCGGCGACGGTGACCTGCTCGCCCGTGCGGACCTCGGCGAGGGCGTGGGTGCGGGCCGGGATGCCGACAGGGTAGGGGTCGACGCCCTCGGTGCGCAGCCGGTCCAGGGTGCGGTGCCGGATGCGGACCTGTTCGGGCAGGCCCGCATCCGGCCCGGCCGCCCCGGCCTCGTCCCCTCCTTCGAGGCCGAGTGCCGCCAGCGAGGGCAGTCCCTCGGTGGTCGCGGGGCGGGGCTGGTTCCTCGGGTGCCCCTTTCTGCGGAGTTTGTGCAGCGACGGTACGGAGACGAAGCCCTCGGCGACGCCGGACGCCATGCCGATGCGGGCGAGGGAGGCGGCCTCGCCGTAGCAGATGAAGCGGGGGTACCACTCGGGCTGGTACTTCGCGTTGGAGCGGTAGAGGGCCTCCAGCTGCCACCACTTGGAGAAGAACAGCAGCAGGCGCCGCCACAGTCGCAGCACGGGCCCGGCGCCGATGCGGGCGCCCTCCTCGAAGACGGAGCGGAAGACGGCGAAGTTCAGGGAGATCCGGCGGATGCCGAGCTTGGGCGCCGCGTCGCACAGTTCGGCGACCATGAACTCCATGACGCCGTTGGGGGCGCCGCGGTCACGGCGCATCAGGTCCAGGGAGACGCCTTCGCGGCCCCAGGGCACGAAGGACAACAGGGCGAGCAGCTCGCCGTCCCCGCCGAGGGCCTCCAGGAGGAGGCAGTCGCCGTCGGCGGGGTCGCCGAGGCGGTCCAGGGCCATGGAGAAGCCGCGTTCGGTCTCGGTGTCGCGCCAGGCGTCGGCCTTGCGGATGATCTCCTCCATCTCCGCCTCGCCGAGGGTGGAGTGCCGGCGGATACGGCAGTGGGCGCCGGTGCGGCGGACGCGGTGGACGGCCTGCCGGGTGACCCGCATGTCGCGGCCGTCGAGGTCGAAGTCCTGCGGCCGCAGGATCGCCTCGTCGCCGAGCTGGAGGGCGCCGAGTCCGGCGCGGGCGTAGGCGGTGGCGCCGTCCTCGGAGGCGCCCATCGCGGCGGGCACCCAGGCGTGCCGGCGGGCCGCGGCCAGCCAGGCGGCGATGGCGTGCGGCCATGCCTCCCGGTCGCCGACCGGGTCGCCGCTGGCGAGGCACACGCCGGCCTCGACGCGGTAGGTGACGGCGGCCTTGCCGCTGGGCGAGAAGACGACGGCCTTGTCGCGCCGGGTGGCGAAGTAGCCGAGGGAGTCCTTGTCGCCGTAGGCCTTGAGGAGGGCGCGGATGCGGGCCTCCTCGTCGTCGTGCAGGGCGGCCTCCATGCGCTGCGAGCGGAACAGCGTGGCGGCGGCGTTGAGGAGGGCGAGCGCTCCGAACAGGCCGAGCAGGAAGTACAGGGGGCGCGGCGGCCGTCCGTCGTAGGTGGTGCCGGAGACCAGGCCGCCGCAGACCCGGTCGGCGGCCCACGCCAGCCGCTGGCTCTGCGGCAGCGTGCCGGGGAACAGTTCGACGAGCCCCCAGCCGACCAGGATGCCGATGACGAGTCCGACGAGCAGGACACCGAGGGCTCTTCGTACGGCCGCTCTGCGGGAGGCTGCGTAGAACTCCCCGCGGACGACGATCAGCAGGGCGAGGGCGAGGCCGCACACGATGAGGGACGGGACGGAGTCGGCGTAGTCGCCGAAGACGGTGCCGACGATGTCGGAGAGGACGAGCAGGCCCAGATAGACGACGACCAGCCACCAGGCGATCTTCTTGCGAGCGGCCGTCGCGGCGGCGAGCAGGAAGAGGAAGACGGCGTAGGCGAGGTTGGCGCTGACGGGGACGATGATCTGGTCGAGGGCGCGTACGACCGGGCGCAGCGCGACCCGGAGCGGCGGGATGAGGGCGAGCAGGACGCAGAGCAGTCCGAGGGCGCCGAAGAAGGTCGCGAAACCTTCCGGCACCCTGCTCCTCCAGCCGTGTCCGGGCGGCCGTGCCGGGCCCGTGACGTCCTTGTCCCGCGCGGCCTCCACGGTGGCACTCATGTTCCGACTGTAGGAAGCCCGGCGCCTCCTCGCCCGTCGAGCGTCCCGGCCGACGGCGGGACCTGGGCCTTCCGATAGCCTCCTGCCGTGACGGAACAGCACTCGCACCGGTTCGAGCGGGGCACGGACGGGCCCAAGGTCATCGTGGTCGGAGTGGACGGCTCCGACTCGTCGCTGCGCGCGGCGGCCTACGCCGGTGGCCTGGCCCGACGGCAGAACGCACTGCTCGCCGTCGTGTACGTGCAGCCGGTGATGACGGCGGGCGCGGCGCTCGGGGCACCGGTCGCGGAGACGACCAACGAGATCGCCGAGTCCCTGATCTCCTACATCCGGGAGGCCACGGAGCGGCTCAAGGGGATATTCGACGTCCGCTGGGAGTTCCACACCTTCCAGGGCGACCCCTACAACGGGCTGGTGAAGGCGGCGGACGACCTGAAGGCGGACGCCGTGGTGGTGGGCGCCTCGGAGCAGGCCGGGCACCGGATCGTGGGTTCCGTCGCGATCCGGCTGGTGAAGGCGGGGCGCTGGCCGGTGACGGTCGTCCCGTAGGGGGCTGTGGTGCCGCCCGCCCCGCTCAGCGTGCCGGACCCGCATTGCGCGGTCGCACGCTGAGCCGTCCGGTGGCACCGGGTTTCAGAGGGTCCGCAGGAAGTCGAGCACGATCTTGTTGAAGATCTCCGGCTTCTCCAGGTTGGGGTAGTGGCCGACGCCGTCGACGACCTCGGTGCGGCCGTCGTGGACGGTGCCGGCGAGGCGCTCGGCCGCGGCGAGCATGTCGGCGGGCTCCAGGCCCCCGTTGAGGGCGAGCAGCGGGACGGTGATCCCCGCCGCGCGGGCGAAGGTGTCCGGCACGGGCACGAACCAGTCCTTCTCGCCGGGTGTGTGCTTGGCGAGGGTGCCGCGGGCCATGTCCCGGATCAGCCGCAGGCTGTCCTGGTCGACGTCGGCGACGGTGCGCTCCGGGCCGGGCAGTACCTGTACGAACGCATCGAGCCAGCCTTCGATGTCCGCGGCTTCCAGGGCGCGGGCCATCTCGGCCTGGAGACCGCGGGTCCAGTCGTCCGTGTACTGGAACTCCCCTGTCGCGGCACCGCAGGTGACGACGGCGCGGACGAGTTCGGGGTACTCCAGCACGGTGTTGGTGGCGATCAGCCCGCCCATCGACAGGCCGACGAGGACCGCGGGGCCCGCGTCGAGGTGGCGCAGCAGGGCGGCGATGTCGTCGGCCCAGCGGAAGGGCTTGCTCGCGTTGGCGGAGGAGCCGTGGCCGCGTACGTCCAGGGCGATCACGCGGTGGCCGGCGGCGAGGGCCGGTATCTGGGCGTGCCAGACGCGGTGGTCGACGTATCCGGAGTGGAGGAGGACCACGAGGTCCCCGGAGCCGGTGTCGAGGTAGGCGAGGTCGCCGTCGGCGGAGGCGAAGGTGCGCAGGTCCGAAGCTTTCGTCGCTGTCGTCATGACAACCAAGGTGTCATTCTTCGAGCAATTTGGCAACCCAGGTGTCATGATGACCCCGTGAACGACTCCGCCAAGCCCCTCTCCCCCGACGACCTCGGCCACCGGGTCAGCGAGGTCTTCGATCTGATCGGCGCGCTCTACCGCCGCGGCCTGCGCAAGCTCGAACAGGGCGAGGAGGTCGAGGGGGTCTCCGTCGGCGTGCGCTCCGTGCTGGTGCTGCTGCACAGGTACGGGCCCATGACGGTGCCTCAGATGGGCCGTCTCATGACGCTGACCCGGCAGTTCGTGCAGCGCATGGTCAACGACGCGCTGGCCAGGGGCTGGGCCGAGACCACGCCCAACCCCGCGCACCAGCGCTCCTCGCTGATCCGGATCACGGACGAGGGCGAGGCCGTCATCACCGCGATCCTCGCGCGCGAGCACGCCCTGAACCGGCAGGTCGGCGGCGAGCTGACCGAGGCCGAGCTCCAGGCGTGCGTGCGCGTGCTGAAGGAGATGCTCAAGACCTTCGACCACGTCGAGGCGGACTGACCTACTCCCCCATCGACAGCCCGTCGTCCCCCGCGCCCCGGCTGAGCACGACCTCGCGGATCCGGTCCCGCACACCGCTCAGTTCGGCGCCCTTGGCGATGGCCTGGTTGAGGTTGAGCACCCGCCCCGCGTCGATGTCGAACAACTGCGGGACGAACTCGGCCTTCGACACCTCCCAGCGCCCGCCGGCCCGGGCCGGCGGATCGAAGCGGAAGCGGGCGAGCGTGGACTGGTTGCCGCGCGGGTCCTGCACGCCCTGCGAGTTGTACATCGCGCCGGCGACCTGATCACCCATGCCGTAGACCACCCAGGTGCCGTTCACCTTCTCGTACGCCTGCGGGACATGGGCGTGGGTGCCGAGGATCAGGTCGATGTCGGGACGGTCGCCGGTGCGGGAGGCGGTGAGCTGCTCGGCCAGGTTCAACTGCTCCTCGTCGGGCGCGTCCTGCCATTCGGTGCCCCAGTGCATCGACACGACCACCACGTCCGCACCACCCTTCCGGGCGGCCCGGGCGTCCGCGACGATCTTCTCCCGGTCGATCAGATTGACCGCCCAGGGCTGGCCCGGCGGGAGCGGGAAGTCGTTGACGCCGTAGGTGTACGCGAGGTGTGCGACCTTGGCGCGGCCCGCGCGCATCACGGTCACACTGCGCGCCTCGCCCGAGGTGCGGGCCGTGCCCGCGTGCCGCACCTTCGCCTGATCGAGGGCGTTCAGCGTGCGCAGGATGCCGGCGGCCCCGTCGTCGAGGCTGTGGTTGGAGGCCGTCGAGCAGCCGTCGTAGCCGGCGGAGGCGATGCCCCGGGCCACCTCCGGCGGGGACTTGAAGAGGGGGTAGCCGGTGTACGCGCCGTCCTCGCCGTAGACGGTCTCCATATGACACAACGCCAGATCGGCGCGGGAGACCACGGGTCGTACGCCGGCGAACATCGGTCGGAAGTCGTACCCCTTGCCGCCCGCGTCGAAGCGGGCGCGATCGATGATCGGAGTGTGCGGGAGGACGTCCCCGGAGGCGACGAGGGTGAAGCCGCGGGTGCCGGCGGACGGTGCCGGACGTCCTGCGACCTCGCGGTTGTGGGCCTGGCATGCGGCACCTGCGACAAGCACGGCCGTGACAGCGATGGCCACAAGCCGACTGCGTGCGATCATCAGCTCACCCCTTGTGGTCGTATATACGCACCAAAATAGGTACGAAATAGAGCACGCTCGCAAACAATCCGGCCGCTTCCATTAGGCCGTCCGGCCCGCCCCGGCTTGCGGAAGGGACCGTTCACCGAACCGTTCGCCGACGCGATCGACCGTCCGCCGCAGATCCGTGTGAGCGCCCTGTCCCAGAACTGCGGCCTGCGATGCCATACGGCCATGACGGCCGGAACCACCCTCACGAACGGGACGACCGCCGAGCACGAGCTCGCCGCACTGCAGCGGGAGCACGGCCGGCCCCTCTTCGCGCTCCTGCTCCGGCTCTGTGACGGCGACCGGCAGCGCGCCGAGGACCTGGTGCAGGAGACGCTGGTGCGCGCCTGGCAGCATCCCGAGGCCCTGCGCGCCGACGACTTCGACTCGGTGCGGCCGTGGCTGCTGACCGTCGGGCGACGCCTGGCGATCGACGCGCGGCGGGCCCGGCAGGCACGCCCGCCGGAGGTCGGCGACGCGATCCTGGAGAACGCGCGCGTGATCTCAGACCACGCCGAGCGGGCCGCCGAGATGCTCGACGTCCGCGAGGCTGTGAAGACACTCACTCCCGAGCACCGTGAAGTCCTGGTGCTCGTGTACTTCCAAGGGGCGAGTGTTGCGGAGGCCGCGGAAACCCTTGGTATTCCGCCCGGTACGGTGAAGTCCCGCGCGTACTACGCACTGCGCGCACTGCGTCGGGTGCTTCCCGGATACGCGGCCGACCTGCGGTGAAACCGAAGGCTTAGTCAAACCTCCGTAAAGCGCCTTGCTGAACACCCCGGTTGAGTAATCGGCTGTCCTCATCCGTGTTCCGGATTGGGCAAGGGCCCACGGCCCCGGGGTGGGGCGACGCACTCACCGGAGGAAGGCAGGAAGGGATGCTGCACAGAGGTCAGGAGAGCACGGACGGCACCGGTGGCGGTGAACTCACCGTCCCCATGGCGTGGTTGTACGCCGAGTACATCGCCGACGAGCTGCTGCGCACCGGCGATCTGATGCCGCCGACGTCCTTCGAGTTCCGCGCCGGGCGTGACGCCCTGGCGCTGACCATCTTCCTGTCCGACACCGACGGCGAGCTGTCCGGCATCCGGGTGGTGACCCAGCTGGAGACGTGGCTGTCGCTGACGGCCTACGACCAGCCGTGGCAGGACTGGGTGCGCGAGCGCATGGCGGGCCTCGCGGCCGAGGCGACCGACTCCGGCGGGCCCGCGCCCGACCTGGAACTCGCCGAGGCGGCCTGGCGCTGGCTCCAGGAGACCGAGCTGCTCGCGCCCGATCTGAACGCCGTGCCGGGCGGTGGTGCGCCGGTAGGAGAGGACGAGGGACCGAAGGTGTGGACACCGGCGTGGCAGCTCGGACTGCCGCTCGGGCACCTCGCCATCCACCTTTTTTAAGTTCTTTTCTCCTCGGACCAATCCTCGACGCCGACCGCTCCGAATCCCTTGGTTGCGATTCTCCGAGTGGCTTGAGTGATTCGACTGTCTGGTGCGTACCAGTGGGCGCAAGGAGTAACACACCCCACACCCAACGGCACGAGGATTCGGCATGAGGTCCCTGGAGAGGCATCGCGACGTCGCCGCGTACGCGCTCGGCGTGCTGAACGAGGCGGAGGCGTTCCGCTTCGAGGACCACCTCATGGAGTGCCCCCGCTGTGCGGCACACGTGACCGAGTTCGGGCCCGTCGCCCGCCAGTTGATGTTGTACCGGCGCTCCACCCCCCGGTTCGTGAGCCCCATGACCAAGCCGGGCCCCCAGATGCTGAACCGGCTGCTCGAAGCGGTGGCGATCCGCCATCGCGCCCGGCGCCGGCGCACCCTGTACGCCGTGGCCGCCTCCGTGGTGATCGCCCTCGCCGCCCCCGGCGTCGCGATCATGGCCGGCGGCGACGACAGATCCGTACAGGTGGTCGAGGCGACCGACGAGCGGTCCGGGGTGTGGGCGCAGGTCACGACCGAGAACGAGATGTACGGCAGCCAGGTGGAGCTGAAGGTGAAGGACGGCGCGGGTCCGCGCCCCTGCCACCTGATCGCCATCGGCCGGGACGGCTCGGAGGAGACCGTGACCAGCTGGTCGGCGGCCCATCACGACGCCCGTGAGAACACCATGATGGGCGCGTCGGCGATGCACAGCGACGAGATCATGCGCTACGAGGTGCGCACGTCCGACGGCGAGCACCTGGTCACGCTCAACCCCCGTTGACGCTCTCGCACTCCGGTCCCGGCTACTTGAGCAGCCGCGACATCCGCCGGTCCGCCAGCGGCTTCCCGCCCGTCTGGCAGGTCGGGCAGTACTGGAGCGAGGAGTCGCTGAAGGAGACCTCGCGGATGGTGTCGCCGCAGACCGGGCAGGGCTCGCCGGTGCGGCCGTGGACGCGCAGGCCGCTCTTCTTCTCGGCCTTGAGACGGCCGGCCGCCAGCCCGCGCGAACGCTCGACGGCCTCGGTGAGGGTCGTCCGCAGGGCCTCGTACAGCCGTGCCGTCTCCTGCGGGGTCAGCGCCGCCGCCAGCTTGAACGGCGACATCCTGGCCGCGTGCAGGATCTCGTCGCTGTAGGCGTTCCCGACCCCGGCGATGAGGCTCTGGTCGCGCAGGGCGCCCTTGAGCTGGCGGCGCTCGTCCTTCAGCAGTGCCGCGAACCGTCTCTCGTCGAAGTCGTCTGCGAGCGGGTCCGGGCCCAGCCGGGCCACGCCCGGGACCTCCTGCGGGTCCTGCACGACGTACACCGCGAGACGCTTCTGCGTACCGGCCTCCGTCAGGTCGAAGCCGGCACCGGTCTCCAGGGCGACGCGCAGCGCGAGCGGGCCCTTGCCGGGGCGGGGCATGCCGCTCGGGAGTTGGTCCTTCCACTGGAGCCAGCCCGCGCGGGCCAGGTGGGTCACCAGATGCGGGCCTTCGGCCGTCGCCAGGTCCAGGAACTTGCCGTACCGGCGCACGGCGGTGACCTCGTGGCCCTCGACGGAGGTGACCGGCGGGTCGTACGTCTTGAGGACACTGATCGCGACGGGCAGCACCCGCACGATCTCGTGCCCGACCAGGTTCTCAGTCAGGAAGTCCTTGAGCGCTTCCACCTCGGGGAGTTCCGGCATACGTCCAGAGTGCCATCCGGTGCCGACGGCGCCATGTGCCTCAGGGCCGCTCCGGCACCACGAACTCGCACCACACCGCCTTGCCGCCGCCCCGGGCCTCCACGCCCCACACGTCCGTGAGCAGGTCGACCAGGAGCAGCCCGCGGCCGGAGACACCCGACTCCCCCGCCTCGCGGCGGCGCGGCAGGGCGCTGGAGGAGTCCTCGACCTCGACGCGCAGCCGGCGTTCGGAGCCGGCGAGGACCCGCAGGGTCACCACGGCCGAGCCCTCGGTGTGCATCAGGGCATTGGTGATGAGCTCGTCGGCGACCAGCTCGATCTCGTCCGCCCGGTCGGCGGCGCCCCAGGAGCGCACGGCGGCGCGGATCATGTGCCGGGCCGCGGTGAGGGCCTCGGGGTCGCCGGGCGCGACGTGCTGCTGGAGCCGGCCGCCGGGCTGCGGGGCGTCCAGGACGCGGCGGCGCAGCAGGAGCAGCGCCACGTCGTCGTCCCCGCCGCGTTCCTCCGCGACGTCGATGAGCCGGTCCGCGAGATCACGGACGTCGTTCGGGCCGGTGGCGATGAGCGCGGTGAGGGTCTGCATGCCGTCGTCCAGGTCGGTGCCGGGCTGTTCGACCAGGCCGTCGGTGCACAGCAGCAGGGTGTGGTCGGAGTCCAGCTCGATCGTGCCGACCGGGTACTCGAGCTGCCCGAACTCCGCGGACAGGCCGAGCGGCAGTCCGCCCTCGACGGAGACCCGGCGGCAGGCGCCACCGGGCTCGCGGACCAGCGGGTCGATATGACCGGCCCGCACCACCTGCACGACGCCGGTGGACAGGTCCGCCTCGGCGTACAGGCAGGTCGCGAAACGGTCGGTGTCCAGTTCGTGCAGGAACACCGAGGCGCGGGCCATCACCGTGGCCGGGGTGTGTCCCTCGGCGGCGTAGGCCCGCAGGACGATGCGCAGCTGGCCCATCACGGCGGCGGCGTGGGTGTCGTGGCCCTGGACGTCGCCGATGACGGCGCCGACCCGGCCGCCCGGCAGCGGGATCAGGTCGTACCAGTCGCCGCCGATGTCCCGGCCGAGGGAGGCGGAGCGGTAGCGCACGGCCACGTCGGCGCCGGGCACGCTGGGGATGGTGCGCGGCAGCATGGCCTGCTGGAGGCCGGCGGCGAGGTCCTTCTCCTGCTCGTAGAACATGGCCCGCTGAAGGCTCTGCGCGATGCTGCTGCCGAGGGCGACGAGGACGTTGCGCTCGTCCGAGGTGAAGCCTCGCCGGTCGTTGTAGAGCAGGCCGATGGCGCCGATGGGCCTGGCCTGGGCGATCAGCGGCATGTAGGCGGCGGACGTGATGTGCAGGTCGGTGATGTGCGGCCAGAGGACCGGGTAGCTGTCCGCGAACTCCTCCGGCGACTCGATGAACCGCGGGCTGAGGGTCCGTACGACCTCGCTCATCGGGTACTGCTCGTCTATTCGGGTGATCAGGGTGCCGGGCACGAAGCTGCCGGAGGGGCCCTCGGCGACCAGCCGGATGCGGCCGGCCTCGACCAGGCCCATGACGAGGCTGGTGGCGCCGAGGTGGGTGAGGCCGTGGGTGTCCTTGAGGACGTCGATGACGTCCTGGATGGTGCGGGCGTGGGCGAGGGCGGCCGTGGTGAGCTGGACGACGCTGGTCTGCTGGCGCCGGGCCTCGTCGTCGGCGGCCTGCTGATGCCGCTGCTCGAGCTCGGCGAGTTCCTCGGTGGCCACGCGGACGATGCCGACGATGCGGCGCGGGCGCCCCGTCTCGTCGCGGCGGATGTAGCCCTGGGTGTGGGTCCAGCGCAGGGTGCCGTCGCGGCAGCGGATGCGGAAGTAGGTGCCGTAGTTCTCGCTGCCGTCCTTCATCGCCTGGGAGACCAGGCCGTCCAGCCGGTAGCCCTCGGGCGGCGGCACCCGTACCGCCAGGGTCGCCGGGTTGCCGTCGTATTCGTCGGGGCGCAGGTCGAAGACCTCGTGGGCCTGGGCGTCCATGTGGAAGACGCCGTTGTCCAGGTCCCAGTCGAAGGTGCCCATGCGGTTGAGCGCCAGGATCGGGTCCGGGTGGGCGGGCCAGTCGTCCGGGAGTGACAGGGCGCTCGCTCCCCGATCAACCATGGGCCCACCTTGCCAGGGTTTGCCGGATTCTTCGACTGGGACGACGGAACCTTTCCCGCTCATCGTGCGGTCCGTGCCCCGGTGGCGGTCAGCCGTCGAACACGTCGGTCGGGCTGCCGAAGATGCTGCCGGTCGCGCCGGGATCGTCGGGGATCAGCCCGCCGCCGTCGGGCGTGTCCGGGCCGTCCGGGACGGTCTCGGGACCGACCTCCTGCGAGGAGCCGGGGGAGGTCTCGGGCTCGGTGCGGGAGGCGGGGGCGCTGGGCTCTTCGGGCGAGGCGTGGGTGCCGCCGGGGTCGGCCGAGGAGGGCGGGGCGGTCGGGGTGACGGTGGCCGTGGGGCAGTCGGTGGAGCGGCGGCCCTGGTCCGAGGGGGCGTCGGCCTGGATGTCCGTGGCGCCGGGGGTGACGGTGACGTCCGGGGTCACGCAGTCGGCGGGTGTCCGCTCCGGGGGCGAGGCGGGCCCGCTCTCGTGCGAGGGCGAGGGCGAGGGCGAGGGTGTGGGCGTGGGCGTGGGCCTGCCACTGTCGTGTCCGGGCCGGTCGTGCTGGGGCTTCTCCCGGTCGGGAGGCATCGGCTTCGCCGGCGGTACGACATGGTCGTGGTCGTGACCCCGATGGCCGACCGGCCGCTCGATCCAGGTGTTGTCGACGACGTCGATGATCGTGATGTCGGCGATCACCTGGGGCGCCGGCGCCACCACGACCACCCGGCCCGGCTCGTACCCGGACCAGCTCCGGCCGCTGACGCCGCTCTCACCCCGGGTCCCGACCGGCGGGGCGAGCGGGTTGCCGCAGGCGCAGCGGACGCGAGGCACTCCGTGGGCGTCGACGAGAACTGCGGTGCCCGCCTGGAGGACGGACTGGTAACCGGTGCCCGTCCCGTCGCGGAACCCGTGGTTGGTGACCCGGGTGTCCGCCCGCAGCACGACCGAGGTCAGACTGCGCAGATAGCCCGGTATCGACGCCCGGGAGACACCCGCGGCCAGGGCGAAGACGCGGGCCCTGGTCCGGTCGGCGGCGAGGACGTCGATCTGCCGCTGGACGTCACAGCTCCCGGCCCCGCGGGTGCCGCCGTAGAGCCCGGGTGTCGCGCCGGACAGGGACCGGGGGCCGGTGCGCCCCGACCGCGACGGCTGCGGCGTTCGGGTGAGCGGCGAGGCGGCGGCCTCGGCGGTCGTCGTGGAGGCCGTGAAGGGATCGGGTCCACGGTCCGCCGCGGGCTGGAGGAAGAGGTCCTCGCCGGATGGCGTGTTCGTGTCGCTGCCGCCGACGCAGCCGGCGACGAGGAGTGCCGCCGAGAGCGCGCAGGCCGTGACCATGGTTCGGGTGGGTGTCCGCACCACGTCCTCCCGCCGGTCGTCGGGAAATTCGTCACCATTGTCTGCTTCACTCACATGGGTTACGCAAGCGGAGAAGTGGTATACGGAGAGTCACCTGGGACGGGGGCGCGACAATGAGGAGAGGAGGCGTACGGCCGTGGACTGGTTCGTCGCACCGGACTACTGGACGAGCCGGCTGGTCTTCCAGCGGGCGCTGGCCGCCGTGTACCTCGTGGCGTTCCTGACGGCGGCCCTTCAGTTCCGGGCGCTGATGGGCGAGCGGGGGATGCTGCCCGTGCCGCGCTTCGTCGCGCAGGTGCGCTTCAGGGCGGCCCCGAGCCTGTTCCAACTCCACTATTCGGACCGGTTCTTCGCCGGCTGCGCCTGGTCGGGCTGCGCGGTCTCGGCGGCGCTGCTGGCCGGGGTGGACTCATTGGCGCCCCTGTGGGCCGCGATGCTGCTGTGGCTCGTCCCTTGGGCGCTGTATCTCTCGATCGTGAACGTCGGCCAGACCTGGTACTCGTTCGGCTGGGAGTCGCTGCTCCTCGAGGTCGGCTTCCTCGCCGTGCTGCTGGGCAACGACGAGGTGGCGCCGCCGGTCGTGGTGCTGTTCCTGCTGCGCTGGATCCTGTTCCGCGTCGAGTTCGGCGCGGGTCTGATCAAGATGCGCGGCGACGCCTGCTGGCGGAAGCTGACCTGCCTCGACCACCATCACGAGACCCAGCCGATGCCGGGCCCGCTGAGCTGGTTCTTCCACCATCTGCCGAAGCCGCTGCACCGCGTAGAGGTGGCCGCCAACCACTTCACCCAACTCGTCGTGCCCCTCCTCCTCTTCACCCCGCAGCCCGTAGCGACGGCCGCCGCCGCCCTGATGATCGTCACCCAGCTGTGGCTGGTGCTGTCGGGCAACTTCTCCTGGCTGAACTGGATCACCATCGTCCTGGCGCTGTCGGCGCTGGCCTTCCCGAGCGATCCGCCGTCCGTGCCGGAGGCGCCGCTCTGGTACGAGGTGGTGGTCCTGGCGGTCGCCGCCCTGCTGCTGTTCCTCAGCTACCACCCGGTCGCGAACATGGTCTCCCGCCGCCAGGTCATGAACCGCTCCTTCGACCCGCTGCATCTGGTCAACACCTACGGCGCGTTCGGCAGCGTCAGCCGGATCCGCTACGAGGTGGTCGTCGAGGGGACCGCCGACGACGTGCCGCGTGAGGACTCGGACTGGCGGGAGTACGAGTTCAAGGGCAAGCCGGGCGACCCCCGCCGCTGGCCGCGCCAGTTCGCGCCGTACCACCTGCGCCTTGACTGGCTGATGTGGTTCGCAGCCCTGTCCCCCGCGTACGCGGGCCCGTGGTTCGGCGCTCTGGTGGAACGGCTCCTGGAGAACGACCGCGACACCCTCAGACTCCTGCGCCGCTCCCCGTTCCCGCCCGACGCCCCGCCCCGCCACATCCGCGCCCGCCTGTTCCGCTACCGCTACACGACCTGGCGTGAGCTCCGGGAGACGGGCGCGTGCTGGGAACGGACCTATGTGCGGGAGTATCTGCCGCCCACCCGGCTGGCGGGGACGGCCCAGAAGTCGTGAGGTTCGAGAAGGCTCGCCGGAAAGGGATCGTCATGGCCAGTCAGCAGGATCCGGTCAGGGTCGTCACGCCCGATGACCGGAGGCCGGGGCCCCGTACCCCGGGGATGGACCGGCAGGAGGCGTTCGCCACCGAGGGAACCTGGTCGGGGTTCGTCCGCACAGAGGCCGGCATGGTCTCCGGCTGGCACCACCACGGGGACTGGGAATCGGTGATCTACGTCCTCACCGGCGCTCTGCGAATGGAGTTCGGCCCGGACGGCGCGAACACGGTGGAGGCCGGACCGGGTGACTTCATCCACGTCCCCAAGGGCTCCGTCCACCGGGAGAGCAACCCTTCGGCCGAGCCCGCCGACATCATCGTCGTGCGAGCCGGCGCCGGAGGTGAGTCGACCTTCAACGTCGACGGGCCGGAGGTGAGCTGAGACGTCTCGCGCAGGGCGCCGTCAAAGAGCGTAGACGCGGACGGCGGTGCCCTCGAAGACCTGTGTGCGTTCGGCGTCGGAGAGCGCAGCGGTCAACTCCCCGGCGGCGGCCAGCACTTGGCCGTACGTCGCCGCGAGCGTGCACACCGGCCAGTCCGAGCCGAACATCAGGCGCCCGGGGCCGAAGGCCTCCAGTACCACGTCGGCGTACGGGCGCAGGTCGGTCACCGTCCAGTCGGCGAGGTCGGCCTCGGTGACGAGGCCGGAGAGTTTGCAGACGGTGTTGGGGAGTGCGGCGAGGGCACGGACGTCACGGGTCCAGGGGTCGAGGGTGCCGGAGGCGATCGGCGGTTTGCCCGAGTGGTCCAGGACGAAGGTGAGTCCGGGGAGGTCGGCGGCCACTTCGACGCAGGCGGGGAGCTGGTGGGGCAGCACCACGAGGTCGTAGACCAGGCCGGCCTCCGCCACGGCCGCCAGTCCGCGTCGTACGGCCGCGCGCAGCAGCCATTCCGGGTCCGCCTCGCCCTGGACCTGGTGGCGGATGCCCTTGAGGTACCGGCCGCCGGGCAGCTCGCGCAGCCGGACCAGCTCGTCGGCGATGTCGGGGCGAGTGAGGTCGGTCCAGCCGACGACTCCCGCGATCAGCTCGTGCTCGGCGGCGAGCGCCAGGAATTCAGGGGTCTCCTCCGGGACGGTGATCGTCTGGACGAGGACGGTACGGCCGACTCCGGCAGCCCGCGCCTCGGGGGCGAGGTCACCGACGCCGAAGTTCCTTCTCAGCGGCCGGAGTTCTGGACCCGTGATCCAGTCCTGGTCGCGCACCGACAGATCCCACACGTGGTGGTGGGCGTCGACGATCGTCACGGCAGCTCCCACACGACGGGCAGGCCGGCGTCCGCGCCCTCGTCGGAGTAGTCGTGCACCACGTCGAGCAGCTCGACCATGCGGGCCTGCCAGGCCACGTTGACCGGCAGCTCCTTCAGCTCGGCGAGGAGGCGGCCGTAGTCCTCGCAGTCCAGGACGTGGAAGAGGTCGGTGCCGCTGCGCCAGATCGTCCAGGAGGTGGCGCCGGCGGCCCGGATCGCGTCCGTGAGCTCGACCGGCACCTCCCGGTGGGCCGCCTCGTAGCGGTCGATCCGGTCCGCGCGGACCTTGGTGTGCAGGGCGACCCTCATCGCGGCTCCTTGTCGGACAGCAGGCCGGATTCCAGCAGTTCCTGCCAGAACGCCATCGGCACCTCCGTCGCGAACTGCTCGGCGCAGTCCCGGACCTCGTGGGCGGACCGGGCGCCCACGAGCACGCTCGCGACGGCGGGGTGCGCGGCGCAGAACGCGAGGGCGGCGGCCCGCAGGGTGATGCCGTGGCGGTCGGCGAGGGACTTCATGCGCAGTGCGCGGTCCAGCAACTCCGGTGGGGCCTGCGTGTAGTTGTACGTCGAGTCCGGCCCCGGATCCGCCAGGAGGCCGGAGTTGAAGGCTCCGCCGACGACGACGGAGGTGTGGCACTCGACCGCCACGGGCAGCAGATCGTCGAGCGCGCTCTGGTCCAGCAGCGTGTAGCGGCCGGCGCACAGCACCACGTCGACGTCCGTGTCGGCGACGAAGCGGGTCAGCATCTCGGCCTGGTTCATCCCGGCGCCGATCGCGCCCACCACGCCCTCGGAGCGCAGCTTCTCCAGCGCCGGATAGCCCTCGCGGAAGGCCACTTCGGCGTGGTCGTCGGGGTCGTGGAGGTAGACCACGTCGACGCGGTCGAGCCCGAGCCGTTCCAGACTGTCGTCGAGGGCGCGCCGTACGCCGTCCGCGCCGAAGTCCCAGACACGGCGCCGGTCCGCGGGTACGGCGAAGCCGTTGGCCAGGTCGTCGCCCGTCGCGTCCGGCACCGGTTCCAGACGACGGCCGACCTTGGTCGAGATGGTGTACGCCTCGCGCGGATACTCCCGCAGGGCAGCGCCGAGGCGGCGTTCGGACAGGCCGAGGCCGTAGTGCGGGGCCGTGTCGAAGTGGCGGATGCCCGCGTCCCAGGCGGCGGCCACGGCCTCGTGCGCCTGTTCCTCGCCGACCTCGGTGTACAGGTTGCCGATGGCGGCCCCGCCGAAGGACAGCGGGCTGACCTCGACGTCGGTGCGACCGAGCCGGTTCACCGGCCCACCGGCCTCAGGCGCAGGCCCTGCATGCCGCCGTCGACGGCGAGGGAGGTGCCGGTGGTGGCGCCGGAGAGCGGGCTCGCCAGGTAGGCGACGGCGCCGGCGACCTCGTCCGCCGACACCAGGCGCCCGGTGGGCTGGCGGGCCTCCAGCGCGGCGCGTTCGGCGGCCGGGTCGGCTGCGGAGTCGAGGAGGCGGCCGACCCAGGGGGTGTCCACCGTGCCCGGGTTGACGCAGTTGACTCGGATGCCCTCACGGACGTGGTCGGCGGCCATGGCGAGGGTGAGCGAGTACACGGCGCCCTTGGTCGCGCTGTACAGCGCCCGCTGCGGAAGCCCGGCCGTGGCGGCGATCGAGCAGGTGTTGACGATGGTCGCGTGCGCGGACTCCCGCAGGTGCGGGAGTGCGGCACGGGACATTCGGACCATGCCGACGACGTTGACGTCGTAGACCCGGTGCCACTCGGCGTCGTCGTTGTCCTCGACGGTGCCCTGGGCGCCGATGCCGGCGTTGTTGATCAGCACGTCCAGACCGCCGAGGTCGGCCACGGCGGCCGCCACGGCCTCACGTACGGAGGCGTCGTCGGTGACGTCGGCGCGGAAGGCGAGCAGGGGCTTGTCGACGGAGGACGGATCCAGGTCGAGGACGGCGACCCGGGCACCGCGCGCGGCGAGGAGTTCGGCCGTGGCCCGGCCGATGCCGGAGGCGCCCCCTGTCACCAGCGCCTTGAGACCGTCGAAGTCGCTCATGCCGCGTGCCCCTTCTTCTCATCGCGGTCGGCGGCCCAGAAGGCGCCGTCCGGGAACGTGTACCGCGCGATCGACTCGGGCCGCATGGCGGCCGAGAAACCCGGCGCGGTGGGTGCCGTGTAGTGACCTTCCCTGATCACCACCGGGTCGAGGAAGTGGTCGTGCAGATGGTCGACGTACTCGATGACCCGGTCCTCGGTGGTGCCGGTGACCGCCACGTAGTCGAACATCGACAGGTGCTGGACGAGTTCGCACAGCCCGACACCGCCCGCGTGCGGGCAGACCGGTACGCCGTACTTGGCGGCCAGCAGCAGGATGGCGAGGTTCTCGTTGACGCCGCCGACGCGGGCCGCGTCGATCTGGAGGACGTCGAGGGCGCCGGCCTGGAGGAGCTGTTTGAAGACGACCCGGTTCTGCACGTGCTCACCGGTGGCCACCTTGACCGGGGCGACGGCCTCACGGATGGCGGCGTGGCCGAGGACGTCGTCGGGGCTGGTGGGCTCCTCGATCCAGTACGGGTCGAACTCGGCGAGGGCCTTGGTCCAGCGGATGGCCTCGGCCACGTCCCAGCGCTGGTTGGCGTCGATCGCCATGCGGATGCCCGGCCCGACGACCTCGCGGGCGACACGGCAGCGCCGTACGTCGTCCTCCAGGTCGGCGCCGACCTTCAGCTTGATCTGGCGGAAGCCGCCTGCGACGGCCTCGGCGGCGAGCCGGCCGAGCTTGTC
Organism: Streptomyces sp. HUAS 31; assembly: GCF_028198125.1. Taxonomy (NCBI): domain Bacteria; kingdom Bacillati; phylum Actinomycetota; class Actinomycetes; order Kitasatosporales; family Streptomycetaceae; genus Streptomyces; species Streptomyces sp. HUAS 31. Next base: position 8,489,563 of record NZ_CP116353.1, on the reverse strand, counting down.
GTCGTCGTAGCCGAGCCAGCCGGCGGAGGTGGTGTAGGCGGGGTAGCCGCGCTCCAGCAGCCGCGCCGTGCGTTCCGGCGCTCCCTCACGGCCCCGGCGCAGCAGGGCGAGGGCCTCCTCGGGCGTGAGCGCGTCGGTGATGTACCGGAAGTCGATCTGCCGGACGATCCACTCCGGGGCGGCATCGGCGAGGAGCCGCCACACGGGCTTGCCCGCGCGCTTGGCGGCCAGGTCCCACACGGCGTTCATGACCGCGCCGATCGCCATGTGCATCACGCCCTTCTCGGGGCCGAGCCAGCGCAGCTGGCTGTCGCCGATCAGGTCGCGGTTGAGGATCCCCGGGTCCCCGCACAGCTCCTCTACGGGCCGGCCCACGACATGGCCGCGCAGCGCCTCGATCGCGGCGACCTGGATCTCGTTCCCCCGCCCGATGGTGAAGGTGAATCCGTGCCCCTCGTGGCCGTCCCCCGCGTCGGTGCGCAGCACGACGTACGCGGCCGAGTAGTCGGGGTCCGGGTTCATCGCGTCGGAGCCGTCGAGCTCGCGCGAGGTGGGGAAGCGGATGTCATAGGTGTCGACCGCGGTGACGCGGGTGGGAGTACCGGGGGCCTGGGACACTGAAGTCCTTTCCGTCGAGGGGCGGTTGGCAGCCGTGGTCAGTCCTGGGCCCGGCCCGTGGTGACACGGGCGATCATGAGGGCGATCAGGATGATTCCGCCGTAGATGGCCTGGATCCAGAACGACGGGACCTGGGCGAGGGTGAGCAGGTTCTGGACCACGCCCAGCAGGAGCACGCCCGTCAGGGCGCCGAACATGGTGCCCTTGCCGCCGTCGAGGCTGATGCCGCCGATCACCGCGGCCGCGAACACGGTGAAGATCATGTTGTTGCCCTGGTTGGCGCTGATCGCGCCGACGTAGCCGGTCTGGATGATCCCGCCGACGGCCGCGAGGGTGCCCGCGACGACGAACACGCCGAGCATCACGCGCTCGACCCGGATGCCGGCCGCGCGGGCGGCGTCCGCGTTGCCGCCGATGGCGTACAGGGCGCGTCCGATGCGGTGGTACTTGAGGACGAACCCGGCGATCGCGAAGGCGGCGGCCGCGAGCCACACCGACATCGGGATGCCGATGAAGGTGGTGGTGGCCAGGGAGTAGAAGCTCTCGGGCATCCCGAACAGGGTCTTGCCCTTGGTCGCGCCGACCAGCAGCCCGCGCAGGACGATCAGCATCGCGAGTGTCACGATGAACGCGTTGAGCTTGAACTTCACGACCAGGATCCCGTTGAAGGCACCCACGGCGGCGCCCACCAGGAGGATCGCCACCAGGGAGAGGGCGGCGGGGAGTTCGGTGCCCCAGCCGGACTGCGCGGCGGGCAGCACGAGCAGCGCCCCGACGGCGGGCGCGATGCCGACGACGGATTCGAGGGACAGGTCGAACTTGCCGGTGATCAGGACCAGCGACTCGGCCAGCACGACCATCGCGAGCGCGGCAGACGCGCCGAGGATCGAGATCAGGTTCCGCTCGGTGAGGAACGAGTCGTTGACCACCGCGCCGAGCACCAGGAGCAGCAACAGCGCCGGGACGAGGGCGAGTTCGCGGGCGCGGCGGAGCAGGACGGTCCTGGCGGCACGGGCGTCCGGCACCTTCAGGGGCAGGGCCGGTGGGGCCTTGGTGTCAGCCATGGTGGTCCACTCCTTCGATGGAGGCGATCAGCTCGTGGTCGCGCCAGCCGGCCGGGTGTTCGGCGACGACACGGCCGTGGAACAGGACGAGGACGCGGTCGCAGCGGCGCAGGTCGTCGAGTTCGTCGGAGACGACGAGCACGGCGATGCCGTCCTCGCGGGCGCTGTCCACCCGGGCCAGCAGGGACTCCTTGGACTTCACGTCGACGCCCGCGGTGGGGTTGATCAGCACGAGCAGCCGGGGGTCGGAGGCCAGTGCGCGGGCCATGACGACCTTCTGCGCGTTGCCGCCGGACAGGTCGGAGACGGGCTGGTCGGGGCCCTCGGTGTGGATGTCGAGGCGTTCGATGAGGGCGGTGGCGAGGCCGCGCTTGCGTTCGGTGCCGACGAAGCCGAAGCGGCCGAGCCGTTCCAGGACGCTCATGGTGGCGTTGTCGCCGATGGTCATGCCGGCGACGAGGCCCTGGTCGTGCCGGTCACGGGGCACGCAGGCGACGCCCGCCTTCAGGGCGGCTCCCACATTCCCGAACGGCAGCCGCTCGCCGCCCAGTTGTGCCGTACCGCCGGTCGGGGTGTGCAGCCCCGCGAAGGACTCGGCGAGTTCCACCTTGCCGCTGCCGCTGATCCCGGCGAGCCCGACGACCTCGCCCCGTCGGACGGTGAGGTCGATGTCCTCGTACGCCGGTGAGGTGAGCCCGCGGGCTTCGAGCAGGACGGGGGCGTCGTGGTCGACGTCCCTGGGGTCCACGGCCTGTTCGGCGATGGCCTCCAGGGACTCCCCCGCCATGGCCTCCACCAGGGCCCGGCGCGGGAGTTCGGCGACCGGGGCGGTGGTGATCCAGCGGGCGTCACGCAGGACCGTGACGGCCTGGCACACCTCGTAGACCTCCTGGAGGTGGTGCGAGATGAACAGGAAGGTCACGCCGGAGTCCTGGAGCGCCCGCATCCGTGTGAACAGCCGCTCGATCTCGCGTTTGTCGAGCTGTGCGGTCGGCTCGTCGAGGATGATGAAGCGGGCGCCGAAGCTCAACGCCCGTGCGATCTCCACCATTTGCCGGTCCTCGACCTTGAGGTCGGCGGTGCGGGCCTCCGGGTCGACGTGCACGTCCCAGGTGGCGAGGAGTTCGGCGGCCTCCGAGCGCAGCTTGCGCCAGCTGATGATGCCGCGGTTGAGCGGCTGCCGGTTGATGTACAGGTTCTCGGCGACCGTCAGCTCGGGGACGACGGTTGGCTTCTGGTAGACGCAGGCCACCTTGCGACGCCAGGCGTCACGGTCGGCGAGCGGGGGTGCGGGCTCGCCGTCGAAGCGGACCTCGCCCTCGTCGGCGGCCTGGAGTCCGGTGAGGATCTGGACCAGGGTCGACTTGCCGGCGCCGTTGCGGCCGACGAGGGCGTGCGACTCGCCGGGCAGGACGGTGAGCCGTCCGTCGGCGAGGGCGGTGGTGGGACCGTAGCGCTTGACGATATCCCGCGCCTGTACGAGTGGCGTCGTCATTTGACCGTGTTGCCCCAGAGCTTCGGGTCGTCGACGTTGTCCTTGGTGACCAGCGGCGCGGGCAGCTGGTCCTCCAGGATGCCGCTGGGCAGCTTCACGATCGTGGAGTCGTGGTCCGTCGGGCCGGGCTGGAACTTCTTCCCCTCCATCGCCGCCTTGATGTAGTACATGCCGTACTTGGCGTACAGGTCGGCGGGCTGGGAGACGGTCGCGTCTATCTCGCCCTTGCGGATGGCGTCGTACTCCTGCGGGATGCCGTCGTTGGAGACGATCGTGATGTGTCCGTCCTGTCCGGCCTTCTTCAGCATCCCCTTGGACTTCAGGGTCTGCAGGGTCGGGGCGAGGTAGACGCCGCCGGCCTGCATGTAGATGCCCTTGATGTCGGGGTTGGCGTTCAGGAGGGTGTCCAGCTTGGAGGCCGCGGTGTCGGACTCCCACTTGGCCGGTATCTCCAGGACCTTGAGCTTGGGGAAGTTCTTCTTCACGCAGGCCCGGAAGGCCTCGGAGCGGTCGCGGCCGTTGACCGAGGCGAGGTCGCCCATGATCTGCACGACCTTGCCGGACGGGATCTGCTCGCCCAGGTACTGGCAGGCCTTCTCGCCGTAGGCCACGTTGTCGGCGCGCACCACCATCGCGACCTTGCCCTTGTCGGGCGCCACGTCGACGGCGACGACCGGCACGCCCTTGCGCTCGGCCTGGTCGAGGCCGGCCTCGATGGCGGCGCTGTCCAGCGGGGCCACGACGAGGCCCTTCACGTTCTGGTTGAGCTGGTTGTTGATGTCGGTGATCTGCTGCGACGGGTCACTGTTGGAGTTGACCGTCTTGAGCGCGTCGACGCCCTCGGAGTCGGCCATCTTCGGCACGTAGTCGTTGTACGACTGCCAGAACGGCGAGGTCAGCAGGGGCAGGATCACCCCGACCTTGCCGCTGCCGCCGCCTTCGGCGCTCGACGCGCCGGTGTCCTTGGTGCTGCCGCAGGCGGCGAGCACGAGCGAGGCGCCGACGACCGCGCACACCGCTCCGACCTTCCGTGACCTGTTCTGCTTCCGCGCTGTAGTGCCGGGCATCTGGCGGCTCCTCGTTGAGCGTGTTCGAGCACATGGTTCGAGCAGGTGCCCGCATATTTATCAGACCACTTCCGGGGAGGAACACCCTCCAGCGGCAGATTTTCCAGCATCGAGACGGTATTGGTCGGACCACCTCGCTGGTTAGACTGCGCGCACCGGTGACAGGAGGAACGGCGTGAACGTGGACGAGACGGCCCCGCAGAAGGGCACCGTGACGCAGCGCGCCATCGAGCGGATCAAGGCGATGATCGCGGAGGGCCGGCTGGAGCCCGGGCAGCGGCTGCCGACCGAGCGCGATCTGGCGGCGCAACTCGGCATGTCCCGCAGCTCGATGCGGGAGGCGATCCGCGCGCTGACGGTGCTGGGCGTGCTGGAGGCCCGGCACGGCTCGGGCATCTACGTCACACAGCTGGAGGCCGGCGACCTGCTGGAGACGTTCGGCGTGGTCGCCGATCTGTCCCGGGGCCCGCGGCTGGTGGAGCTGCTGGAGGTGCGCCGCATCCTGGAGTCCACGGCGACGGCATTGGCGGCGGCGCGGATCACGCCGGATCAGCTGGCGGAGGTCGAGAAGCACCTCGCCGCGATGAACGCCACGGACGACCCGGAGGAGATCCTCGCGCACGACCTGGCGTTCCACCGTGAGATCGCGGTGGCCGCGGGCAACGACACCATGGCGGCGATCCTGGAGGGCCTCTCCTCCCGCACCTTCCGTGCCCGCGTCTGGCGCGGCTACCAGGAGGAGGGCGCCTTCGAGCGCACCCGCCGCGAACACGCCGCGATCCACCGGGCCCTGGTGGCCCGCGATCCGGAGGCGGCGCGGGCCGCGGCGGCCGCGCATGTGGGCGAGGTGGAGGAGTGGCTGCGGGCACAGCTCGGCTGACCGGGGCGGTTCCCTTCACCTGCCGGTGAGTCACCCACCGGTGAGTGGAACCGCCCCGCTCCCCGGCCGCGTCAGGCCTTCACGTCGAAGCCGTGCTGCCGCCCGAGCTGCTCCAGTGACGTGAAGCCCGGAATACCGTTGGCGTCGTCGCCGGTGAACCCGCAGCGGCGCTGCCAGTCGGCGTACGCCTCGACGGTCGCGGTGCCGAAGTGGCCGTCCGCGAGGTGCGCGGCGAGAAGGCCCTCCGCGACGAGGGCCTTCTCCACGGTCTTGACCCCGGCGTACGACACGGGCGTGCCGGCCTCGGCCGGATCGTGCAGGGCCGCCGCGACCACCTTGGACACATCGATCACGGGGCGCGGGCCGGGCTCCGGCGTCGGACCGCCGGGACGTGGGGCGCCCTGCTGCACCCAGGCGTACAGGTGCTTGCCGGGGCACTCCGTGGCGAGGCCGTCCCGGTGTCCCTTGATCTCGTTGCCTGCGCCATGTCTGCGCAGCAGCTCGATGCCGTCGCGGATCGCCCCGAGCATCGCGTCCGTCGGCTTGGTCAGCCCTTCCGAGCCGACCAGGCCCATGATCGCGTAGTGGCCGCGGTTGAGGTCCTGGTTGCCGTTCGCCCCGGTGCGTCTGCCGAGGCCGCGGCCCTCCAGGAGGAAGCCGTGCGGGCAGGCGCCGTAGTTGTAGGCGATGTCCGAGTAGTTCTCCTTCTTGTTCGCCAGGTGGTCGACGCGGATCTTCTTCCACTTGGCGATGCAGAGGTCGTGGTCATCGAGAAGTTGGACACTGACCGGTGCGCCCTCGTAGTGGACCTTCACGCCCTTGGTCGATGTCTGGGTGGGTGCGGCGGATGTCGGCCAGCCGAGCTGAGCCCGCGTGACAAGCTTCAAATGTGCCTCCAGGGGGTGAGTTGTGACTCCACCCCCTCGAGTGTGGGGACAGTTGCTTGATCACCTCAGCCCGACGCCCCGCCGCCACCCGTCCGTGCGCCTACGAGCGGCGCAACCGCAGCGTGACCAGCTCGAAGGGGCGCAGCCGCAGCGCGACGCGCGCCCCTTCGCGCGACGGCGGCTCCGGCAGCGGACGTTCCAGCAGATCCGTCGCCGAGACGTCCGCGACCTCGAAGTCCGCCGTCAGGGTGGCCCGTGTCCGGCCACCGTGCGCCTCGTGGAGGCGGACCACCACGTCCCCACTGCCGTCGTCGGCCAGCTTCACCGCGGTGACAACGACGGCGTCCCGGTCCACCGTCACCAGCGGCGACACCTCTCCCCCGCCGGTGATCCGCCGCTCCGGGAGATTGATCCGCCAGCCCTCACGCACCGCGTCCGCGATGCCCGCGCCGGGCACCAGGGCGTGCCGGAAGCGGTGGACGCCCTGGTCGGTCTCGGGGTCCGGGAAGCGCGGGGCGCGCAGCAGCGAGACCCGGACCGTGGTGGTCGTGCCCTGGTCGCCGTCGGTGCGGACCGTGCGGGTCACGTCGTGGCCGTACGTCGAGTCGTTGACGACGGCGGCGCCCCAGCCGGGCTCCTCGACGTGGACGAAGCGGTGGTTGCAGGCCTCGAACTTGGCGGCCTCCCAGCTGGTGTTGGTGTGGGTGGGCCGGTGGAAGTGCCCGAACTGGGTCTCCGAGGCGTACCGTTCCGCGTGCACGTCGAGCGGGAAGGCCAGCTTCAGGAACTTCTCCGTCTCGTGCCAGTCGACCTCCGTGTCGAGCAGCAGCCGCTTGTCGCCCGGTGCGAGCGACAGGTGCTGGGTGACGCGGGAGTCGCCGAAGGACCGCGTGACCCGCACCGACGCCCCGTCCGCACCGGCCGCGAGTTCGTCCACGCCGGTCAGGTCGGTGACGGTGTGGCGGTAGAACGCGTCGACGTCCCAGGCGTCCCACATGTTCGGGAAGTCGGGGTGCAGCTGGAGGAGACCTGCGGCGCCGCCCGGCGCGATCGTCTCGCGGTCGCCCTCGATGTCGTACGCCGAGACGACCAGGCCCCGGGCGTCGATCTCGACGCGCAGCAGGCCGTTGTCGAGGACGAAGCCGCCGTCGGGGCGCGGTGCGAGCGATGTCCGGCCCTCGGTCGCCGGGAGTCGTGCCCCGCCCGCCGGGACACCCTCGCGTGCGTGCGGGGCGGAGTTGAAGACGAGCTCGGTCGTGCCCTCGCCCGCCAGGACGCGCTGGGCCGAGTCGATGACGGCGTTCAGCTCGCCCGCGAGGCGCTCGTACGTGGCGCGGGCCTCACGGTGCACCCACGCGATGGACGAGCCGGGCAGGATGTCGTGGAACTGGTGCAGCAGCACCGTCTTCCAGATCCGGTCCAGCTCCTCGTACGGGTAGGGGAATCCGGCGCGGACGGCGGCGGTCGCGGCCCACAGTTCCGCCTCGCGCAGGAGGTGTTCGCTGCGGCGGTTGCCCTGCTTGGTCTTGGCCTGGCTGGTGAGGGTGGCGCGATGCAGTTCGAGGTAGAGCTCGCCGACCCAGACGGGCGCGTCGGGGTACTCGGCCTCGGCCTTGCGGAAGAAGGCGTCCGGGGTCTCCCAGACGACGGTGGCCGAGCCCTCCAGGTCGCGCAGCCGGGCCGACTTGGCGATCATCTCGCGGGTCGTGCCGCCGCCTCCGTCGCCCCAGCCGGTGGGCGCCAGGGAGTGCCGGGCCCTGCCCTTGTCCTTGAAGTTGCGGGACGCGTGGGCGATCTCGCTGCCCTTCATGGAGCAGTTGTAGGTGTCGACGGGCGGGAAGTGCGTGAAGATCCGGGTGCCGTCGATGCCCTCCCACTGGAAGGTGTGGTGCGGGAACTTGTTGGTCTGGCTCCAGGAGATCTTCTGCGTCAGCAGCCACTTGGAGCCCGCCGCCTTGATGATCTGCGGCAGTCCCGCGGCGAAGCCGAAGGTGTCGGGCAGCCACGCCTCGTCGTTCTCGACGCCGAACTCGTCGAGGAAGAACCGCTTGCCGTGCACGAACTGCCTGGCCATCGCCTCCGAGCCCGGCATGTTGGTGTCCGACTCCACCCACATGCCGCCCGCCGGCACGAACCGGCCGTCGGCGACCGCCTTCTTCACCCGCGCCCACACCTCGGGCCGGTGCTCCTTCACCCACGCCCACTGCTGGGCCTGGGACATGGCGAAGACGAAGTCGGGCTCGTCCTCGATGAGCGCGGTCATGTTGGACGTCGTACGGGCCACCTTGCGCACCGTCTCGCGCAGCGGCCACAGCCATGCCGAGTCGATGTGCGCGTGTCCGACGGCGCTGATGCGGTGGGCGGACGGCACGGCGGGCACGGCGAGCACCTCGGCGAGTTGCTCCCGGGCCCGCGCCGCCGTGCCGTTCACGTCCTGGAGGTCGATCGCGTCGAGCGTCCGCTCCACCGCCCGCAGGATGTCCCAGCGCCGCGCCGACTCCACCGGCAGCTCGGCCATCAGCTCGCCGAGCACCTCCAGGTCGATGACGAGCTGCCAGACGTTCTCGTCGAGGACGGCGAGATCCATCCGGGTCAGTCTGTACTGGGGTTCGCTGCCGGCGGTCTCCTTGTCGCCCAGCTGCGTGGGCAGGAAGGGGTGGTAGTCGAGGATGACGGGGTTGGAGGCCGCCTCGATGTGCAGCCGCACCTCCTCGCCGCCCTCCACCGGGGCACCGATGCGCACCCACTGGTTGCGGGGGTTGAGGCCCTTCACCGGGGTGCCGTCGGGCCGGTAGACCAGGCCCTCGCACTGGAAGCCGGGCATGTTCTCGTCGAACCCGAGGTCCAGCAGGGCCTCGACGGTCCTGCCCGCCCACGCCTCGGGCACGGTCCCGGTGACCCGGAACCAGCTGGTGCCCCACGGAGCACCCCAGCGGGCGCCCACCTCGATCGGCTCGGGTTCGGCCGCGAGTCCCTCGGCGACGGGCACCGGCTCGCCGGGCGCGTGCCACACCGCCACGTCCAGCGGCACGGACTCCGGGTACACGGCTGGGCGGATGCGCTCGTCGAGGACGCGCTTGAGGCGGGCTTCGACCAGGTTGCGGTCGTCATGCATGCGGGGTGCTCCGTAGGTCGTCCGGGCGGGTGGTTACCAGCGGTGGGTGACGGTCACGGGGGCCGACGTGGTGTACAGCTCCCCTACGGCACGCAGTTCGAACCGTGCCTCCTGCTCGCCCTGTTCCGGCTTCAGGCCGCCGAGGAAGTACGCGCTCTGGCAGGTGCCCCCGAGGAAGCGCCGGGTGCCGTCGGGCAGGAGGCGGTGCAGGGTGTGGTGGCGTACGTCGCCGGAGGCCGGATTCCAGGCGAGACGCAGGTCGCCGCCCGAGGCCGCGGTGATCCGTAGGCCGGAGGGCGCCGCCGGTGTCTGCGGGGCGTTCCGCACGGCGATGCCGCCCAGCCGCCACCGCACCTGGCCGGCGCCGGCGGCGGTGAGCCGGACGCCGATCGCGCGCACGGTGCCGGCCAGGCCGGTGAGCCGTACGGTCGTGGTCTGCCAGCCGCTGCCCGAGGTCACGGGGTAGTAGGTGTACGGCGGTGTCGCACCGGGCGTGGTGGGTTCGGCGGTGGCGACGGCCAGCTCGACCTTCACCGCGCCCGCGTCGGCCCGGTGGGTCAGCTCGACGACCGTGTCGGCGGTGACGGGCAGCCGTGTCGCATACACGTCCAGTACGGTCGGCCGGTCCAGTGCCCCGTCGACGAGCACACTGCTCCCGCCGCGCCACGCGGCCGCGAAGTCGAAGGTCACCGCGGGCCGCTGCCCGTCGGTGTGCACGACCCAGCGGCGGGACGGCAGCCGGTCCTGGAGACCGAGATGGTTCCAGGGGGCGTCGGACGTCACCTGCCCGTCCTCGTACCAGCGCAGCCCGTGCCCGGTGTTGAAGACGCTCGCGAACGGCATCGAGGTGACCGTCGACCGGTCGGCTACGGACACGGCCGGTGCCCGCCAGCTGTCCGTGGTGTCGGGGCGCGAGGGGTCCAGTGACCGCCCGGTCCAGAAGTGGTCGTCGGCGGCGTGGAAGTCGCCCGGCGTCCGGCCGTCGGCCGGCAGGTGGTTGCGGGTCCACTCGGGCCGGTAGAAGCCGACCGACACGACGTGCGCCTTGTCGCGGGGCACGATGGCGTCCCAGTTCACGGACGAGTTCCAGCCGTTCGACTCGACGTCGACGCCGGCCCACAACTCGTAGCGGTCGCGGCCCAGTTGTCCGGCCCGCTGGCCCGAAGAGGTCAGTTTCGCGGCCGTCCAGCGGAAGTCGACGAACATGTCGTCGGCGGCCTGGAAGAACGGCTCGTTCTGCGAGTTGAGCGCGCCCTGCCAGCTCACGCTGCCGTTCACGGTCATCGAGTCGTACCAGGTGACCCGCTGCCCCTTGGCCTTGGCGAGCGTCTTCAGCTCGCGCAGGAAGCCGAGCATGTCGGTGCCCAGGGCGGTGTTCCCGCCGCTGGTCTCGGCGTTGACGAACCACCCGTCGAAGCCGTACGCCGCCGCGACCGCGACCAGCCGGTCGGCCAGCGGATACCGTCCGGCCGCGTCCTTCTGCACCAGGTCACGGGTCCACTGCAACTGGCCGCCGTAGGCGACGGGCGGCAGGAAGATGTTGCCGAGGACGGGTACGCCGTGGCGGTGGGCGGCGTCCACGATCGGCGCGTTCGGGGCCAGGATCAGCCCCTCGCCGGAGGATCCGCCCCAGAACACCAGCTCGTCGATGTACGCCCAGTGCGTGAGGGCGTAGTAGTCGGCGGTGGCGGAGCCCTGGGAGGGGTTGCTCGCGGTGGGCCCGAAGGAGACCAGCGACTGGATCCTGGCCTGGTCCGAACGTGCGGTCGTGTTGGCCGGGGCCGGGGTGAAGCGCGGGGCGAGCGGCACGGTCGAGGCGTTGAAGGCGAGGTCCGCGTCGTCGGCGGGGCGCCAGGACTTCAGGCTGCGCCAGGTGATGCCGGTGCCGGGGCTGCCGGAGGGCAGCGAATCCGGGTACCAGTAGGACGCGTACGGCTGGAGGGCGGCGGCCTTGGGCCGTGGTGCCGCCACCGCCGGGGACGAGGGGAGCATCGCGGCCGTGGCGGCGGCGATGAGGACGGTGCGTCTGGTGGGTTTCACGAGCGGGTGCCTCCTTGTGGGGTGGGGAGTACCTGATCGGGAGCGACGACCTCGGTGATGCCGCGCGCCGCGAGGTGTGCGTGGTCGGCGGCGCGCACATCGAGGACGGTGGTGGGGCGGGCGCCGTCGGCGACCAGCCGGAAATAGGCGTCGAAGACCGGGCCGCCCGGTGCGCAGAGCGAGCGGGAGCCCGGATCGGCGGGGACGACCAGCGCCGTCGTGCGCGGCTCGGGCGTCCGCGGCGCCTGCTGGGCCGCCCGCTCCAGCACCCGGGCCGTGTCCTTCGGTTTGCGGTCGTTGGTCAGCAGGCCGAGCCCGTATTCGAGTTCGGGGAAGTCGGCCAGCTCGCGGGACACGTCGTGGGAGCACCACCAGGTGATGCCCCACAGGTCGGGGCAGTCCAGGGCGTTCGTGACGGTCGCCGCGGTGAAGGCGGCGGCGTGCTCGGGCGGGACCAGCGGCGCGGGGGCGCCGACCTCCTGGAGCCAGACGGGCCGATGCGGTTCGTCGGACCACGCCTTGCTCAGCTCGACGAGCCAGGCGGCGTGGTGCTCGGACGGGACCGAGGTACGGCCGTGGCGCTGGGCGGTGCCGTTGAAGACCCAGGAGTGCACGGCCGTGACGGCGCCGCGGCGGGCCGCCTGGGCCGGCGTGAACGGCTGGTCGTCCTGGTACCAGGTGGCGTCGTACTCGGCGTGCAGGTGCAGCCGCCCGGGGGCGCCCTCCTCGCAGGCGGCGAGCATGCGCGTGAGCCACCGGTCGATCTCGTCCTCGCCGGCGCGGTCGGGATCAGGGTGCGGGCCCGCCGAGAACTGGTTGACCTCGTTGCCGAGGGTCATGCCGAGGAAGTTCGGCCGGTCGGCGAGGGCGGCGGCGAGGGTGCGCAGGTAGGCGGCCTGGCCGTCGAGGACGTCCGGGTCGGTGAAGAGGTTGCGGCGGTGCCAGGTCCGGGTCCAGGCCGGCAGGTAGTCGAAGCTGCTCAAGTGGCCTTGCAGGCCGTCCACGTTGACGTCGAGGCCGCGTTCGGCGGCGGCGTCGACGAGCCGGACGAGCTGTTCGACGGCCCTGGGGCGGATCAGGGTGCGGTTGGGCTGGAAGTACGGCCACAGCGGGAAGACCCGGATGTGGTCGAGGCCGATCGCCGCGATGGAGTCGAGGTCGGCGCGTACGGAGTCGAGGTCGAAGTCGAGCCAGTGGTGGAACCACCCTTCGCTCGGGGTGTAGTTGACGCCGAAGCGCACGGCAGAAGGCATGCGTGTCCTTGTCACGGAGGTACGTCGGAGGTGCGAGAAGCGGGTGCGGGATCAGCCCTTGACCGCGCCCTCGCCGACACCGCGGAAGAAGTACCGCTGGAGACAGGCGAAGAGGGCGATCAGCGGCGCGACGGCGATGATCGTGCCGGCGGCGACCAGGCGTTCGTCGCCTGCGAAGGTGCCGTGCAGATAGTTGAGGCCGATGGTCAGGGTGAACTTGGACGGGTCGCTCAGCACGATCAGCGGCCACAGGAAGTCGTCCCAGGCGCCCATGAAGGCGAAGATCGCGACGACGGCGAGGGTCCCCTTCACCGACGGCAGCGCGATGCGCAGGAACCGCTGCCAGACGTCGGCCCCGTCGACGTAGGCCGCCTCCTCGATCTCGTACGGCAGATTCAGGAAGGCGTTGCGCATCAGCAGGACGTTCAGGGCGCTGATGCAGCCGGGCAGGACAACACCGATGAGGGTGTTGTTGAGGCCGAGCTCCCGCATGGTCGTGAACTGGGCGATGATGATGCCCTCCACGGGCACGAGCATCGCCAGGATGAAGACGAGCGTGGCGACCTTGCGGCCCCGGTAGCGCAGCCGGGCGAGGGCGTAGCCCGCGAGTGCGGCGCCGACGCAGTTGGTGACGACGTTGGCGGTGGCGACCTTCAGCGAGTTGAGGGCGTAGTCCCAGACCGGGATGGTCTCGGAGACCCGCTCGTAGTTGTGCAGCGTCGGGTCGCCCGGCAGGAACTTCGGCGGGGAGCTGAAGATGTCCTCGGTGGGGCCCTTGAGCGAGGTCGACAGCTGCCAGAGGAACGGGCCGACGGTGAGGGCGAGCACGGCCAGCAGGAGCAGATAGCGCAGTGCGAGTTCCCAGACCCGGACGCGGCGGCCGTGTTCGTCGGTGACGCGGGGTTCGCGCTTGGCGACCCGCTCGGCGGGGGTGGGCCGTACCTTCTCCATGACGCTCATGACTCCTCCCTCCGGTCGGCGCGCAGTACGAGCAGCATCAGGGCGACGGTGACGACGAAGACGACGACCGAGATGGCCGAGGCGTAGCCGACGCGGCCGGTCAGGCCGGTGCCGGTGCGCTGGACGAGCATCACGAGGGTGGTGTCCTCGCCCGCCGGGCCGCCGCTGGGGCCCGCCATCAGGTACACCTCGGAGAACACCTTGAAGGCGGCGACCGAGGACAGCGCGCCGACCAGCACCATGGTGGAGCGCACGGCGGGCACGGTGACCGTGAGGAAGCGGCGGATGGCGCCGGCGCCGTCCACGGCCGCCGCCTCGTGCAGTTCGCGGGGCACGTTGGCGAGCGCGGCCAGATAAATGATCATGTAGTAGCCGAGGCCCTTCCAGACCGTCACGGCCATGGCGCTCAGCAGGAGCAGCCACTGGTCGCTGAGGAAGCCGACCCGGCCGACGCCGATCGTCTCCAGCAGGGAGTTCACCAGGCCGCGCTCGTCGAGCAGCCACACCCAGATCAGCCCGACCACCACGATCGAGGCGACGACCGGGGTGTAGAAGGCGGACCGGAAGAAGGTGATGCCGGGGATGTTCTTCTGCACCAGGAGCGCGAGCAGCAGGGGCAGCACGACGAGGGCGGGGACGACGCCGAGGACGTACAGCGTGCTGTTGCGCAGTCCGATCCAGAACATGTCGTCGTTCAGCAGCTCACGGAAGTTGGCCAGGCCCACGAACTCGCCGGGGATCAGGGTGCGGCGGTCGGTGAAGGCGTTGACCAGCGTGGAGAGGAACGGGTACAGGATGAAGGCGCCGGTGATCAGCAGCCCCGGGGCGGCGAACAGCCAGGGACTGGTGGGCAGCTGGCGCCGCACCCGGGAGACGGTGGAGAGGGCCATCGCGTACTAACCCTGCTGCTGGAGCAGCGTGTTGCAGGCCTTGACAGCGTTGTCCAGAGCTTCCTCGGGGCTCTCCTTGCCCTGCAACGCCTTGGCGACCTCGTTGCGCAGCTCGGTCTTCATCTGCTCGCTGAACAGCACCGGCGTGTAGTTGACCGCGTTCTTAAGTGACTTGGCGGCGGCGATCCGCACCCGTGTCTCGTCGGTGCCGTCCTCCTTGGTGAAGTACGGGTCGTCGAGCGAGCCGGCGGTGCTGGGGAAGATGGCGACCTTCTTGGCGAACGACATCTGGTGCTCGGCGTCGGTGACGTAGTGCGCGAAGGCGACGGCGGCGGGCGTGCGCTTGGTCTGCGCGTTGACCATCACGCCCATCACGTACATGTTGACGTGGCCGGTGCTGGTGATCTGGTCGGTGATGCCGATGTTCTTGTACAGGTTCGGCGCCTGCTTCTTGAAGTTGCCGAGGTCGAGCGCGCTGCCGGGGTTCATGGCGACGGCGCCGGTGAGGAACTTCTTGCCGGACGACTCGGGGGTGGCGGTCAGCGCCTGCGGGTCGAGGGCCTTGGCGTCGTACAGCTCCTTGTACTTGGTGAGGAGCTCGACCCCCTTCGCGTCGTTGAAGGTGAAGGCGGTGCCCTCCTTGTTCATCAGCTCCACGCCGTAGCGGCCGAAGTCCTCGACGGTGGGGACGTTGGCGAGGGTGGCGACTTTGCCGTCCGTCTCCTTTGCCATCTTCAGGGCCGCGTCGAAGACCTCGTCGTACGTCTTCGGCGGCTGCTCGGCGTCGAGGCCCGCTTCCTTGAAGAGGGTCTTGTTGTAGAAGAGCGGGCCGGTGTTGAGGTACCAGGGGAAGGCGTACGTGCCCTCCAGGCCGGGCACCTGGTGGCTGGCCCAGGCCCCGTCCAGGTACTCCTTCTTGTACTTCCCGGCGGCCTTGTCGAGGTCCATCGCGAGGCCCGCCTTGGCGAGCGGGGCGACCAGGTCGGGCGAGACGTTGACGACGTCGGGGAGGGTGCCGCCGGCGGCGTCGGCGCTGATCTTGTCGGCGTAGCCCTCGGCGGGCTGGTCGATCCACTTGACGTTGGTGCCGGGGTACTTCTTCTCGAAGTCGGCGATCAGGCCCTCGAAGTAGTCCTTGAAATTGGCGCGCAGGTTCCAGGTCTGGAAGGTGATGTCGCCCTCGACCTTGCCGGAGGCGTCGGTGCTGCCGCTGTCACCGCCTGACGAACCACAGGCGCTGAGCGGCAGCGCGACACAGACGGCGAATGCGGCAGCGAGGGCTCTACGGGATATGGGCACCGTGAACCGGCCTCCTTTGCGGGCGGGTTGGTCGACGTGGCAGACCCTGCACGCCGTTCCACGGGCCCGTCAATGGCTCTCGCGCAGCTAATTTCTTTAGTGACTAATGCGCATTAGGATCACCGAGCTGAACCGCATTAGGATCACGCAGCTGAACCGCATTAGTGCATACTGCTCGGGGAATGTGCCGCCGGAATGGGGGGGAGCACGATGTCAGGCAAGCGGTCACCGGCCCGGCGTCCGACGATGAAGGACATAGCGCGGCACGCCGGGGTCTCGCAGAGCGCGGTCTCCTTCGCGCTGAACGGCAGGCCGGGCGTGTCGGAGGACACCCGGGACCGGGTGCGGCAGGTCGCCGAGGAGCTGGGCTGGCGGCCCAGCACGGCGGCGCGCGCGCTGTCCGGGGAGGGCGCGGCGACGGTCGGTTTCGTGCTGGCGCGTCCGGCGGACAAGCTGGGGGTGGACTCGTTCTTCCTGCAGCTCGTCTCCGGCATCCAGGAGGTGCTGGCGGAGCGCCATCTGGGGCTGCTGTTCCAGGTGGTGGAGGACGTCGCCGACGAGTGCGCGGTGTACCGGCGCTGGTGGGCCGAGCACCGTGTGGACGGCGTCCTGGTCGTCGATCCGCGCACCGACGATCCCCGTCCGGACCTCCTGGACGAACTCGGCCTCCCAGCCGTGGTCATAGGAGGCGCGCCGGACGAGCGGCACCCGGGTCTGTCGACCGTCTGGGCCGACGACGCGGGCGCGATGGCCTCGGTGGTGGACGGCCTG
The DNA here is from genome assembly GCF_028198125.1 of Streptomyces sp. HUAS 31. Classification (NCBI taxonomy): domain Bacteria; kingdom Bacillati; phylum Actinomycetota; class Actinomycetes; order Kitasatosporales; family Streptomycetaceae; genus Streptomyces; species Streptomyces sp. HUAS 31. The sequence continues at coordinate 8,473,224 of NZ_CP116353.1, read as the reverse complement.
TACGCGCTCGGCCACCGGCGGATCGTGCACATCGCCGGTCTGCCGGGGCTCGCCCACACCGAGCGCCGTATCCGCACCCTGCGCGCCGAGGCAGGCCGCCGTGGCCTGTCCGAGGTGCGGTCGGTGACGACCGACTACTCCGACGCCGAGGGCGCCGCCGTCACCCGCCGGGTCCTGGAGGGCGCCGCTCCCCCGACCGCGCTGATCTACGACAACGACGTGATGGCGGTCGCCGGTGCCGTCGCGGCGGCAGAACTCGGCTTCTCCGTACCGGCGGACGTCTCGGTCGTCTCGTGGGAGGACTCGGCCCTGTGCCGCATGGTCAAGCCGTGGCTCTCCGCCCTGTCCCGCGACAGCGTGGAGTTCGGCCGCACCGCGGCACAGGAACTGACCGCGCTGCTCGACGGGGGGTCGGCCCGGGCCGTGCGGGTGCCCGTGCCGACGTTGATCGAGCGTGGGAGTACGGGGGTGGCGCGGGGCGCGTGACGCGCCCGTGGCGTCGCTTTCCGGCGCCGTCGGTCACGCGCCACCCCGTCGCCCGCTTCAGAGGTGCAGCCCCTGGAGCCCTTCGTAGGCCGCCGTCACGATCTCCATCCCCCGTGTGTCCTCGGCGGGTTCGCGCATCTGGTTGGTCACGTACGCCACGACCATCCGGCTGTCGGGCTCCAGCATCATCAGGGATCCGCCCCAGCCGCCCCAGCCGTACGTGGTGCCGAAGAGGCCGTAGCCCAGGCCCCAGCGCATCGGCATGCCGAGGACGCGGTCGTCGCCGTCGAACTGTTCCTCGAAGGCCCGGTCGCAGCCGGCCCGGGACAGCAGCCGTACGCCGCCCACCTCTCCCCCGCAGGCCAGGACCGACTGCACCAGCGCGACCGAGCGGGCGTTGCCGTAGCCGCTCGCCGCGGGGATCTGTGCGCGGCGCCAGGCCGTGCTGTTGCCGTCGCGCACTCGGACGCCGTTGCCCGCCTCGGAGCCCGTCGGGTTGCCCGGCGCGCTCGCGGAGTAGTCCTCGTCCTTGCCCGTCGGCGGGATCGCGGGGGCGACCCGGTGATCGTGCTCGGGCGGCAGGCCGATGTGGAAGTCGGCGCCCAGCGGACCCGTGACCTCCGCGGCGAGGAAGTCCCCCACGCTGCGGCCGGTGACCCGGCGCACGACCTCGCCGACCAGGAATCCCTGGGTGAGGGAGTGGTACCCGGCGGCGGTGCCCGGCTCCCAGCGGGTGGTGCGCGCGGCGAGCCGGGACGTGGCGGCCGGCCAGTCGTAGAGCTCGTCGACCGGGCCGTCCCAGTCGGGCAGGCCGGCCGTGTGCGAGAGCAGGTGCCGCAGAAGCACCTTCTCCTTGCCCTCCGCCGCGAACTCCGGCCAATAGCGGGCGACCGGGGCGTCGGGGTCGAGTTCGCCCCGGTCGACGAGGACCAGGGCGCACAGCGCCGTCATCGTCTTGGTCACGGAGAACACGCTGACGATCGTGTCGCGCTCCCACGGAACGGTGCGGTCGGCGTCCGTGAAGCCGCCCCACACGTCCACGACCGGCTCGCCGTCCACGAAGACCGCGACGGAGCCGCCGGCGTCCCCCGCCTCCAGCATGTCGGCCAGCGCGTTCGGCACGGCGATGAACAGACGGTCGTAGGTGCCCTGGATGTCGGCCATGCACCCCATCCAGCCCGTACGGCCCCGCCCCGGTCAACCGAATTAGACCCGTGAGCGGTACAGCCCGAACTCCGCGAGCCGGACCGCCGCGCGCGAGCCGGTGACCCGCACCCGCCAGCGCCTGGCCCGCACCGGTGCCGCAAGGAGCACGATCCGGCTCGCGCCGATGGTCCCGGTCCGGGTCACCTCCGTCCAGGCGCCGCCCTGCTGTGCCTCCACGACAAAGCTCTCCACCTGCTGCCCGTGCCGGATGTCCTCAGCGAGCCGGATCCGGTCCACCTCCCGCTCCCGGCCGAGGTCGACGGCGATCCGGCCCGGTGCGGCGGTCGTGCGGGCGTCGCGTGCCAGGTCCTCGGGCAGCTCGCGCTCCACGCGCTCGCGGAACTCCCGCAGCCGGGCCACGTCGGCGGCGGGCAGCAGGCCGTCGGTGTCGGGCGGGACGTTGAGCAGGAGCACCGAGTTGCGGCCCACCGACCGGAAGTAGATGTCCGTCAACTGCTCGACGCTCTTGGGCTGTTGGTCGGCATGGTAGAACCAGCCGTCGCGGATCGACACATCGCACTCGGCCGGCCACCACTGGAGGTGGTCGGCCACCGGCCGGGCCCTGACCAGCGCGGCGCGGCTGCCCATGTCGGGCGCGTCGTAGGCGAGGGCGTAGTCGGTGCGGCCGTGGTCCTTCTCCTGGACCGGTACGACGCTCCACTCGTCCTCCCGGGCCAGCCCTCCCTCGTTGCCGACCCAGCGCACATCGGGGCCGGACACGGCGATCGCCGCGTCGGGCGCGAGGGAACGGACGAGGGTGTACCAGCTGTCCCAGTCGTACTTCTCCACCTTGTCCGGCGGGATGCGGCCCTGCGCGCCGTCGAACCACACCTCGTCGATCGGGCCGTACTCGGTGAGGACCTCATAGAGCTGGTTGAGCATGTGGGCGCCGTAGTCGGTGGCGGGGAGGGTGTACGAGCGGGGCGGGGTGCGGTCGTCGCCCGCCACGAGGGTGGGGATCGTGCGGTCGGTGCGGGCGCTGCCATTGGCGTAGACGCCGTGGAGGTACTGGTTCTCGTCGGCGGGCGAGATGTAGACGCCGACCTTGATGCCGTGGCGGCGCATGGAGTCGGCGAAGGAGCGCAGGACGTCACCCCGGCCGCCCTGCCAACTGCTCGACGCCACCGAGTGGTCGGTGTAGCGGGACTGGTGGAGCACGAAGCCGTCGTGGTGCTTGACGGTGAGGATGGCGAGCCTGAAGCCGCCGTCGCGCAGGGCGCGGGCCCACTGGTCGGTGTCGAGGCCGGCCGGCCGGAAGACGTCGGGGTCCTCGTCGCCGGTGCCCCATTCGAGGCCGGTGAAGGTGTTGACGCCGAAGTGCAGGAACGCGGTGCGCTCCAGGCGCTGCCAGGCGATCTGCCGTGCGGTGGGGCGGACCTGGGAGGCCTTGCGGACCAGGTCGGCCTCGGTGTCGTCGGGGCTGACGGGGATGCGGTAGCGGGGGTCCTCCGTCGCGCCGGCGGATGCCGCCAGGGCGGGTCGGCTCACGCCGGTCGCGGTGAGGACGGCGGCTGTCGCGAGGAACACGCGTCGGGAAACGGCCATGGGAAGGCTCCTCGGGTCAGATGCTGAGGTGCTCAGGCGCTCAAGGGGCAAGTGCTCAGGCGCTCAGGCGCCATACGGCGGGAGTGCGCTGGTCCGGCGGGTACTGGGCGAGCCGCCCGTCGTCCGTGACGCCCACCGGCATGCGGGTGATGGCGTTGACGAGGCGGTAGCCACCTGCGGTGGGCTCCAGCTGCCAGCGCTGGAGGGTGTTGCGGGGGTCGCACACCTGCGGGGCCGCCTCCACGCCGGGCTGGAGCGGCACGTTGAGCGTGAGCTTCCCGCCCCGGATCTCCAGGCAGCCCTCCGCCGTCCGCACGGTGACATGGCCGTCGGCGGTGCGCGCCACCTCGGCGTCGAAGGTCCGGCCCCGGGTGCGGAAGGTGTACGGGCCGTCCGCCACCGGTACCCGGGTGAGGTCCCGCCATCCCGGCGCATGCCCGACCGCCGTGCCGCGCGCGGTGAAGGCGGCGTAGGTGCTGTCGGGGTGCGGGTCGCCCCAGGTGGCCTGGGCGATGTGCCGCAGTGCGGGCCACAGGGCGACGGCGACCTCGTTCTCGGTCTCGCCGCGGCCGTTGTCGGGCCAGAGGCTGATCTTCGCGCCGGTGATGCCGTCGGAGGTGGCGAGTTTCTCGCCCTCGAAGCTGCGCGGGTCCCAGCTCTGGTCGTACAGGCCCTCGGTGTCGCTGTGGAAGCCGCCGCGGACGAGGTAGAGGGCGTAGGCGGCGTTCATCAACGGGTAGCCCTGGGCCCGCAGTTGGCTCGGCTTGGTCGCCACGTTCAGCCAGTGCTCGACCGTCGTGCCGGCGGTCACCGGGACGGTGTTGGCGCCGGTGAGCCCGTCGTTCCAGATGCGCAGCCGCTTGCCCTTGTCCGCGGCGTGGGCGTGGACGCGGTTGACGAAGTCGATGAACGCGTCCTGCGGCGTGGCACCGGGGCCGTAACTGTCCTGGGCGTACTTCAGGATCTGCGGGTACTTGGCGAAGTCGGAGCCGAGCATGTACTCGTCGGCTCCCATGTGCCAGGACGTGGAGGTGAAGACCTCGGCGTACTCGTCGATCAGGCCGGTGTAGTAGGCGAGGGCCTCCGGCCTGGTGATGTCGAGGCGCGAGGGCTGCTTGTCGCCGTCGGAGTCGGTCAGCTGGAGATCGGGCCGGTTCTCGATCCACGGGTCCATGTGGCCCGGGGAGTTGATCTCCGGGATGATCTCGACGTGGTACCGCTTGCCGAGGGCGACCAAGCGGCGGATCTCGTCCTTGGTGTAGTAGCCCCAGGTGTTGGCCTCGGGATGGGTGTCGCTCTTCACCTTCAGTTCGAGGAGCAGCTGGTTGAGCTTGTTGTACGCCATCTCGCGGACCAGGTTCTCCAGCCACGGCATCGAGACGTGGATGTAGCAGGCACAGACTCCGACACCGCGCTCCTTGTAGCGCGGTACGTCGACCGTGCGGCCGGCGGGGACGCGGTCGCCCCGGGCGAGGAGCTGGAGCAGGGTGCGGGTGCCGTAGAAGGCGCCGGTCTCGGTCGCCGCGGTCACCGACAGCCGCTTGCCCGCGGCGAGTTCGTAGCCCTCGGCACCGAGGGAGGTCCGGTCCGGCCGGACGTCGATGACGATGTCGCCGTTCCTCGCACCGGCGGACACCACCGGGACCGTGCCGTGTCCGGCGTCGCGCAGGTCGTCGGCGAGCGTGCCGGCGACCCTCCGCCCGCTCGCCCCGTCGGCCACCAGGCGGGCGCCCGGCGCGTAGCGGTAACTGCCGGCCGCCGGGGTCCAGTCGGTCAGCGCGGGCACCGTGACCGGCGCCTGCGCAGCCTCCTCCACGGCGAGGGCCGGCAGCGGCGCCGTGAGCAGAAGCGTCAGCGCCGCGAGCACTCCGGCGACTCTCCAGCGTCTCCTCATAAGACACTCCCATTCATCGGATGTCTGATCATTGAGCGGGCCCCAAGGGCTGTCAATGGGAGTTGGGAACAGCCGAGTTGGCGCATTCGTCGGATGATGCGCAGGTCAACGGGGCGGTGCTGAGAAGCCGCGGCGCGAAAAGTCCAACAAGAGCCACGCGAATATCCAAGCCCGGCGGCCTCTCGACGCCGGGCCCGCCGAGCGGCAGAGTTCCTCCTACATACTCGCGAGTAAGCCCTGAGGAGCGCCCGTGACCAGCTGGGTCGGCCGGACCGCCACCGAGATCGCCGCCGCCGTACGCGAGAAGCGGGCCACCCCCCGGGAGGTGGTGGCCGAGCACCTGGCCCGGATCGAGCGCGTCGACGGCGACATCGGCGCGTTCCGGGTGGTGCGGGCCGAGGCCGCGCTCGCCGAGGCCGACGAGGTGGCCTCGCGCGGCGACCTCGCCGAACTCCCGCTGGCGGGCGTGCCGGTGGCCGTGAAGGACAACCTCGCGGTGCGCGGCGAGTCCAAGCGCGTCGGCTCGGCGGCGACACCGGACACGCCGTCCGACGAGGACCATGTCACCGTGGCCCGGCTGCGGGCCGCAGGCGCGGTGGTCGTGGGGCTGACGAACGTGCCGGAGCTGTGCGTCTTCGGCACCACCGAGGGCGTGCACGGCACCGCCCGCAACCCGTGGGACACCTCGCGCACGGCGGGCGGTTCGTCCGGCGGCAGCGCGGCCGCGGTCGCCGCGGGCATGGTGCCGATCGCCCTCGGAAACGACGGCATGGGCTCGCTGCGGATACCCGCGGCCAACTGCGGACTGGTCACGATAAAGCCCGGCACCGGCGTGGTCCCGGCCGGTGTCAGCGACGGCGACTGGTTCGGCATGTCGGAGAACGGCCCGCTGGCCACCACGGTCGAGGACGCCCGCCTGATGCTGTCGGTACTCGCCGACACCGAGGTCGTACGCCCGGACACGCCCGGCACGTACCGGATCGCCGTGTCCCTGCGCAGCCCGATAGCCGGGGTCGCCGTCAGCAAGCCGTACGCGAGTGCCGCGCGCGAGGCCGCCGGGCTGCTCATCAAGGCCGGTCACCAGGTGCGGCGGGCCGATCCGCCGTACCCGATGTCGCTGGGCGTCACCTCGCTGACCCACTGGACCGCGGGCACGGCCGTGGACGCCCAGGGCCTCGACGCCCGGCGGCTCACGCGCCGGACGCGGGTGCACGCCGCTGTCGGGAAGCGGTTCGTCGACCGGGCGCGCGCCGGTGCGAGCCGGGAGGAACTGCGCCGGAGGCTGGAGCCGTTCTTCGACGAGTACGACGTGCTGCTCACCCCGGCGCTCGCCCGCCGCTCCCCCAGGTCCGAGCCCTGGCACGAGCGGGGCTGGCTGCGCAACATCATGGCCAACACGAACTACTCGCCGCTGACGCCGCCGTGGAACCTCACCGGCTGGCCCGCGATGGCGGTCCCGCTCGGCACGCTGCCGTCCGGCGCCCCCACCGCGGTGCAGTTGGTCGGTCGGCCCGGCTCGGAGGCTGAGCTGCTGGCGCTGGCGGAGCGGATGGAGGAGCTGCGGCCCTGGCGGCGGACGGCGCCGCTGGACTAGACGGACCCGCCGTGGTCCGGCGCCGCGAACGGTCCTTCGGCGGTGAACGCGAGGCGTGCGAAGCGTTCACCGATCAGGCGGTGCGTGGCGGCGTCGGGGTGCAGGTCGTCGGGCAGCGGCAGTTCGGCGGAGTCGGTCTCGCCGTAGAGCTCCCGGCCGTCGAGGTAGTGCAGGTTCGGGTCGTCGGCCACCCGCTGCTTCACGATGCGGGACAGCTCCTCCCGGATGACACCCAGCGTCAGCTTCCCGCTCGCGCGTTCCGCCGGGTCGCCCATGGCGACGAACCGCAGCCCGCCGTCGCTCATGCCGCTGAAGTCCGGTGCGCAGGGGCCGGGTGTGTCCTCGTGGATGGGGCACAGGATGGGCGACACGACGAGCAGCGGCGTCGTCGGGTGGCCTTCGCGGACCGTGTCGAGGAAGCCGTGGACCGCGGGGCCGAAGGCGCGCAGCCGCATCAGGTCCATGTTGACCAGGTTGATACCGATCTTGACGCTGATGAAGTCGGCGGGGGTGTCGCGCAGGGCGCGGGCGGTGAACGGGTCGAGCAGGGCGCTGCCGGCCAGGCCCAGGTTGATCAGCTCCACGCCGCCGAGCGACGCGGCGAGCGCGGGCCAGATGGCGGTGGGGCTCGCGGCGTCGGAGCCGTGGCTGATCGAACTGCCGTGGTGCAGCCACACCTTGCGGCCCGGGTCGCCGGCCGGCTCGACGGGGGCGTCGGTGCGCAGGGCGATCAGCTCGGTGGTCTCGTTGTGCGGCAGCCAGATCTCGACGTCCTTGTCGCGGGCGGGCAGCCCGGTGAAGCGGACGGTGCCGGGCCGGCCGGGGCGCTCCTCGGTGGTGCCGGCCATCATGTCGATGATCAGGACGTTGCCGTCGGTGACGCTGCCCTGCCCGGCGGGAAGGCCGTCGACGACCAGGTCGTACACGCCGTGTGGGCGGGGCGGCGCGCCGACGTAGGTGCGCTTGGTGGGCAGGGTGTCCAGTTCGACGGCGGTGGCGCGGGTGCGGAAGGCCAGCCGTACGCCGGAGGGCTGCGACTCGGCCATGGCCAGCTGTCCGTCGGTGTTCTGGGCACGCGCCCGGGCGGGCAGCCGGTGCGGCAGCACACCGCGCTCTGTCCGCTCGACGTCGAGGGCGCCGCGCAGCAGGTCGGCGGTGACGGTCGTGGTGATCCAGTCGTGCTCGGTGTCCATGTCCTTCAGCCTGTCGATCAAGGGGTGGGCTCGGTGGGCCAGTTGCGCAGCAGGGCGTCCAGGGCGTCCAGGATCCGGTGCCAGGTCTCCTCGGAGTCGGGCGCGCTGTGGCTGAAGCCGCCCGCCAGTTCCAGGCTGGCGTACCCGTGGAAGACGCTGCCCAGCAGCCGTACGGCGTGGGTCGCGTCCGGCTCGGTCAGGTCGTAGCCGCGCAGGATGGCGCGGGTCATCTGCGCGTGCCGGACGCCGGCGCTCGCCGCGGCCGTCTCGGCGTCGAGGGTCATGCGCGTGGCGGCGGCACGGCCGGGGTGTTCGAGGCCGTAGTCGCGGTAGACGTTCGCGAAGGCGACGAGGGCGTCCTTGCCCGCGCGCCCGGCGACGGCGTCGGCGGCCCGGTCGGCCAGCTCCTCCAGCGCGAACAGGGCGATGCGCGTCTTGAGGTCCTGGGAGTTCTTCACGTGCGAGTACAGACTCGCGACCTTGACGTCGAACCGCCGGGCGAGCTCCGACGCGGTCACCTGCTCGAAGCCGATCTCGTCGGCGAGCTCCGCCCCGGCCCGGACCAGACGCTCCGTGGTCAGCCCTACGCGTGCCATAGCCATCCTCTCGCTTGCCGAAAGCGAGTATGCACTTGCCTAAAGCTTTTAGGCAAACAATGAGGAGGTGAAGGCGGACCGCTAAAGCGCCCGGTGCATGATGTGCAGCCCGACCCGGCCGTGCCGGGGATGGTCGTAGGCGTCCGGAACGGTGCCGAGGATCGCGAAGCCGAGGGAGGCCCACAGGGCCACGGCCGGGTTGGTCTCGACGACGGCGTTGAACACCATGCCCCGGTAGCCGTCAGCCCTGGCCACGGCCACGATGTGCTCGGCGAGGGCACGGCCGATGCCGCGGCCGCCGTGGGCGGGGTCGACCATGAAGCCGGCGTTGGCGATTCCGGCGGCCGGGCCGCCGTAGTTGGGGGTGACGTAGGCGGAGGCGACGAGGGACCCCGCGTCGTCCTCGACGACGTAGACGTCCTTGGCCGGATTCATCCACAGCGCACGGGCGGCGTCCTCAGAGGTGTCCGGATCCCATGCGTAGGTCTCGCCGGCGGCGACGATCCGGTGCCAGAAAGGCCAAATCCGCGGCCAGTCGTCGGCCGCGGCTTCTCTGATCAGCATGGGCGTGAGTCTCGCACGCCCATGCGGTCGGCGATCGCGAAGGGTTCTGCCAGGTCAGTCGACGCTGGGCAGGATGTGGGGCTCGGCGAGGTCGTCCTCGTACCCCGCCAGACGGATGGGGGCGGACCTGGCCCACACATCGAGACTGCCGAGCTCCGTGGACCGGCGGCCCGCGCGCTCCGTGCGTTCCTTGGGGCGCTGCTCGCGATTCGTCTTCTCAGGTGTCACCGCGCACTCCTTCTGTGTCGGATCACCCTCGGGGCGGGCCGGACCAGTCTGCGGTCCGGCACCTGACGCCCGCTCGGGTCTAACTCAACGTCGACTCGGTCGCGGTGGCGCCGGATAACTGGTGCGAGAGCAGGCCGTTGTGCGCCGGCTTGTCCCGGGACGGACCGTGGGTGTGGGTTGGAACCCTGTATTGCTGTCCGTCCGCTACAGATTAACCAAATGAGCGGCCCCCCGCTCGATGGGGCTGCAAACAACCTGTAACTATCCGGAGTCGACCAGTTTTCACCTGCCCGTTATCCACTGTTTTCCTACGTAATACTGCGTTTACCAGTCACCCGTTCGGCTCAGCGACGCGTCTCCGCCCGGCCCCGTTCCCATGGACGCAGCGCAGTTCAAGTCCCGTTGGCCGATTCGCAAGGCGGCCATGATCTGCTGACGGACGGCAACGGCTCGTCCGGCGGGAGGACTGGCGCATGGAGCTGCGCAGTGTCGAAGAGCTGATGGATCTGCTGAACGCCTGCCGGGGCAGCCGGGACGCCCCGGGCCTCGCAGGCACCCGGGTCGATCTCCACCAACACGCACTCCAGACGGCCGCGCTGCTGCGCCGCGTCCGCCCCGCCGACAAGGAACTCCAGGTCGCGGGGCTCGTTCATGCCATCGGCCCGCTGCTGCGCCCGGGCGACGTGACCCACCACTCCGACTGCGCCGCGGACGCGGTCCGGCCCCTGCTCGGCGAACGGGTCTCCCGCCTCGTCCGCGAACACTGCCGGGCCCGCGACCTGGCCGACGACGACCTGATGCGCCTGCACCAGGCCGACGAGGAGGGCCGCAGCGCCGAGTTCGAAGCCGGGGTGCTGGAGGACTGGCGGGCGGTGCTGGAGCTGGTGGCGTCCAGGAACTCGCCCCTCGGGGCTGCCAACTGACGGCTCGTCATGAGACCGTACGGCGATGACGCCGCCGTACGGTCTCCAGGGCAGGGCCGCCGTCGTCACCGGCGCCACACGCGGCATCGGCCACGCCGTCGCCCGGCAGCTGGCCGCCGCCGGGGCGCTGGTCTGCGTGACCGCGCGGGACGCGGAGGAGGTCCGGCGGACGGCCGCCGAGCTGGGCGGCGTCGGGCTGGCCGGGAGCGTGGCCGACCCGGAACATCCCCGGGCGGTGACGGACCTCGCCCTGCGCGAGTTCGGCCGGATCGACGTGATCGTGAACAACGCGGCGACCAACCAGCCGTACGGCCCCCTCATGGACGTCGATCCGCTCGCCTGGCGCGAGGCGTTCACGGTGAACGTCGAGGCACCACTGCGGCTCGTGCAGTGCGCCTGGCACGCCTGGATGCGCGAACACGGCGGCGCGGTGGTCAACGTCTGCACGGAGGGCGCCACCCATGTCGGCCCCCGCATCGGCGCCTACGGCACCAGCAAGGCGGCCCTCCTCCACCTGACCCGGCAGCTCGCGGGCGAACTGGGCCCGAGGGTCCGGGTCAACTCCGTCTCGCCCGGACTGGTCCGCACGGAGATGGCGCGTTTCGTGTGGGAGCCGGGTGAGGAAGAGGTCGCTGCCGGTCTGCCGCTGGGCCGAATCGGCGAGCCGGAGGACGTGGCCCGAGCGGTGGTGTGGCTGGCGTCGGACGCGGCGGAGTGGATCACCGGGGCGGATCTGCTGGTGGATGGCGGGACGCGGGTGCGAGCGGCAGGGACAGCAACGGGATACGCGATCCACGAGCGCCTTCGATCGCGCGGTACGGCAACCTCCTAGGGGCGCGGGGAACTGCGCGATCAGCCACAACGGGCCCGCAGGCGCCCCACCGACCTCGCCTACCACTTACCCGGCGCGTAGTCCTTCAAGAAGACCCCGTACACATCGTCGCCCGCCTCGCCCCGCACGATCGGGTCGTACACCCGCGCCGCCCCGTCCACCAGGTCGAGCGGCGCGTGGAACCCGGCCTCGGCAAGGCGGAGCTTGTCGTAGTGGGGACGCTCGTCCGTGATCCAGCCGGTGTCGACCGACGTCATGAGGATGCCGTCGCTGTCGAACATCTCCTGCGCGCTGGTCCGCGTGACCATGTTCATCGCGGCCTTCGCGGCGTTGGTGTTCGGGTGCCCCGCGCCCTTGTACCCACGGCCGAAGACGCCCTCCATCGCGGAGACGTTCACGACGTAGGCGCGCCCGCTCGACGCCTTCTTCGCGGCGTCGGCCATCGCCGGGCGCAGCGCGCTGATCAGGATGAACGGCGAGGTGTAGTTGCAGAGCTGGGTCTCCAGGAGCTCCACCGGGGAGATCTGGTCGATGGTCTGCACCCAGGTGTTGGAGTCGACGACGTCGGGCACGAGGCCGCCCGCGTCGATGGCGGTGCCGTCGAGGTGCCGGGCGACGCTGGCGTTGCCCGCGACCAGGGCGAGGTCGGCGACCTTCTGGGCGTCGAGACCGCTGGTGCCCAGCGGCAGCGCGGCGAGGCCGTCGACCGCGCCGGAGTTGAACGCGCCGATGACGTGGTGGGCGGGCAGCTCACCGGCGGGCAGCGGCGCGCTCTCGCCGTCGACCAGGGCGGCGTAGGCGGAGGGCAGCCGGCGTACGGTCTGGGTCGCGTTGTTCACGAGGATGTCGAGCGGCCCGGCCTCGGTGACCTGCTCGGCGAGGGCCACGGCCTGGGCGGGGTCGCGCAGGTCGATGCCGACGACCTCAAGGCGGTGCATCCAGTCACCGGAGTCGTCCATGGCCTTGAAGCGGCGGATGGCGTCCTTGGGGAAGCGCGTGGTGATCGTGGTGTGCGCGCCGTCGCGGAGCAGCCGGAGCGCGATGTACATGCCGATCTTGGCGCGGCCGCCGGTGAGCAGGGCGCGCTTGCCGGTGAGGTCGGCGCGGGCGTCGCGCTTGCCGCGGTTGAGGCGGGCGCAGTCCTGGCAGAGCTGGTGATAGAAGTAGTCGACCTCGACGTACCGGGACTTGCAGGTGTAGCAGGAGCGCGGGCGCTGGAGTATCCCCGCGATCCTGCCCTCCTCGGTGTTCGACGAGGGCAGCAGGCCCTCGGTCTCGTCGTCGATGCGCTGGGCGGAGCCGGTCGCCGTGGCCTCCGTGACCTGCTTGTCGTGCGCGGTCTTGGCGGCCCGGCGCTCCTGGCGGCGGCGCTGCTTGACGGTGCGGTAGAGGCCGGCGGTGGCCCGGCGCACGGCGATGGCGTCGGGGTGGTCGACCTCCAGCCGGTCGAGTTCCTCCAGCACGCTCAGGCACAGGGCGAGCCGCTCCGGGTCGATGCCGGGGCCGTACACGATCTCGTCACCGGGCTCGTGCACGACGTCCGCCGTGGTCGCCGTCGCGCCGTCCTCTGTCACCGTCATCGCCGCTGCCGTTTCCCTGATCACCCGCGGCGCTCCGGTCGCGCCCGCTTTCGAACGGGGAATTGTACGGAGGGCCGGGCCTCTCCTCCAAAATCCGGCGAATCAGGCCGGAGAACGAGGGCTCAGGGGGCGCAGGCGGTGATCAGCGCGGCGACCTCCTCGGACAGGGCCCGTGCGAGCACATCGAGATCGGGCACGGCCTCGGCGTCGGCGACGAGCCCGTAGTGGACGCGCCCGCGGTAGGTCGAGATCGCCACCGCCAGGGACTGGCCGCGGGCCAGCGGGGCGAAGGGGTAGACCTCGGTGACGGCGTGGCCGCCGAGCTTCAGGGCGATGCCGGGCAGCGGCACGCTGGTGACGAGGATGTCGAACCAGAGCCGGGCGGCACCGCCGACCAGCGGTCCGCCGAGCCGGTGACCGAGCGCCGGGACGTGGTCGGCGAGCAGCGCGACGGCGCCCGCGCCCCGGTTGGGGCCCGCGTCCTTGTTGCGGTCCATGGCGGTGCGCACCGCGGCCAGGCGGCGCAGCGGCTCGGGGTCGTCCACCGGAAGCCGTATCAAGTAGCCGGAGAGCCGGTTGCCCTGTGGGTGCGCGGTGCGCGGGCGGCGTTTGGAGACGGGGATCAGAGCGCGCGGCGCGACCCCCTCGCTGCCGTCGCCGCGCTCGTCGAGCCAGCGGCGCAGGGCGCCCGCGACGACCGCGATGGTGACGTCGTTGACGGTGCCGCCCACCGCCTTGCGGATCAGGTGCACGTCGTCGATGTCGACGACGACCCCGGCGGTACGGCGGGTGCCGCTGGGCTCGGCGGTCAGCGCGGACGACGAGCGCACCGCCAGCGTCGACACGGCGACGGAGGCGCCGATGTCCAGTGCCCGGCCGACGTCGGACAGGGCGCCGCGCACCAGCCCCGGCAGCCTGCGCACATCGGGCAGCCGCCGACGCGAGGGCTCCTCCGGGCGGGGTTTGCGCGCGGGCAGGTCCATCGGGTCGAGGACGGCCGCGGCGAGCGTCAGCGCCCGCAGACCGTCGGCGAGGGCGTGATGGAACTTGAACAGCACCGCGAAGGACACGCCGTCCTCGCCCGGCAGTACATGCGCCTCCCACGGCGGCCGGCCGCGCTCCAGCGGGCGCTCCATGAGCCGTCCGGCCACCGCCTGGAAGTCGGCGGTCGGGGCGTGCAGCCGGACGTGGTCGAGCGGGTCGAAGTGCGGCGCGGGCTCGCGGGCGGCGCCGCCGAAGGAGAACGGCTGGAGGATGCCGCGCGGCTGCCAGGCGTCCCGGATGCGCATCCGCAGCCCCGGCACGGCGGCGGCTCGCGCGGCGAGCAGGTCGGCCGCGTGCGCCCCGGCGGTCGGCGAGTGCGCCGCGAAGACCCCGAGCGCAGCCAGGTGCATGGGGTTCTCGGCGGACTCGATGTTCCAGAACGCCAGGTCGAGGGGGGCGAGCAGGTCAGAAGTCAATGGCTTGCCTCGCGTCGACGAAGGGGTGGACCAGCAGTCAATCGCCCTCTGGCGATTACAGTCAAGTACGATCAAGCTACGCTCAGTTAACGACAGATTAAGTCCCGCCTCTCGTGAAAGGGGCGGGACTCATGGTGCATATGAGGTCACTTCAGCACGGGTAGCGTCACCGGGCATCCCGAGCGCGTCACCCGGGAGGCGTCAAAGCGGGGGTGACTCAGGTCACCTCAGTGGCCCGATCAGTCCTTGCCCGACCGGCGGTCACAGCAGCGACAGCACAGCGGCCGCCGCTGCCGCCCGCCCCCTTGAGGAGAGTCGGTCATGGACACACATCGGGTTCTTTCCTGGACGAAGGACGAGCGGCTGAATCTCGCCGGCTTTCTGGACGGGCTCGACGACGGCGACTGGTCGGTGCCCTCACTGTGCTCCGGTTGGACGGTGCACGACGTGGTGGCCCATCTGTCGCTGTCGACCCGCTCCACGCTCCTGGGCACGCTGAAGGCGGCGATCCGGGCGCGCGGTGACTGGAACCGGATGGAGTTCGACGTCGCCCGGGAGCGCGCGGCCCGCTTCGGCCCTCATGAACTGATCGCGCAGATCCGCGAGACCGCGGGCTCGGCACGGCGCGCGCCCCTGTCCTCCCCGCTGGACCCGCTCACCGACTTCCTCGTCCACGGGCAGGACATCGCCCGCCCCCTGGGGCGGGCACACGCGATGCCCGCGGAGCAGACGGTCGCGGCACTGGACCACGTGGTGGCGAGCCGCTTCTACGGCGCGGCCAAGCGGCTGCGCGGCGTGCGCCTGGTGGCGACCGACGCGGACTGGTCGACGGGTGAGGGGCCGGACGAGGCCCGGGGACCGGTCGGCGACCTGCTCCTCCTGGCGACCGGCCGGCCCGCGGCACTGGCCGGGCTGTCCGGTCCGGGCGTGGAACGGCTCACGGCCGCGCTGTCGTAGCCGGAAGTCTCCCGGCCCCGGCTACGAGACCCGCTGCCCCTTCCCCAGCGCGATCACGCCCCCCTTGGAGACGGTGTACAGGTCGGCGTCCCGCTCCGGATTGACGCCGATCGTCGCACCCGGGGGGACGTCGACGTTCTTGTCGAGCACCGCGCCGCGCACCACCGCGCCCCGCCCTATGTGCACGTTGTCGTGCAGCACCGACCCCTGCACCACCGCCCCGGGGTCGACCACGACCCCCGGCGACAGCACGGACCGCGTGACCTGCCCGCGGATCAGGCACCCGGCGCTGATGATCGACTCGCTGGCCATGCCGCCCGCGTTGAAGCGGGCCGGGGACAGCTGGCCCGAGTGGGTGTAGATGGGCCAGCTGCGGTTGAAGAGGTTGAAGGCGGGGCGCTCGGCGATCAGGTCCATGTGGGCGTCGTAGTACGCGTCCAGGGTGCCGACGTCCCGCCAGTAACCGCGGTCGCGGTTGGTCTCGCCGGGGACGTGGTTGGCGCTGAAGTCGTACAGCTGGGCCTCGCCCCGGTCCGTGAGCTGGGGCAGGATCGAACCGCCCATGTCGTGCACGGAGTTCTCGTCCTCGGCGTCCCGCTGGAGCGCCTCGACGAGGGTCTTGGTGGTGAAGATGTAGTTGCCCATCGAGGCGTAGACGCACTCCGGGTCGTCCACGAGTCCGGGCGGGTCGGCGGGCTTCTCCAGGAAGCGGTCCACCGTCTGCCCGTCCGTGTCGGGGCTGATCACGCCGAAGGACGACGACTCCGCGCGCGGCACGCGTATGCCGGCCACCGTGACGCCCGCGCCGCCCTCGATGTGCTGGGCGAGCATCTGGCGCGGGTCCATGCGGTACACGTGGTCGGCGCCGAACACCGCGACGTACTCGGGGCGTTCGTCGTGGACGAGGTTCAGGGACTGGAGGATGGCGTCCGCGCTGCCGAGGTACCAGCGCGGGCCGAGCCGCTGCTGGGCGGGGACCGGGGTGACGTAGTTCCCGAGCAGGCTGGACATCCGCCAGGTGGTGGTGATGTGTCGGTCCAGGGAGTGCGACTTGTACTGCGTGAGGACGCAGATGCGCAGGATGTCGGCGTTGACGAGGTTGGAGAGGACGAAGTCGACGAGGCGGTACGTACCGCCGAAGGTGACTGCTGGTTTCGCGCGGTCCGCGGTCAGGGGCATCAGGCGTTTGCCTTCTCCGCCCGCGAGTACGATTCCGAGCACCGAAGGTCCGCCACGACGCATGGCCGCTCCCCTCACCGTGGTTGATGCCAGCCTGCCCCTGAGTAGCGCGCACTAAGCCTGTTTGAGGATCTCCCGGTACAGCCCGGCCGTCCGCCGCGCCACCGCGTCCCAGCCGAACTCCCCCACCGCGCGCTCCCGTCCGGCCTCCCCCATCCGGCGGGCCGCCTCCGGGTCGCCGATGACGGAGTCGAGGGCGTGCGCGAGCCCGGCCTCGAAGTCGTCGTCCAGCGGGACGAGCAGGCCGGTCTTGCCGTCGTCGACGACCTCTGGAATGCCGCCGACCCGCGAGGCCACCACGGGGGTTCCGCAGGCCATCGCCTCCAGGTTGACGATGCCGAGCGGTTCGTACACCGAAGGGCAGACGAACACCGCCGCATGCGTGAGGAGTTGGATCACTTCCGGGCGGGGCAGCATCTGCGGGATCCAGTGCACGCCCTCACGGACCCGGCTCAGCTCCTGGTAGAGATCGCGGAACTCCTGGTCGATCTCGGGGGTGTCGGGCGCGCCGGCGCACAGCACGACCTGCGCGGCCGGGTCGATGTGCCGTATCGCGCGCAGCAGGTGCGGCACGCCCTTCTGGCGGGTGATGCGGCCGACGAACAGCACGAACGGGCGGTCGGCGTCGAGGCCGAAGCGGGTGAGGACGTCGGTGCGGTGGTCGGGCCGGTACAGGGTGGTGTCGATGCCGTTGTGCACGACGTGGACCCGCCCGGGGTCGAGCGCGGGATAGCAGCCGAGGATGTCCTCGCGCATGGCTCCGGAGACGGCGATCACCGCGTCGGCGGCCTCGATCGCGGTGGCCTCGGCCCAGCTGGACAAGGCGTAGCCGCCGCCGAGTTGCTCTGCCTTCCAGGGGCGCAGCGGCTCCAGGGAGTGGGCGGTCATCACATGCGGGATGCCGTACAGCAGCTTGGCGAGGTGGCCGCCGAGGTTGGCGTACCAGGTGTGGGAGTGGACGAGTTCGCGGCCTTCGAGGCCGGCGGCCATGGCGAGGTCCACCGAGAAGGTGCGCAGCGCGTCGTTGCCGGTGTCGAGCGCGGACCAGGGGCGGTGGCGCAGCACCCCGACCGCGCGGCCCTCGCCCCAGCAGTGCACCTCCAGGTCGACGAGATCCCGCAACTCCCGGGCGAGGAACTCGACATGGACACCCGCGCCGCCGTACACGTCCGGCGGGTACTCCCGGGTCAGCAGTCCCACTCGCACCCGGAACCCCCTGTTCTCAGCGGCTGGTTGCCCTTTCATGGTCACCCAGATGGTGCGTGTGGGGAAGAGCGCGGGGCTCGTGTGAAGCAACAGTCACCGCATACGCCACCGCCGGGCACCCGGTAGTAGAGGCAGCAGCTGCGGCGCCGGAACCCGGCCGCGGTGAGGGTGCCGGTGCCGGCGAGCAGGGGGTGGGCGAGGAGTTCGGCGGTCAGGGCGCGGGTGCGCGCGGCGACGTCGGTACGGCCGTGGGCGCGGGCCCACTGGTCGAGCTGCCGGGCGGCGCCCGCGAGCGCGGACCCCGCGTTGCCCCGCAGCAGACCGTCGGCGACGCGGTACCGGGAGCGCAGGGCGGCGTTCAGCGGTTCGAGGTGGCCGTGCAGGACGACGTCGGCGACGGTCGCCGGGTCCGCGGGGCGCGGTCGCACCTCGGTGAGCCACAGGTCGTCGGGGGCGCTGCCGTCGGGGTCCCAGCGCAGCAGCCGCGGGTCGAGGTCGGGGACGGCGTCGTACAGGGCGGCGCAGCCGAGCGCGACCGACCACAGCCGGGCGGCGAGGCCCTGCTGGGCGATGGAGGCGGCGACGCGCGGCTCGGGGGCGCGCAGGGCGTGCCCGACTTTCCGGACCCGGAAATCAAGAGGATCCTGGTTGTCCGGGAGGGCCGGCCGCGCGTAGGTCTGCGCCAGCGTCGCGGGTGGCCGAAGAGGTTCCCCGGTCGCGCGTAGGACGAAGAAGCCGCCGAGCGGCCGGAGCGCTGCGAGATCGGGGTCGAGATCCACGAAGAGCAGTAGTACCAGGGGGTGTCGGGGTCTTCACCTGGGGGTCTCCGCCCGGGGTCACCCCCCTGAGGGATGAGTCCGGCGCTCGGGTACTCCATCGGCAGTACGACACAGTGCGTGCTCTGGTACGACGACGGGAAGAGCTTTTCGAGGCATCGTGTTGATTATGAAAGCCGACCGTTCGCCGCGCCGGGGTTCGCGCCCCCGCTTCACGCAGAGGAGCAGCTCATGAGCGCCCTCGCGTTGTCCGTGCTGCTGTCGCTCGTCTCCGCCGTCGCCTACGCGGGCGGGGCGATCGTGCAGGAGCGTGTCGCGGTGTCCTCGCCGGGGCAGCAGTTCGCGCCGATGCGCCGGCCGGGCTGGTGGGCGGCGGTCGCGCTGAACGGCCTCGGTGGTCTGCTTCATGTGGTGGCGCTGGCTTTCGGTCCGCTGAGTCTGGTGCAGCCGTCGGGTGCCCTGACGATCGTGTTCGCGCTGCCGATGGCGGCGCTCTTCTTCGGCCGCAGGGCCGGGTCGACGGCCTGGCGCGGCGCCATCATGGCGACGGTCGGTCTCGCCGGGCTGCTGTCCCTGGTCGGCGCCTCCGAGTCGCAGTCCCTCGACACCGCGGAGCGGGTGGCCGTGGCGCTGGTGACCGGCGGCATCGTGGTGACGCTGATGGTCGCCGGCCGGGCGGCCCACCGGCACCCGGCGGTGCGCAGCATGCTGCTCGCGACGGCGTCCGGCATAGCCTTCGGCATGTCCTCGGTGTTCACGAAGATCGTCGCCGTGGACTGGAACGGCGGGGTGTCGGCGGCCGACGTGCCCGCCCTGGCCACGATCGGTGTCTTCGCCACGGCCGGACTGCTGCTGTCGCAGGCCGCCTACCGGGGTGCGGGGCTCGCGGCGCCGCTGGCCACGCTGACGGTCGTGAACCCGGTGGTGGCGGCCGCGGTCGGCATCACGATGTTCGGCGAGACCTTCCGGTACGGCACCACCGGCACGGTGCTCGCCCTGGGCTGCGGTGTGGTGGCCGCGGGCGGCCTGATCCTGCTGACGACGGAGCGCATCGCCCGCACCGGGACCGAGCCGGTCCTCCCGAAGACGGTACCGGCCGAGGCGACGCCCACCGGGCGGGACCTGGGCGCGCTCCCCGCCGCCGAGCTGCTGGACACGCTTCCGGAGCGTGCCGTGGCGCTCCCCCGCGAGGAGCTGCACGAGGAGATCCTCGTCCCGGACGGCATCGAGGGCATCCTCATCCCGGCGCAGGTCGCGCAGGCGCCGTACGAGGAGCCGGAGCCGGCGCTTCCCGACGGTCACGACTCCCCGAACCTCTACGGCCCCTTCTACGGCGGCCCGTACGTCCCACTGCCGGTGCTGGACCGGCACCGGACGCGCGTCAAATCCTGACCCCGCCGGCCCGGAGGTACGCCACCGGGTCGACGTCGGCGCCGAAACCGGGCCCGGTCCGCACCTCGAAGTGCAGATGCGGGCCCGTGCTGTTGCCCGTGGACCCGGACCGGCCGATGCGCTGGCCCGCCCCGACCGACTGCCCGTCCCGCACGGAGATCGCCGAGAGGTGGGCGTACTGGGTGTAGCGGCCGTCGGCGTGCCGGATCACCACCTGGTAACCGAAGGAGCCCTCCCACCCGGCGCTGACGACCTGGCCGGAACCCACGGCCTTCACGGACGTGCCGGTCGGCACGGCGAAGTCGACGCCGGTGTGGTAGCCCTTCGACCAGAGCGCTCCCGCCTTGCGGTACGGCGTGCCCGTGGCCGCGCTCACCGGGGCGACCATCGAGCGGCTGCTGGTGGTGGCCTCTTCCTTCGGCTCGGCGGAGGTCTTCTTCGGGGTGGATCTGGTGGTGGGCGCCGGCTCCGTGATGGTGGCGGCCTTGCCACGCACGGCGAGGCGCTGTCCGGGCAGGATCAGGTCGGGGTCCGCGCCGATGGCCTTGCGGTTCGCGGCGTACAGGCCCCGCCAACCGCCCTTGACCTGCTGCGACTCGGCGATCTCCGAGAGGGTGTCGCCGCGGACCACGGTGTACATCTCGGCCTTGCCGGCCCGCGACTGGGGCGTGCTCTGCGGCTGGACGTCCTGGACGGAGGTCTTCGGGGTCTTCTTCGGCGTCTGCTTCGTGGTACTGGCCGGCTGAATGTCCGGGGCGTCCCCGCCCCGGGTCAGGCCGGCCCGCTCCGAGCAGACGGGCCAGGCTCCGGGCCCCTGCCCGTCCAGCACCTTCTCCGCCACGGCTATCTGCTGGTCCTTGGTGGCCTGATCCGCGCGCGGCGCGTACCGCGTGCCGCCGTAGGCCTCCCACGTGGACTGGGCGAACTGGAGTCCGCCGTAGAAGCCGTTGCCGGTGTTGACGTGCCACCTGCTGGTCGACTCGCACGCGGCGACCTTGTTCCAGGTGTCCAGGTCGGCCGCGTGTGCGACGCCGGTGCCGATGAGGGGGAGCGCCATGCCGGCGCCGCCCGCGGTGACGGTGAGCGAGGCGCGGTTGATCCTGTTCGGCTGGTACCGGCGGTGCCGGCCGCGTACGGCCATGAAGGAGCCCCCCATTGACGTGCGTCAGGAGGGGCAAAAGTAAGCGCTGCGAACAGGCCATGACAAGACGGAAAATCAGCCGCCCCTGTACGCCAAGTGGCGCGGAAGGGGCGCACGTTGTCCGGCACCCGGGACGGCTGAGTGCGCCGGGGCGTTTCGTGCGTATGTGCCTGCGACATCACGCCACCCCGGATGTGCGCTCGGAGTACCGGCACGTCAGGATGGACGATGGGGAAATACTGGCGGGCATGACCGGCACCGCTGATATATCGAGGTCACTAGGAGCCAACGCATGAGCACTTCGGCGCAGATCGGCGTCACGGGTCTCGCGGTCATGGGCCGCAACCTGGCCCGGAACTTCGCCCGCAACGGCTACACGGTCGCTGTGCACAACCGGACGCCCGCGCGTACGCGGGCGCTGGTGGAGGAGTTCGGGAACGAGGGCGAGTTCATCGCGGCCGAGACCGCCAAGGAGTTCGTGGCGGCGCTTGAGCGCCCGCGGCGCCTGGTGATCATGGTGAAGGCCGGTGAGCCGACCGACGCGGTGATCCAGGAGTTCGCGCCGCTGCTGGAGCCGGGCGACATGATCATCGACGGCGGCAACGCGCATTTCGCCGACACCCGCCGCCGCGAGCGGGACCTGCGCGAGCAGGGCATCCACTTCGTGGGCATGGGCGTCTCCGGCGGCGAGGAGGGCGCGCTGCACGGGCCGAGCATCATGCCCGGCGGCCCGAAGGAGTCGTACGACTCGCTGGGCCCGATGCTGGAGAAGATCTCCGCGAAGGCGAAGGACGGCGCGCCCTGCGTGACGCACGTCGGTCCGGACGGCGCGGGTCACTTCGTGAAGATGGTGCACAACGGCATCGAGTACGCCGACATGCAGCTCATCGGCGAGGCGTACCAGCTGCTCCGGGACGTCGCCGGGTACGAGCCCGCGCAGATCGCGGAGATCTTCCGGACCTGGAACCAGGGCCGCCTGGACTCCTACCTGATCGAGATCACCGCCGAGGTGCTGTCCCACGTCGACGAGGCGACGGGCAAGCCGTTCGTGGACGTGGTGGTCGACCAGGCCGAGCAGAAGGGCACGGGCCGGTGGACCGTGCAGATCGCGCTCGACCTGGGTGTCCCGGTGTCCGGTATCGCGGAGGCGGTCTTCGCCCGCTCCCTGTCCGGGCACGCGGCGCTGCGCGAGGCCTCTCGCGGACTGGCCGGTCCGAAGGCGACGCCGCTCGGTGAGGCCGAGGCCGCGGCCTTCGCCGACCGGGTCGAGCAGGCGCTGTACGCGTCGAAGATCGTGTCGTACACGCAGGGCTTCCACGAGATCGACGCGGCGCGCGCCGAGTACGACTGGGACATCGACCTGGGTGCCGTGTCGGCCATCTGGCGCGGCGGCTGCATCATCCGCGCGGCCTTCCTGGACCGCATCCGGGCGGCCTACGACGCCCGCGCCGACCTGCCGAGCCTGCTGTCGGACGACACGTTCGCGCAGGAGATCGCGGCCGCGCAGGACGACTGGCGTGAGGTCCTGGTCGCCGCGACCCGGCAGGGCGTGCCCACGCCGGGCTTCGCCGCGGCCCTCGCGTACTACGACGCACTGCGCGCCGAGCGGCTGCCGGCGGCGCTCACCCAGGGGCAGCGCGACTTCTTCGGTGCGCACACCTACCGTCGCACCGACCGCGACGGCTCGTTCCACACGCTGTGGGGCGGCGACCGTTCGGAGGTCTCCTCCTAGCACCTGGCCGACCGTCATGTGACCGCCCCCTGCCCGGTTCTCGACCGGGCGGGGGGCGGACCTCTGTCCGGGTGAGCCCGGACTGCTCCGACTGGCGCCCACGAGTGGTGGGCTTCCGCCCGCCCGCCCAGGCTGACGTACGCCGTGCCCGCCGAGACCTGACCGCCGGCGGGCGGCGCCACGCGGCGTCGTCGACGTCGACGTGTCCGGGACGTCGGAGAAACGGGATCACATGGCCAAATGGGGCAACAGGGCGGGCTGCGTGCCGCCCGTTCACAGGAACGGCGGGTCCGTACGAAGGCGGACGCGGTACGGGTACGTACAGAGACGCGGACGGCGGGTTCGTGGCGGAGCGGGGCTGGTCGCGGCAGGGCTGGCCTTCCTGGCCGTGCTCGCCCCGACACCCGGCGGTGCCGTGGCGGCGCCCCTGGGCGGGCCGCGGCCGGTATCGCCCGCGAGGTTCGTGCCCGGTCCCTGCCCGGCCGTGCCCGAGCCGATTCCGGGGCGGTGCGGGGTGCTCGAGGTCCCCGAGAACCGGGCCCGGCACGGCGGGCGGACCATCCGGCTGACCGTCGCCATCATCCCGGCCGTGTCGGCGAGGCCGGCCAAGGACCCGGTGGTGTTCATGACCGGGGGTCCCGGCGGCGATGCCATCGGGGACATCCCCTTCCTGATCGACTCGGGCCTGAACCGGAACCGCGACCTGATCGTCATGGCCCAGCGCGGGACGCTCCACGCACAGCCGAACCTCGCCTGCCCGGAGGTCGACCGCTTCTACGCCGACGCCGTGGGGCTGCGCTACGACGCCCCGTCGACCGGGCGGCTCCTGGTCCGCGCGACCAAGGAGTGCCGCCACCGCCTCACCCGCGTCACGGCACGCGGAGTGGAGCTGAGCGCCTACAACACCACCGAGAACGCGGCGGACTTCGCAGACCTGCGCAGGGCGCTGGGCATCGACCGGTGGAACGTCTACGGCTACTCGTACGGCACCGACCTGGCGCTCACCTACCTGCGCCGACACCCCCGGGGCGTGCGCTCGGTCGCGATCGACTCGGTCGTGCCTCCGCAGATCGTCAGTCTGCCGTGGACCTGGGACAGCGCCGGTGAGGGGATCCGGACGATCTTCGCGGCCTGCGCGGCTCAGCCACGCTGCAAGAAGCGCTACCCGAACCTCCCGCGTGTGCTGACGGAACAGGTCCGGCGGCTGGAGGCACGCCCCCTGACGGTGATGGCGCGGCCGCCGGCCGGAGGGGCCCTGGTGAAGGTCGTCCTCGACGGGGGCGCCCTGGTCAATCTGCTGGTCGCCAACGCCGTACCGGCCGTCGACGTCCCCGCGGCCCTCGACGAGCTCGCCCACGGCAACCCGACCCGCTTCGCGCGGGCCCGCGCCGCCGGCGCCACACCCGTCCTCGGCGAGTTCGCGCACGGCCTCACACAGTCGGTCGCGTGCAGCGAATGGGTGCCCGGCTACACGCGGGCCGACCTGCTGCGGGCGGGGCGCCGGGCCTTCCCCGGGTTCCCTGACACGGTCCTGGCGCAGGCGCCGCAGCTTCCCTTCGAGTACGACGTCTGCCGCGCCTGGAGCGTCCCGGACCGCACCGCCGTCCAGCGTGTGACGACCGTCAGCACGGTGCCGGCGCTCGTGCTGTCCGGCACCTTCGACGCGAAGACCGGGGCGCGCTGGGGCGCCTACGCGGCCCGCACGCTGTCCCGGTCGACCGTCGTGCGGATTCCCGGGATCGGCCACTGGGTGGTCCCCCAGTCGCCCTGCGCGCAGAACGTCCTGGCCTCATTCCTCGCCCGTCCGACCGCGCCCGACACCCGCTGTGTGTCGGGGCTCTCGCCGAAGCCGTTCACCATCACGCCCACCCCGGAGACCGCATGATGTCCATCCGTCAGCCCCACCACCGGCGCACCCCGCGACGGCTCCCTGCCGCGCTCGCCGGAGCCACCGCCGGTCTCCTCCTCGCCGGTCTCGTCGCCGCGCCCGCCAGTGCCGAGAACGGCCCGGGAGCGCCGCTCGGCACGGTCGCCCGCACGGTGGGCGACGCCCGCTTCGTGCCGGGCCCCTGCCCGCGCACCGCCGATCCGATCCCCGCGCTCGAAGGGGCCCGCTGCGGCACGCTCACCGTGCCCGAGAAGCACGACCGGCCCAAGGGGCGGACGATCACCCTCGGCGTCGCGATCGTGGCGGCGGTGAAGAAGCGGGCGGCCGACCCGATCGTGTGGTTCGCCGGCGGACCGGGAGACGACGCGGTCTCCGAGGCCCAGTTGGCGATCGACGGCGGCCTGAACCGTGACCGGGACGTCATCTTCATGTCGCAGCGCGGCACGTACTCGGCCGATCCGGCTCTCCTGTGCCCGAACATCGACCGGTTCAACGCCGATTCCGTCGGCCTCGTCTACGGCGCACCCTCCACCGGACGCCTGCACGTCCGGGCGACGCGGGCCTGCCGCGAGCAGCTGAAGCGCCAAGGGGCCGCCCTCAGCGCCTACAACACCGGTGAGAGCGCCGCCGACTACGCCGCCCTGCGCGTCGCGCTCGGCATCAGACAGTGGAACGTGTTCGGCATCTCCTACGGCACCGACCTGGCGCTCACCTACATGCGCAAGTTCCCGCAGGGCGTCCGGTCGGTCGGCATCGACGGCGTCCTCCCGCCGTCCCTCGCCGGGGCGAGCCTGACCTGGAGTGCCGCACGTCAGGGCTTCGACGGCCTGTTCAGGGCATGCGCCCAGCAGCCCTCCTGCAACCGGCGCTACCCGCATCTGTCGGACACCTTCGAGCGCCTCGTCCGTCAGCTCGAGGCCCGGCCCATCACCACCACCGTGACGGTCCCGAGCCGCCCGGCACCGGTGAAGGTCGTGCTGGACGGCGGAGTCCTGGTGAACTGGCTGACCTCGGCCACCCATCTGGCGGCCGGAGTGCCCCGCTCCATCGACGAACTGGCCCACGGCAATCCGCAGCGCATCGCCGAACAGTGGGCCGGCGGCAAACTCAGCCCCCAGGCCATCGGCAGGCTCGCCCACGGCCTCGCCTACGGCGTCTTCTGCTCCGAGTGGACGCCCTTCGAGAGCGAGGCCGATGTGATCCGGGCGGGGCGGCGCGCCTTCCCGTCGTTCCCCCGCTCGGTCCTGGCCAACGCGCCGCAGCTCCCCTTCCTCCACGCGGACTGCCGTGCCTGGAGCGTTCCCCCGGCCCCGCGCTCGATCAGGAACGTGACGCGCAGCAGCATCCCGACGCTCGTCATGTCGGCCGGCTTCGACGCCCAGACCGGGGCGAGCAACGGCGCCTACGTCGCCCGCACCCTGAGCCGGTCGACGGTCGTCACGGTCCCCTACGTCGCTCATGTCGCGTTCGCCGAATCGCCGTGCGCGCGCTCGATCACCGTCTCCTTCTTCGACTCTCCGACGGCGCCGAACAAGTCGTGCCTGGCGGGGCTCCGACCGCCCCGGTTCGAGATCGCGCCGTAGAACGGTCCGGGCGGGTCGGCGCGCGGGCCGTGTGCGGCCCTGGGGCGCGGGGGTGCGCGGGGAGCTGATCGCACAGCTCTCCGCGCTCCCGGGCGCGTGCGGTGGGTGGCGACTTCTCGTCGCCACCTGAACCGGCACCGACCCCGTCGACGAGCGCCGGATCAGCACGAGCCGGCGCTCGTCGCGCGGCAGGAACCGGCGTCGGTCTCACCCTGCGTACATGGCGGGCTCAGGTGAGCGGCGGCCCCGGCTCGGGGCTCGGCACCGGCTCCGGTCCCGGTGGGATCGGCGACGGGGAAGGGTCCGGGGGCTGGGGCGGAGGCGGGCTCGGGGGTCCCGGCGGGGGCGGACCCGGGGTGGGCGGGGGACCCGGAGTCGGGGGCGGACCGGGCGTGGGGGGCGGTCCGGGCGGAGGTGGTGCGGGTGGGGGCGGCTCGGGAGCCGGCGTGGGCTCCGGCGGCGGAACCGGGTGCGGCTCGGGGTGCGGCGGCTCCGGATGCGGCGGTTCCGGGCCCGGGGTCGGTCCCGGATGGACCGGGTCCGGATACGGGTTGGTCATGGCGTCCTCCAGCAGTCCGTGACATCGGCTCTGGACTACTCCCCCGCGTACCCGAGGGCCGCGCCACCAGTCACTCACCCGCGTCAACGACGGCGGCCAAGTGGGCCCGTCAGGACCAGTGTCGTCCTTGCCGGGCCGCCCAGGAACGGCCCGCTCGGAACCGCCCCGCGTCAGGCCCGGTGTCGTCCCTGCCGGCCCCGCCCAGGAACGGCCCGCTCGGAACCGCCCCGCGTCAGGCCCGGTGTCGTCCCTGCCGGCCCCGCCCAGGAACGGCCCGCTCGGAACCGCCCCGCGTCAGAACCGCTCGGGGTGCGCCCGCAGCCAGTCCTTGGCCGCCTCCAGCAGCGCCGGGTCGGCGGCCGGGGCCTCGTCGGGGTGGCGTTCGGCCCACTTCACGACGTACGGGCACAGCGGCGCCACGACGATTCCCTCGCGCTCCGCCATGCCGTACAGCTCGCGCGCCAGGGAACCCGCGATGCCCTTCCCCTCGTGGGCCGGTTCCACGATCGTGTGGACGGGGACGAGGGCGCGTGCCGGGGACTCAAGGACGAAGTACTCGATGTGGCCGGTGACTTCGTCGCCCTTGAGGGCCTCCAGGCGGCCCGCCGCACGGTCGTCGCGGATCTCGATGTCGCTCATGGCACGCTCCCTGGTCCGTCTTCCGTCTGCTGCCGAGTGCGGCGGTCAGGCCACCGGTACGGCCTGCGGGCTGCGCTCCTGGTCGGAGCCCGGCACCGGCTCGGACGGGTCGGCGCCCAGGGACACGATCCGGTTGGCGCCGTCCACGTGCGCGACCCGCGGTTGGAACTCCCGCGCCTCGGCGTCGGCCATCTGAGCGTAGCTGATGATGATCACGAGGTCGCCGGGGTGGACGAGATGGGCGGCGGCCCCGTTGATCCCGACGACTCCCGAGCCGCGCTCGCCCTCGATGACGTAGGTCTCCAGGCGGGCGCCGTTGGTGATGTCGACGATGTGGACGAGCTCGCCGGGCAGCAGGTCGGCGGCGTCGAGCAGATCCGCGTCGATGGTCACCGATCCCACGTAGTGCAGGTCGGCCTGGGTGACGGTGGCGCGATGGATCTTGGACTTGAACATGGTGCGCAGCACGAAGTACTCCCTGATGTTCGGCTCCCTGCCTGCTTGTGCAGGTCAAGGGCTCATGCACCCGATGGGCGGGACCAGCGTACGGAAAGGCCGTGCGGGACCGCATCGAGAGGCTCGTCACGCGGGATTCCCGGCCGCGCGCTGCGCGGGTGAAAAGCAAGGCCGGGCCACTAGGCTACGGCTTCGCCCGAACAGGGTGAGATCGGTGTGAAAGCCGCGATCCAGAGGAGTTCGTCGGTGCATTCCTGGCTCTCCGAACGCCGTCGAGCGGGAGTGAGCACCGTCGTCGCGCTCCTCGTGGCGGCGATTCTGGCCCTGGTGGCCGCCCTCCGTGACCACTTGGGGGCGTTCTCGGGCGCGGACGCGGGCGTGGTGATCCTGTTCGTCTATCTGTTCACCTATCTCGTCCTCACGGTGCCCGCCTTCTCGACGGCCTCCGACGAGCGGATCCGCAACTGGGCCGAGCGCAGCGACCGGGGCACGCTGCTCCAGCGCTATGTGCTCGGGACCGCGCCCGGCCCCGGGGTGTCGCTGTTCATCGCGGCGGCCGCGCTCGTGGTGGCCGTGGTGTGGCGCCCCGGGCATCTCGGTTCACGGTTCCCCGTGGAGCCCCGGGTGCTGACGGCGCTCGCTCTCGTCGTCATGGCCTGGATGTGCGTGTGCGTGTCCTTCGCGGTCACCTTCCAGGCCGACAACCTGCTGGAGAACGAACGGGGCCTGGAGTTCCCGGGCGACCAGCCCGCCGCCTGGGCCGACTACGTCTACTTCGCCCTGTCGGTCATGACGACGTTCGGGACCACTGACGTGTCGGTGATCTCGCGGGAGATGCGGCGCACGGTGGCGGCCAACTCCGCGATCGCGTTCGTCTTCAACACCGTGACGGTGGCGAGTCTGGTGGGCGCCCTGGACACCGGCTGACCGGGGTCCGGGCGCGCGTCCGGACCCCCATCCCCTCGGTCACTCCACCCCGGTCGGCCTGCGCGAGGCCGCCATCGCCCCGGCCACGTCGGCCAGCGGCCGCAGCCGGTAGGTGTAGGAGTAGTCCCGGCTCGGGAACAGCTTGTACCGGTCGTGGGTGTGGGCGCCCCAGCTGTTGTCGCCGCCCAGGCCCATCTGCTTGTGGTTCACGCGCAGGACGACCTCTTCGCGCGGGGCGAGCTGGTACTCGTGCCGTACTCCGGAAGACAGGTCCTCCGGGGTGAAGTGCGAGGCGTTGACCTCCAGCAGGGGCTCCCCGCAGACGAGGAGGCCGCTGCCCGAGGCGTCGGTCAGGGCGATCCAGCGGACGTCGGTCTTGTTGCCGTTCTCCTGGGGCCGGATGTACGGCGTCCACTGCTCGGACACCGTGCCGGAGTACACGCCCACGTCGGTGCCGTCGCGGCGGTCGACGTAGTTCTCCTCAGGTCCGCGGCCGTAGTAGCGCAGCCGCTCGAACCGTCCTGGCAGGTGCAGCAGCGTGCCGACCTCAGGGATGTAGGGCAGGGACGCGGCGCCCGGGTGCAGGGTGTTGTCGACCTTGATCTCGCCGTTGCCGAACACGGTGTAGGTGGTGGTGTACGTCGACTCGACGGCCGTCGGCAGGGTGCCGGCGACCTTGATCTCGACGGCCTTGTCACCCAGGGGGCGTGTGCTGACCTCGGTCACGGCCCGGTCGGTGCCCGCGTCGCGCCAGGTCTGGTTGCGGGTGTGCTGGCCGTTCCCGCGGTCGTTCTCCGTGGGCGCCCGCCAGAAGTTCGGCACGGGGCCCGAGGTGATGAGCCGGGTGCCCCGGGCCTCGTAGGAGGTGATGGTCCCGGTGCTCTTGTCGACGGTGACGGAGAAGTCCTTGCCCTTGACCGTGACCGCCTGGTCCCCGTCGGTGTGCTTCAGCACGGGCACGCTCGCCAGCGGCGCGGGCGTCACGGCCGGGACGTCGGCGTCGAGGGGCAGTTGCTGCTTGGCCACCTCGAAGCCGGCCTTCGCCCAGGGGGTGGAGTCCTTGGTGGTGAAGGACAGTTCGAGGAAGTACTCGGTGCCCGGTGCCGGGTCGCCCGGCAGGCCGGCCGGCACCGTGATGTCCTTGCTGCTCAGGGGCGGGACGTCCAGCTGGGCGCGGCTCAGCTTGCCGCGGCGGATCACCTTGCCGTCGGCGAGAAGTTCCCAACAGCCGTCGAACTCACGGAGGTTGGTGAACAGGTACTCGTTGGTGAGGGTGATCGCCGATCCGGGAGCGAGTACGTCACCGGAGGCGGGTGTCGCGTGGACGGCCTGATAGATCCGCTTGATCTCGGCCGCCTTGCCGGTGTACCGGCGGTCGGCGGTGACGATGCCGTCGGCGTTGGAGGTGCCGTCGTTGGGGTTGTCGCCCCAGTCGCCGCCGTACGGGAAGAACGTCTTCTGCCGGGGCCGCTTCTCGGTGAGGCCGGCGGTGGCCGCGTCGAACCAGAACCGTACGCCGTCGTCGCCGGGGCCGCGTGAGTCGGAGCCGAGCTCGGCGGCGCTCAGCGCACGCGCGTACACGCGTGCCCGGCGGATCGTGCCGCTGAACTCGCGGGTGGGGTTGTCGACATCGGTGGCGAGCGCGAGGGGCGCGGTGTTGGCGGCGGGCCTGCGCGTGGTGGTACGGGTGGCCTTCTCCGCGCCGTCGACATACAGGGTGAGCGTGCCTGCGTCCGCGTCGAAGACACCGGCGATGTGGTGCTCGCTGCCGGTCCAGTCGTCCGGCAGGGCCCAGCTCGCGGTGATCCACTGGCCGCCGCCGTAGATGAAGAACTCCAGGGTCCGGTCCGACTGCTTGAGCGCGTACTGCGTGTCGCCCTTGGCGAGGATCGGCTGGTGGTAGCCGGTGTGGTGCGGGGTGATCCAGGCTTCGAGGGTGAGCGAGCCGGTGAGGTCGAGGCGGGAGTCACGGGGGAAGACGGTGGCGCCGGAGACACCCTTGGCGCGGTCGAACGTACCGCTGGCGGTGAGGACCTCGCCGCGCAGTCCACCGGGCCCGGACTCGGTGAGGATCTTGCGGACGGGCACGGGCCAGCTCAGCGACTGGTCGACGAAGTCCCAGATCCAGCCGCCCTGGAGGACGTCGTAGCGGCGGACGATGTCCCAGTACTCCTTGAAGTTGCCGTTGGAGTTACCCATCGCGTGCGCGTACTCGATCATCACGTACGGCCGGGTGTCGGAGGTGTCCTTCGCGCGCTGTTCGACGCGGGAGGGGCTGTCGTACATCTCCGAGCGGATGTCGCTGATCGCCGGGCGGTCGTCGCCCTCGTACTGGACGACGCGCGTCGTGTCGTAGGACTTGATCCATTCGTGCATGGCGACGAAGGTGCTGCCGCCGCCCGCCTCGTTGCCGAGCGACCAGACGACCACCGAGGCGTGGTTCTTGTCGCGGTGGACCATGGCCTGGGCACGGGCGACGCACGCCTTGGTCCAGTCGGCGTGGTCGCCGGGGTACTCGCCGCGGATGCCGTGGGTCTCGAGGTTGGTCTCGTCGACGAGGTAGAGGCCGTACTCGTCCGCGAGTTCGTACCACAGCGGGTTGTTGGGGTAGTGCGAGGTGCGGACGGAGTTCATGTTCATCCGCTTGATGATCTCGATGTCCGTGACCATGTGTTCGCGGGTGAGCGCCATGCCGCTGTCGGGGTGCATCTCGTGCCGGTTGGTGCCGCGGAACGAGACGGGCTTGCCGTTGATCCGCATCAGGCCGTCCTTGAGCGCGAACTCGCGCAGGCCGACGCGGTGCGAGAGGGTCTCGGTCACCCTGCCCGCGGGATCGCGCAGGCGCAGTACGGCGGTGTAGAGGTTCGGGTGCTCGGCGGACCACAGCCTGGGCGCGGGGACGGCCCTGCTCGCCCGGACGATCACGTCCTCGCCGGCGGGTGCGGAGGTCAGGTCGACGGGCTGCTGGAGCGGTCTGGGCCAGACGGGGTGGCCGGCGGCGTCGTACAACTGCGTCTCGACGGAGTAGTCGCCCTCGCCCCGCCCGTCGTACGCGCGCACGCTCGCGGTCACGGCCAGCTCGGCGGCCGTGTAGTCGTCGCCGAGCGGGGTGTCCAGCTTGAAGTCGCGCAGATGGACGGCCGGCGTGGAGTAGAGGTGGACCGAGCGGAAGATCCCGCTCAGCCGGATCATGTCCTGGTCCTCCAGCCAGTCCCCGTCGGAGAAGCGGTACACCTCCACGGCGATCTGGTTGGTGCCGGGCCGCAGGTGCTCGGTGATGTCGTACTCGGCGGGGGTGAAGGAGTCCTCGGCGTATCCGACCAACTCCCCGTTGATCCACACGTAGTGCGCGGACTTGACGCCCTCGAAGTGCAGGAACGTCCGGCGTCCCGCCCAGCCCCGCGGCACGGTGAAGGTGCGCCGGTACTGGCCCACCGGGTTGAAGCGGGTGGGCGCTGCCGGGGGCTGCGCCTCCTCGCCGAGGCCGTTGGGGCCCCACCAGGGGTAGGTGATGTTGACGAAGATCGGGCGGTCGTAGCCGTGCATCTGCCAGACCGAGGGCACGGGGATGGTGTCCCAGTCGCTGTCGTCGACGTCGGTGCGGTGGAAGTCGGCGTCCCGGTCGTCGGGCCGGTCGGCGTAGGCGAACTTCCATGCGCCGTCGAGGCTCAGGCGGTACGGCGAGCGGGTGCGGTCGGCGGCCAGCGCCTGGGCGACGTCGGCGTACGGCATGAGCGTCGTGTGCGGCGGCTGGGTGCCGATCCGGAAGACGTCGATGTGGCCGTTCCACTCCGGGGTGCCGGCCGCCGTCGGGGTCCCGTCGGCCGCGTGCACCGTGGCGGACGACCCGGAGACGGCGAGCGCGCCGAGCAGGGCGGCTCCTCCCTCCAGCAGACGGCGGCGGCTGACCGGCATGCCCGGCGAGCGGGACGGGCCGTTGGGGGACGCGGGAGAGAGCGGCATCGACGGTGGCCTTCCTCGGGACGACAGTGCGGCGCTGCACGGCTTGAGGGAGCGTCAGATCATGTGCGGTGCTGTTCGGAAACCCAACGCACATTAGGTTGAGAACACAGGGGAAGCAATGAGGCTGTCGATGTTTGTTTGTTCCTGATGGGTACGGCCGACGACCTTGGCCGATTCCGCCCCCTCGGTCGCCGGCCGCGCCGCCCTCTACGCCACCACTTCGACCTCCGTGATCCCGCCGGGCCGCTCCTCGAACTGGGTGCGGTACAGCTCCGCATAGCGCCCCTCGGCCGCCAGCAGCTCCTCGTGCGTGCCGCGTTCGACGATCCGGCCGGCCTCGACCACCAGGATCAGGTCCGCCGCCCGCACGGTCGACAGCCGGTGCGCGATCACGACCGCCGTCCTGCCCTCCAGGGCCTCGGCGAGCGCCTCCTGGACGGCGGCCTCCGAGGTGTTGTCGAGGTGGGCGGTGGCCTCGTCGAGGATGACGACGCGCTGGCCTGCCAGCAGCAGCCGGGCGATGGTCATGCGCTGGCGCTCACCGCCGGAGAGCCGGTAGCCGCGCTCGCCGACCACGGTGTCGAGGCCGTCGGGCAGGGACCGTACGAGTTCGTCGAGGCGGGATCGGTACAGGGCGTCCCAGAGTTCGGCGTCGGTCGCCGAGGGCCGGGCGAGCAGCAGGTTGGCGCGGACGGTGTCGTGGAAGAGGTGGCCGTCCTGGGTGACCATGCCGAGTGTGTCGCGCAGGGACTCGGCGCTCAGGTCGCGGACGTCGACGCCGCCGACGCGTACCGCGCCCTCGTCCACGTCGTAGAGCCGCGGCAGGAGTTGGGCGACGGTCGACTTGCCTGCGCCGGACGAGCCGACGAGGGCGACGGTCTGCCCGGGTTCGGCGCGGAAGGAGACGCCGTGCAGCACCTCGGCGCCGCCGCGCGTGTCGAGGTTGGCCACCTCCTCCAGGGAGGCGAGGGAGACCTTGTCGGCGGACGGGTAGCCGAAGCGGACGTTGTCGAACTCCACCGCCACCGGGCCCTCGGGGACCTTCCCGGCATCCGGTTTCTCCTCGATGAGGGGCCGCAGGTCGAGCACCTCGAAGACGCGCTCGAAGCTGACGAGGGCGCTCATGACCTCGACGCGAGCACCGGCGAGCGCGGTGAGCGGCGCGTACATGCGGGTCAGCAGCAGCGCCAGCGCGACGACGTCGCCCGGCTCCAGGGTGCCGCGCAGGGCGAACCAGCCGCCGAGGCCGTAGACAAGGGCGAGGGCCAGGGCGGACACCAGGGTGAGCGCGGTGATGAACACCGACTGGGCGGTGGCGGTCCGCACACCGATGTCCGCGACACGCCGGGCACGGTCCGCGAACTCCTCCGACTCCTCCTGCGGGCGCCCGAAGAGCTTGACCAGCGTGGCGCCGGGGGCCGAGAAGCGCTCCGTCATACGGGTGCCCATCGCCGCGTTGAGCGCGGCCGCCTCCCGCTGCATCCCGGCCATGCGGTGCCCCATGCGCCGGGCCGGGATCACGAACACCGGCAGCAGGACGAGGGCGAGCAGGGTGATCTGCCAGGACAGGGTGAACATGACGGCGAGGGTGAGCACCAGCGTGACGAGGTTGCTGACCACGCCGGATAGGGTGTTGCTGAAGGCGCGCTGGGCGCCGATCACGTCGTTGTTGAGACGGGAGACCAGCGCTCCCGTACGAGTACGTGTGAAGAACGCGACCGGCATGCGCTGCACATGATCGAACACAGCCGTCCGCAGATCGAGGATGAGACCCTCGCCGAGGGCCGCCGACAGGCGCCGCGCGAGGATCCCGAGCGCCGCCTCGGCGACCGCGATCAGGGCGATCAGCAGGGCGAGGCGGACGACGGTGCGCTGGTCGCCCCGCGTCACGATCGCGTCGACGATGTGTCCGGCCAGGACGGGGGTCGCGACGGCGAGCAGTGCGGTCACCACCCCCAGCACGACGAAGAGCGCGATCCTGCGGCGGTGCGGGCGGGCGAAGGCGCCGATGCGGCGCAGTGTGGCGCGGGCGAACGGGCGGCGCTCCCGCTCCGCGTTCATGACGCTGTGCAGCTGCGTCCAGGCTGTGGTCTCCATGCTCATGGGAGGAAACGTAGGACCTCAAGCAACGTTGAGGTCAATATCGCCGACTTCGCGAAGATCGGTGTCCGTCCGCAGCCGGTCCGTAAGCCGCCGTCTCCGCTTCCGCAACCCGCCGTTGTCGCGGCACGGAAAACCTCTCCCGATGTGACCGCAGTACGACTCCACGCGGGACGCCTGCTCCGGCGCGTCCCGATCCGCCAGATACTGGTCCTGCTTCCGCTCGCCCTGGTCGTCCTGGTCGCGGTGCGGCACCGGACCGTGCTCGCCGAGGGCATCGGCCATCTGGCGACGGCCAAGTGGCCGTGGCTCCTCGCCGCGGCCGGAGCCACCTGCCTGACGTGGGTGGCGGCGGCGGTGACCCGGCAGGGCGCCGTGGTCGACCGGCTGCCCAGGCTGCGGCTGCTCGTCACGCAGTTCGCGGCGGGCTCGGCCAACCATCTGCTGCCCACCGGGCTCGGTGCGAGCGCGGTGAACCTGCGCTTCATGACGGTGTGCGGGCTGCCGCTCGCGCGCTCCTCGGCCGCGCTGGCGCTGTATCTGCTGGCGGAGAGCGTGGCCCGGGTCGGCCTGCTGGCCGCGCTGCTCATCGCCTTCCCGCACGCGCTCCGGCCGGGGCCGCTGCTGCCGGACGGGGCGTGGGGTCCGCTGCTGCTGGTCATCGGCGCGGTGGTGGTCGTGGTCGTCGCCCTCTTCGCCCTGGTCCGGAGGCTGCGCACCGCCGTGCTGTCGTTCCTGCGCACCGCGCTGGGCGAGGCACGCTCGGTGCACACCCGCCCCTCCCGCGCGCTGGCCCTGTGGGGCGGCTCGATCGCCTTTCCGACGCTCCAGGCGTCCGGGCTGGTGCTGGTCGGGATGGCACTGGGCCTGGACGTGCCGCCGGCGCACATGGCCCTCGCGTATCTCGCGGCGACCGTGGCCGTCGCCCTCGTGCCGACTCCCGGCGGCCTCGGCTCGGTCGAGGCTGCGCTGATCGTGGCGCTGGTGGCGGTCGGCGGCCCGGTCGCGGTGGCGACCGCGGTGGTGCTGGCGTACCGGATCATCACGGTGTGGCTGCCGCTGCTGCCCGGGGCGCTGACGCTGGGGGCGCTGGTGCGCTTCAAGGTCATCTGAGGGGCGCTTCCGTTGGAAGGCCAAGTGACCGGCAAGTAACGTACGAGGTCCGACCTGAGGAGGGCCCCGCCATGCCGGTCCGTATCGAGCGCAAGGGACACGTCACCACCGTCGTCCTCTCCCGCCCCGAGGTCCGCAACGCGGTCGACGGGCCGACGGCCGCCGAACTCGTCGACGCCTTCCGGGAGTTCGAGGCGGACGAAGAGGCCAGGGTGGCGGTGCTGTGGGGCGAGGGCGGCACCTTCTGCGCGGGTGCCGACCTCAAGGCGCTCGGCACCGAGCGGGGCAACCGGGTGGCCGAGGACGGCGACGGCCCGATGGGGCCGACGCGGCTGCGGCTGTCGAAGCCGGTCGTCGCGGCGATCGCCGGGCACGCGGTGGCGGGCGGCCTGGAACTCGCCCTCTGGTGCGATCTGCGGGTCGCCGAGGAGGACGCCGTGTTCGGGGTGTTCTGCCGGCGCTGGGGCGTGCCGCTGATCGACGGCGGCACGGTACGGCTGCCCCGGCTGATCGGTACGAGCCGCGCCCTGGACATGATCCTCACGGGGCGGCCGGTCACCGCCCGCGAGGCCCACGACATGGGGCTCGCCAACCGGGTCGTGCCGAGCGGACGCGCCCGCGCCGAGGCGGAGGAACTGGCCGCCGCGATCGCCGGGTTCCCGCAGGCGTGTCTGCGGGCCGACCGCGCCTCCGTGCTGGAGCAGGACGGACTGGACGAGCAGGCGGCGATGCGCGGTGAACTGGCGCACGGCATGGGCGTGCTGGCCGAGAGCATGGAGGGTGCGGCCCGCTTCGCCTCCGGCGCCGGACGGCACGGTTCGTTCACGGACATGTGACGGGGCCGCGCGGACCGGCACCGCCGGCGCCCCGCCCGGCGGGGCGCGCACCGCCGTGTGCGACCCGTGTGCTGCCCCCGCGCATCAAGCGAGCCCCGGCGTGCGGCCGTTCGGCCCTCCGAGGAGACGGCGGTCCGGGAGAGAATGCCCGAAAGCGGTCGCCGGGACCATCCGGCCGACGCTCCCGGTACGAACACGTGTACCCGATACGGCAGGATGAGCCCTCGTGCCGGTCACGGGGGATGGGTGACCGGCACGACGGCACATCGCGGAAATCGAGCAGGTGACAACGTGACGAGACTTCACATCCGGCCGTCGGCGGATGGATTCGCCGCAGTTCTTCTCCCCGGAGGTGACCGGTGAACCGAGCGCTCACCGTGGACGACCTGGTCATCGCCGGGATCGCGCTGGCCGCGGGCCTGCTCGCGGCGTTCCTGCTGCGGATGCTGATGCGCTGGCTGCGGGGGCACGCCGACCGCACCCGCTGGAGCGGCGACGACCTCATCGTGGACGTGCTGCGGACCGTGGTGCCGTGGTCGGCGTTCCTCGGTGGCGCGGCCTCCGCGGGCGCGGCGCTGCCGCTGACGAGGACGGTCCAGCACAACGTCAACCAGACGCTGACCGTGCTGCTCATCTTCGTCGTGACGCTGGCGGCGGCCCGCGGGATCGCCGGGGTGATGCGTTCGGTCACGCAGTCCCGTCCCGGTGTCGCCGGTTCGGCCACGATCTTCGTGAACATCACCCGGATCCTGGTCCTGGCCATCGGTTTCCTGGTGGTGCTCCAGACGCTGGGCATCTCCATAGCGCCCCTGCTCACCGCCCTGGGCGTCGGCGGTCTGGCGGTCGCGCTCGCGCTCCAGGACACGCTCGCCAACCTCTTCGCGGGCATCCACATCCTCGCCTCCAAGACCGTCCAGCCCGGCGACTACATCCGGCTGAGCAGCGGCGAGGAGGGCTACGTCGAGGACATCAACTGGCGCCAGACGACCGTGCGGGCCCTCTCCAACAACCTGATCGTCATCCCCAACGGCGAGCTGGCGAAGTCGAACATGACCAACTTCATGCGTCCCGAGCAGGAGTTGACGATCCTCGTCCAGGTCGGCGTCGCCTACGACAGCGACCTGGACCACGTCGAGCGTGTGACGAACGAGGTCATCGGCGAGGTGATGGCCGAGGTCGAGGGCGCCCTCCCGGACCACGAGCCGATCATCCGCTTCCACACCTTCGGCGACTCCCGGATCGGCTTCACCGTGATCCTGGGCGTCGGCGAGTTCAGCGACCAGTACCGGATCAAGCACGAGTTCATCAAGCGCCTGCACCGGCGCTACCGCAGGGAGGGCATCAGCATCCCGGCGCCCACCCGCACGGTCGCGATCCAGCAGGGCGCGGTGTCGATCCCGCAGCAGCGCATTCCCGCCGTGGCGGACGAGGTGCCCCCCGTCCGCCTCGACTGACCTGCCCGGACGTCCCTACAGGGTGGCCGAGTTGTCGTGGGAGCGGCTGCGCCTGCGGCTGTGCGGCGCGGCGAGCGCCGGGTTCACCGGCGTGACCGTCCAGTCCGGGTGCCCCGGCATCCGCGGCGTC
Source organism: Streptomyces sp. HUAS 31 (assembly GCF_028198125.1). NCBI lineage: Bacteria > Bacillati > Actinomycetota > Actinomycetes > Kitasatosporales > Streptomycetaceae > Streptomyces > Streptomyces sp. HUAS 31. Next base: position 8,435,032 of record NZ_CP116353.1, on the reverse strand, counting down.
TTCGTGCCGTACAGCCAGTCCTGGAGGAATCCGGACAGATCCTGACCGGAGACCTCCGAGGCGACGGCGATGTAGTCGGCCGTCGACGCCGAGGAGTTGCGGTACCGGTCGAGGAAGGCGCGCTCCAGCGCGTTGAAGGCGCTCTCGCCGACGAGGTTGCGCAGCGCGTAGAGGACCAGTACGCCGCCCAGGTAGCGCTGCCCCTCGAACAGGTTCGCCTGGGTCGGCGCGGCGACCGGCCCCCAGTCGTGACGCCACTGGTCGCCCTGGGCGTAGGTGTTCTTCATCCGGGCTTCCATGGTGGTCAGGCCCAGGGAGTCCGCCCAGCCGCGCTCGTAGCGGTACAGCAGCCCGTAGAAGTCGGCGTGGCCCTCGTTGATCCACAGGTCGGCCCAGTTGGCGGGGCTGACGCTGTTGCCGAAGTAGGAGTGGACCAGCTCGTGCATCATGTGCGAGCCGATCTTCGGCTCAGGCTGGAGCAGATAGTTCGGCTTGTAGATGGTCAGGGTCTGGCTCTCCAGACCGGTGAAGTCGAAGGCGTTCGAGGCGTCCGAGTTGCAGGGCAGCAGGCCGTACGTCTCGAAGGGGTAGGCCCCGAGCCGCGCCTCCAGCCACTCGACCAGGTTCGGCGTCAGCGCGAGCGCCGGCTCCAGCGCCTCGGCGCGCGCGACCGGGACGACGTCGCGCAGCGGGAGGCCGTGCGGGCCCTGCCGCTCCTTGATCACGTAGTCGCCGACCGTGATCTGCACCAGCTCGGTGGCCATGGGCTCGCGAGAGCGGTACGTGTACGCGGTACGTCCGCCGGAGAGGCTCTCGGTGCGTTCGAGCAGGCCGGAGGCCACGCCGCGCAGGCCGCCGGGGACGGTTATGCGGAACGTGAAGTCGGCCTTGTCGGAGGGGTGGTCGTTGCACGGGAAGACGGTGTGGGCCCAGTTCGGCTGGCAGCAGACCGCGAACCCGTCCAGCGTGTCGACCCAGCCGGTGTTCGGCTGCGGGAAACGGCGCGGGTCCGCCGAGTACTCGACGCACACGGTCACCCAGGACTTGTTCGGCAGCGTCCGTGCCGGCGTGATGCGCAGCTTCTCGGCCACCTGCTCGAACGTCGCCGTGCGGCCGCCGACGCGGACGGAGCGGATGTCGAGGCCGAGAGAGTCGAGGGAGAAGCGGGACAGCGCCTGGGTGGTGCGGATCTTCAGGGTCGCGGTGGCGTCGACCAGCCGCGTCGTGGCGTCGTAGGAGAAGTCGAGGTGGTAGGCGAAGACGCGGTAGCCGTCATTGCCGAGGGCCGGGTAGACGCTGTCACCGAGGGTCTCGGAGCCGGGCGTGCCGGCGGTTTTGGCGGCCGACGTCCCCGTGCGTGTCGGTACCGCGTGGGCGGAGGGGGCGGCGGCCAGGGCCGCCGCGGTGCCGATCAGGGCGGCCGCGGGGGCCGTCACTCTGCTGCGATATCTCATGGTCCGCTTTCGCTGGGGCGGCCGGGTGGTCAGGACCGGCCTCCGGATCGGTGTTGATCTCCCTACATGACTGTTCGATCAGCTGATCCGGTTGCACGGAGGCCCTGCATCCGTTTGCGCGGATTCACGATCTCGGCAGACATACCGCACCGGTGTGCGGACCCCTGTCGAGTACGGGTCGCTCACGAGATATCTTGATGTCGAGCAATGTTGCAGACGTGGAGCGGAGCACCCGGTGACTGACTCGACCATCATCTATACGCACACTGACGAGGCCCCGGCCCTGGCGACGTATTCCTTCCTGCCGGTGGTCCAGGCGTACGCCTCGCAGGCGGGTGTCGCCGTGGAGACGCGCGACATCTCGCTGGCCGGCCGCATCATCGCGGTGTTCCCGGAGTACCTGACCGAGGACCAGCGCATCCCGGACGCCCTCGCCGAGCTCGGCGAGCTCGCCAAGACGCCGGCCGCGAACATCATCAAGCTGCCGAACATCTCGGCGTCGATCCCGCAGCTCAAGGCGGCCGTCGCCGAGCTCCAGGGCCAGGGCTACGCGCTGCCGAACTACCCGGACGACCCGAAGACCGACGAGGAGCGGGAGATCCAGGCCCGCTACGACAAGGTCAAGGGCTCCGCCGTGAACCCTGTCCTGCGTGAGGGCAACTCGGACCGCCGCGCCCCCGCCTCGGTCAAGAACTACGCCAAGACCCACCCGCACCGCATGGGCGCCTGGACCACCGAGTCCAAGACCAACGTGGCGACGATGGGCCAGAACGACTTCCGCTCCACCGAGAAGTCCGTCGTGATCTCCGAGGCCGGCGCGCTGAGGATCGAGCACGTCGCCGCGGACGGCGCGACCACGGTGCTGCGCGAGTCGGTACCGGTCCTCGCGGGTGAGGTCGTCGACGCGTCCGTGCTGCACGTGGCCCAGCTGCGTGAGTTCCTCACCGCACAGATCGCCGAGGCCAAGGCCCAGGGCGTGCTGTTCTCGGTGCACCTCAAGGCGACGATGATGAAGGTCTCGGACCCGATCATCTTCGGTCACGTGGTGCGCGCCTTCTTCCCGAAGACCTTCGAGCGGTACGGCGCCACGCTCGCCGCCGCCGGCCTGTCCCCGAACGACGGTCTGGGTGGCATCTACAAGGGCCTGGAGGCCCTGCCCGAGGGCGCCGAGATCAAGGCGTCGTTCGACGCGGAGCTCGCCGAGGGCCCGGCCCTGGCGATGGTCGACTCCGACAAGGGCATCACCAACCTGCACGTGCCGTCCGACGTGATCGTCGACGCCTCGATGCCGGCCATGATCCGCACCTCCGGTCACATGTGGGGCCCGGACGGCCAGGAGGCGGACACCCTCGCGGTGCTCCCGGACTCGTCGTACGCCGGTGTCTACCAGGTCGTCGTCGACGACTGCCGTGCCAACGGCGCCTACGACCCGTCGACCATGGGCTCGGTCCCGAACGTCGGTCTGATGGCGCAGAAGGCCGAGGAGTACGGCTCCCACGACAAGACCTTCGAGATCAAGGCGGCCGGTACGGTCCGTCTGGTCGACCAGGCAGGGAACGTCGTCATCGAGCAGCCGGTCGCCGAGGGCGACATCTTCCGCGCCTGCCAGACCAAGGACGCGCCGATCAAGGACTGGGTGAAGCTGGCCGTCACCCGCGCCCGCGCCACCGGCGACCCGGCCGTGTTCTGGCTGGACGAGACCCGCGCGCACGACGCCAACCTGATCGCCAAGGTCAACGCGTACCTGCCGGAGCACGACACCGAGGGCCTGGACATCCGCATCCTCGCCCCGGTCGACGCCACCAAGCTGTCGGTGGAGCGCATCCGCCGCGGCGAGAACACGATCTCGGTGACCGGCAACGTCCTGCGCGACTACCTCACCGACCTCTTCCCGATCCTGGAGCTGGGCACCAGCGCCAAGATGCTTTCGGTCGTCCCGCTGATGGCGGGCGGCGGCCTGTTCGAGACGGGCGCCGGCGGTTCCGCGCCGAAGCACGTCCAGCAGCTGGTCAAGGAGGACTACCTGCGCTGGGACTCCCTCGGTGAGTTCTTCGCGCTGGTGCCGTCCCTGGAGCAGTACGCGACCGCGACCGGCAACACCCGCGCGAAGGTCCTCGCCGACACGCTGGACCGCGCCACGGCGACCTTCCTCAACGAGGACAAGTCCCCGACCCGTCGCGTCGGCGGCATCGACAACCGCGGCAGCCACTTCTACCTGTCGACGTACTGGGCGCAGGAGCTGGCCAAGCAGACCGACGACGCCGAGCTGGCGAAGGCCTTCGCGCCGCTCGCCGAGTCGCTCACGGCGAACGAGCAGAAGATCGTCGGCGAGCTGAACGCCGTCCAGGGCAAGCCTGCCGAGATCGGCGGCTACTACCAGCCCGACCCGGCCAAGGCCGCTGCGGTCATGCGCCCTTCGGCCACCTGGAACGAGGCACTCGCGTCCCTGAGCTGACGCGGCTGCCCCTGACAGGGGCCCGGAGGCCCGACAGGACCTCTTGAGCGAACCGCCGCCCCGGCCGAGCAACCCGGCCGGGGCGGAGCCATATGCACGGGCTACCGGGGCGGCAAGAGCTCCAGTCCGAGGAAGCGCGCCAGGTCCTCGATCTCACGACCGACCGCCTCGGTCACGGCCCTGTCGAACTCCTCGTCCTCGTGGATCGCGTCGACCCGCAGCACCCCGGCCCTGCGGTCGGCCGTGGCGTCGAGCTTGCCCACCAGACGCTCGCCGTACAGGATCGGCAGCGCGAAGTACCCCCAGCGGCGCTTGGCGGCCGGCTTGTACATCTCCAGCTGGTAGTCGAAGCCGAAGAGCTCGGTGGTCCGTCTGCGGTCGTGGATCAGCCGGTCGAACGGCGAGAGCAGGGCGGCGCGTCCGGCGAACGGCTGTCCCAGCTGAGCCGGGTCGACCCGCCACCTGCCCCGCACGCCCTCGACGACGGCCGGCTCCCCCGCCTCCCCCACGTCCGCCGGCTCGACCTGGCACTCCGGGCCCCGGGCCCGCGCGATGCCCAGAGCCCGCAACCGGCGCTCGTCCCGGGTGCGCAGCGCCTCCGCCACGGGGATCGCGGGGGTGTCGGGATAGACCCGCTCGGCCAGGTCCCAGAGCCGGTCACCACCGCTTCGTCCCGCCACGGCGACCTCACCGCGCTGCACCATCAGCTCCAGCAGCTTGGTGACATTGCGGTTGTTGCTCCATCCACTGGACCGCCACGGCAGCTCGCAGGTGTCCGGCAGTTCGCGGGAGGGCAGCGGCCCCGCCGTGCCGAGCCGGTCGAGGATGTCCCGGCGGCAGGCGTCGTTGGCGGCGACCCACGTGCCGTGGTACTCGCTCCAGGACGTCGGCGTCCCTCGCTCCGGCCACTCGGCCATCTCGGCGCGGTAGAGCGCGAGATCCTCGGCGGGCCGGATCATCGCCCGCAGCTCCAGCAGCGTCCGGTCCGCCAGCGCGGCGGTCAGGTCGGCCGGTGCGTATCCCGAGGCGCCGAGCCGGCTCCAGGCCACGAGGTCGGCGCTGGGCGCGACGGCTGCGGTGGGGTCGATCTGGAGCAGGGTCAGCCGCCGTACGACGTCCGACAGCCCGTACGGCCGGGTGGCGTCCAGGAGTTGGGCGCGCACGGCGATCCGGCGGGCGTCGGTCCGCGAGAGCTCGTGGACGGTCATCGGATGTCACCAGTCCCGGGTGGCGATCAGTTCTTCGATGTCGGCGGCCGCGAAGCCGTAGGCTCCGGCCACGAACCAGAAGTCCTCGGCTATCTCCTCGCGGGCCACGGTCTCGATCTCACTGCCGGCGGCCCAGAACTCGTCCTGGAGGGCGTTGAACTCGTCGGTGGCGGCGTGGGTGAGCGGGTACAGCTCGGCCAGGCCGGCGGGCCGCTCGGCCTCGATGCGCTCGCACAGCCGCAGCAGGATGCCCCTGCCCCGGTCCACCACCGCGTCGGGGTAGTAGTCGTCCCTGTACAGCGCCTTGAGGAAGGGGTGCGCGCTCACCTGCTCGTTGCTGATGCTCATGCTGTGATGGTGCACCACGCCACTGACAACGCCCCGGGAGCAGCCGTCATGACCTTCGCCGCGCCGTCCTTCGAACTTCTCACCGGCGCCGAGGACTCCCCCGTCATCCTGCACGTGCCGCACTCCGCGCGGGAGATCCCGCCTGCGGTTCGTGCCGGGATCCTGCTGGACGACCCGGCGCTGGAGCGGGAGTTGGATCACATCGTCGACGCGCACACCGCGGAGCTGGCGGAGGCGGCGGCCGGGGTGGCGGAGAGCCGGCCGTGGCGGTTCGTGAATCGGCTGGCCCGGCTGGTCGTCGATCCGGAGCGGTTTCCCGACGAGCGCGAGGAGATGCTCGCGGTGGGGATGGGCGCCGTGTACACGCGGACCACGCATCTCGCGGAGCTGCGGGCCGCCGATTCTGACCCGGAGCCGCTCATCGAGCGGTACTTCCGGCCGTACGCGCGGGCCATGGCGGATGCCGTGGCCGGCCGGCTCGCCGCCACCGGCCGGGCCGTGATCATCGACGTGCACTCGTATCCGACCGAACGGCTCCCCTACGAGCTGCACGGCGAGGGCCCGCGGCCCCCGGTCTGCCTGGGCACCGACTCCTTCCACACGCCCGCGAAGCTGCTCGCCGCGGCGCGCGTGGCGTTCGCCGAGTGCGGGGAGGTCGGGCTGGACAGCCCGTTCAGCGGCACCTACGTGCCGCTGGAGTTCCACGGCACCGAGCCCCGCGTCTCCGCCTTGATGATCGAGATCCGCCGGGACACGTACATGGCGGAGCCGGGCGGTCCGGTCGGTCCCGGACTCACCCGGCTCACGCGGGCGTTGGCGGCGCTGGTGGACGCCGCCGCACGCTGATCAGGCCCGCAGCCACTCCGTGACGACGACCTCCCCGCCGGTCCGCAGCCGCAGGGCGAACGGTCCGCTGGGCGGGGCGTCACTGGCGAAGCGGCCCATGTCGTCGGCGTCGACCGGGGTGGCCGTCTGCGGGCCGCCGAGGACCTCGATCCGCGCCTGCTGCGGGGGCAGCACCTGCCCCATCAGCCCCTGCGCGGTGACCTCCACGTCGACTGTCACCTCACCCGCGCGGAAGGTCAGCATCCGCGGCACATCGGTCGCGCCCCTGACCGGAATGGCGTCCTCGACGGAGTCGAAGGTCAGCTCCGCGATCCGGGCGTCCAGGTCGTGCAGCGCGAACGCCTCGACAGCGAGCTGGCACAACTGGGCCGGTACCGGGTCCAGGATGCTCGCGGCCTGGCGGAGTTCCTCCTCCAGCAGCTCGATGTCGAAACCGTCGTCGCAGGGGGATCCCTCGCCCGTCACGTCGTCGTGCATGTCGTCGTTCACTGCGCCCCCCGCGCGTCGAGTCGGGCCCGCAGCCGGCGCAGGCAGCGCTGCCGCAGCGGTCCGATGCTGCCCACGGCGATGCCCAGTGCGGCGGACACCTCCTGGTAGCTGGGCGGCGGCGAAGCCATCAGCACACGCAGCAACTGGCGGCAGCGCTCCCCGAGTTCCTCGAACTCCTGCCACATCCAGCGGATGCGCTCGGACTCGGCGGCGGCCTCCTCCGAGTCCAGCACCGACTGTTCGGGCGTACGGTCCTCGCTGATCCGGTCGAGCAGCTGAGGATCGTTCGTGACGGTCAGTCGCCTTAAGCTCTTGAGCACCTTCAGACACTCGTGCCGTGCGGTGCTCGCCAGCCATGACCCGGCCTTCTCGGGTTCCCTGATGCGTCCCAGGTGCTGCGCGAAACGGAACCAGACGGTCTGGTAGACCTCATGGGCGTCGGCGTCGCTCAGGCGGTGAGCGCGCACGACGGACCACACCAGTGGGCTCAGCCCTTCCACGAGCGCCTTCCAGGCCGCCGCGTCGCCGTCGACGGCGGACTGGACCAACGCGCCGACATCTGCACGGTCCACAGCCCCACCCCTCGTGTACGGCAAGTCATCGTACGCCGCGGAGGGGATGGTTCCGACCCTCATGACCGAGGAGCCGGGGGCAGGACGGGCACAGGACGCCAGGTCCCGGGGCGCAGCGCCGCCACGTGCGCCCCCCGCACCTCCGCGTAACCGGAGTTCGCGGCGAGCATCTTGTACCGGGCGACCCTCGGGTCGCCCTCCTGCTGCGCGCTCATGTGGGACGCGATCAGACCCGCCACCAGCGGGGTGGCGAACGAGGTGCCGCTCCAGTGCGCGAGCCCCTCGAACATCACCTGGTCGGGCTTGGTGGAGCCGCCCTGCTCGCTCAGCACGCCGGTGTGGCGCGGGGACACGCAGGTGCAGGCGTAGCCGAAGCCGTAGCGGCAGGTGTCGTAGGTGGAGTGCTGGTAGATGTACGGCATCGGTGCGTCGAAGCCGGTGAGGACGCCGGTGAGGCGCTCGCCGGGCGCGTACACCTTCACCCAGGGGCCGTGGTTGCTGAAGCAGGCGCCGAACTCGCCGTCGCCGCGCAGCGCGCCGACCGACAGCACGACGTCCTGGTAGTCGGGCAGATCGGCGTAGGCGGCGGGCCAGAAGGGTGTGGCGCTGCCGTTGTTGCCGGCCGCGGCGACGAGCAGGGTGCGCTGGTCGCGCAGCTCCCGCATGAAGGCCTCGATGCCGAGCAGGCCGTCGGTGCGGCCGTTGGAGGTGCCGGCGGAGAGGCTGAGGATGTCGGGCCAGCCGCCCGCGTCAACGGCCTCGAAGAGCTTCTCGCCGAACTCCGACTCCAGGATGGCGCCCGCGTCGTTCAGGGAGTTGCGGACGGTGATGCCCGTGTTGGGTGCCACGGCGGCGACGAGCCCGGCGATGAACGTGCCGTGGCCGACGTACTGCTGGAGCACGCCGTCGTCGTCGCACTCCTTGATCTGCGCGTCGCCGTCGGTGTGGGCCAGCAGCGGGGAGGACCGGAAGTCGCGCATCAGCCCGGTGTCGACGACCAGGACGCCGATCGCGCTCTCCGCGTCGTAAGTGCCCTCGGCCGGGGCCGGGTTGAGTCCGTCGGCGGACGCTACGGGCGCGGGCTCGTCGCCGGGACAGGAGTTGACGGCGATCGAGACCAGGTGGTTGCGGCTGACCAGCCGGCGCCCGGCCCGGCCCTCCGACTCCCGCAGGGCACGCAGGGCGTGCGCCACGGGGCGGTCGCCCGCGCGGTCGCCCTCTCCGGGGTCGCCCACCTGGATACGGGTGATGCCGGAGCGGTTGGTCTGCGGGCTCGCCCGGCGCACATGGTCCTGCATCAGGTCGGGCTCGGCGGTGAAGTGCGCGCGTACGGTGTCCTCGACGACGCGGGCGTCCTCGCCGTCACGGACCAGGACGTAGCCCTTCTCGTAGATGAACTCGGCAGAGTCGTCCGGTCCCATCGCGAGGGGGACGTCGGGCATGGAGCGCTGGATCTGCTCGAACTGCTCGTGGAATCGCTGTGGTGCCATGGCGTGTCCTCCCGCTGAGGCGACGGTCGTCAAATTGAGCCACGTGGCCGCTGATTGATACAGCGCCAAACCCGTGTGGCACGGTTCCGGGGCAACTACCATCCGTGGAGTGACAGCGGGAAGCGAATCGGTTCTCGAACTGCTGCCGATGGTGTTCGCCGCCCCGAACGACGCGCTGGCGAGGGCGGAGGGGCTGCTCGACGCCGATCCCTCGCCCCTGCACGCCTCCGTCGCCCACCAGGTGATCGGCATCTGGCAGCGGGACTGGGGCGACATGCGCATCGCCCTGCACCATCTGCGGCGTGCCCGGGATCTCGCGGCACGCGCGGATTCCGCCGACCGGGAGGCGGATGTCCTGGCGGCGCTCGGGGTCGCGTTGGTGCATGCGGGGCGCACACAGCAGGGGCTGGCCGCGCTGGAGCGCGGGATCGAGCGCGGCAGCGGACACACGCGCGCCCGCGTGCTGTTCCGGCGCGCCTACGCCCGCTGGGTCCTCGGCCACCATCGGGAGGCGCTGGAGGACGTGCGCCGGGCGATTCCGGTGCTGCGGCAGGTGGACGACGTCATCTGGACGGCCCGTGCCCTGACGCTGCGCGCGACCGTGCATCTGGCGGTCGGCGCGGTGGACCGGGCGGACGCCGACTTCACGGCGGCGGAGGCGCTGTGGGACACCACGGGCCAGGAGCACGACAAGGCGGACGCGGTGGAGAGCCGGGGCCTGGCGGCATTCCGGTCGGGCGACATCCCGGTGGCGCTGCGGCTGCTCGATGAGGCCGAGGAGCGCTACGCCAAGCTCGGCACGCCGACGTTCATGCTGAACATCCGTCGCTGCGAGGTGCTGATGGCGGCCGGGCTGGCCCCGGAGGCGCTGGCCGAGGCGGACGCGGCGATCGCCGTGCTCGACGGCATCGGCGGCCAGTCCACCCGCAAGGCCGAGCTGCTGCTGGCGGCGGCGAGTGCCGCGCGGCTGGCGGGCGACGCACACACCGCGATCGCGCGTGCCGACATGGCCGTCCGGCTGTTCGCCGGGCAGCGGCGCAGCTGGTGGGAGACGCACGCCCGGCTGGTGCTGATCGAGGCACGGGTGGCCGCCGGGCGCAGTTCCGGGCGGCTGGTGGCCGACACGGCGGCGGTCGCCGACCGGCTGGCCTCCTTCGGCGCGCCGGCCGCGCCGGAGGCCTCTCTGCTCGCGGGCCGGATCGCGCTCGACCTTGGCTGGCGGGCTGACGCCGAGCGGCATCTGGGCGTCGCCGCCCGCAGCCGGCACAACGGGCCGCCGCTGGCGCGGATGACGGGCTGGGCGGCGCAGGCCCTGCGGGCACAGGCCGCCGGGTCCGGGCGCGGGGTCCTGGAGGCGTGCCGACGCGGCCTCGACGTGCTCGATGCCCACCGGATGACGCTGGGCGCCTCGGAGCTCAGGGCTCGCGCCACCGCCCAGGGCGCCGAACTGGCCGCGCTGGCCCAGCAGGCCAGCCTGGACTCCGGCAGCCCGCGCCGGCTGCTGGTGTGGAGTGAACGCTGGCGGGCCACCGCGCTGTCGACGCCACCGACCCGGCCGCCGGCCGACCCGGAGCTGCTGAGCGACCTGACCGCGTTCCGGGAGATCGCGGCACGTGCCGAGGAGGCCCGGCGCGACGCGCGTCCGGTGCCGGTACTGGAGCGCGAACAGCGGCGCCTGGAGCGGGAGATCCGCTCCCGGACGCTGCATCTGCGCGGCGACACACCCGGCGACGGCCACCGCTTCGACCCGGCCCGGCTGCTGGAGCGGCTGGGCGACGACGTGCGGCTGGTCGAACTCGCCGTGCTGGACGGGCGCGTGCAGGTGCTGCTGTGCGGGCAGGGGCGGGTGCGTCGCTTCGAGGCCGGACTGCTGGCCGAGGCGGAGACCGAGGCCGAGCACGTCCAGGCCGGGCTGCGACGGCTGGCCCACCCGGGCGCGGAGGCGCGGCTTCCGGTGGTGGAGGCCGCCGGCCGGCGGCTGGAGGAGCTGCTGCTCGGTCCTGCGGCCGCGCATCTCGGGGACGGTCCCGTGGTGGTCGTACCGCCCGCCCGGCTGCACCGGGTGCCCTGGGCGCTGCTGCCGTCGCTGCGGGAGCGGGTGCTCAGCGTGTCGCCGTCGGCGAGCGGCTGGCTGCGCGCCCGGGAGACCGAGCCGCCGCCGGGCGGCCGCCAGGTGCTGGTGCGCGGGCCCGGCCTGGCGACCGGTGGCGCTGAAGTGCCGCATCTGGCGGGCCGGTACGGCGGTGCCGTCGTGCTGGAACACGCCGACGCGCGGGCGCCACGGGTGCTGGAGGAACTCGACGGTGCCGCGCTGGCCCATATCGCCGCCCATGGCACGTTCCGCGCGGACGGCCCGCTCTTCTCGTCGCTGCGGATGGCCGACGGCCCGCTGATCGTGCACGACTTCGAGCGCCTGGACCGCAGCCCGTACCGCATCATCCTGTCCTGCTGCGACACCGCCCGCTTCGCCTCCGTCGGCGCCGACGAACTGCTCGGCCTGGTCACCGCGCTGCTGCCGCTCGGCACGGCGGGGGTCGTGGCGTGCACGGCGCCCGTCAACGATGCCGCCGTGGTGCCGCTGATGCTCGCGCTGCACAAGGGACTCAGCGAGGGTCTGTCCCTCGCCGAGGCCCTGCGCGACGCGCGGGCGGCGCTGCCGGGCGACGCGCTGCATCGGGCGACGGGGTGGGCGTTCTCGGCATTCGGGGCGGCGTGACGCTGCGCCGGTGACGCCGCGACGGAAGTGCCGCGACCTGCCGCCGGTCGTCCGCGGGCTCATTGTGGCCGGTCGCGCCCACGCGGCGGCAGCGGCGGATCGATTGCGGTCCCACGCCCCCTGCGGCGCGCTGTCGCTCACGCCGGCTGTTCCACCAGCCACGGCAGGGCTCCGCGGTCGCCGGCGCCCAGCCGGGCGTAGGCGCTGTAGAGGTGGTTGCCGACCGTGCGCACGGACAGGGTGAGTTTCTCGGCGATCTGCCGGTTGCTCAGACCCGTGGCGGCCAGGGTGACGATCTGCCTTTGCCGGGCGGTCAGTTCGCCGAGGACCAGGCCGGACAGTGCAGGGGTGCGGGCGCCCTGGCAGCGGCGGGCCAGCGCCACGGCACGCGTGCGTGAGGTGCGGGCGGCGCGCGGGTCGCGGTGCGCCCGTACGGCCTGGGCGTGCGCCTCGGCCGCGAAGAGCAGGAAGCCGCGCTCCTGGAGCTGTCGGGCCACCTGGTCCAGCGCGGGACCGTCGGCACGCGCGAGCGCGTCGGCGTGCTCCGCGAAGACACCCGTCAGCCGGCCCGCGGCGCGCTCGGGATCGCCGAGGCGGACGGCGTCGTACGCGTCGCCGCCGACCGCCCCGGCCGTTCCACCTGCCGCCCCGCCGTCAGCCCCGGCCGTTCCACCGACCATCCCGCCGTCAGGCCCGGCCACCGCACCGGCGACGCCGGCGTCAGCCACCTCACCGGCGTCACCGACAGCGTTCGGCCGGGTGACCGCCCCACCCCCGTGGGGGCGGCCACCCAGGATCTCGTGCGCGGCCGTCGCATCGCCCGACTGCGCCTCGGCGAGGACGAGTTCGCGTCGGCAGGACGGCTCGTCGGCGGCGTGCAGCAGCCCTTCCCGCGCCCAGGCCGCCGCCTCCCGCAGCTCGCCGCGCAGTCGCGCGAACCGGGCACGTACGGCCGCGTATCCGGCCGGCAACGGTGCGCCCTCCGCGACCAGCCACTCCCCCACCGGCGCCGGAGCCACCCGTACGTCCGCCCGCTCGATACAGCGGCTCAGCGCGGCCCGCTCGGCGTCGAGGGCGGGGCCGCACTGTTCGGGCGTACGGGACAGGCGCCTCGCCCGCAGCCTGCCGGCCGCGGCCCGCAGCACCGGGCCGTGCAGGGGGTGGGCGAGACGGACGGCGCCCTGGTCGTCGGCATGGACCAGCGCGTCGGCCTCCAAGTGCTCCAGGGCGCGCAGATCGAGCCGGTCCGCCTCCAGGTCCAGCGGCAACGGCTCGGCGAAGGCGAGGCGTTCGAGGATCTCGCCCTGTTCGGGGCAGGCGCGGTCGAGGACCTGCGCGGTGCGTTCGCGCACGGTCGCGGTCATCGGCACCGGGCCGCGCCACGCCCACTCCCGCGTGTCCTCGACTCGGGTGAGCAACCCGCGTTCGCGTATCGCTGTTGTCAGGTCGCGCATCAGCCGCAGGTCGCCCCGGCACAGGTGGTGCAGCCGGTTGACCGTGAGCGGTTCGAGGCCGGCGCCCGCCGCTTCGGCGGCCAGCAGCCGGGCGGTGTCCTCGCGGGGCAGCGGCTGCAGGGTGAGGCGGGGCAGGAGTTCGCCGGTCCACAGCCGGGAGATCGCGCCGGGTGCGGGGGCGCCGTCGGTGGTGACGACCAGGAGCCGGGTGCGTCCGTGCACGGCCAGCTGGTGGACGAGGGCGGCCGAGGCGTCGTCGAGCAGATGGGCGTCGTCGACCAGCAGCAGTCGTACGCCGGACAGATGCCGGCAGGCGCCGTACAGGGAGGCCGTCTCGGGGACGAGGTGCGCGAACGCGGCGAAGCGGATACGGCGGGTCTCGGGGGTGCCGGCCACCCGGGCGAACTCGGCGCCGCGGGCGGCCTCGGTGACGAGGCGGGTCTTGCCGCTGCCCGCGGGGCCCGTGATCACGATGCCGTGCCGGCCCGCGGCCAAGGCCCCGCGGACCAGCTCCAGTTCGTCCTCCCGGCCGGTGAACGGCCAGGGCAGTTCCAGGGTCTTCGCGTCGCGTACGTAGGTCGTCACGGAAATAGGAGCGTGGTGACTCACTTCTGATACACGGGTACTTGAGTAGCCCTCGACTCAGGCGCCCGCGGCGGGCTCACGGCAACCTGTCCGCATGACCGCTCGCTACTGCTCCCTCGCGCAGCAGCCGGCCCCCGCCTTCGCGCCGGGCCTGGCCGCCGAGCGGCTCAGTGCGCTCATCGGCGGACGCCGTATGTGGGTCAACAAAACCGTGCTGCACTACCACTTCTTCGACCGGGACTCCGACGGCTCCTCGATACCGGCCCCGGAGACCGGCGAGAGCCGGCACGTCTCGTGGGTCGGCAGCAAGGAGCAGCGCGATGTCGTGCGCGAGTGCTTCCAGGAGTGGCAGGGGCTCGGCATCGGGCTGTCGTTCGTGGAAGTGGGCGACCGGTCCGAGGCCGAGCTGCGCATCGGGTTCCAGCTCGGCGACGGCTCCTGGTCGACCGTCGGCAAGGACGCGCTCCAGGTCGGCCTGAACGAGCGCACCATGAACTTCGGCTGGGACCTGACGGTGCCCGGGGAGCGCGGGACGGCCCTGCACGAGATCGGGCACGCGCTCGGCATGCTGCACGAGCACCAGAGCCCGTTCGCCGGGATCCACTGGGACGACGAGGCCGTGTACGCCGATCTGGCCGGCCCGCCGAACTTCTGGAGCCGGGACAAGACGTTCTTCAACATCCTGCGCAAGCTCGACGCGAACGAGGTCAACGGATCCGTCTGGGACCCTCAGTCGATCATGGAGTATCCCTTCTCGGGCGGGCTGATCCTGGAGCCGGAGCAGTTCCGCGCGGGACTGAATCCGCCGGGTGTGCTGTCCAGGGCCGACAAGGAGTTCGTCCGCCGCTGGTACCCGCAGGCCGAGACGTCCGGACCGCGCGAGCTGGTGCCCTTCCGTTCGGTTCCGCTGCGGCTGGGCCCGGCGGAGCAGGCCGACTTCGTCGTCGAGCCGCCGGAGACGCGCGAGTACACGGTGGGCACGTTCGGCGACAGCGACGCCGTCGTCGTGGTCTTCGAGGAGCGCGACGGGGAGCCGCGCTACCTCACCGCCCAGGACGACGGCGGCACCCCGCACAACGCCACGCTCAAGGCGCGCCTCGTCAAGGGCCGCCGCTATTTCGTCCGGGTACGCCTCTATACCGGCTGGGGGTCGGGGGAGACAGCGGTCATGTGCTGGTGACGGCACGGATCCGCTGACGTGCGCGGACGGGTAGTCCACAGTCCGGCGCCGGGGAAGTGGCCGGGAAACGCCACCTTCGGGGGAGGGTGACGATTCCCGGCCACGCCGGCGTCCACATGCCCGTCACTTCACGACGCGATCCGTCCGGCCGGTGTCTCGTCCGGGTGTGCCAGGCCGAGGTGGTCGCGCAGGGTCGTGCCCTCGTACTCGGTGCGGAACACGCCCCGTTCCTGGAGCAGCGGGACGACCTTGTCGGCGAACTCGTCGAGGCCCGTCGGCGTGATGTGCGGGACGAGGATGAAGCCGTCACTGGCGTCGGCCTGCACGAAGTCGTCGATGGTCGTGGCGAGGGTGGCCGGGGAGCCGACGAAGTTCTGCCGGTTGCCGGTGTTGATGACCAGGTCGCGGATGGACCACTTGTTGGCCGCGGCCAGTTCGCGCCACTCGCGGGCGGTGGCGATGGGGTCCCGGTACATGCGGACCTGGGCGCGTCCCTTGGAGATGTGGTCGTCGCCGACGTCCGGGTCGATGTCGGGAAGGGGCCCCTCCGGGTCGTACGCCGACAGGTCCCGGTTCCAGAGGAACTCCAGGTGCTTGAGTGCGGTGGCTCCGCTGACCTGCTGACGGCGCACCTCACGGGCGAGTTCCTCGGCCTCGGCGTCGGTGTCGGCGAGTGCGAAGGTCGCGGCGGGCAGGATGAGCAACTGGTCGGAGCGGCGGCCGTACTTGGCCAGGCGGGACTTCACGTCCGTGTAGAAGGCACGGCCCGCCTCCAGGGTGCCGTGCCGGCTGAAGATGGCGTCGGCCTCCGCGGCGGCGAACTCACGGCCCTCCTCGGAGTCGCCTGCCTGGAAGACGACCGGGCGGCCCTGCGGCGAACGCGGGACGTTGAACTGTCCGTGGATGTCGAAGTGCTGCCCGGTGTGGACGAAGGCTCCGGCTTTGGCGTCCCGCAGGAAGGTGCCGGTCTCCTGGTCAGCGATGATCTCGTCGCCGTGCCAGGAGTCGAAGAGTTCGCCCGCCGTGGCGAGGAACTCCTTGGCGCGGGAATAGCGCTCGTCCTGCGGCAGGAAGCCGCCGCGGCGGAAGTTCTCGCCGGTGAACGCATCCCAGGAGGTGACGACGTTCCAGGCGGAGCGGCCGCCGGAGAGGTGGTCGAGGCTGGCGAACTGGCGGGCGACCTCGTAGGGCTCGTTGAAGGTGGAGTTGATGGTGCCGGTCAGTCCGAGATGTTCGGTGACGGCGGCCAGCGCGGCGAGGACGGTGAAGGTGTCCGGGCGGCCCACGACGTCCAAGTCGTAGATGTGTCCGCCCTGTTCACGGAGTCTGAGTCCTTCGGCGAGGAACAGGAAGTCGAACTTGGCGCGTTCGGCGGTCCGCGCGAAGTGGGCGAACGAGCTGAACTCGATATGGCTTCCGGCCCGCGGGTCGCTCCACACGGTGGTGTTGTTGACGCCGGGGAAGTGGGCGGCCAGGTGGATCTGCTTCAGCGGTTTTGTCATGGCTGCGGTCCTTTCCGGCTCAGGCTGCGGTGTATCGGTTGGCGGGGCGGGCCAGGCCCAGCAGACCGCGCAGGGTGTCGGCCTCGTAGGCGCGGCGGAAGGCGCCCCGGCGCTGGAGTTCGGGTACGAGTCCCCTGGTGATCGCCGGCAGGTCATGTCCCGCGACGGCGGGCCGGAGCCGGAACCCGGAGAGCCCCGCGCCCTGCAACTCCTGGAGCAGGTCTGCGAGTTGGGCGGGCGTACCGGCGAAGGTCAGGGCATCACTCGTGTACGGCTGTCCCGCGAGCTCGTCGAGCCGCTCCCGGCGTGCGGTCGCGGCACCCGGGTCGTCGTCGAGGAGGACGAGCAGGTCACCGAAGACGTGGAGGGGTTCGGCGGCCCGCCCGGCCGCGTTCTGCTCGGCCCGGATCTGTGCGACGATCGCGCGCGCCTCGTCGGCGTCGTACGGGGTGACGTAGCCGATGTCGGCGGCGCGGGCTACGAGCCGGTAGGGGACGGTGTCGTGGGCGAGGGCGCTGACGATCGGCTGGCCCTGCGGCGGGCGGGGCGTGATGGACGGGCCCTTGACGCTGAAGTGCCTGCCCTCGAAGTCGATGTGGTGCAGCTTGTCGCGGTCGATGAAGCGGCCGGTGGCGGTGTCCCGGATCTCGGCGTCGTCCTCCCAGCTGTCCCAGAGCCGGCGGACCGCTTCCACATGGTCGGCGGTCTCGTCGAACAGGTCGGTCACCACGTCCTGCGTGGCGGGGCTGTCGTAGGCCTCGATGCGGGCGATGGTGCGGCGGCCGAAGTGCGCGGCCTCGTTGGGGCGGGCGGTCAGCTGCACCCGCAGGCCGGCGCGGCCGGTGCTGACGTAGTCGAGGGTGGCGATGGCCTTGGATATGTGGAACGGCTCCGTGTGCGTGGAGACCACTGTCGGCACCAGACCTATGTGCCGGGTCAGTGGGGCCACTCGGGAGGCGACGAGGACGGCGTCGAGGCGGCCGCGTACCTGGTCGGTGCGCTCGTCCGGGTCCAGGAAGTGGGAGGACTGGAGGCCGAGGCCGTCCTCGATGGTCACGAAGTCGAGGAGTCCTCGCTCGGCCTCGGTGACCAGGTCGGCCCAGTAGGCGGCGGTGAACAGGTCGCGTGGCCGGGCCACCGGCTCCCGCCAGGAGGCGGGGTGCCAGCCGGTGCCGTCCAGGGCGACGGCGAGATGCAGGGCGGAAGAAGGGGTCGGGGACACGGGTCGGTGCCTTCCTGGAGGTCCGTGACGAGCAGCGGACGACGGTCGGTCAGGAGTTGTCGAGCGGCAGTCCGGGCGGGTTGACCTCCGACTTGGAGACGGCCTCGTTGGAGAGGTTCCAGGCGGCGAGCCACTTCGCGTACTGGCCGTTCTCGATCAGGTGGTTGATCGCGGCGGCGAGGGGTTCGGCGAGGCCGCTGTCCTTCTTGGCGGTCGCGGCGATCAGGCCTTGCAGACTCGCCCCGGCGCCGGAGAACTGGCCGGCGACCTTGGTCGGGGTGGGCGTGCTCGCGGTCTGCGTGACGTGGTACGAGAGGTTGGGGCTCGGGCCGAAGTAGGCGTCGATCTTGCCGCTGTTGAGGGCCAGGTAGGTGCTGTTGTTGTCCTGGAAGTACTTGACGGTCAGCTTCTTGCCCTCCTTCTCCAGCCTGCTCTTCCACTCCAGCAGAATGCGTTCCTGGTTGGTGCCGGCGCCGACGGAAACGGTCTTGCCCGCGAGCACCTCGTAGTCGCCGTCGAAGGCGAACTCGGAGTCCTTGAGCGCCTCGAAGGCGAGGTCGTCCTTGCGGTAGGAGGCGAACTCGTACTTCTGCTTGCGCTCCTCGGTGTCGGTGATGTTCGAGAAGCCGACGTTCACCTTGCCGCTGTCGATGCCGACGAAGAGGTTCTCCCAGGTGAACCGCTTGACCTCGGGTTCCAGGCCGAGGACGGCCGCGACCAGCCGGGCCAGGTCGACCTCGGAGCCGGTGAGGGTCTTCTGGTCGCTGCCCACGAAGCCCAGCGGCGGGGCGCCGGAGGGCAGGGTGCCGGAGCCGATCACCAGCTTGCCGCTCTTCCTGACGTCGTCGGGCAGCTGGGCGCTGATGGACTTCACCTCGGAGACCTTGAGGGTGGCCTCCTTGGCGGCGCCGTTGGACAGGGTGCCGACGGTGACCGTGCCGGCACTGTCGTTCGTCCGGGTGGCTGCGTCGCTGTCACCACCGCAGGCGGCGAGCCCGGTGGCGAGGGTGGCGACGGCGGTCGCCGCGGTGATGCCGCGTATCAGGCTGCGTCGGGTGAGGTGCGTGGGCATGGCTGTCCTTGGTGTTCGAGAGGGTGGTGAGGTGGAGGCGTGGGGGGAGTTCGTGGGGAGCGGTGGGCTCAGAGGACCTTGCTCAGGAAGTCCCTGGTCCGCTCGTGCCGTGGCTTGTCGAGGACTTCGGAGGGCGGGCCCTGCTCGACGATCCGGCCGCCGTCGATGAACACGACCCGGTCGGCGATCTCGCGGGCGAAGCCGATCTCGTGCGTGACGATGACGAGGGTGGTGCCGCTGGTCGCCAGGTCCTTGATGACGGAGAGGACCTCACCGACGAGTTCCGGGTCGAGAGCGGAGGTCGGCTCGTCGAAGAGGATGACGCCGGGGCGCAGCGCGAGGGCGCGGGCGATGGCCACGCGTTGCTGCTGGCCGCCCGACAGCTGCCGTGGGTAGGCGCCGGCCTTGTCGGCGAGGCCGACCCGGTCGAGGAGGTCGCGGGCGAGTTCCAGGGCGGCGGGCTTGCCGAGTCTGCCGGTCGCCACCGGGGCGGCGGCCACGTTGTCGAGGACCGTCAGATGCGGGAAGAGGTTGAAGTTCTGGAAGACGAAGCCGATCCTGCCGCGCTGGGCGAGGATGGCCCGCTCGCTCAGCTCCTTGAGCCGGTCGCCCTGCCGGCGCACGCCGATGAGCTCGCCGTCGAGGCTGACGTGGCCGATCTCGGGCTTCTCCAGGTGGTTGACGACCCTGAGCAGGGTGGACTTGCCGGAGCCGGACGGGCCGAGGATCACGGTGACCTCGCCGGGCCGTACGGTCAGGTCGACGCCGTTGAGCACCCGGTGGGCGCCGTACCACTTGTGCACGTCGTGCACCTCCACGGTGGCGCCCGCGCTCAGGAGGGTCTCGGCGGTCATACGGCGGCCTCCCTGCGGACGCGGGCCCTGAGGTCGGTGATGGCGATGCGCAGCTTCTGCAGCGGGGTCGGCGGCAGGGAACGCGTGGCGCCGCGGGCGTAGTAGCGCTCGACGTAGAACTGGACGACGGAGACGACGCTGGTGAGGATCAGGTACCAGACGGTGGCGACCATCAGCAGCGGCACGATGTCGCCGGGGTAGGTGGAGCCCATGGACTGCGCGGCGCCGAACAGGTCGAGCAGGGACACGTAGAAGACCAGCGAGGTGCCCTTGATCAGGCCGATGAGCTGGTTGACGTAGTTCGGGATGATGGAGCGCAGTGCCTGCGGGAACACGATCCGCTTGAACTGGTAGCCCTTCGGCAGGCCGAGGGCCGCGGCCGCCTCGTGCTGGCCCTGGTCGACGGAGAGGATGCCGCCGCGGACGACCTCGGCGGCGTACGCGGACTCGTGGAGGCTGATGCCGACGACCGCGATGACGATGTCGGTGGCGAGCTTCGACTCGTCGAAGGAGAAGAAGGCGGGGCCGAAGGGCACGCCCACGCTCAGCGTTCTGTACAGGGCGCTGAAGTTGTAGAGGAACAGCAGCACCACGATGAGCGGGATGGAGCGGAACGCCCAGACGTAGATCCAGCTGACCGCCCGCAGCACCGGGCTCCGCGAGAGCCGGGCCAGCGCCAGCAGGATGCCGCCGAGGAGCCCCAATACCGCGCTGTAGGCGGTGACTTCGAGGGTGACGAGCAGTCCGTCGAGGATGGTCGGCCGCAGGAACCAGTAGCCGAAGCGGTCCCACTGGTAGAAGGGGTTGGTCACCAGGCCGTGGACGAACTGGGCGGCGAGGACCAGGACCACGGCGGTGGCGATCCAGCGACCGGGTCGTCGCAGCGGCAGAACTCGTTGTGCCGCGAGGGGTCTTGACGGGGTGTCGGTGGGCGGCGGTGCCTCGGCGAGGGACACGGCGGCGCCTGGGGGTTCACTCATGGAGGGCTCCGGCAGGAGTCGGAATTCCCCGGACCCGGCGCAGGGTGCGGCGACGACGGCCGCGGGGCGGCGTGACGTCTCACGGGAGGCGCGGGTACCTGGGGCTGGGCGGGCGACGGCACACCGCTCCGGCGGTGGTCGTCAGGGAGTGCGTGGCAGAGAGAAGGAGAAGGCGTCAGCCACGACAGCGGGCGCAGCCCGGTGCGGTACACAGTGCGCTGTTGACTCGGAGCAGATCGACGGTGCGGTCGGCGACGAGCAGGTTCGTGAACGACAGGACGCGGCTCTGGGAGCGGCGTTCGGCCGTCCTGGGAGCTGCGTCCATGTCGTCACTCGCTTTTCCGGCCCTTGTGGGCCTCGCGCTTACCGAATGTCATCCGGTCCGGTCGTCACCTGGGGCACCCCACCGCGACGCGAGGGTTGCCGGTCAGCGAGCCAGGGCTTGTCGCTGACGCTCATGACCGTTCTGGGCCGTAAGTTAAGACAGTTGCCCGAACGAATGTCAACGCCGGTCCACGGTGCGGAACGGCTCAGGGCCCCTCGACCTGCGGTCGGGCGCCGGTCCCGGCCGCCGCGTGGGTGGCCCAGTCCAGGATCTGGACGGCGGCACCGGCGGCTTCCAGTCCCTGGCAACGGGCGTGATGGCGACGGGCGATGGCGTCGAGGTCGAGGTGCGCGCCGAACGCCGGGTGGGCGGCGACCCTGCGGGCGTAGTCCCACAGGGCGGGGTGGGCGGCGATGCGCTGCACCGCCGTCGCGTCCAGGTGGTGCCGGTGGACGGTGTCGAGCTGGACCAGGGTGACCCACAACTCGACGTCCGCGGCGGTGATCTGATTGCGGATCATGTAGGTGCGCCCGTCGAGCCACCGGTCCAGCGCGCCGAGGGAACGCAGCAGGGTTCCGAGCGCCTCGTCGCGCTCCGCGGGCCCGGCGCCGGCCGCGCCCGCTCGCTGCGCGGCCTCCTCGATGCCCTCGGCGCACATGTCCTCGACGGCCTCGATCTCCGACTCCGCGCCGCACGGGTAGAGCTCCAGGCGCCCGTGGCCGAAGCGCCGGGCGAGGTCACGGGTGATGTCGGGGGCGTGGTTGCTCACGATGCGCCCGGACCAGTCGTCGCTGAGGACCGGCGCGAGGGCCGGTCCCGAGTAGCGGTGGGCGCTGGCGTCGTACAGCGGACGCAGCACGGAGTGTCCGTCGTCGGCGGAGTCGGGGATCGGGGCCAGGAAGGTCGCGGGACAGATGTCGTCGAGGCCCAGCAGGGCGTGGGCGACGGCGATGCGCAGGCCGTCCGGGCAGGCGGTCGACAGATGGAGGCGGTAGCGGCGCGGCACGGCGTAGTGGCCGCTGCGCGCGTCCCTTCCGATACGGCCCCTGAAGGCGGGGGCGGGCCGGGTGGACGTGTGGGCGGCCAACGGTGTGACGGACATGACTCTCCCCGGGGCAGGCGTGTGGACGTGCGCGGTCGGCAAAGGCGACGTGGGGGTTCAGCCCAGGGGGCTGATCGCGCTGCATACGCGGAGCAGGTCGATGTGACGGCGGGACGTGAGAAGGGGCGTACGGATCACTCGACCGGTGATCGACTCAAGGCGCCCCATGCTTCCCTACCAATTCACTAGGAATATGCTCGAGTGTCGGTCCACCCGCGGCCCACGTCAAGAGGGCGTCCAGGGTCCGGGAAGCGGCGGCCCCTTCCGTACAATTTGAACCCGAACGAAAATCGCCTGTTCCCCGTCCGACACCGCCTGTCCGACGTCGCGGCCAAAGGAGAGTTCCATGCCCGGCCAACGATCGATCACCGCCGCCGAGAAGCTGGCCGAGGCCAAGCTCGGCGGTATCCCGCTGCACCGGGAGCAGATGGCCGTGGTCGCCAACATCTATCGCGCGGCCTCGACGGTCCGGCAGCACCTGGAGAACTCCGTGCTGCGCGGCGCCGATCTGACCTGGACGGCGTTCGTGGTGCTCTGGGTGGTCTGGGTGTGGGGCGAGTCGGAGACCCGGCATGTCGCGGAGGAGGCCGGGATCTCCAAGGGCACGCTCACGGGCGTGGCGCGGACGCTGGAGGGGCGCGGGCTGGTGAAGCGGGCCGGGCATCCGAGTGACGGCAGGCTCGTGCTGCTCAGCCTCACCGAGGAGGGCGAGGAGCTGATGCGCCGGCTGTTCCCGGCGTTCAACGAGGAGGAGGCGTTCGTCGCGGGGCAGCTCAGCGAGGAGGAGTGCCGCAGCGTCGCGGAGGGGCTGCGGCGGGTGGTGATCCAGGTCGAGGAGCAGGGCGAGGAACGCCGCCTCGCCCTGCTCGACGGAGCCGAGCCGGCACCTCGCCGCAGCGGACGGCGGGCCAGGACCGACGGCTGAGGGCCTCCTCGCTCAGCGCCGCTCGCGTGCCGCCCCCACCAGGGCGTCGAAGAGCGCCTGCTGTGCCGGGTCGCGGTCGGCCGTGTCCTCGGGGTGCCACTGCACCGCCGCGAACCACCCCTGCGCGCCGGGGAGTTCGAGCCCCTCCACCGTTCCGTCGGCGGCTCGGGCGGTGACGGTGAGGCCGCTGCCGAGGCGGTCCACGCGCTGGTGGTGGTAGCAGGAGGCCTCCGCCTTCTCCGCGCCGAGGGCACGTTCCAGCAGGGTGCCGCGCTCGACGGCCACCGGGTGCACGAGGTGCCGGTGTTCGCGTTCGGGACCGCCCATGTCCTGCTCCAGCGTGCCGCCGAGGGCGACGTTCACGGTCTGCAGGCCGCGGCAGATCGCCAGCAGGGGGATGCCCAGGTCCAGTGCGCGCCGGGCGACTTCGAGGTCGAAGGTGTCCTGGAGGTCGTCGACGTCGTAGACGGCCGCGTGGGTGTCGGCGGCGCCGTAGCGGTGCGGGGCGAGGTCGCCGCCGCCGGGGAGCAGGACCCCGTCGAAGCGGGCGAGGCGCTCCGCCGCATCGGCTTCCGCGGGGTCGGCCGGGTGGATGCCCGCCGGTTCGCCGCCCGCTCGCCACACCGCCTCGATCAGGGCGCGGGCGTTGACCTCGGCGGCGTACCGCAGGGCCGAGGTGGTGGCGGAGAAGCGGGCGGGGACGGCGATCAGGGGACGGGTCACAGCTGGATCCAGGTCGTCTTGAGCTCGGTGTACTTCTCCAGGGCGTGCGCGGACTTGTCGCGGCCGTTCCCGGACTGCTTCATCCCGCCGAAGGGGACGGTCAGGTCGCCCTCCTCGTAGCAGTTGACCCAGACCGTGCCGGCCTTCAGCGCGCGCGAGACACGGTGGGCGGTGGACAGGTCCGAGGTCCACAGGCCGGCGGCGAGGCCGTACTCGGTGGCGTTGGCCAGCCGTACCGCCTCGTCCAGGTCGTCGAAGGCGAGGACGGACAGGACGGGGCCGAAGATCTCCTCGCGGGCCAGTCGCATGGTCGGCGCGACCTCGTCGAAGACGGTCGGCTCCAGGTAGGTGCCGCCGGTCTCGGCGAGGATCCGCTCACCACCGGTCCGCAGCCGTGCGCCCTGCTCACGGCCGGTCCCGATATGGCCGAGGACGCGACCGAGGTGGGCCTCACCGACCAGGGCGCCCATCTCGGTGCCCGGGTCCAGGGGGTCGCCGATCCGCAGCTCGCGGGCCCGGCGTACGACGGCCTCGGTGACGCGTTCGGCGACGGAGGAGTGCACGAGGAGCCTGGAGGGTGCCGTGCACATCTCGCCCTGGTTGAAGAAGATGCCCCAGGCCGCGGTGGCGGCGGCCCGGTCCAGGTCGGGGGCGTCGGGCAGGACGATGTTCGGTGACTTGCCGCCGAGTTCGAGCCAGACCCGCTTGAGGTTGGAGTCGGCCGCGTAGTGCAGGAAGTGCCGGCCGACGGCGGTGGAGCCGGTGAAGGCCAGCACGTCGACGTCGGGGTGGAGCCCCAGGGCACGTCCGGCGACGGGGCCCTCGCCGTTCACCACGTTGAGCACACCCGGCGGCAGTCCCGCCTCGGTGGCCAGCCGGCCGAGCAGGAGGGCGGACAGCGGGGAGTTCTCCGACGGCTTCAGTACGACCGTGCAGCCGGCGGCGAGCGCCGGGGCGACCTTCCAGCCGGCGAGCGTCAGGGGGAAGTTCCAGGGCACGACCGCGCCGACGACCCCGGCCGGTTCCCGGGTGACCAGGGCGAGGGCGTCAGGGGCGGTGTGCGGGGACTCGTCGGTGAGCTTGTCGGCGAGCTGGCCGTACCAGCGGAAGGTGTTGACGGCGGCGCGCAGCTCGATGTCGTGGGCGTCCGTGATGGGTTTGCCCATCTCCAGGCTGACGGTCAGGGCCAGTTCGGCGCGCCGCTCCTGAAGCAGGTCGGCGATCCGCAGCAGCACACGGCCGCGCTCGGCGGGTGCGAGGCGGGGCCAGGGCCCGGTGTCGAAGGCGCGCCGGGCGGCGGCGACGGCCGCGTCCACCTCGGCGGCGCCCCCGTCGGCGACCTGTGCGAGGACCTGCCCGTCCCGGGGCGAGACGGCCGCGAAGGCCGCTCCCCCGCCCGGCTCGGCGGCGCCGTCGATGTGATGGGCGCCGGACAGATGCAGGGACTTGGCGCGACGCAGCCACTCTTCGTGGGTGACGGCCGGCATGCGAGGACCTCCAGATGACGTGCGATCTCGAAGAAGAAGACGGTCGGGGCCGGGCGACGCCGGGTATCGGCCGGGCGCTCACCGCCGTCCGGCCGGCGGCTCCTCGGCCCCGGCCGGACGACAGGCGTGGCCCACGGGCCTATGCGCGCGCCGGGCGCGTCAGGCGGCCGGTGACGACGCCGAGCACCAGGACGGCCGGGACCGCCGCCTGGAGCCACAGGGCGGTGGCCCGGTCGCCGCCGATGAGCGTCGTGAAGTTCTCGACGATCAGCCAGATCGCCCCGGCGATCCCCACGGCACCCAGCAGCGGGGCGACCAGCGTGTTCCACGGCCGTGTGTCGAGGCGCTCGCGCCGGAAGAAGGCGACGACCGAGACCGAGGTCAGGAAGTACAGGAGCATGATCGCCAGTACGGCGATCCCGCTGCCCCACGAGAACAGGGTGAGCACCGGGTCCTTGCCGGCCAGGGCGAACGGGATCACCAGCAGGACGGCGATCGACGTCTGCACGAAGCCGGCGACACCGGGCGAGTGCCGGTTGTTGACCGCCGACACCCTCCGCGGCAGGAGCCCCTCACGGCTGAGCGAGAACAGATAGCGGTTGGCCGAGTTGTGGAAGGCCAGGATGCCGGCGAAGAGCGAGGTGGCCAGCAGGATCGGCAGCACGTCGTTGACCCAGGTGCCGAACTGGGCGGCGATCGGCGCGAAGACGAACGCCGTCGAGTCACCGCCCTGAAGCGCCTTGCCCGCCGCGCCGGCCGCCTTCGAGGCGCCGTAGGAGGAGATCAGCATCCAGGAGGCGAAGGCGAAGAAGCCGGTGACGAGGGCGACGGCCGCGTACGTCGCACGGGGCACCGTTCTGCGGGGCTCGCGGGCCTCCTCGCCGTAGATCGCGGTAGCCTCGAAGCCGATCATGGACGCGACGGCGAACATCAGGGCCACGCCCGGCGCCCCCTCCAGGGCCGCGCCCGGCGAGAAGGTGTCCGCGAAACCGAGGCCCTCGGGGCCGCCGCCCTTGGCGAAGGTGACGACGGCGAAGGCGCTGAGGATGCTGAACTCGGCCAGTACGAACACGGCCAGCACCTTCGCGCCCATCTCGATGCCCAGGGCACCGAGGACTTGCACGATCGCCATCGTGACCAGGGCACACACCCACCAGGGCACGTCGATGCCGGCGTAGTGCGCCAGCAGCCCGTTCACGGTGGCGCCGTACAGGCCGTACATGGCGGCCTGGACCGCGCAGTACGCGAAGAGGGCGATGCCCGCGCTGCCGTTGCCGAGGTCCCGGCCGAGCCCTTTGCCGATGTACCGGTAGAAGGCACCGGCGTCCACCACGTGCCGGCCCATGGCGACGAAGCCGACCGAGAACAGCAGGGTGATCAGACCGGCCGCGAGATAGGCGGCCGGTGCCCCGGCACCGTTTCCGATGGCCACGGCGATGGGGACGGCGCCCGCGACGCCGGTGAGCGGCGCCTGGGCGGAGAGGACGAAGAAGAGGATGCCCAGCACGCCGAGAGAGTTGGGCTTGAGCTTGCCTGCGGTGGAGGCGTCGGGCGCGGTCTGGTTCGGGACCGCCGTCTGACTGTCCACTCGGATCACCTGCCAGGGGAAAGGAGGATTTCGTTTCAGGCCAAACGAGTTGCCCTATGGTGGGCTGGAACTATCCGTTTGGCAAGGGGTGGCGCCGAGAATTGCCGCGACAACGTGGAAGGACCCCGGGCCACGGGTGCCCGGGGTCCTTGAAGGTGCAGGTCAGCCGTCGTTCTCCGGCGCCTCGTGGCCGTCGGCCGAGAGCAGTCGGAGCAGCCCGCGCAGCTCCTCGATCGCGGCGTCGGTGGTCCCGGGTTCACCGAAGACGAGCTGGTGCAGAACGAGCCCGTCCAGAGCGGCGAAGATCAGCCGGGTCAGCGGTTGCCCGGCGTCCTCGGGGAGCATCCGGGACAGCTCGCGCCGGGTGGCGTCGAAGTAGTCGTCGTACAGGGCACGGATCTGCGGCAGCAGCTCCGGGCGGCGCCGGGCCTCCAGCAGCAGCTCGTACTGGAAGGCCTGGATGTCCGGGTCGGCGATGACCATGTCGGAGACGCCCACCGAGAAGTCGGCGACCTTGCCGGTGCCCGGTTCGAGCGCGCTGGTGTTGAGCGAGGTGCGGATCGCGTGGGCGAGGGCCTCCTCGATCAGCGCGTCACGCGAGCCGAAGTGGTGGACGACCAGGCCGTGCGTGGTGCCGGCCTCCTGGGCCACCGCCCGGTAGGTGAGCTTGCGCAGCCCGCCGCGCGCCACGACCCGCACCGCGGCGTTGAGCAGGGCCGCGCGGCCCTCGCCGTAGTTCATGCGCTTGCGTGGCGTGCGGTCCCTCTGCGGGTCCTCGGAACCCGTCGACCTGGCGGATCGCCCGGGTCCCTCGGCGGATGCGGTCATGTTCGCGACCTTACCCGCCGGGTCCGGCACGGCCGTACGCACGGTTAACGCCTGGGCGGCCGGATGCCGCGGAACTCCCAGTCCCCGCCGAGCGCGGTGGACAGCACCTCCTCGGACTCGGTCGGCTGGGCGCCCACGTCGGTGCGGACCGGGGTCGGGCCGGTGACGATGTGGTTGGTGAGCCGGCCGAGGCCCTCGACCTCGACCTCGACGACGTCGCCGGGCCGGACGGGCCGGGAGTTGGCCGGGGTACCGGACAGGAGCACGTCGCCCGGGTACAGGGTGATGGTGCGGGCGATGTCGGCGACGAGGTAGTGCATGTCCCACTTCATCTCGTCGGTCGAACCGTCCTGCACGACCTCGCCGTTGACGTACGTCCGCAGCCGCTTGCCGTGGAAGTCCCAGTCCGTGACCAGGCCGGGTCCGAGCGGGCACAGGGTGTCGGAGCCCTTGACCCGGAGCATGGAGCCCGCGTCGGTGTCGCGGAAGTCGTGCAGCCCGTAGTCGTTGGCGATCGTGTAGCCGGCGATGTACTCCCCCGCCTCGGCCGGGGAGATGTTGCGCGCGGTCCGCCCGATCACGATGGCGACCTCGCCCTCGTAGTTGAGCCACTTGCAGCCGTCGGGGCGGACGATCGCGCCCTTGTGGGCGTTGAGGGACGAGGTCGGCTTGTGGAAGTAGGTCGGGGTGTCCGGCAGGTCGATCCGGAACTCCTCGACCCGGCTGCGGTGGTTGAGGTGGACGGCGACGACCTTGGACGGGACGACCGGGGGCAGGTGCTGGGCGTCCTCGGTCTTGACGCGGCGGCCGTCGCCGGCGACGAGTTCGTCGCCGTCGACGGTGACCTGGACGGCGGCGCCGTCGAGGAGGATGCGGCGGTATTCGGGCATGACGGCCTTCCTAGAAGCGACGGTGCGGGTTGTGGGGCGCGGCGGGCACGGATACGGAAGCTTCCGTGCCGGTCCAGCCGTCGGCGGGACGGTCGAACCACAGATGGACCTGACCGGTGCCGATGGAGTTCTCGTACTCGCCGTACTGGCGGGCCCTGGCGACGCAGGACTGTTCGCCGAGCGCGCCGGCCATCATCAGGTAGTGGAAGAACTTCGCCTCGGGCTTGTACTTCCAGAACTCGTCCATGGTGTCGAGGACCTTGTCGTGGCGGCCCTCCTTGAACCAGGCGATGCGCTCGTGGTCGGCCGCGCGGGCCTCGGGGGTGAAGATGTGCGCCGGGTCGCTGGACTCGTGGTCGCGCAGCTCGCGCAGCGGCCAGAAGGTGTGCGACAGGGCGCCGGAGGCGATGAGCAGGACGCGGCGGCCCGGGGTGGCCGCGATGCCGTCGGCCAGGGCCCGGCCGAGCCGCAGATGGTCCTCCATGTCGCCGGTCTGGCAGACGCCGATGGTGACCCACCGCTTGTCCGGCAGCCCCTCCCCGAGGAACTTCCAGAGGTTGATGGTGGCGTAGTAGATCGGCAGGTGGTCGTCCTCGATCGCGGTGATCCAGGTGCCGTGCCTGTCGGCGAACCTCGCGATGTTGTGGGCGAGTTCGGGATCGCCCGGGAAGTCGTACGGCATCCGGCACATGCCGCGCGGCAGCTCCTCGGAGGTGAAGAGACCGGCGCGGCGCTGCTGCGCGGTGACGACGAACTCGACCGTCGTCGCCCAGTGCGAGTCGAGGACGACGACGGTGTCGTAGTCGTCCCGCTCGAAGACCTCCGCGCGGAGCTCCTTCAGGCCGGTGACGAGGGTGATCTCCTTGCCCTCGTTCAGCTCCAGCCGGTCGGCCTCCGGCAGTACGACGGTGGGGACGTGGGCGAGCAGCCCGGCTCCGACGATCTCACCCATGGCTGTGGCTCCATCCCTTCGGGGCGGTGACGGTGTTCTTCAGGTCGCAGTAGAAGTCGAAGCTCCAGGTGCCGCCCTCGCGTCCGACGCCGGACTGACGGGAGCCGCCGAAGGGGGCCTGGAGGTCGCGTACGAAGAAGCAGTTGACCCAGACGGTGCCGGCGACGAGCCGCGCGGTGACGCGTTCGGCGCGCTCGGGGTCGCCGGTGGCGAGGGTGGCGGCGAGCCCGAAGCGGGTGTCGTTGGCGAGGCGTACGGCCTCGTCCTCGTCGGCGAAGGTCTGGAGGGTGAGGACCGGCCCGAAGACCTCCTCCTGCACGATCTCGGAGTCCTGGGCGACGTCGGTGAGCAGGGTCGGCGCGTAGAACTGCCCGTCCCGGCGCTCTCCGCCGACGACCGCACGGGCCCCGGCCGCGACGGCCCGCCGCACGAACCCGTCGATCTTCTCCAGCTGGCGGGGGTGGATGTTGGGCCCGATGTCGGTGGCCTCGTCGCGCGGGTCGCCCTGCGTCAGCGCACGAGCCTTGTCGGCGAAGCGCCGGGTGAACTCCTCCGCGACGGACTCCTCCACCAGGATGCGGGTGGCGGCGAGGCAGACCTGCCCGGCGTTGTCGTACTGCTCCACGGCGAGGTCGACCGCGAGCTCCAGGTCGGCATCGGCGAACACCAGCAGCGGTGACTTGCCGCCGAGTTCGAGGCTGAGCGGGGTGAGGTTCACGGCGGCGGACGCGGCGATCCGCTTGGCGGTGGGGACCGAGCCGGTGAAGCTGATCCGGCGCACGTCGGGGTGCGAGGTGAGGGTGTCGCCGATCTCGGAGCCGTAGCCCTGGACGACGTTGAGGACACCGGCGGGCAGCCCCGCCTCGGCGGCGATGTCGGCGAGCAGGGAGGCGGTGAGCGGGGACCACTCGGCGGGCTTGAGGACGACGGTGTCGCCGGCCGCGAGCGCCGGGGCGACCTTCCAGCTGGCCAGCATGAGCGGGGCGTTCCACGGGGTGATCAGCACGCAGGGCCCGGCCGGGTCCCAGGAGACGTGGTTGGTGTGCCCGCGCGTCTCGAAGTCCTCGTGGCCGAGGGTGAGCAACCAGTCCGCGAAGAAGCGGAAGTTGTGGGCGACGCGGGGCATCACGCCCCGGCGGTGCGAGCGGAGCAGGGCGCCGTTGTCGGTGGTCTCGACGACGGCGAGCTCCTCGATCCGCTTCTCGACCCCGTCGGCGATGGCGTGCAGGATGCGAGCGCGCTCGGCACGGGGGGTGGCGGCCCAGGCGGGGAACGCCTCACGGGCGGCGGCGACGGCGGCCTCGGCCTCGGCGGGACCGCCGCGGGCGATCTTGCCGATGACGCCGCCGTCGATGGGAGAGGTGTCGGTGAAGGTGTCGCCGGAGGCGACACGCTCGCCACCGATCCAGTGCCGGGTGTCGACGGCAACTCCGGCGACGACGATCTTGTCAGGCATGACTAGGGCTCCATATGAACGAGGGATGACGACACCAACCAGGGGCGCGGGGAACTGCGCGATCAACCACGACGCGCCCGCACCCGACCACGAACCTCACTCGGCAGCCGCCTCCGACGTACCGGCCTCCAACAACCGCCCCCCGTCCCAGACCACCCCGACCTGCCGGTAGTACGCGGCGATCGGCTCACGGACCTCCAGCCGGGCAAGCTCCTCGGTAGGCGCCTCGAACAGCTGCAACTCGGCGTCCCCGACCCACGGTCGACCCGCCTCGAAGGACGCCGCGCCCGTCTCGACCAGCTCGTCGAGCGCGAGCCCCTTGCCCTTCTCGATCGAGGGCAGCCACCGGTGATGGGCCATCGGATACGCGTTCACGAACCCGTTCGACTCGGCCGGCTCCCGCAGGGTGACCACGGCCTGCGCCAGCCTGCGGTCCGCGGCGGCCAGCGTCGCCCCGAACCGTGCCCCCGCCTCGATCCGCGGAGCGGGCCCGTACGGATGCGGCCGCGTCTGGTGGATGGAGCCGAGCTTCTTCGGATACCCCTGGTGCAGCCCGCGCGCGATGGCGAAGTCCTTGTCGACCCAGATGTACACGCACCGCGAGTAGGTCTGCCCGCGGTACTTGCACCGGACGACCGCGAAGGCCTCCTTGTACTGCGAGAGCACGGGATCGAGCAGCTCCGCGCCGGACTGCGAGCAGGACTGCCAGTCGGCCCAGATCAGGGCGACGGCCCCGGGATCCTCGTCGGCCAACTCCAGCGGCTCGGGCAGCAGTTCCCGCACTCGCGCCGGGTCCGTGCGGTACTCGACGGTCAGCAGGTCGCCGGAGTAGTGCCACGGCGGAGACGGGATCAGCGACGAGGCACCGCTGCCGGTCTTGGGGTGGAAGTAACCACGGACTGGGGACATGACGGGGTTCCTTACGCGGTGAGGGCGGGCTGCTTCAGCAGCTGGGCGCGGTAGCGGGCGGCACCCATGGCGGCGCTGTGGCCGCCGAGCGCGACGACGCCGACCAGCCGGTCGTCGGCGTGATAGCCCACCAGGACGTCGCCTTCGGGGTCGCCGTCCAGGACGCGCACGTCGCCGAGGCCGAGGACGGGCGCGCCGAACGACTGGAGACGGAAGTCGTGCTGGTCGCTCCAGAAGGTGGGCAGGGGCGCGAAGGGGGCCGATTCGGCCTGGCCGCCCGCCAGATGGGCGGCCAGTGTCCGGGCCGCGTGCTTGGCGGTGTCGGTCGGGATGGACCAGTGCTCGACGCGGCGGGACGCGCCGTCGTAGCGGGCGTTGGGGAAGCGGGCGACGTCGCCGACGGCCACGACCTCCGGCCTGCCGCCGACCCTCAGCTGCCCGTCGGTCAGTACGCCGTCGGTGAGGTCGAGCCCGTTGCCGGCCAGCCATTCGGTGTTGGCGACCGAGCCGACCGACTCGACGACCACGTCGGCGGGCAGGACCGTGCCGTCGGTCAGGACGACGCCCGTCACCCGGTCCTCGCCCTCGAACCCGGCGACCCCGGTGCCGAGCGCGAAGCGGACCCCGCGCTCCTCGTGCCGCTTCAGCAGGGCCCGGGCGAGTAGCTCGCCGAGCGGCCCGACCATGGGCAGGGGCAGCGGGTCGACGACGGTCACCTCGGTGACGCCGAGCGCGACGGCGGTCGCGGCGACCTCGCAGCCGATGAAACCGGCGCCGACCACGACCACCCGCGCGCCGGGGCGTGTCAGCTCCTCGCGCAGGCCCTGGGCGTCGTCGATGGTGCGGACGGTGTGGCGGCCGGCGAGCGGGCCGGGGCAGCGCAGCCGCCGGGGGCGCATACCGGTGGCGACGACGAGTCCGTCGTACGGGATCTCGGAGCCGTCGTCGAGGGCGACGGTGCGCTCGGCCAGGCGGGCGGCGGCGACCCGGGTGCCGAGGCGCCAGTCCACGTCGGCGGCGGCCGCCTTCGGGGTGAAGGCCAGCGACTCGAAGGGCGCCTTGCCCGCGAGGACCTCCTTGGACAGCGGGGGCCGGTTGTAGGGCATGTGGGGCTCGTCGCCCACCACCGTGATCGTGCCGGTCCAGCCGGCCGCACGCAGCTGCTCGGCCGCGCGCAGGCCGCCCATCGAGGCGCCGGCGACGACTACGCGTCCGGTCATGGGGCTCAGCCCTCGATCCGGATGGCCTGGAGCGGGCAGACGTCGGCGGCTTCCTCGACCTCGTCGCGCAGCGCGTCGTCGGGCTCGGAGACGAATACGAGATGTCCGTCGTCGTCCATCGAGAAGACGTCGGGGGCCGCGAAGACGCACTGGCCGTGGTCCTGGCACTTGTTCATGTCGACTACGACCTTCATGGCCGGTCCTCCTGGAGGTGAGGGCGTCGGAGCGGAGTGAAGGGATGCGGGGCCCGGCCGGCTGTGCGGCCGGGCCCCTTGGCCAAAGGGGTGCGGGAGCCGCACCCCTGACTCGTTTGGCTTCAAACAACATAGGAAGCCGCTCGACCCTGGTCAATACCTGTCCAGGTGGATAAATTTTTGAGGCCGCCCCCTTGCGGGACGACGAATCCTCTCCATACCGTTCGGGTTCAAACGACGACCCGGGGTCGCCCCACCCCCATCTCGCACCCCCTGCTCAGGTCGTCCGCACGCCACCCTTCCCCATCCGCCCGAGGAGACATCGGTGAGCGCTCACGACAAACCAGACATCCGCCGGCACATGGAGCGGCTCACCGCCGAGGGTGTCGACGTGGTCCGGGTGACCTATCCCGACCTCATCGGCACCGACCGCGCCCGTGACGTGCTGGTGGACCATCTGCCGGCGGCCTGCGAACACGGTCTGGCGTTCTGCCGGGCCGTCTACCACACCACCCCGCAGGGCGACGTGGTCCCGGTCGCGGGCGGTCTCGACGCCGGCCTGCCCGACGTCACCGTGCGCCCCGACCTGTCCACCCTGACCGCGCTCCCCTGGGAGCCCGGCGTCGCCACCTGTCTCGGCGAGGTCACCGACCCCGCGACCGGCGCCCCCGCCCCCGAGTCACCCCGCGACCTGCTGCGCACGGTCCTGGCCCACTGCGCCGAGCAGGGCCTGCGTCCGATCGTCGGCCCGGAGCTGGAGTACTTCCTGCTGGAGCAGACCGCCGCCGGCTGGCGACGGCACCCCGGGACGACCGGCGCCGTCTACACGGCGGGCCTGCGCGCCGACCCCTCGAACCATCTGCTGCGCACCCTGCGCCACCTGCGTGACCTGGGCATCGGTGTGATCACCGGCAACCACGAGTTCGACGGCGGCCAGTACGAGATCAACCTCACCCACTCCGACGCGCTGGACGCGGCCGACCGCTCCTTCCGCTTCAAGGCCGCCGTCAAGGAACTGGCCCGCCGGGACGGCCTGCTGGCCACCTTCATGGCCAAGCCGTTCGGCGACGCCGGCGGCTCGGGCTTCCATCTGCATCTGTCCTGCGACGACGCCGAGGGCCGCAACGCCTTCGACGACCCCGCGGGCGCCCACGGGCTGTCGGCCGTCGCCCGGCACGCGATCGCCGGCATCGTCGCCCACGCGCCCGCGCTCGCCGCGCTGCTCAACCCGACCGTGAACTCCTACAAGCGCTTCGGCCCGGACACCCTCGCGCCCTGGCTGATCGACTGGGGCCTGGACAACCGCAGCGCCATGGTCCGCATCCCGCCCGAGCGCGGCGCCGGCGCCCGCCTTGAGCTGCGTCTCGGCGACGCGAGCGCCAACCCCTACCTGGCGATCGCGGCCACTCTCGCCGCCGCCCTCCTCGGAATCCGCGCCGGCGAGGAGCCCCCGCCCCCGCTGGAGGGCTACGGCTACGACACCGCGCGGTCCGCGCTGCTGCCCACCGACCTGTCCGCCGCGCTCGACGCGCTGGAGGCGGACACCGACCTGGCCGACCTGCTCGGCAAGGACTTCACCACCTCCTACCTCACCTACAAACGCAACGAGGTCGAACGCTTCCAACGGCACGTCACCGACTGGGAGTTCACCGAGTACGCCTATCACCTGTGACCCCGCAGTCCCGTGACACCCAGGAGCCATCGATGACTTCCGCTTCCGCATCCGAGCCGATGCCGCTCGCCGACGTGAACCTGACCGACCTCGACAAGTTCACCGACGGGGTGACGCCCTGGCGCATGTTCCACACCCTGCGCCACGAGGACCCGGTGCACTGGCAGCCGGAGGACGCCCCCAACTCCGGCTTCTGGGCGGTGACCCGGCACGCCGACATAGCTCGCGTCGACCGCGACCCGGAGACCTTCACCTCCACGAGGTTCGTCAACCTGGAGGAGGTCGACGACGACCAGATCAAGAAGCGCGCGTCCATCCTGGAGCTGGACGGTGTCCGGCACCGCGCGCTGCGCAGCGTCATCCAGCGGCAGTTCGGCGCGAGCGTCATCAACAGCTACGCCGACTTCCTGCGCGGCCTGACCGCGACGACACTGGACGCGGCGCTCGCGAAGGGCACGTTCGACTTCGTCGCCGATGTCTCCGCGGACTTCCCGATCAACGTCCTGGCGCGGCTGCTCGACGTGCCGCCGGAGGACAACCAGCAGCTCATCGACTGGGGCAACCGCATCATCGGCAACACCGACCCCGACTACGCGGACGTGCTGCTGCACAGCGCGGAGAGCGAGAAGTACCGCGATCTGCCGTTCCGCTCCCCCGCGTCGGTCGAGGTCTTCGAGTACGGCCGTGAGCTGGCCCGGCAGCGCCGCGGCGGCGACGGGTCGGACCTGGTGTCGAAGCTGGTCAACACCGTCCCGCGCGACGGCGTCCCGCTGTCCGCGCAGGACTTCGACAACTACTTCCTGCTGCTGGTGGTGGCCGGCAACGAGACCACCCGGCACACCATCACCCACTCCATGCTGGCCCTGCTCCAGCACCCCGAGCAGCTGGCCCGCCTCCAGGAGGACCCCTCGCTGATCCCCGTGGCGGTCGAGGAGTTCCTGCGCTGGGCCTCCCCCGTCTACCACTTCCGGCGCACCGCCACCCGGGACGTCGAGCTCGGCGGCAAACAGCTCAAGGAGGGCGACAAGGTCGTCATGTGGTTCGCCTCCGGCAACCGCGACGAGGAGGTCTTCGGCAATCCGTACGACTTCGACGTCGCCCGAGCCGACAACGACCACGTCACCTTCGGCAAGGGCAGCCCGCACCTGTGCCTGGGCAACCTGCTCGCCCGCACCGAGATCCGCATCATGTTCGAGGAGCTGATCCCGCGCCTCGCCGACATCGAGCTGGCCGGCGAAGTGCCGCGGGTGCGCTCCAACTTCGTCAACGGCATCAAGAAGCTGCCGGTCAAGGTCACGCTCGCGTGAGGACGTGAGGACGTGAGGACGTGAGGACGTGAGCACCGGGGCGCCCGGAAATTCGGGTGCCCCGGTGCGACCGCCGGCAGTACCGTCCCGGCGTGAGCGATGACGACGGCTACTTCGGAGAGAACATCGCGGCCGGGTACGACGATTCGGCGGCGGACATGTTCCGCGCGGACGTGGTGGACCCGGCGGTGGACCTGCTGACCGAACTCGCGGGCGACGGCCCGGCGCTCGAACTCGGCGTCGGCACCGGCCGGATCGCGCTGCCGCTGACCGCCCGCGGAGTCCCGGTCCACGGCGTCGACATGTCACGGGCGATGGTGGAGCGGCTGCGCGCGAAGCCCGGCGGTGACGCCGTCGGGGTGACGATCGGGGACTTCGCGACGACCCGGGTGCCGGGCGAGTTCGCCCTCGCGTACCTCGTCTTCAACACGATCGGCAATCTGACCACCCAGGACGCCCAGGTCGACTGCTTCGCCAACGCCGCCGCCCATCTGCGGCCCGGCGGCTGCTTCGTGATCGAGGTGGTCGTGCCCGACCTGCGGCGGCTGCCGCCCGGCCAGACCGCCGTACCGTTCCACATCAGTGACACGGACTGGGCGTTCGACACCTATGACGTCGCCACGCAGGCGATGAGCTCGAACTACGTCACCATCACCGACGGCCGTGCCGAGTACTGGTCCATCCCGTTCCGCTATGTGTGGCCGGCCGAACTGGACCTGATGGCCCGGCTGGCCGGCCTCAGGCTGCGGGACCGGTGGGGCGACTGGACGCGCGAGCCGTTCACCGCCGAGAGCGGCAAGCACGTGTCGGTGTGGGAGAAGCCGGCCGGCTGAGGACCGCGGGTCAGGGGTTCGTCCACGCCTCGGGGTCGTCCGCGAGGCTCAGCACGTCGTCGGGCAGCTTCGCCGCGGCGACGTGCGCCAGGGTGACCTCGCCGAGGATCTTGCGGACGTTGGCGCGTACGGCGATCCACAGGGGCAGCAGGGACTCCGCGGGACCGATGTAGGAGAGGTCGGGCGGGCGGACGCCGCGCACCGAGACCAGGGGGCCGTCGGCCACGCGGATCACCTCGGCGATGGCGATCGACTCCGCCGGCCGGGCCAGCCGGTAACCGCCCTTGCCGCCGCGCTGGCTGACCACGAGGCCGCCCCGGCGCAGATCGCCGAGGATGCCCTCCAGGAACTTGTGCGGGATGCCTTGCGCCTCGGCGATGGCTTCGGCCTTCAGTGACGTGTCGTCTCCTGCCGCGGCCAGCTCCAACGCCGCCCGCACCGCATAGTCCGCTCTGGCCGAGATCCGCATGCTGAGATTATCCCTCACGCCCGCGGCGGTCCTCACCGGCAGGCCGCCCGGGTCAGGCGGGGAGGCTGAACGGCGGATGCGCGCCGTTCAGGAAGTAGTCCCCCACCTCGCGCAGCCTGTGGGCGACCGGCTCGCGCAGGGTGTGGGTGCGCGTGTCGCGCCAGAAGCGGTCGAGCCCGTGCCGGGTGAGGGCTGCGGGCGCGCCGACGGCCTCCAGCGCACGGCTGGTGATCTCCTGCGCGGCCCTGGACGCGGCGGCCTCGGCCGCGCTGGCGAGGACGGCGATCTCCGCGCACTCCTCGTCGTCGAGGTCCTCGCCCCGGTCGAGGCCGCGGGTGAGGGCGTCCACCGCCTGGTCGGCGAGGGCGGACGCGGCGCGGGCTGCGACGGCGAGTTCGCCGTAGGCGGTGAGGACGTACGGATCCTGCGGCGGGTTGCCCTGCCAGGGCTGGGGTGCGAGCGAGGGCCAGGGCGAGTGCGCGGTCCGTCCGTGCTCGCGGACCTCGCCGAGCAGCCCCTCCGCGACGCCGAGACAGAACTGGGCGGAGACCAGTCGTGCGGTGGGCGCGGCGAGGCCCGCGAAGGGCGACAGGGCTCCGTCGTCGGAGGACAGGGAGCCGAGTACGTCCTGACGCCCGACCGGCACCGAGTCGAAGGTGACGGCACCCGCGGCGGCGAGCCGCTGGCCGAAGGTGTCACCGCCTGAGCCGCTCACCAGTCCGGGGTGGGCCGGGTCGACGAGGACGGCGAGGGGTTCGCCGGTGCCGGGCACAGCGGCGCGGACCAGCAGCCGGTCGGCGACACCGACTCCGGAGCCGTAGCGCTGATGACCGTCCAGCAGGTAGCCGTGCGCCGCCGGGGTCAGCATCAGCGGCGGCTCCTGCGAGGCGATGCCGCCGCCCCAGTACCACTGGCCAGCGGCGGACGCCCGCTCGACGCGTGCGGCACGGTCGGGCGCGGCGAAGAACCGGGCGCTGTACGACAGGAAGTAGTGGCTGCCCAGGAGATGACCGACGGCCCCGTCGGCCGCGGCGACGGTCCGTACGACGGCGTACGCGGCACGCCAGTCCGCGCCCGCCCCGCCGTGCACGGCCGGCACCAGCAGCGTCAGCAGACCCGACTCGCGCAGCCGTGCCACCTCGTCGAGCGGGGGCTTGCCGGCCTCCTCGCGCAGGGCCGCGTCCGTGGCGAGGTCGTCCGCGAGTTCGCGGGCGATGTGCAGCCAGTCGGCCGGCCCGTCCGCCGACGGGACAAGGGCGTCCCGCCCGGGGTCACCGAACGGAGCGGCCGGGGCCGGAGGGGCGATCGTCATGGCGTCATCCTCACTCGCTCCGTCAGCGGGGGTCAACACTTCCCTAGTAATTCGATAGGAAAGCTAGGGATACTTGTCCGCTCTGGCTGATTCGTACGCCTGTCTGGCGAGTTCGCGACAGCGTCCGGCCCCGCCCGGTGTGGGTCATCGCGCGGTTGCGGCACCGGCGAAGGGGACCTGGGCCGAGGAGATCGCCCGCGTGTCGAAGGGGTGCTGCCACAGGTCCTGCGTCCGGAGCCTGGGCAGGACGCCCTCGCCGAACCAGTACGCCTCCTCCAGGTGCGGGTAGCCGGAGAGCACGAACTCGTCGATGCCGAGCCGGTGGTACTCGGCGATCCGCTCGGCGACCTCGTCGTGGCTGCCGACCAGTGCCGTGCCCGCGCCGCCCCGCACCAGCCCGATGCCCGCCCAGAGGTTCGGGTGGATCTCCAGTCCGTCGGAGCCGCCACCGTGCAGCGCGAGCATGCGCCGCTGCCCCTCGGACTCGCTGCGGGCGAGCCCGGCCTGCACGGCTCGTACGGTCTCGGGGTCGAAGCCGTCCAGCAGCCGCCGGGCCTCCGCCCACGCCTGCTCGCCGGTGTCCCGGGTGATGACGTGCAGCCGGATGCCGAAGCGGACGCTGCGGCCCTCCTTCTCGGCCAGCCCCCGGATCCAGGCGATCTTCTCGGCGACGGCGGCCGGCGGCTCGCCCCAGGTGAGATAGACGTCGGCATGCCGGGCGGCGATCTTCCCGGCGATGGGCGAGGAACCCCCGAAGTAGACCTCGGGGACCGGGTCCGGCACCCGGGCCAGCTTCGCCCCCTCGACCTGGAGGTGCTCACCGACCAGATCGACGGTCTGCCCCTCCCACAACCCCCTTACGACCTGGAGGAATTCACCGGTACGGCGATAGCGGTCGTCCTTGTCGAGGAAGTCGCCGTAGGCCCGCTGCTCCTGGCTCTCCCCGCCCGTCACCACGTTCAGCAGCAGCCGTCCGCCGCTCTGCCGCTGGAAGGTGGACGCCATCTGCGCGGCGAGGGTCGGTGAGACGAAGCCGGGCCGGAAGGCGACCAGGAACTTCAGCCGCTCGGTGTTCTGGCTGACCATCGCGGTGGTCAGCCAGGCGTCCTCGCACCAGGCGCCGGTGGGGGTGAGCGCGCCCACGAACCCCAGGTCCTCGGCGGCGCGGGCGATCTGGCTCAAGTAGGCCACCGTCGGCGGCCGGTCCCGCCCGGACACGGTGGCCGGACTGCCGTGGCCACCACCGACGACGTCGCGGCTGTCGCCGTTGGTGGGCAGGAACCAGTGAAAGGTGAGGGTCATGGGGGTCTCCGATCGAGGTCGTGCGTCGTGCCGAGGGCGGTGCGGGTCCGCGGAATCGAGCGCCGAGAGGGTTCAGGCGGCGTCGGCGCTCAGCCGGTGGCCGCCAGCAGGGTCGGACGGCCACCGAGCGCGAGCGAGAACTGGTCGGTGACCTGGGCCAGGGCCTCGGCGGGGCCCGGCGCGAGGGCCAGGCTGCCGTCGTCGCCGACGCTGATGTCCTTGTCGAGGGTGAACCAGCCCGGCGTGATGTGGGCGGGGCCCATGGAGTTCAGTACGGGGCGCAGGGCGTAGTCGATGGCCAGGACGTGCGCGGTGGTGCCGCCGGTGGCCAGCGGCAGGACGGTCTTGCCCGCCAGCGCGTACTGCGGCAGCAGGTCGAGGAGCGACTTCAACAGGCCGGAGTAGGCGGCCTTGTAGACCGGGGTGCCGATCACGATGCCGTCGGCGCCCTCGAACAGGGCGGTGGCCCCGACGATCGCCGGGTGCCGGAAGTCGGCGTGCAGCAGGGCCTCGGCCGGGAGCGTGCGGACGTCGAGCGGGATCACGTCGTGCCCGTGGGCGGTGAGCCGGTCGTCCAGGTGACGCAGCAGCCGGGCCGTGCGGGAGGTGGCGGAGGGACTGCCGGAGACGGAGAGGATGGTGGCCATGGGAGGACCTTTCAGAAGTACCGGGTGGGCTGCGGCAGTTCGCCGGTGAGCCTGCTCATGCGAAGGGGCGCCCGTGTGACGGGGCGGGGTGTTCGGATTCAGGTCACCGTCACCGGATGCCGGACCACCGCGTCGAACAGATAGCCCTGGGTGTTGGGTACGGCGACGTCCGGCTGGCGGCGGCCGGCCGTGTCGGTGGCTCGGGCCAGGAGGTGGGTGGCGCCGGGGGTGTCGGGTTTCCAGGCGACTGACCAGCGGGTCCAGGTGTCGGCGCGGGGCCGGTCGTGCAGCCGGGCCCGGCGCCAGCTCGTTCCGCCGTCGGTGCTGACGTCGACCCGGGCGATCGCGCCCGCGCCCGACCAGGACCGGCCGTGCAGCAACCGGCCCTCCCCCGCGGTGAAGGTGGCGCCGCTCGCCAGCTCGAAGGCGCTCTTGAGCGTCTGCCGGGTCAGCGGCGCGCTGCCCTCCTCGGGGTGGCCGGGGCCGAACAGCCGGTAGAAGGTGGTGTTCCAGGGGGAGAACAGCGGTTGCGCGGACACCTCGATGTCGCCGACCCACTTGATCGACGAGATCCCCACCCACGACGGCACGAGCACCCGCACGGGGTGTCCGTGG
This sequence comes from Streptomyces sp. HUAS 31, assembly GCF_028198125.1. Lineage (NCBI taxonomy): Bacteria > Bacillati > Actinomycetota > Actinomycetes > Kitasatosporales > Streptomycetaceae > Streptomyces > Streptomyces sp. HUAS 31. Next base: position 8,393,849 of record NZ_CP116353.1, on the reverse strand, counting down.
TCGTGCGGCAGTGGCTCGCCGTTCATCTCGTAGGCGAGGAGGACGTCGTCCAGGGCCTTGGCCAGGGGCAGCGGCCGGCGCACCCTGCCGAGGTTCTCGCCGCCGCTGACGTACTCGGCGTCCAGGCCGCGCGGCTGCACGTCCACGGCGTACGGGGACAGCCCCGCCCTACGCAGTACGTCGGCCAGACGCACGCCGCGCCAGCGGGCGACGCCGATCGCGCCCAGCGTCCAGGCGGTGCCGGTGACCGTCTCGCCCTGCTGGGTCGTGTAGTGGCTGCGGCCGTTTCCGGCGCACTCCACGAACGCGGTCCGGGTGACCGCGGGCAGGGCGCGCAGGTCGTCGTAGCCGAACTCGACCGGCCTGTCCTCGCCGGGTGCGCCCCGCAGTCCGCTGCCCCACAGCCGCAGCCGCCAGTCGTGGGCGTCCAGGATCGGGGTGGTGGTGTGGTTGCGTACGAAGAACAGTTCGTTGGGCGTGTGGTGGCCGGTTCCGCGCAGGGCCTCCCAGCGGGTCTCGGCGTTGGTGCCGCGCTGGATGAACCAGTCGGCCGGAAGCGGTTTGACGATCGGGGTGTCGGCCGCGCGGGCCGGACCCGGCGCGGGGAGCACCGTCGCGGCGCCCGCGGCGGCGAGCAGGGTGAGCAGCCGGCGGCGGCTGACTCCGTCCGCTCTGGCTTCCCCGGCGAGCCACTGGCGCAGTCTGCGACGGTCGTAGGCGCTCTCGTCGAGGCGGGTCCGGAGACGGGGCGTCGGCACGGGTGGGGCGGACATGGCGGTCCTCTTCATCGGTGGGGAGACTGCACACGGGTGGAGTGGGCATCGGCTGCCGCGCGGAGGAAGAGCACGGTGCGGCCGCACATCAGAGAACCTTCGACAGGAAGGCGCGGGTGCGCTCCTGGCGCGGGTTGTCCAGAACGTCCGCGGGCGGCCCTTGCTCCACCACTACGCCGCCGTCCATGAACACCACGGAGTCGGCGACCTCGCGGGCGAAGCCGATCTCATGGGTCACGACGATCATGGTGGTGCCCGTGCCGGCCAAGTCCTTTATGACGTCGAGGACTTCACCTACGAGCTCCGGGTCCAGGGCCGAGGTGGGTTCGTCGAACAGCAGCACCTTCGGTTCGAGGGCGAGCGCGCGGGCGATGGCCACCCGCTGCTGCTGCCCGCCGGAGAGCCGGCGCGGATACACGTCGGCCTTGTCCGCCAGGCCGACCCGGGCGAGCAGCCGGCGTGCCGTCTCCTCCGCCTGCCCGCGGGGGCGGCGCAGCGCGGAGACGGGTGCCTCGACGAGGTTCTCCAGCACGGTGAGATGGGGGAAGAGGTGGAAGTTCTGGAAGACGAAGCCGATGTTGGTGCGCTGCTTCGCCACCTCCTTCTCCTTCAGCTCGTGCAGCTTGTTCCCCGAGCGGCGGTAGCCGATGAGTTCGCCGTCGACGCTGATCCAGCCGCGGTCGACCTTCTCCAGGTGGTTGATGGTGCGCAGCAGCGTGGACTTCCCGGAGCCGGACGGGCCGAGGATCACCGTGACCTCGCCCTCGCGGACTCTCAGGTCGACGCCGCGCAGCACTTCGAGGGGGCCGAAGGTCTTGTGGACACCGTGGACGTCGACCATGACGGCACTCATGTGTGCTCGGGCGGGTTGATCCGCGAGGCGTCGATCGCGGAGGCGGAGGTGCCCCACTTCTTGAGGATCCGGGTGTAGGTGCCGTCCTTGATCAGTTCGTCGACGGCCGCCTGGAACGCCTTGGTGAGCGGGGAGCCCTTCTTGAAGGCGAAGCCGACGTCGAGGCGGTGGAACTCGCCGAGGAAGGCGGTCTGCGACGCGGGCTGGGCCGCCTGGTAACGCAGGCCGTTGATGGTCGACATGATCACGTCGATACGGCCCTGCTGGAGTGCGGTGAGCGTGGCCGCGTTCTCCGAGTAGACCTTCACGTCGTACGGCTTCTTGCCGGCCTTCGCGCACACCCCCTTCTGCGCGGTGAGGGTCGCCTCGAAGGTGGTGCCGGCGCCGGTGCCGATGGTCAGCCCGCACAGCTGGGTGAGATCGGTGACCTTCCCCTTCAGTTCGGTGTTGCCCTGCTTCACCGCGAAGCCCTGGCCGTCGTTGATGTAGGTGACGAAGTCGATGGTCTTCAGGCGCTCGGCGGTCACGCCGAAGTTGCCGGTGCCGAAATCGTACTTGCCGCTGCCCAGGGCGGGCAGGATCGTCTCGAAGGAGGCGTCCTGACGCTCCAGTTCGACGCCGAGCACCTTGGCGACGGCGTCGGCGAGGTCGATGTCCTGGCCGGCGGGCGCCTTGTCGGTGCCGTTCGGGTAGTACGCCCCGGGCGGGAACCCGATCGAACTGCCGACCTTGAGTTTGCCCGCCTCGCGCACTTCGGCGGGCAGCAGGGCCGCGGCGGAGTCCACCTTGCGCACGGCGGCGACCGGGTCGTCGGTCGGCACGGGAGACGCCTGGGCGCCCACCGCCGCCGTGCCGCCGGTGTCGCCGGAGCCGCAGGCGGTCAGCGCGAGCAGGGGCAGCAGCGCGAGGGCGGCGGCGCCGCGCAGGCGGCCGCTGATCGTGCGGGTGTTCACAGGGTGGAGGCCTTTCCCGTGTGTTCCGGTTCGACGAGGTGCTTCTCGAAGGGCAGCGGGCCGATGGTTTCCGGGTCGGCCTCGGTGTCGAACAGGGCGGTGTAGCCGGCCGCCAGGTAGAGGCCGCGGGCCTCCGGCTGGCGGGGGCCGGTGGTCAGATAGAGGCGCCGGTAGCCGCAGGCGCCCGCCTCGCGCTCCAGCTCGGCGACGACACGGCGGGCGAGGCCGCGCCTGCGGTGGGCGGAGTGGGTCCAGATCCGCTTGAGTTCGGCGGTCGATTCGTCGTACCGCCGGAACGCGCCGCCGGCGACCGGCTCCCCGTCCTCGATGAGCAGCAGCAGGACACCGCCGTGCGGTGCGGTGAACTCCTCGTCGGGATAGCGGGCGAGTTCGGCGTGGGCGTCCTTGCCGTAGCGTCTGGAGTACTCGTCGCCGAGTTCGCGCAGCAATGGCTCGACTCGGGTGTCGGAGACGGGCACCTCGACGACCGTCAACTCCGGTGCGGAGGTCATCCGTTCACCGCCGTGAGGGTCTGCGTCCCGCGTGCGGCGCGCTGGGCGTCGCGCTTGGCGACCTCCTCGCGGACGATCGGGATCACCTGCCGGCCGAAGTCGATGGCGTCGCCCAACAGGTCGTAGCCGCGTGCGGAGAGGATGTCGACGCCGAGGTCGTAGTAGTCGAGGAGTGCCTGCGCCACGGTCTCGGGGGTCCCGACCAGGGCGTTGGAGTTGCCGGCGCCGCCGGTCGCCGCGGCGGTCGGGGTCCACAGGGCGCGGTCGTAGCGCTCGCCGGCCTCGGCGATGGCGAGCAGCCGCTGCGAGCCGGTGTTCTGCGGCCGGGCGTGCCCGTTGTGCCGCTTGGTGATCGCCTCGCCCTTCTCCTTGCGTGCCTTGATCGCGCCGACCGTGCGATGGGCCTTCTCCCAGGCCAGTTCCTCGGTGGGGGCGATGATCGGGCGGAAGGCGACCTGGATGCGGGGGACGTCGGTGCGGCCCGCGGCCTTCGCGGCGGCCTTCACGTGCTCGATCTGCTCGGCGGTCTTCGCCAGCGGCTCGCCCCACAGGCAGTAGATGTCGGCCTCGGCGCCGCCTGCGGCGTACGCGGCGGGCGACGAGCCGCCGAACGAGACGCCGGGGCGGGGCTGTTGGACGGGGAGGACGTCGCTGACGAAGTCGTGGAAGCGGTAGTGCTCGCCCTCGTGGTCGAAGGGCTCGTGGGTGGTCCAGATCTTCTTGACGATGCGGATGTACTCGAGGGTGCGGGCGTAGCGCTCGTCCTTGGTGAGGGTGTCGCCCTCGCGGCCCTGTTCGTGGTCGTTGCCGCCGGTGATGAAGTGCACGGTCAGCCGGCCGTCGCTGATCCGGTCCAGGGTGGCGAACGTCTTTGCGGCGAAGGTCGGGTAGGAGACGTTGGGGCGGTGGGCGAGCAGGATCTGCAGCCGGTCCAGCCTGCTCGCGATGTACGCGGCGGCCGGTGCGGGGTCCGGCGAGCCGGAGCCGTAGGCGAACAGCACCCGGTCCCAGCCGTGGTCCTCGTGCGCCCGGGCGAGCCGGAGCGTGTAGTCCTTGTCGAAGGCGGCGCCGGAGCGCGGCGTGGTTTCGGAGCCGTCGTTGGTGGCGGCGATGCCGAGGAACTCCACGGGCATGGAGGTGACCTTTCGGGCAATGCGGAGCGCGGGCAGGCATGATTCGACTGCCGTGCGCACAGGCATGAATGACGGTCCATCGGGCGAGGGCCGATGGGGTTCGGTACGGGAGTGACGACGCCGGGCGTCGGTGAGGACGAGAAGGCAGTGCTGCGGCAGCGCGCGTGAGAAGAGAGCTCGGCCCGCGACGGGGTCACCGAGGGAGGGAAGGGCCGGTCAGACGGCCCGCTGCCGAGTCAGACGCAACACGCCGCGGACCACACCCGACAGAAGTCGATGTGACCGCGCGAGACCAAGCGCCGCTGGGCATTCATGCGATTAATTGAGCAGTACATCGTGCTTCCCGTCAAGCAGGGCCCGGATGCCGGAACGCCTCGACCAGCGCCTCTCACCCGTTGTTGACACATCCGCGCTGTGGGCACATACGATCGATGACGGACCGGCCCCGCCCTGTGCGGCGGGCCCTCCGGCCGCGTTGAGGGACGCGGCTCCGTGACGACGCCCCGCCCGACCGCACCGTACCCGCGCCGCGTGCGCCCACGAGTGCCGCCGGGTGGTCATCCACGTATGCCGTCCCTCCCCTCGGAGAGCCTCCCCATGGTCACGCCGTCCGATGTCACGTCCACCCCTGCCCCGGCCCCGAAATCCCTTCGGCCACCCGGCGCCTCCGAAGAGGATCCGCCGCGGATCGTGCCGCGCCGGCACGCCGGCCGCTGGCTGACCGCGGCCGTCGCGCTGCTCGTCTTCGCGATGGTGCTGAATTCCGTGATCCGCAACGACGCCTTCCAGTGGGACGTGGTGGGCCGGTACTTCACCACGTCCGCCGTGCTCGACGGACTGCTGCTGTCCCTGTGGCTGACGGCCGTGGTGATGGTGCTCGGCTTCCTGCTCGGCACGCTGCTCGCGGTCATGCGGCTGTCCGCCAACCCCGTGCTGCGCACGCTGAGTTGGGGCTACGTGTGGATCTTCAGGTCCACACCGCTGCTGGTGCAGCTGCTGTTCTGGTTCAACATCGGCGCGCTGTACCCGACGCTCGGCCTCGGCGTCCCGTTCGGCCCGCAGTTCCTCACCGTCAAGACGGTCAATCTGCTCGGGCCGACCCTCACCGCCGTCATCGGACTGACCCTGCACGAGACCGCCTACGCGGCCGAGGTGGTGCGCGGCGGCATCCTCTCCGTGGACTCCGGGCAGACCGAGGCCGCCCAGGCGCTCGGGCTGAGCAGACGCCGCACCCTGCGCCGGATCGTCGTACCGCAGGCGATGCGCTCGATCGTGCCGACGGCCGGGAACATGCTGATCGGCACGCTCAAGGGCACCAGCATCGTCAGTGTGCTCGCCGTGCACGACCTGCTGTACTCGGTGCAGCTGATCTACAACCAGACGTACCAGATCATCCCGCTGCTGATGGTCGCCACCCTGTGGTACATCGCGGTCACCACGGTGCTCGGCGTCGGGCAGTTCTACGTCGAGCGGCACTACGCGCGCGGCGACTCCCGCACCCTGCCGCCCACGCCCCTCCAGCGGCTGCGCGGCCGACTCACCACCGTGCGACTCAGGTTGAGCGCCGCGACGGCCGCCGACGCCCGTCCGGTGACCGGCGGTGACCGATGAGCGACATCCCTGCCACGGCCGTACTGGTCGTCGTCGGCGCGGGCCCGCGCGCCACGGGCCTTCTGGAGCGCATCGCCGCCAACGCCCCCGAACTGTGGGACGACACACGGGAGTTGCGCATCCATCTGGTCGACCCGCACCCGCCCGGCCCGGGGCGCGTCTGGCGGCGGGAGCAGTCAGCGCTGCTGCGGATGAACTCCATGGCCGAGGACGTCACCATGTTCACCGACGAGTCGTCCACCATCGAGGGCCCCGTGCGACCGGGGCCCTCCCTCGCCGAGTGGGCCGCACAGTTCTCGGGCAAGGGCCCCCGCCACGCACCCTTCGCCGAGCCCGCCGACCCGGAGGTGCTCGCCGAACTGCGCACGCTCGACGGCGCCGACTTCCCCACCCGCCGAGCCCAGAGCGCCTATCTGGACTGGGTTTTCCGCAGGGCGCTGGCCCAGCTGCCGCCCACCGTCACGGTCGAGTGGCACCGCACCACGGCGACCTCCGTCACCGGTCCCCCGGACGGCCCGCAGCACGTGCACCTGGCCGACCGCGCGACCCCGCTCACCGCGGACCTGGTGATCCTGGCGCAGGGGCACCTCGGCTCCACGCCCGCCGCCGAGCACGGTACACACGCCGGCTTCGCCCGCCGCCACGGCCGGTTCCACCTCCCGCCGGAGTTCTCCGCCGACGCCGACCTGTCCGCGCTGCGGCCCGGCGAGGACGTCATCCTGCGCGGCTTCGGGCTCGCCTTCATCGACCTGATGTCCCTGCTCACCGAGGGCCGCGGCGGCACCTTCCGCACCGAGGCCGACGGCAGCCTCACCTACCTCCCGTCCGGTCGCGAACCCGTGCTCCACGTCGGATCGCGGCGGGGCGTGCCGTACCACTCCAAGACGCGCTACCGGCTCCAGGGCCCGCGGCCGCCGCTGCCGCGTCACTTCGGGCCCGCTCAGGTCGACGCGCTGCTCGCCGAGGGACGACCGCTGGATCTGCGGCGCGACGTATGGCCGCTGATGGCCAAGGAGATCGGCTTCGGCCACTACCACGAGCTCTTCCACGCCCACCCCGAGCGCACCGCCCTGCCCTGGTCCGGCTTCGTGGCGGCCTACGACCGTCTGGACTGGTACGGCGAGGAGATGGCCGCCCTCGTCGCCGCGGCCGTGCCCGATCCGGCGGACCGCCTGGACTTCGAGACGCTGGACCACCCTCTGGACGGCCTGGCCCTCGCCACGCCCGACGCCTTCCAGGACCACCTGCGCGACCACATCGCCCGGGACGTGGCCCGTCGCGAGGACCCGGAGTTCAGCGCCGATCTCGGGGCGTTTCTCGCCCTGCTCTCGGTATACGGGCAGCTCCCCGGCCTGGTCGCCGGGGGACGGCTGACCGCGCGGTCCGTCGCCGAGCACCTGGACGGCTGGTGGCACGGGTTCTTCAGCTTCCTGGCCTCGGGCCCGCCCGGTTTCCGGCTGCGCCAGCTGCTGGCCCTGTCCCGGGCCGGGATCGTCCACTTCCTGGGCGCGGGTGTCCGAATCGGCACCGACGAGGGCACGGGCACCTTCACCGCGACCGGTACCACCGTCCCCGGTCACACCGTCCACGCCACGGCCCTGATCGAGGCGTATCTGCCCACCCCCTCGCTCGACCGTACCGAGGATCCGCTGCTGCGCGAACTGCACCGGGCCGGCGCCCTGTCCGAGGAGGTCATCGCCGATCCCACCCACACCCACCGCTCCGGCCTGCTCGCCGTCTCCCCCACGGACGGCCACGTCATCGACCCGTCCCTGGGCGGCGACCACCCTCGGCGCATCGCCCTCGGCGCGCCGACGAACAGCAGAGCCGTCGCCGCTTTCGCCAGACCTCGCACCAATGCGCCCGCTTTCCGGCAGAATGACGCGGTTGCCCGCACCCTGCTCCGGGCCCTGAGCTCACGTTTCCCAATCAGTGAGATCGTGGCGTCCAATATATGAACAACCCCTTGGGGTGAGAGCAACCTTCTGCCACGATCCCCATCAACCAGGTAGGAAAACTAGGAATCGGTGGGGGTGGGGTGGGCATGAGCACGCGCGATCACGCGGTCCAGTTGCTGCCGCTACTGACCTCGCGTCGCCACATCGACTTCGGGCGCACGTCCAGCGCCATCTGTCGCCGCGTCTGAGACTCTCCGCGGACCCCCCCACGTATCCCCCCACACCGCTGCGCTCCCTGCTGTCCCTACCGGATGGCGGGCGAGTGGTGTGCCGGTGCACGCCGACGGGTGCGACGCCCGTGCCGCAGCCCTTGCTCACCTTTCCTGACCGCTCTCCCCGAGAGGACACCTCCGTGTCTGCCGCAAGACCGCTCAACACCCTGCGCACCTTCGCCGTCATCGCGGCGCTCCCCCTGCTGCTGACCGCCTGCGGCTACGGCGCCGAGTCCACCGACGACGGCAAGCAGGCCGAGGTCGCGGCGGACGCCGAGAAGCTCTCCGTCGACGAGGTGAAGATCGGCTACTTCCCCAACCTCACCCACGCCACCGCACTGGTCGGCGTCCAGGAGGGTCTGCTCCAGAAGGAGCTCGGCGGCACCAAGATCAAGACGTCGACCTTCAACGCCGGCCCGTCGGAGATCGAGGCACTGAACTCCGGCTCCATCGACATCGGCTGGATCGGTCCCTCCCCCGCCATCAACGGCTACACCAAGGCGGCCGGCAAGAACCTGCGGATCATCTCCGGTTCCGCCTCCGGCGGCGTGAAGCTCGTCGTCAACCCGGAGAAGATCAAGTCCCTCAAGGACGTCAAGGGCAAGAAGATCGCCACCCCGCAGCTCGGCAACACCCAGGACGTGGCGCTGCTCAACTGGATCTCCGAGCAGGGCTGGAAGGTCGACGCCGAGAGCGGCAAGGGCGACGTCTCCGTCGTCCGCACCGACAACAAGGTGACCCCGGACGCCTACAAGTCCGGCTCGATCGACGGCGCGTGGGTGCCGGAGCCGACCGCGTCCAAGCTGGTCGCCGAGGGCGGCAAGGTACTCCTCGACGAGGGCGACCTGTGGCCCGACAAGAAGTTCGTGATCACGAACATCATCGTGTCGCAGAGCTTCCTGAAGGACCACCCGGACGTCGTCGAGGCCGTGCTGCGCGGTTCGGTGAAGACCAACAAGTGGATCAACGCCAACCCGGACAAGGCCAAGGCCTCCGCCAACAAGGCCCTGGAGGAGCTCTCCGGCAAGGCACTGCCCGCCGAGGTCCTCGACCCGGCCTGGAAGTCGGTCACCTTCCTCGACGACCCGCTGGCCGCGACCCTCGACACCGAAGCGGAGCACGCGGTCAAGGCCGGCCTGCTGGAACAGCCCGACCTGAAGGGCATCTACGACCTCGCGCCGCTCAACAAGGTCCTGAAGGCCGAGGGCCAGGACGAGGTCGACGACGCCGGTCTCGGCGTCAAGTAAGCACGGTCCCGAGATTCCCAGGAGGTGACGACCATGGCCACCACGGCCACGACCGCGAAGGTCGCCGAGGACACCACGGCGGTGCAGTTCGCCGCCCGGATCGAGCACGTCTCGAAGTCCTTCGCCGGCCCCGCCGGGCAGCAACTCGTCCTCGACGACATCACCCTCGATGTCGCGCCGGGTGAGTTCGTCACCCTCCTGGGGGCCTCGGGCTGCGGCAAGTCCACCCTGCTCAACCTGGTCGCGGGGCTGGACCTGCCGTCCGCCGGTTCGATCGGCACGGACGGCAGGCCCGCCCTGATGTTCCAGGAGCACGCCCTGTTCCCGTGGCTGACCGCGGGCAAGAACATCGAACTGGCCCTGAAACTCAGCGGGGTCGCCAAGCCCGAGCGGCGCGCGCGGGCCGAGGAACTGCTCGAACTGGTCCGGCTGAAGGGCTCGTACGGCAAGCGGGTGCACGAGCTGTCGGGCGGTATGCGGCAGCGGGTCGCGCTGGCGCGGGCGCTCGCCCAGGACAGCCGGCTGCTGCTGATGGACGAGCCGTTCGCCGCGCTCGACGCGATCACGCGGGACGTGCTGCACGACGAACTCACCCGCATCTGGCGGGAGACGGGCGTGTCGGTGCTGTTCGTGACGCACAACGTGCGCGAGGCGGTACGGCTGGCGCAGCGCGTCGTCCTGCTGTCCTCGCGCCCGGGCCGTATCGCCCGGGAATGGACGGTCGGCATTCCGCAGCCGCGTCGCATCGAGGACGCGGCGGTGGCCGAACTGTCCGCCGAGATCACCGAAGAACTGCGTGGGGAGATCCGCCGCCATGGCCGGCACTGACAAGGGCGTCGACGTCAAGGGCGATGCCCACGACGACATCACGGGCGACATCAAGGTCGACGCGAGGAAGAACGGCGGCGAGGACCTGGCCGGGCTGGAGGCCGGGCTCGACGCCCTGGACTCGGTACAGGTCCGCCGTGCGTCGCTGCGCGAGACCCTGACCCGCAAGGTGCTGCCGCCCGTCACCGCGGTCGCGCTGGTGCTGGTGGTCTGGCAGGTGCTCGTGTGGGCGGAGGTCGTCCCCGCGTACAAGCTGCCCTCGCCGTCCGACGTCTGGGGCGAGGTGCGCGATGCCTGGCTCCAGGGCACGCTGCTCGACTACATCTGGACATCCGTCTCACGCGGACTGCTCGGCTTCCTGCTGGCGCTCGCGATCGGTACGCCGCTCGGTCTGCTGGTGGCGCGGGTGAGGTTCGTGCGCGCGGCGATCGGGCCGATCCTGTCCGGACTCCAGTCGCTGCCGTCGGTGGCCTGGGTGCCGCCGGCCGTGCTGTGGCTGGGGCTGAACAACTCGATGATGTACGCGGTGATCCTGCTCGGCGCGGTCCCCTCGATCGCCAACGGCCTCGTCGCGGGCATCGACCAGATCCCGCCGCTGTTCCTGCGGGCCGGGCGGACCCTGGGCGCGACCGGTCTGCGCGAGGCCCGGCACGTGGTGATGCCGGCGGCGCTGCCCGGCTATCTGGCGGGTCTGAAGCAGGGCTGGGCGTTCTCGTGGCGTTCGCTGATGGCGGCGGAGATCATCGCGTCCTCGCCCGATCTCGGTGTCGGCCTGGGCCAGTTGCTGGAGAACGGCCGCAACAACAGCAGCATGTCCCAGGTCTTCCTGGCCATCTTCCTGATCCTGCTCGTCGGTATCGCCATCGACCTGCTGATCTTCAGCCCGCTGGAGCGGCGCGTGCTGCGCGGCCGGGGTCTGCTGGTCACCCGCTGAGGGGCGGCACCACGACCGGCCCGGGGGTCGGACACCCAGCGGGTCCGCGGACGGTGGCGGACCCGCTGGGCAGACCCGTCGGCCCTGCGGGTCACGGGCGCTTGGGCGGCTGGATCCACCCCAGCGACCGCTCGACGGCCCGCTTCCAGCACTCGTACTCCCACTCCCGCCGCTCGGCGTCCATGTCCGGCAGCCACTGCGCGGCCCGGTGCCAGTTGCGACGCAGGACCTGGAGGTCCGGCCAGTAGCCGGCCGCCAGACCGGCCGCGTAGGCGGCGCCGAGGGACACCGTCTCGGCGACGAGGGGCCGTACGACGGGAACGTCGAGCACATCGGCCAGGATCTGCATCAGCAGGTGGTCGGACGTCATGCCGCCGTCGACCTTGAGCTGCTTCAGGGCGAGCGCGGAGTCGGCGTTCATGGCGTCGACGACCTCCCGGGTCTGCCAGCCGGTGGCCTCCAGGACGGCACGGGCCAGGTGGCCCTTGGTGATGTACGACGTGAGGCCGACGATCACGCCACGGGCGTCGCTGCGCCAGTGCGGTGCGAACAGTCCCGAGAACGCGGGGACGATGTAGCAGCCGCCGTTGTCCTCGACGGTGCGGGCCAGCGTCTCGATCTCGGGGGCGCTGTGGATCAGGCCCAGCCGGTCGCGGAACCACTGCACCAGCGACCCGGTGACGGCGATCGGGCCCTCCAGCGCGTAGATGGTGGGCTGGTCCCCGATCTTGTACGCGACGGTCGTCAGCAGCCCGTGTTCGGAGCGTACGACGTCGGTGCCGGTGTTCATCACCAGGAAGCTGCCGGTGCCGTAGGTGCACTTCGCCTCGCCCGGCGAGAAGCAGGTCTGCCCGAACAGGGCCGCCTGCTGGTCGCCGAGGGCCGCCGTGATCCGCACGCCCGGGAGGAGGGCGCTCGCCTCGCCGTAGTTCTCCGCCGAGGACCGGATCTCCGGCAGCATCGCGCGGGGCACGCCGAAGAAGGCCATGAGCTCCGCGTCCCAGGTCAGTGTGCGGATGTCCATGAGCATGGTGCGGCTGGCGTTGGTGGCGTCGGTGATGTGCAGGCCGCCGTCGGGGCCGCCGGTGAGGTTCCAGATCAGCCAGCTCTCGATGGTGCCGAACAGCACCTCGCCGTCGCGGGCGCGCCGCTCAAGACCTTCGACGTTGTCGAACAGCCAGCGGATCCGGGGCGCGGAGAAGTACGTCGACGGGGGCAGCCGGCAGCGGTCCAGGAAGAAGTCGTCGCCCGGGTCGCTCCTCAGCTCGTCGACGAGCGGGGCGGTGCGGGTGTCCTGCCAGACGATCGCCCGGACCAGCGGGATGCCGGTCCGCGGGTCCCAGAGCACGGTCGTCTCGCGCTGGTTGGCGATCCCGATGGCCGAGATCTGGCTCGCCTCGATCCCGGCGTTCGAAAGCGCCTCGGGGACGATCCGCTGAAGGTTGCGCCAGATCTCGACGGCGTCGTGCTCGACCCAGCCCGGCCGGGGGAAGAACTGCTGGTGCTCCCGCTGGGCGACCGACACCAGCCGCCCGCCGTGGTCGAACAGGATGCAGCGGGTGGACGTGGTGCCCTGGTCGATGGACATCACATACCGTTCAACCATGATCGGCCCTCCCTTCCGATGTGTCGCGGAGGTGCTGGGGGCCTACCAGCGAGCCGCGCCCAGGTCTCTGGAGATCGCGCGTGCCGCCTCCCGCAGCACGGTGATCAGGGCCGGCAGCGGCCGGCCTTTCGAGTCGCAGATCCGCTCCACGGCCCCGGACACGCCTATCGCGCCCACCACCAGACCGCCCTGTCCCCGGATCGGCGCGGCGATCCCGGCTTCGCCCATGCTCATCTCCTGTACTTCGGCGCCCCAGCCGAGGTCCCGTATCTCCGTGAGCGCCCGGTTCAGCTCCGAGGGGTGGACCAGGGTGTGCCGGGTGTACCCCTCGGGTTCCTCCTCCAGCAGCGGCTCCACCGGGGTCGCTCCGAAGGCCAGCAGCACCTTGCCGAGCGAGGAGGCGTGCAGTGGCAGCAGAGCGCCGACGTCGAGGGTCTGGAGGGTGTCGTCCGGCCGGAAGACATGGTGGATGACGAGCACCTTGCCCTCCAGGGGCGTGCCCAGGCGTACGGCCTCCCCGCTGCGGCCGGCCAGGGCGTCGGCCCAGTTGATGGAGCGCGAGCGCAGTTCGTTGACGTCGAGGTAGCTGGTGCCGAGGTGCAGCAGAGCCGCCCCGAGCTGGTATTTTCCGGTCGCCGGGTCCTGCTCGACGAAGTCCACGTGCTGCAGGGTCCGCAGGATTCCATGGGCGGTGCCCTTGGCGAGCCCCAGCGACGAGGCCACCTCCCCCAGCCCCAGTCGGCGGGATCCGCCGGCGAGCAGTCGCAGGATCGCCGCCGCCCGCTCGATGGACTGGACTGGGCCGGCCATGAGGCGATGGTAGTCCCAGTTTTTCCGCTTTGGGACTGTCGTTCGGTAATGCCGACCCGGATTCGTTGACCGGTGGATTCTCCTTGTTTAGCGTTCGATGACGCCTACGCCCCGACCTGGGGCCGGCAGGGACCGCCCGAGGAGGACAGATGACTGCAGCGCAGCTCGCCGCCGCGCCTCGTGGGGAGGTCGAGCACGTCTTCTCCCTGCCGCACGTCCCGGGGGCGGTCGCCGGCATACGGCGGCGCGTCCGTGCGGTGCTGGCCGACTGGAATCTGACGGCCGACTGCGCCGCCGACGTCCTGCTGGTGGTCTCGGAGCTCCTCACCAACGCCATCGTCCACGCCGTGCCGCCGGCGACGCTGCGGCTCTCGCGGAGCCTGCCGGAGGGGTGCGGAACGGTACGTGTCGAGGTGACCGACCTGGGCCCCGCGGCACCGGCGGAGGACCCGACCTCCACGATCGACCCGGACGAACACGGCCGCGGCCTCGACATCGTCAACGCACTGGCGTCCCGCTGCGGCGTCCACGTCCACACGGGCGGAACCAGCCGCTGGGCGGAGCTCCCGTCGGCCTGACGCCGACGCCGTACGAAAAGGGCCTCCGCGAGCCACTGCCCACGAAGACCCTTCGCACCGTCGGGACGACAGGATTTGAACCTGCGACCCCTTGACCCCCAGTCAAGTGCGCTACCAAGCTGCGCCACGTCCCGGTGCCGTCACGCGGCGTGCCGCGTGATCATGCAGGTCAACCCTACCTCATCGACACCCCCGCCCAGACACGACTCAACCCTTGACCCATTATTGTCGGCACCTATAATTGCCTACTTCAATAAAGTCTCCCTGTGGAGTGGCAGGCCCGTGGGCCGCGACCGATCGGAGCCGTATGTCTGTGCTGGCCCGGCCCTCGGTGGCCACCCTGGTGGCCAAGGTGATGCAGCGGGCGACGGTGACGGCGGAACGCCGTGCCGCCGGACGGGGGTCGGCCTCGTCCTGGCACGCGCGGTTTCCCGAATATCCGCGCAAGGTACGCGAGTTGACGATTCCGACGTCGATCGCACCCGCTCGGGTCACCGTGTATCTGCCCCCGAACACCGAGCCCTCTGCGCCGGTGCACGTCAACTTCCACGGCGGCGGTTACGTCATGACGCTCACCGAGGTCGACGACCCGCTGTGCCGTCTCCTCGCCGTCGACGCCGGGGCGGTCGTGATCAACGTGGACTACGCCGTCGCCCCGCAGCATCCGTTCCCGGCGCCGCCACTGCAGGCGTACGAGGTCGTCCGGTGGGTCGCGGAGCACGGCACCCAGGAGGGCTGGGACGGCGAGCGGCTCACCGTGGGCGGACAGAGCGCCGGGGGCGGACTCGCGGCGGCCGTGGCACGGCAGGCACTGGAAGAGGGCGGTCCTTCGATCGCCCTTCAGGTGCTGCACTATCCCCCGCTCGACCTTGCGACGAACGCCCGCGACAAGCGCGCCGCCATCGCCAAGCCGATGCTGCGGCCCTGGATGGCCGACGTCTTCGACACGTCGTACGTCCCGGACGTGCACCGGCGGGCCGACCGGCTCGTCTCCCCGGCGCACCCCTCCGACACCGCCGACCTGAAGGGCATCGCCCCGGCACTGCTGATCACCGCCGAGTACGACCTGCTGCGGGCCGAGGGCGAGCGTTACGCCGAGCGGCTGCGCGCGGCCGGGGCGCTGGTCGAGCACCACGACGTGGCCGGCTCCGACCACGGGTACGACGGGCTGGACGACGCCAAGGCGCGCGAGGTCTACGGCCTCATCGCCCGGCATCTGCGGGAGGCCACGGGCGGTCGCCTCACCTGAGGGCCCGGTCCGAGCCCGCCGTCGGGGCCGGGGTGTCCCAGCCGTCGGGGGCCGCCGCACCCACGTTCGCCGCGATCGGCGGGTCGACCGTGTCCCTGTCGTCCAGCGGGGGCAGAGCCGGCGGTAGGGCCGGGCCGGGCGCCGCCGTGCTTCTGCCGCCCCGGGCCGGCCCCCCGGACACCCCCGCGGCGAATCCAGCCGTCAACAGGGCCACTGCCGCCACCACCCACCAGGGCAGTCCTGCCTTTGCCATGTATCCGACGACGGCCACCACTGCGAGAAGTGCCACCACGTCCCCCGTCCCCCTTCAAGTTCAACTCACTTGCCCCCGACGTCCCGAGAGCCGCCACGCGTCACAGCGGGCATATGACGCAACAATACGCGAGACCGTCGTATAACCCAGTTCGGACCATCAGTACATATGAAGGGCCAGTTGATATGACGGACGCCGCTCGCCCCATATGACCGCGGCGAGCGGCGTCTCGACTCTCCCCCGAGGGTCGGCGTCCGTCGGTCAGTGCGCGCCGATCAACTCCTGTTCGCTGCCCGTCGAGGCCGTCCGCTTCGAGCCGCGCAGGGCGGCGATCCCGATGAAGACCATGGACGAAAGGCCCGCGAGGGCGAAGGCGGTGAAGCCCCAGTCGCCGTTGTTCGCGGCGAGCAACTGGCCGCCGAGCCACGGCCCGAAGACGGCGCCGAAGCGGCCCATGCCGGAGGTCCAACCGACGGCCGTGGCCCGGTTCTCGGGGCGGGAGCCGATCGAGACCGTCGCGTAGATCATGGTCTGTGCGCTGTTGAGGAACACGCCTGTCAGGAACACCACCGTGAAGGTGAGTGCCAGCGGCATGTGAACGCTGAGCAGGAAGACCCCGGCGGCCGTCAGCGCGAACCAGATCGCCGAGATCCGCGGGGCGCCGAACCGGTCGGAGGCGCGCCCCGCGACCAGCATGCCGACGATGCCGCCGAGGTTGAACAGGACCACGAACGTCAGCGCCGAGCCGAGGTTATAGCCCTCGCTGCGCATCAGGGTGGGCAGCCAGGTGGCGACGCCGTAGACGAGGAGCAGTCCGCCGAAGGAGGCCAGCCAGTACAGCAGGGTCTGGGTCCACTCGCCGCCCCGGAAGAGGTTGGCCAGGGCGTTCCAACGGTCGCCCGCGGCCTGCCTGTCGGCCGGGGCCGCGGGCAGTTCGACCTCGTAGCGGTCGGCCAGTGCACGCGCCTGATCGGTGCGGCCCTTGGCGACCAGGAAGCTCAGCGACTCCGGCAGGAACCGGACCAGCACCGGCACGAACAGCAGCGGGAGCACGCAGAACCAGAACGCGGCCCGCCAGCCGAGGGGTTCGACGACCCACAGGGCGACGTAGGCGGAGAGGATGCCGCCCGCGTGGTGGGCGGTCATCAGCATCCCGATGGTGAGCGCGCCGCGGCCGCGCGGGGCGTAGTCGGAGACCATGCTGATCGCGGTCGGCAGCAGCCCGCCGAGCCCGATGCCGGCGAGGGTCCGGCCGAGGCCGAACACCGCGACGCTGCCCGCCGTCGCGCACAGCGCGGACGCCAGCGAGAACAGCGCGACGCAGGCCACCATCAGCTTCCTGCGGCCGATCCGGTCGGCGACCGTGCCCGCCGTCAGGGCGCCGACCAGCATGCCGAAGGTGGCGTAACTGCCCAGGTCACCGGCCTTGTCGGGGGTCAGCCCGAGGGCCTTCTCGGCCAGCATGTGGGGCAGCACCGAGCCGTAGATGAACATGTCCAGGCCGTCGAAGAGGACGGCCAGCCAGCACAGGCCGACGGCCACCACGGCCAGTCTGCCGACGCGAGCGGACGGGGAGGGGGAGGAGGACACCCTTGTTTTCCTCTCGTGCGTTGTGCGCCAGACGCTAAGGAGCGGACGACTGAACAGTCAACACTTTTGTCAACAATCTCAGCGACAATCGAGGGCTCCTGGGGAAGCGCCTGGCGCAGGGGGCCGTCTCAGGCGACCGGGGGTGTCCCGTGGGTGTGGAATGACTCGATCGTCTTCAGGCCCCACGCCTGCCCCTTGGCGCGCTCGGCCTCGGTCCAGGTGATCAGCGGCCAGTCCGGGGCCAGCACGAGCCGGGTGAGCGGGTTGCACAGCTCGATGCGGTTGCCGCCGGGCTCGTAGACGTACAGGAAGAACGTCTGCTGGATGGCGTGCTTGTGCGGGCCCGTCTCGATGAACACGCCGGTGTCGATGGCGAGGTCGGCGGCGCGCAGGACGTCCTCGCGGGTGTCGGTCGCGAAGGCGATGTGGTGCAGCCGGCCGCTGGATCCTGTCCAGTCCGAGGTGTAGACGACGTCGTACGACTTGTCGGTGTACGTCAGCCAACGCGCCGCGATTCGGCCGGAGTCGAGGCGGATCTGTTCCGTGGGCCGGGCTCCCAGCACCTGTTCCTGGAACTCGGCGTTGGCGAGCACGTCGGCGGCGAGGAAGTTCACGTGATCCAGGCGCCGTACGCCGACGCCCCGGTTGGGTTTGGCCTGCGGCTGGTTCTTCAGCGCCGGCCGCAGCTCCTCGGGGGCCCGGTAGTACTCGCTCTCCCAGTACAGCGCGTGTTCGTGCCCGTCGGGGTCGGTGGTGAGGTACAGCCTGCCGAGTCCTGGCTCGTCCTCGACCCATTTGCCGCTGCCACCCGCGGCCTCGACGGCCTCGACACGGCGTTGCAGTGCCTCCTCGCCGGACGTGCGCAGGGCGATGCGGCCGAGGCCGGGCCGGTCGCGGGCGGTGAGCACCAGGCTGTGGTGCTCGTAGTCGTCGTAGGTGCGCAGGTGGACGGTCTCGCCTTGCTCTCCGTTGACGGTGAGCCCCAGGTAGTCGGTGAAGAAGGCGACGCTGGCGTCCAGGTCCGGGGTGAACAGCTGGGCGTGGCCTATGTGGGCGATGTCGCCGAGCGGCGGGGTCATCGGGGGCCTCCGGGGGTGGGTGCGGGCAGTGGGGCCGTCTCGGCGGACCTGGGGAAGACGGTGCCGTCGAAGATCTTTCGGGCGGTACGGACCACGGCCGTACGGCGGGCGGTGGGCAGACCCGTGGCGTCGGTGGCGAGGCCGCTCTCGATGTCCAGGAATCCCGTGGGGTGTTCGATGCGGATGCGGTCGCCGCCGCCGGGGAGGCGGGCGAGGTCCGCACCGACGCCGCCCTCGACGCGCAGCCCGGCGGCGACGCTCGCCGCGCCGAGCACACCGATCGACGTGTGGCAGCGGACGGGGATGAAGGTGCGGGTGGTGATCGCGCCGCCGTGGCGGGGCGGGGCGAGGAGGGTGAGCTTGGGGACGGTGGCGTCCGAGACGTCGCCGAGCCCCATCAAGTGGCCTGCCACCAGACGGAGTTCGCGGAGCCGGTCGGCGAGCGCCAGGTCCTCCTCCAGGTCCTTGGGCGTCTCGTAGCCGGTGACGCCGAGGGAGGTGGCGGTGATCAGTACGGTCGGCATGCCATTGTCCACGCAGGTCACCGTCGTGCCGTCCAGCGTGTCGCGGACCCTGCCCGTGGGCAGCAGCTTCCCGGCGCCGGGCGGGAACTCGATCACCACGGGAGCGGCGGTGCCGGGCACGCCGGAGATCTCGGCGTCGCCGGTGTACTCGACCCGGCCGCCGGGGGTCGGGAAGGTCGCCGTCGCGAGATCGCCGGAGTTGACCATGCGGATCCGTACGGAGGTCTCCTCCTCCCCCGCCGGGACGAGCCCGCGCTCCACGGCGAACGGGCCGACTCCGGCGAGGATGTTCCCGCAGTTCTGACGGGCGCTCACTTCTGGTCGATCGACGGCGACTTGGAGGAACAGGTAGTCGACGTCGGCCCGTGGATCGGACGAGGGTGACACCACGGCGACCTTGCTGGTGAGGGGGTGCGCGCCGCCCAGCCCGTCGATCTGCCGCTCGTCCGGGCTGCCCATGACGCGCAGCAGCAGCTCGTCGCGGGCGGCGGGTTCTGCGGGCAGGTCCGCGGCCAGGAAGTAGGCGCCCTTGGAGGTGCCGCCGCGCATCAGCATGCAGCGGACCTCGGCGGGACGCCGCGTCATGGCCGTTCCCCGTCCCGCGGTGCGCTGCCGCGGTCGTCACGGACGTACTCGTCGTACTCGTCGTACGACTTGTAGACCACCCCCAGCCGTACAAGCGTTTCCCGCAACCCGTAGCGGTCCAGGCCGAGTTGGCCGTCGAGGAAGGCGGCGCGGGTCGCGGCCTCCTTGGCCTCGCGGGCCTCCGCCCTCTCGACCGTCTCCCGGGCGCGAGCGCGGGGGACGACCACGACCCCGTCGTCGTCGGCGAGGATCACGTCGCCCGGGTGGACGACCTGGCCGTCGATCGCGACCGGCACGTTCACCGAGCCGCCGGTGGCCTTGACGGTGCCCTGCGCCGAGACGGCCCGCGACCAGGCGGGGAAGCCCATGTCCCGCAGCTCCTGGGTGTCGCGGATGCCGGTGTTCATGACGACCCCGCGCACCCCGCGCTGCTTGAGGGCGGTCGCGAACAGCTCGCCGAAGAGACCGTCCGTGCACGGGGAGGTGGTGGTGACGACGAGGATGTCGCCCTCGCCGCACTGCTCCACCGCGGCGTGGATCATGAGGTTGTCGCCGGGCCAGCTCAGCACGGTGACGGCGGTGCCGGCGACCCGTACGCCCTGCTGGACGGGGCGGATTCCCGGGCCCAGCAGCCCGGTCCGTCCCATGGCCTCGCTCACGGTCGCGACGCCGAAGCAGGCCAGCGCGTCGACGTCCTTCAGTTCCGCCTTCGGGGGGTCGGTGACGATGACGCCGCTCATGCCAGCTCCTGCGCGATCTGCGGGTAGGGGCGCATGTACGCCTCGGCCAACGTCCGGTGGGCCAGGCCCAGGTTGGGGCCGGCATTGCGCTTGAGCTGGACGCCGCGGCGTACGGCGAGGTCGGTGTAGTAGTCCCACAGGTGCTGCTGGGCGCCGAGGCACTCCATGGCCCCCCGCTTGGTGTCCCACACCTCGGTGATGTCGAGCAGGACCTCGGGCCTGAAGCCGCTCATCTCGGGCTGGTGCGGCTCGAAGTAGAAGACGGGCGGGGCGCCGATGATGTCGCCGTCGCCGGGGTAGCCGATGGCCTGGGCGAGGATCCGGGCCTCGACGGCCATGCGGTTGGCGGCCGGGTGGTCGCCGTTGTACGGGTCCTCGGTCGGGTGGGTGAGGACGACGTCGGGCTGTGTCTCGCGGTAGACGGCGACGAGCTCGTCGGTCAGCTCGGCGGTGGGCAGCAGCGGGTAGTCGCCAGCGTCGAAGAAGCGGACCTCGGCGCCGAGGACGGCCGCGGCGCGCTCGGCCTCGTCGCGGCGTATCGCCTTGATCTCCGCCAGTTTCCGGCCCTCGCGCCAGGCCTTGGCGGACTCGCCGCGCTCGCCGAACGTCAGGCAGGCGATGGTGACCTTCTCGCCCCGGGAGGCGGCCAGGGCGATGGCGCCGCCCGCCCGCCACACGAAGTCGCCGGCGTGCGCGGTGATGACGAGGGTGGAACGTGGGACGGCGGGCGCGTTGGCCTGGGTCATGGGTGCAATCTCCTAGCTGGACAGGTGGGCGCCCGCCTCCCCCCGCGTCCCGTGCGTGTGCGTCAGTCGCGCAACGCCTCGATCACGCTGGTGAGATGGGCGCGGACGGCCGCCTCGGCCGCCTGCGGGTCCCTGGCGCGGATCGTCTCGATCATGGCCAGGTGCTCGTTCAGGGAGTGCTGCGGGCGACCGGGCCTGAGCGCCAACTGGAAGCGGTGGCGCACCAGTTGTGCGTTGAGCCGCTCCAGCAGTTCCACGGCCGTGCGCTGGCCGGAGAACTCACGGATCCTGGCGTGCAGTTCCTGGTTCAGCTCGGAGTACGTCATCGGCTCGCCGTCGTCGACGGCCTTGGTCATGGCCGTACCGAGATCCGCCAGCACGGTCAGCTGCTCGTCGCTGGCGGCGACCGCCGCCTTCGCCGCGCAGAGTCCTTCCAGCACCATGCGGCATTCGGTGATGGCGACCGCTTCCTCCACGGTCACCACCCGCACCCGTGAGCCACGGTTGCGGATCCGCTCGACCAGTCCCTGAGCCTCCAGATCGATGAGTGCCGCGCGGATGCTGGCCCGTGTCACACCGAACTGCTCGGCGAGTTCGTTCTCCACCAGCCGCTGGGCCGGTGCCATCTCGCCGTGCAGGATCGCCTGCCGCAGCTGCGCGAGCGCATGCTGTTTGGCCTGCTCTCCGGTGCCCGGACGGGCTTCGTTCGGCATGTGCCCTCCCTGAGTGAGTGCCTGTCGAACGTAAATCTAGCCAAACATAATTGTCAACAATTTTGTCCGCCGTATTGGGCACACGGTTGAGGCTCGGCGGCGACGATGTGTCAGCCCGACCCCGCCGACACCGCACACTCTGTCCAGGCCGCTCCCTCGCCCACCCCGGCTAGGGTCGGCCGCATGACGCACAGCTTCGCACTGCACATCCCCGACGCCGACCTCGAACCCGAGCCCCTGGCCCCGGAGCAGATCCTGGCCGGGACGCCCGAGGTGACCGGAAAGGTGGTGTGGGAGTCGCAGGACGGCCGTCAGGTGCGGGGCATCTGGCAGATCACGCCGGGCGTGGTCACCGACACCGAGGCCGACGAGCTGTTCGTCGTGATCAGCGGCTCGGCCACCATCGAGGTCGAGGACGGGCCGACGCTGAAGGTCGGGCCCGGCGACATGGCCGTGCTGCGCGAGGGCGACCGTACGACGTGGACGGTGCACGAGACGCTGCGGAAGGCGTACTCGATCAACCTGTGAGCGGCGGCGCCGTCGAGCCCCGGATCTCCAGCGTCGGTGCGGCGAGGTGGAGTTCGCCCGCTCCGGTGGCGCCCTCGAAACGGTCGAGCAGGCATCGGGCCGCGCGGCGGCCGACCTCGTGGCTGGCGTTGTCGACCGTGGTGAGCCAGACGTGGCGCAGCCGGGCGATGCTCGTGTTGTCGTAGCCGACGACGGAGAGGTCGCGCGGGACCCGCAGTCCCGACTCCTCGGCCGCCGACAAGGCACCGATCGCGGCGATGTCGTTCACGGCGAAGACGGCCGTCGGCCGGTCCGGGCGGCTGAGCAGGCGGACCGTCGTGCGGTAGCCGCCCTCCTCGGTCATGTCGCTCGACTCGACGAGAGCCTCGTCCGCGAGGCCGTGCGCCCGCATCGTGGCCTCGAAGCTGCGCCGCCGCAGCTCGCCGACCGCGCCGTACCCCGCGATGTGCGCGATGCGCCGGTGGCCCAGCCCGATGAGGTGCTCGGTGACCAGGCGGGCACCCCGCTCGTCGTCGTTGGCGACGACGGCCACGCCGGGCAGGGCCGGCTCGCGGGCGCCCGCGACCACCACCGGGAGCCGCTCGGCGACCGTCCCGAGAGCGGCCGGGTCGGGCAGCGTGCCGACCACGACCAGGCCGTCGACCCGCAGGTCCAGGAAGGGCCCGGCGGGGTCCTGACCGGTGCGGCGGTTGAGGCGGGCGTCGGCCAGGAGCATGTGCAGGCCGTTGTCGTGCAGGAGGGAGTTGAGGCCCTCCAGCATGTCCACGAACCAGGGGTTGCGCAGGTCGTTCAGGAGGACACCGACCGTGCGGGTGCGCTGCTCGCTGAGGCTGCGCGCGGCGGCGTTGGGACGGTAGCCGAGTTCGGTCACGGCCCGCAGGACGGCTTCCCGCTTCTCCGGGCGCACCTGCTCCGAGCCGCGCAGCACGAGCGAGACCAGCGACTTGGAGACGCCGGCCCGGTCGGCGACGTCACGGATGGTCGGCGGTCTCATGAGGAT
The DNA here is from genome assembly GCF_028198125.1 of Streptomyces sp. HUAS 31. Classification (NCBI taxonomy): domain Bacteria; kingdom Bacillati; phylum Actinomycetota; class Actinomycetes; order Kitasatosporales; family Streptomycetaceae; genus Streptomyces; species Streptomyces sp. HUAS 31. Next base: position 8,370,834 of record NZ_CP116353.1, on the reverse strand, counting down.
GGACCGTTCCACAGGCACCCGCCCTTGTCAAAGGGAGCCGGAGGGGTTGACACCGGTCACAAAAGGAACCCAAGGTGGCCCGGACAGAAAATGGACCGGTCCAAAGAGGGGCTGCAATGGTGGACACGCTCGGCGTCGCCGTCGTCGGATTCGGCTGGATGGGACGGGTGCACACCCAGGCGTACGCCCGCGTCCCGCACCACTACCCGCAACTGTCCCTGCGTCCGCGGCTCCTGACCGTGGCCGAGGAGGTGCCCGGCCGGGCCGAGGAGGCCGCCGCGCAGTTCGGGTTCGCCTCGACGACCCGCGACTGGCGTGAGGTGGCCGCCGACCCGAGCGTGCGGGCCGTCAGCATCACCGCCCCGAACTTCCTGCACCGGGAGATCGGCGTGGCGATGGCCGAGGCCGGCAAGCACATCTGGATCGAGAAGCCGGTCGGTCTGACCGCCGAGGACGCCCGCGCGGTGGCCGACGCGGCGGCCGCGGCCGGCGTGCACAGCGCGGTCGGCTTCAACTACCGCAACGCCCCCGCCGTGGAGACCGCCCGCGAGCTGATCGCCTCCGGTGAGATCGGCACCGTCACGCATGTCCGCGTCCGGCTGTTCAGCGACTACGCGGCCCACCCGCAGGGCGCTCTGACCTGGCGCTACGAGCGTGAGCGCGGTGGCAGCGGCGTGCTCGGCGACCTCGCCTCGCACGGCGTCGACCTGGCCCGCTTCCTGCTCGGCGACATCGCCTCGCTGACCGCCGACACCGCGATCTTCGTGCCCGAGCGCGCCCGGCCGACCGGCGCCATCGCCGGGCACAGCCTCGCCACCGGTGAGCTCGGCCCGGTCGAGAACGAGGACTACGTCAACTGCCTGCTGCGCTTCGCTTCCGGCGCCCGCGGTGTGCTGGAGGCCTGCCGGGTGTCGGTCGGCGAGCAGAACAACTACGGCTTCGAGGTGCACGGCACCAAGGGCGCGGTGTTCTGGGACTTCCGCCGCATGGGCGAGCTCGGCATCAGCCGGGGCACCAGCTACCAGGACCAGCCTGTCAGCACCCTCTACGTCGGCCCGGCGCAGGGCGAGTACGGCGCGTTCCAGCCGGGCGCCGCGACGAGCATGGGCTACGACGACCTGAAGGTGATCGAGGCGTACCGCTTCCTGCGCTCGATCGCCGAGGGCACCCCGCACGGGGCGACCCTCGCGGACGCCGTGCACAGCGCCGCCGTACTGGACGCCATGTCCCGGTCGGCCGAGAGCGGCTCCTGGGTGGATGTGGAGGTGCCGGCATGACGGTCCGGGTGGGTGTCGTCGGCGCCGGCGTGATGGGCGCGGACCATGTGCGGCTGCTGCACGGCCATGTCTCGGACGCCGAGGTCGTGGCGGTGACGGACGTCGACGAGACGCGTTCCCGCGCTGTCGCCGACGCCGTACCGGGCGCGCGGGTGAGCCCCGACGCGCGGGCGCTGATCGCCGATCCCGGTGTGGACGCCGTGGTCATCGCCTCGCACGACTCGACGCACGCCGAGCTGGCCGCGGCCGCGGTGCGTGCCGGGAAGCCGGTGCTGTGCGAGAAGCCGCCGGCACCGACCGTCGCGGAGTGCGTCGAAGTCGTGCGCGAGGACGACAAGGCGGGCGGTGGGCTCGTCTGCCGAACCCCGCACCGCCCACGAGGGCCTGCACTTCGAGGCGACCGAGGTGGCCCGCTGCATCAAGAACGGGCAGTTGGAGACTCCGCTGCGCCCCCTGGCCGACTCGATCGCCGCCATGAGGGTGATGGACGAGATCAGACACCGGTGCGGAATCGACTTCCCCGGCGAGTAGCGCCACCCTCACCCGCCCGACGACCTAACCCGGCATGTTGTACGGCGTGACCACCTGAATCGCCGAAGGCGTCGTCACCCCGGCCGGCGGCAACGCCCCATGCGCCCGCATCACCACATGGCACGCCTCCCGCAGGTCCTGCCGCAGATCGTGATGCAGCACGACGGACAGCCGATGCTCCCGCAGCAGCCGCGTGTTGTCGTGGTCGAGATCGTGCGCGACGAACACCGCACACTCACGGCCCGCGTCCTGAAAAGCCCTCAGCGTCGCGATGTTGCCGCCACCGATCGAGTACACGGCACGGATGTCCGGGTCGCGTTCCAGCGCGGCCCGGACGAGGTCGTACTGCGTGGCGTCCAGCCCCTGGCCCTCGGCGATCTCGACGAGCGTGCGGTCCGGATGGAGGGTGCGCATGGCACTGCGGAAGCCCATCTCGCGCTCCTCCTCGTTGCGGAAGAACCCGCTGCTGAGGCTGGTCAGCACATTGCCGGGGCGGTCGCCGAGCCACTGGCCCATGAGGTACGCGGCGGTCGCGCCCGCGGCCCGGTTGTCGATGCCGACGTACGCGAGGCGCGCGGTGGAGGGCAGGTCCGTCACCAGGGTCACCACCGGGATGCCGGCCTCGGCGAGCCGGGCGACGGCCGCGGTGACCTCGGGGACGTCCGGGGCCTTCAGGATCACGCCCTGTGAGCCGCGCCGCGCGATGCGGTCCAGCGTCCGGGTCAGCTCCGGCACCGGCCCGGTCTCACGGAAGTGGAAGCGCGAGCGCACCACCGCCGGGTGCAGGGACGGCAACTCGGCCTCCAGGGCGGCGCGTACGGCGGTGGTGAACCGTTCGGGCGCCTGCACGACCATGTCGATCATGAACGTCCGGCCCACCAGTCGCACCTGGGTGCGCTGCCGGTCCAGGTCGGCTATCGCCTGCTGGACCTCCCGCACGGTGCTCTCCCGCACCCCTCCGCGCTCGTTGAGCACCCGGTCGACCGTGGCCTCGCTCAGGCCCGCCTGACGTGCGATCTCCCGGATCGGGAAGGGGTGCCCCATGCGACGGCTCCTTGAGGGGTTTTTGATGGATGCCTGCTGGTTGTTCGACGGGATTGTCATGACAAGAATGGCATCGCTGAATCGCTCCTGTCACCGAGAGGACACCGATGTCCTTCACCTCCGTACACCGCCGGACCTGGCTGTCCGAGCACGACTGCGACCTCGCGGAGTTCCGTGAGCTGGTCCAGCGCACGACCGACCTCGCCGACTACCCGTACGCCTCCGCCGTGGAGCGCGAGGTCCTGGTCTACGACAGCGACCGGCTGCGCGGGGCCGAGGACGACCGGGCGGTGCGGGCCGAGCTGGCCCGTGCGCTGACCGACGGTCCGGGCATCGTGGTCTTCCAGGGCGCCTTCGCGGACCACGGCGTCGTCGACCGGCTCAGTGCCGTGTTCGACGCCCTGATCGCCGAGCAGCGCGCCTCGGGCGCGACGGCCGGGGACCACTTCGCCAAGCCGGGCGCCAACGACCGGGTCTGGAACGCGCTGGAGAAGGCGGCCCTGTACGACCCCGAGGCGTTCGCCGACTACTACGCCAACGACATCCTCGCCCTGGTCTCGACCGCCTGGCTCGGGCCCGGCTACCAGGTGACCTCGCAGGTCAACGTGGTCAACCCGGGCGGAGCCGCGCAGAACGTGCACCGCGACTACCACCTGGGCTTCCTCTCCAACGAGGTCGCGGCGGCCTACCCGGCCCACGTCCACCGCCTCTCCCCCGTGCTCACCCTCCAGGGCGCCGTCGCGCACTGCGACATGCCGGTGGAGTCCGGGCCGACGATGTACCTGCCGTACTCGCAGTCGTACGAGCCGGGTTACCTGGCCTGGCGACTGCCGGAGTTCCGGGAGTACTTCGAGGCGCACCACGTCCAGCTCCCGCTCGCCAAGGGCGACGCGGCCTTCTTCAACCCGGCGCTGTTCCACGCCGCCGGCACCAACCGGTCGGCGGGCATCCGGCGCATGGCGAACCTGCTCCAGGTGTCCTCCGCCTTCGGGCGGGCCATGGAGACCGTGGACCGCGAGGCCGTCGCGAACGCCGTGTTCCCCGTACTGCTGCGGCGTGCGGGCGAGGGCGCGGACGAGGCCTGGACGACGAACGTGATCGCCGCGAGCGCCGAGGGCTACCCCTTCCCGACCAACCTGGACAGCGACCCGCCGGTCGACGGGCTGGCCCCGCCGTCCCAGGCGGACGTCGTACGGCGCGCGCTGGCCGGGGCATGGACCCCCGAGGCCCTGCGTGACCAACTGCGGGCCGGCGCCGAGCGGCGCCAGAGCTGAAAGGACCCCTCAAGGCATGGGACTTCTCGACGACAAGGTCGTCCTCGTCAACGGCGGCAGTCAGGGCGTCGGCGCCGCCATCGCGCGGGCGGCCGTCCGCGAGGGGGCGGTCGTGGCCGTCACCGGGCGTCGCCCGGAACCCGGTGAGGCATTGGTGGCCGAGCTGGCCGCCGCCGGCGGCAAGGCCATGTTCGTGCGGGCCGACCTGTCGGACGCCGAGCAGGCCAAGGCGTCCGTCGCCGAGGTCGTCGACGCCTACGGCCGGGTCGACTGCCTGGTCAACTCGGCGGGGCTGACGTCCCGCGGCACGCTGCTGGACACCACGCCCGAGCTGTTCGACCAGCACATCGCGATCAACCTGAAGGCGCCGTTCTTCGCCATGCAGGCCGCCGTGACGGACATGCTCGGCCGCAAGGCACCCGGCACGATCGTCAACATCATCACGTCCTCGGCGCACGGCGGGCAGTCGTTCCTCGCGCCGTACGTCTCCGCCAAGGCGGGCCTGATCGGGCTCACCCGCAACGCCGCGCACGCGCACCGCTGGGACCGGATCCGGATCAACGGCCTCAACATCGGCTGGACCGCGACCGAGGGCGAGGACGCCACACAGAGGGCCTTCCACGGCGCCAGGGACGACTGGCGCGAGGAGGCCGCCGCGAGGCTGCCGATGGGCAAGCTGGGCCAGCCCGACGAGATCGCCGACTTCGTGGTGTTCCTGCTGTCGGAGCGGTCCGGGGTGGTCACGGGGTCGGTGATCGACTGGGACCAGAACGTCCTGGGCGGCCTGGACTGAAGAAGCAGCACGGACAGCAATCACACCCGAAGAAAGCAGCACAGCTCATGCGCATCGGAATCCTCGGCCTCGGCCGTATCGGCGCCTTCCACGCCGAGACCCTCTCCGGACTCGACGCGGTCGACTCCCTCGTCGTCACCGACCCGTTCGCGGAGGCCGCCAAGGCCGCCGCGGAGCGGTTCGGGGCGGAGGTCGTGGACTCGCCTCAGGCCCTGCTGTCGGCCGGCGTGGACGGCATCGTCGTCGCCGCCGCGACCGACGCCCACCCCGCGCTGATCCTGGCCGGCGTCGAGGCCGGCATCCCCGTCTTCTGCGAGAAGCCCGTCGCGAGGACCATGGCCGAGGGCGTCGAGGTGCTCAAGGCCGTCCAGGGCAAGGACGTGCCGATCCAGATCGGCTACAACCGGCGCTTCGACACCGGGTTCGTCAACGCCCGCGCCGCGGTGCAGAGCGGCGAGCTGGGCAAGCTGCACACCGTACGCTCGACCACCCTGGACCCGGCGCCGCCGCCGGCCGCCTACATCGCCGCCTCCGGTGGCATCTTCCGGGACTGCTCGGTGCACGACTTCGACATCATCCGCTGGGTGACCGGCCGCGAGGTGAAGGAGGTGTACGCCGTCGGCGGCAACAAGGGTGCCGACTTCATCAAGGAGGCGGGCGACGCCGACACCACGGGCGCGATTCTCACCCTGGACGACGGCACGATCGCGGTGGTCTCCAACTCCCGCCACAATGCCCGGGGTTACGACGTCCGCATGGAGATCCACGGCTTCGCCGACTCCATCGCCGTCGGCCTGGAGGACAAGCTGCCGCTGCGTTCGGTCGAGCCCGGCGTGACGTTCCCCGCGGGCACCCCGCACGACTTCTTCATGGACCGCTTCACCGCGGCCTACCGCGCCGAACTCACCGCGTTCACCGAGGTCGTGGCGGGCACCAGGCCCTCCCCGTGCACCATCGAGGACGCGCTGGAGGCGGGCTGGATCGCGGACGCCTGCACACTGTCGCTGAACGAGCACCGTCCGGTCACGATCGAGGAGGTACGCCAGGGATGAACGACACGGGCCGGGAACCGCTGCGCATCGGCGTGCTGGGCGCGGCACGCATCACCGAGCTCTCTCTCGTGGGTCCGGCCCGGACGACCGGCCACCGCCTTGTGGCGGTGGCCGCGCGCGACCGGTCCCGCGCCGCGGCGTTCGCCGACGAGCACGACGTGGAGCGGGTGGCGGACTCCTACGCCGACCTGCTCGCCGACCCCGAGGTCGAGGTCGTCTACAACCCGCTCGCCAACGGTCTGCACGGGCCGTGGAACCTCGCCGCGCTCGCGGCCGGCAAGCACGTCCTGTCGGAGAAGCCGTCGGCGAGCAACGCCGAGGAGGCGGCCGAGGTACGGGATGCCGCCGTCAAGTCCGGGAGCGTCTTCATGGAGGCGTTCCACTACCTCTTCCACCCGGTGACCCGGCGTCTGCACGAGATCGTCGAGAGCGGCGAACTGGGCGAGCTCCGGCGGGTGGAGACGCTGGTGGCGATCCCGGCCCCCGGCGACTCCGACCCGCGCTGGTCACTGTCACTGGCCGGCGGGGCCCTGATGGACCTCGGCTGCTACAGCCTGCACGCGGTGCGGATGCTCGCGCCCTGGGCCGGCGGCGCGCCACGGCTCGTCTCGGCACGCGGCGGACAGCGAACAGGCGCTCCGGGCGTCGACGAGTGGCTGGACGCCGACCTGGAGTTCCCGGGCGGTACCACCGCGTCGGCCCGCTGCCACATGGCGTACGACGACCTGGAGATGAGCTGCCGCGTCATCGGCTCCCGCGGCGAGGCCCTGGCCCCGAACTTCGTCCTCCCGCACCTCGACGACCGCCTCGTGGTACGCACCCCGGACGGCGAACGCACGGAACACCTCGGCACCCGCTCGTCGTACACCTACCAACTGGAGGCCCTCGCCGCCCACATCCGCCGGGACAACCCACTCCCGCTGGACGCGGACGACGCCTTGGCGACGATGCGGCTGATCGACGAGTCGTACCGGGCGGCGGGGTTCGAGCCGCGGCCGCGTACGACGCTCACGGGCTGAGGGCCACGGGCGAACCGAACGCACCGGAGGGCCGGGGAAGTTCCCCGGCCCTCCGGTGCGTCGTGGCGACGCGCGACGGATCGTCGTCAGGCGTAGAGCGCGGGCCGCTCCACCAGTTCCACCCGCATCCGGCCGCCCTCCTCCAGTGCCCGTACCGCCGCCTCGCACACCGCGGCCACCGCGTAGCCGTCCCAGGCGCTGGGGCCGGTGACCTCGTCGCGGCGGGTGGCGTCCACCCAGGCCTGGACCTCCCGGTCGTAGGCGTCCGCGAAGCGTTCGATGTAGTCCTGGGCGATGATGCCGCCCCAGCGGCCGGCCGCGTTGGTGACCATGGCGTGGCCGTCGCCGACGCGGGCGGTGCCGCGTTCGCAGACGACCTCGGCCTGGACCTGGTAGCCGAAGCCGCAGTTGACGTAGATCTCGACGTCGACGATGGCGCCGCCGTCCGTCTCGAAGACCACGAACTGCGGGTCGCGGATGCCGTTCGGGGCGTTCGCGGACGGCGTCGGGGCGAGCACCGTGACGGCCGTGATCTCGTGGCCGAGCAGCCAGCGGGTCACGTCCATCTCGTGCGTGACGGAGTCGTTGATGAGCATCTCGGAGGTCCAGCCGGGCGGGCTGGCGACATTGCGGTGCCGGTTGTGCAGCATCAGCGGCCGACCCAACTGGCCGGTCTCCAGGAGGGACTTGAGCTTCATGTACTCGGCGTCGTAGCGCCGCATGAAGCCGACCTGGACCCGGCGCCGGCCGAGCTTCTGCTCGGCCTGAAGGACCCGCAGCGCGGACGCCGCGTCCGGGGTGAGCGGTTTCTCGCACAGCACCGGCAGGTCGTGCTCGAACGCGGCGAGGAGGGCCGCCTCGTGGGCGGGGCCCGGCGAGGCGACGATCACCGCGTCGACGTCGGCCGACGCCATCGCGGCGGCCGGGTCCGTGTGGACGGTGCAGCCGTCGACACGGGCCGCGACCGATTTGGCGCGTTCCGCGTCGACGTCCACGACGGCGGTCACCCGTGCCCCGCTGGTGACCTCCTGGATGCGGCGCACATGGTCCGCGCCCATCTTTCCGGTACCGATGACTGCGACTCCGAGCGTGTGCGGACGCTGGGTCATGGTGATCGGCCGTCCTTTCGGATCGTCAGGCGCCGCAGGACCTCAGGAACTTGCGGGTGCGCACCGCGATGGGCATCGGCTTGTCCGGCTCGCAGGGGTACATGTCCTGCTCGACGATGGCGAACAGGTCCACGTTCAGCTTCTGCGCGGCCTGAAGGACCGGGCCCAACGCCGGTACGCCGGCGGGGGGTTCGCACATCACGCCGCGCTGGACGGCGGGTCCGAACGGGATCTCGTTCTTCACCACGTCCGCGAGGATCTCCGGGTCCACCTGTTTGAGGTGCAGATAGCCGATGCGCTCGCCGTAGGTCTCGATCAGCTTGACGCTGTCGCCGCCGCAGTAGGCGTAGTGACCGGTGTCCAGGCAGAGGTTGACCAGGTCGGAGTCGGTCGAGTCGAGGAAGCGCTCGACGTGGGCCTCGGTGTCGATGTGCGTGTCGGCGTGCGGGTGCACGACGATGTCGAGACCGAACGTCTCCTTGACCTCGTGCCCGAGCCGCTCCATGCCCTTGGTCAGGTGGGCCCACTGCTCGGCGGTGAGCTCCGGCGGCTCCAGGATCTCGGCGGTCTTGTCGTCCCGCCAGAAGGACGGGATGACGACGAGGTGCTTCGCTCCCATGGCCTGGGTGAGCGCGGCGACCTCGCTCACGTGCTGCCAGGTCGACTCCCAGACGGCGGGGCCGCGGTGCAGGCCCGTGAAGATCGTGCCGGCCGAGACCTTGAGGCCCCGCTTGTCGATCTCGTCGGTCAGCCGTGCCGGGTCGGTCGGCAGATAGCCGTACGGGCCCAGTTCGATCCAGTCGTAGCCGGCCTCGGCGACCTCGTCGAGGAACCGTTCCCAGGGCACCTGGACGGGGTCGTCGGGGAACCAGACGCCCCAGGAGTCGGGGGCCGAGCCGACCCGGATACGGTCCAGCGCAGGGGCCATGTCAGGACTTCCCTTCCGAGGAGGCCACGGGTGCGGTGAGGTCGGACTCCTCGGGGAGTTCCTCGACGTCGACGCCGCGTACCTGGGACAACTCGTGCTTGAGTGCGGCGAGTTCGGTGCCGCCGGCCATGTGGTTGGTGAGCTCTTCCAGGCTCACCTCCTCACGGGAGGCGTTCAGCTCCATGGTGCCGAGGCGCAGGACGCTGAAGTGGTCGCCGACCATGTAGGCGTGGTGGGGGTTGTGGGTGATGAAGATGACGCCGAGGCCGCGGTCGCGGGCGGCGGCGATGTACTTCAGGACCACGCCGGACTGCTTGACGCCGAGGGCGGCGGTCGGCTCGTCCAGGATGAGGACGCGGGCGCCGAAGTAGACGGCGCGGGCGATGGCGACGCACTGGCGCTGGCCGCCGGAGAGGGTGCCGATGGGCTGCTCCAGGTCGTCCAGGACGATGCCCATGTTGCGCAGCTCTTCGTCGGCGGTCTTCTTCATCTTCTCGATGTCGAGACGGCGCACGGGCCAGGGGCCCTTGGTCATCTCGGAGCCGAGGAAGAAGTTCCGCCAGACCGGCATCAGGGGAACCACCGCGAGGTCCTGGTAGACCGTCGCGATGCCCTTGTCCAGCGCCTCGCGCGGGGTGGAGAAGCGCACCGGTGCGCCGTCGACGAGGAACTCGCCCTCGGTGTGCTGGTGCAGACCCGAGATGATCTTGATGAGGGTCGATTTGCCGGCGCCGTTGTCGCCGAGCACGCAGGTGACCTGGCTGGGGAAGACCTTCAGGTCGACGCCGTGCAGGGCGCGGATGTTGCCGTACGCCTTACCCGCGCCGCGCAGTTCGACGATCGGGGCGTCCTTGTCGGGAACCTCGTCCTGGAGGACGGCGCCGTGGGTGCCGGTTTCTTTGCTGGTCATTCGGGTCACCTCCGGGTCGCCGTGCGCTGGACCCACAGATTGATGAGAACGGCGCCGAGGAGCATCACGCCGAGGAAGGCCTTGAACCAGTCCGGGTTCCAGCCGGCGTAGACGATGCCCTGCTGGACCATGCCGAACATGAAGGCACCGAAGACCGGACCGATCGCGGAACCGGCACCACCGGTCAGCAGACAGCCGCCGATCACGGCCGCGGCGATGTAGATGAGCTCCTGGCCCACGCCCTCGCCGGACTGCACCGTGTTGAACGAGAACAGCTGGTGCATGCCGACGAACCAGGCGCCGAAGCCGACCAGCATGAACAGCGAGATCTTCGTGAACGTCACCGGCACACCGACGGCACGGGCGCTGCCCTGGTTGCCGCCGACCGCGAAGATCCAGTTGCCGTACTTGGTACGCAACAGCACCCACGTGGCCAGCGCCGCGAAGACCAGCCACCACACCACGGTGATCTTGACCTGGACGCCGCCGATGTCGAAGGAGGACGCGAAGAGGGCCTTGGCCTGCTCGAAGCCGTCCATGTCGCTGATGTCGTCGGTGGCGACGTTGCCGGTGACCAGCTTGGTCACGGCGAGGTTCACGCCCTGGAGGATCAGGAACGTGCCGAGGGTGACCAGGAAGCTCGGGAGCCCGGTCTTGACCAGCAGCCAGCCGTTGAACAGACCGACCGCGAGGGACACGATCAGGGCGACGATCACGCCGACCCAGACGTTCATCGTCAGCTGGTAGCTGACCATGCTCGCGGTCAGGGCAGAGGTGATCACGGCGACACCGGCGGACAGGTCGAACTCGCCGCCGATCATCAGCAGCGCGACCGGGAGCGCCATGATCCCGATCGTCGACGACTGATACAGGATGTTCGCCATCGAGCTGCCGTCACGCACGGCCGGGGCCGTGATGAGGAAGAAGATCAGCACCGCGACGGCGCCGAGGAAGACGCCGACCTCGGGACGGGCGAGGAGGCGCAGCGCAAGGGGCCGCTGCCGGGTCCGCCCGTCGGATTCCTTGCCGGGGCCGGAGGCCGGCGGTGTGTTCACCGCCGGCTCAGCCTGTTGGGTCATGCTCATCACCGAGTGCCCTTCGCGGCGAACGCGTCGATCTTCTCGACGTTCGTCTTGTCGACGAAGGCCGGACCGGTCAGGACCGGGGCCTCGCCGCCGCCCATGTAGTTGCCGTTGTTCTTGTAGAGCCACAGGGAGTCGATCGCCAGGTAGCCCTGGAGGTAGGGCTGCTGGTCGACGGCGAACTCGATGTCGCCCTTCTTGATCGCTCCGGTCAGTTCCTTGTTGAGGTCGAAGGTCGCGACCTTCGCCTTGCTGCCCGACTCGTCCACGGACTGCGCGGCCGTCAGCGCGAACGGGGCGCCGAGGGCGACGACGTAGTCGATGTCCTTGTCCGTCTTGAGCTTGGCGGTGATCGTGGACTTCACGGACGGCATGTCCGTGCCGTTGACGTTCAGGGTCTCGGTCGTGCCCTCGAACGTCTTCTTCACGCCGTCACAGCGCTGGGTGAGGCCGATGTTGCCCTGTTCCTGGATGACACAGACGGCCTTCTTGGCGCCGGCCTCGTTCAGCCGCTTGCCGAGCGCCTCACCGGCCACCGTCTCGTCCTGGCCGAAGAACTCCATCAGGCCGAGCTTCTGCCACTCGCTGACACCGGAGTTCAGACCGACGACCGGGATGTTCGCCTTCTGCGCCTTGCTGACGACGTCCTTGAGGGCGTCGGGCTTGGCGAGCGTGATCGCGATGCCGTCGACCTTCTGGTCGATCGCGTTCTGCACCAGGTTGGCCTGGTTGCCCGCGTTCGGGTCGGCGGAGTAGATCAGCTTGATGTTGTCCTTGGCGGCGGCCGCCTCGGCGCCCTTGCGGACGATGTCCCAGAACGTGTCGCCGGGCGACTGGTGGGTCACCAGGGCGACCGTCATCCGGGGCGTGTTGGCCTTGCCCGCGGAGGCGTTCGCCCCGCCCTCCTCGGACTCCTTTCCACCAGAGCTGCTGGAGCAGCCTGCGAGAGTCAACGCGGCCGCGGCGGCCATGGCCACCATGGGGACCAGCTTGCGGGAGCGGGGGTAAGAGCGGTCCATCTTTCCAGCACCTCACTGTGCGACGGGGTGTGCGACGGGGGAAAGGGATTGATCACTGGGATCCATGACCCGGACCTCGTGGTCCGCGTCCTGTGTGCCGTGGAACACGGCGGTTGCGCTGGGACGGGATCCAATCCCTAGATGCGCCCGCTGTCAATACTTTGTTAAGACATCATTTCACACTCAGGTCCGAATGTAAGTACAAACTATTGACAGCGTCGGCCTTCACGTCCTACACCTGGGAGGCGGCAGGCCGCTTGGGACCCGCAACCCCTGTCCAGCTCTAGGAGCGTCACGCATGGCCGAGTCAGCCAAGTCCTTCGACTTGATCACGATGGGAAGAATAGGAGTCGACCTCTACCCCTTGCAGTCCGGCCTCCCCCTGGCGCAGGTGGAGACGTTCGGCAAATTCCTCGGAGGCTCCGCCGCGAACGTCGCGGTGGCCGCCGCCCGGCTCGGCCGCGACACCGCCGTGATCACACGCACCGGCGACGATCCGTTCGGCGCCTACCTGCACGAAGCCCTCAAGGGCTTCGGCGTCGACGACCGCTGGGTGACGCCGGTCGCGGCCTACCCGACGCCGGTGACGTTCTGCGAGATCTTCCCTCCGGACGACTTCCCGCTCTACTTCTACCGGCAGCCTAAGGCTCCTGACCTGGAGATACATTCCGACGAGCTCGACTACTGGGCAGTTCGTTCGGCCCGGGTCTTCTGGATCACCGGCACCGGCCTGAGCGAGGAGCCGAGCCGCTCCGCCACGCTCGCCGCCCTCAAGGCGCGTGACAAGGCGGGCACCACGGTCTTCGACCTCGACTGGCGCCCCATGTTCTGGCGCGACCCCGACCAGGCCCGCCCGTACTACGCCGAGGCTCTGCGGCACGCCACGGTCGCCGTCGGCAATCTCGACGAGTGCGAGGTCGCCACCGGGGTCCGTGAGCCCCGCGCGTGCGCCGAGGCACTGCTGGCGGCCGGCGTGGAGCTGGCGGTCGTCAAGCAGGGCCCCAAGGGCGTGCTGGCGGTGCACCGGGACGGCACCGAGGCCGAGGTGCCGCCGGTGCCCGTCGAGGTCGCCAACGGACTCGGCGCGGGCGACGCCTTCGGCGGCTCGCTGGTGCACGGGCTGCTGTCCGGCTGGGAGCTGGAGAAGGTCATGCGGTACGCCAACGCCGCCGGCGCACTCGTCGCCTCCCGCCTCGCCTGCTCCTCCGCGATGCCCACCGGGGCCGAGGTCGAGGCCCTCCTCGCACAGGCGTCGTGACGGCCGCCCCAGCCACCCCTGAACGGAGCTTTCCTTGAGCATCAGCATCCCCGACCTCACCGCGGTCAGAGCCCGGCACCCCGAGGCGATCGCGGAGGCCGCAGCCCGCCGGGTGCGCCGCCCGCTGATCGGCGACAGCGGCCGCATGATGATCGTGGCCGCCGACCACCCGGCCCGCGGTGCCCTCGGCGTGGGCGACCGGCGCCTGGCGATGGCCGACCGGGCCGATCTGCTGGAACGTCTCTGCACCGCGCTCTCCCGGCCCGGCGTCGACGGAGTACTGGCCACGGCGGACATCCTGGAGGACCTGCTGCTGCTCGGCGTCCTCGAGGACAAGGTTGTCATGGGGTCCATGAATCGCGGGGGCCTGGCGGGCGCGTCCTTCGAGATGGACGACCGCTTCACCGGCCACCGGGCCGAGGACATCGCCCGGCTGCGCTTCGACGCGGGCAAGCTGCTGGTCCGTATCGACTACGACGACCCGGGCTCGCTGACCACCCTGGAGTCCACGGCCCGTGCCATAGACGCCATGGCGGAGCTGCGGCTGCCGCTGTTCGTCGAGCCGTTCATCTCCCGGCGCGTCGACGGCAGGGTGCGCAACGACCTGTCCGCCGAGGCCGTCACCCGGTCGATAGCCATCGCGTCCGGCCTCGGCGGCACCTCGGCCTACACCTGGCTGAAACTGCCCGTCACCGACGACCCGGACGACATGGCCGAGGTCCTGGAGACGTCCACGCTCCCCGTCGTCCTGCTGGGCGGCGAGGTCGGGGGCGACCAGGAGGGCGCGTACGAGCGCTGGCGCAAGGCGCTGCGGCTGCCCACCGTCCAGGGCATGGTCGTCGGCCGCTCGCTGCTCTACCCGGCCGAGGGCAGTGTGGAGACGGCGGTGGACACGGCCGTCGGCCTGTTGTGACACGCACTGTGACGCGGAGGAACACGATGACGTATCACCTTCCTGCGGGTAAGGCGCTCGACGGCCCCTACGTCGTGGACGTCACGCCCGAGAAGGCCGGCTGGGGCTACTCCAGCCTGAAGGTGCTCCAGCTGCCGCCCGGCGGCTCGCACACCTTCGAGACCGGCGACAGCGAGTGGATCGTGCTGCCGCTGAACGGTGGCTGCACGGTCGGGGCGACGGACGATTTCGGCCACGACGTCTTTCAACTGGCGGGCAGGGAGGGCGTGTTCAGCGGCGTCACCGACTTCGCCTACCTGCCCCGGGACTCCCGGGCGACCGTGTCGTCGGCCGCGGGCGGAAGGTTCGCGCTGACCGGCGCCCGCTGCTCGCGCCGGCTGCCCGCCCGCTACGGGCCGGCCTCCTCGGTGCCGGTGGAACTGCGCGGCACGGGTAACAGCAGCCGGCAGGTGAACAACTTCGGCGCGGCCGGGGTCTTCGAGTGCGACAAGCTCATCGCGGTCGAGGTCATCACGCCGGGCGGCAACTGGTCCTCCTTCCCGCCGCACAAGCACGACGAGCACCGGCCCGGCGAGGAGTCGGTGCTGGAGGAGATCTACTACTTCGAGTTCGCCGACCACGAGGGCATCCCCGGCCTCGGCTACCAGCGGGTCTCCCCGTCCGGCCACGGCCGGAACACCGACGTCCTCGCGGAGGTGCGCGGCGGCGACGTCGTGCTGATCCCCGACGGCTGGCACGGGCCCTCGATGGCCGTGCCGGGGCACCACATGTACTACCTCAACGTCATGGCGGGCCCCGAGGCCGAGCGCGCCTGGCTGATCTGCGACCACCCGGATCACGCCTGGGTCCGCGGCACCTGGCCGGACCAGCCCGTCGACCCCCGTCTCCCCCTCTACACCGCTCCGTCCCAGTGAGGTCCCCGATGAGCCCATCCACCGTCCGTCTGACCGTCGCCCAGGCGCTGGTGCGGTTCCTGTCCGCCCAGTACACCGAGCGCGACGGCGTACGGCACCGGCTGATCGCCGGCACCTGGGGCATTTTCGGCCATGGAAACGTGGCCGGCCTCGGGCAGGCACTCCTCCAGGCGGGCGAGGACGTCATGCCCTACCACCAGGGCCGCAACGAGCAGTCCATGGTGCACGCGGCCGTGGGCCACGCCCGTCAGCTGAACCGGCTCTCCGCGCAGGCCGTGACGACGTCGATCGGTCCGGGCGCGACGAACCTCGTCACCGGTGCCGCGCTCGCCACCATCAACCGGCTGCCGGTCCTGCTGCTCCCCGGCGACTACTTCGCCTCGCACGCCCCGGACCCGCTGCTCCAGCAGCTGGAGCACCCCACCGAGGCGGACGTCTCGGTCAACGACACCCTGCGTCCGGTCTCCCGTTACTTCGACCGGATCACCCGCCCCGAGGCCCTGATCCCGTCGGCGCTGAACGCCATGCGCGTGCTGGCCGACCCGGCCGAGACCGGCGCGGTGACGCTGGCCCTCCCCCAGGACGTGCAGGCGGAGGCGTACGACTGGCCGCAGGAGTTCTTCGCCGACCGCGTCTGGTACGTGCGGCGTCCCGCGCCCGACCCGGTCGAGCTGGCGACGGCCGTCGAGGCGATCCGCGCCGCCCGGCGCCCGCTGATCGTGGCGGGCGGGGGTGTCCACCACAGCGAGGCCGAGGCGGCGCTGAAGGCCTTCGTCGAGGCCACCGGGATCCCGGTCTCCTCCACCCAGGCCGGCAAGGGCTCCCTCCGCCACGACCACCCGGCCGACCTCGGCGGCATCGGCCACACGGGCACCTCGGTCAGCGACGACATCGCGCGCGCCGCGGACCTGGTGATCGGTGTCGGCACGCGGTACACGGACTTCACCACCGCCTCGGGCACGCTCTTCCAGAACCCGGACGTGCGCTTCCTGAACCTCAACATCACCGGCTTCGACGCGCACAAGCTCGCCGCGCGGACGCTGGTCTGCGACGCGCGCGCCGGGCTCACCGCCCTCACGGAGGCGCTTTCCGGCCATCGCGTGGAGGCCGCCTACGAGGCGGAGTACCGCGCGGGCAAGGAGCGCTGGGACGAGGTCGTCGAGGCCGCCTACCGCGCCGACGACGAGACGGCCGTACCGACGCAGACCCAGGTGCTGGGCGCGCTGGACGCGGTCGTCGGCGACGACGACGTGGTGATCAACGCGGCCGGTTCACTCCCCGGCGACCTGCACAAACTGTGGCGGGCCCGCTCGCCGCGCCAGTACCACCTGGAGTACGGCTACTCCTGCATGGGCTACGAGATCCCGGCCGGGATCGGCATCCAGCAGGCCGCCCCGGACGTCGCAGTGTGGTCGCTGGTCGGCGACGGCACCTATCTGATGATGCCGACGGAGATCGTGACCGCGGTCCAGGAGGGGCTGCCGGTCAACATCGTCCTGATCCAGAACCATGGCTACGCCTCCATCGGCGGGCTGTCGAACGAGGTCGGCGGTGAGCGCTTCGGCACCGACTACCGCTACCGGGCCGCCGACGGCACCTTCACCGGCGCCGCGCTCCCGGTCGACCTCGCCGCCAACGCGGCCAGCCTCGGCATGGACGTGCTGCGCGCCAAGACGGTGGGCGAGCTGCGCGAGGCGCTGGCCAAGGCCCGTGCCTCCGACCGGCCGACCTGTGTGTACGTCGAGACGGACATCCTGAACCCGACCTCCCCGGGCCCCGAGGCCTGGTGGGACGTGCCCGTGGCCGAGGTCGCCGACCGCGAGGCCGCCGTCGAGGCCCGCGAACGCTACGACCAGCACGTCGCCGGACGCCGTCGTCACCTCTGAACTCCCCCTTACGAAAGGCACTTTCGCACCATGAAGACCATCACCCACTGGATCGACGGCAAGCCGGTCGAGGGCACCTCCGGCCGCTTCAGCCCCGTCTACAACCCGGCCACCGGCGCCCAGGAGAAGCAGGTCGCCTTCGCGACCGTCGAGGAGGTCGACGCCGCCGTCGCCTCCGCCAAGGCCGCGTTCGAGAGCTGGGGCCAGTCGTCCCTGGCCAAGCGGACCGCGATCCTGTTCAAGTACCGCGAGCTGCTGGACGCCCACCGCGACGAGATCGCCGAACTCATCACCGCCGAGCACGGCAAGGTGCACTCCGACGCCCTCGGCGAGGTCGCGCGCGGTCTGGAGATCGTGGAGCTGGCCTGCGGGATCTCCGTGCAGCTGAAGGGCGAGCTGTCGACGCAGGTGTCGACCCGGGTGGACGTGGCCTCGATCCGGCAGCCGCTGGGCGTGGTCGCCGGCATCACGCCGTTCAACTTCCCCGCCATGGTGCCGATGTGGATGTTCCCGCTGGCCATCGCGTGCGGCAACACCTTCGTGCTGAAGCCGTCCGAGAAGGACCCGTCGGCGTCGTACCGGCTCGCCGAGCTGGCCACCGAGGCGGGGCTGCCGGAGGGTGTGCTGAACGTCGTGCAGGGCGACAAGGTCGCCGTGGACCGGCTCCTCGAGCACCCGGACATCGAGGCGGTCTCCTTCGTCGGCTCCACGCCGATCGCGAAGTACATCCAGCTCAAGGCGGTCGAGCACGGCAAGCGGGTGCAGGCCCTGGGCGGCGCCAAGAACCACATGCTGGTCCTGCCGGACGCCGACCTGGACTTCGCCGCCGACCAGGCGATCAACGCCGCGTACGGCTCGGCGGGCGAGCGCTGCATGGCCGTGTCGGTCGTGGTCGCGGTCGGTGACACCGGCGACGAGCTGGTCGGCAAGATCGCCGAGCGAGCGAAGAACCTGCGCATCGGCCCCGGCGACGACCCGGCGTCCGAGATGGGCCCGCTGATCACGCGCGAGCACCGCGACAAGGTCGCCTCGTACGTGGCGTCGGCCGCCGGACAGGGCGCCGAGGTCGTCGTGGACGGCACCGGCTACTCGGTCGAGGGCCACGAGGACGGCTTCTTCCTCGGTGTCTCCCTGCTGGACCGGGTGCCGCTGACGGCGGACGCCTACCGCGAGGAGATCTTCGGCCCGGTCCTTGCCGTGGTGCGTGCGGAGACGTACGAGGAGGCCATCAAGCTGATCAACGACTCCCGCTGGGGCAACGGCACCGCGATCTTCACCCGGGACGGCGGCGCCGCCCGCCGCTTCCAGCTGGAGGTGAAGGCGGGCATGGTCGGCGTGAACGTGCCGATCCCGGTGCCGGTCGGCTACCACTCCTTCGGCGGCTGGAAGGACTCGCTCTTCGGCGATCTGCACATCTACGGCAACGACGGCATCGCCTTCTACACCCAGGGGAAGGTGATCACCACGCGCTGGCCGGACCCGTCCGACGGCGGCATCAACCTCGGTTTCCCCAGCAACTCCTGACCCCCTGACAGGGAGGCCGTCCCATGGCGAAGACCCGCGGCTCCGCACGCACCGCGTCCGCCTCCGCGCTGGACTCGCTGAACTTCGCCCTGGACCGGGGCAGTCCCGTGCCGCTGTACTACCAGCTCGCGCAGCAGCTGGAGGCGGCGATCGAGCACGGGGCGCTCGCCCCGGGCAACCTCCTGGGCAACGAGGTGGACCTGTCGGTACGGCTGGGCCTGTCCCGGCCCACCGTCCGGCAGGCCATCCAGTCGCTCGTCGACAAGGGGCTGCTGGTGCGGCGGCGCGGAGTGGGCACCCAGGTGGTGCACAGCCAGGTCAAGCGCCCGCTGGAGCTCAGCAGCCTCTACGACGACCTGGAGGCGGCCGGGCAGGGCCCGACCACGCAGGTCGTCCGCAACGAGCGGGTCCCGGCGACCGCGGACGTCGCGGCAGCGCTCGGCATCGCGGAGGGCGCGGAGGTCACGCTCCTCGAACGACTGCGCTGCACGCACGGGCAGCCCGTGGCCATCCTCTGCAACTACCTGCCCGCGAACCTGCTCGACCTCGACACCGCCCGGCTGGAGTCGACGGGCCTGTACCGGATGATGCGGGCCGTCGGCATCACCCTGCACAGCGCCCGCCAGACCGTCGGCGCCCGCTGCGCCACCGCCGAGGAGGCGCAGCGGCTGGACGAGAAGGAGGGCGCCGCGCTGCTGACCATGCAGCGCACGGCGTACGACGACACCGGCCGGCCGGTCGAGTACGGGACGCACATCTACCGCGCGTCCCGGTACGCGTTCGACTTCCAGCTGCTGGTGCGGACCTGAGCCCGCCGGTCAGGGCTTGAGGGTCACGGTGAAGGGCGTGACCGGCCGCTTCAGGCGTTCACCGTCCACGACGATGTCCACCGCCTCGTTGTAGAACGCCACCATCCCCTTGATCGGCCCCACCGCGGGCAGCGGCTCGGCATAGCTCCAGACGATGTTCCGCGGGACGTCTCCGTCACCGTGCCAGGTCCAGTACTGGGCCGTGCCCTTGTACGGGCACCCGGTGTGGTGGTCGGTGGACTCGAACAGGTCGAGCCGGACGTCCTCGCGGGGCACGTAGTACCGGATCGGCAGCCCGGTCTCGAACAGCAGCACCGGGCGCAGCGTGTCCGCGACGACCGTGCCGTCGATCTCGACCTGCACATGACGGCTGCTGGGCATGGCGTCCACCCGTTTGTGCGGGTCGCGCGGGTGGATGAAGATCTCTTCCTCCTCCTCGAACCAGTGGTCGAGGCCGGTGCCCCAGCGCCAGAACCACTCGAAGGCGATGTGCCCGGCGAGGTCGGCGGAGGGGAAGGTCCACGCCGCGTTCTCCACGTGCTTGCCGTCGGCCTGAAGGTCGTAGAAGATCTGCGATCCCGTGTGCGAGCCGGTAGGCGGGTTCTTCGCCGGGCTCAGGAGGTCCGTGCGGACCTCCTCGCGTGGGAACGCGTAGCACGGGACGGGCAGATCGGGTTCCCACACGAGGACGGGGTGCCGGCTGTCGACGACGGTGACGTCGCCCTTGAGGCCGCGCACCCAGCGCTCGCTGGGCTCCCACAGGAGACCTTCGGGGGTCGTGCGGACGGACCGCTCGTTGGGGAACAGAGGCATGGCCCACTCTCCTTCGGCTCCTCTTCGGAGCGTACTCCCGGGGTGGTCAGTGGGCCGCGTCGAGCCGGTCCCTCTGCTCCGGGGTGAGCTCCAGGTCCACGGCCGCCAGGCTCTCCTCCAGCTGGGCCACGGACGACGCCCCGACCAGGGGGAGGATCGGCAGTTCGGCGCCGATCTGCCAGGCCAGGACGACCTGGTTGACGGTGGCACCGGTCTCCCGGGCGACCTCGCGCAGCACCTTCAGCCGGGGCGGGGTGCCCGGGTGGTCGAAGTCGCCCGGCAGCGAGACGTCCGGCCGGGTGTACGCGCCCTTCAGCAGCGGTGAGTAGGCGACCAGCGTCAGACCGGGTTCGGCGCGCAGATAGCTCAGCAGCTCCGGGCCGGCGTGGCCGAGGCTGCCGTCGGGGAACAGTCCCTCGGGGACGTCGATGCGAGGCCGCAGATGGCTGTGGGCGTACTGGAGCACCTCGTAGCCGGGCAGTCCCGCCTTCACGGCGAGCGCGCGGGCCCGCTCGACCCGCCAGATCGCGTGGTTGCTGACGCCGAGGAGGCCGACCGTGCCCTCGGCGACCAGCTCGGCGAACCCTTCGACGGTCTCCTGGAGGGGGACGTCCCGGTCCTCGATGTGGGCGTAGAGCACATCCAGCCTGTCCACGCCGAGCCGGTCGCGGCTGCGCTCGGCGGACTCGCGGATCACCTTCGCCGACAGGCCCTCGGCGTTGTCGACGTAGCCGGTGCCCGGGGCCAGCGGGCGGGCGCCGAGCTTGGTGGCGATGACGATCTCGTCGCCGACGCCGCGGCTGCGCCGCCACCGGCCGAGGAGTTCCTCGCTCTGTCCGCCCTGGCCGCCGTCCTCCCAGAAGGCGTAGTTGTCGGAGGTGTCGATGAAGGTCCCGCCGGCCTCGACATAGCGGTCGAGTACGGCGTAGGAGGTCTCCTCGTCGGTCCGTGAGCCGAAGAGCATCGCGCCGAGGGCGAGGACGCTGACCTCGCGGCGGGTGCTCGGGTTGGTGCCGATGGTGCGGTACTTCATGGATGAATCCCTCCCGTTCGCGCTCCCGGATTCGGGGCACGAACGGGAGTGTTCATCTTGAAGCGCACTTCAAGTCAAGGGCGTCACTTGGCGAACGGGCCCTCCAGTGCGGCCCATTGGAGCAGCATGATGGTCTTGGCGTCGGCGATCTCCCCGGTGCGGATCATCTCCAGGGCCCGGCGGAAGGGCAGTTCGAGGATCTCGATGTCCTCGCCCTCCTCGTCCAGACCACCGCCCTCGTGGGTGCGGGTCGAAGGGCCGTACGCGGCGGCGTAGAAGCTGACGCGCTCGGTGACCGAGCCCGGGCTCATGTAGATGTCGAAGACGTGCTGGACGTCGCCGATGGTGTGCCCGGTCTCCTCGACGACCTCGCGCCGCACGGCGATCTCCGGGTGCTCGTCATCGTCGTCGAGCAGCCCGCCCGGCGTCTCGATCAGCATGCCGTCGGGGTGGCCGTTGACGTACACCGGGAAGCGGAACTGGCGGGTGAGCAGGACGGTTTCGCGTTCGGCGTCGTAGAGCAGCATGGTCGCGCCGTTGCCCCGGTCGTGCGTCTCGCGCTGCTGGGTCCGCCAGGTGCCGTCGGCGTGCTGGAAGTCGAAGGTGGTGGCGCGCTCGACGTACCAGTGGCTGGACAGGAGCCGCACATCGCGCACCTTGACGCGGGGGTTGCCGGTCAGGTCCCGGCCCGTCCGGTCGAGTCCGGTGCGGCCGCGGCGGTCGGGGGTGTCGATGCCGGCGGTCATCGGGCACCGGCCGGAGGGATGAGCGAGTTGGTCATGGCCCGCTTCTACCATCCGGGCGCGGCCGGCGTCGTACGGTCCGGGTGACGGGCGGGCGACCTCCGGGCCTCGTCACCCGCCTGCCCGGGCCTCGACGGCGGTCAGGCCCCGGGCGCCACGGCGTGCTCGAAGCCGAGCTCGCGCAGGGCGACGCGGAGCCTGTCGGCGGCCTCGTCAAGGACCGCCGTGTCCGCAACGGGCTTGGCGTGGTCGAAGTTCAGGTTGCCCATGCCCCACATCGGGGCCACGTGAATGTGCAGGTGGGGCACCTCGAAGCCGGCGATGAGCAGTCCGGCGCGCGGCGCGTCCCACGCCCGCTGCACACCCTGGCCGACCGCCTGCGCGACCCGCATGCAGTGGGCCAGCAGCTCGCCGTCGGCATGGGTCCACTGGTCGATCTCCTGCCGGGGCACGACGAGGGTGTGGCCTGGCGTGAGCGGCGCGTGGGACAGGAACGCCGTCGCGTGCGGGTCCTGCCACACGAACCGGGCGGGAAGCTCGCCGTCCATGATCCGGGAGAAGACGGTGGTCATGCGTGCCCCTTCGCTGCGGACGATCTCTCGACGCGGAGCCTACGCAGTCGGGCACGCGCTCGGCCGCGTATTCGATCTCGCTTCGGCAACGCAGAAGGGGCCTCCGCGGGCTACTGCCCACGAAGACCCTTGTGCACCATCGGAGCACCCTCGTTCCATCGTCAGTCCGCCCTCACCGGATGCGTCAGGTTCGCTCCGGTCGCCGGGTCGAACACGTGGGCCTTGCCCATGTCGACCTGCAGCTCCACCGGTTCGCCCTCGCGGGCACGCGTGGCGGCGTCCAGGCGGGCCACGATGTTGTGGGTGTCGGCGCCGGTGTCGCGCAGGCCCGAGTCCTTGGCGAGCTCCTCCAGTTCGGCGGTCGTCGCCGGCCCGCCCTCCGCGGTGAAGTAGACATACACATCGGAGCCGAGCGACTCCTGTACCTCCACGGTGACGGTGAAGACCGGGCCCGTCCGGTCGTGGGACAGGGCCACGTCCTCGAATGCCTCCGGTCGCAGCCCGACGATGACCTCGCGGGGCGCGTTCTGACGTTCCAGCGCCTGCCTCGTACGGTCGTCGAGGGGCAGGTCGCCCAGGGACGAACGCAGGGAGACGTCCTCCAGAGTGGCGTTCAGGAAGTTCATCGCCGGGGAGCCGATGAAGCCCGCGACGAAGATGTTGCGCGGCAGGTCGTACAGCTCGGCAGGCGTGCCGATCTGCTGGACCAGGCCCTGCCTCATGACCACGACCCGGTCGCCGAGCGTCATCGCCTCGGTCTGGTCGTGGGTGACGTACACGGTGGTCGTGCCGAGGCTCCGCTGCAGCCGGGAGATCTGAGTACGCATCTGCACCCGGAGTTTGGCGTCCAGGTTGGACAGCGGCTCGTCCATCAGGAACGCCTTGGGGTCACGGACGATCGCCCGCCCCATGGCCACCCGCTGGCGCTGACCGCCCGAGAGGTTGGCGGGCTTGCGGTCCAGGTGCTCGGTGAGATCGAGGATCCGGGCGGCTTCCGTCACCTTGGCGTCGATGGTGTCCTTGTCCACCTTGGCCAGGCGCAGCGGGAAGCCCATGTTCTCCCGGACGTTCATGTGCGGGTACAGGGCATAGCTCTGGAACACCATGGCGACGTCGCGTTCCTTGGGAGCCAGGTCGTTGACGACGCGGTCTCCGATGCGCAGGGTGCCCTCGGTGATGTCCTCAAGCCCGGCGATCATGTTCAGGGTGGTGGACTTGCCGCATCCCGACGGACCGACCAGGATCACGAACTCGCCGTCGGCGATCTCGAGGTCCACGTCCTTCACGGCGAGGGACCCGTCGGGAAAGCGCTTGGTGACTCCCTCGAGGATGATCTCGGCCATGGCTGGTGCCTCCTTGCCTTCATGCCTTCCAGGTCCGGGTACCGCGGTCGGCGTCCCGGACCGGTGGCCTGTCCGCCGCGGTCGGCACGTTCACCCCTTGACTGCCCCGGAGGTCAGTCCGGCGACGATCCGACGCTGGAAGAACAGGACGAAAACGATGATCGGGATGGTGATGACCACAGCGGCGGCGGCGATCGATCCGGTGGGCTGCTGGAACTGGGAGCTCCCGGTGAAGAACGCGATCGCGGCAGGCACGGTGCGCGCGGACTCGGTGGACGTCAGGGAGATCGCGAACAGGAAGTCGTTCCAGCAGAAGATGAACACGAGAATGGCCGTGGTGAACACTCCCGGCGCGGCCAGCGGTGCGATGACCAACCGAAAGGCCTGCGCAGGCGTCGCCCCGTCGACCTTGGCGGCCTTCTCCAGATCCCAGGGGATCTCCCTGAAGAACGCCGACAGGGTATAGATCGCAAGCGGCAGGGAGAAGGTCATGTACGGGATGATCAGCCCGATCCAGGTGTCGAAGATCCCGATGATCCGCTCGATGTTGAACAGCGGTGACACCAGGGAGATCGGGGGGAACATGGCGATCAGCAGTGACATGCCGATGAGTACCCGCTTGCCGGGGAAGCGCAGCCGGGCAACCGCGTAGGCGGCCATGGTGCCCAGCGCGACCGCGATCACCGTGGCGATCAGCGCGATACCGATCGAGTTGATCAGCGCACGGGTGAATTCGGAGGTCTCGAAGATGCCCTGGTAGTTCTCCCAGGTCCAGTCCGTGGGGATGTAGTTGCCGTCCGTCAGGGTGCTGGGGTCCTTGAACGACAGCGCGGCGATCCACCACACCGGGAACAGGGCGTACAGCACGACCACCGTATTCAGGACTCCCCATCGGAGGGCATGTGTCTTCCCCACCGCGGCCATCAGCGCTTCACCTCCGCGCCGGGTGCCGCTGCGCCGAACAGTTTGACGAAGGCGAAGGCGATGATCCCGACGCAGATGAAGATCAGGACCGAGATCGCCGACCCGATGCCCAGGTTCAGGGCGGTGAACAGGTTGTCGTACCCGAGGATCGACACGGATCCGGTCCCCTGGGCGCCCGCGGTCAGGATGTAGATGTTGTCGAAGATCCGGAACGCGTCCAGGGTGCGGAAGAGCAGTGCCACCAGGATGGCCGGCTTCATCAGCGGCAGCATGATCTTGGTGAAGCGCTGCCAGGCGGTGGCACCGTCCACCATGGCCGCCTTCAGGGTCTCCTCGGGGACCAGCGCGAGGCCCGCGAGCAGCAGCAGGGCCATGAACGGCGTCGTCTTCCACACCTCGGCAAGGACGATCAGCCAGAGGGCGGGCCACTGTTCGGTCAGCGGAGCGTCTCCGCTGGGCAACAGCTCGGCGAGGTATCCGAGGTCCGGGGTCCAGGCGTACTGCCAGGAGAAGGCGGCGACCACGGTGACGATCCCGTACGGAATGAGGACCGACGTGCGGACGGTGCCGCGCCAGAAGATCGTGCGGTGCATCACCAGGGCGAGTCCCATGCCGAGGACCAGTTCGATCGTCACGGACACGGCGGTGATGAAAAGCGTGACCCAGAAGGCGTCCCACCAGAACGGGGAGGACAGCACCGCCCCGTAGTTGCTCAGGCCCACGAACTCCGCTCGTCCGGGAAAGCGCAGGTCGTACCGCTGGAGGGACAGATAGACGGCGTATCCGATGGGGTAGGCGGTCACCGCGATCATGACGACGACCGCGGGCGCGCAGAGCAGCCAGCCGAGTCGCCGCTCCTGCCTGGCGCCCGCCGAGAGCGCCGCCCGGTCCGGCTCCGACTCGGGGGGCGGCGGTGCTCCGGCCGGTTGTGCCCGCGTGCTCATCTCAGGCCGCCCGAGGACGAGGCCCGTGCGCTGCGGCGCAGGCCGGCGGAGTGCTGCGGTGGGAGGTGGTTCACGGGATCACACCCTCGGATCGCAGGGCATCGTCGATCTGCTCTCTGATGGTGTTGACGGAGCTCACCGGTTTGATCCCGGACGGCGGAGACAGCGTGTGGGAGACGGCGATCGACACGTTCTGGTAGACCGGAGTGATCGGGCGCACGCTCGCCGACTCCAGGGCGGCCAGCACGTCCTGGGAGAAGGGGTACTCCTTCATGAACGCGGGCTCGTCGTACAGGGCGCGCAGGGTGGGCGGCAGACCGCCCTCGAGCGCGGCGGTCAGCTGGTTCTCCCGGTTGCGCAGGCACAGCGCCGCCTCGAAGGCCAGGTCGGGGTGGCGCGAGTAAGCGCTCACCGCCAGGTCGATGCCGCCGATGGTGGGCCGTGCCGGGCGGTTCGGGTCGACCCGGGGGGACGGCGCCCAGCGGAAGTTCTTGAACAGTGCGGGGTTGTTCGCCTTCATCGACGGATAGACGAACGGGTAGTTGAGCTCGAACGCGGCCGTCCCCGACTCCATGGCGAGACGGTTCTGATCCTCCATCTGGTTGGGCAGGGAGGGGTCCGCGGCCGGGGACTTCGCCAGATCACGCATGATCCCGGCGGCCCGCACGGCAGGAGGACCGAGCGAAGGCTCGGTCGCGCTCGCGTTGAGGATGGAGCCGCCCGCACTGTTGATCAGCGTGTTGAACCAGACGGTCAGGCCCTCGTACTGGGCGCCCTGGATCTCCACGAAGTGCGGTTTGCCCTGCCGGGCGAGAGCGCCGGCCATGTCCAGCATCTCGGCCCAGGTCCTGGGTGGGGTGGGCACCAGGTCCTTGCGGTACCACAGGAGCTGGGTGTTGGTGTTGTACGGGACGGCGTACAACTTGCCTTTCCAGGTCGAGGTCTGCAGCGGTACGCGCAGGGTGCCCGCTACGGCCCGCCGCCTCGCCGTCCCCGTCCATTCCCGGATCCAGCGTGCCTCGGCGAACTCCGCCGCCCAGGTGACGTCCAGGCCCAGGATGTCGAGCGAATCGTCCTCGGCGGCGAGTCTGCGGACCAGCTGCTGGCGCTGGCCGTCCGCGGCACGCGGGAGCTTGTTGTAGCTGATCCTGTAGCGGCCGCCCGACGCCTGGCTGCACCGGTCGGCCGCCTTCTGGAGCGCACCGGAGTCGTCGGGGAAGTTGTACCAGTTGAGCGTGGGCCTACCTGAGCCCTCGTCACTGCCGCAAGCGGCTAGCACCGACGCCAGCAACGGCAGTACGGCGAACGCCCGCAGCCATCGCGTCCCTCTGCGACGTCCCTTCTGCCCCTGAACGGGCCGGCAGCCGTACCTCGCGTGCACGCGCTCCACACCTCGATTCCGGACAGTGGCACGGGACTCGGACCTCGCAGCACTTCCTCCCGGAGAAGACTAAAGAGCAGAAAAAGTAAGATCAAGCACATATCGCATCTAATCGCCCAGACCGGGCCACCAGTAGGACCGGCTCTGCGAATCTGCGGACATGGAAGGGTGACGATCGACTTCGCCGCTCCGGGTCCCCATCCGGTCCCAAGAACGACGAAGAGGCCATTTCCAATGAACTGGAAATGACCTCCGACCTGCTACTTCGCAAGTCGGGACGACAGGATTTGAACCTGCGACCCCTTGACCCCCAGTCAAGTGCGCTACCAAGCTGCGCCACGTCCCGGTGCCTCTCGCGCGGTGAACCGCGTGATCGCGCGAACAGCACTTTACCTCACGACGACGACCGCACCGAAGCGGGCGTCCGTCCGCCCGGGGACGGGGCGATGGACAATCGGGGGTATGGGCAGCACATCGTCAGGACGACAGGCGGCGGCACGGGACCGGGACAGCGAGGGGCGGGCGCGTAACGCGCGGCCCCGGGACGGTCTGGGACGGCCCCTGCCGTACGGCGCGGACGGCGTCGCCCGCCAGCCGGAGGGTGTCGTACGCACTCCGCGGGCGTCGGTCGCGGAGGCGCAGGAACTGCTGGACGCGGGGAAGCCGTTCCATGCGCACGAGGTGTTCGAGGACGCGTGGAAGACGGGGCCTCAGGAGGAGCGGGCCCTGTGGCGCGGGCTGGCACAGCTGGCCGTCGGGCTCACGCACTCGGCGCGGGGGAACGTGACGGGAGGCGCGAGGCTGCTGCGGCGCGGGGCCGGGGCCGTGGAGGAGTGGGCGGCCGGGAGCGGTGAGTCGCGGCCGTACGGGATGGATCTCGCGGGGCTGGCCGCTTGGGCGCGGGAGCTGGCGGGGGACGTGGAGGCCGGCGGGCAGGTGGACGCCCGGGAGCGGGCGCCTCGGTTGCGCGGGCGGGCGTAGGCGGGTTCGGCGCCGGGCACGGCGCGGCCTGCGTGGACTCGGTGACGGCGCTGTCGGTGGCGTGCGGCAGACTCTGAGGCGTGCGAATGATTCATGTCATCGGGATCGGGGCGGGTGACCCCGAGCAGCTGACGCTCCAGGCGGTCAGGGCGCTGCGCGGTACGGATGTGTTCTTCATCCTCGACAAGGGCGAGGTGAAGTCGGACCTCACGCAGCTGCGCCGGGACATGCTGGACGCGCACATACCCGAGGGGACGTACCGGGTCGTCCAGGCCCGCGACCCCGAGCGGGACCGCTCGGCCGGGGGCTCGGCCTACTCCCCCGCCGTCGGGGACTGGCGCAGCGCCCGCGCCGGGATCTACGAGCGGCTGATCGCCGAGGAGCTGGGCGAGGACGAGACCGGCGCGTTCCTGGTGTGGGGTGATCCCGCCCTGTACGACAGCACGCTCGGGATCCTTCAGGAGGTGCTGGACAAGGGCGCGGTGGAGTTCGAGTACGACGTCGTGCCCGGCATCAGCAGCGTCTCGGCGCTCGTCGCCCGGCATCGGACGGGGCTGAACCGGGTCGCGCGGCCGGTGCAGATCACCACGGGGCGGCGGCTGGCCGAGGGCTTCCCCGAGGACGTGGACGACGTGGTCGTGATGCTCGACGCCCACCAGACCTTCCGGCGGTACGCCGACCAGGACATCGAGATCTACTGGGGTGCCTACATCGGCACGCCGGACGAGATCCTCGCCTCGGGTCCGATCGCCGAGGCCGCGCCCCGGATCGAGCGGTTGCGGGCGGAGGCGCGGGAGCGCAAGGGCTGGATCATGGACACGTATCTGCTGCGCCGCCGGGATGCGGAGGAGCGGAAGGAGCAGTAGGCGGAGGGTTCCTTACGCCACCCGAGTGGCCCGTCCCCGCATGCGGCACGGGTTCCGCGCTGTGATCGTGGCCCCGTGACGCTCGCCGAGGAATCCGCCCCGACCGCCGCCTCCCAGCCACCCGTGCTGGACAAGCGTCGCCGGAACGTCGTCTTCGTGACGATCATGCTGGGGATGCTGCTGGCGGCCCTCGACCAGACGATCGTGGGTACGGCGCTGCCGACGATCGTGTCGGACCTGGGCGGCGCCGAGCACATGTCCTGGGTCGTGACGGCGTATCTGCTCGCGGAGACCGTGGCGACCGTCCTGGTCGGCAAGTTCGGCGACCAGTTCGGGCGGAAGCTGGTCTTCCAGATCTCCGCGATCGTGTTCATCACGGGCTCGTTCCTGTGCGGGCTGGCCTCGAACATGACGATGCTGATCCTGTGGCGGGCGATGCAGGGCATCGGGGCCGGCGGGCTGATGGTGACGGCGATGGCGCTGATCGCGGACGTCATCCCGCTGCGCGAGCGCGGCAAGTACCAGGGCGCGATCGGCGCGGTGTTCGGAGTGGCGACGGTGATCGGGCCGCTGCTGGGCGGGCTGTTCACGGACCATCTGACCTGGCGCTGGGCGTTCTACGTCAACGTCCCGATCGCGATCGTCGTCGTCTTCGCGGCGGCCCGCACGATCCCGGTGGTCAAGTCGGCCGCCCGGCCGGTGATCGACTATCTGGGCATCGGGCTGGTCGCGGTCGGCGCGAGCGCCCTGATCCTGGCGACGAGCTGGGGCGGCAACGAGTACGCGTGGGGCTCCGGCGTCATCATCGGGCTGTTCGTCGGGGGCGCGGTCGCGCTCGGGCTGTTCTGCTGGGCGGAGACGCGGGCGGCGGAACCGATGCTGCCGATGCGGCTGTTCACCGACCCGGTCTTCTCGGTCTGTTCCGCTCTCAGCTTCATCGTCGGGTTCGCGATGCTCGGCGCGCTGACGTATCTGCCGACGTATCTCCAGTACGTCGACGGGGACTCGGCCACGGTGTCCGGTGTGCGGACCCTGCCGATGGTGATCGGGCTGCTCATCGCCTCCGTCTTCAGCGGCAACGTGGTCAGCAAGACCGGGAAGTACCGGATCTTCCCGATCGTCGGCTCCCTGGTGATGGGCGTCGGGCTGTTCCTGATGTCCATGATGGGGCCGTCGACCGGTGCATGGCTGGAGTCGCTGTACATGTTCGTCCTCGGCACCGGCATCGGGCTGTGCATGCAGGTGCTGACGATCGCCGTGCAGAACACCGTCGACTACGCCGACCTCGGCACCGCGACCTCCGGCGTGACCTTCTTCCGTACGCTGGGCAGCTCGTTCGGCACGGCCGTCTTCGGCACGATCTACACCAACACGCTCACGCCGAACCTCGCCGACGGGGTCGAGACCGCCGCGGGGGTGGGCTCCGGGCTCGATCCGGCGGCCATCGGCCGGGCCGCGACCAGCCCCGAGGGCCTGAACGGGCTGCCGTCGCCGGTCGCCGCGCCGATCGTCGAGGCGTACGCCGACACGCTCCAGACCGTGTTCCTGTGGACGGTGCCGGTCGCGGCCCTCGGCTTCGTGATCGCGCTGTTCCTCAAGCAGGTCCCGCTGCGCGACAGCGCCCGCATGGCCTCCACCGACCTGGGTGACGGGTTCGCCTCCCCGCACGACCCCAATGCCCAACGGGTACTGGAGGCGACCGTCGGGAAGATCATCGGGGGCACCGGCCCCGATGCCGCACGCCGGATCGTCAGCGCGTCCGAAACCCGCCTCGACGTGGCCGGCGCCTGGGCGGTGATGCAGGTGGAGATCCTGAACACCCTCGTCGGCCACGCCGGCCTCGGACTGATCGCGGCCCGCCGCCACCTCCCTCCGGAGGTACTGCTCCCCGTCTTCGACCGGATGGTCGACGAGGGCTACCTCACCCGCGACGGATCCCTCCTGTCCCACACCCCGGCGGGCGCCCGGGAGGCCCGCGCCATCGGCACGGCCTGGGCGTCCTGGCTGGAGGAACGGGTCCACGAGGACATCGGCCGCCCACCCGGCACGGACCTGCGCGCCGCCGTCCACACCATCGCCAAACGCCTCCTGGTCGAGGACCTCACCGAGGGCCTGACGGGACGGGTGCAGGAGCGGGCGCTGAGCGAGCCCCGCTGAAGGCCCACCTCCTCAGGGCGTCAGGCCGAGTCGCTGCAGCACCCCCGCCACGTCCGGCACCGCGTCCACGCCTTCCGGCAACGGAGGGCGACGTACGACCACGACCGGGAGGGCGAGGCCGCGGGCGGCGGTGAGTTTGGCGGAGGTGGCCGTTCCGCCGCTGTCCTTGGTCACCAGGACGTCGATGCGGTGGTCGCGCAGCAGGGCCGATTCGTCGGACGGGGTGAAGGGGCCGCGGGCCAGGAGCACCTCGGTGTGCGGGGGCATGGGGGGCTCGGGCGGTTCGACGGAGCGTGCGACGAAGTACAGGTCGGAAAGGTGGGCGAAGGCCGCGAGGCCGAGGCGGCCGGTGGTGAGGAACACGCGTCGGCCGAGGCTGGGCAGCAGCGCGGCGGCCTCGTCGAGGGAGGTGACGTCGTGCCAGCGGTCGCCCGGGCCGGGCTGCCAGCCCGGGCGGCGCAGGACCAGTGCCGGGACGGCCGCCGACCGCGCGGCGCGGACCGCGTTGGCCGTGATCGACTCGGCGAAGGGGTGCGTGGCGTCGACGAGGTGGTCGACGTGCTCGGCGCGGAGCCAGTCGGCCAGCCCTTCCGCGCCGCCGAAGCCCCCGATCCGCACGTCCCCTTCGACCGCGCCCGGCCGTGACACCCGCCCCGCGAGCGAGGTGGTGACGCGGAGATCGGGCCGCGCCGCGAGCACGGCTGCGAGTTCACGGGCCTCGGTGGTGCCACCGAGGATCAGGATGTGGCGGGGGGACATGGGGTGAGCGTACGAGGAGGGGTGGGCGACGGAGGTCGGGGGGCGGCGCTGCTCGGCGAGCTCATCGCCGAACGACCCGAGGTGCGGGCGCACCGGAGTTCACGCCGCCCCTGTCCCGCGCCCGTTCGGGCGCCCGCTGCGCCCGGATCCGTCAATTCCGGTGCCCGTGGGGGCTCGTGGCCGCCCCCGTTCCTGTTCGACCCGGCGAACACTATGAACACAACGGCCAGACCGTGGCCCCTCGGCCCGCCCGCTCCCTAGCATCGCGGCGCACGGCTCGGCGACGCGCCGACTAGGACGAGGAGCAGCGTCTTGGACTGGACGAGAACGAACTCAGTGATCCGCAGGTCTGTCCCATCGCCCGCGCGACGGCGCACCACGCTGGCCGCGGTGCTGGCAGGTGCGCTCGCCGTCGGCGTCCTCGTCGGCGCCTCGAACGCCCGGGGCGAGACGGCGGAGGAACCGGCACTCGCCGAGTGCCCGGCGGATCTCGTGGGCAAGGCCGACTGCTACACCGGGCGTGACGCGAACGGCGCCTACTACGCGGTCGCCATACCCGACAACTGGAACAAGTCCCTCGTCGTACACGCCCACGGCGGCCCCGACCTCGGCGCCGAGTCCGACCCCACGCGCAGCATCGACGACCTGGGCCGCTGGTCGGTGATGGTGAAGGAGGGCTACGCCTGGGTCGGCTCGTCCTACCGCCGGGGCGGCTACGGCACGCGGATGGCCGCCGCCGACACGGAGAGCGTCCGCCGGCTGTTCGTCGAGGAGTTCGGCAAGCCCCGGCGGACGTATGTGCACGGCCAGTCGTGGGGTGGGAACGTCGCCGCGAAGGTCGTGGAGACCTACGCGAAGAAGCCAGGGGCGTACGACGGGGCGCTGCTCACCAACGGCGTCCTGGGCGGCGGCTCGCGCGGCTACGACTACCGCGTCGACCTGCGCGTCGTCTACCAGTACTACTGCGCCAACCACCCCCGCCCGAGCGAGCCGCAGTACCCGCTGTGGCAGGGCCTGCGCGCCGGCTCGACCATGACGTCCGCCGGGCTGCGTGCCCGCCTCGATGAGTGCACCGGCCTCTCGTCGCCGGCGGCGGAGCGGACCGCGCTCCAGCAGCGCAACCTCGACGACATCCTCGCGGTCACGCGGATCCCCGAGCGCACGCTGGAGTCGCATCTGCGGTTCGCGACCTTCACGTTCCGGGACATCGTGCACGAGCGCCTCGGGGACCGGAATCCCTTCGGGAACGTGGGCGTCCGCTACTCCGGGTCGCATGACGACGCGGCGCTCAACGCCGGTGTCGAACGCTTCGCCCCCGACCCCACTGCCGTACGGGACCTGTCCTACGACAGCGATCTCACCGGCAAGGTCTCGATCCCGGTGCTGACACTGCACGCCATCGACGACCCGACGGCGTTCATCGAGCACGAGGCGGCCTACCGGGCCACACTCCGGGGCGCCGGGCGCGACGGGCACCTGGTGCAGACGTTCACGCGGGAGCACGAGCACAGTGAGCTGAGCGACGCCGAGTACGCCACGTCCGTCGCGGCCCTCGACACCTGGGTGCGCAAGGGGAAGAAGCCGACGCAGAAGTCGGTCGCGGCGGCGTGCGGCGCCTTCGACGAGAGGTACGGCACGGGCTGCCTGTACGACCCCGACTTCCGCCCGGCGCCGTACGCCTCGCGGGTCGAGCCGCGACCGGGCGGGCTGGACTGGCCGGCCATGACGTCCCGTCAGGAGCGGGCCTGGAGCGGCATCGCGGGCGTCGGTATCGCTCCCTGAGCAGAGCTGACGGGACCGGCCCGGTGAAGGCGACCGGGCCGGTCCGGGCGGGTTCGGGCGGCTATCGTCCCGGTATGGGATCCGTACGGGCCGTCCTCATCGACATCGACGGAGTCCTCACCGTCTCGTGGCAGCCGCTGCCCCGGACGGTCGAGGCGTTGCGGGAGATCCGCGAGGCGGGGCTCGCCGTCGCGCTGGTCACCAACACGACCTCGCGGACCCGGGCGTCGATCGCACGCACATTGGCGGACGCCGGGTTCCCGGTGTCCGCCGGCGACATCCTGACGGCGCCCGCCGTCACCGCCGCCCATCTCGCCGAGCACTACCCGCGTGCCCGGTGTGTGCTCCTGAACAGCGGCGACATCGCGGAGGACCTCGCCGGGGTCACCCTCGTCGACGAGGACCGGGGCGACGGTGAGCCGCCCGACGTCGTGGTCGTCGGCGGTGCCGGGCCCGAGTTCGGGTACGCGGCGCTCGACCGGGCCTTCGGGCATCTCCAGCGCGGGGCGCGCCTGGTGGCCATGCACCGGAACCTGTACTGGCGTACGGACCAGGGACTGCGGCTGGACACCGGCGCGTTCCTGGCCGGTCTGGAGAAGGCCGCGCGGGTCGAGGCCGAGATCACCGGCAAGCCGTCGCCCGCGTTCTTCGAGGCGGCGCTCGCGCATGTCGGGGTCGGCGCCGACGAGGCGGTGATGGTGGGGGACGACATCGAGTCCGACGTGCTGGCGGCGCAGCGGGCCGGTGTCACGGGTGTGCTGGTGCGGACCGGGAAGTATCTGCCGCAGACGCATCGGGACGCGAGCGGTACGCCGGACCATGTGATCGACTCGTTCGCCGATCTGCCCGCCCTGCTGAGGGATCTGCGGGGCTCAGCGCAGCAGCAGCTGTAGGCCGCCCACAACGGTCGCCGCGATCACGAGCTGCTCGAACAGCCGCTGGTTGATGCGGTCCACGGCCCATTTGCCGAGCACCGCGCCCGGTACGACGAAGATCACCAGCGCGGCGTCGAGCAGCAGCGAGGACCCGTCGATGAGCCCGAGCCCGGCACTGAAGGGCACCTTGGAGACGTTGACGATCAGGAAGAAGAAGGCCGACGTCCCCAGGAAGCCGAGCTTGCGGAAGCCCGCCGACAGCAGATACATCGACATCACGGGGCCGCCCGCGTTGGCGACCATCGTGGTGAAGCCGCCGAGGACGCCGTACGAACGGGCCTTGACCCGGCCGGCCCGGGTCGCGACCGAGTCGGGCTCGGCCTCCTTCTCGGCCGTGCGGCGGCGCCACACCGTGACGCCCGCCATCAGCAGCAGGATCGCGCCGATCGACGTACGGACGATCTCGTCGTCGGCCCACACCAGGAACACCGTGCCGAGGACCACGCCGGCGGCGACCGCGGGGAACAGCCGCCACAGGGTGGGCCAGTGGGCGTGCCGCCGGTAGGTGAGTACGGCGAGCACATCGCCCGCGATCAGGATCGGCAGCAGGATGCCGGTGGAGGCGCGGGCGGGCAGTACGGCGGCGAAGACCGCGAGGCTGACCGTGTTGGCCCCGCTCACGGCGGTCTTGGAGAAGCCGACGAGCAGGGCCGCGAAGGCGAGCGCGGCGAACTCCCAGCCTGTTATGTGCCAAAGCGTCATCGTGTCCATGCGGAGACCGATGGTATGTGCAGACAACAGGTACTGGTAAGGACCGTCTCGCCAGTCGGGAGATGGCTAATGCCTCTCCACCAGCACCGCACTTCCCTGCCCGACACCTACACACATCGTCGCCAGCCCGCGCTCGGCGCCCGTCCGCCGCATCCGGTGCAGCAGCGTGGTGAGGATCCGTGCGCCCGAGCAGCCCAGCGGGTGACCCAGCGCGATGGCGCCGCCGCTGGGGTTGACCAGTTCGGGGTCGATCCCGAGCTGGTCGACGCAGGCGAGTGCCTGGGCGGCGAACGCCTCGTTGAACTCGGCCTCCTGCACGTCGGCGACCGTCCAGTCGGCGCGGGCCAGGGCCTTGCGGGTGGCGGGGACCGGGCCGATGCCCATGACGTCGGGGTGCACGCCTGCGGAGGCGCCGGCGACATAGCGGCCGAGGGACTCCAGGCCCAGTTCGTTCAGGGCCTCCTCGCTGACCAGGAGCAGTCCGGCGGCGCCGTCGTTCATCGGCGAGGCGTTGCCCGCGGTGACGGTGCCGCCCTCGCGGAATACCGGCTTCAGCCGGGACAGCTTCTCGTACGAGGTGTCCTCGCGGATGCATTCGTCGCTGTCGACGAGGACGCCGTCCGGGCGGGTCACCGGCAGGAGTTCGTCGTCGAAGTGGCCGTTCTTGCGGGCGTCGGCCGCTCGTTGGTGGCTGCGCAGCGCGAACTCGTCCTGGCGTTCGCGCGAGACGCCGTAGCGCCCGGCGACCTCCTCGGCCGTCTCGCCCATCGCCAGCAGGCCGTGGAGTTCCTTCATCGCCGGGTTGACCAGCCGCCAGCCGAGCCGGGTGTCGTATGTCTCGATGCGGTGCGGCAGCGCCTCGTCGGGGCGGGGCAGGACGAAGGGGGCGCGGCTCATGGACTCGGAGCCGCCGGCGAGCACGATGTCGGCCTCGCCCGCCGCGATGGTGCGGGCGGCGGTCGTCACCGCCTCCAGGCCGGAGGCGCACAGGCGGTTGACCGTGGCGCCCGGCACGGACTCCGGGAGGCCGGCGAGCAACGCGGCCATGCGGGCGACGTTGCGGTTGTCCTCGCCGGCCTGGTTGGCGGCTCCCCAGTAGACGTCGTCGACGCGCGCCGGGTCGAGGGCGGGGACGTCGGCGACGAGGCCCCTGATCACGGCGGCGGCCAGGTCGTCGGGCCGGACGGACGACAGTGCTCCGCGCAGTTTGCCGATGGGGGTGCGGCGGGCGGCCGCGAAGTGGACGGGACGCACGACAGGACTCCTGACCGGGCAGTTTGGACGGCACCCTGTTAATTAGCACCGCTAGTTTTGGACTATAGACCGACCTGGCGCACCCTGGGAAGATCCCCTCGGTGACCTTCACCGACGCAGCCGAACACAGCCGATCGGGCAGCCGACCACTGCCGGTCGCAGCCGGAGGAGCCATGGCCGACATCCGCGAGCATGCCCTCGACGGACAACGGGGATCGATCGTCGTGACCGAATGGCCGAATCCCCGGCCCGGGTTCGTCGCGCTCGTGGTCCACGGCTACGGCGAGCACGTGGGCCGATACGCCGAGGTGGCGGACGTGCTGGTCGGGCGGGGAGCCGCGGTGTTCGGGCCGGATCACGTCGGTCACGGGCGGTCGGCGGGCGAGCGCGTGCTGATCGAGGACTTCGAGGACGTGGTCGCCGATCTGCGTGCCGTCGCCGCGCTGGCCCGCA
Source organism: Streptomyces sp. HUAS 31 (assembly GCF_028198125.1). Lineage (NCBI taxonomy): Bacteria > Bacillati > Actinomycetota > Actinomycetes > Kitasatosporales > Streptomycetaceae > Streptomyces > Streptomyces sp. HUAS 31. The sequence goes on along the minus strand of NZ_CP116353.1, from coordinate 8,333,841 downwards.
CCGCGCATCCGGACGTACCCGTCGTCCTGATCGGGCACTCGATGGGCGGACTCGTCGCGGCACGGTACGCGCAGCTGTACGGCGACGAGCCGACCGCCCTGGTGCTGTCCGGGCCGGTGATCGGCGACTGGGAGCTGCCGCGCCGGCTGCTCGCCAGCGACGAGATCCCCGACACGCCCATCAGCCCGGCCGCGCTGTCCCGCGATCCCGCGGTGGGCGCGGCGTACGCGGGGGATCCGCTGGTCTGGCACGGGCCCATGAAGCGGCCGACGGTTGAGGCGTTCGCCCGGATGCTGGACACCGTGTCCAGGAGCGGCTCGGTCGGAGGGCTGCCGCTGCTGTGGCTGCACGGCGACGACGACCGGCTCGTCCCGCTCGCCGGCAGCCGCGTCGGGATCGAGGAGCTGCGCGGGGAGGACGTGACCGAGCGCGTCTACGCCGGGGCCCGGCACGAGGTGTTTCACGAGACGAACAAGGCGGAGGTCTTCGCGGACCTGATCCGCTTCCTGGACGGTGTGCTCGCTCGCTGAGACACGTCGCGTTTGCATCGGTCCGGGCCTGGGCACCCGCGCCGCCATGGAGTGGTCGCAGTGACGGAAGTGGTCACGCGCCGCAGCGGCCGGACACGGCACTGACGCCGGTGACCGAGTGACCGGACACCGCTTCCGCACCGCATCGCTCCGTCCGGCCTGGACCAAGCCAGAAGGAGGAGCCCGGATGACTGGGGTGAACAGCACGCTTCCCGAGCCGGCCCGCAGGGTCGCCGGTGACGCACTTCAGGGCACGCTCGTCGACCTTCTCGGACTCTCGCTGATCGGGAAGCAGGCGCACTGGAACATCGTGGGCCCGCGCTTCCGGTCGATCCATCTCCAGCTCGACGAGGTGGTCTCCACCGCCCGCTCGTACGCCGACACCGTCGCCGAACGCTCCTCGGCGCTCGGCGTGCCGCCCGACGGCCGCCCGGAGACGATCGCCGCGGCCTACACGCTGCCCGGCCCGAAGGAGGGCTGGATCCGCGACACGGAGGTCGTCCAGCTGGTCGTGGACACCCTGGGGGCGGCCATCGAGCGGCTGCGCGAACGCATCACCGCCACCGCCGAGCCGGACCCGGTGACCCAGGATCTGCTCATCGGCATCACCAGCGAGCTGGAGAAGCAGCGGTGGATGTTCGACGCCGAGAACTGGCCGCGCGACGAATGACCCGAGCCGCCGTACCGCACGACCACCCGCACCCGAAGACAAGGGGCACACCGTGACCGACGCCCTCGAACTCGACGCGCTGTGGGAGGACTTCCACCGCGTGGTGAACATGACCTCGCAGGAGCTGGCCGGCTGGCTGCGGGTCAGCGACGCCCAGGAGGACAGCGAGCCGCTGCCGGACCGGGCCGGCCCGCCGACCGGGCAGCACGTCCTCTCGATCCTCCAGAAACGACGCACGGACCTCACGGACGCCGACATCCAGGTGATGTACGACGTCGTGGACACCGTGACCGAGGAGGCGGACCTCGAGAACGAACCCGAGCCCGAACAGACCCGCCGACGCCACCAGTTGATGACGATCGGCCACGACCCCCTCAAGCCATGAGCGAGCCACAGCCCCCATCCGTTCCGCTCAGCCCAGCAACCACCCTCCGTCCACGGCGAGTTCGACCGCGTTGACCGATCGGTTGCGCAGCAGGAAGTCCACCGCGTCCACCACGTCCGCCATCGTGGCGAGCCGGCCACCGGGCGTCCTGGCACGCAGCCCCGCCAGCACCTCCTCGGGTTTGCCGGCCCAGTGGGGGCTGTCCCCGACGACGCCGGGATGCACGGCGTTGACGCGGACGGGCGCCAGCTCGACGGCGAGGGTGTTCACCAGACCCCGCACGCCCGCGTTGACGGTCGCCACGGTCGTGGCCCCCGGGTAGGGCCGTTCCTTGGCCTGGCCGCCGAACAGCACGACGGCGCTGTCGTCGTGCAGCCGTGGGCCGAGGGCGTGCACGACCTCGGTGTAGCCGACGAGTTTGAGCGTGACGAGACGCAGGGCTGCCTCGATGTCGTAGTCGGCGACCCGGTTCTCGTCCCGTGAGACGCCCGCGATCACCAGATGGTCCACGCGTCCGACCCCGGCGAGCGCGGCGGCGATCCCGGTCGGCCGGGAGAGATCGAGGGCGAGGCCCCGACCGGCCCCGATCTCCTTGGCCACCGTGTCGGCGCGATGGGCGTCCCGGCCGGTGACAACCACCTCGTCGCCCCGCCGCGCGCACAGACGGGCGAACTCGCGGCCGATCCCGGACGTGCCGCCCACGACAAGGACACTGCTCATCGGTCCAGTGCCTCCCTCAGATACTCCCAGTCCCGAGTGAACCGGTACGAGTGTCGCGGCGGCGGCTGCGGCGCCTGTGTCTCCAGCCAGCGCACCGGCCCCTGACCCGCGTTGGAGAACCCGTGCACACAGCCGGCGCCCGCCCACGCGACGTCCCCCGGCCCGAGCCGGTACCGCTCGCCGTCGAAGGTGGCGTCGACCAGGCCCTCGACGATCAGGTACGTCTCCTCGAAGGGGTGGTCGTGGCTGCCCGCGACGCCGTCGGGGGCGTACTGCACCATGAACATGGTCGAGGCGACCGCGCCGAGGTCGCTGTCGACCATCGTCTTCACGGTGATGCCGCTGTACACGAGCAGCGCGGTCCGCATGCTCGCCGACACCGCGAGCAGGTCCTGCGACTGCTTGCCGGGGTCCATCTGCCCCGGTTCGAAGTGCCCGAAGGACCGGGTCCGCGGGTCGCGCACGTCGATGCGGACGGGGTCGCGTTCCGGCAGCGCGGGGACGGCCTGGGTGTCATGGCCGTAGCGGGCCCGCGGCACCGGCGCGAGCATGTCGGCCCAGTGGCCGCCCGTGTCCCCGGCACCGCGCCAGGCGTGCGCGACGCCGGCCGGGAGGAGGCCGTAGTCGCCCTCTTCCAGGAGGTACGCGCCCTCGGGCACATCGAGGATCACGGCACCGTCGAGGACGTGGAAGCTCTCCTCGTACGAGTGCACATGGGCGGCGACCCGGCCGTCGGGCCGCAGCTCGCACAGCCCGAAGCCGGTGTGCACGCTGCCGTCCGCCTCGCCCACCAACTCCCGCCGCCGGTGCCCGAGTTCGTCGTACGGCGGCTCGGGGACGTCGGCGGCGAGGCGCACCAGGTGTCGGGTCATGCGGCGCTCTTCGCCTCCTTCGCGGCCAGGAGCCGGTCGCGGGACTCCTGGACCAGCCGGCGGGCGCGGTCGACGTCGGCGACGAGCCTGCCGTCGCGCTTGTGGATCACGCCGTCGACGATGACGGTGTCGACGTTGGAGACGTCGGCCGACAGGGTGACCGCGGCAGCCGCGTCGTGCACGGGGGCGACGTTCAGCGCGGTGGCGTCGACGGCGACGACGTCGGCGCGCTTGCCGGGGGTGAGCGAGCCGGTGCGGTCCTCGACGCCGGCGACGTGGGCGCCGTTGAGCGTGGCGAACTCCAGCATCTGACGTGCCGTCAACATGGTGTCCGGCACCGGCATGTTGGCCTTCCAGCAGTCGGCGTTGACGCGGGCGCGCTCGGCGCCGAAGGCGGCACGCATCTGGGTGAACATGTCGCCGGGCACGGTGGTGACGACGTCGGTGCTCAGGGAAGGGCGCAGTCCGTACTCGACGGCCGTCATCACGGGCGGCCAGCCGTGCCCCATCTGGAGCTCGACCTGCGGCGCGATCGAGACCGTACCGCCGCTGTCGGCGACCATCCGCCACTCCTCCTCGCTGAGGTAGCAGCAGTGGATGTAGGTGGTGTCGGCGCCCAGAAGCCCCAGGTCGTTCAGCTGCTTGACCATGCCGAAGCGCCCGGCGAGGCGGCCCATGGCCACATGCACGGTGATGGGGATGTCCAGTTCGCGGGCGAGCGCCCACTCGGCGGTGACGACGTCGTTGAGGCAGAAGCCGGGGCCGCGGGTGGCCAGCGCCATGGTGAGCAGGCCGTCGTCGGAGGCGAAGTACTTCCCGCGGATCCGCCGGACGTCGTCGCCCGGGATCGCGATCTTGCTCTCGAACCAGTAGTCGGCGAGGGAGGTGTTGGCGCTGCCGTACGCGTACTGGGCGCGGATGCCGCTCTCCGCGAGGCCCCGGATCGCCGCGTCCGGATGCTCGGGGGAGTTGTTGATGTGCGACCAGTCCACGAGCGTCGTGATGCCGGCGTTCAGACACTCCAGCGCGCCGGCGAGGTTGGCCGCGTACACGTCCTCGGGTGTGTACAGCGGGGCGAAGGTGTCGAGGATGTCGACGAAGTAGTCGTCCAGGGTGGCGTCGGGGGCGACGTTGCGGATGGACGCCTCCCAGGTGTGCCGGTGGGTGTCCACGAAGCCGGGGATCACGATCCGGCCGGTCATGTCGAGCACTTCGGCGTCGGCACTGATGTCGGGCCGCACCGCCGCGATCCTGCCGTCCTCGATCAGGACGTCCCCCTGGGGCAGGTCCCCGATGTCGGGGTCCATCGACAGCACATGACCGCCACGCAGGACTGTTCGATTGGTCATCGCCCTTCCTCCCATGGGGTGTTCAGTAGGCGGCGAGGCCGCGTACGGCCGCCACGACCTTGTCGACGGTGGGGATCACCCGTTCCTCCAGCGCGTCGGCGAACGGCAGCGGGACGCACTCCCCCGTCACCCGCCTGACCGGCGCGTCCAGCAGGGTGAACCCCTCGTCGGCGACGACGGAGACGAGCGTCGCCCCCCAGCCGCCCTGGTACGGGTTCTCCTCGACGGTGACGAGCCGCGAGGTCCGCCCGAGCGAGGTCAGTACGGTGGTGACGTCCAGCGGCACCAGGCAGCGCAGGTCGACGACCTCGGCCTCGACGCCCTCACCGGACAGCAGCTCGGCTGCCCTCAGGGCGACCGGCACCATCGAGGCGAGCGCGACGAGGGTGACGTCGGCGCCCTCCCGGACGACGGCTGCGCGGCCCAGCTCGACCACATGGTCCCCCGGCGGGGGCGCGCCCTTGGACGCGAGGAGCCCCTTGTGCTCGAAGAAGACGACCGGGTCGTCGCTGCGCACGGCCGCCGCCATCATGCCGATCACGTCGGCGGGGGTGGCCGGTGCGGCGATCTTCAGGCCGGGCACGGTGAGAGCCCAGTTCTCGGTGGCCTGGGAGTGCTGGGCGCCGAAGCCGAGCCCGCCGCCGTTGGCGGTGCGCACCACGAGCGGGACGATGACCTGACCGCCCGTCATGTACCGCACCTTCGGGATCTCGTTGGCGAGGTAGTCCCAGCAACAGGCCAGGAAGTCGGAGAACATGATCTCGGCGACGGGCCGCATCCCGGTCATCGCGGCGCCCATGGCGGCTCCCACGATGGCCTGTTCGGAGATCGGCGTGTCCCAGACCCGCTCGGGCCCGAACTCCTTGAACAGCCCGGCGGTCGTCTTGAACACCCCGCCCGCCTCGCCGATGTCCTCGCCCAGGCACACGACGGACGGATCGCGCCGCATCTCCCGCGCGATGCCCTCGGCGACCGCCTCCCGGTAGCTGATCACGTCCGCCACGCCGCACCTCCGTCCGCCCACACATCGGTCAGCGCCTGGTCCGGATCGGGCGGCGGGGCGGCCATCGCGGCCTCGACGGCCTGCCGTACGACGGTCGTCGCGCGCTCGTCCGCCTCACCGAGGACGGCCTCGGACACCCCCATCTCGACGAGCCGCCCCCGCGCCAGGTCCAGCGGGTCGTGCTTCAGCCAGCGTTCGACCTCCTCGGCCGGACGATAGGTCGCCGGGTCGGCGCGGCTGTGCCCGAAGTGCCGGTAGGTCTGTGCCTCCAGCAGCGCGGGCCCGTCTCCTGCCCGGGCCCGCGCCGCGAGGCGGGCCACCGCCTCCTGGACGGCGACGACGTCGTTGCCGTCCACGACCTCGCCCTCGATGCCGTAGGCCGGCGCCCGGTCGGCGGCGGGCCGGGGCACGGCGGTGACGTCCGCGATCGGCGTGTACTCCATGTACAGGTTGTTCTCGCAGACGAACAGCACGGGCAGCTTCCATACGGCGGCCAGGTTGAGCGCCTCGTGGAAGGCGCCGATGTTGGTGGCGCCGTCCCCGAAGAAGGCGACGGCGATCTGGTCGGTGCCGCGCAGCCGGGCCGACCACGCCGCGCCGGCCGCCATCGGGAGGTGGGCGCCGACGATGGCGTAGGAGCCGAGCATGCCGGTGGACGCCTTGGTGAGGTGCATGGAGCCGCCCTTGGCCCCGCACAACCCCGTTGCCCGGCTCATGAGTTCGGCCAGGCACTCCTCCGGCGTGGCGCCCCGCGCCATCGCGTGGTGGTGGCCGCGGTAGGTGGCGAAGACGTAGTCGTCGGGCCGCAGGGCGGCGCTCGCCCCGACGGCGACGGCCTCGTGTCCGGCGGCGAGGTGGGTGGTGCCCTTCACCAGGCCCTGGAGGAACAGGTCGTGGGCGGCCTTCTCCGTACGGCGGATGACGGTCATCTGCTCGTAGGCGGCGAGGAGTCCGGCCGGTTCCATCAGCGACTCCCGTCGCCGTGGGAGGTGTTGAGGTGGGACTGCGACTCGCGGCGGGTGTCGAGCGCGCCGCCCACGGTCCAGTACTTGCGGCCCGCGACCAGCAGTTCCTCAGCCGGGAACTTGGTGATGACCTCGCAGCCATCCGCCGTGACGACGACCTCCTCCTCGATCCGGGCGGCGGACCAGCCGTCGGCGGCGGGCCAGTAGGTCTCCAGGGCGAAGACCATGCCCTCTTCGAGGACCTCGGGGTGGTCGAGGGAGACCAGCCGGCTGAAGATCGGCTTCTCCCAGATCGACAGGCCCACGCCATGGCCGTACTGCAACGCGAACGCGGCGGTCTCGTCGGCGAAGCCGAACTCCTCGGCGCGCGGCCAGACCTCGACGATGTCCGCGGTCGTCGCGCCGGGCCGGACTAGGGCGATGGCCCGGTCCATGTACTCACGGCAGCGGACGTACGCGTCGCGCTGGGCACCGGAGGCGCTGCCGACCGCGAAAGTGCGGTAGTAGCAGGTGCGGTAGCCGAGATGGCTGTGCAGGATGTCGAAGAAGGCGGGGTCGCCGGGCCGGATCAGGCGGTCGCTGTAGACGTGCGGGTGCGGTGAACAGCGTTCGCCGGAGATCGCGTTGACGCCCTCCACGTACTCGCTGCCGAGGTCGTAAAGGACCTTGCTGACCACACCGACGCACTCGTTCTCGCGCACCCCGGGGCGCAGATAGCCGTACAGCTCCTCGTACGCCGCGTCGACCATCGCGCAGGCCTGGGTGAGCAGGGAGATCTCGTCCGGGGTCTTGATGCGGCGGGCCTCCAGGAAGACCTGCTGGCCGTCGACGACGTCGATGCCCTCGGCGCGCAGCGCGGTGAGAATCGGCATCTCGGCGACGTCGATGCCGAGCGGCTCGCCGGCCAGGCCGTGCTCGCGCAGCTCGGCGGCGATCTTCGCGGCGACGTCCTCGGCGATGCCCGCGTCCGGGTGGAAGGCGCCGCGCAGGGTGGAGATGCCGGCGCGGGCGCCGGTGGGCGGGCCGCCCTTGCCGTCGCTGTAGTCGAGCCAGGGGTTGTACAGCTGGTGATGGCGGGCGGCGGAACCGAAGTCCCAGACGATCGGCTCGCCGCCGCGGACCAGCAGGGCGAAGCGGATCAGCTTGTCCATCGCCCAGGTGCCGATGTGCGTGGCGGTCATGTAGCGGATGTTGGCGAAGTCGAAGCTGAGCACCGCGCCGAGCTCGGAGCGGGTCAGGGTCTCGTCGAGGCGGGCCAGCCGCTGCCTGCGCAGCCGGTCCAGGTCGACGCGCTCTTCCCAGTCGACGGCATTGGGTCCGAATGTGCGGATCGCCATGGCGACCACCCCCACTTCGGAGTGAACGACTGTCCGGGACGGGTGTCAAGTGTCACTGAACATCTCGGTGGACACGAACCAGGTACCGACGGCCGGTACGTCTCCATCGTTGCGGTAGCGGTGCGGGGTCGTCGACTCGAAGCAGACGGCGTCCCCCGGGCGCAGCGTGTACTCGTCGAAGCCGAGGGTGAGGATCAGTTCGCCCGAGGTCAGACAGCCGTACTCGGTGCCGGCGTGGCGCATGAGGCCGCCGGAGCTGGAGGAGGCGCCGCCGGGCCGGTAGGTCACCTGGAGGAAGTCGACGTGCGTGCCGGGGACGTGGCCGAGCCGCTCCCACACCACGCCGGAGTCCAGCTCCAGCACCTCCCGCTCGTCCGGCGTGACCACCGGCCCGATGCGGCGGCCGGGGTCGGCGGCGAAGGAGGCGAGGGCGTGCAGGACAGTGCCGGGGGCGGGGTTCGGGGCGGTGCCGGGCCCTGCGGTGAGGGCCGTCGCGGGTGCCTTCACCGCGGTCGCCGCAGTGCCCTCGCCCGCGTCGAAGAGCGACTCGATCGAGATGCCGAGGGCGGTCGTGATGGCGTAGAGCGTGCTGACCGAGGGCTGGCTCTTGCCGTTCTCGATCTGCGAGACGAGGCTCGCCGACACGCCGATCTCACGCGCGAGCGCCCGCAGGCTCGTCCCGTGTGCGAGGCGCGCCTGCCGGATGCGTGCGCCGACGGGCGGGACCGCGGCGGGTGACATGGGGCGGCTCCTCTCGGGCGCCGGGAGACGGCACCGTTCGCTCTCATTGAACAGCGAAGGGAGCCCGAAAGGTATCGGTACCGGAAATCGGGGGCGTCAGGATCGCCCCGCCGGGAACACCGCCCGCACCTCCCAGCCCGCGCCGTCCCGGGGCCCGGCGCACAGTTCGCCGCCGACCGCGGTGACCCGCTCCTTGAGGCCCACGAGTCCGAAGCCGCCGCCGTGGGCGGCCGCCGGGAGCCGGGTGCCGCCACGGCCGTCGTCCGCGACCGACACCTCCAGGCGCCCGGCGTCGTCCCGCAGCCGGACCTCGATGTGCGTGGCGTCGGCCGCGTGGCGGCGGACGTTGGTCAGCGCCTCCTGCACGACCCGGAAGGCCGCGGCCTGCACCTCGTGGGGCAGCGCGTCGGACACCGCCGGATCGCGGCGCAGGGTGACCCGCTGGACGGGGCTCGCGAAACCGTCGGTCAACTCGGCGATGCCCGCCAGGTCGCCCACCGGTCGGCGGTCGGCCGCCTCGTCCCCGGCGTCGCGCAGCACGCCGACCGTCCGCCGCATCGAGGCGAGGGCTTCCGTGGCGGCGCGTTCGATGCCGGCCAGCACCGGGTCGAGCTCCTGCGGCCGGGTGCGCGCCATCATCCGGGCCACCTGCGTCTGCACGAGGATCCCGGTGACATGGTGCGCGACGAAGTCGTGCAGGTCGGCGGCGATGGCGACCCGCTCGGAGCGCCGGGTCTCACTGACGGCGAGCCCACGCCGGTAGTCCAGGGTGCGCAGATACACGGCGGGCCCGGCGACGACGCCGATGAGGACCAGGCCGGCCACCACCAGGCCCAGCGCGGCGGTGTCGGACCGCCCGAGGTCACGCACGGGCAGGAGCAGGAGCGCGCCCGCGTCGAGGGCGCCGCATCCCCAGGCCCAGCGCGGCCGGCAGTGCCGTACCGCGACGAACAGCAGGCACAGCAGGATCACGACCTCGCCCGGGCCGAAGACGTTCGCCTTCATGGTCACCAGCGAGCCCAGCGAGAACAGGGCCGAGAGCGCGGCGGGCACGCCGGTGCGCACCTGCGGGGTGAGCCACTCGGGCCGCCGCTCCCTCGGCCACAGCACCGCGGCCAGGCCCACCAGCAGCACGACCAGCGTCGGCCAGAGGGGGCTCGCCGTCGGCAGGACGCTCGTGCCGTCGGAACCCGCGTAGAGGACGTCGACGACACAGGCGGCGAGCAGGACACCGACGGCGAGACCCCGGGCACAGCCGAGGGGCGAAGCGCGCTTCATGCCGATCACGGTAGGTGAGCGCGCACCCGTCCGGATCGGCCGATCGGCCGAGGGCGCCCCACCGGACACCGACCGTACGGCCGAGGCGCACCGACGGCGAACCTGCTGAACCACCGCCCGCAAAGCGCCCGTGCACGAGCCGAACCTCGGCCCGCCGGAAGCCCCGATCCCCTGAGGCATGATCGAGCCATGACCAGCCCACCCCCGTCCGGTTCGCCGATCCGTGTCCTCATCGCCGACGACCAGGAGATGGTCCGCACCGGCTTCCGCTTCTTCCTCGACGCGCAGCCCGACATCACCGTGGTCGCCGAGGCCGCCGACGGCGAGGAGGCGGTGGCGCTGGCCCGGCGGGAGCGGCCGGACGTGTGCCTGCTGGACATCCGGATGCCGAGGCTGGACGGCCTGGAGGTGACCCGGCTGCTGGCGGGACCGCAGGTGGCCGACCCACTGCGGGTGGTCGTCGTGACGACCTTCGACCTGGACGAGTACGTGTACGGGGCCCTGCGCGGGGGTGCGTGCGGATTCCTGCTCAAGGACTCGGGGCCCACCCTCCTCGCGGAGGCGGTCCGGGCCGCCGCGGCCGGCGACTCGCTGGTCTCGCCGTCGGTGACGGTCCGGCTGCTCAAGCACGTCACCGCCCTGCGGACGACGACCGCCGCCGCGGCCCCGGCGAGGCCCGCTCAGAGTCTCACCGACCGCGAGCTCGACGTCGTGCGCCTGGTCGCCCTCGGCCGGACGAACGCCGAGGTCGCCGCCGAACTGTACGTCTCCCTGTCCACGGTGAAGACGCACCTGTCCAGCGTCCGGTCGAAGCTCTCCGCCCGGAACCGCGTCGAGATCGCAGCCTGGGCCTGGCAGCACGGGCACGGGCGGCCCGGCGGCTGACGGACGGGCCGCCCCGCGGCGCTCACTCGAACGGTCCGGCGTAGCTGGTGGACCGTCAGAACCGGTGGTGCGCTGGGGACACCCGTCGCGTCCACAGGAGGCATCCCAGATGATCCGTCGCCCGTCCCGTCCTGTCCGTGTGCTCTCCTCGGCCCTGGCCGTCGGTGTGTTGCTGACCACCGCGGCCTGCTCGGACGACGGCGGCGACGTCTCCCAGGCCGGTGCCGTCGCCCGGCAGACACCGAGCGCGTCCCCGACCACCACCCTCACCCAGGCCGGTGCCGTCGCCGCGCTGATCACCGCGGCGGACATCGAGGACGACTGGACGCAGGTGAAGGACTCGGACGTCGCCGACTGGCACGACAGCCTGCGCATCGGCGACGTCGACGTGGACGATTTCCTCAGCGGCAAGACGGACTCCGCGGACTGCCAGCGGCTGCTCGACGGCCTCTACACCGACCAGTTGCTGGGCAAGCCGTCCGGGGCGTCGGCGCTGCGCGGTTTCCAGCAGGGCGAGTCGCGCCTGCTGTACCAGGTGGCCGCCTACGAGCGGACCGACCCGCAGGAGGCCCTGGCCTGGCTCGAGACCCTGCCGCAGGAGTGCGACGAGTTCACCGTCACCGGCACCGGCGGCGGACAGCGCACGGTCCAGGTCATCGAGACGACGCTGCCCACGGAGGGCGACGACCGTGTCGGCCTGCGCGTCAGCATCACGGGGTCGTCGAACGGCCAGTCGGCGACCCTCACCGAGGACGTCGCCGCCGTGCGCGTCGGCACCGACGCGATCACCGTCACCGCGGGCGGCCTCGACGGAGGCCAGCAGGACTCCGTCGAACAGGCCGTCAAGCTCGGTACTCAGCGGCTCAAGGACGTCCTGGCCGGGAAGACGCCGGCGCCGACCCCCAGCGAGTTCGACTAGCCGGACCGCGCCCGTTCTCTCCCCGCACGCACGCCAACGGCCCCGCCTGCTCTGCCGATTCCCGGGACAGCGTGATCAACCGAGCGGCACAATGGCGACGATGACCGGTTTCGGTCGTTCGTGCGAGGAGAGGACGAGTCGTGAGTGATGGCCACACCCCGTCGGGCGGGTCGGCGAGGCTGAACACCGGTGTGGCGCACAACGCGCGGGTGTGGAACTACTGGATCGGCGGCAAGGACAACTACGAGGTCGACCAGCAGGTCGGCGAGCATGTCGCCGGGATGTTCCCGATCATCCGGGACATCGCCCGCGCCGACCGCGACTTCCTCGGCCGCGCCGTCCGCTTCCTGGCCGAGGAGCAGGGCGTACGGCAGTTCCTGGACATCGGCACCGGGCTGCCGACGGCGGACAATACCCATGAGATAGCCCAGCGCATCGCGCCTGACTCGCGCATCGTTTACGTCGACAACGACCCGATCGTGCTGGTGCACGCCCGCACCCTGCTGACGGGCACTCATGAGGGCGTCACCGCGTACATCGACGCCGACGTCCACGACCCGGACGCCATCGTCGAACGCGCCTCGCAGACCCTGGACTTCACGCGGCCGGTCGCGGTGATGATGCTGGGCATCCTCAACTTCGTCCTGGACTACGACAAGGCCCGCGAGATCGTGCGGCGCGTCATGGCCGCCGTTCCCTCCGGCAGCCTCCTGGTGCTCACCCACCCGACCTTCGACTCCGAGGTCGGCGGCGAGGGCCAGATCCCGGCGATGGAGTTCTGGAACGAGAACGCCACGCCGCCGATCACCGCCCGCGGCGGCGCCGACATCGCCGCCTTCTTCGAGGGCCTGGAGCTGCTGGAGCCGGGGATGGTGTCCTGCTCGCAGTGGCGCGCCCCGGGTTCTCCCGCCGCGGTGCCGCAGTACGGAGCGGTGGGCGTGAAACCCTGACGGCCGGCGGGCACAACCGGACCCGCCGCGCAGCGGCCGAGTTCGTCGAGGAGACCGTATGACCACCCTGGCCGACCCCGTCCCGGGCGGACGTCCCGGTGACGTCGAGCGGGCCACCGCGCTGAGCGGCGAGCTGGCCGGGCGGGGTGTGCACGGGATCGTCCTGGCCTACGTCGACACGGCGGGCATCGGCCGGGTGAAGACGGTCCCGACGGCGAAGCTGGCCTCGGCAGCGGCCTGGGGTGTCGGGATGTCGCCGGTGTTCGACACGTTCCTCGCAAACGACTCCATTGTCACCACCGACGTCCTCGGTTCCCCGGACGGCGATCTGCGGCTCTACCCCGACCTGGACCACCTGGTGGAGCTCGCCGGCCAGCCCGGCTGGGCGTGGGCACCGGTCGACCGGATCACGCAGGAGGGCGAGCTCCATCCCGGGTGCGGTCGCACCTTCCTGCGGCGGACGGTCCGAGAGGCCGCCGAACGCCACGGCGTCACCTTCCGGGCGGCCATCGAGATCGAGTGGGCCGTCGCCCGGCCGCCGGGCGCCGACGGCGCGTTCGTGCCCGCGGTCACGGGTCCGGCGTACGGCGCCACCCGGCAGGTGGAGCTGAGCGACTGCTCCGCCGATCTGCTGGCGGCGCTCGCCCGGCAGGGCGTGGAGGTCGACCAGTTCCATCCGGAGTACGCGGCGGGGCAGTTCGAGCTGTCCGTGGCGGCTTCGGACCCGGTGGCGGCGGCCGACCGCAGTGTGCTGGTGCGGCAGACGATCCGCGCGGTGGCGGGGCGGCACGGCCTCGCGGTGTCCTTCGCCCCGGCGGTCCTCGGGCAGGGCGTCGGCAACGGCGGCCATGTCCATCTCTCCGCCTGGCGTGACGGGGTGAACCTGCACGCGGGCGGTGACCGCAGGCACGGGATGCGGCCCGAGGCGGAGTCCTTCGTCGCCGGTGTGCTCGGCCACCTGCCCGCCCTGACCGCGGTGACCGTGCCGAGTCCGGCCGGCTATCTGCGGCTGAGGCCCTCGCAGTGGGCGGGGGTGTTCACCGCCTGGGGCCGGGAGACCCGGGAGGCGGGCCTGCGGGTGGTCACCGGCACGGCGGGCCACCGCGACCAGGCCGCCAACCTGGAGGTCAAGCCGGTGGACCTGGCCGCCAACCCGTATCTCGCCCTGGGCTGCCTGATCGCCGCCGGCCTGGACGGACTGGCGTCGGGCGCGCTGCTGCCCGAGGAGATCACCGGCGACCCGGCGCGTCTCGGCGCGCAGGAGGCCGCCGCGCGCGGGGTGCGCAGACTGCCGGTCTCGCTGGGCGAGGCCGTCGAGGAGTTCCGCGCCGACGGGTCACTGCGGGCCGCGCTGGGCCCGGTGCTGGCGGACGCCGTGATCGCCGTACGGCAGGGCGAGACCGACGCCGTCGCCGGGCTCGACGACGACCAGGTGGCCGCCGCGTACCGGTGGAAGTACTGACATGGGTGCCACAGGGCCGGTCCACGAGGCGCTCGCGGCGCTGCCGCTGGTGGACCATCACTGCCACGGGATCGTCACCGCCGTACCGGACCGGGCCGGCTTCGAGTCCCTGCTCACCGAGGGCGAGCCATGGCCCGGCGTCTCCCCCTTCGACACCCCGCTCGGCCTCGCCGTACGCCGCCACTGCGCACCCCTGCTGGACCTGCCGCGCCACGCACCCGCCGACGAATACCTGGCCCGGCGTGCGGAACTGGGTGCGCGGGAGGTGAACCGGCGCTTCCTGACCGCGGCCGGAAGCGAGGTGTTCTGCGTCGACACCGGGTTCACGCCCCACCCGATCACCACGCCCGGGGAACTCGCGCGCATCGCCGGCGCGACCGCGTACGAAGTCGTACGGCTGGAGTCGGTGGCCGAGGCCGTCGCGGCCGCCGGAGTCGAACCGGAGGCCTACCCCGCCGCGTTCCGCACGGCCGCCGAGGAGGCCGTGCGCCGGCCCGGGGTGGTGGCCGTGAAGTCGGTGGCCGCCTACCGCACCGGCTTCGACCTGGACCCGGCGCGCCCGCCGGAGGCGCTCGTCGTCGCGGCGGCCCGGCAGTGGCTCGCGGACGGCGGCCGGCTGGCCGACCCGGTCCTGGTACGGCATCTGCTGTGGACGGCGGTCGACCTGGGGCTGCCGCTCCAGCTGCACACCGGCTTCGGCGACAACGACATCCGCCTGCACCGGGTGGACCCCACCCACCTCACGGACTGGCTGCATCTGACCCGGGGCACGATCCCCGTCCTGCTCCTGCACTGCTGGCCGTACCAGCGGCAGGCCGCCTATCTGGCGGCTGTCTTCGAGCAGGTGTACCTGGACGTGGGCCTGACCCTGCACCACGTGGGCCCCGCCCGCTCCCGGGCGATCCTGGCGGAGGCCCTGGAGATCACGCCGTTCCGCAAGCTGCTGTACAGCTCGGACGCGTATGGTCTGGCCGAGTTGTACCGGCTCGGCGCACTGGCGTTCCGCCGCGGCCTGGGCGAGCTGCTCCAGGACCTGGTGGACGCCGATGAGCTCGGCCTGCCGGACGCGCTGCGGATCGCGGCGTGGGCGGCCGGTGACAACGCCCGCCGCCTCTACGGACTGCCCGACCCCGTCCCCCGTTCCGATCGCGACTGAGCGTTCGCAATTCCCGGAAAGTATGATCAAGCAATGTCTGACATGACCGAAACCACGCCCGGCTGGCTGAGCAGCGACGAGCTGGAGCAGGCACGCGCCAACATGCCCATCCTGTACGTCGAGGCAGTGCCCGTGCGCGTCGACGACAGCGGTGAGGTCACCAGCATCGGCCTCCTGCTGCGCATCGGACCGGACGGTACGGTCAGCCGGACCCTGGTCTCCGGCCGCGTACTGCACCACGAGCGGGTCCGCGACGCACTCCTGCGCCACCTGGAGAAGGACCTCGGCCCGGTGGCACTGCCCCGGGTGCCGACGTCGCTGCAGCCGTTCACGGTCGCGGAGTACTTCCCGACGCACGGTGTCACGCCGTACCACGACCCGCGCCAGCACGCGGTGTCCCTGGCGTACGTCGTCCCGGTCACCGGCGACTGCCGGCCTCGCCAGGACGCCCTGGACCTGGTCTGGTTCAGCCCGCAGGAGGCTCTGTCGCCCGCGGTGCAGAGCGAGATGCCGGGTGGGCACGGGGTGCTGCTGAAGCAGGCGCTGGCGCATGTGGGCTGTGTGGTCTGAGGGCCCGACCCGCCTCGGCGCGTCACGTCGGAAACGACGAAGGCTCGGAAACGACAAAGGCAAGGAGGTCATCGACTCCTTGCCACTCTCAACGTATAGCGCACCGGGGGCCTTGCGGCAAGGCCCCCCTGGTGCAGCACAATCGCCGACCGAAGCCAGGACCTGCGGAAACGGGGATTGTGATGATCGATGTGATCGTGGTCGGCGGTGGCCCCACCGGCCTGATGCTGGCAGCCGAACTTCGGCTGCACGATGTGCGTGTGGTCGTGCTGGAGAAACTGACCGAACCGACCCCGCAGTCCCGCGGTCAGGGGCTGCACGCGCGCAGCGTCGAGATGATGGACCAGCGCGGCCTCCTGGAGCGGTTCCTGGCGGTCAGTGAGAAGTTCCAGGTCGGCGGCCTGTTCGGTGGCATCGCCAAGGCGTGGCCGGACGGCCTGGACACGGCTCACCCGTACGGTCTTGCGACCCCGCAGCCGGTCACCGAGCGGCTGCTGAACGAACGCGCGCTGGAACTCGGCACCGAGATCCGGCGGGGCTGCGAAGTGGTCGGGCTGAGCCAGGACGACGACGGCGTGAGCGTGGAGCTGGCGGACGGTACGCGGCTTCGCTCGCGCTACCTCGCCGGCTGCGACGGCGGCCGCAGCGTGGTGCGCAAGCTGCTCGGCGTCGGCTTCCCCGGTGAGGCCGCGACGGTCGAGACGCTGCTGGGCGAGATGGAGCTGACGGAGGATCCGGAGAGGATCGCCGCCGTGGTCGCCGAAGTCCGCAAGACCCAGCTGCGGTTCGGTGCGGGCGCCGGCGAGGACGGGGTCTACCGCGTCGTGGTGCCGGCCGACGGCGTGGCCGAGGACCGTGCGAGCGAGCCGACCCTCGAAGAGTTCAAGCAGCAGTTGCGGGCGACCGCCGGCACCGACTTCGGCGCGCACTCACCGCGCTGGCTCTCCCGTTTCGGTGACGCCACCCGGCAGGCCGAGCGCTACCGGGTCGGCCGGGTGCTGCTGGCCGGCGACGCGGCGCACATCCATCCGCCGACCGGAGGGCAGGGCCTCAACCTCGGTATCCAGGACGCGTTCAACCTGGGCTGGAAGCTGGCGGCCGCGGTCCGGGGCCGGGCGCCGGAAGGGCTGCTGGACACCTACCACGCCGAACGGCACCCGGTGGGCGCCGCCGTCCTCGCCAACACCCGGGCGCAGATCACCCTGCTGGGAAGCGAACCGGGCCCGACCGCGCTGCGGGAGCTGTTCTCGAAGCTGATGGACTTCGCGGAGGTGAACCGGTTCGTCACCGGGATGATCACCGCGGTCGACGTCCGCTACGAATTCGGCGAAGGCCACGACCTGCTCGGCCGGCGCATGCGGGACCTCCCGCTGAAGCAGGGCCGCCTCTACGAGTTGACGCACGACGGCCGCGGCCTGCTGCTCGACCGGACCGGCCGGCTGTCGGTCAAGGGCTGGGCGGGCCGGGTCGACCAGGTCGTCGATGTCGGTGAGGACCTGGACGTGCCCGCGGTGCTGCTGCGGCCGGACGGCCATGTGGCGTGGGTCGGTGAGGACCAGGAGGAACTGCTCGAAGCGCTGCGCCGGTGGTTCGGGGACGCCGACTGAGCCAACGGCCTCCGCGGGCCGTCAATCCTGCGAGGCGGCCGGCCTGCGGTACAGCAGCCGTGTCCCCATGGCCAGCAGCCACCAGTACTTGGCGAGGGTCGGCGAGTAGAAGGCCACCGGGACCGAGGTGGCGAAGACGAGGACCAGCAGGACGCCGTGGCGGATCTCCACCTTCAGCAACGCGCGGGAAGTGTGCGGTGCCGCGGAGTCGGGGTTCATGAGCAGGCGCACGTACATGCCGCACACGAGGGTCACGGCCACGGCGATCGCCGCCGCGTAGCAGGCGGTCGCCGTGGTCGTCTCGCCGTACTCGCTGATCAGCCGGGTCGGGAAGGGCAGCGCGGCGATCAGCGCCAAGAGCGCGAAGTAGAGCAGGAGCAGCCAGCGGTCGAGTGTCGCGATCAGACGGAACAGGCCGTGCTGGACCAGCCAGAGCGTGCCGATGACGGCGAAGCTGAGCAGATAGGCGCCCATGGTGGGCACGGCATCCGCCACGGCGTCGGCGACGTCGTTCTCGGGCAGGCCGTCAGGGACGGTGATGTCGAGCGCGAGCAGCGTCATCGCGATGGAGAACACGGCGTCACCGAGGGCGAGAAGCCGATCGGGGCCCACGGTCACGTGACGGCTGTGCCGGCCGAAGGGGCGGTTCGTCATAGAGGTGCCACCAGGCGATTGGTCGACGATCTGGTACGGCGGTGGGGGCGAGAAGGCAAGAAGTACCACGTGCCGCGGCGGGACCGGCGGAGGCGACTCGGCCCGTTCCGACCAGGCCGCAATTAATTGTTGCCAAAACTTACTTCACGTCTTGACGTAAGTGGTCCAGACCTTTAGGTTCACGGGTCAACCAGACACCCACGAGACGCACTCACCGTTCGGAAGGTGAACGCGGCCCCGGTTGCTCACCCCCCACGAAGGGCTTCCGCGCGCATGTCCAAAATCCTCCCCGCGGCCATATCCCTCACCGCACTCTCGCTCACCACCGGCCTGCTCTCCACTCCCCCCGCACAGGCCGCCGCCCCCTTGGCGTCATCTGCCGTGGCGCCCTACCTCTACAACGGCTGGGGCAGCCCGCCGAACCCCACCACGGTCAGCAACGCCACCGGCGTCAAGTACTTCACGCTCGCCTTCGTCCTCAGCAACGGCTACTGCAACCCGCAGTGGGACGGCGGCCGGGCACTGACGGGCGGGGTCGACCAGCGCACGATCGAGACCGTGCGGGCGAACGGCGGTGACGTCGTCCCCTCGTTCGGCGGCTGGAGCGGCAACAAGCTGGAGAGCTCCTGCTCCAGTGCGAGCGAACTGGCCGCCGCCTACCAGAAGGTCATCAGCGCCTTCGGGCTGAAGGCCATCGACATCGACCTCGAAGCCGACGCCTACGACAGCCCGACCGTGCAGCAGCGCACGGTCGACGCCCTGAAGAAGGTCAAGGCCGACAACCCCGGCCTGAAGGTGTACATCACCATCGGCACCGGCCAGAACGGCCCCGACGCCGGCCTCATCGGCCGCGCCGCGAACACCGGCCTGACCGTGGACGCCTGGACGATCATGCCGTTCGACTTCGGCGGCAACGGACAGAACATGGGCGACCTGTCCGTGCGGGCCGCCGAGGGTCTCAAGAACTCACTGAAGTCGGCGTACGGCTACAGCGACGACCAGGCCTACCGGTCCATGGGCATCTCGTCGATGAACGGCATCACCGACCAGAACGAGACCGTCACCGTCAACGACTTCAGGACGATGCTCGCCTACGCCCGGCAACACCACCTGGCCCGGCTGACGTTCTGGTCCGTCAACCGCGACCGCCCCTGCACCGGCGGCCCCGCCGACAGCTGTTCCGGCGTGAACCAGTCCGACTGGGACTTCACGCGGGTGTTCGCCGGATACACCGGCTGATCCAGCCACCCCCACCAGCGGTCGCCCCCTCCCCCGGCTCCGGCCGGGAACCCCCGTATCGCTTCGCTCGGCGAGGAGAATCAGTGCCCACCTTTGTGCGTCCCGCGCTCAGGCGCCTCCGCAGATCCACCGCCGTCACGGTCGTCACCGTGGCGGCCGCGTCCCTGCTCACCTCGGCGCCCGCGCCCGCCGGCGCCGCGGAGAGCGCGGCGGCCGCGCTGCCCGCCGACTACGCGACCGTCATGAACGCCGCGAGCGGCAGATGCCTGGACGCCCGGGCGGCCGCCACCGCCAACGGCACAGTCGTGCAGCAGTACGCGTGCAACGGCTCGACGGCCCAGAACTGGAGCTTCACGCCGACCAGCGACGGCTACGTCCGCATCAACAACCGCAACAACACCGGCCAGGTCGTGGACGTCGCCGACGTCTCCACCGCGGACAGCGCGCCGGTCCATCTGTGGGCCTACGGCGGCGGCGCCAACCAGCAGTGGCTGCCCGTCGACGAGGGCGGGGGCGTCTACCGCTTCGTCAACCGGGGCAGCGGCAAGTGCCTGGACGATCCGGGCGCCTCGCTCGCCGACAGCGTCCAGTTCGTGCAGTACACGTGCAACGGCAGCGCCGCCCAGCGGTTCCAGGTGGTCCCGGTGAACCAGTCGACCGCGAACCCGGACCTCGGCCCGAACGTGGTCGTCTTCGACCCGTCCATGTCGTCCTCGACCATCCAGAACCGGCTCAACTCGATCTTCCAGCAGCAGGAGACCAACCAGTTCGGCTCGCAGCGTTACGCCGTCCTGTTCAAGCCGGGCTCCTACAACGCGAACGTCAACGTCGGCTTCTACACCCAGGTCGCCGGGCTCGGTCTGTCGCCGGACTCGGTCACCGTCAACGGCGCGGTGCACGCCGAGGCCGACTGGTTCCCGCCGCAGAACGCCACCCAGAACTTCTGGCGCGGTGCCGAGAACCTGTCCGTCAACCCGACGGGCGGCGCCGATCGCTGGGCGGTCTCGCAGGCGTCGGCGTACCGCCGGATGCATCTGCGCGGCAACCTCGCCCTGGACGACGGCGGCTGGTCCAGCGGCGGCCTGCTCGCCGACACCAAGATCGACGGCCAGGTCAACTCCGGCAGCCAGCAGCAGTGGCTGACCCGCAACTCCCAGCTCGGCAGCTGGACCGGCTCCAACTGGAACATGGTCTTCGTCGGCAGCCAGGGCGTCCCCGGCACCAGCTTCCCCAACCCGCCGTACACCACGGTCGCGCAGACCCCGGTCAGCCGGGAGAAGCCGTTCCTGTACGTCGACGGAGCCGGCGCCTACAAGGTGTTCGTGCCGTCGGTGCGGTCCAACTCCAGCGCGACGAGCTGGGCGGGCGGATCCCCGTCGGGCAGCTCGCTGTCCCTCGACTCCTTCTACGTCGTGAAGCCGGGCGCGACGGCCGGCGACATCAACGCCGCGCTGGCCGCGGGCAAGAACCTGCTCGTCACGCCCGGCGTCTACCACCTCAACCAGACCCTCCAGGTGAACCGCGCCGACACGGTCGTCCTCGGCCTGGGTCTCGCCACGTTCATCCCGGACAACGGCGTCACCGCCATGAAGGTGGCCGACGTCGACGGTGTGAAGGTCGCGGGCGTCCTCTTCGACGCGGGCACCACCAACTCGCCCACCCTGATGGAGGTCGGCCCGGCCGGCTCGTCCGCGTCCCACGCCGCCAACCCGACCTCGCTGCACGACGTGTACTTCCGCGTCGGCGGCGCGGCCGTCGGCAAGGCGACCACCAGCCTCGTCATCAACAGTGACAACGTCATCGGCGACCACATGTGGATCTGGCGCGCCGACCACGGCAGCGGCGTCGGCTGGAACACCAACACCGGCGACACCGGCCTGATCGTCAACGGCGACGACGTCACCGCGTACGGCCTGTTCGTCGAGCACTACCAGAAGTACCAGACCGTCTGGAACGGCAACGGCGGCCGGACGTACTTCTACCAGAACGAGATGCCCTACGACCCGCCGAACCAGGCGGCGTGGATGAACGGCTCCACGCAGGGCTACGCGGCCTACAAGGTCGCCGACTCCGTGACCAGCCATCAGGCCTACGGCCTCGGCAGCTACTGCTTCTTCAACGTCAACCCGAGTGTGACCGCCGAGCGGGCCATCGAGGCACCGAACAAGGCGGGAGTCCGCTTCACCAGCATGGTGACGGTCTCTCTCGGCGGTACAGGCACCATCCGGCACGTCGTCAACAACACGGGCGGTCCGTCCAACTCCGGCTCCAACGTGGCCAATCTGACGAACTACCCGTAGCACGTCCCTGAGCTCTGCCGCCGGCCGCCCCTCGCGAAGAGGGGCGGCCGGCTCACCCCTCGACACATCGAAGGAGCGTCCTCGACCATGTCCACGACCCAGCTCAGACCCCGGCTCGCGATCTTCGCGGTGCTCACCGCCGTCCTGACCGCCCTGCTCACCGTGACCCCCGCGCGGGCCGCCGACGGCACGATCACCGGCCTCGCCGGCAAGTGCGTCGACGTGGCGGGCGCGAGCAACGCCAACGGCACCGCCGTACAGCTCTACGACTGCAACGGGACCGGCGCGCAGGTCTGGTCCAACTCCGGCGACGGCACCCTGCGCGCGCTCGGCAAGTGTCTGGACGTCGCCGAGCGCAGCACGGCGGACGGCGCGGCGGTCCAGCTGTGGGACTGCTCGGGCGGCGCGAACCAGCAGTGGGTGGTCAGCGGCGCGCGCGACATCGTGAACCCGGCCGCGAACAAGTGCCTGGACGTCCGGGACAACAACAGCGCCAACGGCACCCGGCTGCAGATCTGGACCTGCACCGGCACCGCGAACCAGAAGTGGAACGCGCCCGCGAGCGGGGGCGGCGGCACACCGTCCGGATTCGTGGTCAGCGAGGCACAGTTCAACCAGATGTTCCCGAGCCGGAATTCGTTCTACACGTACAGCGGCCTGGTCGCCGCGCTGAGCGCCTACCCGGGCTTCGCCAAGACCGGCAGCGACACCGTGAAGAAGCAGGAAGCGGCGGCCTTCCTCGCCAACGTCAACCACGAGACCGGCGGCCTCGTGCACATCGTCGAGCAGAACACCGCCAACTACCCGCACTACTGCGACTGGAACCAGCCCTACGGCTGCCCCGCGGGTCAGGCCGCCTACTACGGCCGCGGTCCGATCCAGCTGTCGTGGAACTTCAACTACAAGGCCGCCGGCGACGCCCTCGGCATCGACCTGCTGAACAACCCCTGGCGGGTGCAGAACGAGGCGGCCGTCGCCTGGAAGACGGGTCTTTGGTACTGGAACACCCAGTCCGGTCCCGGCACCATGACCCCGCACAACGCCATGGTGAACCAGGCCGGCTTCGGCCAGACGATCCGCTCCATCAACGGCTCCCTGGAGTGCGACGGCAGGAACCCGGCGCAGGTGCAGAGCCGCGTCGACGCCTACAACCGGTTCACCTCGATCCTCGGCGTCTCGCCGGGCGGCAACCTCTACTGCTGAACCGGGAGCCGTGATGCGCAAGTCGAGATCCCTCGCCAAGCTCGCCCTCGGCGCGCTGGGCGCGATGACGCTGGTCGTGGCCCTCCCCGCGAGTGCCCACGCGAACGTCCTGACCCTGCTACCGCAGAACGCCGACGGCCTGGAGCAGACTTTCTCCCCGGCCTACGACTACGACGGCGACGGCTGCTACGCCACAGCCGCCATCGGCGCCGACGGGACCCTCAACCCAGGTCTCAAGCTCGGCGGCGACGTCAACGGCAAGTGCCACGACTACGCCCAGCTGGCCAACGCCAACACCTACTCGCGCGCCAAGTGCAACAACGGCTGGTGCGCGGTGATGTACGCCAGCTACTTCGAGAAGGACCAGATCACCCTCGGTCCGGCGGCCCTCGGGCACACGCACGACTGGGAACACGTCATCGTGTGGATCCGCGACAACCAGGCCGAGTACGTGTCGGTGTCCCAGCACAACACCTACCAGCTGGCCGCCCGTTCGGCGATCCGATTCGACGGCACCCACCCGAAGATCGTCTATCACAAGGACGGCGTCTCCAGTCACTGCTTCCGGTTCGCCAACGGCAATGACGAGCCGGCCGAGAACGCCACCGGCAACTGGTTCTTCCCGCGTCTGGTGGGCTGGGAGGGCTATCCGGCCGGCTACCGCGACAAGCTCATGAGCGCCGACTTCGGCTCCGCCACGATCAAGATCGACGACGGCGACTTCCAGTGGGCTCTCAACTACGCGAAGCCGTCCGGGATCCCCTTCGACGCCTACGCCTGACGCCCGACAGCGCACGGCCCCGCAGGCACTCGCCTGCGGGGCCGTTGCGTTGTGTGCGGTGGCTACGCCCCGCGCGCCTTGCGCGCCGCCCGGGCGAGGTCCATGTCGGTCGTCTCCGGGGCGAGGAACTGCGAGACGAGACCGCCGAGCGCGAGCACCCCGGCGCCGATCAGGAGGACGAACTCCGCACCGAACCGGTCCAGGCCCATCGGCAGCAGGAAGGTGCCGATGGCCGCGCCGACCCGGCTCATCGCGGTGGCGAAGCCGACGCCGGTGGTGCGCAGGGAGGTCGGGAAGACCTCCAGCGGGTAGATGGCGGTGAGTGCGCTGGAGGCGGCGTTGAGGAAGATGAAGAACAGGAAGCCGCCGACGATGACCGGGGTGGACGTGGGCCACAGCGCGACCAGCGCCAGAGCGCCCGCGGTGATCCAGAACGGCGGGATGAGCAGCCTGCGCCGGCCGATCCAGTCGACCACGAGACAGCCCGCCGTCACGCCCGCCACCGCGGTGAAGGAGTAGACGAGCAGCGCCGCGACCGCGTTGTCGCCCATGTTCAGGGCCTCGAAGACCTGCGTCCAGAACGTGCCGATGGCGAAGTACGGCAGGACGAGCGCCGCCCAGAAGACGCTGGCGAACACCGTGCTGCGCAGGTGCCGTCGGCTGAACAGCGCCCGGAAACCCTCCCTCGCGGGTGCCTGGGACTCGTCGAGCTCGGCGTCGATGTCGACCTCGATGCCGTACTTCTCGATCAGTGCCTCGGCCTCCTCGCGGCGCCCCCTGCTCAGCAGCCAGCGTGCCGACTCCGGTATGCCGCCGCGCAGTGCGACGCACACCACGGCGATGACCGCGCTGCTGGCCAGGGACCACCGCCAGCCGCCGTCGACGTCCGCGAACAGCGCGCCGACGACCGTGGCCAGCGCGTAGCCGACGTACCAGCTGATCTCCAGGCTGGCCAGCAGCCGGCCGCGGCCCTGCCGGGGCGCGTACTCGGACAGCAGCGGTGCGCCGATGGCGTACTCGCCGCCGATCGCGACGCCCATCAGCAGGCGGATGAGGAAGAGCTGGGTGCCGTCGGTGACGAAGAACTGCAGGACCGAGCCGATCAGGAAGATCAGCATGTCGACGAGGAACACCGGGCGGCGGCCGAAGCGGTCGGCGAGCCGGCCGAAGAGCGGGCCGCCGATGAAGATGCCGATCAGCGGGGAGGCGCCGACCAGGCCCTGCATGAAGGTGGAGAGATGGAGGTCGGTGGTGAGCGCGGCCATCGCCATGCCGATGCCGCCGATGATGTAGCCGTCGATGCCCTGCCCGATCTGGGTGGCGAGCTTCAACTTGGTGTGCAGACGGCGGCGTTCGCGGTGTAGGTCGGGCACTTCGGGTGTGCTGGGCTGCTGCTGGGTCGCAGGCGTCATTGCCATGGGCGGTCCTTGTCGTGAGCGGAGGGAGGGGAGGCGGGTGCGGGGGAGGGTCAGTCGGTCCAGTCCAGGGCGATGTACTGCGTCTCCAGGAAGGCCTCGATGCCTTCGCGGCCGCCCTCCCTGCCCAGGCCGGACTGCTTGACGCCGCCGAAGGGGGCGGCCGGGTCGGACAGCAGGCCGCGGTTGACGCCGACCATGCCGGCCTCCAGGCGTTCGGCGAGGCGCAGTGCGCGGCCGACGTCGCGGGAGTAGACGTACGAGGCCAGGCCATGGACGGTGGCGTTGGCGCGGGCGAGCATCTCGTTCTCGTCGGTGAAGGTGGTGAGCGGGGCGACCGGTCCGAAGACCTCCTCGTGCAGGATCCGGGCGTCGTCGGGGACGTCGACGAGGACGGTGGCGGGATGGAAGTGGCCGGGCCCGTCGGGTGTGCCGCCCTGCGCGGCGATCCGCGCTCCGCGGGCGACGGCGTCGTCGACGAGCGAGCGGATCCTGTCGACGGCCCCCTGGTCGATCATCGGTCCGAGGGTGACGCCGTCCTCCAGGCCGGGTCCGACGCGTACGGCGGCCATGGCGGCGCCGAACTTCTCGGTGAACTCGGCGGCGACGTCGGCATGGACGTAGAACCGGTTGGCGGCGATGCAGACCTCGCCGCCGCCGCGCATCTTCGCGTCCATCGCCCCGCGCACGGCCGCGTCCACGTCGGCGTCCGCACAGACGACGAAGGGGGCGTTGCCGCCGAGCTCCATGGTGACGTTGACGACGTTCGCGGCGGCCTGCTCCAGGAGCACCTTGCCGGTGGCGGTGGAGCCGGTGAAGGAGAACTTGCGGACCCGTTCGTCGCCGAGCCAGGCCGAGACGACCTCGGGGGCGCGGTCGGTGGGCAGGACGTTCAACAGGCCGTCCGGCAGGCCGGCTTCGGCGAGCAGCGCGGCGACGGCGAGGGCGGTGAGCGGGGTCTCCGGGGCGGGCTTGAGCAGGACGGGGCAGCCGGCCGCGAGGGCCGGGGCGATCTTGCGGGTGGCCATGGCGGCCGGGAAGTTCCAGGGGGTGACGAAGGCGGTGACGCCGACGGGGTGCTTGCGTACGACGTGGCGGTAGCCGCCGGCCGGGGCGTCCCCGAAGGCGGAGCCGACGCGGACGGCCTCCTCGGCGAACCAGCGGAAGAACTCGGCGGCGTAGCCGACCTCGGCCGCCGCGTCCCGGTACGCCTTGCCGTTCTCCAGGACGATGAGCCGGGCAAGGGTGTCGGTGTGCTCGCGCATCAGCGCGAAGGTGTCGTGCAGGATCTCCGAACGACGCCGGGGCGGTGTCGCGCGCCAGCCGGCCGCGGCCGAGTGCGCGGCGTCGATCGCCGCCCGGGCGTCGTCCGGTCCCGCCGAGGAGACGTGGCGGACGAGGTCGCCGGTGGCCGGGTCGTGGACGGGGTAGGTCCGTCCGTCGGCGGACGAGAGCCATCGGCCGCCGAGGAACACATCGCCTTCCGCTGGTGGCGCCTTGGCCAGGAGGTCGATGCCGGCGAGGTTCATGAGCTGCTCTTTTCTCCGTTTCGGACGGGGCTCGTCCGATGCGCGGTGAATTTACGAGCGCGTCATGGGGCCGACAAGGCAACTCCGGCGGATCGAAACGGGGGTTGCTCTGAGGGCAACTCGCCGATCATGTGCGGGTGTACGTGGGTCAGGTGAGCCGGGCCCGCAGCAACGGAGTGCGCCGGGGCTCCCAGCCCAGCAGCGACGACACCCGTGCCGCCGCCCGGGCCGTCGTACGCCCCGCCTCGTCGAGACGCTCGCCGAGCCGGGCCTTGGGGGCGGAGATGTTGATGGCCGCGACGACCCGGCCCCGGAAGTCGCGCACCGGGGCCGACACGCCGACCAGGCCCTCCTCGAACTCCTCGCTGACACGGGCGTAGCCCTGCCGCCGGGCGTCCTGGATGAGGGTCCACAGGTCCTGCACGGGCATCTCACCGGTCGTGCCGAAGCGGACGTACAGCTCGTCGGGCGTGGCGTCGGCCAGCAGGACGCGCCCCGCGGACAGCCGCCAGGCGGGCACGCCGCGTCCCTCCCAGCCGTGGACGCGGAAGGAGTGCCCGGAGACCGACAGCAGGGTGAGGACGTCACGGTCGCTGAGGACGCACAGGTGGCTGGTCTCCTCCAGGTCCGCGGACAGGGTGTGCATGACGGGTTCGGCCACCCGCACGAGGCGGCTCTCGGAGGTCCGGGCCACCAGGGAGAACAGCCGCCAGCCGAGGCGGTACTCCAGGGTGTCGGGGTCGCGCTCGACGATGCCCTCGGCGGCGAGGGCCTTCAGGGCCCGGGAGACCTGGGTCTTCTCACGGCCGACCAGCTGGGCGAGGCGTACGACGCCGAGGCCGCCGGCGTTCTGCGCCTCGTCGGAGGCGAGCGCCTCCAGCAGGTCTATGTCACGGCGCAGGCCGTGTCCGCGGGAGGCCGAGGAGGAGTCGGTCACGGAGTCATCGTATGCGCGCTCGTCGCCAAAGGAACCCCCAGGTCAGGCCGGAAGTTGTCAGGAGAGCAACCGGCATTTCGATTCCCTCGGGCGCCTTGCGACGGGGTGGCGGCGGACCTAGATTCGCCGCATCGGGCCGGATGAACTGCGAGGTATGCGAGCTTTGCTCCCACCTCGCCGGTCCCCGGTCCGCCGCCGCTTCCCGCTCCCGGAGATCCAGGAGATTCCATGCCTTCGCCCTTTGCCCCGACCGCGCTCATCGGCGAGTCCTTCGTCGGTGAGGGCGCCGACGCCGCGCACACGAACATCGTGATCGGACGCAAGGGCGGCCCCGTCGAGACCGCCTGGGCGACGGCGCTGGCCACCCCGAGCGCCGGGCACGTGCCGTTCATGACGGTGGTGCGGCCGTCCGTGCCGGTGAAGCCGCTGACCCTGTTCGTGGCCAAGGCCGCCGCGCAGGGTGAGCTGCACCAGCGGGCCACCTGGGGCGCCGCGCAGGCCGGCCTCGCGCAGGGGGTCGCCGACGCGGTCGACGACGGGCTGATCCCGGCCGAGGAGGCCGACGACCTGCTGATCATCGCCGCGGTGTGGGTCAACCCGGCGGTCGGCGACCTGGACGTCTCCTTCCGCAACCAGCGCGCCGCCGCGTACGGCGCGGTACGGGCCGCCGTGACCGGCACGCCCACCGTCTCCGACGTACAGGCCGCCGCCAAGGAGGGCCCGGCCAACCCGTTCTACACGCCGACCGCCGAGGTACTCGCCCGATGAAGATCACCGACATCACCCTGGACCGGCTGCGCCTGGAGCTGGACCCCCCGTTCCGCGCCGCCTGGGACCCGGAGCCGCGCCGCACCTTCGACGCGACGATCGTGCGCGTCCACACCGACGAGGGCGTCACCGGCATCGGCTCCGGCGACCTCATGGACGGCTTCGAGACGTACAAGCACCTGTTCGTCGGCGAGGACCCCCTCGACATCACCCGGCACGTCAGGGCCATCGAGACCGCCAACTTCCACGGCGCGCACTACTGGCCGCTGGAGGCCGCGCTGTGGGACGTCATCGGCAAGGTGCACGGCCGCCCGGTGTCGGAGCTGTTCGGCAACGCGGCGAAAAAGCTGCCCGCGTACGCCTCCTCGGGCGAGCTCAAGTCCCCCGAGGAACGGGTCGCCACCGCGCTGAAGGTGCGCGAGGCCGGTTTCCGGGCGCTGAAGATCCGGATCGACCGCAATCGTGTCGACGAGGGCATCGCCGCGGTGCGTGCCGTGCGCGAGGAGCTCGGCGCCGACTTCGAGATCATGGTCGATCTCAACCAGTCCTGGCGGATGGCGGGCGACACGGCGAACGCCTCCGACCTCGCCCAGACCCGCAGGACCATCGCCCGCCTCGCCGAGCTCGACGTGTTCTGGGTCGAGGAACCGCTGCCGTACGCCGATCTGGCCGGCTTCAAGCGGCTGCGCGCCGAGAACCCCGGAGTGCGGATCGCCGCGGGCGAGATGCACCACTCCCCCACCGAGCTGCTGCGCTACCTGGAAGAGGACGCGCTCGACATCTACCAGATGGACGTGGTGCTCGCGATCGGCATGCAGCGCGCCCGCACCCTGGCCGAGCTGGCCCACCTCAAGCACCGTCAGTTCACCCCGCACAGCTGGACCAACGGCATCGGCGTGCTCGCCAACCTGCACGTCGCGGCCGGCGTCGGCGGCGGCCCCTTCTTCGAGTTCCCCTACGACCCGCCCGGCTGGACCCCCGAGCGCCGCGACTTCATGCTCGCCGAGCCGGTCCGCGTGAACGCCGAGGGCGACCTGGAGATCCCGGACAGGCCCGGCCTCGGCGTCGAGCTGGACGAGGACGCGATCGACCGTTGGAGGATCAAGTGACTTACACGATCGAGGAGTTGCTGGCGCGGTCGTACGACGAGTGGCTGGCCGCGGCGGCCAAACTCTCCTTCGAGACACGCCTGTTCATCGACGGCGCCTTCACCGACGCGACCTCCGGCGACAGTTTCAGCAGCGTCTCGCCGCGTGACGGTTCACTGCTGGCCGAGGTGCAGTCCGCGGGCGTCGAGGACGTCGACCGCGCGGTGCGGTCCGCGCGCGCCGCCTTCGAGGACGGCCGCTGGCGCGACCTTGCGCCCAAGGAGCGCAAGCGGATCCTGCTGCGCTGGGCCGAACTGATCCGGGCGAACGCCGAGGAACTGGCCCTCCTCGACACGCTGGAGATGGGCAAGCCCATCACCGAGTCGGTGCGTATCGACGTGGACAAGGCCGCCGAGACGATCGCCTGGTACGCCGAGACCCTCGACAAGACGTACGACGAGGTGGCCCCGACCCCGGGCGACGCGCTGGCGCTGATCACCCGGGAGCCGCTGGGTGTCGTCGGCGCGGTCGTGCCGTGGAACTACGCCCTGCTGATCGCCAGTTGGAAGCTGGGCCCGGCGCTCGCCACCGGCAACAGCGTCGTCCTCAAGCCGGCCGAGCAGACCTCGCTCGCCGCGCTCCGCCTGGCCGCGCTGGCCACCGAGGCGGGGCTGCCGGACGGCGTGCTCAACGTGGTCCCCGGGCGCGGCGAGGTCGCGGGCCAGGCCCTCGGCAGGCACCCCGAGGTCGACAAGATCGCCTTCACCGGCTCGGCCGAGGTGGCCCGGCTCTTCCAGGTGTACGCGGGCGAGTCCAACGGCAAGCAGGTCGCCGTGGAGGCGGGCGGCAAGTCCCCGCAACTGGTGCTGGCCGACGCCGACGTCGAGGCCGCCGCGTCCGCCGTGGCGTGGGGCATCTTCTACAACGCGGGGCAGACCTGCAACGCGGGCTCGCGCGTCGTCGTCCACGCGGCGGTGAAGGAGCAACTCCTGGACGCCGTAAGGCGGATCACCGCAGAGACCTTCCGCGTCGGCGACCCGCTCGACCCGGCCACCGTGATGGGGCCGATCGTGGACGAGGGCCAACTCGCCAAGATCCTGGGCTACATCGAGCGCGGCAGGCAGGACGGGGCGCGCGTCCTGCTGGGCGGCGGGCGCACACTCACCGAATCCGGCGGCACCTTCGTCGAACCGACGGTGCTGGACGGTGTGGACAACGCGTCCGTCGTCGGCCAGGAGGAGATCTTCGGCCCGGTGCTGGCGGTCGTGTCGTACGACGGCGACGTCGACGAAGGCGTACGGCTGGCGAACCAGAGCGACTTCGGCCTCGTCGCCTCCGTCTGGACCCGGGACGTGAAGGTCGCCCACCGCACCGCCAGGCGGCTGCGGGCCGGCACGGTGTGGATCAACACCTTCGACGCCAGCGACGTCATCACCCCCTTCGGCGGCTTCAAGGCCACCGGCGCGGGCCGCGACAAGTCCCTGCACGCGCTCGACGCGTACACGGCACTCAAGACCACCTGGATCGACCTGTCCTGAACGGCCGACCCCTTCCGCAGCCATACCCCCTTTCACCCGTCCATCCCCCCTTCACCCGTCCATCCCCTTTTCACCGGCACATAGCGAGGACATCGATGAGGATCGGTTTCATCGGCCTGGGCAACATGGGAAGCCACATGGCCCGCCATCTGATCCACGCGGGACACCTGGTCACCGTGCACGACTCCCGGCAGGAGGCAGCCGTCGAGCATCTGGCGCTCGGCGCCCGCTGGGCCGACACCCCGGCGGCGTGCGCGACCGACGCCGAACTGCTGATCACGATGCTGCCGAACCCGCGCATCGTCGAGGAGGTGCTGCTGCGCGGCGGCGCCGCCGAGGCACTGCCCGAGGGCGCCCTGTGGATCGACATGTCGACGTCAACTCCGGCCGCCGCGGACCGGATCGCCGCCGAGGTTCTGGACCGGCGCGGAGTACGCCGGCTCGACGCGCCCGTCAGCGGTATGGCGCACGGTGCCGAGGCGGGCCGGTTGCAGATATTCGTCGGCGGGGCCGGGGACGACTTCCGGATGTGCCTGCCCGTCCTGGAGACCCTGGGCGACCCCGACAAGGTGCTGCACGTGGGCCCGCTCGGCGCCGGCTACACGGTCAAGCTGATGATCAACCTGCTGTGGTTCACCCACCTCGTCGCCACGTCCGAGGTGCTGGCCATGGGCACGAAGGCGGGCGTCGACCTGGGCGTCCTGCGCAGCTCGCTGCTCGCCAGCCCGGCCGCCTCGCACTTCCTGGAGCACGACGTGCTGTCGGTGCTGGTCGAGGGCGACTACGACGACTCCTTCGCGATGGCCCTGGCCTGCAAGGACCTCGGGCTCGCCGTCGACCTCGGCCGTGACGTGGGCGTGTCCACGGAACTGTCCGCCCTGGTGGAGCAGATCTTCCGCCGCTCCAGGGCCCAGCACGGCGACCTGGCCGGGGAGATGAGCCCGGTCCGCCTGTACGAGGCCCTGACCGGCCGGGAGTTCCGCCTCCCACACCCGGAGGAGGCGTTGATCGGCACCGCCTGATCCCAGGACACCGTCGCCCCCCTTCCTTCCCCTCCAGTCTCCCTTCCCGCCGCGTTTCCAGGAGCCGCACGCCATGGGCGAGTCACTCACCAACCAGTTGGCCATCGATCCCACCTGCCGTATCGAGTTCGGCCCGGGCCGCCTCACCCACCTCCCGGAGCTGATCTCCTCCCTCGGCATGGACCGCGCGTTCGTGGTCACGGACCGTGGTCTGCGGGCCGCCGGCATCGTCGACCAGGTGCTGAAGGTCCTGGACGCGGCGGGCATGGAGCACGGGGTGTACGACGAGGTGGGCGCCAACCCGTCCACGGGCAACGTCGACGAGGGCGCCGCCCGGGCACGGGCGTTCGGCCCGGCGGTCGTCGTGGCCCTGGGCGGCGGCTCGGTCCTCGACGCCGCGAAGGGCATCTCGTTGCTGGTCGGCAACGCGGACGCGGCGGCGGCCGACGCGGACGCGCTGTGGGAGGCGCTCGACGGCCTGCCGCTGATCGCGATCCCCACCACCTCGGGCACGGGCGCGGAGACCAACGGCTTCGGCGTCATCGAGGACACCGCCGCCTGCCGCAAGGTGTACCTCGGCCACCCCTCGGTCAAGCCGCGGATCGCCCTCCTGGACCCGGAGCTCACGCTCGGCCTGCCGGCCCGGATCACGGCCGCAACAGGCATCGACGCCCTGGTGCACGGCATCGAGTCCCTGGCCTCGCGCGGCGCCAACCCGGTCTCGGTGGCGTACGCGACGCAGGCGGTGGCCATGGTCGGGCGCTGGCTCCCGGTCGCCCACCGCGACGGCTCGGATCTGGAGGCCCGTGCGCAACTGATGCTCGGCGCCCACTTGGCGGGCCAGGCCCTGACCATCTCCGGCCTGGGCCTGGTACACGGCATCGGCCACGCCCTGACAGCCCACACCGGCACCCCGCACGGCATCGCGCTCGCCGCCGTCCTGGAGGAGGTCCTGGAGTTCAGCGCCCCGAACGCGCAGGAGGCCTACGAGCAGACCGCCCGCGCCCTGCGGCTGGACCCGCCCGCCGACGGCGACTGGGCCCGCGCGGCGATCGACGCGGTCCGCGAGATCTCCGGCGAGCTCGGCATCAAACGGCCCCTGCGTGAACTCGGCGTCCGCCCGGACCTGTTGCCCCCGATCGCCTCAGGCGCTCTCGCAGACGCCGTGACCCGCAACGCACCCCGCCGCCCCACCGAGCAGGACATCCTCGGCATCCTCGAATCGGCCTTCTAGAGAGGCGCGATCAGCACCGTCACAAGATCAGCACCGTCGCAAAAACGAAAAAGGCCGTATCGGCAATTCCGATACGGCCTCTGACTTGCTGCTTCACAAGTCGGGACGACAGGATTTGAACCTGCGACCCCTTGACCCCCAGTCAAGTGCGCTACCAAGCTGCGCCACGTCCCGGTGCCCGTTTGACCTGGGGTTTCCCCTGGCCGAACGCGCAGGGAAACAATACCGCACTCGGGTCCGTGGTCGCGCACCCGTTTATGCGGACCCGTCCGCTTCAGTGCGGCTCGGGCCGCACGCGTTCGTCCGCCTGCACCGGAGCCGACCGTGCCGCCGCCGGGGCGTCCGCTCGCACCAGACCCCGGATCGACCGCACCGACAGCAGCGCGCCCGCGACGACGAGGCTCATACCCCCGGCGACCAGGAGCACATGACCGGCGCCGAGGGTCGCGGCGGCCGGTCCGGCGATGGCCTGGCCGACCGGCATCATCGCCAGGGAGCCCGCGACGTCGTACGCGTGGATGCGGTTGAGGACGTCGGCCGGGACCTGTGTCTGGACGCTGGTCGCCCACATGACGCTCCAGAAGGCCATGCCCGCACCTGCGACGGCCGCACCGGCGACCATGGCGGGTACGCCGAGACCGGCGCCGACGGTCACCGGGAAGCCGGCGAAGGCGAAGAGCCCTGTCGCGCCGGCGCGGAGCATCCGGCGAGGTCTCAGCCGCAGCGCGAGCAGGCCGCCGGCGACGGTGCCCGCGCCGAGGGCGGAGTTGATCAGGCCGTAGGTGCGCGGGCCGTGCTGCTGGACCACCTCGGTCGCCACGAGCGGGACGGTCGGACCCCACACGGTGATCATGTAGACGCACCAGACGGCGATGACGCCCCACAGCCAGGTACGGGCTCTGAACTCCCGCCAGCCCTCGCCCAGATCGGCGCGGAAGGCCCGTGCGCCGCGAGCGGTTCGGTCGTCGCCCGGCGCCCGGGTCCGCGCAGGCAGGCGCAGCAGGAGGAGGCACAGGGCGCTGATGGCGTAAGTGGTCGCGTGGGCCGTGAACACGCCGCCGGGTGAGGCGAAGCCGACGAGCACTCCCGCGCAGGCCGGTCCGGCGAGCTGGGCGACAGCTTCGGCGATCCGCATCGTGCCGTTCGCGCCCTGGACGTCGGTGGCGAGCCGGCGGACCGTGCCGGGTACGCCGGGCTGGAACACGGCGCCCGCGACGCCGTTGACGAAACCGATCGCGCAGATCTGCCACAGGACCACGTGCCCGGAGAAGAACAGCGCGGCGGCCAGGGACTGGGTGCACAGCCGGACCAGGTCGGCGCCGATCATCAGTCTGCGGGTGCTGAAGCGGTCGGCGATGACACCGCCGAAGATGATGAGCCCGGCGAAGGCGGCGGACGTCGAGGCCAGGGCGAGACCGACCGCGCCGGCGCCGTACCCGTGCTGGAGGAGCCCGGCGGCGAGGGCCACGGGCAGCATCGTGTCCCCGAGCTGGGCGACGGCACGGGCGACGAAGAACAGGGCGAAGTCCCGCGACCACACCGGCCGGGCACCGGCTTGCTTGCCCGGCTTCACCCCCCTCATGTCCGTCGTGCCCCTCCCCGGTCGGACCGCCGTCCACGCCGCCGTCACTCGAGCCTCCGCGGTAGCCGGGCCCCCTCCGCCCCGGCTCCCACACCTGCCCTCGGATCATGACACGGGGCACTGACAACGCCCCACGGGTTTCAGTCCCCCGTCGCCAGCCCCAGCTCCGGATAGGCGTCCAGCAGGCGGGTCGGAGCGGCCTGGCGCCAGGAGTCGGCGAGGATGTCGCGCAGTTCGCCCTCGTCCTCGATGGCCGCGAGCCGGGCCCGTACCCACGCGAACTGTGCCTCGTGGCCGGCGATCCAGAACTTCCCCGGCTCGGCCATGACCAGTTCGTCGCGCTCCTCCTTCGGGCAGCGCACCGCGATGGAGGTCTCGTCCTCGGGCAGTGTGGCGAACATCTTGCCGGCGACCCGGAACGTGGGCATGCTCCAGGCGATCTTCTCCGTCGTGTCCGGCAGAGAGAGGGCGATACGGCGTACGTCTTCGGCATCGGGCATGGGAGGCACGGTAGCGCCCATCACTGACAATCACCTGGTGAGAGGGGGCAGCGGGGCAGCCCGCTCCGGGGCCATCCGCCCGAGCCCCGCCCGCCCCAGGACCCGCTCCCGCTCCCTAGAAGCTGACGTTCATGAAGGCCCCGTAGCCGCGCTCGGCCGCGATGGAGGAGAACGCGACCAGTTCCTCGTCGGGGCCGCAGTCCGGCCGGTCCGGCAGCGGATGGTCGACGCCGTACAGGTCGGACACGCGCTGCTCCGCCCAACTCGGGTCCTTCTCCGCCCTGTCCAGCTCCTCCGTCGTCGCGCCGATGAACGAGATGTTCACGCCCATGACAGGTGATCCCCCCTCGCCGACCGGAACGGTCACACGTACTTGAAGTAGATCGTCGTGGGCCGCAGCACTCCCGCCGGGCTCGCCGCGTAGTCCGGGATCACCCCGGCCTGGGTCCAACCGGCCGAGTCGTAGAGGCGCTCGGCGGGGCTGTCGGTCTCGGTGTCCAGGTGGAGGAGGGTGACACCGGCGTCGGCCGCCGCCCCCTCCGCGGTCGCGAGGAGTCTGCGGCCGAGACCCTGACCCCGGGCGTCCCGGTGCACCATCAGCTTGACGAGTTCGGCCCGGTGGCGGCTGTTGGGCTTGTCGGCGAAGGCCAGGCTCACCGTGCCGACCGTCCGCCCGTCCCGGCATGCCACCCAGACCGCCAGCCGCCGGTCACCGACGCCACTCGCCCGCTCATTCCACCAGGCCAGGGCCACCGTACGGTCGAGGGGACCGAGGAATCCGATGGAGGCGCCGTCCGCCACGGTGTCCACCAGCAGGTCAGCCAAGTCCCCTATGCGGTCCATCAGTTGAGGCTCATCGAGCCGCGTCACGTTCACGGCAGCACCACCGCCAGCGCATACCGCACCGCCCCCGGCCCGGCACACCGGAACCGCGTCGGCCCCCACACCCGCATCCGCAGACAGTCCCCGGCGCCTAGGCGGTGCTCGACCTCCTGGACCGTGACGCCGAGGGCGCCCTCCAGCACCCAGACGTGCTGCTCCAGCCCTGGGACAGGCGGCCGGTCGTACTCGATGTCGGCACCCTCGGCGAGACGTCCCTCGACGAGTTCGGCGCGCAGCCCGGCGTCCGGCGGCGAGACGGAGCGCCGTACGAAACCTGCGGAACGGTCCTCCCACACCGGCTGCTCGGCCGCCCGCACCAGCAGCGCGGGCTCGGACTCGACCTCGCTGAGCAACTGGGACATCGTGCGGCCGTAGACGGCACAGAGGCGGTTGAGCATGGATGCGGTCGGGCTGATCTCCGCCCTCTCGGCCCGGGAGAGCGTCGAACGGCTGATGCCGCTGCGGTCCGCCAACTCACCGAGAGACCAGCCGCGTTCGGCCCGCAGCGCGGCCAGCCGAGAGCCCAGGCGGGTGTCGAGTTGAGCGTCGGGAGCCTGGAGGTCATCCAGCGCGCGTTTCATATTCGGGACGGTATCCCGAATATGAAACGGCGGTGTTACGGGAGCCTCACGCCCCGGCCGCCTCGTCGAGCGCCTCCAGCACAGGCCGGATCAGCGGATGCTCCTCCGCTCCTCGTCGCACGGCCGCGAAGACCCGGCGCGTGGGTGCCACCCCGTCCACGGGCCGTACGACGACCCCGGTGAGGTCCATGCCGCGCAGCGCGGAGCGCGGGACGAGGGCCACTCCGGCGTCGGCCGAGGCGAGGGCGACCACGGCGCGGAAGTCGTCCGAGGAGTGTTCGAGGCGGGGCTGGAAACCGGCGTTCTCGCAGGCCAGGACGACCACGTCATGGCAGGGGTTGCCGGGGTAGGGGCCGATCCAGGTGTCCTTGGCCAGCTCGGCGAGCGGGACCTCGACCGCGTCGGCCAGCCGGTGGCCGACCGGGACGACGGCGTCGAAAGGCTCGGCGTACAGCGGTACGTGCGTCAGGCGCGGGTCGTCGGCGGGCGGCGCCCCCCGATATTCGACGGCCACCGCGATGTCGACCTGCCGGTCCAGCACCATCGGCAGGCTGGCGTCGCCCTCCGCGTCCTGGACACGGATGCGGATGCCGGGGGACGTCTCGGCGAGACGGGCCACCGCGGGCGCGACGACCAGGCCGATGCCGGTCGCGAAGGAGGCGACCGTTACCGTGCCGGCCGCGCCCGAGCTGTACGCCGCGAGCTCGGCCTCCGCCCGCTCCAGCTGGGCGAGCACGGCGTTGGTGTGGCTGAGCAGGATCTCGCCTGCCGGGGTCAGCCGTACACCCTTGGCGCCGCGCTCCACCAGGCGGTGGCCGGTCTCCTGCTCCAGGGCCGCGAGCTGCTGGGAGACCGCGGAGGGGGTGAGATACAGCGCGGCGGCAGCCGCCGTCACGGTGCGGTGGTCGGCCACCGCACGGAGGATGTGGAGCCGCCGCGCTTCGATCATGAGATCGATTATCGCAAGGTCCGGAGCGGGCCGGACGTCAGCCTTCCAGTTCGGCCCTGGCCGCGACGAAGGCGTCCACGGCGCGATTGACGTCGTCCGTCGAGTGCGCGGCGGACAGCTGGACGCGGATGCGGGCCTGGCCCTGGGGCACGACCGGGTACGAGAAGCCGATCACGTACACGCCGCGCTCCAGCAGCAGCTCCGCCAGCCGGCCGGCCTTGGTCGCGTCGCCGATCATCACGGGCGCGATGGCGTGGTCGCCGGGGAGGATCTCGAAGCCCTCCTCGGTCATCCGGCGGCGGAACAGCTTCGTGTTCTCGGCGAGCCGGACACGCAGGTCGTCCGCGGACTCCAGCAGGTCCAGGACCTTGAGGGAGGCCGCCGCGATCACCGGGGCCAGGGTGTTCGAGAACAGGTACGGCCGGGAGCGCTGGCGCAGCAGGGCGACGATCTCGGCACGGGCCGCCACATAGCCGCCGGACGCGCCGCCGAGGGCCTTGCCGAGGGTGCCGGTGATGATGTCGACGCGGTCCATGACGCCGTGCAGCTCGGGCGTGCCGCGGCCGCCGGGGCCGACGAAGCCGACGGCGTGCGAGTCGTCGACCATGACCATCGCGTCGTAGCGGTCGGCGAGGTCGCAGATGTCCTTCAGCGGCGCCACGTAGCCGTCCATGGAGAAGACGCCGTCGGTGACGATCAGCCGGCGGCGCGCCGACTGCGCCTCCTTCAACTGGGCTTCCAGGTCGGCCAGATCACGGTTGGCGTAGCGGAAGCGGCGGGCCTTGGACAGCCGGATGCCGTCGATGATCGACGCGTGGTTGAGGGCGTCGGAGATCACCGCGTCCTCCGGGCCGAGGAGCGTCTCGAACACGCCTCCGTTGGCGTCGAAGCAGGAGGAGTACAGGATCGTGTCCTCCTGGCCGAGGAACGCCGAGATCCTGCCCTCCAGCTCCTTGTGCACCTCCTGGGTGCCGCAGATGAAGCGGACGGAGGCCATGCCGTAGCCCCAGCGGTCCAGGGCCTGGTGGGCGGCGGCGATCACCTCGGGGTGGTCGGCGAGGCCGAGGTAGTTGTTGGCGCAGAAGTTGAGGACCTCGCCGGGGCGACCGCCCGCGCTGACGTTGACGGTCGCGGACTGCGGGGTGTCGATGACGCGCTCCGGCTTGTGCAGGCCGACGGCGCGGATCTCGTCGAGGGTGGCGCGCAGGTCGTCGCGCACGGAGTCGAACATCTCAAAGCTCCCAGGAAAGCAGGTGACTTACGCGGTGACTTACGCGGTGACTTACGCGGTCCAGTCGAGGATGACCTTGCCGCCACGGCCGCTCGCCGCGTCGGCGAAGGCCGCCTCGAAGTCGCGGTAGCCGTACCGGCCGGTGATCACGGGCGCGAGGTCGAGGCCGCCTTCGAGCAGCACGGACATGGCGTACCAGGTCTCGAACATCTCACGGCCGTAGATGCCCTTGATGGTGATCATCGAGGTGACGACGCGGGCCCAGTCGACCGGGAACTCCTGGGCGGGCAGGCCGAGCATGGCGATACGGCCGCCGTGCGTCATGTTGGCGATCATGTCGCGCATGGCCTCGGGGCGGCCGGACATCTCCAGGCCGATGTCGAAGCCCTCGCGCAGACCGAGCGTGCGCTGTCCATCGGCGATGCTCGCCTCGGCCACGTTCAGGGCGAGGCTCACGCCGACCTTGCGGGCGAGTTCCAGCCGCTCCTCGCTCACATCGGTGATCATGACGTGGCGGGCGCCCGCGTGCCGGGCCACGGCCGCCGCCATGAGGCCGATCGGGCCGGCACCGGTGATCAGGACGTCCTCGCCGACCAGCGGGAACGACAGCGCGGTGTGCACGGCGTTGCCGAACGGGTCGAAGATCGCGGCGACGTCGAGGTCGACTGGCACCCGGTGCACCCACACATTGGCGGCGGGCAGGGCGACGTACTCGGCGAAGGCGCCGTCGCGTCCGACGCCGAGGCCGACCGTGGCGCGGCACAGGTGCCGGCGGCCGGCCAGACAGTTGCGGCACTTGCCGCAGACCAGGTGACCCTCGCCGCTGACCCGGTCACCGGGCTTGATGTCGGCGACGTCCCGGCCGGTCTCGACGACCTCGCCGACGAACTCGTGCCCCACCACGAGCGGGGTGCGTATCGCCTGCTGTGCCCAGCCGTCCCAGGACCTGATGTGCAGATCGGTGCCGCAGATGCCGGTGCGAAGCACCTTGATCAGTACGTCGCCGGGCCCGACGGCCGGTTCCGGAACGTCCGCGAGCCACAGCCCGGGCTCCGCCTTCTCCTTGACCAGCGCCTTCAACGCTACGGCTCCTGTTGCACTCGAGTCCCGGCTGCGGGCATGCCGAGGGAGCCCGCAGCCGGGGAGGGGGGTGGATTCGCGTAGCAATCTGCCGTACGGCGGCGCCCGGGTCCATCGAGGATTTCTTAAGCGGCGCCACAGCTTTCCTTCACGCCCTCGGCCGGCGCCTATGGGAGGCGGGAGACCTGGTAGTGGCTGATGAACCAGTTGTCCTCGACGCGGGCGACGAGTACCGCGAGCTTGACGTCCAGCGCGGGCCGGTCCGTGAACGAGAACCGGACGTCGAGGTACCCGAGGACCAGGCCGTCGGCAGGCTGTCTGGTTTCCAGGACGGTGTAGTCGGCTCGCATGCCGAGCGGCTGCGAGCTGTAGTACTCGGCCACACCTGCCCGGCCCACACTGTAGGGGTGCAGCCCCTGGAAGACGGCGTCCTCGGTGAACAGGGAGGCGACGTCCTCGGGCCGGTGCCCGTCGACGGCGTCCTTCCACTGGTCGAGGACGCCGCTCAGGATCTCCTTCGCGTCCTTCGTGGTGGTCATGTCCGCTCCTTGGCCTTTCCTTGGTCGATCCCCCGGAGGATTGCCCGGCCCTTGCTCCCGCCCTGACGGGCTGTCAGTGTCCGGCGCTCATACCGCCGCCGACGTGCATGATCTCGCCGGTGACGAACGGAGCCGTCTCCAGGTAGAGCACGGCGTCGACGATGTCGCCGGCATCGCACTGCCCGCCCTGGTCGGCGGTGTGGCGGCCGCACTGGTCTCCGCGGTCCTGTTCGGTGCCATCTTCCTGGGCGTGAGCACTCTCGCCCTCGCCGCCGGGGCCGGTCTGCGCGTCCCCCGCTCGGTCGCGCTGCTGACCGCCGGATACTCCGTCGGCCAGATCCTGGGCCCCCTCCTGGCCGCCCCGCTGCTGCACGACGGCTACCGTCCCGCCCTGCTCCTGGCCGCCCTCGTGGTCCTCACCGCGGCCTCGGCCGCCGCCGAGCTGAGAATCGGGTTCCCGCACCACATGGTGGTAGTACGACACACGGTGCCCGAAGGACAGCGAGAATCGGTGTATGACGTCCGGACCGCCGAGGACAGCCTCCGTTGTCCACGCCCCGCACTCGGCCGACTGACCAGGAGCCGCTCATGAACACCGCACGGGATCTCGCGATAGTCACCCTGGACATGGCGTCGGACCACACAGTCGAGCAAGGCGATCTGTCGCTCGCGCTCGCGGCGGCGGAGATGTTCGACCTTCTCGACGCCCATGCCCTCGTCCTGGACGGCGACCTCATCACACCCAGCGCACAGGCGCCCACGGGTGACCGTCTGCTGGACGAGGCCGTCTCGGCACTCGTACGACAGGAACCGTACGAGTCCGTCGAGGACTGGCTGTGGCGCAGGGGCCGGGGCCTGTCCGCGGCCTATGTCGAGGATCTGGAGCGCGTGGGGCTCACGGCCCGGGCGCCGGGTCCCCGGTTCGCGCTGCGGGCCGCTCCTTCGGTGCCGGTCGACTCGGCGGCCCGGCGGCAGGCGGATGAGCGCTGGACCTCGGGCGAGCCCGTCCTCACCGCCCTGGGCACCGCCGCCGGCATCCGTGACGAGTCGGGCGAGGACGCCGAGAAGCTCACCGACGAGACGGTCACGACCGTGCTTGCCGCCCTCGGCAATGCGGTCATGGAACTGGAGGCCGTACGGCAGCGGCGGGCGATCGAGGACGCCGCGTTCGACAACGTGTGGCGGGGCTACTAGGGCTTTCGGGTACCCGACGGTCTGCGGGCGCCGAGCAGCGCGAGGCAGTTGTTCCACAGCGGGGTCAGGCGTTCCGTGCTGTTGTACATCTTCGCGACCATGACCTGGCCCTCCAGCTGGGCCACCACGGCCCGCGCCGCCTCGCGCGTGTCCACCACGGTGACGTCGCCGCGCTCCCGGGCCTCCTCGACGACCGTCTCGACCATGTCGACCTGCGCGTCGAAGATCTCCTGAAGCCGCCGGCGGACCGCCTCGGTCTGATTGCTCAGCTCCAGCGTGAGGTTCCCGAACAGACACCCCGACACGGTCCCGCAGCCCTCTTGGACGGCCCGCTGGCCCGCCTGGGTCTCCTCGAACAGTCCCCTGAGCCGCCGCAACGGTTCGCCGTCAGCCTCCAGGACACGCGCCTAGTCGCGCCGCTGCGCCGCCCAGTTTGGAGTCAGGGGCACGCCAAGTCGGACCGATGCCGCCCCGGCGGCAAAACAGCCGTCGGGCACCGCCGAGGCCGCGCTCAGAGCAGCGGGAGTCCGTCGGCCTGCCGTCGTTCCAGCCGGGACATCAGGTCCACCGCGGTCGCCTTGATGGTGTCCAGGCCCGCCCTCCCCCACGGCCGCGGCTCCACGTCCACGACACACACGGTGCCCAGCGCCATCCCGGTGCTGTCGATGAGCGGCGCGCCCATGTAGGAGCGGATGCCGAACTCGTCGACGATCGGATTCCCGGCGAACCGCGGATAGTCGCAGACATCCTCCAGGACCAACGCCTTGCGTCGCACGACCACATGTGGGCAGAACCCATGGTCTCGCTCCATATGGCGCCCCAGCTCAGGCTTGGAGTCATCAGCCCGTGTGAGGGTCACCCTGTGCTGTGCGTGCAGCCCGGCGAAGAACTGCCGGTTCTCGTCGATGAAGTTGACCATGGCGTACGGCGCCCCGGTGAGCTCGGCGAGATGGTCCGCGAAGACGTCGAGGGCCGGGTCGGCATGATCCCCCAGTCCCAGCCGGAGCAACCGCTGGGCGCGGGCGGGGGCCTCCTTGTCCTCGGGGGTCAGCAGCAGTCGAGCGACCGGATGGGGTGGGCCGTAGCTCATGGGCGGATTCCGTCCCTGTGGGCGTACGTCATATGCGGCTCCGTGCGGGTGTGTGTGGCTGTCACATGTGGGCGCCATGGCTGGGCGCGGGTGCCGGTGTGTGGGCGATGAGGTGCCTCACCAGGGTGAGCAGGGTCTGCACGCCGGAGCTGGAGATCCGGGCGTCGCAGCGGACGATGGGGATCTCCGGGTCGAGGTCGATGGCGGCGCGGACCTCCTCCGGGTCGTACCGGTAGCCGCCGTCGAACTCGTTGATCGCGACGATGAAGCCGAGACCCCGCTGCTCGAAGAAGTCGACGGCGGCGAAGCAGTCCTCCAGGCGCCGGGTGTCGGCGAGGATCACCGCGCCGAGCGCACCCTCCGAGAGTTCGTCCCACATGAACCAGAACCGTTCCTGTCCGGGTGTGCCGAACAGGTAGAGGACGTGTTCCGGATCGAGTGTGATGCGGCCGAAGTCCATGGCCACCGTCGTCTCGACCTTGTTCTCCACCCCTTCGAGGCTGTCGGTCGCTGCGCTGACCGTGGTGAGCAGTTCCTCCGTGCTGAGCGGCGCGATCTCGCTGACCGCGCCCACGAAGGTCGTCTTGCCTACCCCGAACCCTCCCGCCACCAAGATCTTCAGTGCGGTGGGGAAGGGGTCAGAGCTGTCGTCGTAGTCCATCGAGCACTGCCTCCAGAAGGGCCCGGTCTGTCGGGTTGTGGTGGAACTCGGGGGGCTTGGTGGTGAGCGCCCCGCAGTCGACGAGGTCCGACAGCAGCACCTTGGTGACCGCCGCCGGCAGCTTCAGGTGGGCTGCCACCTCGGCGACAGAGACGGGAGCGCGGCACAGGTCGAGCGCCAGCTCGTGCTCGGGGCCCAGGTAGCCGAGGGGGGTCGCCCCGGTGGCCATCACCTGCGAGATGAGATCGAGCGCGACGGTGGGACGGGTACGGCCGTTGCTGACCGTGAAAGGGCGCACCAGCCGTCCGGCCGCGTCGTCGAGCCAGGGCCCGTCGCCGGCCGCCGTCATGTTCAAGGCCTCAACGCCGAGGGTTCGACGGAGTGCTGCCGGGGTGCGGTGACCAGGTACGGGCGGACGCTCTTGACCAGCATCGCCATCTCGTAGCCCAGCACCGCCGCGTCGGCCTCACGGCCCGCCAGTACGGCGAGACAGGTGCCGGAGCCGGCCGTGGTCACGAAGAGCAGCGTCGAGTCGAGCTCCACGACGACCTGGCGGACCTCGCCCCCCTCGCCGAAGCGGACGCCGGCGCTGCGGCCGAGGGAGTACAGCCCGGAGGCCAGGGCGGCCATGTGGTCGGCGCTGTCCGGGTCGAGGCCGTGAACGGACTTCACG
The DNA here is from genome assembly GCF_028198125.1 of Streptomyces sp. HUAS 31. NCBI lineage: Bacteria > Bacillati > Actinomycetota > Actinomycetes > Kitasatosporales > Streptomycetaceae > Streptomyces > Streptomyces sp. HUAS 31. The sequence goes on along the minus strand of NZ_CP116353.1, from coordinate 8,289,772 downwards.
AGCCCGTCGCAGGAGAGCAGGACCGCGCTGGTCGTGTGCGGTACGCGCTGCACGAGGCCGCTCATCAGCCAGTCGAGATCGGAGACATGGGCGGTCGGCGCTTCGCTCGCCATGGTGGATCGACTCCTTGAGGTACGAAGGTCTGCGGGAGCGCCGGGGTTGGGGGTGGTCTCCCAGGCGGACTTCGAGCTGGTCACAGTCGTGGTCATCCGGCTGGAGCGCTCCCGTCAGGCCAGGTGGTGTGGTCGGTACCGGGCGCGGACCCGGGGTGGGGCTCGGTCATATGGGCCGGGTCCATGGGCGAGACGTCCATGGAGGGCCGGGTGGTCATGGGGGTCACGTCCATGTGGAGTCCATCCAGGGACGGCGGGCGCAGACGTGTGGGCTGGGGTCGAGCCGTGTCGAGGCTCGTCGGCTCCGGACGGCTGGGCGCCGGGCGTACGGACTCCAGTCGAGTGGGCTGGGAGACCAGGGGGTCCGGGTGGGTCGGCTCCGGGGTGGATGACGCGGTCTCGGACGTCGTATGGGGTGAAGGGATGTAGGCGGGAGTGATCCCGTGGGTGATGGGGGTAATCCCGTGGGCGGTGGGGGCAATCCCGTGGGTCGTGGGGGTGTGCACCGAATCCGTGTGCCCTGCGCCCACGTAGCCCGTACCCATGTGCCCCGTGGCTGTGTGGCCGGCGCTGGCCTGCCCGGTGGTCGTGTGGCCGGTGCTGGTGTGGCCCGAGTTCGTGTGACCCGTTGCCGTACGGCTTGTACCCGTGCCCATGTGGTCGGTACCCATGTGGTCAGTGCCGATACGGTCGGCGCCCACATGGTCGGTACCCACGTGCTCGGCGCTGACGGGCTCGGCCCTCATGTACCCCGCATCCACATGCTCGGCGTCCCCCCGCGCCGATTCCATGTGCTGCTGTGTCTCGGCCAGCCCGATCCCCCGTTGGAACGCGGCCATCAGCCCCGGGTCGTGCCCGGCGAGTTGGTCGGACTCCTGCCGTGGTGCGGGACCACCACGGAGTTGGGGTGCGATGTGCTCCTGGGCACGTCGGCGCGGAAGTTGGGGCTTGCCCATGGTGCCGCGGACGGTGCTGACACGCGGGGTCGGCGGCGCGCCGGCGTTCTCCTCCACGCGTCGGCGTTCGTCGGGCCTGATGCCGGGCACGGCCTCGGCCGGGTTGGCCCGTTCCTCCCGGGCTCCGCGTACGGGCAGCGGCGCCGGTCCGGCACCGTTCGCCCTCGGGACCGCTCCCCTCGCGCCGCCCTGCGGCGGCTCCTGCCGGCGCGGTGCACCGTGCGATGCCGACGATGCCTGGGACGCCTCGCCTACGCCTCGCCGCCCACCGCTCTCAGCTGCGCCCGAAGCAGCCCCTGCCGCCGCTGACGCCGACCCCGCCGCTGTCCCCGCCCCGGTCGCCCCGGTCGCCGCCGCATGCCGACGCTGCTGAGACGGCACCGGCCCCTGCTGCTGACGTACCTGTGGCGAGGACGGCGCGGCCTGGGCAAGAGCCTGCGCCGACATGCCCGTACCGGCACCGGCGACGGCCCCCTGCTGCGGCTCAGGCCCCCGCCCCACACTCGTCCGAGCCCCGGGTTCGTCGCCCAACAGCCCCTGCGGCACGACGAGTACGGCCTGCACTCCGCCGTAGATATTCGTCTGGAGGCGCACATGGATGCCATGGCGCTTCGCGAGCTGCGAGACGACGAACAGGCCGATGCGTCCGTCCGCCAGCAGGCTGGCGACGTTGACCTGGTCAGGGTCGGCGAGAAGGGCGTTCATGCGGTTCTGTTCGCCGACGGGCATGCCGAGCCCGCGGTCCTCGACCTCGACGGCGAGTCCCGAGGTCACGAGGTTGGCCCGGAGCAGCACCTGGGTGTGCGGGGCGGAGAACACCGTGGCGTTCTCGACCAGTTCGGCCAGCAGGTGGATGACGTCGGCGACGGCGTGCCCGCGCAGGGTGCCGTCGATGGGCGGCACGAGCTTCACCCGTGAGTACTGCTCGACCTCGGCGATGGCGGAGCGCAGCACCTCGGTCATGGAGACGGGGTTGCTCCACTGCCGGCGGGAGACGGCGCCGCCGAGGACGGCGAGGTTCTCCGCGTGGCGGCGGATGCGGGTGGCGAGGTGGTCGACGTGGAAGAGGCCCTTGAGCAGGTCGGGGTCCTCGATCTCGTTCTCCAGCTCGTCGAGGATGGAGATCTCCCGGTGCACCAGCGACTGAAGGCGCCGGGCGAGGTTGACGAAGACCTCGAGCTTCTGTTCGCTGCCCGCCTGGCTGGAGAGCTGCGCGGCCGCCACGACGGCGGTGACGGCGCCGTCGTGGGCGCGTGCCAGATCGCCGGCGAGCAGTTCGAAGTCGTCGGCGTCCTCGGGCGGACCGCTGCGGGACTTGCGCTTCGGGGGCGCCTCGCCGCGTCTCAGTGTCTCGACCAGGGCCCGTAGATCGGCCTCGCCTCGTGCACTGTTGCGGCGGAGCGCGCGGATGCGGTCGCTCACGGATGCTGCGGTGCGGTTGGCGGCCACGGCGGCGATCAGGATGCCGGCGACGGTGACCGAGACCGCGCTCGCGAGCACGGCCCACACCGTGAGGCTCGGCCGGATGCCCGTGGAGCGGATCACGAACAGTACGGCCGCACAGGCGCTGAGAGTGACCGCGACGGGTGGCAGCACGGCCAGCCGCAGCAGTTGGGGCCGTATATGGGTCTCGGGCAGCGCGGGTGCGGTGCGGGCGGCCGGGCGCCCGTGCCGCCCGCCCTCACGGCGGTCTGCGCGTGCGGCCGGGGCGCGTAGATGAGACATCGGGGTCCTCGTACTGGTCCGTCGGTCGGGAGCCCGGGGGTGCGCGCGATCTGCGCGGCCCGGGGCGTGCGCCATGGCGATGTCGGTCGACAGAGCTGACGAATTCGGCTCCGCGTCGCCCGACGGACACTGACAGTAGTCGCCTTCGCATCAAGTGCGGTGGGCAGTTGACAAACTCCCGCAGCGAGCGTCCCGCTCTGGTATGAGGTCTCGCACGGCAGACCGATAACCCATCACGCCGTTCCCTCACAAGGAGCAATCGAACGATCGGACCTGGTCAGAAGCGGTCACGGGGAAACGTCGAGAGGTGGGGCACTTTTCCGTGCCCCACCCCTCGGCCAAGGCCCGCTCCCCGGCCCCGACCGCGCCGGTGGGGACGTTTCAGCACCTCACACGCCCGCCGTCCCGAACCCCAGAGCATCACCGACAGTAGCGGCGCGCGGCGTCACGCAAGTACCCAGACACACCCCCGCGCGCCCCGCGTGAAATGCCGCATGGGGGCGCGAGTGATGATCACTCGCGCCCCCATGGGTCGTTCCTCGACGGCGGTCGCGCTACGAGACCGGCGTGCTGTCCGGCGCCGGAGCCACCGGCGGCCACGCCGGCCACCCCTCGGCGGGCGCCTGGGCGACCTCGCGCCACCACGGCGTCACGGGCCCCAAGGAGGCCGGCTCGAAGGGTTCGCCGCAACGGGGCGCCGCCATCGTGACCCCGGCCTTGTGCGTGGCCCGCATCATCCGCTCGCCCGGCTCCGCCCACGGGTGCGGCGCCAGGTTGAAGGTCCCCCAGTGGATGGGCAGCATGACGCCCGCGGTCGGGTCGCCGCCCTGAAGGTCGAGGTGGGCCCGGACGCCCTCGTCCGGCGTCATGTGGATGTCGGGCCAGAAGTCGGAGTAGGCGCCGACCTGGATCATCGTGGCGTCGAACGGGCCGTGCTCGGCGCCGATGTCCTTGAAGCCCTCGAAGTAGCCGGTGTCACCGCTGTGGTAGATCCGGTGCTCGTCGGAGGCGACGGCCCAGGACGCCCAGAGGGTGTGCTGGGTGTTGCGCAGTCCGCGGCCGCAGAAGTGGCGGGCCGGGGTGGCGGTCAGGGTGAGCCCGCCGACCTTGGTCGCCTCGTGCCAGTCCAGCTCGCGCAGCCGGTCGGCGGACACGCCCCAGTGTTCGAGGTGGCCGCCGACACCGAGCGGCACGGCGAAGACCGTGTCGGTGCCGGCCAGCGCCTTGATCGTCGGCATGTCGAGGTGGTCGTAGTGGTCGTGCGAGATGACAACAACGTCGACCGGGCCGAGCGCGGCGAGCGGCAGCGGCACGGGGTGCAGCCGCTTCGGCCCGGCGAAGGGGAACGGGGAGCAGCGCTCACCCCACACGGGATCGAAGAGGACCCGGTGGCCGTCGATCTCCGCGAGGATGCTGGAGTGCCCCATCCAGGTAATGCGCAGCCCCGTGGCGGGCGGCTTGGCCAGGTCCGCGTAGGTGGTGGGGTGCACCGGAATGGTGCCGTCCGGGGTGCGTCGGGGCCGGGACTCCTTGTCGAAGAAGACCTTGGCGAACTCCAGCATCGACCCGGAGGGCCTGGTGCGGGCCTCGCCCCCCGGGTTCTGGAACACCCCGTCCTTGAAGTGCGGTGATCTGCGGATACGCGCCATGCGCTCACCGCTCGGATCCACGCCGAAGGCCTCGGGCCGCAGGGCGCGCAGCCCGGAGCTCGGGAATCGGAAACCGGCCACGGTACCTCCAGCTGGATTCGGTGAGGAGTTCCATTATGGGCGGCCCGTCCGACACTCTCGGATCCCCCCTGGCCGGGAAGGGTCCGGCGCCCCCACGGCCCACCCCGCCCCCTCCGATCCACACAGATCAACCCGCCACATTGACATGTCCCCATCCCCCTCCGATACTGACTCACCGTTCAGTAGAAGCACAGCCGCGCCTTCGCCCCGAAAGCCCGTCCCAGGTCCCGGACCCCGCTCCCGGGAGACGGCCCCGACCCCGGAGACCCCATGACCACCCCACCCGCCCCGACCACTCCCCTGCTGTCCCTGACCTGGACCGACCACATCACCGGCCGTCAGGGCTTCCTGGTCGTCGACCGGCTGGTGCGCGGCGTGGCCAGTGGCGGGCTGCGGATGCGGCCGGGGTGCACGCTGGAGGAGGTCACGGGTCTCGCGCGGGGCATGAGCATGAAGGAGGCCCTGCACTACGACCCGGAGGCGCGGTACGTCCCCCTGGGCGGCGCCAAGGGCGGCATCGACTGCGATCCCCGGGACCCGGAGGCGTACGGGCTGCTGGTGCGCTACCTGCGGAGCATGCGGCCGTACATCGAGAATCTCTGGACCACCGGCGAGGACCTCGGTCTCGCCCAGGACGTGGTCGACCGGGCGGCGGTCGAGGCGGGGCTCGTCTCGTCGGTCCAGGCCGTGTATCCGCTGCTCGACGACGAGGCGGGATCCCGGCGGCGGCTCGCGGAGGCGTTCGCGGTCGAGGTCGACGGCATCGGGCTGGACGAACTGGTCGGTGGCTGCGGGGTCGCGGAGTCGGTGCTGACCGCGCTGGACCGGGCCGGTGTGCCGTACTGGAGGACGCGCGTCGCCGTGCAGGGCCTGGGGACCATGGGCGGGGCCACGGCTCGCTTCCTCACGCGCGCGGGGCTCACCGTCGTGGCCGTCGCCGACATCAAGGGCACGATCGCCAATCCGGCCGGGCTGGACGTCGAGAGCCTGCTTGCGGCACGCGACGCCCACGGCACCGTCGACCGGGCCGTACTGCGTCCCGGGGACCGCGAGCTGCCGGGCGACGCCTGGCTTTCGGCCGAGGCGGAGGTGCTGGTACCGGCGGCCGTGTCGTACGTGATCGACGCCTCGAACCAGGGCCGTGTCAACGCGCGTTGGATCGCCGAGGCGGCCAACATGCCCGTACGGCCCGACGCCGAGGCGCTGCTGGCCGCCCGGGGCGTCATCGTGCTGCCGGACGTCGTGGTCAACTCGGGTACGAACGCCTGGTGGTGGTGGACGCTGTTCGGGGACATCGGCCCGGACGCCGACGAGGCGTTCGCCCACACACGACGTTCGATGCGCGCCCTGACCGACCTCACGCTGGCGCGTGCCGAGGCGGACGGGACGGCTCCGCGGGTCGCCGCGCACGCCATCGCTGCGGACCGGCTGCCGTTGATCACCGAACGGTTCGGCTGGCACCGGTGACTGCGGTCCCGGGGCCCGGCCGGACCTGGCCGGGGAACGGCCGGTGACGAGGCTTTAGGGTGACGACGTGGCAAGAGTGCGGTTGAGCGTGGCGGAACGGCGTGAGGAGTTGCTGGGCGCCGCCGTCGAGCAGATAGAGGCGCGGGGCGTGGCGGCGGTGAGGATCGCCGACGTGGCCTCGGTGCTCGGCGTGAGCAACGCGCTGGTGCTGTATCACTTCGACACCAAGGAGAAGCTCGTCGCGGCCGCGTTCACCCATGCGGCCGAAGGCGACCTGGCCCGTCTGCGCCGGCTCCTCGGACGCCGTACGACGGCACTGCGGCGGCTGCGGGCGGCCGTGCGCTGGTACGCGCCGACCGGTCAGGCCAAGGGTTGGCGGCTGTGGATCGAGGGCTGGGCGGCGGCGCTGCGCGAACCCGCGCTCCAGGAGGTCACCCGGGACCTCGACCGGCAGTGGAAGGGGGCCATCGCCGAGGTGATCGCCGAGGGCGTCGCCGCCGGCGAGTTCCCCTGCCCGGACCCCGGCGGCACGGCCCTGCGCCTGACGGCCCTCCTCGACGGGCTCGCCGTACAGCTGACGTCGTACCCGGGCTCGATCTCGCGTACGCGTGCCCAGGAGTGGGTGGACGAGGCGCTGGCCCGGGAACTCGGGCTGGAGCGGAAGGCGTTGACGGCGTCGAACCGGTGATGGTGTGTGTGGTGCGAGCACACGTGGCGTGACCACATACGTCCGGGCCGCACCGATCAGCCATCGGTACGGCCCGGACGTATCGGTCGCTCGGGAACCTCTCTCAAGCCACCGATCGGATCCGCATCTTGATGTCGTCCGGGGACAGCGCGCCCTTGGCCGTCACATGGTCGCCCGACGACTCGCCGCGCAGTCGTCGGCCGATCCACGGCACCAGGTACTCGCGGGCCCAGTGGACGTCGTCCCGCCGGACCTCGAGGGTGCCGCGGGGCGGGAGCGGCGGCCAGGGCTGGTCCGGGTCGGCGGGGATCTCCAAGCCGAGGACCTGGCCCGCGCGGAGCGCCACGCGCGTGTGCCCCTCGGGAGACAGGTGGAGCCGGTCGTCGTCCCAGGCGCGGCGGTCCTGAACGGTCTTCAGGGACCACAGGTCGAGCACCGGGCAGCCGTACCGGTCGGCGATGGCGCGCACATGTCCGTTGTACGTGGCGATCTTGCCGCGCAGATGCTTCAGCACGGGCACGCCACGGGTGTCGAAGCCGGTCGTCACCATGACGGTGCCGACGGCCGAGGTGAGCCGGACGATCGCCCGCTCGAAGCGCTCGGCGACCTCGTCGGGGTCGGTTCCGGGTCGGATGATGTCGTTGCCGCCCGCAGAGAACGAGACCAGGTCCGGGGCCAGTTCGGCGGCCTTCGGAAGCTGGTTCTCGATGATCTGGTCGAGCAGTTTGCCGCGTACGGCGAGGTTGGTGTAGTCGAAGTCGCCCTCGGGGCGCCGGTCCGCGAGCAGGACCGCGAACCGGTCGGCCCAGCCGACGAACGCGCCGTCGGGGCCGGGGTCGCCGACGCCCTCGGTGAAGCTGTCCCCCACCGCAACGTACGACCCGATCACTGCACTGCTGTCACTCTTCGAATCGTCTGCCACATCGGCCCATGATTCACCTTCGAATGTGACCTACGCGACCGTAGGAAAGGGTTGACGATCGGTGAGATAAGCCACTCCTAAAGTGTTCACCAAACGTGGAATAACCCTTTGAACAGGGGTGTTGTGGGCGCAACATGCCGAAGGCCGGACCCGGGGATCGGGGTCCGGCCTTCGGCCGCGTGTCAGGCAGGTGGTTCTGGCGTGGCGCCGCGTCAGCCGATGGCGACACCCTTGGCGCGCAGGTAGGCGACCGGGTCCACGTCCGAGCCGTAGTCCGGCGTGGTGCGGATCTCGAAGTGCAGGTGCGGGCCGGTGACGTTGCCGGTCGCACCGGAGAGGCCGATCTGCTGGCCCGCGGTCACCGTCTGGCCGCTGGAGACCGAGAGCGAGGACAGGTGGGCGTACTGGGCGTAGTAGCCGTCGGCGAGCTGGATGACGACCTGGTTGCCGTACGCGCCGCCCCAGCCGGCCGAGACGACGGTGCCCGCGCCGACCGCCTTCAGCGGGGTGCCGGTGGCGGCGGCGAAGTCGACGCCGGTGTGGTAACCGCTGGACCACATGCTGCCCGCGACCTTGTAGCCGGTGCCGAGGGAGGCGCCGGACAGCGGGGCGGAGAAGCCGTTGACGGTGCTGGTGGTCTCGGCGGCCGCGGTCGCCTTCTTGGGCGCGGCGGGCTTCGCGGCGGACGAGTCCTTCGCGGACGACTTGGACGCCGAAGAGGGCTTGGAGGGCGACGACTTGGGGGCGGTCGTCGCGGCCTTCTTGCCGCCGATGGCGAGCTTGAGGCCCGGGTGGATCAGCGACGGGTCGGAGCCGACGGCCTCACGGTTGTCGGCGTAGAGCTTCTTCCAGCCACCGCTGACGTTCTGCTCGTCGGCGATCTTCGAAAGGTAATCGCCGACCTTCACCGAATAGGTCCGCACGTCCGTCTTCTTCTGGGCGACCTTCTTGTCGGCGGCCTTCTGGCCGGCGACCGGAAGGGACTGAACGGCCTTTTCCGAAACGGACTGCGAGGGAGCGGCGTGGGCGCCGGTGGCTCCCATGAGCGGAAGAGCGAGAGCGGCGCCACCGGTTCCGGCGACGGCTATGGAGCGGGTGAAGCGCAGGGACTTCGGACGGCGATGCTTACCCTTCGCGGGCATGACGAATTCCTCTCCGGCGCCTGCGAGGTGAGCTGTCGGGTGCGGGCTGGAGATGCCCGGCCGCGCCATGGCGCGACTTGACCCCTAGCCGTTCCGGAGACCGGAACAGGCGGTTGTACCTGTGGGTCCCCCGCTCCTGCCGTGCACGGGTGAGTTTGCGCGGAATCCGAGCGGCGGCAGGATTGGGCGTCCGTCCGGATTGGTGGCGAACGTAAGCGAGGAAGACGCATGGGAACAAGTGAGAGGTTCCGTCCGAATGCGTTCCTGTTGATCCCTTGTGGGAATTAGCCGTCACCGTGCGTGAAATATGAGGGCGTCGCCCGACTCAAAGCCCCTTGAAAAGCCTATGAATTACGTGGACATGACGGGCGACGCACCGTCACGGCTATGACGCTCCTCACGTGACACTGCTCCAGCTTTCTTTATTGCAGAGCGAGTTGGAATGAAGGTGCCAATTCGGACAGATCGCCTAGATGCGACGGAGTCGAATAACCATCGCATCAAGGTCGCCCTTCAGGTTGGCGCGCAGTCCGTGATGCACCAGTACGGCCCCTCGGTGAATTTCGCCCGTTTCAAGGCATTCATACGCAGCTGTCGGATCCAGACCACGCAGCCGGAGCGCCGGGAGGGGCTCGCCGTAGCTCTGCGCCTGGAGCCAGGCCAAGACGACCGTTTCGTCCCCGAGCACGTACTGCACCGCACTCAGCCCGCCCCGCGGGGGCCGCAACCGGTACAGGTCGCCGCGCTGCACCAGGGGCCGGATCTCCTTGTAGAGCGCCACCCACTCCCCGGCCTCGGCGAGCTCCTCCTCGGTCCACCGCGCGAGGTCGCCGCCGACACCGAGCACCCCGGCCATCGCGCTCACGAACCGGAAGCGCAGCGAGCTGGCACGGTGGTTGAGCATGGCGTTCGGGCTGTCGGTGACCCAGGCGGCCATGGCCCGGGCCGGATGGATCTGGCTGAAGCCGTGCTGGATGGCGAGCCGGTCGAGCGGGTCGGTGTTGTCCGAGGTCCACACCTGGTCCGTACGGCCGAGCACACCGAGGTCGATGCGCCCGCCGCCGCCCGAGCAGGACTCGAAGGCGACGCCGGGGTGAGCGGCGCGCAGCCGGTCCAGCAGGTCGTACAGGGCATGCACATGGTCGACCCACAGGCGCTGCGGATACGCCTCACCGGGCCAGCCGGCATCGCTGAAGCAGCGGTTGAAGTCCCACTTCACATAGTCGATCAGAGCACTGGAGAGCAGCCCGTCGAGCCGCTCCCAGAGGTACTCCCGGACGTCGTCGCGGGCCAGGTTCAGCACGAGCTGATTGCGAAATTCCGTACGCTTTCGTCCCGATTGGTACTGAACCCAATCAGGATGTGCGCGATACAGCTCGCTGTCCGGATTGACCATTTCTGGTTCGACCCAGATGCCGAACTGCATGCCGAGCGCGTGCACGTACTCGGCGAGCGGCTTGAGGCCGGAGGGGAAGCGGTCGGGGTTGGGCGTCCAGTCACCGAGCCCGGCGCGGTCGCTGGTGCGCGTCCCGAACCAGCCGTCGTCCACCACGAACAGCTCGACGCCGATGGCCGCGGCCCGCCGCGCGAGGAGGCTCTGCTGCTCCTCGGAGATGTCGAACTCGGTCGCCTCCCAGGAGTTGAACAGCACCGGCCGGTCCCGGTCTGCGTCCGGGATCACATACGCGCGCTGGTACGCGTGCCAGGCGCGGCTCGCCCCGCCGAAGCCGCCGTCGCTCCAGAGGCCGGCGAAGACGGGCGTGGTGAAGGACTCCCCCGCGGCCAGCCGCAGCAGGCCAGAGTCGTCGTGACCGGCGCCGCCGGTGACCTGCACGCGCGCGTCCGGGAGTTGGGCAACGGCTATCCGCCAGGACCCGGACCAGCCGAGGGCGCAGCCGTAGACCTCGCCGCGTTCCTCGGTGGCGTCCGCATCGAGCGCGACCCACGGCAGATGCTGGTGTCCGGTGTGGCCGCGGCGGCTGCCGATGACCTTCTCGCCGTAGGTGAGCGGGGCCCGCGCAAGCCGTGACTCGGCGCCCCAGCGGCCGTGCAGCTGGGACAGCCGCCAGCCCTCCCGCTCGGGCAGGGTCCAGGCCGCCGAGTCGGCGCGCAGCAGCTCCAGGGCGGCTCCCTGGTTGTCCAGGGTCACCCAGCGCTCGACGACGTCCCCGCGCATCCGGTAGTGCAGCGTGACGTTCAGTCCGCCGTCACGGAAGCGCAACCGCAGTTCGTCACCCTCGGACTCGTGGCGCTCGAAGCTCCACTCGGTGCCGCGCCGCTCGTCGGTGCGCACGGACAGGGCGGGCCGTACGAAGCGGGGGCCGCCCTCGACGGGGTACTCCTCGCGTCCGTCGAGCGGGGACTCGAAGGGCCAGTACTCCGGCAGCGGGCGCACGGCGAGCGCCTCGGCGTCGGCGAGTCCGATCCGCGGTCCCCAGTGGAGGTGCAGCAGTTCGTCGCCGTCGGTCAGGTGGAGGGCGTAACTGCTGGTCGGCCCGGAGAGGAGCCACGTACGGCCGTTGTCGGAGATCCCCAGCATCAAGCCCCCACAGAGACGAACGGGTGCGATCAAGTACCAACATCATCAAGGGCCGCGAGGCTCCGAGGCAACGCCTGTGGACAACTCATTGCCCCAGGAATCCATGTCGTATGGTCGAGAGCGCACCCCGTCGGCCGCATCGCCGAGCCGCGCCGCCGGGACTGACTGGGAGGAGCCCCCGTGACGCAGCAGATCCCGTCGACCGAGCCCGAATTGGCGGGCGTTCGCAACTTCCGTGATGTGGGCGGCCTGCCCACCGTGGACGGACGACGGGTGCGGCACGGAGTGCTGTTCCGCAGCGGCCACCTCGCGCACGCGACGACCGAGGACGCAGACTTCCTCGGCGCGCTGGGGCTGCACACGATCTTCGACTTCCGCAACGCCGCCGACCAGAAGCTCGAAGGACCGGACGTCGAGCTGCCGGGCGTGCGCAACGTCAACCTGCCGCTCTCCGACCCGGCGGACGGCGCGGAGTTCTGGAAGATGGTCCGGGACGGCGACCTCGACCAGCTGCGCGGGATCCTGTCGGACGGCAAGGGCGCGAACCGGATGATCGTCTCCTACCGCTCGATCATCAAGGAGCGCACCGGTGAACACTCCCAGGTGCTGCACTCCCTCGCCGAGGACAGCGTCCCGGCGCTTATGCACTGCGCGGCCGGCAAGGACCGCGCGGGCCTGTCCATCGCCGTGACGCTGCTGGCCCTCGGCGTCGAGCGTGAGGCGATCGTCGCCGACTACCTGGAGTCCAACGCCAAGCACCGCCGCTACAAGGTGCGGCGCAGCGCCAGCGACGCCTCCGCCTACTCGCCGGAGGTCATGGAGCTGCTCAGCCCGCTGTTCGACGCGCGGGCCGAGTATCTGACGGCTGCCTTCGAGACCATCGAGGACACGTGGGGCGGCGTCGACACCTACCTGGAGCAGGGCCTGCGGCTGAGCCCCGAGTCCCGGGACCGGCTGCGCGAGCGGCTGCTCGACTGACGCGCCCGGCCTACTTCGCGCCCGCCTCGAACAGGAAGTAGATGAAGGCGGCGAAGACGTGCCCCACCGCGATGTAGATGATGAGCCGCACCCACAGGGCACGCGGGAACTTCTCCTCCATGTCGCTCATGGCGTCTCTCCAGGGGTGGGGCCCAGGCACAGGGTGGCCGTGGGGCTCTGCAACAGGGTGTGGACGAACAGCAGCTCGACCCCGCCCGGGTCCAGGGCGGCGATGCGGTGCGGGGTGAGCGAATCGAAGTGCGCGCTGTCTCCGGGCGCGAGCCGGTGCGTGGTGTCCCCGAGGCGCAGCCGCAGCCGCCCTTCGAGGACGTAGAGCCACTCCTCGCCGGGATGCACCCGCACGATGTCGCCCTGCGAGCCGTGCGGCACATGGACGCGCAGGGCCTGCATTCCGCGTCCGGGCGCGCCGGCCTGCCAGTACGTCCAGCCGCCGGCGGCGGTCGGTTCCATATCGGCGGCGCGCACCACGGCGTCCCGGTCGGCGGCCGACTCGCCGAGCAGCTCGGAAACCGTCGTACCGTAGATGCGGGCGAGCGCGAGCAGCATCGGCAGCGAGGGCTGGCGTTGCCCGGTCTCCAGCCGGGAGAGGTGGGCCGGTGACAGCCCGGCGGAGCGGGCCGCGGCCTCCAGGGTGAGGGCGGCGCGCCGACGCAGGGCCCGGAGCTGGGGCGCGACGACGGGGAGCGCCTCGGCCGGCACTTCCGCCTCGCCCTCGGGCGAGGTCTCGGGAGAGCTCATGCTCCCCATTCAGCCGCAGGTTTGCCTCTGCGGCAAATTTCTTGCCTCAGAGGCAAAACCGGCGGAACGCGAGCTGAGAGCCCGACCGGGCGCTCACGGGCCTACCGGACCCGCACCGGCACCCGACCGGACCGCAAGGCCCTACCGGACCCGCGGCGTGCGTGCCCTCACCGGTTGGCGACCGCCTGCTTGATCAACGTCTTGCCGAAGTCCCACATCAGCCCGCCGCCGCTGTGCGCGTCGTCCATCACCTCGGTGAAGGCGTCGACGAACCGGTCCACCTCCCGCTCGCCGATGATCAGCGGCGGGATCAGCTTGATCACCTCCAGGTGATCGCCGGAGACCTGGGTGAGGATCCGGTGCCTGCGCAGCAGCGGGACGACGACCATCTGCGCGAACAGTCCCTTGCGGGCGGCCTGGAGCATGGTCCAGCGGCCGCGCAGCTTCAGCGAGTCGGGACGGCCGAACTCGATGCCGATCATCAGGCCACGGCCTCGGACGTCGGCGAGCAGCTCGTACTTGCCGACCAGCGCCGCGAGCCGGGACCGCAGCTGCTCCCCGGTCGCCCTCGCGTTCGCGACGATCTGCTCGTTCTCCATGACGGACAGCACGGCGAGCCCGGCCGCCATGGCCTGCGCGTTGGACCCGAAGCTCGCCGAGTGCACGAGCACCCGGTCCATGGACGAGTAGACCCTCTTGAAGATCCAGTCCTTGCCGAGGGTGGCCCCCACCGGCACATAGCCCCCGGAGAGCGCCTTGGCGACGCACACCAGGTCCGGCTCGACGCCCTCCTCGTGCTGGTAGGCGTAGAAGTCACCGGTGCGGCCGAGGCCCGTCTGCACCTCGTCGGCGATGAGCAGCGCCTTGTGCTTGTGCAGCAGCTCCTGGGCGGCCCGCAGATAGCCGGGCGGGGCCTCGTGCACGCCCTTGCCCTGGATCGGTTCGACGATCAGGGCGGCTACGTCGCCCTTCTTGAGCTCCCGGGCCAGGGCGTCGAGATCGCCGAGCGGCACGGCCGTGTCCGGCAGCAGCGGGGCGAAGCCGTCCCGGAAGCCGGACTCGCCGTTGACGGACAGGGAGCCCGTGGTCAGCCCGTGGAAGGCGTGATCGCAGTACAGCACCCGCGGCCTGCCCGTGACGAAGCGTGCGAACTTCAGCGCGGTCTCCACCGCCTCCGTCCCGCTGTTGCCGAAGAACACCCGGTCCAGGTGCGGGCTGTGGGTGAGGAGCCGCTCCGCCAGCAGCCCGGGCAGCGGCTGGCAGTCGAAGCGGGTCAGGTCGGCGAGCTGGGCGTCGAGGACGTCGTGCAGCGCCTTGCGGACGACGGGGTGGTGGCGCCCCAGGCCCATCACCCCGAACCCGGCGAGCATGTCCAGGTGGTCCTCGCCGTCCGCGTCCCAGAAGTGGGCGCCCTCGGCCCGGTCGTAGACCTTGTCGAAGCCGATGGTGTGCAGCATGCGCGGGAGCTGGTGGTTCAGGTACTTCGTGTGCAGCTCGTAGCGCTCGGCTCCGCGCTCGGCGAGGAGCCTGCCGAGGTCGAACTCGCTCGTCATTCGGCTTTCTCCTTGACCGGCACGACGGTACGACCGTCGTGGCTCCCCTCGGCCCGCACCGCGTCGGCCACGCTCTCCTCGGCCTCCTTGAGAGCGAGGCTCGCACTGATCCGGCCGGCGACCTCGACGGGCGTGAGGCCGATGTCCGCGAGCACCTCGCCCCGCTTGGCGTGCGCGAGGAACTGCTCCGGGATGCCGAACCGCCGCACCGGTACGTCGACGTCGGCGTCGCCCAGGGCCAGCGCCACGGCGGAGCCCACCCCGGAGGAGCGGCTGTTGTCCTCGACGACGGCCACCAGCCGGTGCTGCGCGGCGAGGGGCGCGAGCGCGGGGTCGACGGGTTTCACCCACCGCGGGTCGACGACGGTGCAGTTGATGCCGCGGGCCCGGAGCAGCTCGGCCGCCTGGAGGCACACCGGGGCCATCACACCGACGGCGACGAGCAGGACGTCCGGCTCGCCTGCGTCCCGGTGCAGCACGTCCAGCCCGCCCACCCGGTCCACCGCCGGGATCGACGGGCCGACCGACTCCTTGGGGAACCGCACGAGTGTGGGCGCGTCGTCGCAGGCCACGGCCTCGCGCAGCTGGGCCCGCAGCTGGTCGGCGTCGCGCGGCGCGGCGATCCGCAGGCCAGGGACGACCTGGAGGATCGACATGTCCCACATGCCGTTGTGGGAGGCGCCGTCGACGCCCGTGACGCCGGCCCGGTCCAGCACGAACGTCACTCCGCAGCGGTGCAGCGCGACGTCCATGAGGAGCTGGTCGAAGGCACGGTTCAGGAACGTGGCGTAGACGGCGACGACCGGGTGCAGCCCGCCCGTCGCGAGGCCCGCCGCGGACACGGCCGCGTGCTGCTCGGCGATCCCGACGTCCCAGACCCGGTCGGGGAACCGTTCGGCGAACCTGCCGAGCCCGACGGGGTGCAGCATGGCCGCCGTGATCGCCACGACGTCCTCCCGCTCCTCGCCGATCCGCACGATCTCCTCGCCGAACACCGACGTCCAGGACGGCCCGCCCGACGGCGCGAGCGGCTCACAGGTCAGGGGGTCCATCACGCCGACGGTGTGGAAGTGGTCCTCCTCATGGGCGAGGGCGGGTTCGTAGCCGCGCCCCTTCTCCGTGAGGCAGTGGATCAGCACGGGTCCGTGGAACCGTTTCGCCCGCCTGAGCGCGGACTCGACGGCCCCGATGTCGTGCCCGTCGATCGGGCCGACGTACTTCAGTCCCAGGTCCTCGAAGAGCCCCTGCGGCGCGAACGCGTCCTTGAAGCCCTTCTTCGCGCCGTGCAGGGCCTCGTAGACGGTGTTGCCGACGACGGGCGTGCGCTGCAGCACTTCCTTGCCCCAGGCCAGGACCCGCTCGTAGCTGTCCGTGGTGCGCAGGGTGGCCAGGTGGTTGGCGAGCCCCCCGATGGTCGGCGCGTACGAGCGCTCGTTGTCGTTGACGACGATGATCAGCGGCCGGTCCTTGGCCGCCGCGATGTTGTTCAGCGCCTCCCAGGCCATGCCGCCGGTCAGCGCCCCGTCGCCGATCACCGCGACGACGTGCCCCTTCTCCCCCTGCACCTGACGGGCCTTGGCGAGCCCGTCGGCCCAGCCGAGCGCCGTGGAGGCGTGGCTGTTCTCGACGATGTCGTGCTCGGACTCCTCGCGCGAGGGGTAGCCGGACAGGCCGCCCTTGCCGCGCAGCTTGGAGAAGTCCTGGCGTCCCGTCAGCAGCTTGTGCACATAGCTCTGGTGACCGGTGTCCCAGACGATGCGGTCGACCGGCGACTCGAAGACCCGGTGGAGCGCGATGGACAGTTCCACCACGCCCAGGTTGGGCCCGAGGTGTCCGCCGGTCCTGGCGACCGCGTGCACCAGGAACTCCCGGATCTCGTCGGACAGTTCACCGAGTTCCGCCTCGGACAGCGCCTTCAGGTCGCGTGGTCCCCGGATGCTCTCCAGAATCGTCACGCTCGGGCCCCCTCTCGGTCCGTGCCTTGCTTCAACTCACAGTCACTGCCGGTTTCCCCGTGACGATGGGGGCGCCCGATGCGGCCCCGTCCTGCTCCATCTGTTCGGCGATCTTCATCGCCTCCTCGATCAGGGTCTCGACGATCTTCGACTCGGGGACGGTCTTGATGACCTCGCCCTTCACGAAGATCTGGCCCTTGCCGTTGCCGGAGGCGACCCCGAGGTCGGCCTCCCGCGCCTCGCCGGGACCGTTGACCACACAGCCCATGACGGCTACCCGCAACGGCACTTCCATGCCTTCCAGGCCGGCCGTGACCTCGTCGGCGAGTTTGTAGACGTCGACCTGGGCCCGCCCGCAGGACGGGCAGGAGACGATCTCCAGGCGCCGCTGCCTGAGGTTCAGCGACTCCAGGATCTGGATGCCGACCTTGACCTCCTCGGCGGGCGGGGCGCTCAGGGACACGCGGATCGTGTCGCCGATGCCCCGTGACAGCAGCGCCCCGAAGGCGACCGCCGACTTGATGGTGCCCTGGAAGGCGGGCCCGGCCTCGGTGACCCCGAGGTGCAGCGGGTAGTCGCACTGCGCCGCGAGCTGCTGGTACGCCTCGATCATCACGACCGGGTCGTTGTGCTTCACCGAGATCTTGATGTCCCGGAAGTCGTGCTCCTCGAACAGCGACGCCTCCCACAGCGCGCTCTCCACGAGCGCCTCCGGAGTGGCCTTGCCGTACTTCTGGAGCAGCCGCCGGTCGAGCGACCCGGCGTTCACTCCGATCCGGATCGGCGTGCCGTGGTCCCTGGCCGCCCGCGCGATCTCCTTGACCTTGTCGTCGAACTGCTTGATGTTCCCCGGGTTGACGCGTACGGCCGCACACCCGGCCTCGATCGCGGCGAACACGTACTTCGGCTGGAAGTGGATGTCCGCGATCACCGGGATCTGGGACTTGCGGGCGATGGTCGCGAGGGCGTCCGCGTCGTCCTGCGTCGGGCAGGCCACGCGCACGATCTGGCACCCGGACGCCGTCAGCTCGGCGATCTGCTGCAGGGTGGCGCCGATGTCGGACGTCCGGGTCGTCGTCATCGACTGGACCGACACCGGGGCGCCGCCCCCGACCGCCACCGGGCCGACCTGGATCTGCCGCGACACACGTCGCTCGGCGACCGGCCGGACCGGTACCTCGGGGACGCCCAAGGAGATGGCGGTCATGGCGTCACTCCCGGTTTCCGGAGACCGTCTCGCGCATGGCGCGCAGCGACTCCTTCAGCGAGCCCATGGTGGCGAGGACGGCGGTGGGCTCGTAGCCGCAGTGCGCCATGCAGTTGGCGCAGCGCGGGTCCTTGCCGCGGCCGTACTTGTCCCAGTCGGTGTCCTCGATCAGCTCCCGGTACGTCGGCACGTACCCGTCGCTCATCAGGTAGCAGGGGCGCTGCCAGCCGAACAGGGAGTAGTTCGGGATCGCCCACGCGGTGCACGGGAAGTCGACCTTGCCCTCCAGGAAGTCGAGGAACAGCGGCGAGTGGTTCAGCCGCCACTTCCTGCGGTTGCCGCCCGCGAAGGCCTTCTTGAACAGCTCGCGGGTCTGCTCGACGCCGAGGAAGTGCTCCTGGTCGGGGGCCTTCTCGTAGGCGTAGGCGGGCGAGATCATCATCTCGTCGACCTTGAGGTCGTCGTTGAGGAAGTTCAGCACCTCGACGATGGTCTGCGGGGTGTCGGTGTTGAAGAAGGTGGAGTTGGTGGTGACCCGGAAGCCGCGCCGCTTGGCCTCCTTGATCGCCTCCACCGCCTCGTCGAACACGCCCTCCTTGGCCACGGACTCGTCGTGGCGCTCGCGCAGGCCGTCGATGTGCACGGCGAAGGCGAAGTAGGGCGAGGGGGTGAACTTGTCCATCTTCTTGCGCAGCAGCATGGCGTTGGTGCACAGGAAGACGTACTTCCGCTTGGCCACCAGTTGCCGCACGATCTCGTCGATCTGCGGGTGCATCAGCGGCTCACCGCCGGCGATGGACACCATGGGCGCGCCGGACTCGAGCACCGCCCCCACGGCCTGGGCCACCGGCATGCGCTGCTTCAGTACTCCGGCCGGGTGCTGGATCTTGCCGCAGCCCTCGCATTTGAGGTTGCAGGCGAACAGCGGCTCCAGCTCGACGATCAGCGGGAACTTGTCACGCCTGCGGAGCTTTTGTTCAGCCAAGTAAGTAGCGACCTTGATGGACTGACGCAGCGGCATGGCCATCTGGCTCACCTCCTGGGGAGCAGCAAAGAACGGTGCCATTCGTAGAATGCAGGTAGAACGGTACGAAGGACGCGGAAAGCTGATATTCCACCGCGCAACGTGCCGATCCGGACGAGTTCATGTTCTGGAGCGTCCACGACCACCCGGACGGCCGCAACCGGGCGCTCGCCCGTACGGACGGCGCTCAGTAGCGTCGCCGCCGACTCCATGTCGACCGCGATTGCACCGGTCGTGAGCAGATCGGACCGTTCCTGACCTCGGACGACATGGTCCGAGCCGGTGAGCGGTCCGGTGTGGACGGTGCGGCCCGGGACGGTCCGCACGAGTTCTTTGACGAGTAGGTCGGTTCCCACGCACGGAACGGTTCCCGCCGGATCCCGGGTCTCCTCGGCGACCACCAGATCGCCGGGGTGCATCCCGGGGGCGAGCCCCGCGCAGAAGCCGGTGGCGAGGACCGCGGCCCCGGCGAGGGCCGGGTCGGCGAGCACCCGGGTGACGGAGCGTTCCGCCGCCCGGGGCCCCATGCCCGTACGGAGCACGGTGACCGGCCCGCCGGCGCCGCCGCGCTCGCCCGCGCGCAGGGCGAACTGCTCGATGCCGAGCGCGCAGGCGATCAGCAGCGGGGCCGGGGCGGGCTGCGGGCTCATCAGCTCCCCTTGGCCTCGGCGAGCGACCTGCTGGGCCCCGCGCTCCGCTCGGCGAAGGGCTCCCCGTGCACATACCGGCCGAGCGCCGTGAGCGGGAAGACCTGACGGTAGAGGTGGTAGTTGATGGAGAAGTCCCAGGGGAACCCGGTGCCGGTGAAGTACGGCTCGTCCCAGGAGCCGTCCGCCAGCTGGGTGGCCGCGAGCCACTCGACACCGCGCTCGACGGCCTTGGAGTCCCTCTCCCCCGCGGCCAGCAGCGCCATCAGCGCCCACCCGGTCTGCGACGCCGTCGAGGCGCCCTTGCCGCTCCACTCCTTGACGTACCTGTAGGAACGCAGGTCCTCGCCCCAGCCGCCGTCGTCGTTCTGGACGGACTCCAGCCAGGTGACGGCGCGCCGGATCGCGGGGTGCGAGCCCGGCATGCCGGCGGCCACCAGGGCGGGTACGACGGATCCGGTGCCGTAGATGTAGTTCACGCCCCAGCGGCCGAACCACGAGCCGTCCGGTTCCTGCTCGGCAAGCAGCCATCGGATGCCGCGCCGGGTGCGCGGGTCGTGGGCCAGGCCCTCGACGGCGAGCATCTCGACGACGTGCGCGGTGACGTCCGCCGACGGCGGGTCGATGACCTCGCCGAAGTCGCAGAACGGCAGCCGGTTGGGGAACGGGCTGGTGTTGTCGACGTCGAAGGCGCCCCACGCCCCGTTGCGGGACTGCATCCCGAGGTTCCAGCGCACACCGCGGCCGATCGCCTTCTCCAGCCGTTCCGGGTCGTGGTGCCGGACCCGGCGCAGGGCGAGGACCACCTCGGCGGTGTCGTCGATGTCGGGGTAGTTGTCGTTGTGGAACTCGAACGCCCAGCCACCCGGCGGCAGTTCGGGCCGCTTGACCGCCCAGTCGCCGGGCCGGACGATCTCCTCGCCCAGCATCCAGTCGGCGGCCCTGACCAGCTGCGGGTGATCGGCGGGCACGCCGGCGTCCGCCAGCGCGATGGTGGCGAGGCAGGTGTCCCAGACCGGGGACTGACAGGCCTCGATCATCCGGGCCCCGTCCTCGCGCCAGACGGCGAAACGGTCCAGCGACGCGAGCCCCTCGCGCATCACCGGGTGCTGGAGGTCGTAGCCGAGCAGATGCAGCGCGATGATCGAGTACACCGCCGGAGGCTGGATGCCGCCCCAGCAGCCGTCGTTCTCCTGCCGCTCGATGATCCAGCGGGCGGCGGTGTTCATGGCGGCTCTTCGCAGTCGCCTCGGGGCGACCTTGCGCAGCTGGTGCAGCGCCTTGTCGAGCCGCTGGAAGGCACCGTCCCAACTCGCCGCCGGTGCAAGGGGCCCCGGCGGATTGGGGTCGGCGGGGTCGGTGTGCAGTTCGTCGAGGGGGAAGGGCGCGGGCCGTACCGGGCGCTTCGCGGAGACGATCGTCAGCGGGACGATGGTCTGCCGGGCCCAGCAGCCGAAGTCGTAGATGTTGAGCGGGACCCACTTGGGGAAGTAGATGAGCTCCGGCGGGAGTTCGGGCAGGTCCTCCCACTTCCACCAGCCGAACAGGGCCAGCCAGATCCGGGTGAAGACCCGGGCCGCGGCGATGCCGCCCTGCTCGCGGATCCAGGCGGAGGCCCGCGCCATGTGCGGTGCGTCCGGCGCGTCGCCGGCCAGGCGGAGGGCGACGTACGCCTCGATGGTGGTGGAGAGCTCGCCCGGCGCGCCGTAGAAAGTGCCCCAGGTGCCGTCCTCGCGCTGCTCGCCCCGGATGAAGAGCGCGGCGGCCTGAGTGGTCCTCTCGTCGCGGATGCCCAGGAACTGACGGAGCAGAAGGTCCTCGGCGTCCATGGTGACGTTCGTCTCGAGGTCGCCCTTCCACCAGCCCTGGGCGTCCTGCTGCGCCAGCAGGAAGTCGGTGGCGCGCCGGACCGCGCCCTCGGCGGCTTCGTGCACCCCGGCCGCCACGGGGTTCTCGCTGTCGGTGTCGCTGGCCGCGGCTGCCCGGGGCGGCCGCGCCCCGGTGCTTCCGTCGGTCGTCGCTGTCATGGCTTCCCCTTCGTGCAGTGCTACAGGTAGTGCGTCTGCTGTGGGTCCGCCGTCGGCCGGTGCGCTTCTTCCAGCGACACCGGCCGGCGACTACGCGAGGGCTATTCGACCGATACTGATCATCTCTTTTCGCCCGGTGGTGATCATCTCTTTCGTACGACGACGAAGTCGGCGAGCGCCGTGAACTGCGCCCGCACCCGGTCGGGCATGTCGACGGCGTCCAGGGCCTCGACGGCGACCGCGTGCTGGCGGCGCGCCTCCTCGGCGGTCCACTCGCGGCCGCCCGCCTCCTCGATGAGGGCGGCACGGGCGGCGAACTCCTCCTCGGAGAAGTTCTCGAAGTCGCTGCTCTTGGCGTCCGCGGCGAGGATCTCGCCGAGCCGCTCGGAGGCGGGGCCGCCCGCCGCGAGCGCGGCCACGACCGGCAGGGACTTCTTGCGCTGGCGCAGGTCGCTCCAGGTCTGCTTGCCGGTGGAGACCGGGTCGCCCCAGATGCCGAGGAGGTCGTCGACGGCCTGGAAGGCGAGCCCCAGGTGGTAGCCGTACTTCTCCAGGGTGTCGGCCGTGTGGTCGTCCGCCCCGGCGAGCACCGCGCCGATGGAGCTGGCGCTGGCGAGCAGGGCGCCGGTCTTGTTGCCCTCCATCTCCAGGCACTCCTCGACGCCGACGCGGTCGCGGTGCTCGTAGGAGATGTCCTGGGCCTGACCGTCGATCAGGGCGCGGGTGGCGGTGGTCAGCCGGCGGGTGGCGCGGCCGGCCTCGACGGTGCCGAGCTCCAGCAGCACCTCGTTGGCCAGCGCGAACATGGCGTCACCGACGAGGATGGCCTGGGCGGGGCCGTGCACCTTCCAGACCGTGTCGCGGTGGCGGCGCTGCTCGTCGCCGTCCATCAGGTCGTCGTGCAGCAGGGAGAAGTTGTGGACCAGCTCGACGGCGACGGCGCCGGGGATGCCGACCTCGGGCGCGGCGCCGGTGACCTCGGCGGAGAGCAGGGCGAGGGCGGGACGTACGGCCTTGCCGCCGTCGCCGGCCGTGGGCCTGCCGTCGGCGTCGATCCAGCCGAAGTGGTAGGCGGAGACGGTGTCCATGGGAGGAGCCAGGCGGTCGACGGCCGCACGCAGGACCGGTGTGGTCAGGGTCCTACCGCGCTCCAGGAGCGCGGTCACCGACACCGCGGTCTCTTCAGCGGCCTTCTCGGCCGGGGGCACAGTGGGCACGTTCTCTCCTCTTGTTGCGCTACGGGGGGTGCGGGGGCCTGCCGCCGACTGCTCGTTCAGCATCACGCCGCCTCCTCGACGTCGAAGAGGTGGCTGGGGCGAGGCCGGCCCAGAGCGCTCAGCGCGGCTTCGGCCGCACTCACGCCGCTGCGGACCGCACTCTCCATGGTCGCGGGCCACCCTGTGGCGGTCCACGCGCCGGCCAGGTACAGGCCGGATGCCTTGGTGCGGGCGCCGGGCCGCAGCCGCCCGACGCCGGGGGTGGGGGCGAACGTCGCCGTGCGCTCCCTGGTCACGAAGAAGTCCTGCACCCGGGCTCCGCGCGCCCCGGGCAACAGCCGCTCCAGCTCCGGCAGATACCGCTCACGCAGGGTGGCCACGGGTTCGTCGATCTCGTCCTGGGCCGCCGACTGGGAGACGGCGAGGTACTGGCCGTCCTTGAGCCCGGAGGCGTCGGTGCGGTCGAACACCCACTGGAGGGGGCTGCCCAGGGCCGTGAGGAACGGCGTGCTCAGCACCTTGCGGTCGTAGACGACATGGACGTTGAGGATCGGCGCGGTGCCGATCTCCAGGAGCTGTTCGGGGGCGTCGAGAGCACCGCCGGGCAGCAGGTCGTACGCCTCGCGCTGGGCAACGGCGAGCACGACCGCGTCCGCCCGGAGCGTCTCGCCGGGAACCTGAACGCTCCAACGTCCGTTCTCGTCAGAGGAGATGGAGGTGACGCGTGTACGGACCTCGGTACGGACGCCCGCGGTGTCGAGCGCCTTGCGGGCCAGCCGGTCATGCAGTTCGCCCAGCGGGACGTGCGCCCATCCGATGTCGGCGGCGCCCGGGTCGGACAGCAGACCGGTCTTGAACACCATCGCGGCGAGCCCCAGCGAGGCGTCGCCCGCGACCGCGTTGAGAGTGGCGACCCCGACCAGGTCCCACAGGGCCTCGACGGCACGCGCCGACTGACCGTGCGCGGTCAGCCAGCTGCCGAAGTCCTGGGTGTCCAGGGTCGGATCGGCGAGGTCGAGCCCCTTGAGCGCGAGCGCGGCACGCCCGACCCTGGCGCGTTCGGCGAGGGAGAGATGCGGATATGTCGCCAGGCTCCGGCCCAGGTGCAGGGGCACGGGCAGCGCGTCGCGCCGCAGTCTGCCGAGCCGTCGGCCCTCGGGCTTGTCGACGTCGACCACGGGTACGTCGAGCCGGTCCTGGAGCGGCGCCAGCGCCGTCCCCTCGATCCGGTCGAGGAACCAGCGGTAGGCGGTGCAGCAGCGCAGGTAGACGTGCTGTCCGTTGTCGACGGTCAGATCGCCGCGCTGGAAGGAGAAGGCCAGGCCGCCCAGCCTCGGCCTGCCCTCGATGAGGGTGACGCGGACGCCCGCGTCGGCGAGTGCGAGCGCGGCGGTGATGCCGGCGAGCCCGCCGCCGATCACGACGGCGTCCCTCCCGGCCCGTCCCGGGATGTCCGCGAGCGACCCGTCCGGCCGCGTGCCGTCGGTCATCGTGCACCCTCCCCTGCGCGACCGCCGTGCCGATGGTTCAACGGTGTACCGCCGGTCGTCTCAGTCAGGGACGCCGCATGACGGCGGAGGGTTGCCTGCCACTTTTCCCCGGTGGCATCACCTTGGGCCGAAATGTCCATCAGGCACGCCTCCTGACGGTTCGGGTGACATGCCGGGCGTCGAGACCGGACAGACCGCGCACGGCGACGTACGCCTTCTCGCGTCCGGGCAGGGAGACCCGGCCGCGCAGCACGGCCTCCGGGTCGCGCTCGATGCGGTCCAGCAGACGGCGGTAGATGCCGGCCATGGCGGCGACGCACGCACCGCTGCGCCGGTCGAGCATGGGGAGCAGCCGGTAGCCCTCGGCGAAAAGGGCGCGGGCCCGTCGCACTTCGAAGTGCACGAGGCCCGCGAAGTCGGAGCCCTCCGGTGGGGTCGGCCCGCTGAAGCCGGCCGAGCAGCCGAATTTGGCGAGGTCGTCGGAGGGCAGATAGGTGCGCCCTCCCTCGGCGTCCTCGCGGACGTCACGCAGGATGTTGGTCAGCTGCAGCGCCAGGCCGAGCGTGTCCGCGTACTCCGACGCGCGCTCGACGCCGCGGGCGGCCGGTTCGGTGCCGAACACACCGAGCGACAGACGGCCGATGGCGCCCGCCACGCAGCGGCAGTAGACCTTCAGGTCGTCCCAGGTCTCGTAGGTCTCGCCGCGTACGTCCATCAGGACGCCGTCGATCAGCTCGTCCAGTCCGCCGAGCGGGATCGGGAAGGCGTCGGCGGCATGGGCGAGCGCGACGGCCACGGGGTCGGTGTCGTCCTCGTCGACCTCGTGCTCGCGGATCCGGGTCAGCAGTTCCCGGGTGTCCTCCAGCCTCGCGATCTTGACGTCGCCGCTCAGGGCGCCGTCGCCGATGTCGTCGACGCGGCGCGAGAACGCGTACAGCGCCGACATCGCCCGCCGCTTGGGCGTGGGCAGCAGCCGGATGCCGTAGGCGAAGTTCCGTGCCTGCTGTCCGGTGACGGCCTCGCAGTAGCTGTAGGCGGCGAGTACCGGTGCGGACGCGTGTGGTGCAGACTCCACGGTCCGGATCACCCCTCTCCTCGCAGAGTCACGCCCACCTCGCGCAGCAGTCGGAGCTTGCTGGCCTTGGGCGGGCCCGGCAGTACGTCGTATTCGGCGGCGGCGATCGCGCCGATCGCCGCCCTTCCCCCCGCCACGAAACCCGCCAGCAGCAGCTTGAGCCTGCCGTGGACGCTACCCACCAGGGGGGTGCCTTCATTCAGGAGGTTCCGGGCACGTTCGGCTTCGTATGCAACCAGTGCGCGCACCGATGCGCCCGCCGTTTTCGCCCCGAGATCGGTTTCGTCGACGTGAAAGCGTTTCATGTCCGCCGCGGGCAGATAGATCCGGTCACGGCCGAGGTCCTCGGCGACGTCCTGGAGGTGCTCGACGATCTGGAGCGCCGTGCACACCGCGTCGGAGCGGCGGATCCGCTCGGGTGTGGCCGTACCGGTGACGGCGAGGACGAGTCGGCCGACGGGGTTGGCGGACAGTTCGCAGTAGGCAAGCAGATCGTCGTAGGTCTCGTAGCGCCCGACGAGTTGGTCCTGGCGGTTGGCGGCGATCAGGCCGAGGAACGGCTCGGGGGTCAGCGAGCAGCGGCGGACCGTCGGCTGGAGGCGGCGCAGCAGGGGGTGGCGGGGGGTGCCGTCGAAGACGCGGCGCAGGTCGGCCTCGAAGGCGTCGAGCAGGACAAGACGGTCCTCGGCCGACTCGGGCGACACGCCGAGCAGGCGGGCGTCGGCACCGCCGGGGGCGAGATCGCCGTCGCCGATGTCGTCGACGAGGCGGGCGAAGCCGTAGACGGCCATCAGGTCGTCGCGCCAGGCCCTGGGCAGGAAGAACGGCGCCACGGGGAAGTTCTCCGCGGCGGCCTTGTCGAGCGTGCCGCGCGCCGGATCGTCAGGGCGCGCGCCGGTTCCCTTCACCGTGGACTGCCCGGGGCGGGGACGGCGCAGGCGGGTGCGTTGAGCTGGGGAGTTTCCGTAGCCATTGCCGTCACATCTCCCGTTCTACACCGCTGACCCAATGCACACTATTTCGGACACGCCGCCCGGCTGTCCGCGCCGCAGCCCGGAGGGAGGGTGTCGCGCCTTATCGCCCCACTTGCCGCGTTTCGGTACCGCTACAGCTTACGTTGTACAACGCAGCGTGGCCCGTGAGGGTGTCCTGCACATCACAACAACACACCGATTGGCGTCAAGATTCCTGGCGTTGGCCGGAGTTGACGTTTCCTTTGCAGACGCGGGCCCCGCCGGTGCAGTTCCGGCGGGGCCCCGGGAAGCTTGCTGGGCCGCACGGCCCATGTCCGGGTGGACTACTTGCCCGTGAACTTCTCGTACTCCTTGAGGACCTCGTCCGTCGGTCCGTCCATGCGCAGCTCGCCACGTTCCAGCCACAGCACACGGTTGCAGGTGTCGCGGATCGACTTGTTGTTGTGGCTGACCAGGAACACCGTGCCGGCTTCCTTGCGCAGCTCACGGATGCGGTCCTCGGAGCGCTTCTGGAACTTGCGGTCGCCGGTGGCCAGCGCCTCGTCGATCATGAGGACGTCGTGGTCCTTGGCCGCCGCGATGGAGAAGCGCAGCCGGGCCGCCATGCCGGACGAGTAGGTGCGCATGGGCAGGGTGATGAAGTCGCCCTTCTCGTTGATGCCGGAGAAGTCGACGATCCCCTGGTAGCGCTCCTTGATCTGCTCGCGGGTCATGCCCATGGCGAGCCCGCCCAATATGACGTTGCGCTCGCCGGTGAGGTCGTTCATCAGGGCCGCGTTCACGCCGAGCAGGGAGGGCTGGCCGTCGGTGTAGACCTTGCCGCTCTCCGGCGGGAGCAGGCCGGCGATGGCACGCAGCAGGGTGGACTTGCCGGAGCCGTTGGAGCCGATCAGGCCGATGGCCTCGCCCCGGTAGGCGATGAAGGAGACGCCACGCACGGCGTGCACCTTGCGTACGCCCCGCTCCTCGCCGCGCTTGACGATGCGGCTGAGGGCCGCGGTGGCGCTGCCCTTGCCGGACTTGGCGCCGTTGACGCGGTAGACGATGTGGAGCTCGTCCGCGATGACGGTGGGGATGTGCGCATCCGTCCTCTGCTCAGCCACGGCCGTACCTCTCCTCCGCCTTCCAGAAGTACACGAAGCCGCCGACCGCGAACAGCACGGCCCAGCCGGCCGCCGCCGCCCAGACGTGGTCGGGCAGGTTCGAGGAGCCGTAGCCGTCGATCATGGCGAAGCGCATCAGGTCCATGTAGACCGCGGCCGGGTTCCACTGCAGGACGGTGGCGATCCACTCCGGCTTGTCCTTCAGCATGACCGGGATGGAGAACATCACGCCGGACGCGTACATCCACGTACGCATCACGAACGGCATCAGCTGGGCCAGGTCCGGGGTCTTCGAGCCGGCGCGGGCCATGATCAGGGCGAGGCCGGTGTTGAACAGGAACTGCAGGGCCAGCACCGGCAGGATCAGCACCCAGCTCAGCTTCGGGTAGCTGCCGAAGCCGATCGCCACGACGAACAGCACGATCATCGAGTACAGCAGTTGCTGGAGCTGCTGGAGCGCGAAGGAGATCGGGAGGGAGGCACGCGGGAAGTGCAGCGCGCGCACCAGGCCCAGGTTGCCCGAGATCGCGCGGACGCCCGCCATCACCGAGCTCTGCGTGAAGGTGAACACGAAGACGCCCGTGACCAGGAACGGGATGTACACCTCGCGGGGCATGCCCCGGTCGGCCTCGAGGATCACGCCGAAGATGAAGAAGTACACGGCCGCGTTCAGCAGCGGGGTGGCCACCTGCCAGATCTGGCCGAGCTTCGCCTGGCTGTACTGGGCGGTCAGCTTCGCCCGCGAGAACGCGAGGATGAAGTGCCGCCGGTCCCAGAGCTGGCGGACGTACTCGAACAGCGAGGGCCGGGCGCCGCTCACAGCGAGCCCGTACTTGGCGGCCAGCTGGGACGCCGTGAGTCCCTCGTCGGGCGACGGCGGCGCGCTCACCGCGACCGAGCCGTCGTGCGTTGTCTCACTCACCAGTTGAAACTTTCGTCTTCGAGATGCGCAGACTGTGCGGGTCTGGCATGAACCTGGGGCCGTCGGGCCCGGTCGCTCTCAGGGTCGAGCCTGTCAGATGACGGGTGGTCGGCCCAGTCGAGTCAGCCGCCACACCGTACGCCACTTCATGGGCCTGCGGGGGCCGCACGAAGTGGTCCAGCCTTCCCGGAATCCGCCGAACCATGCTCGCAGAGCGGGGCGGGAGGGGCGCCGGGCCAGGGTGAGAAGCAGCCAGACGCCGAGATAGACCGGGACAAGGGGGGCGGGGAGGTTGCGGCGGGCCAGCCAGACGCGGTTGCGGGCGACCATGCGGTGGTAGACCGCGTGCCGCGAGGGCGCGGTCGTCGGGTGGTACAGCACCATGTCCGACCGGTAGTCGATCATCCAGCCCGCGTCGAGGGCCCGCCATGCCAGGTCGGTTTCCTCGTGGGCGTAGAAGAATTCGTCCGGAAGCCCGCCGACCTCGGCGAAGACCTGGGTGCGCACGGCGTTGGCGCCGCCGAGGAAGGTGGTGACCCGGGAGGAGCGCATCGGGTCGGAGGCGCGCAGCCGGGGGACGTGGCGGCGTTGGGTGACACCGGTCTCGGGGTCAGCGATGCGGAAGCTGACGATGCCGAGCTTCGGGTCGGTCGAGAATGCCTCGCGGCACAGCTCGGCGGTGTCGTGGTGGGCGAGGAGGCCGTCGTCGTCGAGGAAGAGCAATATGTCGACGTCACGGCCGCTCGGGCCGAAGGCCTCGATGCCGACGTTGCGCCCGCCGGGGATGCCGAGGTTCTCGGGCAGCTCGATGGTCCGCACGCCCTCGGGGACGTCGGGCACCGGGGAGCCGTTGCCGACCACGACGACCTCGACCGCGTCGCCGTCCTGCTTGGCGACGGAGTCGAGCAGGGCGCGCAGCTCGTCGGGGCGGTTGCCCATGGTGATGATCACCGCGCCGACTTTCATGCCGTTCACTTCAGCCTGCTGGAGGCGAGGATGGACACGAGGTGCAGCAGGGTCTGGAGCAGCGCGATGCCGGCGAGCACGGCGACGCCGAGCCGGGAGAAGAACAGGTCGCCGCGGACCTGGTCGGCGATCGCCAGGACCAGGATGAGCAGCGAGGCCTCGATGCCGAGGATCAGGCGGTGGAACTTCAGCAGGGCGGCGGCCTTGCGGGCCATCGCCATGCCGGAGGAGCGCATCTCGGACGCCGACTCCTGGACCGGGGGCTTGCCGGCCTGGTGGCGGGCGACGCCGACGAGGTCGGTCTCGGCCTTGATCAGGATTGCGCCCAGCGCGGCCAGCGTGCCGAGGAAGGCCCACAGCCAGTCGATACGGCCGCTGCCCCACGGGTCGGCGGCGCGCAGGCCGAAGCCGACGAGGACGGCGGCGTCGGTGAGGTACGCGCCGACGCGGTCGAGGTAGACGCCGTTGAGGGAGTACTGCTTCTTCCAGCGCGCGATCTCGCCGTCGACGCAGTCGAGGAGCAGATACATCTGGACGCACACCACGCCCAGCACGGCCCCCGGGATCCCCGGCACCAGGAGCGCCGGGGCCGCGAGTACACCGAAGACGGTCATCAGGTACGTGAGCTGGTTGGGCGTGACCCTGGTGTTCACCAGGTAGCGGTCGACCCGCAGGGACACCTCGCGCATGTAGAGGCGTCCCATCCAGTGCTCACCGCTGCGCCGGTCCTTCACCCCCGCGGGGTGAACGACGGGGCGGAGTTCAGCTACCGATGGCCTTGACATAGTCGGCGTAGATGTCCTTGATCTGGTCGGTTGTCAGGTCGAGGTGTTCGAGGATCGTGTAGCGGCCGGGCCGGGTCTGCGGAGCGAACTCCACCGCGCGGACGAACTCGTCGTCCGAGAAGCCGATCTCCTCCGGCAGTACCGGCAGGCCGTGCCGGCGCAGTACCTCGGCCATGTAGGCCGACTCCTCGTGGGCTCCGCGCAGGTACATCGCGAAGGCCGCGCCGAGCCCGCACTGCTCGCCGTGGGCGGCGGCGCGCCGCGGGTACAGCAGATCGAAGGCGTGGTTGATCTCGTGGCACGCGCCGGAGGACGGACGGGAGTCACCCGACACCGACATGGCGATGCCGCTGAGCACCAGCGCCTCGGCCAGCACCTGGAGGAAGTCGGTGTCCCCGATGCCGCCGGGGTGGCGCAGCACTGCCTCGCCGGCCTGCCGGGCGATCGCGGCGGCGAGGCCGTCGATCTTCTCGCCCTTGACCCGGTTGGCCAGCTCCCAGTCCGCGATGGCGGAGATGTTGGAGACGGCGTCACCGATGCCGGCCCGGACGAAGCGCACGGGGGCGTCGCGGATGACGTCGAGGTCGATGACGACGGCGATCGGGTTCGGCACACCGTAGGAGCCGCGTCCGGCGTCGTTGTCGAGGGTGGCGACCGGCGAGCACAGGCCGTCGTGCGCGAGGTTCGTCGGTACGGCGACCAGCGGCAGGCCGACGCGCGCCGCGGCGAACTTGGCGCAGTCGATGATCTTGCCGCCGCCGAGCCCGACGACGGCGTCGTAGTGGCCTGCCTTTATGTCGCCGGCCAGCCGGATCGCGTCGTCGAGGGTGCCGCCGCCGACCTCGTACCAGGAGGCGCCGGGCAGTGCGGGAGCGAGCCGCTCCTTGAGCCGGGCACCGGAGCCGTTGCTGACCGCGACGGCCAGCTTGCCGGAGTGCGAGATCCGCTCGTCGGCGAGCACACCCGCCAGGTCGTCGAGAGCACCCGGGCGGATGTCGACGACGACCGGCGAGGGGATCAGCCGGGTCAGTACTGGCATGCGATCTCCCGTCCCCGGGCGAGGTCGTCGTGGTTGTCGATCTCCACCCACTTGACGTCGCCGATCGGCGCCACGTCGATGCGGAAGCCGCGGTTCACGAGCTCCTGGTAGCCGTGCTCGTAGAACTGCTGCGGGTCGGTCTCCCACACCGCCTTCAGGGCGTCGGCCAGCTCGGGGGCGGCGTCGCCCTCGATGAGGGTGACGCCGATGTACTCACCGGTGGCCTCGGCGGGGTCCATCAGCTTGGTGATCTTCGTCATGCCCTTGGCGGGGTCGACGACGACCTTCATCTCCTCGTCGGCGAGGCTCTTCACCGTGTCCAGGGCGAGGATGATCTTCTTGCCGTCACCGCGGGCGGCGAGCAGCGTCTTCTCGACGGAGACCGGGTGCACGGTGTCGCCGTTGGCGAGGATCACCCCGTCCTTGAGGGCGTCACGGCCGCACCACAGGGAGTAGGCGTTGTTCCACTCCTCGGCCTTGTCGTTGTCGATGAGGGTCAGCTTGAGGCCGTACTTCGCCTCCAGCGCGGCCTTGCGCTCGTACACCGCTTCCTTGCGGTAGCCGACGATGACGGCGACCTCGGTCAGCCCGATCTCGGCGAAGTTGGCGAGCGTGAGGTCGAGGACCGTGGGCTCGCCCTCTATACCCGCAGGACCCACCGGCACCAGAGCCTTGGGAAGGCTGTCGGTGTAGGGGCGCAGACGCCGTCCGGCGCCGGCTGCCAGCACGAGGCCGATCATGCGGGTTCTCCTTCATCGTGTACGGCGGGCGCCCCGGAGGACACCCAGAAGCGGATGCTCTCGACGAGCACCACGAGCGCCACGGCCACGGCGAGGACCGTGAGCGCGACCTTGAACTGCGAGGCGGAGAGCACCGCGGCGAGGACGGTGACGAGCAGCGTCCGCCCTTCGTGCCCCCCAATGGCGCGCACCAGCCAGGCCGGGGGCGCTCCGGCGTTGCCGCGGATGCGGTACACCGTGTCGTAGTGATGGTAGGCGACGGCGGCCACCAGGCCGAAAGCCGCCGGAAGCACTCCGTTTACCTCAGCTTTAACCGCGAGCGCAAGGACGGTGCCGTACTCGGCGGCCCGGAAGAACGGCGGGACCAGCCAGTCGAGGGCGCCCTTGAGCGGCCGGGCGACGGCCAGGGCCGAGGTCACGGTGTACACCAGCGCGGCCACCACCGGCCAGGGCCCGCCGAAGTCGGTGAGCGCGGCCGTCGCGACGACGACGGCGCCGCCGAGCAGGGCCACGGCGGGGACGGCGAAGGCCGGCAGTCGCCGCGCCCGGCTCCTCAGGGCACCCGCGAGGCCCTGGGCGAGCGGGCCGGAGTCCGCGAGGTCGGCGAGGGCCTCGGCGGCCCGGTCGGTGCGGCGGGCCTTGCGGGTCAGGGAGCGCAGCACGCGGCCGGCCGTCGTGTACGTGGCGGCGAACGCGCAGCCGACGAGCAGGGCGTAGAAGGTGATGCGCGGTGTCGTGAACGCCGTCAGGATCGCGATCATCGCCCAGCGCTCGCCGATCGGCAGGACGATCATCCGGCGCACCCAGACCGTCCAGCCGACGCTGTCGAGCTTGTCGGAGAGGGCGGCCGTGGGGCTGGTGTTGGCGGTGGCGTCGTGGTTGGCCTCGTTGAAGGAGAAGTCCACGACGTGCCGGCAGGTCTGCAGGACCATCGCGCCGAGGGCGAGGGCCCATACGTCGTCGCCGCCGCGGGCCGCGCCGAGGGCGAGGCCCGCGTAGTAGGCGTACTCCTTGGCCCGGTCGAAGGTGGCGTCGAGCCAGGCGCCGAGCGTGGAGTACTGCAGGGAGTAGCGGGCGAGCTGGCCGTCCGTGCAGTCCAGGACGAAGGAGAAGATCAGCAGCAGGCCGGCCGCGACGAACCCGGGCCGGGTGCCGGTGGCCGCGCAGCCCGCCGCGATGAGCGCGGTGATCAGGGAGGCGGTGGTGACCTGGTTGGGGGTCAGGCCCCGGCGGGCGCACCAGCGGGCGATGTAGCGGGAGTAGGGGCTGATGCAATAGGTCGTGAAGAAGCCGTCGCGGGCCTTGACGGCCGACTTCAGGCGTACGGCCTCGTCGTCGACGGACGCGACGGCCTGCCGCGCCTCGTTGCGGGCCTGCGGGTCGGCCGGTACGGCGGCGACCAGGCTGCCGAGCTCGGGGCGGTGGACGTCGGTGCCGTCGTCGTCGAGCGCGACGACGATGCGGTCGGCGAGGCTGTCCACGGCGACGGTGGCGCCTGCCTGCTCCGGTGACGCCGAGAACTCGGCTGCCCCGCCCGAGGAGTTCTCGCGGGCCATCGCCCGGGTCAGGGCCTGCCGGCCGGCCGCCTGCGCGGTCATGGCTCCCGGGATCGCCACCAGCGGGAAGCGCGGGTCGGTCAGACCGAGGCGCAGCGCGTGCTGGTGGCCGACGAAGCGGGCGTCGACGAGGGCGACGCGCTGATCACCGGGTACCTGGGCGAGGAGCGTTTCGGTCTCGGCCGCGTCCGCGGCGACCCGCACGTCGTAGCCGAGGGACCGCAGATCGCCCTCGATCGACGAGCCGGGGACCGGCTGACCGGTGAGGATGGCGGTCGACAACCGAACTCACTCCCTGGGTGCCGGCATGTCCGCGCCGGTCGTGTACGTGGGTGGCAGCGCCTGTCGGCGGGGCGGCCGGGCGATGTGTCGGCAGAGGCTATCGGATGATTGGAAGCCAACGTTCACCGGCCGTTTGGCGAAGCGATCAACGTGGTTTGCCCGGACCTCCGCCGCGATCATCATCAGGGATTCCGGGGTCCGCCCACAAACCCGAGCGCACAGAACGGGGCATCGAAGACATTGCGCAGCGCGCGAAAAGCTGCGCATAGGGTGGGCGACCATGACATGGCTGATCACAGGCGGAGCCGGCTACATCGGGGCACATGTGGCGCGGGCCATGACCGGTGCCGGGGAACGCGTGCTCGTACTGGACGACCTCTCGGCCGGGTATCCCGCGCGGCTCCCGGAGGATGTCCCGCTCGTCGAGGGCTCCTCGCTGGACGGTGACCTGCTGAAGCGGGTGTTCGCGGAGCACTCGGTGACGGGTGTGGTGCATCTCGCGGCCCGCAAGCAGGTCGGTGAGTCCGTGGCGCAGCCCACGCGCTACTACCGGGAGAACGTGGGCGGTCTCACCACGCTCCTGGAGGCGGTCGCCGAGGCGGGCATCAAGCGGTTCCTGTTCTCGTCGTCCGCCGCCGTCTACGGCAACCCGGATGTGGACCTCATCACGGAGGACACCGAGTGCGCGCCGGTGAACCCCTACGGCGAGACCAAGCTCGCCGGGGAGTGGCTGGTGCGCGCGGCCGGCCGGGCACACGGGATCTCCACCGTTTGTCTGCGCTATTTCAACGTCGCCGGCGCCGCCTCGCCCGAGCTGGCCGACACGGGCGTCTTCAACATCGTCCCCATGGTCTTCGACCGGCTCACCCGCGGTGAGGCCCCGCGGATCTTCGGCGACGACTATCCGACGCCGGACGGCACCTGTGTCCGTGACTACATCCACGTCGCCGATCTCGCCGAGGCGCATCTGGCGGCGGCCCGGCGGCTCGGCGAGCCGGACGCGGGCGGCGATCTGACGGTCAACATCGGCAGCGGCGAGGGCGTCTCGGTGCGCGAGCTGATCACCGTGATCGGCGAGGTGAGCGGCGACCGGCGCCCCGCCGTCGTCGAGCCCCGGCGCCCCGGGGACGCCCCGCGGGCGGTCGCCTCGGCCGCGCTCGCCGCCGAGCAGCTCGGCTGGACGGCACGGCGCGGGGTACGCGAGATGGTCGAGTCGGCGTGGGCGGGATGGCAGCGGCACCACGGCCGCTGATCATGCGAAGCAGCCTGACCTGCGGATCGTTTCCGCAGGTCAGGGCACATGACAACGGTGTTCAGTGCCGCGTTGCCGGATACCCCCCACCCGTAGTTCACTGTGATCCCGGGACGGAAATTCCGATCGTCCGGCGGACACCGAAGGGCGGCTTTTCATGGGGGCTGGACACGACCACGGGCACGGGCACTCGCACGCGCCCCCGACAGGTACCGCGGCCGCCGCGTACCGCGGGAGGCTGCGCGTCGCGCTGGCGATCACGCTCGGCGTCATGGTGGTCCAGATCGTCGGCGGCGTCCTCGCGGACTCACTGGCCCTGATCGCCGACGCGGCACACATGGCGACGGACGCGCTGGGACTGGGCATGGCCCTCCTCGCGATCCACTTCGCGAACCTTCCGGCGAGCACCAACCGCACCTTCGGCTACGCCCGCGCGGAGATCCTCGCCGCGCTCGCCAACTGTCTGCTCCTGCTGGGCGTCGGCGGTTACGTCCTCTACGAGGCGATCCAGCGGTTCTTCACGCCCGCTCAGACCGAGGGCGGCCTGATGATCGTGTTCGGTGCGATCGGCCTGGTCGCGAACATGATCTCGCTCACGCTGCTGATGCGGGGCCAGAAGGAGAGCCTGAACGTGCGCGGCGCCTTCCTGGAGGTCGCCGCCGACACCCTGGGCTCGCTCACGGTGCTGATCTCCGCCGCGGTGATCCTCACCACGGGCTGGCAGGCGGCCGACCCGATCGCCTCGTTGCTCATCGGCGTCATGATCGTGCCCCGCACCCTGAAGCTGCTGCGCGAGACCCTCGACGTCCTGCTGGAGTCGGCCCCCAAGGACGTCGACATGGCCCAGGTTCGGGCCCACATACTCGCCCTGGACGGTGTCGAGGACGTCCATGATCTGC
The DNA here is from genome assembly GCF_028198125.1 of Streptomyces sp. HUAS 31. NCBI lineage: Bacteria > Bacillati > Actinomycetota > Actinomycetes > Kitasatosporales > Streptomycetaceae > Streptomyces > Streptomyces sp. HUAS 31. The sequence goes on along the minus strand of NZ_CP116353.1, from coordinate 8,254,040 downwards.
ACGCCTGGACGATCACGTCCGGCATGCCGGTCCTGTCGGCCCATGTGGTGGTCCGCTTCGACGTACTGAACGCGATCGGCCACGAGAAGATGCTGCACGAGCTCCAGGGCTGCCTCGGCGATCACTTCGACGTGGAGCACTGCACGTTCCAGCTGGAGCCGATCGGGCACGCCGAGCACGAGGCCCGGCTCTGCCACTGACGCACGCGCCTCATGGACACCACTGAAACAACCGTACGGTCCGACAAGACGTCAGTACGGGCGGAATGCAGCTTTCCGGTGGTCCGTCGCGTCCTCAAGCTCACAGCCCCCTCTCCGACGGTTCCGTGCCCGCCGCGCCGGGCACGATCAACTGCCGGGAGTGCCGTACGAGTACGGCACACTTGGGGCGCAAGACCGATGTGAAGGATGGGTATGCCGATCACACCTGCCACCACGACGCACAGTCCGTCGAACGGCACCGCTGACGCGATTTTGCTGGAGCTCGTCGACGAGAACGGTGTGACGATCGGCACCGCGGAGAAGCTCGCCGCCCATCAGCCGCCGGGACAGCTGCACCGCGCCTTCTCGGTCTTCCTCTTCGACGAGCAGGGCCGGCTGCTGCTCCAGCAGCGCGCACTCGGCAAGTACCACTCCCCCGGCGTCTGGTCCAACACCTGCTGCGGCCACCCCTACCCCGGTGAGGCCCCGTTCGCGGCCGCGGCCCGGCGGACGTTCGAGGAGCTCGGCGTCTCCCCGTCGCTGCTCGCCGAGGCGGGCACCGTCCGCTACAACCACCCGGACCCGGACTCGGGTCTGGTGGAGCAGGAGTACAACCACCTCTTCGTCGGCATGGTGCAGTCCGCACTGCGCCCGGACCCGGAGGAGGTCGGCGGGACGGCCTTCGTGACGCCGGCCGAGCTGGCCGAGCGCCACGCGAAGGACACCTTCTCGGCGTGGTTCATGACGGTGCTGGACTCGGCCCGTCCCGCGATCCGTGAGCTGACGGGCCCGTCGGCCGGCTGGTGACCGTCCCGGGGGTGTCCTGCGGACGCGGGACGGTCCGGCGGACACCCCCTAGGGCACGTGCACGGGCTTGAGCGGCACGGCGGCCCAGATCACCTTGCCGCCGCTCGCCGTGTGCTCGACGTCGCACACACCGCCCGCCTCCCGGGCCACCTCGCGCACCAGGAGCAGTCCCCGGCCGCCCGTCTGGCCGTGGTCGGCCTCCAGGGCGGTCGGGCGGTAGGGGTGGTTGTCCTCCACGGACACCCGCAACCACTCGGCGCCGACGGCGACCTCCACGGCGAGCATCGGCGACAGCAGCGCCGCGTGCCGGACGGCGTTCGTGACCAGCTCCGAGACGATCAGCAGCAGCCCCTGGACGAGGTCGTCCGAGACCGGCACGCCCTGGCGGTACAGCAGGTCCCGGACGGCGTGCCGGGCCTGCGGGACAGAGGCGTCCACCGCGGGGGCGGTGAACCTCCAGACGCCCTCGTAAGGCAGGGCATTCGGCGGCCGCGGATCGACGGGCTCGTTCGCGCCGTCTGCTGGGCGTGGGCCGGACCCGCGCCCGTGGTTCTCCATCGTCCGGTCGCCACCCTCGCGCTCGATTGTCACCACAACTCGAGTGTTGGTAACGCGCAGGTCCGGACCGTTGAACTGAACAGAAGTCAGCAGATATCGAGCGTTTCTGACCGTTGGCGTATGACGCGGTCAGTTGTGGGACCGCTCCTGTGCAGCTGGTGCAACCTTGGGGAACTATTCGGGTTGTACGGGTTTGCCGGCACCCTCGGAGACCATGCCGACGATCCGGCGGCCGCCGAAGCCGGTCGCGAGCAGGCCGAGCCCGTCGAAGAGCAGGGCGAGAGAGAAGAGCGTGCCCATCACATAGCGGCTGCTGGGCCAGGTGCTCAGCACCAGGATGCCGAGGAACAGGTCGAAGGCGCCCTGGAGCAGGGTCCAGCCCATCTGCGGCCCGCGCACCACCAGGCTGCCGGCCAGCCGGAACAGCCCGCCCGTCAGGAACAGCAGGGCTCCGAACATGGCCAGCGCCTCGGCCGTCGCCTCCGGTCTGCGGATCACCACCACGCCGGCCGCGATGTTCAGTGCCGCGACCACCACGCCGAGCCAGAAGAAGTTGGTGCCGCGCGCCTGGACCGCGTGCAGCAGCCCGACGAGCCCGCCGACCAGCAGCAGCCAGCCGAACAGCAGCATCGTCGTCAGGGTCGCGAAGGCGGTGTACAGGAGCCCGATCAGGCCGCCGATGACGAGCAGTACGCCGAGGGCGGCGAGCAGGCCGAAGCCGCGCTGGAGCTTCGCCGCCTGGCCCTTGGGCTTGGTGGACCTTGCCATCGGCGCCTCCTGGATCGTTCGTGTCCTGCTGCCCCTCTTCGAACCCTGGGTCGTGATCGACTTCATGGCCCTTCGTGATCGGCCGTTCGGCGCAAGCGGATAGCATCCGCCGCATGGAGCCCCAGCTGCTGCACGAGGTCACGGACTCGGTGGCCACCGTCGTCGTCCACCATCCGGCCAAGCGCAACGCGATGACGGCCGCGATGTGGCGCGCGCTGCCCCCGCTGCTGGACACACTGGCCGCCGACCCCGCCGTACGGGTGCTGGTGCTGACCGGTGAGGGCGGGACGTTCTGCGCGGGCGCCGACATCTCCACGCTGCGGGGGTCGCCGCAGGAGGCGCAGGAGCTGGCCGTTGCCGCCGAGGAGGCGCTGGCGGCGTTCCCGAAGCCGACGCTGGCCGCGATCCAGGGGCACTGTGTGGGCGGTGGTTCGCAGCTGGCGGCGGCCTGTGATCTGCGGTTCGCCGAGGAGGGGTCGCTGTTCGGGGTGACGCCGGCGAAGCTCGGGATCGTGTATCCGGCGTCCTCCACCCGGCGGCTGGTGTCGCTGGTGGGTCCGGCCGCGGCCAAGTACCTGCTGTTCTCGGGCGAGTTGATCGACGCGGCGCGGGCGCTGCGGACGGGCCTGGTGGACGAGGTGCTGCCGGAGGGCGAACTCGGCAAGCGGGTGGCGGACTTCACCCGGATCCTGGCGTCGCGCTCACAGCTGACGCAGGCCGCGGCGAAGGAGTTCGCGAACGGGCGCACGGACCGTGACGCCCACTGGACGCAGCAGGCGCGCGCAAGCGGCGACACCGCGGAGGGGGTCGCCGCGTTCCTGGAGCGCAGACAGCCCCGGTTCACCTGGAACGTGCCTACGCCAGGCTGAACCTGCTGTTCGTGCGGAACTCCTCGACGAGGTGCGCGGGCGCCTTGTCCGGCGATCCGGCGTCGTAGGGCGGCTGCGGGTCGTACTCGGTCAGCAGCTGCACGGCCTGCGCGTGCTCGTCGCCGGCGATCTTCCCGACCAGGGTCAGGCCCATGTCGATGCCGGAGGAGACACCGGCGGCGGTGACGTACTTGCCGTCGGGCACGACCCGCTCACCCGTGGGCTCGGCGCCGTACTGCGCAAGGAAGTCGAGGGTGAGCCAGTGGGTCGTGGCGCGGCGGCCGTCGAGGAGGCCGGCGGCGGCGAGGAGCAGCGAGCCGGTGCAGACTGAGGTCGTCCAGGTGCTCGTGCCGTCGGCGGTCCGCAGCCAGTCCAGGAAGGTCTCGTTCTCGATCTGGGCGAAGGTCCCGGGGCCGCCCGGCACCACGACGATGTCGGGACTCGGCACGTCGGAGAGGGCCTTGTCGGCCGTGATGGCCAGGAACCCGGTGTCGGCCCGCACGGGTCCCGCGGTCTCGGCGACGAAGACCACCTCCGCGTCCGGGAGCCGGCTCAGTGCCTCGTAGGGCCCCACGATGTCGAGGGCGGTGAATCGGTCGTAGAGGGCCATCGCGATCTGCATGGGCCTGCCTTTCGGTCGCTGTTCTGCTCGGTCTTTCGGTGGCGGTTCCGCACGGTCGGTGGGTTCAGCGGGCCGGTGCCGGGCGGAACCGGCGGCGGTACTCGGCCGGGGCGGCGCCGAGGGCCCTGACGAAGGCCCGGCGCATGGCTTCCGGGGTGCCGTAGCCGCTGGCCCGGGAGATCTCCTCGATGCCGTCGGAGGTGTCCTCCAGGAGCCGGCGGGCGTGTTCGAGGCGGACCCGGTCGACGTACCGGCCGGGGGTCATGCCGGTCTCGGTCTGGAAGGCACGGGCGAAGTGGCGCGGTGAGAGGCTCGCGCGGGTGGCGAGGGACTCGACGGTGAGGTCGGCGTCGGGATGCTCGGTGATCCAGCGCTGGACGTCCCGCAGCGGCTCTCGCTGGGCGGTCTGGGCGGCGAGCTGGGCGCTGAACTGGGCCTGGTTCCCGGGCCGGCGCAGGAAGACGACGAGGTGGCGAGCGATACCGAGGGCCACTTCCCGGCCCAGGTCCTCCTCGACCAGGGCGAGGGCGAGGTCGATGCCGGAGGTCACACCGGCGGAGGTGGCCACATGTCCGTCGCGCACATAGATGGGGTCCGGGTCGACCTCGACGTCCGGGTGGTCGCGGGCGAGCTTGTCGCAGTACGCCCAGTGGGTCGTGGCGCGGCGGCCGTCCAGCAGGCCCGCGGCGGCGAGCAGGATCGCGCCGGTGCAGACGGAGACCAGCCGCTCGGCGCGGGGGCCGTGCTCGCGCAGCCAGCCGACCAGGGCGGGGTCCGGGGTGCGGGTGCCCTGGCCGCCGGGGACGACGAGGGTGTGCGCGTCGAGCGGGCCGTCGAGGGCCTGGTCCGGTACGAGGGTCAGGCCGCTGGAGGTGCGTACGGGAGCGCCGTCCAGGGAGGCGGTGCGGATGCGGTACGTGCCCGGAACGTGCTGCTCGGCCCCCATGAAGACCTCGAGCGGGCCGGTGACGTCGAGGCTCTGCACCGCGTCGAAGAGTACGAAGAGAACGGTTCGCTGCGCCATGCCTTCAATTCTTCGGCGCCCAGGGGGTGGCCGCAATGACGGGCTCCCCACCTTTCCTGCCATCGTGTGCACGGACCGGAGCAACGTACCAAGCGGTTGGTAACCTGCCGGGCATGACTACTGCCGCCCTTGAGCCCCGTGCCGGCCGCCGCTGCCACAACATGCTCAACTCCCTGCACGCGACGTCGTACTTCGCTCCCGAGCTGGGCAGGGAACTGGCCGCTCTCGGGATCACGCACCCGAGGGCCGTCAACTTCGCGGTACGGGCCGCCGCCCTGGGGCCGGTCGGCGCGGGCGCGGTGACGGCGACGTTCTACAACTACAAGCACGAGCTGGTCGCCCGGCACGTCCCCGCCGTGTGGGCGATCGCCTCGCCCGAGGACGTGCTCGCGGCACGCGTGCGTGCCGTCGACTCGGCGCTGCGGCGGCTGCTCGGCGAGGAGGCCCTGGCGTCGGCGGAGATGACGGAGGCCGCGCAGCTCGCGCTGCGGGCGACCGAGGCGTGTTCGCGCAGCGCCCGGCCGTTGTACTCGGCACACGCGGATCTGCCGGTGCCCGAGGAGCCGCATCTGGCGTACTTCCATGCCACGACGCTGCTGCGTGAGCACCGGGGCGACGGGCATCTCGCCGTGCTGATGGCTGCCGGGCTCGACGGGCTGGAGGCGGTGGTGACGCACACGGCGACCGGCAAGGGCATGACGCCGAAGTGGATCTTCTCCACGCGCGGTTGGACGCAGGAGGACTGGTACGCGGCGTCGGAGCGCCTGCGCGAGCGCGGCCTGCTGGACGCGGGCGGTGAACTGACGGATCAGGGCACTGCCTTGCGCAAGGAGATCGAGTCCGAGACGGACCGCCTGGACCGGGCGCCGTACGAGCACCTCGGGGCGGAGGGCGTCACGCGGCTGACCGAGCTCGGTGCCGGGTTCGCGGGGGCCGTGGTGACGGCGGGGGCCTTCCCGGCGGATCTGCTCGGCAAGGCGTGAGCGGAGCGGCGGTCGATACGCGTGGGGCCCGTGCCGCATAACGGGCCCAGGGCGCGGTACCCGGTCCTGCGTCGGCCGTACCCGGCCGCGAGAGGAAAGGTGAACCACGTGCTTCGCGCAATCGCAGACGTAATACGCCAGATCGGCGGCGCCATAGCCACCGTCGTGACACTGCCGTTCCGGGCTCTGGCGCGGCTGTTCGGCGGTGCTTCGAGCAGCACCCGCAGCCGCCGTGTCTGATTCCGTCCCGCCGCGACGGGCCGGGTTGGTGCCCTGATCCCCGGTTGTCGGTGTCACCTGCCACAATTGCCGCGCAACCTCAGTGAGAAGGCGGGACGGGATCGTGACGACACCCCTCGTAGGGTCCATCGAAGGCAGGATCGCCGCGGAGCTCGGCGTACGGGAGCGGCAGGTGAAGGCTGCCGTGGAGCTGCTCGACGGCGGTTCGACGGTGCCTTTCATCGCCCGCTACCGCAAGGAAGCGACCGAGATGCTCGACGACGCGCAGCTGCGCACGCTCGAGGAGCGGCTGCGCTATCTGCGTGAGCTGGAGGAGCGGCGGACGGCGATCCTCGACTCGGTGCGCGAGCAGGGCAAGCTGACCGAGGAGCTTCAGGCCCGGATCCACGGCGCCGAGACCAAGGCACGGCTCGAGGACATCTATCTGCCGTACAAGCCCAAGCGGCGGACCAAGGCGCAGATCGCCCGCGAGGCCGGCCTTGAGCCGCTGGCCGACGGGCTGCTCGGTGACGCGACGGTCGAGCCGCTGGCCGCGGCCGCCGCGTTCGTGGACGCCGACAAGGGCGTGGCCGATCCGCAGGCCGCCCTGGACGGCGCCCGGGCGATCCTGACGGAGCGGTTCTCGGAGGACGCCGACCTCATCGGCGAGCTGCGTGAGCGCATGTGGGTGCGCGGGCGGCTGGCCGCGAAGGTCCGCGAGGGCAAGGAGGAGGCGGGCGCGAAGTTCGCCGACTACTTCGACTTCGCCGAGCCGTTCACGGATCTGCCCTCGCACCGCATCCTGGCGATGCTGCGCGGCGAGAAGGAGGAGGTCCTCGACCTCGTCCTGGAGCCCGAGGAGCAGACCGACGGTCCTTCGTCGTACGAGGGGATCGTCGCCCACAAGTTCCAGATCGCCGACCGCGGGCGTCCCGCCGACAAGTGGCTGACGGACACGGTCCGCTGGGCCTGGCGGACCCGGATCCTGGTGCACCTCGGCATCGACCTCAGGCTGCGGCTGCGCACCGCCGCCGAGGACGAGGCGGTCGACGTGTTCGCGAAGAACCTCCGCGACCTGCTGCTCGCCGCCCCGGCAGGCACGCGCTCGACGCTGGGCCTGGACCCCGGTTTCCGCACGGGCGTCAAGGTCGCCGTCGTCGACGCCACCGGCAAGGTCGTCGCGACGGACGTCATCCACCCGCACGTCCCGGCGAACAAGTGGGACGAGGCGATCGCCAAGCTGGCGCGCCTGGCGAAGGAGCACGCGGTCGAGCTGATCGCGATCGGCAACGGCACGGCGTCCCGCGAGACCGACAAGCTCGCCGGTGAACTCATCACCAAGCACCCCGAGTTGAAGCTCACCAAGGTGATGGTGTCCGAGGCCGGCGCCTCGGTGTACTCGGCGTCCGCTTTCGCCTCCCAGGAACTGCCCGACATGGACGTGTCGCTGCGCGGTGCCGTCTCGATCGCCCGCCGGCTCCAGGACCCGCTGGCCGAGCTGGTGAAGATCGACCCGAAGTCGATCGGCGTCGGCCAGTACCAGCACGACCTGTCCGAGGTGAAGCTGTCGCGCTCGCTTGACGCGGTGGTGGAGGACTGTGTGAACGGCGTCGGGGTCGACGTCAACACCGCCTCCGCGCCGCTGCTCGCCCGCGTCTCCGGCATCACCTCCGGGCTCGCCGAGAACATCGTGTCCCACCGGGACACCAACGGCCCGTTCATGTCCCGCTCGCAGCTGAAGAACGTGGCGCGGCTCGGCCCGAAGGCATACGAGCAGTGCGCGGGCTTCCTGCGCATCCGCGGCGGCGACGACCCGCTGGACGCATCCAGCGTGCACCCGGAGGCCTATCCGGTGGTACGGCGCATGGTGAAGACGTCGGGCCAGGAGGTGGCCGCGCTCATCGGCAACACGGGCGTGCTGCGCTCGCTGAAGCCGAACGAGTTCGTGGACGAGACGTTCGGTCTGCCGACCGTCTCGGACATCCTCAAGGAGCTGGAGAAGCCCGGACGCGACCCGCGTCCCGCCTTCAAGACGGCCACCTTCAAGGAGGGCGTGGAGAAGATCTCCGACCTGACGTCCGGGATGGTCCTGGAGGGCGTCGTGACGAACGTGGCGGCGTTCGGCGCGTTCATCGACGTCGGTGTCCACCAGGACGGTCTCGCGCACGTCTCCGCACTGTCGAAGACGTTCGTGAAGGACCCGCGGGACGTCGTGAAGCCCGGTGACATCGTCAAGGTGAAGGTCCTCGACGTCGACATCCCGCGCAAGCGGATCTCCCTGACGCTCCGCCTCGACGACGAGGCCGCCGGTCAGGGCCAGCAGGGCGGGGGCGGCGGCGAGCGCAGGCAGCGCGGCGGGCGCCCGCCGCAGCAGCGGCAGGGCCGCGGCGGAGGCGGCGCAGGAGGTTCCCGTCAGGGCAGTGGCGGCTCCCGCCAGGCGCCGCCGCCGGCCAACAGCGCCATGGCCGACGCGCTGCGCCGCGCGGGTCTGCTCGACCCGAAGAAGGGCAAGCGCTGACCCGACCCCCGAAAGGGACGCCGACGTGACAAAGGGCCCGGCCCCTCCGGTACGACTCGGAGGGGCCGGGCCCTTTCGCGTGTGGGGCGACGGGGCGTCCTAGCGTTCGGTCACCTTGCCGTCGGCGACGTCCAGGCGGCGGGTGACATGGACCGCGTCGAGCATGCGCCGGTCGTGGGTGACCAGGAGCAGTGTGCCCTCGTAGGCGTCCAGGGCCGACTCCAGCTGCTCGATGGCCGGCAGGTCGAGATGGTTGGTGGGCTCGTCCAGGACCAGGAGGTTGACGCCCCTGCCCTGGAGGAGGGCGAGGGCGGCGCGGGTCCGCTCGCCCGGCGAGAGGGTGCCGGCGGAGCGCAGGACGTGATCGCGCTTCAGACCGAACTTGGCCAGGAGGGTGCGGACTTCGACCGGTTCGGTGTCGGGGACGGCCGCGCAGAAGGCGTCCAGCAGGGACTCCTCGCCGTGGAACAGCCGGCGGGCCTGGTCGACCTCGCCGATCAGCACGCCGGAGCCGAGCGACGCCTGGCCCGCGGTCAGCGGGACGCGGCCCAGCAGGGCGCCCAGCAGCGTGGACTTGCCCGCGCCGTTGGCGCCGGTGACGGCCACGCGGTCCGCCCAGTCGATCTGGAGGGAGACCGGGCCGAGGGTGAAGCCGCCGCGTCGTACCTCGGCGTCGCGCAGGGTCGCGACCACGGCGCCCGAGCGGGGCGCCGAGGCGATCTCCATGCGCAGTTCCCACTCCTTGCGGGGCTCCTCGACGACGTCCAGGCGCTCGATCATGCGCTGGGTCTGGCGGGCCTTGGCGGCCTGCTTCTCGCTGGCCTCGCTGCGGAACTTGCGGCCGATCTTGTCGTTGTCGTTGCTCGCCTTGCGCCGGGCGTTCTTTACGCCCTTGTCCATCCAGGAGCGCTGCATCTGAGCCCGGTCCTGGAGGGCGGCCCTCTTGTCGGCGTACTCCTCGTAGTCGTCGCGGGCGTGCCGGCGGGCCACGTCGCGCTCTTCGAGGTAGGCCTCGTAGCCGCCGCCGTAGAGGTTGATCTGCCGCTGGGCGAGGTCGAGTTCGAGGACCTTGGTGACCGTGCGGGTGAGGAACTCGCGGTCGTGGCTGACGACGACCGTGCCGGCGCGCAGGCCGGAGACGAACGCCTCCAGGCGTTCCAGGCCGTCGAGGTCGAGGTCGTTGGTCGGCTCGTCCAGCAGGAAGACGTCGTAGCGCGACAGCAGCAGCGAGGCCAGTCCGGCGCGGGCCGCCTGACCGCCGGACAGCGAGGTCATCGGCTGGTCCAGGTCCACGGCGAGGCCCAGCGAGTCGGCGGTCTCCTCCGCCCGCTCGTCGAGGTCGGCGCCACCCAGGTCCAGCCAGCGCTCCAGGCTCGTGGCGTACGCGTCGTCGGCGCCCGGCGCCCCGTCCACGAGGGCCTGGGTCGCCTCGTCCATGGTCCGCTGGGCCTCGGCGACTCCGGTGCGGCGGGCCAGGAACTGCCGTACGGTCTCGCCGGGGCGCCGCTCCGGTTCCTGCGGGAGGTGACCGACGGTCGCGGTCGGCGGGGACAGCCGCAGCTCGCCGTCCTCCGGCGCGGTCAGCCCGGCGAGCAGGCGCAGCAGCGTGGACTTGCCCGCGCCGTTGGCCCCGACCAGGCCGATCACGTCTCCGGGCGCGACGACGAGGTCGAGCCCGCTGAACAGGGAGCGGTCACCGTGGCCGGCGGCGAGGTTCTTGGCGACGAGGGTGGCAGTCACAGAGGGCGATCCTAATCGCCCCGGCGGGCCCCGGGCACCTTCGTTTCATCTCGCCATGGCCTCCACCAGCACGCTCCCGGACGTCCTCGCCACGACGAACGACTCCCCCTTCACCGCCTTGGCGTCCAGCGCGATGCGGTGCCGGCCCGCTTCCAGGATGCCGTCGAAGACCTCGTGGGTGTGGGTGCGGTAGAGGCGGTCGAGGCGGTACGCGGTCAGGCGTACCCGGCAGGGCGAGGTGACCTCGACGCCGGCCTCGCCGTCGGCGGCGACGAGCCGGGTCAGGCGGCGCTGTTCGACGGGGCTGCGGTCCAGGGCGTGTTCGATCTGCGCCACGAGCAGCGGCACGATCGGCGCGAGGCCGTCGACGTACGCCACCTCCACCCCGGCGTCGGTGAAGGCGCGGCGTACGGCGGCGCGCTGTTCCCCGCCGATGCCGCGGCCGAAGGCGACGGCGCCGTAGGCACGCAGTTCGTCGGCGGGGACGTCGCCGAGTTCGTGGGTGATGTCGGCGCCGATGCCGATGGTGCGCAGGGCGGCGGCGAGCTTGGCGAGGAGGGCGACGCGGGCGCCGATGAGGAGCACCCGGCGGCGGGGTGCCTCAGCGGTCCCCTGGAGCAGGGCGCCAAGGGCCGCGCGGTACTCGGCACCCTGGAAGCGGAAGGGGCCGATGCCGTGGTAGCCGTTGAGCTCCAGGTCGGCGTGTTCGTCGGTCTGCCAGGCGAAGTCCTGCCAGATGTAGTCGTCGTCCTCCTTGTCGATGACCGCGGTGACGGCGCCGCAGGCGAGGTCCGCGCATTCGGGGCAGCCGTAGATCACGTACCGCCCGCCCGGCAGCGGGGGTTCCGCCTCCAGGAGCAGGCTGCGGACCTGTGCGGTGAAGATGGCGGGCGGGACGTCGGAGGCGAGCGGGGAGACGGCGTCGAGGTCGGAGAGCTGGAACAGCAGCGGGCGTCCGTCGACGATGAAGTCCACGAAGTCCCGGTGCACCTGGAAGTCACCGTTGGCGAGGACGCCACCGGCACGCATCGCCGGTGCCAGGCCGAAGGTCGCGTACTCGGCAGACATGCTGTGAGTATCCCCAGAGCGAGACCGATATGAGCGCGGCATGACATATTCCGCTACGTCCCGGCATGCGAAACAAACAGGTGGCCGAGGTTGTCGCCGTAAAGAGGGGGCGTGAAGGCGCGCGGGGCGGAGGCGTTCCTACTCGCCTCCGCCCCGCGCGTGCGCGTCACTCAGACGTGGTCGTGCCCCAGCGGGTCACCCTCCGCCTCGGTGCCCGCGCCCGGACCGATCTTGATCTCGAACTCGCCGTCGTACTCCTTGTGACCGGCGATCACGGCGAGTTCGACGGCCTCGGAGCCCATCTCGCCGCGCACGATGACCGGGTCGCGGCGCAGATCGCGCATGAGGGCGAAGCACATGCCGATCATCACGAGCACGAACGGCGCGGCGGCCAGGATCGTGAGGTTCTGCAGGCCCGTGAGCGCGTCGCCCTGGCCGCTGCCGACGAGCAGCATGATGGCGGCGACGGCGCCGGTCACCACACCCCAGAACACCACGACGAACCGGCCGGGTTCGAGGGCGCCCTTCTGGGAGAGCGTGCCCATCACGATGGAGGCGGCGTCGGCCCCGGAGACGAAGAAGATGCCGACCAGGATCATCACGAGCAGGCTGGTGACCGTGGCGATGGGGAACTCCTGCAGCAGACCGAAGAGTTGGCCCTCGGGCGTGTCCTCGCCGCCGAGTCCGCCGCCTTCCTTCACCTTCATGGCCGTACCGCCGAAGATCGCGAACCAGATGAGGCTGACGGTGCTGGGCACGAGGATGACGCCGCCGACGAACTGCCGGATGGTGCGGCCGCGGCTGATGCGGGCGATGAACATGCCGACGAAGGGCGTCCAGGAGATCCACCAGGCCCAGTAGAAGACCGTCCAGCTGCCCAGCCAGTCCGCGACTCCCTCGCCGCCGCTGGCCTCGGTGCGGCCGGCGAGCTGGGGCAGGTCACCGAGGTAGGCGAAGATCGACGTCGGCACCAGGTCGAGCACGATGATCGTGGGACCCGCGATGAACACGAAGACCGCGAGGACCAGCGCCAGCACCATGTTGATGTTGGACAGCCACTGGATGCCCCGCTCGATGCCGGAGATGGCCGAGGCGACGAACGCCAGGGTGAGCACGGCGATGATCGCGACGAGCAGGCCGGTGCTCACGTCGTCCATCCAGTCCAGTTCCTGGAAGCCGGAGCCGATCTGGAGCGCGCCGAGGCCGAGCGAGGCCGCGGAGCCGAAGACGGTGGCGATGATCGCCAGGATGTCGATGACGCGCCCGCCGGTGCCGTTGGCGTGCTTCTCACCGATGAGCGGGGTGAACACCGCGCTGATGGTCTGGCGGCGGCGTTTGCGGAAGGTGCTGTAGGCGATCGCCAGTCCCACCACCGCGTAGATCGCCCAGGGATGCAGCGTCCAGTGGAAGAGGGTGGTGGCCATCGCCGTCTCCATGCGTTCCCCGGAGTTGGCGGGGTCCGTGCCGGGCGGCGGGGTCGTGTAGTGCGCGAGCGGCTCGCTGACGCCGTAGAACATCAGGCCGATGCCCATGCCGGCGCTGAACATCATCGCGACCCACGACACCGTGCGGAACTCGGGCTCCTCGCCCTCGGCGCCCAGGTGGATGCGGCCGTAGCGGCTGATGGCGAGCCACAGCGCGAAGACCACGAAACCGGAGGCGGCCAGCATGAAGGCCCAGCCGCCGTTGTGGATCAGGCCGTTGAGCATCTTCGTGGACACGCTCTCCAGCGAGTCCGTGCCTGCCCAGCCCCAGATCACGAATGCCAGCGTGATGGCGGCCGTGACCCCGAACACCACTTGATCGGTGTGGCGGCCGGAAGCGTCGGCATGACCTTCCGGGCCGCCACCCCTCTTCATCAGATCGTCTGTCATCAGCGGCACCTTCCCCTGGAACCCGTGGATACGCCGGTTTCCACGTCGTTTCCCAGGACCTACCACAGATCCCGCCGATCACAGCAGCTCAGCAGTCGGTGTCGGGCTCACCGACCGTGAGGTGGTACGGGGCGCGCTCGTCGAGGAGCAGCGGGACGAGGGCGCGCAGGGACTGACGGAGCGGGACGTAGGTGCCGTGGGTCCGCACGCCGTGCAGGGCCAGTTCGTCCTTCACCTTGGCGTACTGGTCGTCGGTGAGCCGGTAGCCGCAGGGCGGGTCCTGGATCACCTCGGTGGTCTCGGGCGGGTCGTTGTCGGCTCCGCCCACGTACACGGGCCCGGTGTCGGCGTAGCCGGTCAGACGGGCCAGGCCGGTCGCCGCCTCGATCCGGCCGCGCCGGTCGTCGGTGAAGTCGAACAGTCCTCCCAGCGCGGCGAGTTGGGAGTGCACGCGGCGCCGGTTGTTCAGCGCCGGGTCCGCCTTCTCCGCCTCGGTGAGGGGATCGACGCGGCTCTCGATGAGCAGCCCGACGGAGTGCTTGATGCCGGACATGTTCCGCAGGATGCGTTCCTGACCGTCACCGGCGACCTGCCGGATCGGATCACCCGTCTCGGGGTCGGTCCAGATGCCGTAGGTGCCGGTCGAGTAGCCGCCGTCCGCCGCGGCCGGGCGCACGTACGACTCGGACAGGGCCCGCGCCTCGTCGTGGACGTCGCCGTCCGTGTTGAGGTTGCGGGGCCACAGGTCGAACAGGTCCTTGTCGTAGTAGGGGGGTGTGGCGCCGTACTCGTGCAGGTCGTAGATGACGTCGGGCCGGCGGTCGCGGACGAGAGCGGCCATGGCGCGTCCCTCGGCGGTCGCCAGCGCCAGATGGTCGCGGTTGATGTCGACGCCGTCGCTGTTGCCGCGCGTGTCGGCGGCCCGGCCGTCCGGGTTGGCGGTCGGCACGACCAGCAGGGTGGTGCGCTCCAGGAAGCGCCGGGTCTGCCGGTCCTTGGCGTAGGCCAGGTCACGGATCGTGGACAGACACGCCTCGCGGCCGGAGGGTTCGTCGCCGTGCTGGCTGCACACGAGGAGCACCTTGTTCGCCGCGGGGCGTTCCCCGATGCGGACCAGTTGGAGCGGGCGGCCCTGCTTGGTCGTCCCGATCCGGTCGACGGAGACCCTCTTGCTCGCCCTGTCGACGGCGGCCAGGAAGTCCTGCTCCTCGGGCTGGCTGGTCCAGCGGGCCCCGTTCGTCTGCTCGAAGCCGGTGCGGGGCGGGGAGTCGGCGGCTCGGGCGGGCACGGCCACCAGGGACGCGGCGAGGGCCGCCGCGGTCAGGGTGAGGGCTCGGACGCGGTTCAACGGGCTCCCTCCGGGATGCGGTGGGCGGGTCGCGGCGCGCTCGTCACGCCGTCGAGGGGCTCGGCCGCGGGTGCGGCCGACGGGGCACCGGCGATGGCGCGCGCGAAGGCGCCTGCGCCGCCGACCAGCGGGACGCGCGCCTTGGTGCGGGAGAGGTCGAGGGTGAGGGTCGGCCTGGTCGACGGAGGGTCGATCAGGTCCTTGTCCGTGCCCGCGACGATCAGGGCCAGGCGGTGGCCCGCCGGGACGACGTGGTCGGTGGCGGCCAGGTGGAGGGTGATCGTGTACGCCTTGCCCGGGGTGAGCGGTACGCCCTTGTCCGAGGCGTGGTTGCCGAGGTCGGCCCAGCCGCGGCTTACGACCGTGTGGTCGACGTCGGCGGTCCTGGCCTTCGTCTCCTTGAAGCAGGCGCTGTCGCCCGTGGTGCTCGCGCCCCAGCAGGTGCGGTCGGTGAGCGTCGTGATGCCCTCGCCGCTCGCCGCGTAGTCGCGGATGGTGTCGGGGCCGAGGTCGACAAGGACGGCGGAGAGGTGGGCCGTCGAGGTGGACGGGGTGGCGGTGACGGTGACCTCGGAGGAGCCGGACAGACGCAGGTCGCGGGTGAGCGGACCGGTCGTGAAACCGGCCTTGTCCGGGGTGGACACGTCGATCTGCGTGGCCCAGTCGGTCTCGCTGCGCTGCGGGTCGTCGGTGAAGGTCTCGGCGCCCTTGCCCGGGCGCAGGCCGAGGGTGCCGACGCCGGCCTGGCTGCCCTTGGCGGGCCGCAGGGTGGCGGTGTCGGTGCCGCGCGGCGGCCAGACCGCGGAGGTGACCCACTGGTCGGGGTGGCGCTCGATGTCCGCCATCGGCTCGCGGTCGATGCCGTTGTCGTAGCCGAGGAGTTCGTGGTCGAACCAGCGGTGCAGGGTCTTGACCCAGTCGGCGCGGCGGAAGTCGAAGGGGTCGACATGGCCGGTCTGGGAGAGCCAGATCTTGCGCTCGACGCCGTTCTTCGCGAGGGCGTCCCACCACTGGCCGAGATGCTTCATCCGGACGTTGAGGTCCTGCATGCCGTGGATCGCGAAGACGCTGGCCTTCACCTTGCGTGCGTCCTTGACGTAGTCGCGCTCGGTCCACAGGGGCGTCCAGTCACCGGTGCGCGGGGCGCCGTCGACGAGCATCTGCTGGACGGCGCCGCACTTGGCGCGGGCGTCGGGGCTGTCCACGTAGTCGGAGAGCCAGTCGGGGCCGGAGTCGTAGAGCGGGGCGCCCTGCTGGAAGTAGTAGTCGTACCAGGAGGAGATGGCGCTGATCGGGACGACGGTCCTCAGTCCCTTGACGCCGGTCGCGGCGACGCCGTTGGCGATGGTGCCGTCCCAGCTCTTGCCGATCATGCCGGTTCTGCCGTTGGTCCAGGTCGCCTTGGCGGTGGTGGTGCCGGTGCGGGTCGTGTACGCCTTCGCGCGGCCGTTCAGCCAGTCGACGACGGCCTTCGCGGAGAGGATGTCGGAGCGGCCTCCGACGTCCACGCAGCCGTCGGAGCGGTTGGTGCCGGCGAGGTCGACGCCGACGAACGCGTAGCCGCGGGGCACGAAGTAGTTGTCGTAGTACAGCGGCGCCTGGACCATGTTGCCGCTCGCGTCGTACGTCTTCTTCTGGCTCTCGTTGCCGCGTCCGCAGCAGGAGTAGTACGGGCTGGCGTCCATGATGACGGGCACCTTGCGGCCCTCGGCGGCCGCTTCGCGGGGCCGGACGACGTCGACGGCGACGCGGTCGTGGCTGCCGTCGCGGTCGAGGTCGAGTCCGGTGTCCACCCAGACGGCCTCGCGGACGGCGTTGTCGTAGGAGTAGACGGGTGTGCTCTCCCGCGGGCCACTCGCCCCGGGGCCGGCTTGTGCCGTCGTGGGCACGAGGAACATGGCCATCAGGGCGGCTGCGGCCGCCGTCGCGAGCGGTCTCCAGATCGTGAAGCGCGTGCGTTTCGGCATGCGCGGACGGTACATCGGTCAACTCCTGTGCAGAAGAGGGCGACTGACGCCGTATGAGGTCTCGGGTGGCCGATAAACACCCTTGTGGCGGATCCGCTCATGTCGGCCGAATGGCGATCGTGTGACACGGGTGGTCATGGACACGCAGGAGGCACAGGTACTCAATAGGCTCCGGACAGACTCCACCCCCTACGACTTGGAGCTTTCGTGCACCGCAGAATCATGGCGCCGGGCGCGCTGGCTGCTGCCTCGCTGATGCTGGCGATCCCGGCGTCGGCGGCGAGCCTCTCCCCCGGAGCCCCGGGCATCGGCGACCCCTACTACCCGGCCTACGGCAACGGCGGCTACGACGTCTCCCACTACGACCTGCGGCTGAAGTACCAGCCGGCCACGGACGAGCTGGAGGGCACGGCCACCCTGCTGGCGAAGACCACGCAGGACCTTTCCCGGTTCAACCTGGACTTCCTGCTGGACGTCAGCGAGGTGCGGGTGAACGGCGCGAAGGCGTCGTTCGCGACCTCGGGCGAGCACGAGTTGGAGATCACGCCGAACAAGGCGCTGGCCAAGGGCACGTCCATCACCGTCGTCGTGCGCTACCGCGGGGTGCCGTCGACGAAGGAGGCGTACGGCTTCAACGCGTGGCTGCGCACCTCGGACGGCGGTGTCGCCGCGGGTGAGCCCGAGGGGGCGTGGTGGTGGTTCCCGAGCAACGACCACCCGCTCGACAAGGCGACCTACGACGTGTCGGTGCAGGTGCCGAACGGTACGCAGTTCATCTCCAACGGAACGCTCCAGTCGACGAGTTCGCGGGCGGGCTGGACGCGTTACAACTGGCGTTCCAACAAGCCGCAGGCCACATATCTGGCCACGTTCGCGGCGGGCCGCTTCGACGTCACCACGGGGACGTCCGAGAGTGGAATTCCGGTCATCAACGCCTACAGCAAGGATCTCGGCGACCGGGCGGGGGCGGCGCGGGCGAGCATCGAGCGGACCGGTGAGATCGCCGACTGGCTGAGCGAGTACTTCGGGCCGTATCCGTACAACGCGCTCGGCGGGTATGTGCCGAACACGAACACCGGGTACGCGCTGGAGACGCAGACCCGGCCGTTCTACAGCCCCTCGAACTTCGCGAACGGGTCGAACACGTCCGTCGTCGTGCATGAGCTGGCCCACCAGTGGTGGGGCGACCTGGTGTCCGTGAAGAAGTGGAAGGACATCTGGATCAACGAGGGCTTCGCGCGGTACGCGCAGTGGCTGTGGTCCGAGCACGAGGGTGAGGGGACGGCGCAGGAGATCGCCGACTACGTGTACGCGTCGCGGGCGGCCGACGACGCGTTCTGGT
This sequence comes from Streptomyces sp. HUAS 31, assembly GCF_028198125.1. Classification (NCBI taxonomy): domain Bacteria; kingdom Bacillati; phylum Actinomycetota; class Actinomycetes; order Kitasatosporales; family Streptomycetaceae; genus Streptomyces; species Streptomyces sp. HUAS 31. Next base: position 8,236,133 of record NZ_CP116353.1, on the reverse strand, counting down.
CGGTCGAGCCCGGGGATCCGGGGCCGGAGAACCAGTTCCACATCGCCGTGTACGACCGGGGGGCGCTGGCGCTTCAGGCGTTGCGCAACGAGATCGGGGACGACGCGTTCTTCGCGATTCTGAAGGGGTGGCCTGCGAAGTACGCGTATGGCAACGCCTCGGTGGCCGACTTTGTGCGGTACGCGGAGGAGGTGTCCGGCAAGCCGCTGGCCGCACTGTTCGACACGTGGCTGTTCCAGCCGTCGAAGCCGGGGGCGCCTGCGGCGCGCAGTGCGTCGATCGCCAAGTCGGCGGCGACGCCGGTGCAGCCGAAGTCGTGGAAGAAGATCGCCGCGACCAATGAGGTGCACGAGCATTAGGTCGCCGCTGGGGCCACGTCATGTTGTCGGGCGGCTGCGGGTGTGTTGTGGTTGATCGCGCCCGCGCGGCGGAGCCGCATATCGATACAGCCCCGCGCCCCTTAAGGCGTTGCAGTGAGCCGGAGTAGTTCCGTCAGGTCTATCGCCTTCGCATCCGTCGACGGGACCGTGCAGGCGTGGGCGCCTGCGATGGTGCCGTACAGGGCGCTGCGGGCCGGGGTCTCCCGGCTGAGCCAGGCGTAGAGGAACGCGGCGGCGAAGGCGTCGCCCGCGCCGTTGGAGTCCACCACCGGCGCGGGCGGTGTCGCGGCGGGCAGACGGGTCAGTTCGTCGTCGGCAAGTACGTACGCGCCCTTCGCGCCCGCCGTGGCAACGACCACCTCGGCCCGGCCCCGGTCGGCGATGCGGCGCATGGTGCGCTCGGGGTCGGTCAGGGCGGTGGCGGACAGGAAGACGACGTCCGCGGCCTGCGCGAAGGGCTCGTGGTAAGGGTTCTCGCCGTCCCAGTCGTGCAGGTCGGTGGAGAGCGTCGCGCCCGACTCGCGCAGGACGGGCAGGGCGTGGGCGCAGGGCTGGGTGATGGTGACGTGGACGTGACGGCTCGCGCCGGCCAGGGCGGTCACCGTGGCCTCCGGGAGGCGGTCGTCGGCGTGGCCGCGGCTGGTGTCGTACAGCGACAGCCTTCTGCCGTCGGGGCTCACGAGGTTGACGGCCCGCTTCGTCCCCGCGGGCTGCGGAATCGCGGTGAGGGCGATGCCCTTCTCGGCGTGCAGGGCACGGACCAGGTCGCCCTCGGGGTCGTCGCCGAGCATGTCGAGGTGGTGGACGCGCAGGCCGAGCGCGGTCAGGCCCAGGGCGACGAAATCGCCGGTCTGCCCGGCACGGGTGCGGATACCCGAGTCGATCATGTAGCTGTCGGCGTACGGCAGCGGCAGTTCCGGCACGTACACGATGGTGTCGACGCCCGCCCCACCCAGCACGAGCACGTCGATGTCGCGACTCAACTCCGGCCCTCCCCATGGTCGTAGACCGTCACGGCGACGGAACGCTCCGCTGAAAAGGCGGGGCATCCCGCCGCAGTCCACCCGGTTGGTGGTCACGTGATGGTCCCATGTGGCCGGTCGCGCAGTTCCCCGCGCCCCTCGGGGGGCGCATCCGCGACTGTCCGGCGAAGGGCACTGAAAGGCGCCTGCCTCGATGCCCTTCGCCGACAACGGCCCGGGAACTACTTCGTGAGCTCGGCCAGTTCCTGGTCCTCCGTGCGGTTCACGCGGCGGCGTACCGCGTACCAGCCGGTGACCAGCATCGCGGCGATCACCGGGATGAGGAGGAGGGTCTTGCGGCCGACCTCGGGGTCGTTCCACATCATGCCGAGGCAGGCGAGCAGGAAGACGACCGTGGCGATCTCGGTGACGGGGCTGCCGGGGAGGCGGAAGGAGGGGCGCTCCAGCAGGCCGGCCTTCGCGCGGCGGACGAAGATCAGGTGGCAGACCATGATGATCACCCAGGTGGAGATGATGCCGAGGGACGCCACGTTCAGCACGATCTCGAAGGCCTGGCTGGGCATCAGGTAGTTCAGGCCGACGCCGAGCACGCACACCGCGCAGGTGAGCAGGATGCCGCCGTAGGGCACCTGGCTGCGGTTCATGCGGGCCGTGAACTTCGGGGCCGAACCCGCCATCGCCATGGAGCGCAGGATGCGGCCGGTGGAGTAGAGGCCGGAGTTGAGGGAGGACATGGCGGCCGTGAGGACCACCAGGTTCATCACGTCACCGGCCGCCGGGACACCGATCTTCGACAGGACGGTGACGAAGGGGCTCTCGTCGGCCGAGTAGACCGAGCCGGGGAGGAGGAGGGCGAGCAGGACGACCGAGCCGACGTAGAAGAGGCCGACGCGCCACATGATCGAGTTCACCGCGCGCGGGACGACCTTCTCCGGCTCCGCGGTCTCACCCGCGGCGACACCGACGAGTTCCAGTGCGGCGTACGCGAAGATGACGCCCTGCATGACCAGGACGACGGGCATCATGCCGTGCGGGAAGACACCGCCGTTGTCGGCGATCACGCTCACGCCGGGCGTCGTGCCGCCCACCTCGTGCTGGGTGGCGAGCAGGAAGATGCCGACGAACATGAAGCCGACGAGCGTGGCGACCTTGATGATCGCGAACCAGAACTCCATCTCGCCGAAGATCTTCACCGAGATCAGGTTCACGGCCAGCACGACCGCCAGCGCGATCAGGGCCAGCACCCACTGCGGGATGTCGGTGAACAGGCTCCAGTAGTGCGTGTAGAGCGCGATCGCGGTGATGTCGGCGATGCCGGTCGTCGACCAGTTCAGGAAGTACATCCAGCCGGCGACGTAGGCGCCCTTCTCGCCGAGGAACTCACGCGCGTACGACACGAACGAGCCGGACGAGGGGCGGTAGAGGACGAGTTCGCCCAGGGCGCGCACGACGAAGAAGGCGAAGACGCCGCAGACGAGGTAGGCGATCGCGAGGGCCGGGCCCGCGTTGTGGAGGCGACCGCCGGCGCCGAGGAAGAGGCCGGTGCCGATGGCCCCGCCGATGGCGATCATGTTGACGTGGCGGGCCTTGAGGTCCTTGCTGTAACCGGCGTCGCCCGCGTCCGCGGGCACCTGGGCCGCGTCGGTGCGGGATGCGGCCACTGCCGTGTTCACGGCGTCCTTGCTCACGGGTGGTACCAATCTCTGGTGCGCCCGAGCGGGTCGCGCTCGGGTGTCCGGACGAACGTATGGCCTGCGCCTTCCGTAAAAGGCACAGACCAATGGGCCACCTTCCCCCACGGAACGCGCCCCATGCGGTGGCATACGTCACAGAGCGTTACTTCTCACACGTCCGTCCCAGCGGTCCCGGCAGGTGTCACAGCAGTGGTGAGACAGCGATACTGCTGCATATGAAGACCGGCACCGAGGAACCGACCCAGCCCACCCTCACGATCGACGAACTGGCCGCGCGCGCCGGGATGACGGTTCGCACGGTGCGGTTCTACGGCACCAGGGGTCTGCTGCCGCCGCCGGTGATCGGCCCGCGCCGGGTGGGGCACTACGGGCGCGAGCACCTGGCCCGGCTGGCGCTCATCGAGGAACTGCAGCAGCAGGGCATGACGCTCGCAGCGATCGAGCGGTATCTCCAGCAGCTGCCGCCGGATCTGGACGCCCACGACCTCGCCCTGCACCGGGCCGTGGTGGCCTCCTGGGCGCCGGAGACCGTGGAGACGGTGACGCGGGAGGAGCTGGAGCGGCGGGCGGGTCGCGCCATCGGCGACGACGACCTGGAGCGGCTGGCCGCGATGGGCGTGGTCGAGGCGGGTGAGGGGGACGGCGAGTACCGCGTGGACCTCGGACTGCTGCGGCTCGGCGTCGGGCTGCTGGACGTACCGCTCTCCCAGGACGCGATCCTCGCGTCGCGCACGGTCCTCATCGAGCACTCGCGGGCGGCGGCGCACGAGCTGTCGCAGCTCTTCCGCGACGAGGTGTCGGAACGCGACGCGCGGGACGTGAAGTCGCTGTCCGCCTATATGCAACCCGTCATCGTGCAGGCCCTGCTGACGACCTTTCAGCGGTCCCTGCGCGAGGAGCTGCGGCAGTGGCTGGGCGGCGGCTCAGCGGAACGCGGATCCGCCTGACACGTGCGTCGTACGGCCGGGTTGACGGAGCGGCCGCGGCTGCGCGGCGGCCCGTACGACGTCGTGGCCCGGCTGTCCGGCGGCAACCAGCAGAAGGCCGTCCTCGCGAAGTGGCTGGCGACCGAGCCGAGGATGTCACCGGCGAGGTGAGCGGCGGTCGCCGGCGGTCGTGGTGCAGCGGCCGAGCGGCGGCTGGGCGGACGGGCCCGCTCCGCCAGGCAAGGAGCGGGCCCGCGCGTGTCGTCATCGGCGGCCCGGCGTCACGGGCTGCCGTAGATCTTGCTGTAGTCGGCGCAGGTCCAGTCGGCGCCCTGTTCCGTGAGGCACTCCTTGGCCTCGAACCAGGACACGGTGTCGTCGAAGTTCCAGGTGTAGCTGTTCTCGGCGCCCGATCCCGAGGCGGAGAGGACCTCGGTCCGGTCGCCGCCCCACCCGTCCTGGTAGGTCGCCCGCAGGTACACCCGGGCGCCGTGCGAGTCGGCCTTGGTGTCGCGGATGTTCACCTTGACGTAGTACCGCCCGCCGGACAGGCTGACGGTGCCCCAGGCGTGCGCGCCCACCAGGTCGCCCTGGGTGTACTGGAGGTTCCAGCTCGACGCCGCGTTGGCGGTGCCCGCCGAGACCCCGACGGCCAGTGCGGCCCCGGCGGCGGCCACTCCGAGTGAACGCATGATCTGCTTCGTACGCATAGGTCCCCTGCTTCCCGGTCGTGTTTCCGGATACGTCCATGAAGCTAGGGACGCCGCTTTGCGCGGACCTTGGACGATTCTTGAAACGCCTGCTCAGGCAGACAGCGCCCGCGTCGGCGCCCGTGCCGCGGCACACACCCGGGCGCCGCGGCGGTCCACGTCCAGCCTGCGGGTGCCGCCGTTGACGGAGATCGGGCGAGCCGGCCAGGCAGGACGAAGGTGCGCGGGGTGAGGCGGGGCAGGGTGCGGTGCGGTGGACTGCGGTCCTCGGCACCGCGGGTGCCGCGAGGCCCGTCAGGTCGCCGGCGAGCATCGGGGCCTGCTGGAGGTGCCGGCAGTCCTGCCGGCCGGCCGTCACCACCAGCGGGGTGCGCGAGCGGCGGGCGTTGAGCAGGCCGATGAGGCCGTTGGCGAGGCCCGCCGCGATGTGCGGGCTGACGAACGCGGGGCGGCCGGTGCCGCGCGCGTATCCGTCGGCCATCGACACGACGGCGCCCTCGTGCACGCCGAGGACGTACTCGGGGCGTCGTCCGTCTCCGACAGCGCTGCCAGGAAGGGCAGTTCGGTCGTGCCGGGATTGCCGAAGACGCGGTCCACGCCCTCGCCGCGCAGGATGTCCAGCGGGGCGAGGGCGGGGCGGGGTCCCATGGAGGGCTCTTCGGGGAAGGGGACCTGTGCGGGAGGACTGTTCGTCCGCCGGCTTGGGTGCCCCGTTCCCCGGGGAGCAAGGTCGGCGTATCGCTGAACGGTATGTGACGCTACGGCGTCAGTCGCCGAAGGTCTCCCCGTTCTCCGCCTTCTCCACCAGCAGCGCGGGCGGCGTGAACCGCTCCCCGTACGTCTGCGCCAGTTCACGCGCGCGTGCCACGAAGCCGGCGACTCCGCCCTCGTAGCCGTTGATGTACTGCAGGACACCGCCCGTCCAGCCGGGGAAGCCGATGCCGAAGATGGAGCCGATGTTGGCGTCGGCGACGGAGGTGAGGACCCCCTCCTCCAGCAGCCGGACCGTGTCCAGTGCCTCGGAGAAGAGCATGCGTTCCTGCATGTCGCGGAACGGGATCTGCGCGCCCTCACGGGTGAAGTGCTCGCGAACGCCCGGCCACAGCGCGGCCCGCTTGCCGTTCTCGTCGTAGTCGTAGAAACCGGCTCCGCCGCTGCGTCCGGGGCGCTCGAACTCGTCGACCATGCGGTCGATCACGGCCTCGGCGGGGTGCGCGGTCCAGGTGCCGCCCGACTCCTCCACGGCCCGCTTGGACTCGTTGCGGATCTTGCGGGGCAGCGTGAGCGTCAGTTCGTCCATCAGGGACAGGACCTTGGCGGGGTAGCCCGCCTGGGCCGCCGCCTGCTCGACCGACGCGGGCTCGATGCCCTCGCCGACCATCGCCACGCCCTCGTTGATGAAGTGGCCGATGACGCGGGAGGTGAAGAAGCCGCGGGAGTCGTTGACGACGATCGGCGTCTTGTTGATCTGCCGGACCAGGTCGAACGCGCGGGCCAGCGCCTCGTCGCCGGTCCGCTCGCCCTTGATGATCTCGACGAGCGGCATCTTGTCGACGGGCGAGAAGAAGTGCAGTCCGATGAAGTCGGTCTGGCGCTCCACGCCTTCGGCGAGGACGGTGATCGGCAGCGTCGAGGTGTTGGAGCACAGCAGCGCGTCCGGCTCGACGATCCCCTGGATCTCCTGGAAGACCTTGTGCTTGAGCTCCGGGTTCTCGAAGACGGCCTCGATGACCGCGTCGCAGCCGGCCACGTCCTGCGGGTCGCCGGTCGGCGTGATGCGGGCGAGCAGCGCGTCGGCCTTCTCCTGCGTCGTACGGCCCCGGGAGACCGCCTTGGCGCACAGCTTCTCCGAGTACGCCTTGCCCTTGGCGGCGGCCTCCGCCGACACGTCCTTCAGGACGACGTCGATGCCCGCGCGGGCGCAGGAGTAGGCGATGCCGGCGCCCATCATCCCGGCGCCGAGGACGGCGACCTTGCGGACCTTGCGGGGCTCGATGCCCTTGGGGCGGTTGGCGCCGGAGTTGACGGCCTGGAGGTCGAAGAAGAACGCCTGGATCATGTTCTTCGAGGTCTGGCCCGCCGCCAGCTCCACGAAGTAGCGCGCCTCGATGACCTGCGCGGTCTCGAAGTCGACCTGGGAGCCCTCGACGGCGGCCGCGAGGATGTTGCGCGGGGCCGGGTAAGGGGCGCCGGCTGTCTGCTTGCGCAGGTTGGCCGGGAAGGCGGGCAGGTTCGCGGCGAACTTGGGGTTGGCGGGCGTGCCGCCGGGGATGCGGTAGCCCGGCTTGTCCCAGGGCTGCTGCGACTCGGGGTGGGCCTCGATGAACGCGCGTGCCTTGGCGAGCAGTTCGTCCCGCGTGGTGGCCACGTCGTCGATGAGGCCGTTCTGCAGCGCGCGCTGCGGGTTGTACTGGGTGCCCTGGAGGAGGACCTTCAGCAGGGCGTCAGCGATGCCGAGGAGTCGGACGGTGCGCACCACGCCGCCGCCGCCCGGCAGCAGGCCGAGGGTGACCTCGGGGCAGCCGATCTTGGAGCCGGGCGCGTCGAGGGCGACGCGGTGGTGGCAGGCGAGGGCGATCTCGTAGCCGCCGCCCAGGGCCGCGCCGTTCAGCGCGGCGACGACCGGCTTGCCCAGGGTCTCGATGCGGCGCAGCTGGCGCTTGATCGCCATGCCGCCCTCGAAGAGGTCCTGCGCGGTCTCCGGGGTGACCCGGATGAGGTCGCGCAGGTCGCCGCCGGCGAAGAAGGTCTTCTTGGCGGAGGTGATGATGACACCGCGGATGGTGTCCTTCTCCGCCTCCAGCCGGTCCGTGACCACGGCGAGCGAGTCGCGGAACGCCTGGTTCATGGTGTTCGCGGACTGGTTCGGGTCGTCCAGGACGAGGGTGACGACGCCGTCGCGGTCCTGTTCCCAGCGGATGGTGGTGGATTCAGTGCTCATGTGGAGGTGCTCCGTGTGATCCGTCGGGAGGGGGTCAGATGCGCTCGACGATGGTGGCGATGCCCATGCCGCCGCCGACGCAGAGCGTGGCGAGGCCGTACCGCTTGTCCTGGCGCTCCAGTTCGTCGACGAGCGAGCCGAGGATCATGGCGCCGGTCGCGCCGAGCGGGTGGCCGAGGGCGATGGCGCCGCCGTTGACGTTGACCTTGTCCAGGGACAGTCCCATGTCCTTGACGAAGCGCAGGACGACCGCCGCGAACGCCTCGTTGATCTCGACGAGGTCGATGTCGTCGATGGTCAGGCCGGCCTTCTTGAGGGCCTTGCGGGTGGCGGGCGCGGGGCCGGTGAGCATGATGGTGGGCTCGGAGCCGGAGACGGCGGCGGAGACGATCCGCGCGCGGGGCGTGAGGCCGCTTCGCTCGCCGACCTCCTTGTTGCCGATGGCGACGAGCGAGGCGCCGTCGACGATGCCGGAGGAGTTGCCCGCGTGGTGGACGTGGTCGATCTTCTCGACCCAGTGGTACTTCTGCAGCGCGACGGCGTCGAAGCCGCCCAGGTCGCCGATGTCCGCGAAGGACGCCTTCAGCTTGGCGAGGGAGTCGGCGGTGGTGCCGGGGCGCATGTGCTCGTCGTGGTCGAGGACGACCAGGCCGCCGCGGTCCCTGACCGGGACGACGGACCGGTCGAAGCGGCCCTCCTTCCAGGCCGTGGCCGCCCGCTCCTGGGAGAGCGCCGCGTACTCGTCGACGTCACGGCGGGAGAAGCCCTCGATGGTGGCGATGAGGTCGGCGCCGATGCCCTGCGGCACGAAGTTGGTGGACAGGTTGGTCATCGGGTCGTTGAACCAGGCGCCGCCGTCCGAGGCCATCGGCACCCGGGACATCGACTCGACGCCGCCCGCGAGGACGAGGTCCTCGAAGCCCGAACGGACCTTTGCGGCGGCCATGTTGACGGCCTCCAGGCCGGAGGCACAGAAGCGGTTCTCCTGTACGCCCGCGACCGTGTCGGGCAGTCCGGCGGCGATGGCGGCGATACGGGCGATGTCGGAGCCCTGGTCGCCGACCGGGCCGACTACGCCGAGCACGATGTCGTCGATCTCCGCCGGGTCCAGGCCGGGGAAGCGGTCGCGGATCTCGTGGATGAGTCCTACGACCAGGTCGATGGGCTTGGTGCCGTGCAAGGAGCCGTTCGCCTTGCCGCGGCCGCGCGGGGTGCGGATCGCGTCGTACACATACGCTTCGGTGCTCACTGGAAAGCCTTTCAACGAGGGTTAGCCGAGCAGGGAACGACCGATGATCTCCTTCATGATCTCGGTCGTCCCGCCGTAGATGGTCTGGATGCGGCCGTCGGTGAAGGCCTTGGCGACGGGGTACTCGCTCATGTAGCCGTAGCCGCCGTGCAGTTGCAGACAGCGGTCGGCGACGCGCTTCTGCAGTTCGGTCGCCCACCACTTGGCCATGGAGGCGTGGACGGCGTCGAGCTCCCCGTTCGCGTGGTCCTCGATGCAGCGGTCGAGGAAGGTGCGGGTGACCGCGCACTCGGTGGCCATCTCGGCCACCTCGAAGCGGATGTGCTGCTTGGTCGCCAGCGGCCGGCCGAACGCCTCGCGCTCCTTGACGTACTCGGTGGTGATCTCCAGCAGGTGCTCGGCGGCGGCGATCGCGGCGACGGCGATGCTCAGGCGCTCCTGCGCGAGGTTCGTCATCAGGTGCACGAAGGCGCCGTCGAGGTCGCCGAGGAGGTTGGCCTTGGGCACCTTGACGTCGTTGAAGAACAGCTCGGCGGTGTCCTGCGACTTCTGGCCGATCTTGTCGAGGTTGCGGCCGCGCTCGAAGCCGGCCATGCCGCGCTCCACGACGAGCAGCGACAGGCCGCGCGCGCCGCCCTCGGGCGTCGTCTTCGCGACGACGATCACCAGGTCGGCGAGGATGCCGTTGGAGATGAACGTCTTGGAGCCGTTGAGCACCCAGTGGTCGCCGCGGTCCTCGGCGTGGGTGCGGATGCCCTGGAGGTCGGAGCCGGCGCCGGGTTCGGTCATGGCGATGGCGGTGATGATCGAGCCGTCGCAGAAGCCGGGGAGCCAGCGGCGCTTCTGCTCGTCGGTGGCGAGGCTCGTCAGATAGGGGCCGATGATGTCGTTGTGCAGGCCGAGGGCGAGGCCCGGGGTGCCCGCGCGGGTGAACTCCTCGGCGAGGACGGCGCTGTAGCGGAAGTCGTCGGTGCCACCGCCTCCGTACTCCTCGGGCACGGCGAAGCCGAGCAGGCCCTGCTTGCCTGCCGCGCGCCAGGCGTCGCGGGAGACGATGCCGTCCTTCTCCCACTGCTCGTAGTGCGGCAGCACCTCCCGGTCCAGGAAGCTGCGCACGGTCGCGCGGAACGCGTCGTGCTCGGGGGCGAAGATCTGCCGCTTCATTCGAGGCCCTTCGTGGGTTCCTGGTGCTTCACAAGGTCGGGTACGTCCCAGTCGCGCGCCACGTCGGCGGTGTCCGCGCCGGGCTGGGCCGGGCCCGTCCGCACGGCCGTCGGGGTCGCGGAGAACCGGGGCGCCGGGGCGGGCTGGGTGATGCCGCCTTGGTCGGTGAAGGTGCTGCGGGCGGCGAGGTGCGGGTGCCGCGGGGCCTCGCGCAGGGACAGGACGGGGGCCACACAGGCGTCGGAGCCCTCGAAGACGGCCGTCCACTCGTCCCTGGTGCGGGACTTGAAGCGGGCGGCGACCGCGTCGCGCAGCTCGCCCCAGCGGGAGAAGTCCTTGCGGGCGGAGGCGAGGTCCTCGACGCCGAGCAGGCGGAGGAATTCGTCGTAGAACTGCGGTTCCAGGGCGCCGACCGCCATGTACCGGCCGTCGGCGGTCTCGTAGGTGCCGTAGTACGGGCAGCCGCCGTCCAGGAGGTTGGCGCCGCGCCGGTCCTGCCAGCCGCCGGCCGCGAGCATGCCGTGGATCATCGCGGAGAGGTGGGAGGTGCCGTCGACGATCGCGGCGTCGACGACCTGGCCGGCGCCGGTGGCGCGCGCGTGGTGCAGGGCGGCGAGGACGCCGACGACGAGATAGAGGGAGCCGCCCGCGTAGTCGCCGACCAGGTTGGCGGGGACGGCGGGTGGTTCGTCGGGGTTGCCGATCATGCCGAGGGTGCCGGTGACCGCGATGTACGCGATGTCGTGGCCGGCGCGCTCGGCGAGCGGTCCTTCCTGGCCCCAGCCGGTCATCCGGCCGTAGACCAGCGCGGGGTTGCGGGCGTGGCAGGCCTCGGGGCCGACGCCGAGGCGTTCGGCGACGCCGGGGCGGTAGCCCTCGATGAGGATGTCGGCGCGGGCGGCGAGGTCGAGGACACGCGCGGGGCCGTCGGGGGACTTCAGGTCGATGATCACCGAGCGCTTGTTGCGGTTGGTGATGTCGTACTCGGTGTCGATGGCCAGCACGGTGCCGCCCGGCCGGTCGACGCGGACGACGTCCGCGCCGAGGTCGGCGAGGAGCATGGCGGCGAACGGGCCGGGCCCGATCCCGGCCAGCTCGACCACACGCACGCCGGTCAGCGGGCCCTGTCCTGGCGTCGTCGCCATCCTGCCCCCAGGGGTTTGACACTACTGCTGTAACACCAGCGATGCTAAGAAAGTGTCCCGGCGGATACAAGAGCAAGCGCTTAGGAAGTTACTCGCCGGAAGCCTGACCGCGAACCCACCTCGCGCAATCAGCGCGCGTCGAGCTCCGCTATCAGCCGCTTCGGCGCGATCGTGCGGTAGCTCTCCTCGACCCAGTCGCACAGCAGCTCCACGGCCGGGGCGCCCTTCTGCTCCAGCGGGATGCTGACCCATCCCGCCTTGCCCAGGCCGTATCCGGCGGGCTCGGCGCCCGGGCAGGTCAGGGCGTGCGCGTGGGCCGCCTCGTCCTTGAGCTTCACGGTGACGCCCGTCGGATGGCTGCCGTCGGTGACACCGAGGAAGACGAACACCTTCTTGTTGACCTTCGCGACCGTCTCGCCCCAGGGGAACTCCTCGACCGCGCCGGGCATGCCGAGCGCGAACTCGCGCACTTTTTCCCACTTCTTCAGGGCAGACCTGGGCACGGCCACCGCATACCTCCGGGCTCGTCGTCGGGCTCCGCACACCTCACGCTAGCCTCGGCCACCGACAACGGCGCGTGGTGCGGGACCGAGGGGTGTCATGAGCAGGCTGAGCAGGACGGATCGTCCGTACGACATCGTGCTCTTCGGAGCGACGGGCTTCGTCGGGGTACTCACCGCGGAGTACCTCGCGGAGAACGCGCCCGAGGGCCTGCGCTGGGCGATCGCCGGCCGCAGTGCCGAGAAGCTGGAGCGGCTGCGCGAGTCGCTGCCGGGCGGTGAGGGGGTCGGGGTGCTGGAGGCGGACGTCGCCGATCCGGCGTCCATGCGGCGGCTCGCCGAGCAGGCGCGCGTGGTGGCCACGACGGTGGGCCCGTATGTGAAATACGGCGAGGATCTCGTCGCCGCCTGCGCGGACACCGGCGCCGACTATCTCGACCTGTCCGGTGAGCCGGAGTTCGTGGACCTGACGTACGTCCGGCACGACGCACGCGCGCGTGAGACGGGTGCGCGGCTGGTGCACGCCTGCGGTTTCGACTCGATCCCGCACGACCTGGGCGCGTACTTCACCGTGCAGCAGCTTCCGCAGGACGTGCCGCTTGCGGTGGACGGGTTCGTGACGGCCGACGCCACCTTCTCGGGCGGTACGTTCGCCTCGGCGCTCAACCAGTTCGCGCGCGGTCGCCAGATGATCGCCGCAGCGCGTGACCGGGCGCGCCACGAGCCGCGGCTGATGGGGCGCCGGGCGCAGGCTCCGACGGGTGTGCCCCGGTTCGTGGGGGAGGTCGGCGCGTGGGCGCTGCCGCTGCCGACGATCGACCCGCAGATCGTGAAGCGCTCCGCGCGTGCCCTGGAGCGCTACGGCCCCGACTTCCGCTACCGCCACTACGCCGCCGTACGGACCCTGCCCGTCGCGGTCGGCGGGGTCGCCGCGATGGGCGCGCTCTTCTCGGCCGCCCAGCTGCCGCCGGCCCGGCGCTGGCTGTCGGACCGGCTCAAGCCCGGCGAGGGGCCGGGGCCGCAGAAGCGCGCGAGGAGCTGGTTCTCGGTCCGCTTCGTCGGCGAGGGCGGCGGCAGGCGCGTCTTCACGGAGGTCTCCGGCGGCGACCCCGGCTACGGCGAGACGGCGAAGATGTTCGCCGAGTCGGCCCTCTGCCTCGCCTTCGACGAACTGCCCCCCACAGCGGGCCAGGTCACCACTGCGGTGGCGATGGGCAACACCCTGATCGAACGCCTGCGCACGGCAGGCATCACCTTCCGGGTGGCCGCCACCCGCTGAATCGCCCTACAGCGGCCACCCGGCAATGGTGTAGATCATCCCGACGATCCACCCCAGCCCTGCCAGGGTGGCCACCACCAGCGCAGCCGTCACGGCACGCTCAACAGGACGATCAGGATCAACGAGGGGCTTCGGGGAGCGGTGCGTCGTCATGCACCCCACCCTGCCGATCGGGGTGGGGCGGCGGCATCCGTACGGGTACTCAGTCCCGGTACTCAGATCCTGGGGTGCCGTCCCGTCAGGGAGCGGCCTCCTTCAACGCCTTCCGGCACAGCGTGTCCGCTCTGCGGGTCGTCTCCGGCAGGCGGTACTCGGGGGTCAGCGTCAGGGTATGGGCGCAGGCGGTGTCCAGGTCTACTCGGTGGCCCACCGAGACGTAGACCGGCTTGACGGAGTCGCGGGTGCGCAGGGCCCGGCCGACCTCCTCGTCCGCTGCCAGGAGGGGGGTCCAGGAGCCCCGGGGGGCGGCAGGGGCGTCGTAGGTGAAGGTGAAGGGGTTCTTGGCGACGCCGATCGTGGGCAGGCCGGTGAGGACGCCGAGGTGGCTGGCGAGGCCGAAGCGGCGGGGGTGGGCCAGGCCGTAGCCGTCGCAGACGACCAGGCCGGGCGGGCAGGGCAGGGCGTCGAGGGCGGCCAGCACCGTGGGGATCTCGCGGAAGGCGAGCAGGCCCGGGACGTAGGGGAACGAGATCCGGCCGACGGCCGTGGCCTCGGCGACGACGTCGAGGGTCGCCGCGTCGAGGACGACCGCCGCGGCGGCGACCACGTCGTGCTCGTCGTCGTAGGCCACGTCCACGCCGGTCACGTGCCCGGATCCGGGCGGCGGCCCCGGTTCGTCGAGCACCACCCGCGCCCGCAGCTCGTCCTGGACGGCGCGGGCCGCCTCCTCGGTCGCGGGCCAGCCCGCGGGTATGCGTACGGTCGTCATGGTGGGAACGAGCCTAAGGGCCCCGCTGTAGGCTCGCGATCATGTTCGTGCTGGAGCTGACCTACACCGCACCGATCGAGGACGTCGACGCCGTGCTGGAGGCCCATGTGGCGTGGCTCGACGAGCAGTACGAGAAGGGGATCTTCCTCGCCTCCGGACGCAAGGACCCCCGCGACGGCGGGGTGATCCTCGCCGTCGCGGAGGACCGCGCCGCCATCGAGCGGATCGCCGCGACCGACCCGTTCGTCGGCGCGGGCGTCTGCGCCTACCGCGTCACCGAGTTCGTCGCCACGAAGACGGCGCCGGAACTGGAGCGGTACCGCGAGGCGCCCCGGTGAGCCTCACTTGCCCAGCGCCTGCTTGAGCTCGCCCTTGTTCATGTCCGAACGCCCGTGGATGTTGCGCTGCTTGGCCTCTTCGTACAGCTGGTCGTAGGTCGGACCCTGCGAGCCCTTCCCGGACCGCTGCCCGCCCCGCCTGCCGGAGGACATGTCCTCGGTGGACGTACGGCCGGCGGTCTTGGACTCGCCGGAGCGGGCACGCTCCTTGTTCACCGTCCGCGCGGCGATCTCCTCGGCGCGCGAGGTGCTCTCACCGCGGTCCTGGGCGCTCTTCTTGATGTGCTCGTACTGGCGTTCCCGCTTCGGGTTCGAACCGGCCGGCATACGGATCACTCCTCTCGCCGTCCGCGTCCGGGTACCCACATTCCGGTTCAGCTCTCCAGCCGCGCGACGCGCCCCTTCTCCCCCGCGGCCCAGCACCCCACGTCGGGCGTGCAGTCCACGGTGTCGTAGGAACCGCTGTCCACGGTCCGCCAGGTCCGGCCGCCGTCGGTCGTCAGGTCGGTGCCGGTGGGGCCGACCGCGAGGGCGGCGCTGCGGCTGTGCGGGAGCCAGGCCACGCCGGAGCGGTAGGCGGGCACCGGCGTCACGGCGGACCGCCAGGTGCCGCCCCCGTCGCCGGTGCGGGCGGCGGCCTGCGGGGAGGCCTGGTCGGGACGGTAGTCGCCGCCGACGGCGAGACCGTGCGTGCGGTCGCGGAAGGCGAGCCCGAAGACCCCGCGGGCCGGGTCGCCCGCCGGGATCGGTGTGTCGGCGGCGGTCCAGGTCAGCCCCCGGTCGGCGGAGTGCAGCACACGCGCGCGTGCCGCGCCGCCGGTGGCCAGCCACACGTCCTTCGGCCCGGAGGCGACCAGGCACTGCCCGCTCGCCGCGAACCCGGCCTCGCCCTCCTGCGCCGCGGGCATCCCGTCGCCGGGGAGCACCTTCCAGGTACGGCCGCCGTCGCCGGTCGACAGGATGCGGAACCTGCCGTCGACCGGGTCGCTCATCGCGAGTCCGTGACGGCGGTCGAAGAAGGTGAGGCAGTCGTAGAAGGCCCGCTGATCGGTGTTGCGGAAGGACTCGGTCCAGGTCGCGCCGCCGTCGTCCGTGCGGTAGATCCGGGACGCCTCGCCCTCCCCGATGGCCAGCACCACGGCACGCCGCGTGTCGAAGGCCTCGATGTCCCGGAACTGGAGCTCGGCCGCGCCGGGCGGCGAGACGTTCCGCCAGCTCGCGCCGCCGTCGGTGGTGCGCAGCACGGTGCCGGCGGTCCCGGCCACCCATGCGGTGTTCCGGCTCACCGCGGACAGACCGCGGAACCGCACCTCCGGCGTGCCGCTGTCCTTGAGCTCCCAGTGCGGCGCGTGCCGCCCCGGCTCACGCGCCTGCGCCGGTACGGCCGCGAGGGCGGCCAGCGCGGCCCCGCACGCCACCACCGCGGCCACTGTCCGAAACGTACGCCCCACCCGTCGCGTGCTTCCCGAACGCCTCATGGCGGGCGAAGCTAGTCGACCGCCCGGCCGCCGTCCAGATGGCCACACCCGCCACAGCCGACCTTCCGGTCACGCAAGGACGAAGGCCCCACTCCCGTGCATGAAGGCGGTGACAGAGGTCACTCGCCCTCCGGGTGCACGGATTCGCCGATTCCGTCGTCTCTACCAGTGTCCCGTCTCGTCCACCCGGATGTTCGTCCAGCCGTCGCAAGGGAGCAAGGCGTTGTCCACTGTCATCGAGCAGCCCGTCGAGGCCCGCCTCGTCGCCGCCGCGCCGCGGATGCAGAGCATTCCGGCCACTCTGCACTACGACCGGAGCGACCCCTTCGCCGTCCGGATGACCTTCCCCGCCCCGGCCACCCTGGAGGGTGTCGAGGTCTGCTGGACCTTCAGCCGGGAGCTGCTGGTGGCCGGCCTCGAAGGCCCCGAGGGCCACGGCGACGTCCGGGTGCGGCCGTACGGCTTCGACCGGACCGTCCTGGAGTTCCACGCACCCGAGGGCACCGCGGTCGTGCACATCCGCAGCGGTGAGGTGCGCCGCTTCCTGAAGTCGACGAGCGACCTGGTGCCACTCGGCCTGGAGCACCTCCAGCTCGACCTGGACCGCGACCTGGCGGAACTGATGCGGGACGCCTGCTGAGGCGCCCCGCCGGGCTCACCCGTCGACAAGGGCCCCGCACCGGGTCCCGCTTAATCACGTTGACACCGTCGATGCCCCCTCGTACGGTGTATATCGGTCCTGTTGCCGTCGATTGGAGAAGGACGTTGCTCGTCTGAGGTCTGAGACACCGCGTCACACCTGAAGTGTGTGTACGCCGCGTGCGACCTCGGCGTTCGAGCCGTCCCTCACGGAACAGGGCTTTTCTCATGCCCAGGGCCCCTCGCCGCCCGTTGGTCGCCGGTGTCTCGATACGCGTTTGCCCCTGATCGTTTCGAGCAACCGCGGAGGCGCCCTTATGCCTACTTCCATCAGCTGTACCTCCCTCTCCTTCGCCTGGCCCGACGGCACCGCCGTCTTCGAGGGTCTGGACGTCGCGTTCGGTCCCGGCAGGACCGGGCTCGTCGGCGTCAACGGGTCGGGAAAATCGACCCTGTTGAAGCTCGTCGCCGGGGAGCTCACCCCGGTCGACGGTGTCGTGCGCGTCGCGGGCGAGGTCGGCTACCTCCCGCAGAACGTCACGCTCGACACCGTCCTGAAGGTCGACGAGGCCCTCGGCATCGCCGACAAGCGGGCCGCGCTGCACGCCATCGAGGCGGGCGACGTGGCCGAGGAGCACTTCGAGACCGTCGGCGACGACTGGGACGTGGAGGAGCGCGCCCTCGCCACCCTCGGCGAACTCGGGCTCGGTCACGTCGAGTTGGACCGCACGATCGGCGAGGTGTCGGGCGGCGAGTCGGTGCTGCTGCGGCTTGCCGCGCTGTTGCTGCGCCGCCCCGACGTCCTGCTGCTGGACGAGCCCACCAACAATCTCGACCTGTACGCACGCAGGCGGCTGTACGCGGCCGTCGAGTCCTGGCCGGGGGTGATGGTGGTGGTCAGTCACGACCGTGAACTCCTGGACCTGGTCGACCAGATCGCCGATCTGCGCTCCGGGGAGATCGCCTGGTACGGCGGCAACTACTCGGCGTACGAGGAGGCGCTCGCCACCGAGCAGGAGGCGGCCGAACGAATGGTGCGGGTCGCCGAGGCCGACCTCAAGAAGCAGAAACGCGAACTGGTCGACGCCCAGGTCAAGTTGGCCCGCCGCAAGCGGTACGGCCAGAAGATGTGGGACCAGAAGCGCGAGCCGAAGATCGTCATGGGGGCGCGCAAGCGCGCGGCGCAGGAGTCCGCGGGCAAGCACCGGATCATGCACGAGGAGAAGCTCGCCGAGGCCAGGGAACGGCTCGACGACGCGGTGGACGCAGTACGGGACGACGACGAGATCCGTGTCGACCTGCCGTACACGGCCGTACCGCCGGGCCGCGGTGTGCTGACGCTTCGCGACCTGGAGCTGGTGTACGGCGCGCGGGTGGCCGGCGGTCTCGATCTGCACGGTCCGGAGCGGATCGCGCTGATCGGGCGCAACGGCTCGGGCAAGACGACGCTGCTGCGCACGATCGCCGGTGAGCTGGCGCCGGTGGCGGGCGAGGCGACGGCGCACGTCCCGCTCCGGTTCCTGCCGCAGCGGCTGGACGTCCTCGACGACGAGCTGTCGGTCGCCGAGAACGTGGCCCGGTTCGCGCCTGGCGCCACCAACAACCGGATCCGGGCGCGCCTTGCCCGCTTCCTGTTCCGGGGCGCCCGCGCCGACCAGCGGGCGGCGACGCTCTCGGGCGGCGAACGCTTCCGCGCGGCGCTGGCCGCGCTGATGCTGGCGGAGCCCGCGCCGCAGCTGCTGATGCTGGACGAGCCGACGAACAACCTGGACATGGCGAGCGTGCGGCAGCTCACCACGGCCCTGGAGTCGTACGAGGGGGCGCTGATCGTGGCCAGTCACGACCTGCCGTTCCTGGAGTCGATCGGCATCACGCGCTGGCTGATGGTGGAGGAGGGAGAACTGAAGGAAATCACGCCAGAAGCTGTCGGGTATCCCGCCTAGCTTCGGGGGCATGCCCGAATTCACGCCCCAGTTCATCACCATCACCGGAGCGAGCGAGAACAACCTCAAGGACGTCACCCTCCGCATCCCGAAAGGCCGGCTGACCGTGTTCACCGGCGTTTCGGGATCGGGGAAGTCGTCGATCGTCTTCGACACGATCGCGGTGGAGTCGCAGCGCCAGCTGAACGAGACGTTCACCTGGTTCGTCCGCAACCGGCTGCCCAAGTACGAGCGCCCGCACGCGGAGTCCCTCCAGGACCTCTCCCCCGCGATCGTCGTCGACCAGCGGCCGATCGGGGGCCACTCCCGGTCCACGGTCGGCACGATGACCGACATCCACCCGGTGATGCGGGTGCTGTTCTCCCGGCACGGCAACCCGAGCGCCGGGCCGGCGACCGCCTACTCGTTCAACGACCCGTCCGGCATGTGCCCCGAGTGCGACGGCCTCGGGCGGACGGTACGGCCGGACTGGGACCGCATCCTCGACCCCGACCGGACGCTCGCCGACGGCGCGGTCCGCTTCCCGCCGTTCGCCGCGCACACCTGGCAGGGACAGGCGTACACCAACAGCGCCGACCTCGATCCGCACACGCCCGTCGGCCGGTTCACCGCCGCCGAGCGGGAGTTCCTGATGCGGGGCCGCCCCGGAAGCAAGGTCACCGTCAACGGCTCCGGCGGTACGTGGACCACCGACTACGAGGGCCTCGCCACCCGCTTCGAGCGGCTGTATCTGAAGCGGGACCTGTCGGCGATGAGCCAGAAGACCCGCGACCTGGTGCGGGAGTACCTCGTGGAGGGCACCTGCCCGGCCTGCGACGGCGCCCGCCTGAACGCCGCGGCGCTGGCGACCCGGATCAACGGCCTGGGCATCGCCGACTGCGCGCGTATGCAGATCACGGACCTGATCACCGCGCTGGCGGACATCGACGACCCGGTCGCCGGGCCGGTCGCACGGGCCGCCGTCACCGCCCTCGAACGCATCGAAGCCATCGGCCTCGGCTACCTCAGCCTCGACCGTGAGACGGCCTCCCTGTCCGGCGGCGAGGGACAGCGCCTCAAGACCGTGCGGCACCTGGGCTCCAGCCTCACCGGCATGACGTACATCTTCGACGAGCCCAGCGTCGGGCTGCACCCGCGTGACGTCGGCCGGCTCGGTGATCTGCTGCTGCGGCTGCGCGACAAGGGCAACACCGTGCTGGTCGTAGAGCACGACCCGGACGTCATCGCGCTCGCCGATCACGTCGTCGACATGGGGCCGGGGGCCGGCGCCGGCGGCGGACGGGTCGTGTTCGAGGGCACGCCGGACGAACTCGCCGCGTCCGGCACGGTGACCGGACGCTGCCTGCGGCGCCGTACGACGCTCAAGGAGGACGTACGGCAGGCGCGCGGCGGGCTGTGGGTGAAGGGTGCCGACCGGCACAACCTGCGGGACGTCACGGTCGAGTTCGCGACCGGCGTGCTCACTGTGGTGACCGGGGTCGCCGGATCCGGAAAGAGCACGCTGGTCCGGGAGTTCACCGCCGCCCACGCCGACGCGGTGGTCGTGGACCAGTCGTCGATCGGGATCTCCGGACGGTCGACGCCGGCGACGTACCTGGGGATCATGGACACGGTACGGAGGATCTTCGCGCGCGGGACGGGCGCCGACGCGGGCCTGTTCAGCTTCAACTCCGCCGGCGCCTGCGGCACCTGCGAGGGCCGCGGGATCATCCTCACCGACCTCGCGTTCATGGACCCGGTGACCACGACCTGCCACGACTGCGAGGGGCGCCGCTTCAAGGACGAGGTGCTGCGGCTGACCGTGGACGGCAACTCCATCGCCGACGTCCTGGCGATGACGGCGGACGAGGCGCTGGCGGCCTTCGAGGACCAGGGCGTACGGCGGCGTCTGCGGGCGCTTCGGGACGTGGGGCTGACGTACCTCACGCTCGGGCAGCCCCTCTCGACGCTCTCCGGCGGCGAGCGCCAGCGGATCAAGCTGGCGACGCGGCTGCACCGCACCGGGGCGGTGTACGTCCTGGACGAACCGACGACCGGGCTGCACATGTCGGACGTGCACGGGCTGCTCGGTCTGCTGGACCGGCTGGTCGACGCCAGCAACACGGTGGTGGTCGTCGAGCACAACCTGGACGTGGTGGCGCACGCCGACCGGATCATCGACCTCGGCCCGGACGGCGGCCGCGCCGGCGGACGGGTGATCTTCGAGGGAACGCCACGAGAGCTCCTCGAAGTCCGCGACTCCTTCACCGCGGCGCATCTCAGGAGGGCCACAGCCTGACCCGGAGGGTTTTGTACGGGCGGGTGGGCCCTGCATCATGGCGGGTCGGTGCACCCTGCATCATGGGCGCCGAACCCTGCCACCGATCCGGAGATCCCGTCGTGCCCAGCAAGAAGGCCCTCGTCCGCCGCCCCAGCCCGCGCCTCGCCGAAGGGCTGGTCACGCACATCGAGCGGGAGAAGGTCGACCTCGATCTCGCGGTCGAGCAGTGGGAGGCGTACACCGAGGCCCTGCGCACGCACGGCTGGGAGACGATCGAGGTCGACCCGGCCGACGACTGCCCCGACTCGGTGTTCGTCGAGGACACGGTCGTGATGTACCGCAACGTCGCGCTGATCGCCCGCTCCGGCGCCGAGTCCCGGCGCGCGGAGACCGCGGGCGTCGAGGAGGCCGTCGCCTCGCTCGGCTGCTCCGTGAACTGGATCTGGGAGCCCGGCACGCTGGACGGCGGCGACGTGCTGAAGGTCGGCGACACGATCTACGTCGGCCGGGGCGGGCGCACCAACGCGGAAGGCGTCCAGCAGCTGCGGGCCGTGTTCGAG
This sequence comes from Streptomyces sp. HUAS 31, assembly GCF_028198125.1. Classification (NCBI taxonomy): domain Bacteria; kingdom Bacillati; phylum Actinomycetota; class Actinomycetes; order Kitasatosporales; family Streptomycetaceae; genus Streptomyces; species Streptomyces sp. HUAS 31. The sequence goes on along the minus strand of NZ_CP116353.1, from coordinate 8,215,016 downwards.
CCGCTGGGCGCGCGGGTCGTCGCGGTGCCCGTGAGCAAGGTGCTGCACCTGAAGTCGGCGATCACGGCACTGCCCGACGGCACGATCCTGGGCCGCATCCCGCAGCTGGACGCACCGTCGCTGTTCCCGCGCTTCCTGCCGGTGCCTGAGGAGTCCGGGGCCCATGTGGTGCTGCTGGGCGGGGACAAGCTGCTCATCGCCGCGAGCGCGCCGAAGACGGCGGAGCTGCTCGCCGACCTCGGCCACGAGACCGTGCCGGTCGACATCGGCGAATTCGAGAAGCTCGAAGGTTGTGTGACTTGCCTCTCGGTCCGAATGCGGGAACTGTACGTCTGACCGGCTGAACGAGTCGCCTCTTCAGCCCTGGGACCTGCGGCTCCCGGGGCTGCCGGCAGTCCCGTGAACTTCCGGTGGCAGGGCAGCTGATCAGCGGTCTTTACATCGCTCTTAACCTACGGCTTCGTAACCTACGGGTTCGTAGCCTACGATCCCGTAGGTTCCGGCAACCGCTCGCCGGTCACCATTCCTGTGTTGCGCGTCCCCCTGGAGTTCCCGTGACGATCACTTCCCCTCACCTCGGCAGCTCTGCCGGCTGGACCGACGCACGTCTGCTGTACGCGCTGGAGGAAGTGGTCGAGAAGGAACTCAACCGGCACCTGAAGGTCGCCAAGGACTGGATGCCGCACGAGTACGTCCCGTGGTCGGACGCCCGCAACTTCCCCGGCTTGTTCGAGGACGGCGAGTCCTGGGACAAGGAGCAGTCCAAGGTCACCGAGATCGGCCGCATCGCCCTGGTGGTGAACCTCCTCACCGAGGACAACCTGCCGAGCTACCACCACGAGATCGCCTCGCTCTTCGGCCGTGACGGCGCCTGGGGCACCTGGGTGCACCGCTGGACGGCCGAGGAGGGCCGCCACGGCATCGTGATGCGCGACTACCTGCTCGCCTCGCGCGCCGTGGACCCGGACAAGCTGGAGCAGTTCCGCATGGCCCACATGAGCGAGGGCTTCGAGTCGGACAACAGCCACTCGATGCTGCACTCGGTCGCCTACGTCTCCTTCCAGGAGCTCGCGACCCGCATCTCGCACCGCAACACCGGCCACCAGTCCGGTGACCCGGTCTGCGACCGCATGCTGGCGCGCATCGCGACCGACGAGAACCTCCACATGATCTTCTACCGGAACCTGCTGAAGGCCGCGTTCGAGATCGCCCCCGACCTCACCATGCAGGCCGTACGCGACGTCGTGGTCAACTTCCGCATGCCCGGCCACGGCATCCCCGGCTTCGAGCGCGCGGCCGCCCAGATGGCCATCGGCGAGGTCTACAACATGCGCATCCACCACGACGACGTCCTCGAGCCGGTCCTGCGCTTCCTGAAGATCATGGAGATCGACGGTCTCGGCCCCGAGGGCCAGAAGGCCCAGGAGGAACTGGGTCTGTTCATGGGCGGACTGAACGCCGAGGCCACGAAGTTCGACGAGAAGCTCGCGGCGCGCAAGGCCCGCATGGCCGCGCGGGCGGCCGGCTGACCGCCGAGTCCCACGGTCACCGACGGCCGGCCCGCCGCACAGCGGGCCGGCCGTCGCTTTTTCCTGTGCGCGTCGGCCCTGGCCTGCGGCATCATGCTCGCCATGCGTGAGAACAGCAGGGTGGAGCAGGCCGTCGGCTTCCTGCTCCACCTGGTCGATGCGGAGACAGCCGAGCGGGTCCGGGCGCGCACCGGGCTGCCCGGGCCGGAGGACCCGAGGACGTCCCGGCTGCGGCTCACGCGCGCGTGGACGTGGGCGCGGTGCCTGCCGTCCTCCGTGGCGCTGTGGATCCTGGAGAACGACGATCCGGCGCTCAACGCCGTGATGTGGAACCACCTCGCCGACGACGCGGGACTGCGCCGGGCGGTCGCCCGTGGCGTGCCCTTCGGAGCCGGCCGCACCGGTCCCCTGCACGTCGACCGGGCAGTGCGGGAGCAGGAGCCCGAGGTGCCCGACAGCTACGTCCGCCACGGCCTCGTGGGCGCGCTGCGTGCCGTCACGTCGATGGGCCAGGCGCGCGCCGCCGCGTCCATGGTGCTGACGGCCGAGGACTGGTGGACGGTCGGGGAGGCCGATCTCGACCGTCCGCTGCCCGGTTACGCCCGCTGGGCGCTGTCGGTGCGCCCGGACTGCCCGCCCCTGGTGCGCGCGGGGTTCGGCTCGCACGCCAAGTTCACCCATCGCCTGCGGGAGGCGGGCATCGTCGACGGCCCGGCCGAGTACGCGACGGCCCACGGGCCCGCCGTCGACGTCCTGGAGGTCCTGGCGATGGGACACCTGCTGTTCCCCGCGCGCGTCCACGAGGCGCAGGACGCCCTGCGGCCGCTCGTGCGGGACCACTTGGGCGACCGCGAGGAGGCCTGGGCGGTGCTGGCGCAGCTCATGGAGACGTTCCACGGCAGGACGCCGGAGCTGGTGATGACAGCGGGCGCGATCGACTGACGGCACCCGGCCGCTCGCCGTGAGGGGGGCGGGGCGGCTGGATTCGAACCAGCGTGCTCTGGTTTTGGAGACCGGCGCGCCTGCCTCTGCGCTACGACCCCGCCCTTGATCCCCGAGCGTAATGCGTTGGCCCGTTGTCAGTGGGCGCTGCTACCAATGAGGTCTGGGGGAAATTCGGTACGGGGGCTCGTCATGGCGTACGGAGAGCGGGGGCGGCGTGTCCCTGTGGTCGACCTGAACGACCGCAGGGCGCTGGAGCATCACCGGCCGGCGGACCCGGCGACGGTGGAGGAGGCACGCCGGCTCAAGGAGGCCGCGCTGCTGGACTTCGGCCTGACGGAGTCGGCGGTGGCGTCCTGGCTGTACGCGAAGTGCCACCACCAGATCCCGACGACCGCGGTGGACACGGCGGCCGTGGTGGCCTCGGGCGACGGCACCTGCCTGCTGCTGTACAACCCCGGCTTCTTCGTCGGACTGGGCCTGGACGGCGTGAAGTTCGTGCTGTTCCACGAGGCCCGGCACCTCGTGCACCGGCATCTGTTCACCGACGCGGAGCTGCGCGAGGACCCAGTGTTCGAGCTGGCCTGCGAGGTCTCCATCAACCACGTGGCCCTGATCCGGCTCGGCAGAGAGCAGTTGCCGCTGCTGGAGGGCCGTCCGACGGGAGTCGACCCCCGCGAGGTGTACGCCGCCTACCGCGCGGACCTGACGGCGCACGGCCTGGAGCCGGTGCCGCGACCTGTGCGCGCCGATCCCTTCGGCCGACGGGACGGGCCCAGATAGCCGTCCAGAACCCGCCCTACCACCTGGGCCGCAAGCTGCTGGTCGCGCGGAACAACATCGCCCGGGCGACCCGGTTCACGGCATCCCTGGAGGTCCCGGCCCGAGGACATCCCGGCGAACGAGTGGCTCCTCGCGCACTACGGCCAGGACGCCGAGACGGTGCTCGAGTGGTGGAAGCACGACATCGACCACGACGGCCGCGCCTGGATCACCAAGCGCACCCTGGAGCGGCTCATCAAGCTGCACCGCCGCGGCCTCCCTCTGGAGATGGCCACGGTCTATCTGGGCGACGGCGAATACGCCCCGGTACCACTGACGGCTCTCATGGACCGCCTCAGGGGCCGCCCGGTCACGGGCCTGCGTGAACTGGCCCGCGACGCAGCCGCCTGGGAGTCCCGTCTACGCCGCGCCGCCGAGACCTCGGCCGAGGGCACGGACGACACGGACGTCGTCCACCAGATCCTGGCCAACGCGGAGCTGTCCCAACTGAAGAAGCACCGAGCGGTGGTGGCCCGCTTCGTGGCCCTGCTGCCGCCGAAGCTGAGGGCGACGTATCTGGTGGGGGCGTCAGAGAGACAGCAGCGGTTCTGGACGGAGGTGTTCGTGGGGTTGGGGGGGTGAGGTGAGAGGCGGGGGGCAAACCCCTCGTCAGCCGCCCGGCGCCGGCGGAGCCGTCCGATGCACGCTGCGGACAGCGGCGACATCAGCCGGGACCACCGGCTGAGGAACTCCCGCGCTCAACCCGTCCAACCGCCGCTTGATGCTCCCTGCGATCCCCTGTCCCAACACGAACCGGGTGGCCGTGACGGCGATGGACGCGGCGTCGAGCAGCCGATGAGCCTCCCGGCTGCGCATACCGGTGTGGCTGAGCACCAGATGGGCCAGCCGATGTTCCCGCCCCGCGAGCACCCCCGCCATTCCCTCCGCGGCAGCGAGATCGATCCGGTTGTCCACCGCCCCGAGCACCGCCGCCGCCCGCACCCGCCCGAGATCCAGCAGCGTGACACCGGAAGCGACCGCCGCAGTCACCACGCGGGCCATGCCCTGCGGCCCGATGCCGTTGCTGGCGAGGGACAACCGAACGAGCCGCCCGTACGGCGCCCGCTCCAGTGCCTCGGCCAGGCACGACGCCCCCGCGTCCCCCAACCGCGCAGCGGACACGTAGAGCTCGTCGACGGCCCCCGCCTCCACGACGGCGGCCAACGCCCGCGCCCCGTCCGCCCCCAGCGGATTGCCTCCGACGAAGAGCCGCTCGATCCGCCGCCCGTTCCCGGCGGCGGCCAGCAGCGCGTCGGCGAGGACGGCTACGGCACCCGCGTCGAGTCCGGTCTGCACAAGGTCCAGCGTCCGCAACGACCGTGCGGACTCGACGATTTCGGCGGCAGCCCGCCCGCCCCCGCCGCCCAGCGGATTCCGCTTGAGCCAGACACCGGTCACCACCTGCGGCGACGCCCGCAGCTGATCGGCGATCCGGCAGGCCCCGCCCGCGGTGATCCCGTTGCAGCCGAGGTACAGCGTCTCGACGTCCGTGGCGGTCCCGGCGACGGCGGCGGCCCCTTCGTCGCCCAACCCGTCGGTGCCGAGCAGCAGATGCCGTACGGGAGAGGGGCCTTCGGCCAGGGCGCCGGCGACGAGGGCGGCGCCCTCCGCGCCCAGCCCCTGCTTGCACAGGTCGAGTCGCCCGTCGGGCAACGCCGTACCAGCGGCGAAGTCCAGCCGCTCCCCGGCGGGCCGACCGGCACGCAACCACTCCAGCAGGGGGCCGAGTTCAGCGATCGGCCGCGGCACGACGGACGGCACACCGGCGAAGGCCGAAGCCCCCTCTGCCCGCACCACGGGTCCGTCCCCCTCAACCACCGAACCCTCCCCCTCAACCACCGAACCCTCCCCCTCAACCACAGGCCCGGCCTCCCGTTCCCGGGCCGAACCGGACCCCTCGTCCACCGCCGGACCGGCCTCCTCGTTCACCACGCCGCCTCCCGGTAGTCCTTGAGGAACACCCCGGACACCGGATCCCCCGCCTCGCCCCGCACGATCGGGTCGTACACCCGCGCCGCCCCGTCCACGATGTCCAGCGGCGTACGGAAACCGGCCCCTGCCATACGGGTCTTCTTCGGCGCCGGGTTCTCGTCGGTGATCCAGCCGGTGTCGACGGCGCACATGTGCACGCCCTGCTCGGCGAGTTCGGCGGCGCTGGTGCGGGTGAGCATGTTGAGGGCGGCCTTGGCCATGTTGGTGTGCGGATGGCCCGCCATCTTGTTGCGGACGGCGAAACGGCCTTCCACCGCGGTCACGTTGACGACGTAGCGCCGGGGGTTCGGCGAGGCCAGCAGCAGCGGCAGCAGCCGGTCGCAGAGCAGCGCGGGCGCCAGCGCGTTGACCAACTGGGTCTCCAGCACCTCGGCCGGGTCGAGGTCGCCGAGCCGGGCGGACCAGGAGTTCTCCGGGGACGGGTCGGGCAGCAGCCCGGCCTCGTCGGCCTCGCGCAGGGCGACGGGCGGGGACGCGGCGCCGCTCTGAAGCATCCGCATCGGCGTGAACCCGGGCGCCCGCCGAGCGCCGTCGGGCAGCGCGTCGTACTCGCCGGCGGCCAGCAGGGCGTACGACTCCACGGGCCGCCGCACCGTCTGCGCGGCGTTGTTGACGAGGATGTCCAGCGGCTCGCCCTCCTGCCGCAACTCCTCGCAGAAGCCGAGGACTTGGCGCGGGTCGCGCAGATCGACGGCGACGACGGTGAGCCGGTCGAGCCACTTCTCGCTGCCGGGCGCCTCCTGGAAGCGGCGCACGGTGTCGTGCGGGAAGCGGCTGGTCACCAGCAGTTCGACGCCGTCCCGCAGCATCATCAGCGCAAGCTGGAACCCGATCTTCACCCGGCCGCCGGTGACCAGGGCGCGGCGCCCGCCCAGGTCGGTGCTCAGGGCGCGCCGGGACCGGTTGTCGGCGGCGCAGCGCGGGCACAGCCGGTGGTAGAAGGAGTCGACCTGTCGATAGGACGACTTGCAGATGTAGCAACCGCGCGGCTTGCGATAAACGCCCGCGTCGCCGACCGCTTCGTCGACGGGGACCAGCGGTGCGTCCTCACGCCGGTCGACAGCGCCCGTCGAGGTCGCGGCCATCGCCGCCGCGTCCGCCGCCGACGCCTGCGCGTCCCGCTCCTTGCGTCGCCGCAGCCGTCCGTCCCGGGCGAAGGACGCGGCGACCTGCTCGGCCCGCAGCCGCACCGGGTCGTCCACGGACAGCGCCCGCAGCCGTCCGACCGTACGGTGAAACGCGTCGAGCTCGTCCTGGCCGATACCGGAGCCGGAGCCCGAGTCGACAGCGGCACCGGAGCCGATATCGATGCCGGAGCCAGTGCCGTCCGCACCCGCGTCGCCCATGTTCCCCGCCCGAATCCCCGCCGGTACCCCACGCCTGTACGGGGCCCCGGCCGGATTCGAACCGGCGTATCCGCCTTGAGAGGGCGGCGAGTCTGCCTCTGCTCCACAGGGCCCACGGACGCAGCCCGGGAATCGGATTCGAACCGATGTCTTTCGCCTGGGCAAGGCGAGTGCGCCTGCCTCTGCGCTACCCCGGGTGCGCCCCCGGATCCTAACCGCCGCCCGAACCCCGCCCGCACCGAATTTCCCGCTCGCCACGAAACCGCCGGGACCCGGGGTTCAGCGCGACGTACGCCTGAGCTCCAGTCGCTCCTTCTCCGACAGGCCGCCCCAGACGCCGAAGCGTTCGTCGTTGTCGAGGGCGTACTCCAGGCAGGCGGAGCGGATCGGGCACATGCCGCAGATCCGCTTCGCCTCCCGGACGGAGCTTCCTGGTTCGGGGAAGAAGAAGTCCGCCCCGGTCTGTGCGCACAACGCCTCCTCCTGCCAGGTCAGGTCGGGCGAGGTGATCATCGCGATCGTGTCGATGTGCATGCGCAGGATCGTGCCGGGCGGCGAAAAACGTTCGATCAACGCGGGATCAACGCCGCGTCGCAGGGCCCCCGGCCGACTCGATGCTCCTCTTCGGCGCTCCGCGGCGCACGGCGGCGCGCGGAAGCGGAAGAAAACTACGAGACGCCTGACGGTCACTGTCAGTGACAGTACGGCGGTCCCGGCAGACGGCGGTGTTCCGGCAGCGATTGTCAGTGGGCGGTGCAAGACTCGGCAGTGCAGCAGACAGCGGGACCCTTCCGAGGAGGGCGATGATGCTCACCACCCGTTTCGTCACCGGCGCGCCGAACTGGATCGACCTCACCACACCCGACATCCAGAGCGCCGGTTACTTCTACGGCGGTCTGTTCGGCTGGCGTTTTCAGCCGGGCGGGCCCGAGACCGGCGGTTACGGCCTCTTCCAGCTCGAGGGGAAGACGGTGGCCGGCGGTATGCAGACGACCGAGGATCAGGGGCCGCCGTCCTGGACGGTGTACTTCCAGACGCCGGACACGGACGCCACCGCGAAGGCCGCGGAGGAGGCGCACGGCTCGGTGCTGATCCAGCCCATGGACGTGCTGGACATGGGCCGCATGGCCGTCCTCGCCGACAAGGCGGGCGTCCACTTCGGCCTGTGGCAGCCCGGCACCAACAAGGGCCTCGACGTCGTCCAGGAGCCCGGTTCGCTGTGCTGGCTGGAGCTGTACACGGCGGACGTGCCGGCCGCAGCGGGCTTCTACAACGCGACGCTCGGCATGGAGACCTTCGCCCTCGACTTCTACGGCGGCACGTACACGACCTTCAGCCCCGGCGGCCAGGGTGAGGACGCCATGTTCGGCGGGGTCGTCGACAAGGCGGACGACCCGGCGGAGGCGCAGAGCCCGCCGTACTGGCTGCCGTACTTCGAGGTCACCGACACGGACGCGACGGTCGCCAGGGCCCAGGAGCTGGGCGGCACGGTCCGCATGCCCGCCACGGACCTCCCCGACGTCGGCCGTATCGCCAAGCTCACCGACCCCTACGGCGCCCGCTTCGCGGTGATCAGGAGCGCGCCCGCGCGGAGCTGACGGGACGGCGCCAGGGTTCGGCCTACGCGGAGGCGCGCCGTATCAGCGTGGTCGGCAGCACCACGCTGGACGGCGCGGCCGCGATGCCCTCGTCGGCGGCGTTGCGTTCGAGGCCGCGCAGCAGCAGCCGGGCCATCAGCCGGCCCATCTCCTCTATGTCCTGACGGATCGTCGTGAGCGGCGGTTCGGTCTGCTCCGTCACCGGCAGCATGTCGTCGAAGCCGATCACGGCGACGTCGTCCGGCACCCGCCGCCCGGCCTCCCGCAGCACCCGCAGCGCTCCGGCCGCGGTGAGGTCGTTGGCGGCGAACACCGCGTCCAGGTCCGGGCAGCGGGTCAGCAGTTCGCGCATCGCCCGCTCCCCGCCGGCCGGAGTGAAGTCGCTCTCGACGATCAGCCGGGGATCGGCGTCGACCATGACGTCCCGGTATCCGTCGAGCCGGTCCACCGCCGAGGTCTGGTCGAGGGCGCCGGTGATGTGCGCGATCCGGGTGCGGCCGAGGCCGACGAGGTGCCGTACGGCGTCGCGGGCGCCGCCGCGGTTGTCCACGTCGACGTAGGCCACCCCGCGCCCGTCGCCGCTCCAGCCGGGCCGTCCGCCGAACACGGTGGGCACTCCGGCGCGCTGGATCAGTTCGGGCAGGGGGTCGTCGAGGTGCAGGGAGAAGACGAGCGCCCCGTCGACATGCCCGCCGGCGAGGTAGCGGCCGACGCGGGCGTGGTCGTCCCGGCCCTCCGTGAGGAGCAGTACGAGCTGGTTGTCGTGGGCCGTCAACTCCTTGCTGATGCCGCGCAGTTGCAGGGCGAAGAAGGGGTCGGCGAAGACACGGCTCTCGGGTTCGGCGACGATGACCGCGATGGCGTCGTGGCGCCGGGTCACCAGGCTGCGGGCCGCCTGGTTCGGCACATAGCCGAGTTCTTCCACGGCCTTGCGGACCCGCTCGACGAGCGGCTCCCTGACTCCGTCCCCGCCGTTGACGACGCGCGACACGGTGGCCCGCGAGACCCCGGCCCGCTCGGCGACGGCCTCCAGAGTGGGGCGCGGGGCTGTACCGGTCACTGCGCGGCTCCTCATCGACGGTTGCCGATCAGGATAGCCCTGCCGTGAGCTGCGCGTGAGAGCGCTCTCGTCCCGCCGGGATTCCGTACGCCCCGTGCTGGGTGTCCTGCGCGCGGCCACACCCGCCACGAGGCCGACCGGGAGTGGGGCTCGCCCGGCTTCCCGCACCGGGGAAGCTCGGCACGAGCGGCCTTTCACGCCAACAGATCGACCCGCCGCCCCACGCCCTCCCGCTCCGCCGCCCCGTACGCCGACCACGCCAGCGCAAGGTCCTGCCAGGGAAGTCCGACCGGCGCGTAGACGCTCCGGCTTGCGGCGCTCGCCCGCCCCGGACGGTCGCCCCGCAGGACGTCCGCCAGCTCGGCGTCAGCAGCAGTCGAGGGCAGGCCGGCGGCCGCCAAAGCGCCGGTGCTCGCGGCGAGTTCGCGGTCGTCCACCACGAGGAGCGCGGCGCGCAGCAGATCGGCGGCGAGCTCCTGTTTGCCGGGCTCGTCCGCGCCCAGGCTCGTGAAGTGCTGGCCGTCCCGGGTGTCCGACAGCCGCAGCAGGGGCTCACGGGCCCAGGTGGCCAGCAGTACGGTGTCGGCGGCCGCCGCGACCTCCTGCGCCGAGGCCGCCGTCCGGCCGGCGTGCCGTACGGCGAACTCCTCGGCCCGTCCGGCGTCCGTGTCATGGACGACGAGGTCGCTCCAGGGCCGTAGTTCGGCAAGTCCGCGCAGCGTCAGTTCCGCCTGGGCGCCCGCGCCGACCACCCCGAGGACGTCTCCCGGTCCGGCCAGCGCATGCGTCCCCAGGGCCGCCGCGAGCCCCGTGCGCCATGCCGTCACCGTGGCCGAGTCGAGCAGCGCGAGGAGTTCGCCGTCCTGCCCGCTGTGCAGGCAGATCACTCCGCGCAGGGCGGGCCGGGCGCCGGGGAACTTGGCGTTGACCTTCACCGTGTACGCCTCGATGCCCGGCAGGACGCCGGGGATCAGGGCGGTGGCCGTGCCGGGGAACGGCAGGTCGGTGCGCACCCGCTGCCCGGCGACCGTGGCGTCCCGCGCCCGCAGGAAGCCGTCGTGCAACGCCTCCAGGCAGGCCCCGGGTGCCAGCACCGCTTCCAGGTCGCCGCGTGTCAGAACAAGAGTCACCCGTCCATGATCCGTCAGTGCTCGTGCGCGGACCCCGAGGCCGTCCCATGAGCGTGTTCGTGCGGCTCGTAGCCGGGAATCGTGCCGTCCGTCTTCTTCACCAGGAAGAGCCCCACCATCCCCATGTCGGAGTGGCTCTGCACATGGCAGTGATACATCCACGCACCGGCTCCGACCCCTTCGCCGGCGATCACCTGGAAGCCGAACGAGTCCGCGGGGCCGACGATCTTGTTGTCGATGACCTGGCTGGGGTCGTCGGGGCCGGTGAGCATGCCCGTGCGGTTGTCCGCCCAGCGGTGACCGTGCATGTGGAAGGTGTGGTAGTACTCGCCGTGCGTGATCATCACGATCTCGACCCGATCGCCCACCGTGGCCTCGAAGTTGGGGCCGGTGTGCGCGGGCTTGTTGTTGATGAGCATGTCGTTGAAGACGATCGTGTGGGTCGCGTCCGGGAGGATGTCGCCCTTGCGCCGCACGATCACCGGCCCGTACAGGCCCTTGCGGATGCCGACGGTGCCGTGCTCGGTGCCGACGACATGGTCGTGGTAGTGCCAGTAACCGGCGCTGCCCGCCCGCCAGGTGCCGTCCTTGCGGCGGCCGGGGGCGTGGGTGCGCCAGGTGTAGGTGCGGGTGCCGCCCGGCTCGACGTCGCTCTTGTTCATCTTCGTTCCGTCGCTGCTGATCTCGTAGTCGAGGCCGTGGACGTGCAGGCTCACCGGTATGTCCATCGTGTTCTCGAACTCGATGTGCAGGGTGTCGCCCTCGTTGACCTCGATCAGCGGCCCGGGGATGCTCGCCTTGCCCTTCTCCAGGCCGTAGCCCATCTGCCCGTCGGCGAGCTTCTCGGCGTACAGCTTGAGATGTCTGACCTCGCCTCCGGCCGGGGCGGTCCTCGGTGGTGTGTCAGCGCCGACGGCCTCGGGTACCGATGCCAGCGACAACGATGTCGCGACGGTGGCGCCGCCCAGCAGTACACGTCTGTTGAAGCTGCGTCTGTCCATGCCGAACTCCCCACGGCGGTACGGAAATTACGGGGATGAACCGCTGAGACGGTACCGGCCGCTCCCCCGTTTATCCACACCCAGGACAAAGTTGGTCCCGATGCGGTCATAGGTATTGGCCTGTCGGTCAAAGGGGTCTAGCTTCCTTCTCGCTGTTGCTGTGACCGTGGAGGTGCCCATGCACTTACGAGGGTTGAGCACGAGAAGACAGACCTGGGTGGCTGCCGTGACGGCAGGGATCGTCGGCGCCGGGCTGATGGCAGCCCCGGCGGCCGACGCGCGTCCTGCCCCGGAACCGCCCCTGACAACGATGTCCATCAAGTCGCCTCCGGGCGGCGCCAATGTACGGGTGCTCATCTTCTACGGGTCCGCTGCCTCCGGCGAGGAGTCGCCGCTGGTGAACGCCGGCATCGAGGCGATCGAGAAGATCGGCCTGTCGGGCCCGGCCGACCAGCGCTACAGGACCGAGGCCACCAACGACGCCTCGGTGTTCACGAACGAGACGAGGCTGAGCCGGTTCAATTCCATCGTGTTCCTGACCGGTGGCGGCGACGTCCTCGACCCGGAGCAGGAGGCGGGCCTGGAGTCCTACATGGAGGCCGGCGGCGGTTTCGTCGGCATCCATGACGCGGCCCGCGCCGAGCCGTACTCGGACTGGTTCACCGGCCTCGTAGGTGCCCGCCCGGCGGCCGGCGGCCCGACGAACGCGCAGCGGGCGGTCGTCGAGGTCGGCGACCGGCGACATCCGGCCACCAAGGACCTGCCGGTCCAGTGGAAGCGGCCGGACAAGTGGCTGAACTGGACGAAGAACCCCTCGGGTTCGGTGCACACGGTCGCCCGGGTGCGGGAGGCCGGCTACCAGCCGGGGTCGAGCGCCAACGGCTGGGACCACCCGGTGAGCTGGTGCCGTGACTACGACGGCGGCCGCTCCTTCTACACGGGCATGGGCGGCACGGTGTCGTCGTACGACGAGACCGACTTCCGTACGCATCTGCGCGGGGCCCTGCTGTGGACGACCCGGGTGTCGCAGGCCGACTGCAAGGCGACCATCACCGGCAACTACAAGGCCGAGCGCCTCACCCAGCCCAACCAGGCGGGCCAGAACGACCAGATCGGCGAACCGCACGGCCTGGTCACGGCCCCCGACGGCCGGGTTCTGTACATCGGCCGGGGCGGCGCCGACTCCTCCCAGCCGGTGGTCACCGACTGGAACAACCCGGAGATCGGCAAGGGCAAGGGCGAGATACACGTCTACGACCCGAAGACCAAGAAGGTCACCCTGGCCGGGGCGCTCACGATCTTCGGCAACAAGGGCGGCGGCGACGAGCTGATCAAGGTCGAGGAGGGCCTGCTCGGTATCGAGCTCGACCCGCGCTTCGAGGAGAACGGCTGGGTGTACCTGCATTACACCCCGCACTCGCAGCTCAACCGCGACACCCGGATGGCCGAGCGGCGGGTCTCCCGCTTCACGCTCGACCTGGCGACGAACAAGCTGGACCTGGGCAGTGAGAAGGTCCTGCTCAAGTGGCCGGTGCAGGTGCACAGTTGCTGCCACGCGGGCGGCGGGATGACCTGGGACTCCAAGGGCAACCTGTACATCGCGACCGGCGACAACAACTCCAGCGGGTTCAGCGGCGGTTACTCGGGCAACAACCCCGAGCCCAACTACAAGGGCGTCTCCTTCGCCGACGCGCGCCGCACCGCCGGCAACACCAACAACCTCAACGGCAAGATCCTGCGCATCCACCCGGAGCCGGACGGCACCTACACACTGCCGTCGGGCAACCTCTTCACCGGCCAGGAGACCGACGAGGGCGGTGGGAAGACGCGCGGCGAGATCTATGTGATGGGCGTCCGGAACCCGGCGCGCATCTTCGTCGACAAGCAGACCGACATCCTGTACGCGGGCTGGGTCGGCCCCGACGCGGGCGCGCCGTCGACGACCTGGGGCCCGGCCAAGTACGACACGTTCGCCGTCATCACCAAGGCGAGCAACCGGGGCTGGCCGTACTGCATGGGCAACAAGCAGCCCTACCGGGACCGCAATCTGCCCGATCCCAGCAAGCCGCTGGGCTGGTACGACTGCAACGCCCCGAAGAACGAGTCGCCGAACAACGACGGTCTCGTCAACCTTCCGCCGGTCACCGGCAACAACATCTGGTACTCGCCCCAGGGCGGTGCCCCGGACTTCCCACGGGACGCAAGCGGGGTGCCGTCGTACAAGCAGGAGGAGGCCACCTACTCGCTGCCGTGGCTCAAGGGCGGCGGTCAGGCCGCGATGAACGGGCCGGTCTACCGGTACGACGCGGCGAGCACCAGTGGCACCAAGTGGCCGGCCTACTGGGACGGCAAGTGGTTCGTCGGTGACTTCTACGACGCCGACCAGCCGCGCAACGCGGTGCTCACCGACCCGAAGACACACGGGGACGGCGGTCTGCCGGTGCACTCGGAGTCGCTGAAGAAGATCGTGCCGATCGGCAACGACGGCATCAAGAACCTCATGGACTGGAAGTTCGGTCCGGACGGCGCGCTGTACGTGCTCGACTACGGCCGGGGCTTCTTCACCTCGGACGCCAAGTCGGCGCTGTGGCGGGTCACCTACACCGGCGGCGGGCCGACCCCGGCCGCCGACCAGCTGGCGAGGGGGGCGCAGTGACCCGGCAACGAAGAATGTGGGCGGCCCTGTTGGCCGCGCTGATGGTGGTGCTGGGGCTGCAAGCGCTGCCCGCGACCGGACAGCCGCAACCGCAGCCCGAGGCGGCCGCCGCCGCACAGGTTCTCACCTGGACGGCGGGCGACGACATCACGAAGTACGGCTCGGCGCCGACGACCGCGGTGGCGGGCTCGACGACGATCGTCTTCGAGAACAGCACGGCGACCGGCAACACCACCGGGATGCCGCACACGCTGACGTTCGACACCTCGGACCCCGAGTACAACAACGACGTCCAGCTGAACATCCTCGCCAACCCGAACGACGGCCAGGGCGGCAAGCACACCGCCGAGGTCACGCTCACCCCGGGCCGCTACCGCTACTACTGCACGATCCCCGGTCACGGGCAGATGCAGGGCATCCTGGTGGTGACCGAGGGCAACGGCGACGACACCACGGCGCCCGAGGCGTCGGCGCATGTCAGCGGGACGCAGAACGCGCAGGGGCAGTACGTCGGTTCGGCGAGCGTGGCACTGCACGCCACCGACAACGAGGGCGGCTCCGGGGTCGACCGCGTCGAGTACGCGGTCGGCGACGAGGGTGCCTGGCTGCCGTACACCACCCCGGTCGTCGTCGATCAGGTCGGCGATCACAAGATCCGCTACCGCGCGCTCGACAAGGCGGGCAACGTCTCCGCGGAGAAGAGCGTCTCGTTCACGGTCGTGGCGCCGCAGAGCGACGACACGACAGCGCCCGAGACGTCGGCGACGGTCAGCGGCGAGCAGAACCCCGACGGGGCGTACGTCGCCATGGCGACCGTCACCGTCTCCGCCTCCGACACCGGTACCGGCGTCAACACCATCGAGTACGCGATCGGCTCCGGCGCCTGGCAGCCGTACACCGCGCCCGTGATGGTGCACGAGGTCGGCGGTCACACCGTGCGCTACCGCGCCACCGACAAGGCGGGGAACGTCGCGGCGGAGAAGAACGTGCAGTTCACGGTCGTGGCGGCGCCCCAGCCGGACAAGACCGCGCCGGTGACGGGTGTGACGGTCGAGGGCGCGAAGAACTCGTCCGGTGCCTACATCGGCAATGCCAAGGTGACCGTCACGGCGACCGACGAGCACCACGGCTCGGGCGTCGACCGGATCGAGTACTCGATCGACGGCGGGCCGTATCTCGCGTACACCGCCCCGGTGGTGGTCGACCGTGCGGGCACGCACACCCTCGGCTACCGGGCGACGGACAAGGCGGGCAACACCTCCGCGGCCCGTACGGTGACGTTCACCGTGGTGTCCAGTGAGGTGCCGGCGCCCAACTGCGCGGAGTTCGACGAGCGGTTGACGGTGATCGTCGGCACGGTCGACTCGGGTGTCCCGAACCGGCTGACCAACAGCCGGTGCCGGATCAACGAGCTGATCGAGGACGAGAAGGAGTGGACGTCCCACGCGCTGTTCCTCAAGCATGTGACGGCGGTCCTGGACAAGCTCCTGAAGGACGGGGTCGTCGACCAGCGCGAGTACAACGCCATCCGCAAGGCGGCCCGCCAGTCCGGGATCGGCAAGCCCGGTCAGACCGAGGGCTACCGCACGATCCTGGACGGCAGCGCGGCGTCGTTCGCCAAGTGGCAGCAGGTGGGCGGTGGTTCGTTCGCACCGAACGGCGACGGCTCGATCACCTCGGGGACGACCAAGGCCGGCCTCGGCATGCTGTGGTTCCCGGAGCGGAAGTACGGCGACTTCTCGCTCAAGCTCCAGTGGCGTGACGACGCACCGGGCACCGGCAACGCCAACTCCGGTGTGTTCGTCCGCTTCCCGTGGGTCCACGACCACCCCGAGGAGTCGCGGCCGGAGTGGGTGGCCATCAAGTACGGGCACGAGGTGCAGGTCTTCGACCGTCCTGACGGCGACATGTACAAGACCGGTTCGGTCTACGGCTTCGACCGGGTGGGGCTCGCCGGTGCGGGTGTCACCCAGAAGGGCACGTGGAACGACTACGAGATCCGGGTGGTCGACCAGCACTACTCGGTCTACCGCAACGGTGTGCTGATCAACGAGTTCGACAACACCGGTGGCCAGGTGTTCTCCCCGCCCCGCTCGGACGACCCGGGCACGGACGGGCGGCGGTTCGCCTCCGGTTACGTCGGGCTCCAGGTGCACGGCACGACGGACGTGGTCTCGTACCGGGACGTCCGGATCAAGGAGCTGTAGGTTCCGGGCATCAAGGAGCTGTAGGTTCCGGCGGCGTCTCCCTCGGCTCGTCCTTGGGAGGCGCCGCTTTCTTGGCCCGGCTCGGCTGTACCCGCTTGGGCTCGCCCGGCATCTTCGGGTACTCGGGCGGGTACGGCAGATCGCCCAGCCCGTGGTCGCGCTCGTCCTTGTTGGCCAGCTCCAGCAGCGCGTCCAGGGAGAAGCGGTGGTCGTCCATGTCCGCGTGCACATCGCCGAGTTCGGCGAAACGGACGGGCATGGTGGTGATGTCGAAGTCCTGGGGGTGGGCGACGCCGACCTCGTCCCAGCTGAGGGGTGCGGAGACCGGGGCGTGCGGGCGGGGGCGTACGGAGTAGGCGGAGGCGATCGTGCGGTCGCGGGCCGTCTGGTTGTAGTCGACGAAGATGCGCTCCCCGCGCTCCTCCTTCCACCACTTGATCGTCACCTGCTCCGGCATCCGGCGTTCCAGCTCCCGGCCGACGGCGATGGCGGCGCGCCGCACCTGGGTGAAGGTCCAGCGCGGCTCGATGGGCACGAAGACGTGCAGACCGCGGCCGCCGGAGGTCTTGGGCCAGCCGCGCAGGCCGCCGAACTCGTCGAGGACGGCGCGCAGTTCGTGGGCGGCGGTGACGGCGTCGTCGAAGTCGGTGCCGGGCTGCGGGTCGAGGTCGATGCGCAGTTCGTCGGGGCTGTCGACGTCGCCGCGGCGGACCGGCCACGGGTGGAAGGTGAGGGTGCCGTACTGGGCGGCCCACAGGACGGCGGCCTCCTCGGTGGGGCACATCTCGTCGGCGCTGCGGCCGCTGGGGAAGGTGATGTGGGCGCGGGGGATCCAGTCGGGCATGTTCTTGGGCGCCCGCTTCTGGTAGAACCACTCGCCGTTCAGGCCGTCCGGGTAGCGCTCCAGGGTCGTGGGGCGGTCGCGCAGGGCGCGCAGGATGCCGGGGCCGACGGCGATGTAGTAGCGGGCGAGGTCCAGCTTGGTGTAGCCGTGTTCCGGGAAGAAGATCTTGCCCGGGTTGGACAGGCGTACCGTCCGCCCGGCCGCCTCCAGTTCCACCGCTTCGCCCATGCGAGCCACGGTAGGCGCCCGGCGCACCGCTCGCACACCGGGCGGCGGCCGCCGTATGCGAGCAGAATCGACAGCATGGACCTGCCGGTGATGCCGCCCGTGAAGCCGATGCTCGCCAAGTCGGTGGCGAAGATCCCGCCGGGCATGCAGTACGAGGCGAAGTGGGACGGGTTCCGGGCGATCGTGTTCCGCGACGGGGACGAGGTCGAGCTGGGCAGCCGTACCACGAAGTCGCTGACCAGGTACTTTCCCGAGCTGGTCGAGGGGCTGAAGGAGCGGTTGCCGCAGCGGTGCGTGCTGGACGGGGAGATCGTGATCGCCCGGGAGGGGCGGTTGGACTTCGACGCGCTCACCGAGCGCATCCACCCGGCGGACTCGCGGGTGCGGACGCTGGCCGAGCGGACCCCGGCGTCGTTCGTGGCCTTCGACCTGCTGGCGCTCGCGGACGAGTCCCTGGTGGAGACGCCGCTGGCGGACCGGCGGGCGCTGCTGACGATGGCGTTGTCCGGGGTGTCGTCACCCGTGCACGTGGCGCCGGCGACGACGGACGTCGAGACGGCGCAGAGCTGGTTCGAGCAGTACGAGGGGGCGGGTCTTGACGGGGTGATCGCCAAGCCGCTGACGCTGCGCTACCTCCCGGACGAGCGGGCCATGTTCAAGATCAAGCACGAGCGCACGGCGGACGTCGTCGTCGCGGGCTACCGGCTGCACAAGAGCGGGCCGATCGTGGGTTCCCTGCTGCTCGGCCTCCACGACGACCGCGGCACGCTCCAGCACGTGGGGGTGTCGGCCGCGTTCTCGATGAAGCGGCGGGCCGAGCTGATCGAGGAACTGGCGCCGCTGCGGATGGAGGACGCCACGGGGCATCCCTGGGCGGCGTGGGCCGAGGAGGCGGCGCACGAGTCGGCCCGGCTGCCGGGTGCGCCGAGCCGCTGGTCGGGCAAGAAGGACCTGTCCTGGGTGCCGCTGCGGCCGGAGCGGGTGGCCGAGGTGGCGTACGACCACATGGAGAACGGCGTGCGTTTCCGGCACACGGCCCGCTTCCGCCGCTGGCGCCCGGACCGCACGCCGGACAGCTGCACGTACGCGCAGCTGGAGGAGCCGGTGCGTTACGACCTCGGGGCGATCTTCGGCCCGCAGGCCTGATCCTCGCGCAGGCCCGACCTCGCGGGGCGTTTCACCCGGCCCGTCAGGGCTTCATGAGCACCTTCACCGCGCCGTCCTGCTTCTGCTGGAACATCTCGTAGGCGTGCGGGGCGTCGCTCAACGGCACGCGGTGGGTGGCGAAGTCGTCCACTCCGAGGGGGTCCTCGTCCGTGAGGTACGGCAGGATGTCGTCGGCCCAGCGGCGTACGTTGGCCTGGCCCATCCGTATCTGGATCTGCTTGTCGAACAGCGTGAGCAGCGGGATCGGGTCCGCCGTGCCGCCGTAGACACCGGACAGCGAGATCGTGCCGCCGCGCCGCACCAGGTCGATCGCGGTGTACAGGGCGGCCAGCCGGTCGACGCTGAAGCGCTCGGCGAGCGGCGCGCCCAGTTTGCGCGGCAGCAGCGCCGAGGCCTGCTGGGCGAGCCGGGCCGCGGCGCTGCCGTGGGCCTCGGTGCCGACCGCGTCGATGACGGCGTCGGGGCCGCGGCCGTCGGTCCGGTCGCGGATGGCGGCGACGAGTTCCTTCTCGTCGTCGAAGCTCCTGAGGTCGAATGTCTCCACGCCCCGCTCGCGTGCCCTTTGCAGCCGTTCGGGCACCAGGTCCACGCCGAACACCCGCTCCGCGCCCGTCACCCGGGCTACGCGGCAGGCCATGTCGCCGATGGGACCGAGGCCGAGCACCGCGACGCTGCCGCCCTCGGGGACCTCGGCGTAGCGGACCGCCTGCCAGGCGGTGGGCAGCACGTCGGAGAGGTAGACGAACCGGTCGTCGGCCGGCCCGTCCGGGATCTTGATCGGCCCGTACTGCGCCTGCGGAACCCGCAGGTACTCGGCCTGGGCGCCCGGCACCGCGCCGTAGAGGCGGGTGTAGCCGAACAGCGCGGCGCCCATGCCCTCGCCGGTGACCTGGGTGGTCTCGCACTGGGTGGGCAGCCCCGTCAGGCACATCCAGCAGTTGCCGCAGGCGATCTGGAACGGCACCACGACCCGGTCGCCGGCCTGGAGGTCCGGCACTCCCGCGCCGACCTCCTCGACGACCCCGATGGGCTCGTGCCCGAGGATGTCCCCCGGCGTCATGAACGGCGTGAGCACCTCGTACAGATGCAGATCGGAGCCGCACAACCCGCTGGAGGTAATGCGGACGACCGCGTCCGTCGGCTCCTGGATCCCGGGATCGGGCACGGTCTCCACCCGTACGTCCCGCTTTCCCTGCCAGGTCACTGCCCTCATCGCCCGCGCTCCCTCCGGTCGTCCGCGCTCGGCGCTCGTACGGTGGGCGAACCGGGTACCCGGGCGCTCCCGGGCCGAATCGCCGACGGGCGAACCCCGGAGCCGTCCCCAAGCCATGACCTGTCAGCCGACCGGCTGTCGATGCCAGGGCCGATCGGCGGAACGCCGAGGAGAGCCAGGCCCGATCGGGTATGCAACCTATGAACAGATAAGCGCACAATTGATGACATGAACCGGGCGGGTGGCTACGGGTGACGACGGTGAGCAGGCGACGACCGGCGCGCGCAAGACGCGCCACGACCATGACCGGACTGCTGGCCGCCACCCTGGCGGCCTCCCTGGCCGCGGGATGCACGACGTCCGACGGCTCCCACGACGACGGCCGCGGCCGGAGCAGCTCCCCGACGGGCGACGGCGAGAGCCGGGCGAAGGGCGGCTCCGTACTGGCCGTGAAGATCGACAACTCCCGCAACGCACGGCCGCACACCGGCCTCAACGAGGCGGACATCGTGTACGTCGAGCCGGTCGAGGGCGGACTCAGCCGTCTGATGGCGGTGTACGCGCAGAAGCTGCCCAAGGCCGTCGGGCCGGTGCGCAGCGCCCGTGAGACCGACCTGGAGCTGCTGCGCCAGTTCGACCGGCCGACGCTCGCCTTCTCCGGTGCACAGGGCAAGCTCCTGCCTAAGATCGACCAGGCACCGCTGAAGGCGGAGCCGCCCGGCAAGGCGTCCACCGCGTACTTCCGCAGCAAGATGCGGCCCTCCCCGCACAACCTCTACCTGCGGCCGAACCGGCTGATGGCCGAGCCACCGGGCACTGCTGCCCTGACGACCGGCTTCCGCTTCGGTTCCGCCCCCGCCGGCGGCAAGCCGACCACCACGCAGAAGGTGACCTACGACGCCGCCCGGTACACCTTCACCTGGTCCAGGAGCCAGGGCCGCTGGCTGGTCGGCATGGACGGCAAGGCGGCCGGCACGACGGACGGCAAGCGGGTCATGGCCGGCACGGTCGTCGTGCAGTACGTGAAGGTGCGCAAGTCCACGTTCCACGACAAGCTCGGCCACTACACGCCGTACACCGAGACGGTCGGCTCCGGAAAGGCGCGCGTGCTGCGCGACGGACGGGCCTACGACGTCAAGTGGAAGCGCGCGAAGGCGACTGACGGCACGACGTTCACGACGAACAGCGGCAAGCGGATGAACTTCCAGCACGGCCAGGTCTGGGTGGTGTTCGCGAACGCGTCCTGAGGGTCCGGCCCGGGCATGCCGGGACGGGATCAGGGTTGGGCGACGAGGGGCTCCGCCGGATGGCGCAGCCCCTCGGCCGCGTCCGCCACCCGCCTGATCAGGTCGAAGAAGACGGTCTGCTCCTCGCTGGAGAGCGGGGCCAGGAAGACCTGGTTCATCCGGGCCGTGCGCAGGGTCAGCTTCTTGTGGGTGCGCAGACCCTCGTCCGTGAGGCGCAGCAGGAAGCGGCGGCCGTCCTGGGGGTCGCGGACCTTGTCGAGCAGTCCGCGCCGGCCGAGCCGGCTGATCACCTCGGCGATCGTCGACCGGTCGAGCCCGACCCGCTCCCCCACCGTCCGCTGGTCGAGGCCCGGCTCGGCGACGAGGGTGTTGAGGACGGCGAACTGGGGCGAGGTGATCTCCTCGGACACCATCGTGTTCCACAGCAGGTAGTGCGCCTGCTGGAGCCGCCGGGCCAGGTGCCCGGGGTGGGTGGTGAGGTCCACGGCGGCCATGCGCGCTCCCCTGGTCGTTTTCGTCGGTGCACTGAACAATACCCGGCCTCGCGATGACTGTCTGCGGCCCGGCAGATCCGGCGAGCCTCACATTTGCCGAGGTCTTGACGGGTTCCCGCTCCGGTGGCAGCGTGAGGAAGGACTTCGCAGAAATAATCAGTGCCCTGACTAATTTGGGTGCTGGGAGCTCGGAAGAGATGGGGCTTCTCGGATGGACAAGGTGGTCGCCACGGCCCTGGAGGCGGTGGCCGATGTCGGCGACGGCGTGTCGCTCGCGGTGGGTGGCTTCGGGCTGAGCGGTGTGCCGAACGTGCTGATCCAGGCTCTGTACGAGCGTGGTGTGTCCGGGCTGTCGGTCGTCTCGAACAACTGCGGGGCGATGGAGTCCGGCCTCGCGGTGCTGCTGTCGGCGGGCCGGATCGCCCGGGTGACCGGCTCCTACATCGGCGCGAACAAGGAATTCGCCCGCCAGTACCTGGCCGGGGAGCTGGAGGTGGAGATGATCCCGCAGGGCACGCTGGCCGAGCGGCTGCGGGCCGGCGGGGCCGGGATCCCCGCGTTCTACACGCCGGCCGGGGTGGGCACACAGGTCGCCGAGGGCGGGCTGCCCTGGCGCTACGACGGCTCCGGCGGGGTCGCGCTCGCCTCCCCGCCGAAGGAGGTGCGGGAGTTCGACGGCACCGAGTACGTGCTGGAGCGCGGCATCCGGACCGACTTCGCGCTGGTGCGGGCCGCGAAGGGCGACCGGCACGGGAACCTGGTGTTCAACAGGTCCACCCGGAACTTCAACCCGCTGGCCGCGATGGCCGGGCGGGTGACGATCGCCGAGGTCGAGGAACTCGTGGAGCCGGGCGCGATCGACCCGGACGCGGTGCATCTGCCGGGGATCTTCGTGCAGCGGGTCGTGGCGCTCACCCCGGAGCAGGCCGCCGACAAGGGCATCGAGCAGCGCACGGTTTCCGTGCCCCAGGCACGAGGGACGGAGAACTGATCATGGCGTGGACGCGGGAAGAGATGGCCGCGCGGGCCGCTCGTGAGCTCCAGGACGGCCAGTACGTCAATCTCGGCATCGGACTGCCGACCCTGATCCCGAACTATCTCCCGGCGGGTGTGGAGGTGGTCCTGGAGTCCGAGAACGGCATCCTGGGCACCGGCCCCTACCCCACCGAGGACCAGGTCGACCCCGATCTGATCAACGCCGGCAAGGAGACCGTCACGGTCCTGCCCGGCGCCTCCTTCTTCGACTCGGCGCTGTCGTTCTCGATGATCCGCGGCGGGCACATCGACGTGGCCGTGCTGGGCGCCATGCAGGTCTCGCAGACCGGTGACCTGGCGAACTGGGCGATCCCCGGCAAGATGATCACCGGCATCGGCGGGGCGATGGACCTGGTGCACGGCGCCCGCAAGGTCATCGTCGTGATGACCCACACCGCCAAGGACGGCTCGGCGAAGATCCTCACCGAGTGCGCGTTGCCGCTCACCGGCAAGGCGTGCGTGAACCGGATCATCACCGACCTCGGCGTCCTGGACGTCACCGACGACGGGCTGCACCTCGTCGAGAGGGCACCCGGCGTGAGCACGGACGAGATCGTCGCGAAGACCGACGCCAAGCTCACCGTCACGGAGGGCCTGCTGTGAAGACCGTCTACATCGTCGATGCCGTACGCACACCGTTCGGCAGGTACGGCGGTTCACTCGCGCCGGTCCGCCCGGACGACCTGGCCGCCCACGCGATCCACGAACTGCTGGGCCGTACGCCCGACTTGGACCCGTCCCGGGTCGAGGACGTCTACTTCGGCAACGCCAACGGCGCGGGCGAGGAGAACCGCAACGTCGGCCGGATGGCCGCCCTGCTGGCCAGACTGCCCACCTCCGTTCCGGGCGTGACGGTCAACCGGCTGTGCGCCTCCGGCCTCGAAGCCGTGATCCAGGCCGCCCGCGCCATCGCCGTCGGGGACGCCTCCATCGCCGTGGCCGGTGGCGTGGAGTCCATGACGAGGGCGCCGTACGTGCTGCCCAAGTCCGACCGGCCCTTCCCCGCCGGGCACACCGAGCTGTACTCCACCACCCTGGGCTGGCGCATGGTCAACCCGCGGATGGAACCGCAGTGGACCGTCCCGCTCGGCGAGTCCGCCGAGCTGATCGCGGACAAGCACAAGATCGGCCGGGAGCAGCAGGACGAGTACGCGCTGGCCTCACACCTCAAGGCGGCGAAGGCCCAGCAGGCCGGCCTGTTCGACGCCGAGCTGGCACCCGTGTCGATCCCGCAGCGCAAGGGCGACCCGGTCGTCTTCACCGCCGACGAGTGCGTACGCCCCGACGCCTCCCTGCCGGCGATGGCCCGGCTCAAGCCGTCCTTCCGCGAAGAGAACGGCACGGTCACCGCGGGCAACGCCTCACCCCTCAACGACGGCGCCGCCGCGCTGCTGCTGACCGACGAGGAGGGCCTGAAGGCCACCGGCCGCGAGCCGCTCGCCCGGATCTCCGCCACCGGCGTGTCCGCCCTCGACCCGCACTACTTCGGCCTCGCCCCCGTCGAGGCCGTCAACCGGGCCCTCACCAAGGCCGGCAAGAACTTCGCCGACCTGGACGTGCTGGAGCTGAACGAGGCGTTCGCCGCCCAGGTGCTGGGCTGTGTCGCCGAGTGGCCCGAGTTCGACCCGGCGATCCTCAACCCGCAGGGCGGCGCCATCGCCCTCGGCCACCCACTCGGCGCCTCCGGTGCCCGCCTCGCCGGCACCGTCGCCCACCAACTCGCCCGCAAGGGCACCGGGACCGGCGTCGCCACCCTCTGCATCGGCGTCGGCCAGGGCCTCGCCCTCGTCCTGGAGCGTTAGGAACCCGAGGAACTCCCATGACTCTCACCCAGCACGACATCGACCAGGAGATCGCGGCCGAGCACGCCGCGTACGAGAAGCGGGTCGCAGACGGCGCCCCGGTCGAGCACCATCCGCGGCGAGGCTACGCCCCTTACCGGTCCTCCGTCCTGCGTCACCCGAAGCAGCCGCCGATCGCCATCGACGTCAGCAAGGACCCGGAGCTGGTGGAGCTGTACTCCCCCGCCTTCGGCGAGCGGGACATCACCGAGATCGACAGCGACCTCACCCGGCAGCACACCGGGGAGCCGATCGGCGAGCGCATCACCGTCGAGGGCCGCCTCCTCGACGCCGCCGGCCGCCCGATCCGCGGTCAGCTGATCGAGATCTGGCAGGCGAACTCGGCCGGCCGCTACGCCCATCAGCGCGAGCAGCACGACGCCCCGCTGGACCCGAACTTCACGGGCGTCGGCCGCACGCTCACCGACGACAGCGGCTTCTACCGCTTCACCACCGTCCAGCCGGGCCCCTACCCCTGGCGGCAGCACGAGAACGCCTGGCGGCCGGCCCACATCCACTTCTCGCTGTTCGGAACGGCGTTCACCCAACGGCTCGTGACCCAGATGTACTTCCCGAGCGACCCGCTGTTCCCGTACGACCCGATCATCCAGTCGGTGACGGACGACGCGGCCCGGCAGCGGCTGGTGGCGACGTACGACCACAGCCTGTCCGTACCGGAGTTCTCGATGGGCTACCACTGGGACATCGTGCTCGACGGGCCCGCCGCCACCTGGATCGAAGAAGGGCGCTGACCTGCCATGACGAAGATCGACACGAGCCGCCCTGAGACGGTGCTCCCCACTCCGTCGCACACCGTCGGCCCCTTCTACGGCCACGCGCTGCCCTTCCCCGGCGGCGGCGACATCGCCCCCGCCGGCCATCCGGACACCATCACGCTCCAGGGGTACGTCCTCGACGGCGAGGGCAAGCCGCTCCCGGACGCCTTCGTGGAGCTGTGGGGCGCCGACCCGGACGGCCGCGTCTCCCACGTCGACGGCTCGATGCGGCGCGACCCGGCGAGCGGCGGCTTCCTGGGCCGCAACGGCGTGGAGTTCACCGGCTGGGGGCGCGTCCAGACGGACGCGTCCGGCCACTGGACGGCCCGTACGCTGCGGCCGGGGGCGCGGGGGCGGAGCGCGCCGTACATCAGCGTGTGCGTGTTCGCGCGCGGGCTGCTGGTGCATCTGTTCACCCGGATCTATCTGCCGGGCGACGCCGCGGCACTGGCCGCCGACCCGCTGCTCGCCCAACTGGACGAGGCGCGACGCGACACGCTGATCGCCGAGGAAGAGGGCCCGGGCGCATACCGTTTCGACATCCGCCTTCAGGGCGAGGGCGAGACGGTCTTCCTGGAGTTCCAGTGACTTCTGCCGACGGCGACGACACCGGCCTGCTCGCCCCCGGGTGGGCAGGCTCCCCCGCGGCCACCGCGACCGGCGACACGGCCTGGCTCCAGGCCCTGCTCGACGCGGAGGCCGCCCTCACCCGGGCCCAGGCCGCCCTTGACCTCGCCCCGGCCGGGGCCGCGCGGGCGGTGACGCGGGCGGCGGACGCCGGGCGGTTCGACGTACGGTCCCTCGCCGAGCGCGCCCGCGCCGGCGGCAACCCGGTGATCCCGCTGGTCGGCGACCTGACGAAGGCCGTCGGCGAAGAGTACGGCGAGGAGTACGGCCCCTACGTCCACCGGGGCGCGACCAGCCAGGACATCATGGACACGGCGTCGATGCTGGTCGCCGCACGCACCCTCGACCTGGTCCTCGGCGACCTGGACCGCACGGCTGCGGCGCTCGCCCGGCTGGCCTCCGAGCACCGGGACGCCGCGATGCCGGGGCGGACGCTGACCCAGCACGCCGTACCGACCACGTTCGGGCTGAAGGCGGCCGGATGGCGGGCGCTGCTGCTCGACGCCCGGGACCGGGTACGGACCGTACGGGACTCGCTGCCCGCCCAACTCGGCGGCGCGGCGGGGACGTTGGCGGCGTTCGGGGCGTACGGCGCGAGCGATCCGACCGCGCTGCCGGCCGCGTACGCCCGTGAACTCGGCCTCCGGGCGCCCGACCTGCCCTGGCACACCCTGCGCACGCCCGTCGCCGATCTCGCCGGATGCCTCGCCTTCACGGCGGGCGCGCTCGGCAAGGTCGCCGTGGACGTGCTCACCCTCTCCCGCACCGAGATCGCCGAGGTCGCGGAGGGCAGCGGCGGCGGCTCGTCCGCCATGCCGCACAAGTCCAACCCCGTACGGTCCACCCTCATCGCCTCCGCCGCCCGGCGGGCACCGCAGCTCGCGGCCACGCTGTACGGTTCGCTGGCCGCCGAGGACGAGCGGCCGGCCGGCGCCTGGCACGCCGAGTGGGAGCCGCTGCGGGATCTGCTGCGGCTGGTCGGCGGGGCCGCCCGGGACGCCGTGGAACTGGCCGAGGGGCTGCGGGTCAGCGCCGATGTCATGCGTGCGCACCTGGACCTGACCCATGGGCTGATCGTCTCCGAGCGGCTGTCCGCCGAACTCGCCCCGGTGCTGGGCCGGGCCCGCGCCAAGGAGCTGCTGACCCGGCTGGCCGCCGAGGGGCGTCCGCTCGCCGAGGCACCGGAGCTGGCGGACGTCGATCTCGACCCCACCCATTACACCGGCTCCGCCGGAGCCCTCACCGACCGCGCCCTGGAGCGACGTTGAAACTCCTCGACCACCGTGCCGAAGGGCCCCCCTCGGCACCGCCGCTGCTGCTCGGACCCTCCCTCGGCACGTCGTCCGCCCTGTGGGACAAGGTCGCGCCCGAGCTGTCGATCACCCATCGGGTGGTCCGTTGGGAACTGCCGGGGCACGGCGGTTCGGCCGCCGATCTCATCCGGGCGGGCGCCACCGTCGATGACCTCGCCGGACTGGTGCTGGCACTCGCCGACTCGCTCGGCATCGAGCGGTTCGCCCACGCGGGCGTCTCGCTCGGCGGTGCGGTCGGCCTGCATCTCGCCGTGCACCACCCCGAACGGGTCGACTCGCTGGCCGTGATCTGTTCGTCGGCGCACTTCAACGGTGCGAAGCCGTGGGAGGAGCGGGCCGCGCTGGTGCGCCGCGAAGGGCTCGCTGGACTCGCCGAGAGCGCGAACGCCCGCTGGTTCACACCCGGGTTCACCGTGCCGGAGCTGGTGCGGGACCACCGCGACGCCGATCCCGGTGCCTACGCCGCCTGCTGCGACGCCCTCGCCGCCTTCGACCTGCGCGACCGGCTGGCCGAGATCTCCTCCCCGACACTGCTGATCGCCGGGCGCGAGGACCCCGCGACCCCGCCGGTGCACCTGCGGGAGATCGCGGACGCCGTGCCGGGTGCCGCGCTGGTCGAGATCCCCGGAGCCTCGCACCTGGCGCCGGCACAGTGCCCGGAAGCCGTGCTCACGGCACTGCGGGCGCACTTCGACGGGGGCGCCCGGCGCGGCATGGAGGTACGGCGCGAGGTGCTGGGAGACGCGCACGTGGACCGGGCCCAGGCACGGCAGACACCGTTCACCGCACGCTTCCAGGACTTCATCTCGCGCTACGCCTGGGGCGAGATCTGGACCGACCCGACGCTCACCCGCCGCGAGCGCAGCATGATCACCCTGACGGCGCTGGTCGCGCACGGCCACTACGACGAGCTGGCCATGCATGTCAGAGCGGCGCTGCGCAACGGTCTGACGCCGGAGGAGATCGGCGCCGTAATGCTCCAGACGGCCGTGTACTGCGGAGTCCCGGCGGCGAACTCGGCGTTCGCGACGGCCCAGCGGGTGCTCGCGGAAGAGGAAGGGTGACCCTGCTGGTCGTAGCTCCAGCGGCACCTCGCACATGGCTGCGCCCGCGCCTACGGTGGGTGCATGTCCACGATTCTGATCACCGGCGCCACCTCGGGTCTCGGCCGATACGTGGCCTTCGAGCTGGTCCGCTCCGGGCACAGCGTCCTCGCCCACGGACGGGACGCGGTCCGGGTCGAGCGGCTCGCCGAGGAGCTGCGGGCCGAGGGCGAGGCCGAGGGGTTCGTGGCGGACCTGGCCTCACTGGATCAGGTACGGCAGCTGGCGGCGCATGTCGCCGGGGAGCATCCCGAGCTCGACGTGCTGATCAACAACGCCGGGGTGGGTTTCGGCTCGCCCGGCTCGGGCCGTGAGCTCAGCGCCGACGGGCATGAACTGCGCCTCGCGGTGAACTACTTGGCGCCGGTCGTGCTGACCCGCGCGCTGCTGCCCGTGCTGCGCGCGAACGCGCCCGCGCGGATCGTCAACGTGGGTTCGGCGGGCCAGGAGCCTCTGGACCTCGACGACCCGGAGCTGACCCGCGGCTACGACGGCACCGTGGCCTACCGACGCAGCAAGTTCGCCCTCGCGGCCCATACGTTCACCCTCGCGGAGGAGCTGGCGGGCACCGGGGTCGCGGTCAATGTGCTGCATCCGGCGACGTTCATGGACACCGGGATGGTCCGTGAGGGCGGCATCGAACCGTGGAACACGGTCGCCGACGGGGCACCGGGCGTCCTGGCCCTTGCGACACGGGAGATGGGAACGGGCGGCTACTTCGACGGGGCGGCCCCGGCCCGGGCGCACGAGGGGACCTACGACGCGGGCGTGCAGCGGCGACTGGCCACGGTCACCGATCAACTCCTCAGCCTCTGACGCGCCCCGACAGGGGCGCGGGGCGGTATCGATGTGCGGCTCCGCCGCGTGGGCGCGACCAGTCCCCACGGCGCCGCAGCCGAAATCCGGCCTCCTAGCGGAGCGCCAACGCCGCCTCGGCCTGAAGCACCAGCCCATCCGCCCCGCACGCCTGCGCAAGCGTCATCCCCCGCCGCAGCTCCGTGGCAGACCGCGCAGCGATCCCGTACTCGACGCGGGCGGCCGCGTGTTCGTACTGGCACGGGGAGGCTTCCAGATAGGCGACCGCCTGCTCGGCCAGGCGCACCGCGCGCTGCCCGGTCTCCAACGCGGCGGCGCACCGCAGGGCCTCGCCGATCGCGGTGTCGGTGCCCAGTCGCTCGGCGTTGCGGCGGACCTCGGTGGCCAGGCGGGCGGCACGCTCCGGGTCCTCGCTCGCCAGGACGCGGGTGAGGTCGACGGCCCACGGGGCGAGCACCGGGTTGTGGTGGCCGCGCGCTTCGGCGGCCTTCTCCGCCGCCTCCAGTTCGTTGATGCCGTCCTTGGTGCGGCCGACGGCCAGGAGCAGCCGGCCGCGGACGGAGCGCGGGTCGGGCAGCACGATGGTGGAGGGGTAGGGCGGGGCGAAGCCGTACTGGTCGGCGATGTCCCAGGCCTCCTGGACATGGCCGCGGGCGAGCAGCGTGTCGACGAGGTTGCAGGTGGCCGACCAGTGCAGCGGCAGCCGTCGGCCGACGCGCTCGGCGAGCGCCAGCGACTTGCGCAGGGACGCCTCCGCCTCCCGGAGGCTGCCGCGCCGGCGCAGCCCGAGTCCGACGTAGGCGTGGGCCAGGGAGAGGTGGCCGCCGCTCCAGCCGGCGGACTCGTACGCGCGCAGCGCCTCGTTGTAGAGGGCCTCTGCGCGATCCAGCCGGTCCGTGTAGGCGTAGGCGCTGGCCAGCATCATCGGCAGTTCGATGCCCCACTCGGGGTCGGTCCAGCCCAGTCCCGGGGCGAGGCGGCCGTTGACGAGGGCGCGGTCGCACACTTCGACGACCTCCTCGGCGTTCTCGCCGCGGGCCATGGCGTCGAAGCCGCGCAGTATGAGCAGGGCGCGCTCGGGGTTGTCGCGTCCTGTGCAGGTTCTGGCGAGTTCGGCGAGGCGGGTGGAGCGCCCGGGTGAGGTCGTCTCGCCCGCGTGGATGCCCTCCCACATGAACTGCACGGCCTGGAGCCGCAGCCTGGCCGGTCCGGCGGGGTGCCGGGCTGCCTCCGCCTCGACGGTGCGGACGGCCTCCTCCAGCTGGTCGTTGTGCAGGAGGGCCTGGGAGAGGCGGTAGACGGCGTCGACGCGTTCGTCGCCGTCGAGGCCGGGCATGGCGAGGGCGGCCTGGAGGTGGTCGATGGTCCTGGCGGGTGCGGTCAGCAGGGTGGCGCAGCCGAGTTCGTGGAGGACGCGTGCGTGGACCGCGGGCAGCGGTGGCTCCAGCAGGGCCCGCTCCAGACAGCGGCGGGCCGCGTCCGGGGCGCCGACGGCGAGGTGCTCGCGGGCGGCCTCGCGCAGCTGCTCGACGAGTTCCTCGTCGTCGTCCGGGTGGACCTCCAGCAGATGGCGGGCGGCGACCGCGGCGCCGTGGCCGTTGTCGGTGACGACGCGGGCGGCGATGCCGTGCATCGCGGTGCGCAGGGCGTCCGGGATGGAGTTGTAGACGGCGGTGGCGATCAGCGGGTGCACGAACTGGAGGTCGCCGTCGTCGGGTTGGACGCCCGCCGGGTCCGACTCGGTGAGGATGCGGGCGGTGCGCAGCTTCGCGGCGCAGCGCACGGCCTCGTCCAGGTTCATGGTGGCGAGTTCGGCGACCAGGTCGACGGAGATGCCGGTGCCGAGGATCGCGGCCGCCCAGGCGAACCGGGTGGACTCGATGCCGAGGGTCTCCAGGCGGGCGACGAGACCGCCGCCACGGGCCGCGCGGTTCAGGGCGCGCAGCTCGGCGGCCGCCGACTCGGTGGGCTCGAACTCGCTGTCCTGGACCTTGGCGAGGAGCTCGACGGTCTCGTACGGGTTGCCGCCGGTGACCGCCCAGACCTCGCGGCAGAACGGGGCGTCGGCGTGCACGCCCAGGGTGGCGCGGGTGAGGCCGGTGGTGGCGTCCGGGGTCAGCGCGCTCAGCGTGGCCACTGAGGAGCCCGCGGCGGCGACCGAGTCGAGGTGGCGGGCGCTGTCGCCGTTGCTGGTCTCGCCGGGGCGGCGGGCCACGACGACGAGGACGTTCTGTTCGCCGACGTGCTCGGCGAACGCGGCGAGCCAGCGCAGGGTCTCCTGGTCGGCCCAGTGCGCGTCGTCGATCAGCAGGACCAACGGCCAGTCGCGGCGGGCCAGCCGGCGTACGGCGGCGACGAGTCCGTCGCACACCCCCTGCGGGTCCGCCTGGCGGTCCCCGGGCTCCGTTATGCCGAGGGCCGGTCCGGCGATGTCGTACCAGTCGCCGAGGTACTCGCGCGCCTCCTCCGGCATCAGCGACAGCAGCGCGGGCTGGAGCAGCTGCCGTACGACGTTGAAGGGGACCTCGCTCAGCGTCTCGCTGCCGCGGGCGGACCACACCGTGCAGCCGCGGGTCTCGGCGATGCGACGGGTTTCGGCCAGCAGCGCGGTCTTGCCGAGTCCCGCCTCGCCCCGGAGTACCAGGAGGCTGCCCGACGAGGAGTTGTCCGCGCACAGCGCGTCGAGGGCCCCCTCGACCGCGGCGAGTTCCTCGTCGCGCTCCCAGAGGGAAGCCGAGGCGGCCGGTGTGGGCCGTACCTGCGTCATCCCGCTACCTCCCCGATGTCGCCCTGACGACGTACAGACCTCGAGCGTAGCCCTCCGGGTGACTGAGTGGAGGCCTGTCCGGGCAGCTGTTGCCGTGATGGGTGACAACGGGTGCGGGCAGGCGACGCGAAGGGCCCGCGACCAGCCCCTGAAAACCTAAATGGCAGTCAAAAACCGTCGTTCGAACCGGCATTCAGTCGACATCCGCTCGACGGCCGGCCGGCCCTCGGGCGACTTGCGAAGGCGCGGGATGACGTTGGCTATCCATGAGCGAGGCACGGTCCGGTCCCGCAAGGCCCTGGTCGCGGGGTCGGTGGGCAACTTCATCGAGTGGTACGAGTTCGGTGTCTACGGCTACTTCGCGACGATCATCGCGGCGCGGTTCTTCACCCCGGAGGGCGGCAGCGAGGTCGAGGCGCTGGTGAGGACGTACGCCTCGTTCGCGCTGGCGTTCTTCTTCCGGCCCGTCGGAGCGGCCCTGTTCGGCCGGCTCGGGGACCGGATCGGGCGGCGCCCGGTGCTGATCCTGGTGATCACCCTGATGACCGTGGCGACGACGCTGATCGGCGCGCTGCCGACGTACGCGACCGTCGGTGCCCTCGCGCCGTGGCTGCTGACGTTCCTGCGGGTGCTGCAAGGGCTGTCGGCGGGCGGGGAGTTCGGTGGCGCGGTGTCGGTGATGACCGAATTCGCGCCACCGGGGCGACGGGGGCTGTACGGGTCGTGGCAGTCGTTCACCGTCGCGCTGGGGCTGCTGGGCGGCGCGGGGGTGGCGGCACTGCTCGCCACCGCGCTGACGGAGGAGCAACTCGGCGACTGGGGCTGGCGCCTGCCGTTCCTGCTGACGCTGCCGCTCGGTCTCGGCGCGCTGTGGCTGCGGCTGCGGCTGGACGAGACGCCGGCGTTCCGGGAGGAGCGGCAGGCCGAGCGGCCGCCCGCGCGGGAGGTCGCCGGGGCGATCGCGCTGGGGGCGGGACGGATCATGGGGTGGGCGGCGGCCGGCTACACCTTCCTGGTCGTGCTGCCGTCGTATCTCCAGTCCACGCTGGACGCGTCCTTCCAGCAGGCGCTGATCGCGACGGTGCTGGCGAACTTCGGCTTCGCGGTCACGATCGTGCCGGCGGGCCTGCTCAGCGACCGGTTCGGACGCCGGCCGGTCATGCTGACGGGCGCGGTGCTCGTGGTGCTGCTCGCGGTGCCGCTGCTCAACCTTCTCCAGGACCCGGGCGTTTCCCTCACCGTGAAGGGTGCGGCAGTGTGGGGCGCGGGAGCCGTGGTGGGGCTGATGGCGGGCCCGGGGCCGGCGATGCTGGCGGAACTGTTCCCGACGAACGTCCGCTACACGGGTCTTGGACTCGCCTACGCGTTGTCCAATGCGGTGTTCTCGGGCTGCGCCGGCCTCATCATCACGGAGACGATCGAGCGGACGGGGAGCGTGGACATCCCCGCGTACTACGCGGCGGCCACGTGCGCGGTGAGCGTTCTGGCGCTGGCCTGGGCCCCCAGGGCCGTGGCCGGCCGGGCCGGGTCCCGGGATGCGAGGGACCCGGGGGTGAAGGAAGCGAAGGGAAAGGCGAGTTGATCGGATGCGGGTGATCTGATGCGGGTGATCGGCCTGATGTCGGGCACGTCGTACGACGCCATCGACGCCGGCGCCGCCGACCTGAGCCTCGACGGCGGCAGTCTGGCCCTCAAGCCGCTGGGGCTGGTGAGCGAGGCGTACGACGAGACGCTGCGTGAGGCGCTCGCGGCGTCGCTGCCGCCGGGGGCGACCTCGATGGCCGAGGTGTGCCGGCTCGACACCCGCATCGGGCAGGCGTTCGCCGCGACGGCCGTACGTGCGGTGCGTGAACTGTGCGACGGACGGGCGGAGTTGATCGCCTCGCACGGGCAGACGGTGTACCACTGGGCCGAGGACGGCCGGGTGCACGGCACGCTCCAGCTCGGGCAGCCCGCGTGGATCGCC
Organism: Streptomyces sp. HUAS 31; assembly: GCF_028198125.1. Classification (NCBI taxonomy): domain Bacteria; kingdom Bacillati; phylum Actinomycetota; class Actinomycetes; order Kitasatosporales; family Streptomycetaceae; genus Streptomyces; species Streptomyces sp. HUAS 31. Next base: position 8,181,296 of record NZ_CP116353.1, on the reverse strand, counting down.
GAGGCGACCGGGCTGCCCGTGGTCGCCGACTTCAGATCGCGCGACATCGCCGCCGGGGGTCAGGGCGCACCGCTGGTCAGCCTGGTCGACCTGCTGTGGCTGCGCGGCCGGCCGGGCACGCCCGTCGCGCTCAACCTCGGCGGCATCGCCAACCTGACCGCGCCCGACGGCACCGCGTTCGACACCGGGCCGGGCTGCGCGCTGATCGACGCGGCGGCACGGGGGTTCAGCGGCGGTCGGCTGTCGTACGACGTGGACGGGGCGCTGGCCGGTGGCGGCACCGTCCGCGAGCCACTCCTGCTGAGGCTGCTGGAGGAGCCGTACTACGCGTTGCCCGCGCCGAAGACGACCGGCAAGGAGCTGTTCCACCTGGGGCATCTGCGGGACGCGCTGTCCGGTGTGGGCACCCTGCCCGCCGAGGACGTCGTCGCCACTCTGACCATGCTCACGGCACGGACGGTCGCCGATGCCGTGAGCACGCTGGGCGCGACCGAGGTCGTCGCGTCGGGGGGCGGGACGCGCAATCCGGTGCTGATGCGGATGCTCGGGCAGCGGCTGCCCGGGGTGGCGCTGCGCACCTCCGACGAGCTGGGGCTGGCGTCGGCCGCGAAGGAGGCGTACGCGTTCGCCGTGCTCGGCTTCCTGACCGCGCACGGTCTGCCCGGCGCCGTGCCCTCGGCCACCGGCGCCCGGCACGCGCGCGTGCTGGGTTCGATCACCCCGGGCCGGGGCGGACTGCGGCTTCCGCCGCCGGCGGTGCAGCGGCCCGTGAGGCTCGTGGTGGAGTGACTCAGGCGGCGTGCCGTGATGCCGGCGGCGGAATCGGCACCGATCGAGCCGACATTCCGGACCCCGGGACGGGTCCTCTCATCCCCCTTTCACCGACGCCTCATACGGTGTGCACATGACGCAGGAGACTCCTCCCGGCTGGTACCCCGATCCCGGCCGGCAAAGTGACGGTCCGCCCACCGAGCGCTGGTGGGACGGCAAGGCATGGACGGACCAGGTCCGGCCCGTGGGGCAGGCCGACGGTTGGAGCCCCCCGGAGCAGCCGGCGGCCGCCGCGCAGCCCCCGGCACATCCGGACCAGCCGCATCCGGACCACGTGTATCCGGGCCACCCGCAGCAGCCGGCCCATCCGGTGTACCCCGGCTATCCGGTGCACCCCGGCTATCCCGGCCAGGTGCAGTCCGGCGGGCGACGGGGTCTGCGCACGGGCATAGCCGTGGGGGTGGCCGCGGTCGTCCTCGCGAGCATCGGGGTCGGCGTGTACGCGCTGACCGCGAACGACGGCTCGGGCGGCGGCTCCAACTCCCAGCAGCGCCCGGGCGGACAGGACGGCCAGGGCGGGCCCGGTGGCGGGCAGGGCGGACCCTTCGGGGACTCCGGCGGCGGTGACGGCGGATCCGGTGGGCAGTCGCCCTCGCCGGAGGGGTCCGAGGCGCCGAGGATCGAGAGCGGTTCGGTGGCCGACGCGGTGAACGGGATCAGCGTCCCCGTGCCGGACGGCTGGTACGGCCAGGAGATCACCGTGGGTGCGCAGGTCTCGTCGAAGGAGTCGTACAAGTGCCCCGCCGACACCTCCCAGACCTGTATGAAGGGCGGCGCCTACTCGGCGCCCGCGCTCGCGCTCGGCACCAAGGGCGACACCGCGGAGGAGGTCGCCAAGGCGGACATCGCGGCGAACGCCGACGAGTCCTACGGCAAGGGGTACGGCAAGATCACCTCGCACGAGGTGCTGGCCTCCAAGGCGGTGACCGTGGCCGGGCAGAAGGGCTATCTGGTCCGCTGGAAGGCGGTCACGAGCAAGGGCGCCGACGGCTACGTGGAGTCGCTCGCCTTCCCCTCCCCCACCAATGAGCGGCAGATGGTCGTGGTCCGCTTCGGCGTCGACGTCGGTGAGAAGCAGTCGGTCATCGACGAGATAACCAAGGGCATCAAGGTGTCCACGGGCGGCGGCAACGGCCAGGACATCTGATCCACCCCGGGCCCGCCCCGGTCCGCCGCGGACACATGGCGGCCGGGTGGGACTCCTCTCCGCTCAAGAGGAACCCCACCCGGCCGGGGGGTGCGCGCCGCCCCCGTCCCCACGGTGCGGCGCGGAACAGGTCACCGTCCAGTCATCCCGTGGACGGCGGCCTGGGTCCTAGGTGAGTCCGAGCGTCGGAAGCACGGCGGCCTCCACGAATCGGACGATGTACTCGGGGTCGGCGTCCTCGCCCTCCAGCACGGGCCGGGCACGCAGCACACCGAAGATCTGGGCGGGGATGTACTCCAGCGCCGGATTGTCCGCGGCCACCTCTCCCCGCTCGACGCCGCGCCTCAGGATCTGCCGCAGCGCGTCGATCTCGGGGTCGATGAGCGCCTCGCGCAGCGCCTTCTTGAGCTCCGGGTCCTCCATGACGGCGTGCCCGAGGGCCTGCAACAGCCGGGTGTCCTTGGCCGACCACGCCCCCGCGGCCCGTGCGGCTTCCCGCAGGTCGTCCGCGAGCGTGCCGGTGTCGATGCCGTCGAAGCGGGTCTGCCGGCTGGCGCGCAGCGCGGCCGCCACGAACTGCGGCTTCGTCTTCCACTGCCGGTAGAGCGTGGCCTTGCTGCAGCGCGTGGTGGCGGCGACGCCCTCCATGGTGACGGAGTCGTAGCCGCAGGCGCGGACCTGTTCGAGGACGGCGTCGAAGAACTCCTGCTCACGCTCGGGCGTGATCTTGGAGCGGCGCGAGGCGGCGACCGTCTCCGGTCCGTCCGCGGCCTGCGACGTCATCTGCTCGTCTCCTCGCTCTGGTGCCACGCCCCGCCTTGTCCGGGGCCCGCCTTCCAGTGTGTCGCACGTCTATCGAAACGTCACTGTACCGGAACGGCGACGTATCGGTACAGTGGCGTATCGGTACAGGCGCGTTTCGGTACGCGGCCGTACCGATGAGTTCGCCGAGCCCGAGGAGTCAACAGCTCGACAGCTCGGCCAGCACCACTCACGTCAGCGAAAGGGCCGGGGGAATGAATGCCCGCACCGAGCCTTCAGAGGCGAAGACCGCGATAGCGCGGCCTCCGCTCGTCCGGGAGCTCCTGCTCGTCGCAGGGCTCTTCGTCGTCTACAAGTTCGGCCGCCAGCTGGCCACGGGTCACACCGCCGAGGCCTTCCGCAACGCGGACCGAGTGTGGGATCTGGAACGGACCCTTCATCTGCCCGGCGAGGGCTCGGTGCAGAACCTGCTGCTGCACGGCGACACGCTCATACACGTCGCGAACACCTACTACGCGACCGTCCACTTCCCGGCCACCGTCGCCTTCCTGGTCTGGCTGTACCTGCGGCGCCCGACGCACTACGTCTGGGCCCGCCGCGTCCTCGCCGCCGTCACCGCCGCCGCCCTCCTGGTGCACCTGACGTTCCCCCTCGCCCCGCCGCGCATGTCGGCCGCGACCGGACTGGTCGACACCGGACAGGTCTACGGCCCCTCCGTGTACGGCTCCCCGCAGACCGACCACCTCTCGAACCAGTTCGCGGCGATGCCGTCGCTGCACTTCGGCTGGGCCCTGATGGTCGCGATCGGCCTGATCGTGGCCACCCGCTCGCGCTGGCGCCTGCTCTGGCTGCTGCACCCGCTGCTGACCCTGCTGGTGATCGTGGGCACGGCCAACCACTACTGGCTCGACGCGATCGTGGCCACGGCCATGCTCGGCGTCGCCCTCGCCGTGATCCGCCCCCGGGCCTCCTCCGCCGGAACGCCCGTCTCGCTCCGCCCGCCGCGGCGCACCGCGACGACGGCCGGCCACGGCACCGGGAAGCTCGTACCCGCGGCCCGGGGCGAGGCAACCGTCGACGATGAGTCCGAACTCGTGGGAGCGGCCCGATGAACGCCACCCTGCTCGCCGTCGTCCTGTCGCTGTTCTCCGCCGTCGCCTACGCCGCCGCGGCCGTCGCCCAGGAGCGGCTGGCCTCCCGTGCCCCGGGCTCGGGCCTGCTGCGGCTGCTGGGCTCCGGCGCCTGGTGGGGCTCGGTCCTGCTCAACGGCTCGGGCGCGCTGCTGCACGTCGTGGCCCTGAAGTACGGCCCGCTGACCGTGGTGCAGCCGCTCGGCGCGCTCACCCTCGTGGCCGCGGTGCCGCTGGGCGCGCGCCTGGCGGGGCGGCGGGTCAGCGGTGTCGAGTGGCGCGGTACGGCGCTGACGCTGGCCGGCCTGGGAGCGATCCTCGTCACGGCGTCCGGGCCGGCGCCCGACGACGTGCTGAGCACCCCCGAGGCGCTGGCGGTCGCGGCGGTGACGGCGGCCCTGATCGGCATGCTGTCACGGCCGGGCGCCCGGCCGGGGCTGCGGCACGCGACCGCGTCCGGCTTCGCCTCCGGTGTCGCCTCGGCGCTCACGCAGACCGTGACGGTGGCCGCGACGGACCACTCCGCCCCGCTGCTCAGCCTTCAGGTGGTGGGCGTGGCGCTGCTGGTCGCGGCGTTCGCGGCGAGCGGTCTGCTGCTGTCGCAGACCGCCTACCGGGGCGGTCTCGGCGCCCCGCTCGCGGTGGTGACGCTGGCGAACCCGCTGGCGGCCGCGGTGATCGGACTCGTCCTGCTCGGCGAGCGCCTCCAGGGCGGGCCGACGGGCATCCTGCTCGCGCTGGCCGGAGCCGGCCTGGCGTCATGGGGCGTGGTGCTGCTGAGCCGCGCGACACCGAAGCCGGCCGAGTCGGGCGTCTCGATCGTCGTCGCCTCGAACACTCCCGGCACGACCGGTCACGCCGCGCCCCAGCTCGGCACGACCGGCCTCGCCACCGCTTCTGCCGGCACGACCGGCCTCGCCGCGAACCCCGTGGCCGCCACCGGTCCCGCAGCGATCGACCGCGTCCCGGCCGACCCGGCCGCGGACGTCGGCGCGCCGCCGGACCCGGCAGCCGACGAGGACCACCCCGTGGCCGCCGTACTGGCCCTGGAGCCCGGGTCCGCCGCCACCGAACCGGCGTTGGTGCCCCGGCAGCCCGGGCCGGGGCACCTCACCGCGCTGTGAACCGTGCGCCGGGCGGCCCGGCTGTCCCGACTACTCCGAGATGATCGCGGGGTCGCTCACGCCCGGCCGCCCGTTCTCGACGTGCCCGGCGAAGCGCCGCAGGAACGCCGGGTCGGACTCGGACGTGACGGTCAGGTCGTACCAGCGCCGGCTCGCCGCGAGGTCGACCGTGCGGCACACCTTGGCGCCGGGGCGCACGGTCACCGTCGAGGGACGGCCGCCGTACCCGTTGGCGATCTTGAGGCGGACGCTGGTCGTGCCCTTGTTGGTGAAGGTCAGCTCGATGTCGTCGCCCTGGTGGCGGGCGGTGACCTCGGGGCCGGCCACCTTGTTCGAGCCCTTGAACCAGCGCACGAAACCGGCCGGGCCGTGCACCGTCAGGTCGTACGCACCGCCCGAGTACGCCGAGTTCCAGGTGTCCGCGATGCCCTTGCCGGCCTCGGTGGTGTACATCCACGGGCCGTCGGTGCGGTTGCCCGACGTGATGTGGAACGCGGCACCGGCCTTGGCGCCGGAGGCGAACGACAGCGTGAACTTGCCGGCCCCCGCGTCCACCGAACCGTCGGCGTGCGGCGCGTACTTCAGCGGGCGCGAGGGACGCAGACCGCGCTCCTGCTTCGGCATGTCGCCGGCGGCCGGCGGGACCGGCTTGTAGTCGGGGTGACGCTCGCGGTCCTGCGGCTCGTAGTCGTCCGTGTCCGGCAGGGCGGCCGGGCGGCTGTCCTTGCGGGAGAAGTCGAAGGCCGAGGTCAGGTCGCCGCAGATGGCTCGGCGCCAGGGGGAGATGTTGGTCTCCTTCACACCGAAGCGGTTCTCCATGAAGCGCAGGATCGAGGTGTGGTCGAGCGTCTCGGAGCAGACGTAGCCGCCCTTGCTCCACGGCGAGACGACCAGCATGGGCACCCGCGGGCCGAGGCCGTAGGGGCCGGCCGGACGGCTGCTGTCACCCTTGTAGAGGTCGAGCGAGACATCGACGGTGGACTTGCCCTGGGAGGCGTCCTTCGGCGGCATCGGCGGTACGACGTGGTCGAAGAAGCCGTCGTTCTCGTCGAAGGTGATGAACAGAGCCGTCTTCGACCAGACCTCCGGGTTGGAGGTGAGGGCGTCGAGCACCTGCGCTATGTACCAGGCGCCGTAGTTCGAGGGCCAGTTGGAGTGCTCGGAGAAGGCCTCGGGCGCGGCGATCCAGGAGATCTTCGGCAGCTTGCCGGCCTTGACGTCGGCCTTCAGCAGGTCGAAGTAGCCGTCGCCGCTCTTGGCGTCGGTACCGGTGCGGGCCTTGTCGTACCAGGGCTCGCCCGCCTTGGCGTTTCGGTACTTGTTGAAGTACAGCAGCGAGTTGTCGCCGTAGTTGCCGCGGTAGGCGTCCGCGATCCAGCCCCAGGAGCCGGCCGCGTCCAGGCCGTCGCCGATGTCCTGGTAGATCTTCCAGGAGATGCCGGCCTGCTCCAGGCGCTCGGGGTAGGTCGTCCAGCCGTAGCCGAGCTCGTCGTTGCCGAGGACCGGGCCGCCGCCGGTGCCGTCGTTGCCCGTGTAGCCCGTCCACATGTAGTAGCGGTTCGGGTCGGTGGAGCCGATGAACGAGCAGTGGTAGGCGTCGCAGACCGTGAAGGCGTCGGCGAGGGCGTAGTGGAAGGGGATGTCCTCGCGGGTCAGGTACGCCATGGTCGTGGTGCCCTTGGCGGGGATCCACTTGTCGTACTTGCCGCTGTTGTAGGCCTGGTGGCCGTCGTTCCAGCCGTGCGGGAGGCCCTCCAGGAACTGCATTCCGAGGTCGTCCGCCTCCGGGTGGAACGGCAGGACGTCCTTGGTGCCGTTCGACTGGTGCCAGATCGACTTGCCGTTGTCGTGGGCCACCGGACGCGGGTCGCCGAAGCCGCGGACGCCGCGCAGCTTGCCGAAGTAGTGGTCGAAGGAACGGTTCTCCTGCATCAGGACGACGATGTGCTCGACGTCCTCGATCGACCCGGTGCGGTGGTTCGCCGGAATGGCGGCGGCCCGCTGGATGCTGCTCGACAGAGCCGTGAACGCCGTGGTCGCGCCCGCGATTTGGAGGAAACTGCGGCGATTGACTTCGGGCATGAGTGAGGGACCTCTTCCCATAGAGGGTGATTTGACCGAACGGCATGTGACGGAATGCGCGCGGAAGGAGTGTTCCAGGAGCACCAAACGTCAGGGAAGGGTGCGGTGGCGCTCGTGTGAAAGTCGGGGGTACGTGAGGTGTGTTGGGGTCCGGGACACGCGGACGACCGCGATCACGGCAGAGTGGACGAGCACGGATTCCCTGTCGAACTCACGTGCCGATGACCGGGCCCTTCGACGGGATGGGGGCGGCCTCACGCCAAGGACCGCCGGCCTTACGCGCACATTTGTTCCATCGACTGTCGCAACCGGCGCCGTGATCACGACGTCACTCTGTGCCATGGCCGCACACGCCTGCCTGGCCGTCCGGCGCGCCCGGGAGTGGCAGGGAGGGAAAGAGAAATGGGCGTGGGAACTGCGGGGCCAGTGAGCAGTACCACACGTCCTCGCCGGGCCGGATTCGGGCGGGTCGGCCCCTTGGCGCGCCGTCCCGGCCGTATCGGCCGTACCCTTCGTGGTGTCTACGGTGTCACATAGCGGGCACCAAACCACTGGAGGCAACACCTCGTGCTGATTGCTCAGCGTCCCTCGTTGACCGAAGAGGTCGTCGACGAATTCCGCTCCCGGTTCGTGATCGAGCCGCTGGAGCCGGGCTTCGGTTACACCCTCGGCAACTCTCTTCGCCGCACCCTTCTGTCCTCGATCCCCGGCGCCGCTGTCACCAGCATTCGCGTCGACGGCGTGCTGCACGAGTTCACCACCGTGCCGGGCGTCAAGGAGGACGTCACCGACCTGATCCTCAACATCAAGCAGCTGGTCGTCTCCTCGGAGCACGACGAGCCGGTCGTGATGTACCTGCGCAAGCAGGGTCCGGGTCTGGTCACCGCCGCCGACATCGCGCCCCCGGCCGGTGTCGAGGTGCACAACCCCGACCTGGTCCTCGCCACGCTCAACGGCAAGGGCAAGCTGGAGATGGAGCTCACGGTCGAGCGTGGCCGTGGTTACGTGTCCGCCGTGCAGAACAAGCAGGTCGGCCAGGAGATCGGGCGCATCCCGGTCGACTCGATCTACTCGCCGGTTCTGAAGGTCACGTACAAGGTCGAGGCCACGCGTGTCGAGCAGCGCACCGACTTCGACAAGCTGATCGTCGACGTCGAGACCAAGCAGGCCATGCGTCCGCGTGACGCCATGGCGTCGGCCGGTAAGACCCTGGTCGAGCTGTTCGGTCTGGCGCGCGAGCTGAACATCGACGCCGAGGGCATCGACATGGGCCCGTCCCCGACGGACGCCGCCCTCGCCGCCGACCTGGCGCTGCCGATCGAGGAGCTGGAGCTCACCGTTCGGTCGTACAACTGCCTCAAGCGCGAGGGCATCCACTCCGTGGGTGAGCTCGTGGCTCGTTCCGAGGCCGACCTGCTGGACATCCGCAACTTCGGTGCGAAGTCCATCGACGAGGTCAAGGCGAAGCTCGCCGGCATGGGCCTGGCCTTCAAGGACAGCCCGCCCGGATTCGACCCCACGGCCGCCGCCGACGCCTTCGGCGCCGACGACGACGCGGACGCGGGCTTCGTGGAGACCGAGCAGTACTAGGCGCTGCGCCGGGGCCGTGGTCAGGAGAGAGACGACACATCGGGACGAACGGGTCGTCGACCCCTTGACCACGGTGCCCGAAGCGATGCCGCCCCGGCATGCGGTGCCGGAGCGACCGCCGATGGCGGCCTCCGGTCCGCCGTCCAAGGGACCAACGGGGTGTTCCGTGGCGGTGTCGGGAGGCGGGTGGGCGCAGTGTTCAGCCATGCTGGGCAGGGCGGCACCCCTTCCGGCAGCGAGGAGCACCGTATGCCCATGGACCCGGTCGGACGATTCCTGGCGGCCCTGGACCCGGAGCAGCGCGAGGCCGTCGGCGCCAAGCCGCGCCAGGAGCAAGAACGCCTTGCGGCGGCCTGGGAACGCGAGCTGGAATCGGACGACGAACTCGACACCCTCGACGAACTGTCACCGCCGGCCGCGGAGGCCGAGGCCGCTCGCCGGGTCATGGATCGCGGGGGCGACTGACGGGAGCCGCCGGGCAGGTGGGCCGAGGTCACAGCACCCGCGCCTGAGCCCGCGTACAAGCCGCCGGAACGGTGAGCCTGGCAGGATGCCGGCGTGGCGAATATCCAGGCGAATACCCAGGCGATCACCTACGTACGGATAGCCGAAGTCCTCACCGGCCTCGGAATGATCACCGAGGACAAGGCCCGGAGCGTCCTGGACGAGGCCGCCTCCTACGCGGCCGAGCCGATCAAGAGACGGCACGAGATCGCCGGTGCACTCGAATCGTTCGGGGTGGCCGTGGCCATCCACTCCGAGGACGTCGACTTCGCCGACGCGCACTACGAGTGGCTCCTGAACGAGGCCGCGGCCCTCACCGGCGGCAAGGTCACGGTCTCCGACTACCGCTTCGAGAAGACCGACCCGGACGACGAGGACTGCGGCCTGGGCACGATGCACTTCACCCGCAACGGCAAGCCGCTCTCCTTCGGCGTAGAGCAGGAGTCGAACGACTACCTCGACATGGGAGCCGCACAGCAGGCCATCGAAGCGCTCAGCCCCGACGACGACCCCAGGGACTTCCGCTGCGTCGAGCAGGAGGGCCCTCATCTCGACGACGACTTCATGGTCCTGGCCACGGCCGAGCAGCGTGACGCACTCCACCGGCACCTGGGCCTCACGTTCGAACGATCCCTGGGCTGAGCCGAGCACGGCGCCGCCCCATCGAGGGGCACCCCCGATCCCCGGTCAGCCGTCGCGGGGCTCGGCGATGGTGCCGCGCACGACGAGTTCCGGGGTGAGCACCACCTCGCGGGGCTCGGCCCGGTCCTGGTCCAGGCGCTCCACCGCGGCGGCGACCGCGTACCGGGCCTGTTCCCGGGCGCCCTGGCTGACCGTGGTGAGGTTGAAGCAGCTCAGGCGGGACAGCGTGTCGTCGTCGTAGCCGGCCACGGACACCTCACCGGGGACGGCCACCCCGGCACGCTGGAGGGCGGCGAGCACGCCGATGGCGCACTGGTCGTTGTAGGCGACGACAGCCGTGGGCGGATCGCCGGAGTCGAGGAGCTGGCGGGCGGCGCGCTCGCCGGCCGCCTCCGTGTTGTCGCCGCGCAGCACCCTGATGTGCGCGTCGAGACCGTGCCGCCGCATGGCCGTGCGGTATCCGCGGCGCCGGTCCGTGGAGATCACGCCCTTGCCGCCGTCGATGTGCGCGATCGCCCGGTGACCGAGGCCCACCATGTGGTCGACGAGCAGGCCGACCCCCTCGTCGTCGGCGCTGCGGACCACGTCCAGATCCCCGTCGGCGATCCGCCGGCCGACGACGATGACCGGGGCCTTGCGGTCCAGGGAGACGAGCGTGTCGGCGGGAGCGGTCGGACCGAGCAGGATCAGCGCCTCGCTGCGGAACGCCAGCAGCGTCTCGACGGCGGTGTGCTCGTCGCGGGTGCGGGTCTGGGTGCTCAGGACGAGGTCGTAGCCGACCTCCTCGGCCTCGGTGTGCAGATGCTCGACCAGCTCGGCATGGAAGGGGCTGTGCACGTCGATCATCACGCCGAGCAGTCGGCTGCGTCGGCTGGCGAGCGTGCTGGCGGTGCGGTCGACCTGGTAGCCGAGGTCGGCGGCGGCCTTCAGGACCCGCTGCCGGGTGCGTTCGCTGGGGCCGGGCGCACCGCGCAGCACCAGTGACACGGACGCGGTCGACACGCCCACGCGGGCCGCTACGTCCTCCAGCCGGGGGCGCTTGCTCGTGCCGTTTCGCTGACGCCCGGATGCGACGTCGCCCACTCGGACCTCCCGGCAATTCTCTGGCGCAACACCCTTGACACATCAGTGAAACCGGACTGATAGTACCAGGACTTAAAGCGCTTTAAAAGATCCTGTTGTACCGACAAAGCCAGTCTCCGGCGTCGTCGCACAGTGAGGTGCATTCAGCATGAGTCGCACACCCCTCCCCCACCCCCGCGCAGTCGCCCCCACCATGGCCGCGGCCATCGCCGCCGCGCTGGTCCTCGCCGGCTGTTCCAGCGGCTCAGGCGGCAAGCAGGCCGAGGACGCCGGCAGCGGTGTGTCCGCCGGCAAGGCCACCACGCCCCGCATGACGATCGCGATGGTCACCCACGCGCCCTCCGGCGACACGTTCTGGGACACCATCCGCAAGGGCGCCGAGGCCGCCGCCGCCAAGGACAACGTCAAGCTGATCTACTCCAACGACGAGACGGCCGCCGACCAGGCGAACCTGGTGCAGAACGCGATCGACCAGAAGGTCGACGGCATCGCCGTCACCCTCGCCAAGCCGGACGCGCTGAAGGACGTGGTCGCCAAGGCGGTCAAGGCCGGCATCCCGGTCGTCGGCTTCAACGCCGGCATGACCGACTGGCAGAAGCAGGGCCTGCTGTCCTTCTTCGGCCAGGACGAGGCCATCTCCGGCGAGGCGCTCGGCACCAGGCTCAACGGCACCGGCGCCGAGCACGCGTTGTGCGTGGTGCAGGTCCAGGGCGCCGTCAACCTGGAGCAGCGCTGCGCCGGTGTGGAGAAGGGCTTCAAGGGCAGGACCGACAAGCTCTACGTCAACGGTGCCGACATGCCCTCGGTGAAGTCGACGATCACCGCCAAGCTCAAGCAGGACTCTTCGATCGACCAGGTGGTCACGCTCGCCGCCCCGGTCGCGCTGACGGCCGTGCAGTCGGTCGACGAGACGGGCAGCAAGGCGAAGATCGCCACGTTCGACCTCAACAAGGAGCTCATCGCGGCCGTCAGGGACGGCTCCGTCGAGTTCGCCGTCGACCAACAGCCCTACCTCCAGGGCTATCTGGCGGTCGACGCCCTGTGGCTCCACAAGAACAACGGCAACTACAGCGGCGGCGGTGAGGCGCCGATCCTGACGGGTCCGGCGTTCGTCGACAAGTCCAACGTCGAGGCCATCGCCGGGTTCGCCGCGAAGGGCACCCGGTGACGGGCGCGACCCAGCGGGCCGAGCCGGCGGCAACCGTACCGCCCGCCCTCGGCCCCGGCGACGCACGATCCGCCCCGCCCCTCCCACCCGAAGGCATTCCCTCATGAAGATCGCCCTCGACCCGTACATGATCCGTCACGTCCCGCTGCTCGAACTGCCCTCCGTGGTCGCCGAGTTGGGGTACGAGTGGATCGAGCTCTCCCCCCGGGAGGACTTCATCCCGTTCTTCCGCCACCCTCGCGTGGACGACGCGACGGTCCGGAAGTTCCGCAAGGCGCTGGACACGGCCGGAGTGGGTGTCTCCTCGATCCTGCCGCTGTTCCGCTGGTCCGGCCCGGACGAGGAAGCCCGGCAGGCGGCCGTTCGGTACTGGAAGCGGTCCATCCAGATCGCCGCCGATCTCGGTGTGGACAGCATGATCTCGGAGTTCAACGGACGGCCCGAGGATCCCGACCGCAGCGAGGCGCAGTTCTGGAAGTCGCTGGACGAACTGCTGCCGCTGTTCGAGCGCGAGGGCATTCGTCTGACCGTCGAGCCGCACCCCGACGACTTCGTCGAGAACGGCTACGACGCGGTCAACCTGATCCGGGGCATCAACCACCCCAACGTCGGCTTCCTCTACTGCGCCCCGCACACGTTCCACATCGGCACCGACGCCCCGGGCATCATCCGGTACGCGGGCGACCTGCTCACCCATGTCCACCTCGCCGACGCCTTCGACCACACGGCGTCCTCCGGCAACCGTTACATCCTCAACCCGCCCGGCACGTCCGCCCGCGTCCACCAGCACCTGGACATCGGGGAGGGCGAGGTCGACTTCGACGAACTCTTCCGCGAACTGCGCGCGAACGGCTTCGACGGGACGCTGACGGCCTGTGTCTTCGCCTGGGAGGAACGGGCGAAGGAGTCGTCGGTCTTCATGCGCGAGAAGATCACCGAGTTTCTGGCGAAGTGATCCGTAATGCCGGGGCCTCTCCGTCAGGCCGTTCGAGTCGCGCTTCCGCCGGCAATTCGCCGGCCGACCACCCCTCGTCCGTGAAAGGCACTTCCATGACCACGTCCACCCGACCCCTCTCCGTCGCGGTCATCGGAGCCGGCATGGCCGGGCGCAGCCACGCCGCCGGATACCGCAACGTCAACACGGTCTTCGGCGCCGGGCTGCCGCCGGTCCGGCTGGCCGCGATCGCCGACGCCCATGTGGAGCTGGCCGAGGACGCCGCCCGCCGCTACGGCTTCGAGAAGGCGCTGCCGAGCTGGGAGGCCGTAGCCGAGGACCCGGCGATCGACGCCGTCAGCATCGTCGTCGGCAACGCCCTGCACCGGCCGATCGCCGAGGCCCTGGTCGCCGCCGGCAAGCATGTGCTGTGCGAGAAGCCGCTGGCCGGCTCGATGCGGGACGCGCGCGCCATGGCCGAGTTGGAGCGCACTGCGGAGGTGGTGACGGCCGTCGGCTACACCTTCCGCCGCGCGCCCGCCGTCGCCGCGATCCGCGAGCACGTGCGCGCCGGTGAGCTGGGCGATCCGACTCTCTTCAGCGGCCGCTACTGGTGCGACTACGCCACTGACCCCAATGGCCCGCTGAGCTGGCGCTTCAAGGGCGGCCCGGGTTCCGGCGCGCTGGGGGACGTCGGCTCGCACGTCATCGACGTCGCCGAGTACGTCGCCGGACCCATCACCTCCGTCTCCGGCGCCTCCCTCTCGACGCAGATCACCAAGCGTCCGCTGCCGTTGGGCGCGGTCGTCGGGCACAACGCGGCTCCCGTCTCGGACGAGTTCGGCGAGGTGGAGAACGAGGACACCGCCACGTTCACGGCCCGCTTCGATTCCGGTCTCGTAGGCACCTTCTCCGTCACCCGCACCGGCTTCGGCCTGCCGAACGGGCTGTTCTTCGACGTCCTCGGCGTCGGCGGCCGGGCCGCGTTCGACCAGCACCGGCCCGCCGAGTACCTCTTCGACGACGCCCAGCCCGACGCCCGTACGCGCGGCGCCCGGCAGGTCATCGCCGGTCCGCAGATGCCGTACTTCGCGGGTGGCGTGCCGATGGAGGCGGCCGGTGTCGGCGCGAGCAACGGCGACAACTTCACCTATCAGGCCCGCGCGTTCCTCGACCAGGTCGCGGGGGTCGCCGAGCCGCTGCCTGCGTGCGCCGGCTTCGCCGACGCGCTGCGGACCATGGAGATCATCCAGGCCGTCGTCGAGTCCTCCCGCAGGGACGGCGCGGCGGTCACCGTCCCGCCCGTCGCCTGATCGCCCCCTACCGAAGGAGACACCCGATGGCCCTGAAGCTCGGCGCGTACACCGCCTGTCTGCACGACCGCACCCTCACCGAGGCCCTCGACATCCTCAAGGAGAACGGTCTGACCTCGGTGGAGGTCAACACCGGAGGCTTCATCCCCTCGCCCCACTGCCCGGTCGACCTGCTGCTCTCCTCGGCGACGGCGCGCGAGGAGTACCTGGCCGTCTTCGCGGACCGGGGCATGGAACTGACCGGCCTGAACTGCAACGGCAACCCGCTCAACCCGCTGCCGGGGGTGGGCCCCAAGCACGCGGACGACCTGCGGCGCACGATCCGCCTGGCCGGCCAGCTGGGTGTACGGCACGTGGTCACGATGTCGGGCACGCCCGGCTCGGACCCCGACGCCAAGTACCCGTCCTGGGTCGTCAATCCCTGGGACGGCGTCTACATGGACGTACTGGACTACCAGTGGGGTGTGGCCGTCGAGTTCTGGAAGGAGATCGACGCGCTCGCCCGGGAGAACGACGTCCGGGTCGCCATCGAGATGCACCCGCACAACCTCGTGTTCTCGCCGGTCACTTTGAAGCGGCTGGTCGAGGCGGGCGGCCTGACCAACGTCGGCGCGGAGATGGACCCGTCGCACCTGATGTGGCAGGGCATGGACGTCATCGCCTGCATCAAGTGGCTGGGCCCGCTGGTGTTCCACGCCGCCGCGAAGGACGCGACGCTGTGCCCCGGCGCCGACATCCGCGGCGTCCTGGACACCTCCTTCACCCGCGTCCCCGCCGAAGCCGAGGGCAAGGTCCCCACCGGCTACGGCTTCTGGTGCAACACCTGGCCCGAGAACCCGGCCTGGAAATTCGTCGCCGTCGGCCTCGGCAACGAGGTCCCCTTCTGGACGGAGTTCCTGCGGGCCCTCGCCGAGGTCGACCCGGACATGGCGGTGAACATCGAGCACGAGGACGCTGCGTTCTCCCAGACGGAGGGGTTGGCACTGGCGGCGAAGAACCTGCGGGGCGCAGCGGCCGCACTCTGAGCGAAGCCCGGCCGGACGGTGGCGGCGCGCGTGGTCGACGCGCGCCGTCCCGTGGCGTGGGAGGCGCAGGGGGCGCATTCTGAGGGGAGAAGTGGGTCGTCGGGACGGCCGGCACGAGCAGGGACTCGTGGCCCTGCTCGCCTTTGCCGTCCGGTGCGCAACGCCTCCGCATGCGCCTCGCGGCCTGCTCGGGCCCTGCCCCTGTGCGAGCCGTAGGAGGGTTTCCATGGTGTGTGTCACGGGCCCGCTGCTGTACGGGGCCGCCGCCGGCGCCGCGGGTGCGACGGCGCTCGACGTCGTCTCCTACGGCGACATGGTGGTGCGGGGCCGGCCGGCCAGTTCCACACCCGAGACGACAGTGCGCAGGCTGGCGCAAGAGCTCCATGTGCGCATCCCGGGAGAGGGTCAGGCCGAGGAGAGCCGGGTCTCGGCTCTCGGTGCGTTGACGGGCCTGGCGGCCGGGACCGGTATGGGCGTGATGCTGGGGCTGGGGCACGCGGCTGGTTGGCGTCCGACGCGCGGCGCCCAGTACACGGTGGCCGTGCTGGGGGCGTTGGTGGCCACGAACGGGCCCATGACGGTACTCGGGGTGACCGATCCCCGGACCTGGGCCACGTCCGACTGGATCTCCGACATCGTCCCCCACCTCGCCTACGCGGTGGTGACGGTGAGTGTGTTCAACCGGCTGCTCGGCGGTGTACCCGCGCGTTGCTGAACCCGGGCAGCGGGTGCGGCCTTCCCCGAGCCGGGCGATCCTGAGGGCAGGACCTGCGGCGGTGCTCCCACCGCCGTCCGCGGCCCCCGTCAGGAGGGCGTCCCATCATGGCCGACACGGTCTCTGACCTGATCGTTTCCACGCTCAAGGCGTCCGGTGTGCAGCGGGTGTACGGCCTGCCCGGAGACTCCCTCAACGGCTTCACCGACGCGCTGCGCCGTGACGGCGGTATCGCCTGGGGGCACGTCCGGCACGAAGAGGCCGCGGCCTTCGCCGCCGCGGCCGAGGCGGGCGTGACGGGGCGTCTCGCGGTCGCGGCCGGCAGTTGCGGGCCGGGAAACCTGCACCTGATCAACGGGCTGTTCGACGCACAGCGCAGCCGGGTGCCGGTGCTCGCGGTGGCCGCGCACATTCCCCAGGAGCAGATCGGCAGCGAATACTTCCAGGAGACCCATCCCGAGCTGCTGTTCCGTGAGTGCAGCGTGTACTGCGAACTGGCGAGCATGCCCGAGCAGGTGCCCTGGCTCCTCGGAATGGCGATCCGCGCCGCGCTCGAACGCGGCGGAGTGGCGGTGCTGGTCGTCCCCGGCGAACTGTTCCTGGCGCCGGCACCCGACGGACCCGCCGCGCACCCGATCGTCAAGACCTCGTCCCACATGCGGCCGGACGACAGCGAACTGGCCCGTGCCGCGCGGGTCCTCAACTCCGCGGAGCGGGTGACGATCCTGGCCGGGGCCGGCTGCGAAGGGGCCCACGAGGAGGCCGTGGCACTGGCCGAGGCGCTGAAGGCACCCATGGTGCACTCGCTGCGGGGCAAGGAGTTCCTGGAGTACGACAACCCTTACGACGTGGGCCTGACCGGGCTGATCGGCTACAGCTCCGGCTACCGGGCGATGGAGCACTGCGACGCCCTGTTGATGCTGGGCACCGACTTCCCGTATCGCTCGTTCTATCCGCAGAAGGCGTCCGTCGTGCAGGTCGACGTGCGCGGTGAGCACATCGGACGCCGTACGCCGGTGGAGGTCCCGCTGGTCGGGACCGTCAAGGACACCGCCCGGGCACTCCTCCCCCTCCTCGACCGTCGGGACGACGACGGCTACCTGAGGACGATGCGCCGCCACTACGAGCGAGTACGCGCCCGCCTGGACCGGCTGGCCGAGGCCAAGCCCACCGACTCGCCTCTGCACCCGCAGCACGTCGCCGCGACCATCGACCGTCTCGCGGCCCGCGACGCGGCCTTCACCGCCGACGTCGGCACACCCACCGTCTGGGCGGCGCGCCATCTGCGCATGAACGGCGAGCGGCGGCTGATCGGCTCCTTCAACCACGGTTCGATGGCCAACGCGCTGCCGCACGCGATCGGCATCCAGGCCAGCCATCCCGGCCGCCAGGTGATCGCACTCTCCGGCGACGGCGGCCTGGCCATGCTGCTCGGCGAACTGATCACGCTGCGACAACTGGACCTCCCGGTGAAGGTCGTCGTCTTCAACAACTCGGCGCTCGCGTTCGTCGAGTTGGAGATGAAGGCCGCCGGCGTCGTCACCTACGGCACCGGCCTGGACAATCCCGACTTCAGCGCCCAGGCCCGCGCGGCCGGCCTGCACGCCTCCCGAGTCCGACGCGCCGACGAACTGGAGGACGCACTGCGGGCGGCCTTCGCCCACGACGGCCCCGCGCTGGTCGACGTCCACACCGAACGCCAGGAACTCTCACTTCCTCCAAAGCTCACCCTGGAGCAGATCAAGGGCTTCACCCTGTTCGCCACCCGCACGATCCTCTCCGGGCGCGGCGACGAGATCGTGGAACTCACGAAGACGAACATGCGCCAGCTCAGCCTCGAGTAGGTCGCCGGACGGGGGATCACCCGCACGACGGCCCGGGCGACCCAGGCGAACCCTCAAGGCAACGTACCTGCTCAGGACAAGGGCGGCAGTTCTCCGCCGGAGGTGCCGTCGCTCCCCGATGACAGCGTCTCCTTGACGGCACGCAGGAAGGACCGCCGCTCCACCAGCCGCGCCCCCCGAGCCTCGGCCAAGGGCTCCGGTCGCTGCCCGAAGCCGGCGGGGAGGGTCGGCAGCCCCAGCGCGGCGAAGGCCTCGTCGAGGTGCCGCCGTGGATCACCGGTGCCACGCAACGCGGCGGCCAGGGGCCGGTGGTCCGTCTTCCCGTAGGCCGCCGTCAGCGCGGTCGCCCGCTCCGCCGCTTCCTGTTGCGTCGGCATCTCCGCGGGGTCCTCCCACCACACGTGGGCGGCCACCAGACGGCCGTCTCGGTAGAGCTGGAGCGTGTAGTCGGCGCCCTCCTTGGCCACGACCAGGACCGGCCACTTCTCACCCCGGCTGAACGTGGCGGCCAGGCGGGGCAGCCCGCCTTCCCCGAGCAGCGTCGTACGCATGCCCTTGCGTCGTCCCGGCGGATCGGCCGAGGGTGCCGTCTCGACGAAGGTGCCTCCGCCGGGCGCCGGCGCGAGACGCATGGTGGTGCCGGTGATCAGAACAGCGTCCCGGACCTCGCCCAGCGGCGCACCACAGTGCGCGACGGCCGGAGCAGCGGCAGGGGGCGTTGCCGCGATCGACGTGTCCGTGGGTCCCGGCGGTCCGTCCGTTGCCGGCGCGGGCACGGAGCCGCCGAAGTACGGTGTCCGGCGGGCGATATGGGCGCGTACTCCCTGGCGCATCAGCAGGAACGTCTCCCGGGCATCGCCCAGGTAGGCCCACGGGAATGTGCGCGCGTCGCTGCCGATGAGCCGGAAGACCTCCAGTGCCTCGGCCTCACGGTCGGAGCGGATCAGTGCGAGCGCGAGGTGATTACGGAAGCCCGCCGCCCGCCGGTCACCGGGCTCGAACCTCGCCGACAGTTCCAGTCCCTCCTCGACGAGCCCCTCGATACGGGACCAGGCCACCGGCCCCTTCCCGATCCCCGCCTCGTGCTCCAGCGCGTACTCGGTGACCGCGTGCAGTGGCAGACCGCGCAGCGGTGACCCATCCGGGGCCGCGGCGGCGGCCGACTCGGCGAACGCGAACATCTCCTCGTGCGAGCCGTACCACTTCTGCGCCAGGTACTGCACCGCGCGGGCGTGCAGTCCCATGTGATGCGGATCCGCCGCGCGGCCCCGAGCCAGGTACTCGTCGAACACCTCGCGCGGAGCGCCGAGTCCCATGGCGTGCGCGATGAACACCCGCCAGGGGACAGGGTCTTCGGGGTTGAGGTCTGCAGCCGTACGCAGGACCGGTATCGCGTCGCGCAGGACCGTGCGGAACGCCTGGAACTGCTCCCGCGACACATACCGGGCACGCGCGGCGGTACGGATCTCCCAGGCGCGGTCGATCTCCAACTCGGCGGCGACCAGGGCGATGTCGGGGTCGCCGGGTCGCGCGCGCCGCCACTCGTCGAACCATCCGGTGTGGTGCAGAGCGAGTTCGGCGAGCCCAGCGCTGTACTGGCCTCGTCGGTCCCAGTCCCGGTCGACGCGCGTCCGCGCCAGCAACTCCGCCGCCGCCTCCCAGGCTCCCGACCGCGCCGCGGACAGCGCGGCCCGCAGACCGGCATCCGGCGCGTCCACTTCCACCGCCCCGTCCGGCGGCAGTCCGTCCCCAGTGGCCGCGAAGTGCCGCAGCATTCTGGGCAGTGCGAATACGCCGGGCAACCTGCCCACAACCAGCCCCTCCCCAACGGCCGCCGGCCGCGCACAGTCGATCACCGACGAACGCACACCTTATCGACCGGGCGTGCGGCTTACGTCACCGAGATCGACCGGCCTCGAAGTACAGCCAGAGCTCTTCGTCCTCGTAGTAGGTGGTGCGGAACCAGATCGCCATACCTCCATCCTGGCCCTCCACCTTGACCATAGAGATCAGGGGCACCCCCCGCTCTTGCCTTGATCCGATTCAAGTCCAGACCGCGAGCGCACTCAGCCGTGGCTAGAACGTGGTTAGAACTGGAGCCCGCAAACATCCACCTTGTGGTGAATGGTGGGCGTGGTGCCCGACTTGTCGCTCATGTCTCAGCAAGATGGAGCCCTGCTGCCGCCTGCCGCTCCGGCAGGCACCGGCGCCCCCCATCTCACCGTGTGCAAGGAAACAGAACGTTGACCGGTCTTCCTCCTCTGACTGCCTACGCCCGCCGCCTCGCCGCCCTGGCAGCCTGCGGCTTGCTGATGGCCAACTCGGCCGTCACGGCTCAAGCCGCTGCCGGTCCCGCCACCGACAGGCCCAAGGGAAGAGCCACCGCAGCAGTGTTCCGTGCCGCGCTGGACGTCTCCAGTCTCGGGGCGAGCGGACTCATGCCCCTGCGCGCCTCGCTCAACGAGGTTCAGGCGCCGGCGACCGCCGAGAAGAAGACCCTCGACGTCACTCTCGACCACGTCAACGGCGATCGCCCCGTCCATCTGCTGGAGGCCGACGTCGCCATGGCCAGAGCCGACGTGGCCAAGAGCCGGGCGGAGGGCATGTCCCACCTCGTGCGGGCCCGTGTTCATCTACCCGGGCTTCCGGTGCTGCCGCTGCTCGAGGTCGAAGAGGTGACGGCGGCCGCGGTCTGCGTCGCCGGACAGCAGCCGTCCGCCAAGTCCGAGGTTCTGGGCCCTATCGCGGTCCTGGGCGAACAGGTCTCACTGGCGCCCGACCGCACCGTCGCCGTCGAGGCCCCGGGCGTGGGCACAGTCCGGGTTTCCCTGTCCCACAAGGAGGTGACCGGCAGCACGGCCGCCGCCACCTCACTCCAACTGCAGGTGTCCGTAGATCCTTTGAAGCTGGGCGTGGAAAAGGTGGAGGGCACCGTGACCCTGGCGCAGGCCACCTGCCGGTCCCCGCGGCCGGCATCCGACAGCCCCGCGCCATCCATGACGGAGTCGATCACACCCGCAGTCACTGACTCCAAGGAGACCCACCTGGCCAAGACCGGCGGCAGCCTGCTCACGCCCTACATCCTGGCAGCCGGAGCCTTCCTCGTAACCGTGGGCGGGAGCGCCGTCGCATTCGCCCGCGCCCGCAGCCGCAGGCACTCCTGACCCCGGTACCCAGTCGAGTGACTGACCCTACGGGCAGCCGGCCCCGGCACGGGAAGTCCGAGCCCTGGGGCTGCGCCAGCCCTGATGGGGGTCCGCGATCAGGTCCGGACGGGCCTGGCCGACCTCGTGGGTGAGCTGAGCGCCAATCTCCTCGGACGGCGACGACCTGCCCACCGTCGAGCAAATCGGCCAGGCACTGAAGGTCACCGTCCATGGGAACCGATCACGCACAGTGGTGACCAATGCTCAGGCCTCAGGGGAGAGCAGCGCCAGTGTCGCGCCGACTACCGACCGCTGGGTTTGCCCGGTGCGGCTACTTCGGTGCGGACCGGGGACGCCAGGTGCGGTCGAGCCGGACGCCGGCGGCCGCTGCGACCCGGTCACGGGAGGCGGTCAGGCGCGTCTTCAGCGCGGGCAGGTCCACCCCGACCAGGGCTCCGTCCCGTTTGACGACGCGGCCGGCGACCAGGACGGTGTCGACGAGACCGGGGTGGCCGTGGCTGACGACGGTGGCGGCCGGGTCGGTGACGGGGAAGACGGTGATGTCGTCGGCGCGCACGGCAGTGCCCGCTGCGGGGCCTGACCGGGCACCAGCGTGTGCACCGCGCCGGCGCGGATCAGCAGGTCGGCTCCGTGGTCAGTCATCGTCTTCAGGCAACGACGCCCGCACACCCGGCGCGAATCACTGTCCGATCCGCAGCATCCGGTCAGAGACCCACGACGGTGATCTCGCAACGGGCATCCGGCACCGGACAACGGACAACCCTGTGCATGACTTCGGCTCGGTCACAACGCATGTGTTGGCGTCTCTTTTCCTCCCATCGTGTGCTTGGGGAGACCTCGGTGCGGCTGTGGGTGGGGGAACGCGGAACGTGCGGGAGTGGAGTAGTGGGAGCATTGCGAAGGTGATGGCAAGAACCACTGATATCGAGCAGGCGGCCGGTGTGCTGCGCGCCGGGGGTCTGGTGGCCTTCCCGACCGAGACGGTCTACGGCCTGGGCGCCAATGCCGAGGATCCCGCCGCCGTCGCGCGCATCTTCCAGGTCAAGGGGCGCCCGCCCTCCCACCCGCTGATCGTCCACATCGGCGGCGCAGAACACCTGGATGACTGGGTCGAGGATGTGCCCGCAGCCGCGCGGTTGCTGGCCGAACGCTTTTGGCCGGGGCCGCTGACGCTGGTCCTGCGGCGCGGCCGACGGGTGCCGCTCGAAGCGACGGGCGGTCTGGAGACCGTGGCCGTGCGCGTGCCCGACCATCCCGTCGCGCTGGCGCTGCTGACGGCCTTCGGCGGTGTCACTGCCCCGTCCGCCAACCGTTTCGGAGCGGTCAGCCCCACCACGGCGGAC
This sequence comes from Streptomyces sp. HUAS 31, assembly GCF_028198125.1. Taxonomy (NCBI): domain Bacteria; kingdom Bacillati; phylum Actinomycetota; class Actinomycetes; order Kitasatosporales; family Streptomycetaceae; genus Streptomyces; species Streptomyces sp. HUAS 31. Next base: position 8,158,892 of record NZ_CP116353.1, on the reverse strand, counting down.
CACGTCCGTGCGGAACTCGGTGGCGACGTCGACTGCGTGCTGGACGGCGGCCTCTGCACGGTCGGCGTCGAGTCGACCATCGTCGACGCCACGGGCGATCAGCCGAGCGTTCTCCGGCCCGGCGGGGTGACGCGCGAGGACCTCGAAGCAGCTCTGGGGTTCCCGCTCTCAGTTCCTTCGACGAGCCGTGTTCGCGTGCCCGGCCAGCATCCGTCGCACTACGCGCCGCGGGCGCGGGTCGTCCTCGTCGAGCCGGGGAAGGTCGTCGCCGAGGCGGAGCTCGCGCAGGAGACGGGGCACCAGGTGGGCGTCTTCCTTCCCGCCTCCTATGCCGACACCCCGGTAAAGGCGCACGCCGTGGTGACGGTCCCCGCTTCGATGCCCGCCTACGCACGCGGGCTCTACGGGTTCTTGCGCGAGCTCGACCAGCAAGGATGCGACGTCATCGTCGCGTCGCTGCCGGCGGAGGAAGGGCTGGGACTGGCGATCGCCAACCGGCTCCGCCGCGCCGCGGGGCCCCGGCCCACCGACTGACCGGCCCTTCGGAGTCCGTACGGCCTTTGTATTGCGTCAGAGCCGACGACGCTCGGACGCGGAGCCGATGTGGCCCAAGCGCTGTCGGGCTGTCAGTTGTGGAGTGCTTGTTCGAGGGTCTCGCGGGAGTCGATGACGGTGTGAAGGCCGACGAGTTGGATCGTGCGTTGCACGGGTTCCGTGACGGCGGCCAGGCGCAGCCAGCCGCCGGCTTCGGAGAGAGCCTGGTGCGCGGCGATGAGGATGTTGATGCCGGTGGAATCCATGAAACTGACACCGCTCATGTCGACCACGACACGCGGGCCGGGAGGAGTGCTCATATCCAGGGCCTGCCGCAGCGGTTCAGCGGTTTGCTGGTCGATCTCCCCTGTGACGGACACCACGCGTATGCCGCCGTTGACGGCGACAACGACCGACAGCTCTCCCAGTTGCCCAGCCCGGTCGGTACCCGTCCATGCGTCATCAGCCATGCCGTGATCCTGGCACGCTCGGATCCTCGCCCCAAGTGATGCCCCGCATCGTCGGGAAGAACACCTCCGGGCGGTGGAGCCGGCAAGGCGCATTCGGCGTCACCATACGCGGGGACTCAATCGTGCGCGGGTGGGTAGGCGCGGCATGTGAACGGGGAGCTACGGCAGTGACGAGGGAAGCGGCACAGCAGGGCGAGGACGGCACGACCGGGGGCCGGCGCCCGGCCTTGCAGACCACCGTGGCCCTTGAGGGAGACGGCACCACCATTGCTCAAGCCCGCCATCTGGCTGCCGACTTCCTGAAGCGCACCCAGGTCGAGCATGGGGTCACGGTCTCGCAGCGCGGCATCGACCTCACGCAGCTGGTCGTCAGTGAGCTGGTCACCAACGCCCGCAAGTACGCCCCCGGCCCGGTGCTGATGCACCTCCGTACCGACGGTGACGTCGTGGAAGTCGAAGTATGGGACTCCGACCCGGCCCTACCCAAGGCCCGGGCAGCCGATGCCGGCCGGGTCGGCCAGCACGGTCTGGAGATCGTGCTGGCCGTCGCACACGGCTTCGAGGCCCAGCGAAAGCCGGTCGGCAAACGCATCACGGCCCGCATCGCCCTGCTCGACGATGACATCTAGGAGCGGACTCCAGTCGATCGCATTACACGCCTGCGCGGTTCACAGGCCAAGGGGCCGTGAGGGGACGTGCCGGATCGGGGCTGTGCGCAGTTCCGCCGGCACAACCTCGGGGAAGCACGGTGCCTTGGGCGTACCTGCTGGAGGGACGCGGGGATGAGTTCAGCCGCGTGGGCGGCGAACAGGGTGAGGCGGGCGACCAAATCGGGGGCGTCGTCCCGGGGTGGTGCTGCATCGCACGGCCGAAGGGCTCCCGCAAGTCACGTCCTCGCGGAGCCCTTCGTCATGCTGCCTGCCGGTGGAGGTTGAGAAGACGATCACGAGCAGGACGCCCGCGAAGGAGCCGAAAGACTCAGCTGTATCTGCCGTACTCAGCCGGGGAGTTGCCACATAGAAATAGAAGTCGGCCTGAACAGGCCTCTTATGTCGCCCCTTCCGTGAGGCGGAAGAGGTGTTGCGGCGCAGCGGCGCCCTTCCGGACGATGTCGCCATCAGCCAGAGACGGGAGCCGCAGCCATGCCGCACATGACGACTTTCGCCAGGAACCAGTGGTACGTAGCCGCCTACAGTCACGAGGTCGGGCGGGAGTTGCTCGGGCGGATGATCCTCGGTGAGACGCTCGTGCTGTATCGGACCGAGGAGGGGGCGCCGGTCGTGCTGCACGACCGGTGCGTGCATCGGCGTTACCCGCTGTCGGAGGCGCCGACGCGGCTCGACGGGGACCGGATCGTGTGCGGGTATCACGGGTTCACGTACGACACGACGGGCACGTGCGTGTACGTGCCGGGGCAGAAACGCGTTCCGCGGACGGCGCGTGTCGCCTCGTACCCCGTCGTCGAACTGGACTCCCTGATCTGGGTGTGGGTCGGCGACCCGGCGCTCGCCGACCCGCAGGTCATCCCGCGGGCCAGGCACCTCGACTCCCCCGGCTGGGTCACCGTGCGCGGCATGGAGCCCATCGACTGCGACTACGGCCTCCTCGTCGACAACCTCCTCGATCTCTCCCACGAGACCTACCTCCACGGCGGCTACATCGGCACCCCCGAGGTCGCCGAGACGCCGATCACCACGGAGGTCGACGAGGGCGCCGGGATCGTACGGGTGAGCCGGCACATGGACGACGCCGAGTGCCCGCCGTTCTACGCCAGGTCGACCGGCATCGAGGGCCGGATCACCCGCTGGCAGGACATCGAGTACTTCGCCCCCTGCCTGTATCTGCTGCACAGCCGCGTGGCGCCCGTCGGCGTGGTGCCCGAGCCGGACGGCAGCGACCCGGGCGGCTTCCACACCGAGGTCACCTACGCCATCACGCCCTCCGGCGACGGCAAGGTCTACGACTTCTGGGCGGTCTCGCGGGACTGGGCGACGGACGACGACGAGGTCACCGAGTTCCTGCGCGGCAACAACCACACGGTCGTCATGCAGGACGTCGACGCCCTCAACCTGCTCCAGCGGACCCTCGGCACCGAACGCCACGGCTACCAGGAGCTGAGCATCAACATAGACACCGGCGGCCTGGCCGCCCGCCGTATCCTCGCCCGGCTGGTCGAGGAGGGCGACAGGCCCGTGGAGAAGGTCCTGTGAGCAGCACCGGTCCGACCGGCGAGATCTACCGCATCGACTGGCTGCCGGGCACCGACCTCCTGCACGGCACCTGCCACTGCGGGCGCGAGCACACCGCGCAGGACCCGGTGGAGATGTGGGAGTGGATGCTCGCCCACCCCCAGGGGCACGAGCCGCGAGGGAACACCGTTGATGAGTGACGTCGTCCACGAAACCGAACTCGTCGTCGAGCAAAGGGAGTTCGCGGCCGATGGGGTTCTCGTGCTCACCCTGTGCCACCCGCTCGGCGAACCGCTCCCCGCCTGGGAGCCCGGCGCCCATATCGACGTCGCGCTCGGGCCGGAGCTGGAACGGCAGTACTCCCTGTGCGGTGATCCCGTCGACCGGACGGCGTGGCGGATCGCCGTGCTTCGTGAGCCGGACGGGCGCGGTGGATCCGCTTATGTGCACGCACAGTTGGGGCGCGGCGACAAGGTCCGGGTGCGCGGGCCGCGCAATCACTTCCGGCTGGAGCCCGCGCCCCGCTACCGCTTCATCGCCGGCGGCATCGGCATCACCCCGATCCTGCCGATGCTGGCGGCCGCCGAGGCGGCGGGCGCCGAGTGGACGCTGCTGTACGGCGGCCGGACCCGTCGCTCCATGGCGTTCACCCAGGAACTGGAGCGGTACGGCGATCGGGTCACCGTCACCCCGCAGGACGAGTCCGGGCTGCTCGACCTCGCCTCCGCCCTCGGCGATCTCCCCGGCAGCACCCTCGTCTACTGCTGCGGTCCAGGTCCGCTGCTCGACGCCGTCGAGGAGTTGTGTCCGGCCGGGGTGCTGCATGTCGAGCGGTTCCAGCCGAAGGAACAACTCGGCGGTGGAGACACGGAGTTCGAGGTCGAGCTGGCGCAGAGCGGGCGGACGCTCACCGTCGCGCCGGGTGTCTCCGTGCTGGACACCGTACGGGCGGCCGGCGTCGAGGTGCTCTACTCCTGCACCGAGGGCACCTGCGGGACCTGCGAGACCGACGTTCTAGACGGCACCCCGGACCACCGGGACTCCGTGCTCACGCGGGAGGAGCAGGAGAGCGGCGAGACGATGATGATCTGTGTGTCCCGCTGCCGGGGGAAGCGGTTGGTCCTGGACTTGTGATGCGCAGGTCGGCCTCGATCGCGGCGACCGTCGAGCGCAGCGGCGGAAGCAGGTCCCGCCGCACCGAGTCCACGGTGTTGCGGCCCGCGTGCACGGCGATGTTGACCGCCGCGACCACTTCGCCGTCCCGGTCCCGCACCGGGGCGGCGACCGACATCAGCCCCTCCTCCAGCTCCTGGTCGACGACGGCGTAACCCTGCCGGCGGACGCGCCTGAGCTCCGCCCGCAGGGCGTCCGGCGAGGTGGTCGTGCGGGCGGTCAGGGGTTTCAACTCGGCCCGACCGAGGAGGACTTCGACCCGCTCCTTCGGACCGTGGGCGAGGATCACCCGGCCCACCGACGTGACGTACGCCGGGAAGCGCGTCCCCACCGTGATGGAAGCCGTCATGATGCGGCGGGTCGCGACCCGGGCGACGTACACGATGTCGTCGCCGTCGAGGACGCACAGCGACGACGACTCCCGTACCTGTGCGACGAGTTGCTCCAGATGCGGCTCGGCGATCTGGGGCAGGGTGTAGCCGGCGAGGTAGGAGTAACCGAGTTCCAGCACACGAGGCGTGAGGCGGAAGAGGCGGCCGTCCTGGTGGACGTAGCCGAGGTCGGCGAGGGTCAGCAGCAGGCGGCGGGCGGCGGCGCGGGTCAGGTCGCAGGTGTGGGCGACATCGCTGAGCGTGCGCGCGGGATGGTCGGCGTCGAAGCAGCGGATGACGGCGAGTCCGCGCTCGAAGGACTTCACGAAGTGCGGTGCGCGGGCCTCGTCGGACATCGCAACCTCCAGCAGTGTCAACAATGTTGTCGGCGAACCTTGGGGAACCCATTGACCGGATGCGTTTGAGGCTTCTACCTTCCCGCTGAGCAACCCCGCGCACTACTGTGCGCCTTGCGCACAACCTGTCGGAACACCGTTGCACGTTGTCTGTACAGGAGGAGCCATGCGTCGTCTGTCCGCCGGTCTCGCCGCCGGCGCCCTGCTGCTCGTCGGGACGGCCTGTGGCTCGTCCGACGGCGACTCGCCGGACGCGGGAGCGTCCTCCGGCGGGATCACCACCGTCAGACTCGGCCTCATCCCGATCGTCGATGTCGCGCCGCTGTATCTCGGCCAGAAGAAGGGCTTCTTCGAGAAGCAGGGCCTGAAGCTGGAGTTCACGACCGCTCAGGGCGGTGCGGCGATCGTTCCGGGTGTGGCGAGCGGTCAGTTCCAGTTCGGCTTCAGCAATGTGACGTCCCTGATGGTGGCCCAGTCCAATGGTGTCCCCGTGAAGGCCGTCGCCAACGGCATCGCGTCGACCGGCGTGCGGGGCAAGGACTTCAACGGCCTGATGGTCAAGAAGGACAGCCCCGTCAAGTCGGCGAAGGAGCTGGAGGGCAAGAAGGTCGCCATCAACACCCTGAAGAACATCAACGAGACGGCGGTACGCCAGGCGGTCCGTCAGGCGGGCGGCGACCCGGACAAGGTGGAACTGGTCGAGATGGCCTTCGACCAGATGCCGGCCGCCCTCGACCAGGGCCAGATCGACGCCGCGTGCGTGGTGGAACCGGCGACCGCCACCATCCGCAGCCAGGGCGGCCGCGAGATCGCCTCGCCGCTGATCGACGTCGCGCCCGAACTCACCGTCGCGATGTACTTCACGTCGACTCAGTACGCGCAGCAACACCCGGACGTGGTCGAGAAGTTCCAGGACGCGACCGCCGAGTCGCTCGCCTACGCCGAGGCCCACCCGGACGAGGCACGGCAGATCGTCACCACGTACACCAAGATCCCGGCGTCGGTCCTTGAGCAGGTCGTCCTGCCGAAGTGGCCCGCAGAGGCGAACCGTCCCTCCATCGAGGCCCTCATGAAGCTCGGCGAGGAGGACGGACTGTTCAAGAAGACGCCCGACCTGGACGCGCTCCTGCCGTGACTCCCGGAAGGAACGTCGCACTCGGTGCGGCCGGGCTCGCGGCCTTCCTCGCCCTGGGCGAGGCGGTGCCGCGGCTCGGCCTGGTCAAGGAGGCGTACTTCCCGCCGACCAGCAAGATCGCCTCGGCCCTCGGCGACGAACTCTCCGACGACTCCTTCTGGCACGCCCTCGGCGACACCCTCACCGGCTGGGCGCTGGGCCTGGCCATCGCGGTCTGCGCGGGCGTCGCCGCGGGCGTCGTCGTCTCCGTGGTGCCGTATCTGCGCGCGGCGACGGCCTCCACGATCGAGTTCCTGCGCCCGATCCCGTCGGTGGCGCTCATCCCGCTCGCGGTGCTGCTGTACGGCACCGAACTGCGGTCGGTCCTCCTTCTCGTCGTCTACGCCTCCTTCTGGCAGGTGCTGATCCAGACCCTGTACGGCGTCCAGGACGTCGACCCGGTCGCCGAGGAGACGGCGCGCTCGTACGGCCTCGGCACCTGGGCGCGCGTCCGCCATGTGCTGTGGCCGACCGCGCTGCCGTACGTCATGACCGGTGTGCGGCTGGCCGCCGCGGTGGCGCTGATCCTGGCCATCACCGCCGAACTCGTCATCGGTGCACCGGGGTTGGGGCAGCAGATCGCGGTGGCGCAGACCTCACAGGCGGTGCCGGAGATGTACGCGCTCATCGTGGTCGCGGGCCTGCTCGGGCTGATCATCAACGTCGGCGCGCGCACGGTGGAGCGATGGGCGCTCGCCTGGCATCAGTCGGTGCGCGGGGAGGTGGCGGTGTGATCGCGCGCCTGCTGCTCAGAGCGCTGTTCGTCATCGCGTTGCCCGTCGTCCTGGTCGTCGTGTGGTGGGCGGCGTCGGCCGGCAGCACGGACCCGTTCTGGCCGCCGCTGCGGACGATCGTGGACACCTTCCCGGACGTCTGGACGGCCGACCGGCTGCGCACCGATGTGGTACCGAGCCTGCTGCGGTTGCTCGCGGGCTGTGCGCTCGCCGCCCTGGTCGGCGTCGCGCTCGGCACGGTCATCGGCTCCTACCGGGCGGTGCGCGCGGTGTGCGAGCCGGCTCTGGAGTTCCTGCGAGCCGTGCCGCCGCCCGTGCTGGTCCCGGTGATCATGCTGTTCGCCGGTATCGGCGACACCATGAAGATCGTCGTGATCGCGAGCGGCTGCGTGTGGCCCGTCCTGCTCAACACCGTGGAGGGGGTGCGCGCGGTCGACTCGGTGATGCTGGAGACGGCCCGTTCCTACGGCGTCTCGGGCCTCGCCCGGCTGCGGCACCTGGTGCTGCCCTCGGCGAGCCCGCAGATCTTCGCCGGGCTGCGCCAGGCGCTGTCGATCGGCATCATCCTGATGGTCATCAGCGAGATGTTCGCCGCGAACAACGGCATCGGCTTCACCGTCGTCCAGTTCCAGCGCAGCTTCGCCATCCCCGACATGTGGACCGGGATCCTCGTCCTCGGTCTGCTCGGCTTCCTGCTCTCCGTCGTGTTCCAGCTGGTCGAGCGCCGGGTGCTCGGCTGGTACCACGGACTGCGCGCGACCACCCGGCGGTCCTGAGTGAACACCGTGAAGGGGAGGGTCATGCTCGACGTACGCGCCCTGAAGAAGGTCTACGAGGGTTCCGGGCGGCGTGTGGAGGCGGTGCGCGACCTCACCTTCACCGTGGAGGCAGGGGAACTGGTCTGTCTCGTCGGGCCGTCGGGCTGCGGGAAGACGACCCTGCTGAAGTGCATGGGCGGACTGCTGTCGCCGACGGGCGGCGAGGTGCTCCTGGAGGGGCGCCGGGTGAGCGGGCCGCCGCCCGGGATGGCGTTCGTGTTCCAGGAGTACGGGCGCAGCCTCTTCCCCTGGATGCGGGTCGGCGAGAACGTCGAACTTCCCCTGAAACAGAAGAACTTGGGCAAGGCCCGGCGTCGGGAGCTGGTGCGTGACGCGCTGGAGTCGGTGGGGCTGGCGGACGCCGTGGGGGCGTATCCGTGGCAGCTCTCGGGCGGCATGCAGCAGCGCGTCGCCATCGCCCGCGCGCTGGCGTACGAGCCCCGGGTGCTGCTGATGGACGAGCCGTTCGCGGCGGTCGACGCGCAGACGCGAGCCGATCTGGAGGACCTGGTGCGGGGGCTGTGGCGGGAGCGCGGCATCACGATCCTGTTCGTCACCCATGACATCGACGAAGCCGTGTACCTGGGTGAGCGGGTGATCGTGCTGTCCGCCTCCCCCACCGTGGTGCGGGAGCAGCTGAAGGTCGATCTGCCCGCCGAACGCGACCAGTTGCACACCCGCGTTGACCCGCGCTTCGCCGAGCTGCGGACCCATGTGTACGAGCAGATCCAGGCGGCGAAGCGCGGGGTCGTGCAGGACTCGGTCACGAAGTCGGATACGCCTCCACCTCGCTGAACTGGGCGGCCGGCCAGCCCGTGTTGGCGCTCACCGACAGCCGCAGATGGCGCAGGCCGGTGCCGCCGGGCAGGGCGACGGTGACCGTGTTGCCGGTGGCCGGGTCGAAGCGGTAGCCGGTGGCGCCGACGACCGTGGAGAAGTTCGAGCCGTCGGTGCTGCCCAGCACCGTCACGGTCTGGGTGCGGGCGCCCCACGCCGAGGACGGCGGCAGCTTGAGCACCAGACGGCGGACCGCCTGGGCGGAGCCGAGGTCGACCGTCAGCGACTGCGGGAAGGCGTTGTTGCTTGACTCCCAGTAGCTGTTGGCATCTCCGTCTACCGCCTTGCCCGGCGTGTAGACGTCCTGGGAGCCGGTGGCGGTGGCCGGGCGGCCCTTGGCGAGGTTGCGCGCCGGGTCGGGGTCGGGGTTGCTCTGCCCCGGCTGCGGCCAGGTCGAGCAGTCGGACCAGGTGCTGCTCCAGCCGGAGTTGCCGCCGCCGTCGGTGAGGGTGAAGGGGCCGGAGTTGGCCGGGTAGGGGCAGTTGTAGATGCCCGCGGCGCCGACGCCGGTGGCCGTGACGTTGCGGAAGGTGGCGGCGCCCTGGGTCTCGGCCTGGACGACGACCGTGCCGGTGTTGCGGACGGTGACGCCGTCGACGGTGACGTTCCTTGCCGCGAGGCCCCGTCCGCCGCCCGAGACGAACTCGAAGGCGCTGTACGGACTGTCGGTGATCGTCGTGTTGGTGATCTTCACCTGCGCCTCGATGGCGCTGTCGTAGGAGTCGACGCGCAGGGCGCCCATGGGGTGGTTCCAGTTGGGGTTCATCGCGCCTGTGCGGACGAGCGTGTTGCCGTCGACCGTGATCGTGCCGGACAACGGGTGGAAGGGGTCAAGGAACTTCTGGTTGGAGATCGCGATGCCGCTGCCGAGGGCGTTGGTGTCGGAGATCAGGTTGTTCCTGACGGTGATGTCGGTCCCGCCGTAGATCGCGATGCCGTTGGCGAGGTTCGGCTGGGTGATGGTGTTGTTCTCGAAGCTGCTGCTGATGTCCGGCGCGTTCAGCGACCACATGGCGAGCGCGTCGTCGCCCTGGTTGCGCAGGAAGTTGCCCCGGACCTTCACGCCGCGCGCGTTGCCGTTGAGGTTGAGCCCGTCGGCGGTCATGTCGAGGAATCGGTTGTTCTCGACGACGAGGTTGTCGTTGTTGCCCGTCAGCCAGAGACCGACCTTGAGGTGCTGGAGCCACATCCCGGAGACGGAACTGTTCGGTCCCAGGCTGCCGTTGACGAAGTTGTCGGGGTTGGAGTCCACCCGCTCGGTGACCTCGCCGATGACCGCGAAGTCCTTGATGCGGACTCCTCCGGACGAGCTCGACTGGTCGATGAAGCGCGAGGTGCGCACGATCGAGTGCCAGCTGCCCGCGCCCTGGAGGGTGACGTTCTGTACCCCGCTGAGGGAGGACGTCAGCCGGTACTCCCCCGGCGGGATCCACACGACACCGCCCTGCGCCGAGGCGATGGCGTCCCGGAAGGCCTGCGTGGAGTCGCCCTGGCCGCTGGGGTCGGCGCCCTTTGACGTCACCGACACCGACCCGGCGGGCTGGCTCGACGCCCCGGCGACCTGCTCGAAGTCGGCGACATCGACGGTGACCTGGGCGTTCGTCGCCTCCAGGGCCACCTTGTCGCCGGCCTGCACGTTCTGCCCGAGCAGCAGCCTGGCGTTGTCGTAGAAGTGGTGGGTCCTGGCCCCCGCGATCCAGCCGGTGTCGACGTAGGAGTACTTGGAGGTGACGGCGATGGTCTTCGCGAGCCTGGTGCCGTTGACGTACACGTTCAGCGAGCCGCTCTGGCCGTCGGGGACGCTGTAGGCGACGTTCAGGGCGTTGGCGGCGCGCGGCGCGGTGAACTCGACGCGCTGGCCGGAGTTCAGGCGTACGGCCTGGCGCCCGGAGGCCTCCGAGGCGAGGGTGCCCTGCGTGTGGTCCGGGCCGATCTTCGTGCCGGTGGTGGTCGCGGACTCGGCCTCGACCGACGTGAACGGCAGGGTGGCCCCGGCCGCCGCCCGGGCGGTGGGCACCGTCGCGGTGAGCAGGCCGGCGGCGAGGGCTACCGTCATCGCCGTTGGCATGAGCCTGACAGTTCTGCGCGGGTACTGCATGTGCCGATCCCTTCGTGTGGGGGTGCGGGGACAGCGGGTCCGCGGTCAGGCGCGCAGCCAGGCCGCGGTGTCCTTCGGCAGCCGGCCGTGGGGGTCCAAGGGGCCGCTGGCGAGCAGGAGTTCGGTGTGTTCGGGCAGATCGGCGGGCGCGTCGGCGAGGTTCACCACGCAGGTCACGCCCTGCGCGCGGGCGAAGGCGAGCACACCCTGGGGCGCCGGCATCCAGGTGAGGGGGCCCTCGCCGAACTCCGGGCGCAGCGCGATCGCCCGGCGGTAGAGGCGGAGCATCGAGCCGGGGTCGGCGGCCTGCCGGTCGGCGGCGTACGCGGCCCAGCCGGCGGGCTGCGGCAGCCAGGGCTCCTCCCGCGAACCGAAGCCGGCGTGCGCTTCTCCGGCCGCCCAGGGCAGCGGCACCCGGCAGCCGTCCCTGCCCGGGTCGGTGCCGCCGGAGCGGCCGTGCATCGGGTCCTCGATGCGGTCGAGGGGGATGTCGGCCTCGGGCAGCCCGAGTTCCTCGCCCTGATAGACGTAGACCGCTCCGGGCAGGGCGAGCGAGAGCAGCGCGGCCGCCCGTGCGCGCCGGGTGCCGAGGGCCAGGTCGGTCGGGGTGCCGAAGGCCTTCGCCGCGAAGTCGAAGCCGGTGTCGGTGCGGCCGTAGCGGGTGACCGTGCGGGTGACGTCGTGGTTGCAGAGCACCCAGGTGGCGGGGGCGCCGACGGGCGCGTGCTCGGCGAGGGTCGTGTCGATGGACGACCGCAGCCGCTCGGCGTCCCAGGGGCAGGACAGGAACGCGAAGTTGAAGGCGGTGTGCAGCTCGTCGGGGCGCAGATAGCGGGCGAAGCGCTCGGTGTCGGGCAGCCAGACCTCACCGACGAAGACGCCGTCGTAGTCGTCGGCGACGGTCCGCCAGGAGCGGTAGATGTCGTGGAGTTCGTCGCGGTCGACGAAGGGGTGCGGGTGGGGGTCGTCGGCGAGGTCGGTGAGCGCGGGGTCCTTGGCGAGCAGCGCGGCCGAGTCGATGCGGACGCCGGCCACGCCCCGCTCGAACCAGAAGCGCAGGATGTCCTGGTGCTCCTGGCGGACCACGGGGTGGGCCCAGTTGAGGTCGGGCTGCTCGGGCGTGAACAGGTGGAGGTACCACTCGCCGTCCGGCAGACGGGTCCACACGGGTTCGGTGGAGCCGACGAACTGCGACGGCCAGTCGTTGGGCGGGAGGTCGCCGTCCGGGCCGCGTCCGGGCCGGAAGTGGAACAGCTCGCGCTCCGGGCTGCCGGGTCCGGCGGCGAGCGCGGCCCGGAACCACGCATGCCGGTCGGAGACATGGTTGGGCACGATGTCGACGATCGTGCGGATGCCCAGCTCGCCCGCCTCGGCGATGAGTTTCTCCGCCTCGGCGAGGGTGCCGAACGCCGGGTCGATCGCCCGGTAGTCGGCGACGTCGTAGCCGCCGTCCTTCAGCGGTGAGACGTACCAGGGCGTGAACCACAGTGCGTCCACGCCGAGTTCGGCGAGATACGGCAGCCGGGCGCGGACGCCCGCGAGGTCGCCGGTGCCGTCGCCGTCGCCGTCCGCGAAGCTGCGGACGTAGACCTGGTAGATGACGGCGGAGCGCCACCACTGTGCGGCGGCATGACGGGACTGTGCCACGGTGCGGCCCTTTCTGTCGGAAGGAGGAGGGCAGGCGGTGGGAGGAGGGCGTCAGCCCTTGGTGCTGCCCGCGCCGATCCCGGCGATGATGTGCCGCTGGAAGACCAGGAACATGGCGACCATGGGGATGCTGGCGATCACCATCGCGGCGATGAGCACGGTCAGCTGGATGTTCTGCGACAGCTGGACGAGCGCCACGCTGATCGGCTGCTTGTCGGTGTCGGAGAAGACCATCAGCGGCCAGAGGAAGTCCTGCCAGACGGCCACCAGGGCGAAGATCGAGACCACGCCGAGGACCGGCCGGGACATGGGCAGCACGATCGACCACAGAGTGCGCAGTTTCCCGGCGCCGTCGATCTCGGCGGCCTCCAGGACATCGCGCGGGAGCTGGTCGAAGAACCGCTTCAGCAGATAGAGGTTGAAGGCGTTGGCGACGGCCGGCAGCCAGATGGCGAGCGGGTCGTTGAGCAGCCCCAGGTCCGCCACGGTCAGGTACTTCGGTACGACCAGCGCCTGGGCCGGAACCATGAGGGTGGCGAGTATGCCGCCGAGGACCACCTTGCCGAACACGGGCCGCAGCTTGGACAGCGCGTAGGCGGCGGCCGTGCAGAACACGATCTGGAACAGCCAGGCGCCGGCGGCCTGGACGACCGTGTTCCAGAGGTGGCTGGGCAGCTGCATCAGGTCCCAGGCGTCGGTGTACCCGCTGAGGTGCCACTGCTCCGGCACGAGCGTGGGCGGGGTCCGCGCCACCTCGTCCGCCGACTTCATCGCGCCCGTCACCATCCAGTACACGGGGAAGAGGAAGGCGATCGTGAACAGCAGGACGGTGCCGGTGAAGACGGACCAGTAGACGGCTCTGCCGCGCGGGCGGGCGAGGGCCGCCGGGGAGAGAAGCGTCCGGGTGCTCATGCGTCCTCCCCTTCGCCGCGCGTCAGACGCAGGTATACGGCGGAGAAGGCGCCCAGGAGCACGAGCAGCATGACGCTGAGGGCGCAGGCGCCGCCGAAGTCGTTGTAGAGGAAGGCGTACTTGTAGATCAGGTACAGGACGGTGACCGTGGCGTTCTCCGGGCCGCCGCCCGTGATCACGAACGGTTCGGTGAAGACCTGCATCGTGGCGATGATCTGAAGGAGCATCAGCATCAGGATCACGAAGCGGGTCTGCGGGATCGTGACGTGCCGGATGCGCTGGAGGAGGTTCGCGCCGTCGAGCTCGGCCGCCTCGTACAGCTCGCCCGGGATGGACTGGAGCGCCGCGAGGTAGATGAGCACGGTGCCGCCCATGTTGGCCCAGGTCGCCACGATCACCAGGGAGACCAGCGCGGTGTCGGCGCCGTTGGACCAGTTCGAGGTGGGCAGGTGCAGGAACCGCAGCGCCTCGTTGGCGAGGCCGGCGCCGGGGTCGTAGAACCACTTCCACAGCAGGGCGCTGACCACCGGCGGGATCATCACCGGCAGATAGACCACGACCCGGAAGAACGCCTTGGCGTGCCGCAACTCGTTGAGGACCAGGGCGAGTACGAAGGGGATCGCGAAGCCGATCAGCAGGGCGAGCAGCGTGAAGGTGAGGGTGTTGCGCCAGGCCGCCGCGAACTCCGGGTCGGCGAAGACGCGGGTGAAGTTGGCGGTGCCGACCCACTCGGGGTCGCTGCCGGGCGTGTACTTCTGGAAGGCGATCACGACGGCGCGGATCGCCGGGTACCAGGAGAACAGGGCGAAGCAGACGAGGCCGCCGAGGAGGAAGCCGTAGGCGCGGGCCTGGTCGGCGAGGCGGCGCCGCCTCCGGTCCCCTGCCGGGGGCGGCGCCTGCATCGGGTGGACCGCGACCTTCGCGACGGTCTGTCGCTGAGCCGTCTTGGTCATGGACCGTCAGCCCCGGGCCAGGATGCTGTCGATCTTCCCGGAGGCGTCCTTCAGGAGCTGGTCGATGTCGGCGTCCTTCTTGGTGAGGACGGCGGAGACGACCCCGTCGAGGACCGAGTAGATCTGCTGGGCGCTGGGCGGCTCGATCTTCATGTCGAGGCTCTGGTTGCCGTCGAGGAAGGCCTGGTAGTTGTCCACCGGGACGTTGGCGTTGGCCTCCTTGACCTGCTGGTCCTTGGCGTCGGCGGCGCCGGTGAACAGCCGGGGCTCGGGCAGTCCGACGGGGGCGTCGTTCTTCTTGGCACGGGCGTAGTCGCCGAGGAAGCCTTCTCCGGGCGTGAGGAACATGTGGTCCAGCCACTTCAGGCCGGCGCGGATCTGCTCGGGGCTCGCCTTCTTGTTGAACATGTAGCCGTCGCCGCCGATGAGCGTGCCCTCGCCGCCGGGCATGGGGGCGAGCGCGAGGTCCTTGTAGTCGCCGCCCTTCTCCTTGACCAGGATCGGGATGTTGTCGGGGGCGGAGAGGTACATGCCGAGCTTGCCGGAGCCCATCATCTGCTGGACGTCATTGATGACCAGGAGCTGCTTGCTGCCCATGGAGTTGTCGGTCCAGCGCATGTCGTGCAGGTTCTGGAGCACGGCACGGCCCTCGGGTGTGTCGACGGTGGCCTTCTTGCCGTCGGCGCTGACGACGTCGCCGCCCTGCGAGTACAGCTCGGCGGTGAAGTGCCAGCCGCCCTGGTTCTGGGCGCTGTAGTCGGCGTAGCCGACGGTGCCGCCTCCGAGACCGGCGATCCTCTTGGCCGCTGCGCGCAGTTCGTCCCAGGTGGCCGGGGGCTTCTCGGGGTCGAGGCCGGCCTTCTCGAAGAGCTTCTTGTTGTAGATCAGGCCCATCGAGTAGCCGGTGCGCGGTATGCCGTAGACCTTGCCGTCGACGGTGTAGATGTCGCGCAGCTGCTGCTGGATGGTCCCGTAGCTCTTCAACTCCTTGACGTACGGCGTGAGATCGGCCGCCTGGTTGATGTCGACGACGTGCCGGGCGTCGGTGAAGTACGTGTAGAAGACGTCCTCCATCTGCCCGCCGGCGAGCTTGGCGTCGAACGTCTTCGGATCCTGGCAGGGGAACGCGTCATGAGCGACGACGTCGATGTCCGGGTTGGCCTTCTCGAAGGACGCGATGTCCTGCTCGAAGAACTGGCGGTCGACCTTGGCGCTCTTGGGCGGCATGCAGTTGACCGTGATGCGGGTCTTTCCGCTCGCCGAGTCGTCGTCGCCCGACCCGCAGGCGGACACGGCCAGGGCGAGGGAGCAGACGCTCAGCGTGGCGAAGGTACGGCGGAACCCGGTGCTTCTCATCGGTGGACCCCTCTGGGCAGGAGCGGTGGGCGCCGCACACTCAAGCACCGGCGACATCTGAACGCAAGATGTCGCGCGAGATTTGAAATTTTTTAACAGCGGAATGAATGCTTCAGGGACGTCGGGGCGCGGACTGGGGGCGGGCGTCAGGCGCGAGGCGCCTGCGCCGTCGAACCGCGCACCACCAACTCCGGTTCGAAGAGCAGCTCCTCCGCGGGTACGGCGGTGCCGCCGATCTGCGCGTTCAGCAGCTCAACGGCCGCCCTGCCCATGGCCTCGATGGGCTGACGGACGGTGGTGAGCGGGGGCTCGGTGCAGTTCATGAAGGCCGAGTCGTCGTAGCCGACCACGGAGATCTCCGACGGCACGTCGAGTCCCTTGCGACGGGCGGCCCTGATCGCGCCGAGCGCCAGTGGGTCGCTCGCGCAGATGATGCCGGTGACCCCGCGGTCGATCAGCCGGGTGGCGGCGGCGTGACCGCCCTCGATCGAGAAGATCGCCCGCGCCACACGCTCCTCGGGCAGGTCCCCGGCGACGCCGCGCGCGGCGGCCAGCTTGCGCGCCGACGGCATGTGGTCGCCCGGTCCGAGCACCAGCCCGATGCGCTCGTGCCCGAGCGAGGCCAGGTGCCGCCAGGCCTGCTCGACGGCGACGGCGTCGTCGCAGGACACCGCAGGGAAGCCGAGGTGCTCGATGGCCGCGTTGACCAGCACGACCGGGATGTTGCGGTCGGCGAGCTCCTTGTAGTGGTCGTGCGGGGCGTCGGCCTGGGCGTAGAGCCCGCCGGCGAACACCACCCCGGAGACCTGCTGTTGCAGCAGCAACGTGACGTAGTCGGCCTCGGACACCCCGCCCTTGGTCTGGGTGCACAGCACCGGGGTCAGGCCGAGCTGGGCGAGCGCGCCACCGATCACCTCCGCGAACGCCGGGAAGATCGGGTTCTGGAGCTCGGGCAGCACCAAGCCGACGAGCCTGGCCCGTTCGCCGCGCAGCTGCGTGGGCCGCTCGTAGCCGAGGACGTCCAGCGCGGAGAGCACCGCCTGCCGGGTGGCCTCGGAGACACCGGGCTTGTCGTTGAGCACCCGGCTGACCGTGGCCTCGCTGACCCCGACCTTCTTCGCCACTTCAGCAAGTCGTCGCGTCATGGACGCAAGAATAGCGCAAGAAGCGCAAGCCGTTTGCGTTACGGCGGCATCTACTTCCTCGCGGCCCAGAGTCCTCGCACATGCCCCAGATGGCGGGTCATGACCTCGTGCACGGCGTCCTCGTCGCGGGCGAGCAGCGCGTCGAGGAGTTCGAGGTGCTCCTCGGCGGAGGCGAGCAGCCGGCCGGCCTCGACGAGCGCGGTGAGGCCGTAGAGGCGGGAGCGCTTGCGGAGGTCGCCGACGACCTCGACGAGGTGGACGTTGCCGGCGAGGGCGAGCAGACCGAGGTGGAAGCGGGTGTCGGCCTCGACGTACGCGATGAGGTCACCGGAGACGGCGGCCTGGACGATCTCCCGCGCGGCGGGGCGCAGCGCCTCCAGGGAGACCTTGTCGGCGGTGCGGGCCAGTGCCACCACCGTCGGGATCTCGATGAGGGCCCGGATGTGGGTGTACTCGTCGAGCTGCTTCTCGGAGACGGCGGTGACCCGGAAGCCCTTGTTGGGAACCGTGTCGACCAGGCCCTCCTTGACCAGGTCCAGCATGGCCTCGCGCACCGGCGTCGCGGAGACGCCGAAGCGGGCGGCGAGCGTGGGCGCCGAGTACACCTCGCCGGGGAGCAGTTCCCCGGCGATCAGCGCGGCCCGCAGCGCGTCGGCGACCCGCTCCCGGTAGCTGCTCCTCCTGCCGCCCAGGCTGGGCAGCGCCGGGGCGGCTGCGGCGGACGGGGCGCCGGTGCGCTGGGCGGCCATGCGGTGTCTCCTAGCTGGTGCGATGTGACGCGCTGGTGCGTCGTGACGCGCTGGTGCATCGTGATCGTGACGCGCTGGTGCAATGTCACGCGCTACCGTCACGCGGTACCGGCCATTATCCCCGGCGTCCGCGCTCCCCCGGGCCTGTTCCTAAAGCACGAACCCGGCCGGGAACGGGTCCGAGGGATCCAGCAGGTACTGCGCGGTGCCGGTGATCCACGCGCGGCCGGTGAAGCTGGGCAGGACGGCCGGGCGGCCGGCCACCTCGGTGGTGCCGAGGAGACGGCCGGTGAAGCTGGTGCCGATGAAGGACTCGTTCACGAACTCGGTGTGCAGGGGCAGTTCACCCCGCGCGTGCAGCTGTGCCATGCGGGCGCTCGTGCCCGTGCCGCAGGGCGAGCGGTCGAACCAGCCGGGGTGGATGGCCATCGCGTGCCGGGAGTGCCGGGCGGTGGCGCCGGGGGCGATCAGGTGGACGTGATGACAGCCCCGGATCGACGGGTCCTCCGGGTGGACGGGCTCCTCCTCGGCGTTGATCGCCGCCATGAGGGAGAGACCGGCCCGGAGGATGTCGTCCTTGCGGGAGCGGTCGAAGGGCAGCCCGAACTGCTCCAGCGGCAGGATGGCGTAGAAGTTGCCGCCGTACGCCATGTCGTATGTCACCGTGCGCCCGTCGGCGAGGGCGATCTTGCGGTCGAGGGCGACGGAGAAGGACGGCACGTTCCTCAGGGTGACCGCCTTGGCGGCGCCGTCCTGAACGGCCACCTCGGCGACCACGAGACCCGCCGGGGTGTCGAGCCGGATGGTGGTGACCGGCTCGACGACCTCGACCATGCCGGTCTCGACGAGCACGGTCGCGACCCCGATCGTGCCGTGCCCGCACATCGGGAGATAGCCGGAGACCTCGATGTAGAGCACGCCCCAGTCGCAGTCGGGGCGGGTGGGCGGCTGGAGGATGGCGCCGCTCATCGCCGAGTGGCCGCGCGGCTCGTTCATCAGGAGCTGCTTGATGTCGTCGCGGTGCTCGCGGAAGTACAGCCGCCGCTCGTTCATCGTCGCGCCGGGTACGGTCCCGATCCCGCCGGTGATCACGCGGGTGGGCATGCCCTCGGTGTGCGAGTCGACGGCGTGCAGGACGAGTCTGCTGCGCATGGGTCCAGCCTCCCTTGTGATTACGCGAGCCCGGCGGCTACGGCCTTCTCGGTGGCGGCGCGGATGGCGGCCTCCTGCTCCGGCAGCAGGGGCACCCGCGGTGCACGGCAGCGTCCCCCGTGCCGGCCCACGATGTCCATGGAGAGCTTGATCGCCTGCACGAACTCGACCTTGGAGTCCCAGCGCAGCAGCGGGTGCAGCTGCTCGTACAGCTTCTTCGCGGTGCCGAGGTCGCCGCCGACGGCCGCGCGGTACAGCTCCACGCAGGACCGTGGCAGCGCGTTCGGATAGCCGGCCACCCAGCCCTTGGCGCCGGCGAGCGCGAGCTCCAGCAGGACGTCGTCGGCGCCGATCAACAGGTCGAGTTCCGGGGCGAGTTCGGCGAGCTGGTAGGCGCGCCGGACATCGCCGGAGAACTCCTTGACCGCCTGGATGTACCCCTCGCCGTGCAGCTTGGCGAGCAGTTCGGGGACGAGGTCGACCTTGGTGTCGATGGGGTTGTTGTACGCCACGACCGGGACGCCCGCCCCGGCGACCTCCTCGTAGTGGGCGAGGACGGAGCGCTCGTCGGCACGGTAGGCGTTCGGCGGCAGCAGCATCACGGAGGCACAGCCCGCGTCCCGGGCCTGCTCCGCCCAGCGCCGGGACTCGGCCGAACCGTAGGCGGCCACCCCGGGCATCACGCGGGTGCCGCCGATCGCGGCGACGGCGGTCTCCACGACCTTCGCCCGCTCCTCGGGGGTGAGCACCTGGTACTCGCCGAGGCTGCCGTTCGGTACGACACCGTCGCAGCCGTTCTCGACGAGCCAGGAGCAGTGCTCCGCGTATTTGCCGTGGTCCACACGGAGGTTGTCGTCTAGCGGCAGGGCGGTGGCGACCAGGACGCCCCGCCAGGGACGGTGTTCGGTGACGGTCATCTCGGGTTTCCTCTCAGTGGAGTGCGACATTGCATTGATCTCGCGGGCGACGACCGGCGACCGTCGGCTTCGGCACCAGCCGGCTCCGGGGCCCCCGGGCGCCGGCGCTCAGCCGTCCTCGTTCTCCCCCGCCCGCGCGAGCACGCCGAGCGGTACGGGCCGGGCGAAGGGCCTGCGGGAAACGGCGAGTTCGCACCCCGCGAGCCCCGCGACCGCCGGCCCGCACACCCGCCCCTGGCACCACCCCATCCCGGCCCGGGTCAGCAGCTTCACGGTCCTCGCGTCCCCGGCGCCCAGTTCCACCACCGCCGCCCGGATCGCACCGCCGGTGACCTCCTCGCAGCGGCAGACGACGGTGTCGTCGGTGATCCGGTCGGTCCAGCGCGCGGGCGGGGCGTACACGGAGTCGAGCGCGGTGAAGAAGGCGCGCAGTCGGCTGCGGGCCTTGGCGGCGGCGGACCACCCGTCCGGGTCGGGCCGCGCGCCGCGCAGCCGGGCGGCGGCCGATCGCCCGGCGATGTGCCCCTCCGCGAGCGAGAGCGCCGCCCCTCCGATGCCGGTCGTCTCCCCCGCGGCCCAGACGCCGGGCACATCGGTGCGCTGCTCGTCGTCCACGCGTACGGCGAGTCCGTCGAGGCCGCAGCCGAGGGTCTCGGCGAGATCGGTGTGCGGAAGCATGCCGTGGCCGACGGCGAGGGTGTCGCAGCGGATGCGGCGTCCCGTGCCGGGCCTGACCCGCCCGTCGACGTCGAGCGCGGCGACGGTGACGGCCTCCAGTCGCTCGGTGCCGTGCGCCTCGACGACGGTGTGCCGGGCGAGCGCCCGCACCCGGTGACGCAGCAACTCGGCCGCGTACCGGGCGCCTTCGGCGATCTTTGCGGGCTGTGCCACCAGCGCTCGGGTGCGCCGCAGGAACGCCTTCGGGTCGGCGGACTCGACGAGCGCTGCGACCTCGACGCCGGCCGCGGCGAGCCCGGTCGCCACGGGGAGCAGCAGCGGGCCGGTCCCGGCGACGACGGCGGTGCGCCCGGACACCGCGAGGCTGCCCTTGAGCATGGCCTGGGCGCCGCCCGCCGTGACCACTCCGGGGAGGGTCCAGCCGGGGAAGGGCAGCACCTTCTCGTAGCCGCCGGTGGCGAGGAGCACGGCGTCGGCCCGCACCTCGGCCGGGTCCCGCTGTTCGGGGCCGAGCAGGGCGTGCACGGTGAATCCGTCGGCGGGCAGGCGTTCGACGAACCAGACGTGGTGTTCCGTCAGATGCCGTACGCGGCCCGCCTCCACGTGCGCGGCCAGCCCGTCCCGCAGCCGCTCCCACGCCCGCCACTGATGGTGCAGGGCCTGCGGCCTGCGGGCCCCCAGCGCGGGGGCCGGCTGCCGGTAGAACTGGCCGCCCGCCTCCGCGGCCGAGTCGATCAGCGTGACCCGGACGCCTCGGGCCGCGGCGGCGACGGCCGCGGCGAGCCCGGCGGGTCCCGCGCCGATCACGGCGAGGTGCGGGGCTCCATGGTCGGCGAGGTCGCGGTCAGTCATCGTGCCCCGTCCCTTCCTGGGTCCGGATCACATCGCCGGGGTGCAATGGCACCAGACAGGCCCGTTGGTTCGGGCGGTCGTTGACGGTGATCAGGCAGTCGAAGCAGACGCCGATGCCGCAGAACACGCCGCGCGCGCGTCCCTCGCCCCGGGTGGTCCGCCAGGAGGTGACCCCGGCCGCCCACAGCGCGGCGGCGACCGTCTGGCCGGGCAGGGCCTCGATCTCACGGCCGTCGAGGGTGACCGTGAAGGCCGGGCCCGGGTGTGCGTCGGCGAGCTCCAGAGGTGTCCTCATACGGCCTCCTCGCCGAAGCGGTCGGGGCGCAGCGGCGTCAGGTCCAGGTCGGGGGTCTTCTCGGTCAGGGCCTGCGCGATCAAGTGGCCGGTGCCGGTGGCCAGTCCGATGCCGGCGCCCTCGTGCCCGCAGGCGTGATGCAGCCCCGGCACGCGGGGGTCGGGTCCGACGGCGGGCAGATGGTCCGGCATGTACGGGCGGAAGCCCAGGTAGGCACGCATCGCGCGGACGTCCGTCAGGAACGGGAACAGCCGCGTCGCGTCCGCCGCGAGCGCCCTTACGACCGGCAGCGAGAAGGTCCGGTCGAAGCCGACGCGTTCCCGGCTCGCGCCGATGAGGATCGGGCCCGCCGCCGTGCCCTCGACGACCGGGGACGTCTGGAGCGCTGCCGAGTCGCTGGCGACGTCGGCCACGTAGTCGGCGGCGTAGACCTTGTGGCGGACCTTGCGCGGGAGGGGTTCGGTGACCAGGACGAAGCCGCGGCGCGGGAGGACGGGGAGCGGGACGCCCGCGAGCGCGGCGAGCTCACCGCCCCAGGTTCCGGCGGCGTTGACGACCGCCGGGGCGTGGATGTCGCCCGAGTTCGTGCGGACCCCGCGCACGGCGCCGGCCGGCGTGCGCAGTATGTCGGTCACCGTACGGCCGGTGAACAGACGGGCGCCCGAGCCGCGGGCGAGGTGGGCGGCGGCCAGGGCGGGCATGACCTGGCAGTCCTGGGGGTAGTGGACGCCGCCCGGCAGTCCTGGGGCGAGGTGGGGTTCGAGGGCGTACAGGGCGTCGCCCGGGACCGGTTCGGCGACGACCCCGGCGGCGCGCTGTCCGTCGGCGAACCGCTCCAGCGCCGCGAGCCCGTCCGGCGACGAGGCCACGACGACACCGCCCTTGGCCTCGTACTCGACGGCCGACCCGAACTCCGCCGCCAGTTCTCGCCACAGCCGGCCGGACAGCAGCGCGAGGTCCAGTTCGGGGCCCGGTTCCTTGTCGGAGACGAGGAGGTTGCCCTCGCCGGCGCCGGTGGTGCCGCCCGCCACCGGGCCGCGGTCGACGAGGATCACGTCCAGGCCGGCCCGGGCCGCGTACAGCGCGCAGGCCGCGCCCACCATGCCGGCTCCGACGACCACGACGTCGCAGGTCAGTCGCTCGCTCACGTCAGTACTATGTCACACACCACTCTGCGACGGAATGGTGCGACGCCCGTCGCTGTATGGAAAGGCGCAATGGTGCGACGCCCGTCGTCCTGCGAAAAAGGGAGGCGGCTCCGAGCGCCCGCAGAGAGGCTTCCCGTGCGCTGACGGGGCGCCGTCGACGACCTGAACGCCGACGGTGCCCCGTTCAGTCCTCGGTGGCGGTCACGACGCGCAGATGGGCGGCGCCGCGGCGCGCCCCTCGCGTCCGGGGCCGCTCGCGGCGCAGCTCGCGCAGCACCAGCGTCAGCCGGGTGTAGCCCATCTCCTCAAGGGTTCGGGGCGTCTCGTCCACGACCCGGCACTCGGTCGCGCCCCAGCGCGGGTCGGGGTGCAGCAGCGGCCGTACGGCGCCGTCCCGGGCGACGGCCTGCTCGCCCACCGCGCGGATCCAGTGCGGCAGACCCTGCCGGTAGGCGGCCTCCATGATCGGGTCCTGGGCGATGTCGCGGCGGATGGCCTGCAGCCCGTGGTCGTGGCCGTGCCGCTCCACGGCGGCGGCGAAGTGCGCCAGCATCGGCAGGCACCAGCTGGACTCGTGCTCGCCGAGGACCGTGCTCGCGTCCGGGTGGAAGAGCACGAATCTGAGGAAGTTCTCGTCGGGCATCGCCGTCGGATGCGGGCCCACACCGCGGAAAAGTGACGCGAAAGCGGTGTTCGCCAGGACGACGTCCCAGCGGTGGTCCAGCACCACGGACGGGAAGGGCACGGCCTCCACGAGAGCGGCGTAGTCCCGCAGATAGGCCTGGGCCTCCGGCCTCTCGAGGACGGAGCGCGGCACGGACCGCTCCCCACCTGCCTGATATGCCATCGGGAGGTCACCCCTCTTGCCTATGCGGCCTTCACGCGGCGCCCTGATCCTGCTGCCCGAGCCCGAGCCGTGTCAACTATCGTGGCATTTCATGCCTGTTGACGGCTGAAATTGGCCACAGTTGTGGCGAGACCTGGATGTGAGTTCGAACTACCCGGTAATCTCCGTCGAGTTCACGGGAAGGGCTTGTGAGGAGCCTGTGAGAGACGTAGGAGATCTGCCGGTGACGGATGGCTTCGAGGGTTCGGGCGCCACGCCGACGGTAGCGCTGCCGGCCGTCGTCGCCCGTGTCACCGCGCTCGCCGACCGGCTCGGCGTGTCGCACGCCGAGGTCTTCGACACCGGGCGGCTGTCCGTCGCCTCCGGCGTCCCGGAGCCGGTCGTCAAGGCCCTGCTGAGCGGCCGCCCCGCGGGCGAGCCCGATGTGCAGGCGCGTTTCCTCCAGCGGCTCGACCTGTTGCGCCGCACCCGGCTCAAGCCGAACGGCCGCAAGTACACCCAGCAGGAGATCGCCGACGGCGCGGGCATGTCCCGCCAGCAGGCCGGCGCCCTGATCAACGGCGACCGCCGTCCCACCATGGAGCACTGCGACGCCATCCAGCGCTTCTTCCGGGTGCACGCCGGATTCCTCACGGCCGAGGACCCCGAGGCGCTCGCGGGCTCCCTCCAGCGCACCGAGCAGGAACTGCTCCAGAAGCTCGCGGAGCGCGAGGCGGCCCAGGCCGCCGAGGATCCGCTGGAGAGACTCCTCCAGGACCACGGCGTGCGCGGCATAGCGTGGCGTGCCGCCCAGCTGCCCACCGACCAGCACCGCGACAAGGTCGCGGAGTGGCTGGACATGCTCCTGGAGAGCGTCAAGCGACCCGAGTCGTGATCCGGGGAGAACGGGAGATCAGTGGGCATCGGTAGGGAAATGCGCCGCCTGTGCGGCGAGTTGATCGCGGAGCTGGAGCTCCCCGCTCCCGCGGCGCCCGGCATGCTGTACGGCGCCCTGTGCGACTCGATGAGCAGACGCCGCGGCCGTCCCGTCCACTTCCGTACGGCCGCCTTCCCGGTCGGCACCGCCAGCGGGCTGTGGCTCGACATGGCCGACCAGGACCTGGTCGTGATCGAGGAACGCACCGCGCCGGACCACCAGTTGGTGATCCTCGGCCATGAGCTGTGGCACATGAAGGCCGGTCACTGCACCCACAGCATCGAGGGCGCGACCGTTGCGGCCCGGCTGCTCAGCGACGACGCCGATCTGCGCTCGACGGTGCTGAAGGTCGCCGCCCGCAGCCGCTTCGACGAGGCCGACGAGCAGGAGGCCGAGAGCTTCGGCCTGCTGCTGGCCAGCAAGTGCCGCACCTGGCTGGCGGACTCGTCGGTGCGGGGGCAGCGGGACCATCTGGCGGGGCGTATCGAGGCGTCGCTCGGCTATCTGGGGCCGCAGGGCTGACCGGGGTCGGGTGCCGCGTCGGGGATCAGGTCGCGCTGCGCTCGCTCGCCTCCCGCAGCTCGCGTTCCACCGCCCGGGAACGAGCGGTGTCCGGCTGACCCGCCGCCGTGCCGGGCCGCCCCGCCCGCAGCATCTCGCGCCAGTTCTCGCGGCTCCAGTCGGCGGCGGTCGTACTGCCGGTGAACTCCTCGACCAGCGCCACGAATCGGTCCGGGTCGGTGTGGAACGGGAAGTGGCCCGCCCCCTCGAAGATCTCCAGCCGGCTGCCGGGCATCGCCTCGTGTGCGCCGTAGGCGTGCCGTACCGGCACCACGCTGTCCCGGTCGCCCCACAGCAGCATGGTCGGCATGCCCTCGGTCAGATAGCAGCGGTCCAGCATGGTGACCACCTGCCCGCGCCAGTCGACCACCGCCCGCAGCGTACGGATGAAGGCGTTGCGCGAGGTCTCGTCGGGCAGGGCGTCGACGAGGGTCAGCAGTTCCGGCGCGTCCTGCCCGAGGTCGGTGTCGAGGAACCTCATCAGCCGTACCGCCTGCCCCACTTGCAGCCGCATCCCCGGCAGCCGCAGCGCGGACAGCATCAGATGGGCGCCCGGCAGCGAGACCAGCCGCAGCACCGGATTGACCTCGCGGCCCACACCGCCCGCGCTGACCAGGATCAACCGCTCGGTGCGCTCGGGGAACTGGTAGGCGAACTGCATGGCCACTCCCCCGCCCAGCGAGTGCCCGACCAGCGTCGCGGACTCGATGCCGAGCGTGGTGAGCAGATCCCGCACGCCGTTGGCGTAGGCGGCGACCGAGTAGTCGGCGCGCGGTTTGTCGGAGGCGCCGTGGCCGAGCAGGTCGGGGGCGATCACGGTGTGCGTGCGGGCGAGGTCGGGGATCAGCTCGGCCCAGGTGTCGGAGGAGTCCCCGATGCCGTGGATCAGCACCAGCACCGGCCCCTCGCCGGCCATGCGGAAGGCGCGTCGGTAGCCGTGCACGACGCGGTACTGCAACGCGAGTTCTCCGTCGCCGACGGGACGCAGCCGTACGGCGCGCACCGGGCGTCGGCCCTGGGCATCGGCCACTCGCCCACCTCCGTTCCTGCCGCTCTCAGGGCCGCGGGCGTGCGGCCGAAAGCCGTTGCCCCAAGCGTAGGGACACCTTTCCCACCAGGGATTTCGAGGAGGTTTCGCCTCCGCTAAGCGGGCGAACGGACGTGGGGCCGAACCCGATTGTCAGTGGTGGACGGCAAGCTGGTGGTGCGCCCTCATGTGCGGGGCGTGACGCGACGACGCCGACTTGGGGAGAGCCGACCGATGCCCACTGCCGTACTGACCGATCGCGAGCGCACCGCCGTCCAGGCCTACCTGCGGCTTTTGCACACCGTACGAGCCGCGTTCGACGGTCCTCCCGGGAAGGGCCGACCACCGGTGGTGCCGCCCGCCGTGCTCGCCGAGGCGGAACAGGCGCTGGCGGCCGCGGGTCTGACGGGCAACGAGGAGGAGTTCTTCCGGCTGCTGAAGGGCTGGTGCCCTGCGGAGCCGTAGCAGGGGACTCGCGACGCCGGAAGGGGGCTCAGGTGTGCGGCACGGTGACCGAGGTCGCCACCAGCCCCCGCTGGACGGTCCACCGGCCCTCGAAGACGTCGATCCGGCGCCCGCCGACCAGCGGGCCCGGCACGAGGAGCCGGGCGCGCAGACCGCCGCTGTGCCGCTCACCGGGGTCGGCGAAGACGTCGATGTCGGCCTCGGTGAAGTCCAGCCACTTGCCGGTGAGGGGGAACCACGCCTTGTAGACGGACTCCTTGGCGCTGAACAGGAGCCGGTCCCAGTGGACATCGGGGTGGTCGCCGGCCAGCCGGCGCAGCCGGTCCGCCTCGGCGGGCAGCGCGACGGCGGGCAGCACGCCCTCCGGGAGGGTCTTGTGGGGTTCGGCGTCGATGCCGAGGGAGGCCAGATCGGTGGCGCGGGCCAGGGCCGCGGCGCCGTAGCCGTCGCAGTGGGTCATGCTGCCGACCAGGCCGGCCGGCCAGCCGGGGGCGCCGCGTTCACCGGGCAGGACGGGTTGCGGGGGCACGCCGAGCTTCTCCATGGCGCGGCGCGCGCAGGAGCGTACGACGGCGAACTCCCGGCGGCGCTTGTCGACCGCCTTGGCGATGACCGCCTCTTCCTCGGGGTACAGGGCGGCGCCCGCGTGCTCGTCGTTGCCGTACGCCTCGACGGTGACCACCGGGTCCGGCAGCAGCTCCTCGATCACCGGGCCGCGTCCTCCTTCGGCAGAATGCGGCGCAGCCGGCCCGGCGGGTCCGGCCGTTTGCGCCACTCGCGGGGGTACCCCACGGAGACCTCCTCGAAGCGGACGCCCTCGTGCCAGGTGGTCCGCGGGATGTGGAGGTGGCCGTAGACCATGGTCCGGGCGCGGAATCTGCGGTGCCAGTCCGCGGTCAGCCGGGTGCCGCACCACATGGCGAACTCGGGGTACCACAGCACGTTCGTGGGATGCCGGTCCAGCGGGTAGTGGTTGACGAGGACCGTGGGCAGATCCTCGGGCAGTGCGGCGAGCCGGCGCTCGGTCTCGGCGACCCGGGCCTCGCACCAGGCCTCGCGGGACGGGTACGGGTCGGGGTGCAGCAGGTACTCGTCGTTGCACACGATCCCGGTGCCGTGCGCGTACTTCAGCCCCTCCTCCTTGGTGGCGCAGCCGGAGGGCAGGAAGGAGTAGTCGTACAGCAGGAACAGCGGCGCCACCGCGACCGGGCCGCCGGGGCCCTCCCAGACGGGGTAGGGGTCCTCGGGCGTCGTCACGCCGAGCTCCCGGCACACCTCGACCAGGTGGTCGTAGCGCTCGACGCCGCGCAGGGTGACCGAGTCCTTCGGGTGGGTCCACAGCTCGTGGTTGCCGGGTGCCCAGACGACCTTGGCGAAGCGGCCGGCGAGCGTCTTGAGTGCCCAGCGGATGTCGGCGACGGTCTCCGCCACATCGCCGGCGACGAGCAGCCAGTCGTCGTCCGAGTCGGGGCGCATCTTCTCGACGAGGGCGCGGTTCTCCTCGTATCCGATGTGCAGGTCGCTGATGGCCAGCAGCTGTCCGGCACCGCCGGCCGTCGACGTCACCCTTCGCCCCTTCCGATCACACGGAACGATCACACGAACAGGACCACCAGAACACAGAGTGCCCCGCCCGTACAAGGCCGGATCGCGTCGTCACCGGGAGGGAGTAGCGGGGATGCTCCGGGAGGTGTCGGCGGGGTGCTCCGGACGGTCAGGAAGCATCCGCAATTCCGTAACACGTACGTTGCACGCGGCACCCCTTGAAACCCGTATGATCGCCCCAACACCACCGCCGTGAACGTCCCTTCGCAAGGGGCGGTTTGGTGTACCTCCAACCTCCCTGCCCGGGCACGGGCCTGCTTCGCCGTGCCCGCGACCCCGAAAGGACGGCCCTGCATGGTCTCTCGCGTACGCGTCTGGCTCAACCGCACGTACGCGGAGAACGTGTTCTTCATGGATCAGCTGCGACGAAATCCCAGCGATCGGGCCGTGGAGATCCATGCGACGCACGGGGACGCCGACTCGCCCGTGCTCGCCGGCGCCGACACCGCCGAGCTGGAGCCGGAGGGCCTGTCCCCGGCCGGGTACGTGGAGTACGCCCTCGCCCAGTGCAGGCGCCGCGGCATCGACGTGTTCGTGCCCC
The DNA here is from genome assembly GCF_028198125.1 of Streptomyces sp. HUAS 31. Classification (NCBI taxonomy): domain Bacteria; kingdom Bacillati; phylum Actinomycetota; class Actinomycetes; order Kitasatosporales; family Streptomycetaceae; genus Streptomyces; species Streptomyces sp. HUAS 31. The sequence continues at coordinate 8,130,372 of NZ_CP116353.1, read as the reverse complement.
GGCTGCACCAGTCGGCGATCGTGGCGCACCGCGCTGAGTTCGAGGCGGTCGGTACGGCGCTGCTGGCGCCGCCGCCGGAGGCCGTGGCCGTCTTCCAGGACAAGGTGATCGCGTACGAGGCCGTGCAGGCCGTCGGGGTGCCGGTGCCGCCGTGGTGGCGGGTGCGCAACGCCGATGAACTCGTCGCCGCCGTCGAGGAGTTGGAGGAGGCGGGGCACAAGGCCTGCTTCAAGCCGGCGTCCGGTGCGGGCGGGGTGGGTTTCCGTGTGATCACGCGCTCCCCCTTCTCGCTGGTGCACCTCAGCGGGTTCCCGACGCCGTATGTGCAGCTGGATCTGGTGGAGGACGCCCTGCGGCGGACCGACGAGCCGGTGGACTGGCTGGTGATGCCCCGGCTGGAGCAGCCGGAGGTGTCGGTGGACTGCCTGACCGGGCCGGACAACCGGGTGCGGCTGGCGATCGGGCGGATGAAGAACGGTCGCCGGCGCGGGTTCACGCTCCACGAGCAGTGGCTGGAGCCAGCGCGGTTGATCGCGGAAGGGTTCGGCCTGCACTACCTGTCCAACATCCAGTTCCGGATGTTCGGGGACACGCCGGTCCTGATGGACGTCAACACACGCCCCGCGGGCGGGCTGCACCAGCTGTCGTTGTGCGGCGTCAATGTCCCGTGGCTGGCCGTCCAGCTGGCGCTCGGCGAGGACCCGGGCGAGGTCGTGCCCCCGTTCCTCGGGCAGGACTACACCGTGGTCTCGGGCCCGCGACAGCTGCGACCGGTGTCCATCCCCCAGCAGCGCGCGGCCGAGGAGACAGAGCCCCTGCTGCCGGCGGTCCCGGCACCCGCACCGGCCGAAACGATCGAGAGCGGGGCGGCGCAGGTGCTGCCGCTCTAGGTCGGCCTCCTGGAGGATCCGGGCGCCCGAGCGGCGCGATCGGGGCGCTTCCGGTCGCCCGACGGGGCGGTCGCCAAGCGGAGCGCCCCCTGCGTGCCCCCTCACCACGAGCCGCCTGACAGGTGCCCCTGGAAGCCGCTCTCTCCCTCTTTCGTGGCTGCTAGCTTCGCGCCAACGCAGGGTGGGGCAACCGGGGGGGGGCGGCTTCATGGCCGAGGGCACGCAGGACGACGGGGCATTCGGAAGGTCCGCGGATCCGGCCGAGGACGCGGCCGAGCATCTCGCCGCGGCGATCGGGACACAGGCCTGGGCCGAGGCCCGGGATGGGGTGCTCTGTCTCTTACCGGACGACGAGCCAGGGGTGGACGAGCGCATCGACGCCTGGGCGGCCGTCGCGGCAGGTCACGAGGGCGAGGGGCTGACCCGGTACCTGACGGATTCGCTGCCGAAATGGCGGGAGCTGATCGCAAGGGCCGTCGCGGATGATCCCGAACGGGCCGAGGAGGCCCGCCGGTTCGCGGACTCCGTTCAATCGCTCCTCCCCTCGCCGGACGGCACCGCGCCCCAGATCGCGGTGGCGACCGGGCACGGCACCGTCAACGCCGTGCAGAACGGCAACATCTACTACGAGGTCGTACTCGGCCTGGCCCCACGGCCGCCCCGGAGGACGAGCCTCGGCAAGGCGGCCGTCATCACCGGCTCCGCCGCGACGGTGACGGCAGTCGGCGGTCACATGGTCGCCGACCATCTCGCCACCGAGGCCGTGCAGGCGGCCGGCACTGGACCGGCACCGGGGGCACCGCTCGCCGACCCGGTCCAGGTGTCCACCGCGGCCACGCAGACCGCCGGTTCCCCGTCGGCCGCCGGAGCCTCGACGGCCGCCGCCAAAGCCGGTACGACCGTCCTCGCCAAGGCCGCGGCGGCCGTCACCAAGGCCCTGACGTTCGCCGGCGCCGGGGCCGCCGGCGTCAGCGTGCCCGTGGTGGCGGGTGTGGTCACGGTCGTGGTGGTCGTGACCGTCACGGTGACCGTCGTCGTGCCGCGTGTCATGGGCGGGGCGTCCTGCGACAAGGCAGCCGAGGGCCGCTCGGCCCCAGCGGTCCTGGCGGAGGCAGCCCGGCGCGTGGAACTGACGAGCTTCCGCTACGACGTCACACGCGGCCGGCACCATGTCGCCGGGGCTGCGGACCCGCACGCGCGCACGGCCTGGTTCCGGCAGGGCCTGACCGGCGGCCCCGTCACGAACGGCACGATCGACCGGGGCAGGGTCGTGCTGCCCACCGGCACGACCACGCCGTCCGGCGCGGATCCGCGGTGGGTGCGGGCCGACGGCGCCTTCATGGACGCCGTCGACCCCGTGGCTCCGGCGCGGGAGCTGCGATCGGTGGCCCGGGCGCGGCGCGAGGGGTGCACCTTCACGGGAACGCTGGCGCCTGCGGCCGAGTCCAACGAGAACGCCGGACCCTCCGGAACCGCTGAATCCGCCGGAACCGCCGAACCGGCCGTCGCAAGGCCGGACAGCGGCCCTGTCGCACGGGCAGCGGCCACCTCCACGCCGCGGGCGAACACCACCGCCGTCGACTTCACGGCACGCATCGACGACCTCGGCCGGCTCGTCCGCCTCACCACACGGGCGGCCGGCGACCGGTTGCCCGCCTCCGCCCGCTACTGGGACTTCGGACTGACCGTGACCCCGTCCGCGCCGCCCTCCGGCGACGGGTCGAAGCCGTCCGGGACCGCCACCCTGACCGGCGCGTGGACGGGGGACTGGTCCACGGGGTTCGGCACCGGAGGGTTCACGGCCACCCTGTCGCAGGACGGGAACCGACTCACCGGAGACCTGAAGGTCGACGGGGTGCCGTGCTCCCTGGACGGGGCCCTCGACGGCACGCTCGACGGCGACCGCATCACCTTCGGCAGCGTGAACAGCGAGAAGGAGATCACGTTCACCGGAAGCGTGGACGGCGACACCATGCGCGGCACCTTCGAGACCGACTGCTACGACGCCTCCGGTCCGTGGACCGCGCGGCGCTCCGACTCCTGACCGAGGAAAGGCACCCCCTTGATACCCGAATGGCTGACCACACTCGCCGCGGCCGGCTCCGCGGCCCTGGTCAACGCCGCCTCCACCGACGTCTGGCAGGCCGCTCGCGAGCGGTTCGCCCGGCTGCTGGGCCGCGGGGATCCCGACCGCACCGAGGCGGCGACCCGGCGGCTGGACGACCTGCGTCGCGTCGTCCGGGAGCCCGGCAACGAGCGTGAACTGGCCGAGGCCCGCCGCGCCTGGCGGCTGCGCCTCCAGGACCTGCTGGAGGAGAATCCGGACGCCGCCGACGAACTGCGGTCCGCGATCGCCGAGTTGCCGCCGCCCCGGCCCGCCTCCGCCGCCGCGATCCGCCAGGACAACCGCGCCTACGGCCACGGCACCGTGAACGCCGTCGTGAACGGTGATCTGACGGTCGACCCGACACGGCCGGCCGCGTCGGACGGCTGAGAATTCTTGGTATGGACCAATCCCGTACCAGAGCTTGACACCGGGATTGGTTCATACCAATTTGGTTGGCGCACCTCTGCACATCTCTGCACCTCTGCACATCTCTGCACCTGTGCACTCCCGAACACCCCACTTTTCCCAGGGAGATCACGTGCGCAACCAACCCCTCAGACGTCTGAGACGTCGACTTCTCGCTCTGGTCGGATCCGGTGCTCTTGCGATCGCCGGAGCCGTCGCTCTTCCCGGTACCGCCCAAGCGGCCAATGTCCTGTCCAACGCCGGCTTCGAGTCGGGCGGGCTCTCCCCGTGGAGCTGCACCGGCAATCTCGGGTCGGTCGTCTCCTCGCCCGTGCACGGTGGGTCCAAGGCCCTCGCGGGGGCGGTGAGTTCGAGCGACATCGCCAAGTGCGGGCAGACCGTCGCGGTGCAGCCGAACACCACGTACAGCCTCAGCGGCTGGGTGCGCGGGTCCTATGTGTACCTGGGCGTGGACGGCGGATCCTCCACCTGGACGTCGTCGCCGTCGGCGTACAGCCGGCTGTCGCTGTCGTTCACGACCGGCGCCTCGCAGACCAGCGCCCAGGTGTATGTGCACGGCTGGTACGCCCAGGGCACCTACTACGCCGACGACATCAGCCTCGACGGGCCCGGTGGCGGCTCGGACAGCCAGGCGCCGAGCGTGCCGGGCAGTCTGAGGTCCACCGGGAAGACCTCGTCCAGCGTGTCGCTGGCGTGGAACGCCTCGACGGACAATGTCGGGGTGACCGGGTACGACGTCTTCCGCGGCTCGACCCAGGTGCTCAGCGTCGCCGGTACGAGCGCCACGGTCAGCGGGCTGTCGCCCAGCACCGGCTACACGTTCACGGTGAAGGCTCGGGACGCGGCCGGGAACGTGTCGGCCGCCTCCAACGCCGTCACCGTCACGACCGACGCGGGCGGCGGTGGCGGTACCGGCTTCAAACAGGCCGCGCCCTATCTGTACCTGGGCTGGGGCGATCCGCCGAGCGCGACCTCGGTGATGAGCTCGACCGGCATCAAGTGGTACACGATGGCGTTCATCCTCTCCTCCGGCGGCTGCAACCCCGCCTGGGACGGGTCACGGCCGCTGACCGGCGGCAACGACCAGAGCGTCATCAACTCCATCCGGTCCGCGGGCGGTGACATCGTCCCGTCGATCGGCGGCTGGAGCGGCAACAAGCTCGGGCCGAACTGCTCCAGCGCCGAGGCACTGGCGGGGGCGTACCAGAAGGTCATCGACGCCTACGGGCTGAAGGCGATCGACGTCGACATCGAGAACACCGACGAGTTCGAGAACGCCACCGTGCAGGACCGGATCCTGAACGCCCTGAAGATCGTCAAGGCGAACAACCCGGGCCTGCGGACCGTCCTCACCTTCGGCACCTCCACGACCGGGCCGACGTACTGGGGCAACCGGCTCATCGAGCAGGCCAAGGCGCTCAACGCGGACATCGACGTCTTCACGATCATGCCGTTCGACTTCGGCGGCGGCGCCGACATGTACGGCAACACCGTGAACGCCACGGAGGGGCTGAAGAGCAAGCTGAAGTCCACCTTCGGGTGGGACGACGCGACGGCCTACGCCCACATCGGCATCTCCGGCATGAACGGGCTGTCCGACCAGCAGGAACTCACCTCGACCGCGACCTGGACGCAGATCCGGGACTGGGCGAACTCCCATCACATCGCCCGTCTCGCGTTCTGGTCGGTCAACCGTGACCGGCCGTGCCCGGGCGGCGGCGTGACGAGCAACTGCTCCGGCATCAGCCAGAGCAACTGGCAGTTCACTTCGATCACGGCCGGGTTCACCGGCTGACGCCCTGTCACCCTCCCGGGAGAATTTTTTCCGGGAGGGTGTATCAGGGCGCCACCGGCGTGCTCATAAGAGTGAAAGGCAACGGGGGAACAACGGGGGACCGAGGAAAAACGGGGGAAGCACCACCACGGGGGAAGCACGGGGGATTCGGGCCGGCCGACCGCTGCGACGGGGGCGGCGGCCGACCGGCCCGAAGTGAGCCGCGAAGTGGTGGGTCAGAAGCGGCCCGAGCCCCGGTACAGCTCCAGCTCCCCGTCCAGCTCGACCGCGAGCACCGTGGCGTGCGGGTCGAGGTCCGCCCCGGTGGGCGGTTCGATCCAGAGCACCCCGGGCGTCTCGTGCAGACCGCCGGTGATCCGATGGGCCAGTTCCCGTCCGCTGCCGAGCACCGTGACCCGGTGTACCCCACCGAGCAGCCCGCGCACGTTGATCTCGGCGCGCGGGGCGTCGAAGAGCGTCAGGTACAAGGTCCGGCGGTCCTTGGAGAGGGTGCTCGGGCCGTAGTGATGACCGGCCGGCAGGCCGCGTTCGGTGCCGTACACCGCTTCCGCGTGCTTGGCGATCCAGTCGCCGAGTCCCTCCAGCCGCTCGGCCTGTTCGGCCGGGATCGTGCCGTCCTCACGCGGGCCCACGCTCAGCAGCAGGTTGCCGCCTCCTCCGATGGTCTCGGCGAAGTAGCGGATCAGCTGGTCGACCGACTTGTGGTTGTGGTCGTGGTGCTGATGGCCCCACGAGTCGTTGATCGTCAGGCACAGCTCCCAGGGGCCGTCGGGCGGGACGACCGGGGCGCCCTGCTCGGGCGTCGCGTAGTCGCCCTCGCTGAGCATGCGGGCGTTGAAGACGACGTCCGGCACCTCGGAGCGGATCAGCGCGGCCAGCTCGGGGATGCGCCACTGCTCCTCGCTGCGGTCCCACTCGCCGTCGAACCACAGCAGGTCCGGCTTGTAGCGGGAGGTCAACTCCCGTATCTGGCCGTCCCGGTAGCCGAGGAACCGTTCCCAGGCGGCCGGGTCCTCGTACTCGGCGGCGACCTCGGAGTACCGGTTGTCCTCCAGCTCCGGCGGGCGGCCGGGCTTGCGGGTGGAGGCGTAGTCGGGGTGGCTCCAGTCCGAGTGGGAGTAGTACAGACCGACCTTGAGGCCCTCTTCGCGCAGGGCGTCGGCGTAACCCGCGATCAGGTCGCGGCCCACGTTCAGATCGCCGTGGGCCGTGTCCCAAAGGGCCACGCCGTCGTGATGCCGGCTGGTCAGGACGGCGTACCCGGCGCCGGCCCGCGCGAAGAGCCTCGCCCAGTCACGCGGTTCGTAGCGGGCGGCGGTGAACCGGTCGAACTGGGACATGTACCGGTCGTACGGCACGATGTCGTCGTAGAACGACCAGGACTCCTGGACGCCGTCGACGGCGTAGATGCCCCAGTGGATGAAGATCCCCAACTTGGCGTCGGTGAACCAGGGTTGTATCGCCATCAGCCCACCTCGGCGCGCTGGAGGCGCAGGGTCAGCACCTGGAAGGGACGCAGCGACACGGGCACCCCACCGTCGATCCCGACGGTCTCCAGGGGGCGCTCCAGGAGGTCGGTGATCTGGGCGCCGGCCAGCGGGAACCCGGTGCGCAGCACACCCTGCGCCCGGCCGCCCCGCGACTCGTAGAGACGCACCACGACGTCGCCGGACTCGTCGTCGGCCAGCTTGACCGCCTCGACGGTCACACCGTCGCCGTCGACGGAGACGACCGGCTCGGGCGCGCCGGCCGCGTCCGCCACGCGCAGCGGGAGGTTGAGGGCGTAGCCCTCGGCGACGGCGTCCTCGATGTCCGCGCCGGGCAGCAAGGAGTAGGTGAAGCGGTGCATGCCCTGGTCGGCCTCGGGGTCCGGGACGCGCGGGGCGCGCACCAGGCTGAGGCTGACCCGGGTCGTCGTACCGCCGTCCTCGCGGACCGTGCGGGTCACGTCGTGTCCGTACGTCGAGTCGTTGATGACGGCGACGCCGTAGCCGGGCTCGGCGATGTGCACCCAGCGGTGCCCGGAGACCTCGAAGCGGGCCGCCTCCCAGCTGGTGTTGGTGTGGGTGGGCCGCTGGATGTGGCCGAACTGGATCTCCGCGGAGGAGTGCGGGGCGCGGATGTCGACCGGGAAGCCCGCCTTGAGGATCTTCTCGGCCTCGTGCCAGTCGATCTCGGTCTCGAAGTCGATGCGGGGGCTGCCCGCGCGCAGGGTGATGGTCTGGGTGAGCTTCGAGCCCTTGCCGAAGGCGCGGGTGACCCGGATCGCGCCGATGAGCGGATCGTCCTCGACGACGGTCAGCGACTCCGTCTCCAGCAGGTCCGTGTAGCGGTTGCGGTAATGCTTGTCGATGTCCCAGGCGTCCCAGTAGTTGGGCAGGTCCGTGTGCAGGCGGAGCAGGTTGCCCCGGTCGGCGAGGACTTCGCGGTTCGCCCGGAGGTCGTACACGGAGGACAGGGTGCCGTCCTCGGCGACCTCGACGCGGACCAGGCCGTTGTCGAGGACCCGGCCGGTGACGGACACCGGCTGTGCGGGCTCCGCGGAGGCGATGGGCGCGCTGCCGCCGGCGGGCACCTGAACGTACGCCGGTGCGCCCTCGGACGTACGGACCACCTCGGCCCGCGGATACGGGCTCGTGTTGAAGACCCGGGCCTCTCCCCCGCCCAGCGCCGCGACCGCCTCGGCCGTCAGCTCCTCCAGCTCCGCGGCCACGCGGGCGTATTCGGCCTCGGCCTCGCGGTGCACCCAGGCGATCGAGGAGCCCGGCAGGATGTCGTGGAACTGGTGCAGCAGGACCGTCTTCCAGAGGCGGTCGAGCTTCTCGTACGGGTAGGCGTAGCCCGGCGCGTGCAGCGCGGCGGTCGTCGCCCACAACTCGGCCTCGCGGAGCTTGTGTTCGCTGCGGCGGTTGCCCTGCTTGGTGCGGGCCTGGGAGGTGTAGGTGGCGCGGTGCAGCTCCAGGTAGAGCTCGCCGCTCCAGACGGGGGCGTCCTCGTACTCGGCGCGGGCCTTGGCGAAGAACTCGTCGGGGTGCTCCACGACGACCTTGGGCGAGCCCTCCAGGTCGGCGAGCCTGCGCGCCCGCTCCATGATCTCGCGGGTGGGGCCGCCACCGCCGTCGCCCCAGCCGAAGGGGGCCAGCGAGCGCGTGCCGCCGCCCTTCTCGGAGTAGTTGCGGACCGCGCGGTCCATCTCCTCGCCGCTGAAGCGGGCGTTGTAGGTGTCGACGGGCGGGAAGTGGGTGAAGATGCGGGTGCCGTCGATGCCCTCCCACCAGAAGGTGTGGTGGGGGAACTTGTTGGTCTGGTTCCAGGAGATCTTCTGGGTCAGGAACCACTCGTTGCCGGCGAGCTTGGCGAGCTGCGGGTAGGCGGCGGTGTAGCCGAAGGAGTCCGGCAGCCAGACGCCCTTGGTCTCGACGCCGAAGTGCTCGATGAAGAACCGCTTGCCGTGGATGAGCTGGCGGGCGATGGCCTCGCCGCCGGGCAGGTTGCCGTCGGCCTCCACCCACATGCCGCCGACCGGCGCCCACTGGCCCTTCTTCACGGACTCCTGGATCCGGGCCCACACGTGCGGGTAGTTGTCGCGCACCCACTCGTACTGCTGGGCCTGCGAGCAGGCGAAGATGAAGTCGTCGTACTCGTCGGCCAGCGATGTGACGTTGGAGAAGGTGCGGGACGTCTTGCGCTTGGTCTCGCGGATGGGCCACAGCCACGCGGAGTCGATGTGGGCGTGGCCGACGCCGGAGACGGTGTGGGCGCTGGCGTGCGCGGGCTTGGCGAGGACGGGGGCGAGGACCTCGCGTACGGCCGCCGCGCTGCCGGAGATGTCGTCCAGGTCGAGGACGTCCATGGCCCGGTCGAGGGCGTGCATGATCTCGTGCCGGCGGGGCTCGTGCTCGCCGAGGTGGACCATGAGCTCGCGCAGCACCTGGAGGTCCAGGTCGAGGTGCCAGACCTCCTCGTCGAGGACGGCGAGGTCGGCGCGCCTGAAGGTGTAGAGGGGCTTGTCGCCGGCGGTGAGGACGTCGCCGAGCGGGGTCGGCGCCGCGAAGTCGTTGGCCAGGATGTCGGGGTTGGAGGCGGCCTCGACCAGGTAGTCGATCTCCTCGCCGCCCGCGGCCGGGTTGCCGATCGGCACGTACTGGTTGAGCGGGTTGACCGCCTTCAGGGGGCGGCCGTCGGCGAGGTGGACCAGGGCCTCGGCCTGGTTGCCGGGCCAGTCCCCCACGAAGCCGAGGTCGATGACCGCCTCGACGCGGCGTCCGGCCCACTCGGCGGGCACCCGGCCGCGCATCCGGAACCAGGTCGTGCCCCAGGGCGGGCCCCAGGGGGTGTCCATCGTGAAGGGCTCGTACCGGGCGGCCGCCGCCTCCTCGAAGGGGACCGGCTCGCCCGGCGCCTGCCAGGCCTCGACCTCGAAGGGGACGGTGGCCGAGTAGATCGCGGGCTTGATGCGCTGGTTGTGGACGCGCTCGACGCGTTCCTCGATCCGGCGGCGTTCGTCGTGCATCAGGGTCTCCAGGGAGGGAGAGAACGGAGGGGAGGCGAGGGGCGGGCAAGGCGGGGGAAAGCGCTTTCGGCGGGCGAGCGCTACTTAAGGTACGCCAGTCCCGGGTGGACGGAGGAGTACCCCTCCACCAGCCTGCGGGCCACGTTGACCGAGTCGACCAGCGGGTGCAGCGCGAAGGCCTTCACGGCCGTCGTACGGGAGCCGGACTCGGCCGCGGCCAGCACCTCCCGCTCGACCGCCTTGACCGAGCAGACGAGCCCGGTGGCGTGGTCGGGCAGCGGGGCGACGGCGACCGGGTGGGCCCCGTTGGCGTCGACCAGGCAGGGCACCTCGATCACGGCGTCGGAGTCGAGCACCGACAGCGTGTTCTGGTTGCGGACGTTGAGGATCAGGGTCGTGCGCTCGTCCCGGGCGATGGCCCGCATCAGCGCGAGCGCCACCTTCTCGTAGCCGCCGGAGAGGTCGTCGGCGTCGCGCTCGCCGGCGCCGGCCGTCTCCCGGTTCTCCGACATGTAGGTGGCCTCGCGCTCGGCGCGGGTGCGGTCCCAGACCTCCAGGGCGGCGGCACCTGGGTCGCGCATCCGCTCGTAGAAGCCGGCCTGCTGGTCGCGCAGGAAGGCGCCGCGGGTCTTGTCGGCCTCCTGGTAGGCGCGGACGGCCTCGCGGTTGAAGTAGTAGTAGTGCAGGTATTCGTTGGGGATGGCGCCCAGGGACCGGAGCCAGTCGACGCCGAAGAGCTTGCCCTCCTCGAAGGAGCCGAGCAGATCGGGGTCGGCGAGCAGCCGCGGGAGCTCGTCGCGGCCGGCGACACGCAGGCCGCGCACCCAGCCGAGGTGGTTGAGGCCGACGTAGTCGATCCACGCCTCGCCGGGGTTCTTCACGCCGAGCACCCGGGCGATACGGCGGCCGAGGCCGACCGGCGAGTCGCAGATGCCGATGACGCGGTCGCCGAGGTGGCGGGACATGGCCTCGGTGACCAGGCCCGCGGGGTTGGTGAAGTTGATGACCCAGGCGTCGGGCGCGAGGCGGGCGACGCGCCGGGCGATGTCGACGGCGACCGGGACCGTGCGCAGGCCGTAGGCGATGCCGCCCGCGCCGACCGTCTCCTGGCCGAGGACGCCCTCGGCGAGGGCGACCCGCTCGTCGTTGGCCCGGCCTTCGAGGCCGCCGACGCGGATCGCGGAGAAGACGAAGTCGGCGCCGCGCAGGGCCTCGTCCAGGTCGGTGGTGGCGGTGACCTCGGGCGCGTCGGGCACCCCGGCCGCCTGTTCGGCGAGCACCCGCGTCACGGCGTTCAGACGCCCGGCGTCCAGGTCGTGCAGCACGACGTGGGTGACCCTGCCCTCGGCGCGGTCCGTCAGGAGCGCGCCGTACACCAGCGGCACACGGAATCCTCCGCCGCCTAGAATCGTCAGCTTCACGTCTGCACCTTTCCCGCCACGACGACCTCGACGCCCGCCTCCTGCAAGGAGGCCCTCGTCACCGGGTCGACCGGCTCGTTCGTCACCACCACGTCCAGGTCCTCGGGACCGCACACCTTCGCCATGCCGTGCCCGGGGAACTTCGCCGCGTCGGCGAGCAGGACGACCTTTTCGCCGGCCTTGATCATGGCCCGCTTCACCGGCACCTCGACGACCGTCGTGTCCATCACCTGTCCGCCCGGCCGCACTCCACTGGTGCCCAGGAACAGCCAGTCGGCATGCAGCTGACGCAGATTGTCCTCGGTGAGGAAGCCGACCAGGGAACGGTACTCACGGCGGAGCATGCCGCCGAGCAGCACCAGCTCGATGCCCTCGTCGTCGGCGAGCTCCTCGTAGACCACCAGGTTGCTGGTGATCACGGTGAGGCGGCGGCCGTGCAGCTGGCGGGCCAGCCGGAACGCGGTGGTGCCGATGTCGAGCAGCACGGACTGGCCGTCCTCGACCATGGCGGCCGCGTGCGCGGCTATGGCGTCCTTCTCGGCCACGCGCACCTCGGCGACCTCGGCGAAGGGCTGGTCGCCCTCCTCGACGACGGCGCCGCCGTGCACACGTGTCAGCAGGCCGTCCTCCTCGAGTTTGAGCAGGTCACGCCTGATCGTGGCGGGGCTCACACCCAGCTGATCGGAGAGATCGGTCACGGCCGCGGGGCCGCCTGAGCGCAGGGCCCGCAGGATGAGTTGGTGTCGTCGTTCTGCCAGCACGGCGTGAACACTACTCGTCATCTTCAATCATCGCCATGCTCATTTCTGCTCGGGTATTGACCAATCTCCCGGAGCGGCGCACGATTCCGGTCACCGAAATGAAGAGTTTTGACGAGCTCTCCGTGCGGGGCCCGAACGAGAGGACGTTCCCGTGGACGACGACCGGCCCGATGTGGTGCTGACCGGGCTGCTCTTCTACGACCTCGTTCTCACGGGGCTCGGGAAGCCGCCGGCACCGGGCGAGGAGATCTGGACCGGCGGCATGGGCTGCGGCCCGGGTGGCATCGCCAACCTCGCGGTGGCCGCCGCCCGCTTCGGTCTGCGGACCTCGCTGGCCACGGTGTTCGGCGACGACCTGTACGGCGAGTACTGCCGGGACGTCCTGCGCGACCAGGAGGGCATCGACCTCTCCCTCTCGCGCACCGCGGACGGCCGGCCCACCCCCGTCACGGTCTCCCTCGCCTACGGCGACGACCGCGCGCTCGTCACCTACGGCCAGGAGCCCCCGTACTCGCAGGACGCGCTGATGGGCGACCCGCCCGATGCGCGCACGGCCCTCGTGCACATCGAGGCCGAGCCCCGCGAGTGGCTCGCCAAGGCCGCCGCGAACGGCACCCACATCTACGCCGACGTCGGCTGGGACCCCACCCAGCAGTGGTCGACCGACCTGCTCGACCAGCTCTCCCTGTGCCATGCCTTCCTCCCCAACGAGACCGAGGCCATGGCGTACACCCGCACCGACAGCGCGGTCGCGGCGCTCGGCACGCTCAGCGAGCTGGTGCCGGTGGCCGTGGTGACGCGCGGCGGTGACGGCGCGGTCGCCGTCGACCAGACGACCGGCGAGTACGCGGAAGTGCCCGCTCTGGACATCGATGTCCTCGACGCCACCGGCGCCGGGGACGTGTTCGGGGCGAGCTTCGTCGCGGCCTCGCTGGGCGGCTGGCCGCTGGAGGAACGGCTGCGGTTCGCCGTCCTCGCCGCCGGCCTGTCGGTCGGCCGGCACAGCGGTGCCCTGGCAGCCCCCGGCTGGTACGGCGTCGACCGCTGGTGGCGATCCCTGACCGATCCCGGGCTGAAGCGGACGTACGGCTTCCTGGCGGACCGGCTCCCGGACGATCCGGGGCCGCCCGTCGCGTACGCCCCCGTCACCCCGCCCGCACGGCAGCACTGACTTCCCCCCACGCACCTCATGCGAAGTCCCGAAAAGATCCGAAAGGCGGTGGGAGCTGTGCGGCTCTCACGAAGAGGCCTGCTCCGCGCGGGCCTGGCCGGTACGGCCGCCACGGCGCTCGGCGGCCTGGCGTCCGGCTGTGCCGTTCCGACCGGCTCGTCCGGCCGGAACATGGTCCTGTGGTACTGGAGCGGCGGCCTGAGCGACACGGTCGTCAAGAACGCCAAGGCGCGTTACGGCGGCTCCGTGGACCTCGACGCCATCCAGATCGGCGGCTACTACCGGTCGAAGCTGATCACCACGATGGCGGGCAACGCCCACATCCCCGACATCGCGGGGCTCAAGGGCGAGGACATGGCGTCCTACCTGCCGAACTCCGACCAGTTCGTGGACCTCAGGACGCTCGGCGCCGACAAGCTCAAGAGCCGGTACCTGGACTGGAAGTGGCAGCAGGGCGTGGCCCCGGACGGCAGCCTCGTCGGCTTCCCGATCGACGTGGGCCCGGTCGTGCACTACTACCAGCCCGCCGTCTTCGAGAAGGCCGGGCTGGCCCACGAACCCGACGACGTGTCCCGGGAACTGGACACCTGGGACAAGTTCTTCGCGGCAGGCGAGCAGCTGAAGAAGCGGATACCGGGGACGTACATCCTGACCGACGTCGGCAGCGTCTTCGAGATGTCGATCGGCCAGAGCACCACCCGGTTCGTCGACAAGGACCGCAACTTCATCGGTGACGGCACCAACGTCCGCACCTGCTGGGAGCGGGCCGTGGAGGCCAAGCGGCGCGGGATCGTCTCGAACATCGTGACCGGCACGCCCGACTCGATCTCGGCGACCGAGAAGGGGAAGCTGCCGAGCCAGCTCAACGCCTCCTGGGCGGCCGGCGACCTCAAGCTCGCCTATCCCAAGACCAAGGGCAACTGGCGGGTGGCGGGCTGTCCCGGCGGACCCTCGAACGTCGGCGGCTCCTTCCTCGCGATCACCAAGGCGTGCCGGGAGCCCGAGCGGGCCTTCGAGATCATCACCTGGATGCTCGACGCGGACAACCAGGCACAGGGCTTCGTCGAGGCCGGCCTGTTCCCCTCGACCCCGGCGTCGTACGAGATGAAGAAGCTGCGCGAGCCGGACCCGTTCTTCGGCGACCAGATCACCATGGACGTCTTCGGACCGGCCGCGGAGAAGATCCCGGTCGCCTTCAACAGCCCCTACGACGTCGCCCTCGGGCAGCCGATCAGGGACGAGATCAAGAACGTCGGAGTCCTCGGCAAGGATCCGAAGAAGGCCTGGGAGGACGCCATGAGCAAGTGCCGGCGTATCGCCAAGCACCTGGGGGTGAGCATCTGATGGCCGTCATCGAGCAGACCCCGCCCGCGGTGAACCGGCCGCAGCCCTCCACGGCCGCACCGAAGAAGGGCCTTCGGGGGCACTGGCACCTGTACGCCGCGATCTCCCCGTTCTACCTCCTCTTCCTCGCCTTCGGCCTGATCCCCGTCGGCTTCTCGCTGTACCTCTCCTTCCACCGCTGGGACGGCCTCGGCTCGATGGAGTGGGCGGGGCTCTCGCAGTACCAGTACCTGCTGAGCGACAGCGACTTCTGGCAGTCGATCGGGAACACGATCGTCATCTGGGCGCTGGCCACCTTCCCCATGATCTTCCTGGCGATGGTGACGGCCGTGATGCTCAACTCGGCGGTCCGCTTCAAGAACGCCTACCGGTTCGCGTACTTCCTGCCGAACGTCACGTCCGTCGTCGCGATCGCGATCGTCTTCGGCTCGATCTTCTCCACCAACTTCGGCCTGGTGAACGCCCTGTTGCAGGCCGTGGGCCTAGACCAGGTGGCCTGGCTGAACACCCCGTGGGGCATCAAGGTCGCCATCGCCACGCTGATGACCTGGCAGTGGACCGGCTACAACGCGATCATCTTCCTCGCCGGTCTCCAGACCATCCCGAGCGATCTGTACGAGGCGGCCCGCATCGACGGCGCCGGGCCCGTGCAGACCTTCTTCCGGGTCACCCTGCCGCTGCTGCGGCCGACGCTGCTGTTCGTGCTCGTCGTCTCCACCGTCACCGGTCTGCAGAGCTTCTCCGAGCCGCAGGTGCTGCTCCAGACCACGGCCAACGAGTCGACGTTCTCGGGCGGCCCGGACCACGCCGGCCGGACCATGGTCCTCTACTTCTTCCAGCAGACCTTCGACAACAACGACTTCGGGTACGGCGCCGCCGTGGCGTGGGGCATCTTCCTGGTCGTCGTCCTCTTCTCGATCATCAACTGGCGCCTGGTGCAGCGCCGGGGCGAACAGTAGGAAGGCCGCGACATGGCATCCATCAAGGGCTCCGGACGCCGGGGCATCGCGCTGCACACGTCCCTGATCATCGGTGTGCTGCTGTCGGCGTTCCCGTTCTACTGGGCCGTCATCATGTCGACGCACACCTCGTCGGAGATCTTCTCGTACCCGCCGAAGCTGCTGCCGGGCTCGCACTTCCTGGAGAACGTCCGCAGCCTGTTCGACACGATCGACTTCTTCGGGTCGATGTGGAACTCGCTGCTGGTCGCGACGGTGGTGACCTTCCTGGTCCTGTTCTTCGACTCGCTGGCGGCCTTCGTCTTCGCCAAGTTCGACTTCCCCGGCAAGAACGTGCTGTTCGCGCTGCTGATGCTGATCTTCATGGTGCCGGCCCAGATGTCGGCGATCCCGCAGTTCGTGATCATGGCGAAGATCGGCTGGATCGGCTCGATGACCGCGCTGATCGTGCCGGCGGCGGCCAACGCGTTCGGCATCTTCTGGATGCGGCAGTACATGAGGAGCGCCATCCACGACGAACTGCTCGACGCCTCCAAGCTGGACGGCGCGAACTTCCTGCGCCAGTACTGGCACGTCGCGCTCCCGGTCGTCCGCCCCGGGCTCGCCTTCCTCGGCATCTTCACCTTCATGGGCCAGTGGAACGACTACGCCTGGCCCCTGATCGCCCTGACCAACCCGGACAACGTCACCCTCCAGGTCGCGCTTTCCCAGCTCAACGGCACCCACGGCACCACCGACTACGGCATGGTGATGACCGGCGCGGTCCTCGCCCTCATCCCGCTGCTGATCGTCTTCGCGATCGGCGCCCGGCAGATCATCGGCGACCTCGCGAAGGGGGCCGTCCGCGGATGAACGATCCGTCGGTCTCCGGCCCCCCGGCCGTCGATCCCCTGATCGCCCTGCGTCCCTGGGAGGCACCCGAGGTGACCTCCTGGGGGCGACTCCCCATGAACGCCGTCGGCCGGCGCTCCGGAGTACTCCCCCTCGACGGCGACTGGCGCTTTGAGTTGCTGTCAGCTCCGGACGCGCCGGTCGGCGGTGCCTGGTCCACCGCTCGGGTCCCCGGCGCCTGGACCCTCCAGGGCACGGCCGACCTGCCGCAGTACACCAACGTGGCGATGCCGTTCACCGAGTTCCCGCCGCACTCCCCCGCCGCCAACCCGACGGGCGTGTACGAGCGTGAGGTGGACGTCCCCGCGGACTGGGCCGGACGCCGGATCGTGCTCCAGGTCGGGGCCGCCGAGAGCGTGCTGCTGGTCCACGTGGACGGGCGGCCCGCCGGCATCTCCAAGGACTCCCACCTGGCGGCCGAGTTCGACCTGACGGCACTGGTGCGTCCCGGCGCGCGCGCCACCGTACGGCTGACCGTGGTGAAGTGGTCCGACGCCTCGCACCTTGAGGACCAGGACCAGTGGTGGCACGGCGGGATCACCCGCTCGGTACTGCTGTACGCGACGGACCGGCTGCACCTGGCGGACGTCACCGTGCGGGCCGCGTACAACGGTGACCTGCGGGTCGACTGCCGGGTGCGGGACGCGGGCGGCGCACTGCCCGAGGGGTGGTACCTCACCGGCGACCTGGACGGGCAGCCCCTGGCGCAGGACGCGGAGTTCGACCGGGCGAACGCCGAGGACGAGCGGGTCTCCGACTTCCTCGGCGAGGCCCGGCTGCTGGCCACCGTCGCCGACGTGCGCACCTGGAACGCGGAGACACCGGAGCTGTACGACCTGACCGTGCGCCTGCACCGCCGCGACGGCACCGTCGCCGACACCTCCCGGCACCGCATCGGCTTCCGGGACGTCGAGGTCGTCGGCCGGGACCTGCTCGTCAACGGGGAGCGGGTGTTCATACGGGGCGTCAACCGGCACGACTTCCACCCGCTGACCGGGCGGACGGTGTCGTACGAGGACATGCGCGCCGATCTGGTCCTGCTGAAGCGCTTCGGCTTCAACGCCGTGCGCACCGCCCACTACCCGAACGACCCGGCCCTGTACGACCTCGCGGACGAACTCGGGCTCTACGTCGTCGACGAGGCGGACATCGAGTCCCACGACCACGCTCACGAGATCGCCGACGACCCGCGCTATCTGAACGCCTTCGTCGACCGTGTCTCGCGCATGGTGCTGCGCGACAAGAACCATCCGTCGGTCATCGTCTGGTCGCTGGGCAACGAGTCCGACTACGGCGCCAACCACGACGCGGCGGCAGGCTGGCTGCGCCGCCACGACCCGACGCGGCCGCTCCAGTACGAGGGCGCCGCCAAACTCGGGTGGGCGGACCCGGACGTCGCCTCCGACATCGCCTGCCCGATGTACGCCTCGCTGGAGGACTGCCTCGCCCACGCGCTCTCCGGGCAGCAGACCAAGCCGCTCATCCAGTGCGAGTACTCGCACGCCATGGGCAACAGCAACGGCACGCTGGCCGACCACTGGGCCGCCATCGAGGCCACCCCGGGTCTTCAGGGCGGGTTCATCTGGGAGTTCTGGGACCACGGAATTCTTCAGCGCGTGAGCGACGGAAGACCGGCAGGGCGTGGGGGCGCCGGCCTCTACGACAACGGTGTCGCCGCGCCCGGTCACCGCTGGGCGTACGGCGGTGACTTCGGCGAGTCCATCCACGACGGCGCGTTCATCGCGGACGGAGTGGTGTTCCCCGACCGCACGCCCAAGCCCGCGATGTACGAGCACCGGGAGATCTCGGCGCCGCTGCGCATCGAGTGCTTCAGGCACGAGGGCATCGTGCTCGGCAACCACCAGCACTTCCGCGGCCTGGACTGGCTGGCCGGCGAGTGGCGCCTCGACCTCGCCGACGGCACGACGCTGACCGCGCCGGCCGTGCTGCCGAACCTGTGCCCGGGCGAGACGGCGGCCGTACCGCTGCCCTTCGAGGTGCCGCGCGACGGCGGCGAGGCCTGGCTGACGCTGCGGGTGACCGTGGCCGAGGACCAGCCGTGGGCGCCGCGGGGCACCGTGGTGTGCGTGCCGCAGGTGCGGCTGCGCGGCCCGGCCGTCGCCGAGGTCCCTCCCGTGGAGGGCCGGATCGAGGTCGACGGCGAGGGCCTCCTCGTCCACCCCCTGCTGACGGCCGCGCCCACCCTGTCGCTGTGGCGGGCGCCCACCGACAACGACGAACTCGGCGGCATGGCACGGCGCTGGCGGAGCTGGGGACTCGACACGCTGGTGCGCAAGGCGGTGTCGGTGAGCGAGGACTCCGGCCGGGTGACGGTGGAGGCCGAGTACGCGGGCACGACCGGTGTCGTACGGCACCGGCAGGTGCTCACGCCCGTCGAGGGCGGCGTCCGGGTCGAGGAGGAGGCCGAGCTGCCGGAGGCGTTCGACGACGTCGCCCGGGTCGGCACGGTCTTCGAGACGGTCGCCGGACTCGATCTGCTGGACTGGTTCGGGCAGGGACCCTGGGAGTCGTACCCGGACCGCAGCGCGGGCGCGCCCGTCGGCCATCACTCCGTCCCCGTCGAGGAGTTGTTCACCCCCTACCTGCGGCCGCAGGAGAGCGGCGGCCGGCACGGCGTACGGCGGTTCACGCTGTCGGCGCCGGACGCCACCGGCCTCGCCGTCGCCCTGGACGAACCCCGTCAGATCTCGGTGACCCGCTACCGCGCGGAGGACCTCGCCTCGGCGAGTCACCACGACGAGTTGGTCCCGCGGCCCGGCTGCGTGGTGCACATCGACGCCGCGCACCGCGGCCTGGGCACCGCGTCCTGCGGACCCGACACCTCACCCTCCTATCTCGTCGCCCCGGGCGTCCATCGCTGGAGCTGGACCCTGCGCGCGCTCTGAACCTCCCACGCCCTTCACCGTCATTCCTCTACGGATCTTCTTTTCCCACGGATCTTCCTACGGAGCACACGTGTGTACTTCGCATGACCAGGAACAGGGCGAGGCCCCTCAGGCCGGTGCCGGCAGACGCGGTTTCCTGCGCGCCACCGCGCTGCTCGGCGCCGCGGCCACGGCGGGGGTCGCCCTGCCGGGCGTGGCCGAGGCGTCCCCGGCGGCGGCGACGGCCGGGTGGCGTCCCGATGCCGACAGCCGCCGCTTCACGCTGGCCGTGATGCCCGACACCCAGTACCTCTTCGACGGGCCGAGCATCAATCCCGCGCCCATCGAGGCGTCGCTGCGGTATCTGCTGGAGCACGGCCGCGAGGACAACATCGTCTTCCTGTCCCACCTCGGCGACCTCACCGAGAACGGGGCGAAGGAGGAGTTCGCGGCGATCGGGAAGGCGTTCGAGCTGCTCGACCGGCGCGGTGTCGGCTACAGCGTCCTCGCCGGCAACCACGACGTGAAGTCGTCCACGAACGACCAGCGCGGTGCGACGCCGTACCTGGACACGTTCGGCCCGCGGCGGTTCCAGGGCAGGCCGACGTTCGGCGGCGCCTCTGCGGACGGCTACAACACCTACCACCTGTTCGAGGCGGCCGGCCGCGAGTGGATGGTGCTCGCGCTGGACTGGCGGCTGTCGGCACAGGGATACGCCTGGGCGAAGGACGTCCTCGCCCGGCACCCGAAGACGCCCGTCATCCTCACCACCCATGAACTGGTCGTCGACGACGACGCGTTGTCGTCCTACGGGCAGCAGCTGTGGGACCAGCTGATCAAGGACCACGACCAGATCTTCCTGACGCTGAACGGCCACTACTGGCCCGCGGGCCGGGCCGTCCGCAGGAACGCGGCGGGCAACGACGTCCATCTGCACCTCACGAACTACCAGAACCGCTACTTCGGCGGCGCGGCGATGATCCGCCTCTACCACTTCGACCTGGACCGCGACGTGATCGACGTCGAGACTGTCTCCCCGTGGATCCTGGGCCGCGCCGCGAAGGGCCTGAACGAGCTGGAGAGGCAGGAGATCGAACTCAGCGGCGACGCCGACCGGTTCTCCGTCGGCATCGACTTCGCGGGCCGCTTCTCCGGCTTCGACCCGGTGCCGGTCCGCCCGGCGCGCCCCGCGTCGAAGATGCTGATCCGGGGCACGGCCGCCTACTGGCGCTTCGACTCCCCCGTCTCCGGCACCGTCCGCGACCTGTCCGGCCGTGGCAACGACCTCACCGTGGTCTCCGTCGGCGGCGGCACGCTCGGCTGGTCGGCCGACCACCACCCCGACCAGCCCGGCCACGGCAGCCTGGAGTTCACCGGCTTCAAGTCCCCGCTGAAGGGCGCGTACCTGCGCACGGTCGACGGCGCCCCGCTCAACTCGGCCACCTTCCGCGACGGCTACACCGTCGAGGCCTTCTACCGGGTGCCCGCCGACTGGGACGCCTCGCACAACGCGTGGGCCGGCCTCGTCAGCCGTACCGGCACGGGCGGCGCGGCGGGCAAGACCGAGGGCGACCCCGACGAGCCGCTCGCCACGCTCTCCCTGTCCGACGGGCCCGGCCCGCAGTGGGCGGTCCGGCCGCTCAACCAGCAGGGCATCGCCACCAACTGGGGCGACGAGACCGCGCGGGAGCAGTGGTGGCACGTCGCCGTCGTCAACGACGGCCGGCACACCACGATGTACGTCCAGGGCTCCCCGGTGGCCCGCAACCCGCACGCCACCGCGATCGGCCTCACCTCGGTCGGCCTGCCCTGGCTGCTCGGCGGCTACGAGTACGGCGGCAGCATCGACCAGATCCTGTACGGCCGCCTCGGCGACGTCCGGATCGTCGAACGGGCGCTGCCCGTCACCTCTTTCATGACCCACTGACGCCCCTTTCGAGGATCACCATGACCGAGCAGCAGCTGCCCGCCTGGGCCGACCCGTCCGTCTCCCCCGCCGACCTCGATCCGCAGGGCGTGTCCCGGCGCGGCCTCCTGCGCGGCGCGGGCCTCTTCGGCGCCGCCTTCGCGCTGGGCACGGCGGCCCCGGCACTGGCGGCCGACAACCGGCGCCTCGGGGGCGACGACCCCCGCCTCGCCTACCTCGTCGGCGACCACCACGTCCACAGCGTGTACAGCCACGACGCGAAGTACACGTTCTCCCAACTGGCCGCGGCGGGCGCCGAGTACGGCCTGGACTGGATGGTGTTCACCGAGCACTCCAACTTCGGGCACGCCCGGTACGGCGCCGCGCTGGAGCACCGGGAGATCCTCCGGGCCCGCGCCGAGAACCCGCGCCAGCTGATCTTCCAGGGCCTGGAGTGGTACATCCCGGCCGCCGAGCACTGCACGGTCTTCACGGCACCCGGCCGCCACGAGGTCGACCTGCTCACCCGGTTCGAGAGCGCCTACGACGGCAAGCTGCTCGGCTACACCGAGGGCGCCCCGGGTGCGGCGGACACGGCCCGCAACGAGGCCCACGCCGTCAAGGCCGTCAAGTGGCTGGCCGAGCAGCGCCGTACGGGCTACGTCGACGACGTCCTCGTCCTCGCCAACCACCCGCTGCGCCTCGGCATCGACTCCCCGCACGAGATGCGCAACTGGCGGGACGCGGCCCCCGAGATCATGATCGGCATGGAGGGCGCGCCCGGCGCCCAGGGCGCGGCGATCCCCGGCTGGCGCGGGGCGACGTCGATGCGCGGCGAGTACGAGAACAAGCCGTCGGCGCAGTCCTGGCCGGGCTACCCGGCCGAGGCGTACCTGACCTACGGCGGCTTCGACTGGGCGACCGCGACGGTCGGCGGCCTGTGGGACTCGATGCTGGCCGAGGGCAGGCTGTTCTCGATCACCACGAACTCCGACGCCCACCGCATCGTCTTCGACACCTGGAAGAACGGTGACTGGCCGGCGGGCCGGAACTTCGACAACACCGGCAAGCTCCCCGACCCGGTGAACACCACCACCCCGCAGCCGGGCAGCGACTTCTGGCCGGGCCAGTTCAGCCGCACCCACGTCGGTGTGACCCGCTACGGCTACCGCGCGGTGATGGCGGGCCTGCGCGCGGGCCGGGTCTGGCTGGACCACGGGCACCTGCTGGACGGCCTCGACGTACGCCTCAAGCGGGACTGCGACCACGGCCGCGGTGTCACCCTGGGCGGCCGACTGCGCGTGCGCAAGGGCGAGAAGCTCACGCTGAACGTGACCGTGACGACGGCCTCCCGCCCCAACCCGCAGGGAATCGTGCCGGAGTTGGCGCACGTCGACGTCATCCGCGGGTCGGTCCGCGGCCCGGTGGCGGACCGCGACGCCTGGCAGGCCCCCGACACGAAGGTGGTGTCCACGACGGACGTGTCCGGCCGCAAGGGCACCTACACCCTCCGCATCCCCCTCACCGCCGGCGACGAGCCCTTCTACGTCCGCCTGCGCGGCAGCGACGGCAACCGCCACGGCGCCGGCTACCTCGGCGCCTCGGTCGACCCGCACGGACCGATCCCGCACACGCCCGGGGACGGTGACCCGTGGACGGATACGTGGTTCTATTCGAACCCCGTATTCGTCGACGTGGCAGGAGCCTGATGAGACGTCACCTCGTCACCCCCGTTTGCTTATCGGTTGCACTGGCACTCGGCGCGGGCACGGCGTCCGCGGCCGGTGACCCGCAGTGGGCCGAGACCGGTACGGCGTACACCGACACCCTGGGCGGCGGGCAGGGCCTCGCGAGCCGGGCGGACGGTTCACTCCTCTACCGGGGCCTGGCCGACATCCCGCTGGGCCTGCGTATCAAGGGCTGGAACCACATCGGCGACCCCGACATCGCCCGCGGCCACACCTTCGACGCCTACCAGGGCCCGGACACGGCCACGTCCAAGATGTTCGCGGTGACGACCCCGTCCGGGAAGCGCTACGAGTACGTCCATCAGCTCAACCCGGGCGAGAAGCTCAACAACTCCTTCGCCACGATCTCACCCGACGGCCAGTGGCTGATCTCGGGCGAGTGGGGCGAGCAACGGCGCCTCCAGGTCTTCCCGGCTCCCCTCCTCAACCCGTCCACTCCCCAGGCGGGCGGCGACTTGAAGGAGGCCTGGCAGATCACCCTGGACAAGCCGGTGCGCGACATCCAGGGCTGTGACTTCGTCACCGACACCCGCCTCCTGTGCGCCTCGAACGACGCCACCACCACCCTCTTCCCCGAACCCCACCCCCTCCTCCAGGTCGACCTCCCCCACAAGGTCGACGGCCGGCCGATCACGGGCACGGTGAAGTCCCTGTTCGCCCTGCCGCAACGGAGCGTGTGCAAGGGGACGTTCGAGACGGAGGGCATCGATTACGACGAGAACAGCGGGGCCCTGCGGGTGGAGATGATTCCGCCGGGGGTCTGTGCTGTGGGTACGGCTGTGTACTCGTACCGGCAGGCCGGGGACTGACGGGCAGGGGCGCGGCGGCGATGCGTGGCCGCCGCGCCTCCGCCCGACACCGGTCACACGGCCGGTGGCTCCAGGTCCCGGTGGATGCGCTTGCCCTCGCGGACGCTCACCGTGTGCGGATGGTTCTCCCCGAGCATCCGGGCGAACTCGGCGTGGCTGCTCTCCTGGAGCTGGTCGGCCTCGGTGATACGGCCCAGCGACCGCAGGGTCACGCCCAGGTTGGCGCGCGAGACGATGGTGTCCGGGTGCTCGTGGCCGAGGGTCGGCTGGAAGCCGGCGACGGCCAGCCGCTCCAGCTCCTCCGCCTGGCGCAGTTCGTTCAGCTCCGCCAGCACGTTGGCGAGGTTGACGGTACCGGCGAGCGTGTAGGGATGACGGACACCCAGCACCTCCCGCATTGAGTCGAAGTTCTTCTGGAGCATTTCCCGCGCCCTGCCCACCTCCCCGGAACCGCGCAGGAAAATCCCGAGGTTGTTGACGGCGGCGAGCGTCGCCGGGTGCCGCTCGCCGGGTGCGCGGCGGTACTGCCGCACTATGTCCTGAGCCAGCATCAGGGCCTCCTCGCGCGCCCCGGTGGAGTAGAGGTCGGTTGCGTAGTTCAGGGTGCAGTCCAGGACGTCGGGGCTGGACGGGGGCGTGTCGCGCAGCCGGTAGTGCTCCCGGGTCTGTTCGGTGAGTGCCCGCGCCTCCTCGGCCCGGCCCGCCCTGCGCATCGACACGGCGAGGCTCTTCGCGCTGCGCAGGGTCTCCGGATACGCCTCGCCGAACTGTTGCTTGTACGACTCGAAACCGCTGCTCAACAGTGAGATGGACGCCTCGAACTCACCCATCTCACGCAGGTCGCGGGCCAGGTTGACGATGCTGATCAGGGTGTGCGGATGCCCGGCGCCGAGGTCGTTGCGCCGCAGGTCGTAGATCTCCTGGTCGACGCTCAGGGCCTCGGTGTAACGGCCGAGAAGTCTGAGGCACACGGCGCGGTTGTTGTTGGCGGCGAGGGTGCGCGGGTGGTCCTCGCCGAAGTTCTCCTTGAAGCCGTTGTACGCCTCGGTGGCCAGCTCCAGGGCCTCCTCGAACCGGCCGATGCTGCCCAGGTCGGTGGCGAGTCCGCTGGCCGTCATCAGGATGTGCGGATGGCCGGCCGTCAGCAGGGCGCGCTGCTGGGTGAGGGTGGCAAAGCCCAGCTCCTCCGCCTCCACGTACTTGCCCAGGGAGCGCAGCACGTTGGTGATGTGGAAGCTCAGGTGCAGCAATTGAGTCTGGAGTTCCGTGGCGTACCGCTGCTCCTCGGCGAGCGTGCGCGGAGCCCGCGGGTCGACCGTGCCGGTGGGCGTGGGAGTGGGCGTCGGTGCCTCCCCGGCCTGCTCCCGCTTTCCGAGTTCGGCGATCCGGGCCTGGCTGTCGGTCAGCTGGCGCTCCCAAAGCTCGCGCAGTCCGGCAGCGAAGGCGAGGGCGCCATTCAGATCGCCGCGCTTCCACAGGTAGCGGACACGGTCTATGAGCAGTTGCCGGGTCTTGGGCTCGTCGCAGGTGCCGGCCTCGGAGGCCTCCGGGTGCGGCCAGATCGCGGCGAAGGCGGGCTGGTTCTCCACGTCGTCGATGGGCTCCTCGCCCGACGGTCGGGCGCCGGCCAGGATGCGGTGCACGACGTGCTGGGCATCCTCCTGCTCCCGGGGCGTGAGCTGGGAACGGATCACGGCCTGCACCAGCCGGTGCACCTGGATCGACTCGGTTGCCCGGTCCACCTTGGCGAGCGCGAACCGGCCGATCTCCCGGATCACCCGGCCGAGCACCATCTTCTCCTGGAGCGAAGGGTCCTTCTCGGCCAGGACGCTCGTCATCTCGTCGCCGTAGAGCAACTTCATCGAGATCGGCTCGGCGGCGAAGAAGGCGCACAGCTGGAGCAGGCGTACGGCGGCCGGTGAGCGTTCCTTGAGTCGCTCGATGGAGACACTCCAGGTGGCACCGACCGGCTCGGGGTAGTTCGCGGGCCGGCTGAGCGACAGGACCCGCTCGGCCTGCTGCTCCAACTCGACGAGGTAGGTGTCGACGGGCGTACCCGTCTCGGCGAGCCAGGCTCCGGCCTGGTCGAGGGCGAGGGGCAGGTCTCCCACGGCGGAGGCGACCCGGTCGGCGTCCTCCGTGGTGAGGCCGGCGGCCCGCCGCAGCAGGTGCTCGATGCTCTCCTCACGCAGGAACGGGTCGATCTCCAGGGCCTCGCCGAACTGCAGCCAGGTCTGGTTGCGGGAAGTGACCAGCACATGGCCGGCGCCGCCGGGGAAGTGCTTGCTCACCTCCTCGGGTTCGTCGGCGTTGTCGAACACCAGCAGCCAGCGCAGCGTCGAGGACGACTGGCGCAGATGGTCGCGGACCTCCTGCGCGGCCTGGGCGGCGTCGTCGCCGACCCGCAGCCCCAGCCTGCGTGCGAGGTCGGTGAGGGCGGAGACCACGAGCTCGTTCTGCTCGGAGGGTATCCACCACACCAGGTCGTAGTCGGCGGCGAACCGGTGCACGTACTCCAGGGCGATCTGCGTCTTGCCGACGCCGCCCAGCCCGTACAGGGCGCACGGAGCCGGGGAGCCGCCCGAGTTGCTGCCGCTGAGTCCGTCGCGGAGTGTCTCCAGCAGCGCGCTGCGGCCGGTGAAGGAGGAGTTGCGCGGCGGGACGTTCCAGAACTTGGGCACCGTGTCCGGGAAGCGGGCGTCCCTGAGCGCCGCCTCGTCGGTCGGATCGGCGGGCAGCGGCGGCTTGCCGAGGGCCCGCAGCAGGGCGGAGGCGGCGCTCTTCTCGCTGGTGCGCACGAGGTCGACCGAGGGCCGCTCGGCGAACGTGGGCGCCGGGCGCAGGTCACCGACCCGGACGGCGACCACCTGGCGACGGCCCGAGAGGTCACCGCCGGTGGCCGCGTCCCATACCTGACGGGCTCGCGCCGAGCGCTGGAAGGCCGGGGAGAGAACGAAGACGGTCCGGTCGGCGGGCTTCTCGGCGCCGTCCCCCTCACAACCCACGTACTTGCGCGACACCTTGAACCCGGCCCGGGAGAGCAGGAAGGTGATCCAGTCGGCCCACATGCGGTCCTCGGACACATAGCTGAGGTGCAGGTCGGCCGGGAGCGCGAGCCGGGGGCGGGTGAACTTCGCCGTGACGCTCTCCCGCATCTCCTCGGGCATGCGGGGCAGGCCGATGACGGCCTGGTCGCTGATCACACCGGTGAGCCGCTCGAAGGCGGCCAGCAGGGACGTCGCGTTGCCGGCCTCGTCGCCGAACGTGGCCAGCGTCTCCTCGTAGGCGTAGTACGGCCGGTAGGGCACCTCCACGGACCCCCAGTAGCCGGTGAGTTCGTCCTCGCTCATACCTGAGGGGAACCCGTCGAACTTGGCGCGGGCCAGCGCGCGCCCGGCGTCCGCCTTCTCCTTCTCTCCCTCGTCGATGCGCATGGGGACGGGCAGGATGCGGATACGGCGGCGTCGGAACCGGTCACGGATGTCGTGGGCGACGGCCGAGGCGCCGTCCATGCTCTGCCCGCTCAGGGTGAAGCAGTCGACCAGGACGTCGGGAAGATGGGCGGTGCAGACGTCGGCTGTGTCGGACAGACCGGTCCGGCTGTCGATGAGGACGTAGTCGTAGTTCTGACGCATGTCCTCGCGGAGCGCGTCGAGGAAGATTCCACCGCCCAGCCGATCGTAGAAGTCTTCCCAGTCGAACGTGTTCACGAGCGACGAGTAAGCGCGGTCCTGGCGCCCCGCAATCACGAGATCGAGAGTGCCGGGCTCCGGGAACGACCAGTCCAGGGAAACCGCGTGACGCTGGACACGGGCGTAGTCCAGGTGCCAGTCCGACGGCCGCTCTTCAACGCCGTCACGTACAACCGCCCAGGCGTATTCATTGAGCATGTCGATCACACCGGTGGTGGCGGCAGCGGTGGACGGGTCGAGGAAAGGATGAAAGAACCTGTGCAGACCGGGGGCTTCCAGGTCCCAGTCAAGCGCCAGTACCCGCTTGCCATTGGCGGCCAGGATCCAGGCGACGTTGGCCAACGCCATCGTGCGGCCAGTACCGCCCTTGTACGAGTAGAACGTGATGATGCGGCCTGCTCGGCCGTCCTTTTCGTCACGGCTGCTCATCGCGGTTTCCTTCCTCGGCCTGCGCTGCGCGGCGTTCTGGATCGAGGAGCACGCTCAAGCGGCAGTGGCGTCCCTCAAAGAACCCGTCGGCCCCACGCGATCCCCCGATCCCGCCCCGCCCCGTTCCCCAACCGAGCGGTGGACACTCAGTGTAGGCACCGTGCGGCACTGCGCGACGATTGTCGGAACAAGGCGGGTCGTTTCCGGCGGACGCCGGGATGCCGGGGTTCAGCCGACGGCCCGGCAGACCGTTCAGGCGTAGAACCGCGACAGACTTTGCAGGACAGCCGCCGGCTTCTGTACGCCCTCGATCTCTATCGTCCCGTCCACGGCGACCTGCACCCCACCCGGCACCTCCTCGACCTCTGCAAGTCGACCGACCAGCCGTATCCGCGACCCGACCTTCACCGGGGACGGGAAACGCACCTTGTTCAGGCCGTAGTTGACCTTGGTCGCAACCCCCTGGACGTCCAACAGCTCGGTGAACAGAGGGATGAAGAGCGACAGGGTCAGATAGCCGTGGGCGATGGGGGTGCCGAAGGGGCCCTCGGTGGCGCGTTGCGGGTCCACGTGGATCCACTGGTGGTCGTCCGTCGCGTCGGCGAACGTGTTGATGCGGGACTGGGTGACCTCGATCCACTCGCTGGTGCCGAGGTCGGTGCCGGAGAGCTTCTTCAGTTCTTCGAGGCCGTTGACGGTGATGGTCATGCGGGTGCGTTCCTTACTGGTTGCCGTAGCGCGTACGGACTCGGGACTTGAGGAGTTTTCCGGAGGCGGTGCGCGGGAGTTCGTCCGCGAGGACGAGCGACTTGGGGATCTTGTACTTCGCCAGGCGGCCGGACAGCGAGGCGAGTACCTCGTCCGGGTCCAGGGCAGTGCCCTCGCGCGGGACGACCACCGCGCGTGGCACCTCGCCCCACTTGTCGTCCGGTACGCCGATGACCGCGCACTCCACGATGTCGGGGTGGGTGAGCAGGACGTCCTCGATCTCGGCGGGGTAGATGTTCTCGCCGCCCGAGATGATCATGTCCTTGATGCGGTCGACGATGAAGACGTAACCGTCCTCGTCCACGCGCGCCGCGTCTCCGCTGCGGAACCAGCCGTCGGCGAAGGACGCGGCGGTCTCCTCGGGCAGGCCCCAGTAGCCGGGCATGACGTGCGGGCCGCGGACCACGATCTCGCCGGGCTCGTCGGTGTCTACGGGGGTCAGGTCCGGCCGGACCACCCGTACGTCGCTGAAGAAGTGCGGTACGCCCGCCGAACCCGCCTTGGTGATCGCGTGTTCGGCGTCCAGGAACAGCGTCCCGGGTGCTGCCTCCGTCATGCCGTAGCCCTGGAGGAAGGCGAGGCCGCGTTCCTGGTAGGCGGCAATGAGCGGTGTCGGGACCGGAGAGCCGCCGCAGGTCAGGATGCGCAGGGAGGACAGGTCCGCGGCCGGCCAGCGGGAGTGGCGGGACAGCTGGTCGAACATCGTCGGGACCCCGAACATGAAGGTGATGCGGTGCCGGGCGATCAGGTCGAAGGTGGCGGCCGGGTCGAATGCCTCGACGAGGACGCAGGTGCCGCCCTTGAGGAGGACCGGCAGGGTCAGCATGTTCAGGCCCGCCGTGTGGAACAACGGGGCCGAGACCAGGGCGCGTTCGTCGGCGACCAGGTCGGTGTCGACGAGGACGTTGAGGGCGTTCCAGATGATGTTGCCGTGGGTGAGCATGGCGCCCTTGGGGCGGCCGGTCGTCCCCGAGGTGTACATGATGATGCAGGTGTCGTCGGGGGTGACGGGGGCGTCGATCGGTTCGTCGGAGGACGCGGCGAGGATCTCTTCGTAGTCCGGGCCCGTTTCCAGGTAGGTACGGACGTCGGTGTGGCCCGGGAGGCCCGCGACCAGTCCGGCGTGTGACGGTGCGTGGAGCAGGGCCTTGGCTCCGGAGTCGGCCAGTTGGTAGGCGATCTCGGGGCCGGCCAGGCGGGTGTTGAGGGGGACGAAGACCGCGCCGAGCGTGCCGGCGGCGAAGAGGGTCTCCAGGTAGGACGGGTGGTTCGGGCCCAGGTATGCGACCCGGTCGCCGCGGCGGACACCGCGCTCGCGCAGGGCGTGGGCCAGCCGGGTGGTGCGCTCGTGCAGGGCGGCGTACGACGTCGATGTCCCGCCGTGGATCAGGGCGGTGCGGTGGGGTGTCTTGCGGGCCCGGCGTGCGGGCCACGACCCCAGTCCCTCGTTGCGCATGTCACGCCCCTTACGGTTTCGTCAGCCCGAGCAGCCGGGCGGCGTTCTCCTTGAGGATCCTCGGCCTGACCTCGTCCTTGATCGACAGCTTGGCGAAGTCGGCGAGCCAGCGGTCGGGGGTGAGGACGGGGAAGTCGGAGCCGAAGAGGACCTTGTCCTTCAGCAATGTGTTGGCGTACCGCACCAGTTGGGGCGGGAAGTACTTCGGCGACCAGCCGGACAGGTCGATGTGCACGCCGGGCTTGTGGGTGGCCACCGCGAGGGCCTCGTCCTGCCAGGGGAAGGACGGGTGCGCCAGGATGATCTTCAGGTGCGGGAAGTCGGCGGCCACGTCGTCCACGTGCAGCGGGTTGGAGTACTTCAACCTGATCCCGCCTCCGCCCGGAACTCCGGCGCCGATGCCCGTCTGGCCCGTGTGGAACAGGGCGATGGTGCCCGTCTCCTCGATCACCTCGTAGAGGTCGTACGCCACCGAGCGGTCGTCGGGGAAGAAGCCCTGGATGCTGGGGTGGAACTTGAATCCCCGCACGCCGTACTCCTCGACCAGGCGCCGCGCCTGCTTCACGCCCGCCTTTCCCCGGAACGGGTCGATGGACGCGAAGGGGATCAGCACGTCGGCGTTGGCGGCGGCCGCCTCGGCGACCTCCTCGTTGGGGACCGGAGGCGTGCCCGTGGCGGACTCGGCGTCGACCGTGAAGATCACGGCGGCCATGTTCCGCTCGCGGTAGTACGCGGCGGTCTCCTGGAGGGTCGGTTTCCGCTTGCCCTCGACCTTGAAGTAGGCGGAGGAGGCGTCGTGGAGGTCGTCGTCCAGGGAGGAGTGGCCCTTGGAGGAGACCTCCGCGTGGGTGTGGACGTCGATCGCGACCAGCTCGTCGGGGTTCATGGAGGGGGGCACGGAGGTGGTCATCACGCCTCCGGGAACTTGGGGGCCGGAATGCCGACCGACTGGAGCTCGGCGCCGACCGAGGTGGGCCATACGGCGGCGAGGGTGTCGGGGGTCCAGCCGCCGTCCGCGTACGCCGCCGCGATCTCCTGCGGATGCGACCAGAGTGCCACCTTGTCCCCGCCGATGCCGATGGCCTGGCCGGTGATGCCGCGAGCCGCCTCGGAGGCGAGGAAGGGGACGAGGGCGGCGCAGTCCTCGGGGGTGCCGAAGCCCTCGCCCTTGCGCAGGAAGTCCGGGAGCGGCGCGCCGCCGCGCATCGCCTCGACGTACGGGGCGAAGCCGGGGATGGTCTCGGTCATCGCGGTCGCGGCGACCGGCACGATCGCGTTGACGGTGATGTCCGCCCGGCCCAGTTCCATCGACCAGGTGCGGGCGAAGGCGGCGATGCCGGCCTTGGCGGCGGCGTAGTTCGTCTGCCCGAAGTTGCCGCGCTGGCCGGCCGGTGAGCCGACCAGGATCAGGGTGCCGCCCTCGCCCTGCTCGCGCATGCGGACGGCGGCGGCGCGGGCGCAGGTGAAGGTGCCCTTGAGATGCGTGGTGATCACGGCGTCGAAGTCGTCGTCGGTCATCTTCCACAGGACCTTGTCGCGCAGGATGCCGGCGTTGGTGACCAGGACGTCCAGCCGCCCGAACTCCTCGACCGCGCGGCCGACCAGGCGGTCCGCGGCCTCGGCTGTACCGACGGGGACGACCTCGGCGACGGCCGTGCCGCCGGACTCGCGGATGGACTTCACGGCCGCCTCGGCCACGGCCTCGTCGACGTCGTTGACGACCACGGAGGCGCCGTGGGCGGCCAGGGCGTGGGCGTAGGCGAGGCCGAGGCCCCGGCCGCTGCCGGTGACGACGGCGGCCTTGCCGGTGAGATCGATGCTGGGCACGGGCGGGTCCCTTCGAGGAGTGTGCGGCGGCTGCGAGTCGCGGAGAGGTGCGGCTGCGAGATCGAAGGTAAGAACAATAGTTGTTGACGTCAATAGTTGTTGCGGACTCGTCCTTGCGTCATGCTGGGTGCCGTACGTCCGCACGCCCCGCCCGGGGCCTCGACCAGGGAGCCCGCCATCGCCAGCCGGCAGACCACGAACCCCGCACCGATCGACGCCGACGAGCCGTGGATGCGCGGACTCCACGCGGACACGGGCTATCTGCTCTACCGCCTCGGCCTGCGCTCCGGTCAGCTGTTCAACTCCTTCCTCCAGGAGTCGGGCCTGCGGCTGCGCCACTACGCGGTGCTGCGCTTCCTCGCCACCACCCCGGGCGCCCTCCAGCGCGAGCTGAGCGCGTCGCTCGGCTACGACCCGAGCGCGATCGTCGGCCTTGTCGACGACCTGGAGAAGCTGGGCTTCGCCGAGCGGCGCCCCTCCCCCGACGACCGGCGCAGCCGGATCATCGTGCTGACCGAGGGCGGCCGGGCGTTCCTCCGGGATACCGACGAGGCCGGGCAGCGGGTCACCAACGAGCTGGTCGGGCCACTGGACGACGGCGAGCGCGAGCAGTTGCACGCGCTGCTCCAGAGAGTCGCCGAGTCCGGGCTCGGGTGACGGCGTGGCGTCCGTGCCGGCTCATGCGCGGTCCGCGCCCGACCGGCTGCTGGCGGTGCTCGGGGCCTTCGACCTGGAACATCCGGCGCTGTGTCTGACCGACATCAGCCGGCGGGCCGGGCTGAGCCTGAGCACCGCGCACCGGCTGGTGGCCGCGCTCACCGAGTGGGGCGCGCTGGAGCGGGACGACGCCGGGCTCTACCACGTCGGGCTGCGGCTGTGGGAGCTCGCGGCACTCGCGCCGCGCGGACTGGCGCTGCGGCAGGTCGCGCTGCCGTATCTGGAGGACCTGTACGAGGCGACCCACGAGAACGTGCAGTTGGCGGTCCGGGACGGGCCGGAGGTCGTCTACATCGAGTGGCTTTCGGGACGGTCGGCGGTCGGGGTGCACATCCGCGTCGGGGCGCGCTGGCCGCTGCACGCCACGGGGGTCGGGCTCGCGCTGCTCGCGCACAGCGACGCGGACTTCCAGGAGGGCTACTGCGGCGGTCCGCTCGCCGCCTTCACGCCGTACACCGTCACCGATCCGGCCCGGCTGCGCCGCATGCTGGCCGAGGTGCGCCGCACGGGGGTGGCGGTGAGCAGCCGCCAGGTCACCGACGACGCGCTGTCCGTCGCGGCGCCGGTGCGGGGGCCGGGCGGTGCGGTCGTCGCCGCCGTGTCGGTGGTGGTCCCCCAGGCGGACGCCCAGGTCCCGGTCCTGGCACCGGCGGTGCGGCTGGCGGCGCGGGGGATATCGCGGGGGTTGGGGTGGCGGCCGGAGAAAGGGACTTAGGGGGCCGAGGCCGACGCCGGGTCGTCGGACGTCCGCGGGTTCGTTGTGGCTGGTCGCGCAGTTCCCCGCGCCCCTTGGCGGCGCGGTTGAGCCGCACATCGACATGGCCCGCGCCCCTCGGGCACGGTTCGGCAACGCCCTCAAGGGGCGCGGGGAACTGCGCGAACGGCCACGACGGCGCCGCAGACGCCCGACGACCCGCCAACGCCCCCACGGCGGGCGCCCCGCCGATATCCCTCTCACCGGTGAGGACGAGCCCCGAGTGACCTCGCGATACTGAAAGTGCCCTTGCCCCGAGGAGCCGCCCGTGTCCGCTCGTTCCTGGTTCTCCCCCGCTGCCGAGCGCCTGCGCACCGCCAACCCGTACGTCGTCGACTCGGCGCTCGCCGCGCTCGTACTGTTCGCCGTCTCGTTGCAGTGGCTCTTCCCCGACGAGGGCGACGACCGGCTGACCTGGCAGGGTTGGCTGATCGGCGCCGCGACCGCGGTACCGCTGGTGTGGCGGCGCCGCGCGCCGTTCGTGACGGCTTGCGCCGTGTCCGTGGCCACCCCCGTACAGGCCGTCTACCACGCGCCGCCTCCGGACGTGATGTACGGCGGCATGGTCGTCCTCTACACGATGGCCGCCCTGGGCAGGCCGTGGCAACGGCGCGCGATGCTGGTCGGCTGGCTCGTCGGCGTCTCCCTGACGATGATGCACAAGGAGGAGCCCCAGCCTTTCGAGTACGCCTTCCACCTGCTGGGCGTGGTGTGCGCGTACGGCTTCGGTGTGCTGGCCCGCGTGCAGCGGGCGTACACCGCCGAACTGGAGGACCGGGCCCGGCGACTGGAGCGGGAGCGGGCCGCCGACACCGCGCGGGCCATTGCGCAGGAGCGGTCCCGGATCGCCCGCGACATGCACGACGTCCTCGCGCACGCGGTGAGCCTGATGGTGGTTCAGGCCGAGGCAGGACCGGTGGTGGTGCGCAGCGATCCGGTGCGCGCCGAGGCCGCGTTCGACGCGATCGCGGGGGCCGGGCGGGACGCGATGGCGCAGCTGCGCCGGATCCTCGGCGTGCTCAAGGAGCCGCGGGGCGACGGCGGTGCGTGGCGGCTGCCGCAGCCGGGCGTGGCCGAACTGCCCGGCCTGGTCCGCCGGGTCGGCGAGTCCACCGGACTGCGGGTCGAGCTGATCGGCTCCGGTACGCCCCGTCCGCTGCCCCCGGACACCGAGGTCGCCGCCTTCCGCGTGGTCCAGGAGGCGCTGACCAACACCGTGAAGCACGCGCGGGCCGCCTCCGCTACCGTCGAACTCGACTGGACGGAGGACGAGTTGACACTGACGGTGACCGACGACGGACAGGGACCGGGCTCCGGCCACGACGGCCACGGCGGCCACGGTCTGATCGGCATCCGGGAGCGGGCCGCCGCCTGCGGGGGCAGCGCACGGGCCGGGCGCGGACCGGAGGGCGGTTTCCGGGTGGTCGTACGGCTGCCCGCGGCCGTCGACCGGGAGGCGGCCCTGGGATGAGCATCCGGGTGGTGGTCGCCGACGACCAGGAACTGGTGCGGGCCGGGTTCAGCATGATCCTCCAGGCGCAGGCCGACATCGAGGTGGTCGCGGAGGCCGGCGACGGCGCCGACGCGGTCGCCGCGGTGCAGCGGCACACGCCCGACGTGCTGCTCCTCGACATCCGGATGCCGGTCATGGACGGCCTGGAGGCGGCCCGGCGGGTGTGCGGGCAGTCCAGCTGCAAGGTGGTCATGCTGACCACGTTCGACCTGGACGAGTACGTCTACGAGGCGCTGTGCGCGGGCGCCAGCGGCTTCCTGCTGAAGGACGTGCGGCGCGACGACCTCGTGCACGCCGTACGGGTCGTCGCGGCCGGGGACTCGCTGCTCGCGCCGACGGTGACGCGGCGGCTGGTCGCCGACATCGTGCGGCGCCGCCGCGAGGAGGCCGCCGCCGAGGCCACCCCGCAGCGCCTGGACGTCCTGACGGCGCGTGAGGTGGAGACCCTGCGGCTGCTGGCGCGCGGGCTGTCCAACTCCGAGATCGCCACGACCCTGTTCGTCAGCGAGCACACGGTGAAGAGCCATGTCAGCAACGTGCTGGGCAAGCTCGCTCTGAGGGACCGGGTACAGGCGGTGATCTGCGCCTACGAGACCGGGCTCGTGACCCCGGGATCCCCCTAGCGAGGGAGTTCCGGGCACTGCTCCCCCCTGCGACGGAGGCCCGCAAACCGCTCCCACCGGCGATCCGGTGACCACCCCCGTGGCGTGAGTCTGAGGGCGATGCAACCGACCGTCCTGCCGGGAGGGACCGTGCTCACCACGCTCGCCCGGGCGGCGACCCGCCGCCCGCTCACCGTCATCGCCCTGTGGGTGCTCTTCCTGTTGCTCGGCTTCGGCCTCGGGACGGGCGTCTTCGGCCGCCTCTCCGACAACGTGGCCGACATCCCGGGCACCGAGTCCGAGGCCGCCGCGCGCTACCTCGACCGCGCCGACCCCGCCGGGGAGTCGATCACCGGCGTCGTCGAGGGCACCGCCGTGACCGACCCCGCGCTGCGGGAACAGGTCGAGCGGGCCGTCGCCGACGTGCGGTCCCTCGACGGGGTGGCCGCCGTGCCCGACCCGTACGCCACCCGTGGCCTGACCGCCGAGGACGGGCGGGCGCTGATCATCCCCGTCACCCTCGAAGGCGGCCTCGACGACACCGCCGAGGAGGACGCCGTCGACGCGGCCGCCGAGCGGATCCGGCAGATCGACGCGCCCGAAGTGCACGTCAGCGGCGGCCCGTTGCTGGGCACGCAGATCGGCGAGCGGGCCCAGGAGGACGTACGGAACGCGGAGTTGATCTCGCTGCCGGTCGTACTCGCCCTGCTGCTGGTGGTGTTCGGCGGGCTGCGCGCTGCGGCGTTGCCCCTGGTGATCGCGGTCAGCGGGATCGCGGGCGCCTTCCTCGCACTGTTCCTGTTCAGCGAGGTCACCGACATCTCCGTGTACGCGATCCAGGTGACCACGATGCTGGGGCTCGGACTCGCCGTGGACTACGCCCTGTTGATGGTGGTGCGCTTCCGCGAGGAGCGCCGGAACACCGACGACGTGGCCCGGGCGGTGGAGCGTACGGTCGCGGCGGCCGGCCGGACCGTACTGTTCTCCGGGTTCACGGTCGCGGTCAGCCTGACCGGGCTGCTGGTGTTCCCGAGCGTGTTCCTGCGCAGCATGGGGCTGGCCGTCGCCGCCGTGGTCGTGGTCGACATGCTGGCCGCGCTCACGCTGCTGCCGGCGCTGCTCGCGAGGTTCGGCGGGAGGATCGCCCCGGCGAAGGTCCGGCCGGAGGGCGAGGAGGGCCGTGTGTTCGCGCGCCTGGCCCGCTTCTCGGCCCGCCGCCGGGTCGCCGTGGTGGCTACCGTCGTACCGGTCCTACTGGTCCTGGCACTGCCCGTCACCGGCATGACGATCAACCTCGGCGACGCCGAGCAACTGCCCGCGAGCACCGAGGCACGGCAGCTGTACGACACCGTCGACGAGCACTTCCCGCCGGGCACCGGCGTCTCGCCGATCACGGTCGTGCTGAAGCCGGGCGCGGACGCGGCCACCGCAGACCGGATCCGGGCGCTGTCTCCTGCGACCGAGTCCCACGAACTGCCGGGCGGGGCGACGGTCCTGCGCGTCCGGCCACCGGGCAGCGTCGACGGCCCGGAGGCCACCGCACTGGTCGAGCGGATCCGGGACGTGCGCGGCGGCGAGCCGGTCGAGGTCACCGGGCCGGCCGCCCGCCTGGTGGACTTCCGGGAGATGCTCTCGGACCGGGCGCCCTGGGCCGCGGTCACCGTCCTGGCCGGTATCTTCGCCCTGCTCTTCGCCTTCACCGGCTCGCTGCTGATCCCGCTGCGCACCATCCTGACCACCCTGCTCAGCCTGGGCGCCGCGCTCGGCGTGGTGGTGTGGGTGTTCCAGGACGGGCATCTGGCGGGGCTGCTGGGCAGTGAGGGTCTGGGCGCGCTGAGCCTGACCGCGCCGCCGCTGATCGTGGCGATCGCGTTCGGTCTGGCCATGGACTACGAACTGTTCATCCTGGCCCGGATGCGCGAGGCACGGCAGCTCACAGGCAACGACCGGGAGGCCGTGGTCACCGGTCTGCGCCGCTCCGGCCGCGTGGTGACCTGCGCGGCGCTGCTCCTCGCGGTGGTGTTCGGCGCCTTCATGACCGGCGGCTTCGCACCCATCCTGCAGATCGGCCTGGGCCTGACCCTCGCGGTGCTGATCGACGCGACGGTCGTACGGATGCTGCTGGTGCCGGCGACGATGGCGCTGCTCGGCCGGCGTGCCTGGTGGGCGCCGAAGCCGCTGCGCCGGGCTCACGACCGGTTCGGGCTGCACGAGGAGGTGCCGGCGCCGGTGCCTACAGGCGCACGGTCATCTTCACGGTGACCTCGTCGCCGGCCCCGAGCCCCTGCGGCCCCCGTACCGCGTTCTTCAGCGGCAGCAGGTAGCCGCCGTCCTTGGGAAACAGGGACGTCTCGAAAGCGATCTCGCCGAGCCGGGCCTCGACGGGGATCACGCCCCAGCCGTAGGTGGCCATCGCGGCCACGTCACGGATGTCGGCGGACTCCTCGTCGGGGACCCGGACGAAGTAGTACGGCGCCGGTCCGCGCCATTCGATCACCGAGCCGGTGAAGGCAAGTTCCATGGACCTCACACTAGCTCCGGGACCCGACCGCCTTCACGGAGTGAACTTCCCTGTGGCGCAAGGGATTTATCTGCTTCATCTCTTGACGACCGGAGCACCGGGGAGCACATTGACGGCACTCTGAGAGCGCTCTCAAACCCTCCGAGTGCTCCCAAGGGCATCCCGCTCCCCCACTTCCGTACCCCGAGAGGCAGCACCCCCATGAGTGACCCCTCCGGCACACACCGCAGACCCCGCTCCCCAAGACGCGCACTGCTGGCCGTACTCGGCACGCTCGGCCTGGTGGCGGCCGGCGCCACCGTCGCCGTACCGTCGGCCAACGCGTCCGCGCCCACGCCCCCTTCGGGCTGGACGCAGGTGTTCCTTGACGACTTCGAGGGCGCCGCGGGCTCCGGCGTGAACACCTCCAACTGGCAGTACGCCACCGGCAAGGGCTATCCCGGCGGCCCCGCCAACTGGGGCACCGGCGAGATCGAGACGATGACGAACAGCACGAACAACGTCGCGCTCGACGGCAACGGCAATCTGCGCATCACGCCCCGCCGGGACGCGTCCGGCAACTGGACCTCGGGGCGCATCGAGACCAACCGCACCGACTTCCAGCCCCCGGCGGGCGGCAAACTGCGCGTGGAGTCCCGCATCCAGGTGCCGAATGTGACCGGAGCCGCGGCCAAGGGCTACTGGCCGGCGTTCTGGATGCTGGGCGGGCCCTACCGCGGCAACTACTGGAACTGGCCCGCCGTCGGCGAGCTGGACATCATGGAGAACACCCAGGGCATGAACACGGTGTTCGCCACCATGCACTGCGGCACCTCACCGGGCGGCCCCTGCAACGAGACCAGCGGCATCGGCGGCAACACCACCTGCTCCGGCGCGACCTGCCAGGCCGGCTTCCACACCTACCGGATGGAGTGGGACCGCTCGACGAGCGTCGAGGAGATCCGCTTCTATCTCGACGGCGTCAACTTCCACACCGTACGGGCCAACCAGGTCGACGCGACGACGTGGGCGAACGCGACGAACCACGGCTTCTTCGTCATCCTCAACGTGGCCATGGGCGGCGGCTTCCCGGACGCCTTCGGCGGCGGCCCGGACAGCGGCACGCAGCCGGGCCACTCGATGGTCGTCGACTACGTCCAGGTGCTGTCCAGCGGGAGCGGCACCACGCCTCCGCCGACGGGCAACCGTGACGCCTACAGCGCCATCCAGGCCGAGTCCTACGACAGCCAGGGCGGCGTGGGCACCGAGTCCACCTCCGACTCGGGCGGCGGGCAGAACATCGCCTCCCTCGCGAACGGCGACTGGGCGCTGTACCGGGGTGTCAACTTCGGTTCCTCGGCGGCGAACCAGTTCGTCGGCCGGGTGGCGAGCGGCGCGGCGAGCGGCGTCAGCGGGCTGGTCGAGGTGCGTCTGGACAGCCGCGGCAACGCGCCCGTCGGCAGTTTCGCGGTCGGCAACACGGGCGGCTGGCAGTCGTGGCGGACGGTCCCGGCGAACATCACCGGGGTGACCGGCACGCACGACGTCTATCTGACCTTCAGCAGCGGCCAGCCGGCGGACTTCGTGAACGTGAACTGGTTCAACTTCGGCCGCTGAGCGCATCCGAGCCTTCAGCCGCGACGGGGCGTCAGTGTCCAGGGTCCGTCGTGGCCGACCGCACGGTGCCCCGCGCCCCGATCGGGGCGCGGGGCACCGGTGTGTCTCAGCTGCGCCGTCGCAGTGCGCGGACGGCCTTCGGGAGAGTGAGGGCGAGGGCGAGTGCGGCCAGCGGGAGCGCGATGTCGCGCCAGGGATCCCGGATGGGCCGGTAGGTGCTGACGCCGTCCCGGATCTCGATGTAGCCGATGGGCTTGGCCTCGACGCCTCCCCCGCCGCCACCACCGTCCCCGGCCTTGGCGCCCTCGATCGTACGTCCCGTGCCGCCGCCGAAGCCGTAGGCGACCTTGGCGACCGGGACGACGGTGACGCCTTCGGCGGTGACGGGTTCGCCGTAGACGGCGGTGACCGAGGCACGGCCGCCGAGCTTCTCGGCGAGGCGTTCCAGAAGGGTGACGGAGGCTTGGGCCGCTGCGACGTCCAGATCCTGCGGAGGCACGGACGGGGGGTCTTCTTTGTCTTCTTCGTGGGCGGTCATGGAGGTTTCGTAGGCATATCGGATCCGTGTGTCAAGTGAACCCGCCGGTTCACGCCGCCCTCTCGACCGACAGCTCCGCCGACCCCCACTCCAGCATCCCGCCGGTGAGACGTACGGCGCCACCTCGGCCCGCGCGGGCAGCTCGGCGATGCGGCCGGCTGACCATGGGCGCCCGGACGGCCGACGGCGGTGAGCGGGAGTCGTCGAGCTCGTGGCGCCCGGCCACGTGGCCGACCGTGCGGTCCTCGATGTCGGCGGCGGTCCGAAAGGTACGCCGGGATCAACGAAGCTCCGCACGGAACCCCGCCGGTGTCACCTCCGTGTGCTGGTGGAAGAACTTGGAGAAGTTCGCGGCGTCCGGGAACCCCACCGCCGCCCCCACCCGCCCGATCGGCATGTCCGTGTGGGCCAGCAGCCGTTTCGCCTCCAGGATGACCCGCTTGTCGATGAACCCCTTGGGTGTCTCGCCGGTGGCGGCGCGGACGGCTCGTACCAGGGTCCGGCGCGAGTACCCGAGCTGGTCGGCGTACGCGCTGACGCTGTGGTTCGTGGCGAAGCCCCGCTCCACCGCGTCCCGGAAGAGCGTGAAGGTCGTGTCGCCCTGGTGGCGTGCCGCCTCCGCCGAGCTCGCCGCGAGATGGGCGAGGCGCAGCAGGAACGCGGTCAGTGAGTGCCGCAGCACCGCGGTGTGCAGGCTCAGCGGCAGGGTCGTGGTGTCCTCGTACTCGCGTTGCAGTTGGGCGAGGGCCGAGCGCAGGGCGGGGAGCTGAGCCTGGTCGGGGTGGAGCAGGGGCGGCAGGTCGTAGCGGT
Source organism: Streptomyces sp. HUAS 31 (assembly GCF_028198125.1). Lineage (NCBI taxonomy): Bacteria > Bacillati > Actinomycetota > Actinomycetes > Kitasatosporales > Streptomycetaceae > Streptomyces > Streptomyces sp. HUAS 31. The sequence continues at coordinate 8,089,523 of NZ_CP116353.1, read as the reverse complement.
AGAGGCCGGTCGCCTCGACCGTGGCGCGGGGCAGGAAGCCTGGCTGCATGGTCAGGACGGTGCCGCGGTAGTCGTCGGTCCCGGAGAAGCGGTGGACCTGACCCGGGCGAATCCACAGCAGGTCACCGGCGTTCGCCTCGTACTCGGCGAAGTCGATCATGTGTCGCACCGGCCCCTCGGTGAACAGCATCACGACGTGGAAGTCGATGCGGTGCACCCGCTCCAGCGGTGCGTCGGTCGCGTGCCAGGTACGGCCGGCACCCATCCGGCCCACCTGCATGCCGACGCCGAGGACGCTCAGGTCGGCCGGGAACGGAAACGTCCGTATCGCGTCGCCACCTTGAGCGCTCGCGTCCGCGATATCCGCCATTTCCACCATGTCCGTCTCGTGCCGTCTCACCCGTGCGCGCCCCTCGCTCAGCCGTGCGCGGCGCGCCTCGCGGTGTCCCACTTTCACCACAGCCTGACACACGCCGACCTTCCCTCTCAAAAGTCAGACTTTTACTTTTGAACGCGTTGGACCAGCTACTTCGCTCCGATCGAGGACTTTTTGAAGATGAGCACGCACACCCCGGACCGCTTCGAATGGACCGAACTCGACCGGCGTGCCGTCGACACGGCCCGCCTCCTCGCGGCCGACGCCGTGCAGCGGGTCGGCAACGGCCACCCGGGCACGGCGATGAGCCTCGCCCCCGCCGCGTACACGATCTTTCAGAAGGTGATGCGGCACGACCCCGCCGACCCCGAGTGGACCGGACGTGACCGCTTCGTCCTCTCCCCCGGCCACACCTCGCTGACCCTGTACACGCAGCTCTTCCTCGCCGGGTACGAGCTGGAGCTCGACGACCTCAAGTCGTTCCGGACGCACGGTTCGAAGACGCCGGGGCACCCCGAGTACGGCCACACGGCCGGGGTCGAGACGACGACCGGACCGCTCGGGCAGGGGGTCGCCAACGCCGTCGGCATGGCGATGGCCGCCCGCTACGAGCGCGGCCTGTTCGACCCGGAGGCGCCCGAGGGCGAGTCCCCGTTCGACCACACCATCTGGGCGATCGTCTCCGACGGCGACCTGGAGGAGGGCGTCTCCGCCGAGGCCTCCTCGCTCGCCGGCCACCAGAAGCTCGGCAACCTGGTCTTCCTCTACGACGACAACCACATCTCCATCGAGGGCGACACCGCGACCGCGTTCTCCGAGGACGTGCTCAAGCGCTACGAGGCGTACGGCTGGCACGTGCAGCGGATCGAGCCGGAGCTCGGCGGAGACGTCGACGTCCACGCCCTGTACGCCGCGCTGAGGGCGGCGCAGGCCGAGACCGAGCGGCCCTCCATCATCGCGATGCGCACGATCATCGCCTGGCCCGCCCCGAACGCGCAGAACACCGAGGCCTCCCACGGCTCCGCCCTCGGCGACGACGAGATCGCCGCGACCAAGCGCCTGCTGGGCTTCGACCCCGAGAAGTCCTTCGAGGTCGCCGACGAGGTGCTCGCCCACGCCCGCCGCGCCCTGGACCGGGGCGCCGAGGCGCACGCCGCCTGGGACAAGCGGTTCGGCGCGTGGCGCGCCGCGGACCCCGAGCGGGCCCGGCTGTTCGACCGGATCGTCGCCGGTCAGCTGCCCGAGGGCTGGGAGTCCTCGATCCCCGTGTTCGAGGAGGGCAAGTCGGTCGCCACGCGCGCCGCGTCCGGCAAGGTGCTCCAGGCCCTCGGCCCGGTCCTTCCCGAGCTGTGGGGCGGCTCGGCCGACCTGGCCGGCTCCAACAACACCACCATCGACAAGTCGAGTTCGTTCCTGCCCAAGGGCAACCCACTGCCGGAGGCCGACCCGTACGGCCGCACCGTCCACTTCGGCATCCGTGAGTTCTCGATGGCCGCGGAGATGAACGGCATCGCCCTGCACGGCAACACCCGTGTCTACGGCGGCACCTTCCTGGTGTTCTCCGACTACATGCGCAACGCCGTCCGCATGTCGGCTCTGATGCAGCTGCCGGTGACGTACGTCTGGACGCACGACTCCATCGGTCTGGGTGAGGACGGCCCCACTCACCAGCCGATCGAGCACCTTGCGTCGCTGCGCGCCATCCCCGGTCTCAACGTGGTGCGCCCCGCGGACGCCAACGAGACCGCGATCGTGTGGGCCGAGATCCTGCGCCGCCACTCCACCGACCCGGCCCCGCACGGCCTCGCGCTCACCCGCCAGGGCGTGCCGACGTACGCCCCCAACTCCGATGCGGTGAAGGGTGGTTACGTCCTGCGGGACTCCTCCACCGGGACGCCGGACGTCGTTCTCATCGCGACCGGCTCCGAGGTTCAGCTCGCCGTCGCCGCGCGTGAGGCGCTGGAGGCCGAGGGGATCGGGACCCGGGTGGTCTCGATGCCGTCCGTGGAGTGGTTCGAGCAGCAGCCGCGCGAGTACCGCGAGAGCGTCCTGCCGCCCGCCGTGAAGGCACGGGTCGCCGTCGAGGCCGGCATCGGGCTCACCTGGTACCGGTTCGTGGGCGACGCCGGACGCATCGTCTCCCTGGAGCACTTCGGCGCCTCGGCCGACGCCAAGACGCTGTTCGCCGAGTACGGCTTCACCCCCGAGAACGTGGCCGCCGCCGCCCGGGCTGCATTGAATTCGACCACGGGGCTTGCCGCCGCCCGCGGTTGACCTGAACGCAGAAAGAAGATGATCACTGTGACCACCGAAGCGACCGCGACCGCGGGCACGCTGAAGCGCCTGGCCGACGAGGGCGTCTCGATCTGGCTGGACGACCTCTCGCGCAAGCGGATCGAGTCCGGCAACCTCGCCGAACTCGTCGCGGACAAGAACGTCGTGGGCGTCACCACCAACCCGTCCATCTTCCAGGCCGCCATAGGTTCCGGCGAGGGATACGCGGAGCAGCTCGCCGACCTCGCGGTGCGGGGCGTCACGGTCGACGAGGCCGTGCGGATGATGACCACCGCCGACGTCCGAGCAGCCGCCGACATCCTGCGGCCCGTGTACGACTCCACCGACGGCCGCGACGGCCGGGTCTCCATCGAGGTCGACCCGCGCCTCGCGCACCAGACGGCGGCGACGATCGCCGAGGCCAAGCAGCTCGCCTGGCTCGTCGACCGCCCCAACGTCATGATCAAGATCCCGGCGACGCGGGCGGGCCTGCCGGCGATCACCGAGGTCATCGGCCTCGGCATCAGCGTCAACGTGACCCTGATCTTCTCGCTGGAGCGCTACCGCGAGGTCATGGACGCCTACCTGGCCGGTCTGGAGAAGGCCGCGGCGAACGGCCTGGACCTGTCCGCCATCCACTCCGTGGCGTCCTTCTTCGTCTCCCGCGTCGACGCCGACATCGACAAGCGGCTGACGGCCATCGGCACGGGCGAGGCCCTCGCGCTGAAGGGCCGCGCGGCGCTCGCCAACGCGCGCCTCGCCTACGAGGCGTACGAGGATGTGTTCGGCGCTGCCGACGACGCGGCACGGTCGACAGCCCGCTGGACGGCCCTGACCGGGGCCGGCGCAAACAAGCAGCGCCCGCTGTGGGCCTCCACGGGCGTGAAGGACCCCGCCTACAAGGACACCCTGTACGTGGACGAACTCGTCGCGCCCGGCACCGTCAACACGATGCCCGAGGCAACGCTGAACGCCACCGCCGACCACGGTGAGATCACCGGCGACACGGTGACGGGCGGCTATGCGCGGGCCCGCGCCGACCTGGCCGCCGTGGAGGCGCTCGGGATCTCCTACGACGAGGTCGTCACCCGGTTGGAGCACGAGGCCGTCGCCAAGTTCGAGGTGGCGTGGCAGGACCTGTTGGACGCCGTCAAGAAGTCGCTCGGCAGCAAGGGAGCTGACGCAGAATGACCTCCGACTGGGACAACCCCCTCCGCGACGCGCGGGACCGCCGTCTCCCCCGGATCGCGGGCCCGTCCGGGCTCGTGATCTTCGGGGTCACGGGTGACCTGTCCCGCAAGAAGCTGATGCCGGCCGTGTACGACCTGGCCAACCGCGGCATGCTGCCGCCGGGCTTCTCCCTGGTCGGGTTCGCCCGCCGGGACTGGGAGGACGAGGACTTCGCGCAGATCGTGCACGACTCGGTGCGCGAGCACGCCCGTACCGAGTTCCGTGAGGAGGTCTGGCAGCAGCTGTCGGAGGGCATGCGGTTCATCCCCGGTGACTTCGACGACGACACGGCGTTCGACCGGCTGCGCCAGACCGTGGAGGAGCTGGACAAGGCACGCGGCACCAGCGGCAACTACGCCTTCTACCTCTCCGTACCGCCGAAGTTCTTCCCGAAGGTCGTGCAGCAGCTGAAGAAGCACGGCCTTGCGGACGCCCCCGAGGAGTCCTGGCGGCGGGCGGTCATCGAGAAGCCGTTCGGCCGGGATCTCGCCAGCGCCCGGGAGCTGAACGCGATCGTGCACGACGTGTTCGACCCGGAGCAGGTCTTCCGGATCGACCACTATCTCGGCAAGGAGACCGTCCAGAACATCCTGGCGCTGCGGTTCGCGAACCAGATGTTCGAGCCGATCTGGAACCGGTCGTACGTCGACCATGTGCAGATCACGATGGCCGAGGACATCGGCATCGGCGGCCGCGCCGGGTACTACGACGGCATCGGATCGGCCCGTGACGTCATCCAGAACCACCTGCTCCAGCTGATGGCGCTCACCGCCATGGAGGAGCCGGCCGCGTTCGACGCCGCGTCGCTGCTCACCGAGAAGCTGAAGGTGCTCAGGGCCGTCAAGCTGCCGGAGGACCTCGGCCGGCACACCGTGCGCGGGCAGTACGCGACGGCCTGGCAGGGCGGCGAGAAGGTGCTCGGGTACCTCGACGAGGACGGCATCGACCCGGACTCCAGGACCGACACCTACGCGGCCGTCAGGCTGAACGTGGACAACCGGCGCTGGGCGGGCGTGCCGTTCTACCTGCGCACCGGCAAGCGGCTCGGACGGCGGGTGACGGAGATCGCGGTCGTCTTCCAGCGGGCACCGCACTCGCCCTTCGACGCCACCGCCACCGAGGAGCTGGGCCAGAACGCCATCGTCATCCGCGTCCAGCCGGACGAGGGCGTGACGGTGCGGTTCGGCTCCAAGGTGCCGGGTACCTCGATGGAGATCCGGGACGTGACGATGGACTTCGCGTACGGCGAATCCTTCACGGAGTCGAGCCCGGAGGCCTACGAGCGGCTCATCCTGGATGTCCTCCTCGGGGACGCGAATTTGTTCCCCCGTCACCAGGAAGTGGAAGAGTCCTGGAAGATCCTCGACCCGATCGAGGAGTACTGGGACACACACGGCAGGCCGGCGCGGTACGCGTCCGGGAGCTGGGGACCCGAGGAAGCCGACGAGATGCTCGCACGAGACGGACGGAGCTGGCGCAGGCCATGAAGATCGACCTGAGCGACACCACGGCAAGCAAGATCAACAAGGCGTTGGTGCAGGGCCGCCGCGCGATCGGCACGCCGGCCGTGGGCATGGTCCTGACGATGGTCATCGTCACGGACGAGGAGAACGCCTACGACTCGATCAAGGCGGCCGAGGAGGCGTCGCACGAACACCCGGCGCGCACCCTGGTCGTCATCAAGCGGCACGCCCGCACCCCGCGCGACCGCACCCGCTCCCACCTCGACGCCGAGGTCCGGGTGGGCGCCGACGCCGGCACCGGCGAGACGGTGATCCTGCGGATGTACGGCGAGGTGTCCGACCACGCCGACTCGGTGGTGCTGCCGCTGCTGCTGCCGGACGCGCCGGTCGTGGTGTGGTGGCCGGTGGACGCGCCGGAGAACCCGTCGAAGGACCCGCTGGGCGCGCTGGCCCAGCGCCGGATCACCGACCTGTACACCACCGAGACCCCGCTGTCCGACCTGGAGGTCCGCGCCCGTTCCTACGCGCCCGGCGACACCGACCTCGCCTGGACCAGGCTCACCCCGTGGCGGTCCATGCTCGCCGCGGCCCTGGATCAGGCCCGGGTGCCGATCGTGTCGGCGGTCGTGGAGGCCGAGGCCGACAACCCGGCCGCCGAGCTGCTGGCGCGCTGGCTGGAGGCCCGGCTGCACGTCACCGCCGAGCGGGTGGTGACCGCCGGACCGGTCGTCACGGGTGTGCGTCTGGGCACCGAGAACGGCGAGATCGTCATCGACCGCCCCGAGGGACCGCTGGCCACGCTGTCCCTGCCGGACCAGCCCTCGCGCACCCTCGCGCTGAAGGTCCGCACCACCTCCGAACTCATCGCCGAGGAGCTCAGGCGCCTCGACGCCGACGAGATGTACGCCATCGCCCTGCGGGGCGAGGCCGGCAAGGAGACCTCCACCCATGTCTGACTCGCTGTCCGGTTCCCCGAGGCTCAACCGCCGTCCCGAGTGGGCGGCCCTGGAGGACCACCGTGCGGATGCGATGCAGCGCCCGCAGTTGCGTGAGCTGTTCGCCGCCGACCCGTCCCGCGCCGAGCGGTACGTCGTGCGGGTGGGCGATCTGCGCATCGACTACTCCAAGCACCTGGTCACCGACGAGACGCTCGCCCTGCTGCACGAACTGGCCGTCGCCACCGATGTGTCGGGGCTGCGCGACGCAATGTTCCGCGGCGAGAAGATCAACGTCACCGAGGACCGGGCGGTGCTGCACACCGCGCTGCGGGCGCCGCGGGACGCGGTGATCGAGGTGGACGGCGAGAACGTCGTGCCCAAGGTGCACTCCGTGCTCGACAAGATGAGCGGTTTCGCCGAGCGCGTCCGTTCCGGCGCCTGGACCGGGTACACCGGCAAGCGGATCAGGAACGTCGTCAACATCGGCATCGGCGGCTCGGATCTGGGACCCGCGATGGCGTACGAGGCGCTCCGCCCGTTCAGCGCGCGGGAGTTGACGTTCCGGTTCGTCTCCAACGTCGACGGTGCCGACCTGCACGAGGCGGTGCGGGACCTGGACCCGGCCGAGACGCTGTTCATCGTGGCGTCGAAGACGTTCACCACGATCGAGACGATCACCAACGCCACCTCGGCACGCTCGTGGCTCCTTCAGGGGCTCGGCGGCGAGGAGAAGGCGGTCGCGAAGCACTTCGTGGCGCTGTCGACCAACGCCGGCAAGGTCACCGGGTTCGGCATCGACCCGGACAACATGTTCGAGTTCTGGGACTGGGTCGGCGGCCGCTACTCCTACGACTCGGCGATCGGCCTGTCCCTGATGATCGCCATCGGCCCGGCGCAGTTCCGGGCGATGCTCGACGGCTTCCACACCGTCGACGAACACTTCAGGAGCGCGCCCGCCGAGGGCAACGCCCCGCTGATCATGGGCCTGTTGGGCATCTGGTACGGCAACCTCTTCGGCGCCGAGTCCCACGCGGTGCTGCCGTACAGCCACTATCTGTCGAAGTTCACCGCGTACCTCCAGCAGCTGGACATGGAGTCCAACGGCAAGTCGGTGGACCGGGACGGGCACGTCGTGGGCTGGGAGACCGGTCCGGTGGTGTGGGGCACGCCAGGCACCAACGGGCAGCACGCCTACTACCAGTTGATCCACCAGGGCACCCGGCTGATCCCGGCCGACCTGATCGGCTTCGCCCGCCCGGTCGCCGAGCTGGGCGACGAACTGGCGGCGCAGCACGACCTGTTGATGGCGAACCTGTTCGCGCAGGGCCAGGCGCTGGCCTTCGGCAAGACCGCCGACGAGGTCCGCGCGGAGGGCGTGCCCGAGGCGCAGGTCCCGCACCGCACCTTCCTCGGCAACCACCCCACGACCACGATCCTCGCCCGTGAGCTGACCCCGTCGGTCCTCGGCCAGCTGATCGCCCTCTACGAGCACAAGGTCTTCGTGCAGGGCGCGGTGTGGAACATCGACTCCTTCGACCAGTGGGGCGTGGAGCTCGGCAAGGTCCTCGCCAAGCGGGTCGAGCCCGCCCTCACCGAGGGCGCCGACGTGCCCGGTCTCGACGCCTCCACCGCCGCCCTCGTGGCCGCCTACCGTGAACTCAAGGAAGTGAATCTGACATGACAGCCATGCAGTTGGGCCTCATCGGTCTCGGCAAGATGGGCGGCAACATGCGCGAGCGGATCCGCCGCGCCGGCCACACCGTCGTCGGCTACGACCGCAACCCCGAGGTCTCCGACGTCAAGAGCCTCGAAGAGCTGGTCGAGCAGCTCGACGCGCCGCGCACGGTGTGGGTGATGGTCCCGGCCGGCACCGCCACGCAGGGCGTCGTCGACGAGCTCAAGGACCTGCTGTCCCCGGGCGACACGGTGGTCGACGGCGGCAACTCCCGCTGGACGGACGACGAGAAGCACGCCGCCGAGCTCGGCATCAAGGGCATCGGCTTCGTCGACGCGGGCGTCTCCGGCGGTGTGTGGGGCCTGGAGAACGGCTATGCGCTGATGGTCGGCGGCGACAAGGAGCACGTGGAGCGGCTCCAGCCCATCTTCGAGGCCCTCAAGCCGGAAGGGCCGTACGGCTATGTCCACGCGGGCCGGGTCGGTGCCGGGCACTTCTCGAAGATGGTCCACAACGGCATCGAGTACGCCATGATGCAGGCCTACGCCGAGGGCTGGGAGCTGCTGGAGAAGGTCAACTCGGTGGACAACGTCCGTGAGGTGTTCCGCTCGTGGCAGCAGGGCACGGTCATCCGCTCCTGGCTGCTGGACCTCGCGGTGAACGCCCTCGACGAGGACGAGCACCTGAAGAAGCTGAAGGGCTTCGCGCAGGACTCCGGCGAGGGCCGGTGGACCGTCGAGGCGGCCATCGACCACGCCGTCCCGCTGCCCGCGATCACGGCGTCCCTGTTCGCCCGGTTCGCCTCGCGGCAGGACGACTCCCCGCAGATGAAGATGATCGCGGCGCTGCGCAACCAGTTCGGCGGGCACGCGGTCGAGTCGAAGGAGTAGCGGACCGTGGGGGATCTCTTTCTGGTCCGCCACGGTGAGACGGAGTGGAGCAGGTCGGGCCGGCACACGAGCTTCACCGACCTGCCCCTCACTCAGGACGGCGAGGAACAGGCCAAGTCCCTCGCCCCGCTCCTGTCCGGCCGGACCTTCGCCCTGGCGCTCACCAGCCCGCTGAGCCGCGCGGCCCGCACCGCCGAACTGGCGGGCGTGACCGGGGCCGTACCCGACCCCGATCTCCACGAGTGGGACTACGGCGGCTACGAGGGTGTCACCACCGTAGACATCCACCGCACCCGTCCCGACTGGTACCTGTGGACCGACGGCGTGACACCCGGCCCGCCCGACCACCCGGGTGAGTCACCGGCCGAGGTGGGAGCGCGTGCCGACCGGGTGCTCGCCCGGGTCGCGGCGGCGCTGCCGGACGGCGATGTGGTCCTCGTGGCGCACGGGCACTTCCTGCGGGTCGTGACGGCCCGTCGGCTGGGGCTCGCCCCGGCGGACGGACGGCTGTTCCAGCTGGCCACGGGCACGGTGAGCCGGCTGTCGACGGAGCACGGCCGGCCGGTGATCGCGGAATGGAACAACAGGTCCTGAACTCCCCGGTGCCGGTTCCGGCGGGAGGCGCGGCCCTCGGCCACTGCGGATGCGACCGGGTGGGGTTGCTGGGATGCTGAGGTGTGTGCGGGACCGGCACCGGGTTCCTGCCCGCCTCAGCGCGCCCTCCTGACGTGCCCGAGTGCCGCTCTCCGCAGGGTTGTTCACATCCGGAACATCCGGGAGGACATCGGCGCGAACCTTCGCTGCGGCCGCCGCGGGCCCGTCGGTAGCGTGCTGGCCCCTGCCACGTACGCATCCGTACGCAGTCGTACGAAGGAAGTCCGCCAATGGCCGAGTCAGGGCAGCAGCACGAGCAGCGCTACGAACGGTACGAAGGCGGCAGTCCGCGGGCGGAACGGCTGGTGTTCGAACGGCTGGCCCGCGAGCTGATGCGCGTGCAGGTGAAGAACCGGCGGGCCGGGGGCGGCCCGGTCGCCCGGGCCTTCCACGCGAAGGCGCCGGTGGCCGTGGAGAACGCGCGGCTGCGCTTCCACGACGACCTCCCGGCGGCCCTGCGCGTGGGGTTCGCCCGGCCTGGCGCCGAGTATCCGGCGACCGTCCGGCTGTCCGACGCGAGCGGCATCCGGCAGGGCGACGGCTCGCCCGATCTGCGCGGGGCGGCCGTCAGGGTGCGGGTGACGGAGGAGGAGAGCCACGATCTGCTGGCGACCAGCCATCCGGTCTCGCATGCCGCGAACGCCCGGGAGTTCGTGGCCTTCGCCAGGGCGATGGCGGGCGCCCGCAGCCCCTTGCGGAAGGCGTTCGCGCTGCTGGTGAAGTTGCCCCTGGCCGTCGGTCCGCGGACCGCCGGCCGGATGCGGCGCAATGTGCGGGCGGCGACACGGCACACCGTCGACTCCCTCGCGACGGAGACGTACTGGAGCCGGGGCGCCATGCTGTGGGGCGAGGCCGGCCCGGTGCGGTTCCTGCTGCGGCCGGCGCCGGGCAGCGCCCCCGCGCCCACCCCGGACCGCGGTGACCCGGACTTCCTCCACCGGGAGTTCGCCGACCGGCTGGCGCGCGGCGCCGTCGAGTACGACCTGTGCGTGCAGCGGTTCGTGGACGAGCGGCGCACTCCGGTCGAGGACGCCTCGGTGGAGTGGACGGACGGCATGTCGCCCGCGCTCCCGGTCGCCCGCCTGACCGTCCCCTGCCAGGACCTGGACAGCGCCGAGGCACACACGGCCGCACGCCGGATCGAGGACCTCGCCTTCAACCCCTGGTACACGACCGAGCGGTTCCGCCCGCTCGGCAACATCAACCGGGCCCGCAAGGCCGCGTACCAGGCGTCGAGCGCGCACCGGCTGGGGCTGCGGTTCGTCACCGAGGAGCCGTTGCGCAACAGGGTGCTGGGCCGGCCTGTCGAGGCGGCGTTCGGGCTGCTGAACCGGTATGTGCCCTGGCACCGGCTGCCGGTGCAGCTGAGTCTGCTGAACCTCGTGTTCCTGCGCCGGGTGCTGCGCCGGCTGAACCTGATCGACACCGAGCCGCGCGAGGCACCCCCGCGCGCCCAGCGGGTGCCCGAGCCGGTCCCGGAGCGGCTGCGCGGCGAACGGTCCTACGACGGCACGTACAACGATCTGTCGGACCCGCGGATGGGCGCCGTCGGCTCGGCCTTCGGCCGCAACCTCCGGCCCGACCACCGCCCCGACCTCCACGGCACCCCGAACCCGGTGACGGTGAGCCGCCGGCTCCTGTACCGCGAGAGCTTCCTGCCCGCGACCTCGCTGAACGTGCTGGCCGCGGCCTGGATCCAGTTCCAGGTGCACGACTGGGTCAACCACCGGCGCCACAAGCCCGGTGAGCGCTCCGTCGAGGTGCCGCTGCCGCCCGGCAGCGGGCCGTGGCACAACACACCGGGCGGGCCGGACGAGAACGTGATGCGGTTCGCGGAGAACGAGGGCATCGAGGTGCCGGGCCGGCCGCCCCTCCTCTTCGGCAACACCGCCTCCCACTGGTGGGACGGCTCGGAGGTGTACGGCGGCGACGAACGGACCGCCCGTTTCCTGCGCGAGGCCGACGGGCGTGCCGAACTCCGCCTGGAGGACGGGCACCTGCCGGCCGGCGGCAACGGCGGGATCCCGCTGACGGGGTTCGGCGACAACTGGTGGATGGGGCTGAGCGCCATGCACACGTTGTTCGCGCGGGAGCACAACGCGGTGTGCGCCGCACTGCGCGCCGAGTACCCGGCGATGGGCGAGGAGCGGATCTACCAGACCGCCCGGCTGGTGGTCTCCGCGCTGATCGCGAAGATCCACACGGTGGAGTGGACCCCGGCGATCCTCGCGACCGAGGCGATCGACATCGCCCTGCACACCAACTGGCAGGGACCGCCCCGCAAATGGCTGGACCGACTGGGCCTGTGGCTGTTGGAGGCGCACTCGCTCACCGGCATCCCGAAGACGCTGCCGGACCACCACGCGGCGCCGTACTCCCTCACCGAGGACTTCGTCACCGTCTACCGCATGCACCCGCTGATCCCGGACGACTTCGAGCTGCGCGAGCACCACTTCGGGCAGCGCCTGGAGACGGTCGGCTTCCTGGACGTCCAGGGCGGCGCGGCCGAGGCGCGGATCCGCAAGACGGGCCTGGCGAACACGTTGTACTCGTTCGGCATCGCCCACCCCGGCGCGATCACCCTGCACAACTTCCCGCGCTCGCTCCAGCGGTTCGAGCGGGAGGGCGAGATCATCGATCTGTCGGTGGTGGACCTGGTGCGCACACGGCGGCGTGGCGTGCCCCGCTACAACGACTTCCGTGCGGGGCTGCACCAGGCGCGTCTGCGTTCCTTCGAGGAGCTGACGGAGAACGCCGAGACGCTGGCGCGGCTGAAGGAGGTCTACCGCTCGGTCGACGAGATCGACACCGTGGTGGGGCTGTTCGGGGAGAACCCGCCGACCGGATTCGGCTTCAGCGACACCGCGTTCCGGGTTTTCATCCTGATGGCGAGCCGGCGCCTGCAGTCCGACCGGTTCCTCACTGTCGACTACCGGCCCGAGGTGTACACGCCGCTGGGTATCGATTGGGTGGAGCGGGGCGGCATGAACTCCGTGATCCAGCGGCACTGCCCGGAGCTGGCGGCGCTGCTGCCGCGCGGGGCGAGCGCCTTCGCGCCGTGGCGGGCGGTGCGGCCGTCCGACGGGCCTTCCTGAGCCGGTGGGCGGTGAGTTGACAGGTTCGGCGGCCGGCGTCAGAGTCCCGGCTGATGGAGATCAACGATCTGACGCCGGCCGAGCTGCGGGTGTGGCATGCCTTCCCCAGGGGTGAGGCCGTCGACTTCCGCTCGGCGCAGGACGAGAGCGCGGCCGAGGGCGCCGACTGGGGGCCGCAACGGACCCTGCGCGCCACGGTGTTGCGGGCGCTGCTGCTCGACGGCCCGGTCGTCGGCGGTGAGGTGGCCGCGCTCAAGGTCGCGGGCGCGCGGATCACCGGCGCCCTGGATCTGCGGTACGCGACCGTCGAGAGCGTCGCGCGCCTGAGTCAGTGCCGGTTCGACGACGTCCCGGATCTGTCCGGCGCGCAGCTGAAGTACCTCAATCTGTCCGGCTCCGACCTGCCCGGTCTGGCGGCGGCCCGGATCCGGGTCGACGGCGGGCTGCGGCTGGCGAAGTGCCGGTTCCGTGGGCGGGTGCGGCTCGGCGGGGCGCAGATCGCCGGGGCGCTGTATCTGGAGGATGCCGAGATCACCGCGCCCGAGGGGACCGAGGACCCGGTCCTCCAGCTCCATCAGGTGACCGTCGGCGAGGACCTGTGCGCGTCACGGCTGCGCACGCGCGGCGAGGTCCGGCTGAACGGCGCCACGGTCAGCGGCTCGCTCCGGCTGGAGGGCGCCGAACTGAGGCATCCCGGCGAGTTCGTCCTGAGCGCCGAGGCCATGGAGGTGGGCGCGAACGTCCTCGGCAGACGGCTGAGCGCGCACGGCCGGATCGACCTGCGCGGCGCCCGTGTGCCCGGCCGGCTCGACCTGCTGCACAGCCGGCTGTCCAACCCCGGCGGCACCGCGATACGGGCGAGCAGCTGCGTCATCGGCGAGGTGTGGCTGCGCCGGGGCCCGCGGATGGAGGGCATGCTCAACCTGCGGCGCTCCCAGATAGAGCACCTCAACCTGGCGCCCGAGATGCTCCCGGACCAGGTCCGGCTCCTCGACCTCACGTACACCTCGCTGACCCCGCACGTGCCGCCCGAGGATCGGCTGCCCATGCTGGAGCGGGACGAGGACACCTTCGACCCGCACGGGTACGAGCAGTTGACCGCCGCCTACCGCCGCACCGGAGACGACCACGCGGCCCGGCTCGTGCAGCTCGCGAAGCAGCGCCGGCACCGCAGCACCCTGCCCCGGTACGGCCGGCTGTGGGGCCATGTCCAGGACGCCACCGTCGGCTACGGCTTCCGGCCGATGCGGGCGCTGGGCTGGCTGCTGTCCCTGCTCGCGGTCGGCTCGGTGGCGTTCGCGCTGCATCAGCCCCCGGCCCTGAAGGCGGACGAGGCACCGCACTTCAACCCCGTCTTCTACACGCTGGACCTGCTGCTGCCGGTGATCTCCTTCGGTCAGGAGCCGGCGTTCGCCCCGGAGGGCGCGCAACAGGCCCTGGCGTACGCCCTGGTCCTGCTCGGCTGGATCCTGGCCACCACGGTCATCGCCGGTGTGACCCGCACCGTCAGCCGCCAGTGACCGCCCGGGCGGTGTGCTGCGCGGCCAGCCGCACGGGCGCGTTCTGCGCCCCGTAACCCCGGTAGCCGTCCCGCTGCACCAGCTCGAAGAAGACGCGGCCGACGGTCATGGTGTAGCAGTGCCGGAACTCGCCGTGCGCGTCACGGTCGTAGAGGATGCCCAGCTCGCGGTACGTCTCCAGCTCACCGTCGGCGAACTCGTGACGAGCCGCCAGGTCGTCGTAGTAGTTGGCGGGGATCGGCAGGAGCCGCCCGCCCGCCTCCCGGAAGCGGCGGGCCGCGGCGACGACGTCGCTCGTCGCCAGCGCGATGTGCTGGGCGTGCACGGTGTCGTCCATGGGCGCCGCGCCGACGCCCAGGGCGATACGGACGCTGCCGTCGGCGTTGGTGACGGCGCGGCTGCGCATCAGGCCGTACGGGTCGGCGACGTCCACGCTCTCCTGGGCGTGCAGGCCGAGGACGCTGCGGTGGAAGAGGGCCGCCTCGTCGAAGTGGTGCCAGGGCTGAGTGAGGGCCAGGTGGTCGATGCGGTGGACGCCGGTGCGGTGGGGCCCGCCGGTCACGCCGGTGCCGTGGGACCCCTCGTTGTCGCCGGTTCGGTGAGGCCCCCCGATATCGCCGGTGCCGTGGGACCCGCCGATGGCATCGGTGCCGTGAGGCCCCCCGGTCCCGTCCTCGAAGTCGGCGCGCCAGTTGGGCAGTTCGGGCCGGTCCGTGGCGCAGAAGAAGAGTTCCGTGCCGTCGGGTGCCGCGACCGCTTCGAGCGGGGCGTCCTCGGCGGCGCGGCGGCGCGGCAGTACGGGGGCCAGCAGGGCCTCGGCGCGGCGGGCGGCGCCGGCCGGGTCGGGTGATTCGAGGCCGATCGCGGCGAGGCCGGTGCCGGTACGGCGGGCGGCGCCCGAGGTGTTGACGAGGATGCGGGCCTCGCCCTGCTGCCAGAGGTCGACCGGCTTGGTGCGATGGCGGCCAGCGCGGGCGAAGCCGAGGGCACCGAGCACGGCGGCGACCGGTTCGGCGTCGGGCGTGACGAGTTCGGCGAAGGCGACGCCGGTGGGGACGACGGGGGCGGGCGGGGTCGCGACGCCGACCGTCTCCTGCAGCACGAGCAGCGAGCGGTGGGCGTCCACGGCGGTCGGGCCGGCCTCGGCCTGGCGGAAGACGTCGTTGAAGACCTCCAGGGAGAGCGGGCCGTCGTATCCGGTGTCGAGGACGTTGCGGACGAGTCCGGCGACGTCGAAGCCGCCCTGCCCGGGGAAGCAGCGGTAGTGGCGGCTCCACTGGAGGACGTCCATCGCGAGCAGCGGGGCGTCGGCGAGCTGGAGGAAGAAGATCTTCTCGCCGGGGATGTCCGCGATGCCCTTGGGGTCGGAGCCGCGGGAGAGGATGTGGAAGCTGTCCAGGCAGGTCCCGAGCGCGGGGTGGTCGGCGGCCTCGACGATGCGCCAGGCGTGGCCGAAGGTGTTGACGTGCCGCCCCCAGGCCAGCGCCTCGTACGCCACCCGGACGCCGGACTCCGCAGCCAGGTCGGCGAGTTGACGCAGGTGATCAGCGGCGAGCGCGTCGTCGTCCACGGCCAGCGGATGGATGCTGGAGCAGACGAGGACCGTGTCGGCCCCGAGTCGGCGCATCAGCTCGAACTTGTGCCGGGCACGCCGCAGATTGCGCGCGAACTCCTCGGCGGGAACAGCCTCGATGTCCCGCAGCGGCTGGTAGAGATCGATACTCAGCCCCAGGTCGGCACATCGGGCACGGACCTCCTCGGGGCCGAGAGGGCTCGCGAGGAGATCGTTCTCGAAGATCTCGACCCCGTCGAACCCGGCCCGGGAGGCGGCGGTGAGTTTCTCGGTGAGCGACCCGCTCAGGGAAACGGTCGCGATGGACGTACGCATACCTGCTCCTTCAACACGCCGCACTACAGCGCCCCTCTTCTCTTGGGGGCGCGGGGAACTGCGCGAACAACCACGGACGAGCCTCGGCTGTCACACGGCCTTGCCCACCGAGCTCTCTACATCACCGGCCAACTCCTCGATGTCCGCCAGCATTCGCGCAGCGTCCGGCTCACGCCCGGTGAACAGCCGAAACGCATCCGCAGCCTGGAACACGGCCATCCCGCCCCCGTCCAGAGCGGCGCAGCCGACCGCACGCGCGGTACGCAGCAGCTCCGTCTCCAGCGGCCGGTAGACCACCTCGGCGACCCACAACCGCGGATGCAGCAGTTCCGCGGGAAGGGGAAGCCCTGGATGCGCGGCCATACCGGTGGGCGTGGCGTGCACGATGCCGTCGGCCGCGCCGACCACCCGGGCCAGCCGATCAGGTGCCGCCGCGGCAGCGCGCCCCGCGCCGAAGTGCCGGTTCAGCGCCTCCGCGAGTTCCCCGGCCCGCTCGCCCAGCGCGTCGACAACGGTGACCCGCTCGGCGCCGAGGGTCAGCATGGCGTGGGCGACGGCCGCGCCCGCGCCCCCGGCGCCCAGCTGCACCACCCGCTCCAGCGGTACGTCGGGCAGCCCGCGCGCGAAGGACGCGGCGAAGCCGGTGACGTCCGTGTTGTGGCCGATGGCCCGGCCGTCCTCGAAGACGACGGTGTTGACCGCGCCCAGCGCCTCCGCCTGCGGGGCGAGCTCGTCGAGGTGCTCGATGACGAGCTGCTTGCAGGGGTGGGTGATGTTGAGCCCGTCGAAGCCCAGGTCACGGGCGGACCGCACGAGGTCGCCGACCGCCTCGGGCGGGACGCCGAGCGTGTCGATGTCGATGAGCCGGTACAGATAGCGCAGGCCCTGGCGGACGGCCTCGCGCTCGTGCAGGGCCGGGCTGAGCGAGGGGCCGATGCCGGAACCGATCAGTCCGACGAGATACGAGTCCTTGGTGTCCTTGGCCACCGGTGGGACCTCCTGAGCGGCTCACTAATGTACGAACTGGTGAGTTAGTCATAGCAGGCGGCGAGGGAGCTTGTGAAGACCTGTCCCGACACGCGGGGCGAGCGGGCTTCTACAATCACCGGCACGCGGGTGGGCCACCGGACGGCACCCGCCCCTGGCCGAAGGAAGCCGATGACCAGCGTCGAAGAGCCGGCACGCACCAACGGGCGGATCCGCGACGCCGCCCGCACCCAGGCCGAGATCCTCGACGTCGCGACGCAGGAGTTCGCCCGCGCCGGGTACGACGGGGCCCGCGTGGACGAGATCGCCGCCCGCACCCGCACCACGAAGCGGATGATCTACTACTACTTCGGCGGCAAGGAGCAGCTGTTCACGGCCGTGCTGGAGCGGGCGTACGGCGTGATCCGGGAGGCCGAGCAGCAGCTCGACGTCGAGCACCTGGACCCGGTCGCCGCCATCCGCCGGCTGGCCGAGCTGACCTTCGACCACCATGAGCAGCACCCCGACTTCATCCGTCTGGTCAGCATCGAGAACATCCACGGGGCCGAGCACATCGCCGCCTCCGAGAAGCTCGGCCGGATCGGTTCGCCGGCCCTTGACGTGATCCGCCGGATCCTGGAGTCGGGACAGGAGTCCGGCCTGTTCACGGCCGACGTGGACGCCGTCGACCTGCACGCGATGATCAGTTCCTACTGCTTCTTCCGGGTCTCCAACCGGCACACCTTCGGCGCTCTGTTCGGCCGCGACCTGGTGGATCCGGCCCGGCGCGAGTACTACCGCACGATGCTCGGCGACATGGTCATCGCCTATCTGACGGCACCGCGCGCAGAGGACTGACCGGGCCCGGTCCGGGCGCCCCGCACCACAAGATCCTTCGGCGTGACCTCTTGACACCCGGGAAACGTCGGCGCAACATCCCTAGCCATCCGCTACTAACTATCCAGTGGGTTAATTAGCCGGGTAGCTCCCGGCTCGGCCGACCCGTCACCCCAGGGATCCGGCGCCTCGCCCCTCCTCTGCACACACTCCCCATAAGGTGGAGTTCCCTCGAAGGAGCACCCCTGTGTCCGTCCCCGACACGCACGCCGGCCAGCCGCGGAAGGCGGCCATGGCCGCCTGGATCGGCAGCGCCCTGGAGTACTACGACTTCTTCATCTACGGCAGCGCTGCCGCGCTGATCTTCCCCGAGGTGTTCTTCGACGAGTCCGACCCGGCGACGGCCACCCTGCTGTCGCTGGCCACGTTCGGTGTGGCGTACGCGGCCCGGCCGGTGGGCGCGCTGTTCCTCGGTCACTTCGGCGACCGGGTGGGCCGCAAGAAGATCATGGTCTTCACGCTGATCCTTATGGGCATATCGACGTTCCTCATCGGCTGTCTGCCCACCCGGGACCAGGTCGGTACCCTCGCGCCGGTCCTGCTGGTGCTGTGCCGTGTCCTCCAGGGCATCTCGGCGGCCGGCGAGCAGGCCAGCGCCAACTCCATGACCCTCGAACACGCGCCACCGCATCGCCGCGGATTCTTCACCAGCTTCACGCTGAGCGGTACACAGGGCGGGCAGCTGCTGGCCACGCTGGTCTTCATCCCGATCGCCGCGCTGCCCGAGGAGCAGCTCATGTCGTGGGGCTGGCGGGTGCCGTTCTGGATGAGCGTCGCGGTCGCCGTCGTCGGCTATGTCATCCGCCGCAAGCTCGACGAGACCCCGGCCTTCGAGCAGCAGGCCGCCACCGAGGGCGTCGTCAAACTGCCGCTGGCGGTGCTGCTGCGGGAGCACTGGGCGGATGTGCTGCGGGTGATCGGCGGTGCGCTGGTCGCCTCGGTCAGCACGATCTTCACGGTGTGGGCGCTGTCGTACGCCACCAGCGACTCGGTCGGGATGGACAAGTCCTCGATGCTGTGGGTGGGCGCCCTCGCCAACCTGGTCGCGCTCGGCGCGATCCCGCTGTGGGCCACCCTGTCGGACCGCATCGGCCGCCGCCCGGTGTTCCTGGCCGGCGCGGCCGGCAGCGCGGTGACGATGTTCCTGTACCTGTGGGCCATCTCGACCGGCTCCTACCCCCTGACCCTGCTGCTCGGCATCGTCGCCTTCGGGGTGGTCTACAGCGCCGCGAACGGCGTGTGGCCCTCCTTCTACGGCGAGATGTTCTCCACCCGGGTCCGGCTGTCCGGCATGGCCATCGGCACCCAGATCGGTTTCGCGGTCGCCGGGTTCGCGGTCACCTTCGCCGCGCAGATCGCCGGCCCGGACGGCGACGACTGGTCGGCGGTGGCCCTGTTCACGGCCGCCCTGTGCGTGCCGCCGGTCGTGGCCGCGCTGTCGGCCCGCGAGACGGCGAAGGTGCCGACGGAGCAGCTGGGTGAGCGGACGGCCGGCCGATCCGCGCAACCCGCGAAGGTCGCCGCCTGACCGACACCGGTCCCCGGACGCCATGAGGGCTCCGGGGACCGGCCGTTGAACAATCAGCCGCGGTGGCGGGCCCTTCAGGGGCGCGGGGAACTGCGCGATCGGCCCCCACCGGCCCGCGGATCACATCACGGCGCGCACAACAGCTCCGTCCAGGTCTCGGCCACCCGGTCCAGCGAGAACCCCTCCCTCACCTGCACCCGGGCCAGCTCGCCGGCCGCCTGCCAGTCGTCCTCCTCCAGCACGGCGATCGCCTCCGCCATCGCCTCGGGGGTGTCGTGGATCCACCGCCGGTCGTAGATCTCGTCCGCACCGGGCCAGGGCAGCAGCGAGGGCACCGCACCGGAGGCCATCCCCTCGGCGGGCGCGAGATGGAAGCTCTCGTCGTCGCTGGTGGACAGCACATGCCCGACCCGGCGCAGCCAGCCCGCCACGTCCGGCCCGAACGTGTCGAAGACGACGGCTCCTTCGAGCAGCGGCGAGGTCTGCATCCGGCGCAGCACGCTCTCGTAGTGTTCACGCTCCTCGGGCTTGTTCCAGATCCACCAGTACTCCCACGGCGGCTTGGACTTGACCGACAGATGCCAGCGCCGGTCGCGGGCGCGCAGCGCCTCCAGCACGTCGAGGCCGAGATCGAGGCGTTTGCGGCTGGGCGCGATGCCGATCATGCCGAGGCGGTGGTGGGCGCCGGGCGCCTTCGGTCGGTCGAGCTGGTCGGTGTCGACCCAGTTGGGCACGACGACGACCTTCGACGCGGGCCAGCCGGTGTGCTCGCGGGTGCGCCGCGCGTAGTACGGGCTGACGCACACCACTCGGTCGACGGCGTCGATGTCGACCTGGCGGGGCCAGCCGGCGTCCAGTTCGAAGCGGTGCAGCCGCACGATCAGCCGGCTGCCGCGCCGCTTGTGGCGGCTGTACCAGACGGCGGCCGGGCCGCACCACTCCACGACCACCACGTCCGCCCAGTCGGCGAGTTCCCGGCCGGCGTCCGGGTCGTGGCGGGCTAGCGCCGGCCAGGCGTCGACGCGTACCTCCAGTCCGGGCGTCGAGCGGAAGTGGTCGAGCAGCCGGGTGAGGAACTTCAGGTCGTGGCCCGCGACGCCTACGCGCAGCGGTCGGCGGCGGCCGCTCACCCCGCCGGGCTCGGCGGGGAAGGCCCGGTCGAGGTGGGCGCGCCAGCGGGCGGACGCCCCGTCCAGGGTGTACTCGCGGGCGGCGGCCCGGCAGCGGTCGGCGGCGAGCCGCCGTGACTCCGGCTCGCGGGCGACCCGGGCCACCGTGTCTGCGGCGTCGTCGAGTCCGGCGCGTCCCGGCACGAACAGCGGATAGTCGGTGCCGAGCAGCGCCTCGTGCGCCGGGGTGCGGTTGAGGACCACCGGCAGGCCGAGGGCGCCGAACTCCAGGACCTTGGTGGACAGCTCGAGGCTGGAGTCGAGCACCGGGTCGCGCCAGCCGAGGCCGACGTCGCAGTCCGCGGCGATGCGCATGGCCTCCTCGCGCGACTGTCCGCCGTGGTGGCGCACACCCGGGGTGCCGGACAGGGCGCGTGCCATGTCGGCCTGGAAGTCGGGGTGGCCCGGGTCGTCGTGGATCTTGTCGCCGACGGTGTGCAGTTCGGCGGTGACACCGCGTTCGGCGAGGAGCTGCGGGAGCCGGGTCATGGGCAGGGTGTTCCAGCGGGGTGCGAACTTGCCGGTGTAGACGAGCCGCAGGGGATCGTGCGGCGCGTCCCGGTCCGGCAGCGGGAAGCCTGGCTCGGGCACGGCGGGCGGGCTGAGCACGCACTTGCCGCAGGCCTCGGGCACCCATGTCTCCAGAAAGCAGCGCAACTCCTCGGTCTGGCACAGCAGTCGGTGCGAGGCCTCGGCGATGCGGACGAGGTCGGAGCGTGCCGCCTCGGTCATCTCGGCGGCGGACTGCGGGATGTCGGTGAGGTAGGCCCAGATCCGCCCGTCGAACAGGCCGTCGGCGACGATCCGGGTGACCAGCCGCCGGCCCCGCAGCACCAGCAGGTCGCAGGGCTCGTCCTCGTCCAGCCGGGCTAGCACCTGCGAGGCCTGCACCGGCGACATCGGCCGGTCGGCGAGCCCCGGCAGCAGCCGCTCCTCGTGCGGTGAAACCAGGCCGACCCGGGGCAGCTCGGCCAGCGGATCGGTCAACCGGCCGGTACGGACCGGGGCCTTGAGGACGAGCCGGCTGTCGCAGCCCGCCCGGGACAGGGCCTGCACCGTCGACTGGGCCCAGACGGCGGACCCGTCGATGAGATTGAGGTCGACGTCGCCGTAGACGAGCGCCCGCAGGGTACGGCTCATGACGGCTCCTTCCCGCGCACGGCGAACAGTCGGTGTCCCCGGCCCGCCCAACTGCCGGGCTCCGTGCCGGACAGGTGCAGCGGCCGGCGTACCAGCAGCGGCCGCAGCGACGGTACGAAGACGTAGTCGTCGGCGGTCGGCGTATGGCCCACCGCGTCGGCGCCGGAGTACTCCTGGGCGCACATCAGGTCGAGCAGCAGGGTGTCGGGCCGGTCCTCGGTGAGGTCCGTCCAGTCGGCGACCCAGGGCGCCAGGGGCCGGCCGCGGCGTACCGTCACTCCGGCGGCGGTGAGTTCGTCGAGGCCCTCCGTGTCGGGTACGACGACCTCGTCCGGCCGGTGCAGCTGGCCGAGCACCTGGCCGACGAGCCGGGCGACTTCGGTACGGCCCCGGGGCGCGGCGAGCACGGCGACGCGCCGTTCGTCCAGCGGGTCCGGGGCCCCGGCGAGCCGTGCGAGCTGCGACAGCCGTACCCGGGTGCTGTCGGTTCGGAAGATCTCGCGCAGCCGTTCCCTGCCCTCGGCAGCCGGGTCGAGCCGGGTGAGCCGTACGCCGGTGTCGGCGTCGAGGACGGCGTCCCAGGCGAGCCGGGTGAGGCCGGGCGCGGCGGAGGCGGGGCCGTCCCGCCACAGCACGGACTTCCGGCCCAGCGCCCGCTGTTCGGCGAGCAGTTCGGCGAGGGTGCGGTCCAGGTCGGGGGCGAGTCCGGTGCCGGTGAGCCACCAGGGTCCGTCGCCGGTGCAGGCGCTGAGCTGTACGACGAGCACGTCGGGGTCGGTGCGCTGCACGAGGAGTCGTCCGTCGTGCGGCAGCAGCGGGTTGACGACGACGTCCGCCGCGAAGTCCTCGGCGGTCTCGGGGGTGAGCACCCCGGCGACGACGAGGCGGTCGCGGGGCGCCGCTGTCAGGGCACGATGGACGAGGTGGAACCGGTCGTCCAGCGGTGCCTCCGGCTCGGCCTGTGCCTTCTTCGCTCCGTCGGCCGCCCGGCCGGCGGTGCTCCGGCGCCCGCGCCACAGTCCGTACAGCTCCCCGGGCAGTCTTGCCGCGCCCCGTTTCGGTGAACGCGCGGCGCTCACCAGTGCCTTGCCGACCCGCAGCGAGGTCGAGCCCTCCAGCATGGCCACCCGCGCCTGAAGGACGTCGACCCGGTCCCGGGCGGCTCTGAGTGCGCCGGCGAGCTGCTCCTTCTCCCGTACGGCGGCGGCGAGCCGGTCGGCGAGCGCGTCCTGCCCGACCGCCCGCCGGGTGCGTTCCGCGTCCTCGGCGGCGGTTTCGAGGTCGATCACCCGGGCCCGCAGGGACCGGGAGGCGAGGTCGGCGAAGACGTACTCGTCGGCGATCCGCAGCGCGGTGGCGTAGCCGTCGGAGGGGACGGGCCGGCCGAAGAAGTCGTGCGGTGGCAGGAGTTCGTCGGTGCGGGCGATGACCGCGCCCGCGTGCAGATGGACGTAGTCGAGGGGTGCGGCGCGCAGGACCTGGCAGCGGTGGCCGACCAGATCGTCCAGGAGCCGGTGGTAGGGCAGCTCGGATCCGCCGTGTCCGAAGACGATCAGTCCTCGCGATCCGGGCCGCATCCGGGCCAGTACGGCGCGCAGGGCGTCCTCGCCGCCGTGCCGCCCGCCTTGGGGTCCGTAGGAGAGGAGGGCCAACTCGCCCTCGGTGACGGGGCGTTCGTCGTCGTCGCGCAGGTCGACACCGGGCGGCAGATGCAGGTAGGGCTCCAGCCGCAGTCCGCCGCCGGTCGCGTCGACCACCGTCGTGACGGTGTCGAGGTGCGGATGGAGCAGGTCGGTCAGGCGCATCAGCGGGTCCTCGTGAAGACGTGGAAGCCGACCCGGTTCTCCCGGAAGCCGTACGGCCTGGAGAGGGTGTGCCGCAGGCCGAGCGGCTCGAGTTCGGCGCGGTAGGCGGTGAGCGGGCGGTGCACGATGTGCGCACCGCGGGGCGTGCGGCGGCCGGTGTCCTCGTCGGTGACGATCAGCCGGCCGGCGACGCGGACGAGGGAGGCGAGGTTGCGCAGCCCCGCCGCCCATTCCTCGTCGTCGAGGACGTGGAACAGGACGTCCACGCAGACGACGATGTCGTACGGCCAGGGACCCCGCCACTCGTCGAGTGCGGCGACGGCGTAGCGCGGGCCGCCGCCCTCGGCGCGGGCGTGGTCGACGGCGGTCCCGCTGGCGTCGAAGGCGTCGACCCGGTGGCCGCAACGGGCCAGGGCGCGGGCGAAGTACCCCTTGCCGCAGCCGGCGTCCAGCACGAACAGCGGGGCGGCGGGGCTGGACAGGTCGCCGACGAGGGAGAGGAGCGTGCCGAGCCGCTGGGCGTAGAAGAGTTCGTTGCCGGGGCTATCGAGCCCGATGTGCCCGCCGGAGGCGAGGTCGTCGTGGTCGGCGTGGCGGGCCTCCCAGTACGTCCGTGTGCCGTCCCGCGTCGTCGTCCCGTCAGCCATGGCGCTCCAGCCACCCGGTGATCACGCCGGCGATCCGGGTGCCGGCCCGGCCGTCCCACAGCGGCGGTCCCTCGATGGGCACCGCTCCGCCGCCGTCCAGCAGCTTGCGCAGCGCGGGGACCAGTTCCCCGTGCGTGACGAGCCGGTTGGTGCCGTGGGTGACGGTGACCGGGCGTTCGGTGGTGGTGCGCAGGGTCAGGCACGGGACGCCCAGGACGGTCGTCTCCTCCTGCACACCGCCGGAGTCGGTGATCACGGCGGCGGCTCCGCGCACCAGGCTCATGAACTCGACGTAGCCGAGCGGGTCGAGGAGGTGGATGCCGGGTGCGTCGGCGAGTCCGGCCGCCCGCAGCGCGGCCCGGCCGCGCGGGTGCAGCGGGACGACCAGGTCGAGGTGGCGGGCGGCCTCGGTCAGCACGCGGGCGGCGGTCGCGGCGGCCTCCGGGTCGTCGACGTTGGCGGGCCGGTGCAGGGTGACGACGCCGTAGCGCTCGGGCAGTGCGTGGGCGGTGCGGGCGCTCGCGGCGTCGAACTGCTCCAGATGGGTGAGCAGGGTGTCGATCATCGGGTTGCCGACGAGGTGCACACGGTCGGTGTCGACGCCCTCGCGGGCGAGGTGGCCGACGGCCTCGGGGCTGGTGGCGAACAGCAGCCGGGCGAGCTGGTCGACCAGGCGCCGGTTGACCTCCTCCGGCATCGTCATGTCGAAGCTGCGCAGACCGGCCTCCACATGGGCCACGGGGATGCCCAGTTTGGCGGCGGCCAGCGCGGCGGCCAGCGTCGAGTTGACGTCGCCGTAGACGGTGACGAGGGCGGGGGCCCGGGCGGTCAGTTCGCCCTCCAGGGCGAGAAGGAGGTCGGCGGTCTGCCGGGCGTGGCTGCCGGAGCCGACACCGAGGTCGGTGTCGGGACGGGGCAGGCCGAGTTGCCGGAAGAAGATGTCCGACATCCGCTCGTCGTAGTGCTGTCCGGTGTGGACGAGCACCTGCTCGCAGCCCGCGGCGCCGAGAGCGGCGACGACCGGCGCGGCCTTGACGAAGTTCGGCCGGGTGCCGACCACATGGAGTACGCAGCCGTTCATGGTTGCCTCCGGTGCCGTGGGGACGGCGGCTGTTGGCGGGCCGTAGCTCGACGTTGGGGAATATCTTGGCGATATGTCCCGTAAAGTCCTGCTTGCCCTCAGTCTGGCGGCCTCGGTGGCAGTTGGCGAACTGCGTCAGGATCCGCTGCGGGCCGTGCTGCTCGGCGTACGCCTGTTGCCGGGGCCCGTCCGGCGGCGGCTGGGGCCGCTCGAACGGCGGCTGGCCGTGCGCGCCCGCGCCGCGGGGCCGGCCGCGGTGCCTTCCGCCGCTCGGGTGCCCGCGCCGTACGGCCTGCCGTACCGCCCCGTCCCCGGCCGGGTGCTCCATCTGGTCACCAACGGGCTGCCGTTCCGGCACGCCGGCTACACCGTGCGCACCCAGAAGCTCGCCGAGGCCCAGCTCGCGGCCGGGCTCGACCCGCATGTGGTGACCCGGATCGGCTTCCCCGTGACGGGCGGGGTGCTGGACGCCCGCCCCAAGCAGCAGGTGGGCGGGGTGCCGCAGCACCGGCTGCTGCCGCCATGGCTGCCGTACGGCCAGGCCGCCTCGCTCGCACTCAACGCCGAGCTGGCCGCCCGCCTGGTGGATCGGCTGCGGCCCGCCGTGCTGCACGCCGCGAGCGACCACGGCAACGGGCGGGTGGCGCTCGCCCTGCGGGAGACCTACGGGCTCCCGGTGGTCTACGAGGTGCGGGGCTTCCTGGAGGAGACGTGGCTGACGCAGGCGCCGGGCCGCAGCAGGGACGACGAGACGTACCGGACGCGCCGCGCCCTGGAGACGCGGTGCATGCGCGAGGCCGATCTGGTGCTGACGCTGGGTGAGGCGATGAAGGCCGAGATCGTGGGCCGCGGTGTACCCGGGGAACGGGTGCTGATCGTGCCCAACGCCGTGGACGACGCGTTCCTCGCTCCGCCGCCGGACGGGGCGCCCGTGCGGGCCCGGCTCGGCATCGCGCCGGAGGAGTTCGTCGTCGGCACCGTCGGCACCCTCGCCCCGCACGAGGGCATCGGCACATTGCTCCATGCGGGTGAAGAGCTGCGCCGGCGCGGCGTGCCGCTGCGGCTGCTGATCGTCGGGGACGGTCCGCAGCGCCCGGCGCTTGAGCGGCTGGCCGCCCGGCTCGGCCTGGACGACGGGACCGTGCTGTTCACTGGCCGGGTGCCGCACACCCAAGTCCGGGATTTCTACGCCGTGTTGGATGTGTTCGCGGTGCCGCGGACCGACGAGCGCGTCTGCCGTCTGGTGACCCCGCTGAAGCCGGTCGAGGCGATGGCGAGCGGTGTTCCCGTGCTCGCGAGCGATCTCCCCGCGCTCGGAGAACTGGTCGAACCGGAGGTTAACGGGAGGCTAATCCGGACTGAATCAACACATTCCTGGGCTGATGAGCTTGAAATACTCCTTTACAGTCGAAATCGGCGTGCTGAGTGGGGAGCAGCCGCCCGCGCGAGAGTCGCGCGTGACCGCACCTGGAAGCGGGCCGCCGCCACAACCCGTGAGGCGTACCGCGCCCTTGGCAGCCTTGATGCGGGGTGATCCCTATGCAGGCCGAACAGACCGGACCGCTCGGGGAAGCGGGCGAACCGCCCGGGGAAAGACAACCGCTCCCTGGGAGCGCACTCACGCAGGGCACGCCGCTCGGCGAGACGGACCCGCCCGACCAGGTGGACCTCGCGGTGATCGGGCTCGGCTACGTCGGACTGCCGCTCGCGCGTGAGGCGGCGTCGATCGGCCTGAGGGTCCTGGGCCTGGACCGCGACCCCAGGGTCGTGGAGGCGCTCAACACCGGGCACTCCCATGTCGACGACGTCTCCGACGAGGACGTCCGCCGGATGCTGGCGGCCGGGTTCCTCGCATCCACGGACGAGAAGTGTCTGGCCCGTGCGCAGGCGATCGTCATCTGTGTGCCGACACCGCTCGGCAAGGACGGCGGACCCGACCTCGGCGCGGTCACCGCGGCCACTAGGACGGTGGCCGGGCGACTGCGGCCCGGGCAACTGGTGGTGCTGGAGTCGACCACCTATCCCGGGACCACCGAGGAGGTCGTACGGCCGCTCCTGGAGGAGTCGGGGCTGCGGGCCGGAGCGGATTTCGCGCTGGCGTTCTCGCCGGAGCGGATCGACCCCGGCAACACCGCCCACGGCCTGCGCACCACGCCCAAGGTGGTCGGCGGCTGCACGCCTTCGTGCGCGGCCCGCGCGGTCGCCTTCTACGGCAAGCTCGTCGACACCGTCGTCCAGGCGAAGGGCACCCGCGAGGCCGAGATGGCCAAGCTGCTGGAGAACACCTACCGGCATGTGAACATCGCGCTGGTCAACGAACTGGCCGTGATCAGCCACGAGTTGCACGTCGACCTGTGGGACGCGATCCGCTGCGCCGGCACCAAGCCGTTCGGTTTCCAGGCGTTCCGGCCCTCCCCTGGCGTCGGCGGGCACTGCATCCCGATCGACCCCAACTACCTGTCGTACAAGGTGCGTTCGTCCCTCGGCTACGAGTTCCGGTTCGTGGAGCTCGCCCAGGAGATCAACCGGCGGATGCCGGAGTACGTGGTGCGTCGCGCCCAGGACCTCCTCAACCACGCCGGCCGGCCGCTGCACGGGTCGCGGGTGCTGCTGCTCGGCGTCACCTACAAGCCGGACGTGGCGGACCAGCGGGAGTCGCCGGCACTGCCGGTGGCGAGGCTGCTGCGGGAGCGGGAGGCCGAGATCTCCTTCCACGATCCGCATGTGCGGCTGTGGTCCGTGGACGGGGTGAACGTCCCGCGCGTCACCGACGTGATGGCGGCGGCGCGCGAGCACGACCTGACGGTCCTGCTCCAGGATCACTCGGCCTACGACCTGCCGGCCCTGGGCGACGCGGCCCGGCTGCTGTTCGACACGCGCGGCCGGATCTTCCGGCCCGGGGTCGAGGTGCTGTGACCGCCTGAACTCTCCGATCCGGCCGGCGCGGGCCCCGGTCGGGTCCGTCGCCGGCCGGTCCGTCGTTCTCGGATCCGTCGTTGCCGGGTCCGTGGTTCTCGGGGCAGTCGAAAGGTGCGTGCTCTGATGCGGATACTCGTCGTGACCGTCGTCCACCATCCCGAGGACGCGCGGATCCTGCACCGGGAGATCGCCGCCCTGCACGAGCACGGCCACCGGATCGTGTACGCCGCCCCCTTCGCGGCCCGGCGGACGTCGCCGCGGCCGAACGTCGAGGGCGTCGACCTGCCCCGGGCCGCCGGCCGGGACCGCCGGGCGGCCCTGCGCGCGGCACGCACCCTGCTCGCCGAGCGCGGGCCGCAGGCGGACGTGGTCCTGCTGCACGACCCGGAGCTCCTGCTCACCCTGCCCGGCACGATGCGCCGCTGGCGGCGCGCCGGGCATGTCCCGGTCACCGTGTGGGACGTGCACGAGGACACCGCGGCGGCACTGGTGATGAAACGCTGGCTGCCCCGGCCGCTGCGACCGCCGCTGCGGCTGGCCGTACGGGCGGCGGAGCGGACGGCGGAGCGGCATCTGCGGCTGCTCCTCGCCGAGGACGCCTACCAACGGCGCTTCCGCCGGACGCACCCAGTCGTGGCCAACCTGGCGACGGTGCCGCCGGAGCCGCCCGAGCCGCCGGGCGACGACCGGGTCGTCTACCTCGGCCATCTGTCGCGGGCGCGTGGCGCACCCGAACTGATCGAGACGGCCCGGCTGCTGGCGCCCGACATCCGGGTCGAGGTGATCGGCGCGGCCGACCCCGACATCCGGGGCGCGCTCACCGAGGCCGACCGGGACGGCGTGCTGCGCTGGCACGGCTACCTGCCCAACGACCGTGCCCTCGGCCTGCTCCCGGGTAGCCTGGCCGGCCTCTCCCTGCTGCGGGACCAGCCCAACTACCGGCATTCACGGCCCACCAAGGCCGTGGAGTACATGGCGCACGGCGTCCCCGTGGTCACCACTCCCACGCCGCTCTCGGCGGAGCTGGTCGAGCGCTACGGCTGCGGCCTCGTCGTCCCCTACGAGGATCCGGCCACGGCCGCCATGGCCGTACGGCATCTGCGCAGCGACCGGGTCATGCGCCGCCGGGCGGCGGCCCGGGGCTGGGAGGCGGCACGGTCCGACCTCAACTGGGCCGACGCGGCAACCGAGTTCGTGATGTGCCTGGAGTCCTGGGTGAAGGAGGCGTCCGCGGCCGGGGACGAAGGCCCCGCCGTCCCGTTCGCCGGAGACCGGGCCCCGACGGTCTGAACTCCTAGGCGTTGGACCAACCCCGTCGGCACAGCACGAGCCGGTAGCCGTCGGGGTCCTCGATCGTGACGCCCCACTGGTTCCAGTACGGGTTGGGCGACGGGACCCGCTTGCCGCCGTGCTCCTCCAGCCGGGCGACCAGGTCGTCCGGCACCAGGCCGTCGAGGTAGACGACGAGGAGGTCCTCCTCCGTCGGCCGGGGCTCGACGGGACGGGCGGGCTCGTGCACCAGCTCCAGATGCCAGTCGGCGTCCGGCCAGCCGAGCATCAGCAGGTCGTGCTCACCCGGTTCCGGGCCGCCGACCGCCCGCCATACGACACCGAGTCCGAGCCCGTCGGTCCAGAAGCGCTCCGCCGCGGCGAGGTCCCGGGACGGGCGGGCGATCCGGATGTGGCTGCGGCCGTCGACCGGCATGGTGACCCTCCGTGTGCTGAGCTGGGCGGCGTTGATCCACCGGCAGCGTAGGCGGCTCGCGCACGCCGGGACCATCGGTCGTCGGCCCTGCGACCTGCGCCCTAGGCCCCGCTCCTCGGCATGCCGTACGCCCGCTCGACGTGCAGGCGCAGCACGAGCCGCCGGTCCCGGACCATCGCGGCCCGGAAGTCCTCCCAGTCGGGGTGCTCCCCCTGTACGTCCCGGTAGAGGCGGACGAGTTCCTCGACCGTCTCGTCGTAGGGGTCCTGTGCGACGGGTGCCAGGTCGGCGGTGCCCTCGGCGACCGCGTACGCCCATCGGTCGGGGGTCGTGACGTGGTACGACGCCCTCGGGTCGCGGCGCAGATTGCGGGTCTTGGCGCGGTCGTCGGTGATCGAGACGCGGATGATCCGCTCGTCGGGGTAGTAGGCGTGGCTCACGTTCGACAGCTGCGGGCGGCCGTCGCGCTTCAGGGTGACCAGCACCCCGCCGTGGCTCTCGGCGAGGAGCGCGAGCAGTGCGTTGTGGGTGGCGTCCTGAGTCATGTCTGCATCAACCCTGGCGGGCGGCCCGTTCATTCCCGCGAAGCCCTGCGTAGACACTGTCTACTAGATCATGGTAGACAGTGTCTATGGAACCATCGCGAGCAACGGGCACGGACATGGACATGGGGCTGCGGGCACGGCTGGTCGACGTAGGCGTGGAGCTCGTGGCGCAGGAAGGCGTCCAGGCGCTCACGCTGCGGGAGATCGCCCGCCGCGCCGGCGTCTCGCACGGCGCGCCCCGCCGCTATTTCCCCACCCATCTGGAGCTTCTGTCGGCCATCGCACGCCGCGGCTTCGACGAGCTGGGGGCGCGGGCGACGGCTGCGGTCGGGGACGGTGGCGCACCCCCGCGGGCACAGCTGACCGAGTTGGGGCGGGCGTATCTGGAGTTCGCGCTCGGCAATCGCGGGATGTACGAACTGATGTTCCGTCACGATCTGCTGGAGAGCGGGCACTTGGGGCTGCGGGACACCAGCCTTCCGCTCTTCGGCCGCCTGGTGGAGCTGGTCGGCCGAGTGCGTCCCGACGCCGACGCGCGTCTCGTCGCGGGCACAGTGTGGGCGGGGCTGCACGGCATCGCCCAGCTGTGGGGCTGGGGCAGCCTCCAACTCGCCACGGGGGTCGATGACTTCGCACCCCTGCTGAGCGCGGTCCTGGACGCCCACCTCGGTCCGGAGGACGTGTGAACCCGCGTCTCACCCTCGCGAGCAGCGTCGTCGGAGCGGTCATCGTCGCGTTCGACGGCACCGTGCTGACCGTGGCCCAGCCCAGCCTCCAGCGCGACCTGGGCGCCTCCTTCGCCCAGGTCCAGTGGACCAGCACCGGCTATCTGATCGCGGTGGCGAGCCTGTTGGTGTTCGCCGGGCGCCTCGGCGACGGGCATGGCCACCACCGTCTCTTCGGCATCGGCATGCTCGGCTTCGGAGCGGCCTCGGCGGGCATCGCGTTCGCGCCCGGCATCGGATGGGTGATCGGACTGCGGGTCGTGCAGGGGGTGTTCGGGGCGCTGCTGCAACCGGCCACGCTCGGGATGCTGCGGGCGGCGTTCCCGCCCGACCGGCTGCGGACGCCGATCGCCGTACGGACGGCGGCGATCGGTGTGTCGGCCGCCGTCGGGCCGCTGCTGGGCGGCGCGCTGGTGGCGGGTCCCGGCTGGCGGGTGGTGTTCCTGCTGAACGTCGTCCCGGCTCTGGTCCTCGGCACGCTCGCCCTCACCGTACGGCCTCCGCGCACGGCCTCCCCTGCCCGGCTCGACGTGCCCGGCGCCCTCCTGCTCGCGCTCACCCTGGCTTGCCTGGTGCACGCCCTCGTGGCGATGCCGGGCTGGGTCTGGACCGCCTCGACGGCCGCCGTCACCGGTGCCGCGTTCGTGCGGCACGAGCGGCGCACCGCGAGCCCGTTGCTGCCCCCGAGCGTGATCGGGTCCACGGCGGTCGGCTCGGCGCTGGGCATGCTGGTGGCCGCTTCGGCGGCGCTGTCCGGCGCGCTGTTCGCGGGCACGTTCCTGCTGCAGGACACCCTCGGTCTGGACCCGTTCCACAGCGCCCTGGTCAGCCTGCCGCTGGCCGCGCTGATGGTGGCGGCGGCGCCGACGTGCGCGGTGCTGCTGCGCCGGGTCGGTGCCCGGCGTACGACCGCGGCGGCGATGACACTCCTCGCGCTCGGGATCCTCGTCCTGTCCCGCACGCCGGCGATGCCGCTGCTGTGCACGGCGTTCGCGCTGGTGGGGGCCGGTTTCGGCACGGTGATGGTGGCGGCCACGCATGTCGTCGTACGGGAGGCGCCCGTCGAGTCGGCCGGGGTCGCGGGCGGGCTCCAGCAGACCGCGATGAACGTCGGACCGGTGCTGGGCGTCGCCGTCGCGACCGCACTCCTGGGCACCGGCGACGGCCCGGGGCTGCCGCTGGGTGTCCTCGCCGCTCTCGCCCTGGCCGGCGCGGCACTGGGCCGTGCGCTGCCGGGGCGGCGGGAGGCGGCCGTGAACGATCATGGCGATTCGAAGGACCGTACACGTGTTCCTGCGCAACGATGAGGTCAGAGGCCGTTCCCGCGGGGTATGCCGGAGCGCACCCTCGTCGTACGTATCGGAGGAGAGCGATGGCACTGCTGACACAAGAGGTCGACCCGGGTGAGGTCGGGCTGGACCCGAAGGCGCTGGACCGCCTCGACCAGTACTTCGCCCACTACGTCGACGAGGGGCGGCTGCCCGGCTATCTGGTGGCCGTCGCCCGCGGTGGACGCGTCGCCCACCTCACCACGCACGGCCACCGTGACCTCGCGGCCGGGCTGCCCGTCGAGGCCGACACGCTGTGGCGGATCTACTCCATGACCAAGCCGGTCACCTCGGTCGCGGCGCTGCTGCTGATGGAGGAGGGCAAGCTGTCGCTCGACGACCCGGTGGCCCGCCATCTGCCGGGCTTCGCCGAGCCCCGGGTGTACGTCGGCGGATCCGGCGCCGACATGGTGACGCGCCCCGCCGACGGGCCGATAACCGTCCGGCATCTGATGACCCACACCGCCGGGCTGACCTTCGCGTTCTATCGCACGCACCCCGTCGACGCGCTGTACCGCGACGCCAACCTGGACTCGGCCGTGCTGCCGGGCTCCGACCTGGCGGGCACGGTCGACGTGTACGCGCGTCTGCCGCTCCAGTTCGAGCCGGGCACGCAGTGGAACTACTCGGTCGCCACCAACGTCCTGGGCCGCGTCATCGAGGTGGTGTCGGGGCAGCCGCTGGACGAGTTCTTCGCCGAGCGGATCTGCGGCCCGCTCGGGATGACCGACGCCGGGTTCTGTGTGAGCGACGAACAGGCGGTCCGGCTGGCCGAGTTGTACGGCGAGACCGAGGACGGCGGCATCGAGCCGATCCCTGGTCTCCCGCTGCGTGGCGGCCGCCCCCGCTTCCTGTCCGGCAGCGGCGGTCTTGCGGCCTCCGCGCACGACGTCCATCGCTTCATGGAGTTGCTGCGCCGTCGCGGCGAACTCGACGGCACCCGGCTGCTGGCGCCCGGGACGGTGGACCTGATGACGTCCAACCAACTCCCGGGCGGCGCCGACCTGCGCGCCTTCGGCAGCCGTCCCGCCCATGACGAGGCCGGCAACGACGGCATGGGTTTTGGTCTGGGCGTCTCCGTCGTGATCGACCCGTCCCGCACGAAGGCCCCGACCGTGCTCGGCGCCTACGGCTGGAGCGGGGTGGCGACGACCACGTTCTGGGTCGACCCGCGCCACGACCTGACGGTGCAGTTCATGACGCAGGTGCGGCCCAAGACCTCGCACACGATGTTCCAGGACCTCAAGCGGCTCGTGCACGAGGCCGTGACGCGGGGCTGACCCCGCCGCCGGTCACTCGTCCACGCGCAGGGCGAACTCCACTCCCTCCAGGGCGAGTTCACGCAGCCACTCCTCCGAGCGGGCCGCCGTCTCCGCGGCCCGGCTCAGGCCCGCCGGCAGGGAGCCGTCCAGGATGTGCCGGACGCCGAGGGCGAGCGGGCGGGAGACGCAGCGGGCCATGGCGCTCTCCTCCTCGTCCCCGACCTGGTCGAGCAGATAGCTGCCGGACCACGACTGCCCCGAGCCGCCGCGCACGTCCAGCGACACGGCGAGGACGACCCGGTCGCGGTCGGCGTCCGTCGTCGGGTAGGTGGCCGCCAACTCCCCTGCCAGGGCGGCGATCCTGGCGTCGTCGCCCGCCTTCAGCTCCTCGAACACGGAGTCCCAGGCCCGCAGCCAGCCCTCCAGGCGCAGGGTGCCGCGTACGAAGGTCAGCGGCTTCCAGCCGTCCGGCAGCCCGTACTGCTCGACGAACGGAACGCTGTCGCGGTTGGGGTAGACCTCGAACACCTCCCCGTCCACGGTGTGCGGCCCGGTCGCCTCCCACGGCCGCTCGGCGACGGTCTCGGCACCGTCCTTGAGGTATCGGGCCGGTGCGCGCAGGGCGTTGAGGACCCCGGCGGGCGCCCAGCTGAAGCGGTACCTGAAGTCGTTCGGGACCGCGGGGACCCCGCCGCAGTAGGAGGTGAGGCTGTACGAGGCTCCCGCGTCGTCGCCGACGGCCTCCCGGGCGCGGCCGATCAGGCAGTGGGCGAAGAGGTGGTCGATGCCCGGGTCGAGGCCGGCCTCGGTGAGCACGACGAGCCCCGCCGCCGCGGCCGCCGGCACCTGTTCGAGGACCGCGTCCGACACATAGCTGGAGCAGGCGAAGTGGGCCGACCGGCGCACGCAGGCCGCCAGGATCCCGGCGTGCTCGGGCGCCGGCAGCATCGACACGACGACGTCGCCGGGCGCCAGTTCGGCCGTGAGCGCGGCCAGGGTGTAGGCGCGGGGTTCGGCGCGCCCGGTGAGGCCGAGCCGGGCGAGGGCGTCGGCGGCCCGGTCCTCGGTGCGGTGCCACAGCCGTACGCGGTCGGCCGTGTCGCACAGCCGGGACAGCCCGCTGCCGGTGGAAAGACCGGCGCCGACCCAGTGGACGGTGCCGCTCGCGGGTACCCGTGCGGATCTGTCAGCCATTGCGGAACTCCCCTTCCACGATGCCGAGTTCACGGCATGCCTGATGGAACCGGTCACGGCAGCGCCCCCACGGCCCGCCCGTCTCGAACTGGAGCAGCTGGGGAAGCAGCGCCGACGAGAAGTCGGCGCTGGACTCGCGGGGCAGCAGGGACGGCAGGTTGTCGATGGCGATGAGGTCGAGGGGCGGTTCCTTGCGCAGCCGGCGCACCGGGTCGGTCCACTCGGTGGTGCGGTCGTAGACCGGCAGCACGTTCAGCGGCGAGCCGACGTCTACGGTCACGTCGCAGACGGTGCGCAGCCTGCGGCCGGGGTCGTCGAGGTCCTCCTCGCGCAGGAAGGGCGGGACGGGCGTGGTGGCGAGGACGGCGTTGACCAGCACGTCGTGCGCCAGCAGCGCCGGGCGGTCCAGGGCACGGGTCTCGGCGAGGTCCCAGGGCGTCGCCTCGATCCCCGCGGTCAGGAACCCGAGCCTGGCGCCGCGTCCGCTGCGACCCAGGGCGCCGATCACCAGTGCGGTGAACTCCTCGTCCCCGGCGACCGGCCGCAGGAGTGCGTCCAGTTCGTCCTTGGACAGGGGTGTCAGCGGCGCGGCGAGCCGGCCCCGGTGCTGGAGGACGGCGAGGGCGGCGCCGAGATAGCCGGCCCAGAAGCCGAAGGCGGCGAGGCGGCGGCCGTCGTCGTCCACCAGGTACTCCAGGTCGAGCAGTGTGCCGCCTCCGGCCGCCAAGCGCCCGAGCAGCGCCTCGGCGCCGGGCTGCCGCTTGTAGGCGTGCCCGAAGAAGATGTGGTCGTGCGTCAACTCGCCCGGCTGGTCCGGGAGTTCCTTGAGCCCCAGCACGACGGCCCGCTCGGGTGCCGACACCCAGGATCCGGCGGGCGCGATACGGCAGCCGGCCGCCTCGTACTCCTCGACGGGGAAGATCCGCTGCGGGGACTCCTCGACGGTCAGGGTCACCCCGCGCTCGACGAGCCGCCGGGCGTCCGACGGCACGAGAGGTGTGCGTCGCTCGGTGGAACGGACCTCGTGGCGCAGCCACAGATGGAGCTCGGTCATACGCGGTTGGCCTCCGGGCGCGGGGCGTCGGCCGCGAACCGGCCGGCGCTGAGCGGGCTGACGTCCACGAAGGGTACGCGGCCGAGGTACAGGTCACGGACGACCTCGCCGACGGCCGGCCCCTGGAGGAAGCCGTGGCCGGAGAAGCCGGTCGCGTACAGGAAGCGGGAGACGGAAGTCGCCTCGCCGATGAGCGCGTTGTGGTCCGGGGTGACCTCGTACAGGCCCGCCCAGCCTCCCGTGCGGCGCAGGTCGAGCAGGGCGGGGGCGCGGCGCTCCATGGCGGCGGCGAGCCTTGGGATCCAGCGGTCGTGGGTGTCGGTGGCGAAGCCGGGCCGCTCGTCGGGGTCGGACATGCTGAGGAGCAGGCCGGGCCCTTCGGAGTGGAAGTAGAGGCTGGTGGTGAAGTCGATGGTCATCGGCAGGTCCGGCGGCAGCCCGCCCACGGGTTCGGTGACCGCGACCTGCCGGCGCAGCGGCACCACCGGCAGGTCCACGCCGACCATCGCCCCGATCGCCCGCGACCACGGGCCGGCCGCGCAGATCACCGTCTCGGTGGTGATCCGGCCGATGCTCGTGGTCACGGCGGTGATGCGGTCGCCGTGCACCTCGATGCCGGTGACGTCGTTGTGGCGTAAGATCCGCGCCCCGTACGCGCGGGCCGCGGAGGCGTAGCCGTGCACGACGGATTCGGGGGTGCAGTGGCCGTCGTCCGGGGAGAACGCGGCCGCCAGCAGTCCGTCGGTGCTGATCAGCGGGGACAGCCGCTGGGCCTCGGCGGGGTCGATCATCCGGCTGGGCACCCCGAGGGAGTTCTGGAGCCGGACGCTCGCCTCGAAGCCTGCGACCTCCTCGGGCGTCGACAGCAGGAACAGATAGCCGACCCGGTGCAGCCCGATGTCGTGCCCCAGCTCCAGCCCGAACCGGGCGAACGCCTGGAGGCTGCGCGCCCCGAGCTGGATGTTGAGCTCGTCGGAGAACTGCGCGCGCACTCCGCCGGCCGCCTTCGAGGTGGAGCCGGAGGCCAGTTCGTCCCGCTCGACGAGGACGACGTCCCGTACGCCCCCGCGGGCGAGGTGATAGGCGATGCTGGTGCCCATCACACCGCCGCCGATGACGACCACGCTGGCGTGGGTGTTCACGGGCGGGCCTCCTTCCGGGCCGCCTCGACGACGGCCCAGGCGGCGGCCGCGTCCTGGATGCCGAGGCCGACGCTGTTGTAGTAGACGATGTCGCCGGGCCCCGACCGCGGGAAGCTCTGCCCGGTGACCACGGCGCCGAGGCCGACCAGGTCCTCGGGGGCCAACGCCCCTTCACGCAGGGCGTGCACCACGGGCCCGGCGTGCTCGGCGGCTGTCGCCGGGTCGTCGACGACGACGCTCGCGGCACGCAGCAGCACATCGTCGTCGACCTCGCGGCGGCCGGGCTCGAACGAGCCGACGCTGACGACCGTGCACCCGGGTGCCAGCCACTCCCCCTGTACGACGGGCGTCGTGCTGAGCGTGCAGGCGGCGACCAGCGAGGCCCCCGTCACTGCCTCCTCGGCGGTGCCGACCGCCTCCACGGCGAGGCCGAGTTCGGCCGTGAGCTCCTGTGCCGAGCGGACGCGGTTGCGCTCGGTCGGGCTCCACAGCCGTACGGACTTCAGCTCGCGCACCCTGGCGACGGCGCGGGCGTGGGCGAGGGCCTGGGTGCCGGAGCCCAGGAGCGCGAGGTCCGCGCTGTCAGGGCCGGACAGGACGTCGATCGCGACGGCGCTCGCGGCGGCCGTGCGCAGGGTGGTGATCGCAGTGCCGTCCATCACGGCGGCGAGGCGGCCCGTCACCGGGTCGAGCACCGTGATGACCGCGTGGACGGTCGGCAGGCCGGACGCCGCGTTGCCCGGGTTGACGCTGCCGATCTTCGCGACGGCCCCGGTGTCCGCGGACAGCCGGGAGACGTACGCGAAGACGACGCTGTCGTCGAAGCGGCTCGGGTGCATGATCTTCCCGGGCAGGTCGGCCGCGTCGGCGCCGAGCGCCGTGAAGGCCGCGCGCTGCGAGGCGATCGCCGCGTCGAGGCCGAGCAGGCGCGAGACCTGGTCTCCGGTCAGGAAGAGGACGTCGTCGGTCATTCCCTCTTCCTGTCCGGACGTGCCTCGCCGCAATCAGGACAGCTGCCCGACCGCGTCCAGATGGGGCAGGTGGTGGTCGAGACGCTCCCGCTTGGTGCGCAGGTAGGTGATGTTGTTCTCGCACGGCGGGATGAGCAGCGGGACCTGCTCGGCGACCTCGATGCCGTGCTGCACCAGCGCCTCGCGCTTGCGCGGGTTGTTCGACATCAGCCGGACGCTGCGCACGTTCAGGTCGTGCAGCATCCCGGCGGCGACGCCGTAGTCGCGGGCGTCGACCGGCAGGCCGAGCGCGAGGTTCGCCTCGACGGTGTCCAGGCCCTCCGCCTGGAGGGCCATCGCCCGCAGCTTGGCGAGCAGGCCGATGCCGCGGCCCTCGTGGCCCCGCAGATAGACGACGATGCCGCTGCCCTCGGCGACGACCGCGCGCAGGGCGGCTGCCAGTTGGTCGCCGCACTCGCAGTGCTGGGAGCCGAAGGCGTCACCCGTCAGGCACTCCGAGTGCAGCCGGGTCAGCACCCCGTCCGTGCCTATCTCGCCGTAGACGAGGGCCACTTGCTCGTCTCCGCGGTCGTGATCGAGGTAGCCGATCGCACGGAATTCGCCGTACACGGTGGGCAGCGGCGCATTCACCACGCGTTCCACGCCGGAACGCTGCGTCCGCTGCGTGGACTTCTTGCCGAGGACGCCAATTTTTTCTGTCATGATTCTTCAGTTCCTAAGCAGAGACGAAAGGCCGTGAAAAGATGAGTGGTTCGCAAATGCGGCCGGCGGCGCACTCGCTGGTGCCGGCGGACACCACCGAAGACGTACGGACCCGAGGGGCGGGCGTCTCACGACAGGTGGCGGTGCTCCCCGTCGGAAGCTTCGAGCAGCACGGCCGGTTCCTTCCGCTGGCGACCGACACGCTGGTGGCCTGCGCCATCGCGCGCGAGATCGCCGCAGCACATCCGGTGCACCTTCTTCCGCCCGTGACCATCTCCTGCTCGCACGAGCACGCGGCCTGGCCGGGGACCGTCAGCATCTCCTCCGTGACCCTTCATGCGGTGATACGGGACATTGCGGCTTCGCTCCGCCGGTCGGGCGTCGACGCCCTGGTGCTGGTCAACGGACACGGCGGAAACTACGTACTGGGCAACGTCGTTCAGGAGTCCTCCGCGCGTGGTGAGCGAATGGCGCTGTTCCCGGCCCCGGAGGACTGGGAGGCAGCGCGGGTGCGGGCGGGGGTGGAGACCTCACTGCTCACCGACATGCACGCGGGGGAAATCGAGACCTCCATCCTTCTGCACGCTCATCCCGAATTGATCCGACCCGGTTATGAGACTTCCGATTTCGTGGCGGACGATCGCCGTCATCTGCTGACCCTCGGTATGTCCGCCTATACCGATTCCGGTGTCATCGGCCGCCCTTCACTGGGTTCCGCGGAAAAGGGGAAGGGGCTGCTGGCGAGCCTCGCGGATTCCTTCGGCGCGTATGTGTCACTGCTGACCTCCGCGGACGATTCCGTAGCGGACACGGGTGACGCCTGAAAATAGCCGCTGGGTTCCGGGTCCGCCATGGTCGCGGCGGATCCGGATTCCGCGCGCAGCCCGGTGTACCAGCGGGCGACCAGGACGACCAGGCCGGGCAGCGCGGCCACGAAGCTGAGTACGCCGTACACGACGGCGACCGCGAGCCCGGTGGTCGCGCCCAGTCCCGCGGCGCCGAACGCCCAGGCGGTGACGCCCTCCCGGGGGCCCCAGCCGCCGACGTTCAGGGGCAGTCCCATCGCGAGCAGCGCGAGGACGGCGAGCGGCACCAGGGCGGCGACGGAGGCGTCCGAGCCGGCGACGCGGGCGGCGAGCACGAACATCCCGATGTGTCCGGCCAGCACGACGGCCGAGGAGACGGCGACGCCGGGGCCGTTGCGGCGGGACAGCAGGGCTTCCCGGGCCTCGTCGAGGGTGGTGCGCAGCGCGGACGGCCGGCTCCGGTCGCGCCGCGACGGCGCCCGGTTCATGCGTACGGCGGCCACGACGGCGAGCGCGCCCACCCCGGCGAACAGGATGAGCGGGGTGATGTCGCGGGCCTGGTTCAGCACCGGTGACGGCATGGTCAGCAGCACGACGGCGCCGAAGGCGGCGAGGACGACCTGGCCGGCGGTCCGCTCCAGCACCACCGCGCGGACGCCGCGCCCCATGTCACCGGCGCTCTGCCCGTGCCGTACGGCCCGGTGCACATCGCCGAGGACGCCGCCGGGGAGGGCGGCGTTGAGGAACAGGGCCCGGTAGTAGTCGGCGACGGCGGGCCACAGCGGCAGCCGGATCCGCAGCCCGCGGGCCACCAACTGCCAGCGCCAGGCGCTGAACACGGTGGTGACCAGCCCGATCACGAGCCCGCCGGCCAGCGCCGCACCGTCGATCCGCCGCAGCCCGTCGAGGAACACTCCGGTGCCGAGCCGCCAGAACAGCACGACCAGGATCACGACGCCGACGACCGTGCCCAGGTGCGTGCGGAAGGCTGGGGTGTTGAGCTGCGACAGCGCTCCACGCAGCCGACTGCGAGTCGGCTCGGCGGACTCCGCTGCCGACGGCGCCTCGGTGACGACGACTCCGATCCGGTCCTGGGAGACGGCGGCGGTGCCGATGACGGGGGCGGCGGGAAGGACCGCCTGCACGCGGGCGCCGCGCGCGCCCGGCCGTTCCGCCCGGCGGATACGGGGCTTGGGGACCCGGCGTTCGGGGCGGGTCCGGGCCACCGTCTCCACGGTCATGACGCTCCGCCCGTCGGCCGGCACAGCGCCAGCAGGTCGCTGTGGTGGACGACGACCCGCAGTTCGCCGGCCTGGCAGGCGGCGAGGCGTTCGGTCAGGTAGCGGTCGGCGCGCTCGCGCAGTTCGGGGCGCTGCTCGACCGCCGCGCCGACCCAGCCGCGCAGCCACTGGGCGGTGAGCGCCGACTCGCCGGGGCCGAGCTTCCACGGGCTCGGCTGGACCTGCACGGTCGCGCCGTGCTCGGAGAACGCCTCCGCCGCCACCGTGATCGCGTCGGGGCCGAGCATTCCCGAGCGCCGCTGGTGGTCGTTGAACGCCTCGGCGATCTCGTCGTCCATCGGGTCGGACGGGGTGAGTTCGACGCGGCCCGCGACGGAGAGCGTCAGCAGCGCCGGGCAGCCCGCGCCCGCGCAGGCGGCGGCGAGGGTGCCGATCTCCTCGACCGTGAGGACGTCGAGGAGTGCGGACGCGGTCACCAGGGAGGCGCCTTGCAGGGCGTCCGGGGTGAGCCGGCCGACGTCGCCGCGGCGCGTCTCGACCGTGACCCGGCTGCCGTCGGCGGAGGAGCGCGGGGAGGCGACGGCGGCGAAGTGCAGGAGGTAGGGGTCGCGGTCGTGCAGGACCCAGTGCTGGGGGCCGTCCAGATGGGGCGCGAGCCAGCGGCCCATGGAGCCGGTGCCGCAGCCGATGTCGTGGATGACCAGCCCGCCGGAGCGGGCCGGCAGGTTGGCGAGCCGGATCCGCAGCGGGTCGAGCAGGTCGTGCGCCCGCGCCGAGGCATCGGCGCCCTCCCGCAGCTCCAGCCACTCGGGCGCGTAGCGCGGCGGGTCGTCGGGGCCGGCGTCCCGCAGCCGTACGGTGGCCCGCTCGCCGGGCTGCACGGTGGGGCCGGCCCCGAGGATCACGGCATCGGCGTCGGACGCCGACGGTATGGAAGCACCACCCATGTCACCCTCCGCCGAGACGATTTCGCTGTGCGGGCCGCTCTGCTCGTCGGCGTCCGCCCCGCGCTGCGCCGAGTCCGTCGCATCGAGAGGCCCCGGCTGGGTCGGTATCGTCCCGCCGCTCTGTGCCGTCGCCGTCTTCCTCATGCCGCCCTCCGGGGTTCGTTCGGCAGTCGGCCCAGAACCGAGGCCAGGCTGCGGGCCGTGCCGGCCCAGCCGTTCAGGGCGGCACGCCGTCCGCGGGCCGCCGCCTTCAGTCGGCGTCGTACGTCCGCCTCGCCGAACCAGCCGCGCAGCTCGACGGCGATCGCGGCCGAGTTCTCCGGCGGCACGAGGATGCCGGGGACACCGCCGTCGGGGGCCCGGCCGACCGCCTCGGGGAGCCCGCCGACGTCCGTCGCAAGCACCGGGATCCCGCGGGCCAGCGCCTCGGTCACCGCCATGCCGTACGTCTCGGCGTAGGAGGTGAGCACCATGAGGTCGGCGGTGTTGTAGCTGGCGTCGAGTTCGGCGCCGGCCTGCGGGCCGGCCAGGATCAGCCGGTCCTCGAGGCCGTGCCTCGCTATCAGGGCCCGCAGTTCGGCCACGTATGCGGGGTCCTGGTTCAGCCCGCCCACACAGACGCAGCTCCACGGCAGGTCGGTCACCGCGGCCAGCGCCTCCACCAGCCGGTGCTGTCCCTTGCGCGGTGTCACGGCGGCCACGCACAGCAGGCGGGACACACCGTCGGTGCCGGCGGCGAGCGGCGCGATGTCGGCGCCGGGCGCCGCGACATGGACGCGCTCGGGGGCGAGCCCGTGGTGGGAGACAAGGCGGCGCACGGCCCAGTCGCTGGTGGCGATCACCGCGTCGACCGCCCGCAGCACTGTGCGTTCCCGGGCGTCCAGCTCCGCGGCGACGGCGGGCTCCAGGCCCGTCTCGTCGCCGAGCGGGAGGTGGACGAGGATCGCGAGGCGCAGCCGCTCCGCCTCCGGCACGATGATCTCGGGCACGCCGCACGCGACCAGCCCGTCCAGCAGGACGACCGTGCCGTCCGGGAAATCCCGCAGCGTACGGGCGAGTTCGGCGCGGGCCTCGGCGCCGGGGCGGGGCCAGCTGCCGTCCACCGGGTGCTTGTGCACCTGCCAGCCGAAGCCGGGCAGGTCCAGACAGACGCGCCGGTCGTAGGCGTTGCCGCCGCTCGGCGCGGCCAGGTCGTCGACGCCGCCCGGCAGGACGAAGTGCACGGAGCGCAGGGACATGGGGATGATCTCGGCGTTCTTCAGGACGGAGTGCTGCACGGGCATATAGCCCAGCTCCGTCTTGTCCAGGGTGACGTTCTTGCCGAGGACGCCGTTCCCGTCGCGGGCCACGTTCTTCTCCAGCGTCACGTCGG
Source organism: Streptomyces sp. HUAS 31 (assembly GCF_028198125.1). NCBI lineage: Bacteria > Bacillati > Actinomycetota > Actinomycetes > Kitasatosporales > Streptomycetaceae > Streptomyces > Streptomyces sp. HUAS 31. The sequence continues at coordinate 8,046,374 of NZ_CP116353.1, read as the reverse complement.
TCACAGGGCACGCTCGTAACTCGCCCAGGCGACGTGCGACTCGTGCAGGGTGACGGTGAGACCGGCGAGGCCCTTGGCGCCCTCGCCCAGCGCGCCCTTCTCGATGCGCTCGGCGAGCCGGTCGGCGATGACCTTGGCGAGGAACTCGGTGGAGGTGTTGATCCCGGCGAAGTCGGGTTCGTTGTCGAGGTTTCTGTAGTTCAGTTCACCGACGACGGCACCCAGTTCCCGTGTGGCGAGTCCGATGTCGACGACGATGTTGTCGTCGTCCAGCTGCTCGCGCCGGAACGTTGCGTCCACCAGGAACGTCGCTCCATGCAGGCGCTGCGCGGGTCCGAAGACGTCGCCGCGGAAGCTGTGGGCGATCATGATGTGATCGCGGACGGTGATGCTGAACAACGGACGACCCTCCAGGTGCGGTGCGCTCCTCATCCCCCGCTGATCACTGCCGGGGATGTCGTGTAGTACGGCTCTTCGCTTCCCCGTGTTCAGCCGACTCTCACTCTTTTCTGAGGTCAGGCGCTCTTGTCGTCCGGGAATGAACGAGTCCGTCAGGGCGTGTCCGCGTACCTGACGCGGTGGCAGAGGGCCGGGATCTCCCCCGAGGTGAGCTTCGGCATCACTTCGGGCAGCTCCTCGAAAGCGCTCTCTCCCGTGACGAGGGCGTCCAGCGCCGGGTCGGCGAGCAGGTCGAGGGCGAGGGCGAGCCGGTCGGCGTAACTGCGGGTGGCACGGCGGGCCGGGGAGACGGTGCCGACCTGGCTGCTGCGGATGACGAGCCGCCGGGAGTGGAAGGCCTCCCCGAGCGGGAGGGCGACGCGCCGGTCGCCGTACCAGCTCAGTTCGAGGACCGTGCCCTCGGCCCTGAGCAGTTCGAGCGACCTGTTCAGGCCCTGTTCGGTGGCGCTGGCGTGGACGACCAGGTCGCACTCGCCGAGCGCGTCCTCGGGCGAGGCGAATCCGACGCCGAGGGCCTCGGCGACCTCGGCCCGGCGGGGATCGGCGTCGACCAGTTGAAGCCGTACTCCCGGGAAGCGGGCCAGCAGCGCGGCGACCGAGCAGCCGACCATGCCGCCGCCGACCACGGCGATCCGGTCGCCGACCAGGGGCGCGGCGTCCCAGAGCGCGTTCACCGCGGTCTCGACGGTGCCGGCGAGGACGGCGCGCGCGGCGGGCACGTCGTCCGGTACGACGGTCACGGCGCTCACGGGGACGACGTACCGGGTCTGATGCGGGTACAGGCAGAACACCGTACGGCCGACCAGTGCCGTCGGCCCGGCCTCGACCACCCCGACGCTGAGATAGCCGTACTTCACGGGGGCGGGGAACTCGCCCTCCTGGAACGGTGCCCGCATGGCCGCGTGCTGGTTCTCGGGGACGCCGCCGCGGAACACGAGTGTCTCCGTGCCCCTGCTGACTCCGGAGTACAGCGACCGCACCAGCACCTCGTCCTCGCCCGGCTCCGGAAGGACGGCCTCCCGGATCTCTCCTTCACCCGGAGAGCGGAGCCAGAACGCACGTGCGGCGCGGTTCATCGGAATCCTCCTGAACGATCGTGAAGCCGTGCACGTACGGAGGTGTGCACAGGTCGCGCACAGTACGCGGCCTTGATCGACTCTGTCATCTGGCCGGAGGAATGTGCGGTGGCCCTGAACAACACTTACGACGCAAGGCTGGTCCAGCAGGAGACCGCTGTGGGAGCGGGCGTGCAGATCCTGTTGCTGGCCCTGCTCGGATCGGCGATCGGCCTGGGGCCGGCGGGCTGGCTGACCGGCCTCGTCTTCGCCATCGCGACCTGGGCGCTGCTGTCGCTGGCCCTGCACCGGTCGGGGCTGCGCTCCTTCGGTCCGGCGAACCGGGTCACCCTCGGCCGCGCGACGCTGGTGGGCGGCGTCACGGCTCTCGTGGCGGACTCCTTCCAGAGCTCGCCGCCGGTCACGCTCTTCGTGGGCCTGACGGCGGTCGCGCTGATCCTCGACGGCGTGGACGGCAAGGTGGCCCGCCGCACGGGCACGTCCACGGCGCTGGGAGCGCGCTTCGACATGGAGGTCGACGCGTTCCTGATCCTCGTACTGAGCGTGTACGTCTCGATGTCGCTGGGCCCGTGGGTCCTACTGATCGGCGCGATGCGCTACGGCTTCGTCGCCGCCGCCCGCGTGTGGCCCTGGCTGAACGCGCCGCTCCCGCCGAGCACGGCCCGCAAGACGGTCGCCGCGATGCAGGGCGTGTTCCTGCTGCTGGCCGCGTCCGGCTATCTCCCGTACGCGGCGACGTTCGCGGTGGCCGCGGTGGCGCTCGCCGCGCTCGTCTGGTCGTTCGGGCGGGACATCATGTGGCTGTACCGGACGTCGCGTACGGAGCGGGTCCCAGTGCCGGAGGTTCGGGAACTGGTGGCGTCCTGAACGCAGGGCCGCGAAATGCCGCCGGTCGTCCGCGGCGCCGTACTGGCTGGTCGCGCCCACGCGGCGGAGCCGCAAATCGATACAGTCCCGCGCCCCTTTCGGCGCTGCCGAACCGCGCCCGCCGGGCCTCAGCGGCGAGGCAGCAACCCGATGGCCGCCAGTGGTACGGCCGCCAGCACCAGCCACGGCACAGCCGCCGGCAGGCCCGTGTCCAGGAGGGTTCCCGTCGCCGAGCTCCCGATGAGGACGATGACGCCCGAGATCGAGGACAACGCGCCGGTGTAGAGGCCGAGTCGGCCCTCCTCGGCGAGGTCGGGGATCCAGGCGCGGGCGACCGGTGCGACGAGCATCTGCCCGAGGGTGAGCAGGACGACGAAGCCGGCCGCGGGCAACAGGGCCGCCGTACCCGTCCAGTGGGCGGGGCGAGCCGCGGCCACGACCGTGAAGCCCGCCGAGATGAGCAGCAGGCCGGCCACCATGGACCGGCGCAGGGTGAGCCGCTCCCCCACCCAGCGGGTGACGGGCAGCTGGGCGATCACCACCAGCAGCGAGGACAGGGCGAACAGCCAGGCGAGCGCGGCCTGGGAGCCGGTGGCGCGCTCCACTTCGTCGGGCAGCGCGAGGTAGAGCTGGTTGTAGGCGAGCAGATAGGCGCCGTACGCGCAGCACAGGGCGAGGAAGCGGCGGTTGCGCAGCAGCTTCCCCAGGCCGCCCCGCAGGCGGACGCCGCCCCGTCCGGGTATGCGCTGCGGCAGCAGCCACGCGTGGCCGGCGAGGACGAGGCCGAAGATTCCGGCGCCTGCGAGGCAGACCGTGCGGAAGTCCACCGCCAGGAGCAGCGCGCCGAGCAGCGGTCCGACGAACGCGCCCGCCTGACCGGCGACCGTCAGCAGCGCGAGCACCCGGGTGCGCGAGCCGCCGCCCGCTTCCTCCCAGAGCACGGCCTGGCGGGCGACCTCGGACTCCACGGCCGGTGAGAACAGGGCGGCGGCGAACCCGATCAGCAGCACCGCCCCGATCACCGCCCCGGTCGCTGTCGCGTACCCGAGCCACACGAACCCGGCGATCCGCAGCACACACCCCGTGAGGACCACCGGCCGGATGCCGTACCGGTCGGCCAGCGCGCCGCCCACCACGAACAGCCCCTGCTGACTGAACGTCCGCAGCCCCAGCACGAACCCGACCAGCCACCCCGCCATCCCGACGGCCTGCCCCAGGTGTTCGGCGAGGAAGGGCAGCACGGCGAAGAAGCCGATGTTGAAGGCGAGTTGGGTGAGGATGAGGAGACGGAGGAGGGGGGAGAGCCGGAGCCGGTCCGGAGCCGCCTTCCGGAACCCGAGCGTCGGCGGTCTCATCCGGTCGTCACCAACTCCCTCGGTTCCGGCCGCTTCTCGGGCACGTCCGTCGCCTCGGGTACGGCCGTGCGCTTGCGACGCCGTACCCCTCCGGCCGCCGTCACCGCCAGCGCGCCCAGCAGGGCGAGTACGGCGGCGGGGGCCAGCACCGCCCAGGGGGCGCGCTCGGCGTAGGGCTGGTTCTCGGCGAGGAGCAGGCCCCACTCCGGGGAGGGCGGCTGGGCGCCCAGGCCGAGGAAGGCGAGCGAGGCGAGCGCGAGGGCGACGCCGGGCAGCCGGAGCAGGGCGTGCCGGGTGACGGGCGGCACGACGGCCGGCAGCAGTTCGTGGCGCAGCAGATACCAGCGGCCGGCGCCCAGGGCGCGGGTGGCGGTGAGGTGGAGCGCGGCGCGTTCCTGCCGCAGGAGCGCGGAGGTGTGTGCGGCGAGCGGTGTCCACGCGACGGCTGCGACGGCGAGGGCGGGCGTGGTGCCACCGCTGCCGACGATCGCGGTGACGAGCAGGGCGACGAGGACCGGCGGCAGCGCGGTGACGGTGTCGACGACGGGCCCGGACAGTCGTGGCAGCAGGCCGAGAGCGAGCCCGGTGAGCAGGGTGACGGCGGTGATCGCGAGTGCGAGCAGCAGTGTGTCGAGGGCGCCGTGCGCGACGCGGGCGAGGACGTCCCGGCCGAGGGCGTCGGTGCCGAACGGATGCGCGCCCGAGGGCGCCGCGAGTCGCTCGGCGGTGTCGAGGGCCAGCGGGTCACGGGGCAGGCCGACGGCGATGACGGCGAGGAGCAGGCCGCCGTGGACGAGGGGCGGGATGCGGCGGGCGGGCGGTGCCGGCCGGTGCGGGGACGGCAGCGCGCCGTCGCGCAGGGCCGGGCCGATCAGCAGGCGGGTGAGGAGGTGGGCCAGTGCGGCGGCGACCGCGGCGAGCAGCACGAGGGCGAGCGTGCCGGCCTGGAGGACGGGCAGGTCCTGGGCGAGGGCGGCCTGGAGGGTGGTGCGGCCGAGGCCGGGGATGTCGTAGATCTGCTCGACGGTGACCGCCCCGCCGGTGATGCCCACGACGAACAGGCCGGTGTTGGGCAGCAGTCCGGGCAGGCAGCGGCGCAGGGCCTGTCGGGCGACGGTGCGGCCGGGCAGTCCGCGCGCGGTGGCGGCGAGCGCCCAGGGCTCGGCGAACGCGCCTGGCAGCAGGTCGTCGAGGAGCCGGCCGAGGACCGCGCCGGCGGGCAGGCCGAGGGCGAGGGCGGGCAGGATCGTCCACTGGAAGCCGTACCAGCCGAGCGCGGGCAGCCAGCCGAGCTGCACGCCGACGACGGTGGCGAGGACGGACGCGGTGAGGAACTCGGGCAGCGCGGCGAGGACCGCGGAGCCGCTGCCCGCGGCCCGCCGTCCGTCCAGTCGCAGCGCGGCGCCGAGCCGCAGGGTGCGCGCGCAGATCAGCGCGGCGGTGCCGGCGGCGACCGCGAGGGCCACCGCCATCAGCAGCAGGGACACGCCGAGTGCCTGGAGCACGGCGGGCGTGACCTCGCTGCCGGATATCCAGGACCGTCCGGCGTCCCCCTGCCACAGCCCGCCCAGCCAGTCCCCGAGGAGCCGGAACGGGCCTTTTTCCAGGCCGAGTTGGGCGCGGATGTCGGCCAGTACCTCTGGCGTGGGGTCGCGGTCCGCCGACCGGGCCTTGAGGACGGTGAGCGCCGGGTCGGTGTGCGAGAGCCACGGCAGTACGCCGATGGCGCACACCAGGGCGGCCGCGATGCCCGCACGCCACAGGAGCGTGACTGCCTGGTGCCGCACGGGTCAGCGCCGGGTGCCGATGCCGACGAGGGTGCGCTCGTACGGGTCGAGGAGCGCGCCGCTGACGGAACTCCCGACGCCGGTGATGATCCGCTGGTGGACCAGCGGTACGACGGTGTCGGTACCGAGGATGCGGGCCTCGGCGGCCATCGCCGCGTCCTGCCGCCCGGCGGTGTCGGTGGCGCGCTCGGCCTCGGCCACGGCACGGTCGACGTCCTTGTCGCAGAGCTGGGCGAGGTTGTAGCCGCCGTCGCAGGTGTAGTCACTGGCGAGGACGGACACGGGGTCGCCGGTGTCGACGAGGGTGTTGCGGGCGAGGACGAACGCGTCGAACTTTCCGGCCAGCGCGTCGCTCTCCAGCCGCGAGTACTCGCGCACCTCCAGCGTGACCTCGAAGCCGGCCTTCTCCAGCTGCTGCTTCAGCACCTGGGCGACCTCGGGCAGTTCGGGCCGGTTGTCGTACGTGGCGAGCGTGACGCGGGTCCCGTCGGGCCTGCCGGGCTCCGCCCGTCCGACCGGCTCGGTCCGCTTGCCCGCGGCCCAGGTGACGGCGGGGCCGTAGATGCCGGTGCCGGGGTCGGCGTATCCCTCGTGGACGTCCTCGGCGAGCGCGGAGGTGTCGACGGCGGCGCGGGCAGCGGCCCGCAGTGCGGCGTCCTCGAAGGGGCCCTTCTGAGAGTTGAGGAGCAGGCTCGTGGTGCGGGTCGTGGCGGTCGCCTCGCGGGTGCCCTTGTCGAGGGTGGCGGCCTGGGCGACGGGGATCGCCTCGGCGAGGTCGACCTGGTCGGTGCGCAGCGCGCTCGCGCGGGCGGTGCCGTCGGCGACGAACTTGACGTCGATGCCGGTGGCCTGGGCGCGTCCGCCCCAGTAGTCGTCGTAGCGGTCGAGGGTGGCGGCGGTGTCGCCCATGACCTTGGTGATCTCGTAGGGCCCGGTGGCGGTGCCGACCGGGTCGACGTCGTCCTTCTCCTTGTACGCCTTGGCGGAGAGGACGGCGAGGGAGGGGCTGGACAGCCGCAGCGGCAGGATCGGGTCGGGGGCGCCGGTCGTGATGCGTACGTCGTCGGCGCCCTCGGCCTTCGCGGTGAGGGTGACTCCGGCGACGGCGGCCGGGGCGGGCGCGGCCCGGGTGGCGTGGGTGAGGGCGGCGGCGACGGCGGCCGGGGTGACCTTGGAGCCGTCCTGGAAGGTGGCCTCGCGGAGGGTGAACAGCCAGGTCTTCTCGTCCTCCTGGCGCCAGGAGGCGGCCAGGGCGGGGGCGGCGGTGCCGTTGGCGTCCAGCGCGGTCAGGCCCTCGGTGACGCCGAGGCGGCTGAGGATGGTGGAGTCGGCGCCGTAGGGCGAGAGGTTCTCGGCGGGCGGGAAGGCGAGGGCGACGCGGAGGCGGGAGCCGGTGTCGGCGGAGTCGCTGCCGCCTCCGCCGGAGGCGAAGCAACCGGCCAGCACCGGGCCGAGGAAGAGGGCGAGGATCGGGCGGAGTCGGCGTCGCACGGTCTATCGCTCCATCGGTATGTCGAAGTGGACGACGCCGTTGCCGCCGCCGGTGTCCTCGCGTTCGTCGTGCACGACCTTGCCCAGCGAGCGCCAGAAGCTCTCGGCGCCGGGCACCTTCGGGTCGGTGTGGAGATAGACGGCGCGGTAGCCGCCGTCGGCCGCCGCGAAGGCGAGGAGCTCATGGACGAGCCGCCGGGCGAGGCCGCGTCTGCGGTGCTCGGGGCGGACGTAGACGCGGCGCAGTTGCGCGGTCGCGCCGGAGGGGTAGCGCTCGGCGAGGTCGCGCGGGTTCGGCGGGTGGGCCGGGCCGCGCGAGTCGAGCGCCGCCGTGGCGACGACGCCGCCCCGGGCGTCGAGCGCGACGAGGAGGGTGTGGCGGGGCGAGGCGAGGTAGGCGGCGGCCGGATCGATGATGTCCGCGTGCCAGCGGGGCACATAGCCGGTGCCGAAGTCGCGGTACACGGTGTCGAGCATCAGGGCTCGCGCACCGTCCAGGTCGTCCGGGCTCGCCGCCCTGATGCTGTAGTCATGCACTTGCACATCATATGCATTAAGCACAAGGAAAGATCGCGACGCCGCCACGGTCTCCGCACCCCCCTTACGGCCCAAGCGATTTGACAGTGATCATGAGCCGCGACCAGTCTAGCCACATGACATCCATTTTCAACAAGGGGGCCCTGGCCCCGAGGGCGGGCCGCTGATGCGCATCGCGTTCGTCGGCAAGGGCGGCAGCGGCAAGACGACCCTGTCGGCACTCCTCACCCGCCACCTCGCGCGCTCCGGCGCGCCGGTGCTGGCCATCGACGGCGACATCAACCAGCACCTCGCCGAGGCGCTGGGCCACACCGGCGCCGCCCTGGACGCCCCGCCCCTCGGCGCCCATGTCCGGGACATCAAGGAGTACCTGCGCGGCACCAACCCGCGCATCCCCTCCGCCGACGCCATGATCAAGACCACCCCGCCGGGCCGCGGCTCCCGCCTGCTGCGTCTCCTCGGCGACGACGAACTGCACACCCGTCACGTCCGGCGCGTCGGCGATGTGCCGCTGATGGTCACGGGCGAGTTCGACGAGAGCGACCTCGGGGTCGCCTGCTACCACTCCAAGCTCAGCGGGGTCGAGCTCTACCTCGGCCACCTGGTCGACGGCCCCGGCGAGTACGTGGTCGTCGACATGACCGCGGGCGCGGACGCCTTCGCCTCCGGTCTGTTCACCCGCTTCGACATGACGTTCCTGGTCGCGGAGCCGACCCGCAAGGGCGTCTCGGTCTACCGCCAGTACCGCGACCACGCCCGCGAGTTCGGCGTCCGCGTCGCCGTCGTCGGCAACAAGGTGACCGGCGAGGACGACCTGATCTTCCTCAAGGAGGAGGTCGGCGACGACCTACTCACTCACCTCGTCCACTCCTCCTGGATCCGCGCGGCCGAACAGGGCAGGGAACAGGGCGAGTTGGAGGCCCACAACGTCCATGCCCTGAACGTGCTGCGCGAGGCGGTGGACGCCTGCGACAAGGACTGGCCGACGACCCACCGCCACGCCGTCGACTTCCACCTGCGCAACGCCCGCGCCTGGGCGGACGACAGAACGGGCGCCGACCTGGCCACCCAGGTGGACCCGGACTTCGTGCCGGGCCCTTCCGCACTCGGCGGACGCGCGGACACGCACGGACCACGGCGCCTGTGACCGCACGCACATGGCATGAGATCAGGCATCATCCCGAAATTCCGTCGAGTTCGGTCCGGCGGCTGCCTACCCTGGCGGTATGGCCCACGCGAAGACCTCGTACGTCTGCCTGCCCTGCCGGGCCTCGTACAAGCAGCCGTACGACAAGGACAGGCAGCGGATCTGCCCCCGTTGCGCGGAGCCGCTGATCCACGTCGGCTCCGCCTTCGCCGCGCCGCCACGCCGTGACCGCGCGGCCTGGCGGACCCTGTCCGTGCTGCTGCACGCGGGCGTCCGGTTCCACAAGAGTTGCTGCGGCGGGCCCGGTTACCGCCCGCGCACTCTGCGGGAGGTGCGTGAGCGGTTGGCCTGTGCGCGCCGTACCGGTGAACCCTTCGCCCGGGCACTCGTCCGTCCCGAGATGCCCTGACGCACACCCCGGTGACCGGGTTTCATCCCGGCTGTCTCACAGCCCCGCCCGCGCCAGCAGCACCGGCAGCGCCTCCGGCTTGACCTTCTGTACCGACCGCACCTGGCCCAGTCCGAGTTCCTCGCGGCTCACCGGCTCGCGGTACAGCGCCTTCGTCGCCTCGGTGATCATGGTCACGGCGACCAGGTACAAAACGTCGGGGTCCTCGTCGTCCGCCCGGGGTTCCTCGTCGACCTCGGCCACCGCGGCGACCGCCGACTCCGGCTGGGCGAAGAAGAACCAGAGACGGTCGCCCGGCTGCATCCGGTAGCGACGGCTGAGCCAGAGCTCCAGTTCCGGCTCCTCCTCCGCCACTTGCCGCATCGTCTCCTTGTCGGACGGCTCCCCGTCCAACGAGTCCTTGCGCGGATCGAGAATGTAGATCCAGTCCGCCATGGGATCCCCTTCGGTCAGGGCCCTCGGCCCGCGGCAAGGCGCATGGTGCGGTGCCTCATCGTGCCAGGCCACGATCCCCAGGCATACACATTTTCCGGGACCGTCGGTCGGTCCGCGGCCGTCGCCCGGTGTCAGCGGCGTTGTCAGTGGGTGCCGATAGCTTGATCCCGTTGCGCCGATCTGGCGTTGACGTCCCCTTTCGCATGCATGGGAGATGGTGCGTTGTCGGTGTGGGAGAAGTCGAGTACGGCGCGGGTCGTGCCGTCCGCGCGCCCGAGGAAGCTCGCGAAGGTGCCCTTCGTGGAACTGGCCGACGGGCGGTTGCAGGGTGTGGTGTCCAGTGGGTCGGACATCGGGCGGGTGTATGTGTCGTCGGTCGAGGCCGGGACGTACGCGTTCGCGTGCAGCACCAACAACAACCGTCCCTGCGGTGGGGCGCGCGGATGGTTCTGCAACCACATACGTGCGCTGATCGGTGAGGCGGTGCTTCAGTACGGCGTCGAGCGCGTGGGCCGGTATCTGAAGGTCGAGGTCGCCGGCGGCGCGTCCGCCGATGCGGGCACCCTCACCGATGCGATGACCGCCGTTCGGCCGGGGCAGGGGGACAGTTCGGCCGCGGCTCAGGTGTTCAGCCGGTTCCTGCGGCATCTGGCGTATCTCGAACTCGCCCCGAGTACCGCTCCGTTGCCGGAGATGCAGTGGTTCCCGACGACGAGGGCGGTGGCCTGATGCATACCGATCTGCTGACCGACGCCGTCGACGGGCTCGACGGTGCCCTTGCCGCCGTGGACGGTTTCGACGAAGTACTGGTCGCCGGTCTACTGCGTCCGCAGCCCGCCCAGGCCCACGGGCTGGCCGCACTCGCCGAGGCCGTCTCGGGCTCGCCGCTGGCGGCGCGGGTCGCCGAGGCCGCCGAGAAGACCGCTGCCGGGGCCGCCGGCGAGGATCACTTCGTCGCGCTCGCCGCCGCCCGCACCGCCCTGCTGGGTTCCGTGCACGATGCGCTGGTCCTTCGTGTCGAGGAGGCGGTCGGGCGGCCTCGGGACGAAGGGCGCGCCGCTACGGCCGGCGATGCGGAGTACGCCGTCAATCTGCTGACCGCGGCGCGCAGTTGGCTGTGCGACGTCGCGCGGGCCGGATGGCAGGGCATCGACCATGAACTCGTCGGCGGGGCGGCGCCCGTCGTGTCCGCGATGCTGCCCGACACCGCGCTGCGCCGCCCGGCCACGCTGCTGGACGGTTTCGCCGCCGAGCTGGCCGCGTCCTGCCCGGGAGCGACCCTGGAGCGGGTGCCGGTGCGGCGGTGGGCCGACCTGTGGTCGCGCGCCATGCTGCTGACGATGCCCGGAGCAGCGGCCTCCGCTCCCGGCGTCAGCGAGGCGACCGGCCGTCTGCTGCCGCTCGGTGTCGACGTCCAGGAGCACGCCACCGCCGTACAGGCCCAGGTTCATGCCGTGTTCGAACCGGCGGACGGCGGCACACCGCGGCTGGTGCGGGCCTCGGTGTCCGCGCCGAAGCCCGACACCGTCGTCGGTGCCGGGCTGTGGCAGCTGTTGCGGCCGCACATGTCCCTGCTGGCCGCCGTGAGCGAGGGGCGGGCGATGGAGCTCGACGCGATGCCCCTCACCGGTGAGGGCGATCTGATCTGGGACGACGCCAGGGCCCGCACGGGTGAGCCCGCCGAGGTGTTCGCCACCGCGCGGGTGGCGCTGCCCACCGCTGCCGCCTTCCCGGCAGCGCCGCTCGACCGGCATCCGGCACGTATCGCCGTGCCCGTCCTGCTGGAGGGGTATGCCGTGGAGGAGGGCGAGGACGGGGTGGCGTTCCAGGTCGCGGGGCAGCGTCTCGCCGTGGACACCGACCGGGTTCCGGCCGCCGGACCGCTCACCCCAGAGGTCGTCGCCTCGTCCGCCGCGTGTGTCGGGCTGCTCCGCTGGGACGCCGGGGCGTTTCTGGTCCAGCCGCTCGCCGTCGAGCGGACCGTGCGGAAGAAGTCCGTCGCCGTGCACGCCGGGGCCTGGGCCGGAGGTACGACCGACAAGGCCGGCGTACGGGCCGAGAAGGCCGCCACCGACGCCGTCACCGTGCTGCGCGAGCGGGCGGGGAGGCTGCTGCGGAAATGAGCGAGCAGATCATCGAAGGTGCCCCCGTGCCCGACGCGGAGGAGAACCGGCGACAGGTGCTGTACTGGCGGCTGCTGGCCCGGCTGTTCGACCCCGAGGAGCAGGCCGGCCTGGAGTCGGCGAGCCTCGCCGTGGTCGAGGACATCGGTCTGCCGTCCGCACTGCTCGACCCGGGGACGTCCGTCGACTCCGTCGTACAGCGGCATCCGGAGCTGGAAGCCGAGTTCGACGGACTGATGGCACCCGAGCCGGACGAGGACGGTGCGCGTGACCGGGCCGCCGAGGTGCGACGCGCGGCGCTCGTGTCGAAGGTGCTGCTGAACGTCTTCGCGACCGGCTCCGGCACCGTCACCGCCGAGCAACTGGCGCGCTGGCAGTCCGACGCGGGATGGCTGGAGCGGGCGCTGGGCTGCCGGCCCGGCGAGCTGCGCGGCGGACGTGGCGGTGCCGCCGGTGCGGGAGGCGGGCCGGGCGTCAGCCCGACCGGTACCGGTTTCGGCGGACCCACGCCCGACCTGAGCCGTCTGATCCCCGAGATCGGGCCGGAGCTCGGTGCCCTGGAGGCCGGTCTCGTCAAGCGCATGCATCTGCGCGAGGTGCTGGCCGATCCCGCGCTGGCCTCGCAGCTGACGCCGAGCATGTCCCTGATCGAGCAGTTGCTGCGCGACAAGGACAACCTCTCCGGTGTCGCCCTCGCCAACGCCAAGTCGCTGATCCGCCGTTACGTCGACGAGGTCGCCCAGGTGCTGCGCACCCAGGTGGAGAAGGCCACGGTCGGTGACATCGACCGGTCCGTCCCGCCCAAGCGGGTCTTCCGCAACCTCGACCTCGACCGGACCATCTGGAAGAACCTCACCAACTGGGATCCGGAGGGCGAGCGGCTCTACGTCGACCGTCTCTACTACCGGCACACCAGCCGAAAGACGACACCCCAGCGGCTCATCGTGGTCGTGGACCAGTCGGGTTCGATGGTCGACTCGATGGTCAACTGCACCATCCTGGCATCCATCTTCGCCGGGCTGCCGAAGGTCGACGTCCACCTCATCGCCTACGACACACAGGCGCTGGACCTGACGCCCTGGGCACACGACCCGTTCGAGACCCTGCTGCGGACCAAGCTCGGCGGCGGCACCGACGGCACCGTCGCCATGGCGCTCGCCCAGCCGAAGATCGCCGAGCCGCGCAACACCGTCGTCGTGTGGATCTCCGACTTCTACGAATGGCGCACGGACGAGCTGTTCGAGAGCATGGCCGCCGTCCACCGCTCGGGGGCGAGGTTCATCCCGGTGGGTTCGGTGACCAGCTCCGGGCGCGGCAGCGTCAACCCGTGGTTCCGGGAGAAGTTCAAGGACCTCGGTACGCCGGTGATCTCCGGCCACATCAAGAAGCTCGTGCACGAGCTCAAGACGTTTCTCACCTGATCAACCGGCGTACGTCCACGTCTCGTTGTGATCCCCGTACGGAAGGCTTTCCAACATGTCAGACCTGCTGCGCGCTCCTGCCGAGATCAAGTACGCCGAGGAGCTCGACTGGCTGGAGTCGATCGACGACGGCCCCAAGCCGTTCTCGTGGCGTCTGTCCCCGAAGATGGTCCGCCTGTTCATCCTCGGCTCCGAGCGTGCCGACGGACTGGACCGCGAGGTGTCGCAGAAGTGGTTCGGCGACCGAAGCTTCGTCGAGCGGTCCATCGTCACCCTCGCCTCCGACCGCGGTCTGCTGCTCATCGGTGACCCCGGCACGGGCAAGAGCTGGCTGGCCGAACTGCTGTCCGCCGCGATCAGCCGCAACTCCACGCTGGTGGTGCAGGGCACGGCCGGGACCACCGAGGACCACATCAAGTACTCGTGGAACGTGTCGATGGTCATCGCCAAGGGCCAGTCGCGGGAGTCGATGATCCCCTCGCCCATCATGACCGCGATGGAGGGCGGCTCGATCGGCCGCTTCGAGGAGCTGACCCGGTCGACGAGCGACGTCCAGGACGCGCTGATCTCGATCCTCTCCGAGAAGTACATCTCCGTCCCCGAGCTGGAGAGCGGCGGCGGTGACGACAACATCGTCTTCGCCAAGCCCGGCTTCTCGATCATCGCCACCGCCAACAGCCGCGACCGGGGTGTCAACGACCTGTCGTCCGCGCTGAAGCGCCGGTTCAACTTCGTCCGCATCCCGGTCGTGACGAACAAGAAGAGCGAGGCGGAGATCGTCCGCTTCCGCACCGAGGAGCTGCTGCGCCGGCACTCGATCGACCTCGACGTGCCGCCGACCCTCCTCGATGTGCTGCTCCAGAGCTTCGCCGACCTGCGGGCGTCCGCCGCCGCGGCCGGCAGCGACGACGAGAAGCTGGAGTCCGCGCTGTCGACGGCCGAACAGATCGGTGTGCTGGAGGACGCCGTCCTGCACAGCAACTTCTTCGGCGAGCGCGCCCTGACAGCCCGCACCCTGGCGTCCTCCCTCGTCGGCTCCCTCACCCGGCGCGAGCCCGAGGACCTGGCCATACTCAACAAGTACCTGCACGGTGTCGTCGAGCCGCGCAGCAAGGAGGAGGGCGGCTCCTGGCCCGAGTTCCTTCAGGGCGGCCGCGACGCGATCGCCACACTGTCATGAGCGGGCCCCGGGAGAGCACGTCGTTCGCCGCGCTCCGCGGCCAACTGCAGGAGGCCGCGGCCACGTTCGCGGGGGGACCCGACGCCCTGGAGGGCATCCTCCTCGGCATGGTCGACGACGTCGACCGCGCGGTGCGTGAGCCGCTGGAGATCTTCCCCGTCTGCCACCACTCCCCCGCCTCGGCTCTCGCCATGGCCCGCCGGCTGCGCGAGAAACAGCCCAAGGTGGTGTACCTGGAGCTGTGCGAGGACATGGCGCCGCTCCTGACCGAGCTGCGCAACTGCCGGCTGCCGGTGGCGGTACAGGCGTTCGCCGGCGACGTCGACGGCTTTCCCGCCGACTGGGCCCCGCTGTCGGTCGTGGCGCCGGTCACGGAGGCGTCCGCGGAGTACCAGGCGATCGCGTACGCCCTGGACACCCCGGGCGTCGAGCTGGTACTCGTCGACCGGTCCTCGGACCACGTCTTCCAGTGGGACAGGAGAGGCGGGCACGCCCAGGAGGATGCCGCGCCTCCGGAAGAGGCCGAGGCCGCGCTGCACGGCGAGGCCGTCGGCGTCGAGATCGGCGACCTGCGGCCCCGCTTCGCCGAGTTGGAAGAGCATCTGCTCCGCCACGGGAAGGTGCGGCACTGGTCGGAGTGGTGGCACCAGTACGTCGAAGTCCCGCTCGGGGACAGCGATCACGACACCTACCGCCAGGTCATGTTCCTCATCGGCAGCCTGTTCCGGCGGCTCGCCCCCGGCGTGGGGTCCCGAGTCCGGGTGGACGAGGACCGCGAGCGGTACATGTGGACCCGGATGCGCGAACACCTGACGGCCACCGGCACGGATCCGAAGGACTGTCTGTACGTGTGTGGCGCCTTCCACGCGGCCAGCCGTGTCGAGGAGTTCGGTGTGGACGGCGCCTCGGACACCTTCGTGATCTCCCCTCGTACGGCCACCACCTGGCAGTACGGTCTGATCCCGTCCAGTCACGCGGCGATCGAGGCGCAGTTCGGGCTCGCCGCGGGCTCGGTGTCGATCGCGGCGACGGCGTGGGCGAAGAGCCTGAAGCGGACCCGTGTGAAGCCGTTCCGGCTGGAGGGCCAGGCGGGGACGAAGAAGTCCGGTAAGAAGACGGCACTCCCTGCCGTCGCCATGGCACCTCAGTCCGCCGTCGCCGCGGACAAGCTGACCGGCTTCCTGCGCAGACCGCCCGTGCTCGACGGTCTGGACGAGGCCGAACTGCTCGGCTGGTCGGTCGACATCGTGCGCGCGGCCCGGCGCAACGGCTATCTGGCCTCCACCGCCGACGCCATCGCCGTCTTCGAGACGTCGATCCTGCTCGCCGGCATGCGGGACCGGGCCAAGCCGACGCCGTACGACTTCCAGGACGCGGCGGTCACCTGCATCGAGAAGGACAGTGTGCCGGGGCGGCGGGACGTGCGGCGTCTCGTCGAGATCATGATGGGCGGCGACCGGATCGGCCAGGTCGGCTACGACTCGCTGCCGCCGCTGGCGCGGGATGTGTACGACCGGCTCGCACCGCTGGAGCTGAAGCTGGAGCAGCGCGGGGTGCGCCGGGCGTTGCTGGACATGGCGTCCCGGCCGGAACTCCGGGCGTGTTCGGACGTGCTGTGGATGCTGCGGCGGCTGCTGCCGCAGGGCGCGGCACGGCCGATCATGGGTGAGCGGGGGCTCGGTGAGCGGTCGATCCAGGAGTCCTGGGACCTGGCGCTCGGCACGCACCAGCGGGCTCTGATCGAGCTGGGCTACGAGGGTGTCAGCCTTGAGCAGGTCCTGGAGCAGCGGCTGCGGCGCGACGCGTACGGGGCGCAGGCGACGACGGCGACGGTGCTGGCCGCGGTCGAGGACGCGACCCTGTACCTGAACAGCCGCCGCCTCTCCGACGAGCTCGGCACGCATGCGCTGAAGCTGCTCGCCACCGAGCGCAGCGTGGACGGCGCGCCGGAGGTGCTGCGCCGGGTGCGTGCGCTGCTGGCGTACTACCGCACCAGCGAGCCGGTGCTGCCGTCGTGGATCGAGTCCTTCGTCAAGACGGGTTACGCCCACTACTGCACGCTGCTGCCGACGGCGTTCAGGGACGAGGACGCGACGGTCGGGCAGGTCGCGGCGATGCTCGGCTTCCTGTTCAGCATGGAGAGCCTGGCCCTGTCGCTGGGCTGCGACCGGACCCAGCTGGAGCTGGCGGTGGCCCAGTCGCACCCCGACGAGCCGTCGAAGACAGCACTGCTGTGGGCGGCGCAGGTGCAGCTCGGCACGCTGTCCCGGGCCGAGCTGCGGGCGCGGTGCGACGGGCTGCTGGACAATCCGCTGGTCGTGCCCGCCTATCCGCGCTACCTGAGCGGCTTCGTACACGCGCTGGAGCCCGTGCCGGGGCTGGCGGACGTGGTCGTTGAGGCGGTGTCGAACGCGTTCGGGCGGCTGCCGGACACGGTGCTGCTGCCGTGGTTGCCGCTCCTGATCACCACCCTGCGCTCCGGCGCGTCCGACCTCGCTCCCCTGCTGATCCGCGAGGCCGGTCGCATCTTCCCCGGCCGGCTGCCGGCACTGGACACATGGGTACCACCGTGGCGGATGCCGCAGACGGATCCGTTCACCGCGACCCGGCAGAAGCCCGCACCCGACGTCCACCGCGGCGCCACGCTCCTCACGACGCACCCGGCGACCTGCGACGCGGTGGCGGAACTGCTCGGCTGCGACGGCGTATGGGCGCGGTCCGGGGCCCCGCTCCCGTCGGGCGTGGCGTTGCTGTCCACGCACCCGGCGACCTGCGACGCCCTGGAGTCCCTGCTCGCCGGCGGATGAGGCAGGCGGTGGTCCGGTTCGGAGTTACCCGGGCCCGGCCACCGGCCGCAGACGGGTCAGCCCTTCTGCTCCACCCGCACCCAGTCCACCTCAGCCTGCACTCCCCCGCCCGCGATCCGGTCCACGCTCGACTGCGGCAGGCCCCAGTAAGGGGTCGTCACCTGATTCCAGCCCGCGGGATAGGCGCCGCCCAGGGCCAGGTTCAGGATCACGTACTGGTTGTGGTCGAAGACCCACTTCCCCCGCGTCGACTCCAGCTTGTTGCGGGTCGTCTCCTGGACCAGGCGGTCGTCGACGTGGAAGCGCATGCCCGTCGGGGTCCACTCGACGGAGTAGGTGTGCCACTGGTCGACGGTGCCGCCGTTCGGGAAGATCTGGCGGGCGCCGATGTTGCCGTCGGCCGAGTAACCGGGGCCGTGCAGGGCGGTGCTGGTCCAGTCGCGGTAGCCGACGTTCTCCATGATGTCGGTCTCGCCGGACGCGGGCCAGGAGACCGAGGGGTCGTCGACGTTGCTGCCGAGCAGCCAGAAGGCGGGCCAGAAACCGTCGCCGACCGGGAGCTTTATACGGGCGCTGACCTTGCCGTACGTGAAGTCGAACTTGGTGTTCGTGTCGATGCGGCCCGACGTGAAGTCGTAGGTGCCGCCGCCCGCCCGGGTGCAGCCCTTGCAGTACTTCGCCCGCAGGACCAGAGCCCCGTTCTCCGTGCGGATGTTGTCGGCGGAGTCGACGTACGCCTGCGACTCGCCGTTGACCGAGCCCATCTCGGTGCCGGTGCGGACCACGCGCCACTTGCCGCGGTCCAGCGCCCCGCCGGTGAAGTCGTCGAAGAACGTGGTCCGGTACGTCCCCGGCTGTTCGGCCGGGAGCGCGGGGTAGACCGCCGCGGCGCTGCCGCCCGTGCCCCAGACCTCGAACTCGTAGAGGGAGTAGCCGAACTGGGCCGTGGCGGGGGCCGGGTTGTAGAAGCTGCGGCGTTCCTTGCCGAGCATGCGGACGTAGCGGCCGGTCGCGGGCGAGGGGAGGGTGATCGTGTCGTGCACGCCCACCGCCTCCGCCGGGGACTTCACGTTCGCCCGGCGGGCGGCGACGTCGGCGGCCGAGGGCTGGTACACCGTGCGCCAGGTGCGGTTGTCGTCGGAGACCTGGAGCTGGTAGTCGACCGCGTAGGCCGCCTCCCAGTACAGGTCCACGGAGGAGATCGTGGACGTGGCGCCCAGGTCCACCGAGATCCAGCGGTTCGCGTTCCAGTCGCTGGACCAGCGGCTCGCGTCGGCCTTCAGGTCCGCCGGCCGGCCGCCGTCGGTGACGAACGCCGGTGAATTGCCCGCGTGCTGGTAGAAGTCGGAGTACGCGGGGTGGTTCAGGGCGAGGTTGGTGCGGGTGGTCGACGCCGGGGCCGGTTCGCCGCCGTAGACCTTGAAGGAGTACAGCGAGTAGCCCCAGGGCGTGGCCCGTTCGACGCCGCGCATGCGGACGTAGCGGCCGGTCACCTCCTGTGGGTAGGTGTGCGCGGTGACCGAGCCGCCGGTGCCGGCGGTCTCCGTGTAGAAGGGGGTCCAGTCCGTGCCGTTCTTCGAGACCTCCAGGACGTATCTCTTGCCGTAGGCGGCCTCCCAGTCGAGGACCACCCGGTCCACCCGGATCGTGGTGCCGAGGTCGACGCGGATCCAGGCGTCGTCGGCGAAGTTGCTGGACCAGCGGCTCGCGCCGTCGCCGTCGAAGGCGAGGCCGGGGGCGCCGGCGCCGTTCTCGCTGCCGGACGCGGTGACGGCGTTCGGGTTCGCGGCGTAGGCGGTGTTCGCGCGGTCGGTGTCCCAGGCGACGGCGGCGGCCGCCGCGGACGCCGGAGCGCCGAGGGC
This sequence comes from Streptomyces sp. HUAS 31, assembly GCF_028198125.1. NCBI lineage: Bacteria > Bacillati > Actinomycetota > Actinomycetes > Kitasatosporales > Streptomycetaceae > Streptomyces > Streptomyces sp. HUAS 31. The sequence goes on along the minus strand of NZ_CP116353.1, from coordinate 8,027,418 downwards.
CGTGCCCGAGGACAGCAGGGCCGCCGTCGCGAGGGCGGCCAGGAGGGTACGGGGGATGCGGGTCGGCATGCGGCTCTCCTGAGTGTCGTTGATGTTGTGGACATGACAGATCAGTGCCGGTCGCTGGTGCGCATGACAGTCCGAGGGAGTGGATGCGGTGGGCGTGGGCTCCGGCTCCCACGCCCACCGCGGTCAGGTCAGGCCGCCCGCTTCGCCCCCGCCCCGTGCTCGCGGACGATGTCCGCGTACCGGTGACCGGTGCCCTTGATCGTGCGGACCTGGGTCTCGTAGTCGACGTGGACCAGGCCGAAGCGCTTGGCATAGCCGTACGCCCACTCGAAGTTGTCGAGCAGCGACCAGGCGTAGTACCCGGCCAGCGGGGCGCCCTTGCGGGCGGCGGAGGCACAGGCCGCCAGGTGCCGGACCAGGTAGTCCTGGCGCTCGGGGTCGTCGATCGTGCCGTCGGGGCGTACGACGTCCGGGAAGGCGGAGCCGTTCTCGGTGACGTAGATCTTCCGCGGCCCGTACTCCTCGGTCAGCCGCAGCAGCAGCGTCTCGATGCCGCTCGCGTCGATCTCCCAGTCCATGCCGGTGCGCGGCACGTCCGGGCGGCGGACCGCGCGGGCGTAGGGCGCCGGGCCCTCGGGGTCGTCGACGACATGGGCCGGGAAGTAGTAGTTCAGGCCGAGCCAGTCCAGCGGGGCCGCGATCGTCTCCAGGTCACCGGCACGCTCGGGGAGTTCGACGCCGTACGTCTCGACCATGTCGGCCGGGAAGCCGCGGCCGTGCACCGGGTCGAGCCACCATCGGTTGACGTGGCCGTCCTGGCGGCGGGCGGCGGCCTCGTCCTCGGGGCGGTCGCCGGCCGCGTACACCGTCGACAGGTTGTTGACGATGCCGACCTCGGCGCCGGGCGCGGCGGCACGGATCGCCTGCGTCGCGAGACCGTGGCCGAGGAGGAGGTGGTAGGAGGCGCGGACGGCGGCCGTGAGGTCGGTCAGACCGGGCGCCATCTTGCCCTCCAGGTGGCCGATCCAGGCGGAGCAGGAGGGCTCGTTGAGGGTGGCGAACTGGGTGACCCGGTCGCCGAGCCGGGCGGCGACCACCGAGGCGTACTCGGCGAAGTGCTCGGCGGTCGCCCGCTCGGGCCAGCCGCCCCGGTCCTGGAGCGCCTGCGGCAGATCCCAGTGGTAGAGGGTGACGGAGGGGGCGATGCCCGCCTCCAGCAGACCGTCGACCAACTCGTCGTAGAAGGCGAGGCCCTTGGCGTTCACCGGGCCGTCCCCGCCCGGCACCACGCGCGGCCAGGCGACCGACAACCGGTAGGCGTTCGTGCCGAGGCGGCGCATCAGGCCGATGTCCTCGCGCCAGCGGTGGTAGTGGTCGCAGGCGACGTCGCCGTTGTCGTCGTTGTCGATCTTTCCGGCGGTGTGCGAGAAGGTGTCCCAGATCGACGGGGAACGGCCGTCCTCCGCCACGGCTCCCTCGATCTGGTACGCCGCTGTGGCGGTGCCCCACAGGAAGTCGTTCGGAAGTGCGGCGAGGTCGATGCGGTCGGACACAGAAATCCTCTCGGAACGGGGGGTGTGGATCACTTGACGGCGCCCGCGGTCAGGCCGGCGACCAGATAGCGCTGGAGCAGGAGGAAGCCCGCCACCACGGGCACGCTGACGACGAGGGAGGCGGCCATGATCTGGTTCCAGTACACGTCGTTGAGCGTGGAGTAGCCCTGGAGGCCGACGGCGAGGGTGCGGGTGGTGTCGTTGGTCATGACGGACGCGAAGAGCACCTCGCCCCAGGCCGTCATGAAGGCGTAGACGGCGACCGCGACGATGCCGGGGATCGCGGCCGGCACGACCACCCGGAACAGCGCGCCGAGCGGGCCGCAGCCGTCGACCAGCGCCGCCTCGTCCAGATCGCGCGGCACCGAGTCGAAGTACCCGATCAGCATCCAGATCGAGAACGGCAGCGAGAAGGTCAGATACGTCAGGATCAGGCCGCCGCGCGAGCCGAACAGGGCGATGCCGGTGGCGTTGCCGATGTTGACGTAGATGAGGAACAGCGGCAGCAGGAAGAGGATGCCCGGGAACATCTGCGTGGACAGGACGGTGACCGTGAAGACGCGCTTGCCGCGGAAGTTGTAGCGGCTGACGGCGTACGCGGCGAACACCGCGATCACCACCGAGCACACCGTCGCCGCGCCCGCCACGATCAGCGAGTTCACGAAGTACCTCGCGAGCGGCACCGTCGACCAGATGTCGATGTAGGGGCGGATCGTCAGTCCACTGGGCAGCCACCGGAACTGGCCGGAGACGTCCGCCAGCGGCTTGAGCGAGCTGGAGACCATCACATAGACGGGGACCAGGACGAAGCCGGTGAGCAGGGTGAGGAAGATCCGCCGGGACCACAGGAAGGAACGCGGCGGTGCCATGGGCGAGTTACGCATTCTTGGTCCTCCGTCCGCGCGAGGTGAGGACGAGGTACACGCCCGTCACCACGAGCAGGAACAGCAGCAGGAGCACGCTCATCGCGGAACCGGTGCCGAAGTTCCAGGTGACGAAGCTGGCTTGATAGATGTGCACGGAGATGAGGTCTCCGGCCTGTGGCGCGGTCTTGCCGAACAGGACGTACGGCGTGTTGAAGTCGTTGAACGTCCACAGGAACAGCACCAGGACGAGTACCTGGTTGACCGGGCTCAGCGACGGCAGGGTGATCCGGCGGATCTGCTGCCACATACCGGCGCCGTCGAGGGCCGCGGCCTCGTACAGCTCCTTCGGGATGTTCTGGAGGCCGGCCATGACGATGAGGAAGGCGAACGGCCAGCCCTTCCACACCGACACCGTCAGCAGCGCGATGAAGCTGTTGTCGCCGATGAGCCAGAAGGAGGGCTTGTCGGTGATGCCGAGCTGGTCGTCCAGCACGTGGTTCACCAGGCCGTTGTCGTGCTGGAACATGAACACCCAGGTGATCACGGCCGTGTAGACGGGCAGCGCGTACGGCACCAGGAACAGGGCGCGCAGCAGGCCCCGGCCGCGGAAGTTGTCCTGCATGTAGATCGCCGCGGCCGTACCGATCAGCCAGCACAGGCCGACCGACAGCAGGGTGAACGCGAGCGTGACCAGGAACGAGTGGAGCAGCGCCTCCCCGACGGGGGCGTTGAAGTCCACCGACATCCGGTAGTTGTCGATGCCGTTCCAGGGCGCGGTGGTCCAGTCCCGGATGTAGAACTGCGTGAGCTCCTTGAAGCTCATCAGGACGCCGATCACCATCGGCACCAGATGAACCAGGAGTTCCAGGAGCAGGGCGGGCAGAAGCAGCAGATAGGGCAGGCCGATGCGGCGGATCCGCCCGGGACGGCGGCGGGGGCCGTCCGCCGTCCCGGGGGAGCTCTGACGCACCTCGGCCTTGGCGGGAACCGTGGTCGTCATCGTGCTCACTTCGTCGGCATCTGCTGCTGGGCCTTCTCCAGCGCCGCCTTCACCGAGTCCGTGGTCACCGGGCGTCCGGCGGCGGCGTCGGCCCACAGCTCCTTGATGGCCGTACCGACGGCCGTCTCGAACTGGGACTCGTCGGCGACCTGCGGAGCCGCGATGGCGCTCTTGGCGAGGGTGTCCTTCAGGACCGCGTTCGCGGGGGTGTTGAAGGACTCGTCCGACTGCGCGCCCTTGACCGGCGGGATCGAGCTGTAGGCCTCGTTGAGGATCTTCTGCTCGTCGTCACTGGTCATGAACTTCACGAACTTCGTGGCACCGTCGAGGTTGTCGGTGTTCTTGAAGACGGCCAGGTTGATGCCCATGACCATGGAGTTGACGCTGGTGTCGGAGCCCGGGGTGCCGGACTGCACCGGCACCGGCGCGATGCCGTAATCGTCCTCGCTCATGCCCTGCGACTTGAGGTTGGCGGAGGCGGACTGCCACAGCAGCATCGCCGTCTTGCCCTTGGCGAAGTCGCTGACGGACTGGTTCTGCGCGTACTCGGCGTTGCCGGGCGCGATGATCTTGTCCTTGGCCATCAGGTCGACGAACTGCTTGACGCCCTCGACGGCCTTGTCGGAGGTGAAGTCGGGCTTGCCGTCGGCCGTGAAGAAGTCGGCGCCGTGCTGCTTGGCGAAGACGACGGCGTGGTGGATGTTCTCCGAGGGGTTCGAACCCTCCACGCCCAGGCCCCACTTGCCGCCCTTGGACAGCTTCTTGCCGTCGGCGACCAGCTCCTCCCAGGTGGCCGGCGGCTTGGAGATGCCGGCGTCGGCGAACAGCTTCTTGTTGTAGTAGAGCGCGTACGACATCGAGTACAGCGGCACCGCGGCCGGGTCCTTGCCCTCGGCGCCGGTCGAGCCGAGCGCGGAGTCGACGAACCGGTCCTTGCCGCCGATCTTGCCGAAGTTCTCGGCGTTCCACGGCAGCAGCGCCCCCGTGGCCTGGAGGGAGGCGCTCCAGGTGTTGCCTATGTTGAGGACGTCGGGGCCCTGGCCGGAGGTGGTCGCGGTCAGGATCCGGTTGAGCAGGTCCGACCAGGGCACGACCTCCAGCTTCACCTCGATGCCCGTCTCCTTCTCGAACTTGTCGAGCTCGGGCTGGAGGACCTTCTTGTCGACCTCGATGCTGGCGCCCTGATTGGAGGCCCAGTAGGTGAGGGTCTTGGGTGAGTCGTTCGACCCTCCACCATCGGTGGACGAACCGCCTCCGCAGGCCGTGGCGGCCAGGGCGAGAGACATGGTGACGGCAGCTACGGCCGCGGCTCGCGTTGTGCGCATGGCTCCAGGTGTCCCTTCCGGGAGTACTGCTGCTTAATTTAGAGCGTGAGTTAAGCCCTAAGAAGAGCCCGCGTCAAGGCTTTTGACACAGTCGCCGGACTCTGGTCCAAAGTCTTGACTCCATCGTTTTACAGATGAACCATTCAGCGGCGAGAGAGCGCTCCCACACCCCACCATGTTCATTTCCTGAACAAGGAGAGCCGCCCATGTCTGCTTCCTCCCCGGATTCCCGGCCGCCCTCGATCGGCCGTCGCACGCTGCTGGGCGCCGCGGCCGCGGCAACCCCGGCCGTGCTCGGCGTGGCCACGCCGGCCGCCGCGGCACCGTCTTCAGCTGCGGCCGGGCCCGCGGCCGCGGCCGCTCGCAAGAAGCCGCGCGCCCTGCCCGGCGGCGGCGACCTCGGCCCGAACGTCATCGTCTTCGACCCGTCGACCCCCGGTATCCAGGCCCGGCTCGACCAGGTGTTCCGGCAGCAGGAGTCCGCGCAGTTCGGCACCGGCCGCTACGCGCTGCTGTTCAAGCCCGGTACCTACAACGGCCTCAACGCCCAGCTCGGCTTCTACACCTCCATCGCGGGCCTCGGCCTGTCCCCCGACGACACCACCATCAACGGCGACGTCACGGTCGACGCCGGCTGGTTCAACGGCAACGCGACACAGAACTTCTGGCGCTCGGCGGAGAACCTGGCCCTGGTCCCGGTCAACGGCACCAACCGGTGGGCGGTCGCGCAGGCGGCCCCCTTCCGCCGGATGCACGTCCGCGGCGGCCTCAACCTCTCCCCCGACGGCTACGGCTGGGCGAGCGGCGGCTACATCGCGGACAGCCGGATCGACGGCCAGGTCGGACCGTACTCGCAGCAGCAGTGGTACACCCGCGACAGCGCGATCGGCAGCTGGCTCAACGGCGTGTGGAACATGGTGTTCTCCGGCGTCGAGGGCGCCCCGGCGCAGAGCTTCCCCAACCCGCCGTACACCACGCTCGGCACCACCCCGATCTCGCGCGAGAAGCCGTTCCTGTACCTCCAGGGCAACGACTACCGGGTCTTCCTCCCGGAGAAGCGGACCAACGCCCGCGGTGTGACCTGGGGCAACGGCACGCCGAGAGGCACCTCGCTGCCGCTGTCGCAGTTCTACGTCGCCCGGCCCGGCGTCTCGGCGGCCACCCTGAACCAGGCGCTCGCGGAAGGGCTGCACCTGCTGCTCACCCCGGGCATCTACCACCTCGACCGGCCGATCCAGGTCAACCGCGCGGGCACCGTGGTCCTCGGCCTCGGCTACGCGACCCTCATCCCCGACGGCGGCGTCACGGCCGTGCAGGTCGCCGACGTCGACGGGGTCCGCCTGGCCGGGTTCCTGGTCGACGCCGGACCGGTCAACTCCACGACGCTGCTGGAGATCGGGCCGCGGGGCGCGTCCCGGGACCACTCCGCCAACCCGACCACCGTCCAGGACGTGTTCGTGCGCATCGGCGGCGCCGGCGCCGGCAAGGCCACCACCAGCATGGTGATCAACAGCCGGCACACCATCGTCGACCACACCTGGGTGTGGCGCGCCGACCACGGCGAGGGCGTCGGCTGGGAGACCAACCGCGCCGACTACGGCGTGGTCGTCAACGGCGACGACGTGCTCGCGACCGGCCTGTTCGTGGAGCACTTCAACAAGTACGACGTCCAGTGGAACGGCCAGCGCGGCCGCACGATCTTCTTCCAGAACGAGAAGGCGTACGACGCCCCGAACCAGGCCGCCATCCAGAACGGCGCCGTCAAGGGCTACGCCGCCTACAAGGTCGGCGACGGCGTGACGACCCACGAGGGCTGGGGACTGGGCAGCTACTGCTACTACAACGTCAACCCGTCGATCGTCCAGCACCACGGCTTCGCCGCGCCCGTGCGGTCCGGGGTGCGCTTCCACAACCTGCTCGTCGTGTCGCTGGGCGGCCAGGGGCAGTACGAGTGCGTGATCAACGACACGGGGTCGCCGACGTCGGGGACCTCGACGGTGCCGTCGACCGTGGTGTCGTATCCCTGAGATGCCGCCGTGCTCCGGTGACCAGCCGCTCTCCCCGGAAGGACGCTCCGGGGAGAGCGGCTGCGGGTCACCGGGTCACCGGGTCACCGGGTCAGGGCAGGATCTCGACGTACCCGTCGGTTCCGTGCACGCGGATCCGCTGCCCGTCCCGGATCAGCCGGGTGGCCTGCTCCACGCCCACGACGGCGGGCAGGCCGTACTCCCGGGCGATCACCGCGCCATGGGTCATCAGGCCGCCGACCTCCGTCACCAGGCCCGCGATGCCGACGAACAGCGGCGACCAGCTGGGGTCCGTGAAGGCCGTGACCAGGATGTCGCCCGCTTCGAGGTCCGCGTCGGCCATGTCGAGGACGACGCGGGCCCTGCCCTCGACGGTCCCGGCGGAGACCGGCAGGCCGACCAGGGCGCCGGCCGGGACGTCGTCGCGCCGGTACGCCCCGGTGAGGGCGTCACCCTCCGAGGTGAGCACGCGGGGCGGGGTGAGCGCGTGGTACGACCGGAACGCCTCCTTGCGCCGCCGGACGAGCCGGTCGTCCACCCGGTTCGAGCGCACGGCGTCGTGGAACTCCTGGAAGGTGAGGTAGAAGGCGTCCTCCGCCTCGGGCAGCACACCCGCTCGGACCAGGCGTTCCGCCTCCGCCAGCAGGGCCCGCTTGTAGACGAAGTAGCGGCTGATGATGCCGTACTTGGGATACTCCCGGTAGCCGATGAAGGTCCTGACCCGGTCGATCATCCGCTTGGCCTCGTCGGCCTTGAGGTCCCCGTCCGGCAGGGCCCGCAGGCGGGACAGCACCTCCTGTTCCTTCTCCTGCGCCTTCCGCCGCCCCTGCTCGAAACGCAACTCGGCGGCGCCCGGCTCGAAGTTCCTGACGTTGTCGAGGATCACGGGCACGAGCGTCGTGGGGCGCTCGCTCCACCGTGGCCTCGTGATGTCGATCTCGCCGACGCAGCGCATGCCGTACCGGTCGAGGTAGGCCTGGATGGCGTCGCGCGCCTCGGTCCCGCCGGGGAGCTTCGCCAGCTCGTCGAGGAAGCCGTCGTCCTCGACGCCCTGAAGGAACGTCACCAACTCCGGATGCGGGCGGATCACGTCCGCGACGTCGAGCAGCGCGAGCCCCATCTCCGAGGTGACGTTGCCGGGAGCGGACAGCGTGAGGGTGTCAGCGGCGTTCTTCTCGCCCAGCCACTCCAGCAGCTTGTCGTTGAGCCACCACGTGGCCTCCATCCCCGCCATGATCGCCTGGATGCTCAACGGATCGCTGAGGACCCGCTTGTGCTCCTCGAAGGCCTCCATCAGGAAGTCGAAGAGCGCCGGTCCGGTCTTCGTCCTGATGCCGCGCTCCAGGGCGGCGACGGATGTCTCGCTGCGCTCGATCAGCCGGGTGACGACGGCCGGGTCGGTCTCGAGCGGGGCGGGCGGGCCGCCTGCCGGGGGCCCGCCGGGGCCGGTGTCCGGGAGCGTCGGGACGAAGCCGTCGCGGTCGAGGACGGTCTCCAGCGCGTCCCTGATCAGCGGATCGCCCTTCCCCAGGACGTCCAGGAGACCGGCGCGGCTCGTGGGCGCGGCCAGGCGCCGGGTGACGTCGACGAACAGCCTGCCGCCGGCCTCGTGCATCGGCACCATGGCCGTCAGCCGCCACATGGAGTGCCCCAGGGGCTTCATGGGGTCGGTCATCATCTGCCCGTGGCCGACGGAGACGTAGACGTGATTCTCCTGGTCGCCGCTCTCGGGAACCGGGAACAGCGTGGTGATCGGGCGGCTCTGGACGATCTGGAAGCCGTCGTCGGCCAGACACCATTCGATGTCCTGCGGGCGGCCGAAGTGTGCCTCGATCCGCCGCCCGAGCCGCACAAGCCGCAGGACCTGCGCGTCCGTCAGCGCGGGCTGCTCCTGCCGCTGCGAGTCGACCGTCACCTCGTGCGTGCCGCCGGCCGGCAGGGCATGCACGGCACGCTGTTTCGCGGCGATCGTCCTGGCGACGATCTCGCCGTCCCGCACCTTGTAGACGTCCGGGTTCACCAGGCCGGAGACCAGGGCCTCACCCAGGCCGAAGCCGGCGTCCACGGTGGCGACCCTGCGGTTGCCCGTGACGGGGTCGGCCGTGAACAGGATCCCGGACGCGTCCGGGAGGACCATCCGCTGCACGACCACGGCCATGTGGACCGTGCGGTGGTCGATGCCGTTGCGCTGCCGGTAGATCACGGCCCGCTCGGTGAACAGCGAGGCCCAGCACCGGCTGACGTGCCGGAGGATCGCCTCCGACCCGACGACGTTGAGGTATGTGTCCTGCTGGCCGGCGAAGGAGGCCGTCGGCAGGTCCTCCGCCGTGGCGCTGGAGCGGACGGCGCAGGCGACGTCCTCGCCGAGCTCGGCGAGCGCGCCGGTGATCGCCGCCGCGAGGTCGTCCGGGACTGCGGTCTCTTCGACGGCCCGGCGGATCTGCGCGCTGAGCGTGCGGATCGTCTCCCGGTCGTCCGGGTCCGAGCGCGACAGCCGATCGAGCAGCTCGTCGATCGACGGCGCCTCCGCCATGACCCGTCTGAAGGCGCCCGTCGTCACGCAGTAGCCGCCCGGCACGCTGATGCCGTCGATCCGCGACAGCCCGCCCAGCTGCGCGCCCTTGCCGCCGACGACGGCGACCTGCGTCTCGTCGATCTCCTGAAGACCCAACACGTGCTGCTCAGTCAACGCGATCCCTCCGGAGCTGCCGTGGTCCGTCTGGCCGCGATGGCCGACGTGATCACCGGCGCCTCCAAGTCTGTCGAACCCCTTGTCGGGCATGGCCTCATCCGCACTTCCGATGCCGGATCGCGGCATCGGCCGACGATTCTGCGCCGTGACCCGGCCCTTGTGGCAAGCCCCCCTGTGCGCTATACGTTGAGAGTGGCAGGGAGAGAGTTCTCCTTGCCCTTTCTTTTGCCGTCCGTCAGGGGCCGCGCCCTTTGCCGCCCGCCAGAGGCCGCGCACGGGTACGGCCCCACCCGCGTACGAGTGGGGCCGCCCCCGTCATTCACCGAACCGGTGCCGTCACCGGTGCCGGCGCATAGCCCGTCGGCCGGGCCGTGAACGTGCCGCGGCCCTGGGTCCGGCTGCGCAACCGGGTCGCGTAGCCGAAGAGTTCGGCCAGCGGCACGGTCGCCGTGACGACCGTCGCGCCCGCCCGGCTGACCGAGCCGGAGACCCGGCCGCGGCGTGCCGCCAGATCGCCGAGCACACTGCCGACGGCGTCGTCCGGCACGGTGACCGTGACCTCGACGACCGGCTCCAGCAGGACCATCGCGCAGGTGCGCAGGGCGTCGCGCAGGCCGAAGCGGCCGGCCGTGCGGAAGGCGGTGTCGGAGGAGTCCTTCACATGGGTCGCCCCGTCCGTGAGGGTGACGCGCAGCCCGGTCACCGGGTGACCGCCGAGCGGGCCCTCACCCAGGGCGTCCCGGCACCCGGCCTCCACGGCACGGACGTACTCCTGCGGCACCCGACCGCCGACGACGGCCGAGCGGAACTCGAAGCCGGACCCCGTCTCCAGGGGCTCGACGTCGAGCACGACATGCGCGAACTGGCCCGCGCCGCCGTCCTGTTTGACGTGCCGGAAGACGAAGCCGGTCACGCCGCGTCCCACGGTCTCGCGGTACGACACCCTGGGGCGGCCGACGTTGACGTCCAGCCCGGCCTCCCGCCGGATCTTCTCCACCGCGACCTCCAGATGCAGTTCTCCCATCCCGGACAGCAGCGTCTGCCCGGTCTCCGCGTCGGTCCGTACGACCAGCGACGGGTCCTCCTCCGCCAGCCGGGCCAGCGCGGAGGCCAGCCGGTCGGTCTCGGTGGACCTGCGGGTCTCGACCGCGACCGACACCACCGGCTCGGCCACACCGGGCGGTTCGAGGACGAGCGGCGCGCCCGGCGCACAGAGCGTGGAGCCCGCGCGAGCCGACTTCAGACCGACCACGGCCACGATGTCTCCGGCCAGGGCCACGTCCACCTGGGCGTGACGGTCGGCCTGCACCCGCAGGATGCGCCCGATCCGCTCGGTGCGCCCCGCACCCGCGTCCAGCACCGTGTCTCCCTTCGCGATCGTTCCCGAGTACACCCGCAGGTAGGTCAGCCGGCCGGTCGGGGTCGCGCTCACCTTGAACGCCAGCCCCGCGAACGGCGCCGCCGGATCGGCGGGCCGCTCCACGTCGGCACCGTCGTGCACACCGCGTACGGCAGGCACGTCGAGCGGCGACGGCAGATACGCCACGACCGCGTCGAGCAACGGCTCGACACCGCGGTTGCGGTAGGCCGAGCCGCACAGCACGACCACGCCCTCGCCCGTGCGGGTCAGCTCACGCAGAGCACCGACCAGCGTCTCGGGCGAGACCGTCGACCGTGCGCAGAACTCCTCCAGCGCTCCCGCGTGCAGTTCGGCGACGGCCTCCTCCAGCAACCGCCGGCGCCGCTGCGCCTCCTCACGCAGCTTTCCGGGCACTTCTTCCTCGACGAAGGTGTCGGCGCCGTCGGCCCAGACCAGCGCCCGCATCCGTACGAGGTCCACGACACCGCGGAAGCCGTCCTCCGCGCCGATGGGCAACTGCACGACCAGCGGCGTCGGATGCAGCCGTGCCCTGATCGACTCCACGGCCCGGTCGAGGTCCGCTCCGGCACGGTCCAGCTTGTTGACGAAGGCGATCCTCGGCACGCCGTGCCGGTCCGCCTGCCGCCACACGGACTCGCTCTGCGGCTCGACGCCCGCGACGGCGTCGAACACGGCGACCGCGCCGTCCAGTACGCGCAGCGCACGCTCGACCTCGTCGGCGAAGTCGACGTGGCCGGGGGTGTCGATGAGGTTGATGCGGTGACCGTCCCAGGCGCAGCTCACGGCCGCGGCGAAGATGGTGATCCCCCGGTCGCGCTCCTGCGGGTCGAAGTCGGTGACGGTGGTGCCGTCGTGGACCTCGCCGCGCTTGTGCGTGGTCCCGGTGGCGTACAGGATCCGCTCGGTGACGGTGGTCTTGCCCGCGTCGACGTGGGCGAGGATGCCGAGGTTGCGGACGACGGCGAGGCTGTTTCGGTTGGTGCGCACGGCCCTTGGCCTTTCGGATGTTCCGGAGACGGAAAAGGGGTCAGCGCGATTCCCGGACGACGGTGCGTGGGCGCACGCGAGCAGGGCCGGCCGCCCGTCGGCAGTGGGCCGGGGCAGGGCGGTCGAGGTGCTCGGGCGCTGTCAGAGGTTCGTCACGGGCATCCGGTGCCGGCCGCGCAGCGGGCACCGGGAGGACGAAGACACCAGGATCACCTCGGACCGGAAGGACCGGGAACGGGGAGCGGCGACAGCGACGTGTGCACGCACGGCCGGGCTCCCCTCACTGGTCTCGATGTCGTGGTGAGTGTAGGGAGAGGCGGGGCGGCGGGGCCACAGAATTTCCGACGGCTCCTTGGCCCCTGGCACAGCGAAGCGCCGGGGAGCCATGCCCCGTGGGCGACCCGACCCGCGCCCGGGAGTCCTCCCACGTGGCCATTGCGACCGTATGGCCACGGGTGATTTATGGTGAATCGAGGAGTATGCCCCTACCGGAGGTGCAAAGATGCGCGCCGCGGCAGCGATCGTCTCTCTGGCTGTCAGCGGGGCGCTCATCGTCGCGACATCGGCATGCGACCAGGGCGGGTCGGAGGCGTCGAAGGCCCGCTACGGCGACTGCGAGGTCTCGGGGCATCACGGGGAGTTTCATCTGTCGCCCGAGACGGCGGGCGCGCTCACGGTCAAGACGACCCTGCCCGCACCCGGCTGGTGGAACGGCGACACGCCCGAGTCGGTCAAGAGCGGCTACGAGTACTGCATGGCCGCCAACATCGCGTACCGGTCCGGACTCGACCGGGTCAAGGTGAAGAACGCCCCCTTCCCGGAGGTCGTCTCCGGCCGGACGAAGGACTTCGACCTGGCCCTCGCGCAGATCACGATCACCCCGGAACGGAGCAAGGTCGCCGAGTTCTCCCCGCCCTACCTCTCCTCGACCCTGGGACTGCTGATCAGGGACGGCGAGAAGATCAACCAGGACAACGTCCGTGACGTCCGGATCGGCGTGGCCGAGGGCACGACGGGCGAGGAGTTCGTCAAGGACCGCATCAAACCGACCAGGCCCGTCACCGCCTACGCCAACGACCCGGAGATGATCACGGCGCTGGAGGAGGGCCGGATCGACGCGGTCATCCACGACACGACCATCCTGCTGGCGTATCCCCAGAAGCCGGGAAGCAAGGTGAGCCTGGTGGGCCAGTACAGGACCGACCAGGGTTACGGCGCCCTGTACCCGACGGGGTCTCCCAACCGGGACGAACTGGACCGGGTCATCAAGCAGTTGATCGACGACGGGACACTCGCGAAACTGTCGGCCGTGTATCTCGGGGCCGCCTTCGGCCAGGACCCGGCCAAGATCCCGTACATCACGGTCGACGACGGCTCCTGAACGCTCCGGATGCCGCGCACCCCGGTCTCCGTCCCGCTTCACAGGCTCGCCGTCAGGAGACCGCTCACGTCCCCGGTGGCTCGGCCGTCGATCGCCTGCTCGGCCCAGATGATCTTGCCTCGGTCGGTGTACCGGGTGCCCCACCTGCGGGACAGCTGCGCGACGAGGAACAGGCCACGGCCGCCCTCGTCGGTCAGGGTTGCCCGGCGCAGGTGCGGGGAGGTGCTGGTCCCGTCGGCGACCTCGCAGAACAGGCTGTCGTGGTCGCGCAGCAGCCGCAGGCTGATGGGGCTCCTCCCGTACCGGATGGCGTTCGTGACCAGTTCGCTGAGGATCAGCTCGGTCGTGAAGGCCGTCTCCCCGAGCCCCCAGGACTCCAGCCTGCGGGTGGCCTCGGCGCGGATCCGGGAGACGGCCGCGGGGTCCTCGGGCACCTCCCACTCCGCGACCTGATCCGGGTCGAGCAGCCGGGTGCGTGCGACGAGCAGGGCGACATCGTCACTCGGCCTGGTGCGCAGCATCGCGTCGAGCACGGTCTGACAGGTGTCGTCCAGGGTGGCACCGTGCGTACGGGCCAGCGCTTCCTTCAGCATGTCGAGCCCGACGTCGATGTCGCGGCCCCGGGCCTCGACCAGGCCGTCGGTGTAGAGCACCAGCCGGCTGTCGGCGGCCAGCCGGAGCACGGCCTTCTCACCCGGCAGACCTCCTCCCACGCCGAGCGGCGGGGCGACGGGGATGTCGGGGAAGGTCACCGAGCCGTCGGGCGAGACCAGCGCCGGACCTGGGTGACCGGCCCGGGCGAGAACACACTGCCCGGAGACCGGATCGTAGACCGCATACAGGCAGGTGGCGCCGGTTACGGCTTCGGTCTTGCCCTCGGCCTCGGCGTCCTGGTCGATCCGGCTGATCAGGTCGTCGAGGTGTGCGAGGAGCTCGTCCGGTGGCAGGTCCAGAGCGGCGAAGTTGTGCACCGCGGTCCGCAGGCGGCCCATCGTCGCGGCGGCGTGCAGACCATGTCCGACCACGTCGCCGACCACCAGGGCCACCCGGGCCCCGGGCAGCGGGATGACGTCGTACCAGTCGCCGCCCACCCCTGCCTGGGCGGGCAGGTACCGGTGCCCGACCTCCAGGGCGGACAGTTCGGGGAGCGCGCCGGGCAGCAGGCTGCGCTGGAGGGTGACGGCCGTGGTGTGCTCGCGGGTGTAGCGGCGCGCGTTGTCGATGCACACGGCCGCCCGGGTGGCGAGTTCCTCGGCCGGGGACACGTCGTCCGGCTCGAAGGGGTCCTGGTCCGAACGCCAGAACTCCACGACCCCCAGCAATTGGCCCCGGGCCTGGAGCGGCACCGAGATCATGGAGTGGATGCCGTACGCGATGACCTGCCGGGCCCGCTCCGGGTCCTGGGCCCGCCAGTCGTCGGCCGAGGCGAGGTGCGCCACCAGGACCGGCCGGCCGGTGGCGATACCGGTGGCCACGGGGTTGCCGGGGGCGTGGCTCACCAGCGTCCCGACGGGGTGCAGGGGCGCGTCCGCCCGGATGCCGGCGGCTGCGATGTGCCGCATCGCCGTACTGGCCCCCGTCGGTTCACCGCCTTGCAGCACGGGCTCCGCCAGCTCGACAGTGGCGAAGTCGGCGAATCGCGGGACCGTCACCTCGGTCAGCTCCTCGGCGGTGCGCCTCATGTCGAGGGTGGTACCGATCCGCGTACTGGCCTCGTAGAGCAGTTGCAGGCGCCCGCCCGCCACGTCCGCCCGGCCGGCGAGGGCGCGCAGCTCCGTGGTGTCGCGCAGGGTGGCCACGGAGCCCGCCTTCGGGCCGACCGGCCGCACGTTGACCGCGAGCAGGGTGTCCCCCGCCAGGAAGACCTTGTCGGTGGCCGCCCGGCCCGATCCCAGCAGTCCGGCCAGAGCGGGGCTCAGACCGAGTCCGGTGACCGGCCTGCCCTCGACCTCCGGCGGCAGTGCGAGCAGCCGGCGCGCCTCGTCGTTGACCAGCAGCAGCCTTCCGTCGCCGTCCAGGATGATCACGCCTTCCCGGACCGCGTGCAGCACCGCGTCGTGGTGCTCGTACATGCGGGTCATCTCCACCGGCCCAAGGCCCCGGGTCTGACGCCGCAGACGCCCGCTGACCAGTGCCGATCCACCCGCGGCCAGCAGCAGCGCGACACCGCCTGCGGCGAGGATCACCGGCAGTTGCTGCTGCACCACGCTGGTCACCTTGTCCACCGTGACCCCCACGGTGACCAGGCCGACCGCGGTCCCCTTGTCGTTGAAGACGGCCACCGTCGAGTCGACCGCCTTCCCCAGACTGCTGTCGAACGTGGTCTGGTGGGGCTCGCCCTCGAGCGCCTGACCGTAGGAGGTCGAGACGTGCTTCCCGATCTGGTCGGTGTCCGGGTGGGTCCACCGGAAGCCGTAGGGGCTCAGCGCCACGACGTAGTCGACGCCGGTCTTCTTGCGCACCGCCTCGGCGTGTGGCTGGAGTTCCGCCGTCGGGTCGTCGCTCTCCATCGCCTCCGCGGTGCCGCGGGCGTTCGCGAACGACTCGGCCGCCACCAGGGACCGGTCCTTGGCTTCCTGGATCGCGCGGTTGCGGTCCTGGATCACGAGCGCCGTCACGGCCGTGGCGATGAGCAGCAGGACGACGACGAATTGCAGCAGGAAGACCTGACCGGCGACTGTGCGCGGCTTCCGCAGCGACAGCAGACGTCGGCCGACCGAAGGGCGACGGGCCGTCGGGCCGGCTTCCGGTGGTCCGGCCGTCGGACCACCTTCCGGCCGCCCGTTCGTCCGACCGCCTTCCGGTGGCCCGGCCGTCCGACCGGCTTCTTGTGGCCCGCCCTTCGGTGGCACGTCGTCGCCCCGGCGGCTCGCTGGGGCATATCGCCCAAGTTTGCCCATTTCCTCAGTATCAGCGACCGAGTAGACGGGCGCGGCTCAGGACGGGCCGAAGTGGGCCGCAGCGCTCCGGAAAAGCAAAAGCCCCCACATGTGAACCATGCGGGGGTGCTGAAGTCGATTGAGAGTGTCCGAGGGGGGACTTGAACCCCCACGCCCGATAAAGGGCACTAGCACCTCAAGCTAGCGCGTCTGCCATTCCGCCACCCGGACCAGGTGTCTGCCGCCTTGCCGGGGGTGTTCCCCTCGGCGACGTGGACAACAATACCAAGCTTTCGGAGTGCCTTTCACCTGCGTTTCCTTCGACAGGGCGGGGGTCCGGGACCTCCCGCCCCGTTGCACCTATGGTCACACCATGAGTGACTGGCTGGTTACGCAGAGCCCTCCAGTGCGCCGTCGCCCGCGGGCGCTGTCGCCCCTCAGGGAGCATCTGCGGGACACGTTCTGGTTCGCCCCGACCGCCGCGATGGTGGCGGTCTTCGTGGTCTGGCTCGCGGCCCAGGCGCTCGACACGGCCATCGTGGACGCGCTGCGGGACGACGGCGACTACGAGACGCTCGACGAACTGCTGCGGTTCGCGCAGGACGCGAAGGCCGTGGTGAGCGCCGTCGGGTCGGCGATGATGACCTTCATCGGCGTGGTCTTCAGCATCTCGCTGGTGGCCGTGCAGATGGCGAGCGGGCAGTTCACCCCGCGGGTGGTGCGGCTCTTCGTCCGCAGCCGGATCACCAAGGCGACCTTCGCGGTCTTTCTGGCCACGTTCGTGCTGACCCTGCTGGTGCTGACCGCCTTCGACACGGTCGACGACCCCCGGGACGTGACGACGCTGCCCCTGGTGCAGTCGATCCTCACGCTCGGCATGGTCGCGCTGAGCCTCCTGCTGTTCGTGCTGTACGTGAACTCCACCCTGCGGCTCATGCGGATCAGCCATGTGATCGCGCGGATCGCCACCGAGTCCTTCCGGGCGATCTCTTCGATGCCCCCGCCCGCGAGTGGCGCGGAGATCCCCGAACTGGGCTCCGCGACGGCGTGGGTGCCGCACGAGGGCCGGGCGGGGGTGCTGCGGGACGTGCACATCGCACGGCTGGTGCGGGTGGCCCGCAGACACGGCGTCGTGCTGCGGCTGATCCCGCGGATCGGGGACTTCGTGGTGCCCGGCACACCCCTCCTGGCGGTCCACGGCGGAGCGGCCCCGCCGCCCGGCGCGCTGCGCTACACCACCTCCGTCGGGGTGGAGCGGACCTACCACCAGGATCTCGGCTTCGGGCTCCGGCAGTTGTGCGACATCGCGCTGCGCGCCCTGTCGCCCGCGATCAACGATCCGACGACGGCAGTGCAGGCGCTGGACCGCACGGTGCAGTTCCTCGCGGCGCTGACCCGGCATCCGCTGGACGTCGCACTGCACCGGGACCGGGGCGGAACCGTGCGGCTGGTGCAGCCGGTGCCGGGGTGGACCGAACTGGTGGATCTCGGGTTCACCGAGGTGCGCCGCTGTGCCCTCGGGAGTCCGCAGGTGTCGCGCCGCATGCTGGCCGGTCTGGACGACCTGCTGCTGCTCGCCCATCCGGACCGGCGGGAGCCGCTGCTGCGGCACCGCGAACTGCTTCACCAGGCGGTCGACGAGTCCGCCCCGAACCCGACGGACCGCGCGTTCGCGCTGCACCCCGACCGGCAGGGCATCGGCTGACCGGTTCACCGGCCGGCCGATGCCCCGGCACCCTCCGCTCAGGGAAGGAGCTGGTACTCCGGGAAGTTCCCCGGCAGCCTCTCCCCCGCCGGCCCCTGTGTCACCGCGCGCACCAGCAGCTCGCCGCCGACGAACGCGCCGCGCCAGGACGCGCCGAACCCGCCGAACAGCTCGTCACGGTCACCGCGGGAGCGCGGCTTGCCGTGGCCGACCTTGAACGCGCGGATCTGCGGCGCGAGTCGCTCGTACGTCGCGGGGTCGTCCGTGGACAGCGTGGCGACCAGCGCGCCGTTGGAGGCGTTCATCGCCGCCAGCAGTTCCGCCTCCGTGTCGACCAGCACGATCGTGTCGACCGGGCCGAACGGCTCCGCGTGATGAAGCGGCGAGGACGGCGGCGGGTTCAGCAGGGTGACGGGCTGGACGTACGCCGAGGTGTCCTGGCCGGGCAGGAAGCAGGCGTCGGACACGTCGCCCCGGTGCAGCGGGACGGCGCCGCGGTCGATCGCCTCGGCGACCTGGTCGTGCAGCTCCTTGGCCTTGGCGGCGTTGATCACCGGCCCGAAGTCCAGTTGCGGATACGGGCCGTCGCGCTCCTCGACCGCAAGGGGGTGCCCGACCTTGAGCGTGCGCACCGCCGGCAGGTAGGCCGCCAGGAACTCGTCGAACAGCTCACGTTGGACGACGAAGCGCGGGTACGCCGTGCAGCGCTGCTTGCCGTAGTCGAAGAGCTTGGGGATCACCGCGGTGAGCGCGTCCCAGTCGGTGTGGTTCCAGATGCCCCAGGTGTTGAGTCCCTCCTGTTCCAGTACATGTCGTTTGCCGAGGTCGGCCACGGCCGTGGCCACCGCGGCGCCGGTGTCGCGGCCGCCGACGAAGGAGACGCAGCCGATCTCGGGCGCCCGCACCAGCGCCTGGGACAGCTCGCCGCCGCTGCCGCTGACGAGGGTGACGGGCAGCCCCTCGCGGGCGGCGAGCGCACAGGCCAGGGTCAGACAGGCGACACCGCCGTCGGTCGGGGTCTTGGCGATGACCGCGTTGCCTGCCAGTGCCTGTACCAGCATTGCGTGAACGAGCACGCTCATCGGGTAGTTCCAGCTCGCGATGTTGGAAACCGGCCCGTTCAGCGGGGCCCGGCCGGCGACCATCGGCTCGATGCCGTCGACGTACCAGCGCACGCCGTCGATGGCACGGTCGACGTCCGCCTGCGCGAGCCGCCAGGGCTTGCCGATCTCCCAGACGAGCAGCAGGGCGAGCAGTTCGCGGTGCTGGGTCAGGGCGTCGAGGGTCGCCGCGACGCGTGCCCGGCGTTCCTCCAGCGGGATGTGCCGCCACGCGCGGTGCTGGTCGAGCGAGGCGCGTACGGCCCGGTGGGCGGTGTCTCCGTCCAGGCGCGGCGGGCCGGCGATCGGGCTGCCGTCGACGGGGCTGGTGGCGGGCAGGGCGCGGCCGTCGGCCTGCCAGGTGGCGTTCCAGAGATTGAGGACACGGTCGTCCCGGAATGCCTCCGGGGCGGCGGCCAGGCAGCGCTGCCAGGCATCTGCCCAGGAGGTGCCGGACTTGAGGGTGAGGTGGGTTGCCATGGGGGCTCCGCTCTCGGTGCACAGTCGGGGGCGGTCGTTGATGGCTACGGCGGAAGTTAGCGGCGTGCGGCAACTCCTGAAAGTGACCTCACGCCGACTATGAGTGACATCACGCCTCGACGCCCAGGCGGTCCAGCACCAGGCGGGCGGTCTCGGTGGGCGTGCTGCCGACTCCCACACCGACCGACTCCAGCGCTTCCTGCTTCGCCGCCGCCGTGCCGGACGAGCCGGACACGATCGCGCCCGCGTGGCCCATCGTCTTGCCCTCGGGTGCGGTGAATCCGGCGATGTAGCCGACGACCGGCTTGGTGACGTGGTCGCGGATGTACGCGGCCGCGCGTTCCTCGGCGTCGCCGCCGATCTCGCCGATCAGGACGATGAGTTCGGTGTCGGGGTCGTCCTGGAAGGCGGCCAGGCAGTCGATGTGGGTCGTGCCGACGACGGGGTCGCCGCCGATGCCGACGCAGGTGGAGAAGCCGATGTCGCGGAGCTCGTACATCAGTTGGTAGGTGAGCGTGCCGGACTTGGAGACCAGGCCGATGCGGCCGGGCTTGGTGATGTCGGCCGGGATGATGCCCGCGTTGGCCTGGCCGGGGGTGATCAGGCCGGGGCAGTTGGGGCCGATGACGCGGGTGCCGCGTCCGTTCGCGTAGGAGGTGAAGGCCACGGAGTCGTGGACGGGGATGCCCTCGGTGATCACGACGGCGAGCGCGATGCCGGCGTCGGCCGCCTCCACGACGGCCGCCTTGGCGAAGGCGGGCGGCACGAAGACGACGGTGACGTCGGCGCCGGTCTCCCGCATGCCGTCGGCGACCGAGCCGAAGACGGGGACGGCGCGGTCGTCGAAGTCGACGGTGCGGCCGGCCTTGCGCGGGTTGACGCCGCCGACGACGTTCGTGCCGGCGGCGAGCATGCGCCGGGTGTGCTTCATGCCCTCGCCGCCGGTCATGCCCTGGACGAGGACCTTGCTCTCCTTGGTGAGGTAGATCGCCATGTCGTCGTGTCTCCTCAGGCTGTGGCGGAGGCGAGTTGGGCGGCCCGCAGCGCGGCGCCGTCCATGGTGGTGGCCTGCTGGACCAGGGGGTGGGCGCGGCCGTCGAGGATGGCGCGGCCACGGGCGGCGTTGTTGCCGTCGAGGCGTACGACGAGCGGCTTGGTCAACTGGACGCTGTCCAGGGCCTGCACGATGCCGTCGGCGACCGCGTCGCAGGCGGTGATGCCGCCGAACACGTTGACGAAGACGGACTTCACGTCCGGGTCGGAGAGGATGACGGAGAGTCCGTCGGCCATGATCTGGGCCGAGGCGCCGCCACCGATGTCGAGGAAGTTGGCGGGTCGGGCGCCGCAGCCCGCGACGACGTCGAGCGTCGACATGACGAGGCCCGCGCCGTTGCCGATGATGCCGACCTCGCCGTCGAGCTTGACGTAGTTGAGGCCCTTGGCCGCGGCCGCCGCCTCCAGCGCGTCGTCGTGCTCGACGCCCTCGGCGCCCCATCGGGCCTGCCGGAAGCGGGCGTTGTCGTCGAGGGTGACCTTGCCGTCGAGGGCCAGGATCTGGCCCTGTTCGGTGCGCACGAGAGGGTTGACCTCGACCAGGAGCGCGTCCTCGCGGACCAGCACCTCCCAGAGTCTGACGAGTACGTCGACGGTCTGTGGCGGCAGGCCGGCCGCCTCGGCGATCTCGCCGGCCTTCGCCGAGGTTACGCCCTCGGCCGGGTCGATGGGGATACGGGCCACGGCCTCGGGCCGGGTGGCGGCGACCTCCTCGATCTCCATGCCGCCCTCGGCGGAGGCGATCGCGAGGAAGCCGCCCGCCGCGCGGTCGAGTACGTAGGACACGTAGAACTCGGTCTCGATGTCCACGGGCTGGGCCAGCATCACCTTGCCGACCGTGTGGCCCTTGATGTCCATGCCGAGGATCTGGCGGGCCGTGATCTCGGCCGACGCCGGGTCCGCGGCGACCTTCACACCGCCGGCCTTGCCCCGGCCACCGGTCTTCACCTGCGCCTTGACCACCACTCGGCCGCCGAGCCTGCGGGCCATCTCGCGGGCTTCCTTGGGTGAGTCCGTGACCTCCGCCCGTGGCACCAAGATGCCGTGTTCTTCGAAGAGTTCCCTTGCCTGGTGTTCGTACAGGTCCATTCCGGCTCCTGACTCAAAAGTGCCGCACGCCCCCTGGACACCACCCACTGGATGCGGGATAACAAGGTTCATACAGTATTCGTCGACTGTATGCAATGTACCGCGAGAGCCGTTCCACCCCCCCTACGAAGGGACAGGACTTCGCCATGCCCGACGACACCCAGGACGTCATTTCCGGTGGTCATCTCGTTGCCAAGGCTCTGAAGGCCGAGGGGGTCGACCGCATCTACACCTTGTGCGGCGGCCACATCATCGACATCTACGACGGCTGCGTAGACGAGGGCATCGAGGTCGTCGACGTCCGTCACGAGCAGGTCGCCGCCCACGCCGCCGACGGCTACGCCCGTCTCACCGGCAAGCCGGGATGCGCGGTGGTCACCGCGGGCCCGGGCACCACCGACGCCGTCACCGGAGTCGCCAACGCCTTCCGCGCCGAGTCACCGATGCTGCTCATCGGCGGCCAGGGCGCGCTCACCCAGCACAAGATGGGGTCCCTCCAGGACCTCCCGCACGTCGACATGATGACGCCGATCACCAAGTTCGCGGCGGCCGTGCCGGACACGGCACGCGCGGCGGACATGGTGTCGATGGCGTTCCGCGAGTGCTACCACGGTGCGCCCGGGCCCTCCTTCCTGGAGATCCCGCGCGACGTGCTCGACGCGAAGGTGCCGGTGAGCAAGGCGCGTGTGCCGAAGGAGGGGGCCTACCGTGCCTCCACCCGCTCGGCCGGCGACCCCGAGGCGATCGAGAAGCTCGCCGACCTGCTGGTCCACGCCGAGAAGCCGGCCATTCTGCTCGGCAGCCAGGTATGGACGACACGTGGCACCGAGGCGGCCATCGAGCTCGTACGCACCCTCAACATTCCGGCCTACATGAACGGCGCCGGCCGTGGCACTCTGCCACCCGGCGACCCGCACCACTTCCAGCTGTCGCGGCGGTACGCGTTCTCCAACGCCGATGTCATCGTCATCGTCGGCACGCCCTTCGACTTCCGCATGGGCTACGGCAAGCGGCTGTCCCCGGACGCGACCGTCGTGCAGATCGACCTCGACTACCGCACCGTCGGCAAGAACCGCGACATCGACCTCGGTGTCGTCGGCGACGCCGGACTGGTGCTGAAGTCGGTCACCGAGGCCGCCTCCGGGCGCGTCAACGGCGGCGCGTCCAGGCGCAAGGAGTGGCTCGACGAGCTGCGCGCGGCCGAGCAGACCGCCCTGGAGAAGCGGCTGCCCAGCCTGAAGTCGGACGCCTCGCCGATCCACCCGTACCGACTGGTCAGCGAGATCAACGACTTCCTCACCGAGGACTCGATCTACATCGGCGACGGCGGCGACATCGTCACCTTCTCCGGTCAGGTCGTGCAGCCCAAGTCGCCGGGCCACTGGATGGACCCGGGTCCGCTCGGCACGCTCGGCGTCGGGGTGCCGTTCGTGCTCGCGGCCAAGCAGGCGCGGCCCGACAAGGAGGTCGTCGCGCTCTTCGGCGACGGGGCGTTCTCCCTCACCGGCTGGGACTTCGAGACGCTCGTCCGCTACAACCTCCCCTTCGTCGGCATCGTCGGCAACAACTCCTCGATGAACCAGATCCGCTACGGCCAGGCCCAGAAGTACGG
Source organism: Streptomyces sp. HUAS 31 (assembly GCF_028198125.1). Lineage (NCBI taxonomy): Bacteria > Bacillati > Actinomycetota > Actinomycetes > Kitasatosporales > Streptomycetaceae > Streptomyces > Streptomyces sp. HUAS 31. The sequence continues at coordinate 8,004,279 of NZ_CP116353.1, read as the reverse complement.
CCTGGAGCGCGAGCGGGTCGGCAACACCCTCGGCGACGTCCACTACGACAAGTTCGCGCAGATGCTGGGCGGTTACGGCGAGGAGGTCCGTGACCCCGCCGACATCGGCCCCGCGCTGCAGCGTGCCCGCGAGTCCGGCAAGCCGTCGCTGATCAACGTCTGGGTCGACCCGGACGCGTACGCCCCCGGAACCATGAACCAGACCATGTACAAGTGAGGAGGCCTGCATGACCGGCACGACGGGTATTCCGTCCAAGGCTCTCGAAGGCATCCGCGTCCTGGACATGACCCACGTCCAGTCCGGGCCCTCCGCGACCCAGTTGCTCGCCTGGCTCGGCGCGGACGTCGTCAAGCTGGAGGCGCCGACCGGTGACATCACGCGCAAGCAGTTGCGCGACCTCCCGGACGTCGACTCCCTCTACTTCACGATGCTCAACTGCAACAAGCGGAGCATCACCCTCAACACCAAGACCGAGCGCGGCAAGGAGATCCTGACCGAGCTGATCCGGCGTTCCGACGTCATGGTCGAGAACTTCGGGCCGGGCGCGGTGGACCGGATGGGCTTCACCTGGGACCGCATCCAGGAGATCAATCCACGTATCGTCTACGCCTCCATCAAGGGGTTCGGCGAAGGCCCGTACACCAACTTCAAGGCGTACGAGGTCGTCGCGCAGGCCATGGGCGGGTCGATGTCGACCACCGGTTTCGAGGACGGGCCGCCGATGGCGACCGGAGCCCAGATCGGGGACTCGGGGACGGGTGTGCACGCCGTCGCGGGGATTCTCGCGGCGCTGTTCCAGCGCGAGAACACCGGGCGTGGGCAGCGGGTCAACGTGGCCATGCAGCACGCCGTACTCAACCTGTGCCGGGTGAAGCTGAGGGATCAGCAACGCCTGACACACGGGCCGCTCGCTGAATATCCCAACGAGGACTTCGGCAGCGAAGTTCCCCGCTCGGGCAACGCGTCCGGCGGCGGCCAGCCGGGCTGGGCGGTCAAGTGCGCGCCCGGCGGCCCGAACGACTACGTGTACGTCATCGTGCAGCCCGTCGGCTGGAAGCCGATGAGCGAGCTCATCGGCCGGCCCGAACTCGCCGACGACCCCGAGTGGGCGACGCCCGAGGCCCGGCTGCCCAAGCTCAACAAGATGTTCCAGCTGATCGAGGAGTGGTCCTCGACCCTGCCCAAGTGGGAGGTGCTGGAGCGGCTCAACACGCACAACATCCCGTGCGGGCCGATCCTTTCGACCAAGGAGATCATCGAGGACTCCTCGCTGGTCGACAACGAGATGGTCGTCACCGTGCCGCACCCCGAGCGGGGCGAGTTCGTGACCGTCGGCAGCCCGCTGAAGCTCTCCGACTCCCCGGTCGAGGTGAGCAGTTCGCCACTGCTCGGCGAGCACAACGAACAGGTCTACATCGGCGAGCTCGGCCTCGGTGACGAGGAGCTGCGCCTGCTCAAGTCGAACGGAGTGATCTGACGTGATGGCCGAAGACCGCGAGCTCAGGGTGCGGGCGCTCCTCGACTCCGTGCGGGCCGAGGGACGTACTGCGCTGACCGCGCCCGAGGGCAAGGTGATCGCCGACGCGTACGGGATCGCCGTACCGGGCGAGGAGCTCGCGACGGACGTCGACGAGGCGGTGGCCTACGCGGCGCGCTTCGGCGGTCCCGTGGTGATGAAGATCGTCTCGCCGGACATCCTCCACAAGACCGACGCGGGCGGCGTGATCGTCGGCGTCGAGGGTGCGACGGACGTACGGGCGGCGTTCCACAAGATCGTCGACAACGCTCGCGCGTACGACGCGGACGCCCGCATCGAGGGCGTCCAGGTGCAGGAACTGCTGCCGCAGGGGCAGGAGGTCATCGTCGGCGCCGTCACCGACCCGACGTTCGGCAAGGTGGTCGCCTTCGGGCTCGGCGGAGTGCTCGTCGAGGTCCTCAAGGACGTCACCTTCCGGCTCGCGCCCGTGAGCGCCGACGAGGCGCTGTCGATGCTGGACTCGATCCGGTCGGCGGAGATCCTGCACGGCGTGCGCGGCCAGGCGGGCGTGGACCGGTGGGCGATCGCCGAGCAGATCCGCCGGGTGTCGCAGCTGGTCGCGGACTTCCCGGAGATCGCCGAGGTGGACCTCAACCCGGTGATCGCCACCGCGGAGGGCGCGATCGCCGCCGACATCCGCGTGATCCTCTCCGAGGCGCCCGCGAAGCCGCGCCGGCGCTACTCGCGCGAGGAGATCCTCACCTCGATGCGCCGGCTGATGCAGCCGTCGTCGGTCGCGGTCATCGGCGCGTCCAACGAGCAGGGCAAGATCGGCAATTCGGTCATGCGCAACCTCATCGACGGAGGTTTCGCCGGGGACATCCACCCGGTGAACCCCAAGGCCGATGACATTCTGGGCCGCAAGGCGTACAAGAGTGTCACGGACGTTCCCGGTGAGGTGGATGTGGCGGTCTTCGCTATCCCCGCCAAGTTCGTGGCCTCGGCCCTGGAGGAGGTGGGACGCAAGGGGATCCCCAACGCCGTGTTGATCCCCTCCGGGTTCGCGGAGACCGGTGAGCACGAACTCCAGGACGAGATCGTGGCCATCGCCGAGCGGCACGGCATCCGGCTGCTCGGTCCGAACATCTACGGCTACTACTCGACGTGGCAGGACCTGTGTGCCACGTTCTGCACGCCGTACGACGTCAAGGGCGGGGTGGCGCTGACCTCGCAGTCCGGCGGCATCGGCATGGCCATCCTGGGCTTCGCGCGGACCACGAAGACTGGCGTGTCGGCGATCGTGGGCCTCGGCAACAAGTCGGACCTGGACGAGGACGACCTGCTGACCTGGTTCGGCGAGGACCCGCACACCGAGTGCATCGCGATGCACCTGGAGGACCTCAAGGACGGGCGCGCCTTCGTCGAGGCCGCGCGGGCGACCGTGCCGAAGAAGCCGGTCGTCGTCCTCAAGGCGGGTCGTACCGCCGCGGGCGCGAAGGCAGCCGGGTCGCACACCGGAGCCCTCGCCGGCGACGACGCCGTGTACGAGGACATCCTGAAGCAGGCCGGTGTCATCCGGGCGCCCGGACTGAACGACATGCTCGAGTACGCACGCGGGCTGCCGGTCCTGCCGGCTCCCAAGGGCGACAACGTCGTGATCATCACGGGCGCCGGCGGCAGCGGTGTGCTGCTCTCGGACGCCGTCACCGACAACGGCCTGACCCTGATGGAGATCCCGCCGGACCTGGACGATGCCTTCCGGAAGTTCATCCCGCCCTTCGGGGCGGCGGGCAACCCGGTCGACATCACCGGCGGCGAGCCGCCGTCGACGTACGAGGCGACGATCCGGCTCGGCCTGGAGGACCCGCGCATCCACTCGCTGGTCCTGGGCTACTGGCACACGATCGTCACTCCCCCGATGGTCTTCGCGGAGCTCACCGCGCGCGTGGTGGCCGAGTTCCGGGAGCGCGGCATAGAGAAGCCCGTCGTCGCGTCGCTCGCGGGTGACGTGGAGGTCGAGGAGGCCTGCCAGTACCTGTACGAGCGAGGGGTCGTGGCGTACCCGTACACGACCGAGAAGCCGGTGGCCGTGCTCGGCGCCAAGTACCGCTGGGCACGGGCGGCGGGACTGTTGGGGGGCGGTTCATGAGGTGAGGCAGCGGGGGGCCGGCCGACGGTGCGCGTCGGCCGGCCCCGGGACCCGCGCGCGCACGAAAGGCATTGGACAGGGGGCGCTGGCCAGAACTTTCGACGCAAGGGGTGCAATTAACGTGACTACTACTGACGTTACGCGAGTCGCCGCCTATCGGGAGGTGACCGACAAGAACGGACGCGTCTACCGCGTCGGCGAGACAGACGTCGACATCATGGGGCGCAAGCGCAAGTGGATGGTGATCCTGCCCTGGGTCGGCATGATGGGCATCTCCTCCGCCGAGTACGCGTTCGCGTCCGCCGAGGACACGCTCCACACAGCGCACCACTGGGCCAGTGCGCACATCTTCTGGATGATGACGGTCTGGGTGTTCTTCCAGGCCGCGGTGGCCTTCCCCGCAGGCAAGCTGCGCGAGTCCGGCAAGCTGCCGGCCCGTTTCGCGATGATGCTGGGTGCGGCGGGTACGTTCCTGGGCTATCTCTCGCTGGCCTACGCACCACATGTCGTGGTCGCCTACATCGGCTTCAGTATGTTCAGCGGCATGGGCGCGGGCATGGTGTACGCCACCTGCGTCAACATGGTCGGCAAGTGGTATCCGGAGCGCAAGGGCGGCAAGACCGGCTTCGTCAACGGCGGTTTCGCCTACGGCTCGGTGCCCTTCGTCTTCCTCTTCACCGGCTACATGGACCTGACCAACTTCCGCTGGGTGCTGGTCTCGGTCGGTGTCTTCCTCGCCCTGATGGTGGGGGCGGCCGGCTTCTTCTTCAAGGACCCGCCGAAGAACTGGTGGCCCGCGGAGATCGACCCGCTCAACCCTCCGAAGGACCCGCGCGCGGCCCGCTCGCTGCGGATGAACCCGCCCGCGGTGCGCCAGTACACCCCGCTGGAGGCCTGGAAGACCGGCCGGGTCGCGCTGATGTGGTTCTGCCTGGCGTGCACCTCCGGCGTGAACATCTTCGGTATCGCCTTCCAGGTGGACATCGGCGAGGAGGCCGGGTTCGCGGGCGGCATCGTCGCCACGGCCATGTCGCTGAAGGCGGTCGTCAACGGCACCGGCCGCGGCGTGATCGGCTGGCTGTCCGACCTGTACGGCCGTAAGCGGTGCCTGCTCGCCGTCTGCGTCATCCTGGGCCTCGCCCAGTACGGCATCCTCTGGTCGGCCGAGGCAAAGCACCTGACGTTCTTCCTGATCTTCTCGGCGATCTCCGGCTTCGGCGGCGGCGCCATCTTCCCGATGTTCGCGGCCCTCACCGCCGACTACTTCGGTGAGAACAACAACGCGTCCAACTACGGCATGGTCTACAGCGCCAAGCTGGTCTCCGGTCTCGGCGCGGGCATGGGCGCCGTGGTCGTGAGCGCCTGGGGGCACTCCGGTGCCTTCATCCTGGCCGGCTCCATCTCCCTGTTCGCCGGCTGCGTGGCCCTGTTCCTCAGTCCGCCGGGACGCGACAAGAACTCGCGCGAAATCGCACCCAACCCCCAACCTCTCGGCGAGGACACGGCCTGACATGACGGCAGATCCGTACGCAGCAAACAGCTCGTCCGCACAATCCGACGCCGCACACCGTCCCTACCGCGAGGTGACCGACGCACGAGGTCGCGTCTACCGCGTCGGCGAGACCGACCGCGACCTCCTCGGCCACTCGCGCAAGATCATGGTGTATCTCCCGTGGATCGCCATGATGGCCATCAGCGTCTTCGAATACGCGTACGGCTCAGCGGAGGACACCCTGTCCCACGCGCACGGCTGGACGCAGAGCAACACCTTCTGGATCCTGAGCGTCTGGGTGTTCTTCCAGGCCGGCATAGCCTTCCCGGCGGGCTGGCTGCGCGAGAAGGGCATCCTGACGGCCCGGTCCGCCATGTACATCGGCTCCGGCATGTGTCTGCTGGGGTTCCTCGCCCTGTCGCACATGGGCAACGTCTGGCTGGCGATCCTCGGCTTCGGCGTCATCGGCGGCATCGGTGCCGGCCTGGTCTACGCGACCTGCATCAACATGGTCGGCAAATGGTTCCCCGAGCGGCGCGGCGCCCGGACCGGGTTCGTCAATGGCGGGTTCGCTTACGGATCGCTGCCGTTCATCTTCATCTTCAACTACGGGTTCGACACCGCGAACTACCACCGGGTGCTGGACCTCATCGGCTGCTACATCATGATCGTCGTGTTCGGGTGCGCGTTCTTCTTCAAGGACCCGCCGAAGAACTGGTGGCCCGCGGACATCGATCCCCTGTCGTACGCGGGCAGCGAGAAGAACGCGACGAGCCTGGCCAAGAACCCTCCGGCGGTGAAGCAGTACACGCCGCGGGAGGCCATCAGGACGGGCATGCTGCCACTGATGTGGCTGTCCGTGGTGCTGACCGCCGGGGTGTCGATCTTCGGCATCTCCTTCCAGGTCGACTACGCCAAGGAGGTGGGCTTCGGCCCGCTGGTCGCGGCGTCGTCGATGGGCGTGATGGCGGTCATCAACGGCATCGGCCGCGGCGTCGTGGGCTGGCTGTCGGACCGGTGGGGCCGTAAGTCGACCCTGGTGTTCGTGATCGTCGTGCTGGGTCTCGCCCAGTTCGGCGTGATCTGGGCCGGAGACCTCAGGAGCGAGTGGCTGTTCCTGTTCTTCGCGTTCCTGTCCGGGTTCGGCGGCGGCGCCTTCTACCCGTTGTTCGCGGCGCTCACCCCGGACTACTTCGGGGAGAACTTCAACGCGACCAACTACGGCCTCGTCTACAGCGGCAAGCTGATCAGCGGCCTGTTCGGCGGCGGTCTGGGCTCCGTGGTCGTCGCGGCCTGGGGCTACGACGGCGCCTACGCGCTGGCCGGCGGCGTGTCGATCGTGGCGGCGGCCATCGCGCTGCTGCTGCGCCAACCGGGGCGCACGGCGGTGCCGAGTCCCGCTCGCTGACGAGTCGCTCACATGAGGAGGCCCTCCCCGATCCCGGGGAGGGCCTCCTCATCGTGGTACGTCCGTCAGCACTTGTCCCGCAGCGAGTGCAGGTGCTCGCTGGAGCGGCGGGCGAACGTGAAGGACTCGGTCGGGTTGTCGTGCTCCGCCTGCCAGTGGTGGTCGGTGTGCCGGCCGCGCAGCCGGGTCACGGCGGAGATGAACTTCTTGTAGTCGATGTCGCCGTCGCCGACGTCCACCATGCGGTAGCCGTAGGTGTCGGACGGGTCGCTCACGCCGTCCTTGACGTGGAAGAGCGGGTAGCGGTGGGGCTGCTTCAGGACGTAGTTCAGCGGCTCGAAGGGGGCGGGTGAGCCGTCGGGGCGCTTGGAGAAGCGGAACTGGCCCGAGTAGGCCCAGTAGATGTCCATCTCCAGGAAGACGAGGTCGGGGTCGGTCTCGGCGAGCAGCACGTCGTAGAGCCGGACCTTGGGGTTGTCGGTGGCGAAGGAGAACTCCTCGGAGTGGTTGTGCTGGTAGAACTTCATGCCGCGCGCCCTGGCCGCCGCGCCGTAGGTGTTGAACTCCTCGGCGGCGCGCTTCCACGCGTCGACGGTGGAGCCGTAGCGGAACGGTCCGGACGCGGTGCCTATGTGCTTGAGGCCGAGGGCCTGGGCATCGTCCAGGACCTTGGTGAGGTTCTGGGCGAAGGTGTAGGCGTTCGGGTCGTCGGAGTAGTAGCCGACGTGGCTGCCGATCGGGTTCAGGCCGTGGTTCCTGGCCAGCCGCTTGAGCTGGGCGAGGGTGATCGGGCCGGCCGAGCCCTGGGTGTATCCGGCGAACTCCACCTCGTCGTAGCCGTACTTCTCCAGCTCGGCGAAGACGGGTGCGAAGCCGAGGGTGGAGACCTTGTCCCGCAGGCTGTAGAGCTGGATGCCGAGGCGCCCGGGCGGCAGGACGGGACGGCCGCGGCCGCCGCCGTGGGATGCCGCGGCGGGGGCAGCGGTAGCGGGGGTGGTGGCCGCGCCCACCAGAGCGGCGGCCGTGGCGCCCGCCGCAACGCCGAGCATGCCTCGTCTGCTGAGGCGGTGGGTGAGTTCGGGGTCCGTCTGGGAAAAGCGGCTCATGCCTGGAACTCCTTGTGATCGAAGGCCGTTGTCAGTGGTGAGTGCTTCACTGGGGACCAGTCGGAAGTGACGGGCCGGTGGGACCGGCGAGCTGGTGCGCGCCGGTCGTGACCCGTCAGCCGAGACCGGCGAGTTGGAGCAGGAGTGACTTCACGTCGGTGGCCGCGACACGGTCGCCGACAGCGCGGGGGGTGGAGCAGATGAGGAGCGGACCTTCGTCGTCGCTCGCGGGAAGGCGGCCGTGGCTGCCGCGAATAGGTGACGGATCCAGGGGCACGACCGCCATGCGGTAGCGCATGCCGAGCTTCTTGCGTGCGAGCGCGGTCGCTGCCTTGACCTTGACGTAGGGGTCGAGGGGATCCATGAAGAGTTCGACCGGGTCGTAGCCGGGTTTGCGGTGGATCTCGACCAGTCGCGCGAAGTCGGGCGCGCGGGCGTCGTCGAGCCAGTAGTAGTACGTGAACCAGGCGTCCGGCTCCGCCACGGCGACGAGTTCGCCGGAGCGCGGATGGTCGAGATGGTGGGCCTTCTTGCCCTCGTCGTCGAGGAGTTGCTCGATGCCGGGCAGTCCGGCGAGCGCTTCCCTGGTCGCGTCGAGGTCTTCCGGCCTGCGTATGTAGACGTGGGCGATCTGGTGGTCGGCGACGGCGAAGGCGCGTGACGCCATCGGGTCGAGGTACTCCATGCCGTCCTGGGTGTGCACTTCCAGCAGTCCGGCGCGCCGCAGGGCCCGGTTGATGTCGACCGGCCGGTCCGCGCGGGTGATGCCGTACTCGGAGAGCGCCACGACGGTACGTCCCTCTGCCCGCGCGTCGTCCAGGAGCGGGGCCATGGCCGCGTCGAGGTCGGCGGCGGCCTTGAGGGAGCGCGGGTCGTCGGGGCCGAAGCGCTGCAAGTCGTAGTCGAGATGCGGGAGGTAACACAGCGTCAGATCAGGGTGGCGGGTGCGGATGATGTGGCGGGTGGCGTCGATGATCCAGCGACTGGAGGCGAGGTCCGCGCCGGGGCCCCAGAAGTGGAAGAGCGGGAAGGTGCCCAGTTCCTCGGTGAGTTCGTCGTGCAGGGCGGGCGGCCGGGTGTAGCAGTCGGGTTCCTTGCGGCCGTCGGAGTAGTAGATCGGACGGGGGGTGACGGTGATGTCGGTGTCGGCGCCCATGGCGTACCACCAGCAGATGTTGGCGACGGTGTAGCCGGGGTGGGCGCGCCTGGCGGCGTCCCAGAGTTTGTCGCCGGTGACAAGGCCGTTGTGCTGGCGCCACAGGAGTACGTCGCCGAGGTCGCGGAAGTACCAGCCGTTGCCGACGATGCCGTGCTCCGACGGGTGGGTGCCGGTGAGGAACGTGGACTGGGCGGCGCAGGTGACGGCGGGCAGGACGGTGCCGAGGGAAGCCTGCGAGCCGGACCGGGCGAGCGTCTTGAGGTGGGGCATGTGGTCGAGGAGACGGGGGGTGAGGCCGACGACGTCCAGGACGAGAAGGGGGGTGGGTCGGCCGGCGGCGGTGGCGTCCGCGCCGGTTGCGCGGTGGGTGGCCGGGGCTGCCGGTTCTGGTGGCTCGGTCATGGCAGCTCCTTGAGGCCGAGGTCGGTCAACAGGTCGCGGGCGAGGGTGAGTTCGGCGGCGATGCCCTCGGTGAGCTGGCTTCGGGCGCGGGGGCGCAGCTCGGCCGGAAGGGCCTGCCAGGTGTAGGTCTCGACCTCGAGGTGGCGGGTGAGCGGGTGCGGGCCGCCGACGAGGCGGGCCAGGGCGCCCTTGAGGACGTCGAGCGTGGAGGTGAGGGGTGCGGCGGGGGCCGCGTGGAGCGGGACGTGGAAGTGGGCGCGCCACGGGGAGGCGTCGGGGAGTGCCTCGCCGTCGAGGGCCTGGCCGAGGTCGTCGGTGCCGCGCAGGCCGGCGGCGGTGGCGGTGCGGGTCTGGTGCAGGAAGCGGGGTTCGTCGAAGGCGGCGAGGGCCTCGCGGTCCTCGGGGAGGTGCGGGTGCTCGGCGTGCAGTGCGGCCGACAGCTGGGATTTGACGACGGGGACGCGGGCTTCTGTAAGTGCGTCCAGCGCAGGCAGCGGATCTTCGAAGGAGGTGGCGAGGTGACAGGTGTCGACACAGACGCCGATGCGGTCGTGTCCGATTGCGGCGAGCGGGGCGAGGGCATCGCCGGTGGTCTCCACTATGCAGCCGGGCTCGGGTTCGAGGCCGATGCGGATGTCGCGGCCGGTCAACTCCGCGAGGGCGTCGAGGCGTTCGGCGAGGGTGCGCAGGGCGACGCGGGCCGTCTCGGCACGGTGGTCGTCGTAGGCGGTGCGCCAGGCGAGGGGAAGGGTGGAGATGCTGCCCTCGGTGACGTCGTCGGGGAGGAGACCGGCGAGGACCCTGGCCAGCGCGGTGGTGTGCTCGAGGCGTGCGGGGTCGGCCCAGTCCGGCTTGTAGACGCGGTACTTGACCTCCTCGGCGCCGAACCCTTCGTAAGGGAAGCCGTTGAGGGTGACGACCTCGAGGCCGCGCCGGTCGAGTTCGGTGCGCAGGCCGCGCAGTGCGGACGGGTCGGTGACGAGAGCGTGCGCGGCGTCCTTGGCGAGCCAAAGGCCGATGCCGAGGCGGTCGCGGCCGAGCCGCCGGCGGACCGGCTCGCAGTGGTCACGGAGTTGGGCGAGGACGCCGTCGAGGGTCTCGGCCGGGTGGACGTTGGTGCAGTAGGCGAGGTGGACCGTGGAGCCGTCGGGGTGGCGGAAGCGCATGGCTCACGCTCCCGGGGCCGGGGCGACGGGAGCGTCCCCCTGTCCCGGTGCTCTGCCCGGCCCTTCGTCGAGGTCCTTCGGGGCGCCACGGAGGATGGAGTTGCCCTCGTGGGTCGCGTCCGGGGCGGCGACGTCGAGGTCGAGGCGGCCGCTGAGTCCGTAGAAGGCGACGGGGTTGCGCCACAGCACCCGGTCGACGTCGTCCTCGTCGAAGCCTTCCGCGAGCATCAGGTCGGCGACCTTGCGGGTCTTCAGGGGGTCGCTCCTGCCCCAGTCGGCGGCGGAGTTCACCAGCACCTGCTCGGGCCCGTACTCGCGCAGGATCGCGACCATCCGCTCCTCGTCCATCTTGGTGTCGGGATAGACGGAGAAGCCGAGCCAGCAGCCGCTGTCCTTGGCCTCCTTGACGGTGGTCTCGTTGAGGTGGTCCACCAGGACGTGGTCCGCGGGCAGGGCCGACTCCCGGACGACGTCGAGGGTGCGGCGCAGACCCGCCAGCTTGTCGCGGTGCGGGGTGTGGACGAGCGCCGGCAGCTCGTGGGCGGCGGCGAGCTGGAGCTGGGTGGCGAGGGCGATGTCCTCGGCGGGGGTCATCGAGTCGTAGCCGATCTCGCCGACGGCGACGACCTGGTCCTTGAGGAGATAGCGGGGCAGTTCGTCTAGGACGGGTACGCAGCGCGGGTCGTTCGCCTCCTTGGGGTTGAGGGCGAGCGTGCAGTGGTGGGCGATGCCGTGCTGCGCGGCGCGGAAGGGCTCCCAGCCGAGGAGGGAGTCGAAGTAGTCGAGGAAGGAGGCGGGAGAGGTGCGGGGCTGGCCGAGCCAGAAGGAGGGCTCGACGACGGCACGGACGCCGGCGGCGTACATCGCCTCGTAGTCGTCGGTGGTGCGCGACGTCATGTGGATGTGGGGGTCGAAGAGGCGCATCAGGACTCCTTGCCGTCGGTGCCGCGGTCGCCGCGCTGGGCGGCGGGCGCGGGTGGGGTGGCCGTGGGGTCGGTCAAGGTCAGGACGCGGTACAGGTCTTCGGGCACGGGGCGGCCCGCGGCGGTGCGTTCGGCGGCGTAGTCGCCGAGCATGCGGGCGAGTTCGGTGTCCCGGTGGGCACGGCGGTCCAGTTCGGCGACCGTCTCGACGTGGACGCCGGTGAACAGGCACTTCAGGACCGCGTGCCGCCACTGGTGGGAGTCGAGGTGCCGGGCGGCGTACGGGCCGACGGCGGCGGCGAGGAGCCGGGTGTCGTTGGTGCGCAGGGCGTCCTCGACGAGCGGGAGGGCCTGTGGCCCGGTGACGAGGTGGGGCAGCGCGTGCAGGACGGCGCGGCGTTCGGCTCCGGTGCCCTGGAAGTAGACCCGGCTGAGGGCGTCCGTGTCGGCGCGGGCCGCGTGCAGGATGAGGACGCGGGCGGCGTCGGCGTGGTCCGGGCCGCAGCGGCGGCCGGCCTCGGCGATGCGCAGCTCCCACACGGAGATGGGGCCGTGGGTGCCGGGGTTGGCGGCGGCCTCGTCGAGGGCTCGGTGGAGCCAGGCGCGGGCGGCCGTGTGGAGGCGGGCGGCGAGGTGGGCGCGTAGCTCGGTGGGCGGGGTGAGAGCGAGGGGTCTGTCGTCCTCGGGGTCTGCCGGGTGCGTGGCATCCGCCTGGGCTTCGCTGTCCGCCTGTCTCTCGGTAGGCAGGGGGTTCTCGGTGGGCTGATGACCCTCAGTGGGCGAGGGGCCCTCGGTGGGTGCGTGGGCGTCGGCAGGTGCGTGGCCCTCGGTGGGCGGGTGGCTTTCGGTGTCCGCGTCCGGGGTGGCCGGGGTGGTGCGGGGGTGGGTCATGAAGTGCTCCCTTCGGGGGTGGCGGAGGGATCGCCATGGGGTGGGACGAGTACGGGTGTTCTGGTGACCGCGGCCTCGGCGTTGCGGAGGAACGGGAGGGAGCGTTCGGCGAAGTGGGGGCCCGCGTGGGAGTGGCGGGGCAGTTCGACGACGGTGAGTCCGAGGTAGCCGGTGGCGGCGAGGGCGGCGAGGACGGGTGGGAAGTCGATCTCACCGTCGCCGAAGGGGAGGTGTTCATGGATGCCGCGGCGCATGTCCTCGATCTGGACGTGGCGCAGATAAGGGGCGGCGGCTCGGATGCAGTCGGCCGGGGAGAGGGGTTCGAGGCACTGGCAGTGGCCGATGTCGAGGGTGAGCCCGAGGTGTTCCGGGTCGCCGAGTGTGCGGCGGAGCCGGTCGAAGTCGGCGAGGGTGGCGAGGAGGTGACCGGGTTCGGGTTCGACGGCGAGGGGGACGCCGGCGGTGGTGGCGGCCTCCAGGGCCGGGGTGAGCGCGTCGGTCAGGCGGTGCCAGGCGGTGGTCGGGTCCGTTCCCGGCGGGGTGATGCCGCTGAAGCAGTGCACGGCGTGGGCGCCGAGGTCTGCGGCCACGCGGACGGCACGGATCAGCAGGTCGACGCGGCGGGCTCGGTCCTCCGGGTCGGGGTCCAGCAGGGAGGGGCCGTGCTTGCGGCGCGGGTCGAGCACATAGCGGGCGCCCGTCTCCACCGTGACCTCCAGACCGAGCGCGTCCAGCCGCTTGGCGAGGCGGTGGGTGCGGGCGGCCAGGTCCGGGGCGAGCGGGTCGAGATGCATGTGGTCGAGGGTCAGGCCGACGCCGTCGTAGCCGAGGTCGGCGAGCAGGGCGAGGGCGTCGTCGAGACGGAGATCGGCGAGGCCGTTGGTGCCGTAGCCGAAGCGGAGGGGGGTCATGGCGGGTGCATCGGCGACGGGGGCGGGGGCGCGTTCGGTGCCGGTGCCGGTGCCGGTGCCGTGAAGGTCGCCGTCGGCTCGCGGGGCGGCGAAGTGCCCGGGGGTGGGCGTCGTCGGGGTCATTTGACGCTGCCCTTCCTGCTGCCGTCGCCTCGCGTGGCCGCCTCCGCAGAGAGGCACGGGACCGCTGTCACGCTGCTCATACGCCGCTCACCTTCCTGTCGCCCCTCGCATCGCGAGGCCGCCCCCGCGGAGAGACACGGGACCGCCGTCACGCTGCTCATACGCCGCTCACCTTCCTGTCGCCCCTCGCATCGCGAGGCCGCCCCCGCGGAGAGACACGGGACCGCCGTCACGCTGCTCATACGCCGCTCACCTTCCTGTCGCCCCTCGCCTCGCGGGGCCACCCCGCCCGAGTGACCCGGCACGGTCGTCGTCCGGCTCATGTCACGCTCACCTTCCTTCCGAACCGCCGGCCGAGCGGGGCGAGTCCTGCGATGAGCAGGGCGGTGAGGCCGGCTCCGGAGCGGGCGGACAGTGCGGCCTGGAGCGGGATCGTGGCGCGGATGCCGCCGCCGACGGCTCGTTGGGTGAGCGGAGGTGACGGGTTGAGGGTGGCGTGGAAGTAAGGACGACCGGCGGTCGCGGCGTAGGTGGCGGCGAGGGCCATGGTCAGGGCTCGGCCCGGCGACCAGGCGGAGTCGGCAGACCGCGGTGGGGTGATCCGCCGGGCGTGGGCGGGCCCAGGTCGTTCACGGCCGTCGGCCGCGGGCTCGGCAATGGCAAGCAGGGAGCCCGACATGACCGACGGGCGGCCGGTGGCGGTCGCCACCCCATCGGCATCGCCCGGTCCCGCGGTCGAGGGGCGTTCCGACGGGACGCCGGTCGGGCGGTGGGCCAGCAGGCGGCTCAGCAGGGCCGTCGTCGTCAGGGCCGCGAGGGGTGCCAGGGGTGAACCGCCCTTTGTCTCCTGGCGGGACACCACGGTGACCGCGAGGGTGTGGGTGCCGAGCAGGGCGGCGGACGGGAGTGCCGCGCGGGTGCGGCCCGTGGTGGCCGCGGCGCCGAGGACGAGGTCCAGGGCACGGGCCGTGGCCATGGCGGCGGGGCCGCACGGGGTGTGCTTGAGGGCGAGGTCGTACGCCCAGACGGTGGCCGCGAGGGGCACGGCGACGGCGAGAGCGGGGCGGCCGGCGCGAGCGGCCAGGGCCAGGCCGGCACCCGTCAGAGCGCAGGCTGCGGTGAAGGCGGCCACCGGGTGGACGCGGCCGGACGGGAGGGGGCGGTGGGGGCGTTCGGCGGCGTCCTCCGCGCGGTCCGCCCAGTCGTTGAGGGCCATGCCGGCCTCGTAGAGACAGAGGGAGGAGCCGATGGCGAGCAAGGTCCGGGAGTTGGGCCGGGCGCCGACAGCGGCGGCACCACTGAGTGCGTCGCCGGGGACGGTGAACAGGGCGGGCAGCCGGAGCAGTTCGGCCCAGGCACGGATAGGGCTACGGCTCACGGGCGCTCCCCCTCAGCGGGCTCGCGCGGATCGTCGCCCTGGGCGGCGTGCTCCTCGTTGTGCTCGCGGCGCCCCGCGCCCCCGCCGGGGGCCTCACCCCGAGTCACCGCACCCACGGCTGCAGCCCCATGGGCGTCCCCGAGCCGGCCGGCGCCCTGAGCGGCAGCATCCCGGGCACCCCCAAGTCGGCCGACGCCCTCAGCGGCAGCATCCCGGGCACCCCCGAGCCGGCCGGCGCCCTGAGCCGCACTCTCCTCCCCCGCCTCGCGATGCCCGCCGCGCTCACCCCCGACCGCAGCCCCGACCGCCGCCCCCAGCGCATCAGGATCACCCCCCGCCCGCCGGAGGCGAACCCCCAACCCCACCAACCCCCTGTACTGCTCCCCCAAGCTCGCCGGGCCCTCTCCCACCGGATCCTTGAAGTAGAAGCCCAGTTCGGAGAGGGGGCCGGTCAGGCCGGTCTCGTGGGCTCGGGCGGTGAGGCGGGCCAGGTCCAGTACCAGGGGGGCCGCGAGGGCCGAGTCGCAGCCCTGCCAGATGGTCTGGAGGATCATGCGGGTGCTGAGGAAGCCGTCGAAGGCGATGTGGTCCCAGGCGGTCTTCCAGTCACCGAGGGCCGGGACGTCGTCGATGTGGACCTCGCCCTCGGGGACAGTGCCGAGAGTGTCGGCGAGGACGCGTTCCTTGCCGGCGTTCTTCGCCGCCGCCGCGGCCGGGTCGGCGAGTGCCGCGCCGTCGCCGCCGCCGAGCAGATTCGTGCCGGACCAGGCCCGCACGTTCAGCGCCCGCTGCGCGAACATCGGGCCCAGGACGGCCCGCAGCAGTGTCTGTCCGGTCTTGCCGTCCCGGCCGGCGTACGGCAGCCCGCTCCGCTCGGCCTCGGCCGCGGCGACGGGGTGGTGCATGCCCTCGGAGGGCGTGAAGTTGACGTAGGAGCAGCCCGCGCGCAGCGCCGCCAGCGCGTACAGGGTGCTGGCGGGCAGCGGGGTGCCGGGCCCGGCGGACGCGGGTTCCGTCGAGGCGACGTTCACCACGACCGTCCGCTCCAGCTCATGGCGTCGCGCGAAGTCGCGTATGTCGTCGCTGAAGGCCGTGATCAGCTCGGCCTCGCTCCGGGTGTCCCCGGGCGTGGGGCCGCCGGGCCTGATCTCGCGGTCGGCGGCGGCGAGTTCCGCGGCGACGGCGGTGGCGACGCCCGGCGGGAGGACGCCGCCGGCGGTCAGGGTCTCGGCGCGTTTTGGCAGGGGGCAGTCGAGGGTGTCGTGGCCGCCGAAGACGAGGTCGGACAGCGCGGGCAGGCCGCTGCCGGTGAACGCCGAGGTCTCGGTCACCATGCCGGTGGGCGGATGCAGCCCCGCCGTGATGGCGGCGCACCCCGTGACGACGGTGGTGGCGACGGAACCTCGGGCTCCGATCAGCCACACTCCCACACGCGGTCGGGAGAGGGACGCGGACATGGGCAGCCTCCTGGTCGTGCGCGAGCCTCAAGGGGAGGGGTGGAGACGGCGGGCGGGGGTCCGGCGTCCCCCGCCCGCCGCCGTTCAGTCGCCCTGGACGGGCAGTTCCTTCAACTGGATGTTGCGGAAGGAGACCTGGTCGTCGGCGCCATGGTTCTGCAGGCCGACGTAGCCGTCGGTCAGGCTCCGCTCGGGGTCCTTGTTGGTGAAGTCGTTGATCTTGACTCCGTTGAGGAACACCTGGAGGCGTTCGCCCTGGACCTTGATCTCGTAGGAGTTCCACTGGCCGGGCGGCCGCAGAACCTGGTCACGGGCCTTGATGTTCGCCGACTTGAACGAGTAGACGGAGCCCGTGGTGCGGTCGGGCGCGTCTGTCGCGTCGATCTGGATCTCGTAGCCCTTGTTCACCGCGGACCAGGGGTCGTCGGAGGCCGGGAAGCCCACGAAGATCCCGGAGTTGTCGTCGCCCTGCATCTTCCAGTCGAGCTTGAGCGAGTACGACTTCAGCTCCTTGGCCTGGTACCAGAGCAGGCCCATGCCGCCCTCGGTCTCCAGGGTGCCGTCCTTGACGTTGAACTTGCCGGGACCGGCCTGCTTCCAGCCCTCCAGGCTCTGGCCGTTGAAGATCTTCCGGTAGTCCTTGCTCGGCTTGCAGTCCGCCTTCACCTGGCCGGTGGCGTACTGGAGGCCGCCGAGCAGATGGGCCCGGAAGGCCTCGTCGGCGTAGGACTCCTTGGTGTGGCCGCCGCCGGTGTAGAAGGACCGGCCGCCGCCGTAGCTCTGGCACCAGGCGATCGGGTGGTCGCCCTTCATGTTCCCGCCCTGGTAGGTGGTCTCGTCCAGGGTGGCGAGGACCTTGGCCTGCGCACGCGGGTTGGTGCGGTAGTTGTACCACTCGTCGGTGCGCTCCCAGGCGTCGCCGAGGTGCGCGGTGGACGGGTGGTCGTGGTCCTCGACGCGGACCGTGGCCTTCTGGATGGCCGGGTGCGAGTCGAAGTAGGCGCCGACCAGGCCGCCGTAGAACGACCAGTCGTACTCGGTGTCGGCGGCCGCGTGGATGCCCATGTATCCGCCGCCGCCGGCCACGTAGTTCTCGAACGCCTTCTGCTGCTCGGCGTTCAACACGTCACCGGTGGTGGACAGGAAGGCCACCGCGTCGTACTTGGCGAGGTTGGCGGTGGTGAACTGCTTGGCCTCCTCGGTGGCGTCGACCGTGATACCGGCCGGGCCGCCGAGCTCCTTCAGGGCCGCGACGCCGGCCGGGATGGAGTCGTGCCGGAAGCCGGCGGTCTTGGAGAAGACCAGGACCTTCTTGCCGCCCTTGAACGGCTCCTTGGAGAACTCGAAGTCGTCCACGTCGTAGAGCGCGCCCTCACCGCCCTTGAAGACCAGGTAGACCTCCGTGGTCTTCTTCGGCAGCGCCCGCAGCGGCACGTCGACGTTCTGGAAGGTCTCCCAGCCGCCGGTCGGCGGGATGTACGCCGAGCCGTGCAGCGGTCCCTCGGGGGAGCCGGTGCGCACCTCGATGAAGCCGCCCGCGCCGCCGGAGGAGGCCCGCACGGTCATCTTCTTCTGTCCGTCGAACCGGTAGGGGGTGAAGGCGATCCAGTCGCCGTCGTCGATGTTTCCGACGGTCTTGCCCCCGTTGGCGCCGGTCTTGTCGATCACCGACACGCCCGACTGGGTGGTGAAGTGCTCGCCCTGGCGGTGCAGCGGCTGGAGCACGGCACGGGCGGTGCCGGTCAGGGCCTCCTGGCCGTTCGCCCCGCCGTCGGTGTAGCTGGCGCCGACCACGCCGTAGATGTTGGCGTTGGGGTCGTGACCGCCGTCACCGGCGGGCGGCGTCAGGGTGCCCTCGCAGCCCATCTCGCTGGTCAGCTCGTGGGCGTGGGAGTCGTGGCCGAGGCTGTAGGCGACCTTGACCTTGGAGCAGTCGACCGTCTCCTCGGGGTCGGTGACGGTCACCTTGAACGGGACCGGCTTGCCGAACTCGGCCAGCGCGCCGTTGCCCGGGATGTCGATCCTCACCTTGGGCTCGGTGTTGCCGACGACGATCCGGGTGCTGGCGTTGCCGGTGTTGCCCTCGGGGTCCTTGGCGGTGAAGGTGGCGGTATAGGTGCCGACCTTCTTGTACTGGTGGGTGGGGTTGAGGCCCTCGCCCTTGGTGCCGTCGCCGAAGTCCCAGCTGTAGGTGAGGTCCGGGGAGTCGGCGTCCTTGGCGGAGCCGGTGAACTTGACCTTCAGGCCGGCCGCGCCGGACGTCTTGTCGGCGCTCACCTCGGCGATCGGGGAGAAGCCGTCCTCGGCGTTCTCGATCCGGTACAGCGCGGAGTGCTCGTCGCCCTGGAACCAGGAGATGCCGTAGTCGAGGACGTAGAGCGCGCCGTCGGGGCCGAACTCCATGTCCATGATCTGGGTACCGGTCCACGGGAAGTCGTTGATCTTCGCGACGGAGCCGTCCTCGTTCTGCTCGATCCGCTTGATCCAGCGGCGGCCGAACTCGCCGGCGAAGAAGTCGCCGTCGTAGGACTCGGGGAACTTCACGCTGGATTCGAGGTCGGGGTCGTAGCGGTAGACCGGGCCGCCCATCGGGGACTCGGAGCCGGTGCCGAACTCGGGCACGGAGCCGCCGTCGTACGGGATCCAGGCGGCCTGCGCGGGCGGCAGGTCGGTGAGGCCCGTGTTGTACGGCGAGGTGTTCTTCGGCGCGGCGCAGTCGAACTTCGCGCCGGAGGTGCCGGTGGCGAAGTCGTAGTCGACGTAGGCGTCGTTGTTGCCGGTGCAGAACGGCCAGCCGAAGTTCGCGGCCTTGGTGACCTTCGCGAACTCGACCTGTCCGGCCGGGCCGCGCGTCGCCGAAGCGGCACCCGCGTCGGGGCCGTAGTCACCCACGTACACGATGCCGGTCTTGTCGTCGACGCTCATCCGGAACGGGTTGCGGAAGCCCATCGCGTAGATCTCGGGACGGGTCTTCTCGGTGCCCGCGGCGAAGAGGTTGCCCTCCGGGACGGTGTACGAGCCGTCCTCGGCGACCTTGATGCGCAGGATCTTGCCGCGCAGGTCGTTGGTGTTGCCGGAGCTGCGGCGGGCGTCGAAGGCGGGGTTGCGGCCCTCGCGGACGTCGATCGGCGTGTAGCCGTCGGAGGCGAAGGGGTTGGTGTCGTCGCCGGTCGACAGGTACAGGTTGCCGGCCGCGTCGAAGTCGATGTCGCCGCCGACGTGGCAGCAGGTGCCGCGGGACGCCGCGACGTCGATGACCTTCTTCTCGCTGGCCGTGTTGAGTGTGCCATTGGCGTTCAGCGTGAAGCGGGAGAGGCGGTTGACGCCGTCGAACTTCTTGAAGTCGTCGGCGGTGCCGGTCTCCGGGGCGTCGCCCGCGGGGGTGTCCAGCGGCGGAGCGTAGTAGAGGTAGATCGCCCGGTTGTTCTCGAAGTCCGGGTCGATGCCGACACCCTGGAGGCCCTCTTCGTCGTGGCTGTAGACGTCGAGCTTGCCGGCGACCTTGGTGACGCCGCCCTGGTCGGTGAGGCGCAGTGTGCCGTCGCGCGAGGTGTGCAGGACACTGCGGTCCGGGAGTACGGCGAGCGACATCGGCTCGCCCATCTCGGGTTCGCCCTTGGCGAGCGGTACCTGCTGGAACTGGCCCTCGGCGGCTGCCGGTTCGTCGTGTTCCGGGTGGCCGGGGTGGGCGCCGGCGACGGTCGCCGGGGTGCCGACCGCGAGGAGCAGGCCGGTGAGCAGGGCGACGGCGGTACGAAGGCTGGGGCGCCTGGGGGTGCGGGTGCTTCGGGGTCTGGTTCTGTGCACGAAGTCCCTCCGGGAACGGGGTGTGCCGTACGGGGTGGGTGCGTGGACGTGCGGTGCGGGCGCCGGGGTGCGCCGTCACCCCGGAGGTGGCTGTGCCCTGAACACTTCTGTGTGCGATGAACACTTCCGTGTGTCCTGAACACTTCAGGGACGGTATCCGCGTACGTCCGGGGCGAACACCCCTTGCGTCAGGATCTGTTGAACTTTTTCCCATCGCAGGACAAAGCGGGATTCGCGCAGGTCGGAGAGGGGACCGGCGGTATCTCCGGTCCCCGTTCCCCGACCTGCGCCGGGTCCGTGGTTCAGCTGTTGAACGCGGCGTCGAAGGACGCGCTGGGCGGCTCGAAGTCGAAGGCCTTCAGCCGCTTCAGCGCCTCGGGGGCGCCCTGGAGCCGGTCCATGCCGGCGTCCTCCCACTCCACGGAGATGGGCCCCTGGTAGTCGATGGAGCGCAGCATCCGGAAGACGTCCTCCCAGGGGACGTCGCCGTGCCCGGCCGAGACGAAGTCCCAGCCGCGGCGCGGGTCGCCCCACGGCAGGTGTGAGCCGAGACGGCCGTTGCGGCCGTCGAGGCGCTTGCGGGCCTCCTTGCAGTCGACGTGGTAGATGCGGTCGCGGAAGTCCCACAGGAACCCGACCGGGTCGAGGTCCTGCCACACGAAGTGGGAGGGGTCGAAGTTGAGGCCGAAGGCGGGCCGGTGGCCGACGGCTTCCAGGGCGCGCTGTGTCGTCCAGTAGTCGTAGGCGATCTCGCTCGGGTGGACCTCGTGCGCGAAGCGCACGCCTTCCGCGTCGAAGACGTCCAGGATCGGGTTCCAGCGCTCGGCGAAGTCCTCGTAGCCGCGCTCGATCATCGACTCGGGCGCGGGCGGGAACATGGCGACCAGGTGCCAGATCGCGGAGCCGGTGAAGCCGATCACCGTGTCGACGCCGAAGGCGGCCGCGGCTCGCGCCGTGTCCTTCATACGGGCCGCGGCGCGCTGCCGGACACCCTCCGGGTCCCCGTCGCCCCACACCTCGCCCGGCAGGATGGCCTGGTGGCGCTCGTCGATGATGGCGTCGCACACCGCCTGGCCGACCAGGTGGTTGGAGATCGCCCAGCACTTGAGGCCGTACTTGTCGAGCAGGGCCTTCCTGGAGTCGATGTACGACGGGTCGGCCAGGGCCTTGTCGACCTCGAAGTGGTCGCCCCAGCAGGCGAGTTCGAGCCCGTCGTAGCCGAAGTCGCGGGCGAGCCGGCAGACCTCCTCCAGCGGCAGGTCGGCCCACTGACCGGTGAACAGCGTGAACGTACGCGGCATTGCGCGTCAGCCTCCTCAGGCCGCTATCGGGGTGGTTCAGACGGCGATCGGGGTGTAGACGGAGTTCTTCTCGGCGCTCTCCTCCACCGCCGCGAGCACGCGCTGCACCTGGAGCCCGTCGGCGAAGGACGGCTGCGGCCGGCGGCCCTCGGCGACGGCGTGGACCAGGTCGCGGGCCTGGTGGACGAAGGTGTGCTCGTAGCCCAGGCCGTGACCCGGCGGCCACCAGGCGTCCAGGTAGGGGTGGTCGGGTTCGGTGACGAGGATGCGGCGGAAGCCGGCGTGCGCGCCCGGTTCCCTGCCGTCGTGGTAGGAGAGCTCGTTGAGCCGTTCCAGGTCGAACGCGATCGAACCGAGCTCGCCGTTGAGCTCGATGCGCAGGGCGTTCTTGCGGCCGGTGGCGTAGCGGGTGGCCTCGAAGGAGGCGAGAGCGCCGGACGGGAAGCGGCCGGTGAAGACGGCGGCGTCGTCGACGGTGACCTGGCCGGTGCCGTGCGCGGAGACGGCGGACAGACCGCTCGTGGGTCCGCCGGGCAGCGGCCGTTCCCTCACGAAGGTCTCCGTCATCGCGGACACCCCGCCGAGCTGCTCCCCCACCAGGTACTGCGCCAGGTCGATGATGTGCGCGCCCAGGTCGCCGAGCGCGCCCGAACCGGCCAGCTCCTTGCGCAGCCGCCAGGTCAGCGGGAACTCGGGGTCCACCAGCCAGTCCTGGAGGTACGTCACCCGCACATGGCGCAGGGTGCCCAGGCGACCCTCGGCGACCATGCTGCGGGCCAGCGCGGTGGCGGGCACCCGGCGGTAGTTGAAGCCGACCATCGCCAACTGACCGCGCCCGTACGCCTCTTCCGCGGCCGCGGCCATCGCCTCGGCCTCCTCGACGGTGTTCGCGAGGGGCTTCTCGCACAGGACGTGCTTGCCCGCGGCCAGCGCGGCGAGGGCGATCTCGGCATGACTGTCGCCCGGGGTGCAGATGTCGACGAGGTCGATGTCGTCGCGTGCGATCAGCGCACGCCAGTCGGTCTCCGCCGACTCCCAGCCGTGGCGTTCGGCGGCAGCGCGCACGGCCGTGGCGTCCCGTCCGCAGATCGCGGTCATGACCGGGGTGCGAGGGAGGTCGAAGACACGGCCCGCGGTGCGCCAGCCCTGCGAGTGGGCGGCGCCCATGAAGGCGTAGCCGACCATCCCGACGCGCAGTGGTGGCTTGTGGGTCCCCGTGACCGGCACTCCCGCCTCGCCGGCCGTGGCCCGTGCCTCCGCCTCGGCCTCTTCGGGCTGCTGCGGCTGTCCCATGCGATGGTCCTCCTCGTCGTCGTGCCGCGGTGGGGGGTTTCGGGGCGTCCTGCGCAATCGTCACCTGTCGGGCCCGCCGGAGCGGGGGCGGCGGGCCGTTCCCGCGCGGCGAGCACGCTCGTGCGCTCGCCGGCGAACGATTCGCCGTGCCTCAGCCGCTTCGGCGGCATCCCTGACCCGACCGCCGCCCCCGTGCCCGGCGCCCTCGGTCCCCGGCCGGTCGGCCCGTGTCCCGGCACCACGGCCGGGGCCGGCCCGATCCGCCGGACGCTCCCGGCCCTGCCCGACGGGCCCCTCGGCCGCGTCGGACAGGGTGCGCCTCACTTGAAGCCGGTGGACATGTACTGGTCGACGTTCTCCTTGTCGACGACCGCCGAGTACAGCGTGATCGAGGCGGGGATCTCGAACTCGGCCATGCCGCCGACGCCCTTGCCCTGGCCCAGCGCACGGGCCAGGTCGATGGCGGACGCGGCCATGGTCGGCGGGTACAGGACCGTGGCCTTCAGGACGCCGTCGTCCTGCTTGATGGCCTGGAAGGCGGACAGCGCGCCCGCACCACCGACCATCAGGAAGTCGTCACGCCCGGCCTGCTCGATGGCGCGCAGGGCGCCGACGCCCTGGTCGTCGTCGTGGTTCCACAGGGCGTCGAACTTCGACTGGGCCTGGAGCAGTTGCGCCATCTTGGCCTGGCCGGACTCGACCGTGAACTCGGCGGCCTGGCGGGCCACCTTCTTGATGTTCGGGTAGTTCTTCAGCGCGTCGTCGAAGCCCTGGGTGCGCTGCTTGGTCAGCTCCAGGTTGTCCAGGCCGGCGAGCTCGATGACCTTGGCGTCCGCCTTGTCCTTGAGCTTCTCGCCGATGTAGTGGCCGGCGTTGAGGCCCATGCCGTAGTTGTCGCCGCCGATCCAGCAGCGGTACGCCTGCGGGGTGTTGAAGATCCGGTCGAGGTTGATGACCGGGATGCCGGCTCGCATCGCCTTCAGGCCGACCTGGGTGAGTGCCTTGCCGTCGGCGGGCAGCACCACCAGGACGTCGACCTTCTTGTTGATCAGCGTCTCGATCTGGCCGATCTGTGCGGCGGTGTCGTTGGAGCCCTCGGTGATCTCCAGGGTGACGTCGGAGTACTTCTTCGCCCGGCTCTTGGCGTTGTCGTTGATCGCGTTGAGCCAGCCGTGGTCGGCCTGCGGACCGGCGAAGCCGATCGTGACCTCCTTGCCGGGCTTGTCGTCGGCGGCCGGCTGGTCGTTCGCGGCCGGCTCGTCGCTGGACTCGTTGCTGGTGCAACCCGTGAGGAGGGCACCGGCACCTATGGCGGCGGTCCCGAACAGCAGCCCTCTGCGACTGGTGAGCTCTGGCATGGCGGTGAACCTTTCCTCAGGTCGTGCTCGGGGGTGTCGGTACGACCCTCAGGTCGTGCTTGCGGTACGGCGCTGGACCAGCACGGCGGCGACGATGATCGCGCCCTTGGCGATCTGCTGGACGTCGCTCTGCAGGTTGTTCAGGGCGAAGATGTTGGTGATCGTGGTGAAGATCAGGACGCCGAGCACGGAGCCGACGATGGTGCCGCGGCCCCCGGTGAGCAGGGTGCCGCCGATGATCGCGGCCGCGATGGCGTCGAGTTCGTAGAGGTTGCCGTTGGTGTTCTGGCCGGAGCCGGACAGGATGATCAGCAGGAAGGCCGCGATGCCGCAGCACAGTCCGGACAGCAGGTAGAGGTAGAGCCGCTGGCGGCGGACGTCGATGCCGGCCAGGCGGGCCGCCTCCGCGTTGCCGCCGACGGCGACGGAGCGCCGTCCGAAGGTCGTGCGGTTCAGCACCAGCCAGCCGATGATCGTCACGACCGCGAACACCATGACGAGCGGCGGGATGCCGAGGACATAGGCGTCACGCTCACCGAGGTCGAGCACCGAGGGGATGGTGACGATCTGCGTCTTGCCGTCGGTGATCTGCAGGGCCAGGCCGCGGGCCGAGGCCAGCATGGCGAGCGTCGCGATGAACGGCACCATCGCGCCGTACGCGATCAGCACCCCGTTGACCAGCCCGCATCCCACACCGACGAGCACCGCGGTGAAGAGGATGCCGGCGAAGCCGTACTCCTGGGTCGCGACCGTCGTCGCCCACACCGAGGCCAGCGCGACGATCGCGCCGACGGAGAGGTCGATGCCGCCGGAGATGATGACGAAGGTCATGCCGACGGTGACGACGCCGATCACGGAGGCCTGGGTGAGGACCAGTTGGAGGTTGCGGGTGTCCAGGAACTCGTCAGGCTTGGTGATGCCGCCGATGACGATCAGCGCGGCGAGGACGCCGAGCAGGGAGAGCGTGCGCACGTCGGCGTGGGCCATCAGGCCGCGCCAGGCGGGCGGTCCTTCGGCCGACTGCACCTTGCCGGTGCTGTCCCGCGGCGGGGAGGCGTGCTGCGTCATGACGCCGGGCTTCCTTCCATGACGAGGTCGAGTACGCGGTGTTCGTCGAGTTCACGCGCGGGTGCCGTGTGCACGACACGGCCCTCGCGCAGCACCAGGACGCGGTCGGCGAGGCCCAGTACCTCGGGCACCTCGCTGGAGACCAGCAGCACGGCGAGACCTTCGTCGGCCAGCCGCCGCACGACCGCGTACAGTTCGGCCCGCGCGCCGACGTCGACGCCGCGGGTGGGTTCGTCGAGCAGCAGGACACGGCAGCCGCGCAGCAGCCAGCGGGCCAGGACCGCCTTCTGCTGGTTGCCGCCGGAGAGGGTGCGCACCGGCACCGACGGGTTGTCGGGCCGCAGCGACAGCTCCCGGGTCGCGGCGCGCGCCGCGCCGAGTTCGGCGGCGCGGTCGATCCAACCGCCGCGCGAGAAGCGGGACATGGAGGACACCGACACATTGCGGGTGACGGACTCCAGCATCAGCAGCGCCTGTGCCTTGCGTTCCTCGGGGGCGAGCCCGAGGCCGGCGCGTACGGCGGCGCGCACGCTGCCGGGCTTGAGCGCCCGCCCGTCCACGAGGACCTGACCGGCGCTGGGTTTGCGGGCGCCGTAGATCGTCTCCAGGATCTCGGAGCGTCCCGAGCCGACGAGTCCGGCGAGGCCGACGATCTCCCCGGGCCGCACGTTCAGGTCCAGGGACTCGAACTCGCCGTCCCGGGCGAGTCCGCGGACCTCCAGCAGCGGCTCGCCGCCGGTGGCGTCCTTCGCGGGCCTTTCGGGGAAGACGTACTCGACGTTGCGTCCCGTCATCATCGCCACGACGTCGCGCGTCGGCGTCGTCTTCGCCGGGAGTCCGCCGGCCACGGCCCGCCCGTCCTTCAGGACGGTCACCCGGTCGCCGATCCGGCGGATCTCCTCCAGGCGGTGCGAGATGTAGACGACGGCGACTCCGGCGCCGGTGAGGTCGCCGACGATGCGGAAGAGGTTGTCGACCTCGTCCGGGTCGAGAGCGGCGGACGGCTCGTCCATGACGATCAGCCGTACGTCGTGGGAGAGCGCCCGTGCCATGGAGACGATCTGCTGCTGGGCCGCCGACAGCTCCCCGACCAGCCGGCCCGGGTCGATCTCGGGATGCCCAAGTCGCTTCAGCAGCTGGGCGGTTGACGACCGCGCGGCCTTTCCGCGTACGACGAATCCGGCGGCCGTGGGTTCATGGCCGAGGTGGACGTTCTCGGCGACCGACAGGTGCTCGACGAGGTCGAGTTCCTGGTAGATGGTCGCGATGCCGAGGCGCATGGCGGCGATCGGCGAGCGGAGGGTGACCTCCTCGCCGCGCCAGCGGATGGTGCCGGTGTCGGGCTGGTGGGCGCCGGCCAGCACCTTGATGAGGGTGGACTTGCCGGCGCCGTTCTGGCCGAGCAGGCAGTGCACTTCACCGGCCTGGACGTCGAGGTCGACGCCGTCGAGGGCGCGGACTCCGGGGAACGACTTGGTGATGCCGTTCATGCTGAGCAGCGATGGTTCTGGTGCCATGAGGTCCCCTTGGCGGGCGTGCGGGCCGGTTTCAGGGCGGGGCGAGGCAGAGCAGGGCAAGAGCAGGGCAGGGCAGAGCTGAGCGCTGTGCGAGGTGCTGTTTCGGTGAGCCGTGCGGTGTTCGGTGAGCCGTGCGGGGCGAGTGGCCTACGCGGGTGAGAACAGGTGGTCGCTGATGAGCCGGGCCGCGCCGATGACTCCGGCGGTGGGGCCCAACTCCCCCAGCACGATGGGGAGGTTGCCGGTCGCGAGCGGCAGCGACTGGCGGTAGACCTGGGTGCGGATCGCGGCGAGCAGGTTGTGGCCGAGGCCGGTCACCCCGCCGCCGATCACCACCAGGCCGGGGTTGAAGAAGCTGACGAGTCCGGCGATGACCTGGCCGACGCGGTTGCCGCCCTCGCGGATCAGGTCGAGTGCGGTGGCGTCGCCGGCGGCGGCCGCGGCGGCGACGTCGACGGCGGTCAGGGTGCCGTTCGCCTCCAGCCGCGAGGCGAGTTCCTCCGACAGTCCCTGCTGGGCCGCCTCCACGGCGTCCCGGGCGAGGGCCGCCCCGCTGAAGTGGGCCTCCAGGCAGCCCCGGTTGCCGCAGGCGCAGGGGCGGCCGTCGGGCACGGCCTGGATGTGCCCGATGTCGCCCGCGCTGCCGGTGACGCCGCGGTGGACGTCACCGCCCGCGACGATGCCGCAGCCGATGCCGGTGCCGATCTTGACGCAGAGGAAGTCGCCCACGGAGCGTGCGACGCCCGCGTGCTGCTCCCCCATCGCCATGAGGTTCACGTCGTTGTCGACCATCACCGGGCAGCCGAGTTCCTGGCTGAGCGCCTCCCGCACGGGGAAGCCGTCCCAGCCCGGCATGATCGGCGGGGCCACCGGGACGCCCTCGGGGAAGCGGACCGGTCCCGGGACGCCGATGCCGGCGCCGTCGAATCCCTCCGCGAGCCCGGAGGCCCTCAACTTCGCTGCCATGGACAGGACCTGCTCGAAGACCGCGACGGGGCCCTCGCGTACGTCCATGGGCTGGTTGAGGTGTCCGAGGATCTCCAGCTCGGGGTTGGTGACGGCGACGTCGACCGAGGTCGCGCCGATGTCGACGCCGAGGAAGCGCAGATCGGGGTTGAGCCGGATGTTGTGCGACCGGCGGCCACCGCGCGAGGCGGCGAGTCCGTCGGCCACGGCCAGTCCCGTCTCCAGCAGGCGGTCCACCTCCACGGCCAGCTTGGACCGTGAGAGATCGATCTGATCGCCCAGCTGGGCCCGGGAGTTGGGCCCGCCGTCGCGCAGCAGCCTGAGCAGCTTGGCCTGATGACCGTTAGCGGGTCGCGCCGTCATACGTCTCACGAGCCCCTCCCCGCCTCAATCGGCCTGAGCGCGCCGGGTTTCGGCCACATCCGTGACCTGCTTTCGAGGGGAACGTAGCAGTGGCCGCCGGGACTGGGAAGAACTTGAGCAGAGATTGCCGTCAACTTTCTCCACTCACAGGACAAAGAAGGGGCCCGGGGCGCGACGGAGCGCCGTTGGCTACGCTTTCCCTGCCGACAGCGGGTGCTTTGGGGGGAGCGCGAATGGCTCAGGATTCATCGGCCGGCGAACCGACGACGACGCCCAGGTCAGGCGGCACATCCGAAGCCGGCCCGGGCTACGCGATGGGCCTGGCGAACCGCTCGTACGACTGGTACCAGGGCGCCGCAGGCAGGGCGCGCCGCAACTTCCGGCTCTCCGAGACCCTGCTGCTGCTCATCTCGGCCGCCATCCCGGTCTCGGCGGTCCTGTGGTCCAAGAACGCAGAGATTCCAGCCGTCCTGGGCGGCATCGTCGTGGTGATCACCGGTCTGCGCTCGGTCTTCCACTGGCAGGACGACTACCTGCGCTTCACCGAGGCCCGCGAGGCGGTCGAGGCGGAACGCCGCTTCTACAACACAGGGGCGCAGCCGTACGCCGATCCCGCGACCCGCGACCAGGCCCTCGCCGCCGCCGTCACCCGCATCGAACACCGGGAGATGGGCACCTGGGTCCAACTGTCCGGTCCCCGCGCGGACACCACGGGGACCAACGCGCTGCCCTGACCGTGGAACGGCGCGATCCTGAACACCGCGCCCGAGTGCCACGACGACCACAGCTGTGACTACGGCAGTACGGCTCCGGTCAGGAGTCGCCCCGGGCGTGGTACGACCGTCGCGTGTGTTCCGTGTGTTCGCGCATCAGCTGGGTGGCCTGCTGTTCGTCGCGGGCGGTGATCGCGGCGATCATGCCGCGGTGTTCGATCCAGGACTGGTGGCCGCGCTGGCGGGCGACCGGGGTGTAGTACCAGCGGACCCGGCGGTCGACCTGGGCGGCGAGTTCGGCGAGGACCGCGTTGCCGGCGAGTTCCATGATCTTGGCGTGGAAGCGGGCGTTGAGGGCGACGGCCGCGTCCACGTCGTCCGCCGCGACGGCCTTCTCCCCCTCCGCGCACAGCTCCTCCAGCACCTTGATGCCGGCGCTGTCCGTGTGGGCCGCGGCGAGCCGGGCCGCCTCGGCCTCGAGGAGGGTGCGGACGGTGAGGAGCTGGTCGGCCTCCTCCTCCGTCGGCTCATGCACGAACGCGCCCTGCGCGGGCCGCAGATCCACCCAGCCCTCGGTGTTCAGCCGCTGCAGCGCCTCCCGCACCGGCTGCCTCGACACACCGAGGTGACCTGCGAGTTCACTCTCGACCAGATGCTGGCCGGGCTGCAGGGCGCGGGTCGTGATGAGTTCGAGCAGCGCCTCGTAGACACGGTCGCGCAGCGGGCCGGGACGTTCGAGCTTGGGCACCGCACCCTGCGGTAGTCCTGTCGACAACATCGGTTCCCCTCCTGGGCGAACGCCGGGCGACTGCGTCCCGTAGCCGATCGTCACTGAAAGCCAGTATCGATTGTCTTTCGTCTACAGTCTACGGCGCACAAAGGCCAGGGAAACGGGGAGTTGGTCACATCACACCCGCATCAGGGGCAGCGGATGACCTGTCCGGCGTACGAAAGGTTCCCGCCGAACCCGAACAGCAGCACCGGGTCCCCGCTGGAGATACGCCCCTGCTCCACCAGCTTGGACAGGGCCAGCGGGATGCTCGCGGCCGAGGTGTTCCCGGACTCGGAGACATCGCGCGCGACCACGGCGTTGACCGCGCCGATCTTCTCGGCGAGAGGCTCGATGATGCGCAGGTTGGCCTGGTGCAGTACGACTCCGGCGAGGTCCTCGGGTCCGAGGCCCGCCCGCTCGCAGGCCCGGCGGGCGATGGCCGGCAGCTGTGTCGTCGCCCAGCGGTAGACGCTCTGCCCTTCCTGCGCGAACCGCGCGGGCTGCCCCTCGATGCGCACCGCGTGCCCCATCTCGGGCACCGATCCCCAGAGCACCGGCCCGATGCCGGCGTCCTCGGACGCCTCCACGACGGCCGCCCCGGCACCGTCCCCGACCAGCACACAGGTCGTGCGGTCGCTCCAGTCGGTCACGTCGGACATCTTGTCGGCACCGATCACCAGCGCCCGCGTCGCCGCCCCCGCCCGCACGGCATGGTCGGCGGTGGCCAGGGCGTGGGTGAATCCGGCGCAGACGACGTTGACGTCCATCGCGGCCGGCGACGGGATGCCGAGCCGGGCGGCGACCCGCGCGGCCATGTTCGGGGACCGGTCGATGGCGGTGGAGGTCGCGACCAGGACCAGGTCGATGTCACCGGGCGTGAGGCCCGCCGCCGCGAGCGCCTTGGCGGCGGCGTGACCGGCGAGTTCGTCGACGGGTTCGTCGGGCCCGGCGATGTGGCGCGTACGGATACCCACCCGAGATGTGATCCACTCGTCACTGGTGTCGACCAGGCCCGCCAGATCCTCGTTGGTGAGCACCCTGGCGGGCTGATAGTGGCCGACTGCGGCGATGCGCGAGCCGTTCATCGTTGGTGATCCCCTCGAACCTCGGGTAGCGGGATTCACCAGTCTGATCAGTGACTCACGGGTACGGCGGCACGTGATGCCACAGGAAACGAGCGCCCGCGTTGTCAGCTTCCATCAGGCCCTCGGACGCCCGAACAACTTCCGAACACCTACCCGGTGAACAGCTGCGTCGCCTTCTGCACGAGTTCGTAGAGCCCGTAGGCGAGCGGTACGCCCACCCATACCCAGGCGAAGGCGATGAGCCCCCGCCGGTCGGGCGGAGGGCTACTGCTGTCGCTGGACATCCGCGGCCTCCTTCTCGGCCTGCGCCGGCACGGGGATGTGATGGCGGGGGTGGACGGGCCGGACGAGTTCGTTGGCGACGAAGCCGACGACGAGCAGCCCGATCATGATGAACAGGGACGTCGTGTACAGGGACGAGCCGCCCTTGCCCGCCTCCTCCTGCCGGTCGGCGATCCAGTTCACGATCAGCGGCCCGAGGACGCCGGCCGTGGACCAGGCGGTGAGCAGCCGCCCGTGGATGGCACCGACCTGGTAGGTCCCGAAGAGGTCCTTCAGATAGGCCGGGATCGTCGCGAAGCCGCCGCCGTAGAAGGACAGGATCACCAGCGCGCACAGGATGAACAGCGGCTTGGAGGAGTCGCCGGCCAGCGCGATCAGGCCGTACATCAGCGCGCCCGCGCCCAGGTACAGCCGGTAGACGTTCTTGCGCCCGATCAGGTCGGAGGTCGACGACCAGCCGATCCGGCCCGCCATGTTGGCGGCGGACAGCAGGGCGACGAAGCCGGCCGCCGCCGACGTGGACACCGGTGTGGAGGTGTTCGCGAAGAAGTCCGTGATCATCGGCGCGGCCTTCTCCAGGATGCCGATGCCCGCGGTCACGTTCATGCAGAGCACGACCCACAGACACCAGAACTGCGGTGTGCGCACGGCGTTGCGGGCGGACACCTGCGGCCCCTCGAAGACGCCGGGGGCGTCGCCGACCGGCTTCTCGGTGCGCGGCACCCGGACCAGCAGCACACCGAGCAGCATGAAGACGGCGTACGACAGCCCGTGCACCAGGAACGCCAGGGCGATCCCGGAGCTGTCGCTGCCGAACGACTCCAGCATCTGCGCCGACCAGGGCGAGGCGATGAGCGCGCCGCCGCCGAAGCCCATGATCGCGATGCCGGTGGCCATGCCGGGCCGGTCGGGGAACCACTTGATCAGTGTGGAGACCGGTGAGATGTAGCCGATGCCGAGGCCTATGCCGCCGACGAAGCCGTAGCCGAGGACGATCAGCCAGTACTGCTCGGTGGCCGCGCCGAGCGCGGAGAGCAGGAAGCCGGAGGAGAAGCAGACCAGGGCGACCGTCATGGCCCAGCGCGGACCGTTGCGCTCGACCAGGGTGCCGCCGAAGGCGGCGGACAGGCCGAGCATCACGATGCCGAGCTGGAACGGCAGCGCGCTCTGGGTGCCGCTGAGGCCGAGCGCGGATTCGAGCGGTGGCTTGAACACGCTCCAGGCGTAGGCCTGGCCGATGGACAGATGAACCGAGAGAGCGGCGGGCGGAACCAGCCAGCGGCTCCATCCCGGGGGCGCGAGCGGTGGACTCATGATCCCGAACGGTAGGGACGGGCAAGTCCGTTGAGAAGTCGGCGCGTCGACCGTATGCGGTGAGCGGTATGCAGGGCGCGACGAACGGTCGAACACTGTCCGGAAGGCCGCGGCGCAGGCCGGGCGCAAAGCCTTGGCGAAGGCCGTGCGCGAACCCTTGCTGACCCCTTATCCATACTGTAGACAATATTCCGTCGACAGGATTCGGCCCCCGTGTGCCATCGGCCGGTCCGAGAACTTCCCAGCCACCTCCGCGGTACTCCCTCGACCGAACGGAGCGTTCCGAAGTGAAAGTTGCAGTCCTCGGCGCCGGTGCCATCGGCGCCTACGTCGGAGCCGCGCTGCATCGTGCGGGTGCCGACGTGCACCTGATCGCCCGTGGACCGCATCTCGCGGCCATGAGGCAGCACGGAGTGCGCGTGCTCAGTCCGCGCGGTGACTTCACCGCGCGCGCCCACGCCACCGACGACCCGGCCGAGATCGGCCCGGTCGACTTCGTCTTCCTGGGCCTGAAGGCCAATTCGTACGCGGCGTGCGGGCCGCTGATCGAACCACTGCTGCACGACACGACGGCCGTCGTGGCCGCCCAGAACGGCATCCCCTGGTGGTACTTCCACCGCCACGGCGGACCCCACGACGGCCACCGCGTCGAGAGCGTGGACCCCGACGGCACGGTCAGTGCGGTGCTCGCCCCCGAACGGGCCATCGGCTGCGTCGTCTACGCCGCGACCGAACTCGAAGGCCCGGGTGTCGTACGGCACCTGGAAGGCACCCGGTTCTCCATCGGCGAGCCCGACCGCAGTGTGTCCAAGCGCTGTCTGGATCTCAGCGAGGCCATGATCGCCGGCGGTCTGAAGTGCCCGGTCGAACCCGACCTGCGCAACGACATCTGGCTCAAGCTGCTCGGCAACATCTCCTTCAACCCGATCAGCGCGCTGGCCCGCGCCACCATGCGGCAGATGTGCCTGCACGGCGGCACCCGCAAGGTCATCGAGATCATGATGACCGAGACGCTCTCGGTCGCCGAGGCCCTCGGCTGCGAGGTCGGCATCTCCATCGAACGCCGGCTCGCGGGCGCCGAGAAGGTCGGCGACCACCGCACCTCCACGCTCCAGGACCTGGAGCGCGGCAAGCCGCTCGAACTCGACGTACTCCTCGCGGCGGTCGTCGAGTTGGCGGAGATCACCGGCGTGTCGGTGCCCACCCTGCGCACCGTGCACGCCATCTCGGACCTGCTCGCGCTGAGGAGCGCCGCATGAGGAAACGGCAACCGAAGAACTACACCCGGCTGACCCACCCGCTCGTCCGCGACTCCCGCGACGAGCCGTTCCGGCCGGCGACCTGGGAGGAGGCCCTCGACCGGGCGGCCGCCGGACTGGCCCGCAACCGGGGCGCCTTCGGCATGTTCTCCTGCGCCCGGGCCACCAACGAGATGAACTACGTGGCGCAGAAGTTCGCCCGCGTCGTCATGGGCACGAACAACGTCGACTCCTGCAACCGCACCTGTCACGCACCGAGCGTCGCCGGTCTGTCGGCGGCCTTCGGGTCGGGCGGGGGCACCTCGTCGTACGAGGAGATCGAGCACACCGACGTCATAGTGATGTGGGGCTCCAACGCCCGCTTCGCGCACCCGATCTTCTTCCAGCACGTGCTGAAGGGCATCAGGAACGGCGCCCGGATGTACGCCGTCGACCCGCGCCGCACCTCCACCGCAGAGTGGGCGGAGAGCTGGATGGGGCTGAACGTCGGCACCGACATCCCGATGGCGCACGCGATCGGCCGCGAGATCATTCGCGCGGGCCTGGCGAACAAGGCGTTCATCGAGCGGGCGACCAGTGGCTTCGAGGACTACAAGGCCCTGGTCGAACCGTGGACGCTGTCGCTGGCCGAGAAGGTGACGGGCGTACCGGCCGCCGCCATCAAGGAACTCGCGCACGCCTACGCCCGCGCCGAGCGCGCCCAGCTGTGCTGGACTCTCGGCATCACCGAGCACCACAACGGCACCGACAACGTCCGCGCGCTGATCAACCTGTCCCTGCTGACCGGGCATGTCGGCCGCTTCGGCAGCGGGCTCCAGCCGCTGCGCGGCCAGAACAACGTGCAGGGCGGCGGCGACATGGGCGCGATCCCCAACCGGCTGCCCGGCTTCCAGGACATCCTCGACCCGGACACCCGCCTGAAGTTCGAGTCCGCCTGGGACACCGTCATCCAGCCCCACTACGGCCTCAACCTCACCGAGATGTTCGAGGCGATGGAGGACGGCGACCTCAAGGCCGTCTACTGCATCGGTGAGAACCCGGCGCAGTCGGAGGCGGACAGCGAGCAGGCCGTACGGCGCATGCGGCAGCTGGACTTCCTGGTCGTGCAGGACATCTTCCTGACGAAGACCGCCGAGCTCGCCGACGTCGTCCTGCCCGCGACCGCCGGCTGGGCCGAGACCGACGGCACCACCACCAACAGCGAGCGCCGGGTCCAGCGGGTGCGCCGGGCGGTCACCCCGCCCGGTGAGGCACGCGAGGACATCGACATCATCTGCGAGCTGGCGGGACGGCTCGGCCACGAATGGAAGTACGCGGACTCCGAGGCCGTCTGGAACGAGCTGCGCTCGGTCTCCCCGGACCACTACGGGATGACGTACCACCGCCTGGAGGAGCACCAGGGCATCCAGTGGCCGTGCCCGAGCACCGACGGGATCGAACCGAGCTATCTGCACGGCCGGTTGTGGGACAGCGACCCGGCGGAACGCGGCATGCCGGCGCCGTTCGGTCTCGTCCAGCACGATCCGCCGGTCGATCTGACCGACGAGGACTACCCGGTCCGGCTCACCACGGGGCGGCGGCTCGACTCCTACAACACCGGTGTGCAGAGCGGGAGTTTTGCCTCCCCGCTGCGGCGCGGCGAGTACGTCGAGATCAGCCCGGAGGACGCCGAGCGGTACGGGGTCGTCGTCGGCGAGGAGGTCCAGGTGACCTCCCGGCGCGGCTCGGTCGTCGCGCCGGTGTGGGTCGACACGGCCCTGCGGCCCGGGCTCGCCTTCATGACCATGCACTTCCCCGACGAGGTGGACACCAACCAGCTGACGATCGAGGCGAACTGCCCGATCGCGGGGACGGCGGAGTTCAAGGCGTCGGCGATCCGGATCGAGAAGCTCCCCGTCGCGACCATCGTGAGGTGACATAAGTGGACCTGCACTTCGGTGACAGCAAACCGACGGACGACGAACGGGCGGCCGTCGACGCCCTGCTCGGGCCGCCCGAGTCGTCCTGGGAGGGCGCCGCCCGCGATGAGATGCGGGCCGCCGACCTCAGGTGGGCCAAGGGCGGGCGCGCGGCCCGGGACCGCCGCGACCTGCTGTTGCCGGGGCTGCACGCGATCAACGACCGGATCGGCTGGATCAGCGAGGGCGCCCTCGACTACCTGTGCCGGCGGCTGACGGTGCCGCCGTCGGAGGCGTACGGCGTCGCCACCTTCTACGCCATGTTCTCCGTCAAGCCGCGTCCCGCGACCGTGCTGCACGTGTGCACGGACCTCGCCTGCGCGGCGGCCGGCGCGAACGAGCTGTGCGCCGGGATCGAGGCACGGCTCGGGCTCGGCAGCGGGGTGTCGGTCGAGCGCAGCCCGTGTCTGGGGCTGTGCGAACGGGCGCCGGCGGCGCTCGCGATCAAGGCCGGCGACCCGGTGCGTACGGCGGTCTCGGCACCGGCGACCGTGCACGACGCCGTCCTCGCCGCGAGCACCCCGGACTCCGCGCCCGAGGAGCCGTCGGCCGCGATGGCCGTCCCGCAGGCGGGCGGCGACGCGCTGGTGCTGCTGAAGCGCGTGGGTGTCGTGGACCCGACGAGTCTCGACGACTACCGCGCCCACGGCGGCTACAGCGCACTGCGCCGGGCCTTCGAGCTCGGTCCCGCCGGAGTCATCCGCGAGGTCACCGACTCCGGCCTGGTCGGGCGTGGCGGCGCCGCCTTCCCCACCGGCCGCAAATGGCAGGCCACGGCGTCGCAGCCCGACCATCCGCACTACCTCGTCTGCAACGCCGACGAATCGGAGCCCGGCACCTTCAAGGACCGCGTGCTCATGGAGGGCGACCCGTACGCGCTGGTCGAGGCCATGACGATCGCGGCGTACGCGACCGGCGCCCGCAAGGGCTACCTCTATCTGCGCGGCGAGTACCCGCGCGCCCTCGCCCGTCTGGATCACGCCATCGCGCAGGCACGCGCGCGTGGCTTCCTCGGCGACGACGTCCTCGGTCAGGGCTACGCCTTCGACATCGAGATCCGGCGCGGCGCCGGGGCGTACATCTGCGGCGAGGAGACGGCCCTGTTCAACTCCATCGAGGGCTACCGGGGCGAGCCGCGCTCGAAGCCGCCGTTCCCGGTGGAGAAGGGCCTGTTCGGCAAGCCGACGGTGGAGAACAACGTCGAGACGCTGGTCAACGTCCTGCCGATCCTGACCATGGGAGCCCCGGCGTACGCGGCGATCGGTACCGAGCGGTCCACCGGGCCGAAGCTGTTCTGCGTGTCCGGGAGCGTCGCCCGGCCCGGGATCTACGAGCTGCCGTTCGGTGCGACGCTCGGCGAGCTGCTGGAGCTGGCCGGGGTCCGCGAGGGGCTGCGGGCGGTGCTGCTGGGCGGCGCCGCGGGCGGCTTCGTCCGGCCGGACGAGATGGACATCCCGCTCACCTTCGAGGGCACGCGCGAGGCGGGCACGACGCTCGGTTCGGGTGTCGTCCTGGCCTTCGACGACACCGTGCCGCTGCCCCGGCTGCTGCTGCGCATCGCCGAGTTCTTCCGTGACGAGTCGTGCGGGCAGTGCGTGCCCTGCCGGGTCGGGACGGTCCGGCAGGAGGAGGCGCTGCACCGGATCGCCGAACGGACGGGTGCGGCCGCCGCCGATGACATCGCCCTGCTCAGGGAGGTCGGCCGCGCCATGCGGGACGCCTCCATCTGCGGTCTCGGACAGACCGCGTGGAACGCCGTGGAATCCGCCATCGACCGACTGGGGGCGTACGAATGACCGTGACACCGCTGGGGATTCCGCGCCGGCTGCTGGAGTTCACCATCGACGGGGAGCCGGTGCGCGCACCCGAGGGTTCGACCGTCCTCGACGCCTGCCGGGCGGCCGGGAAGGACGTCCCGACACTGTGCGAAGGGGACACGCTGCGGCCCAAGAACGCCTGCCGGGTCTGTGTCGTCGAGGTCGAGGACTCGCGCACCCTCGTCCCGGCCTGCTCCCGCAAGGCGGAGCCCGGTATGGAGGTCAGGACCGACACGGAGCGCGCACGGCACAGCCGCAAGATCGTCCTGGAGCTCCTCGCCTCCTCGGTCGACCTGTCGACGACCCCGCGGGTCGCCGAGTGGCTCAAGGAGTACGAGGCCAAGCCGGACCGCTTCGGCCCGGACGCGGCCCGGCTGAACGAGGAACCGAAGGTCGACAACGATCTGTATGTACGGGACTACGACAAGTGCATCCTCTGTTACAAGTGCGTGGACGCGTGCGGGGACCAGTGGCAGAACAGCTTCGCGATCTCGGTCGCGGGGCGCGGGTTCGACGCGCGCATCGCGGTGGAGCACGACGCCCCGCTGACCGATTCGGCGTGCGTGTACTGCGGAAACTGCATAGAGGTCTGCCCCACGGGCGCCCTGTCCTTCAAGTCGGAGTTCGACATGCGGGCCGCGGGTACCTGGGACGAGACCGAGCAGACCGAGACGACCACCGTGTGCGCCTACTGCGGTGTGGGCTGCAACCTCACACTGCACGTACAGGACAATGAGATCGTCAAGGTCACCTCACCGCACGACAACCCGGTGACCCACGGCAACCTCTGCATCAAGGGCCGTTTCGGCTATCAGCACGTACAGAACCGGGACTGAGAGACATATGGGACGAGTCACGGAACGACGCAAGGTCATCCGGATCCGGGACGGGGCGGTCTCCAGCCGCCCCGACACGCTGGTGGCCGAGGAACCGCTGGAGATCCGCCTGAACGGCAAGCCGCTCGCGATCACCATGCGCACCCCCGGCGACGACTTCGCGCTGGCGGCCGGTTTCCTGGTGAGCGAGGGCGTGCTGGCCGAGGGCTCGGACCTGCAGAACATCGTCTACTGCGCGGGCGCCACGGTGGACGGCTCGAACACGTACAACGTGGTGGACGTGCGGACCGCGCCGGGCGTGGCCATACCGGACATCACTCTCGAACGGAACGTGTACACGACGTCGTCCTGCGGGCTGTGCGGCAAGGCGTCCCTGGACGCCGTCCGTACGACGGCCCGCTGGCCGATAGCCGACACTCCCCCGGTCCGGGTCGATCCCGAACTGCTCGCGAGCCTCCCCGACCGGCTGCGCGCGGCCCAGCGGGTCTTCGACCGGACCGGGGGCCTGCACGCGGCGGCCCTGTTCACCGAGGACGGTGAGCTGCTGGACGTACGGGAGGACGTGGGCCGCCACAACGCGGTCGACAAACTGGTCGGCCGCGCCCTGCAGAACGACGACCTGCCGCTGTCCCGGACGATCCTGCTGGTCTCGGGGCGGGCCAGCTTCGAGCTGGCGCAGAAGGCGGTGATGGCGGGCATCCCGGTGCTCGCCGCGGTCTCGGCACCGTCCTCGCTGGCCGTGGATCTGGCCGCGGAGACCGGGCTGACACTGGTGGGCTTTCTGCGGGGCAGCTCCATGAACGTGTACGCGGGCGAACACCGGCTCGCCCTGCGGACCGCGGCCGTCCAGGCCTGACCGGCTCCCCGCGACACGGCGGCGGGGCCCCGAACCGGCGGGGAGCGCCCCCTGCGCCGTAGCTGGGGCCCCGCTGTTTCATGACCGGGCCGGCGGCTCAGCCGCTCGTGAAGGACACGTCCGCGGCCCGCACCACCGAGCCCAGCCTCGGGAAGTCCAGCCGTACCGATGCCTCGTGCTCGGGTGCCGTGAACGCCGTCATCGCGTCCTCGACGAAGACGAGGTCGTAGCGCAGGTCGGCGGCGGCGCGGGCGGTGGACTCGACGCCGAGATTGGTGGCGATGCCGCCGAACACCAGCGTGCCGATACCCCGTGCGCGGAGCCGGTCGTGCAGCCCCGTGTCCTGGAAGCCGCCGATCGTCCGCTTCACGATCTCGATGTCACCCTCCTGTCGCAGACCCGCGGCCAGCCCGCTGCCGGGCGGCTGCTCGGCGGCTCCGGGGCGTTCCACGCGGATGAGGACGACGGTCGCCCCCGCGGCGCGGAACGCGGCCGCCAACTCCTGCGAGACGGCGAGGACTTCGGTCCCCTTTCGGGGCTCCAGGGGCAGCGCGACGATGCGGTCCATCAGGTCGACCAGCACGAGGGCGGTCTGTGCGGGCCGGAGCACGATTGGTGCGGTCATGACGGAACGTTATCCGCCGTCAGCGCTGCGTACCGGAAATCCGGATCAACAGGTCCGTGAATCGGTCCCGTTCGGCGGACGAGAGCGGGGCGAGGAGCATGTCGCCGGCCTCGCGGGCCGCCAGGCCGGCGGCCGGAGCGGGGAGAGGCGGCGCTGGTGACCGCGGCGGCGAGCGGGGTCGGACATCTCGCCGTGCGGCTCGCGCGGGTACGGGGCGCCGGGCGGGCGGTGGGTGCCGTGTCCGATCCGGCGAAGGCCGGCCTCGTGCGATCCCTCGACGCCGTCGACGGCGACATGCCGAGCCACGCCCTCGCGGCGCTCACGGCCGGCGGACGACTTGTGGCATACAGTTCGAGCGATGGGACGATTCGGGCATATGACCTTCTTGTCAGTGCCAAGTCCGCCATTGGATCACCGATGGCGCGGATCGCTCGCGAAGAGCCGGAGTCGTACGAGCGAGGGCGGCAGGAGCTGTGGAGGCCATTTGAAGAGGGGCCGTCAAGCCCGTCGTACATGGGGAGTTCGCACTGGAGGAGGCCACCGAGGCGCACGCGGCAGTCGAGTCGCGGGTCAACCGGGGGAAAGCGGTACTCCATCCGTGACATGACACGTGCACGGTTCTTGTGATGAATGCGATAGCCCAACTAACGTCTGTGATGCGCACTTTGGACGTGGGATGTCCGAATGTTCAGATGCCTGGACGCATGACCAGACGATGAAGGGCGGGCCGCACCATGCCGTCAAGAGTTCGCGCACGTCTCAGAGCTGCCCTCGTCGCGGCCGTCGCCACCACCGCGACGGCCGCGGCATTAGGTCCCGCGGAGTCCCAACCGGCCAAGACGGCGCCGTTGTTCGAGCAGCAGGTGCTGTTCAAGGCGTCCCAGGACCCCGGGTACGCCTGCTTCCGCATTCCCGCGATCGTGAAGACCAAGGACGGCACGCTGCTGGCGTTCGCCGAGGGCCGGGTGCTCAACTGCGGGGACTCCGCCGACATCGACATCGTGCTCAAGCGCTCCACCGACGGCGGGCGCACCTGGGGCCCGCTCCAGGTCGTCAACGAGGGCAACGGCGACACCCACGGCAACCCGGCGCCGATCGTGGACCACGAGACCGGGCGCATCCTGCTGGCCGAGACGTACAACACGGGGCGTACGGACAGCGGCAGTTGCTCGGTCCCCTGTGATCGCACGCCCCATCTCCAGTACAG
Source organism: Streptomyces sp. HUAS 31 (assembly GCF_028198125.1). Classification (NCBI taxonomy): domain Bacteria; kingdom Bacillati; phylum Actinomycetota; class Actinomycetes; order Kitasatosporales; family Streptomycetaceae; genus Streptomyces; species Streptomyces sp. HUAS 31. The sequence goes on along the minus strand of NZ_CP116353.1, from coordinate 7,963,839 downwards.
CGACGACGACGGCCGGACCTGGTCGCAGCCGCGCGACCTGAGCCCGCAGATACTGCCCGCGGACTGGAACTCCTGGTACGCCACCGGCCCCGTCCACGGCATCCAGCTCACCAAGGGCAAGCACGCCGGCCGGCTCGTCTTCGGCGTCAACACCGAGACCTGGGACGGCAGTCGGGTCAGCGCCAACCACGCCGCGCTCATCGTCAGCGACGACGGCGGCGACAACTGGCGGGTCGGCGCCACCGACTCCTGGCCCATCTCCGCCGCCGACGGCACCTTCCGGCAGAAGCCGTCCGAGGTGACGCTCACCGAGCGCGCCGACGGCAGGATCGTCATCAGCGGCCGGGAGCAGGACGGCACCGACCTCGGGCACCGCTCGCAGACGTACAGCAGCGACGGCGGCGACAGCTTCACCGGGCCCTTCCGCGACCAGCCGGACCTGTACACGCCCCAGGTCCAGGGCGCCACACTGCGGTTGGGCAACCGGATACTGCTTTCCGCGCCGGGCGACCCGGACCGCCGGCGGACCATGATGATCCGCAGCTCCTACGACAGCGGCGAGACCTGGGAGAGCGTGGACCGCGGCAAGGTCGTCACCACGGACTGGTCCGGGTACTCCGACATGGCCGAGATCGACGCGTCCACGGTGGGCCTGATGTACGAGGGCGGCGCCGTCGACGCACGGGACGAGATCCGTTTCGCCCGGTTCAATGAGGACTGGCTCGGACCCCGGCGCGGCCCCGACCCGACCACCCCCGACCTCGCCATCGGCGCACCCCGCGCGACCGTCCTGGGCGGCCCCGCGAAGACCGACGGCGTCTTCGGCGGCGCCCTGGAGTTCGACGGCCGCGACGACGCCGTACGCCTGCCCTACCGCACCCAACTTCCGCTCGGCAGCGGCGAGTTCACGGTGTCGCTGTTCTTCCGCTACTCCGCGACGAGCGGTGAGCAGCCGTTCCTGTGGATGGGCGGGATCGGCAGCACCCAGCCCCAGGTCTGGATGCGCGGCGAGCCCGCCAACGACCGGGTCCGTGCCCTGATCACCACGCGGGAGGGGTACGGGACCGTGCACACCTCGTCGGTGTGGGCGGGCGGTGCCGCCAACGACGGCGAGTGGCACCATCTCGCCCTGCGGCGCGGCGACGGCCGGCTGACGCTGTTCGTCGACGGCAGGGCGGTCAGCACCACGGACGTGCCCGGTTCGGTCAGCCGGAACTCGCCGTTCGGTGTGCACGTCGGCCAGCGCATGGACAGCCGGGCCTTCCTCACCGGCACCCTCGACGACGTGCGCGTGTGGAACCGGGCGCTCGGCGACGCGGAACTCACCGCGGCGTCGGCGACCCGGGCCGACACCCGCAAGAAGGTGAACACCCGCGACACCGTTCTGTGGCTGCCCATGGACCAAGTGGGCTGAGGCCACTAACGTCCCGGGCGTGCCCGACGACGCACGTGCACGGCAGCGCACGGGAACCGGCCTCGGACTCCTGCTGGCCCTGGTTCTCGCGGCCGTGCTGCTCACCGCCCTCCCGGACGACGGCGATCGGGAGGGCGGTGGCGCGTGCGCACCGCGCTCGGTGGCGTCCTGGTCGGCGCACAAAAACCTGACCGCCGAGTTCGCCCGCTACGGCGACGACCCCTCCCGCACCGACGACTGGACCGGCGGCGACGGCACGCACTCGGTGCGGCTGCCGGACGGCCGGGTGCTGTGGCTGTTCTCGGACACCTACCTGGGACAGGTGCACGCGCCGCCCAACCCGTTCGGCGAGTCCTTCACCTGGCGGGAGGCGTCCGCTCCCCTGGTGCGCAACTCGGCGGTCGTCATGCGCGACGGCCGCCTTCAGCGCACGCTCCCCGCGCCGCCGTTCCCCGATCCCGCCCCGAACCAGTGGCGCTGGCCGGTCGCGGCCCGCGTCGAGCCCCGCTCCCCCGGCTCGTCGGAGCAGGTGCTGCGGGTGCTGCTGTGGGTGCGCACGGCCGGGCAGTCACCGTGGATCTTCGGAGTGCCGACCGCGACCGAGGTGGCCACGCTCTCGCTGCCCGACCTGCGGGTCGAGTCGATCGTGAAGGTCCTCGACCAGCAGCTGGTGCCGGACCCCTCGCGGCGGGTGCTGTTCGGCACGACCCTGGTCGAGGAGAACGGCTGGACGTACGTCTTCGGCGGCGACGACGGTCAGGCGGCCTCCCGTCCGGTCTCGCGCGCCTATGTCGCGCGGGTGCCGAAGGGGCGGCTCGGCGAGCCGGGGGCCTGGCGGTACTGGGACGGCTCCGCGTGGTCGAAGGCGAAGCCACGTTTCCGGCCGGTGCTGGGGGACGGGCAGCGCACCGGCGTCGGCAGCGCGTTCTCGGTGGCGCGGGTGGACGGGACGTACGTGCTGTTCACGATGGCCGCCGGCACCGACGGGCTGACGAGCGTGACGTCGTACTGGTCCTGCTCCCCCGTCGGCCCGTGGCACGGGCCGACGAAGGACTTCAGCCCGGCGCTGCCGCCGGGCGGCCAGGTCGCCGCCTACAACCCGCAGGTGCACCCGGAACTGAGCGGCGGCGGGCGCCTGGTGCTGAGTTACGACGTCAACTGGCTGGACCCCGGCGGCGCGGCGGCGCAGCTCAGCCGGAACGTGTCCCTGTACCGACCGCGGTTCGTGACGCTGCGGGCGGCTCCGACACGGTGATCGTCTCCTGGGCGTCGCGGGCGCGGCGCTTGGCGATGACCGCGCACACCATCAGCTGCATCTGGTGGAAGAGCATCAGCGGCAGCACGGCCAGCGAGGCGTGGGCGCCGAACAGGACGCTGGCCATGGGCAGCCCGGCGGCCAGTGACTTCTTCGAACCGGCGAACTGGATCGCGACGCGGTCCGCCCGGCCGAAGCGCAGGGCCTTCGCGCCGTACCAGGTCAGGGCGAGCATCACGGCCAGCAGCACCGCCTCGACGGCGAGCAGGCCGCCGAGCCGCAGCGGGCTGACCTGGTGCCAGATGCCCTGGACCATGCCCTCGCTGAACGCGGTGTAGACGACCAGCAGGATCGAGCCGCGGTCGACGAGTCCGAGGGCCTTCTTGTGCCGGGTGACGAAGCTCCCGATCCAGCGGCGCAGCAGCTGCCCGGCGGCGAACGGCACCAGCAGTTGCAGCACGATCTCGACCAGCGAGTCGGCCGAGAAGCCGGCGCCGCTGCCGAGCACGGCCGCGGCGAGCAGCGGGGTGACGACGATGCCGACCAGCGAGGAGAAGGAGCCGGCGCAGATCGCCGCGGGCACGTTGCCGCGGGCCATCGAGGTGAAGGCGATCGACGACTGAATGGTCGACGGGACGAGGGTGAGGAAGAGCAGGCCCTGGTAGAGAGGCTCGTTCAGCAGCACCGGGACGAAGCCGCGGGCGGCCAGGCCGAGCAGCGGGAAGACGAGGAAGGTGCAGGCCAGGACGGTGACATGGAGCCGCCAGTGCTTCAGCCCGTCCAGCGCCTCACGGGTGGACAGCCGGGCGCCGTAGAGGAAGAAGAGGAAGGCGATCGCGGCCGTGGAGGCACCGGATGCCACATCGGAGGCCGCCCCGCGCGCCGGGAACAGGGCGGCGAGGCCCACGGTCCCGAGCAGCAGCAGGATGTACGGGTCGATCGGCATCCAACGCGGCCATTGCAGGCGTTTCACTGTGCTCCACTACTTCGCTGTCGCTTCGCTGAACTTCCGGTTGCGGGCACGGACGTGCCCTCCCCATCGTCCTCCGGCGATCAGCGATCGGGAATCCGGCATACCACTCTGACTGTCATCACGTTCCGCGATAGCCGCGGGTACTCTGACGGTGTGTACGACCCCTCCCACCTTCGCACGTTCCTCGCGGTGGCCCAGACGCTGAGCTTCACGCAGGCCGCCCGCCGGCTGGGGCTGCGCCAGTCGACGGTGAGCCAGCATGTCCGACGCCTTGAGGACGCCACCGGCCGGCCGCTGTTCACCCGGGACACCCACTCCGTGGAGCTGACCGAGGACGGCGAGGCGATGCTCGGGTTCGCCCGCCGGATCCTGGAGGTGCACGAGCAGGCGACGTCGTTCTTCACCGGCACCCGGCTGCGCGGCCGGCTGCGCTTCGGCGCCTCCGAGGACTTCGTCCTGACCCGGCTGCCGGAGATCCTGGAGGGCTTCCGCTACGAACACCCCGAGGTCGACCTGGAGCTGACGGTCGAGCTCTCGGGCACCCTGCACGAGCAGCTGGCCGCCGGGAAGCTGGACCTCGTGCTGGCCAAGCGGCGCCCCGAGGAGCCGCGGGGCGAACTGGTCTGGCACGACCGGCTGGTGTGGATCGGCACGGAGAGGCTCCGCCTTGAGCCGGATCGTCCCGTGCCGCTGATCGTCTATCCGCCGCCGGGGATCACCCGGGCGCTGGCGATGGAGGCGCTGGAGCGGGCGGGGCGGGACTGGCGGGTCGTGTGCACCAGCGGCAGCCTGAACGGGCTGATCGCGGCGGCGCGGGCCGGACTCGGGGTGATGGCGCACTCGCGGGGGCTGGTTCCGCCGGGGCTGGTGCGGATGCCGGAGCGGTCGGGGCTGCCGGAGCTGGGGCGGGTCGACTTCGTGCTGGTGCACGGGCCGCGGCGGACGGCCGCGCAGGGGGCGGCGGATGCGCTCGCGGCGGCGATCCTGGCGGGCGGGGACCGGTTGCACCGGCGTTAGGACTTCGCCGGGAGGTCCGTGGTCGGGTGCCGGTCCGTCTTGGCTTGTCGCGCCCGCGCGGCGGCAGCCGCAGATCCAGTACAGTCCCGCGCCCCTGAGGGGCGCTTCAACGCGACGGCACCTGATAGGTCAGCTGCTTCACGCGCCGCAGGAACGGTGACGCCTCCACGTGCTGGACGCCCTCGAGGCGGCCGATCGGGCCGCTCAGGTAGCCGTACAGGTCCGCGCTGTTGCGTACGACGGCCGTCGCGAGGATGTTGCAGGGCCCCGCCGTCGCCGCCGCGTGGGCGATCTCGGGGTGGGTGGCGAGCGCCTCGCCGACCGAGGTCAGGGCGGCCGGGGTGGTCGTGATCCACAGGAGGGCGGCGAAGGGATAGCCGAATCTCTCGGACAGGTACTCCACGTCGATGTACACCGCCCCGGACGCCAGCAGCGCGGCCAGCCGGCGCTTCACCGCCGACTCCGAGCGGCCGGTGGCGCGCTGGAGCTCGGGGTAGGTGGCGCGTCCGTCGCGTTCCAGGGCCGTGATCAGCGGCTCGTCGGCGGGGTCGATACGGGCCGGGCCCGGCTCCGGGACGGGATCGGGGCGCAGTGCCTCGACCTGGTCCTCGGTCAGCGCCCAGAACTTGCGCAGCCACCCGCTCGGGCCGCCGTAGAAGCGGTGCAGGATCTGGTGGGCCCGGATCTCCAGGACGCGCGGGGTGCGCGGGAGTTTGCCGAGCAGAAGGTCGTCGCGGTCACCGGGGCTGCGCGGCCGGGTGCCGAAGATGACCTCGGTGCCGCCCGAGGCGATGCCGATCCAGCTGGTGTCGTCCCGTTTCGCCAGGGCCTGGGCGATGGCCTGGGCGCTGTCCGGCACGCAGCGCAGCCGCATCGTCCAGTGGTCCTGGCCGAGGCGTTCCGGGTCGCGGACGGCGACCACCCTCAGGCCGGCCTCGGCGCACAGCCGGCGGTAGCGGCGGGCGACGGTCTGGTCGGAGACACCGAGCACCGAGCCGATGAGGGCGAAGGACGCCCGGCCGTTCACCTCCAGCGCGTACAGCAGCTGAAGGTCCAGCCGGTCGAAGACGTCGGATTCCATCTCCATGGGCGCCTCCCCTGTCGGATTCCGGCGATCGGCCGCCCGGCACGGCCGTGATCGACCGCGCGCGGCCCATCGTACGGACACGTACGCGGCTCGCGTACGTGTCTCGCACTCGGAGGGGAATCAGTCATGCGCACATGGGGGCCGCTCACGGCCGTGTGCCTGGGCACGTTCATGTTGTTGCTGGACGTGACGATCGCGATCGTCGCGCTGCCGGACATGGCGCGGGCGCTGGACGCCTCGCTCAGCGATCTTCAGTGGGTGATGGACGGGTACGCGCTGGCGCTGGCGGCGCTGCTGCTCGGTGTGGGGGCCGCCGCCGATGTGCTCGGGCGCCGGCGCGTCCATGTCGTGGGCGTGGTGGTGTTCGCGGCGGCGTCACTGCTGTGCGGCCTCGCGACCGGGCCGGAGATGCTGGTCGCCGCCCGGGGGCTGCAGGGGATCGGCGCGGCGGCCATGTTCGCGACGACCCTGCCGCTGCTCGGCTCCGTCTACCAGGGCAAGCGGCGCTCGGTCGCGCTCGGCGTGTGGGGCGCGGTCAGCGGGGCGGCGGCCGCGGTCGGACCGATCGCCGGCGGACTGCTCACCGACGGACCGGGCTGGCGGTGGATCTTCTACGTCAATCTGCCGGTGAGCGTGGCCGCGGTGTGGCTGACGCTGCGGGTGGTGCCGGAGTCGCGGGGTGCCCGGGGCCGTCGTATCGACTGGGCGGGCACGGTGACGTTCGCGGCGTTCGCGGGTGCGGTGACGTACGGCGCCGTGCGGGCCGGGAGCCACGGGTGGGGCGAGCCGGGGACCCTGCTGTGGTTCACGGGGGCGGCCCTGGCGCTGGTCTGCTTCGTCCTGGTGGAGCGGCGGGTCGCCGATCCGCTGCTGGATCCGCGGCTGTTCCTGCGGCCGGCGTTCTCCGGGGTGATGGCGGGCTCGCTCGCCTTCAACGCGGCGGCGTTCGCGGCCATGGCCTACACCTCGATCTGGCTCCAGACACTGCTCGGGATGAGCCCGGTGCGCGGCGGAGCGGTCTTCCTGTGGCTGTCGCTCGCGTCGTTCGTGGTCGCCGCGGTCGGCGGTCGCCTGCTCCACGGGGTGTCGGCGCGGCTCACCATCGGGGTCGGGCTGCTGCTGATCGGCGCGGGCCAGTTCTGCATGGCGTTCCTGGACGCCGGGTCGAGCGCGAGCGCGCTGATACCGGGGCTGGTGCTGGTGGGCGTCGGGACGGGGCTGGTGTCCCCCGGCATCGCGGGCGCCGCGCTGGCCTCGGTGCCGGCGGAGCGCTCGGGCATGGCGGGCGGCGCGGTGAACACGTTCCGGCAGCTCGGGTACGCCCTCGGCATCGCGCTGTTCGGCACGGTGCTGACCTCGCGGATGGGCGACTCGCTGCCGGAGGGGGCGGCCCACGCCCTGGCGGGCGGCGGCGCCGGTGCGCTGCGGGGCGCCTTCGGCGAGGAGACGCTGCGCGCGGCCTTCGCGGACGGTCTGAACGCGGTGGCGGTGGCGGCGGGCATCACGGGCGTGGTGGCCGGGCTGCTGGTGCTCGCCCTGGTCAGGCGGCCGGCCGTGACGAAAACCGCAGTGACACCTGGGGCTCCTCGTACGCTGACAGAGGAGACGCCGGTACGCAGGGGATGACATGATCGACAAGGCCCGTACCCGGTAATCGGGTCGTACAGATTCGGTGGAGATTACGGGCCCGAAACTTACTCAACCGTCAGCTTTCTGTCCGACCCTTCCCCATGTGAGCGCATTTTCCTGCGCTGACCTGTGCGTACCTGAGCACCGCTCGGCTTTGCACCCCCTCCCGCCCTCACGGCGGGTGGGGTAGCTTTCACGGCGCTGAGCGGAGCTTTTCAGCCGAGGCATTCGGAGCGGGGAGCGGGGTTTGCGCGAGTTCACCAACCCTCCGTTGGCGTTGGCACCGCCGGTGGGCGGCCTGGCCGACGTCGTCTTCCAGCATGCCCAGGAGGACCCGTTGTATGTCGTCCTGGGCCGCAAGGACGAGGACGACCAGTGGCGGGACGTCACCGCCGCCGAGTTCCGTGACGAGGTCCTGGCCCTGGCCAAGGGCCTGCTGGCCCGGGGCATCCGGTTCGGCGACCGGGTCGCGATCATGGCCCGCACGCGCTACGAGTGGACGCTCTTCGACTTCGCGCTGTGGACGATCGGCGCGCAGGTGGTGCCGATCTATCCGACCTCCTCGGCCGAGCAGTGCTTCTGGATGCTGTACGACGCCGAGTGCTCGGCGGCGATCGTGGAGCACGAGGACCACGCGATGACCATCGCGACCGTCATCGACCGGCTCCCCCGGCTGCACCAGCTGTGGCAGCTGGACTCGGGCGCCGTGCAGGAGCTGTACGACGCCGGTGCGCACCTCGACGACGACGTCGTCCACCGCCACCGGCAGGCGGTCACGCCGGACTCGACCGCCACGGTCATCTACACCTCGGGCACCACGGGGCGCCCCAAGGGCTGTGTGATCTCGCACGGCAACTTCATGTACGAGGCGGACACGGTCATCGAGCGGTGGGAGCCGGTGTTCCACTCGAAGAAGGGTGACGAGGCGGCGACCCTGCTGTTCCTGCCGCTCGCGCATGTCTTCGGGCGGATGGTGCAGGTCGCCGCGATCCGCGGCCGGGTCCGCTTCGGGCACCAGCCGCAGATGAACGCCGCCGCCCTGCTGCCGGACCTCGCCGCGTTCAAGCCGACCTTCTTCCTCGCCGTGCCGTACATCTTCGAGAAGGTCTTCAACGCCGCCCGGCGCAAGGCCGAGAAGGAGGGCAGGTCCGGCCCGTTCGAGAAGGCCGTCGAGGTGGCCGTGCGGTACGCGGACGCCATGGAGGCCAAGGCGTGGGGCATCGGGCCCGGCCCGTCGGCGGGGCTGCGGATGCAGCACCAGCTGTTCGACAAGCTCGTGTACTCCAAGATGCGGGCGGCGATGGGCGGCCGCATCCGGCACGCGATGTCCGGCGGCTCGGCGATGGACCGGCGCCTCGGGCTGTTCTTCGCGGGCGCGGGCGTGCACATCTACGAGGGTTACGGCCTGACCGAGTCCACGGCGGCGGCGACGGCGAACCCGCCTGAGCGCACCCGTTACGGCACCGTCGGCCGGCCCATCCCCGGCATGACCGTGCACATCGCGGAAGACGGGGAGATCTGGCTGAACGGCAGCAACATCTTCCAGGGCTACCTCAACAACCCGAAGGCCACCGACGAGTCCCTGCACGACGGCTGGCTGGCCACCGGTGACCTGGGCTCCCTCGACGAGGACGGCTATCTCACGATCACCGGCCGCAAGAAGGAGATCCTGGTGACCTCCGGCGGCAAGAGCGTCTCGCCGGGGGTGCTGGAGGAGCGCGTCCGGGACCACCCGCTGGTCTCCCAGTGCATCGTCGTCGGCAACGACCGCCCGTACATCGCGGCCCTGGTCACGCTCGACCAGGAGGCCGTGGAGCACTGGCTGATGATGCGCGACAAGCCCCAGATGACCGCGGCCCAGCTGGTGCGGGACGCCGACCTGGAGACCGAGGTGCGGCGCGCCGTCGTCGCCGCCAACACCCTGGTCTCGCAGGCCGAGTCGATCCGTACCTTCCGCATCCTCGCCCAGCCGTTCACCGAGGAGCACGGGCTGCTCACACCGTCGCTGAAGCTGAAGCGCAAGGCGATCGAGAACGCGTACGCGGGCGAGGTCGAGGCCCTGTACCAGGCCTGAGGCAGGGCCCCGGCCGGCCCGCTCCGGCTGTCAGTCGATGCTCACGCGGAAGATCTTGTCCGCGCCGTCCGGCTCGCCTCCGTTGTTGTCGCTGTTGGTGGTGGACAGCCACAGCTGGTCGGCGCCCGGCACCTTGGTGACCGTGCGCAGCCTGCCGTAGGTGCCGACGTAGTAGGCGGTGGCCGCGCCGACGTTCTCGGTGTCGCCGTCGATCGGGATGCGCCAGAGGCGCTCGCCGCGCAGGGCGGCCATGTAGATGACGTTGCGGACGATGGCGATGCCGCTCGGAGAGGCCTCGGCGACGCGCCAGGTCTTCCTGGGGTTCGTCATCCCGGCGACCGAGCAGGTGCCTTCGCAGGTCGGCCAGCCGTAGTTGGCGCCCGGCTTGATGAGGTTGAGCTCGTCGAAGGAGCTGTTGCCGAACTCCGCCTCCCACAGCCGGCCGCCCCGGTCGAAGGCCAGTCCCTGGGGGTTGCGGTGACCGAGGGAGTAGACATAGGTGCCGAACGGGTTGCCGGGGGCCGGCTTGCCGTCGGTCGTCAGGCGCAGGATCTTGCCGTTGAGGGAGTTCCTGTCCTGGGCGAGGGAGGAGGTCTGGGCGTCGCCGGTGGAGGCGTAGAGCAGGCCGTCCGGACCGAAGGCGAGGCGGCCGCCGTTGTGGTAGCGGTTCTTCTTGATGCCCTGCAACAGGACGGTGTAGCCGCCGAGGGAGCTGCCGTCGTAGGTCATGCGCGCGATGCGGTTGCCCTCGGCGGCCGTGTGCATGAAGTACACGCGGTGGTTCGTGGCCCAGCCGGGGTCGACGGCGACACCGAGCAGTCCGCCCTCGCCGTCCGTGGTGACCGCGTTCGGCACGCTGCCGACCTGCGTCTTCGTTCCGTCCTTGGTCAGTTTGAACACCTTGAAGCTGTCGCGTTCGGTGACCAGGGCGCTGTTGCCGTCGGGCATCCAGTAGGTGCCCCAGGGGATGCTCCAGCCGGACGACACGGTGCCGATGGAGGACGGGACGCCGCCGTCCGTGGCGCAGGCCCGGGTGCTGAAGGTGACCGCGTTGCTCTGCGGTGAGGCGTTCCCGGCGGCGTCGCGTGCCACGACGTTCAGGGTGTAGGGGCTGTTGCAGGCCAGCCCGGTGACCGTGGTCGAGGTGGCGGGCGGGGTGCCGGTGACGGTCTTGTAGACGGTGGAGCCGCTGCGGATGTCGTACGCGGTGACCGCCTTGTCGTCCGTCGCGGCACCCCAGTTCAGCTTGGCGCTGTTCGCGGTGACGTCGGTGTACGACAGGGTGCCGGGCCCGGTCGGCGGGCTGGTGTCGGAGCTGGGCCGGGTCGTGCAGTCCACGGCCGGGCTGGCGAGGGAGGCGTTGCCGGCCGCGTCGCGGGCGATGACCGTGAGGTTGTAGGTGGTGGCCGGGGTGAGCCCGGTGAGGTTCTTGGCGGTCGCGCTCCCCGCGGCTTCGCCGATCTTGTTGCCGTGCTCGTAGATGTCGTACGCCGTCACCGCCACGTCGTCCGTCGAGGCGCCCCAGTTCAGGGTGAGGCCGTCCTCGGTGACGGCGGAGCAGTTCGGGGTGCCGGGGCGGGTCGGGGCCTGGGTGTCGGCGGCCGTGTCCACGGTCAGCTTGTCGAGGTTGGGTCCGCCGGCCGGGGTCGTCGCGGTGGCGCGGATCTTGTTGCCGCCGGCGGCGAGGTCGGCGTTGATCGTCTTCGTGACCCAGGTGGTCCAGTTCGTGGTGGGCGGGAAGGACACGTTGGGTGCTACGACCCTGCCGCCGATCGCGATGTCCATGGGCCGGTCGGCGCCGGTGCCGTTGGCGTAGCGGAAGGTCAGTGAGGCACCGCCCGCCGCGTCCGCGCTCACCGTGAACTCGACGTAGGAGCCGGTCACGTTGGTGTAGTCGACGAAGCCGGAGCCGGTGTAGCCGCTGTGGTTCGAGGCGACCGTGCCCTGGGAGATCGTCGCGGTCTCGGCCTGGTGGTCACTCGCGGCGGCGGCAGCGGCGCTCGACGGTGGGGAGACCGTGAGGAGGGACAGCAGCAGACCGCCCAGAGCGGCGGTGAGCACGCCCCGGCGAGGACGCCGTCCGGTGGGGATGACATGCATGGAGGTCCACCTCCAGGTGGGGGATGTCGGTCTCATCGGGCCGTCCGCTCACACGAGTTGGTAGCCGCGCAGGTCGGTGAGCAGCAGGTGGCAGTCCTGGAGGGAGCCGGAGGTGTCGCCCAGGGAGCGGTAGATGCCCCACTTGGGACGCACCCGGTCGGCCAGGAAGGTGTCGACGCCCGTCTTGGACTTGTCGATCACGGTGGTGCCGCCGCTCTTGAGGATCCAGCGGACGGAGCCCGCCGAGCCGTTGCCGACCTTGATCTGGAAGTCGACGTCGGTCCATTTGTCGTGCAGCGGCTCCAGGTCGGTACGGCCGACGAGGGTGTCGCTGTCGAAGAGCTTCAGCTCGATGGTCTGTACGCCGTTCACCCGGCGCAGGGACTGCACGACGATCGGCGAGGAGCCGGTGCCCGGCTGCTTCATCTGCATGATGTGCGTGAAGCTGGTGGTCGCCTTCAGCGAGCTCGGGATGTACATGGAGTAGGTGATCCGCCAGGTCTGGCCCGAGGTCCACTTCAGATAGCTGGAGGAGGAGGTGCGCAGTCCCGTGACCTCCTGGCGCTGGCGGTCGGTCGAGGTGTCCCGGTCGGACATGTGCATGTTGAAGCGCCAGTTGTTGCCGGTGGCGTAGATGTGCGGCTGCCCGCCGGGGTGGGAGTCGGCGCGGTCGTCCTCGATCGTCTCGAAGGCGCCGAGCCCGTCGCTCGCGGACGGGGACCACTTGAGCTGCCAGGACGCGGCCCGCGCGGGCTGCGCGGCGGGCAGTCCGACGGCGGCCGAGGCCGCCCCGCCCAGCGCGGCGCCCAGCAGCATCCTTCTGGATGTGTTCATGACACTAATCACTCCTCAGCTGTTCGTTCATGATCAGGAAGGCTCCGAGGCCGTGGAAGTCGTTGGTCGCCCGGGTGCGGGCGGCGTAGTACGCGTAGTCGCCGACGTTGGTGCCCACGGAGATGTCGGTGAGTTCGGTACGGCCGTCGGCGCCGAGCGAGACCTTGCGCAGGACGCCCCGGTAGCCGCGTTCGGCGACGGCCGCGTAGTGCCGGTCCAGATAGCCGCGCTGTGCGCCGCGCGAGAGGGCGTAGGTGAACATGCCGGAGCAGGACGTCTCGGTCCAGTTGTCGGCGCGGTCGCCCTTGTCGATCACCTGGAACCAGCGTCCGGTGGCCGGGTCCTGGTGGCGCTCCAGGCCGGCGGCGAGAGCGCGCAGTATGCGCAGCAGCGCCGGGCGGCGCGGGTGGCCGGCCGGGACGGCGTCCAGGACGTTCACCATCGCCATCGAGTACCAGCCCACGGCCCGGCACCAGTGCTCGGGGGCGAGTCCGGTGGCCGGGTCCGACCAGGTCGCGGTGCGCGACCCGTCGTAGGCGTGCCGGAGCAGGCCGCCCGCGACCTGGAGATGGCTGCCGTACAGCTGGAGTTGCTCCGCCGCCTCGTCGTTCGCGTAGGCGGAGTCGTGGAACTCCTTGCCGTACTCCACCAGGAACGGGTTGACCATGTAGACGCCGTCGGCCCACAACTGGTGCGCACGGCTCGCCGTGTCGGCGTGCCAGAAGCCGCCGTCCTCGGTGCGCGGGTAGGTGTCGAGGCGGTCGCGGACCCTCTTCGCCGCGACGCGGTAGCGGTCCTCGCCGGTCTCGTGGTGCAGGACCGTCAGCAGTCGCCCGGCCTGCATGCTGTCGAGACTGTTGAAGCCCTGGCTCATGGAGCCGTCCGCGGCCACGAACCGGTCGACGTAGCTCTTGATGTACGACAGGTACCGCGGGTTGTGGGTGCGGCGGAAGACCAGGTACTGGCCGTAGAGGTAGAGGCCGACCGGGTACGACCAGCCGCCGATGGTGGTCGGCGTGTAGCGGGCCGTGGTGGAGTCGACCACGGCGACGGACCAGTCCGCCGCGGCGGCGGGGGTGTCGAGGGCGGGCGCGGTCGTGGCCGGATCGGCCGTGGCCGCCGGGACGGCGGTGAGGGTCGCTGCGGCGAGCACGGTCGTCGTCAGCAGCGCGTGCAGGCGTCTCATGGTGCTCCTTCGCGGTAGGCGTGGACGGGGTTTCCGGTCGGCGGGCATGCGTCGTCGACCAGGTCCCTGACCAGGGCGTGGTCGGGGGAGAGCCGGCACGCGGGGTCGGTTCTGGTGGCGTCGCCGGTGAGGGCGTACGCCTGGCAGCGGCAGCCCCCGTGGTCGGTGGCGGCGAGGGCGCAGCTCCGGCAGGGTTCGCGCATCCAGGAATCGCCGCGGTAGGCGTTGAAAGCCCTCGACTCCCGCCAGATCCAGGAGAGTCGGCGGTCCCTCACATTGGGCGGGTCGAGGCCGGGGAGAGCGGCCGCGGCGGGGCAGGGCAGGACCGTGCCGTCGGGGGCGACGGTGAGCGAGAGGGCGCCCCAGCCGCCCATGCAGGGCTTCGCGACTCCGTCGACGTAGTCGGGGGTGACCCAGATCAACTCCGGTACCGGGTCCGGGCGTTCACGCCAACGGGTCAGGGTGGTGCGGGCGCGGTCGACCTGATCCCGGGTGGGCAGCAGGGTGGCACGGTTGCGCAGGGCCCAGCCGTGGAACTGGGTGTGCGCGAGCTCGATCCGGTCGGCGCCCCAGGCCGTGCCCAGGGCGATCAGGTCGTCGAGGGCGTCGATGTTGGCGCGGTGCAGGACGACGTTCAGGCCGAACGGCAGCCCCGCGGCCCGGATCAGCCGCGCGGCCCGCTCCTTGGCGGCGAAAGAGCGGGCGCCCGCGACGCGGTCGGAGGTGTCCGGGTCGGCGTGCTGCACGGACAGCTGGACGCTGTGCAGCCCGGCCTCGACGAGCCCGCCGAGCCGCCGCTCCCCCAGTCCGACGCCGCTGGTGACCAGCTGGGTGTACAGGCCCGAGCGCTCGGCGGCGGCGACGATGTCCGGCAGCTCGCGCCGCAGCAGCGGTTCGCCGCCCGACAGATGGGTCTGTACGACGCCCAGGTCGGCGGCCTGTCGGAACACCCCGGCCCACTCGTCCGCGGTCAGCTCTGTTGACCGACCGGCCAGTTCGACGGGGTTGGAGCAGTACCCGCAGCGCAGCGGGCAGCGATGAGTGAGTTCCGCGAGCAGGGCCCACGGCGGGTCGGCGGTCATCGCAGCCAGCCCTCCTTCCGCAACGTCCTGAGGAACTCGGGCACTTCGTCGGCGACGGGGGCGCCGGGGAACCGCGCCCCCAGTTCGGCGACGATGTCGTCCACCGCCCTGCTGCCGTCGCACAGCCGCAGCACGCCGCCGGCGCTGCCGTGCAGGACGACCACCCGCTCGGGCAGCAGCAACAGGTCGGTGCCGCGCACCCGGTCGTGGCGCAGCACTACCGAGCGGGCGAGGGCGGGACGCCAGGTCATGGGCCGCCTCCCCCGGCCACTGCGCCCGTGCCTCGTCCCTCGCCTCGGTCCACGGCGTCCAGCAGCGCCCACAGCACGTCGCATTTGAAGGCCAGCGCGGCCACCGCCCGCTCCTGCTGCTCACGGGTGCGGGCCCGCTCCAGGACCAGGGCGAGAGCCTCCTCGCCGTCCCGGGCGCCCTGGCCGACACGGGTGCGGAAGTAGGCGAGGCCGGCCGGGTCGATCCAGGGGTAGTGGGTCTCGAAGGCGGCGATGCGGGTGCGCATCAGGTCCGGTGCGGACAGCTCCGTCAGGGACGCGGCGACGGCTTCGACGACGGGGCTCAGCCGGCAGAAGTTGATGTATCCGTCGACCGCGAGCCGGACCCCGGGCAGTGCGCGGGAGGTGTCCCACAGTGCCTCCCGGTCGAGGCCGGCCGCTTCGCCGAGGCGCAGCCAGCGCTCGATGCCGCCCTCGCCCTCGGCGGTGCCGTCGTGGTCGCGGATGCGACGCAGCCAGGCGCGACGCGGCGCGGGCCGCTCCAGCTTGGCGAGGATCAGGGCGTCCTTGACGGGGATGTGGCGCTGGTAGTGGAAGCGGTTGGCAATCCAGCGGCGCAGCTCGGCCGGCGCCAACTCGCCTTTGTGCATACGGAGGTTGAAGGGGTGGCGGTCGTGGTAGCGGGCCGCGGTGACGGCGCGCAGCCGCCCGGTGAACTCGGTGGCCGTCCAGGGGGCTGCGGCGCCGTCGGCGTGCACGCGAGTCGCGGTCACGATGCTCTCGCGGTGCGGGCGGCTAGCGGTCGGTGAGGGCGTAGGCGGTCACTTCGAGCGCGGTGTCCACGACGGTGTGACCCGGGCTTTGCCAGACCTTTTCATCCGATGTTTCCTGAATGGCCTGGTCCGCCGGGCGGGCCGGGAGGGCGCGGAGCAGCTTCTCGTCCATGTGCGCATACCTGCTTTCCTGAGGAAGTGGGGGGTCTCAGAGCCCAGACAGGCGGCCGGTGTTCACGTGCATGCACAGAGTTCATCAACACGTTCGGTGGCGCGATACAGAGTCGCGGCAGGACGAGCGAGGGTCAATGGTCCGGACCGATAACGTCGGATGCGTTTCCGGCCAATCTCGCCGCCACCCACTGACCCGCCGGTCAGTTGCGGCGACTTCCCGGGCGGATCGGGCGGTCAGGAATGCATCACGCCTCGTGATCGTTGACGATATGAGTTACCACCTGACGACAACCGTAAGGATCAAGAGCTCGTGAGCAGCAAGGTCCCCCCGATCATCCTGAACAACGGCGTCGAGATGCCCCAGCTGGGCTTCGGCGTCTGGCAGGTGCCGGACGACGAGGCCACGCGGGCGGTCGGCACCGCGCTGGAGGCCGGGTACCGCAGCATCGACACAGCGGCGATCTACGGCAACGAGGCGGGCACCGGCCGGGCCATCGCGGCCTCCGGCGTCCCCCGCGAGGACATCTTCGTCACCACCAAGCTCTGGAACGGCGATCAGGGCTACGACTCCACCCTGCGCGCCTTCGACACATCGCTGGAGAAGCTGGGCCTGGAGTACGTCGACCTGTACCTCATCCACTGGCCGGCGCCGTCGCGCGACAAGTACGTCGACACCTACAAGGCCTTCGAGAAGCTGCACGCCGACGGCCGTATCCGCGCGATCGGCGTCTCCAACTTCCTTCCGGAGCACCTGGAGCGGCTGTTCGGCGAGACGTCGGTCGTCCCGGCCGTCAACCAGATCGAGCTTCACCCGCACCTTCAGCAGCACGCCTCCCGCGCGCTGCACGCCGAGCGGGGCATCGCCACCGAGGCCTGGTCGCCGCTCGGTTCCGGCAAGGGCCTGCTGGAGGTCCCGGCGATCGTCGCCATCGCGCAGAAGCACGGCCGCACCCCGGCTCAGATCGTGCTGCGCTGGCACCTGCAGATCGGCAACGTCGTGATCCCGAAGTCCGTGACGCCGTCGCGGATCAAGGAGAACATCGAGGTCTTCGACTTCAGCCTGGACGACGAGGACCTGGCGGCGATCAGCGCGCTCAACGAGGACCGGCGGATCGGCAGCGACCCGGCGGACGTCAACTGACGCCGCTCCACCGCGACCGTCCGTCCGCCCGCCGCTCAGCGATCCGAGCGGCGGGCGGACGCATATGGAGAGCCGGTGCGCAGCAGGGCGCTCGGACCTCGGTCGACCGCGCGGGGCGTCTCAGTCCCCGCGCACGTCCGTGAAGACGACCTCGAACTCCTCCAGCCCGATGACGCTCACATGCGCCTTGGCCGCGCCCTCGTGCCGGGCCGCCGCCTGACCCGAGCGCGACGCCGCCAGGGACGGCTGGTCGACGAAGATCACTCCGACCATCCCGCGCCCGCGCTCCCGGTCGACCAGCAGGGACGCCCGGGCCAGCCCCTGGAGCGTCTCCAGCCGGGGCACCACCGTCGCCCGGAACGTGTCGGCGAGCAGGTCGGTGTCCCTCGGGTCGAACTCCAGCCTGGTCAGCCGCAGTCCGCCGCCCGCCTGCGGCGGGCGCGCCTGGTGGAAGACCAGCGCCTCGTAGTTGTCGACGGCGAGCGTCCCCGCGAACGGGTCCAGCATCGCCGCCCGCCGCTCGCGCAGCACCTCGTCGCTGTTCTGCCGGGCCCGTTCCGACTCCCACCAGCTGGCCGCGAGCAGTTTCCCGAGCGTCCGGTCCACGAAGACACTCGCCCCGCGGTATCCCGGACGGTCCTCCAGCAGATCCCGCCCCTCGGTGTTCATCGCCCGGATGGCCGTGTCGATCTTCGTGGGATCGCCGGTCGTGTAGATCGCGCGTACGAACATGGCACCTCCCGAAATTCCGGGGCACACATCCGAAATCTTCGGCAATCTCCAGTCTTCTACCGGCGCGATCGCGCCGCAATCAGCACCGGGGACCCGCGGTCGCACACGACGGCTTGACGGGGGGCTTGACGGGGCCATGCAAAGAGGGCCACCTTGTACGGCACCCAGTCAGGAAACTTTCCTAACAGAAGTACTTCCTCACAGAAGGGTCCCCCCACAGTGCGCATCCGAACACTGACCCTCGCCGCGGCCTCCGGCGCCGCGCTGCTCGCCGCCGGACTGCTCCCCACCAGCGCCTCCGGCCATCCGCAGTCGCCGTCCCTGCGGGAGGGCTCGGTCAGCGCGGCCGCCCTGCTCGCGAAGGTGACGTCCTGCTCGCAGATCTCCAACGGCAAGTACCGCACCGACGAGGAGACGTCGGCCACCGTCCCGGTCTGCGGCAAGAACGGCGCGGTCTTCTGGAAGGCCGACATGGACATCGACTGCGACGGCCAGCGCACCGCCAAGTGCAACGAGGACACCGACCCCTGGTTCCAGCCGGACACCGCGTTCCACCAGTCCGACGGCAAGCCGCTGCGCTCCGACACACTGCCCTATGTCGTGGTCCCCAGCATCAGCGGCACCTGGAACTACTCGGCCGCCGGCATCCAGGGCGCGGGAGTGGTGGCCATCGTTTACAACAACCAGGTCGTGTACGCCGTCGTCGGCGACACCGGCCCCCAGCCGATCATCGGCGAGGCCTCCTACTCCGCCGCCGAGAAGCTCGGCATCGACCCCGACCCGGAGACCGGCGGCACCGACTCCGGGGTGACCTACATCCTCTTCAAGAACTCCCGGGTCTCGCCCATCGAGAACCACAGCACGGCGGTCTCGACGGGCGATCGGCTGGCGAAGGAGTTCATAGCCAATAACTGAGTCGGTCGACTCAGCGCTGCGGCAGGTCAGTTGGGCTGTCCGAGCGGCCGTACGACGACGGTGTTGACGTCCACTCCGTCGGGCTGCCGGATGGCCCACACCACCGAGTCGGCGATCTGGTCGGCGGTCAGCAGATGCCCCGGCGGCAGGCTGCCGTAGCTGTCCCAGAACGGTGTCTCCACCCGGCCCGGGGCGATGTGGGTGACGCCCACGCCCCAGTCGGTCACCTGTCGCCGGGTGTTCTCGGCGAGCCCGGCCACCGCCCACTTGGTCGCCCCGTAGATGTTGCCCGGCCCCGGCACGAACCCGGCGACGCTGCCGACCAGCACGATCCGGCCGCGGGTCTCCTTGAGGGCGTCGATGGAGGCCCTGATGAGCAGGGCCGGGCCGAGGACGTTGGTCAGCACCATCTCGGTCCAGCCGGCCGGGTCGCCCTCGGCGACGCTGTCGTGGGTGGCGAACCCGGCGTTGGCCACGACGGTGTCCAGCCGCCCGAACGCCTTCAGCGTGGCCTCGACCGCCGCCTGTACGTCCGCGTACTCGGCGGCGTTCCCGACAACCGTCAACAGACCCTCGGGTTCCCCGAGTTCCGCGGCGAAGGCCCGCAACCGCGCCTCGCCACGGCCGGTGACGGTGACCCGGTGCCCGGCGTCCAGCAACTGCCGTGCGACGGCGGCGCCGATACCGCTGCCGCCGCCGGTGATGAGCGCGACCGGAGAGTCGTTCATGGTGGTTCCCCCTGTGTCTCGGTTCGGGACGAGGGGGAGTCCATCACTTGGAGAGCTCTCGAAGTCAAGCCCCGCCGCCGGCCGCCGCGCCCGGTGTCACCTGGTCCGCACCGCCGTGTACACCGTCTGCGCCGCCAGCACGAACAGATCGGGGCGGTGGTGCACGCTCGCCTTGTCGTCCGGGTCGAGCAGCCGGTCGAGGGTCGCGCGGTCCTCGGCGTCGAGACGGTCGCCGACACCGTCACGGGTGCGGGTGAGCACGTCGGCGGCGTAGGCGCGGGCGCGGTCCGTGGTCGGGGCGGGGAGGTCGAGGAGGAAGGTGCGAGTACCGGTGGGCCGCAGACCGGCGGCGGTGATCAGCGCGGGCCAGTCCTCGGTCTCGGCGACGGAGCCGGGGAGGTCGGCCCGCATCCGCGCGAACCACTCCGTCTCCAGCACGTCCAGCCGCGCCTGGAGCCCGGGTCGTCCGAAGCCGATGTCCCGGGGCAGGAACCGCGTCGGCAGACCGCCCTCCTGGAGGGCCAGCGTGCCGCCGGAGGCGAGACGGTCGCCGAACGCGGCGAGGGCGGCCCGCTGGTCGCCGAGGTGGTGCAGACTGCGGCCGGCCCAGAGCAGATCGGCCGGGTAGTCCAACTCCCCGAGTACATCCGGTAGTTCACCGGCCAGCGTGCCGAAACGGTCGGCCACACCCAGCCGGTCCGCGCGTGCCCGCGCCCGCTCCAGGAGCGGTTCGGATCCGTCGACGGCGACGATCCGGGCGCCGGGGAAGGTGTCGGCGAGCAGGCAGGACACGACTCCGGGACCGCTGCCCACGTCCACGATCAGGCCCGGCTCGGTCTGCCGCTTGCCCAGCCAGGCCATGGCGTGCTCGTACAGCGGCAGGAACAGCTCGGCCTGCGTCTCCAGCATCGGGCCCATCCCGGCCCAGTCGACGTCGGTGTGGTCGTGGTGGTGCCCGTGTCCCGGGTGCTCGTGCCGGTGGTGCGGGTGCTCCTCGTGCGCCATGGTGGTCAGCCTCTCGTCCGGTTGCCGCCAGCCTGCTCCGCCGCACCGCCCCGGTGCCACTGTCCTTGCCGTGGCGGCAAAAACGAGGCAAAGAAAATGGGGTGCGAGGACCGGTGCGCCTCGCCCACCATGGCCCGATGGACGACGAGATGGTGGAGCGCTTCCTCGAGGACGGTTTCGTGAGGATCGAGGGCGCCTTTCCGCCACGTGTCGCCGAGCACTGCGCGCGGCTGCTGTGGCGCGAGACGGGGTGCGACCCGGAGGACCCGGGCACCTGGAAGGACCCCGTGCACTGGGTGTACGACATGGCGCAGGGCCCCTTCGCGGCCGCCGTGAACACGCCCGTCCTGCACGAGGCCTTCGATGTGCTGGTGGGCGAGGACCGCTGGCAGTCGCGTTATTCGCTGGGCAGCTTCCCGTTGCGGTTTCCGCACGAGGAGGAACCTGACGACGCGGGCTGGCACATCGAGGGCAGCTATCTGCCCGAGGGAGCGGAGCACGTGCACACGAACGTGCACTCCAAGGGCCGTGCCCTGCTGATGCTGTTCCTGTTCAGCGAGGTCGGCGAGGACGACGCCCCGACCCGCATCCGGGTCGGCTCGCACCTCGACGTGCCGGAGGTCCTGGCACCGTACGGCGAGGCCGGCGCGACCTTCCTGGAGCTGGGCCCGAAGGTCGCCGAGGCCTCCGCGCACCGCCCGCTCGCCCATGCCACCGGCCGCCCCGGCGACGTCTACCTCTGCCACCCCTTCCTGGTCCACGCCGCCCAGCCCCACCACGGCACCCGCCCCCGCTTCATGGCCCAGCCACCGTTGCACCCGTCGCAGCCACTGGACCTGGACCGGACGGACGGCGACTACTCGGCGGTCGAGTTCGCGATCCGCCGGGGCCTGGCCAGAGAGAACTGACCGGACCCCGGCGCCCGCCGCGCCCCTTCAGGGGCGCGGGGAACTGCGCGACCAGCCACGGACGGCCCGCAGCCGACGCCACCGCCTACGACAACGGCGGGTAGGCGTTCTGCATCAACTGCTGGAACTGCGCGGAGAACCAGTGCCCCGACAGCGGAGCGTTCGGCAGCGCCCCGGACAGGTTGTTGCCGTTGCGCGGGTTACCCGTGTACGTCGGGTCGCACATCCGGTCGAACCCCTTGCCCTCGTCGTTCGGGATCTCCGTACTGGCCCCGTCGGACTCGCCCGGGGGCTTGATCCAGACGTACGCGTCGATCCCCGCCGCGGGACTGGCCTGTGGACGCTCGCCGAGGCCGGCCCCGGACTGGTTGCACCAGTTGCCGACGTGGATACGGCGGTCGTAGCGGCCGCCGTTGACATAGGTGTCCACGTCGGTCGTGGCACCCGGACCGGCCGGCCGTGCGCTGCCGCCCCAGCCGTTCCTCGACGTGTCGATCAGCATGCCGATGCCGGAGTTGAAACCGGTCGTGACCAGCTGGTTGCGGAAGCCCTGCGCGAAGGACAGCTCGTCGGTGTAGCGGTTCCAGTCGACCCACTTCGACTCACGGACGGACTTGCCGGCCACGGAGTCGTTGATGGTGAAGTTGTTCTCCTTCAGTGCGCTGTAGTTGGCCGTGTTGGCGATGAAGCCGTGCACGTCGTTGACGGTGGCGCCCTCCGAGGTCGCGGCCTCCTTCATGACGGCGGCGCTGGCGGCGAAGTTGTCGTCCCAGCCGATCCAGCCGTGGTGACCGGCGTCGATGTAGTTGTAGACGTTGGCCGCGTCGCCGAGCTTGTTCAGGGCGTAGCCGACGCCCTTCTGGTAGTTGCCGTTGGCCTTCATCACGTCGCACTGCGGGGTGGCCGTCGGACGGCTGCCGGTGTTGGTGACCAGGTTCGGCAGCGAGTCGATCTCGATCGTGGTGACGATCCGCAGCGAGGCGTACTTCGGGTCGGCGAGGATCGCGGCGATCGGGTCGATGTACTCGCTCTTGTACCGGCCGAGCTCCGTCGGGCCGAGCTCGCCGTTGGAGGCGAGGGCGGCGCAGTCGCGGCCCGGCAGGTTGTAGATGACCAGCTGCACCACCAGCTCGCCGGAACCCTTCTGCGTCAGGGCCGCGTCGAGGTGGTCGCGCAGACCCATGCCGCCGTTCACGCCGTTGATCGCGGCGATCCGGTCGAGCCAGACACCGGTCGGCTGACTGGCGATCCGGCTGCCGCCCGGCTCGGCGGCGGCCTTCGCAGACCACTCCGGGTTCACGTACACCTTGGCGCCGGAGTAGGGGTTGTCGACCTTGGGGCCGGTGGGGCCGGGGTCGGTCGGATCGGTGGGGCCGCCACCGCCGTCGTCGACGTTGCAGGTCACGCCGTCGAGGGTGAAGGTGGCCGGCAGGGCGTTGGTGCCGCTGTAGGAGGCCTGGAATCCGAAGCTGACCGAACCGCCGGTCCCCAGCGTGCCGTTGTAGGTCTCGTTGGCCGCGGTGACGGCGGTGCCGCTCTGACTGA
Source organism: Streptomyces sp. HUAS 31 (assembly GCF_028198125.1). Taxonomy (NCBI): domain Bacteria; kingdom Bacillati; phylum Actinomycetota; class Actinomycetes; order Kitasatosporales; family Streptomycetaceae; genus Streptomyces; species Streptomyces sp. HUAS 31. Next base: position 7,941,037 of record NZ_CP116353.1, on the reverse strand, counting down.
TCTTCGCGTTCCAGCCGTTGGTGACCTTCTGGTTCCCTCCGTACGACCACTTCACCGACCAGTTCGACTTGGCGGCGCCCTGGTTGGTGACCGTGACGGCGGCGGTGAAGCCGGTGTCCCACTGGTTCTGCACCTTGTAGTCGACGGTGCAGGGCACGGCGGCCAGGCCGACTCCGCCCGGATCCGCGGCGAGCGCGGTTCCCGAGGCCCCGGCGACCAGCGCCGCGGCGGCGAGCATCGCTGTTCTGGTACGACTCATGAGTGCGGGTTCCTTCTCGAGTGAGGGGAGTTGTCAGTCCAGGGCGCGCAGATGGTCGCGCAGCCCGATGCCGTACGACGTGGGGGTTCCGTCGTAGCCGGAGATCAGGGCCGGGCCCGAGGAACAGTCCCAGGTGTTCCAGGTCCAGCCGAGGTAGGACAGGTCCCGGTCGTCGAACCACTTCATGACCCGGTCGACGAAGGAGTGCGAGCAGGTGTTCTCCCCGATCTCCCCCGCCACCAGCGGCACTCGGTCCGCGACGGGGGCGAGCGTGGAGTTCCAGCAGCTCTCGTTCGCGCAGGTGTTGAAGTTGTAGACGTGCCAGGCGGCGGCGAGATTGCCCGCCGGGTCGGTGGGCCGGTAGGTCAGCCACTGACTCAGGTCGTTCGAGTACGCGAGCCCGCCGAGCAGGATCGGGTTGCCGGCGCCCGTGTCCCGTACGGCGTCGACGAGGTCCTGCATGCCGGCGACCTCGTATCCGATGCCGGGACAGGTGCCGCCGTCCCGCCAGCACTGCCACGCCTGGGTGGTCGTGGACGTCGCGCGGTCCGGGTAGGGCTCGTTGAACAGGTCGAACACGACGGTCGGGTCGTCCTTGAAGGCGCTTGCGACCGACGTCCAGAATGCGGGCGTGTACTGCATGTTCGGCATCGGCTTCTGGCAGGTGGCGTGCACGTCGGAGCAGCCCGCCGAGTTGCCGGTGTACTGGCCCCAGGACCAGTGCAGTTCGAGCATCGGCGTCATGCCGTGCGCCTTGACCCGCCCCACCAGGTCCTTGACGGCGTTCACGTAGTTCGTGCCGCCGTACTCGGGCTTGATGTTGGACAGGCCCAGCCAGCACTCCTCGTTCAGCGGAATGCGGACCGTGTTGGCGTTCCAGTCGGCGATCGCCCCGATGGCTGCGTCGTCGACCGGACCGTCCCAGATGCCGTAGCCCTGGACGCACATGAACTCGCCGCCGGAGCGATTGACGCCGAGCAGGCGACGGGTGGTGCCGTCGGCGTCCACGAGCTTGTTCCCGGCGACGTGCAGCGCCGGCACCGAGCCGTCCCCGGGGTCCGGCGGATCGGTCGGGTCGGTCGGGTCCGGTTCCGCGCCGGCATTGCAGGTGGTGCCGTTGAGCTCGAACGCGGTCGGAACGGCGTTGCTCCCCGACCACGAGGCGATGAACCCGGCGCTGACGCTCGCGCCGGTGTCGAGCGAGCCGTTCCAGCTCTCGTTCGTCGCCGTCACCGTCGTACCGGACTGGGACCACTTGGCGTTCCAGCCCTGGGTGACCTTCTGCCCGCCCGCGAAGTCGAAACCGAGGCTCCAACCGCTCACGGGTGCTGCGTTGTTGGTGACGGTCACGGCCCCCTGGAAGCCGCCGTCCCACTGGCCGGTGACGGAGTACTCCACCGTGCACGGGGGTGTGGCTCCCTGCGCCGTGACCACCGGCACCGTCACGGCCGCGACAAGGGCGACCGCTCCGGTGACGGCTAAAAGTACTGAACGCGGGGGGTGTCGCATGAGCGACTCCTTGCAGATCAGGCGCGCCGTGACGGACGCGTCGACTGATGGAATCGCTCCCACTGGTGCCCATGAAGTTAGCGCCAAGTGACGACGAAGGACAGAGGAGTAACTGACTTTCGCTCAACTGAACTCGTCGAATCTTTTCGACTCTTCAAGCACCTTGACCCCTTGCACCCCCGTCCGCACTATGGGAGCGCTCCCACTGGTTCAAGCCTTGACTTCTCCGAGCCGCAAGGAGGAACCAGCACGTGCATCCCCCACGCAGACGCAGAACCGCAGGACGGTTGTGGACGGCCGTCGTGGCGGCCCTGGCGCTCCCCTTGACGATGCTGAGCACGGGTTCGACACCTGCTCAGGCAGCGGTAGTTCAGTGCAGTGTCGACTACAAGACCAATGACTGGGGCTCCGGCTTCACCGCGGATCTGACGATCACCAACCGGGGTACGGACGTCATCGACGGCTGGACCCTGACGTACGGCTACGCGGGCAACCAGAGGCTCAGCAACGGCTGGAACGGCACCTGGTCCCAGTCCGGACAGACGGTCACCGTGAAGGACGCCGGCTACAACGGGCGGATCCCGGCCGGTGCCGCGGTCACCACGGGCGCGCAGTTCACCTACAGCGGCAGCAACGCCGCGCCCACGAACTTCGCGATCAACGGCACGAGTTGCACCGGCGCCCACCAGCCCCCGATCACCGTGCTGACCAGCCCGGCGGCCGGCGCCGTCTATTCGCAGGGCGACGCCGTCCCGCTCGCGGCCACGGCCGCCGCCGCGGACGGCGCGACGATCGGCAAGGTCGAGTTCTACGACGACACGACCCTGCTGGGCACGGACACGACGGCGCCCTACTCGCTCTCGGTCTCAAGCTTGACCGTGGGCAGTCATTCGCTTCTGGCGAAGGCGTACGACAGCCTGGGCGCGTCCGCGGGCTCCACACCGGTCGGCATCACGGTCGCCTCGGGTCCCGCCGTGGTGGCCGCGCCGACCCAACTCCCGGTCCAGCAGGGCAAGACGGCGACGTACGACGTGAAGCTGTCGACCCAGCCGTCGGCCAACGTGACCGTCACGACCGCCCGCACGAGCGGTAACTCGGGTCTGTCGGTGACCGGCGGTGCCTCGCTCACCTTCACGTCCTCGAACTGGAACACGGCCCAGAAGGTGACCATCACCGCGGCCGCCTCCGGCACGGGCTCGGCGACCTTCGAGTCGACGGCCACCGGGCACGCCAAGGCATCGGTGACGGCGACCCAGATCGCGGCGACGAAGGCGTACGACGCCCGTTTCCTGGAGCTGTACGGCAAGATCACCAATCCGGCGAACGGCTACTTCTCCCCCGAGGGCATCCCGTACCACTCGGTCGAGACGCTGATCGTCGAGGCGCCGGACCACGGTCACGAGACCACGTCGGAGGCGTACAGCTACCTTCTCTGGTTGCAGGCGATGTACGGCAAGGTCACCGGCGACTGGTCCAAGTTCAACGGGGCCTGGGAGATCATGGAGAAGTACATGATCCCGACCCACGCCGACCAGCCGACGAACTCCTTCTACAACGCCTCCAAGCCGGCCACCTACGCGCCCGAGCTGGACACCCCGAACGAGTACCCGGCGAAGCTCGACACCGCCGTCTCGGTCGGACCGGACCCGATCGCGGCCGAGCTGAAGAGCGCGTACGGCACGGACGACGTCTACGGCATGCACTGGCTCCAGGACGTCGACAACGTCTACGGGTACGGCAACTCGCCGGGCAAGTGCGAGGCGGGGCCGGCGGACACGGGGCCGTCGTACATCAACACCTTCCAGCGCGGCGCGCAGGAGTCGGTGTGGGAGACGGTGCCGCAGCCGACCTGCGACCAGTTCAAGTACGGTGGGAAGAACGGGTACTTGGACCTGTTCACCGGTGATGCCTCGTACGCCAGGCAGTGGAAGTTCACCAACGCCCCGGACGCCGACGCGCGTGCGGTGCAGGCCGCCTACTGGGCCGACAAGTGGGCCGACGCGCAGGGCAAGGGCACTGACATCTCCGCGACCGTCGCCAAGGCCGCGAAGATGGGCGACTATCTGCGCTACGCCATGTACGACAAGTACTTCAAGAAGGTCGGCAACTGCGTCGGTCCGTCGACCTGCCCGGCCGGCACCGGCAAGGACGCCTCGCACTATCTGCTCTCCTGGTACTACGCCTGGGGCGGCGCCACCGACACCTCGGCGGGCTGGGCCTGGCGCATCGGCTCCAGCCATGCGCACGGCGGCTACCAGAATCCGATGGCCGCGTACGCCCTGGCCTCCTACGCCGATCTGAAGCCCAAGTCGGCGACGGGACAGGCGGACTGGGCCAAGTCGCTGGAGCGGCAGGTCGAGTTCTACCGCTGGCTCCAGTCCAGCGAGGGCGCGATCGCGGGCGGGGCGACGAACAGCTGGGCGGGCCGTTACGCCACACCGCCCACCGGCAGGTCGACCTTCTACGGCATGTACTACGACCAGCAGCCCGTCTACCACGACCCGCCGTCGAACCAGTGGTTCGGCTTCCAGGCGTGGTCGATGGAGCGGGTCGCCGAGTACTACCAGCAGACGGGGAACGCCGCCGCGAAGGCCGTCCTCGACAAGTGGGTCGACTGGGCGCTGTCCGAGACGACCGTCAACCCGGACGGCACGTACCGGATCCCGTCGACGCTCCAGTGGTCGGGGCAGCCCGACACCTGGAACGCCTCAAGTCCGGGCGCCAACAACGGACTTCATGTCACCGTCGCCGACTACACCGACGACGTCGGTGTGGCGGCCGCGTACGCCAAGACCCTGACGTACTACGCCGACCGCTCCGGTGACACGCAGGCCGCAACCACCGCCAAGGCGCTCCTCGACGGCATGTGGGACAACCACCAGGACGCCCTGGGCATCGCCGTCCCGGAGAACCGCGCCGACTACAACCGCTTCGACGACGCGATCTACGTCCCGAGCGGCTGGACCGGCACCATGCCGAACGGCGACGCGATCAGCTCGTCGTCGACCTTCGACTCGATCCGTTCGTTCTACGAGGACGACCCGGCCTGGTCGAAGATCGAGGCGTATCTCGCCGGCGGTGCGGTGCCGTCGTTCACGTACCACCGGTTCTGGGCCCAGGCGGACATCGCCTTGGCCATGGGTTCGTACGCGGAGCTTCTCGAATAGTCCCCGCCGGGCGCTCCGCGGGTTGGGCCGTGTTTGTCTGCGGGTCCGTTGTGGCTGGTCGCGCAGTTCCCCGCGCCCCTGAAAAGCAGGGCGTAGCAGTTCACGGTGCTTCCTCGGAACCGCTTGATGGCTCCTCGTGCGTGGTCCCGTCACCTGACGGCGGGACCGAACCGCCGGGCGGCCCCCTCCCGCACAGGGGGTCGCCCGGCAACTCTCGCGCCATGCGGAAAGCGCTTACCCCCCACCCGCTTCTCCCCACTCCCCTTTCCGGAAAGGACCCCCGTGCGAAGAACCCGCATCCTCACGGCGGTGCTGGCGCTCGCGGCCGGCCTGCTCGCGGGCACCCCGCCCGCACTGGCCGCCGACACCGCGCAGGACGTGTCGATCACCGCCGACACCTACACCTGGAAGAACGCCCGCGTCGACGGCGGCGGCTTCGTCCCCGGCATCGTCTTCAACCGCAAGGAGAGGAACCTCGCCTACGCCCGTACCGACATCGGCGGCGCCTACCGCTGGCAGCAGTCGTCGAAGACCTGGACGCCGCTGCTGGACTCGGTCGGCTGGGACGACTGGGGGCACACGGGTGTGGTGAGCCTGGCGTCCGACTCTGTCGACCCGGACCGGGTGTACGCGGCGGTCGGGACGTACACCAACAGCTGGGACCCGGGGAACGGCGCCGTGCTGCGCTCCGCCGACCGGGGCGCGAGCTGGCAGAAGGCCGATCTGCCGTTCAAGCTGGGCGGCAACATGCCCGGCCGCGGCATGGGCGAGCGGCTCGCAGTGGACCCTAACCGGAACAGCGTGCTGTACCTGGGGGCGCCCAGCGGCAAGGGGCTGTGGCGCTCGACCGACTCCGGGGCGTCCTGGTCGCAGGTGGCGAACTTCCCCAACGTCGGCAACTACGTGCAGGATCCGAGCGACACGAGCGGGTACGCGAGCGACAACCAGGGCATCGTGTGGGTCACCTTCGACGAGTCCACGGGCACGGCCGGGAGCGCGACACGGACGGTCTACGTCGGGGTCGCCGACAAGGACAACGCGGTGTACCGGTCGACGGACGCGGGCGCGACCTGGTCGCGGGTCGCCGGGCAGCCGACGGGGTACCTGGCGCACAAGGGCGTCCTGGACGCGGCGAACGGCTACCTCTATCTCGCCTACAGCGACAAGGGCGGCCCGTACGACGGCGGCAAGGGCCGGCTGTGGCGGTACACGACGGCGACGGGCACCTGGGCCGACATCAGCCCGGTCGCGGAGGCCGACACCTACTACGGCTTCAGCGGCCTGACCGTCGACCGGCAGAGGCCGGGCACCGTGATGGCGACGGCGTACAGCTCCTGGTGGCCGGACACGCAGATCTTCCGCTCGACGGACAGCGGCGGCACCTGGACGAAGGCGTGGGACTACACGTCGTATCCCGACCGCGCGAACCGCTACACCATGGACGTCTCGTCGTCGCCGTGGCTGACCTGGGGCGCGAACCCGTCGCCGCCCGAGCAGACGCCGAAGCTGGGCTGGATGACGGAGGCGCTGGAGATCGACCCCTTCGATTCGAACCGGATGATGTACGGGACGGGTGCGACGGTCTACGGCACCGAGGATCTGACGAAGTGGGACAGCGGCGGTCGGTTCACCGTCCGGCCGATGGTGCAGGGACTGGAGGAGACGGCGGTCAACGACCTCGCCTCTCCCCCGTCGGGCGCCCCGCTGCTGAGCGCTCTCGGTGACGTCGGTGGCTTCCGGCACACGGACCTCGCCAAGGTGCCGTCGATGATGTTCACCCAGCCGAACTTCACCACGACGACCAGCCTGGACTTTGCCGAGACCAACCCGAACACGTTCGTCCGGGTGGGCGATCTCGACTCGGGTCCGCACATCGCGTTCTCGACGGACAACGGCGCCAACTGGTTCGCGGGCACCGACCCTTCGGGGGTCAGCGGCGGCGGCACCGTCGCGGCGGCGGCGGACGGCAGCCGGTTCGTGTGGAGCCCCGCCGGGGCGGGCGTGCAGTACACGACGGGCTTCGGAACGTCGTGGCAGGCGTCGAGCGGGATCCCGGCCGGGGCGGTCGTGGAGTCGGACCGGGTCGACCCGAAAGTCTTCTACGGCTTCAAGGCCGGGAAGTTCTACGTCAGCTCGGACGGCGGCGCGAGCTTCACGGCGTCGTCGGCGAGCGGGCTGCCGAGCGGGGACAGCGTCCGCTTCAAGGCACTGCCCGGGACGAAGGGCGATGTCTGGCTGGCGGGTGGCGCGTCGGACGGGGCGTACGGTCTGTGGCACTCGACCGACGCGGGCACGACGTTCACCAAGCTGTCCGGTGTCGAGCAGGCCGACACGATCGGCTTCGGCAAGGCGGCGACGGGAGCGTCGTACCAGACCCTCTACACCAGCGCGAAGATCGGCGGCGTGCGCGGCATCTTCCGCTCCACCGACAAGGGCGCGACCTGGACCCGCGTCAACGACGACGCCCATCAGTGGGGTTGGACGGGTGCGGCGATCACGGGTGATCCGCGGGTGTACGGCCGGGTGTACGTGTCCACGAACGGCCGCGGGGTCGTCTACGGCGACACCTCGGACGCGGGTGGCGGGTCGGACCCCACTCCGACGCCGACCGGCGCCTGCACCGTGACGTACAAGGTCACCAACCAGTGGGCCGACGGTTTCCAGGCGGAGGTGCACCTTGCCAACACCGGGTCGTCGGCCTGGAACGGCTGGTCGCTCGGGTGGTCCTTCGCGGACGGTCAGCGGATCAATCAGCTGTGGAACGCCGAGTACACGCAGTCGGGTTCGGCGGTGACCGCGCGGAACACGGGCTGGAACGGGGGCGTTGCGGCCGGGTCGTCCGTGAGCTTCGGGTTCACGGGGAGCTGGTCGGGGACGAACGCGAAACCGGCGGCGTTCAAGCTGGGTGAGACGAGCTGCACGGTGGTGTGACGGCCGGGGGCGCCGGACGGCCGCGCTTTCACCGCCGTTCCGCCGGTGCGGGCGTGGCCGGGTGCCTGCGGCGCCGGATCAGGGAGGCGGCCGCCGCGGCCAGGGACATCGCGATGGCGAGGGAGAAGACCACGACCAGGCCGTCGTGGAAGGGCTGGGAGATCAGGTGCGGGAAGAACTCCCGGCCGGTGAGGTGCGCGGCGTTCTCCGGCGGGAGCCCGCCGAGAATGCTGCCGCCGAGCAGGTGCTGGATGGGGTTGTAGCCGAGGAACGCGGCGAACAGCACGCCGACGGGCGGGAGTCCGGCCACCGTGTGCGCGGCGCCGGCCGGGACGCCCTGTGCGGTCAGTCCGGAGGTCAGGGTCCCCGGCAGCGAGCCGGAGAGTCCGGCGACCATGAGCGAGAAGAAGACGCCCATCGACAGGACCATGCCCGCGTTCTGGAAGGTGGCGCGCATCCCGGAGGCGGCGCCGCGGGCCTCGGCCGGCACGCTGGACATGATGATCGAGGTGTTGGGGGCGGCGAACAGCCCGCCGCCGAGGCCGTTGAGGAAGACGAGCAGTGCGAAGAGCCCGTAGCCGAAGTCGGTGGGCAGGGCCAGCAGTCCGGCGAAGGACGCGGCCATCACCGCGAACCCGGCGGCGGCGAACAGCCTCGCCCCGTACTTGTCCGAGAGGTATCCCGAGACGGGCCCGGCGACCAGGAAGCCGACGGTGAGCGGCAGCATGTAGATGCCGGCCCACAGCGGGGTGTCGGCGTAGTCGTAGCCGTGCAGGGGGAGCCAGATGCCCTGGAGCCAGATGATCAGCATGAACTGGAGCCCGCCGCGCGCGATGGAGCCGAGCAGCGCGGCGAGGTTGCCGCCCGCGAAGGCCGCGTCGCGGAAGAGCCGCAGCGGGAACATCGGTTCGGCGACCTTGGTCTCGATCACGCAGAAGAGCGCGAGCACGGCGGCGCCGCCGATCAGCCCGGCCAGCACCCAGGGGTTGGTCCAGCCCATGGTGTGGCCGCCGTAGGGCTGGATGCCCTAGGTGATGCCGGCCAGCAGCGCGGTCAGCCCGACGGCGAAGGTGAGGTTGCCCCACCAGTCCATCCGGCCGGGGGTGCGTACGCCGGTCTCGTGCAGCGACTTGTACGCCCACACCGTCCCGATGATGCCGATCGGCACGTTGACCCAGAACACCGAGCGCCAGTTCCAGGTCACCAGGGCCCCGCCGAGCACCAGGCCGACGAACGACCCGGCGATGCCCGCGACCATGTTGACGCCGAGGGCCATGCCGCGCTGCCGGGCGGGGAAGGCGTCGGTGAGGATGGCCGCGGAGTTGGCCATCAGCATGGCCCCGCCGACGGCCTGCGCGATCCGCCAGCCGATGAGCCACAGCGCCCCGCCCGCGCCCTGGAACGGGTCGAGGGACAGGATCACCGAGGTCAGGGTGAAGATCAGGAATCCGGCGTTGTAGATGCGGACCCGGCCCCACATGTCGCCGAGCCGGCCGAGGGCCACCACCAGCACCGCGGTGACGAGCATGTAGCCCATCAGCATCCACAGCAGATAGCTGACGTTGGCGGGCTGGAGCGGGTCGAGCCGGATGCCGGTGAAGATGCCCGGCAGCGAGATCAGCACGATCGAGCTGTTGATGGTGGCGAGCAGGATGCCGAGGGTGGTGTTGGTCAGCGCCACCCACTTGTAGCGGGGGTGGTCGGCGCCGATCCAGGCGCTGCGTCCGCGCTGCCGGGCGGCGGGTGTGCCCGCCCTGCGGTCGGTCGTCTCCTCGGTGGCCATGGCCTGCTCTCTCTGCGTTCCGGGACCGGCCGTCCTCCTCGGTCGGGCCGGTCAGCGCTGGACGTCGCCGGGGCGGTCCGGCTCCTGCACCATCCGCCTCACGAGCGGTACGGCCGTCTCCACGGCCGCGCCCAGCGCTTCCCGCTCGTCCTCGGTCAGGGCGGCCAGCAGGCTCACCAGCCGCGCCTCCCGTTGCCGTCTGCGCTCGGCCAGCACCTCGCGCCCGGCGTCCGTGACGGCGACGAGGCTCACCCGTCCGTCGTCGGGGTCGCCGACCCGCCTCGCCAGCCCCTGGCTCTCCAGCCGCTGCACGAGCTGGGTCATCGACGGCTGCGCGACGCCTTCCGCCGCCGCCAGCGCGGTCAGCCGGACGGGGCCCTCCCGCTCCAGCCGGCCCAGCGTGGAGGCGGTCGTGAAGCTCATGCCCCGGCGGTCCGTCAGGCTGCGGATCACGGTTCCCGCGACCTCGGCGAGCGCCTGGGCGATCTCTTCCGGCTCCATCCGCTCCACACCTTCATTCGTATCACGTGCCTATATAGGTTCCCTATTAAAAATAGGGTAAGAGAGGCGGCCACCCGGCGCACCGCGGTGACCGCCTCTCCCTACCGGGTCACGGTGTGTACACCGCGGGCCTCGGTGCCGTCCCCATCCCGTTCCCGAGGAAGAAGCTCGGGTGCGGAGGCTGGTTGTAGGCGGTGTTCTGCCAGGCCAGACCCGTGCGGTACATGGTGTCGTGGAGCAGGGTCGTGATCCTCGTGTTCGTCTCGTACGGCGTGGAGTGGATGCGCAGGGCCGTGTTGCCGCCGGTGCGCCAGACGACCTCCTCGCGCCAGTCGCCGAGGATGTCGCCGGACAGCACGGGTGTGGCCTTGGTGCCGTTGTTGGAGGAGACACCGGAGCCGGTCAGCAGGCGGGTGTCGGACGAGGTGCCGTACTTGTCGATGTGGGTGCCGTCGAGGAGTTCGCGGACGGTGTCGCCGTCCCACCAGGACAGGAAGTTCACGGACGACGGCTCGCGGCCCTTGGCGGCGCCGGCCTCGTCGCGGATCGAGGTGTCGGAGGCGGACCAGACCTCGGCACCGTCGTTGCCCGCGTAGATGTCCCCGGCCACGCCCCGGCCGTTGTCGCAGCAGGCGGCGAGCTTCCAGTTCACGGTGCCGTTCGCCGGATCGATGTACAGCTCGGCGGGCTGGCTCGTGGACTCGGAGACCTTGAAGTACTCGAGTCCCACGTGCGAGGGGTCGAGGTCACCGAGGTGCTGGGCGTCGCCGTGGCCGGTCTTCGTGGTCCACAGGCCGCTGCCGTTGTCGTCGACGGCCATCGCGCCGTAGACGATCTCGTCCCTGCCGTCGCCGTCGACGTCCCCGACGGACAGGCTGTGCGAGCCCTGGCCGTCGAAGCCCTTGCCGCTGTTGGTGGAGGAGTTGGTATCGAAGGTCCAGCGGCGGGTGAAGGCGCCGCCCCGCCAGTCCCAAGCCGCGATGACCGTACGGGTGTAGTAGCCGCGGGCCATGATCAGCGAGGGGCGGGAGCCGTCCAGGTAGGCGGTGCCGGCGAGGAACCGGTCGACGCGGTTGCCGTAGGAGTCGCCCCACGAGGAGACCGTCCCCCGGGCCGGGACGTAGTCCACCGTCCCCATCGCCCTGCCGGTCTGCCCGTTGAACATGGTCAGGTACTCGGGCCCGGCAAGGACGTACCCGCTCGAATTGCGGTGATCGGCCGACGCGCTGCCGATCACCGTGCCCGTCCCGTCGACCGTGGCGTCGGCGGTCTTCATGGCGACCTCTGCCTTGCCGTCGCCGTCGTAGTCGTAGACCTGGAACTGCGTGTAGTGCGCGCCGGAGCGGATGTTGCGGCCCAGGTCGATGCGCCACAGCCGGGTGCCGTCGAGTTTGATGCCGTCGACGATCGTGTTGCCGGTGTAGCCGGACTGGGAGTTGTCCTTGGCGTTGGTGGGCTGCCACTTCAGGACGAAGTCGAGGGCGCCGTCGCCGTCGAGGTCGCCGACGGAGGCGTCGTTGGCCTCGTAGGTGTACGCGACCCCGTCGGGGGTCGTACCGCCGGCCGGCGGGCTGATGGGGACGTCCTTGTAGCCCGGGCGGAACTGTACGGCGTGCACGGAGTCGGCCTGCTCGACGCCGCCCACGACGGCCCGGACGGTGTAGTCGGCTTGTTCGGGGGCGCCGGAGTGGAAGTAGTTCGTGGAGCCGGTGATCGGGGCGGAGTTGACCTTGGTGCCGGCCCGGTAGACGTTGAAGGAGACGTCGTTCGGGTCGGTGCCGAGCCAGCGCCAGCTGACCAGGTTGCCGCCCGATGTGTGGACGCTGACCACGCCCCGGTCGAGGGCCTCGACCTGGCGGGCGGTGGCGGCCTGCGCCGGGCCGGCGCCGCCGAGCGTGGTGAGTCCGGCGGCGATCAGACCGGCGGCGGCGACGGCCGCGGACAGTGCGGCCCGGCGTCTGCGGTGCTTGCGCGGGTGCTGCACGGGACGTACCTCCTCGGGAGGACGGACGGGTTCCGTTCCCTCAGTCGCCGCCGTGCGTACGGGAGTTGCCGTGTTTCCCGGCCGGTTCCGCGGAATGTCAGCCGGGCTTGCGGAACGCCCGCACGGTGAACACCGGATCGGGTCTGGGGCGGTCCTGGTCCGGGAGTTCCGCCAGCCGGGCGGCGAACCCGGCCGCGAGATCGCCGCCGGGCGGAAGGGTGACGAACCAGCCCCTGCGCAGGTCGGCCACCGTGCGGCGGGGGCTGCGGCCCTGGCCGTGCCCGGTGAAACGGGCCTCGCCCGCCGGGAGCAGGGCGTGGTCGAGGGCGTACGACTCGACGAGCGCCGCCGCGTCCCGGGCCGCGCGGCACGGGCGGGAGGCCATGACGGCGTCGATGTCGCTGCGCACGTTGTGCGCGGCGGCCTTGTCCACGGTGGTGACCCAGACGCCGCCGGGCCGCAGCATCCGGGCGCACTCGCCGACGATGGCCCGCACGTCCTCGGCGGTCGGTGCGAGGTGCAGCAGCCACACGCTGCTGACGGCGTCGAAGCGGCCCTCGCGGAACGGCAGCCGGCGGCTGTCGGCGAGCACCACGGTGCCGGGCAGCCGGGCGGCGGCCTGCCGGGCCATGGCGGGCGCGAGATCGACGCCGGTCACACGCAGGCCGTCCCGCCCGGTGGCCAGCCGCCGGGTCACGATGCCGGTGCCGCAGGCCACGTCGAGCAGCCGCCGGGCACCGTCCGGCAGAAGGCCCAGGACGGCCCGCGCGGCGGCTGCCGCTCTGGGCTCGCCGCCGCGCGAGGCGTCGTACCGCTCCGCTTCCTTGTCGTAGTCGAGCACGCCTCACTGCGCTCCGTGACCGGGGGCGAGGTCCTCGATCCTGCGGGCCAGCGCGAAGTCCCGCTTGGTGACGGCACCCACGGTGTGGGTGTTCACGGTGAGTGACACCGTGTTGTAGCCCAGGGTGAGGTCGGAATGGTGGTCGAGCTCCTCCTGGACCTGGGCGATGTGCACGACCATCGCCGTGGCCGCGAAGTGCGAGGGGAGCCGGTAGGAGCGGGCGATCCGGTCGCCCTGAAGCGACCAGCCCGGCAGCTCCGCGAGCCGGTCCTCGATCTCCTTCTGCGACAGCGGTTCGAGGGGCATGGCCTCGCTCCTTCCTGCACGGGAGGGTTCGTCTTCAGCCTGCCACAGCATGGGTGCGGCGGTCCTGGTCAGAGGGGTTCCCCCTGGGCCGGTGCCGCACGCCCCGGCGGCGCCCGGAGCCGTCGACGATCACCGCCGCGCCCGCCCCCGGCCGTTCCCCGCGCTCCTCGACTACCGTCATACCCATGACCTCCGTCCCGTCCGGCAACGCCGCACCCGCCACCGCCCCCACCGGCCAGGGCGTCGGCCCCCTGCTGCGGGCCTGGCGGGAGCAACGCCGGGTCAGCCAGCTGGAGTTGGCACTGCGGGCGGACTCCTCGGCACGGCACATCAGCTTCATCGAGACAGGCCGCTCCCGGCCCAGCGAGGAGATGGTGCTGCGGCTCGCCGAGCACCTGGAGGTGCCGGTGCGCGAGCGCAACGCGCTGCTGCTGGCCGCCGGCTACGCCCCGCGCTACCCGGAGACCCCGCTGGACGACCCGGCGCTGGACGCGCTGCGGGCGGGCATGGAGCAGCTGATCCAGGGCTACGAGCCCTACCCGGCACTCGTGGTCGACGCGATGTACAACGTGCAGGCCGCCAACCGGGGCATCCTGATGCTCCTCGACGACATCCCCGAGCACCTCCTTGAGCCCCCGCTCAACGCGATGCGGCTGACCCTGCACCCCGACGGTCTCGCGCCGCGCATCCGCAATCTGCGCGAGTGGCGCGGCCATCTCCTCGCCCAGATGCAGCGGCAGATCGCCCTGCACCGCTCCGAGCCGCTGCGGGAGTTGTACGAGGAGGTCGCGGCGTACCCGGTGCCGGCGGACGCACCCGGCGCGGAACCGGACGAGCCCGTCCCGTACTTCGCGCTGCCGATGCAGATCGAGCACGAGGGGCGCGTCCTGTCCTTCATCTCGTCCATCTCCACGTTCAACACGCCCATGGACGTGACCGTCGCCGAGCTGGCCATCGAGACGCTGCTCCCGGCCGACCCGGCGACGGTCAAGTACCTTCAGTCGCTGCTGCCCTGACGGATCCTCAGGGCGGCGTACTGCAACCCGGCGAACCCGGCGACGGTGAGCGCCTGCAGCACGGTCCACACCGCGCCCGCCGTGGTCGGCGACAGCCACAGCGCGAGCGCGACGAGGCTCAGCAATGTCCAGGCGAGGTTGGCCTCGATCACGGCACGCACCGGGAGATCGGCGGGCCGGGCCCGGGAGGCGAGCAGCGCGACGGCACCGGCGTAGACCGCGAGGAAGGCGCCCAGGGCGAGCAGCAGCGACGACTCGACGCCCAGCAGCCGCCCGAGCGGACCGGACACGGCGAGGTAGGCGAGCCCGTTCGCCCCGGTCACCACCGCGTCCAGGGCCAGGAAGCGGCGCAGCACGGTCTGCGGGTCGGAGGTCCGGGCGAGCGCGGTGAGCGAGGTGGCGGACATGACGAATCACCCTCCGTCGAGGTCGAGTGGCGTGCGACAGGACCCGGATCCCGGACCGGAGTGCGCCGGCCCGGAATCCGGTGGGTCAAAGGTCTCGCGGAGAAGCGGACGGGTCGATTACCTGCGGGGTAATGCGGGTTCCGCCCCGTAACACCGGCCACCCCCCACGGATAACCGGAACGTGGCACACTGCACCCCGTACTTTCGGCGCGTAGGGGAGGCGTGGCGTGAGTGAGCGGCGGCCCGCACCCACCGTGGGCCAGGTGGTGCTCGGCAAACGCTTGCAGGAACTGCGGGAGGCGTCCGGGCTGGGACGCGAGGAGGCCGCGCGGGCCCTGCGGGTCACCGCGGCGACCGTACGCCGCATGGAGACCGCCGAGGTCGCGCTGAAGATCCCGTACGTGCAGGTGCTACTGGAGACGTACGGCGTCCCGGAGGACGAGGCGGAGGCGTTCGTCTCGCTGGCCGAGGAGGCCAATCAGCCGGGCTGGTGGCAGCGGTACCACGACGTGCTGCCGGACTGGTTCAGCCTGTATGTGAGTCTGGAGGGCGCCGCCCGGATCGTCCGGTCCTACGAGCCGCACTTCGTGCCCGGTCTGCTCCAGACCGAGGAGTACGCCCGCGCCGTACTGGAGGCGGGGACGATAGGGCAGACGGGGCCGGAGACGATAGAGCGGCATGTGTCGCTGCGCATGGAGCGCCAGCGTCTGCTGGAGCGCCAGGACCCGCCCCATCTGTGGGTGATCATGGACGAGACGGTGCTGCTGCGTCCGGTGAGCGGCGGCGAGGTGATGCGCGAGCAGCTGGACAAGCTGCTGGAGTTCGCCGAGCGCGACCGCGTCACGCTCCAGATCGCCGAGTTCGCCTCCGGCCCGCACCCCGGTACGTACGCGCCGTTCACCCTGTTCCGGTTCGCCGAGCCGGAGCTGCCCGACATGGTCTACACCGAGTATCTGAGCGGCGCTCTGTATCTGGACTCCCGCAAGGAGGTCGCGGCGCATCTGGAGGTGCTGGACCACATGTCGACGGCCGCCGCGTCCGCCGAGCGCACCAAGAAGATCCTGCGGGAGCGCCGCGAGGACTGCTGAGCCAGGGGACCGTCCGGGCAGCGGACCGTCCAGGCATTCGACTCCGAGGAGAAGACCGCGCATGTCCGGATCCGAGTCCGTGCCCGCCCGCGTCGACACCAGCCGGCCGCATCCGGCCCGCGTCTACGACTGGTGGCTGGGCGGCAAGGACAACTACCCGGTGGACGAGGAGCTGGCCCGAAGGATCCTCGCCGTGGACGGCACGGTCCTGCGCGGCGCCCGCGCCAATCGCCGGTTCATGCACCGGGCCGTGCGCACGGTCGCCGAGGCCGGGACACGCCAGTTCCTGGACATCGGCACGGGCATCCCGACCGAGCCCAATCTGCACCAGGTGGCGCAGGGCGTGGCCCCGGAGTCCCGGGTGGTGTACGCCGACAACGACCCGATCGTGCTGCGGCACGCGGAGGCGCTGCTGCACGGGTCGGCTCGGGGCAGCACCGAGTACGTGCACGCCGACGTCCGGGACGCCGACGCGCTGCTGGCCCGGGCCCGCGAGTCCCTGGACTTCGACCGGCCGATCGCGCTGTCGCTGGTGGCGCTGACCCACTACCTGAGCGACGACCCCGACGGCGACGACGTGTACGGCCTGCTGGAGAAGTACGTCTCCGCGCTCGCCCCCGGCAGCCATCTGATCCTGTCGCAGGTGACGCCGGACCTCAGCCCGCAGGCCATCGAGCACGCGGCGAACCACTTCCGGCGCAGTGGCACCCCGTTCTTCCCCCGCTCGCTCGCCGGGTTCTCCCGCTTCTTCGAGGGCCTGGAACTGCTCGGCCCGGGCGTCATCCCCGTCTACGGCTGGCGCCCGGAGCCGGCGGACGTGGCGGCCCAGGCGGAGGGCATCGTGCCCGTCTACGCGGGGGTCGCCCGCAAGCCCTGACCCGTACGGGTGCCGTGAACGGGTGCGCTCCCGCGCCCCGCCCTAGGTTCGGGACTAGGGCCTGTCTGACAATTCCCGTCGTCCGCCCGGAGGGCGGGCCCCGCGGTGGCTGGTGCGTGCGATCGCAAGGCGCCGGAGCGTCCTCGTGGCGGAGCCACGTGGGCGGTTCGGCAACGCGGCGAGCGTGCGTGCCAGCCACCGCGGGGCAGGCGGGAATTGTCAGACAGGCCCTAGGGGCAAACGTAGGGAGCGTCCGTGACCGACACCCGGGTACCGCCCACCCCGCCCGCCGAGCCGGGTGCGGCGTTGCTGAAGGCCGGCAGGTTCTTCCGGCCCGGCACGCCCGCGTCCGATCTGCACAGCATCGCGCTGACGGGCGGGCGTGAGGCGGACGCGTTCTACCGGGACCGGTGGAGCCACGACAAGGTCGTGAACTCCACCCACGGCGTGAACTGCACGGGCTCCTGCCGCTGGAAGGTGTACGTCAAGGACGGCATCATCACCTGGGAGACCCAGGAGACGGACTACCCGTCGGTCGGCCCGGACCGTCCCGAGTACGAGCCCCGCGGCTGCCCGCGCGGCGCCGCGTTCTCCTGGTACACCTACTCCCCCACCCGGGTCCGCTACCCGTACGTGCGCGGTGTGCTCCTCGGGATGTACCGGGAGGCGAGGGAACGCCTCGGCGACCCGGTCCTGGCCTGGGCGGACATCCAGGGCGACCCGGAGCGCCGCCGGCGCTACCAGCAGGCGCGCGGCAAGGGCGGCCTGGTGCGGGCGACCTGGGACGAGGCGATCGAGATGGCCGCCGCCGCGCATGTGCACACCATCAAGACGTACGGCCCCGACCGCATCGCCGGCTTCTCCCCCATCCCGGCGATGTCGATGGTGTCGCACGCGGCGGGCGCCCGCTTCCACTCCCTGATCGGCGCCCCGATGCTGTCGTTCTACGACTGGTACGCCGATCTGCCGGTCGCCTCCCCGCAGGTCTTCGGCGACCAGACCGACGTCCCCGAGTCGGGCGACTGGTGGGACGCGGCGTATCTGATGATGTGGGGCTCGAACGTCCCGGTGACCCGCACGCCCGACGCGCACTGGATGGCGGAGGCCCGCTACCGGGGCCAGAAGGTCGTGGTGGTCGCGCCGGACTACGCCGACAACGCCAAGTTCGCCGACGAGTGGCTCCACCCGCACCCCGGAACGGACGGCGCGCTGGCCCTCGCGATGGGGCACGTCGTGCTCAAGGAGTTCTTCGTCGACCGCGAGACGCCGTTCTTCGCGGACTATGTGCGCAGGTTCACCGACCTGCCCTTCCTGGTCACCCTGGAGGAGCGGGACGGCGCCTACGTCCCCGCGAAGTTCCTGCGCGCCTCGGACCTGGGACAGGAGGACGAGGGCGCCGGCTGGAAGACGGTCGTGCTGGACGAGGTGTCGGGTCGCGCGGTCGCCCCGAACGGCTCCGTGGGCTTCCGCTGGACCGAGTCGGGCAAGGGCCGCTGGAATCTCGAACTGGGCGATGTGCGGCCGAAGTTGAGCCTGTACGGCAGTGCGGTGTCCGCGGGCGTCGAGGTGCTGCTGCCGCGCTTCGACACCGAGGGCGGGCCGCACGGGCAGGGTCGCGGGGACGTCATACGCCGGGGCGTACCGGTGACGAAGCTCGGCGGGGCGGACGGCCCGCTGGTGACGACGGTCTTCGATCTGCTGCTCGCCCAGTACGGGGTGGCGCGGCCGGGGCTGCCGGGCCGCTGGCCCACGTCGTACGACGACGCCGAGTCCCCCGGCACCCCTGCCTGGCAGGAGGCGCACACCTCCGTCCCGGCGGCCAAGTGCGTGCGGATCGCACGGGAGTTCGCGCGGACGGCCGAGCGGTCCAAGGGCCGCTGCATGATCCTGATGGGCGCGGGCACCAACCACTGGTTCCACTCCGAGACGATCTACCGCGCCTTCCTCGCCCTGCTCCAGCTCACCGGCTGCCAGGGCCGCAACGGCGGCGGCTGGGCGCACTACGTGGGCCAGGAGAAGTGCCGCCCGGTGACCGGCTGGGCGACGCTGGCGGCCGCGTCGGACTGGTCGCGTCCGCCGCGCCAGATGATCGGCACGGCGTACTGGTTCCTCAACACCGACCAGTGGCGCTACGACGGGTTCACGGCCGATGTGCTCGCCTCGCCGCTGGGCGCGGGGCGCTTTCGCGGGATGACGGGCGCGGACTGTCTGGCGCTGTCGGCGCGTTTGGGCTGGATGCCGTCGTATCCGACCTTCGACCGCAACCCGCTGGAACTGGGCGAGGTGTTCGGCGACGCGGTGTCGCGGGTGGTGGCGGAACTGCGCGCGGGCACCCTGAAGTTCGCCTGCGAGGACCCGGACGCGCCGGAGAACTGGCCGCGGATCGTGACGCTGTGGCGGGCGAATCTGCTGGGCTCGTCGGCGAAGGGCGCGGAGTACTTCACGCGGCATCTGCTGGGCACGCAGTCGTCGCTGCGGGCCGAGGAGGCCCCCGAGGACGTCCGGCCGAAGGAGGTGACCTGGCATGACGAGGCGCCCGAGGGCAAGCTCGACCTGCTGCTGTCGCTGGACTTCCGGCAGACGTCGTCGACGCTGCTGTCGGACGTCGTCCTGCCCGCCGCCACCTGGTACGAGAAGCACGACCTGTCCAGCACTGACATGCACCCCTACGTGCACTCCTTCACACCGGCCGTGGATCCGCCGTGGCAGGCGCGCACCGACTTCGAGGCGTTCAAGGCGCTCGCGGAGCGGCTGAGCGAGCTGGCCGTCGGCCATCTGGGCGTGCGCAAGGACCTGGTGGCCTCGCCGCTCCAGCACGACACCCCGGGTGAGATCGCCCAGCCGGGCGGGGTGGTCCTGGACTGGCGGCGCGGGGAGTGCGATCCGGTGCCCGGCAGGACCATGCCGAACCTGACGGTCGTGGAGCGGGACTACACCGCGATCGGCGCCAAGTTCGCCTCGCTGGGCCCGCTGGCGGAGCGACTCGGCCTGCCTGCCAAGGGCATCACGCTCCGCCCGGACGAGGAGGTCGAGGACCTGCGGCTGCTGAACGGCGCGACCGCTGACGGGCGCCCCCTGCTCGACACGGCCGTGAAGGCGGCGAACACCATCCTCGCCCTGTCCGGCACCACCAACGGCCGCCTCGCCACCCAGGGTTTCCGCACCCTTCAGGAGCGGACCGGGCAGGAAATGGCGCACCTGGCGGCCGAGCACGAGGGCAGACGGACCACGTACGCGGACACCCAGGCCGCGCCGGTGCCGGTGATCACCTCGCCGGAGTGGTCGGGCAGCGAGTCGGGCGGGCGTCGCTACACCGCGTTCACGCTCAACACCGAGCACCTCAAGCCGTGGCACACGCTCACCGGCCGCCAGCACTTCTTCCTCGACCACGACTGGATCCACGAGCTCGGCGAGGCGCTCCCCGTGTACCGGCCGCCGCTGGACATGAACAAGCTGTTCGGCGAACCGCGGCTCGGCCCGGACGGGCAGCGGGAGGTGACGGTCCGCTACCTCACCCCGCACAACAAGTGGTCCATCCACTCCGAGTACCAGGACAACCTGTTCATGCTGGCGCTCTCCCGGGGCGGGCAGAACATCTGGATGTCCCCGCAGGACGCGGATGCCATCGGCGTCGCCGACAACGACTGGATCGAGGCGGTCAACCGCAACGGCGTGGTCGTCGCGCGGGCCGTCGTCTCGCACCGGATACCGCACGGCACCGTCTACATGCACCACGCGCAGGAACGCACGGTCGCCGTCCCGAGGACGGAGACCACCGGCCGGCGGGGCGGCATCCACAACTCGCTGACCCGGCTGATCCTCAAGCCGTCCCATCTGGTCGGCGGCTACGCCCAGCTGTCCTGGGCGTTCAACTACCTGGGCCCGACGGGCAACCAGCGCGACGAGGTCACGGTGATCCGCCGTCGCAGCCAGGAGGTCGAGTACTGATGCGTCCGATGGCCCAGATCGCCATGGTGATGAACCTCGACAAGTGCATCGGCTGTCACACCTGCTCGGTCACCTGCAAGCAGGCGTGGACCAACCGCCGCGGCATGGAGTACGTCTGGTTCAACAACGTCGAGACCCGCCCCGGCCAGGGCTATCCGCGCCGCTACGAGGACCAGGAGCGCTGGCGCGGCGGCTGGGAGCTGAACCGGCGCGGCGCGCTGAAGCTGAAGGCGGGCGGCCGGCTGCGCAAGCTCGCGGGGATCTTCTCCAACCCCGAACTGCCGGAGATCAAGGACTACTACGAGCCCTGGACGTACGACTACAAGAACCTCACCGACGCCCCGCTGGGCGACGACTACCCGGTGGCCCGGCCCATCTCGCAGCTCGACGGCAAGCCGATGAAGATCGAGTGGTCGTCGAACTGGGACGACAACCTCGCCGGCGCCCCCGCCTACGGCGACCTCGACCCGATGGTGGAGCGCACGCGCACGCAGGCTTCGGAGAAGGTGCGGTTCGAGTTCGAGCAGAGCTTCATGTTCTATCTGCCGCGTATCTGCGAGCACTGCCTGAACCCGTCCTGTGTGGCGTCGTGCCCGTCGGGCGCGATGTACAAGCGGGCGGAGGACGGCATCGTCCTGGTCGACCAGGACCGCTGCCGGGGCTGGCGGATGTGCGTGACCGGATGCCCGTACAAGAAGGTGTACTTCAACCACGCCACCGGCAAGGCGGAGAAGTGCACGATGTGCTATCCGCGCGTCGAGGTCGGTCTGCCGACGGTCTGCTCGGAGACGTGCGTGGGCCGGCTGCGCTATCTCGGGGTGGTGCTGTACGACGCGGACAGGGTGACGGCCGCGGCCTCCGTCCCGCGCGAACGGGACCTGTACGAGGCGCAGTTGGGTGTCTTCCTCGACCCCGAGGACCGCGAGGTACGGCGGGCGTGCGAGGAGGCGGGGATCCCCTACGACTGGCTGGAGGCGGCACGCCGCTCGCCCGCGCACGCGCTGATCAGCAAGTACCGGGTGGCGCTGCCGCTGCATCCGGAGTACCGGACGATGCCGATGGTCTGGTACATCCCGCCGCTGTCACCGGTGGTCGACGCGCTCTCGGAGACCGGGCACGACGGGGAGGACGCCGGGAACCTGTTCGGCGCGATCGACACGCTGCGCATCCCGCTGGAGTACCTGGCGGAGATGTTCACGGCCGGCGCCATCGGCCCGGTCCGCTCCTCGCTGGAGAAGCTCGCCGCGATGCGCTCCCACATGCGCGCGATCAACCTCGGCGAGGAACCGGATCCCTCGGTGCCGGCCGCCGTGGGCATGGCGGCCGGGGAGATCGAGGACATGTACCGGCTGCTGGCGGTCGCCAAGTACGAGGACCGGTACGTCATTCCGACGGCGGCGGTCGCGGACGCCCGGCGCCTGGAGGAGTCGGCGCTGCCGCAGGGGTGCAGCCTCGACTACGAGGGCGGGCCCGGGATGGGCGGGGACGGCCCCTTCGGGCAGGACTCCGGCGGCCGCAAGCTGCTGCCGCTGATGCCGGTCGAGAACTTCCACGTGCTGCGCAGACGCCAGACCTCCGACGACGCGGCCGACGCCGCCGGACCCACCCGCACAGCCGACACCGAGGAGGCGTGATGCCGTCGTTCGAGGTGCTCTACCAGGCGGCCGCACTCTGTCTGACCTACCCGGACGACGACTTCCGCGCGCGCCTGCCGCTGCTGCGCGAAGCCGCCCCGCAGCTGCGGGAGTTCACCGACCACGCGGCACTCACCCCGCCGGACGAACTGGCCGCGCACTATGTCCAGGTCTTCGACTTCAAGAACCGGCACAGCCTCTATCTGACCTGGTGGCTCGACGGGGACACCCGGCGGCGCGGCATGTCGCTGCTGCGCTTCAAGGAGGTCTACCGCGCCCACGGCATGGAGTTCACGGGCGAGGAACTGCCCGACTTCCTGCCCGCGGTACTGGAGTTCGCGGCCCGCACCGGCGAGAACGATCTGCTGCTGGAGCACCGCGAGTGCCTGGAGCAGCTCCGCGCCCGGCTGACCGACTTCGGCACGCCGTACGCGTCCGTCCTGGACGCGGTGTGCGCCACACTGCCGACCGAACGCACGGGGGTGCGTCCATGACCGCACTGCTCTGGGGCGTCCTGCCCTACGTCACCTTCGCCCTGCTGGTCGCCGGCCTGGTCTGGCGGCACCGCTACGACCGCTTCGGCTGGACCACCCGCTCCTCCCAGGTCTACGAGTCGAGGCTGCTCAGCATCGCCTCGCCCGCCTTCCACTACGGCATCCTGTTCGTGCTGGTCGGCCATCTGGTGGGCCTGTTCGTCCCGGCGTCCTGGACGGACTCGCTCGGCGTGAGCGAGCACACCTACCACCTGTTCTCCCTCTACGGCGGTACCGCGGCCGGCGCCCTGACCGTCGCCGGGATCTTGCTGCTGATCTACCGGCGCCGCACGAACGCGCCGGTGTTCCGGGCGACGACCGCCAACGACAAGCTGATGTACGTCGTCCTGCTCGGCGCGATCGTGCTCGGCATGGTCGCCAAGCTCACCCATGTCTCCGGCGACGGCTACGACTACCGGCAGTCCATCGCCCCCTGGGCCCGCAGCCTGTTCACCCTCCAGCCGGACCTGGACCGTATGGCGGGCGTGCCGGTGCTGTACCAGATCCACGCGGTGGTCGGCATGGCGCTGATCGCGCTCGTGCCGTACACCCGGCTGGTGCACATGTTCAGCGCGCCGGTGCAGTACCTGTTCCGGCCGTACCTGGTGTACCGCAGCCGCGACCCCGAGCAGCTGGGGCCGCGGCCGGAGCGGCGCGGCTGGGAGAAGGCGGGCTCCTAGGCGGCCCCGCCCTTCTGGTCCCGCTGGTCCTTCTCGTCGTCGACGATCTCCGCGTCGACCACGTCGTCGTCCTGCGCGGCGCTCTGCTCGGTGCCGGTGCCGGCGTCGGCGTCGGCCGAGCCGTCGGCGGGGGCCTGCTGGGACTGGGCGTACATCGCCTGGCCCATCTTCTGGCTGACCGTGGCGAGCTTCTCGATGCCGGTGCGCAGGACGTTCGTCTCGACGTTCTGCTCCAGCTGCTCCTTCAGCTCCGTGATCGCCGACCCGACCTCGGCCCGGGTCTCCGCCGGGACCTTGTCCTCGTTCTCGCGCAGGAACTTCTCGGTCTGGTAGACGAGCTGCTCGCCCTGGTTGCGGGTCTCGGCGGCCTCGCGGCGCTTGTGGTCCTCCTCGGCGTACTGCTCGGCCTCCCGCATCATCCGGTCGATGTCGTCCTTCGGCAGCGCCGAGCCGCCGGTCACGGTCATCTTCTGCTCGCGGCCCGTCGCTAGGTCCTTCGCGGAGACGTGCATGATGCCGTTGGCGTCGATGTCGAAGGCGACCTCGATCTGCGGCACCCCGCGCGGGGCCGGCGGCAGGCCGGTGAGGTCGAAGACGCCGAGCTTCTTGTTGTACGAGGCGATCTCGCGTTCGCCCTGGTAGACCTGGATGCCGACGGAGGGCTGGTTGTCGGCGGCGGTCGTGAAGATCTCCGAACGCCGGGTCGGGATCGTCGTGTTGCGTTCGATGAGCTTCGTCATGATGCCGCCCTTGGTCTCGATGCCGAGGGACAGCGGGGTGACGTCGAGCAGGAGGACGTCCTTGACGTCGCCGCGGATGACGCCGGCCTGGAGGGCCGCGCCGACGGCCACGACCTCGTCGGGGTTGACGCCCTTGTGCGGGTCCTTGCCGGTGAGTTCCTTCACGAGGTCGGTGACGGCGGGCATCCGCGTGGAGCCGCCGACGAGGATGACGTGGTCGACCGCGGAGAGCTTGATGCCGGCGTCCTTGACGGCCTGGTGGAAGGGGGTCTTGCAGCGGTCGAGGAGGTCGGCGGTGAGCTCCTGGAACTGGGCGCGGGTCAGCTTCTCGTCGAGGTGGAGGGGGCCCTCGGCGGAGGCGGTGATGTAGGGCAGGTTGATCGTGGTCTCGGAGGAGCTGGACAGCTCGATCTTGGCTTTCTCGGCGCCTTCGCGCAGCCGTTGGACGGCCATCCTGTCGTTGCCGAGGTCGATGCCGTTCTGCCCCTTGAACTTCTTCACCAGGTACTCGACGACCCGCTGGTCCCAGTCGTCGCCGCCGAGGTGCGTGTCGCCGTTGGTGGCCTTGACCTCGATGACGCCGTCGCCGATCTCCAGCAGCGAGACGTCGAAGGTGCCGCCGCCGAGGTCGAAGACCAGCACGGTCTGCTCCTCGCCGCGGTCCAGGCCGTAGGCGAGGGCGGCGGCCGTGGGCTCGTTGATGATCCTGAGGACCTTCAGACCCGCGATCTCCCCGGCCTCCTTGGTGGCCTGCCGCTGGGCGTCGTCGAAGTAGGCGGGGACGGTGATCACCGCGTCGGTGACGTCCTCGCCCAGATACGCCTCGGCGTCCCGCTTCAGCTTCTGGAGCACCCGGGCCGACAGCTCCTGGGCCCGGTAGCGGGTGCCGTCGATGTCGCCCTGGTCGGGAAAGCGCCAGCTCCCGTCGCCCATGTAGCGCTTCACGGAGCGGGCGGTGCGGTCGACGTTCGTCACCGCCTGCCGCTTGGCCACCTCCCCCACGAGCACCTCGCCGTTCTTGGCGAAGGCCACGACCGACGGTGTGGTCCTGGCCCCCTCCGCATTGGCGACGACAGTGGGCTCGCCGCCCTCCAGAACGGCGACCACCGAGTTCGTGGTCCCGAGATCGATCCCGACCGCGCGTGCCATCACTGTCCCCTTCCGCCAGGGCACCTCTTGAACTCCAGCACAAAACTTGAGTGGGCTCTTGTCAATGGGGCGAGTGACCCTGGGGGTGGGTACCAAACGGAGACTGAGCGGGCGCTCAGGGGTCGGGGGGCAGGCCCGGAGGGCCGCCCCCCGAGGGGCGCGGGGAACTGCGCGATCAGCCACGACGGCGCCGCAGACAACGGACGACCCACCGCGGCTCCCCCGCGGAGCGCTACGCCAACTTCGCCGACAGCGTGATCGTCGTCCCCGTCAGCGCCTGGCTGACCGGGCAGTTCTTCTTGGCGTCCTCCGCGGCGGCGACGAACGCGTCGTTGTCGATGCCGGGCACCGTCCCCTCCACCGTGAGGTGGATCCCGGTGATCCCCTCACCCGGCTGGAAGTTCACGTCGGCCGAGGTGACGAGCTTGGTGGGCGGCGTACCGGCGCCGTTCAGGGCGTGCGACAGCGCCATGGAGAAGCAGCTGGAGTGCGCGGCGGCGATGAGCTCCTCGGGGCTGGTCTTGCCGTTCGCGTCCTGCGAGCGCGAGGCCCACGTGACCGGCTGCGCGGCGATGGCACCGGAGGAGTCGAAGTTGACGACACCGTTGCCCTCGAGCAGGTTGCCTTCCCAGACGGTGTGTGCGGAGCGCGTGGTAGCCACGATTCTTCCTTTCGCATGGGGGCCCGTTTCCGGGGTCCGTGTCCCCCATCCGATCACACTCCGGCTCAACTCACCCGGAAGACCGGCCCACGCGGGGTGAACGGCAGTCGACGGCCCGGGGGAATCAGGTACGCGTGCTCACGCCGCACCCGCAGCACGTCGCACCAGCCGTCCGTGATGACCAGGACGGGCGCCCCGGCCGGGAAGTCGTCCGCCCGCAGCAACAGGTCGATCCCGGGCTGCAGGACCGTACCGCCGCGGCCCCGTACCCGCACCCGTCCGGCGATGTCGGTGACCGGCACGTACCCGGCGTCGTACGGTCCCGCGTCGCAGAACACCACGCGCGCGGCCGGGACGTCCCGCGCCTCGGCGTACGAGGCGATCGCGCCGAGGGCCTTGCCGAGCAGGCCGGTGCTCATGGACCCGGAGGTGTCCAGGACGACGCCGAAGGTGCAGCGGGCGATCTCCTCGGGCGGGAAGTAGCGTCCGGCGCGCGGGATTTCGGGTGTGGAGGCCTGCCGGCGCGAGGGCCGGGCGTAGGTCCGCACCGGTTCCGGGCGGGGCACGAACTCGTCGAACCAGCGGGCGAGTCGGGCGTCCCAGGGCAGCGGCGGATGGCTGAGCGCCCGGATCTCCTGGACCAGGCCGCCGGGCAGGAAGCCGCGCTCGTGCTGCTGGTGCAGGTCCAGGCCCTGGGACAGGCCCCGGCGGTAGAACTCGTCGAGGTCGACGTAGTCGCCGGGTACGCCGAGCGGGGCGCCGAGGACGTCGCCGACGCCCTTGCCGCGCAGGGTGGCGAGACGGCGCATCCGGCGCAGGTCGCCGGCGATCCGGTCGTAGACCTCCTCGGCCGACAGGCCGGTCATCTCCTGGTCGTACAGCAGTCCTTGGGGCATCTCGCCGACCTGCATCTCGCGCAGCCAGCCGTTGATGACGTAGTCGCAGGCGACGTTGAACAGGTAGGGGTCGCGGGTGCCGCAGCGGTCGCCGTGGCGCAGGGCGGCGTGCAGCATCTCGTGGGCGAGGATGAACCGCCATTCCTCGGGCTCGAACTGGCGCAGCGGGTTGATGTAGATCTCGCCGGCCTCCGCGTTGACGGCGGCGACGGCGATGCCGTGGGCACGGGCGAGTTCGGCGTCGGCGACCAGCTTGATGCCGGCCGCGATGCCGCCGAGCAGCGGGTAGGAGGTGATGAACCACTCCAGCGCCCACTGCCAGGGCCGCTTCTTGACGGGCTCGCCGACCATGGAGTCGCGGCGGCCGCCCGCCATGTCCATCGCGGTGGAGACGGTCCGGGTGAGCGCCGTGGCGAAGGCCAGCTGATGGTCGGGAGGGGACCCGTACCAGCCCGTCCACTCCACGAGGAGCTGGTCGGGCTCCGGGCCGGCCGTGCCGCAGCCCTCGTACACGGCGGGGACGCCGTCGCGCCGCCAGGGCGCGGCGAGCCGTTCCTCGTCGCCGGCCGGGTAGGTCAGCGGCAGGTCCTCCGGGGCCTTGCCGACGGGGAAGGTGAGCAGGAAGCGGTTGACGGCGACGCACCGTGCCGCGAGGTCGGCGCGGTCGGGCTGCACGGGCGCGCCCTTCCTGGAGGGGACGTGTCCGAAGCCGAGGTGCAGGACGGCGTGCGCGATCGCCCAGGCCCAGGTGGCGGGTTCGGCGAGCCGAGTGGCGTGGACGTGCAGTACGCCGTCGGAGTCGACGCGAAGGAGGCCGTCGCGCGGCGCCTGTTCGCAGCTCTCGTGGCGGCAGACGGTGAACTCCACGGCGGCGAGCGCCGGGTTGGCGCGCACCAGCCGCAGCCCCTCGGCGAAGGCCTCCGCCGCGAGGTCCCGCTTCTTCTGCCCCTTGCCGCCCTTCTGGCCGCCGCCGCGGCTCATCGCCGCGCCTCGACCAGCCGGGGCATGTCACGCGCGGCCTCCACCAGGAACCAGGCCGGCAGTACGGGGTTGCCGTCGGCGTCGGAGGCGATGACGCTCTGGGCGACCTCGACGGAGATCTCCGCGAGCTGCACCAGCTGCGACTTGGCGCGGTACGCGGTCTGCCGGGCGGCCGCCGACATGTGGTCCTTGCTGACCGGCAGTTCCTTGACCAGACGGCCGCGGAAGGACTCGGCGAGGTAGTAGAGCAGATCACGGTCCTGCATACGGTGCGGCCAGCCGGCTTCGCCCTTGATGATCGCCTCGATGCCGTACTGGCTGCGCACGATCTTGACGTAGCCGCAGAACGCGGTGGCGTGCGTCGGCGTCAGCGTGCCGTGGGCCAGGACCTTCAGGGTCTCCTCGTCGAGGTCACGGCCGAAGGAGTGCAGCGCGTCGGAGAGCATGTGCCAGGAGCGGGGCGTGGAGAACGGCTCCTCGGTCTTCGGCGGCTTGGACCACAGGTGGTCGGGGCGGTCGGTGAGGTGGTCCAGGATCCACGGGTGGATGCCGTTGTTCGCGGCCCAGGTCAGCCAGTCCTTGGCGGACGCCTCCAGGTGGACGTGGGTGAGCCGGTTGACCAGCGCGGACGCGATGGGCCGGGCGAGGGCGTTGTCGGTGGCGCGGTTGCCGGCGCCGATGACGATGGAGCCCTTCGGCAGTTCGTAGTTGCCGATACGGCGGTCCAGGATCAGCGAGTAGAACGCCTTCTGCACATCGGGCGTGGCCGCGTTCAGCTCGTCCAGGAACAGGCAGTACGGCTCGTCGCGGGCGATGGCCTCCGGCGGGCAGAACACCGAGCGGCCGTCGCGGATCTGCGGTACGCCGATCAGGTCCTCCGGCGCGAGCTGCGTACCTAGCAGACTCACGCACTCCAGCCCCAGCGACGCGGCGAAGTCCCTGACGAGGGACGACTTTCCGATGCCGGGGGCGCCCCAGATGAACACGGGCCGCACGGTGGCGAGGCCGAGGAGCAGTTCGGGGATACGGGTGGGCGTGACGGTGACTGCAGCCTGCAACGCAGAGGCTCCTTGGGGGTGTTCGAGAGGTTTGCGACTCGAACAGTGTGTGCTCGCGGCCCCTCGGACGCAGCCGATTATTCAGGCGGCCCGCTCCTGCGGCTCCGCCTCCACCGGCACCTGCGGCCCGTTCGCCTCGCGCAGCCAGCGCCGCAGCACCCGGTGCACATGCTCGGCGCCGACGAGGTCCTGCCCGTCGTCCACGGGGGCGGAAAGGGCGAGGGGCGACAGCAGGAACGGCCTGCCCTGCGCGCCGCCGAGCCCGCCGTGCGAGCCGATCTGCTCCTCGAAGGCGAGCACCTCGCCGTCGGCCGGGTCGTACGCCGAGTTGACCATGATGTCGGCGGCGGACGGGAAGGAGTGCGTGCGGCGTACGGCGTCGGCCGCGCCCGGTCCGAAGACCTCCAGCGGGCCCGGCTCGCCGTCCAGCCGGTCCACGGGGATCTCGGCGCCGTACGCACCGAGCACGACCCCGCCGTGCCGCTCGCTGCGCACCAGCAGGAAACCGATGCCGGGGTGGTTGGCGAGGGTGGTGAGCAGCGCCGGGTGGCGGGCGTCGATCTCCTCCTTGGTCATCCGGTGCGGCACGTCCGGGAAGGACACCAGGCCGAGGTTGCCGGAGGCCAGCACGATCGGCTCGGAGCGGCGGCGCGATGGGCGGTGCTGCTCGCCGCCCTCCTCGACGGGGCGGCGCAGCGCGGCGCGCACGGCCGCGCGGGCCTCGGCGCCGCTGTGGGTGCGCCGTGCCCTGCGCGGCACGGGCAGCCCGCAGCCGGCCCGCACCAGGTCCCCGAGGCCGAGGCCGTAGCGGGCGCGGAAGGTCTCGCCGGGGCTCTGGCCGTGGTCCGACAGCACCACGAGCCGGTACGGCCGCGGCGCGTGCTCGGCGGCCTTCTCGATCAACGCCAGCGCCCGGTCGAGGCGTTCGAGGACCTTCTCGACGTCGCGGCCGAACGGCCCGGAGTGGTGCGCGACCTCGTCGTACGCCACGAGGTCGGCGTAGACGGCGGTGCGGCCGGCGAACATGTCGCCCATGACCGCGGCGACGACGACGTCCCGTTCGACGACGGTCGCGAAGGCCCGCACGAACGGGTAGAGACCGCCGCGGGAGACTCTCGGCCTGGCCTTGCGGACGCGGGCCCTGCTCGACTGGCCGATCTCGCGGCCGACCTCGGCGATGAAGGACAGGGCGGTGCGCACGGCGTTGGCCGGGTCGGAGAAGTAGGCGAAGTAGCCCGCGCGGGAGCGGTTGCGGCGGTCGCGCCGTCTGGTGGCGATGGACAGCACCAGGGCCTGCTCGTCGGCGCCGCCGCTGAAGAGGTTGCCGCGGCTGGCGCCGTCGGCGGTGAGCAGGCCGCCGTCGCCGGTGCGGTCGATGGCGCGGCGCTGGAGCTCGGCGGCGCTGGTGGGACGGTTGCAGACCATCACCTCGCGGGCCGCCTTCTCGTACCAGCGGAAGGCCGGGACGTCGTGGTTGCTGCCGTGCAGGATGCCGAGCTGGCTGGCGCCGGTCTGGCTGGACCAGTCGGTGCGCCAGGCGGTGAGCCGGTGGGTGGGGCGCTCGCCCGCGCCGGTTCCCTCCCCGAGCCAGCGGGCGACGGTGGGCATCAGGCCCTTGCCCACGGCGGTGAGCAGGAGGTCGTGGCCGACGCCGTCGAGCTGCATGAAGACCGTGCCGGGGCTGGAGGGGCCGGGCGGCAGGGCCCGGCGCCGCCGGTCGGCGAGGCGGTACAGCCGGCGCCGGTAGGCGTCGTCGTCACGAACGGCCAGGGCACCGCCGGTGGCGGAGGCGACCGCGGACATCACGGCGGCCACGATGACGGCGGTCTCGGGGGCGGCCTCGCTGTCGCCGGAGGGCACCAGGCGCAGTGCGACGATGAGCAGCGAGCCGTTCAGGAAGAACACCAGCAGGCCGAGCACGAGCGCGGGCACGAGCAGCAGCAGCCGTACGAGCAGGGGCCAGACGAGCGCCGAGAGCAGACCGAAGGCACCGGCGCCGAGGGCCGCGGTCATGGCGAGCCGGGTGGTGCTCTCGTCGTCGGCCGACTGCAGCTGGAAGTCCGGCAGGATCCCGGCGAGCACGAGCATGGTGACGGTCGAGACCGCCCACACGGCCACGCTCCGCCCGACCTGACTGGCGACCCGCCGCCAACGCCCACTCACGCCCACGCCCACGCCCCCAGCCTCGCACAACGCCCGGTTCGGCAGCGCCCCTGAAAGGGGCGCGGGGCTGTATCGATATGCGGCTCCGCCGCGGGCGCCCCCAGCCCCCAAGGCGCCGCGGCCGAGCAGCGTCCTCATCGGCCCCCGCAGCGGAGCGCCTAGCGGCCGTCGTACCCCGCCGTCGGCATCGACAGCCGCCGATGCACCCGAGCCTTCATCTGCGCGTCGTACAACGGCTCGGCCCGCCCCACCGTCTCCACCCGCACCCCGCGCCGGGCGCACTCCGCGGTGAACTCCTCGACGGACGACAGCGCGCTCTCCAGCACCCTCCGGCTGGGCGCCACGAACAGATCGAGGCCGGGCCGCACACCCTCCCACAGCACGCTGTGGTCCGCCCGCAGCCCCCGTACGAGGAGTTCACGCGCGACGAAGTACCCGTGCTCGGCGGCCCAGCGCGTGCACATGGCGTGCTGGCTGCGGGAGTCCACCAGGAAGGGGTCGGCGTCCAGCTCTTCGAGCGGCGTCAGACTGGCGATCGCCGTGACGCGCACTATGGATGGCCCCATGGCGTCCCCCCACCTCCGGATTTCGCCGCCGACCCTACTCCAGCCCGTACGCTTCGGGGAGTCGCGCGAAGGAGGCAAAGAAGTGCCGGTGGAGATCACCTGGTGGGGTCACGCCACCTGCACGGTCGAGGACTCGAACGTGCGCATCCTCACCGACCCTCTGTTCGCACGCCGGCTCGCACACCTGCGCCGACGCCGGGGTGCGCTCCCGGCGCCCGACTCCCGGCGCGCCGATGTCGCCGTCGTCTCCCACCTCCACGCCGACCACCTGCACGTTCCCTCACTCGCCGGGCTGCCCGAGGGCACCCGCCTGCTCGTGCCCCGGGGTGCGCCGGGTGCGGTCCCGGGTCTGCGCCGGCTCACCCATCTACGGGTGACCGAGATGGCGCCCGGCGATGTGACGACGGTGGGCGGCGTGGCCGTACGGGCCGTTCCGGCGCGGCACGACGGGCGGCGGCTGCCCGTCGGACGGCACCGCTCCCCCGCCCTCGGCTATGTCATCGAGGGCCAGGTACGCACGTACTTCGCCGGGGACACCGGCCTGTTCGACGGCATGGCGGAGGAGGTCGGGCCGGTCGACGTGGCGCTGCTGCCGGTGGGCGGCTGGGGGCCGTATCTCGGGGAGGGGCACCTGGACGCGGGGCGTGCGGCGGAGGCGCTGGCCAGGCTCGCGCCGCGCAGCGCGGTGCCGGTGCACTACGGCACCTACTGGCCGATCGGCATGGACGCCGTGCGCCCCCATGAATTCCATGCGCCCGGCGATGAGTTCGCACGCCTCGCGGCGGAGCGCACGCCCGGCGTATCGGTGCACCGGCTCGCGCACGGCGAGAGCGTGCGCCTGGAGGTGGCCCGGTGACGGTGCTGGCCGCCGCCACGACGACGGTGACGCCGGAGTCGACGCAGCAGGCGATCGGCTATCCCTCCCTGTTCCTGCTGGTGCTGATCGGGGCGCTGGTGCCGATCGTGCCGACGGGGGCGCTGGTCAGTTCGGCGGCGGTGGTGGCGTTCCACCAGACGGCGCCGTTCTCGCTGGCGCTGGTGTTCGTGACGGCGTCGACGGCCGCGTTCCTGGGCGATATGTCGCTGTACTGGCTGGGCCGGCGCGGCCTCGGCTCGAAGAACGGTTCGCGCTGGCTGGAGGCGATCCGCTCCCGTGCGCCGGAGGAGCGGCTCACACAGGCCCAGGAGAAGCTCGCCGAGCACGGGGTGGCGGTGCTGGTGCTGTCCCGGCTGGTGCCGGCGGGCCGGCTGCCGGTGATGCTGGCCTGTCTGCTGGCGGAGTGGACGATGCGACGCTTCGCGCGGGGGAACCTGCCGGCCTGCCTGGCGTGGGCGGTGACGTACCAGCTGATCGGGATCCTGGGCGGGTCGCTGTTCGACGAGCCGTGGGAGGGGGTCGTCGCGGCGGTGGCGCTGACGCTGGTCATCAGCGCGGCGCCGAGTGTGTGGAAGCGGATTCGATCTGGCAAGTGAGCTCTCGTCGCGGACTCTCGGCCCGTCATGGCCGGTCGCGCAGTTCCCCGCGCCCCTGACGGCATCCACTGGCGTCGGTTACCTCAGAACCCGCGATCCCCCCACAGGCAGATCCCACAGGTCCCCTCTGTCCAGCCCCGCCTTCTCCCACGCCGCCCGCACCCGTGTGAGCGGCTCCAGGACCGGCTCCGCCGACAGGACGAACGTCGCCCAGTGCATGGGTGCCATCCGCCGCGCACCCAGGTCCTGAGCCGCCCGTACGGCCTCCTCCGGGTCGCAGTGGACGTCGCTGAGCCACCAGCGGGGGTCGTACGCGCCGATGGGGAGCAGGGCGAGGTCGATGCCCGGGTAGCGCTCGCCGATGCGGGTGAACCAGTGGCCGTAGCCGGTGTCGCCGGCGAAGTACACGCGCTGTCCGTCGGGCGCGGTGAGCACCCAACCGCCCCACAGGCTGCGGCAGGTGTCGACGAGGGTGCGCTTGGACCAGTGGTGGGCCGGCACGAAGTCGAGGCGGACGCCGGACAGTTCGGCCGCCTCCCACCAGTCCAGCTCGGTGACCTGCGTGAACCGCCGCCGTCGGAACCAGCCCGCGAGGCCGGCCGGCACGAACACGGGGGTGTCGCGCGGGAGTCGGCGCAGGGTGGGGGCGTCCAGGTGGTCGTAGTGGTTGTGGCTGACGACGACCGCGTCCACGCGCGGCAGGGCGCTCCACGCGACGCCGACGGGGGTGATCCGGGCGGGCGTGCCGAGGATCCGGCGCGACCAGACCGGGTCGGTGAGCACGGTCAGCCCGCCGATCTGCACGACCCAACTCGCGTGCCCCGCCCAGGAGACGGCGATCGTGTCGGCGCCCACGCGGGGCACCGGGCCCGGCTCGAAGGGCAGGAGCGGGATGTCGGCGAGGCCCTCGCGGCCCGGACGTACGGCGCCCTCGCGGGCGAAGCGGGCGAGGGCCTTGATGCCGGGCAGCGGGGCGGTGAGACGGTCGTGGAAGGAGCGGGGCCACACTCGGCGTTCGCCCAGCGGGCGGGGGGCGGCGAGGGGAGGGAGCGAGGGCGCGAGGGGTGATGGGTGGCCCGTCGGATCGCCGGGTTCCTGGGTGGTCGGGCCCGTGCCGGAGGTTTCCCTGCCGGCCGTACTCGCGGTGGTCTTGTGCTTCGTGGCCTTGTGCGTCGGGCTTGTTCGCGTGGTGGCCGCTCGCCCGGTGGTCGACTCGTACTGCTGCGTCATCGAGGAGGCTCCCGTCGCCGAGCTTCGTCGCGGAGATCGTCGAAGACCGACCTCATGTGGATCAACGCGCGTTGCACGTGTGGCAGTTCCAACGGCGAGGGGGAAGCGATGCATTCCGCGCGCTCCTCGTCGGTGCCCGCGAGCAGCGCGCCGGTGGACAGCCGTACGCGCAACGCCGCGAGGTCGTCGCCGAAGCGGTGCCCGCCCGGCGCGGGCATGCCGAGCCGCGCGGCGAGGAAGTCCTCCAGGTCCTGCGCGTCGCCCACGCCGTGCGAGGACAGCCCGGCGCGCAGGGGACCGAGGTCGACGTACAGGTGCCGGCCGGCCTGCGGGGGCCGGGACAGGGCGCCGGCTCCCACGGCGGCTGCGTGCGCGGCGGCGGCCACGCGCGCGTGCAGCCGTACGGCGGCGCCGATCCGCGCGGTGACGGGCTCCGGCTCGGCGAGCGCGTACCCGGCGGCGAGGGCGACCGGGCCGGCGACGCGGGCGCCGAGTGCGGTGAGCACGTCGAGCACGCGCGCGTGGAGGCCGTTCCCGGCGTTGTGCGCGGGGAACCGGGCGACCGCAGCAGGCCAGCCCGGCGGGAGGTGGGCGCCGGCCAGGTCGGTGACGACGGTGACCTGCTCGGGCAGCATCTCGGCGGGGCTGACCAGCACGGTGTCGTGCGGGGCGTGCACGGTGTCACGCCAGGTCTCGTCACTGACCAGGTGCAGGCCCTCGCCGGTGGCGGCCTCCACGGTCTCGTGCAGCACCTCGGGCGGGGCGACGGTGGCGGTGGGGTCGTCGGCGACCGACAGCACGAGCAGCCGTGGGTCACCGCCCTCGTCACGGACCCGGCGGACGGTCTCCAGAAGGGCGTACGGATCCGGGACGCCGCCGCACTCGGCCGGGGTCGCCACGTGGAAGACGGGCCGGCCCAACAGGCGTGCGTACGGCGCCCACCAGGCCGCACAGGGCCGTGGCACGAGGACGTCGCCGCCGAGCGCGAAGGTCAGACCAAGGAGCAGGGCGGGGGCGCCGGGGCCGGCCACCGCATGCTCGGGCTCGGTCGGCAGTCCGCGCCGGCCCCAGTAGCCGCACGCCGCCTCCAGCAGGGCGGTGCCACCGCCGACCGGCTCGCTCTCGGCGCGGCCTGCGGCGGCAGCGAGGACTGCCGCGATCTCGGGCAGTACGGGCAGTCCGTCGTCGGGGAGCGGCGGCCCGTAACGGACGGGGCCGTGGCCTTCGGGGTCCGTCCGGCGCATCCGTGCCTCCGCTGTGCCTGGTGCCGTGGTGGGTCTGGTCGACGTCGTCCGATGCTCCGTGCGGGCTGGTGGGGGGTGGGGGTCGTGGGGTCCTACGGTCCGGGGGCGACGTGCGGTGCATCGTGTGTCTCCGCGCTTCGCGTACCCATCGTGGCGCAACTGCACGGGTGGCCGCCGGGGTTGCGCCGGTCACCGGGTCGCCGTACGGCTCGGTCCGGCGAGATCCATGCTGCGAGATCAGTCCTCCGGGGTGGTCGTCCTGCGACGCAGCCGGTACGCCGCACCTCCGAACGCACCCGCGATCAGTACGCCGCCGGCCACCAGCGCGGGGACGGAGTCGGTGAAGGTGCCGCCGGTACCGGCCTGCACACCGTGCTGGTCGGTCGCCCCGCCGCAGTCGTCCGCTCCGGGTTCCTTCTTGCCGGCTCCGGCGTCCCACTCGGGTGCGACTCCGCTCGCGTCGGTTCCACCGGCGTCGGTTCCACCGGTCCCGCCGGCCCCGCTCCCGCCGGTGTCCGTGCCGCCGGTGTCGAGCCCTTCCTCTCCGAGTTCCCCGATGTCGGTCGCGCCGAGTCCGCCCGTCCCTTCGGTTTCGGCGCCGTCCCACCCGGGTTCGGCCTTGCCGGCCTCCGACTCGGCCGCGTAGGGCTCGGCCTTCTCGGCTCCGGTCCAGTCGGACTCGGGGTCCTTGCAGGTATGGCCACCGCCGGTGCCACCACCGCCGCTGCCACCCTGGTGGCCCCCGCTCTCGCCCTTGCCACCCGTGTCGCTCCCCTTGCCCCCGCCGGAGTCGCTCACGTTCAAGTCGCTCAGAGTGGAGTCGGTCAGAGTGGAGTCGGTCGGATCGGAGTCACTCCCAGCGCCCACGCTCCCGGCACCGCCGCTCTCGCGCGCCACCGTGAACGTCGCGCTCCACTCCTTGCCCTCGCCGCCGCCCGCCGCCGGGCAGGTCCCGTCGACCGTCCAGTCGGACTCGGCTCCGGCCGCGTCCGGGTCGCCCTCGAAGCTCTCGGCCGGGGGAACCCGGGCGCTGCCGCGGTAGACGGGCCCGGCGGCCTTCTCGTCCGTGCCGGAGGCCCGTTTCAGCTCGACGGTGCCTTCCTCGAACGCCTGGGAGGTGGCCTGGAGGGTGGCGGGCGCGGACCCGTCGAGGGCGTCGCAGGTGACCGAGACGGTGACGCTGCCGCCCGGCGCGACCGTGCCCGGACTGACCTCCGCGGCCGGGTCCGCGGAGGCGGCCGAGGCGGGGGCGCCCAGGGCGACACCCGTCAGAGCGGCGACGGACAGGGCGCGGGCGGTGCGGCGCATGGGGTGAACTCCTTCGGCCGACGGCTGCGGGGGAACGGCGGTCGTGCCCCCGCAGCCATGACAGCCCGCCCGCGGCCCTGGCGCGCGCGGCCGGACCCCATTCGCGGGATTGGGGAGGGCCGAGCGGGTGACACGACACGCCCCGACGAGCGCGCCGGCCTCTCCCGTCCTCGGGCCGTCCGGGCCCTCTCGCCCCCGGCCCCCACTCACCCCACCCGATCAGTTCAGCAACGCCGCCAGATCCCGCTCGAGCCCCCGCCCCCGCCTGCTGACCACCCCGGCCGCGACGTCCGCCAGCTTGCGGTTCGTGCCCTGTGAGATGCGGCGGAGTACGCCGAACGCGGCGTCGGCGTCGCAGCCGAGGACGTGCATGACGATGCCGCAGGCCTGGTCGACGACGGGCCGGGAGCGCAGGGCGGCGCCCAGGTGGTCCAGCTCGGTGAGCGCGGCGCGGTAGGAGCGGTCGCGGACGATGCAGCTCGCGGCGAATTCGCCGAGCGCGTGCACGGGCCCGTGCCGGGCGTCGTCCAGGGCGCCCGGACGGAAGCTGTAGAGGCTCAGCGTCACCGTCAGGCCGGACCGGCGGAACGGCAGCGTGACGCTGGAGCGCACGCCGGAGTCGAGCGCCAGCGCGCGGTACTCCGGCCAGCGCTCGTCGTGCAGCAGATCGACCGAGTCGACGGGCTCACCGCCTTCCAGGGCGGCCGGAATGGGCCCGTCCCCGGAGCGGAGCTGCACGGCGACGAGTCCGGCCAGGTCGGGGTGGGTGACGGCGGCGGGCCGGTCGGCTCCCGCCTCGGCCACCATGCTGCTGGCGCCGCAGCAGTCGGCGGTGCAGCGCGCGGCCTGTTCGGCCAGGGCCGACAATCTGCGCCCGGGAAGGGCGGCTTCGGCGGACTCGTCTCCCCAGTGACCCACACGGTCGCGAGCGGGCATCGTCAACTCCTCCCTCTCTTCTGCGCGTTCCCCCTCCCGGCCGGGGAAAACGGTCGTAGAACAAGCAGGAACCGGTTGGATCCCCGCTGCCCCGGAACGCGTCGCCGCGAGCTAGGTTCATGCCCATGGAGAAGACGGACGGATTCGGTGAGGAGCTCGCGGATTTCGTGCGCCGCGTCGCTGAATTGAAAACGGCGCGGTCCGTGACGGGAGAGGACCTGCCGACGGTCCTCGACGCGGCCATCTTCGAACTCGACCATGTCGCCGATCAGTTGTGGCCCCGGTACGAGCGGCTGTCCTCGGCCGGGCTGCCCCGTACGGCCTCCGCCGACCGTCAGGAGCAGCATCTGCTGCGGGCGGTGTTCCAGCAGTTCCCGCTCCCGGTCGCGCTGGTGGACCGGGAGGCGGTGGTACGCCGGCTGAACCTCGCGGCGACCGTTTTCACCGGTGTCCGCTCGGGCTATGCGACGGGCCGCCCGCTGTCCGGCCTCCTCGCCCACGCCGACCGGGCCGCGTTCCGTTCGCAGGCCGCCGCCGTGGCCCGCGGCGAGGGCGACCGCAGTCTGACCGTGCATCTCCAGCAGCACCCGTCGGCACCGGTTCACGCGACCCTGACCGCCGTACGTCCGAGCGGGGAGCCGCACCCCACGGTCCTGGTGGTGATGCAGCCCGGCGCGCTCGGGGCTCTCGAACCGCCGACCCGGCCGGCCCCGCAGACGACCCGGGTCCCGGACCTGGCCGAGACGACCCGGCACGCGACGCTGATGGATCTGCTGGACGAGATGACGACGGCCCTGCTGAGCGCACCGCGCGGCGACCGCGAGTCGGTGCTGCGGCGGGCGGCCCAGGTCCTGCACGGCGGCTTCGCCGACTGGGTGATCGCCGACGCCACCGCCTCGCCGATGACGCGTACGGCGGTGCTGGCCCCCTCGCCCGAGGAGGCCACGGCGCTCGCGGCGCAGGATCCGGCCACGTGTCCCCTGGTCACGGAGACGGCGCGCACCGGATCCCCGTCGCTCCAGGTACGTCCGGAGGACCCGGACGCCTTCGGGAGGGACCCGCAGGGTGCCCCCGTACTCGTCCAGGCGAACGTCACGTCACTGCTGTGCGTCCCCCTGACGGCCGGCGGCACCGTGCGGGGCACCCTGACCCTCTTCAGATGCGGGGCCCGGCCCCCGTTCTCCATGGCGGAGGCGAAGGCACTGGACACGATGTCCCGCCACATGTCGCTGGCGGCCACCGAAGTCCCCTAGGAGCGGCCCTCGGACCGTCTCCAGGTGCGGCCCTCAGGCCACATCACTGAGCACTTGTTCCCGCACCCGGTTGCAGCACCGGCTGATCAGCCGGGACACATGCATCTGCGAGATGCCCAACTGCTCCGCGATCCGGCTCTGCGTCATGTCGCCGAAGAACCGCATGTAGAGGATCGCCCGCTCCCGTTCGGGCAGCGCGGCGAGCCTCGGCTTGACGGACTCGCGGTCGACGACGGTGTCCAGCGCGGGA
Organism: Streptomyces sp. HUAS 31; assembly: GCF_028198125.1. Lineage (NCBI taxonomy): Bacteria > Bacillati > Actinomycetota > Actinomycetes > Kitasatosporales > Streptomycetaceae > Streptomyces > Streptomyces sp. HUAS 31. Next base: position 7,901,665 of record NZ_CP116353.1, on the reverse strand, counting down.
TCGGCCGAGCCGAGCGCGTCGCTGAGCGAGTAGCCGTCGTCGCTACCGGGCAGTTCCGCGTCCAGCGACAGGGCGGTGAAGCTCTCCAGCGCCTCCAGGCCGACCCGGACGTCCGCCTCGGTCATGTCCGCGTGCGCGGCGATCTCGGCGTTGGACGGCATGCGGCCGGAGACGGTCTGCAGGTCGTGCACGGCGAACCGCACGCGGTTGCGCAGGTCCTGTACCCGGCGGGGCACGTGCAGCGTCCACATGTGGTCGCGGAAGTGCCGCTTGATCTCGCCGGTGATGGTGGGCACGGCGTAGCTCTCGAAGGCGTTGCCGCGCTCGGGGTCGTATCGGTCGACGGCCTTGACCAGGCCGAGGGCGGCGACCTGCCGCAGGTCCTCGAAGCTCTCGCCGCGGCTGCGGAAGCGTCCGGCGAGCCGGTCGGCCATGGGCAGCCACGCCTCTACGATCCGCCCGCGGAGGGTGTCGCGCTGCGGTCCTTCGGGCAGTGCGGCCAGCCGGCGGAAGTCCTCGGCGGTGTCGGGGGCGTCGTCGTGCGGGTGGTGCTTCGCGCTCACTGGTGTGGGCATGTGCGTCGCAACTCCCTTGGTTGTGCTCTGGCTTGGACGGTCAACCGCGGGAGTGCGGGCGCGCTCCGGTATCGGACACACCCGTGGCGGATCTCGCCGTTCCCACGGACGTGCCTCCTGTCCGAAGCACTGTTCGTCCGCCTGCCCTCACTCACCGTCCTCAAACACTCACGCGGGTTTTCCGCTTGCCGCCGGGGTCACTCGTAGCCCTGCCGCACAGCCCTCGCTCGGAGGGCCGGCCCCCGATCGGACCGGGAGGTCCCGTATGAGCAGCAAAGTCGCCGACCATGTCCTTGAGCGCCTGCGCGAATGGGGTGTGGAGCAGGTCTTCGGGTACCCCGGCGACGGCATCAACGGGCTGCTCGCCGCCTGGGGCCGGGCCGAGAACCAGCCACGTTTCGTCCAGTCCCGGCACGAGGAGATGTCCGCGTTCCAGGCGGTCGGATACGCCAAGTTCAGCGGACGGCTCGGGGTGTGCGCGGCGACCTCGGGACCGGGCGCGATCCACCTGTTGAACGGCCTGTACGACGCCAAGCTCGACCATGTGCCCGTCCTGGCGGTCGTCGGCCAGACGCACCGCACCGCGATGGGCGGCTCGTACCAGCAGGAGGTGGACCTGCACACGCTGTTCAAGGACGTCGCCTCGGACTTCGTGGAGACGGTGACGGTCCCCGAGCAGCTGCCGAACGTCCTGGACCGGGCGATCCGTACGGCGTACGCGCGCCGGGCCCCCACGGCCGTCATCATCCCCGGCGACGTCCAGGAGCTCGACTACACGCCGCCCACGCACGAGTTCAAGATGGTGCCCTCCAGCCTGGACCGCACTTCCTGGACGGCGGTCCCCTCGGAGGACTCGGTGCGGCGGGCCGCGGAGATCCTCAACACCGGTGACAAGGTGGCGATCCTGGTCGGCCAGGGCGCGGCAGGCGCACGCGCCGAGGTGGAGCGGATCGCCGAACTGCTCGGCGCCGGCGTGGCGAAGGCGCTGCTCGGCAAGGACGTCCTGAGCGACGAACTGCCCTATGTCACCGGCGCGATCGGCCTGCTGGGCACCCGCCCGTCGTACGAACTCATGCGGGACTGCGACACACTGCTGACCATCGGATCCTCCTTCCCGTACTCGCAGTTCCTGCCGGACTTCGGCAAGGCGCGCGGTGTGCAGATCGACATCGATCCGCACATGGTCGGGATGCGGTATCCGTACGAGGTGAATCTCGTCGGCGACGCGAAGGCGACGCTGGAGCGGCTGATCCCGCTGATCGCCGCCGAGGAGCGGGGCCGCGAGTGGTACGACACGGTGTGCGACAACGTGGTGCGCTGGCGGGACGTCATGGAGCGGCGCGCGGGGCTGTCGGCCGACCCGATCAACCCGGAGTACGTCACCCGCGCCCTGGACCCGCTGCTGCCCGACGACGCGATCGTCTCCTCCGACTCGGGCTCGGCTGCCAACTGGTACGCGCGCCACCTCACGATGCGGTCCGGCATGCGCGCGTCGCTGTCGGGGACGCTGGCGACGATGGGCTGCGGTGTGCCGTACGCGATCGGAGCCAAGTTCGCTCACCCGGACCGTCCGGCGATCGCCCTGGTCGGGGACGGGGCGATGCAGATGAACGGGCTGGCGGAGCTGATCACGGCGGCGAAGTACAAGCACCTCTGGAATGACCCGCGCCTGGTCGTGGCCGTGTTCAACAACCGCGACCTCAACCAGGTCACGTGGGAGATGCGCGCCATGGAGGGCGCCCCGTCCTTCCTTCCCTCCCAGGAACTCCCCGACGTCGACTACGCCGCCTTCGCCCGCTCCCTCGGCCTGACCGGCATCCGCGTGGAGAAGCCCGAGGACGTCGAACCGGCCTGGCGCGCGGGCCTGGAGTCGGACGGCCCCGCCGTACTCGACTTCCGCACGGACCCGGCCGTCCCCCCGATCCCCCCGCACGCCACCTGGGACCAACTGGAGGCAACGGCCACATCCATCCTGAAGGGCGACCCCGACCGAGGCTCGATGATCCGCCAGGGCTTCAAGTCGAAGATGCAGGAGTTCCTGTCGGGACGGGAGAAGAAGCCCAACTGAACCGGTTCGCCCGACTACTCTGAGTTCCTGCGCGGGAGGGGGCACGGGGGATGGAGTACGGGGCGGACATGGCCGTCGGGGCGGGAAGACCGCGGGTCTTCATCTCCTACGCCCATGACGACCAGCATCACGTCGACAAGGTGGAGACGCTCTACGAGCTGTTGCGCACACAGGGTGGTCTCGACGCGAAGGTCGATCTCTACGCCGGCGTGCAGCCCCAGGACTGGCCACGGTGGATGATGCGGCAGTACGCCGACGCGGACTACGTCCTCGTCGTCGCGTCTCCCGCGTACAAGATCCGCGGTGACCACGAAGAGCAGGACGGGGTGGGACTCGGAGTCTCCTTCGAGGCCACTCTGCTGGGCACGGAGCTCTATGAGAACTACAGAGCCTGGTTCCGGAAGGTCCTCCTGGTCATCCTGCCCGGACGCAGTGAGAGGGAACTGCCCTCGTTCCTGGGAGCCGTGCGAATCAGCCGCTTCCGTGTACCGTCGCTCAACTCGGCGGGCATCGAGCAGCTCGTGCGTTACATGACGGACCAACCCGAGCGCGTCGAGCCGCCGCTCGGTCCGATCCCCGTGTACGGCACCCGCCCGTCCTTGCTGGCGGCGTCCTCGCCGTGCTCCCCCGCCGAAGACGTGGTGACGCCCGCCGCTGCGCCCGCGGGCATGCCGTCGGGCGGGCTGGACGAGGCCGCCTGGCGGCAGTTGGCCGGGCTGCTCAAGGACGTGCGGCCGGAGAGTTGGGCCGGGCAGGCGTACCAGTGGTCCTTCGGAGCCCCGGGCGGTCCGGGACAGGCCGCCGCACCGTACGGCACACCCGAGGGCGACTTGTATGCATGGGCCGAGGATCTGGGCGAGCGCCGTCACGCTCCGGGCGCGGTGCCCAAGCCGGTCGCCTTCGCACACGCCCTCGCGGCCGGTTACGCCGCCGGTGAGAGCCCGGCCGACCAGCAGCGCGCATCGGCGCTGGCCACGTGGGTGAGCCGGTTCCTGGACAGCCGGGAGCTGCCGACGCTGCCCGACGCCCCGGGCATCAAACGCGGTGAGGCGACGCTGACCGTGCGGCTCACGGAGCATCCCCAGCGGCCGGACCGGTACTACGCGGAGATATGGCTGCGCACGACGGACGGTAGACAGCCGCGCCGCCTTCAGCCACCCGAGGACGGGTCGTCGATGGTGGTGGACATGGACGGGGCGCGCGACCTGCTTCAGGAATGCATGCGCAATCTCGCGGAGGCGCTCACCGACGGGAAGCAGGGCCCGGGTACGAAGCTGGAGCGCATCGAGTTCGCCGTCTTCGACGGCCTGCTGGAGGAGGCGTTCGAGCAGTGGCCACTGCAACTTCCCAGGGGGACGCGCTCGCTCGGCAAGCTCTACCAGGTCGTGGTCCGCTGCCCGGACGAGCGCTGCGAGTTCGACCTGCCGCAGTTGTGGTCCCGCCGTTGGCAGTGGCTGACCCGGCGCAACGGCCATGCCGAGCGGCCCACGGCGTGGGTGGCGGAGGAGGACGTCGACAGCCTGGACGAGCGCGTCGGCGAGTGGCGCAGGAACGACCACCCGGTGTGCGTCGCGGTGTCGACGACGCCGGCCCGGTCGAGCGTGTACGCGGCGCTGGACGCCGGAATGCCGATCATCGTCTGGCAGCGCGACAGCCATCGCGGTGACCCCGACGTACCGCCGCTGGATGCGCTGCTGGACCTGCACAGCGTGGCCGACGTGGCGGAACTGCCGGACACGGTGGCGAAGTTGCGCCGGAGCACGAAGGTGCCCGACGCGGCCCGGGCGAGCGTGGTCCTCCTGTGGGACGACCCCAACCACTCGCCGGCCGCGGACCCGTTGAGCGACACGAACCTGATCGCGTGACACGACCGTCCGGCACGCTGCCGGAGACCAACCGGAGGTGCCGTGAAGGACTGGTGGATCTACAAGGGCGACCCGGCGGTGCCGACGCACCGGCACCTCGCCCGGCTCACCGAACACCGGCCGCCATGGCGGGTGTTCGAGGGCGAGATCGACCCGGGCCACATCGTGCCCTCGCTCGACGACGAGCGGTACGCGGCGGACCGTGAGCGCGGGGCGGGCTACCTCGCCGACGACAACGAGATCGACCTCGTCAACACGGCGCTCCTCCTGCGGCGCCCGCTGCTGGTCACAGGCGTGCCGGGGGTGGGAAAGTCGACGCTGGCGTACAGCATCGCGCACGACCTGGGACTCGGTCCGGTGCTGCGGTGGCCCATCACCAGCCGGGCCACGCTGCGCGACGGCCTCTACCGGTACGACGCGCTACGGCGCCTGGAGGACGCCAACCTCGCGCGCATGCGCGCGGCCTCGGACGAGTCACCGGAGGCGGACGAAGGCGACCGGGAGACCGAGGAGGAACGGCCGTCGGACCGGAAGGCGGCTGCGGACGGCATCGGACGCTATCTTCGGCTGGGCCCCCTGGGCACCGCGTTCCTGCCCGCCGAGCGCCCTCGCGTCCTGCTCGTCGACGAGATCGACAAGTGCGACATCGATCTGCCGGGCGACCTGCTGACCGTTCTGGACGAAGGGCGCTTCGACATCCCGGAGCTGGCCCGGCTCGCGGATCACCAGCAGACCATGACCGTGGGAACCGACGATCCCGGCGTACGGGCCCGGATCACCGCGGGTCAGGTGCAGTGCCGGGCCTTCCCCGTGGTCGTCCTCACCAGCAACGGCGAGCGGGAGTTCCCGCCGGCGTTTCTGCGCCGCTGCATCCGGCTGACCATCGACCTGCCGGAGGAGGAGAAGTTGCTGCGCATCATCGAGCGGCGCATCGGGCCCGACGCCGTGGCGACGGCGACCGGCCCTAATGGTCTGATCCGCACGTTCCTGAGTCGGCGCGAGCGCGGTGAACTGGGCACGGACCAGCTGCTCAACGCCGTGCAGCTGCGCCTGGCCGGAGCGTGGACGGCCCCGGAGGAGATCAGGCAGTTGGCAGACGCGACCCTGCAGCCGCTCAGCGGGCCGGACGCGACGTGATCTCCCACCTCCTGGATCTCCTGCGGGAGGGCGGGGTCGAGGACCCCGGCCCCGAGGAACTGGCGGACATCCTCTGGCTCGCCCAGCACGTCCTGGACGGCCGTTCGTCCGGTACCGAGGACGAGCCCGACGCGGAACCGGAGGAGTCCCCGGCCGAGACACCGGAATCCAAGGAGGATCCGACACCACGGCCCGCAGAGCCCGTCGACAGCACCGGCTCCGCTCGCCAGGCAACCCTGCACATCCGGGGCTCCCGCCGGCCTGCGCCACGGGAGCGGCTCGCGGCCCCCGTGCACGTCCCGGCGGAGGCCGCACTGCCGCACGGTCTTGCGCTGACAAGGGCGTTGAAGCCGCTCACCCGCAAGGTGCCGTCCCGCACCGCGTTCGAACTGGACGAAGAGGCGACGGTCACGCGACTCGTGGACGAGGACATCATGGTCCCCGTCCTGCGCCCCGAACCGGCCCGCCGGCTCTGCCTCACCCTGGTCGTCGACACGAGCCCCTCAATGGCTCTGTGGCACAACGAGGTCCGGGAAATCCACCAAGGACTGGCCCGACTCGGCGCGTTCCGCGACATCCGCCGCTGGAACCTCTCCCCCGCCCCCGACGGCTCCGGGGTCGAGGTGCGCCCGCATCCGTCGGTGGGCCGACCGGCCCGCCACCACCGCGAGATCCTCGACCCCACCGGGAACCAGCTCATCGTCGTCCTCAGCGACACGGTGGGCTCCATCTGGCACGATGCGACGGCGGAACGCCTGTTGCTCGACTGGGCGCAGCGCTCCCACGTCAGCCTCATGCATCTGCTGCCCAGCTCGCTGTGGAGCCGCGGCGGCGCCGCACCGACGCCGGTGTCGCTGCGGGTGCCGCAGCCGGGGGCGCCGAACTCGCGATGGGGCCTTGAGCCCTCCCGCCGCTTCGACTCACGTCGCCGACCGGCCCTGGCGGTTCCCGTGGTGGAGCTCGAGCCCGGACCACTGCGCGGCTGGGCCGAGATGACCGCGGGCAGCGGCCACTGGACCCCGACGGCCGCTCTGCTGCTGCGGCACGGAGCGCGGGGACGGCGTCGCGAGAGACTGCCGTCCCACCCGACCCCACCAACCGGAACGACGGACGCGGACGCGGCGATCCTGCGGTTCCGCAGATCGTCGTCGCCCCGGTCCTGGCAGCTGGCCGGGCTGCTGTCGGCACTGTCCACGGTCACCCTTCCGGTGGCGCGGGTGGTGCAGCGGGCCATGCTGCCGGAATCGTCCCGAAGCGAACTGGCCGAGGTCTTCCTCGGCGGGATGCTGCACCGGGCCGAGGGCACGGCCGAGGACGCCGAACACGGCGAGCCGCGCTTCGAGTTCACTCCCGATGTCCGCGACGCACTCCTCAACGCTCAGTACCACAGCGATGTGAGCAGGGTCCTGGAGCTGCTGCGCGACGAGGTGGCGGCCTTCCTGGAACCCCGGATCGGGCATCCGCGCGCTTTCGACGCGGCCCTCATGGGCGTCGACCGCGATCAGGCGACCGTGTCCGTGGCCGGGGAGGCCTTCGCCGCGCCCTCCGCTGCGGGGGTGACACGGCTCGGGCACGCCCTTGCGCCCGCCGGCGGCGAAGGGCCGGGCAGGTGGGGAAGCACCCAACCGTGCGTCCTGATCAGCCATGTGGGCAGGGACCGCGCGTGGGCCGAGTGGGCCGCCTGGCACGTACTGGACGCGGGCTACGAGGCCGTGCTGGACGAGTGGGGACCGGAGCCGGGGCACGACCTGGTCGGCCGGTTGCGGCACGAGCTGGAGCGGCCCGGTACCCGGGTCCTCGCCCTGTTCTCCCGGCACTATCCCGGCCCCGAGCGGCCCCTCTTCCCGAAGGGACTCGACTTTCTCACCCTGGTCGGTGACGTCGTCCCGATCAGCCTCGACGAGACCTCGTACCCTCCGCTCGGCCGGCCTCTGCCGACCCTGTCCGGGCTGGGTGAGCAGGAGGCCCGGGAGGCCCTGCTGCGCGCGGTGCGGAGCCCGTTCGGCGGCCGTGCGGAATTCCTCCCCGCCGGTCGGCCGGGCCGACTGCGGCGGGGAAGGGACGGGGGGCCCAAGCTGCCCGGCACACCTCCGCGGGTGTCGAACCTTCCCGCGCGTGGCTCCGGGTTCACCGGCCGGGAGAGCGAGCTCGCCGACATCCGTGTGCGGCTGGCCCATGAGGGGCGCGTCGCCGTCATCGCCCGGCACGGACACGGCGGGGGCGGACGAAGCAGGCTCGCCGTCGAGTACGCGCACCGCTTCAGTGGTGAGTACGACGTGGTGTGGTGGGTGTCGGCCGACAAGCTCGCGCGGATCCCCGAGCAAATGGAGAGGCTGGCGCTGGTCATGGGTGTGACCCGACCCAGCACCTCGCCGGGAGCCGTCCTGCCCGCCCTGGCGGCCGAGCTGCGTTCCCGGCCCCGCTGGCTCCTCGTCTTCGACAACGCCGACGACCCTGCGGTCGTCACCCACATTCCCGACGGGCCCGGGCACGTCCTGGTCACCTCCCGCGACGCGAACCTGCGGCTGAACATCCCGGCCGTCTCCCTGGACGTGCTGTCGGTCAAGGCATCCGTGGCACTGCTGCGCAGCCGACGGCCGCAGTTGTCCGCGAGGGACGCCGAGCGGCTGGCGGAGGCCCTTGGCCATCTTCCGCTGGCCCTGGAGATGGCAGGCGCCCTGCTGTCCACCATGAGCCTGGAAGTCTTTCTGCGCGGCCTGGCCCGCGAGGTCGCCGGGCAGCCCGGATGGACACCGCCGGTGGTCGCCGTGATCCGACAGAGCGCCCTGCGTCTGCGTCGGCGCGATCCCGTGGCGGCGGACCTGCTCGACGCCTGCGCGCTGTTGCCGGCCACGGAGCCCTTCCCCCTGCACGCCTGCGTCCCCGCAGGGAAGGACGCCTCCCGTCTGGGCCGGGCCCTGGCCGACCTCAGGGCCCGGCAACGGCTGTTGAAGGAGGTGAGTGAGATCGGGCTGGCCCGGGTGTCCGACGGCACTCTGCAACTGCATCAGCTCACCAAGGCCGTTCTCCGCGGGGATCTCTCCGCCGACGAGCGTCGCCGGGCCGCCGGTGACGCCGGTCGGCTGCTCTCCTCGGCATTCCCCAGTGGAGTGCCCGACCCCGCGACCAGGGCACACTGGCCGGCCCTGCTGGCCCATCTGCTGGCCGTCGCCCCCCGGGATCTCACGACGTCGGCAGCCCGGCAAGCCGCCGGTGAGGCCTGCCGCTACCTCTACGACCGGGACGAGACCGAGATCGTCCTGCGTCGGCTGCGGGAACTCCACGAAGGCTGGACGGCTTCGCTCGGGCCCGACCACCGGGACACCCTGCGCGTCGCGTCCCACCTCAGCGTGGTCCTGGCCGAGGCGGGACAACTGGAGGAGTCCCGGGTCCTGGCGGAGGAGACGTACGAGCGTCGCCGCCGGACACGCGGCGCCGATCATCCGCGCACGCTCACCGCGGCCTCCCATCTCGCCGACCGCCTGGCACGGCTGGGACTGTCGGGGAGAGCGCTACGGCTGACCCAGGACATCCACGAGCGTCGCCGCCGGACTCTCGGGGACGATCACCCGGACACCCTGCGCACTGCGTCCGTCCTCGCCAGGCGGCTCGCCGAGAGCCTGCGGCCGGGCGAGGCGCAGGGCGTGGCGGAGGAGACGTACGGACGTCAGCAACGGGTCCTCGGCATCCACCACCCCGACACCCGGCGTACCGAGTCCGTTCTCGCCGCCCTACGGCATGGCGGACCTGATAGCGGTCAGCCCGAGGCGTGACGGCTCACTGTCGGGGCCGGCGGTGCGGTCGGGTCGAGGGGGTCCTGCTCCCGTGGCAGCAGGAGGTCCTCGTACCGCCCCAACGCCAGCACCACGCCGAGCATCAGTAGCGGGAGAAGCACGGTGAGCAGTGCCATGGCCTGGGTCCTTCCCCGGATCGTTCGTGGGGGGTACCGGTCCGGGTCACCCTCCTTCCGGGATGCAAACCCCCGTGTCGGTCCTCTCTCATCGGGTACGCGGACCGCAGACCCGAAGATCTGGAGGGAGTCATGCAGCGAGGCAGTGACCGGCTGAGCGTTCACCGCGACGACGAGATGAAGCACGAACTCCAAGGGCTGCTGCGGTCCGGACATCCGACCCGGACCGAGGAGTGGCACGATCCGGAGCCGTCCGCCGAGGACGACCCGCAGGTCGCGGGTGGTCCGGTGGCTCCGGGGACGTCGGCGGCGTCGCTGGCGACGGTACGGCTGGAGCTCGCGCGGTTCCTCGGCCGAAGCGCCTTCCCGGCGACCCCGCGGGACCTGATCCGCGAGCTGCGCCGGGGGTACGCGCCCGACGCCCTGGTCGAGTCGTTGGAGCGGCTGTCGCGAACGTCGCACTATGCAAACGTCCAGGAGCTGGCCGAGGCCGTGACCGGCGAGGAGCGACAGACCGCCGCCCGGCGCAGGAGCCGGTAGCACGAGATGGGCGCACAACGCCCCGCTTCGGACACATGAGTGCGCGGGCGTTCAGCGTCCTCCGGCGGTCGACCGGGGCAACCGGTCGACCGCCGGTGCCGGTTCCGCGGTCGCGACGGCAAGGCCGGCGCACGACGTAGTCACGAGGCCCCTCACAGGGTCGCGGAAGGACACTGAGACATCATGCGTATCGCTTTTCTGACCGCCCCCGAGGGCGTCGAGCAGATCGAGCTCACCGACCCTTGGCAGGCGGCGGTGGACGCCGGGCACGAGCCGGTGCTCGTGTCGACGAAGCCGGGCACGATCCAGGCGTTCCACCATCTCGACAAGGCGGAGAAGTTCCCCGTGCAGGAGGTCGTGGGCGAGACGTCGGCCGGCACCTTCGGCGCGCTGGTGCTGCCCGGCGGGGTTGCCAACCCGGACTATCTGCGGATGAACCGCAAGGCCGTCGCCTTCGTGCGGGACTTCTTCGACCGGGGCCTGCCGGTCGCGGCGATCTGCCATGCGGCCTGGACGCTGGTGGAGGCGGACGTCGTACGGGGGCGGGTGCTCACCTCATGGCCGAGCCTGCAGACCGATATCCGCAACGCCGGCGGTTCCTGGGTCGACGAGCAGGTACGGATCTGCGACCACGGCCCGAACGCGCTGGTCACCAGCCGTAGGCCGGACGACCTGAAGGCGTTCTGCGAGACGTTCCTCGAAGTGTTCGCCAGGGAGTCGAGGGCGACCGTGCGAGAAGGGCGGCCGTTGTAGGAAGCCACGCTCACATCGGCGGCGTCGCCCCGCCCGGTGCCCGGTCGCGGGCGCCCTCGCGGGTGCGGCCCGAGGCCACCGTGCGGCGTGGGTTGCGGCGCAGATACTCGCCCTCCAGCTGCGCCATCCGTTCGTTGTGGGCCCGAAGCGCGTCGTTCGAGCCGTACAGCAGCGTGTCGTGGCGCGTCCGGTGGATGTTCTCCAGCTCCTTCATGAGCTGTTGGTCGTCCAGCCGGCCGGGGTCGACTCCGGTCATGGTGGTGCCCCGCTCGTCGTGTTCAACCATGCGGTCCCTGTACCCGCCCGTGAGCACGGGCCCGCGGGCGGTGTACGGGAGACAGCCTTGGGTCTCGCCTTCTGCATCCACTGTACGAACAGCGGGGTCCCCGGGCCTCCGTGCGTGTCGGCGCATACCGGGCGCACGGCGGACAGAGCCCGTACGCGGCGCCCGACGGCCCGGGGCGCGATCTTCGCCCGTGCGGGTGAGACCGGCCTGTCGTCGTCGACGGGCACCGGGAGTGACGGGCCGTGCGCGAACGGCTGCCGCACAGGGCGGTCGGGGCGGCGCGCCGTGCCGCACGAGCCGGTCGAACCGGCGCGCGTGCGTCATCGCGCCCGCTCGACCCTCCGCTCGTCCCACACCGGCTCCGCGGTCTCCCGCACCCGTCCGTCGCTGCCGAAGACCAGGTAGCGGTCGAAGGAGCGGGCGAACCAGCGGTCGTGGGTGACCGCCAGTACCGTGCCCTCGAATGCCTCCAGCCCTTCCTGGAGCGCCTCGGCGGACTCCAGGTCGAGGTTGTCGGTGGGCTCGTCGAGGAGCAGGGCCGTGACGCCCTGCAGCTCCAGCAGGAGGATCTGGAAGCGGGCCTGCTGGCCGCCGGACAAGCGGTCGAACGTCTGCTCGGCCTGCTGGGTCAGCTCATAGCGGCGCAGCCGGGACATCGCGGCGCCCCGGTCCTGGGCGTGCTCCTTCCACAGGATGTCCAGGAGGGTCCGGCCGAGCAGCTCGGGGTGCGCGTGGGTCTGGGCGAAGTGCCCGGGCACGACCCGCGCGCCGAGCTTCCACTGCCCGGTGTGCGCCACGTCGTCGCCGGCCAGCAGCCGCAGGAAGTGCGACTTGCCGGAGCCGTTGGAGCCGAGGACCGCGACCCGCTCGCCGTAGAAGACCTCCAGCGAGAACGGCTTCATCAGGTTCGTGAGTTCGAGGCTCTCGCAGGTGACGGCCCGCACTCCGGTGCGGCCCCCCTTCAGCCGCATCCGGATGTCCTGCTCGCGCGGCGGCTCCGGCGGCGGTCCCGCCTCCTCGAACTTGCGCAGCCGGGTCTGGGCGGCCCGGTAGCGGGAGGCCATGTCGGGGCTGTTCTCTGCTGCCTGACGGAGTGTCAGTACGAGTTTCTTCAGCTGCGCGTGCTTCTCGTCCCAGCGTTTGCGCAGCTCCTCGAAGCGGGCGAACCGGGCGCGGCGGGCCTCGTGATAGGTGCCGAAGCCGCCGCCGTGCACCCAGGCGTCCGCCCCGGCCGGCGAGGGCTCCACCGACACGATCTTCTCGGCCGCGCGGGCCAGCAGCTCCCGGTCGTGGGAGACGAAGAGGACCGTCTTGCGGGTCTCCTTCAGACGCTCCTCCAGCCACCGCTTGCCGGGCACGTCGAGGTAGTTGTCGGGCTCGTCGAGCAGCAGCACCTCGTCGGTGCCGCGCAGCAGCGCCTCCAGCACCAACCGCTTCTGCTCACCGCCGGACAGGGTGCGCACCTGCCGCCACTGCGCCTTGTCGTACGGCACGCCGAGCGCGGCCGTGGTGCACATGTCCCACAGCGTCTCGGCCTCGTACCCGCGCACCTCGGCCCAGTCGGAGAGGGCCTGCGCGTACTTCAGCTGGGCGGCCTCGTCGTCGACGGTCATGATGGCGTGCTCGGCGGCGTCGACGGCCTGCGCGGCCGCGCGGATCCGGGGCGGCGCGACCGACACCAGCAGATCGCGGACGGTCGTCTCGTCCCGTACGGATCCCACGAACTGGCGCATCACCCCGAGACCGCCGCTGACCGTGACGGTGCCGCCGTGCGGTTTCAGCTCCCCGGAGATCAGTCGCAGCAGGGTCGTCTTGCCGGCGCCGTTGGGTCCGACCAGCGCCACGATGGCCCCCTCCCCGACACGGAAGGACACGTCGCCGAGCAACGCCCTCCCGTCGGGGAGGTAGTACTCGAGGTGCGCGGCTTCCAGATGTCCCATGGAGCGGATTGTGCGGGCCGCCTCGGAGCGCGGGCAAACCGTTATCCGCGGAGGCGGGCGAGAAACCGCCCCCGGGCCTCCTTCGGCCTCCACGACAGGGCCTCCACGACAGGGCCTCCACGAGCGGGGTTCTACGAGAGGGCTGCTACGCGAGACGGGCGGCTACGAGACGGCCGCTACGGCAGGTCCTCCTCCACGGTCTGCCCGGCCGGTCCGCTCTCCCCCGTCGACGCCACGACCGCGCCCGCCCACGACAACGCCTTCCACCCGTCCTCGGGCGAACCCTCCAGGACCACCACGCCGGTGTTGTCGAGCGGATGCGCCCCCGCGAAGGCGACGTCGACATTGGCCACCCGGGCCGCCGTCCACATACGGATCGCGGCGCCATGGCTGACCAGGGCGACCGTCCCGGCCCCGCTGCCGGCGGCCTCGGCGACCACCGCGTCGTAGCGCGCGAGTGCCTCCGCACCGCTCTCGCCGCCCGGCATGCGCAGCTCCGTGTCGCCCGCCGCCCAGGCGAACACCGTCCTCATGTAGACGTGCCCGGCCTCCGTGTCGCCCGGCAGCATCTCCAGGTCGCCCGCGAACACCTCGCGGATGCCGGCGCGGACGATCACGTCCAGGCCGCGGGCGGCGGCCAGCGGGGCGGCGGTGAGCTGGGTGCGAACGAGGGTGGAGGCGTAGATCGCCTCGATGTCCTCGCCGCTCAGAGCGGCCGGCAGCGCGGCGGCCTGCCGTTCGCCGAGCTCGGTGAGACCGGGGCCGGGGACGGCGGTGTCGAGGAGGTAGTCCACATTGGTCGGGGTCTGGCCGTGGCGGACGAGCAGCATGCGCATCTACGGGTTCCTCCGTGTGTCGGTCACCGTCGGCCGGACAGCAATCGGCCACTTCAGGGTACCCAGCCCTGTATGAGCCCAGACGTCGACCTCACCGTCCTCAAGCCCGGCCGGCACGCCCTGCGCGACCGGTTCCTCTCACTCGACTCGCGGCTGTTCGAGTTCGCCGCCGAGCAGCACTGGCCGTACGCCGAGCGGATCCTGCCGCGGCTGAGCCGGAGCGCGAACCACGGGCTGCTGTGGTTCGCGGCGGGTGCCGTCATCGCCGCCAGCCGTACGCCACGGGCCCGCCGGGCCGCGGTGCGGGGCCTGGCCTCGCTGAGCCTCGCCTCGCTGACCATCAACACGGTCGGCAAGCGGTCGGTGCGCCGGACCCGGCCCACGCTCGATCCCGTCCCGCTGGTCCGGCAGCTGAAGCGGCAGCCGATCACGACCTCGTTCCCGTCCGGGCACGCCGCCTCGGCGGCCGCGTTCGCCACCGGTGTCGCCCTGGAGTCGCCCGCCTGGGGCCTGGCGGTGGCGCCGATCGCCTGGTCGGTGGCGCTGTCGCGGGTGTACACCGGCGTGCACTTCCCGAGCGATGTGCTGGCGGGCGCGGCGCTGGGGGCGGGCGCCGCCTTCGCCGTACGGGGCATGGTGCCCACGCGTGCCCGGCAGGTCCCGCCGGCCCGGCCCCGTACGGACGTCCCCGCGCTGACCGAGGGGGACGGCCTGATCGTGGTGTCCAACAGGGCGGCGGGCACCTCCGACCGGGTGCACGCCCTGCTGGACCTGCTGCCGCGTGCCGAGCTCGTCGAGTGCGAACCGGCGGACATCGCGGCCGAGTTGGACAAGGCGGCGGCCCGCGCCCAGGTGCTCGGGGTGTGCGGCGGCGACGGCACGGTGAACGCGGCGGCCGAGGTGGCGCTGCGCCACGATCTGCCCCTGGCCGTGCTGCCCGGTGGCACGCTGAACCACTTCGCCCTCGACCTGGGTGTGGAGAGCGAACGCGATCTCGGCCGGGCCGTCCAGCGCGGCGAGGCGGTGCGCGTGGACGTGGGCCGCTTCAGGTCCGGTGCGCAGGAGGGGCTGTTCCTCAACACGTGCAGTCTCGGCGTGTATCCGGAGCTGGTGGTCGAGCGCGACCGCTTCGCGCCCCGGATCGGCGACTGGCCGGCCGGAGTGGTGGCGGCGCTGCGCGTGCTGCGCCGGGACCGCCATCCGCTCCAGGCCGAAGTGGCGGGCCGCTCGCACCCGTTGTGGCTGCTGTTCGCCGGGAACGGCACCTACCACCGGCTGGGCCTGGCGCCCGCGCGCCGGCTGAACCTCGCGGACGGGGTGCTCGACGTACGGGTCGTGCACGGCGGCCGGCGGCCCGCGCTGCGCCTGCTCGCCGCGGCCGTCGCGGGGCCGCTGACCCGCTCCCCCGCGCACGCGGCGGTCCAGGTCGGCCGGCTGCGGCTGACGGGCGTCACTCCGGGGGCGCTGCTCGCCTACGACGGTGAAGTCACCGAGGTGGGCGGCGAGGTGACGCTGGAGAAGCTGCCGGAGGCACTGACGGTCTACCGTCCGCTGACCGGCTCCTGATCCGCTTCCGACACCCTGTCGGTCCCCATTGTCAGTCCACACTGTCTGCCCACACCGTCTGTCCACATTGCGAAACGGAGGTCTCAGCATTCGACATGCGGGCGTACGGTGTCGAGTACCGCCCGGCGGCGCCGCGCGCTCCGTGAGCCGGTACGACGAGACGAGGGGATCAGGCATGTCGAAGGCACAGCCGGACGGACACTCCAAGGCGCGGGAGACCGCCGTCTACACACACGGGCACCACGAGTCCGTGCTGCGTTCGCACACCTGGCGCACCGCGGCCAACTCGGCGGCCTACCTGCTCGACTCGCTGAAGCCGCACATGCGGATCCTGGACGTCGGCTGCGGCCCGGGCACGATCACCGCGGACCTGGCCGCCCTGGTCCCGGACGGACAGGTCACGGGCGTCGACCGGGCGCCGGGGATCCTGGAGCAGGCCCGGGCCACGGCAGCCGGGCGGGGTGTGCCGAACGTCGACTTCGCGGTGGCGGACGTGCACGCCCTGGATTTCCCGGACGAGACGTTCTGCGTGGTCCACGCCCACCAGGTGCTGCAGCACGTCGGCGATCCGGTGGGCGCGCTGCGCGAGATGGCGCGAGTCACCAGGCCGGGCGGCCTCATCGCGGTCCGCGACTCCGACTACGGGGCCATGTCCTGGTATCCGCCGTCCCGCGGCATGGACGACTGGCTGGATCTGTACCGCCGGGTCGCCCGCGCCAACGGCGGTGAGCCGGACGCCGGACGCCGGCTGAAGTCCTGGGCACTGCAAGCGGGGCTCACCGACGTCACGGCGACGTCGAGCACCTGGACCTTCTCGACCGAGGAGGAGCGGGCCTGGTGGAGCGGGCTGTGGGCGGACCGCACGCTGGCCTCGGCGTATGCCGAGCGGGCCACGGAGGGCGGGCACGCGACCGCCGAGGAGCTGCGGGCGGTCTCGGCGGCCTGGCGGGAGTGGGGGCGGCGCGGCGACGGCTGGTTCAGCGTGCTGCACGGGGAGATTCTGTGCCGGAAAGAAGCCTGAACGGCGAATTATTGGTAACTCGTCGAGCAGGAGGTTGAACTATGATTCCTATTCTGCTCGTGCTGCTGCTGGCACTGATTCTGTTCGGTGCCGGATTCGCGTTGAAGGCCCTTTGGTGGATCGCGATCGTGGTTCTCGTCGTATGGCTTCTGGGATTCGTGATGCGTGGCACGACCACGGCAGGGGGCAGGGGACGCTGGTATCGATGGTGAGTTGATCCGCTTCCCGAGTGGAATTCACTCCCTGGGAAGCAGCGGTCCGAGCGGCCCGAGGTCCAGATTCAGGTCCTCGGGCCGCAGCCCGTACCGCTCCCGGAGTTCGGCCATCCGGTCCTCCAGCAGCATCAGCGTCAGCCCGATCCGCTCCTCCTGCTCCTCGTCCAGTTCGCCCGTGTCGAAGCGGCGCAGCGCCTGGCGTTCCATGAGCTGGCGGAGCAACTCGACGACCGTCAGGACGAGTTTCACGAGGTCGCGTTCGACCGTGTCGGGGTCGAGGTCCAGCCGGTTGCGCGGTGACGTCATGTCAACTCTCCCCAGGGCGACGGGACCTGCTCGTTGACGGAGCTGATCAGCGCGTTCAGGTCGATGCGCACGAGGTCGACGTCGGCGATGCGCAGGGTGATGTCGCCGGTGACGACGACGCCCCCGGCGAGCAGCCGGTCGAGCAGGTCCACGAGCGCGACCTCACGGCGTTCGACGACGGTCACCGGTCCACCTCCGACTCCTCTGCGAACTCACCGGTGAAGGAATACGCCGCCCACGGCCCGGTCAGTTCGACCCGGATTCCGGGGGCGTCGTCCTTCTCCCGGTCCACGAGTTCCACGAATTCCTCGGAATCCGCGCGCGGCACCAGATAGGCGGCATTGAGCACGTTCTGTCCGGACGCCCCGGAAAGCGCGGCGCTCTGCGGGGCGTGCAGCCGGGCCTCCTCACCGAAAGCGGAAAGCGTCTCGTGCAGCCGGCCCGCGAATTCCGTGGCCCGCTGCCACACGTCCTCGTGGGCGCGTGTCTGCATTCGGCGCCGGCGCAGATAGTCACGGCCCGACCCCGCCGCGTGCTCGGGCGGGCCGGGCGCGGTGGGCTCGGCGGCTTCCGCGGGCTCTCTCTCCACGAACACCTTGACGCCCCACTCCACCCGGCCCTCCAGCCGGTCAAGGACGCGCAGGAAGTCCTGCTCGCGCGCCTCCATCATGGTCCGTACGCCGCTGTCGTCCCGGAAGACCGTGCCGAGTCGCAGCGGCAACGGCGTGGTGACGGCGGTGAGCGCGTCGATGACCTGCTGATGGGCGCGGGCCGTGACGGTGAGCCAGTCCAGGTCCTCCAGGTGGGCGCGCAGCGGCGCCTCGGCGAAGTCCGCCTCGGGCACCGTGCTGACGACGGCGACCAGGCCGTGGTGGGTGAGCTGCTTGGGCGGCGCCCCGGCCACCCCTGTCAGCTGCGCCTGGAGGGCGGAGCGAAAGGGGCGGCACACGGCGTAGACGTAACGCAGAGCGGTCATGGGGCCTCCTCCTGTGCGCGGGCGCCTTCCCTGGCGGGCTCCAGCTGCTCGAGCCGCTCCAGTCGCTCACGCAACTCGGCGTTCTCCCTGGCCAGTTCGTTGCGGCGGGCGCGGGAGGACAACGCGGGGTCGTCCTCCCACCAATCGATGCCCATCTCCTTCGCCTTGTCGACGGAGGCCACGATGAGGCGGAGCTTGATGGTCAGGAGCTCGATGTCGAGCAGGTTGATCCGGATGTCGCCCGCGATCACGATGCCCTTGTCGAGCACCCGTTCCAGGATGTCCGCGAGGTTGGCTCCGCTGCCCTGGCTGTAGGGCTCGGGCAGCCTGCTGGACATGGTCATCGCCGGCTCCCACTGCCTGCGTACTCGTCCTCGTCCTCGTACTCGGCGTCTGCTTCGTCCTCGTACTCGGGCTCGTCCTCGTACGCGTCCTCGGGCTCCTCCTCGCCCTCGCCGTCCTCGCCGTCCTCGGCCTCCTCGTCCTCCTCGTACTCGTCCTCCGGCTCGTCGTCGGAGTACTCGGCGTCCTCACCCTCCTCGCGGTTCTCGGCGCCCTCGCCGTCTTCGTCCTCGTTCTCTTGGTACTCCTCCTCGTCCTCCTCCGCGACCGCGTCCTCATGGGTGCGCACGACCTCGCCGTCGCGGATCTCGCCGCGCCAGCCGTCCTCGGCCTCTCCCTTGATGGTGATGAAGCGGACGAAGTTCTTGAGGTCGAGTCGGGCCCGGCGGCCCTGGGCGCGCCAGATGTTGCCGGTCTTCTCGAAGAAGCCCGAAGGGTAGTACTCGATCACCAACAGGACGCGGGTGAGGCTGTCGGCGAGCCGGTGGAAGGAGACGACACCCTTCGTGGTCCCCTTGGCACCCTCCGAAGTCCAGGCGATCCGGTCGTCCGGCAGCTGCTCGGTGGTGTGCGCCTTCCAGCTCCGGTTGGACCAGAACACCTTCAGCTGCCAGTCGGAGGTCGTGTCGTCGGCGCGGTTCGCGCTCTTCACGCCCTTGGCGAAGGTGCTGAAGTCCTGGTACTGGGTCCACTGGTCGTAGGCGGTGCGCAGCGGCACGCCCACGTCGATGTGCTCGATGATGACCGTGGGCTTCTTGCCCGCCCCGCCCTTCTTCTTGCCCTTGCCGCCCCCGCCGAGGTTCTTGAACGCGTTCACGACGTTGTCCTTCGCGCGGGTTGCGCCGAGTTCCAGCGCGCTGCGCAGCGGCCCCTTGCCCTCGGCGAGCTTGCGCCCGCCGTCGAGGGCGAGTTGTGCGAAGCCCGGGCTGTTGCCCTCGGCGATGTCGTTCAGCTTGCCGGTGGTCTCGCCGAGCTTGCGGCCCGCGCCGGTCAGCAGACGCGTGGCCTGCGCGGCGAGGTATTCCTGGAGTTCTGCCTTGAGCCGGTCGGCCGCCTCGCTGTTGGCCAGGCCGGACAATGGCTGTTTCGCCGCCTTGCCGGCCGCGGAGCCCGCGGATCCGAGTGTCTCGGTCATGACCCGTCACCACCCTTCGACCGGCGTGCCCCGGCCGTCTGCCGGGCCGCCGACCTGGCGGCGCCGCCGGTCCGCTTCGCCGCCGTCTTCTTCCTCGGCGCCGACTGCTTCGCGGGGGCCTTCTTGGCCGCCTTCGTCGCGGTCTTCTTCGCCGCCGGCTTCTTGGCCGCGGCCTTGCGGGCGGGCCGCTCACGCTCCTCGTCGTCCGTGGAGTCCTGCGCGGACTCCTCCGGCTCGTCGTCGCGGTCCTCGCCGTCCTCGTCCTTCGCACCGAGATCCGGCGTCGGCACCGCGCCCGTCAGCTGCTCGCGCACCTCGGCGGTACGTCCATGCAGCCGGTCGGCGAACGCGTCGAGCTGCCGCTCGACCATGGCGCCCGAGGCGGCCTGGCCGACGCCGCGCAGATCCTCTCGGAGCTGGTCCCCGATCTCCTTGAACTGCGGGTTGTTCTTCAGCTGCCCGGAGACCATGTCCATGATCCCCTGCGGGGTCAGGTTCAGCCGTTTGCCGGCCACCAACGTGCCCAGCGCGAACGCCAGTTTCATCTTCTTCGTACGTCCGAGGACGTATCCGGCCCCTATCGCGAGGCCCAGTCCAACTCGGTTCATCATGCCGTCCCGTCACTGTTCCCATAGCCTGCGCGCAGGCCGATCTCGAGCCGGTCGAGAAGTTCGTCCTCCTGACGGTCGAACTCCTCCTCGTCGATCTCGCCCGCGGTCAACCGCTCCTCCAGGCGCGCCAGTTCGGCGCGCACGGCACTCGGGTCGTAGTAGATGCGTTCCGCTTCGCTCAGCACCTGTCTGATCACCCATCCGCTGCCGCGCACCGGGGCGAACGGCAGCAGCAGTACCTCTCCGATCAGTCCCATGACCTCACTCCTCCGCGTGCTCCGCGGCGCTCGTGATGGCGGGCTCGGCCGGGCCGGGCTCGACGAAGCTGTACGGCGGCAGCGGGCCGTTGACGCGCAGTTCGAGGTGCGGATGGCCCGAGCGGAGCTGCTCGACCGCGGTGAGGAAGTTCTCCGCCCCGTCGCGGTCCACCAGGAAGGACACGTTGGCGAGCCAGCCGCTGGAGTCGGGGCCGACGCTGACGGCGTCCGCGGCCGGTTCCAGGGTGTGCTGCACATCGGTGGCGTCCACGGCCTCCTGGGCCTTGACTGCGGCGACCACCATCTCGCCGAGGTGGAGCCGCTGGTCGTAGGTGCCGCCGCCCGCCTGCCTGTTGGCCTCGGTCATGGCCCGGAGTTCCGGGTTCTCGGCCATCACGCGGTGCAGCACGGCCTCCTCGTCGTGCGAGGCCTTGACGTTGTACTCGACCTTGCCGTCGAGGGCCGTGAGACGTTCCTCGTAGTGCTCGGAGCGTTCTGCCAGGACCGAGCTGACGGTGTCGTCGTCGGGGGCGACACTGCCGAACCGCATGGGCAGCACGCAGCCGGCCGCGCCCGCCTCGGCGAGTACGGCGGAGTGGGCGAGCAGTTCCCTGCGCTTGGGACGCAGCCCGTCGGGCGCGTCGCTGACGAGGGCGGCGAGCGCACCTTGCTTCAGCACCCGCACCGGGCGGGCCGGGTCACCGATGCCGCCCATGTCCTTCGGAAGCGCGGGGTGGGAGCTCGCGGTGATGCCGTACACGTACGTGTTCACTCCTGCTCCTCCTTCCGGCGCGACGTCGTGGACTTACGGGTGCGCTGCCTGGGTCGCTCCTCGCCTTCCTCGCGTGCCTGCTTGAAGGCGTCGGAGATGGTTTCGGCGGCGCCGGAGAGCGCGCCCTTCGACTTGCCCTTCGCACCGGACTCGGTGATCTCCCCGACGAGGTCGGGCAGGCCCGGGTCCTTGCGTGGGCCGGCCTCCAGGTCGAGCCGGTTGCACGCCTCCGCGAAGCGCAGATAGGTGTCCACGCTGGCGACGACGACCCGGATGTCGATCTTCAGGATCTCGATGCCGACCAGGGAGACCCGCACGAACGCGTCGATCACGAGCCCCCTGTCCAGTACGAGCTCCAGCACGTCGTAGAGGCCGCTGCTGCCGCCTCCGCCGCCGGACTGCTGTGCAGGGACTACGGTCATGCCGGACGTTCCTCCTTGACTTGGGACGGTGTGCTGGGCGCGGGCGGGCGGTCTAGCGGCCGCCCGGCCTGTGTGCGTCGGAACGCCCACGCTCGTAGCGGCGCACGCGCCGGTATCCGGTGAGCTGTCCGTCCGGGTCGAGATCGACCTGGTAGCTCGCCATCAGGCTCATCGTGTCGGGCACGCGGGACAGTTCCAGGACCTCGATCTCGAGGGACCAGCCGTCCTCCGACTGTTCGAAGGACGTCACCTTCTCCGCTTCCGTACCGGTGAGTTCGGCGAGCTGGGTCCGTGCCTGTCGCAGGACCTCCATGGGGGCCGGATGCTTCTTCGCCCCGCCCGTCTGCCGTCTGGATGTCTTGGGTGTGTTCTGTGAATCATTCATGGCGCCTCCGACGCCGAGTGGCCTGAGAGACGCGGGTCAAACACTCGGTACGGCTTCTTCGGCCCTCATTCGGCTTCTTCAGCCCTTGAGTGAGTCGAGCCTGCGGCGCGCCGGCCCGAGAGCACGGGCCCGGCGCATCAGTCCGGCCCACGGGTCGCTGCGCGCCTTTTCCACGGCGTCGGCGATGGTCCAGCGCCGCGCGTGCAGGTCCGGGTCGTCCAGGTCGGCCCAGGCGATCGGCGTGGCCACGGGGGCTCCGGGGCGGGCGCGGACCGTATAGGGCGCGACCACCGTCTGTGCGTAGACGTTGCGCTGCACGTCGAGGTAGAGGCGGTCGCCGCGGTCCTTCTTGCGGGCGGCGGTGGTGAGCCGGTCCGGGTGGGCCGCGGCGAGCGTGTCGGCGACGTCCCGCGCGAACTCCCGTACCTCGTCGAAATCCTGACGTCCCGTCAATGGCACGACGATGTGCAGCCCTCGTGATCCGGTGGTCATCGGCGCCGAGGGCAGCTCCAGTTCGTCGAGCAGTTCGCCGAGGAACCCGGCGGCCTCCCGGACCTGTCCGAAGTCGTCGTCGGCCGGGTCGAGGTCGAAGACCAGCCGGTCGGGGCAGTTGATGCTGCTGGTGCGGGAGAGCCAGCGGTGCAGAGTGAGGCAGGCCTGGTCGGTGAGGTACAGGAGGGTCGCGGTGTCGTCGCAGACCGTGTGGCGGACGGTGCCGTCCTCCTTGGGCACTTCGACGCGGGTGATCCGGTCCGGGTAGTGCTCCGGGGTGTTCTTCTGCATGAACTCGGGCCCGTCCAGCCCGTCGGGGTGCCGTTCCAGCATCAGCGGGCGGCCCCGCAGATGGGGCAGCATGAACCGGGCGACGGAGCGGTGGTAGTCGACGAGGTCGCCCTTGGTGTACTCCTTCGCGTCCCCGGAACCGGGGAAGAGCACCTTGTCGACCCGTTTGACCTCGACGGTACGGCGGCCTGCCCGCACTCTCCTCGTACCGCCGTCGGTCACCGTACGACCGCCTCCTCCACCAGCAGCTTGCCCGCGGCGGCGATGGCTGCCGCGTCGATGCCGGCGGCGTGCAGCTGCTCGTCCGGGGACGCCGAGCCCGGCATCATGCGTACGGCGAGCCGTACCAGGCGCGGTACCGGGCGCCCGTCGAGGAAGGCGTCCAGGACGGCGTCGCCGAGGCCGCCCTCCTCGTGGTGGTCCTCCACCGTGAGCAACAGGCCGGTCTCCTCGGCCGCCTGACGCAGCGTGAGTCGGTCGACGGGCTTGACGGAGTAGAGGTCGATCACCCTGATGGCGATGCCTTCGCGGGCCAGGACGTCGGCGGCGGCGAGCGCCTCGTGCACGGTCACTCCGGCCGCGACGACGGTCAGCCGGTCGTGGTCCCCGGCGCGCAGCACCTTGCTGCCGCCGACCGGGAACTCCTCGTCGGGACCGTAGATCACGGGGCCGGCGCCGCGCGAGGTGCGCAGATAGCGGATGCCGTCGAGGCCCGCCATGGCGGCGACGAGCTTCGCGGTCTGGTTGGCGTCGCACGGGTACAGCACGGTCGAGTCGTACACGGCCCGCATCATCGCCAGGTCCTCGAGGCCCATCTGGCTGGGCCCGTCCTGCCCGATAGCGACGCCGGCGTGCGAGCCGACGAGGTTGACGCCGACGCCGCTGATGGACGCCATGCGCACGAAGTCGTAGGCGCGGGTCAGGAAGGCCGCGAAGGTCGAGGCGTACGGCACCCGGCCGCGTGTGGCGAGCCCCACCGCGGCGGCGACCATCTGCTGCTCGGCGATGTAGCACTCGAAGAACCGGTCGGGGAATTCCTTGGCGAAGAACTCGGCGCGGGTGGAGTCGCTGACCTCGCCGTCGAGGGCGACGACGTCGGAGCGTGCCGCGCCGAGGGCGGCGAGCGCCTCGCCGTAGGCGTTGCGGGTGGCGACCTCCTCCCCCTTGTCCCAGCGGGGCAAGTCGAGGTGTCCGTCGGGCACGGCGTGCAGGGCGCGGGTCGCGGGCGGCTCGTGGACCCGGACGCGCAGGTCGCGCGGTCCGCCGAGTTCGGCGATGGCCGCGTCGGCGTCCGGGAGCGGCTTGCCGTGCAGCCCCTCGCGATCCTGGACGTCGGCGACGCCCTTGCCCTTGAGGGTGCGGGCGAGGATGACGGTGGGCTGCCCGGTGGTGGAGCGGGCCTCCCCGTAGGCACGGTCCACGGCGTCCACGTCGTGTCCGTCGACCTCGACGGTGTGCCAGCCGAATGCCTGGAAGCGGCGGGCGTAGGCGTCGAGATCGTGGCCGTGCCGGGTCGGGCCGCGCTGGCCCAGCCGGTTCACGTCCACGATGGCCGTCAGATTGTCCAGATTCTCGTACGCCGCGTGTTCGGCTGCCTCCCACACGGAGCCCTCGGCGAGTTCGCTGTCCCCGCACAGCACCCACACCCGGTAGCCGGCGCGGTCCAGCCGCTTCCCGGCCAGCGCGATGCCGACACCGATCGGCAGTCCCTGCCCGAGCGAGCCGCTCGCGGTCTCCACCCACGGCACCCGGCGCGGGGTGGGGTGCCCTTCGAGACGGCTGCCGATCCGGCGGAAGGTGAGCAGCTCGCCGTCCTCGATGGCGCCGACGGCCTTGTAGGCCGAGTACAGCAGCGGCGTGGCGTGCCCCTTGGACAGGACGAACCGGTCGTTGCCCG
The DNA here is from genome assembly GCF_028198125.1 of Streptomyces sp. HUAS 31. Taxonomy (NCBI): domain Bacteria; kingdom Bacillati; phylum Actinomycetota; class Actinomycetes; order Kitasatosporales; family Streptomycetaceae; genus Streptomyces; species Streptomyces sp. HUAS 31. The sequence continues at coordinate 7,877,067 of NZ_CP116353.1, read as the reverse complement.
GGTGGGTGGGCCGCTCGAAGTCGTAGCGCAGATGCCGCGCGAGGAGAACGGCCATCAGATCGGCGGCCGACATCGACGACGTCGGATGCCCCGACCCCGCGGCGGCTGACGCCCGCACACTGTCCACCCGCAACTGCTGGGCGAGCTCGGTGAGTTCGGCGGTGTTCATGAGTCTCCTTCCGAGGAGGCGGGCGAGCCCGGTTCCGGCGGGGCGAGGGTCGAGGGGTCCCTGGGGCGATGCTTGTGGACGGCCGGCGCGTCGGAGGAGATGGCGGCGCCCGGGGTGCGCTCGGGAGCCTGGATCGGGTCCGGCTGCTTCACGGGGCCCGGGGGCTCGGCATGCATGGCGGCGTCGGTGTCCTGGATCAGGTCCGGCTCCCTCACAGGCCCCGGGGGCTCTGCGTGCTTTGCTGCGTCGGCGTCCTGGATGAGGTCCGGCTCCTTCAGCGGGCCCGGAGGTTCGGCGTGCTTGCCGGCGTCGGCGTCCCGTATGGCGTCCGCCGGTTCGGCGCCCTCACCGGAACGCGATCCCCCGGCCTGCCCCGGGTTCCCCGCCCGTGCCTTCTCGGGGCGGCCCGGCACCCGGGCCAGCTCCGGCGAGGCCGTGTCCAGCGGTACCGACCACGACCGTACGAGGCCCAACTGGACGGCCTGGCGCGGCAGTACGGCGTCCAGGAGCCAGTCGGCGGCCACGCGGACGCGGTTGCCGGGCATCGCGGCGAGGTGGTAGCCGCGGGTGACCGCGCCCGCGGCCACTCCGGACAGGGGGATGCCCAGCGGGTTGGCGGCGGCCTTGACGCCGCCGAGGTCGACGACGAAGCCCAGGTCGCGGTGGCGGTAGGCGCGCCGCTCCCCCAGGCCCAGCGACGCGGCGACGTTGTGCGCCACGGCCTTGCCCTGCCGCCAGGCGTGCTGGGCGGTCATCGGCGTGTAGGCGCCGGGCTTCTCCAGGTCGGGTACGGCGGCCGCGTCCCCGGCGGCGAACAGTCCGGGCCTGCCCGGCACCTGAAGATATGGGTCGACGAGCAACCGGCCCTTCTCCAAGGGAAGTTCGAGCGACTCGGCGAGTGGGTCGGGCCGTACGCCGACGCACCACACGAGGGTGCGGGTGTCGACGAACTCGCCGTCGGTGAGCAGCACTCCGCGGTGCGTGGCCTCCTTCACGGAGGTGCCCATCCGCACCTCGACGCCCCGCTGCCGCAGCACCCGGTCGGCGGTGCGCGACAGGTTCTCGTCCAGCTCGGGCAGGACCCGCTCGGCGATGTCGAGCAGCAGCCAGCGTGGCCGCATGCCCGCCCGCAGGGGGCGCCTGCGGACCTGGGAGTCGGTGAAGAGCTTGCCCTGCGCGGCGACCTCGGTGCCGGTGTACCCGGCGCCGACGACGACGAACGTGCAGCGTTCCGCGCAGCTCGCGGGGTCGTCGGCGGCGGCGGCCAGCTCCATCTGCCGGGTCACGTGGTCCCGCAGGTACAGCGCCTCGGGCAGGCCGCGGAAGCCGTGCGCGTGCTCGGCGACGCCGGGGATGGGCAGCAGCTTGTTGACGCTGCCCGCGGCGAGGATCAGCCGGTCGAAGGGCAGGGTGCCGCCGTCGCCCTCGGGGCCGGTGTAGCGCACGGTGTGCCCGTCGAGGTCGACGGCGTCGGCCTCGCCCAGCACGAGCCGGACGTCCGGCAGTGTGCCGGTGAGCGAGACGGTCACCCTGCGTGGCTCCAGGATGCCGGCGGCCACCTGGGGCAGCAGGGGCAGATACAGGAAGTAGTCGGTCGGGTTCAGCAGGGTGATGTCGGCTTTGTGTCGGGTGAGCCGGGACAGGACGCGGGCCGCCCGGTACCCGGCGAATCCGGCGCCGACGATCACGATGCGGGGTCGACTCACAGTGCGCCTCCGACGCTGTCGCGTACCTCGGGAGCCTTCCGCGTCCCCCAGGTCAGGACCGCCAAACGTCGGGCCGGGCAGCCACGGGCCCGCGCCGCGCCGACCTGCCAGGACCGGTTTCCGGCGCAGCATGCGGGTACTCGGGCGGCGATCCGTCCGCGCCGCCGAGGCGGCAGTACCGGAGGTGTCCCGCATGCCCGCGTACGGCCAGGTCACGGTGAGTGTGGAGTGGGACGGGCCGGCGCGATGAAACTCCGTCTCCCCGTCGTCTCCGTGTACACGGTGCCCACCGACGCCCCGGAGGCGGACGGCACCCTGAGCTGGAACTCCACGACCGTGGTGATCGCAGAGGTGACCTCGGGCGACACGACCGGCACCGGCTGGACGTACGGTCCGGCGGCGGTCGGCGACTTCCTGCGCGACCATCTCGCCCCGCTGATCGAGGGCCGTGGCGCCCTGGACGTCCCGGCGGCGCACGACGCGATGTGCCGCGCGATCCGCGACGCGGGCCGGCCGGGGGTCGCCGGGTGCGCGATCTCGGCGCTGGACATCGCCCTGTGGGACCTCAAGGCCCGGCTCCTGGAGCTGCCGCTGGCGCGACTGCTCGGGGTGTGCCGTGAGCGTGTCCCCGTCTACGGCAGCGGCGGCTTCACGACGTACCACGACAAGCATCTGGCGGCGCAGCTGAACGGCTGGGTGCACGGCCAGCACATTCCACGCGTGAAGATCAGGATCGGCGGGGACCGGGGCCGTGCGACCCCGCGCGACCTGGACCGGGTGCGCACGGCACGCCAAGTGATCGGACCCGAGGCCGAGTTGTACGTGGACGCGAGCGGCGCCTACAGCCGCAAACAGGCGATCCGGGTCGGCCACGGGCTCGCCGGGCACGACGTCGGCTGGTTCCAGGAGCCGGTGTCCTCGGACGATCTGACGGGCCTGCGGCTGGTCCGCGACAGCCTGCCGTGCGACGTCACGGCCGGTGCCCACGGCTACGACCTGCCGTACTTCGCCCGCATGATCTCGGCCGGCGCGGTCGACTGCCTCCAGATCGACGCCACGCGCTGCGGCGGTCTGACGGAGTTCGTGCGTGCCGCCGCCCTCGCGCAGGCCCACGGCCTGGAGGTCTCGGCCCACCGTGCCCCGCACGCCCACGCCGCCGCGGCCGCCGCGATCCCCAACCTGCGGCACATCGAGTGGTTCCACGACCACGTACGCCTGGAGGACATGTTCTTCACCGGCGCCCTGGACCCGACGGGCGGCACGGTCACCCCGACCCACGGCCTCGGACACGGGCTGACCCTGCGGACGGAGGAGATGGAGCAGTACCGGGTCGCCTGACGACCCCGGTCATGACGAAGGCCCTGCCGGGAGGGCAGGGCCTTTCCTTCGTCGTCGCCGCGTCCGGCGTCACGCCCGGTGGTGCGGCTGCTCGGGGTCGATGTCGTCGGGGTGCGGTGTCCGCGTCCCGCCCGTGCCCGGTGCTCCCGCCTCAGGCGGTCCGGGCGGCATCGGCGGATACGGCATGCCGAGCCCGCTGGGCGGAGTGCCCGGCGCCGTGCCGCCGAGGGTGCGCCCGGGTGCGGCTCCGGTCGCCGTGTCCGCCGTCGGCCGGGACGCGGACGGCCGTGCCGCGCCGCGCAGCAGGTACGCCAGCACACCGAGGATCACCGCGGTGATCAGTGCGGCCGCCCAGTCGGGCAGTGCGGCGGCGAGGCCGAGCCCCATCGCGAGCGCGAGGGCCGCGCCCGCGTACAGGGCGACGGCGCCGGACCCGGCGTACAGCATGGCCCGGCGGCGCTGCCTGCGCGTCTGCTCGCGCAGTTCGTCGCGCACGGTCTCGCGCGCCACCTGCGCCAGCTCGTCGACCAGTTCCTTGTCCAGGTGCTCAAGATGATCCAAGCGATCCATGGACGCCGGGTACCCCTGCCGGCATGGGCATAACGGGGAGTGCGGGGATCGCGTGAAACGATCTCCGTGTCCGGCGGCTCCCAACTAGGCTTCCCGCATGGACATTCTGGGAGCCACGCTGCGCGTATGCGTCGACGACCTGGAGACCGCGGTCCCCTTCTACGAACGCCTCGCCGGCGGCCAAGCGCTGCGCTTCGAACGCGGCGGCGTCCAGGTGGCCGCGGTCGGCTGTTTCCTGCTGATGAGCGGCCCCGCGGCCGAGTTGGAGGTGCTGCGCAAGGTCGCCGCGACCATCGCCGTCAAGGACGTCGAGGAGGCCCGGCAGGTGCTCAGCGAGCTGGGGGCGCACATCGTCGCCGGGCCGATGGCGACTCCCGTCGGGCGCAATCTGATCGCGATGCACCCGGACGGGGCGATCTACGAGTACGTGGACCGTCAGGCGTAGCCCAGGGCCGTCACGACCACGTCGGTGAGCAGCGCCCCGGCCGTGCCCTCCGGGTCCAGGTCGGGGTCGTAGATCGTGACGTTGAGACCGACGCAGTGCTCGGAGGCCGGCAACGGCCGCAGCAGCGCGACCAGTTCGTCGGGCGTGAGGCCGTCCGGGTCGGGGCTGTCCACGGCGGGCATGACGGACGGGTCGAGGACATCGGCGTCCAGGTGCACCCAGAAGCCGTCCAGTTCCGGGATCTCGAAGGCCTGGCGGGTGACGGTCGCCAGCGCCTCGGCGCCCCATTCGCGCAGGTCTCCGACGGTCACCACGGGAATCTTCAGCTCGGCGAGTTCGGCGCGGTCCTCCTCGAAGCAGTCGCGGATGCCGAAGTACCGCACGTCCTCGTCCCGCAGATAGGGCCGCAGCCCCTCCAGGTCCGTCAGATCTGCCTGCCCGCGCCCGGTGGCCAGGGCGACCTCCTCGCCGCCGGCCGCGCCGACCCGGTCGGAGTTGCCGGGGTGCCGGAAGTCGGGCGAGGCGTCCACGACGGCCAGCCCGTACCGGCCGGCGCGGCGCAGTGCGAGAGCCGCGCCGAGGTTGATCGAGCAGTCGCCGCCGAGCACGAGCGGGAAGTCCCCGGCGCGAGCTTGTGGCAGCCGGGGACGGTGCCCGGGGCCGGCGGGCGCAGGCCCAGGTTGGAGGGGGCGTCGAGCACCACGATGTTCCGCATGCGCCCCATCCTGTCCGACGTGAAGTCGGCGCTCAATACGATGGCATCGCGACGGTGACCGGCTTCAGGGCCGCATCTCGGCGGTGATCGCCCACCGTTCGTGATCGCGCCAGGCCCCGTCGATGAAGAGCATGTTCGGCGAGAAGCCCTCCAGGCGGAAGCCGCAGGCGCGGGCGAGGGCGATGGAGCCGGTGTTGGCCGGCTGGACGTTGATCTCCAGCCGGTGCAGCCGCATCGGGCCGAAGGCGTGTCCGACCACCAGGTCGAGGCCCTGCCGCATCAGGCCGCGGCCGGCCGCGTGGGAGAAGGCGCCGTAGCCGAGGGCACCGCTCTGGAAGGCGCCCTCGACGATGTTGTTGATGTTGACGAACCCGGCGATCCCCCCGCCGTCCTCCTTCGCGCACACCAGGAACCCCGCCTTGGTCGGATCCTCGATCAGCCGCCCGGCATAAGCGGCGTACGCGGCCTCGCCGTCCGGCGGGAAGAGCCACGGACGGTGCATGTCCTTGCTCTCCCGGGCACGCGCGGTGAACTCGGCGGCGTCCTCGTGGGTGAAATGGCGTATGCCCACGCGGGGGCCTTCGGCGAGGTAGCGGGACGAGGGCTGCGGCATTGCGCCAGCCTACGACCCGCTAACGGCGACGTCGCATGAAGTAGCCGCCGACCAGTGCGCCGATGAGGCCCACGGCCAGCAGCGCCAGCCACAGCGGCATCGTCACCAGGGGGATCAGCAGCCGGATCTCGGTACTGTCGGTGTTCTCGAAGATGAAGATCAGCGCGAGGGCGGCGAGCACCAGCACGGTGATCCTGCCGGGGGTCATCGCCCCGGACAGGCCACCCCGCTTCCCGCCCGCCTTCGAGCCGCTCTCGGACGTCTTCGCGGTCATACCACCAAGGATGCTCCCGAAGCGGGGATCACGCACGGTGAGCGGCCCGCCGGGCGTCATCCGATCACCGGCAGCCGGAGCACCCCGGTGTCCTGGGGCGCGGCGGCCACGGTCACCGGCTTGATCCCCCGGTTCCCGAAGTACGCGTCGTCACTCGCCGCGATCACGAACCGCAGCCGGTGCCCCTTCTCGTACCGGTGCACGATCCCCGGCAGGGTCACGGTGAAGCTCCGCCGCACGTCGGGCACACGCACCGGTGCGACGAGCCGGTGCACCAGCGTCCGGGTGCCGTCGGGGGCGATGTCGTAGAGCTTGGCGAAGAGCACGAGCCTGTCGGCCGCGTCGCCGGAGTGCTGGGTCCGCTCGGCCACCGGGGAGCTGACCCGGAGCGTGGCCCGGGGCGCGCCCACGACGTCGGTGGTGCGGGCGAGCGGCTCGCTGGTCCAGGCGAGGTGGGTGCCCGGGGTGTCGTACGGCGCCGGGTCGCGGAGGCCGATGAGTCCGGCGAGCGAGCTCTCCGAGTGGCTGGTGGGGACGAGCCAGTTGGTGTACGTACGGCTGCCGCGCCTCACCTTGCGGCGGTCGTCGACGAGCTTGCCGTCGCCGGAGAGGTAGAGCGTCCGGCTGAGCGCGGGGACGCGGTCGGCGGTGGCGTAGGTGTGGTCCGGGTCGGTGATCCAGTCGCGGTAGTAGGCGAAGGCCGGTCCGGTGTCGACGGCGTGCCCGCGCAGGTAGCGGTCGAACCAGGCGAGGACACGGCGGCCGACGTAGCTGGTCTCCAGGTTGCCCTGGCCGAGGTTCAGTTCACCGGACGCGGGGTCGCTCATGCCGCCGCTGTGGCCCCAGGACTGCCAGATCATCTTGGTCGGGGTGCCCTGGTCCTTGAGCGTGCGGTACGTCGCCGTCGCCTCGTTGAGGTTGAAGAGGCTGTCGGCCTGGCCCTGGACGAGGAGGGTGGGTGCCTTGACGCGGCTGAGGTACGAGACCGGCGAGACACTGCGGGCGTAGGCGAGCAGTTCGGCGGTCCGTTTGGCCGGGTAGCGGCCGGAGTTGAGGGTCCGGATGGTGTCGCAGGCCTTGGTGACGAAGTGCAGGCAGGGCATGGAGTTGATACGGGAGGGGTCGAGGTTGGGCTCCAGCAGGGGCTGGCCCTCGCCGATCAGGTAGAAGCCGTTGGCCCACTGCCATTTGAAGGAGCCGGGGACACCGCCGCTGCCGACGGCGTTGTTCGGGTCGAGGGAGTACGCCAGGTCGTTCCAGGTGATCATCGGCACCAGTGCGTCCAGGCGGCGGTCGACGGCGGCCGTGGCCAGCTGGACGGCCCCGCCGTAGGAGCCGCCGACCATGCCGACGCGCGGGTCGCCGGGGGCGTCGAGGGTGACGTAGTCGGCCTTCGTGCCGTCGTCGGCGGCGCGCCGGCCACCCAGGAAGTCGACCAGACCGGAAGCGGCGACGCCGTCGAGGGTGGGGTCGTCGAGGGAGATCAGACAGCCGGACCTGCCGAAGCCGAGGCCGGAGTAGACGAGGGAGACGTAGCCGCGCTCGGCGAAGGACTTGCCGATGTTGTCGGTCGAGCCGTCGGACTTGCTGCCGCCGAAGCCGTTGGTGGCGACGACGGCGGGTGCGGGGTGGGCGCGGTCCACGCCGGCGGGCCGGTACAGGTCGGCGTCGACGGTGCAGCTGCCCTCGCCCGCGCGGACGGTGAACTTCAGGGCGGTGACGGTGTACTGGCCGGTCGCGGCGGCGGCCGGTGCGGTGAACGCGAGGGGTGCGGTGAGCGTGGCGCCGAGGACGAGAGCGAGTGGGACTCGGAATCTGGGCACACGACGGGACACGGAGACCTCCACACTGAGGCACGTCTGGACTGCCCTGCATACCGACCAGTAAGTACTGGCCGGTTGTCATGGTGTGACACGTGTCAGGCGAGGTCAATCGCCGTGACGGAGGTTTCTTGACGGAGATTCAGTGAATCGGGTTCAGCGCAGAGCGGGCTCGTCCAGCGTCAACGTCCCCGCGTCGGCGTCGAGTTCGGCGCTCACCCCGAACGGAATCGTCAGCGCTCCCTCACAGTGCCCGAACCCGAACTCCTCCACAACGGGCACACCGAGGCCACCCAGTCGGTCCAGGAGCAGCGCACGCACCCGCTCCTGCGGCTCGCACGCCTGCCACGACCCGAGCAGCACGCCGCGCACGCCGTCGAACAGCCCGGCGCGCAGGAGCTGGGTGAGGTAGCGGTCGAGCCGGTACGTCTGCTCGCCGACGTCCTCCAGGCACAGCAGGCCGCCGCGTGCGGAAGTACGGGCGTGCGGGGTGCCGGTGTCGGCGGCGAGCAGGCTGAGGCAGCCGCCGAGCGTGACGCCCCGCGCCCGGCCCGGGACCAGTGCGGAGCCGGTGGAGGTGATCGTGCGCACCGACTCCGGCTCGAAGAGCGTTGCCCTCAGGTGCTCCTGCGCCCGCGCGTTCTTGATGAAGTCGACGCCCGCCGCCGCCGGCCCGTACAGCGTGCCGATGCCCAGCCGGGTCGCGAACGCCTCGTGCAGGACGGTGATGTCGCTGAAGCCGACGAAGACTTTCGGTCCGGCCGCGGCCATCGCCTCCCAGTCGAGCAGATCGACCATCCGCTGCGCGCCGTAGCCGCCCCGGGCGCACAGCACGGCGTGCACGGACGGGTCGCACCAGGCCCGCTGGAGGTCGGCGGCCCGGTCGGCGTCCGTGCCCGCGAGGTAGTCGAACTCGCCGTGCCGGTCCAGCACATGGGGTGCCACCACCGGGTCGAGATCCCAGCCGCGCAGCACGTCGAGCCCGGCCTGGAGCCGTTCCTCGGGGATCGGTCCGCTGGGGGCGACGACGGCGACACGGGCGCCGGCGGCGAGTCGGGCGGGCCGCACGAGGGGCTGTACGGACTGTGTCACTTGGCGAGCTCCAGCTTGGGGATTCCGGGCGGGTCGATCCCGAAGACCTGTGCGTACAGGGAGAGTTCGGACTCCAGGACGCGGACCATCGTCTCCGCCCGGCGGAACCCGTGCCCCTCGCCCTCGAAGGCGATGTAGGCGTGCGGCACCCGGCGTCCCTCCATCCGGGCGAGGAACCGCTCGCACTGGGTGGGCGGGCAGATCACGTCGTCCAGGCCCTGGAGCAGCAGGAACGGCACCGTGAGGTGCTCGGCGTGCTCCGCGGGCGAGCGCTCCAGGTACCGTGCGGGCACCTCGGCGAGCGGTCCGACCAGGGACTCCAGGTACTGGGACTCGAAGTCGTGGGTCTCGCCGCTGCCCCAGCCGGCCAGGTCGAGGATCGGGTAGAGGATCGTGCCGCAGGCGAAGACGTCGGTCGTGGTGAGCGAGGCGGCCGTGGTCCAGCCGCCCGCGCTGCCGCCCCGGACGGCGAGCCGCCGCCGGTCGGCGGTGCCCTCGTCGGCGAGGGCGAGCGCGACGGCCGCGCAGTCCTCGACGTCGACCACGCCCCACTGCTCGCGCAGCCGGTTGCGGTACTCCCTGCCGTAGCCGCTGGAGCCGCCGTAGTCGACCTCGGCGACGCCGATGCCTCGGGAGGTGAAGTAGGCGATGGCCAGGTCCAGCACGAGGGGCGCCCGCGAGGTGGGGCCGCCGTGCGCCCAGACGACATAGGGCGGCGGGGTGTCGCCGGGGGCCACGTAGCCGGGGTTGTGCGGTGGGTAGATGTGCGCGTGGATGTCCTGACCGCCGGGTCCGGTGAAGGTGCGGATCTGCGGCTCGGGGTAGTAGGCGGGGTCCACGGCGTCGTCGTGCGCGGCCCCGATCACCCGGGTGCGGCCGGTACTGGCGTCGAGCTCGACCACCTCGTAGGCGCTGCGCGGGCTCGCGCCGACGGCGACGACCCGCTCCCCGTAGGCCGAGAGGGTGGGCGCGAACTCGGTCCAGGGGCCGGCCGCGTCGACGATCTCGCCGGTCTCCGGGTCGAGCACCCCGAGGGCCGTCGCGCCACGGCCGTGCACGACCGCGACGAGCCCGCTCGCCAGCGGCGCGAACCAGCTCAGGCCGAGCTGCCACAGCGGTCCGCCGAACTCCTCCTCACGGGGGCACAGCGGTACGCCGTCGCGGTAGAGGTTCCACCAGCCGCTGCGGTCGCTCGTGTACAGCAGCCGCCCGTCCGCCGACCAGTCGGCCTGGGCGATCGACTCCTGCGGGCCGCCCGCGACGGTCCGCGGGCTGCCGAGGGTGCCGTCCGCCGCGACGTCGGCGATCAGCAGTTCCGTGCCGTCCCACGGCATGTGCGGATGGTCCCAGGTGAGCCAAGCCGCCTGCCGCCCGTCGGGCGAGATCCGCGCGCCGGTGACGAACCGGCGTCCGTCGTCGGTCAGTTCGCGCACGGCAGCGCGGTCCTCGGCCGCCGAGCCGTCCAGAGGTACGGCGGCCAGGACGCGTCGTACGTCGGTGGGTCCTGAGCCGGTGAACTCCTCCAGCACGCACCACACCTCGCCGAGGTCGAGCCGCAGCCGCGGCTCCACCCAGCGCAGCCCGCCGCCCACCTCGGAGACGGGGGTGAGGGGGCGCGGCTCGCCGCCCTCCTCGTAGCGGTAGAGCCGCTGGTCGGCGAAGTCGACGAAGACGACGAGCGGCCGGCCGGCCGCGACGGCACCGGCCCACGGCTGTCCGCCGTACTCGATGACCCGGCTGCGCACGTTCCACGGGGCGGGCAGCACCGACTCCTCGCCGCCGTCGGCGCGGCGCCGCACCAGCGTGTAGCGGCCGCCCTCGGTGGGCCGGGCCTCGGTCCACCAGGCCTCCTCCCCCACGAAGCCCACGAAGTCGGGCCGCCCCTCGTGCGCCGCGGCGACGGCCGCGTCGATGGGCGAGGGCCAGGAACCGTACGCCAGCGTCCGCACTTTCTCCCCCAACTCCCCTAGGCCGTACGCAGAAAACGGTCGAGCACGCGGACGCCGAAGTGCAGTGCCTCGATGGGCACCCGCTCGTCGACGCCGTGGAACATGGCCCCGTAGTCGTAGCCCTCCGGCAGCTTCAGCGGTGAGAAGCCGTAGCCGGTGATGCCGAGCCGTGAGAACTGCTTGGCGTCGGTGCCGCCGGGCATGCAGTACGGCACGACGTGCCCCTCCGGTGCGAACTCCTCGACGGCCGCGCGCATCCGGGCGTACGTCGGCGAGTCCACGGGCGACTGGAGGGCCACCTCGTGATGGTGGAACTCCCAGTTCACGTCAGGCCCGGTGAGCTGGTCAAGGGTGGCGCGGAACTCGTCCTCGTGACCCGGGAGATATCGGCCGTCGACATACGCGACGGCCTCCCCGGGGATGACGTTGACCTTGTAACCGGCCTCCAGCATGGTCGGGTTGGCGCTGTTGCGGACGGTCGCCTCGACCAGCCGGGCGGCCGGGCCGAGCTTCTCCAGCAGGCCGTCCACGTCGTCCAGGTCTGCGTCGAGGCCGTAGAGCGCGGCGAGTTCGGTGAGGGCCGCGCGAACGGTCGGGGTGAGCCTGAGCGGCCACTCGTGGGCGCCGATGCGGGTGACGGCGGCGGCGAGCCGGGTGACGGCGTTCTCCCGGTTGGGCCGCGAGCCGTGCGCGGCGCGCCCGTGGGCGGTGAGCTTGACCCAGCCGGTGCCGCGCTCGCCGGCGGCGAGGGGGTAGAGCTGCCGGCCGCTGCCGTCGTGGACGGTGAACGCGCCGGACTCGCCGATGCCCTCGGTGCAGCCCTCGAACAGCGCGGCGTGCCGGTCGGCGAGGAACCCGGAGCCGTCCTCGGCGCTGGCCTCCTCGTCGGCGGTGAACGCGATCACGACGTCCCGGCGGGGCCGTACGCCCTCGCGGGCCCAGGACCGCACGACGGCGAGGATCATCGCGTCCATGTTCTTCATGTCGACCGCGCCCCGGCCCCACACGACGCCGTCGCGGATCTCCCCGGAGAAGGGGTGCACACTCCACTCGCCGGCCTGTGCGGGCACCACGTCCAGGTGACCGTGCACGAGGAGCGCGTCCGCCGACGGGTCGGTGCCCTCGATGCGCGCGACGACGTTGGTCCGGCCCTCGGTGCGCTCCAGCAGGGCGGGTTCCAGACCCGCCTCGGCCAGCCGCGCGGCCGCGTACTCGGCGGCGGGGCGCTCCCGGCAGTCGCCGCCGCGGTTGGTCGTGTCGATGCGGATGAGGTCGGAGGTGAACGTGACGACTTCGTCCAGTGCCTGCCCGTCAGCCATACTGCTCCTCCACCGAGGCCGAGGCGATCGTGGTGACCGCCTTGAAGGTACGGATTCCCTCGTACATTCGCTCGCTGGTGTACGCCACCTTGCGCTCGCCGATACGTTCGACGCCGGGAACGACGGTGACGGCCATCGCGAGGTGTTCGGCGTCGAACTCGACGGCGACGGTGAACGGTCCCCCGAACACCGGCTCGTGACGGACCGCCAGAGCGGCCGCCTCCTTGGCCGCGGCACGGATGTCGGCGGCGGTCCTGCCCGGCGTACGGCACACGGCGGCGTACCGCGAGACGTGGTCCTTGACGGCGACCTTCAGCGCCTCCGGCGCGTAGCCGAGCGCGTCCTCGCAGGCCAGGTCGTCGCCGGTGACGAGCACCACGGGCACGCCGTACTCGGCGACGACGTGCGCGTTCAGCAGGCCCTCACTGGCCCGGACGTCGTTCAGCCACACGCCTGTGATCTGGTTCGCGAGGTAGGTGTGCGCGAGGACACCCTCCATGCCGGCGCCCGCGTGGTAGCCGACGAAGGCGATGCCGTCCACGTCGCCGTGCTGCACGCCCTCGACCATGGACAGCGTCTTGTGCCGACCTGTGAGCATCTCGGCCCGCTCGTCGAGCCGTTCGAGCAGCAGATTGCGCATGGACCAGTGCGCCTCATTGATGAGGACGGCGTCGGCACCGCCGTCGAGGAATCCCAGCACGGCGGCATCGACGTCCGAGGTGAACATCGCCCGGCAGCGCTCCCACTGGGGAGTCCCCGGAAGCACGTCGGCCGGCCAGGTCACACCGGTGGCGCCCTCCATGTCGGCGCTGATGAGGATCTTCATGCTCGATCACGTTACGCGCCCGGGAGGGAACCCGCCACGAAGCGGACGAACGCCGCTTTCACACCTTTGGGGTGTGCTTGTCAGCCACCCGCCAAGGGCACTAATGTCACCACGCCTTGGTGAACGGGAAATCCGGTGTGATGCCGGTGCGGCCCTCGCCACTGTGAATCGGGAAGTCCGGCTCCTGCCCTCGCGGGCAAGCCACTGGGTCCTTGCGACCCGGGAAGGCGGAGCACGGGCGGTGTCACCCGTCAGCCAGGAGACCGGCCAAGGCACGTCAACCATCCACGAGGTGCTGGAGAGGGTCTGCTGAGCCATGCACATAGCCGAGGGTTTCCTGCCCCCGGCGCACGCGGTCGCCTGGGGCGTCGCGTCCGCGCCGTTCGTCGTACACGGAGTACGGTCACTCACCCGTGAGGTCAGGGAGCATCCCGAGAGCACACTGCTGCTCGGCGCATCCGGGGCCTTCACCTTCGTCCTTTCCGCCCTGAAGCTGCCGTCGGTGACCGGCAGCTGTTCGCATCCCACCGGCACGGGCCTGGGCGCCATCCTGTTCCGGCCGCCGATCATGGCCGTGCTGGGCACCATCACGCTGCTGTTCCAGGCACTGCTGCTCGCGCACGGCGGTCTGACCACGCTCGGCGCCAACGTCTTCTCGATGGCGATCGTCGGACCCTGGGCCGGCTACGCGATCTACAAGCTGCTGCGGCGCTACGACGTCCCGCTGATGGTCGCCGTGTTCTTCGGCGCGTTCGTCGCGGACCTGTCCACCTACTGCGTGACCAGCGTCCAGCTGGCGCTCGCGTTCCCCGACCCGGGCAGCGGATTCGTGGGCGCGCTCGGCAAGTTCGGCTCCATCTTCGCCATCACCCAGATCCCGCTGGCGGTGAGCGAGGGCCTGCTGACGGTGCTCGTGATGCGGCTGCTGGTGCAGTCCAGCAAGGGCGAACTGACCCGGCTGGGCGTGCTCCTCACCAAGAAGCAGTCCCGCGGCGAGACCGAGGCGGTGGCCCGATGAGCAGGAACACGAAGATCAACCTCCTGCTGCTGCTCGTGGTGGCCGCGCTCGCCGTGCTGCCGCTGGCGCTCGGCCTGGGCGACCACAAGGAGGAGCCGTTCACCGGCGCCGACGGCGAGGCCGAGACGGCGATCACCGAGATCGAGCCGGACTACGAGCCCTGGTTCTCGCCGCTGTACGAGCCGCCGTCCGGTGAGATCGAGTCGGCTCTGTTCTCCCTCCAGGCGGCGCTGGGTGCCGGTGTCCTCGCCTACTACTTCGGGCTGCACCGGGGACGCAGGCAGGGCGAGCAGCGGGCACTGGAGCGGGTCGGCGAGGAGGCGGCGGCCGGTGCCGCCGAGGAGTCGAAGGCCGACAGGGTCTGACACGTGCTGCCGATCGACGCGGCGGCGCACAGCAGTCGCTGGCGCCGCCGTCATCCCGTGGACAAGGCCGTGCTCGGGCTCGGTCTCACCGTGCTCTCGATCTCCCTGCCGCCCTGGCCGGGGGCCGCGCTGATCCTTCTCACCGCGCTGACCCTGCTGCTGGGCCCGGCGGGCGTGCCCGGGCGGCGGCTGTGGCGGGCGTACCGCGTGCCGCTCGGTTTCTGCGTGACCGGCGCGGCCACACTGCTGGTCCAGGTCGGCGGCGGGCAGGGCTTCGTGTCCCTCGCCGCCGACGGGCCGCTGCGCGCCGGTGAACTGCTGCTGCGCACCTCGGCGGCCTCGCTCGGGGTGCTGCTGTTCGCGTTCACCACGCCGATGTCGGACCTGCTGCCGCGCCTGGTGAAGGCGGGAGTGCCCGCACCCGTCGTGGACGTCGCGCTGGTGACGTACCGCATGAGCTTCCTGCTGCTCGACTCCGTGCGCCGGGTGCGGGAGGCACAGGCGGCCCGCCTCGGGCACACCACCCGCGCCGCGACCTGGCGTTCACTGGCCGGGCTCGGCGCGACCGCGTTCGTGCGGTCCTTCGAGAGGGCCACCCGGCTCCAGGCCGGGCTCGCCGGGCGCGGCTACGACGGCACCCTGCGCGTCCTGGTGCCCGAGGCGAAGGTCTCCGTCCGTTTCACGGCCGCGAGTTGCGCCCTGCTCGCGGCGCTGGCCGCTCTCACCCTCGTACTGGAAAGGGCCCTGCCATGAGCGAGCCCACCGCCCCGGTCGCCGCCCGGGACGCGACCAACGCCCACCAGGCCGGCCCCGCCACACTCACGGCCACGGGCCACCCCCCACTCGCGACACCGGCCACCCCCGCCCCCGCACCGAAAAAGGCCCTGCCATGAGCGAGCCCACCGCCCTCGTCGCCCTGCGGGGTGCCTCCTATGCCTACGAGGACGGCCCCGTCGTGCTCAGCGGCCTCGACTTCGACGTCCGTGAGGGGCGGGCTCTCGCGCTGCTCGGCCGCAACGGCAGCGGCAAGACCACGCTGATGCGGCTGCTGAGCGGCGGACTCAGGCCGCACGACGGCCGGTTGACGGTCGAGGGGACGCCGGTCGCGTACGACCGCAAGGGGCTGACCCGGCTGCGGACGACCGTGCAGCTGGTGGTGCAGGACCCCGACGACCAGTTGTTCGCCGCGTCCGTCGCGCAGGACGTCTCCTTCGGCCCGCTCAACCTCGGCCTGCCGGACGCAGAGGTGCGGGCGCGGGTCGACGAGGCGCTGGCCGCCCTCGACATCACCCGGCTGGCCGACCGGCCCACGCATCTGCTGTCGTACGGGCAGCGCAAGCGCACGGCCATCGCCGGGGCCGTCGCGATGCGGCCTCGCGTGCTGATCCTCGACGAGCCGACCGCCGGACTCGACCCGGACGGCCAGGAGCGCCTGCTCACCACCCTGGGCGGGCTGCGCGCGAGCGGCACCACGGTCGTCATGGCCACCCATGACGTCGACCTCGCGCTGCGCTGGGCCGACGACGCGGCGCTGCTGACCCCGTCCGGTGTCCGCACCGGTCCCGCGGACGCGATGCTGGCCCGCACGGATCTCTTGAGGGAGGCGGGGCTGCGGCTGCCCTGGGGCATCGCGGCGGCCAGGTTGCTGCGGGCGCACGGCCTGTTGGACGACTCGGCACCGGGTCCGCGTGACGCGGAGGAACTGGCCGCCCTGGCGGCGCCCACCACTCCCACGATCGCGGCCGACGGCTGAGGCACCCGTGCGTTGGGCACACGGGTGATACATCCCGCGATCGGCCGCCAAAGGCCCGGCGGACCCCGGGGCTGCCTGTTTCATGAGGTCACGCACGACCGAAGTGAGGCAGCATGGCCGAGGCCACCGAGGACACCAGCCCGCCCGAAGGACTGAAAGCCGACGCGATCGGGTTCGTCGACGCCCTCGTCATCGGGCTCAACGCCACCTCGCCCGCGTACTCGCTGGCCGCGGCGATCGGCCCGGTCGTGGCCCTCGTGGGTGTGTACGCCCCCGGCGTCATGCTCGCGTCGTTCGTCCCGATGCTGCTGATCGCGTCGGCGTTCTACTACCTCAACCGGGTGGACCAGGACTGCGGG
This sequence comes from Streptomyces sp. HUAS 31, assembly GCF_028198125.1. NCBI lineage: Bacteria > Bacillati > Actinomycetota > Actinomycetes > Kitasatosporales > Streptomycetaceae > Streptomyces > Streptomyces sp. HUAS 31. The sequence continues at coordinate 7,860,736 of NZ_CP116353.1, read as the reverse complement.
ACGACGTTCTCGTGGGTCACCCGGGCGATGGGCCCGTGGGCCGGCTGGCTCGGCGGCTGGGCCATCACGATGACCGGCGTCCTGGTGGTCGGCTCGCTGGCGGACGTCGCGGTGACCTTCGCGCTGATGGCCTTCGGCCTCGACAGCTGGGCCGAGAACGAGTTCGTGCGCCAGACGCTGACGGTGCTGGTCATCCTCGTCATGACGGCCCTTTGCGTGATCGGCACGGAGGTGTCGGCCAGGGTGCAGAACGCGCTCATCCTCGCGCAGGTCGCCTGCCTGCTGGCGTTCGCGGTGGTGGCGATCTACCGGGTCTACGCGGACACCGGTTCGCTCGACGCCGTGGATCCCGCGTTCAGCTGGCTCAATCCCTTCGGGGCCGGCGGCGCCGAGCTGACGGCGGGTCTGCTGCTGGGCGTGTTCATCTACTGGGGCTGGGAGTCGGCGGTCAATCTCACCGAGGAGGTCGAGAACTCCGCCACCGCTCCCGGCAAGGCCGGCGTGTGGTCGACGGTCATCCTGCTGGTGACGTACGTGTCGGTCGCCTACGCGGTGGTCGCCTACGCCGGACCGGCGTACCTGTCCGAGAACGCCTCGGAGGAGGAGTTCATCTTCGCCCTGCTCGCCGACGAGGCGATGGGCACCTGGGACTGGGTCGTGCTGCTGGCGGTCTCCACGTCCGGCCTTGCGTCGACACAGACGACGATCATCCCCGCTTCGCGCACCGCGCTGTCCATGGCACGCCGGCATGCGCTGCCCGCGCACTTCGGGCACATCCACCACCGGTTCCGCACCCCCGACGTGAGCACGTGGTGGGTGGCCGCCATCGCCATCGCCTGGTATTTGGTCGTGCGCCAGATCAGTGAGAACGCCCTGTTCGACTCGCTGACCGCGCTGTCTCTGCTGATCGCGTTCTACTACGCGCTGACCGGCCTGGCCTGCGCGGTCTACTACCGCCGCCACCTCACCGAGAGCCTGCACAACTTCCTGCTCATCGGTCTCGGCCCGCTGGTCGGCGCCGGACTGCTGGCGTGGCTGCTGGTCGAGTCGGTCGGCGACATGTCCGACCCCGCCAACTCCTACAGCGGGGTCTCCTGGTTCGGCGTCGGCCCGCCCCTGGTCATCGGCATCGGGATCACCCTCGCCGGGGTGATCCTCATGGTCGTGTGGCGGTTCGTGTCCCCCGTCTTCTGGTCGGAGCGCCCGGAGGTGGCCGACCCCGCACTCGTGCCCGGCCACAAGGAGCCCTGAGATGACGGTCGTTCTCGGATACGACGAGTCCCCGGGCGCGGTGCGCGCGCTGCACGTCGCCGTGGAGGTGTCGGCCGCCTTCAACGAACCGCTCGTGCTGGTCTACGGCGCGGCGGCGCCCGGCGCCCTCGGCGAGGAGTACGCGGCCCACCGCGACGCCCTCCGGGAGGCCGGGCGCACCGCGCTCTCGCACGCCGTCCAGGTCGCCGACGAGGCCGGCGTGCGCACCACCGTGGAGGTCATCGACCAGAAGCCGGCGGAGGCCCTGATCGACGCCGCGACACGTCATGCGGCGCGGGTCATCGTGGTCGGCAGCTGGGGCGAGAGCCCGCTGCGCGGCGCCCTGCTGGGCGCCACGCCCCACAAGCTGCTGCATCTGGCGCGCACTCCGGTGCTGTGCGTGCCCACCGAACCGTGAGACCGCGGCGCACCGCTCAGCTCGCGGTGGCCGCTGCCGCCGCCCGCCCCGCAGTGCGGCCGGAGAAGAGGCAGCCGCCGAGGAAGGTCCCCTCCAGCGAGCGGTAGCCGTGGACGCCTCCCCCGCCGAACCCGGCGACCTCACCGGCCGCGTACAGCCCGGCGATGGGGGTGCCGGCGGCGTTCAGGACCCGGCCGGAGAGGTCGGTCTGGAGGCCGCCGAGGGTCTTGCGGGTGAGGATGTTGAGACGCACGGCGATGAGAGGTCCTGCGCTCGGGTCCAGGATCCGGTGCACGGAGGCGGTGCGGCTGAGTGTGTCCCCGGGGTACGCCAGCGCGTTGCGGATGCCCATGACCTGGGCGTCCTTGGTGTAGGGGTTGTCGATCTCGCGGTCGCGGGCCTCGATCTGCCGCTTGAGACCGGCGAGGTCGATCAGGTCGTCCCCCGTCAGTTTGTTCATACCGGCGACCAGTTCGGGCAGGGTCTTCGCGACGACGAAGTCCTCGCCCTTCTCCTTGAACCGCTCGATCGGCTCCGGGGTCTGCCAGATACGGGACAGCAGCTTCCAGATGTTCTTCTCGGTGAGGTCGGGGTTCTGCTCGGAGCCGGAGAGCGCGAACTCCTTGGCGATGATCTTCTGGGTGGTGACGAACCAGGAGTACTCGTGCCCGCTGTCGGAGATCGACTTCAGGGTGTGCAGGGTGTCGTAGCCCGGGATGTCGGGGCTGGAGAAGCGTTTACCGGTGGCGTCGAACCACATGGAGGACGGGCCGGGCAGGATGCGGATGCCGTGGCCGGGCCAGATCGGGTCGTAGTTCTTCAGGCCCTCGGTGTAATGCCACATGCGGTCCGGGTTGACGATCCGTCCGCCGGCCCGCTCGGTGATCGCGAGCATGCGGCCGTCCACGTGCGCGGGCACGCCGGTGATCATGGACTTCGGCGGACTGCCGAGCCGGGCGGGCCAGTTGGCGCGTACGAGGTCGTGGTCGGCGCCGATGCCGCCGGAGGTGACGACCACGACGGGGGCCTTGAGTTCGAACTCCCCGACGACGGTGCGGGAACTGGGCTTGCCGCGGCCCGCGTCGCTCGGTTGCAGGACCGCGCCGCGCACGCCGGTGACGGCGCCGCCGGTGACGATCAGCTCGTCCACCCGGTGCCGGAACCTGAAGGTGACCAGCCGGTCCGCCACCGCGGCCCGTACCTTCGTCTCGAAGGGCTCCACGACGGCCGGTCCGGTGCCCCAGGTGACGTGGAACCGGGGCACCGAGTTGCCGTGCCCGTCGGCCAGTCCGCCGCCGCGCTCGGCCCAGCCGACGATCGGGAACCACTGCATGCCGAGCCCGGCCAGCCAGGCCCGCTTCTCCTCGGCGGCGAAATCGACGTACGCCTCGGCCCACTTGTAGGCCCAGTGGTCCTGCCCCTCGGGGTCGTCGACGCCCCGGTCGAAGCCGGCCGTGCCCAGCCAGTCCTGCCAGGCCAGCTCGCGGGAGTCCTTGACGCCCATCAGCCGCTGCTCGGCGGAGTCGACGAAGAACAGGCCGCCGAAGGACCAGAACGCCTGCCCTCCGAGGCTCGCCTCCGGTTCCTGGTCCAGCAGCAGCACCTTGCGCCCGGCGGCGGCGAGTTCGGCGGTCGCGACCAGTCCGGCCAGACCGTGTCCCACGACGATGGCGTCCGCGTCCGACGCCGCGGTGGCGCCGAAGGCCGGTGACGCCGCCTGCGCGAGCGCGGCACCGGCGAGCACTCCTGTGGCGACCGTGAGGGCACGGCGACGGGTGATCGCGCCGGGGACTGACGAGTTCTCCATGGACTGCCTTCCGGGGAGACGCGCCCACTGGGGGTGCGCAAGGGGCGGGAGACACACGGGATGCCGCTGGGAAAGCGGGTGTTACCGACGGTAGCCCAGGGGGAGTCGGGGTCGCCAGATGCTGCAACTGTGAACTTTTCTCATGTTTGGTGGACACGGTCCACGAGGATGCCGATCGCGGGCACGACCGTCGCAGAGCTCGGCGCCTGGTCGCACAGGGCCCCGCGTTCTCCGAGATCGAGACCGCGACCGGCACGGTCGAACGGACGCTCACTCTCGACGGCGGCTCCCAGCTCGGCGTCGACCCCGCGCACGACGCGGCCTGGTCCGCCGGTGCCGCGGGCGGACTGCTGCGCCGAGTTCGCCCTCCGGCGCGCAGCTCGCGCACCGGAGGGCGTTCGTCGTCCGCACCGGTCCGTCAGACGGCGCGGCCCGCCACCACCCACTTCGACGGCAGCTCGATCCGGGTGCCGTCGGGCCCGTACTCCGCGGTGATCAGGGGTATTTCGCCGCTCGCGAGGATGCCGAGGCCGGCCGCGCGCAGGAACTCGGGCACCGCGTCGTCGGCCACCTCGCCCGGGGCGATGCCGTGCCGGAAGATCGGCGCGAGTTTGGGCGGCGGTCCCGACGGGCTCTGCGCCAGGCCCATGAGGACGGGCTTGGCCTCCTGGGAGAGCTCCACGAGGAAGGCCCGGCCGCGCTCGCCGACCAGCGTGGCGATGCCGTCCACCAGCTGCTGCCGGTCGTCGGGCTCGGTCTGGTGCAGCACGCCCCGCATATAGATGTTGACGTCCCCGAGCTCGGCGTGGAGCGTCTCCGCCGCGGTCTTCTCCACGGCGTCGAACAGCCGGTACGTCGCCTGCCCGGCGGGGTCGGCGTGGCGGGCGTGATCGAGGGCCGCGGCTGACAGGTCGACGCCGACCACGCGCGGGAAGCGGTCGGCCAGGAACCGGGTCTGGGTGCCGTTGCCGCAGCCCAGGTCCACCATGGCCAGCCCGGGGTCGGTCAGATGGGCCTCGAACAGGGCCAGATGGCGTCCGGCGGTCAGGGCCGGCTCGGCGTCCCAGAACACCGCCCCCTGCTCCTCGGGGGCTTCACGCCAGAAGCCCTCCCAGGCCTCCCGGTACCGACTCGTCACGCTCATGACCGACTCCCCAGGTAGCGCTGCCGACCCGCCGTCAGATGACGGGCGACTACGGTCTATCGCGCCGGAGTTGTGGCTACAAGCGCATGGCGCATTCCTTCACTCCGCATTCGACACTCGTGCGCCGTTGCACGCCCTGCGCGTCACAAGTCGCAGGTCTTCGAGGAGTCGAAAGCCGGGAATCAGCGTCGCGGGAGCGCGAGTTCGAACCAGACGGTCTTGCCGGCGCTCGTGCGGCTCGTGCCCCACTCGCGCGCGAGCATGCTCACCACGCGCAGCCCGCGCCCGGCGTCGTCGAAAGGGCCGGCGCTGAGCAGGGTCGGCAGATCGTGATCGTCGTCGTCCACCTCGCACAGCAGCGTGTCGCCACGGACGAGGCGCAGCTCGACCGGGCGGCCGTGGGAGTGCCGTACGGCATTGGTGACGAGCTCGCCGGCCAGCAGCTCGGCGGTGTCCGCGAGGCGGGCGAGGCCCCAGTCGTGCAGCTGCTCGCGGACGACATCGCGGGCCCGGCCGACCTCTTCGGGGTCGAGGCCGATGCGCCAGGAGGCGACGTCCTCGGGTTCGATGCCGTTGAGGCGGGCCATCAGCAGGGCGACGTCGTCCTTGCGGCCGCCGCGGGTGTTGAGGGCGCGGATGATGGTGTCGCAGGCGTCGTCCATGGACGCGGCCGGGTGGGCGGCGGACTCGCAGAGCGTCGCGAGTCCGACACCGATGTCTTCGCCGCGCATCTCGACCAGGCCGTCGGTGCACATCACCAGTCGGTCCCCGGGCTGCACGCGCACGCGTACCGCCTCGAAGGGCACCCCGCCGACGCCGATCGGCGCTCCCGTGGGCAGGTCGAGCAGCTCGCTGCGACCGTCGCCTGCGCGGACCAGGACGGGCGGTATGTGACCGGCGTTGGCGATGTGCAGTTCGCCGGCGATGGGGTCGTAGACGGCGTACAGGCAGGTCGCGAGGTAGGTGTCGCCGAGGCGCTGGGCGAGGTCGTCGAGGTTGCGCAGGAGCTGGGCGGGAGGCAGGTCGAGCGCGGCCATGGTCTGCACGGCAGTGCGCAACTGCCCCATCATCGCCGCCGAGTTGAGGCCGTGGCCCATGACGTCGCCGACGACGAGGGCGGTGCGGGCGCCGGGCAGTTTGACGGAGTCGAACCAGTCACCGCCGACCCGGCCGAGGAGGGTGCCCGGCAGATACCGGGTGGCGATGTCGCAGCCCGCCATGCGCGGCGGGATGTGCGGCAGCATGCTGTCCTGGAGGGTCTCGGCGACGCTCTCCTGGTAGGTGTACATGCGCGCGTTGTCGAGCACGAGGCCCGCGCGGGCGGCGAGTTCGGCGCCGGTGACGCGGTCCATGTCGTTGAACTCGACGCGCTCCGGGTGACGCAGCAGGATCATGAAGCCCAGCACCACATTGCGGGCCTTCAGCGGCACCACCAGCATGGAACGGCCGGTGATGAGCGGCCGGATGTCCCGCTTCTCGAACTGCGAGGCGATGGCGTGGCCCATCTGCTCGCTGATCCGCGGCACGAGGACGGGCTCACCGCTGGTCATGCACTGGAAGAAAGGGGTGTGGGCCGGAAAGGGCATGGCCTCGCCGACCGGTACGACGTCGTCCCAGCGGCCGGGTTCGTCGGTGTGCTCGACGGCGACCCGGTGCCACATGGTGGTGGCGTCCGGCGCCCCGTCGGGGAATCCCTCGCCGGCGACGACCTGTTCGCGCAGATAGGTGCCGGCGACGTCGGTGAACCGGGGCACCACGGCTCTGCTGACCTCGACGATGGTCCGTGACAGGTCGAGGGAGGTGCCGATGCGGCCGCTGACCTCGTTGAGGAACTCCAGGCGTTCACGGACCGCGGCGTACTCGAGGTCCTCGGCCTCGTCGGAGTACTCCCGCGGTATGGGTAAGCCCTGGGCGGCCGCCTGGGCGGCGCGCTCACGGCGGGCCCTGCGCTCCACGCGCCGGGGCACGCCCCAGTCGGGGGTGACGGGCACCCGGTCGTTCTGGCTGAACTCCAGTACCGGATAGCCCAGTTCGAGGATCTGGCCGACGATGCGGGCACTCTCGTCGACGCTCATGCTGGGCAGGATCTCGGGGAGCTTGCCCGCGAGATCCTCGGCGCCGGGGAAGTCGGTGTGCAGGGCGAAGCCGGGTGCGACGCGATCGAAGCCGGGGTCGTCCTCGCCGTCCTCCTGCCGGAGGCGGCCCACGTCGGCGCCGAGCACGAGCAGCCGCTCAGGGCCGGGGCCGATGAGCGGGTAGGCCCACCACAGCACGTCGACGCGGTCCCGCTCGGGGACCGTGAGCCGGGCGCGACCCGCGGCGGGGTAGTACAACCGCCCGTCCAGGGACGTCTCGAGATCGTGGCCGAGTCCGTCGTACGCCCCGTAGGCGCCGTACAGCGAGGGGTCGTCGTCCTCGGGCAGCGCGCCGGAGACGGGCAGCAGATCGACGGCCGGTCGGCCGAGCGCCTCTTCCTTGGTGGCGCCGAACAGACGGCGTGCGCCGGAGCTCCAGTGGGAGACCAGGCCTTCGCGGTCCACCACGACCACGGCCAGCGGGATGCGTCCGGACGTGGCGTGTTCCGTCACCGCGCCGTCCCTCTCGGTGCCACGGTTCATGGCCCAGGCCCTCTCTCCCCAAGGCTCCGCAAGATCTGCGCGCCCCCACCACCGTACGGCTCCGTGCCTCGATGATGTGACTCAATACGGGAATTGATGTATCGGGATCATTGGCGGGCGACGGTGTGCGCCGGTGTCCGCCCCCGGCGCGTCCGCGCAGGACAGCCCGGGTGCGGGTGGTTCCGGTTCAGTCGTCGTGACCCAGCTGAAGATCTCGTTCCGTTCGGCCTCCTCCGGCGACCTGGAGCACGGTGGCGACCGGCGGGTAACCGGCGGCGATGACGGTGTACTCGCCGGACGGCAGGTCGACGAAGCGGAAGGTGCCGTCGGGGCCCGTGGTGAGCGTGTCCATGACGTTGCCGGCGGCGTCGAGCAGCGTCACGCGCGCGTCCTCGACGGGACGTCCGCCGCATGCCCGCACGGTGCCGCGCAGCAGGGCGCCGCCGGCGAGTTCGATGTCCTGGCGGGTCTCGCGGGCGGCCTTCACGGTGGCCGGGACGGCGGCCGGCCGGAAGGCGGGCGCGCTCGCGGCGAGGGTGTACTCGCCGGCGACCAGCTCGGTGATGACGTAGCCGCCCTCGCGTCCGCTGCGGGTGGTGGCGACGACCTCGCCCTGGACGTTGGTGAGCGTGACGGTGGCGTCCACGGGGGTGCCGTCCGGGGTGAGCACGGTTCCGGCGAGGCGTCCGGCGCCACCGAGGACGATGTCCAGTTCGACGGGTCGCTCGCCGACGGTCACGGTGACGGCCTGTGGCTGGTGCCCGCCCGCCGCGGCGATCATGACGTACGCCCCCGAGCCGGGCGCCGCCAGCGCGTACCGCCCGTCCTGGCCGCTCGCCACGCGGCCCACCTGCTGCCCGGCGACGTCGATGAGCGTGAGCGCCGCGCGCGCCACGAAGGTCCCGTCGGGGTGCTGCACGGTGCCGTGGACGGGGACCGAGGGGGCGTGCGCGGAGCGGGCCTGCGGGACCCGGGAGTTCACCGGGGCGGATGCCGTCTCGGGGGCGGGGGCGTCGGGGGACGCTGCGCTGTTCACGAGGGGGATCTCCTTGAGGAAGCAGGCGATGAGCAGTCCGAGCACCAGCACCGGCACGAGGTAGAGGAAGATCCTCGGCATGGCGTCGGCGTACGCCTGGATGTAGGCGTCGCGCAGCGCCGGGGGCAGCGAGTGGACGAGCTGCGGGGTGATGGACTCGGGCTCGGGCAGGTGCGCGCCGGCGTGCGCGGGGAGCCGTTCGTCCAGGGCGTCGGTGAGTCGGGCCGCGAACAGGGTGCCGAAGATCGCCGCGCCGACGCTGCCGCCGATCTGCCGGAAGTAGTTGTTGGCGCTGGTGGCGGTACCGAGGTCGGTGGGGCGCACGGAGTTCTGCACGGCGAGGATCAGCACCGGCATCACCATGCCGATGCCGGCGCCGAGCACGGCCATCCAGATGCTGTAGTGCAGCCGCGGGGTGTCGGTCTCCAGGCGGGACAGCAGCCACATGCCGAGGACCGACAGGGCGCTGCCGAGCACGGGGTAGATCCGGTACCGCCCGGTGTGGCTGATGAGCTGGCCGCAGACGATCGAGGCGCCGACGATGCCGCCCATCATCGGCAGCATCAGCAGGCCCGACTCGGTGGCGGTGGCTCCGTCGACCATCTGCAGGAAGGTCGGCAGATAGCTGGCGGCGCCGAACAGGGCCACGCCGATCACCAGGCCGACAAGGCCGGTGACGTTGAAGACGGAGTCCCTGAACAGCCGTAGCGGGATGAGGGGTTCGGCGGCGAAGTGCTCGGCGACGAGGAAGAGGACGGCGGCGACGGCGGCGCCCGCGCCGAGGCCGAGGATGACTCGGGAGTCCCAGGCGTGCTCGGTGCCGCCCCAACTGGTCAGCAGGACCAGACAGGTGGAGGCGGCGGCGAGCAGCAGCGCGCCGAGGATGTCGAGGCGGGCCCGGCCTGCGGGCTTCGGCAGCTTCAGCACGACCGTGACGACGGCGAGGGTGACCAGACCGAAGGGGACGTTGATGTAGAAGCACCAGCGCCAGGTGAGGTGGTCGGTGAAGTAGCCGCCCAGCAGGGGTCCGGCGACCGAGGCGAGGCCGAACGCGGCGCCGATCAGGCCCATGAAGCGGCCGCGTTCGCGGGGCGGCACGATGTCCGCGATGATCGCCTGGACGCCGATCATCAGCCCGCCCGCGCCGATGCCCTGGATCGCGCGGTAGGCGATCAGCTGGTCCATGGTCGCGGCCCGGCCGGCGAGCGCGGAGCCGATGACGAAGACGACGATCGCGAACTGGAAGACGCCCTTTCGGCCGAGGAGGTCGCCGAGCTTGCCGTAGACCGGGAGGCCGACGGTGGCGGTGAGCAGGTAGGCGGTGATCGCCCAGGACATCTTGTCCAGGCCGTGCAGCTCGCCGACGATCTTCGGCAGCGCGGTGGCGACGATCATCTGCTCCAGCGCGGCGAGCAGCAGCGCGAGCATCAGGCCGAAGAAGACCAACCGCACCCGGCGCGGGCCCAGTTGGGCCTCGGCGGCTTGGGGCGGAGCCTGCGGAGGGGGTGCAGTGACGGTTTCGTCCTGCACCAGAGTCGTGCCGCCCACGTACCGCTCCCCTCGCCGCGCCTGCTCACAATTCCCGCATTAGGCGACAACTACGAGCAAGCACGGCGAGTTACGGCACAGTCCCGGACTCGATGGAGATCCACTCGATCCGGTGAGGAGCCAAGGGCCCCCGGACGTCTGGGACTTACTTCTCGACCTCGGCGGCGAGCTTGACCAGCAGCGCGTCGTAGATCCGGCCGAGGCCCTTGGGCGCGAAGGTCCGCTCGAAGAAGCCGCCGATGCCGCCGGCGCCCTGCCAGGTGCTGGTCACGACGACCCGGGACCTGCCCTCGCCGGCCGGGGTGACCCGCCAGGTGGTGACCATGGAGGAGTTGCGGTCCTTCTCGACGAGCTCGCCGTCGGTGGGCTCGCTGACCTCCAGGAGGCAGTCGCGCACCCGCTTGCTGGTGGCCTGGAGCTTCCAGTGGACGAGGGTGCCCTCGCCGTCGCCGCCCTCGCGCACCTCGTACTCGCTGAAGTGCTCGGGCAGCAGCTTCTGCCGGGTGCCGGTGTAGTCGGCGAGGGCGTCGAACACCTTCTCCGCGTCCGCCGCGACGACCCGCTCCGTAGTGGCCTCGACCTGCGCCATTGACTTCCTCCAGGACCAGAATTCTCGGGGGCTGGAGCAAGCCAACCACCCCGCTCCCGGCCCGCCCAAATCGGGGTCCCGAACTCTTCCCCGAAGCGGTCGCACAGTGATCGAAAACGAAGCACGGCAAGAGGTCGCACGATCAAGGGAACATGTGTTCTATTCTGTGGGCAGTGCTACCGAGGAGGCCTCATGCGCTGGGAGAACCTCACCCTGGAGTCCGACCACAGCCGTGCCGACTCCGCGCTGTTCGGCGCGGACGCGGTGGTCACCCGTACCTTCGACACGCCCGAGTTCGCCGGGATCACGTTCCACGAGATCCGGGCCCGCTCGATCCTCAACCGGGTGCCGGGCGCCTCGCGCATGCCCTTCGAGTGGACGGTCAACCCCTATCGGGGCTGCTCGCACGCGTGCGTGTACTGCTTCGCGCGCAAGACGCACAGCTATCTGGACCTCGACACGGGCCTCGGCTTCGACTCCCAGATCGTGGTCAAGGTGAACGCGCCGGACGTGCTGCGCCGCCAGCTCTCCTCGCGCCGCTGGCAGGGCGACCACATAGCGATGGGCACGAACGTCGACTGCTACCAGCGCGCGGAGGGGCGCTACCGGCTGATGCCGGGGATCCTCGCCGCCCTGCGGGACCACGCCAACCCGTACTCGATCCTCACCAAGGGCACGCTGATCCTGCGCGACCTCGACCTGCTGAAGCAGTCGAGCGAGGTGACCGACGTCGGCATCTCGGTGTCGGTCGGCTTCGTCGACCCCGAGCTGTGGCGCACCGTGGAGCCGGGCACGCCCGCCCCGGAGCGGCGCCTGGACGTCGTACGGACCCTGACCGAGCACGGGCTCGGGTGCGGGGCGCTGATGGCGCCGGTGATCCCCTTCCTCAGCGACAGCCCGGCGCAACTGCGGGACACCGTGCGGGCGATCGCCGCCTCCGGGGCCACCTCGGTCACCCCGCTGGTGCTGCATCTGCGGCCCGGGGCCCGCGAGTGGTTCATGGCGTGGCTGGGCCGCGAGCACCCGCACCTGGTGCGCCGCTACGAGCGGCTGTACGCGGACGGCGCCTACGCGCCGAAGTGGTACCAGCGCCGGATCACCCGTCAGGTCCACGACCTGGCGCAGGAGTACGGCATCGGCCCCGCGCGGGCGGGGATGCCCCGGCGGATCCGCGAACCGGAGCCTGCCGAGGACGTGCCGATGACGACCGAGCCCACCCAACTCTCGCTCATTTAAGGGCATTGGAGGGCATTGGAGGGCATCCCTCGACCCAATCGGGTCAAGTGTGATCATAAGAAGTTCTTCCGGGCGTCCATGCCGGGACGATGCGGCCAGGACCGCGACCCTCGCGGCCCCAGACCCTCCGTCCTGGGGAGGACCCCATGGGAAAACGCGCAGCCGTACTGTGCGGCGCCGCCGTCCTCGTCGCCGGGACCGTGACGGCCGTCCCCGCGCAGGCGCAGACAGCGCCCCTCGCCTGGAAGAAGTGCGGCACCGCGAAGTACCCGAGGCTCCAGTGCGCGTCCCTCGAAGTGCCGCTCGACCACAGCGCCCCGCAGGGCCGGCGGATCACCCTCGCGCTGTCCCGCGTCCCGCACACCGCGAAGAAGTACCAGGGACCCCTGCTGGTCAACCCAGGCGGCCCGGGCGGGAGCGGCCTCACGCTCGCCGGTTTCGTCGCCTCGGCGCTGCCCAAGGCCGTCGCCGCCCAGTACGACGTCATCGGCTTCGACCCGCGCGGGGTCGGCAGGAGCAAGCCCGCCCTCGACTGCAAGCCGCGCCACTTCACCCCGGTGCGCCCCGACTCCGTACCGGGCACACCGCGCACGGAGCGGGCCAACCTGTCGCGCGCCCGGGCCTTCGCGCGGGCCTGCGCCGAGAAGTACGCGAGCGTGCTGCCGTACATCGACACCATCAGCTCCGTGCGCGACATGGACCGCATCCGTGCGGCCCTGGGCGCACAGCGGATCAACTACTTCGGCTACTCGTACGGCACCTACCTGGGCGCCGTCTACGCCAAGCTCTTCCCGCAGCGGGTGCGCCGGGCGGCCCTGGACTCCGTCGTCGACCCGACCGGTGTCTGGTACGGCGCCAACCTCGCGCAGGACATCGCCTTCGACGACCGGCACCGCGCCCTCATGGCCTGGATCGCCAAGCACGACGCGACCTACCGGCTCGGCACCGATCCGGCGCGGGTCGAGGCCAAGTGGTACGCGATGCGGGCGGCACTGGCCAGGAAGCCGGCCGGCGGCAAGGTGGGCGCCTCGGAACTCGAGGACACCTTCCTCCCCGGCGGCTACTACAACGGCTACTGGCCCTACCTCGCCGAGGCGTTCGCGGCGTACGTGAACAAGAAGGACACCGCCCCGCTGACCGAGGCGTACGGGAACTTCGGTGCCGCCGACGCCTCCGACGACAACGGCTACAGCGTCTACGCGGCGGTGCAGTGCCGGGACGCCTCCTGGCCGCGCGACTGGCGGCGGTGGCGGACGGACAACCGGGCCGTGTACGCCAAGGCACCCTTCATGACCTGGAACAACGCCTGGTACAACGCGCCGTGCGCGTTCTGGCCGACGAACTCGCTGCGCTCGGTGGACATCGCCAATACGAAGGTGCCGCCGATGCTGCTGTTCCAGGCGACCGACGACGCCGCCACCCCGTACGAGGGCGCCGTCACGGCCCATCGGCGGCTGGCCCGCTCCAGCCTGGTCGTCGAGCGGGGCGGCGGCAACCACGCCGTCACGCTCGGTGGGAACGCCTGCCTGGACAAGCACCTCGCGGCCTATCTCGCCGACGGCACGGTGCCGCGCGGTACGGGCACGGTCGACGCGGTGTGCGACGCGCGGCCCGACCCGAAGCCGCTGAGCGCCAAGGCCAAGGTCACGGCGTCGCGCGGCGCCGAACTGCACGGACTGCTCGGTTTCCGGCACTGAGCGGCCGATGACCCGTCGGGGGCGTTGTCAGTGCCATGGTCCACGATGGACGCATGAGTGAGCTGACCAGGATTCCCGCCCCCGACGGCGTCGCCCCCGCCGCCCAGTACTCGCACGTCGTGCTGGGCACCGGCCGTTTCGTCGCCGTCTCGGGCCAGCTCGCCCTGGACGAGGACGGCGAACTCGTCGGCGAGGGCGACGCGGCCGCCCAGGCCCGCCAGGTCTTCGAGAACCTGCGGCGCTGTCTGGCCGCCGCCGGGGCGACCTTCGACGACGTCGTCAAACTCACCTATTTCGTCACGGACATGGCCCATATGCCCGCCGTCCGCGCGGCCCGCGCCGAGCACATACCCGACGACCGGCTGCCGGCCGCGTCGGCGGTCCGGGTCGCCGGTCTGGTGCGTCCGGAGTTCCTCATGGAGGTGGAGGCGTACGCGGTGCTGCCGGGTTAATGGGCCGCGCCGCCCCGGCCGGCACGCCTAGGGTCCCTTCATGGACGACGACCGCATACGGATCCGCCCCATGACCTCGGCCGACTGCGACCGGGTCGCCGAGATCCGCATCGGCGGCTGGCGCAGCGCCTACCGGGGACTGATACCGCAGTCCTACCTGGACACCCTGGACGTGGCGCAGGACGCCGAGCGCCGGCGCGGCTATTTCTCGCAGGGCGACACAAGCGTGGTCGACCTGGTCGCCGAGAGGGACGGCGAGGTCGTCGGCTGGGCCTGCCACGGCCCGTATCGCGACGGCGAAGCGCGCACCGAGGACGTCGAGTTGTACGCCATCTACGTCGACCCCGGGCGGTACGGCGCCGGCATCGGGCGCGCCCTGCTCCAGGACTCGGTGCGCCGCTGCACGGCCGCGGGTCATCCCCGGATGCTGCTGTGGGTGCTCAAGGACAACGCCCGCGCCCGCCGCTTCTACGAGCGGGCGGGCTTCCACGCGGACGGCGCCGAGGAGCCCTTCGAGGTGGAGGGGGTCGAGGTGCCGGAGGTGCGGTACGCGCGGGAGTCGACGCCTCACCGCTGACGGGGGATCAGCGCCAGCGCCCGTACCGCCGCCTCCGCGAGGGTCGGATGGGCCAGGGCCTCGTTGAGGACCTGCCGGGCCCGCGCGTCGCCCAGCGTGCCGAGCCCGTCCACACAGGCGAGGGCCACCCGGCGGTAGGGGTCGTGCGGGCGCAGCCGCCGCTCCAGGGTGGTGATCAGGGCCGGGACGGCTTCGGGGGCGCGGAGTTCGACCAGGAGCCGGACGGGGTGCAGGGCGTAGGCGACGCGGAGTTCGTTGGTGGCGAGGGCGGCGGCCGCGCGGGCCGTGCGCGGGTCACCGAGGCGGGCGAGGGCGTGGGCGGCGGAGACACAGCGCTCCGGATCGCGATGGTTGAGCAGCAGGACGAGCGACTCGAAGGCCCGCCGGTCCCGGGCGAGGCCCAGCCGGAACGCGGCCAACTCCCTGGCCCACAGCGGCTGCCCCGGCGCGACCAGCACCTCCGCCAGTTCGTCGAGGTCCCCGGTCGCCACGAGGCGGTCGTACGCGGCCGACGCTCCCGACTCCTGCCGTAAGCGCTCCGTGAGTGATCGCAACTCTTCGTCCATGATGCCGAGCGTATGCAAGCGGCCCGCCGTACGGGACCTACATCACAAAGACGGGGGCTGGCGCGCTCGTTACCCACCGGTTAAGCTCATACGAGCGAGTTACCCACTCGCACACTTGCTTGCAGCGGCCTGGTGACGCAGCCGCCGCGAGTGCTGGTCGGTTCGGTACTTCAGGTACCTCAGTACGACTCGGCTCCGGGACAGGGCCGGTCGGATCGCTGTTCCCCGAGGCGTGTGCACGCTCTCGGCGACGGCAACCGGGCGTGTGCGCCAGCAGCCCGGCAACACCCGCACTCAATCTCCTTTCCGCACCCGGTGCGCGCTCTTCGCGCACCCGGGCGCGCTCCCAGTCGTCACCCTCATTCCTGGAGTCCCGCGATGGCCACTCCCCTGTCCGACACCCCTCAGTCCCCGCTCAAGACCGTCGCCGTGGTCGGCCTCGGCACCATGGGCACCGGTATCGCCGAGGTCCTGGCGAAGGCCGGACGCGAGGTCATCGGCATCGACATCAGCGAGGCCGCGACCGCCAAGGCCGTCGCCGCACTGGAGTCCTCGACCGCCCGCGCCGTGGAGCGCGGCCGGCTCACCGAGGACGAGCGCGCGGACGTCCTCGCCCGCGTCCGCACCTTCACCGACCTGCGGGCCGCGGCCGACGCCGACCTGGTCATCGAGGTGGCTCCGGAGTCGTACGAGATCAAGCAGCAGATCTTCCGCGAGCTGGACGGGATCGTGCGCCCCGAGACGATCCTGGCGACCGGTACCAACGCCTTGTCGGTCACCCGGCTCGCCGCCGACTCGTCCCGTCCCGAGCGGGTGCTCGGCCTGCACTTCTTCAACCCGGCGCCGGCGATGCGGCTGGTCGAGGTGGTCTCCTCGGTGCTGACCGCGCCGACGGCCGTCTCCGCGGTCACCAACCTCGCCCTGGACCTCGGCAAGGAGCCCGTCGCGGTCGGCGACCGGCCCGGTTTCGTCGCCGACGGCCTGCTGTTCGGCTACCTCAACCAGGCGGCCGCGATGTACGAGGCGAAGTACGCCTCCCGCGAGGACATCGACGCCGCGATGCGGCTGGGCTGCGGCCTGCCGATGGGTCCGCTGGCGCTGCTCGACCTGATCGGCGTCGACACCGCACGTACGGTCCTGGACGCCATGTACGCCGAGTCCCGCGACCGGCTGCACGCCCCCGCGCCGATCCTCAAGCAGCTCAGCGAGGCGGGCCTGACGGGCCGTAAGTCTGGCCGTGGCTTCTACACCTACGAGGCCCCCGGCAGCGCCACCGTCGTGCGGGACGCGCTGACGCCGCTGGAGGGCGCCGCCCTGACCCAGGGCCGGACCGTCACCTCCGTCGGTGTCGCGGGCTCCGGCACCATGGCGTCCGGGATCGCGGAGGTCTTCGCCAAGGCCGGGTACCAGGTCGTGCTGGCCGCCCGCAGCGAGGAGAAGGCGCAGACCGCGAAGGCCAGGATCGGCAAGTCCCTGGCGCGTTCCGTGGACAAGGGGCGGATGACCGCCGAGGCCGCCGCGCGGACCCTGGACCTGATCACCGCGGCCGGCGGCTACGACGCGTTCGCCGACGTCGATCTGGCGGTCGAGGCCGTCGCCGAGGACCTGGAGATCAAGCGTCAGCTGTTCGCGACGCTGGACAAGGTCTGCAAGCCGGGCGCGGTGCTGGCCACCACCACCTCCTCGCTGCCCGTCGTCGCCTGCGCCCGTGCCACCTCGCGTCCGCAGGACGTGATCGGCATGCACTTCTTCAACCCGGCGCCGGCGATGAAGCTGGTCGAGGTCGTCCGCACGGTCCTGACGGCCGACGACGTCCACGCGACGGTCCGCGAGGTCTGCGGCAGGATCAAGAAGCACGCCGTGGACTGCGGTGACCGGGCCGGATTCATCGTGAACGCGCTGCTGTTCCCGTACCTCAACAACGCGATCAAGATGGTGCAGGAGCACTACGCCACCCTCGACGACATCGACGCGGCGATGAAGCTGGGCGGCGGCTACCCGATGGGCCCGTTCGAGCTGCTGGACGTCGTCGGACTCGACGTCTCCCTCGCGATCGAGAAGGTCCTGCACCGCGAGTTCCGCGACCCGGGCCTGGCTCCGGCGCCGCTCCTGGAGCACCTGGTGGCCGCGGGCTGCCTCGGCCGCAAGACGGGCCGCGGCTTCCGCGAATATGCCCGCCGCTAAGGGACGTCCCGGCGACTGGTTCAGAGACGGTCAGGAGTGGGGCGGGCTGCTGGACCCCGGCAGCTCTCCCCCTCTCGCCCGGCGCGGCCCGGCCCCGACCGCCGAACCCGGTACTCCCCCGCCCGCCAAGGGCGGGGGAAACCCCGTGCATGCGCATCAAGCTGCGCACATGCAGTACGTTCGGGTCATGTCCCAGCCCGCCAAGTCCTCACGTACACCCACGACGCCCGACGCGCCGGAAAGTGCCGCCGGCAGTCGCGCGGCCGCTCAACGGCTCAAGATGCGCCGCGAACTGGCGGCCGCGGCGATGGAGCTGTTCGCGACCAAGGGGTACGAGGCGACCACCGTCGACGAGATCGCGGCCGCGGCCGGGGTCGCCCGCCGTACGTTCTTCCGCCACTTCCGTTCCAAGGAAGAGGCGATCTTCCCGGACCACGACGACACCCTGATCCGCGCCGAGGCGGTCCTGAACGCCGCCCCGGCCCATGAGCACCCGCTCGACACGGTGTGCCGCGGCATCAAGGAAGTCATGCGGATGTACGCGGCCCGGCCGGAGATCTCGGTCGCCCGCTACAAGCTCACGCGCGAGGTGCCCACCCTGCGCGAGGCGGAGATCGCGTCGGTCGCCCGCTACGAGCGCCTCTTCACCCGCTACCTTCTCGGCCACTTCGACGAGCACGCCCACGACGACGACGCCAACGACGACCCGCTGCTGGCCGAGGTCGCCGCGTCGGCCGTGGTCACCGCGCACAACCACGTCCTGCGGCGCTGGCTGCGGGCCGGCGGCCAGGGCGACGTGGAGGCACAGCTCGACCACGCCTTCGCGATCGTCCGCAGGACCTTCGGGTCGGGCATCGGGGCGGGCCGGGACACCACCCCGCGCACGACACCGGCCTCGGTGGCCGCGCAGGGCGAGGTGCTGGTGACGGTGGCCAGGACCGACGCCCCGCTGGACGAGGTGATGCGCACGATCGAGCAGGCGCTGAAGGAGCGGGCCTAGGCGGTCCGGTCCGGCCCCGGGCCCGACTCGGTACGCACGCGATGGATCCCCCGGCGGGAACCATCGCGTGCGCTCGTTCGTCCGCGGCGACGAGCCGCCCGCCCTCCCCGACGAGCCGATGCTCCCGCTGAAGGTCGCCCTGCTCGGCCTCGACGGCTGGCCCGACACCCGACACCGAGCCGCCCCGCGACCGGGGCGGCTTTTTCGTGCCCGATAGCGCCCGATTGATACCTACTCGCGAGTAGCTTTGATCGATCATCGCTCATTTGTTACGTAAAGATTTCATCTGAGAGCAAGTTCTGGCACTCGGTGCCTTGCCAGGTGACACGCCGTGCCATACGTTGAAAGTGTCCGGGCGGCCGGCGTGCAGAGACCTTTCGTACGTCGGCTGTCCCCGCAAGTCCCTCCCGGGACCTGCGCGCCCGGGCGCCTGCGTCACAGGCAACCTCCCGCGCCACAAAGCGCTGCCGAACAGCAAGATCCGCCGAACCGACGGCAACCACCAAAAATCCCTCAGCAGCACCGACGTAACCCTCAGCACCCCTCCCTCAGGGTGCGCATCGCCGGAGGCAACACCGTGACCACTCAGGCCATTCTGGACGCGATCCAGTCGCCGGACTCGACGCCGGACGACTTCGCCGCCCTGCCGCTCCCCGAGTCGTACCGCGCGATCACCGTGCACAAGGACGAGACGGAGATGTTCGCGGGCCTTCAGACCCGTGACAAGGACCCGCGCAAGTCGATCCACCTCGACGAGGTGCCGCTGCCCGAGCTCGGCCCGGGCGAGGCCCTGGTGGCCGTCATGGCCTCCTCGGTCAACTACAACTCGGTGTGGACCTCGATCTTCGAGCCGCTGTCCACGTTCGGCTTCCTCGAGCGCTACGGCCGCACCAGCGACCTGGCCAAGCGCCACGACCTGCCGTACCACATCATCGGCTCCGACCTCGCGGGCGTCGTCCTGCGCACCGGCCCCGGCGTGAACTCCTGGAAGCCCGGTGACGAGGTCGTCGCGCACTGCCTGTCCGTCGAGCTGGAGTCCTCGGACGGCCACAACGACACGATGCTCGACCCCGAGCAGCGCATCTGGGGCTTCGAGACGAACTTCGGCGGCCTCGCCGAGGTCGCGCTCGTCAAGTCCAACCAGCTGATGCCGAAGCCGGGCCACCTGAGCTGGGAGGAGGCCGCCGCTCCCGGTCTGGTCAACTCCACCGCCTACCGCCAGCTGGTCTCCCGCAACGGCGCCGGCATGAAGCAGGGCGACAACGTCCTGATCTGGGGCGCGAGCGGCGGACTGGGCTCCTACGCCACGCAGTTCGCGCTGGCCGGCGGCGCCAACCCGATCTGTGTCGTCTCCAGCGACCAGAAGGCGGACATCTGCCGCTCGATGGGCGCCGAGGCGATCATCGACCGCAACGCCGAGGGCTACAAGTTCTGGAAGGACGAGCGCACCCAGGACCCGAAGGAGTGGAAGCGCTTCGGCAAGCGCATCCGCGAGTTCACCGGCGGCGAGGACATCGACATCGTCTTCGAGCACCCCGGCCGCGAGACCTTCGGCGCGAGCGTCTTCGTCACCCGCAAGGGCGGCACCATCACCACGTGCGCCTCGACCTCGGGCTACATGCACGAGTACGACAACCGCTACCTGTGGATGTCCCTGAAGCGGATCATCGGCTCGCACTTCGCCAACTACCGCGAGGCCTGGGAGGCCAACCGGCTCATCGCGAAGGGCAAGATCCACCCCACCCTGTCGAAGGTCTACTCCCTGGAGGAGACCGGCCAGGCCGCGTTCGACGTGCACCGCAACCTCCACCAGGGCAAGGTCGGCGTGCTGTGCCTCGCCCCCGAGGAAGGTCTCGGCGTGCGCGACGAGGAGATGCGCGCCAAGCACATCGACGCCATCAACCGCTTCCGCAACGTCTGAGACACCCGGGGTCATAGATGACTGAGCGTCAGCCCGCCGAAGGCAAGCGGGAGAAGGACCGGCCGTGGCTCATGCGGACCTATGCCGGTCACTCCACGGCCGAGGCGTCCAACGAGCTGTACCGGCGCAACCTCGCCAAGGGCCAGACGGGTCTGTCGGTCGCGTTCGACCTGCCGACCCAGACCGGCTACGACTCCGACCACATCCTCGCCCGCGGCGAGGTCGGCCGGGTCGGCGTGCCGGTGGCCCATCTCGGTGACATGCGCCGGCTGTTCCAGGACATACCCCTGGAGCAGATGAACACCTCGATGACGATCAACGCCACCGCCATGTGGCTGCTGGCGCTCTATCAGGTCGTCGCCGAGGAGCAGGGCGCGGACATCACCAAGCTCCAGGGCACGACCCAGAACGACATCGTCAAGGAGTACCTGTCGCGGGGGACCCATGTCTTCCCGCCGGGGCCCTCACTCCGGCTGACGACGGACATGATCGCGTACACGGTCTCCCACATCCCGAAGTGGAACCCGATCAACATCTGCAGCTACCACTTGCAGGAGGCGGGCGCCACCCCGGTCCAGGAGATCGCGTACGCGATGTCCACCGCGATAGCGGTTCTCGATGCCGTGCGCGACTCAGGGCAGGTCCCCCAGGAGAAGTTCGGGGACGTCGTGGCCCGTATCTCCTTCTTCGTGAACGCGGGCGTCCGCTTCATCGAGGAGATGTGCAAGATGCGGGCGTTCGGGCGGATCTGGGATCAGGTCACGCGCGAGCGCTACGGCATCGAGAACCCCAAACAGCGCCGCTTCCGGTACGGCGTCCAGGTCAACTCCCTCGGCCTGACCGAGGCGCAGCCGGAGAACAACGTCCAGCGGATCGTCCTCGAGATGCTGGCCGTGACGCTGTCGAAGGACGCACGTGCCCGTGCCGTGCAGCTGCCCGCCTGGAACGAGGCGCTGGGTCTGCCCCGGCCCTGGGACCAGCAGTGGTCGCTGCGCATCCAGCAGGTCCTGGCGCACGAGAGCGACCTGTTGGAGTACGAGGACATCTTCGAGGGCTCGCACGTCATCGAGGCGAAGGTCGTAAAGCTCGTCGAGGAGTCGCTCGCCGAGATCGAGCGGATCCAGGAGATGGGCGGCGCGATGGCCGCCGTCGAGTCCGGCTACCTCAAGTCGCAGCTCGTCTCCTCGCACGCCGAGCGCCGCGCTCGTATCGAGTCCGGCCAGGAGAAGATCATCGGCGTCAACATCTTCGAGACGACCGAGCCCAACCCGCTGACCGCCGACCTGGACACCGCGATCCAGACGGTCGACCCGGCGGTCGAGGCCAGGGTCATCGCGGGCCTGGAGCACTGGCGCGACACCCGCTACCAGCCGCCGTTCAACCACCCGCGCCCGTGCAAGGCGCTGGACAGGCTGAAGGAGGCCGCCAAGGGCACCGACAACCTCATGGAGGCCACCCTGGAGTGCGCCCGCGCCGGTGTCACGACCGGCGAGTGGTCCGGGGCCCTGCGCGAGGTGTTCGGCGAGTTCCGGGCGCCCACGGGTGTCTCGTCGGCTCCGGTGGCCGTCCCGGCCGAGGAGGGCAGCGCGCTGTCCCTCGTCCGCCGCAAGGTCCAGCTGACCGCGGACGACCTCGGCGTCGGCAAGCTGCGCTTCCTGGTCGGCAAGCCGGGCCTGGACGGGCACTCCAACGGTGCCGAGCAGATCGCCGTCCGTGCGCGTGACGCCGGCTTCGAGGTGGTCTACCAGGGCATCCGGCTGACGCCGGAACAGATCGTGGACGCGGCCCTCGCCGAGGACGTGCACGCGGTCGGCCTGTCGATCCTGTCCGGTTCGCACGCCCAGCTGGTGCCCGACGTGCTGGAGCGGCTCCGTGTGGCCGGTGCCACAGATATACCCGTGATCGCCGGTGGCATCATCCCGAATGGTGATGCCGACCAGCTCAGGGCCGCCGGAGTGGCCGCCGTCTTCACCCCGAAGGACTTCGACATCACCGGAATCATCGGCCGCATCGCCGACGAGATCCGGAAAGCGAACAAGCTCGACCCCCTGGAGGTCCCCGCATGACGACCGTCAACCGCCTTCGCCCGCGGCGCTCCTGCCTGGCCGTACCGGGCTCGAACCCGCGCTTCCTCGAAAAGGCGCAGGGTCTGCCGGCTGACCAGGTCTTCCTCGACCTCGAGGACGCGTGCGCCCCGCTCGCCAAGCCCGAGGCGCGGCACACCATCGTCAAGTTCCTCAACGAGGGCGACTGGACCGGCAAGACGAGGGTCGTGCGCGTCAACGACTGGACGACCGAGTGGACGTACCGCGACGTCGTCACGGTCGTCGAGGGCGCCGGCCAGAACCTCGACTGCATCATGCTGCCGAAGGTGCAGACCGCCGAGCAGATCGTCGCCCTCGACCTGCTGCTGACGCAGATCGAGAAGACGATGGGCTTCGAGGTCGGCAAGATCGGCATCGAGGCGCAGATCGAGAACGCCCAGGGCCTGAACAACGTCAACGAGATCGCTACGGCGTCCCAGCGCGTCGAGACCATCATCTTCGGCCCGGCCGACTTCATGGCGTCCATCAACATGAAGTCGCTGGTCGTGGGCGAGCAGCCGCCCGGCTACCCGGCGGACGCCTACCACTACATCCTGATGAAGATCCTGATGGCCGCCCGCGCCAACAACCTCCAGGCGATCGACGGCCCCTACCTCCAGATCCGCAACATCGACGGCTACCGCGAGGTCGCCCAGCGGGCCGCCGCGCTCGGCTTCGACGGCAAGTGGGTGCTGCACCCGGGCCAGGTCGAGGCGTCCAACGAGATCTTCTCGCCGTCGCAGGAGGACTACGACCACGCCGAGCTGATCCTGGACGCGTACGACTACTACACGTCCGAGGCGGGCGGCAAGAAGGGCTCGGCGATGCTCGGCGACGAGATGATCGACGAGGCCAGCCGCAAGATGGCGCTGGTCATCTCCGGCAAGGGCCGGGCCGCCGGCATGCAGCGCACGTCGAAGTTCGAGATCCCGGAGGCCTGAGCGCGATGCAGTTCGGACGCACCTACGAGGAGTTCGAGGTCGGGGCGACGTACAAGCACTGGCCGGGCAAGACGGTCACGGAGTACGACGACCACCTGTTCTGTCTCCTCACGATGAACCACCACCCCCTCCACATGGACACGAACTATGCGGAGAAGACGACGGACTTCGGCAAGAACGTCGTCGTCGGGAACTACATCTACTCGCTGCTGCTCGGCATGAGCGTGCCGGACATCTCCGGCAAGGCCATCGCCAACCTGGAGATCGAGTCGCTCAAGCACGTGGCACCGACCTTCCACGGCGACACGATCTACGGCCAGACGACCGTGCTCGACAAGTGGCCGTCCAAGTCGAAGAACGACCGCGGCATCGTCTACGTCGAGACCAAGGGCTACAAGCAGGACGGCACTCTGGTCTGCGTGTTCCGCCGCAAGGTGATGGTGCCGACCGAGACGTACATCAAGGAGCGCGGCGGCGAGCAGCCCGGTCGCCCCGAGCTCAAGGAGCAGGAGAAGTAGCCATGGCGCGACTCGCCCAGACCGCAGGTCTGACGGACATCCAGCAGGAGATCCTCTCCACCGTCCGCGACTTCGTGGACAAGGAGATCATCCCGGTCGCGACCGAGCTGGAGCACCGCGACGAGTACCCGCAGCAGATCGTCGACGGCCTCAAGGAACTGGGCCTGTTCGGCCTGATGATCCCCGAGGAGTACGGCGGCCTGGGCGAGTCCCTCCTGACATACGCCCTGTGCGTCGAGGAGATCGCCCGCGGGTGGATGTCGGTGTCCGGCATCATCAACACCCACTTCATTGTGGCGTACATGCTCAAGCAGCACGGCACGCAGGAGCAGAAGGACCACTTCCTGCCGAGGATGGCGGCCGGCGACATCCGCGGCGCCTTCTCGATGTCGGAGCCGGGCCTGGGCTCGGATGTGTCGGCGATCACGTCGAAGGCGGTGAAGGACGGCGAGGAGTACGTCCTGAACGGCCAGAAGATGTGGCTGACGAACGGCGGCACGTCAAGTCTGGTGGCCGTTCTCGTCCGAAGTGACGAAGGACACCCCGAGGGCACGGCGCCCCACAAGTCGATGACGACCTTCCTCGTCGAGAAGGAGCCCGGCTTCGGAGAGGTCCGCCCCGGCCTCACCATCCCCGGCAAGATCGACAAGATGGGCTACAAGGGCGTCGACACGACCGAGCTCATCATGGACGGCCTGCGAATTCCGGCCAATCGAGTGCTCGGCGGCGTCACCGGGCGCGGCTTCTACCAGATGATGGACGGCGTCGAGGTCGGCCGCGTCAATGTGGCGGCGCGTGGCTGCGGCGTCGCTCAGCGTGCGTTCGAGCTGGGCGTTCAGTACGCACAGCAACGACACACCTTCGGTAAGGCGATCGCCCAGCACCAGGCCATTCAGTTCAAGCTGGCCGAGATGGCTACCAAGGTCGAGGCCGCGCATGCCATGATGGTGAACGCGGCACGCAAAAAGGACTCCGGGGAACGAAACGACCTTGAGGCTGGGATGGCGAAGTACCTCGCCTCCGAGTACTGCAAGGAGGTCGTGGAGGATGCATTCCGGATCCACGGCGGCTACGGCTTCTCCAAGGAGTACGAGATCGAGCGCCTCTACCGCGAGGCTCCGATGCTGCTGATCGGTGAAGGAACTGCCGAGATCCAAAAAATGATCATCGGTCGCCGGTTGCTCGAAGAGTATCGCTTCCAGGGCTGAATGTCCGGATACGGGGTGTTTTCTTGGAGAAGAAGATCACACCCCGTCAACACTCTTCGGCCGCCGACTCGGCTTCCTGGCTTGCCCAGTTGTGGCCCACGACCGGTACCATCCCGGGAAAGCCGCCGTCCCCTGTTACCGCGCGGCATCATCCGCTACGAAGGTCATCCATGCCCCACAGCCAAACCTCTGCACCACGCGACAGCCAGGTCGGCGGCGTACGCCTCGCGCGCGGAGCATCGCCGTGGCTTCTCCCGACCGTCGCCACCGCAGCCGTCAGCCTGCTGCGCGCACGCCGCTCCGGCGTCGCCAAGGCCGTCGCCGTGCCCGCCACCGCTCTCGCGGCGGGCATGCTGTGGTTCTTCCGCGACCCCGAGCGCGAGATCGCCCAGGGCCGGGTCATCTCGCCCGCCGACGGTGTGGTGCAGAGCATCATGCCGTGGAAGGACGGCCGCACCCGCGTCGCGATCTTCATGAGCCCGCTGAACGTCCACGTCAACCGTGCGCCGCTCTCCGGCACGGTGACCTCTGTGGAGCACATCCCCGGCGGGTTCGTTCCGGCGTTCAACAAGGAGAGCGAGAACAACGAGCGTGTGGTCTGGCATTTCGACACCGAGCTCGGTGACATCGAGATGATCCAGATCGCCGGCGCGGTGGCCCGCCGTATCGTCCCGTACGTCCCGCAGGGGACGAAGGTCGAGCAGGGCGACCGGATCGGTCTGATCCGCTTCGGCTCGCGAGTCGACATCTACCTGCCCGAGGGCGTGGAGGTCGCGGTCGAGGTCGGGCAGAAGACCGTGGCTGGGGTGACTCGCATTGACCGTGATTGATCCTGAGACCCAGCCGGGCTGGGTGCCCGAGGCCGACGAGGTGGACGAAGAAGAGGAGATGCCCCTCTCTCTTCGCCTGTCGATAGCGGACACCCTCACTCTCGGCAACGCGACGTGCGGCTTCATGGCGGTGTACTTCACCACCACCGGCATCCTGATCCCGCACCTCACCGGTGACCAGGAGACCGGCATGGCCCGCCACAGCGCGGCCACCGCGGTCATCCTGATGCTGTGCGCGGCGGTCTTCGACCTGTTCGACGGCCTGGTCGCGAGGAAGCTCCGCTCCTCCCCGATGGGTGCCGAGCTGGACAACCTCTCCGACCTGATCAGCTTCGGTCTGGCGCCGGCGTACTTCGTCCTGGTCTACGGCATGGTCGCCGATGACGCCCACCAGCGGGTGGCGGCGGTCGGCGCGATCGTCGTACTGCTGGCGGTGGTGCTGAGGCTCGCGAGATTCTCCTGCGTGACACCGCCGAACGGCATGTTCCAGGGCATGCCCTCGCCGTTCGGCGCGCTGACGGTGGTGTCGATCGTCCTGCTGGAGCTGCCCTTCGTGGCGACGCTGCTGGCGATCCTCGGTACGGCCTGGCTGATGGTGAGCCGCGTCGAGTACCCGAAGCCGCGGGGCCGTCTCGCGGTGGCGATGCTCGCCTGGATCGTGGTCAGCATGGGTCTGCTCGCCGCCTGGGCGTTCGACGCCCCGAGCGGCCAGCTCCTCCTCCAGACGGGCTGCGCGCTCCAGCTGGTGATGGGCGCGGTGATCCCGCTGTTCGCCACGGCTCGCCGGGTGAACAACTTCCGCGACAACCGCAGGGAGGCGCGGGCGGCTCAGCCGTAACGCTGCGCTTGGCTTGGGCCCCGGACCGGGTTGGTTCGGGGCCCTTCGCTTGTCCGCACGCGGCGCTGGTGCCGGCCCTCCTGGGGGCTGCCGCCCCCAGACCCCCGCATCGGCCCTGAACGGGCCTCGTCCTCAAACGCCGGACGGGCTGAGTAGGTCAGCCCCGGGGTCAGGACAGGAAGTCCTGGGCGATTCTTTCCGCCGAGCGTTCCAGGATGGGGCCCGCTTCCGCGATGCACTTGGCCACGTCCGGCTCGATCTCCGTCAGTGGGTAGGCCCGCCTGATCCCGGCCCGGCCCAGTGCCTCCGGCGCCAGGGCAAGGCGACCACAGACCGCGACGACCTCCTTGTCCGCGGCGCGGGCGGCGGCGGCGACGCCGGCCGGTGCCTTGCCGTGGAGGGTCTGCTCGTCCAGGGAGCCCTCGCCGGTGATGACGAGGTCGGCCCGCTCCAGCGCGGGCGCGAAGCCGAGGACATCGAGCATGACCTCGATGCCGGGGCGGAAGCGGGCGCCGAGGAGGAGGGCGCCGTAGCCGATGCCGCCCGCGGCCCCGGCACCGGGCGCGGCCGCGTGTTCGGCGGCCCGGGAGCCCACCGACTCCTCCAGCACCTTCGCGAAGTGCGCGAGCGCGGCGTCCAGCGTCTCCACGTCGTCCGGCGAGGCCCCCTTCTGCGGGCCGTACACGGCCGGGGCGCCCTTCGGGCCGGTCAGCGGGTTGTCGACGTCGCTGGCGAGCACCAGGTCTACGGCGGAGAGTCGCGGGTCCAGGCCCGACAGGTCGGCCGTGGCGAGGTCGCCGAGGCCGCCGCCGCCCGGCGCCACCGGCTCGCCGTCCGCGTCCAGGAAGCGCGCGCCGAGCGCGGTCAGCATGCCGGCGCCGCCGTCCGTCGTGGCGCTGCCGCCCACGCCGAACACGATCGTGCGGGCACCGGCGTCCAGCGCGGCCCGCAGCAGCTCCCCGGAGCCGTAGGTGGACGCCGTGAGCGGCGCGAAGACGCCCGCGGGCAGCCTCTGGAGGCCGCTCGCCTCGGCCATCTCCACGACCGCCGTGTCGCCGCGCAGCGCGAACGCCGCGCTCACCTCGTGCCCGAGGGGCCCGGCGACCCGGACCTCCCGCCGCTCGAAGCCGGCCGCGACCGCGGCGTCCACGGTGCCGTCGCCGCCGTCGGCCACGGGCATGGCCTCGACCTGGACGTCCGGCACGATCCGGCGCAGACCGGCGGTCACTCGCTCGGCGACCTGCACGGCCGTCAGCGACCCCTTGAACTTGTCCGCGGCGATGAGCACGCGCTGTGTCACCTGTTTTCCCCTTGCTCTCCGGGCCTCGCGCACGTCAAGGCCAGTCGCGCCGCTGCGACCTTAACCGGAGGAGGCCCATGGCGTCATGCCCTGCCCGGAGCCTGAGAACGCCGTGCGAGCCCGCTGTGCGTACCGGCCGAACCCCGAGCGGACGCCCCCGGAATTGGGTAAACCGGTCCTATGACCCCTGTGGGCACTGAGCCAGAGCTCGCCGACCGCGTCCTCGGAGGCTGGCTGGGCCGGATCGCGGGCAACATGCTCGGCAAACCGGTCGAGCAGGGCGACCTGTGGACGCGGGACCGAATCGATCAGTATCTGCGGCAGGCCGCCGCCCTGCCGCTCACCGACTATCTCCCCGAGCCCCCCAGCGAGGCCGACGGCTTCGAGCTGCGCCCGGAGTGGCGCCAGTGCGTGCGCGGCCGTATCCACGGCAGCTGCCGGGACGACGACGTCGACTACGCGATCCTCGGCCTCGACCTGCTGGAGACCCACGGCTTCGGCTTCAGCACCGAGCAGGTGGGGGACCTGTGGCTGCTGCGGCTGCCGTACCTCCAGACCTTCACGGCGGAGCGGGCCGCGTACCGCAATCTCGCGAACGGGCTGAAGCCGCCGCTGACCGCGACGTACGACAACCCGTACCAGGAGTGGATCGGCGCTCTCATCCGCGCCGACATCTACGGCTGGACCTGCCCCGGCGTCCCGCGGCGCGCCGCCTCGCTGGCCCGCCGGGACGCGGTGCTCTCCCACACCGGCAACGGTGTGTACGGCGCGATGTGGGCGGCTGCGCTGATCGCGGCCGCGTTCACGGCGTCCACCATCCGGGAGGCGGTCGACCAGGCGCTCGCGGTGATCCCGGCGAGCAGTCGTCTCGCGCGGACCGTGCGCCGTGTCGTCTCGCTCCACGACACCCGGATGACCTGGGAGGACACGCTCACCACGGTGGCCGAGGAGACCGCGGGGCTCGGCTGGATCCACACCGTCCCGAACGCCGCGGTGCTCACCGCCGGGCTGCTGTACGGCGACGGCGACTTCACCCGCAGCATCACCCTCACCGTCCGCGGCGGCCTGGACACCGACTCCAACGGGGCGACCGCCGGTTCGGTGGCGGGTGTACTGACCGGGGCGCGGGCCATCCCGGGGCAGTGGACCGAGCCGCTGGAGGACATGGTGCGCAGCGCGGTGTTCGGGTTCGACGGGGCGCGGATCAGCGAGCTGGCGGAGCGGACGGTGCGGCTGGCGGAGGCGGATGAGCAATAGGGCGGCGGGAGGGGCGGGCGCCGGGTTCTCTCCACGGCTCGCCGTCCGCGGTCCGCTCCGCGGGGTGCTGCTCTGGGCCGAGGGTGTGGTTGCGCGGGCTGGTTACGCTTCCCCAATGACCACCACGCAAGACTTCGCCACGTACATCGCGGGTCTCCCCCGCGTCCTCGCCGGTGCCGCAGCCCTGTTCCGGGACGCGCAGGGCCGGGTGCTGCTCGTGGAGCCCAACTACCGTGAGGGATGGGCGCTTCCGGGCGGCACGGTCGAGTCCGACGACGGCGAGACACCCCGGCAGGGCGCGCGCCGGGAGACGGCCGAGGAGATCGGCCTGGACCGGCAGCTGGGCGCGCTGCTCGCGGTGGACTGGGTGCACGGGACGGGGCGGCCGCCGCTGGTGGCCTATCTGTACGACGGCGGGGTCCTCGGCGAGGACGAACTCAAGGCGATCCGGTTGCAGGAGGAGGAGCTGCTGTCCTGGCGGCTGGTCGCGCGCGAGGAGCTCACGGCGCATCTGCCGGGCTCACTGGGCCGGCGCGTCCTGGCCGCGCTGGACGTCCTGGCGGACGGCGGCGGGACGGTGGAGCTGGAGAACGGGCACCGGGTGAACTCCGGCGCCGTGTGAGTCCGGCCGGGTGCGCCGGGGCCGGCGGACCGTGCGCGAATCCCCGTGTCGAGCCGTTCGGGCCACCGGAGCCGTACGGCGAAAAGGACTGACGTCAACGGCAGTGGCGGCGGCCCGGAAATCCGTTAGCCGCCGTCATCGCCCCGTCCTACCCTCGGGGCATGACCAAGCCGCCCCTCGTCGCCCTCCTCAGCGGCGCCGGTATCAGCACGGACTCCGGCATCCCCGACTACCGCGGGCCGAACGGACTGTGGCGCCGGGACCCGGAGGCCGAGAAGCTCGTGACGTACGAGTACTACATGGGCGATCCGGAGATCCGGCGCCGTTCCTGGCAGATGCGGCGCGGGAACCGGGCGCTGAAGGCGGAGCCGAACGCCGCGCACCGGGCGGTGGCCGAGCTGGAGCGGTCCGGGGTGCCGGTGCGGGTGATCACGCAGAACGTCGACGGGCTGCACCAGCTCGCCGGAATGCCCGCCCGCAAGGTCCTCGAACTGCACGGCAGCGCACGGAGCGTGGTGTGCACGAAGTGCCATGCGCGCGGGTCGATGGAGGACGCCCTGGCCCGGGTCGACGCCGGCGAGGCGGATCCGCCGTGCCTGGAGTGCGGCGGGGTCCTGAAGTCGGCGACGGTCATGTTCGGCGAGCGGCTCGACCCGTCCGTGCTCGGCCAGGCGCTCGCGATCACCAAGGCCTGCCAGGTGTTCATCGCCGTCGGCAGCAGCCTCCAGGTGCAGCCGGCGGCCGGCCTGGCGGGCGTCGCCGCCGACCACGGCGCCCGGCTCGTCATCGTCAACGCCGAGCCGACACCGTACGACGACCGCGCCGACGAGGTGATCCGCGAGCCCATCGGCACCGCGCTGCCGGAGCTGCTGCACGGCCTCGGCGTGAAGAGCGGCCACGTGGACTGACCGGCGGTCCTCGGTAGGGCTGGGGTCTGTCCGGCGGATCAGGTCGGCTGTAGGGAGCTGCGCATCTCGGCCGACCCGAGCGTGCCGGACCCCGCGAACCGAGCTGATCCGCCGGACAGGCCCTAGGGGCGGATGCCGTCGCAGGTGATGCGGAGTTGGCGCGGGCCGCGCAGCACCGCGTTCTGCCGGTACGGCGGCGGGTCCTGGAGCAGTCGGGGGTTCTCCAGCCTGCGGGCCAGCTCGGACAGGGCGAGCTGGGTCTCCAGGCGGGCGAGCGGGGCGCCGAAGCAGCTGTGGATGCCGCTGCCCAGGCCGAGGTGCTGGATGTCCGGGCGGTCCGGGTCGAAGCGGTCGGGGTCGGTGAAGCGCTTCGGGTCGCGGTTGCCCGACGCCAGGACCAGCCAGAGGGCGGCGCCCTTGGGGATGGTGACGCCGCGGACCTCGATGTCGGCCAGGGTGGTGCGCTGCGGCACCAGCTGCACCGGCGGCTCGAAGCGCAGCAGTTCCTCGACGAGGGGCACCGCCAGTCGTGGTTCGGTGCGCAGCCGCTGAAGGACGTCGGGGTGGCGCAGCAGGGTGAGCATTCCGTTGGTGATGAGGTTGACCGTGGTCTCGTGGCCGGCGATCAGCAGCAGGGCCGCGGTGCTGAGCAGCTCCATCGTGGTCATCGGGCCGTCCTCGCCCTCGGCCGTGGCCAGTTGGGAGAGCATGTCGTCGCCGGGGTTCTTGCGGCGCTCCTCGATCAGACCGGCCAGGTACATGCCCAGCTGCATCCGGGCGTCGTGCGCTCCCTTTCCGTGTTCGG
The DNA here is from genome assembly GCF_028198125.1 of Streptomyces sp. HUAS 31. NCBI lineage: Bacteria > Bacillati > Actinomycetota > Actinomycetes > Kitasatosporales > Streptomycetaceae > Streptomyces > Streptomyces sp. HUAS 31. The sequence goes on along the minus strand of NZ_CP116353.1, from coordinate 7,829,381 downwards.
CGGGATCGGCGTCCGGGTCGGGGTCCAGGCTCGCGGCAAGGGTGTCGGCCCAGCCGTGGAAGCGCGCCTCGTCCTCGCGCGGCACCCCGAGCAGCCGGCAGATCACGGTCACCGGGAACGGGTACGAGAACTGTTCCACCAGGTCGATCCGGCCCGGGTCGCCGATGCCGTCGATGAGGCCGGTGACGATGTCGTGGAGCTCGGGGCGCATGCCGTCGACGCGGCGGGGCGAGTGCGGCGGGCCGAAGGGGCGGTTCGTCATACGGCGCAGCCGGTCGTGCTCCGGCGGGTCGAGCTTCAGGAAGCCCGGCGGCAGGGCGCCCTCGCCCTGGGGCGCCTCGGGCAGCGGGTCGTCGGCAGGCGAGGCGAGGTTGCGGGCGTCGGAGCTGATCCGGGGGTCGTGCAGCAGGCTGCGGATCTCGTGGTAGGTGCTGATCACGTACGGTCCGTCGCCGCCCTCGTGGTGCACCGGCGTCCTGCGCAGCTCTTCGTACAGCGGGTACGGATCGGCCCGGTTGGCGTAGTCCAGGATCTGGTGCAGCAGGCTTTGCGTCATGGCGGGTCCTCGGGGCCGTGCTGGTCAGTGCGCGGGGGTGAACGTCGTCCGGCGGTCGGCCGGCGAGTAGCCGCTGAGGGTCACGGTGGGGCCGTGGGTGGGGACCGAGGGGTCGGGGAAGTCCGCGTCGACCGGGTGCTGTCCGCCGGGGCGCCGGTCGACCGTCGCGAACGGCGGCGGGAACGGCGCGGTCGTCTCGATCAGCTCCTGGTAGAACGGCAGCCAGCGGCCGTGGTCGAACGAGACGGCGCCGATGACGCGGCCCTGGTAGCCGTAGACGCCGACGAACCGGCGGCTTTCGAGGGAGCCCTGCGTGATGAGGATCTCCGTCCCCATCGACGGCACTCCGACCGATTTGATGTTGACGCCGAACTGCGCGGACCAGAAGGACGGCACTTCCATGTGGGGCACGCGCTCGGCGCTCTCGCTGAGCATGTTGTGGGCCGCGATCCGGGCCTGGGCGACGGCGTTGCCCCAGTGCTCAAGAGCCAGGAACTGGTAGCCGAACAGGGGGTGCGGGCAGCGGGCGACATCGCCGGCGGCGTAGATGTCGTCGGTGACGATCCCCCGGATGTCGAAGGCGCGGCAGCCGGCGTCGCAGGCGATGCCGCGGGGTCCCGCGCCGAGTCCGGACCCGGCGAGCCACTCGGTGTTGCGGGTGGCACCGAGCGAGACGACCACGACGTCGGTCTGCACGGTGGAGCCGTCGGACAGCCGCGCGGCGCGCACCCGTCCCGAGGCGTCGCCCTCCAGGGCGGTCACCATGACCCCGCACCGCAGGTCCACGCCCTTGTGGCGCTGCATGTCGGCGGCGACCGCCCCGACCACGCCGCCGAGGGCGCCGGCCAGGGGTGCCGCGGCGCGTTCCGCGACGGTGACGGGCAGTCCCCGCTCGCGGCAGGCCGAGGCGATCTCCGAGCCGGTGAACCCGGCCCCGATGACGAGGACCCGCTCCGGTCCCGCGTCGAGCCGTCGCGCGAGTGCCGCGCTGTCGTCGCTCGTCCGCAGCACGAAGACGCCGTCGAGTTCCGCCTCGGCCTCCTGCGGCCAAGGGCGTGCCCGCACGCCGGTGGCGATCAGCAGCCGGTCGTAGGGCACCTCGTCGCCGTCGGCCAGTCGCACCAGCCCGGCGGCCATGTCCAGACCGCTCGCCGCGACGCCGAGCCGCCAGGTGGCGTCCACGGCCCGGAGCCTGGGCAGTGCGGTGCGCCCGGCCGCGGCCCTGCCGAGCAGCACCTGTTTGGACAGCGGGGGTCGGTCGTACGGTTCGTGGGGCTCGTCGCCGATCACGGTCAGCGACCCGGCGAAGCCCTCGTCCCGCAGGGCCTCGGCGGCCCGCAGACCGGCCAGGGACGCACCCACGACGACGATGCGGCCCTCGCGCCTGAGCCGTTCCAGGGACCCGTCACCGCGCACCGGACACCGCCTCGGCCGGTACGTCCAAGGCGTCGACGAGGATCGCCTGGACGGGGCAGGCCGCGACGGCCCGGGCCAGCTGCTCGCGCTGTTCCTCGTCGGCCTCCGGGACGTACAGCAGGGCCTCCTCGCCGTGCATGGCGAAGACGTCGGGGGCGAGGAACGCGCACTGCGCGTACCCCTGGCAGCGATTCAGATCGACGGCAATCCTGACCACGGGATCGGTCCTCTCCAACGGCCCGGTCAACCCTCCTTCGACCACTCTCGGCGCCCGGACGGGTTGCGGCGACGAAGAGCGGACCGATCGAGTGAGCGGGGTCGATCAGGTCGGGTGGGCCGGCCGTGCACCGGTGCGGCGGCGGCGCTCCCACAGGATGTTGAGGCTGAGGAGCAGCGCCCAGCCCGGGAAGACGAGTTCGGACCAGGGCACGTCGGAGCCCACCACGAGCAGCGTCAGGCCGGCGAGGAAGCCGAGGACGACGAGCGGGCGCGGCAGGACGCCGAGCCTGCGGCCGATGGTCGAGGTGGTGAGGATGAACACCGCCGCCATCCGCATGGCGTACGTGGTCAGCAGGGCGTAGGCGTAGTCGCGGCCGAAGGGCGAGCCCTGCTGTGTCTCGGCGAGCACGGTCCCGGCCGCCGCGGCGGCGCCGAACAGGGTGGCGACGAAGAGCAGGCCGCTGCCCAGGAACACGGTGGAGACGAACCGGTCCTCGGCCCGGCCGGCCTGCTCGCGCAGGGCGCCCATGAACCACAGGAACGCGATCCCGGCGAACGGGAGCAGTTCGAGGGCCGTCCGTACGGCGTCGCGCTGTCCGGCGTCGATGCTCACCTCGCTGCCTTCGACGCCCTGGGGCAGGGCGACGCGCACCAGGACGATCGCCACGGCCATCAGGACCGCGAAGACCACCCCGGCCAGCCCGGCGGCCCAGGGTGTCGCGAGGTGCCGGTGCTCTGGCTCCATGCTCTCCCGCTCTCTGCCTGCTTCCCCTTACAGACACCAGGGGCCGCGGCACTCCCGCCACCGGGGTCACCCGGGAGGCGGGGCGAGGTGCGCCATACAGGTCACGGCGACCCGCTGCGCGGGCCCCCGGCGGTGGACCAGAATTGCGATCATGACTTCCGACATCCGCCATACGACGATCGACTCCACCGACGCCTTCGGGCTCGCCGGGTTCTGGTCCCAGGTGCTCGGTCTGCCCGTGCACGAGGAGAACAGGCCGGGGGACGAGGACGTGCTGATCGAGGGCGCGGGTCTGCTGTTCGTGACCGTCCCCGAGCCCAAGACCGTCAAGAACCGCGTGCACCTGGACCTTCAGCCCAATGACCGCACCCGGGACGAGGAGGTCGAGCGGGTCCTCGCCCTCGGGGCCACGCTGGTCGACGACCGCCGCAACCCGGACGGCACGGGCTGGGCGGTCCTCGCCGACCCGGAGGGCAACGAGTTCTGCGTGGAGCGCAGCGCGGCGGAGCGGGCCGGCTGAGGCGCCGAGCTCAGAACAGCGCCGCCGCGCTCTCGAAGTCCAGCAGGCGCTGCTTGCGGGCCAGGCCGCCGCCGTAGCCGGTGAGGCTGCCGCTCGCGCCGACGACGCGGTGGCAGGGGACGATGATGCCGATCGGGTTCTTGCCGTTGGCGAGGCCGACCGCGCGGGAGGCGCCGGAGTTGCCGAGGGCGTCGGCGAGCCGGCCGTAGGAGCGGGTCTCGCCGTACGGGATCTTCTTCAGCTGTTCCCAGACGCTGCGCTGGAACGGCGTGCCGGGCATCCGCAGTTCGAGGGTGAACTCCTTCAACTCGCCCGCGAAGTAAGCCTTCAGCTGGTCCTCGGCCTCCGCGAAAGGTGTGTCGTCGCGGAGGCCGAAGGTCTCCTCGGCGGGGCGGTGGCGCTGGTCGGTCATGTAGAGGCCGCACAGGACGCCGTCGTCGGCGACGAGGGTGAGCGGGCCGTAGGGGCTGTCGATGACGGTGTGCTGTTTCACTGCTCTTTCCTTATACGGGGAGGAAGTTGATGGGGTGGCTGTCCGTCGCCCACAGGTACTGGACGGCGTACGCCCGCCAGGGCCGCCAGGCCGCCGCGCGTGCGGTGAGGGCCGCGGGCGTGGACGGCAGGCCGAGCTCCTGGGCGGCGCGGCGGATGCCGAGGTCGGTGGGGAGGAAGGCGTCGGGGTCGCCGAGGGCGCGCATCGCGATGACGTCGACCGTCCAGGGGCCGAAGCCGGGGAGGTCCAGCAGTCGGGCCCGGGTCGCCGGCCAGTCGCTGTCGGGGCCCAGGCGCACGTCGCCGTCGGCGAGTTGACGTACCAGGGTGGTGAACGTCGTACGGCGGGTGCGGGGCATCGCCAGCGACTCCGGGTCCACCGACGCGAGTGCCTCGGGTGCCGGGAAGAGGTGGGTGAGGCCGCCCTCGGGGTCGTCGACCGGCTCGCCGTGGGCGGTGACCAGGCGGGCCGCGTGGGTGCGGGCGGCCGCGGTGGAGACCTGCTGGCCGAGCACGGCGCGGACGGCGAACTCGGCCTCGTCGACGGTGCGCGGCACCCGGCGACCGGGTGCCTTGTCGACCAGGGGCGCGAGCAGCGGGTCGGTGCGCAGCTGGTCGTCGATCGCGACGGGGTCGGCGTCCAGGTCGAGCATGCGGCGGCACCGGCTGATCGCCACGGTCAGATCGCGCAGGTCGCCGAGGGTGAGCCGGCAGGCGATGTGGTCGGGCTTCGGGGTCAGGGTCACGATGCCGTGGCCGTACGGCAGCCGCAGCGTGCGCCGGTAGGCGCCGTCCCGCCACTCCTCGACGCCGGGTACGGCGGTCGCGGCGAGGTGCCCGAAGAGGTTGTCGGGGTTGAGGGGGGCGCGGAACGGCAGGCGCAGGGTCAGGGCGCCGGTGGTGTTGCCGGGGTTGCCGCGGGGTGCGCGGGCGCGCAGGTCGCTGGGTGAGAGGGCGAAGACCTCGCGGACGGTGTCGTTGAAGGTGCGGATGGAGGCGAACCCGGCCGCGAAGGCGACGTCCGCCATGGGCAGCGGCGTCGTCTCGATGAGGAGGCGGGCCGCCTGGGCGCGCTGGGCGCGGGCCAGGGCGAGCGGGCCGGCGCCCAGCTCGGCGAGGAGCTGGCGTTCGACCTGCCGGGTGCTGTAGCCGAGGCGGGCGGCGAGGCCGGGCACGCCCTCGCGGTCCACGACGCCGTCGGCGATGAGCCGCATCGCGCGGGCCACCAGGTCGGCGCGCTGGTTCCACTCCGGGGAGCCTGGGCTGGTGTCCGGGCGGCAGCGCTTGCAGGCCCGGAATCCGGCCTGCTGGCATGCGGCCGCGCTCGGCAGGAACCGCATGTTCTCGGGCTTGGGCGGGACCACCGGGCAGCTGGGCCGGCAGTAGATCCCGGTCGTGACGACCGCGGTGAAGAACCATCCGTCGAAGCGGGCGTCCTTGGACTGAACGGCGCGCACACAGCGCCCCGTGTCGATGTGCATCCCCTTCTGCATACGTCCAGCATCGACCACGGCGGCAGCCGGGGCTGGCGAGAATCCGACATCGACGTGGCCTGCGCTGGGAGCAGTCGTATCACCACTGCGGGGCCCACACCTCGAAGCATGAATGATCATTCATGTGTTTGTGTACGCCGGGTAAGATGCCGCGTATGGGTCATGGAGCCGTCACCGCCGCGCAGGACGTCCCCGAGCGCGTGCGTCTGGACGCGGCCAACGTGGCCAAGGTGGCCACCACCCTCCAGGCCCTGTCCACCCCCTCCCGCCTGCTGATCCTGGCGCGCCTGCGCGAAGGGCCGCTGCCGGCCACGGAGTTGGCGGCCGAGGTGGGCATGGAGCAGTCCGCGTGCTCGCACCAGCTTCGGCTGCTGCGCAATCTGGGCCTGGTCGTGGGCGAGCGGCGCGGCCGGTCGGTGGTGTACGCGCTGCACGACCACCATGTCGCCGAACTGCTCGACCAGGCCGTGTACCACGTGGAGCATCTGCGGCTGGGCCTCAGCGACGCGACCGAGTGAGCCGCGTCGCACGCGCCGCGCGCGTCAGGAACCGCTCGGGCCCGGAGCGGGACCCACGCCCTGCAACTCCTGGATCTTTCCGCCCAGTTGGGGGCGGAGCTGTGCCAGCAGCTTCGGTTTGGCGCTGACCACCCAGCGGGTGCCGACGAGGTACTTGCCGCCGTAGACCGCGGCCGAGTCCAGCCAGGTGAGCTTGTACTTCTCCTCGGGGAACGTCGTGATGAGGTAGTCGCCGCGCTTCGTGTGGCAGACCCCCTCGCGCAGCTCGTCCGCATCGGTCCGGATCTTGACCTTGCATCCGGTCAGGTCGGCGATCACCTCGACCTTCGCCGGTGCGACGACGCCGGCCACGGTGGCGGCGACGTTGGACGGACTGCTCCGCGCGGAGGCTCCTTCGTCGTCACCGCCGCCGCATCCGGTTGCGGCGAGCAGGAGGACCAGGACCCCGGCTGCCGTGAGGCGCCGGGTGCTTCCGCTGCCGCCTCTGCTCCCTCTGCCGCCTCCGCTTCCGCTGTTTCCTCGCTTGTCTTCTCGCTGTGAGTGCACGAGAAGTGGTACGGATCAAGCCCGGCGGCCGTTCACCGCACCGGTCACGCGGGCTCGGCAGGCAGCCAGCGGTCGACGTAGGCGCGCAGCCCGTCCGGCTCGGGGCCGCGCGCGACGTAGCCGAGGTGGCCGTCGGGCCGTACGAGTGCCTGGGCGACGCCCGGCCAGGGGCTCCGGTCGCCGAGGCGGTGCACGGTGACGAGGTCGGCCCGGCCGGCCAGGACCGGGGCGAGCCGCTCGTCCGGCCAGAGGTGCGGCGGGCCCGTCAGGAGCAGGTGCCAGCCGGGGGCGGCGACTCGGTCCTGGAGCCCGCGGGGCAGGTCGGGCAGCCGGTCACCGGCGCGTGGGCCTCGGCGGGGCGGGCGTGGGCCGGTGGTCGAGGCGGGGCTGCGACGGTAGTGGATGCCGAGTTCGGAGACCGTGCGGAAGACCCGTCGGCGGGGTGCCGTCGCGTGCCCGGCCAGCGGGGCGAGGCGGGGCACGAGCCGGGCCCGGGCGAAACGCAGGACCGGGTGGCGGCTGGTCCCGATGACGAAGGCACGGTCGGTGAACCGGCGGACGTCACGGCCGACCGGCGCCCGCTCGGCGCCGTAGGTGTCCAGCAGTTCATCCCGGGCGGCGCCCCGGCACACCAGGGCGAGCTTCCAGCCGAGGTTGAGGGCGTCCTGGATGCCGGTGTTCATGCCCTGGGCGCCGGCCGGGCTGTGGATGTGGGCGGCGTCGCCGGCCAGGAAGAACGGGCCGGAGCGGTATCGGGCGGCGCCGCGGTTGTGGAGGCGGAAGTCGGTCATCCAGACCGGGTCCCGCAGGGTGAGGCCCCGCGCGCCGTAGCGTTCCGCGATCCCTTGCAGCAGCGGCAGGGTCACCTTGGTGTCGGGGGCGTCGGACGGGCGCATCGCGAGCATGCGCCAGGGCGCGGGCGAGCCGAGCGGGAAGAAGAACAGCATCCCGCGGCCGGTCATGTACGAGTGCACGGCGCCCGGTTCCAGCCCGTCCACCTCAAGGTCGGCGAGCAGGTAGGTCTGCGGATAGGAGTACCCCTCGAACCCGATGCCGGCCCGCGCGCGCACGGTGCTGTGGGCGCCGTCGCAGCCGACGACGTAACGGGCCGTCACGGTCTCCTCGGCGCCGTCCTGGCCGCGCAGCCGTGCGACGACGTCGGGCCCCTGCCGCTCCAGTGCGACGACCTCGGTGCCACGCTCGATCGTCACGTCCCGCGCGGCCAGGTGTTCACCGAGCACGCTCTCCGTCTCGGACTGCGCCAGGAACAGCAGGAAGGGGTACGGCGTGTCGGTGGCCCCGATGTCGAAGAGCGGCACGGACACCGTGCGCCGGCCCAGATGCAGCCGCAGCCCCATCGCCGGGTTGCCCCGCGCCACGAGCTCCTCACTGACCCCGAACCCGGCGAGGGCCTCCAGGGTGCGGGGCTGGATGCCGAGCGCCCGGGACTCCCGTACCCGGTCGAGAGACCGGTCGACGACACGGAACCGGGTTCCGTAGGAACGCAGTTGAGCGGCGAGCGCGAGCCCGGTGGGCCCGGCACCCACGACCAGCACGTCCAGTGGTGGCGTCATGGTCCAACGGTAGACATGGCGGACCCGCCGGCCTCCTCCCGCCCCCGCACGCTCGTGTCGATCAGCAGCCGGCCCCGGGCGGCGGCGAGCAGCTCCTTCTGCTCCGCCAGCCGCTCGCGGGTGGCGACGGTGTCGAACAGCAGCTGGTAGACCTGGCCGGCCTTGCCCGCGACGAACACCTCGACGCGTCTGCGGGCCTCCGACCGGTCGGCGTAGTGGTAGTCGATCTCCAGCAGCAGGGCTTCCTTGCCGTTCTGCCGGGTGGGGCGGGTGACGGCCTTCAGGTCGGCCATGGCGGACCTGGGTGTGTCGCGGTACCACTCCAGCTGACCGGCGACGGCGGCCTTCGGCGTCGGCCCGTAGGAGGAGTCGCGCTTGAGGCTCATGGCGTGCTCCTCGGCCGGGGAGCTCCAGCTGCTCTGGATGGCACTGTCGACGTCCTGGGTCCAGTCGTCGGGGAGGGCGAAGGCGGCCCTGAGGTCCGGTGCGGCGATGCGGCGCCAGCCGTTCGGCAGCGGGAGCGAAGGTGACGCCTGCGGCGTGTCCGACGTGGCCGGTGCCGCCGCGACGCCGTCGACGACGGGCCGGCCGGGCGAGGATCCCCCGAGGAGCGGCACCCCGAACACCGCCAGGAGAAGGCCGACGACCGCGGCGGCCGCCGAGACCAACGCGGCCATCTCGCCCGCACTCATCCGCCGCCTCGAAGGCGTCCCGTCCCCCGCACCGCTCACGCCGTACCCCTCCCCCGTGGCGCCGGAACTCGCCGGCGTCTCGGGAGTGTTCCCGGGATTCGTCCCGACTCCCGTCGAAAGTCGGCCAGTTGTCACGCCCTTCGCCTCCGCGGGCCTGCATGGTCGCCCCGGCATCGCGCCACGTACGCTCGTCCGCATGGTTGTGCATCGGATGGTTGACGTGAACGGGGTTCGGCTGCACGTCGCCGAGCAGGGGGACGGGCCGCTCGTGGTGCTCCTGCACGGATTCCCCGAGTCGTGGCACTCCTGGCGCCACCAGTTCGGGCCGCTGGCCGACGCCGGGTTCCGGGTGGTCGCCCCCGATCAGCGGGGATACGGGCGCAGTGACCGGCCGGAGGCCGTCGACGCGTACACCATCCTGCATCTGGTCGGTGACGTCGTCGGGCTCATCCAGGCCCTCGGCGAGGAGAAGGCCCATGTCGTCGGCCACGACTGGGGTGCGCCGGTCGCCTGGCACACCGCCCTGCTGCGGCCGGACCTGGTGCGCGGGGTGGCCGGGCTGAGCGTGCCGCCGCCGTCCCGGGGACCCCATCCGCCGCTGGCGTCGATGCAGGAGCGGTTCGACGGCCGGTTCTACTGGAACTACTTCGCCCGCCCGGGTGTCGCCGACGCCGAGTTCGCGAAGGACACGCGCACCGCCCTGCGGAAGTTCTTCTACTCGGCCTCCGGCGACGCTCCCCGCGCGGCCGGGGACCGGCTGCCGCTGGTCGACCCCGGGCGCGGCTGGCTCGCGGACATGCCGGACCCCGAGGTGCTGCCGGACTGGTTCACCGAGGACGACCTCGACGCGCTCACCGAGAGCTTCTCGCAGGGCTTCACCGGCGCCCTCAACTGGTACCGCAACATGGACCGCAACTGGGAACTGACGGCGCCCTGGCACGGTGCCGTCGTCACCGCGCCCGCCCTGTACATGTACGGCGACCGCGACCTGGTCCCGGCGTTCCCCGGCACCCCCGAGTTCATCGAGCGGCTCCCCGCACTGATGCCCAACCTGTGGCGCCCGCCCGTCGAGTTGGCGGGCTGCGGCCACTGGACCCAGCAGGAGCGGCCCGCCGAGGTGAACGCGGCGCTCGTCGAGTTCCTCACCCGGAGCGGGGCCCAGCCGACGCGGCCCTCCACGTAGTCGGCGGTGCGCGGGGGCGGACGGGCCGAGAACATCGCCGGGGTGAGGCTGGTGCCGGCGGTGGGGGCCGCCTTGTTGCCGTAACCGCAACATTCCGTGCCGGGACGTCGGGTGCCTGGCCACACTGGCCGTCCGCCGACACCGGGAGACCCGATGAGCAGCACCACGCGCCGCACCCGCCGCCGTGACAACCCGCCGCCCCGGACCGGAGGCGGCGAGAGCGAGGTCCTGCGCGGGTTCCTCGACTACCTCCGCGCCTCGGTCGCCGCGAAGGTCGAGGGCGCATCCGAGCCACAGGTGCGCACCGCCGCGGTGGCGTCGGGTACGAACCTGCTCGGCCTGCTCAACCATCTGACGTTCGTCGAGCGTTCCATGTTCCTCGGGGAGCACGTCCCCGACTGGAAGGCGACCTTCCGGGCGGCGCCGACGGACAGCGTGGCCGATGTCGTGACCCGGTACCGCGACGCGGTCGCGCTTGCGAACGAAGTGCTCGACGGGTGCACCGACCCGGGTGCGCCGCTTCCCCGGCCGGGGTCGGACCGCCCCGGTCCCGGCGTCCGTTGGGCACTCGCCCACATGATCGAGGAGACCGGCCGTCACGCGGGCCACGCGGACATCCTGCGGGAGCTGATCGACGGCTCGACCGGCCGCTAGACCGCCGGTGGGGCGGATGCGAAGTGCCGCCCCCGCCCCACCGATCGGTCAGATGCCGAACGGTGCGGCGTACCGCACGGTTCCGCCGGGCAGCGGATGGCCGGCGTCCAGGGCGAGGGCCATCAGGGCCTCGTCGGGGACGTCGATGGTGAGGCCGATGCCGTGGGCGGAGGCGCGGGTGAAGCCGAACCGGGGGTAGTAGGCCGGGTGCCCCAGGACGACGACGTGGTGCTCGCCCATGTCCCGGGCCGCGGCGAGGGCGGCGCGGACGGCCGCGGAGCCGGCACCGGCCCTCTGCCACTCGGGCCGCACGGCGCAGGGTGCGAGGCACAGGGCCGGCACGTCGCCGATGTGGCACCGGGTCAGCAGGGCGAATCCGACCGGGCGGCCGTCGTCGTCGGTGGAGACGAAGGACAGGCCCTCGATCCAGGAGGGGTCCTCGCGCAGCGCGTCGACGAGGTCGGCCTCCTCCGAGGTGGGGAACGCGGCGAGGTTGATGTCACGGACCGCGCGGATGTCGGCGCTCGTCTCGGCGTGGGTGATCCAGTTGCGCATGATGGATGGAGATCCGTTTCATGGTCGTGTTCGGGTGGGCGCCCCGCGAGCTCACGCTCCCGGCGAGGGCGGACAGGCTGAGGTCAGGCCACGGCCCGGGACGTGAGGGAGACCCGGACGCTGCACACGGTGGCCCTGCGCGCGGTCATCAACCCCACCTCCCTGATTCCTCGGCTCCTGATCGAACACAACCACGTGGCAGCATACGCGGCACGGGCCCGGGAGTGTCCCCGAACGGCTCAGGTCTGCTCGGCGAACGCCTCGTACGCGCGGTCGTCGAAGAGGACGAACCGCACCTCCTCGACGGAGGTCGGTGTGTCCCGCACCGTCTCCGTCGCGATCCGCGCCGCGTCGTCCATCGGCCACCGGTACACGCCGGTGGAGATCGCCGGGAAGGCGACCGTGCGGGCGCCCAGCTCGTCGGCCACGCGCAGGGACTCCCGGTAGCAGGAGGCCAGCAGCGCCGAGCGGTCCTCCGAGGCCGACCAGACCGGGCCGACCGTATGGATCACCCAGCCGGCGTCCAGGTCCCCCGCGGTCGTCGCGACCGCCTGTCCCGTGGGCAGGCCCTTGCCGTACCGCGAGGCGCGCAGGTCCCGGCAGGCGTCGAGGATCGCCGGGCCGCCGCGGCGATGGATGGCGCCGTCGACTCCTCCCCCGCCCAGGAGGGAGGAGTTCGCGGCGTTGACGATCGCGTCGGCCGTCTCGCGTGTGATGTCGCCCTGCACGAGCCTGATGGTGGTCATGACTGCCTCTATAGCAGGGCAGTACCGCCACCGCAGGTTCATCGCCAGGCGACCGGCAGCGAACGCACCCCGTGGACCGTGCTGGTGGAAAGGTCGAGCGAGTCGGGCGGGGCCGTCAGGTGCAGCATCGGGAGCCTGCGGAACAGGGTGGCCAGGCCCAGGCGGAGTTCGACGCGGGCCAGTGACTGGCCGAGGCACTGGTGCGGCCCGTGCCCGAAGGCCAGGTGGCCGGACGCGTCGCGGTGCACGTCGAGGTCGTCGGGGCCGGTGTACCGCGCCGGGTCGCGGTTCGCGGACTGCAACGCCACCACCACGCCCTCCCCCGCCCGGATGCGGACCCCGGACAGCTCCACGTCCGCCGTGGCGATCCGGCGGATCCCGGAGTGGATGACGGTCAGATGGCGCAGGAGTTCCTCCACCGCCCCGGGCCACAGGGACTCGTCGGCGCGCAGCGCGTCCAGTTGGGCCGGGTTGTGCAGCAGGGCGATCACGGCCAGCGGGAACATGTTAGCCGTGGTCTCGTGGCCGGCCAGCAGGAGCAGGGAGACCATGCCGGTTGCCTCGTCGAGTGTGGCCTCGCCGGTCGCCACGCGCTCCGTGGCCAGCCGGGAGATCAGGTCGTCGGCGGGGTCCTGTGCCCGCCGTTCGATCAGGGCGCGCAGATAGCCGTAGAGCGCGGTGCGGGCGTTCATCGCCTCGGCCGGATCGCCGGCGACGCTGGTGAGGGCGTTGGACTTCTCGCGGAAGAAGCCGTGGTCCTCGTAGGGCACGCCGAGCAGTTCGCAGATGGCGAGGGTGGGCAGCGGCAGCGCGTACGACGCCACCAGGTCCGCCTCGGTCGTGCCGGCCGGTGTCATCGCGTCCAGCAGGTCGTCGCAGATCCGCTGGATGGCGCCCTCCATCTGCTCGATCCGCCGGAAGGTGAAGTCGGGGATCAGCATGCGGCGCAGCCGGGTGTGGTCCGGCGGGTCCATCTGGTGGAAGAGGCCGGGGGCCTGGGGCGGGGCTCCGGGGCGGGTGTGGGGGAAGTCGGGGTGGCCGGCGTCCGCGCTGAAGCGGGGGTCCGCGAGGACGGTGCGGGCGTCCTCGTGACGGGTGATCAGCCAAGGGCTGTTGTCGCCCCAGATCGTCACCCGGCTGATCGGCTCCTCGGACTGCCACTTGGCGTATTCGGGGGCCGGGTCGAGCAGGGGGCGGCTCGTGGGGAGGGGCGGGTGGGTCGTCATTTCTCGGTTCCTTCGGTGTGCGGGTCCGCGAGGGCGAGGAGCAGGGACTTGACCTCCGTGGCCGCGTAGGATTTCCGCGCCCGGTCCGGCCGCGAGCACAGCAGGACGGGGCCGTCGGCGGGGTCGGCGGGCAGCCGGCCGTGGCTGCCGCGGACGCCGGACGGGTCCAGCGGCACCGTCTTGAGTCGGTAACGGAAGCCGAGCTTCTTGCGGGCGACCTGGCCGACGGCGCGCAGCTTCACCGCGGGGACCGTCTCGTCGTAGAGCAGCTCGGCGGGGTCGTAGCCGGGCTTGCGGTGGATCTCGACCTGGCGGGCGAAGTCGGGGGCGCGGTCGTCGTCGAGCCAGTAGTAGTACGTGAACCAGGCGTCGGGGTCGGCGAGGGCGACGAGTTCGCCGGAGCGCTCGTGGTCCAGGCCGTGCGCCGCCTTGCCCTCGGCGTCCAGCACCCGTTCCACGCCGTCCAGTTCGTCGACTAGCTTGGCGACCGTCTCGGTGTCCGCCCGGTCACGGACGTACACGTGGGCGATCTGGTGGTCGGCGACCGCGAAGGCACGGGAGGTCCACGGGTCGAGGTACTCCATGCCGTCCTGCGTGTACACCTCCAGCAGGCCGGCCCGGCGCAGGGCACGGTTGATGTCGACGGGGCGGGAGGCGGGCGTGATGCCGTACTCGCTGAGCGCCACTACGGTCGCGCCCTCGCGCAGGAAGTGGTCGAGCAACGGGCGCAGGGCCTCGTCGAGCCGGCGGGCCGCCTCGATCGTCGCGTCCGAGTCCGGGCCGGAGCGCTGGGGCTCGTAGTCCATCTGCGGGATGTAGACGAGGGTGAGGTCGGGGCGCTTCTCGTCGAAGATCTGACGGGCCGCGGCGAGGATCCACTGGGTGGACGGCATGCCGGCGTTGGGGCCCCAGTAGGTGAACAGGGGGAACGGGCCGAGCCGGTCGGTGAGTTCGTCGTGCAGGGCGGGCGGCCAGGTGTAGCAGTCGGGCTCCTTGCGGCCGTCGGAGTAGTAGACGGGGCGCGGGGTGACCGTCCAGTCGACGTCGGCGCCCATCGCGTACCACCAGCAGATGTTGGCGACCTTGTAGTCGGGATTCGACTTCCGGGCCGTCTCCCAGATCTTCTCGCCGCCGACGAGGGCGTTGTGCTGGCGCCACAGCATGACTTCGCCGAGGTCGCGGAAGTACCAGCCGTTGGCCACCGCGCCGTGGGTGGAGGGGGGTTCGCCGGTGAGGAGGGTGGACTGGACGGTGCAGGTCACGGCGGGCAGCACGGTGTCGAGCCGGGCCCGGAAGCCGCGTTCGCCGAGGGCGGTGACCGACGGCATGTGCTTCAGGAGCTTCGGGGTCAGGCCGACGATGTCGAGTACGACCACACGGTTCATGACGGGTCCTCCTTGAGGCCGAGGCCGGTGAGCCGGTCGCGGGCCCAGGCGAGTTCGGCGGCGATGCCGCCGGGCAGGTCGGCGGGCGGTTCGGGCAGGACGGACCAGGTGTAGGTCTCGACCTCGATGTGTGCGCAGTCGGCGGAAGGGCCGCCCAGCAGTCCGGCGAGGACCTGGTCGAGCTGGGCGGAGGTCGTACGCAGCGGCGGTTCGGGCCGGGTGTGCAGCGGGGCGTGGAAGTGGACGCGCCAGGGCCCGCCGGCGTCGGGGAGGCCGCCGTCGAGGGCGTCCGGCAGATCGTCCACGCCGAGGACGTCGCCGTCGGCCGGCGTGCGGGTCTGGTGCAGGAACCGGGGTTCGGCGAGCCGGTGCAGGGCAGCGCGGGCGTCGGGGTCGGCGGGGCGGGCGGCCTCCACGGCGCAGGAAGCCTGGAGCTTGACGACGGGAAGGTCGGCCTCCGCGAGCCGGTGCAGCGCGGCGGCCGGGTCCTCGAACTGGACGGCGAGATGGCAGGCGTCGAGGCAGACACCGAGCCGGTCGGGGTCCAGTCCGCCCAGTTCGCGTACCGCCTGGGTGGTGGTCTCGACGACGCATCCGGGTTCCGGTTCGAAGCCGACGCGGATACGGCGGCCCGTCCTCGACTCCATTGCGGCGAGTCCGGTGGTGAGGCGGTCCAGCGCCCGGCGGGCCTCCTCGGCGCGGTCGCGGGGCCACGGGGTGCGCCAGGCGAGGGGCAGGGTGGAGACGCTGCCCTGCTGGACGTCGTCGGGGAGGAGGGCGGCGAGGACGCGGGCGCAGTCGAGCGTGTACTTCAGGCGGGCCTCGTCGGCCCAGTCGGGCAGGTACACGTCCTTCTTGACGACCTCACGGTGGAAGCCGGCGTACGGGAAGGCGTTGAGGGTGACCGTCTCCAGGCCGCGCGCCCGCAGCTCGCTCTTGAGCCGCCCCAACGCGCCTGCGTCATCGGCGAGTTCACCGACGACGCCGCGGGCCAGCCACAGCCCGATGCCGAGCCGCCCGGCCCCGAGCCGCTCACGGACGGGCTCGGCGTGGTCGGCGAGCTGGGCGATCACGCCGTCCAGGTCCTCCGCCTGGTGGACGTTGCTGCAGTAGCCGAGGTGGACGGTGCTGCCGTCCGGGTGCAGAAAGCGCATCGGATCTCACGCTCCCCCGCGGCGTATGGAGTTGCCCTCGAAGGTGGCCGTCTCGTCGGGCTTGGGTTCCTCCAGCTCCAGCCGTCCGCTCTGCCCGTAGAAGGCGACGGGGTTGCGCCACAGCACCTTGTCGACATCTTCCTCGTCGAACCCGGCGGCGAGCATGGCGTCGGCGGTCCTCCGTGTCTTCAGCGGATCCGAACGCCCCCAGTCGGCGGCCGAGTTGACGAGCACCCGGTCGGTGCCGTGCTTCTTGAGGATCTCGACCATCCGGTCCTCGCTCATCTTGGTCCTCGGGTAGATCGAGAACCCGGCCCAGCAGCCGCTGTCGAGGACCATGCCGACGGTGAGCTCGTTGAGGTGGTCGAGGACGACGAATTCGGGGGCGATGCCCGACTCCCGTACGACGTCCAGGGTGCGGCGCGTCCCGGCGGCCTTGTCGCGGTGCGGGGTGTGCACGAGGGCGGGCAGCTCGTGCTCGACGGCGAGCCGGAGCTGGCGGGCGAGCACCTCGTCCTCCTCCGGCGTCATCGAGTCGTAGCCGATCTCACCGACGGCGACGACCCGGTCCTTGGCGAGATAGCGGTCGAGTTCGTCGAGGACCGGGAGGCAGCGGGGGTCGTTCGCCTCCTTCGGGTTGAGCGCGATGGTGCAGAAGTGCTGGATGCCGAACTGGGCGGCCCGGTGCGGCTCCCAGCCCAGGAGCCCGTCGAAGTAGTCGTAGAAGCTCTCGGGCGAGGTCCGGGGCTGGCCCAGCCAGAAGGCGGGCTCGACGACGGCACGCACCCCGGCCGCGTACATCGCCTCGTAGTCGTCGGTCGTCCGGGAGGTCATGTGGATGTGGGGATCGAAGATGCGCACGGTCAGTCCTCTTCCTTGAGTACGTCCGCTTCGGTGAACGCGTCCTTGAGCGCGGGCCCGGCCACGGCGTCGACGACGTCCGGGTGAGCGCGCAGGAGGGGCCGGACGTCCTGGGGCACGTCCCGTCCGGCGACGATCCGCTCGTGCGCGAAGTCGGCGAGCATCCGGGCCAGTTCGCGATCGGCGCGGGCGTCGAGGCCGCTGACCCGGGCGAGCGGGATCTCGCAGAACACGCACTTCAGTACGGCCTGGCGGTACTCGGCGTCCGGGAGGTGCGCGGCGGCGTACGGGCCGAGCGCGGCCTCGATCAGGGTGGTGTCGTTGCCCCGCAGGGCCTCCCGGACCAGGGGCAGCGCGAGGTCGCCCAGGTCGAGCAGCGGCAGGGCCCGAAGGACCGCACGCTGTTCGGCAGGGTCGCCGTGCCGATGGAGCCGGGTGACCTCGTCGGCGAGCGCCCGCCCGCGCAGGGGCAGCGCGGTGAGCAGTACGGCCCGGGCGGCCTCGTCGACGGTCCAGTACGAGGTGAGGCGACCGCGCCCGCAGCGCCGCCGGACGGCCGGGAACAGACGCCGCACGGCGCCCGGTTCGGCGGCCACTTCGGCGGCACCGCCGTCGAGCCAGGCGCGGGCGGCGGGGTCCAGTACACCGGCGAGGGCGGGGCGGGGATCGGGTGGGGGCGAGGGTGAGGCGTTCGTTACGGCCATGGGGGGACAACTTCCTTCTAATGGGGAGGAGTTGAGCCGTGATGCGGGTGATCGGAACCGAGAGGGAGATCCGAGCCGGAACCGATGTGGGACCTGACGCGGACGAGGTCGAGGGCCCGACCCGGGGCCGGCGGTGGTGCGGCTAGAGATCGGCGGCGGCGCGTTCGGCGGCGCGCAGGAACTCGATCGAGCGGCGGGCGACCTCGGGCGCGTCGAGCGAGCCGCCCTGGATCTCCACGGAGACCAGTCCGCGACGGTCGAGGTCGCGCAGCGCGGCCAGCACGGCCGGGAAGTCGATCTCCCCGGAGCCGAACTCCAGATGCCGATGGACCCCGCGCCGCATGTCCTCGATCTGCACGTTGCGCAGCAGGGGCGCGGCCAGGCGGACGCACTCCAGCAGTGGCCACTCCTCCACGCAGTGCGCGTGGCCGATGTCCAGGGTGACCCCGAACAACGGGTGGCCACCGACGAGTCGGGCCAGCCGCAGACATCGCTCGACGGTGTCGACGAACATGTAGGGCTCCGGCTCGAAGGCCAGCGCCACCCCGTGCTTCTCGGCGCTCTCCAGCACCACCCCGACGCCTTCCGCGAGCCGCTTGAAGGCGTCCTCCTCCGGCAGCCCCTCCGGTGCCGGGCCGCTGCACAGGTGCACGGTGGGCGAACCGAGGTCGGCGGCGACGCGCAGGGCGCGGCGCAGCAGGTCGATCCTGGGCTCGGAGCCGTCCGACATCAGCGTGGGCAGGTGCTTGCCCCAGGGGTCGAGGAAGAAGGGCGCGCCGGTCTCCACGGTCACGTCCAGCCGGAGCCGGTCGAGCTGCCGGGCGAGCGCGGTGACGCGGCGCGGCAGGTCGTCGGCGTACGGGTCGAGGTGGTTGTGGTCCAGGGTGAGCGCGACACCGTCATAGCCGAGGTCGGCGAGGACGACGAGGACGTCGGCCAGCCTGTGGTGCGTGAAGCCGTTGGTGCCGTAGCCGAACTTGAGGGGCGTGGGGGGAGGTCTCATGCTTGCCGGTTCCTCACACGGAGGTGGGTGGGTCTCAGGTGGGGGATATACGCCGTGCCAGCCGTCGCGCGAGGGGATGGACGACGCCGAGGGCAGCGGCGACACGGGGCGAGCCGCCCCGCGCGATCAACGCGGCCTGAAGAGGCATCAGCCCGAGGATCCCGGCCCCGACGGCCCGCCGCACGTTGCCGGCCGAGGGCTCCCGCACGGCCCGGACCTGCGCGGCCCCGTACGCCCCGAGATAGGCGAGGGCGGCACCGGCGGTGACGGCAGCGGGCAACGTTCCGGCGGAGGTGGTGCGCGACCATCCGGAGACGGCGGCACGAAGCCCTTCGGAAACCGGCGCACCAAGCCTTTCAGAGGCGGCGGCACGAAGCACTTCGGAGGGGACGGCGCAGAGTTCTCTGAGGCGCGCGGCAGCACCAACGCCCTTCAGGGGCGCGGGGAACTGCGCGACCGGCCGAGACGGTGCCGCAGACGACGGACGCCCCTGCGCGGCACTCCCGGAGTCGGACCGTGCGACAGGAACGGCCGCGGCAAGCGCCGTCACCGCCGACACGGCCAGGGTCGCCGCCGGAACCCGGACCGGCGCACCGCCGATCTCGTGCCGGCTGAGAGCCATCAGCGTGCCCGTGTGCGCACCGACCAACGCGGCGGGCACGGCGGCACGGCGGAGCGCGACACCTGCCGGCTGCGCACCGACCCCCGGCACGACCGCCCCGGCCAGAACATCCAGCACCCGAGCCCCCGCCATCGCGAAGCCACCCGCCGCCGTGGACTTCAGCTTCAGGTCGTACGCCCAGACCAGCCCGGCCAGCGGAAGCGCGGCACAGACGCTGCGGCGGCCACCCGCGACCGCCGCGAGACCCAGCCCCGCCGCGGTCAGCCCGCCGGCCACGGCGAGAGCGGCGCGGCGCGGGACGCGCCCGGACGGCACCGGCCGATCGGGGCGTTCGACGCCGTCGACGGCCGCGTCGGCGTAGTCGTTGAGGGCCATGCCGGCCCAGTACAGACAGACGGAGGAACCGATCACTCCGAAGGTACGGGCACTCAGCGGCCGTCCGGCGGCGACCGCTCCCGCGATCACGTCACCGGGGACACTCAGCGCGGCCGGCGCTCTGACGAGCAGGGCGAGGTCGGCGAGGCGCACGGCAGACCGGGATCGACAGCGGGCAACCGCTTTCCGATCTTTCATGGCCGCACCCTACTCGCGGCCGTTGAGCATTCAGCTACCTACCCCCCGGTAAGCGGAGTGACAAAGAAGACACAGGTTTTCCTTACCCTGTGGCCTCAACTACCGGTAAAAGTAGGTCGTTTGAGCGGCGTCAGGGCTCCTGCCGCAGCCGCCGCCACACCGCCTTGGCCGCGTTGTGCCCCGACATGCCGTGCACGCCCGGTCCGGGCGGCGTCGCCGACGAGCAGATGAAGACCGCCGGGTGCGGGGTGCTGTACGGGAACAGCGAAAGCTTGGGCCGCAGCAGGAGCTGGAGTCCGGACGCGGCGCCGGAGCCGATGTCGCCGCCGACGTAGTTGGCGTTGCGGACGGCGAGTTCGGCGGGGCCGGCCGTCGCGCGGGCGAGGACACGGTCGCGGAACCCCGGGGCGAAGCGCTCCAGTTGGCGCTCGATGGCGTCCGTGAGGTCGCCTGTCCAGCCGTTCGGGACGTGTCCGTACGCCCAGAAGACCTGCTTGCCCTCGGGGGCGCGGGAGGGGTCGACGACACCGGGCTGCACGGTGATCATGAACGGCTTGTCGGGTGCCCGGCCCTGCCGGGACGCGGCGCGCAGTGCGGCGTCGATCTCCGCGCTGTTCCCGCCGATCTGCACGGTGCCGGCGCGGCGCGCTTCGGGCGCGGTCCACGGCACCGGGCCGTCCAGCGCGTAGTCGATCTTGAAGACGCCGGGGCCGTAGCGATAGCCCTCGTAGTAGTTGCCGAGGCCGGCGATGCGGGCCAGGGCGGTGGGCGAGGTGTCGAAGACGTACGCGCGCGCTGGCGGCAGGTCGTCGAGCCGCTTGACCTCGTAGTCGGTGTGGACGCTGCCGCCGAGGTCCTCCAGGTACGCGGTGAGCGCGTCGGAGATGGACTGGGAGCCGCCGCGGGCCAGGGGCCAGCCGCGGGCGTGCGCGGCGAGGGCGAAGACCAGGCCGATGGCGCCGGTGGCGAAGCCGCCGAGAGGGGCCATGACGTGCGCGACGAGACCGGCGAAGAGGGTCTTGGCCTGCTCGTCCTTGAAGCGCCGCATCAGCCAGGTGGACGGCGGCAGCCCGACCAGGCCGAACCGGGCGAGGGTGACCGGGTCGCGGGGCAGCGCCGTCAGCGGCAGGGACATGAAGTCGCGGGCCAGGGTGTCCCACTTGGGCAGGAACGGTTCGACGAGCCTGCGGTACGGTCCCGCGTCGCGCGGGCCGAACGAGGCGGCGGTCTCGGCGACGGACCGGGACAGCACGGCGGCGGTGCCGTCGGTGAAGGGGTGCGCCATCGGCAGGCCGGGGTGCAGCCACTCCAGGCCGTAGCGGTCCAGGGGCATGGTCCGGAACACGGGTGAGTTGATGCCGAGGGGGTGCGCGGCGGAGCACGGGTCGTGGCGGAAGCCGGGGAGGGTCAGCTCCTCCGTACGGGCGCCCCCGCCGACGGTGTCGCGTGCCTCGAACACGGCCACGGAGAAGCCCCGGCGGGCCAGCTCCACGGCAGCGGTCAGTCCGTTCGGCCCCGCACCCACCACGACCGCATCGAGCATCGACGGCACCTTCGGACTCCTTCGTCAGCCGACGGCCTTGAAGGATCAGGATATGCCGGGGGACTGACGCGTCGCCCAAGAGCTCGGGTCTGCCGGTCTGATCGCGACCGCGGGTCGGTGGGGGCTTGTCGCGCTCACGCGGCGGAGCCGCACATCGGCAGAGCCCCGCGCCCCTAGGGGCCGGCGCGGTCCCGGTCGGTCGTCACGCCCCGCCGGCCAGCAGCCCCGCCACCCGGCGGGCCGTCCCGGCGTCCCGCGCCGCCGTGAAGGGCAGTGCGTTGCCGCCGGTGATCCGGAACGGCTCGCCCGTGCGGGTCGGGTGGGCGCCGCCCGCCTCCTCGACCAGCAGGATGCCCGCGGCGTGGTCCCAGGCGGCCTCCCAGCTGAACGCGACTCCGTCCAACTCGCCCCGTGCGACGGCCAGATACTCCAGGCCCGCCGATCCGCAGGAGCGCGGCGCGACGCCGTCGGTCCACAGACCGAGCAGACCGCGCTTTTGGTCATCGGTCGTGTAGTCCGGGTGGGACGTGGCGATTTCGAGGTCCCGGCCGGGTTCCGGCGCGCCGGACCACAGCCGTACGCCGTCGAGGTGGGCGCCCTGGCCCCGCACCGCCGTGGCGAGTTGGTCGCGGGCCGGGGCGTAGGTCCAGGAGGCGAGCAGGACGCCGTGCCGGGCGAGCGCGACCAACGTGCAGAAGCCGGTGTCGCCGTTCACGAACTGGCGGGTGCCGTCGACGGGGTCGATGATCCAGACCGGCGCGTCGCCGCGTATCGCCTCGTACGACGCCGGGTCGGCGTGCACGGCCTCCTCGCCTACCACGACCGAGCCGGGCAGGAGCGAGCTCAGGGCTCCGGTGAGGTACCGCTCGGCGAGCCGGTCGGCGTCGGTGACCAGGTCGTGCGGTCCGCTCTTCTGGTCGATCTCGTGCTCGGCCAGCTGCCGGAAGCGGGGCATGATCTCGGCCGCGGCCGCCTTGCGGACCGCCTCCTCCACGTCGGCCGAGTGCTGTGCGAGAAACTCTTCGATGGTTTCGTTGTATTCGATCACGCGTCAATAAGAACACGACCCTCTGACAATCCCTGCCCGCCGGGTGACCGGCAGATGGCATCGACGTGAACATGAGGGGCCGATATCAGCAGGTCAGAAGCCTGAGACCGGTGTTCTCCTCAGCGTCCGACCGCGTATCCCTGCATCCCGCGCGGATTCGCCGCGGCCGACAGGACGCCGGTCTGCGGGTCCCGTGCCACCGCGCACAGCCGGCCCTCCGACCAGGCGTCACCGACGGTCACGTCATGACCGCGTTGCCGCAGCTCCTCCACCACCGCGGCGTCCGTCCGGGACTCCACGGTCACGCTCCCGGGCCGCATCCCGCGCGGGAAGAAGGAGCCGGGGAAGCTGTCGTTGTGCCAGTTCGGGGCGTCGATCGCGCCCTGGAGGTCGAGACCGCCGCGGACCTGGCCGCGCAGGGCGACCGCGAGGAGGAAGTGCAGCTGCCACTGGTCCTGCTGGTCCCCGCCGGGCGTGCCGAAGGCCATGACGGGCACGCCGTCGCGCAGGGCGATCGAGGGCGTGAGGGTGGTGCGGGGCCGCCGGCCGGGCGTCAGGGAGTTCGGCAGGCCCTCCTCCAGCCAGGTCATCTGGAGCCGGGTGCCGAGCGGGAAGCCCAGCTCGGGCACGACCGGGTTGGACTGGAGCCAGCCGCCGCTGGGGGTCGCCGCGATCATGTTGCCCCAGCGGTCGACGACGTCGATGTGGCAGGTGTCTCCCCGGGTCCCGCCGTCGGCGGCGACATCGGGCTCGCCCGGCACCGGGGACGTGGGGCTCTTGGCGACGGTCGGCTCCCCGGCGCCCGGCGCGACCGAGCCGGGCCGGGCGGCGGCCGCCACGCGCGCGTGGGCGCACAGTCGCGGGTCACGCCCGCCGGGGCTGCCGGGCCGCAGCTCGTGCGAGGCCTTCTCACCGATCAGCTCCCGCCGGGCGGCGTTGTACTCGTCCGACAGCAGGTCGGTCAGCGGCACCTCGGCCGCGTCGCCGTACCAGGCCTCCCGGTCGGCCATGGCCAGCTTGCAGCCCTCGATCAGCAGGTGGACGTAGTCGGCGGACCCGTACCGCGGCAGCTCGGGCGGGAGCAGCGCGAGCTGCTGGAGGAGGACGGGGCCCTGGCTCCAGGGGCCGGCCTTGCACACGGTCCAGCCGTTCCAGTCGTACGTCGCCGGCGCCTCGTAGGTCGCGGACCAGCCGGCGAGGTCGGCGGCCGTGAGCGTGCCGGAGTGCCGCTCACCGCTGGTGTCCATGGTCGGGCGGCCGGCCTGCCGTACGAGGGCCTCGGCGATGAAGCCGGAGCGCCACACCGCGCGCGCGGCCTCGATCTGGGCGATGCGGTCGCCGGCGTCCGCGACCTCGTCGAGCAGACGCTTCCAGGTGGCGGCGAGGGCGGGGTTGCGGAACGGCTCCCCGGGGCGGGGCGCCCGGCCGCCCGGCAGATACACCTCGGCCGACGAGGTCCACTCCGTCTCGAACAGCTCCCGCACGGTCTCCACGGTCTCGCCGACCCGCTCCACGGGCGCGTGCCCGTGCTCGGCGTACTCGACGGCGTACCGCAGCACCTCCGCGAGCGGCTGGGTCCCGTGGTCCCGCAGCAGCAGCATCCAGGCGTCGAAGGCGCCGGGCACGGCGGCGGCCAGCGGCCCGGTCCCCGGCACCAGCTCCAGTCCGAGTTCCCGGTAGTGCGCGACGGTGGCCCCGGCCGGCGCCGGCCCCTGCCCGCACAGCACCCGTACCTCGCCGCCCGCCGGGGCGAGAAGGATCGGCACCTCGCCGGCCGGGCCGTTCAGGTGCGGCTCGACCACGTGCAGCACGAACGCGCCCGCCACGGCGGCGTCGTACGCGTTGCCCCCGCGCTCCAGCACGGCCATCGCGGACTGCGAGGCGAGCCAGTGCGTGGAGGACACCATGCCGAAGGTGCCCTGAAGGGTGGGACGGGTGGTGAACATCGGGTCTCTCACCTCGCTGTCGCGCGGATCGGTCCTTCCGATCTTCAGGCACTCACTGTTCGGGCTTCAACCTTTTGGCGTCCGCGGCCCGCCGGGGCGGTGTGAAGGTGTAGAGGTCGAGCACGTCGGGGCAGGGCGCGACGCCGGGGCCGCCGGCCCGGACCCAGGTGATGATGTCCTCGGTGGCGTCGGGGTCGTTGACGAGGCCGAGCCAGACGGGGCGGGCGCCGGCCGCGCGGGCGGCGGCGGACGGCTGGACGACGATCACGTTGGCGTGTTCGCACACGTCGAGGCAGTCGGAGACGCGCACGGGCACATTGTCGGCGAGGCGCGCGGTCTGCTGCGCGTGGTCGACCCCGGTCACCTTCGGGGTGCCGCAGCAGCAGTCCCGGCAGACGACGACACGGCAGGGCGCGGGCGCGGCGGTGGGTGCCGGGGGTTCGGTGGGCGCGGGACGGGAGGGGAGCACGGGCCTGCCTCGGGTGTCGGGGCTCGTACGCGGAGCCTGGCCTACGGACGTCCTCCCCGCCCGGGGGCGCGGAGGTGCCAGCAGGTCTTCGGACTCGGGTTCGTCCGGTCGGGGCGCCTTCCCGGTCTCCCAGTGGCGCGTGCCCCGCCCGTCCCCCTCACCGCTGCGCGTCAGTTCCGGATTCGCACCGGATTCCCTGGCCTCGGATGTGGCTCGACTGGCCCGCCGAGGCTATCAACTCCTCGTGCCGCTCAACTCGTGCGCCCGGTCACGGGGTACGGCACGAAGGTGCTGGTGTTCTCGTCGATGCGCAGGGTCCGCCCGAGGGGCGGCGTGGCCCGCTGCGGGCAGTCGAGGCGTTCGCACACGCGGCAGCCCATGCCGATCGGGGTGGCGGCCAAGGGGCTGGTGAGGTCGAGGCCGTCGGAGTAGACGAGGCGGTGGGCGTGCCGGATCTCGCAGCCGAGGCCGATGGCGTACGTCTTGCCGGGCTCGCCCCAGCCGCCGCGGTGCCGGGTGACCGCGCGGGCGGCCCACAAGTACCTTTGCCCGTCCGGCATTTCGGCGACCTGTACATGGATCCGGCCGGGCGCGGCGAACGCCTCGTAGACGTTCCACAGCGGGCAGGTGCCGCCGCCCCGGGAGAAGTGGAACCCGGTCGCGGACTGCCGCTTGGACATGTTGCCGGCCCGGTCGACCCGCACGAAGGAGAAGGGCACTCCGCGCAGGCGCGGGCGCTGGAGGGTGCTGAGCCGGTGGCAGACGGTCTCGTAGCCGAGGCCGTGGCGGTCGGTGAGCCGCTCGATGTCGTAGCGGACCTCCTCGGCCGCCGCGTGGAAGGCGGTGTACGGCAACACCAGTGCGGCGGCGAAGTAGTTGGCGACGCCGATGCGGGCCAGGGTGTGGGCGGGCGAGCCGGCCGGGAAGTCCTCGGCGGCGTGCCGGTCCAGTTCGCCGGCGTGCTCCAGCAGCGCGAGCTGGGTCGCCATGCGGAAGGCCCGCTGGCCGGGGCGCAGTCGGGTCGACAGGTGGAGGGTGCGGGTCGACGCGTCGTAGTGGTGGAGCCGGTCGCCGGAGCCGGTGGGCGGGCGGTTCCCCCGGGCCTCGGCCTCTCGGACGGCGTGGGTGTCGGCGAGGCGGATCCCGTGGGCGTCGGCCAGGCGGGCGGTCAGGGCCCGGAGGACCTCGCCGGGCCGGATGCCGATCCGCTCGGCGAGCTGCTCGGCCGCGAGGTCGGTGTCGTGGAGGTAGTTCCGGCGGCGGTAGAAGAAGTCGCGGATCTCCTCGTGCGGCGAGCGGGGTGCCGCGTCGGCGGTGTCGCGGCCGTCGGGCCCCGCGAGCCGCTCGGACAGCAGTTGGTTGCGGCGGCCCAGATCGAGCAGGACCTGCGCGACCGCGGGCATGCGCGAGGCCAGTTCGGCGAGGTCGGTCGGGGAGACCCGGGCGGCGGCGATCTCGCCGGTGAGCGCCTCGCGCAGGTCGGCCACGAGCCGGGCGGTGTCGCGCTCGGAGAAGAAGCCCGGGTCGACACCGAACGTCTCGGTGAGCCGGAGCAGCACGGGCACGGTGAGCGGGCGTGAGTCGTGCTCCATCTGGTTCAGATAGCTCGGGGAGATGCCCAGGGCGCGGGCGAGTTCCGCCTGGCTCATCCGGCGTTCCTCGCGCAGCCGCCGCAGCCGCGCACCCGCGTACGTCTTGCTCACCGCGCACCTCCAGGTCCGGGACGCAACCCGGTCAGCGTACGCGAACGCCCGCCTCATGAACCCTTCGCAAGCTTGGCGAACGACGGCGAGAAGATTCGCAGAACTTGGCAGACGTCCACCATTGTTGGCACTCAGTGCCAGTGCCAGAGTCTTCGTGCGGCCCGCCGAAACTCATTGGGGCCAGCAACATTGCTCTGCTTCGCCCTCCGGGCGACGGCGAGTCGCACCCCCTTCACGACACACAGTGCCGGCCAATATCGCGATCGGTACGGGCTTGGCAGACACAACAGACCGAGGAGACGGTGACAGTCATGGCACAGGCGAGGACGCAGGCGGCCGAGGCACTCGCGCGGCGCTGGGCCAACGACCCGCGCTGGCAGGGCATCGAGCGCACCTACACCGCCGAGGACGTCGTACGGCTGTCCGGCAGCGTCCGTGAGGAGCACACCCTGGCCCGGCGCGGTGCCGAGCGGCTGTGGCGCCAACTGCACGAGCGGGACTACGTCCACGCGCTCGGCGCGCTCACCGGCGGCCAGGCCGTGCAGCAGGTCAGGGCCGGCCTTCAGGCGATCTATCTGTCGGGCTGGCAGGTCGCCGCGGACGCCAATCAGTCCGGGCACACCTACCCCGACCAGAGCCTGTACCCGGTCAACTCCGTTCCCCAGGTGGTCCGTCGGATCAACAACGCCCTGCTGCGCGCCGACCAGATCGCCGTCTCGGAGGACGCCGGTGACCGCACGGACTGGCTCGCGCCGATCGTCGCCGACGCCGAGGCCGGGTTCGGCGGCCCGCTGAACGCCTTCGAGCTGACCAAGGCGATGATCGCGGCCGGCGCGGCCGGCATCCACTACGAGGACCAGCTCGCCTCGGAGAAGAAGTGCGGCCACCTCGGCGGCAAGGTCCTGGTGCCGACCTCGCAGCACATCCGCACCCTCAACGCGGCCCGGCTCGCAGCCGACATCGCCGATGTGCCGACCGTCGTCATCGCCCGCACCGACGCCCTCGCCGCGAACCTGCTCACCAGCGACGTGGACGAGCGCGACGCCGAGTTCGTGACCGGCGAGCGCACGGCCGAGGGCTTCCACCGGGTGCGGGGCGGCATGGCGCCGGTCATCGCACGCGGGCTCGCCTACGCCCCGTACGCCGACCTGATCTGGGTGGAGACCGGTACGCCGGACCTCGCGCAGGCGCGGGAGTTCGCGGAGGCCGTGCACGCCGAGTACCCGGATCGGATGCTCGCCTACAACTGCTCGCCGTCCTTCAACTGGAAGGCCGCGCTGGACGACGACCGGATCGCCAAGTTCCAGCGGGAGCTGGGGGCCATGGGGTACCGGTTCCAGTTCATCACGCTGGCCGGGTTCCACTCGCTGAACCACGGGATGTTCGACCTCGCGCGGGGTTACGCCGAGCACGGGATGACGGCGTACGTCGACCTTCAGGAGCGGGAGTTCGCGGCGCAGGCGCAGGGATTCACGGCCGTGAGGCATCAGCGGGAAGTCGGTACGGGGTACTTCGACCTTGTGTCCACGGCCGTCAACCCCGCCTCCTCCACCACCGCGCTGGCCGGCTCCACGGAGGAAGAGCAGTTCCATTAGGCCGGTTCGTCGGCTGCGGGTGTGCGGGGGCTGGTCGCGCAGTTCCCCGCGCCCCCAAGAACAGGACGTCTCGCCGCCCTTTGTCAGGAGAAACCGTTGTCCACCACCGCCCTGACCCATCACGTCCGTGTGCTCGGCGCTCCGGGCCGTCGCCACGACGAGATCCTCACCCCCGCCGCCCTGGATTTCCTGGGCCACCTCGCCGCCGCCTTCGGTGAGCGCCGTCAGGACCTGATGCGGGAGCGCCGGCGCCAGGCCCTCCGGCTCGCCGCGGGCACCCCGCTCGACTTCCCCATGGTCACCTCCGCCGTCCGCGCCGATCCCACCTGGCGTGTCGCACCGCCCGCCCCGGGGCTGGCCGACCGGCGCGTGGAGATCACCGGACCGCCCGATCGCCGTACGGCGTCCGACGCGCTCGACTCCGGTGCCCAGGTGTGGGTGGCCGACTTCGAGGACGCCACCTCCCCGACCTGGGACAACGTCATCGACGGGCAGATCGCCCTGCTCGACGTCGAGGATCGGCACACCACCCTCGTGGTCCGCCCCCGCGGCTGGCACCTGGACGAGGAGCACCTCGCGTACGACGGGCGCCCCGTGCCCGCTGCCCTCGTCGATTTCGGGCTGTACTTCTTCCACTGCGCCCGGCGCCGGATCGACGCGGGCCACGGACCGTACTTCTGTCTGCCGAAGCTGGAGAACCGGTACGAGGCCCGGCTGTGGAACGACGTGTTCGTCCTCGCCCAGGAGTTGCTCGGCATCCCGCGCGGCACCGTCCGTGCCACCGTGCTCATCGAGACGGTGACCGCCGCGTTCGAGATGGAGGAGATCCTCTACGAGCTGCGCGAGCACAGCTCGGGGCTCGGCGCGGGCCGCTGGGACTACCTGTTCAGCCTGATCAAGACGTTCGGTCACCGCACCGACTTCCTTCTCCCCGACCGGGCGAAGGTGACGATGACCGCCCCCTTCATGCGGGCGTACACGGAACTGCTGGTGCGCACCTGCCATCGGCGCGGTGCCCATGCCATCGGCGCCATGGCCGCGCAGGTGCCCGGCGAGTACCCGGCCGCGCTCGCCAAGGTCCGGCTGGACAAGGAACGGGAGGCGGAGGACGGCTTCGACGGGTCGTGGGTGGCCCACCCGGGCCTCGTCCCCGTCTGCCGCGAGGTGTTCGACGGTGTCCTCGGCGACCGCCCGCACCAGATCGACCGTACGCGTGACGACGTGGAGGTGACGCCCTCCGACCTGCTGTCCGTGCGCAGGATCAGCGGGCCGCCCACCGCCGACGGCGTGCGCACGAACGTCGCCGTGGCGCTGCGCTGCTTCGCGGCCTGGCTGCGCGGGCAGGGTGCCGTCGCCGTCGGCGGCCTGATGGCGGACGCGGCCACCGCCGAGATCGCCCGGGTGCAGATCTGGCAGTGGCTGCGGCACGGGGTCGTCCACCGGGAGACGGTGCTGGGACTGCTCGACGACGAGCTCGCGGCTCTGGGCGCCGAGTACCCGTGGGCGCCGGTCGACGAGATCCGTGCGCTTTTCGAACGGACGGCGATGGCGGGCGAGTTGCCGCTGTTCTTCACCCCGGACGCCTATTCCCGTCATCTGGTGCGCCGGACGGAGGCCGGGGCATGAGCGGGGGCATCCGGCGCGTCGGTGTGGTCGGCGGCGGGCAGATGGGCGCCGGGATCGCCGAGGTGTGCGCACGGGCCGGGCTCGACACGGTGGTGTGCGAGGTGGACGCGGTCGCGGCGCGGGCCGCCCGGGACCGGGTGACCGCGTCGCTGGACCGCGCGGTACGGCGGGGCAGACTGACGGAGCCGGCCGCGGCCGACGTGCTCGACCGTCTGGTGTTCACCGGCAGCCTGGAGGACCTGGCCGACCGGCAGCTCGTGGTCGAGGCCGTCGTGGAGAACCCGGACGCCAAGACCGAGGTGTTCGCCGCGCTCGACAAGATCGTCGAGGACCCGGCGGCCGTCCTGGCCACCAACACCTCCTCACTGCCGGTCATGCGGCTCGGCATGGCGACCGGCCGCGCGGACCGGGTCTTGGGCCTGCACTTCTTCAACCCCGTTCCGGTGCTGCCGCTGGTGGAGGTCGTGACCTCGCTGCACACCTCGGCCGCGACGACCGCCGCCGTCGAGGAGTTCGCCGCCCGGACGCTCGGCAGGACCGTGATCCGCTCCCGGGACCGGGCCGGCTTCGTCGTCAACGCCCTGCTGATCCCGTACCTGTTGTCGGCGATCCGGATGGCGGAGTCCGGCTTCGCCACCGCCGCCGACATCGACACCGGCATGGAACTCGGCTGCGCCCACCCCATGGGCCCGCTCCGGCTCGCGGACCTGATCGGCCTCGACACCGTCGCCTCGATCGCCGAGTCCCTCTACGACGAGTTCAAGGAACCCCTGTACGCCCGTCCCCCGCTGCTCCTGCGGATGGTCGAGGCGGGGCTGCTGGGCCGCAAGAGCGGGCGGGGGTTCCACACGTACGGCCGGGTAGGCTGACCGGTGCAGCTGGTTCGCCCCGTCCGCCAGGCGGGATGCGTCGTAAGAGGGAACCCGGTGGGAATCCGGGACTGCCCCGCAGCGGTGAGCGGGAACGACCGCCGTCATCAGCACTGAGCCCGACGTACCGGGCCTGGGAAGCGACGGCCAGTAGGAGTCCTCACGAGGTGAGGACGTGCCCGCGAGTCCGAAGACCTGCCAACTGCCCGCGTACGAACCACTCGTGCGCGGACTCCCGGTGACCTCGAGGGCGGGTCGGCGAACATGACCGAGCGGACGGCTCTGCGGCCGTCGCCGTCCGGTCCGTCACCCTTCGCGCTCTCGTCCCGTCACCGGGATCTCAGGGATTCATCTCGCGAAGGAGATCTCCGTGACCACCAAGCCCGCAGCCGCGGCAGCACGGGCCACCGTGTACGGCTACCCCCGTCAGGGCCCGGACCGGGAACTGAAGAAGGCGATCGAGGGCTACTGGAAGGGCCGCGTCAGCGCCGACGCCCTCCGTGCCACCGCCGCCGAACTGCGCCGCGCCAACTGGCGCCGGCTCGCCGACGCAGGCATCCACGAGGTGCCGACCGGCGACTTCTCGTACTACGACCACGTCCTGGACACCACCGTAGCGCTCGGCGCGATCCCCGAGCGGCATCGCGTCGCCGTCGAGACCGACGCCCTGGACGGCTACTTCGCCATGGCCCGCGGCACGCAGGACGTCGCGCCGCTGGAGATGACGAAGTGGTTCGACACCAACTACCACTACCTCGTACCGGAGTTGGGCCCGGACACCGTCTTCACCGCGGACTCGGCCAAGCAGGTCGCCGAACTGAAGGAGGCCCTGGCGCTGGGCCTGACCGCCCGGCCCGTCCTCGTCGGGCCGGTCACCTACCTGCTGCTCGCCAAGCCGGCGCCCGGCGTCGCCGCGGACTTCGAGCCGCTCACCCTGCTGGACCGGCTGCTGCCGGTGTACGCGCGGATCCTGGCCGACCTGCGTGCGGCGGGCGCCGAGTGGGTCCAGCTGGACGAGCCCGCGCTGGTCCAGGACCGCACCCCGGCCGAACTGAACGCCGCCGGGCGCGCCTACCGTGACCTCGGCGCCCGCACCGACCGGCCGAAGCTGCTGCTCGCCTCGTACTTCGGCCGGCTCGGCGAGGCGCTGCCCGTGCTGGCGAAGGCCCCGGTCGAGGGGCTGGCGCTCGACTTCACGGAGGCGGCGGGCGGCAACCTCCAGGCGCTGGCCGCGGCCGGCGGGCTGCCCGGCAAGCGCCTGGTCGCCGGTGTCGTCAACGGCCGCAACGTCTGGGTCAACGACCTGTCGGCGTCGCTCGCCACGCTCGGCACCCTGCTGGGTCTCGCCGACCGGGTCGACGTCGCGGCCTCCTGCTCCCTGCTGCACGTGCCGCTGGACGCGGCCGCCGAGCGCGACATCGAGCCGCAGATCCGGCGCTGGCTGGCCTTCGCCCGGCAGAAGACCGCCGAGGTCGTCACCCTCGCCAAGGGCCTCGCCCAGGGCACCGGCGCGATCACCGCCGAACTCGCCGCGAACCGGGCGGACCTGGCCTCCCGAGCGAGCTCGCCGATCACCCGCGACGCGGCCGTGCGGTCCCGTGCGGCAGCCGTCACCGCCGGGGACGCCCGCCGCTCGCAGTCGTACGCCGAGCGGGCCGCGGCCCAACGCGCCCACCTCGGGCTGCCGTTGCTGCCGACGACCACGATCGGTTCGTTCCCGCAGACCGGCGAACTGCGCACCGCGCGCGCGGACCTGCGGGCCGGCCGGATCGGCACGGCCGCCTACGAGGACCGGGTCAGGGCCGAGATCCAGGAGGTCGTCGCCTTCCAGGAGAAGACCGGCATCGACGTCCTGGTGCACGGCGAGCCCGAACGCAACGACATGGTCCAGTACTTCGCCGAGCGGCTGACCGGATACCTCGCCACGCAGCACGGCTGGGTGCAGTCCTACGGCACCCGTTACGTCCGCCCGCCGATCCTGGCCGGTGACATCTCGCGGCCCGAGCCGATGACGGTGCGCTGGACGGCGTACGCCCAGTCCCTGACGTCCCGCCCGGTCAAGGGCATGCTCACCGGGCCGGTCACCATGCTCGCCTGGTCCTTCGTCCGCGACGACCAGCCGCTCGGCGAGACGGCCCGCCAGGTCGCCCTCGCCCTGCGCGACGAGGTGAGCGACCTGGAGGCGGGCGGCACCCGCGTCATCCAGGTCGACGAACCGGCCCTGCGGGAGACCCTGCCGCTGCGCGCCGCCGACCGGGCCGGGTATCTCGCCTGGGCCACCGAGGCGTTCCGGCTGACCACCGGCGGGGTCCGGCCGGACACCCAGATCCACACCCACATGTGCTACGCCGAGTTCGGCGACATCGTCCGGGCCATCGACGACCTCGACGCGGACGTCATCAGCCTGGAGGCCGCCCGCTCGCACATGCAGGTCGCCCGGGAACTCGCGGCCCACGGCTATCCGCGCGAGGCCGGGCCGGGTGTCTACGACATCCACTCCCCGCGGGTGCCGAGCGTGACGGAGGCTGCCGAGCTGCTCCGCACCGGTCTGAAGGCGATCCCCGCCGAACGGCTGTGGGTCAACCCCGACTGCGGCCTGAAGACCCGCGGCTGGCCGGAGACCCGGGCCTCGCTGGAGAACCTGGTGGCGGCGGCCCGTACGGTACGGGGCGAGCTGTCCCCGTCCTGACCCGGCCGACCGGCCAGGGGCCCTCACCGTTCTCGCGGTGAGGGCCCCCGGGCAGCCAGGAGCACGTCATGACCCCGGCCCGAGGAGCGACCGCGTGACCAGCCGCGTCACCTTGATCTCACCCGCGATGAACGCGAGCCTGCGCCGGGCCCGCTTCGACGACGGCCGGACCCCGCTCGACGACACCGGCACGGCACAGGCACGCGCGGCCGCCGGCACCCTGCCCCCGGCCGCCCGGGTGCTCACCTCGCCGAGCCTGCGCTGCCGGGAGACGGCCGAGGCTCTCGGTCTGCACGGCCCGGCGGTCCCGGAGTCGGCGGGACCGGACGTCGGCCGCTGGCGGGGCCGCACGCTCGACGAGGTGAGTGCCGCCGAGCCGGAGTCGGTGGGCAGCTGGCTCACGGACCCGGGCCACGCTCCGCACGGGGGCGAGTCGGTGCGGGAGTTCTGCGGCCGGATCGCCCGGTGGCTGACGGACGTGCGGGACCTGGACGGCCGTACGGTCGCCGTGGTCGAGCCGGAGGTCGTTCGCGCGGCTGTCCTGCACGCCCTCGGGATGCCCGAGGCGGCCTTCTGGCGTCTCGACGTCGCCCCGCTGACGGCAACGGAGCTCAGTGGGCGCGGCGGGCGCTGGAACCTGCGACTGGGGCGGCCCCTGGCGCCGGACGCCGACTAGGCCGTTGCGCGTGAGCGCATGCCCGTCAGCCGGTCGCGGCCGCCGCCGAGGCCGGCGCCGCGGCGGCCGGCCGGGGGTTCAGCAGTCGCTCGGCCAGCTCGCCGAAGAGCAGCCCGAAGCCCGCCCACAGCGTGACCTGCATGGCCAGCGCGGACAGCCGGAACCGCCACAGCACGGTGGCCGGGAAGTCCGCGGGGACCTCGTTGACGACCGGCAGGAACGCGAACGCCAGGCCGATCACCAGGGCGAACGCGGCCACCGCGACGACGGTGGCGTACCAGTTGCCCAGTCTCGGGGCGAGTCGCCTGCCGAGGATGGTCGCGGCCACCGCGATCAGGACGCTGAGCACCATCATCAGGAAGTACAGGGTGGTCCGCCTGCCGATGGTGTCGGGGTCGCCGACGGCGGGCGGGTTGGCCGGGTACTTCAGGAACGGCACGACATAGACGGCGAGCAGCGCGCAGCCGGACAGCAGCAGCGCGGTGGCCCGCGGTGAGAAGCGGCCGACGCGGCCGAGGGCGAAGCAGTAGGCGAGAGCGGCGATGCCGCCGAAGGAGACGCCGTAGATCAGGACACCGGTGGCGAGGCCGGCGGTGGACTGGAGGCTGCGGGAGACGAGTTCGACCTCGTGCTCGTG
Source organism: Streptomyces sp. HUAS 31 (assembly GCF_028198125.1). Taxonomy (NCBI): domain Bacteria; kingdom Bacillati; phylum Actinomycetota; class Actinomycetes; order Kitasatosporales; family Streptomycetaceae; genus Streptomyces; species Streptomyces sp. HUAS 31. Next base: position 7,795,143 of record NZ_CP116353.1, on the reverse strand, counting down.
CCCGGCGGCGTGGGCTTCCTCGAAGCCGATCGCCTTGTCGACGCTCGGCTCACCGAGGACGTAGGCCACGATCAGCGCGAGGACGCCCGCGCCGAGGCCGGCGAGCATGCCTCGCACGAGCAGATTTCGCACGGTTGCGGAGTTCATGGGTTCTGCGGCTCCCCGGCGTCAGTGGCAGGGGAAACCGAGCAGGTGGCGGGCGTCGTGCACCCACTCGTGGACGTCCTCGCCGGAGACGACGGAGGTGGCGCCCTGCTCGGCGCCGACGAAGTACAGCAGGACCAGCATCAGGATGCCGAAGAAGACCGCCCAGGGGACGATCGCGCCGATCGGCAGTTTGACGGGGAGAGCGGGGGTGTTGGCGGTCGGCTGGGCGACATGCTGCGCCATGGCAGGGCTCCTTCGGGAGTTCGCGTCCCATTTCGGTGGTGCACATGACGACGGCCGCGGGTCTGACTCACCGCCCCTTCGAGGGGGCGGCATACAGTGGCGCGACCGTGCCGGATTCCCACCGGCTTCCGTCGTGCCGTCGTCGATATCGCCCTGACCGTACTCCTCGACCAGGACATGACCAATGGCGGGCGGGCTCGCGGGACCCTGCTCTGACCGAACCTTTACCTGAGACGAAAGCCGCGGATCGCCCCTTCCCCGACGGCCGGAAAAGATGCGGAGACGCAGGTCACAATGTGGGAGAGGGCAAGGTCACAGCCGTGGCCACTGCTGCTCCTTTGTCGATCTGACCTAGCATCCGAGCATGACGGTCCTGCCTGACGACGGGCTCTCGCTGGCCGCCGAGTTCCCTGACGCAACCCATGAGCAGTGGCAACACCTGGTGACAGGTGTGCTGCGCAAGTCGGGCAAGGACGTCTCGGGCACGGCCGCGGAAGACGCTCTGTCCACTGCCCTGGAGGACGGGTTGCGCACCCGCCCTCTGTACAGCGCGCGTGACGCCGCGCCCGATGCCGGCCTGCCCGGCTTCGCCCCGTTCGTCCGCGGCGGTCGCGCCGAGGGCAACACGGCCGGCGGCTGGGACGTCCGGCAGCGGCACACGGCGCTCACGGACGGCGTGGTGCTCGCGGACCTGGAGAACGGCGTCACCTCGCTCTGGCTGGTCCTCGGCGAGGGCGGCATCCCGGTGACGGAACTCGGCCGCGCCCTGGACGGCGTCTACCTCGACCTGGCCCCCGTCGTCCTCGACGCGGGCACCGAGGTGGAGCCCGCCGCGCGTGAACTGCTGCGGCTGTACGAGGAGCGGGGCGTCGCCAAGGAGGCGGCGCGCGGCAACCTCGGCGCGGACCCGCTGGGCCACGAGGCCCGTACCGGAAGGTCCTTCGACTTCACCGCCGTCGCCGGGCTGGCGCGGCTGTGCGCCGAGGAGTACCCGGGGTTGCGGACGCTGACCGTGGACGCGCTGCCGTACCACGAGGCCGGCGGCTCGGCGGCCCAGGAACTGGGCGCTTCGCTGGCGACCGGCGTCGCGTATCTGCGGGAGCTCGACGCGGCCGGGCTGACGGTCGAACAGGCCGCCGCGCAGCTGGAGTTCCGCTACGCCGCGACCGCCGACCAGTTCCTGACGATCGCCAAGCTGCGCGCCGCGCGCCGGCTGTGGGCGCGGGTGACCGAGGTGTGCGGCGCGTCGAGCGCGCAGGTGCAGCACGCCGTGACCTCGCCGGTGATGATGTCGCGTCGCGACCCGTGGGTGAACATGCTGCGCACGACGGTCGCCACGCTGGCCGCCGGTGTCGGCGGCGCCGAGTCCGTGACGGTGCTGCCCTTCGACCACGCGCTCGGCCTGCCGGACGCGTTCGCGCGGCGTATCGCCCGCAACACCTCGACCATCCTCATCGAGGAGTCGCACCTGGCCCGGGTGATCGACCCGGCGGGCGGCTCCTGGTACGTGGAACGGCTCACCGACGAACTGGCCGAGGCGGGCTGGGAGTTCTTCCAGCGCGTCGAGCGGGCCGGCGGCCAGGCGGCCGCGCTGCGTTCCGGGCAGCTGGGCGAGGACCTCGCCGCCACCTGGGAGGCCCGCACCGGCAAGCTCGCCAGGCGCCGCGAGCCGATCACCGGCGTGAGCGAGTTCCCGAACCTCGCCGAGCAGCTCGTGGCGCGCGAGCCCGCACCCGAGCCCCGCTCCGGCGGCCTGCCCCGGGTCCGGCGCGACGAGGCGTACGAGGCGCTGCGCGCCCGCTCCGACGCCCATCTGGCCGCGACCGGCTCCCGGCCGCGGATCTTCCTGGCGGCGCTCGGACCGGCCGCCGCGCACACCGCGCGCCTCACCTTCGCCTCGAACCTGTTCCAGGCGGGCGGCATCGAGCCCGTCACCGGGGGCACCTTCGCCGAGAGCGGCGCCACCGAGGTGTGCCTGTGCTCCAGTGACGCTCTCTACGAGGAGCAGGCCGAGTCCGTGGCCGCCGAGTTCAGGTCGGCGGGCGCGGCGCAGGTGTTCCTCGCCGGCCGCCCCGGGCAGTACACCGATGTCGACGCCTACGTCTTCGCGGGCTGTGACGCCGTCGCCGTGCTGTCCGCCACCCTCGACCGCATGGGAGTGTCCTGATGGGAATCCCCGACTTCTCCGGTATCGAGCTCGGGGAGCCGAGGACCGACGCCGGCGTCGACGAGTGGCGGAAGGCGGCCGGGACCGACGGAGCCTTCTGGGAGACCCCGGAGGGCATCGCGGTCAAGCCGCTGTACACCGGCCGTGACCTGGAGGGCCTGGACTTCCTCGGCACGTACCCGGGCATGGCGCCGTATCTGCGCGGCCCGTACCCGACGATGTACGTCAACCAGCCCTGGACGATCCGCCAGTACGCGGGCTTCTCCACCGCCGAGGAGTCCAACGCGTTCTACCGCCGCAACCTGGCCGCCGGTCAGAAGGGCCTGTCGGTCGCCTTCGACCTGCCCACGCACCGGGGTTACGACAGCGACCACCCGCGCGTGACGGGCGACGTCGGCATGGCGGGCGTGGCGATCGACTCGATCTACGACATGCGGCAGCTGTTCGACGGGATCCCCCTCGACAGGATGACCGTTTCGATGACGATGAACGGCGCCGTGCTGCCGGTGCTGGCGCTGTACATCGTGGCGGCGGAGGAACAGGGCGTAGCGCCCGAGAAGCTGGCCGGGACCATTCAGAACGACATTCTGAAGGAGTTCATGGTCCGCAACACCTACATCTATCCGCCGAAGCCGTCGATGCGGATCATCTCCGACATCTTCGCCTTCACTTCGCAGCGGATGCCGCGCTACAACTCGATCTCCATCTCCGGCTACCACATCCAGGAGGCCGGTGCGACGGCCGATCTGGAGCTGGCGTACACGCTCGCGGACGGCGTCGAGTACATCCGCGCGGGCCGTGAGGCCGGCCTCGACGTGGACGCTTTCGCGCCGCGCCTTTCGTTCTTCTGGGCGATCGGCATGAACTTCTTCATGGAGGTCGCCAAGCTGCGGGCGGCGCGCCTGCTGTGGGCGAAGCTGGTGAAGCAGTTCGACCCGCAGAACTCCAAGTCGCTGTCCCTGCGCACCCATTCACAGACCTCGGGCTGGTCGCTGACCGCGCAGGACGTGTTCAACAACGTCACGCGCACATGTGTCGAGGCGATGGCGGCGACGCAGGGCCACACCCAGTCGCTGCACACCAACGCCCTCGACGAGGCGCTCGCGTTGCCGACCGACTTCTCCGCACGCATCGCCCGCAACACGCAGCTGATGATCCAGCAGGAGTCGGGCACGACCCGGGTCATCGACCCGTGGGGCGGCAGCGCGTATGTCGAGAAGCTGACGTACGACCTCGCCCGCCGTGCCTGGCAGCACATCCAGGAGGTCGAGGCGGCGGGCGGCATGGCCAAGGCGATCGACGCCGGCATCCCCAAGCTCCGTATCGAGGAGGCCGCGGCCCGCACCCAGGCCCGGATCGACTCCGGGCGCCAGCCCGTCATCGGCGTCAACAAGTACCGCGTCGACAGCGACGAGCAGATCGAGGTGCTCAAGGTCGACAACTCCTCCGTGCGCGCCCAGCAGATCGAGAAGCTGCGGCGGCTGCGGGCGGAGCGCGACGAGCAGGTCTGCCAGGACGCGCTGGACGCTCTCACCCGGGCCGCCGGCGGCGAGGGCAACCTGCTGGAGCTGGCGGTGAACGCGGCCCGCGCGAAGGCCACCGTCGGGGAGATCTCGGACGCCCTGGAGAAGGTGTACGGCCGGCACGCGAGCCAGATCCGTACCATCACCGGCGTGTACCGCAACGAAGCCGGGGAGTCGCCGTCCGTGGACCGCACCCGCACCCTCGTGTCCGACTTCGAGGAGGCCGAGGGGCGCCGTCCGCGCATCCTGGTCGCCAAGATGGGCCAGGACGGCCACGACCGCGGCCAGAAGGTGATCGCCACCGCGTTCGCCGACCTCGGCTTCGACGTCGATGTCGGCCCGCTGTTCCAGACGCCGGCCGAGGTGGCCCGCCAGGCCGTCGAGGCCGATGTGCACATCGTCGGGGTGTCGTCGCTGGCGGCCGGTCACCTCACCCTCGTACCGGCGCTCAAGGAGGCGCTGGCCGAGGAGGGCCGCGAGGACATCATGATCGTGGTCGGCGGTGTGATCCCGCCGCAGGACGTGCCGACGCTCCTGGAGATGGGCGCGGCGGCGGTCTTCCCGCCCGGGACGGTGATCCCGGACGCCGCGTACGACCTCGTACGGCGGCTGGGAGCCGACCTCGGGCACGAGCTGTGATCGATCTCGACGCGTATGTGAAGGGCGTGCTCGACGGGAAGCGTGCGATCGTCGCGCGCGCCATCACGCTCGTCGAGTCCACCCGGCCGCAGCACCGGGTGCTGGCACAGCGGTTGCTCACCGAGCTGCTGCCGCACAGCGGCAGGGCGCGGCGGATCGGCGTGAGCGGGGTGCCGGGGGTCGGGAAGTCGACGTTCATCGACGCGTTCGGGACCATGCTCACGGGGCTCGGGTACCGGGTCGCGGTGCTGGCCGTGGACCCGTCGTCCAGCCGGACGGGCGGGTCGATCCTGGGTGACAAGACCCGGATGGAGCGGCTGGCGGTGGACCCGGCGGCCTTCATCCGCCCCTCCCCCACGGCCGGCACGCTGGGCGGGGTCGCCAAGGCCACCCGTGAGTCGATCGTGGTGATGGAGGCGGCCGGCTACGACGTGATCCTGGTGGAGACGGTCGGTGTCGGCCAGTCGGAGACCGCGGTCGCGAACATGGTCGACTCCTTCCTGCTGCTGACGCTGGCCCGTACCGGCGACCAGCTCCAGGGCATCAAGAAGGGCGTCCTCGAACTGGCCGACGTGCTGGCCGTCAACAAGGCGGACGGCCCGCACGAGCGCGACGCGCGTGCCGCCGCGCGTGAACTGGCGGGCGCCCTGCGGCTGATGCACGGCAAGGACGCCGCCTGGACGCCGCCCGTCCTGCACTGCAGCGGGCGTGAGTCGATCGGCCTGGACACCGTCTGGGACCGGCTCGAACAGCACCGTACGCTGCTCGACTCCACCGGCCGGCTCGCCGCCAAGCGGCGTGACCAGCAGGTCGACTGGACCTGGACCATGGTCCGCGACGAACTGCTGGGCCGTCTCGATGCGGACCCGTCCGTGCGGGAGGTCGCGCCGGGCCTCGAACAGCAGGTCAGGGACGGCGAGTTGACCGCGACACTGGCCGCCGAGCGGATCCTCGCGGCCTTCGAGGGCGTGCGTGATCAGCACACCGGGGTGTCGGAACCTCGAGGGGCCACCAGCCCCGACTCGTAGGCGAACACCACGAGTTGGGCCCGGTCGCGCGCCCCCAGCTTGGTCATCGCCCGGCTGACGTGGGTCTTGGCCGTGAACGGGCTGATCACCATGTGCGCGGCGATCTCCTCGTTGGTCAGTCCGCGCGCCGCGAGCGCCGTCACCTCGCGTTCGCGGCGGGTCAGCCCCTCCAGGCCGGGTGCCGTGGCCCGGTCCGGAGGGCGGGAGACGAACTCGCCGATGAGGGTGCGGGTGACGGCCGGGGACAGCAGCGCCTCGCCGCGGGCCACCACGTCGATCGCCTGGAGCAGGTCGGCCGGTTCGGTGTCCTTCAGCAGGAAGCCGCTGGCGCCGGCCCGCAGCGCCTCGAAGACGTACTCGTCGTGGCCGTAGTTGGTCAGGATCACCACGCGCACGGCGGCCAGGGCGGGGTCCGCGGCGATGCGGCGGGTCGCCTCGATGCCCGTCATCACCGGCATCTGTACGTCGATCAGCGCGATGTCGGGTTTCTGCGCGCGGATCAGCGCGAGGCCGCGTTCGCCGTCGCCCGCCTCGCCGACGACGTCGATGCCGTCCTCGGCGTCCAGCAGGGCCCGGAAGCCCGCCCGCATCAGCGCCTGGTCGTCGACCAGCGCCACCCTGATCACGTCGTCCGTCATCCCGCCTCCCCCAGCGGCAGCCGCGCCCGGACCGCGAAGCCGCCCTCCGCGCGCGGGGCGGCCTCCAGTGTGCCGCCGAGAGCCGTGACGCGCTCGCGCATACCTGTCAGGCCGATGCCGGCGGTGGGGGGACGGGACGGGTCGGCGGTGCCGTCGTCCTCGACGCGTATCGTCAAGTCGCCTTCCTCATAGGTGAGTCGCACGCTCACCTTGGCCGGTCCCGCGTGCCGGGCCGCGTTGGTGAGCGCCTCCTGGACGATGCGGTACATGGCCCGGTCGACGGTCGCCGCGAGCGGCCGCTCGTCACCGGTCACGGTCAGGTCGACCGCGAGTCCGGCGGCCCGTGCCCGCTCCACGAGCAGTGCGGGCGTGCCGGTCGCCTCGTCGGTACGCAGCACCTCCAGCGTGGCGCGCAGTTCACGCATGGCCTCGCCGCTCGCCTCCTGGATGGCGAGCAGGGCGGGCGGCACGTCCTCGCCGCGCTTGCGGGCGAGGTGCACGGCGACGCCGGCCTGGAGCTTGACGATGGAGATGCTGTGGGTGAGGGAGTCGTGCAACTCCCTTGCGATGCGCAGACGTTCCTCGCCCGCTCTGCGCAGCGCCGCTTCCTCGCGGGTGCGTTCGGCCTCCAGCGCGCGCTGCTCGGTCTGACGCAGGTACGCCTGCCAGTTGCGGTCGGCGAGGCCGGTCACGACGGCACACAGGAACCATCCGGCGAGCAGCAGTGCCTCGCGTACGACGTCCGAGGTCGCGGAGCCGACCGTGACGTATCCGGCGAGGAAGACGCCGGCCGCCGCGGCGGCCGTGCCCCGTCGCCCGGTCCGGGCGGCGGTGTGCACCGCGACCACGACGGGGAGGGCGAGGCTGCTCGCGGGCCCGGCGTGGACGACGTCGGCGAGCAGGCAGGCGGTGGTGATCGCGAGCACCGCGCGCGGGGCGGTGCGGTGTGCTGCCAGGGCCAGTGAACCGGCCGCGATCAGTGCCCAGTCGACGGGCCCGGCACGGTCGTCCGCCACGGCGGCGAGCACGGTGATCGCGCCGGCCACGACCGCGCCGGTCGCGTCGGCGAACCGCTCGCGTGTGATTCGTTGCCCGCTCATGCCCGCACATTAGACGGCGTCACCGGCAGTGACGTCAGCCCTGTGGACGGCTCCTGGACTACTCCCGGCGCAGTAGTGCGGCAAGCCGACCCGCCCCGCCGGCGCAGCCCGGACTCCGTTCGCCGGTACGACGACCCGCACGGCCCCGGCGGCGCACGCTTCTTCCCATGTCCACACCCTTCCGTCACACCGAACCCCTGCCGCCCGCATCAGCCGCCGGCACCGTCGCCGAGGTGTACGCGCAGATCGCCCTCGACTTCGGCATCGCCGAGCCCTCGACCTTCGTTGTCCTGTCGTCCGCACCCGAACTCCTCGCGCCCGCATGGGCGTTGCTGCGCGAGTCGCTCATCGCGGGTCCGGGCAGCCGGACCGGCAAGGAGCTGGTGGCGCTCGGGGTGTCGCTCGCCAACAGGTGTCCGTTCTGCGTGGACGCGCACACCGTGCTGCTGCACGCCACCGGAGACCACGCGCTCGCCGAGCGGGTGGCCCGTGGGGAGAGGCCGCACGACGTCGAGCACGCGCGCCTGCTCGACTGGGGGCGGCACACCCGCGTGCCCGGCGCCGACCTGGAGCCGTACCCGTTCCCGCGCGAGCACGCCCCCGCCTATCTCGGCACCGCGCTCACCTTCCACTTCATCAACCGGATCGCGTCGGCCCTGCTGACCGAGAACCTGCTCCCGGCGGGCGCCCAGCGCTTCCGGGCGGTACGGAGCATCGCGGGCCGCACGCTGTCCCGGACCGTGCGCCGCACCGCCCGCCCCGGGCAGTCGCTGGCGCTGCTCGACGACATCGACGCCAGTGAGGCGCCCGCCTGGGCGCGCGGCACGCCCGTCGGGGTCGCGTACGCGTCGCTGCTCAGGGCGGCCATGAGCGGCGCGGGCCTGCTCGACGCCGAGGATCACGACCTCGTGGAGGCGGCCCTCCAGGACTGGGACGGCACGCATCCGCCGCTCGGCCTGGACGGGATCCCGGACCGCCGGGAGCGTCCCGGCGCCCGGCTGGCGCTGCTGGCCGCGCTGGCGCCGTACCGGATCACCGACGAGGACGTGGCGGCATGGCGTCGGCCGGAGCACTCCGACCACTGTCTGGTGCATCTCGTCGCGTACGGCGCCTTCATCGCCGTGGACCGCATCGAAAGCGCATTTTCCGCCCAAATCACCCAGGAGGCTCTGTAATTGGCCCAGGGCACCACGTAATCGAGACCGGTCCGTAATGGCGTCGGCACGGAGCGAGTTGGCCCTTCCGCCTCACAGTGAGTCATGTGACACTGGCGTCCCGTCCGCAGTGCGGACTGCTTCCGCACCGTCCCCCACGAGAAGTGCGCCGTGCGTTCTCTTCCCTTGCCGCTTGCCCTCACCGCACGACTGTCGCCCGTCGTAGTGCTCGCCGCCGCGGGCTGGGCGCTGTCGTCAGGACCCGCCACGACGCCGGCCGCCGAGGACCGGACGGCGACACAGAAGACGGACGAGGACTCGCCCTCGGCCCCCGCGACGGCGGCGGCGTCGAAGACGTACGCCGCCGCCCCCTCACCCTGCGGCAGCATGGGCTCGAAGTCGATAAAGGACCTCGTGCCCGGCGCCAAGACGGCCGGCAAGGAGATTCCGTCCTCCGACTCCAAGCTGCGCCGCACCTGCTCGTGGAACGCGCTCAAGGGCTTCGAATACCGCTGGCTGGACGTGTCCTTCGAGATCACGGCCTCGGACGAGGCGGCCGAGGAGTCCTACAAGGGGCGCGTCGCGGACAAGAGCGGCGGGGGCACCGTGCCCGGGGTCGGTGACGCGGGCTACTCGGTGGTGAACCTCAGCACCGACGACGGGCAGCAGACCCGCGAGGGCACGGTGCTGGTCCGCGCGTCCAACGCGCTGGTCTCCGTCACCTACAGCGGAAGCGACTTCGAGTCGAAGAAGGCGCCCGACACCGACGACATCAACAAGGGCGCGATCAAGGCGGCCAAGGAAGCGGTCGCCGCCCTGGAGGACGGCCAGAAGGGCTGACCGTCCTCCCCGGCTGCCTCCTCAGGCGTCCGCGCGTTCCTTGCGGCCGCCCATCAGCACCACGTACAGCACCAGCGAGGTGCCCAGGCCCACCGCCCAGCCGTAGTCGGCGAGCGGCTTGAGGAACGGGATCAGTCCGTCGGCCGGGAAGGGCCCGGTCCTCGAACCGTCCGCACCCACACCCGAGTACGAGCCGCCGACCGCGAGGACGCCGCCGACGACGAACGCGGCGATGGCGCGCCAGTTCCAGCCCGAGGAGTACCAGTAGCGCCCGCCGGGCGTGTACAGGTCGGCCAGGTGCAGGACCGTGCGGCGGACGATCCAGTAGTCGGCGATCAGGATGCCCGCGACCGTGCCGAGCAGGCCGCCGACCACGCCGAGCCAGGTGAAGATGTAGAACTCCGGGGTGGAGATCAGCTTCCACGGGAAGATCAGGATGCCGACGACGCCGGTGATCAGCGCGCCCGTACGGAAGTTGATGAGCTTCGGTGCCAGGTTCGCCAGGTCGTACGCCGGGGAGACCACGTTCGCCGCGATGTTCACGGAGATGGTCGCGATCAGCACCACGACGAGGGCGAAGAGCAGACCGAAGGCGCTGTCGGTCTTGGCGGCCAGGGCGACCGGGTCCCAGATGGCCTCGCCGTAGACGACCTCGGAGCCGGAGGTGACCAGGACGGCCAGGATCGCGAAGAGCGTCATGGTCGTCGGCAGGCCCAGGGACTGTCCCCAGGTCTGCGCCCGCTGGCTGGCGCCGAAGCGGGTGAAGTCGGGGATGTTCAGGGAGAGCGTCGCCCAGAAGCCGATCATTCCCATCAGGGACGGGAAGAAGACGGGCCAGAAGTCGGGGCCCCAGCCGAGCTTCGAGGGCTGGTCGAGCAGCGCGCCGAAGCCGTCCGCCTTGACCGCGATCCAGACCAGCAGGACCAGCGCGCCGACGATCACGAAGGGCGCGGCCCAGTTCTCGAAGTGCCGCAGGAAGTCCATGCCGCGGTAGATGATGGCGATCTGCACGGCCCAGAACAGGATGAAGCAGAGCCACAGCGGCCAGGGGTTGCCCGCGATCTTGCCGGCGTTCTCCCAGTGGCCCCCGGTGAGCTTGGAACCGAGCGCGAAGATGCCGCTGCCGCCGATCCAGGTCTGGATGCCGAACCAGCCGCAGGCCACGGCCGCCCGGATCATCGCCGGGATGTTGGCGCCGCGCAGCCCGAAGGAGGCCCGCGCCAGTACCGGGAAGGGGATGCCGTACTTGGGCCCGGCATGCCCGGTGGCCAGCATCGGCAGCAGCACGATGACGTTGGCCAGCGCGATGGTGAAGACGGCCTGCTTCCAGTCCATGCCGAGCGCGACCAGGCCGGAGGCCAGGGTCCAGCTGGGGATGCAGTGGGCCATCGAGATCCACAGGGCGGCGAAGTTGTACGTCGTCCACTTGCGCTCGGCGACCGGGACGGGACGCAGGTCCTCGTTGGCGAAGGGGCTGTCGGCGGGGTACGCCTCCGGGGCGAGCTCGATCCGGCCGCCGCTGTCGGCGGACTGGGATATCGGCGCCCCCTTGGGGACTGTATTGGTCATGAGCAGGCCAATCGATCTTGGACGGGAACGGGAGAGGCCGTGCGGGGGCCGGCGGGGCGACGGAAAGGGGGGCGGTCCCGCGGGTGCGGGCCCTCCCCTCCCCGGGCCCCGCCACCCCTCCCCTCCCCGGGGCGGCGGGGAGGCCGGGACCGGTGGGGAGGGAGACAAGGGGTGGGGGGTCGGTGGAGCGGTGTCGTGTTGCGTGAACTCGTGGAGAGGCGTCAGGAGTTGACCGCGGGGATGACCGACGAGCCGTAGGCGTCGATCACCGCTTCCTGCGCGTCGTGCATGTCGTAGACGGCGAACTGGTCGACGCCCAGCTCGCGCAGGGCGTTCAGCTTCTCGATGTGCCTCTCGACCGGGCCGATGAGGCAGAACCGGTCGACGATCTCGTCGGGCACGAACGCGGTGTCCGGGTTGTCGGCGCGCCCGTGGTGGGAGTAGTCGTAGCCCTCACGGGCCTTGATGTAGTCGGTGAGTTCGTCGGGGACGGCGGCGGAGTGCTCGCCGTACTTGGACACCAGGTCGGCCACGTGGTTGCCGACCATCCCGCCGAACCAGCGGCACTGCTCACGGGCGTGGGCGAGCTTCTCGGGCGAGTCGTCCTCGGTGACGTACGCCGGGGCGGCCACGCAGATCTTCACCTCGGACGGGTCACGGCCGGCCGCGACCGCCGCGTCCTTCACGGCCTTGACCATGTACTCGGTCAGATAGAGGTCGGCCAGCTGGAGGATGAACCCGTCGGCCTCCTCACCTGTCATCTTCAGCGCCTTCGGACCGTACGCCGCCATCCACACGGGGAGTTCGGCGCCGGGCTTGATCCACGGGAACCTGACGACCGTGCCGCCGCCGAGGTCGGCCTCCCGGCCGCTGCCGAGCGCCCGGATGACCTTCATGGCCTCGCTGATCCGGGCCAGAGTGTTGGGCTTGCGGCCGGCGACGCGCATGGCCGAGTCGCCGCGGCCGATGCCGCAGACCGTGCGGTTGCCGAACATGTCGTTGAGGGTGGCGAAGGTGGAGGCGGTGACCTCCCAGGTGCGGGTGCCCGGGTTGGTCACCATGGGCCCGACGGTCAGCTTCTGCGTGTTGGCCAGGATCTGGCTGTAGATGACGAACGGCTCCTGCCACAGCACGGCCGAGTCGAAGGTCCAGCCGTGGGTGAACCCGCTGCGCTCGGCGCGTTTCATCAGGCTGACGACCCGCGAGGCGGGCGGGTCGGTCTGCAGGACGAGTCCGAAGTCCATGTGCTCCGCTCCTAGTTGAGGTACTGACAGGTGGAGCGGGGCGTGTAGACACCGTGCCCGGCGTGACCGGTGTACTCCCGCTCGGTGATGACGAGTTCGCCGCGCGAGAGGACCGTCTCGACCCGGCCGGTGGTCCGCCTGCCCTCGTAGGCCGAGTAGTCGACGTTCATGTGGTGCGTCTCGGCGGACATGACCTGGGTGGCCTGCGGGTCGTAGATCACGACGTCGGCGTCGGCGCCCGGCGCGATGGTGCCCTTCTTCGGGTACATGCCGAACATGCGGGCCGGGGACGCGCAGGCGATCTCGATCCAGCGGCGGCGTGTGATGCGGCCCTCGACGACGGCCTGGTGGAGCAGGTCCATACGGTTCTCGATGCCGGGCATCCCGTTGGGGATCTTGGAGAAGTCGCCCCGTCCGAGGTCCTTCTGGCCGACGAAGCAGAAGGGGCAGTGGTCGGTGGAGACGACCTGGAGGTCGTTCGTCCTGAGCCCCTTCCACAGCTGCACCTGGTGCTCGCGCGGCCGCAGCGGCGTCGAGCAGACGTACTTCGCGCCCTCGAAGTCCGGCTCGGCGAGGTTGTCGGTGGACAGGAACAGATACTGCGGGCAGGTCTCGCCGAAGACGTTCAGGCCCTCGTCGCGGGCCCGGGTCAGCTCGGCCACCGCCTCCATGGCCGAGACGTGCACGACGTAGAGCGGGGCGCCGGCGACCTGCGCGAGCCGGATCGCCCGGTGGGTGGCCTCCGCCTCCAGCAGTGCCTTGCGCACCTCGCCGTGATACCGCGGGTCCGTCTCGCCCCGGGCCAGCGCCTGCTCCACCAGCACGTCGATCGCGATGCCGTTCTCGGCGTGCATCATGATCAGTCCGCCGTTCTCGGCGGAGCGCTGCATGGCGCGCAGGATCTGGCCGTCGTCGGAGTAGAAGACCCCCGGGTAGGCCATGAACTGCTTGAAGCTGGTCACGCCCTCCTCGACCAGCAGGTCCAGCTCCTTGAGCGTGTCCTCGTTCACGTCGGAGACGATCATGTGGAAGCCGTAGTCGATGGAGCAGTTGCCCTCGGCCTTGGCGTGCCAGGCGTCGAGGCCCTCGCGCAGCGAGCGGCCCACGCTCTGCACAGCGAAGTCGACGATCGTGGTCGTGCCGCCCCAGGCGGCGGCCCGGGTACCGGTCTCGAAGGTGTCGGAGGCGAAGGTGCCGCCGAACGGCAGCTCCATGTGGGTGTGGACGTCGACGCCGCCCGGGATGACGTACTTCCCGGTGGCGTCGATGGTCCGCTCGGCCGTCCAGGCCTCGGCGGCGGACGTTCCGGCGGCGGCGAGGGCGGCGATACGGCCGTCCTCGATCAGGACGTCGGCGTGCAGCTCGTCGGATGCGGTGATGACGAGGCCGCCGCGGATTACTGTTCGGCCGGTCATGGGTCCTCTCCCTCGTGGTCGCGTGCGGGTCGTTCGTGGCTGGTCGCGCAGTTCCCCGCGCCCCTGAGTCGGCTGCGCCGCCGGCGTTTTTACGGTGCCGTCAGCGGGCCGTACGTCCCCGGGGCGCGGTCCCGGTAGAACTGCCAGCGGTCGCGGACCTCGCGGAGCTTGGCCAGGTCCAGGTCGCGGACGACGAGTTCGGTCTCCTTGTCGCTCGCCACCTCGCCGACGAACTGGGCCTCCGGGTCCACGAAGTACGTGGTGCCGTAGAAGTCGTTGTCGCCGAGGTCCTCCACACCGACCCGGTTGATCGCGCCGACGAAGTACTCGTTGGCGACGGCAGCCGCCGGCTGCTCCAGCTGCCACAGGTAGCGGGAGAGTCCGCGCGAGGTGGCCGAGGGGTTGAACACGATCTCGGCACCGGCGAGGCCCAGCGCCCGCCAGCCCTCCGGGAAGTGACGGTCGTAGCAGATGTAGACGCCGATCTTCCCGACGGCCGTCTCGAAGACCGGCCAGCCGCTGTTGCCCGGGCGGAAGTAGAACTTCTCCCAGAAGCCCTGCACTTGGGGGATGTGGGTCTTGCGGTACTTGCCGAGGTAGGAGCCGTCCGCGTCGATCACGGCGGCGGTGTTGTACAGGACGCCCGGCTGCTCCTCCTCGTACATCGGCAGCACGAGGACGATGCCCAGCTCCTTGGCGAGCGCCTGGAAGCGCCGCACGGTCGGGCCCTCGGGGATCTGCTCGGCGTACTCGTAGAACGCCTTGTCCTGGACCTGGCAGAAGTAGGGCCCGTAGAACAGCTCCTGGAAGCACAGCACTTGAGCGCCCTGCGCGGCCGCGTCGCGGGCCGCCTGCTCGTGGACCTGGATCATCGATTCCTTGTCGCCGGTCCAGGCGGTCTGGAAGAGGGCGGCGCGGATCACTCGGCTCATCGGGACCTCCGGTCACTCGGTGTGCCAGAAGGCTAGGAAGTCCGAAGCGGCGGTTTGAGTTGCACGGTGTCACGTCTGCGGGCACGCGGCGTGCCACGGTGTCACCCTGTCGTGATCCCATGTTTCACCGCCGTTTTCCCAGGTCGTGGCAGGTTTCAGCTCTGTTGCGCGTCGTGCGCGAGGAGTGCGATGTGCACGGATGCGGCCTGTTCGAAGTCATCGAGGTCGACGCCGAGCCGTGTCTGTATCGCCTCCAGGCGGCGGTAGAGCGCGGGCCGTGAGACATGGTGGAGCTGGGCGGTGCGGGACTTGTTGCGGCCGGTCGCGAGGTACGTCCGCAGCACGGACAGCATGCCGTCGTCGGCCGCGCACAGCAGCCCGTCCAACTCCCGCTCCGCGAAGGACTGCACATGCGGATCGTCGCGCAACAGCCGGATCAGACCGCGCAGATGGACGTCCCTGAGGCGGACCACGGCCGGGAGGTCGAGGGCGGCCGAGGAGTCGGCGGCGTCGGCGACGTGCTGGGCCTCTCGCAGCCCCGTCGGCACGTCGTCCCAGGCGGTACGGGGGTCTGCGGCGGCCACGACGGTGCGGGCGGCCTCGGAGTGCACCCGGGCCGCGAAGTTCGCCGTCAGTACCACGGCGTCCTGGTCCCGGGCGAGGCTCAGCAGTACCGCCACGGCCCCGTCGGCCATCTCGGCGACGAGCCCGGACAGCCCCACCATGCGCAGTACGCGGTCGAGTTGGTCGGGGTCGACGTCCCGCACGACGAGCGGGACGAACGTCCGCCGGTTGACGGGCAGCCCGGCCGCCCGCGCCCGCGGCAGCAGCTGCCGTGCCGGTACGACCCCGCTGACGAGGTCGGTCAGCAGGCTCTGCGCGGACTGCTCCTCCCAGGTGTGCGCGGAGTTCCCGCCGAGCATGCGGTGCAGGACGAGGGCCTCGGCGGCGCGGTCGGCGAGCAGCCGTCCGGTGGCGGTGTCGCCGCGGTGCCCGCACAGCATGATCTGTCCCCAGCGCTCGCCGCGCCCGCCGAGTTCGGCGCGGATCCAGCCGTCGCCCTCGCTGCCTCCCCCAGTGCCTGAACGGCCTGGGTGGTGCCCCCATGCCTGCCGGGCGATGCGCTCCCAGTCGCGCAGCACGTCGTCCACGGCGGACCGCTCCCCCGCGGTGGCGAGGACGCGGTGGGCGAGGTTGGTGACGACGACGGGGCAGGCGCTGTGCGAGGCGACCTCGTCGAGCAGGCTCTGCAACGGGGCACCGGAGGTGATGAGCGCGGTGAGCGCGGTCCGAACGGACTCCGAGAGACTGACGGCGGCGAACTTGCGCCGCACGAGCCGGCACTGGACCTCTTCGGTGAGCTCGGCGAAGGGGAACGGCCGGTGCAGCACCACCATGGGCAGCCCGCACCGCTCGGCCGCCCGGCGCATCACCTCCGGCGGGGCGGGGAACGCCCGGCCGAGGCCCAGGACGACGGCCGAGGCCTCGGCGCGGTGCAGGGAGCGGATGTACTCGGCCTGCTTGTCCTCGTCCCCGGCGAGCAGCACGCCGGTGGTGAGCACCATCTCGCCGCCGGTGAGCATCACCCCGACGTCCGGTGCCTCGGCGACGTGCACCCAGCGCACCGGCCGGTCCAGCTGACCGGCGCCGGCCACCACCTCGGGTTCCCCGGCCAGCACCCGCTCCAGGGTGAGGACCTGCCGGACCGACAGGGCGGGTTCGGAGAGTTCCGTGGGCTCCGAGGTGGTGGTCATGGCGGCGTTCCCTTGCTCGGGTGGGTCGTGCTACAGGCTCCTCAGAGCGTTCTCGAGGATCGCGGCGCCCTCCTCGGCCTCCGCGACGGTGAGGGACAGGGGCGGGGCGACGCGCAGGGCGCTCGTGTTGTGGCCGCCGCCCTTGCCGATGAGCAGGCCGCCCTCGCGGGCCGCCTCCAGTACGGCGGACGCGGCGGCGGGGTCGGCCTCGTCGGTGCCGGGCCGGGTGAGCTCGATGCCCAGCATCAGGCCGCGGCCGCGCACCTCCCGGACGTGCGGCACCTGCGCGGCGACGGCCCGCAGCCGCTCCAGGAGCAGCCCGCCGACCCGCCGGGCGTTGCCCTGGAGGTCGTGTTCGATCAGGTAGGAGAGGTTGGCGAGGCCGGCCGCCATGGTGATCTGGGTGCCGCCGAAGGTCGAGATGCTGTTGGAGTCGAGGCAGTTCATGATCTCGGCGCGGGCCACGACGCCGCCGATGGACATGCCGTTGCCGATGCCCTTGGCGAAGGTCAGCATGTCCGGCGGGCCGGACCGGGCGTGCGCCTGCCAGCCCCAGAAGTGGTCGCCGGTGCGGCCCCAGCCGGTCTGCACCTCGTCGGCGATCCACAGGATGCCGCGCTCGGCGAGCACCTCGCGGAAGGCGGCGTACAGCCCGTCCGGTCCCGAGGTGAAGCCGCCGACGCCCTGGACGGGCTCGGCGATCAGCGCGGCCGGCGGGCGGGTGTGGCCGAGGAGGTCCTTGAGGTCGTCGACGCAGGCGGCGATGAAGTCGTCGTCGGAGAGGTCGGCGTAGGGGCCCCGGGTCCGGACGCCGCCGTGCACGTACAGCGTCTGGAGCGGCGACAGCGAGGTCGGTGACCAGCCGCGGTTGCCGGTGATGCCGACCGCGCTGAAGGAGCGGCCGTGGTAGCTGTTGCGCATCGCGAGGATCGAGTTGCTCTGCTTGTACGTCGTCGCGAGCAGGAGCGCGGTGTCGTTGGCCTCGGTGCCGGAGGTGGTGAAGAAGACGCGGGCGTCCGGGATGCCGCTCAAGTGGGCGATGCGCTCGGCGAGTTCGACCATGGGCCGGTTCAGGTACAGGGTCGAGGAGTGGACGATCCGCCCGGCCTGCTCGCTCACCGCCTTGGTGACCTCGGGCAGCGCGTGCGCGGTCATCGTGGTGAGGATGCCGCCGAAGAAGTCGAGGTAGCGGTTGCCGTCGGTGTCCCAGACGTGGCGGCCCTCGCCGTGGGTGATCTCCAGCGGCTCCTCGTAGTACAGGGCGAGCCAGTCCGGCATGACGGCACGGTGGCGTCCCAGGAGGTCCTTGGTCACGGCTGCACCAGCCCTTCGTATGCGTCGGGGCGGCGGTCGCGGTAGAACGCCCACTGCTGCCGCACCTCGTCGATCAGGTCGAAGTCGAGATCGCGCACGACGAGCTCCTCGCTCTTGTCGCTGGCGATCTCTCCGACAACCTGCCCACGCGGATCGACGAAATAGCTTGTCCCGTAGAAGTCGTTGTCGCCGTACGGCTCCTGTCCCACCCGGTTGATCGCGGCGACGAAGTACTCGTTGGCGACGGCCGCCGCGGGCTGCTCCAGCTGCCACAGGTAGGCCGAGAGGCCGCGCGAGGTGGCGGACGGGTTGTAGACCAACTGGGCGCCGTTGAGACCGAGTTGCCGCCAGCCCTCCGGGAAGTGACGGTCGTAGCAGATGTAGACACCGACCTTGCCGACTGCCGTCTCGAAGACGGGCCAGCCGATGTTTCCGGGCTTGAAGTAGTACTTCTCCCAGAAGCCCTTGACCTGCGGGATGTGGTGCTTGCGGTACTTGCCGAGGAAGGTGCCGTCGGAGTCGATGACGGCGGCGGTGTTGTAGTAGAACCCGGCCTGCTCGACCTCGAAGACGGGCACGACGATCACCATGCCGGTCTCGCGGGCCAGCTCCTGCATACGGCGCGTGGTGGGCCCGTCGGGGACCGGCTCGGCCCAGCTGTAGTGCTCGGGGTCCTGGACCTGGCAGAAGTAGGGAGCGTTGAAGACTTCCTGGAAGCCGATGATCCTGGCGCCCTGCCGGGCCGCCTCGCGTGCGTGCTCCTCGTGTTTCGCCACCATGGACTCGGTGTCGCCGGTCCAGGTGGCCTGGACCAGAGCGGCGCGTACGACGTTGGCCATGAGCTGCTCCTTCGACGGGACGTCAGAGCCTCTACGCCCGTAGAGGGGGGCCGTAGAGGCTCGAAAGTAAGCCCCCGGAACAGCCTTGCCAAGACCATCGTCGTTAACCCGCTGAGTCGATCAGGTTTCACCCTCCTGTGGGTGATGGATGGGGCCGGTGGGAGGGGTGTGCCGGGTGATGCGGGCTCGGGTCAGGCGGTGAAGCCCGCGACCCGCAGGGCGTGGACGAGGTCCCACCGGCACTCCTCGGAGACATCCCGGGCCGCCTCCAGCAGGAGCGGTACGAGTGCCCGCGGGTCCGTCTCGACGCTGCGGGCGGCCTCCTCCGGGGTGCGCACGCGGACGTAGGCGTCGAGGAGCGCGCGGACCTCGCGGCGGCGTCCGGCGCCGGTCAGGCCCAGTACGGCCTGCCCTATCTCGGGCGCGGGCCGCAGCACACCCTGCCGCAGTATCTGCTCCCCGTCCTCGGCGCGCCCCGCGGCGGTCAGCGCGTCGGCGGCGGCCACGAGCCCCTCGGCCGGCAGCGAGGCGGCCTCCCACAGCAGGGTCGCCCAGTCCGCCCCGAGCCCGGCGCGCTGCATCTCGGCGGCGAGCAGCGGCAGGCGTACGGCGGGCCAGTGCGCGGCCTCGACGAGCAGTACGTGCGCCTCGCCGCTGCGCCCCTCACGGCGCAGTCGCACCAGCGCCTGGACGCTCCCGGCGACCTCCCGCCGGTCCTCCGGTCCGGCAGCTTGCACCTGCGGCTCAGGGGTCACGGCCGCACCCGCGTCGTCCGCCCCGGCGAACCGGGCCCCGCGCGGGGTGCGTCGGGTGGTGGCGGCGGGTTGGGCGGGCAGCGTGGGCAGGACGGGCTCGGCGGTCGGCGGTACGACGACGGGGGCGGCCTCCTCCTCGACCATCCCGGCGAAGCGGGCGCTGCCGCGGCGGCGTTTGCGCTGCTTGGGGACGGGAGCGGGGCCGGTGTCCGGGGCGGACGTGTGCCGCGCGTCCGGCTCATCGGGCATCCTGGCCACGTTCTCAGCGGCGTACGGACCCGCGGGCCGCTCCTGACCGGGGCCCGGGCCGTCGGGGGCTCCCGCTCGCGAGTGCCACTCCGCCGGGTCGGCGGCCGGACCGCTGTCTGCGCGCCTCTCGCCGAGCCGCTCGGCCCGGGACCCGTCACCCCCACCGCCGCCGTCACCGACGTGGAAGGCGCCCGCCTCCTCCATCCGGTCCCGCTGGATCGCCCGCTCCCGTGCGCTCGCCGCGCGGCGGTCCAAGTCGGCCATCCGGAAGCGGAGTTCGGCGCATCGGGCGGTCGCGCGTTCGTGGTCGTCGCGGGCCCAGGCGAGGTCGAGCCGGATGGCCTCGGCCTGGTCGCGGCTGGTGGCGGAGGTGAGCAACCGGCTCAGTTCCGCCTGCCGTTCGGCGGCGTAGCGCTGTTCGCGGAGCATGACGTCGAGGCGGTCCCCGATGGCGTCGCGCCCGCCGGGACGGGCGTCGTAGGCGGCGAGGGCAGCCGCGTGCAGGGCGCGGGCGCGTTCCGTCTCGGGGCCGGCGCCGCCGGGGCCGTACTGGGCGGCGAGGTCCTGCAGCAGGGACTCCACCACGTCCCAGGGCGGCACCTCGCGGCCGTCGAGGCAGGCCCGCATACCCTCGGGGTCACGCTGCCAGAACACCCCGCACCAGCCGCCGCCCTGGTCCAGGCGCGCCGTGAGACCGTCCAGGTAGTTCACGAACTCCCGCATCCGAGCCGGGAGTTGATCCACTGACATTGCTCAACTCCCGCCAGACCGGAGCACTCCGGTCCGTTAGGCAACACCAGCCGTGTTACGGATGTGCTACGGGGAGTTTTCCGACTGGACGCAGAGTACGCCGGACCTACCGGAACGTGACGTGCGCACCTTTCAGGCGGCGGCATCGACGGCCGGCGCGCACCGCCCGACCAGTTCGTCCATCGACAGTCCGAGGGCCGCGGCCAGCGCGGCCACCGTGAAGAAGGCCGGCGTCGGCGCCCGGCCGGTCTCGATCTTGCGCAGTGTCTCGGCGGAGATCCCGGCGTTCGCCGCGACCTCCGTCATGCTGCGGCCGCCGCGGGCCTCGCGGAGCAGCCGGCCGAGCCGCTCGCCGCGTTCACGCTCTTCGGGAGTGAGAGGGGTGCGCACCATGGCGCCATTCTAATACCGCCCCCGAGCGGCCCCCATTTAAATACCGGTATAGTAATTGGCATGGTGGAACTGAAGACGGACAAGTCGATCGATGCGATGTACGTGACCGGACAGGTCGTCGGCCGGGCCCTGACGGCCGTGCGCAAGGCCGCCGACGTGGGGGTCTCCCTGCTGGAGCTGGACGAGGTGGCCCGCGAGGTGCTGCGCGACGCCGGGGCGACCTCACCCTTCCTCGGCTACCGTCCCTCGTTCGCCCCCACCCCCTTCCCCGCCGTCATCTGCGCCTCGGTGAACGACGCGATCGTGCACGGCATCCCGACCGGCTACCGCCTGCGCGACGGCGACCTGGTCTCCATCGACTGCGGCGCCGAACTGGGCGGCTGGGCCGGCGACTCGGCGATCAGCTTCACGGTGGGCCGGGCGCGCCCGGAGGACGTACGGCTGATCGAGACGACGGAGCGGGCGCTGGCCGCAGGCATCGGGGCGGCCGTGGTCGGCAACCGCATCGGCGACATCGCCCACGCCATCGGCTCGCTGTGCCGGTCGGCCGGATACGGCGTCCCGGACGGGTTCGGCGGCCACGGCATCGGCCGCAAGATGCACGAGGACCCGGGGGTGCCGAACGAGGGCCGCCCGGGGCGGGGCATGCCGCTGCGCCGCGGCATGGTGCTGGCCATCGAGCCGATGGTCATCGCGAGCGGCCGGGACGGCTACCACGCGGCACCCGACGGCTGGACCCTGTGCACGAACGACGGCTCCCGCGCGGCCCACGCGGAACACACGGTGGCGATCACCGACGCGGGACCGCGCGTCCTCACGGCCCGCTGAGGCCGGTCCTGGGCCGGGGCGGCCCCGCTGCCCGCCCGTTTCGCTGAAGGTGCCCCCGGCCACGGTTCGTGCGAAGGTGTTCTACGAACGCGGCCAGGTGTAACCGGCTTCAGCCCGGGTTACCCGACTCCGGCATGTCGATCAGCGAGGGCGACCCTGCCCGCGCAGGGAAGCCGGATGGGAACGCCATGAGCAGCGGCTTCAGTGGTCCTGAGGACTACGACCCCTTCGGAGAGTTCCTCGCCCGCTTCTTCGGCGGACCGCGCCCCGGTCCGCGGCAGATCGACATCGGGCGGCTGCTCAGTCAGCCGGCCCGGGAACTGGTGCGCGGCGCCGCGCAGTACGCCGCCGAGCACGGCAGCCGGGACCTGGACACCCAGCATCTGCTGCGCGCCGCGCTGTCCGCCGAGCCGACCCGGAGTCTGCTCAGCCGGGCGGGCGCGGATCCCGACTCGCTGGCGACGGAGATCGACGAGCGCTCGGGCCCGACCCAGCACCCGCCGGGCGAGGGCCCCCCGCCGACCTCGCTGTCCCTGACGCCGGCCGCCAAGCGTGCCCTGCTGGACGCGCACGACCTGGCCAGGGCGCGGGGGGCCGGTTACATCGGCCCGGAGCACGTGCTCAGCGCCCTCGCCGCGAACCCCGACTCGGCGGCCGGCCACATCCTGAACGCGGCCCGGTTCGCGCCCTCCGGCATGCCGCCCGAGGCCCCGGACGCGACGCAGTCCCGCCCCGGCGTCGACCAGCGGCCCCGCGTCGACACCGGCACGCCCACCCTCGACAAGTACGGCCGCGACCTCACCGAAATCGCCCGCCAGGGCCGTATCGACCCGGTGATCGGCCGGGACGAGGAGATCGAGCAGACCATCGAGGTGCTGTCCCGGCGGGGCAAGAACAACCCGGTGCTGATCGGTGACGCGGGCGTGGGCAAGACCGCGATCGTGGAGGGCCTGGCCCAGCGGATCGCCGACGGCGACGTGCCGGACGTGCTCAGTGGCCGCCGGGTGGTCGCGCTGGACCTGACGGGGGTGGTCGCGGGCACCCGCTTCCGGGGTGACTTCGAGGAGCGGCTCACCAACATCGTCGACGAGATCCGGGCGAACTCCGACCGACTGGTCATCTTCATCGACGAGTTGCACACCGTCGTGGGCGCCGGGGGCGGCGGCGAGGGCGGGTCCATGGACGCCGGGAACATCCTCAAGCCGGCGCTGGCCCGCGGGGAACTGCACGTGGTCGGCGCGACCACGCTGGAGGAGTACCGGCGGATCGAGAAGGACGCGGCGCTCTCCCGCCGCTTCCAGCCGATCCTGGTGCCCGAGCCGACCACGACCGACGCCATCGAGATCCTGCGCGGCCTGCGCGACCGCTACGAGGCCCACCACCAGGTCCGCTACAGCGACGAGGCACTGGTGGCCGCCGTGGAGCTGTCCGACCGCTATCTCACCGACCGCCGGCTCCCCGACAAGGCCATCGACCTGATCGACCAGGCGGGCGCCCGGGTACGGCTGCGCGCGCGGACCAAGGGCACGGACGTACGGGCCATGGAGCGCGAGGTCGAGCAGCTGACCCGGGACAAGGACCAGGCCGTCGCCGACGAGAGCTATGAGCAGGCGACCCAACTGCGCGACCGTATCGTCGAGTTGAAGAAGCGCATCGCGGACGCCTCCGGCGACGAGGAGATCGACGAGGGCATGGACCTGGAGGTCACCGCGGAGGCCATCGCCGAGGTGGTCTCCCGGCAGACCGGCATCCCGGTGAGCAGCCTCACCGAGGAGGAGAAGGACCGGCTGCTGGGCCTGGAGGACCATCTGCACGAGCGGGTCGTCGGACAGGACGAGGCGGTGCGCGTGGTGTCCGACGCGGTGCTGCGCTCGCGGGCCGGACTGGCGAGCCCCGACCGGCCGATCGGCAGCTTCCTCTTCCTCGGCCCGACCGGCGTCGGCAAGACGGAACTGGCGCGCGCGCTGGCCGAGTCGCTGTTCGGCAGCGAGGAGCGCATGGTCCGCCTGGACATGAGCGAGTACCAGGAACGGCACACCGTGAGCCGGCTGGTCGGCGCCCCGCCCGGCTACGTCGGTCACGAGGAGGCCGGTCAGCTCACCGAGGTGGTGCGGCGGCACCCGTACTCGCTGCTGCTGCTCGACGAGATCGAGAAGGCGCACCCGGACGTCTTCAACATCCTGCTCCAGGTGCTGGACGACGGCCGGCTGACCGACTCGCAGGGGCGCACGGTGGACTTCACCAACGCGGTCATCGTGATGACGAGCAACCTCGGCTCGGAGGCGATCGGCCGGGGCGGCGCCGGGATCGGCTTCGGTTCGGGCGACGCGGAGGCCGACGAGGAGGCGCGCAACGAGCGGATCCTGCGGCCGCTGCGCCAGCAGTTCCGGCCCGAGTTCCTCAACCGCATCGACGAGATCGTCGTGTTCCGCAGGCTGACCCCCGAGCAGTTGGAGCGGATCACCAATCTGCTGCTGGACCGCACCCGCCGGCTGCTGCACGCGCAGGGCGTCGAGGTCGAGTTCACCGGCGCTGCCGTCGACTGGCTCTCCGAGCGCGGCTACCAGCCGGAGTACGGCGCCCGCCCGCTGCGCCGCACCATCCAGAAAGAGGTCGACAACCAGCTGTCCCGGCTGCTCCTGGACGGCCGGATCGGCGAGGGCGGCCGGGTCACGGTCGACGTGGCGGACGGGCAGCTCGACTTCCGCACGGAAGACCTGCCGCCCGCCCCCGAGCTCTGAGGCGCTACCGCGCCGGCCGCACCACCATCGCCGAGCCGCCGCCGCGCCGTACCTTCTCGGCGGCGGCGAGCCACCTGCCGTCCGGCAGCCGCTGCACGCCGGTGGCCGCGCCGATCTCCGGGTTGGCCCTGAAGCTGTGCCCGATGGCCTCCAGTCGAGTCCTGAGCGGGCTGTCGTAGAGGCCCGGTTCCAGTTCCGTGGTCGCGGCGTTGCGCTGGCTGGCGCGCGGCGCGGCGATCGCGTCGACCAGCGGCAGGCCCCGGTCGAGGAACCCGGTCAGGGTCTGGAGCACGGTGGTGATGATGGTGGCCCCGCCGGGCGAACCGAGCGCCACGACGGGCTTGTCGTGCCGGTCGAGGACGATCGTCGGCGACATGGACGAGCGCGGGCGCTTGCCGGGGCCCGGCAGGTTCGGGTCGTGCACGGCCGGGCTCGCCGGGGTGAAGGAGAAGTCCGTCAGCTCGTTGTTGAGCAGGAAGCCGCGGCCCGGGACGGTGATGCCGCTGCCGCCGGTCTGCTCGATGGTGAGGGTGTACGAGACGACGTTGCCCCACTTGTCGGCCACCGTGAGGTGGGTGGTGCTGTCGCCCTCGTAGGTGGTCGGGGCGGCGGTGCCGCGCGCGTCGCAGGACGCCGGGTCACGCGGGTCGCCCGGCGCCACCGGGCTCGTCAGCACGGCGTCGTCCTTGATCAGGCACGCCCGCGAGTCGGCGTAGCGCTGCGACAGCAGCCCCTTCGTCGGTACGTCCTCGAAGGCGGGGTCGCCGACCCAGCGCCCGCGGTCGGCGAAGGAGATGCGGCTGGCCTCGATGTAGCGGTGCAGGTAGCGGACCTCGCTCGCCTTCGACAGGTCCGTGTTCTCCAGGATGTTGAGGGCCTCGCCGACGGTGGTGCCGCCGGAGGAGGAGGGCGCCATGGAGTAGACGCCGAGACCGCGGTAGGAGGTCTTCGAGGGCGCCTGCGACTTGACCCGGTAGCCGGCCAGGTCCTTCGCGGTCAGGTCGCCGCGGCGGGCGTTCCAACCCGAGGCCGGGTCCACGGGCGGGTTGTCGACGGTGTCGACGATGTCGTCGGCGATGTCGCCCCGGTAGAGCGCGCCGACACCCTTGTCCGCCAGCTCGGCGTAGGTGCGGGCGAGGTCGGGGTTCTTGAAGGTGGAGCCGACGACCGGCAGCGCGCCGCCCGGCAGGAACAGCTTCGCGGTGTCCGGGAAGTAGCGGAACCGGGTCTCGTTGGCGGCGGTCTGCGAGCGGAAGGTGTCGTCGACCCGGAAGCCGTCGCGGGCGAGGCGCTCGGCGGGCTTGAGGACCGACCCGAGGCTCTTGCTCCCCCACTGGTCGAGCGCCTTCTGCCAGGTGGCGGGCGTGCCCGGGGTGCCGACGCTGAGGCCGCTGCTGACGGCCTCGGCGAACGGGATCGCGGTGCCGTTCTCCGTGAACAGATCCGGGCCGGCGCTCAGCGGCGCGGTCTCCCGGCCGTCGATGGTGCGCACGGTGCGGGACCGGGCGTCGTAGTAGACGAAGTAGCCGCCTCCGCCGACGCCGGCGGAGTAGGGCTCGGTGACGCCGAGCGCGGCGGCGGTGGCGACGGCGGCGTCGACGGCGTTGCCGCCCTTGCGCAGGACCTCGATGCCGGCCGCGGAGGCATCGGCGTCGACGCTGGAGACGGCTCCGCCGTAGCCGACGGCCACGGGAACCTTCTCGACGGCGTGGGTGCCGGTGCCGGGCGGTGCCGCCGCTCCCACCGACACCACGGCGACCGAGATCGCCAGGACCGACAGTTTCCGCGCGACAGGGCGACGCATCAGCACCTCCAGTCAGGGACCGTTCGCGCAGCCTATTCGATCGGCATGCCCGCGTCAGCCTGCCCTCGCCGCCTTTCCTCGAACGTGGGTTTGCGTTCGCCCGCTACCATGCGCGCCCATGAATGACGACGTACGCAACATCGTCCTGGGCGTGGTCGCGGCCGGCCTCAGCGCCACGCTCGGCTGGCTCGCCCGCACCTATCTGTGGAAGCGCAGGCTGCGCCGCAAGCAGGCCTTCTTCGGGCTGCCCGACAACGCCGAGTCCTTGCTGGTGGTCAACCGCGGGGCCGGCGGGCCGGAGCTGACGGTGATGCGTTACGACGTGTTCGCACTGCTCGAACTGGCCGCCCTGATAAAGGACTGCAACGCCCACGCCCAGATAATCCCGCACGACGCGGCCCGCCAGGGCTTCGGCGAGCGCACGGAGTTCTGCGTCGGCGGCCCGGCGTCGAACCGGCGCATGGCGGCGCACCTCGCCTCGCTCCTGCCGGGGGTGCTCGTGAACGTGGACTCCGAACCCGGCCCGGACCGGGGGGCGTTCCAGATCGGCTCGGAGCGCTACCGCCTGGAGGTCGGCAAGGAGGAGTACGCGCTCCTGGCCCGGCTCACCGTCGGCGAGAGCCAAGGCCCGCGCCCGGTCTTCCTGTTCTGCGGACAGACCGCCATCACCAACCAGGCGCTCACCCGTTACCTCGCCCGCAACCACGAGCGGTTGTCCCGCAAGCACGGCAACGGCTCCTTCGCCCTGCTGTTGAAGGTGGTCAACTCGCAGGCGTACGGCCCGGACGTGGTGGAGCTGGTCGCCGATGTCACACGCGCCGCCCAGACTCCCTTGCCGACACCCGCGACTCCGCGCAATAGCCACCGTGCCTCCTGAGGTCCGCCACATTCCACATATCGTTACTGGCACGTAACTTACCGACGGGTTACTTGCGGTAAGGGGCCACGGTTACCGTCGGGTCACTTTGCACTGACACGAGTGAGGAGTGACCCGTGGGACACCATCGCAAGGCCCTGCGTACGACCGCCGTGGGCGCCGTATCCGTGACCCTGGTCGCCGGAAGCGCCCTCGGGCTCGCCCCCGCCGCCCAAGCAACCCCGAACAGCGTGCGTTTCGTCGACATCGGCGGCGACGGCGGCACCACCCTCAAGGCGAACGTCGTCACGCCTGCCGGTGCCGACGGCAAGCAGCGTTACCCGCTGCTCGTCATGCCCACGAGCTGGGGCCTGCCCCAGGTCGAGTACTTCGCACAGGCCCAGAAGCTCGCGAACTCGGGCTATGTCGTCGTCAGTTACAACGTGCGCGGCTTCTGGCAGTCCGGTGGCGAGATAGAAGTGGCCGGGCCGCCCGACATAGCCGACGCGTCCAAGGTCATCGACTGGGCGCTCGCCAACACCCCCGCCGACAAACGGCAGATCGGCATGGCGGGCGTCTCGTACGGCGCCGGCATCAGCCTGCTGACCGCCGCGCACGACAAACGGGTCCGGGCGGTAGCCGCGCTCAGCGGCTGGGCCGACCTCATCGGCTCCATCTACTCGGGCCGCACCCAGCACGTCCAGGCCGCCGCGCTGCTCGACGGCGCGGGCCTGATCACCGGCCGCCAGAGCGCCGAACTCCGGCAGATCTTCGACGACTTCTACGCCTCCAACCTGTCCAAGGAACAGGACATCATCAACTGGGGGAAGAAACGTTCGGTCGGTACATACGTGGACCAACTCAACGACAGCGGCGCCGCGGTCATGATGGCCAACGCCTGGGGCGACACGATCTTCCCGCCCAACCAGTACGCGGACTTCTACGAGAAGCTCACCGGCCCGAAGCGGCTGGAGTTCCGCCCCGGCGACCACGCCACCGCCGAGCTCACCGGGCTGTTCGGCCTGCCCAACGATGTGTGGACGGACACCGAGCGCTGGTTCGACCACTACCTCAAGGGCGAGGACAACGGCATCAACCGCGAGTCGCCGGTCCAGCTCAAGTCCCGGTCCGGCGGCACCTACGAGGGCTACCCGGACTGGAAGTCGGTCGGCGCGACGGACAAGAAGATCTCCCTGGCGGGCACCACTACGATCCGCGCGAACGTCGACTCGGGAGCCAACGGCGGCGTCGTCTTCCTGTCCAGCATCCTCGACCAGGTGGCCCAGGTGCCCCCGATGGCCGCGATCCCGCTGCTGCCCCGGCGCTGGGCGGCCGTATGGCAGTCGGAGAAGTACTCCTCGGCCCAACGTGTGCGCGGCACCTCGAAGTTGCACACCACCGTCACCCCGACCAAGGAGAGCGGCACCCTCGTCGCCTATCTGTACGACGTGGGCCCGCTCGGCCTCGGCAAGCTGGTCAGCAACGCGCCGTACACCTTCCACGGACGGACACCCGGACAGCCGTTCGGTCTCGACCTGGAGTTGTACTCCACGTCCTACGACGTCCCGGCAGGGCACCGCCTCGCACTGGTCGTCGACACGGTCGACCCGCTCTACATCGAGCACAACCCGTCCGGCGCGCGGCTGACCTTCTCCTCGCCGGCGAACGACCCGTCGTACGTGTCGATTCCACTGCGCGAACAGTGATCTCCGGCCGGCGCCGGACGGGTATGGCTCTGTGACTGCTGCCCCCTGCTGCCCCTGTCCCCAGGGGCCGTGGGGGGATCCCCACCCGGCAGCAGCGTCCCTGGTCGTGGGCGGGGCCACCGCCACGGCCTTGGGGACGGACGAAACATCGTAGTCGAGGTCCGACCCGGCGGGGCCGGAAGGGTTCACGGACCACGAAGCGACAAGTCCCCCACATGGTTGTCGACGTCACGCGGCACGATCAGTGGATCGCCAGCCATGCCCAGCCCCAGTCCTGTTCAGTACAGCGATGACCGCAAACTAGCGGGACAAGAGCTGACTTATTGGACGACACGCACTTTTCGGACATAAGCCGTATTTACTTGGCACTTATGCCGCACCCCGGGGCCCGGGGCTCATGCCTCCGCGACCTCCGCGTACAGCTGCGACAGCTCCGGCACGCCGCTCACGGCCCACTCCCGCCCCGAGGCGACGACGTCGAACTCCCGGCCGGACGCGAGCCGGACGACCGGCTGACCGTCCGGCCAGATCTCCCAGGCGGCGCCGGGCACGGTACGCACGATGACGGTGCCGAGGTACAGCCCGGCGTCGTTGCCCAGCCAGGGCAGGATCTCCTCGTCGTCCCGCCAGCGCGGCAGCAGCTGATCGAGGGCCTCCAACGAGGCCACGGTGTCATCGAGTTGGATCCCCGCCCGGGACGCGTGGGAACGCAGCAGCTCGCACTCGGAGAGCAGTTCGGCGATGCCCTCGGGGTCGGGGGCCCCGCGCTTCTCGGGCCGATGGCCAAGAAAAGGGATCTTCATACGCACAGCGTGTCATTCGCACGGCCGAACGCACCACAGGCGCGCGGACCGTCGATTCCGGTCGAGTTCACGCCGACTTGTGGCATGGCTCGTTGACGGGTCACGGGTGCCTCTCTAACTTCTCCGTGCGTCATGCGTCTCGTCGGAACGACTCACACCTGAAAATCTCGCAAGAACTTCTCTTCTGAGTGTCCTGCCCGAACTTGTCATGCGCAGTCATACGCAGTCCTGAGCGGTCGTGAACGGGAGGAGTCGGCCGTGCGCCGATGTGTGTGGATTTCCGCGGTCGTCCTTGCCCTCTTCGCAGCCCTGGTGCCGGGCTTCTCCGCACATGCGGCCGGCGAGCGCAGAGCCGTGCCGCTCGCGCTGGAGCGGCTCTTCGACAACACGGCCGTCAGTGACGACGCCCGGCCCGCCGCAGCCGACTTCGACGGGTCGGGTGCCTCTCTGTCCGCACAGGACCTGGCCGCCGCCGGGTGGACGCCGGGTCGCGCGCTGACCGTGCAGGGCGCCCGGCTGACCTGGCCCGACCGGCAGCCGGGCGAGCCCGACAACGTTCTCGCCGCCGGGCAGGACGTGCGGGTGCGCGGCCACGGCGACGCGCTCGCCTTCCTGGTGGCGGGCACGGCAGGCATCGACGTGGGCGCGGCGGGGACGGTGGTCTACGCCGACGGCGCCCGGTCCGGGTACCGGCTGACCGCCCCCGACTGGCGCACCGGCCCACTCGCCACCAAGGCTGTCGCCCTGCCCCACATCAACACACCGGGCGGCCAACTCGCCGAACGGGCACGGCTGTACGTCGTGACCGTGCCGCTCGTACCGGGGCGCCCGGTCGCCTCCGTAAGGCTGCCGCAGGCGACCGGGCTGCATGTGTTCGCGGTGGCGGTGCGGTCCCCGGCCCCGGGCTGGACGGGGAGTTGGGCCGCGGCGACCGGCGGCTATCCGACCGTCGGGCCGTGGACCGACCGGACGATGCGTCTGGTCGTGCACACCTCGGCGGGCGGTCCGCGGGTGCGGCTGCGGTTCGACAACACCTTCGCCGCGGGGCCGGTGCGGATCGGTGGCGCCACGGTGGCGGTGCAGCAGTCGGGCGCGGCGGCGAAGGCGACGCCGGTCCGGGTGTCGTTCGGTGGCGCGGCGGGCGTGGAGGTCCCGGCGGGCGCGCAGGCGTACAGCGATCCGCTCGGCTTCGCCGTGCCCGCGGACACCAACCTGCTGGTGAGCTTCCATCTGCCGGGGACCGTGCCGGCCGCACCCGTGCACCGGCTCGCGCAGCAGCGGTCGTACGTGAGCGGGCCGGGCGACCACACGGCGGACCTCGGCGCCTCCGCCTATCCGACCGTGCTCACCAGTTGGCCGCTGCTGACGGGCGTCGACGTGGGCGGCGGGCCGGGGTCCGTGGTGTTGCTGGGTGACTCGATCACCGACGGCGACAAGTCCACGACGGATGCGAACCGGCGGTGGCCCAATGTGCTGGCCACCCGGCTGCTGAACCAGAGTGCGGTCCCGCGCTATGGGGTGCTCAACCAGGGCATCTCCGGAAACCGTGTGGTCTCCGACCGCTATCCCGGGGACGGCGTCTCCACGGACACGGCCGGCGTGAGCGCCCTGCACCGGTTCGACCTCGATGTGCTGGCCCAGACGTCGGCGCGTACGGCCGTCGTGTTCGAGGGCATCAACGATGTGCGCTGGGACACGACCGCGGAGCAGGTGATCGCCGGGCTGCGCGAGATCGCGGACCGTGGGCACGCGCGGGGGCTGCACATGCTGGCGGCGACGATCCTGCCGTGCGCGGGCGAGGCGCGCTGCACCGCCGCGGCCGACGCCGAGCGCGTCGAGATCAACGCGTGGATCCGCGGCGCCGGGGTGTACGACGGGGTACTCGACTTCGACGCGGTCGTACGGGACCCGGCACAGCCCTCCCGGATGCTTCCCGCCTACGACAGCGGGGACCATCTGCATCCCGGGGATGCGGGGCTCGCCGCGTTGGCCGACTCCATCGACCTGCGGGCCTTGGTGCCGTGACCGGCCGGGGGCGCTGCCCCCGGACCCCCCGTATCGGCCTGAACGGCCTCGTCCTCAAACGCCGGACGGGCTGGTGTTGCCGAGGGGCGTCTAGACGTCCAGGTCCACGACCACCGGTGCGTGGTCCGAGGCACCCTTGCCCTTGCGCTCCTCCCGGTCCACGTAGGAGTCGCTGACGGCCTTGGCGAACGGCTCGTTGCCGTAGACCAGGTCGATGCGCATGCCGCGGTTCTTGGGGAAGGCGAGCTGGCGGTAGTCCCAGTAGGTGTACGGGTGGTCGTACTTCAGGGGGCGCGGGACCACGTCGGACAGGCCGGACTCGCGCAGCGCCGTCAGGGCGGCGCGCTCGGCGGGGGTGACATGGGTGAGGCCCTCGAAGGCGGCCACGTCGTAGACGTCGTCGTCCGTAGGCGCCACGTTGTAGTCGCCCAGCACCGCGAACGGGCGGCTGCCGCCCGCGTCGCCGGCGACGGCCGCCTTCAGTGCCTCGAACCACTGGAGCTTGTAGGCGTAGTGGGGGTGGTCCACCTCGCGGCCGTTCGGCACGTACACCGACCAGACGCGGACCGGGCCGCAGGTCGCGGAGATGGCCCTGGGCTCCTGCACGCCGTCGTAGCCGGGGTCGCCGGGCAGGCCCTTGACGACGTCCTTGAGGCCGACGCGGGAGAGCACCGCCACGCCGTTCCACCGGCCGGTGGCGTTGACCGCCGCCTCGTAGCCGAGGTCGCGCAGCGGCTCGAACGGGAAGGCGTCCTCGGCGACCTTGGCCTCCTGGAGACACAGCACGTCGGTGCCGCTGCTCTCCAGCCAGGCCAGGAGCCTCGGCAGGCGTGCGGTGATCGAGTTCACGTTCCAGGTCGCGATGCGCATGTCTCACAACCTACCGGGCGGGACTGACAACCCGGTCCCGCCCGGGGTGGGGCCGGTCACAGCTCCGCGGAGTCCCCCGGCGTCAGGCGCAGGTGCTCCGAGCCGCCCAGGGCGCCGATCTGGCGGTCGTAGATCGGCCGGGCCAGGTCGGTCAGGAGGGCGTCGTGGATGTCGTAGGCGCGCTGCGGCTTGACCTCGCGGACGTAGTCGATGACCTCCGCGATCTTGCTCCAGGGCGCCATCACCGGGAGCATCAGCGTCTCGACCGGGTGGTCGGGCACGGTGAGGGCGTCGCCGGGGTGGAAGAGGCGCCCGCCGTCGACGAGGTAGCCGACGTTGGTGATGCGCGGGATGTCCGGGTGGATGACGGCGTGCAGTTCGCCGTGGACCTGGACGTCGAAGCCGGCGGCGGTGAAGGTGTCGCCGTGGCCGACGGTGTGCACGCGGCCCGGGAACGCCGCCGAGATCTGCTCGGCGACGGACTTCAGCGTCCAGATCTGCGCGGCCGGGTCGGCCTCCATGGCCGCCCGCAGCCGCGCCTCGTCGAAGTGGTCGGGGTGCTCGTGTGTGACGAGGATCGCGTCCGCGCCGACCGCGGCGTCCTCCTCGCTGAACCCGCCGGGGTCGAGAACGAGCGTCTGTCCGTCCTTCTCCAGGCGGACGCAGGAGTGCGACTTCTTCGTGAGCTTCATGGGTCCATCCTTGCGCGCACCCGCCGGCGATGCTCACTCCTCGGGAGTGGTCTCCTCCCTGATGACCTTCTGGGCGACCTTGAACGCGCTGTTGGCCGCCGGTACGCCGCAGTAGACGGCCGCCTGGAGCAGCACTTCCTTGATCTCGTCCGGGGTGAGGCCGTTGCGCAGGGCGGCGCGGGTGTGGAAGGCGAGTTCGTCCAGGTGGCCGCCCGCGACCAGGGCGGTGAGGGTGACACAGCTGCGGGAGCGCCGGTCGAGGCCGGGTCTGCCCCAGATCTCGCCCCACGCGTAGCGGGTGATGAGCTCCTGGAAGTCCCCCGAGAAGTCGTCGGCCTGCGCCAGCGCCCGGTCGACATGCGCGTCGCCGAGCACCTCACGACGGACCTTGATCCCCGCGTCGTACGGATCCGCCCGCCCCGTCGTCGTCTGCTGCGGTACGACGGCCGGGGCGATCTCGGCGATGGGCGCGGGCTGCGACGGCACGGGGGCCAGGACCGGTTTCACGGGGGCGGCGACGATGGCCATCTGGCCGGTCGTGGAGTCGTAGGCGGGCTGCCAGGCGGTGGAGAAGTGCCGCACCAGCAGGTCGGTGACGGCGGCGGGCTGCTCGACCGGGACGAGGTGGGAGGCGCCGGGGACCACGGCGAGCCGCGCGTCCGGTATGCCGGCGACCAGGGTGCGGGCCTCGGCGGGGCCGGTGACCTGGTCGTCCGAGCCGACGAGGACGAGCGTGGGCACGGCGACGCCCGCGAGCTGCGACCGTACGTCGAAGGAGGCGAGGGCCTCGCAGGCGGCGATGTAGCAGCCGGGGTCGGTGGTGCGCACCATCTGCACGGCCCACTCCGTGATGGCGGGCTGGGCGGCGGCGAAGCCGTTGGTGAACCAACGGTCCGGCGAGGTGCGGGCGATGGGGTCGAGGCCGTTGGTGCGCACGATCACACCGCGCTGCCGGAACTCGTCCGCCGTGCCGAAGCGGGGCGAGGCGGCGATCAGCGCGAGCGAGGCGATGCGCTCGGGGTGGCGCAGGGCGAGTTCGATGCCGAGCGCGCCGCCGAGCGCGCAGCCCGCGTAGCCGAAGCGCTGCACGCCGAGGCCGTCGAGGGTGACGAGCAGTCGTTCGGCGAGTTCGGCGACGGAGCCCGCCGGGTAGGCGGGCGCGCCGCCGTGTCCCGGCAGGTCGAACCGGAAGACACGCCACTGCTGGGTCAGCTCGGGAACCTGCCGGTCCCACATGTGCCAGGTGGTACCGAGCGAGGGGCCCAGGATGAGGACCGGGGCATCTTCCGGGCCGTCGAATCGGTACTGGAGGGCGGGGGTCTTCGTCTCACTCACCGCTCCACGCTAACGTCCGCATCCGAATACCGGCCCCACGGACCCCACGTCCTCACACCTGGCTCCCGCAGATCGGCGAGGAACTCTCACACGGCCTTCACGGGACGGAGGTTCGGCTCAGCTTCGGACGGTGACGCCGTACCGGGTGCGCAGCCGCCACATCTCCCACGCCGAGACCGCGGTCACCGACAGCGGGCCGCCCAGCACCGAGCAGAACTGGGCCACCGGCGGACCCGCGGGCATGCCTTCGCTGATCAGGTTGAAGATCGCGAGGAGCCAGACCAGGATGCCGGTGACCACGGGCGGCAGCATCGGGTGCACATGGGCGGTGTTGAAGGCGCTGCGGGCGGAGTACAGCGACGCCAGGAACAGGAACGGCAGGCCCCAGAAGATGGCGGCCATGGTGACGAGCGCGACCGGCACCACCAGCCACGGGTTCTTGCTCTCCATGACCCCGCTGCTGCCCACGAAGTAGATGATCGCGGCCACGACGGCGAGGGACAGCAGAAACCAGCCGACCGCCTTGAGCGGGGCGCGCAGGCGTGAGCGCAGGTGCGGCCTCAGGTGCGGGGGCGCGTAGTAGATGAACCCGAGGATGACCAGCGGCCCGGCGCAGATCAGCAGGAACGGCGTGACGATCGCGTTGGCGAAGCCCGTCTCCGCCGCGTTGTTCCAACGGTCCTTCTCCACGCCGTAGGCGAGGATCAGCCCGATGGTGGCCAGCGCGCCGAGCACCGTGCGCGCCACCTGCACGCGGTCCACGGTGCGGTCCACGATCCGGTCGCCGCTCTCGTGCACGAACAGCTTGGTGGCGACGCGGTGCGCGGAGCGCAGGAGCAGGACCGCGAGGAAGAGCGGCGAGAAGTACCAGAGGCAGCTGCGGCGGCGTGCCACCGGTACGGGACGGCCGGGCGGCGGTCCGTAAGGGTACGGATTGGGGTGGGGGTTGGGATACGGGTTCGGGTTCGGCGGGGGCGGGCCGTAGGGGTTGCCGCCGTTGCCCGGCCCGTAGGGGCCGTTGGGCGCCGGGCCGGGTCCGTACGGGGCGCCCCAGCCCTGGCCGCCGGGTCCGTTGCCGCCCGGTTGTCCCGAGCCGGGTCCGGGACCCCATCCCCCCGTTGCCATGGCCTCTCCCACCGTTCGTTTCGGGCCAGTTGCTGTGTGCCGCCTGGCGACAACGCGGCAGTGTAGTTGCTCCCGGGAAACGGCGGTCGTCGGTGCGGGGCATGATCGGGTCAAGCTTCCGGCGGCATGAACCCGAGGTCGCCGAGGGCGCCGGCCGGGTCGAGACCGGTGAGCGCGCCGACGGGGTCGAGGTCGGGGGTGCCGCGTGGCCACCAGTCGTCGTGGCCGGGTTCCGACTCGTACGGGTACCACAGACCGTCGCGGCCGAGGCGGAGTTGGACATGGCCGCGGGGGTGGGTGAGGCGGTTGTGCCAGGGCCGGAAGGCCGGTAGGTCGGCGGCGAGCAGGAGCGGGCGGGCCCGGTCGAAGCGGCCGGCCGGCGGGTCCCAGGGCTCTTCGAGGACCGCGAGCCCTTCGAGCCCGCCCTGCCGCCAGGCCGCGACCGCGCGGGCCAGGTCGGCCGGGGTGCGGTCGGTGGCTGCCGCCAGGGAGGCGTACAGGGCGCGGGTGGCGGCGGTCAGGCCCGAACCGGGGCGGGCGGCGGCGAGCCGTACCGCGTCCTGCCACAGGGTCAGTTCGGCGACCGGGTCACGGCCGGTGCCGAGCATGGCGTGGGCGCGAGCGGCGGCGTCCGTCGCCAACTGATCCAGCGCGAAGGGGTCCGGGCCGCCCGGGGCCGCCGGGTAGACGGGCGGTTGCTCGGGGTGCGGGGGCGCTGGCAAGGGGGCCGGGAGGGGCGGGAGCCGACGCTCCGGGTCCAGTGCCTCGGTGGCACGTACGCCCGCGAGGGGCGCGGGCTGCTGTTCCTGTGCGGCCCGGGCCGCGCGGGCGGCGCTCAGCCGGGACAGCGCGTCGAGCAACTGCCGTTCACCGCGGCCGCGCAGCAGGAGCAGTACGAAGGGGTCGGCGTCCAGCAGGCGTGCCGTCTGGTAGCAGAGGGCGGCCGCGTGTTTGCAGGGGTGGCCC
The DNA here is from genome assembly GCF_028198125.1 of Streptomyces sp. HUAS 31. Taxonomy (NCBI): domain Bacteria; kingdom Bacillati; phylum Actinomycetota; class Actinomycetes; order Kitasatosporales; family Streptomycetaceae; genus Streptomyces; species Streptomyces sp. HUAS 31. The sequence continues at coordinate 7,758,699 of NZ_CP116353.1, read as the reverse complement.
CGGTCGGGGCAGCTGCAACGGGGGTCCAGGTCGCCCGGTCCCGGCAGCAGCGGCACCCCGCAGTCGGCGAGGGACTGCGGCATCTCCTTGTCCAGCAACGCCGCGATGTGGCCGGGCCGTTCGGCGACGGCGTCCAGGAACCGTGTCCAGTCGGCGTCGTCCAGCGTCCGCAGCCGCACCTGCACGCGGTACGGACGCGGACGGCTCCCCCGCACGTACGCCAGCACCAGCCCCGGCGTCACGGTGATGGCATCGACATGCCCTTCCTGCGCGTAACCCCGTCCCCGCGCGAGCCGCTTGACATCGAGAGCCCCCTGCTCCAACGCGGTCACCCAGGCGTCGCCCCACCAACTCTCGGCGAACCGGGTGTCATCCGCGGGGCGCGCCGCGAAAGCCGGGAAGGTACGCCGGAGTTCGCCATCGCGGGAGGGGGCGGCCATGGATCGGGGGACTTGGGGACTGGGGCTGGCGGGGAGGGGGGATGGCGGAGGGGTGGAGGGAGAGGCGGGAGAAGGGGGCGAGGCGGGAGAAGGGGGCGAGGACTCGGGCGGAGATGCGGGGGCAGGGAAAGGGTCGCCGTCGGTGGGCGGCGCGGCGGGGTGCCGGGGGTGATCGGGCGCGACGGAGGACGGACTCGCCGGGTTGCGTCGCAGGTGATCGGGCATGGCCGAGGAAGGACTCGCCGGGTTGGGTCGCGAGTCGTCGGCCGGATCGGGCGGGCTCGAATCCTCGTCGTCCTCGGGCGGGTCCGAGGACGGCATCATGAAGGCACCGGCAAGCAGGCTCTGTACGTCACGGACACGCATACGGTCGGCAGCACGGCCCGGCCGGCGGGGCGGCTCGCTCCCTCGCTGCCGGGCGTCTTCGCCGTCCGCCTCCCGTCGGGGTCGATCCGCGGCTCCGGAACGGGTCGGTGACGCGGACCGACGCGAAGTGCCGGCGCGCCGAACTCCCTTGCCCCCTTCCTCCGACTCGGCCCGTCGCCTCTCCTCCAAGGCCGCGCGCAACGCCTCACGCGCGGCGTCCCCAGGACGCGGACCGGGACGGCCGGACGCTGGGGCGGGCGACTCGGTGCCGGGCTCGGTCGGTGTGCCCGACGGGTCCGCCTCGACCCGGTCCGCTTCTGCGCCAGGGCGGGTCGCGCCCTGCTGATGCGCTCCCGGCCTACGCGCGTCCTCGCTCGACACGCGGGGTGCCCCGGACCGCGGAACGTCACGTCCGCCCTCCACGACGTCCGGGCCATCGGCAGAGCTCGCACCCACGCCGCCCACACCGTGAGCTCGATCCCGGTCAGGCTCTCGCGTGGACCGCACCGCAGCACGAGCGGCATCCCCCGGCCGAGCCACCCGCCGCTTGTCCTCCCCTGCGGTCGACTCGTCCCCCGCAGCGGCCTCTTGCTCGGACTCCCGCCGCTCCCGGGCGGCCCGCAGCGCACGGCGTGCGGCATCGGCCGGCCGGTGCTCTGTGTCCTCGCGCCGACTCGTTTCGCCCTCCGCCGACGGGGCGTGCGGCACCTCCGACTCCTCGCCCTCCGCCCACGGGGCGTGCGGCACCTCCGACTCCTCGCCCTCCGCCGACGGGGCGTGCTGCAACTCCGGCTCCTCGCCCTCCGAACTCCTCCACTCCCCCGCCCCCGTCACGACTCCCTCCTCAGCGACACGAGGTCGGACAGCTCGTGGTCCGTCAGTTCGGTGAGGGCCGACTCGCCGGAGCCGAGGATCGCGTCGGCCAGGGCTCGCTTGGATTCGAGCATCTCGGCGATGCGGTCCTCCACGGTGCCCTCGGTGATGAGGCGGTGGACCTGGACGGGCTGGGTCTGGCCGATGCGGTAGGCACGGTCGGTGGCCTGTTCCTCGACCGCCGGGTTCCACCAGCGGTCGAAGTGGACGACATGGCCGGCCCGGGTGAGGTTGAGGCCGGTGCCGGCGGCCTTGAGGGACAGCACCAGGACCGGGGTCGCGCCCTCCTGGAAGCGGTCCACCATTCGTTCGCGGTCCGGGACGGGCGTACCGCCGTGGAGCAGTTCCACCGGTACCGCCCGGGAGGCGAGGTGGGCGGCGATCAGGCGGGCCATCCCCACGTACTGCGTGAAGACCAGCACCGAACCGTCCTCGGCCAGCACGGTGTCGAGCAGTTCGTCCAGCAGGGCCAGCTTGCCGGAGCGGGCGGCGAGGCCGACGGCCGGTGCCGGGGTCTCCTCCTTCAGATACAGCGCGGGGTGGTCGCAGACCTGCTTCAGGGACGTCAGGAGTTTCAGGACCAGCCCCCGGCGCGCGATGCCCTCCGCGGTCTCGATGGCGAGCAGCGACTCACGCACCACGGCCTCGTAGAGCGCGGCCTGTTCACGGGTGAGCGGGACGGGGTGGTCGGTCTCCGTCTTGGGCGGCAGTTCGGGGACGATCCCCGGGTCGGACTTCTTGCGGCGCAGCAGGAACGGCCGCACCAGGCGGGCCAGCCGGGTCACCGCCTCCTCGTCCTCACCGTTCTCCACGGCACGCGCGTGCCTGGCGCGGAAGGACTTCAGCGGACCGAGCAGGCCGGGTGTCGTCCAGTCGAGCAGGGCCCAGAGTTCGGAGAGGTTGTTCTCCACCGGTGTGCCGGTCAGCGCCACGCGCGCGGGCGTCGGGATGGTGCGCAGCGCCTTCGCGGTCGCCGAGTAGGGGTTCTTCACGTGCTGTGCCTCGTCGGCGACGACCATGCCCCAGGTGTGCTCGGCCAGCGTCGGCGCCGTCGACCGCATGGTGCCGTACGTGGTCAGGACGAAGCCGCCGTCCATGTCGTCCAGGGTGCGGTCCGGGCCGTGGAAGCGGCGGACGGGGACGCCGGGGGCGAAACGGGTGATCTCCCGCTGCCAGTTGCCCAGCAGGGACGCCGGGCAGACCACCAGGGTCGGGGCGGTCCGGGCGCGCTTCAGATGCAGCGCGATCACCGTGATCGTCTTGCCGAGGCCCATGTCGTCGGCCAGGCAGCCGCCGAGTCCCAGGGATGTCATGAGGTCCAGCCAGGCCAGGCCCCGGAGTTGGTAGTCGCGCAGGGTGGCGTGCAGGCCCGGCGGTGCCTCGGCCGGCCGTACGCCCGCGGTGAGCCGGTCCCGCAGGGCCGCCAGTGCGCCGACCGGCACCGCCTCGACCGTCTCGCCGTCGACCTCCGCGGTGCCGGTGAGGGCGACGGACAGTGCGTCGACCGGGTCGAGCAGGCCCAGTTCGCGCTTGCGTGCCTTGCGGACGAGGGCCGGGTCGACCAGGACCCAGCTGTCCCGCAGCCGGACGACCGGACGGTGCGCCTCGGCGAGGGCGTCCATCTCGCCCTCGGTGAGCGGGTCGCCACCGATCGCCAACTGCCAGCGGAACTGGAGCAGTTCCTCGCTCTCGAAGAACCCGGTGCCATCGGTCGCCGAGCCCGGCGCGGGCCGTACGATCGCCGCCGCGCTGAGGTCCTGCGCCAGGTCCCGGGGCCAGTGCACGGCCACCCCGGCCGCCGCGAGGCGGGTGGTGGCCACACCCAGCAGGTCGCCCAACTCCTCGTCGGAGAGGGCCAGCACGTCGGGCACGTCCTGCTCGGCGAGGCGGTCGAGCGGGGCCCACACCCGGGCCGCGCGGCGCACCGCCAGCGCCGCGTCCACCCGCGCACGTGGCCCGAAGGCGTCGTCGGCCCGACCGGCCCACAGGGCGGCCGCGTCGGCCACCAGGGTGGGGTCGGCGAGGCTGTGCACCTGGACGACGGCCGCGCCCGCGCGGCGTGCGCCGTCGTCGCGGTCGTCGAAGAGGTCGTACGCCGACAGGTCCAGGCGCAGTGAGATCCGTACGCCCGCGTCCATGCCGGCGGCGACCTCGGCCGCCCAGTCGTGGGCGCCGGGCAGCCGCTGGGCCGGGCGCGCGGCGAAGGGCTTCCCCGAGACGTGCGGCGCGGCCGGGGTGCGGGGCAGGGTGTCGGCGACCGCGTCCAGGAAGGCGCGCATCAGCGCCTCCGGTTCGGGCAGCCGCAGCGGGCCGGGGCCGGGCAGGGGGACTGCGTGGCCCTCGTGGGGCAGCGCCGCGGCGACCGCGCGCAGGTGTGCGATGTCGTCGGGGTCGAGGGGGCCCGCGCGCCAGGCGTCGTGGCCGGTGGGCGTCAGGCCGGGCAGCAGCCGGCCGCGTGCGGTGAGCCGCAGGGCGTGCAGGGCGGCGGCGCCCCAGCAGGCGGTGGCGGGGTGGGCGGCCGGGTCCCGCCGCGCCCGCACGAGCAGCGGCAGGGCGTCGTCTAGCGGCAGGGTGAGCGCGGGGGCGGTCCTGCGGCGGACTCCCGCGCCATGGCGTCGTACGACGGTGAGCTCGGTGTCCTCGGCGGGCAGCGGGCCGCCCTCCGGGTCCCAGAAGGCGATCCGCCCCTCGCGCGGAAGGGGTGCGGGCAGGAAGACGGCCGCGAGCCGCACGGGGACGTCCCGCCCCGCCCTCTCGGCCATCGTGGCCATGTCGTTCATACGCCCTGTCACCTCCCGCCTTCGAGTGCGATCAACCGTCTTCGACTCTACGGGCGGGGTCTGACAATCGGCCCCGGCGGCCCGTCCGGGCCCGGGACCGCCACGTGGTGATCACCGTGTCGTCAGGGAACCGTACGGGAGACCGCGTACACGAACGGGTGGTCCGGGTCGGACAGGTTGACCACGATGTCCTGGGTGGGCGCCGGGTTCTTCTGCTTGCGGACCAGGCCGTACCAGGGCCCGGAGTCCTTGAAGTGCCAGCCGGTGACCTTCTGGTCGCGGGCGTTGATGGTGACCTCGTCCGCCTCCAGGTCGTCCCGGTCGGCGCCGATGGACTTGAGGAAGACGTCCAGGTTGCCCTTGGTGGTCTCGAACTGGACGTAGAGACGGCTGGTCTTCCAGTTGTTCGTCTCGTAGTAGGCGACCTTGTACGACGGCACCGGGATCGGGATCTGGTAGAGGCGGCGCTGCACCCTCGACGGCCAGCCCTTGGTGAGGCCGGTCGCGGAGTACTTGGCCTCCTTGTCCTTGCCGCTGTCGCGGCTCTGGTTGGCGGAGATCACCAGGTAGCCGGCCGGCACGCCGATGAGCAGCACGATGATGAGCAGGGTGAGCGCCCGGCGGCGGTTCCTGTGGCGGCGGCCCTCGGGCTCGGACTGCTCGTCCGGCGAGTCGGCCTGGCGGGGTACGGACACGGTCACGCCGACCCCTGGGAGGTCCGGCGGGCTTCCGCGAACCGCGCGTAGCGCTCGTAGCGCTCCACCCGGCGCCGGTTGGCGCGCCGGAACCGGCGGGCGACCAGACGGGCCAGGTCGGCGGCGCCGACCATGCCGGCCTCGGGGCCGAGCTGGGCGCGGGTGATGCGGGCCTCGGGGCGGTAGCCGCGGCCGGTGAGGTGGCGCTTGAAGGCGTCCCGCGCGGGGCCGATCAGCAGGTCGTCGGCGGCCGACACACCGCCGCCGATGACGAAGCAGGAGGGGTCCAGGGCGGCCGCGAGGTTGGCGATGCCGACGCCGAGCCACTGACCGATGTCCTGGAGCAGCTCGATGCACATCGCGTCGCCGTCGCGGGCCAGCTCGGTGATCATCGGGCCGGTGATGTCGCCGATCTGGCCCTTGACGTGTTCGATGATCCCGTACGCCACGGGAGAGTCGGCGGCGGCCAGCTCCTTCGCCTCGCGCACCAGCGCGTTGCCGGAGCTGTACTGCTCCCAGCAGCCGCGGTTGCCGCACGGGCAGCGGTGGCCGCCGGGCACGACCTGCATATGGCCGAACTCGCCGGCGACTCCGTACTTGCCGCGCTTGACCTGCCCGTCCTCCAGGATCGCGCCGCCGATGCCGGTACCCAGGGTGATCATGACGAGGTGGTCCTCGTCACGGCCGGCGCCGAAGCGCCACTCCGCCCAGGCGGCCGTGTTGGCGTCGTTGTCGACCAGGACCGGCACGGCGAGTCGGCCCGCGATGCGGTCCCGCAGCGGCTCGTTGCGCCAGGACAGGTGGGGCGCGAACAGGACGCGGTTGCGGTCGGCGTCGACCCAGCCGGCCGCGCCGATGCCGACGGCGTGCACGTCGTGCCGGTCGGACAGGTCCAGGACCAGTTCGACGATGGTGTCCTCGACGACCTTCGGGCTCTTGGACTTGTCCGGGGTCTCCGTGCGGACCTTCTCCAGGATGTTGCCGTCGGCGTCCACGACGCCCGCCATCACCTTGGTGCCACCGATGTCGATGCCCACGGTGGGGACTCTGGGCGCCGTCAGGTGCGAACGGCGTTCTCTGGGGCCCACCGTCCTCAGGACGGGGGCCCGCCGTGAGCCGATCGGGGCGGTGAAGTCGCGGTAGGTGCTCATCAGGGCCGATTCTGCCGCACGCTCACGCTGGGTGCCGAACGGGGCGGCAAAGGTGGGTACGCGTCACATGCCGGGTGCCGGTTCGTCGTGGTCGGGCGCGCAGTTCCCCGCGCCCCTGTCAGGGCGATGCCCTCCAGGCGCGTCGTATTGTCCTGACATTGCAACGTACCAAGCGGTCTATCGTTCACGACCGAACGAGCAGCTGGAACTCGAAGGAGTAGCGGCTCGGGCGGTACGTGTGCGTGCCGTACTCCACCGCCCGGCCCGTGTCGTCGAACGTCACGCGCTGCATCGTGAGCAGCGGGGCGCCCTCCTCCTCGGCCAGGCGTTCGGCCTCGGCGGCGGTGGCGGCGCGGGCGCCGATCGTCTGACGGGCGCTGTGCAGGGTGATGCCGGCGGCGCGCATCAGCCGGTACAGACCGGTGGCCTCCAGCTGCGCGGTGTCCAGGCCGAGCAGCCCGGGCGGCAGGTAGTTGCACAGGTACGCCATCGGCTCGCCGTGCGCCAGGCGCAGCCGCTCGATCCGGTGCACGTCGCTGTCCTCGGCCACCCCGAGCGCCGCCGCGACCTCGGCGGACGCCGGGACGACGGTGTTGACGATCACCCTGGTCGCGGGGCGCTGGCCGGCCGACTCCAGGTCGTCGTAGAGACTGCTGAGCTCCAGCGGACGTTTGACCTGGCTGTGCACGACCTGGGTTCCGACGCCCCGGCGGCGCACCAGCAGGCCCTTGTCCACCAGCGACTGGATGGCCTGGCGGACCGTGGGACGGGACAGGCCGAGGCGTGCGGCGAGCTCGATCTCGTTGCCCAGCAGGCTGCCGGGCGTGAGCGCTCCGTGCTCGATCGCGGCTTCGAGCTGTTGGGACAGCTGGAAGTACAAGGGCACCGGACTGCTCCGGTCCACGCTGAGCTCGAGTTCCACGGTCGGGTCCTGTTCTGGTTTCGGCACGGGCCGACTGTAGCTCTACGCGTTGTTGACGGGAAGTCGTGTAGTTTGATTGTCCGGACATTTGCATTGACAGCGTACGCACTGAACCCGCACTTTGTTTCCATGCGCATCGGGGTCATCGGTACGGGCCGCATCGGCACGATCCACGCCAACACGCTCAGCCGTCATCGCGACGTCGGCTCCTTGATCCTCACGGACGCGGATGTCTCGCGTGCCCAGGAGCTGGCTCACCGGCTGGGCGAGACAGCGGCGCCCGGGGTCGACGAGATCTTCCGGTGGGGCGTGGACGCGGTGGTGATCACCACCGCGACGTCGGCCCATGCCGAACTGATCGGCCGGGCGGCCCGGGCGGGGCTCCCGGTGTTCTGCGAGAAGCCGATAGCCCTCGATCTGCCGGGCACCCTGCACGCGATCGGGGAGGTGGAGACCGCCGGGACGATCCTCCAGATGGGCTTCCAGCGGCGCTTCGACACGGGCTACGAGGGCGCCCGTGAGGCGGTGCGCTCCGGCCGGCTCGGGCGGCTGCACACGGTGCGGGCGCTGACCAGCGACCAGGCGCCGCCGCCGGTCGCGTGGCTGCCGCTGTCGGGCGGGCTGTACCGGGACACGCTGATCCACGACTTCGACGTGCTGCGCTGGGTGACCGGGCGCGAGGTCGTCGACGTGTACGCGGCCGGGTCCGACGCCGGACCCGCGATGTTCCGTGAGGCGGGCGACGTGGACACCGCCGCGGTGGTGCTCACCATGGACGACGGCACGCTCGCCACGGCCACCGCGACCCGGCTGAACGGCGCCGGGTACGACGTGCGCATGGAGCTGGCCGGTGAGCTGGACACGGTCGTGGTCGGGCTGGACGACCGCACGCCGGTGGCGTCCACCGAGCCGACGGGGCCGCCCGCGGCGGACAAGCCGTGGCCGGGGTTCCTGGAGCGGTTCGGGCCCGCGTACGAGGCGGAGCTGAACGCGTTCGTGGAGGTCGTGCGCGGCGAGCGGGCCAACCCCTGTGACGGCCGGGAGGCCTTGCAGGCGCTGCGGATCTCGGAGGCGTGCGAACTGTCGAGACGCGACCGGAGACCGGTCGCCGTCGCCGAACTGCCGGGCGGGACCCAGAACGCGGCGATGTGAGGGTCGGCGAGGCGCACGAAGGCGTCGTACTCGCTCTGTGCGCTCGTCGGGGCGACCGGCTCCGTGGAGACCTTGCGGAACTCCGTGCGGTCTGCGCCGAGAACGCACGGCATCCCGGCCTAGCGCCCGTTGTCCTCCTTTTCCTCCAACAACCCCGCGTCGTACGCCAACAGGGCGATCTGGACACGGTTGTTGAGGTCGAGCTTGGCCAGGACGCGCGAGACGTGGGTCTTGACGGTGGCGACGCTCATGAACAGTTCGGTGGCGATGTCGGCGTTGGACAGGCCCCGGCCCACCGCGACGGCGACCTCGCGCTCGCGGTCGTTGAGGGCGGTGAGCCGCGCGCGTGCGCGCGTGCGGCGGGTGTCGGCCGCCGATCCGGCGGCGTGGTCCATCAACTGCCGTGTCACGGTGGGCGAGAGGACCGGGTCGCCGGCCGCGACGCGGCGCACGGCGGCGACGATCTCGGCGGGCGGGGTGTCCTTGAGCACGAACCCGGCGGCCCCGGCGCGCAGGGCGCGCAGCACCTGGTCGTCGGCGTGGAAGGTGGTCAGCAGCACCACCTGCGGGGCGTCCTTCCTGCCGCGCAGCCGCTCCGTGGCGGTGAGGCCGTCGACCGACGGCATCCGGATGTCCATCAGCACCACGTCAGGCCGGGTGCGGTCGACCAGCGACTCGACCTCGGAGCCGTCGGACGCCTCGCCGACGATCTCGATGTCGTCGGCGCCGCCCAGCATGAAGGACAGACCGGCCCTGACCAACGGGTCGTCGTCGACGAGGAGGAGCCTGATCGCAGTCATGTGCCTTACGTAATCACGGTTGCACGGGGTTCAGGTGCCGGACCGCGTGGAGCGACCGCCCGACAGGCGGTCACGGCCGGTTCGGTGCGCGGCGCTTCACGCGCACGTGGACGCCGGTCCGCCGGGCGGGCAACGGCGCGCGGCGGAGCGGCCGTTGGACGCCCCGGGGACGCGGGCGTCACGCCCACGGCAGCCGGCCCCGCACCTCGAAGCCCCCGTCCGCCGCGGGCCCGTGCTCCAGCCGCCCTCCCGCGAGCGTGGCCCGCTCGGTGAGACCGATCAGGCCCTGTCCCGAGCCGGGAACGTGCGGGACCCGGCCCTCGGGCGCGGGATTGCGCACCGCGACCGACAGTCCCTCGCCCGGTGCGCCGGTCACCGTCACCGTGACCTCGGTGCCGGGGGCGTGCTTGCGGGCGTTGGTCAGGCCCTCCTGGGCGATGCGGTAGGCGGTGCGGCCGACGGAGGACGGCACGGCGCCCGGGTCGGTGACGCGCTGGACGAGGGTGACCTTCATGCCGGCCTCGCGGGACTCGGCGACCAGCGCCTCCAGTGCCGCGAGGGTCGGCTGCGGGCGGCCGCCGTCGTCGGACTCGCCGGCGCGCAGCACGCCGATGATCTCCCGCAGGTCCTGGAGTGCCTCGTGGGCGCTCTCCCGGATCACGCCCGCCGCCCGCTGGATCTCCTCGCGGGGCGCGTCGGGCCGGAACTCCAGGGCGCCCGCGTGCACGCTGAGCAGCGTCAGCCGGTGCGCGAGGACGTCGTGCATCTCCCGGGCGATGGCCTCGCGCGCGAGCCGCTGCGCCTGCTCGGCACGCAGCACGGCCTCGGTCTCGGCCCGCAGGGCGCGGTCGCGCAGGCTCAGCATGAGCTGCCGCTTCGACCGCACGAACATGCCCCAGCCGACGATCGCCCCCGTCACCAGCACGCCGAAGACGAGCGCCCAGACGTACGGCACGTCGGGGTCGGGGCGCAGCCAGAAGAACACCGGGACCAGCGCCAATTGCGCCAGGGCCACCCAGGCGACGTACCGGAAGGGCCGGTGCACGGCGAGCGTGAAGAGGGCGACCACGCTCGCGCCGCCCGCGGTGTTCGAGACGAAACCGACCGGGATCATCGCGACGGCGAGCCCGAGGGGCCAGCGGCGCCGCAGCCACACCGCGGCGCACGAGAGGGCGCCCAGCACCTGGTCGAAGGCGGCGTAGCCGTCCGGCAGGTCCTCGCTGCGCAGCGTGTCCGCGGCCAGCAGCCCGATGAACACCGCGAGCAGGAAGCAGCAGAAGTCGACCACCCAGTCGCGTGCCGTGCGCCGGGGTCGCCCGGAGCGTCCGGGGTCGAGCCCGAGTTCCTTCACCAGGGCGGACGGCAGCAGCCAGCGCGGCCCCGCGAACGCCTGCGGGGCGTGCTCCTGCTTGTCACCACTCACGGTCGACAAATCTACGCAGTGCGGGGCACCGATGCGCCGCCTCGGGCGCGATCGCCGACCAAAGTCGCGGCATCGCCGACTTTGGACGCAGCGGTCCCTGCGCAAGGTGGACTTCCGTCGGTCATGCCTCGCCCCGCGGCCGATTGGCGTGGGGGGTCCGCGGGGCGAGAGTCATGACATGAAGCAGTTGCTGGAGGTTCTCGGATTCATCGCCCTGGTGCAGGGCGTCGCCGGTCTGGTGCACGAGTTCACCGACTGGAAGTGGGGCCTCGTGCAGCGGGTCGGCTTCCTCGACGGCTACGAGGTCTACGCGAGCGTCACACTGCTCGTGCTGGCGTTCGCGCTGTTCGCCGCCGCGGAGAGCCGGAAGTCCGGCTGAATCCGGACCGGACTCCCGGCCGGTCGCGCCGTTCCTCGGCGTCGGCCGTGGCCCGCGGACTCAGCAGCCGTGGTCGACCAGGTCGAACGACTCGTAGTGGTCGGCCGTGTAGTAGTCCTCCTGGTTCTCCTCACCGGTGACGATCCGGCGAGCTCCGCGCGTGGGGGACCCCGGAGTGATGACCGTGTACTCGTGGTAGTACCCGGCCGACTGGCTCGGCAGGACGCCTTCCCGGTTCTGGAAGACGGTGCCGTCCTGCTCGTACGGGTAGGGGCCGCCCTGCTCGATGAGGTCGAGCGTGTCGTGCGCCTGGGAGGGCAGAGCGCTGTAACAGATGCTGCCCACGGCCGCTGCGGCCGGAGTGGCGGTGACGGTGCCACCGACGAGGAGGGCGGACAGGACGGCGGCTGCGGCGCCGATGCGAGTGATTCGTGGGGGGAATCTCATGGCTTCATGATGACGCGCGTAGACAGTGGCATGTCAATGTCAAGAAGGGAGATTTTCCCTTCGAGTCCGATGAGTTCTCGGGAAGTTAACGTGCGCCCCGGCGCCGACGAGGGGTGTTTCACGCATCCTCGGGAAGTTCGAACGTGCCGTACTCGGGGCGGCCCGCCAGGTCGTAGGAGTTGATGGCGACGCCCTTGCCCGTACTGCTGCCGCCGGTGTGCTTGAAGGCGGTCGGCACGGCGCCCTCCGTGAACAGCCGGTGGCCCGAGCCGAGCACGACCGGGAAGGTCATCAGGTGCAGGGTGTCCACGAGACCGAGGGCCAGCAGCGAACGGACGAGGGCACCGCTGCCGTGCACCTGGAGTTCGCCGTCGGTGCGCTCCTTGAGGGCGGTGACCTCCTTGCCGAGGTCGCCGCTGACCACGGTGGTACCGGCCCACTCGGGGTCGGTCAGCGTGGAGGAGGCGACGTACTTCGGCAGCGCGTTGAGCTTGGCGGCGACCGGGTCGGCGGGGTCGGTCACCTTCGGCCAGTACGAGGCGAAGATGTCGTACGTGCGCCGCCCGAGCAGGAAGGCCGCAGGACGCTCGAAGACCCCGGTGATGAACTTCCCGAAGTCGTCGTCGGCGTACGGAAAGACCCAGCCGCCGTGCTCGAAGCCGCCGCGGGTGTCCTCCTCCCGGCCGCCGGGCGCCTGGTAGACGCCGTCGAGGGTGACGAAGAGGGTGGAGACGAGCTTGCCCATGACGAGTGCCTCTTTTCCGGAATGGCGTCTGCTGTCATGAGCTCAGACCCCGCCGACGCCCGCAACTCATCGGTGGGCCGTGTGCCCAAGCAGGGCGAGCAGCGCTTCCGACGGCAGCGGGTGCCGCGTATCGCCACCGGGGCCCGTGGTCGTGGTGGCGATAAGCAGGGCGTTGAGGACGGCCTCCTCCACCGCGTCGAGCACGGCGGTGAAGAGCGGGTCGAGCGTGTCGTCGGGCACGACGGCGGGCCCTGACGGACTGGCCGTCGGCCGGGTGCCGAAGGCGATGCCGTAGTCGCCGCTGCCGTGACCGTACGCGCCACCGGACCTGGCCAGCGCGAAGACGGAGCGGCGGGCGAGCCGGGTCAGCTGGCGGGCGTCCAGCGGGGCGTCGGTGGCGGACACGACCATGCAGGAGCCGGCCTCCGGCAGCTCGGCAGGGGCCGGCAGGCCGACATCGGCGGGAGTGACCGTCCGCCCGCCCACCCTCAGCGTGCCCCCGAAGTTGGCCTGCACCAGCACGCCGAGCGTCGCCTGCCGCCCCGCCACCGGCACCCTTCGCGAGGAGGTACCGATACCGGCCTTGAAACCCAGGGCGACCGTGCCGGTGCCGGCTCCGACGCACCCTTCGGGCACCGGCCCTTCGGACGCCGTCTCCAGCGCCGCGCGGACATGGGCATCGCGGACCGGGCGCGAGCGGATGTCGGACAGCAGCCCGTCGTTGCACTCCCCCACCACGGGGTTCAGGCTCCGGGCGCGCGCTCCCTCGGGACGTTCGAGCAGCCAGCCGACCAGGGAGTCCGCGACACGGAACGCGGACAGCGTGGAGGTGAGCAGGACGGGCGTCTCCAGGGCGCCGAGTTCGGCCAGTTGGGTGGCGCCGATCAGCTTGCCGTAGCCGTTGCCCGCGAACACCCCCGCGGGCAACGGGCTTTCGGGACCCACGCCGGCGGGCACGATCGCGGTGACCCCGCTGTGCACACGCGGTGGGGTCACCAAGGTGGTGTGCCCTACGCGGACCCCCGGCACGTCGGTGAGCGCGTTGTGGGTGCCCGTCGGCAGGCCCCCCACGCCCAGGCCGATGTCACGGGCCCGGCGCGGCGGACGGGGTGCGGGTGGGTGCATGGCGGCACCCTATTCCGGCCCTGCTCGCGGTAGTCACCTCCGGCGGCCGCGTGCCGACCAGCCGCTGCCGACGCCCGCCAGTTGGAGGGCCAGCGTCATGAGGCCGAGCAGCATGATGTTGGTGGAGGTGAAGGTGTCGTTGGTCGAGATCTCCGCGGCGTTGATCAGGAAGGCTATGAAGAACAGGACTGCGGAAACGATGGCCAGCACGAGGTCCGCCCCTTTCGTCGACTCCGGCCGATGCGCCGGTCGCCATCCGGATGCCCCGAACCCGCCCGAGCATGCGGCGCGGTGACGGGCCGGCGTTCGACGGGCGCCGCGCCCCCGCCGGGACTCGGTGTCCGTTCGCCGCCAGCGTCGCGGCCCGCGCGGAGCTGGGATGGACCCATGACAACCACTTACGGAACTCTGCACGGCAAGGTCGCCCTGGTCACCGGGGGCAGCCGCGGTATCGGCGCGGCAACGGCCCTGCGGCTGGCGCGGGAGGGCGCGGACGTCGCCGTGACGTACGTGCACGGCAAGGAGGCGGCCGAGGAGGTCGTACGGGCCGTCGAGGCGCTGGGCCGGCGGGCCGTGGCGCTGCGGGCGGACGCCGGTGACGCGGACGAGGCGCAGGCCGCTGTGGACCGTGCCGCCGAGGCGCTCGGGGGCCTGGACGTGCTGGTGAACAACGCCGGCATCGGGGTGCTGGGCCCGCTGGAGGGCCTGTCGCTGACCGATGTGGACCGGGTCCTCGCGGTGAACGTCCGGGGCGTCTTCCTGACGTCGCGGGCGGCGGCCGCCCGCATGGACGCCGGGGGCCGCATCATCACGATCGGCACCTGCATGACGCAGCGGGTGCCGGGTCCCGGCGGCACGCTCTACGCGACCAGCAAGTCGGCCCTGATCGGCCTGACGAAGGCGCTGGCCCGCGAGTTGGGCCCGCGCGGGATCACGGCGAACATCGTCCATCCCGGTCCCATCGACACGGACATGAACCCGGCCGACGGCCCGTTCGCGTCCGGCCAGGCGGCCATGACCGCGCTCGGCCGCTTCGGCACGGCCGACGAGGTGGCGTCGACGGTCGCGTACCTGGCCGCGGCGGACTACGTCACGGGTACGGAGTTCGCGGTGGACGGGGGCCACGCGGCGTGAACGGACGCGGGGCGCACCGGCACCGTCCGGCCGGTGCGCCCCACGGGCTTCGGGCGCACCGGTGCCGTACCGCCGCCGCGCGCGCCCTGGCGAATCAGCCGCCCAACTCCTGGTGGCGTGCCGCAAGCCCCGTCGTGCCCTGCTCGGTCAGGGAGCCGTGCAGGCGCAGGCGGGAGATGCCGCCGTCCGGGAAGATGTCCACGCGCGCGTGCGTGCCGACGGCCGGGGCCGGCAGGACGAAGCGGTGGTTGGTGTCGGGCTGGAGGCGGGTGCGGGGCAGGATCTCCGTCCACTCACCGTCCTCGCCGTCCTTCACCGACACCGACGCCCAGCCCGCGCTGTTGCCCTTCAGGTACGCCGTGTCGATCTCGACGGCCCTGATCAGGGACTGCGCCACCAGCCGGTAGCTGATCCAGTCGTTGCCCCGGTCGCGGCGCCGGCGGGTCTCCCAGCCGTCGTCCATCTTGCGGGAGCGCCCCGGCTGGATGGTGTTCGTGGCGGGCGAGTAGAACAGGTTGGAGGCGTTCTCGACCTGGCCGCCGTTCTCCAGGGCGACCACGTCGAAGGTGCCGAGCACCGACAGCCACTCGGGGTCGGGCACGACCTCGCCGTGCACGCGCAGGCGGGCGATGCCGCCGTCGGGGTGCTGGTTGACCCGCAGATGGGTGAAGCGCTGCTCGGCCAGGACTGCGAAGCCGTTCGCCGCGTGACCGCCGATCGGCGTGCGCGGGACCAGGGTCGTCCACTTGACGTCGTCGCCGAGCAGTTCCTCGGGGGACGGCGAACCCGGTACGGACGCGCCCTCGACGGACACCGCCTGCGGGTAGTTGCCGCGGAAGTGGGCCGTGTCGACGACGATCCCGCGGATCACGCCGGGCGCGCCGAGGCGCACCAGCGCCCAGTCGTGGTCCTCGGCCGTCGGCCACGGGTGCTCGGAGGAGGCACCTCGGCGGCGCCTCGTCTCCCAGCCGTCCATGATCTTGCCCTTGTGCCCGAAGTGCTCTGGGTCGAACTCGGCCCGCTCGGGCACCAGCAGGTTCTCCCGCTGGGCGAAGAACTCGTCGTTGGCGGCGATGACTCCGGCGCCCAGCCGGCGGTCGGCGAGGTTGGCGTACTGGGTGAACGGGAAGTCGGCGGTGCGGTAGTCCGCGTACGGGTCGCCGCCGCCGTAGGGGTTCGCGTCGCCGGTGAAGCTGGGTATCGCCGTCACGGTGATCAGGTCTGCCTTTCGAGATCGATGGGTGGGAGTCAGTTGGTCCGGGTGAGGAGTCGCCCCTTCGGGTCGGTGAACTCGCCGTCCGCGACGATGCGTTCGCCGCGCAGCCAGGTGGACTTCACGACGCCGTACAGGGTCTTGCCGGCGTACGCGGTCACACGGTTGCGGTGCTGGAGGGCGGCCGGGTCCACGGTGAAGGTCTCGTCGGGTGCGAGGACCGCGAAGTCGGCGTCGCGGCCGGCCTCGATGGCGCCCTTCCGGTCCAGTCCGACGAGCTGTGCCGTCCGTGCGGACATCCAGCGCACCACGTCCTCCAGGCCGTGCCCGCGCCTGCGGGCCTCGGTCCAGACGGCCGCCAGGCTCAGCTGGAGCCCGGAGATGCCGCCCCAGGCGGTGGCGAAGTCGTCGGTCTTCAGGTCGGCCGTGGAGGGCGAGTGGTCGGTCACCACGCAGTCGACGGTGCCGTCGGCCAGCGCCTGCCACAGCAGGTCCTGGTTTGCGGACTCGCGGATCGGCGGGCAGCACTTGAACTCGCTGGCGCCGTCCGGGACTTCCTCGGCGTTCAGGGTGAGGTAGTGCGGGCACGTCTCTACGGTGATCCGTACGCCGTCCCGCTTGGCCTCGGCGATCAGCGGCAGCGCGTCGCTGGAGGAGAGGTGGAGCACGTGCACACGCGCGTGGAGCCGCTTCGCCTGCGCGATCAGCTGGGCGATCGCGGTGTCCTCGGCGTCGCGCGGGCGCGAGGCGAGGAAGTCGGCGTACTTGGGGCCGCCGTGCTGCGGGGCGGCGTCGAGGTGGTGGGGGTCCTCGGCGTGCACGATCAGCAGGCCGCCGAAGGAGGTGATCTCCGCCAGGGACCGGGCGAGCCGGTCCTGGTCGAGATGCGGGAACTCGTCCACGCCGGACGGCGACAGGAACGCCTTGAAGCCGAAGACGCCGGCCTCGTGCAGCGGGCGCAGGTCCTTGACGTTGTCGGGCAGGGCGCCGCCCCAGAAGCCGACGTCGATGTGCGCCTTGTCGGCGGCGACCTCCTGCTTCGTACGGAGGTTGTCGACCGTCGTGGTCGGCGGCAGGGAGTTGAGCGGCATGTCGACGAGGGTGGTGATGCCACCGGCCGCAGCGGCGCGCGTGGCGGTCCAGAAGCCCTCCCACTCGGTGCGCCCGGGGTCGTTGACGTGCACGTGCGTGTCGACCAGGCCGGGCAGCAGGACGTCGTCGCCGAGGTCCACCAGCCGGGCGCCGGGCGGGACTTCGGCGTCGTGGCCGAGTACGGCCGTGATCTTGCCGTCGGAGACCGCGACCGAGGCGGCCCGTGTCCCCTCCGGGGTGATGACGCGCATCGAGCGCAGCACCAGTTCAGCGTCGGACACCCGGACCCCTCTCTGCCGCCCCTTGACTTCCGCCCAGCGGAATTCAACGTTCTGTTGAAGGAGTCTTCACTCCCGTTCCGGTGCCGTCAAGGGCACACTTCTCCACAGTGCACCCGTGCGACACTCTCTGGACGTTTCCACAAAGCGGAATTACAATTCCATCAAGCAGAACGTAGCTACGTACAACCAGGGAGTCAACCGACCGACGGGTAGGCTTCAGCCCTTCCACCGGTCCCGAAAGGAACGCGCCGTGCCGACGTCCAGCGCCAGCACCAACGACACCGCCAAGTCCAACGGCGGCGGCGTCCAGTCCCTCGAGCGCGCCTTCGACCTGCTCGAGCGGATGGCGGACGCGGGCGGCGAGGTGGGCCTGAGCGAGCTGTCCGCGAGCAGCGGGCTGCCACTGCCCACCATCCACCGCCTGATGCGCACGCTCGTGGCCTGCGGATACGTCCGCCAGCAGCCCAACCGCCGCTACGCCCTCGGCCCCCGCCTGATCCGCCTCGGCGAGTCGGCCTCCCGGCTCCTTGGCACCTGGGCCCGCCCCTACCTCGCCCGGCTGGTCGAGGAGACCGGCGAGACGGCGAACATGGCGCTGCTCGACGGCGACGAGATCGTCTACGTCGCCCAGGTGCCGTCCAAGCACTCGATGCGCATGTTCACCGAGGTCGGCAGGCGTGTACTGCCGCACTCCACCGGCGTCGGCAAGGCACTGCTCGCCTCCTTCCCGCCGGAGGAGGTACGGGCACTGCTGTCCCGTACCGGGATGCCGGCCGCCACGGAGAAGACGATCACCACACCGGACGGCTTCCTCGCGGCGCTGGAGGACGTGCGGCGCACCGGCTACGCGGTCGACGACAACGAGCAGGAGGTCGGGGTCCGCTGCCTTGCGGTCTCCGTCCCCGACTCCCCCACCGCGGCGGCGATCTCGATCTCCGGCCCGGCCGGCCGGGTCACCGAGGCTGCGACGGACAAGATCGTGCCGGTGCTCCAGCAGGTCGCCCACGAACTGTCCGAGGCCCTGGCCACCCAGAACCAGACCTGAGTCAGCGGCGCGGCTCGCCGAACATCTCGACCGCGTCGCGCACTTGGGTGAGGCCCGGGGACAGGGCGCTCACCGAGCCGATCGCACCCGCGATCAGCAGCAGGGACCTGCGCAGTCGGGGAGTCTCCGGCGCCCCCGTGACCGCCATCGCGGCCAGTGCGGCGAGTTCGTCCTCGGCGATGGCCCGGTCCGGGAACTCCGCGGGATGCGCGGCGAGTTCGCGGCGCAGACGGGACACCGCCGTCCGCAGTTCCGCCACCCTCGAGTCCTCGTCGCTGCCCGTCACCGGCCTCTGCCCCAAGCTCCGCAACAAAGCTCCCCCTCGCACGCCGTTGTGCGCCAGCCATCGCGCAATTCCCGCCGAGCACCCCTGGCGTAGCTCGGGCGCCGGGGATGCCGGTCAGTAAACGCCACCCCTTGCCCAAGCGCCACCACACGGACGGAAATTCAGTCGTTGGGAGTCGGGGCGCTCGCGCGGGTGTCAGGTATGCAGGACGCATGACTGAGAAACAAGCCCCTCCGGTCGCCGGTCTGCTCCTCGCGGCCGGCGGCGGACGACGCCTCGGCGGGCGGCCCAAGGCCCTGCTCCCGCACCGCGGCCGACCGCTCGTCGAGCATGCCGCCGGGGTGCTGCGCACGGCCGGCCTCACCCGCGTGCACGTGGTGCTGGGGGCGCGGGCCGCCGCCGTACGGGAGCAGGCGGAGCTCGGTGACTGCGTACTGGTGGAGAACCCGGACTGGGCCGACGGGATGGGGTCCTCGCTGCGCGCCGGGCTCGATTCGCTGGCCGGCACGGGGGCGAGGGCGGCGCTCGTATCGCTGGTCGACCAGCCCGGTATCGGACCGCAGGCCGTGGCGCGGGTGCTCGCCGCGTACGAGGACGAGACGTCGCTGGTCTCGGCCGCCTACGACGGGGTACGCGGGCATCCGGTCCTGTTCGGCGCGGCCCACTGGGCCGGCATCGCGGCGACCGCGACCGGCGATCAGGGGGCACGCGCCTATCTCAAGGAGCACCGGGAGTCGATCAGGCTCGTCGAGTGCGGGGACGTGGCACAGCCGTACGACATCGACACGGAGGCCGACCTGGGCCACCTTGAGTGAGCGGGGTGGCACCGAGCGCCACCTTGCCTCGACTCAGAGAATCTCGACATCAACAAACCATTGAACTTCCACCATGAGGAAACTAGTATCCACTGTTCAGAAGCGCCTGACCGCTCCACGGGCGCCACCAGCCGTATCCGGGAAGACTGGCACCCGGTGCCAGAAGCTCGACAGCTCGTCCACGTAGCTCGCTGAAGGAAGTGACAGCTCATGTCCGCACCAGCGCCGTCCCCGCTGGCCATCGTCGACGCCGAGCCCCTGCCGCGGCAGGAGGAGGTCCTCACGGAGCCGGCCCTCGCCTTCGTGGCCGAGCTGCACCGCCGGTTCACGCCCCGGCGTGACGAACTCCTCGCCCGTCGCGCCGAGCGCCGCGCCGAGATCGCCCGCACCTCCACGCTCGACTTCCTCCCGGAGACCGCCGCGATCCGCGCGGACGACTCCTGGCGGGTGGCCCCGTGCCCGCCCGCGCTCCAGGACCGCCGGGTCGAGATCACCGGCCCCACCGACCGCAAGATGACCATCAACGCCCTCAACTCGGGGGCCAGGGTCTGGCTCGCCGACTTCGAGGACGCCTCCGCGCCCACCTGGGAGAACGTCGTCCTCGGCCAGGTCAACCTGAGCGACGCCTACACCCGGAACATCGACTTCACCGACGAGCGGTCCGGCAAGTCGTACGCCCTCAAGGACGCCGACGAGCTCGCGACCGTCGTCATGCGCCCGCGCGGCTGGCACCTGAACGAGCGTCACCTCCAGGTCGACGGCGTGCCGGTGCCCGGCGCCCTCGTCGACTTCGGCCTGTACTTCTTCCACAACGCCCAGCGCCTGCTCGACCTCGGCAAGGGCCCGTACTTCTACCTGCCGAAGACGGAGTCGCACCTGGAGGCCCGCCTCTGGAACGACGTGTTCGTCTTCGCGCAGGACCACGTCGGCATTCCGCAGGGCACCGTCCGTGCGACCGTCCTGATCGAGACGATCACGGCGGCGTACGAGATGGAGGAGATCCTCTACGAACTGCGCGACCACGCCTCGGGGTTGAACGCCGGCCGCTGGGACTACCTGTTCTCCATCGTCAAGAACTTCCGTGACGGCGGCGCCAGGTTCGTCCTGCCGGACCGCAACGCGGTCACGATGACGGCCCCGTTCATGCGGGCGTACACCGAACTCCTCGTCCGCACCTGCCACAAGCGCGGCGCGCACGCGATCGGCGGCATGGCGGCGTTCATCCCGTCCCGCCGGGACGCCGAGGTCAACAAGGTGGCCTTCGAGAAGGTCCGCGCCGACAAGGACCGCGAGGCCGGCGACGGCTTCGACGGCTCCTGGGTCGCCCACCCCGACCTGGTCCCGATCGCCATGGAGTCCTTCGACAAGGTGCTGGGCGACAAGCCGAACCAGAAGGACCGGCTGCGCGAGGACGTCCACGTCGAGGCGGCCGACCTCATCGCGATCGACTCCCTGGACGCCAGGCCCACCTACCCGGGTCTGGTCAACGCCGTCCAGGTCGGCATCCGCTACATCGAGGCCTGGCTGCGCGGCCTCGGCGCGGTCGCCATCTTCAACCTCATGGAGGACGCGGCCACCGCCGAGATCTCGCGCTCCCAGATCTGGCAGTGGATCAACGCGGGCGTCGAGTTCGAGAACGGCGAACACGCCACGCCGGAGCTGGCCCGCAAGGTCGCCGCCGAGGAACTGGCGAACATCCGCGCCGAGATCGGCGAGGAGGCCTTCGCCGCCGGGCACTGGCAGCAGGCTCACGACCTGCTCCTGGAGGTCTCCCTCGACGAGGACTACGCGGACTTCCTGACGCTGCCCGCGTACGAGCAGCTCAAGGGCTGACCTACTCCTGCGACGCCTTGTCCGAGTGGCCCAGGGACTTTCCCGGGGCCACTCGGTCGCGTACGGCCTGCTTGACCGCCGTCGGCTCGGGGAAGCCCTGCTCGCGGCGGTCCCAGACCGTCTCGCCGTCCACCCGGACGACGAAGATCCCGCCCTTGCCCGGCTTCAGCGCCAGTTCGGACAGCTCCGCCTCGAAGGTGGTGAGCAGTTCCTGCGCCAGCCAGGCCGCGCGCGGCAGCCATCTGCACTGGGTGCAGTACTCGATCTCGACACGACCGCTCATCCCAGGTGCACCGACCAATCCTGTTCCGCGGCCGGCTTGCCGTGCAGGTCGGGAACCTGCTTGAGCCAGTTCGGCCGCCCTTGCTGAGACTTCGCCGCCCTGCGGGCCTCCTCGGCGGCGAGTTCCTCCCGGGTGGGGAAGTCGGTGGGGAGCCAGGCCGCGGAGGCCCGCACGCGCGCGTGGAGGTGCTCCACGTAGGCCTCGCGGGCAGCGTCGGGCGTCACGTGTCCGGGCTCGTCGGCCAGCCAGGCGTC
Source organism: Streptomyces sp. HUAS 31 (assembly GCF_028198125.1). Taxonomy (NCBI): domain Bacteria; kingdom Bacillati; phylum Actinomycetota; class Actinomycetes; order Kitasatosporales; family Streptomycetaceae; genus Streptomyces; species Streptomyces sp. HUAS 31. The sequence goes on along the minus strand of NZ_CP116353.1, from coordinate 7,737,165 downwards.
CGGCACCTCGTCCACGATCGTCCGCAGCAGTTCCTCGGTCACCCGGGGGGCCAGCTCCGCGTCGGCGGCACGCACGTCCGGGGTGTAGTGGCCGAGGGCGTGGTGGCGGAAGTCGTAGGACTTCTCGGGGTCGGCGCCGTCCCAGCGGTGGTGGAAGATCAGGGCCGCGCCGTGGTCGATCAGCCAAAGACGCGGCGGGACCGTGCCGGACGTCGGCCAGATCATCAGGTTCGAGCTGTGGACCGTACGGTCGACGTTCGCGGTCAACGCGTCCAGCCAGACGATCCGGCCGGCCTCCAGCGGGTCCACGCGGAACGTCTTCGCGACCTCCGGGGTGAAGTCCCGTGCGCCCGGCAGGAAGTCCATGCCGAGATTGACGCCGGCGCTCGCGGCGTGCAGCTCGCGCACCTCCTGGTGCGGCTCGCTGTCCGCGACGGCCGGGTCGAAGTGCACCAGGACCAGCTCGGGGAACCGCAGCCCAAGGGCCCGCGCCAGCTCCCCGACGATCACCTCGGCGACCAGCGCCTTGCGGCCCTGCGCGGAACCGGTGAACTTCACGACGTAGATGCCCAGATCATCGGCCTCGACGACACCGGGCACGGAGCCGCCGGACCGCAGTGGTTCGACGTAGCGGGTCGCGGTGACCTCTCTCATCATCTTCCAAGGCCCCGCATCTCGTTTGCCTTACATTCCATCATTCCAAGATCAGCTCCGCCCGGGTGCGATCCAGAAAACCTTAACCAGGCGGAACGGCCGGGTCTTCCCGCGACCGCCGGGTACCTTTCCTTGCACGCGACCGACACGGGAGAACGAGCGCTGATGGACGTCCTGGGTGTCGATGCCTGCGGCAAGCAGGGCTGGGTCGGGATCAGGGTCTCGGAGGGCGGGTATGCCGGGAGCCTGGTGGACGTCCGGCTGGCGGCGCTGATCGAGCGGGCGGGCGGGGTCTCGGTGATCGCGGTGGACATGCCGCTGGGGGTGGTCGAGCGGGGCTGGCGGGCCGCGGATCTCGGGGCGCGGGTGCTGCTCGGAGAGCGGCGCAGCACCGTCTTCCTCGTGGCGCCGCGGTCCGCGTGGCTGGAGTCGGAGTACGTGGCGGCCGGTGACCGGTGCCAGGAGCTGACCGGGCAGCGGCTGAGCCGGCAGGCGTGGGCGCTGGCTCCGAAGCTGCTGGAGGCCCGGGCGTGCCGGCTGGCCGACGAGCGGATCCACGAGGTGCACCCGGAGCTGTCCTTCCGTGCCCTGGCCGGCGGGGTGCCGTCGGCGTTCGCGAAGAAGACCTGGCGCGGCCAGAACACCCGCCGAGCGCTGCTGGCGGCGGCCGGCGTCGTACTGCCGGACGAGCTCGGCGAGGCGGACCGGGTACCGGCCGACGACGTGCTCGACGCCGCCGCGGCGGCCTGGTCGGCGGACCGGATCGCTCGGGGAGTCGCGGAACGGGTCCCGGAGGTGCCGGAGTTGGACGCGGACGGCCGTGCCGTGGAGATCCGGTACTGACCGGCGGGCGATGCGGCCCGCCTGCCGCCTCTCTGCGCACTCACCCGGCCAGCGGGTTCGGCAGGGGCAGATAGCGGGCGGCGGCACCGTCCGCGCCCGTCCAGCGCAGGAGCAGGTTGGTCTTGCCGGGCAGGGTCGGGGACGACAGGAGCGCCGGGATCTCGGGAAGGTCGTGGCGGGCCAGCTCGCGCCGGAGCGCGGGCCAGGGGTCCAGGGCCGGGTGCTGTTCGACGAGGGCCCCGGCGATCTCCACGAGGTGGTTGACGACCAGGCAGTACACCAGGCGCTCCCAGCCGGCCTCCCGTGACACCTCCGGCAGCAGCTTGACGCCCTCGGCGTCCCGGAAGAGGGCCTGGACCGGCATTCCGGCCCGGTCGACGGCGACCAGCGTGTTCTGAAGGTGCGCCTCCAGTACGACGCCATGATCGGCGAAGGCCGCGAGGGCGGGCGGGACGACCTGGGCCAGATACGCCTCCCACCAGGACTCCGGATCCTCGGCGCCGGCCAGCGGGCTGCCGTCGAAGCCCTCGACCAGTCCGGCGGCGAGCTGCGGCGTCGCGCCCGGGAGCACCCTCTCGCGCAGCCCGTCGCGGACCAGGACCGCGAGTTCCTCGAAGGCGAAGCCCGCGGTGCGGTAGCCGCGGTCGGCGAGCCAGGCGGCGGGGCCGTCCTGCGCGGCGAGGGCGGTGGCCGCGGCGGTGTCGGTGCGGCGCAGTCTCAGCAGGTCGTGGCGCCACAGCCGGCGGATGTCGTTGGTGATGCGGACGTCCAGGCTGAACTTCAGGAACAGGTCGCGCTCGGGCGCGTACAGCGTGCGGATCGCGGCCGTCGGCCAGGCGTCGGAATCGGTCGTGCCCAGCCGCAGCAGCCGTCCGTCCGCGAACGCGGCAGCGAGCTCCCGGCCTGCCAGATCCAGCTGCCAGGGGTGCGCCGGAAGCAGGCGGTAGCCGGGCGGGGCCTCGCCGAGGGCGTCCAGGGCGGTGGTGTCGCCCTCCTCGACGACCGTGTCCTCGCGCACGCCGAGCAGCGTCAGCGGGAAGCGGGCGTACGCCTCGGGGGCGTAGGGCAGCCAGCCGGTGACCGGGCCGCCGCCGCGCGCCTTGGGGGCGGGGTGGTAGGGGTGACCGGTCAGGAGGCACTGCTCGGAGCGCAGGTAGGGGTCTTCCGGCGGCGTGGCACGCGCGCGTGCCGTGAGCAGCGCGGCCACCGCGTCCCGGCTGTCGATCATCTCGGCGGGCAGTTCGTGGTTGGACAGACCGGTGTGGCGGCGCAGCTCGTCCGCCACGAGTTTGACCAGCTCGGTGTGTCCGACGCGCCGCCAGGCGCCGTCCACCCGCACCTCCGGCTCGGCGGGCCGCCGCTCGCCGAGCACCCGCAGCAGCCGGCCCGTGCCGGCAAGGCGGTACACCCGCCGCTCGCCGTCCGGGCCGGTCGGGTCCGCGCCGGGCTCCAGGAGCGGCTCGGCCACCTCGCGCAGCAGGCAGTTGAGGAGGGGCGCGAGCGCGCGGGCGTCGGCGCGGTCCGCGACGTCGGCTGCGGTCGGAGGGTTGAGGTGCACGTGATCCACTCGGTCTCTACGGTCCGTTCAGGTGGGAAGACGATCAGTATGTCTGTCGTCGGCGCCTGCCCGACGCCCTACTCGTACCCGAGGAGCCCGCCCGTGCACCGTCCTCACAGCGCAGAGGCCGAGGTCGCCGCCGAACTGGCCGAAGTGCGCCCCGACCTCGTAACGCGCTACACGGCCGAACTCCCCGGAGCCCGGTCGGCCGTCCTGACGCGGCTGTGGCGTGCGCTCGCGTACGAGCCGCTGCCCTGGGTGGCCGGCCGCGAGCGGGGCGGTGAGGGCCTGACCCTGCGTCTTTCGGACGGCCGCCGGCTGCACGGCCCGCATGCCGACCCGTACGCCACCGCCGCGTACGTCACCGACGTACGACTCGACGGGACGTCGTACGACGATCCGGCCCGGCTGCTGAGCGAGCTGTCCGTGGCGCACGGGACGTCGTTCGCGGCCGAACTCGGCCACAGTGCCGCGTCGTTGGCGCTGTCGCGGGCCGGGCAGGTGGCTCGCCCGAAGGAGTGGCCGTCGCTGGAGTGGGAGTGGGAGCAGCGGGTGGTGGACGGGCATCCGTTCCATCCCAACTGCCGTTCCCGGCCCGGTTTCTCGGTCGCCGAGCAGTTGGCGTACGGGCCGGAGCACCGGCCGGTGGTGACGCTGGGCACGGTGCCGGTGCGGGCGGAGGAGTGCCTGGTGACGGGAGCGTGGCCGCGTAACCTGCGGGACGGCGAGCGGCTGCTGATCCCGGTGCATCCGTGGCAGGCCGAGCATGTCCTGAAGCGGCCCCGCGACCCCTACGACGACGGGATCGCCGCGCATCCGCTGATGTCCCTGCGCACGCTCGCGCTGCCGGGAGGGCCGCACGTCAAGACGGCGCTCAGCGCCCGGCTGACGTCGTCGGTGCGGGACATCTCGGAGTACTCCATCGGCCTGTCGGCCACCCTGTCGTCGTTCGCGGAGATGCTCGCGGCCCGTATGGACGGCCTGCTGCACGTCACGCGCACGCTGGGCGCGGCCACGGCCGGCTCCCCCGATCTGGCCGCGGTGGTGCGCGAGTCGCCGCGGGAGTACGCCGGGCCGGGTGAGCGGGTGGTGCCGGTGGCCGCGCTGGCGACCACGGAACTGCCCCGGTCCCCGGTGTGGCTGGCGCGGTTCACGCGGCTCGCGCTGACCGTGGGGCTGCGGCTGCTGGAGCTGGGCGTGGCGCTGGAGGCGCACGGGCAGAACCTGCTCGTGGTGCTGTCGGCGGACGGCTCGCCGGTGCGTCTGGTCTACCGCGACCTCGCCGACATCCGCGTCGGCCCGGCGCGGCTGGCCCGGCACGGTGTCCCGGTGCCGGAGCTGACCGGGCGGATCGTCACGGACGATGTGACGGCCCTGCGCCGCAAGTTGTTCGGCTCGCTGTTGGCGGGGGCGCTCGCGGGCACGGCGGGCTCGGGCCCGGCGTTGCGCACGGCGCTGGAGACGGTCGTGGGCGAACTGCCGGACACCGCGGACCTGGCGGCGCTGCGTGAGGAGCCGCTTCCGACGAAGGCGCTGACGGTGATGCGGCTTTCGCCCGGGACGCCGGGGGATCAGTGGACGCTGCTGCCCAATGCGCTGGTCACCGAGGTGTTCTGACCTCGTTTTGAAGCGGGACACCTGAGATCAATAGGATCCGCCGATGATCAGAACACAACGGCTGGCGGCAGGGGTCTGTGCCCTGCTCGCCGCGCTCACGGCCGGGATAGCCTTCCCGGCCGGGGCGGTCGCCGACGAAACCACCGCCACCGCCCCGAAGGTCGATCTCGTGATCGACGTCAGCGGCTCGATGCGGGCGAAGGACATCGACGGCCAGTCGCGGATGGCCGCGGCCAAGCAGGCCTTCAACGAGGTGCTGGACGCGACCCCGGAGGAGGTCCAGCTCGGCATCCGCACCCTCGGCGCCAACTACCCGGGCGACGACCGCAGGACGGGCTGCAAGGACACCGCGCAGCTCTACCCGGTCGGCCCGCTGGACCGCACCGAGGCCAAGACGGCGGTGGCGACGCTGACGCCCACCGGCTGGACCCCGATCGGCCCCGCGCTGCTGAAGGCCGCCGACGACCTGGACGGCGGCGAGGGCTCCAAGCGCATCGTGCTGATCAGCGACGGCGAGGACACCTGCGCCCCGCTCGACCCGTGCGAGGTGGCCCGCGAGATCGCGGCCAAGGGCATCGGCCTGACCATCGACACGCTCGGCCTGGTCCCCAACACCAAGCTGCGTCAGCAGCTCAGCTGCATCGCCGAGGCGACCGGCGGCACCTTCACCTCCGTCGAGCACACCGACGAACTCGCCGACAAGGTCAACCAGTTGGTGGACCGGGCGGCGGATCCGGTGGTGACGCCGGTCGCGACGACGGGCGCCGATCAGTGCGCGAAGGCGCCGACGCTGAAGTCCGGCCTGTACACCGACCGAGAGGAGTTCGGGCAGCAGCGCTGGTATCGCGTGGACCTCGAGCCCGGCCAGGAGCTGCGCACCTCGGTGAGCGTGTCGGCCGACCGGGCGGTGAACCCCTCCTACGGGGTGCTGCTGCGGGCGGTGACCGAGCGCGGCCGGGAGATCGTGCGCGGCGAGGCCGCGGGCAACGGCCGCACCGACGTCGTGTCGACCGGTCTGCGCTACCCGAAGGCGGAGGCCGACGGCGACGACACCGCGCCCGCCGAGACCGTGTGCCTCCAGGTCACCCAGTCCTTCTCCGCGGGCTCCGGCGTGCAGTCCACGCCCGGTCTGCCGCTGGAGCTGACGGTCGACGTCGTGGACGGGCCGTCGACGTCGAGCGACGTGGCCTCCTTCGGCCTCGGGCGCGGCTGGTGGCTGCTGGGCGCGCTGATCCTCACCGGCTTCCTCGCCGGTGTCGTCTGGGGCTGGCTGTCGCGCTGGCGGTTCGCGGTCTGGAGGACCAACTGATGCGGATCACACGAGTGTTGAGCGGCGCCCTGCTGGCGCTGGGGCTGGCGGCGGGTCCCGCGGCGGCCGACTCCTCGCCGTCGCCGAGCGCCTCCGAGGAGGGCGGCGCGCCGACCACGGCGGGCACCTCCTTCCGTACGGCGGCCGAGGTCGAGCAGGGGCGGACGGCCACGGCCAGCGCCTCCACCGGCGACTACCTGTACTGGTCGTTCCCGGCCGACGCCGGACAGCGCCCCACCGTGAAGGCGACGGTGAAGCTGCCGGACACGCACGCCGCCGAGACCTGGCAGATCGACGTGTACGACGGCCTGCGCCGCCGTCAGGCGTGCCAGTACGGCGCCCAGACGCGCACCGCCGCGGCGAACAGCGCCTCGGTCGAGCTGACCTGTGTGCTGCGCACCGTGCGGGCCTGGTCGGAGCAGTGGGCCGACGACCCGCTGCCGGGCACGTACTACATCCGGCTGACGACCGTGGAGGTGCCCACCTCCGACCTGGGTCTGCCGGTCGGCGCCGAGGTCCGTATCGACTCCGAGGACATCGGCGGTTCGGCCGCCGTGGACGGGTCGCTGGCGGAGCCGCTCGTGCCGGGCGTGGCCGTGAAGTCGCAGGAGGACGAGGAGAGTTCGTCGGCCTCGGCGGTGCTGTCCAGCATCGAGCCCGACGACGGCTGGGCATCCGGCTGGTGGTCGGACCGCTGGGTGTGGACCGCGATCGGCGGTGTGCTGGCCGCGCTCGCGGGCATCGGCGGTTACGCGCTGACCCGTGGCACGGGACGGCCTTCGCGGGTGCCGCCGGGCGCCTGACACTCCATCACAAGGGGCTCACCGCTCAGGCGGTGGGCCCCTTGGGCGTTCACGCCTCCCTGAGCGCCTTCGCGAGCGTGCCCTCGCCGGTCACCTCGATGCGGCCGCCCCGTACCGCGTCGGTCACGCTCAACTCCCCGCGGGCGACGGCCTCGCACGTCCCGGAGTCCAGGACCAGCCGCGCGTCGGGCTCTCCGGGGGCGGGTCCGTCGCCGTAGACCGGCCCGTCCTCGGCGCCGACGTGCAGATGGAAGTCGCCCTCCTCCAGGCGGACTTCGACGAGACCCTCCCCGTCCAGCGCCCGCAGCAGCGGCAGCGCGAACCAGTGCGCGCGCACCGCGTCGGTGGGCCGCCGCTCGCCGAGCTCGGCCTGGCCCCACTCCCCGAGCGCCTGAAGCACGGGCAGCAACTCACGCCCGCGCGGGGTGAGTTCGTAGACGTAGGCAGCTCCGGGCGGCGGCAGCCGGCGCCGGGTGCCGATGCCCTCCCGCTCCATGTCCTTCAGCCGGGACGCGAGGACGTCGGTGCTGACGCCGGGCAGGTCGGCGTGCAGGTCGGTGTAGCGCCGCGGGCCGGCCAGCAGTTCCCGGACGATCAGCAGGGTCCAGCGGTCGCCGACGGCGTCGAGTGCCCGGGCGGCGGAACAGTACTGGTCGTAGCTTCGGCGAGGTGACATGCGACGCAGTCTAGACATGTTGTTGGACTTTCCAAGCTCGAACTTGGTAAAACCAAGCAACACACGCAACCGGAGGGGCGAGCGCGCATGGAGTTCCGGCAGTCGAGCAAGCTGAGCGAGGTCTGTTACGAGATCCGCGGCCCGGTCATCGAGCACGCGAACGCGCTGGAGGAGGCGGGCCACAGCGTGCTGCGCCTGAACACCGGCAACCCCGCGCTCTTCGGCTTCGAGGCGCCGGAGGAGATCCTCCAGGACATGATCCGGATGCTCCCCCAGGCGCACGGCTACACCGACTCCCGCGGCATCCTCTCCGCCCGCCGCGCGGTCGCCCAGCGCTACCAGACGCTCGGCCTGACGGTCGGCGTCGACGACGTCTTCCTCGGCAACGGCGTGTCCGAGCTGGTCTCCATGGCCGTACAGGCACTGCTCGAGGACGGCGACGAGATCCTCATCCCCGCCCCGGACTTCCCGCTGTGGACCGCCGTGACGACGCTCGCCGGCGGCAAGGCGGTGCACTACCTGTGCGACGAGCAGTCCGAGTGGTACCCGGACCTGGACGACATGGCCGCCAAGATCACGGACCGCACCAGGGCCGTGGTCATCATCAACCCGAACAACCCCACCGGCGCGGTCTATCCCAAGGAGGTCCTGGAGGGCATCCTCGACCTCGCCCGCCGGCACGGCCTGATGGTCTTCGCCGACGAGATCTACGACCAGATCCTGTACGACGACGCCGTGCACCACTCGGTCGCCGCCCTCGCCCCCGACCTCGTCGTCCTCACCTTCTGCGGCCTGTCCAAGACGTACCGGGTGGCGGGCTTCCGCTCCGGCTGGCTGGTGGTCACGGGCCCGAAGCAGCACGCGAAGGACTACCTGGAGGGCCTGACCATGCTGGCCTCCATGCGGCTGTGCGCCAACGCGCCCGCCCAGTACGCCATCCAGGCGGCGCTCGGCGGCCGCCAGTCGATCCGGGACCTGACGGCCCCCGGCGGCCGGCTGCGCGAACAGCGCGATGTGGCCTGGGAGAAGCTCAACGAGATTCCCGGCGTGTCCTGTGTGAAGCCGAAGGGCGCGCTGTACGCCTTCCCGCGCATCGACCCCAAGGTGCACAGGATCCACGACGACGAGAGGTTCGTCCTGGACCTGCTGCTGCGCGAGAAGATCCAGGTGGTCCAGGGCACCGGCTTCAACTGGCCGGCGCCCGACCACTTCCGCATCCTGACCCTGCCGTACGCGGAGGACCTGGAGGCGGCGATCGGGCGGATCGGGCGATTCCTGAGCGGGTACCGGCAGACATGACCGCCCGGGGTGGGTAGGACCCCTCCATGAGCATCCGCCCCTTTCTGCTGCTCGACGTGGACGGCCCCCTGAACCCGTTCCGCGCCCTGTACCTGGGCCATCGCGGCTATGTCACGCGCCGGCTGCACCCGGCGAACTGGTCGCAGCGCCAGCGGCCGGGTTCGCTGCGGCAGCGCCGCGGGCTCCGTGTGCGGCTGCATCCGGAGCACGGGGCGCGGCTGCTGGCGCTGCCGTACGAGCTGGCGTGGGCGACCACCTGGCAGCACCAGGCCAACGAGATGATCGCGCCCGTCATCGGGCTGCCCCGTGATCTGCCGGTCATCGAGTGGCCCGAGATGTTCACCGCGGATCCCGACGGGCTGTACTGGAAGACCCGGCACGTGGTGGCGTGGGCGGCGGGGCGACCCTTCGTCTGGGTCGACGACATGGTCACCGACCGCGACGTACGGCATGTGGAGGCGCACCACGCCGGCGCCGCGCTGCTGCTCCCGGTCGACGCGCGCAGGGGGCTGCGGGAGCGGGATTTCGTGGAGTTGGAGCGTTGGGCTCTTAGCCTGGGGCCATGAGTGATCTCTTTCTCGTCCGGCACGGCGAGACCGAGTGGTCCCGCTCCGGACGGCACACCGGCTGGACCGACGTACCGCTCACCGAGCACGGGCGGGAGGAGGCGCGGCGGCTCGTGCCGCTGATCCGCTCGCACCGGATCGGGGCGTCGTTCGTCAGCCCGGCGCAGCGGGCACGGGAGACGGCCGAGCTGATCGGGCTGCACGGCACGCGGGTCGACACCGATCTGCGGGAGTGGGACTACGGCGGGTACGAGGGCATCACGACCGTCGAGATCCAGGCCGAACGGCCCGGCTGGTTCCTGTTCCGGGACGGTGTGGCGCCGGGGCCGCCGGACCATCCCGGGGAGACCCCGGAGCAGGTCGGGGAGCGTGCGGACCGGATGCTGGCCAAGGTGGACGCCGCGTTCACGAACACCGAGGGCTGCGTGGTGCTGGTGGCCCACGGGCACTTCCTGCGCGTGCTCACGGCCCGGCGGCTCGGGCTGCCGGCCTCGCACGGGGCGCTGTTCCAGCTGGCCACGGGGACGGTGTGCCGGCTGAGCACCGAGCACGGGCGGCCGGTGATCTCGGGGTGGAATGTCAGACCCGGGCCGTAGCCTTCCCAGCAGATGAGGTCGCCGCTTCGCCGACAGACGGGGCGGTGGCCGAGCGCCCCGGGGAGGAGCACGCCGTGACCCGACCACCGACCGCGGCCCAGCGGCGTGTCATCGACGCCGCCGATCCCGACACGGGACGGCTCAGGGGCACGGAGACGCAGCTCGCGGCACTGGTGAAGCGCGGCCTGGCCTTCCGGCACCCGAGGCCGCCGCACGATCACTTCCTGACGCCGGCGGGCCACCGGATACGGGAGGCCGAGGAGCCGGCGCCCGCGCAGCCGGAGGCGACCGGCGCGAGAGGCGTGTTCGCCGCGCGGATCGGCGGCGAGGAAGCTGCCCCTCAGTCGGGCCCGGCCCGGCTGCGCGAGGTGCGCGGGGCCTGGCAGGGCCTGCTGGAGCTGCGCCGGATGACCAATCCGGACGGGGCCCCGGACCGGCCCTGCGCCTGGGAGCGCACGCATCTCGTGCAGGCCGCCGCGCTCGCGCTGGAGGCGGCCGGCCACCCGCCGGCCGGGCCGGACCCCGAGGAGGGGTACCGGGTGCGGGCGACCCCGCAGCCGGAGGCCGTCGCCGTGCACGAGAGCGACGGCGCGCGGCTGCGGGCCTGCGCGGCCACACTGGAAGAGGCGGGCTGGCAGGTCGGCGAGCACACCGAGCCGCGTGGCAGAGCGCGCTATCTGCTGGCGTCCCCACGACGGGCATGACGTGCGTGCCAAGATCGGTGCACTCAGCACCGAAGGCGAGAAGGGGAAGCAGTGAGCGAGCAGTTTTCCGTCCGGGTCACCGTCCGCGGCTACGAGACCGACACCCAGGGGCACGTCAACCAGAGCGTGTACATCAACTACGCCGAGCACGCCCGCTGGTCACTGCTCCAGGCCGCGGGCATCACCCAGACGGGGCTCGTCGGCAAGGGCGTGGGTCCCGTCGCCCTGGAGACGACGATCCGCTACAAACGCGAGCTGATAGCCGGTGACGAGATCGACGTGACGTGCGCCTTCGAGTGGTCCGGCGGCAAGACGTTCCGCATCCGACAGCTCGTGCGCAAGACGGACGGCACGGTGGCCGCCGAACTCACCGCGGTCGGCGGTCTGCTGGACCTCCAGGAACGCAAGCTGGTGGCCCATCCCGACGAGGTCTTCAAGGAGCTGTCGTCGGACCCGAGCATGTTCGGGCTGTAGTCACACCTGAGTCACACCTGCTCCTTGTCGTGCTCGACGTCGTAGGCCGCGCGTGACTCGGCGATGTAGACCCTGTTCCGCTCGGCCCAGTCGGTCAGGCGTTGCAGGGTCTCGTGCAACTCCCGTGCCACCGGCGTCAGTTCGTACTCCACCTTCGGCGGCACCGTCGGATGCACGGTGCGGGTGACGAGGCCGTCGCGCTCCAGATTGCGCAGGGTGAGAGTCAGCATCCGGCGGCTGATGCCCTCGATGCCGCGCTCCAACTCCGTGAAGCGGATGGGCCCGTGGGCTGCCGCGACGAGGATCTGGACGCTCCATTTCCCGGAGACCCTGTCAAGAACTTCCCGGACCGGGCACGCCTGCGCGTTCACTGCCTGCACGGTCACACCGGTGTTCCTCTGGGACATCGGACTGCCTCCTTACGCCGGCCTCCATGGTCACTCACGATGTACCCCGTTACAAGTCGTGCACCTATGGAGAACCCGGAGGCAGCGCCGTCATGGCCCTCGTCGAGTCCCGGACGCGGACACCGCGCCGAACGCAGCGAACCCACTCCCGCCGGGCGTCCCTCGTCGTGCTCTGCGCGGGGACGCTGATGACGATCCTGGACGGCAACATCGTCACGGTCGCCATGCCGGCCATCCAGAGCGACCTCGGTTTCTCGGCGTCGGGACTGGCCTGGGTCGTCAACGCCTATCTGATCGCCTTCGGCGGGCTGCTGTTGCTGGTGGGCAGGCTCGGCGATCTGATCGGCCGCAAGCGCATGTTCACGGCGGGCCTGGCCGTGTTCACCGCGGCCTCCGTGCTGTGCGGGGTGGCGACCGGGCAGGGCGTGCTGGTCGCGGCGCGGGCCTTGCAGGGCGTGGGCGGCGCGATGACCTCGGCGGTGGTGCTCGGCATGCTGGTCGCCCTGTTCCCCGAGCCGCGTGAACAGGCTCGCGCCATCGCGGTGTTCAGCGCGGTCGGCGCGGCGGGCGGGGCGCTCGGCACCTTTCTCGGCGGGGCGCTGACCGAGGCCCTGAACTGGCACTGGATCTTCCTGATCAACCTGCCGATCGGCATCGTGGCATTGCTCGCGGCGATCCGCGCACTGGAGCCGGACCGCGGCGCCGGGCTAGGCAGGGGCGCGGACTACCCGGGCGCGGTGCTGGTCACGGGCGCGCTGATGCTCACGGTGTACGTCATCGTCGGCGCGGGCGACCGCGGCCTCGCCCCGACCCTGCTGCTGGCCGCCCTCGCCCTGACCCTGTTCGTCGCGTTCACGCTCCGCCAGGCCCGGGCCGCGCGTCCGCTGCTGCGGCTGCGGCTGTTCGGCTCCCGGGTGCTCAGCGGCGCGAACGCCGTGCAGATCCTGATGATCGCGACGATGTACGGCTTCCAGTTCATCGGCGCGCTCTATCTCCAACGCGTCCTGGGCTACGGCGAGTTGCTCACCGGCACGGCCTTCCTGCCGGCGCCGATCGCGATCGGGGTGCTGATGCTGGGCCTGTCGGCCCGTACCGTCGGCCGGTTCGGCGCGTACCGGGTGCTGCTCGCCGGGCTGCTGCTCATCGTCGCGGGCATGGCGCTGCTGAGCCGCGCGCCGGTCGACGGCTCGTACGTCACGGACGTCCTGCCTCCCCTGCTCCTCCTCGCCACCGGCTTCGCCGCGGCGATGCCGGCACTGACCGGGCTGGCGATGTCGGGGGCCCGGGAGGAGGACGCCGGGCTGGCGTCCGGTCTCTTCAACACCACGCAGGTGGTGGGCGGTTCGCTGGGCCTGGCGGTGCTGTCGGTACTGGCGGCGAGCCGGACGGAGGGGCTGCTGGCCGAAGGTGCGGGCTCGGTGGCCGCCACGGCCGAGGGGTACCAGCTGGCGTTCCGGGTGGCGACGGGGATCGCGCTGGGGGCACTGACGGTGGCGACGGTCGTGCTGCGGGGGCGGAGGGACTGAGAGCGTTCGAGCGGGGGCTGGCACTGAGGGCGTTCGGGCGGGGGGGCCGGCACTCAGGGCGTTCGGGCGGGGCTTGCCCGACCTGGCGGGGGCGTCGGACCCAAGTGGTCCGGCGCCCCCTCGCCGTGCTCACGCCGCCCCGAAGGCCGTCCTGTGGTCCTCGGCCCAGTCCCGGTAACTCCGCGCCTGCCGCCCCAGAATCTCCGGTACGTCGTCGGTGACGACGGCATTGCCGCCTTCCTCGATGAAGCGGGCGCCCGCCATGAGGCTGTCCGCGTAGTCGGCGCCCAGGCCCGCCCCGAGCAACTGCTCTCGGCGCTGGTCGGCGGTCGGCGAGTGGAGTGTCACCGGGCGGCCCAGGATCTCGCCGAGTACCGCGGCCTGGCCGCTCGCGCTGATGGTCTCGGGGCCGGTGAGGGTGTAGGTACGCCCGGTGTGGCCGGGTTCGAGCAGCGTGCGCACGGCGACCTCTGCCACGTCCCGTGGGTCGACCACTCCCTGCTTTCCCTCACCCATCGGATTGGGCGCCGGGGTGCCCTCACGGACGGCGTCCGCCCAGGCCAGCGTGTTGGAGGCGAAAGAGGAGGGGCGCAGGACCGTCCACTTGAGGCCGCTCCCCCGCACCGCCTCCTCGCCGGGCAGATGCCAGCGACCGAACCCGGCAAGCCGCGGATCCCCGGTCCCGATCGAGGAGAGCTTCACGATGCGCCGCACCCCGGCCGCCCGCGCCGCCTCGACCATGCCCCGGTCCTGCTCGGCGTCGTCCGGGCCGAACACGCCGACCAGGAAGGCCGCTGCCGCGCCAGCCATCGCCCCCTCGACCGAGGCCCGGTCCCCGGGATGCCCGCGCACGGCCTCGACGCCCGAGGGCACCCGGGCCGCCGCCGGGTCCCGGGTCAGGGCGCGCACCTTCTCCCCACGCGCCGCGAGCTGCCGTACGACTTCACTGCCGATGGTGCCGGTGGCACCCGTAACAAGGATCATGTCCACCACGGTGGGCCCCGGGCGGCGCCGGACTCTTGGAAATTCCGGCACGGTTCGCCGGCCCGGACGGCCGGGTGCCGGGCATACGGTGGAGGGGTGACGAACACCTTCCCCCGACAGGTCCTGCCCACGCCGGAGGCGCTGCGCCCCTGGGTCACGGGCATCGGTTCCGTGTCGGTGGGAGCCGGGTCGGCTGAGCCGTACGTACAACTCCCGGACACCGCGACGACGGTGGTGTTCCGGGTCGGCGAGAACGGCCGCCGCAGCACCCTGGTCGTCGGCCCGCGCACCCGCGCCTCGTACCACCACGGCAGACGGTTCGCCTCCTGCCTGGAGATGCGGCTGGCGCCCGGCACCACCCGCCCCCTGCTCGGTGTCCAGGCGGTCGATCTCGTGGGCCGGATCGTGCCCCTGGACGAGCTGGCCGCCGCTCCCGCCCGCCGACTGGCCCGTGAACTGCGGGACCTGGAGCCCGAGGAGGTCGTGCCGCATCTGGCCCGGTCGTTCCCCGATCTGTCCGGCGCCGCGGACCGCTCCCGCACCGCGCTGGTGACGGCCGGTGCGGACGCCCTGTCGATGCGCACCGGACTTGTGCCCGGGCCGGTGCGGGACGTGGCACGCGAACTCGCCGTCAGCGAGCGCCAGTTGCGCAATCTCTTCGCCGAGGGCGTCGGCCTCTCCCCCAAGCACTACGCCCGGATCAACCGCGTACGCGCGGTGCTGGCCCAGGCCGACGACGTGCCCTGGGCCCAACTCGCGGCGACGACGGGCTACTACGACCAGTCCCACATGACGACCGACTTCCGCACCCTGATGGGCGTACCACCCCGCTCCTTCTTCACCGGCCGCCTCCCCGCCGCCCGCCCCTGCCAGGCAGCACTCGGGCGCTGAGGCACGGCGGGCCCTAGGCCGCCTTCCGCCAGATCGTCATGTCCAGTTGGAGGAAGGCCAGGTCCGACAGCGCGGTCGACTTCTGCTGGAGCACGAGCAGCGCGATGTCTCCCGAGGAGTGCTTGACGCAGATCTGGCTGCCGTTCGCCGCGGCGGCGAGCGGCCAGCGGTGCTTGTCGGCACTGGCGAGGAGCAGCCGGCACTCGTCGAGAGAAGCCCCGGCCCCGGTGTCGTCGAAGATCTGGACGAAGACGCTGGTCTCGCTGTCCAGCGAACACCCGGCGTCCTTGCAGTCGAAGCGGATGTCTCCCTTGCGGTCCCGGCGCTGGAAGGGCTTCGTGAAGCTCAGGGAACTCTTCGCGTCCAGCCACAGAGGGCTGTTCGCGATGGGTCCGGGCGAGGCGGGCGCCGTCGGGGAGGGTGAGGGCTTCGCGTCCTTCGGTGTCCTGGCGTCGGTGCCCTCGTGCGAGGCCCGCGCGGACGCCTCGGAGGACTCCGACGACCGGGTGGACCCGTTCGGGCCGGGTGTGGCCGACCCGCCGGACGCCCAGTCGCGGAACCGGTCCCGCGCGTCCGGGAGCGTCCACACCAGGCCGGTCAGCAGCGCCCCCGCCGCCACCGCCGACGCCGTGATCAGCGCCGTACGCCGTGTGCGGGCCCGCCGCTCGTCCGGCCCCGCGGGCTGCGGCTGCGGTCGCGTGACCACCAGCGGCGCCGGGTGCAGCACCCGGGTCGGGTCGGGCACCGGGGACGGACCCACCCGGGCGAGGTCGGGCACCGGGGACGGAACGGTCACCTCCGGTCCCGTCACCTCCCGCCACACGGCCGGTCCCGCGCCCGCGTCGGCGTCGCTCCCCAGCCGGTGCCGGCACCATTCGACGACCTCCGCGAGGGTGGCCCGCTCCGCCGCGTCGGCGGCCAGGCAGCGCGCGATCAGCGGGCGCAACTGCTCGGGCAGCGCGGACAGATCGGGCCGCTCGTGGACGATGCGGTAGAGGACGGTGGCCGCGGGGCCCTCCCCGTACAGCGCCCGGCCCAGGGCCGCGAAGGCCGCCGTCTGGCCGAGTGCGAAGACGTCGGTCGCCTCGGTGACGTCACCCGCGAGCGCCTGCTCGGGAGCCATGAACTGGGGTGTGCCGACGGCCGAGCCCGTGGCCGTGCGGAAGGTGGCGTCCGCGGCCAGCGAGATGCCGAAGTCGATGACCCGTGGCCCGTCGGCGGCCAGCAGCACGTTCGACGGCTTCAGGTCCCGGTGCACGATGCCCGCGCCGTGAATGGCCTGGAGCGCCTCGGCGACCCCCGCCATCAGCCACAGCACCGCCGGCACCGGCAGCGGTCCGCGCCGGGACACCGCTTGCGCCAAGGAGGGACCTGGCACGTACAGCGTGGCCAGCCAGGGCGGTGTGCCCTCCGCGTCGGCGTCGATCAGTTCGGCGGTGTACGCGCCCCGCACCCGCCGGGCCGCCTCCACCTCCCGGCGGAAACGCCGCCGGAAGTCCTGGTCGTCGGCCAGCTCCGGCCGGACCACCTTGATCGCCACCGGCCTGCCGCCCTGCGTGTGCGACAGATAGACCCGTCCCATGCCGCCCGCGCCGAGCCGGGCGGCGAGCCGGTAGCCGGCCACCGCGGGCGGATCGTCGCCCCGAAGCGGCTCGAACACGTCGGTCGCACTGCTCATCGGCCCGCTGCCCCCATCCCCTGAACCCCCAAAGTCCCCTGACTGCCGGTCAACCGTGAGTTGACCAAGGCAGCAGCCTAGGCGGAATTCGGATGCGAGAAGCCCCGGTCACCTGGGAAGCTCCCTCTCCATGGCCGCACGACGTATCAAACCGAGCCTTTACATCTCCGTCGACATCGAGGCGGACGGCCCCATCCCGGGGCCCTACTCCATGCTGAGCATCGGCGCGGCGGTCGCCGGGGTGCAGGACGGCGACGGGTTCACGGCGGCCGACCCGCAGGAGCACACCTTCTACCGTGAACTGCGGCCGATCGGTGAGGAGTTCGTGCCGGAGGCGCTGGCCGTGAGCGGGCTGGACCGGGAGCGGCTCAAGGCCGAGGGCAGTGAACCGGCTCTCGCGCTCACGGAGTTCGGCGACTGGGTGCGTGAGGTGAGCGCCGGGGCGCAGCCGGTGATGTGCGGCTATCCGGCCTCGTACGACTGGACGTTCCTGTACTGGTACCTGATCCGGTTCACCGGAGCGAGCCCGTTCGGGCACTCCGGCTGCCTGGACATGAAGACCCTGTACGCCACGAAGGCGGGCCTGCCCCTGCGGGCGGTGGCGAAGGGCACGATGCCGCGTGAACTGCTGTCGCGGCGCCGTCACACGCACCATGCGCTGGACGACGCCGTCGAGCAGGCCGAAATGTTCGCCAACCTCATGGAGTGGCAGGGGCCCGGGTCGCCCCGGTGATCTCCTCTCCCGCCTCCATGGGGTGGGTGACGTCCTGGGCGTCACGGCTGCCGCCCAGGTGGTTGAAGACGAGGTTCAGGGCGACCGCCGCCACACAGCCCGTCGAGATGCCGGAGTCCAGGACGATCCGGACCGTCTCCGGGAAGGCGTGGTAGAACTCCGGCGCCGTGATCGGGATGATGCCGACGGCCAGCGAGACGGCGACGATCAGGATGTTGTTGTCCTTGTCCAGGCCGGCCCGCACCAGGGTCTGGATGCCGCTCGCGGCGACCGACCCGAAGAGGACCACGCCCGCGCCGCCCAGCACCGGGCGCGGTACGACGGCGATGAGCGAGGCGGCCATCGGGCACAGGCCCATCAGCACCAGGAACCCGCCGCCCACGGCGACGACGTACCGGCTGCGGATCTTCGTCATCGCGACCAGGCCGATGTTCTGCGCGAAGGCGCTGCACATGAAGCCGTTGAACAGCGGGCTGATCGCGGAGCCGAGGGTGTCGGCGCGCAGGCCCGCGGCGATGGTCCTCTCGTCGGCCGGGCGGTCGACGATCTCACCGAGCGCGAGCATGTCGGCCGTCGATTCGGTCATCGACACCACCATCACCACGCACATCGAGATGATCGCGGCGAGCTGGAACTGCGGGGCACCGAAGTGGAACGGGGTCGGGAAGCCGACGACGTCCGCGTCCGCCACCGGCCCGAAGTCCGTGACGCCGAACGGGATCGCGATCAGGGTGCCGGCGACCAGACCGAGGAGTACGGCGATCTGCTTGACGAAGCCGCGGGTGAAGCGGCGCAGGAGCAGCACGATGAGCAGCGTCCCGGCCGCCAGGCCCAGGTTCGTCGCCGAACCGTAGTCGTGGGCCGCCGGGTTGGGGCCCTGGGCCCAGCCGAACGCGACCGGCAGCAGCGAGATGCCGATCAGCGTGATGACCGTGCCGGTCACCACCGGTGGGAAGAAGCGCACCGCCTTGCTGAAGAAGGGGGCGGCGACGAACCCCAGGAGGCCGGCGACGATGACCGCGCCGAAGATGACCGGCAGGGCGTCGGACTTGTCGTCGGTGGAGGCGACGATCGCCGTCATGGGGGCGACGCCCGCGAAGGTGACGCCGTTGACGAAGGGCAGCCGGGCGCCGATCTTCCAGATGCCGAGCGTCTGGAGGAAGGTCGCGATGCCCGCGGTGAACAGGCAGGCGCCGGTGAGGAAGGTGAGTTCGGCGGCGGTCAGGCCTATGGCCGCGCCGACTATCAGGGGTGGGGCGACGACTCCCGCGTACATGGCGGCCACGTGCTGAAGGCCGGTCGTCGCCATTTTCAGCGCCGGGAGTTTCTCATCGACAGGGTGGGCGGACATTGCGGCTCTCCTCCGGTCGGTTAAACGCGTCGACTCTGACGCGGGTTCAAGGAGGTGGTGCGCGGTCGTGCGGGACCGGGGACGGGCCGTTCCGGGGGAAACGGAGACCGTTCCGGGGCGCACGCGGCGCGCGCGCCCCGGAGACGGTCGCCGTGGACCCCGCTCGGGTCCACGGCCACCGGTCGGGAGCCGTCCCTCCCGACCGGAGATCTTCAGCCGCTCAGGCCTGCCCGGCGATTCCCGCCAGCCGCTGCGCCTGCTCGCGCGTCGAGCGCGCGATCGCGTCCTCGTCGGCGGTCAGCAGCCGGCCGTTCTCCACGATCTGCCGGCCGTTCACGAACGACGCGGTGACCGGGGCCGCCGCGCCGAAGACCAGTGCGGTCACCGGGTCGGCGATGGAGGCGTGGGCGAGCGTGTCCAGCTTCCACAGCACCAGGTCGGCGAGTTTGCCGGGCTCCAGGGAGCCGATCTCGGCGGCCCGGCCGAGGACCTGGGCGCCGCCGAAGGTGCCGAGGCGCAGCGCCTGCCGGGCGTTCAGCGCCGCTTCCCGGTGTGCGCCGAGGCGGTTGATGAGCAGGGCGTTGCGGAGCTCGGTGTGGAGTTCGCCGGACTCGTTGGAGGCGGTGCCGTCGACGCCGAGGCCGACCGGGACGCCGGCCGCGAGCATGTCGGGGACGCGGGCGATGCCGGCGGCGAGGCGGGCGTTGGAGGACGGGCAGTGGGCGACGCCGGTCTTCGTGCGGGCGAAGGCGGCGATGTCGGAGTCGTTCATGTGGACGCAGTGCGCCATCCACACGTCCTCGCCGAGCCAGCCGGTGGACTCGAAGTAGTCGGTCGGGCCCATGCCGAACAGCTCGTGGCAGAACTTCTCCTCCTCCACGGTCTCCGAGCCGTGGGTGTGCATGCGCACACCGAGGCGGCGGGCCAACTCGGCGCCCTGCCTGAGGAGTTCGGTGGAGATGGAGAACGGCGAGCAGGGGGCGACGGCGACCTGGGTCATCGCGTCGAAGGAGGCGTCGTGGTGCTTCCTGACGGTCTCCTCGGTCGCGGCCAGCGCGCCTTCGAGGGTCTCGACGGCGAAGTCCGGCGGCAGCCCGCCGTCCTTCTCGCTGCGGTCCATGGAGCCGCGGGCGAGGGTGAAGCGGACGCCCATGTCGCGGGCGGCGCCGATGATGGCGCCGGACAGGTCGCCGGAGCCCTGCGGGTAGACGTAGTGGTGGTCCATGGCGGTGGTGACACCGCCACGGGCCATCATGGCCAGGGAGCCCTGCGCGGCCGAGCGGACCATCGGCTCGTCGATGCGCGCCCAGGTCGGGTAGAGGGCGACGAGCCAGTCGAAGAGGTTGTGGTCGGTGGCCAGGCCCCGGGTGATCCACTGGTAGAAGTGGTGGTGGGTGTTGATCAGGCCGGGGGTCACGAGATGGCCGGTGGCGTCGATGCGGCGTACGACGTTCTCCAGGCCCTCGGGGGCCCTGCCCGCGCCGAGCGACTCGATGCGGTTGTCCGCGACGACGATGTGGCCGGTGGCGTACTCGGTGTCGTTCGCGTCCACCGTCGCGATCGAACAGTTCTCGATGACGATGCGCTGGGCTGCTGCCATGATTCGTCCTTTGCGCTGTTGTGGAGGGGGCACGGCAGGACCCTGGGGGATTTGAGTGCCGCGGCCGGATCGGGGAGGACCCACCGGCCGCGGGTGCCGATATGTGGAGTTACTACAGGTTGGTGAGGTCCACCGGGATCTTCGGCTCGCAGCCGTCCCGCAGGATGGTGGCCTCGATCAGGCCGTATGGCCGGTCGGCGGCGTAGTACACCTCGTTGTCGTTCTTCAGCCCGAACGGTTCGAGGTCCACCAGGAAGTGGTGCTTGTTCGGGAGGGAGAAGCGGACCTCGTCGATCTCGCTGCGGTTGTTGATGATCCGCGAGCCCATCTGGTACAGGGTCTGCTGGAGCGAGAGGGAGTAGGTCTCGGCGAAGGCCTGGAGCATGTGCTTCCTGGTCTGCTCGTAGGACTTCTCCCAGTTGGGCATCCGCTGCTCGTCGTCGGTCCAGTTGAACCGCCAGCGGGCGGAGACCTGGGTGGCGAGGATGCGGTCGTGCGCTTCCTTGAGCGTCGTGTACTTGTCCTTGACGTAGCCCCAGAACTCGGAGTTGGTCGAGTTCATCACGACGAGGTCCTTGAGGCCGGAGACGACCTCCCACTTCTCGCCGTCGTAGGTGATCTGCGTGAGCCGGGTCTCCTGGCCCTTGCGGACGAAGGAGTGCTTGACCTCGTCGGAGCCGATGAACCGGGAGTTGGCGTCGGACGCCTCGATCCGCTCCCAGGCGTACTCCTCGATGCGGATCCGGGCCGTCTGGATGGGCTCCTGGCTGGTCACGAAGTGCCGGGCCAGGTGGATACCGAACTGCTCGGCCGACTCGATGCCGTGCTCCTTGGCGAACGCGAACACCGTGTTCTTGGTGGTGTCGGTCGGCAGGACGTTGGCGTTGGAGCCGGAGTAGTGGACCTCGTCCATGTCGCCGCTCAGCGCGACGGACACGTTCAGGTCCTTGATGTGGTGGGTGGCGCCGTCCCGCGTGATCTTTACGACTCGGTTCTCGGCCTTGCCGTACTGGTTCTGTCCCAGGATCACAGGGCGGGCAGGGCGGGAATTGAGTGTCATGTCTGCTAGCTCCCTCGGTAAACGGAGTAGCCGAACGGGTTGAGCAGCAGCGGTACGTGGTAATGCTCCCCGGGCTTCACGGCGAAGGTGATCGCCACCTCGGGGAAGAACACGGCACCGCTGTCCCGATTCGCGGGGGCGTCCTGCTGCGCATCGGCTTGCTTCTTCTCGAAATACGGCTCGACGGCGAAGTCGAGCCGTACGTGTGTGGTGCCCTCCGGCAGCGCCGGGAGGTCCTTGCACCGCCCGTCCGCGTCGGTCGCGGAGCCACCGAGGGCCTGCCATTCGGCGTCCCGGCCGCTGCGGGCCGCGAGCTGGACGGCGACACCCTCGGCGGGGCGTCCGACGCTGGTGTCCAGGATGTGCGTGGACACGGATGCGGTGGTGCTGGTGCTCATGGGGTCAGGCTTCCTCTTCGACGATGCGGGCGAGCCGGATGCGGTTGATCCTGCCCAGCTCGGTGCGGACGATCTCCCGCTCCCGCTCCGGCGAGTTGCCGATCCGCTCCTTGACCGCGTCGCGCATCTGCTCCCCGGTCCGGCCGGTGGCGCAGATCAGGAAGACATGGCCGAACCTGTCCTGGTAGGCCAGGTTGAGTTCGAGCATCTCCGCCTTGAGCTCCTCGGAGGCGCCGGCCATGCCGCGCTGCTCCCGCGCCGAGGTCGGGTCGCCCGGCTTGGGGCGGCCGATCGGCGGGTGCCCGGCCATGGCCTCCGCGAGGTCCTCGGCGGTCAGCTCGGCCGTGGCGGTGTCACTGGCGGTGAAGAGGGTGTCGGTGGTGGCGTAGGGGCGGCCGGCGAGCAGCCGGCGCACCCATGCCGTGGAGGCGCACGCCTCGTGGAGGGCGGCGTGGGCCGCGTGCTCCTCCAGGGCGTTGAACCGGGCCAGGCCCGGGGGCGTGGAATTCGACGTCACGGGAGCCTCCGTGGCCGCGAAGGGCCTTCGTGCTGAACGGGCGTGCCGATAGCTAACGCCCTACGACGACGAGACGTCAACACTTTGTTGAAAATTCGCGATGCCGATACCGAGCGGGACGCGTCAGGCGTTCTTGTCCCGGTTCAGGTAGTTATAGACCGTGAAGCGGCTCACGCCGAGCGCACCGGCGACGGTCTCCACACCGTGCCGCACGGAGAAGGCGCCGCGGGCCTCCAGTATCCGTACGACCTCCTGCTTGGCCTTGCGGTCCAGGTCGGCCAGCGGCTTTCCCTTGCGGCGCTCCATGGCGGCCAGGATGTGATCGAGGGAGTCGGCGAGCTGCGGCAGGCGTACGGCGACGACGTCCACGCCCTCCCAGGACAGCACGACGTCCTCGGGCCCGGCCTCGTCCGGCGGGAGTATCTCGCCGCCCATCGCGTCGACCAACGGCTTGACGGCCGCGATGAAGGTCTCGTCCCCGGTACCGGTCACTCCTCGCCCTCCCCGACCACGTTGACCTGGAGGGAGATCCGGGTGGCGCCGGCCTCCAGGGTCCTGCGCAGCAGGGCGTCCACGGCGGTGAGCACGGCGTCGCCGCCGCCCTCCGCCGTGTTGCCGAACGGGCCGACGTCCACCGCGTCGAGCTCGGCCGCCTCGATGACCTGGCGGGCGACCAGCGCGTGCGCGGGTGCCTCGTCGAGATCGAAGGGCTCGGTCGTGAACTCCACTCTCAATCGCACGCGCTCAACCTAACGCGCGCGCGATTGTTGGGGCAGCCCCTTCTTCACCGGCGCGACCCGCCTTGACAGGCCGGAATGAGCAACGGCATGCTTCCGCCCAGCGAAATCACACTTTCACTGGACGGAATCACGACCCGGCGAGGATCTCGCGCCCGGAGTTCGCTTCAGCAGATCCTCGGCAGTTGCTCCCCCAGCGGCAGGTCGACCACGCGTGTGCCGCCCAGCCCGGTGCGGGCCACGACCATGCCGGGGTGGGCCTCGACGGCCTCGCCGATGATCGTGGAGTCCGCGCCCAGGGGGTGGGCCCGCATCGCGTCCAGTACGGCGTCGGCGTGCTCGCGCGGCACGAAGGCCACCAGCTTGCCCTCGTTGGCGATGTACATCGGGTCCAGCCCGAGGATCGCGCAGGCGTTGGCCACGGCGGGCGGGACGGGGACGTCGCGTTCCCGGACGACCACCCCCGCGCCGGAGGCCGCCGCGATCTCGTTGAGGGAGGCCGCGAGACCGCCCCGGGTGGGGTCGCGCAGCACATGCAGATCCGGGGTGACGGCGAGCATGGTGTCGACGAGACCGCCGAGCGCCGCACAGTCGCTCTCGATCTCCACGCCGAACTCCAGGCCCTCCCGGAC
Organism: Streptomyces sp. HUAS 31; assembly: GCF_028198125.1. NCBI lineage: Bacteria > Bacillati > Actinomycetota > Actinomycetes > Kitasatosporales > Streptomycetaceae > Streptomyces > Streptomyces sp. HUAS 31. The sequence goes on along the minus strand of NZ_CP116353.1, from coordinate 7,713,552 downwards.
GCTCATCACGGCCACCCCGTGGACGCCGATCGAGCCGCTGACGATCACGACGTCGCCGGGGACGACCCGCTGCGGACGCAGGTCGACGCCCGCCGGGACGACACCGATGCCGGCGGTGTTGACGTAGATCCCGTCGCCGTGCCCGGCCTCCACCACCTTGGTGTCACCGGTCGCCACCTCCACGCCCGCGGTGCGCGCGGCGGCGCCCAGCGCCTCCGCGACCCGGGTGACCGTCTCCAGCTCGACGCCCTCCTCGAGAATGAACCCGCAGGAGAGGTAGGCGGCCCGGGCCCCGCTCATGGCGAGGTCGTTGACCGTGCCGTTGACCGCCAGGTCACCGATGCTGCCACCGGGGAAGAACAGCGGACGTACGACATAGGAGTCCGTGGAGAAGGCCAGCCGGGCCCCGCCGAGGGAGAGGACTGCGGCGTCTCCCATCTGCGCGAGCACCTCGCCGCCGAAGGCCGGGGCGAAGATCTGCTGGACCAGCTCGGCGGAGAGGGCACCGCCGCCGCCGTGGCCCATGACGACGCGGGGCCGGTCGCGCAGCGGGGCCGGGCAGGTCCACGAGGTCAGATCGAGGTCAGACAACGGGGCTCGCCTCCCGGGCCGTGGCGGCGGGCACGTCCAGCCGCCGGTACAGGTAGTACGCCGCGCAGGCGCCCTCGCTGGAGACCATCGTGGCGCCCAGCGGTGTGCGGGGCGTGCACAGGGTGCCGAAGGCAGCGCACTCGTGCGGCTTGAGCAGTCCCTGGAGGACCTCGCCGCTGCGGCACTCGGCCGGCTCCTCGGTCCGGATCCCCTCGACCGAGAAGCGGTGCTCGGCGTCGTGGTCGCGGTACTTCGGCGACAGCCGCCAGCCGCTGCCGGGGATCACCCCGATGCCCCGCCAGGCCCGGTCGGTGACCTCGAAGACGTCCTCCAGCATGGCCCGCGCGGCCGGGTTGCCCTCGGGCCGTACGGCGCGCGCGTAGGCGTTGTCGACGGTGTGCTCGCCGCGCTCCAGTTGCGCCACGGTGCGGCGTACGCCTTCGAGGATGTCCAGCGGCTCGAAGCCGGTCACCACGATCGGCACCCGGAAGCGCTCCGCCAGCTCCGGGTACTCCCCCATGCCCATCACGCTGCACACGTGCCCGGCCGCGAGGAAGCCCTGCACGCGGCAGCTCGGCGACGACATGATCGCCTCGATGGCGGGCGGGACGCGGACGTGGGACACCAGCATGCTGAAGTTCTTGACGCCGTGCCGACGGGCCTGATGGACCGTCATGGCGTTCGGGGGCGCGGTCGTCTCGAAGCCGATGCCGAAGAACACGACCTCGCGGTCCGGGTTCTGCTGCGCGATCCGCAGGGCGTCGAGCGGCGAGTACACCACGCGTACGTCGCCGCCCTCGCCGCGCACCTGGAACAGATCACGGCCGGTGCCGGGCACCCGCAGCATGTCGCCGAAGGAGCAGAAGATCACCTCGGGACGGGAGGCGATCTCCAGCGCCTTGTCGATGACCTCCAGCGGGGTCACACAGACCGGGCAGCCCGGCCCGTGGATCAACTCGACCTCGTCGGGCAGGAGCTGGTCGAGACCGTGCCGGATGATGCTGTGCGTCTGCCCGCCGCACACCTCCATCAGGGCCCACGGCCGGGTCACCGTGGCCCGGATCTCGTCGAGCAGCCGGCGGGCCAGCTCCGGGTCCTGGAACTCGTCGATGTACTTCACTGGTTGCCCACCTCTTCCACCGGTGCCACGCCCGCCTCCGTCGCCGCCATCTCCCAGGCGTCACCGAACTCCTCCTGGAGCATGCCGAGTTCGGCGAACAGCTCCAGCGTCTGCTTCGCCGACTCCTCGTCCAGCCGCTGGAGGGCGAAGCCGACGTGGACGATGGCGTACTCGCCGACCTGAAGGTCCGGCAGATACTCCAGGCACACCTCCTTGACCACGCCGCCGAAGTCGACGGTGGCCATCCGGGTGCCGTCGCGTTCCTCGATCTCCAGCACTCTGCCGGGTACCGCCAGGCACATGGGCCTCTCCTCGCTGTGGTTCGCGGGTCGCTTCGTGGTCGCTCGGTGATCGCTTCGTGGGTCGCTTGGTGGTCGCTTCGTGGGTCGTGGGTGCTCAGTCGTCGGGTGTCGTGCGGGCGGCCACCATCAGCTGGCCGAGCGCCAGGCCGCCGTCGCCCGGTGGCACCAGGCGGTGCCGCAGCACCGTGAAACCGTCCTCGCGCAGGGCGGCCGCGCAGGCCGAGGACAGCAGCGTGTTGGCGAACACGCCGCCCGTCAGGGCCACCGTGTCCAGGCCGTGCCGCTCCCGCGCCCGACGGCACAGGGCGTGCACCAGCCCCGCCACACCACGGTGGAAGCGGGCCGCGACCGTCGCCGCCGAGTGGCCTTCCCGCAGGTCGCGGACGATCGCCGTGATGACGGGCGCGGGATCGGCCCGGACCGGCTCGGCGGCGGTCAGCGCGAAGGCGTAGGCGGTGGTGTCGCCGGCGGGTGCCTCCAGCGCGGCGGCCTCCAGCTCGACCGCGGCCTGCGCCTCGTAGCCGGCGCGGTGACAGACGCCCGCGAGCGAGGACACGGCGTCGAAGAGCCGCCCCATGCTGGAGGTCGGCACACAGTTCAGGTCGCGCTCCAACTGCCGCTGGAGCAGGTGCAGTTCGTCGGACGGGCAGGCGGCCGTGCAGGGCAGGTCGCCGGACCAGTCGAGGCCGGCCGCACGCAGCTGGGCCAGTGCCATCCGGTACGGCCTGCGCACCGCCGTGTCGCCGCCGGGCAGGGGGACGTACGCCAGGTGCCCGAAGCGGGTGAAGCCGGCGTAGTCCGCGAGCAGGAACTCCCCGCCCCACACCCCGCCGTCGTCGCCGTGGCCGGTGCCGTCGAAGGCGACGCCGATCACGGGCCGGGTGCCGTCCAGCCCGTGCTCGGCCATGGCGGCGGCGATGTGGGCGTGGTGGTGCTGGACGCGTACGACGGTCCGGCCCGCCGCGTTCCGGTCGGCCCAGCGGGCGGAGCGGTAGCCGGGATGCCGGTCGCAGGCCAGGCGCCGCGGCCGTACGCCGGTGATGGACTCCAGTTGCTCGACGGCACGTTCGAAGGCGCCTTGTGTCGCGAGGTCGTCCATGTCGCCGATATGGGCGGAGAGCCAGGCCTGCCGTCCCTCGCCGAGGCAGAAGGCGTTCTTGAGGTCTCCGCCGGTGGCGAGGGCCGGGCGGACCGGCAGCGGGAGGGTGAGCGGCAGGGGGGCGTAGCCGCGGGAGCGCCGGAGCACGAGCGGTTCGGCGTCGCAGACGCGGACCACGGAGTCGTCGCAGGGCACATGGATCGGCCGGTCGTGCGTGAGCCAGCCGTCGGCCAGGTGCGCGAGCCGCTCCAGTGCCTCGTCGTCGTCGGTGACGATCGGCTCGCCCGACACGTTGCCGCTGGTCATGACGAGCAGCCGTGGACCGTCCGGGTCGTCGGGCAGCCCGAGCAGGAGGTGGTGCACCGGCGTGTACGGCAGCATCACCCCGAGGTCGGGGCTGCCGGGCGCGACGGCCTCGGCGGGGCGCGGCGCTCCCTCCGGGTACGCCGGGTCCGGGCGGCGGCGCAGCAGGACGACCGGCCTGACGGGGCCTTCGAGCAGCCGCCGCTCCTCGGGCCCCAGCCGGACGAGGTGCGCCACGTCGCTCGCGGCCCTCGCCATCACGGCGAAGGGCTTGTCGCCGCGTGCCTTGCGGCGGCGGAGCAGGGAGACGGCACCGGCGTTCGTCGCGTCGCAGGCGAGGTGATAGCCGCCGAGCCCCTTCACGGCGAGGATCGCACCGCGCGCGAGCATGGCACGGGCTTCGGCGACCGGGTCCGGCCTCGCGGGGCGGTCGGTGACCGGGTCCGAACCGGAGGCTCGGTCGGTGACCGGGTCCGAACCGGAGGCTCGCTCGGCGACCGGGTCCGAACCGGAGGCGCGCTCGGTGACCGGGTCCGAACCGGCTGTGCGGTCGGCGACCGAGTACGGCGCGGCGGAACGCACGGTGACCGAGTCCGACCCAGCGGCGCTCTCGGCACCCCCGTCCGACCCAGCGGCACGCTCGGCGCCCCCCTCCGACCCAGCCGCGCTCTCGGCACCCCCGTCCGACCCAGCAGCACGCTCGGCACCCGGGACGATCAGCCGCAGCCGGGGCCCGCAGGACGGGCAGGCCACCGGTTGTGCGTGGAAGCGGCGGTCGGTCGGATCGGCGTACTCGCGGGCGCAGTCGGGGCACATCGGGAAGGCGGCCATCGTGGTGTTCGCCCGGTCGTACGGGACGCCCGCGACGATCGTGAAGCGCGGACCGCAGTGGGTGCAGTTGACGAAGGGGTGGCGGTGGCGCCGGTCGGTCGGGGCCGCCAGTTCGGCGAGGCAGTCGGCGCAGGTGGCGGTGTCCGGGGAGACCAGCGTGCGGACCGGACCGCCGCTGCGGGAGGCGAGGATCGTGAACGCCTCACCCCCGGCGGCAGGCAGTTCCTCGTGGTCGACGGACTCCACCCGGGCCAGCGGCGGCGCCTGGACCGCGAGCCGGTCGCAGAAGCGGGCCACGGCCGCGACAGTGCCCTCCACCTCGGCGACCACGCCCTCCGGCGTGTTGGTCACATGTCCGACCAGGGCGAGTTCGGTGGCGAGGCCGTAGACGTAGGGCCTGAAACCCACGCCCTGCACCACGCCCCGGACGAGCACGCGCCGCCGGTGCGGCGGGTCCTGGGCGACGGCGGCCGGCCGCGGCGGGGCGCTCACGAGTGCGTCGGAGCCACGGCCGCGGTGTCCGCCGCGTGCGTGTGGGAGTGAGCGTGCGTCTGGGAGTGGGAGTGGTCCCCTTCGGGGCGGCGGGCCATGACCGGCGCGTGCAGCGGCGCGCCCTCGGCCGCGGCGAGTGCCCGGTCGAGCAGCGTGCCGACGCCACGGTCCCGGCGGGCCGAGGTCAGGACCACCTCCACGCCCGGATTGACCCGCTGCACGTTCGCCCGGAACGCGTCCTCGTCGAACTCCACCGCCTGAGCGATGTCGGTCTTGGTGACCACGACTAGATGGGCAAGACCGAAGGCGGTGGGGTACTTGAGCGGCTTGTCCTCACCCTCGGTCACGGAGGCGAGGACGACCCTCAGGGTCTCCCCCAGATCGTAGGAGGCGGGGCAGACCAGGTTGCCGACGTTCTCCACGAACAGCAGCCGGGTGCCGTCGGGCAGCCATCCGTCGAGGTGCCCGGCGAGCATCGCCGCCTCCAGATGGCACAGCCCGTCGGTGAGTACCTGCTTGACCGGGACGCCGGAACGCGCGAGCCGGTCGGCGTCGTTCTCGGTGGCGAGGTCGGCGGTGAGCGCGGCGACGGCGACGGCCCGCTCCCTGGCCAGCAGCAGTTCGCGTTCCAGCAGCGCGGTCTTGCCGCTGCCGGGGCTGGACAGCAGGTTGACGACGGTGGTGCCCCGGGACTCCAGGTGCATGCGCAGCAGGTGCGCGCTCGCGTCGTTCTTCGCGAGCACGGCCTGCTGCAGGTCGACGACACGGCACATGGTTCAGCACTCCTCGGGGATCGGTTCGCGGGCGTCCGCGCGCGGCGGATCGCCGTCCTCCCAGCGCACCTCGGCGATCTGGAGCTCCCGGCCGGAGAGCAGCTCGACCTCGGCGCCACCGCACTCGGGGCAGGTCAGCCGGGGCGGCATGCCGACGGCCCACTCGTGCGCGCAGGGCGTGCAGCGGGCCCGGCCGGGCACCGGTTCGGTGACGAGTTCGGCGCCTTCCAGCAGGGTCCCGGCGCAGGCGAGTTCGAAGCAGAAGGCGAGGGAGTCGGGTACGACGCCCGCCAGTTCGCCCACGCGCAGCCGCACCGAGCGCACCGCGGTGACGTCCCGGGTCTGTGCGGCGGCCGTTTCCACCTGGTCGATCACGGCCAGCGCGACGGACATCTCGTGCATGGGTCCTCGTCCTCCAGGGGCCAGCCTTCATTAGAGGCGAGCCCCCGGGGCGCGGGGGCCAGGCACGCCGTGGCCGGGGCGCCGGGTACGCCGTTCGACGCAAGGCGGCGCACCCGGCACCCGCCCGGTGGGCGTGGGTTCACATCCGGCGGATCCGCAGGTAGCGCCGGAGGTCGGGCAGGACCTGCGTGGCGACGGCGGCCGCGGCGGCCAGCGCGGCGCCTGCGGCCCCGGCGGCGAGGATCTTCTTCATCAGGTCTCTCCTCCTGTGGAAGCTTCGGCGGCCGTGGTCCGTACGGGGACCGGCATCCCGCCTGCCAGCAACTCTTCGATCAGACGCACGGCCCGGGGTACGGCGTCGGACACCTGCGTGCTGAGCCCCATGCCCTCCTCGGTCGAGGCCGGTTCGCAGCCGACGACCAGGACGCGCCGCGGCGGCTTTCCGCCGGTGCCGGCGCAGAGCGTGTCCAGCAGCGCGAGCACGGCGTCGGGCGTCATGCGGTGGCCGTCGATCGCGGGGACCGCGTCGCCGGCGCCCGGTGGGCCGTCGTGCTCGATGACGTACAGCGTGCCCGGGGCCTCGCCGCGTGCCGTGGCGTCGACGAGGACGAGGGTGTCGTAGCCGTCCAGGAGCTGGTAGGCGAGGTGCACCCCGCGTACTCCGATGTCCACGACCTCGACGTGGGAGGGCAGTTCCCGTTCGGTGAGCCGGCGTGCGGTCTCCACGCCGAAGCCGTCGTCGCCGAGGAAGATGTTGCCGATGCCGGCCACGAGGGTGCGCTTCATCGGGGATCCTCCGGCATCACGACCTCGTCCGGCTGGAAGTACAGATAGCGGCCCTGCTCGCGGCGGATGTCGGCGCCGGGGTCGCCGTCGACGGTCACCGCGAGGTGCACCGCGCCGTCGACGTCGTGCAGCACCGCCTCGACGGTGGCGGTGCGGCCCTGGAGGAACAGGTCCTGGGCGTCGGTGTGCCGCAGTCCTGGGCGCAGTTCGACGCGGCTGCCCTTCCCGACGGGTCGGCCGTCGACCATGACCCGGTCCTGCTCGGGGTCGAAGCCCGCGTCGCTCGCCGGATCCCACCAGGGGGTGTCGGGGCGGGTCACGCCGAACTCGTCGGGGAAGCCGTCGGGCTCGCCGGTGATCTCACGCAGGCCGCGGACCGCGCCGTGCAGGCGTTCCAGCACCTCGGCCGGCATGGAGTCGGCGAGGTCGATGACGGCGGCGGCCCGTGCGTCGGTGCCGCGGGCCTCGCGTTTCTCCGCGTCGGTGAGGGCGGCGGTGCGCAGGGCGAGGATCTCGTCGATCTCGGTGGCGTCGTAGAGGGCACCCAGGCTCTCGGGGGCGATGGCCGGATGGTCCTCAAGGATGATCGGCGAGGACAGCACGAGGTCCGCGCGGCCGGGTTCACCGGCGAGCACGGGCCAGGTGTGCAGATTGCGGCAGGCGGCTACCGCGCCCTTGGCCCACTCGGGCGGGTCGGTCATCGACAGGAACGAGCCGTTGCTCAGGGCCATCAGGAGGTGCGTGGCCACGAGGGAGTGCGGCAGCGCCGCGTCCCGGTCGGCGGCGTGGCCCTCCGGCGGCGTCCACGGGGTGGTGTTCTCGACGACCGCGGTGAGCCGCAACACCCGGTAGGGGCCGTCGAGTTCGCTCGCGGAGAGCCGCACCACGCCGGTGACCTCGGCGCTGCGCCGGACCAGTCGGCCGACGGTCCGGCCCGTCGCGTCCTGGACGGGCTCGGTGTCCTCGACGGCGGGCTTGCGGAAGGGGAACTCGACGCCGTCGCCGCTCAGTTGTGCAACCGGTGCGACCAGCTCGACGCGTTCCTCGGCTCCTTCGTCCCAGGGCACCAGGACCCGGTCGTCGAGGTGGAGTTCGGGTACGGTCTCGAAGCCGCCGTCGGGCAGGGCGCGTTGCACGGTGCGGCGGCGGGCGTGCAGGAAGCGGACCTCGACCGCGAGGCTCGCCTCCGCTCTCGGCTCCATCAGGCACTCGGTGTGCTGGAAGTCGTGCTCCTCGCACTCGGCGCCCCAGGCGGGCGGCACCAGGACGCCGAACTGCCAGCGCAGCCGGTTCTTGGCCGCCGAGGCACGGTACGGGTAGAGCACGTAGCCCTCGAAGAGCACGGCGTCGGCCACCTGCCGGGCGAGGGCGAGGCGCTCCTCGGTCTCGGGGGCGAACGCGGGGGCGGTCACGGCCGGGTCCTTCCGGTGGTGCCGGTGAGGGTGCGCAGCGGGTCGCTCGCCGGTGGGGCGGCGTCGGCGAGGAGCGCCTTCAGCGTCGCCTCCCAGGAGGGCAGCGCGTGCCGGGAGCGGTAGGCGAGGAGGGCGTCCATGGTGTCGTCGGGCAGCCGGATCCAGCCGCAGCCGGGGAAGTGCTGCTCGATCATCTCCCGCCAGGTGGCGACCGGCATCCTGAAGGACGCCTCGCGGTCCCACGGGACGGGCTCCACGCGGAAGCCGCCGGTGCCGGTGAACGCCGTGCCGGAGAACAGCATCAGCAGCGGGACCTCGCCGTCGGTGAGGGCGTCCAGGTAGCGGCTCGCGGCGATGTCCATGTCGTAGGTGCAGGGCACGACGAGGTCGGTCTCGGTCTCACCGGTGAACGCGGAGACCATCACCGGGACCTGCGCGAACTGCACCGGCTGAAGGGTGCTGCCCCAGCGGGCGCGCTCCCCGAACAGATCGGTGAGCCCGTCGGCCTCGGCGGGCTGGTAGCCGCGGCGGGCGGGCTCGATGCGGATCTGACAGCGCAGGGCGATGGCGTGCACGGGGACATCACCGGAGGCGGTGACCCGCAGCCGGAAGACCAGGGTGGGACCGGCGGCGTAGCGATCGGCACGGACCCCGGTGCAGGTGAAGGAGAACTCGGTCACGGCAGCTCCGCCTCGTCCGGGGACGGTTCGGCAACGCCCTCAAGGGGCGCGGGGAACTGCGCGACCGGCCACGACGGCGCCGCGGACGAACGACTGCCCGAGGCGACGTCTTCGGCACGGCGCAGTACATCCGCGAAGAAGGCGTCCAGCGCGGCCCGCGCCTCCGCGCCGCCGTCGAAGCCCTGCCACAACAGCCGCATCCGGCCGACGAGTTCGTAGCAGACGTCGATCGGGACGAGGTGGCACTCGAAGATGTCGCCGTCCCGGCGCAGCAGGAGTGCCTCCACGTCGGGTTCGAGGAGGGCTGCGAGCCGGCTGCCGCCGAGGACCTCGTCGAAGGCGGCCGGTTCGAGTTCGCTCTCGGTGGCGCCGGCCGGGCTTGGATAGAGGGCGACCAGCCGGTCGAGGGCCGCGTTGCGGAAGAAGAAGACGACGCCGACCGGGATCCGCAGCGCCTCCCACGCGCGCTCGTCGAGGCGGTGCCCGGGGTCGGTGAGGTAGCGGGCCGGGACCGCACGGAAGCGGCCCGCGGCGGCGCCCGGTTGCTGCATGAGCAGCGCGCAGGCGCCGCAGGCGCAGACCAGGGCGCGTTGTTCGGTGTCGACCAGGTGGCGGTGGTCCTCGGGCACCACGACCGCGCACAGCTCGCATCGCTCGGGCTGCGGCGGACGCTCGGTCAGGAACCGCCGCAGGCCGACGGTGGCGGCGGTCACCGGGTCTTCGTCCCGATCTGCAGGAGGGCGGGCGCCGACTCCACCTCGACGACCGTGACCTCGGGCGCGAAGCAGGCGAGCGCCGCCTCGGCGGCCTCCCGGGCGCCGGTGCCGGAGCCACAGCCGCAGCCGCCGCTCGCGGCCGCCCGCAGCCGCAGGGTGCCCGTCTGCTCGTCGAAGCCGGCCACCTCCAGGTCGTGCTGGCGCACGCTGTCCAGGGCGTGGCCGATGCGGGTGTCCCGGTCCTCGGGGTGCAGGTCGTGCAGGACCAGCAGACTCGCGACGAGTTCGTCGCCGAGGAGGCGCGGCAGCGGATCGCCGGGCGCCGCCGACAGCAGGTGCAGGACGCGGGCCAGTCCGTTGCCGTAGAAGTCCATGAGGCACCGGACGAGTTCCTCGGCAGCGGCGACGTTCGCCGGCTCACCGCTCGCGCTCAGCCGGTCGAGGATCTCCTCGATACGGCGGCCGGTCTCCTCCGCGCTCACCGGCCGCGCCGTCGTCGTCGCGCTCATCCGCCCAGCCCGCTCAGGCCGGTGGGGACGTGCATGCTCTTCACCGTCTTGCCGCCGCCGACGTACATGTGGACGCCGCAGGGCAGACAGGGGTCGAAGCTGCGGACCGCGCGCATGATGTCGATGCCCTTGAAGTTCTCCGGGGTGTTCTCCTCGAAGATCGGGGTGTTCTGCACGGCGTCCTCGTACGGGCCCGGGGTGCCGTAGCTGTCACGGACGCTGGCGTTCCACGGGGTGGGCGGGTACGGGTGGTAGTTGGCGATCTTGCCGTCGCGGATCACCATGTGGTGGGAGAGGACACCGCGGACGGCCTCGGTGAAGCCGCAGCCGATGGCCTGGTCCGGCACCTCGAACTTCTCCCAGGTCTGGGTGCGTCCGGCGCGGACCTCCTCGAGGCCCTTCTCGGCGCAGTGCAGGGCGACGGCGGCGGCGTACGCCTGGAAGTAGGTGCGTGCGCGGTTGCGCTCCAGGGCGTTGGACCACTGCGGGATCTTCCACTCGAAGGTGGTCTCCGGCTTGGTCATCGTGCGCGGCAGGTTGATGACCACGCTGTGGCCGGTGGCCTTGACGTACCCGATGTCGACGAGCCCGGACAGGGCGGTGGACCACAGGCGGGCGATGGGGCCGCCGCCGGTGTCGAGGGCGAGGTGGTCCTTGCCGTCGAACCAGCGCGGGGACATCACCCAGCTGTACTTGTCGTCGAAGTCGCGCTTCTGCGGGGCGGGGATGGTGTGCTGGTTCCACGGGTGGCGCGGGTCGACGGGGTTGCCGAGCGGGTCGTGGGTGACGAACTGCTCCTGGCCCTGCCAGTCCTCGTAGTAGGAACTGCCGAGCAGGATGCGGATGCCGAGGTTGATCTCGGTGAGGTCGTTGGTGACGAGCTTGCCGTCGACGATGACGCCAGGGGTGACGAACATCCGCCGGCCCCAGTCGGTCATGTTGGCGTAGGTGAAGTCGCAGTACTCGGGGTCGTTGAGCGCGCCCCAGCAGCCGAGCAGGACGCGGCGGCGGCCGACCTCCTCGTAGCCGGGGAGGGCCTCGTAGAAGAAGTCGAACAGGTCGTCGTGCAGGGGCACGACCCGCTTCATGAACTCCACGTACCGCATGAGGCGGCTCATGTAGTCGGTGAAGAGCTGTACGGAGGCGACCGTGCCGACGCCGCCCGGGTAGAGCGTGGAGGGGTGCACATGGCGCCCCTCCATCAGGCAGAACATCTCCCGGGTGTAGCGGCTTACCTGGAGGGCCTCGCGGTAGAACTCGCCCTCCAGCGGGTTCAGCGAGCGCATGATGTCGGCGATGGTGCGGTAGCCGTGCTCGGCGGCGTGCGGGGCCTCGGTGCGCTCGGCGAGTTCGAGGACGCCGGGGTTGGTCTCCCGGACCATCTTCTCGCAGTAGTCGACCCCGACCAGGTTCTCCTGGAAGATGTTGTGGTCGAACATGTACTCCGCGGACTCGCCGAGGTTGATGATCCACTCACCGAGGTGCGGGGGCTTCACGCCGTACGCCATGTTCTGCGCGTACACCGAGCAGGTGGCGTGGTTGTCGCCGCAGATGCCGCAGATGCGGCTGGTGATGAAGTGGGCGTCGCGGGGGTCCTTGCCGCGCATGAAGACGCTGTAGCCGCGGAAGACGGACGAGGTGCTGTAGCACTCCGCGACCCGCTTCTGCTTGAAGTCGATCTTCGTGTGGATGCCCAGGCTGCCCACGATCCGGGTGATGGGATCCCAGGACATCTCCACCAGGCCGCTGCCGTCGCCGGCCGCCTTCGTCTTCGCTGCCATCGTCGTTTGCCGTGCCCTTCGTTGCGCGGGAGGTTCGGGTTGTGTGTCGGGGTGCACGAAGCAGGGGCGGATCAGGGGTGACGGGGTGTCACCACGGGGGCCGGTAGCCGGTGGTGATCTTCTCGCCGGTACGGCGCCACTTGGGCTCCTTGTCCACCGTCCTGCCCGTGACCTGCCGCAGTTTGCGGACCACCGCGCCGTAGACGGAACTGCCCGAGACGGACAGCTTGGCGCCGGGAGGTTCGTCCATGAACGGCATGAACTTGTCGGGGAATCCGGGCATGGTGCAGGCGATGCAGATGCCGCCGACGTTCGGGCAGCCGCCGATGCCGTTCATCCAGCCGCGCTTGGGCACGTTGCACTTCACCACCGGGCCCCAGCAGCCGATCTTGACCAGGCACTTCGGTGAGTCGTACGACTCCGCGAACTCGCCCTGTTCGTAGTAGCCGGCCCGGTCGCAGCCCTCGTGCACGGTGGCCCCGAACAGCCAGGTCGGACGCAGCTTGTCGTCCAGCGGGATCATCGGGGCCGCGCCGGTCGCCTGGTAGAGCAGGTAGGTCAGCGTCTCGGCGAAGTTGTCGGGCTGGATCGGGCAGCCGGGGACACACACGATGGGAATGCCGGCCTGGGACTTCCAGTCCCAGCCGAGGTAGTCCGGGACACCCATGGCGCCGGTCGGATTGCCGGCCATCGCGTGGATGCCGCCGTATGTGGCGCAGGTGCCGATGGCGACCACGGCCAGGGCCTTCGGGGCGAGCCGGTCGATCCACTCGCTGGTGGTGATCGGCTGGCCGGTCTCGGGGTCGTCGCCGAAGCCGCACCAGTAGCCCTCGGGTTTGATCGCCTCGTTGGGGACGGACCCCTCGACGACGAGCACGAACGGGTCGATCTCGCCCCGCTCGCCCTTGAAGAACCACTCGATGAAGGTGTCGGCGCCGCCGACCGGGCCGCACTCGAAGTCGATGAGCGGCCAGTGCACCTGGATCTTCGGCAGCCCCGGCAGCACGCCGAGGACGATCTCCTCGATGCTCGGCTGCATGGCCGCCGTCAGCGCGACCGAGTCGCCGTCGCAGCTCAGGCCCGCGTTGATCCACAGGACATGGATCGTGGGTGTCTCGTCGGCGGGCGCACCTGTGGTGTCCGCAGCGCCGACCGTCTCCGACGTCGCCTCAGTCATGGGACCGCCTCCAAGGGAGGTAAGGGATGAAGGACCGCATTTCGGTCTATCGGATTCTTGGTATCAGCGGTTCGGCCGGGGTGAAACACACCGTGGGCCATTCGTGTGACGCGGACGGCGCTGGTGGCGGGGCCGCATCACGCAACCGGGGGCGAGGCGAGGTGCGGCGGGGTGCATGAGGGGCGTCGCTTGTGGACGAACGCGCGGCGCAGGGCGTGGTACGGGGCGTCGGGGTCGTCGAAGGTCCGGCGCATGCGGGCCAGCTCCCGTTCGCGGAAGCCGGCGAGCGGGGTCGTGGCCTCGCGCCGGTCCAGATCTGCCTTCTTCGCGGCGATCCGGGAGGCCGTCGCCGGCAGTGCCGCGAGGCGTGCGGCCAGGGTGCCGGTCTCCCGGACGAAGTCGCCGGGGCCGCAGTCGATCACCCGGTCGGCGAGTCCGAGGCGCAGGGCGCTCGCCGCGCTCACGGGCAGGGCCTCCGCCATGAGCCGTTCGGCCAGGGCCGGCCCCACTCTGCGGGGCAGGGTGTAGGTCCAGTACTCGGAGCCGTACAGGCCCATCAGGCGGTAGTGCGGGTTCAGGACGGTGCCGTGGCGGCACCACACCTCGTCGGCCGCCAGGGCGAGCATCGCCCCGCCCGCGGCGGCGTTGCCCGCGACGGCCGCGACCACGAGCCGGTCGGTGGTGGTCAGGACCGCTTCCACGAGGTCGTCGATGGCGTTGATGTTCGCCCAGGACTCGGCGGCGGGGTCGGCGGCGGCCTCGATGACGCCCAGGTGGATCCCGTTGGAGAAGAAGTCCCGCTCGCCGCCCAGTACGAGGACCGAGGTGGGGCGGGAGCACGCCTCGCGGTAGGCGTGCAGGAGGCGGCGGCACTGCTCGGTGCTCATGGCGCCGCCCGGGAAGGCGAACGTCAGGAAGCCGGCGCCGCCGTCCTCCCGGTAGCGGATGTCCGTCCAGGTGCGTTCGCGCGCGTCGGGCAGCACGGGCGGCGCGTGCTCCGGCAGGGGCGGCAGCCGGTCCCCCAGGGCCCGCACGGCGGGGAGTTTGAAGGTGGGCGGCCGGCCGGGCAGGCGGCGGGGCCGCAGCTCCGGGATCCACACGGCACCGTCCGCGGTGGCCCGGCAGATCGCTCCGGCGCGGGTGGCGAGGAGTTCGCCGGGGCGGCCGCGCAGGGTGCTCTCGGGGTGGCCGCCGTGCAGGTACCACTCGCCGCCGAGCAGCAGGTCCAGCACGCCGGGCTGCGAGTCGGCCGCCCGCAGCCTGCGTACGACGGTCTCGGTGGTGTCGACGGCCCAGTCGATCCGCCGGACGCTCTGGTCGAGGTACGGCCGGACCCGCACGGGCGCGCCCGCGAGTCCCGCCTCGTCCTGCGCGGCCGGGACGTGGGTGCCCCCGGCGAAGCGTTCCACGGCGAGGAGGACGGCGGTGACCGCGGCGTCGGCGACCTCGCCCCGGTACAGGTCGCTCTTGGCCACCGGAGGCACCCGGCACGGCACCGAGGCCCACACGTCGCCCGCGTCCATCTCGGCGGCGGCCTGAAGGACCGTGACGCCCCAGCGTTCGGCGCCCTCGTGGATCGCCCAGTCCAGGGAGGACGGCCCGCGGTCGCCGAGGGGCCCGGGGTGGACGATCAGGCAGGTGTGGGCCGACCACACCTCCTCGGGGACGGCCGTCCTCAGCATCGGCGCCACGACGAGCTGCGGGGCGTGGTGCCGTACGGCTGCGGTGAGGGAGCGGTCCGGCAGGGCGAGTTCCACCGCCACCTTGTGGCCGCGGTCGCGCAGCTCGGCGTGGACGCGCTGGGTGAGGCTGTTGAACGCGCTGGCGACGAGCAGGATCTGCACGGCTGCCTCCGGGCGGACGACCGGCGGCCGGGGGTGGCCGCCGACCGCGATCCTCGGTCACGCCGGCGCGTGGTCCGCGGTGACAGACGGTGGGGTCATCCGAATGACAGACGGTGGGGTCGTCCGAACGCGCGGGGCGGGTCGCCGCCCGGTGCCGCCTTGGCGCGGCTCATGCGCCGCGCACGGGCCGAGGCGCCGGCCGGTGTCACCAGGCGCGGGTCATGCGCTGCCAGAGGGAGCGCGTCCGGCCGAACCCGGTCTCGTGGGTGAAGACGTGGGTGCACGACCGGCACTGGAGGTGCAGCAGGCTGCCGGTGTTGGAGAGCAGATAGCGCCAGTGCTGCGAGCAGGTGCGCCGCTCCTCGCAGTCCCCGCAGCCGCGGCGGTCGTCGCAGTTCGGGCAGGCCACCCAGGCGCGGCGGCCGATGTCCGCCTGCGGGTCACGGGGCAGCATGCCCGCCTCCTCGCGGCGGGAGCACGCCGGCCGCGACCAGCTCGTCGTAGACACGCTGCTGGTCCGCGTCGAGGCCGGAGTACAGCAGCTCGTTCGCCTCTTCCTCACCGCGCAGGGCGGCGACGGGGTCCCAGTCGGGGCCGAGGGCGTCCAGTACGTGGGCCCGCCGGAGCATCTCGTGCGCGCTCAGGTCGACGGAGAACTCGACGGGTGCGGGGCCGTGGGAGGACATGCGACCGAACGTAGGTAAGCCTTCCCCGCCCGGGCAAGGGCGGGTGGGAGAAGTCACAGCAGGTCAGAGCTCGCTGTGCACCCCCGCTCACTGCCCGACGTCGGCGCTTTTGCCTGCCTCTCCTCTTGACAAGGCACGGCCGCGAACGGCAATCTTCCATTAAGCAGAAACGAACTTCCGCAATACGGAATCTCGACACGGAAGGGAGCGCCGACCCCCATGGGATTCGCAGAGCAGCGCTTCAACGTCAACCTGTCGATCCTCTTCACGGAACTCCCGCTCCTGGAGCGCCCCGCGGCCGCCGCCGCGGCGGGCTTCACCGCGGTCGAGCTGTGGTGGCCCTGGGTCGACTCCCCCACCCCCGAGCGCGCCGAGCTCGACGCCCTGAAGAAGGCGATCGAGGACGCGGGCGTCCGGCTCACCGGCCTGAACTTCTACGCCGGCCGGCTGCCCGGCCCGGACCGCGGCGCGCTGTCGGTCCCCGGCGAGGAGTCGGAGAAGTTCCGCGCCAACATCGACGTGGCGGCCGACTTCGCGGCCTCGCTCGGCTGCACGGCGCTCAACGCCCTGTACGGCAACCGCGTAGAGGGGGTGGACCCGGCCGAGCAGGACGCGCTCGCGCTGGAGAAC
This sequence comes from Streptomyces sp. HUAS 31, assembly GCF_028198125.1. Classification (NCBI taxonomy): domain Bacteria; kingdom Bacillati; phylum Actinomycetota; class Actinomycetes; order Kitasatosporales; family Streptomycetaceae; genus Streptomyces; species Streptomyces sp. HUAS 31. Next base: position 7,697,418 of record NZ_CP116353.1, on the reverse strand, counting down.
CTCGTCCTCGCGGCCCGGGCCGCCGACCGGATCGGCGCGATCCTGCTGATCGAGGCCCTGAACCAGCCCGAGTCGCCGCTGTACCCGCTGGTGAGCGCACCGGCCGCAGTGGGCGTCGTCGACCGGGTCAACGAGGCCACCGGCCTGGGCAACGCCCGCTTCCTCATGGACCTCTACCACCTGTCCATGAACGGCGAGGACCTCCCGGCGGTGATCGAGGAGTACGCGGCGAGGACCGGTCACGTCCAGATCGCCGACAACCCGGGCCGCGGCGCTCCGGGCACGGGGACGCTGCCGCTGGAGGAGCTGCTCGGCCGGCTGACGAAGGCGGGATACGAGGGCTGGGTGGGCCTGGAGTACAAGCCCGGCGACCGCCCGAGCGCGGAGGCCTTCGGGTGGCTGCCGGCAGAACACCGCGCGGCCCGCTGAACGCCCTGGGGGCTGCCGCTCCCGGGCCCCCGCTTCGGCCCTGAACGGGCCTCGTCCTCAACCGCCGGACGGGCTGGATGACGCTGACCGGCGCCAATTCTCAGACGCGCAACCGCAGTTCAGAGAGGTACCCCATCATGAGCACCCTCCCCAAGATCGCCTGGATAGGCCTCGGCATCATGGGCTCCCCCATGTCCGAGAACCTGATCAAGGCGGGTTACCAGGTCACCGGCTTCACGCTGGAGCAGGACAAGCTGGACCGTCTCGCCGCGGCCGGCGGCAGCGCCGCCTCCTCGATCGCCGAGGCCGTGCGCGACGCCGACGTCGTCATCACGATGGTCCCGGCCTCCCCGCAGGTCGAGGCCATCGCCTACGGCCCCGACGGCATCCTCGAGAATGCGAAGTCCGGCGCGCTGCTGATCGACATGTCCTCGATCACCCCGCAGACCTCGGTCGACCTGGCGAAGGCCGCGAAGGACAAGGGCATCCGCGTGCTGGACGCCCCCGTGTCCGGCGGCGAGGCCGGCGCGATCGAGGCCGTGCTGTCGATCATGGTCGGTGGCGAGCGGGCCGACTTCGACCAGGCGAAGCCGATCTTCGACGCACTCGGCAGGACCATCGTGCTGTGCGGCCCGCACGGCTCGGGTCAGACCGTGAAGGCGGCCAACCAGCTGATCGTCGCCGTGAACATCCAGGCGTGCGCCGAGGCCGTGGTCTTCCTGGAGAAGTCCGGCGTGGACCTCCAGGCGGCCCTGGACGTCCTCAACGGCGGCCTCGCGGGTTCGACCGTGCTGACCCGGAAGAAGGACAACTTCCTGAACCGGGACTTCAAGCCGGGCTTCCGTATCGACCTGCACCACAAGGACATGGGCATCGTCACGGACGCCGCCCGCAACGTCGGTGCGGCCCTGCCGGTCGGCGCCGTGGTCGCTCAGCTGGTCGCGTCCCTGCGCGCCCAGGGCGACGGCGGCCTGGACCACTCGGCCCTGCTGCGCGCCGTGGAGCGCCTGTCCGGCGCCCAGGTCTGAGCCGGGCCCTTCCCCAGACTTCCGGGCCGCGGTGCCGCTGACAACTGTCCTGTCGCGCCCAGGCGGCGCCGCGGTCCGGAATCCACTTCAACAAACCGTTGATTTGATTCAACAAACTGTTGACCCCAGATCACCCCACTTCTAGGCTCCACGAAGCGGAAACAGTTTTCCGCTGACACCCGCACGGAAGGTCCCCGATGTCGAAGCGCGCGCTCACGACTCGGACTCTCACCACGGAGTCCGGCGCCCCGGTCGCAGACAACCAGAACTCAGCCTCCGCCGGCGTCGGCGGCCCGCTGCTCCTCCAGGACCAGCACCTCCTGGAGAAGCTCGCCCGCTTCAACCGCGAGCGCATCCCGGAGCGCGTGGTGCACGCCCGGGGCTCCGGCGCGTACGGCCACTTCGAGGTGACCGACGACGTCACCGGCTTCACCCACGCCGACTTCCTGAGCGAGGTGGGCAGGCGCACCGAGGTGTTCCTGCGCTTCTCGACGGTCGCCGACAGCCTCGGCGGCGCGGACGCGGTCCGCGACCCGCGCGGCTTCGCCCTCAAGTTCTATACGGCAGAGGGCAATTACGACCTCGTCGGGAACAACACCCCGGTGTTCTTCATCAAGGACCCGGTCAAGTTCCCCGACTTCATCCACTCGCAGAAGCGCGACCCGTTCACCGGCAGGCAGGAGCCCGACAACGTCTGGGACTTCTGGGCGCACGCCCCCGAGGCCACGCACCAGGTGACCTGGCTGATGGGCGACCGCGGCATCCCGGCGTCGTACCGCCACATGAACGGCTACGGCTCGCACACCTACCAGTGGACGAACGCCGACGGCGAGGCGTTCTTCGTCAAGTACCACTTCAAGACCAACCAGGGCATCCGCTGCCTGAGCAGCGAGCAGGCCGCCGAGCTCGCGGGCAAGGACCCGAACTCTCACCAGACGGATCTGCTCCAGGCCATCGAGCGGGGCGTGCACCCGTCCTGGACCCTGTACGTCCAGCTCATGCCGGCGGCCGAGGCGGCCGACTACCGCTTCAACCCGTTCGACCTGACCAAGGTCTGGCCGCACAAGGACTACCCGCTCCAGCGGGTGGGCCGCCTGGTCCTCGACCGCAACCCGGACAACGTCTTCGCGGAGGTCGAGCAGGCCGCGTTCTCCCCGAACAACTTCGTCCCCGGCATCGGCCCCTCCCCGGACAAGATGCTCCAGGGCCGCCTCTTCGCCTACGCGGACGCCCACCGCTACCGCCTGGGCGTCAACCACACCCAGCTCGCGGTGAACGCCCCGCGGGCGACGACCGCGCAGAACTACGGCCGCGACGGCCTCATGGCGACCAACTCCCAGGGCCGCGGGGCGAAGAACTACGAGCCGAACTCCTACGACGGCCCGGTGGAGACCGGCCGCCCGCTGTCGGCGCCGCTGGCGGTGACCGGCTGGACCGGCACCCACGAGGCCCCGCTGCACACCAAGGACGACGCCTTCTTCCAGGCGGGCGAGCTGTACCGGCTGATGTCCGCCGAGGAGAGGTCCCGTCTGGTCGCGAACATCGCCGGTGGCCTGTCCCAGGTCTCCCGCGACGACGTGATCGAGAAGAACCTGGCCCACTTCCACGCCGCCGACCCCGAGTACGGCAAGCGTGTGGAGGAGGCTGTCCGCGCCCTGCGCGAGGACTGAACCCCCAGGCTGCGTCCGGCTCCTGACGGGAGGTCATGAGTCGGACGCACCGCCCGCGCACGACGCCGAGCGACCCGGATGAGGGGTGGTCACCGGCGAGCGGCGCGGGCAACGCCAGGACCGCGGCGGCGTGCGAGCCAGTGCGGTGGTGAAGGTCCGGCCTCCTTCTTCGACCAGAGGGAAGGAGCCCCGGTTCCATCGCCGCCGCCGCGGTCCAAAGCCCCCAGACCCCGTCCGGCGGCGCGAACGTCCTGTCGCGCCCAGCCTCGCACCGTCGGACGGCCACAACCGAAGAAAGCCTCACCGGCCGGAGAGCGCCGGGTACGGACGGTCCCGTACCCGGCGCTCTCCGGCGTGCGCGGGGGCGGCTTCCGCAGGAGGCTGAAGGCATGGCACATCCAACGGAGCATCCGCATGTCGTGGTGCACCCTCCGGCGCTGGACGGCTCCAGGCGGGTCACCGAGGGCGACGAGACACTGGGCATCGCCACGCACGTGGACGACGTGAGCGAGATCCTGCGGCTCGCCGATCTGTATGTCACGGACATCTCGGAGAGCGACTTCATCGACTGGCAGGGCGGCGGCCCCGACGACTGGCCGGGGCTGTCGGAGCACCACGAGGAGGCGTAGCGGGACTGCGCAAACCTCAAATCAAGCTCTGAATCTTGTTCAAGCGGCTTCAACCACCGTCGTGGGAGGGCACATTGTCCTCAACACGGGGCCCGCCGGCACGGGGGCGGCGGGCCCCGACGGGGGAGCACGGAAAAGGGGCGGCCCAGCCTTTCGGCTGGACCGCCCCTTCTGTGCGCGGGCGTCGGGCGGACGCGTCAGACCTTCAGCGTCCTGATCGACGTCGGCGCGTGGCCGGGCTCCGTCGCGATCTCCTCGAACTCCACGACGTTGCTGATGTCGTTGGTCGTGGACATGGAGATGTTGGTGATGCGCTCCAGGATCGCCTCGACGACGACCGGGACCTGGTACTCCTGGGCGAGCTTCTTGGCCTGCTCCAGGGCCGCGCCCAGGTCGGCCGGGTCGGTCACCCGGATCGCCTTGCAGCCGAGGCCCTCGGCGACCTTGACGTGGTCGACGCCGTAGACGCCCAGCTCGGGCGAGTTGATGTTCTCGAACTCCAGGTTGACCTGGAAGTCGATCTCGAACGCCCGCTGCGCCTGCCGGATCAGGCCCAGGTAGGAGTTGTTCACCAGGACATGGACGTACGGGATCCGGTGCTGGGCGCCGACCGCCAGCTCCTCGATCATGAACTGGAAGTCGTAGTCGCCGGACAGGGCGACGACCTGCGCCTCCGGGTCGGCCTTGGCGACGCCCAGCGCGGCCGGGACGGTCCAGCCGAGCGGACCCGCCTGGCCGCAGTTGATCCAGTGCCGCGGCTTGAAGACGTGCAGCATCTGGGCGCCGGCGATCTGCGAGAGGCCGATCGTGGAGACGTACCGGGTCTCCGGGCCGAAGGCCTTGTTCATCTCCTCGTAGACACGCTGCGGCTTGATCGGGATGTCGTCGAAGTGCGTACGGCGCTGGAGGGTCGCCTTCCTCTCCTGCGCGGACGCGGCCCACGCGGAGCGGTCCGGCAGCCGGCCGGCCGCCTTCAACTCCCGTGCCACCTCGACGAACAGCTCCAGGGCGGCCTTCGCGTCGGACGCGATGCCGTAGTCCGGGGCGAAGATCTTGCCGATCTGGGTGGGCTCGATGTCGACGTGCACGAACTTGCGGCCGGCCGTGTAGACGTCGAGCTTGCCGGTGTGGCGGTTGGCCCAGCGGTTGCCGATGCCGAGGACGAAGTCGGACTCCAGGAAGGTCGCGTTGCCGTAGCGGTGCGAGGTCTGCAGGCCCACCATGCCGGCGTTCAGCTCGTGGTCGTCCGGCAGCAGGCCCCAGCCCATCAGGGTCGGAACGACCGGGGTGCCGGTCAACTCGGCGAACTCGACGAGGAGTTCGGCGGCGTCGGCGTTGATGACACCGCCGCCCGCGACGATCAGCGGTCGCTCGGACGCGTTCAGCATCCCGATCGCCTTCTCGACCTGGGCGCGGGTCGCGGCCGGCTTGTAGACCGGGAGCGGCGCGTAGGTCTCCGGGTCGAACTCGATCTCGGTGAGCTGGACGTCGATCGGCAGGTCGATGAGGACCGGGCCGGGGCGGCCGGAGCGCATCAGGTGGAACGCCTGCTGGAAGACGCCGGGGACCTGCGCGGCCTCCAGGACGGTCACCGCCATCTTCGTGACCGGCCCCGCGATCGAGGCGATGTCGACGGCCTGGAAGTCCTCTTTGTGGATGACGGCCGTCGGAGCCTGGCCGGTGATGCACAGGATCGGGATGGAGTCGCCGATCGCGGAGTACAGGCCGGTGATCATGTCGGTGCCGGCCGGGCCCGAGGTGCCGATGCAGACACCGATGTTGCCCGCGTGCGTGCGGGTGTAGCCCTCCGCCATGTGCGAGGCGCCCTCCACGTGGCGGGCGAGGGTGTGGTTGATGCCGCCGGAGGCCTTGAGCGCCGCGTAGAAGGGGTTGATCGCCGCGCCCGGCACGCCGAACGCGTTGCTGACGCCCTCGCGCTTGAGGATCTCGACTGCCGCTCGGGCAGCGGTCATACGTGCCATTGAGTACTCCTGCTTCGGCTGTCGGATTCGCACTCCCGTCGCGCCCCGCGGTGAGCAATTCCGTGACGATGTCGGTCCCGCTCGTGGACTCCGAAGGTCAATCCCTTCATTTTCCACATTGCGGAAACTCTTTTCTGCTATCTGGAAGCAATGTAGGCGTGCGGGTGAAGACCGTCAAGAGGGGGACAACCGGGCGCCGCCTGGAGGACGATGGGTGCGCTGTCCCGATGCGAGGTCGTCCTGGAGTGGGCCATGTCCGAGAGCGTGTCGGTGCGCTGCCCGGCCTGCCGGCGCGAGCATCTGTACGCGGCACCTGCCTATCCCTGCGAGTGCGGTGCCCCTGTCGTGCCGCCGCTCGACCCGGCCGGCACCGCGACCGCGGTCACCCATCGCGCCTGGGACGACGAGTGGATCAGCGTCCGGTGCACCGCGTGCGGTCGCGAGGGCGAGTGGCCCCGGCCCGAGCTCGGCTGCACGTGCGGCACGCTGCTGCGGGTCCCGGTGGCTCGGGCGGGCGCGGAGGACGAGGAGGCGCAACCGCCGAGGGCGCCGGCCCCGCGCCGCGCCTTCCATCCCATCACGATCCGCACCGCCCGTGACGCGGTCACCGCGGCCGCCGTGTATCTGCGCTGGCTCGGCTACCGGGACATCCGCCGCGCCGACCAGCGCCCCACGTCCGGCATCGGCATCGCCGCGCACGGTCTGCTCGCCCAGGTCGACCCGACCGTACGGCCGGCCTCGCTGCGGGACGTGGAGTGCCTGTGGCTGACCGCCATGACGGAGTCGGCGGCCTGCGTCTACTTCTCCCTCTCCGGCTACGCCCCCGACGCCCGCGCCCGGGCCGACAGCCTCGGCGTCCCGCTCTTCGTCCTGGATCTCACGGGCACGCCCCAGCCGGTCAACACCCTCGCCGACGAGCTGGACTCCACGGGCGCCTGCTGACCGGCCCCGGATAATCCACTCGCCGAGGACCCGGCCCGCGACGGAGACTCGGCGCATGCGCATCCGCCCCGTCACACCCGACGAGCTGCCGGTCCTCCAGGACATCGAACGCGCCGCGGGCACCCCCTTCCGCGACCTCGGCATGGCAGCCGTCGCCGACGACGAGCCGCCCGCCCTGGAGGTCCTGGAGCGCTACCGCCGGGCGGGCCGGGCCTGGGCCGCCCACGACGGCGACGGTCCCCCGGTCGCGTACCTGATCTGCGAGCCGGTCGACGGCGCGCTGCACATCGAGCAGGTCTCGGTGCACCCGGACGCAGCCCGCCGGGGCGTGGGCAGGGCCCTCCTCGCGTACGCCGCCGACCGCGCACGCGAGGAGGGCCTCGCCGGCCTCACCCTGACCACCTTCACCGAGGTGGCGTGGAACGCCCCGTACTACGCCCGCCTGGGCTTCCGCACCCTGGCGGAGACCGAACTCACCCCGGGGCTGCGCAAGATCCGCGCACACGAGGCAGAACTCGGCCTCGACCGCTGGCCACGGGTGTGCATGCGACGCGACTAGCCGGTCGCGAAACGCTCGCGCAGCTCCACCTTGCGCACCTTCCCGGACACCGTCATCGGGAAGGCGTCGAGGGTGCTCAGCCGGCTCGGGATCTTGTAGTGCGCGAGCCGGCCCTCGCAGAAGGCACGCAGTTCCTCAAGGGTCAGCGGGTCGGCGGCGTCGCGCGGGATGACGCACGCCAGGACCTCCTCGCCGTACCTCTCGTGCGGCACCCCGACCACCTGGACGTCCGCGATCTTGGGGTGGGCGTAGAGGAACTCCTCGATCTCGCGCGGGTAGATGTTCTCGCCACCGCGGATGATCATGTCCTTGATGCGGCCGACGATCTCGACGTAGCCGTCCTCCCGCATCGTCGCGAGGTCCCCGGTGTGCATCCAGCGCCCGGCGTCGACGGCCTCGGCGGTCTTCTCGGGCTCGTTCCAGTAGCCGAGCATCACGCTGTACCCCCGGGTGCACAGCTCCCCCGCCGCGCCGCGCGGCCGGGTCACGCCCGTCGCGGGGTCGACGACCTTCACCTCGATGTGCGGCAGGACCCGGCCGACCGTGCCGGTGCGGTGCTCCAGGTCGTCGTCCATGCGGGTCTGCAGCGAGACCGGGGACGTCTCGGTCATGCCGTAGCAGATGGAGACCTCCGCCATGTGCATCTCGGCGACCACCCGCTTCATCACCTCCACCGGGCAGGGCGAGCCCGCCATGATCCCGGTGCGCAGGGTCGAGAGGTCGTAGGAGGCGAAGTCGGGGAGGTTGAGCTCCGCGATGAACATGGTCGGGACGCCGTACAGCGAGGTGCAGCGCTCCTGCTGGACCGCCTCCAGCGTGGCCTTCGGGTCGAAGGAGGGCGCCGGGATGACCATGCAGGCGCCGTGGGAGGTGGCGGCGAGATTGCCCATCACCATGCCGAAGCAGTGGTAGAAGGGCACCGGGATGCACACCCGGTCCTGCTCGCTGTAGGCGATCAGCTCCCCCACGAAGTAGCCGTTGTTGAGGATGTTGTGGTGGGAGAGGGTGGCCCCCTTGGGGAAGCCCGTCGTGCCCGAGGTGTACTGGATGTTGATGGGGTCGTCGCAGGACAGCTCCTCGAACGCGGTGGGCGTCCCGCGCCCGAGCAGCGCCTGCCAGCTCGGGTCCCCGATGTACACGGTCTCCCGCAGCCGCGGGCACTTGCCGCGCACCTGCTCGACCATCGCCCGGTAGTCGCTCGTCTTGTGGCTCAGGGAGGCGAACAGCAGCGAGATCCCGGCCTGCTTCAGGACGTACTCGACCTCGTGGGTGCGGTAGGCCGGGTTGATGTTCACCATGATCGCGCCGATGCGGGCGGTGGCGTACTGGACCAGCACCCACTCCGGGCAGTTGATCGCCCAGATGCCCACCCGGTCGCCCTTGGCGATCCCGCTCGCGAGCAGCGCGTACGCCAGCTCGTCCACGTCGGCGGAGAACTCGGCGTAGGTCCAGCGCCGCCCGGACGGCACGTCGACCAGCGCCTCCCGGTCCGGCCAGGCCGCGACGGCCCGGTCCAGGTTGGCCCCGATGGTGTCGCCGAGCAGGACGGTCTCGCTGGTCCCGTGGGTGTACGACAGCTGTGCGCTCACCGGAAGTCCTCCTCGCGGTACTCGGCGTCCGAGCCGGCGGCCGTGGCCTCGCGCAGCTCGATGCGGCGGATCTTGCCGGAGACGGTCTTGGGCAGCGGCGCGAACTCCAGGCGGCGCACCCGCTTGTACGGCGCGAGGACCTCCCGGGAGTGCTCGAAGAGCACCTTGGCCGTGTCGGGCCCCGGCTCCCAGCCCTCCGCGAGGACCACGTACGCCTTGGGCACCGCGAGCCGCACCTCGTCCGGCGCGGGCACGACGGCCGCCTCGGCCACCGCCTCGTGCTCCAGCAGCGCGCTCTCCAGCTCGAACGGGGAGATCTTGTAGTCGGACGCCTTGAAGACGTCGTCGGCCCGGCCGACGTAGGTGATGTAGCCGTCGGCGTCCCGGGAGCCGATGTCGCCGGTGCGGTAGTAGCCGCCGGCCATCGCCTCCGCCGTACGGTCGGGGTCGCCGTGGTAGCCGGTCATCACGCCGACGGGCCGCTCGGACAGGTCGAGGGCGATCTCGCCCTCGTCGGCGCCGGGTGCGCCGGAGACCGGGTCGAGGAGTTCGACGCGGAAGCCGGGACTGGGGCGGCCCATGGAGCCGGTCTTCAGCGGCTGGCCGGGGCTGTTGGAGACCTGCACGGCGGTCTCGGTCTGCCCGAAGCCGTCCCGGATGGTCACCCCCCAGGCTCGCCGGACCTGCTCGATGACCTCGGGGTTCAGGGGCTCGCCCGCCGCCACGACCTCGCGGGGCGGGGTGCGCAGCGCGCCGAGGTCGGCCTGGATGAGCATGCGCCAGACCGTCGGCGGGGCGCAGAAGGTGGTGACGCCCGCCCGGTCCATCTCGGCCATCAGCCGGACCGCGTCGAAGCGGGCGTAGTTGTGGATGAAGACGGTCGCCTCCGCGTTCCACGGCGCGAACAGGTTGGACCAGGCGTGCTTGGCCCAGCCGGGCGAGGAGATGTTCAGGTGCACGTCGCCGGGCTTGAGGCCGATCCAGTACATGGTGGTCAGGTGGCCGATGGGGTACGACGTGTGGGTGTGCTCGACCAGCTTGGGGCGGGCGGTCGTGCCGGAGGTGAAGTAGAGCATCAGCGGGTCGTCGGCACCGGTGGGCCCGTCGGGGGTGAACTCCGCGGGCGCGGTGCAGGCGTCCTCGTACGTCTGCCAGCCCTCGCGCGCCCCGCCGACGGCGATCCGCGTGTAGCGGCCGGGCACCTCGTCGAACTTGCCGGTGTCCTCGGACCGCACCAGCACATGCCGGACGCGTCCGCGCTCCACCCGGTCGCGCAGGTCGGCCGGGCCGAGCAGCGGGGTGGCCGGGATGACGACGGCGCCCAGCTTCATCGCGGCGAGCGCGGTCTCCCACAGCTCGGCCTGGTTGCCGAGCATGACGAGGACCCGGTCCTCGGGCCGGACGCCGCGGGCCCGCAGCCAGTTCGCGACGCGGGCCGAGCGCTCGGCCATCTCGGCGAAGGACAGCCGGACCTCGGTGCCGTCCTCCTCGACGATGTGCAGCGCGATGCGGTCGTTCCCGTGCGCGATCACGTCGAACCAGTCCAGCGCCCAGTTGAACCGGCCGGGCCGGGGCCAGGAGAAGCCCTCGTACGCGGTGGCGTAGTCCTCGCGGTGTGCCAGCAGGAAGTCCCGCGCGCTGCGGAACAGCTCCGTCCCCGTCGTCATCTGTCCTCCTAGTTACCGGACCTTGCCGGGCGGCTCTCTGCCATCGTGTAATCCGTGACGTGGGTCTCACTACCCCCGAACGGGGGTGTGCGCTCGGGAAGCAGCGGTGAAAGGGCGAGTACGTGGCAGTGAACGCGGTCGCAACGGTGGAGATAGGGCGTGCGCTGGTGCGCCTGCGCCGCTCGACCGGGCTGCCGGTCGCCTTCGGCGGACTGGTGGAGCCGGGGCACCCACGGGTGCGCATCAGCGAACTGAACGGCACGTCCACCGACTCGCTGCGCAGACTCGCGGTGACCTCGGGCAACGGCCTGGGCGGCAAGGCCGTGGCGCTGGGCCGCCCGTGCGCCGTCACGGACTACTCCTCCTCGCGGCAGATCACCCATGAGTACGACGCCGCGGTCGCCATGGAGGGGCTGTGCTCGGTGGTGGCGGTCCCGGTCGTCGTACGGCGCCGGGTGCGCGGTGTCCTGTACGGCGCCCTGCGCACACCCCAGCCGCTGGGCGACCGCACGCTGACGGCGGCCGTGGACGCGGCGCGGGACGTCGAGCAGGCGCTGGTGGTGCGCGAGGAGGCCGGCGGGCTGCTGGAGGCGGCCCGGGCGCAGCCGGCGCCGCCCGACCGCAGCGCGGTGTGGGAGCAGGTCCGTGAGGCGCACGCGGCGCTGCGGGCACTCGCCCCGCGCATCGGCGACCCGGCCCTGCGCGCGGAACTGCTGGACGCCTGCGGCCTGCTGACGGAGCCGCCCGCGCCGAACGGCGTGCAGCTGGCCCCGCGCGAACTGGACGTGCTGACGTGCGTGGCGGCCGGCGCCACGAACGCGGCCACCGCCGAGCGGCTGGGGCTGCGCGCGGAGACCGTGAAGGGCTATCTGCGGTCGGCCATGCGAAAGCTGGGTACCCACACCCGGGGTGAGGCGGTGGCGGCGGCACGCAGGGCCGGGCTGCTGCCGTAGCGGCGCGGGCGCGGCGGTGGTCCGGACCATTGTCGCGGTGGTCCGGACCACCGCGACAACCCCTCATTCATTCATCCGTGCTTTGAATTGCCCCATGCCTCGCGGTTGTTATTTGGCTCACCTTGCCGGCGGTCCGAAATTCAAAGACCTATTGCCTAATATTGGCCCGGACACGACACACGGAGGGGAGCGGTGACCGTGCGACGGGACTTCAAGGAGCCTGCCAGATGCCGCCCCGACCAGGTCATCGGCAGGGAGGAGCTGTTCACGGCGGCACGTGACCAGCTCGCGCGGGGCGGCAGCGTGCTGCTTCACGGCCCTGCCGGAATTGGGAAGTCGACGGTCCTGCGGGCATTGGCCGGCGAATGCGGCGCGACGGCGCGCACCGTGTTGCGCTGCTCGCCCACGGAGTCCGAATCCCACCTTCCCTTCCTGGCCCTGGCCGACCTCCTCGGCCTCGTCCTGGACGAGGTCTCCGACCGGCTCCCCGCCGCCCAGCTCACCGCCCTGGAGGCGGCGCTCACCGGTCGCGGCGAGTCCACCCTCCAGCGCGACGGCCTGGCCCTGCGCCTGGCCGTACTGTCCGCGCTCCGCGCACTCGCCGACACCGGCCCCGTCCTCGTCGTCGCCGACGACCTCCAGTGGCTGGATCCGGCCAGCGCCGAACTCCTCGGCTTCGCCGCCCGTCGCCTCGGCGACACCCCGGTGCGCATGCTGTTCGCGGTGCGGACCGACGGCGAGGAGTACGACCGCCAGCTACGCGCGTCCCCGCCGGACACCCTCGCCGTACGGCTGGGCCCGCTGTCCCGCGCCCAGATGTCCACCCTGCTCGAGAACCGGGGCTACACCGGCCTGCCCCGCTCCACCGTCCGGGACATCCACCGCACCAGCGGCGGCAACGCCCTGTTCGCCCTCGAACTGGGCCGCGCCCTCGCCGAGAACGCCACCCCGCCCCGCCCCGGCGAGCCGCTGCCGGTGCCCACCTCGCTGCGCGCCCTGGTGCTGAACCGGCTGGAGATGCTGTCGGACCAGGCCCGCCGCACGCTCCTCGTCGCGAGCGCCGGCGCCCGCCCGACCCTCGCCCTGCTGCACGCGGCCGGCCGGGACGACGCCGAGGCCGAGACCGCGCAGGCCGCCGAACTCGGTCTGCTGGCCACCGAACCCGAGGGTCCCGCCGTCCGGTTCGCGCACCCGATGATCTCCGCCGCGCTGTACGCGGAGGCACCCGCGCAGGAACGCCGGGCCGCACACGCGGCGCTGTCCACGGCCGCCTCCGACCCGATCGAACGCGCCCGGCACCTGGCCCTCGCGACCACCGGCACCGACCCGGAGGTCGCCGCCCGCCTGGCCGAGGCCGCGGCGCTGGCCCGGGACCGGGGCGCCCCGTCGGTGGCCGCGCAGCTCTCCCTGCTCGCCGCCCGGCACACCCCGGCGGACGGCACACCGAGCCCGGACGCCCTGCGGCTCGCCGCCACCGAGGACGCGATCACCGCGGGAGAGCTGGACCTCGCCCGGGACATCGCGCGCGAGGTGCTGGCCCGCACGGCCGTGCCGGCGGAGCGGGTGCGGGCCTGGATCGCCGTGATCGAGACGGCCGGCCACGCCATGACGGAGGTCGACTCGATCTTCCCGCAGGCGCTGGCCGACGCGGGCGAGGACCCGAAGCTGCTCGCGCTGGTCCACTACCAACTGACCTGGCGCGCCCTGCTCGTGGAGGGCGACTTCGACGAGGCCCGCGAGGAGGCCGGGTACGCGGCGGAGCTGGCCGCGCGGGCCGGTGACCGCTACACCGAGCTCCTGGCGCTCGCCCTCAAGGCGCAGATCGAGACCCTGATGGGCCACCCGGACGCCCCCGCGACCATCCGGCGCGCCCTTGAGGAACCCCAGGACCCGAGGGTGGCCTGTCATCACAACGGGGCCGGCTACTCCCGCTTCCGCTGGCTGATCATGAGCGACCAGCTGCCCGAGGCCCGCGCGGCGGTCACCGCGCTGCTGCGGGAGGTGCGCCGGCACGGCTGGGTCGAGAGCGAGGTGCACTTCCTGCGCGGGGTCGCGGAGACCGAGCTGCACTCAGGCCACTGCGGACGCGCCCTGGACCTGGCCCGCGAGAGCCTGCGCCTGGCCCGTGACACCGGGATCGGCGAGGTCGCCTCCGCCGTGCTGACCTCGCTCGCGGAGGCGGCGGGCGGCGAGGTGGAGCGGGCGCTGACGCTGGCGCGGGAGGCGATGGAGCACGCCGAGGAGGACGGCGACCAGATGTACGTCTCCCGGGCCCTGGCGGCCCTCGGGCACGCCCAGCTGGTGGCCGGGGACACCGAGGCGGCGGTGCGTTCGCTGCGCCGGGTGCGCGAGGTGGAGCAGGGGCTCGGCATCACCGATCCGGCCCGCGGCCGCTGGCACGGCGACCTCGCCGAGGCCCTGGTGCGCGGCGGCGAGATCGCGGAGGCGCAGGACGTCATCGACGTCACCCGCGAGCAGGCGCTGCGGCTGGACCGCGAGAGCGTGCTGGCCGTCCTGGACCGCGCTCAGGCGCTGGTGCGCGCTGCACGCGGCGACCGGGACGCCGCGGTGGCCCAGTTGACGTCGGCCCAGGACCGGCTCGGCAAGCTGGGGTACGGCCTTGAGGAGGCGCGGGCCGCCTTCGCGCTGGCCCAACTGCGCTCCGGTGCCGCGGGTCCGACGTCGTACGACGAACCGGCGCGGCTGTTCCGCCGCTGCCGGGCGCTGCCGTGGCTGCGGCGAGTGGAGGCGGCGGCCGCGGTCGGCGCCGTGGAGCCGGCTCCCGCTCCCGTCGTCGCACCGGACGGCCTCGACGGCCTGGACGGGCTCGCCTCGATGGAGCGTCAGGTCGCCGCGCTGGTCATGGAGGGCGCGACGAACCGGGAGATCGCCGCACGCCTGTTCATCAGCGTCAAGACGGTCGAGGCGACCCTGACCCGGGTCTACCGCAAGCTCGGGATCCGGTCGCGGGTCGACATCGTCCGACTGGCGGCAGGGCGCCGCACGACGTGAATTTCACCCGTCCAGGTCGGTCCGCGCAGGTTTAGCGGTACACGACCGAGGGTTTTCCCTGCCCAACTCCCTTAGGGGGTTCCCTCATTGGGAAGGGGAACGTCCGGGACCTACCTTATGGGTGTGCCGCTCGCCCGGGCACACGGGGGCCGGTCCCGCGTCCCTCGTGAAACCCCCCACACCCGTGCGACCCCCCACCGGCAATCCCCCTTGAGGAGTCTCATGTTCGGGCTCACCCGTGCCAGAAAGACGGCCGCCGTGGCGGCCACCGTCGCCGCCGCCGCGGCGGCCCTGCTCAGTGCCCCCACCGCTGAGGCCGCCGACTCGCGCATCGTGGGCGGTTCGACCACCACGACGAGCGCGTACCCGTTCATGATGCAGATCACCGACGCCTCGCAGAACCAGTTCTGCGGCGGCACGCTGGTCTCGGCCACCAAGGTCGTCACCGCCGCCCACTGCATGGTCGGCGAGAGCAACTCCAGTGTCCGGGTGGTCGGTGGGCGCACCTACCTCAACGGCACGAACGGCACGGTCAGGCGGGTCAGCGACATCTGGATCCACCCGGACTACCAGGACGTCACCCAGGGCAACGACGTGGCCGTGCTGACCCTGTCCACGTCGATGCCGTACACGCCGGCCTCGTACGTCGGCTCCTCGGACACCGGTGTGTACGCCGCGGGCAGCACGGCCCGCATCCTCGGCTGGGGCACCACCTCCTCGGGCGGCAGCTCCTCCAACCAGCTGCGCACGGCGACCGTGCCCACGGTCTCCGACGCCGGCTGTGCGAATTCCTACGGTTCGGACTTCATCGCGTCCGACATGGTTTGCGCCGGATACACCTCCGGCGGCGTCGACACCTGCCAGGGCGACAGCGGCGGTCCCCTGCTCATCGGGGGCGTCCTGGCAGGGATCACTTCCTGGGGCGAGGGTTGCGCCCAGGCCGGTCACCCGGGTGTCTACACCCGGCTGACCACGTTCTCGGACGAGGTGACCGAGCAGGTCGGTTCCTGATCGGGAACGTCGTCCAGAAGGTCTCCTGAGCACACCTCAGGTGAAAGACCGGGGGGGGGGGGGGGGGGGGGGGGGGGGGGGGGGGGGCGCCCCCCCCCCCCCCGCCCGCCCCCCCCCCCCCCCCCCCCCCCCCCCGGCGCCCCCCCCCCCCCCCCCCCCCCCCCCCCCCCCCCCCCCCCCGCCCCCTATCCATGTCCGCCCGCCGCGGGGTTGAATGGCCGGGTTCTTACGGAGGTGATGGTCATGGTGTCCACCGACCGGCTGCTGGCGTTCGCGGCGATGTCGCTGCTGGTGGTCCTGATCCCGGGACCCAGCGTGCTGTTCGTGATCGGCCGGGCGCTCGCCCACGGCCGCCGCACCGCGGTCGCGACGGCCATCGGCAACGTCTTCGGCTCGTACGCGCTGGTGATCGCGGTCGCGGTGGGCATCGGCTCGCTCGTGGAGCGCTCCGCCGCGATCTACCTCGCGGTCAAACTGGCGGGCGCGGCCTATCTGGTGTTCCTGGGCGTCCAGGCGTTCCGGCACCGGCGGGAGCTGCGGGTGTCGGCGGCCGAACCCGCCTCGACGCGTCCGGCCCGCGGTGATCTGCGCACGGTCCTCGACGGCGCACTGGTCGGCATCACCAATCCCAAGGGCGTCGTGTTCTTCGCCGCCGTACTCCCCCAGTTCGTGGACCAGTCCGCGGGCCGGGTCCCCTTGCAGATGCTGGTGCTGGGCCTGATCCCGATCATGATCGGCCTGGTCACGGACACCGCGTGGGGCCTGACCGCGTCCGCCACCCGCACCTGGTTCGCCCGCTCGGACCGGCGGCTGTCGCTGATCGGCGGCGCCGGCGGATTCACCATGATCGGGCTCGGCGTGACGGTGGCGGTGACGGGCCGCGCGGACTGAGGACCGCCGCCCGGCTACGGCAGGACGGTCCCGAACCGGATGTCGTACGACTCCTGCGGGTGCATGACCTGAAGCGTGCGCGCCGCCTCCTCGGTCACCTCGCCGCGCTGCGCCTTGGTCAGGTCGTCGAACGGCTCGATGACCAGGGCGTCGTCGAGGATGCGCCACACGCCGGCGAGGAAGCCGTCGACGAGGAACGGGCAGTAGACGGTGTTCACCTGCCAGGTGCGGCCGCGGTTCGCGGGCGGGACGACCCGGGTGCGGTCGGCGTGGGAGAGCAGCAGGTTGTCGAACTCCGGCAGGAAGCGGGGCGGCGCCGGGGTGTCCTCGTCGGGGCGGGGGGCGTCGGGGAGGTCGAAGAGTTCGACGCCGTTCTCGTCCCGGAAGACGAGCAGCTCGGGGCGCAGACGCTCGAAGGCGGGGCGCATCCGGGTCAGTCCGGACCAGGTCTGCATGTCCTTCACGGACGCCGGTCCGAAGGCGGCCAGATAGCGCAGGACCGTCGCGTCGGCCGAGGCGGCCGGCTCGGCAGGGCGCCCCAGCCAGTGCTCGACGGTGGTGAGGGAGACCTGCGCGCCGCGGCCCCACAGTCCGCGCGGGGTGACCTGGACGAGGGGCAGCTTGCAGCGGGCGGCGACGGCCAGGGACTGCGGGTCGGCGTCCGGCCACTCGGCGCCGAGTGCCTCGCGCAGCTGCTTCATGGTGCGCGGCTCGGCCTCGACGAGTTCTCGGGAGAGCACGGCGAGCCGCTCCAGGTCGACGCCGACGAGGCCCTTGCGGAAGTAGTTGATCTCGCGGTCCCGCGCGGGCTGCACCAGCGGGCGCAGGGTGAGGCCGTCCTCGGCGCCGTGCAGATGGATCGTCGAGCGCATGGTGACCATCCGCACGGCCGAGCGGTCGGCGAGCCGCCCGGACAGGTCCTCGGGCGTGAAGCCGTCGAGACGGGCCGCGAGCGCGTAGTACGGCGGCTTGACCTCCTGCGCCTGGAGGCCGACCAGATGCTCCACGGCCGCCATGGCGGACATCGGCGAGCGGCGCAGCAGGAGCTGCCGGTCGAGGGTGGCGCGGTTGAGGGCGCGGGTGCTGAGGACGGGCTCTGCCGTGGTCCGCTTCGTCATACCGGTCACGCTAGCGACGCTTGCGGACACCTTCTGTCCGCAACTCCCACCCGGTCCCGGATCGGCTCGCCCCGCCCATGTCATTCGCCCCGTATATCCTGCTCGGTGATCACGCACCTGCACCCGTCGCCCCGATCGGGAGGGAGCCGCAATGTCCGAGCGACGCCCCCGCCCCGCCTCGAAGAACCCCATGAAGTCCGTGTGGCGCCGCGGTTTCACCCCGCCGCCCGCGGAGCCCCCCGCGCCGGTGTCCGAGCCGCCCTCCGGTGCTCCGGAGCAGTCCGAGGTGGTCAGTGTCGTGCAGGCGGCGCTGTACCGGGACGGCGTGCGGGTGTCCTCCCCCGCCACGCTCGCCGAGACCTATCGCGAGCTGCGCGACCAGCCGTCCGGCATGGCGTGGATCGGCCTGGCCCGGCCCACGGAGGCCGAGCTGCTGTCCCTGGCCGCCGAGTTCGACCTGCATCCGCTGGCCGTCGAGGACGCGATGGAGGCCCATCAGCGGCCCAAACTGGAGCGCTACGGCGGGACGCTCTTCGTGGTGCTGCGCGCGGCCCGCTATCTCGACGCGCCGGAGGAGGTCGACTTCGGCGAGCTCCATGTCTTCGTCGGCCCCGACTTCGTGATCACGGTCCGGCATGGCGCGGCCCCCGATCTGTCGGGGGTGCGCAGGCGCATGGAGGAGACGCCCGAGCTGCTCAAACTGGGCCCGGAGGCGGTGCTCTACGCGATTCTGGACGCGGTCGTCGACGGCTACGAGCCGGTCGTGGCGGGCGTCCAGATCGACATCGACGAGATCGAGACCGAGGTCTTCCGGGGTGACCCCGAGGTCTCCCGTCGTATCTACGAACTCTCCCGCGAGATGGTCGAGTTCCAGCGCGCGACCCGCCCGCTCGTCGGCATGCTGCACGGCCTGATGGCGGGCTTCTCCAAGTACGGCACGGACGAGGAACTCCAGCGCTATCTGCGTGACGTGGCCGATCACGTCACGCACACCAGCGAACGCGTCGACGGCTTCCGCCAGGCCCTCACCGAGATCCTCACGGTCAACGCGACCCTGGTCACGCAGCAGCAGAACGCCGAGATGCGGGCGCTCGCGGAGGCGGGGTTCGAGCAGAACGAGGAGATCAAACGGATCTCGTCCTGGGCGGCCATCCTCTTCGCCCCGACCCTCGTCGGCACGATCTACGGCATGAACTTCGACCACATGCCGGAGCTGCACTGGGTGTTCGGCTACCCGTTCGCGATCGCCCTGATGGCCGTCGTGTGCACCAGCCTGTACGTCATCTTCAAGCGCAAGGACTGGCTCTGAGCCCACGGTCAGGCGGCGGGCAGGGGCCAGGTGGCGAGGGGGTTGCCGCTGGGTTCGGTGGAGCCCTTGCCCGGTTCGACGGTGATGGCGAGGGAGTCGGCGGCACCCGGCGGGGGCAGGGACACGGCCTGAAGTGCGGTTCTGGCGGTGAGGAGCCCTGCGGAGCGGACTTGGTTCCCGGGGGCGATGTACCACAACTGGTAGGTCCTGCCCGGGGGCAGCGGGGCCAGGTCCTCGCAGAAGTAGGCGGCCTGGTCCAGGTGACGTGACACCGCGACGGTGCCGGAGCCGCCGTAGGGCACGTCCTGCCTGACGAAAGTGGTGTCGGGGGCCGACAGGAGCCGGGCGAAGTCGGCGGTCCTGCTGTCGGCCGCCTGACGTGTCTGCTGCGCTTCCTGGTGCTGCCAGGCCGCCAGACCGCCGAACGCGGCGGCCGCGGCCAGACAGGCGGCCAGCGCGAGATTCAGCATCCGGGGCGTGAACCGCCGGCCGCGGCGCGCACCCTCCCGAGCCGCGAGCGTCGGGGGGAGTTGAGGGGTCCGGGCCGCCTCGGCGAGGACACGGTCCTTCAGCTCCGGCGGAGGGGTGCGGGCCGCCGCGAGTCCGAGCCAGGTGGCGGCCCGCTGATGACGTGCGATCTCGTGCGCGCAGTCGGGGCAGTCGGCGGAGTGCCGCAGGAACTCCTCGCGCTCCTCCCGGGTGAGGGCGTCCACCGCGAAGGCACCCGCGAGGTCGTGTGCGTCGGCGGTGATCACGGGGGATCTCCCAGGCAGTGCCGCAGGTGGGTCAGTGCCCTGCGCAGGCGGCTCTTGACGGTGCCGAGCGGCAGGGACAGCGCCGCGGCGATCTCGGTCTGGGTCAGGCCCTGGTAGTAGGCCAGCACCACCGGTTGCCGCAGCTCGGCGGAGAGCTCCTTCAAGCAGGAGCGCACCTGTTCGCGTTCCCCGATCGACTCCACCGTCTCCACCACGTCGTCGTACGCGAGAGCCGCTTCCTGCTGGGAGACGGTGCGCTCGCGTTCCGCGGACCGTTGCAGGGTGCGGACGCTGTCCACGGCGCGGTGGTGGGCGATGGTCATCATCCAGGTCATGGCGTGCCCGTTCTCGGGCCGGTAGCGGGGGGCGCTCTGCCAGACCTCGAGCATGACCTCCTGGGCGACCTCCTCGGCACGTCCCTGGTCCCGGAGGACTCGGCACGCCATGCCGTAGATCGGGCCGGCGGCCACGTCGTAGAGGCGGCTGAAGGCGTCCTTGCTGCCCGCGGCGACGGACACCAGCAGACGATCCGTCTCGGTCGCACCGATGTGCCGGGCCTCGGAGGCCTGCCGCTTCGCCACACCGTCTCCCGCCTGTGTGTGCCTCGACGCGCCGTGCCGGGAGTCATGAGCCCTCCCCCACAGTGTCCGAGGCCCGGCCGTCGCCCGCATCCCGGAGTGGGGCGGACCCGGCCGACCAGGGGCCAGGTGCGGGCCGGCTCGGGCCCACGGTCCTGATGGCACCGGTCCGGGCCTCGTCCCGCCGACTCGGGTGGCGCACCCGGGGCCCTGACACGAGCACCGGTGGCGCGGCGTCGGCGGCCGGGCCGTCGGGGCGCAGGGCGTCCTCGCCGTAGAGGGCCTCGACCCAGTTGGCCTGGTAGACGGTCTCCAGGTAGCGCTCGCCCAGGTCCGGGGCGATGGCCACCGCGGTGAGTCCGGCCGAGTCGTGGGCGGCCAGCCAGCGCATCGCGCCGCTGACGACGGTGCCGGTGGAGCCGCCGAAGAGGAAACCACGGCGTGCCAGGTGATGGCAGGCGCGGATGGTGTCCGCCTCCTCGACATGCACGGCCTCGTCGACGTAGGACTCGTCGAGCAGCGGAGGGCAGACGCTCATGCCCAGGCCGGGCAGCATACGGCGGCCCGGGGCGCCGCCGAAGGTCACGGAGCCGACGCTGTCGACGGCGACGATGCGGACGCGCCGGTGCCAGTGCCGGAAGTAGCGGGCGCAGCCCATCAGCGTCCCGGTGGTGCCGGCGCCGACGAACAGCACGTCCAGCTTCGGGAAGGAGCGGGCGATGGCGGGCCCGGTCCTGCGGTAGTGCGCTCGCCAGTTCTCGGGGTTGGTGTACTGGCTCAGCCACACGTACCGCTCGTCGAGGGCGCACAGCGCGCGAACGTAGTCGATGCGCGCACGGAGGAAGCCGCCTTCGGCGCTCGGCTCGGTGATCACGTGGACCTGGGCGCCCAGGGCCTTCATCACCAGCCTGGTCGACAGGTTGCAGCGGGAGTCCGTCACGCACAGGAACCGGTAGCCCTTGCTCGCCGCGATCATGCTGAGTGCCACGCCCATGTTCCCCGACGAGGACTCCAGCAGCACCGACCGCGGGGTGAGGACCCCCGCTCGTTCGGCGGCCTCGACCATCTCGGTCGCGGGCTTCAGTTTGATCGAGCCGGCGAAGTTGAAGCCCTCGCACTTCAGGTAGAGCCGGCGCCCGAGTATCGGCCGGAGGTCGACGTAGAGATCCTCCTCGTTGAAGGTGTAGGGAGCGGATATGACTGACACGATGGCCTCCGCGGATCGAATACGGCCGGGCCGGACGGTGTCATCCGTACCGGCGCAGCTCATGGAAGAAGCCGTCGACGACGTGCAGCTCCCCGGAGCCGGCCACCTCGTCGTAGACGTATTTGCCGACGGCCAGATCGAGCACTCCGAGGCCGAAGGGCGAGAACACCACGGTCCGGTCCGCCGACGGTGTGACACGTGCGGCCATCACGTCGGCGAGCGTGCCGGTCAGGAAGTCGCGGTTGCCCGTGAGCCGTTCGGCCAGGTGGACGGAGGTCTCCGCCCTCAGACAGTGCTCGACGTCGTCGACGATGTTGTCCGAGGCCAGCACGATCTCCGGAGCCAGGTCGCGCAGCGACACATGCAGCACGAGCGGACCGTGCGCGAACCACGACGGCTCGCTGACGTGCGGCCGGGCGGCGACCGTGGCGAAGACGACCAGGTCGCTCCGGCGGATCAGCTCCTCGGCGCTGTCGTGCACGGCGATCCAGCCGGTGGCGCCGGACTGCTCCAGGTAACAGCGGAAGCCGGCCGCGCTGTCGGCGGACACGTCGTGGATGCCGATGGCGTCGAACGACCAACCGGTACCGGCCAGGAAGGTGTGGATGTAGCGGGCGATCAGGCCCGTCCCTATGAAGCCGACGCGCGTCGGGCGCCGTCGGTCGCGGCTGAGCGCGTCCGCCGCCAGTGCCGCCGACGCCGCCGTCCTGGTGGCGCTGATGATCGACGCCTCCATGCAGGCGAAGGGGTAGCCGGTGCGGCGGTCGTTGAGGATGAGCACCGCCGAGGCCCTCGGGATGCCGGCCGCCACGTTCTGCGGACAGCTGGAGATCCACTTCAGGCCGTCCACGCCTGCTTCCCCGCCGATCGAGGCGGGCAGCGCGATGATCCGGGACGACGGGCGGTCGGGGAAGCGCAGGAAGTGGGACGGGGGGTTCACCGAGTCGCCGGCGCTGTGCAGCCGGTAGGTGTCCTCGACCACCTCCACGATCTGCTTCTCGCGCCCCCGCAGCGCCTGTTGCACCTGGCCGCCGGACACGACCGCGAACGGTGGCACGGTGACCGGCCCGGACCGGTCGGGCTCCCAGGTGGTGGATGGCGTGGTGGTCATCGGGCGATCACCTCCACGGTCGGTGCGCAGTCGGCCAGGCGCACCGCGTCCGTCATCGCGACGAGCACTTCGCGCGGACCCTCGTACGGCTCCCTGCTGTGGGCGGTGCGGACGTTGTCGACAAGCATCAGGTCGCCGTCCTGCCACGGCTCGCGCACGGTGTGGGTCCGGTAGACCTCGTTGAGCAGTTGAACGGTGTCCTCGGCGATCGGTGTGCCGTCCCCGTAGCGGGTGTTGAACGGCAGCCCGTCGGCGCCGTACACGTCCACCAGGTACTCACGGATCTCCGGGGCCAGCGTCCACTCGTTGAGGAACGCGATCTGGTTGAACCAGCAGCGCCGGCCCGAGACCGGGTGGCGCACCACGGCGCTGCGGCGCTGCCGGGTGCGCAGTCCGCCGTCGGGTTGCCACTCGAACTCGATCGCGGCCGCCCGGCAGTAGCTCTCGATGACGTCGCGGTCGTCGCTGCCGAAGGCGTCGGCCAAGGACGCCCCGATCTCCTCGTTGTAGCTGCGGGTCAGCAGCCAGCCCTCCCTCAGGAACCGTTCGACGAGGTCGGTGGGCAGCGCGCCCAGCACGGTCGGCCCGTCGGCCAGCGCGGTCGCCCCGTCGGCGGCGGGCGCGGTGAGGCAGGCGAACAGCATGAGGCCGGGGAACTCCAGGGCGTAGCTGAGCTCATGGTGCATGCACATCGGCTGGTGGGGCGGCCACTTCGACGAGGAGTAGATGCCGTCGGAGTGGACTCGCCGGGGCGCGAAGGCCTCCTTCTCGGTCATCGGACCGGAGGCCAGCCGCCGGACGACGGCCGCGGTCTCGGCGGTGTCGCCCAGCGCGAGGCCGCGAACCAGGACCGAACCGTGCTCGGCGACGAGGGCGCGTACGGCGTCCCGGTGCTCGGCGGCCCAACTCGCCGCGTCGCCGGTGGAGTCGGCCCGGAGGATCGGCGGTTTGCCGGGCTCCAGATCGACGCCGGGCATCGACAGGGGCAGCGAGGACGGCATCTCGGTCTCCTTTCGGTCGTGGTTCAGGGGGAGGTCGGTGGTGCCGGACCGGCGGTGCCCGCGGATGCCGGGGGCACGGCGGCCGGTGACCCGTCGTCGAGGACGCGGGCCAGGTCGGCCAGGACGGGGTGGCGAGTGATGTCCTTGATGTCCACCGCACGGTCCAGGGCGATCGCGAGCCGCACCGCCGCCAGCGATGTGCCGCCGCGGTCGAAGAAGTGGTCCTGCCGACGGATCTTGTCCTGCGGTACGTCGAGCACCTGGGCCCACAGGCCCGCCAGCCGCAGCTCGGCCGGCGTGCGGGGTGTGCCGCGGTCCTCCCCGGCCGTGCCGTCGGATCCGGCGTCCGGGGCCACTGCGCCGAGCCGTACGGCGAGCGCGGTCAGTGCCTTCCGGTCGACCTTGCCGTTCGCGGTCACCGGCAGGCTCCGCCGCAGGTGGAACTCCGAGGGGACCATGTATTCGGGCAGCGACCTGCCGAGCCGGTCCCTCAGGACGCCGTCCTCCAGCGGGCCCCCGGCGCGGTAGAAGGCCACCAGACGTCCGCCCTGCCCGCCTCCCTCGACGGCGACCACCGCTCCGTCGCGGACCCCGGGTACTCGTAGCAAGGCGCTCTCGACCTCGCCGGTCTCGATCCGGAATCCACGGATCTTGACCTGGTTGTCCTGGCGGCCGAGGAACTCCAGCTTGCCGCCGGGCGCCCAGCGGCCGTAGTCGCCGCCCCGGTAGAGCCGCAGGCCCGCGTGGTGCGGATCCGCCATGAAGGACTGCCGGGTGCGCTCGGGGTCGTTGACATAGCCGCGGCCGACGCAGACGCCGGCGAAGACGATCGCGCCGGGGGCGCCGAGCGGTACCGGTGACAGGTGCTCGTCCACGACGTAGACGTGCACGTTGCCGATGGGCGGGCCGAGCGGGACCCGTTCGCCGTCCGGCGCCCGGTCCATCACCTCGTGATTGGTGTCGTCCGACGTCTCGGTCAGCCCGTAGGCGTTGACCAGCCTGATACCGGGCGCGACCGCGAACCAGCGCTGTACGAGCTCCTTCCTCAGCGCCTCGCCGGTGACCGACACGCACCGCAGATCCGGCAGCGCGCGCGGCCGGCGCTCCAGGTAGGACACGACGGCGTCCAGGTACGACGGCACGACCTGGAGCACGTCGACCCCGCCGCGGGTGATCGTGTCGACGAACCGTGGGACGTCCAGGATGGCGTCCTGCTCGACGATCAGGGTCCGCCCGCCGACCAGGAGCGCGGCGGTCAGTTGCCACAGCGAGATGTCGAAGCACTGGGGCGCGGTCTGGGCGACGGTCCGCCCCTCGCCGATCCCGAGGTCGTCGATCTTGGCGCGCAGGTGGTTGAGCATGCCCGCGTGCTCGCACATGGCGCCCTTGGGCTCGCCGGTGGAGCCGGACGTGAAGTAGATGTACGCGAGTTGGTCCGGTGCGACTCCGACGCCGGGGTCGGTGTCCGGGTGGCCCTCCGTGCACGCCTCGTCGACGCGGAGCGCCCGGACCTCCGGCAGCGCGTCGAGGGCCCGGTCGAGCGTGGTGGTGCTGCCCGGTTCGGTCAGCACGAGCCGGCACCCGGCGCGGGAGAGCATGGTCGTGATGCGCTCGGCCGGGAAGTGCGGCTCGACGGGCAGGTACACCCCTCCGGCCTTGAGGACCGCGAGGACGGCGGCCGCCCAGTCCAGGTCGCGCTCCATGACCACCGCCACGACGCCTTCCCGGCGCAGCCCCCTTGCCGGCAGAGCCCGTGCCAACCGGTTGGCCCGCGCGTTGAGTTCCCGGTACGTCCACCGCCGCCGGCCGCATACGACCGCGATGGCGTCGGGGTGTGCCCTGACGCGTTCTTCGAACAGTTCGTGGACGCGGCGGTCGGGCAGCTCCCGGTAGGGTCCCGCGAGCCCTTCGAGCTGGAAGCGGCGCTCCTCTGCGGAGAGCAGGCTCTGCCGGCCGTGCGCGGCGTCCGGGTCGGCGGCGAGCAGCGTGAGCGCGGTGAGGTGGTAGCCCGCGATCCTCGCGGCGCCGGCCCGGTCCAGCGCGTCGGTCCGGTACCGCAGCCGCAGCGTGCGCCGGTCGCCGCCGCGCGGGAACTCCACGCGCAGCACGGCGTTCCCGGGGAGTTCGCCTCCCGCGCCGTGCGGGTCGAACACGGCCTCGCCCGACGGTCCGGGCAGGCCCAGCTCCTGCCGGAGTCCGTCCACGGGGAAGTCCTTGTGCCGCAGCAGCTCCGATTCGGCCCGGTGGGTGCGGAGCACCAGCGACCGCCACGAGTCGGGGGCGACGGTCAGACGGCAGGGCAGCGGGCGCCCGGCCGGTACGGGAACGTATCCGGTCGTGACCTCCTGCTCGCCGGACAGGGCGGCGAGCACCTTGGCGTGGGCAGCCAGCAACAGCGCGCGCAGGGGCACCGCCAGCAGGTCCGCGAGGCGGCTCAGCGCGTCCGTCAGGTCCCCGGTGAGCGTCGTCTCGTGCTCGGCGAGGCGGAACGCCGGGTCCGCCGTCCATCGCGGGATCGTGGTGACGCCACCGGCGCCGAGCACGCCCCGCCAGAACTCCCGCCCGGCCGTCTCGGACGTCGTCATGACTGCCATGGGGCCGGCCTCCTCTCGCCCTCACCGTGCGAAGGGATCGGCCTTGCCGGGTTGCCGGCCCACCACGCGTTCCGCGGGACCACCTCGCCCTTCATCAGGAAGGAGTCGGGGCCGAGCACCGCGCCGTCGCCCACCGTGGTGCCGTAGTGGACGAAGGCGCCGACGCCGAGGGTGCAGCCGGAGCCGATCGTGATCCGGTCGGACTTGAAGGCGCCGTCCTCCTGCGAGTGGCACTGGATCACGCTGCCCGAGTTGAGCGTGCTGCCGTCCCCGATGGCGGCCATGGCACGTTCCGTGAGGTGGCAGCCGTCGTCGAAGACCATGCGGCCCAGCCGCACTCCGAGCGCCCGCCAGATCACGTTCTTGAACGGGGTGCCGTTGAAGATCCTCAGGTACGCCTCCGACGGCACCTTCCAGTAGCGCTCGTGCTGCCAGAAGTCCGGGGTGTAGATCGAGCAGAACAGCGGCCGCAGGGGGCGGAGCGCCGTGACGACGCGTTCGACCAGCACGAAGTACGCGATGGTGACGAGCAGGACGAGGAGGTCGGCCAGCACCAGCCCCGTCACGCCGAGGGGTCCGTACAGCTCCGCGGCGGCTGTGACGAGCAGGGCGAGGGCGAAGACGTAGATCCACCGCGACAGCAGGTACCACGCCATGGTGGCGACGTTGTGCCTGGTCTTGGCGGCCAGACCGCGCCGCAGCTCCTCAGGGCGCTTGAACCGGTCGAAACTGCTGTCCCGCAGGACCGAACGGGGTATCTCGAAGCTGGGCGAACCCAGCAGCCCGACGCCCTCGCGGATCTCGCCGTCGACCGGCACCATCACCTTGGTCGCGAGGAGACAGTTGTCGCCGGTCCTGCCCCGCGTCGGGTACGCGATCCGGTTCCCGAGGAAGTTGCGCGGCCCGATCGACACCCGGGACACGCGGAACGCGGTGCTGGAGAAGTCGGCGTTCATGACCGACAGGCCGTCCGCGATCATCGTCCCGCGCCCGACGGAGCTGAGATACGGCGTCTCGTGCTTCATCTCCGTGCCGAAGTTCGACCCGGTCTGCTCGACGCGGGAGAGGTCGTACCCGAGGCCCTTCAGGTAGTGGACGATGGCGGAGCTGTCACCGAACAGGCGCTTGAGGAACTTCCAGTTGGTCAGGAGCGCGATCGTCCGGTGCGCCTCGAAGTGGAAGCCGTACAGCCGGTAGGTCCGGCCCGGCGTGATGGTGAGGCCGAGCAGCCTGGGAACCACGGTCAGGACGAGGAGGCCGGCGGGTACGGCGCCGAAGACGAGGACGAAGGAGATCACCAGGGTCTCGATGTAGAACGTCCCGTCGCCGAGGACCGCGGGTCCGGGTTCCAGGGCCGTGCGGAGCTGCGGGACCTCGACGAGCATCGCGACCAGGCCGCCGGCCGCCAGCGGCGCGTACACGGCCAGCGCGACCAGCAGTTGCACGACGCTGTGGGCGGCTCTGCGCACCGCACCGCAGCGGGCCGACCCCACGACCTGGTAGTCCACGTCGGTCCGCTGTGCCGGGGACCCGTGCCAGTGCTCGCCGTCGGGCACCGCCTGCCCACGGTGCAGCGAGGAGGCGTGCCCGAGCTGCGCCCCGTCACCCATCGAGGTGTCGATGTCAAGCACCGTGGCCTCGCTGACCAGCACGTTCCTGCCGAGGGTGACGGGGCCGGTCTGAATCACCGAGGCATGGGCCCGGTAACAGGCGAAGAGCGAATCCTTGCGGACGACCGTGCCGTCACCGATGGTGAGCAGGTCGGTGCACACGGGAACCTGCCGCGAGAGGACCACCGCGCCCCGCCCGACCTTCGCGCCCAGTGCCCTGAGGTAGAGCAGGTAGAGCGGAGAACCGCTGAACAGCACCAGGGGGTCCGACCGGACCAGCGTCTTCACGATCCAGAAGCGGACGTACGACAGGCTCCAGATGGGTATGTTCCGAGGCTTCCACCGGCCGACGAGCGTCCATTTCGCGAGCACGGGAAACGCGCACAGGCCCACAAAGGCCGCACCGCCCAACACGACCGCGCGCGAGTAGGTGTCGAGCAGACCCGATCCGGCTGAGATCCACTCGTAGCCCACGGCCGTGCCGAAGGCGATGACGTAGAAGTACCCGAGGAAGGCCACGAGCTGGAGGGCACCGCACAGTACGTACTGCCGCATGCCTGCCGGGGACCGAACCGGCGTCCGGGGCGGGGCCGTGTCCTCCGCCGCCGGATCCGCCTGCGCGACGGGCGGATCGTCCGTGAGGGCGGTCGCGAGACCCCTGATCGTCGGATGCCGGTAGACGTCCTTCATCGACACCGACGGCAGATCCCCGCGCTTCCTGACCCGCGCGCAGAAGTGCGCCATCACCAGCGAGTCGGCGCCCAGGTCGTCGAAGAAGTGGCTGTCGACGGGCACGTGCTCGGTCCGCACGACCGATGCCAGCACGGCGGCGAGGGTTCTCTCGACCTCGGCGGGTTCGCCGCCCCCGCCCAGGAGGGCCGTGGATTCCTCCCGAGCGGAGGGCAACGTCTCCACCGGCTTGTCCACCATGTCAGCTCCAGGGAAGGTGCCGAGAAATCGCCGCCCGGCACCGGCCCGCCTGCGTCGCACACCGGTTTCGGACTGTCACCGGGTGCGAACGACGCGGACCGTGGCCGGAACCACCCATGTCCTTGATTCGGCACCGGAACGCCGACGGATCTCCCCACCCGGAAACTTCGCGCGAGAATCGACGACGGAACGGGACCCGAGTCTGAGAGGCACCGCATGGACACGGCCGACGAGGCGGCGGAGGTACGGCGGTTCTGGCAGCGGCTCGGGCTGCCGGGGCTCGTCGATGTGCACACCCACTTCATGCCGGAGCGCGTGCTGCACAAGGTCTGGGGCTACTTCGACTCGCTCGGCCCGCTGACCGGCGGGGTCGAGTGGCCGATCACCTACCGCGCCGAGGAGGCGGAACGGGTCGCCGTGATCCGGGGCCTGGGCGTGCGGGCCTTCACGTCGATGCTCTACCCGCACAAGGCGGAGATGGCCGAGTGGCTCAACGGCTGGGCCGTCGACTTCGCCCGCCGCACCCCCGACTGCCTGCACACCTCGACCTTCTTCCCGGAGCCGGGGGTCGAGTCGTACGTCCGCGAGGCCATCGAGGCGGGCACCCGGGTCTTCAAGGCTCATGTGCAGGTGGGCGCGTACGACCCGGCCGACGAGGCCCTCGACGCCACCTGGGGCCTGCTCGCCGAGGCCGCGACACCCGTCGTGATCCACTGCGGCTCGGGACCCATGCCGGGCAAGTACACCGGGCCCGAACCGATGGGTCGCGTGCTCGCCCGGCATCCCCGGCTGCGGCTGGTCATCGCGCACATGGGGCTGCCCGAGTACGAGGACTTCCTCGACCTCGCCGAGCGATACGACGAGGTGCGGCTCGACACGACCATGGCGTTCACCGACTTCAGCGAGCGCATGGCGCCGTTCCCGCGCCGGGCGCTGCCCCGCCTGGCCGGCCTCGGCGACCGGATCCTGCTCGGCAGCGACTTCCCCAACATCCCCTATCCGTACGCCCATCAGCTGGCGGCCCTGGAGCGGCTGGAGCTCGGGGACGAGTGGCTGCGGGGTGTGTGCCACGACAACGGGGCCCGCCTGTTCGGGCTGTGACGGGCCCGGCCCTGGTGAAGTGACCGATCTCCTACTGCGTCTTTACGGGAGCCGCGCTAGCCTTGCTAAACGAAACCGTTTCGTTCAGCTGGCAGGCCGCCACCAGCCTCCACCAGGAAGAAGACAGGCATGGTCTCCGTACTCGTGGTCAACGACCAGTCTCTCCAGCGCCTCGCCCTGCGCATGCTTCTCGGTGCCGAGCCGGATCTGCACGTCGTCGGCGAGGCGACGAGCGAGGCCGAGGCCGTCCGGCTGAGCACCGCGCTCCGCCCTGACGTCGTCCTGGTGGCCGGCCGCCCGTCCGGGCCGTCGGACACCCTGGAGACCGTCCGGCACCTCACCCGCCGGGACCGCCTCCCCCGCCCCCTCGGAACCGGGGACACGGAGCCGCACACCCCCCGAGTCCTCGTACTCACACCCGCCGGCCACGAGGAGCACGCCTACGCCGCCCTGCGCGCCGGCGCGGACGGTTTCCTGCTGGAGGACGCCGCACCCGACGAACTCGCCTCGGCCGTCCGGGTCGTGGCCGCCGGGGACGCCGTCATCACGCCCGCCCTGACGCGCGCGCTCATCGACGCCGTCCGTGAACAGCGCACCGTACGCCCCCTGTCACGCACTTCGGGGCTCGACACGCTGACCGGACGCGAACGGGACGTCCTGGTCGCCGTGGCCTCGGGTTGGTCCAACGCCGAGATCGCCGAACGACTCTCCATCGCGCCCACCACCGTGAAGACGCACGTGAGCAATATCCTCACCAAGATCGGCGCCCGCGCTCGCGTCCAGGCCGTGACGTTCGCGTACGAGTCCGGCCTCGTCCGTCCCGCCGCCTGACGCCGGGCCAACTGGCGGGCGCGCGCTACACCATCCGGTGGCTTCTCGCCGCTTGAGCGTTATTCATATCACCCGATTTCCTATTCATTCCACTGTCCGGCTCTTGGTGCTGACCAGCCGTCACGAGGCCCTGAACCAAGTCGAGGAGAGTGGAAGATGACGACATCGCCTGGATGGCGATCTGTTCTGATGCCGGCGGCCATGGCCGCCGCGCTCGCCGCAGCCGCCCTGGCGAGCGGGGGCACCGTCTACGCCGACGACCACGCGACGCCCCACCCGCCGTACCCGAGCAAGCCGGTCCACCCGGCGCACGCTCCGCAGCCGGCACACCCGGCGAAGCCGGAGCAGCCGGGCAAGCCGATGCACCCCGCGAAGCCGGAGCAGCCTGGCAAGCCGATGCATCCGGTGAAGCCGGAACACCCTGGCAAGCCGGTCAAGCCCGAATACCCGGCCAAGCCCGTGCACCCGGACAAGCCGATGCATCCGGTGAAGCCGGTGCACCCGGAGAAGCCTGTCAAGCCCGAGTACCCGGCCAAGCCGGTGCACCCGGAGAAGCCGGTCAAGCCCGAGTACCCGGCGAAGCCCGTGAAGCCGGAGTACCCCGCCAAGCCTGTGCATCCGGCCAAGCCGGTCTATCCCGCGAAGCCGGTCAAGCCTGAGTACCCCGTAAAGCCGGTCAAGCCCGAATACCCGGCTCACCCGGTGAAGCCGGAATACCCTGCGAAGCCTGAGTACCCGGCGAAGCCTGTCTACCCGGCCAAGCCGGTGAAGCCTGAATATCCGGCGAAGCCGGTGTACCCCGAGAAGCCGGCCAAGCCCGAGTACCCGGCCAAGCCCGTCTACCCCGCGAAGCCCGTCAAGCCTGAATACCCGGCCAAGCCCGCTTACCCCGAGAAGCCGGCCAAGCCCGAGTACCCCGCCAAGCCCGCCTATCCGGCAAAGCCCGCCAAGCCCGAGTACCCGGCGAAGCCGGCCTACCCCGAGAAGCCGGCCAAGCCCGAGTACCCCGCCAAGCCCGCCTACCCGGCAAAGCCCGCCAAACCCGAGTACCCCGCCAAGCCCGCCTACCCGGCAAAGCCCGCCAAGCCCGAATACCCGGCCAAGCCCGCGTACCCCGAGAAGCCCGCCAAGCCTGAATACCCCGCCAAGCCCGCTTATCCGGCGAAGCCCGCGAAGCCCGAGTACCCGGCCAAGCCCGCGCACCCCGAGAAGCCCGCCTACCCGGCCAAGCCGGCGAAGCCCGAGTACCCGGCCAAGCCCGCGAAACCTGAGTACCCGTCGAAGCCTGCGCACCCCGAGAAGCCGGCCAAGCCCGACTACCCCTCGAAGCCCGCCCACCCGGCGAAGCCTGACTACCCGTCAAAGCCCGCGCACCCCGAGAAGCCGGCCAAGCCCGACTACCCGTCGAAGCCCGCCCACCCCGACAAGCCGGCCAAGCCCGACTACCCCTCGAAGCCCGCGCACCCCGACAAGCCGGCCCACCCGGACAAGCCGTCCCACCCGGACAAGCCCTCGCATCCGGACAAGCCTGACCACCCGTCAAAGCCCACCCACACCAAGCACCAGGACAAGGACCAGTGGTAACCAGGAGCAGCTGATCCTGTCTGGTGCCGTCTGGAGTGGCGGGGGCGGCGGCGGCCGCGGCACTCCCCTGTCCGGCCTCGGCATTCCGCTGTCCGGCCTCGGCATTTCTCTGGCGGCCTCGGCAATTCGCTGTTCGGGCCGGGCATTTCCCTGTGTCGGCGTGCGGTCCTCGCGCTAGCGGGCCGTCCCGATCGTCCGGTGCAGGGCGTCCCGGCAGGCCAGGATCGCGGGGTGTCGGCCACTGCCTCTGCGTACGACGGTGAAGACACGGCGGGCGCGCTGCCCGCGCGGCAGTTGCCGTAGAGCCACTGTCACGGACTGTCCGCTCCACACGAGGTCGGGGAGGAAGGCCACGGCGAGCCCTCGTTCGACCAGGCGTAGGTGGAGGAAGAGGTCCGTGGTCTCGAACCGTACGTCGGGTTCGAACCCGGCGTTGCGGCACAGGGTCATGGCCCAGTGCCGGGCGGCCGTGCCCTCGGGTTCCATCACCCAGGGGTGGCCGGCGAGCGAGCGCAGCGTCGCGGTCGGGCCGTCGGTGTCGGGGTGGTCGGCGTGGGCGGGCAGCGCGAGGTGCAGGGGGTCGTCGAGCAGGTCCGCCTGTTCGAGTTCGGGCGGCCGCGGGTTGGGGTTGCCGGAGTACTCCTCCGCGAGGACGAGGTCGAAGTCGCGGGCCTGAAGGGCCGGCAGGGCCCTCTCCGGCTCCAACTGGGTCACGTGCACCCGCAGGTGCGGGTGCCGCTCGCGCAGCAGGTCCAGGGCGGTGGGGACCAGTGCCAGCGCGGCGGTCTGGAACGAGGCGATGCGCAGGGTGCCGGTGAGGTCGGTCAGGGAGGCGGCGATGTCCGCCTCCGCGCGCTCCAGGCGTTCGAGGACGGCTTCGGTGTGGGCGACGAGGATCTCGGCCTGTTCGGTCAGCCGTACCCGTCGCCCGACGGGTTCCAGCAGCGGGACGCCCACCTCGGCCTCCAGTTGGGAGAGCTGCTGGGAGACGGAGGACGGTGCGTACGAGAGGGCGGCGGCGACGGCCGCGAGGGTGCCGCGGTGCTTGAGTTCACGCAGCAGGCGCAGTCGGTGCAGATCGAACATCGCCGGAAGCGCCCTCCCCTCGACTCGGCTCCTCTCGGCTTCTCGACGGGCCGAAAGCGTCTGTGCAGGAACGATCGTAGAAGCGGCCCCGGGCAGCGGGCGTCAGGCGACGTCACCTAAGGCGGCCCGCGGGTGACGGGTTCAGTGCGTTCGCGGGAGCTCCTGCTCGGCCCAGATGATCTTGCCGTCGGCGGTGTAGCGGGCGCCCCAGCGGTGGGCGAGCTGAGCCACCAGGAACAGGCCGCGGCCGCCCTCGTCCATGCTGCGGGCGTGGCGCAGTCGCGGGGCGGTGCTGCTGCCGTCGGCGACCTCGCAGGTCAGCCGGGAGTCACGGAGCAGCCGTAGCCGGATGGGCGGTTCGGCGTAGCGGATGGCGTTGGTGACCAGTTCGCTGACGATCAGCTCGGTCGTCATGGCGAGTTCGCCGAACCCCCACGCCTCGACCTGGCGGGTCGCGCGGGCCCGGACCTCGGCGACGGCGGCCGGGTCCACGGGCACGTCGAAGGAGACGACGTGCTCGGCGCCCAGGGCGTGGGTGCGTGCCAGGAGCAGGGCGATGTCGTCGGGCTGCGGCGCGGGCACGACCTCGCGCACCGCGGACGTGCACAGCGTGGCCAGGTCCAGCCCCGGGCGGGACAGCAGCTCGCCCAGCCGGGCCATGCCGCGCTCCATGTCGTCGTCGGCCGCCTCGACGAGGCCGTCGGTGTACAGGCCGAACAGGCTGCCCTCGGCGAGTTCGATCTCGCCGGCCTCGAACCCCATTCCGCCGAGTCCCAGCGGGGGTCCCGCCGGTGGCTCCGGGAAGGACACCTGCCCGTCGGGCGTCACGACGACCGGCGGCGGGTGCCCGGCGCGGGCCATCGTGCAGCGCCTGGTGACCGGGTCGTAGACGGCGTACAGGCAGGTCGCGCCGAGGAAGCCGGCCGTGTCCCGGTGGTCCGCCCCGGTGCCGTCCTCGGACCGCTCCTCGCTGAGCCGCAGCACCAGGTCGTCGAGGTGGGCCAGCAGTTCGTCGGGCGGCATCTCCATGTCGGCGAGGGTCTGTACGGCGGTGCGCAGCCGGCCCATGGTCGCCGCGGCGGTGATGCCGTGCCCGACGACGTCGCCGACGACGAGACCCACCCGCGCCCCGGACAGCGGGATCACGTCGAACCAGTCGCCGCCCACGCCGCCCGTCGGGTCCGCCGGCAGGTAGGAGGACGCGACCTCCAGTGCCGTACCGCCCGTCAGGACCTGCGGCAGGAGGCTGCGCTGGAGGGTGACCGCCGCGGTGTGCTCGCGGGTGTAGCGGCGGGCGTTGTCGACGCACAGCGCCGCCCGCGCCACCAGTTCCTGGGCGACGAGGACGTCGTCGGGCTGGAACGAGATCGGGTTGAGCGAGCGGATGAACGTGGCGAGGCCGAGCGCGGTGTTGCGGGCCCGCATCGGCACCGAGATGAGGGAGTGCAGGCCGAACTCGCGCATGCTGGCGGCCCGTGCGGGCTGTTCGGTGACCCACAGTTCGTCGGCCGGGTCGAGGACCGGGATGAGGATCGGATCGCCCCCGATGAGCAGGTCCGCGCCGTGCGGCGGCGGCACGAAGTCCACCCGCTCCCCGATCCGCGCCACGGCCTCCGGGCAGCCCTCGCGCACGGAGCTCATGCCGGCCCGGCGCATCACGGGTTTCACGGGCGCCGGGCCCGCGTCGGTCAGCCATGCTCCGTGCCCCTCGTTGCTGAGCACGGGCTCCAGCAGGTCCACGACGACGAAGTCCGCGAACCGGGGCACGGCGAAGTCGGCCAGTTCCTGGGCCGTCCACAGCACGTCCAGGGTGGTGCCGATGCGGGTGCCGGCCTCGTTGACCAGGGACAGCAACTGGCGGGCGTTCCACCGTTCGGTGACGTCCGAGACCATGTAGCAGACCCCGGTGATCGCGCTCTCGGGACCGGTGAGGGGGAAGAAGGACGTGGAGTAGGCGTGCTGGCGGCGCGGGTCGGCCCAGCTCCAGCCGACGTACTCGTAGTCGGTGACCGGCACTCCGGTCTCCAGGACCTTGCGCATCAGGCCCTCGATGGTGTCCGCCTGGAGGCCGGGCAGCAGTTCGCTGAGGCGGCGGCCGAGCCGCTGCGCACGGGGCACGCCGCCGAAGCGTTCCAGGGTGTCGTTGAGCCAGATGTAGCGCAGCTGGGTGTCCATCACGGCCATGCCGACCGGGGCGCGGGTCAGAAAGCCGTCGAGGACGGAGTCGCCGACGGCCCACTGCTGGTGCTGCGCGCGCGCCGAGATCAGGAAACACTCGTCGGCGCCCACCCGGAAGGACGCGGAGACCCGCAGGTCAGCGTCGACGCGGCTGCCGTCGGAGTGCCGCAGCGGAATGTGGCCGCTCCACCCCATGCCGGCCCGGCAGCGGTCGGCGACACCGGCCACCCGCGCCGGGTCGCCGGGCATCGCCAGCAGCCGCGCGGCGGAGGAGCCGACGATCCCCGACGCGGGCAGGCCGAGCAGTTCCTCCGCGGCCCGGGTCCAGCCGAGCACGACGCCGTGCCCGGACACCACCGCCGCCGCGTCGGTCGACGCGTCGAAGAGGGCGCGCGGTCCTGCCGACGCGGGCGCGTCGGGCCTTTCTCGCGGTACGTCCATGGGTCCTCACGCAGCGTCCCTGGGTCCCGTCCTCTACAGGACCATGTTCCTGCTAGTCCGCGCGATGTGCACGGGCCCACGGCACCCGTTCCCGTCCCGTGACGGTCGTGGTGGGCCCGGAGTGGGCAAGGCGCGCACGCGGAGAGAGCATGGAGGTGCCGGTCGTCGTCACCGCGGTACCCGGGGGAGCCGTGGTCGGCGGTCGTGGCCGGCCCGCGGCGGAGGAGCTGGGATGGCAGCCGAGACCTTCGAATCCGACAGTGGCGGGTACGCCCCCGTGCCGCCCCGGCCGACCGGTCTGCTCGACGTGCTGAGCGTGGCCGCGGTGGTCGTGGACGCCGAGGGGCGCGTGGTGTTCTGGACCCCGCAGGCGGAGGAGCTCTTCGGTTACACCGCCGACGAGGCGCTGGGCACGCCTGCGGCGCGGCTGTTCATCCACCCCGACCATCTGCCCGCCGTGGTGCAGCTGTTCACGGAGGTCCTGGAGACGGGGCGCAGCTGGGCCGGCACCTTCCCCGTGCGGCACAAGGACGGCAGCACCCGGCTGACGGAGTTCCGCAACATGCGGCTGCTGGACGATCTCGGGGACGTGTACGCCCTGGGCATCGCGGCCGACCACTCGCTGCTCCAGCGCGTGGAGACGGATCTGGCGCTGTGCGAGCGGCTGATCAACCAGTCCCCGATCGGTATCGCCCTGGTGGACCCCGAGTTGCGGTTCCTGCTGGTCAACCCGGCGCTGGAGCGGATCGACGGCACGCCCGCGGAGGACCATGTGGGGCGTCGGCTGATGGAGACGCTGCCGCTGCCCGACATCGACACGATCGTGTCCTGTCTGCGCCAGGTGCTCACCACCGGCACCCCGCTGCTCGACCAGTACCACGTGGGCCGCCCGCCGGCGGATCCCGAGCACGAGCACGCCTGGTCGCTGTCCTTCTACCGGCTGGAGGATCCCGGCGGGCGGGTCCTGGGCGCGGCCATCTCCTTCGTCGACGTCACCGAGCGGCACCGGGCCGCCGCCGAGGCCGACCGGGCCCGCCGGCGTCTCGCCCTGATCGCCGACGCCTCCACCCGGGTCGGCACCACGCTGGAGGTGGAGCGCACCGCTAACGAGCTGGCGGAGATCGCCACGCCCGAGCTGGCCGACGTGGTCGCCGTGGACGTCCTGGACTCGGCGCTCGCGTGCCGGCGCATGCGGCAGCCGGACAACGGACCCGAGCTGTTCCGGGCGCTCGCGCTGAAGTCGTCGTACCCGAGTGCGGCGCTGCGTGCGGCCGACCCGCCCGGTGATCTCGCCGCCTACGAGGGGGACCGGCTGGTCACCCTGTGCGTGCACACCGCCCGGCCGGTCCTGGTGCGGCACGTCGGCGAGGACGATCTGCGGCGCATCGCCCGGGATCCCGAGGCGACCAGTCTGCTGGCGCGGGCCGGCGTGCACTCCTACATGGCGGTGCCGCTGATCGCGCACGGCGAGGTGCTGGGCGCCCTCGATCTCAAGCGGACCCGGAACCCGGTGCCGTTCGACGAGGACGACGTCGTGCTCGCGAGCGAGCTGGCCAGCCGGGCCGCCGTCGCCATCGACAACGCCCGCTGGTTCCAGAGCGTGCGCAACACCGCCCTCACCCTCCAGCGCAGCCTGCTGCCGGACCATCCGCCGCACCACACCGGCCTCGAGATCGCCTACCGCTACCAGCCCGCCCAGGCCACCAGCGAGGTCGGCGGCGACTGGTACGACGTCATCCCGCTGGAGGACGACAAGACCACGCTGGTCGTCGGCGACGTCATGGGCAACGGCATCGACGCCGCCGCGACCATGGGCCGGCTGCGCACCGCGACCTGTGCCTACGCCGACCTCGATCTGGATCCGGGCGCCGTGCTGCGGCACCTGGACAAGATCACCTGCGATCTTGAGCACTACATCGTCACCTGCCTGTACGCGGTGTTCGACCCGCGCACCCGGCGCTGCCACATCGCCAACGCCGGACACATGCCGCCCGCGCTGGCCCGCCCCGGCCGGCGGCCTGAGCTGCTCGAACTGCCCGCCGGTGCCCCGCTCGGTGTCGGCGGCATCCCGTTCCGGACCACCACCGTCGAGCTCGGCCCCGGCGATCTGCTGGTCCTGTACACCGACGGCCTGGTCGAGACCCGGGCCCACTCCATCGACGACCGGCTGAACGTCCTGCTCGGCTTCCTCGACGAACCCCGCAGACCCCTGGAGGAGACCTGCGACCTCCTGCTGTACGGCCTGCGCCATCCGGACGACCACGACGACGTCGCGCTGCTGGTCGCCCGGGTGCTGTAGGCGCGCCCGGCCCGGCGCCCCGTGGCGCAGTAGGCGCGCGAGGCCGGGCGCCTGCGGTGCCGTGGGCGCTCCCCGCCCGGCCCCGCCTTGCCCGCGCCGGGTGCCCGGCGCACGCTGGTTCCTATGGGTGTCAGTGACGGCCCCACGCTCATCGGCTCGGTGCAGCGTGCCTTCCGGCTGCTGGAGGCGATGAGCGCGCACGAGAACGGCGCGCCCGCGAAGCAGCTGGCACGGGAGACGGGCCTGCCCCTGGCCACGGCGTACCACCTGTTGCGGACGCTGGTCCACGACGGCTATGTGCGCAAGCTCCCCGACGGCGGGTTCATCCTGGGCGAGCGGCTGCAGACACTGCACACCACGGGCCGGGCGCAGGCGCTGCTCAGCCGGATCCGGCCCACGCTGGCCGCGCTGCGGGACGAGCTGTCCAGCGCCGCCTACCTCACCTTCTACGAGGAGGGCGAGATCCGGGTGGCCGAGATCGTCGACGGTCCCCGCGCGCCCCGCGTCGATCTCTGGGTGGGGTTCGAGGACGCGGGGCACGCGACGGCGCTCGGCAAGGCCGTGCTGCGGGAGCTGGACGAGGAGGCACGCAAGGAGTACCTGTCCCGGCACCAGCTCGCC
Organism: Streptomyces sp. HUAS 31; assembly: GCF_028198125.1. Classification (NCBI taxonomy): domain Bacteria; kingdom Bacillati; phylum Actinomycetota; class Actinomycetes; order Kitasatosporales; family Streptomycetaceae; genus Streptomyces; species Streptomyces sp. HUAS 31. The sequence goes on along the minus strand of NZ_CP116353.1, from coordinate 7,658,702 downwards.
GACCTCACACCGCGGACCATCACCGACCGCCCCGAGCTGCTCAGACGGCTCGCCTCCTCGCCCCTGGCCCCGGCGGTCACGGACATGGAGGAGTACGCCCTCGGCACGGTCTGTGTCGCGGTGCCGGTGTACAGCGGGAACACGCTCGGCTCGCTCGGCGTCTCGCTGCGGGCCGACCGCCGTTCGCGGCTGGAGGAGGTCACGGCGCGGCTGATCCCGACCGCGGACCGGGTGACCAGGGGCCTGTCACTCACTATCTGAAATCCCGGTGCTTGTCCGATGCGGGGTCCAACCCGTTTCCTGAATAAATCGGACATTTCATTGGGCGTACGCCCCTGCGCACAGGTGAGGACAGCGGACTAGATGATCAAGGCCCCTGAGCACGGCCCCGACCACTGGCCGAGGCGAATGGTCGCCGCCGCGCCCGTTCTGCCCATACTGATCGTCTGCGGTCTCGTGCTCGTCGACCTCGCGGGCGGCTCGGGGGTCACCTGGGTGCCGCTGCTCGCCACGGGCCCCGCGCTCGCCGCCACCACCGGCGGGCCGCGCGGCGTCCTCTGCGTGGGGCTGCTGTCGGCCGCGCTGGGGGTGGCCCTCGGTTTCCGGGGCGGTGCCGCGTCCAGCGAGCTGGTGGTCGCGCTGGCCTCCCTGCTGGTGATCACCGCGGCGTGCGCCGCGACCAGTGTGCTGCGCATCCGGCGCGAGCGGGTGCTGGCGGCTGTGCGTTCGGTCGCCGAGGCCGCGCAGCACGCGCTGCTCCAGCCGATTCCGGCGACCGTCGGACCGTTCCAGGTGGCCGTGCGCTACAGCGCCGCCGCTGCCGAGGCCCGGATAGGCGGGGATCTGTACGCGCTGGTGTCGACGCCGTACGGCGTCAGGCTGATCGTCGGTGACGTCCGCGGCAAAGGGCTGCCGGCCGTGAGCACGGCGGCGCTGGTGGTCGGCGTGTTCCGCGAGGCCGCCCATGACGAGCCCGATCTGCTGGACGTCGTCGCGAGGATCGAGCGGAGCCTGGCACGCAACCTGGGCAGCGACGACTTCGTGACCGCCGTGGTCGCCGGGTACCCCAGGGACGGGCAGCTGGAGGTCGTCAACTGCGGGCACGCGCCGCCGCTGCTGGTGCGGGACTCCGTGGTCGTGGCGGTGGAGCCGGACCGTCCGGCGCCGCCGCTCGGTCTTGGCAACCTGTCGGGCGAGGCGCCCACGCTGCACGTGCTGCCCTTCACCGACGGGGACCAGCTGCTGCTGTACACCGACGGCGTCACCGAGGCCCGCAACCACGACCGCGAGTTCTACCCGCTCGCCGAGGGGCTGGCCCGGCACACCTGCGACGAGCCCGTGGACACCGTCACCGCGCTGCACGGCGAGCTCCAGGACCACGTCGGCGGCCGGCTGCACGACGACGCGGCGCTGCTGCTGCTCCGCATGCCGGCCATGGCAGGAGCGCCGGCCACCGCCGAGGCGGCGGGCGCCGGGCGCGTGGAGTCGTGCTCGCCGTAGGGCGCCGGCACCCCCGGGTACACGGTTTGGCCGACGGCTCCCGGCGAGGTCCGCGGCTTCCCTCGTCAAGCACCGTGCCCGCCTGGTGAAACGGTGTTAGAAATGATGCATGGCCGGATTCCTCGGCCGCCTGCGCTCGCTGTTGAGCGCACGTACCGTGGCCCGGCAGGTCTTCGTGCTGCAGGCGGCCATCGTCGTGCTCCTCGTGGTGGCCGCCGTGGTGGCTCTGGTGCTCCAGGTGCGCACCGACACCAAGCGGGAGGCGGGCAACCGGTCCCTCGCCGTCGCCCAGTCCTTCGCGAAGGCCCCGGGCATCGAAGAGGCCCTGTCGAGCCCTGACCCCAGCGCGGTGCTCCAGCCCCGCGCCGAGGCGGCACGCAAGGCCACCGACGTGGACTTCATCGTCGTCATGACCAAGGACGGGATCCGCTACACCCACCCCAACCCCGACCGGATCGGCAAGCACTTCGTCGGCACCATCGCCCCGGCCGCGGCGGGCGGGACCGTACGGGAGACGTACACCGGCACCCTGGGCCCGTCCGTGCGGGCCGTCGTCCCCGTGACCGACGACAACGGCAAGGTCATCGCCCTGGTCGCCGCCGGGGTGACGCTGGACAGCGTCGGCGGGATCGTGGAACACCAGCTGCCCACGCTGCTCGGCTCGGCGGCCGGCGCCCTCGCCCTCGCCACCGCCGGGACCGCGCTGGTCAGCCGCCGGCTGCTGAAGCAGACGCACGGGCTCGGTCCCGAAGAGATGACGCGGATGTACGAGCATCACGACGCGGTCCTGCACTCCGTGCGGGAAGGCGTACTGATCATGGACGACCGGCGCCGGCTGGCGCTGGCGAACGACGAGGCGCGCCGGCTGCTCGGGCTGACCGCGGACGCGGAGGGACGGCCCTGTGTCTCCCTCGGCATCGGCAACGACCTGGCCAGACTGTTCGCCTCCGGGCGGGACGCCACCGACGAGGTGCATCTGGCGCAGGGCCGGCTGCTGGCGGTCAGCCAGCGTTCGACCGACCGGGACGGCGGGCCGCCCGGCAGCGTGGCGACGCTGCGGGACACCACCGAGCTGCGCACCCTGACCGGCCGGGCGGACGTGGCGCAGGAGCGGCTGAAGCTGCTGTACGACGCAGGGCTGGAGATCGGCACCACCCTCGACGTCACCCGCACCTCGCAGGAGCTGACCGACTTCGCGGTGCCGCGGTTCGCCGACTTCGTCTCCGTCGACCTCGCGGATCCGGTGCTGCGCGGCGAGGAACCCAAGGACGGCCGCGCCGACATGCGCCGGGTGGCGTTCCAGGGCGTACGGGACGACAGCCCGCTCTACCCCATCGGCAAGCTGATCCACTTCGCCCCGGGCACCCCGCAGGCGTTCGGGTTCGGCACGGGCAGGTCGGTCCTCGAGACGGACCTGCCCGCCTTCGCCGGCTGGCAGGAGCAGGATCCCGCGAACGCCCGCAGGCTCGTGGGGTACGGGTTGCACGCGATGCTCACGGTCCCGCTGCGGGCCCGTGGCGTGATCATGGGCATGGCCACGTTCTGGCGCGCCGACCGGCCCGACCCCTTCGAGAGCGAGGACGTCTCGCTCGCCGAGGAGCTGGTCGCGCGGGCCGCCGTCAGCATCGACAACGCCCGCCGCTACACCCGCGAGCACACCCTGTCGGTGACGCTCCAGCGCAGTCTGCTGCCGCGGGCCCTGCCCGGGCAGAGCGCCCTCGACGTGGCCTACCGCTATCTGCCGGCGCAGGCCGCGCAGGGCGGGGTCGGCGGGGACTGGTTCGACGTCATCCCGCTGCCGGGCGCGCGGGTGGCGCTGGTCGTGGGCGACGTCGTGGGCCACGGACTGCACGCGGCGGCGACGATGGGCCGGCTGCGCACCGCGGTCCACAACTTCTCCACGCTGGACCTGCCGCCCGACGAACTCCTCGGCCATCTGGACGAGTTGGTGACCCGCATCGACCAGGACGAGGGCGAGGGCGAGGAAGAGGTGGCGCCGATCACCGGGGCGACCTGCCTGTACGCGGTGTACGACCCGTCCACCGGGCTGTGCGCCCTCGCCCGCGCCGGCCACCTCGAACCGGCGCTGGTGCACCCGGACGGCCGGGTCGAGTTCCTGACCGTGCCCGGCGGGGCGCCGCTGGGCCTGGGCGGCAGCCTGCCCTTCGAGGCGACCGAGGTCCGGCTGCCCGAGGGCAGCGGGCTGGTGCTGTACACGGACGGGCTGGTCGAGGACCAGGGCCGGGACATCGACGAGGGCCTGGAGCGGCTGCGCGACGCGCTCGCAGCGACGCCTCCGACGCGGGGCCGGGGTCCGGAGGAGACGTGCAAGGCGGTCCTGGAGACCATGCTGCCCGAGCGCCCCCGTGACGATGTCGCCCTCGTCGTCGCCCGGACCCGGCGGCTGCCCTCCGACCGCACGGCCGCCTGGGACGTACCGGACGAAGCCTCCGCCGTGTCCCGGGTGCGGGCGGCCGCGGCCCGCACGCTCACGGAGTGGGGCCTCGAGGAGGAGGCGTTCACGACCGAGCTGATCCTCAGCGAGCTGGTCACCAACGCCCTGCGTCACGCCACCGGCCCGATCCGGGTCCGTCTGATCCGCGACCTCACGCTGATCTGCGAGGTCTCCGACGGCAGCAGCACCGCCCCGCACCTGCGCAGCGCGGCCGCCACCGACGAGGGCGGCCGGGGCCTGTTCCTGGTGGCCCAGTTCGCCGATCGCTGGGGCACCCGTTACACGGCGGACGGCAAGGTGATCTGGACGGAACAGCCGCTGCCGCGGGGGCGGTGACCACCCGCACGGCAGCGCTGTAACGGGCGATACGACGGGACGGGCTCAGGTCGCCCTGCGCGTGCGCGGCTCCTTCTGCGCCAGCAGCTGTTCGCGCAGCGCCGTCAGCTGGTGGGAGTGCTCCACCGCGCGGGTCTCGTCCAGGGTGGTCAGGGCGAGGACCAGCGCGTCGGCGAGGATCAGGCCGGTCAGGGCCTCGTTGGTGTTCCCGGTCGGCGTGTGGGGGGCGGTGAGCACGGCGTCGACGCGGTCCTCGAAGACCTCCCCGAGCTCGTCGGTGACGAAGACGACCCGGGCGCCGACGGCGCGTGCCCGCTCCACGACGACGTGCAGCTCGGCCAGCTGCCGGCCCGGCTGGAACACGACGACCGCGTCGCCCTGGCCCAGCGCGAGCAGAGGGTCGGCGAGGGCGAAGCCGGTCTCGCCGACGAAGCGGGCCCGCCGCCCGATCCGGCCGAGTGCCAACGCCAGGTGCCGGGCGGCGAGTTCGCAGGCGGCGACGCCGTAGCAGAACACCTCGCGGGCCTCGGCGAGCGCCTCGACGGCACTCTTCAGCGCGTCGGTGCCGGTCAGCCGGCGGCACTGCTCGATGCGCTCCTGCGTCTCGTCGAAGACGTCGTTCCAGATGCCCTCCAGGTCCTGCCCCACGTGCGCGATGCGCTGCTGGAGTCGCACCTCGGGCGCGAGCGCGGAGGTGAAGTCGGCGGCGAGTTCCCGCTTGAGCGCGGGCAGGCCGGCGTATCCGAGGCGTTGCAGGGCGCGTACGACGGTGGCGTTGCTTGTGCCGCTGGCGGCGCCCAGCTCCTGCGCGCTGGCGAACATCATCTGCTCGGCGGGGGCGCTGGCCAGGTACTGCGCCACGGTCCGCTCCGACGCGGACAGCTCGTCCCACATGTCGCGGACGGCGGCCCGCAGCCGTGTGAGGCCCCCGGGACCCGCGCTACCAGATTCTGGATTCTTCATTACAGGTATTGACTCTCGCGTTTCGGCCATTACGCTCTGAGCATCTCGTTCCAAGAAGATGAATTCTCGGAACGGATGTTACAGCACTGGTGTGTCCCCCGAGGAGTCCCGTGATGAATCACAGCCTGCCGGTCGTCGAGATCTCGGGGTCCCCCCTTGAACGGGGACGACAGTACGGCGAGGCCGTGGCCCCCCGGCTCGAGATCGCGCTCGGCTACTACGCGGAGGCCTTCGCCGTCTCCTCCGGGCTGACCTGGAACCAGGTCACCGGCCGCGCCGCCCGGTGGCTGAAACCCGTCCGTGAGTACGCCCCGCAACTGCTTCAGGAGATGCAGGGCATCGCGGACGGCGCCGGCCTGGACCTGCTCGACGTCCTCGCGCTCAACGCCCGCGGCGAGGTCATCTACGACGACTCCTTCGCCCGGATGCGCGAGGAGGAGCCCGCCGAGGGCTGCACCTCCTTCGCGGCGTACGGACCGGCCAGCGGCGACGGCCATGTCTGGGCCGGACAGAACTGGGACTGGCGCGCCGGGGTGGCCGACACCGTCGTCATGCTGCGGATCGTCCAGCCCCCGGCGCCCACCCTGATCATGCAGGTGGAGGCCGGCCAGATCGGCCGCCAGGGCGCCAACTCCGCCGGGATCGCGCTCAACGCCAACGGTCTGGGCGGTCGGTTCGGCGAGGCCGTCGGACTGCCGCAGACCGTGCTGCGCCGCAGCGTCCTGGACCAGGCATCCATCACCGACGCACTCGACGTGCTGTGCCGCACCCGGGCGCACATCGCCAGCAACGCCCTCCTCACCTGCCGCGAGGGCTTCGCCATCGACCTGGAGACCACCCCGGCCGGCCACGGCTGGCTCTACCCCGACGACGGGCTCCTGGTGCACGGCAACCACTACCAGGCGGGCATCCCCGCCGCCCTGGCCGACGGCTACCGCCCGATCGCCGCCGACTCCCTGGTGCGCGTACCCCGCGCCGAGGCGGGTCTGCGCCGGCTGCGCGACTCCGCCGGCACCGACGAGTCGCGCAAGCTCATCAAGGACGCGATGTCGGACCACCTCGGCTTCCCCGAGTCGCTGTGCACCCACTCCGACCCCCGCAAGCCCGAGGTCAGGCACTGGAAGACCCTCGTCTCCTCCTGCGTCGACCTCACCGCCGGCGACTACCACGTCACCGCCGGCACCCCCTGCGACCGCGAGTACCAGCATCTGCCCTTCAACCTCTACGACGGCCCCCACGCCCCGAACTGACGGCCCGTCACCGGTCCTTCTCCAAGCCCCCCCGCTCCCGTTCACCCTCCCCGCTCAGGAGCCCTCCAATGAAGCTCAAGACCGTCACAGCCGCCGCCGGTGTCGCCGGCGCGCTGGCCCTTGCCACCGCGTGCAGCGGAGCCACCACCGGCGCCTCCGCGGGCGGCAACAAGGCCCCCGGGGCCGCCGACCTCACCCTCACGCCCACCACCGCGCGGGCCACCGGATCCGTCGCCGCCGTCAACTGGCTGCTTGAGGACGAGCCGGACTCCCTGGACCTCGACACCCAGGGCGGCAGCGCCGGCCGCACCGTGCTCAGCAACGTCTGCGAGCGCCTCTACCAGCTCCAGCCCGACATGTCCGTACGCCCGTCCCTGGTCCGGCAGGCGGCCCGCCCCGACGCGAGACACCTGGTCCTCACCCTGCGCGACGACGTCACCTTCCACGACGGGTCGGCGATGACGGCGGACGACGTCCTCTTCAGCCTGAAGCGGCACGCGCAGCCGGAGATGGAGCAGTCCGACGAGTTCGGCAACGTCTCCGCGATGCGCAGGACCGGCGGCCACGAGATCACGATCACCTTCAAGCAGCCCGACGCCCTGTTCACCAAGGCACTGGCCGGTGACGCCGGGCTCGTCTACAACCGGGAGCAGGTGCGGAAGGCCGGCAAGGACTTCGGCACACCTGGCCAGGGCGATGCCTGCTCCGGGCCGTACGAACTGTCCGGCTGGAAGTCCGGCGACTCGATTACGCTGACCCGCGCCGAGTCCTACTGGGGCGAGAAGCCGCTCACCGGCAAGGTCGTCTTCCGCTGGGCGGACGACAGCGCCATGGTCAACGCGCTGGCCACCGGAGCCGCCGACGGCACCTACGCCGACTCCATCGGCACCGCGGCCGCGCTGCGCGGCAAGAAGGGCCTCGACGAGTACTTCGGCCCCAGCACCGCCGCCCTCGCGCTCATCCCGACCGAACGCGGCGGCCTCGCCGACCCCGACGTCCGCAAGGCGCTCTCGCTGGTCCTCGACCGCTCCGGCATCGCCAGTTCCGGCTACGGCGGCCTGGTCGAACCGTGGGCCACCCCGGTCGGCTCCGGCGCCTGGGGCTATGCGAAGGACGCCTTCGCCGCCGCCCAGAAGCAGCTCACCGACGCCCCGGCGAAGCCGGACGCACAGGACCTCGCCAGGGCCAAGGAGCTGGTGAAGAACGCCAGGAAGGCGCCTGCCGGACCGATCGTCATCGGCACCGACAGCAGCCAGGGCCGCATGGTCATCGCCAACGCCGTGCGCGCCGCGCTGGCGCAGATCGGGCTGAAGGGCGAGATCAGGACCGTCCCGGCCGCCCAGTACGGCGAGTTCTACGGAGACAAGGAGGCCCGCGCCGACATCGACGTGCTGGTGGCCGACTGGTACATCTCCAAGAGCGACCCGCTCGGCTTCTACGACAACGGCCTGTCGGACAGTTCCAACAACTGGGTCGGCTTCAAGAGCGCGGAGTACGACGCGAAGGTCGAGCAGGGCCTGCGCACGCTGGACGACGCCAAGCGCGCCGAGCTCGCCATCGACGTGCAGCGGCGGTTCGCGGACGCGGCCGTGTGGATCCCGATCGCCCAGATGCCGACCGCTCTCGTCCTCGACGACGAGCTGACCGGTCCGCCCGCCTCGATGGCGTACCTCTACTACCCCTGGGCCGCGCAGCTCGGCGCGAAGAAGGGCTGAGCGCCGATGTTCGCCTCGATCGGACGCCGGCTTGCGGGACTTCTCGCCACCCTGCTGGCCGCGTCCTTCGTCATCTTCGCCGCCGTGTACGCGGCTCCGGGCGATCCCGCCGTGTTCCTCGCGGGCGGGCGCGACAAGCTCACCCCCGAGCGGCTGGCCGCCGTCCGGGAGCAGTACCACCTCGACGAGCCGCTGGTCGTGCAGTACGGCCGCTGGCTGTGGGACTGCCTGCACCTGGACCTCGGCCGCTCCTTCCAGTACGGCGACCAGGTCTCCGACCTGCTGGCGTCCCGCTTCCCGACCACGCTCGCGCTGGTCGGCTACGCCACGGTCCTGTTCGTGGTGCTGGGAGTGGGCGCCGGAGTGCTTGCCGCCGTCCGGCGCGGCAGCTGGGTGGACTCGGCCGTCGTCGGGACCACCACCCTCACCGCGTCCGTGCCGTCCTTCGTCGGCGGCATCGCGCTGGTCGCCTTCTTCGGGGTGCGGCTGGGCTGGTTCCCGGTGACGGGCAGCGGCGAGGGGTTCGGCGGGACGCTGCACCACCTCACCCTGCCCGCGCTGGCCATGGCTCTCGGCGCGGTCGCCGTCATCGCCCGGGTCACCCGGCAGGCGATGGTCGAGGCGGGTGCCGCCGACCACGTGGAGGTGGCCCGCGCGGCCGGGCTGCCGGAGCGTCTGATCATCCGCCGGCACGTCCTGCGCAACGCGCTGGGCCCGGTCGTCACGATGTGCGGCCTGGTCACGGCCGGGATGCTGGCCGGCACGGTGGCCATCGAGACCGTCTTCGGGCTCAGCGGCATCGGCTCCCTGCTGGTCGGCGCGGTCAACAGCCATGACTTCCCGGTCGCCCAGGCGGTGCTGCTGCTGATGGTCGCCGGCTACATCACCGTCACCACCCTCGTGGACCTCGTGCACCCGCTGCTCGACCCACGCCTGAAGGCCATGAGGAGTCCCGCATGACCGCCGTCTCCGCCGATGTGCTGCTCCCGGCCCGCCGCGGGCGCGGCCGGCGGCGCCCCGTCCTCGTCCTCGCCGGGGCCGCCTTCCTCGCCCTGGTGGTACTTGCAGCCGGTTTCGCGCCTCTGCTCGCGCCGTACGCCCCCGACGCCGTGGACCTGTCGGCGTCGCTGGTCGGCACGAGCGGCGACCATCTGCTCGGCACCGACGCCTCCGGTCAGGACCTGCTCTCGCGCGTCCTGTACGGCGCCCGCACCAGCCTGATCGCCCCGCTCGCGCTGCTGGCCATCGCCGCGCTGCTCGGCGTCACGCTGGGCACGGTCGCCGCCTGGCGCGGCGGCTGGACCGACACACTGGTGTCCCGGGTCACCGACGTGATGTACGCCTTCCCGGGCCTGCTGTTCGTCGTGCTGATCATCGCGGTGTTCGGGGCGGGCATCACCACGTCCGTCCTGGGCCTCGGGCTGGCCTTCGCGCCGACGATCGCCAAGTACACCCGCAGCGTGGCGCTCGCGGAGCGGGCGAAGCCCTACGTCGACGCCTATCGCGTGCAGGGCATGAGCGGTTCGCGGATCTGCGTACGGCATCTGGTGCCCAACCTGGCCCGGTCGATCGTCGGGTACCTCGTGGTGCTGTTCGGCGAGGCGCTGATGAGTCTGGCCACCCTCAGCTATCTGGGGTTCGGCTCCCAGCCGCCCAGCTCCGACTGGGGGTTGATGGTGCAGGAGGGCCAGGCGGCCATCGTCCAGGGCGCCCTGCTGCCCGCGCTGGTGCCGGGCACCGCCATCGCCGCCGTCGTGGTGGCCTTCAACGTGGTCGGGGTCTGGGCCGCCGACCGGCTCGGCGCCAGGAGGTAAGCCGCATGCTGCTCGACATCCAGAACCTCACCCTGGGCCTGCCCGGCACGGCCCGGCCGCTGCTCGCGGAGGTGAGCCTGCGGGTCGGCTCCGGGGAGACCGTCGGTCTCGTCGGCGAGTCCGGCTCGGGCAAGTCCACCACCGCGAAGGCGGTCCTGCGGCTGCTGCCGGAGGAAGCCTCGGTCACCGGCCGGGTGCTGGTCGACGGCGACGACGTCCTCGCCCTGAGCGGGGCCGCGCTGCGCGCACACCGGGCGGGCACGGTCGCGATGGTCCACCAGGACCCGCGCTCCGCCCTCAACCCGGTGCGCCGCGTCGGTGACTTCCTGGTCGAACGGCTGACCCGGACCGGCGCCGTCGACCGGCGCACGGCACGCGCGAAGGCCGTCGAACTCCTCGGTGCCGTGGGCCTGTCCGACCCGGAGCGGCGGTTCGGGCAGCGGCCGCACGAGATGTCCGGGGGCATGCTCCAGCGCGTGGTGATCGCCGGCGCGCTCGCCGCCGAGCCACGGCTGCTGCTGGCCGACGAGTCCACCAGCGCGCTGGACGTCACGACGCAGGCGGAGATCCTCGCGCTGCTGCGGTCCCTGCGCGAACAGCGTGACCTGGGGATGCTGTTCATCACCCACGACCTGCATCTTGCCGCCGCGTTCTGCGACCGGGTGTACGTGATGTACGCCGGCCGTGTGGTGGAACAGCAGGACGCGGAGCGTCTCTTCACCCACGCCCGGCACCCGTACACACGGGGTCTGCTCGCCTGCTCGCCCGAACTCGGCGACACCGAGTGCGCGTTGGAGCCGATCCCCGGCCGGCCGCCGTCCCTGTCCGACGCGTTCACCGGCTGCCCGTTCGAGACGCGCTGCGCGCACGCCGAGCCTGAGTGCGCCGCCCGGCCCCCTCAGCCGCTGCCGTTGCCGGGCGGCGGGACGGCGGCGTGCCTACGGCTGACCGACCTCCCGGACGAGCTGTCGCTCACCTCCGCCCTGGCCAAGAGGAGCCCCGCATGACCGCGATCGAAGCCCGGCCGCAGCCCCTTCTGGTGGCCGACGGCCTGACCAGGACGTACCGGCTACCGGGCGGCGAGCGTCTGACCGCCGCCGACCGGGTCTCCTTCACCGTGCCGCGCGGCGGCTCGCTCGGCGTGGTCGGCGAGTCCGGCTCGGGCAAGAGCACCGTCGCCCGGATGCTGGTCGGTCTGGTGCGCCCGGACGCCGGCACGGTCACGGTGGACGGCCGGGACCGTGCCGCGCGGCCGAGGGCGTTCGGCGGGGGCCGGGCGGCGCACCGGCTGGCGCGGGCCCGTGAGATCCAGATGGTGTTCCAGGACCCGTACGTCTCCCTCGATCCCCGGCTGACGGCCCGTCAATGTCTGCGTACGTCCCTGCGGCTGCACGGCCGTGACGCCGACGACCGGCGGATCGCCGCCCTGCTGGACCAGGTGGGGCTGGGCGCGAGGGAGGCGGGGGCGCGCCCGCACGAGCTGTCCGGCGGGCAGTGCCAGCGGCTGGCCATCGCCCGTGCCCTCGCCGTCGACCCGCGCGTCCTCGTGCTGGACGAGGCGGTCGCCGCGCTGGACGTGTCGATCCAGGCGCAGATCCTCGGCCTCCTCGGCGAGATCCGGCGGGACACGGGGGTGGCGCTGGTCTTCGTCAGCCACGACCTGGCCGTCGTCCGGCACATTACCGACGAGACGGTGGTCATGCGCCGCGGCACGGTGGTGGAGCAGGGCCCGACGGACCGGGTGCTGGACGCCCCCGAAGACCCGTACACCCGCCTCCTGTTGGCCTCCGTCCCCCGCCGGGGCTGGGATCCGGCCGACGTGGTGCGGGCGAGGGCGGTCGCCTGACCGAAGGAGGTCCGCCGTCGTGAACCCGCGTGCCCGCACGCGGGTTTGCCCTGTCGGCGGGACGAACCCGATGCGCGGCACGACCAAACCGTTGACGCGGACATGGCCCACTTCTATCTTCTGACCGACCACGATCGAAATGACGAACTTCGTTCGAAATTACGGACAGAAATGGTCCGTATGTGGCGCCTCGTCCCCCACGACCTGACGTGAACTGGAGAACCCCCTTGAGACGCAACGCCGTTCGCCTGCTCATGGCGATGCTGGTGGCCCTCGCGGCCTGCCTCGTCGCACCGCCCCCCCCCCGCCCAGGCCGCCGTGCCCGACTCCCCCGCCGTGACCTACACCAACCCGATCGCGGAGAAACGGGCCGACCCGCACATCTTCAGACACACCGACGGCTACTACTACTTCACCGCGACCGTCCCTGAGTACGACCGCATCGTGCTGCGCCGGGCGACCACCATCCAGGGCCTGTCCACGGCCCAGGAGGTGACCATCTGGACCAAGCACTCCAGTGGTGTCATGGGCGCGCACATCTGGGCGCCGGAGATCCACTTCATCGACGGCAAGTGGTACGTCTACTTCGCCGCCGGCGCCGGCGATGACGTGTGGGCGATCCGGATGTACGTCCTGGAGGGCACCGGATCCAACCCGCTGACGGCCACCTGGGCGGAGAAGGGCCAGATCAAGACCCAGTGGGAGAGCTTCTCGCTGGACGCCACGACCTTCGTGGTGGGCGGCGTGCGCTATCTGGCGTGGGCCCAGCGCGACCCGTCCGTGAACAACAACACGGACGTCTATCTCGCGAGGATGGCCAACCCTGGACCATCACGGGCACTCCGGTGATGCTGTCGCGGCCCACCTACTCCTGGGAGACGGCCGGCTACAAGGTCAACGAGGGCCCGGCGGTGATCCAGCACGGCGGCAAGGTCTTCATGAGCTACTCCGCCGGCGCCACCGACAGCAACTACTGCCTGGGGCTGCTGTCCGCCTCCGCGAGCGCCGATCTGCTCAACGCGGCCAACTGGAGCAAGAGTTCCACGCCGGTGTTCACCAGCAACGCGGGCACGAGCCAGTACGGTCCGGGCCACAACTCCTTCACCGTGTCCGAGGACGGCAGGAGCGACGTCCTCGTCTATCACGACCGCAGCTACAAGGACATCAGCGGCGACCCGCTGAACGACCCCAACCGCCGCACCCGCGTCCAGAAGCTGTACTGGAAGGCCGACGGCACCCCCGACTTCGGCATCCCGGTGGCCGACGGGGTCACTCCGCAGCGCTTCTCGTCGTACAACTTCGCCGACCGGTTCATCCGGCACTGGGAGTACCGCGCCCGCGTCGAGGCCGGCGTCTCCCCGCTCGCCGACTCGCAGTTCCGCGTGGTCGCCGGCCTGACCGGCAGCGGCACGGTCTCCCTGGAGTCGGCCGACTTCCCCGGCTACTACCTGCGGCACAAGAACTTCGAGGTGTGGCTGGAGAAGAACGACGGCACGGCGCGGTTCGCCTCCGACGCGACCTTCCACAAGCGGGCCGGGCAGGCCGACCCGGCGGGGGTCTCCTACGAGTCGTACAACTACGCGGGGCGCTACATCAGGCACTACGAATACCTGCTGTACGTCCAGGCGCCGAGCACGGCCACGGACCGGGCCGACGCCACGTTCTACGCCCAGTAGAGAAGCGGAACGCCCAGTTCAGAGCCTATGAACAGTGACTATACATGGCGAGTATACTCGCCATGTATAGTCGCGATATGCCTTCTCTGACCAAGAAGATGAAAAAGCCATGGGCCTGGTTGTGTGCCGCCGCCGCTCTGGTGGTGGCCGCTTCCCTGGTGGCCTTCAGCCAGTACGTGCGCCTGGAGACCACTTCGCCGAGCGCCGCACGGGCCCAGGCCACGTCCACCGCCCGGACCCTCTCCGGCAGTGTCGACTGCCGCGAGGCCAAGTGCGTCGCGCTGACCTTCGACGCCGGGCCGAGCGAACACTCCGCGCGACTGCTGGACATCCTCAAGGAGAAGGACGTCCCGGCGACCTTCTTCCTCCTGGGCAAGCGGCACATCGAGAAGTACCCGGAGCTCGTCGAGCGGATGGCCGACGAGGGCCATGAGGTGGCCAACCACACCTGGGACCACAAGAGGCTCACGGAGCTGGAACCCGACGAGATACGTGAGGAGATAGAGCGCCCCAACAAGGCGATAGAGCGCATCGTCGGACGGCGCCCGACGCTGATGCGCCCGCCTCAGGGCCGTACCGATGACACGGTGCACGAGATCTGCCGCGAGCTGGGCATGTCCGAGGTGCTGTGGAGCGTGACCGCCAAGGACTACAAGACCGACGACTCCGAGCTCATAGAGCAGCGCGTCCTCGACCAGACGGACCGCGACGGCATCATCCTGCTGCACGACATCTACGACGGGACCGTGCCGGCCGTGCCCGGCATCATCGACGCGCTGAAGGAGCGCGGGTTCGTGTTCGTGACGGTCCCGCAGCTGCTCGCGCCGGGGAAGGCCGAGCCGGGAAAGGTGTACCGGTGAGCCGCCTCACCGGGTGAGGCCGCCGCGCGCGTCGCGCCCTGCGCCCGGTGGACGGCCCGCGTCAGAAGACGACGGTCCAGCCCTCCCGTGCGGCCTGCTCGGCCGTGTACGAGACGCCGTCGACCTTGAGCTTCCTGGCGTCGAGGAGGCTGATCTCGCCACCGTGGTTGCCGAGTTGGGCGCCGCCTTCGAGGCGCACGGCAAGACTGGTGCCGGGCGCGAGCGGTCCGGGCGGCACGGCGGAGCGCCGGCCCAGCCGGTCCTGGAGCTGCCACCCGGTCAGGTCGACGGCATCGGGCGAGGCGTTGAGCAGGGTGATGCTCTCCGCCTCGGGGGCGGGGCCGCGCGGGTTGACGAGCGCGGCGACGATGCGCACGGGCCGGGTGCCGGGCACCGGGCGTGAGCCGTCGACGTCCCCGATGGTGTGGCCGGTGACGTCGTCCGTCTTCCAGGACTGGCTCTGGAAGGCGAGGAAGACGGCGACCCAGCGGTCCTGCGCCGGGAAGTGCACGAGCAGTCCGCCGTCCTGCCACACGCCGTCGGCGTCACGGAACCGGCCGCTGTTGCCCTGGTTCATATGGATGTCGTGCACACCGTTGCCGGGCAGGAAGCCGAAGATCTTGTCCTTCGTCCCGGCCTCGGGCCCCCAGCGCTCGCCGAACAGATACAGCCGGGCCTCCTGGTCCGCGACCGCACGGCGGACGGAGTGGTCCAGGAGGTCGGCGAGGTCGTTGTCGGGGCCTTCGAGGTCCGGGGGCAGCTTCCGCATCAGGGCCGGGTCGAAGAGGTTGCCGCGCACGAAGTCGAGGTTCGGGCCGCCGGGGCCGGGCGGCAGGGTGTTCCAGCCGCTCGCGAGCCCCGCGAGACGGGCCGTGATCGGGTGCCGGAAGTCCTCGCTGACGAAGTACAGCAGCTCGGAAGGCTGTTGCTGGGAAAGAACGTTGACGGCGGCGCGGTAGTGGTTGCCGCCGTCGTCGGTGACATGGATCTGGTAGTGCGGCGAGTCGCTGCCTTCCTCGCGCCGGGTGTCGACGGCCCGTCCGATCAGTACGCCGTAGGTCTTCAGTGGCATGACGACCAACTCCCCCTGGAGGTGGGCGTATTGCCCACTCTTGGGAGGAAGGTTAGGGCGTGGGCGGGTCGGCCGAAGCCGAGTTCATCTCACGTACGTCTGTGCGCCGACGAGCCGCTGGACCATCTGCACGCCCCGTATACGCCACACGCTCCACCGGACGGCAGTGCCGTGACCAGCCCTGATTACACAGAACCGTTCCGTAAGATCGCTCCGTGGCGAACTTCCTCCTCGAACGCACGGTTCCGCTCCCCCTCACGGAGGCGTGGCGCCGCCTGACGGAGTGGCCCCGCCACGCCGATGTCGTCCCCCTGACCCGCATCCGGATCACCACCCCCGCCCCGACCCACGAGGGCACCCGCTTCGTCGCCCGCTCCGGCCTCGGCCCCCTCTCCTTCGACGACCCGATGGAGGTGACGGTCTGGCAGCCCCCGTCGGACGACGACACACCCGGCCTGTGCCGCTTGGAGAAGCGGGGCCGGGTGATGCGCGGCTGGGCCGAGATCGAGGTGCGCCCAGGTCCGGGCGGGCGGGCACGGGTGGTGTGGCGGGAGGAGGTGCGGGTGCGGTTCGTGCCGGGGGTTCTGGACGGGGCGGTTGAGCGTACGGCGCGGTATGTGTTCGGGCGCGCGATGAACCGGTTGCTCAGGAAGGCGTGACGGCCGTCCGGCCGGATGACCCCGGTACGGCTCGGTGCGCAGGTGAGGCCCGCAGACGGCCGTGCAAGAGTGAGCCCCATGGCAGAGACCGACGCAACGAGCATGAACCCGGACGAGGTTGAGGCGCTGGCCGTGGACGGTCTGCGGTGGCTGCTCTCCGTCGCGCGGGACTCCGGGGACGCCGGTGGACTCGGCTGGCCCATCAGGCCCTCCGACGAGGACATCGACCCCATGCTCTACAACGGCACCGCCGGAGTCGTCCCGGTCCTCCTGGAAGCCTGGCGGCACTTCGGCGAAGACTCCTACGGGGACGCGGCCCAGCGCGCGGCGCGCTCGCTGGCGGCGTCCGTCGAGCGCTGGGAGGGCGACTCGCTCTACTTCGGCCGCACCGGGATGGCGCTCGCGCTGCGTGCCGTGCACGACGAGCTGGGAGACCCGGTCGCCGGGGCCGCCGCCGACCGGGCACTGGAGCTGGTGCGGGCAGGCTTCGACGGGGAGCGCTGGGGCGAGCTGTACGAGCTGATGGGCGGCAACGCGGGCATCGGACTGGGCGCGCTGCTGGTCGGAGCGGACGATCTCGCCGTACGGGCTGTGGAGCCGTACACACGCACCGCCGAGCGGACCGCGCACGGCGTGCAGTGGCAGCACAGGCCCGGGGCGCCCGGCCGGATGCACCACATCTCGCACGGCACCCTCGGCATCGTGTACGGGCTGGCCGCCGTCGGCCGGGCGGCAGGCCGCACCGATCTGGTCGAGCTCGCGCTGGCCGGTGCCGCGGACGTCGTGTCCCGCGACGAGGACGGGCCGGACGGCTTCCTCGTCCCGCACTCCGATCCGCAGCACCGCCCCGATCTGGTCCAGCGCCACAACTACGGCTGGTGCCACGGCCCTGCGGGCGACGCGCAGGTCTTCCGGCTGCTGCGGGACCTGACGGGCGATCCCCGCTGGCAGGCCCTCGCGGACCGCTGCTGGCACACCGTCACGCACTCGGGTCTGCCGAGCCGGCTGCGCCCCGGCTTCTGGGACAACAACGGCCGCTGCTGCGGCACGGCGGGTGTGCTGGCCCTCGCCTGTGACCGGATCGCCGAGCAGGGCCACGGGCAGGACTTCGCCGGGATTCTCGTCGCCGACATCGCCGCCCATGCCGTCCGCGACGCCGACGGCGCCCGCTGGTCCAACGTCGAGCACCGGGCCGAACCCAGCGACCTGGAACCGCAGACCGGTTGGGCCATGGGCAACGCGGGAATCGTGCGGGAGCTGTTGCGCTTCGTGCGGGTCGCACGGGGAGGCGAGCCGAGCTACGCGTTCGTGTGGCCGGACCAGCCCGCCGTGCGTCGCTCGCGCTAGCCGCTCACTTCAGCCGGCCAGTGGCTGGGCAACCGTCGCAAGGTACTCGCTGGTCTCGGCGTCGACGGAGAAGATGACCAGCCCTTGGGAGGGACGGGTGAACAGACACCGGTAGGCATTGCGGATGAGCTTATCGCCTGCGGCGCGCTCCCTCGAATGGGATCCTTCCCGCAGGTCCCGCAGGTCGCGGTTGGCGCCCGGGTCGGTCACCCAGGAGTCGCCTCGCCACACCAGGTCCGGACCCATGATGACGCCGCACCAGTCGTACTCAAGGCCGTCCACGTCATGCGCGGAGGCCACATGGCACCAGCTGTCCGCTTCTGTGAGGCGAGGCCCTGATCCGTCCCCGGGACGCCAGGGCCGCTGCCAGGCTCCGATCCGGATCGACAGTCCGCCGAAGTGGCCCGCGGTCAGGACCACCTCCTTGCCCTCCATCCAGCGCCGCGCGAGAAAGGCTTCCAGCGCTTCGACGGTGGGCGCGATGTGAACACCCTCGGCACGGAAGACCGACCGGCGCCCCTGTCGGGTGGGGCGCCCGTCGAGCAATCGCGTCACCCAGTCGCCGTGCCGGGTGCTGAAGCGGAAGCGTAGGGGGGTCTCCAGCCGCATGCTCCGGCGCATGCTGCCCTGGGAGGGCACAGGCTCTGCGGGGAGCAGCGCACGGGACTCGTCGACAAAGAGGACCAGCCGCGCGGAGTAATCTGCCAGTGCGCTCAGCCGATGGGGGCGGCCTTCGAGCAACTCTGACCCCGGCCTCCAGGCCCCCAGTTGCTGGGCGTCGTCGCAGATGATCACCGGAAGCCGGCCGCGGGCATAGAGCATTCCGGAGTCGCTGATCTCGTCGTTGGGACGCGCTTGACCGGCACGGCTGCGCAACGCTGCGAGGAAGGGCGGCGAGCACGACGTGTAGGTGGCCCGCAACGAGGTATCGCGCAACTCATCGACGAGGGCGAGTGCGAGAGTACTCTTTCCGGTTCCGGGCCCGCCGGACACCACCATGATGCTCGCCCGCCCCCACTGGTCGGGCGAGGCACTGTCCAACCAGCGGCGGATCGTCGCCAGTTGCTCGTCCAGAAGATCTAGGTCGGCGTAGGCGGGCAGGTGGAGGGTTCCGTCGGCATCCAGCAGATCAGCCGGCCGGGCTCGGGCCTTGACGGGCGAGGCGAGTACGACGGCCTCGGGAGCACCGGTGGTCTGCCTGGCCAGTCGCCGGCGCAGAAAGTCCCCGAGTGCGTCCTCCTGTCCCGGTCCGAAGCTGACCGGCCGCCGTGTCAGGTCGGCTCCGATGAGGTCCAGCGTCTCGTGCAGCGACTCCAGGATCAGCCGATGGTCCGAGGCAATCCAGATCGCGGTCTGGATCCCGGAGGCGGCCGTGTCGGGGAAGTCTCGTTCCAGCCGGGCCGCGGTCACCGCCGCGGCGGCGGCCGGATCGAGCCGGCCGCCACCCGGAGACGCGGTGCACAGCAACGGGCCGTCGGACGGCCCCAGTTCCTCCTCCTCGCGAACCACCAGCACCACGAAGGCGTCCGCTCCGGTCGCGGGCGAGGTCCCGGCCAGCACCACCTCCCCGAAACCCCCTGTGACCGGAAGCGAATGCCCCATGATCATCCGCACGCCGGCCAGACCGCAGCCGAGGAGGACGCGGGCCGTGCGCTCGGCGTACCGGCGCCATCGGTGGGCTTCCGCGGTCGCGGGCTCCGCTCCCAGACAGTGTCCGTAGGCGTCCTGGAAGAGGGATGCCGAGCCGGGGCGCAGGGTCGAGAGCCATTGCCTGGCGGTGCCCACCAGGAGCTGACGGCTGTCATCGAGGCCCACCTGGTCGACCCGGAGGTCCTCCTCGGAAGCAGCAGCCGTGCCGGAGCCGGACCGGACCTCCTCAAGGCGGTACACATCGCCGCGCGCGCCGCGCAGAAGCACCGCCCCCAGGCCCACGGGAACCGTGCTCGTACCGCCGGGCGGAACGGTAACGGTCAGCGGAGCCCCCGGAATCCCGTCGCTGTCCTCGACGACCACCTCGACAACCCTGGGATCAGTGTCCGGCACGGGAATCGCCCATACCCGGGAGTCGGCGGCTCCCGTCTGCTGGACACCGAAGTGGAGGTAAGCGCCCTCGCGGGCCAGGGGCAGCGGTACGTCCCGGAAAAGGTCCACGATCACCGCAACGTCGTCCCGGGTCAGCGCAGGGGGCGCGGGTACGGGCCGCAGGCCGGCGTCCGGTGCCCGGCCTGCGGCGGCGGTGACCAGTTGCCAGGCCGTGGTGGAGGCCCGAACCCGTTCGGGGAGCCGGTTCCAGGCCCCGGTGAGCCAGTCCGCGAGCCCTTGGCGGTTGTCCTGGGTCACCAGGGCGCGTACCGCGGACTCCAGCAGCCGGGCGCCCGTTTCGGTCGTACTGATGCCCTCGGTGACGTCGAGCCAGTTGACCTTCTCCTCCAGGCGCAGAGCGGGCGAGATACCGACGTGCAGTTCATCCACGATCTCGCCGATGGAGTGCAGGGGGTCGCCCGGTTCGGCAGCGAGCAGCCGTTGCCGCAGTTCCTGTCGCAGGACCGGCAGCAGGTCGACGCGCAGGGAGATGGCGCTGGGGGTGCGCCCGCCGATCCAGTCGCCGAACCACAGGTCGGCCTCGTCCCCCGCGTCGGCTCCGGGAAAGACGCGAAGCCGGACGGCACGGATCAGTTCGGGTTCGATCCGGGTGGCCACGCTGAGGGCGATGGCCAGGTCCTGGGCGCCGAGCGGAAGAGGGCGCAGGCCGTCGGGGAGCCGAAGGGGCACCACCCGGGGTGTCCCGGCCGAGTCCGGGCGTGGGACGGGCTCGGGGCCGCGCGCCTGGGTTGCGGGCATCAGCAGCACCGCTGCCGCACGCCCGTTGACGATGTCGTCCGGGTCGGGCACCAGCCCGGGGTCCTCGGTGAGGGCGTACGTGACGTCCGTAGCGGAGACGTCTCCGGGCGTCGGCAGATACCGCCGGAGCCGGGACGCCAGCCCCGCGTCCAGCGCATCGGCCAGGCGGTCCACGGAGTTCGCGGCCTGGGCTGCCAGGGCGTAGACCGCCAGCTGCCGGCTGCTGTGGGGCAAGGAGTCGCCGTGGCGGACGATCACGAAGACATAGCGGCTGGTGCTCGCGGCAGCGGCGTACGCGATCGCGGCTCGAATCACGCCGTGGCGACCTGCGTCGGCGAGCGGCCCGATCAGCTGCCAGCGGCGCTCGTCCTGGCCGAGCAGGCGTGCGGCAAGGTGGTCGCGCAGGACGGGTTGGTGGAACTCGATGTCCCCGTGACCGGACTGGGTCACCAGACCCGCCCAGTGGATCACCTGGTGGAGCATCTCCTCGAGAGGTTGCGACGGCTCTGTCCCCGAGCCCGCCTCCTCATTGACCGCCGCCATCGCCTCGGCGTATGCGAGCCGGCCACTGCCGTGGGTGACCGCCCCGAGGGCAATGGCACCGAGCCACCGTCTGATCGAATCGAGGGGAACAGTGAGCTGTGTCGAACGCTGCTCCACAATTGCATCCACCAATCCGTCGAGGACGTGGTGGAGTTCGCTGGAAAAGCGATCACGGCGTTCGAAGTACTGGGCGCAGACGACGTGGCACAGCAGCGGGGTTCGCATCAGCTCAGCGAGGCCGTCATGGCGCCTCAGCTCCGCGAGCAGACCGGGGGCGTCAGTACCGGAGCTCTGCGGGTCGACCCGCCCGGACGCCCGGAACCACCGCCTCGCCGTCTCGGCCACTTCGGCGGGTGACATCGGCAGCAGTTCGAACCGGATGAACTCCAGGTCTGTGAGTCGCCCTTCAGGCAGTTCTGCCGTTCTGACAGCGAGAACACACCGGACTTGCGGTAGGTCTGCCATCAAGTCCCGTAACAGCGATGGGAGTTGGAAGATCGACCAGTCCGATACGAATTGCTCCACGACGTCCACGAGCAGCAGTCCGCGTCCGGAGCGAAGGACGCGCTCGACCCATCCGTCAGGCTGCGCAGCCATCATCCCGAGATGGGCAACGCGCGCCTCGCCAAGGCGCTGCGCCCACCTTTCCAAGTCCTGCACGGAGAGCAGGAAGGGCACATAGTCGGCCCCGCCGCCGGAGCCGTCCGCCCGTATGTTCTCCGCCGCCAGACGCCGGAGCACCGTGCTCTTGCCGGTCCCGGGCCGTCCGGTGAGCAGCACGCGGGGCGCCGCATCCAGCAGGTCCAGCGCGGGAATGGTGCTTCCGCTGTCCATCTCCTCGGCACGCAAGGGCCAATAGGAGTCAAGCAGGTCAAGAAGCCGCACATGCCCGCCCTCGATCGGGCGCCGAAGCCAGGCACGGTATGTCTCCTCGAACTCCGCGTCCTGAGCTGTCCAACTCGCCGGTACCAGGGGCTCTTCGTCGCCGATCGAGGCTCCGACCTCAGTCAACCGCCGCATCCATTGGAGGAGGCACTGGGCGATGCAGACCGTGACGTAGTCCCGGGCGAACATCGCGCCTTCCCAGGCCAAAAGGCCCGCATTGTCCTGGAGCCCCCAGTCGAAAAGCCTCGCCGCCAGCTCCTCGACGGCCATCTCGCGGACTTCTCCGAGCGTCGTCCGCTGCTCGGTGAACCTGCTCAGAGCCTGGATGAGGAGACGAACCAGGGGGGTCGTCTCGCCCCCGTCAGGAACACCGGCCCACTCCGGTGCACGGGCACGCATCACCTCGACCAGCACGCGAGCGGGGTGTGGCCGGAGTCTCCCGGGCCACTCCTCCGGGCGCACCAGGGCCCGGTCCGGGTTCTCTGCGATCTGGCCAACATCCGGATCGGGCACTTCCACGAAGCGGAGCGCTTCGCGCACCAACGTCCGAGCACTCACCGGCCCTGGCGGCAGAGACCTCCCTTCGAGGCGCACCATCAGCCTGAGCCACGGCAAAGCCTCATCAAACGGCAGGAATTCCCCCATCGGCGACGTCATGGCGCCCCCCTACACCTGAAGCCGCCCACCCCGCCCCCTTCCTCGTACGGCACCGCCCCAGTATCTCCAATTCCCCACCCTGGCAAGCCGATTCCCTGGGCATCCATCCGCCGGGTCGGTCAGAATCGTCATGTGGAAGCACAGGGGGAGGCCCTCACAACAGCGGGCACCACGTGGCGCCGGCAGAGTGTCTGGTCGCAGGCCGCGAGTGCACAGAAGCGTGAAATCCGGCGTGCCCGCTCACTGCTGCTCGCTCTGGGAATCGCCGCGGCCGCACTGGGCACGGCCTCGGGGCAGCTGATGGGCCCCGTGCCCTGGCTGGGCCGTGCCTGCGCGGTGGCGGCAGCGTTCGCGGCGGCGGGGTTACCGTTCGCGACAGGGCGTTGCGGCAGCCAGGCGCTGGCGGACTGGACACGGCTGCGCGCGGTGTCGGAGTCACTCAAGTCGGAGGTGTACGTGTCCCTCGCGGGCGCGGGACGCTACCGGACCGCACCCTCCGAGGCCGAGACCAGGCTCCGTGGGCGGCTGATCGAACTCGAACTCCATGCCTCGGACCTCGCACGCCACCTTCAGGGCGTCGAACCACTGGCGCGCCCCCTGCCCCCCGTCCGCGGCTTCGACGACTATGTCAGGGAACGTGTCGTCCAGCAGGTCTTGGGCTACTACCGGCCGCAGTCGCTCGTGATGCGCTCCCGCACCACTCTGCTCCGTCGTCTGGAGGTTGCCCTCGCACTCGTGGGCACATTGCAGGGCGCGCTGGCCGGAGGCTTCGGGATCGCACAGCTCGGCGTGTGGATCGCCGTCGTCACCACCATCGCCACAGCCGTGACCGCGCACGCCGCGGCCGGCCGATACGCCTACCAGGAGATCGAGTACTCCCGCACCGCCCAGGAGCTGGAGGCACTCCGGCTGTCCGGCCCGTCGAGCACCTCTGACATCGTTGAACAGGACCGGTTCATCGCCCGCTGCGAAGACGTCATCTCGGTGCAGAACGACGCCTGGATGGTCAAGTGGGCGGGGGCGTGAGGCGGCACCCGCACGATGGCCTCGATCTTCATCAGCCACAGCTCACGGAACGACCCGCTCGCCGAAAAGGTCCGTAAGAGCGTTGCCCGCACGCTCCGGTGCGCCGGGCACACGGTGGAGGTGGACCGGGACTCCCTGCGGGAGGGACAGGAGTGGTGCCCGGCGCTGTTCCGCATGATGGCCGAGTGCGACGCGGCCCTGGTGCTGCTCGGCCGGGCGGCTCTCGATTCGGCGTGGGTACGCAAAGAGGCAAGCATCCTGATGTGGCGCAGGGCCCTCAATCCGTCCCTGTACGTGCTTCCGGTGCTCGTCGGTGAAGTCGACTCGGGAATGCTGAAGGACAAGGGGTTCGACGACTTGCGCCCTCTGCTCGCCGCGCGCACGCCTTACGTCCGGGTCGAGGCTGACGACGAGCAGAGGGAGCGGCACGACGAGGACTACGTCGCCTCGCTGACGGCGGCCGTGACCGCGCAGTTCTCCGACGTGCCCGACCTGAGCGGCCTCAGTGATCCAATGCGGGCCTGGCTGAGGGCCATCGCCGAGTATCTGAAGCAGGTGAAGGACCCGCGGGCACTGCTGGAGTTCGGGATCGACATCGGCATCGACCCCGCCGACCGGCACCAGTTGGAGACTCAGCACGGCGCGTGTCAGTACGTCGCCCATCATCTGCTCGGGCCCGTGCCCCGGGATCAGCTCCCGGACGCCGTCGACAGGTTGGCACCGTATCTCGCGGACAATCCCTTGCGTCGACTGGTGGTCCAGCTCGTCCCCACCTGGATCGACGGGGAAGCGGCCCGGCGGCTGCTGCCCTCGCCCGTGCTCGCCTCCAAGCACGTCGTCGCGCTCAACGCGCACGCGGCGGACATCGCCGTTCAGTACGTGGACCGGGCCATGTGTCTGCAGTTCTCGCGGTACAACCAGCGCGAAGTGGGGGCACTGCCGACCGGGGAACACACCGTTGACGAGTTGTTCGCCCTGTGTGTGGAGCCCGTACGCCAGGTGTCGCGGAACCCCAGGTGGCTGCCACCCGAGCGGTATCGCGCCCACGCGAAGGACTATCTGCACTGTCTCTTCCTCGACGTCCAGGGACTGCGTCCGGCGCTCGCCGGTGAACTGGTGAGCCGGCTCCATGAAGCCTTTCCCTGGCTGCTCGTGGTGCTGTTGACCGGTGACACGGCGGCGGACGGGCTGAACGGGCACGTCGGGAAGCTCTCCGTGCTACCCGCTCTGACCGTGGACGAGGAGATACGCGTGCACCAGTTGACCGAGGATCTCACTGAGCTACCCGACCGTCACATCGGCGCCCGGAGGTAGGGCACATGAGCGACAACGACACGGC
This sequence comes from Streptomyces sp. HUAS 31, assembly GCF_028198125.1. Taxonomy (NCBI): domain Bacteria; kingdom Bacillati; phylum Actinomycetota; class Actinomycetes; order Kitasatosporales; family Streptomycetaceae; genus Streptomyces; species Streptomyces sp. HUAS 31. Next base: position 7,633,918 of record NZ_CP116353.1, on the reverse strand, counting down.
CCCACAACGGCGACCGGACCCCGAACGGGAGGCTCCGGACCGGCGCGACGGGCGGGTGTACATCATGCAGGACGACCTGGAACTGGCCGTCGACGTCGCACTTGCCGCCAACCGTCCGCTACTGCTGCGAGGCGAACCCGGCTCAGGCAAGTCCTCGGTGGCCGCGTACGTGGCCCGCAAGCGCAACTGGCGCTACTACGAGCAGGTGGTGACCTCCCGCACCGAGGGCAAGGACCTGCTGTGGACGTATGACCACGTTCGCCGGCTGGGCGACGCACAGGCGCTGCGGGCGGGTGAGAGGCTGGACGATGCCCGCTATGTACAGCCAGGTCCCCTGTGGTGGGCGTTCGACCCGGTCTCGGCGGGTCAGGCGGCGCGGCGCGGAAGGGACGGAGGGTTCCATCCCTGGGCCGTGGCCAACGAGGGGCGGTCCGGCAACTGCTCGGTGATCCTCATCGACGAGATCGACAAGGCCGACCCGGACATGCCCAACAGCCTCCTGGTACCGCTGGGTTCGCACCGGTTCACGGTGGCCGAGACCGGACGGCGGGTTGCCCGGAACAGCGGGCCGAAGCCTCCCGGGAACGACGAAGAGGGCCAACTGCTCATCGTCATCACCACGAACGAGGAGCGAGAACTGCCGCAGGCGTTCCTGCGACGCTGCATCGTGCACACTCTGCAGGCGCACACAGACACCCGACTCGTCAGCATCGCCGAGGCACACTTTCTCGACGAGTACGGCGAGTTCACGGCTGCCGAGCGGGAGCTGGCCGGGCAGCTGACTCGTAAGGTGGACGAGCTGCGACCGCAGGCGTCGGAGAAGGGGCTGCGGCCCCCGAGCACCGCCGAGTTCCTGGACGCTCTGCGTGCCTGCCACGAACTGGGCATCACTCCGGAGGATCCCCGCTGGGACGCGGTGCAGGAGCTCACCCTTGTCAAGCCTCAGCAGTGGGGAGGCACGCGATGAGCAGTGAGGTGTGGATCGGGGACCTGTTGCGGGCGACGGCCGCGCAGGGGGCCGGCTCGTTCGACGCCGTGGCGGGGCTCCTCGGGTTCGAGCGGATCACGCGCGCCCTGCCGCCCTCGGAGCCGGGTCCCGCGAGGAGCAGGCATGTGACGCCGGCGCCTGCGGATCCCCGCTCCCGGCCGAACGACTCGGGGCGCACGCCCGTCGAACCGCCGCGCCCCGCTCCCGCAGCCGAACCGCGCGCCGAGGCACCCGCGCCGACCTCCACGGCGCCTCGACTGCTGACGCCTGTCTACCGGGAGCCGAGGCGCCCCGTGGTGTGGTCGGCCGAGCCGCTGCCACGCCATCCGTCGGCCGGAGCCCGGAAGCTGCCGCACCAGCCGTTGTTGGCACCTCGGTCTGCCGCGGCGGTCACGCAGGCGGCTGCGGCGCGCCGCGCGCCGGGCCGTGAGGTCGACATCCCGGCGGTGGTGGCGGCCCTTTCACTCGGCCGTCCGTTGCTCCGGCTGCCGGCGCGTCCCGAGCCGACGCTGCGTTTCGGAGTGCAACTGCTGGTCGACTGGGGTGTTGGCATGCAGCCCTTCCACCGGGACGCGCAGGAACTGGTCCGGCAGGTCCGCGCCACCGTCGGGCGCGGCCTCACCGAGGTCCTCCACTTCGAGGACTGCCCCTCGCGCGGCGCGGGTCCCGCCGACGGCCGAGTCTGGCCGTCCTATGCTCCACCCGCCCCCGGTACGCCGGTGCTGCTGGTCACCGATCTCAGCATCGGCCGCCACGCTCCCGCCACGCGCCGCGCGGGCCGGCGGGAATGGGAACAGTGGGTGAGCACCGTTCGCCGCACCAACCGGTTGGTGGCATTTGTGCCGTACCCGCGACGCCGGTGGCCGCAGTGGGCGACAAGTCTGGTGCAGCTGGTGCCGTGGGACCGGGGCACGACGGTGGGCTGGGTGCGGGCCCACGTCGGCTGACGAGGACGGTCGCGCCGTTCAGGCCACGGACCCGATCCGCCCGGCAGGCGAGGACGTCGACGTCGCGTCGTGATGGATCGGCGTATGCGCGCCGGTCAGGGAGACACCGCTGCCACCACGCCGGCCCGCGACGATCTCCGAGGCGATCGACAGGGCCGTCTCCTCGGGCGTACGGGCGCCGAGGTCCAGGCCGATCGGTGAGCGGAGCCGGGCCAGCTCCAGTTCGGTGACGCCGACCTGCCTGAGCCGCTCGTTGCGGTCCAGGTGGGTGCGGCGCGAGCCCATCGCGCCCACGTACGCCACCGGCAGCCGCAGCGCCAACTGGAGCAGCGGGACGTCGAACTTGGCGTCGTGGGTGAGCACGCACAGGACGCTGCGCGCGTCCACCTCGGTGCGCTCCAGGTACTTGTGCGGCCACTCCACGACGATCTCGTCGGCCTCCGGGAAGCGGGTCCTGGTCGCGAAGACCGGCCGGGCGTCGCACACCGTCACGTGGTAGTTCAGGAACTTGCCGATCCGCACGAGCGCCGACGCGAAGTCGATCGCGCCGAAGACGATCATCCGGGGTGCGGGGACGGAGGACTCGACCAGGACCGTGAGCGGGGCGCCGCAGCGCGAGCCCTGTTCGCCGATCTCCAGGGTGCCCGTGCGGCCGGCGTCCAGGAACGCGCCCGCCTCCGCGGCGACCGTGCGGTCCAGTTCGGGATGGCCGCCGAAGCCGCCGTCGTAGCCGCCGTCGGGGCGGACCAGCAGCGCGCGGCCCACCAGGTCCAAGGGTCCTGACACGATCCGGGCGACCGCCGCCGCCTCGCCGGCCGACGCCGCGGCGAGGGCAGCCGCCAGCACCGGGCGGGCCGGGTCCTGCGCCCGTACCGGGGTGACGAGGATGTCGATGATGCCCCCGCACGTCAGGCCGACGGCGAAGGCGTCCTCGTCGCTGTAGCCGAAGCGCTCCAGGACCGTCTCGCCGTCCTGAAGGGCCTGTTGGCACAGTTCGTAGACCGCGCCCTCCACACAGCCGCCGGAGACCGAGCCGATCGCCGTGCCGTCGGCGTCCACCGCGAGCGCGGCGCCGGGCTGGCGGGGTGCGCTGCCGCCGACCGCCACCACGGTGGCCACGGCGAAGTCGCGTCCCTGCTCGACCCACCGGTGCAGCTCTTCGGCGATGTCCAGCATTTCTCGGTCTCCTTAAAGCGGTCGTGTGGAGGGCGGCACGCGCACGGCTAGTGCACGCCCATCCAGCTCTCAATGGGATTGAGGGCGAAATAGACGATGAAGATGCCTGTCAGGGCCCACATGAACGCCCCGATCTCCCGCGCCTTGCCCTGAGCGATCTTGATGGCGACGTACGAGATGACACCGGCCGCGACACCCGCAGTGATCGAGTAGGTGAACGGCATGATCACGACGGTGAGGAACACCGGGATCGCGGTGGCCCGGTCGGCCCAGTCCACGTGCCGTGCGTTCATCATCATCATGGCGCCGATGACCACCAGGGCCGCCGCCGCGACCTCGCCCGGCACGATCGCCGTGAGCGGGGTGAAGAAGAGGCAGGCCGCGAAGAACAGGCCGGTGACGACCGAGGAGAGGCCCGTACGGGCACCCTCGCCGACGCCGGTCGCCGACTCGACGAACACCGTCTGCCCGGACGCGCCGGACACACCGCCGATGGCGCCGCCGGCGCCGTCGATGAACAGCGCCTTGGAGAGGCCCGGCATCCGGCCCTTGTCGTCGGCGAGCTTGGCCTCGGTGCCGACGCCGATGATGGTGGCCATCGCGTCGAAGAACCCGGCGAGCACCAGGGTGAAGACGATCATGCCGACCGTCATCGCGCCGACCTCGCCCCAGCCGCCGAACTCGACGTTGCCGAAGATCGAGAAGTCCGGCATGGACACCGCGCTGCCGTGCAGTTCGGGAGCGCCGCTGGCCCACTGCTTGGGGTCGATGGCGCCGAAGGCGTTGAGGACGACGGCGAGCACGGTGCCGCCGACGATGCCGATCAGGATCGCGCCGGGGATGCCGCGCGCCTGCAGCATGAAGATCGCGAGGAGGGTGACCGCGAAGAGCAGGACGGGCCAGCCGGCCAGTTCGCCGGCGGGGCCGAGGGTGACCGGGGTGGCCTCGCCCTGGTGCACGAAGCCGGCCTTGTAGAAGCCGATCAGCGCGACGAACAGGCCGATGCCCATGGTGATGGCGTGCTTCAGCGCGAGCGGGATCGCGTTCATGATCATCTCGCGCAGGCCGGTGACGACCAGCAGCATGATGATCACGCCGTACATCACGCACATGCCCATGGCCTGCGGCCAGGTCATCTGCGGGGCGACCTGCGAGGCCAGGACGCCGGAGACGGAGAGGCCGGCGGCGAGGGCGAGCGGCACCTTGCCGAAGAAGCCCATCAGCAGCGTGCTGAAGGCCGCCGCGAACGCGGTCGCGGTGATCAGTGCCTTCTGGGCGAGGGTGTCGCCGGCCGCGTCCTTGCCGGACAGGATCAGCGGGTTGAGCAGGAGGATGTACGCCATCGCCATGAAGGTCGTGACGCCGCCGCGCACCTCACGCGCGACCGTGGATTCTCTCTTGGATATGTGGAAGTACCGGTCGAGCCAGGACCTGCCGGCCGGGACGCGGGTGCCTTCTCCCGCGTCTTCGGCTGTGGTCGCCGGCTCCAGAGACTGCTGGGTCATGTGGGCCTACTCCCAAGGTTCAAAGGGGCACCCGCGCATTGCCTTCGGCGATTGGCGGGGTTTGGGGAGGTGCACGACCCGGGGGACGGCCCGAGACGAACAGTTGGGGGGCCTGGGGGGACGAAGTCCCCCCAGGACAGGATTGACCGGTTCAACGCCCGGAGGGCTACGTGCCGGTGAGGTGTTCCGGCCGTACCGGCGTGCGGTTGAGCTCCAGCCCGGTCGCGCTCCGGATCGCCGCGAGGACGGCCGGGGTCGAGGACAGGGTGGGTGCCTCACCGATGCCACGGAGCCCGTACGGGGCGTGGTCGTCGGCGAGTTCGAGCACGTCGACGGGGATGGTCGGCGTGTCGAGGATCGTGGGGATGAGGTAGTCGGTGAAGGAGGGGTTCCTGACCTTCGCCGTCTTCGGGTCGACGATGATCTCCTCCATCACCGCCACGCCCAGGCCCTGGGTGGTGCCGCCCTGGATCTGGCCGATGACGGACAGCGGGTTGAGCGCCTTGCCGACGTCCTGGGCGCAGGCCAGCTCGATCACCTTCACCAGGCCGAGCTCGGTGTCCACCTCGACGACCGCGCGGTGCGCGGCGAAGGAGTACTGGACGTGCCCGAAGCCCTGGCCGGTGCGCAGGTCGAAGGCCTCGGTCGGACGGTGCCGCCACTCGGCCTCGACCTCGACGGCCTCGCCCTCCAGCAGGTCCACCAGATCGACGAGCACTTCGCCGCCGTCGGTGACGACCTTGCCGCCCTCCAGCAGGAGTTCGGCGGTGGCCCAGGCCGGGTGGTAGGAGCCGAACTTGCGGCGCCCGATCTCCAGGACCTTCTCGCGGACCAGCTCGCAGGAGTTCTTCACGGCGCCGCCGGTGACGTACGTCTGCCGGGAGGCCGAGGTCGACCCGGCCGAGCCCACCTGGGTGTCCGCCGGGTGGATGGTCACCTGGGTGACGCCCAGCTCGGTGCGGGCGATCTGCGCGTGGACGGTGACGCCGCCCTGGCCGACCTCCGCCATCGCGGTGTGCACGGTGGCCACCGGCTCGCCGCCGACGACCTCCATGCGCACCTTGGCGGTGGAGTAGTCGTCGAAGCCCTCGGAGAAGCCGACGTTCTTGATGCCGACCGCGTAGCCGACGCCGCGTACGACGCCCTCGCCGTGCGTGGTGTTGGACAGGCCGCCCGGCAGCTGCCGTACGTCCGCGCCCTCGCTGGACTCCCACTGGCGCTCCGGCGGCAGCGGCATCGCCTTGACGCGGCGCAGGAGTTCGGCGACCGGGGCCGGCGAGTCGACGGGCTGGCCCGTCGGCATGATCGTGCCCTGCTCCATGGCGTTGAGCTGCCGCAGCGCCACCGGGTCCATGCCCAGCTTCTCGGCCAGCTTGTCCATCTGCGCCTCGTAGGCGAAGCACGCCTGGACCGCGCCGAAGCCGCGCATGGCGCCGCAGGGCGGGTTGTTGGTGTAGAGGGCGATGGCCTCGATGTCGACGTCCTCGACCACGTACGGGCCGATGCTGAGCGAGGAGGCGTTGCCGACGACCGCCGGGGAGGCCGAGGCGTACGCCCCGCCGTCCAGCACGATCCGGCACTTCACGTGCGTGAGCTTGCCGTCCTTGGTGGCCCCGTGCTCGTAGTACAGCTTGGCCGGGTGGCGGTGGACGTGCCCGAAGAAGGACTCGAACCGGTTGTAGACGATCTTGACGGGCTTGCCGGTGCGCAGTGCCAGCAGGCAGGCGTGGATCTGCATCGACAGGTCCTCGCGGCCGCCGAAGGCTCCGCCGACGCCGGACAGCGTCATGCGGACCTTGCTCTCGGGCAGGCCGAGGACCGGGGCGATCTGGCGCAGGTCGCTGTGCAGCCACTGGGTGGCGACGTACAGGTGGACGCCGCCGTCCTCGTCCGGCACGGCGAGGCCGGACTCCGGGCCGAGGAAGGCCTGGTCCTGCATGCCGAAGGTGTACTCGCCCTTGACGATCACGTCGGCCCGCCCGGCGGCCCCGGCCGCGTCGCCGCGGATGATCGGCTGGCGGTGGACGATGTTCGGGTGCGGGACGTGGCCGCTGTGGTGGTCGTCGCGGCCCTCGTGGACGAGGATCGCGTCCGGTGCGGTCGCGGAGGCCTCGTCGGTGATGACGGGCAGCTCGCGGTACTCGACCTTGATCTTCGCGGCGGCGCGACGCGCCGTCTCCGGGTGGTCGGCTGCGACGATGGCGACCGGCTCGCCGTGGTGGCGGACCTTGCCGTGGGCGAGGACCGGGGTGTCCTGGATCTCCAGGCCGTAGTTCTTCACCTCGGTCGGCAGGTCGTCGTAGGTCATGACGGCGTAGACGCCCGCCGTGGCCAGTGCCTCGCTCGTGTCGATGGACACGATCTCGGCGTGCGCGACGGTGGACCGGAGGATCTGCCCCCAGAGCATGTCCTCGTGCCACATGTCGGACGAGTACGCGAACTCGCCGGTGACCTTGAGGGTGCCGTCCGGGCGGAGCGTGGACTCGCCGATGCCGCCCTTGGTCTGGGAACCCTGGGTGATCTTGGTGGGAGTGCCGTTAGGAGTGGACACGTCAGACCGCCTCTCCCTGCCGGGCGGCCGCGAGGCGGACCGCGTCCATGATCTTCTCGTAGCCGGTGCAGCGGCACAGGTTGCCCGACAGCGCCTCGCGGATGTCCGCGTCGGTCGGGTTCGGGTTGCGCTCCAGCATCTCGTCGGCGGCGACCAGCAGACCCGGCGTGCAGAAGCCGCACTGGACGGCGCCGGCGTCGATGAACGCCTGCTGGATCGGGGAGAGTTCGGTGCCCTCACCGGTCTGCGAGTCCTGCCCCTTGGCGGCCCACCCCTGGGCGTCCTGAAGCGACGTACCGCAGGCACCGGTCGCACAGCCACCGTGCTCGGCGCGCTGCTTGGCGAAGTCGGCGAGCCCCTCTACGGTGACGACCTCGCGGCCCTCGACCTGCCCGGCGGCGACCAGACACGAACAGACCGGCACACCATCCAGCCGGACGGTGCAGGACCCGCACTCGCCCTGCTCACAGGCGTTCTTCGAGCCCGGAAGGCCCATCCGCTCGCGCAGCACGTACAGCAGGGACTCGCCCTCCCACACGTCGTCGGCTTCCTGCGGACGTCCGTTGACAGTGAAGTTGACACGCATTACGCGGCTCCCTCCGTGAGGCGGCGCTCGCCGCGATACGACTCCCAGGTCCAGGTCAGCGTGCGGCGCGCCATGACGCCGACCGCGTGCCGGCGGTAGCTCGCCGTGCCCCGGACGTCGTCGATCGGGTTGCAGGCGCCGGAGCACAGCTCGGCGAACTGCTTGGCGACCGACGGGGTGATGATCTTGCCGTTGTCCCAGAAGCCGCCCTCTTCGAGCGCCGCGTTCAGGAACTCCTCGGCGGCCTTGGCCCGCACGGGTGTGGGGGCGGCCGAGCCGATGCCGGTGCGCACGGTCCGCGTCTCGGGGTGCAGGGCGAGCCCGAAGGCGCACACGGCGATGACCATCGCGTTGCGCGTGCCGACCTTCGAGTACTGCTGCGGCCCGTCGGCCTTCTTGATGTGCACGGCCCGGATCAGCTCGTCGGCGGCCAGCGCGTTGCGCTTCACGCCCGTGTAGAACTCGTCGATCGGGATACGGCGGCTGCCGCGCACCGACTCGACCTCGACCTCGGCGCCGGCCGCGAGGAGCGCGGGGTGGGCGTCACCGGCCGGGGAGGCGGTGCCGAGGTTGCCGCCGACGCCGCCGCGGTTGCGGATCTGCGGGGAGGCGACCGTGTGCGAGGCGAGCGCGAGGCCCGGCAGCTCGGCACGGAGGCTCTCCATGATCCTCGTGTACGGCACAGAGGCGCCGAGCCGCACGCTCTCCTCGCCGACCTCCCACTCGTAGAGGTCGCCGACGCGGTTCAGGTCGAGCAGGTACTCGGGCCGGCGGTGGTCGAAGTTGATCTCGACCATCACATCGGTGCCACCCGCAATCGGCACAGCGGTGGGGTGCTCGGCCTTCGCGGCGAGCGCCTCCTCCCAGCTGGCGGGGCGAAGGAAGTCCATGACCGGCTCTCTTCTTCGTCTCGTGGGTCGTACGGTTTGAGCCAGATCAGGTGCGGCGGGCCCGGCTCGTTCATGTGCTGTTAACGCGCATTGACGTCAGTACACAGCGCGCTGCTCCACCGGGGTCAGTCACGGAAACCATGAAGGAGTTGGCTGGCCAGGGTAGGCATCTTGTAGATTCGTATGAACGGAGGTCACCAGTAACCTCCACGTCTTTCTCCGGAAACAGCAGCCACGGCGCTGTGACCTGGGACACCGTCCGAAAGACGACGAGCACCGCCCCCGGCGCCGCTCATCGGCCCGCCGTACGGGCCGCCCCGACTGACCCTTCAAGATTCATCGTAGATTTCGAGACAAAGAACGGCGGCGACGAGAATGCGGCTGCGCGCACTGCTGGAATCCGACGCGCTGGGCCTCAAGCTGCTCGGCGGCGAGGACGAGCTGGATCGCACCGTGCGCGGCGTGATGACCACCGACCTGCGCGACCCCAGCCGCTATCTGTCCGGCGGTGAGCTGGTGCTCACGGGCCTGGCCTGGCGGCGCGACGCCGCTGACTCCGACCCTTTCGTGCACATCCTGGTGCAGGCCGGAGTGGCCGCCCTGGCCGCCGGTGAGGCGGAGCTCGGCGACATCCCCGACGACCTGGTGACGGCCTGCGCCCGGCACCGTCTGCCGCTCTTCGCGGTGCACGAGTCGGTGGCGTTCGCGACGGTCACCGAGCATGTCGTACGGCAGGTCAGCGGCGAGCGGGCCGGGGATCTGGCGGCCGTCGTCGACCGGCACCGCCGGATGATGACGTCGGGCCCGGCGGGCGGCGGCCCGGACGTGGTCCTGGACCTCCTCGGCTCGGACCTGGATCTGCGGGCCTGGGTGCTGTCGCCGACGGGCCGGCTCATCGCGGGCTCCGAGGTCGGGGGGCCCGCCCTGCCCGCCGAGCTGTGCGCCCGGCTGGCGGCGGAGCATCTGACGGCCGCCCGCACGGGCCGCCGCGGCCCGCACCGGATCACCCTCGGTACCGCGACGTACTCCCTGTTCCCGATCCGCAGCAGCGGCCGCGCCGCCCAGGGCTCGCGGGACGTGCGCGAGACGCTGCTGTCGGACTGGCTGCTGGCCGTGGAGGCGGACGCGAGCGACTGGCCGGAGGAGCGGCTCGACCTCCTCCAGGGCGTCACCCAGCTGATCGCGGTCGAACGGGACCGCCGCGACGCGGCCCGCACGGTCCGCCGCCGCCTCGCCCAGGAGGTCCTGGAACTGGTCCAGACGGGCGCGGCGCCGGCCGAGATCGCCGCGCGCCTGCGGGTGGCCGCACCGGTTCTGCTGCCCGGCCTCGGGGCAGCCCCGCACTGGCAGGTGGTGGTCGCGCGGGCCGAGTGGGAGGGCGCCGACATCGAGGCGGGCCCGATCGCCCAGTCCCTCCTGGAGGAGATCCTGGTGGACCCGCTGGCCACCGGCCCGGAGCCCTCCGACCGCATCGCGGTGGCCCACACGGGTGACGAGGCCATCGCCCTGGTGCCCCTCCCCGCCGTCTCCTCGGAGCACGACGGCTCGGAGGCCGGCATCCTCGCCGACGCGCTGCTGGAGTCGGTCCGCACCCCGCTCTCGGCGGGCCTGAACGACGACGGCCGGGTCACGCTCGGCGTCAGCGCGGCGGTGCACTCTGCGGAGGGCCTGCGGGGCGCCCTGGAGGAGGCCCGCCACGCCCGCCGGGTGGCGGCGGCGCGCCCGGGGAGGGTCTGCGCGGCCGGCCACCAGGAACTGGCGTCCCACGTCCTCCTCCTGCCCTTCGTCCCGGACGACGTCCGCCGGGCCTTCACCGCGCGCCTCCTCGACCCCCTCCGCGACTACGACCGCCGCCACCGGGCCGAGCTGATCCCCACCCTCGAAGCCTTCCTGGACTGCGACGGCTCCTGGACCCGCTGCGCGACCCGTCTCCACCTGCACGTCAACACACTGCGCTATCGGGTCGGCAGGATCGAGCAGTTGACGAGTCGGGACCTGTCCCGGCTGGAGGACAAGCTCGATTTCTTCTTGGCATTGCGGATGAGTTGACCCCACCCGGCCACCCCGTCGGATGGCACCAAGTGCCGTCACTGTCCCACGACTTTGTGAAATCCTTCACCCACCCTCTTGGCCGGGCCGCCAGATTCGTGCTGAGATGCCGCCACCACTCAACAGCTCGATGGCGTGCTCGGGGAGGGACAGGTGGCGCATACCGCCATGTCTGGTAACGGAACGACCGACGGTGACGATCCACTCCAGACCGCGGTATGGCGGCTGCGTTCACGCGCCTGCTGGGCGGACGCGGCGGCCCTGCTACGGCCGGTGACGGCGTCGGCCTCGCTCCAGCGGGCGTCGCTGCTGGTGGAGCGCTGCCTCTACACCGAGCAGGGCTGGGAGGAGGCCGAGGACGCGCTCCGCACGGCCGAGGCGCTCGCCCACAGTGACGACGAGCGGGGCGCGGCAGCTTGTGAACGCGGGCAACTTGCGTACGCGGCGACACTGCACGGAGTGCGCGACCGGGCGGACGAGGCGCGGGCGGCGCTGGGCCGGGCGGCGGCGCTGATCCCTCCGGGGGCAGCGGGCCGGGCCCTCCTGGACTTCCGCCGCGGCCTCCTGGCGGAGAACCTGGCCCGCTCACCCCAATCCGCACGAGCCGCCTACCGCCGAGCCCACGCCGGCGCCACAGCGCACGCCGACCCCCTCCTGCTCTCCTTCACCTGGCGTCACCTGGCCGGACTGGCCCTGCGCGACGGCGAGTTGGCGGAGGCACGGCACGGCTTCGCCGAGTCCCTGCGCATCCGCGAGGAACTCGGCTACCTGGTGGGCACGGCCCCCGCGCTCGCGTCCCTGGCCGACGCGGAGTCCGAACCGGAGGCGTCCCGCCTCCGCGAGGAAGCCACCCGCCTCTTCCGCCTACTGGGCGGAGTCCCCACCTGGCTGGCCCACCAACTGACCCCACCGGCCCCGGACGCGGCAACGGCGTAGCCCCCGCCCAAGGACCAACCCCTGGGACTGCCGCCCCAGACCCCGCTTCGGCCTGAACGGCCTCGTCCTCAAACGCCGGACGGGCTGAAGGGGTGGATGCGCACCAGCGGAAATGGTTGCGGCCCGACGCAGAACGGGCTGCAAGAGGCAGGCGGAGCCGAGAGGCGCGCACGCCCACGGCGGCAAGGGGCCGTGCCGGGGGGTGTCCGCCCGCAGCGGCGGGCGTCAAGAAACAGCACAGCCCTGAGACACAGCAACCGCCCGACCGAGGACGGAGACCCCCCGGCACGGCCCCGACCCACCACACACCCGCAGGCGCTACACGAACCCCCACTCAGCAGCAACAGGCCGCCGCAGGCATCCCGTCAGCGCGCCCCGGCGAAGTGCTCCCCCACCAGCGACCGCACCACATCCAGATCCCGCGCGATCAACGCATCCAACAGCGCCATGTGCTCCGCCGCATCCGCCAGCAGATCGGCATGCCCCCGCCCCGACACCCGCACCGGACCCACCAGCGGCCACTGAGCCCGCCGATGCAGATCATCGGCGAGCTGGACCAACTGCTCGTTGCCACAGAACGCGAGCACCGCCCGATGGAACGACCGGTCCGACTCCGCATACGTGGCCCGGCACCCGGAAGAAGCCGCCCGCACCGTAGCCTCCGCCAACGGCCGCAACTCAGCCCACCGCTCGACAGAAACCGTACGAGCCAGCCGCAACATCACCGGCACCTCGATCAACGCCCGCACCTCGGCCAGCTCGGCCAGCTCCCGAGCCCCCCGCTCGACCACCCGGAACCCCCGGTTGGGCACGACCTCGACGGCCCCCTCCAACGCGAGCTGCTGCATTGCCTCCCGCACCGGCGTCGCGGAAACCCCGAACCGCTCCCCCAACGCAGGCGCCGAGTACACCGCCCCGGGCGTCAGTTCACCGGTGACCAGCGCGGTACGCAACGCGTCCAGGATCTGCCCCCGCACCGAGGCCCGCTGCACCAAGGCCCGAGGCCGCGGAATAGGCGTCTCACTGTGCGTGTGCTCACCCCGAGCCACAGCCCCGGCGCCACCCCGCCCCGGCCCACCATCCACACCACGCTCAGCCCGCTCAACCCTGTCAGCCCGCTCAACGCGCTCAGCCCGGTCGACCCGACCGCCCCGCTCCTCCTCCACGCCCCGCCCCTGCACAGGCACACGCGGCACATCCGCACGAACCTCGGGACCCCCGACCCCCACGCCGCCCACACCTTCCGCCCCGTCCAAGCCACCCGACCCATCGGGATTCCCCGTCACCGCGGAGCCCTGCGCGCCCTGCTTCACGGGTCCTCCTCCGGACGTGTCGGTACTTGGGGTCATTACGGCGGGTTGTTACTCACCCGTCAAGCACCATAGGCGCAGAACGCGACAGTTCAAACCGCAGCGATCTTCGGTAAGGTAAGGCTTACCTTTTAAGCCTCATGGATCGGCGGCCCACATGCCCGTGCCCCCTACGGCCCTCGCAGACGCCTACACCCGTCTCACCACGGCCTTCCCGGGGCTGGACATCATCCAGCCGCCCGCCCCCGAGCCGATGCCCGCCCACAACGGATGGGTCACCGCGGCCGCCCTCGCCGCCGGCGGCGACACCCTCGACGCCTTCCTGGCCTGGGACGACGCACAGGTGGTGCGCGACTACGGACAGCCCGCCCGCCCGGACGTCGTCGCCAGCTTCGGCCTGCACCTCTACGCCTGGCCCGCCTGCCTGCTGATCACCGTCCCGTGGTTCCTGCTCCGCCGCGTCCCCCGCCTCCCGGTGACACATGTCTCGTACGACCGCACGGCCCCCGGCCTCGCGATAGGCCGCCTGGCGGCCCGCCCGGCCGCCTTCGCCTGCCTCCCCGGCGACCCGGCGGCCGCCCTGCCCGGCGCCGAGGTCGTCCCGGACGAGGAGGCGCTGCGCGCGGAGGTGCGGGCCGCCATCGCCGAGCACCTCGAACCCGTCCTCGCCGGCTTCGGCCCGCGCATGCGCCGCCGCGGCCGCGCGCTGTGGGGCATGGCGACCGACGAGATCGTCGAGAGCCTCTGGTACGTCGCCCACCTGTTCGGCGACGGCGAGCAGGACCGGGCACGCCACGAGCTGGAACTGCTCCTGCCGGGCGCGACGCGGCCGTACGTCGGCTCTGCCGCCTTCCGTGAACTGACCGGCCCGAACGGCGAGTCACTGCCCACCAGGGACCGGGCGAGCTGCTGCATGTTCTACACGCTGCGCCCCGAGGACACCTGCGCCACCTGCCCGCGCACCTGCGACGCGGACCGGGTCACCAAACTGCTGGCGGCGGCCGGCTGAACTTCCGGCCACCGAGTACGTCCGCCCGCCCAACACCCTTTGAAGAGCGCGAGTTGAGGCCCCCTCAGACCTCGCGTCACCCTTCGTGCCGTAAGATCACCCACGAGTGGGACACTCGTTACGGTTACAGGCGTTTCACAATTTCCTCACTCCGCGCAGGAACTTTCCGTGGCACCACCCTCACGGGTAGTCTTGTTCGAACTCAACTCCTGCCCCTCAAGCGGCAGTTCGAGCAGAATGCTGCCCTGGGCATCCCCTTGCACTTCCTTGGCGGCCTCTTGCCCCGAAACCCCCTGAGGGCCAGCGGGATTGGGCCACTATGGCGGGCGTTACGCCCTATCCCAATGCAAGGGACCCCAGATGAGATTGACCGACATATCGCTGAACTGGCTGCTTCCGGGCGCCGTACTGCTCCTGGGCATGCTGGCGGCGGTAGCGGTACTGGCGCGCGGCAAGCGGTCGGGGGAGCACGCGAAGACCGAGGACTCGTGGGAGCGCAGCGAGGAGCGTCGCAGGCGCAAGGAGGCCATATACGGCACGGCCTCCTATGTACTCCTCTTCTGCTGCGCCGCGGTCGCGGCCGCGCTCTCCTTCAAGGGCCTGGTCGGCTTCGGTGAGCAGAACCTGGGCCTGTCCGACGGCTGGCAGTACCTGGTGCCGTTCGGTCTGGACGGTGCCGCGATGTTCTGCTCCGTCCTCGCCGTGCGCGAGGCCAGCCACGGTGACGCCGCCCTCGGCTCCCGGATACTCGTGTGGACGTTCGCGGGCGCCGCGGCCTGGTTCAACTGGGTGCACGCGCCTCGGGGCCTCGCCCACGCCGGCGCCCCGCACTTCTTCGCCGGCATGTCCCTTTCGGCGGCCGTGCTGTTCGACCGCGCACTGAAGCAGACCCGCCGGGCCGCCCTGCGCGAGCAGGGTCTGGTGCCGCGTCCGCTGCCGCAGATCCGCATCGTCCGCTGGCTGCGGGCGCCGCGCGAGACCTACAAGGCATGGTCCCTGATGCTGCTGGAGAACGTGCGCAGCCTGGACGAGGCGGTCGACGAGGTCCGCGAGGACAAGCGGCAGAAGGACGCGGCCCGACTGCGCCGCCGCGACAAGGAGCGCATGGATCGCGCCCAGCTCAAGGCCATCAGCCGGGGCCACCGCGGCTTCATCGGCCGCGGCAACGGACGGACGGTGGAGCCGCAGGCCCTGGAGTCCGGTTCCGCCCAGGTGTCCGCGGAGCCTGCCATATCCACGGCAGAACAGCTGCCCGTGCTCACGCGTCCCTCTTTGCAGCCCGTACGCACCGGTTCTGACCCGGTGAAGGTCGACCTCACCGCGGAGGACGACACCATGGCGCTCCCCCGGCTCGACTCCCTCGAGCGCAAGCTGAAGGACCTGGAGCAGCAGTTCGGCTGAGCCTTGGTCAGCGACGCATCGACGTCATCGACGAAGGGGCGCGACCCGCGACGGGTCGCGCCCCTTCGTCGTCGCACGCCACCGGTCACGCGCCGCGCACGTCCGCTACGCGGGGCCCGCGTCGAGTTCGAACCACACCGCCTTCCCGACCGCGTGCGTCCGGACTCCCCAGGCGTCCGCGAGGGACTGGACCAGGAGCAGGCCCCTGCCGCTCGTACCGTCGTCGGCGTTCGGTACGCGTGGTCTGGGCAGCCGGGTCACGAAGTCCCTCACCTCCACCCGAAGTCCGCCCGGTCCGACCGTCGCGGTCAGGACCGCGTCCCGGTCGGTGTGCACGAGCGCGTTGGTGACGAGCTCGCTGGTGAGCAGTTCGGCTATGTCCGGCTGTCCCGGCCTCCCCCAGTGCCGCAACCACTCCCGCAGCGCCCTGCGTGCCTCGGGGACGGCCCGTAGGTCCCGCCGCCCGAGTCTGCGCCTGAGCTGAGGCGGCTGCGCGTGATCCCCGGCGCTCGCGGCCCTGTCCTCCACTGTCTCCACCGAGGAGGCCCCGAATATCACGGGACCGCCTCCTCGCGCCTGCCTCTTCATGACCCCCGCCCGCGTGCCGATGTCGGTTCCCCTCCTGGCTCGAACACGTTCACGGGGACCATTTCCCAATGGGACTTGGCGCCAGTCATGTCGAATCGTGAACGACCAGGTGTTCGGCCACCGTTGTGGCGGTCCAGGCACGATGGATGAAAGCCGAAACGTCACCCGTCGGCCGCCCGGAGGCCGCCACGCGAGACGACCGGGCCGGGTCGGCCACCGGCCACACCCGGGTTTCCCGGTCGAAGGAGCGCGCGCGGCGAGCGGAGGCGGGGCCGTGCATCGGTTGCTGGAGACAGAGGGCACGCCCGTGCGGTCGTGCACGGCAGCGGACCGACTCCGCTGCGGGCGGGCCGACCGCGCGGGATCGTCCCGTGCGTCGATGCGACCCTGCCGAACCGGCCGTAGTCGGCGAAGTGCTGGGGCGGCTGGGGTCGTAGGCGGGGTGGTGGCCCCACACGACCGGCGGCGGGGCAACAGGGCGTCTCGGGCCACCTTTCCGCACCCTGCGAAACTGGCCGGAATTCGCGGGTGTTCACCGCCGTGGAAGGCCGGCGGCACCGCCGCGGCGGCTCCGGAACCGGCCCGCAAGGGATGCGGGGCCGCCCGCCCGACCCCCGTCCGGGAGGGCGGCCCCGCTGTCGCGATGGTCCGGTTGCCGCGTCGGTCAGTAGAGCTTGTCGACCGCGGTGGTGGTCGTCTTCTTGAAGGCCTTCACCGGCGCGTCCTTGAAGTCGCCCATCTGCCCCCACTGCACGACGGTGACAGTGCCACCGTCCCGGCCGACGGCGACCAGGTGGATGTCCATGGCGCCCCACGAGGCACGGGTCGCGAAGCCGTGGACGCGGGCGCCCTCCTCGACCGGCAGGCTGCCGTAGCTCTTGTGGTCGGCCTCGATCTCCGGGTCGGCGTCCATGCGGGCGACGCAGCGCTTGACGTCCTTGTCGAGGCGGGTGGCCAGGGCCTTGGCCTTGGCGCTGTTCCCGACGACGACGTTGAGCTGCTGGGCGCCGGTGTCGAGGTCGGTGCGGAAGGTGCGGTAGCTGGAGGTGTAGGCGAGCAGGGACTCGCCGAAGCAGTACTGCATCTCCTCCGGGATCCCGCCCTTGACCTTGTCGGCGGTCCAGCCGGTGGAGTGCGGCGGCAGTTCGGACGCCGCGAGGAACTTCGGCGCGGGCGCCTTCGGTGCGGCGCCGGCCGGCGCGGCGGAGAGTGCGGTGCCGGCCGTGAGGCCGACGACGGCGAGTGCGGTGAGCACGCCGGCTCGGGTGCGCTTGGGCATGGGTGTTCCCCCGTGGATGAGATGAGTGCATGACTGCGTGAACGTGCGGAAGTGGATCGTCACCGAGGCCGGTTGGTCCCCCCGAACCTGCTCGGTGCCACACCAAGAGCATCAGCCGTCACAGCGGGCAGCCGCAAGCGCCGTCTCCCGATCCGCGACGGTGGAACCATCCCAGCCCTTCTGACGTGCAGGTATATGGAGTGCCTGGGATACCGTCCCGGGACGCGGAGGACCCGGGAGAACAGTGTCGGAAGCACGCGACGACGACGTCCAGGAGTTCGCGGCGTTACTCAGACGTCTGAAGGAACGCACCGACCGCAGTTACGGTCAGCTGGCCCGCCGCCTGAACATGAACACCTCCACGCTGCACCGCTACTGCGCCGGTGACGCGGTCCCCCTCGACTTCGCCCCCGTCGAGCGGTTCGCCGCGCTGTGCGGGGCGACGCCGGAGGAGCGCCTCGAACTGCACCGGTTGTGGATCCTGGCGGTGGCCGCGCGGCAGAGGTCGCGCACGGCGGCCGCCGAGGCGAAGGGCGCGGCGGTCACTCCCCCCTCGGACCCGGCACCCGAGCCGGCGGCCGAACCGGTGCGGGACCCGGCATCGTCCGAGCCCGCGCGGCGCCCTTGGTACCGCAGCCGACGCCTGCTGGTCTCGGCGGCCGTGACGACCGCGCTCCTCGCCACGCTCGGCAGCCTGTCCGCCCTCCCGGACGACCGCACCAAGGGCAGCGACTCCGTCGAAGCGGCCGATCCGCCCCGTACGACGGAGCCGCAGAGCCCGCGCCCGAAGTCGTCCAAGTCGCCGAGCACCTCCCCCAGTACGCCCTCGCCCTCGGCCGGCGGGTCGAGGAAGCCCTCGGCGAAGGCCTCCGGCGACACCGACCGGCCGTCGAACAAGGCGGGCAAGCCGCAGCCCTCCACCGGAGTGCCCCTCACCTGGAGCTCCGACTCGCACGTCTGGCAGGCCGGCTGCGGTCACGACTACGTGATCGACAAGCCGCCGCAGCAGGTCCCGCCGCCGCCGAACCCGCAGGACGCGGCCACCTGGGCGGCGACGATGGGCGCCGTGCACGGCAAGCAGACCCTGGTGAGGATCACGGTGCAGGGCAAGTCGTCCACGGCCGTGGTCCTGGAGGCGCTGCGGGTGCGCGTCGTCGGCCGTTCGGCGCCCATGGCGGGCACCAACTACGCCATGGACAACGGCTGCGGCGGAGCGCTGACGCCCCGCTACTTCGATGTCGACCTGGACAAGGACCGCCCCGTCGCCCGCCCGGCGGACGGCAACGACTCGGGCGTCACGATCCCCGCGATGCGGCTGCCGTACCGCGTGTCCGCCGAGGACCCGGAGGTGCTGCTGATCGACGCGCGGACGGTGGCCTGCGACTGCAGCTGGTACCTGGAGCTGGACTGGTCGTCCCAGGGCCGCACCGGCACCGTCCGCGTCGACGACCACGGCCGGCCGTTCCGTACGACCGGCAACAAGGGTCTGAAGAACTACGCCTACGACACCTCGGCCCGCGCCTGGGTGCCCTGGGAGGAGTAGGAGCGCTCTGGCTCCTCACGCCTCCCAGACGGCGGCGGCCGTACGGTCGTCGGCGTACCCCTTCACCCGGACCTGGGCGTCGGCGAGGAACTCCGCGAGGCCGGGCGGTTCGAGGGCGGACCAGCGTCCGGTCAGGTGGGCGGCGAGGTCGGGTTCGCCGCGCAGGGGGTCGGCTAGGCCGCTCGTGCACATCAGGAGGGTGTCGCCGGGGCGGGCGACGGAGGCGCGGAAGCGGAAGGGTTCACGGGGCGGCTCGGGGGCCGGGTCGTAGGGGCTCGGCGGTGTGGTGATGCCGAGGTCCATGGTGAGCCGGTCGCCGTCGGGCGTCTCGGGGGGCAGCGAGCCGAAGCCGACGACGGGTTCGCCGGTGGCGTCGGTGACGCGGGGTTCGATGTCCTGCCACTCGCCGTTCCGCAGCCGGAAGAGTCCGCCCTCGCCGACGCCGAAGAAGACGCGCGTACGGCACTCGGGGTCGGCGGGCAGCAGGAGGCAGCGCAGGGTCGCCGCGTACTCCTCGGGTTCTATGCCCTGTTCGGCGGCGCTGGCGCGGAGTTTGCCGAGGCTGCGGTCGGTCAGTCGGTGCAGCCCGGACTTCAGGTCGCCGCGCCGCGCTCCCCTTAGGTCCTCGGAGAGTCTGGCGTGGCTGCGGCCGACGGCGCGGCCGATCCAGTGGCAGGCCTCGGCGGCGGCGCGGTGCGCGCCCGGGGTGGCACGGGCGCCGGTGGCCATCGCCACCAGGAGCAGGGCGTGGTCGCCGGTGCCGAAGCGGGCGGTGAGCAGGGAGTCGCGGCGGGGTTCGCCCCGGTAGCGGGCGGAGTCGCCGCGCAGGGAGACGGCGCGCAGGGTGCAGGCGCCGTAGTGGGCGCCGTCGAGGACGGTGTCGGCGACCAGGTCGTCGAGTTCGTCCGGGTCGGCGGGCGGCAGTGCGGTGGGTTCGGCGGCGTAGGTGGGCGGGCCGTCGCCCACGTAGTCGAGGGGGCGTGGCGGCGGGGTGGGCTCGACGGGCGGGCCCGGCCGCTCCGGAGCCTTGACCGGGGGCGGCGGGGGCGGCGGCCCCACATCGGCCGGTGGTGACTCCACGGTGAATCCCGGCGGCCTGGGCAGCCCGGCCGGGAAGGTCGACGCGGGCTCCACGGCATCGGAGTCCGCGCGTGGTGACGGGACCGGCGCACCCGCTGCCGACCGCTGGTTCACCGTCCCGGCGGCCGAGGCGAAGCGGTCGTCCAGTGAGTCGCGGGCCGTCGTCGGGCCCGTGTCGTCGGCGCGGTCACCGTACAGCTGCCTCCACCAGTCGTCCTCGCGGCCGGTGGGCCTACCCCCCTGCTGGTTCATGCCCTCAATTGTCCACCGCGCGGCCCGGATGAAAACGGGGCATCCGGAAATTCCGGCCTCGCGGGGCCCACCCGGACGGCACGTCGGGTGACGTCTTGAACAACCTTGCGAAACAACGGGGGAAACACGTCGCCGGGCGGCCCCACCCCCCACGGGAGAACCGCCCGGCGACTGCCGGGTGACCCGGGCCCCGATCCCCTTCGCGCGCGTCAGCGCACGTCGTAGGCCCGGGTCACGATCTGGGTGACCGAGGCGCCGTGCGCGTCGGTCAGGACCGATCGAATACTGACCTGCTTCCCTGTCGCTCCGCTGTGGTTCACCGTCGCCCTCCAGGTCCCGTCGCCCCGGCGCACCGTCCGTGCCTCGGTCCAGGTCCCGCCCTCGTCGTACGAGTACGAGAGCCGGGCCCGCGTCAACTCACCGGGCTCGTAGCCCGCGTGGCCGGTCGCCGAGAGCGTGACGGTCTGTCCGTCCTCGGCGGGGAGGGTCTTCAGACCGTCCTCCGGCAGCGCGTACCACGGGAACAGCAGCGGTATGCCCTGCGAGTAGGTTTTCTCGTCGCGCGCGGAGCGGAAGGTCCAGGTCGTGGTGGTGGCGGTGGAGCGGTTCCACGCCCGGGCCGGGGGGCCGATCTTGGCGGTGTGCAGGGTGAGTTCGTAGCGGGACTCCTCGGCGGGGACGGTGAACACGCCGAAGGGGTAAGGGCTTTCGCCGATCGTCTCACCGTTCCGGCTCAGTGTCATGCTGCCGATGTCCCCGAAACTGCCCTGCACGCCCTGGTGTTGGCCGTCGCCCCAGAAGCCGGGCGCCACGCCGATCAGGTCGCCCTGCCGTTCGGCGGCGAGCGCGGGCCGGCCGGTCCCGTCGCGCGGGGTGGTGGGGGCGAGGACGCCGCCGTACCACTCCTCGGTGCGCCGCTCGCCCTTCGTGTAGCTGCGCATGGGGTCGATCATGAACTCGCCCCACGGGAAGCTGCTGGACACCTCGTGCTCCCAGCCGGTCGTGCCCGGCGAGTGGAACTCGGTGCGCCGGAAGGGCGCGGGGACCGTCTCCAGGCCGCTGAAGTAGCCGGTCAGCCCGTTCGGGCGGGTCATGGAGGTCAGGTCGACGTGGTCGGTGGCGCCGCCCGCCATGGAGTTGTACGTCGCTGTGGTCGCCGCGAGGTCCCGGTCCCGGACGCGGTAGGTACGGTCCCCGCCGATCGGGCCCTTCTCGGGGAAGGCGAGGTTGTAGACGTACGGGCTCTTGGCGGTGGCCGTCCAGCGCAGGGTGACATCACCAGCCGCGAGCAGGGTCTTCGCCTCGTCGGCCGGGACGGCGAGGACGGGCAGCGGGCCGCCGGTGAAGCCGGCCGACGGGTACCAGCGGCCGGGTGCGTCCCGGTGGACGAGGACGGCCACGGCCCCGGCCGCCTTCGCTCGGGTCGCGATCTCGTAGGCGCTGCCGCCGTCGGGGATCCGGACGAGCGCGATCTTCCCGGCGGCCCCCGAGAGGTCCTCCGCCGTACCGGACTCGGCGTCGAAGAGCGCGGCGCGGCCGCTGCCGTCGAGGTTGGCGGAGCTGTAGGAGGCTGTGGTCGGGTGCAGCGACGGGCCGCCCTCGACGGCGAGTTCGGTGATCTGCGGGGCCGCGGAACGCCAGAAGCTGTCGAACTCGAAGTCACCGTCGGTCGCCCGGCCGGTGACGGAGGCGTAGTAGCCGCGCAGTTCGCGCCCGCCGGCCGCGGTGCCCGCGTGCAGCCAGGTGTCGTCCCAGCTGCGGGCGAACCCGAGGGTGGCGCCGCGCGGTTCGGTGGGCCGGTCCGTGCGGACGGTCAGCCGGTGGGCCCTCCGGGCGTCGAGGACGACGGTCGTGTCGTCGCGGATCTCCAGCTGAGGACGCCCGAGGTAGGTGAGGGAGTCCAGAAGCGTGCCGTCGGTCTCCGGCGTGGTGACGAAGCTGGAGAGGAAGTAGGCGCCGGGGCGGATCCGGTACGTCTGGTCGGCCGCGCCCTCGTTGAAGCGTCGCTCGCCGCTCGCGTCGTCGGTGCCGATCAGGTCGACGGAGGAGGCGCCGTCGGCGGGCCCGCCGTTGCGGTCGAGCAGCTTGACCCGCAGGGTGACGGTCTCCGGCTGGACGTACAGCGCGAACGGAGTGGAGACCCTGACGCCGTCGGCCGTGGCGAGGACGCGGCCGGTGACGTCGCCGTACTGGGCGCGCTCCAGCCGGGCCGTCGGGTCGATGCGCAGCGGGACCTCGACCGTCGCCCCCGCCGGGACGGTGACCCTGCGGGCGTCGAGGCGGGCCGGGGCCGAGCGGACGGTGGAGCCGTCGTTGCCGGTGACGGCGGCCACCGTCAGCTTCAACTCCACCGCCCTGTCCGTGGTGTTGGTGTAGGGCACGGCGAGGGTCGTGCGGTCGCTCGCGTCCTGCGGCCAGTTGTAGGTGCCGGCCTGCAGCGCGGGTGCGCCGAGCACCTTCTGTCCGATCGCGGCCCGCACGTCGAGGCGTCCGCCGCCGGTCTCGCGGACGTCGCCGGGGATGCCGGTGTCGGCGGAGGAGACCAGGGCCGCCTTGATCTGCCGGGCCGTCCAGTCGGGGTGGCGCTGCTTGACGATCGCCGCCGCGCCGGCGACGTGCGGGGTCGCCATCGACGTACCGCTCATCGACCGGTACGCGTACACGCCGCGCCCGCCGGCCGCCGCGGCGGAGATGCCGACGCCCGGTGCGGTGATCTCCGGCTTGAGGGTGTGCGAGCCGTACGCCGGGCCGCGGCTGGAGAAGGAGGCGGTGGTGTCGTCGCGGTCGACGGCGCCGACGGTGAGGACGCTCGGGGCGCACCCCGGGGAGGAGACCGTGTTGTCGCCGGGGCCGGTGTTGCCCGCCGCGATGACGAACAGGGTGTGCTCGCTCGTCCGGGCGAGTTCCTCGGTGGCCTGGGCCATCGGGTCGGTGCAGTCGGTGCGGGCCGGGTTGCCGAGGCTCATGGAGACGACGTCGGCGCCCTGGTCCACGGCCCATTGCATGCCGGCGATGATCCACGAGGTCTCACCGTAGCCGTAGTCGTTCAGGACCTTGCCGTTGAGCAGTCCTGCGGCCGGGGCGACGCCCTTCTTCGTGCCGTCGCTCGCGGCGCCCGTGCCGCCGACGGTGGAGGTGGTGTGGGTGCCGTGGCCGTCGTGGTCGTCGGCGTCCGGGGAGTCGGTGAAGTTCTTCGAGGCGGTGATCCGGCCCTTGAGGTCGGGGTGTTCGGCGTCGACGCCGGTGTCCAGGACGGCGACCTTCGTGCCCTTGCCGTCATAGCCGGCGGCCCACGCCTCGGGGGCGTGGACCTGGCGGGTCGAACGGTCCAGCGTGGCCCGGACCTTGGCGTCGAGCCACAGCTTCCTCAGATCTCCGGCCGCGCGGGAGCGGGGGCTGGTGAGGTCCGCCCACACGTCGGCGGCCTTCCTCTTGTCGGCCTCCAGCGCGACCCCGTCGATCGCGTCGAGGACCGGGCCGCGTTCGGCGCCGCGCGGGGTGGGCGGCACGGCCCGGGCGACGGATCGGTCGTAGGTGGCGATCAGCGGAAGCGTCGCGCGGTGCGTGTCGTCGTAGCCCTGGCGGACCAGGCCGGTGACGTTGAACAGTTCCTCGTCGACCCGGCCGGCGGCCAGGGCCTCGATCGCACGCTCGGGGTAGACGTACAGGTCGTCGCCGGCGCGGCGGGTCTGGGTGAAGGGGGTGGTGCCGTCCGGGCCGGGCAGGGCGACGGCCCCGTCCCGGGTGACGAGGACGCGGTCACCGGTGACCAGTGTGACGACGGTACCGGCGTCGGCGCCGGGGGTGGCCCGGTCGCCGGTGCCGGCCGGCGGTCTCGGCCCGGTGGTGGCCGCGTGCGTGGGTACGGCCGGCGTCACGGCCAGGATCGCGGCGGTGGCCGCGCCCAGTGCCGTACGCGAAATCGCTCTCCCCAAGATCGCCCTCTTCCCGTGCTGCCGCTTGCCCGCGAGCGCGAAAGCGCAGGCCGATGAGGCCCAACTCGGGCATTGCGGGCGGTGGTTGATGCTGCGGTGGCGACACCTTGGCAGAGTGAGCGGTGGTACCGCGATGATGTGCGGAGGCGGTTTTGCGCCGTGGCCGTTTTCCGCCACGGACCGGACACCGGTGTTCGACCTGGGGAGGAACGCGGCCCGATGCTGGGAGCGATAGGTCTCGACGAGACGCACGAGTCGGCGTACCGGGCCCTGGTGTCCGCGGGTGCCGCCGACGTACCCGATCTCGCCCGACGGCTGACGCTCGGCGAGCACGACACCGAACGAGCCCTGCGCCGCCTGGAGCGGCACGGGCTCGCCGCCCAGTCCTCGGCCCGCCCCGGCCGCTGGGTCGCCGCGCCGCCCGGGGTGGCGCTGGGTGCGCTGCTCACCCAGCAGCGGCACGAGCTGGAGAAGGCGGAACTGGCGGCCGCGCTGCTCGCCGAGGAGTACCGGGCGGGGGCCACCGAGACGGCCGTGCACGACCTGGTCGAGGTGGTGATCGGCGCGGCAGCGGTGTCGCAGCGCTTCCTCCAGCTCCAGCTCGGCGCGGGCGACGAGGTGTGCGCGCTGGTCACCGGCAGCCCCGTCGCGGTCACCGGTATGGAGAACGACGCCGAGGAGCAGGCCGCCGATCGCGGGGTGCGCTATCGCGTGGTCCTGGAGCGGGCGGTCCTGGACCAGCCGCACGGCGTCACCGAGCTGTCCGCCGCGCTGGGCCGCGAGGAGCGGGTGCGGGTGGTGGACAAGGTTCCGACGAAGCTGGTGATCGCCGACCGGACGCTGGCGCTGGTGCCGCTGACCTCGCACACCGCGGAGCCGGCCGCGCTGGTCGTGCACGCGAGCGGGCTGCTGGAGCTGCTCTCCGGGCTGTTCGAGTCGGTGTGGCGGGACGCGCTGCCGGTGAGCCTCGGCACGTCCGGCGTCGCCGAGCAGCAGCCAGAGGGCCCGGACGACACCGACCTGGAGGTGCTCTCCCTGCTGCTGGCCGGCCTGACCGACGCGAGCGTGGCCAAGCAGCTGGACCTGGGGCTGCGGACCGTGCAGCGCCGGGTGAAGCGGCTGATGGAGCTGACCGGGGTGTCGACCCGGCTGCAGCTGGGGTGGCACGCGTACGAGCGGGGGTGGGTGTCGCGGGAACGGCAGGGCTGACGTGCGGGGGCGCGAGGGTGTCCCCCTTGCGCCGCGGTGTACTGCATGCGGCACCGCTGACATGCGGCGCGGGCACCGGACCGTACCCCGTACGGCACCGCTGACATGCGGCGCGGGCACCGGACCGTACCCCTTGCGGCACCGCTGACATGCGGCGCGGGCACCGGGGCGTACCCCGTACGGCACCGCTGACATGCCGCGCGGTCGCCGGACCGTACCCCGTGCGGCACCGCTGATCTGCGCGTTCTCGCGGGCTCCGGCACTCTGGTCAGATGGGAGTCTGGGACCTGCTGCTGGTCGGTCTGGTCCTCCTGCTCGGCCTCTGCGGAGTGCTGGTGCCCGGTGTGCCGGGGTCGTGGCTGGTGTGGGCCGGCGTGATGTGGTGGACGGTGAAGGACCCCCAGCCGGTCGAGTGGTGGGTGCTGGTGGGGGCCACGGTCGCGCTGTTCCTGTCCCAGGTGGTCCGCTGGGCGCTCCCGCCCCGCCGGTCGCGCCCGAACTGGGCCGGCCGCCGGATGACCGTGTACGCCGGGGCGGGATCCTTCCTGGGTTTTTTCCTGATCCCCGTCATCGGCTCGATCCCCGGCTTCATGGCCGGTGTCTATCTGGAGGAACGGCTGCGTCTGGGCAGCCACGGCGAGGCGAAGTCGGCGCTGCGGACCGCGATGAGCTCGGGCGGCTCCAGCGTGCTGGCGGAGCTTTTCACCTGCCAGCTGATCGCGGGGGCCTGGCTGGGAGCCGTGATCTGGGGCTGAGGCATCGGGTCTTTCCTCGGCTGATGAACCGGTTCGTGCAGCGCGCGCCCTGCGTCGTGCGGCACGGCATCTCTGGACCGGTCGAGGTGCGGGACGGCAGGGGTCGTCCGCTGCGGTACTCCGACGCGGGTGACGGGGCGCTCCGCATCGCCCTGTCGAAGGGGAACTCGGCGCTGATCACGGCGCGGGGCGACCGGCCGGACCTGACGATCGCGCCGGTCCGGCCGAACGGGGAGGCGCCTCGGTGGGGGCTGGAGGGCGCCTAGGGCGAGTGAGGGCCGGTGGACTACTGGAGCGAGCCCTCCAGCGTCAGCAGCCGCACCTTGCGGTCGAGGCCGCCCGCGTAGCCGGTCAGGGAGCCGTCGGCGCCGATCACCCGGTGACAGGGGCGGACGATCAGCAGCGGGTTGGCGCCGATCGCACCGCCGACGGCCCTCACGGCGGCGCGGGGAGCGCCGATCCGCGTGGCGATCGCGCCGTACGTCGTGGTGGCGCCGTAGGGCACGTCGTCGAGGGCGGCCCAGACCCGCTCCCGGAACTCGCTGCCGTGTGTACTCAACTCCAGCTGGAACTCCTTGAGTTCACCGGCGAGGTAGGCGGCGAGCTGTTCCTCGGCCGCGCGGAAGAGCGCGGGGTCGCGCCGCCGGCCGTCCTGGACGGTCCGCCCGCCCTTCTGGCCCGGCACGGAGAGCGAGGCCAGAGCGCCGGTGACGGGGTCGGCGGTGAGGAGCAGGGGGCCGAGCGGACTGTCGAGCTCGGTCCACGGGATGGGGGTGGCGTCGGCGGCCATGGAGGTCCTCGTGTTCGTCGTCATCACTGATCCAAGTCCCCTGCTGCACGCAGGTGTTGCAAGGCGTAGGAGCGCCAGGGGCGCCAGCTGTCGGGGGTGTCCGCGCCGGGCGGGCCGACGTCCGGGTCGCCCAGGGCCCGGGTGCGGATCACGGCGACGGTCCGGGCGTCCAGGCCCGGCACGCTCAGCAGCGCACTGTGCGCCTCGTCGCGGTCGGCGCCCGGGTCCAGCCGTACGGCACCGTCGGCGAGGGCCGCGGTCAGCGCGCCCAGGGGGCCGCCAGGCTCGGCCCCGGCGAGCACGGCCGCCTCCGGGAAGAGGTGGGTGAGGCTGCCGCAGGGCGCGTCGAGCGCCTTGCCGTACCGGCGCACCAGTTCCTCTGCGCGCCGCGGGCCCACCAGCGCGCGTACGGCCAGTTCGTCCGCGTCCGCGGCGCCGGGCGAGCGCAGTCCCGGCCGGGCGGCGACCAGCGGAGCGAGCCGGGCGTCGGCACCGAGCCGTTCGTCGACGGCGTACGGGTCGGAGTCCAGGTCGAACAGTCGCCGCAGCCGCTGTACGGCGGTGGTCAGGTCGCGGAGGTCGGTGAGGTGGAGCCGGGCGTCGAGCCAGCCGCCGGGGTGGGCGGCACGCCCCTGCCCGGCGCCGTCGCCCGGCGCCTCCTCCACCGCGACGATGGCGGTGCCGTGCGGCAGCCGCAGCGTGCGCCGGTAGGTGCGGTGCCCGGCCGGGCCGGAGACCTCCTCGATGCCGGGTACGGCCTCCTCGGCCAGCAGGTCGAAGACGGCGCCGGCCTGGTAGGGGCCCCGGTGGGCGAGCCGCAGGGGTATGCCGGCCGACGGTGTGGCCGTACGCCCGGCGGAGCGGCCGGCGCGCGGCGCGGCGGCGCGCACCTCGCTCGGGGTCGAGGCGTAGACCGCCCGGATCGTGTCGTTGAACTGGCGGACCGAGGCGAATCCGGCCGCGAAGGCGATCTCCGTGATCGGCAGTTCGGTGGTCTGGAGCAGGACCCGCGCGGTGTGCGCCCGCTGGGCCCGGGCGAGTGCGACCGGGCCCGCGCCGAGCTCGGCGGTGAGCTGCCGCTGCACCTGCCGGGCGCTGTAGCCGAGCCGGGAGGCGAGTCCGGCGACGCCCTCCCGGTCGACGATGCCGTCGCCGATCAGCCGCACGGCCCGGCCGACCACATCGGCCCGCACGTTCCACGCGGCCGACCCCGGCACGGCGTCCGGCCGGCACCGCCGGCAGGCCCGGAAACCCGAGCCCTGCGCGGCGGCGGCCGTCGCGAAGAACCGCACGTTGCGCCGCTTCGGCGTCACCGCCGGGCAGCTGGGGCGGCAGTAGATGCCGGTCGTCTCGACGGCGAAGAAGAACTCCCCGTCGAACCGCGCATCACGGCTGCGAACCGCCTCGTACCTGCTGTCTCCGTCCATCACGCTGTCCAGTCTCCGCCGGACGAGGACGCACTGCTAGCGGAAATCGGACACAGCCCTGCCACGCCCTTGAGAGGCGCGGGGAACTGCGCGACCAGCCACGACGAACCGGCAGCCGCAAGCCGACGGACGAGGCACCCCTGTAGGCGCTACTGCCACCGCCCCCGCTTCGCGGCCATGGCGGCGCGCCCCTCCGCCCCCTTCCGCTTCCAGTCCTTCTTGATCTCGGCCCGCAGCCGCGCATCGGTCTTGGCCACGATCCACTGGTTCTCCCGCATCAGCTTCCGGTAGCTCTCCAGCCGCCGCACGGGCAGCTCACCGGCGTCGACAGCGGCGCGCACCGCGCACCCCGGTTCGCTCTCGTGCGCGCAGTCGTGGAAGCGGCAGCGTGCGGACAGCTCCTCGATCTCCGAGAACACCTGGCCGACGCCGACCTCGGCGTCCCAAAGCCCGACGCCGCGCAGCCCCGGCGTGTCGATGAGCACTCCGCCGCCGGGCAGGGCGAGGAGGTTGCGGGTGGTGGTCGTGTGGCGGCCCTTGCCGTCGACGTCGCGCGCGGCCTGGACCTCCATGACGTCCTCGCCGAGCAGCGCGTTCGCGAGCGTCGACTTGCCCGCGCCGGACTGCCCGAGCAGCACGGACGTACCGCCCCCGACGACCGCGGAGAGGACGTCGAGCCCCTCCCCCTGCGTGGCGCTGGCGGTCAGCACCGGCACGCCCGGCGCCGTGGTCTCCACGTCCTGGACGAGGTACGCGAGCGTCACCGCGTCCGGCACGAGGTCGGCCTTGGTGAGGACCACGACCGGCTGCGCGCCGGACTCCCACGCCAGGGCGAGGAAGCGCTCGATGCGGCCGAGGTCGAGTTCGACGGCCAGCGACACGGCGACGATCGCGTGGTCGACGTTGGCCGCGAGGATCTGCCCCTCGGACCGCTTGGAGGAGGTGGAGCGTACGAACGCGGTACGGCGCGGCAGATACGTCCGTACGTAACGCGGATTGCCCGAGGGTTCGACGGCGACCCAGTCGCCCGTGCACACGACCCGCATCGGGTCGTGCGGTGTGACGAACGCCGTGTCGGCGCGTACGACGCCGTCGGCGGTGACGACGTCGCACTGCCCGCGGTCGACCCGCACGACGCGCCCGGGCAGCAGCCCCTGGGCGTCGTACGGGGTGAACGCGTCGGCCCAGGCCGAGTCCCAGCCGTAGGGAGCCAACGCGGGAAAAACGGAGGTGGAAGTCAACGGGTGACCCTTCACGATGAATGGCCCCGGCAGCCGCGCGCACAGGCGCGGAGGGAAGTGAAGTCTGGGTTCAGCCGGCGGCCACGGAGGTGGACTTGATGGTCTGGATGCGGTCAGCGCTCGTCGCAAAGACAGCCATTGGTCGACACCTCCTCGTACACGTCCGCTCGACTGCGGTGGCCGATCGGCCACCGCCTTGAACCGCTGTCACTTTAGCCGGGGCCCGGGAAGGCCCGTCAACCGAATTATGAGGCGCAGTCGTGCCCGTTGAGCGTGAAGTCGGCCGCCGGTGAGTTCTCGCCCTCCCAGGAGGCGATGAACCCGAAGGCCAGCGAGCCGCCGGCGGGGACCGTGCGGTTGTAGTCGGCGGCCTCGGCGGTGATCCGGGAGCCGTTCTGGGCGAAGTTCGCGTCCCACATCTGGCCGACGGTCTGGCCGTCGTGGAAGGACCAGCCGACGCGCCAGTCGTCCAGGGCCTCCTCGGTGGTGACGGTGACGGTGGCCTGGAAGCCGTCGGGCCATTCGTTGACGAGGTCGTAGACGACCTCGCAGGCCGGGGCCGCGCTCGGGGACGGTTCCGGGTCGTCCTCGCGGGCCGTGGAGGACTGGGTGCCCTGGGGTTCGGGCTTGGGGTTCTTCGGCTCGGGCGAGTCCTCGTGCGGGGCGCTCCGCGACGGCTCCGCGGAGTCGGTGGGCGACTGGGTGGCGGCCGTGACCGGCAGGGAGAAGCCGGGGTCGGCGACCGGCCGGCGGTCGGAGGTCTCCCCGCCCGCCGCGGTGCCGTCACCGGTGCCGCCCGGCATCATCGACACCGCGAGGGCGAGCGCGGAGACCAGGACGGCGGCGACGAGCAGGCCGTTGCGCACGACGCGGGCCTTGTGCGCGCCGGGGTTCGGCGGTCCCGCGTCCGCGTCCGCCGCTTCGGGGCGTCCGGCGCCCAGGCGCACCTCGGCGGCCCGGCGGCGGCGCTCCAGGTAGGCGAGGCCGCCCCAGCCGATCACTCCGCCGGCCAGCGCCCCGGGCAGCCCGCCGCCGTGCAGCCGCAGACAGGCGGCGGCCTCGGCGCAGTTGACGCAGGTGGCGAGGTGGCGGGAGAGGTCGCCGGGGGTGTCGGCGGCGGTGGAGCGGGTGACGGCGTCGAGGAGGCGGGCGTAGCTGCGGCACTGCGCGTCCATCGGGGTGTCGAGGTGGTTGCGCCGGCTGCGGTCCCGGAACACGCCGCGAACCTGGGTGAGTTCCTCGGCGAGGGTGGCCGGGTCGAGGCCGAGCCGGCGGGCCACGACGGCCTGCGGCA
Source organism: Streptomyces sp. HUAS 31 (assembly GCF_028198125.1). Lineage (NCBI taxonomy): Bacteria > Bacillati > Actinomycetota > Actinomycetes > Kitasatosporales > Streptomycetaceae > Streptomyces > Streptomyces sp. HUAS 31. The sequence continues at coordinate 7,603,177 of NZ_CP116353.1, read as the reverse complement.
GCGCCTCCACCTCGGCCAGCCACAGCAGTGCCGCGTCCGGTTCCTGCATGTCGCGCAGTCCGCGCAGCGCGAGCGGGCGCTGGAGCGGGGGTCCGGCGAAGCGGGCGGCCTTGTCGGAGTTGAGCCACAGGCGCAGGTCGGGGTCCAGCTTGTGGCCCTGCCCGCTCTCCTCCCAGGCGGCCGCCGTGTTGCGTACGGCGGTCAGCAGGAGGGGGATCCGGGGCAGGCGGGCGGGGCGGCGGCCCGCGCTGCGGAAGGTTATGGCCTCGGCCTCGCGGGCCTCACGTATGCCGGCGGAAAACGCCTCGGCGGCCAGTTGCCTGGCCGCCGAGGACCCGGCCGTGCACAGGTCGGCGTACGACAGCACGGCGTCCCAGCACTCGGAGAACAGCGCGGCCTCGGTGGCATCCTGAGGGGTCGGCAGGTCGGGCATGAGTCTCCTGCATCCACATGCGAGGTCAACTCGCCATATTGGCAATGGAGTTGGGGGGACCCTCGCGGCGGGACATGACCCTTTCACGTTTTCAACACAACTGACAAGCGCCGTGTTCAGATGTCATGACAGACCGTGGTGGACCGGCAACTCCAGCCACAGGTACGGACGCGAGCCCCGTCCGTCTCACCTATACCGGCATCCGCGCCGCCCCGACTAGACCGCCGACGGAGTCTCTGTCGTCGCCGGCTCCTGCGCCGGGAGGCTGTCCATGAACGAACTCACCGAGAACACCGCGTTGCCGGGTCCGGGCGGACCGTACCCGGGGGGCGAGGACAGACCGAAGTCCTCCATGGTCTGGCGATAGGCCTGGAGCAGCCGGATGTGGTACTCCAGCGGCGCACCGTGCGGGTTGGCCTTGCCGAGCGGGGTCGTCGGCTCGGGGCACCAGGTGGTGAATCGGGGCGTGATGCCGTTGGACATGAAGAAGCGCAGGCCCTCGGTGGTGGAGTCGATGGCCTCGTCGACCGTCTTGAAGCCGAAGGGCTCGGCCATCTCCACGCCGGCCACGAAGTTGGGGATCACGTTGCGCGCGCCGAAGACGTCCGCGGAGTCCAGGATCCGCTTGTGCCACTCGTCCCGGCCGACGTACCGCTCCTTGCCCGGGCAGTACATCTTGAACAGGTACTCGTCCCACACCTCGTAGTTGGGGTGGTAGATCTGCACGCCGTAGTCCTTGAAGCGCTGGACGTCGTCCTTGGGCAGCGCCTGGGCGACGACCTTGCCGATCCAGCGGCCCGGGAAGTGCTCCTCGATGGCCTTGGCGTACATGCCGTAGAAGTCGGCCTCGTCGCGGCCCTGGAGCTTCGAGGTGATGGCGCCGCCCGTGAGCGTGTACGCGGTCGACGCCTTCGCGGTGTCGTACCGGTTGATGATCTCCAGCGCCTCCAGGACCTCGTCGACGTCCTTCACACCCGTGTACGGCCGCCCGGCCGCCTTGTGCTGGCGCCAGTTGTGGTTGATGTCGCAGTACTGGCACTCCTCCTTGGCGCCGAAGTACTGGCAGACCCGGAAGACGGTGAGGTAGATCAGGTAGCCCCACTGGATGGTCGGCGCGACCTCCATCACCGACTTCCCGTTGGAGAGGGTGTGCCGGTAGTACTCGGGCATGGGCGGCACGCCGACGTCCGAGATGCGCTTGCCGTCCAGGTAGAGGCCGAGCACGCCGTGCTCGTCGGCGGCCACCCGGTAGGGCGAGGCCGGGTTCACGCGCACGGAGACGACGGTGCGGCGCAGGTCGTACGGCCCGCCGGTGAGGATGATCTCCTCCGGCGGGCGCCGCAGGGCGGCCTCGCCGAGCTCCGGCAGGGTCCCGTGGTCGAAGGAGAAGATGAAGTACGACTTCGGCTTGACCTCGCCGCCCTCGTTGTCGCTGAGGGCCGACGGGTCGAACGCGACGCCGCCCCGGAGCAGGTCCTCCTTGAAGACGGCTTCCCGCGGAACGTGCGGGAATCGCTCCATCAGATCCTCGACCAGTGCGGTGCGGCTGCCCATCCGTAATCTCCTCCCGGCTCAGAGCCTGTGTCATGTTCCCGGTCGGATCAGCGCCGCGCGCCCGGCCGGGGACATGACACAGGCTCTCTGGCGTACGACTCCTCACGGTATGCCCCCACCGGAGCCGGGACCGCATCGGGTCCCCTCCTGGGTGTATGTGTCAGGCATCCTCCGGATCGCCGGGGCCCGCCCTACGCCTCCCGCGCGAGCGCCATCGGGTCGACCGGGTGCGCGAGCTCCTCGCCCGCGACCAGCCGTTCGGCCTCCTCAGTGACCGCGAGGCCCAGACGGGCGGCCTCGTTGCCCTGGGAGCCGGCGAGGTGCGGGGTGACGACCGCGTTCGGCAGGTCGTACAGGGGCGAGTCGGCGGGCAGGGGCTCGGGGTCGGTGACGTCGAGGATCGCGGAGAGGCGGCCGGTGCGCAGTTCGGCGATCAGGGCCTCGTGGTCGAGCAGGGCGCCGCGCGCGGTGTTGACCAGGACCGCCCCGTCGGGCATCAGGGCCAGCTCGCGGGCGCCGATGAGGTGGCGGGTCTCGGGGGTGTCGGGGGCGTGGATCGTGACGACGTCGGACGTGCGCAGCAGGTCGTCCAGCGGGAGCAGGGGCACGCCGAGGGCGGCGGCGCCCGCCGTGTCGACGTAGGGGTCGCTGAGCGCGGGGACCATCTCGAAGGGGCGCAGCAGCTCGATCAGCCTGCGGCCGATGCGCGAGGCCCCGATGACGCCGACCCGGCGGCCGTGGTTGCCGATGCCGGGGACCAGGCCCCAGCCGGGGAAGACGCGTTCGGTGCGCAGCCGGTCGCGGGCGGCGAAGAGGTCCTTGCCGGCGAGCAGGATCACGGCGAGCGTGTACTCGGCGACCGGCACGGCGTTGGCAAGGGCCGCCGAGCTGACCGAGATGCCCCGCCGCCACAGCTCGGGAGTGGCGAGGCCCTTGACGGAGCCGGCCGCGTGCAACACCGCGCGCAGCTTCGGGGCGGCGTCGAGGACGGCCGGTTCGAGGCGGGGGCAGCCCCAGCCGGTGACCAGGATCTCGGCGCGGGCGAGGGAGTCCGCGATGCGCGGGTCGGTGAAGTCCTCGGCCACCAGGCCGGGGTCGATGTCCAGCGACTCCCGCAGGCGCGCCAGCACTCCCGGCGGGAAGACCAGCGGCACGTTCTCGGCGGACATGGCGAACAGGGCGTGCGGCCGCTCGGTCAAGGACGGGCCTCCGGCTCGGCGAGGTGGGGTGGGAGGGGACGGCCGAATGGGGCGGGTGTGGTGGCCGTGGAAAACGGTCTCTACGGTAGGCAGCCGCGGATGAGAGGGTCAACGCGCAGGCACTCACCCTGGAGGACGGCGGGCATGACGGAGACGATCACCAACTGGGCGGGCAACATCACCTACACCGCCAAGGAGCTGCACCGGCCCTACGCGGTCGGCGCGATCGGCTCGCTGGTGGCGGGGAGCGCCCGGGTGCGGGTGCTGGGCAGCGGGCACTCCTTCAACGAGATCGCCGATCCGGGCCCCGAGGGTGTGCTGCTGTCGATCGCCGATCTGCCTCCGGTGATCGACGTCGACCGGGCGGCCCGTACGGTGCGGGTCTCCGGCGGCGTGCGCTACGCCGAACTCGCCCGCACGGTGTACGCGCACGGCCTCGCGCTGCCCAACATGGCGTCCCTGCCGCACATCTCGGTGGCCGGCTCGGTCGCCACCGGCACCCACGGCTCGGGGATCGGCAACGGCTCGCTGGCCACCTCGGTGCGGGAGGTGGAGCTGGTCACGGCGGACGGGTCGGTCGTGACCGTCGGCCGCGAGGACCGGCGGTTCGGCGGTGCAGTCACCTCGCTGGGCGCCCTCGGAGTCGTCACGGCGCTGACCCTGGACCTGGAGCCGTCCTTCGACGTCGAGCAGCACCTGTTCACCGAACTGCCGCTGGACGGGCTGGACATGGCGGCGTTCGAGACGGTGATGTCGTCGGCGTACAGCGTGAGCATGTTCACCGACTGGGGCGCGCCCGGCTTCCGGCAGGTGTGGCTCAAGCGGCGCACCGACCAGCCGCTGCCGGACTTCCCCTGGGCCGCGCCCGCCACCGAGAAGCTGCACCCGGTGCCGGGGATGCCGGCGGTCAACTGCACGGAGCAGTTCGGGGTGCCGGGGCCGTGGCACGAGCGACTGCCGCACTTCAGGGCGGACTTCACACCGAGCAGCGGGGCGGAGATCCAGTCGGAGTATCTGCTGCCGCGCGAGCACGCCCTGGCCGCGCTGCACGCGATCGACGCGATCCGGGCGACGGTCTCCCCCGTGCTCCAGACCTGCGAGGTGCGCCTGGTCGCGGCCGACGGGCAGTGGCTCAGCCCGGCCTACGGACGGGACACGGTGGCCCTGCACTTCACATGGGTCGAGGACACGGCCGCCGTGCTGCCGGTGGTGCGGCGGTTGGAGGAGGCGCTGGCCGGCTTCGAGCCCCGGCCGCACTGGGGCAAGGTGTTCGCGCTGCCGGCGGAGGTCGTGCGGGCGCGGTATCCGAGGCTGGCCGACTTCCGGGCGCTGGCGCGGGAGCTGGATCCGGAGGGGAAGTTCGCCAACGCGTTCGTGCGGGATATCCTCGGCGCCTGACGGCGATTGATACCCGCCAGTCCCCCCACACCTGGTGCTTCCAGCGGAAAGACTTTCTACAGCCCCTTTCCTAACCCCTTGTCGAAAGTCCGCCGCACACCATAGCCTTGCGCCGCGCCGGTGCCGACGACGACCCGGCCGGAGCGAAGGGACGGGGGCACCCGGTGAAGCGCACATCACGCGACATCCGCACGGCGAACCGCTACGAGGTGCTGCGCCAGATCATCGCCGCGTCACCCACCTCCAGGCAGGAGCTGGCGGCCGCCACCGGACTCAGTCTCGCCACGGTCGCCACGCTCGTGGGCGAGCTGCTCGACCTGAGGATGATCACGGAGGTCGGGTTCGAGGACTCGGCGGGCGGCCGTCCCCGCGGGCTCGTGGCGGTCAACGCCTCCGGGGGCGCGCTGATCGGCGTCGACATCGCGGAGACGTACGTCCGGGTCGAGCTGTTCGATCTCGCGCTGAACGTCCTGGCCCGCGCCGACGAGGACATGCGCCCCGGCGAGAGCCGCCCCGAGCAGGTCGTCGGCCATGTCGCCGCCGCCGTCGGCTCGGTGGTCGCGCAGGCCGGGGTGGAGGGCGCCCGGGTGCTCGGCGTCGGGGTGAGCGTGCCGGGGCAGGTGGACCGGGACACCGGTGTCGCCGAGTACGCGCCCAACTGGGACTGGCACGACGTGCCGTTGCTCGATCTGCTCGCCGAGCACATCGCCTACCCGCTGTACATGGACAACCCGCTGCGCGCGAGCGCGGTGGCCGAGCTGTGGTTCGGGGCGGCGCGCGGTCGCGGCGACGCCGTGGTGGTCAACCTCGGCACCGGCGTGGGCGCGGGCCTCCTGCTCGGCGGCGGGCTGCACCGGGGCGTGAGCAACAGCGCGGGCGAGTGGGGTCATACGACGCTCGTGCTGGACGGGCGGCTGTGCCACTGCGGCAACCACGGCTGTGTCGAGACGTATGTCGGCGCGCCCGGAATCATGGTGAACCTGCGGGAGCTGGCCGCCGAGAGCGCGCTGCTGCACCCGGACGACCAGACGGCGACGATCGACGCGCTGGCCCGCGGTGTCGCGGCGCAGGACCCGGTGGCACTGAAGGTGGTCCGGGACACGGCCCGCTATCTGGGCGCCGGGATCGCCGATCTGGTGAACCTGTTCAACCCCGAAGTCGTCGTGCTGAGCAGCTGGGTCGCCGCCGCGCTCGGCGAACCGCTGCTGCACGAGGTGCGCGAGGCCGTGGCCCGGCACGCGCTGAGGCGGCCGCTGGCCGCCACCGAGATCGTCCTCTCCGCCATCCCCACCGACCCGGTGTGCCTGGGCGCGGCGACCTTCGCGCTCGAAGGAGCCCTGCAGACCGTGGGCCAGAGGACTGCCGCAAAACGCACCACCCCCGCAAGGAGCCGTACCGCACCACCTTCGTGACGACGGAAGGGATGCACGTGACTCTCCCCCGCTCCAACCCCCACCCCCGCAGATCGGTCCTGCTGACGGCCGCCGCAGCGCTGGCCGTCACGGGCCCTCTGATATCCGCCCCGCCCGCGGGCGCCGCCGCCGCTCCGGCGGCCGAGGTCTCCCCGCACGCAGCGCAGGCCATCGACAACATCGGTGCCTCCGGCGCCTGGTGGGTCAACGACCTGAAGAACTTCGACCCGAAGGTCCGGGCCCGGGTGGCCAGGCTGCTGTTCGCCCCCGACGGCCTGGACCTGAGCGCCTACCGCTACAACATCGGCGGTGGCGGCACGGGCGTGACCTACGCGCCGCGCGCCCCCGAGGACTTCCGGGGCGCCGACGGCACGTACGACTGGAGCAAGGACAAGGCCGGCCGTACGTTCCTGTACGCCGCCGCGAAGTACGGCGTCGAGGATCTGATCGGCTTCGTCAACAGCGCGCCCGCCGAGTGGAAGACCAACGGCTTGAGCTGCGGCGGCCATCTGAAGGCCGAGAACGAGCAGGACTTCGCGAAGTACGTCGCCGACGTCACCGACCACTTCGCGAAGCAGGGCGTGAGGTTCGACTACATCAGCCCCTTCAACGAGCCGACGAACAGCTTCGACTCCTGCGGCCAGGAGGGCATGCTCGTCGACGTCCCGCAGCGCGACGACATCGTGCGGGCGCTCGGCGCCGAGCAGCGGGCGCGGGGGCAGCGGACCGGCATCATCGCCGACGAGTCGACCAGCACCGTGAAGTTCAACGACGAGGTGCCGCGCTGGATCAACGAGCCGGGCACCGCGCAGTACGTCGACAAGCTGGCCCACCACACGTACGACAACCCCTCCGACGCCAACCGCGCGAAGGTGTACGAGACTTCGAAGTCGGTGGGCGGGACCTCCTGGTCGACGGAGATCTGCTGCTTCGGCAAGGGCGGCACGGGCTGGGCGCAGGAGTACGACCCGACGATCGACGGCGGTCTGAACCTGTCCCGGATCATCTACAAGGACTTCGCGACCGCGCACGACTCGGCGTTCCACTGGTGGGTCGCGCTGTCGGAGATGATCGGCTCCGATCCGCTCGCCAGGAACGACCAGGGCTGGAACGACGGCCTGATCTACTACGACCCGGACTACGCGAGGAACGGCAATCAGACGCTGTACTTCACCAAGCGGTACTACGCGCTCGGCCAGTACAGCAAGTTCGTGAAGCCGGGCTCGGTCATGCACAACGTCACGGGCCTGCCGGACGGTGTGGAGGCCTCCGTCTACGACCGGAACGGCAAGTGGGTCGTCGTGGTCAACAACCACAACACCACCGGCACCGACCTCGACCTGCACTTCAACAGCGGGTCGCCGCTGCGGGCGGTCGAGGCGGTCCGTACGTCGGCCGACGAGAACTGGGCGAAGGTCGCGCGGCCCTCGGTGAAGGGCGGCACGGTGTCCGCGGCACTGCCGGCCCGCTCCATCACGACGTACGTCCTCGACCAGAAGCCGTACGCCGCCGCCTCGGCCGTGACCGGTGCCTGGCAGGGCGAGCAGTCGGGCAAGTGCCTGACCGCCGACGCCTCGGGCGCGGTGATCGGCGCCTGCGCGGGCGCGGCCGGGCAGGGGTGGTCGTACGACCGCCGGGGTGCGCTGAAGGGCCCCGACGGCTATCTGACGGCGGGGAGTTCGGGGCTCGCGACGACGGCCGGCTTCGCCGGTGACGCCGGGCAGCGGTGGCTGCTGAACTCCAACGGGCAGATCGTCAGCGAGGCTTCGGGCAAGTGCCTCGACGTCGGCGGGCAGGCGACGGCCGACGGCAGCAAGGTGGGCCTCTACAGCTGCAACGGCGGCGCCAACCAGGTCTGGCTGCGCCGGTAACTACCGTACCCACCAAGGGGGTTGCGGGTCCCCGGTGCGGCGGTCCGCAACCCCCTCACGTCCGGTATTCCGAACGTTGCACAACGCTTCGTGCAGACTTCGTCCAACCCCTTGCCGAAGCCTTAGCCGAAGGTTAACGTCCCGCACCGCAGCCGTACTCGAGACAAGGACGTCACCATGTCGGCACCGAGCAACAGCAACTTCAGCCGCCGAACCGCACTGCGGGCCGCGTTGGGTCTGGCCGCCGCCGGCGGACTCGCCGCGTGCGGCGGAAACAACGGGCGCGGCGGCGGGTCCGGTTCGGGCGTCAGCCTCACCCAGTACTTCCACGCCTACGGCGAGGCCGGCACCGAGCAGGCCGTCAAGAAGTACGCCAAGGCCTACAAGGACGCGAACGTGACCACCCAGTGGATCACCGCCGCCGACTTCGAGAACAAGCTCTTCGCGACGCTGCTCACCGACAACGCGCCCGACCTCTTCGAGTTCCACCCACAGATCCAGATGGTCAGGAGCGGGCAGGTCGCGGACCTGACCGACATCGTCGAACCGGTCAAGGACGACTTCAACCCGGCCGACATCGCCTCGCACACGGTCGACGGGAAGACGTACGGCGTCCGCATGATCGACGACCCGCAGTTCTTCTTCTACCGCCCCTCGCTCTTCGAGAAGGCGGGCGTGAAGGTCCCCGAGACCCTCGACGAGCTGATCGAGGCCGCCGCCAAGCTCACCACCGGCAAGGTCAAGGGTCTGTACCTCGGCAACGACCTGCACGCCGTCATCAACCCGATGATCTGGTCCGCGGGCGCCGACACCCTCGACGACAAGAACCAGATCGCCTACCACACCGACGGTGTGGTCGAGGGTCTGAAGAAGATGCGCTCGCTGTTCACCAGCGGCGACCTCCTGCTCGGCGCCCCGACCGACTACTGGGACCCCTCCGCCCTCAACCAGGGCCTGTGCGCGATGCAGTTCTGCGGCATGTGGGCGATGCCGCAGTTCCAGCAGACCCTCGGCGACGACGTCGGCGTCTTCCCCTTCCCGAAGGTCACCGCCGACGGCAAGCCCTCGGTCTACAACGGCGGCTGGTCGATGTTCGTCAACGCCAAGGGCAAGAACGTCGACGCGGCCAAGGAGTACGTGAAGTGGCTGTGGATCGACCAGAAGGAGTACCAGGAGGACTGGGCGACCTCGTACGGCTTCCACATCCCGCCGCGCACCTCGATAGCCGAACAGGCCACCAAGCTGAAGTCCGGGCTGCCGGCCGAGGGCGTGAAGCTCTTCAACGAGTTCGGCCACTTCGACAACATCGGCTGGACCCAGGCCATGATCACCGCGCTGGAGGACGTCTTCGCCAACTGCGTCCGTAAGGGCGGCGACCCCGAGGCCGCCCTCGACAAGGCGGACGCGGCCGTCGGCCGTGAGCTGAAGAAGCTCTTCGGATAGGCCGGCGGACGGACCACGACATGTCGACGACCTCCGAGCTCGACCTCGCGAGCCCCGCCCCGGCCAAGGCCTCCCCGGCCAGGTCGCGGCGGGGTCTGCGGGGCAACAGCACCTTCAACTTCTGGCTCTTCACCGGACCGTTCCTCATCGGGCTGGCGATCTTCATCTACGTCCCGATCGGCTGGAGCGTCTACCTCAGCTTCTTCGAGGCGCGGTTCACGGTCACGCCGGAGAAGTTCATCGGCCTCGACAACTACCGGCACATGCTGACGAACGACGACTTCGTCGGCTCGCTCGGCACCTTCACCGTGTTCGCCGCGTTCATCGTGCCCACCACCTGGGCGCTCTCGCTCGGCCTCGCGCTGCTGGTGAACCGGCTCAGGTTCATGCGGGCGTTCTTCCGGTCGGTGTTCTTCCTGCCGACCGCGGTCAGCTATGTCGCCGCGGCGCTGATCTGGAAGATGTCCATCTTCAGCGGGGTCCGCTTCGGTCTGATGAACACGGTCCTCGGCTGGTTCGGCATCGAGAACATCGCCTGGCTCGCCGACCCCAACCCGCCCTGGTACTGGCTGGTCATCGTCTCGGCCCGGCTGTGGCTCCAGTCCGGGTTCTACATGATCCTTTTCATCGCGGCGCTCCAGAACATCCCGGCCGAGCTGTACGAGGCGGCGGCCATCGACGGAGCCAAGCGGGGCTGGCAGACCTTCCGGTACATCACGCTGCCCCAGCTGCGGGCCACCTCGACCGCGGTGATCCTGCTGCTGCTCGTCGCCGCCTACCAGGCCTTCGACGAGTTCTACAACCTGCTGGACAAGACGACCTGGGGCCGCCCGCCGCTGGTCGAGCTGTATCTGAAGGCCCTGGGCGAGAACCAGGACTACGGCGCCGGCAGCGCGGGTGCCGTGATCCTGACCGTGCTGATCTGTGCCGTGACCCTGTTCCAGGGCAGGCTCATGGGCTTCGGAAGGGGGGACGAGTCCAAGTGACCACCACCACGCCCGGCATCCGCAAACCCGCCCCGGACGGCAAGGCCCGCCGTACCGGCCGCGGTGGCGTGATGGGCAGCACCGGCCTGTATCTCGCCACCGGCGTCGCCGCACTGCTGTTCCTGGTGCCGTTCTACATCCTGGTGCGCAACGCGCTGTCCACGGACGCCCAGATCACCGGGGAGAACTGGACCTTCTTCCCCACGGACGTCCAGTGGGGCAACATCACCTCCCCGTTCGACGACTCCTCGGTGCCCTTCGCCCGGTCGCTGTGGAACTCCACGGTCGTCGCCGTGCTGCACACCGCCGGCGTCCTGCTGGTGTGCTCGCTGGCCGGCTACGGCCTGGCCCGCATCCCCTACCGGCACGCCAACAAGGTGTTCTACGTCGTGCTGGGCACCCTCATGGTCCCGACCGCCGTGACGTTCGTCCCCAGTTTCGTGCTGGTCTCGTCACTCGGCTGGGTGGACAGTTACCGGGGTCTCATCGTCCCGGGCCTGTTCAGTGGTTTCACCTGCTTCCTCTTCCGGCAGTACTTCCTGGGGTTCCCCAAGGAGCTGGAGGAGGCGGCGCGCGTGGACGGGCTCGGCTACTGGGGCGCGTACTGGCGTGTCGTGGTGCCGAACTCGCTGAACTTCTTCGCCGCGATCGCCACCATCACCTTCATCAACGGCTGGAACTCATTCCTGTGGCCGCTGGTCATCGGCCAGGACCCCGGTGCGTGGACCGTGCAGGTCGCGCTCTCGTCGTACACGACCGGCCAGACGGTCGTGTTCCACCAGATCTTCATGGCGACAGCGATTTCTATCCTGCCCTTGTTGTTCGTGTTCCTCTTCCTTCAGCGCTGGCTGGTACAGGGGATAGCACAGACCGGCATCAAGGGCTGAGCAAGGAGACAGATGTCTTTCCGCACTACCCGAACCGTCGACTACGTCGAGGACGTCGCTCCCGGCGCCGGGGCCCTGGCGCCCCGCGCCTGGTACGCCGCCTCGGACGCGAAGTCCCTGTCCCTGAACGGGGACTGGCGCTTCAGGCTGTCGGCGACCGCCGACGCCGAGGACGACTCCTTCGCCGCGGAGGGCTACGACGCCGGGGACTGGGCCGAGGTCACGGTCCCCGGCCACTGGGTCCTCCAGGGCGACGGCGCGTTCGGTGCGCCGATCTACACCAACCACCTCTACCCCTTCCCGGTGGACCCGCCGCACGTCCCCACGGAGAACCCGACGGGCGACCACCTGCGGGTCTTCGACCTGCCGGACGACTGGCCCGCCCTCGGCGACGGCGACGCCGTGCTGCGCTTCGACGGCGTCGAGTCCTGCGCCCGCGTCTGGCTGAACGGCACCGAGCTCGGCGAGTTCAAGGGCTCCCGCCTGCCCCACGAGTTCACGGTCGGCGCGCTGCTGAAGCCGGCCGGGAACGTGCTCGCCGTCCGTGTGCACCAGTGGTCGGCGGGCTCCTACCTGGAGGACCAGGACCAGTGGTGGCTGCCCGGCATCTTCCGTGACGTCACCCTGCTGCACCGCCCGGTGGGCGCGGCGGGCGACTTCTTCGTGCACGCCTCCTACGACCACACCACGGGCGAGGGCACCCTGCGCGTCGACTCCGACGTCGACGGGCGGGTGTCCGTGCCCGCCCTCGACATCGATGTCGCGACCGGTGAGCCGGTCACGGTCGCCGTCGATCCGTGGTCGGCGGAGACGCCGAGGCTGTACGACGGCGAGCTGGTCACCGCGGGCGAGCGGGTGCCGCTGCGCATCGGCTTCCGTACGGTCGCCCTGGCGGACGGCCTGATCAAGGTCAACGGCAGGGCGATCCTGTTCAAGGGCGTCAACCGGCACGAGTGGCACCCCGAGCGGGGCCGCGCCCTGGACCTTCGGACCATGCGCGAGGACGTGCTGCTGATGAAGCGGCACAACCTCAACGCGGTGCGCACCTCGCACTACCCGCCGCACCCGGCCTTCCTCGACCTGTGCGACGAGTACGGCCTGTGGGTCATCGACGAGTGCGACCTGGAGACCCACGGCTTCACCGAGCAGGGCTGGCGCGACAACCCCGTCGACGACGACCGCTGGACCCCGGCCCTGCTGGACCGCGCGGCCCGGATGGTCGAGCGCGACAAGAACCATCCGTCGATCGTCTTCTGGTCGCTGGGCAACGAGGCCGGTACCGGGCGCGGGCTCACCGCGATGGCCGAGTGGATCCACGGCCGGGACGCCTCCCGTCTGGTGCACTACGAGGGCGACTGGAACTGCCGCGACACCGACGTGTACTCGCGGATGTACGCCTCCCACGCCGAGGTCGAGCGGATCGGGCAGCACCTGGACGGTGGCACCGGCAAGCGGCGCGAACTGCCCTTCATCCAGTGCGAGTACGGGCACGCGATGGGCAACGGGCCCGGCGGCATCGCGGACTACCAGCAGATCTTCGAGCGCCACGACCGGCTCCAGGGCGGCTTCATCTGGGAGTGGATCGACCACGGCGTCCGCCACCCCGAGCTGGGCTTCGCCTACGGCGGCGACTTCGGCGAGGAACTGCACGACGGCAACTTCGTCTGCGACGGGCTGGTCTTCCCGGACCGGCGGCCCTCCCCCGGGCTCGTCGAGTACAAGAAGGTCATCGAGCCGGTGCGGATCGAGGGTGCCGACGGTGCCGTACGGGTGACGAACGCGTACGACTTCGCCGACCTCTCGCACCTGGAGTTCGAGTTCGCCTACCAGGTGGACGGGGAGTCCACGGCGGCGCACACACTGGCCGTGCCGCCGCTCGCACCGGGTGAGTCGGCGGAGGTCAAGCTGCCGGCGACCGCTCCCGACGGCGACGGGGCCGAGGTCGGCTGGACGGTCCGGGCGCTCCTCGCGGCCGACACCTCCTGGGCGGGCCGGGGCCACGAGGTGGCGTGGGCGCAGCGGACGGTCGAGCCGCGTGCTCCCCTCGCCACGGCCACCGGTGCCGGGCCCACGGCCGACGGCGACCTGATCGTGCTCGGCCCGGGCACCTTCGACGCGGCCACCGGTGCCCTGCTGTCCGTCGGCGGGGTGGACGTCACCGGTCCGCGCCTGGACGTGTGGCGTGCCCCGACCGACAACGACGACGGCGCCTCGTGGCAGGACGACGCCCGGTGGGGCGTGCTGTGGCGGCAGCTCGGCCTGCACCGGATGCGGCACCGGCTGGACGGTGTGGAGGCGGAGTCCGGCTCGCTGACCGTCCGGACCCGGGTGGCGCCCGCCGCCCGCGACGTGGCGTTGCGCACGGTGTACCGGTGGACGTCCGACGGCGAACGGCTGCGGCTGACCGTGTCGGTCAAGCCCGAGGGCGACTGGAAGGTGCCGCTGCCCCGGCTCGGCGTGCGGCTCGGGCTGCCGGCCGCGGTCACCGGGTCTGCGACGTGGTTCGGCAGCGGCGGCGAGGCGTACCCGGACACCAAGTCCGCGGCGAAGCTCCTGCGGTGGGAGGCGAGCATCGAGGAACTCCAGACGCCGTACGTCCGCCCGCAGGAGAACGGCGCCCGGTCCGACGTCCGCTGGGCGGAGCTCGGCGGGCTGCGGATCGAGGGCGAGCCGGAGTTCTGGTTCAGCGCACGGCCCTGGACCAGCGAGCAGCTGGACGCCGCACGACATCTCACCGATCTGGTGCCGGGCGACACGGTGTGGGTCAACCTCGACCACGGCCAGCACGGCATCGGCTCGCAGTCCTGCGGTCCGGGCCCGCTGCCGCAGTACTTCCTGAAGGCCGGGCCGGCGGAGTTCTCGTTCGTCTTCGCACCCGCCCGGTGACCCACGTCCGTTCAGCGGCCGGCCGGCAGCCCCGCCGGCCGGCCGCACCCTGCGCGCAGCGCATAGGAGTTGATGCCCCTTGAGTGGCAGCATCGAGGTTCGCGGCCTGTCCCGGACCTTCCACACCACCGTCCGCCGCCCCGGTCTCGGCGGCGCCCTCCGCTCACTCGTCAACCCGGAGAGGGTCGCCAAGCACGCGGTCTGCGACGTCACCTTCTCCGTCGCCCCCGGCGAACTCCTCGCCCTGCTCGGCCCGAACGGGGCCGGCAAGTCCACCACCATCAAGATGCTCACCGGCATCCTCACGCCCAGCGCGGGCGAGGCCCGGGTCGCGGGCGTGGTGCCGTACGAGGAACGCGAGCGCAACGCCCGCAACATCGGCGCGGTGTTCGGGCAGCGCACCCAGCTGTGGTGGGACCTCCCGGTGCGCGAGTCGTTCGCGATCCTGCGGGACATCTACGAGGTCCCGAAGGCCGAACACGCGGCGCGGCTGGCGGAGTTCGACGACCTGCTGGACCTGTCGTCCTTCTGGGACACCCGGGTCCGTCATCTCTCCCTCGGCCAGCGCGTGCGCTCCGACCTGGCCGCGGCGCTGCTGCACGACCCGCCGGTCGTCTTCCTCGACGAGCCGACCATCGGCATGGACGTGGTGGTGAAGGAGCAGGTGCGGGAGTTCCTGCGGCACCAGGTGGCGGAGCGCGGCCGTACGGTCCTGCTCACCACCCACGACATGACGGAGGTCGAGCGGCTCGCCGAGCGGGTCGTGCTGATCAACCACGGGCGGCTCGTCCTGGACGGCACCCTCGACGAGATCCGCCGCAGGTTCGGCTCGACCTGGCAGGTGCGGGTGACGCTGGCCGACCCGCACACCGAGGTCGGCGGCCTGCCGGGCGTCGCGCTGCTGCGCCGCGAGGGCCCGCAGGCGGTGTTCGGTCCCGACGGCCCTCACGCGCCGACCGTGCACCAGGCGCTGAAGCAGGTCATCGAGCGATACGAGGTGACGGACCTCGCCCTGGACGAGGCGGACCTGGAGGACGTGATGCGGGCCGCGTACGTGCATGCCGGTCCCGCGGCGGAGGGATCCTGATGGCCTCCGTCCTGCACGGCTGGCGGGCGGCACGTGTCACCCCGCTCGGCGAGCTGCACACCCCGCCCCGGATGACGGCCGTCCTGCTGCGGCTGACCGTCCAGGTGGTCCTGGTGGCGTCGCTGTGGCGCGGCCTGTACGCGCACACCGGCACCACCGCCGGACTGACCCGCGAACAGGCGGTGACGTACGCCGTCCTGGCCGTGCTCGCCTCCCGGCTGCGGGAGCTGGACCAGTACGCGGGCAGGGACACGGTCATCCAGCACATGCATTTCGGCACGATCGTCTACTGGTACCTGCGCCCGCTGCCGCCCCAGCGCTACTACGCCCTGCGCGCCCTCGGCGAGCAGCTGTACGGCCTGGCGTGGGCGCTGTTCGGCTATGCCGGCTGTCTGGCCGCGGGGGTGGTCGAGCCGCCGCCGTCCGCCGCGGTGGCCGGGGTGTTCGCGCTGAGCATGCTGCTGGGCCAGTGGGTCCTGTACTACGTCATGCTCCTGCTCGACCAGCTCTGCTTCTTCACCATCCGCAACAACTCCGCGATGCTGATCCTGATCTTCGCGCAGAACCTGATGTCCGGGGTGTACGCGCCGCTGTGGTTCTTCCCGGACTGGTTCATCACGCTGAGCGGCTTCCTGCCCTTCCAGGCGACGCTGAGCGTGCCGTTGTCGATCTACGTCGGCCGGATCGAACTGTCGGACGCGGGCGCCCAATTGGCGGTCCAGGCGGCCTGGGTGCTGGTGCTGGCGGTGGTCACCCGCCGGGTGTGGCGGCGGGCCGCGCGACGTGTGATCTCGCAGGGAGGCTGAGATGTCGCTGAAGGCTCTGCGCATCGTCCGGCGCATCTCGCTGCTCAACATCCGTGCCGCGATGGAGTACCGCACGGAGTTCCTGCTGAACATCGCGATCGGCGCGATCTGGCAGATGTCGGTGATCGTGTTCGCGACGGTGCTGCTGGCCCGGTTCACCGGGATGGGCGGCTGGGACAGCGGGGACGTACTGCTCATCCCGGCGATCCGGATGCTCGCGCACGGTCTGTTCGTGCTGCTGCTGGGCCGGGTGCATTTCATCGGCCGGCAGGTCCAGGAGGGGCGGATCGACATCTATCTCCTGCGCCCGATGCCGGTGCACCGCCAGGTCCAGCTCGACTACTTCCCCACCAACGCGATCGGTGACCTGACGGTCGCGGCCGGTCTGATGGCGGGCGCGCTCAGCCGCAGCACCCTGGACTTCTCGGCGGGCAGCGTCTCGTATCTGATCGCCGCGGTCGTCGGCGGCATGCTGCTGGAGGCGGCCCTGTTCACGGCCGTCGCCTCCGCGTGCCTGCGCTACCCCGCCGCCGACCACTGGGGCCGCTGGCTGGAGGAACTCCTCGGCACCTTCGGCAGCTACCCGCTGAACGTCCTGCCGAAGGCGGTGGGCGGCTTTCTCACCTTCGCCCTCCCGCTCGCGTTCGTCGCGTACTTCCCGGCGGCTGTCCTCACCGGCCACGACACGGCCGTTCCGTACTGGCTGGCCGCGTCCTCGCCGCTGCTGGGGCTGGTGGCGTATCTGGGGGCCCGCGGGCTGTGGCGGTGGGCGCTCGGGCACTACACGGGGGTGAACGGATAACGTACCGGCCGGCATCCCAGGGGTGCCGGCCGGTACGGGGCGGGTGCCTACGGACAGCTGATCCGTGTGTCCCCGGCGTCCGTCGTACAGGTGTCCAGGCCCGGACCGCCGTTGGCGGTGTCGTTGGCCGCGACGTTGTCGATGGTGTCGAGCCGGTCGTTCCCGGAGTTGCCGAGCAGGGTGTCGTTGCCCGGGCCGCCGGTGAGTACGTCGTTGTTCAGACCGCCGTCGACGCGGTCGTTGCCGAAGTCTCCGTACACCGTGTCGGTGCCGGAGCCGGCGTTGATCGTGTCGTCGCCGCCGAGACCGCACATGACGTCGGTGCCGGCGGTGCCGGTCATCGTGTCGTTGCCGCTGGTGCCGATGCGGGTGCAGCCGCGGGCGTTGTTGACCGTGGTGGGTGCCGTGGCCGTGTTGTTGGCGGTGTCCGGGTCGGACTGCGCCGCGCTCGCGGTGGCCCGGTCGGTGAGGGTTCCCGTGGCCCTGGGTTCGACGACGACCGTCACGGTGGTGCGGGCGCCTGCCGCGAGGGTGCCGAGGGCGCAGGTCGCGCCGGTGGCGGAGGTGGTGCAGGTGCCCTGGCCCGGGGTGGCCGACACGACGGTGGCGGCGGGGCCGGTGACCGTGTCGGTGAGGGTGACGCCGGTCGCCGAGGTGGTGGTGCTGTTGTTGACGACCGTCACGGTGAACGTGGCCCGGTCGCCGATGCTGACCGCGCCGGTGCCGGTCTTGGTGACCGACAGGTCGACCCCGGCGGGCGGAGGCGGCGGGGGCGGGGTGCCGACGCCGCCGAGGTAACGGGCCATGAGGCGGCGGCCGTTGATGTCGTCACCGAATGCGATGGCCCTGCCGTCGGTCTGGAGGGCGAGGGCGTTCGCCCGGTCGCCCGCGCCGAAGTCGGTCGTGGCGCGGCCGCCCGTGCCGAAGCCGGTGTCGAGGGTGCCGTCGGCGTTGAAGCGGGCGAGCAGGAAGTCGCCGGGCGACCCGCTGCCGGCCGCGACGATCCGGTCGTCGGGCTGGACGACGAGGTCGTTCACGCCGGCGGTGCCGCCGAAGTCCGTGGTGGCGACTCCGCCGGTGCCGAAGGCCGTGTCGCGGCTGCCGTCGACGTTGTAGCGCACGAGCGCGAAGCGGTCCGCGCTCTGCCCGCCGACGACGATCCTGCCCGTCGACTGGACGGCCACGGCCTCGCCCCAGTTGTAACCGCCGAGGTCGGTGGTGACCTTGCCGTCGCCGCTGAAGGTGGTGTCCGGGCTGCCGTCGGGGTTGTAGCGGGCCACGGCGAAGTCGAAGAAGCTCTCGCCCGCGGAGCCGGCCATGACGATCTTCCCGTTGGGCTGGAGGACCATGTCCTGCGCGCTCGCACCGCCGCCGCCCGTGTCGGAGAAAGCGGTCATGGTCAGGCCGTCACCGCCGCCGAAGGTGCTGTCCGGGGTCCCGTCCGACAGATACCTCAGGACCGCGAACCAACCGCCGGCGTAGGCTCCGGCGACGATCCTCCCGTCGGGCTGCACCGCGACCCCGACGGCTTCCTCCGCACCGCCGGCCAGACCGGGACTCACCCACCCGTCGCCACCGCCGAACGACGTGTCGACGCTGCCGTCGGAGTTGTAGCGGGCCACCGTGAACCAGCAGCAGCCCGCGAACTCGTCGTCGGTCTCCTGGTGTCGGCCGGCCACGACGATCTTCCCGTCGGGCTGGACCGCCACCCTCTGGGCGACGTCGTTGCCGTTCTCGAAGTCGGTCACCACCTCGCCGTCGCCACCGCCGAACGAAGTGTCGACGCTGCCGTCGGGGTTGTGCCGCGTCAGGACGAACTCGGCGTCGAGGTACTCGGGGTCCTGGAGCCAACCGACCGAGACGATCTTTCCGTCGGGCTGGACCGCCACGTCCTCGCCCTCGGCGTAGCTGGACGCGGTGATGGTGACCCGGCCCCCGGTGCCGAACGTGGCGTCCAGGTCACCGGGTGCGGCGAACGCGCCGTGCGGTGCCGCGACGACGAACGCCAGCGCCATGACCGAGGCGGCCAGGGCGCGTGAGGTTCCCCGCAGGGAATCAATGATGGACATGGCGCAAGAGTCGGGACGCGGCGCCGGTGACCGGGCACGGCAGGCTGGTGAATCGGCTTACTGGGCCGCAGAGTTCCACCCTGCGGGGTGACCGTTACGACGATATGAAGCGCGGTGGGTCGGCGGGTCAGGTGCGGCTGCCCGAGCGCCCGACCGGCGTGAACAGCGCGGCGCCCGCGATCAGTACGCAGCACGCGCCCGCGACCAGGCTCACCGGGGTCGTGCCCTGCCGCTCCGCGGCCCAGGTGAGGACGGCCGCGCCGATCGGGGCGGCCGCGTACTGGAGGGTCCAGAAGGCGGAGGTGACGCGGCCGAGGAGCGGCTCCGGGGTGACCTCCTGGCGCAGCGACATGGAGCAGGTGCCGGCCATGCCGACGCAGGCCAGGAAGGCCGCGGCGAGGGCGGCGACGACGGGGACGTCCTTCGCCCAGCCGAGCCCGGCGAAGGAGAGCCCGCACACGGCGACCGATCCCGTCCAGGTCGCTCCGAAGCCGAGCCGGCGGCGGACCCGGGCCACCAGCAGGGCGCCGGTGATCGTGCCGAGCGCGCCGACGGCCATGACGGTGCCGACCGTGCCGTCGTCGTGGCCGAGGTCGTGCTTGAGGTGGTAGATGACCAGGTCGTTCAGGCCGAGGGTGAGGAAACTGAAGACGAACAGCAGGGCCGTCAGGGCGCGCAGCACCGGGTGGCCGCGGAGGAAGTCGATCCCGGTGCGCAGGTCCCGCCACAGTCCCGACCGTTCGGTGGCCTTCCCGGGCCGCCCGCGCAGTCGTACGAAGGCCAGGCAGGCGGCGGAGACGCCGAAGCTCGCCGCGTCCACGCCGACGGCCGCGGCCGGGCCGGACCAGGCGGCGACCAGACCGGCGCACAGCGGGCCGAGCACCCCGGCCGCGGCGGCGGTGGCGTTCAGCCGGCCGTTGGCCTCGGTGAGCCGCTCGGTGCCGACGAGACCGCGCACCACCGTGACGTACCCGACGGCGAACAGCATGCCGACGGCCTCGCACAGCGGCAGGACGACGTAGAGCAGCCAGATCTGCGGCCCGAACAGCCAGACCAGCGGGACGAGTCCGTACAGCACCATCCGCACGAGATCGCAGGCGATGAGCAGCTTGCGCCGGTCGACGCGGTCGACGACGGCCCCCGCGAACACCGCCGCGACCACCGAGGCGGCCCCGCCGACCGCCGTGAGCAGCCCCATCCGCGCGATCGAACCGGTCGCCTGGAGCACCAGCAGCGGCAGCGCGATCAGCGCGAAGGAGTCCCCGAGAAAGGAGAGGGTCTGCGCGACCCAGAAGGTCCCGAAGTCGCGTTGCCGCCACAGGGGTCGTGCGGGGTCGTCGGACAGGGACGCGGGAGGGACGCCCGGGTCGCCGGCTTCCCTCTCATACTCTGCCTCGTACGTCATCCGCCCCCCGTCGATTCGAGACCTAGGACATGGATCGAACCTCCGGCAACCCTACGGGGGACGGTGCCGACCGACGAACGGCACCTCAGTGATCGGCGCAGCAGGGCGTGGGTTCCGGGACCTCGAAGGGGACCAGGGTGCCGCCGATCGCCGGCATGGCGGTCAGGACGAGTTCGTCGTGCAGCCACTGCGGGCGGACGTGGTCCCTCGTCACCATGGGGGTGTCGGGGGCGGGGCCGCTCGGGGTGCCGAGCACCGTGACGCGGTCGATGGCCGAGCGGGACAGGACGTCCGCGACGGTCAGGGTGCCGGTCAGGGTCGAGACGCCCGGGTAGAGGACCGCGCGGCCGACCTCGTCCGGCGCGCCGGGTGACACCTCGTGCCCCCCGGCCGTGAGCCGCTCCTGGGCGGTACGCAGGAGCGGCTCGGACGGCAGGGCGAGGGAGAGCGCCACCCGCGGACGCTCTCCCCGCACCAGATGGGTGCAGCCGAACACGCCCTCGGGGAGGGCGAGTTCGGCCGCCAGCGTGTGGAGCAGGTGGTCGGCCGCACGAAGGTCCCTGACACCCGAGTCCACGGTCAGGACGTACGGCGTCACGAGGGCAGGACCCACACCGGGTTGGAGTAGAACCACAGGTCGCGCCACGGGTCGGCGTCACCGACGACGTCGATGGCGGGGCCGGCCGGGTCCACGGCCGCGCCCATCGCGCCGACGGCGCCACGGTTGCCGTCGGTGCCGCGCACGCGGACGTAGACGGGGCGGTCGACCCGGCCGAGGTCGTAGGTGAGACGGAGCGTGCCGGAGGACTTGTTCACCTCGTAGGACTTGACCACCTTCGCCGTCGGCGCGGTGAACGTGTCCTTGTCGGCGACCGGGCCGGTGACATCGCCCTGGATGACGTCGACGCGGGCCAGCTTGGGCACGAAGCCCGCCCAGTTGGGGCCGCCGGCCATCGCAACGTCGACCGTCAGCGTGACATTGGTGCCCTTGCGCACGTGCAGCGCGCCGCCGAGCGTGGCCCAGCGGTGACCGCCGCTCACCCGGACGTCGAGGGCGCCGAGCAGCTGGCCGTGGTCGACCCAGATGCGGCCGGCGCGGATGCCGTCCATGACGGCGGCGTAGGAGAAGCCGTCGGAGCCGACGTGCGTACGGCTGTACTGGCCGGGCCAGTAGTCGCCCTGGGCGATGTCGATCTGGCCGTTGTAGACCGGGTCGTCGTAGCGTCCGTTGGCGTCGAAGTTGCCGCCGCCGCGCGCCGCGGTGTCGGCGTAGACCTGGTGGGAGTCGGAGTTGGCGGTGATCCACCACGGCTTGCCCTCGGCGAGGAGGCTGTCCCACAGGCCGCCGACGGTCGCCGTCATCCAGTCGAAGCCGCCCCAGGTGCGGTAGCTCTCCGGCGGGTAGCCGGCGAAGGAGTTGGCGCTGGGGTTGTTGTCGTAGATGCCGCGGGCGCGGCCCGGGCCCATCGGTGCGGGCAGGCCGGCGGCCTGGTGGCCGGGGGCGCCCTCGAAGCCGATGGCGATCTGGCGGCCACGGCCCGCGTCACGCCAGTTGCGTATCTCGTGCGGGGAGTCGACACCGCGCCGCGCCGGGTGGTTGGCGAGCATCAGCGCGTCCTTGACCTTGCGGCGCTGGACCTGCTCGGCGAGGAAGTTCAGGCCGGCCACGGCGAGGGCCTCGTTGGCGGGCGTCGAGTCGGAGGCGTTCTTGACGCTGCCGTCGTAGTCCGTCTCGAACTGCTTGAGGACGGAGACCTCGTTGCTCCCGGGGTGCACGAAGACGGTGCCGTGCTCGGCGCCCGGGATGTTCCACTCCAGGCCCTGGAAGACGAGGGTGTCCTCGTAGGCGGCGCGGGCCGCCCTGATGTCCGGGTTGACCTTGTCGACACCGATCTTGGCGTGGGTCGTGCTGCCGTGGTCGGTGATGACCAGCCAGTCCATGCCGTGCTTGGCGCCCTGGCGGACCTGGTCGACGACGCGGTACTTGCCGTCGCTGCTGTACTGGGTGTGGATGTGGTGGTCACCGGACAGCCACAGGAACCCGCTGGACCGGCGGCCGCCGGAGGCCGGGGCCGAGGAGGCGGCGGACGCGGGAGCGGCGGCGGCCACGGCCGGGGCGACGACGCTCGCGGCGGCCAGACCCGCGCCCAGCAGTCCCGCCCGGCGCAGCAGGGTGCGGCGCGACTGCTGCTCGGGGGTGAGGGCCTCGTCGGGCACGGCGGGGTCGAAGGCGGCGGGCAGCGCGGCCGCCGCGTCGTGCGAGTGGTCGTGGTCGTGTCCGTGGTGGTGATGGCCGTGGCCGTGGGTGTGCCCGTGTCCCATGAACGCCTCCTGGGATGCCGCCGGCTTCCAGCGGCTGCCTTCTACGGCGCTGTTGCGCCGCCTGTGGAGGATCAAGGCGAAACATGAACGTTGAACGAGCAAGGCATGACCGCCGGGTGCCGCCGACACGGCGGATCGCCCCGCCTCTCACAGTTTCCTCAACGACCCTTGTACGTCAGCCTTGTTGACACCGAACCTGAACAACGCTCAACTTCAACGTTCATCTTCTTCGTCACCGACCGGAGACACCCCCACCATGAGAAGACTGATCGGTACGCTCGCGGCGGCCGCGCTGGCCCTCACCGGCCTCACCGCCACCGCCGCCACCCCCGCGACAGCCGCGCCGGCCGCCGCTTCCGGGTCCTTCGATGTGCTGACGTACAACATCGCGGGCCTCCCCCTCGGCCTCGGCGACAGCGACCCCGAGACGAACACCCCGCTCATCGGGCAGCGGCTCGGCCCGTACGACATCGTCAACGTGCAGGAGGACTTCAACTACCACGCCTCGCTGTACGCCAACGACACCCACCCCTACCGCACGGCGACCAGCGGCGGCGCTGCCTTCGGCGACGGCCTCAACACCCTCTCCGACCACCCCTTCGAGGACTTCGAGCGGGTGAGGTGGAACGACTGCACCGGCACCAACTGCCTGACCCCCAAGGGCTTCACGCTGGCCCGCGTGCGCCTCGCCGAGGGCGTGTTCTTGGACCTGTACAACGTCCACACCAACGCCGACTCCGACGACGCCGCGCTCGCCGCCCGCCGCGCCAACGTCGAGCAGCTGTCGGACTTCATCCAGGCCAACTCGGCCGGCAACGCGGTGATCGTCATGGGCGACACCAACACCCGCTACACCCGTACCGGCGACAACATCCGCACGCTCGTCGCCGAGAACGGCCTCACCGACGCGTGGGTGCAACTCGTGAAGGGCGGCACTCCCCCGGCGGCCGGCGGTGACGCGCTGCTGTGCGACGCGACGGCGCCGGCCGACGACTGCGAGGTCGTCGACAAGGTCCTCTACCGCGGCGGCGAACTGCTGTCCCTGAACGCGACCCGCTACCACAACGACTGGGCCAAGTTCCTGCGCGGGGACGGCGAGCACCTCTCCGACCACTTCCCGCACACGGTCGACTTCTCCTACACCCTCGACCCGTCCCTGAGGGCGAGCGACTTCTTCGGCGGCCCGCACGGCACGGCCTTCAACGACGCCGACGACCTCCCGGCCACGCCCGCGCCCCGCACCCTGACCCTGCGCGGCGGGTCCCGCCTGGACGCGGTCGCCCTGACCCACGACGGCGGCGGCGCCCTCGCCCACGGCGGCACGGGCGGCACCGCGACGTCCCTGACCCTCGCCGCCGGCGAGCACCTCACGACGGCGAAGCTGACGCAGGGCCAGAAGGACGGCCGTACCCGGATCTTCTCGGCGGCCTTCACCACCGACAAGGGCCGAACGCTGTCCTCCGGCACGGCGACCTCGGACGCGAAGACCTTCACGGCGCCGCCGGGTCGGCAGATCGTCGGCTTCACGGGGCGCTCCGGCGACGAGATCGACAAGCTGGGGGTGCTGTACGCGCCGATCGGCTGACGGTGCGAGACTTCCCCGGTGACACCGGAGGCGCTGGGACCGTACAACCGCAGGGTTCGCCTGGTCGTCGAGGTCCGTGACGACCAGGACGAACTGGAGCTGGCGAGCGGGGTGTTCGGCGCCCAGGGGTGGGGGGTGCGGCCCGCGCGGGACGGCGACTCGGTCACCGTGGAAGACGGGTACGCCGGGCTCATCGTCGAGGTCCCCGTGCACGGCTCCCGCTGGACCGCACGGTCGACGGCCGTCGAGCAGCTCACCACCCTCGCCAAGCGGCGCAAGCTCGATCTGTGGGTGCGCGAGAGCAAGTTGATCCCGCCCAGACCGACCGAGACGCAGACGGTCTACCACGTGCACCGCAGGGTGCCGGCCGGCGCGGGACCGGTCCTGCGGTGGCTGGCCGAGCACTGGGCGGCCGTCGGCGGCCTGGACGTGCGCCACACGCTCCAGCTGCGCGGCGAGTACTCCGACGAGCAACGGGAGCGGGCGCTCGCGGAGTTGGGGGCGCGCAACATCGGCGGCCCGCCCTTCGACCCCGACGCGCACGACATACGCCGGGCGATCGGGCCCCGCCCCGAGGCCGGGGCGACGCAATGGCGTCAGGATGCCGGACGGGTCGCGGTGATCAGTGCCGTCGTGCTGGTCTGTGTCGCGAGCGGCATCGTCCTCGGGGCGTTCGACACCGCGTGGCGCTTCACCGCACTGCTCGTGCCCGCGGCCGTCTCCTGGCCGACGGGTGCGTGGATGACCTCGAACGCGCCACGTCCCAAGCTCGTCCGGCTGGGCTGCGGCATGGTCCTGGCGGGCAGCGGGACGTTCGCCGGCTGGATCTGGGGACGCTCCGAGGACACGGGGTTGTCCGGGCTGCTCGCCGGATTCGGCATGACGCTCGGCCTCGGGCTCACGGCCTTCGGGCTGTGGTACGCGCTGAGCGCGTCCTGGTTCAGCCGCAACGTGCAGTGGTTCCTTCCCGTCCTCGCGGCGCCGCTGCCGTTCGTGATGCCGTGGGTCGGGGCGTTCCTGCACGCCGTCTATCTGGAGGACATGTTCGGGATCCCGGCCGACGCGGTGCATGTGGGCTTCTACTGGCAGTACCTCGTGGCCATGCGCCCGCTGGCCGTGGCCGTGCTGTTCCTGCTGGGGCTCATCGCGCTGGCGGGCTGGGCCCGGCACTTCAATGTGCAGGCGCCGGTGAGCGGCTTCTTCCGTGTCTCGCTGGTGCTGGCAGGGCTGATCGCGGTCCTGACCGTCGTGCAGATCGCGCTCGACGACGTGGAGAAGGCCGCCGGTCGCGCGATGGACGCGGCCGGCGCGGGCCACCGTCCGCCCGGCTACTTCGGCCTGCGGGCCGAACTCGTCTGCGTCCGGCCCCTTGGCCCCGAGACACCCGTCGTGAACGGCCCCGTCCCGACCGCCCACCCGGTGCTGTCCTTCCAGCCGAGCGGCGACACCCTCTGGCTCTGGGACCCGTCTCCGGCCCGGGGCGACGACACCGAGCGCCACGCCCTGCGGGTGCGGGCCGAGGACGTCGAGCTGGTCGTGGCCCACGGCAGGCGCTGCTGAGGCCGCCGCCTCACTCGCTGCGCAGCACCTCCCCGATCGTCAGCCGCGCCGCCCTGCGCGCCGGTACGTACGCCCCCAGCACCGCGATCAGCAGCCCCGCGAGGGCGAGTCCGGTCAAGGCGAGGGCCTGCCAGACGTCCGTCATCCAGGGCGGCAGGGTGATGTCCACCGCGTCCGCCATGCGCGGGATCACCAGCTCGTAGCCGGCCATGCCCAGCGGGATGCCGAGCAGGGAGCCGAGCGCGCCGAGGACGGCCATCGACGTCACCGTCATCGCCGTGACCTGGCGTGGGGTCATGCCGATCGACTTGAGCATGCCCAGGTCGCGCCTGCGGTCGCGGGTGTTCAGGACGACCGTGTTGAAGACGCCGAGGGAGGCGACCGCGGCGAGCATCAGGGTGAGGACGGAGGCCGAGCCGACGATGGTCCGTGTGACGGAGTTGGAGCCCCGCACGTCCGGGGTGACCCCGGCGTCGGCGGCGCGGGCCGCGCGGGCGTAGCCGGCCGGGTCTGCGCCGTCGCGCAGTGCCACGTGGTAGGCGATGGGCCGCTCGGCCGGGGCGAGCGCCGTCAGCGTCGGCCAGTCGGAGAGCACGACCCGGGCGTTGCTCTCCATGAACTCACCGACGACCAGCACCCGTTCGGTCCGGCCGCCCTTCTCCAGGCTCACCCGTTCGCCGACCCGTACGCCGTTCTGCCGCAGGAAGGCCGAGCCGGCGACGATCTCGCCGCTCGCGCGCATCCACCGGCCGTCCGTGAGTACGCCGTCCAGTCGGAGCCGGTCGCCCCGACGCCCTTCGAGGGTGACCTGATGGGCCGAGCCGGTCAGCCGTACGTCCACCGACGCCCGTGCGGTGACCTCTCCCGCGCCCGGCAACTCCCTCAGCAGGGCGTCGAGTTCGCGGTCGTCGTGCCGCGGCTCGATCTCCTTGCCGTGCCGGAAACTGGAGGCGTACACCGTCACCTGGTAGGCGTCGCGGCCCGCGTTCCCGAACCGGTCCATGGTCGTCGCAAGGCCGGTCGCGAACGTCACGGTGGTCACTCCCAGGACCACGGCGGCCAGCGTCAGCACGCTGCGTCCGGGCCGGGCGAACGGCAGCCCCATGCCCAGGCTCACCGAGCGCGGCAGTCCGCTGCCGGCCAGCCGGCGCTGGATGCCCAGGGCACGCCCGACGCGCGGGGCGCTGCCCGCGCTGATCGCCCGCGCCGCCGACATGCCGTGGGCGCGCAGGGCCGGGGCGAGCGCGGCGAGGACGCAGACCGCGGGCATGGCGAGCAGGGTGACGGCGTTCACCCATGCGGCGACGGACACGTCGTCGTGGAGCACTCCCGCGTCCGGCCCCATGAACACGAACTCGAAGAAGGGGCGCGCGAGCACATTGCCGAGGAGTGTGCCGAGCGCACAGCCGACCACCGCGGGCACGGAGATCATCGTGAGGTACACGGCGACCACCTGCCCCGGCGTGAAGCCGAGCGCCTTGAGCACACCGATGTGCCGGAACCCGGAGATCACCGCCCCGCTGACCACGTTGGCGACGATGAGCACCGCGACGGCGATCCCGAGGATGCCGAAGGCCATCAGATAGGGCGTGTACGCCCGCGCCGAACTGCTCACCTGGTGCTTGAGGGTGAGATACGTCCGGGAGGCGGTCAGCGCGTCCGCCGGGAGCCGTTCGGTGACCGTGCCGAGCTGGTCGCGCAGCCGGTCCTCGGAGGAGGCGTCAGGGAAGCGGAACAGCATCTGGGCGGCGGTCGGCTCCAGGGCGTCGATCTGCCCGGGAGCGACCCAGGCGTCGGCGGTACGGCTCAGGTCGAAGGCGAACCCGACGACGGTGAGTTCCGGGCCGCCCGACGGCATCGGGAGCCGTTTGCCGAGGTCGTCCGGGGTCCAGTCGGACTGCCGGTTCAGCACGACCTCGCCGGGGCTGGTGGCCCAGCGGCCCGCCCACAGGTCGAGCCGGTCCACGGGGCCGTCGGGGTCGGCGCGGCCGACGACCGTGATCTGGGTGCCGAGGCCGAAGTTCATTGCGCCGTCCGGCAGTTCGACCGTGGCCTGCGCATAGGGGCCCGCGGCGGCCGCCACGCCGGGCTGCCGGGCGGCCCGCGCGAGCTGTGGCGCGGACACCTTCGCCGGGTCGAACACGGCGGTCACGTGCGGGCCGCGCTGCCTGCCGAAGGCCTTGTCGAAGGGGGCGGAGGCCGCGTCGAGCAGACCGAGGGCGACGACCGTCGCCGCCGTCGAGGTCAGGGTGACCAGCGCGATGACGAGCGTCTGGAGTCTGCGCCGCCGTACCGCCGCGCGGGCGGCGCGCCACACGGCCCTCATGCGGACGGCTCCAGGGTGTGCTCGCCGGTGACCCGGCCGTCGGCGAACTCGACGAGCCGGCTGGCGCAGCGCCGGGCGAGGTGCTCGTCGTGGGTGACCAGGATCAGCGTCTGGCCGATCTGGTTGAGGTCGAGCAGCAGATCCATGACCTGTTCCCCGGAGCGGCTGTCCAGGGCGCCGGTCGGCTCGTCGGCCAGGAGCAGGGCCGGGCGGTTCATCAACGCCCTTGCCACGGCGACGCGTTGCCGCTCACCGCCGCTGAGGACGGCGGGGTAGGCGTTGCGCCGGGCCCCGATGCCGAGTTCGTCGAAGAGCTCCAGAGCGCGACGGCGGGCCTGACGGGCCGGGGTGCCGGTCAGCTGTGCGGCCAGCGCCACGTTGTCCAGGGCTGACAGGTCGTCGATCAGGTTGAAGAACTGGAAGATCATCCCGATCCGGCGCCGCCGGTACAGGGCGAGCCCCTTCTCGCTCAGCTCCCCCACGTTCTCCCCGTGCACGACGACCGTGCCGCCCGTGGGCCGGTCCAGGCCGGCGATCATGTTGAGGAGCGTGGACTTGCCGCACCCCGAGGGGCCCATCACCGCGACCGCCTCCCCGGCCCGGATCTCCAGCGACACCCCGGCCAGCGCCGTCGTCTCGCCGTACTCCTTGTGCACGCCGTCGAGCCGTACGACGACTTCTCCACTGCTGTCCTCGACTGTCATGGGCAGGACGCTACGAGGCGGACCCGCGTCCGGACATCCCACCCGGGATGGCATCCGGCCCGGCGCCTCATCCTCCGGATGCAGGGTCTGCACCTCCCGGCCGATGCGCTCGCGGTGATCGTCTGTCAGGGTGAACGCCATGGGGGACTGGGGGACGAACGCGCCGGTGGTGGCACTCGCGGTGGCGTGCGCGGCCGTACTGGCGCTGTCGGTGGCGCTGTCGCGGACGCGGCGCCGCTGGCGGCAGGCGGTCGGGGAGCGCGGCTGGCTGCTGGAGCGGGAGCGGGAGAGCGCGGCCCGGGCGGCGGTCTCGGCCGAACGCGACCGTATCGCCCGCGAGTTGCACGACATCGTCAGTCACAACGTCAGCCTCATGGTCGTCCAGGCCGGCGCCGCCCGCGAGGTCATGGGCACCATGCCGGACGAGGCGTCGGCGGCGCTGCGGGCGGTGGAGGACGCGGGCCGCGGCGCGATGACGGATCTACGGCATCTGCTGGGGTTGCTGGCCCCGTCGCCGAGCGGCGAGGACGATGACACCGAGACCGGCGCGGACGACCGTGCGAGCGCCGCCGACCTCGCCCCGCAGCCCGGCATGGACCGGCTGGGGCAGCTGGTCGACCGGGTGTCCTTCGCGGGGCTGCCGGTCGAGGTCCGGATCTCCGGCGAGCCCCGCCCGCTGCCGCAGGGGATCGACGTGACGGCGTACCGCATCGTGCAGGAGGCCCTGACGAACGCGCTCCGGCACGGCGACGGCGGCAAGGCCGAGGTCACGGTGCGCTACGCGGACCACGCGCTGCGGGTGGAGGTCCTGAACACCGGGCCGAGCGTGCTGACCGGCGGCGCCCCGCGGGAGCCCCGGCCGGTACCGCGGCACCGGGACGGCACCGGGCGCGGCCTGCTGGGGCTGCGGGAGCGGGTCGCGGTCTACGGCGGTGACCTGGACGCCAGGCGGCGGCTCGGCGGCGGTTACCGCGTCCGGGCGCGCATCCCCCTGGACCGGCCGTGACGGCGCCGGTGGCCGAGCCGTCGCCGCGCGTGCTCGTCGTCAACGACCAGACGCTGATCCGCACCGGCTTCCGGCTGATCCTGACCGCGCGCGGCATCGAGGTGGTCGGCGAGGCCGCGGACGGCGTGGAGGCGGTGTCGCTGGCGCGTGAACTCGGCCCGGACGTGGTGCTGATGGACATCCGCATGCCGAACATGGACGGCCTGGACGCCACCCGCCGCATCCTCCGGCAGGCCCCGGACTGCCGGGTGCTGATGCTCACCACCTTCGACCTGGACCGCTACGTCTACACGGCACTGTCGATCGGGGCGAGCGGCTTCCTCCTCAAGGACGTCACACCCGAGCACCTGGCGGCGGCCGTACGTCTGGTCAGCACCGGCGACGCCCTGCTGGCCCCCTCCATCACCCGCCGCCTGGTGGAGCGCTTCGCCACGGACCCCGCCACCCGCACGCCCGGCGTCCCCGCCGACCTGGCGTCCCTCACTCCTCGCGAACGTGAGGTCCTGACCCTGCTCGGCCGGGGCCTGTCCAACACCGAGCTCGCCGCCCGTCTCACCCTGAGCGAGGCCACGGTGAAGTCCCACGTGGCCCGTATCTTCGCCAAGCTGTCGCTGCGGGACCGTGCCCAGGCCGTCGTCCTGGCGTACGAGACGGGGCTGGTCAGGCCGGGTGCGACCGGCGACCACTAGCATCCTGCCTAGTCGCTTTAGGTTTCCGCAGTCGAAGGACGCACTCCCATGGCCCGCGCAGGACTCACCGCCGACCGCCTCACCGCGGCCGCCGCGGAGCTCGCCGACGAGGTGGGCTTCGAGAACGTCAGCCTGTCCGCGCTGGCCCGTCGTTTCGGCGTGAAGGACGCGAGCCTGTACTCGCACGTCCGCAACCTCCAGGACCTGCGCGTCCGCCTCGCCCTGCTGGCGGGCGGCGAGATGATCGACCGGATCGCCGCGGCCGTGGCGGGACGCGCCGGCAAGGACGCGCTCGCCGCCTTCGCGGACGCCTACCGGGAGTACGCCCTGCAGCACCCGGGCCGGTACGCCGCGACCCAGATCCGCGTCGACCGGTCCCTGGTCGCCGACTCCCCCGCGATGCGCCGCACCGCCGAGATCACCTACGGCATGCTCCGCGCCTACGGCCTTCAGGAGCCCGACCTCACCGACGCGGTCCGTCTGCTGCGCAGCACCTTCCACGGCTACTGCGCCCTGGAGTCCACCGGGGCGTTCGGCGCTCCCCGGGACGTGCGCGAGTCGTGGGACCGCGCGATCGACGCCCTGCACGTGGCTCTGGCCAACTGGCCGCGCGGCGGGCACCACCGGCCATTGCCCCAGGTGCCACGCTGACCACTTAGACTGGAAGCTTCGCGGAGTTCGCACGCCGCCGCCACGGGGGAGGGAGCGCGTCTTGTCCCAACAGCAGCTCGGACGCGGCCCCTTGAGGTCCCGTCGGCCCGATCCCGCACCCCCCTCCCCGGACGCGGACGACCCGCACACCTCGCCCCCGGCACGCTTCGTGGGCTGGCTCGGGGGCCTCGGCGCCGCGGCCGCCGGATACGGGGTTTTCCAGTTCCTGTTCAGTGTCCTGCCCGATTCCATCGACGGCTCGGCCGCCCGGTATCTGATCTCCGGGGTCAGCGGGCTCGGCACCTTCGTGGCGGCCTGGCTGGCGGCGGGACTGCTGCGGGCGCGGACGGCGGCCGACTCCGCGCCCGCTCCCACCGTGGGGCCCGGCGCGATGGCACCGGGCGCGCCCGGCCCGCTGCCGGTCGTGTTCGCCACCGCCTACGACACCCTCGTCGAGCAGGTGTCCGTGGTGGAGGACCCGCAGCACGGGCGGCTCACCGGCTGGCCGCACTCCCTCGGCGAGGACACGCCGTCCCGGCCCACGCCCGTCGGCACCGCCTACGGCCTGCACATCATGCTCGACCTCGGCGTGCCCGAGGGACGGCTGAGCACCGGCGAACTGGTCGACACGCTGTGGCGGCTGCGGCTTCCCGACGGCGGCTGGTCGGCGCGCTCGCAGGGCTCCGAGGCGCGGCCGGAGGTCACGGCGCTGGTGCTGGGGGCGCTGGCCCGCGCGGGTGCGTCCCCCGAGCGGCTGGCGGCCGAGGTGGAGCACTGCGCCGACGGGTTCACCCGCCGACTCGACCGCGCCGGGCGGGAGTCCACCCATGTCGTGACGACGGTGCTGCGCGGGCTGCTGCGGGCCGCGCCCCGCTCCGAGGTCCTGCCCCTGCTGCGCGAGGCCCTCGCCGACGGCGCGATCAGCGACCCGCGCCGCGACCATCTGCGCTGCTGGGGCTACCGGCTCCAGCCGCCGTACGGCAGGCCGTCGCCGCTGCACACCGCGCAGGCCGTCGTCGCCCTGGACCGGGCCGCCCGGGTGCTCGGCGAGGACGGCGACGCGCGCGCCGAACGCGCCCGTGCCGCGCGTGAGGACGGCATCCGCTGGCTGCTGTCGTGCCCCGACGCGCCGCACGACACGTGTCCGGACCTGGCGAACCTCCACGAGGAGGTGCGCCGGCCCCGCACCGACGACCCGGCCCGCCACGAGGTGCTGAACGTACGGCACTTCACCGCGTCCTGGCTCGCCCGCGCCCTGCTCACGCCGAGCGCGCTGGAGATTGCCCGCGCGGAGGGCCTGGAGGACGAGCTCCGGGTACGGCTGGAGGGGGCGGTCGCCGCGGTGTGGGCGGGGCAGACGGACGGCATCTGGCTGTGGGCGCGGGACGAGGCGACCGAGCGGCGGCGGCCGATGTGGATGACCTATCAAGGTCTTTCGGCGCTGCGTGCGCATGCCGTATGGATGTACCAGCCACAGGGCTGAAGTCGGTTGATTAGAGCGGGCGTTGGAGGATGGTGCATGGGCGGTCGGCAGGTCCTGGCGGCACGGAGGCTGCTGACCGGGGCGCTGGACGGTGAACTGCCCGAGCACCGGCTGGTGGCCGCGGCCCGTGCGGTCGTCACCGAACTCGGCTCACCCGAAAGGCTGTTGGAGCTGGTCTCCGAACTCGCCTCGGGCGAGGCGGATCCGGACGCCCGCGCCCGGCTGTCGTACCGGCATGTCCTCGGCTTCGACAAGCTGCTGCTGATCGACGGCGGACCGCGTCAGATGCTGCGCGCGCACGTCTGGCATCCGGGCGCGGGCGCGATCGGCAAGGAGGACATCCACAACCACCGTTCACCACTGGCGTCCTATGTCGTACGGGGCCGGCTGGCCATGGAGCTGTACGAGGTCGGCGACGGCGGCATCGCTGCCGCCCGCTACGAGGAGTCGCTGGCGGAGCACTCGGCGAGCTGGGTGCTGGAGCCGGCGGGGCCGGCGCGGCTGCGGCTGACGCATCTGGGCCAGTACGCGGCGGGCAGCTCCTACGCCCTGCCCGCGCACACCCTGCACCGGGCCTGGTGCGACACGGACCGGCCGACGGTGACGCTGTTCCTGGAGACGGGCGCCGAACGACGGCCGCACACCGATGTGTTCACGGCGGCGGGCCCGCATCCGGGCGCGGTCGCGAAGGTGCCGTTGGGGACGGCGGAATATCTGGCGGCGCTGCGGGACCTCGCGGAGCAGCTCAGAACTCTGTGAACGCCTGCCGGACGATGTCGAGGTTGTACTCGTCGATCTCGACGCTCGTCAGCTCGGCGCGGGCGAGCCAGGCGTGGTCCTGGTCGGGCTCGGGCAGGGTGATCTCCCCGGTCAGGGGCCGGACCAGGAAGTTCTCCTGCCAGTTCTTGATCTCGTGCCCCCGGTAGTCGCTCAGGAAGGAGGACTCGCCGACCTTGCGGACGATCTCGCCGAGCAGTCCGGTCTCTTCCTTCAGCTCCCGCAGGGCGCCGTCCACGGCACTCTCACCGGGCTCCAGTTTTCCGCAGGGAACGCCCCACACCCGGGGCAGGAACCGCTCCTTCTCGCTGCGGCGCACCAGAAGCACCCGCTGTCGGTCGTCCATCACGACGGCGGCCGCCAGACGCCTGTCGCCGGGGATGTCCATGGTCATGGTTCCTCGGTCCCTCGCCGGTGATGAGTCCAAAGGGTGTGATACCCGCGAAAGAGTCAAGGCTAACAGGAACCTACGGCTCGTCGCTGTGAGTCACACCTCGCCCCGACGGCTGAGCGCGTCCACGTCGCCGTACGACGGGGCCGCCCCGCGCGGTGTGCGCCCCTCGCGGATGTCCAGTGCGGTCTCTACCGCCGCGCCCAACGCCCGCCGGTAGAGCAGCGAGCCGAGGCTGACCCGCCGGACGCCCAGGTCTGCGAGCCGGCGAAGGGTGGGGCCGGCCGGGTCGTAGAGGATGTTGAGGGGGACGTCGAGATGCTTCACCAGGGCGGTGATCTCGCGGGGTTCGGTGAGCCCGGGCACGAACACGCCGTCGGCGCCCGCCTGTTGGTAGGCGTCGAGCCGGGCCCTGATGTCCGTTTCCCCCTTCCCGAGCCAGTGCGTGTCGGTGCGCGCGTTGACGAAGAGGCCGGGTGCGGCCGCCTTGACGGCGGCGATCTTCGCGGCGTGCAGCGAAGGTGAGCCGAGACCGTCCTCCAGGTTGATGCCGACGGCCCCCACGGCCACGAGTTCCCGGGCGAACTCCCCCACCTCGTCGGGGTCCTCGCTGTAGCCGTCCTCGGCGTCCACGGAGAGGAGGTACGGTCCCGAGCCCAGCGCGAGGGCGAGGCGCAGGGTCTCGTCGCGGGTGGCGGACGCCCCGTCGGGCAGGCCCACGGCGGCGGCGACGCCGAGGCTGGTCGTGCCGACCGCGCGGAAGCCCTCGGCGGCGAGCGCCCCGGCCGAGGCGTGGTCCCAGGCGTTGGGGAGCAGCAGGGGCTCCTCGCCTCGGTGGAGTTCGGCGAAGGTGGTCACGACGGTCTCCCTGTGCGTCGGCGGTCCTCGTTCCGGTTCCGACGCTAGGCCCCGGTCACTTCGGTGCCGGCCGAAGCATGGGGCGCGGGCGAGTGAACGTCGTAGTGTTGCGGTGATCATCATCGTGGCGAGTACGACTCGGGGGAACGCATGACCATTCACCGACCGGGGCTGCCGGGGGACCTTCCGGCCGGCGAGGTGCTGTGGGCGCGGTGGGCGCTGATCGCCGCCGTCGAGGCGACGACCGAGAGGGAGGAGACGCCGACGGTTCACAGGAGTGGCCACTGGATCGACGAGGACGGCCTGCACTGGGACGACTGCGGCTGTACCTGGTGGGTCATGTCGCGGATGGGCGAGGGCCGGTACGTGCTCTACGGCGAGGACGAGTCGAGCGGCGTGAAGTGGCACGAGCCGCCGATCGACATGCTGGCGGGCGGCCCCGACTGGCTGCCCTACGAGGAGCTGCGCGACCGGCTCGAAGGCTACGAACTGGGCTGCGTCTACTGGTACGAGAACGAGGCCTGGAGCCGGGCGCCCTATCCCGACAGCCTCAAGGACGACGGCCTGGACTGCGGTCTGAGCGACTTCGTCGACCGTGCCGCCCTGCTGAGGGACCTGGCGTGCCACATCGACGGCACGCTCCCCGGTCCGGGCGCGGCCGACCTGCTGGCCGACGCCGAGGCATACCGGCTGGACGCGCGGCTGCTACTGGAGCGGCTCGGCTCCACCGGCCCCGACGGCGATCCTCGGGACCTGCCCGCCGTCGCCCGGTCGCTCGACCGGGCGGGTCTCTCCGGGCGGGCCACGGCCATGTGACGCCGTCGCGGTGCCCGGCCGTGCTCAGGCGGTGACGCCGACGCCCTCGCCGTCCGTCAACCGGGCCAGGACCTCGTGGCCGTCGCTCCAGCGCACGAGGATCCCGTCCCCACCGTCCGGCCGCACGGTCACCAGGTCGTCCAGCGGCGCGGGTTCCGGTTCGGCGGTGAGGCGGGCGAGGGCGACGAAGAGGGTGGGGCGGTCGCTGGTGACGCCGGTGAGGCCGGCGTCGAGACCGGCGGCCGGCCGGAGTTCGGCACGGAACCCGTCCCGCGCGGCCCAGCCGGAGACCCGCACCGGCGTCCCCGGCCGCGCCCCCGCGACCAGATGGGCCCGCACCTCGACGGCGCCCCGCGCGAGCACCACGCTCGTGACCCGCACCCCGTCGCCGACCGAGTGCCGCGAGGCCGCCCAGCCCTCCCCCACGCCCAGCGGCACGATGTCCGTGCGGCTCGGGTCGTCGCCGACGATCACGCTGTTGTCGTGCGCGGGTGCGGGCCGCGTGGCCGTCGAGTAGGCGAGGCGGGTGTAGTGCGGGTCGTAGCGGACGTCCTCGCTGCCGTGGTTGTGGAGGCGGACCACGCCGTCCGAACTCGTCGACTGCAGGAGCCAGTTGGGGGCCTGGATCGCGGTGACCGCGTCGACGCGCTCGGCGGGGCCGGGCTCCTCCCGCGCCGTCCAGACCTCGTGGTCGGCCGGGAGGAGCAGGCCGAGGAAGCCCTTGCTCGCCCAGTAGGGGGACGCCGGGCCCGAATAGCCTTGCAGGACCGTCTCGTCGGGGCCGTGCCAGCCGAGGGTGAGCAGGCCGTTCGCGTCCACGGCGCCGCGCTCCAGGAAGTACTTCAGAGCGCCCGAGGCCAGTCGGCGCGTCTCCCCCGGCCGCAGCGGGGTGCGGCCGGTGAGGGCGCCCAGCCACAGCGGGGCCGTGGTCGCGAAGCGGTAGGTCAGGGAGCGGCCCTGGTGCAGCGGGGCGCCGTCGCCGCCGAACAGGCGGGCGTAGTCCTCCAGATGGCGTTCGAGTCGCCCGCCGTACAGGTCCAGAAGGCGTTCGTCGCGTGCGAGCCAGGCGTGCAGCACCGGGTACAGGTGCATGGCCCAGCCGTTGTAGTAGTCGTACTTCCGGCCGTCGCCGTCGGTGTACCAGCCACCGCCGACGTACCAGTCCTCGATGCGCTCCAGGCCCCGCTCGATCGCCTTGCGGGACGCTTCGGCCTCGTAGCCGGCCTCCTGGAGGAAGCCGCCCACCGTCACCGGGAACAACTCCCAGTTGCAGGGCCAGGCTTCGGCGGTCAGCGCGTCCCCGAGCCAGGCCGCCGCGCGCTGCCGCACCCCGTCGTCCAGCCGGTCCCAGAGCAGGGGCCGGGTCAGCCGCAGCGCGAGAGCGATCGACGCCGCCTCGACCAGGGGCTGGCCGCGGTCCTCGATGCGGGGCCAGACACCCGCGACACCGGCCGCGAGCCCGTCGGCGTAGCGCTCCAGCGCCGTCTCGTCCTGGCGGAACGCCGCCGTCAGCAGCGTGCGGGCGTAGCCCTCAAGACCGTCGGAGAGGCGGCCCGACCAGCTCTCATGTTCGCCCGGGAGGTGGTAGAGCGCACGGTCCTCGGTGGCGTACGGCTCGACCGCCGCGAGCAGGGAGTCGGCGGCGGCCTCCCAGTGGGCGCGGGTGTAGCCGGTGCGGGGGCTGCGGGTGCGGTCGTCCGGGGGCAGGTCCATCGCTCTCTTTCCGTGCGGCTCGGTCAAGGCCTGGGGCGCCCCGGTTCCGGTCGGGACGCCCCAGGGGTTTCATCCCACCCGCACCAGGCCCTCGGGCACCAGATGCCGGGAGACGAGTTCTTCGCGGACCAGGCTCGCGTACACCGTGGCGCCGTGCACGGAAGTGTGCGTGTTGTCCCGTTTCTCGTTGTAGAGGTACAGCGCCTTGGAGCCCTCGACGCCGAGGGACTCCACCAGCGCCTTGGTCTTCGCCGTGAGGTCGATCAGAGGGACGTCGCGGGCGGCGGCGACCGAGCGGATCACCGCGGGATGGTCCACGCCCAGGCCGTTCACCAGCAGCGCGGTGCCATTGTTCAGCGTGCCGTCGGAGTTGAACCAGCGGCGGACGATCGGCGTCACGAGCACCGGCTCGCCTCCCCTCTCGCGCACGCCCGCCACGAGTGTCTCCAGGTTCGCCCGGTACGTCGCCTCGTCGGTCGTCTTGTCGTTGTGGGCGAGCTGGATCAGCACCAGGTCGCCGCGACGGACCAGCGGCCGGACGGTGGCCCACAGACGGGCGTCGGCGAGGTAACTGACCGTGCTCTCACCGGAGTCGGCGTGGTTGGCGACGGACAGGCCCTTGCGGAGGTACTGCGGCAGCTGCTGGCCCCAGCCGGCATACGGGTCGCCGGGCTGGTCGCAGACCGTGGAGTCGCCGACGAGGAAGATCCGGCGGGCGTGGCGGGCCGGGGTGACCTTGACGTCGGCGAGTGCGGGGGCCGCGCCTCCCAGTCGCAGGTCCAGGCCGGGAGTGCCCTCGGCGCCGGTCGGCTCGCCCTCCGGCGTACGGACGTCCACGGTGAAGCTGCGGGCGGTGCGCTCACCGGCCGGGACGGACGTCTCGGGGAGCAGGCCCCGGCGGGTCTCGCCCGCGATGCTCGTGCTCGACGCCGTGTCGCCGCCGAGGACGACCTTCACGTCGTAGCTGCCTGGCGGGACGTCGAAGTGGCAGGCGGTGGCGGTGCAGTTGGCGAAGGTTTCGGCGGCCCGGGCCGGTGCCGCGGTCAGCACACCGCCCACGGCGGCCGTCACCAGTACGGCGACGCTGAAACGTCTCATGCGCGACTCCTCTCGCTCGACTCGACAAGCGCTTTCTAGATCTGAATGCCAGTTCAGAGAACCGCCCAGCCCAAGCTCTGCGCAAGCCCTTTCGCGAAATCGATTCAACTGCCACTCTGCACAACACCCGCACCCAGACTCCGAAGGAGGCACCCCCCATGTCCGGATCCCAGGGAAGATCCGTTCGCCGCCGCACCTTCGTCCTCGGCGCCACGGCCGCGGCCGGCACCGCGGCCCTCGCCGGCACGGCACGCGCCGCGGCCTTCGGCTGGAGCGACGACGGCTCGAACTACGTCGTCGACACCGGCGCCGACCTGGTCTTCAAGGTGAGCAAGACCAACGGCGACCTGACCTCGCTGATCTACCGGGGCACCGACTACCAGGGCTACGGCGGCATGAACTCGCACATCGAGTCCGGCCTCGGCACCTCCACCGTGTCCATAGAACAGTCCGGCACGACGATCCTGATCTCGGTCGCCCACGGCACCCTGCGGCACTACTACGCGGCCCGCAGCGGCGAGAACAACATCTATCTCTGGACCGACAAGGCCGACACGTCCGTCTCGGCGACCCGCTACATCCTGCGTGTGAAGAAGGGCCTGTTCCTCAACGACGAGCCCGACTCCTACACCTACGCGCCCACCACCGTCGAGGCCTCGGACGTGTTCGCGAAGCCCGACGGCCAGACCCGCTCGAAGCACTACTCCGGGCTCCGGGTGATGGACTACGACCATGTCGGCTGGACGGGCGGCGGCGTCGGCCTGTGGATCGTGCGCAGCAACCACGAGAAGGCGTCCGGCGGCCCCTTCTACCGCTCGCTGCTGCGGCACCAGAGCGCGGACGGCGGCGGCCTGTACGAGATCCTCTACTACGGCCAGAACCAGACCGAGGCCCAGCGCTTCGGCCTCCAGGGCCCGTACGTCATCGCCCTCACGGACGGGGGCGCGCCCTCCTCCTCCCTGTTCCCGGGCACGCTCACCACTTCGTGGGCGGACTCGCTCGGCATGTCCGGGTACGTCGGCGCGGGCGGGCGCGGCCGGGTGGCCGGAGTCGGGATCTCCGGGCGGAACACGGCGTACCCGTACACGGTCGGACTCGCCAACTCGGACGCCCAGTACTGGAGTTCGGCCCGCGCCTCGGACGGCTGGTTCTCCATCGGGGGTGTGCTGCCGGGGACGTACACGCTCACCGTCTTCAAGGGCGAACTGGCCGTGTACACGGGCTCGGTGACGGTGACGGCGGGTGGCACGACCACCCTCAACACGATCGCGATCCCGTCCTCGAACGACCCCGGCAACGCGAGCGCCATCTGGCGGATCGGCGACTGGAACGGCACACCGGCCGGCTTCAAGAACGCCGGACTGATGACGTACGCGCACCCCTCCGACGTCCGCGCCGCCTCCTGGACGGGCAACGTGGTCGTCGGCAACGACGAGACGGCGTCCTTCCCCTGCTACCTCTGGAAGGACGTCAACAGCGGGATCCTCGTGTACTTCAAGCTGACGGCGGCCCAGGCGGCGGCCGCGCACACCCTGCGGATCGGGGTGACGACGGCGTACGCCAACGGCCGGCCCCAGGTGACGGTGAACGACGCCTGGACGTCCGCGATCCCCTCCCCGCCGACCCAGCCGGGCACCCGGTCGCTGACCAACGGGTCCTACCGGGGCAACAACCACACCTTCACGTACAGCGTGCCGGCGTCCGCCTGGCGGACGGACACCGGCCAGTACAACGTGCTGCGGATCGACGTGGTGAGCGGTTCG
The DNA here is from genome assembly GCF_028198125.1 of Streptomyces sp. HUAS 31. Classification (NCBI taxonomy): domain Bacteria; kingdom Bacillati; phylum Actinomycetota; class Actinomycetes; order Kitasatosporales; family Streptomycetaceae; genus Streptomyces; species Streptomyces sp. HUAS 31. The sequence continues at coordinate 7,563,197 of NZ_CP116353.1, read as the reverse complement.
GGGACCACGGGCTATCTCAGCGCGGGCACGGCAATCGACGCGATCGACCTGCTCGCCTGACGGCATCTCACGACCCGCGCGTCCACTGCTGATTGGTGCCGCCGTTGCAGGTGTAGGTGATGATCGCGGCGGAGTTGGCGGTGGACGCGCCGTTCACGTCCAGGCACTCGCCGCTCGCGCGGGAGACGACGGCGACATAGGAGCCGCTGGTGGTGACCGACCACTGCTGGGCGGTGGATGAGGCGTTGCAGTTCTCCTGCGTCACCGTGCTCGCGTTCTCCTGGACGCACAGGGAGCTGTGCCGGGTCATCAGCTGGTGGTAGCCGCCGCCGACGGACTTGAACCAGTACTTCTGGTTGGTGCCGCCGTTGCAGTCGTACTGCTTGAGCTGGGCGCCCTGCCACTGCGACTGGCTGGTGACGTCGGCGCAGCGGCCGCTGTGCCGGGCGACGAGGGTGTTGTAGGTGGCGCTCGTGCCGCTGATCGCGCCGGTGGCCGTGTCGACGGTGACCTCCGGGGACCAGGACATCGACATCGACGTCGAGGAGGGGAAGGTCAGCGGCAGCCAGACGTAGCGGGAGTCGTTGACGGTGCCGCCGAAGGAGTTGCCCCAGCGGTCGCCGAGGTAGAGGTACGAGGTGGTCGAAGTGCCCTGCACGGGGAGGACGTACGCGGTCTGTGAGCCGTAGGTGGTGGAGTCGCCGACGTTCGTCATCGCGGTCCACGGGCCGGCGATGTCCGTGGCGGTGGCGTACTGCTGCTGGTTGGGGCTCCAGCCGGTGGCGCCCGAGGTCAGCATGAAGTAGACGCCGTTCCGCTTGAACAGGGCGGGGGCCTCGCGGTGGCCGCCGTGCCAGGGGTCGGCGACCAGGGCGGCGATGCCCGTGTAGTCGCTGGTCAGGCGGTAGATCTGGAGGTCGTAGTTCTCCCGGGCCGCGGAGATCATGTAGCCGGTGCCGTCGGTGTCGACGAACACCGTGATGTCGCGGGACATGTGCTGGCCGAGCGGACGGAAGCTGCCCTGCCAGGTGTAGTTGCCGTCGACCGTGTCCGATACGGCGACGGCGGCGCGGGCCTCGCTGTAGTCGGTGCCGTTCTCCTTGTGCATCCACATGACGAACTTGCCGGTGGCGGCGTTGTACATGACCTTCGGACGCTCGATGTTGGCGGTGGCCAGCTCGGCGGCGCTCGACTGGGTCAGGACGTGGTTCCTGAACTCCCAGCTCTTCAGGTCGGTGGAGCGGTAGGCGTCCACGTAGCGGAAGGTGTTGTCGGCGTTGCGGTGCTCGCCGAACCAGTAGTAGTACGAGCCGACCTTGAGGACACCGCCGCCGTGGGCGTGCACCGGGTTGCCCGAGGTGTCGGTGAACTGCGTGCCGGTGGTGACGGTCTGGGGCGCCGCCTGCGCGGGGCCCGCGGTGACCAGGGCGCCGGCCAGGGCCAGGCAGAAGGCGAGCAGAACCGCGTACGCACGTCTCATCTCACTCACTCTCCTTTACGGTCGCGGCGGTCGTGTCCGCCGCGGTGTCCGCCACGGGTACGCCGAAGTCCGGGGTGCCGTCCGGGTGCCAGCCCAGGCGCTGGACGCGGGTGTGGCGGTTGGGGTCGTTCAGGGGATCACCGACGATCTCCTTGTACTGGCGGGCGTGGTACACGAGCACGTCGCTGCGGCCGTCCTCGGCAACGGTGAAGCAGTTGTGGCCGGGACCGTACTGCTTCGTGGTCTCGTTGCCGGTGAAGACCGGGGTCGGGGACTTGGACCAGCTGCCCGGGTCCATGAGGTTGCTGCCGGCGTCGGCGGTGAGCATGCCGACGCAGTAGTGGTGGTCGGTGGCGGAGGCCGAGTAGGTCAGGAAGACGCGGCCGTTGCGCTTGAGGGCGTAGGGGCCCTCGTTGACCTTGTAGCCGACACACTCCCAGTCGTACTCCGGTGTGGACAACCGGATCTGAGGTCCCGTCAGTGTCCAGGGGTTCGCCATCTCGGACAGGAACAGGCCGGTGTTGTTGTCCATGCCCGGCTCGTGCTGCGCCCAGCAGAGGTAGCGGGTGCCCCGGTGGATGAAGGTCGTGGCGTCGAGGGAGAAGGTCTCCCAGGCCGTCCTGACCTGCCCCTTCTCCACCCAGGTGCCTTTGCACGGGTCGGGGTGGGAGTTCTCCAGGACCCAGATGCGGATGCGCCACACGTCCTCGGCGGGCGCGGCGGCGAAGTAGACGTACCACTTGCCGCCGATGCGGTGCAGCTCCGGCGCCCAGATGTGGGCGGCCATGTCGCCGGTGGGGTGGGCCCGCCAGATGACCGACTCGGCCGCCGTGGACAGGCCGCCCAGGGTGCGGGAGCGGCGCAGGACGATCCGGTCGTACTCGGGAGCGGTGGCCGTGAAGTAGTAACGGCCGTCCGTGTGGCGGTGGATGTGGGGGTCGGCGCGCTGCCGGACGAGGGGGTTCTCGTAGGGCGCCGGCTCGGGGGCGGCGTGGGCGATGCCGGGGACGGCCGTGAGGGCGCCGGCGGCCGCGGCGCCCTTCAACAGCAGTCTGCGGCTGGGGATTTCGGGCAGGTCGTGTTCGCGGCTCATACGGACTGCCTCTCGGGGACACATGGGGGATGTGTTCGAAATCACGGACGTGATCTGTCATTACGAACGCCGAAAAGGTAAGGGTGTGCCACCGGGAGGTCAACGGGTTCGACGGGACGAGGGAGAGCGCTTTCTCCCGAGGCTCGGTTTTCCCCTCGACTACCGTCGTCCACATGACCAGCACCATCGCCCTCGCCGAAGCCCTCGCCGCCGGGACCGTCGTGCTCGACGGCGGGATGTCCAACCAGCTCGAGTCCGCCGGGCACGACCTGAGCGACGAACTGTGGTCGGCGCGGCTGCTCGCGGAGGTGCCGGAGGCGATCACCGAGGCGCATCTGGCCTACTTCGAGGCGGGCGCGGACGTGGCGATCACCGCCGGCTACCAGGCCACGTTCGAGGGGTTCGCCAAGCGCGGCATCGGGCGCGAGCGGGCGGCCGAACTGATCGCGCTCGGCGTGGAGTTGGCCCGCGAGGCGGTACGGCGGGCACGGACCGAGGGCATCGCGCGGCCGCTGTGGGTGGCCGCGTCGGTGGGGCCGTACGGGGCGATGCTCGCGGACGGCTCCGAGTACCGGGGCAGGTACGGGCTGAGCGTGGCGGAGCTGGAGCGCTTCCACCGGCCGCGTCTGGAGGTGCTGGCCGGGGCCCGGCCGGACGTGCTGGCGCTGGAGACGGTCCCCGACACCGACGAGGCCGAGGCGCTGCTGCGAGCGGTGCGCGGGCTGGGGGTCCCGGCCTGGCTGTCGTACTCCGTGGCCGGTGACCGCACCCGCGCCGGGCAGCCGCTGGAGGAGGCGTTCGCGCTCGCCGCCGACATCGACGAGGTGATCGCGGTCGGCGTGAACTGCTGTGCGCCCGAGGACGTCGAGGGGGCGGTGGAGACCGCCGCCCGGGTCACGGGCAAGCCCGTCGTCGTCTACCCCAACAGCGGCGAGGCCTGGAACGCCCAGGCGCGCGCCTGGGACGGCCGGTCCACCTTCACGGCGGAGGAGGTCCAGGGGTGGCGGGCGTCCGGCGCACGGCTGATCGGCGGTTGCTGCCGGGTGGGACCCGAGGTGATCGGCTCGATCGCACGGATGCTGGGGGCTACGGCGTAGCCGCCTCGGCCCCCGCCCCTGGAGGTGCGCCCCATGGCCCTCAGTGCCGGCGAACCGCGCCGGGCAGCCTCAGTCGTCGTACGACCGACCGCATCTCGGTGCCGCGCGCGGGCACGCCGTCGGCCGGGTCCGTCGTGACGGCGGGCTCGCGGGGCTGGGCGGCGGCCCACAGGGCGAGCTCGGCGTCGCGCGGGCCGTGGGCGGTGTGGGTGTCGCCGTCGCCGAAGATCCGTACCGGATGCGTGTCGTCCCACGGCTGCCACCCGGGATCGCCGTCCACCGCGAAGCGCACCCAGGCCCGGTGCATCTCGTGGGCCAGCTCCTGCGGGGCCCCCTCGCCGGCCAGCTTGCGGGACTCGGGGACCTCCCCGGTGTCGAAGACGAAGCCGAGCTCCAGCGCATGGCAGGCGCCGAGGTCGGGGAGGGTGGAGGGCCAGGCGAACTCGTAGACGTACGACGATCCGGGGCGGGCGTCGGCCAGGCGGTGCAGCGGGAGGCGCAGCAGGTGGTCGGTGACCATCTGGCCGACGATCTCGGCGGTGCCGGCCTTCGGGTGCAGGGCGCGGTAGCCGCGGGGCACCTCGGCGCCGACGTGGCAGCGGGCCATGGCGCCGGCCAGGGCGACCGCGCCGAGCCGGTCGACGCGTTCCAGGAGCCCGCCGGGCACCAGCCACAGCCGGTACTCGTCCCGGGTCCAGCCCAGCATCAGCTCCACGCCGTCCGCGGCGTCGCCCTCGGTGAGGGCCGCCAGCGGATCACGGGGCACGAGGTCGCCGTCGACGACGATGCCGAAGGCGGGCCCGCCCACCACGGGGCTGCTGAGCCGGCCCACCTCGGCCTGGGTGCGCAGCAGCAACTCGGGGTCGACCTCGGCGAAGGCCGCGGCGGTGGCGGGGATCTTCAGCCGGGTCGCCATCCGGCGCACCATGCGCCGCACCTTGTCCCGTTCGGCCGCCTCCGGTGGGCCGCTCTGGAGGATCGCCCGCCGGACCAGTCCCTGGGCCTGCGGGGCGGCGAGCAGCGCGCCGATGCTGATGGCGCCGGCGGACTGGCCGAACAGGGTGATGCGGTCCGGGTCGCCACCGAAGGCCGCTATGGAGGCGTGGACCCAGTTCAGGGCGGCGAGTTGGTCGCGCAGACCGGGGTTGGCGGGGGCGTCGGGAAAGTAGCCGTAGCCCTCGACGCCGAGCCGGTAGTTGACCGAGACGAGGACCACGCCGTCCCGGGCGAAGGGGCGCCCGTCGTACACGGGCACGCCGGAGGAACCGCGGGTCAGGGCGCCGCCGTGCAGCCACACCATGACCGGGAGCCGGGCCCCGGGGCCCGGCTCCGGCGTCCAGACGTTCAGATTGAGACAGTCGTCGCCGGGCACGACCGGATCGGACAGGTACTGCGCGAACGCCTCCGAGTACGGCGGCTTCGGCGGGGTCGGCCCGAAAGCCACGGCCTCGCGCACACCGTCCCAGGGCTCGGGCGGCACGGGCGGCCGGAACCGGAGCGGGCCGAAGGGGGGCGCCGCGTAGGGGATGCCCCGGAACACCGCGACGCCGTTCTCGTACCGGCCCCGTACCGAACCGTAGGGCGTGCTCACCACGGGGTCTGCCTGGACTGCCGTCATACGTCCACCAGCCTCCTCACCGCGCTCGTGCACCGTGAAGATCAGAGCAACTCATTGTGGCCCGGTATTCCGCCGCACGGGCGGGTGAGAGGGCTGTTCGGCGTACCCGTCACCCGGCGTGCACCGGCGTGCCGGAGCCGAGCCGGTCGAAGCCTCCGCCGGTGCTGCCGCGGTCACCGCCGCCGGGGCGACCGCTCGACCGGTGCAGCCCCGTGGCCTCCGCCGACTCCGGGCTCTTCCGGACTCGGCGCGGCGAACCTAGGGTAGGAAGCGCTTACTGTTTCGCGCTGGTCGAAACTTTTCATGGCCCTCGGGCGGGCCGGAGAGGTGGTTCCCGATGGTCCGTACGGGCGGTGCGAGCGTGGCTGCCGGGCCGACCCTCGCGGTCGTGGCCCGCGAGGCCGGCGTGTCCGTACCGACCGCCTCCAAGGTGGTCAACGGCCGTGAGGACGTGGCCCCGGAGACCCGCCGCCGGGTCACCGAGGCGCTGGACCGGCTCGGCTATGTCCGCAGACCGCGCTTCGACGCGGCGAAGACACCGGGCCTGGTCGACCTCGTCGTGCACTCGCTGGACAACTCGTGGTCGGGGGCGGTGCTGCACGGGGTGGAGGCGGCGGCCCACGACGCGGGCCTTGAGGTGGTGGTCTCGGCGGGGCTGACCCGGACGCGGGGCGCGCGGCCGGAGCGGGGCTGGCTGGACAAGCTCACCGCACGGGGCTCCTCCGGGGTGCTGTTCAACCTGGCCGAGCTGACGCCGTCGCAGTACGCGTGGCTGGAGCAGCACCGCATCCCGTTCGTGATGATCGACCCGGTCCTTGAGCCGCCGTCCGGCGTGGTGTCGGTGGGCGCGGCGAACTGGCACGGCGGGGTGACGGCCGCCGAGCACCTCCTGGCGCTCGGCCACGAACGCATCGCCGTCATCGCCGGTCACCAGCGCAAGATGTGCAGCGCGGCCCGGGTGGCCGGCTACCGCTCGGCGCTCGCCTCGGCCGGGGTGCGGCACCGCCCCGAGTACGTCAGACACGCCGGCTTCGACGAGGGCGTCGCGCACCTGCGGACGCTGGAACTCCTCGACCTGCCCGAACCGCCGACGGCCGTCTTCGTCTGCTCGGACCGGATGGCCCTCGGGGTCTACGAGGCGCTGGCGGAACGGGGGTTGAGCGTGCCGGACGACATGAGCGTGGTCGGCTTCGACGACCTGCCGGAGGCCCGCTGGATCTCCCCCGCCCTGACCACCGTCCGCCAGCCGCTGTCGGAGATGGCGGCGACCGCGCTGCGGCTGCTGGTGCGGATGATGGACGGGGAGCGGCCGGAGAGCACGCGGACGGAGTTGTCGACGCGACTGGTGCGGCGGTCGAGCACGGCCGCACCACGGGACGCGACGCCGCGCTGAGGCCTGCGGCCACCTCCCCCGGCGGTCGCGACGGCACCCACGCACCGGGGCTCGTGATCGTTGGCCCGACAGGGTGGTCGATGCGCCGTTCGGCACGTGTGCCCTGGTGGCGGCGGTGATCGCTGCTAGCTTCGCGAGCTGTCGGAGGGGCCCCGGCCGCGGTGCGGCTGACCGAGGCGGGGCCGTCCCTATGAGCTGAGGCGAGGTTGACTTGACGGGTATGGGCGAAGAGCCGGACGAGCCGGCGGTTGCTCCGTTCAAGCGCAGAAGGTTCCTGGCGTCGGCCGCGGTGGCGGCCGGGGCGCCGGCAGCGGTCGCCGGGCCCGCACAGGCCGCCGCGTCACAGGCGGACGTGGCGGCGGCGGACTTGGCAGCGGCGGACGTGGCGGCTGCCGAGGTCGCGGCGGCGCAGGCGCCCGCGCAGGCCGCGGCCGGCCTCGGGTCCGTGGCGCGTCTGATGGCCGTCCCCGAGGACAGTCGCGGGGTCGCCTGGCTCAGGTCCGCCCTTCAGGTCGCCGTGGGCCTCGAACTCGCCACCATCCCGCCCTACTTGTGCGGCTGGTGGTCGGTCAAGGACCAGCGCAGCGAGGTCGCGCGGATGATCCGCCGTATCGTCGGCGACGAGATGTACCACCTGGGCATCGTCTGCAACCTGCTCGTGGCCGTGGGCGGCAGGCCGCAGATCAAGGCCGCCGCGCCCGTCTACCCCGGTCCGCTGCCGGGCGGGGTGCGCGCCGGGGTGACCGTCTATCTGTCGGGCCTCACCAGGCCCTTCGTGCGCGACGTGATGATGGCGATCGAGGCCCCCGAGGTGTCGCTCGCCCGCAGCGTGCAGCCCTCCCCCACCGTCGGCGAGTTCTACGAGGGCATGATCGGGGCCTTCCGCGCGGTACGGCCGGACCTGGCGACGCGGGGTCAGGTGACCCAGCACATCGACACCGACGAGCTGCGCCCGGTGCGCACCCTCGACGACGTCGAGCACGCCATCGAGATCATCAGGGAGCAGGGCGAGGGCACCGAGAGCTCCCCGACCGACTCCTTCTCGGACGACCGTCCGGCGCACTACTACGCCTTCGGGGAGATCTACCACGGCAGGGAGCTGCGCGAGACCGACGACGGCTGGAGATACGTCGGCCCGCCCGTGCCCTTCCCCGACGTGCGCCCCATGGCACCCGTGCCGGTCGGCGGCTGGCGCAACACGTCCGCCCATGTCGGGGGGCTGCTGTTCCGCTTCGACGCCATGTACAGCACGGTGCTGGACTCCCTCGACGCGGCCTGGGCGGGCGGCGGCCACCGCACCCTCGGCGCGGGCATCCGCACGATGCGCGGACTGGAGAAGCCGGCCGTGGAACTGATGGAGACCCCCGTCCCCGGCGGCCGGGGCACGTACGGCCCCCAGTTCCGCGCGCTGCGCAGGCCCCGCCACTGAGGGTCGGCCCTGAGAGCCCGCGTCGGTCCCGAACCGACGCGGGCTCAAGTGGTCGGGCCGCCCAGCTCGCGCAGGAGCGCGCGGGCCTCGTCCACCTCCCGGGCGGGGGCGTCGATGTCGAGATGGATGGCCAGTGCCTCGCGCAGGGCCCGTGCCGCGGCTTTGTCGGCTCCCGTGGCGCGGTGGGTGCGGCTGAGGTGGACCAGGGTCTCGGCCTCGTTGTAGCGGTGGCCGAGGGCGCGGTTGAGGTCGAGGCTGTGTTCGTAGCAGTCGACGGCGGCGGTGTGGTCGCCGAGTTGGTGATGGGCGTAGCCGAGGGTGTCCCAGGTGGCGGCCTGCCCGCGCTCGTCGTTCAGCTCGCGCTGGATGGCGAGGGCCTGCCGGCAGTGGAGCACCGCCGCTGCGTGGTCGCCGAGCCTGGTGTGGTCCCAGGCCACCGCGTTGAGGGCCCGGGCCCGGCCCGGGAGGTCGTCGAGCGAGGTGAACAGGTCCACGGCCCGCTGGTCGTGCCGAAGTGCCGCGGCCCGGTCCTCCTCGCGTTCGTACAGCCAGCCCGCGGCGAGATGGGTGTGGGCGGCCGATCGGAGGTCCCCGTCGGCCTCCGACAGGGCCAGCGCGTGTGCGAGTTGTTCATGGGCCTCGGCGTAGCGGCCGGTCTCCGTGCACGCCCAGGCGAGGGTGCGGTGCGACTCGGCGCGGGCTGCGGTGTCGCCGAGGCGGACGGCGGCGGCGAGGGCGGTGGTGTGCACGGCGGTGACGTCGGCCCAGCGGCCCCGGCGGGCGAGGAAGGTGCTGAGCGCGCGGGCCAGCCACCACGCCTGGGCGTCGTGGCCGGTGCGTACGGCGTACTCGACGGTCGCCGTCAGGACCGGGTGCTCGCGGATGAACCACTCCATCGCGGCCTCGTGCGTGGCGAGTTGTTCGGGCTGTGCGCCGTCCGCCGTCGGGGCCGGGTCGAGCCGGTCGCGGTGGGGCAGCAGCAGGAGGTCGGCGGCGTACGCCGTGTGCGCGTAGTGGTCGAGTACGCGGGTGAGTGCCGCGTCCGCTTCACCGGGGAGCCCTTCGGTCCGGGCCAGTTCGAGGGCGTAGGACCGCAGCAGGTCGTGGCAGGAGAAGCGGCCCGGACGGTGTTCCTGGACCAGGTGGTGGGCCTGGAGGCGGCGCAGCAGGGTGCGGAGCCGGGCGGATGGCAGCGCGGTGAGGCCGGCCGCGGCGGGCAGGGCGATGTCGGCGGCGGGCGCCTGGGCGAGCCGGCGGAAGACCCGGGCGGAGTCGGGGTCCAGGGCGAGATAGGAGGAGGCGAACACGGCGCGTACGTCCGCGGACGCCTCGCCTGTCTCCAGGGCGTCGAGCCGGGTGGCGGTGTCGCGCAGTTCGGCCGCCAGGTCGGCCAGGGTGAGCACCGCGTTGGTGGTGACGCGGGCGGCGAGGACGCTCACGGCCAGCGGGAGCCCGGCGCAGTGCCGCAGGAGTTCCGCCGCCGCGTCGGGTTCGGCGGCGAGACGGTCGGCACCGATGCGGCGTACGAGCAGGTCGCGGGCCTCGGTGGCGTCGAGGGTGTCCAGGGTGAGGCGGCCGACGCCGTGCGAGGCCGTGAGTCCGGGGAGCTGGTGACGGCTGGTGATCAGGACCGCGCAGCCGGGGCTGCCCGGCAGCAGGGGCAGCACCTGGTCGCTGTCGCGGGCGTTGTCGAGCACGACGAGCACGCGCCGGTCGGCGGTGAGGCTGCGGTACAGGGCGGCCTGGGCCTGCGGTCCGGTGGGCAGGGCCGCGGGGTCGGCGCCGAGGGCCTCCAGGAAGCCCCGCAGGACCGTGTGCGGGTCCGCCGGTTCGCCGGAGGGGGCGAAGCCGCGCAGATCGGCGTACAACTGGCCGTCGGGGAACAGCTCCTGCTGGTCGTGGGCCCAGCGCAGCGCGAGCCAGGTCTTGCCCACGCCGCCGGTGCCGCAGATCGCCGCTATCAGGACGCCAAGGTCGACGGGCTTGTCGTGGGGAGCCAACAGCTTGTCGAGACGGGCGAGTTCGCTGCCTCGTCCCGTGAAAAGGGGTGGTGGGGCGGGCAGTTGCCGTGGCTGTGGGGTGGCGGGGGCGGTCGGCGACTTCGGGGCGGTGTCGCCGGGCGGGGCGGCGAGCCGTGGGTCCGAGACGAGGATCCCCTGATAGAGCTCCTGGAGGGGTGGCCCGGGGTCGATGCCCAGTTCGTCGGCGAGCCGGCTGCGCAGGAGCTGGTAGTGCTGGAGCGCGCCGGCGGGCCGGCCGCCGCGGTAGAGGGCGAGCATCAGCTGGCCGGCGAGCCGCTCGTCCAGCGGGTGGCTGTCGGCGAGGGCGGGCAGAGTGCTCAGCAGCTCGGCGTGACGGCCCCGCCGCAACTGAACGTCGTTCAGGTCCAGCACGGCCGCGATCCGCTCCAGTTGAGCCGTCTCGCGCCGAGTGGTGAACCAGGCGCTGTCCATGCCGGGGCACATCTCGCCCCGCCAGAGCGCGAGGGCCTCCTCGAAGAGCCGAGCCGCCTCGTCCTCGCGGCCCGCCTGTACGGCGGTGCGCGCCTCGGCACCCAGGGAACGGAAGCGGTGCAGGTCGACGGCGGAAGGGTGGACGGTCAGTTCGTAGCCGCCGTCGCGTCGCGTGATCCCCGCTCCCCCGTCCGCGCCCGTGGAGGTCGCCGCCGGCTGTAACGCCCGGCGAAGCCTGGAGAGGTAGCTGTACAGGGTCTCCCGCGCCCGCTGCGGGGGCCGCTCTCCCCACACACGGTCGAGGAGTTGGTCCACCGTCACCATGTGCGGGGCCTCGCAGGCCAGTGCCGCGAGGACACATCGTTGCCGCGCGGGACCCAGCTCCAGCCGCCGGCCGTCGACACGGACCTCGACCTCGCCCAGCACACGGAACTCCACGGCCACACGGACCACCCCCGAGGCAGGATCCTAAGTCCCAAGTCATGCGCTCTGACCAGCGAATTCAAGCTCTTTTCAAGGTTCCGGCAGGGTCGGCCGAGCAGTGTCTTCCCCGGACCACCGGACGGGGGAACGACGGAGGGCCACCCCGCCGAGCGGCAGTGGCCCTCCGTCGCGTCCGGCCAGGCCGGCACGGCTACCTCGCGGCACGGCTACCGCGCGGCACGGCTACCGGGTGGACCTCGCCGCCCAGTCGATGCCGCCGAGGAGGTGGGCGCGGAAGTCGGGGTCGTCGTACGCCTCGGAGGCATGCCCGAGAGCCGTGTAGAAGACGCGCCCCGCCCCCTGCTCACGGCACCACACCAGCGGATGGTCCTCGCCCATGCCGCCGCCCTCGTACGACGACTCATCCGCGCGGGCCAACACCCGCACCGTGCCACGGGGGTTGGTGCGGAAGTCGTACCACTCGTCGACGAAGTCCCATACGACGGGCAGGTGCCGGGTGGCCGGGTGGTCGCGGTCCTCGACGATCGCCCTGCCCGGCTGGAGGTCCGGGTGCCGGTCGAAGCGGGCGCCGAGCAGCTCGCCGTAGTACGGCCACTCGTACTCGGTGCAGGCCGCCGCGTGCACCCCCACGAAGCCGCCGCCCGCCTCGACGTACGCGGCGAGGCGCTCGCGCCCGGCCGGGGTGAGGACCTCGCCGCTGGTGGAGAGGAAGACGACCGCCGCGTACGCGTCGAGGGGCGTTTCCAGGGCCCGTGGATCCTCGGTGTGGTCCACCGCGAAGTCGCCGAGGGTGCGGACGGACTCGACGCCGGCCGGGATGGAGTCGTGCCGGTAGGCCGTGGTGCGGGTGAAGACGAGGAGTCGTACGGGCATGCGGGCGAGCCTAGGCGAGCGGTGGGGTTCGCCCCACTGCCGGCGGTGATCGGAGAGTTCCGTACCGTCGCCCGCGGGTCCGTCCAACCGCCGTGGATGTTGGGTCCGTTCACCCCTGGGCGTGACGGCACCCTCGCGACAATGCGTGCATGACCCATGACTGGCAGCAACAGATCCACGCGCTGCACGAGGAGTTGGTGCACCGCGACGACCCCGCCGCCTGGGTGCGGGAGGCCGACGCGGTGGACGCCTCGGTGCGCTATCCGGGATTCGCGCTGCGTGGGCCGGTGTTCGGGGTCGCCGTGCGGGATCCGGCGGCGGGGCCGCGGTGGCGGCTGCTGAAGCCGGTCGTGAACGGGATGCCGCAGATGTGCCGGGACTCGCTGAACACGCACCTGTGGTTCCGCGCCAAGGACGGCACCGAGGACCCGGGGGTGCGCCGTGAACTCCTCGCCGCCGTAGCCGTGTTGGACCGGAAGCCGGTGAACGAGGTCGAGGCGTGCGGGGTGCGGTACCGGATCGTGCGCGGGGACGAGTTCACGCGCTGCGACGGCCGGGCGCTGGAGCCGCCGCGGCCCACCGACCCGGAGCCCGCCGAGCGGACCTGGAACTTCCGGGACGGCCACACCCCCTCCCCCGATCTGGACCTCGCCCTCGACACGGACCGCGCGGACGGCGGCCCGATGGCCGGTGCCCTGCGCGCGTGGCTGAGGGGTTTCGCGTACCGGGGAGCGCGATTTCCCGCCGAGGTGCGCGGCGACTCGGAGCGGGCGGTGCGCTCGCATCCGGAAGTCGTGCTGCTGCCCACGTGCTTCGGCGTGGTCGAACGGGAGCACACCCGCTGGGAACCGGCCCTGGCGCTCCAGGCCACCCCGCACGACGCCCGGCGCGTGCTGCACGACGCGATGGCCGAGATGTGGCCCCTGCTGTTCCGGTTCGACGACGCGAAGAAGGCCGTGTACACGCGGGCGGCCGAGGAGTTCAGGGCGCTGGAGCGCGCCGACGAGGCCCGGGTGGAGGGAATGGCGTTCCGGATCTGCCGGGTCGAGCGGGTGCTGCGGATGGGCCCCGACGGCCCGGAGCCGGCACGCCCCTCGGACGTGGACGAGTACGGCCCCATGAAGATCCATCCGACGCTGCTGCCCGACGGCACGGTCGTTTTCGACGACTGACCGGCGTGTCGTGGCGCACAGGTGTTCCATCACGGACGCCGCTCTGCGTAGCCTCGGCTGCGATGAACGCCATTCCCGCGCTTCTCGATCACCTCGTCCTCGCGACCCCCGACCTGGCCTCCACGGTCGCCGACTTCACCCGGCGGACCGGTGTGGCCCCCGCCCCGGGCGGGGTGCACGTCGGGCTCGGCACGCGCAACTACCTGGTGTCCCTGGGCGGCACCAGATACCTGGAGATCATCGGCCCGGACCCCGAGCAGTCCACGCCCGGCGAGCCCCGCCCCTTCGACGTCGACGGGCTCACCGTCCCGCGCACGGTCACCTGGGCGATCAGCCCGCCCGACCTGGACGCGGCCATCGCGGCCGCCCGCGCCCTGGGCTACGACCCCGGCCCGGCGCAGTCGATGAGCCGCCGCAAGCCCGACGGCACGCTGCTCCAGTGGCGCCTGACCGACGGCGTCGACGCCCACCCCTCCGGGCTCGTCCCCTTCCTGATCGACTGGAGCGCCACGGTCCATCCCACCGCCTCCGGCCTGCCCACCACCCCCCTGCTGTCGCTGACGGCGAGCGCGCCCGAGCCGGACGAGATCCGGCCCCTGCTCGCGGCCCTGGGCACGGACCTCGACCTCACGACGGGCCCGGTGGGGATCTCCTTCACGGTGGAAACGCCGCTGGGGGCGGTGACCTTCGGCTGAGCCGGCCCGGCGAACAGCAGGGGTGTCCGATTCCTTCAAGACCGGCCGGTCTCCCCCTGCCTACGGTGGCCGCATGACTCCACGATTCGATGCCATCGGCCTCGTCGTCACCGACATGGCCGCCGCCGTCGCCTTCTACCGCCGCCTCGGCTTCACGTTCCCCGACGGCGCCGAGAACGAGCCGCACACCGAGGCCGAACTGCCGGGCGGACTACGGCTGTTGCTCGACACGGAGCAGACCGTGCGGTCCTTCCACCCGGCGTGGCGACCGCCCGGCGGCAGCGGCCGTCACTCGCTCGCGATGCGGTGCGAGGACGCTTCGGAGGTCGACTCGGTCTACGAGGAGCTGGTCGCCGCCGGCTACCACGGCGAGCTCAAGCCCTGGGACGCCTTCTGGGGCCAGCGGTACGCCTGTGTGCAGGACCCGGACGGAAACGGCGTCGACCTGTTCGCTCCGCTGGACGGGCCGTGAGAGGTTGTCGTTCCTCTGCGGCGCCGTCGTGGCCGGTCGCTCCCCCACTCTCGGCTTGGCTCGAGGGGGGGACCCCCATCGCGGCGGAGCCGCATATCGATACAGCCTCGCGCCCCTAAGGGGCGCTGCCGACGCGTCGGCCGAGTAGCTCGCCGAGCGGCAGACCCGCCAACTCCCGGACGTCCCGGGCCAGATGAGCCTGGTCGGCATACCCGGCTCGAACGGCCGTGTCTGCGAAGGCCGTGCCTCCCCGGGCGAGTGCGAGCGCGCGTTGCAGCCGCAGGATCCGGCCCAGCGTCTTGGGGCCGTACCCGAAGGCACTCAGGCAGCGTCGGTGCAACTGCCGTGCGCCGAGGCCGAGTTCATCGGCGGTCGCGGCGACGGGGCGTCCCGAGTCGAGGGCGGTGACGACATGTCGTAGCACCGGATCGGGTTCGTCCACGGCGGCGGCCAGCTCCAACGCCACGTCCTCCAGCGCGGTCACCGGGTCGGGGGATGCCTCGACACGGGCGCGCAGCCGCCGTACCTCCTCGGCCGGCCACAGGTCCCCGAGTTCGACCCGCCGGTCACGCAGTTCGTGCGCGGGCACCCCCAACAGCCCGGGCGCTGTCCCCGGGAAGAACCGGACACCCGCCCAACTGCTCGACTGCCCGTCCGTCACGTACGCGCGTGTGTCGGGCCCGGCGACCAGCAGCCGCCCGTCGTTCCAAAGCAGATCCATGCATCCGTCGGGCAGAACACGACCCGGACCGGACCCGTCGATGCCGTTCGTCCAGACCACGGCACCAGGCAGACGGGACGCGCGTTCCGCGTACATGGGAACAAGGCTACGCCGTACTCCCAGGGGCGCGGGAACTGCGCGACCAGCCACGACCCACCCGCAGACCGCAACGAGGCGCACACCCAACGGCGATTCCCGGCCTACCCCACCACCCGCCCCCGATGCTCCTGCGGACTCACCCCGTACACCCTCTTGAAGGCGCTGGACAGCGCGAACGCGCTCCCGTACCCCACCCTGCGCGCGATGGCGTCCAACGTGTCGTCGGTGTCACGCAGCGCGTCCGCCGCGAGCGCCATCCGCCACCCCGTGAGGTACGTCATCGGCGGCTCCCCCACCAGCTCGGTGAACCGGCGGGCCAGCGCGGCCCGCGACACACCCGCCTTGGCGGCAAGCGAGGCCACCGTCCAGGGCAGGGCCGGGTCGTCCTGGACGAGCCGCAGCACCCGGCCGACCACGGGATCGGCGAGCGCCGCGTACCAGGCCGGCGCCTCCGCCTGCGGGCGGGAGAACCAGGCCCTGAGCGCGGCGATGACCAGCAGGTCGAGCAGTCGGTCCAGGACGACCTCCTGACCGGGTTCGTCGCGGACGATCTCGTCCATGAGGTACGGGGTGAGCGGACAGTTCCACACGTCGGCGGTCAGGGACAGCAGCGGCGGCAGCGCCTTCAGCAGCCGCCCGCTGATCTCGCCCTCCCACAGATACGTGCCGATCAGCATGACGGCCGAGCCGTCGGGCCGGTCACCCCAGGTGCGCACGCCGAGGTCCATGGAGCCGTTGAGGGAGCGGCCGTCGGGGTAGCGGCATTCGGCGCCCGGCAGGATCAGGGCCTGCGGCTCGGTGCCGGGGTCGTCGGCGCAGGTGTAGGGGTCCGGGCCGCGGGCGATCGCGAGGTCGCCCGGCCGCAGCCGGATCCTCCCCCGGCCTTCGGCCGGGGGGACCCCCATCTCGCTTCGCCCGCCCCGGTCCGGGAACACCCAGGCCTCACCGCGGACCATGACCATGACGGTGAGCGGGGCACGGTCCTCGATGCGGATGGACCACGGCGGTTCGAAACAGGCGCGGATCATGAAGGCGCCACGGGCACGTGGACCGTCCAGCAGACCTGCAAGGGCGTCCATGTCGTCAGCGTAGACGCCCGCGCATGGGAATGAGCCGTTCGGCGATGGGCTGTTGGGGCGCGCGACCGTTGACTGGAGGCATGACGGAGAACGCAGCCGAGAAGGCGAACACGCAGCGGATGACGGTAGTGGTGACCGGTGCCTCGGGTCGTACCGGGAGCCGGGTGGCTCGGGCGGCCCGCGACGCGGGGCTCACGGTGCGGGCCGCGTCCCGGGCCCTGGGCTTCGACTGGGAGGACCCGACGACATGGGCGCAGACCCTGCGGGACGCGGACGCGGCGTATCTGATGTACCCCTCCGACGTCGGCTCCCCGGCGGCGGCCGAGGGCATCGGCGCGCTCGCTCGGGAGGCGGTGGGGCTCGGAGTGCGGCGGCTGGTGCTGCTGTCGGCACGCGGTGAGGACCAGGCGCTGCCGACCGAGGAGGCGCTGAAGTCGTCCGGCGCGGACTGGACGATCGTGAGAGCCACGTGGTTCGCGCAGAACTTCAGCGAGGGGCCGCTGGTGGAGGGGATGGTCCACGGCGAGCTGGTCTTCCCGGCGGGCGAGGTGCGGGAGCCGTTCGTCGACGTGCGGGACATCGCGGACGTGGTGACGGCCGTGCTGACGTCCGGTGACCGGTATGCGAGGCGGACGCTGGAGCTGACCGGGCCGCGGCTGCTGTCCTGGCGGGAGGCGGTCGCGGAGATCTCCGCGGCGACCGGCACCGCGATCACGTACACACCGGTTCCGACGCGGTCGTACGGCGAGGCGCTGGCCGGCTTCGGGGTGCCGGCGGAGGAGGTCGAGCTGCTGGTGGAGGTCTTCGAGACCCTCATGGACGGCCGCAACGCCCACCTCACGAACGACGTCGAGAAGGTCCTCGGCCGGGCGCCGCGCGACTTCACCGACTTCGCGAGGGAAGCCGCGGCGGCGGGGGCGTGGAAGGCCTGAGCCGGGGCCACCGCCGCCGTGCGAGCCGCTAGGAGTCCTCCGGCTTGTGCGGCGGATGGTGCGTGCTCTTCACATGGGTCCGCAGCCTCGACGAGAGGTCCTCCGGGGGCAGGAAGCGGGACCACCGCTCCGGGAACTCCGACGGCATGTCCGGATCATCCGGGTCGTCGGGGTCGGACTCGCGGCTCGCGGCGGCGCGGGCCACGTACTCTGCGACCTGCGCCTCCCGCAGCCGCTCGTTCGCGGCACGGGCCGCGGCCGTCGCGGCGGCCGGCCAGACCCGGTCGATCGCGGCGTTGACCGCGGCCCCGACGAGCACCGCGAACGCGGACACACCGATCCACAGCAGTACGGCGACGGCGGCCGCGAGGGAGCCGTAGATCGTGGCGCCCTCGATGGTGTTCTGGAGGTAGATGCGCAGCAGGAAGCTGCCGAGCACCCACATGCCGAGGGCGACGAGCGCGCCGGGCACGTCCTCGATCCAGGGCGAGCGGACCGGCACGGACACGTGGTAGAGCGTGGTCAGGAACGCCACCGACAGGATGATCACGACCGGCCAGTACAGGACCTGCACCAGGGTCTCCGACCAGGGCACGATCCGCACCACCGCGTCCGGCCCCGCCACCATCAGCGGCAGCGCGACCGAGCCGATCAGCAGCGCCGCGATGAACAGCAGGAACGCCACCAGCCGGGTCTTGACGATGCCGCGGACGCCGTCGAGGCCGTACATCACGGTGATCGTGTCTATGAAGACGTTCACCGCGCGGGAGCCCGACCACAGGGCGAACAGGAAGCCGACGGAGATCACGTCGGGCCGGCCGCCGTTCATCACGTCGTCGAGGATCGGCTGCGCGATCTGCCGCACGCCCTTGTCGGACAGAACGGTGCGGGATGCCTCCAGCAGGTTGGCCTCCAGGCTGTTGATCGTGTCGGTGCCGGTCCAGCTGTCGACGTAACCGAGGAGGCCGATGAGGCTGAGGAGGAGCGGCGGCACGGACAGCAGCGTGAAGAACGCGGCTTCGGCGGCGAGTCCGAGGATGCGGTACTCGATGCAGGAATTGACGGTGTCCTTCAGCAGCAGCCAGGCGGTCCTGCGTTTGGAGACGTTCCGGTAGAGGGCACGCGCCCGGTGGAGACGACCGGAGGAGTGCTGGGGAGACGGTTCACTTGCTGGCTGCACGACCTAAAGGTATCCGTCGTGCGGCGCGGCACTCATCGCGGCGCCGGGCAGGCGCGCTCGCCGCCTGCCCGCGCACCGTGCCCCCGCCGTGTCAGGGTGGTGACATCGCCCGACGGAGGGAGAGCTTCACAGCCATGGCAGGCAGCACGCACACGGTGACCAACCAGCCACCGCCCCTGGCCGGGTACGACGTCTACACCGCCGACCGGGCCCTGTCCGAGGCCGTCGGACGTCATGTCGCACCCGAGCTGCTGGACGAGGTCGGCGAGGAGCTGGCCGCCTTCGGGCGGACCTGCGGTTCGGCGCAGGTGCAGGAGTGGGGCGTACTGGCGAACGAGAACCCGCCGCGCCTGCGGACGCACGACCGCTACGGCCACCGGATCGACGAGGTCGACTTCCATCCGTCCTGGCACCGACTGCTCGGAAAGGGCGTCTCGGCGGGGCTGACCGCGGCCTGGGTACGGCCGGCCGGGCATGTGCGGCGGGCGGCGGCGTTCCTGCTGTGGACGCAGGTCGAGGCGGGCAACGGCTGCCCGCTGTCCATGACCCACGCGGCGGTCCCCGCCCTGCGCACCGACCCCGGCCTGGCCGCCGAGTGGGAGCCGCGGCTGACGTCGATGATCTACGACCGTGAGCTGCGCCCGGCGGAGCGCAAGGCCGGTGCCCTGTTCGGGATGGGCATGACGGAGAAGCAGGGCGGCAGCGACGTACGCGCCAACACGACGACGGCCACCCCGCTGGCCGAGTCCGGGACGTACTCCCTGAGCGGGCACAAGTGGTTCTGCTCGGCGCCCATGTCGGACGGGTTCCTGGTGCTGGCCCAGGCCCCGGACGGGCTGACGTGCTTCCTCGTGCCGCGGGTGCTGGCGGACGGCAGCCGCAACGTGTTCCGGATCCAGCGGCTGAAGGACAAGCTGGGCAACCGGTCGAACGCGTCGAGCGAGGTCGAGTTCGACGGGACGTGGGCGCGCCGGGTCGGCGAGGAGGGGCGCGGGGTGCGCACCATCATCGAGATGGTCGCGGCGACCCGGCTCGACTGTGTGCTCGGCTCCGCGGGGCTGATGCGGCAGGCCGTCGCGCAGGCCGTCCATCACTGCGACCACCGCGAGGCGTTCGGCGGCCGGCTGGTCGACAAGCCGCTCATGCGCAACGTCCTGGCGGACCTGGCCGTCGAGTCCGAGGCGGCGACCACCCTCGCGCTGCGGCTCGCGGCGGCCTACGACACCGGCGGCGAGCAGGAGAAGGCGCTGCTGCGGATCGCGGTGCCGGCCGCCAAGTACTGGGTGACCAAGCGGTGCCCGCCGGTGACGGTCGAGGCCGCCGAGTGCCTGGGCGGCAACGGGTACGTCGAGGAGTCCGGGATGCCCCGGCTGGTGCGCGAGTCGCCGCTGAACTCGATCTGGGAGGGCGCGGGCAACGTCCAGGCGCTGGACGTGCTGCGGGCGTTGCGGCGGGAGCCCGCCGCGCTCGACGCGTACCTGCGGGAGGTGGGTCAGGCACGCGGCGCCGATCACCGTCTGGACGGCGCGATCAAGGCCCTGTTGACGGACCTGGCCGACCTGGACGGCATCGAGGCACGCGCCCGGCGCCTGACCGAACGCCTCACCCTGGTCCTCCAGGGCTCCCTCCTGGTCAGATTCGCGCCACCGGAGGTGGCCGACGCCTTCTGCGCCTCGAGGTTGGGCAGCGACGGCGGAGCCGCTTTCGGAACCCTGCCGCACACCCTGGACCTGACGGCGATCGTGGAGAGATCAAGGCCGCAGGCCTGACCGCGGGGAGGGAAGGCCGCAGGCCTGTCCCTCAGGGGCGCGGGGAACTGCGCGACCAGCCACGACGCACCCGCAGCCGCCCACGCACATCAACCAGCACCCCACCCGAGGCGATTCGGCCGAACCGCCGGAGGCAAGGGGTGGTGCTGCGCCGACACGGCACCACCCCCGCCATGGCCCGTTCGAGGCCGCGAACGCCGCTCGGGACGGCGTCGCTCAAGTCTCAATCAGGCCAGGGCGGTCCACCAGGGTTGCAAGGGGTTGCAACTTGTTGGCGACTGTGTGCGGACTGTATCCCTCCGCGAGCGGCGGGGCGGCACTATGAGACACACAGTCAGATGAGAACCGTTCTCCCGGGAGGCCCCTTGGACGCGGCACGGGCGGCGCGGCTGCTGAGCGAGGTCCGCGCCGCCACCCTCGCAGGTCAGCGCTCACCCGTCGCACCGCGGCCGGTGATCGAGCAGTCCTGGGAGCGCATGCTGCGCGGCGGGGTCGATCCGGACCACGACTTCCGGTCGGGGCTGCTGTCCCGCGAGGAGGTGCAGCGGCGCCGGGAGTCCACCGCCCTCAGACATGTGCTGCCGGTACTGCGCGAGGGTCTGCTTTCGGTCGCCGACGTCGCCCACCACATCATGGTCGTCGCCGACGGCGAGGGCCGGGTGCTGTGGCGGGAGGGCAACTCCTCGGTGCTGCGCAAGGCGGACGGCCTCGGCTTCGAACTCGGCGCCGACTGGCGGGAGGACGTCGTCGGCACGAACGGCATCGGCACCCCGGTCGTGGTGCGCCGGCCGGTACAGGTCTTCGCCTCCGAGCACTTCCACCGCTCGCAGACCTCCTGGACCTGCACGGGCGCCCCCATCACCGATCCGCGCAACGGCCGGCTGCTCGGCGTCGTCGATGTCAGCGGCCCTCTTGAGACCATGCATCCCGCCACGCTCGCCTGGGTCGACTCGGTGGCCAAGCTCGCCGAGGCCCGGCTGCGGGAGCTGCACCTGACGGGGCTGGAGCGGCTGCGCGCGGTGGCGGCGCCGGTGCTGGCACGGCTGACCGGGCGAGCCCTGGCGGTGGACCGGGACGGCTGGACGGCCGCGGTGACCGGGATGCCGTACACGAGCCGGATCGTGCTGCCCAAGTCGTTGTCGCCGGGCCGGCGGTGGCTCATGCCGCTCGGCCTGTGCGTGGTGGAGCCGCTGGCGGGCGGCTGGCTGCTGCGGCCGGCCGACGAGCCGGTGCCGGCCGGGGCGACACGGATCGCGCTGGATCTGACGCAGCCGCGCCGCTCGTCGATGACGGTGTCCGGCGGCGCGGGCACCTGGAGCCACGAACTGAGTCCCCGGCACGCCGAATTGCTGTACCTGCTGGCCCTGCACCCGGGGGGTCGCAGCGCGGCGGGGCTGGCCGAGGACATGTTCGGCGACCCGGGCCGCACGGTGACGGTGCGGGCGGAGCTGTCGCGGGTGCGGCGCTATCTCGGGGGCCTGCTGGAGCACCGGCCGTACCGCTTCCGCGAGGACGCGGAGGTCGAGGTGCTGCTGCCGGAGGACCCGCGTGAGCTGCTGCCGCACTCGACCGCCCCCGCGGTGGTGCGGGGGCGGTTCTCGGCCGAGATGCCCTGAGTCCGAACTCTTCTTCCGCATATTTGCAGGGTCTTAGTCCGCAAGCGTGCCCAACTGCCGTAGCATCCCTGTACGGGCCACCCCACCTGCTCCTTTGGTCAACGCACAAACCAATGGCCGCAGTTGGCTCGCCTCGGGAGGTTTGATGAAGCACCGCGGCAGACACCGTCGACGTAAGCAGGGGCGTGCGCTGCGCGCGTTCCTCGCCGGAACCGCCCTCGCACTCACCGCCGCCGCCACGATGATCAGCGCCTCACAGGCCACGGTCGGCGACAACCCCGGGGCGCTGACCCCTCTCACCAGGGCCGCCGAGACCGGCGCGTTCCGGCTCCAGGAGCGGCTGGTCCCGCAGGCCACGCTCGACGAACTCTCCTCCGGGATGGGCAAGCCGGTCGGCGTCGACGCCGTCCTTCAGACCGCCGACCGGAGCCTGCGCAAGGCGAACGGCTGTACGCCGACCGAGCGCACGGCGCTGCCGATAGCCCCCGCCGCCACGCGCGCGTACTGCTGGGACGGCGCCGATACCCGGGGCTGGCGGGCGGGTGCCGTCACCACCTCGGGCGACGCCGACGACGACGGCTGGTGGAACGACAACCGGGTGATCCTCTCCGGCTGGAACGAGGGCACCGCCGACCGGGGCCTCGCGCGGGTCGCCTTCGTCGACGCCAACGACCTCACCCACCTGAGGTACGCCTCCGCGCTCCTCGTCGTCCCGGTGGACGGCGGACGTGACTACCGCGCCCTGACCTCCCGCCTCTCCGGCATGGTCTGGTACCAGGACAAGCTGCTGGTCACCGCGGCCGACGGGCTGTACGTGTACGACATGAACCGCGTCCAGCGCGCCACGGTCGACAGTGCCGCCGTGGGCCGCGTCCCGGACGGCTGGTCGGCCCACGGCCAGCGCTTCGTCCTGCCGGCCATCGGCTCGTACCGCCTCACAGGCGCGGGCACCGCCCCGCACCTCGGTGGCATCTCCCTCGACCGCAGCACCGCGCCCGACAGCCTGGTCGCGAGCGAGCGGACGGCCGTCGACAGCGACCGGCCCGCCCGGCTGTGGCGCTACGACTTCAGCAAGGACCCGGCCCGCCCCGGCCTGCTGGCCAGCAGCGCGAGCGGATCCGCGCAGGCCGTCGAGGCGTACGAGACGGACGCGTCCGGTATCGAGGGCGTCCTCTCCTACCGGGCAGGCGGAGCGGACCGCGCCGGCTGGTACGTGGGCCGCGCCCCGGGCAGCACGGACCGGCACGGCAGCCTGTGGCGCCAGGACACCGAAGGCGCCGAGGCGACCCGCTGCGGCTCGGAGAACGCGCCCCGGTGCTGGGGCCTGAAGGCCGGCCCCCTGTCGTACTGGGAGGCGACCGGCGAGGTCTGGTCCCAGTCGGGCCGGATGCTGTTCGCGATGCCACTGACGTCGATCGACCGGGCGCTCGACTGAGGCACACCGGAAGGGCACAGCGAAACGAAGGGGCGCGGGGCCGTCCCGACATGCGGCCCCGCCGGCGCGACCGGCCACGACGGGCCGGGAGACAATCGACAAGTCCGCCATCGGGATGATTCCCTGGCCGACATGCCCAACCTCGCCGTGACCACCTGGTCCCTGGAACAGACCTCCCCCGACGACCTCCTCCCGGCCGAAGCCCCGCAGGGCGACGTGCGGGTCGTCCGTGCCGAGGTGCCCTCTCCCGAGTTCAGCCGGTTCCTGTACGCCTCGGTCGGCGGCGACATCCTGTGGACCGACCGGCTCGACTGGCCGTACGCACGGTGGCAGGAGCACCTGGAGCGGGACGGCGTCGAGACCTGGGTGGCCTACGACCGGGGTACGCCCGCCGGGTACGTGGAGCTGAGCCCACAGGACGACGGGGTCGTGGAGATCGAGTACTTCGGCCTGATCCCGGCCTTCCGCGGCCGCCGCATCGGCGGGTATCTGCTGGCGTACGGCGCCGCGCGCGCCTGGGACCTGGCGGAGCGCTGGCCGGGACGGGCGCCGACGAAGCGGGTATGGCTGCACACATGCAGCAAGGACGGCGAGCACGCCATGGCCAATTACCAGCGCCGCGGCTTCAAGCTCTTCGACACGAAGGTCGAGGAGGAGGCCGTGGCGGCCACGCCCGGACCGTGGCCCGGGGCGTACCCAGCCTGACCTGGGAAGAAACGACCCAATACGGCCATGTGACCGACGACACCCTTGTCTCGCTCTACGGGACAAGGGTGTCCGCATGATGGACGAAGCTGGACTGTGTCCAGATCGCCGTGCCACGCTTCCGTCATGTCTGGAACTGGAATTGCCTTGGTGAGTCGGCGGCACGTCGACCTCGGCCGCATGTCCAGCGCCATCTGTCCGGCGCGCTGACAGCCCCGCAGCGCCCGACATCTCTCTCTTCCCGCTTCATTCCCGCGCAAAGCCGCGCACGTATGCCCATGCGCCCGTATGCGCAGGTCAGAGCCGCATTCCCGCCTGTCCCGAAGGACGTATCAACCATGGCCGCCACCCCGCAGAAGCCTGCCGCCGCGACTCCCCGCCGCAAGGTGAGCCGTCACCGCGGTGAGGGTCAGTGGGCCGCGGGGCACTTCACCCCGCTCAACGGCAACGAACAGTTCAAGAAGGACGACGACGGTCTCAATGTGCGGACACGCATTGAGACGATCTACTCCAAGCGTGGCTTCGACTCCATCGACCCGAACGACCTTCGCGGCCGGATGCGCTGGTGGGGGCTCTACACCCAGCGCAAGCCCGGGATCGACGGCGGCAAGACCGCGATCCTGGAGCCGGAGGAGCTGGACGACAAGTACTTCATGCTGCGGGTGCGGATCGACGGCGGCCGGCTCACCACCCGGCAGCTGCGGGTGATCGGTGAGATCTCGCAGGAGTTCGCCCGGGGCACCGCCGACATCACCGACCGGCAGAACGTCCAGTACCACTGGATCCGGATCGAGGACGTGCCCGAGATCTGGAACCGCCTGGAGGCGGTCGGTCTGTCCACCACCGAGGCCTGCGGCGACACCCCGCGTGTGGTCATCGGCTCGCCGGTCGCGGGTATCGCCGAGGACGAGATCATCGACGGCTCCTCCGCCATCGACGAGATCCACCGGCGTTACATCGGCAGCAAGGAGTTCTCCAACCTGCCGCGCAAGTTCAAGACGGCGATCTCCGGCTCGCCGCTGCTCGACGTGGCCCACGAGATCAACGACATCGCGTTCGTCGGTGTGAACCACCCCGAGCACGGCCCCGGCTTCGACCTGTGGGTCGGCGGCGGCCTGTCCACCAACCCGAAGATCGGCGTCCGGCTCGGCGCCTGGGTGCCGCTGGACGAGGTCCCGGACGTCTGGGCGGGCGTGATCGGCATCTTCCGCGACTACGGCTACCGGCGGCTGCGCACCCGCGCCCGCCTGAAGTTCCTGGTCGCCGACTGGGGCGCGGAGAAGTTCCGCCAGGTCCTCCAGGACGAGTACCTGAAGCGGGAGCTGGTCGACGGCCCCGCCCCCGCCCAGCCGCTCCAGCGCTGGCGCGACCACGTCGGTGTGCACCGGCAGAACGACGGCCGCTTCTACGTCGGGTTCGCCCCGCGCGTCGGCCGGGTCGACGGCACGACGCTGACGAAGATCGCCGAGCTCGCCGAGGCGCACGGCTCGGGCCGGGTCCGGACCACCGTCGAGCAGAAGATGATCATCCTCGATGTCGAGGAGGCGCAGGTCGACTCGCTCGTCGAGTCCCTGGAGGCGCTGGACCTCACCGCCCGGCCGTCCTCGTTCCGGCGCGGCACCATGGCCTGCACCGGCATCGAGTACTGCAAGCTCGCGATCGTCGAGACCAAGGCTCGCGGCTCCCAGCTGATCGACGAGCTGGAGCGCCGGATCCCGGACTTCGACGAGCCGCTCACCATCAACATCAACGGCTGCCCCAACGCCTGCGCCCGTATCCAGGTGGCGGACATCGGTCTCAAGGGGCAGCTGGTCGTCAACGACCGGGGCGAGCAGGTCGAGGGCTATCAGGTGCACCTGGGCGGCGCCCTCGGTCTGGAGGCCGGGTTCGGGCGCAAGGTGCGTGGCCTGAAGGTCACCTCCGACGAGCTGCCGGACTACGTCGAGCGCGTCCTGAAGCGGTTCCAGGAGGAGCGCGAGGACGGCGAGCGGTTCGCCACGTGGGCCGCCCGTGCCTCCGAGGAGGCCCTGTCGTGAGCGAGCGGGCCGCCCCCTTCTACTGCCCCTACTGCGGCGACGAGGACCTCCGTCCGTCCGAGCAGGGCCACGGCGCATGGGAATGCGCGGCGTGCAACCGCGCATTCCAGCTGAAGTTCCTCGGGTTGCTCACCCGGGGCCTTCAGCCCAACGACGCAGGGGGAGACGAGATATGACCGCGGTTCAGGAAGAGCGCACGACCGACGATCTGAAGGCGCTCGCCGAGCAGGCGGGCCGTGACCTGGAGGACGCCTCCGCGCTGGAGATCCTCCAGTGGGCGGTCGACACCTTCGGGCCGCGTTTCTGCGTGACCTCGTCGATGGAGGACGCGGTGGTCGCCCACCTCGCCTCCCGTGCCATGCCCGGCGTGGACGTCGTGTTCCTCGACACCGGCTACCACTTCGAGGAGACCATCGGCACCCGCGACGCGGTCGAGGCCGTGATGGACGTCAACGTCATCACGCTGACCCCGCGTCAGACGGTCGCCGAACAGGACGCCGAGTACGGGCCCAAGCTGCACGACCGTGACCCCGACCTGTGCTGCAAGCTGCGCAAGGTCGAGCCGCTGGAGCGCGGGCTGGGGGACTACGTGGCCTGGGCGACCGGGCTGCGCCGCGACGAGTCGCCGACCAGGGCGAACACCCCGGTCGTCGGCTGGGACGACAAGCGCCGGAAGGTGAAGGTCTCCCCGATCGCCCGCTGGACGCAGGACGACGTGGACGCCTACGTCGCCGAACACGGCGTGCTGACGAACCCGTTGCTGATGGACGGCTACGCGTCCGTCGGCTGCGCCCCCTGCACCAGGCGGGTCCTGGAGGGCGAGGACGCGCGGGCCGGCCGCTGGGCCGGGCGGGCCAAGACCGAGTGCGGGCTCCACGGATGACGACCACCCGGACGAATCAGACTCAGGAGAACCAAGTGACGACCGGAGCCACCGTCTGGCTCACGGGTCTGCCGAGCGCCGGCAAGACCACCATCGCGTACGAACTGGCCGGGCGGCTGCGCGCGGAGGGCCACCTCGTCGAGGTGCTCGACGGCGACGAGATCCGCGAGTTCATCTCGGCGGGCCTCGGCTTCAGCCGTGAGGACCGGCACACCAACGTGCAGCGCATCGGCTTCCTCGCCGAACTGCTCGCCCGCAACGGCGTCAAGGCGCTCGTGCCGGTGATCGCCCCCTACGCGGACAGCCGTGAGGCGGTGCGCAAGCGCCACCAGGAGGGCGGGGCGCCGTACATCGAGGTGCACGTGGCGACTCCGGTCGAGGTGTGCTCCGTACGGGATGTGAAGGGTCTGTACGCCAAGCAGGCGGCGGGCGAGCTGTCCGGGCTCACCGGGGTGGACGACCCCTACGAGCAGCCCGAGACGCCCGACCTGCGTATCGAGTCGCAGCACCAGACCGTCCAGGAGTCCGCGGCCGCGGTCCACGCGCTGCTCACCGAAAGGGGACTGGCATGACGACGACCGTCGCCGAGGTGGAGGAGGGTACGGACTCCCCGTACGCCCTCTCGCACCTGGACGCGCTGGAGTCCGAGGCGGTGCACATCTTCCGCGAGGTGGCGGGTGAGTTCGAGCGGCCGGTGGTCCTGTTCTCCGGCGGCAAGGACTCCATCGTCATGCTGCACCTGGCGCTGAAGGCGTTCGCCCCCGCGGCGATCCCCTTCTCGCTGCTGCACGTCGACACCGGGCACAACTTCCCCGAGGTGCTTGACTACCGGGACCGTACGGTCGCCGAGCACGGCCTGCGGCTGCATGTCGCCTCCGTGCAGGACTACATCGACCGCGGGGTGCTCAAGGAGCGTCCGGACGGCACCCGTAACCCGCTGCAGACGCTGCCGCTGACGGAGAAGATCCAGAGCGAGAAGTTCGACGCGGTCTTCGGCGGCGGACGCCGCGACGAGGAGAAGGCGCGGGCCAAGGAGCGCGTCTTCTCGCTGCGCGACGAGTTCTCCCAGTGGGACCCGCGCCGGCAGCGGCCCGAGCTGTGGAACCTGTACAACGGCCGGCACGCCCCCGGCGAGCACGTCCGTGTGTTCCCGCTGTCCAACTGGACCGAGCTGGACGTGTGGCAGTACATCGCCCGCGAGGGCATCGAGCTGCCGGAGATCTACTTCGCGCACGAGCGCGAGGTGTTCGCGCGCAGCGGCATGTGGCTGACGGCCGGCGAGTGGGGCGGCCCCAAGGACGGCGAGACGGTCGAGAAGCGTCTCGTGCGCTACCGGACCGTCGGTGACATGTCCTGCACGGGCGCCGTCGACTCCGACGCCGTGACCCTGGAGCAGGTCATCACCGAGATCGCCGCCTCCCGGCTCACCGAGCGCGGCGCGACCCGCGCCGACGACAAGATGTCCGAGGCCGCGATGGAAGACCGTAAGCGCGAGGGGTACTTCTAAGCATGAGCACGACCACGGAACTCTCCGAGACGACCCTGCTGCGGTTCGCCACCGCCGGCTCCGTCGACGACGGCAAGTCCACGCTCGTCGGCCGGCTGCTGCACGACTCCAAGTCGGTCCTCGTGGACCAGCTGGAGGCCGTGGAGCGCGCGTCCGCCTCGCGCGGGCAGGACGCCCCGGACCTCGCGCTGCTCACCGACGGTCTGCGGGCCGAGCGGGAGCAGGGCATCACGATCGATGTGGCGTACCGTTACTTCGCCACGCCCCGGCGCCGGTTCATCCTGGCCGACACCCCGGGCCATGTGCAGTACACCCGCAACATGGTCACCGGCGCGTCGACGGCCGAGCTGACCGTGATCCTGGTCGACGCCCGCAACGGCGTCGTCGAGCAGACCCGCCGGCACGCCGCGATCGCCGCGCTGCTGCGGGTGCCGCACGTGGTGCTCGCCGTGAACAAGATGGACCTGGTCGACTACCAGGAGTCCGTGTTCGCCGCGATCGCCGAGGAGTTCACGGCGTACGCGCTCGAACTGGGCGTCCCGGAGATCACCGCGATCCCGATCTCGGCGCTGGCCGGCGACAACGTGGTGGACCCGTCCGCGAACATGGACTGGTACGGCGGGCCGACCTTCCTGGAGCATCTGGAGACGGTCCCGGTCACCCACGACCTGAGCCACTGCCACGCCCGGCTGCCCGTGCAGTACGTGATCCGTCCGCAGACCGCCGAGCACCCGGACTACCGGGGCTACGCCGGTCAGATCGCCGCGGGTTCGTTCCGCGTCGGCGAGTCGGTGACGGTGCTGCCGTCGGGCCGAGTGTCGAGGATCTCCGGCATCGACCTGCTGGGCGAGCCGGTCGACGTCGCGTGGACCACGCAGTCGGTGACCGTCCTGCTGGAGGACGACATCGACATCTCGCGCGGCGACCTGCTCGTGCCGACGAAGGACGCGCCCGCGACCACGCAGGACATCGAGGCGACCGTGTGCCACGTCGCCGACGCGCCGCTGACCGTCGGCCACCGGGTGCTGCTCAAGCACGGCACCCGCACGGTCAAGGCGATCGTCAAGGACATCCCGTCCCGGCTGACGCTGGACGACCTGTCCCTGCACCCGCACCCGGGGCAGCTCGTCGCCAACGACATCGGCCGGGTGAAGGTCCGCACCGCCGAGCCGCTGCCGGTCGACTCCTACGCCGACTCGCGCCGCACCGGTTCGTTCATCCTGATCGACCCCAGCGACGGCACCACGCTCACCGCGGGCATGGTCGGCGAGTCGTTCGCCTCGCCGGAGCCGGTCAAGGACGAGGCCGAGGACGACGGGTGGGACTTCTGACATGAAGGCCCTCGACTTCTTCTCCACGTTCGCGAAGGAGGGCGGCCGCGTCGGCAGCGGCGCCCTCGGCAGCGGACAGGGCGGTGTATCGCGATGTGTGCGCTGACCCGCCCCTCGTCCATCCGCCGATCTCCCGGCCGCGCCTGAGCAGGGCGTGAGTGCCGGGCCACCGAGAGGAACCCCTCCCGTGCCTGCCACCCCCGCCCTGCGACGGACGCTCGCCGTCCTGGCCGCGCTGCCGCTGCTCGCCCTCGCGGCGTGCGGCTACGGCTCGCAGGCCAAGGACAACGCCGAGCAGGCGATCGCCGGGGCGGCCAAGGTCGACGGCCTGGACTCGGTGAAGATCGGCTACTTCGGAAACCTCACCCACGCCACCGCACTGGTCGGCCGGCACGAGGGGCTGTTCCAGAAGGAACTCGGCGGCACGCTGGCGCGGTACTCCACGTTCAACGCCGGTCCCTCGGAGATCGAGGCGTTGAACTCCGGGTCGATCGACATCGGCTGGATCGGCCCCTCCCCCGCGGTCAACGGCTACATCAAGGCGGGCGGCAAGAACCTGCGGATCATCTCCGGTTCGGCCTCGGGCGGCGTGAAGCTCGTCGTGAACCCGGAGAAGATCAAGTCCCTGAAGGACGTCAAGGGCAAGAAGATCGCCACCCCGCAGCTCGGCAACACCCAGGACGTGGCGTTCCTCAACTGGGTCTCCGAGCAGGGCTGGAAGGTCGACGCGGAGAGCGGCCAGGGCGACGTCTCCGTCGTCCGCACCGACAACAAGATCACGCCGGACGCCTACAAGTCGGGCTCGATCGACGGCGCGTGGGTGCCCGAGCCGACCGCCTCGAAGCTGGTCGCCGAGGGCGGCAAGGTGCTGCTCGACGAGGGCGACCTGTGGCCGGACAAGAAGTTCGTGATCACCAACGTGATCGTGTCGCAGAGCTTCCTCAAGGAGCACCCGGACGTCGTCGAGGCCGTCCTGCGCGCCTCGGTGAAGACCAACAAGTGGATCGGCGCCAACCCGGACAAGGCGAAGGCGGCGGCCAACGCCCAGCTCGAGGCCGACACCGGCAAGCCGCTCCCGGCCGATGTGCTCGACCCCGCGTGGCGGTCCATCCGGGTCACGGACGACCCGCTGGCGGCCACCCTGAACACCCAGGCCGAGCACGCGGTCAAGGCCGGGCTGCTCCAGCAGCCGGACCTGGCCGGGATCTACGACCTGGCACCGCTGAACAAGGTCCTCAAGGGCGAGGGCGAACCCGAGGTCGACGACGCCGGACTCGGCGCGAAGTCGTGAGCAAGGCACTGATCCCGATGAGTTCCCAGGAGGTGACGACCATGGCGACAGCCCTCGCCAAGGCCGCCGACACGGATGTGTCCGTGGAGCACGCCGCGCGCATCGACCACGTCTCGAAGTCCTTCGCCGGCCCCGCCGGGCAGCAGCTCGTGCTCGACGACATCGACCTCGACGTGGCGCCCGGCGAGTTCGTCACCCTCCTCGGGGCGTCCGGCTGCGGCAAGTCGACGCTGCTGAACCTGGTGGCCGGCCTCGACCGGCCCAGCGCGGGCAGCATCACCACCGACGGCCGTCCGGCGCTGATGTTCCAGGAGCACGCCCTCTTCCCGTGGCTGACCGCGGGCAAGAACATCGAGCTCGCCCTGAAGCTCCGGGGTGTCGCCAAGGCCGAGCGGCGCGAGCGCGCCGAGGAACTCCTCGAACTGGTCCGCCTCAAGGGCGCGTACGGCAAGCGGGTGCACGAGCTGTCCGGCGGTATGCGCCAGCGCGTCGCCATGGCGCGGGCGCTCGCCCAGGACAGCAAACTGCTGCTGATGGACGAGCCGTTCGCCGCGCTCGACGCGATCACCCGGGACGTGCTGCACGACGAGCTGACCCGGATCTGGCGCGAGACGCAGGTGTCCGTCCTGTTCGTGACGCACAACGTGCGCGAGGCGGTCCGCCTGGCGCAGCGCGTCGTCCTGCTGTCCTCCCGGCCGGGCCGCATCGCGCGGGAGTGGACGGTCGGCATCCCGCAGCCGCGCCGCATCGAGGACGCCGAGGTGGCGGAACTGTCCCGGGAGATCACCGAAGAACTGCGTGGGGAGATCCGCCGTCATGGCCAGCACTGAGACGACCGCCGCCAAGGACGGGGCCGATCTCGCCGGGCTCGAAGCGGGCCTGGACGCACTGGAGACGGTCCAGACGGGCCGTACGCCCTTCCGCAGGACCCTGACCCAGAAGATCCTGCCGCCGGTCGTCGCCGTCGCCCTGGTGCTGGCGGTGTGGCAGTTCCTGGTGTCGTCCGGGATCGCCGGCGACCCGACGAAGCTGCCCGCGCCGTCCGACGTGTGGGGCGAGCTGCGCGAGTCGTGGCTGGAGGGCACGCTCCACGAGTACATCTGGACGTCCGTCTCGCGCGGTCTGCTCGGCTTCCTGCTGGCGCTCGCGATCGGTACGCCGCTGGGTCTGGTGGTGGCGCGGGTGCGGTTCGTGCGCGCGGCGATCGGGCCGATCCTGTCCGGCCTCCAGTCGCTGCCGTCGGTGGCGTGGGTGCCGCCGGCCGTGATCTGGCTGGGCCTGAACGACCGGATGATGTTCGCGGTGATCCTGCTGGGCGCGGTCCCCTCGATCGCCAACGGCCTGGTGTCCGGTGTCGACCAGGTGCCGCCGCTGTTCCTGCGGGCCGGCCGCACGCTGGGCGCGACGGGTCTGAAGGGCACCTGGCACATCGTGATGCCGGCGGCGCTGCCCGGCTATCTCGCGGGCCTGAAGCAGGGCTGGGCCTTCTCCTGGCGTTCGCTGATGGCGGCGGAGATCATCGCGTCCTCGCCCGACCTCGGCGTCGGCCTCGGCCAGCTGCTGGAGAACGGCCGCAACACGAGTTCCATGTCGATGGTGTTCTTCGCCATCCTGCTCATCCTGATCGTCGGCATCGCCATCGACCTGCTGATCTTCAGCCCGCTGGAGCGGTGGGTGCTGCGCAGCCGCGGTCTGCTGGCAAGGAGCTGAACCCCGATGTCCAAGAAACCGGTCCTCCTCGTCATCGCCCACGGCAGCCGCGATCCGCGGCATGCCGCGACCGTGCACGCCCTCGTACGTCGGGTTCGCGCGCTGCGCCCCGAGGTGCGGGTGGAGACCGGCTTCCTGGACTTCAACATCCCCTCCGTGCAGGGCGTGCTGGAGTCGCTGGCGGCGCAGGGCGTGCGGGACGTCGTGGCGCTGCCCCTGCTGCTGACGCGCGCCTTCCACGCGAAGGCCGACATCCCGGCGGTGCTGCGGGACGCGCCGCCGCAGCTGCGGATCCGGCAGGCGGAGGTGCTCGGCCCGTCGCCGCTGCTGACGGCGGCCCTGGAGCGGCGCCTGTACGAGGCGGGCCTGACGCCCGCCGACAAGTCCTCGACCGGGGTCGTGCTGGCCTCGGCGGGGTCCACCGACCCGGAGGCGATCGCAGTGATCGCTGAAATCGCGCGGGAGTGGCGGCACACCGGTTGGTGCGCCGTGCGGCCTGCGTTCGCCTCCGCATCTCTTCCTCGTACCGAGGACGCCGTGCGGGAGCTGCGCGAGCTGGGCTGCGAGCGGGTGGCCGTGGCGCCGTACGTCCTGGCGCCGGGCTTCCTCCCGGACCGTATCGCCCGGGGCGCCGCCGGGGCGGACGTCCTCGCGGACGTGCTGGGGGCGGCGCCCGAGGTGGCCCGGGTCCTGCTGGAGCGCTACGAGGCGGCGCGGGTGCCGGTGCTGGCGGCCGTCGGGGCCTGAGCGCCCGGCACCTGGGCGTCCGGGGGCGTCACACCTCCAGCACGCGGCCGATCTCCTGGACCAGGATGAGACAGCCGCCGCCGGCCGCCACTCCGGTGCCGATGGCCTCCAGGGCGAAGCGGATCCGGCCGCGGTTGGCGGGCAGGCCGTCCTGCGCGGCGTACAGCAGCTCGTCCCGGACGATCTCCCCCTGCGGGACCAGTGCGGGCTTCTCGATGTGCAGCCGCTCCACGAGGCGCTCCGCGAGGCCCAGCAGCGCGGCCGGGTCGGACCCGTCGTGCGCCGAGCCGTCGAAGTCGCGCATGTTGTAGGTACTCACTGTCCCGCCTCCTGTGGCTTGCACGGCCGGGAGCCCGGCCGGTGCCGCGGCCCGGCCGCACCGTCGCGGGCATGCCGGTGCCGCGCCGCCCGCCACGGTGACCTGCTCTTCCCGCCGTCCTGGCGCGGATCACCATAGGGACAACGGCCGCTGTTTGTCGCCTGGTTGGGGCGAGCCGCGGTCAGTCGATCAGCGTGTGTTGACGACCGCCCCGTCGACCAGGTGCATCAGCTCGGCCACCGGCATCGAGCCCGCCGGCCGCCGTTCGCGCGCGAAGGTGTCGGCGAGGTGCTGGAGGAGTTCGTTCAGCGGGGTCGGTACGCCGTGCAGCCGGCCCAGCAGGGCGAACTCGCCGTTGAGGTAGTCGGCCTCGATGGTGCCGGTGCCGCGGGTGAGGGACTGCCAGGAGGAGCCGCCGCCGCGCGGGGCGCCGTCCAGGGGGACGAGGGTGACCTTGTCGCCCCGTACCGCCTGCTGTTCCTCGGTGCTCGCGTACGCGATCCCGGCGGCGTCGAGCACGGCCGCGCCCTCGGCCCGCACCCGCCGGAACAGCGCGACGGCGTCCTCGTCGGAGACGGGGCCGGTGACGGCCTCCAGGGCGTTGCCGAGGTTGGACAGCAGCTTGGCGTACTGCCAGCGCGCCACGTCCGCGACGACCGGTGCCTCGAAGTGCGACTTCTCCAGGTCGGCGGCGACGAGGCGGGCGGTCTCGTCGGTGCCGTGGGTTCGCCAGACAGGCCCTAGGTGCAGGATGCCGGTGAGGGGGCTGCCGGCGGCGGAGACGACCCCGGGTTCGACGTACGTCGAAGGCAGCCATACGCAGACGCCGTAGACCCGCCGGAAGAGCCTGAGGGCGAGGCGCTGGCCCTCCACGCCGTTCTGCGCGCAGAACAGGGGCAGCCGCTCGGCGGCCGTACCGCCGCCGGCGACCGGGGCGGGGCCCCAGGTCTGCAGCGCGGCCACGCTGTCCTGGGTCTTCACGGCGAGCACGAGGACGTCGTCGGGGCGCAGTTCCCCGAGCGCGGCGGGTCCGTCGACGACGGGCAGCCGGTGGGTCAGCTCGCCCTCGGGCACCCTGAGCCGCAGCCCGTGATCCCGTAGGGCCTCGAAGTGGTCGCCGCGGGCGACCAGGACGACCTCGTGCCCCGAGCCCGCGAGCCGTCCGCCGATGACGCCGCCGACGGCTCCGGCCCCGATGATGACGTAGCGCAAGGTCAGTCCCCCTCGGCGGGGAACGGCGTCCCCTGATGGAAGTACATCTGCCAGCCGGCGTCCGTGCGCCGCCACAGGGAGCTGCGGTGCGCGTGCCGGCCGGCGTGCACGGTGTCGAAGGTGAGGTGGACGACGTCGGGGGCGAGCTGGACGCCGTCCATCCGTGACACGACGACGGGCCGGGGCCCCGGGTCCTCGCCCGCGACCAGGGACTCGATGATCGACGGACGGTCCCAGTACCGCCCCGACGCGCCGAACTCCCTGAACTCCGGGTGCAGCAGTTCGGCCAGCAGTTCCGGGGAGGACCGGACCTCCGGCTGGAGAAGGCGCAGTTCGCCCTCGATGGCGGCTTCCACGGCGGCGGTCCGGACGTCAGTCACCGGTCATCTCCACGAGTTTCACGACGGTGTTCCAGTTGCGGCTGGTGGCGATCAAACCCTTGTTGATGCGCGGTCTCGACAGGATCTCGGCGAGCTTGGAGCGGCCCAGGCCGTTCGGGGCGTACAGGTACAGGGCGCGGTCGCCGAGCCGGAACTCCTCCGGGAGGTAGGTGTCCCGGTCGATCTCCGCGAAGCGCTCGGCCTCGACCGGGGCGGAGAAGTAGGTGACATGGAGCTGCTTGGGCTCCAACTCGGCAGCCGGGAAGGGGCAGTCGTCGGCGATCGCCTTGAGGTAGGCATGGTCGCGGACGATCACGTCGACGGCGAAGCCGAAGTGCTTCTCGATGGCCGACGCGAGCTCCGCGGCCAGGGACTCCTCGTCGCCGTGATCGGCGGCGAACACGGCCTGGCCGCTCTGGAGATGGGTGCGAACGCCGTCGTGGCCGAGACCGGTCAGCAGGGTGCGCAGTTCGGCCATCGGGACTTTTCTGCTGCCGCCCACGTTGATGCCACGGAGCAGCGCCGCATACGTCGTCGTCATCCGGCCACCTTATGGCGATCCCGCGCGCCCCGGGCGGTCCGGTCGTCGTGAGCCGGCCGTCGTGCCCAGTGGGGGCGGGCACGAGGGCCGGACCCGTAAGTTACTTACCGGTCAGCATGAAGCACAAGCTCCTTCACCCGATCCGCCAGACCGGCGCCTCCCTGATCCACTCCCCCGACCCGGCCGGATAGATGTAAGGGACCCCCATCCTCCCCAGTGGGGAGGGCCCGGGGGCCGAGCGGATGATTTCCGGCCGCCGCACTTCACCGGCGAGCACGACGAGATGGCTTTATCCGGCCCATACCTTCGAAACGAAAGGAGGCGGCAGGGGGCCGCCACCGCAAGACGAGGGGGCAAGCCCATCATGGGGAACGGAGAAACGCGGGTACGGGGCCTCGCCGCCCGCGCCGGCGGCTGGAGCGCCCGCCATCGATGGGCTGCCGTCGGCATCTGGGTGCTGTTCGTCGTCCTGGCGATGGGGCTCGGTTCGGCGGCCGGCCGGGTCGACGTCAAGGACAGCGACCAGCTCAAGGGCGAGACGCACACCGCCGCCAAGATCATCGAGGACGCCGGGATCGAGGAGCCGGCCAGTGAGACCGTCCTGATCCAGTCGAAGGACGGTTCGCTCAAGGCGACCGACGCCGAGTTCAGGTCGGCCGTCACGGCCGTCGTCAAGGCGGTCGAGGGCACCGGCAAGGTCACGGACGTGACGTCGCCGTACGACACTCGGACGATCTCCAAGGACGGCCGCAGCGCGCTGGTGCAGTTCGACATGCGCGGTGACTCGGACACCGCGGGTGAGCGAGTCGAGCCGGTGCTGAACGCGGTCGAGGACGTCCAGAAGGACCACGGGTCGCTGCGGATCGAGGAGATCGGCGGCGCCAGCATGATGAAGACGTTCGACGACGCGTTCGGGGACGACTTCCAGAAGGCCGAGTACTCCGCGGTGCCGGTGGCCCTCGGCATTCTGCTCATCGCCTTCGGCGCGCTGGTGGCGGCCCTGCTGCCGGTGCTGCTCGCGGTCACCGCGATCATGGCGACGATGGGCCTGATGGGCATCGTCAGCCATGTCATGCCGATGAGCGACACCGCGAACTCCGTGATGCTGCTGGTCGGTCTGGCCGTCGGCGTCGACTACTGCCTGTTCTATCTGCGCCGTGAGCGCGAGGAGCGCCAGGCCGGCCGGGATGCGCAGACCGCGCTCCGGGTCGCCGCCGCCACCAGTGGCCGCGCGATCATCGTCTCCGGTGTCACGGTGTGCGTGGCGATGGCGGGCATGCTGTTCACCGGTCTCGCCGAGTTCGAGGCGATGGGACTTGCGTCGCTGATGGTCGTGGCGGTCGCCATGGTCGGGTCGGTGACCGTGCTGCCGGCGCTGCTGTCGCTGCTGGGCGAGCGGGTCGAGAAGGGCAAGATCCCCTTCCTGCACCCGGAGAGCCGGCTCCGCCGCAACAAGGGCGCCGCGAACCGCGAGAGCCGGTTCTGGACGGCCGTGCTCAAGGGAGTGCTCGCGCGGCCCGTCATCTCGGTCGCCGTCGCGGCCGGTGCGCTGCTGGCCATCGCGGCTCCCGCGCTCGGCATGAAGACCCAGAACCTCACGCTGGACCAGGAGTTCGGGGACTCGCTGCCGATCGTGCAGACGTACAACCGCCTCAACGAGGCCTTCCCCGGCGGTTCCGACCCTGCCGAGGTCGTCGTCAAGGCCGACGACATCAACGCTCCCGAGGTGAAGTCCGCGCTCGCCGACTTCCGTGAGCGTGCGGTCAGTTCGGGCGCCTCGCGCGGCCCGGTCGAGATCAAGCTGCACGACGAGCAGAACATCGCCTTCGTGTACGTCCCGCTGGTCGGCGGCTCCGATCTCGACAAGGCGGGCGCGAGCCTGGACAAGCTGCGCGACGACGTGCGGCCGGCCACGCTGGGCAGGGTCGACGGCGTCGAGGCGCCGATCACCGGGCAGGTCGCGGGTTCGAAGGACTTCAACGACCAGCTGGCCGGAGCGGTCGTCCCGGTCTTCGCGTTCGTGGTGGTGTTCGCCTTCGGGCTGATGCTGCTGTCGTTCCGCTCCCTGACCATCGCGATCACCTCGATCGTGCTGAACCTGCTGTCGGTGGGCGCGGCGTACGGAATCCTCGTCGCCGTCTTCCAGCACGGCTGGGGCGCGTCGCTGGTGGGCGCGGAGGGCGTCGGCGCCATCATCACCTGGCTGCCGCTGTTCCTCTTCGTGATCCTGTTCGGCCTGTCGATGGACTACCACGTGTTCGTGGTCTCGCGGATCCGTGAGGCACGACTGCGGGGCCGTACGACGAAGGACGCGATCCAGCACGGTGTGGTCACCACGGCCGGTGTCGTCACCAGCGCCGCGGTCATCATGGTCGCCGTGTTCGCGATCTTCGGGACGCTGTCCATGCAGTCCATGAAGCAGATGGGCGTCGGCCTGGCGGCCGCGGTCCTCATCGACGCGACGATCATCCGGGGCGTCCTGCTCCCGGCGGTGATGGCGCTGCTGGGCGAGCGCAACTGGTACTTCCCGAAATGGCTGCACCGCCTGCCTGACATGACCCACGACGAGGCCCCCGAGGCCGTGACCCACGGCCCGGCCCACGACGACAAGGGCGAACGCGTACCGGTCTGACCCATCCACCCCAAATGCAGGGCCCGTTGACTCCGGGGGAGTCAACGGGCCCTGTGCGTGCCCTCAGTGCATGATGCGCCGGACCTCCAGCACGGCCTCGTCGCAGCGCACGATCTCCAACTCCCGCTCCGGGCGCGCCCCTTCGAAGGTCAACATGATGTGACCGTCCGCCGCGAGCCGCCAGTGGCCGGGTACGGCGTCGGGAGCGTCACCTCGCCCCAAGGGGTGGTCGACGAACGCGCCGCCGGCTGCGAACTCCATTCCCCGGCGTCCGCGGGCCGGCGGGAACGGGTGGTCGTCCGGCCGGTAGACCCTCACATCACCGTGATCCTCTTCGTAGGAGTGGATCCAGGACCGGAACAGACCCGCAGGGGGCTCTCGCATGACCCGGCCACCTCGCTCACTTCCATGCCGCAAAAATTGCCGGTCTTCTCCGTGAATGACTAGGATTATCAGTGTATGGGTCCAGGAGGAACGGGCAACCGGCCGCCGACCGGTGTCACGCGACCCCCACAGCGCGTGTCCGACGCGCAGTACGCCGCCGTGTACGCGGCACATCCAACACCCTTTGAGGGGCGCAGCCATGTCCGATGCGCAGTCGTATCTCCGCGCCACTTCCGCCGACTACAGCCGCTGGTGCGGCGCCATGGAAGTGCACCGGCGACTCCTCACCGTGAATCCGGAGTACGCCGGCAATCGTGCCGTGATCGAGAACACCGCGTTCAGCTACGAGACACAGCGCCGCGAGGCCGCCCGTCAGGGCGTCATCGACGTTCCCGTCGTGGTGCACGTGGTGCACAACACCCCCGAGCAGAATATCGACGACGCCCAGATCAACAGTCAGATCGACATTCTCAACCAGGACTTCCGGGCGGCCAACACCGATGTGAACCAAGTGCCCCCGGTGTGGCGGGACCTGGTGGCCGACGCACGTCTCCAGTTCCATCTCGCCCGGACCGACCCGCTGGGCCGGACCACCGACGGCATCACCCGGACCCAGACCTCGGTCACGGACTGGGACACGGACGATCTGGTCAAGTTCAGCCTGAGCGGGGGACGTGACGCCTGGCCCGCGGATGTCTACCTGAACGTCTGGGTCTGCCGGCTGCGCGGCGGACTGCTGGGCTACGCCCAGTTCCCGGGTGGCGCCGCGTCCACGGACGGCGTCGTCATCACACACAGCGCCTTCGGCACGCGTGGCACGGCCCGCGCGCCCTTCGACGGCGGCCGCACGGCCGTGCACGAGATCGGTCACTGGCTCAATCTGCGTCATATCTGGGGTGACGACGACGAGGGGTGCAGCGGCAGCGACTTCGTGGCGGACACCCCCAACCAGGCGGGCCCGAACCTCGGTTCACCGAGCTTCCCCACCGCAACGTGCGGCAACGCCCCGAACGGCGACATGTTCATGAACTACATGGACTACACCGACGACGCCGCGATGTTCATGTTCACCAAGGGCCAGGCCGCTCGGATGGACGCCACTCTCGACAACGCGCGTCTGACCCTCAGCCGACAGGCCGTCACGGTGTGACGGACCCCCGCTCCAATGTGATGGCCGCCCCCGCAATGGGACGGCCATCGCGACGCCGTTCCCGGACTAGCCCCGCCGAGCGGGCAACTCGGCCTCGATCAGGTCGGCGGCCCGCCGGGTGCCGCCCTCCTCGGACATCTGGGCCTGGAGGGTCTTCAGGCGTTGGGCGACCTCCGGGTCGCTGGTGAGGGTGAGGGCCGTTTCACGGAGGGTCTCGGCCGTGGCCTTCTCGGTCGGGATGTGGTGGGCGACGCCGAGGGACCGGAGCATGTCGGCGTTGCCGAACTGGTCGACCGCCTGGGGGACGGCGATCATGGGGGTGGCCGTGGCCAGGCCCTCCTGGCTGCCGCCGGCGCCCGCGTGGGTGACGAACAGGTCGGCCTGCTTGAGGATCGCCAACTGCGGGACCCAGTCGTGCACTTCGACGTTGGGCGGGATGTCCCCGAGCTCGGCGGGGTCGACATGCCGGCCGACCTGGAGCACGAGGTGCCAGCCCGGCAGGCCGGCGAAGGCGCGCACGCACTCCCGGTAGAACGCCGGCTGCTTGGTGAACGCCGATCCGAGGGAGACGAGCGCGACCTTCTCGGCCCGCTCCGGTCGGCGCCAGACGCCCTCGGCGGTGCGGTCGCCCTGGCAGGCGCCGACGAAGGTGTAGACCGATTCGTCGACGCGGTCG
This sequence comes from Streptomyces sp. HUAS 31, assembly GCF_028198125.1. Classification (NCBI taxonomy): domain Bacteria; kingdom Bacillati; phylum Actinomycetota; class Actinomycetes; order Kitasatosporales; family Streptomycetaceae; genus Streptomyces; species Streptomyces sp. HUAS 31. Next base: position 7,522,643 of record NZ_CP116353.1, on the reverse strand, counting down.
GCGTTGGGCTGGAGGGCCCGCGGGATGAGGACGAGGGAGCGGTCGGGCCGGCCCGCGAACGGATCGGGGTGCTGGGTGATGCCGTTCTCCTCCAGCCAGGTATGGAAACGGCGGTAGTACGCCTGCCCGCGCTCGGTCCTCTTCGGCTCCGCCCACATCGGCTCGGCGATCTCCTCCTCGTAGCCCTCCCAGGCGACGAGATTCGGTGAGAGCGAGATCGCGGGCACGCCCCAGCGGTGGGCGAGGACACGTGCCGGATACGAGGTGATGTCGTGCAGGACGAGGTCCGGCTCGTCCCCGTCGTACGCCTCGATCAGCTGCGGGAGCGCCTGGATCGCGTCGGCGAGGAACGGCTCGACGTTGTCCAGCAGGGTGCTCCCCCACGCCTCGGGGTCGGCGTCGGGGCCCGGCAGCGTGGAGTTCCACAGCTTCGGCTCGGCGCCGGTGGCGGCGACCTTCTCGGCGAAGGCCGGCGGGATCGCATAGGTGACCCGGTGCCCGCGCGCCACGAGCTCGCGGATCACTTCGAGGCTGGGGTTCACGTGGCCGTGCGCGGCGATGGAGAACATGGCGATGTGAGCGGGACTGGTCATGACCCCGACGCTAATCGAGACGATACGTCTCGTGCAACTCGCTTTCATGCCGCCGACACCCCCAGCACCTCGTGCAGCGTCAGCCACGCCCCCGGCGGCACCTCGCCGACGAGGGCCCCCGCGTCAAGGCGGGCCGCGCGGAACGCCGCGTCGACCCGCCGCCCCGGGTGCGCCCGTCGCAGCGACGCGTGCAGCGAGCCGCCGACCCCGGAGAAGCCCAGCTCGACCAGACGCCGCCAGCTGTCCTGCGCGCCGGCGCCCAGCAGCGGCGTGCGCCGCCGTTCGATCCGTACGATCCCGGCGTCCACCCGGGGCACCGGCCGGAAGCTGTGCCGCCCGACCCGGCCCATCAGCCGCCACTCGTGACGCGGCCAGGTCAGGATCGTCAGCCGGGTCCAGCTGCCGTAGTCACCCGTGCGCTTGCGGGCGTACTCCAGCTGGGTCAGGAGCGTGGCGTCGGTGAGGGCGGGCGCGCGCAGGCACCAGTCGACGATCGCGGCGGTGCGGGAGAAGGGGACGTTCCCGGCGACGGAGAACGGTGTGCGCGGGGGCCGTGCCAGGAGGAAGTCCTCGCCCACGACGCGGACCTGTGGCGTGTCGGAGAAGCGCGAGCGCAGCGCGGGGACGAGGCGTGGGTCGATCTCGTAGGCGAGGAGGCGTCGGCAGTGCGGGACGAGCTGTTCGGTCAACGCGCCTTTTCCGGCGCCGACTTCGAGCAGCAGGGGTGCCTCGCGGCCGAGTGGCACGGCGAGGCGGGCGAGTCGTCCGGCGGCCGCGGGGTCGGCGAGGAAGTTCTGGGAGAGCGCGCGGGATACGCGGGTGGGGCGGGCCATGGCCTGCGGTCCTTGTCTTCCGTGGAGAGGGAGAAGGGCAGACGAAGGCCCTGACCGGAAGACAGGAGAGAAAAGGAGGGAGAAGCGGGTCCGCGTGGAATCAGCGGACGGTGTGGCTCCCCGGGCCGGTCAGGGCTCCGGGGCCGCGGCGCATCCGTACGGAGTGCGCAGAGCCCCGGCCGAGACCGGTGCTGGTGATCGCATTGTTCGCTGCCACGGACCGCACGTTAGGCGGGGCCGGGCGGCGCCTACAACCGAATTACCTCAGCGCTGGTAGCGGGCGAGTACGAGGTTGCCGTCCTCCTCCAGCCGCTGGCGCAGCTCGTCGAGGCCGATGGCCCCGCTGTAGTACTCCTGGAACGCGGGCGTGGCGATCTTGTCCTTCCACTCCGGGTAGCCGCGTACCGACTGCGCGGGCGCCGAGCGCAGATGTGCGGCGAGGGCGGTACCGGTGGCCCAGTCGTTCTCGGTGGTGTGCAGGGCCGGGTCCTTCAGGGCCTTCGTGCCGGTGGGGAGCATCCAGTCGCCCAGGGCCAGCCGCACCATGTTGTCGGGGCGCAGCAGGAAGTCGATGAACTCGGCCGCCTCCCGTTTGTGCGGGCTGTCCTCGGCGATGGACAGGGTCTGCGGGCTGACGCCCTGGGTGAGCCCGTCGGCGCCGGCCGGGGCGGGCAGCACCTGCCAGTCGAAGCCCTTGGGGGCCTGCTGCACGATCTGCTGCCGGTAGGAGAAGCCGAGCGGGACCATCGCGTACCGGCCGCCGAAGAAGCCGGGCAGGGTGTCCGAGCCGCCGCTGCCCAGGGTCGTCGGGGAGGCGCTGCGGTCGGCGTTGACCTGGTCGTGGACGGTGCGCGGCATGACCTCGTCGTCCGCACCGAAGCGCACGGTCACCTTGCCGTCGGCGTCCCGGTGGAAGAGCTGTCCGCCGGACGACAGCGACAGATTGAGGGTGGCGGAGACGGGCTCCTTGAGCGGCCAGGCCACGCCGTACCTGCCGTCCCCGCTGAGCCGCTCGGTGATCGCCCGGAACTCCGCCCAGCTCCAGGGCCGTTCGGGGGTCGGAACGCGTACGCCCGCCTGCTTCAGCCACTTCGCGTTGGCGACGAGCACCCGCGGCTCCTGGAGGAACGGCACGCCGTAGATCCCGTCCCCGAAGGTCGCCGTCTCCCAACTGCGCTGCGGGATGTCGGACCTGAGCCGTGCGGGCAGCAGGTCGGTCAGATCGGCGAGGTAGCCGCCGTACGCGAAGTCCGCGAGGTCGTCCGAGGCGTCGTGGATGATGTCCGGCGCCTCACCGCCCTCGAAGGAGGTGAGCAGCTGGTCGTGGACACCGTCCCAACTGCCCTGCACATACTCGACCTTGACATTCGGATGGCTCGCGTTCCACTCCTGCACCAGCTCCTCGTTGGCCTGGACGGACTCCTCCTGCCAGGCCAGGGACTGGAAGCGCAGGGTGATACGGCCACCGGCGGAGTCGCCGCCGTCGCTGCAACCGGCGAGCAGCAGTACCAGGGCCAGGCAGCCCAACAGCAGTCTTGTACGCATCAGTTCTTCACCGCCCCGGTGAGCATGCCGCCCGTGATCCGTCGCTGGATGAGCGCGAACACGACCAGCGAGGGCAGCGTCGCGAGGAACGCGGCGGCGGCCAGCGGGCCGAGGTCGGCGACGCCCTCCGCGCCGATGAAGTGCGTGAGGATCACCGGCAGAGTCTGTTTCTCCGGGGTCTTCAGCAGGACGAGGGCGAAGAAGAACTCGTTCCACGCCGTGACGAACGCGAACATGGCCGTCGCCACGATCCCGGGCGCCAGCAGCGGCGCGGTCACCGAGACCAGGGTCCTCAGCCGCCCGGCCCCGTCCACCGCCGCCGCCTCCTCCAGTTCGGGCGGCACCGCGCGCACGTAGCCGACGAGCATCCACAGCGCGAACGGCAGCGCCCACACCACGTACACCATGATCAGCCCGGGCATCGAGTTGATCAGCCGCAGGTTCTTCAGCACCAGGAACAGCGGGATGATCACCAGGACCAGAGGGAACGCCTGGCTGACGACCACCCAGCCGGTCGCCGCCCGGGCGAGCCGGGTGCGGTGGCGCGCCATGACGTACGCCATCGGGGTCGCGAGCAGCACGGCGACGAGGGCGGCGCCGAGCGCGGCGATCAGGGAGTTGAGGGCGGCGTGCAGCAGGGGCTGTTCGTCGAAGGCCCGGCGGAAGTTGGCGAGGGTGGGGTCCCTCGGGATCCAGGTGGGATGCAGACTGCCCAGCTCCCGCGGGGGCTTGAAGGCGGTCGAGATCAGCCACAGGAAGGGGAACGCCAGGAAGACGAGGTACGCCAGCAGGGCCACGTACTGCCCGGCGCGGGCGGTTCGGCCGGTCCTCATGCCTTCTCGCCTCCCCTCAGCCTGCCGACGAGGAAGAGCGCGAGGAGTATCGAGATCAGCGCCACCATCACGCATCCCATCGCCGCCGCGTAGCCGAACTGCCCGTAGCGGAAGGCCTCTTCGTAGGCGAAGAGCATCGGCAGCCGGGTGCGGCCGCCGGGCCCGCCGCTGGTCAGGACGTAGACCAGGGCGAAGGAGTTGAAGTTCCAGATGAGGTTGAGTGCCGTGATGGACAGGGCGACGGGCCGCAGGGCGGGCCAGGTGACCGTGCGGAAGCGGCGCCAGGCGCCGGCGCCGTCCACGGCCGCCGCCTCGTGCAGTTCGCGCGGGGTGTTCTGGAGGCCGGCGAGCAGGGCGACCGTCGTGGTCGGCATGCCCGCCCAGATGCCCACGACGACGACGGCCGGCAGGGCGGTGCCGAGCCCGCTCAGCCAGTCGCGGCCGTCACCGAGGCCGAGGTCGCGGATCGTCTCGTTGAGGATGCCCGCGTCCGGGTTGTAGACCAGCCGCCACATCACACCTACGACGACCTCGGGCATGGCCCACGGGACGATCGCGAGGGCGCGGGCGAGCCAGCGCAGGCGCAGGTCCTCGTTGAGCAGGAGGGCGAGGCCCAGCGCCAGCAGGAACTGCGGGACGGTGACGCCGACCGCCCAGACCAGGCCGATCCGGAACGACTCCCAGAACAGCGTGTCGTGCAGCAGGTCCGTGAAGTTGAGCGTGCCGATCCACTGGGTGGGCCGGGTCCGTCCGGACTGGGCGTCGGTGAGGGACAGCGCGATGCCGTACAGCAGCGGACCGACACTCAGGACCAGGATGGGGATCAGCGCGGGCAGGACGAGGAACCAGGCGCCGCGGTCCATGACACCGCGCCGCTCCTTGCCGCCCGGCGCAGGTCTCACCCCGCTCTCCGCCTCGGTCACCGATGTCACGGAATCAGCCCCTTTGTGCGGCTCGGGTGGGCCCCGTCATGGTCGTGAAGGCGCCGTACCCCGTCAAGGCCGCGCGCACGCGGTCCGACCTGTGGAAATGCGAGACTGAGCGCGGATGGCGGGAATCCGACGCCGATCCCGGCGGCGGACGAACACACGGAGGCGGACGATGGACGAGGCACGGGCGCGGGACGTACTGGCCGCGGCGGACGTACTGCCCGGACCGGCGCGGGACGCCCGGCTGCTCGCCCTGGGCGAGAACGCGGTCTTCGCCGCCGGTGACCTGGCCGTCAAGGTGGGCCGTGACGCCGAACTCCTCGACCGGGCGCGGCGCGAGCTCGACATCGCCGTGTGGCTGGCGGAGGCGGGCGTGCCCGCGGTGCGGGCGGCCGAGCCGAAGGCGCGTCTGGTCCAGGGCCATCCGGTGACCGTGTGGCACCGGCTGCCGGATCCCGTACGGCCCGCCGGGCCACGGGATTTGGCCGAACTGCTACGGGTCGTGCACGCCCTGCCCGCGCCCTCCTTCGCCCTGCCGCCGCGTGAGTTGCTGGGCGGGGTGGAGCGTTGGCTGCGGCTCGCCGGTGACGCGATCGATCCGGCTGACGCGGCGTATCTGCGGGAGCGGCGGGACGGGTTCGCGGCCGCCGCGGCGGGGCTGACGCCTCATGTGGCGCCGGGGCCGATCCACGGGGACGCGCTGCCGCGCAATGTGCATGTGGGGGCGGACGGGCCGGTCCTTGTCGACCTGGAGACCTTCGCCTTCGATCTGCGCGAGCACGACCTGGTGGTCATGGCGCTCTCACGGGACCGGTACGGGATGCCGGCCGCCGACTACCGGTCGTTCGTCGAGACGTACGGCTGGGACGTGCGCGAGTGGGAGGGCTGCTCGGTGCTGCGCGGGGCGCGGGAGACGGCGAGCTGCGCGTGGGTGGCCCAGCACGCGCCGACCAACCCGAAGGCGCTGGCCGAGTTCGAACGACGGGTGGCCTCGCTGCGGGACGGGGACGAGACGGTGCGGTGGTATCCGTTCTGAGCCCGCCCTTTCAGGGCGTGGCCCCACCGTCGGACAGCCGGCTCTGGATGTCGCTCGCGGCGTGGCGCAGCTCGGTCAGGACCGTGCGGACCGCAGACCTCGCCGTGCGTTCCGGGCGGTAGAGCGCGTCGATGTGTCGTCTGGCCTGGACGCCGCTCAGTGGTCTCAGGGTCAGCGCCGGATGCCGGGGCATCGTCCAGCGGGGCATCAGCGCGATGCCGCCTCCGGCCGCCACCACCTGCGCGACGACCGCGAACTCGTTGATGCGGTGCGCCAGATGCAGGCGCCGGCCGGCCGCCGCGGCGATCGCCTCGATGACCGCCAGCACCGGGAAGCCGTCGTGCACGGTGATCCAGGACTCGTCCGCCACGTCGCGCGGGGTGACGCGGCGCTTCGCAGCAAGAGGGTGGTCGGCGGGCATGGCCACGTCCAGCGGCTCACGCAGCAGCGTCGTCGCGGCCACCGTGTCCGGCCAGGGCGGGGCGTGGTCCAGCCGGTGGGCGAGGACGATGTCGTACTCCCGGGTGAGCCGCGGGAAGTCCTCCTGCGGCACGTCCTCGTCGACGAGTCTCGGCGCCGGTCTGCCCGGCCCGGCCAGCGCGCGGAGCAGCAGCGGGAAGAACGCGGTGCCCGCGCTGTGGAACGCCGCCACCGACACCTCGCCTTCCGGCCGCCGCACGAACTCCTCGACGGCGTGCCGCGCCCGCGCGAGCGCCGTCTCGACCTCCACGGCCGAGCCCGCCAGCGCCTGCCCGGCGTCGGTGAGGACCAGGCGGCGTCCCTGCCGCTCGGTGAGCGGCACCGGGATGGACCGCTGGAGCAGCCGCAGCTGCTGGGAGATCGCCGACGGCGTCACGAGCAGCGCCTCGGCGACCGCCGTGACACTCCCCAGTTCGCCGAGCTCCCGAAGGATCCGCAGCTGCCGTTCGTCCATCGCCTCAGTGTAGGCCGACGATGTAGGGCTCCTAAATGATCGTTTTAGAAAGTGGTACTGGGCTTCAAGGACGTCTCCGGTGCACGGTGGGCCGGTGTCCGACGTCCGCCGTACCGATGCGGTACTCCTCCTTGTCGCGCTCGTCTGGGGTTCCAGCTATCTGTCCGCCCAGACGGCGACCGCGGCCCTGCCCGTCCTGCTCGTGCTGTTCGCCCGCTACGCCCTGTCCGCGCTGGCCTGTCTCGGCCTGGTCGCCGCCCGGCGGCGCGGGGCGCGCCGGTGGACGCGAGACGAGCTGCGGATCGGAGTGCCTCTGGGCCTGACCCAGGCGGCGGTCCTGGTCGTGGAGACGTACGGCGTCGCCCACACCAGCGCCGCCAACGCCGGCCTCATCATCAGCCTGACCATCGTCCTCACCCCGCTCCTCGACCGCGGCAGCCGCCGTGGCCCGCTGCCCGCCTCCTTCTTCGCCGCGACCGCCGTCTGCGTCCTGGCCGTCGGACTGCTGATGTCCGGCAACGGCTTCCACGAGCCCCGACTCGGCGACCTGCTGATGCTCGGCGCCGCGCTGATCCGGGCCGTGCATGTCGCACTCGTCGGCCGCCTGACCGCCGGGCGGGCGGTCCGTCCGTTGCAGCTGACGACCGTGCAGACCCTCGTCGGCACCGCCCTGTTCCTGCCGGTCGCGGCCCACGACCTGCCGACGCTGGTCCGCTCCGACCCGGCGACCTGGGCCCAGCTCGGCTATCTCGCCCTGTTCTGCAGCGTGTTCGCCTTCCTCGCCCAGACCTGGGCCGTGCAGCGCACCTCCGCCAGCCGGGCCAGCCTGCTGCTGGGCACCGAGCCGGTCTGGGCGGTCGCGGTGGGCGTGGCCCTCGGCGGCGACCACCTGACCCCGCTCACCGGTCTCGGGGCGGCCCTCATGGTCGCCGGCACCTACTGGGGCCAGGCGGTGGAACGCGCCCACCGACGCGCACCGCAGCACCGACTTCCCCCGGCCGACCCCCTCGACAAGGACCCCGCATGCCCGAGCACACCCACCACGACACTTACGACCACCTGATCGCCCTGCTCGACTCCGCCCACGTCGACTACCGCCTCATCGACCACGAGCCCGAGGGCAGCACCGAGGCCGTCTGCGCGCTGCGCGGGCACCCGGCCTCGGAGGCCGCGAAGTGCATCGTGCTGCGGGTCAAGGTGGACCGGCGCACGACGCGTCATGTCCTGGCCGTCGTGCCGGGAGACCGGCGTGTGGACCTGGATGCCGTCCGGGCGCTGTTCGCCGCCCGCTACGTGGGCTTCAGCGACGCGGAGACCGCCGAGCGGCTGGCCCACGCCGTCCCCGGCACGGTCCTGCCGTTCAGCTTCGATCCCGACCTCGAGGTCGTCGCGGATCCGGACGTCGTCGGCCAGGCGAGGCTGTACTTCAACGCGGCCCGGCTCGAAAGGTCGCTGCTCATCTCCGGCGCGGACTACGAGCGGCTGGCCAAGCCCCGCGTCGAACGCATCGCGGCGGGTGCGTAGGCGCTCGAAGACACCCTTCTCAGACCGTCTCGTCCGCCGGCTCGCGCAGCGGCCACGTCCCGTCGACCACCGCGGTCGCGTCGCCCTTGCGGCGCAGGAAGTTCTGGAAGTCCGCCGCCCACTCCGCGTACCACTCGATCTGGCGGCGGTGCAGCTCCGCCGGGCCGAGGCCCGCGATCTTGGGATGGCGGGCGGCTATCGCGCAGGCGAGCCGGGCCGCGGCGAGCGCGTCGGCGGAGGCGTCGTGCGCGGAGTCGAGGACGATGCCGTACTCCTGGCAGACCGCTTCGAGGTTGCGCTTGCCACGGCGGTAGCGGTCGGCCCAGCGGTCGATGGTGTACGGGTCTACGACCGGGGCGGGTTCGCGGCCGCCCAGACGGTCGCGCAGGGACGGCAGTCCGTACCGCCGCAGTTCGGCGGAGAGCAGGCTCAGGTCGAAGGCGGCGTTGTACGCGACGACCGGTACGCCCGTGTTCCAGTAGGTGACCAGGACGTCCGCGATGGCGTCGGCCACCTGGTCGGCGGGGCGGCCCTCGGCGGCCGCGCGTTCGTTGCTGATGCCGTGCACCGCGACGGCGTCCGCCGGGATCTCCACGCCCGGATCCGCCAGCCACTCCTTGTGCCCGATGGGCTGCCCGTCCCTGACCTCGATCACGGCGCCGGTGACGATGCGCGCCTCGCGCGGATCCGTACCGGTCGTCTCCAGGTCGAAGCCGATCAGCAGCTCACGGTGCCAGCCCATGGGCGGTCCCCCTTCTTGGTGGTGCGTTCCCCCAGTGGTCTCCACCTTCCCATGTGCCACTGACAATCAGAGGACCGCATTCCGCTTGTGCGCCCCCGAGGCGGGGGCCGGTCGTGGGCGGCCCGTCGGCCGCTTCGGGACAGTTCAGGACACCGGCCGCGAATCCGCCCACATGAGTTCGAACTCCTCGCGATACGTCGGGAAGAGCCCGCCCTCGTCGATCTCGTCCGACTTGACCACGCGGGTGCCGTTGCGCAGCACCAGGACGGGTGCCTCCAGCCCTCGCGTCTGCCGCAGATACGTTTGCACGACCGCCACTCCGTCGGCGCCGTCGCCGTCCACGAGGTATGCCGTGAAGCGGGGCGTCTCGTCGAAGACCTGGATCTCGAAGGCGCCGGGGTCGCGCAGCCGGGACCGCACCCGGCGCATGTGCAGGATGTTCATCTCGACCGCCCGGCTCAGCTCGCCGCGCCTGATGCCGAGTTCGCGCTCGCGCCGCTTGACCGCGCTGGAGGCCGGGTTCAGGAACAGCAGTCGCACCCGGCAGCCGGCTTCGGCCAGCCGCACCAGGCGCCGCCCGGAGAAGTTCTGCACGAGCAGGTTGAGGCCGATGCCGATGGCGTCGAGCCGGCGGGCGCCGCCGAAGATGTCCTCGGCCGGGAACTGGCGCAGCAGCCGCACCCGGTCGGGATGCACGGCGACGACGTCGGCGTAGCGGTCGCCGACCAGGTCCTCGACCGCGTCGATGGGCAGCCGGCGGGCCGAGGGCACGTCACCGCTGCCGCCGAGGACCTCCAGCAGCCGCGCGGAGGCCCGCTCGGCCTGGTTGAGGACCGCCTCGGACAGGGCCCGGTTGCGGGAGACGACGTTGCGGGTCACCTCTAGCTCGTCCAGGGCGAGTTCGACATCCCGGCGGTCGTCGACGTACGGCTCGAAGCAGGGCCAGTGCTGCACCATCAGCTCGCGCAGCTGCGGCAGCGTCAGGAAGCTGAGGACGTTGTCGTCGGCGGGGTCCAGCAGATACCCCTTGCGGCGGCTGACCTCGCGTACGGCGACCGCGCGCTGCACCCACTCCTGCCCGGCCGGGCCGGCGGCCGCGACGACCCACTCGTCGCCGTGGACGGGTTCGTAGATGGGGCGCAGTACGGCGGCCACGACCGCGCGCAGCCGCTGCTCGACCAGGTTCAGCCAGATGTAGGCCCGGCCCGCTCGTTGGGCGCGCGTACGCACCTCGCGCCAGGCGTCGGGGTCCCAGTCCAGCTCCGGGCCGATGGAACTCGTCTCCATCGGCCGGGCCAGGGACACCGTGCCGGGTGGGACCTCTGTGGAGTTCCCCTCGTGACCCTCGTCACCAGGGGGCAACTCCAGCCCTCCCGAGCCCACCCGCGCACCGCCTTCCGCTCCCCCGAGCACTCCCCGTCTCAACGATCAAGGAAGGGTACTCCGCGAGCGGTGGGCGGTGCAGCCGGATGGACAGGGTCGTTTCTCAACTACGAGGCTGCCAGTGCCCGTTCTGCCAGGCGAGCTCGCTCGGAGTGAGCGGATTCATAGCGGTCACGTCACGCGGGACGATGGAGAATCCCTGCCAGTGGACGGGCATCGGCTGCTGGTCCTCGTCCCGGGCGATGTGGTGGAAGCCCACGTTCATCCAGGTGATCGGGTGCTTGAGCGCCTGGCCGCCGACCCACTTGTCCACGGACTTGGGGTGGCCGTTGCCGCAGCCGGGGTTGTTGGTCGCGAACTTCTCGCACTTGTCGTACTCGGTGAAGTACACGTCGTGCTTGGTGAAGCTGCGGCCCGGGTACTTCGTGGTGACGCCGGGGACGATCTCGTACGAGCGCGCGTGGCCGTCCTTGTTCTTGCCGGTCGCGCTGACCATGCGCCACCAGCGGTAGGCCTTGGCGTCGCCCGCGAGCTCCTTGCCGACCTTGGTGACGGTGGTCTTGGTCTTCGGGGCGCGGTCGCCGGCGGCGGGCGCGGTCACCGCCGAGTCGTACTGCTCGACCCGGTTCTTGGTGGAGCCGTCCAGGCCGAAGTCGAGGCGCCAGAAGACGTTGTGGCTGTGGCTGGTGGCCTTGGCCCGGTCGCCCTTGCCGATGGGCCAGCCGCGGCCGTCGCCGGCGTCGTAGTCGTCGTACGACAGGCTGCCGGTGGCGCCGACGTTCATGGTGACCGTGCCGTCGTCCTGGAAGCGCCACTCGGTCATGTACTCGTACCAGCCGACCTGGTTGACCGTGTAGACGAGCAGGTCCTTGCTCTGCGCCTGGTAGACCTTGTTCGCGGTGTCGCCCTGCATGCGGTAGGCGTGTCCCCGCGCGCGGGTCGTGGTGCACAGGCCCTTGACGTTCGGGTCCTGCCAGGCCTCGGGGACCTTGACGGTCTTGATGGTGCCGCCGGGGCACTCGCCGGGGTCGAGGTTCATCAGGCCCTGGGCGAAGCCGAAGCCCGTGAGGTCGTCGTACTCGACGCTGCCGTCGTCGTAGGGGACGTGGATCTGGCCGAGCCGGGCGCTGTTGAGGACCTTGATCGGCTTGGTCTCGCCCTTGGGCTGGTAGGAGATGTTCTCCAGGACCAGCCCGGCCTTGCCGTCGTAGCGCCAGCACATCCGCCAGGTGGTGCCGCCGGTGAGCTTCTGCTCGATGCGGTAGTCGGCGCTGCACTCGGCGGCCGGGGCCGGGGCGGCCTTCGGCTGGGCGGAGGCGGATCCGGCGCCGGTGGTCGCGCCGGCGGCCAGCGCGGCCATGGACAGGCCCACGGCGGCGCCCTTGCGGGCGCGGCTCATTCTGTTCACGCGCATGAAGAAGTGACTCCCTTACAGGAGGTGCAAGTACGTGAGGTGCCGGTACGCGAGAGGTCGGCACCGGCGTGCGAGTTGGAAAAGCGAACCGAGTGCGGTCAGCGCATGTCGAGCTTGGCGACCTTGCGGGCGCTCAGGTCGATCACGAAGGAGCGGGCGTCGATCCAGGGCCCGTTCTTGACCTTCGGGAACAGCCGCACGCAGCGGTGTTCGCCGCACTTGTCGAGCACGGCGGGCTGGGCACCCGGGGTCGCCCGGTACACGGCGCCGTTGAGCAGCAGCTGCTCCGGCGAGGTGAGCTCCTTGTCGGTGGCGTCCTTGAAGTCCGCCTTCATGTCCGCGCCCAGCGGGTCGGCGATCAGGAGCTTCGCCGCCTCGGCGTACTCGTCACGGCTCAGCGGCGGCTGGACACCGTGCTCGGTGGAGGTCTCCTCGACCTTCCCGGTGTCGAGGTTGACGATCCGGGTGACGAGCGCGTCGGCCTTGTAGTCGTAGAACGACACCTCGGCCCGGCGCGGTGCGTTCGCGTCGCCCAGTTCGTCGGCGTCGGGCTCGGCGATGTCGACGCCGAGGCGCTGCGGGCCACGGTCGCCCTCGACGTCCTCGCCGGCGCTGCGCATCTGCGGGCTCGCCGCGAGCTGTGCGGCCCGGTCCATCTCGTCGTCGGTCAGCGGGTCGTTGCCCGTGCCCTTGTCACCCTCGTCCGGGGCCTGCTCGACGACGCCCGGCGGCACCGCGCCGGCCCCCTGCCCCTGGGCGGCCTGCTGGGCTGACTGGCCGCCGCCGTTGTTCCCTCCCGTTTCGTCGGCCCCCGCCGTCCCCGGCAGGGTGATTCCGACCATCACGGCCGTTCCGGCCACCGCGATGGCCGCACCCGCCACCACCTTGCCCAGATGGCGGTGCACTATCTTGCGCACATCTTCCCCCTACTCCCCCTGCATCCCCGGGAGTACGTGTCGGCCCCACTGGTTTGGCATACCGCGTATGCACTGGTCGCCCGGTAAGAGGGACGTAAGTCAGGGGTGGTTCCATCACTTTCGGGGAGACTCGATGTCAAGGCGCCCCCTGTGGCGCGCGCCAGCTGAAAGAGTCGTGTCCATGCAGGTCTGGCCTGGAGAGGCATATCCACTCGGTGCCACCTACGACGGCGCCGGCACGAATTTCGCGGTCTTCACGGAGGCCGCGGACCGAGTAGAGCTGTGTCTGCTGCACGACGACGGCTCGGAGACGGCGGTGGAACTGCGGGAGAGCGACGCCTTCGTACGGCACGCGTACGTGCCGGGCGTCATGCCTGGACAGCGGTACGGCTTCCGGGTGCACGGCCCGTACGCCCCGGAGCGGGGTCTGCGCTGCAACTCCGCGAAGCTGCTGCTGGACCCGTACGCCAAGGCGATCAGCGGCTCGATCCGCTGGGGCGAGGAGGTGTACGGCTACCACTTCGACGAACCCGACCGGCGCAACGACCTGGACTCGGCGCCGCACACGATGTCGTCGGTCGTGGTCAACCCGTACTTCGACTGGGGCGACGACCGCCGCCCGCGCACCGAGTACCACCACACGGTGATCTACGAGGCCCATGTGAAGGGCCTGACGATGCGTCACCCGGGGCTGCCCGAGGAGCTGCGCGGCACCTACGCCGCCCTCGCCCACCCGGCGGTCATCGAGCACCTCACCCAGCTGGGCGTGACGGCGCTGGAGCTGATGCCGGTCCACCAGTTCGTCAACGACCACCGCCTGGTCGACATGGGCCTGAACAACTACTGGGGCTACAACACCCTCGGCTTCTTCGCCCCGCACAACGCGTACGCCTCCTGGGGCGACCGCGGCCAGCAGGTCCTGGAGTTCAAGTCGGCGGTGCGCGCCCTGCACGAGGCCGGCATCGAGGTGATCCTCGACGTGGTCTACAACCACACCGCCGAGGGCAATCACCTGGGCCCCACGCTGTCCTTCCGGGGCCTGGACAACCCGCAGTACTACCGGCTCACGGACGACCCGCGCTACTACATGGACACCACCGGGACCGGGAACTCGCTGCTGATGCGGTCCCCGCACGTGCTCCAGCTGATCATGGACTCGCTGCGCTACTGGGTCACCGAGATGCATGTCGACGGCTTCCGCTTCGACCTCGCGGCGACGCTGGCCCGGCAGTTCCACGAGGTGGACCGGCTGTCGTCGTTCTTCGACCTGGTGCAGCAGGACCCGATCGTCTCCCAGGTGAAGCTGATCGCCGAGCCGTGGGACGTGGGCGAGGGCGGCTACCAGGTGGGCAACTTCCCGCCGCTGTGGACCGAGTGGAACGGCAAGTACCGCGACACCGTACGGGACCTGTGGCGCGGCGAGCCGCGCGCGCTCGCGGAGTTCGCGTCCCGGCTGACCGGCTCCTCCGACCTGTACCAGGACGACGGGCGGCGCCCGCTGGCCTCCATCAACTTCGTGACCTGCCACGACGGGTTCACACTGCACGACCTCGTCTCCTACAACGACAAGCACAACCACGCCAACGGCGAGGACAACCGCGACGGCGAGAGCCACAACCGGTCCTGGAACTGCGGCGCCGAGGGCGAGACCGACGACTCCGCGGTCCTCGAACTGCGCGCCCGCCAGATGCGCAACTTCGTCGCGACGCTGATGCTGTCCCAGGGCGTGCCGATGATCAGCCACGGCGACGAGTTCGCGCGTACGCAGCGCGGCAACAACAACGCGTACTGCCAGGACAGCGAGCTGGCGTGGGTGCGGTGGCCGCTGGACGGCGCCGACCCTGCGGGCGACGAAGGGACCGGGGAGGGGCTGTCCCGCGAGCTGCTCGACTTCACGCGCGCGATGGTGTGGCTGAGGCGGGACCATCCGGTCTTCCGCAGGCGGCGCTTCTTCCACGGGCGGCCGGTCGAGGGCACGCACGACGACCTCTCGGACATCGCCTGGTTCACTCCGCAGGGCAACGAGATGGCCCAGCGGGACTGGGACCGGGCGCAGGCGTCCGCGCTGACGGTGTTCCTCAACGGCAACGCGATCTCGGAGCCGGGCGCGCGCGGCGAGCGCATCGCGGACGACTCGTTCCTGCTGATGTTCAACGCCTCCCCGAAGACCCTCGACTTCGTCGTGCCGGTCAATCACGGCCGTCAGTGGCAGGTGGTCGTCGACACCGGCCGCGCGGACGGGGTGCCGCCGGAGACGGGAGCGAAGGTGGAGGGCGGGGACCGGCTGACGCTGGTGGACCGCAGCATGACGGTGTTGCAGCGGCCGGTCTAGAGCCTGTCCGACTCCTCGACGGTGCGTCCGTTGTACGACTCCGGGCGTGCCGTCAGCGCGATCAGGCAGGCGAGCGCCGCCGCGAGGCTCGCCGCTCCGAAGGCCGCCGCGGGGCCGTAGGACTCGGCGAGGCGGCCGGTGACGGCGAGCGCGAGAGCCTGCCCGCCGACCAGCGCGCTCGTCGCGAGCGCCATCGCCTCGGCGAGCCGCGCGGGCGGCACCACGCGCTCGGTGAGCCCGAAGACCGTGATGAGGTGCGGGGCGTAGGCGACGCCGAGGACGGTGACGGTGGCGTAGAGGGCGGGCAGGGCGTCGGTCCACAGCAGGGGCAGCGACAGCGCGCAGGCCGCCGCGGTGGCCGCTCGCCAGCGGGTGGTCAGCCCGACGCGGGCGGGCACCGCGGCCATGCAGAGTCCCGCGACCGCGCTCATCACTCCCATGGCGGCGTACACGAGCCCCGCCTGATCCGGCCGCCCGAGCCGCTCGGTGAGCGCGGTGATGCCGGCCTGGCAGGCACCGAACATGGCGCCCTGCAGGGCGAGGGCGGCTCGGAGGGAGTGGACGGCGCGAGGGGTGCGGGTCGGGGCGGGAGCTGTTGAGGCGGACCCGGAGCGGCGTTTCGCCGGGGCGCGCCGTTCCGCCGGTGCGCCTCCGTCCTGTCCGGGCCGGGTCGCCGCCGCCGTCCGGTGCAGTGCGAAGCCGGTGCCGCAGGTGGCGACCAGCACCGCCGCGCCGCCCAGGGCGTACGCCGGATGTGCCGTCACCGCAGCGAGGCCCACCAGGGCCGGCCCCAGGACGAACGAGATCTCGTCCAGGGTGCTCTCGAAGGACAGCGCGGCACCGACCGTGGCGTCACGGGCGCCGGCCCGGCGGGCGAGCGCGACCAGGCGGGCACGGGCCATCGGCCCGATCTGCGGCACCGTCGCCCCGGCGCAGGCCCCGAGCAGCGCCAGGAAGGGCGTCGCCAACCCCGCGAGCGCCCCGGCGACCAACCCGGCGATCGCGAGGGCGTTGGCGAGGGAGAAAACGAGGACGACCGCGCGTTGGCCGTGCCGGTCGGCGAGCCGGCCCACCAGCGGACCGCAGGCCACCTGGCCGACGGCCAGCGCACCGCCGGTCAGCCCCGCCACGGCCAGGGAACCGCTGGTCCGCGCGACCAGCAGCACGCTGCCGAACTGGATCGTGGCGGTCGGCAGCCGCGCCGGGAAGGACACCACCGGCAGCAGCGGCCCGGTCAGGCCGATCACCTCGCGGTAGGTCCCGAGACCTCCCGCGGTCCCCTTCCCGCCGCCCTGCGCCCACTTCCTCGTCGTCCGCATCGTCCGACGCTAGGCACGCGGGCGGGACCACGTGGAGGGGACGATGACACGAAGGGCGGCAGGGCGGGTACGTACGTTTCCATGACACCTGAGCGACCTGACCCGACGGTGCCGACCGCCACCTACCGGCTGCAGCTCCAGCCCGCGTTCCCGTTCGGGGCCGCCGCGGCGGCCGTGCCGTATCTGGCCTCGCTCGGCGTCTCCCATCTGCATCTGTCGCCCGTCCTGGAGGCGGTCCCGGGCTCGGGGCACGGCTACGACGTCGTGGACCACGCGCGCGTGCGCGAGGAACTCGGCGGCGAGGAGGGGCTGCGCGCGCTGGCCCGCACCGCGCGGGAGCACGGGCTCGGCCTGGTGGTGGACATCGTGCCGAACCACATGGCCATGTCCCCGCGGCACAACCGCGCCCTGTGGGAGGTGCTGCGCGAGGGCCCCAAGTCGCCGTACGCGCGCTGGTTCGACATCGACTGGGAGGCGCAGGGCGGCAAGGTGCTGCTGCCGGTGCTGGGACACCCCCTCGGCGAGGAACTGGACCGCCTGGAGGTCGACGGCGAGGTCCTGCGCTACTACGACCATGTCCTCCCGCTGCGCGAGGGCACCGCGGGACTGCCGCTGCCCGAGCTCCTGGACGCGCAGTTCTACCGCCCGGCATGGTGGCGGCTGGCCCGTACGGAGCTGAACTACCGGCGGTTCTTCAGCATCTCGGAGCTGATCGGGGTGCGGGTCGAGGAGCCGGAGGTGTTCGACGCCACGCACGCGAAGATCCTCCAGCTGCTGCACGAGGGCGTGATCGACGGGCTGCGCATCGACCACCCCGACGGCCTCGCCGACCCCGACGGCTACCTCCGGCAGCTGCACGAGGCGACCGGCGGACGCTGGACGGTCGTGGAGAAGATCCTGTCCGACGGCGAGCACCTGCCCGCCTCCTGGCCGGTCGCCGGCACCACCGGCTACGACGCCCTGCGGCACGTCGACGGCCTCTTCACCGACCCGGCCGGGTTCGGGGAACTCCTCGGCCTGTACCGCCGGTTCGCGGCCCCGCAGACGGACCGGGGCGGCGACTGGGCGGCGACGGTGCGGCGGGCGGCGTACAAGGTGCTCACGCACGAGCTGGCCACGGAGGTCGAACGGCTGACGCGGGTCGCGAGCCGCGTGTGCGCGACGTCCCCGGAGCCCGCGCTGCGCGACCGGGCGCCCTGGGCGCTGCGGACCGCGCTCCAGGAGCTCCTGGTCCGGCTGGAGGTGTACCGGCCCTACGCCTCCGGTGACGCGGCCCGAGTGGTCACCGAGGAGGCCGCCGCCGAGGCCCGGCTCGCGTTCGTCGTGCCCGAGGAGGCCGCGGCGGTCGACGTCGTGCGCGATCTGGTGCTCGGACGGGCCGGGGACGGGCCGGAGCAGCTGGAGTTCAGGACGCGGTTCGCGCAGACGGCGTCGGCGCTGCGGGCCAAGTCCGTGGAGGACACGGCGTTCTACCGCTATGTGCCGCTGCTGTCGGCGACCGAGGTGGGCGGGAACCCGGGGAGCCCCGCCGTCCCGCCGGAGGAGTTCCACGCGTACTGCGCGCGCGTGCAGCGCGACTGGCCCGCCACCGGCACGGTCGCCTCGACGCACGACACCAAGCGCAGCGCCGACGTACGGGCGGCGCTGGCCGTGCTCACCGAGTGCCCGCAGCGCTGGGCGGACGTCCTGGCGGAGGTGACCCGTGACGGCGAGGGCGTGCCGGACGCGCAACTGGCGTGGGCCGCCTGGCAGACGGTGTTCGGGCTGGGCGAGGCGGACGTGGGGCGGGTGCGGGAGGCGCTGCTGAAGCATGTGCGCGAGGCCGGGCTGTTCACCAGCTGGACGGAGCAGGAGCCGCCGTACGAGGAGGCGGTGGCGGCGTTCGTCGCGGCGGGCCCGTGCGGGGCGCCGGGCGAGCGTGTGGCGGCCTTCCGGAGCGCTCTGGAGCCGCACATCCGGGCGAACGTGCTCGGCACGGCCCTGACCCAGCTCACGATGCCGGGTGTCCCGGACGTCTACCAGGGCACCGAGGGCGAGTACCGGGCGCTGGTCGACCCGGACAACCGGCGGGCCGTGCACTTCCCGCACCAGGACCCGGGCGACAAGGGCGCGGTGACGGCGGCGGCACTGCGGCTGCGCGCGCGGCGCCCCGAGGTGTTCGGCGATTCGGCGTCGTACACACCGCTCACCGCCGACGGACCGGCCGCCGGGCACTGTGTGGCCTTCGTACGGTCCGGGGAGGTGCTCACCGCCGTGACGCGGCTGTCGCTGCGGCTGACGCGGTCCGGAGGCTGGCGCGAGACGCTGCTGCCGCTGCCGCCCGGGCGGTGGGCCGATGTGCTGGCCCCGGAGCGGGAGTTCACCGGGCACGCACGCGTGGAGGAGCTGTTCGGGCGGCTTCCGGTGGCGTTGCTGGAGCGGGTGGGTGACGCGTCGGCGGAGTGAGGAGTGCGGGGCGGCCGGTGGGCGCGCTGCGGCGTGGCCCGGCCGGCCGGTGCGCGCGCTGGGGGCACGGCGGAGCCGGCCGGTGCGCGCGCTCCGGGCGTGTACGGCTCTGCCGCGCGCCGCGGCTACCGCCCCGCGACCGGCTCGGAGCCGCGCACACTCCGGAGGCACGTATACGACGATCGGCGCATGGCGGCGAGCGGTGAAACGGCTCGCACGCCTGTGCGCCCGGCATCCATCGGCGCAGGCGGGCGCGGTGCGGTACCACGGCCGCACGGGCCGGTCACCCTCACCGGAGCCGCCCCTGCGGCCCTTTCGGCATTGAATGCAACTGGGCGCCCCCGGGAGGCTCCCCCGTCAACTCCTTGACACCTAAACCAGACCATGGGGTACTGCGGATGCGACGCAGGGCGGACATGACGGGGGTGAGTCTCCTGCCGGAGCTGCGCTACCCCTCCCTTGCCGAACTGGTGCTGTCCGCCCGCGCACTGGCCGCCCATCGACCCGCCCTGTGCACGCTGAGACAGGTGGGCGTCTCCCGGGCCGGCAGACCCCTCCATCTGCTGTCCGTCGGCCATGCCAGGCGCGCCGTCCTGGTGGTCGCGGGTGCGCACTCCAACGAACCCACGGGCGGCCCGACCCTGCTCGCCGTCGCCGAACGGGTGCTGCGCGAGCGGGAGTTGCGGGCCGACGTCTCCTGGCACTTCCTGCTGTGCGCGGATCCCGACGGGGCGAGCCTGCACGTCACCCCGGCCCCCCGCACCCTGTTCGACTACCACCGCGGCTTCTTCCGGCCCGCCGCGCCGGAGCAGCCCGAGTGGGCTCCGGCCGCGCTGCCGCCGGACCGGCTGCCGCCCGAGACCCGGGCGCTGACCCGGGTCATCGACGAGCTGCGGCCGTACCTCCAGGTGACCCTGCACGGCACCGATCTGGGCGGCAGCTGGGTGCAGCTGACCAAGGACGTCCCCGGGCTCGCGGAGCCGTTCGCGAAGTCCGCCGCCGAGCTGCACATCCCCGTGGAGACCGGCGCCTCGGACGCGGCGGGCTGGCCCGCCTCCGGGCCCGGGGTGCATGTGATGCCGGCGCCGGGCGCGGGCGCCGCGTACCCGAGCATGCCGGACGACGCGCGCAGCAGCACCTGGTACCACGTGCACCGCTACGGCGGCCTCACCGCGGTCGTCGAGGTGCCGATGTGGGCGAGCGACCTGGTGGACGATCCGGCGCCGCATCCGGACCCGGCAAGGGCGATGCGCCGGCTCGCGGCCCGGCTGCGGCGGGACGCGCTGGAGGTGGAGCGGGTGCTGGCCGAGGCGCTCCCCCGGCTGGACGGCGTCGACGGGCCCCTGTTCCGGGCCGCGAAGTGGGCGCTGGAGCTGGTGCCGGGGCTGGCCGCGGACTGGACGCACACGCCGCCCGCCGACGACACCATGGCGTACGTCGGGAGCGTGGACGCGTTCGGGCGCCGGCTGCCACTGCGGGCGGCGGCCATGCTGCTGCGGGTCCTTCAGGAGACCGACGATCGCGGGGCGGAGCGCCTGGAGCACCTGGTGGCCTCCTGGAGCGACTCCTTCGCCGAACGGTTCGGCGCCCGCTGGGTGCCCCTGGAGAACCAGGTCGAGCACCAGTCCCGCACGGTCGTCGCGGCGGCGCTGCACGCGCGCGGGCGAGCGGCCTGAACCGCGTCGCCGCACACGCGCGTGCAGCCGGACGGCGTCAGGCTTCGACGGCGAACACGGCCCCGGTCTGCGCCGCGAGACCGCACCCGTTGGAGAACGTCTCCCGGTAGTCGACCGGATGGCCGTCCCACTCCCCGCGCGCCTGGGCGGTCACCGGCGCGTAGATCATCGGGCAGAAGGCGTCCTTCTGCCGCAGCCTGCCGATGTCGCCGCCCACCCGGTCGAGGTCCGCGCAGGCCTCGGCCGCGTGCGCGTGACCCTGCGGCGGGTCGCACAGCAGCAGGTTGCCGGGCGTCGACGCGCCGTGGCGGCCGTCGCCGCGGGTGACCGTCACGAAGAGCCAGTTGCCGGAGTCGGAGTCCTGTGCCGTCGCCGGCGGCGTGATCACGCCGAGGGCGAGGGCGGCGGCTGCCGCGAGCAGACCGCCTCGTACCGCTGAGATGCTTCGCGTCATTCCCGGTGTATCGGCACGGCGGCACCGGCATTCCACCCCGCCTCACCCGAACGGGAGCACGCGGGCGCGTGGCGCCGGGCGAGTTCGAACGCGGCGAGCACCACCCGCGCCTGGTACTCCACCTGACGGGCGACCGGTATCCAGCGCGCCCCGCAGCCGTCGCGGTAGTCGTCGCACCACTCGTCGATGAGCCGGTCCAGCTCGGGCAGCGCCCCGGCCGGATCGCGCCCGGCGACCGTCACGAGCTGGTGCAGCAGCCCGGCGGTGCGCAGGGCGAGCCGCCGCCCGGCGATGCGCAGGGCCGCCAGGTGGGCGGTGCTCAGCGGAGGGAGGGCGTGTGCTCCGACGGGGTCCACGAAGTCGGGGTCCCAGGCGTCGGCCAGCCCTGGACAGACCAGTAAATAGTCGTCCACCGGTGCGAGCAGCCGGGCCGTCTCCGGTCCGGCCGGAAGGTGCGGCCGGATGCGATCCAGCAGCCGTTGCAGGACGCCGGTGTCATGGCGGAGGGTGTGGCTCACCATCCGCAGGACCGTTTCCTCATCTACCGGCCGCGCACCGTCCTCCACCGCGGCGACACCCCACATCGGCGCCTCGACGACCGCCGTGACCGTGCCGTGCCGGTGCGGATGGAACCAGGTCGACTCCACGGCCGCCTCGGTGATCGCGGCGGCCAGATCGCCCCGGCGGGGCCTCGGGATCCGGTAGACGGCGGGGCCGAGCTCCGGCCAGTACAGGGTGTCGTAGGGGCCGAGTTCGCGCGGGATGCCGAGGCGGGCCGCGGAGTGCGCGACGCGCTGGGCGAGGCCGGGCAGGTCGTGGGTGAGCTCGACGAAGCCGCCGCCGACGTCGACACCGTGCAGGGAGCACTGGAGGAAGGGCCGCAGTTCGTCCTGGAGGTCGAGCAGGGCGCGGGTCTCGGGCAGCGTGACGGCGGCCGCGCCCTCAGGCAGCCATTCGGGCTGTTCGAGGAAGCCCGGCCGGAAGAAGTGCCGGAAGTAGCCGCCCAGGGCGTACGGGCCGCGCAGCCAGCCCTCGTTGCGGCGCAGGCCGTCGGGGTCGAGGCACAGCAGCAGGTTCCAGGTGGCGTCGGCATCCTCGTGCAGGCGGGGGTCGGCGAGGACCCGTTCGGCCAGCCGGAGCACGGTGCCGCCGCCGACCGGTTCGTTGGCGTGCGGGCCGGCCACGACCAGGGCCTGGCGACTGCCGTGGCCGATGGACAGCAGCCACAGGGGCGTGCCGGCGCGGGAGGTGCCCACACGGCGCAACCGGGTGTCGCGGGGGCGGCGGGCGACGAGTGCGGCCGCCCGGGCGCCGAGCTCGTCGACGGTCGGGTAGCGGAGGAGTGGCGGCAGGGCACACCTCCACAAATGTGGTGCCGTCGGTTCACCTGGTGTGCATGGTGTACGCACAGTCAGTCACGACTTGTCGACTACGTCAACACCGCGAAAGGCAAAGGGACTTACCTCGACAGATCCGGTCGGGCGGTGGCACGGGCCGCCCGGCGGCTCAGTGCAGGGCCAGGCGGAACGACATCCGGCCGAAGCCGACCTGGTCGCCCTCGCGGACCATGACGGCCCCGATCACACGCCGGCCGTTGACCGTGGTGCCGTTGGTGGAGCCGAGGTCCCGCAGGATCCAGAAGCCGCCCTGGTGACTGAGTTCGGCGTGCACCCGGGACACCGTCTCGTGGGTCAGCCGCAGTCCGTTGGCGGGGTCACGGCCTATCCGCAGCGGATGGCCGCTCGTGGGGTGGGGCAGCAGCAGCTTGGGCAGCCGCTCGGCCTGCCAGGCCCGGCGCAGCCGTACGGTGAAGCCGGAGAGCGCCTCTACGGTGCCGAACACCACACGCGAGAGCCGGCTCTCGGAGGGCAGGTCGGCGGTGAGCACGGCGAGCTCGTCCGCGCGACGGGCCGCGAGGGCCAGTTCCATGCGACGCACGAACGTGTCGTGCGACAGCCGACCCATGGCGACGCCGTCACGGAGCACCTTCAGCGCCTGGTCGCGCTCCGCGTCGGAGAGCCGCGCGGGGTACGTGTTGAACTCGAATGACGACGTCACGGTGCTGATTGTCGGTCAGTGAACCCCGGGTGTCCAGAAAACGGGGAAACGACCGCCACGCGCGCGTGCCCGGCCCGGCAGCCGCGACACCCGCCGCAAAAGGGAAGATTCAAAAGCGGATTGATCTCGTTTGAAGCACCATGGACGGGCTACATCACGGTGAGCAGACGAAGGGGAACCGTCCGTGCAGTTCGAGGTGTGGGCACCGCAGGCCGACCGTGTGACGCTCCATTGCGAGGGCGCGACCAGCGCGTTGGAGCGCGATCCCGATCGCCCGGGATGGTGGTGGGGGGAGGCGGAGGCGCGGGACGGGACACGGTACGGCTTCGCGCTCGACGACGGCCCGGTGCTGCCGGATCCGCGCTCGCGCCGGCAACCGGACGGCCCGGACGGGCTGAGCGCGGTCGTCGACCACGGCATCCACTCATGGCGTACCGAGTGGGCGGGCAGGCCGCTGCCCGGCGCCGTGCTCTACGAGCTGCACGTGGGCACGTACACGCGCGAGGGCACGCTCGACCCGGCCGCCGAGCGGCTGGAGCACCTGGCCGAACTGGGCATCACCCACGTCGAGTTGATGCCGCTGAGCCCGTTCCCCGGGCGGCACGGCTGGGGGTACGAGGGCGTCTCGCTGTGGGCCGTGCACGAGCCGTACGGCGGCCCCGAGGCGCTCAAACGCTTCGTCGACCGGGCCCACGAGCTGGGCCTGGGCGTGGTCCTCGACGTGGTCCACAACCACTTCGGCCCGTCCGGGAATTATCTGCCCGTCTTCGGCCCCTACCTCACGGACACGCATCAGACGCCCTGGGGCGCGGCCGTCAACCTGGACGCGCCCGGCTCGGACGAGGTGCGCGCGTATCTCGTCCAGAGCGCGCTGGCCTGGCTGCGGGACTACCGGATCGACGGGCTGCGGCTGGACGCGGTGCACGCGCTGAAGGACACACGCGCGTGCCACTTCCTGGAGGAGCTGTCGACGGCCGTCGACGCGCTCGCCACCGACCTGGGCCGGCCGCTGTCGCTGATCGCCGAGTCGGATCTGAACGACCCCCGGCTCATCACCGCGCGCGAGACGGGCGGGCTCGGTCTGCACGCCCAGTGGAACGACGACTTCCACCACACCCTGCACGTGGCCCTGACCGGCGAGTCCCAGGGCTACTACGCCGACTTCGCGCGTGCCCCCATGGCGGGCCTCGCCAAGACCCTCACCGGCGGCTGGTTCCACGACGGCACGTACTCCAGCTTCCGGGGCCGCCGCCACGGCCGCCCCCTGGACCGTTCCCGCACGGCGGCGCACCGGCTCCTCGGATACGCCCAGACCCACGACCAGGTCGGCAACCGGGCCCAGGGCGACCGGCTCGCCGCGAGGGTCTCCCCCGGCCTGCTGGCCTGCGCGGCCACCCTCACGCTGACCGCGCCGTTCACGCCGATGCTGTTCATGGGCGAGGAGTGGGCGGCGGGCACGCCCTGGCAGTTCTTCACCGACCACACCGATCCGGAGCTCGCGGAGGCGGTACGGCGCGGCAGACGGCGGGAGTTCGCGGCGCACGGCTGGGCCGAGGAGGACGTGCCCGACCCGCAGGACCCGGCGACCCGGGAGCGCTCCTGCCTGGACTGGTCCGAGCTCGACGGCGAGCCCCACGCGCGCGTGCTGGCCTGGTACCGCCGCCTCATCGCCCTGCGCCACGAGCAGCCCGACCTCACCGACCCCGACCTCGCCGACACCAAGGTGGCCTACGACGAGCGGGAGCGGTGGCTCGCGTTCCGCCGCGGTGACGTACGCGTGGCGGTCAACCTCGCCAAGGAACCGGCGGCGATCCCGCTGGGGCCGCGCAAGGCGGACGTACTGGCGGCGTGGGAGCCGGTGGAGGCGCCGGGCGCGGACGGGGTGCTGCATGTGCCCGGTGAGTCGGGTGTGGTGCTGTTGCAGGGCTGACGGGCCCTGGGCGGAAGCAGCGCCGCGTCCCCGTCTAGAGCTCTTCGTCGTCCTCGCGGAACTCCGTCACGCGCTCCAGCAGGATCGTCTCCCAGGCGTGGTTCAGCTGTGCCCGTAGCTGGGTGAGGGGTTCCTCGCGCTTACCGGCGAGGCGGGCCGCGAGGTTGAGCACGGTGTCGCAGCGGGCCAGCCACAGGCCGCGCAGGCAGGGGCGGGCGCCGTAGCCGGCGAGGGTGGCGGCGCGCACGGCGGCCGGGGAGCCGAGGGCACGGGCGAGGCCCGCGATGTCCTCGGCGGGGTCGCCGAGGACGGTGTCGGCCCAGCCGAGGACGCCGCGCACCCGGCCGTCGGCGCTCACCACGAGGTGGTCGCCGGTGAGGGCGTGGTGGACGAGGACGGCGGTACCGGGCTGGGCGGCGAGCTGGACGGCGGCCGGCTGGGTGAGCTGACGCAGCCGTGCGGCGTCGAACTCGTCGGCGTCGGCCAGGCGCGCGGCGGCGCTCTCGGCGCCCCGGCGCAGGGCGTCCAGCGAGCGGGGCGCGCCCCGCGGCACGCCGAGCGTCTCGGCCTGCCGCACCGGGACCTCCCGCAGCCCCGTCAGCAGCCCCGCCAGGTCGGCCTCCCCGACCGCGGAGACGTCGCTCTCCGCGCCCGACCCGCCGGGGACCTTGGTGTCCAGGGTGTAGGTCAGTCCGGGCGCCCACTCGCCGTGCGCGACGCCCGTCGGCAGGGCGACCTGGACGTGCGGCCGGACGAGGTCGCGCAGGCGCAGCTCACGGCGCTGGCGGACGGCGGCGTCGCGGTCGCGGGCGAGGCGCAGCACATGGCGGGTGCCGACCCACCAGGTGGCGGGTTCGGCGCCCGGGGAGGCGGGCCGGACCTCGGGTCCCGCCGAGTCGTCCACGCCGTCCTTGAGCAGGGAACGGACCAGTCGGCGGACGGTGTCCGCGGTGGGTGTCGGTGCCTGGGTCATGGTCGCGCCGTTGTCGCTCGGGGGTCTACGGGGGCTCCTTGCGCCGGGACGGGTCGGCGGGTCAGTCGACCACGACCAGCTCGCGGGTCGTGTCGTTGAGGCGCCGGCCGCCGTCCTCGGTGACCGTCACGATGTCCTCGATCCGTACTCCGAAGCGGCCGGGCAGATAGACGCCCGGCTCCACGGAGAAGCACATGCCGGGCACGAGGGGCTGCTCCTCGCCCTCGATCATGTACGGCGGCTCGTGCGTGGTGACGCCGATGCCGTGCCCGGTGCGGTGGATGAAGTACTCGCCGTATCCGGCGTCGGCGATGACCGCGCGGGCGGCCCGGTCGACCTCCTGGCAGGCGACGCCGGGCCGCACCGCCCGGAAGCCGGCCTCCTGGGCCTCGCGGACCAGGTCGTGGACCCGGCGCTCCTCCTCGGTGGGTTCACCGACGTGGACCGTGCGGGAGGTGTCGGAGCCGTAGCCGTCCTTCAGGCCGCCGAAGTCGAGGACGACCATGTCGCCGTCCTCGATCAGCCGGTCGCCGACCTCGTGGTGCGGGTTGGCCCCGTTGGGCCCGGACGCGACGATCGTGAAGTCGACCTGGGAGTGGCCGAACCGGCGCAGCAGTGCGGCGAGGTCGGCGCCCACCTCGGACTCACGGCGGCCGCCGAAGCGCACCTTGCGGATCTCCTCGAACGCGGCGTCGGCGGCGGCCCCCGCGGCGGCCAGCAGCTGGAGCTCGGCGGCGTCCTTGACCGCGCGCAGCATCGGCAGGGCGTCGGTGAGGGAGGCGTACGAGGTGCCGGGCAGCGCCCGCTGGAGTGCCAGCAGATGCATCGCCCAGGCGTTGTCGCTGATGCCGAACCGGCCGCTCGCGTCGAGGAGGGCGGGGGTGGCGGCGTAGGGGTCCTTGCCGTCGGTCCAGTCGCGCAGGGTCAGACCGGGTGCGCCGGAGGCCTTCGCGGCGTCGGGGGCCTCCAGGGCGGGGACGACGAGCACGGGGTCCCGGCCGGGGACGAGGACCAGCAGGGTGAGCCGCTCGGTCTCGGCGGTGGGCGCGTAGCCGGTGAGCCACACCAGGTCCGGGCCGGGTGCCACCAGGAGCCCGGCGAGGCCGGCGTCGGCGGCCGCCCGCGCGGCGCGCTCCATACGGGTCCGGTAGTCGTCCGCGGTGAAGGGCGCGGGTGCGGTGCCGGTCATCCGGGCCTCCCTGGGCGCTGATAAGGACTACGGGCAGCATCCTGCCCGCACGCGAGGGACGGCGCGAGCCGGTCGGCGGGACTCGCGGAGGGCTGCTGCGGCACGGCTCAGCCCTCCAGGGCCATACGGACGCCGAGGAGCAGCAGCACTCCGCCGGAGACCTGCTCCAGGCGGCGGCGCACGCCCGCGCGGGACAGCACGGACTTCAGCCTGCCCACGAACCACACGTACAGGCCGTAGTAGCCGACCTCGTAGACCGCCCAGAGCGCGGCGAGGCCGACCATGGCCGGCAGGTGCGGGGCGCCCTCCGGGACGAACTGCGGCAGGAAGGACATCGCGAAGACGGCCGCCTTGGGGTTGGCGAGGTTGAGCAGCAGCCCGCCGCGGTAGGAGTGCCAGCCGCTCTTCGGCGCGCCTTCCCAGACGCCGTCGTCGGCGCCCTTGGCCCGGCGCGCCTGCCGCAGCGCCTGGATGCCGAAGCCGACGAGGACGACCGCGCCGACGACCCGCATCACGTCGTACGCCACCTCGGACGCGGTCAGCAGCGCGGTCAGGCCGAACGCGGCGACCACGCCCCAGATGAAGACGCCGGTCTCGTTGCCCAGCACGGTCAGGAAGCCGGAGCGCCTGCTGTGCAGCGACTGCTTGATGATCAGCACCGTGCTCGGGCCGGGCGAGGCGGCGATGAGGGTGCACGCCCCCAGGAAGGCGAGGAGAGTGGTCGGCATGGGGTCATCGTGGCCCTGCCGGCGCAGCGGGACCAGTGGTTTTCACGGACTCCCGGACGCGCGCGGGGGCGCTCAGGCGCTCAGGTGACGACGCCGGGCACCACCGTCAGCTGCTGGTGGCCGCCGCCGCGATGGCGCACCGTCAGGGTGACCCGGTCGCCCGGACGGGAGCGGGCGACGGCTCGCGCGAGGTCGGCGGCGGAGTCGAGGCGGGTCCTCCCGAACGCGAGGAGCACATCGCCCCTGACCAGGCCGGCCGAGTACCCGGGCCCGGGGACGTGCACGCCGACGACCTGGGCGCCCCGCCTGTCGTCCACGGCTTCCACGCCCAGGGTCGCGACGACGGCCGGGGACGGCGTGACGGACGGTGGGGTCGAGGACCCGGGGTGCGCGGAGGTGGCCGGGCTCGGGGGCGCGCCCGGCCGGACCTGCTTCTGAAGTTCGGCGAGTCGGCTCATGCCGATCACCGTGGCCCCGAGCGTGCCCAGTCCGACCCCGCTCAGGACCAGGACCGCCCCGGCCAGCAGGGCGCACAACAGGGTCGTGAGCCGTCGGCCCCGGCGCCGGGGCGCGGCATGCGGACGTCGCACTCCGGGTTCGGTCGTCTCGCTCTCGGCGGGGCCCTGACCAGGCATGGGCTTGGGTCGCAACACAGTCTGTTCCATCGGATCGCCTCCGGCTGGTGACTACCCTTCGCCCCGGCGCACAACGAGCCACGATCGAGTGAGACTGACCAGTGGTCAGGAACGGGAAGTCCCTTTACTCAGAGGTGTCAGGGGTTCGCAGGGTCAGGCCGTGGCCGGCCGCCCTTCCTGGCCACCCTGTTCCAGCCGGAGCTGTCCGGCGACGGCTCGCGCCCGCACCCGGTAGTGCGGGCGCTGGCGCGAGCCGCGGTCGAGCACGCGGCACGGGAGGCCGGCATGCGCGCGTGACGTGCGAAAGGGTCACGCGCGCGTGTGTGCTTCTGCCGGCTCGTCCCCTGCCGTCAGCCCGTGTGGCCCGCCCCGTGGCCCTCGTGGCCGCCGTGACCGGCGCCGTGGTCGAACTTCAGGGCCTCCGGCGGCATGACGACGAAGGGCCGCATCATGCCCATGTCCTCGTGTTCGAGGAGGTGGCAGTGGTACATGAAACGGCCGTACGCCCCGTCGAACTTGCCCATGACCCGCAGGATCTGGTTCCCCGGCACCCGGAAGACGTCCTTGTGGCCCAGCTCGTTGGGCG
The DNA here is from genome assembly GCF_028198125.1 of Streptomyces sp. HUAS 31. NCBI lineage: Bacteria > Bacillati > Actinomycetota > Actinomycetes > Kitasatosporales > Streptomycetaceae > Streptomyces > Streptomyces sp. HUAS 31. The sequence goes on along the minus strand of NZ_CP116353.1, from coordinate 7,493,635 downwards.
CCAGCGGGATCGTGGTGCCGGCGTCGTGGCGGATCGGGCTGCGGGTGCCGCCGATCGCCGGGTCGAAGCCGGAGACGTCGTAGGCGTCCCGGCCGAGCAGTTGGAAGTCCGCCAGGTGGATGTGCATGGGGTGGACGATCGGCGCGAGGTTGAGGAAGCTCCACTGCTCGTGGCTGCCCTCGGCGATGGTGAAGCCCAGGCCGTCGTTGAACGTCCGTGCCGTGCGCCGGTACGTCTTGGTCTTCCCGTCCGCTCCGGTGACCTGGATGACGCCCTCGGTGGGGACCTGGATGTCGCCCGGGTTGTGGACCTCGGTCATCTCCCAGATCTCCGGATGACCGCCGCCGCCCTTGGTGGCGGGCGGGGTGAGGACGATCAGCCGGTGGCCGTGCTCGATGTCGTGCGTGAGCCGGCGGAAGGAGCCGGAGAGCACCTCGGGCAGTTCGAAGGTGTCCGTCTCGCAGCTCTCGCGGACGCGGAACTCCATGACCGCCGGATAGCGCACGTCACCTGCCGGGTCGGAGACGCCGGGCGGCTGGTTGCGGCCCTTGTTGACCAGGCGGAGCCGCCGGCCCGCGAGGCCGCGGAAGTCGACGAGCAGATCGAAGCGCTCGGCCGGCGCCGCGGTCAGCGTGGGCAGCGCGCCGTCGAAGTCGACCGGGACCGGACGCGGCAGCAGCCCGCCGTCGCTGCCGATCTGGTGGACGATTCCCGGGACCGGGTTGTCGTCCTCGTCGACCAGGACGAGGTCGTAGATCCGCGCGTTGGACGCGTTGACCAGCCGGAAGCGGTACCAGGCGTCATCCACGTCGGCGTACGGCCAGATGCGGCCGTTGACCGTGTTGTACGGGCCGCTGAACGGGATGGAGACCGGCTTGCCCGTCTCCGGGTTCTGCTGCTGGACGATCAGCGTCTTGTGCAGCAGCCGTCCGTTGAGCCGGCCGTCCTCGTCGGTGTCGAGGTTGCGGTCGGCGAGCAGCAGCGGGATCTCCCGCTCCCCGCACGGCAGATGGAGGGCGTCCTCCTCGTCGTCGCGGACGAGGTAGGTGCCGTACAGGCCCGTCATCACGTTCCACCGGGTGATGTTCATGGCGTGGTCGTGGTACCACCACTGGACCGCCTGGTGGTCGTTCGGGTACTCGGAGAGCTGGGCGTCTCCGAAGCCGACCGCGTTGTCCGCCCAGCCGTCGTTGCCGCCGCCCGTCTGGGCGCCGTGCAGATGGGTGACCGACCAGGCGGGCAGCGCGGCGACGTCCTTGTCGGGCTCGACGCCCTCGCGGCCGGGCTCGGTGGTGGACTGCGGTCGGCCGTCGGTGCGCAGCGGCACCTCCACCGAGGTGACCGGGTACTCGCTGTCCTTGGGAATGCGGTTGGTCCAGGCGATGCGGACGCGCTGTCCGCGCCGCACCTCGATGGTCGGGCCCGGCACCTGGCCGTCGTATCCCCACATCAGGGTCGGCGGCAGCTGCGGGTGCAGGCGCACCCAGGTCGGGCGTAATGCGATCTCGGTCTCGTGCAGGACGTCGTCGGAGGCCGGGCGCAGGACGGACGGGACGGGCAGCGGGGCCATGTACGGCGTGAGCTCGCCGGTGCCGAGCTGCTCCTCCTCCGGCTTCCTGTCGCTGTCCGTGAGCCTCTCGATGATGTCGGTCAAGGTCGAACACCCCCGTGTTCTCGTTGTCTGTTCCGCTCACCCCGGAAGACTCCCGCCGCACCGTCGAAGTTCCCTGAATATCCCGTTCCGGACGGAAAGTTTCGGAAACGGCATCCGGAGGCGGGAAGTCCGTTGTCAGTGGGGGCTGTTACGTTCTGTGACATGACCGATCGCGCGCTGCGGCTGCTCCGGCAGAACCCTCATCTGGCCGAACTGGCCGCCTTCCCCTTCAACTTCGACCTGGCCCGCGCGGACCACGGCCATGTCGAGGACGTCCGCCTCGCCTCCGGCGGCCCGCTGGAGGTGATCGCCGGGGACGACACGGGCGGCACGTACTTCGTGTGCGCGGACGGGTCGGTGCTCCACGCCGACTCGGAGGGCGGCGCCGGGGTGCTGGGCTCCGGCGTCGACGAGGCCCTCGACATCATGACCGGCCTGCCGGGCTGGCGCGACTGCCTGGGCCTGTCGCCGGAGGACGGCGAGGAGAGGATCCTGGCGTGCGTCGCGGAGACCGAGGAGGAGATGCGCGAGTACCACGGCATCGACGAGGAGCGGGCCGAGCTCCGTGCGGCGTTGGGGTTCCCCGAGCGCTCGGCGGTCGAGCTGGTCGGCCTGCTGCATGCCGCACTGTCGCGCACCGAGCCGGACTTCGTGCTGCTCAACGCCGAGGAGGGCTGCGCCTACGAACTGATCGGCCCGCCCCCGCCCGCTCTGTGGGTTGCGGTTCTCGCGGCCGGCCGCGCGGATCTCGCGCTGCTGCGGGCCGGCGACCCTACCGCGTGGGAGGAGGTGGCCGAGGATCCGGTGCGGCGGCGACTCGCCCTGCGGGCGGCACAGTTCGACCGCGCGGACGGCGACCCGGACCTGCTGAGGCATCTGCTGCGGTACGAGACGCGGTCCTCGATGACCGACGAACTGCGGCTGGCCGCCGTGCTGCTGGGGCTGCGCGGGGACACCGGGGACCTGCCGCTGCTGCACGAGGTGCGGGAGACGGACTTCGACACCGCGTGCGGACTCGGCGGGATGCCGGAACCCGACGCCGGGGCCGATGAGTTGCGGCAGTGGGCGCAGGACCTCGACGACTCGATGTTCGGGACGGACCCCGCGGACGAGCCGGTTTCCACCTGGACCGACCTGGCCCGCGACCAGGGCATGACCGAACTCGCCCGGGTCGCCCTGATCCGCGACCTCGACGAGATCGTCATGGACCAGGGCAGACTGCGCCGCCCGGACGCGCCGCGCGGACTGGCCACGGCCCCGCTGCGTGCGCTGGCCCGGGACTTCGAGGAACTCGGCGACCACGCCCAGGCGTTGCGCGCCCAGCGGCTGTACGCCGCGTTGCAGGAGACGGCCTGGGACCAGGTGTCCGCCCGTCTGGACCTGACCCGTCTGGAGCGGGTCGCAGGTCAACTGCCGCAGGCCGTACGGACGTCGGCGACCCTGCGGGACGGCCTGGCGGCACCGGGGGACGACTCCCTGCGGCACTGGCAGGGCGTGAACCTCGGCCGCTTCATCGCCGAGGAGCACTACCGGCTCGCCGGCGCCCTGGCCGACGCCGGCCTGCCGGAGGAGGCCCGCGCGCTGCTCGCGGCGGCCGACGCGATACTCGGCGAGCTCTCGGAGAACGCCGCGAAGGGCGTCCGGGAGCTCGCCGAGGAGACCGCGGCGCGGGTGCGGGAGGTCAGCTGAGGACGGGTACGGCGGGCCCGCGGTCCGGCACGAAACCGTGGGCGCGGCGGGCCAGGTACTCGGCCTTGTAGCGGTCGACCTTCTGGTGCCAGTTCAAGATGCCCGCGAGCCAGTTCTGGAGGTCGGTCACGTAGTTCCGCATGACTTCCCTGCCCTCTTCGGACAGCCCGAAGTCCTCGCACACGACGGGCAGTTCGTGCGCCGCCACGTGCTCGAACTGCTGCATGCGCTGGGTCATCAGGTCGTGGACGACGTCCAGCGCGGTCGGGTAGTCGATGCCGAAGAAGTTCTGCACGACGAGGATCGCGTTGTGGATCTCGCCCTCGTACTCGATCTCCTTCTGGTACGAGAAGACGTCGTTGAGGAGGCACGCGTAGTCGACGGCGGCGTTCTCCAGTGAGCGGACGGGGCCGCTGCGGTACACCTCCGGCGGTACGGCGGGGCCGTGGCCCATCCGGCACAGGCCGAGGGTGAGATCGGAGCCGAAGGTGGCGCGGCGCATCTCCAGGTAGTCGACCGGGTCGGGGATGCGGTTCTGGAGCTGGTTGGACAGCTCCCACACCCAGCTCTCCGTCATGACGTCCACCGAGGCCTTCATGGCGCGCCGCTCGTCGGGGGTCATCCCGGCGGTCGTCCGCGTCCACAGGTCGATCAGGCCGCGCTCCATGCCGTTGCCGGGGACGAGCGCCGGCTCGCCGTCGAGGGGCATGCAGTCCGACAGGCGCCGGGTGGTGAGCCGGGCGGCGGCCAGGTCGCGGCGGTGGCCGAAGACGAGGGGGTAGTAGTCGTCGCCGTAGGTGCCCCAGGCGAGCCACTGGGCGCTGAGGTCGAGGGCCTCGGGGGTGCCGTCGGGGTCGATGCCCGCCGAGCACAGCGCGAGGTCGTAGGCGGCGAGCTTGTCCTCGTCCCAGACGCCCTCCTGGAGCATGCCCATGCGGTGCATCCACTCGGTCAGACGGCCGCGGGTCGCGGCGAGGTGCGGGCTGACCTCGACCGCGAAGGGCATGTGGAAGTCGGGGAGCCGGGACGGGCCGACCTTCTGGAACGGCACGTGCGTGTACGCGCGCAGGCGTTCGGCGCCGGCCGAGGCGAGCAGCGCGCCGATGTCGGCGGCGGAGGTGCCGGGACCGGTCAGGCCGTGCCATGACGCGGTCGGGCGGGCGCGCGCGTTCATGTACCTGCTGGAGCGCATGTGCCACTCGTGGCCGCCGGACTGCCAGTCCTGGAGCCCCTGGGTGTACGCGGCGACCGCGGCGACCTCCACGGGCGTGAGCCCGTTCTCCAGCGCGACGGCGGGGACCTCGGTGAGGGCGGTGTGCTCGAACTGGTGCAGCCGGGAGGTGAGGACGTCGTTGACGATGTCGGCGGCCTGCTGGGTGGTGCAGTCGAAGAAGGTCTCCAGCACCAGCACGCCGTTGCTGAGTTCTCCCTCGTCCTCGACCTCGCGCTGGTAGGAGAACAGGTCGTTGCGCAGATGGACGGCGTCGGAGAACGTCTCCATCAGCACCCTGAGCGGCCTGGATTCGGCGACGGACGCCGGGACTTCGGCGGTCGCGTACTCCACGAGGCCCGAGGACCAGGGGGCGCCGCCGACCTTGCGGCGCATCTCGATGTACTCGACGGGGTTGGCGACCCGCCCCTCGTTGATGTTGGACAGCTCCCACAGGGACTCGTTGAGGAGGTGCTCGGTCGCGACGGAGAAGCGGCGGCGCCAGTCCGCGGACATCTTGGGCACCGTGCGCGTCCACAGGTCGGCGAGCCCGGCCTCGACGGGGTTCCGCGGCTCCGGCATCGGGGTCGACGGGTCCATCGGCATGAACAGCGGCAGCCGGTCGAGATAGGCCTTGCCGCCGACACGGTCCTGGGTGCGCTTGAAGGTCTCCAGGAAATGGTCGTCGAAGAAGAAGACCCATACGTACCAGTCGGTGATGAGGGAGAGCGCGGTCCCGTCGCACTCGGGGTGGGTGTAGGCGCAGAGCAGGCCGTAGTCGTGCGCGTCCAGGTCGGCCTGCTCCCAGATCCCGGACCCCTCCAGCATGCCCATCTCGCGTGCCCATTCGGTCGAGTGGGCGCGCGCCTCGTCGACATGCGGGTTCAGCCGGGCGGGATACGGCATGTAGAAGTGCGGGAGTTCGAAGGGCTGGTGCGTCATGGCCGGGGCCCTACCCCCGGCCTCCGAGAGGCATCCACGGCGCGGGACATGATCACACCATCGCGTGAATGAGGGGTGAATCCGGGGGCTATCTGTTGCGCACCGCCCGCCCCACCTCCGACCTCAGCGCGACGAACTCCGTCAGACCCCGGGTCGTGATCTGGTCCCGGGGGCCGGGGAGTTCGACGGGCAGGTCCAGGACGACCTTGGCGCCGGGGCCCGGTGAGAGGACGACGACCCGGTCGCCCAGGTACACGCTCTCGTCGATGTCGTGGGTGACGAAGAGAATCGTCGCGCCGTCCATGCGGTGGACCTCCAGCAGGAGGTCCTCCAGGTCCTCGCGGGTCTGGGCGTCCAGGGAGCCGAAGGGCTCGTCCATGAGCAGCAGGGAGGGGCGGCAGACCAGGGCGCGGGCGATGGCCACGCGTTGCTGCATGCCGCCCGAGAGCTGCCACGGGTGCCGGCGTGCGGCGTCCGTCAGACCGACCCGCGCCAGGATGCGGTCGGCCTCGGCCCGGCGTTCGGCTCGCGGCAGGTCCCGGCGACGCAGCGGGAGGGCCACGTTCTCGCGGACGGTGAGCCAGGGATAGAGGGAGCGGGCGTAGTCCTGGAAGACCACGGCCAGGTCGTCGGGGACGCCATCCACGGGGGTGCCGTCCAGGGTGATCGTGCCCTCGTACCCGGGCAGCAGGCCACCGATGGTGCGCAGCAGGGTGGACTTGCCGCAGCCGGACGGGCCGACGACACAGAGGAGTTGGCCGTCCGGCACGGTGAGGGAGATGTCGTGCAGGACCTGGTGGTCGCCGTAGTGCCGGCCGACCGCGTCTAGGCGGAGCATGGCTGTCCCTGGGCGGAGGTGGTAGGGGGCGTAGAGGTCATACGGTCGTCGTTCTCCCTCGGTCGACGAGTCGCTTCTCGACCGCCAGCAGGCCGGTGTTGAGGAGATGACCGAGGGCACCGAGCAGGACCAGCGCCGCCCAGACGGTGAGCAGGTCCGAGCGGGACTGGGCGTCGGTGAGCGTGAAGCCGATGCCGTTGGCGGTGCCCGGGAGCAGTTCCGAGAAGACCATGAGGATGAGGGAGAGGGAGAGGCTCAGGCGCAGTCCGGCGAAGATGCGGGGCAGTGCGGAGGGCAGGATCAGGAAGCGGAGCCGTTCGAGCGGGGTGAGACGCAGGACGGCGGCGACCTCGATGCGCAGCGGGTCGGTGTGGCGGGCCCCTTCGGCCGCGTTGATCAGCACCGGCCAGACGGCGCTGAGGACGATCGAGGCGATCTGCATGGGCGTACCGAAGTCGAGGATCACGACGAAGCCGGGGACGAGGGCGGGCGGCGGGACGGCTCGGGCGAATTGCAGAACGGGGTCGCACAGGGCGTACACGCGCCGCGAGCGGCCGATCGCGATGCCGAGCGCGATCCCGGCGACGGCGGCGATCCCGAACCCGGCGGCCATCCGTCCGAGGCTGGGCAGGATGTTCCCGACGGCCTCCTCGGTGAGGAACAGGTGCCGGACGGGCCCCGAGAACCAGAGATCGACGGCGTGCCTGGCGATCTCCACGGGCGGCGGGAAGTACACGCTGCCATGGGTCCGGGCGGCCAACTGCCACACGGCGACGGCCGACGCGAGCACGGACCAGCGGAGCAGGGCGTGCCGCGCGGCGACGGAGCCGGCGGTGCGACCCGCGCGCCCCGAACCCCGCGGCGGCGCCTTCGCCCGCGCCGTCACCCGATCTCCCGCCGTCCCGGCGTCCACGGAAACAGCCTCCGCTCCCCCCACACCAGCGCCCCGTTGATGACCAGCCCGAGCGCCCCCGCCCACACCACGCCCGCCAGCACATCCCGGGTGCCGTCGGTGGCGAGGCCCGCCTGGGCGATGAAGATGCCGAGGCCCTCGCCGAAGCCGGAGAGGATCTCCGTGGCGACGGCCAGGATGAGGGCGATCGCGGCCGAGATGCGGATGCCGGCGGCGATGAAGGGTGCCGTGCCAGGCAGTTCGACGCGGAGCAGGACGGCGAGGCGGCCGAAGCCGAAGGCGCGCAGCGTGTCCTTGGCGAGGGGGTCGGTCTCGCCGAGGCCGTAGACGGTGTTGAAGAGGATCGGCCAGATCGACGCGTACGTCACCAGCGCGACCTTCGTCTCGGTGCCCGAGCCGAGCAGCAGGGAGACCAGGGGGATCAGCGCGACGGACGGCAGCGGCCGCAGGAACTCGACGATCGCGCGTGCGGCGGCGTCGACGACCGGCACGCTCCCGAGGACCAGGCCGACCGGGACGGCGATGGCGGCGGCCAGCGCGAGCCCGAGCGCCCAGGCCCGGAGCGTGGCGGCGATGCCGTCCAGGAAGACGGAGTCGCCCGCCAGTTCCACGGCCCGCGCGAGGACCTCCGAGGCGGGCGGGAGATGGCTGCGCCGCACCAGTCCGGCGCGGGAGACGGCCTCGCAGGCGCCGACGGCGACCAGCACTCCCAGAGCGCCGAGGACGACCTGTTCCTGACGGGCCCTCACGTCACTTGACCAGCAACGTCGCCGGGTCGATCGGCTTCTTCAGCATCCCCTGCTTCTCCATCAGGTCGGTGAGCCGGGTGAGTTGCGTGGCGTCCATGACGGGCGGGAAGACGGGCAGGTCGATCGACTCGGCCTGCTCCTTGGTCACCTTGGTGTAGGTCGGCAGGGTGTCCCGCACGACGGAGGGATCGTTCTCGGCGATCTCCACGGCCGCCCTGATGGCCCGCTGGAACGCGGCCAGGGTCCTGCCGTGTCCGTCGGTGTAGTCCCCGGTGCTGATGTAGCCGCTGAGCGGGATGGCCTCCACGGGCGCCGAGGCGCCGTCGACGAGGACCCTGGCCTTCAGCTCGTCCTGGATGGCGCTGTCGTAGGGCTCGACCGCGTGCACGGCGTCGACCTGCCCCTTGTCGAGGGCGGCGCCCATCTGCGGAAAGGGGATCGCCCGGTAGACGGGCCTGCCCACGCCCTGTTTCTGAAGGATCTCGTCGAAGGTGAGCGACTGGACGTTGTTCAGGACGTTGACCGCGAGCTTCCTGCCCGCGAGGTCGGCGACGGTCTTGATGTCCGAGTCCTCCGGCACGAGGACGTCCATCATGCGCGGCGCCGCCCTGATCGCCTCGGCGACGATCCGGATGTCGAGGGTGCCCTTCTCGTGGGCCTGGAGGTAGGTCACGTAGTTCGCACTGGCGACCATGTCGATCTGCCCCTTGGCGAGGGCGGGCAACGCCTGGAGGCTCTGCTGGATCTGCTGGATCCGGACGTCCAGGCCCTCCTTCTCGAACAGGCCGCGGTCCCGGGCGATGTAGAGGGCGGCACAGTCGACGAGGGGAAGGGCAGCCACCGTGACGGTCTCCCGCCCGCCGGTCCCGGACGAGGAGTCCCCGTCGTCGCCGCAGGCCGTGGCGGCCATCAGCATGAGGCCGGCCGCGGCTGCCGCCGCGGTCCTCGTTCCCGGGCGCAATTGACGTAACGGCATGTCGTCATGACTAGCAAGAATTTGTCATGATCACCACATACAGCACGGTGATGCACACAGTCCGCACACCGACCCGGACGAGTCCGTCTGTCGGTCTTCACCGGTATGCGTCACCTTGGTCACATGACCTCCGTCCCCGACGTCTTCGACCCCCGGCAGTACGCCGCCGGCGTCCCCTACGACGCCTACCGCGTCCTGCGCGACCACCACCCCGTGGCCCGGCAGGACGAGCACGAGGTGCTGGACTGGCCGGCCGGGCCAGGGTTCTGGGCGGTGACCCGGCACGCGGACGTCGTACGGGTGCTCAAGGACTCTGCGACGTACTCCTCGTACGTCGGCGCGACCCAGATCCGTGATCCCGATCCGGACGATCTGCCGTTCATCCGGCGCATGATGCTCAATCAGGACCCGCCGGGACACGGCCGGTTGAGACGACTCGTGAGCCGGGCGTTCACTCCACGCCGCATCGAACGATTCGAGCGGGTCGCGCAGGAGCGGGCCCGCACGCTCCTGGCCCACGCCCTGGAAACGGCCCGGACGGCGGACGGCACCGTGGACCTGGTCGGCGCAGTCACCGACGACTACGCCCTGCTCAACCTCGCCGACCTGCTCGGCGTCCCGGAGGCCGACCGCAAGCTGCTGCTGCACTGGACACAGCGGGTCATCGGCTACCAGGACCCCGACGAGGCGGGCCCGCAGGTGCTCGACGGGCAGGGCAGGCCGGTCAATCCGCGGTCGCCCGCGATGTTGCGGGACATGTTCACCTACGCCCGCCAACTGGCCGCGCACAAGCGCCGTTTCCCGGACGACGACGTTTTGACCACCCTCGCGCACGACGCCGAACTCGCCGAGTCCGAGCTGGAGATGTTCTTCTTCCTGCTCACGGTCGCCGGCAACGACACCGTCCGCAGCGCGGCTCCGGGCGGGCTGCTGGCCCTGGCCGAGCACCCTGAGTCGTACGAACGACTGAGGACCGGAGAGGCCGAACTACCGCTCGCCGTGGACGAATTGCTGCGCTGGCACCCTCCGGTGCTCACCTTCCGCCGTACCGCCGCCGTAGACACCGAGCTCGCCGGCCGGCATATCCGCGCGGGCGACAAGGTGGTCGTCTTCCACGCTTCCGCCAACCGCGACGAACGGGTCTTCACCGATCCCGACCGACTGGACCTGTCCCGCGCGCCCAACCCGCATGTGTCCTTCGGTGACGGCCCGCACGTCTGCCTGGGCGCCCACTTCGCCCGGCTCCAGCTGCGCGCGCTCTACCGGGAGGCCATGCGGGCTCTGCCCGTGCTGCGACCGGCGGGACCTCCCGAGCGGTTGGTGTCGAACTTCATCAACGGCATCAAGTCACTGCCGATGCAGATCACTTGACCAAGAAACCGTCTGAGCCGACAAGCCGAGGTCACACCCGGACCTGGATCAGCGCATGTGTGCCGCCGGTCCGCCACTTCTGGCCCTCCGCCGCCACCAGCGCCGCCTCCGTGCCGGCGGACAGACCGGTGATGACGTCGGACTTCAGGGTGCGCAGGGCCGCGACCGGCCCGGGGAAGTACGCGGTGACGTCGGCGAAGGGTGTGGTCGGCGGCCAGAGCCGGTCGCCGACGAGACGGCGGTAGTTGAGGTCTCCCTTGAGGACGGTGAGGGTGGCGGCGCCCAGCTCCTCGCGCAGGTCGCCCGGCATCTCCGCGTAGGGCAGCGGGCCGCCGGAGAAGGGGTGGGCGCGCACGATCAGGCGGCCGTCCGTAAGCGCCGACCAGAGCGCGCGGCCGTACGTCGCCGCCGCACCCGGCGCCGACGTCAGCCGGCGGAGGGCGTCGAGCACATCGCTGTGCGTGGCGTCGGAGACGTAGTAGGGGTACGGCTTGATGTGCAGGACGGCCCGGGAGATACGGCCCTGGGCGAGGAGATGGGCGATGAGGAGCAGGTCGGGGACGAGTTCGCGGCCGGCGTTGTCGGCGATCAGGGCCAGGGTGGCGGCGCCGGAGGGCGGGAGCAGGGACCAGAGGGTGTCGCTGTCGTCGGCCACCAGAGGCGGGGTGTCGGCGGAGGTCTCGTCGTGCGCGGCCGACAGCCGGAAGCCGAGGTCGGCGCGGTTGCCCCACAGCGACCCGTGCAGCAGCGCCCGGTCCTGTTCCTCGGCGGGCCGGTCGGCGAGGGCGTCGAGGGCGGAGAGTTCCTCGTCCGTCTCCGGAGCGTCGAGTTCGGCCAGTTTGGAGGGCCGGAAGGGGTCGATGCCCTGCCAGGGGCCGGGGATGAAGTAGCCGACGGCTTCGAGGAGTTGACGGTAGAAGTAGCTCTCGGACCACAGCCACGGCACCTCGAACCAGGACCGGCCCGTGTACGTGTCCGCGCCCCAGGCCGTCCAGCGGTCCCGGTCGTGCGCGTCCGCGGGGAGCGGCTCGATCACGCCCTCGGTGCAGCCGGCGAGGAGCGCGTCCAGGGCGCGGTGCCGCTCGGGGTCGTACGGGAAGGACTCCCGTACCTGTCGGATGATCGCCGGGTGGCGTTCGGCGAGCACGCTGTGCGGGAACGAGCCGGGTTCGTTCCCGAGGAGCACGGGCGGGGTGTCGGACCTCTCGGGCATGCGCTCACCGTATCGCCCGTGTCATACGGCTTTGATCTCCCGCTCCAGCTGTGTCGCGAGGGCGAGATAGCGGGCCCGGCGGGGCACCGGGACCAGGCCGCGGATCATGATGTGCCACATCTCGGCCACCCTGCGGGGCTGGCGTGCTACCGGTTCGAGGGAGCGGCCGACGACCCGGGTGCCGACGAAGAAGCAGACCAGGGCGTGCGCCGCTGCCTCCGCGTCGACGTCCGGGTGGACGTCGGACTCCTTCGCCGCGCCGACGAGTCTGCGGGTCGTGATGTCCAGCAGCTCGGCGAACGGGTGCCGCAGGGGCGGCCGTATCACCACTCCCCCCGTCGCCAGGCGCAGCCCGGCGCGGGTGATCGGTCCCTCGACGGCGAGGCGCGTGATGCCGAACGTCGTGCGCATGAGCGCCTCCAGCGAGGTGTGGCCCCGGGCGTCCATCTCGCTCGCCACCTGTCTGGAGGCCCTGGACTGAAGTTCCATGATCGCCTGGGCCAGGTCCTCCTTGGCCGCGAAGTGGAAGTACAGCGCCCCCTTGGTCACTTGGGCGTGCTCGACGATGTCGCTCAGGCTGGTCGACTCATAGCCATTGCGGTCGAACAGCTCGGCTGCGGCTGTGAGGATCGTGGTGCGGGTCTGTTCGGCGCGTAACTGCCTCGCCATCGGCTGGCTCTCCTGGGACGGGAAAAGAACGGGTCATGCCGTTTGTTTCTTACTCCCTGTACAAGATAACTCACCCGCACACGGTGCCCACCTCGCACTCGAAGACTGTCGTCTCCCCCTGCTGGCCCACTACTTGCATATCGCCGCCGTGCGCCCCTGTCTTGTCGAATGCCTCTATCCATGCGGGCTGGTCGAGTTCGGTGTAACGGTGGAAGAAGGCGTGGAAGGAGACCGGTGTGCGGCGGTCGCCCCTCGTCCGGGCGCGTACTGCCTGGCGGGTGGCCTCCAGCAGCAGCATGCCGGGGACGTGGTCGAGCGGATGATCGAAGAAAACAGCATGCGCGGTATCGACTCGCAGTCGCCACCGGTCGGGGTGGTCGGACGGGGCGAGGACGACGTCCGCGGGCAGGGGGCGGTCCACGTCGGCGGGCGGCAGACCGGCCGGCGCCGGCAGCGGGGACACGGTGGCTGCGCTGCGGCCGCCGCGCAGCCGGCGGTAGGCGGCCGCGCTGGTCCAGTTGGCGGCCATCTCGGCCGTCGCGACGGGTTCGCCGTCGAGCCTGATCTCGGCCTCGTAGCGGAATCCGGCCGGGCGGGCGCCGCGGTGGTCGACGTCCGTGACGGTGATGTGCAGGACCGGTTCGGCGGGTGTCCTGCCGAGCGCCAACCGCTCGGTGAGCGCGCTGATCCGCACCTCCTTGAGCACGAACTGATGGCCCAGCGGCACGTCGTAGGCGGTGTGCGCGAGGAGCGTTCCGGCCTGGCGGGCGGTCTCGGCGACGAGGAGTGGCTCGTAGGACGAGCGGTCCGGCGACACGTGTAACTGATGGGCTCGGGGCCACTCGGCAAAGACCGTGAAATGGCCGGGTTCCCCGCTGGTCATACCGGTGAGAAACGTTTCCGCCAGCGAGGCGCGGTGCACCAACTGGCGGGGTACGGTGGCGGTCAGGCCTTCCGGCGCCTCAGGGGTTGCGGCGAGCGGGGTCGCGGCGAACCGGCGCGGATCAGACATGTGCCCTCCTTGGGTCCCCCCGTATGTGCCATGGCAAACGGCGAGGTGCCCGTGCCGCGAGCGTTAGAGTACGAGCCGACCGGTTTGTTTTCAATGCGGCCTGGGGTCGCCCGGCCCTGCCCGAACCGCTCCGGCGCACGCCGGGCGCACCGACCGAATCGGGCGCTGCCGGACATACGGAGGGGCTGATATGGCGAGGCAGGAGCGCGCCATCAAGACGCGGAAGGTGATCCTGGAGGCCGCCGGGGCCGTCTTCGACGAGCACGGTTACACCGCGACGACCATCGCGATGGTCCTGGAGCGGGCCGAAGTGACCAAGGGCGCCCTCTATTTCCACTTCCCCTCGAAGGAATCCCTCGCCCAGGCCGTGCTGGACGAGCAGATCCCGCGCGGCGCGGTGCCGCCGCAGCCGTGCAAGCTCCAGGAACTGGTCGACATCACCTTCGTGTTCGGGCAGCGCCTGCTCAACAACTCCCTGCTCAAGGGGAGTGTCCGGCTTGCCGTGGACCAGTGCGCACCGCCCGGCGTGGACCACTCGGGCCCGTTCCGGCAGTGGGCGGACCATCTCGTCGTGGTGCTCGAACAGGCCGCTGCGCAGGGCGAGTTGCTACCCACCGTGGAGCCGAGGCAGACGGTGGAACTGCTGGTCGGGGCCTTCGCGGGCATCCAGTTGATGTCCCGGGCACTGACCGACCGGGCGGATCTGGCGGAGCGGATCTCGGTGCTGTGGGGTCACATCCTGCCGAGCGTCGCGGTGCCGGGGCTGCTGACCGGCATCGACCGGAGTCCCGACCGCGGGGTGCGGGTGCTGGCCGGCATCGAGGAGACCGACGCCGACGAGGCGGAGCTGGATCTGTCCCGTCGCTGAGCGTGCACGGGACCGACCGGAGTGACGGTTTCCACCGTGCCGGTCGGCCCTCATGACATGTGGCGGGCCGGCCGATGCCCCATCCGCATCGGCCGCCCCGCCCGTTCTTGGTGCGCGCCCGCTCGGGGCCCGCGTTCAGCTGCCGCTCAGAAGGTCAGCTTCCAGCTGTTGACCCGGCCGGTGTCCTGGGCCGCGGTGTCCTGGACACGCAGCTTCCAGGTGCCGTTGGCGGTCTCGCCGGCGGCGTTGACCGTGTAGGTGGCGATGACGTTGTCCGCGGAGTCCGAGGAGCTGGCGGACTTCAGGCGGTACGTCGAACCGTCCGGGGCCACCAGGTCGACGACCAGGTCACCGCGGTAGGTGTGGGTGATGTCCACGCCGACCTGGAGCGCCGAGGGGGCGTTGCCACTGCGGCCGCTGACGGTGATCGGGGACTCGATCGCGGAGCCGTTGTCCGGGATGGAGACCGCGGAGGTGCTGGTGAAGGTGGTGCCCCCCGTGGAGCCGCCGGACCCGCTCACCGCCTGCACCGTCTTCGCCGCGTCCGCGAGGCCCGCACCGCAGCCGCCCGAGCAGGTACCGGGAAGAGCACGCGAGTTGGTCTTGATCGCGGACTCGATCTGGGCCGGGGTCAGCGCCGGGTTGGCCGACTTCATCAGCGCGGCCAGGCCCGCGACGTGCGGGGCGGCCATGCTGGTGCCCTGGTAGTAGTCGTAGTTCTCGGCGGACGGGCCCTGCGCGCCTGAGTTCAGCGTGGACAGGATGCCGTTGGCCGCGACGGAGTTGGTCTCGCCGCCGGGCGCGGCGATGTCGACGACCGTGCCGTAGTTGGAGTAGTAGGAGCGGTTCCCCTGGCGGTCGGCGGCCGCCACGCTGATGACGTTGGCGCAGCTGGCCGGCGAGTAGCCGGAGGCGTTGGCGTTGCTGTTGCCCGCCGCGACGACGACCGTGGTGCCGCGGTTCACGGCGGCGTTGATGGCGCTCTGGGTCGCGGTGGAGCAGGCGCCGCCACCGCCCAGGCTCATGTTGATGACCTTGGCGACGTTGGCGTTCGCCGGGACACCGGAGACGGTGCCGCCGGACGCCCAGGTGATGGCGTCGATGATGTCGGAGTCGTAGCCGCCGCACTTGCCGAGCACACGCAGCGGGGAGACCTTGGCGCCGTACGCGATACCCGCGACGCCCTTGCCGTTGTTGGTGACGGCGGCGATGGTGCCGGCGACGTGGGTGCCGTGCCAGGAGGAGCCGTAGGCCGGGTCGCCGGAGGCGCATTCGTTGGCGGCGGTCCAGTCGCCCGGGTCGGCCGGGTTGCTGTCGCGGCCGTTGCCGTCGTTGCCGACCGTGGCGTCGGAGATGAAGTCGTAGCCCGCGACGATGTTGGCGCCGAGGTCGGAGTGGGTGACGTAGCCGGTGTCGATCACGGCGACGGTGACCCCGCTGCCGGTGGCGACGTCCCAGGCACCCGGGACGTTCATGCCCGCGGTGGTCTCGAACAGGTCCCACTGCTTGGAGTACTCGGTGTCGTTGGGGGTGGCCAGCGGCTTGTTCAGGCGGTCCGGCACGACGTAGGCGACCTGCGGGTCGGCCCGGTACTCGGCGACGACGTCGGCGACGTCCGTCCTGCTGAGGCTCTCGCCCAGGTCGACGAGGGCGGCGCCGGAGCCGAGGCGGCGCTGGAAGTCGAGGTCCTCGCCGGCTTCCTCGCCCTTGGCGGCGGCGTCGGCCTCGGCGGCCTTGTTCGACTTGGCCTCGGCGGCGCCGGACTTGTAGCCGACGATCAGGCGCTCGGCCGGGGTGCCGGGAGCGGCCTCGGTCTGGGCCGCGGGGACGGCGGCCTCCTGGGTGGGGGAATCCTGGGCCACGGCGACCGAGGTGGTGGCGGCCGTGAAGAGCGCGGCGGAGACCGCGGCGACGGATATCAGCTTCCGTCTGAGGGAGGTGGAGGTGCGCAAGGGGAGTGCCTTTCGTGGCCGGCCGTACTCCGGGCAGCGCGGAGCGGCGGACTTTTCGCTTCGTCCTCGAAGCGGCGGGGGGCATTTCGAAAGTGCGGGAGCGTGGCGGCCGGCCTGGCGCGAGCTGCGACCCGTTCGGGGTTACCTGTGGGTCGGCTGTGGTCGAACGATAGGCAAAGAGAAGGTCATCGGGATACAGGGGAAACCCTCGATCCGGCCGGAAACCCACCCTCTACGTCGGCTGGTTGACCGCTATTGACGGGCTCCGCCCGGTTTATCGCGCACTGAACGCGCCGGGCCGGTTTCCCGTACTCCACGAGGACCCTGCCCTGCCGGCCGAGGAGACGTTCCGGATGTCCCGGATGCCCTGGATGAGATCGCATCGCTCCGCCCTGGCGGCCGCCGCCGTCACGCCGTTGCTGCTCACGGTGTGGGCCGCGGGCTCGGCCCGTGCGCACGGCGCCCCGACGGATCCGGTCAGCCGGGTGTACGCCTGCTCGCCGGACGGCGGCAGTCCGTCCCGGTCGGCGGCGTGCCGGGCCGCGGTCGCCTCGAACAGCGGGCCCTTCACGGCGTGGGACAACCTGCGGATCGCCGGCGTGAACGGCCGTGACCGCCAGGTGGTCCCGGACGGGAAGCTGTGCAGTGGTGGCCTGCCCGCCTACAAGGGCCTCGATCTGGCCCGCGCCGACTGGCCGTCGACCCGGCTGACCCCGGGTTCCACGCTGACGATGCGGTACGTCTCCACGATCCCGCACACCGGCACGTTCAAGCTCTACCTCACCGAGCCCGGCTACGACCCGACGAAGCCGCTGACCTGGTCCGATCTACCGGACAAGCCGTTCGCGCAGGTACGGGACCCCGCGCTGACGGACGGCGCGTACCGGCTCACGGCGAAGCTGCCGTCCGACCGCTCCGGGCGGCATGTGCTGTTCACGATCTGGCAGAACAGCAGCACGCCGGACACGTACTACTCGTGCTCGGACGTCGTGTTCCCTGCGAGCGATGGCGCCGGAGCAGGCACGGGGAAGGCGTCGGCCAAGCCGAGCGCCGACGGCCGTACGGCTGCCGCCTCTTCGCCGGCCGTGAAGCCGCGCGCGAGCGAGCGGCGTAGCACCGACCCCTCCCCCACGGCCGCGGCGGCCACCGGAGCCGAGACCCCGCGCACGCAGGGCGACAGCGTGCCGGTGGCGTCCACCGGGGACGCGGGCTCGGGGCCGGCGATGCCGCTGGTGGCGGGCGGCGCCGCCGCGGTACTGGTGCTCACCGGGGGCGCCGCCCTGGCGCTGCGGTTGCGCCGGAGGTGAACTCCGGTGCGGACAGGGCCGGTCGAGGGTCGGGTCAGTTGACGTAGACCGCCTCGCCGCTGCTGGTCACCGGGGCGTACTTGGCGGTGAAGTAGCCGTTGGCGAAGCAGAGGGACGAACCGGAGACCTTGGTGAACTGGGCGGCGGCGAAGTTGATGGTGTTGTCGGCGTTGCTCGCCGTGCCGGCCAGGCTGGGCGCCTGGTAGACGCAGTTGATGCTGCCGAGCAGGGTGCGCAGGACGACCGTGGTCTGGATGGTGGAGCCCGCGGCGGGCGTGACGGTGACGCTGCCGTCGGAGCCCACGGCGGAGCTGTACGGCAGGTTGTTGACCGTGATGCTGGTGACGCCGAGCACGCCGACCACGTTGGTGGTGCAGCTGGCGGCGTTGAAGGTGTGCGCGGAGACCGACTCCGTCGCGGTGCCCGGCGCGCTCGGGTTGTCCGTCACGGTGGCCGTGAACTGCGACGACGTGCAGGAGATGCCACTCGTGCCGGTGGCGCTGGAGTAGAACGTGGCGGCGGTGCCGCTCGCCAGCGGCGCGGTGAGGACCTCGCCGGCCGCGACTGCCGTACCGCCGACGGAGCCGGTGGTCAGGACGGCGCCGGCGGCCGCGGAGGCGGGGCCGGCGAGGGGAAGGGTGAGCGCGGCGACGGTGCCGGCGAGGGTGAGGAGGGTACGCGTACGCATGCGGGTGTACCTCGGCTTTCGTTGCGGGGGTGTGCCCTGAGGACCTGAGGACCTGAGGGGTTATGGGGGGTGGCAGGGGGGACGGCCGGTGGGGCGCCGGGTGCGTGTGCGCCGTCGCCGGTCCGTGACGCCTTCTCCGTACGACACGGACCGGCGACGGCTGCCCGCCGGAGGCCGGCCGGAGACCGTGGGAAGGGCTCCGGCCGGAACCGGGCGGGGGGTGCGGCCGGCACGGACCGAGGGGGGAAGCGACCGTGACGGCGCCGTGGAGTGATCTCGCGAAAAGGAAATGTGAAGGACATCAGGTCCGGGAACGCGGGCAGAGGCCACGCGGCGGCGGATCCGGCGCCACGGATCCATGGGGGAGCCAGGGAGAGTTGTAAACCTGAGGGTCAGTCAACGTCAAGGCTTCAAAAGGGAGTTGCTGTTTTCCAGGCAACTTTCCGAGGCCGTCGGGAGCGTATGACCCACAGGTGGCGCACAACCGACACCCTTTTTACACAACTGCCTTGACCCTCAGGTGTAACCACCGGTAACTTCCGGGCTTGGCTACTGCGGAGTACGAGAAAGCCCTTGCACCCGCCGGGAGTTGCGAGGAGACGTGCGCCGCGGGCGCTGTCCGCGCCAGGACAACGTGCCGCTGATGCCCTACCCGCACTTTTTCTGCACCTGGGAGCAGTTATGGCCTCGTCCCCGGACGTCACCCCGTCCGCCGGAAACACCCCCGAGAACCCGGAAAGCGGTTCCGTGCCCGAAGCGTCCGAAAACCCCGTGGGCACCGCGAGACGCGGACGGGTCCGGGCGCGCCGTGCCGCCGTGATGGCCGTGCCGGCCACCCTGGTCGCCGGTGCGCTCGCGGTCCTCACCGCCGAGGGTGCGCTGGGCGTCCAGTTCGCGATCTCCGGCATGCCCTTCACGGTCACCGCGACCGAGCTGAACGGCACCGGCTTCGAGCAGTTCGGCGGCCTCGACAACATGGCTCCGGGCAGCCCCAACGAAGGGGACACCGGCGGTCAGGTCCTGATCGTCACGTCCGCCATCAAGAACGCGACGCTCACGAAGCTGTGCCAGAGCGTCGACCTCGGCGGCACCAACCTGCTGATCACCGCGGGTGGCGGCGCGGAGAAGGTGAGCGCGACCGACCTGACCACCGACTCGACCGAGCTGTCGGGCGACGCGGCCTTCAACAACATCGAGATCGGCAACGACGCGAGCACCCTGACCAAGGCCGGGGTGAAGGGGCCGATCGGTGTCTTCAGCCAGCAGGCCGACACCGTACGCATCGCCAATCTGCGCCAGACCAACTACGCCACCACGGCCGGGGTGTTCAAGCTGCCCGGTCTGAAGCTCCGCTTCAGCAGCACGGGTTGCTGATGAACGGGCCCGATGGATTCCGGTCGGCCTTCCGTCGCTGGCGGGCCGACCGGCCGTTCTGGGGCGGGCTGCTGCTCGCCCTGGGCGGGGCGTGGATCCTGCTCACGATGAAGGCCTCCCTGAAGGTCGTTCTGCACGTCGGCATGCAGGGCCTGGCGGGGTACCTGCTGCCGGCGCTGATGGTGCTGCTGGGGCTGCTGACCCTGTTCAACCCGGCGCAGCGGCTCTTCTACTCGATCACCGGGATCCTGGTGACCCTGGGCACCTGGCTCACGTCCAACCTGGGCGGGTTCTTCGTGGGTCTGCTGCTGGGGGCGGTCGGCAGTTGTCTGGTGTTCGGCTGGCTGCCGGATCAGGAGCCTCGGCGCGGGCGGCGACAGCGCAGGAAGGAAGCGGCGGCGGCAGCGCCGTAGGGCTGGGCCGTGTCGGGCGGCTGCGAGTGCGTGGGGGCTGGTCGCGCCCGCGCGGCGGAGCCGCAGATTGATGCGGCCCCGCGGCCCTACTAGGTTGGCATGCAGAACGCCAACTCACCTGTGGCCGCTGGAGGTTGCGTGTCCACCGACCGTGTCGACACCGAGATCGCCCATTCCGCCCGGATCTACGACTACATCATCGGCGGCAAGGACCACTACCCGGCCGATCGGGAGGCCGGGGACGCGATGGTGCGTGAGTGGCCCGCCTTGCCCGTCCACATGCGGGCCAACCGTGACTTCATGAACCGGGCCGTGCGATATCTCGCCGAGGATGCGGGGATACGGCAGTTCCTGGACGTCGGCACCGGGATACCCACCTCGCCCAACATCCATGAGATCGCGCAGTCGGCCGCACCCGGAGCACGGGTCGTCTACGTCGACAGCGATCCGCTCGTACTGGCGCTGTCCAAGGGCCTGTTGTCCCCTGCGGCCGAGGGCGCGACGGCGTACATCGAGGCCGACATGCGCGACCCGGCGAGCATTCTCGACTCCCCGGTGTTCCGCGAGACCCTCGACCTGGACCGGCCCGTCGCGCTGGCCGTGATCGCGATCGTGCACTTCATGCTGGACGAGGACGACGCGGTCGGCATCGTGCGCCGGCTCCTCGAACCGCTGCCGGCCGGCAGTTACCTCGCGATGTCCGTCGGAACCGCCGAGTTCGCGCCGGACGAGGTCGGCCGGGTCGCCCGGGAGTACGCGGCGCGGGGCATGCCGATGCGGCTGCGCACCCACGACGAGGCGGCGGAGTTCTTCACCGGTCTGGACCTCGTCGAACCGGGCATCGTCCAGGTCCACAAGTGGCGCCCGGACGGCACGGGTACCGAGGTGATGCGGGACGAGGACATCGCGATGTACGGAGCGGTGGCGCGCAAGCCTGGTTGACGGCTTTGCGGACGCAAGCGATACGGGCGGCTCTGGTTCCGCTTCGCCCTCCCGCCAGCGTTCATCACGATGTGGCAGCAACGAATAACACGGTGTGGTTGCACACTTGACTACCGATGGTCACACGCGATTGGCTCCGCCACAGCGAGAGTTCACCCGGTCGGCGAACCTCCCGTTCGGAGCCGGCCGTTCTCCCGTTCGTTCCTCCGGCTCGGCCGCACAGCGAGGTGCCGCACCCTCATGAAGACTCCACCCCCCTCCCCCGCCCGCGTTCGCGTCGCCGTCCTCCCGGCCGCCGCCTGTCTGCTGCTGGCGGGCTGCTCCGCCGTCGGCGGGTCCGACGACGCGTCCGGCGCGGAGACGGCGGGCGGCGCACGTCTGAAGATCACCCTGATCACGCACGGCGGCGAGGGCGACGCCTTCTGGGAGCTGGTGCAGAAGGGTGCGCAGGTCGCGGCCGCCAAGGACAACGTCGAGCTGACCTACGCCGCCGACGACGACCCGGCGAGCCAGGCCGAGCTGATGCGGGACGCGATCCGGCAGAAGGTCGACGGCATCGCCGTGACCCTCGCCAAGCCGACGGCGATGGCGGGTCCGGTCGCCGAGGCGCGGGCGGCCGGCATACCCGTGATCGGCCTCAACTCAGGTATAGACGAGTGGAAGTCCGCCGGACTCCTCGAGTACTTCGGCCAGGACGAGAGCGTCGCCGGCCGCGCCGTCGGCGACAAGCTGGACGACCTCAAGGCCAAGCACGCGCTGTGTGTGATCCACGAGCGCGGCAACGTCGCCCTGGAGGCGCGCTGCGCGGGCGTGAAGAAGGCGTTCGGCGGCGAGACGGAGAACCTCTACGTGGACGGCACCGACATGGACGCGGTGACGGCGACCGTCGGGGCCCGGCTGACGCAGAACCCGGACATCGACGAAGTGGTCATGAACGGCGCCCAGTTCGCGCTGGCCGCGGTGAAGTCGGTCGACCAGTCCCGCTCCAAGGCCCACGTCGCGACCTTCGACCTCAACAAGGACCTGGTCAAAGCGGTCCAGGACGGGGACGTGCAGTTCGCGGTGGATCAACAGCCCTATCTCCAGGGCTATCTCGCGGTGGACTCGCTCTGGCTCTACCGCACCAACGGAAACACCCTCGGCGGCGGCGAGGCGCCGGTGCTCACCGGGCCCGCCTTCGTCACGAAGGCGAACGTCGCCTCGGTCGCGAATTTCGCCGACAACGGAACCCGCTGAGCGGACAGTTCCCCCGACGGTGTCGCCAAAGATTGGGTCCCGCATGACGCTTACGCTCACTTGTACGGATAGCATCCTGCGCACCCCTTGTGACGTGCCGGACACGCAGTCACCCCTGACGTCCGTCCTCCCGTCCCCCCGTTCCTTCGCGCTGACCCCGCCCGCCCTCCGCTGATCGCCCTAGGACGACAATGTCTCCACGGACAGGTCCCCGGCGCCGCCTCGGCTCCATCCGTCTCTCCCTGATCCTGCTGGCACTGGTGCCCGGCGTCACGCTCGCCGCCATCTGGAGCGTGACGACGATCCAGATGTTCTCGGAGGGCCTGGGGCTGCGGTCCCAGACCGGGCTGAGCAAGTCGACGGGGGCCATGGGCACCGAGGCCACGCTCGCCCTCCAGCGGGAGCGCAGCTACTCCGCCGTATGGCTTGCCACGCGGCAGGACTCGGCCCGCACGGGGCTGGACGAACAGCGCGGCAGGACCGACAAGGCGGTCGCCAAGCTCCTCGCGCAGTCGGACGAGATCCAGCGGGCGCCCGCCCGCGTGAAGGACCGGCTGTACTCGGTCGTCGCGTCCGTGAGCAGCCTGGAGTACTACCGGGGCCAGGTGGACAACCCCTCCGACATCTCCGCCGTACAGGCGCTGGGCCAGTACACGTCGATCATCGACGACCAGATCCACGCCTTCCAGGAGCTCTCGCAGGTCGACGACGGCGACCTCACCTCGCAGGCCGGTCCGCTCGTCTCGCTGGAGCACGCGGCGGAACTGATGTCCCGTGAGGACGCGCTGCTGACGCTGGCCTCGCCGACGCGACGGATGGACGAGAAGGAGTGGACCGAGTTCGCGGAGCTGGTGAACACCCGGCGCTGGCTCGTCGAGGACCAGATCCTGCCCTCGCTCACCGGGGCCGCGAAGGCGGAGACGGAGCGGATCCTGGCCGGTTCGCAGTGGCGGACCCTGGAGCGGGTCGAGGACCGGGTGCTCGCGGCGCGTGCGACGGCGGGCAAGGACGGGACCATCGCCGTCCCGGACTCCCAGAAGGAGTGGCGGGCCGCGCTGACCGGGGTGACCGAGGAGTACTCGGTGCTGATCCAGCAGCAGACGACCGGACTGCTGCAGCGCAGCGGCGACGAGGCGCGCGGACTGCTGATCAAGGCGGCGTCGCTGAGCGCGGGCGGGCTGATCGCGCTGCTGCTGTGCGTGGGAATGTCGTGGCGGATCACCCGCTCGCTGTCCCGGCGGCTGCGCGGCCTGCGCGAGGCCACCCTGGGGCTCGCCCAGGAGCGGCTGCCCGACGTGGTGGCCCGGCTGGAGCGGGGCGAGAAGGTCGACGTGGAACTGGCGACACCGCCGCTGGACTACGGCCGTGACGAACTCGGGCAGGTGGCGACGGCGTTCAACGCCGCGCAGCGCACCGCCGTGCACACCGCTGTCGAACTCGCCGACACCCGGCGCGGCTTCCAGAAGATCATCCTGGGCATCGCCCGGCAGAGCCAGAACCTGGTCAACCTCCAGCTCACCAAGCTGGACGCGCTGGAGCGCGCCCACCAGGACCCCGACGTCCTCAAGGGCCTGTACGAACTCGACTCCACCGCCAGCCAGCTGCGCCGCTACGAGGAGAACCTCGTCATCATCAGCGGTGAGCGGCCGGGCCGCACCTGGAGCGAGCCGGTCGCGCTGATCGACATCCTGCGCAGCGCGGTCGGCGAGGTCGCCGAGTACCGGCGGGTGGAGGTGCAGACCGACGAGGAGGTGCATCTCGCGCCGCCCGCGGTGGCCGACGTCATCCATCTGCTGGCCGAGCTCATCGAGAACGCCACGCTGTACTCGCCCGCCCCGGCGCCGGTCGGCGTGCGGGCCGCGATGGTGGCCAAGGGGCTGGCCGTGGAGGTCGAGGACCGCGGCCTCGGCATGTCCGAGGAGGAGTACGCCGCGTTCAACGCCCAGTTGGCCGAGCCGCCGCAGTTCGACGTGGTGGCGCTCGCCGACGACCTCCGGCTCGGCATGTTCGTGATCGCCCAGCTCTCGCGGCGGCACGGCATCACGGTCACGCTGCGCTCCTCGCCGTACGGCGGCACGACGGCGATCGTGCTGATCCCGCACGACGTCGTGGTGCGGGACCTGCCGACGCCGGACCGGGAAGAGGTCGAGCACGCCGGGGCCGCCGAGCCGGAGGAGCCCGTACGGGAGGCCCGACCCGTCGTGCAGGCCCGTACCGAGACCGCCGCGGCCCCGGAGGCCGGCGCGCGCCGGGACGGCCTCTCGCCGCTGCCGCGCCGGGTGCCGCAGACCAGTCTTGCGGCCGAGCTGCGCGAGGATTCGGCGCCGGCCGAACACGACGGCCACGACGAGGACTTCACCGCCGAGCAGGCCGCCTCCTCCCTGGCCGGCTTCCAGAGCGGCACCCTCCGGGCCCGCGACGACGACGGCGAGGGGGCGCCGGACGTGCCCGGGGCCGTGGACCGGCTGGTCCCGGCCGCGCGTCGGGCGCGTGACGACGCCGCCCCCGACGAGCCGCCCGCGGCCGAGTCCGCCGCCTCCCCGGCCGCCGCTCCCACGTCCTCCACCCCGCCCGCCGACCGCTCATGAAGGACACCGCCATGACACGCCCCACCCCAGCCACGGACACCCAGCTCGACCAGTTGCTCACCGGACTCGTGGAGCGGGTCGCCGACGTCAACCACGCGGTGGTGCTCTCCGAGGACGGCCTGGTGGTGAGCAAGTCGATCGGGTTCCTGCGCGACGACGCCGAGCGGCTGGCGGCGACCGCGTCCGGTCTGATGAGCCTCAGCAAGGGCGTCAGCATGGACTTCCGGGGCGGGCCGGTGCGCCAGGCGCTGATCGAGATGGCCAACAGCTATCTGATCCTCACCTCCGCCGGCCCCGGCGCCCACCTGGTCGTGCTGACCAACCAGGGCGCGGACGTCGGGGTGGTGGCGTATCAGATGAACATGCTGGTGAAGAAGATCGGCGAGCACCTCTCGGCGGCACCGCGGGCCCATGTCGGCCCTGGCGCGTGAGGTGGGCGGAGACGATCCGGCGGGCCGGCTGGTCCGTCCCTTCACGCTGACCGGAGGGCGGACCAGGCCCAGCCGCAGCGACTTCACCCTGATCACGACCGTGACGGCGGTGGATCCGCCGCCGGAGCGGGCACCTCGTCCACAGCCCGAGCAGGTGCGGATCCTGCGGCGCTGCGCCCGGCCGATCGCCGTGGCGGAACTCGCCGCCCATCTGGACCTGCCGGTGAGCGTGGTCGCCATCATGCTCTGCGATCTGCTGGAGGCGGGACTGATCACCGTTCACCCCCCGCATCCCGTCACCCCCCGTACCCCGGACCTGGACCTGTTGCAGAAAGTGAGGGAGGGCCTTGGCCGGCTCTGACACCACCGTGCAGGCGGTCGCGCCGCCCGACACGGTCAAGATCCTCATAGCCGGCGGCTTCGGCGTCGGGAAGACGACCATGGTCGGCTCGGTGAGTGAGATCGCGCCGCTGCGCACCGAGGAGTCCCTGACCATCGCGAGCCTGGGCGTCGACGACCTCGACGGCATCGAGCAGAAACGCGCGACGACCGTGGCCCTGGACTTCGGCCGGATCACCATCAGCCGGGAGCTGGTGCTGTATCTGTTCGGTACGCCCGGGCAGCAGCGGTTCTGGTTCATGTGGAACGACCTGGCGATCGGCGCGCTCGGCGCCGTCGTCCTGATCGACGTGCGGCGGCCGCAGTCCAGCTTCGCCGCGATCGACTTCTTCGAGCGCCGCGAGATCCCCTTCGTCGTCGGTGTGAACGGCTTTCACGGCGAACACCCCTACCCGGCCGAGGAGATCAGGGAGTCCCTCGCGCTGCCGGAGCACGTACGGGTGCTGCTGTGCGACGCGCGGGAGCGGGAGTCCTGCCGGGACGTGCTGATCGCCCTGATCGACCAGCTGATCGCGCAGGCCCGTCAGGCGAACTGAGCCGGCGGCCGGTTCGCGGGCGCGACGATACGGGCCGTGAGGTCCGGGTCGGGCATCGCCGGGTCGAAGGGGAACATGGGCCGCTGGATGCGCCGGTGGCCGAGCCGCACCAGGTCCTGGTCGACACCGCCCGGGGTGAGGGCCATCTTCCAGTCGGCGGCCATGGCGAAGAGCTCGGGCTCCAGATAGCCGATCTTCACGATCACGACGTCGGCGGCGCGCGGGTCCAACTCCATTCCGGTGAAGTCGCGTTCGAGGTGGTACGGCTTGCGCAGCCGGGTCAGGATCACGTGCACGCTCCCGACCCGCAGCACGGCCTCCGTCTCCGCGTCCCGGTCGCCGTGCCGGACCGAGTGCACCACGCCGGTCATCGTGAGCGGCCCGGCGTGCCGGTCGTCCACCTCGGCGCCGGCGGTGACGGTGACCGTCGCGCCGACGCCGGCCCGCACCGCCGCGTCGACCGCGGACGGCCCCGGCAGGGAGGCGTAGACGACGACCGGGCCGGCGGGGTCCTTGAACTCCGGCCGGGCGAGGACGTGTCGGAGTCCCCAGGTGACGTCCCCCGCGCCGCCCGCCGTCGGATTGTCGCCGGTGTCGCTGATGAAGTACGGGCGCCGGGCGCCGGCGGCGAGGGCCTCGTCGAGACAGTCGTCGAGGGTGCCGGTGGGGGCGACGAAGGCGAAGTCGTGCCGGGCGTCCCAGAATCCGCGGGCGAGCCGCTCGGCGCCCGCCGCGACGGCGGCCCCGTCGGGTCCGGTGACCACGACCGCGGCACGATTGCGGGGCTCGTCCGCCCAGGCGTACCCGACCCAGACGGCGGCGTCGGTCACGCCGTCGGCCGCCGCCACCTCGGCCACCGCCGCGTACACGCTCCTCGCCGGTTCGATACGGGTGGAGGTCTGCTCCCCGGCCAGCAGCACCGGCACCGGCACCCACGCCTTGACCGGGCGGGGCGCGCCGCCGGCCAGGAGGTCCACGAGGTTGCGGGCGGCCCGCTCCTTCGTCTCCATGGCGTCCTCGTGCGGGGCCGTGCGGTAGCAGGTGATCAGGTCGCTGTGGTGGACGAGGGGGCGGGAGACGTTGCCGTGCAGGTCCATGGACGTCGACACGAGGGTGTCTGGGCCGATCACCTCGCGGATGCGGGTGAGCAGGTCGGCCTCGGCGTCGTCGAGCCCCTCGACGGTCATCGCGCCGTGGATGTCGAACCAGAGGCCGTCGAGGGGCCCCAGGTCCCGGAGCCGGTCGATGAGTTCCGTCGACAGCCCGGCGTACGCGGCGGCCGTCACCGTGCCGCCGGGCAGCGCCTTGCCGACGAGTGCCCCGCGCCAGTCGGCCGCGTCCCGCAGCGGCTGTCCCGGGGCCAGGAACGGGTAGCGGGTGAGGACGTCCTGTCCGCGCAGCGGGTGGAAGGCGGGGGCCTCGGTGCGGGCCGGGGAGAAGGTCGACGACTCGATGCCGAGGCCGGCGATCGCGACGACGGGACGGGGCTGGGGCATGGCTCCTCCGGGATCTGACGGGGGGCGTGCGTGGGTCAGGGGTGGGTGCCGGTCGCCGTGTGCAGGGCGTGGGCGAGGGCCCGCTGGAGCGCGAACTGGCCCGCGCCGACCAGGCCGGCGTCGGCGCCGAGGCCGGCCCGTTCGATGACCAGGTGCTCGGTGACCAGGGGGTGGCAGCCCTCGTACAACTGGCTGCGCACGGCGGCGACGAAGGGCTCCAGCGTGGAGAGGATGCCGCCGAGGTACACCGCGTCCGGGTTGAAGAAGTTGACGTTGGGGGCGAGCACCGTGCCCAGATAGCGGCCGGCCTGCCGGACCGCGCGGGTGGCCTCGGGGTCGGCGTCACCCGCGAGACGTACGACGTCCTCGGTCGACGTCACCTCCAGACCGCGCTCGCGCAGGATGCGCACCAGCGCCGCGCCCGAGGCGACCGTCTCCAAGCACCCGGTGTTGCCGCAGGAGCAGGGGATGTCGTGGGCGGCCTCGACGCGGACGTGGGTGATCTCGCCCGCCGCGCCCGAACCTCCCCGGTAGAGGCGGCCGTCGGCGATGACGCCGGCGCCTATGCCGGTGCCCGCCTTGACCATGATCGCCTGGCGTTGCGCGGCGGGCCGGACACTGTGCTCGCCGACGGCCATGCAGTTGGCGTCGTTCTCGATGGCCACCGGGACTCCGAACCGCTCCTGGAGCCAGTCCCGTACGGGGAAGCGGTTCCAGCCGGGCATACGGGCGGGCAGCGTCACCAGGCCCGCTTCGACGTCGACCGGTCCGGGCAGACAAAGTCCGACGCCTCTGAGGAGTTCCCGGCCGTGCCGGTCGGCGAGGCCCTGGAGGGTCTCGACGAGGCCGGGCAGGGAGGCCTCGGGGCCGTCGGCCGTCGCGAACGGCACCGTGGAGACGTCGGCGAGACCGCCACCGGAGTGCACGATGCCGACGTGGGCGTGCTTGCCGCCGAGTTCGGCCGCCACGGCGTATCCGTCGCCGCCGCCGAGCCGGAGGACCTTGCGCGGCCTGCCGCCGTTCGACGACAGGGTGCCCTCCTCGGTGACCAGGCCGTAGTCCAGCAGCTTGCCCACCGCGAACGACACCGTCGACGGCGCGGCGCCGAGCAGTTCGGACAGTTCCGTGCGCGTGGACGCCTGCCCGGAGGCGAGGAGTTCGAGGATGCGCCGGGTCAACGACCCACTTTTTTCAGTCATGGACGAAGTTACTTCCGTCTTCTGCGGCCGGGACAGCGAGATTAGGCCCACGGAGACCTCTCCCGGCTATTTCCAGAACAGCAGAAACATACTTTTTACAGCGGCACTCCTGTTTCTTCGAACAGTCGGGGCTTTCACTGACTGCACCTCGCTTCTGTCCCCTGAGGAGAGCCATGTCCCCTGCTCGCTCAAGACTCCTCGCCGGTGCCGCGGCCCTGTCCGCCGGAACGCTGCTGCTCGCGGGCTGCTCCGGGAGCAGCGGCGCGTCGTCCGGATCACGCGACTCCATCAACTACGCGCTGCCCGCGAACTTCACGCCGAACTGGATCCTGCCGATCGGTACCGCGGCGCATCTGAACACCAACAACATCTCCATCGCGAACACGCTGTGGGAGCCGCTCATCGCCTACGACGGCTCCACCGGCGAGATCGGTTGGAACAAGGCCGGTTCGGTCGCCACCGCCGCCGACTTCGCACCCGGCAACAAGAGCGTGCGGATCACCCTGGGCGACCGGCACTGGAGCGACGGCAAGCCGATCACCTCCCGTGACGTCCGGTTCTGGTTCGACCTGATCAAGGCGAACAAGAAGGAGTGGGCGGGATACAACCCCGGTCAGGCGCCGGACAACTGGACCTCCTTCGAGGCCGAGGACGACCGCCACTTCACGATCACCTTCGACAAGGCCTACAACCCGCAGTGGATGCTGGCCAACGAGCTGAGCTCCATCACCCCGCTCCCCCGGCACGTCTGGGACAAGGGCGGCGACGCGAAGCAGGTGTGGAAGGACCTCAACGACGCGGCGAAGAACATCGCCGGCTACGAGAAGAACCCGCTGTGGAAGACGATCAGCGGGCCGTACGCGGTCAAGTCGTACTCGACGGCCGGCAAGGTCGTCCTCACCGCCAACAAGAAGTACGACGGCGGCGAGAAGCCATCCGTCCCGACGGTGAACCTGCTCCCCTTCACCACGGCGGAGGCCGAGAAGAACGCCCTGCGCTCCGGCACGGTCGACTACGGCTACATCGAGGCGACCGACCTCGATCAGAAGGACAGCTTCACCGCGCAGGGGTACGAGGTGAAGCCGTGGTCCGGCTGGGCGATCACCTACATGCCGTACAACTTCAACAACCCGGCGATGGGCGCCGTGTTCAAGCAGCTGTACGCCCGTCAGGCCGTCCAGCGTTCCATCGACCAGAAGAGTCTCGCCGAGGTCGTCTTCAACGGCACGGCGGTCGCGGGCTACGGCCCGGTCCCGCAGGGACAGGCGTCCGACTTCGTCTCGCGGGAGCAGAAGGACAACCCGTACCCGTTCTCCACGACGGCCGCCCGGGAGCTGCTGACCGGCCACGGCTGGACCGAGCGCGGCGGGGTCATGACCTGTACGGCACCCGGTACCGGAGCCGACCGGTGCGGTGCGGGAGTCGCCGAGGGCACGAAGTTCGAGATGCGGGTGCTGTCGCAGTCCGGGTCCACGGTCACCGACAACATGATGAGCGCGATCCAGTCCTCGCTGGCGAAGACCGGCATCAAGTTCACGATCAAGACCGCGCCCGTGAACTCCGTGCTGGCGCAGACCCCGCAGTGCGAGGCGGACCAGCCGCTCTGCAAGTGGCAGCTGTCGTTCTTCGGCACGGCGGGCAGCTGGTACTTCCCCGCCTTCCCGACCGGTGACTCGCTGTTCCAGTCCGGCGGCGGCTCGAACTTCGGCAACTACTCCAACCCGGCGGTCGACAAGCTCATCTCCGCCTCCACGACGTCGAGTTCGACCAAGGCCGTGCAGGACTACAGCGCCGCCCTCGCCGAGGACCTGCCGGTGATCTGGCTGCCGGAGCCCGTCTATCAGATCTCGGTCGTCCGCAAGGGCCTCGGCGGCTTCGCCCAGGACTCGCTCGCCAACTTCCACCCGGCGCAGTGGAAGTGGACCGGCTGACGCATGGACACGCTCCTGTATCTCGGCCGCCGACTCCTCCAGGCCCTCGCCGTGATCCTGATCGTCACGATCGTGGTCTTCTGCCTGCTGCACGCGCTGCCCGGCGGACCCGCACGCGGGATCCTCGGCCCGCAGGCCACGGCCCAGCAGATCGCCGCGTTCAACCACGAGCAAGGGCTCGACCGGCCGCTGCCCGTCCAGTACGTCTACTACCTGCGCGAGTTGGCGCAGGGCGACCTCGGGACGTCGTACACGCTCAACGAGGCGGTCTCCCGGCTGATCGAGCAACGGCTGCCGAAGACGCTGGTACTGACCCTGCTGTCCGCGCTGGCGGGGCTGCTGCTGGCCGTTCCGCTCGGGATGTGGCAGGCGGTGCGGCGCAACCGGCCGGCCGACTACGTCATCACCACGCTGAGCTTCGTGGCGTACTCGACGCCGGTGTACTTCCTCGGTCTGATCCTGGTGCTGGTCTTCACGCAGACCCTGCGCTGGTTCCCCTCCCAGGCGCCGCAAGGGGACACCCTGGCGCAGGTGTTCGCGGATCCGGCGGCCCTCGTGCTGCCGGTGGTGACGGGCGCCGCGTCGATGGTGGCCGTGTTCAGCCGGTACATGCGGGCGGCGACGCTGGAGAACCTCTCCGAGGACTATGTGCGGACGGCGCGCGCCGGCGGTGCCGGGCAGTACGCGGTCCTGTTCCGGCATGTGTTCCGGAACTCCCTGACGCCGGTGGTGGCGATGCTCGGGTACTACGTGCCGGTGCTGTTCGGCGGGGCGTTGGTGGTCGAGCAGCTCTTCAACTACCCCGGGATGGGGCTGCTGTTCTGGTCCGCCGCGCAGTCGTCCGACTATCCGGTGCTGCTGGGGTGCGTGCTCGTCATCTCCGTGGCGACGGTGGTGGGGACCTTGCTCGCCGATGTGGTGCAGCGAGTTGTCGATCCTCGGGTGAAGGAGGGGCGGGCATGAGTGGTCGTGTTGAAGCTGCCCGCCGGTGGGGGCTTGTCGCGCCCCGCGGCGGAGCCGCAAATCGAAACAGCCCCGCGCCCCTCAGGGCGCGCTTTGCGCGCAATCGGCTCGCCATCGCCGGGCTGTCGGTCGTTGTGCTCTTTCTGATCTTCTGCTTCATCGGTCCGCTCCTCTACTCGACGGACCAGACGCACACCGACCTCACCCAGGTCAACCTCCCGCCCAGCGGCTCCCATTGGCTCGGTACCGACGCGGTCGGGCACGACCAGCTCGGGCGGCTCATGTACGGCGGGCAGGTCTCGCTGCTCGTCGGGCTGACGGCCGGGGTGCTGGCGACCGTCATCGGGACGCTGTGGGGTGCCGTGGCGGGGTACGCGGGCGGCTGGGTGGACGCGGTGATGATGCGGGTCGTGGACGCCGGGATCGCGATCCCCGCCCTGTTCATCCTGCTGGTGGTCTCCGCGATCACCTCGCCGGGCACGCCCGGGCTGATCGTGATCCTCGGTCTGGTGTCCTGGCTGGTGCCGTCCCGGCTGGTGCGGGCGGAGACGCTCACGCTCAAGAACCGGGACTACGTGCTGACCCTGCGCGCGACCGGCGGCACCCACGGGCGGGCGATCCGCCGGCACATCCTGCCGAACTCGGTGTCGACGATCGTCGTGGCGGCCACCTTCCAGATCGCCGACGCGATCCTGCTCGTCGCGTACGTGTCGTATCTCGGGCTGGGCGTCCAGCCGCCGAAGACCGACTGGGGCGGCATGCTGTCCGCCGGTCTGACGGCGGCCTACTCCGGACGCTGGTGGCTGATCGTTCCGCCGGGCCTCGCCATCATCCTCGTCGTGTGCGCGTTCAACGCGATCGGCGACGGGCTGCGCGACGCCTTCGACGTGAAGGGACGCGGATGAACATCCTGGAGATCGCCGACCTGGGCGTGACCTTCTCCACCGACACGGGTGACGTGCCGGCCGTGCGCGAGGTGTCGCTGCGCGTCCGGCAGGGCGAGACGCTGGCCCTGGTGGGTGAGTCGGGGTCCGGCAAGTCGACGGTGGCGCTCGCGACGATGGGGCTGCTGCCGGGCAACGCGCGGGCCTCGGGGCGGGTGACGGTCGACGGCACCGACGTGGTGGACGCGCCGGAGGCAGCGCTGGCCCGGCTGCGGGGCCGTACCGCCTCCATGGTCTTCCAGGAGCCGGCCGCCGCCCTCGATCCGCTGACCAGGGTCGGCTCCCAGATCGCGGAGGTCGTGCGGAACCACCGCAAGGTCTCGCGGTCCAAGGCCGCCCGAGTGGCGGTCGACCTCCTGCGGCGCGTCGGGATCCCCGAGCCCGAGAGGCGGGCCTCGGCCTTCCCCTTCCAGTTGTCGGGCGGGCAGCGGAAGCGGGTCGTCATCGCCATGGCGATCGCCAACTCACCGGCCCTGCTCGTCGCCGACGAACCGACCACCGCGCTCGACGTGACGGTGCAGGCCGAGATCCTGGATCTGCTGCGCCGGCTGGCGGCCGACTCGGGCACGGGCGTCCTGCTGGTCACGCACAACATGGGCGTGGTCGCCGACTTCGCGGACCGGGTCGCCGTGATGCTGCGCGGCGAGATCGTGGAGACGGGGACCGTGGAGGACGTGCTGCTGCGGCCGCGGCACGAGTACACGCGAAGCCTGCTGTCGGCGGTGCCCCGGCTGCGGCTCAGCGGCACCGACGCGCCCGCGACGCAGGAGCCTCCCGTGGTGCGGCTGAGCGACGTGTCCGTGCGGTTCGGGCGGGTCCGGGCCCTCGACGGTGTCTCCTTCGACGTCCGCCCCGGCGACACCGTCGGGCTCGTGGGCGAGTCCGGGTCGGGCAAGTCGACGGCGGCGAGGGTCGCGCTCGGGCTCGTCGCGCCCGCCGCCGGCTCGGTGTCGCTGTTCGGCACCGACCTCGGGCGTGCCCGGGGCCGGGCGCGCCGTGCCCTGCTGTCCGGCGTCGGTGTGGTGCTCCAGGATCCGGTGGCCTCGCTGGACGCGCGGATGAGTGTGGCGGAGTGCGTCGCCGAGCCGCTCAGGGTGCACCGGCGGGGCATGACGTCCGCCGAGCGGCGGGCCAGGGTCGCCGAGGTGCTGGAACTCGTGCGGCTGCCGGAGGAGTTGGCGAACCGCGGGCCGCGTGAGCTGTCCGGCGGCCAGCGTCAGCGGGTGAGCCTCGCGCGGGCGCTGGTGCTGCGGCCTCGGCTGCTGGTCGCGGACGAGCCGACGAGCGCGCTGGACGTGAGTGTGCAGCGGACCGTGCTTGAGGTGATCGCCGAATTGCAGCGCGAGCTGGGGTTCGCCTGTCTGCTCGTCTCCCACGACCTGGCCGTCGTCCAGGAGTTCGCACGTCGGGTCGTCGTCCTGCGGGACGGCCGGATCGAGGAACAGGGGCCGACCATGGCAACGCTGCTGCACCCGGGGACCGAGTACACGCGCCGGCTCATCGCGGCCGTACCCGTGCCTGATCCGGTGCTGCAACGGCAACGCAGGGAGAGCCGAGCGGCTCTCGGGACGGGGGCCGGCGCGTGACGCGTGCGGTGCTGGCCGGTGTCGACATCGGCGGTACGACGACCCAGGTGGTGCTGTGCGATCCGGCTCTCGGCGTCCTGGACCGCGTCGGCGTGCCCACCCCGGCGGCGGACGGCGGCACGGCGATGGTCGGCGCCGCGCTCGATGCCGTACGGCTGCTGCTCGGCCGTACGCCCGCGCGGCTGCTCGGCGTCGGGGTGGGCGCGGCGGGCGTGGTGGACGCGCGGTCCGGGCGGGTGCTGGTGGCGAGCGACTCGTTCCGGGGCTGGGCGGGGTTCGCGGTGACGGCGGCGGTCGAGGAGGCGCTGGGCGTGCCGGCGTTCCTGGACAACGACGTCAACGCGTTCCTGCGCGGCGAGGCGACGGCCGGTTCGGCGGCGGGCGCTCCGCATGTGCTCGGGATGACTCTGGGCACCGGTGTCGGCGGGGCGCTGTGGCTCGACGGGCGGCTGTACGACGGCCCGCACGGCGCGGCCGGCGAGATCGGGCACGTGCCCGGCTTCGGCGATCTGCCGTGCACCTGCGGCGGGCGCGGACACCTGGAGACCCTGGCCTCCGGCCGGGCGATCGCCGCCCGGTACGCCGACCGCGCCGGCGTCCCGCTCACGGCGAGGGAGGTCGCCGAGGCGGCGGCCTCGGGCGACGGGGACGCGGCCTGCGTGTACGCGGAGGCGGGTGCCGCCGTGGCCCGCGCCCTGCTCGTGACGGCCGGGCTGCTGGACGTCACCACGGTCGTCGTCGGCGGAGGCGTGAGCCGCTCCTGGGCCCTGCTGGAGGACTCGATCCACGCCGCGCTGACCGCCGAGCCGCCCGTCAGCGGCCGTCCGATCGGCGTGCGGCCTGCCGGGCTCGGCGTCGATGCGGTGGCGATCGGGGCGGCGGCACGCGCGCGTGCCGAACTCGGGCCCGTGACGGACCCGGTGGCGGGAATCCGCCAAGCGTGACCGTGCGATTGACGCGACCTCGGCGCTCTCCTACCTTCTGGTCGATTCACCGAACTCCGTTCGATATA
This sequence comes from Streptomyces sp. HUAS 31, assembly GCF_028198125.1. NCBI lineage: Bacteria > Bacillati > Actinomycetota > Actinomycetes > Kitasatosporales > Streptomycetaceae > Streptomyces > Streptomyces sp. HUAS 31. The sequence goes on along the minus strand of NZ_CP116353.1, from coordinate 7,458,534 downwards.
TCGGCCATTCAGTGACCCGGCCAGAAGGCCCGCACCCCCCTGGAGAGCACATGGCCCACCCGTCCCGCAGAGACGTACTCGGCATGGCAGCGACCGTCCCGCTCGCCGCGACCGGCGCCCTGGCCCTCGGCGCCGGGACCGCGCACGCCGCCGACTCGGCGTACGCGATGGTCTACTTCACCGAGTCCAACACCATGCTGGAGGCGAACTACAACCTCCACCTGGCCGTCAGCACCGACGGCCTGCGGTGGACGCCGCTCAACCAGAACGCGCCCGTCGCCACCCCCACCCTCGGCGCCGGCGGGCTGCGCGACCCCTTCGTGCTGCGCAAGCAGGACGGGACGTTCGTCGTGCTCGCGACCGACCTGAGCGGCACCGACTGGACCCGCACCAGCGTGTACATCCACGTCTGGGACTCCGTCGACCTGCGCACCTTCACCGGCTACCGGCTGGTGAAGCTGCACGACATGACCGGCACGCACAGCTGGGCGCCGGAGGCCTACTGGGACGCCTCACGCGGCCGGTACGGCATCCTCTACTCGTCGGTGAACAGCAGCGGCCACAACGTCATCATGGTCAGCTACACGACCGACTTCCGCACGACGACCGGCCCACAGGTCTTCTTCGACCCCGGCTACGACGTCATCGACGGCAACCTCACCGTCGGCGTGAACGGCGTCAACCACCTCTACTTCAAGCGCGAGGGCACCCTCGTGGGCGCCCGCTCGACGACCCTGGACCCCGGCAGCTTCACCCCGTTCAGCACGGCGGTGAACCACGGCGGCACCGAAGCCCCCACCGTGGTCAAATCCCTGACGGGCAACACCTGGTACCTCTGGGGAGACACGTACACCCCGAACGGCGTCTTCTACGTCTGGCAGACGAGCGACCTGGCCGCCGGCACCTGGACGGCCCTGGACCAGCGGCTCTACACCCAGCCGCTCAACTCCAAGCACTGCGGCATCCACCCGATCACCTCGACCGAGTACAGCAACCTGATCGCCAAGTGGGGTGCCCCGGCCTGGAACCGGCTGAAGTCCTACAACTACCCGGCACGCTACGTCCGGCACAGCGGCTTCGCCGGGCGGATCGACGAGTACCCCTTCGACCCGTTCCCCGACTCGCAGTGGAAGCTGGTGCCGGGGCTCGCCGACTCCTCCGGCGTCTCGTTCCAGTCGGTCAACTACCCCGCCCGCTATCTGCGCCACTACGACTACGCCCTGCGCCTGGACGAGAACGACGGCACGTCGACGTTCGCCGCCGACGCGACCTTCCACCGCACGGCCGGGCTCGCGGACGCCTCCTGGGCGTCGTTCCGCTCGTACAACAACCCGACGCGCTACATCAGGCACTTGAACTACGCCCTGCGCATCGACCCGGTCTCCACGGCCGCCGAGCGCCAGGACGCCACCTTCCAGGTCGGTCACTGAACAGCACAGCGGGGTTGTGACGGGCGTCCCGTCACAACCCCGCGAGAGCTGCCGTACGTCAGCCGAGGCCGGCCGTCTTCAGCCAGGCCTTGGCCACGTCCAGCGGGTCCTTGTTCTCCAGCTGGACCTGGGAGTCCAGGTCCAGGAGGGTCTTGGTGTCGAGCTTGGCGGAGACCGCGTTGAGCGCGTCCACGCCCTCCTTCGACAGACCGCTCTTGTAGACGAGCGGGGTCACGTTCGCGTAGCCGAAGAGGTTCTTCGGGTCCTTCAGGACGACGAAGCCCTCCTTGGTGATGGTCGGGTCGGTCGTGAAGATGTCCGCGGCCTGCACGGTGTTCTTCGTCAGCGCCGCCTGGGTCAGCGGACCGCCCGCGTCCAGCGCCTTGAACGACTTGAACTTCAGGCCGTACTCGGACTCCAGGCCCTTCAGGCCCTGCTGCCGGGTCTGGAACTCCGGCGAGCCGCCGATCACCAGATCCGGGGCGATGTCCTTGAGGTCCTCAAGGCTGGAGTCGGCGGTGAGCTTGTACTTCTTCGCCGTCTCCGCGTTGACGCTGACGGAGTCCTTGTCCTCGGCGGGCGAGGACTCCAGCAGCGTCAGCTTCGCGTCCAGCTTGCCCTTGACCGCCTCGTTCACGGCGCCTGCCGACGCCTGTACGGCCTTCGGGTCGAGGTAGGCCAGCAGCGAGCCGTTGTACTCGGGCAGAACGGTGATGGAACCGTTCTTGAGCAGGCCGTACGTCGTCTCGCGGCTGCCGATGTTGGGCTTGTAGGTGACCTTGATGCCCTTGGCCTTGAGGGCCTCGCCGTAGATGTCGGCGAGCAGGATGGACTCGGCGAAGTTGTTGGAGCCGACGACGACGGTGTCGCCGCTCGCCCCGTCCCCGGCGAGAGGGTCGGACTTGTCGTCGGAGGAGGAACATCCCGCCAGCAGCGCCGCCGTTGCGGCGAGCGCGACCGCGGCCGCGCCGGGATGGTTCCTGAGGGAGGACCTGCTGCGTGAAGCGGTGAAAGTCACGGTTCCCGTTCCGGATTCAGGGGGTTGGGAGAACTCTTCCACTGATCCAATCCAGCCGGTTCTCGGTCAGTCAAGACCGGCCAGGTCACTGATTGGCCTCAAAAAATGGAAGGTAACGGGCAGTTGTGCCGTGATGTGAAGGCGGGACGGTTGGGGTGCAGGGGGCTGTAACGGATTCTTGACGTACAGTTCCGGTCACGGCATTCAAAGGGCGGTACTGTCCCCCGGACAAAGCCGGTTCACTTCGAACAACAGCGGTCACGTGAGACCTCGCGCGCCGTGCGACGCCCACGAAGGAGGCAACTCGGTGTCCACGAACGAGGAGGGCGCATCGCGCCCGCGTCGTATCCGCGACTTCGCCGACCGCTGGCCCTTCAGACGCAAGCTGAACCTGCTCGTCCGGGTGCCGCTGGCCGTGGTCGCCGTGCTGCTCGCCTACCTCATCGCCGAGCAGACGATGCAGTCGCGCGACGCGTCGGACGCCGCCCGGCTGGTGCGGGAGAGCGCCGAGGTCGCAACGCTCGTGGACCGGCTGGCCGCCGAGCACCAGCAGGCGATCCTGCTGTCCGTACGGCACGAGGCCGCCGAGGGCGACGAACCCTCGTCCGCCGCCTACCGCACCGCCCAGAGCATGGTGGACTCCCAGGTCCAGCGGGTGCGCGACACCTTCGGGGACCGGCTGCCCGACACCGAGGCGCAGGCCCTCAAGAGCGTCACGGGACTGAGCAGCCTGCGGGACACCGTCGAGCAGAGCTATCTGCCCGCCAGCAATATCGATCCGGCCTACACGCACGCCGCCAACGGGCTCATCGACGGTCTGGGCCTGGACCGCAATCCCGACCTCGCCACCACGTTCACCGGCAACCTCCTCGACTCGCTGCTGCGCGCGGGCGCGGCCCACAGCGCCTTCGAGACCGGCGTCTTCTCCGCGTCGACCGGTGACTCCAACGCGCTCATCGAGTTCATCGGAGCCATCGGCTCCTACGACGAGTACACGCATCAGGCAGAACGTTTCGCCAGGTTCGCGACCGAGTCTCAGGCCGCGCAGCTCGACGGCATCAAGTACACGGCGGCGCAGAGCATCATCAGCCGCCAGTACACCGACCTCCAGATCGACCCCGGCTCCTTGCAGGGCGATTCGGCCGCCGAGATCCGCGCCTCGCTCGCGACGGCGCTGGACTCCTACGGCGCCTACCGCGACCAGGCGAAGACCCGGCTGGCGATCACCACCTCGCTCATCCACCAGCTCGCCGACCAGGCGGACAGCGCCTCCGACTCGGCCGCCTGGCGCGCGGTGCTGCTGCTCGGTTCGGCCCTGCTCGGCTTCGCCGTCTGGCTGGTCCTCGCGATGCTGGTGCGCCGCTCGGTGGTCCGCCCGGTGCAGGCCCTCACCGGTGCCGCGCGGGAGGTCGCCGACGTCGCCGAGCGCGAGCTGGCCCGGGTGGCCGACGACGACGCCGAGGACGACGGTCCGCCGCGGCTGCGCGAGATGCCGGTGACGGCCCGCGACGAGATCGGCGAACTCGCCGAGGCGTTCAACCAGGTGCAGACCACGGCCGCCGCGCTGCTGGAGCGGCAGGTGCTCAGCCGGCGCAACGTCGCCGAGATGTTCGGCAACGTGGGCCGCCGGGTCAGCAACCTCACCACCCGGCAGCTCGCCCTGATCGACGCGGTGGAACGGGGGGAGACGGATCCCGCGCTGCTGGAGCGGCTGTACTCCATCGACCACATCGCGGTCCGGCTGCGCCGCAACGCCGACAGCCTGATGCTGCTCGCCGGCATCCACGAGGCCGTCCTCGACGCCGGTCCGACCTCGCTCACCAACGTCGTACGTGCCTCGCTCGGCCAGATCGAGGGCTATCAGCGCGTGGAGATGCGTGCGCGGACCGAGGTCAGGGTGGAGCCGGAGGTCATCGGCGACCTGACGCTGATGATGGCCGAACTCCTGGAGAACGCGGTGTCGTTCTCGCCGGAGGGCAGCCCGGTCGAGGTGTCGGTGTCCCTCTCCGGCGACGACGCGGTCGTCGTGGTCGCCGACCACGGTCTGGGCATGAGCCCCGAGCGGCTCGACGAGGAGAACGCGCGCCTGATCCGCCGCGAGCGGCTGGACGTCGTCCCGACGAAGGTCCTCGGTCTGTTCGTGGTCGGTACGCTGGCCCGCCGCTGGGAGATCACGGTCGCCCTGTCGCGCACCCCGGGCGGCGGTGTGACGGCCGAGGTGACGGTGCCGTCCTCGCTGCTGGTGACGGGCAGTACGACGGGGGCGACGGCGACGGCGGCGCTGACTGCGGTCGCGGCGGCCGCGAAGACGCCGGAGGCGGCGGACGACGCCCCTGCCGTGCCGGTGTCTCCTACGACTCCTGCCGCTGCGGCCGCTTCTGCCGTGACGCCCACCGGGCCGGTGCCCTCGCCCGCCGCCGAGGTGGACGGCGTACCGGACGACGACGGCGACTCCGACGGGCCGCGGCGCCTCCCCCGCCGGGTTTCCCCGCGCGAGTCCGCCGCGAACGTGACGCCGGTGGTCGCCGAGGCCCGGCCTCTGCGGCGCCGGGTCCGAGGTGCGACCCTGCGCACGACGGGCGTCGACACCGCCGAGCGTCCGGTGTCGCGGCAGGCCGCGCCGACCGTGGACGCGGACGAGGTGCGGGCCGCGCTCGAGGAGTTCGAGGCGGCCGTCGAGCGGGCGAACCGCGACAGCAACGACAACGGCGGCCATGAGGATCGGGCCGTCCCGAGCACAACCCCCCGCACGCACAACCAGAACGACCTCCCGGAAGGAGCGCAGCAGTGAGCACGTCGACAGGTGGCACCCCGGCGGAAGGCGCCACGCCGGCCGAACTGAAGGCCGCCGCAGCCGACTTCACCTGGCTGCTGAACCGCTTCGCGAAGGAGACGGCCGGCGTCGTGGACGCCATCGCCGTCTCGTCCGACGGACTGCTCATCGCCGTGTCCGAGCTGCGTGAGCAGGCCGACTCCGAGCGGCTCGCCGCGATCGTCTCGGGCATCACGAGCCTGGCCGCCGGAGCCTCCGGCAACTACGGCCTCGGCGGCCTGAACAAGGTCATCATCGACCTGGAGGGCGGCCACGTCCTGGTCTCCGCGATCGGCAGCGGCGCCGTGCTCGGCGTGGTCGCCGACAAGGAGGCCAAGCTGGGCAACATCGCCTACGAGATGACCGTGTTCGCCAACCGCGCCGGTGCCGCTCTCAGCCCGCAGCTCGTGCTGGAGCTGAAGAACAGCGTCGGCGCCGCGTCGGGTCGCTGACCCGGGAACGGACAACGCCATGGCGGACGGCACCCCACCACCGCAGCCCAGCGGTCCGGACCCGGCCGGCTTCGCCTCCGCCGTGCGGCCGTTCCTGCTCACCGCCGGCCGGGTGGCGGACGGCGGCGACGGTCCGTCGCTGCCCGTCGAGACCCAGGTGGTGGCCACCGCCGAGGGGCTCGACGCGCTCGACCGGCTCTCCTTCGAACAGCACGACATCGTCGCCGTGTGCCGGATGCCGCAGTCCCTCGCGGAGATCGCGGCCCGGCTGCGGCTGCACCTGAACGTGGTGCGCGTCCTCGCCGAGGACCTGCGCGCGGCGGGGCAGCTGACGGTGCACGTACCCGACTCCGGCGTCGTCCACGACGCATCCGTCCTGCGCAGGGTCATCGACGGCCTGCGCGCCATCCCCGACGCACGAGGGGTTCTGAGTGACAGCGACTGAACCGGCGACCGTACGACCGCCGTTGCCGGTCAAGATGGTGATCTCGGGCGGCTTCGGCGTGGGCAAGACCACCGCCGTGGGCGCGATCTCCGAGATCGAGCCGCTGACCACCGAGGCCGCCATCACGGAGGTCGCGGCGGGCGTGGACGACCTCACGCACACCCCGCTGAAGACCACGACCACCGTCGCCATGGACTTCGGCTGCCTCACCATCGACCCGACGCTGAAGCTGTATCTGTTCGGCACGCCCGGCCAGGAGCGGTTCGGGTTCATGTGGGACGACATCGTCGAGGGCGCGGTCGGCGGGCTGGTCATCGTCGACACCCGGCGCCTGGACGACTGCTACGCCGCCGTCGACTACTTCGAGCACCGGGGCATCCCCTTCGCGGTGGCCGCCAACGCCTTCGACGGCAAGGTCGAGCACACCATGGAGGAGATCCGCTGGGCCCTCGACGTCACGGACGGGGTCCCGGTCGTGGTCTTCGACGCCCGGGAACGCGGCTCGGTACGGGACGCTCTGCTGGTCGTACTGGAACTGGCACTGGCCCGCACGGGGGCCTGACGGCGGTGCCCCGAAAGGGGCGCGGGGAACTGCGCGACCAGCCACGACGGCGCCGCAGTGGACCGAGAACGTGTCGTCGCACTGCCGGCGGCCGAGCCGTGTGCCGCGATGTGCCGTCGAGCGTCCGCGGCAGCGTCGTGGCCGGTCGCGCAGTTCCCCGCGCCCCTCAGGGGGTTGTCGAACCGCCCGCTGCTCCGCGAGGGTCTCTCACGCCCGCCTGCGTACCCCCGGCGACACCGCGAAGCGGCCCGCTGCCCAGAAGACGCCCAGGGTCACCAGGGCCAGGCCCGCGACGAGGGTGGCGCCGCCCACCACCTTCTCGTAGTTGCGCTGGTAGAGGCCGTCGACGATGTAGCGGCCGAGGCCGCCCAGGGCGACGTACGCGGCGATGGTGGCCGTCGAGACGATCTGGATGGCCGCGGAGCGCAGGCCGCTGAGGATCAGTGGGAGCGCGGCCGGGACCTCGACCTGGAAGAGGACCCCCAACTCGCCCATGCCCATGCCCCGGGCGGCGTCCACCGGCGACGGGTCGACGGAGCGCATCGCCTCGTAGGTGGTGACCAGGATCGGCGGGACGGCGAGGATGACCAGCGGGGTCATCACGTTGACCATGCCGAAGCCCACCAGCAGCGTCATCAGCACCAGCAGGCCGAAGGTGGGCAGGGCCCGCCCGGCGACGGCGATGAAGGCGAGGGCGTTGCCGCCGCGTCCGTAGTGCCCGGTGACCAGGCCGACCGGCAGCGCGATCAGGGCGGCGATGCCGAGCGCCTGGAGGGTGTACTGGATGTGCTCGCCCACGCGCGTGGGGATGCTGTCGTAGCCCTGCCAGTGGGCGCTGTCGTTGAAGAAGTCACTGATGAAGTGGAACAGGTTCACCGGGCTGCGTCCTCCAGGGCTGCGGCGGCCGGTTCGGGCCGGTCGGCCTTCGTTTTCGGACGCGAGCGGCGCGGCATCCACGGCGTCAGCAGTACGCGTACGGCGACCAGCAGCGCGTCGGCGAGGATCGCCAGGACGGCCATGCTGAGCACGGCGTTCAGCGCGAGTTCGGGCCGGTTGTAGATGTTCGCGTCGTTGATCATGTTGCCGAGCGCGCCCTGGTTGCCGATGAGGGCGCCGACGCTGACGAGGCTGATGCTGGAGACGGTCGCCACGCGCAGCCCGGCGATGATCGCCGGCACCGCGATGGGCAACTGCACCTGGACGTAGCGGCGTACGGGGCCGAAGCCCATGGCCGTGGCGGCGGCGAGGGTCTCCTGGGGGACCGAGCGGACGCCGTCGACGATCGCCGGGACCAGGACGACGAGACTGTAGACGGTGAGCGGGATCATCACCGTGAGCTCGGTCTGGCCGGTGTAGTCGATGAGCAGGACGAAGAAGGCCAGGGAGGGGATGGCGTACAGCACGGTCGTGACCCACAGCACCGGCGGGTACAGCCAGCGGAACCGCACGCAGAGCTGCGCCAGCGGCAGCGAGATCAATAGTCCGGCAAGGACCGGCAGCAGGGCCTCGCGCAGATGCAGTCCGACCAGTCCGAGCCAGCTGTGCTGGAGGTCGCTGGGGATGTCGAAGAAGCGGTCCCAGTTCATCCGGCGACCTTCACGTCCGTACGGCCCTCGCCCCGTCCGTCGGAGTCGCCGCCGGTGGCGTCACGTGCCCCGCCCTCGGCATGGGCGCCCCGGATGGCCTCGGCGATGGTCTGCTGGGAGACGACCCCGGTGGCCCGGCCGTCGGCGTCCACCGCGACGGCCCAGCCGGTGGGCGAGAGCACGGCGCAGTCCAGTGCGGCGCGCAGCGAGTCGGTGGCCGGGACGAACGGCCGTCCGTAGGGCAGGAGTTGCTCTGCCTTGATGGATCCGGCGGTCAGGTCCCCCGGCTCGCTCCAGCCGAGCGGCGTGCCGTCGGTGTCCGTGACGAGGAGGTAGGGGGCCTCGGTCGTGTCGTGCGCGGCGATCCGCTCGGCCGTGGCGTCGACGGCGACGACGGGCCCGGTGAGCAGGTCGAGGCCGGCGGCGGGGAAGAAGGACAGCCGCCGGATGCCGCGGTCGGCGCCGAGGAAGTCCTCGACGAACGCGTCGGCGGGGTGGGAGAGCAGTTCGGCGGGCGGCGCGAACTGGGCGAGTTTGCCGCCGGTGCGCATCACGGCGACCATCGTGCCGAGCTTGACGGCCTCGTCGATGTCGTGGGTGACGAAGACGATGGTCTTGCCGAGCTCCTCCTGGATGCGCAGGAGTTCGTCCTGGAGTCCCTTGCGCACCACGGGGTCCACTGCCGAGAACGGCTCGTCCATGAGCAGCACCGGCGGATCGGCCGCGAGGGCCCGTGCAACGCCGACGCGCTGCTGCTGGCCGCCGGAGAGCTGGTACGGGTACCGCTTGGCGAGCGCGCCGTCGAGACCGACCCGCTCCATCAGCTCGCGGGCCCGGGAGCGGGCCTTCTCCTTGCCCCAGCCGAGCATGCGGGGCACGGTGGCGATGTTGTCGAGGATCGTGCGGTGCTGGAAGAGACCGGCGTTCTGGATGACGTATCCCATGGACCGGCGCAGGGTGTTGACCGGCTGCTGCTGAATGTCCACGCCGTCGAGGAGGATCGTGCCCTCGCTGGGCTCGACCATCCGGTTGATCATCCGCAGCGTGGTCGTCTTGCCGCAGCCCGAGGGCCCGACGAGAACGGTGATCGAGCGGTCGGGTATCTCCAGCGAGAGCCGGTCGACCGCCACCGTGCCGTCCGGGTAGCGCTTGGTGACTGAATCTATCCGTATCAAAACGCCGAATATCCTTCGGAATTGGCGGAGACTGACCGTTCCGTTCCGGCCATTCACACAGGCCGTCGCTGGTCGAGTCTAGACCGCTTGTGTTGCAGAAATTCGAACGGCTGCACCGGCCCTGTCAGATGCCGCGCAGGTGGCCGCGGCGGACGGTGACCAGCGCGCGCCAGCGGGCACGGGTGGTCTCCTCCCCGTCGATCCAGCGGGCCCGGGACGGCCGGCCGTCGGGCAGGGGCCGGCCGGCCATGAAGCACACCAGGTCCGGGTAGTAGGCGTAGTCGCCCGCGACCAGGTCGCGCAGCCGCCCGAGAGAGGCGGTGAGCCGGTCCCGGTCGTCCAGGACGGCGTGGTGGAAGCCCAGGGCGAGTTCGAGGGTCAGCCGGGCCGCCGTGATCCCGGAGACCTCGGCCTCGGCGCGCAGCACACGCACCCGGTCCTCCAGCCCGGCGACCGCCGCGCCCGCGTCGCGCACGAGGGCGGCGATACGGGTGGTGAGGCGGGTGGCCCGCAGGTCGAGGCCGGTGAGCAACTGCTGGGCGAGGACGAGTTCGTCCTCGGCGACGGCGGGGTCGGCGAAGGCCAGCGTGAAGGCCCGCTGGGCCTGGGCGGTGGCGCGTTCCCCGGCGACCGCGTGCTGCTCGGCCTCCTCGCGCGCCGCCTCGTAGGAGCGCGCGGCGCGTGCCATGTCGCCCTGTACCCACCACACGTCGCCGAGGATCCGGTGATGGCGTCCGGCCCAGCCGAGGGTGCCGGCGGTGCGCAGGGCGGTGGGGAAGTCACCGGAGAGCCGTGCCAGGTGGGCGAGTCCGCGCCGGGCCGCGGGTGCCAGCCGTCCGCCGCCGTCGGCGACGAGGCACATGCCGTGCCGGGAGTCGTCCGAGCGGCCGAGGTCCCGCTCGGCCTTGGCCCGGTAGTAGACGGCCATGTCCCGCAGCTCCGGCGGCAGCAGTCCGGACTCGACGACCGCGGTGAGCCGGGCGACCGTGGACTCGCGGTGCTCGTGCTGGCGGCGGCCGAGCGCGCCGAGGGTCTCCACCAGGGCGTCGGCCGCCGTGCGCGGCGCGGTCCCGTGCGCCGGGCCCGGCGGGGCGAGCGGCTCCCACACGGAGTCGCCGACATAGCTCCAGGCCGCTTCGGCGAGCCAGCCCAGGTCGAGTCCGAAGTCCCGGGCCAGGCGCAGCCCTTGGCGCAGACAGTTGACGAGCAGGTCGCGGTCCCCGTCGTCGGCGGCCGCCCGGCGCTCGCCGATCGCGTCGAAGGCGCGGGCCGCCGCGCGCGCCCAGTCCCCGGCGGACCAGCGGTCGTCCGCCCGGTCGTCGGCCGTGCGGATGGTGGAGCGGATCACCGCGTGCAGGTGGTACGGCCACACGGCGTGCGGATCGGTGCGGACGAACGGGCGCTCGACGAGGCGCAGTGCAGCGGCTTCGTACGTCATCCCGGCGGCCGTGGCGGCGAGGGGCACGTCGAAGTTGTCGAGCAGGGAAACCGAGCGCAGCACATGGCGCTCGTCGGGTGTGAGATCGCTGAGGGTGCGACTGATCAGGGCCGGGAAGTCGACGTCGAAGTCGGCGGGGCCGGGCTCGCGCCCGGTGCGCCGGATCGCCAGGAAACGCTGGACGGCGAGGTCGAGGTGGAGCGGGAGGCCGTGCGAGCGTGCGGTGACGACCGCGCGGACGTCGGGTGCGATGACGGGGGTGCCGTCGCGCGTGAGCCGGCGGGCCAGGTAGTCGTCGCAGTCCTCGGCGGAGAAGTCGCCGATGAGGATCTGCCGGCGCGGGGCCGGCCCCGCCGAGGCGGCGTCCGCCGCGGGCCCGCTGGGCACGGCCAGGCCGGGCCAGGCCGTGGGCCCGGTCCAGTCGAGCTGGCCGTGCAGGGCGTCCTCGGCCCATTGGAGCCGGCTGCGTCCGGTGACGACGAAGAACGCGTTGGGCATGAGCCATACGACGCGCTGGAGAAGTCGTTCCAGGTCGCGGTGGACGCGGTCACCGACGTCCTCGAAGGTGTCCAGCAGGATCACCGGCAGGACCGCCCGGCCGGCGGGCAGCCGCGCGAGCTCCCAGGCGAGCAGGTGGGTGTAGTAGGAGAGGGCGTCCAGGTCGGGCTCGGCCTCCAGCAGGTCGGCCAGTCGGGAGCAGCCCGCGAGCGCCCGTACGGAGGCGCGGTGGTCCCGCAGTGCGCGGACGACGCTGCTGGTGACCTGCCCGACGACCGCGCCGACCGTGCCCGGCAGCAGCACCGCCTGGGCGATGTCGGCCAGCGCCGACTGCATCTGCTGCGGCACTGCCTTCCCGAAGCGCCGGCCGAGCCCGCCGCGGCGCAGGAACTCCTCCAGCGACTCGCCTGGGTGGACGTGGTCCCAGTAGCGGCGCAGCGCCAGGTCGAAGGCGGGCAGCGGGCGGCCGAGCTCGGCGAGGGCGAGCCTGACGGTGAGGACCACGCGCTCGAAGTCGGTGCCCGCCGAACGGGCGAGGTCGATCCGCACCGGCAGGACGCGCCCGCTCACCCGGACGGGTTCGCCCCACTGGGTGGGCCGGTGCTCGCCGTGGGCGAGGGCGGCCTCCACCTTCCGGGACAGGGTCGACTTCCCTATGCCGCCGACGCCGTGGAACACGAGAACGTTGTCACGCGGCGCCTCCAGGTCCTCCACGTCGAAGCCCGGTGCGGCCACTGTCCGCACATGCTCGGCGAGGGCGTCGGTGACGGCCTCCCACTGCTCCTGACGGTTGGTGAAGTGCTCCTCGACCTGGATTCCCCGATCATTCGAACCGAACAGCGCACGAAGATCCCGTCCGCCCACCGACACTCCCCCCGGGTATACCCGGATTTTATGTGCGGGCAACCGAGCACCCCATAGCGGAATCAGCCATTCCACAAGAACTCTGCGTGTTCGTCACGACGTACGAGTGTCACTGACGAGTCAAGGGTCCTAAGCTGTGGGCCACGGAACGGGGGAAGGACACACGCCTCTCCGCGCTCCGCTCTCGCCCCATAGGACACGGAGAGAAATAGGTGTGGTTGACCAGGGCCCTGGGAATTCTTACGCCCGACAAAGGCCAGGCCGCTGAAGCCGTCGAGGTGCCCGTCGTGCCCGAGCCGGAAATCCCGCAGCGCCCGCCCGCGCCACCGCCGGAATCCCCCCGCACCGAGGCGGCCGGGTATGCCGCGGCGCTGGAATGCGTACGTCTGGTCATCGCCTGGTACAACAGGGCCATTTATCTCGAGGAACGTTCACCGTCACCGGACCGTGAACGCCTGGACGGCCTCATCTCCGAACGCCGCGCATGTGTCACCGACCGGAAATACCTCGCCGATGCCGAGGCTTCCGAAGTGGCGCGCATGTCACTGGTTTACAGCCGGAGGTTACGGCGTCTGCTGGAGGAATGCCCGGCGGAGTGGGGCGCCTCTCAGTTGACCGAGGGCATCAACGGTCCGGCGAGTTCCTCGATGCGCTCCCATTCCTTCTGATACATCGGCAGGTCCCGGTACAGCCGCTTCTGATTGGCGCGAAAGGCCGCGGCCTCCGCGTTCGTATAACCGCGCCACCACTCCTCGCGCAGCGCCTCGACCGCGCCGGACGGCAGCAGGCCGGCGGTGTCGCGCTCGCTGTGGTGCAGGACGGTGCCGTCCCGGCGCACCACCTTCAGGGAGTCGACCGCCGACTGGGCCTCCACCGCCTCGACGACCCGGGCGAGGGCCCGGAAGCAGGCGTGGTGTCCGGTGGCGGAGGTGAACCGGGCGGAGGGACTGTTCTCCCGGTACGCCTGCGCGTACCGCAGGCCGATGCCCTGCCAGCTGTCCGCCTCGCGGACCGCAAGGACGACGAGTTCGACACGGTAGCCCTCGCCACGAAAGGCGCTGACGTCGTCGAGGAACTCCTGGGGCGGCCCGGGGCTGATCTCGACGACGAGGTCCCCGCCCTGACGGCGGACCATGCCCTCCACGCGCCGCTGCCAGGCCTTGTAGACGGGGCGGATCCGCTCTCCCGCGGTGCGGGGGTTCGCCGCCAGGAGCATCAGATAGGCGGGGTGCTCGACCTTGAATTCGTCCCCGCAGATACGCGTCGCCTTCTCGCGCCCCCGCACCAGATGCCGGTTCTCGGACTTGCCGGCACCGGGCTGCGCCATGACGTGCACGACGACGGGGTTCGCCTGCGGCACGATCGCGTGCTCGTAGTCGGGCCGGATACGGTCCTCGAAAATCGACTCCAGGTCAGCACGCGACAGTTCGACGAAAAAGCCCGAACAGGTACCGCACGGACATCTCCTCTCACGCGGAGAGGAACCAACCCGACGAACGATGTACAAGGGGGGTCCTCGCTCTGTGAAGCTCCATCAGCACGGAAGCGGCGGTGGGGCATCGGAAATCCGCGGGGCGTGATTCCCACGGATCGCCACAACCTCGGCAGCATCAGGAATCATCTTCGCTCCCACCCCGTCCCTACCGCAACGGCCCTACAGCATTCCGAGCGGTATCGCTCTCGCACACGACGGTGAAAGACCGTCCACCATGCGTACAGCGGGTGTACCAGCAGCCTCATCTGACACACCGCCAGCGCAATTACGTTACTGCAAATTTGCGCCAACACTGAATCGGTCGGGTTTCAGAAGGCCGGCGGCGCCCTGCCGCATCCTGCTCAACTCCCTTTGCCGGGAGCCCTCTTGCGGCGATTACCGGCTCGACGGCGCCGAGGCCGGCGGGCCGCTGCGCAGGGCGGCGAAGGAACGGCCCTCCGCCGTCCACCGGGCGACGGCGTGCCAGCCGGCGCGCTCCGCGTACCGCAGCAGGGCGGGCGTGCCGAGGCGGGCCCACGGGAAGGCGGTTCCGGTGGCTCCGCGGGCGTCGGTGACATGGACCCGGACGCGTTCGTCGAGGTCGAGGTCCGGCACGGTCTCGGCGATCAACAGGCCGCCGGGGGCGAGGAGTCGGCCGGTCCGGGCGAGCAGGGCCGCGGGATCGCCGCCGATGCCGATGTTGCCGTCGATGAGCAGGGCGGTGCCCCAGCGGCCCTCGCCGGGCAGGGGGTCGAAGACGGAGCGCCGCAACGCCGGTGCGCCGAGCCGCAGCGTGCGGGCCACGGCGGCCTCGCTGACGTCGATGCCGAGCACGCGCCGACCCTGCCCGCTCAGCGCCGCGACCAGTCGGCCGGGTCCGCATCCGACGTCGAGCACCGCACCCTCACAGCGCCGCAGTACCTCCAGATCGGCCGCGTCGGCCTCCGCACACCACCGCTCCACGTCCAACGGCAACAGCCAGCCGTCGGTACGGCGCAGAAAGAGGGGGCCGCGCCCACTGCCGAGGGCGAGGGAGTAGGGGTCGGCGGACCAGGCGCCGTCGGCGGTCGGGCCGGCGACCACGGACTCGGTGACGGTCCCCCCGCCGACGGCGGCACGACCGGGCATCGTCGGCTCCGTGACTGTCCCCCCGCCGACGGCCGCAGAACCGGGGACCGTCGACTCCGTGACCGTCCCCCCGCCGACGGCCGCAGGACCGGGCATCGTCGACTCCGTAACCGTCCCCCCGCTGGCGGCGGCAGGGCCGGGGACCCAAGGTTCGGTGACGTTGCTCGCGCTGATGGCGGCCGGACCAGGGACCACCGGCTCGGTGGCGGTTGCCGGGACCGGGACCGTGCGGCGGGATATCCATGTCGCCGTCAGGCGGCGCAGGGGCGTCATCGGTGGGTGGCCGGGGTGAGGCGGGCGAGTGCTGCGGCGAAGCGGCTGGTCGGGGCCGTTCTGGCGACCAGGTCGGCGTCGTACGCCGTGTCGACGTCCCGCAGTCGCGGCAGGTCGCGTACCCGCAGGTCCCCGAGGCGGGCGCGCTGGGCGGCGCCCGTGTGCGGGGTCGACATCGGGACGCCGCGCAGGCGGGACGGGTCGGGCTGGGCGAGTCCGAGTGCCCAGAAGCCGCCGTCGTCGGCCGCGCCGAAGTACGCGTCGCAGCCGGACCAGTCCACCGTCAGCAGCTCCGGCGTCACCTGCGGGGTGTCCATGCCGATGAGCAGCGCCGGGCCGTCGCAGCCCGCGAAGGCGGCGGCCAGCCGTTCGTCGAGGCCACCCCGGCACTGCGGTACGACCTCGAAGCCGTCCGGCAGCCAGGGACCCGGCGTCCCCTCCAGCACCAGCACCCGCCGTCGCGCGGGCGCGTGCGCGACGGCGTCCAGCGTGTCCGCGAGGGACGCCTCGGCGAGCGCGGCGGCCTCCTCGGGGGTGAAGGGCGGCGTCAGCCTGGTCTTCACCCGGCCCGGCCGGGGCTCCTTGGCGATGACGAGGAGCGTGGTCACGAGCCGGTTCCCTTCCGTGCGGGGGTGTCGGTCCCGGCGTCGAGGAGACCGGGACGGTCGGCACCCTCGGGCGCCACCGCCACCGCCCCCGCAGGCGACTCCCCCGCACCCCCGCCCTCCGCCAGCACCCGGCTCATGTCCCGTACCGCCTGCCAGGTCCCCCGCCAGGTGCCGGTCACCTTCGAGGCGCCGGTGCGTGGGCGGTACGGGACGTCGTGCTCGGCGATGCGCCAGCCCGCGTCGGCGGCGCGGACGACCATCTGGAGCGGGTAGCCGCTGCGCCGGTCCGTCAGGGCGAGGGCGAGGAGGGGCTCGCGGCGGGCGGCACGCAGCGGGCCCAGGTCGTGCAGGCGCAAGCCGGTGCGGCGGTGGAGCAGGCGGGTGACGGCGAGGTTCCCGGCCCGGGCCCGCAACGGCCAGACACCGCGGGACTCGGGGCGGCGTCGGCCGAGGACCAGGTCCGACTCGCCCGCCGCGATCCGCCGTACGAAGGGCACCAGGTCGCCCGGGTCGAGTGTGGCGTCGCAGTCGCAGAAGCAGACGATGTCGGCCGTGGCGGCGGTCAGCCCCGCATGGCAGGCGGCACCGAACCCGCGCCGCTCCTCCCGGACCACGGTCGCTCCGAGGGCACTCGCGACCTCGGCCGAGCCGTCCGTGGAGCCGTTGTCCACGACCAGCGCCCGCCACCCGGGCGGGATGCGCTCCAGGACCCAGGGCAGCGCCTCGGCCTCGTCGAGACAGGGGAGCACTACGTCGACGGACGCGGCGCTGGGCGGGTTCGGTCCTGCGGATGGGATCGTCACGGCTTTCACCCTACGAGCACGAAACAGACATTTCGGTCTGCGGGTCCTTACGAAACAAGGACGTCGGGCGCCCCCGGCCGCATTCACGCGCGCGGGGTGCCAGGCTTGGCGGCATGGAGCAGCAACAGCCGTACTCGCGGGCCGGGGCAATGAAAGGGGCAGTGGAAGGTGCCGGGGCAGGCGCCCGTGTCCTGGTCGTCGACGACGATCCCACCGTCGCCGAGATCGTCACCGGGTACCTCGACCGCGCCGGCTACGTCGTGGACCGCGCCGGCGACGGGCCCGACGCCCTCGCCCGGGCCGCCGCGCACTGGCCGGACCTCGTCGTCCTGGACCTGATGCTGCCCGGCATGGACGGCCTGGAGGTGTGCCGCCGGATCCGTGCCCGCGGCCCCGTGCCGGTCATCATGCTCACCGCGCGCGGCGACGAGGACGACCGCATCCTCGGCCTGGAGGTCGGCGCCGACGACTACGTCACCAAGCCCTTCAGCCCCCGCGAACTCGTGCTGCGCGTCCAGTCGGTGCTGCGCCGCACGGGCCCCGTCCAGACATCGGGCACGCTCAGCGCGGCCGGGCTCTCGGTGGACCCGGCGGCCCGCCGCGCCACCAAGGACGGCACCGAACTCGCCCTCACCACACGCGAGTTCGACCTCCTCGCGTTCTTCCTGCGGCACCCCGGCCGGGTCTACGGCCGGGAGGACCTGATGCGTGAGGTGTGGGGCTGGGACTTCGGCGACCTGTCGACCGTCACGGTCCACGTACGGCGGCTGCGCGGCAAGGTCGAGGACGACCCGGCCGCGCCGCGGCTCATCCAGACCGTGTGGGGCGTGGGCTACCGCTTCGACGCGAGCGGCACCACCGGCACCCCTCCCGGTACCGCACCCGACGAGGTGGCCTGACGATGCGCGACACCCTCCTGATCGCCCTCTTCGCCTTCCTGGGCGCCGCCGCGGCCGGAGTGCTCGGCGCGTGCGTGCTGATGCTGATCCGGCGCCGCTCGCTCATCGCGCACTTGACCGTGGTCGCGGGCGTCGGCATCACCGCGATGCTCGCGGGCACCCTCGCGGTGGCCCAGGCGATGTTCCTGTCCGGGCACGACCTGAGCGTCGTCACGACCGTCGTCGCCATGGCAGCCGTGGTCTCCCTGGCCACCGCCCTGCTGCTCGGCCGCTGGGTCGCCGCCCGCAGCCACGCCCTCGCGCTCGCCGCCCGCTCCTTCGGCGACGGCGGCGACTTCACCTCCCCCGACGGCCCCGCCACCGCCGAACTCGCCGCAGTGAGCCGGGAGTTGGAGGCGACCAGCGCGAGACTCGCCGAGTCCCGCGAGCGGGAACGCGCCCTGGAGACCTCCCGGCGCGAGCTGGTCGCCTGGATCTCGCACGACCTGCGCACCCCGCTGGCCGGCATGCGCGCGATGGCGGAGGCCCTGGAGGACGGGGTGGCCGCCGACCCCGACCGCTATCTCAAGCAGATCCGTATGGAGGTCGAGCGCCTCAACGGCATGGTCGGCGACCTGTTCGAGCTCTCCCGGATACACGCCGGGACCCTGCCCCTCTCGCTCGCCCGGATGTCCCTGTACGACCTGGTCGGCGACGCCCTGTCGGGAGCGGACGCGCTGGCCCGCGAGCACGGCGTCACGCTGGTCGGCGAGCAGGTCGAGGGGGTGCCGGTGGAGGTGGACGGCCGGGAGATGAGCCGTGTCATCGGGAATCTGCTGGTCAACGCCATCCGGCGCACCCCGGCCGACGGCACGGTCGCCGTCACCGCCGAACGCTCCCCGGACGGTGTCGTGCTGTCCGTGACGGACGGCTGCGGAGGTATCCCCGAGGAGGACCTGCCGCGCGTCTTCGACACCGGCTGGCGCGGCACGCACGCCCGTACACCCCCTGCGGGCGCCGGGCTCGGCCTGGCCATCGTGCGGGGCATCGTGGAGGCCCACCAGGGGCGGGCCACCGTACGGAACGTCCCCGGGGGCTGCCGTTTCGAGGTGGTACTGCCCGCCGCCGCTTCCTGAACGCGGGCAGCACCACCGGTCCGGCAGGCTACGCCGTGCGCATCCCCGCTTCGGCGAACTCCCGCATTCCCTCCTCGAAGCCCACCTCCGCCTTCCACCCCGACTCGGCCCGCAGGCGCGCCGAGTCCGCGGTGATGTGCCGTACGTCGCCGAGTCGGTACTCCCCCGTCACGACCGGTTCGGGGCCGCCGTACGCCGCCGCGAGCGCGTGGGCCATCTCGCCGACGGTGTGCGGGTCGCCGCTGCCGGTGTTGTACGCCGTGAGGGCGCCGTCCGCGGAACCCGCCTCCAGCGCGGACACGTTGGCGGCGGCGACGTCCCGTACATGGACGAAGTCGCGCCGCTGGCGGCCGTCCTCGAAGACGCGTGGGGCCTCGCCGCGTGCGAGGGCCGAGCGGAAGAACGAGGCGACCCCCGCGTAGGGGGTGTCGCGGGGCATGCCGGGGCCGTAGACGTTGTGGTAGCGCAGCGACACCGCCGTGCCGTCCGTCGCGCGCGCCCACGCCGCCGCCAGGTGTTCCTGGGCGAGCTTGGTCGTCGCGTACACGTTGCGGGGGTCGGCCGGGGCGTCCTCGCCGACCAGTCCGGGCGAGAGCGCGGCGCCGCACGCCGGGCACGGCGGCTCGAAGCGGCCCGCCTCCAGATCGGCGACGGCACGCGGGCCGGGCCGTACGACTCCGTGCCGCTCGCACTCGTAGCGTCCCTCCCCGTACACGACCATCGAACCGGCCAGCACCAGCCGCCGTACGCCCGTGTCGGCCATGGCGGTGAGCAGGGCGGCCGTGCCGAGGTCGTTGCGGGAGACGTACTCCACGGCGTCGGCGAATCCGGTGCCGAGGCCGACCATCGCGGCCTGGTGGCAGACGGCGTCGACGCCGGTCAGGGCGCGGCGGACGGCGTCGGTGTCCCGTACGTCCGACGCGGGGTCGCTGCGGACGTCGTACACGACGGGCTCGTGCCCGCGTGCGGCGAGCGCCTCGACGACATGGGACCCGATGAACCCGGCACCGCCGGTGACAAGTACGCGCATGCCGTCACGCTAGGACGGGGACCGGCGGCGACGGGCCCCACGCGCCCGTCACGTCATGACTTCGTAAGGGCTCCGACGGTCAGCGGGATCGTCACCGTGAACACCGTCGCCCCCGGCTCGCTCGTCAGGTCGATCCGGCCGCCGTGGGCCCGGACCAGTGACTCGGCGACCGCGAGGCCCAGGCCGCTGCCGCCGCGGTCGCGGGTGCGGGCCTTGTCGACGCGGTAGAAGCGGTCGAAGACCCGCTGCCGGTCGGCGGGCGGGATGCCGGGTCCGGCGTCGGCTATCCGGACCTGTGCGGCGTCGCCGATCAGCGACACCGCCACGGACACCTCGGTGCCGGCCGGGGTGTGCATGGCCGCGTTGGTGAGCAGGTTGTCCAGGACCTGGCGGATGCGCTGGGGGTCCAGGCGCAGCGCGAGACCGCCGGGACCGGGGGCCACGGTCAGCGGGTGGTCGGCGTGGGTGACGCGGAAGGCGTCCGCCGCCTGCTCGACCAGGTCCACCAGGTCGGCCTCCTGCGGCCGCAGCGGCGTCTCGACCTCCGCGGCGTCGAGGCGGGCGAGCAGCAGCAGGTCGTCGAGGAGGAAGCCCATCCGGGCGGCCTCCGCGCGCAGCCGCGCCAGGTGCCGGTCGCGTTCCTCGGGGGCGTTGGCCGCCGCGTACTGGAACAGGTCCGCGTAGCCGCGCACCGACATCAGCGGGGTGCGCAGTTCGTGCGAGGCGTCCGCCACGAAGCGGCGCAGTCGCTGCTCGGCCTCCGCGCGCACCACGAGCGAGTCGTCGATGTGCTCCAGCATCGTGTTGAACGCGGTGCGCAGTTCCTCCACCTCGGGCCCCCCGCCGCGCCCGTCGTGCCGCACCGACAGCCGCCCCGAGTCGGTCAGGTCGTGCGAGGTGATCCCGCGGGCGGTGTGCGCCATGTCGCTGAGCGGCTGCAGGCCCCGGCGCAGCATCCCCCGCCCGAGCACCACGAGGGCAGCCAGCGCGAGCCCGAAGGTGACGGCCTGGATGGTGATCAGCTGGCCGACGGTGTCCTCGATGTCCTCCATGGGCGCGGCGCTGACCAGCACCACACCGGGCTCGACCTCGCAGGCGCGCAGCCGGTACTCGCCCTTGCCCCGCAGGTGCTCGGTGCGCAGGACCTCGGTGCTCGCGACGGTCTGCGCGCGGGCCAGGGAGGTGAAGTCGTCGACGTCCGCCGGGACGTCCGCCGGGTCCTCCGGCCTGCGCAGCAC
Organism: Streptomyces sp. HUAS 31; assembly: GCF_028198125.1. Taxonomy (NCBI): domain Bacteria; kingdom Bacillati; phylum Actinomycetota; class Actinomycetes; order Kitasatosporales; family Streptomycetaceae; genus Streptomyces; species Streptomyces sp. HUAS 31. Next base: position 7,437,686 of record NZ_CP116353.1, on the reverse strand, counting down.
GGGCTCGCCGTCCGACACGTCGTACACGGCGTAGTACCAGCTGTAGTACTTCTTGCCGGTGAGCGTGCCGTAGTCCGCGATGGACTTGGACTGGGCGACCTGGCCCTGCGCGAGCTGGGTGTCGAGCTGCGCCGACAGGTAGTCGCGCATGTACGTCGTCAGAGCCGTGCCGACGACCGCGAACACCACCAGCGACAGCACGCCGAGACCCAGCGCCAGCCGGGTCCCGAGCCGCATCCCGCGATACGCCCGCCGCAGCCGCCCGTTCACTCGGCCGCCTGCCGGATGACGTACCCGAAGCCGCGCACGGTGTGGATCAGCGGTGCGGTGCCGTCGTCGGGCTCGTCGAGTTTGCGGCGCAGCCTGCTGACGACCAGCTCGACGACGTTCGAGCGGCCGCCGAAGCCGTACTCCCACACATGGTCGAGGATCTGCGCCTTGGTGAGCACGGTCGGCGACTTGCGCATCAGATAGCGCAGCACCTCGTACTCGGTCGGCGTGAGCGTGAGCAGCCTCTCGCCGCGGCGGACCTCGCGGGTGTCCTCGTCCATCGACAGGTCGGCCACCCGAAGGACGGAACGCTGGAAGCCGGGTCCCGCGCTGCGCCGCAGCACGGTGCGCAGCCGGGCCATCAGTTCCTCCACCGCGAACGGTTTGACCAGGTAGTCGTCCCCGCCGCGGGTCAGTCCGGCCACCCGGTCGGCGACCCCGTCCCGGGCGGTGAGGAACACCACGGGCACCATCGTCCCGGCCGCGCGCAGCCGGTCCAGGACGCCGAACCCGTCGACGTCGGGCAGCATCAGGTCGAGCACCACGATGTCCGGGTGGAACTCGGCGGCCAGCCGCAGCGCCTCCTCGCCGGAGTTCGCGGTGGCCGCGTCCCAGCCCTCGTAGCGGGCGACCGTCGCGACGAGGTCGGCGATGGGCGGGTCGTCGTCCACGACCAGAAGACGTACTTTCTCCACCCGTTCATAGTGCGGCACCCGGCACCGGTCATCGGGGCCGGGTGCGGGACCGCGGCCACATCGATAATCAGCTGATAGAGGTACGACAGCTTTTCGACAGCTCCGGCCGGACAAGCTCGGTATCCACAGACGAGATCAAGGAGCTGTCGCACGTGACGACCGTCCAATCGCCCCCTGCGCCCCCCACGGCGATACGCCCCAGGGTCGTCGCCCGCACGGGTCTGTACGCCGTGCTGGCCGCGAACGTGGCCGTGGTGCTCTACTTCTTCTCCGCCGCCGGTTTCGCCTCCAACGCGCTCATCGTGACCGGCCGTCTCGCCGGCCTTCTCGGTGCGCTGCTCATGGCCTTCCAGCTGCTGCTGGTGGCCCGCCTGCCGTGGCTGGACCGCCGTATCGGCATGGACCGGCTGACGTCCTGGCACCGCTGGACCGGCTTCAGCGTCCTGTGGGCCCTCCTCGCGCACGCCGTGTTCATCACCTTCGGCTACGCCGAGTCGTCCTCGCTGGACCCGGTGAACCAGCTGATCGACCTCGCCGAGACCGTCGAGGGCGTGCTGCGTGCCGTCGTCGCGCTGGGGATCATCATCGTGATCGGCGCGGTGTCGGCCCGGTTCGCGCGACGCCGGCTGGCGTACGAGACCTGGCACTTCATCCACCTGTACACCTACGTCGCGGTGATCCTGGCGTTCACGCACCAGGTCGCGGTCGGTACGTCCTTCACGTCGTCGTCCGCCGCCACGGCGTACTGGTACGGCGTGTGGGGCGTCGCCCTCGCCTCCGTGTTCACCGGCCGCCTGGTCCTGCCCCTGTGGCGGAACTGGCGTCACCAGTTCCGGGTCGAGGCCGTCGTCCCCGAGTCCCACAACGTCGTCTCGATCTACATCACCGGCCGCGACCTGGACCGGCTGCCCGCGCGGGCCGGCCAGTTCTTCCTGTGGCGGTTCCTGACGAAGGACCGCTGGTGGCAGGCCAACCCGTTCTCCCTCTCCGCCGCGCCCGACGGCGACCGGCTGCGGCTGACCGCTAAGGCGGCAGGCGACGGCTCGGCGGCCCTGCGGCATCTCAAGCCCGGCACCCGCGTCTTCGCCGAGGGCCCCTACGGCGCGTTCACCGCGCTGCACCGGACCCGGCCGGAGGCGGTGCTCATCGCGGGCGGCGTCGGTGTCACCCCGATCCGGGCGCTGCTGGAGGAGCTGCACGGCCACGCGGTGGTGATCTACCGGGTCGCCTCGGACCAGGACGCGGTGCTGTACGGCGAGCTGGTGGAGCTCGCCCGTGCCAAGGGCGCCGAGCTGCACCTGGTGACCGGCCCGGTCACGCCGGACAAGCTCGCCCCGGCCGAGCTGACACGGCTGGTCCCGGACATCACCGACCGGGACGTCTTCCTGTGCGGGCCGCCGCCGATGATGAACGCGGTGATCGGCAGCCTTCGCGCGGTGGGCGTGCCCAAGGAGCAGGTCCACTTCGAGCGCTTCAGCCTGGCCGGCTGAGCAGGACGGGAAGACATCGTGAAGCGAGCAATACCTGTCCTGGTCCTGAGCGTGGCGGGCCTGATCCCGGTCTGGCGCTACGAGCCGTCCCTCGGCACGCCCACCACGGAGACGGCCTCCCCGGCCTCGACCCCGTCGGCGGAGTCCGGCACCGCGGAGTCCGGCACCGCGGAGTCCGGCACCGCGGATTCCGGGTCGTCGGAATCCGGGTCGGCCGCCGACACTGTGGTCAAGGGCTCGACCGTGAACACCGACAAGGGTCCGGTTCAGGTCCAGGTGACCTTCGCCGGCGACCGGATCACGGCCGTGAAGATGCTCCAGCAGCCGAACCACCCCCAGACCACGGCAGCGGTCCCGCAGCTCGTCGCCGAGACCCTGGAGGCGCAGAGCGCCGACGTCGACACCGTCTCCGGTGCCACGATCACCAGCGACGGCTACAAGGAGTCCCTCCAGGCCGCCATCGACGCGAAGGGTGCGTGACGTGCACCGCGTCGAGCATGTGATGGGGTTCCCGGTCTCGCTGCGGGTCGACGACGCGCACGTGGGCCCGGAGGCCGCCGACACCGTGTTCGCGTGGCTGCGCGAGGTCGACGCCCGGTTCAGCCCGTTCAAGGCGGACAGCGAGGTGCGCCGGCTCGACCGGGGCGAGATCGCGCGCCGGGATGTCAGTGCCGACCTCGACGAGGTGCTGGGTCTGTGCGAGGAGTACCGGGTCGCCACCGGCGGCGCCTTCGACGTACGGCTGCCGGGGCGCGGGCTCGATCCGTGCGCGGTGGTGAAGGGCTGGTCCGTGCAGCGCGCGGCCGAGTTGGTGCGGGCGGCCGGTGCGCGGCGGTTCGTACTGAACGCCGGTGGTGACGTGGTCGCGGGCGGCGGGCCCTGGCGGGTGGGGGTACGCCATCCCGAGCAGGCCGACAAGGTGTGCACGGTGGCCGAGCTGACGGACGGGGCGATCGCGACGTCCGCGCGCTACGAGCGCGGCGACCACATCATCGACGGCCGCACGGGGCGTCCGGCGACTGGGCTGCTCTCGCTGAGCGTCGTGGCGTCCTCCCTCACAGTCGCGGACACGGTGGCGACGGCGGCGTTCGCGATGGGCGCGGAGGGCCTCGACTGGGCGGCGTCACGGGCGGGTTGCGAGGTGTTCGCGGTGGACGCGGAGCGGCGGGTCCTGCGGACGGAGGGCTTTCCGGTGGCCGGCGCGGAGGCGCGGGCGGCGTGATGGGCCGAGAGGTCGTCTGACCGGCCAAGAGACCGCGTGACCGGTCGAGGGGCCGCGTGACCGGCCGAGGGGCTGCCGAGCGGGCGGCCCCTCAGCCGCTGCGGTCGCGTCAGACGCGGGGCAGATGGCGGCTCAGGACGGCCAACAGCCGCTCCGCCTCCTCCGGAGCGTGCAGCCCTCGCTTGGGCAGCACCTCCACGAGCAGGATGTTCGGGTCCCGGCTGAGCAGAACCACATGGTCGCGGGTCTCGCGGAAACCGCGGAAGACGGACCAGCGCTGGAGGAGCGTCGTGTGCACGGTGTCGGTGGCGATGCCCGTCTCGTTCACCGACGTGCGGTACTCGCCCTGCCAGGAGACGGTGCTCAGCGCGTGGTGGGCCTGGAGATGCGGGATCGACCAGATCAGGACGGCGCAGAGGACCGCGGTCACCCATGCCAGTGAGGAGCTTCCCTGTGCCGCCACCATCAACACGGCGGCGGCTGCGAACAGCCCCGTGAAACCCCACCGCACCAGATGCAGGCGCCGTCGGCGCTCACGCACCAGAACGCCCGCGAGGATGTCGGCACGCGTCGGCTGGTAGACCAGCTCGACCGTCTCCTGTGTTCCGTCCTGCTTCAACTCCACGCCCCTCACCCCAGTCCTTCCGGCACCGCGACGACCTCGTCGTACGTCCCCGACGTCCGCTCGGTCACATCCTGCTCGTACCGGATGCGTTGTCCGTCGTACGGGATCAGGAAGGTGCACTTGAAGGTATGCGCCGCGACCCGGTAGGTCGAGGGGTTTAGGACGAGCACCTCCTGACCTCGTCGCCGTGCTCCCGGGAGCGTCACAGGTCACGGGAATGTCGGCGGCTCACTCCCTCCGCGCGCCCCCCGGACCGCCACGGGCCGATGGCGAACACCATCGCCGAAGCTCCGAACAGTACGGCCGTGAGCAGGAGCCAGCGGGTCGCGAAGTCGGCCGGGGGGTGGCCCGTCGCGCCGGTGTACCGGTGCGTCACACGACCGGTGATCAGAGGGAACCACACCAGGAGCAGCAGGAGGGAGAGGGCGGCGGGGACTCGGACGTAGGGGATCCAGGTCCGGCGGTCGGCCGCCTCGAAGGTCCGTAGCAGTGCCTGGTCCGCCGCCCCGTACAGCGGTACGAGGACGAGGTCGTGGACGATCGCCGCCCCGACGAACCAGAGCGCGATCTCGAACCATTCTCCTTCCAGCAGTCGCACTCCCGCGTATCCGGCGAGGGCGAACGAGCAGGCGAGGAGGAGAATCTGGAGAGGGCTGCCGATCGGGACGGGCGGTTCGGGGCGTCGCATCACAGGTCTCCGAAGGTCAGCCGTGCCACCCACTTGGTGTTCAGCACGCCGGGGGCGGCGGGCACGATGACGCGTGCCGGGTAGCCGTGGTCGGGGGTGAGGTCCTCGCCGTTGACGGCGAGGGCGAGCAGGGAGCGGGGGTCGGCGACCTGGTTGGCGCGCAGGGCGGCCCGGCGGAAGGCGCCGCGCTGCTGGAGGGACTCCACGAGCACGTCGGGCGGGTCCTCGTCGTGGCCGACCAGAGCCGCCAGGTCCCGCAGCCGTACGCCGCGCCACCACTGGTCGGACGTCGACCAGCCCTCCACGCACGCGATCGGCAGGGCCGCGCTGTGCTGCGGCATGGCGAGGAGGTCGGCGCGGGTGAGGCGGACCGTGTGGCCGTTCCCGACGACGACCAGTCGCCATGCGTCCTCGCCGGTGTCGGCGTCGCGGATCCCGGCGTACGCGGCCGTCTTGTTGATCTGGAAGCCGCCCGGCCCGCTCCCCGGCTCGGCGCCGCCGTGCGGGGCGAGGAGGGCGGTGCGGCGCAGGGGGCCGTCGAAGTTCTGGCCGACCGTCGTGCCGAACAGGAGCAGTGAGCCGCCGCCTACGAACCAGAGGGCGCCGCGCCGGGAGACCGTCGGCTCCGCGGGGCTCGGCGCGATCAAGTCGTTCTGTTCTTCGCGGAGTTGACGCAGGTTGCGCAGGGCCATCGGCGTCTTCAGGACCGCGTGCGCGACGAAGGCGGCGATGAAGACCCACGCCCCGTAGAAGTGCAGCGTGTAGAAGGATCCGGGGAAGATGTAGTCCAACTGGACGTTGAGCACCCCGGTCACGAACTCGAACAGCGCGCCGCCGACCAGGAGCAGCAGCGAGAGCCGCTCCAGCGCGTGTGCGAGCGAGCGCGCCGGCGGCAGCGTGAACAGCCTCGGCACGACCGACCACAGCTTGGCCAGCAGCACAGGGATCAGCGTGATGCCGAGGGTGACGTGGACGCCCTGGTTGAGCCGGTAGAGCCAGTGCGGGTCGGTCGGCCAGGAGAACAGGTAGAAGCCGAGGACGCCCTTGTCCGGGGTCTTGTCGTTCACCGGCGACAGGTCCGGGTTGTACGCGGCGTAGGACACGAGGCCCGTCACGAACAGCACCGTGATCCCGCCGAGCAGGACGACACCGAGCACCGACGTGAACCAGGGGCCGCGCAGCGGGCTGCGCCAGAAGGAGGGTGAGAAGGGAGACCGAGCCATGCGCCGACCGTAGGCCGGGCAGGGGCAGGAAACGCCGCCTTGAACCATGACGAATCTCTGACGTCCCCGCCCGTCACGCGTCCGGCGGACCTCGCGCCCCCTAGCGTCGGGGATGTGACCAGCGATCTTCTGCCCGAGGCCGCCGCCGACACCCGCACCACCGCTCGCCGGGACCTCCGCCGCGATCTGTACGCCGCCGCGGCGGCCGTCCTGCTCGTCGCGGCGGCAGCCGTCGTCGGCACCGTGATCGAGCACCGGGACGGCACCCTCTTCGTCAACTGGCCGCCGCTGCTCGCCTACTGGGCACCGCACCTCGGTCCCGGCACGCCGGCCGCGATCGCCGTCGCGGTCGCCGTCGTGGCGTACGGCCCGGCCCTGGCCGCCCGGCTGCCGTGGCGGCGGCTGCTGCTCGCCGTCTGGGCAGCGGGCACGGCCTGGACCTTCTCGCTCGCGCTCGTCGACGGCTGGGAGCGCGGTATCGCCCGCCGGCTGACCACGCGGTACGAGTACCTCCAGGTCATCGACCGTTTCCAGGACATCCCCGCGACGCTGCGGGACTTCACCTCGCACATCGTGGTCGGCGCCTCGCCGGAGCACTGGCCCGCGCACATCGCCGGACATCCCCCGGCGGCCACGCTCACCTTCGTCTACCTCGACCGGATCGGCCTGGGCGGCGGCGCTTGGGCCGGGGTCTGGTGCATCACCGTCGGGGCGACCGCCGCGCTGGGCGTCCTCGTGACCGTCCGCACCCTCACCGACGAGAAACTCGCCCGCCGCGCCGCACCGTTCCTGGCCCTGGCACCGGCCGCCGTGTGGATGGGCACCTCCGCCGACGGCTACTTCGCGGCGGTCGCGGCCTGGGCGGTGGCGCTGCTCGCGCTCGCGGTGACGGGACACCGGCCGCGCCGGACCGGCCTCGCCTCAGGGCTCCTGTTCGGCCTCACGGTCTTTCTGTCGTACGGCCTGACGCTGTACGTCGTGATCGCCGCCGCCGTGTGTGTGCTGGGCTCCCGCCGCGCACGGCCCCTCCCTTTCGCGCTGGCGGGCTTCGTCGTCGTACCGGTCGTGTTCACGGCGCTGGGCTTCTACTGGTGGGAGGCGTACGACCTGCTGGTCACCCGCTACGACCAGGGCGCCGGCGGCACCCGGCCGCAGGCCTACTGGGTGTGGGCCAACCTCGCCTGCCAGGTGCTGGTGGTGGGCCTCGCGACGGTGGCGGGGCTGCGGCGGACCGGGGCCGTGCTGCTGCGCCGGGACCGAACGGCCGCGTTCCGGCTCGGCGTTCTGGTGCTCGGCGCTCTGGTCGCGATGGTGGTCGCGGATCTGTCGGGGATGAGCAAGGCGGAGACGGAGCGGATCTGGCTGCCGTTCGCACTGTGGCTGCTGCCCGCGTGCGCGCTGCTGCCGAAGACGCGCGTCTGGCTCGCGGCACAGGGCGTGCTCGCGCTGCTCGTCAATCACCTGCTGCTGACGGGTTGGTGAACACGAACAGGAATGGATAAGGTTAGGCTTACCTAAGTCGAGCTGGAGCGTTCGAAAGGTTCCCATGTCTGCTGCCTCCTGCCCTGAGCCGACGCCCGCCGAGCGTGCCCGCTCGGTGCTGGCGGCGGCCGACTCGCTGACCGTCACCACGCACGGCCATCGCGTCGAACTGATCGGCCTGCACACCGTCGACGCGGCCGCACGGCTGCTCCTGAACAACCCGCCGGACGGTCACCTCGCGGCCGAGCTCGCCATGGCGCCGCACGGCGATCTGACCGCCCTGGTGGAGTTCACCGACGTCGCCCCGGTCGCCGTACGCGAACGGGTGCGCGCCCGGCTCACGCTGGGTGGCCGGCTGACCGTCCTCGGCCCGAAGGCGCTGGTGTTCCACCCGGCCCGGGCCGTACTCACCGAGGAGGGCCGCACGGCGGTCGTCGGCCTCGACGAACTCGCCCACTCCTCGCCCGACCCGCTGGCCACCCACGAGGCCGAGATGCTGGCCAGGCTGGACGCGGCCCACGCCGACACCGTGACCCCGCTCGCCCGGCTGCTCCCGGCGAGGCAGCAGCTCGGCGCGTGCGAGGTACGGCCGTTGCGGCTCGACGGGCACGGCCTGGTGCTCCGCTCCCAGACGCCGGACTCCCACCACGACACCCGCCTGCCCTTCGCCACCTCGGCCACCCATCCGGGTGACGCGGTCCGGCAGATCCACATCCTGCTCGCCCGGGCCACCGCCCGCCCGCGCCGCCGACGCCTGCCGACCAGGTCATAGGCGTCGGGCGCACCCATGGTCGCCGGTCTCCGGGCCGCTCGCAGAGGCTCCCGTCTCCTCCTGCGAACGAGCCCGGAGGCCGGCTGTCAGCTGCGGCCGCCGGCCTCCAAGCGCGATGTCGTCTCCATGAGGGCGATCGAGAACGGGTGCCGCGGCGCCGTCAGGACGCGTTGCGCCGGGCCCTGTTCCACGACCTCTCCCTCGTCCAGGACGGCGAGGCGGTGGGCGAGACGTGCCGTGTCCAGATCGTGGGTGACGAGGACGAGGGACAGGCCCTCACCGTCGCGGACCAGCCCCGCGAGGACGTCGAGGATGCCGCGTCGGGTGACCGTGTCCAGGCCGGAGGTGACCTCGTCGCAGATCAGCACGCGGGGGCGGGCGAGCAGGGCGCGGGCCAGGGCGGCGCGCTGGAGCTCGCCGCCGGAGAGCGCGCCGGGGCGACGCCGGGCCAGGTCCGGTGACAGGCCGAGGCGGTTCAGCGTGACCGATGCCTCGTCCCTGGCCGCCCGTTCGCCCGCCCCGCGCAGCCGTACCGCCGTGCGGGCCACCTGTTCCAGCACCGGCCGGTGCTCGTCGAACGCTGCGCGGGCGTCCTGGAACACGTACTGCACGGCCGCCAGTTGGGCACGGCTCCGGTGGCGCAGGCTGCGCGGGAGCGCTGTGCCGTCGAGCAGGATCTCGCCCGAGTGCTCGCGGTGCAGGCCCGCGAGGCAGCGGGCGAGCGTGGTCTTGCCGCTGCCGGAGCGGCCGACCACGGCGAGGCACTCACCGGGGTGCAGGACGAGGCGCGGGGTGCGCAGCACGACGGTCCGCCGGTCGTACGCGGCCGTCAAGTCCCGTACTTCCAAGCGTGGTTGGCGTCCCGGGTCGCCCGTGCCCGCCGACGGGGTTCCGTGCCGTGCGTCGAGCAACCGGCGGGTCCACTCGTGCCGGGGCGCCTCCCAGAGCCGCTCCGCCGGTCCCGACTCGACGACCCGGCCCGCGCGCAGCACGAGGACCTCGTCGGCGAGTGCGCGGACCACGTCGAGGTCGTGGCTGAGCAGGACGACGGCGATGCCGCGTGCCGCGACCGCCGCCAGCTGCTCGACGATCCGGTTCTTGGTCAACGCGTCCTGACCGGTGGTGAGTTCGTCCGCGACGATCACCCGGGCGCCGAGCAGCAGGGCCTGGGCGAGGACCACGCGCTGCTGCTGGCCGCCGGAGAGCTGGTGCGGGTGGCGGCGCAACAGAGCTTTGGAGTCGGTGAGTTGGGCTTCCGACAGGGCACGCAGGACCAGCGCGCGAGCCGCCTCACGGCGCCGCGCCCGCGGCAGATGGCGGACCTGGGGCCGGGCGATGTCGTCGAGCAGGGCGCCGACCCGGCGGGCCGGGTTGAGGACGGCGGCGGGGTGCTGGGGGACGTAGCCCACCGGGCCGGCCGCGTGCCGCCGCACCTCACCCGTGACGCGCGCGCCGGGCGGGTACTCGCCGAGCAGGGCGAGCCCGATCGTGGTCTTGCCGCTGCCGGACGCGCCGACCAGGGCGGTCACCCTGCCCGGCAGCACCTTCACGCACACCCCGTCGACGATCGCCCGGCCGTCGATCTCGACGCGCAGGTCGCGGATCTCGGCGACGGCGACATCCGTCGCCACTCGGCCCACCGGTGTCCCGTCATCTGCCGTCACCGATGTCCCGCCCTCCGCCGCCACCGGCGTCCCTTCCCTCTCCGTCACCGGCGTCCCTTCCCCCTCCGTCACCGGCGTCCCTTCCCCTCCGTCACCGGCGTTCCATCTCCCCTCATCACCGGCGCCCCCTCTTCTCAAGGGCCGCGTCGAAGAGCAGGTTCGTGCCCATCGTCAGCGCCACGATCAGCAGCGCGGGCACCACCACGGCCCACGGCTGCACCAGCAGCCCCGTGCGGTTGCGGTCGACCATCACCGCCCAGTCGGCGGCGTCCGGCGCGACGCCCACCCCGAGGAACGCGGCCGTCGACACCAGGTACAGCACGCCGGTCAGCCGGATCCCGGCGTCGGCGGCGAGGGTGCGCAGCGTAGAGCGGCCGACGTACCCGACGGCGATCCGCCACCGGCTCTCGCCCTGCATGCGCAGCGCCTCGACGGCAGGGCGTGCGGCGACCTCCCCGGCCGCGGCCCGTACGATCCGGGCCGCGTCGGGCACGTTGACCAGCGCCACGAGCAGCGCGAGCCCCACGGCACCCGGTGCGAACACGGCGGCCACGAGCAGGATCAGCAGCAGCGACGGCACGGCGAGCAGCACGTCCAGCGGCCGCATCAGCAGGTCCTCCAGCCACCGCAGCCGGGTGAGCGCGCCGGCCAGCGCGACCGGGACGGCGACGAGATGGGCGAGCACGGTCGCGGCGAGGGCGGTGACCACGACGGTACGGCCGCCCAGCAGGGTCTGCCGCAGGACGTCGCGGCCCACGAAGTCGGTACCGAGCACGTGGCCGTCGCCGAGGACGAAGGACGTGGCACGCGGCCCCGGTTCGCCCGCGAGGAACGGTCCGAGGAGGGCGAGCAGGAGCGGGACGGCGACCAGGCCGAGGCCGAGCGCGAAGCGGCGGTGCGTCACGCGGCCACCCCCGCCCGGGGTGTGAGCCGGTGGGCCACGAGGTCGGCACCGAGGTTGAGCAGCACCGTCAGCACGCCGAAGACCACGGCCAGCCCCTGCACCACCGGTACGTCGCGTTCGGCGACGGCGTTGAGCAGGACGGTCCCGAGGCCCGGGACAACGAAGAGGGCCTCCACGACGATCACCCCGCACAGCAACCAGTCGACGGTACGGGCGAGTTGCTGGACGGCCGGGGCGAGGGCGTTCGGCAGGGCGTGGGCATAGCGGAGACGGGCGCCGGTGACACCGCAGCGGCGGGCGTGGGCGACGTACGGGGAGGCGAGGGCGTCGGCCATGCCGGCCCGCACTAGGCGGGACAGGGAGCAGACCGGGCGGGACAGCAGGACCAGGACGGGCAGCACCAGCACCGCCGGATGGGCGAGCAGGTCGGTGCCGTGGCCGACGGCCGTCGGCGGCAGCCAGGCCAGCTTCAGGGCGAGGACCGTCACCAGGAGCACTCCGAGGGCGAACTCGGGTACGGCGTACACGGCCAGCGTCACCGAGCTGACCAGCCGGTCCACGAGGCCGCCCTCGTGGCGGGCGGCGAGCACGCCGAGGCCGAGGCCCAGCGGGACCAGCAGCGCAAGGGTGAGGGCGGCGAGGGTGAGGGTCGGTCCGAAGCCGTCGGCGATGTACCGGGTGACCGGGCGCCCCGAGGTCAGTGAGGTGCCGAAGTCGCCGTGCAGCAGGCCCGTCGCCCAGTCCGTGAGGCGTTCGTGCGCGGGCCGGTCCAGATCCATCGCCTCGCGGATCGCCGCGATGCGGGCCGGGTCCGGCTGGTCACCGGCGAGGGCGACCGCCGCGTCGCCGGGCAGCGCCTCGGTGAGGGCGAAGACCAGGAGTACGACGGCCGCGGTCTGGGCTGCGCCGAGGATCAGGCGCCGGGTGACGAAGGATGTGCCGCCGTGGGCCGTCTGTCGACTGCGGAGCCGTCCGGGCTGGTCGCGCAGTTCCCCGCGCCCCTTCGGGGCGCTGTCCCAGCGCGTCCTCACGCCAGCCACACCCTGTCGAACCGTGCCCAGTCCAGGGTGTTGGCGGGAGCCTTCGTCTCGACTCCTCTCAGGGACCGGGCCGTTCCGATGATCCAGTCCGCGAAGCCCCACACGAGGAAGCCGCCCTCGGTGTACAGGCGGCGCTGCATGCGCCCGTAGACGGCGGCCCGCTCCGTCCTGTCGCGGGTGGACTGGGCCTGCCGGTAGAGGGCGTCGAAGTCCTTGTGCCGCCACTTGGTGGCGTTGGTGGTGGAGTCGGTGAGCAGCCGCTGGGAGATGTGGGCCTCGACGGGCATGGCGCCGGAGCGGTAGCAGCACAGGGTGCCGCCGTCGAGGATGTCGCTCCAGTAGGAGTCCTTGCTGCCCATCCGCACGTCGATCGTGACGCCCGCCTTCGCGGCCTGGTCCCGGAAGATGCCGGCGGCCTCGGTGAACCCGGCGGCGACCGCGGAGGTGTCCAGGGTGACCTTGAGGTTCTCGGCGCCGGCCTGCTTGAGCAGGGCGCGGGCCCGGTCGAGGTCCTGGGTGCGCTGCGGCAGGTCGGCGGCGTAGTACTCGTAGCCCTTGCCGAACAGGTCGTTGCCGACCTCGCCGGCGCCGGACAGCGCGCCGTCGACGAGTTCCTGCCGGTCGGCGATGAGGAAGAACGCCTCGCGCACCCGCCTGTCGTCGAAGGGTGCCCGGTCGGTCTTCATGCAGAACGCCTGCATGGCGCTGTTGCGCAGCCGTACGATCTCGATCTGTCCGCCGCGCTCGTGGGCGCGGGCGGTGGTCGGGTTGAGTTCGTGCGCGTACTCGACCTGCCCGCCGAGGAGGGCGTTGACGCGGGCGGACTCCTCACCCGCGACGACGAACTCGATCTCGTCGAGGAGCGGGGCGCCGTCCCAGTGGTCGTCGAAGCGGCGGAAGACGGCGGAGCGGCCGGGCGCGAAGGACACGAACCGGAAGGGGCCCGATCCGATGGGCCGGTCGTCGAACTCGGTGGCGTTCTCGGGGACGACGTACGCGCCGAACGCGGCCAGGACGTTGGGGAATTCGGCCGTCGGGCGCTTGAGCACGAACTCGATGCCCCGTTCCCCGGTGGCCCGGCTGGCATCGAGGTCGATGGGCTCCAGGGACGCCTTCGCTCGGAACGCCTGCTTCGGGTCGGCGATCCGGCGGTAGCTGTAAAGGACGTCCGCGGCGGTGACCGGCCTGCCGTCGTGGAAGACGGCCTTGCGCAGTGTCACCTGCCAGCGGTCCAGGGTCTTGTTGGGCTCCCAGCGCTCCGCGAGCCGGGGCCGGGCGGAGAGGTCGGCGCCGTAGTCGGCGAGCTTGTCGAAGAGGGCCTTGGCCCGGGCGGCGTCGGCGAAGAGGCTCGCCAGGTGGGGATCGAGGGTCTCGCTCGCGCCGCCGCCGGCGAAGGCGGCGCGCAGTCGGCCGCCGCGCCTGGGGGCGCCGTCGGAGGTCGCCGTCTCGCCGGAACCGCCGCATCCCGTGAGGGCGAGTGCGGTGGCGGCGCCGGTGGTGGCGGCGAGGAAGCCGCGTCGGTGCAGGCCGGGGAAACGTTCGTCGTTCATGACTGGTCCTTCGGGTCAGTGGGTGTGCAGGCGCGCGACGAGGTGCAGCCGGTCCGCGTCCGTGGCGGTCCCGGGCAGCCGGCCGTCCCGCCAGGGCGGTTCGGTGCGCGGGCCGGGTCCGTCGTGCAGTTCGAGGACCTCGAAGCCGTGCGCGGTGAGGAAGCGCCGCAGCTCGTGCGGGAACAGCAGCCGCCAGGCGGAGTGCTGGGCGACGGGCGGCGAACCGTCGTCGCGGGTCCAGACGCGGGTGCGGCGCAGAAGCTGGGCGGTGCGGTCGACGGTGAGCGTGGTCGTCGACCGGTGGGCGACGCCCTGCCAGGTGAAGGTGTTGCCGGACGGGCGGTCGAGGAGATCGGTACGGCCCAGGAAGTACGCCCCGTTGCGCATCTCCGCGACCAGCAGCCCGCCCGGCGCGAGGGCGCGACGGCAGGAGCCGAGGAAGCCGTCGAGCTGGTCGTTGGTGTGGCAGTACAGCAGGGAGCTGTCCAGGCAGACGACCGCGTCGAAGGCGGCCCCGCCCGACTCCCGCAGGTCGAAGCCGCGCAGGTCGGCCCTGACGTACGCCGGTCCCGGGTGGTGCGTGCGGGCGTGGGCGAGCATCGCCTCGGAGAGGTCGGCGCCGGTCACCGTACGGCCCGCGTGGTGCAGTCGGGCGGCGTCGCGGCCGGTGCCGCAGCCCATGTCGAGGACGCGCGGGCCGGCGCCGTGGCGGCGCAGGCAGTCCTCGGCCCAGCGTCCGGCGAGCCGGTCGGGGTCGGGGAAGCGGGCCTCGTAGAGGGCGGGGTGGTCGGTGAGGAGGTTGCCGTCGGTCATGCGTCGGCCTTCTCCCGCACCGGTTCCGCGGGCTCCGGCAGCGCGCCGCGGCCCCGCAGCCACGCGACCCCGCCCGCCGAGGCCGCCCCGAACACCGCGCAGCACACCCACGGCAGCCAGGCCCGGCCCCCGCTCTCCCCCGCGTCCATGGCCCAGCCGACGACGGTGTTGCCGACGGCCGCGGCGATGCCCGAGACGACGTAGAAGATCCCGAAGTACGTGCCGGTCAGCTCGGGACGGCCGAAGCGGGGGATCAGCTCCATCACGAACGGCGAGGCGATCATGATGCCGAGACAGAGCAGCAGTGCGCTCGCGAGGACCGGCACGGCACCCGGGGCGAGGACGGGCGGCAGGAAGGCGAGTGCCATCACCGCGAGCCCCACGGCTATCCAACGCCCCCTGTGGTGACGGGACTTGAGGTAACCGGTGATCCGCAGCTGGAACACCAGGTTGGCGACCGTGCCGACGAGGAAGACGATGCCCGCGGCCCCGTCCCAGCCGGTGGCCTCCCGGGCCCCGTCCGGCAGCAGCAGGTACAGCTGGTTCTCCAGGGTGAACATGCCGACCATGGCGAGCGAGAAGGCCAGGAAGGCCCGGTTGCCGAGCACTTCGCGCCAGTCCCCGAGGACCCCGCTGCCGCTCGGCTCGACCTTGCGCGCGGGCAGGACGAGGGCCTGCGCCACGGTGAGCACCGCGAAGATGCCGGCGGCGGTCAGCGCGGAGGTGCGGAAGTCGACGAGGAGCAGGGCGCTGCCCAGCAGCGGCCCGACGAGCGCCCCGGTCGTGGCGAACACATTGAACAGGGCGAACGCCTCCGCCCTGCGCTCCCCCGCCTCCTGCGCGAGATAGGCCCGCACGGCCGGGTTGAACAGCGCCCCCGCGAGCCCGCTGAGCACGGACGCGGCTAGCAGCACCGGCAGCCCGTCGCCCAGCGCGAACAGCGCGAAGCCGACGGTCCGCAGCGCGCACCCGGCGATGATGACGCCCCGCGCCCCGAGCCGGTCGGCTGCCGAGCCGCCGATGATGAACAGGCCCTGCTGGCTGAGGTTGCGCACACCGAGGACGATCCCGACGACCGCCGCCGACATGCCCAGGTTCTCGCCGAGGTGGGTGGCGAGGTAGGGGATGAGGAGGTAGAAGCCGGTGTTGACGCCGAGCTGGTTGACCAGCAGCAACCGGACGGCGAGCGGGAAGCCGCGCATCTCACGCCACGTCCGCATGCGCGGTCACCTCCTGGACTCCCAGTCCGGGCAGGCCACTTGGGCGTACGACGCCGTCGGTGCCGCCGATGCCGCGCCACGGGTCGTGGGCGAGCAGCAGATGCCCGTCGAGGTCGGCCCAGCGGGCGCGGTCGGCGAGGTGGACGGCGGGTGCCAGGCCGAGGGTGCTGGCGGTGAGGCAGCCGAGCATCAGCTCGGTCCCGCTGCCCTCGATGAGCTCGGCGATGCGCAGGGCGGCTCGGACTCCTCCGCACTTGGCGAGCT
Source organism: Streptomyces sp. HUAS 31 (assembly GCF_028198125.1). NCBI lineage: Bacteria > Bacillati > Actinomycetota > Actinomycetes > Kitasatosporales > Streptomycetaceae > Streptomyces > Streptomyces sp. HUAS 31. The sequence goes on along the minus strand of NZ_CP116353.1, from coordinate 7,421,764 downwards.
TGACGTTGACGCCGTGGACGCGCCCGGCGAGCCGCCGTACGTCGTCCACGCCCACCGCGTCCTCGTCGGCGACGACGGGCAGCGGCGACCTCTCGGCGAGGGCGGCCAGCGCGTCCGGGTCGCCGGGCGGCAGCGGCTGTTCGACGGCCTCGACGCCGAGCGCGGCGAACCGGGGCAGCAGCCGCTCGGCCTGCGCCCTGCTCCAGGCCCCGTTCGGGTCCAGCAGCAGCCGCGCTCGCGGTGCCGCGTCCCGGACGACCCGTACGCGCTCCACGTCGTCCTCGGGGTCGGGCGAGCCCGCCTTCACCTTGAGGACCTCGAATCCGCTCGCGGCCAGGCGCCGGGCCGTGGCGGCGGCGTGCGTGAGCGAGGTGATGCCGATGGTGCGTGCGGTGGCGACGCCGAACGACGCCTCGGTGCCGAGGAGTCGGTGGACGGGTACGCCGGCCCGCTTGCCGGCGAGGTCCAGGAGCGCGGACTCGACGGCGGCGGTCACGGCCGGGGGTGCGGCGCCGGAGGGCAGGGCCTCCAGGGCGCTCTCGGGGTCGGGGAACCGTTCCAGGCCGACGGCCGTTATCAGCCGTGCGAGCGTGTCGGCGTCCAGCCCGTAGTACACGCTGCTGACGGCTTCGCCGTGTCCGGTGACGCCGTCGTGCTCGACGCTCAGCCAGACGGCGTCGCGTGCGGTCATGACGGAGCGGGAGATGCGCAGCGGCTCGGCGAGTTCGAGTCGTACGGTGCGCAGGCGGGCCTTCATCGTGTCCTTCCGGCGGAGAGTGGATCGGCGACCCGCGCGCACCGCGCCCACCCGCTCGCCTCGGCGGCGCGGGGGTGCGGTATCTCCACGGGGCGGGTGGCGGCGCCGGCCAGGTCGAGGCCGTGGGCGGCGATGAAGTCGTCGTCGTAGACGGTGCCGAGGTAGCGGTGGGGCCCGTCGGGGAACACGGTCGCGACGACCGCGCCGGGGTGCACGCGGGCCGCCCAGGCGGCGACCCTGGCGACCGCGCCGGTGCTCCAGCCGCCGCTGACGAACGAGCCCCGGGCGAGCCGTCGGCAGCTGTCCACGGCCTCGGCGGGGCCGATCCAGTGGACCTCGTCGAAGGCGTCGTAGGCGACGTTGCGGGGGTGGATGCTGCTGCCGAGGCCGCGCATCAGGCGGGGGCGGGCGGGCTGGCCGAAGATCGTCGATCCGGTCGCGTCGACGCCGACGAGGCGCAGCGCGGGCCAGTGCCGGCGCAGCGGGCCGATGACGCCCGCGCTGTGCCCGCCGGTGCCGACGCTGCACACCAGGATGTCGAGGTGGTCGAGCTGGGCGGTGAGCTCGGCGGCGAGGGAGGCGTAACCGGCGGTGTTGTCGGGGTTGTTGTACTGGTCGGGCCAGTAGGCGCCGGGGAGTTCCGCGAGCAGTTCGCGCAGCCTGCCGAGCCGGGCCGCCTGCCAGCCGCCCTGCGGTGCGGGACGGTCGACGAGTTCCAGGCGGACGCCGTGCGCGCGCAGCAACTGCCGCATGGACGGCTCCAGTTCGCTGTCGCCGATCAGGACGACGGGGTGGCCGAGCGCCTGTCCGGCGAAGGCGAGCCCGATGCCGAGGGTGCCGGACGTGGACTCCACCACGGGCGCGCCAGGGCGCAGTTCGCCTCGTTCGCGCGCGCCGAGCAGCATGGACACGGCGGCCCGTGCCTTCATGCCGCCCGCGGCGAGCCCTTCGAGTTTGGCCCAGAACCCGGGGTGGGCCTGGGGCAGTCCGGCCGTCACGCGCACGACCGGGGTACGGCCGAGCAGGGCGAGCAACTCCCGCTGTGCGGTGGGACGCAGGGCCGTCGCGGTCATCGCTCACCCCCGGGACAGCGGTAGCGGTGGACGACTCCGGGGCCGCCGTCGAGCCAGAAGAAGGGGTACGGCTCCGCGCACACCGCGGTGACCCCGTGCCCGAGGAAGCGCGGCAGGACCGCGCTGCCGGTCTGCGCGAACAGCACCAGCTGCTTGCCGTGCCGCAGGGCGTGCGCGCGCAGCGGTTCGAAGGTGCCGTTGCCCAGGGTCATCCCGGACACCAGCAGCGCGTCGCAGCTCCCGGCGGCGGCGAGCGCGTCGGGGACGACCGGCTCGCCCCACTCCGTGAGCCCGCCCTTGAGGTCGCACGGCACATAGCCGAGACCGCGCGAACGCAGCGCCTCCAGCAGGGAGTTGACGACTCCGACGACGAGCACCGTGCCACCGTCCGGCAGGTCCAGCAGCTCGACCACGGCCCTCGCCCGCGCCCGGGACTTCTCGAGGGACGAGCCGGCGGGCAGGGCGACGGACCGGGCCCCGTGCTGCGGGGTGTGCGGGGCGACGTGCATCAGGTAGGCGTCGAGGGCGGCCACCCGTACCGCGGGCAGCGGATGTCCGAGGAGGGTTGCCACGTCGGCGCCCACGCAGTCGTCGAGCGCGCCGTCGGGCAGTTCGCCGGGTTCGACCGCGCACGAGCCGACGGCCTCGGCGAGCCGCAGGCTCAGCACCTCGTTGCGGTAGCCGGTGCCGCGCCCGTGGTGCCGTACGGCCTGCCGGGTGGTGAAGGCGACGGCGATGCGCAGCGTGCGCGGGTCGGGCCCGAGGGCACCCGCGCGGACGTCGGCGACGAGATCGTCGTACGTCCTGACGGGCGCCGCGGGCCGGGCGCCGACGGGGGTCACCGGATCACCAGCCCGGCGCGCAGAGCCGCCAGCAGCCGCTCGACGCGGTCGCGGGCGCCGGGCCCGTCGGGGTCTCCGGCCATGACGTGACCGAGGTACTCGTTGTTGCTGCCGGCCGCCTTCACGGCCGTGCCGGGCTCGGCGAGCCGCACCTCCAGCACATCGGGTTCGGCGGCGAGTCGACGGGGGTCGAGCGCTTCGAGGGTGCCTGCGCGGTCCGGCACGAGGAAGCCGATGGCGGCGCTGCGCAGCCCGGTGCCGGTGCGCCTGAGGTCGGGCCCGCGGCCGAGGGCGACGTCCACGCAGGCGGCGGCGAGGTCGATGCCGGTGACATGGCGGACGAGCTCGGTGATGCGGTTGCCCGCGGGGCGGGGGTTGACCTCGACGACGCGCGGCCCGGCGGAGGTCAGCTTGATCTCGGTGTGCGCGACGACGGCGTCCGTCAGCCCGAGCGCCTTGAGCGCGCCGAGCGTGGTCTGCTCGGCGGCCTCGATGTCGGCGGCCGGCAGGGCGGCGGGGAACATGTGGCCGGTCTCGATGAAGGCGGGTGCCCCGCCGACGCTCTTGTCGGTGATGCCGACCACGTGGACCGCGCCCGCGTACGACACGGTCTCCACGCTCACCTCGGGGCCGTCGAGGAGCTCTTCGAGCAGCACGGCGGGGGTGCGCCGCTGTCCCCGGGCATTGACCGGGAAGTCGGCCAGCGTCCGGAAGAGCTCGGCCAGTTCGGCCTCGTGCTCGATGCGCCGGACGTACATGCCGGCGCACAGGTCGACCGGCTTGGCGACGAGCGGGTAGCCGATCTCGCGGGCGGCCCGCGCGAGGTCGGCCCACTCCTCGTGCACGGCGAAGCGCGGTCCGGGAAGGCCCGCCCCGGCCAGGATCCGACGGGTGACGTCCTTGCGGCAGGCGTTCGCCACGGCCTCGGGTCCGGGGCCGGGCAGGCCGAGGTGCCCGGCGATGCGGGCCACCGCCGGCAGGTAGTAGTCGCAGGAGGTGATCACCCCGTCGAAGCCGAGTACCGAGTGCAGCCGCGCCACCTCGGGCAGCAGGGCGTCGGTGTCGTTGGTGTCGGCGGTGAGTACATTGCGGGCGCCGAGCAGCGGGTGCGCGGTCCCCTCGGGCGCCGAGCGCAGGTAGTGGTGCAGGTCACGGGTGAGGAAGGTGAACTCGTGCCCGCCCTCGCGGATGGCGCGTGGCAGCAGCCTGCTCATCGATCCGACCCAGCTCTCGACCACCAGCAGATGAGCCACAACTCCCCTTTTCGTGCCATGGGTTCCGTCATCAGGGCAGCCCGGGGCACCCCTCGGCGGGAGGGGACCGGACTTGACGGGCACACGCTATCGATAATCATTTTCATTTGCTAGCCCGTTCTTACCGACCTCCCGAAACCCGGAGCGACCTTGTCCGTCCTGCCCCGCCCCACCGCCGTGCTGTGCGCCCTCGTGGCCGCGGCCGCCCTGCTCCCCACGACCGCCCCCGCCCGCGCGGCGACCGCCCTGGCCTTCGGCGCGTGCCCCGACTCCGTGCCGAAGCCGCCCGCCCCGGACCACGTGGAGTGCGGGCGCCTCTCCGTCCCGCTCGACCGGCAGCACCCCTCGGGCCCGCGCATCGAGATCGCCGTCTCCCGGGTCCCCGCCTCCGGCACCCCCGCCGAACGGCGCGGCATCCTGCTGGTGAACCCGGGCGGCCCGGGTGGCTCCGGCCTGCCCTACGCGGTCACCAAGCGCGCCAAACTCCCCGCGAGCGTGCGGCGTTCGTACGACGTCATCGGCTTCGACCCGCGTGGCGTCGGCGGCAGCGCGCCCGTCGACTGCGGCGCGATGGGCGGCCTGTTCACCAAGCCGGGCGCGGACCCGGTGCCGGTGGGCCCGCGGTCCGAACGCGCCTACCTCACCGCGGTGCGGCACATGGCCGACGACTGCGCGGCGGGCGCGGGCACGGAGGTACTGCCGTACCTGTCGACCGAGCGGACCGCGTACGACATGGACGCGATCCGCGCCGCGCTGGGCGAGCCCCGCACGGGCTTCCTCGGTGTCTCGTACGGCAGTTACCTGGGCGCGGCCTACGCGGCGCGATTCCCGCACCGGGTGGGCCGGATGGTGCTGGACAGCGTGGTCGGGCCCTGGGACTGGCACGACTTCGACATGATCCAGAGCCGGGCGCTGCTGCGCGCCCGCGACACGTTCTTCGGCTGGACGGCCGGACACCCGGCCCGCTTCGGCCTGGGCGCGGACAGGGCCGCCGTACGCCGTTCATACCTGCGCGTACGCCAAGGGCTCGCCGCCCGCCCGCTGAACGGCTTCGGCCCGGCGGAGTTCGACCGCGCCGTCTACCGAGCCCTCGGCCGCACCGAGCGCTGGACCTCACTGGCCGACGGTCTGCGCGCGTACCTGACGGACGCCACCGTGGACGGCCTGCGCCCGCACTCCGCCTTCGACGGCCCCGAGTCCCGCAACTACGAGGCGGCCAACCGGATCGTGAAGTGCGCGGACGGCCCGGCGCCCACCCCGCGCGAGATCGTGACGGACATCCGACGCATACGGCGCCTCGACCCGCAGCCGGTCCTGACCGGCCTGGAGGCCACGACCTGCGCGTACTGGCAACACCGCCCCGACCACCGCACGCCCCTGGGCGGCCCGGCCACCCCGCCCGTCCTCCTGGTGGCCTCCGCACACGACCCGGTGACACCGATCCGGGGCGCCCATGAGCTGCGAAAACTGCTGCCCGGCTCACGTCTGATCACCCTGGAGAACGACTACTCGCACGGCGTGTTCGCGAGCCGGGGGAACGCGTGTGTGGACGGTGCGGTGGCGGCTTATCTGGTCGACGGGGTGGTGCCGGGGAGCGATGTGCGGTGTGGCGGGGCGGGGTTGCCGGGGGTGCGGTGACACGACGGGCCGGGGGTGCGGTAATGCGGTTCATCCTCGATGCCGGTCCGCAATCCTTCAGCCCGTCCGGCGTTTGAGGACGAGGCCCGTTCAGGGCCGAAAGCGGGGGTCCGGGGGCCGCAGGTCCCCGGAGGCGCCCGCACAGTCGCCGGTGCCCTGAATATCGCGGCGCCCTCAGCGGCAGCACCCCGGAAGGGGCTGCTCCGTCCAGATGACCTTGCCGTCAGGCGTGTAACGCGTCCCCCAGCGCTCGGTCAGCTGGGCGACGAGGAACAGACCCCGGCCACCCTCGTCGGTGCTCTGGGCGCGCCGCAGCCGGGGTGACGTGCCGCTGCCGTCCGACACCTCGCAGATCAGGGCACGGTCGCGGAGCAGACGCAGCTGGACCGGGCCGGTGGCGTGCCGGATGGCGTTGGTGACCAGTTCGCTGGCGATCAGTTCGGTGGTGAAGGTCAGCTCGTCGAGGCCCCACTCGGCGAGCTGGGCGGTGACCGCCGCGCGTGAGCGGGAGACGACCGCCGGGTCGCTGGGCAGGTCCCACTGGGCCACCCGGTCGGCGCCCAGCGAGTGCGTACGGGCGACGAGCAGCGCCACGTCGTCGCCCGGGCGGGCCGGCAGAAGGGCGTCGAGGACGGCCTCGCAGGTGTCCTCGGGCGAGCGGTCGGCACCGGCCAGGACGGCACGGAGGTCGTCGAGTCCGGCGTCGATGTCACGGTGCCGGTCCTCGACCAGACCGTCGGTGTACAGCACCAGCCGGCTGCCCTCCGCCAGCTCCAGCTCGACCGTCTCGAAGGGCATGCCGCCGAGGCCGAGCGGCGGGCAGGCGGGGAGGTCGACGAACTCGACGCTGCCGTCGGGGGCGACGACCGCGGGCAAGGGGTGCCCGGCGCGGGTGAGGGTGCAGCGCCGGGACACCGGATCGTAGACGGCGTACAGACAGGTGACTCCGACGATGCCGGAGTCGGGGCTGTTCTCCGCCGCCCAGCCCTCGCCCCGGTCGAGCCGTCCGACCAGGTCGTCGAGGTGGGTGAGGAGGTCGTCGGGCGACAGGTCGAGGGAGCAGAAGTTGTGGACGGCGGTGCGCAGCCGCCCCATCGTGGCGGCTGCGTGCAGGCCGTGCCCGACCACGTCGCCGACGACGAGTGCGACGCGGGCGCCGGACAGCGGGATGACGTCGAACCAGTCGCCGCCGACACCGGCCTGCGCGGGCAGATAGCGGTAGGCGACCTCGACGGCGCTCTGCTCGGAACGGCCCCTGGGCAGCAGGCTGCGCTGGAGGGCGAGTGCGGTGTTGTGCTCGCGGGTGTAGCGGCGGGCGTTGTCGATGCAGATCGCCGCGCGGCCGACCAGCTCCTGGGCGAGGGACAGGTCGTCGTCCTCGTAGGAGTCGGGTTGCAGGGAACGGTAGAAGCTGACCACGCCGAGGGTCGTGCCACGGGCCCGCAGCGGCACGGTGATCAGGGAGTGGATGCCGGCCTCCAGCACCGGCGTCAGCCGCTCCGGGTCCTGCGCGATCCACCCGTCCGCCTCGGTCAGGACCGGTTCCATGACGGACTGCCGGGTCTCCAGGGAGCGGGCCTGCGGCGTGGAGGGCACGTACTCGACGGTGTCCCCGACGTCGTACAGATTGTGCGGCTGTTTGCGTACGGCGCGGATGGCGACCCGGCGCAGTGCGGTACGGCCGCCGAGCGCCTCCGGTTCCTCGCCGCGCAGCACGGAGTCGGGCAGGTCGACCGCGACGAAGTCGGCGAACCGGGGGACGGTCACCTCGGCGAGTTCCTCGGCGGTGCGGGTGACGTCCAGGGTGGTGCCGATCCGCACGCTCGCGTCGTGCAGCAGCTCCAGCCGCCGCCGCGCGAGCATGGCCAGCCGGCCGACACCGGGCTCCCCGACGAGCAGCAACCAGCCTTCGGCGCCCGCAGGTTCGCCGTCCGGGGTGGTGACGGGTGCGGTGGCCGGGGCTTGTGGGGCGGGCGTGGAGTGGGTCACGGGCGATCCGGCCGGCCGCCGTCCCGCTGATCCGAGCCGCCCCTCCCCTGCCGGCGCCGCCGGGATCCCCGTCTCCCCCGGAGCCGGAGCCACGTCCAGATGCCGGAGGCGGGGGCCGCCCAGGACGCGGGCCTCGACCGCCACGCCGGTCTCCCCCGCCGCGCCCGTGACCTGGCGGCGCAGCAGCGTCGCGCTGCGGCCGCTGGGCAGGGTGACCTCGTCGAGGGTGCGGTGCGGGGAGGCGATGAGTTCCTCGGCCTTGGCGCGCAGCACGGCCATGTCGATCCGGCCGAGCGCCCCGCCGTCCAGGTCGGGCCGCAGCCCGTCGGGCTGTCGGGGCCAGTCCCTGGCATGGCCGTCGGCCCGCCGGTACGCGGCGAGGAGCGCGCGTTCGCGCAGGTCGGCCTGTTCCAGCAGCCGGGCCTCGATGCTCCGGGCGGCCTCGCGGACCATCCGCACCATGGCCGGGTCGCCCTGGTCGCGCAGACACGTGATGTCGAGGACGGCCTCGATGCGTCCGCTGAGCGGGTCGCGTACGGGGGCGCCCGCGCAGGCGAAGGGCTGGAGGCAGTCGGCGAAGTGCTCGCGGCCGGCGATGTAGACGGGGCCGCGCTCGGCGAGGGCGGTGCCGACGCCGTTGGTGCCGACGACCGCCTCGGAGGCGTCGAAGCCGGGGGCGAACCGCACCGCGTCGAGGCGGTCGCGCAGCTGCCGGTCGCCGCCGAGCCGCTGAACCATGCGGCCCTGTCCGTCGCACAGCGCGATAGTCATGCTGGCATCGGCGAAAGAGCTGGTCAGGTCGGCCAGGACGGGGTCGGCGGCGTGCCGGAACCGTTCGTCCAGGGCGACGTCCCCGGTGTACCGGACCAGCAGCCGGTGCGGCTCAAGACCGACGGAGCGGCAGCGTTTCCAGGAGTCGAGCACCGAGTCCCGCACGTCCGACTCGACGAGTGAGCCGGCGAGGAATCGTTCATGTGCATCGACGAGACCGCCGATGTCGTCCCAGGCGACGGACAACGGGACCACTTCCTCACCCGAAGCCGGGCCGGACGCGCACCACTGCTCGGCCCGCGACCCGGGGGCTTCGCCAAGCGATATCACCCTAGCCCTTCCGTGACGCGCATCACAATTGCTCGCCAGGGCCTCGCGGGCCGCGGCCGCCGCCAGGGTTCGGCGGAATGCATTGTCAGTGGTGGCAGGCAGGATGACAGGCATGACAACACCAGTTGCGCAGATCGTGGACGCCGCCGGGTACGCGCGGGCCGTCGAGGACGTCGTCAAGGCCGCGGCCGCCTATTACACGGACGGCACGTCCCCGCTGGACGACGACACCTACGACCGGCTGATGCGGGGCATCACCGCGTGGGAGGCCGATCATCCCGATCAGGTGCTGCCCGACTCGCCGAGCGGGAAGGTCGCCGGGGGCGCCGTCGAGGGCGATGTGCCGCACACGGTCGCGATGCTGAGTCTGGACAACGTCTTCTCGGCCGAGCAGTTCACGGCGTGGACGGCCTCGCTGGCCCGCCGCATCGGGCACGAGGCGGAGAGATACAGCGTCGAGGCGAAGCTCGACGGTCTGGCGATCGCGGCCCGGTACACCGAGGGGCGGCTGACGCGGCTGATCACACGCGGTGACGGGACTGCCGGGGAGGACGTCTCGCACGCGATGAGCACCGTCGAGGGCCTGCCCGAGACGCTCGCCGAGCCGGTCACCGTGGAGGTACGCGGCGAAGTCCTGATGACGGGCGCGCAGTTCGAGCACGCCAACGAGGTGCGCACCGCGCACGGCGGGCAGCCCTTCGCCAACCCGCGCAACGCCGCGGCGGGCACCCTGCGGGCCAAGGACCGCGCCTACACGGTCCCGATGACGTTCTTCGGCTACGGTCTGCTGCCGCTGCCCGAGACCGACGAGGCCCTGACGGCGCGGCTGGACGGCCTCGCGCACAGCGAGCTCATGGCCCTGGCCGGGCAGCTGGGCGTGCACACCACCGCCACCACCGAGGTGCCCGGCGTCACCGCCGACAGCACGGACGACGTCCTTGCCCGGGTGCGGGAGATCGCCGCGCTGCGCGCCGAGCTGCCGTTCGGGATCGACGGGATCGTCATCAAGGCCGATCTCGCCGACGACCAGCGGGCCGCCGGGAACGGCTCGCGGGCCCCTCGCTGGGCTATCGCCTACAAGCTGCCGGCCGTGGAGAAGATCACCCGGCTCCTGGACGTCGAGTGGAATGTGGGCCGCACCGGCATCATCGCCCCGCGCGGCGTCCTGGAACCGGTCGAGATCGACGGCTCCACCATCACCTACGCCACGCTCCACAACCCGGCCGACATCACCCGGCGCGATCTGCGGCTCGGGGACCAGGTGATGGTGCACCGCGCGGGTGACGTCATCCCGCGCATCGAGGCCCCGGTCGCCCATCTGCGGACCGGCGACGAGAAGCCGATCGTCTTCCCCGAGGCGTGCCCGCGCTGCGGTTCGGCGATCGACACCAGCCAGGAACGCTGGCGGTGCGAGCAGGGACGCAACTGCCACCTGGTCGCCTCCCTCTCCTACGCCGCCGGCCGCGACCAGCTCGACATCGAGGGCCTGGGCGCCACCCGTGTGGTGCAGCTCGTCGAGGCCGGTCTGGTGGCCGATCTCGCCGACCTGTTCACCCTGACCCGCGAGCAGCTCCTCGGGCTGGAACGGATGGGTGAGACCAGCACCGACAACCTGCTGGCCGCCCTCGCCACGGCGAAGGCACGCCCGCTGTCGCGAGTCCTGTGCGCGCTGGGTGTCCGGGGCACGGGCCGCTCCATGTCCCGCCGTATCGCCCGGCACTTCGCCGTCATGGACAACATCCGTGCCGCCGATGCCGAGCAGTTGCAGCAGGTCGAGGGCATCGGCCCCGAGAAGGCACCTTCGATCGTCGCGGAGCTCGCCGAACTCGCCGGTCTGATCGAGAAACTCGCCGCCGCCGGGGTCAACATGACCGAGCCGGGCGCCGCCTTCGTCCCCATGGACGCCACCGCCGACGCCACCGACACGGACGCCGACACGGCCGACGCCCCGGCGGGCGGTCCGCTCTCCGGGATGACCGTGGTGGTCACCGGCGCCATGACCGGTCCCTTGGAGAAGCTCAGCCGCAACCAGATGAACGAACTCATCGAACGGGCCGGCGGCCGCTCCTCCTCCAGCGTGTCCAAGAAGACCAGCCTCGTGGTGGCCGGGGAATCCGCCGGGTCCAAGCGCGCCAAGGCCGAGGACCTCGGCATCCGGCTCGCCACCCCGGACGAGTTCGCGCTCCTCGTCGCGGACTATCTCGACTGATCGCCCGCGGGCCGGGGGGGAGGGTCCGACCTGCGGAATTGTCGGACCCACCTGCGAATTTGTCATGGACGGGATGGGCGAGATCGACATATCGTGCCTCGGCCACGCGCTGTTCCGCGGGCCTCTGTCTCTTCTCTTCTCTTCTCGCCCGTGGGGGGCTCATCACCGTGTCCGCGACCAATGACCCGCGTCCACATCCGCAGCTGCCCGCCGAAAGACCCGGCGCAGCGCCCCTCTGGCTCCTGGTCGCGGCGGTGGCGGGCCTCTCGCTGGTCGCCCTCACCGACGCGTTCAGCCTTTTCGCCGGGCTCAGGCTCAGGGCGGTGATCGACGGGGACGACGGCTTCCTCTTCGCCCCGCAAGGAGACCTGGGAGCCGCCGTCTCCCTGTACGAAACAACCTCGCGGTACCAGGTCATGGTGTACCTGCCCGCCGCGATCGCCTTCGTCCTCTGGTTCTTCCGGATGCGCGCCCTCACCGGCCTCATGGCACCGGACCGCTTCCGCAACGGCCCCGGCTGGGCGATCGGCGGCTGGCTCATCCCCCTGGTGAACCTCTGGATGCCGTACCGCATCGCCGTCGACATGTGGGGAGCCGCCACACCACTGCCGACCGAGGACGAACGATTCCGGGCGCGGCTCTGGCCGGTGAACCTGTGGTGGGGCCTGTTCGTCTTCAGCGTCCTGTTCAACCGCTTCGCCGGCACGAAGTACAACGACGCCGAGACCTTGACGGAAACGAAAGAGGGGGTGGAGCAGTACATGACGTCCGACGTACTGCACATCCTCGCCGCCGCAGCCGCCATGTACTTCGCCATCCGCCTGACCACGATGCAACGCTTCAAGGCAGCAGCGGGCCCGTACGGCGTCACACCGACCAAGGAGCCGACGGCCTGAGGCTCGGCGCCCGCCGGAGCTCTGGCCCCACTCCCACAAGGCCAACCCCGCCGATCCGCGCCATACTCGACCCCATGCGGTCGCTACGGGGCCTCGTCGGGGTTGTCGCCGGGATGGTGCTGGTGGTTGCCGTCGGGTGCACCGGGAGTGATGGGGAGGGTGCGGCGGGTGCGCGTACGGCTTCGGCTTCGGCTCGGGGCGGGAGCGGGTCCGTCGGCGCGACTGCCTCGGCCACGGCGTCTGGACCGGCGTCCGGCTCGGCACCGGTCTCGGCATCCGGCTCTGTCTCGGTTTCGCCCGGTCCCGGGGATCCGGTGTCCCTTCCGGCGTTGATGGAGCGTGAGCAGCGGGGGTCGGATCTGCGGGTCGGTGCGGTGCGGGTTCGGACGGACGCGTATACGCAGTACGCCGTCACCTATCGGTCGAACGGGCTGAAGATCTCGGGGATCATGAACGTCCCGCGGGGTGCCGGGCCGTTCCCGGCGCTGGTGCTCGCGCATGGCTACATCGATCCGGACATCTACACCACCGGCCGTGGCATGCCGCGGGAGCAGGACGTCCTCGCGCGGGGCGGGTACGTCGTCCTGCACACCGACTACCGCAATCACGCGGGCTCCGACGACGATCCCGACAACGACGTCAATCTGCGGCTCGGCTACACCGAGGACGTCATCAACGCCGTGCACGCCCTGCGGTCCGCGTCCCGGCCGAACGTGGACGACGGGCGGATCGGGCTGCTCGGGCGGTCGATGGGCGGCGGGGTCGTGTACAACGCGCTGGTCGTGGCGCCGGGGCTGGTCGACGCCGCCGCCGTGTACGCGCCGGTCAGCTCCCGTCCACAGGAGAACATCGACCGGTTCCAGCGGCCGGAGGGCGACCCGCTCGTCGAGGAGATCGAGGCCGCGCACGGCACCCCGCAGGAGAACCCCGAGTTCTGGCGGCAGGTCTCGCCGGTCACCTACGTCGACCGGGTCACCGAGCCCCTGCTGATCCACCACGGCACCGCCGACGACACCTGCCCCCTGGCCTGGACGAGGGCGACGGTCGCCGCGTTCGAGGCGGCGGGCAAGGACGTGGAGCTGCGGACGTACCGGGGTGAGGGGCACACGTTCGGGCCGCGGTGGGCGGACTCGATGGACGTCACCATGAGCTTCTTCGACCGGCATCTGCGGTGATCGAACGGGCGGGAACGGGGAGAGCATCCACATGCCGCATGTCTCGGTGAACGGCGTCGAGCTCTACTACGAGGTGGCCGGCGAAGGCGATCCGCTGGTCCTGGTCCATGGCTCCTGGGGCGACCACCACAACTGGGTGCCGGTGATGAAGGACCTCACCCGGGACCACCGGGTGCTGGTCTACGACCGTCGCGGGCACAGCCGGAGCGACTGCCCGCCGGGGCAGGGGTCACGTCGTGAGGACGAGGACGATCTGGCGGACCTGATGGAGACCCTCGGCTTCGCCCCCGCGTTCGTCGCGGGCAACTCCTTCGGCGCGTCGACCGCGTTGGGGCTGGCCGGCCGGCACCCCGAGCTGTTCCGGGGCATCCTCGCGCACGAGCCGCCGCTGCTGGGCGTCGTGGCCGACGACCCCGGGTCGGGTCCGTTGCGCGCCGAGACCGGACGGCGCCTGGCATCCGTCGTCGACCGGCTGCGGTCCGGTGAACCGCTCGCGGGAGCGCGGCAGTTCGTGGAGGAGGTCGCGTTCGGTCCCGGGGAGTGGGAGCGGATGCCGGACCGGGTGCGGGAGACCTTCCGCGTCAACGCGCCCACGTTCGCCGACGAACAGGGCGACCCGGGATGGGCCGAGCTCGACCTCGCCGGCCTCTCCGGATACACCGGTCCAGCGCTGCTGACGAAGGGCAGCGAGAGCCCGCCGTGGTTCGCCGGCATCGTCGGCAGGCTCTCCGGCGCGCTCCCGCAGGCGGCGACGTACACCTTCGAGGGCGCCGGACACATCCCGCACGTCAGCCACCCCACCGAGTACGTGCGTCAGGTGGCCGCGCTGGTCGCCCTGGGCCGCCGGGCGCCGTAGCGGCCGAGCGGCGGGCCGACTCCGTACGGTTCGCGGGTGATTGTGACGGACGACGCACAGGGAACCGCAAGTTTTTTCCCGCGACGGTGATTGTTTCGCGCGTTCCGTCCGTACCTCCTGGAGACCAAGCCGCTCACGTCAGGAGGCACGATGCCCATCTCGCGCCGCATGGTAGGAACCGTCTTCGTGGGAGGCGCGCTCGTCCTCACCCTCTCCGCGCTCGCCTACCCGGCCATGCTGGGCGTGGAGACCACCTCCGCAAGCCAGGACCGCGTCATCGCCAACACGCAGTACGGGCCGCTCACCGAGGCCGACCGGGACTTCGTCGTGAAGGTCCGCGCCGCCGGGCTGTGGGAGCACCCGCTGGGCATGATGGCGATGCAGCGCGGGACCACGGCGGAGATGAAGGAGGCCGGCCAGCACCTGGTCGTCGGACACGCCCGGCTCGACCTCGCCTGCCGCAAGCTCGCGTCCGAACTGAACATCACGCTGCCGAACCAGGCCAGCCCGCAGCAGCAGCAGTTCGTGGCGACGGTGGACTCCAAGACGGGCAAGGAGTTCGACGCCACGGGCGTCGCGATCATGCGGGTGACGCACGGGCAGATCTTCCCGGCGATCGCGAAGATCCGGGGCACCACGCAGAACACCCTGGTCCGTCAGCTGGCCGACCTGGCGAACGACACCGTGCTCGACCACATGACCGTCCTGGAGAAGACGGGCATGGTGAACTTCGACGCGAACAACTTCCAGCAGACCACCCCGCCGAAGCTCCCCAAGGACCAGATGACGCCGCCCGCGCCCCAGCCGGGCGCGCCGGTCCTCACGCTCGCCATCCCCAAGGGCCTGGAGGACCTCAACACCGCGTCCCCGACGGCGCTGCCGAGCGCGGACGTCAAGTGACGGACGCTCGGCCGACGGTCGAATGAGCCGGGCCCCGGAGCAGTCGCTCCGGGGCCCTGCTCGTGTCCGGCAGCACCCGATCGCATCCGGTCCTCAGCCCGTCTTCCAACCCCACGGCGTGTCGACCCGCTCCCACTCGGCGGCCCACTGGTCCAGACGCCGCCGCTCCATCCCGAGCCGGACCACCCAGGCGGACCCGAGCACGAGGCCCGCGGTGCCCGCCCCGGCCAGGATGCCGCCGGCGACGGCGTGCAGCATCATCTCGGTCTCCGTCAGGGGCTCCTTGGGCAGGACGCCGGTGCGGTCGGTCCACACCTGGACCTTGCCGCCCGCCTTCATATGGGGCGGCACTCGCGCCTCGTCGGTACGCGTGGAGCCGTTCGGGTCGGTCCAGCGGACGGGAGCCCACACCAGATGGTCGGTGGTCACCCGGGCCGGCCCCGGATCCTCCGCGTCCTTCACCAGGACGGCGGTCACCTTGTGGCTCTGGGCCCGCTGGTGCTCCGCGGAGCGCACGACCGCGTCCGCCGCGACCAGGCCCCCGAAGACGGCGCCGACCAGCGCGAGGAGCCATCCGCACAGAACCACCCAGGCCTCGATGACGTCGCTTCGCCGCCGCAGCGGGTTGCGCCGCCACCGCCACAGCCGCACCTTCGTGCACTCCGACACAGCCATGCCGACACCCCCTTGAGCACCGACAGCACCCTTCCAGTGTGCGCCTGTTGGCTCTTTCGCGTAGGTCGAGACGGCACTGAATGAAACATTCAGCACTTTCGGTGTCTTTCGGTGGATCCATTCACCGCTGGGTCGAGGCGGGCCGCCGACCACCCCGGGTCGATCAGCTCGCGGTGCGCCTGATGCGGCCGGCGTACCGCTTCTCCAGCTCCAGGTTTCCCTCGAACCCGCCGGGCACGTTGGCGGAGACGTACACGGGCGGACGCTCCCCGGCGGCGATGAGCAGCGCGGACGCCTCGGCCACGGCCATCTGCACGAGCAGGACGCCGGTCAGGGTCGACAGCGCGCACACCGCGCCTCCGCCGGGCAGCTCCATCAGCGCGTCGCCGCGCGGGGCGGCGTTGTCGAGGACCACGTCCGCGAGGTCGGCGAGCTTCCGGCCGCTCGGGTGGCCGGCGGGGACCGCTCGGGTGTGGGCGAGGGAGGTGATGGCGAGGATGCGGTGGCCGTGCTCCTTGGCGTGCAGGGCCATCTCCACGACGACGCTGTTGACGCCGGAGTTGGAGATCACGACGAACAGGTCCTGGGGGCGGGGCGCGGCCAGTTCGTAGATCCGGCCGGCGACCCCGGCCCGGCGTTCCAGGAGCGGGTCGTCCAGGGCGCTCGGGGGCTCACCGCCGTAGAGGACGAGGTCGGCGATGCTCAGCCGGTTCGTCGGCACGAGTCCGCCGGCCCGGCCGGCGATCTCCAGGACGGTGGCCTGGGAGTGGCCGGTGCCGAAGGCCTGGATCACACCGTCCGCGCGGACGCAGTCGGCGATCAGTTCGGCGGCGCGGGCCACGTCGCCCCGGGCGGACTCGGTCAGCCGGTCGAGGACGGCCATGCTCTCGCGCGCGAAGCGCCGGGCGCTGACGGACTCGTCGGACACGCGTCACTCACTCCCCACGACGGAATGACACCGCTGGATGAAACCACCCTGCGATACCGCATCGGTGAATCACTGAATCACACACCGGCGGTGCGGGCAATGAGCCGTCTCTCCGGCGGCCGACGCAACTGCCAGTCCGGTCCTGGTATTCAAGCTGCGGGACATACGGTGGCTGATACCTTCGATTCATGCCCCCGACGGACGTCACGACCCTGATCCGTACCGAGCTGCCCAGGCTGGCCGGCTCCCTGCGGAAGGTCGGCGAGCTGATCCTGGAGGATCCGGCCGCCGTCACCCACTGCTCGGCCGCCGAGCTGGGCCGCCGCACCGGCACCTCGCAGGCGACGGTGACCCGTTTCTGCCGCGCCATCGGCCTCGACTCCTACCAGCATCTGCTGATCGAGCTGGCCCAGGAGCGCGGCCGCGGCCAGGTCTCCGACTGGGGCACCGCCGAGATCGGCCCGGAGATCTCCCCCGACGACTCCCTGGAGCGGGTCGTGCAGGTCGTGGGCAGCACGGACCTGCGCGCGGTGCAGCAGACCATCGACCGCATCGACCTGGACGCGATCGAGCGGGCCGCGCAGGCGGCGGCACGGGCCCGCCGGATCGATGTGTACGGGGTCGGCGGCAGCGGCGCGGTGGCGCAGGAGACCGAGACACGGCTGTTCCGGATCGGCTGCGCGGTGCGCGGCTGGACCGAGGTGCACGGGGCCGCCACCTCCGCCGCCCTGCTCACCCCGGCGGACGTGGCCATCGGCATCTCGCACTCCGGGGCCACCCGGGAGACGGTCGAGCCGCTGGAGCTGGCCAAGGAGCGCGGCGCCACGACCGTGGCGATCACCTCCGACCCGCGCTCGGCGCTCGCGAAGGCCGCCGACATCCGGCTCATCTCGACCGCCTCGGAGACCAGCTTCCTCACCGGCATCGGCGGCCGGCACTCGATCCTGGTCCTGATCGACTGCCTCTACGTCCGGGTCGCCCAGCTCTCCTACCAGCGCGCGAGCGCCTCGCTGGCGCTGACGGACCACATCGTTCCGCAGCACACGGTGAAGTCCCGGCGCTCGCGCTGAGCGCGGCCGGTTCCGCACGGAGGAAGCACCGGCGAGCCGTGCAGTGACCCCCGACTCGGGCGCCTCAAGTGCCGGGGCGGGGCGACGTGTTCGCACCTCCGGGCGCCGCGGCCTCGGCCCCTTCGACACTGAGCCGGGCGAGCGCCACCGCGCCCCGGCAGCCGTCCCGCACCCAGTCGAGCGTGAGCCCGAGGGGCCCGAGCCGGGCCGTGAGGAGTTCGGTGAGCGGGCCGTCCGGGCCGAGGAGGGAACCGGTCGCGACGATCCGTTCGCCGGAGCGCGGGGCAAGGGCACGGACGGTGTCGGTGAGGTGGTCGGCGGCCGTGGCGAGGATCCCCTCGGCGACCGGATCCCGGTGCCGGGCGGCTTCGGCGGCCAGCGGCGCGAGGTCGGCCAGTCGCACGGGCGGGCGGTCCATGGCGGCGGGGAGCAGGTGCATGCGGTAGGCCTCGCGCCGGGCCCGGGTCCAGGACTCGACGTCGTACGGGCCGGGAGCGTCCGGCGGCAGGACGTCCTCGGGTACACCCGACGCCCGCCCGACCGAGGCGCCGAGCGCCGTGGGCGCGCCCCGGCCGTCGGCCATGCGCAGCGCCACCCGTACCGCTTCGCGCCCGATCCAGAAGCCGCCGCCGTCGTCGCCGAGCAGCCAGCCGTCGCCGGCGACGGTCTCGGTGCAGGCACGCCCGTCGATGCGTCCGGCGACCGCTCCGGTGCCGGCCACCAGCGCGAGCCCGTCGGCGGGACAGCCGGACGCCGCGGCGAACGCCACCTCGATGTCGCCGTGGATCTCGACCGATCCGGTGCCGATGCCGAGCCTGCTCAGCGCCACGGTGAGCGCGGCGTACGCCTTGACCCGCCCCGGCTCGTCCGGCGCGGTGCGCGAGGCCCCCGCGAACCCGCCCGCCACGGCCACGACATGACCGCGCAACTCCTCGGGCACGGCCCGCGCGAGTGCCTCGACGAGATGCTCGACGAGCTGCGCCCCGGGGACGGTCAGGGCGTTGCCGGGCCCGGAGACACCCTCACCGTCGGGTTCGCCACCGCCGACGGGTGCCAGGACGGCACGCGTACGGGTGCCACCGGCGTCCAGCCCGACGACGTAGGCCGGCGCCGATCCGTCCGAGTCTCGTTTCACATCACTCATCATCACGACCTCACGGCCTCGACCGCACGACCGAGGCCGTACGGCCGCCCCGGCCACCGCCCGTCAGACCCCCGCCAGCACCTCGGCCAACGCCCGCAGATTGGCCCGCCCCCGCCCGTACGAGTGCAGCGCGCCGCCCTCCGGCAGCCCCGTGTCCACCCGCACCGCGTCCGGCCGCCGACCCAACAGGGCGTCACGCAGCCGCACTTGCCAGGGGTGCAGCCCGGCGTCACAGGTGGCCACGACCAGCGGGGCGGCTCCGCAGCGGCGCACGATCCCCTCGACCAGGTCGTCCGGGTCCGCGCACTCACCGGTCACCGCCGTCCCCGTGGCCGAGGGGTCGACGGCGCGCACCTCGGTGAGCAGGTCCTCGCCGCCCCAGTTGAGGACGGGGTGCGGCGGTGGGAACAGGTCGACCACATGGGCCCCGCGCACGGCGGGCGGTACTCCCCGGCTCCGTACGGCCCGGCGCGCGGCGTCGAGTCCGAAGCCGGCGACCTCGGACACCGGGGCGGGGACGGTCGTGGCGGTGGGCGGGGTCGCGTACCGCGCGGCGAGCCGTCGCACCCGCCCGGCCGCCTCCTCGACCCGCTCGGGCGCCAGCACTCCGGTCCGCAGCGCGTCGAGTACGGCGTCCCGGCAGTCCAGAGTGAGGTCCAAGTCCCCCACGGAGACGACCACTTGATCCGCTCCGGCGGCGAGCGCGATACGGGCGCCGGCCGCCTCGCCGTACTCGTCGGCGATGGCCTTCATCTCCAGCGCGTCACCGACGAGGACGCCGTCGAAGCCGAGGTCGCGGCGGAGCAGATCGCCCAGGACGCGCCGGCTGAGCGTGGCGGGACGGTTCGGGTCCAGGGCCGGGAAGACGACATGGGCGCTCATCAGCATCGGCACGCCCGCGGCGACGGCCGCGCGGAACGGTTCGAGGTCGGCCTGGAGCTCGTCGTACGGCCGCGGATCGACCGCCACTCCGTGGTGGCTGTCGGTGACGGTGCCGCCGTGGCCGGGGAAGTGCTTGGCGCAGGACGCCACGCCGCGGGCCTCGGTCGCGGTGATCCAGGCACGCAGATGCCGGGCGACCGACTCAGGGTCGGCGCCGAAGGAGCGGGTGCGCACGATCGGGTTGTCGGGCCTGTGCTGGAGGTCGGCGACGGGGGCGTAGGAGGCGGTGATGCCGAGGGCGGCCTGGTGCGCGGCGAGCTCGTCGGCGCAGCGGGCGGTGAGGTTCGGGTCGTCGACGACGCCGAGGGCGTAGGAGCCGGGGACCTGCGGGGCGCCGACCGTACCGAGGTGGCCGATGCCGCCGCCCTCGTTGTCGATGGCGACGACGAGGTCGGGGCGGATCGCTCGCAGCTCGTCCGTGAGACGGCGCACCTGCTCGGCGTCGCGTATGTTGCGAGTGAAGAGGATGACGCCGCCGAGGCCGCGGTCGATGAGTTCCTTGAGCGTGTCAGGGACGGTCGTGGCGCCTTCGAACCCGGCGACAAGGCAGCGGTGGGCGGCTTCGTCCAGGTCGACCGGCAGTGCGGTCGACCCGAGGGATGTGTGCTCGAAGGGGCTCACCCCCGTAATGCTCTGGCTCGGTCAGCCGAAAGTCAACCTTCCGGTGGATGACTGATTCAGCCCCTCGGCATGCGGACGGCCGGCAGGCAGGCGGGAAGTCGCCGCCAGGTCCGCGGTCCAGCCGGGAAATCCCGTTGTACGGCCACCTCGGCGACGTCTAGCGTCGGCCTTCGTCGGCATGTGGCTCAACGGCGGAGCACCGGGCTGCAAACCCGGAGGGCGCAGGGGCAGCACCTGCCATGCCGGCCTCGACGTGTAGCTCAACAGCAGAGCGCCGGGCTCGGGACCCGGAGGGCGCAGGGGCGGAACCTGCCACGTCGGCATATGAACGACAACGCTGACCAGCAGCCCCTCACGGCGGCCCCGTCCTACGCGGCGGCGCAGCTCGCCAAGGCCTTCACGACCGCACTGAGCCACCAGGACGCCGACACCCGGCGCCGGGCCGAGCGGCGCGGGCAGCGCTGGCGCGCGGTCCTCGCGGGGATGGCCTCGGGCCGGCTGACCGTCGGATCGCGCACCCCGGTGGCCGGGCTGCCGGCCTGGGTGACCCCCGAGGTGGTCCGGGGCGGCTTCGCCACGGGCACCGCGAGCGCGGGCGGCCCGCTCCAGCCGTACGAGATCGAGGCCGCGCGGAGTCTCGGGGCGCCTGCCGAGCGGGGCGCGCTGTTCGCGCACTGCCTCACCGAGCCCGGCCTGGGCCGGCTGTGGGATCTGCTGGACAGCGGCCACTACGAGATCGGCGTGCCCGAGGAGGCGGCGCTGCTCACCGTGGCCTGGCTGGTGCGGCACGGGGCGACGGACGCGGCCCTGGATCTCGTGGCGGAGCTGGCGCCGTTCGCCGACCGGCTGCGCTTCCTGCCCCGGCCGGCCGACGGCCCCGCGCCGGACCCCGTCACCGCGGTGCACCGCAACACCGTCTCCGACACCGTCGACACCCTGGTGCGGCGGCGCCCGAACAAGGCCGTCGAGACCCAGCGCGAGGCCCTGGCCGTATGGCAGCCGTTCGGCGACGAGCTGCTCGTGCACTGGCTGGAGACGGCAGGGGACGGGCCGGACGGCCGGGTGCTCGAAGTCGCGCCGGACACCGGCTGGCCGCAGCGCGGTGCCGCCCTGCTGGACCGCTACCGGACGCTGGCCGCGCGGCACACCCTCTGCACCAAGCATCTGAGCCCCAAGGAGAACCTGGGCATTCTGCGCGGCGCGCTGGAGGAGACCGTCGCCGGGCGGCCGCTGGACGCGCGCCGGCTCGGTCTGCTGCGGCACGCGGTGGCGTCGATGGTGCGGCGCCGGGGACTGCCCGGCTCCGTGCCGCACACGGCCCTGCGCCGGCGCCAGGCCGAGCAGGCTGCGCTGCCCTCCCACCACGCCCTGGCCCAGGTGGTGCTGCGCCGACTCGCCGTGCTCCCCCAGGAGACCGGCATCCCCGAGGTCGCCCCGCTGGTCGCAGCGGTGAGCGAGGAGGAGAGCCGGGAGACCGGGCTGCCCGCCGGAGCTGCCGTACCGCCCGCGATCCGGCAGGTGGTCGGGGCCGCGCTGAGCGCGCCGATCGGCACGCTCGTGGAGCGCGGGGTCGTCCCGTCCGCCGAGGTCCTGGCCGAACTGGTCCCGCAGCTGGTCGCCGCCACCACCGCGCGGGCGTACCGCGACGAGGCCCTGCGGGCGCTGATGGCCGCGAACTACCGGGCGTTCCGCAACCGCCGCTCCCTGCTCCTGCTCGACCTGGAGCGGCAGGTGCGCGTCGAGGAACTGCCGTGGGTGCTCGCGGTGTCCGGGCAGCGGGCGGCGGTGACGGGCAGGCCGGACGCCGACGGCGCGCTCGACGTGCTGCGTCGGCTGGGCGAGCTGGCCGTGCAGGCCTTCCCGGGCACGATCCTGCCCAACCCGCTCGTCCGTGAGCTCGGCGTGCTGGCCCGGAGCTGCGACCTGGGCGCCCCGTTCGTGGAGGAGCTGGCCGCCGACATCTTCATGGGCGCGTTCGGCCCGAAGTTCCTCACGGCGGCACGGATCGCGGGTGAGCTGCTCGGCGGCACGCTCTAGGAGCGCTACTACGGCATCGACTACGACGCGATCCGCGACCTCGCGATCGCCGAGGCGGGCACGGCGCCGGCCCGTTCGGGCGGGCCCCGCACCTCCCCGGGTTTCGCGCGGTTGTGCGCGGAGCGGGCCGGGTCGGCGTCGGACTCCTGGTCCGTGGCGGCGAACGGCAAGGTGATCGAGCAGGCACAGATCCTCACCACCCACAACCTGGCCACGCTGGTCCACCGCGTGGGCATCGCGCCGCGGCCCGGCTGGGCCGACCTGGCGCACCGCTGCTTCGTCACGGTGTGCCGGCTGACGGCTCGGGTGGAGGGCAACCCGTGGCCGCTGCCCACCATCAAGGACGCGGCCTACGCGTGGCGCCAGATGCTGTTCCACCTGTCCCTGTGCCCGCCCGAGGAGCAGCGGCGTTTCCTCGCGGCCCTGGACGCGGAGGCGGCCCGCCATGCGCCCCATGTCGCGATCCGCCTGGCACCGGCCCTGGCGGGCCTGGCCCTGACGGCCGAGGGCGCCGGCTTCCGGGCGGACGGCACGGCGGAGGGCGGGGCACGCCGGTTCCTGGGCTGGAGCACCGGGGGGCATTGGATGCGGTGAGGGCGGGGATATACGTATGCAGGTACTCACCTGCCCCGCCTCTGCGCAGGTCGGATCACGCGATGCCCTTCCCCGCCCCACCAGCACCACCCACCCCTCCACGCACACAGCGGCACGACGCCCCCGGTCACGTCGCTCATCCGCCGACACCCCGTCGGCTGCCGGACACCGTCGCTTCACACCGGGAGGGCACGTTGCCGTCGTCCCCTCCTGCCCTCGCCCTCTAGCCGTCCGCCCGCGTCCGCGCGGGTGCGACGCGGAAGGACGACCGCGCCGTGTCCTCCTCGCTCCCGCTCAGCGATCTCCCCGGACCGCTGCCCACCTGCCCGGTCCCCGCAGTCGTCGCCCTGACGACCGTCCCAGCCGCCTCGGCCGCCCCGGCCGAGGCGGGCACCCACTCCCCGCTCACGCCCGCCGACTCCCCCTTCACCCCGGCGCGCCTCGCCCGTCACGCGCTGACCCTGCTCCCGCTCGTGCTCATCGGGGCGTGGGCGGCGGCCGACTGGCACACCATCCGTGACGGCGCCGCCCGGCTCGCCTCGGCCGACCCGTGGTGGCTGCTGGCCGGCCTCTTCTTCACCTGCATGGGCTGGGTGTGCGCCGCCGTCGTCCGCCAAGGGGCGATACCCGACCGCCTGCCGCCGGGCCCGCTGCTGGCGTCGCAGTTCGCGGCGGGTGCCGCCAACCAGGTCCTGCCGGCGTCCATCGGCGCCCACGCCGTCACCCTGCGCTTCCTGCAGAGCCAGGGCGTACCGCTGGCCCGTGGCACCGCGTCGCTCGCCCTGTACTCGCTGGCCAAGCCGGTCGCGAAGACGGTTGTGCTGCTGGGCTTCCTCGTGGCGTTCCCCGAGCTGCTGCACCTGGGCGAACTCGTTCCGGACCGGCGGACATCGGTCCTGGTCGCGGCGGGCGTGGTGACGGCCCTGGTCACGGCGGCCGTACTCATGACGACCGTACGAGCGCTGCGCCGCCCCCTCCTCGGCTTCGTACGCACCGCCCTGACCGACGCGCGCATCCTGCACACCCGCCCGAGCCGCGTCCTCGCCCTCTGGGGCGGCGCGGCGGCCACCCCGCTGCTCCAGGCGAGCGTGATCGCCTCGGTCGGCTTCGCGCTCGGACTGCCGCTGTCCTGGACGCAGGTGACCTTGGCGCTCCTCCTGGCGAGCACGGCCGTCGGCGCCGTGCCCGCGCCCGGCGGGATCGGCCCCGTGGACGCGGCCCTGGTGTTCACGATGGTCACCTTCGGCGCCCCGACGGGCCTGGCCGCGGCGACGGTGATCGGGTACCGCGTGCTGACGGTCTGGGTGCCGCTGCTGCCCGGCGCGCTGGTGCTCTCGATCATGGTCCAGCGCAAGATCCTCTGACCGCCGGGGGCGAGGAGGACGCCGCTACTCCTGCCCGATCCGCACCACTGCCACCGTGATGTTGTCGGGCCCACCGGCCTCGATCGCCGCCTTCCACAGCTCGAAGGCGGCCCGGCCGTCGTCGTGCTCGGCGAGGATCTCGTCGAGGACGTCCGTGGGCACCGGGTCCGTGAGGCCGTCCGAGCAGATCAGGTACCGCTCGTCGGGTGCCGGGGTCTCGGACGTGACGTGGGGCTGTACGGCCCGGTAGGTGGGCGAGCCCCCCAGGCACTGGGTGACCAGGGAGACGGTCCGGCCCGGTGGGTGCGGCGGGTTGTCGTCGACGCTCACCTGGCGCAGCCCGTCGCCGCCGGCCGCGAAGACCTGGCTGTCACCCACGTTGAACACCAGCACCGAGTCGGCCTGCACGACGACGCCGGCGACCGTCGTCCCCATGGCGGTGAGCACGGTCTCCTCCTCACCGCCGGCCGCCTGGTACACGGACCGATTGCAGGCGTTCACGGCGTCACGGACGGCCACCTCGCTGGTCAGGGCGGGCCCCAGCTCCGCGAGCTGCCGGACGACGAGGGAACTGGCCACGTCCCCGCCGGGATGCCCACCGAGCCCGTCGGCGACGGCCACCACCAGCGGGGTGCCGAGCGGGAAGACCAGGGTCTGCGGATTCTCGGTCACGGTGCCGCACAGTGTCCACGGCCCGACGACAAGGCTGTCCTCGTTGCGCTCGCGCAGCAGTCCGGGATGACTGATCGCACTCACAGCGACGTACGGCACAGGCCGCCACCGCCCTCCCGTACGGATCCCGACGCCGGACCGGCCCTTTGGCCCGGCTCCCGGCTTACGAGTCTAGGAACACCCGCCTCACCCCTGCCAGCGCACCCGGGCGTGACACCGGCCGGGGTGTCCGGAGCGGTGCCGCCCCGGACACCCCGCGGCTGAGGGCCGCGGGCCGTCGGTCAGTCCTCGTCCGGGGTCATCCGCAGCGAGATGCTGTTGATGCAGTAACGCTGGTCGGTCGGCGTGGCGTAGCCCTCGCCCTCGAAGACGTGTCCGAGGTGGGATCCGCAGCGGGCGCACCGCACCTCGGTGCGGACCATTCCGTGCGAGCGGTCCTCGATCAGCTCGACCGCGTCGGAGTCCTTCGGGTCGTAGAAGGACGGCCAGCCGCAGTGCGACTCGAACTTGGTGGTGGAGGTGAAGAGTTCCGCGCCGCAGGCGCGGCAGGAGTAGACGCCCTTCTCCTTGGTGTTGGTGTACTCACCGGTGAAGGCGGGCTCCGTGCCGGCCTGGCGCAGGACGGCGTACTCGGCCGGAGTCAGCTCCGCGCGCCACTGCTCGTCCGGCTTTTCGACGTCGTACGACATGAGTGTGTGCCCCTCACTTCGACAGGCGGTCCAGGATGAGCGGGCCGAGGTCGGTGACATCGCCCGCGCCCATGGTGAGAACGAGATCACCGGGCTTCGCCATTCCCGCGACGAGCGAGGGCACCTCGCCCTTGTCCGGTACCGCCGTCACCTCGGCGCCCGCCGCGCGGGCCGCCTCGATGATCAGCTCGCTGGTGATGCCGGGGATCGGGTCCTCGCGGGCCGGGTAGATGTCCAGGACCAGCGAGGCGTCGGCCAGGGCGAGGGCGTCGCCCATCTCCTTGCCGAGCTCCTGGGTGCGGGAGAACAGGTGGGGCTGGTAGACGACCACGATCCGGGCGTCGCCGGCGGCGGCCCGCATCGCCTCCAGGTCGGCGGTCATCTCGGTCGGGTGGTGGGCGTAGGAGTCGATGACCTGGACGCCCGCGACCTCGCCCTTCAGCTGGAGGCGCCGCTTCACGCCGGTGTAGGCCGCCAGCGCCGGGGCCAGCTCGGCGGCCGGCACGCCGAGGGCCGCGCCCGCCGCGAGGGCGGCGACCGCGTTGAGGGCGTAGTGGCGGCCCGGGACGGAGACCGTGAAGGTGAGCTCCTGGCCGTCCAGGACGACGGTGACCTGGCTCTTCAGGCCCTGCGCCACGATGGACAGCACGCGTACGTCGGCGTCCTCAGCCTCGCCGTACGTCACCGTCCGCACGGTCCCGGCGACCTGCCGGGTCAGCTCGCGCGCCCCGTCCTGGTCCGCGGAGATCACCAGCGTCCCGCCCTCGACGATGCGGTCGGCGAACGTCACGAAGGACTCGTAGATCTCGTCCATCGACGCGTAGTTCGCGTGGTGGTCGAGCTCCACGTTCAGGACGATGGCGACCTCGGGCGCGTACTTGTGGAAGCTGCGGTCCGACTCGTCCGCCTCGGCGACGAAGATGTCGCCGTCGCCGTGCAGGGCGTTCGAGCCGGGGGCGTCCAGGTCGCCGCCGATGGCGTACGACGGCTTCAGGCCCAGCTCGGTCAGGGAGACCGCCAGCATCGACGTGGTGGTCGTCTTGCCGTGGGTACCGGCGACGGCGATCGGACGCAGGCCGCCCATCAGCGCGGCGAGCGCGTCGGAGCGGTGCACCACCGGGATGCCCAGCTCGGCGGCGCGGGCCAGCTCGGGGTTGTCCTGCCGGATGGCCGAGGACACGACGACACAGCTGGCGTCGTCGGCGAGGTGCTCCGCCGCGTGCCCGATGTGCACGGTCGCGCCGAGCGCCCGCAGCGCGTCCGCGGTCGCCGACTCCTTGGCGTCGCTGCCGGCCACCGCGGCCCCGCGCTGGGCGAGAATCTTCGCGATCCCCGACATCCCGGCCCCGCCGATGCCGATGAAGTGCGGTCGGTCCATGGCGGTGGGAATGCCGGGTGCCATGCGTGTTCTCCCAGAAGTGCGATACGACGATGAGGGCCCAGCCTATTGCGTACGGGACCGCGCCCACCCGAGGGGCGCGGTCCCGACCCCCGCGGCGCTACGCCTTGCTGTGCGAGAACAGCTTCAGCACCGGCACGCCGACCTTGTGCCGGGCTCTCGAGGCCCAGTCGCGGTGGAAGAACTCCTCCACGTAGTGCGGGTCGGTCAGCACGATCACCTCGTCGGCGCCGACCTCGTCCACCACGGCCCTGAGCGCGTCCAGCGGATGGTCCTCCAGCAGCCGCCCGTCGGCCTCCGCCCCGGCCGTGCGCAGCGCCGTGAGCGACACCTCCAGCGCCCGCTCCCCCGTGCTCAGTGCCTCTTTCCCCTCCGGGGTCTCCCCCTCCCGGACCGCCTCGTCCAGCTCTCCGAGCGCGATGTCGTCGATGGCGCGCAACAGCCTGTCGGCCTGCTCGCCGCGCGGCTGGAGCAGCACATGGAAGGCAACCTCTTCGTCACCGTGCAAGGTGGTGACGAACTCCACGTCGGCGGACGTCAGGGCCTTCTCGATCATCAAAACGCTTGTGAACACCGGGGCGCCCCTTCTGCGGAAACCATCCTGCCCCGTGCCGGCACGGGGACTGCGAGATTTAGTGTGCCCGGCGGAAGCTAAACGGAACGGTGGATTCCGCCGTTTCAGGGGCACGGCATCCATAGAACCCATTTCCGAGCCGACCTAACCTCACGTCCGCCGGTAGCGGCTGAACAGAAAACCCTCCTCCTCCAGCAGGGACACCAGCTCGAACCGTTTCGGGACCGCCACCGCGGGCCCGCCGGCGATGCGCTGGGCGTCGCCCGCGGTGAGCATCGGGGAGATCGTCAGACAGAGCTCGTCGAGGACGCCGGAGGCCACCAGCTGGCCGAGCAGCCGCGGCCCGCCCTCCGTCAGCAGCCGGGTGTGCCCGAGTTCGGCGAGGGCCTGGACGACGCGGACGGGGTCCACGCCGACGCCGTCGCCGGCGATCACCACCCGGGCGCCGGCCTTCTCCGCCGCCGCCATCCGGTCGGGGGCCGCGGCGGCACCGGTCAGGATCATCGTGGGCACCGAGGGCGAGGTGAACAGCGGCAGGCCGAAGTCCAGGTCGAGGCTCGCGCTGATCACCGCGATGGCGGGCGCGGGCCCCTGACCGGCCGCTTCCCTCGCCCCGGCGAACTCCGCACGCGCGCGTGCCGGGCGGTACCCCTCCTGCCGTACCGTTTCGGCACCGACGATCACGACGTCCGCCAGCGCCCGCAGCGTGCCGAAGATGCGCATGTCGGTCGCGGTGGAGATGGGCTGAGAACGCCCGTCGTGCTGAGCCGCGCCGTCCAGCGTGGACACCATGTTGGCCCGCAGCCAGGGCTGCGGCTCCCCGGGACCGGGCTCCGGATAGGCATAGGCCAGACCGAGCTCGGCGAGGCTCCACTCCCGGTCGACGAGATCACCACCGGGAACGCCCCCGGACCCATCAGGAACGCCCCCGGACCCATCAGGAAGACCGCCGGACCCACCGGGCCCGAGCGCACCTTCGGCAGCTCCACCCCCGCCTTCCCCGGCCGAACCGCCGGAGGCCCTCGCTGCTGTCTCATCGGTCACAGGGAACAGGCGTCGCATGTCAAGGAGTGTGGCACGGCGCTTACCATGGTGACCCGTGTCGTCCTCCACAGCCGCGTCCGAACCGAGCGCGATAGCCGAAGCGAGCCCGCTGTCCCTGTGCACCCGTGAGCCGCACGTGCCCGCGGACCGGCTGGTCGCCGAGATGGTGCCGCCGCCCCGCTTCGACTCGGTCCGCTTCAGCACCTACATCCCGGACCCGAACCAGCCCAGCCAGACCGAGGCGGTCGGCGTCCTGGAGGACTTCGCGGGCGGGCTCGGCGGAGCCCACGCGAGCGGCGCGGGCAAGGCCAAGCGCGGCTTCCTCGGCTTCGGCCGGCCCAAGGCCCCCAAGACCGCGGCGGGCCCGCGCGGTCTCTACCTCGACGGCGGCTACGGCGTCGGCAAGACCCATCTGCTCGCCTCCCTCTGGCACGCCACCCCGGCCGAGCCGTCCCTGAAGGCGTTCGGCACGTTCGTCGAGCTGACCAACCTCGTCGGCGCCCTCGGCTTCCAGCAGACCGTGCAGACCCTCTCCGGTCACCGCCTGCTGTGCATCGACGAGTTCGAGCTCGACGACCCGGGCGACACCGTCCTCGTCTCCACCCTGCTCGGCAAGCTCGTCGACGCCGGCGTGGCGCTCGCCGCCACCTCCAACACGCTGCCCGGCAAACTGGGCGAGGGCCGCTTCGCGGCGGCCGACTTCCTGCGCGAGATCCAGGGCCTGTCGGCACACTTCCGCGCCCTGCGCATCGACGGCGAGGACTACCGCCACCGCGGTCTGCCCGAGGCTCCGGCGCCGTACTCCGACGAACAGGTGACGAAGGCGGCGTACGCCACCGAGGGCGCCTCGCTCGACGACTTCCCGCATCTGCTGGAGCACCTCGCCCGCGTCCACCCCAGTCGTTACGGTGCGTTGACCGATGACCTGAAGGCCGTCTGCCTCACCGACGTGCAGCCGATTCCGGACCAGTCCACCGCCCTGCGGCTCGTGGTGCTCGCCGACCGGCTCTACGACCGTGAAGTCCCGGTTCTGGCCTCGGGGTTGCCCTTCGATCGGCTCTTCAGCGAGGAGATGCTGAAGGGCGGCTACCGCAAGAAGTACTTCCGCGCCATCTCGCGACTCACCGCGCTCGCGCGCGACGCCAAGGGCCTCGTCACCGCCTGACGCCCGACCCCTCCCTCAACTCCCCCTGTTCAGGGGGAGGTTCCGGCCATGCCACCCGCGCATTTCAGGCTCTCTTCAGGTTGAAACGTTAAGTTAACCCTGCAAACAACTTTGCCGGGCTAATGTGTTTCTTGACCAACGATTGACCAAGCGTTGGTACGCGCATGAGGTGTGGACCGTCTGGAGGGAGGCGTATGTTCCGAGGTACGACGGCCCGGACCGTGATTTCGACCCTCGCCGCCGTCCTGCTCGCCCTCCAGTTCTTCGCACCCGGCGCTTCCTTCGCACACGCGCATACGGTCAGTCAGGCCGAGGCCAAAGCCCTCCCCGGAATCAAGCTCTCCGGGAAGGCGCTGCGCGACGAAACCCTCATGTCCCGCGAGTGCGCACCGTCGGGTGCTGGAGACCCGACCGGCCCACTGCGCACCAGGGACCGTTCACGCCTCGCCGACTGCGGGCCCACGACGCCCGACCGACCGCCGCTCAGGCGGGACCCGGCCGCCGCACACGCGCCCGCCATACCCGGCGCGGCGCAGCACCGCACATCGAGACCCTCGACGTCGCACACCCCGGCCGCGCTCCAGGTCTTTCGCTGCTGAGAAGCAGAGCAGTCCCCCCCACCTCTGTCATGCAAACCCCGACGCGCCGACGGCGGCGCGCCAGGAGGAGTCACCACACATGCAGCCCCTCATCGACAACGCCCGTATGTTCGGACAGCGCCCTGAGGAGTTCGCCAGGCTCGCCGAAGGGCAGTCTCCGCAGGTCCTGTTCATCACCTGCTCCGATTCCCGGGTCGTTCCGGCCCTGATCACGGGCGCCCGCCCCGGCGAGCTCTTCGAGCTGCGCACCGCGGGCAACATCGTCCCGCCGTACACCTCCGAGCACCCCACCAGTGAGGCGGCCACCATCGAGTACGCCGTGGAGGTCCTCGGCGTCCGCGACGTCGTGGTCTGCGGCCACTCCCACTGCGGGGCCGTCGGCGCGCTGGTGCGCGGCGACGACCTGGACGCCGTGCCGGCCGTGCGCGACTGGCTCGCGAACGCCACCCCGCGCCCCACGGGTGCCGCCGAGGACCCCGAGGTCGCCGAGGGCGTCCAGGCCCATGTGCTGACGCAGCTGCTGCGGCTGCGGTCGTACCCGTTCATCGAGAAGAAGCTGAAGGAGCGCCAACTGGCCCTGCACGCCTGGTACTACGAGGTGCACAAGGGTGCCGTGCGCGCCCACAGCACCGAGACCGACGCGTTCGAGGCGCTGTGATCGCCATGATGACCAAATTCCCCCACATACGGCAGGACTTCGCTGCCTCGCTGGTCGTCTTCCTGGTCGCGCTGCCGCTGTGCGTCGGCGTGGCCGTCGCCTCCGGAGTGC
Organism: Streptomyces sp. HUAS 31; assembly: GCF_028198125.1. Taxonomy (NCBI): domain Bacteria; kingdom Bacillati; phylum Actinomycetota; class Actinomycetes; order Kitasatosporales; family Streptomycetaceae; genus Streptomyces; species Streptomyces sp. HUAS 31. The sequence continues at coordinate 7,390,789 of NZ_CP116353.1, read as the reverse complement.
CGGCCGAGCTCGGGCTCGTCACCGGCATAGTCGGCGGCATCGTCACCGGGCTGATGCGCGGCAGCAGCCTCCAGGTCTCCGGGCCCGCCGCCGGTCTGACGGTGCTGGTCTACGAGGCCGTCCAGGAGTTCGGGCTGCCGGTCCTCGGTGTGCTGGTGCTCGCCACCGGCCTGCTCCAGCTCCTCATGGGCGCCCTGAGGCTGGGGCGCTGGTTCCGGGCCATCTCGGTCTCCGTCGTCGAGGGCATGCTGGCCGGCATCGGCCTGGTGCTCATCGCCGGCCAGCTCTACGCGGTCGCCGACGCGAAGGCGCCCGCCTCGGGCCTGGAGAAGATAGCCGGGCTGCCCGGCGCCCTCGCCGGGGCCGCCGGGAGCACCGAGGCGCTGGCCTCGGTCGGACTGGGCGCCGGCACCGTCGCCGTACTGGTGCTGTGGAGGCGGCTGCCGCGCCCTGTGCGCGCCGTTCCCGGCCCGCTCGCGGCCGTCGGGCTCGCCACGCTGGTCGCCGCGGTGTTCGCGCTGCCGGTCGCCACCGTCGAGGTCAAGGGTCTGCTGGGTTCCGTCCAGCCGCCCGGCACCGACGCCTTCGCCGAGCTCGCGAGCGTCGGCGTGCTCGCCACGATCGTCGCCTTCACCCTCATCGCGTCCGCCGAGTCGCTGTTCAGCGCGGCGGCCGTGGACCGGCTGCACGACGGGCCGCGCACCCAGTACGACAAGGAGCTGATGGCGCAGGGCGCCGGCAACACCGTCTGCGGTGCGCTCGGCGCGCTGCCGATGACCGCGGTCATCGTGCGCAGCTCCGCCAACGTCCAGGCGGGCGCGAGGACCAAGGCGTCCCGGGTCATGCACGGCGTGTGGCTGCTGCTGTTCGCGGCGCTGCTGCCCGCCACGCTGGCGCTGATCCCGATCCCCGCGCTGGCCGGCATCCTGGTCCACGCGGGCTGGAAGCTGATCCCCTTCCGCGGGATCGTCTCGCTGTGGCGAGGGCACCGCGGCGAGGCGCTGATCCTCGTCGTCACCGCCCTGTCGATCGTCGCGGTGAACATGTTCGAGGGCGTGCTGATCGGTCTGGCCCTGTCGGTCGCCAAGACCGCCTGGGAGGCCTCGCACGTGAAGCTGGAGGTCATCGACAAGGGCGCGGGACCCATCCAGGCGTACCTGTCGGGCAACGCGACCTTCCTCAGGCTGCCGAAGATCCTCGACAGCCTGGAGGCCCTGCCGCAGGACCGTCCGGTCGAGCTGGACCTGTCCGGGCTGCACCACCTCGACCACGCGTGCCGTACGGCGCTGGAGAACTGGGCCGAGCGCCACAGCGCGGCCGGCACGGAACCTGTGCGGGTCACGGCGCCCTGACCGCCGTAAGCCCTCCGTAAAGGCATGACCGCTGGTCCGGGGCCGTTTGTGGCCCCGGACCAGACTCCGGGCATATCGTTGCAAGAGCATACGGAACAGACCTCTCGGCGAGGAGGTCGTCATGGTCGAGGAAGTACTGGGCATCGTCGCGGGAGTGGCTGCCGCGGGAGCCGTGTACGTGGCGGCCGCGGCGCGCGTCGTCAAGCAGTACGAGCGCGGGGTGGTCCTGCGGCTCGGACGGCTGGCGGGAGACGTACGGGCTCCCGGGTTCACGATGATCGTTCCGATAGTGGACCGGCTGCACAAGGTCAACATGCAGATCGTCACGATGCCGGTGCCGGCCCAGGAGGGCATCACCCGCGACAACGTGACCGTGCGGGTGGACGCCGTCGTGTACTTCAAGGTGGTCGAGCCCGCGAGCGCCCTCATCAAGGTCGAGGACTACAAGTACGCGGTCTCGCAGATGGCGCAGACGTCCCTGCGCTCGATCATCGGCAAGAGCGACCTGGACGACCTGCTCTCCAACCGCGAGAAGCTCAACCAGGGCCTTGAGCTGATGATCGACAGCCCGGCCATCGGCTGGGGCGTGCAGGTGGACCGCGTCGAGATCAAGGACGTGTCGCTGCCGGAGTCGATGAAGCGCTCCATGGCCCGGCAGGCCGAGGCGGACCGCGAGCGGCGGGCCCGCATCATCAACGCCGACGCCGAGCTCCAGGCCTCCCGCAAGCTGGCCGAGGCCGCCCATCAGATGGAGGACACCCCCTCCGCGCTCCAGCTGCGCCTCCTGCAGACGGTGATGGCGGTGGCCGCGGAGAAGAACTCCACGCTGGTCCTGCCGATCCCGGTGGAGCTGCTGCGCTTCCTGGAGCGGGGCGGCGAGGAGCACGGGGACCAGCCACGGCGCTACGCCGCTCAAGCCGTGGAGAGCCCCGCCGACAAGGGCGAACAGCCGGCCGTCGAGCCCCTGGCCGAGCAGGCCGTCGAGCCCCCGGCCGAGCAGGAGATCGAGCCCCCGCCCGAGCGGGAGGTCGAACGGACCATCGAGGACATCATCGAGGACGCCTCGGGGAAGTGACACGTGCTACGCGCGTGGTTCCAGAGGCCCGCGCCAGGTGATAGACACAGCGGGGTCACAGTCCCTGTCCGCCAACAGGAAGGCTGCCCCATGTCCGAAAACGCGCCCGTCGCGGCGTCCGAGTCCGGCTCCACGACCCGCCGTCAGCTCCTCGCCCGCACCGGGGCGTTGGGCGTCTCGATCGCCTTCGCCGGAAATCTCACCGAACTCTTCGCGGGCACCGCCGCCGCACAGACCCTGGGCCACACGGGATACGGCCCGCTGGTCCCCGACCCCGACGATCTGCTCGATCTGCCGGAAGGTTTCAGCTACCGGGTCCTCTCCCGTGAGGGCGACCGGCTCCGCTCGGGCGAGGGCCCGGTGCCCTCCAACCACGACGGCATGACGGCCCTGCCCGGCAGAGGCGGCCGCGTCCACCTGGTCCGCAACCACGAGAACCGCGCCGACGGCAGGGTCCCGGTGCCCACGGTCACGGGCCTCACCTACGACCCGGCAGGCAAGGGCGGCTGTACGGCCCTGACGCTCGACCGGCACGGCCACGTCCTGTCGGAGCGCGTCGCCATCGCCGGCACCGCCGTCAACTGCGCCGGTGGGCCCACCCCTTGGGGCACCTGGCTGACCTGCGAGGAGACCGAGGACCGGGCCGGCACCAACGGCTACACCAAGGACCACGGCTTCATCTTCGAGGTCGATCCGTCGAACCCGTACGCCTCCGGCGCGGTCCCGCTCACCGCGATGGGCCGCTTCCAGCACGAGGCGATCGCGGTGGACCCGAAGCGCGGCATCGTCTACGAGACCGAGGACGCCTTCCTCAAACCCTTCGGCCTCTTCTACCGCTTCCTGCCGAACCAGCCGCACGGCGGCCTGGGCACCCTGCGTGCGGGCGGCCGGCTCCAGGCGATGCGGGTGCCGGGCGTGCCCGACCTGTCGTCGATCCAGGAGCCGGGAGCGAGCTTCGGGAACATCGAGTGGGTCGACGTACCGGACCCGCTGGCCAAGCAGACCCCCATCCGGCTCCAGGACTTCGGCCCGAAGGGCATCACGCACGCGCAGAAGCTGGAGGGCTGCTACTGGGGCGGTCGCAGCGTGTACTTCGTCTCCTCCTTCGCCCACAGCGCGGAGGGTTCGGCGGCGGACCACTACGGCCAGATCTGGCGCTACGACCCCACCGAGCGCCGTCTCACCCTGGTGATCGTCTTCGGCCCCGACACGGATGTGCAGCTGCCGGGCGAGTCCCCGGACAACATCTGCCTCGCGCCCAGCGGCGGCCTGATGGTCTGCGAGGACGGCAACGGCGCGCAGCACGTCTTCGGCGTCACCCGGCACGGCGAGGTGTACGCGATGGCGCGCAACGCTCAGAACCTGGGCACGCCCGAGGAGCCGGAGTGGGGCGAGTTCGCCGGGGTCACGTTCTCGCCGGACGGCCGGACGATGTACGTCAACTGCTACACACCGGGCACGACGTTCGCGGTGACCGGGCCCTGGCGCAAGTGACGGCCCGCTGACGGGAGTCCCTGCGGAAGCCACCCCTTTCGTGGCGTCCTCTAACCTGTGCGGCATGAACGCACCGGGGGATCTCGTCGACGGCCGTTTCGAGCTGGTGGAACGGCTCGGCAGTGGAGGTATGGGCACCGTGTGGCGGGCTCGCGACACGGTGCTCGACCGCGAGGTCGCGCTCAAGGCGGTGCGGTCCGACGCGGACACGGTCGGCGTCGTGCGCGAGCGTGTGATGCGGGAGGCGCGGGCACTGGCCCGGCTCAGCCACCCGAACGTGGTGACGGTCCATCAGATAGTGGATGCCGAACCGCATCCGTGGATCGTGATGGAGCTGGTGCCGGGCCTCTCGCTGCAACAGCGGCTGGACGAGGGCCCGTTGACGCCCGCCGGGACGGCCCGGCTCGGCCGCCAGGTACTCGCCGCGCTGCGGGCCGCGCACGCGGCGGGCATCCAGCACCGGGACGTCAAGCCCGCTAACATCCTGCTGCGGCCCGACGGCAGCGCGGTCCTCACCGACTTCGGCATCGCCGCCCTCCAGGGCACGACGGGGCTCACGGCGACCGGTGAACTCGTCGGCTCGCCCGAGTACATGGCGCCGGAGCGGATCCGGGGCCACGGCGACGACCCGTCCGCCGACCTCTGGTCGCTGGGCGTGGTCCTGTACGTCTGCGCCGAGGGCATCAGCCCGCTGCGCCGCCCGACCACCCTCGCCACCCTCGCCGCCGTACTCGACGACCCGCTGCCTCCGCCGTCCCGCTCGGGCCCGCTGACGCCGGTGCTCGAAGCGCTGCTGGTCCGGGACCCGGCGGCCCGGCCGGACGCCGCCCGGCTGGACGCGATGCTGACGCAGGTGGAGTCGGGGGCGACGCCGTACTGGGCCGCCCAGCCGACGATGACCGCCACCGCTCCGCACCCGATGCCGGCGCCCACCCCCACCCAGCTGGACACCCCCCGCCCCACGGTCCAGCAGCACGCGAGCGGCACCCGGCGCCGCACACCCCTCGTGGTCGCCGCGACCGCGGTGCTGGCGATCGCCACGGCCACGGCACTGGTCCTCACCCTGCGCACCGGCGACACGGGCGGTACGGGTGGCACGGGCGGCAACAAGGCCGGCGCCACGAGGGATCCGTCGACCAAGGCGTCCACACCCACCCCGTCGGACCGGCAGACGTCCCCCGCTCCGTCGCCCAGCCAGAAGACTCCCACTCGCACGCCCACACCCAAGCCCGGGAACCTGGCCGGCCGCTGGATCGCGCAGCTCCACTCCGAGCCCGTCTCCGCGGGCCTCGCCAACCGGGACCGCAGGCTCACCACGATCCGCCGGTCGGTCCCGCAGGCCAAGGTGCTCCGCAGCGACGACTTCGCGTCCCTGCGCGGCGGCTACTGGGTGTTCTACGCCCCCGGCCCCTTCCCCAACGGCCCTGCGGCGCTGACCTTCTGCGCCGAGCACGACCGCACCACGGTGAACAGCTGCATCGGCCGCTACCTGAGCAAGAACCAGAAGGACTTCGACCTCCAGTGCCGACCCCCGGCCTCCGCGCCGACGGGCACCTGCACCCGCAAGAACGGCAACGGCTGACGGACCCGGGCCCGCCGGGCGGGTGACGCGGGCCCGGCGCACCCCTCGGCGTGCCGAAATGACCGTTTGATTATCATATCTTCATTCGGTGATCACTCCTGTACGAAGCGTCACCGCCGCCTGTGTCCTGGGTGCGGCCCTGGTCGTGCTCGCCGCGTGCGGGGCGCGCGAGACGACCCGGGCACCCCTTCCGCCGCCCAGCGCCACCTCTCCGGTGGCCGAGCCGCCGACTCTCGCGCCCGGGCCCGCGGGCATGACGGGCGTCTTCGAGCACGGCCCGCGCGACGCGGGGCGGACCGTCGCGCTCACCTTCGACGCCGACATGACCGCCGACCAGGGGCCGCGGGCGGCGCAGGGCGAGCGGTTCGACAATCCGGGGCTGATCGCGGCACTGCGGGAGCTGAAGGTGCCGGCGACCGTGTTCATGACGGGGCGGTGGGCCGAGGAGTACCCGCGGCAGGCCCGGTCCATCGGCCGGGACCCCCTCTTCGAGGTCGCCAGTCACTCCTACAGCCACTACGCCTTCACCGACCACTGCTACGGGCTGCCGACGATCGGCGAGGAAGGGATGCGGGCGGACGTGGAGCGGGCGTACGCGGTGTTCCGGAAGGTGGGGATCCGCGATGCGGTGCCGTACTTCCGGTTTCCGGGCGGGTGCCACGACCGGCGGGCCCTGAAGGCGCTGACCCCGGTCGGTGTCACGGCCGTGCAGTGGGACGTGGTGAGCGGCGACGCCTTCGCGACGGACGCCGCCGCGGTCGCCCGTGAGGTGCTGAACGGGGTGCGCCCCGGGTCCGTGGTCGTCCTGCACTGCACACGCAGTGCCGCCCCGACGACGGAGCGGGTGGTGCGCAGCATCGTGCCGGAGCTGCGCGCGAAGGGCTTCCGGCTGGTGAAGGTGTCCGAGCTGATCGGGGCCTCGAACGGGCGGCACTGAGCGTCCTACGCTGGAGTCATGAGCGAGGACTACTGCACGATCGTCGACGTGCCGAAGCCGCCGAAGGCGGAGGGGCCGCCCTATGCGGAGTGCGTGCTGTGCCGGGAGCCGACGGAGTACCCGGAGTCGTACAAGGGGATCACGCTCTGCCCGGTCTGCGAGTGGCAGGAGGCGCAGCGCACCGCGTGCTCAGGGTGATCTGCGGGACGTGAGCGCGCAGGCCGCCGCGATCGCCGCTGCCGTGAGCAGGGCCGCGGCCGCCAGGGGCAGTACCGGCATCGGTACCGTGCCCGAGCGGGAGCCCGTGACCAGGCCGCTGACCGCCGCCTGCGCCGGGGAACCCGTCACCACCACGGACAGCAGGGCCGCGAGCAGCATCGTCGGCACCGCGCGGCCGGTCGAGCGCAGCACCGGCCAGGTGGTGAGGGCGCCGACGGCCGTACCCAGCAGGGCGCAGGCCAGCGTGGCGAGCAGTCCGGCCGCGCCCGCCGCGAAGCGTGACAGATGCGTCTCGTTGTCCGCGCTCGCCGAGTGGCTGACCAGGGTCACGGCGACGGTCGCGACCACCCCCAGGGCCACGGCGGTGGCCAGTGCCACCAGCACCGCGGCGAGGTGCGCCCGCCCGGGGCCGACCGCCGCGGAGACACAACTGCGGGCGGCGGGCGGCTCGTTGGTGACGCAGATCCGCACCAGCCAGGCGGCGACGGGCAGCAGGGCCGCGGCCGTGTAGCCGAGCGAGTCGAGGATCGGCTGGCCGCCCTGCACGCCGATGCCGAGGAACGCGACGTACAGGATGAGCGGCGGCAGCCAGCGCTGCGAGCGGGCGAGCAGGGCGGCCTGGTATCCGAGCAGGGCGGTCATCTGCGGCTCTCGTGGTCGGGGTTCGGCTGCGGGCCCACGCTCACCACGTGCCAGGGCGGCCGGGCGGTGAGCAGGGCCCGCAGAAGGATGTCGGAGTGCGACGCGGGCACGGTGAGACGGTGGGTGCCGGGGGTGAGTTCCTCGGCCGAGGCGGCCGTGCGGATCGCGTCGGCGGGGAGTTGCCCGCCCTTCGGTCCCCGGACGACGACGGCCACGCGCGGGCCCTCGGGCTCGGCGGACGCCGGTTCGCCGCGGAGTTCCAGTCCCGCGTCGCGCACGGTGTACGTCGCGTCGGGCGCCCCCGCCAGGCGGCGCGGGTCGTGGTCCACGAAGACCACGGCGGTGCCGCCGGCGGTCCGTTCGGCGACGGCCCGCTCCAGCTCCGCGCGGGCGTCGGTGTCGAGGCCGGTCCATGCCTCGTCCAGCACGAGCAGCCCCGGTTCGGCGAGCAGGGCCTGTGCGACGGCGACCTTCTGGCTGCTGCCCTTCGACAACTGGGCCATGGGGGTACGGGCGTAGGGGGCGGCGCCGAAGCGGTCGAGGCACTCCAGGGCGGCGCGGGTGGCCTCGGGCCGGGACAGGCCGTGGACCGCACCGAGATGGGTCAGATAGCCGAGGGCGGTGAAGGGGAGCGCGGTCGGGAAGCGTTCGGGGACGTACGCGGTACGGGGACGGCCGGTGACTCGGCCTTCGGAGGGGGCGTCTATGCGGGCCAGGAGGCGTAGCAGGGTCGATTTGCCGGTGCCGTTGGGGCCTTCTATGCGGGTGAGGGTGCCGGGCTGCACAGTGAGGTGGATTCCGCGTAAGACCCATGGCCCGCGCAGGCCGTAGCGGCGGCCCACGTTGTCCAGACGAAGATCGCGTTGCATGAGGGGCATCTTCTCGTATGCGCGACAGCCGCCGAGTGGGGGCTTGTCGCGCAGTTCCCCGCGCCCCTTAGGGTGTTGCTGTGAGCCATGATTCGACGTCCGGCGGCGACAGTCCTTTCCGGCCCGGTCCCGACGTACGCGACGAGGCACCGCAGTTCGTGCTGCCCCTGGTCGTCCGCATCGAGCGGAACGCTCCCCCCGCCCGCACCGACGCCCTTCAGACCTCCGCCCGCGCCGTGCTCACCATCCTCAGTGACGAGCGGTCGCTCGGCGAGGGCGAGTGGGCACAGGCGATGCGTGACTGGCAGGACGCACGCATCCGCAAGGTCGTGCGGCGGGCCCGCGGGGCCGAGTGGCGACGGGCGGAGGGGCTGCCGGGGATCACCGTCACCGGGAAGTCGGCCGAGGTGCGCGTCTTCCCGCCGGTGCCGCTGGACGGCTGGCCCAAGGAGCTGGCGAAGCTCCAGGTCTCCGGAACCGACCTCGACGATCCTGAGCCGCCCGTCGACGCCGACCCCTCGGCGCCGGTGCTCTGGCTGAACCCCGAGCTCGACATGTCGGCCGGCAAGGCGATGGCGCAGACGGGGCACGCGGCGCAGCTCGCCTGGTGGGAGCTGTCGGACGAGGAGCGGGCCGCCTGGCGCGACGCGGGGTTCCCGCTGGCCGTACGGACCGCGGACCCGGCACGCTGGGGCGATCTGACGAGCGGCGCGCTGCCGCTGGTACGGGACGCGGGGTTCACGGAGATCGCGCCCGGCTCGTGCACGGTCGTCGCCGACCACCCGGCGCTGCGGCGGACGCCCCGCGGTTGAACATCCCGGCCGTCCCGCCCGTACGAGCCTGTGGCGGGGCGCGGTCCCAACCTCAAATGTTGCTCTGAAGGTGGCCCCCGAGGGGTTCGGCTCCCTGCTCAGGGGCCATACCCCCGTCACATCCGACACGGAGCAGGCCGAGGAGGGGACGATGGAGCGACTGGGTACGGGAATCGGATGGCGTCCGGAGATCGCGGACGCCGTGGAACGCATGCCGGGCATCGACTGGGTCGAGGCCGTCGCCGAGAACGTCTGCCCCGGCCATCTGCCGGAGTCCCTGGTACGGCTGCGGGAGCGCGGCGTCACCGTGATCCCGCACGGTGTCTCGCTGGGCCTCGGCGGCGCCGAGCGGCCCGACGCGGGGCGGCTGGCCGCGCTCGCCGAGCGGGTGGAGGCGCTGGGGTCGCCGCTGGTCACCGAGCACATCGCGTTCGTGCGGGCGGGAGGTGCGCTGACCGCATCCCCGATGCTGGAGGCGGGGCACCTGCTGCCGGTGCCGCGGACCCGGGACGCCCTCGACGTGCTGTGCGAGAACGTGCGGATCGCGCAGGACTCGCTGCCGGTGCCGCTCGCCGTGGAGAACATCGCCGCGCTGATCTCCTGGCCGGGCGAGGAGATGACCGAGGGGCAGTTCCTGTACGAGCTCGCCGACCGCACCGGCGTACGGCTGCTGATCGACGTGGCCAACCTGCACACCAACCACGTCAACCGGGGCGAGGACCCGGCCAAGGCGCTCGCCGAGCTGCCGCTGGAGGCCATCGCGTACGTCCATGTCGCGGGCGGCTTCGAACGCGACGGTGTCTGGCACGACAGTCACGCGCACCCCGTCCCGCAGCCGGTCCTCGACGTCCTCACCGACCTCGCCTCCCGGGTGTCCCCGCCGGGGGTGCTGCTGGAGCGTGACGAGAACTTCCCCGAACCGGCCGAGCTGGAGCGGGAGTTGGGGGCGATCCGAGGGGCGTTGGAGAAGGGTGCCGCCGAGCGGCCCGCGCAGAGCGGGACCCCGGCGACCGGGAGCTCACGGGAGGCGGCACCGGTCCAGGAGGCCCCTGAGCCCGTCCGGCAGCGGCTCGGTCTCGCGCAGGCCGCGCTGCTCTCCGCGCTGGTCGCCGGGACGCCCGTGCCGGAGGGGTTCGACCGGGTGCGGCTCGGTGTGCAGGCGCGGGCGCTCGCCGGGAAGCGGGCGGACGTCGTGGCCAAGGTCGCGCCCGAACTGCCGGTGATCCTCGGCGACGGGTACCGGCAGGCCTTCCTCGGATACGCGCACGGGCACCCGATGACCGGCGGCTACCGGCGCGACGCACTGGACTTCGCCGGGTACCTGCTGACCGGCGACCGCTGCGAGGACGCGGGGGTGCGGGCCGAGCTGCGGGAGTGGTGGCTGGAGCGATCGGGACCCGCGCCGCGCTCCCGCCGTCCGGCGGTCCGGCTGGCCCGGGCCACGCGCCGGGTGCTGCTGCGTCGGTGAGCGGGGGCGGGCTACGCCGAATCCCGCTCGCCGGTGGACGCGGTCGCGGCCGGCGAGTGTGCCGGGGTTAACACCGGGGCCCGCGCCTCGCTCCGCGCGCCCGCTTGGTCCCCGTATGGCCCCATAAACCCCTCGCCACTACTCCCTTTTCGCCCGTAACCACCCCGCTTGCAAGCATTCGCTCCTGTACGGAAGTTGGCGTAGGCGCCGAAGTAATATGCCAACCTCACCCTCGAAGCGCACTAACGTGCGGTGCCGCAACAGGAGGCACCATGCGATCCCGCAAGCGACCCCCGATCGACGGCCGCGGCATCTTCAGCGGCACCGGGATCATCGTCACGGGCCTGATGGCGACGCTGCTGGCGATGATCTTCCCGATCTGGTCGTACGCCGACCGGTCCGGGACCGGACTCGACGTTCTGAACGCCGACAGCGTCTCGACCGGCTACGGGCCGCTGTCCGCCCTCGACCGCGACTTCATCACGAAGGTCCGGCTGGCCGGCCTTTGGGAACTGCCCGCCGGCCGGCAGGCCGAGGAGAAGGGCAGCACCCCGGCCGTACGGACCGCCGGTGAGCATCTCGTCGAGGGGCACGCGTTCCTGGACGAGCGGGTACGCGACGTGGCGGCCAAGCTGAGCCTCCAGCTGCCCAACGAACCCAACGAGCAGCAGCAGGAGTGGCTGGCGACCCTGAACGCCGCGCAAGGCGTGGAGTACGACAGCCGGTTCGCGAACATCCTGCGGCTGGCGCACGGCAAGGTGTTCTCCGTCGTCGCCCAGGTCCGGGCCAGTACGCGCAACTCCCTCGTGCGCAAGCTCGCGGACGACGCCAACACCACCGTGCTGGACCACATCACGGTCCTGGAGGCCACCGGCTACGTCGACTACGACGCCCTGGCACGGGACATGGTCGCCGACAGCACCCCGCCGCTGACCCCGTCCCCCGCCCCGCCGGGTCCGACGTCCGATCCCGCTCCGGCCGTCCCGATGACACCGCCCCCGTCGCCGGGGTACACCCTGCCGTCGGCCGCCAGCAGCCCGCGTCCGGAAGGCGGTTCCGGGGACTCCTGACGCCCCCGCCCGGCCGATCCGGAACGTCACATCCCGGCAACTCTCTGTCCGTATTGTGAACAAGGCATGGCGTCACACGGAGCCTTGGCATAGAAACGCGGCATGTTCTGGGTGCTTCTTCTGCTGCTGGCCTGGGCCGTCGCCGGCACGGCGTGCACGCGGCTGTGCCTGGCCGCCGTGCACGCCGCGGCCATGGAATCGAAAGAGGCGACTGCGGCCCGGGACCACGATCTGACGCTGTACGAGGCCGCGTTCCTGTCCGGCGGCCCCCGCAGGGTCGCGGATCTGACGCTGGTGTCCATGGCGCGCCAACGGCGGCTGCTGCTCGCGCGCACCGGGTGGGCGACCGTCGTCGATCCGCGCGGCCGGGACGAGATGGAACGCTCGGTGATAGGGGCCATCGGTCCGGAGGGCCAGTCCCTGATCGAGCCGGTGCGCGACGCCGCAGCCGCCGCCGACGCGGTGGGCAGCCTCGGCGACCGGCTGGTCAGCGCGGGTCTCGCCGTGCCCGCCGGAGCGCGTGACGACATAGGCGCCGCGATCCGTCAGGTGCGGCTCGCCGCCGGGGTCGTGGCGGCGCTCGGCGCGATCGCCCTGCTGGCGCCCGCCCAGTCGGACATGCCGGCACACCTGGTCGCGCTGTGGTTCGCGCTGCCGTTCGTGCTGACCCTGAGCTGTCTGGCCATCGCCCGCATCGAGATCCAGCCGTACGCGCGTTGGGCCTCCCCGGCCGGGCAGCGGCTGCTCAGTGCCCTGGTGCGGCACTCCGGGGGCGGCGGCGACCGCACGTATCTCACGTCCGTGGCCGTGCGGGGCGTGCGCGCGATCGGGGAGCCGGACCTGCGCGCGGCCTTCGCGCACCGCGAGCAGCACCACGAGGCGCTGCACCGGCACGACTGACGGCGCCGCAAGTCGATAACGCATAGGGGGCATTGCGGCGACTTCGGCGAGGCGGTGCTTGCCTTCATCAACAGACGAACCAAATATCCCTTTTGTTGCTGCCGTGCACCGAAGGGAAATGCCATGCGAGCTGCCGCCCTCTACTCGGCCGCGGGGGCCATGCTCCTGTCCGCTCTCTCCCTGGCCCCGGCCACAAGCGCCGGGGCGGCTCCGGGAGCGGACGAGCGGCACGGCACGACGGTGGCCGCGGCGCGCGCCAAGGCCGCCGGCATCACCTTCGGACGCTGCCCCAAGGAGCAGGGCCTGCCCGGCACCGTGAGGTGCGGCACGGTGTCCGTCCCGCTGGACTACGCGCACCCCGACGGCAGGCAGATCCGGCTGCTGGTCAGCCGGGCGCAGGCCACGCACAAGGACCCGCACAACAGCAAGCGCCGGGTGCCGGGCAAGGGCGCCCTGGTCTACAACCCGGGCGGACCCGGCGCCTCCGGCATCCAGTTCCCGCTGATCGGGGTCGTCCCGGCCTGGAAGCGGCTCGCGGCCGCGTACGACCTCGTCGGCTACGCCCCGCGCGGCGTGGGACCCTCGGCGCCGCTGTCCTGCCAGGACCCCAAGCAGTACTTCAAGGTGCCCTCGCAGGCCCCGACGTTCCCCTCCGAGGCGTACAAGAAGGAGCGCGTCGCCCGGGCGAAGGCGTACGCGCGCGGCTGCGCCGAGCGCGCCGGCAGCGCCCTGCGGCACTACAACTCCCTCAACAACGCCCGTGACCTGGATGTCCTGCGCGCCGCGCTGGGCGAGGAGAAGCTGACGTTCATCGGCGCCTCGTACGGCACCTACTTCGGCGCGCTGTACGCGCACCTCTTCCCCCAGCACGTACGGCGGATGGTGTTCGACTCCGCGGTGAATCCGGACCCGAAGCAGATCTGGTACCACAGCAACCTCGCGCAGTCGGCCGCGTTCGAGGGCCGCTGGACGGACTTCCGGGAGTGGGTGGCCGAGCACGACGACGTGTACGGGCTCGGCATCACCGCGGACGAGGTGCTGGCCAACTACGAGAAGGTGCGCACCCGGCTCGCGACGCGGCCGGCCGGCGGGAAGATCGGGCCGGGGCAGTTGCAGGAGGCGTTCCTCCAGGCCGGTTACTACGACGACTACTGGCCCTCGCGGGCGCAGGCGCTGTCGGCGTATCTGAAGGGCGACGCGAAGCCGCTGGTGGAACTGGCCTCGCCGGTGACGGAGGCGGCGGCCGAGGAGGAGAACACGAACGCGGTCTACACGGCCGTGGAGTGCAACGACGCGCCCTGGCCGACGGACTGGGCGACCTGGGACCGGGACAACACCCGGCTCGCGCGCGTGGCGCCGTTCGAGACCTGGGACAACGCGTGGATGAATCTGCCGTGCGCCTTCTGGAAGGCCCCCCGGCAGCAGCCGGTGGATGTGCGGACCGGTCCGGGTGAGCTGCCGCCGACGCTGATCCTGGCCGCCGAGCGGGATGCCGCGACACCGTACGACGGGGCGCTTGAGATGCACCGGCGGCTCGCGGGCTCGGTCCTGGTGACCGAGCGGGACGCCGGGACGCACGGCATCGCGTACGGCCCGAACTCCTGCGTCAACGGCCACATCGACGCGTATCTGCTGGAGGGCCGTCTGCCGGCGCGGCACGCCTCCTGCGAGGGGCACCCGGAGCCGAAGCCGCAGCGGGCGGGTGAGCGCAAGGCGAAGATGCCCGCCGCCCGGCACAAGGATCACCGCGAGACCGCGGCCCGTCCGTAGCAGGCAGCGCTCGTACGGCGAAGCCCCGCACCCCGTCGAGGGGGTGCGGGGCTTCGCCGTGCGAGCGGCTAGGCGAGTCCGGCGACCAGTTCGGCGACGGACCTGCGGCGGCCGGTGTAGAACGGCACTTCCTCGCGGACGTGCATCCGGGCCTCGGAGGCGCGCAGGTGACGCATGAGGTCGACGATGCGGTAGAGCTCGTCGGCCTCGAAGGCGAGGATCCACTCGTAGTCGCCCAGCGAGAACGAGGCGACCGTGTTGGCGCGGACGTCGGGGTAGCCGCGGGCCATCTTGCCGTGGTCGGCGAGCATGCGTCGGCGGTCCTCGTCGGGCAGGAGGTACCAGTCGTAGGAGCGCACGAAGGGGTAGACGCTGATGTAGTTCCGCGGCGTCTCGTCGGCGAGGAACGCCGGGATGTGCGAGCGGTTGAACTCGGCGGGGCGGTGCAGCGCCATGTTCGACCACACCGGCTCGAGCGCGCGGCCCAGCTTCGTGCGGCGGAAGAGGTTGTACGCGTCCTGGAGCTGGTCGCTGGTCTCCGCGTGCCACCAGATCATGACGTCGGCGTCGGCGCGCAGGCCGGACACGTCGTAGGTGCCGCGGATCGTCACGTCCTTGGCGGCGAGCTGGTCGAACAGCTCCTGGACCTCGTCGGCGTAGCCCGCGCGGTCCTCGGGGAGCACGTCCTTCAGCTTGAAGACGGACCAGAGGGTGTAGCGGATGACCTCGTTGAGGTCCTTGGCCAGCTTGCCCTTGTTCGGGATCCTGCCGGACTCGGTGGTGGAGGCGTCGTCACTCATGCCCTTATTCTCCCGCTCCGCCGTGCAGACTCTGCACCGGGTTGGCGGTGAGCTCCTGCACACCGCCCGGATCGCCGTCGAGCTGGTCGACGGCGGCGTACGCGCTCGCGATGCACGCCGGAATGCCCACGCCGTCGTACTGCGCGCCGCACACCGTGAGGCCCGGCACCCGGGCGACGTGCTCGCGGACGCGGGCCACGCGCGCGTGGTGGCCGACCGGGTACTGCGGCAGGCCGTCGGTCCAGCGGGTCACGCGGGTCTGAAGCGGGGTGGCGTCGAGGCCGGTGGCCTCCTTGAGGTCCCGGCGTGAGACGTCGACGAGGCCGGCGTCGTCGCGGCCCAGGATCTCCGTCTCGCCGTACCGCCCTACCGAGGTGCGCAGGACGATCGTGTCCGGGTCCTCGTCGGCGATCCAGCCCCACTTCTGGGAGGCGAAGGTCGAC
Source organism: Streptomyces sp. HUAS 31 (assembly GCF_028198125.1). Lineage (NCBI taxonomy): Bacteria > Bacillati > Actinomycetota > Actinomycetes > Kitasatosporales > Streptomycetaceae > Streptomyces > Streptomyces sp. HUAS 31. The sequence continues at coordinate 7,375,356 of NZ_CP116353.1, read as the reverse complement.
GCCTTGATGGTGCGCCCGTCGACCGGCGGTACGAGGAAGCCGCTGCCCGCCGGGAGGCCGGCGTCGGCGCGGCGGTAGGCGAGGGTGATCAGGGCCATCGAGGCGTACTCGACGCCTTCCAGCTCGGCGGCGGCCCCTGGCACCTCGGCGCGCAGCAGGTCGGCGGCGGCCGGGGCGGGCACGGCGACGACGACGGCGTCGGGCCGCAGCACCCGGTCACCGGCGGCCACGCGCCAGCCGCCGGACGCCTCGCGGCGCAGCTCGGTCACCGGTGCCCCGGTCACGATCTCGCCGCCCCGTGCGCGCACCGACTCCGCGACGGCGAGCGGGAGTTGGCCCACGCCGCCCTCGAGGCCCATGAACACCGGCCCGGTCTGCTGGTTCGCCGCGGCCTTGGCCTGGATCTCCCGGACGGCCTCGGTGAGCGAGTCGTGGGTCCGCGCGGCCTGGTACAGCTGCGGGACGGCGGAGCGCAGCGAGATGCGGTACGCGTCGCCCGCGTAGACGCCGCCCAGCAGGGGTTCGACGAGGCGGTCGACGACCTCGCGGCCGAGGCGTGCCGCCACGTACTCGCCGACCGCCACGTCGTCGCCGACCTCGGTGCGCGGCAGGTCGGCGTCGCGCTCGATGCGGGCCAGCCCTTCGTCGGACAGGACTCCGGAGAGGGCGGCGGCGGTGCCGGGGACGCCCATCACATGCCCCTTGGGCATGGGCCGCAGGGCGCCACGGGTCCAGATCGATGCGGTCGCACTGGCCGGCGGCTGGAGCCGCTCGGCGAGGCCCGTCTCCCGCGCGAGGGCGATCGCCTCGGGGCGGCGGGCCAGCATCGACTCGGCGCCGAGGTCCACGCGCACACCCGCGATCTCGCCGGGCAGCAGCTTGCCGCCGACCCGGTCCGAGGCCTCCAGGACGGTCACGCGTCTGCCGCGGTCCAGCAGCCGGTGGGCGGCCGCCAGTCCGGCGATCCCGCCGCCGATGACCACGACATGACCGGGCCGTACGGGGTCGTCGCCCGTGCGTGTGTCCTCGCTGTGCTCGCGCATGATCCCACTCTCTCAAACCCCACTGACACGGCTGCCAGGGGCGCACGGCCCCCGTCGCGCCGCCGTCCGGCCCCGGGTGACCGTCCCGGGTGTCCGTCCCGCGTGCCCGCCCCGAGTCCCGACCGTGACCGCATCGGGACCGTTTCAGGCCAACGTTCCGAAGGGTCCCCGCGTCGAAGAGGCGTCAGTCGTCACGACGACCCTCGGGGGTACGCCCACATGCGCACACGACTTTCCGCACGACCCGTTCAGGCCCTGGCCGGCCTCCTGCTGGCCGGCGCCCTCGCGCTCACCGGTTGCAGCGCCGCGAACGACTCGGGCGGCGACAGCAAGGCCGCTGCCGGCGAGGCCGCCCGGGCGGACTCCGACGGGGGCGCGAATTCCGACGGAGGCGCGAAGGAGGGCGCGCCCGGCACCGGCTCCGACGCCGGCCGGGCCACCACGCCTGCCAAGGTCACCGCGAGCCGCATCATCCGCACCGCCTCGCTGACCGTGCAGGTCAAGGAGGTGCCGAAGGCCCTCGACGAGGCCCGTACGACCGCCGAGAACGCGGGCGGCTACGTCGGCAACGAGACCACCACCCGCGACGAGGAGGGCCACGAGCACACCCGGGTCGTGCTGCGGGTACCCGTCGACGAGTACGCCGAGGTCCTCGCGGACCTGGAGGGCGCGGGCAAGCTGATCGAGCGCAGCGCCAAGGCGCAGGACGTCACCGACCAGGTCGTGGACGTGGAGAGCCGCATCAAGTCGCAGCAGGCCAGCGTGGCCCGTATCCGGGAGCTGATGGACCAGGCGACCAAGCTCAGCGACGTGGTGACGCTGGAGGGCGAGCTGAGCCGCCGGCAGGCCGACCTGGAGTCGCTGCTGGCCCAGCAGGCGTCCCTGAAGGACCGCACGAGCCTCGCGACGATCTCGCTGACCCTCTCCGAGACGCCGGTGAAGAAGGCCTCGAAGGACGACGACCCGGGCTTCCTGGACGCGCTCGCGGGTGGCTGGAACGCGTTCGTGACGATGCTGCGCTGGATCGCGGTGGCGTTCGGCGCACTGCTGCCGTTCGCGGCGGTGGCGGTGCTGATCCTCCTGCTGTGGCTGAAGGTCCTGCGACCCCGGCTGCCGCGCCGCCCGGCGACTGTGCCCGCGAGCCCCGTGCCGGGCCCGCTGCCGGCGGCCCGCCCCGCTCCGCGTGCCACGCACGCGGGCGACGAGCAGAGCGGCGGACAGGACTGAAATTCCCTGCCCCCGTAGCGTGTTCGCATGAACATGAGCGCTACGAGGGGTGTGCCGGGCGAGCGGGAGCGGCTGGTGGTGATCGGCGGCGACGCCGCGGGGATGTCCGCGGCGTCGCAGGCGCGCCGCCTGAAGAGTGCCGAAGAGCTGGAGATCGTGGCCTTCGAGCGCGGCCACTTCACCTCCTTCTCGGCGTGCGGCATCCCTTACTGGGTGGGCGGCGAGGTGCCCGAGCGGGACCAGTTGATCGCCCGTACGGCCGAGGAGCACCGGGCGCGGGACATCGACCTGCGCATGCGGACGGAGGTCGTGGAGATCGACGTGGCCGGCGGCCGGGTACGCGCGCGTGACGTCGATACCGGCGCCGAGTCCTGGACGTCGTACGACAAGCTCGTGATCGCGACCGGTGCCCGTCCGATCCGCCCAGACATGCCGGGCGCCGACGCCCCCGGTGTGCACGGCGTGCAGACCCTCGACGACGGCCAGGCCCTGATCGACCGGCTGGCACGCACGCGTGGCCGTCGCGCGGTGGTGGTCGGCGCCGGCTACATCGGCGTGGAGATGGCCGAGGCGCTCATCAACCGCGGCTACGAGGTGACGGTCGTCAACCGCGGCAGCGAACCCATGTCCACCCTCGACCCGGACATGGGCCGCCTGGTGCACGAGGCCATGGAGGGCCTCGGCATCACCATGGTCGACGACGCCGCGGTCACCAAGATCCTCACCGGCGACGACGGCGCCGTCAGCGCGGTCGCCACCGAGGACGCCGAGTACCCGGCGGACGTGGTGGTCCTCGGCATCGGGGTCCGCCCGGAGACGTCCCTCGCGCGGGCCGCGGGCCTCCCCCTGGGCGACCACGGCGGACTGCTCACCGACCTCGCCATGCGGGTCCGCGGCCACGAGAACATCTGGGCGGGCGGCGACTGCGTCGAGGTCCTCGACCTGGTCTCCGGCCGGGAACGCCACATCCCCCTCGGCACCCACGCCAACAAGCACGGCCAGATCATCGGCACGAACGTGGCGGGCGGCTACGCCACGTTCCCCGGCGTGGTCGGCACGGCCGTCAGCAAGGTCTGCGACCTGGAGATCGCCCGGACGGGCCTGCGCGAGAAGGACGCGCGCAGGGCGGGCCTGCAGTTCGTGACGGCCACGATCGAGTCCACGAGCCGGGCCGGGTACTACCCGGACGCCTCCTTCATGACGGTCAAGATGCTCGCCGAACGCCGCACGGGTCGTCTGCTGGGCGTGCAGATCGTGGGCCGTGAGGGCGCGGGCAAGAGGGTCGACATCGCGGCGGTCGCCCTGACGGCCGGCATGACGGTGGAACAGATGACGTCCCTGGACCTCGGCTACGCGCCCCCGTTCTCCCCGGTCTGGGACCCGGTCCTGGTGGCGGCTCGAAAGGCGGCGAAGGCGGTGAACGCCAGACCTTCATGACAGACCGCGCCACCAACCCCCCCAAGGGGCGCGGGGAACTGCGCGATCAGCCACGAACGGCCCGCAGCCGCCGAGCACCCGCACCCCCACGGCGCTCACGCGCTGCCGTTGATCCTCTCGATGGCCTGCCGGGCCTGCTCGGCCGGCGGCCGGGACGGCAACGAGGAAACCGACGCACTCACACTCGGCGGCATCGCGGCAGCGGCGGCGGCAGCGGGCTGCTCCCCCGCCGGCTTCGCATGCGCCGCGGCGGGCCGAGCCGACCGCAGGCGATGGCTCACGGCCTCGTCCAGCGTCACCGGGCGCTGCATCTGCGACGCGAGCCGTCCGGCCTCCTGACCCAGCCGCGCCACGTCTTCCCACGGCAGCCGCACCACCACCGCGATCTCGGCCTCCCCGTCGGGCAACGCGTGAATCGGAGGAGTAACTCGGTCGTTCATCGCCTGTTCCTCACGTAGACCCCGCGACCCGCCTTCCCCGTGCCGCGGGCGGTTGCCGACTCATACGCAGGCGGCCACACCCCCGTTCACCGATTCGCCGCACGGATCCCGGGCAGATACCAGTCGTGGTCATCCCCGTCCATGACGTGAACCCGGTGCGCCGCACCCCTTGGGTGACATACGCGCTGATCGCCGCGAACGTCCTCGTCTTCCTGTCCACGCCCGGCATAGCCGGGTCCGTGTCCGGTGAGAGCAGCCTGGCCCAGATGTGCCATCTGCACGCGTTCCTGGACCACTACGCGGCCGTGCCGCGGGAGTTGATCCACGATCAGCTGCCCGGCGTCGTCCCCACCGGCCAGGTGGCCGTCGGCCCGAACGGCGCCGGCTGTGCCATCGGCCCGCCGGGCTACGACAAGTCGCCCGCGCTGTCGGTCTTCACCGCGATGTTCCTGCACGGCGGCTGGGTGCACCTGCTGGGCAACATGCTCTTCCTGCTGATCTTCGGCAACAACATCGAGGACCGCATGGGACACGTGCGGTACTTCCTCTTCTACGTGGTCTGCGGCTACGCGGCCGGTTACGGCTTCGCGTACCTCAACGCCGACTCGGCGGACCCGCTGATCGGCGCCTCCGGGGCCATCGCAGGTGTCCTGGGCGCCTATCTCGTGCTGTATCCGAGGGCCAGGGTATGGGTCCTGGTGCCGTTCCTGATCTTCCTGCCGCTGCGGCTGCCCGCGTGGCTGGTGCTCGGGTTCTGGTTCGTGCTCCAGGCCGTGTACTCGTCCGGCGAGGGCGTCTCCGACGCGGGCACGGTGGCGTACGCGGCGCACATCGTCGGCTTCCTCGCGGGGATGCTGCTCGCCTGGCCGCTGAAGCCGGGGACACCGCCTCCGCCGGAGCCGCGGGGCCTGCTGTTCGGCAGACGGGCGCGACCCCGGCAGACGTGGTGAGCGTCGCCTAGCGGGCGGTCCGGGTGTGGACGTACTCGACGAGCCGGGTCAGGGCGTCCGGGTCGGTGGACGGCATGACGCCGTGGCCGAGGTTGAAGACGTGGCCCTCGAGGCCGGCCGCGGCGTCCAGCACCTCGCGGGTCTTGGCCTCTACCGCCTCGGTGCCGGCGAACAGGACGGTCGGGTCGAGGTTGCCCTGGAGCGCCTTGCCGGGGCCGACCCGGCGGACGGCCTCGTCGAGCGGGACGCGCCAGTCGACGCCGACGACGTCCGCGCCGGCCTCGCCCATGAGCTTCAGCAGCTCACCGGTGCCGACGCCGAAGTGGATGCGCGGGACGCCGTACCCGGCGACGGCGTCGAAGACCTTCGCGGAGGCGGGCATCACCGAGCGGCGGTAGTCGGCGGGGGCGAGGGCGCCGGCCCAGGAGTCGAAGAGCTGGACGGCGGAGGCGCCGGCCTCGATCTGCACCTTCAGGAAGGCCGCGGTGATGTCGGCGAGGCGGTCGAGCAGATCGGCCCACAGCTGCGGGTCGCCGTACATCATCGCCTTGGCGTTCTCGTACGTGCGCGACGGACCGCCCTCGACGAGGTAGCTCGCGAGGGTGAAAGGCGCGCCGGCGAAACCGATGAGCGGGGTGGCGCCGAGCTCCGCGGTGAGCAGGCCGATGGCCTCGGTGACGTAGGAGACGTCCTCGGGCGTGAGGTCGCGCAGTTGGGCGAGGTCGGCGCGGGTACGGATGGGGCGCTCGACGACCGGGCCGACGCCGGGCTTGATGTCGAGGTCGATGCCGATGGCCTTCAGCGGCACGACGATGTCGCTGAAGTAGATCGCCGCGTCCACGTCGTGCCTGCGCACGGGCTGGAGAGTGATCTCGGTGACCAGGTCGGGCCGCATGCAGGACTCGAGCATGCCGACGCCCTCGCGCACCTTGCGGTACTCGGGGAGTGAGCGCCCGGCCTGCCGCATGAACCACACCGGCGTGTGCGGCACGGGCTCGCGCCTGCATGCCTTGAGGAAGGCTGAGTCGTACGTGGCGGGCGGCGGCGTCTGGTTGGCACTCACGGGGGCAAGTCTCGCACGGCCACGATGGGCTCCACGCCGGGGTTGCCGTGTTGTCCGGGTGTCCCTCCCTGCACGAAGCCCGCGTTCCCCTTAATCTTCCCGGCATGGCTGCGGCTCAGGGAAGACTGTCGGACGGCACTGGCGGAATGGATGACGCGAAGGAGGCCGGGGAGGGGGACCGGCATTCGCACAGTACGGCTCCAGCGGCGTTCCGTGCCGCTGTCGAGGCACTGCGGGCGAGTCGCCTGCGGCCGCAGATCGAGATCGAGCAGACCAAGGCGCCCCAGCGCCTGGCCCCGTACGCGTACGCCCTGGAGGCGGCGGTCGTCGACGGCGACCAGGATCTGGCCGACGGCCGGCTGGTGCTGCTGCACGACCCGTCGGGCCACGACGCCTGGCGGGGCACCTTCCGGCTGGTGACCCTGGTCCGCGCGGAGCTGGAGCCGGAGATGGCCGCGGACCCGCTGCTGCCGGAGGTGTGCTGGTCCTGGCTGACCGGCGCGTTCCAGACGCGGGGGCTGTCGTACGGCGAGCCGAGCGGCACCGTCACGCGGGCGAGCTCCCACTACTTCGGCGGCCTGTCCGAGCGCCCGGCGGCCTCGCAGATCGAGATCCGTGCCTCCTGGACCCCGCGTGAGGGCCTGGGCGGCGTCCCGGACACCGCGGCCCATCTGGCGTCCTGGTGCGATCTGCTGGCCCAGATCGCGGGCCTGCCGCCGGCCGGTCCGGGTGACGCGTCGGTCGTGACGCTGCCTCAGCGCCGCGACCCGCAGTCCCGATAAACACGCACGGCATCCGACGGCCGGAACCTTGACCGTCACTTTGTCGATACGGCCACTTTCGGTCAGGAAACAGTCCATGATCGAAGCGAATTACTCCCCGAACGATCGACCACGTGTCCGAATTGCCCCAATTGTTACTCACTAAATCGTGATCTTTCCCTAAAGGGCCAGAGGTTTGGTGCCGAAGACGACTGTGACCTTGAAAGCCGTCCCCGCACCCCAGGAGGCCCGGTGTCCGTTCTCCTCGAGCAGCCCGCAAGCCTGGTCGCCTACCGCCCGAACAAGCCGACCGCCATGGTGGTCGTGGCCGACCCGCGCGTCCGCTCCACCGTCACCCGTCATCTCTGGGCGCTCGGTGTGCGCGATGTCATCGAGGCCTCGTCCATCGCGGAGGCCCGTCCTCGCGTGGGCAACCCCCGCGACATCTGTGTCGCCGACGTCCACCTGCCCGACGGCTCGGGCCTCACCCTCCTGTCGGAGACCCGCGCCGCGGGCTGGCCGAACGGCCTCGCCCTGTCCGCCGCCGACGACATCGGCGCCGTACGCAACGCCCTCGCGGGCGGTGTGAAGGGCTACGTCGTCACCGGCACCCGCACCAACGTCGGGCTCCCCACCCGCCCCGGTGCCGCCCCCATCGGCGCCGCCGCCGCCCGTATGCACCGTCGCCACCCGGGTGCCCCGAGCCACCCGGGCGGCTACCGCGAACTGTCCGGCCGTGAGGTCGAGGTACTGCGGCTGGTGGCGGAGGGCCAGTCGAACAAGGCGATCGGCGTCTCGATGGGCCTGTCCGCCCTGACCGTCAAGAGCCACCTCGCCCGCATCGCCCGCAAGCTCGGCACCGGCGACCGCGCCGGTATGGTCGCCGTGGCGCTGCGCACCGGCATCATCCACTGAGCCCGTCCCCCTCCAGCCCGCCACCGACGATTCAACGCTTGATCATTCACTGACGTGAACAGGATCGGCCGCTGATCCCGCCCCCGTCCCCTATCCGTCGTGAGCCGGATCCTTCACTTGACTGACTGGTTTACGACCCTTGAGCGCCCGCCGACGGAACGTTCCGTCGGCGGGCGCCGTCCATACACAGATACCCTTGACATGTGACCGACGCCCAAGAAACCGCAGCAGACAGTTCACTGCGAACCACCGGAGGCGCCCCTCCGGAAGACGACGGATCTTCTGTTACAGAGGCGCCGATCCCTTTGCTGGAGCCCCGCGAGGGCATTCCGCCCGTGATCGCCGACGAGGACGCGCTCGCCGAGGTGATCGCCGCCTTCGCCGCCGGCTCGGGCCCGGTCGCCGTCGACGCCGAACGCGCGTCCGGCTACCGCTACGGCCAGCGTGCCTATCTGGTGCAGCTGCGCCGCGCGGGCGCGGGGTCCGCGCTGATCGATCCCGTGGCCTGTCCCGATCTGTCCGGCCTCGGCGAGGCGCTGTCCGGAGTGGAGTGGGTGCTGCACGCCGCCACCCAGGATCTGCCCTGCCTGCGTGAGATAGGCATGGTGCCGACCCGGCTGTTCGACACCGAGCTCGCCGGACGCCTCGCCGGCTTCCCCCGCGTGGGCCTCGGCGCGATGGTCGAGAGCGTTCTCGGGTTCGTGCTGGAGAAGGGCCACTCGGCCGTCGACTGGTCGACCCGCCCGCTGCCGGAGCCCTGGCTGCGGTACGCGACCCTGGACGTCGAGCTGCTCGTGGACCTGCGCGACGCCCTGGAGAAGGAGCTCGACCGGCAGGGCAAGCTGGAGTGGGCATGGCAGGAGTTCGACGCGATCGCGTCCGCGCCGCCCGCCGAGCCGCGCAAGGACCCCTGGCGGCGGACGTCCGGCATGCACAAGGTGCGCAGGCGCCGGCAGCTCGGTGTCGTGCGGGAGCTGTGGCAGGCCCGGGACCGGATCGCCCAGAAGCGGGATGTGTCCCCGGGCAAGGTGCTCAGCGACGCGGCCATCGTCGAGGCCGCGCTCGCCGTGCCCGGCAATGTGCACGCCCTGGCCGCGCTCAACGGCTTCGGGCATCGCATGGGGCGCCGCCAGCTGGAGCAGTGGCAGGCCGCCGTCGACCGTGCGAAGGCCCTGACCGAGGCCCAGCTGCCGACCCCCGGCCAGCCCGTCGCGGGGCCGCCTCCGCCGCGGGCCTGGGCGGACAAGGATCCGGCCGCCGCCGCCCGGCTCTCCGCCGCGCGGGCCGCGGTGTCGGCGCTGGCCGAGCAGCTGAACATGCCGCAGGAGAACGTGATCACCCCGGACACCGTGCGGCGGGTCTGCTGGGAGCCGCCGAAGGAGGTGAGCGCGGAGACGGTCGCCGAGGCGCTTGCCGGTCACGGGGCTCGGCCCTGGCAGGTCGAGCAGGTCACGCCGGTTCTGGTGGCCGCCCTGTCCGCCTAGTCGTGCGGCCGCCCGCGCCCCCGGTTCTCACCGCGTCGCTCCCTTCGTGAAGCCGTTGTAGATGAACCGCTGGAGGAACAGGAAGACGATCAGTGTCGGCAGGATCACCAGGACCGCTCCTGCCGAGATCGTTTCCCAGTGGGCGCCGAACGGGCCCTTGAAGCGGAACAGCGACGTCGAGATCACGCCAAGATCTTCCGAGGGCATGTACAGGAACGGGATGTAGAAGTCGTTGTAGGTGGTGATGCCCTTGACGATCACCACCGTCGCGATCGCCGGCTTCAGCAGCGGGAAGATGATCCGGCGGTAGATCGTGAAGGCGTTGGCGCCGTCCAGGCGGGCCGCCTCGTCCAGGGAGACCGGGATGGAGCGGACGAACTGGAGGAAGATGTAGATCGACACGATGTCCGTGCCCATGTACAGGACGATCGGCGCCCAGATGCTGTCGAACATGCCGAGACTGTTGACGATCTGGAAGGTCGCCACCTGGGTCGTGACGCCGGGGACCAGCGCGGCGACCAGGAACAGCGCCACGACCGGCTTCTTGAAGCGGAACGCGAAGCGGTCGATGGCGTACGCCGTCATCGAGCCGATGAGGACCGTGCCGCCGATGGCGAAGAGCAGGATGACCGCCGTGTTGGCGAAGGCCGAGAGCATACGGCCGTCCTGGAACGCCGTCGCGTAGTTGGAGAAGTTCAGCGGATCGTCAGGGAGGGCGAGGGCCCCGCTGCCGTCCGCCATCTCCCGCTCCGACTTGAGGGACGTAAGGACCACGGCCGCCGGCGGGAGCAGGACCACCACCGTCGCGGCGATCAGCGACACGTACATCAGGGTGCGGGCCACGCTACGGCGCGTCATACGAGGTCCGCCCTGTCGTCGGGGACGAGGCGCCGCTGCACCCAGGTCACCGCCAGCACGATCAGCAGCAGCACGACCGCGGCCGCCGAGGCGAGCCCCGTCTTGTTGAACTGGAAGGCCAGCTTCACGGTCTGGATCACAAAGGTCTCGGTGCCGGTCGCCCCGCCGGTCATGATGTACGGGATCTCGAAGACCGACAGCGAGCCGGAGATCGACAGGATCACGGTCAGGGACAGCACCGGCTTGATGCCGGGCGCGATGATGTGGCGGAACTGGTGCCAGCGGTTCGCCCCGTCCAGTTCGGCGGCCTCGTACAGCTCCCCCGGGATCGACTGGATCGCGCCGAGGAAGAGGACGAAGTTCAGGCCCAGGTAGCGCCAGACGGACACCGCCGCGAGCGAGGTGTTCGCGGCGGCCGGGGTGCCCAGCCAGGCGCGGTCCGTGTGCACGCCGAACAGGCTCAGCACCGAGTCGAGGGTGCCGCCGTCCTGGAAGAAGTACAGGAAGACGAAGCCGATCGCGACGCCGTTGATCAGGTACGGGAAGAACAGCACGCCCTTGAAGAAGTTCCGGAAGCGGACGTTGAAGCTCAGGACCGTCGCGAAGTACAGGGCGGCGACGATCTGGACGACGGAGGCCGCCAGGTAGTAGCCGCTCACCCAGAACACCTCGAACAGGTCGGAGCGGGTGAAGAGTTCGGTGTAGTTCCCCGCGCCGGTGTAGTGCAGCTCGGGGCTCACGCCGTCCCAGTCGGTGAAGCTGTAGGCGACCATGTTGGCGATCGGCGCGTAGGTGAAGACGATCAGCAGGGTGAGCGGCGCGAGCAGGAACAGCCAGGGGGTGGCCCCGCGCCACAGCCGTGCCGCGCGCGGGGCGGGGGCCGGTTCGGGCGCGGCCGGTCCCGGGGCCGGCGGGGCGGCCGCCTTCTCGGTGGTGTCCGTCATCAGGACCCCAGGGACGCTTGTGTGTCGGTCCACTTCTTGGCGAGGCCGGCCAGGAAGTCGTCCAGGCTGCCCTTGGTGGCGCCGCGTGCGAGATCGACCAGGTCCTGGCGGTAGTCCGGCTTGTTGATGCCGACCTCGGACCTGTTGTCGATGGCCTTCACCTCGGCGCCCTTGGTGTCGTCGAGGTCGAGGAGCTCGACGCCCTGCTCCTCGTAGGGCGCGAGGACGTCGGGCAGCGGGGCGTCCTTGAGCGGGGAGAGCGCCAGGTTGTCCGCCGCGTAGCCGGACTTGTCGGTGAACCAGTCGACCCAGGCGCGGGCCGCCTCCTTGTGCTCGGAGTGGATGTTGACGGCCTGGTTGTAGTCGGGCAGGGCGACCGCGCAGAACTTTCCGTTCCGCTGCGCCGGGAAGGGCATGAACCCGATGTCGTCGGGGTCGGCGCCGGCCTGCTCGGCCGCGCCCCGCATCTGGATGACCGCCCAGGAGCCGAGCCACATCGTGGCGATCTCGCCCTTGGCGATACGGGGCTTGGACGCCTCCCAGTTGGTGGTCGTGGGGTCCTTCTCGACCAGTTGCTCGCGCACGATGTCGTACAGCAGGGTGTCGGCGGTGCGCAGGTCCGCGCCCTCGGCCCACGGGTCGCCCTCGGCGAGCCTGGTCGTGGCCTGTTCGTCGCAGCTGACCGAGCCGTTGACCTGGGTCCACTGGGTCAGCGGCCACATGTCCTTGAAGTTGGTGTAGTACGGGACCGCGTCGGTCCTCGACTTGATCGCCTTCAGGTCGGCGAGGAACTCGTCCGGTGTGGTGGGCCAGTCGGTGACGCCGGCCCGCTGCCAGACCTTCTTGTTGTAGATGAAGCCGGGGACCGCGCCGAGCGGGCTCTGGCCGTAGACCTTGCCGTCGACGGTGGTGTAGTCGGTGAAGCGGTACTTCTTGCTCCGCTCGGCCGGGGTGCCGAGGGAGGCGAAGAACCTCGGGTAGTCCTTCTTCTCGATCACGCCGGGGATCATGAGGACGTCGCCGTAGTTCTCCGTGTTCATACGGATCTTGACTTCGCCCTCGTAGTCGGTGACGGCGTCGAACTCGACCTTCACCTTCGGGTACGTCCTGCCGAACTCGGCGGCGTACGCCTTCATCGTGCCGTCCTGCACGAGGTCGGTGCGATGGGTGAGGACCGTGATGGTGCCGCTCACCTCTGACGGGTCGTCGGGCGCCTTGGCCTCCGCGCCCTTCGAGCTTCCTCCGGTGCCGGTGCACGCCGCGAGCAGCAGGGCGGCACCTGTCGTGATGGCGAGGACTGTACGGCGGTTCATGTGCGTCAGCTCCGTTCTGGGGACGGACGAGGACGAGCATGTGCGGGTTGGCTGGTTCGGAACTCTGACAACGTTTTCTTAACCGGTAAAGTCCCTATCTCGCCAACGATGCCAAACTGTTTCCCAGTACTGGGATGAATCGGTTTAGGAGTGCGCGCATGCTTCAGGCGACACCACTCACCGACGGATGGATCCTGCGACACCCCGACGGGGCGGCGGCGCTGCCGGCCGCCGTGCCCGGCTGTGTGCACACCGACCTGCTGGCCGCCGGCGTGATCCCGGACCCCTTTCTCGGGCGGGCCGAGACCGAGGTGGCGTGGGTGGGGCGGCGGGACTGGACGTACGAGACCGACCTGGACGCCGCCTCCGCCCATGAGCAGACCGACCTCGTCTTCGACGGGCTCGACACCGTCGCCGAGATCCTGCTCGACGGCCGGGTCCTGGGCCGGGTGCGGAACATGCACCGCTCCTACCGCTTCGACGTCACGGGCCTGAGCGGGCGGCTCTCGGTGCGGTTCGCCTCCGCGTACGCCGAGGCCGAGGCCATGCGCGGCAGGCTGGGCGAACGGCCCGCCGCCTATGCCGAGCCCTACCAGTACCTCCGCAAGATGGCCTGCTCCTTCGGCTGGGACTGGGGACCGACCCTGGTGACCGCCGGGATCTGGCGGCCGGTGCGGCTGGAGCAGTGGTCGACGGCACGGATCGCGCGCGTGCGGCCCGTGGCGGGCGTCGAACAGGGCGCCGGACAGGTCGAGTTGGCGGTCGACGTGGAGCGGACCCGGGTCGAGGCGCCGCTTACGGTCGAGGCGACGGTCGGCGGGGTCCGGGCGCGGGCCGAGATCGAGGGGACGGGCGGGACGGTACGGCTGACCGTGCCGGACGTACGGCTGTGGTGGCCGCGGGGTTACGGCGAACAGCCCCTGTACGACGTCGAGTTGCGGCTGTTGCACGGCGACGCCCCGCTGGATGTGTGGCGCCGCCGGATCGGCTTCCGGACCGTCGGGCTCGACCGCTCCGCCGACGAGCACGGCACCGGCTTCACCCTCGTCGTCAACGGCGAACGGCTCTTCGCGCGGGGCGTCAACTGGATCCCGGACGACGTGTTCCCGTCCCGGGTGACCCGCGAGCGGTACCGCACCCGGCTGCGGCAGGCCGCCGACGCGGGCGTGGATCTCGTACGGGTCTGGGGCGGCGGGATCTACGAGAGCGAGGACTTCTTCGACGCCTGTGACGAGCTGGGGCTGCTGGTGTGGCAGGACTTCCCGTTCGCGTGCGCGGCCTATCCGGAGGAGCAGCCGCTGCGCGGGGAGGTCGAGGCCGAGGCCCGCGAGAACGTCGTACGGCTGATGCCGCACCCCTCGCTGGTGCTGTGGAACGGCAACAACGAGAACCTGTGGGGGTTCCGGGACTGGGACTGGGAGCCGCGGCTGGCCGGGGACTCCTGGGGCGAGGGGTACTACCTGGGCATGCTGCCGCGGGTGGTGGCCGAGCTGGATCCGACGCGGCCGTACACCGCGGGCAGCCCCTGGTCCGGGTCGTGGGACCGGCATCCGAACGATCCGGCCCACGGCACGCACCACTCCTGGGAGGTGTGGAACCGGGAGGACCACGCCGACTACCGGCTGAGCGTGCCGCGTTTCGTGGCCGAGTTCGGCTGGCAGGCGCCGCCCGCGTACGCCACGCTGCGGCGGGCGCTGCCGGACGAGGAGCTCGCGCCCGACTCCCCCGGCATGCTGCACCATCAGAAGGCGGACGACGGGAACGGGAAGCTGAGGCGGGGGCTGGAGCGGTACTTCGCCCTGCCGGAGAAGGACTCCGAGCAGGACTTCGACCGCTGGCACTACCTCACCCAGGTCAATCAGGCGCGGGCCGTCGCGGCCGGGATCGAGCACTGGCGGTCCAACTGGCCGGTGTGCGCGGGCACGGTCCTCTGGCAGCTCAACGACTGCTGGCCGGTGACGTCCTGGGCGGCGATCGACGGGGACGGGCGGGAGAAGCCGCTGTACCACGAGCTGCGGCGGCTGTACGCGGACCGGCTGATCACGCTGGGGGTGCGGGAGCAGGGGCTGGAGCTGGCCGTCGTCAATCAGGCGGGCGTGGCCTGGACCGGGACGGCGAGGCTGCGGCGGATGTCGGTCGAGGGGGCGGTGCTCGGCGAGGCGAGTGCGGGCTTCGGTGCCGAGCGGCGTGCGGTGGCCCGCATCGGCGTACCGAAGGAGCTGGAACCCGTCGGACCTAAGGAGTTCCTCGTGGTGGACGCGGACGGTTCACGTGCCGTGCACTTCCCCGCGCCGGATCGCGAAGTACCGTATCCCCGGCCGGAGTTCGACGTCGCGCTCGTGCCGGGCGGGGTGCTGGTCACGGCCCGCACCCTGGTGCGGGACCTGCTGCTCCAGGCCGACCGGCTGCACCCGGACGCCCGGGCCGACCGGGGGCTGGTGACATTGTTGCCGGGCGAGGAGGTGACCATCGGGGTGAGCGGCTGGGAGACTCCTGACGCGGCCGCCGCCCGGTCCGCCCTGTACTGCATGGAGCCCTCCCGATGACGACCTCGCGCGTCACCATCAAGGACGTCGCCGCGCGCGCCGGTGTGTCCAAGGGCGCGGTCTCCCTCGCCTTCAACCACAAGCCCGGACTGTCCGAGGCGACCCGGGACCGGATCTTCCGGGCCGCCCGGGAGCTGGGCTGGGCGCCGAACCTCACGGCCCGGACGCTGGCCGGGTCGCGGGTGGACGTGGTGGGGCTGGCGATCTGCCGGCCGGCCCGGCTGCTCGGGCTCGAACCGTTCTACATGGAGTTCATCTCGGGCGTGGAGAGCGTGCTGACCGAGCACTCCTGCTCGCTGCTGCTGCGTCTCGTGCGGACCGTGGAGGAGGAGGCCGGGCTCCAGGACACCTGGTGGCGCGGGCGGCAGATCGGCGGGTCGATCCTGGTCGACTTCCGGGCGGACGATCCCAGGGTGGCGATGGCCGAGCGGCTCGGGATGCCGGTGGTCGCGGTCGGGCACCCGTCGCTGACCGGCGGGCTGACGTCGGTGTGGACGGACGACGCCACCGCCGTGACGGAGGCCGTGCGGTATCTGGCCGCGCTCGGGCACCGGCGGATCGCACGGGTGGGCGGGGCTGCCGCCCTCGGCCACACGGCCATCCGTACGGCCGCGTTCGACGAGGCGGCGGGGGCGCTCGCGCTGGCCGGGGCGTGGCAGGTCGCGACGGACTTCTCGGGCGACGCGGGGGCGCGGGCGACCCGGTCCCTGCTGGCGGCGTCACCGGAGGACCGGCCGACGGCGATCGTGTACGACAACGACATCATGGCGGTGGCGGGGCTGGCGGTGGCCGCGGAGATGGGGCTGCGGGTGCCGGAGGACGTGTCGCTGCTGGCCTGGGACGACTCGCAGCTGTGCCGGCTGACGCATCCGACGCTGTCCGCGATGAGTCATGACGTGCACGGGTTCGGGGCGGAGGTGGCGCGGACCCTGTTCGGGGTGATCATGGGGGACGGGGCCGGATCGCATCCCGTGCCCACTCCGGTGCTGACTCCTCGGGGGTCCACGGCGCCACCTCGGTGAGCACCGTTCGTGTGTGACCTTCGCCGCTCCACCCTCCAGGACTGTGCAGCTACGTTACTCATAAGTAGCATGGGCCTGAGCGCGCGCTCAGCGCTTGCGTGCCGCAGCAGTGCAGATCCCGCACCTCTGGAGGAGAGCCATCGTGCCTCGTACCGTCAGGGACGTCGTCTTCGTCGACGGCGTCCGCACCCCGTTCGGCAAGGCGGGCCCGAAGGGCATCTACCACGAGACCCGCGCCGACGACCTCGTCGTGAAGGCGATCCGGGAGCTGCTGCGCCGCAACCCCGGTCTCGACGCGAAGCAGATCGACGAGGTCGCCATCGCCGCGACCACGCAGATCGGCGACCAGGGCCTGACCATCGGCCGTACGGCCGGCATCCTCGCCGGTCTGCCCCAGTCGGTGCCCGGCTACTCCATCGACCGCATGTGCGCCGGCGCCCTGACCGCCGTCACCTCGGTTGCCGGTTCGGTCGCCTTCGGGGCGTACGACATCGCCATCGCCGGTGGTGTCGAGCACATGGGCCGCCACCCCATGGGCGAGGGCGTGGACCCCAACCCGCGCTTCGTCAGCGAGAAGCTGGTCGACGAGTCCGCCCTGTTCATGGGCATGACTGCGGAGAACCTGCACGACCGCTACCCGCACATCACCAAGCTGCGCGCCGACGAGTACGCCGTGCGCTCGCAGGAGAAGGCCGCCAAGGCGTACGCCAACGGCAAGATCCAGGCCGACCTGGTCCCGATCTCCGTGCGCCGCACCAACCCCGAGGCCGGCGAGACGGGCTGGGGCCTGGTCACCGCCGACGAGCCGATGCGCCCGGGCACCACGCTGGAGAACCTCTCCGGTCTGAAGACCCCCTTCCGCGTCCACGGCCGGGTCACCGCCGGTAACGCGGCCGGTCTGAACGACGGCGCCACCGCCTCCCTCATCGCCTCCGAGGACTTCGCCCGCGAGAACAACCTCCCGGTGAAGATGCGCCTGGTCTCCTACGCCTTCGCGGGCGTCGAGCCGGAGGTCATGGGCTACGGCCCGATCCCGGCCACGGAGAAGGCCCTCGCCAAGGCGGGCCTCGACATCTCCGAGATCGGTCTGTTCGAGGTCAACGAGGCCTTCGCCGTCCAGGTCCTGGCCTTCCTCGACCACTACGGCATCGCCGACGACGACGAGCGCGTCAACCAGTACGGCGGCGCCATCGCCTTCGGCCACCCGCTCGCCTCCTCCGGCGTCCGTCTGATGACCCAGCTGGCCCGCCAGTTCGAGGAGCAGCCGCACGTCCGCTACGGCCTGACCACCATGTGCGTCGGCTTCGGCATGGGCGCGACGGTCATCTGGGAGAACCCGAACTTCGACGGAGGCAGCAAGTGAGCACCACCGCTGAGCTTTTGAAGGGTGCGGCCGAGCTGTTCCCCGACGAGGTCGTGACGTCGGCGCACGTGCGCCACCTCGACCTGCCGTTCGGCGCCGGGCGCTTCGCGCTCATCACGCTGGACAACGGCTTCGACCACACCAAGCCGACCACCTTCGGCCCGGCCTCGCTGGCGAACCTCAACACCGCCATCGACCAGGTCGAGAAGGAGGCCGCGGACGGCGACATCGTCGGCGTCGGCATCACCGGCAAGCCGTTCATCTTCGCCGTCGGCGCCGACCTCAAGGGCGTCGAGCTGCTGAAGGAGCACAAGGACGCGCTGGCCATCGGCAAGGGCGGCCACGAGGTCTTCAAGCGCCTCGCCGGTATCGCGGTCCCGACCTTCGCGTACTACAACGGTGCCGCGATGGGCGGTGGCGTCGAGGTCGGTCTGCACTGCGAGTACCGGACCGTGTCGAAGGCGCTGCCCGCCTTCTCGCTCCCCGAGGTGTTCCTGGGCCTGGTCCCGGGCTGGGGCGGCTGCACGATCCTGCCGAACCTGATCGGCGCCGACAAGGCCGTCCAGGTGATCATCGAGAACAGCCTCAACCAGAACAAGCAGCTCAAGGGCCAGCAGGTCTTCGACCTCGGTATCGCGGACGCCATCTTCGAGGGCGCCGACTTCCTGGAGCAGTCGCTGATCTGGACCGCGAACGTCCTCAAGGGCGACGTCGAGGTCGAGCGTCCGGTGATCGACCGCGGTGAGGGCTGGGACCAGGCCGTCGCCAAGGGCCGCTTCGTCGCGGACTCGAAGGTGCACGGCGCCGCTCCGGCCGCCTACCGCGCCCTCGACATCATCGCCGCCGCCAAGAACGGCGACCTCCAGCAGGGCTACGACGCCGAGGACAAGGCGCTCGCCGACCTGATCATGGGTGGCGAACTGCGGTCCGGCATCTACGCCTTCAACCTGGTGCAGAAGCGCGGCAAGCGCCCCGCCGGCGCGCCGGACAAGAACCTGGCCCGCCCGGTCACCAAGGTCGGTGTCGTCGGCGCCGGTCTGATGGCCTCCCAGCTCGCGCTGCTCTTCCTGCGCCGCCTTGAGGTCCCGGTCGTCCTCACGGACATCGACCAGGAGCGCGTCGACAAGGGTGTGGGCTACGTCCACGCCGAGATCGACAAGCTGCTCGGCAAGGGCCGTGTCAACCAGGACAAGGCCAACCGCCTCAAGGCGCTGGTGACCGGTGTCCTGGACAAGGCCGAGGGCTTCGCGGACGCGGACTTCATCATCGAGGCCGTCTTCGAGGAGATCGGCGTCAAGCAGCAGGTGTTCGCGGAGGTCGAGGCGGTCGCCCCGGCGCACGCCGTCTTCGCCACCAACACCTCGTCCCTCTCGGTCTCCGAGATGGCGTCGAAGCTGAAGAACCCCGAGCGGGTCGTCGGCTTCCACTTCTTCAACCCGGTCGCGGTCCTGCCGCTCCTTGAGATCGTCCGCGGCGAGAAGACGGACGACGCCTCGCTGGCCACGGCCTTCGCCGTCGCCAAGAAGCTGAAGAAGACCGCGGTCCTCACCAAGGACGCCCCGGCGTTCGTCGTGAACCGCATCCTCACCCGCTTCATGGGCGAGATCCAGAACGTCATCGACGAGGGCACCCCGGTCGAGGTCGCGGAGAAGGCGGTGGAGCCTCTGGGCCTGCCGATGTCTCCTCTCGTCCTCCTGGAGCTGGTCGGTCCCGCGATCGGTCTGCATGTCTCGGAGACCCTCAACCGGGCCTTCCCGGACCGCTTCACGGTCTCCCCGAACCTCGCGGCCGTCGTCAAGGCGGGCAAGCGCGGCTTCTACGTCTACGACTCCGGCAAGCCGGAGCTGGACCCCGAGGTCGCCGCGCTGCTGAAGCAGGGCGACTCCGTCCTGACCGAGGAGCAGGTCCGCGACCGGGTCCTCGACGCCGTCGCCCAGGAGATCGGGCTCATGCTCGACGAGGGTGTCGTCGCCGAGGCCCAGGACATCGACCTCTGCCTGATCACGGGCGCCGGCTGGCCCTTCCACCTGGGCGGCATCACGCCGTACCTGGACCGCGAGGGTGTCTCCGAGCGCGTGAACGGCAAGAAGTTCCTGGCTCCGGGCGTGGCGTCGGTTCCGGCGTAACACGACTCGTACGCGAGTGAGGGCCCCTGCTCCGGCAGGGGCCCTTTCGCGTCCGTTGTGCCGGGGCGAGGGCGGTCAGACCTCCCGCCACGCCTCCAGGGCCAGCCCCGGCTCGTCCTTGCGGCGGGTGATGAGGAGTTGGTCGGTCGACGGTGACAGCGTTGCCGCCACGACCCGGCCGTCCTCGTCCACCGCCATCGCCACCACCGCGTCCGCCGGGAGCTGCGGGCCCGACTCGGTCCACCACGCGCCCGCCGACTCCTGCTCCGTCGGGTACGCGGCGAAGGCCACACGGCCGCTCGTCGAGCGCTGGGCGAGCAACGTGCAGTCGTGGCCGTCGAGTTCGCAGCGGATCGCGGTGACCGGGCCGGGCCCCGCGGACGTCAGGAGGTTCACCGGCTTGGTGCCGGGGCGCCAGGCGCACAGGTCGCCGGAGTCGTCGGCGTAGAAGAGGGTCGTGTGCTCCGCGGAGGTCGCCAGGGCGTGCAGGGTGCCCGCCCGCACCGGCGTCTCCATCGCCTCTTCCAGGACCGGAACACTGCCCGGCTTCTCCTGCCGCCAGTGCAGCAGGGCCCCGGGGACGGCCGCGTACAGCTCGACCCGTCCCGACTCCCCCGTCACCGCTGCCAGCCGGTCGTCGACCTCGGCGCCCTTCAGGTCGCGCCACGGGCCCCAGCCGCCGACCTCCTTCTGGCCGCGCATGCTGACGCCGCCCTCCCGGTTGCGCACGAAGACGTGCGCCCGGCCCTGCGCGTCCACCGTGACGGCGGGCGTGCCGGTGCGGTCGCCAGCCTTGTCCGGGTGACCGATGGACGCCCAGTCCAGCGGGGCCAGCCGGGGCCGGAAGTGCGTGGAGTGCACCAGGCCCGCCTCACCCTCCTTGGTGGGCCGCCAGGCGGCCAGATGGGCGTAGGAGTCGGCACCCTGACCGACCGCGGGGCCGGGGCGCAGCTTCTGGTCGCCGCCGACCTTGCGCGGGGGTTCCCAGGGGCCGCCGGGACCGAGTTCCGCCCGGCACAGGACGGCGTCCTCGGTCGGCAGATAGACGCTGAGGCGGCCGTCACGGCCGCGGATGAGCCAGTCGCCGTTCACCGGATCACCATATGCGGGGCGGACCGGCGCCGGTGTCCCGGCCCCGGGTTCTCGGCATGCGATGCCGTGACCGCGGCCGATGTCACCAACTCCCCCTCCGTGTCGTGGGGTCCGCAGCATCCCCGTGTACCCGGGGCAAGCTGGATCAGAGCAGCAACGTCCGCACGAGAACAGGAATTCGACGTCATGACCGACAAGCTCACCGTGAGCGTCCTGGGCACCGGCATCATGGGCGCCGCGATGGCCCGCAACCTCGCGAAGGCCGGGCACAGCGTCCGCGCCTGGAACCGCACCCGGGCCAAGGCCCAGCCGCTCGCCGCCGACGGCGCCTTCGTCGCCGACTCCCCCGCCGAGGCGGTCGAGGGCGCCGACGTCGTCCTGACCATGCTGTACGACGGTCCCGCGACGCTCGAAGTCATGCGCGAGGCGGCGCCCGGACTGCGCTCCGGTGCCGTCTGGATGCAGTCGACGACCGCCGGGATCGACGGCATCGCCGCGCTGGTCGCCTTCGCCGACGAGCACGGCCTCGTCTTCTACGACGCCCCCGTCCTCGGCACCCGCCAGCCCGCCGAGGCCGGTCAGCTCACCGTCCTGGCGGCCGGTCCCGCCGAGAGCCGTGAGAAGGTCACGCCGGTGTTCGACGCCGTCGGCGCCCGTACGGTGTGGACCGGCGAGGACGGCGGGGCGGGCAGTGCGACCCGGCTGAAGCTGGTCGCCAACAGCTGGGTGCTGGCCGTGACGAACGCCGCCGGTGAGGTGCTCGCGCTGTCCAAGGCACTGGACGTGGACCCGCAGCGCTTCTTCGAGGTGATCGACGGCGGGCCGCTCGACATGGGGTACCTACGGGCCAAGACGGACCTGGTGCTGAACGACCGGTTGTCCCCGGCCGCCTTCGCGGTGAGCACGGCGGCGAAGGACGCACGGCTCATCGTGGAGGCCGGCGAACGGCACGGCGTACAGCTGGACGTGGCGACGGCGAGCGCGGAGCGCTTCGAACGGGCGACGGCGCAGGGGCACGGCGACGAGGACATGGCGGCGGCGTACTTCGCGAGCTTCGAGGAGGGGGCCGCGGAGTGAGCGGGCCGGCTCCGTCAGGGAGCCGCAGGTTGAGCGCGCCGGTTCCCGCACGGGGTCGCTGGGGCAGCAGGCCATTCCCGCACGGGGGCGAAGGGGCAGCACGCCGGTTCCGCACGGGTCGCAGGGGCAGCAGGCCATTCCCGCACGGGGGCGAAGGGGCAGCAGGCCGGTTCCGGCAGCGAGCGCGCCGGTCGCCTCCCACGGCCGCCGTGCGACCCTTGCCGCATGACCGCTGACGTCCCCCTGCTCGTGATCGTCGACGCCGCGAACGTCGTCGGGTCGGTGCCCGACGGGTGGTGGCGGGATCGGCGGGGGGCCGCGGAGCGGCTGCGGGACCGGCTGGCGGCGGACGGGGTGCCGGGGCACGCGGGGCCCGTGGAGATCGTGCTGGTCGTGGAGGGGGCCGCTCGGGGCGTGCAGAGCGTGCCGGGGGTGCTGGTGGAGTCCGCCGCCGGGAGCGGGGACGACCGCATGGTCGAGCTGGTGGCGCGGGCGGCCGGGCGGACCTGCCTCGTGGTGACCGCGGACCGGGAACTGCGTCGGCGGGTGACGGAGTTGGGGGCGGACGTGGCAGGGCCGCGCACGGTCCGGCCGTAGCCGGCTGCCGTACGCGGCCCGCAGTCGTCGGATCGGGCTAGGCGGTGCCTGGGCCGTTGCCCTTCTCGACCTCGGCCTCGGTCGTCTCCTCGTGCCGTCCGAGGCGGCTGTGGGAGCGGCCGTAGAGGAAGTACACGCCGAAGCCCACGACCATCCAGATGGCGAAGCGGACCCAGGTCTCGGTGGGCAGGTTGATCATCAGCCACAGCGAGGCGCACACCGACAGGATCGGGATGACCGGCACCCACGGGGTGCGGAAGGCCCGGTGCAGGTCGGGGCGGGTCTTGCGGAGGATGATCACGCCGATGGCCACGACCACGAAGGCGAACAGGGTGCCGATGTTCACCAGGGCCGCGAGTTCGGTCAGCGGGGTGAAGCCGGCGAGGATCGCGATGATCACGCCGAGCAGGATGGTCGGCCGGTGCGGGGTCTTGAACCGCGGGTGGACGTGGGAGAAGAACCGCGGCAGCAGTCCGTCGCGGCTCATCGCGAAGAACACCCGGGTCTGGCCGAGCAGCAGGATCATGCACACCGTCGTCAGGCCGACCGCGGCGCCGAAGCTGATGAAGCCCGCGAACCAGGGATGCCCGGTGTCCTTGAACGCGTCGGCGAGCGGGGCGTCCACGGACAGTTTGGTGTAGTGCTGCATGCCCGTGACCACGATGGACACGAGGACGTACAGCGTGGTGCAGATGATGAGCGAGCCGATGATGCCGCGCGGCATGTCGCGCTGCGGGTTCTTGGTCTCCTCGGCGGCCGTGGCCACGACGTCGAAGCCGATGAAGGCGAAGAACACGACCGAGGCGGCGGTGAAGATGCCCATCACGCCGTAGTTGGAGGGGGCCCAGCCGAACATGAGCTGGATCAGCGGGGCGTCGAGATTGCTGGCGGCTTCCACCGTCTGCGTCTTCGGGATGAACGGGTCGTAGTTGTCGCCGTCGATCAGGAAGGCGCCGGCGATGATCACGGTCAGGACGACGGCCACCTTGATGGCGACGACCAGGGACGTGATCCGCGCGGACAGCTTCATGCCGAGGACGAGGATGAAGGTGAGGACCAGGACGAGCGCGGCGGCGAGGATGTCGAACCCGAAGGTGTCGGCGCCCTCCCGGCTGCCCAGCGCGTCGGGCATCGTCCAGCCCGCGTTGTCCATGAGGGACTGGATGTAGCCCGACCAGCCGACGGCCACCACCGCCGTGCCGAGCGCGAACTCCAGGACCAGGTCCCAGCCGATGATCCAGGCGGGCAGTTCACCCAGCGAGGCGTACGAGAACGTGTACGCGGACCCGGCCACCGGGACCGTGGAGGCGAACTCGGCATAACAGAGCGCGGCCAGCGCGCAGGCGACGCCGGAGACGACGAACGCCAGGGCCACGGCGGGTCCGGCGTTGTCCTTCGCGACGGTGCCGGTGAGCACGAAGATGCCGGTGCCGATGATGACACCGACGCCGAAGACGGTCAGATCCAACGCGGACAAGGACTTCTTGAGCGCGTGCTCCGGCTCCTCGGTATCGAGGATGGACTGCTCGACTCTCTTCGTCCGGAAGAGTGTGCTGCTCACGGGTCGTACCTCCCACTTGTCGTCCTCGACATGATCGAGAGGGGGCGTGATACGCCTGCCCCGGCGTGGGCGGATTCACACAGATGGGCCGGTTTCGCCACCGTCATGGGTGGTGAAACCGGCCCATCCGGCCGTCAGCGGTTGTCAGTCGCGCGCGGGCTCCACCGAGTCGACCTCGGCGGCCGTGCGGTCGAACCGGCCGTCCAGCCTGGAGACGAGACCGGTGACCTGGCGGGCGATGTCGGGGGCGGTGAGCCCGATCTCGGCCAGGACCTCGCCGCGGGAGGCGTGGTCGAGGAAGCGCGGCGGAATGCCGAAGTCGCGCAGCGGGACGTCGACGCCCGCGTCGCGCAGGGCCTGGGCGACGGCCGAGCCGACGCCGCCGACGCGGGAGTTGTCCTCGACGGTGACGACGACGCGGTGGCGCTCGGCGAGCGGGGCCATGGCCTCGTCGACGGGCTTGACCCAGCGCGGGTCGACGACGGTCGTGGTGATGCCCTGCTTGTCGAGCAGGCCGGCGATCTCCAGGCACATCGGCGCGAGGGCGCCCACGGAGACCAGCAGCACGTCCGGGGTGTCGGTGCCGGGCTCGCGCAGGACGTCCATGCCGCCCACGCGGCCCACGGCGGGCACGGCGGGGCCGACGGCGCCCTTGGAGAAGCGGACGACGGTCGGCGCGTCCGTCACCTGGACGGCCTCGCGCAGTTGGGCACGCACCTGGTCGGCGTCGCGCGGCGCGGCGAGCCTGAGGCCGGGGACGACCTGGAGGATCGACATGTCCCACATGCCGTTGTGGGAGGCGCCGTCGGTGCCGGTGACACCGGCGCGGTCCAGCACGAAGGTGACGCCGCACTTGTGCAGGGCCACGTCCATGAGGACCTGGTCGAAGGCGCGGTTGAGGAAGGTGGCGTACACGGCGAAGACGGGGTGCACCCCGCCGTGGGCGAGGCCGGCGGCCGACACGGCGCCGTGCTGCTCGGCGATGCCGACGTCGTAGATGCGGTCAGGGAAGGTGTCCGCGAACTTCTTCAGGCCGACCGGCTGGAGCATCGCGGCGGTGATCGCCACGATGTCGTCGCGCTCCTTGCCCAGCTTCACCATCTCGTCGCCGAAGACGGAGGTCCAGTCGGCACCCGAGGCCTTGATCGGCAGGCCGGTGTCGGGGTGGATGGGGCCGATGCCGTGGAAGCGGTCGGCCTCGTCCTGGAGGGCGGGCTGGTAGCCGCGGCCCTTCTCGGTGAGGCAGTGCACGATGACCGGGCCGCCGAAGCGCTTGGCGCGGGCCAGCGCGGACTCCAGGGCCTCGATGTCGTGTCCGTCGATCGGACCGACGTACTTCAGGCCGAGGTCCTCGAACATGCCCTGCGGGGCGATGAAGTCCTTCAGGCCCTTCTTCGCCCCGTGCAGGGTCTCGTAGAGGGGCCTGCCGACGACCGGGGTGCGGTCGAGGATCTCCTTGGTGCGGGTCAGGAAGCGCTCGTAGCCGTCCGTGGTGCGCAGCGTCGCCAGGTGGTTCGCGAGGCCGCCGATGGTCGGCGCGTACGACCGCTCGTTGTCGTTGACGACGATGACCAGGGGGCGGTCCTTGGCCTCGGCGATGTTGTTCAGCGCCTCCCAGGCCATGCCGCCGGTCAGCGCGCCGTCACCGATGACGGCGACGACATGGGCGTCGCGTTTTTGCAGCTCGTTGGCTTTCGCGAGGCCGTCGGCCCAGCCGAGGACGGTCGAGGCGTGCGAGTTCTCGATGACGTCGTGCTCGGACTCGGCCTGCGAGGGGTAGCCCGACAGGCCGCCCTTCATCTTCAGTCGGCTGAAGTCCTGGCGGCCGGTGAGCAGCTTGTGGACGTAGGACTGGTGGCCGGTGTCCCAGAGGACCTTGTCCTTCGGCGACTCGAAGACCCGGTGCAGGGCGATGGTCAGCTCCACCACACCGAGGTTGGGGCCGAGGTGGCCGCCGGTCTTGGAAACCGCCTCGACGAGGAAGGTCCGGATCTCCTCGGCCAGCTGGTCCAGCTGCTCAGGGCTGAGCCGGTCCAGATCGCGCGGTCCCGTGATGCGGGTCAGCAGCGGCACCCGTGCCTCCTTGCAGTAGAGCTGTTCGAGCTGTTGCCGGGCTTGTCGAGTCTAATGTTCCGCTCAGCCGGAAGGTTCCCGGCCCCGGCGACGTACATCACGCATTCGGCTCTACCCGGTGACGCCCTGTACCACAACACCGCGAAGGGGCGCGGGGAACTGCGCGACCGGCCACAACGGACCGGCACTCGCCAGTTCTCCCGCGCCCCTGCGGCGCTACTGTGTTCCGCGCTATGCGCGACCCGCGGTCTTCTGCGTCTTCCGGGTGATCGAGTCGATCACGACGGTCGTGAGCAGAACACCGGCGGTGATCATGTACTTCACCGGCTCGGCGATGGACTCCAGCTGGAGGCCGTACTGGATCGAGACGATCACCAGCACACCGAGCAGCGCGTTCCACGTGCGGCCACGTCCACCGAACAGGGACGTACCACCGATGACGGCCGCCGCGATGGCGTTCATCAGCAGGTCACCGGTACCGGCGCTCTGGTTCGCGGAGGCGATCTTCGAGGCCAGGAACAGGCCGCCGATCGCGGCGAAGCCACCCGAGATGGCGAACACGGTGATCCGCACCGTGGTCACGTTGATACCGGCACGGCGCGAGGCCTCGACACTGCCACCGAGCGCGAAGATCTTGCGGCCGTACGCGGTACGCCGGAGGACGAAGTCCGTGACGACCAGGAAGACCAAGAAGATCACCGTGGCCAGCGGCAGGCCCTTGTACTGGTTGTACATGATCGCCGCGGCGAAGGAGACGATGCCCAGCAGACCCGTGCGCAGGAGGGTGTCGCTCATCGGCCGGAACGGGATGCCCGCGGCCTCGCGGCGGCGGTTGCCCAGGAACGAGGTGATGAAGAACACCGCGGTCACCACGGCCGCGAGGCCGTACGCGGCAGCCACGTCCGTGAAGAAGTACGTCGTCAGCTTGCCGATCAGGCCGTCGCTGTCGAGGTTGATCGTGCCGTTCTCGCCCAGCGTCTGGAGCATGAAGCCGAGCCAGAACAGCAGACCGGCCAGCGTCACGGCGAACGCCGGGGCGCCGAGCACCGCGAAGAAGAAGCCGTGGGCCGCACCGATGACGGCACCCGCCGCGACGGCGATGAGCACGGCCGCCCACTCGGGCCAGCCCTGGTTCACCGCGAGGACGGCCGCGATGGCGCTGGACGCGCCGCTGACCGAACCGACGGACAGGTCGATCTCGCCGAGCAGCAGCACGAAGACGATGCCGACCGAGATCATGCCCGTGCCGACCATCGTGACGGTGATGTCACTGATGTTCTGCGCGGACAGGAACGCGGAGTTCAGGCTCTGGAAGATGACGCAGATGACGACCAGGCCGAGGATGACCGGCAGGGAGCCGAGCTCACCGGCCTTCAGCTTGCGCCGGAACTCGGTGAGGTAGCCGGCCAGGCCCTGCTCCTGCACCAGCAGGCGCGGGTCGACCGCGGTCACCGCGGCCGAGGCGGCCTCGGTGTTGAGTACCTCGTGGTCCTGCGCCGTCGCGGAGGTCTTGTCGATGCTCACTTGGAAACCTCCCCGTTCGTGCGCGCCGCACGGCGGGTCACGGCGTTCTCGGTGGCGCCGGTGATGGCGGAGATGATCTCCTCCTGCGAGGTCGTCTTGACCTCGAAGACGCCGTTGTTGCGGCCGAGGCGCAGCACGGCGACCTTGTCCGCGACAGCCTTCACGTCGGCCATGTTGTGGCTGATGAGGATCACGGCGTGCCCGCGCTCACGCAGCCGCTCGACCAGGTCGAGGACCTGCGCGGTCTGCTCGACGCCGAGGGCGGCGGTGGGCTCGTCGAGGATGACCAGCTTGGGCTCGCCGAGCATGGAACGGGCGATGGCCACGGTCTGGCGCTGACCGCCGGAGAGCGAGGCGATCGGGATACGCACGCTGGGGATGCGGATCGACAGGGTCTGGAGCAGCTCGCGCGAGCGGCGCTCCATCTCGACCTCGTCGAGGACACCCCATTTGCGGACCTCACGGCCCAGGTACAGGTTGCCGACGACGTCGATGTTGTCGCACAGCGCGAGGTCCTGGTAGACCGTCGCGATGCCCAGGGCCTGGGCGTCGTGCGGCCGGTTGATCGAGACGGCCTTGCCGTCCCATTCGATGACGCCCTCATCGATGGGGTGCACGCCGGCGATCGTCTTGACCAGCGTGGACTTTCCGGCGCCGTTGTCGCCGACCAGGGCGACCACTTCACCGGCGTGGACCTCAAGCTCTACGTCGGTGAGCGCCTGAACGGCACCGAACCGCTTGGAGACCCCGCGCAACGCCAGCACGGGCGTAGCGGACACGTGAACCATCTCCTTCGCCGCCTGACCCGGCGGAAGGGTTGTGCAATGAAAAGTTGGGGGTTCCGTCCGGCGCCCCGCGCCGAGCTTGCGGGGCTGACGTATACGCGGGACGCCGGAGGAGTCTTGTGCAGTCATGTCCCGTGCGGGAATTCAAGGACGAATTCCCGCACTTGGAAAGGGACCTGGGGCTGCTGTACCGCTACGTCAGCCGGTGACGCCGGCCTTGTCGCAGGCGGCCTTGTACTTGCCGGTGCAGATCTCGTCCGCGGTGTAGACGCCGTCCTTGATGACGGTGTCGTTGATGTTGTCCTTCGTCAGCGAGGTGACGGGGACGAGGACCGCCGGGATGCCCTTCTCGCTGCCGCTGTCGACCTTGTCCTTGGCGATGGAGTCGAGCGACTTGCCCTGGGCGAGCGCGACAGCCATCTCGGCGGCGGCGGTGGCTTCGGGGGCGTACGGCTTGTAGACGCTCATGTACTGCTCGCCGGTGACGATGCGCTGCACGGCGGCCAGCTCGGCGTCCTGACCGGTGACCGGGACGTTGATGCCCGCGGCCTTGAGCGCGGTGATGATACCGCCGGCCATGCCGTCGTTGGCGGAGTACACGCCGGCGATGTTGTTCTTGCCGACCGCGGAGATCGCCGCTTCCATCTCGGAGTTGGCGTTCTCCGGCTTCCACTCCTTGGTGTCGTACTCCTTGGCGATGGTGACCTTGCCGTCGAGGGCGGAGTGCGCGCCCTCCTTGAACATGGCGGCGTTGGGGTCGGTCACCGAACCGTTGATCATGACGACCTTGGAGTCCTTGGTGGCCTTGTCACCCAGGGCCTTCAGCAGGGCCTCACCCTGGGTCTTGCCGACCGCCACGTTGTCGAAGGACGTGTAGGCGCTGATCGGGCCCTCGGCCAGGCGGTCGTAGGCGACGACCTTGATGCCGGCGTCCACGGCCTTCTGGACGGAGTTCTTGATCGCCTTGGCGTCGACGGCGTCCAGGATCAGGACGTCCACCTTGTTGGTGATCATGGTGTCGACCTGCTGCGCCTGCAGGTTGGCGTCCTGCTTGGCGTTGTTGTAGTCGATCGTGGCCTTGTCGTTCGTCAGCTCCTTGATCTTCTGCTCGATCAGGGGCCGGTCGAACTTCTCGTAGCGGGCCGTCTGGTTCTCCGGGAGCAGGAGACCGACCTTGATGTCGTCGCCCTTGGCCGCGGAGGCGGTGGAGTCGCTGCCGCCCGATTCCTCGGCGCTGCCGCAGGCAGCCAGCGAGACAGCCATCGCACCAGCGGCAATGGCAACGGCGGCACGACGCATGCGCGTGTTCACTTCAGAAACCTCCCTGACGAGGCCGCGTCCTTGCGGCCGAGGTGGCTGGAAGTCAACTCGGCCACGCGTGCGACGTCAAGAAGTAAATCCTTAACGGGTTGGCAACGGTGCCATCCGTTCTCTAAGTGAAGGCAGGGGCGGCGGCGTGCAGCGTGCCATCCAAAAGGGTCGAATCACCCATCTCACTGAGTGCGAGCGCGAGTGCGCCGAGCACCTCGGCACGGCCGCCAAGTGCCCCGGGAAGAACGGACAGTTGGCGCGCCGCGCTGGGGATCGCGTAGCGGCCGACAGACTCCCGGATGGGCCCGAGGACCAGCTCACCGGCCTCGGCGAGATCACCGCCGAGGACCACCCGGCTCGGGTTCAGGAGGTTGCAGAGATTGGCGACTCCACTGCCGATGTGACGGCCGACGTCGGCGATCACACGACGGCAGCCCGGGTCTCCGTCCCTGGCCAGCCGTACGACGCCCTCCATGGTCAGATCGGTGCCGTGGCTGGACTGGAGCAGCGGGAGCACGTACCGCGCGGCCGCGAAGGTCTCCAGGCAGCCCCGGTTTCCGCAGCGGCAGACCGGGCCGGATTCATCCAGAGTAATATGCCCGATTTCTCCCGCAGTGCCACCCGGGCCGCGGTAGATCTTGCCGCTGATCACCAGACCGGCGCCGACACCGCTGGCGACCTTGATGTACGCGAGGTCGCGCACGCCCCGCCCGCTGCCCCAGACCAGCTCTCCGAGGGCGCCCAGGTTGGCGTCGTTGTCGACGTGCACGGGCACCCCGAGGCGGTCGCGCAGCTCCTCGGCGGGCTTGGTGCCGGTCCAGCCCGGCAGGATGGCGGTGGAGCCCAGCGTGCCGGACTCCACGTCGATCGGGCCGGGCACGCCCAGACCCACCCCGGCGATCTTGGAACGGTCGACGCCGGTCGCCGCGATCAGCCGGTTGACCAGCTGTTCGGCGCGGTCGAAGCCCTGCGTCGAGGAGGCGTCCACGTCCAGCGGCTCGGACTCCTCCGCCAGCACCTGATGGGCGAGGTTCCCGACCGCGACGCGCAGATGCGTATGGCCGAAGTCGACCCCTATGACGATGCCGGCGTCCCCGCTCAGCGAGACGCTGCGAGCCCGCCGCCCACCCGCCGAGGTGGGTGTGACCTCGACCGTTCCGCCGTCTTTGAGCTCACGGACGATATTGGAGACGGTGGCCGCGGACAGACCGGTGGTCCTCGCGATCTCCGCCTGGGTGAGAGATCCGGCCAGCCGTACGGCCCGCACGACCCGCTCCAGATTGGCTCGGTGCAGCGACGACTGCGACCCCGGAGTCTCCACGACGACCTCCTGCGCGCGGGACCGCATCGATGAGGCCCCGTTCGTGTCCAACTAGTGAACTCTAAGCTGAGCCGTTCGGGTTGCCTCCCGTCAAGAGGTTGAACCGGATCCGGGTACGTGCACACACCTGTGCACGCCGCTCCCAGGGAGGGGAACGGCGTGCACGCGAGCGGTTTCGGAGCGCTACGTTCGACTTACGTCACATCGCGGCCCCGGACTACTTCAGAGCTCCCGCCGTCAGCCCCGCCACCACCTGGCGCTGGAAGATGATGTAGGCCGCGAGCACCGGCAGCATCGCCATCACCAGACCGGCGAAGAGACCGGACCAGTCGCCCTTGTAGCCCTGGCTGACGGCCAGCTGCACCAGGCCCTGGGTGAGGACCCGCTTGTCGGGATCGGTGTTGAGGACCGTGGGCAGCATGTACTGGTTCCACTGGCCCAGGAAGTTGAAGATGCCCACGCTGATCAGACCCGGCTTGGCCATCGGGAGCATGATCTGGAAGAACGTACGGCTGTGCGAGGCACCGTCGACGAAGGCCGCCTCCGCCACCGATGTCGGCAGCGTTCGGAAGAACGCCGTGAGGAAGAACACGGTGAACGGCAGCGAGTACGCGATGTAGACCAGGATCAGCCCGTGGATCGTGTTCAGCAGCCCCATGTTGTTCACGACGTAGAAGAGCGGGACCAGCGCGAGCATGATCGGGAAGCTCATACCGCCGATGAACAGGAAGTAGATGAAGCGGTTGCCCGGGAAGTCGAACCGGGCGAGCACGTAGGCCGCCATCGAACCCAGCACCAGGGTGCCGATCAGCGAACCTCCCACCACCAGGATGGTGTTGAGGAAGTAGTCGCTCATGTTGGCCTGGGTCCATGCCCGCGACCAGTTCGAGAAGTGCAGTTTGTCCGGCAGTGACCAGGGCGAGCTGAAGATCGAGGCGTCGTCCTTGAAGGACGTCATCACCGCCCAGAGCAGCGGCATGGCGACCATGAACGCCCAGATGACGAGCACGCCGTGGGAGAAGACGTTGAGGACGGTGCCCTCTTTCCTCTCCTTGGCGGGCGCCTTCGCCGGCACCCCGGTCTTGGTGATGGGCATCCCGGACTCGGCCGGTACGGGAGCGGTGGTCTCGGTCGTCTTCATCTGTCAGAACTCCAGCCGCTCGCGACGCCCCAGCCGCATGACGACCGCGGCGAAGGCCAGCGTGACGACGAGCAGGGCCACACCGATCGTGGTGGCGTAGGCGGCCTGCCCGTCACGGAACGCTTTCTGGTACACGTACAGGACCATGACCGTGGTCGAGTAGTCGGGGCCACCGGGTCCGGTCGTCATGATGTGTACGACCGCGAACGACTCGGCGCCGAGGGCGAGGATGCCCATGTAGACCCAGCCGGACTGCACGGTGTCCCACAGCAGCGGCAGGGTGATCCGGAAGAACGTACTGGCGCGGCCGGCCCCGTCGAGCAGCGCGGCCTCGTACAGATCCGCCGGGATGGAGGCCATGCCCGCGGAGAACAGGACCACGAAGAAGCCGACCGTGGACCAGACGATCACTCCCATCACGGCCCACAGCGCGAGATTCGGGTCGCCCAGCCAGAGCGGCTGGACGCTGTCGAGTCCGATGCCGCGCAGGATCGAGTTGATCGCTCCGCTGTCCGGGTTGTACGCGAAGGCGAACAGCAGCGCGACGATCGCGATCGAGAGCACCTGCGGGAAGAAATAGACGATCTTGTAGAACGAGGACCCGCGGACACCGGTGATGGCCGGGCCGCCCTTTCTGCGCCGGCCGCCCACATTGATCATGAAGGCGAGGAACAGCGCGAAACTGAGTGTCACCAGCGGCAGCAACAACGCGAACAGCAGGCTGTGCTGCAACGACTTCCAGAAGATGTCGTCGTCGAGCATCCTCTCGTAGTTGTCGAAGCCGACCATCTTGAATTCGGGGCTCAGCCCGGTCCAGTCCGTGAACGAGTAGTAGATGGACTGGATGAACGGCCAGACGACGAAGAGCGCGTACAGCCCCAGGGGCACCGCGAGGAACCCCACGATGAACTTGTACTTGCCGTGCTGCATTGCTATCGACCCCGATCTGCGCGCGGGTGCAGCCGCTGGTGACAGGTCCTCACGGGACCTACTGGTGCTTGTAGTGCTTGATCGACGTGTCCTTGGCCGCCTCGTCGGCGAAGCCCTGGATCTTCTTGATGGCCTCGGCCGGGGTGAGGCGTCCGGCCATCATCTCGCCGAGACCGGAGACACCGATCTTCTCCTTCTGGAGCTGCACGTACCAGTCCTGGAGACGCGGGTTCACCACGTTCTGGCCGGCCTTGTCCAGCGCCGCGACGCCGGACTTCAGACCGGGGGTGAGCGTGATGCCGTCGGTGCCGCCGTTGTAGGCGGTGAGCGACTTGACCTTGCCGGTGAAGTTCTTGGAGCTGGCCTCGCTCAGCATGATGCGCAGCTGCTCCATGCCGCCCGCGGTGTTCTTCGCCTTGGCCGGGACGATGAAGGGCTCACCGCCGGACGCCCAGATCGTGCCGAAGGGCATCTTGTCGGAGGAGTCGATGCCGGTCGGGGCGGAGACGGCGAGGTCGAAGTCCTTCGGGATGACGTTCGCCGACTCGTTCTCCACCCAGGAGCCGTTCGGGATGAACAGCGCCTTGCCCTGGGCCCACGCGGTCTGCGACTGGATGTGGTCCAGGCCGGGGGTGCCCTTGAGGACGTAGCCCTTCTTGTAGAGCTCGTAGTAGGCCTCGAAGCAGGCCTTGACCGCCGGGTGCTTCCAGGCGTTCGGCTCCAGGTTGTCGATGGCGTCGAGGACCTCGACACCGCCGACCTTGCCGATCATCGGGTAGAGCGAGAAGGGGAGGTAGTACGGGTACTTGCCCGCGTACGTCCAGCCCGCCATGCCCTTCTTCTTGGCCTTCTCGCAGACCGCGAGCATCTGGTCCCAGGTCTCCGGGTACTGCTCGTCGAGCGAGTCCAGGGCCTTCTGCGAGTACCAGACGCCGTACACCGTGTAGGCGTAGTAGAGGATCCAGACCTTCTCGCCGTCGAACTGGCCCATCTCGACGATGCCGGGGCGCAGCGTGTCGCGGACCTTCTTGCTCGGGTCGTCGTACGACGGGGCGTCCAGCAGGGGCGTGAGGTCGGCGAGCTGGTCCTTGCCGACCAGGACGCCCATGTCCATCTGCTCGGCGCCGGAGTTGTCGATGAGGTCCGGCGGGGTGCCCTGGTTGAAACGGGGCTGCAGGGTGGACTGGATCTTCTGGGTGGCGGCGAACTTGACCGTCACCTTCGGGAAGTTCTTCTCGTAGATCTTGACGGCGTCCTCGGCGTACTCCTTGCCGAAGCCGCCGTCGAACAGCACGAACTCCATCTGCGCCGTGTCATTGACGGCGAGCGGGTTCTTCGCGGTCTTCTTGCCTTCTTTGGCCTTGTCCCCGTTGCCCCCTCCCCCGCCGCTGGCACAGGCGGAAAGAAAGCTCATCGTGGGTACGGAGATCAGGCCGAGCGCGGCGGACCGCTTGATCAGATCGCGACGTCCGACGCGTGCGGAGCCGTTGTACTCGTGGTTCTGGGCGGAAGTGGATCCCATGCTCAAGTCCTCGCCTTCTCCAGGACTCAGGCGGTGAACCGGATCACCGCCGGCACCGCTATCGGGTCAAGCTGGGGTCGTGCAGGAAGTACGGAATCGTGCGAAGTGCCGACAGGTATAGTCCACTTCCCGCCAGCGGAGCAAGATCGAATGCAAGGTTCGCCGGTGGTCTTTTCCGAGTTGAGACCTCACGGAAATATGAGGGGCCTGTGCGCCGCTTGCCCGAAAAATCCGCGACATAAGCCCCGAATGCCACAGCCAACACCCTTGACAATACTTGGCACTTGAGCCACAACTGATCCTTGCGCAGCGAATTGACAACGTTGTCCCGTGCGCAGGGAGGGTACCGGCTTATGCAGCAGAGAGCTCGGCACAGATGGGGTACGGCGGTCGTGTCGGCGACCGCCTTTTGTTTGGCCGTGGGCTCGCAGGGCGCGGCGGTCGCCCTGCCCCAAGCGCCCGCCGCGGCGGACCGGGAGTTCGCGTCGTCCTTCGAGGCGGACGACCCGGCACCCGACTGGCTCAACACCGTCGACACCACCGCGGACGGCGGCAAGCGCGCCTCCGGTGTGGACGGCGGCTACAGCAGCGGCATCCCGGGCAATGTGACCGACCATGTCACGGACGTACGGGCGAACGGGGAGAACTCCGGCGGCGGTGAGGTGAAGGAGAACCTCGTCGACGGGGAGCCCAGCAGCAAGTGGCTGGTTTTCGAGACCACCGGGTGGGTCGAGTTCGACCTGGACAAGCCGGTGAAGATCGCCAAGTACGCCCTCACCTCGGCCAATGACTACGCGGAGCGCGACCCGCGGGACTGGACCCTGAAGGGCTCCTCCGACGGCAAGGACTGGAAGACCGTCGACACCCGCTCGGGTGAGACGTTCTCCGAACGGTTCCAGACAAAGACGTACGATCTCGCGGAATCGGCCGAATACCAGCACTTCCGGCTGGAGGTCACCAGGAACAACGGTGCCTCCGGCATCCTCCAGCTCGCCGACGTCCAGTTCTCCACGGGCGGCAGCGACACACCGATACCGCAGGACATGCTGTCCCTGGTCGACCGGGGCCCGAGCGGCTCGCCGACCGCGAAGGCGGGCGCCGGCTTCACCGGCAAGCGGGCGCTCAAGTACGCCGGCCGGCACACCGCGGACGGTCGGGCGTACTCGTACAACAAGGTCTACGACGTGAACGTCGCCGTCGGCCGCGACACCCGGCTGTCCTACCGCGTCTTCCCGTCGATGGCGGACGGCGACCTCGACTACGACGCCACGAACGTCTCCGTCGACCTCGCCTTCACCGACGGCACCCATCTGAGCGACCTCGGCGCCACCGACCAGCACGGCTTCCCGCTGACGCCGCGCGGGCAGGGCGCCGCCAAGGTGCTCTACGTCAATCAGTGGAACAACGTCGCCTCGCGGATCGGGACGGTCGCGGCGGGCAAGACCGTCGACCGGATACTCGTGGCCTACGACTCCCCCAAGGGCCCGGCGAAGTTCCGGGGCTGGCTGGACGACATCGCGCTGAAGCAGGTGGCTCCCGAGAAGCCCAAGGCGCATCTGTCCGACTATGCGCTCACCACCCGCGGGACCCTCTCCAGCGGCGGTTTCTCGCGCGGCAACAACTTCCCGGCGACGGCCGTGCCGCACGGCTTCAACTTCTGGA
This sequence comes from Streptomyces sp. HUAS 31, assembly GCF_028198125.1. Lineage (NCBI taxonomy): Bacteria > Bacillati > Actinomycetota > Actinomycetes > Kitasatosporales > Streptomycetaceae > Streptomyces > Streptomyces sp. HUAS 31. The sequence continues at coordinate 7,339,268 of NZ_CP116353.1, read as the reverse complement.
CGCCGGTGACGAACGCGGGCTCGCTGAGCTGGCTGTACGACTACGCCCGCTCGAACAACGCCGACAACCTGCCGACGATCCAGGCGTTCAGCGCCAGCCATGAGCCCAGCCCCTGGATGGGTGACCGGCAGACCTTCCAGGTGATGCCGTCGGCCGCCGCCGGCACCCCGGACACCGGGCGTGAGGCGCGCGAGCTGGCCTTCCGGCACGAGAACGAGACCGCGCGGCCCTACTACTACGGCGTGCGGTTCGAGAACGGGCTGAAGGCCGAGATGGCGCCCACCGACCACGCGGCGGTGCTGCGCTTCACCTACCCGGGTGACGACGCGAGCGTCCTCTTCGACAACGTGACGGACCAGGCGGGCCTGACCCTCGACAAGGAGAACGGGGTCGTCACCGGCTACTCGGACGTGAAGTCCGGGCTGTCGACCGGCGCGACCCGGCTGTTCGTGTACGGCACCTTCGACAAGCCGGTGACCGAGGGTTCCTCCAGTGGGGTGAAGGGCCATCTGCGCTTCGACGCCGGGGACGACCGGACCGTCACGCTGCGTCTCGCCACCTCGCTGATCAGCATCGACCAGGCGAAGGACAACCTGCGCCAGGAGGTCGACGGCGCCTCCTTCGAGACGGTGAAGTCGCGCGCCCAGCGCCAGTGGGACAAGCTCCTCGGCAAGGTCGAGGTCGAGGGCGCGACGCAGGACCAGCTGACCACGCTGTACTCCAGCCTGTACCGGCTGTACCTGTACCCCAACTCCGGCTTCGAGAAGGTCGGTTCGAAGTACCAGTACGCGTCGCCGTTCTCGCCGATGCCGAATCCGGACACCCCGACGCACACCGGCGCGAAGATCGTCGACGGCAAGGTGTACGTCAACAACGGCTTCTGGGACACCTACCGGACGACGTGGCCCGCGTACTCGCTGCTCACACCGAGCCAGGCGGGTGAGATGGTCGACGGCTTCGTGCAGCAGTACAAGGACGGCGGCTGGACCTCCCGCTGGTCCTCTCCCGGCTACGCGGACCTGATGACCGGAACGTCCTCGGACGTCGCCTTCGCGGACGCCTACGTCAAGGGCGTCGACTTCGACGCGAAGTCGGCGTACGACGCGGCCGTGAAGAACGCGACCGTGGTGCCCCCGTCGTCCGGTGTGGGCCGCAAGGGCATGTCGACCTCGCCCTTCCTCGGCTACACCAGCGCCGAGACGCACGAGGGCCTGTCGTGGGCGCTGGAGGGCTACCTCAACGACTACGGCATCGCGAAGATGGGCCAGGCCCTGTACAAGAAGACCGGTGAGAAGCGGTACAAGGAGGAGTCGGCATACTTCCTCAACCGCGCGCAGGACTACGTCAACCTCTTCGACTCCAAGGCCGGCTTCTTCCAGGGCCGCGACGAGAAGGGCGACTGGCGCGTCGAGTCCTCGAAGTACGACCCGCGCGTGTGGGGCTACGACTACACCGAGACCAACGGCTGGGGCTACGCCTTCACCGCCCCGCAGGACAGCCGGGGGCTCGCGAACCTCTACGGCGGCCGCAGCGGCCTCGCGGACAAGCTCGACGAGTACTTCGACACCCCGGAGACCGCCTCGCCCGACTTCGTCGGCTCCTACGGCGGTGTCATCCACGAGATGACGGAGGCGCGGGACGTCCGGATGGGCATGTACGGCCACTCCAACCAGGTCGCCCACCACGCGAACTACATGTACAACGCGGCGGGGCAGCCCTGGAAGACCCAGAAGAACGTCCGTGAGGTGCTGTCGCGGCTGTACGTCGGCAGCGAGATCGGACAGGGCTACCACGGCGACGAGGACAACGGCGAGCAGTCGGCCTGGTACCTGTTCTCCGCGCTGGGCTTCTACCCGCTGGTGATGGGCAGCGGCGAGTACGCCATCGGCTCGCCCCTGTTCACCAAGGCGACCGTCCATCTGGAGAACGGCCGGGAGCTGGTCGTCAAGGCGCCGAAGAACAGCGCCCGCAATGTGTACGTCCAGGGCGTGAAGCTCAACGGCGTGCCGTGGAAGTCGACCGCGCTCCCCCACTCGATGCTCGCGAAGGGCGGCGTGCTGGAGTTCGACATGGGCTCGCGGCCCTCCACCTGGGGCACCGGAAAGAACGCGGCGCCCGTGTCGATCGCCCAGGACGACAAGGTGCCGACGCCCCGGGCGGACGCGCTGAAGGGCGACGGGGCGCTGTTCGACAACACCTCGGCGACCCAGGCGAACGCCACCTCGGTGGACCTGCCGGTCTCCGGGGGCACCAAGGCCGTGCAGTACACCCTGACGTCCCCGTCGGACCGTACGAAGGCGCCGACCGGCTGGAAGCTCCAGGCGTCGAAGGACGGCACCACATGGCGGACGCTCGACGAGCGCTCCGGTCAGTCCTTCGCCTGGGACCGGCAGACACGGGCGTTCTCCGTGAGGTCACCGGGTACGTACGAGAAGTACCGCCTGGTCCTCGACGGTGAGGCGACTCTGGCGGAGGTCGAACTACTCGGCTGAACAACGGAGTTGGGAGTCCCATGCCGCTTCCCGTGCCCGTCCTCCCCGAGGGCGTCGACCCGGCCTGGCTGTCGCCGGACGCCTTCCGGGCTCTCGGGTCCCGGCGGACGCTGATCCTCGGATCGGGTCCGCGGGCGGAGACGGTGCACGGGGAAGTGGCGGAAGCCGTCGCCCGGTTCGGTGGTCGCGTCGTACGCGACCCCGGGCCGGGCGACGGCGTTTCGTACGACCTGGTGCTGCGGCTGTCCGGGGCCGGGGAGGACGACGGGTCCGAGGAGTTCGTGTGCGGGCGTGAGGACGGCACGACGACCACCGTCACGGCCTCGGGTCGGCGCGGGCTGCTGTACGGGCTGTTCCACGTCCTGCGGCTCGGCGAGGAGGCGTTCCGGGGCGAGTGGCCCCGGCAGGCGCACCGGCCGGCGGTGGCCCTGCGGATGCTCGACCACTGGGACAACGTGGCGGTGCACCCGGTGATGGGCCAGGTGGAGCGGGGCTACGCCGGCGGGTCGCTGTTCTGGGCGGACGGCCGGGCCCGCGGGGAGCTGCTGGGCCGGGTGCGGGCGTACGGACGGCTGCTGGCGGCGTGCGGGATCAACGCGCTGTCGGTCAACAACGTCAACGTCCACGAGACCGAGGCGCGGCTGCTCACCGACCGCGTCGGCGAGGTCGCCGGGATCGCGGCGGCGTTGCGCCCGTACGGCGTCCGGACCCATCTGTCGGTGACGTTCGCCGCGCCGATGGTGCTCGGCGGGCTGCCCACGGCCGATCCGCTGGACGAGGGCGTGCGCGACTGGTGGGCGCGGACGACCGCGCGGGTGTACGAGGCGATCCCCGACTTCGGCGGGTACGTCGTGAAGGCGGACTCCGAGGGGCAGCCGGGACCGTTCGCGTACGGGCGCAGTCACGCGGACGGCGCGAACCTGCTGGCCGCCGCCCTGGAGCCGTTCGGCGGCACGGTGCACTGGCGGGCGTTCGTCTACGACCACCGGCAGGACTGGCGGGACCGTACGACGGACCGGGCGCGGGCCGCGTACGACCACTTCGTGCCAATGGACGGGCAGTTCGCGCCGAACGCGGTCCACCAGGTCAAGCACGGTCCGATGGACTTCCAGGTGCGCGAGCCGGTGTCCCCGCTGATCGGCGCGATGCCGCGCACCAGGCTCGCGGTCGAGGTGCAGGCAACGCAGGAGTACACCGGGCAGCAGCGGCACGTGTGCTGGCTCGGGCCGATGTGGAGCGAGGTGCTGCGGTTCCGGCCCGACGGGGTGCCCGTCGCGGAGCTGGCCGACACGATGGTCGCCGTGTCCAACGTCGGTGACGACCCGTTCTGGACCGGGCATCCGCTGGCCCAGGCGAACCTGTACACCTTCGGGCGGCTGGCCTGGCAGCCGGACGCCGATCCTGGCCGGATCCTCGACGAGTGGATCGGTCTCACCTTCGGGGACGGACCGGCGGCGGGGCTGCACGCGGTGCTCGACGGTTCGTGGCGGACGTACGAGAAGTACACGGCGCCGCTCGGCGTCGGCTGGATGGTGCAGCCCGGCCATCACTACGGGCCGAGCGTGGACGGCTACGAGTACAGCCCCTGGGGCACCTACCACTTCGCCGACCGCGACGGCATCGGCGTCGACCGCACCGTGGCGACCGGCACCGGGTACGCGGGGCAGTACGCGAAGCCGTGGGCCGAGGTGTACGAGTCGCTGTCCTCCTGCCCCGACGAGCTGCTGCTGTTCTTCCACCATGTGTCGTACGACCATGTGCTGCGCAGCGGGAAGACGGTGATCCAGCACATGTACGACACGCACTTCGAGGGCGTGGAGGAGGTGGAGCGGGCCCGCGAGGTGTGGGCGTCGCTGGCTGGGCTCATCGACCCGGTGCGCCATGCGCGGGTGGCGGAGCGGTACGAGGAGCAGCTCCGCAGTGCCCGCGAGTGGCGCGACCAGATCAACAGCTACTTCTTGCGCAAGTCGGGTGTGGCCGACGCACATGGGCGCCGCATCTACTGAATGCGCAGGACGAGTGTGCCCAGCGGATCGAGGGTGAGCTGCTCGCCCTTCTCGACCCGCTTGCCGGTGAGGAGGTCGGTGCCGGTGGCGTGGGCGGTGAAGCGGGCCGGTTCGGGGGCGTGGTTGAGGAGGAAGAGCAAGCGGGTGCCGTCGGGGGCCACACGGGTCGCGGTCTCGACGGTCGGCCGGTCGGCGCAGGGGCCGAGGAGGTCGTGGCGGGCGAGGATCCGGCGGACGATCCGGTCGACGCCGGGCCGGTCGAGGGCCGTAGCCACGTACCAGCCCTCCCCCTTGCCGTAGGCGTGCCGGGTCACGGCCGGGGTGCCCGCGTAGAAGTCGGTGCCGTAGGAGCCGACCGGCTCGGCGCCGCGCGGCTGCACGATCTCGAAGACGAGCCGCGCCTCCGCCTCGAAGTCCCCCATGCTCACGGGCTGCACGAACTCGCCGGGCCGGGAGTCCCATTCGTCGACACGCACGCCCATGAGCGGCGCCAGCGGGCCCGGGACGTCGGCGAGGAAGGCCCGGTCGTGTTCGTCGACGCGGCCAGAGAGGAAGGTGGCGAGCACGGTGCCGCCACGCTCCGCCACGGCCTCCAGGCGGGCCGCGATATCGCCCTTGACCATGTACAGCGCGGGGGCGAGCACCACGTCGTACGCGGTGAGGTCCGCGGTGACCGGGACGACGTCCACGTCGGCGCCGGCCTCGCGGGCGGCCCGGTAGTAGGAGTGCACCACCTCCTGGTACCTGACGAGCCGGGAGGGGCCGTCGGAGATCTCCAGGGCCCACCAACTGTCCCAGTCGAAGAGGAGGGCGGTGCGGGCCGGGGTGCGGGCGCCGAGGGTGGCGTCACCGAGCGCCTCCAACTCCGCGCCCAAGGCGGAAACTTCGCGGAACACGCGGGTGTCGTCGCGGCCCGCGTGGCCGATGACGGCGCCGTGGTACTTCTCGCAGGCGCCGCGTGAGGCTCGCATCTGGAAGTAGAGGGCGGCGTCGGCTCCGTGGGCGATGGCCTGGAAGGTGGCGAGGCGGAGTTCGCCGGGGCGGCGCAGCGGGTTGACGTCCCGGCAGGCCGTCGTGGACGGCGTCTGCTCCATCAGCCAGAAGGGGGCGCCGCCCTTCAGGCCGCGCATCAGGTCGTGGGCGAGGGCGGGCCAGGTCGGTGGGGCGTCCAGGGGCGGATAGCTGTCCCAGGAGGCGAAGTCGAGGTGGGGCGCCCAGCGGTGGTAGTCGAGGGGGCGGAACATGCCCATGAAGTTGGTGGTGACGGGCGTGTCCGGGTCATGGGCGCGGATCGCCTCCTTCTCGGCGAGGAAGCAGCCGAGCAGGGCGTCGGTGGTGAACCGGAAGTAATCGAGGGTGATGCCCTGGAAGGCGGTGTGGTCGGGGCCGCGCCAGTGCTCGGTGAGGGCGTTCGGCGGCTCGATCTCGGCGAAGTCGGTGTAGCGGTGCGACCAGAAGGCCGTCCACCACGCGTCGTTGAGGGCGTCGAGGGTGGAGTACCGGTCCCGCAGCCAGTGGCGGAACGCCTCGGCGCACAGGTCGCAGTAGCAGGTGCCGCCGTACTCGTTGTTGATGTGCCAGGCGAGCAGCGCGGGGTGGTGCGCGTAGCGTTCGGCGAGGCGGGCGGCCAGTGCCGTGGCGTGCTCGCGGTAGGCCGGTGAGCTGGGGCAGAAGTTGTGGCGCTGGCCGTAGCGGTGCCGGCGGCCCTCGAAGTCGGTGCGGTTGACGTCGGGGTGCCGTCTGGCGAGCCAGGGCGGGAGGGCCGCGGTGCCGGTGGCCAGGCAGACCCGGCGGTTCTCGGCGGCGGCGCGGTCGAGGATGCCGTCGAGGAACGTGAAGTCGTAGGTGTCCGGGGCGGGTTGGGTCAGGGACCAGGAGAAGACGCCGACGGTGAGGGTGTCGATGCGGGCCCGGGTGAACAGGCGGTGGTCGTCGTCCTGGACGGGCTGCGGCCACTGCTCGGGGTTGTAGTCGCCGCCGTACGGGATCTTCGGGGTGCGCGGCGCCGTCATGCGGTGAACTCCTCCTGGGTCTCGGCGATCACCGGGCGGCCGCTGTGCAGCAGGGAGAGCAGCAGCGGGGCGGCCAGCAGGGCGGGCAGGGCCTCGGTCAGCAGGGCGGTCGACGCGGCCACCAGTACGAGCAGGGAGGCGGCGCCGAGGGTGGCGCGGGCGTGCCGGAGGAGGAAGTACCCGGCGAGGCGGGCGGTGTCGCGGGCCCGGAACGTGAACAGGGAGGTCAGCAGCAGCGCGTGCGCACCCCACAGCAGGGAGCAGGCACCGATCGCGGCGAGCAGCAGCGCCCACCAGCCGGGCAGCCCGGTGGCGGAGAAGTGGGTGAGGGTGAAGGCGATGACCGTCAGCCAGGTCAGCAGGGGCGTCCAAAGCTTCAGTGCGGGCCAGGCGTTGAGCCGCCAGCCGCGGGCGTAGGCGCGGGCCGGGTGGAGGTCGGTGAGGTCGCCGGTGCGGTGGTGCAGGGCGTACAGGGCGGCGGACAGGGCCGGGCCGAGCGGGAGGAGGCATACGGCGGCCAGCGGGAGGTTGGCCGGGTCGGCGCCGAGGAGGAGCAGCGCGGCGAGACCGGGCGAGGCGGCCAGGAGCAGCAGGGCCTCGACGGTGACCAGGGTGTGGATCAGGGCTGCGGCACGGGAGAGGACTCCGGTGCCGAAGCCGGCCGTGCCCACGCCGCTCATGACACCCTCCTGCCGTGGCCCGGGGCGCCGCTCATCCGTTCTCCTGCTCGAAGCGCTCGTACGCCTTGTTGTGCAGGTCGACGAGCCGGTCCATGTTCTTGGCCTTCAGCTCGGCGACGTAGGCGTCCCACTCGGACATCGGGCGCTTGCCGAGGACGAACTTGAGGGTGTTCTGGATGGTGTGGTCCTTGAGCGGGGTGTCCCAGAGCGTGGCCTGTTCCTGCTCGACGGAGCGCAGCGGGTGGGCGGGGTCGACGGGCAGTTGCTCGCGCTGGGACATGGCGTCCTGGAACTTCTTCTCGTCCGGGCTGAAGGAGGAGGAGACCAGGGGCCAGCTGCCGCCGTAGGTGAAGACGCCGTTGAAGAAGCCGTAGTCCTTCTGGAGGTCCTTCGGGGCGTCGGGGTCGGAGCCCATCAGGGAGATGCCGGGCTTGAGTTCGTAGGTGTCGCCGGACTCGGTGTAGGTGACGCCGGGGACGCCCCACTTGCAGAGTCTCTGGCCCTCGTCGGAGTACCAGAGCCAGTCCACGAACTGCATCATCGCGACGAAGGTGTCGCTCTTGAGGGCCTTGCTGGAGATCATCATGCCGTTCTCCAGCCGGAGGCCGCCGAGGACGACGGGTCCCGCCGGGCCGAGCGGCACCGGCACCATCTCGATCTCGGCGCCCTTGACCTGCTTGTGGAGGTTGTAGCGGTAGTTCTGCACCAGCTCCTGCGGGTTGGCGCTGATGACGTAGGACTTCTCGGCGAGCAGCTTCTGCACCGCCTGCTCGTCCTGCTGGGTGAAGCTCTCCGGGTCGAGCAGCTTCTCGGCGACGAGCTTTCCGAGGTACTCGATCATCCGGCGGTAGCCGTCCAGGGCGCCGGTGAAGACGAACTTCCGCGCCCCGGTGTCGAAGCTGATGTTGTCGTACGACCAGCCCGCCTTCACGCCGTGCGCCTGGCCGAGGTAGCTGAACAGGGCACCGCACGGGAAGGGCGTGTTGGTGCTCCAGCGGTCGGTCCAGGGGTACTTGTCGGGGTACTCGCCCTTCAGGGCCGTCAGGACGTCGTACACCTCGTCCCAGGTGATCGGCAGGGCCAGGCCGTGCTTTTCGAGGACGTCGGTGCGCAGGGCGAGCGAGTAGCCGGACTTGACCTTCTCGTGCAGGCCGGGCAGCAGGTAGTACTTGCCGTCGGACTGGCGGACGGAGTCGAGCTCGGGCTCCAGCCTCCACCGCTTGACCTTGTCCCGGTAGTTCGGCATCAGGTGGACGTAGTCGCTGACGGGGAGGATCGCGCCGGAGGACACGAAGGCGACCTCGGAGGGGTGGTACGTCTTGGGGATCAGGAAGGGGGCGTCTCCGGCGCCGATGAGGACGCTGCGCTTCTTCTCGTAGTCGGCCAGGGGTACGTCCACGGGCTCCAGGGTGATCCCGGTGCGTTCGGTGACCTCCTTCCAGAACAGCCAGTCGCCCTTCGTCGGGTAGACCGGGTTGTTGTTGTGCAGCATGGAGAAGGACAGCGGCTTGGCGGCCTTGAACTGCTGCCCGGCGCGGTACTCCTTCATGGCGCCGTTCTGCTTCTTCGAGAGGTCCTTGGAGTCCCCTCCGTCGTCGCCGCTGCCGCAGGAGGTGAGGGTCGCCAGGCCGATGAAGCCGGCGGCGGCGAGCAGCTGACGTCGTGACAGGTGTTCTGCGTTGTTCACGGATACTCCCTTGTCAACCCTTGACGGCGCCGAGCATCACGCCGGAGACGAAGTAGCGTTGGACGAACGGGTACACGCAGAGGATCGGCAGCGCGGTGAGCACGATCGTGACCGCCTGGATGTTCGCGCCGACCTGGCTGAGCTGCTCCGTACCGGCACCGGCGTTGGAGCCGCCGGTGGCGCCCTGGATGAGGTTGCGCAGGTACACGGTCACCGGCATCAGATCGGTGCGGTCCATGTACAGGAACGCGCTGAACCAGGAGTTCCAGAAGGACACCGAGTAGAAGAGCACCATCGTCGCGACGACCGCCTTGGACAGCGGCAGCACGATCCTGAGCAGGATGCCGTACGTGCTGAGCCCGTCGATCTGGGCGGCCTCCTCCAACTCGGTCGGCAGGTTCTCGAAGAAGGCCTTCATGACCAGGAGGTTGAAGACGCTGATCGCGTTGGGCAGGGCGATGGCCCAGACGCTGTTCTTCAGGCCGAGGCTGGTGATCAGGACGTAGTTGGGGATCAGTCCGCCGGTGAAGAACATGGTGAACACGGCGATGCCGACGAGCGCCCCGCGCCCCCTGAGCTGCTTCTTCGACAGGACGTACGCGTAGCAGGTCGTCAGGACCATGGCGACGACGGTGGCGACGACCGTGTAGAGCACGGTGTTGCCGTAGTTCCGCCAGAACATCGCGTCCTTGAAGACGATCTCGTACGTGGTGAGGTTGAACCCCCGCGGCCACAGGGTCACTTCACCGGCCCGGATCTGGCGTTCCCCGCTGAAGGAACGGGCCACGATGTTGAGGAAGGGATAGAGGGTGACGACCACGACGAGGGTGAGGATCACGCCGTTGGCGCCGTGGAAGACGCGCTGGGAACGGCTCGGCCTCACCACAGGCTGGTCCCCACCGTGCGGCGCGAGAGCTGGTTCGCGGACGTGATCAGGACCAGGCCGATGATCGCCTCGAACAGGCCGATGGCGGCGGCGTAGCTGAAGCTGTTGGACTCCACACCGGTCCGGTAGACGTACGTGGAGATCACGTCGGAGGTCTGGTACGTCAGCGGGTTGTACAGCAGCAGGACCTTCTCGAAGCCGACGGCCATGAAGGTGCCGACGTTGAGGATCAGCAGCGTGATCATCGTGGGCCGGATGCCGGGCAGCGTCACGTGCCAGATCTGTTGCAAGCGGCCCGCGCCGTCGATGCGGGCGGCCTCGTACAGGTCCTCGTCGATGGTGGTGAGCGCGGCGAGGTAGAGGATCGTGCCCCAGCCTGCGGTCTGCCAGATCTCCGAGCCGACGTAGACGGTGCGGAACCACTCGGGCTCCTGGATGAACCGGATCGGGTCGTGCCCGAACCAGCCCAGCACATGGTTGACGGGGCCGTCCGTGGCGAGCATCTGGAGGGTGATGCCGGCGACGATCACGATCGACAGGAAGTGCGGCAGATACGACACCGACTGCACGAACCGTTTCAGCGAGCGCCGGCGCACCTCGTTCAGCAGCAGCGCCAGCACGATCGGGATCGGGAAGCAGAAGACGAGCGTGAGTCCGCCGAGCCACAGGGTGTTGCGGAACACCTGCCAGAAGGTGGGGTCGCTCAGGAACATCTCGACATAGCGCAGGCCCACCCACTGCTCGCCGAAGATCGACCCGCCCGGTTCGAAGCGCCGGAACGCGATCACGTTGCCGAGCATCGGCAGATAGCGGAAGACCAGGAAGAACAGCAGCGGCAGCACGGCGAGCGAGTACAGCTGCCAGTCCCGGCGCAGCGCCCGCCGCAGTCCGGTGCGCCCCGGGCGCCGGCCGCGGCGGGGTGGAGCCTTCGTCGGCGGCGGCCGCCGGGTGCCGTGCGGTGGAGCCGACGTGGTGGGGGTGCTCATGCGGTGGCCTCCCGGTGGCACCGAAAGTTTCGGAGTCGTACCGGCAACTTTGCGGCGAGGTTAGGGGCGGGTGTAATGGCTGTCAATGGGGCTGACAGAGAGGGCCAGTTGAGGCGGCAGAGATCCCAACGCGCCTGATTCAGCGAAACATTCAGAGTTGGAAACGCAACAATCGGAGGTCGTGGTTGCCCGCGTTCGACCTGCCGCCGGAGGAACTGGAGCGCTACCGTCCGGCCCTTCGGGAGCCCACCGATTTCGACGAGTTCTGGCACGCCACCCTCAAGGAGGCGGCACGGCCGGAGGTGTTGGTCTCGGCCACGCCGGTGACCACCGGGCTGCGGCTGACGGAGACCTGGGACGTGACCTTCCGGGGCTTCGGCGGCGACCCGGTGCGGGCCTGGTTCAGCAGACCGGCCGCAGTGCGCGAGCCCCTGCCCGCCGTCGTCGAGTACGCGGGCTACGGCCGTGGCCGCGGTCTGCCGCACGAGCGACTGACCTGGGTGAACGCCGGATACGCCCATCTGCTGATGGACAACAGGGGCCAGGGCGACCAGTACGGCAACGGGGGCGTGACCCCGGACCCGCACGCCACGGCGCCGGGCGGACCGGGCCCGGCGGTGCGCGGCCTGCTCGCCGCCCGGGACCACCACCACCGCCGCCTGATCACGGACGCCGTCCGTGCGGTCCAGGCGGTGCGGGCCCTGCCGGGCGTTGCCCGTTCACGGGTCGCGGCAGTGGGCAACAGCCAGGGCGGCGGGCTCGCCCTGGCCGTCGCGGGACTCGTCCCCGACCTGGCGGCGCTGCTGGTCACCGCGCCGTTCCTGTGCGGGATCCGACGCGCGCTCGACCTCACCGACGCCTCGCCCTACGGCGAGATCACCGCGTACCTCTCCGTGCACCGGGGCGCCGAGCGGGCCGCCTACGACACGCTCTCCTACCTGGAGGGGATCTCCTTCGCCCGGCGGGCGCACGCACCGGCCCACTTCGGGGTCGGCCTGCGTGACACGGTGTGCCCGCCGAGCGGGGCGTACGGCGCCTTCAACCGCTATGCGGAACTGTCGGGCGTCGCCCCGCGCAAGGAGATCCACGCCTATCCGTTCAACGGCCACGAGGGCGGCGACGCCGTGCACGTACGCCGCCAGCTCGACTGGCTGGCCGGGGTTCTGGACCTGCCCGGGGCCGTCAGCCCACGGCCAGTGTGAACACGTGCAGGTCGGTGTCGTCGGGCAGCTTCACCCGCGCGACGGTCCTGCCCTCGGGTGCCGTGAACGGCTTGGTGGCGAAGACGTAGGTGTCGACCGGGTCCCGGTCCGCGCCCGCGACGTTGCGGTAGGCGGCCCTGGCGACGACCTCGTTGCCGTACTGGACGGTGCCGGCGCCGCCGCCGACGGTCCAGTCGGTGAAGGCGAGGTCGATCGTGTCGGTGCCGCCGTCGGTGTAGGTGACGGTGGCCCTGGACTGCTGGTTGCCGTTGACACCGCTGCCGAGGAAGGACAACCGGCTCGCCGGAGCGGCGAGTTCGATCGTCTGGCCCGCCGCCGAGACGTTGTCCGGACGGCCGCCGGGCGAGTCGGGCCAGGTGAAGGCGAGGTCGCCCACCGTGCCCTGCCCGCCCGGCGTCAGACCGGCCTCGGCGAGGGCCTGGCGGGAGTAGCTCCAGCCGCCCCCGTCGAAGTCGGCCTCGTCGTGGTCGCCCGCGTCGTCGGAGACTCCGGTGTTGTTGTAGGCCGCCAGCAGGGTGCCCGGCGCCGCGACGGTCAGGGACACGGGCTGGACGTAGGAGCTGCCGCCCGAGGTCACGGTGACCTCGACGGAGTAGAAGCCCTGTTTCGCGGCCTCGGCCGAGGTCAGCGTGATCTGCTGCGAGCCGTCGGTCACGGTGCCCTCGGCGGGCGACGCGGTGATCCCGTCGGGTGCGTCGACGCGGAAGCGCACGTCGGGGCCCGCTCCCCCGCTCATCGACAGGGCACGGATGCCGACCTCGGCGCTTCCGCCCGGCGCGACGGTCGCCGCGGTCGGGCCGACGCCGATCTGGTACGGCTGCTCGCCCGACCGGAAGGACGGCGGCGCCTCGGACGCGCCCCAGGCCGGGTCGGGCGTGGCGGACAGCGTGTAGTCCAGTCGGCCGCCGTCCCGCACGAAGGACGCCGGAAGCCAGGACCGCTCACTGCTGCGGCCGTTGACCGCCAGGGAGTGGACGTACGGGGCGTCGGCGGCGGCACCCCGCGCGCGCACGGAGATGTCGCCGCCGCCCGGACGATCGATCTCGATGCGCGGGAACAGCGGTGAGGCGAGGACCAGTTCGGCGCGGGAGGGCACCTGCGGGTACATGCCGAGCGCGGAGAAGACGTACCAGGACGACATGGCGCCGAGGTCGTCGTTGCCGGGGATGCCGCCGGGCTCGGTGGACCACAGCGCGCGCATCGCCGCGCGGACCGTCTCCTGCGTCTTGTACGGCGCGCCCGCGTAGGCGTACAGGTAGGGCACGTTGATGGACGGCTCGTTGTCCATCTCGGACTTGTCGCCGCCGCTGCCGGTGAAGGCCCAGCCGCCGTCGGAGTCGTGGAAGAACGTGTCGAGTCGCCGCTCGGCCGCGGCACGGCCGCCCATGGCGGCGAAGAGTCCGGCCGGGTCGTGCTGGACCATCCAGGTGTACTGGGCGGCCGTACCCTCCACGAACCCGTTGCCGGTGGCCGGGGTGAAGCCGGTGACCCAGCTGCCGTCGGCCTTGCGGTTGGCGATGTAGCCGCCGTCCTCGGTGGCGGCGATGTTGAAGTTGTTCTGCCACCACTGGGAGCGGTCGGCGAAGGTCTTCGCCGTGTCCTTCTGCCCCGCCTCGGCGGCGAGCTGCGAGAGGGCGAAGTCGGCGCCGGACATCTCCAGCGTCTCGGCGGCACCGCCCCACGCGTTCGACACGGACGGCATGTAGTGGTGCTTCAAGTACTTGTCCAGGGAGGGACGTTGCCCGACCGACAGCACCGGCTTGCCGGCCGGCGACAGGTCCTTGTCGGTGGGTACGGTCGCCGCCTTCACCAGCGACCGCAGGGCCCCGCCCAGGTCGAAGTCCGTGCCGCCGAAGGCGCGGATGCCGGCCAGGGCGATGGGCGAGGGGTCGCCGTTCATGACGTGCGTGCCGCCCGCGCCGTGCAGCCAGCGGTCCCAGACACCGCCGTTCTGCTCCGCCAGCACGTACAGCGACTGGCCGATGTCCGAGCCGACGCGCGGATCGAGGAGCGTGAGCAGCTGCACCTGGTTTCGGTAGACGTCCCAGCCGGAGAAGGTGCCGTACTGGGCCCGGTGGCCCTTGCCCACGACGTGGACCCGGTTGTCGGAGCCCCGGTACCTGCGATCGACGTCACTGATGACGTTCGGGTGCAGCAGCGCGTGGTACAGCGCGGTGTAGAAGGTGGCGCGCTCGGCGTCGGTGCCGCCGCCGACCCGGATCGCCGAGAGGCGCTCGCGCCAGGCCCGGCGCGCCGCGTCCGCCACACTGTCGAAGGAGCGGTTCGGCGGGTTCTCCGCCGCGAGGTTGGCCTCGGCGCCGGCCTGGCTGACGTAGGAGATGCCGACCTTGGCGTTCACCGGTCCGGTGCCGGGCGCGAACTCGACGTAGCCGCCCGCCCCCTTGCCCGCGACGGGCCGGCCGCCGCTGCCGAACCCGCCCGTGCCGCCGCTCGCCTCGGTGGACCCGGGGGTGAGCCGGTCGTCCTTCCAGGTGCCGGTGGCCTTGAAGGCGCGGTCGAAGCGGGCGGTGAAGTGGACGGTGTAGTAGGAGCGCCGGCCCTCCGGGTCGAGGTAGCCGCAGAAGTTGCCGGAGGTCACGGAGCCGGAGATCGTCCGCTTCGCCGGGTCGATCCGGACGGTCGAATCGGTCGACCCCACCTCGGAGTTGGCGCTGCGGACGAGCAGCGAGGCCGGCTTGTCGGCGGGGAAGGTGAAGCGGGCCGAGCCGGTGCGGGCAGTCGCTGCGAGGTCGGCGGAGACGCCGGACGCGAGGCGGACCCGGTACCGGCCGGGCTCGGCGCTCTCGTCGGAGTGGCTGAAGTCGGAGGCGTAGACGGCGTCCTTGGTGTCGCTCGCGGGCGACGAGGTGACCTCGCCGGCGTACGGGAAGAACGGGATGTCGCCGCTGCCGCCCGCGCAGCCAGTGCCCGACATGTGGGTCAGGCTGAAGCCGCGGATGCGGGTGGCGTCGTAGTGGTAACCGCCCGGCGCGGCGGTGCGGGTGGCGTCGCCTCTGGTGTTCTCCGGGCTGAAGGACAGCATGCCGAACGGCGTGACGGCACCCGGGAAGACATTGCCGCCGTTCCTGGTGCCGATCAGCGGATCGACGTA
Organism: Streptomyces sp. HUAS 31; assembly: GCF_028198125.1. Lineage (NCBI taxonomy): Bacteria > Bacillati > Actinomycetota > Actinomycetes > Kitasatosporales > Streptomycetaceae > Streptomyces > Streptomyces sp. HUAS 31. The sequence goes on along the minus strand of NZ_CP116353.1, from coordinate 7,324,184 downwards.
CGTGGTCGGATCCTGGACGAGATCCGGGGGCGCCGTGGGCGCCGCGAGGGCGGGAGTGGCGCTGCCGACCGCGAGCACGGCGGCAAGCAGCAGGGACGTGGGACGGAAACGCATGACGCGGCCCCTCCTCCTTCGGACGGGTCGCGCACCACAGGTCGCACAAGCCGCAGGGACAGTAGCGTGAGTCACCGGTACCACGGAAGGGCGCGTTCCGAGGCGGGGCACGAGGGGCCCTCACCTGGATGGGGCAGCGAAACGACCGGATCCGCAGGTTGTCGGAGGTCACTTGATTCCCAACTGGCTTGACATCGTTGTCCGTTGAGGCGGTAGAGTCATCCGGCAGACCACTAGACAACGTTGTCGCACCGCGACCTCGCACAAGCCACTCACCCACCCGGACGGTCCCACTTCCCCCCCTCGGGCTCGTCCGGCTCGCGGACCCGGTGGACGGCGGCTCACGCCCACCGGGTCCGCCCGGAGCGACTGTTCAGCCCACTCGGCAGGGCAGCGCCGTCGTACTGTCACCGCCGGATCCGGTCACGACATAGCCGAAGGTCGTGCTCTCCCCCGGATCGAGGGAGCCGTTCCAGTCGGCGTTGTGGACCATCACGCCCTGGCCGGTGTAGGTGGCGTTGCCGCTCCAGAGGCTGTCGACCTTCTGGCCGGCCGGGAGCGTCCAGTCGACCATCCAGCCGAGCATCGGGACGTCGCCGGTGTTGGTGACGGTCACCTCGGACTGGTACCCGCCGGACCAACTGCCCGTCGTGCGGCGGGCCGCGGAGCACTCGCCGGGCACCGGGTCGGTCGGGTTCCCGGGATCCTTGATGCCGGTGACCTCGCCGTTGCCGCCGTCGAAGACGACGTCGGAGCAGGAGTAGAAGGTCTCGGCGCTGTCCGAGCGCTGCCAGACCATGTAGACGATGTGGCGGCCGGACTTGTTCGCGGGCAGCTGTCCGGTCCAGGAGTAGTTGGCCTCGACCGTGCCCGGGGAGCCGTTCAGCGGCGGGTGGTCGACGCCGAGGAAGGGCTGGGACTCCATGTCGTCCCAGGTGAGTGTGCGGGTGGGGTCGAAGCCGTCCTTGGTGATGTAGACGTAGAACCAACCCGGGTGCGCAGCCCAGGCGTTGTAGGAGAAGTCGACGGTCGCGCCGGAGGTCAGGTGGGTGAGCGGCCAGTCGTTGCTGGGTGTGTTGAAGCCGGTGAAGTTGGCGTTGCCGCCGCTGCACAGCTGGCCGTCCGGCACGAAGCCGCGGGTGCGGCCGGCGCCATCGGAGCGCAGCACGGAGAACCAGTTGTAGAACGGGGTCGTGCCGCTGACCTGCTGGGCGGCCTTGCAGGCCGGGTTGACCGGCTTGATCTCACCGGTGTCGGTGAGGCCGTCCTGCCAGCACAGGAAGGTACGGCTGCCGGGCTTCATGGGCGTGCCGTGCGCCTCCGCCCTGCCTCCGGTGCTCATGACGAGGGTGACGGCGGGGATGGTCGCGAGCAGCGAGATCAGGACGAGGAAGAGGGCTCTGGTGCGGGTGGGGAGGGTTAATCGGCGGGGCGGGGGTGCGGCCTTGGCCGCATCCTTTGCTGTCAGGATCATGACAGTCCAGTCCGTTCCTTCAGGTGCGGGCCGTGTGCGGATTGCGGACGAGTGCGGGGTGGGAGCGGTTCGGGGCGACGGGTTCCGGTCCACCACCCATGGGAGCGCTCCCACCCCGTCTGTTGCGGAAGGTAGCGCCGTGGGGTGTGGTTGTAAATGGTCGGCGCGGGGGTCCGCCAGTGGGACCAGTTCGTCGGGGACCGGTTGGCGGGCGTGCTCGTGGGCGGCGGTGACGGCGAGAAGGGGTCCACACAGCACGCGATGATCACCAGTGGCCGCACCTGTCCTCGCACCGCCCCTGGCCGGCGAGATCGCGGTCCACGGCCGGGATACTTACGATATGCGTGCTGATCAATCTCGGCGCTTTCGCGTTGGAGGAGGTTCGCGATGACACACGACGGCGGGCTGAGGCTGCATCTGCAGCGCGTCCTCCGCGCACCGCGCTCAGTCGTATTCCGAGCGTTGACCGAACCGCAGGAACTGGCCAAGTGGTGGGGCCCTGACGGGTTCACCGTCCCAAGTGTGGAAAGCGACCTTCGGCCAGGCGGCAGGTATCGGATCGCCATGCAGCCTCCGGAGGGCGATCTGTTCTACCTGGTGGGGGAATTCGTCGAGGCCGAGCCTCCGGAACGCCTTTCCTGCACCTTCCGGTGGGAGGATCCCGATCCGGAGGACCGGGAGACGGTGGTGACGCTGTCGCTCCGCGATATCGGCGGTACCCGAACCGAGTTGGTCATCAGCCAGGGTGACTTCGCCACTGAGGCGCGCCGAGCTCTTCACGAGGAGGGCTGGACCCAGAGTCTCAACAAGCTGGAGAAGCTGGTGTCGTCGGCCTGACTCTTCCGTCCTCACTGTTGCCCGACACTCCCACTCTCGGTTTCTGTGGCGCTCGGTGCCGCTGTCATCTCGTCGTGTGCAAAGTCGCCGTGTCGTCGTCGGCTCGTTGGAGTTCGGTGAGGAGTTGGTTCTGGCCGGCGAGGAGTTCGGTGAGGATGCGGCGGGCGGCGCGCAGGAGTTCGGCGACATCCCCTCCCGCGAGGGCGTAGCGGACGGTGGATCCCTCCCGCATGGACACGACGATGCCCGAGCGCCGCAGGACGGCCAACTGCTGCGACAGGCTGGACGGTTCGATGTCGATGTCGGCCAGCAGGTCCCGTACGGACACCGGCCCGTGCTGGAGGAGTTCCAGCACCCGGATGCGCACGGGGTGGCCGAGCATGCGGAAGAACTCCGCCTTGACCTGGTAGAGGGGGGCCTGCATGGCTGCTCGCTCCTGCTCGGGTGGGTGGGATTGCGGTCGCCGCGACGCGGCGGCGTCGAAGGACGCCGCCGCCTCGCGGACCGCTCTCGGATGTCGATCCTTCACGTCCCGGACCCGGCAGGAACGCACATTGGCACCATGCTGATGTGGTGACTTGAAGAAGTCTTCACATCATGGGCAGACGTAGCCGCCGGCTTCCTCGAGCGCGCTAGATCTCGATCGCCTCCTCCACCCGCTTGAGTTGGTGGCGGGCCATCGCCAGGTTCGAGTTGCCCTTGTCGAGGACGAGGTACAGGAACAGTCCGTTGCCCGTACGACCGGTCACCAGGCGGATCACGTGGTACTGCCGGTCCAGCGTGATCAGGATGTCCTCGATCCGGCCCTTGAGGCCCAACTGCTCCATGGTGCGGACCTTGGCCCGGATGACATCCGTGTTCCCGGCCGCGGCGACGGTCAGGTCCAGGTCCTTGCCCCCACCGAGCGTGCCCAGGGCCATTCCGCTGGTGTAGTCGACGACGGCGGCTCCCAACGCTCCCTCGACCCCGGCCATCATCTCCTTCAACGACACTTCCACACTCGCCACTGCGCCTCCCATTGCGTGCCTTCGACTGCGGCGGGCCGGCACCGGCCGACCCGCCTCGGTGTCCGGACCGTAGGCACGCCGCCGGCGCGCGAGCGGGAACTCTTTGGGACTGACCTCCGACGACCGAACAGCGTCGCGACGCGACCGTTCGATTGACCGCAACTGCCGTGACGGGAAGCGAAGTTGACGCCCTAGCCCTTCGGGCCCGGGCCCGGCTTCCAGTCCTGGACGAGGAGCCCGAGCAGTACCTCGTCCAGGAACTCGCCCATCACCCAGGCCGAGGACCGCAGCACGCCCTCACGGACGAAGCCGTTGCGCTCGGCGGAGCGCAGCATGGCGGCGTTGTCCGAGAGCGTCTCGATCTGGAGCCGCCGCAGGCCGCGTACGACGAATCCGTAGTGGCACAGCACCGCGACCACATCGGTGCCGTAGCCCTTGCCGCGCGAGGACGGCAGCAGGCCGAGCCCGATGTGCGCGGACCGGTTGTGGTTGTCGATGCCCCACAGCGTCGCGGTGCCGATCAGCGTGCCGCCGTCCAGCTCCACCACGGAGAACGGGACGTGTCCCTGCTCCTTGTTGTCGTCCACCACGAGCCGCGGGTCCTTCGAGCCGGGGCTGATCGGCCGCCACGGCCCGCTCTCGGCCCGCGAGGAGTTGACCACGTCGTCGTAGAGCTCGGTCAGCAGAACCGGTATGTCGTCCTCGTGCCGGGCCCTCAGCCCGACCTTGTCGCCCTTCAGCATGCAGGCTTCCTATCCGACCGGGCCGGCCCGCGGCAAACGAATAGAAGGCCCGTTCAGCCGGCCCGGGCTCAGTGGAGGCAGAGGCAGAACGGGTGGCCCGCCGGGTCCGCGTAGACCCGCCAGTTGGCTTCCGGGCGGAGCTGGTCCGTGCGCTCCAGCACGGTCGCGCCGAGGGCCAGCGCCCGCTTCTCCTCTCCTTCGAGGTCGTCGACGTCGAAGTCGAGGTGGAGCTGCTGCGGGCGCTCCTGGCCGGGCCACTCGGGCGGTCGGTAGCCGTCCACCCGCTGGCAGGCCAGGGGCGTCCCCTCGAACCCGTGCACCTCGACCCAGTCGGCGTCATCGGGGTCCGCGACCACCCGGCCGCCGAGCAGCTCCGCGTAGAACTCGGCCAGCCGTACCGGATCGGCGCAGTCCAGCGCGATCGCCTGCAGCTTTCGAATCACTTCCGACGCTCCTCGCTCATCGATCGTCTCCCACCCCACTCCCCGAACCGGGCTCCCGGAAACTTTCCGCCCCGGGCCACACGCGGGTCTGCCGCCGCCCCGCAAAACCGGTTGGTGCCGGGGCCGCACCCCGGCTATAGCACTCTCATGACCCTTACGACCTCCTGGCTGCTGGCTCCCGAACCCTTCGACACGGCGGACGCGACCGCTCTGCGCCGCGACTACTACGACGAAGTCGCCAGCCGTTACTGGAAGCGGCCCGCGACTTGTGAGGAGATCGACGAGGGCCTGGCCGGTGACGGCGTGGAGCTGCTCGCCCCGCCCACGGGGCAGTTCGTGGTGGGCCGGTTCGACGGCGAGGCCGCCGCCTGCGGCGGTCTGCTGATGCTGGATCCCGGACTCGCCGAGCTGACCCGCGTGTACATGCGCCCCGCCTTCCGCGGCAAGAAGGGCGCCGGCCTGCTGCTGGAGCTTCTTGAGGCCGAGGCACGGCGGCTCGGCGCCTCCCGGATGGTCCTCAACACCCGCCTGGACCTGATCGAGGCCCGCTCGCTCTACGTCCGCCACGGCTACCGCGAGATCCCGGCGTACTGCGCTGGTCCGTACGTGGAGATCTGCTACGGCAAGGATCTCGTCGGGGCCGACTGACCACCGGCCGGGACGGCCGCCCCCGGCTGCCGTACACCTCGCTGCCGGCCCAGCCGGGCGACGGTGCCGGCCATCGTCGGTCCGTACGGCCGCTCCGCCGCGAGTGGCAGCCGTACCGTGAATTCCGTCCGGCCCGGTTCGCTCGCGACCTCGGTCTGCCCGCCGTGCGCCGTGACGATCGCCGTCACGACGGCGAGTCCCAGCCCTGATCCGCCGTCGTGCGGGCCGCTCCGGGTACGGGAGGTGTCGGCGCGGGTGAAGCGGTCGAAGACCGTCGGGAGCAGGGCGGGCGGGATGCCGGGACCGTCGTCGCGGACGCGTACGACGCACCGCTCGTCCCCTGTCTCCACGACCACGACGACCCGCGTGCCCGCGGGCGTGTGCATCCGCGCGTTGGCCAGCAGGTTGGCCACCACCCGGTGCAGCCGGGCCTCGTCGCCGAGGACCGGCGGGGTGCCGTCCGGGCGGAGTTCGAGCCGCCAGTCGTGTCCGCTGCCGACGGCCTGCGCGTCCCGGACCGCCTCGGCGACCAGTGCCGCCATGTCCACCTCGGCGCAGTGCAGGGGCCTGCCCTCGTCCAGCCGGGCCAGCAGCAACAGGTCCTCCACCAGGCCGGTCATGCGCGCGGACTCGGCGGAGACGCGGCGCCAGGCCAGCACCGGTTCGACGGGGCCGGTGCCGCGGTTCATGAGTTCGGCGTAGCCCGCGATCGAGGCGAGCGGGGTGCGCAGTTCGTGGCCGGCGTCGGCGAGGAAGCGGCGCATGCGTTCCTCGGTGCGCCGGCGTGCGGTGTCGGAGGACTCGACGTGCTCGATCATGCGGTTGAGGGCGGCGCCGACCTGGCCGGCCTCGCTGGCGGGGTCGGTGTCCCGGGCCTGGACGCGGGCGATGCCGGTGACCTCGCCCCGGTCGAGCGGCGCGCGGGAGACCTCGGCCGCGGTGGCGGCGACCCGGCCGAGAGGCCGCAGCTGGCGTCGTACGACCACCGCGCACAGGCCGCCCGCGACGGCGAGGCCCGCCACCGCGACGACCGCCTCGACCACGGCCATGCCGCTGATCATGTCCTGCACGTCGTCCATCGGGAGGCCCCCGAGGACGCGGATTCCGCCGCTCCGGGCGACGGTGATCCGGTAGGTGCCGAGGTCCGGGACGGTAGCGGTGTGCACCGAGCCGTCGGTGGCGACGCCCGCGAGGGCCGTCCGCTGGGCGTCGGTGAGCGCGCGCGGCGTGGCGTCCTGGCGTACGACACCGGCGGCGAGGATGTCGCCGTCGGTGTCGAGCCGGGCGGCGAGCATGCCGGCCGGGTGCCCGCTCTCCAGGAAGCTCAGGTCGTCCGCCGGCCCGGGGTGCAGGCGGGCGCCGCCCAGGCTGCGCCCGGCGGCGTCGTGGACCCGGTCGTCGAGGTTGTCGAGCAGATAGGCGCGTTGGACGAACACGGTGGTCAGCGCCATCGCGGCGGATACGGCGACGAGGGCCGTGGCGATGAGCACGAGCAGGCGCGTGCGCAGGGAGCGCGGGCGCCGCCGGGCGCTCATCTGCCCTTCTCCGGCGGCCGGACGGCGTGGCCGAGTCCGTGCACGGGCCCGTCGTCGACCATGAGCGCACTGACGTGTGCGGTTCGAGGCCCTGCGATGCCGGTCATGTCCCGATCCTGTCCCGGCGGGCTGGGGGAACCCTGTGTTCCGGCTGAGCCCCGGCGATGTCACGGGACGAGAACGACAAGGGCCGCATCCCCGGTGATCGGGGATGCGGCCCTCAACTGCCGTGCCGTACCGCTTACTTGCGGATCAGGCTGCGCAGCACGTACTGCATGATGCCGCCGTTGCGGTAGTAGTCGGCCTCACCGGGGGTGTCGATGCGGACGACCGCGTCGAACTCGACGCCCGTGTCGGTGGTGACCTTGACCGTGCTCGGGGTGGTGCCCTCGTTCAGCTCGGTCACGCCGGTGATGGAGAAGGTCTCCTCGCCGGTCAGGCCGAGCGAGTCGGCGTTCTGGCCGGCCGGGAACTGGAGCGGCAGGACGCCCATGCCGATGAGGTTCGAGCGGTGGATGCGCTCGTACGACTCGGTGATGACGGCCTTGACGCCGAGGAGGGCCGTGCCCTTGGCCGCCCAGTCGCGGGACGAGCCGGAGCCGTACTCCTTGCCGCCCAGGATGACCAGCGGGGTGCCGGCGGCCTGGTAGTTCTGCGAGGCGTCGTAGATGAACGACACCGGCGCGTCGGCCTGCGTGAAGTCGCGGGTGTAGCCGCCCTCGGTGCCCGGCGCGATCTGGTTGCGCAGGCGGATGTTGGCGAACGTGCCGCGGATCATGACCTCGTGGTTGCCTCGGCGCGAGCCGTAGGAGTTGAAGTCACGACGCTCCACACCGTGCTCGGTGAGGTACTCGCCGGCCGGGGTGTCGGCCTTGATGGCACCGGCCGGGGAGATGTGGTCGGTGGTGACCGAGTCGCCCAGCTTGGCCAGGACGCGGGCGCCGGCGATGTCCGAGACCGGGGTGGTCTCCATCGTCATGCCCTCGAAGTACGGGGGCTTGCGGACGTAGGTCGACTCGGCGTCCCACTCGAAGGTGTTGCCGGTCGGGATCGACAGGGCCTGCCACTGGGCGTCGCCCGCGAAGACGTCGGAGTAGGACTTGGAGAACATGTCCTCGCCGATGGCGTTCGCCACGACGTCGTTGACCTCGGCCTCGGAGGGCCAGATGTCCTTCAGGAAGACCGGGTTGCCGTCCTGGTCGGCGCCCAGGGCGTCACGGGTGATGTCCACCTTCATGGAGCCGGCGAGGGCGTACGCGACGACCAGCGGCGGGGAGGCCAGGTAGTTCATCTTGACGTCGGGGTTGATACGGCCCTCGAAGTTCCGGTTGCCGGAGAGGACCGAGGTGACCGCGAGGTCGTGGTCGTTGACGGCCTTGGAGACCTCCTCCGGCAGCGGGCCGGAGTTGCCGATGCAGGTGGTGCAGCCGTAGCCGACGAGGTTGAAGCCGACCTTGTCGAGGTACGGGGTCAGGCCCGCCTTGTCGAAGTAGTCGGTGACGACCTTGGAGCCCGGGGCGAGGGTGGTCTTGACCCACGGCTTGCGGGTCAGGCCCTTCTCGACCGCCTTCTTGGCCACCAGCGCGGCGGCGACCATGACGTACGGGTTCGAGGTGTTGGTGCAGGAGGTGATGGCCGCGACGGTGACCGCGCCGTGGTCGATCTCGTAGGTCGAGCCGTCGGGGGCGGTGACCACGACCGGGTTGCTCGGGACGCCGTTGGTGGCGGCCGGGGCGTCGGAGGCCGGGAAGGACTCCTCGCCCGCCTCGTCGGCGGTGGCGACGTAGTTCAGGACGTCCGTCTTGAACTGCTCGGCGGCGTTCGCGAGGACGATGCGGTCCTGCGGGCGCTTCGGGCCGGCGATGGAGGGGACGACCGTGGAGAGGTCGAGCTCCAGCTTCTCGGAGAAGTCCGGCTCGGCCTTCGGGTCCAGCCAGAGGCCCTGCTCCTTGGCGTACGCCTCGACGAGCGCGACCTGCTGGTCGGAGCGGCCGGTCAGACGCAGGTAGTTCAGGGTCTCGTCGTCGATCGGGAAGATCGCGGCGGTGGAGCCGAACTCCGGCGACATGTTGCCGATGGTGGCGCGGTTCGCGAGGGAGGTCGCGGCGACACCCTCGCCGTAGAACTCGACGAACTTGCCGACGACGCCGTGCTTGCGCAGCATCTCGGTGATGGTCAGCACGAGGTCGGTGGCGGTGGTGCCGGGCTGGAGCTCACCGGTCAGCTTGAAGCCGACGACGCGCGGGATGAGCATGGAGACCGGCTGGCCGAGCATCGCGGCCTCGGCCTCGATGCCGCCGACGCCCCAGCCGAGGACGCCGAGGCCGTTGACCATGGTGGTGTGCGAGTCGGTGCCGACGAGGGTGTCGGGGTACGCCTGGCCGTTACGGACCATGACCGTGCGCGCGAGGTGCTCGATGTTCACCTGGTGCACGATGCCGGTGCCCGGCGGGACGACCTTGAAGTCGTCGAACGCGGTCTGGCCCCAGCGCAGGAACTGGTAGCGCTCCTTGTTGCGGCCGTACTCCAGGTCGACGTTCTGCTTGAAGGCGTCGTTCGTGCCGAACTTGTCGGCGATGACGGAGTGGTCGATGACCATCTCGGCCGGGGAGAGCGGGTTGATCTTCGCCGGGTCGCCGCCGAGCGCCGCGACGGCCTCACGCATGGTCGCGAGGTCCACGACACAGGGCACGCCGGTGAAGTCCTGCATGATCACGCGGGCCGGCGTGAACTGGATCTCCTGCGACGGCTGGGCCTGGGAGTCCCAGCCGCCGAGGGCGCGGATGTGGTCGGCGGTGATGTTCGCGCCGTCCTCGGTGCGGAGGAGGTTCTCCAGCAGCACCTTCAGGCTGTAAGGGAGGCGCGCGGAGCCCTCGACCTTGTCCAGCCGGAAGATCTCGTACGACTCGTCGCCCACCTGCAGCGTGCTGCGGGCGTCGAAGCTGTTCGCCGACACGACAGTCTCCTTCATTGATGTGCGCGTACCACCACGATCCTGCCGCCACGGCATCCTGGCCGATCCGCTAAGGTAAGGCTAAGTTAGGTAACCCTTACCGTTGGATCGGTGACCCCGCGCGGCTGCGGTGCACCTCGGCAGATATCTCGATGTCGAGATAACTCTAGTACATGGGGCCGGGATGGTCATGCCTGGGGCTTCGGCATGCCTCTTTTCCTGGATTCCGCATACCCCCTTTGCATGACCATGCGTCGTGATGCATACTCTTCCTATGAGCAAGGTCCTCACCTCCCTCCCCTCCGGCGAGCGCGTCGGCATCGCCTTCTCGGGCGGTCTCGACACCTCGGTCGCGGTCGCCTGGATGCGCGACAAGGGCGCCGTCCCGTGCACCTACACCGCTGACATCGGCCAGTACGACGAGCCCGACATCGCCTCGGTGCCCGGGCGCGCCAAGGCCTACGGCGCCGAGGTCGCGCGCCTGGTCGACTGCCGTGCCGCCCTCGTCGAGGAAGGCCTGGCCGCGCTGACGTGCGGCGCGTTCCACATTCGCTCAGGCGGGCGGGCGTACTTCAACACCACCCCGCTGGGCCGTGCCGTCACCGGCACGCTGCTGGTGCGCGCGATGCTCGAGGACAACGTCCAGATCTGGGGCGACGGCTCGACCTTCAAGGGCAACGACATCGAGCGGTTCTACCGCTACGGCCTGCTCGCCAACCCGAACCTGCGGATCTACAAGCCCTGGCTCGACGCGGACTTCGTGACCGAGCTCGGCGGCCGCAAGGAGATGTCGGAGTGGCTGCTCGCCCACGGGCTGCCCTACCGGGACTCCACGGAGAAGGCGTATTCCACGGACGCCAACATCTGGGGCGCCACCCACGAGGCCAAGACCCTGGAGCACCTGGACACCGGCGTCGAGACCGTCGAGCCGATCATGGGCGTGAAGTTCTGGGACCAGTCCATCGAGATCGCTCCCGAGGACGTCACGATCGGCTTCGAGCAGGGCCGCCCCGTCACGATCAACGGCAAGGAGTTCGCCTCCCCCGTCGACCTGGTGATGGAGGCCAACGCCATCGGCGGCCGGCACGGCCTCGGCATGTCGGACCAGATCGAGAACCGGATCATCGAGGCCAAGAGCCGCGGTATCTACGAGGCGCCGGGCATGGCCCTGCTGCACGCCGCGTACGAGCGTCTCGTCAACGCGATCCACAACGAGGACACCCTCGCCCAGTACCACAACGAGGGCCGGCGCCTCGGTCGCCTGATGTACGAGGGCCGCTGGCTGGACCCGCAGGCGCTGATGATCCGTGAGTCGCTCCAGCGGTGGGTCGGCGCGGCCGTCACCGGCGAGGTGACGCTGCGGCTGCGGCGCGGCGAGGACTACTCGGTCCTCGACACGACCGGCCCGGCGTTCAGCTACCACCCGGACAAGCTCTCCATGGAGCGCACCGAGGACTCGGCTTTCGGCCCGGTGGACCGGATCGGCCAGCTCACCATGCGCAACCTCGACATCGCCGACTCGCGCGCCAAGCTGGAGCAGTACGTCGGCCTCGGCCTGATCGGCACCGGCAGCCCCACCGTCGGCGCCTCCCAGGCGGCCGCGACCGGTCTGATCGGCACCATGCCGGAGCTGCCCGAGGGCGGCGCCGAGGCCATCGCCTCCCGCGGCGAGGTCTCCGAGGAGGACGCACTCCTGGACCGCGCGGCGATGGAGTCCGGCACGGACTGACATACCGGACAGGGGACGGACCACTGGAAGGGCCTGCTCGACGCACCCGGCGTCGAACAGGCCCTTCCCGCATCCCCTTCCGGCATTTCGACGTGCCATCAGGCGGCCGAGTCGGGGTAACCGAGAGATACGCACCCGACGTCCGACGTCGGACTCCGGACCCCGGAAGGAGCATCCATGCCCCTGACATTTCGTAAGAGTTTTCGCATCTTGCCCGGCGTGCGCCTGAACATCAACCGGCGCTCGTGGTCCATCACCACGGGCGGCAGGAACGGTCCGCGGCATACCCACAGCAGCACCGGACGTCGTACGACATCGATGGATTTGCCCGGACCTTTCGGGTGGCGTCGCACCCGTACCGCCAGGCGGCGTTGACGGCACGTCACCCGAACGGCCCCCCTGAGAATGTGCCATCTCATATCTGAGATAGCCTCAACCTCATGGCAGACGACTACCTCGTACGCATCGGCAAGCTCATCCGTGACGCCCGGCAACACCGTGGCTGGACACAGGCGCAGCTGGCCGAGGCGCTCGGCACCTCCCAGAGCGCCGTCAATCGCATCGAGCGCGGCAACCAGAACATCAGCCTTGAGATGATCGCCCGAATCGGCGAGGCCCTCGACAGCGAGATCGTGTCGCTGGGTTACGCCGGTCCGATGCATCTGAGGGTCGTCGGCGGACGTCGGCTGTCCGGTTCGATCGACGTCAAGACCAGCAAGAACGCCTGCGTGGCACTGCTGTGCGCCTCACTGCTCAACAAGGGGCGCACAGTGCTGCGCCGGGTCGCCCGCATCGAGGAGGTGTACCGCCTGCTGGAGGTGCTCAACTCCATCGGCGTGCGCACCCGTTGGATCAACGACGGTGTCGACCTGGAGATCGTGCCGCCGGCCGAGCTGAACATGGCGGCGATCGACGCCGAATCCGCCGTACGCACCCGCTCCATCATCATGTTCCTCGGCCCGCTGCTGCACCGCATGGACCGCTTCATGCTGCCGTACGCCGGCGGCTGCGACCTCGGTACGCGGACCATCGAGCCGCACATGATCGCGCTGCGCCGCTTCGGCCTGGACGTGGCGGCGACCGAGGGGCAGTACCACGCCGTGGTGGACCGCGGCGTACGTCCCGACCGGCCGATCGTGCTGACCGAGCGCGGCGACACCGTGACCGAGAACGCGCTGCTGGCCGCCGCGCGGCACGACGGCGTCACGGTCATCCGCAACGCCTCCTCCAACTACATGGTCCAGGACCTCTGCTTCTTCCTGGAGGCACTCGGGGTCCGGGTCGAGGGCATCGGCACGACGACGCTCACGGTCCACGGCGTGCCGAACATCGACGTGGACGTCGACTACTCCCCCTCCGAGGACCCGGTCGAGGCGATGAGCCTGCTGGCTGCCGCCGTGGTGACGGAGTCGGAGCTGACGGTGCGTCGCGTGCCGATCGAGTTCCTGGAGATCGAGCTGGCGGTCCTGGAGGAGATGGGCCTCGACCACGACCGCACGCCGGAGTACTTCGCCGACAACGGCCGTACGCGTCTGGTGGACCTCACGGTCCGGCCCTCCAAGCTGGAGGCGCCGATCGACAAGATCCACCCCATGCCCTTCCCTGGCCTGAACATCGACAACGTCCCCTTCTTCGCGGCGATCGCGGCCGTGGCGTCGGGCAAGACGCTGATCCACGACTGGGTCTACGACAACCGGGCGATCTACCTCACCGACCTCAACCGCCTCGGCGGCCGCCTCCAGTTGCTGGACCCCCACCGCGTCCTGGTCGAGGGCCCGACTCGCTGGCGCGCCGCGGAGATGATGTGCCCGCCGGCGCTGCGCCCCGCCGTGGTCGTCCTGCTGGCGATGATGGCGGCGGACGGCACGTCGGTCCTGCGGAACGTGTACGTCATCAACCGGGGTTACGAGGACCTCGCCGAGCGCCTGAACTCGATCGGGGCGCAGATCGAGATCTTCCGGGACATCTGATCGACGGAAGCCGCCGCACCTTGCCTGACCTGCTCCTGAGCAGGCCGGGATGGGGTGCGGCGGCATCTATGGGACTTCACTGGGCCTTTGAGCCCGTGGCGGGCTGCGGGCCACGCTTCAGCAGCGCATCGCTTCCACCTGGTCGGCCAGGGAGTCGAGCAGCCTGTGCTCGCCGGCCTCGGTGTACTCCTTGTTGTCGAACGCCAGGAAGGAGTTCGCGCCGAATTCGATGGCGCGGTTCTTCGCCTCGATGTAAACACTGAACCTCGACGGAACGACTCCGTTGTCGTTCTTCTTGTAGTGGGCGGTGACCCCGAGAGTGACGATCTTGTAGCCCGCGTTGCACCGCAGGGTCTTGCGCTCCACGGCCTTCAGAATCCTGTCGGCCGACTTGGCGACCGGGACGACATTGGCGCGGTGGCCCGCACCTTTGACGCCGGCGGGAATCATCCGCGCGCCAACGTGCCCGGGACCGCCCCACTCACCCACGACGGCCTCGCACAGGCCGAGCCTGGGGTCCCGATCCACAGCCCCGACCCGGATCTCGGCGTGGGCCGGCCTGCCAAGCTTGTCCGTTTTGTAGGTCTGCCAAGAAGGGCCCGCGGGGTCCGTTCGATAAGTGTGCTTCTTCTGGAGGTACTTGGCACAGGGGATCTCCGCCGCGTCCGTCGCATTCACCTGTACGGCCCGATCCCCGTCCGGGGACCCGGTGTCGGCGTGGGCCGACGAGCCGGCGCCCGCCATCACGGCGAGAGAGGCAGTGGCGGCCAGTACCGCCAGGACACGTCCATTGGGCTGAAGATCGCGCATTTCGCGTCCTTCCTGAGAAGAGAAGAGAGGGAATGAAATAGAAGAGGCTTCTCGCTACCGCGCAGCGCGGTAGGCGGCACCCACGCGGTTGGCCCGAGTGCCGTTGTAGAGGCCGGTGCCATGGCCTCGCTGCGTGGAAAGCGTGAACCACGCATACCGCTTGACGTACGGCAGCTTCTCCAGCATTGCGGTGGACTCCTTCACGAAGGCGGCCTGCCGTTCCTTGGTCGGATACTTCGGCGTACCGCTGGAGAAGTCGATCAGGGCGTACTCGGTCAGCCAGATGGGTTTCTTGTAGCGCTGGTGCACGGCACGGAGATAGCTCTTCAAGTGACCTGTCGCAGCTTGGGCATTGAAGTCCGAGCCGTACCAATGCAGGGGAATGAAGTCGACCCGGTAGCCGCGGGCGGCGGCGCCTTTCATGAAGCGGTCGAGCCAGCCGCCGGCCAGGTCACCGCCGGTGGCCACCGCGGGTGCTCCGAGGCGCATTCCGGTCGACTGCAGCCGGGGCCACAGGTCGAGGGCCTCCTTCACGGACATCCCCGCCTGGTCCGCCCGGTCCGGTTCGTTGAATCCGAGCAGGGTCCTGCCCTGCGCCTTGGCTCGTCCGAGATGTTGTTCGGTCACGAAGTCACGGCCCCAGATCATGGGTACGAACTCGACGCCGGACGGGGGCTTGATCTTCTGCTTGTCCGAGGCCCAGGTGTAGAACCAGCCGACGTTCGCGTCGGCCATCGCGCCGGTGACCCCGTTGAATCTCCAGGCGCTGACGCCCTTCTTCTTGACAGCGGCGGTCGATGCGCTCGCGTCGGCCTGGTTGCTCCCGGTGGAGGCGAGCATGGTCAGGACGGCCGGCAGCACCACGAGTAAGCGCAGCTTGCGCATGGCTTCCACGCTCCCGCGTCAGAACTTGGTGCCGAAGTCCTGCGTCCAGTACGTCCCTTGCGTGGTACCGGGCTTCTTTACGTAGCCGACACCCAGGTGCTTGAGCGAGCAGTTGAGAATGTTGGCCCGATGCCCCGGGGACTTCATCCAGCCCCTGACGACCGCGGCGGCGCTCCTGTCACCGGCGGCGACGTTCTCCGCGAGCGCGCTGAAGCCGGTGTAGCCTGCCGCCCTGGCCCTGGTCACCATGGTGCTGCCGTCGGAGCCGACGTGGTCGACGAAGTCATGCCCGGCCATGTCTGCCGAGTGCCGTTGGGCGGCCTTGGCGAGCGCGGAGTTGTACTTCAGCCTGGGGCAACCGGCCTTGACCCGTTCGGCGTTCGTCAGTTTGAACACGCCGGCTCGCAGCGACCCAGCGGACGGTGCCGCCGATGCCGAGGCGGCGGAGGTGGCCGACAACGTGGTGGTGGCCGCGGTGACCGTAAGAACCGTGGCGAGGTACCTGGATATGCGCATTCTTTTCCGTTCTTATCCGGTAGGAGTTCTCATTCGAGCTTTCCATTCCAGATTGAATGCGGTCAATTTAATCCGGTTCTGCCGGCCTTTAATTCGCGCGCAATCCGCCCGACATCCTGACCGCCGCGTCAAGTCCTTTTCCGAGGGAATGCGAAGGATCCCTGCCGGGCTGCCGCAGGAGTGACGCGGCCCCGAGGGCGGCGGCATGGTCGCCCAACTCTGCGGGCCGGACGAGCGGCGACGGGCGCGAGCCGCACCGTACGACGTTCGCCAGCAGTTCACGCTGTACCGACTCCATCAGGGTCGGGCCGGCGGTGACGAGTTCGCCGCCCACGACCACGATGCCGGGTTCGAGCGCGTTGACCAGACCCGCAAGGACCCGTCCCACGTAGGTGCCTGCCCGGCGTAGCACCGCATGGGCGGCCGGATCTCCGGAACCCAACGCGGCCAGCAAGTCGGGTAAGTCCGCCCCGGGTCGGTACGCCTCCAGCACGGCCGTGGTCGAGGCGACGGTCTGCAGACAACCCCGCCCACCACAGGGGCACCTCGCGCCCCCGGGCTCCGCGGTGATATGCCCGAACTCCCCCGACCGACCGTGTGCGCCACGGTGCAGCACGCCGCCGCTCACCAGCGCCCCACCGACAGGGTCCGAGAGTTCCAGGTACAGCACGTCTCGCCGTCCGTGGGCCGCGCCCCAGACCGTCTCGGCCAGGGCCGCGAGCCGCGCGGCGTTGTCGATCCGCACCCGGGTGCCCAAGCTGCGGCCCATCATCACCGCCATGGCCCGCCGGTCGAGCGGGGCGCGCGCGTCGGTCGCCGTGCCCGTCACCGCGACTCCCACACCGCTCAGGGCATCGAGTCGCAGTCGTCCGCCGGTCAGGGTGCCGACGAGCCGACGTGCGATGACAATACGGTCCGGCCACTGAGCCGTTGGGGAATGCGCTTCACTCGCCGTACTGATGGCGTCATGGCGCTCCAAGTGGTCGCGTCCCAAGACGTCGCGGTCCAGGTCGCCGTGTCTCAAGTCGTCGCGGTCCCCCGCCACCGAGACCACCCGAACAGCCCGCCGCCCGAAATCGATCCCGAGCACCCGGCCGGCCTCCGGGTTCAGGATCAGCTTCTCCGCCGGGCGGCCCCGCCTGCGACGAGTGCTGTCCGGCACCGCGGCGATCACCTGGCCACTGTCCACGAGCCTGCTGACGACCTCGTACAGCGTGGTGCGCGACAGTCCTGACAGCTCCCCCAGCTCGCTCCGTGTCAGCGGGCCGAACTCGCGGAGCAAACGCAGCATCCGGTCCCCGTACTGTCCCCGTGCCCATGTGGTGTTGTGTGTCGCGTTCGGCACTTCTCCCCCTCCCCGCGGCGGACCCCGGCCGCCGCAAAGAGGAAAGTAGGGACCGTTCTTGTGGAATCTTTGTGATCGCGCCCCGTCCCTCCTGAACCGCCCCTCCCGGCACGGTGGACAGGCGGTCAGGTCGGGCCGTTGTCAACGCGCAGCACGAAGCCGACCCCCCGCACCGTGTGCAGGATGCGGGGACGCCCCTCTGCCTCCGTCTTGCGCCTCAGATAGCTGACGAACGTGTCCACGGCGTCCGTACGGACGCGGGCGTCGTAGCCCCAGACGTGTTCGAGCAGTTGGCCGCGGGTGAGGACCAGGCCCGCGTTCCGGGCCAGCATCTCCAGGAGGTGGAACTCGCGTGGCGTCAGGTGCAGGAGCTGCCCGTCCAGCCACGCCTGGCGGGCGGACGGTTCCACGACCAGGCCGCCCACCCGGACCCGGTCCGTCGCGGCGGGGGGACGCCGGCGCAGGAGGGCGTGCAGGCGCAGCGTCAGTTCTTGCAGAGCGAAGGGCTTGACCAGGTAGTCGTCGCCGCCGGCCTGCAGCCCGGCGATCCTGTCGGCCACTTCGTCCAGTCCGGAGAGCATGAGCACGGGCACGTCGTCCCCGTTCTCGCGCAGTGTCCGGCACACGTCGATGCCGCTCAGGTCGGGCATGCAGACATCGAGGACAACGATGTCCGGACGGAGTCTCTTCATCGACTCCAACGCGGAACGGCCGTCAGCGGCCAGCGTCACCTCGAAGCCCCCAAGCCGGAGTCCGCGTTCCAGCGAACGTCGCGTGCTGACCTCGTCGTCGGCCACGAGAACTCGTCCGGCCCTGCCGACCATGCGTCGCTCCTCTCCAGGCTCCGAGTGGATGGTCCGGCGGAACCAGCCCGTCCCGCTCCAGCGCGCGGAGTGTCTGCGTAAGCATCTCCTCGCTCACGCCCTCCATCTTTCTGCACAGCACGGTGTAGCGCGGCACGTCACAGTACGGAAAGCTGCCGCGGTAAGCGTATCCAGGGGCGGAAACCCTCCGAAGCGACGGGGACTCTACGCTGGAGAGTGCCCGGCCGCAGGCGACTCGGGCCGTGTCGCGCGGTACTGCGACGGTGTGCAGCCCATGACCCGGCGAAAGCTCCGGGAGAAGTGCTCGGAGCCCGAGAAGCCGCAGCGCTGGCCGATCGCTGCGATGGTCTCGGTACCGTTCTCCAGGTCCGTCCGCGCCGACGCGATCCGCAGCTCGGTGAGATACCGGTAGGGCGTGGCGCCCGTGGCGTTCTTGAAGCAGCGCAGGAAGTGGAAGCGGCTGAAGGAGACCAGTGCGGCGAGATCGTCCAGGGTGATGGGCCGCGCAAAGTTGGCTCTCATGTACGCGGTGATGGTGTCCAGTTGCTGCTGGGTGAGACCGCCCGCCGGCTCTCTCGGGGCGGCGGCGCGCGACCGCGGAATGCGGAGGTGGGCGAGGATGAAACGCGCCGCCGAGTCCGCGTACACGTCGTCGGCGCCGAGTTCACTGGCAGCCATCACCGCCTTCACCATCTCGGCGAGCACCGGGTCGGAGGTGACAGCGGGACAAGGGTGCGGGGACTGCCGCTCCCCCATCCGGAATTCCTCGCCGGCGAACCGGCGCACCATGGCCTCGGGAATGGCGAGGGACGCGATCACGGCGGGCCTGTTCCCTCTCGGGGACACGACCAGCGGCCGGTTCGGTTCCGCGGGGGTGACGCAGACGTCCTCCGGCAGCAGGACCGTCTCCCGCGCGTCCCCGCGGCCTCCGTGGACGGCGAGGATGCCGCTCACGTGCACACTCAGCCCGATACCCGTCGACGGCGGCACCGGAAGCGTGTGCACGCCCTTGCCCAGCGTCCGCTTCCACACATGCAGCGCACGCCACATCGTGGGAGCCACCGCGGTGGTTCCATTCAACGTCGGCGTTCCTCTCTTCCTGGGATCCGACAGTGCTTTCGAGAAGCCTGACAAGGAAGACGTGCCGTTCTCAAGGAATCCGCGCGGGAAAAATCGACGCCGGGCGGGATTTATTCAGCGCCCCAATAACCAACCCCTGATTCACCGACCCTGGGCGAGGTGGATTCGAGCCAGAATTCCTCAGCCTCGGCCGGGATTAATTACCGGTGCCTCCGCCGCGCCGCTCAACCAGTCGCGGCGCAGCAACGGCAGTGTGTGCTCGAACTCCCGCACGCCGGTAAGCGGCAGCCGTACCTCGCAGCGTGTGCCGCGTTGCCCGTCCGGGCGGTCCGACATCGAGACCTGCCCCTGGTGCAGGGTGATCTGCTGGGCGACGAGGGTGAGGCCCAGCCCGGAGCCGGGGCTGTCCGGACCGTGCCAAAAGCGCTCGAAGATCTTCTCCCGGCGTTCGGGCGGGACGCCGGGGCCGTCGTCGTCCACGGTGAGCACCGCGGTCCGCTCGCCCGGCCGGTCGGACTGCCGCAGGGTCACCACGATGGTGGCGGCGCGTTCGCCGACCCTGCCGTGCACGCGGGCGTTGGTCAGCAGGTTGTCCACCGCCGAGCGCAGCCCCTCCGCCCAGCCGTCCGCGATCAGTCCCGACGCCGCCCGCACGGACACCTCGGTCTCGGGGTGGGCGCGGCGCAGTCCGTCGACGCAGGAGTGCACCAACTCCCCGAGGTCCAGCGACTCGAACGCCTCGGCCTCGACCAGATCGCCCTGCGCCAAGGTCCGCAGCATCGAGAGCAGGCCGACCAGCCTCTCCTGTTCGGCCACCAACTCGGCCAGCACCTCCGCCCGTTCCGCCGGTTCGAGTTCGAACGGCCCGGCCAGGACATCCAGATTGGCTCGGATGCTCGTCAACGGCGAACGCAGCTCGTGGGAGGCCGCCGCCGCGAACGACCGGGCCGTGGCCAAAGCCTCTGCGGTACGTGCCACCTGCTCGTCGTAGCGGCTGAGCACAGTCTGCAGGGTGAGCGCGAGGTCGTCGACCTCCGCGATGCGGGTGGGTCGGTGTTCCAGCCGGGACGAGCTGGTGCGCGGGTCGAGTCCGCTCGTACGCCGTTGCAGTCGGCGCAGCGGCAGCACAGCGCGGTTCGCGATGGCCCAGGCGGCCGCTCCCGCCATCGGCAGGGCCACCGCGGCCCCGACGTAGACCCGTCGGCGCACCAGTGCCAGCTCCTCCTCGACGGTGTCCGGTGAGAACAGCCAGAGATTGGGCCGGTCCCGCTGCCGGTCGATCGCTACGGGCAGGGAGAGGACCAGCCAGTCCCGGCCTTCGACGGTCACCTTCAGCGGTTTCGGGGCGCTGTACGGCAGCTGTGCGGACGGGAGTTGGGGACCGGCGCGCAGTGTGCCCGTGGGTCCGGTGACCCATACACCCATACCGCTGGTGGACTTGATGAGCCGCTGCCGGCGGGCGGACTCCACAACGGGCTGGCCGGTCCCGGCCGCGTCCAGGTAGTTCTTGGTGTTCTTGGCCACGACGGTGGCACGGGCCTGCAATTGAGCGTCCTGCTGCTGGCGAAGGTCATCGGTGATGAGGCTCAGCAGCAGCCAGCCGCAGGCCACGATCAGCACGGGTACGCCGCCGCCGACGGTGAGGGCGAGCCGGGTGGAGAGCTTCACGGGCCTACACCGGTCGTCCGCTCACCGGCATCCGTACGCGGGACGAATCCTCCGTCGACCATCTGCACCCGTCACCCGCACTCCGCCGGCCTCGGCCCGTCCAGTGCGTGCGGACGGCCCCCGCCAACAGTACGGGGCGGGGGACGTCCGCGGAAAACGGATCTACGGGTTCCCGGCGCTCCAACAGCCGTCGCCGCGGCAGTTCTTGAGCCGCGTCAGCGCGTCGTGCAGGTGGTCCAGCCGGGCCCCGCCGAGCTGCCCCACGGTGTTGTGCAGCTGGTAGGGGTCGGTGCTGAGGTCGTAGTACTCCTTCGCTCCGCTGCCGTACTCGACGTAGGTGTAGGAGTTGGTACGCAGGGCGTGGTAGTTCGGCGGGCTGATGCTCTCCCCGCCGTTGTTGTCGGGGTCGCCCGGCGACCTGTCGGCGTGGCGGTGCTCGATCAGGTTGGCCGTGCGCCAGTTGGAGTCGGGGCCGCCGTCGAGGAGTGGAAGCAGGCTGTGCCCGTCCACCCGGGACGACACCGGGGCGCCGCCGATCCGCTGGAAGGTGGGCGCGAGGTCGATGTTCGACACCTGGGCGTTGCTCGTCCTGCCTGCCGCCACACCGGGTCCGGCGATCACCAGCGGTACCCGGACGTCGGTGTCGAAGGCGGTCTGCTTGCCCGCCTTGAGGCGGTACTCGCCCAGGTGGAAGCCGTTGTCGGAGCCGAAGACGATGTAGGTGTCGTCGGCGACGCCGGCCCGGGTCAGGGCGTTGCGCAGCTTCCCGATCATCTCGTCTACCGACTGGAGCGCCTGGGCGCGCTTGCGGAACTTCCGGTCGATCGTGTTCTTCTCGTGCTGGGTCAGCCGGTCCTGCCGGGCCAGCCACGCCGGGGCATTGGTCGGCAGCTTGTCGAACGCGGGGCTGTGCGGGGCCTCAAGGCCGGGGAAGGCGTTCTCGTGGCGGGGCGCCGGCGTTGAGGGGCCGTGCGGCGTGAAGAGCGCGATCTCCAGCAGGAACGGCTTGTTCGCCGCTGCGGACTTCTTGACGAAGTTCGTGCCCTTCTTGCTCAGCACGTCGGTCAGATAGTCCTCGGGCCGGTCGCCGTGCGGCTCGATCTTGTGGTTGTGGGCGAGCTTGTAGTCGTAGCCCTCATAGCCGCCGCCGACGACGTCCCACTGGTTCCAGCCCGGCGGTACGTACGGCTTCTGGCCTGCCACCGTGTCGCTGGGGCTGTAGCCGTTCAGGTACTTGCCCATCATGGCGGTGC
Organism: Streptomyces sp. HUAS 31; assembly: GCF_028198125.1. Taxonomy (NCBI): domain Bacteria; kingdom Bacillati; phylum Actinomycetota; class Actinomycetes; order Kitasatosporales; family Streptomycetaceae; genus Streptomyces; species Streptomyces sp. HUAS 31. The sequence continues at coordinate 7,302,350 of NZ_CP116353.1, read as the reverse complement.
GATAGCCCTTGGCCTGAAGGGCAGTGGCGAAGGTGTCCCGTTCCTCCCCGCCGCTGTGGAAGGCGCCGAATCCGCCGTTCGGCCCCTCGTTGCTGAGGACTCCGGTGTTGTGGGGGTAACGGCCGGTGAAGATGGACGCCCGGGACGGACAGCAGAGCGAGTTGCTGACCACGAAGTCGCTGAACGTCATGCCCTGCGACTGGAGTTTCTGAACCTCCGGCATGTGCGGCAGGAGATTCGAGGACATGTCGTCGGTGAGGACGAAGACAATGTTCGGCTTTTCCGCAGCGGCCGCGACCGGCTGTGTGGTGATGGCGGGACTGTTCTTTGTCCCGGCCATTCCACTCGGGGCTGCCATAGCCAGTGCCGCTGCGCCGACAATCAGAGTCAGCAATTGACGAGTACGGATCATATCGAAAGCGTGGCAGTGTGATTCCGCGCCGGTCAACACCCATAAGTGCTGAGGGGTTTATTCCGGGATTTATTCCGGCTCCGTGGCCCAGCCATTCCGGCACCAAAAGAGGAACACCGGGCGTCGGCACGAAAACTCGTGCCGACGCCCGGTGTTCGGGGGAACCCAGAGGCGGGAGGAAGGGAGAGGAACGCCGCCCCCGGGCGGGGCTCAGGCCCTGCTCGCGGCCTTGTAAAGCTGGCGGGCGCGGTCGCCGAGACGCGGGTGGTACTCGCTTACGTCCGTGCCGACGGCGATGTTGCCGGCCAGAACACCGACACCCTTGTCGGCCTTGAACTCGGCGAGGAAGGCACCGCCGCTGGATCCGCCGGTCTGCACGCAGTCGATGCCCCACATGGTGGAGCCGGGGCGCCCGAGGTCGCGGTGTTCCTTGCCCTGACAGTGGTTCAGCCGCTCGCCGTTGCCCTCTGCGGGCGAACCGCCGTAGCCGAAGGAATGGACGTAACGCCCGGTCGGCGCATTGAACTTGATGCCCTGCGCACCACCCACGATCTTGGCGAGCGGGCGGCCGTCACGCTTGCGCAGGGTGGCGAACGCGACGTCCCAGTTGGCATTGCCCTGGCTGGACACGTACGACTTCAGATGGAAGAGCTTCTTCGCGGTGAAGGTGCCGTGCGGGCGCTCACCCTTGTGGTAGCCCGGGATGAAGATCCACTTGCGGAAGACCTCGCCGGTGCGGGCGTCCACCACACAGTGCCCGGCGGTGAGGACGACCGACTTGTTGTTGCTGTTGGCGACGGTCGCCGAGCAGGTGAACAGGTCGCCGGCGGCGTTCTCGAAGAACACCTTGCCCGCGGTCCTGCTGATCAGCCCGCCGCGCTTCCAGGGCTTCGGCTCGGAAGCGAGCGTGGACACGGGCGTCTCGTCGGTGACGGGCGCGGTGGTCTCCGCGTCCGGGAAGACCACCGGCGGGACGGACAGTCGAGGCCCGCCGTCGTCGGTGGCGGACGACATGACGGCCGGCGCCTGAGGAGCGGTGGCGGCCATCTCCTTGGCGGCCTTCATCCGGGCGTCGGTCCAGAACTCCAGGGCGCTGTCCTGCTCCTGGTCGGAGAATGCGGTGGCACGGGTCTCGTTGTCGGCGGGTGCGGGTCCCGCCTGCGCCGGCCCGACGGTGGCGCCCAGGGCGGCCAGGCTGAGGATGCTGACCAGCATCGCGGTACGTCTCATGGAATCGGCTCCGAAGAAGGTGGGGGGTGCTACGGCATGGCGTCGCGGTGCCGGACAGCCCGGAGACTTCACGGGCGTCCGGCCGGCGCCGGCTCAGCGGGTCAGCAGCCGAGGTTCTTGCCCGGCTTGACGTCGAGGATCTTGGTGAACTTCTTGTACGTGTTCACCCGGCTCTGCACCTGGGCCGGGTTGCCGCCGTTGCACTCGATGGCGCCGTTGATGCTGCGGATCGTCTGTCCGAAGCCCTTGCCCTTGACCATGGCGCTGTGCGGGGTCATGGTGCCCGCGCCGGACTGGGTCATCCAGAACCACAGTCCCGTCTTCCATGCCACGACGGGGTTCTTCTGCACCAGCCCCGGCTTGTGGAGCAGGTCGATGCCGAGCGCGTCGCCGGCGGCCTTGTAGTTGAAGTTCCAGCTGAGCTGGATCGGCCCGCGACCGTGGTACGCGGACTGCCCCGCCGGGCAGCCGTACGGCTGCGTGGTGTCGCAGTACGACGGCCAGTTGGCCTGGTTCTGTTCGACGATGTAGCGCCCGCCGCCGGTCTCGTGGTGGACGTTGGCGAGGAAGGCGGCCGCCTCACGCTTCTTGGTCTTGGCGTTGCCCTTGTCCGCGAAGGCCGGGTACTTCTTCATCGCCTTGACCAGGGCTTCGTAGTTGTAGAAGGGCTTGTGGTGGGGGAACATCCTGTTGTACTCCGCCTTGCTGACGACGAAGTCACCCTGGGCGGCGGGCGCGGCAAGTTCGGCAGGCGCGGCGGACGCGGTCGCCGCGGTGAGCCCGGCCCCCGTCGTCGCCAGCAGCACGGCGGTCAGAAGGGCATGAGCGGTACGCATCTTCGGCATGGTGGAAACTCCCCGATTGAATGGGCTCTTGGTCGATGGAATGAATCAGCTGGTCAGCGGACGAACTTCCACTTGACCTTGTGAATGACGCCCTTGGAGGGATCGGCCAACTGCGCGAAAGCCGGCTGACTGAGGTCGATGTGCTTGGGTCCGCATTCCATGCACTTGTCCCTGACCGGGACGGTGATGGTCTTGCCGCGGAAGGTCAGCCGGACCTTGGCGTGACAGAGCGGATCCCTGTTGGGGTTTTCGGCCTTCCACCACTTCGGTGAGACCGCCACGAGCATCTGGGTCGCGGCGTCGAGCGGCTGTCCGCAGGCCCCGGTGCCGGCATCGTTGTAGAAAGTCGCCTTGCCCTGACGGACCTTGCCGAACGGGACCGCGGACGCCGGCGACGCCTGGGCGACTCCGAGAACGGCCGCCGCCAAGGTGACGGCGAGGACCGACTGCGTACGACGTATGACGGGCATGACAGATCGCCTTTCGTCGGTGGATCGGGAGAGGAGAGCGGCCGTACCGGCCCGTCAGAACGGGGTCAGCGTCAGGTGCATGGCCTGCGGCTGGGTGTCCTGGATGTACGACGCCCACTCGGCGACGTCGTCGAAGGCGAAGCCGTACGCCTTGCCGTTGCCCATCTGGGCGTGGATGGCTCGCGCGTAGTGGTTGGTGATCTCCGGCTTGTAGAAGTCCGCCGCGCGCGTAGTGGGCTGCTTCGGATGGCTGAGCAGCGTGGAACGGTTGAAGCCGGCACCCAGGATCGCGGCGACCGGACCGGTCACCCCGTCGTTGGGGGCGGCGAGCGCGCCGTCGCAGAAGAGCACGTCGCGGGTGGAGGGCTTGACGAAGGAGACCGTCGCCGGGCCGTGGAAGGTGAGCTTGCCGTTGTCGACCCGGCCGGTGAACGCACCTGCGACGGTACGGACATGGAGCGGCTGCTGCCGGTAGGCCTGCCAGACCTTGTCGACGTACGGGTCGAAGTAGTGCTTGCCGAACCGACCGGCGTCGAGTCCATGACTCGGCGCGATGACCCGCCGCTCGCCGACGACCAGCTTTCCGAATCCAGGAGTGTTCTCCATGGCCCGGAAAATGCGGGCCCGGCCGCCCTGCCGCATCGTGCCGGTGGTCTGGTCCCGGTTCCCGGAGAGCCGGATCATCAGCGGCACGCTGAACATGTCGACCATGGTCGTGTTGCAGAACATGCCGGACTCGTTGTGCGTGAACTCCACGAAGTCGTGCAGCACGGGGAAGTTGGGGTCGTTCTTCACCCAGCCCGCCGGGTGCTGGAGCGCGGGCCGCCCGGCCCCGTCCTGGACGGCCTTGAGCTTGAGCTTGCCGCCCAGGGACACGTAGATCCGGCCGGACATGTGCGGCAGCCGGATCCGCGTGGTGCCGCGGGCGTCGAGCGGGATGGCGTAGTCGGTGAAGCCGTTGTCCTCGTTGTCGGAGACCTTGACCGGCTCGACCGTGCCGCGACGTGTGACCCGGACCTGACGGTCGCCCCGGCTGCCGACTATGTACAGGTGGACGTTGCGGTTGGCGAACTCACCGCTGTTGTTGTGGATGACCAGAGGCAGACCGCCGGCACGCTCCTCCGGCAGGGCCGGGCCGTCCCCGTCCGCGGCGAGGGCCGGACGCGCACCCGCGGCGAGCGCGGTGCCGGCCACGGCGGTACCGGCCAGCGAGGTAAGTGCCCTGCGGCGGGAGAACACCGGTGAATCAAGCGGCACCATGCGGGAAATCCCTTTCTTTACCACGGACATGTCCGTTTCTTTTTCGAACACTCCTTGCTTGAACGCGGTCAAACGTAGCCAGCGGTGTCGCGCGGCAGTCATCAAAAATTGCTGCGGGACGGACGGTTGTTGCGCGTCCGGTGTGCGTAGAGCTGTTACAGGAACCGCGAACGACAAAGGGCTGTGCCTGCCCGCGGGACTACCTGCAAAAGCGTGGAATGGCGCACGGAGAAGAACGTCGGTCGCATCCTCGACCGACGCGGGCACAGCGTGGCAGCGGGACCGCTGGAACGGCTCGACCGCCTCCCCAACTCGTCTTCAGGGCGGCGCCGGTCTCCTCCGGGACACCTGAGCGACTTCGCGGAGTTCAGCAGCCAAGGCCGCGATCACGGGCTTCCGGGCCTGGAGTTCGGCGAGCCGGACGACCAGGCATCATCCGAACGTGGTCGAGGCATAGGGCCGTGTGGGTTAGACTTGCTTCAGCAGCTGGTCGCCGGAACTTCGGTTGGCTGGTGTTGCGTTGGTGGTCCAAGGAAAGACGCCCCACTTCCTGTGGGGAGATGCAGGTGCAAGGCCTGCCCGGCGCTCCGATTCGGGTCCGTCCACGGTTTGTGTGGGCGGGCCCGATTTTTTGTGCGCCCCCGCCGGGAGGGGTCAGGTGGTGAGGGTGCCTCCCCTGTCGTGGGTGGAGAGGTGCTCGAAGGTTTCGCCGGTGGCGGTGATGGTTCGGGTCACGTCGCGGCCGCCGTACACCCAGTAGATCCGCATGACTCCCTGTCCCCGGTTGAAGAAGCGGTGCGGGACTCCGGCCGGGACCCAGGTCGCCCGGCCGGTCTCCAGGTCGAAGAACTCGCCGGCTATCTCCACGGTGGCCTCGCCTTCGAGGATCAGGACGGACTCCTCGACGTTGTGGCTGTGCAGGGGCAGGCCGGTGCCGGGCTGGAAGACCGTCTGGCCTGTGGTGATGGTGGCCCGGTCGGAGTTCCATTTGCCGACGTAGGGGATGGTGGCGACACCTCCGCCGCGGTCGAAGCGGGCGACCTCGTCGGGGTGGATGAGCAGCGCCGGGGCAACGGGGCGGTGGGGGCACATGTGGGCGGCTCCGATCAGGCGTGGTGGAACAGACGACGGGAAAGGGTGTTGATCTGGGTGCCTGGCACGACGTACTTCGCGGCCGCCTCGCGCCAGACCTTGTAGTGGGGTGCGGTGCGGTGGGCGTCGACGGCGGCCTCGTCGTCGTAGATCTCGTGGAAGACGAAGTGGTGGTCGTCGTCCAGGTCGCAGACGACATCGAAGGCGCGGCAGCCGGGCTCGTCGGTGAAGGTGCGTTCGGCGTTCTCCTCGATGGCCGCGAGGAAGGCGTCGCGGCAGCCGGGGACGACCTGGAGGGACACGGTCAGGGCGATCATGCGGGGAACTCCTCGGACTTGGAGGGGACGGTGCGAGCTGCGGGCAGGGGTACGGCCGTGGTGGCGGCGATCCTCGTGAGAGCGGTCCAGGTGTCGTCGGCGAGTGTGATGCCCTCCGTGCGCAGGCGTTCGGCCGTACGGGCCTCCGGCTCTCCCGGGACGAACACCTCCGCCGCGCCCGGGGCAGTGGGAGTGGACTTCGTCTCCTCGATCAGGGCCTCGATCCGCTCCTCGAACTCCGCCGGGTCGGCCATCGACCGGATGTCGACGCAGATCAGCAGGTGGCCGACGCCGCTGCGGCCCGTGGCGCGGTACGGGCCGACGACCCCGGAGCCGAACGCGCTGCCGGTCAGCACGCCCGCCAGCACCTCGAACATGAAGGAGATGGCGTAGCCCTTGTGGCCGGCCATCGGCAGGATCAGGCCCTCGATCGCGCGGCGCGGGTCGCTGGTCGGAGCGCCGTCCGCGTCGGCCGCCCAGCCCGCCGGGATCGGTTCGCCGCGTTCCTCGGCGGCGTAGATCTTGCCGCGTGCGGCGGCGGTGTTGGCGATGTCCATCACGACCGTGCCGTAGCGGCCGCCGGGTGCCGCGATCGACCAGGGGTTGGTGCCGAGCCTCTTCTCCCGGCCGCCCCAAGGGGCCATCGCCGGGCTGGCGTTGGTGGCCAGCAACGCCACACAGCCCTGGTCGGCGGCCTTGCGGGTGAAGTAGGCGGCCGTCCCGAAGTGGCCGGAGTTGCGGAGCGCGATCGCGCTGATGCCGTGGCACCGGGCGCGTTCCACGCCCCAGGTGATCGCGCGGTCGGTGAGTACCTGACCGAGACCGTCTCGGCCGTCGACCACGAGTACGGCGCCACTGTCGGACACGGTGGCCGGAGTGGTCACCGCGGCCGTCGCGCCGCTCTCGATGCGGGCCAGGTACCACGGCAGCCTGAGCATCCCGTGGGACGGATGGCCCCAGAGCTCCGCCGTCACCAGGGTGTCCGCGAGCAGACGTGCGTCGGCGGCCGGGACGCCGTGCGCCTCGACGGTGGCGGCGGCGAACTCCAGCAGGTCCGGGGCACCGACGGTGTGCGGCATGGTGGCCCTCCTGGCTGACTGGGTGAGTGGTAGATCGATGGATGGGGTGGGGCGGGTGAGTGCGTGGCGGGCGCGTTCATCCCTGCTGTATCCACTTCTGTATACATCACTGGATACAGGAAGACCATGGGCGGGTCTGCCCAGGCGCCGCCCGCCCCCGGCCCGCCCTCAGCCCGCGATGTCCACCTGGAGCCCCGCCTCCGCCCCGGTCGTCAGGTCCTGGCTCGTCAGGCTCTCGATCAGGGCGTTCTGGGTCTGGGCGAGGTGGTGTCGGCCGGCCGCCTCCGCCGCCGGGGCGTCGCCCTGCACGATCGCCCTGAGCATCGCGCGGTGCTCCTCCAGCGAGGTCAGCATGCGGCGCGGGCCGCTGTGCGAGATCCGGCGCAGGCGGGCGGTCTGGCCGCGCAGGTCGCGGATCGTGCGGGCGAGGTAGGGGTTGCGGCAGGCGGCGACGACGGCTTGGTCGAAGACCTCGCTGATGTCGTAGAACTCCTGGTAGGAGCGGGTCTGCGCGGCGGTGTCCAGGGTGCTGAAGGACACGTCGAACTCCTCCAGGCGCGCGAGCAGTTCGCGGAACGGCACCAGCACCCGCTCGTCCGCCGCCCCCGCCCGCGTGACCGACGCGGCGGCCTCGGGTTCCAGGAGCATGCGGAACTCGAACAGGGCCCGCACTCCGCCGAGCGAGATCGAGGCCACCCTGGCCACCTCACCGGGTACGAAGTCGACCAGCCCCTCCCCCGCGAGGCGCCGGATGGCCTCGCGGACCGGGGTGCGTGAAGCACCCAGTTCCTCGCCCAGCTGGACCTCGCTGAGCTTGGCGCCCGGACGCAGCCGCAGCGACTCGATGTCGGCCTTCAGCCGCTCGTAGACCGCCGCGCTCTTTCCCGTCGCCCGCACCATGGGACTCCCCTCACCCTCTCGCCGTACACCAGGCTGTATACAGGCTAGCGGGCCGGTGTGGCGAACAGCGCGAGTCGTCGGGGATGCCCGTGTCGGTCAGTCGTCGGGGATTCCCATGCCGCTCAGGGCGGGGACCGTCCGCTCCGGGCGGGTGAGGGAGCGGGCGCCGAGGCGGAACTGGGTCAGTTTGTCGATGATGGTCTGGCCGACGGGGGTGTGGCCCCAGATGCTGATGCCCTGGTGGGTGCCGGGTTCCCAGGTGGACTCGTCGATGACGACCGGGTTCCAGCCGACCTCCCACTCGAAGCCCGAGGGCGTGCGGGCGTAGTAGGACAGCTCCTTGTCGTTGGTGTGCTGCCCCACGGACAGGGCCATGTCGAAGCCGAGTTCGTGGACGCGCTGGTAGCTGCGGGCCACGTCGTCGAGGGTGGCGGCCTGGATGTTGAGGTGCTGGACGCGGGTGCGGATCGGGTCGACGGGCAGGCCGCGGACGGCGGCGACGGCGATGGAGTGGTGGCGTTCGTTGACGCGCAGGAAGCGGATCTTGAGCTTGACGCCGCTGATCGTCTCGTCGATGTAGTCGGTGAGGCGGGCGTCGAAGACGGTGTCGAAGTAGCCGCGCATCAGGGCCGGTCTGGTGGAGGTGATGGCGACGTGGCCCATGCCCGAGTCGCCCGTGACCCAGCCGGACGCGAGCATGTCGAGGGGCTGCGGCGAGAGGACGGGGCTCGTGCAGATCTCCTGGGTGATGCCCTTGGGGCCCGGGAAGCGCAGCAGGCGTTCGACGCCGCGCAGCCTCGCCTCCTCGGCGGACCCCCGCACGACGGGGACGCCATGGGCGCGGACGCGGGCCTCGATCTGTTCGAAGGACGCGTGGTCGTCGATGTGCCAACCGGTGGCCACGACGTCCTCGGCGGGCCCTTTGCGCAGCAGGAAGCGGCACTCCTGGCCGTCCAGGCGGAAGCGCATCAGGCCGGTGTCGAGGTCGTCGTGGTGCATGCCGATGGCATCGGTGCCGAAGCGGCGCCAGTCGGCGAAGCGATTGGTCTCGATGACGATGTGGCCCAGGTGGACCGCGCCGAAGACGGACGGTGCGACAGAGGGCCCGCCCTGGGTGACGTGGTACGTGTTCATCGGCGGCCCGCCAGGAAGTCTGCGCAGAGCCGGTTGAACAGCTCGGCGCGTTCGAACTGCACCCAGTGCCCGGTGTTGGCGACCTCGTACAGGTCGCAGTCGGGCATGCGGTCGGACAGCATCCGGCCGCCGGACGGGCGGTTGACCTTGTCGGCCGCGCCCCACAGCACCAGGGTCGGCACGGGCAGGCGGGCGAGGCGGGCGTCGCGGGTGAAGTCCATCCGCCACAGCGTGCGCAGCGCGTTCGGGCCGGAGGGGCGGCGCAGCGGCGGGGCCGCGATCACCTCCGGGTCGATGCTGTCGCGGTAGCGCGCGTCGATGACGCCGTCGGGGACGTCGGCGGCGTTGAAGACGAGGTAGGTGCGGATGAACTTCTCCAGCTTCAGCCGCGAAGGGCCGTCGCCCGAGTAGTAGTTGAGCAGGCTGTTCAGGCCCGGCGTCGGCAGCGCGCGGGTGGTGCCGACGCCGCCGGGGCCCATCAGGACCATACGGTCGACCCGGTCGGGTGTGTCCAGGGCGAGGCGCAGGGCGCAGGCGCCGCCATAGGAGTTGCCCACCAAGTGGGCCTTGTCCAGGCCGAGTTCGTCGAGCAGTCCGCGGATGCCGGAGGCGAGGTGGCCGAAGGGGTCGGTGCCGTCCACGCCCTTGGTGCTACGGCCGTAGCCGGGCAGGTCGGGGACGATGACCCGGTACTCCTGGGCCAGGTCGGCGATGTTGCGGGCGTAGTTGGAGACGCCCGAGGCGCCGGGGCCGCCGCCGTGCAGCAGCAGGACGGGCGGGCCGTCGCCGGTCTCCGCGACGAAGATCTTCCTGCCGAGGACGTCGACCAGCGACTCGTGCATCGGGGGCGGTGGTGGGGTGTGAGTGAGGGTGCTCATGGCGTTCCTTGGGCTGCGGGCGAGGAGGACGGGGCCGGCGAGGTGGGCAGGGCGGACGAGGGTGTCGCTGCGGGCGGAGTGCTCGCTGTGTTCGTGCGAGGGGTCAGGGTCAGTCCCGCCGGGGGCGGTGGGAGCGGGGTGCCGGCGGGGGCGGCCGCGTAGACGTAGGCGTCGGGGCGTAGCGCGAGGGTCGTGGCGCGGTGGCGGGTCAGCCAGGCGCGCAGTACGCCATCGCTGTCGACGACCGCGCCCTCGGCGGGACTTGAGCCGGCCGGCAGGACGGTCAGGGAGGGGACGCCGGCCCGCTCCCACTCCGGCTGCGGGGCCGGCAGGGCGCCGTGCAGGAGCAGCCAGCGGCCGCCGAGCACGTCGTCCAGGCGGACCCGGGTGCCGTCGGGGGCGGTGACCCAGGGCTGCGGGATCTGGTGACCGGGGGCCGTGGTGCGGGAGGGGCGGGTACGAAAGGTGCCGGTGTGGGCCGTACCCGTGCGGGCCGTACCGGCGCCGGAAGTACCGGCGCCGGAGGCACGCCTACCGAACGTGATGCCGGAGGACTTGGTGCGGGGCCGGTCCCGGAAACCGTCCGCGTAGTGGGCGACCGGGATCCAGTTGGAGTCCTGGAGGCGGCCGGCGACGCCCGGTACCCGGTTCAGCAGCGGCAGCACCGCGTCCCGGACCCGGGTGACCGCGAGGCGCCGGTCGGTGATGACGCGGCCGACGAACACCGCGCGCCGGGTGACTTCCTTGACGTGCGGCTTGCGTTCGGCCTCGTAGCTGTCGAGCACCGACTCGGGCAGCTCCCCGCGCAGCACGGCGTCGAGCTTCCAGCACAGGTTGGCCACGTCGCGCACGCCGGCGGCCATGCCCTGCCCGATCCACGGCGGCATCGCATGCGCGGCGTCACCGGCGAGGAAGACCCGGCCCACCCGGAATCGGGCGGCGAAGCGGACGTGGTGGCTGTAGACGGTGGCGCGCAGGATCTCGATCTGGTCGGGGCCGATCCCGTACCGGGACACCATCGCGTGGATCGCCCCGTCGGTCGTCAGGTGCCGCTCGTCGTCGCCCGGCAGGATCGGGAACTCCCAGCGGTGGTGGCCGAGCGGGGTCGGGCAGTCGACCGCCGGGCGGGCCGGGTCGCAGCGGAAGCGCAGCCGGTCGTGGTCGGGCCAGGGCTTGAGCATCTTGGTGTCGATGACGACCCAGCGGTCCTCGTACGTCCGTCCCTCGTAGCCCACGTTGAGCTGTGCGCGGGTGAGGCTGGAGCCGCCGTCGGCCGCGATGACGTACCGGGCGCGCAGCCGTCGTACGGAGTCATCGGCGGTGCCCACGACGGTCAGTTCCACCCCGTCGGCGTCCTGGCGCAGCCGCAGGCACTCGTGGCGCAGCCACACCTCGACATCGGGGTGGCGGGCGACTCCGTCGCGCAGGACCTGCTCCAGCGCGGGCTGGTACAGGAACATCTGCGGCGGGTGGCCGTGGCCGCGCGGTGTGGGGTGGGCGCTGAGGAAGGCGCGGCCGCGCGCGTCGACGAAGTCGAGCGGCCGGTCGGCGAGCATGTCCTGCTTCAGCCGGTCGGCCAGGCCGATGCGCTGCCAGATCCGCATGACCTCCTCGTCGGTGGAGATCGCCCGGGCCCGGGCGTAGATCTCGGCGTCGCGCTCCAGCACGACGACCCGCAGACCCGCCGCGCCCAGCAGATTCGCGGCGGTCACGCCGGTGGGGCCGTACCCGATCACCGCCACGTCGTAGTCGGCCTCGCCACCCCCGTCGTGGCCACCGCCGCCGTCGGCCCCGGCTCCGGACCTGTTCCCGGCGCTGATCTCACTCATCGGGCCACCTCACTGTCGTCCCTGTCGCGGTTGCTGCGCTGCTTCTCGTGGCTCCGCGTGGCTCTTCGCGGCTCGTCACGGCTCATGCACGGCTCATTACTGTAGCGTTTACTCCAATTGGAACGGACGCTACGGTAAGCTCGGCGCCAGGGCCGGTCAAGTGCCGGTACGACGGGAAGGGCATCGCTGAAAGGGCGCCCTTGCGGCGGCGATGTTCGAGCCAGGCGGCCGTACTCCCACTCCCCCGAGAACGCCGAAAGGCCGCCCATGACCAGCGCACCCCGCCGGATCGACGTCCACCAGCACCTCGTCCCGCCCCTCTACCGCGATGCCCTCGCCAGGTCCGGCATCGTCGACGCGGGCGGTCGCGCCCTGCCGGACTGGAATGCCGGCGCGGCGCTGGAGCAGATGGACCTGCTGGGGACCGAGGCGGCGATCCTGTCCGTCTCCACCCCCGGCACCGGTTTCCTCGGCGACCCCGGCGAGGCCGCCGACCTGGCCCGGCGGCTCAACGACTGCTCCGCCGCCCTGACCGCCGAACACCCCTCCCGGTTCGGCTGGTTCGCCACGCTGCCGATGCCCGACGTCACCGCGTCGGCGCGGGAGGCCGAGCGGGCGCTGACCGAGCTGGGCGCCGACGGCGTCACCCTGCTCGCCAACAACCAGGGCACCTACCTGGGCGCCGAGGGGCAGGACGCCCTGTGGCGGGTCCTCGACGAGCACGGCGCCGTCGTCTTCGTGCACCCCGCCGACCTTCCCGCGCCCGCCGTCGAGGGCATCCCGCCGTTCGCCGCGGACTTCCTCCTCGACACCACCCGCGCCGCCTACCTCCTGGTCCGCAACGGCGTCCCGCGCCGCTACCCGAACATCCGGTTCGTCCTCAGCCACGGCGGCGGGTTCCTGCCGTACGCCTCCCACCGCATGGCCGTCGCGATCGCCGCCGACATCGGACGCGGCCCGCGCGACGTCCTGGAGGACTTCCAGGGCTTCTACTTCGACACCGCGCTTTCCTCCAGCCCGGCCGCGCTGCCCACGCTGCTGGCCTTCGCCCGGCCGGGGCACGTCCTGTTCGGCAGCGACTGGCCGTTCGCGCCGGCCGCGGCGGGCCAGTACTTCGCCAACGGGCTGGACGACGGTGTCGACGCCGGCACCCTCGCGGCCGTCAACCGAAGCAACGCCGAGGCGCTCTTCCCCCGCCTGGCGCAGGGCGCCCCGGCGCCGGTCCCGTCCCGGCCGTTGCCGGTGCGGCTGCGTCAGGCCGCGCAGCGGGCGGGTGCGCGGCTGTTCTTCAAGCTGGTCCAGCCCGGGGCCAAGTGACACTGCGGCGCCGCGGCTGTTCCTCGAGCTCGTCCCACGCGGTGCCAAGTGGCACTGGGGCGCCCCGCCGGGGTCCCGCCCTACTCGAAGGCCAGGGCCGGGAACTCGGCGGTCTCGCTCAGTTCCGCCCAGACCGTCTTGCCGCGCCGGGCGTGGCGGGTGCCCCACTGCCCGGCGAGCTGGGCGACCAGCAGCAGACCGCGCCCGCCCTCGTCGAAGACGCGCGCGCGGCGCAGATGCGGGGTGGTGCTGCCGGCGTCGGAGACCTCGCACAGGAGGGAGCGGTCATGGATGAGGCGCAGCCGGATCGGGGGTCTGCCGTAGCGGATGGCGTTGGTGACCAGTTCGCTGACCACCAGTTCCGCGACGAAGGCGAGTTCTTCCAGGCCCCAGTCCGTCAACTTGCGGGACACGTCCGAACGGGCGCGGGCGACGACCGCCGGGTCCGCCTCCAACTCCCAGGTGGCGACCCGGTCCGCACCGAGCGACCGGGTACGCGCGAGCAGCAGGGCGACGTCGTCGTCCGGCCGGGACGGCAGCAGGGCCTCCAGCACGGAGTCGCAGGCCGCCTCCAGGGAGGGGGCCGGCCGGGCGAGGACCTGCCGCAGTGTGGCGAGGCCGGCGTCGATGTCGGGGGTGGGGTCGGCGCTCGGCATGACGGGGGCGGGGTCCTCGGTCGCCGTGGCAGGGGCGGAGGGGGGTTCCCCGGTGGCTCTCGCAGGCATTCGCGCCTCGATCAGGCCGTCGGTGCACAGCGCGATCAGGCTGCCCTCGGGCAGGTCGACCTCCATCGTCTCGAACGGCAGGCCGCCCCGGCCGAGCGGCGGGCCGGGAGGCAGTTCCAGGACGTCCGCCGTGCCGTCCCGGACCACCACCACCGGCGGCACATGTCCCGCGCGGGCCAGGGTGCAACGGCGCGCGACGGGGTCGTAGACGGCGTAGAGGCACGTGGCGCCGTTGTCGCGGCCGACGTCGGCCTCCGGGCCGGTGTCCGGGTCCGAGGACGCCTCGTTGGCCAGGCGCAGGACGACGTCGTCCAGGTGCGTGAGGAGCTCGTCGGGCGGCAGATCGATGTCGGCCAGGGTGCGTACGGCGGTCCGCAGCCGGCCCATGGAGGCGGCGGCGCGGATGCCGTGCCCGACCACGTCGCCCACCACGAGGGCCACCCGCGCGCCGGACAGCGGGATGACGTCGTACCAGTCGCCGCCCACCCCGGACTCGGAGCCGGCCGGCAGATACCGGTAGGCGACGTCCACGGCCGACTGCCGCGGCGCCTCCCGGGGCAGCAGGCTGCGCTGGAGGGTGAGCGCGGTGGCGCGGGCGTGGGTGTAGTGGCGGGCGTTGTCGACGGCGACGGCGGCCCGTACGGCGATCTCCTGGGCGAGGAGCAGATCCTCGTCGTCGTAGGGCGCGGCGGTGCCGTAGCGGTGGAACTCGGCGACGCCCAGCGTGGTGCCGCGGGCGCGCAGCGGCACGACCAGGGTGGAGTGGGCTCGCGGGACGCCGGACGCCCTGCCGTGCTGCTGCCGGCTGGGCCGCCCGCTGCTCAGGGCCTCCGCGCACGGGGATCCCTCCGGGCAGACGTGCAGCTGCTGGGGCCGGACCGGCGGTTGCAGCCCGCCCGCGTCCGCGTCCGGACCCTGGGCCATGCGGCGCAGGGTCAGCGGGCTCTGCCCCGCAGCCGTGTCCTGTCCGCGCAGCACGGTGTCGAGCAGGTCGACGGTGACCAGGTCGGCGAACTGCTCGGTGGCGAAGTCGGCCAGTTCCTGGGTGGTGCGGGCGATGTCCAGGGTGGTGCCGATGCACATGCTGGCCTCGTTCACCATCGCCGACCGCCACCGCAGCCGCCGGTCCCGTTCCGCCTGGAACGCGCGGACGCCCTGCTCCGACACCCGGTCCACGTACTTGGTGGAGACGACGTTGAGCTGCCGCGCCGCCGCGCTGACCTGCTCGGCGTCCTGGCTGAGCCGGGGCAGTTCCGCGAACAGCCGGTCGAGGACGATCTCCTCGGCCAGCCGGAAGGCGCGCAGCATCGTGCTGAGAGGCGTGCCGTGCCGGGCCAGCACCCGCGCGCGCTCCACATCGGCGGACGGCAGCTCGATCAGATCGGGCTCTATGGCGTGCTCCAGCCCGGCCAGGGCGGCGACGACGTGCTCGACGACGTTCTCGGCGGCCGTCCGGGCCACGTCCGGGTCCTCCCACAGCGCGGGCAGTTCGTGCCGCAAGCGTTGTTCCACCTCGGCGGTGAGCTCGTCGGCGCGCAGGCCGAGGTCGTGCGCCGCGCGCGAGATGAGACCGGCGGCCGTGCGTTCCACACAGTCGACGTTACGCCGCTCTCGCGGATGCCTCAGACCGTACGGCCGGGGTGGCCCACCTGGGTTTCCTCGCCACGCCGGGCTTCCTCGCCCCTCCGGCGGTCCCGGCCTGGTGAGCGCCGCTCGCCGTCAGCGCGCGCCGCGCAGGACCCGCGACAGTCCCAGCGCCGCCGTCCGTACCGCGGGCGCCAGCTGGGCGGGGCTGAAGCGCGAGCGCGGCACCGCCACCGAGAGGGCGGCGACCGCGGTGCCGCCCTCGAAGACGGGGGCCGCGATGCAGCTGACGCCGAGCGCCGCCTCCTGCTCCTCGTAGGCGAGGCCGGAGACCCGGGTCTTCTCCAGGGCCGTGCGCAGCCGGTCCGGGTCGGTGATCGAGTGGGGCGTCAGGCTCGGCAGCGGGCCGGCGAGCACCTCCTCGGTCAGCTCCGCGCCGGAGAACGCCAGCAGGGCCTTGCCCACGCCGGTGCAGGTCAGCGGCAGGCTGCCGCCGATGCGGGAGGGCAGCCGGAGTGCCTCGTGGCCGTGGATGCGCTCCAGGTAGACCACCTCCATGCCGTCGCGGATCCCGAGGTGCACGGTCTCGCGGGTGGCCTCGAAGAGGTCCTGGAGGAACGGCAGGGCCGTCTCGCGCAGATCGAGCCGGTGCGGGACCAGCGAGCCCAGCTCGAACAGCTTCGCCCCGAGCCGGTACCGGGTGCCGGAGCGCTCCAGCCAGCCCAGCCTGACCAGGTCCGCCGCCAGCCGGTGCACGGTGGGCTTGGGCAGGCCGGTGCGCACCGAGAGTTCCGACAGACGGTACGGGCCGCCGCTCGGCCGGAAGCAGTCCAGGATGTCCGCGGCCTTCTCCAGCATGTTGCCGCTCGCGTTGTTCCGTGTCACGGAACAGAGCTTGGCCCCTTCGGGGAGTGCCTGTCTATATCGAGCATGTCGAGGGCGAGCAGCCATCGCGGACGTATCCCGGTGCGCCGTACCGGTCGCCGACAGCCGGCCCGTCATCGAAGGCGGCTGCGCCCCTACGCCGACGCCATCCGCCACTTTTTTGGAGGCACCCCATGCCGAGCCCACCCGCCGTCGTCGATGCCGCCGATCTGCTCGCGGACGCCGCCCGCACCGGAGCCGCCTGCCCTCCGGTGCGTGAGCTGTTCGAGGGCGGTGGCGACCTGGAGACCGCGTACGCCGTGCAGCAGTTGGGCGTCCGGCGTGGACTGGACGCCGGTCGCCGGATCGTGGGCCGGAAGATCGGCCTGACCTCGGTGGCCGTGCAGCGCCAACTGGGCGTGGACCGACCCGACTTCGGGGCGCTGTTCGCGGACATGGCGGTGCCGGACGGCGGTGAGGTGGCGGTCGGGCGGCTGCTCCAGCCCAAGGTGGAGGCCGAGGTGGCGCTCGTCCTCGGCCGTGATCTGCCGCACCGCGCGTGCACGGTCGTCGACGTGCTGCGGGCCGTGGACTTCGCGCTGCCCGCGCTGGAGATCGTCGACAGCCGGGTGCGGGGCTGGGACATCTCCCTGGTCGACACGGTCGCGGACAACGCCTCCTGCGGACTCTACGTCCTGGGCGCGACCCCCGTACCGCTCACCGCCGTCGACCTGCGGACGGTGACGATGGCCATGACCCGCGGCGGCAAAACCGTCTCCGAGGGCACGGGCGCCGACTGTCTCGGCGGCCCCCTCAACGCGGCGGTGTGGCTGGCCTCCGCGCTCGCCGAGCGGGGCGATCCGCTGCGCGCGGGAGACCTGGTGCTGACGGGCGCGCTCGGCCCGATGGTGCCCGCCTCGCCGGGGGATGTGTTCGAGGCACATATCTCGGGGTTGGGCTCTGTACGGGTCGGCTTCGCCAAGGAGGGAGGCGAACTGTGAGCACCAAGGTCGCCGTCATAGGTTCCGGCAACATAGGCACCGACCTCATGATCAAGATCCTGCGGCTGTCGGAGTCGCTGGAGATCGCGGCCATGGCCGGTATCGACCCGGCCTCGGACGGGCTCGCCCGCGCCCGCCGGCTGAAGGTCGCCACGACCCACGGCGGCGTCGAAGGGCTCGTCGCACTGGACGAGTTCGCCGATGTGGAGATCGTCTTCGACGCGACGTCGGCCGGTGCCCATCGCCGTCATGACGAGGTGCTGCGCCCGCTCGGCCGCACCCTGGTCGACCTCACCCCGGCCGCCCTCGGCCCGTACGTCGTCCCGCCGGTCAACGGCGACGCCCATCTCGACGCCCCGAACGTGAACATGGTCACCTGCGGCGGCCAGGCCACCATCCCGGTCGCCGCCGCGGTGAACGCCGTGACCCCGGTCCACTACGGCGAGATCGTCGCGTCCATCGCCTCCCGTTCCGCCGGGCCCGGCACCCGCGCCAACATCGACGAGTTCACCGAGACGACCTCCGCCGCCGTCGAACGGGTCGGCGGTGCCGCGCGCGGCAAGGCGATCATCGTGCTCAACCCGGCCGAACCCCCGCTGATCATGCGGGACACCGTGCACTGCCTGGTCTCCGACTGCGCCACCGAGGCGGTCACCGCGTCGGTCGAGGCGATGGTCGGGCGGGTGCGGGCGTACGTCCCCGGCTACCGGCTCAAGCAGAAGGTGCAGTTCGAGCGGGTGGCGTACGGCGATCCGCTGCGCACCCTGGCGCCCGGTGCCGGCGAGACCCTGAAGGTCTCCGTGTTCCTGGAGGTCGAGGGCGCCGCGCACTACCTGCCGGCGTACGCCGGGAACCTCGACATCATGACCTCGGCCGCGCTGCGCACCGCGGAACGCATGGCCGCCCTCCGCCGCTCCCGGCTCAGCCCGAGCGGGGGAGGCCCCATCGCCCCGGAGGTGGCGTCCCGATGACCCGCCTGTACGTCCAGGACGTGACCCTGCGGGACGGCATGCACGCCGTCCGGCACCGCTACACCGTCGACCAGGCCCGCGAGATCGCCGCCGCGCTGGACACGGCCGGGCTGGCCGCGATCGAGATCGCCCACGGCGACGGCCTGGCCGGCTCCAGCATCAACTACGGCGTCGGCGCCCACACCGACTGGGAGTGGATCGAGGCGGTGGTGGACGCCACGCGGCACGCGGTGCCCACGACCCTGCTGCTGCCCGGCATCGGCACCCTGCACGACCTGCGCCAGGCACACACCCTGGGCATCCGCTCGGTACGCGTCGCCACACACTGCACCGAGGCCGACATAGCCGCCCAGCACATAGCCGCGGCGCGGGAGTTGGGCATGGACGTCGCCGGGTTCCTGATGATGTCCCACATGGCCGAACCCGCCGAACTGGCCCGTCAGGCCAAGCTGATGGAGTCGTACGGCGCCCATTGCGTCTACGTCACCGACTCCGGCGGCCGCCTCACCATGGACGGCGTCCGCGACCGCTTCCGCGCTTACCGCGACGTCCTCGACCCGGGGACCGAGCTGGGCATCCACGCCCACCACAATCTCGCCCTGGGAGTGGCCAACACGGTCGTCGCCGTGGAGAGCGGCGCGGTACGGGTGGACGCCTCACTGGCCGGGCAGGGAGCGGGCGCCGGCAACTGTCCCCTGGAGGCGTTCATAGCGGTCGCCGACCTCATGGGTTGGGACCACATGTGTGATCTGTTCCCCCTGATGGACGCGGCCGACGATCTCGTACGGCCCTTGCAGGACCGCGAGGTGAGGGTGGACCGCGAGACCCTGAGCCTCGGTTACGCGGGCGTCTACTCCAGTTTCCTGCGGCACGCCGAGTCGGCCGCCGCCCGCCATGACCTCGACACCCGCAGCATCCTCGTCGAGGCGGGGCGCCGGCGGATGGTGGGCGGGCAGGAGGACATGATCACGGACATCGCGCTGGACCTGGCCGCACGTGCGTCGCGGGCCGCGTCCTGACCCGCACGCGCCGGCGCCGCGCCCTTCCGGTCGGGAAGGCGCGGCGCGCGGTGGCGGCGTGGAGCGTCCTCACGCCTTCGACAGCGTGACGTTCTTCTTCAGCGCCGCGTGGAAGTGCGGCAGCGGCAGGCCGCCCAGGCCCTCCATGGGACGCAGTTCCACGATGGTGGCCTCGACGTCCGCCTTGCCGCGCTTCAGGGTGGACGGGGCGGGCTTGCTCTTGTTCTCCCAGCGGTGCACCTTGCCGTCGCACTCGGCGACGGTGCCGCCGATGGCGTACCGGTTGGTGGAGTCCTTCTGGCCGATGGAGGAGCTCACGAACGTCGGGCCCTTGCTGTCGGCGCAGCGGTAGGTGCCGGAGACGGTGACGTTGCCGTCCGCGGCCAGCCGAGCCGGGGCGTCGACGGTCACGGACTCGGTCACGGCCTTCTCGGCCTCGGTGGTCTTGTCGGAGTCGGCGGGGGCGGAGGGCGCGGCGACCAGCAGGAGCAGCGCGGCTCCGACAGCGGTGGCGAGTGCGGGGCGCAGGGGCATGGGATGACCTCCCGGGTGAGCGGAGTGAGGGCTTCCACTCGTACCCGGCGGGTGCGCCCTGGGACGTGATCGTCACCCCTTCGGTGGCGAGTCCGCCCCGACCTTCGTGGATCGGTCAGAGAGTTGTCCGCGTGTTGTCACGGTTCACGGCGGGCCGTTCCGATGGGTTCGCGGCAGGAGCATGGTCTACCCATATGGACGACCCGCACGGCTCGTCCGCCCTATGTGGAGGTGCGCCATGTGTTCACACCAGCCTTCGTGCCCTTCCTCCTCCGACGCCCACAGCGCCCATGTGGTGGCGGCACATCCCGAGCAGGGCTGGAGCCTGCTGTGCACCGGCGCCATCCTGTTCGACGACAGCGGCGAGCTGCTTCCCGACGGCCGCGTGGTCGCCCCGCACCGGGTGCCGGCGGACCGCGTCGCGATGGCGGCGTGAGCCCGAAGCCCAGCGGTACGGCGGAGCCTGACGGCACGACAGCCGAGCCCTACGACAGCCCGGCAGGATCTGACAGCGGCACGGCTCCGCCCTACGGCAGCACGGCTCCGCCCTACGGCAGTACGGCGAAGCCGTCGAGTTCCACCATCGCCTCCTCGTCCCACAGCCGCACGGCCCCGACGACCGCCATCGCCGGATAGTTCCGGCCCGCCAACCGGCTCCAGATGCGGCCGAGTTCGGCGGCATGGGTGCGATACGCCGCCACGTCGGTGGCGTAGACGGTGACCCGGGCGAGGTCGGCCGGTGTCCCGCCGGCCGCCGCCAGCGCGGTCAGCAGATTGGTGAGCGCCCTCTCGAACTGCTCCGGCAGTGTCTCCCCCACCACCTTGCCGTCGGAGTCGAGTGCGGTCTGCCCGGCCAGGAAGACGACGCGGGAGCCGGTGGCGACGACCGCGTGCGAGAAACCGGTGGGCGGGGACAGCTCCGGCGGGTTGATGCGCTCGCTGCTCACTGGCCGGCCTCCATGGTCGCGTACAACTCCTTGGCGATGATGCCGCGTTGCACCTCGCTGGCGCCCTCGTAGATGCGCGGGGCGCGCACCTCGCGGTAGAGGTGTTCGAGCAGGTGGCCGTGGCGCAGGGCGCGGGCTCCGTGCAACTGGACCGCCGAGTCGACGACGTACTGCGCGGTCTCCGTCGCGAGCAGCTTCGCCATCGCCGAGCGCCCCGGCACGTCGGGGGCCTTCTCGTCGTACGCCGTTGCCGCCGCGTACACCATGAGGCGGGCCGCCTCCGTGCGCAGGGCCATCTCGGCGACCTGGTGGGCGACGGCCTGGAGGTCCCTCAACTTGCCGCCGAACGCGTCCCGTTCGGCCGTGTGGGCGAGGGTGGTGTCCAGGGCGGCCTGTGCCATGCCTACGGCGAAGGCGCCGACGCTGGGCCGGAAGAGGTTGAGGGTGCCCATGGCGACGCGGAAGCCGCGGTCGGGCTCCCCGAGCACGTCGTCGGCGGTGACGGGGACGGCGTCGAAGGTGAGGCTGCCGATGGGGTGGGGGGAGAGCATGTCCAGGGCGGTGCCGGTGAGGCCGGGCCGGTCGGCGGGGACCAGGAAGGCGGTGACGCCGCGGGCGCCGACGCCCGGGGTGGTGCGGGCGAAGACGGTGTAGAAGTCGGCCTCGGGGGCGTTGGAGATCCAGCACTTCTCGCCGGTGAGCCGCCAGCGGGCGGGGCCGTCGGGCTCGGCGGCCGGCGACTCGCCCTCACCCTCACCCTCGGCACCGCCCTCACCCTCACCCTCACCTGCGCCATCGTCCTCCGCACGCAGCTCCAGTGCCGCCGCGTCCGACCCGGCCCCCGGCTCGCTCAGCGCGAAGGCCGCGACCGCGCTCCCGTCGGCCACCCGGGGCAGCCAGCGTTCCCGCTGGGCGCGGGTGCCGTGGGCGTGGACGGGGTGCGCGCCCAGTCCCTGGAGGGCGAGTGCGGTCTCGGCCTCCGTGCAGGCGTGGGCGAGGGACTCGCGCATGAGGCACAGGTCGAACGCTCCGGACGTGAAGAGGCGCTCCAGCAGCCCCAGCCGCCCGAGTTCGGCAACCAGGGGGCGGTTGACGTGCCCCGGCTCGCCCTTGTCCGCGAGAGGGCGCAGTCGTTCGGCGGCCAGGTCGCGCAGTTCGGCACACCAGGCGGTCTGTGACGGATCGAGCGAGAATGCGGGCATTGCCGACCTCCCTGGGAGCCGTCCGCGACGGACCACTCGGCGGACCTTCTCGACGTACGTCTTGGCGGGTCCCCTCGACGATATCGCGCCCCATTGACTGTCGTCACCAACACGATACGCTCCCCTTGCGATCCCACCTCGACGCCCGATACGCACCACGCCCGTAAGGCAGCCCACAAGGCAAGGGGGCGAACCGCCATGGCCGGTCTGCACCGATCCGCCCACGTCGACACCTTCGCCCGTGAGCACCTGCCACCGCCCGACCAGTGGCCCGAGCTCCGTTTCGACCTGCCGGGGCTGCGCTACCCCGAACGGCTCAACGCCGCGTCCGAGCTGCTCGACGGCCCCGACGACGACCGGCCCGTGTTCCACACCCCGGCCGGCGACACATGGACGTACGGCACACTGCGGGCCCGGGTGGACCGGCTCGCCCATGTGCTCACCAGTGACCTCGGCGTCGTTCCGGGCAACCGGGTGCTGCTGCGCGGCCCGACCACACCGTGGCTGGCCGCCTGCTGGCTGGCCGTGCTGAAGGCGGGCGCGGTCGCCGTCACCGTGCTGGCCCAGCAGCGCCCGCACGAGCTGCGGACCATGTGCGAGATCGCCCAGGTGCGGCACGCGCTGTGCGACATCCGCGCCGTGGACGACCTCGCCAAGGCCGAGATACCCGACCTGCGCATCGCGACGTACGGCGGCGACGCCCCCGACGACCTGCTGCGCCGCCCGGCGCCCGACACGCCGTACCCGACCGTCGACACCGCCTGCGACGACGTCGCGCTCATCGCCTTCACCTCCGGGACCACCGGACGGCCCAAGGGCTGTATGCACTTCCACCGGGATCTGCTCGCGATAGCCGACACCTTCTCGGAACATGTGCTGCAACCACATGTGGACGATGTCTTCGCCGGCAGTCCGCCGCTCGGCTTCACCTTCGGGCTGGGCGGACTGGTCGTCTTCCCGATGCGGGCCGGCGCCAGCGCCCTGCTCCTCGAACAGGCCGGCCCCAAGCAGCTGTTGCCCTCGATCGCCGAGCACCGGGTGTCGGTGCTGTTCACGGCCCCGACGGCGTACCGCGCGATGCTCGACGAGCTCGACTCGAACGACATCTCCTCCCTGCGCCGCTGTGTCTCGGCGGGCGAGAACCTGCCCGCCGCCACCTGGCAGGCCTGGCAGGAGCGGACCGGGCTGCGCATCATCAACGGCATCGGCGCCACCGAACTGCTGCACATCTTCATCTCCGCCGCCGACGAGCACATCAGGCCCGGGACGACCGGCGTACCCGTCCCCGGCTGGCACGCGCGCGTGGTCGACGACGAGGGGCGGGACCTGCCCGACGGGGAGCCGGGCCTGCTGGCCGTGCGCGGCCCCGTCGGCTGCCGCTACCTCGCCGACCCGCGGCAACGCGAGTACGTGCGCCACGGCTGGAACGTCACCGGTGACACCTACGTCCGGGAGGGTGATGGCTACTTCCGCTATGTGGCCCGCGCGGACGACATGATCATCTCGGCCGGTTACAACATCGCCGGCCCGGAGGTCGAGGAGGCCCTGCTGCGCCACCCGGACGTCCTGGAGACGGCGGTGGTGGGGCGGCCCGACGAGGCGCGCGGCCAGGTCGTCGTGGCGTACACCGTGCTCAGAGAGGGTGCGCGACGCGACGCGGAGGCCCTGCGCGCTTTCGTCAAGGCGGAGTTGGCGCCGTACAAGTCCCCGCGCGAGATCGTCTTCCTGGACGCGCTGCCGCGCACCGCGACCGGAAAGCTCCAGCGGTTCCGACTGCGCGACGGCGGTGGCCCACAGGGTGACCGGCACTGATCCGTACGACCTAAGATGATCAACGTGTCCGACCAACATGCACCACGGTCTCTGATTGTCACGCTCTACGGCGCCTACGGCCGCCACATGCCCGGCCCCGTGCCGGTCGCGGAGCTGATCAGACTGCTGGCCGCGGTCGGCGTGGACGCCCCGTCCGTCCGCTCGTCGGTGTCCCGGCTGAAGCGGCGCGGGCTGCTGCTGCCCGCCCGTACGGCGCAGGGCGCGGCCGGGTACGAACTGTCGCCGGACGCGCGTCAGTTGCTCGACGACGGCGACCGCCGCATCTACACCGCCACGCCGCCCGACGACGAGGGCTGGGTGCTCGCGGTGTTCTCGGTCCCGGAGTCGGAGCGGCAGAAGCGGCACGTGCTGCGCTCCCGGCTGGCCGGCCTCGGCTTCGGTACGGCGGCGCCCGGTGTGTGGATCGCGCCGGCGCGGCTCCACGAGGAGGCCAGGCACACCCTTCAGCGGCTGCGCCTGGACGAGTACGTCGACTTCTTCCGCGGCGAGCACCTCGGCTTCACGCCCACCGCGGAGGCTGTGGCCCGCTGGTGGGACCTGGCCGCGATCGCCAAGGAGCACGACGCGTTCCTCGACCGGCACGAGCCGGTGCTGCGCGACTGGGAGCGGCGGAGCGACACCCCGCCCGAGGAGGCGTACCGCGACTATCTCCTCGCCCTGGACTCCTGGCGCCACCTCCCCTACACCGACCCCGGGCTGCCCGCCCGGCTGCTGCCCGAGGACTGGCCGGGCTCGCGCTCGGCCGCCGTCTTCCGGGGACTGCACGAGCGTCTGCGCGACGCGGGGGCCACGTACGCCGGTCTGTGACCCCGGGCACACCATGTGCCACTAACGGAACCCTCAGGTTCCTCTGCGGCTCCTCTCAAGTTTCTTACCTAGCGTCCATCGGGTCGTCCGCAGGTAAGAGATGAGGACTGTTGCGCATGACCACCACGCCAAGAACCCGGGGAGCCACGGTCTGGCTGACGGGGCTGCCGAGCGCGGGCAAGACCACGATCGCCCGGCTGCTCGGAGACCGTCTGAAGACCGAGGGACACCGCGTGGAGGTCCTCGACGGCGACGAGATCCGGCGTTTCCTCTCCGCGGGCCTGGGCTTCTCACGGGAGGACCGCAACACCAACGTGCAGCGCATCGGCCTGGTCTCGGAGGTCCTCGCGCGCAACGGCGTGCTGTCCGTCGTCCCGGTCATCGCCCCGTACGCCGACAGCCGCGAGGCGGTCCGCAAGAGGCACGAGGCGAGCGGGACGCCGTACGTCGAGGTGCATGTGGCGACCCCGGTCGAGGTGTGCAGCGAACGGGACGTGAAGGGGCTGTACGCCAGGCAGGCCGCGGGTCGGTTGACCGGGCTCACCGGCGTCGACGACCCGTACGAGCCGCCGTCGGATCCCTGTCTGGTCCTGCCCACACAGCTCCAGTCGCCGCAGGAGTCGGCCGACGCGGTGTACGCCGTGCTGGCGGAGCGGGGACTGCTGTGACGGGGTCCGCGCTTTCGCACCTGGACGCGCTGGAGTCCGAGGCGGTGCACATCTTCCGCGAGGTGGCGGGTGAGTTCGAGCGGCCGGTGATCCTGTTCTCCGGCGGCAAGGACTCCATCGTCATGCTGCACCTGGCGCTGAAGGCGTTCACGCCGGCGCCGGTGCCGTTCGCGCTGCTGCACGTCGACACCGGGCACAACTTCCCCGAGGTCATCGACTATCGCGACCGTGTGGTGGCCGCACATGAGCTCCGGCTCCATGTGGCCTCCGTACAGGACTACATCGACCGGGGTGTGCTGCGCGAACGTCCCGACGGCACCCGTAACCCGCTCCAGACGCTGCCGCTGACGGAGAAGATCCAGAGCGAGAAGTTCGACGCGGTCTTCGGCGGCGGACGCCGGGACGAGGAGAAGGCACGGGCCAAGGAGCGGGTGTTCAGTCTCCGGGACGAGTTCTCCCAGTGGGACCCGCGCCGGCAGCGGCCCGAGCTGTGGAACCTGTACAACGGCCGGCACGCCCCCGGCGAGCACGTCCGTGTGTTCCCGCTGTCCAACTGGACCGAGCTGGACGTGTGGCAGTACATAGCGCGCGAGCACATAGAGCTCCCGAACATCTACTACGCCCATCAACGTGAGGTGTTCCGGCGCGGCGACATGTGGCTTACCGCCGGCGAGTGGGGCGGGCCCAAGGACGGCGAGACCGTCGAGAAGCGGCAGGTCCGCTATCGCACCGTCGGCGACATGTCCTGCACCGGCGCCGTGGACTCCGACGCCGACACCATCGACAGGGTGATCGTCGAGATCGCCGCCTCCCGCCTCACCGAGCGCGGCGCCACCCGCGCCGACGACAAGCTCTCCGAGGCCGCGATGGAGGACCGTAAGCGCGAGGGGTACTTCTAGGCATGACCGGCACGACCAACACGACCAGCACGGCCAGCACGGCTGTCGGCGGCGTCGACACCCTGCGCTTCGCGACGGCCGGTTCCGTCGACGACGGCAAGTCCACCCTCGTCGGCCGGCTGCTGCACGACTCCAAGTCCGTCCTCGCCGACCAGTTGGAGGCCGTGGAACACGCCTCCCGCAGCCGTGGCCAGGACGCACCCGACCTCGCGCTGCTCACCGACGGCCTGCGCGCCGAGCGGGAGCAGGGCATCACCATCGACGTGGCGTACCGCTACTTCGCCACGCCCCGGCGCCGGTTCATCCTCGCCGACACCCCGGGCCATGTGCAGTACACCCGCAACATGGTCACCGGGGCCTCCACCGCGGAGCTCGCGATCATCCTGGTCGACGCACGCAACGGCATGGTCGAGCAGACGTGCCGGCACGCCGCCGTCGCCGCCCTGCTCCGGGTGCCCCATGTGGTCCTGGCCGTCAACAAGATGGACCTGGTCGGGTACGGGGAGAAGGAGTTCGACCGGATCGTCGAGGACTTCGCGGGCCACGCGGCCGAGCTGGGTCTGCCCGGCTTCACACCGATCCCCGTCTCGGCGCTGGTCGGCGACAACGTCGTGGAGCGCTCCGCCCACATGGGCTGGTACACGGGCCCGGCGATGCTGGAGTTCCTGGAGGGCGTCCCCGTCGGCGCCGACCCGGCGGACGCGCCCGCCCGCTTCCCCGTCCAGTACGCCATCCGGCACGGCGAAACCCGCCACTACGCGGGCCAGTTGGCGTCCGGAGCGCTGCGGGTCGGCGACCGGGTGACCGTGCACCCGTCCGGCGAGACGTCCGAGATCACCGGCATCGACGTCCTCGGCACGGGTGTCGCGGTGGCCCGCGCGCCGCAGTCGATCAGTGTGCGTCTCGCCGACCAGCGGGACGTCTCGCGCGGCGACATGATCACGGCGGGCGTCGACGTCCCGGTGCTCACTCAGGAGGTGCGGGCGGCGGTCTGCCATCTGGCCGACCGGCCCCTGAAGGTCGGGGACCGCGTGCTGGTCCGGCACACGACGCGGACCGTGAAGGCGGTCGTCAAGGACCTGGCCGGCGCCGCCGAGCTGACCGCGAACGACCTCGGCCGGATCGGCCTGCGCACGGCCGAGCCGCTGGCACTGGACGACTACGCGACCTCTCGGCGCACGGGCGCGTTCCTGATCATCGATCCGGCGGACGGCACGACGCTGACCGCGGGCATGGTCGAGCTGTAACCGCCCGCACCCGCCCAACGGCCCTCAAGTCCCCAGCGTCAACCGGGGCTTGGGGGCGTCGGTGCGTCCGGTCTGGGGTCGGCGGCTGCCCGCCCGGTACGGGGCCGGCCAGACGACGCCCGGACCGTCGTAGCCCTGCTCGGCCGCCGCGTGCAGGGTCCAGTTCGGGTCGTAGAGGTGGGGGCGGGCGAGGGCGCACAGGTCCGTGCGGCCCGCCAGGATGAGGGAGTTGACGTCGTCCCAGGAGGAGATCGCGCCGACCGCGATCACGGGCAGGCCGGTGGTGCGGCGGATCCGGTCCGCGTACGGCGTCTGGTACGACCGTCCGAACTCCGGGCGTTCGTCGGCCACGACCTGCCCGGTCGACACGTCGATGGCGTCGGCGCCGTGCGCGGCGAAGGCGCGGGCGATCTCCACGGCGTCGTCGGCGCCGGTGCCGCCCTCGGCCCAGTCGGTGGCGGAGATACGGACGGTCATGGGCCGCTCCTCGGGCCATACGTTGCGTACGGCGTCGAAGACCTCCAGTGGGAAGCGGAGTCGTTTCTCCAGGGTGCCGCCGTAGGCGTCGGTGCGCCGGTTGGTGAGCGGGGAGAGGAAGCCGGAGAGCAGATAGCCGTGCGCGCAGTGCAGTTCGAGGAGGTCGAAGCCGGCGCGGGCGGCGCGCCAGGCGGCGGACGTGAACTGCTCGCGGATGTCGGTGAGCTGGGAGCGGCTGAGTTCGCGCGGGGTCTGGCTGTCCGGCTTGTAGGGGATCGGGGACGCGGCCACGAGCGGCCAGTTGCCGTCGTCCAGCGGCTCGTCCATGCCCTCCCACATCAGCTTGGTCGAGCCCTTGCGCCCGCTGTGGCCGAGCTGCACCCCTATCGCGGTGCCGGGTGCCTGGGTGTGCACGAACTGGACGACGCGCTTCCAGGAGTCGGCCTGCCTGCCGGTGTAGAGGCCGGTGCAGCCGGGGGTGATGCGTCCCTCGGGGCTGACGCACACCATCTCGGTCATCACCAGGCCGGCGCCGCCGAGGGCCCGGGAGCCGAGGTGGACGAGATGGAAGTCGCCGGGGACGCCGTCCGTGGCCGAGTACATGTCCATGGGGGACACGACGACCCGGTTGCGCAGGGTCAGGCCGCGCAGCCGGAACGGGGTGAACATCGGCGGCGTGCCGGTGGGGCAGCCGAAGTCGCGTTCCACGGCCCCGGTGAAGCCGGCGTCACGCAGACGCAGGTTGTCGTGGGTGACGCGGCGGCTGCGGGTGAGCAGGTTGAAGGCGAACTGCAGGGGCGGCTGGTCGAGGTAGAACCCGAGGTTCTCGAACCACTCCAGGCTGGCGCGGGCGGCCCGCTGGGTGGAGGCCACGACCGGCTTGCGCTCCTCCTCGTACGCGCTGAGCGCGCTCGCGATGTCGGGCTGTTCCTCCAGGCAGGCGGCGAGCGCCAGGGCGTCCTCGACGGCGAGCTTGGTACCGGAGCCGATGGAGAAGTGGGCGGTGTGGGCGGCGTCGCCGAGCAGGACGACGTTGCCGTGCGACCAGTGCTCGTTGACGACGGTGCGGAAGGTGGTCCAGGCCGACTTGTTGGACTTCAGCGGCCGTCCGCGCAGCGCGTCCGCGAAGATCTTGGCGCAGCGGTCGACGGACCCCTGTTCGTCGAGTTCCGCGAACCCGGCGGCCTGCCAGACCTCTTCGCGCATCTCGACGATCACGGTGGAGGCGTCGGCCGCGTACGGGTAGCCGTGCAGCTGCATCACGCCGTGCTCGGTCTCGGCGATCTCGAAGCGGAAGGCGTCGAAGGCGAAGTCCGCGGCGAGCCAGATGTACCGGCAGTGGTGGGTGGCCACATGTGGGCGGAACACATGGGCGTAGGCCTCGCGGGTGGCGCTGTTCACACCGTCGGCGGCGATGACCAGGTCGTACGTGTCCGCGAGCCCGGCCGGATCGAGGGCCTCGGTGCGGAAGCGGAGTTCCACGCCGAGGTCGCGGCAGCGGTCGTGCAGGATCTCCAGGAGGCGTTTCCTGCCGAGGGCGGCGAAGCCGTGTCCTCCGGAGGTGTGCCGGGCTCCTCGGTGCACGATGTCGATGTCGTCCCACCGCACGAAGCCGGCCTGCATCGCCTCGTAGACCGCGGGGTCGGCGTGTTCGATGCCACCGAGGGTCTCGTCGGAGAGGACGACGCCGAAGCCGAAGGTGTCGTCGGGGGCGTTGCGTTCCCAGACGGTGATCTCGCGGGTGGGGTCGAGGCGTTTGAGCAACGCCGCGGCGTAGAGCCCTCCGGGGCCGCCGCCGATGATGGCGACGCGTAGGGGGTGGCTGGGCGTCGTCGGCGGCTGCGGGCTGGTGGGGGCTGGTCGCGCCCGCGCGGCGGTAGCCGCAGATTCAACACAGCCCCGCGCCCCTGATGAGGTCGGCCCGGTCCCCTTGGTCGAGAGCATGCCCTACCTCCCTCGCCACTTCGGCGGGCGCTTCTCCGTGAAGGACGCGTGGAACTCCGCGTAGTCCTCGCCGTTCATCAGCAGGGCCTGCGTCGACGCGTCCATCTCCACGGCCGCCGCGAGCGGCATGTCCAGCTCGGCCGTCAGCAGCGCCTTCGTCTGGGCGTACGCGAGGGCCGGGCCGTCGGCCAGGCGGCGGGCGAGGGCCGCCGCGGCTGCGTCCGCGCCGCCCTCCTCCGTCAGTTCGCTGATGAGGCCGATCCGCTCGGCCTCGGGGGCCCGGACCGGTTCGCCCAGCATCAGCAGCCGGGTCGCGTGGCCGAGGCCGACGACCCTGGGCAGCAGATACGCGGCGCCCATGTCGCCGCCGGACAGGCCGACCCGGGTGAAGAGGAACGCGAAGCGTGCGGTGGGGTCGGCGACCCGGAAGTCGGCCGCGAGCGCGAGCACGGCACCGGCTCCGGCCGCCACCCCGTGCACGGCCGCGATCACCGGGAACGGGCACTCCCGGATCGCCCGGACGGTCTGCCCGGTCATGCGGTTGAAGTCGAGGAGCTGGGCGGTGTCCATGGCGAGGGTCGCGCCGATGATCTCGTCGACGTCGCCGCCGGAGCAGAAGCCGCGGCCCTCGCCGGCCAGCACCAGGGCCCGTACCGCCTTCTCCCGGGACAGCTCCGCGAGCAGATCGCGCAGGTCGGCGTAGGCGCCGAAAGTGAGCGCGTTGAGTTTTTCGGGGCGGGCGAGGGTGACGGTGACGACCCCGTCGGCGTGCTCGACCCGCAGGTGTTTCCAGTCGGGGGTACGGGCGGCGGAGCCGGTGAAGGGACTCATGACGTGCGGCCTCCTCGGGCGGACGGCGGGCACTGGCTCAGTGAGCTCTACCCTCCGAGCTCTTCCCCTCGAAGTTATCACTCAACTTTGACTGTCGTCACGAGTGCGCGATAGCCGGGGTGCCGTGACCCGGCGGCGTCACATCCGTCACGGGTCGGCGACACCCCCGTAACGGCGGGATCAGCCGTGCGCGGCCGACCGTTCATCTGGGTAAGCCGCATGTCAGTCGGGGCCGCAGGTCCCGAACGGCGCCCGACGAGCGGCCTCGCCGGGGGGCGCCGTACCATTCATAAGGTTGAAAGCAGGACAGCCTGCTCATGAACGGACCCGCCTTGCACGATCGCTCCGCCGCCTCCGCCTCATGGCGTATCGCGCTGCCGCACACCACAGCGGCCGTGCCCGTCGCACGCGCACTGGTCCGTACGGCGCTGGCGGAGCTGGAGCATGCCGCGGACAGCGACACGGCGGAGCTGCTCACGGCGGAGCTGGTCGCGAACGCCGTGGAGCACACCGCGGGAAGCGGCCCGATAGAGCTCGTGGTGGAGTTGCTGCCGTCCGGCTGCCAGGTCGAGGTGCACGACCCGGACCCGGCCCCGCCGGGCAATCTGACGCACCCCACCCGGGGTGAGCCCGACCCCTGGCAGGAGCACGGCCGCGGCCTGCTCCTGATCCGCACCCTCAGCTCGTCCTGCGGTCACCGCCCGACGGGCTCCGGCAAGGCGGTGTGGTTCAGACTGCCGGTCGTACCGGCCCAGCGCCGCCCGCTCTGACGCCCCGGCGGCGCCGCCGCGCGGCTAGCGTCCGAGCGTGGCCACCAGGACGGCCTTGATCGTGTGCATCCGGTTCTCCGCCTCGTCGAAGACCACCGAGTGCTCCGACTCGAAGACCTCGTCCGTGACCTCCAGCGACTGAAGACCGTACTGCTCGAAGATCTCCTGGCCGACCTTCGTGCCGAGGTCGTGGAAGGCCGGCAGGCAGTGCAGGAACCTGACGTCCGGGTTGTCGGTGGCGCGCAGGACGTCCATGGTCACCGCGTAGGGGCCGAGCGCGGCGATCCGCTCGGCCCAGACCTCCTTGGGCTCCCCCATGGAGACCCATACGTCGGTCGCGACGAAGTCGGCTCCCCGGACCCCGTCGGCGACGTCCTCGGTCAGCGTGATGACGGCGCCGCTGTCCTCCGCCAGCTTCCGGGCCCGGGCCACGACGCCGTCGTTCGGCCAGTACTCCTCGGGCGCGACGATCCGTACGTCCATGCCGAGCAGCGCGCCGGTGACCAGGTACGAGTTGCCCATGTTGAAGCGGGCGTCACCCAGGTACGCGAAGGCGATCTCCTTGAGCGGCTTGTCCGAGTGCTCGGTCATGGTGAGCACGTCGGCGAGCATCTGGGTGGGGTGCCAGTCGTCGGTCAGGCCGTTGTAGACGGGCACGCCCGAGTACACCGCCAGGTCCTCCACCTTCGCCTGGCTGTCCCCGCGGTATTCGATACCGTCGTACATCCGGCCGAGCACGCGCGCGGTGTCCTTCACGGACTCCTTGTGCCCGATCTGCGAGCCGGACGGGTCCAGGTACGTCGTGGCGGCACCCTGGTCGGCGGCCGCGACCTCGAACGCGCAGCGCGTGCGCGTCGAGGTCTTCTCGAAGATCAGCGCGATGTTCCTGCCCCGCAGGTACTGCATCTCGACGCCGGCCTTCTTGGCGGCCTTCAGCTCCGCGGCCAGCTCGATCAGCCCCAGGAACTCCTCCTCGGTGAGGTCGAGCTCCTTGAGGAAGTGGCGGCCGGCGAGGGCGTTCGGGACAGTCGCCATGGGGGGCGCTCCAGAGGTACGTGAACAGGGCCCTGGAAGTCTATACGACGATAGGCATTTCTATACGGCCGGTTTTCGCGGGCCTCCGTACGGCCCTACACGGCCGCACGCTCGACCGGACAACTCATGCATCGCGGCCCCCCTCTCCCCCGGCCCAGCTCGCTGCCCGGGATCTCGATCACCTCGATGCCCTGCTTGCGCAGATGCGTGTTGGTGGTGGAGTTGCGTTCATAGGCGACCACGACACCCGGCTCGACGGCCAGCACGTTGCAGCCGTCGTCCCACTGCTCGCGCTCGGCGGAGTGGACGTCCTGGGTCGCGGTGAGGACGCGGATCTCGCTGAGCCCGAGGGCGGCGGCGATCGCGCGGTGCATGTGCTCCGGCGGATGGTCGGTGACCTTCAGTTCCTTCTCGCCGGTGCCCGGTTCGATGGTGTACGAGCGGAGCATGCCGAGCCCGGCGTACTGGGTGAAGACATCACCGTCGACCATCGTCATCACGGTGTCGAGGTGCATCAGCGCACGCTTCTTCGGCATGTCGAGGGCGACGATCGTGTGCGCCGAGCCGGCGGCGAACAACTTGTGGGCGAGCATCTCGACGGCCTGCGGGGTGGTCCGCTCACTCATGCCGATGAGCACCGCGCCGTTGCCGATCACCAGGACGTCGCCGCCCTCGATGGTGGAGGGGAAGTCGGCCTGACCCTCGGACCAGACGTTGAACCTCTCGTCACGGAACAGCGGATGGTGCCGGTAGATCGCCTCGAAGTGCACCGTCTCGCGCTGCCGGGCGGGCCAGCGCATGGCGTTGACGGAGACACCGTCGTAGATCCATGCCGAGGTGTCCCGGGTGAAGAGGTGGTTGGGCAGGGGCGCGAGCAGGAAGTCGTCGAGCTCCATGACGTGGAAGCGCACGGAGGTCGGCTCCAGGTGCGCCTCCAGGAACTCCCTCTTGGTCATGCCACCGACGAGCGCCTCCGCCAGTTCGGGCGCCGGGAGGCTTTCGAAGGCCGCGCGGAGGTGGTCGGTGGCGAGCACCCCGTACTCCTTCTCGTCGAAGACCCGGTCCAGGACGAGCTCACGGGCCGCCGGGATCTCCAGGGACTCGGTGAGCAGGTCGCCGAACAGGTGGACGGTGACCCCGCGGTCACGCAGCACGTCGGCGAAACCGTCGTGCTCGGCGCGCGCCCGGCGCACCCACAGCACGTCGTCGAAGAGCAGGGCGTCCTTGTTGCTGGGGGTGAGCCTTTTGAGCTCGAGGTCGGGCCGGTGGAGTATGACGCGGCGCAGCCGCCCGGCCTCGGAGTCGACATGGAATCCCATGTCTCCATCCTGACCATCGCGGAGCCGATTCACCCCCCGCTTGCCACCATCTTCTTTTCGTCCCCTTGACGACAAGCGAGCCGGACGGTTATCGTCCACATGACGAAAAAGAGGGGGGCCTCATGGCCGACATCACCCGGCGCCTGGGCTGGCGCCATCTGCGCGGCGCGCCCACGGCGCACATCCGCCACCACCGCGGCACCCGGCTGCTGCACGACGGCCCCGGACTCAGCTTCTGGTTCCGTGCGCTGACCGCGGCGATCTCCGAGGTCCCCGTCGACGACCGGGAACTGGCGATGACCTTCCACGCCCGCACCTCCGACTTCCAGGACGTCGCCGTGCAGGCGACGGTCACCTACCGGCTCAGCGACCCGGCCGTGGCCGCCGCCCGCCTCGACTTCTCGATCGACCCGGACTCGGGCACCTGGCGCGCCGCGCCCCTGGAGCAACTCGGCACCCTGCTCACCGAGACGGCACAGCAGCACGCGCTGGACGTCCTGTCCCGTACGCCGCTGTCGGCGGCACTCGTCGACGGCGTGACGGCCGTACGGGAGCGGATCGCGCAGGGACTCGCCTCGGAGCCGCGGCTTCCCGCGACCGGCATCGAGGTGGTCGCCGTCCGTGTCGTCGCGCTGCGGCCGGAACCGGAGGTGGAGCGGGCCCTGCGCACGCCGGCCCGTGAGCAGATCCAGCAGGAGGCGGACCGGGCGACGTACGAACGACGGGCGGTCGCCGTCGAGCGGGAGCGGGCCATCGCCGAGAACGAACTGGCCAGCCAGATCGAACTCGCCCGCCGCGAGGAGCAGTTGGTGGACCAGCGCGGCACGAACACGCGACGCGAGGCCGAGGAGCACGCGGCGGCGGACGCGGTCAGGGCCGAGGCGGAGGCGGCCCGTACGGTACGGCTCGCGGACGCGGAGGCGGCACGGACCGTACGACTGGCCGAAGCGGAGGCCACTCGCTCCGTACGGCTGGCCAAGGCGGAGGCCGAGGGTGCGCGTGAGGTCGGCGAGGCACGGGCGCAGGCCCAGGCGGCCTGGCTGCGGGTGCACGGGGACGTGGACGTGGCGACGCTGAACGCCCTGACCGGGACCCGCCTCGCGGAGAACCTGCCGCGGATCGACAGCGTGACGATCTCGCCGGACGTCCTGACCGGGCTGCTCACCAGGCTGGGAACGCGGGAATGAGCCTCGCCCCGCGGGTCGTCCTCGTCCATCGCACCACGGAGTACGAGGAGTTGGTGGCCCGGCACGGCACGCACGGCCAGGCCGCCTTCTTCCTCTCCTCCCGGGGCCGGGACATCGAGGAGGTCGCCGAACGCCATCGCCGGGCCCGCCGGGCGCTGACGGAGGTGACCGCCGCGATCCCGCTGACCTGGCGGCAGAGCCGCGTGGAGCGGGCCGACCTGGACCGGTTCCTGTTCGGTCCCGAGGACGTGGTGGTCGTGGTCGGGCAGGACGGCCTGGTCGCGAACGTGGCCAAGTACCTCGCCGGGCAGCCGGTGCTGGGCATCGACGCCGATCCCGGCCGCAACCCGGGCGTCCTGGTGCGGCACCGTCCCGAGGACGCGGCGGGATTGTTCGCGTCCGCGCAATCCGCAAGGGGCGACGTCGACGAACTCACCATGGTCGAGGCCGTCGCCGACGACACACAGCGTCTGGTGGCACTCAACGAGATCTACCTGGGCGCCGTCGGTCACCAGACGGCCCGATACCGCCTGGGCCTGGAGGACAACGGGGGTGTCGTCGAGGCCCAGGCCTCGTCCGGGGTGCTGATCGGCACCGGGACGGGGGCGACCGGCTGGATCCGGTCGGTGTGGCAGGAGCGGGGAGGGCGGCTGCCGCTGCCCTCCCCCACCGAGGAACGCCTGCTGTGGTTCGTCCGGGAGGCCTGGCCCTCCCCGGCCACCGGTACGTCACTGGTGGCCGGGGAACTCGCCGCCGCGAGGCGTCTGCGCCTGACCGTCGAGTCCGAGCGGCTGGTGGCCTTCGGGGACGGCATGGAGACGGACGCGGTCGAGCTGACCTGGGGGCAGACGGTCCGGGTCGGTGTGTGCCGGGACCGTCTGCGCCTCGTCAACTGACGGTCACAGCCGCGGGTCCACCGGCTCCGACTCCAGCGCCAGCACCCCGAACACCGCCTCGTGCACCCGCCACAGCGGCTCGCCCTCCGCCAGCCGGTCCAGGGCCTCCAGGCCGAGGGCGTACTCGCGGACGGCGAGGGACCGCTTGTGGTTGAGGAACCTCTTGCGCAGGCGGTCCAGGTTGTCCGGGCGCGTGTACTCCGGACCGTAGATGATCCGCAGGTACTCGCGGCCCCGGCACTTGATGCCGGGCTGCACCAGGCGGCCCTCGCTGCTGCGTACGACCGCGCCAAGCGGCTTGACGACCATGCCCTCGCCGCCGCGGCCCGTCATCTCCAGCCACCAGTCGACGCCCGCCCGGACCGACTCCGGGTCACCGGTGTCGACGTACAGGCGCCGGGTGGTCTGGAGCAGGCCGCTGCCGTCGTGCTCCACCAGCCGGTCGAGCAGCGCGAGCTGCTCGTCGTGCGGGAGCCCGGTGAGGCTGCGGCCCTGGACCGCCAGGACCTGGAAGGGGGCGAGGCGGACGCCGTCGAGGCCGTCCGTGGTCCAGCAGTAGCGGCGGTACGCCTCCGTGAACGCGGCGGCGTCCGACGCCCGTTCGCGCTGGCGCGCCAGCAGGTCCGACACGTCGACGCCGCGCGCGGCCGCGCCCTCCAGCGCGGCCACCGCGCCGGGGAACACCGCTCCGGAGGCGGCGCCGACCGCCGCGTACTGCGAGCGCAGCAGACCCGACGCCTTCAGCGACCACGGCATCAGCTCGGCGTCGAGCAGCAACCAGTCCGTCTGAAGCTCGTCCCAGAGCCCGGCCTCGCCGGCCGCGGCACGGATCCGGTCGAGGATCGTCTCCGTCACCGACTCGTCGTCGAAGAACGGGCGGCCGGTGCGGGTGTACAGCGAACCGGTCGGGCCGTCAGCGCCGAACTTCTTGCGCGCCGCTTCCGCGTCCCGGCACACCAGGGCCACGGCCCGCGAACCCATGTGCTTCTCCTCGCACACGACCCGCTCGACGCCGTCCGCCCGGTACTGCGCGAAGGCCTCCGCCGGGTGCTCCAGGTAGCCCTCGATGTGCGAGGTCGCCGTCGGCGCCATGGTCGGCGGGAGGTACGGCAGCAGCCGCGGGTCCACCGCGAAGCGGCTCATGACCTCCAGGGCCGCCGCCGCGTTCTCCTCACGGATCGAGACACGGCCCTGGTGCCGGGTCTCCACGACCCTGCGCCCCTGCACGTCCGCCAGGTCCAGCGGGCGGCCGTCGTGTCCGCCGGGCGCCTCGGTCCGCAGCGGCTTCGCCGGCTCGTACCAGACCTGCTCCGCGGGTACGTCGACGAGCTCGCGCTCCGGCCAGCGCAGCGCGGTCAGCTTGCCGCCGAACACGGCGCCGGTGTCCAGGCAGATGGTGTTGTTCAGCCAGGTGGCGTCCGGGACCGGTGTGTGGCCGTACACCACAGCCGCGCGGCCTCGGTAGTCCTCCGCCCACGGGTAGCGCACCGGCAGCCCGAACTCGTCGGTCTCCCCGGTGGTGTCGCCGTACAGCGCGTGCGAGCGCACCCGCCCCGATGTACGACCGTGGTACTTCTCGGGCAGACCGGCGTGGCAGACCACCAGCTTCCCGCCGTCGAGGACGTAGTGGCTGACGAGCCCGTCGATGAACTCCCGCACCTCGGCGCGGAACTCCTCGCTCTCGGTCTCCATCTGCTCGATGGTCTCGGCGAGTCCGTGGGTGTGCTGGACGTTGCGGCCCTTGAGGTAGCGGCCGTACTTGTTCTCGTGGTTGCCCGGCACGCACAGCGCGTTGCCCGACTTCACCATCGACATCACGCGCCGCAGCACACCGGGGCTGTCCGGGCCACGGTCGACGAGGTCGCCGACGAAGATGGCGGTACGGCCGTCCGGGTGCACGCCGTCGCGGTAGCCCAGCGTGCCGAGCAGCGCCTCCAGTTCGGACGCGCAGCCGTGGATGTCGCCGACGATGTCGAAGGGGCCGGTGAGGTGGGTGAGGTCGTTGAAGCGCTTCTCGGTGACGACGGTGGCGTTCTCGACGTCCTCCGTGCCGCGCAGCACGTGGACCTTGCGGAAGCCCTCGCGCTCCAGGTGCCTGATCGAGCGGCGCAGTTCGCGGATGTGGCGCTGGATGACCCGGCGCGGCATGTCGGCCCGGTCGGTGCGGGCCGCGTTGCGCTCGGCGCACACCTCCTCGGGGACGTCGAGCACGATGGCTATCGGCAGCACGTCGTACTTGCGCGCGAGCTCGATCAGCTGGCGGCGGGAGTCCTGCTGGACGCTGGTGGCGTCGACGACCGTGCGGCGGCCGGCCGCCAGCCGCTTGCCGGCGATGTAGTGCAGGACGTCGAAGGCGTCCCGGGTCGCGCTCTGGTCGTTCTCGTCGTCGGAGACCAGGCCGCGGCAGAAGTCGGAGGAGATGACCTCGGTGGGCTTGAAGTGCCTGCGGGCGAAGGTGGACTTGCCGGAGCCGGAGGCGCCGACGAGGACGACGAGGGAGAGGTCGGTGACGGGCAGGACACGCCCGTTCGTCGCCTGGTTCATGCGGCCTTCGCCCCCTTCTCGTCGGTCATGTTCATCGCGGCTGTGCTCATTTCGAAAATGGCCATCTGCGTGGGCGGCCCCACCTCGGGGTCGTCGAGCCCCACGGGCACGAACTCCACCTCGTACCCGTGCCGTTCGGCGACCGCCCGCGCCCATGCGCGGAACTCCTCGCGCGTCCACTCGAACCGGTGGTCGCTGTGCCGGACGTGGCCGGCCGGGAGGGACTCCCAGCGGACGTTGTACTCGACGTTCGGGGTCGTCACCAGGACGGTCCTCGGGCGGGCGGAGCCGAACACCGCGTACTCCAGGGCGGGCAGCCGCGGCAGGTCGAGGTGCTCGACGACCTCGCTGAGCACGGCCGCGTCGTAGCCCTTGAGGCGGCTGTCGGTGTAGGCGAGGGAGGACTGGAAGAGCCGTACGCGCGAGGCCTGCCGCTCGCCCATCCGGTCCAGCTTCAGCCGCCGGCCGGCGATGGTGAGCGCCCGCATCGACACGTCCACGCCCACGATCTCGGTGAACGCCGGGTCCTTGAGCAGGGCCTGCACCAACTGGCCCTGTCCGCAGCCGAGGTCGAGAACCCGCGCGGCGCCGGACGCCTTCAGCGCGGCCAGGATCGCGTCCCGGCGCTGCACGGCGAGCGGCGTCGGCTTCTCCTCCGCCTCGGTCTCGGCCTCCACGGCGTTGTCGATGTCCTCGACCTCGCTGTCGTCGGCCTCCGCCAGCCGCACCAGCTCCAGCCGCTCCATCGCCTCGCGGGTCAGCGACCAGCGGCGCGAGAGGTACCGGCTGGTGATCAGCTTCTGCTCCGGGTGGTCCGGCAGCCAGCCCTCACCGGCGCGCAGCAGCTTGTCGACCTCGTCGGAGGCGACCCAGTAGTGCTTGGCGTCGTCGAGGACGGGGAGCAGGACATACAGGTGCCGCAGGGCCTCGGCGAGGGTCAGTGCCTGCGACTCCAGGACCAGCCGGACGTAGCGCGAGTCGCCCCACTCGGGGAACCGCACGTCCAGCGGCACGGGCTCGACGGTCACGGCCCAGCCGAGCGGTTCGAAGAGCCGGCGTACGAGCTCCGGGCCGCCCCGGGCCGGCAGCGAGGGCACCTCGATGCGCAGCGGCAGCGGCTCGGCGGCGCGCTCGGGACGGGCGTTGCACACACCCCGCATCGCGCTGGAGAACACGGCGCTCAGCGCCACTGCCAGCAGCGAGGAGGCCGCGTAGGGGCGGTCGTTGACGTACTGCGCGAGCGCCGCGTCGGGGGCGCCGCCGCGGCCCTTGCCCTTGCCGCGCCTGACCAGCGCCACCGCGTCGACCTCCAGCAGCAGCGCGGCCGTGCAGCGTTGGTCGTCCGCCTCGGGGTACAGCACATGGGCCGTGCCGTAGGAGGTGGAGAACCGCTGCGCCTTCTCGGGATGCTTGTGCAGCAGGAAGCCGAGATCGGTCGCGGGGCGTTCGGGGGTCCCGGTGGTGGTGATGGTCAGGAACACGGTGGTGGGCCTTCGGATAGGTTCTGCGCCGCGCCGGTGCGCAGCCTGTACAACCTACCGAGCGCGAACCGGAACCACCTGCGGTTTTCTCCGGTCGTGCCAGCCCCCGGCCCCTGTTGTCAGTGCGCTCTGCCAAGATCCGGCCATGG
Organism: Streptomyces sp. HUAS 31; assembly: GCF_028198125.1. Taxonomy (NCBI): domain Bacteria; kingdom Bacillati; phylum Actinomycetota; class Actinomycetes; order Kitasatosporales; family Streptomycetaceae; genus Streptomyces; species Streptomyces sp. HUAS 31. Next base: position 7,262,653 of record NZ_CP116353.1, on the reverse strand, counting down.
ATCTCGCGGATGTTCTCGCCGGTCTCGACGACCGGCCCTGGGGCGATGTGGAGCATGCGTACGGCAGTGCGGAGGACGTGCCGGCCGTACTGCGCGCGCTGGCGGACGACGACCCGGAGACGGCCGGGGCCGCGCTGAACGAGCTGTACGGCAACATCTGGCACCAGGGCACGGTGTACGCGGCCACGGTGGAGGCGGTGCCGTTCCTGGCACGCCTGGCGGCGGCCGGGTACCGGAGCGCCGATGTGCTGGTGCTGCTCGGCTCCATAGCGGAGAGCGAGGACGAGTACGGGGTGCCCCGCGGGGCGTGCCGCGCGGCGGTCGCGGCCCAGCTGCCCGTCGTACTTCCACTGCTGGACGCCGGGGACGCGCAGGTACGGCAGGGGGCGGCCTGGGTGTGCGGGCATGCGGCTGGGGGTTCGCGGACATGGGCGGCGCCGAAGGGGGCGGGTCCGGGGCCGGAGGGAACGCAGTCGGCGCTGGAGGTGACGCGGCCCGGGTCGGACGGGACGCGGCCGGTGCCGGAGGGAACTCGGTCCGTGCTGGAGGGAACGGGTCCGGGGCCGGAGGGAACGCAGTCGGCGCTGGAGGGGACGCGGCCCGGGTCGGACGGGACGCGGCCGGTGCCGGAGGGAACTCGGCCCGTGCTGGAGGGAACGGGTCCGGGGCTGGAGGGAACGCAGGCGGCGTTGGAGGGGACACGGCCCGGGTCGGACGGGACGCGGCCGGTGCCGGAGGGAACTCGGCCCGTGCTGGAGGGGACCTGGGCGGCGCTTGAGCGGCGGTGGGTTGTCGAGGTGGAGCCCCTCGTGCGGGCGGAGCTGCTCGCCGCGATGGTGCGGCTGGATCCGGCCGGGGCCGTGGGGGCGGCCACGGTGGCGCTGGATCCGACGGGTCCGGCCGAGCTGCGTCTGGCCGGTGTACTGGCCTGCCTGGACGCGGGTCTGCCGTGGAGCGCCGTCCACCACGACACGGTCCTGAAGCTGCTGCCGGCCGAGGACCTGGTCTCCGGACGGTTCGACGAGGACCGGCGCGAGCCGTTGCAGGCGATCGTCGACATCCTGCTGCGCCGGGCCACGGCCGACGACCGGGAGGCCGCGTTCGGGCTGCTGGAGGCCGCGTTGGCGCTGCCGGGGCCGGCCGCCCGCGCGGAAGCGGTGTGGGCCGCCGACCACGCCTGCATGCAATCGCGCAGCGCGCCGGGACGGCTGCTGCCTTCGCTGGTCCGACTGCTCGGGGATCCGTCGGCTGCGCCGGGGGTGTTGGGTCTGCTGGGCAAGACCGCGGGTGGGGCGGGCGGCGAGGCGGACGGCGCGGCGGCCGAGGTGGACGCCGGGTCGGCCGACGTGGCCGGGGCTCTCGCGGACGCGCTCGCGGGGCTCGCAACCGGTGCCGGCGCTGCTACCTCCACGGACTCCGACTCCGCAGCCGACTCCCGGTCCGACACCTCCACCGGCATCACCATCGACTCCGGCACCGGCACCGGCACCGGCACCGGCACCGGCACCGAGCGCATTGCGGACCAAGCCCTGGCCGTCCTCGTGGCCGTCGCGCCGGAGCGGGCCGCGCGGCTGCTCGCCGTCGATCTGCAGGGGCGCCCGCGGGCGCTGACGGCGGCGGCCGGGGAACGGGGCCTCGGTACGGCGCGGGCGGCGACGCTGCCCTTCGTGTCGGAGCTGCTCGACGCGGTCCGCCGCCGCCTCGCCGACCCGGGTGTGCAGGGCAACGAGGCGATCGATCTCGCGCTGCTGCTGACCTCTTGGGGCACCCAGGCGTCGGCCGCGATACCCGAACTGCTCGACGCGCTGCCCCGCGTGCCGCTCGTCGGGCCGAAGGCCCTGGTGGCGCTGTGCCCGGCCGACGGCCCGGTGCGCGACCGCGTCGAGGACCGCCTGCGCAAGGCGGCCGGCAATGGCCCAGAGGAGGGCCGCCCTGCCGCGGCACACGCGCTGTTCGAGCTGACCGGCGACGCGGACCCGCTGCGCACCGCCGTCCGCTCGGGGCTGGCGGGCAAGTTGTACGACATCCGCGACGCCGCCCGCCGAGGTGCCGAACTCGGTTCGGCGGGAGCCGAGTTGGTGCCGGCCCTGCGTGCCGCGCTCGGCGGCCCCGGCCAGGGACGGACCATCCCCCGGCTGGACGCCGACATCGAACTGGCCGAGGCCCTGTGGCGGATCACCGGCGAAGCCGTCGAGTCCGTCCGCATCCTCGCCTCGGTGCTCGCGGAGTCCGACGGCCCCTGGTTCAACTGGACCGGAGTGCGCGCGGCGCGCCTCGCGGCACAACTCGGCCCGGCCGCCCGGCCCCTGCGCCCTGCATTGGAGTCCATGCTCGACACTCCGCTGCACGCACCGGCCTGCGCGCTGGCCCTCCTCGCCATGGGCGTCGAGGACGAGACGCGCCGGGCACTGGCCGATCCGGTCCTCAACTCGGCCGAACACAACGCCGACCCGGACACCGCCCTGGAGGCCCTGACGTCACTGGGCGGACCCGCCCTCACACAGGACCACCTGAACCGACTGGCCGCCCTGGCGGACGGCGACCGCCGCGTGGTGAACTTCGGCCTGGAGCACCAGATCATCCGCGCCGACGAGCGTCTGCGCATCCGCGCGAGGGCCACACTGTCGGCGCTGGGCGGACCGGCGGAGGCGCAGGGATCGACCGTCGCGCCGTAGCCACCCCGCAGCTCGGCACACACGACGGCCCCCGAGGACGTACTCCCGGGGGCCGCGAGTGCGGAGTTACGAGAGCTGGGACTGGACCTGGGAGGAGATCAGTTCCAGGTGGTCCAGGTCGTTCAGGTCGAGGACCTGGAGGTAGACGCGCTGTGAGCCCGCCTCCTGGTAGCGGCCGATCTTCTCGACGACCTCCCCGGGGGAGCCGGCGAGCCCGTTGACCTTCAGTTCGTCGACCTCGCGGCCGATCGCGGCGGCGCGGCGGGCGACCTCCTGGTCGTCCTTGCCCACGCACACCACGAGGGCGTTGGAGTAGACGAGGTCGTCGCCCTTGCGGCCGGCCTCCTCGGCGGCGGCCCGCACCCGCCCGAACTGCCGCTCGCTGTCCTCGATCGAGGCGAACGGCATGTTGAACTCGTCGGCGTACTTGCCGGCCAGCCGCGGCGTACGGGTGGCGCCGTGGCCGCCGATCAGCACCGGAATCCTGTCCTGCGCGGGCTTGGGCAGGGCGGGCGACTCGGTGAGGTCGTAGTAGGTGCCGTGGAAGTCGAAGGTCGCGCCGGCCTCGGTCGCCCACAGCCCGGTGACGATGGCGAGCTGCTCCTCCAGCCGCGCGAACTTCTCCTTCGGGAACGGAATGCCGTACGCCTTGTGCTCCTCCTCGAACCAGCCCGCGCCGAGGCCGAGTTCGACGCGGCCCCCGGACATCTGGTCGACCTGGGCGACCTGGATGGCGAGCACGCCGGGAAGTCGGAAGGTGCCGGCGGTCATCAGGGTGCCGAGCCGGATCCGCTTGGTCTCCCGGGCGAGGCCGGCGAGCGTGATCCATGCGTCGGTGGGCCCGGGCAGACCGTCCCCGGAACCCATCTTCAAGTAGTGGTCGGACCGGAAGAAGGCATCGAATCCGAGGTCCTCGGTGGCCTTCGCCACGGTGAGCAAGGTCTCGTAGGTCGCCCCCTGCTGGGGCTCGGTGAAGATGCGAAGATCCATGACTCCATCCTGCACGCCGGGACGCCTGTGGACCGCACCGGTCCCCCTGGCCCCCGCAAACCCGGTCGGGTGAATTCCGTCAACGCCGAAGACGACGTCAGCCCAGGCCAGTGACCGCCCCCGACGGTGATCGTTGGCTCGGTCGGAGCCGGACCGCCCGGCCCTCGCCCCGGCCGGTCGGAGCCGGAGCGTCACCGTGTCGGCCCACTGCCACTGGGGGGGGCCGGAGGCCCGAGGAGGCCGTGATGTCCGAGGAATTCGCGCCACAGCAGAGCGACGGGAACGGCCGGCCGAAAGGGCTGCTCCAGCAGATGGAGGAGCTGATGGCGGCCCTCAACGCGGACCTGTCGGCCCTGGACGCGGATCTGCAGGCCACCGGCACCCCGGGGCAGGGCCGGCGTCAGGAGGGCGAGGCAGGCTGACCCACCCCGCCCGCAACGGCTGACCGGGCCACCCGCAGCGACCGGCCGGGCCCTCGGCGCCGTGACAGTCGTCGTGCCGAGGGCCGCCGGCCGGCTACCCCGCCTCCCGCTCCGCCAGCACCTCGTCCCGGTCCGCCAGTCTGCGCAGCATCTCCAGGACCCGGTCCCGGGACTCGTCCGCCGCGTCGATGGCCTCCATGCACTGCCAGTACGTCGCCTCGTCGTCCGCGGCGCTGGCCAGGCCGACCAGGGCGATGCCGGCCTCGCCCAGCAGGCTCCCCAGGTTCAGCAGTGCCTGCCGCGCGTCGCCCAGCTCCGTGAGCTGGGCCGCGCGTAAGGCGCCGTCCGCGAGGTCCGGCGTGTCGAGGACCCCGCAGCCGCGCCCCGCCAGCTCCGTCAACCCCAGCGCCTCACCGCGCAGTTCAGGTGGACCGAAGACCGCGAACCGGCTCCCTATCGCCTGAGCCAGGGCCTGCGCCTGCCACACCTCGGTCATGATTTCCGGCGCGCCCCCGCTTCCCGCCAGCGCACGCCTGCTAGTCACGATGAGCCGCACCGCGTCCATCCGCAGTCCCCGTCTGTCTGGACGCGCTGCCCACGCGTCCGCCTGAACTCCCTTGTTCACTACCCAGCGTGAAGGGCCCTGAGACGAAAAGCCAGAGGAAGACGGAAATCTGCGGACAACTTTTCGGTTGCGGCTAGTTGAATGGACACGGAGAGTACAAGCGGACGACGACCTTCCCTGCGCGCCCGCGCCGCTTCACTACGGCGCGGGAAATCTCCGCTCGTTGCGGTCGATCTTCGCGTCCAGCGCAGCCAGCACATCGATCCCGAGCACCTCACAGAGCTGCAGGAGATACGCCAGCACATCCGCGACCTCGTCCGTCACGCGCGCCGCGGACGCCGCGTCGTCCATGACCCGCGCCGACTCCTCCGGCGTCAACCACTGGAAGATCTCCACGAGTTCGGACGCCTCGACGCTGAGCGCCGCGACGAGGTTCTTCGGCGTGTGGTACGGCTGCCAGTTGCGCGCGGCGGCGAACTCGGCCAGCCTGCGCTGGAGGCCCGCCACATCAAGGGGTTCGGTCACGGCTCCAGGTGTACCACCGACACGCCGGCCGTCCCGGACACCCCCGACGCGTCGCTTACGGCCCCGAGCAGCCTGATGTGCCCCCGCTCGCACATCCGCGCCGCCAGCCCGGTCAACTCCCGCAGCTGGGCCGGGTCCAGCCCCCGGTCGAGCCCGTCCGCGAGCACGGTCAGCGTCTGCATCGCCGCGGGCACCTCCCCCACGGGGTCGACCTCCAGCACCCCGGGCCCCGTCAGCAGGACCAACGACAGCGCGAGATGACGCAGCTCGCCGTCGCCCAGCCGGCCGAGCTCCGTCCGCACTCCGTCGCCCCGGTCGAGCACGCCCCGTACCGTCCCGTCCGCGAGCACGTCGGTGAGCACGTCCGCCACGGGCCCCGCGCAGCCCGCCCGCGCCGCGGCCACGAGCAGCGCATGCCGCTGTCCGCACTCGGTCCGCGTCCGCCACAGCACCTCGGCGAGGTTGTCGCACCCGCCGAGCAGCCGCCCGGACCCGGCCGGCACCGACGCCCGCATCCGTTCGGGCCGCGGGTCGCAGGCGAAGACCGACCGCAGCGCCACCACCATCTGCTCCGCGGCGGCGAGCACCCGGCGCTGCCCGTCCGTCTTGCCGGCCACCCGCAGCGGCAGCAGCGCGGTGCCGAGCCGGTCGTCGGGCAGTGGAGCCCGGGTCACCGGCGACTGTCCGGCCGTGTGCCAGGCGGCCTGTACGAAGGGGCGGCTCGGATCACGCAGGGCCGTCTCCAGCAGGACGAGGCCGCCCGCGCTGAGCCGCTCCCCCACGATCCTCAGTTCGGGCTCGGCCTGGACGGCGACGTCGAGCCGGACCGGCCCCTCGGGGCCGTCGGCCGTGCACCCGATGCGGAAGCCGCGCCGCCGCTGGGCGTCGGGCCGGGCCCGCTCCGGGACGTACGCGACCGGGTCCGGGAACGCCTCCCCGACCCCGGCGCCGCCACCGAGCCGCGCCAGCGCCTCGTACGCCCGCAGGGCACTCGTCTTGCCGCAGCCGCTGGGCCCGGTGAGGAGCGTCAGCGGTCCGAGCGGGAACGCGGCCCGCCGGTGCCGGGCGAACGCGGACAGCCGCAGCTCGATCAGCCGGGACCGGCCGGGATGCGCCGCGCCGCCCGCCGTATCGGACACGCCCGTACGGCGTTCGGAAGGATGATCGCCCGCCCTCCGCCCCTGAAGCGGTAAGGAGACGGCATCGGCACCAGACACAAACGACACGCCCATGTCCGGACCGTAGGCCCCCCGGCGGCGGGCGAACCGTTCCACCCGGGAGCCCTTCCTACGATCGGGCGACCGTACCGCCGGGCCGTCAGGTACCGGGAACCCCGGCGCCCTCCATCAGCCCGCTCACCTCGGTGCCGGGCGGGGTCAGCAGGAACACGTTCCGGTCGACCCGGTGCATTCCGCTGCCCAGGCCGAAGACGACGCCGGTGCTGAAGTCGAGGACGCGCTTGGCGACCTCGTTCTCCGCCCCGGTGAGGTCCAGCAGCACCGGGATGCCCGCCATCAGGGTCTCGGCGACCTCGCGGGCGTCGCCGAACACATTGACCCGCAGAACGACGAAGCGGCGACGGGGCTCCGTCTCCGCCTCCGGCATCGCACGATGGTTCACCGCCGACGGCCACGCGTCGCGGCCGCGCAGCGGCACGACCTGGGCGAGCCCCTCCCACTGTTCATCGGTGACGTCGTGGCTGTTCACCGGCTCCCCCCGCCTTGACTCGCCTTCAATGCCTGCACCGGCCAATTCTTACGCCAAGTCACCCGTTCGGCCCAACAGCGACACGGTGCGCGACCGCCTCACACGCCCCACATCGCGCCGCCGCAAGCCCCTCACACGGCACGACGGGCGGCTGTGTGGCCGACGTAACTCCTCATGATCAAGGGATGTGACATCGACGTAACGGGCAATTCGTACGCTCCAGGCAGCACCCCGGCAGCCGGAGAAAGGCAACGCGTGACCTCGACCACCTCCACGTCCCAGGTCCGCACCGTCTGCGCGTACTGCGGGGTCGGCTGCGGAATCCTGCTGGACGTCGGGATGGGGCCCGACGGGCGGCGTACGGTCCTGAAGGCGTCCGGGGACAAGGCGCACCCGGCGAACGCGGGCCGGCTGTGCACGAAGGGCGCGACGACGGCCGAGATGCTGGCCGCGCCCGGCCGGCTGACGACGGCGCTGGTCAGGGGCGAGCGGGGCGAGGAGCCCGGGCCCGCCCCGATGGCGGACGCCGTGGCCCGCACCGCAGGGCGGCTGCGCGCGATCATCGACGAGCACGGGCCTGACGCGCTCGCCTTCTACGTCTCCGGGCAGATGAGCCTGGAGGCCCAGTACCTGGCGAACAAGCTGGCCAAGGGGTTCGTGGGGACGAACCAGATCGAGTCGAACTCGCGGCTGTGCATGGCGAGCGCGGGGGCGGGTTACAAGCTGTCGCTGGGGGCGGACGGGCCGCCCGGATCGTACGAGGACTTCGACAGGGCGGACGTCTTCCTCGTGATCGGCTCGAACATGGCCGACTGCCACCCGATCCTCTTCCTGCGGATGATGGAGCGGGTCAAGGCGGGCGCCAAGCTCATCGTGGTCGATCCGCGGCGCACCGCCACCGCCGCGAAGGCCGACCTCTTCCTCCAGATCGAGCCGGGCACCGACCTCGCGTTGCTCAACGGTCTGCTGCGGCTGCTCGTGGACAACGGTCACACCGACCCCGGTTTCATCGCCGACCACACCGAGGGCTGGGAGGCGATGCCCGGCTTCCTCGCCGACTACGCGCCCGCCGCCGTCGCGGAGATCACCTCTCTCGCCGAGGACGACATCCGCGAGGCCGCCCGGCTGATCGGCGAGGCGGGCGAGTGGATGAGCTGCTGGACGATGGGGCTGAACCAGTCCACGCACGGCACCTGGAACACGAACGCCCTGGTCAACCTGCATCTGGCGACCGGTGCCATCTGCCGGCCCGGCTCGGGTCCGTTCTCGCTGACCGGGCAGCCGAACGCCATGGGCGGGCGCGAGATGGGCTACATGGGGCCGGGGCTGCCGGGGCAGCGGTCGGTGCTCGTCGAGGCCGAGCGGACCTTCGTCGAGGAGCTGTGGGAGCTGCCGCCCGGGACGCTGCGCGCCGACGGGGTGGGCCGGGGCACCGTGGAGATGTTCCAGAGGATGGCCGACGGCGAGATCAAGGCGTGCTGGATCATCTGCACCAACCCGGTCGCCTCGGTCGCGAACCGCCGTACGGTCATCGAGGGCCTGGAGGCCGCCGAGTTCGTCGTCACACAGGACGTGTTCGGCGAGACCGAGACCAACGCGTACGCCGATGTCGTGCTGCCCGGCGCGATGTGGACCGAGGGCGAGGGCGTCTTCGTCAACAGCGAGCGCGGTCTGACGCTGACCCGGCCGGTGGCGGACCCGCCGGGCGAGGCGATGGCCGACTGGCGGATCATCGCGGCCGTGGCGTGTGCGATGGGGTACGAGAAGGGGTTCTCCTACGACAGCGCCGAGGACGTCTTCGAGGAGATACGGCGGGCCTGGAACCCGGTGACGGGCTGGGATCTGCGCGGGGTGACCTACGAGCGGCTGCGGGCCACGCCCGTGCAGTGGCCGGCGGCCGAGGTGGACGGTCCGGCGCGCAATCCGATCCGGTACGTCGACGAGGACGGCGGGCTGCGCTTCCCGACGGCGAGCGGGCGGGCGGCCTTCCACGCGCGCCCGCATCTGCCGGCCGCCGAGATGCCGGACGACGACTATCCCTTCCTGCTGAACACCGGGCGGGTGCAGCACCAGTGGCACACGCTGACGAAGACCGGGAAGGTCGCCAAGCTCAACAAGCTGAACCCGGGGCCGTTCGTGGAGGTGCATCCGCGGGACGCTCGGGAGCTGGGGATCGCCGACGGGGACCGGGTGGAGGTCGCCTCGCGGCGGGGGCGGGCGGTGCTGCCGGCCGTGGTGACCGAGCGGGTGCGGCCCGGGGGTGCTTTCGCGCCGTTCCACTGGAACGACCTGTTCGGTGAGTATCTGAGCGTCAACGCGGTGACCAGCGACGCGGTGGATCCGATCTCCTTCCAGCCGGAGTTCAAGGTGTGTGCCGTGTCCCTGACGAAGGTCGCGGCCCCCCTTCCGGAGACGCCGGTGAAGGCGCTGACGCCCACGGCCGTCACTCCGGGCCCGGCCGGTCCCTTCGGGCTGGAACCCGCGCCGCCGCCCGTGCTGACCGCGCAGGAACGCCTGTATCTGACCGGCTTCCTCGCCGGTATCGAGACCGGCGCGCCCGGCATCCCTGTCCTGCCGCCGGGCGCGCCCTTCAGTCCCGAGCACGCGACGTGGGTCAACGGCGTCCTCGCCGGCATGTACTCACGGTCGGCGGGCGCCCCCGTCGCGGCGGAGGGTCCCGGCCGCGAGGTCGTGGTGCTCTGGGCCTCGCAGACCGGCAACGCCGAGGAGTTCGCCACCGCGACCGCCGAGCGGCTCGGCTCGGCGGGGCACCGGGCCACGCTGGTCGGCATGGACGAGGCCGATGTCGGCACCCTCGCCCGCACCGCCGATCTGCTCTTCATCACGAGCACGTTCGGCGACGGCGACGCACCCGACAACGGCTCCGGCCTCTGGGACACGCTGACCGACGAGGGCGCTCCCCGGCTGGACGGGACGCGGTACGCGGTGCTCGCCCTCGGCGACTCCTCGTACGACGACTTCTGCGGGCACGGCCGCCGCCTCGACGCGCGCCTCGACGAGCTGGGCGGCGTGCGGCTGGCCCCGCGCGCGGACTGCGAGCCGGACTACGAGCCGTCCGCGGGGGCCTGGCTCGACGAGGTCCTCACGGCGCTGGGCGGAACCGATGCCCCCGCAACCGAGAGCCCCGAGTCCGCGCCCGAACCAGGGCTCAGGTCCGGGCGCAAGCCGGCTCCCGCCACCGCCCGGCTGGTCGGCAACCGGCTGCTGAGCCGGCCCGGCGCGGGCAAGGAGGTGCGCCGGTTCACCTTCGACACGAGCGGGACCCCACTGACGTACGAGGCGGGCGACGCGCTCGGCATACGGCCCGTCAACTCGCCCGCGCTGGTGGAGGAGTGGCTGGCGGTCACCGGAGTCGACGCCTCGGCGGCCGTGGAACTCGACGGCGTCGGCGTGACGCCGTTCGCCGAGGCCCTGCACCGGCATCTCGACATCACGCGGATCACCCCGGACCTGCTGCGCTTCGTCGCCGAACGCGTCGGCGACGACCGGGAGTTGCGCAGGCTGCTGCGGCCCGACAACAAGGACGGGCTGGCGCAGTGGAGCTGGGGGCGGCAGGCCGTGGACGTGATCGCCGAGCATCCGGTGCGGGCGGGTGCCGGGGAGTGGGCCGGGGTGCTGAAGAAGCTCCAGCCGCGCCTGTACTCGATATCGTCCAGCCCCCTCGTCGACCCGCACAGCGTCTCGCTGACGGTCTCCGTGGTGCGGTACGAGAACCTGCACGGCCGGCCGCGCGGCGGGGTCTGCTCGCCCTTCCTCGCCGACGCCGGGGCGGACACCGAGGTGCCGGTGTTCGTGCAGCGCTCCCCGCACTTCAGGCCGCCGGCGGACGCCTCGACGCCGATGGTGATGGTCGGTCCCGGCACCGGGGTCGCGCCGTTCGTCGGCTTCCTCCAGGAGCGGCGCGCGCTCGGGCACCGGGCGCCCAACTGGCTGTTCTTCGGAGAGCAGCACCGGGAAAGCGACTTCTACTACGAGGCGGAACTGACCGGGCTGCTCGGCGAGGGCACCCTCGACCGTCTCGACACGGCGTTCTCCCGCGACCAGCGCAACAAGGTGTACGTCCAGGACCGGATGCGCGAGCACGGCCCCGAGCTGTGGCGGTGGCTGCAGGACGGCGCCCACTTCTACGTCTGCGGCGACGCCTCGCGGATGGCCAAGGACGTGGACCGGGCCCTGCGGGACATCGCGGTCGCGCACGGCGGGCTGGCGGAGGCCGAGGCGTCGGCGTACGTGAAGCAGCTGGCGGCGGCGAAGCGGTACGTGCGGGACGTCTACTGACGCCGGGGGACTTCTCACCCGCCTCACACCGGACTCTTCACCTCCCTCACCACCCCGCTCACCAGGGCTGATTACGGTCCGGTGGCGTGCGGTCGGCAGCAGAGCAGCAGAAGGTGACACCGCTTGAGTGGACACGGCCGTCGCAGGCCGTCCCGGAGCCGCCCGCCCAGTGACATCGGGTCCTGACGCTCCTCGCGGACATCAGTCTGTTCATCGGTACCCGGGCGAGCTGGACGCAGGCGGCGAGCCACTGTCTCGTCGTGGCCGCCGCCATGTCGCTGTGCTACGCCGCGATCCTGGTGTGCGGCGTGCCGGCGCTCGTCGTGCGGCGGGCGCGCTCCTGCTGGCGCCGGCCCTGGCGAGCGCGGCCTGGGCGGCGACCGGGACGCCGCCGCTGGCCATGCGGGTGGCGTCGGTGGGCCGGGCGGCGCCGACGGCCGTGGCCCGCCTCGGGATCGAGGTCACCAACGCGGGCGCCGTCGCCCTCGCGCCGCACTTCACGCTCACCACGGGCCAGGGCATGAGCCGGTACTGGACGGTCGTACGCGGCCCGTTGGTGCTGCCCGCGCGTGCGACGGCGCGTTACGAGCTGCGGCCGCCCGCGGGCAGGTTCGCCCTGCCCCGGCCGGGTGTGCGGGTGCGGCTGCGGGCCTTCACGGCCGTACCGCAGACGCTGTCGAGCGCCGACGTCAGGCTGCGGTCGTCCGGGTGAAGCGGAGCGTGCCGGTGACCGTGGTGAGGCCGCGCATCATGCCGAGCTGGTTCCAGCCCATGCCGAACTGCTCGCGGTCCACGGTGAATTCGGCCTCCAGGGTGAGCGACTTGTCGTCAGCGCCGACGAGGCGGGCGGTGACGGACTTGGGGCGGCTGATGCCGCGCACGGTGAGCTGACCGACGATGCGCACCTCCTCGCCGTCGCGCAGTTCGGCGCTGCGGACCGAGAAGGTGATCTCGGGGTGGTTGGCGGTGTCGAAGAAGTCGGCGGAGCGCAGGTGCTCGTCGCGCTTGGCGCTGCGGGTGTCCAGGGACGTGGCGTCGAGGGTGATCGTGCCGACGGCGGAGCCGTCGGACCGCACCTCGCCGTCGCCGGCGACGGCGGCGAAGGTGCCCTTCACGGTGACCAGGCCCCACATGGTCCTGTGCCGCAGGGCGACGGTGGAGGCGGTGCTGTCGAGCTGCCAGGTTCCGGTTTCGACGGCGACGGTCATGATCTTTCACTCCTGAGCATCGGGGGCATCGCAGGGGGTCTGCGGGGGATGTGTAATCCAAATTTGGACGACACCACGCTAACCGATACTCCAAATTTGAACAACAGATACACTCGAATTCATGGCCGACCACTCCGACTGCCCCTCCGCCTCCGGCGACAGCCTGCTGCCCGTCGAGCTGCACGCCTGGATGCTGATGCTGGCCGCGACGGGAGCCGTCGAGCAGGAGCTGCGCAGCGTGGTCAAGGACCGGCTGGACGTCTCGCACGACGAGTTCCTGGTGCTGTGCCTGCTCGCCGCGGACCCCGGCCAGGCCCTGCGTATGACGCGGATCGCCGAGCTCCTGGGCCGCCCGAAGACCCGCCTCACCTACCAGATCGCCTGCCTCCAGCACGCCGGCCTGGTCACCCGGAGGTCGGTCTGCGGCGACAAGCGCGGCGTCGAGGTCGCCCTCACCGAGAAGGCCCGCGGCCTCCTCAAGGAGGCCTCCGCGGTCCTCGCCGAGACGGTCAAGGAGGCGCTGACCCGGTTCATGGGCCCCTCCCAGCGCGAGGCGATGTGCGCGCTGATGCCCGACTTCATCGGCGAGCCGGCTCCGGAGTAGTCCCCGCGACCGGGGGTGCGCGGACCGGCGGAGCACGTCCGCCGAACGTTCCCGGTGCGAACGCCGTCATAGCGGTACCGATCCTCGAAGGGAGTGCCGCCATGACCGCCATGACCGCCGTACCCGTCAGTGCCCGCGTCGTGTTCCGTGCCGTGCTGGCGGTGGGGCTGGTGGGCGCGGTCGCCGGCTGCGCCGACGAACCCGAGCCCGAGGCGACGGCCTCCTCCTGGCGCGAGCCCGACTCGTACACGTACACGCTGCGGTCGAGCGAAGGGGAGCGGAGCCTGATCGGTGCCTTCCGGATCACTGTCCGCGACGGTGCCGTGGTGAAGGCGGTGGGCCTCGACGACAGCGGCCGGCGCGTCGTCGACGACGTCCCGGACACGGTGCCCACCATCGGGGAGCTGCTGGGCGAGTGGCGGCAGGCGCGGCGGGACGACGCGGACAAGGCGGAGGTGGAGTACGCGCGCGACGGGCACCCGGAGCGGATCTCGCTGGACTGGATGGAGAACGCGATCGACGACGAAGCCCTCTACGACATCAGCGACTTCGAGCCGGCCGACGGCTGACCCGGGACGCGTGAGGGGTCGCCGGCGGAGGCCGTCGCCCGGAGTCGCGGCCGAAGGTCGTCGTCAGAGGTCGTCGAGATAGTCCCGCAGCGCCTGGGAGCGGGACGGGTGGCGGAGCTTGCTCATCGTCCTGGTCTCGATCTGGCGGATGCGTTCGCGGGTGACGCCGTAGACCTGGCCGATCTCCTCCAGGGTCCGGGGGCGGCCGTCGGTGAGCCCGTAGCGAAGGGCGATGATGCCGGCCTCGCGGGCGGTCATGCCGGTCAGCAGGTCGCGGATGGCGTCCTGGAGGAGGTGGTGGGTGACGGACTCCCAGGGGGAGGGCAGGTCGGTGTCCTCGATGAGGTCGCCGAACTCGCCGTCGCCGTCGTCGCTCAGGGCGGCGTGCAGGGAGACCGGTTCCCTGGTGTAGGCGTCGATCTCGACGAGCCGCTCCACCGGTATCTCGGCCTTCGCGGCGAGTTCCTCGGGGGTCGGCATGATGCCCGTGTCCTGCATCAGCTCCCGGCGCGCGCGTGCCACCCGGTTGATGATCTCGACGGTGTGCACGGGGATCCGAATGGTGCGGCTCTGGTCGGCGAGGGCCCGGGTGACGGCCTGCTTGATCCACCAGGTCGCGTAGGTGGAGAACTTGAAGCCCTTGGCGTAGTCGAACTTCTCCACCGCCCGGATGAGCCCGGCGTTGCCCTCCTGGACGAGGTCGAGGAAGTCCAGACCGCGGCCGGTGTACCGCTTGGCCACGGAGACGACGAGACGGAGGTTGGCCTCGGTCAGGTGCGCCTTGGCCCGCCGGCCGTCCTCGATGAGGAACACGAGCTCCTCCGCGTGACGCCCGGGCCGCCCCTCCGCCAGGAGCCGCTCGGCGTACAGACCGGCCTCGATGCGTCTTGCGAGGTCCACTTCCTGGTCCGCGGTGAGCAGCCGGACCCGGGCGATGACGCGCAGATAGTCCTTCACCGGGTCGGTGCTGCCGCCCTGGCCTTCGAGCTGCGGCCGCGGACCGTCGGTGTCGTCGTCGGACGGCGTCGGCGGTGCCGTGTGCGCGCCGTCCCGTTCCAGGACGCTCATGTGGCCTCCCTCCGCGGACGGCAGGGGAATTGCGGAAACCGCGCCGAACGCCAAGTCCGGCCTGCCGAACCGGAAACGTCGACGAATGGGATCAGCGCGCCTCCGGGCAATTCCGCGGACCCGTCAGGGAGATTGTGCTGCCGGGCACCTTTGACGACGCTTCGACTGCTCACTCATTCGAGGCTACCACCGCGATTCCGCCGCAGACGGTCGTCCGGAAGCCGCTATTCGCTGTGATGAACCTCGCGCTTGACAGGCGTTTCGAGGGTGTGGGCAATGAAACCGAGCGGCGGCTCATTTCGCCTCTCGTCGCCCCTGCGCCCCTTGACCGAAACCCTTCTAAGCCATTTGCAAAGGGAATCAAAAAATAGTTTCTAGATACATCAAGGTGGCCTGAAAGAGATCCGCACAGCAGGCCCCCGAGGCGCATCCTTGCCTTCGTTCGCCGACATGAACGTGCCTGAGGCGACCGCTTCGGCACGCCGAGCCCCGAGGGGGTCACAGGGCGTGGGACGTGGCAGGGCAAGCGCGGAAAAGATCGCCGCGGAGGCGGCCGAACGGCTCCTCGCGGCCGGTCGGTTGCTCCAGCGGGCGCCGACCACACCGGAGGGGCGCGCGGTCTTCCGCACGGACCAGCAGGTCAACGACGCGCCGTACCGGGAGCGCTGGGCGCACGACAAGGTGGTGCGCTCCACCCACGGCGTGAACTGCACGGGCTCGTGCTCGTGGCAGGTGTACGTCAAGGACGGACTGATCACCTGGGAGACACAGGCGACCGACTACCCCTCGACGGGCCCGGACCGCCCCGACTACGAGCCCCGCGGCTGCCCGCGCGGCGCGTCGTTCTCCTGGTACACCTACTCGCCGACCCGGGTCCGCTACCCGCATGCGCGGGGTGTGCTGATGGAAATGTTCCGTGCGGAGAAAAGCCGTGCGGGAGGGGATCCCGTGGCGGCGTGGGCGGAGATCACCGGGGACCCGGACAAAAGGCGCCGCTATCAGTCGGCGCGCGGCAGGGGCGGCCTGGTCCGGATCGGCTGGGACGAGGCGCTGGAGATCGCCGCCGCCGCGCATGTGCACACGCTGCTGGAGTACGGGCCCGACCGGATCGCCGGATTCTCGCCGATCCCGGCGATGTCGATGGCCTCGCACGCGGTCGGCGCCCGCTTCCACGCGCTCATCGGCGCGCCGATGCTGTCGTTCTACGACTGGTACGCCGATCTGCCGATCGCCTCGCCGCAGGTCTTCGGCGACCAGACCGACGTACCCGAGTCGGGCGACTGGTGGGACGCGGCCTATCTGATGCTGTGGGGCTCCAATGTGCCGGTGACACGGACCCCGGACGCGCACTGGATGGCCGAGGCCCGCTATCGCGGTCAGAAGGTCGTCGTGGTCTCGCCGGACTACGCGGACGCGACGAAGTTCGCCGACGAGTGGTTGCATCCGCATCCGGGCACCGACGGCGCGCTCGCGATGGCCATGGGCCACGTCATCCTGCGCGAGTGTTTCGTGGAGCGGAGGGTGCCGTACTTCACCGACTACGTCAGGCGGTTCACCGATCTGCCGTTCCTCGTCGCCCTCGACGAGCACGAGCACGAGCACGGGCAGGGGCAGGGGTGGGAGACGGCCACCCACACCCCCGGCGCCTTCGTGACCGCCCGGGACCTCGATCTCGCCCGGACCGCCGACGCCGCGGCGCGGCGCTGGATGCCGGTGTTCTACGACAGGGTGTCCGGCGGTCCCCTCGTGCCGAACGGCACGCTGGGCGACCGCTGGGGCAAGGCCGGTGAGGGCCGCTGGAATCTGGACCTCGGCGACGCCGAACCCCTGCTGACCTTCCACCGCCGCCCCGGCGCGACCCATGCCGAGGTGGTGCTCCCCCGCTTCGACGAGGCCGGCGCGACGGTGCGGCGCACGGTGCCGGCGGTGCGGCTCGGCGACCGGCTGGTGACGACGGTGTTCGATCTGATGCTGGCCCAGTACGGCGTGGGACGCGAGGGGCTCGGGAACTCCCGGCCGGTGCCGTACGAGGACGCGGCCACGCCCTGCACCCCCGCCTGGCAGGAGGC
The DNA here is from genome assembly GCF_028198125.1 of Streptomyces sp. HUAS 31. Lineage (NCBI taxonomy): Bacteria > Bacillati > Actinomycetota > Actinomycetes > Kitasatosporales > Streptomycetaceae > Streptomyces > Streptomyces sp. HUAS 31. Next base: position 7,245,952 of record NZ_CP116353.1, on the reverse strand, counting down.
GATCACCTCGGTGTCCGCCGGGGCGGTGGTGCGGGCGGCACGGGAGTTCGCGCGGACCGCCGAGCAGACCCGGGGCCGCTGCATGATCGTGATGGGCGCGGGCACCAACCACTGGTTCCACTCCGACACGATCTACCGCTCGTTCCTGTCCCTGCTGCTCCTCACGGGCTGTCAGGGCGTCAACGGCGGCGGCTGGGCGCATTACGTCGGCCAGGAGAAGGTCCGCCCGTACGCCGGGTGGCAGCAGCTGGCCACCGCCTCCGACTGGGTGCGCCCCTCACGGCAGATGGCGGGCACGCCGTACTGGTATCTGCACACGGACCAGTGGCGCTACGAGAGTTCCGGCGCCGACGCCCTGACCGCGCCGACCGCGTCCGGCACGCTCAGCGGTCTGCACACGGCCGACCTGGTGGCCCGCTCCGTCCGGCAGGGCTGGATGCCGTCGAGCCCCACCTTCGGCGCCAATCCGCTGCGGCTCGGCCGGCGCGTGCACGAGGAGGGCGTCGACCCCGCGGACTGGGTGGCCCGCGAGCGGGAGGCGGGCCGTCTGTCCTACGCCTGCGAGGACCCCGACGACCCGGCCAACTGGCCACGGGTGCTGACGGTCTGGCGGGCCAACCTCATCGGCTCGTCGGCGAAGGGCAACGAGTTCTTCCTGCGGCATCTGCTGGGCGCGTCCGACAACGCCGCCGCCGAGGAGACACCGCCCGGGCTGCGGCCCCGGGAGGTGACGTGGCGGGAGAGGGCACCGCGCGGCAAGCTCGACCTGCTGCTCGCGCTGGACTTCCGGATGACGTCCACGACCCTGTTCGCCGACCTGGTGCTGCCGGCGGCCACCTGGTACGAGAAGCACGACCTGTCCAGCACGGACATGCACCCCTACGTCCACGCCTTCTCCCCGGCGATCAGCCCGCCGTGGCAGGCGCGCACGGACTTCGAGATCTTCCACGGGCTCGCCGCCGAGGTGGCCCGGCTGGCCGCGGGGCGCCTGGAGCCGGCCCACGACCTCGTGGCCACGCCGCTCCAGCACGACACCCCCGGGGAGGCGCCGCCCGACGGGCCGACCGCCCCGCAGTTCACCCTCGTCGAGCGGGACTACACGGCGATCGCCGACCGGATCGCCGCGCTCGGTCCGCTTGCCGAGGAGCAGGGCATGACGGTGAAGGGCGTGACCGTGCGACCGACGCAGGAGGCGGGCCGGCTCGCCGCGCGGTGCGGCACGGCGGCCCGTGGCCCGGCGCGCGGGCGGCCCCTGCTGGACACGGACGTCAAGCTGTGCGAGGCGATCCTCGCCCTGTCGGGCACGACCAACGGCCGTCTCGCCGCCGAGGGTTTCGAGCGGCTCGCCGAGCGGTGCGGCGCGGACACCGGCCTCGCGGAGCTGGCGGCGTCGGTGGCCGAGCGGCGGGTGGAGTTCTCCGACACCCAGGCCCGTCCGGTGCAGGTCGGCGCGAGTTTCGAGTGGTCGGGCAAGGAGGCCCCGGACCGCCGGTACTCGCCGTTCACGATCAACACCGAGCACTTCAAGCCCTGGCACACGCTCACCGGGCGGCAGCAGTTCTATCTGGACCATCCGTGGATCGCGGAGTTCGGGGAGCAACTGCCCGTGTACCGGCCGCCGTTGGACATGACGTCGGACGTGCGCGAGGAGGACGGCCGCTCGGTGACCGTCCGCTATCTCACCCCGCACTCGAAGTGGTCCATCCACTCCGAGTACCAGGAGAACCTGTTGATGCAGACCCTGGCCCGGGGCGGGCCCGTCATCTGGATCGGCGTGGACGACGCCGCCGCGATCGGCGTCACGGACAACGACTGGGTGGAGGCGGTCAACCGCAACGGCGTCGTGGTCGCCCGCGCGGTCGTCTCCCACCGCATGCCGCCCGGCACGGTGTTCATGTACCACGTGCAGGAACGCCTGGTGAACGTCCCCAGGTCCGAGGCCACCGGCCGGCGCGGCGGCGTCCACAACGCCCTCACCCGCCTGCTGATCAAACCGACCCATCTCATCGGCGGCCACGCCCAGTTGTCGTTCGCGCCCAACTACTACGGCCCGACCGGCAACCAGCGCGACGCGGTCACCGTCATCCGCCGCCGCTCACAGGAGGTCGACTACTGATGCCGCAGGGCGAGACCACGGTCGGACGCGTCATGGCCCAGGTGGCGATGGTGATGAACCTCGACAAGTGCATCGGCTGCCACACCTGCTCGGTCACCTGCAAACAGACCTGGACCAACCGGTCGGGCACCGAGTACGTGTGGTTCAACAACGTCGAGACCCGTCCCGGCCAGGGTTATCCGCGCTCCTACGAGGACCAGGACAGGTGGAAGGGCGGCTGGCGGCTCAAGCACGGCCGGCTGGTGCCGCGCAGCGGCGGCCGCGCCCGGCGCCTGGCCCGTCTCTTCGCCAACCCCGAGCTCCCCTCGCTCGACGACTACTACCAGCCCTGGACGTACGACTACGAGAACCTGATCGGTGCCCCGCTCGGCGACGACGTCCCCACGGCTCCGCCCCGCTCCCTGATCGACGGCCGTCCGACGCAGGTGACATGGGGCCCGAACTGGGACGACGACCTGGGCGGCGGACCCGAGCACATCGCCGGCGACCCGGTGCTCAGGCGGATGAACGAGCGGGTGCGGCTGGAGTACGAGCAGGCGTTCATGTTCTATCTGCCGCGGATCTGCGAGCACTGCCTGAACCCGTCCTGCGTGGCGGTGTGCCCCTCCGGGGCGCTGTACAAGCGGATCGAGGACGGCATCGTCCTGGTCGACCAGGACCGCTGCCGGGGCTGGCGGATGTGCGTGACCGGATGCCCGTACAAGAAGGTGTACTTCAACCACGCCACCGGCAAGGCGGAGAAGTGCACGATGTGCTACCCGCGCATCGAGGCCGGTCAGCCCACCGTCTGCTCCGAGACCTGCGTCGGCCGACTGCGCTATCTCGGGGTCGTCCTCTACGACGCCGACAAGGTCGGCGAAGCCGCCGCGACCGCCGACGAACGGGACCTGTACGAGGCGCAGTTGGGCTGCTTCCTCGACCCCGAGGACCCGGTCGTGCAGCGGGCCGCCGAGGACGCCGGCATCCCGCACGACTGGATCACCGCCGCCCGGCGCTCCCCCGTGCACGCGCTGATCAGCCGGCACCGGGTGGCGCTGCCGCTGCATCCGGAGTACCGGACGATGCCGATGGTCTGGTACGTCCCGCCGCTGTCGCCGGTCGTGGAGTCCCTGACCGCCACCGGCCACGACGGGGAGGACCCGGCGAAGCTGTTCGCGGCGATCGACTCCCTGCGCATCCCGCTGGAGTACCTGGCGGGCCTGTTCACCGCGGGTGACGTGGCGCCCGTGGAGGCGGCGCTGTGCAGGCTGGCGGCGATGCGCTCCCACATGCGGCGCGTGAACCTCGGCGAGGAGCAGGACCCGGCGATCGCCCGCTCGGTCGGGATGGACGCGGAGGGCATCGAGGCGATGTACCGGCTGCTCGCCCTCGCCAAGTACGACGAGCGCTATGTCATCCCCACCGGCTACACGGCCGAACTGCCCGGGGACGACGCCGACGCCGGGTGCAGTCTGGACGGCCACGGCGGTCCGGGCATGTACGCGCCGGACACCTTCCACGCCCCGCCGGGTCCGGAACCCGAGCATGCCGGGGCGTCCCTTCGCGGCCGTGTCAACCTCCTGAACTGGAACGGGCGCGGACGCCCCGACGGCCTCTTCCCTGGCGGCGAGGAGCGGACATGAGGACGACGCTGATCCACCAGGCGGCCTCGCTGCTCCTGCTGCACCCGGGCCCCGACTGGCCACGGCGGCTGCGTCTGGTCACCGACAGCCTGGCCGGCGTACCGGGAGCGGACACCGAGCCGCTGTCCCGGTTCTGCGCGGCGACGGCCGGGGTCGCGGACCTGGAGCTGTCGGCGCGGTACGTGACCACCTTCGACCGCAGCCGCCGGCGGACGCTGCACCTGACGTACTACACGGACGGCGACACCCGGCGCCGCGGCCGGTCCCTGCTGGCCTGGCGGGAGTTGTACCGCGCCCACGGCTGGCAGCCGCCCACGGACGAACTGCCCGACTTCCTGCCGCTGGCCCTGGAGTTCGCCGCCCGCTGTCCCGAGCCCGGCCGCAGGGCGCTGCTTGACCATCGCGCGGCGCTGGAGCTCCTGCGCCTGGCGCTGCGCGAGCACCGCAGCCCGTACGCCGACGTCCTGGAAGCCGTCTGCCGGACGCTGCCCGGTGCCTCGCCCGCCGACCGGGCCGCCGCCCTGCGCCTGGCCCGCTCGGGCCCGCCCGTCGAGACGGTCGGTCTGCTGCCGTTCCCCCATCGTCCGTCGTCGCCGCACGCGCAGGAGCCCGCCCGGTGAAGCATCTGCACATCGCCCTGTGGGGCGTACTCCCCTACCTGGTTTTCACCGTCCTGGTCGCCGGGACCGCCTGGCGCTACCGCTACGACCGCTTCGGCTTCACCACCCGCTCCAGCCAGTTGCACGAGCACCGTCTGCTGAGTGTCGGCGGGCCGCTGTTCCACTTCGGACTGTTCTTCGTGGCGGCCGGGCACGCCATCGGCCTGCTGGTGCCGGAGTCGTTGACCGAGCGCGTCCATGTGCACGAGTGGCTGTACCACGCCAACGCCCTGGTCGTCGGCGGGACCGCGGGCCTCGCCACCCTCGCGGGCCTGGCGGTCCTGCTGTACCGGCGGCTGCGCGTGCCCGCCGTCCGGGCCGCGACGAGCCGCAGCGACCGCGCGGTGTACCCGCTCCTGGCCTGCGTCCTGCTCGCCGGGCTCACCGCGACGGCGACGACGCTGCGACCGGACTCCTACGACTACCGGCTCGGCGTCTCGGTGTGGTTCCGCTCGCTGTTGGTCCTCGATCCGAACGTCCCCGCCATGTCGGGGGCGCCGTTCGCCTATCAGCTGCACGCCCTGCTCGGCATGGCCCTGTTCGCGCTGTGGCCCTTCAGCCGTCTGGTCCACGCCTTCACGGCACCGCTCGGTTATCTGGCCCGCCCGTACGTCGTCTACCGCTCCCGGGGCACGCGCCGGACTCCGGCCGCCCACCGATGACTTGGCGGGCTCCGGAAATCCGCTCCAGGGGCCCGGGCGACAGAAGGGCGGCCGGCGCTGTGCGCCGACCGCCTCTCTGCTGCCTCTGTGGCGACGTAGGACGCGTCTCAGAAGGCGGAGTTGCTGCAGCCCATCTCCGAACCGAGGTGGGTGCTCTGGCTGGCCGGGTTGCCCTCACCGTTGAGGCCGTTGCCCAGCACGCCGTTGAGGATGCCGACCACACCGAGGATGTCGATGTTCAGGTCGTGGGACTTGCACTGGGTGCTCTGCTGGACTTTGTACGCGTTGCCCTGGCCGTCGCCGTCCATGCCCGCGGCGTGGGCGGAACCGACGGACAGGACTCCGACGCTGCTGAGGGCGGCGACCAGGACGGCGGCCTTACGAAGCTTGTGCATGTCATCTCCGGTGAAGCGAGGTGGATGCGATACGTGAAGGATCGACTCCTTACCGGGAGTGGACATTAGTGAGAAATGCCCCAAATAATCCTTTGACGCGCCGGGTTTCTCGATCTCGCGCGAGATCGCCACCGGAATGCTGTCGTACGCCGCACCGCTCGCCGGCCCCGACGATCCCGCCACCGCACGCGAGGTGGCCCGGAGCGTCAACGAGTTCGCGGCCGAGCTGGTGAAGAACCGGCCCGACCGCTTCGGCCACTTCGCCGTCCTCCCGCTCCCGGACGTGGACGGCGCGCTCGCCGAGGCGGCGCACGCCCTCGACGAACTGGACGCGGACGGCGTCCTCGTCCTCTCCAACGCGCACGGCCGCTATCTGGGCGACCCGGCGTTCGAGCCGCTGTGGGCCGAACTCGACGCCCGCTCCGCCGTGATCCTGGTCCATCCGACCGCGCCGCCGGGCCCTCCACTGGCGGATGTGCCGCTTCCGCTGGTCGACTTCCCCTACGACACGACCCGCGCCGCACTGCACATGACCGTGCGGGGCGTGCCGCGCCGGTACCCCCGGATGCGGATGATCCTGCCGCACGCCGGCGGCTTCCTGCCGTACGCCGCCCAGCGCTTCGCCCTCGCCGCCCGACTGCACACGGACGCCACCGGCGACGGCGGCGGCACGACACCCGAGGACTTCCTGACGGACCTGCGGCGCTTCTACTTCGACACCGCGCTGGACGCCTACCCGAACTGGGAGCCGGGCCGGCTCCACGCCATCGATCGCGGCAACGCCGAACTTCTGATCCCCCGGCCGGCCCGGACACCCGTGCCGTGACCGCGGGCGGGCCGCCGCACTCAACTGCGCACGCGCGGCCGGGCTATGCCGACGTTCGGATCTGCCCTTCAGAAGGTGTCGCGCCAGTCGCGTGAGCCCGCCGTCGGCGTCGCCGTGCCCGCGGTGACGCGGCGGTAGGCGGCGCGGGCGTGGACGATCCTCGCCAGGATCGTGCCGACGAGGCTCGCGGTGAACAGGCAGGCGAGCCAGACGGTGTCGCGGGAGCCGGTCCAGGTGAGGGTGCCCGCGGGCGGGATCGCGAAGCCGTTGAGGAACAGCCAGCACAGCAGCGCCGTGCCCGGGGCCGCGGTGAAGCGGGCGCACAGTCCCAGCAGGGCGGCCAGCAGGGACAGCCCGGCCAGGGCGAATCCGGGTCGGTCCGGGCCTATGAGGAGGTTGTGCATCGCCACCAGGAGCAGAGCGCCGCCGAAGGCCGTGGCCCACACCAACGGCGTGGCCACGGGGCGGGGCACGGGCCTTGCCTCGACGCTGAGGGACACCCACCGGATCATGCAGACAGTTCCTTTCCGTCCTCCCCGATGCCCCGGCAGCCCATCGCTCGGTCACTCGGAACCCGGACGTGGATTGTCCCACCCGGCCCGGCTCCCCTGGGTAGCACCTATCCGGACGTGCGCGGCCTCGGGCGCCGCCCCTCAGGCCGGGGGGTCGACCGCCCAGATACGGCTGCGCAGGTCCGAGCCGCGCACGACCTGCACGCGCCAGGGGTCGATGCGCAGCAGCTGGTAGTCGGGGCTGTCGGGGCCGCCGCTCCAGTAGAGGTGCGGGTCGTAGCCGACGCCCGGGGGGCTGGTGCGGCGGTACAGCTCCCAGGCGCGCAGTTTGGTGTCCCGGTCGTCCACCCAGGCCGAGACGCCGTCGACGAACAGCGCGTCCTGGCAGGGGTGCCAGTAGGCGTACGTCGTATGGGGGTTGTTGGCCAGGTGGGCCGCCTTGACGGGGGTCCGGAAGACCGCGAGCCAGCCGACGGGGCGCTCCTCGACGGTCTCCCAGACGGGCTGGACGACCCGGGCCCGGGGCCGGTTGCGGCGGTCGACGGTGATCATCGTGCAGTAGACCGTCTGCTGGACGTACTTGACGAAGGCGGCCTCGATCTCGGAGAACGAACGCACCTGTGCGGCGCCCATGGCGGTACCTCGGATTCGCGGATGTGGGAAACGGGGCTGGCCGCCCGGCCGCGCGCGGAGAGCGGCCGGGCGGCCGGTGGTGTCGGAAGGGGGGCCGGTCGCACGGTCAGGGGGCGGGCGGGAAGTGCCCCTCCTGGACGAAGAAGTCGACGTATCTGCCGAAGAGTTCGCGGGTCAGCGGCGGGCAGACGATGTCCGTGCCGGCCAGTGCCGTCTCGGTCTCGGTCGTGTCGATGGGCGGATAGAAGCCGTCGGTGTCGGACGTCATCAGCTCGAAGGCGTGCAGCAGCGGCAGCAGGGCGTTGTCCCGGTCGGACCGCACCGCGGCGCTCCACTCCTCGCGGCCCGTCTCGTCGAGCCGGTAGCCGAGGTCGCGCAGGTACGACACACAGTCCGCGAGGCTGAGCGAGGTCCGGTTGAACAGGTGGAAGGTGCCGCCGGCCGGCTCGCGCCGGGAGATGCCGACGACGGCGGCGCTGACGTAGTCGACGGGCAGCAGGTGGAAGCGGCCGTCGACGCCGGCCGGTGCTGCCTGCGCCTGGAGGAGGCCCTTGAGGCTGAGCCAGACGAAGTCGCGGGTCTGGCAGGCGCCGTTGCGGGTGTCGCCGGAGATGACGTCGACGCGGTGCACGGACACCGGCAGGCCCCGGTCCCGGGCGAGCCCGACGAGTTGCTCGGCGACCCACTTGGACTGGAGGTAGCCGCTGGGCAGCCGCTCGGCGGGGCCGGTCGGGTCGGTCACCTTCAGCGGGACGCCCGGTGTGACCGGGCCGTCGAAGACACCGACCGTGGAGATGTAGTGCACCGGGACCGTGCGGTGGCGGGCCGCCAGGCGCAGGATCTCCCGGGTGCCGTGGACGTTGGCGGCGCGCAGTGCCTCGTAGGGGTGGAGCCAGTGCACGGTGGCGCCCGCGTGGTAGACCGCGTCCACGCTGCGGGCGAGGCCGTCGAACCGCTCCTCGGTCAGGCCGAGCCGTTCGTCGGCCAGGTCGCCGGCGAGCACCCGCAGGCGGCTCTCGTCGATCTCGTCCCAGACGCGGTACCAGGCCAGGCTGGACCGCAGCCGCTGATACGCCGTCCGGTCGTCGGCGCCGCGGACCAGGCAGTGGACGCGCGCTTTCGTGGTGCGCATCAGGTCGCGCAGCAGGAACGCGCCGAGGAACCCGCTGGCGCCGGTGACCAGGATGTCGGCCGGGTCGGTGACGGTGCGGACGACCTCGTCGGCCGGGCGGATGTCGGCGGGCAGGTCCAGGTCGGCGGCGTAGTCGAGGGCGGGGGCCTGCGCCGACGGGGCGGCGGTGTCCCCGGACGCGAGGAGTTCGGTGCGCAGGTAGGTCGCCAGGGCCCGGGGCGTCGGGCGGTCGAAGACCAGGGTGGCCGGCAGTCGCAGGCCGGTGAGCGTGGCGAGCCGGTTGCGCAGTTCGACCGAGGTGAGCGAGTCGAATCCGCTGCTCTGGAGGGGGCGTTCGGGGTCGGTGCCGGTGGTGTCGGTACGGCCGAGGACCCGGGCGATCTCCGCCGCCACGGCGTCCAGGACGATCTTGTGCTGTTCCGTCTCGTCGAGCCCGGCGAGACGGTCGGCCAGCGCGGGCCCGGCCTCGTCCGCACCCCGCGCCGCCGCCCGGACCGGTACCCGCACCAAGGACCTGAGCAGCGCCGGAACCTGCGGCTGGCGGCGCAGGACCGGGAGGTCCAGGGGGGTGGCCACGAGGTACGGCCGGCCGCTGTCCAGGGCGAGGTCGAACAGGGCGGTGCCCAGCTCCTCGGGGACGGTACGGAAGCCGCTGCGGGCGATCCGCTTCAGGTCCGTTTCGCTGAGGCCGCCGGTCAGCCCGGTCGCCTGCTCCCACAGACCCCAGGCGATGGACGTGGCGGGCAGTCCCGACGCGGCGCGGTGCGCGGCGAGGGCGTCCAGGTGGGCGTTGGCGGCGGCGTAGGTGGACTGGCCGGGCCCGCCGATGGCGGCGGCCACGGACGAGAAGAGCACGAACGCCGTCAGGTCCGCGTCCCGCGTCAGCTCGTGCAGCGTCCAGGCCGCGTCGGCCTTCGGCCGCAGTACGGCGTCGAGCCGGTGCGGCGTCTGCGCGGCGATAACACCGTCGTCGAGGACGCCCGCGGTGTGGACGACACCGCGCAGCGGGTGCTCGGCCGGGATCGCCGCGAGGACGTCCGCGAGGGCGGCGCGATCGGCGACATCGAGGGCGGCCACGGTCACGGCCGCTCCGAGGGCGCGCAGTTCGGAGCACAGCTCCGCGGCGCCCGGGGCGTCCGGACCGCGCCTGCTGACCAGCAGCAGCCGGCGCACACCGTGACGGGCGACCAGGTGGCGCGCGAAGTGGGCGCCGAGCGAGCCGGTGCCGCCGGTGATCAGGACGGTGCCGGCGGGGTCCCAGACCGTGGCCCCGTCGGCCTTCGGTTCCGGTGTGCGCAGCAGACGCGGCAGGTGCACGCGAAAGCCGGGGCCGGTCGTACGGATCGCGGCCTGCGGTTCCCCTGAGGCGACCACCGCGGACAGCGCGTCCTGGCCGACGTCGGCGTCCGCGTCCACCAGGACGATCCGCCCCGGCGCCTCCGACTGCGCCGAGCGCAGCAGGCCCCAGGCCGCCGCGGCGGCGGGGTCGGTGACGTCCTCGTCGCCGGTGACCGCAACGGCCCCACGGGTCACGACCACCAACGGCGTTGCGGACAGGGCTTCTTCGGCGAGCCACTGCCGGGCGTGGGCGAGGGCGCGGCCCACGGTGTCCCGAGCGGCGTCCTGCGCGGACTGTCCGACGGGTGTCGTCAATTCCAGGCGTACGGCCCCGATCCGTCCGCCGGTCACGGCGGCCGTCACGGCGGTCACGTCCGGGTGCGTGGTGGAGCCGAGCGTGACCCAGTCCAGGGCCGCCGACGGCAGCGGCCGGGCCGTCCACTCGACGTGGTGGAGGGCGTCACGGTCGCGGGAGCGGGCGGCACGCAGCACGTCGGCGCGGACGGGGCCGACGGTCACGGCGTCGGCCACCGCGACGGTCTGCCCGGCCGGGTCGGTCAGACGTACCTCGTAGGTGTCGTCGGCGTCGGGCAGCGGGGCGAGGTGGACGCGCACGGTGTCCGCGCCGGTGGCGTACAGGCGCAGACCGCGCCACCGGGTCACGGTGTGAGGCCGGCCGGGCAGTCGGGCGGCGTACAGGGGTTGCAGCGCGGCTTCGAGCAGCGCCGGGTGGAGGCCGAAGCCTTCGAGGCGGGAGACGGGGTGATCGGAGGGCAGGGTCACCTCGGCGAAGAGGTCACCGTCTCGACGCCAGGCGCTGGTCAGGCCTTGGTACGGGGGGCCGTAGTGGATGTCGGCGGCGGTGAAGCGGTCGTAGAGGGGGGACGGGGTGGTGGATTCCGGGGTGCCGGGCGGCTTCAGGGACTCGGCACCTGTGAGGGACTCGGCGTCGGCCGGTGGCCACGGTGTGGTGGGCCCGGATTCCGTCGGCGGGACGAGCGCCGTGTCGTTCAGCAGCCCGTGCGCGTGGCGTGTCCAGGAGGCGCCGGGGTCGTCGGGCCGGGCGTGGACGGTGAGGACGCGCCGACCGGTGTCGTCCGGTTCGCCGACGCGGACCTGGAGGTGCAGGGCACCGGTGGCGGGCAGCACCAGCGGTGTCTCCACGACCAGTTCGTCGACCGACGTGCAGCCGGTCTCGTCGCCGGCCCGGACGGCCAGCTCGGCGAGGACCGCGCTCGGCACGACGGTCTCCCCGGCGAGGGCGTGCGCGGCCAGAAGCGGATCCATACGGGGCGACAGACGGGCCGTGAACAGCGCCTCGTCACGGTCCCCGGGGAACAGCGCGGCGCCGATGAGGGGATGGTCGGTGCCGTCCAGACCGAAGCCGTCGGCGTCACGGCCGCCGGCCGCGAGCGCGTCGACCCAGTACCGCTGTTGCCGGAAGGCGTACGTCGGCAGCGGGACCCGGCGGGCGCCGGTACCGGCGAAGAACGCCTTCCAGTCCACCGGCACCCCGCGCGCGTGCAGCGTGCCGATGCCGGCGACCAACGCGTCCGGTTCGGGCCGGTCGGAGCGCTGGAGGGCCTGGACGGTCATGTCGTCGCGGTCGGCGAGGACGTTCTGGGCGAGGGCGGTGAGTACGCCGCCGGGACCGATCTCGACGACGGTACGCACGCCGTGGTCGTAGAGGGTATTGACGGCGTCGGCGTAACGGACGGCCTCGCGGACCTGGGTCACCCAGTAGTCGGCAGACCGCAGATCCTCACCCTCGGCCACCCGGCCGGTGACCGTCGAGACCACACCCAGGTTCGGTGCGTCGTAACGCACCTCCTTCGCCACCGAACGGAACTCCTCCAACATCCCGTCCATCAACGGCGAATGAAACGCATGCGACACCTCAAGCCGACGCACACGCCGACCCGAGAGCGCGCTGAGAACCTGCTCGACCGCGTCCTCCGCACCCGACAGCACCACGGCCGAGGGGCCGTTCACCGCAGCCACGCCCACCGCGTCACCACGATCACCGATCGCGGCCAGCACCTCCCCCTCCGTCGCCTCCACCGCGACCATCACACCGCCGGACGGCAACGCCTGCATCAACCCAGCACGAGCCGCCACCAAACGACCCGCCTCACCAAGATCCATCACCCCCGCCACATGCGCGGCCACCAACTCCCCCACCGAATGCCCAGCCACAAAATCAGGCCGCACACCCCACGACTCCACCAACCGGAACAACGCCACCTCGAAGGCGAACAGGGCAGGCTGCGTCCACCCTGTCTCCCCCAACACCGACTCATCAGCCTCGAACAACACCTCCCTCAACGACCCGCCCAACAACGGATCCAACACCCCGCACACCTCGTCCAGCGCCCCCGCGAACACCGGATACGCCGCATACAACTCACGGCCCATCCCCACCCGCTGAGCACCCTGACCCGAGAACACCACCGCCAGACCACCGGGACGGGCAGGGGTGGCGAGGCTCGTGGGGGTCTCGGTGAGTTGTCGGAGGGCGTCGACCAGCTCGTCGCGGTCGGCGCCGGTCAGGACGGCGCGACGGTCGTGCAGGGTGCGGGCGGTCGCGAGGGAGTAGGCGAGGTCGGTGGCGGACTGCTCGGGGTGGGCGGCCATGTGGTCCTGGAGTCGCCGGGCCTGGTCGCGCAGCGCGTCCTCGTCGGGTGCGGAGAGGAACCAGGGCAGGGCGGGGAGGGAGCGTTCCGGCGGCTCCGGGGCGGTGGTCGCCGCTGCCGGGGCCTCCTCCAGGATCACGTGGGCGTTGGTGCCGCTCACGCCGAACGCCGAGACGGCGGCGCGGCGCGGGGCCGCGGCGCTGGCGGGCCATTCGCGTGCCTCGGTCAGCAGCTCGACCGAGCCCGAACTCCAGTCGACCATGGGCGTGGGCCGGTCGACGTGCAGGGTCCGGGGCAGAACGCCGTGCCGCATCGCCTGCACCATCTTGATGACGCCGCCCACTCCGGCCGCGGCGACGGTGTGGCCGATGTTGGACTTCAAGGAGCCGAGGAACAGCGGACGTTCACGATCCTGGCCGTACGTCGCCAGCAACGCCTGCGCCTCGATCGGATCGCCGAGCCGCGTCCCCGTACCGTGCGCCTCCACCGCATCCACATCAGCCGCCGACAGACCCGCCGACGCCAACGCCTGCCGGATCACCCGCTCCTGCGACGGACCATTCGGCGCCGTCAGACCATTCGACGCACCATCCTGATTCACCGCACTGCCACGCACCACCGCCAACACCCGATGCCCATTACGCACCGCATCCGACAGACGCTCCACCACCAGCAGGCCCACGCCCTCCGACCAGGACGTGCCGTCTGCGGCCTCCGCGAAGGACTTGATCCGTCCGTCGGGGGCGAGTCCGCCCTGGCGCGAGAAGTCGACGAAGCCGCCGGGGGTCGCGGTGATCGTCGCGCCGCCGGCGAGGGCGAGGGTGGACTCGCCTCGGCGGACCGACTCCACCGCGAGATGCAGGGCGACCAGCGAGGACGAGCACGCGGTATCGATCGAGACGGCCGGGCCTTCGAGGCCGAAGGTGTAGGAGATGCGCCCGGAGGCCACGCTGCTGAGCTTGCCCGTCATGAGGTGGCCCTCGAGCTCGGCGGGGCCTTCGAGTCCGAGGTAGCTCTGCTCGATGACACCGGCGAACACGGCCGTACGGCTGCCGCGCAGAGTGGCGGGGTCGATGCCGGCGTCCTCGAACGCCTCCCACGCGGTCTCCAGCAGAACGCGCTGCTGGGGGTCCATGGCTCGGGCCTCGCGGGGCGAGACACCGAAGAAGTCGGCGTCGAACAGGGCTGCCCCGTCGAGGAATCCGGCCTCCCGGGTGTACGACGTGCCGGGCTCGTCACGGTCGGTGCTGTACAGCGCGTCGAGGTCCCAGCCGCGGTCCGTGGGGAACGGGCCGATGGCGTCCCGGCCTTCGGCGGCGAGGCGCCACAGGTCGTCCGGGGAGGCGACACCGCCGGGGAAGCGGCAGGCCATGCCCACGATGGCGACCGGCTCGGTGGCGGCCGACTCCAGCGTCTCGATGCGCTCGCGCGCCTTCTGAAGGTCGGCGGTGACCCACTTCAGGTAGTCGACGAGCTTCTGTTCCCTGGTCTGGTCCTGCCCGGTCCGGTCTTCCCCGGTCTGGGTCTGCTCCTGCGCGCGGGACATGTCAGCGGACATGCGGAATCAGTCTCTCCTCGGTACCGAAAGGGTGATGGTGCGGGGGCTGCGGAACGGTGAGCGCGGGGCGTCAGTCCGTGGCCCGGCCGAGCTGCGTGTCGATGAAGTCGAAGATCTCGTCCGCGGACGCGTCCGTGAGGTCTGCCGCCCCCGGAGCGGACGGCGCCTCGGCCGGGCCCGCGAGACGGTCGGCCAGTGCTCTCAGCCGCGCCGCGACGGCGGGGTCGGAGCCGTTCGCCGCGAGGGCGTCGAAGGACGCCTCCAGCCGGTCCAGTTCCTCGGTCGCGCCACGGGCCGTCACGCCCTCCGAGCCGGATGCGGCGGCCTGTGTCCGCACATGGGTCGCGAGCGCGGCGGGCGTCGGATGGTCGAAGACAACGGTGGCGGGCAGCGCGAGCCCGGTCTCGGCGCCGAGCCGGTTGCGCAGTTCGACGCCGGTCAGGGAGTCGAAGCCGAGTTCCTGGAACGGGCGGTGGGGCACGACGGCCGAGGTGTCCGGGTGCTTGAGCACCTTCGCGACCAGCTCCGTGACGAGGGTCAGCAGGTACTGCTCCCGCTGTGCCTCGCTCAGCGGGGCGAGCCGCTCGGCCAGGGGGACCGTCCAGGGTGCCTCTTCCGGGACGCGGGGCCGCCCGGCGGGCGCGGCGGGTCCGGCGTGGCCCCCGTCGACGGCGACTTCGTCGAGCCAGTACCGCTGTTGCTGGAAGGCGTACGTCGGCAGCGGGACCCGGCGGGCACCGGTACCGGCGAAGAACGCCTCCCAGTCCACCGGCACTCCGCGCGCGTGCAGCGTGCCGAGCGCTTCGACCAGGGTCTCCGGCTCGGGGCGTCCGGCACGGGTGGCGACCGTGGCGGTCAGGGCGTCGGGGTCACGGACGGCCTGGGCGGCGAGGGCGGCGAGCACACCACCGGGGCCGAGTTCGAGGATCGTGGTGACGCCCTCGGACTCCAGGGTGGTGACGGCGTCGGCGTAACGGACGGCCTCGCGGACCTGGGTCACCCAGTAGTCGGCAGACCGCAGATCCTCACCCTCGGCCACCCGGCCGGTGACCGTCGAGACCACACCCAGGTTCGGTGCGTCGTAACGCACCTCCTTCGCCACCGAACGGAACTCCTCCAACATCCCGTCCATCAACGGCGAATGAAACGCATGCGACACCTCAAGCCGACGCACACGCCGACCCGAGAGCGCGCTGAGAACCTGCTCGACCGCGTCCTCCGCACCCGACAGCACCACGGCCGAGGGGCCGTTCACCGCAGCCACGCCCACCGCGTCACCACGATCACCGATCGCGGCCAGCACCTCCCCCTCCGTCGCCTCCACCGCGACCATCACACCGCCGGACGGCAACGCCTGCATCAGGCCTGCACGAGCCGCCACCAAACGACCCGCCTCACCAAGATCCATCACCCCCGCCACATGCGCGGCCACCAACTCACCCACCGAATGCCCAGCCACAAAATCAGGCCGCACACCCCACGACTCCACCAACCGGAACAACGCCACCTCAAAAGCGAACAACGCCGGCTGCGTCCACCCCGTCTCGCTCAGCAGCGAGCCCTCCGCCTCGAACAACACCTCCCTCAACGACCCGCCCAACAACGGATCCAACACCCCGCACACCTCATCCAGCGCCCCCGCGAACACCGGATACGCCGCATACAACTCACGGCCCATCCCCACCCGCTGAGCACCCTGACCCGAGAACACCACCGCCAGACCACCGCCGGAGGGGTTGGTCGGGGTCAGGTGGTGCAGGCCGTCGAGGAGTTCGGTGGGGCCGGCGCCGACGACCGCGGTGCGATGCGGCAGGGCGGCGCGGGTGGTGGCGAGGGAGTAGGCGATGTCGAGTGGGTCGGGGGCGCCGGGGGCCGAGGCGAAGGCGTGGAGCCGTTCGGCCTGGGCGGTGAGTGCCTGGGGAGCGCGGGCGGACAGGATCCACGGCATCGCGGGCAGGGTGCGCCCTTCCGTGGTCTCGGCGGGCGGGTCGGCCAGGGCCTCCTCAATGATCACGTGGGCGTTGGTGCCGCCGAATCCGAAGGAGGAGACACCCGCGCGGCGCGGCTCGCCGTTCCGGGCGGTCCATTCACGTGCCTCGGTCAGCAGCTCGACCGAGCCCGTGTCCCACTCCACGAACGGCGACGGCTCGTCGGCGTGCAACGTCTGCGGCAGCACACCGTGCCGCATCGCCTGCACCATCTTGATCACACCACCGACACCCGCAGCAGCCTGCGCATGCCCGATGTTCGACTTCAAGGAGCCGAGGAACAGCGGACGTTCACGATCCTGGCCGTACGTCGCCAGCAACGCCTGCGCCTCGATCGGATCGCCGAGCCGCGTCCCCGTACCGTGCGCCTCCACCGCATCCACATCAGCCGCCGACAGACCCGCCGACGCCAACGCCTGCCGGATCACCCGCTCCTGCGACGGACCGTTCGGCGCCGTCAGACCATTCGACGCACCATCCTGATTCACCGCACTGCCCCGCACCACCGCCAGCACCCGATGCCCATTACGCACCGCATCCGACAGACGCTCCACCACCAGTACGCCGACGCCCTCCGACCAGGCGACACCATCGGCCCCGGCCCCGAAGGACTTGCACCGTCCGTCGGGCGACAGGCCGCGAAGTCGGGAGAACTCCAGGAAGGCCACCGGTGTCGACATCACCGTGACGCCGCCGGCCAGGGCGAGGGAGCACTCGCCGTTGCGCAGGGCGTTCACCGCGAGGTGCAGGGCGACCAGCGAGGACGAGCACGCGGTGTCGACTGAGACCGCGGGGCCCTCGAAGCCGTACGTGTAGGAGAGCCGGCCGACGGCGATGCTGCCGGCGCTGCCGCTGAACAGGTAGCCCTCGAAGTCCTCCGGGGGCAGGTGGGGGCGTGAGCCGTAGTCGTTGTACATCTGGCCGGTGAACACGCCGGTGTCGGAGCCGCGCAATGCGGTGGCGTCGATGCCGGCGTGCTCGAACGCCTCCCACGCGGTCTCCAGCAGCAGCCTCTGCTGCGGGTCGATCGCCATGGCCTCGCGCGGGGACATCCCGAAGAAGGCCGGGTCGAAGCGGTCGGCGTCGTAGAGGAATCCGCCCTCGCGGGCGTACGAGGTGCCGGTGCGGTCGGGGTCCGGGTCGTAGAGGCCGTCCACGTCCCAGCCCCGGTTGTCGGGGAAGCCGCCGACGGCGTCGGTGCCGTCGGTCACGAGGCGCCAGAGATCGTCGGGCGAGGAGACGCCGCCGGGGTAGCGGCAGGCCATGCCCACGATCGCGATCGGCTCGCGGCGCCTGTCCTCGATGTCCCGCAGCTGCCGGCGTGCCTCACGGGCATCGGCGACGGCCTTCTTGAGGTAGTCGCGGAGCTTGTCCTCGCCCGCCATGGTGTGTCAACTCCCGTGTGTCGTGTGCTGGTTCGGTGTCGTCGTGGGCGGTCGTGGTCAGTTCAGGTCGTCGACGAGGGCGAACAGTTCCTCGTCCGTGGCCGAGTCGAGGTCGTCCTCCAGGGCGTCGGTCAGGTCGCCGGCCTCGTCGTCCCGGCCCCGGCCGGTGGCGCGGGCCGCGCTGTCGGCGGCGTCGAGGAGTTCCCTCAGCCGGGCGGTGATCCGGCCGTGGGCGGACGTGTCGACGGCGGCCGTCGCGATGGCGGCCTCCAGCCGGGCGAGTTCGGCGAGCACCGGCTCGTCCGGCGCGACCTCCTCGACCGTGAGCCGGTCGGCCAGGTACTGAGCGAGCGCCCTGGGCGTGGGCTGGTCGAAGACGAGGGTGGTCGGCAGCCGCAGTCCTGTCTCGCCGGCGAGCTGGTTGCGCAGCTCGACGGCGGTCAGGGAGTCGAAGCCGAGTTCCTGGACCGGCCGGTCGGCGTCTATCGCCGTGTGGTCGGCGTGTCCGAGTACGGCGGCCACCCTGCCGCGTACGAGATCCACCAGGGCCCGTTCCCGGTCGGTCGCGGACAGGACGGCGAGCCGCTCGGCGAGCCCCTGGCCTTCCGTACGGGTGGCGGGGGCGCCGTCCGTGGCGGCGGGTCGCTGAGCCCTGTTCACTCGGACGAGTCCGCTGAGGAGGGGCGGCACCTGGTCGCCCAGGGCGCGGATCGCCCGGGTGTCGAGCCGGGTGACGCCGAGGACGCTCTCGCCGGTGGCCGGCGCGGCGTCGAAGAGGGCCATCGCGTCGTCGGTGGCCAGCGGCAGCAGGCCGGAGCGGGCGAGGCGGCGCAGGTCCGCCTCGGCCAGGTGGCCGGTGATGCTGCTGGTCTCCTCCCAGAGCCCCCAGGCGAGGGAGGTCGCCGGGAGCCCGGCAGCCCGGCGGTGGGCCGCAAGCGCGTCCAGGAACGCGTTGCCCGCCGCGTAGTTGGCCTGCCCCGCCGTGCCGAGCAGTCCAGCGATGGACGAGTACAGGACGAACTCGCCGAGCCTCATGTCCCGGGTCAACTCGTGCAGGTGCCAGGCCGCGTCCACCTTCGGACGCAGCACCGAGTGCAGGCGGTCGGCGGTCAGGCCCTCCACCGTCACGTCGTCCAGCACACCCGCCGTGTGCACCACACCCGACAGCTCACCCACCTCGGCCAGCAACGCCGCCAAGGACGACCGGTCCGACACGTCGCAGGCGGCCACGGTCACCGAAGCACCCGCCGCCTCCAGCTCCGTACGCAACTCCCCCGCACCGGCAGCCGACTCACCACGCCGGCTCACCAGCACCAGCGACCGCACCCCGTGCACCCGCACCAGATGCCGAGCGACCACCGCACCCAGCCCACCGGTACCACCGGTCACCAACACCGGGCCCGCACCCCACGACACCGCGCCCTCGCCGGGCGTGGCCCGCCGCAGCCTGGGCACGACCAACTCGCCCGACCGCACCGCCACTTGCACCTCGCCCGAGGCGACGGCGGCCGTGAGGGCGGGCGTGTCCGTGGTGTCGACGTCCAGGAGCTGGATGCGGCCGGGGCTCTCGGTCTGGGCCGAGCGCAGCAGGCCCCACAGCGGGGCGTGCGTCAGGTCGGTGACGTCCTCGTCGGCCGCGGTGGCCACGGCTCCCCGGGTGACGACCACGAGGCGGGAGTCCGCGAAGCGTTCGTCCTGGAGCCACTCCTGCACCTGGGCGAGGGCCCGTTGCGTCGCCTCCCTCGCGCTGTCCGGCAGTGCGTCACCGGCGGGCGCGGAGGTGTGGGGGGTGAGGACCGCGGTGGGCGCGGGTTCGCCCGCGTCGACGGCCCGTGCCAGCTCGCCCAGATCGGCGTAGGAGCGGACCGTGCCGGGCGGAAGGCCGAGGTCCGACGTCGGGCCGACGACCGCCCAGGACGCGAGGTCGGGCGTGGTGTCGGGCGTGGCGCCGGTCGTGGCCGGCCGACTCCACTCCACCCGCAGCAGGCCGTCGTTGGAGCCGGTGTCCGCGGCGCGCAGCGACTCGGCGGACAGCGGGCGCAGGGTCAGGTCCGCCACGGTGGCGACCGGTGCGCCCGAGCCGTCGGCCACCGTCAGCGCGACGGACGTGGAGCCGCCGTCGACCGCGGGTGCCGCGGCTCCCGCGAGCCGGACCCGGAGCACGGACGCGCCGCCGGCCGTCACGCTCACGTCCGCCCAGGTGAACGGGAGCAGCGCCTCGCCCTCGTCACCGACGACTCCGGGCAGCAGCGGGTGCAGCGCGGCGTCGAGCAGTGCGGGGTGGAGGGTGAACCGGCCCGCCTCGGTACGGCGGTCGTCGCCGAGGGCGACCTCCGCGAAGAGGTCGTCGTCGGCCGTCCACAGCCGGCGCAGGTTACGGAACGCGGGCCCGTAGGCGTAACCCCGCTCGGCGAGACGCTCGTAGGCACCGGTGAGGTCGATCTCCCGGGCTCCGGCGGGCGGCCAGACGGTGAGCGCCTCCCCTGCGGTGGCGCCGTCGGCTCGCAGCGTGCCGTAGGCGTGCAGGGTCCAGGTGCCGTCGTGGGCGGGGTCGCCGTCGGGCCGGGTGTGGATGCGCAGCGGGCGTGTGGTGTCGGTGCCCTCGGCGCCGACGGACACCTGGAGGTGTACGCCGCCGCGTTCCGGCAGCACCAGGGGTGCGGCGAGGGTGAGTTCCTCGACCGTGGTGGCGCCGAGCTGTTCGCCCGCCCTGAGGGCGAGTTCGAGCAGTCCGGTGCCGGGCACGAGCACGGTGCCGGCGACGGTGTGCTCCGTCAGCCAGGGGTGCGTGCCGCGTGCCAGGCGGCCGGTGAGGACGTGTTCGTCGCGGTCGGCCAGCGGCACGGCGACGCCGAGCAGCGGGTGGTCGGCCGGTACGAGTCCGAAGCCGGCGGCGTCCGAGACGGTCGTCGGCGCGTCGAGCCAGTAGCGCTGCCGCTGGAACGCGTAGAACGGCAGCTCGGTCCCGCGGGCGCCGGGGAACACGGTGTCCCAGCGGACGTCGGCGCCACGCGCGGCAGCCAGTCCGAGGGCGGCGGCGAACACCTCGGTCTCGGGCCGGCCCCTGCGCAGGACCGGGGTCACGATCCCGGAGTCCGCCTCCAGGGACTCGGCGACCAGGGCGCTCAGCACCCCGTCGGGGCCCAGTTCCAGCCACTCGGTGACGCCCCTGGCCTCCAGGAGGCGTACGCCGTCCAGGAAACGGACGGCGGCGCGGATGTGGCGGGCCCAGTAGTCGGGCGAGGCGAGTTCCTCGGCCGTGGCCAGCTCACCGGTCACGTTGGAGACGACGGGGATGCGGGGTGCTCGGAAGGTGAGGTCCGCGGCGATCGCGCGGAACTCGTCCAGGACCTCCTCCATGTGCGGCGAGTGGAAGGCGTGGCTGACGGGGAGACGCTTGACCCGCGCGCCCCGCGCCTTGAACCGGGCGGCGAGTTCGTCGACGGCGTCGGCGTCGCCGGAGATCACCGTGGCGCGGGGTCCGTTGACCCCTGCGACGGCCACCCGGTCGCCGTAGGGGGTGAGCGCGGTGCGTACGTCGTCCTCGCCCGCCTCGACGGCCGCCATGGCGCCGCCCTCGCGTGCCGCCTGCATCAGCCGGCCGCGTTCGGCGACGAGGACGCAGGCGTCGGGGAGGTCGAGCACGCCCGCGAGGTGGGCGGCGGTGACCTCGCCGATCGAGTGGCCGAGCAGGAAGTCCGGGGTGAGGCCGTGGTGTTCGGCGAGCCGGAACAGCGCGGTCTCCAGGGCGAACATGGCTGCCTGGGTGAAGGCGGTCTGGTCGAGCAGCGCGGCGTCCGCGCTGTCCTCGGCGGCGAAGAGTACCGACTTCAGCGGGCGCATCAACTCGGGGTCCAGGTGGGCGCACACCTCGTCCAGGGCCGCCGCGAACACCGGGGAAGCCGCGTACAGGTCGCGGCCCATGCCGAGGCGCTGGGCACCCTGCCCGGTGAACAGGAACGCGGTACGGCCGCGTGGCGGCGCGGGAGTGCGCTGTGCCGCCGGGGTGGTCTCGCCGCGGCCCAACGCGGCCAGTCCGTCGAGCAGTTCGGCGCGGTGCCGGGCGACCACCACGGCCGCACGGCTGTGCCGGGCCCGGCGGGTGCCGAGCGACCAGCCGAGGTCCGTGAGGGACTGCTCGGGGTGCGTGTCGAGGTGGTCGTGCAGGCGTCGGGCCTGGGCGCGCAGCGCCGACTCGTCCCGCGCGGACAGCACGAACGGAACGGGCCCGGCAGGCTCCGACCGCTCAACGGCCTCCTCCGGCGACACGAACTCCTCGACGACCACATGCGCGTTCGTCCCGCTGATACCGAAGGACGAGACACCCGCACGACGCGGCACACCGTCCCGCGCGGCCCACTCCCGCGCCTCGGTCAGCAGTTCCACCGAGCCGGTACCCCACTCCACGAACGGCGACGGCTCATCCACATGCAAGGTCCGAGGCAGCACACCGTGCCGCATCGCCTGCACCATCTTGATCACACCACCGACACCCGCAGCGGCCTGCGCATGCCCGATGTTCGACTTCAACGACCCGAGCATTAGCGGCTGTTCACGATCCTGGCCGTACGTCGCCAGCAGCGCCTGCGCCTCGATCGGATCGCCGAGCCGCGTCCCCGTACCGTGCGCCTCCACCGCGTCCACATCAGCCGCCGACAGACCCGCCGACGCCAACGCCTGCCGGATCACCCGCTCCTGCGACGGACCGTTCGGCGCGGTGAGGCCATTCGACGCGCCGTCCTGGTTGACCGCGCTGCCGCGCACGACCGCGAGGACCTGGTGGCCGTTGCGGACCGCGTCCGAGAGGCGCTCCACGACGAGGAGGCCGACGCCCTCGGACCAGGCCACGCCGTCGGCGGCGGCCGCGAAGGACTTGCACCGTCCGTCGGGCGACAGGCCGCGCTGGCGGGAGAACTCGACGAAGACGTGCGGGCCGGCCATGACGGTCACGCCGCCGGCGAGGGCGAGCGAGCACTCGCCGTTGCGCAGCGCGTTCGCCGCGAGGTGCAGGGCGACCAGCGACGACGAGCAGGCCGTGTCGACCGTGACGGCGGGGCCCTCGAAGCCGTACGTGTAGGAGAGCCGGCCCGATACGACGCTGGAGAGGTTGCCCGCGAGCAGGAAGCCTTCGTACTCCTCGGGGCTCGCCGCGAGCCGGGACGCGTAGTCGTCGTACATGGCGCCGGTGAACACGCCCGTGTCCGAGCCGTGCAGGGCGGTCGGGTCTATGCCGGCCTGCTCGAACGCCTCCCAGGCGGTCTCCAGCAGCAGCCGGTGCTGGGGGTCCATGGCGGTGGCCTCGCGCGGCGGGATGCCGAAGAAGGCGGGGTCGAACCGGTCGGCGTCGTGCAGGAATCCGCCGTGCCGGACGTAGGAGGTGCCGGTGTGCGCGGGGTCCGGGTCGTAGAGGCCGTCCAGGTCCCAGCCCCGGTTGCCGGGGAACTCGCTGATCGCGTCCGTGCCTTCGGAGACCAGACGCCAGAGGTCGTCCGGGGAGGCGACGCCGCCCGGGTAGCGGCAGGCCATGCCGACGATCGCGATGGGTTCGTCGTGGTCGAGAGCGGTCCGCGTGGCGCGGGCCGGCGCCGGGGCGGCGGTGTCCGCGATACGGCCGAGCAGATGGTCGGCGACCGCGTCCGGCGTCGGATGGTCGAAGACGACGGTCGCGGACAGCCGTAGCCCGGTGGCGGCGTTCAGCCGGTTGCGCAGTTCGACACCGGCGAGGGAGTCGAAGCCGCTCTCCTTGAAGGCACGCTTGGGGTCCAGGCGTTGCGGGTCGGTGTGGCCGAGGACGCCGGCCACGATCCCGCGGACCAGGTCGAGTACGGTGTCGCGGCGCCGTTCCTGGGGCAGGGCGGCGATCCGCTCGGCCCAGGTGGTGCCTTCCGCGTCCGAGTCGGCGGCGCGGGCCGCCGTGCGGCGGGAGCGGGCCGGGGCCAGCTCCCGCAGCAGGGGCGAGGACTCCGCGCGCAGCGCACGTTGTTCGAGGACGACGGGGACGCGCAGTGCGTCGTCGCCGGTGAGGGCGGCGTCGAAGAGGGCCAGGGCCTGCTCGGGGGTGAGGGTCCTGATGCCCTGGCGCGTCCAGCGGGCGAGGTCGGCGTCGCCGAGGGTGCCGCCCATGCCGTGGGTGCCGTCCCAGAGGCCCCAGGCGAGGGAGGTCGCCGGGAGCCCGGCAGCCCGGCGGTGGGCCGCAAGCGCGTCCAGGAACGCGTTGCCCGCCGCGTAGTTGGCCTGCCCCGCCGTGCCCAGGAGGCCCGAGACCGACGAGTACAGGACGAACGCCTTGAGGTTCATGTCCCGGGTCAGTTCGTGCAGGTGCCAGGCGGCGTCCACCTTCGGACGCAGCACCGAGTGCAGCCGGTCGGCGGTCAGGCCCTCCACCGTCACGTCGTCCAGCACACCGGCTGTGTGCACCACACCCGACAGCTCACCCACCTCGGCCAGCAACGCCGCCAAGGAGGACCCGTCCGACACGTCGCAGGCGGCCACGGTCACCGAAGCGCCCGCCGCCTCCAGCTCGGCCCGCAACTCCCCCGCACCGGTGGCCGACTCGCCGCGCCGGCTCACCAGCACCAGCGAGCGGACCCCGTGTTCCGCCACCAGATGCCGAGCGACCACGGCACCGAGCCCGCCGGTGCCACCGGTCACCAGCACCGGGCCCTCGTTCCACGGCGCCCCACCCTCGCCGGGCACGGCCCGCCGCAGCCTGGGTGCCACCAACTCGCCCGACCGCACCGCCACCTGTGCCTCACCGGACGTGAGCGCGACGGACAGGAGCGGGTCGTCGGCGGATGCGTCCGCGTCGATCAGGACCACGCGGCCCGGGTGTTCGGACTGCACGGTGCGCAGCAGACCCCACAGCGGGGCCTGCGCCGGTTCCGGGACGAGGTCGCCGGGCGCGGCGGCCACCGCGCCCTGGGTGAGGACCGCAAGGCGGGCCCCGGTCAGTCGCTCGTCCGTGAGGTAGTCCTGCACGAGACGCAGGAAGACCTCCGTGGTGCGGTGGGCGGTGGCCGCGACGTCGATCTCTCCGTCGGCGACGGGGGCTCGGACGAGCAGCACGTCGGCCGTGCCGTCCGCGTCCGCGAGGTCGGACACCTCCACGATGTGCGGGGCGTCGCCGTCGGCCGCCGTGACCGGCGTCCAGTGCACGGCGTACAGGGCGTCGTGGAGCCTCGGTGCGGAGCGGAGCCGGTCCTTGGCGACCGGGCGCAGGGCGAGGGACTCCACGCTCATGACGGGCGCGCCCACGGTGTCGGCGGCGTGCAGCGCGTAGGTGCCGGATCCGCCGGGCTCGATCCGCACCCGCAGGGTGTCGGCGCCGCCGGCGTGCAGGGACGCTCCGGACCAGGCGAACGGCAGACGGATGGTGTCCGCCGCGGTGTCGTCCCCGGCGGCGTGCAGCACCACGGGGTGCAGGAGCGCGTCGAAGAGGGCGGGGTGCAGTCCGAACCGGTCGGCGCCGTCCTTGTGCGCGTCGGGCAGGGCGACCTCGGCGTACAGCGTGTCGCCCGCCTGCCACAGGCGGGTGAGGCCCTGGAAGGCGGGGCCGTAGGCGTAGCCGAGGGCGGTGAGGCGGTCGTAGGCGTCGTCCAGGGACACTTCGCCGGCGTCGGCGGGCGGCCACTGGCTCAGGTCGGGCCCGGTCCGCGGGGTGCCGCCGAGGGTGCCGGACGCGTGCCGCGTCCACAGCTGCTCGGCGGCGTCCGGACCGCTGTCCGGGCAGGCGTGGATCTCCACGGGCCGGCTGCCGGAGGCGTCCGGCGCGCCGACGGCGACCTGGACGCGTACGGCGCCCTGTACCGGCAGCTCCAGGGGGGCTTCCAGGGTCAGTTCGTCGATCTGGTCGATGCCGAACCGGCCTCCCGCGGCCAGCGCAATCTCCAGGAACGCGGTCGCGGGCACGAGGACCGTGCCGGCGACGGTGTGGTCGGCGAGCCAGGGCTGGTCGGCGACGGCGAGGCGGCCGGTGAGGACCAGCCCGTCGCTTCCGGCCAGCCGCATCGAGGCGTGCAGCAGCGGGTGCCCGGCCGGGTCGAGGCCCAGTCCCCGTGCGTCCAGCGGCCGTCCGGGCGCGAGCCAGTAGTGCTCACGCTGGAAGGGGTACGTCGGCAGGTCGATTCGGCGACCGGCGGTGTGGAAGGTCTCGGCCGCGAGCGGCGCACCGCCCGCCCAGGCCGCGGCGATCCCGGCGAGGAACGTCTCGGCCTCGGGCCGCCCGGCCCGCAGCAGCGGAACTACGGCCGCGTCGGCGTCGCCGAGGGCGGTGCGCGTGAGCGGGGCGAGCACGGCGTCGGGGCCGGTCTCCACGAAGACGGTGGCGCCGTGCCGGTGCAGGGTGCGGGCGGCGTCGACGAACCGGACGGGCCTGCGGATCTGCTGCGCCCAGTACTCGGGCGAGGTCAGCTCGTCCGGAGTGGCGAGCTCGCCGGTGACGGTGGACACGAGGGGGATGGCCGGCGGGTGGAAGGTGAGTTCCTCGGCGATCGCGCGGAACTCGTCCAGGACGTCGTCCATGTGCGGCGAGTGGAAGGCGTGGCTGACCTGGAGCCGGCGGGTGCGGCGGCCCCGGGCGCGCCACTGTCCGGCCAGTTCCTCGGCGGCGTCCTCGTCACCCGAGATCACGACGGAGTCGGGGGCGTTGACGGCGGCCAGGGCTACCCGGCCCGCCTTCTCCTCCAGGTCGGCGGCGAGTTCGGCCTCGGTGGCCTCGACGGCGATCATCGCGCCGCCGGTCCGTGCGGCCTCCATGAGCCGGCCCCTGGCCGCGACCAGCCGGGCCGCGTCGGCGAGGGACAGCACGCCCGCGACATGGGCGGCGGCGAGTTCGCCGATGGAGTGCCCGGCCAGCAGGTCCGGTGCCGTGCCGTGGTGGTCGAGCAGCCGGAACAGGGCGACCTCTACGGCGAACAGGGCGGGCTGGGTGTAGGCGGTGCGGTGCAGCAGCCGGCCGGGCTCGGTGTCCTCGCCGGCGAACATCACGCTGCGCAGCGGCAGTTCGAGGTGCTCGTCGAGGGCGGCGCACACTTCGTCGAGGGCCGCCGCGAACACCGGGGACGCCGCGCACAGGTCGCGGCCCATGCCGGCGCGCTGGGCGCCCTGCCCGGTGAACAGGAACGCGGTACGGCCCGCGCCGCCCGCGCTGCCTGTGACGACCTGCGCGCTCTCCTCGCCCTGGGCCAGGGCGGCGAGCCCGGCGAGGAGCGTGTCGGTGTCCGCGGCGGTGACGACGGCACGCTCGGGCAGAGCGGTGCGGGTGACGGCGAGGGAGGCGCCGAGGTCGGCGGAACGGACGCCGCTGTCGGCGACGAAGTCGTGCAGGCGTCGGGCCTGGGCGCGCAGCGCCGACTCGTCCCGCGCGGACAGCACGAACGGAACGGGCCCGGCAGGCTCCGACCGCTCAACGGCCTCCTCCGCCGACACGAACTCCTCGACGACCACATGCGCGTTCGTCCCGCTGATACCGAAGGACGAGACACCCGCACGACGCGGCACACCGTCCCGCGCGGCCCACTCCCGCGCCTCGGTCAGCAGTTCCACCGAGCCGGTACCCCACTCCACGAACGGCGACGGCTCATCCACATGCAAGGTCCGAGGCAGCACCCCGTGCCGCATCGCCTGCACCATCTTGATCACACCACCGACACCGGCAGCAGCCTGCGCATGCCCGATGTTCGACTTCAACGAGCCCAGGAACAAAGGACGTTCACGATCCTGGCCGTACGTCGCCAGCAACGCCTGCGCCTCGATCGGATCGCCGAGCCGCGTCCCCGTACCGTGCGCCTCCACCGCGTCCACCTCGACGGAGGTGAGACGGGCGTCGGACAGGGCGTCGCGGATGACGCGCTGCTGGGCGGGGCCGACCGGGGCGGTCAGGCCGTTGCCCGCGCCGTCCTGGTTGATGGCGCTGCCCTTGATGACGGCGAGGACGCGGTGGCCGTGCCGCCGGGCGTCGGACAGGCGCTCCACGACGAGGAGGCCGACCCCCTCCGCCCACGAGGTGCCGTCCGCCGAGGCGGCGAAGGACTTGGAGCGCCCGTCGGCGGCCAGGCCGCGCTGGCGGGAGAACTCCACGAACATGCCGGGCGACGACATGACGGTGGCGCCGCCCGCGATGGCGAGGTTGGTCTCGCCGGTACGCAGCGAACGCACCGCCATGTGCAGGGCGACCAGCGAGGACGAGCAGGCCGTGTCGACGGTGACGGCCGGGCCGAGCAGCCCGAGCTGGTAGGCGATGCGTCCGGACATGACGCTCGGCGTGGTGCCGGTGAGGAGATGTCCTTCGACGGTGTCGGGGGCCTCGTGCATCCGGGGGCCGTAGTCGAGGGTGGTGGCGCCCACGAACACGCCGGTGCGGCTGCCCTTGAGGGCGGTGGCGTCCAGGCCGGCGCGCTCGACGGCCTCCCACGCGGTCTCCAGGAGGAGGCGCTGCTGGGGGTCCATGGCGAGGGCCTCGCGGGGCGAGATCCCGAAGAACTCGTTGTCGAACAGGGCGGCGTCGTGCAGGAAGCCGCCCTCGCGGACCGTGCTGTGCCCGCCGTTGGCAGGGTCGGCGTCGTACAGGTCGGCGTCCCAGCCACGGTCGCCGGGGAAGCCGGATATGGCGTCCCGGCCGTCGGCGACCAGGTGCCACAGCTCCTCCGGGGAGGTGACACCGCCCGGGTAGCGGCACGCCATTCCGACGATGGCGATGGGTTCGTGTGCCAGGTCGGGGGCTGTGCCGACGGGGTCCTCGGCGCCGGTGTCGGGGCCGGCGAGCAGGGTGGTGAGGTGCGCGATGAGGGCGGCCGGGGTGGGGTGGTCGAAGAGCAGACCGCTGGGCAGCTTGAGACCGGTGGCGGTGGCGAGCGCGTCGCGCAGTTCGACGGTCATCAGGGAGTCGAAGCCGAGGTCCTTG
This sequence comes from Streptomyces sp. HUAS 31, assembly GCF_028198125.1. Taxonomy (NCBI): domain Bacteria; kingdom Bacillati; phylum Actinomycetota; class Actinomycetes; order Kitasatosporales; family Streptomycetaceae; genus Streptomyces; species Streptomyces sp. HUAS 31. Next base: position 7,217,593 of record NZ_CP116353.1, on the reverse strand, counting down.
AACGCGGCCTGCTGGTCGACGCGTTGGATGTCGGTGTGCTCCAGGACGGCGGCGACCTGCTCCAGGACGAGGGCGGTGGCGTCGGGGGCCGGTGCGCTGAGCGGCCTGTCGGCTGCGGGCAGGGCCGGTGCGGCGACCGGCGTGTCGGCCTCCGCCGAGGGCAGGGCCGGTGCGACCGGGCCGTCGATCCAGTGGCGCTCGCGCTGGAAGGCGTACGTGGGCAGCGGGACGCGGCTGCCCGGACCGTCGGCGTGCACGGCGGCCCAGTCGACCGGCGTACCGCGGACGAAGGCGGCGGCGATGCCCGTGAACAGGGCGCGGACCTCGGCGCGTCCGGCGCGGAGCGTGGCGACGGCCGAGGTGGCGTCGGTGTCGTCGGTGTCGTCGGTGTCGTCGACGCTCGCGGCGGCCAGCGCGGTCAGGACACCGTCGGGGCCAAGTTCCAGCAGGGTCGCGGCGCCCAGGTTCTCCAGGGTGCGCACGGCGTCGAGGAAGCGCACGGGGCTGCGTACCTGCTCGACCCAGTAGTCGGGCGAGGTCCACCGGCCCGGCTCGACGGCGGTGCCCGTGACCGTGGAGACGGCGGGGATCCGCGGCTCGTGGAACGTCAACCGCCCCACCACGGCCCGGAACTCCTCCAGCATCGGGTCCATGAGCGGGGAGTGGAAGGCATGGCTGACGGTGAGGCGGTGGGTCTTGCGGCCCAGCACGGCGAGCTGCTCCGCGACGGCGGTGACGGCGGCCTGCGCGCCGGAGACCACCACGGAACGGGGTCCGTTGACGGCGGCGATCGCCACCGGTGCGTCCTGCGCCGCGAGCAGGGGCGCTACCTCGTCCTCGGTGGCCTGTACGGCGATCATGGCGCCGCCGGCCGGCAGTTCCTGCATGAGCCGGCCCCGGGCGGCGACGAGCCGGGCGGCGTCGTCGAGGGACAGCACACCGGCTACGTGGGCTGCGGCGATCTCGCCGATGGAGTGCCCGGCGACATGGTCGGGGGTGACGCCCCAGGAGGTGACGAGGTGGTACAGGGCGACCTCGACGGCGAACAGTGCGGGCTGGGTCCAGGCGGTGTCGTCCAGGCCGGTCCCGGAGTCCACCACCTCGGCGAGGGGGCGGTCGAGGAACGGGGCGAAGGCCCGGCACACCTCGTCGAAGGCGTCGCGGAACGCCGGGAAGGCGGCGCGCAGTTCGCGTCCCATGCCGGCGCGCTGGGCGCCCTGGCCGGTGAACAGGAAGGCCGTCGTGCCGGGGCGGACGGCGCCCGTGACGAGCTGTGCGGCCGGTCGGCCCTCGGCCAGCGCCGTCAGGCCGGCGACCATGGCGGCGCGCTCGTCGGCGAGGACGACGGCGCGGTGGTCGAAGACGGTGCGGGTGGTGGCCAGGGACCGGCCGATGTCCTCGGGGCGCGGTTCGGGCGCCGCGGTGACGGCGGTGCGCAGCCGGCCGGCCTGGGCGGCGACGGCGGCGGCGTCACGGCCGGAGACGATCCAGGGCAGCAGGGCGCCTTCGGGAGCGGCGGGTCGCGGCCCGGCCGGCGGCGGGGCCGGTGCCTCGCCCAGGACGACGTGGGCGTTGGTGCCGCCCATGCCGAACGAGGAGACACCGGCGATCAGCGGCCGGTCGGCGGCGGGCCACTCGCCGGTCTCGCGCTGCACCTCCAGACCGAGGTCGGCCAGCGGGATCGCCGGGTTCGGGGTGGCGAAGTTGAGGCTGGCGGGCAGCCGGCGGTGCCGCAGCGCCAGCAGGGTCTTGATCAGGCCGACGATGCCGGCGGCGCCCTCCAGGTGGCCCACGTTGGTCTTCGCGGACCCGACGCGCAGCGGGGCGCCCTGCGCGCGGGCGGCGCCGAGTACCGCGCCGAGGGCGGCGGCCTCGATCGGGTCGCCGACCGGGGTGCCGGTGCCGTGCAGTTCGACGTACTGGACGGCGTCGAGGTCGAGGCCGCTCCGGTCGTACGCCTCGCGCAGGACCCGCTCCTGGGTCTCCTGGCCGGGCACGGTCAGGCCGGGCGTCGAGCCGTCGTTGTTGACGGCGCTGGCGTGGATCACACCGAGGACGTCGTCGCCGTCCGCGAGGGCCCGGGACAGCGGCTTGAGGACGACGGCGCCGCCGCCCTCGCCGCGCACGAAGCCGTTGGCGCGGGCGTCGAAGGCGTACGTGGTGCCGTCGGGCGAGAGCCCGCCGAAGCGCTCACCGGCGACCGCGGCCTCGGCGAGGATGTTGAGGTTGACGCCGGCGACGACGGCGCCGTCGGACTCGCCGGAGCGCAGGGACTCGCAGGCCAGGTGCACGGCGACGAGCGAGGAGGACTGGGCCGAGTCGACGGTGAGGCTGGGGCCGCGCAGACCGAGGTGGTAGGAGACGCGGTTGGCGATCACACCGCGGTTGACGCCGGTCATGGTGTGCTGGGTGACGGTGCGGGCGCCGTGCTGGTAGAGCAGGGCCGCGTAGTCGTCGCGCAGGGTGCCGACGAAGACGGCGGTGCGGCTGCCGCGCAGAGTGGCCGGGACGATGCCGGCGTTCTCCAGTGCCTCCCAGGCCAGTTCGAGAACCAGGCGCTGCTGCGGGTCCATGACGCGTGCCTCGCGCGGGGCTATGCCGAAGAAGCCGGCGTCGAAGGTGTCGACGCGGTCCAGGAAGCCGCCGTGGCGCAGCCCCGGCCCGGTGTCTTCGGGCGCGGTCCGCCAGCGGCCCTCGGGAACCGGGGTGATCGCGGAGGTGCCGGTGCTGAGCAGTTCCCAGAATTCCTCCGGGTTTCCGGCTCCGGGCAAACGGCAGGAAAACCCGACGACCGCGATTTCCTCGCTCTGTGCACGGCGCGTCCCGATCGATTCGGACTGGTGCTGATACGTCATCGCGCTCGACTGCCCTTTCCGGCCGAATTACCGCAAGACTGCTGAGTGGGGGAATGTTCGGACCGATCGTAGGCAGGGGGGTCTCTCCCCCTCCTCAGTGTCCGGCCTCGCTCCGGTAATTCGGTACGGACAAAGGAGGTCTGGAATAAGAGAAGACGCCATGACCGGGCGGTGGACGGGGACCGCACTCCCCGTTTCCCACCGCCCGGTCATGGCGCTGCCGTCGGTCAGCCGGCGAGGGCGGCGGCCTGTTCCGCGGCACGGAAGCCGGACTCCAGCGCGCCTTCGACGAAGGCGCCGTTCCAGCCGCTCGCTATGTCTCCGCCCGCGAACACGACACGGCCGAACGGCTGCTGGATGTCCGGCAGCTGACGCAGGAGCTGCCCCGGCCGGCGCAGGCCCCAGCCGCCGCGCGCGTAGGGGTCCTTGTGCCATTCCTTCGCCCGGTACTCGACGACCCTGGCCTCCGGCAGCAGCCCGCGGACCGCGGCGCGCACCGCCTGCGGGTCGGACACGTCGAGGGCGGGGCCGGTGAAGGCGACGAAGACACGGCCGTCGGGCAGTTCCTTCTGCGGGATCAGCAGCAGGATCGGGGCGCCCTCGGGTGCCTGGGCGGACACCGCCTCCGAGGTGCCCCGCACCCGCAGCCACAGCTTGGTGGCGTGCGGGACGCCGAGGCCCTCGCGGGCGGCGTCGGCGTGCACCTTGGGCAGGCCCGGTTCGAAGGCGATCGTGGACCACATGTTGACGGGCGTGGCGAGCACGACGACCGGCGCCTCGTGGACCCTGCCGCCGCGGACCTCGACCTGGGTGCGGCCACCGCGCTCCCGGATCGCGGTGACCGGCGAGTTGAGGCTGACGGTCGCCCCGGACTCGTGCAGCATCCGCTCCAGGATGGCGATCATGCCGCCCTGGGGAATCTCGCTCATCACCGACAGGAACTTGTCGTAGGTGCCGCCGGCGAGCTGGTACCACTGGGCGAGCCCGGTGAGGGAGCCGGTGCGGTTACCGCCGGCGAATACCGAGGTGGCGCCGCTGACCCAGTCGTGGTCGACGCCGGTCAGGCCGAGCTGGGCGATGCGGTCGGCGAGCGACAGGCGGTCCACGGACGCCAGCAGATCACCCCGGTGCAGCGGCTCGTAGGGCCGCTCGAAGTACTGCTCGGAGCCGGCGTAGAAGTCCGCGAAGAGGCTGTTGAGGCGGGCGCCCGCCTCCTGCGGGGTGTGGCTGGCGTAGCCGCCGGGGCCGGGCATGACCATGCGGGTGGCGTGCACGTCCTCAGTGGTGGTCAGCGAGTAGCGCCGCAGCTCGCGGGCCACGAGGTCCTGGCCGGGGCCGAACCAGCCGCCGCCGAGTTCGATGTGCTGTCCGGCCAGCGTGCCGGGCTCGATACGGCCGCCGATCCGGCCGCGCGCCTCCAGCACCAGGACCCTCATGCCGCGGGCGCCCAGCTCCCGGGCGACGGTGCCGCCCGCGTACCCGGCGCCGACGACGATCGCATCGTAGGGCCTGCCCTCGGCCGCGGCGGAGGACGTCGTCGCCGTGACGGCGCCCGCGGTGAGCGCGGTGGCGCCCGCTGCTTTGAGGAGCGTTCTTCGGGTGACGCCTGCGGTGGCGCGAGGTGTCGTGCTGTCGCCGTTCTCGGTCATGGAACACCTTTCGCGAGGAGCGGGAATTACTGGACGGAAAGCGCACGGAATCGGCGGCCGAAATGAAGGGCGATTTCCCGGCGCCGGTTTTCGGGCATGTGGAAGGGGCCGGTTCCGACGGGGGATTCAGAACCGGCCCCTTCGTCAGGGGGTGAAGCGAATACCGGACCCGGTCACTTCTGCGGGCGGCGGTACGCCTTCACGACACTGGCGTAGCTGTTCTTGGCGTGGCCCTGGGCGATGATGCCCTCCATCAGCGCCTCGGAGTACTTGGGCAGTTCGGTGTCGACGCCGAGCGCCTCGCTCTCCTCGACGAGGTGCTTGAGCGCGCCGAGATGCGTCTCCAGGGTGGCGTCGTTGGCCGGGAACTTTCCGTCGCCGGCGTCGATCTGCGCGGCGTAGTCGGCCGTGAACATCTTGATGGCGTCGAGCCACATGTGCGCCCAGGGCAGGAACTCCTGCGCCTTCACGTCGCCGGTCTCCACGATGGCGACGCCGTGCAGGAAGCTGTTGAGGGCGCCCCACATCAGGCCGAGCAGCGACACGTCGAACAGGGCCGGCTTGCCGTGGTCGGTGCCGAGGTAGGTGGTGCCGCCGCCGAGGAGCTTCAGCACGGGCTCGTGGGCGTCGAAGACGGCCTGGTCGCCGGCGTAGAAGAGGACGGACGTCTCGGCGCCGATCCCGGGCGGGGTGATCATGATGGCGCCGTCGAGGTACTTGGCGCCGTTCTTCTCCGCCCACTCGGCGGTCTGCCGCGCCTGCTCGGAGGAGCCCGTGGTCAGGTTGACGACGGTCTTGCCGCGCAGGTCGTCGCCCAGCGAGCCGATGACGTCGTGGACCACGTCGTACGTCGACACGCACACGACCACGAGGTCGCTCGCGGCGACGGCGTCGGCGGGGCCGGCGGCGCGCACCGCGCCGTCCGCGACGAGGCCGTCGGCCTTGTCCGCCGAACGGTTCCACACGGTGGTGGCGTGACCGGCCTTCAGGAAGGCGGCGGCCAGGGCCTGCCCCATCAGGCCGAGGCCGAGCACCGACACCGAGGTGTGGTTGTCACCCATGAATCAGTTCCTCCAGTACGGAAGTGTTGTGCTGAACGGTCCGGCGCGCGGGGCGTGCCGGTGGAAAAGGGGGCTGTCCGGGCGTCGGCTCAGAGGAAGACGGTGCCGGGCTCCAGGCCGACCAGGACGCGGCCCTGGAGTTCGAGGTTGACGTCGGCGTTGGCGAGCGCGTGCAGGGCGAAGCCCTGGATGTCGCGGTTAAAGCGCTGGAGGTGGACGTCGCGCCGGATGACGGAGCCGCCGCTCGCGTTGTACAGGATTTCCACGGCCTCCTTGGCGAGCTGGGCGGCGAAGCCGGTCTGGCCGCGCACGATCGCCTTCTCGTCGTCGGTGGGCTGCTCGCCGGCGTCGGCGCGCTCCTGGAGGAGGGTGAGCCAGCGGGTCGACAGGGCCTCGGCGGCGTCGATCTTGTTGCGGGCGGTGGCGACCTGGATCTGGGTGAGCGGGTGCAGCTTCTGGTCGGTCCAGTCGGTGTACGTGATGCCGCGGCCCGGCAGCCGGTCGAGGAACAGTTCGTAGGCGCCGCGCGCGATGCCGATGAACACGGCGGCGCACTCGGCCATCACGAAGCTGAGCAGCCCGTAGTTGCGGCCGGTGGCGCCGGTGTTGGAGCGGTCGCCGGTCGCGCTGACCATGACCTCCTCGAAGGACACCGCGTGGTGGGCCGGCACGAAGACGTCCTCGGCGACCGCGGTGGCGCTGCCGGTGGCGGCGCCGGCGGAGACGTCCCAGTCGTCGACGACCTTGAGCTGGTCCATCGGGACGAGGGCCATGATCTCGCCCTCGGTGCCGTCGGGGTTGCGCACCATGGCGGCGGTGAAGTCCCAGTCGGCGCCCTTGCAGCCGGTGTTGAACTTCCAGGTGCCGTTGAGGAGGTAGCCGCCGTCGGTGGGAACCGCGACGCCGGTCGGCGCGAACGCGCTGGAGATCTTGACGGAGCCGGCCGCGAAGACCTCTTCCTGGGTGCGGTCGGGGTAGAGCGTCGCCGTCCAGGTGCTCGTGACCCACACCATGGTCACCCAGGCGGCGGCCGGGCAGCCGCGGCCGATCTCGGTGATGACCTTCGCCTGGTCGGCGAGCGGCAGGTCGAGTCCGCCGAAGCGGCGCGGCACGGCCATGCGGAACACGCCGGCCTTCTCCAGGAGTTCGATGCTCTCGTCCAGCAGCCAGCCGCGGTCCTCGGCGGCACGGCCGTTCTCGCGCAGCGCGGGGACGATGCTGTCCACGGCCTCCAGTACGGCTGCCAGGTCGTCGTTCGTAGCCATTTCCGGCTCCTCGATAGTGATGCGTACTGCCGGTCGGGAGGCGCGAGAACCCAGCGCTCTCCGGGCAGTTCAAAACCTTAACGAAAGGCTCGGGGAATTCAGTAAGAGTGCACTCATCGCCCGGTCATCACCGCCGTACCTCCGGTGGTCCGGCCGCAGATGCCGCACAATTACCGGGCAATTACCGGCCACTGACCGGAAAATGAGCGGACGGTGCCCGCGAGGCCGCATGTGGGAACATCCCCACATGACTCTTTCATGGCCCGAACTGGTACGAACGGCGGCCGAGGACACCACTTCGGCACTGGAAAAGGGAGCAGATCAGGACTGGCGCGGAAAAGCGGGTGATCTGGACTGGAGCTGTCGGGAAACGCTTTCGCACATCGCGCTCGGCGTCGTGGGTTATGCCGGGCTGCTCATCGCCCGCCCCGCCGACCGCTACATCACCCTGTTCTCCTCGATCGACGGGCACGCCCCCGTGCCGGCCGCGCTGGAGGGCATCCGGATCGCCGGCACGCTGCTGGCCGGCACCGTGCGTGACACGGAGCCGGACGCCCGGGCCTGGCACCCGTACGGGCACTCCGACGCGGCCGGGTTCGCGGCGATGGGCGTGCTCGAACTCGTCGTCCACGGACGGGACATCGCGCAGGCCGTGGGCGTGGAGTACACGCCCTCGGACGCGCTGGCGGCGCCCGTCGTCGAGCGGCTCTTCCCGGACGCGCCGGCCGGCCACTCCCCCGCCGAGACACTCCTGTGGTGCACGGGCCGCGCCTCCCTGCCGGGCCTGCCGCGTCGCGGTGCCTGGCGCTGGGACGGCCGGGTGCGCCAGGCGTAACCCTCCCCGCCCGACCGGATCACGTGCCGCCGGGGCGACTGGCAGACAGTCGCCCGCGGCGGCACTGTCATGTCCTGCCCCGAATCCGGGAGACCACGGTATTACCGCGGCGTGGCTGGAACGTTGAACTCACCCGAATAGTGTCGGCCACGGAATTGCACGAGCGCCCGCACCGACCGTGCATGCACCCATGTTGAACGTTCTTTCTCCGGAGCGTTCCTCCCAAACGTTCTCCAGCCAAGAAGGCAGGTCGATTTCCGCCATGTCCGAGCTCGTCGCGGAACTGGAAAACCACACCGCTCGTTACGTCGAGGCAGTCAACGCCGGGGACTTCGAGACGGTCGAGAAGTTCTACACGGCCGACGCCGTCGCCGTATGGGAACCGGGCAAGCCGCTGAGCGGCGACGAGCGCCGTAAGTACCAGCGGGAATTCCTGGAGGCGGGGCCGCGGATGGCCGCCAAGCCCCGGCAGGTCTTCGTGACCGGTGAGACCGCGCTGATGATCGTCGACTGGACGATCGACATCCCCGGTGCCGACGGCACGACCGAGCACCTCGAGGGCGTCGGGGTGGACGTGCTGACCCTCGGCGAGGACGGGGTGTGGCGCTACGCCATCGACGACCCGTACGGCCAGGCGAGCTGACCGGCGCGAGCGCCGCGGCACACAGATCCGAAAGCACCTTGGCTCATGAGTGACATGTCGGTTCCGCACGGCGGGCCCGCATCCAGTACACGGGGGACAGACCGCACCATGCACACCACCGGACCCACCAGTCGGCCGCGGCCTACGCGCCGCACCCTGCTCAAGGCGGCCGGGGCGGCAGCAGTCGCCACGCCCGCGCTCACCCAGGTCGCCTCGGCCGCCACCCGCGTCGCGGAGGCGGCGGACTGGGACGTCGTCGTCATCGGAGCGGGGTTCGCGGGCATCACCGCCGCCCGCGAACTGCGCGCCCGTGGCAAGCGGGTGCTCGTCCTGGAGGCCCGCGACCGCATCGGCGGCCGCACCTGGACGGACACCTACGGCGGCCAGCTGATCGAGCGCGGCGGGACCTGGGTCGAGCCGACCCAGCCCTATCTCGGCGCCGAACTCACCCGCTACTCCCTGGCGTTGGAGGAGGACGAGCCGATCTCGACCACCTGGCTGCCGACGCCCAGCGGGCCGCGGCAGTTCACGCCGGAGGACGGGTTCGGCCGGATCGGCACCATCTTCGACCGCATGTTCGACGGTTCGCGGACCTACTTCGAGCGGCCGTTCCAGCCTCTGCACCGGTCCGACCTGCTGCAGAACCTGGACAAGCTGACGCTGCGCGACCGTCTCACCGAGCTCGCCCTCACGCCCGAGGAGGAACTCCTCGTCAACGGGCAGACGGCGGTCTACGCCGGCGGGTCGAGCACGACCGGCGCGTTCACGATGTTCGCCCACTGGTGGGCGCTGGCCGGCCACACCAACCAGGGGTGGAACGACACCATGCGCTGGCGCATCGCCAAGGGCACCAAGGCCCTGCTCCAGGCGATGATCAACGAGGCCAAGCCGACGATCAAGCTCAGCTCGCCGGTCGCCTCGGTGAACGACACCGGTTCGGTCGCGTACGTCACCACCACCTCCGGCACCCGCTACAGCGCCAAGGCGGTCGTCGTCGCGATGCCCGTCAACGCCCTGAGCACGGTCAAGTTCACCCCGTCCCTGCCCGCGGCGCTCACCACCGCCACGACCCAGGGCATCGCCGTCGCCAACGCGGTCAAGCTGTGGATCCACGCCCGCAAGGGAGCCGGCCGGGTCTACGGCCAGGGCGCCGAGGGCGGTTCGCCGATCCCCATGCTGCTGCCGTTCAAGGAGACGAGCGAGGGCATGCTCTACGTCGCCTTCAGCACCGACCCGCGGCTCGACCCGACCAGTGTCACGCAGGTCAAGAAGGCCGTGCAGCAGCTCGGCGTGAACCTGGACATCATCGGACTCAAGGTGCACGACTGGGGCCGCGACCCCTACGCGCGCGGCGGCTGGGCCTTCCGCAAGCCGCGTCAGCTCACCACGCTCTACCCGGATGTCACCTTCACCAGCGGGCGGCTCTCGTTCGCCAGCGGTGACATAGCCAACGGCTGGAGCGGCTACATCGACGGCGCCATCGAGTCCGGTCTGCGTGCCGCGCGGCAGGCAGCGGGCGAGGAATGACCGCCGACGCATCACCCACCCACCATCCCCCGGAAGGGAAGCGCTCAGCCATGTCTGCCACCTCCTTCACCGTCCCGTTCGACCCGGAACGGCCCGACCTCACCTCCGACACCGACATCCAGAACGAGATCTTCATCCAGGTGTTCAACTCGGGTGACGGTGAGCTGTTCAACCGCCTCTACCTCGAGGACTCGGTGTCGAACTTCTCCGGCGAGCCCCTGACGGGCGCCGACCGGCTGAAGTTCTTCAAGGAGTTCCTGTCCGCCAAGCCGACCCTGAAGGCGAAGGTCACCCACTCGTACGTGGCCGGCGACGTCGCGCTGATCGGCGTCGAGTACTCCATCGACACCACCGGCCCGGACGGTGAACCCGTCCGCCTGGAGGGTGTCTGCACCGATGTGCTGCGCCGCATCGAGGACGGCCGCTGGCTGATGGCCATCGACCGCCCGGTGGCGGCGACCGGCCTCGTCGCCGACTAGCAGTCATGGGAGCCCCCCTGGTGCGCCAGGGGGGCTCCGCCGTGCCGGAACACCCACGATCGTCCGAGGAGAGACAGTGACCGAACAGGAAGAACTCGCGACCGTACTGGACGCCGTCCGCGAGGCCGTCCCCACGCTGCGTGCGAACGGCGTGGAGGCGGAGGAGCGGCGTTGGATACCCGAGGAGAACATCCGGCTGCTCGAGAAGGCGGGCGTGTTCCGCGCCTCGGTGCCCAGGGCCCACGGCGGGCTCGACCTCGGCGTGGCCGACCAGTTCAAGGTCATCGCCGAGGTCGCGAGCGGCTGCCCGTCCACCGGCTGGCTGACCATGGTGTGGCTCACCAGCACCTGGTGCGCCTCCCTCTACCCGGACCGGGCGCAGGAGGAGGTCTTCGCGGGCGGCAGCACCCGCGTGTCCATAGTCTTCGCCCCCACCGGCACCCTCACGCCCGTCGACGGCGGCTACCGTCTGACCGGCACCTGGCACTACAACTCCGGTGTCCGGGGGGCCGACTGGGATCTGCTCGCCGCGATGGTGGAGCGCCCCGACGGCACCAGTGAGGAACTCGTCGCGCTCGTCCCGGTCGCCGAGCTGGAGGTCGCCGACGACTGGCACGTCAGCGCCGGGGCCGCCACCGGCAGCTGCTCGACCACGGCGCGGGACGTGTTCGTACCGGCCCACCGTGTGGTCTCCCTGGAGGAGGCCATGGTCAGCGCGACCGGCGACCGCTCCAACACCGGTGCCACCGGCCGCAACTACGGGCTCCTCGGCTATGTGCTCTCCGGCGTCGCCGCCGCGTTCACCGGCATCGCGCGCGGCGCCTACGAACTGTTCCTCGACCGGCTGCCGGGCCGCGGCATCACGTACACCGACTGGACCGACCAGAAGCTGCACCCGCTCACCCAGATCCAGGTCGCCACCGCCCGCAACAAGATCGACGCCGCCGAGGCGCTCGCGGACCTGTGGCTGGAGGTCCTCCAGCGCAGCGCCGACGCGGGCGAGCAGCCCACCGACGAGGAGAAGGCCGTGATCCGCGGCCGGACGGCGTACACGGCGCAGCTCGCCAAGGAGGCCGTGGAGCTGCTGTACACGGCGAGCGGCGGCTCGGTCATCCGGCGCGAGGTCGCCATGCAGCGCTTCCACCGCGACATCCAGGGCTTCGCGCTGCACGCCCTGGTCCAGCGCGACGCCAACCTGGAGGTCCAGGGACGCGTCCTGCTCGGCCTGGACCCGGGCACGTACTTCCTGTGACGGCCGGGCCTCCCGCACCCGCGGGAGGCATCGGCACACGACAGGGGCGGCACCACCGGTCTCCGGGTGGTGCCGCCCCTGTCGTGCCCGCCCGTACGGGGCGGATCAGGAGGCGGTGGCGGGCCTGCCGAAGCGGCCGTTGACGAACAGCAGCTCCTCGCCCGCGGCTCCCTGGCCCGTCGCCAGCACGGTGCCGATGAAGATGGTGTGGTCGCCGAAGGCGTGCGACTCGGTCAGCTCGCACTCCAGCCACGCCACCGAGTCGTCGAGGATCGGCGCCCCCGTGTGCTCGCCGGCACGCCAGTCCACCCGCTCGAACTGGGCGGCGCCCAGCGTGCGGCTCTTGTCGGCGAAGTGCCGGGCGACCGGCTCCTGGTGGGCGCCGAGTATGTTCACGGCGAAGCGGCCCGCCGCGGTGAGCGCGTCGTGCATGACCGCGCTGTGGCCGACGCTGCACAGCACCGCCGGGGGGTCGAGGGAGACCGAGCTGAAGGCGTTCGCCGTCATGGCGTGCAGGTGTTCGCCGCCCACGGTGAGGACCGTGACGCCGGTGGCGAAGCGGGACATCACCTCCCGCAGCCGGTCCGGCCGTACCGGTTCGTGACCGGAACGCACGGCAGCGTGATCGAGTTCGGCGGACGCGGAATTCATGCCACTCTCCGATGGGTCACACGGGACACGTCAGTGCCGTCCGCGGAAGAGCAGCCGGCGAAAATCAACGTAGTCGCGGCGTCTCGCGGTTCCTTCATGCCCGGGTAACCGGTGGGCCTCCTGTGACCGGACGAGACCGATGACCTTTCAATGACCGTACGTTTACTGCGTCATCGGACCCTGAGGGCATGACTGAGACCTCCGCCGCAGCCGCGGAACGCGAACTCGCCGAGCCCTATCTTCGCCAGGTACTCGACACCGCGGGCCTGGCCGTGGAATACGTGCGCGCCGCGGGAAACACCCTGTACGTGCTGGACGACGACGGGGCCGAGATCCCGGTCGTGGACTTCGCCGGCGGATACGGCTCGGTGCTGCTCGGCCACCATCACCCGGAGATCACCGAGTACGCCCGGCAGCTGCTCGCCGAACATACCCCCATCCACGCGCAGTTCTCGCGCCACCCCTACGCGAACCGGCTGGCCGCCGAACTGAACCGCATCATCGCGCGTGAACTCGCCGACGACGAGCCTTATTACGCCATCTTCGGCAACAGTGGCGCGGAATCGGTGGAAGCCGCCGTCAAACACGCCGAACTGGACCGGGGCATACGGATATCCGAACTGCTCGGCACCGTCGACGCCGAACTGGCCGCGGCACGCGCCGCCGCGGCGGACGGATCGGCCACCGTTCACGGGGAGGCGGCCGCCCGGCTCGGGGTCGCCCTGGCCGCCGACGACAACGATGCCGTACGCCTCCTGGAGGCGGCGATCAGGCAGCGCAACGAGGAGACCGCCGGTGCCCCGCCGCTGTTCCTCGCCCTGGAGGGCGGCTTCCACGGCAAGCTCGCCGGGAGTGTGCAGCTGACCCACAACGAGGGCTACCGGCTGCCCTTCAAGTCCCTCGCCGCGCAGGCCCGGTTCGTGCCGCAGGACAGCCCCGAGGACCTGGACGCCGTGTACGCGCGCGAGCGCCGGGTGCTGCTCGGCCTGAGCACGGACAACGGCAGGATCACCGTCACGGAGCACGAGTTCCCGGTGTTCTGCGCCTTCCTCGTCGAGCCCGTGCAGGGCGAGGGCGGAATCCGGGTGCTGTCCCGCGAATTCGCCCGGGCGATCCAGGAGTTCTGCGAGCGGATCGACTGCCCGGTCGTCGTGGACGAGATCCAGAGCGGAATGGGCCGTACCGGAACTCTGCTCGCCAGTTCCCGGATCGGGCTGCGCGGTGACTACTACACCCTCGCCAAGACGCTCGGCGGCGGCATCGCGAAGGCGTCCGTGATGCTGGTGCGCGAAAAGCGGTACCGGCGGGATTTCGAGATCGTGCACAGCTCGACCTTCGCCAAGGACAGCTTCTCCTGCCACATCGCGCTGAAGGTCCTCGAACTCCTGGAAAGGGACGGCGGAGCGGCGTACCGGCAGGCCGAGGAACGCGGGGCGGCGCTGCGCGCGAAACTCGACGCGCTGCGGGCAGAATTCCCCGACGTGGTGGCGGACGTGCGCGGGGACGGGCTGATGCAGGGCCTGGAATTCCACGACCAGTCCGACGCGTCGTCGCCGGAGCTGAGCCAGATCGCGCGGAGCGGCCTGTTCGGCTATTTCCTGGCGGGTCATCTGCTGCGCCGGCACCGGGTGCGGACGTTCCCGACGGCGAGTGCGGTCAAAACGTTGCGCTTCGAGCCCTCGATTTATGTCACAGACGACGAGCTGGGTCAGTTGTACGCCGGACTGCATGACGTGTGCACACTGTTGCGCAAGCAGGCCGGCGACGAACTCATAGGCGTCGGCCGCTGATCCACTCCTGGTGGGTCCGTCGCCTCCCCCCACCGGTGGACTCCCAGGGCAGTGCGGGCACGTGCGGCCGTGACCGGGCCCTGCGCGCCCGAGGCAGAACGGGAAGCGGAACGCGCCCTAGGCCCGTCGGGCGGGCGGGCACCGCTTCCCTGGGAACGCAGCACACTGGAGCGAGCGGAAGCGGGGGAGTTCATGCATTTCCGAATACTGGGTCCACTGGAAATAGAGAATCCGGACGGCCTGGTGGACCTGGGCGGGCACAGACAGCGCGCGGTGCTGGCGTATCTGCTCTTACAGGCGAACCAGGTGGTGTCCACCAGCCAGTTGCTGTCCGCCCTGTGGGCCGACGACGACGCGCCGATGACCGCGCGCAAGATCCTCCAGAACGCCGTGTGGAAGCTGCGCGGCGTGCTGTCGCGACCGCCCAGGGCCGAGCAGGGCCCCGAGCTGCTGACCCGGGCGCCCGGCTATCTGCTGCGCGTGCCCCAGCAGCGCGTCGACCTGCTCGACTACCAGCAGCGGGTGGTGACCGGGCGGGCCGCGCTGGCGGCCGGCGAGGTGGAGCGTGCCCGCCGGTCGCTCGGCGAGGCGCTGGCGCTGTGGCGCGGGCCCGTCCTGTCCGACCTGGTGGAGGAGGGCATCTGCTGGCCTGAGCTGACGGCGCTGCAGAACCGGCGGCTCGATGTCATGGAGGATCACTTCGAGGCCGCCCTCGCCTGCGGCCGGCACCAGTTGGTGCTGCCCGACATCGAGAGCCTGGTGGCCGCGGAACCGCTGCGGGAGCGCGCCTCGGGGCAGCTGATGGTGGCGCTGTACCGGTGCGGGCGGCAGGCGGAGGCGCTGGCGGTGTTCGGCCGGGTGCGCTCCGCGCTGGTGGACGGGCTCGGGCTGGAGCCGGGGCGCGAACTGCACCGGTTGCAGCAGGCGATCCTCACCCAGGACCCCACGCTGGAGGCACCCCGCACGGCGGGCACCCGGGAGCGGGCACACCTCGCCCCGGCGAACCGGGGTCCGGAGTCCCCGACGACCCGGATCTCCGATTCTCCGGCATCCCGGGCTCCGCGGTCCCTTGCCGTCCGGCCCGCCGATTCCCCGGCCGGGCCCGCCACGGTGCCGGCGTCCGCCCTGCCCGCGGCCACGGCTCCCGAGCCTTCCGCGTCCGCCGAACCGGTCACCACCCCCTCGGCACCGGTCGCACCCGCTGCCAGGATCCCCTCCCCCGCCGCGCACGAGTCCCGTACCGCCAGCGTGGTCATGCTGCGCTTCGGCCTCGGCGGGGAGCTGGGGCGGGTGCTGGCCGAGGACCGGGACCGCGTGCTCGACGTGCTGACGCAGATCGCCCGGGAGAAGACCGAACTGCACGGCGGCCGGGTGACGTCCGTGCTCGGGTCGACGGTCCTCGCCGTGTTCGCCGACGGCGCGGACCCGGCCGACATCGCCCAGCGCGCGGTCCGTACCGCCGCCGCAGTCCGTGACAGCCTCAGCGTCCCCACCGGCACGCTGACCCCGCCGCAGGCAGCCGTGCGCGGACTGACCGTACACGCGGCCGTGGCTTCCGGGGAGGCCCGGCTGCCGCGCCGGCCCTGCGCCGACTCGCCGTCACCCTGGGGCGGTGGCCGGCTCGTCGACACCTGCCGGACGATGCTCGACCATGTGCAGGCCGGGGAGATCCACGTCTGCGACGAGACCCGCCGGCACGGCGAGCGGGCGGCGGCGTTCCGGCGGGCCTGTGCCTCCGCTCTCGCCCCGTGGGAGCTGCACGCGCTGCACGACGAGGCCGCGGACCAGCCGTGGGGCGGGGCCGACGCCGGTGTCCACGTCAGCGAACTGGAGCTGATGCAGCACACGCTGCTGCACACCCGGCAGCGTTCGGCGGCGCACCTGATCACCCTCATCCAGGGCTCGGGCCGGGCCAGGACGCGTCTGCTCATGGAGTTCCAGCGGCGGGTCGAGGACAGCCACCGCGGACATGTGCGGGTGCTGGCCGGCACGGTCCCGCCGCCGCGCACCGGCGACCCGCTGGCGGTGCCGGCGGAGATCCTGGCCGCCTACTGCGGCATCGAGCCGGACGCCCCCGCGGCACACGCGACGGCGCGGCTGCGGGCCACGCTCGACGGCCTCGGCCCGGCCGACGGGGCGGACCTGTACGCGCCCCTGGCCCGGCTGCTGTCGCCCCGCCCGACGACGGTGGCGGAGGCGGGGACCGGTGAAGTGCTGCGGGCGTGGGGGAAGTTCCTGGCGCGGGCGGCACGCAAGCAGCCGCTGGTGCTGATCTGGGACGACCTCCAGCACGCCGACGACGCGCTGCTGGACGTGGTGGAGCGGCTGACGCAGACCCATGCCGGCGTGCCGCTGCTCAACGTCGTCGGCGCGGACTCCGGGCTGCCGGACCGGCGTCCGGGCTGGGCCACCGCGCACCCGCGCACGGTGACCCTGAGCCTGAGCCCGGAGGCCGGCGACGCCCTGGACCGGCTACTGGAGTCGCTGCTTCCGCCGCTGCGGGAGTCCGAGGTCGCCTGAGCGTCCCCGGCCCCCCCCCGGTGCCCGGAGCCTGAAGACACCCCGCCCCGACTACCGACGCCCACGCTCCTGCCGCTCCGCGGCTCCGCGGTCGCCTGAGCGGGTCCCGCTCGTGCCGGCCAGGCGGATGGCACGGGCGAGGGCTCCGAGGGCCCGGGGGACGTCCGGGGACCCGGCGGGCAGGACGTCCGCCGCCGATTCGACGAGCAGCGACCCCGCGACGGCCTCCCAGTGGGCGGCGTCGCCCGCGCGCGGCGGGCCCGCGAGCCCGGGTGGGCCGAGCACCCGCCGCGCCCAAGAGGTGATCCGGGTCCGCTCCGCGTTGCTGACGCCCGGTAAGGCCCGCAGCCCGGCGCGGAAGCGGGCCAGTATCTCCACGGCGTACTCGACGAGCAGGGCGTCCTGCCGGGCCGCGGCGGCGCCGGGCGGCCGGGCGGGACGCTCGGAGTCGGGCTGCGCCTGGCCGGCGTCCCGGGGGCTACGGGCCCGGCGCAGCCCGTCGTGCAGGGCCTCGGCGAACCGGGTGCCGACGAAGACGGCCAGCGGGGCGTCCATGTCGCCGGCGGCGGCGCGCACCGGCCGGGAGGTCTGCCGTACCGGGCGGCGGGTCTGTGGGGATGCGATGTCCATACGGACAGCACATCAAGTCCCGCACACACGGCGCCCATTCGCGATTCCTCGTCCCGGTCATCACATGGCCCGGCGCCGGGGCCGTACGTCGACCGGCTCCGCTCCCCTGCCCCGGAACCCGCCGTGGAACCGGCCCGAGACCCGGTGCCGGTCCTCCCGCCACGGACGGCAGTCCGGGAAGGGCAGTGTGCGGCGCTGGGTCGGGGCGGCGGGCTCGCGCAGGCGCGGCAGCGTCAGCCGACTGGCGTGCTCGTGGCCGCTGCCCCACAGGGGCCGGCGGAGCAGCAGGTCGGAGTGGCCGCAGGCGACCACGAGCAGCGGGCCGGTGCCGGCTCCGCCGAGGCTCTCCACCCAGTCGAGCACCACGTCCTCGGCGAGGTGCAGATCGTCCAGGCAGAGGACCAGGGGGCGGTGGTGTGCCGCGTGCTCGATCACCTCGCGCCAGGCGGCGAGCACTTCGGCCCCGTCCGCGGGCCGGCCGGAGTGGGGCGCGGGGCACAGGACGCGCAGCAGCCGCGCCGCGTCCACGTCGGACTCGACCGCGGAGCGCACCAGCGCCCGCAGCCGCTGCTCCGGCGGGTCGAGCGGCGCGCGGTGCCGAGGTGGTGTCGACGCCTCCAGGAGCGCGGTGGCCAGGCCGGCGGCGTCGTAGCCGTCCTTCGGCACGCGCGGCCGTAAGACCCGCACTTCGTCCAGGTCGCCGAGGACGCGGCGCTCGAACTCGGTCAGCAGGGGGGTCTTTCCGACGCCGTGGTCGCCGAGGACCGTGAGCATGCAGGGCACGTCATGGTGGCGCGAGTACTCCAGCAGGTTCTCCAGCAGGGCGAGTTCGGGCCGGCGCCGGGTGTCGGTGCCGTGTCCGGCCGGTCCGGCCGGGTGCAGGGAGCGGGCCTCGCGGATGCCGACGGTGCCGTCGGTGGTGCGGGTGGACTCGTCGTAGCGCACCCAGGCGTCGGTGTCGCGTGCCACGTCGTCGCTGACGTACAGCTCGCCCTTCGGGACACCGGTGAGCAGGCCGTGCGCCTTGTCGAGCAGGGTGCCCACCACGGAGACGGCGGCCCTGGGGTCGTGCGGATCGTGCCGCACGATCGCCTTGCCGGAGATCACCACGGCACGCATCACCATGCCCGCGCGGCTGGCCAGTCGTTCGCGGGCCTCGAAGGCCGCGCGCACCGCGTTCAGCGATGCCTCGGGGCGGTCGGAGCGCAACCCGAACAGGGCGGCGCACAGTCCTCCCATGGAGCCGACGATGGTGCCGGAGCGGGTCTCGACGCTCTCGGTGAGCGCGGTGACCGCGTCGTGCAGTGAGGTGTCCAGCTGCTCGCTCTCCATGGCCGCGGCGTCTCCGGCGGACTCGGTGCACACCACGAGCACGCAGACGTCCCGGCGCTCGGCGACGGCGCCGGTGTCGGCGGAGCCGTAGGACGCCCGCGAGTGGTCGCCGGTGTCCGTCGCACCGGACGCGGGCGACAGAACGCCCGTCGGGTCACCGCTCTCCGGGGCGTCGCAGGAGGACGACACCGTTGTCCCGTGGTCGGCCGGCGCGAGTGCGGGCACCTGCCCGGGCTCCGGGGTGGCTACGGCGGTGTCGCGGGCCGGTGCCTCCCTGTGGCTCTCCTTCACGGCCCGGTCCCGCCGCGGCGCGCCCGCGTCCTGAGCGTTCGAAGTGTCCGGGGCGTTCGGGGCGTTCGGGGCGTTCGGCTCCGTGCGGTCCTCGGTGGGTGAGGCCAGTGCCCGGTCGTGGCGGAGGATGCGCTGTTGCAGGTTCTGCAGGGAGGCGGAGGGCTCCAGTCCGTACTCCTCCACCAGTGCCTGCCGCACCTTGCTGAACACGCTCAGCGCCTCCGCCTGCCGCCCGCAGCGGTACAGGGCGAGCATCAGCTGCCCGCACAGCCGCTCCCGCAGCGGCTCCGCCTCGGCCAGCGAGGTCAGCTCGCCGAGCACGGCGTGGTGCCGGCCGCACGCCAGCTCCGCCTCGAAGCGGTCCTCCATGGCGTCCAGGCGCAGCTGCCTGAGCGCGGTCAACTCGGCCCACTCCACGCCCTGTTCGGCCAGGTCCGACAGGGCGGAGCCGCGCCACTCCGCGAGGGCGTCCCCCAGCAGCACCGCGGCCTCGGCGGCCTCGCCCGCGTCCAGGCGTGCCCGCCCGGCGGCGACGGCGCGCTCGAAGCGGGTCGCGTCGAGCCGTTCGGGGTCGAGGCGCAGGACGTAGCCCGGCGCCCGGGTGAGCAGCTGCGGCGGGGTGCCGTCACGCGCCTCGCCGTCGCCGCTCTCCAGCAGTGCGCGCAGCCCCCACACCGCGTTCTGCACCATCTTGCGTGCCGTGACGGGCCTCGCGTCCTCGGGCCACAGGGCGTCGAGGAGCTGGCTGGTGGCGACCACCTGGTTGGCGTGGAGGAGCAGCAGGGCGAGCACCGCCCGCTGCTTGACGCCGCCCAGCGGCAGACTCCGTCCGTCGCTCACCACTTCCAGCGGCCCGAGAACCTTGAATTCCACGCCTACCCCCGTACGTAGAGCACCCTTGTTCAGTCATGGCGGGCGCCGTTGCCCGCCCGAGCGGCGCTCGCCGAGCGGACGCCGCGCAGGACCGTCTCGGCGACGTCACCGAGCCGCTGGTCCAGATAGAAATGACCGCCGGGAAAGACCCGCACCTCGGTCCGGGCGCGGGTGTACGTCCGCCAGCCGGCCGCCTCCTCGACGGCGACGACCGGGTCGGCGTCGCCGCACAGCACGGTGACCGGCACGTCCAGCGGTTCCCGGGGTGTCCAGGAGTACGCGGCGAGGGCCGCGTAGTCGGCTCGCAGAGCCGGCAGCACCATTGCCGCCAGCTCGGGGTCGTCGAGCAGTTCCACGCCGGCTCCCCCGAGCCGGCGTACCGCGGCGAGGATCGCCTCGTCGTCCGCCAGGACGTCGTGCGGGCCGGGCCTCGGACCCGGCGCTCCCCGGGCCGACAGGAAGAGCATGCGAGGTGGTCGTGCCCCGCGCTCCTGAAGGATCCGAGCCGTCTCGTAGGCGATGAGCGCGCCCATACTGTGCCCGAAGAAGGCGAACGGTGTCTCGGCGTCGTCGGCCGCGAGCTTCCCGGCGACGATCTCGGCGAGTTCACCGATGTCGGCCACCGGGGCCTCCAGCCGCCGGTCCTGGCGGCCGGGGTACTGCACGGCGCGGACCTCGACGTGCGGCCGGAGCGACCGGGACAACGGCAGGTACGCGCTGGCGGCGCCGCCCGCGTGGGGGAAGCAGATCAGCCTGAGAGCGTCGGGCTCGGGATCGCCGAAACGTCGGAACCACTGGCCGTCCATGGCGCGCTGCGCTCCTGTCTGTTCACTTGCGGTGGCGGGTATCCGCGCTCGGCCCTGGCCCGGTGCAGCACACCGGCCCACCAGCTGAGGCGGTCGAACATCAGCCGGGCCGACGTGTCCCAGTCGTCGGAGGCGATCAGGGTGCCGTCCGGCCCGAGCCGCTCCCAGTAGTTGTGGAAACTGACGGTCTCGTGGACGGTCACGGTGTGGACCTCGCTGAAGACCTGGCGCAGCGCGGACACCGCGCACAGGCCGCTGGAGGGGCCTCCGTAGGAGAGGAATCCGACGGGCTTGGCGTGCCATTCCTCGTCGTACCAGTCGATCGCGTTCTTCAGGGACGCCGGGAACGTCTGGTTGTGCTCGGGCGTGACCACCACGAACGCGTCGGCCGCCGCCAGCCAGGGCGCCAGGTCCTTGACGGCCTGGGGTCTGGGTGCCGCCGGGTCGGCGGACATCACGTCGGGCAGCCAGGCCGTGGCCAGGTCTATGACGTCCACGTCGAAGTCGTGCCGCAGCCGGGCGCGCGAAGCGAGCCATTCCGCCGCGACGTGCCCGAACCGTCCCTTCCTGATGCTGCCGATGATGATCGCCAGCCGCAGTCGTTCATTCTCGGCCACCTGCCCCCGCCTTCCGCACCGCCGCCGAACCGCATTCCTCCGGGAAGGCTGGCATATGCCCCTTCGGATTCGCTTCGGACGACTTCGGAATTGCTGCGTCCACGCACTTCGGACGGATGGCCGAGCCCTTTTCGTCACAAGTCGCGCCGTCCGGCGTCCGGTTACGCTGAGATCATGGAATTCGGGGTGCTGGGACCGCTGGAGGTGCGCACGGACGAGAGACGTCTGGTGCGGGTGCCCGAAGTCAAGGTCCGCATGCTCCTCGCGGACCTGCTCGCCCATCAGGGGCAGGTCGTCCCGGCGGCCCGGCTCATCGAGGACCTGTGGGGCGGCTCGACGTTCACCGCCCGGCCCACCGCCTCGCTCCAGGCGAAGGTGTCCCAGCTGCGCCGCGCGCTTCAGGACGCGGAGCCGGGCGCCCGTGAACTCGTCGCGCACCGGCCGCCCGGATACGTCCTGGACATCCCCGCCGGCGCCCTGGACGCCGGGCGGTTCCGTGAACTGGTCGGCCGGGCCCGGGCCGTCGAGGATCCCGTGAAGCGGGCCGCGCTGTACACCGAGGCGCTGGCGCTGTGGCGCGGGCCCGCCTTCGCCGAGTTCGCGGATCAGCCTTGTGTACGGCCGACCGCGGCGAGCCTCGAGGAGGAGCGACTCACCGCCGTCGAGGAACACGCCGCGGTCCGGCTGGAGTTGGGCGAGCACAGCCTGCTGGTCGGCGAACTGACCGAGCTGGTCGAGCAGCACCCGTTGCGTGAGGGGCTGCGGGGCGCGCTGATGTGGGCGCTGTACCAGGCGGGCCGCTCCTCGGACGCACTCGACCACTTCAACGACCTGCGGCGCCGGCTCGACGAGGAACTGGGGCTCACGCCGGGCCCGCCGCTGGAGGCGCTGCAACAGGCCATCCTGCGGCACGACCCGGTGCTGGCCCGGCCGGAGCCCGCCGTACAGCCCGCGGCGTTGACACCGGTGGCGCCGGAACCGACCACTTCGGCCTCGCCCCTGGTGGGCCGCGACGAGGACCTCGGGGCGATCCGGGCGCTGCTGTCCCGGCGCCGCCTCGTGACGCTCACCGGTCCGGGCGGGGTCGGCAAGACCCGTCTCGCGCAGGCCACGGCGCAGAGCATGGCGGGCGCGTTCGCCGAGGGCACCTGGCTGGTGGAACTCGCCGACACCGGGGGCCTGGAGCGGTTCGCCGGGGTGGAGTCGCTGGCCGAGCAGATCATGGCGACGCTGGGCATCCGGGAGAACATCCCGGACGACGACTGCAAGGGCCCCACGGACCGCCTCGCGAACGCGCTGGCAGGCCGGCGGCTGCTGCTCGTGCTGGACAACTGCGAGCATGTCGTGGACGCCGTCGCCCGGCTGGCCGGTCTCCTGCTGAGCAGGGCGCCGTATCTGCACATCCTGACGACCAGCCAGGAGCCGCTGCGCACCCGGGACGAGACGGTGTACCCGGTGGCACCGCTGTCCCTGCCCCCGGTCGACGGGCCCGACCTCGACGCGCTGGCGAGCGCGGGCGCCGTACGGCTCTTCGTGGACCGGACCCTCGCCACGGACCCCGACTTCGTGCTCGACGCGACCACCGCCCCGCTGGTGGCGGACGTGTGCCGGCGCCTGGACGGCATCCCGCTCGCGCTGGAGCTGGCCGCCACCCGGGTGCGTTCGCTGGGCATCAGGGAGCTGCACGACCGTCTCGACGACCGCTTCAGGGTGCTCAACAGCGGCTACCGCGACGCCCCTTCGCGGCACCGGACGCTCCAGGCCACGCTCGACTGGAGCTGGGGCCTGCTCGACGTCCGGGAGCGGACCGTGCTGCGCAGGCTGTCGGTGTTCAGCGAGGGCTGCGGACTCCAGGCCGCCGAGGAGGTGTGCTCCGGTGGCGGTGTGTCCCCCGCGGACGTCCTGGACGCCCTGAGCCTGCTCGTAGAGCGCTCTCTGGCGGTCCGCACCGAGGGACCGCGGGGCCCGCGCTACCGGTTGCTGGAGTCGGTCGCGGTCTACGCGCGTGACAGGCTCGCCGAGTCCGGCGAGTACGAGGGGACCGCCGCCCGGCATCTGCGCCACTGCGTCCGTCTCGCCGAGCGCGCCCGGCCGCATCTGCACGAGCGGGAGCAGGCCCGGTGGTTCCAGTACCTCGACCCCGAGGCGGCCAATGTGCAGCGCGCGCTGGCCGAGGCGGCCCGGGCCGGGGCCGCGCAGGAGGCGTTGCGGCTGGTCAACTCCCTGACCTGGTACTGGTACGTCCGTGGCCGGCTCGGCGAGGCGGGCAGAGCGCTGGCGACGGCCCTGGACACGCAGGGCGACGCCGCGCCCGAGGAGCGGGTGGAGGCGGTCTTCTGGTACACGGGCATCCGTCTGCTGCTCGGCGAGCACGACCGGGAGTGCGACGCGCCGGCGGAGTACCCGCCGGAGTCCAGCGCGGAGTCGACCAGGGCGCAGTGGTTCCTGGCGCACGCGCAGTGGACGGTGGGTGCGCTGGCCGAGGGCGAGCGGCGGGTCGAGCACGTCCTGGTCCGCTTCCGCACCCTGCGCGACGCGTGGGGAATGGCGGCCTCGCTGACCACGCGCGCCTGCTTCGCGCTGGCGCGCGGTGACCTGGAGGGGCTGCGCGGCAACGCCGAGGAGGCACGCGCCCACTTCGCCGAACTGGGCGACCTGTGGGGCCGGTTGAAGACGGCCGACCTGCTGGGCAGGCTCGCCGAGATCAACGGCGACTACGACCTCGCGGCCCAGTTGCACAGGGAGGGTCTGCGGATCACGCAGGCCCTGGAGATGTGGCCCGAGATGTCGACGAAGCTGTCGGGTCTCGGCAGGATCGCCCTGCTCACCCAGCGCTGCGACGAGGCCGACGACCTGCACACGCGCGCCCTGCGGATCGCGGCCGAGCAGGGCAATCAGCCGGCCGAGCAGTTCGCCGCGCTGGGCCTCGCGCTGAGCGCCCGGCGGCAGGGCCGGCTCGCCGCCGCCGAGGAGTGGCTGCGGCCCTGGCTCGCCTGGAACCGCAGGCGCGGCGACGGGCCGGGACTCGCGCTGGTCCTGGCCGAACTGGGCTTCATCGCCGAGCAGCGCGGCGACGCCGACCGAGCCCTCGCCCACCACCGGGACGGTCTGCGGGCCGCAGCGACGACGAAGGACCCCCGCTCGGTCGCCCTGGCGCTGGAGGGCCTGGCGGGCGCGTACTCCCTGGCCGGGTCGCCGCGGCGGGCGATCCGTCTGCTCGGCACGGCGGCGGCGACCAGGGAACGCGCGGGCGCTCCGCACCCGCCTGCGGAGCGGGGTGACGTGGAGCGCATCGCCGGCCGTCTGCGCGGCACGATCGACGAGGCCGCCTACGCCCGCGAGTTCGCCCTCGGCGCCGAGACGGACCACGAGTCCCGGGTCTCGGAGGAACTGCCGGGGCAGGGAGCCCCGTGATCCGGTGCCGGCGTTCGACGCGGCCGCGTTGCCGCTGTTCGGGCCGGGGCTGCCGTCGAGGCCCGTCTTGGGGCCCGGGTGCGGCTCGGCCGGACGGGTGACAGACTGAGATCTCGGGCCGGGCGGCCCGGCGGAGGATGCGGGACGTCCTCCTGCCGCCGCCGAGGGGGGCATGCGCGTACGCCCAGGAACCGAGTCCGGACGGCGGTGACCTCCTGTGATGGCGAGCGGGGAACAAGGAGGAGGGGCCTCTCCGGTACCGGGAGGGCCGGCCGGGCAGACGGTCGTCGTCGTGGGCGGCAGCTCGGGAATCGGTCTGGAGACCGCGCGCCAGGTGCGTGCCGCCGGTGGCGACGTGGTGCTCACGGCACGCGACGCCGAGCGGCTGAAGCGGGCGGCGGACGAGCTGAGCCCGCTGAGCACGGCAGCGTTCGACGCCATGGAGCCCGACCGTCTGGAGCGCTTCCTGCTCGATCTGCCCGGGGCGGTCGACCATGTGCTGGTGACGGCGGGCAGCCCGTCGTACACCCCGCTCGACGACCTCGACCTGGCCGCCGGCGGACGGGACTTCGGCGGGCGTCTGGCGATGCTGCTCGCGGCGGCGCGGGCGAGCCGTAAGAAGGTCAGGGCCGGAGGAACGCTGCTGTTCATCGGCGGGACCGGCGCCCGACGGCCCGCGCCCGGAATGGCCGTGACGGGTGCCCTCACCGCGGCGCTCCCGGCACTGACCGCGAACCTGGCACTGGAGCTGGCCCCGGTCCGGGTCAACCTCATCGCGGCCGGCTTCGTGGACACACCTCTGTCGGCCTCTCTCCTGGGCGATCAACTCGACGCCCGTCGGGAGCAGTTGAGGAGCACGCTGCCCATCGGCCGGGTGGTCGGTGCGCAGGACGTCGCCGCTCTGGCACTGCACCTCATGGCCAACGGCGCCCTCACCGGTGCCACCTACGACATCGACGGCGGCCAGCAGTTCGTCGCGCGCTGAACGCACGGCGGGCGGTCGTCCGCCGTCGGGCCGTCCGAACCGTCCGAGCCGTCCTCCGAGACGAGGAGCCACAACTCATGGACATGAAACTGGAGGTCGTCGTGGTGCCGGTGGCCGACGTCGACCGGGCCAAGAAGTTCTACACGGCGCTGGGCTGGAGACTCGACGCGGACGTCGCCCCGGACGCCGGGTTCCGGGTGGTGCAGATGACCCCTCCGGGCTCACCGGCATCGGTCATCTTCGGTATGTCCGTGACCGAGCAGGCGCCCGGTTCGGCCCGGGGCCTGCATCTGGTGGTCGACGACATCGAGGCAGCCCACGCCGAGTTGGAGCGCAACGGCGCCGATCCGAGCGAGGTGTTCCACGACGCCGGCGGCGTCTTCCACCACGGCGGCACCGACGCCCGCGTCCCGGGGGCCGACCCGAAACGTGGCAGCTACGGCTCCTTCCTGTCGTTCGACGACCCGGACGGCAACGGCTGGCTCCTCCAGGAGGTCACCACCAGGCTCCCCGGACGGCTGGACCCCGCCACGACGGAGTACGCCTCGGCCGGGGACCTGGCGGGCGCCCTGCGCCGTGCCGCCGCGGCGCACGGCGAGCACGAGGCCCGCACCGGCGCGGAGGATCCCGACTGGCCGGACTGGTACGCGCGCTACATGGTCAGCGAGCAGGCGGGGACGGAGCCGCCGCTGTGAATCCCCTCGGGCCTCAGATCGGGTAGTGGGCGTGGCCGACGGCCTGCGCGGTGACCCAGCGGGTGTCGGTGAACGCCTCGGCGCCCGCCTGCCCGCCGAAGCGGCCGTAGCCGGAGCTCTTGACTCCACCGAAGGGCGCCTGCGGCTCGTCCGCGATGGACTGGTCGTTGACGTGGACGATGCCGGTGCGCAGTCGGCCCGCGACCGCCAGACCCGCCGCCAGGTCCTCGGTGATGACGCCGGCGGTCAGCCCGTACGGGGTGTCGTTGGCCAGGGCCACGGCCTCGTCGGCGCTGTTGACGACGTGGACCACGGTCGCCGGGCCGAAGATCTCGTCGTAGTAGACCTTCATCTCCCGGGTGACACCGGTCAGGACGACCGGACGGATCAGGGTGCCCCGCTCCTCGATCTCACCGGTGCCCGCGACCGGTTCGGCGCCCTTGGCCACCGCGTCCTCGACCAGCGCGGCGACCCGGCGGGCGGCGGCCGCGCTGACCACCGGGCCGACGGCCGTGCCCGCGTCGCCGGGGTCGCCGCACGGCAGCGCCCGGACGCGGTCGGCGAACTTCGCCGTGAACTCGTCGGCGACCGCGCGATGGACGATGACCCGGTCCACGCACATGCAGATCTGCCCGGCGTTCATGAAGGAGCCGAAGACCGCGGCGTCCACGGCGTAGTCGACGTCCGCGTCCTGAAGCACCACCAGGGCGTTCTTGCCGCCGAGTTCGAGCACGGCGGGCTTGAGGTGCTGAGCTGCCTGGACGCCGATGGCGCGGCCGACCTCGGTGGAACCGGTGAAGTTGACCATCCGCACCCGGGGGTCGGCGATCAGTGCGGAGACCACCTCGGCGGCGTCGGCGCGGTCGTTGGTGACGACGTTGAGCACGCCCGCGGGCAGGCCGGCCTCGTGCAGGACGTCCGAGATCAGCAGACCGCAGGCGATGGGCGCGTCCTCGCTCGGCTTCATCACCACGGTGTTGCCCATCGCGATCGGCATGGCGACCGCGCGGACGCCGAGGATGACCGGCGCGTTCCAGGGGGAGATCGCGGCGATCACCCCCTTCGGCACCCGTACCTGAGCGGAGTGCACGCCCTCGGCATTGGTCGCGAGGGTCTGGCCGGTCGGCCGGGTGACCTCCGCCGCGGCCTCCAGCAGGATGTCGGCGGCCAGCCGGGCGTTGAAGCCGGCCCAGGGCGCCACGCCGCCGACTTCCTCGGCCATCAACCGCACGACCTCTTCGACGCGTTCGCCCATCAGCTGCGCGGCGCGGAGGAAGATCCGGCGGCGCTCGGCCGGCCTGGTCGCGGCCCATGCCTCGAACGCGGCGTCGGCGGCGTCCACGGCCCGGCGCACGTCGTCCGGTGTGCCGGCGGCGACCTCGGCGCAGACGGCACCGGTCCAGGGGTTGATGTCGGACGTGGTGCGGCCGGAGGAGGCGGCGACCTCCCGGCCGTCGATGATCAGTCCTCGTGTGACGGACATGGGGTTACTCCTGACGTACGGATCGAGAGTCGGGGGGGCAGGGGCAGGGGGCGGCAGACCTCGGGTTCCGCCGCCCCGGAGCAGGGTTCGGTACGGCTCACGCCTCGGCCGGCGAAGTCTCGGGGGTTCTGCGCGCGCTCAGGGCCCGGTGGGCGAGGCCGACGAGTGCCGGGCCGACCAGCGGCGCGATCATGTAGTTCCAGAAGTGCTCGTACTGGCCGGAGAGCAGTGCGGGGCCGAAGGCACGCGCGGGGTTGATGCTGGCGCCGGTGACCGTGCCCAGGGTGGCGATGACCACGCCCACGCCGAGTCCGATGACCGCCGGGATCAGGCCGCGCAACGCGGGTCTCGTCATGACCAGGGTGACCGCCACGAACACCGCGGCGAGCGCGCAGCCCTCGATGAGGAACAGCTCGACCGATCCGGTCCCGGCCGCGGGGTGCACGGCGGCGTAACCGATCCGGCGGACGGGTTCGCCCCAGACGAGGCCGGCCAGCGCGGTCCCGGCCGCGGAGCCGGCGAGCTGTGCGGTGACGTACGGGAGGACCGCGCGGCGGGGGAAGAGGCCGCAGGCCCACAGGAAGACGGTGACTCCGGGGTGGAGGTGGCCTCCGGAGGCGCGGCCGGGCGGCGAGTACATCAGCGCCGCGATCAGTGCCGCGACGGCGATGCCCGCGACGGCGAACAGGGTGTGCGGGTCGCTGATCGCCAGCGGGGAGCCGGGGAGGGCGAGCCAGCGGACCAGGGTGACCACGACGAACAGAAGCACCGTGGTGAGGGCGAATTCGTAGACGGTGTGCCGGACGAGGTCCGCACGGCTCTGGGCGGAAGCGCTCATGAGAGTCCTCGGGGAGGGGCGGGGAGGGAGCGGGGTCAGGTGCACGCGTCCCGCACAGCGCACCCGACCGTCCCGACGAGTTTTTCGCTGAGTGAACTATCATTCATTCAGCGAGTGAGCCCGAGTCTGCGGGTCACTGTGACGGCTGTCAATGGCCGGTAGCGTTCTCCCGACGACGGGTACGAGCACGGCCCGAGGCGCCGGGACGCGGGAAGCACGGGAGGAGATCGGTGACATCCGACGAGGCGGGGGCCCCTGACCTGGAGTCCGCCGGCCCGCTGGAGCGCGGTCTGGCGATGCTGCGGATCATGGCCGCCGCCCCGGAGCCGATGCGTCCGGGCGACCTGGCCCGCGCCACGGGTCTGGCCCGTTCGGCCGTCGACAGGGTCGCCGCCACCCTTGTCCATCTCGGCCATCTGCGCACCGAGGGACGCGAGTTGGCGCTCGCCCCGCGCCTGATGGAACTCGGCAACGCCTACCTCGACGCGAGCGGCTGGTCCCGCGCGCTCCGACCGAGCCTGGAGCGGCTGACCCGGACGCTGGACGAGTCGGTCTCGGCGATCGTCCTCGACGGATGCGACGCACGCATCGTCGGTACCGCCGTCCCGCCCGGACGCATGATCCCGCTGGGCTTCCGCGTCGGCGACCTGCTGCCCGCCGAGCGCTGCGCGGCCGGCGCCGTACTCGCCACCGCCTGGGACCCTCAGACGTACGCGACCTGGCGTGCCCGGCAGGCCGCCGACCCCCTGGACGCCGCTTTCCCGGCCGTTCCCACCCGCCGCACCGCCCCCGGCGCCGAGCAGGCGGAAGCCGACTTCACCTCCTGGGTCGCGGACACGGCCGCGAACGACTGGGCGCTGGACGACCAGCTCGTCGCCCCCGGCCTGGTCGCCCTGTCGGTCCCGGTGCGCGCGCCCGACGGCCGGCCCGTGTGCGCGATCAGCGTGCTCGCCCACACCAGCCGGCACAGCGCCGACCAACTGCGCGAGCACGCCCTGACCGCGATGAACGAGGCCGCCCGGGACATCGCCGGGACGCTGTACGACACCTCCGGCACCCCGGCCGCGGCGGCGCCGCCCGTCTCCCCCGCCTACACCGACGCCAAGCCCGAACTGGGGCCGTCCTTCCTACAGGCCCTGGCCCGGGGCCTGGCCGTGCTGACCGCGCTCGGCCGGCAGCCCGGCGGACTCACCCTCTCCGAGGCCGCTCAGGCCGCCGGACTCTCGTACCCCAGCACCCGGCGCAATCTGCTGACGCTGCGCGAGCTCGCCTACGTGGAGCAGCACGGGCGCCGGTTCCTGCCCGCCCCGCGCGTCCTGGAGCTGGGCTACGCGCGGCTGTCCACCCTCACCCTCGCCGACATCGCGCAGCCTCATCTCGCCGATCTGGTCGGACAGGTGCGGGAGTCCGCCTCGCTCGCGGTCCTCGACGGTACCGAGGTCCGCTACGTCGCCCGGGTGGCCACCGAGCAGATCACCAGCGCCCGCATCTCGCCCGGCACCCGGCTGCCCGCCTACGCCACCTCCATGGGACGGGTCCTGCTCGCGGACCTGCCCGGGGCGGAACGGCAGGAGCGGCTCCGGGTCATGGACCCGCGGGCCCTGACCCCGCACACGCTCACCTCGCCCGCCGCGCTCGCGGCCGCGATCGACGAGGCGGGACGTGCTGGATTCGCCCTGGTGGAGCAGGAGTTGGAGGCCGGTCTGCGGTCGCTGGCCGTGCCGGTCAGGGACCGGAGCGGGCGCGCCGTGGCGGCCCTGAACATCGCGCTGCACGCCGGTCCTGAGCCGCCCGAGCACAGCCGGGACTCCATGCTGCCCGCCCTGCGCGCGTGTGCCGCCGGCATCGAGGCCGACCTGGCGGCCGCGTTCCCGCACGGCTGCGTGACGACGCCCTGACGCTCCCGCCGACCGACGGCAGCTCCCCGACCGGTGAACGACACTGACGGAATGCATCTGAGCAAGACGAACCCTTACTCGGCCGCGTGCCCCGGCCGGCCGCTGATCGATCTGATCGGGGCCAAGTGGACGATCCTCGTCGTCGGCTGCCTGACCCGGGGTCCGCAGCGGTTCGGCGAACTGGCCGCCGAACTCGAAGGGGTCACGCCGAAGGCGCTCACCCAGACGCTGCGGCAGCTCGAACGCAACGGCCTGGTCCTGCGCACGGTGCACCCGGTGATTCCGCCGCATGTCGAGTACGAGCTGACCCCGCTCGGCCGGACCCTGCTGGGACCCGTCGAAGCCCTGCTCGGCTGGACCGACACCAACATCGAGCTGTGTTCCGCGGCACAGCGCGCCTATGACGCCGACGTCTGAGCTGCACGCTTCACTCGGGTATAGCCACTAGCAAAAAAGTGCAATCTTCAAGCACTTGGCGCGCGGCCCTAGCGTGCCCGAGGTGCCGACAACGGCACCCGGAATCCAGGGAGTTCGTCATGTGCGAAGCAGAGCAGCACGACCACCGGTCGCCGTCCCGCCGCGGCATCCTGCGCTGGGGCGCGGCAGCCGTGCCCGCGGCCGCCGGCCTCTCGGCGCTCGCCCCGCCGACGCGGGCGGCCGCCGCGACACCCGCCGTCACGGGCAGCGGTGCGTACTACGAGGCCGCACGCGGAGACACCCTGCGCGGCATCGCCTCCCGCTTCCTCGGCTCCGAACGGCGCTGGACGGAGCTCTACCGGCTGAACCGGCAGGTCCTGGACGACAGCGGTGAGCCGCGAACCGGCCAACGTCTGGCGCTCCCCGAATCCCCCGACGGCGCCGCGACCCGTACTTTCGCGCCACTTCCCGCCACCGCCAAGCCCTTGCCGGTCCCCCCTGAGGGCTACCGGCTCGACCGCATCGGCGACGCGTTCTACGCCGTGACCGCCGGCGGTACTCAGGCGGCCTTCCTCGTCACCGGCGCCGGGGTGGTCGTCATCGACGCACCGCCCTCGCTCGCCGAAGCACTTCCGGCCGCGATCCGCCGCGTCACCGGCCGCAAGGTCACCCACCTCGTCTACAGCCACGACCACGCCGACCACACGGCCGGCGCGTCGGCGTTCGGCGACGTGGTCCGCATCGCGCACACCGCGACCGCGGAACGGATCAGGGCGGCCCAGGACCCGGGCCGTCCGATGCCCACCGTGACCTTCGACGACCGCTACCGCCTCGACCTGGGCGGTCAGCGGCTGCTGCTCAGCTATCCGGGCGCCAATCACGAGGCCGGCAACATCCTCATCCACGCCCCTCGCCAGCGCGCGGCCATGATGGTGGACCTCGTGATGCCGGGCTGGGCCCCCTTCCGGGCCTGGGGCACCGCCGACAGCGTCCCCGGCGTACTGCGGGCCCATGACCAGCTCGCCCGCATGGATCTGGACACCTACATCGGCGGTCATGTCCACCGGCTCGGCACCAAGGAGGACATCGAGGTCTCCCGGGAGTTCGTGCGGGACCTGTGGAGCGCCACGGGCGAGGCCGTCGCCGCCACCGACATGGCTCCCTGCTTCGGCAAGGTCGAACCCGGGAACAACTGGGCCGGCTTCGACCTCTACCTCCAGGCCGTCGCCGACAAGGTCGAACCGGTCATGTACCGGAAGTGGTTGGGCCGCCTCGGCGCGGTGGACGTCTTCACCCGCGAGAACGCCCTCACCGTGGCCCTCTCCCACATCGTCGACGCCCCACGCGACTTGTGAACCGGAATCCGCCGACCGGTGTCGACGAGGGGTCGTCATCAGCCGGTAGACCCTGTCCCAAAGCTTGTCCACAAATCACACACATCCCCTCCTCATTTCTGGCCCCGATGGTCTAGATTGACCGTGCTTCAGCTGATCGGACACGAGGCGACCACCAATGATGTGTAGGTCCGTTGCTATGCAGAACCAGCAGTCTCGTCCTCCGCGCCACGCGTGGGGGTGATCGATTCCCGGCGCCCGGGACGGGCCGTGGGTGCGGGGAGCACCCGAGGTCTCGACGGGATCGCGCTCAACCCGACAGGACGGCAGGACGGGCAACTGTGCTGCCGTCAGGGCGGGTTGTTCAGGTAGCGCCGTAACGCCGGGATGTCATGCGCGGGGCGGGGGCCCCGAGGGGAGGAACAGCACGGCGCGGGGGGCGGGGGTGCCTCCCGGGCGAGAAGACAGTGTTGGGCGAACTCTGTCGAACCACTGGCGACCTGGGGGGTCCCGTGCAACAGGGGGAATTAATAGACCCGTTTTCGTCGGCGCGCGGGCGTCTGGCGAACGGGACGATGTCCCGGCCCGCGAGCGGCTGGGAGCAGCGCTACCGCCGCTCCGTGATCATCAGCGATACCGTGGCCACCGCGTTCGTGGTGGCGTCGATAGGCAACTTCTTCGGGGCCCGGGACGCGGCCAACTGGCACGAGAAGTGGGGAATCCTCGCCTTCTGCACCGAGCTGCTGGTGCTGGGGGCACTCGCGGTGAGCAGGTCGTGGTCCCCGGCCGTGCTGGGTCAGGGCGCCGAGGAATTCCGCCGGCTCGGACGCTCCATGTTCACGGCGACCGTCGTGCTCGCGCTCGGCGGGATCGCCCTCACCTCGCGCAACATCAAGCTCTGGATCTTCGTCGCGATCCCCGCGATCGCACTCGTCACCATGACGACGCGCTATCTGCTCCGCCTTTCGCTGCACAAGCAGCGCAAGGAAGGGAGGTGTCTCAGACCGGTGCTCGCCGCCGGGAGCCCGGCCACCGTACGCGACCTGATCACCCGTACCCGCAAGTTCCCGCACCTCGGGTGGCGCGTGGACGGAGTGTGCACGACGGACGGTCGCGGGATCGACGGCGACCAGCTCGACGGGGTGCCGGTCGTCGGCAGGCTGACGGACGTCGCCAAGTACGTCGAGCACGACGGCTACCGCGTCGTCGCGGTCACGCCGGACCCGCACTGGACACCGGACCGGCTCCAGCGGCTGGCCTGGAACCTGGAGGGCAGCGACGCCGAAATGGTCGTGGCCCCCGTGCTGATGGAGGTGGCGGGCCCGCGGCTGCACGTCGACGCGGTGCTCGGGATACCGCTGCTGCGGGTCAGCATGCCGACCTTCACCGGGGGGCGCCGGGCGATCAAGGTGGTCGTCGACCGGGTGGGCGCGGCGTTCCTGCTGCTGCTGTTCGCGCCGCTGATGACACTCGTCGGACTGCTCGTGGTCGCGGACAGCCGGGGCGGGGTGTTCTACCGCCAGCGCAGGGTCGGCAAGGGCGGCCGCGAGTTCACCATCCTCAAGTTCCGCACCATGGTCGTCGGGGCGCACAAGGCACGTGCCGAGCTGGCCGAGCGCAACGAGGGTGCGGGGCTGCTGTTCAAGCTCCGCCGGGATCCGCGGGTGACCCGGGTGGGAGCAGTGCTGCGCCGGTACTCGCTCGACGAGCTCCCGCAGCTGTTCAACGTGCTCACCGGATCGATGTCGCTGGTCGGGCCGCGGCCTCCGCTGCCGGAGGAGTCCGCCGCGTACGGCCCGGACATCCGGCGACGGCTGCTGGTCAAGCCCGGACTCACCGGACTGTGGCAGATAAGCGGACGCAGCGACCTGCCGTGGGAGGAGGCGGTCCGCCTCGACCTGCGGTACGTGGAGGACTGGTCGCTCGCCCTGGACACGGTGATCTTGTGGAAGACGCTGCGGGCGGTGCTCTACGGCCAGGGGGCCTACTGATGCGCCAGGGACTGCAACTCAACGGTCCCGCCGACGCGCGGACCGCAGGCCACAAGGGCCTGCCTGGGGGGAGGAACGGGACATGAGAGTCAGCGTTTTCGGGCTCGGCTACGTGGGCTGTGTGTCGGCCGCGTGCCTGGCCGGCATGGGCCACGAGGTCATCGGGGTCGACGTGAACCAGGTGAAGGTCGACCTGGTCAACGACGGCAAGGCCCCGGTGGTCGAGGAGCGGATCGGCGAGCTCATCGCCGACGTCGTACGGACCGGAGCATTACGAGCCACGGTCGACGTCCGTGAGGCGATCATGGACAGCGAGGTGTCGCTGGTCTGTGTGGGCACGCCGTCGGAACCCAACGGCAGCCTGTGCACCACCTACTTGGAGCGGGTCACCGAGCAGATCGGCGCGGCCCTTGCCGAACGCGGCGGGCGGCACACCGTCGTGTTCCGCAGCACCATGCTCCCGGGCACCTGCCTGAACCTGCTGGTGCCGATCCTGGAGAAGTCCGTCGGCGGCACGGCCGGCGTGGACATCGGGGTCGCGGTCAACCCGGAGTTCCTCCGCGAGGGCACCAGCGTGAAGGACTTCTTCGACCCGCCCAAGACCGTCGTCGGCGAGCTCGACGCGGCGAGCGGCGACACGGTGCTGGCGCTGTACGAGGGCCTGCCCGGCGAGGTGTTCCGAGTGCCGATCCCGACGGCCGAGGCGATCAAGTACGCCGACAACGCCTTCCACGGCCTCAAGATCGGCTTCGCGAACGAGCTGGGCGCGGTGTGCCAGGCGCTCGGGGTGGACTCGCACCAGGTGATGGACGTGTTCCTGGCCGACCGCAAGCTGAACATAAGCCCCGCCTATCTGCGCCCCGGCTTCGCCTTCGGCGGGTCCTGCCTGCCCAAGGACCTGCGCAGCCTGGTCCACGCGGCACAGCGGGCCGACGTCTCGGTGCCCATCCTCTCCCATGTGCTGCCCTCCAACTCCGACCATCTGCAACGCGCGGTGGAGCTGGTCGAGCGCACCGGCAAACGCCGGATCGGCATGTTCGGGCTGTCCTTCAAACCCGGCACCGACGACCTCCGCGAGAGCCCGCTCGTGGAGCTGGCGGAGCGGCTCCACGGCAAGGGGTACGACCTGCGGATCCACGACGCCAACGTGAGCCTGTCCCGGCTGCTCGGCGCGAACCGCGAGTACATCGAGACCCGGCTGCCGCACCTCGCGCAACTGCTCGCGGACTCCGTCGAGGACGTGCTCGAGCACGCCGAGGTGTGTCTGGTCGGGACCAAGGACCCGGCCGTCCTTGCCGCGCTGCCGCATGGCGGCGGCCCGGTGATCGTCGACCTCATCCACCTTCCCGACGCCGACACGCGCCGGACCGAACCGGGGTACATAGGCCTTGCTTGGTAACGCAGTCAGCGGTGAGGGGTCGGGCCGGCGCGCGCTGATCCTGGTGGAGAACCTGTCGGTGCCGTTCGACCGGCGGGTGTGGCAGGAGTGCACGACGCTGCGCGACGCGGGCTGGGAGGTGCACGTCATCTGCCCCCGGGGGGAGAAGCGGGACACGGAGCCGGAGGCGTTGATCGACGGGGTGCGGATCCACCGCTACCCGTTGCGCGCCGCCACCGGCGGACCGGCCGGCTACCTGCGGGAGTACGGATCGGCCCTGTGGCACACGGCACGGCTGGCCCGCAAGGTCGGCCCGGTCCATGTGGTCCACGCCTGCAACCCGCCCGACCTGCTGTTCCTGGCGGCACGGTGGCTCAGGCGGCGCGGTGCGCGGTTCGTCTTCGACCAGCACGACCTGGTGCCCGAGCTGTATCTCTCCCGGTTCGGCCGCGGCAAGGACCTGCTCTACCGCGCCGTGTGCGCGCTGGAACGGCGGACCTACCGGGCAGCCGACATCGTGCTCGCCACGAACGAGAGCTACCGGGACGTCGCGATCAGCCGGGGCGGCCGACGCCCCGAGGACGTCTTCGTGGTGCGCAGCGCGCCCCAGGTCGACCGGTTCCAACCGGTGCCGCCCGAGCCGGAGTTGAAGCGCGGCAAGCCTCATCTGCTGTGCTACCTGGGCGTCATGGGCCCCCAGGACGGCGTCGACTACGCCCTGCGCGCCCTTGCGAAGCTGCGCGACGAGCTGGGGCGGACCGACTGGCACGCGGTGTTCGTCGGCGCGGGCGACGCCTTCGACGCGATGGTGGAACTGTCCCGGCAGCTCGGACTGTCGGACCAGGTGCAGTTCACCGGGCGCATACCGGACGCCGACCTGGTGCGGTACCTGTCCACCGCGGACGTGTGCCTGTCCCCCGACCCGCGCAATCCGCTCAACGACGTGTCGACGATGAACAAGGTCCTGGAGTACATGGCGATGGGCCGGCCGATCGTCTCGTTCGACCTGAAGGAGGCGCGCGTCTCCGCAGGTGACGCCGCCGTCTACGCGCCCGCCAACGACGAGGACCGGTTCGCCGACCTCATCTCGGAGTTGCTGGACGACCCGGACCGGCGGGTCCGGATGGGCAAGGTCGGCCAGGAGCGGATCACCGGCCGGCTCTCCTGGGAGAACTCGCAGGCGTCACTGCTCGCCGCCTACGCAGCCGCGTGCCGTGACCGCACTCAGGTTTCGGCGGGCGGCCCGGTCCGCACAGGGAAGAGGCAGCGGCGTTGAGCGAAGACACGATCCGCCTGGTCACCGTCGGGCGGATACTCCGGCGCAGGTGGCGGCTTCTCGCCGTCCTCGCCGTGGCGGGCGCACTCGTCGGCTACGGCACCTCGCTGGTGTTCCCACCGCGTTACACCGCTTCGGCATCGGTACTGCTGCCGGGGCAGTGGGAGGAGCGCGAGCTGCTGACCCAGGTCGACATCGTCACCAGTTCGACGGTGGTCGACCGCGCGGCAGCCGACCTCGGCTGGACCGGCCTCAGCAGCGACGAGCTGCGGGACCGGGTGAGCGCCAAGGCGTCCGACGGAAACATCATCAAGATCTCCGGTACGGCCGACACCCCGAAGCACGCGCAACAGCTGTCGGACCGGGTGGCCCAGCAGTTCGTCGCGTTCGCCGAGCGGATCGCGGGCGGCGGCACCGACTCCGAGGCGGCCACGGGACCCGAGGCGCTGCGGCAGCAGGTGGAGGAGACGAACCGCCGTATCAGCGACCTCGCCGACGCGGCCGATCCGGGGCGGACCGTGGAGAGCGTCCAGGCCCGCACCATGCTCGAGAAACTGCGCACCTCGCTGGAAGAGGCCATGACGAAGCTCGACGAGGCCGACCCGGCGAACAACAAGGCGGGCCTGGTCGTGATGGGCCCGGCGGCCCGGCCGACCGGCGAGGCACCGCCGACACGGGTGCAGCTCGTCGTCGCCGGCGCCGTGCTGTTCCTCCTGCTCGCGGTCGTCGGCCATCTCGTCGCCGCACGGATGAACCGCCGGCTGCGCACCGAGCAGGAGGTCGCCGCGACACTTGGCTCGGCGCTGCTCGGCACCGTCGACGTGCCCGACGACCCGCGTACGCGGCGACCGGAGGGCGGAGGTTCCAGGGCCCGGATCCGAAGGCTCCTCGGCACCGACACCCGGTGGGACCTGCCGGCCCCGCTGAAGTCGGGTGACGAGAGCGGCCGGCGGATCCGATACGGCCGGGTGTGCGCCCGTGTCCGGGAGTTGCTGCCGGCCCCCAGGCTGCTGCTGGTCGTCGTACCGGACGACGACGAGATCGCCCGCCGCGCCGCCGGGCAGCTCGTCGCCGAGGCCAAGGGCGATCCGCTGCTGCGGGTGGTGGAGGTCTCGGTGGACCGGCCGATGGTGCCGGACCGCGACACCGAGTCCGGTGCCCTGGTGGTGCTCGGCGCGGGCAGCCGGACCGCGGAGGAACTGGCCGGCATCGCCGAGGCGTGCGCGGACGGCAGGCACGAGGTCGTCGGGGTCGTCGTCGCCGAGCCGGTCCGGGCCCGCCCCGCGCGATCCGCCGCCGATCCGCCGGACGAAGCCGCTCCCGCACTCGCGGTGCGCGGCCACGCGACGGGAGGTCCGGCATGACGACCGGCACGGTTTCGGAGTCGTCGGCGGCCGGTCCGCTCATCGACCTGCAAGGGCTGGTGGTGGCGGTGCGCAGGCGCCGCCGCCTGTGGTGCACCATGGCGCTCCTCGGCCTGCTGGCCGGGGCGGCGGTGGCGGTCGTGCTGCCGCCGCCACCGAGCGCGGTGACCAAGGTGCTGGTCTCGCACGAGGACGACCAGCCGAACGACACCGGCACGCTGATCCGCACCGACGTCGCGCTGCTGCAGACCACGCGCGTCGCCGACATGGCCCTGCGGTCCCTGAAGTCCCCGGAGAAGACCGAGGACTTCATGC
The DNA here is from genome assembly GCF_028198125.1 of Streptomyces sp. HUAS 31. Classification (NCBI taxonomy): domain Bacteria; kingdom Bacillati; phylum Actinomycetota; class Actinomycetes; order Kitasatosporales; family Streptomycetaceae; genus Streptomyces; species Streptomyces sp. HUAS 31. The sequence continues at coordinate 7,179,129 of NZ_CP116353.1, read as the reverse complement.
GGGACTACCGGGGTACCGGCCTGACCAACAACCTGCTCCAGATCGACGTGACCGGTGACAGCGACGCGGAGGCGGTGGCCCGGGCCAAGGCGCTGGCCGAGGCGTTCGTGACGGACCATGTGCGGCGGATGCGGCAGTCCGCGCAGGCCGAGGCCAAGGCCCTGCTCGACCAGCGCGACCGCATGCAGGACGAGCTCGACGAGGTCAACAAGGCCATCGGCGACCGCTCCCCGGAGAGCGACCCGAGGGCGTCGGCGAGCATCGAGTCGCTCTTCGCCCGTCGCGCCGAACTCAACTCCCGGATAGCCGACTTCGACCAGCGCGCCGCGGACGCGCGCACCGGCACGCCCAAGGTCATCGCCGGCACGCAGATCGTGGACGCCCCGCGCGCGGTGCGGCAATCCCTGCCCAAGGCGGTCGCCACCGACTCCGCGATCGGGCTCGTACTCGGACTCGTCCTCGGGCTCGCGCTGGCCGCGGTCGGCACGGTGGTGGCGGACCGTCCCGTGCTGCGCCGGGACATCGCGGCGAACCTGGGCGCCTCGGTCATCGCGGAACTGCCCCGCCGCTCGGGCAGGCTGTGGCAGCGCCGCCGGACCCGAGCCGCACGCGAACGGCTCACCGGGACCCTGGCCCGCACGGTACGCGGCTCCACGGAACCGCTGTCGCTGCTGGAACTGGGCTGTGCGCGCGGCACGAGCGTGCTCGCCCTGAACGTCGCGAGGGCACTGGGGCAGGAGGGGCCGGTGGTCGTCGTCGACGGTCTGCCGGGCCCGCAGCTCTCCGGCCGCCGTCCGAAGCCGGGAGATCCCACGGTGGTCAGCGGCGAGCAGGCCGCGGCCGGGTCGCCGCAGGAGCGCCGGATCGGCGTCGGCTCGGTCGCGCCGGGCACGGCCTGGACCGACCTCCAGTACCTCGGCACCCGGACCGTGCTGGTCGTGCGAGCCGGGCACGGCAGCGCCGCCTGGCTCCACACCGTGGCGCGGCAACTCGCGGACCAGCACATTCCGGTGATCGGTGTGGTGCTCATCGACCCGGATCCGCGTGACCGGACGGACGGCACGCTGTGGGACGGGCTGAACATCGCGCTGCGCGGCCGGAACGAGCGGCTCGCCCGGCAGAGCGGTGGGGGTGCCTCCCACGCCGTTCAGGCAGTGGGGGACGGCCGGCCGCGCACGGATCGGCAGCCGATGTGGGCCACACGGGTCCCGGACAGCAACCAGGAGGCGCGGTAGTACATGTGTGGCATCGCAGGCACCTACCGGTGGCCGGACGGGAAGGCCGTGACCGACCGGCTCACCGAGACCCTCGCCCACCGCGGACCCGACGGGGCGGGCCGGTACAGCCACCCCGTCGGTGACGGCGAGGTGTACCTCGGGCACCGCCGGCTGGCCATCATCGACCTGTCCGCGACCGGCGCCCAGCCGATGGTCTCGGACGGCCTCGCCCTGACGTACAACGGCGAGCTGTACAACGCGCCGGAGCTGCGCGCCGAGCTGGCCGCCGCCGGGGTGCGCTTCCGCGGCACCTCCGACACCGAGGTGCTCCTGGAGGCGTGGCGGCGCTGGGGCACGGACTGTCTGCCCCGGCTGCGCGGCATGTTCGCGTTCGGGATCTTCGACGAGCGCACCGGTGAACTGGTGCTCGCCCGCGACCAGTTGGGCATCAAGCCGCTGTTCCTGCTGCGGCGCGGCGAAGGCATGGTGTTCGCCTCCGAGCTCAAGGCGCTCGCCGCCGCCGGCGGATCGCTGGAGGTGGACCAGGCGGCACTGGTGGCCTCGCTGCTGTACTACTGGGTGCCGGACTCGCGGTGCGCGTTCCGCGAGGCGGAGAAGCTGCCGCCGGGGAGCTGGCTCAGGTGCCGGCCCGACGGCCGGGTGGAGCGCGGCACGTTCTGGAGCCTGAAGGACGTCGCCGCCGAGGGCCTGGAGCGGGCCCGCAGCGGCGAGCTGCCGGACCTGAACGCGGTCGTCGAGGAGTCGACCCGGCGCCACCTGCTCTCCGACGTACCCGTGGCGACGTTCCTCTCCGGCGGTCTCGACTCCAGCTATCTGACGGCCCTCGCGGCCCGCCATCAGCCCGGGATCTCCGCCTACACGATCGGGTTCCGCGCCGAGGACGCCAAGTTCGAGGCGATGCCGGACGATCTGCGCTACGCCCGGCAGGTCGCCGAGCGGTTCGGTGTCGACCTGCACGAGATCGAGATCGCCCCGAACGTGCTCGATCTGCTGCCGCAGATGACGTACTCCCTGGACGAGCCGATCGGCGACCCCGCCGCCATCAACACCTTCCTGATCTGCTCGGCCGCCCGGGAGGCCGGGGTGAAGGTGATGCTCTCGGGGATGGGTGCCGACGAGCTGTTCGCCGGGTACCGCAAGCACCTGGCCAACCTGCTCGCGCTGCGCTACCAGCGCGTCCCGCGGACGCTGCGGCGCGGGGTGTCCGCTCTCGTGGACCGGCTGCCGGTCGCGACGAGCCGCCGGGGGTACCGGTCGGTGCGCTTCGCCAAACGGTTCCTTTCCTTCGCCGATCTGCCGGAGGAGACCGCGTTCCGGCGCAGCTACACCATGTACGACCAGGAGGAACTGCTCGACCTGGTCGATCCGGATCTGGCCGGGACGGTCGAGGACGTGCTGACCGAGCACGCGGACGTCTACCGGGACAACGACCTCGACGACTTCGTCAACCGTATGTGCCTGACGGACGCCCGGATGTTCCTGCCGGGCCTGAACCTCACGTACACGGACCGCTCCAGCATGGCCGCGTCGACCGAGGTGCGGGTGCCGTACGTGGACGTCGAGGTGGTCAAGGCGGCGTTCGCATTCCCCGGCGACCGGAAGATCGCCGGGCGGCAGGGCAAGGCCGTCCTCAAGGAGGCGGCCACCTCGATCCTGCCCCGGGAGATCGTGTACCGGCCCAAGGGCCTGTTCAGCGCGCCGCTGCGGGCCTGGATGAGCCGGGATCTGGCACCGCTGGTGCGTGAGGTGATCCACGACGGCGAGCTGGTCAGGTCAGGGCTGCTGCGCCGCGACGCGCTGGCGCGGATGGCCGCCGAGGACGCCGCGGGGCAGCGGGACTTCTCCAAGCATCTGTGGCATGTGCTGACCCTCGAGTACTGGTATCGCGACGCGACCTCTGGGTCCGGCCAGAGCACTCGGTTAACGGCTTAGGAATCAGAGGAGTTCGGGTGAAGCAGGTTGTACAGAACTACAAGAGCGGCGAGCTGGCGGTGCTCGACGTGCCGGAGCCGGGGTGCAAGCCGGGCGGGGTGCTGGTCCGCACCGCGTACTCGCTGATATCCACCGGGACCGAGATGATGAAGGTGTCCGAGGCCGGCATGTCGATGCTGGGCAAGGCCCGCTCCCGCCCGGACCAGGTGGCCAAGGTCATGCAGAGCGTGGCCACCAACGGGGTGCCCGCCACCTACCGCAAGGTGATGGGCAAGCTGGACTCCTACACGCCGCTGGGCTACTCGCTGTGCGGTGTGGTCGAGCAGGTCGGCGCCGGGATCGACGACGTGAAGGTCGGCGACCTCGTGGCCTGCGCGGGCAACGAGCACGCGCTGCACGCCGAGCTGAACTGGGTGCCGAAGAACCTCTACACCCCGGTGCCGGACGGCCTCGCGCCGCGGCACGCGGCCTTCGGGACCGTCGGGTCGATCGCGATGCAGGGCGTCCGCCAGGGCGAGCCGCAGCTCGGCGAAGTGGCCCTGGTCATCGGCCTCGGGCTGATCGGGCAGCTGGTGGTGCAGCTCCTCAACGCCTCGGGCGTCCGTGTCGTCGGCGTCGACCCGGACCCGGCGCGCTGCGAGCTGGCCGAGCGGCTGGGCGCCGCGGCCTGCGGCGATCCCGAGTCCGCGGCCGTGGAGGCCGCCGTCGCCGAACTCACCGACGGGCACGGCGTGGACCAGGTGTATCTGGCCGCGGGCGGTGGCAGCAATCAGCCCGTCGAGCTGGCCGCGCGGCTGTGCCGGGACCGCGGCCGGGTCGTCGACATCGGCAAGTGCCGCCTGGACCTGCCGTGGAACGCGTACTACGAGAAGGAGCTCGACGTCCGGTTCTCCCGCAGCTACGGCCCCGGGCGCTACGACCCGGAGTACGAGCTTCAGGGGCGCGACTACCCGATCGGCTATGTGCGCTGGACCGAGCGCCGGAACCTGGCGTGCTTCCTCGACCTCGTCGCCCGCGGCCGAGTCGACGTGGAGCCGCTGGTCTCGCACATCGCCGACTTCGACGACGCCGTCGAGACGTACCGGAGTCTGAAGGACGGCGACCTGAAGGCCGTGGCGGTGCTGTTCCGGTACCCCGAGCAGGAGGATCGGGCCGAGGCCCCGGCGGTGGCCGTGCCCGCGGTGAACGTGAAGCCGATTCCGGCCCGGGCCGCGAGCAGGCCGGTGCGCCTCGCGTTCGTCGGCGCCGGCAACTACGCGACGTCGATGCTGCTGCCGCACCTGGCCAGGCGTGACGGCGTCGAGCTGTCCACGGTCGTCACCACGACGGCACTGTCCGGGGCCAACGCGCAGCGCAAGTTCGGCTTCGCCGAGGCGACCACCGATCTCGACGCGGTGCTCGGCGACAAGTCCATCGACGCGGTGTTCGTGGTCACCCGCCACAGCTCGCACGCCGACCTGACCCGACAGGCGCTGCTGGCCGGCAAGGCCGTGTTCGTGGAGAAGCCGCTGGCGCTCACCGAGGACGACCTGGCGGGTGTGCTCGCGGCGGTGGAGGAGTCCGGCAACGACCGGCTCCAGGTCGGCTTCAACCGCCGGTTCGCGCCGCTGCTGACCGAGGCCAAGGAGCGGTTCGGCGCCCGGACCGGTCCCGCGAGCCTGCGCTACCTCGTCAACGCGGGCCGGCTCCAGCACGGCAGCTGGTACCTCCAGCAGGGCACCGAGGGCTCGCGGTTCGAGGGCGAGGGCGGACACTTCATCGACACGGCGAGCTGGCTCCTCGAAGCCGACCCGGTGTCGGTGTACGCGGTCGCCCCGGCCGGCAACGAGGACCTCCAGGTCGTGCTGCGCTACCCGGACGGGTCCACCGCCACCATCAGCTACGTCACCACCGGCGCGCCCGGCTTCCCCAAGGAGACGCTGGACCTGGTCGCGGACGGCAAGGTGCTGCGGCTCGACGACTTCGTCCGCGCCTCGGTGTACGCCCGTAAGAGGTGGGTCAGTTCGCGGCTGCCCAAGGCCCGGGACAAGGGCCAGAACGCCGAACTGGCCGCGTTCGTCAAGGCCGTGCGGACCGGCGGGCCGATGCCGGTGCCGCTTCAGTCGTTGGTCGCGACCACGTCGGCCACCCTCGCCGTGCAGGCCGGCCTGGCCGCCGGTGCGCCGGTGACGTTGGCGAGGGCCCTGTGAGCATGAGCGCGGGCTGGTACCTGCGGCGCCTGTCCCGGATGGGGCCGCGGGAGATCGGCGGCCGGGCGGGCGACGCGGTGCGCAGACGGCGGTGGCGCTCGTCGCTGCCGGACAGCCCGGGCGTGAGCGGCGCCCGGTTCACGGCGGTGCTGCCCGCGGGGACGACGGCCGCGGTGCCGCCGGACGCCGCGAAACGTCTCATCGCCGAGGCGGACCGGCTGATGGCCGGGCACGCCGAGTTCTTCGGGGTGGTCCGCGACGACCTGGTCGACCCGGACTGGTGCCACGACCCGAAGACGGGGCGCCGGGCGCCGTGGGGCTACGCCTTCGACGTGCCGTACCGCAGCGAGGACACGGTCGGGGACATCAAGCAGATCTGGGAGCCGTCCCGGCATCAGTACCTCACCGTCCTCGCCGCGGCCTACGCGGTCACCGGGGACGAGCGGTACGCCGAGCGTGTCGCCGAGCACCTGCGGTCGTGGTGGGCGGCCAACGCGCCGCTGCGCGGAGTGCACTGGATCAGCGGCATCGAGCTGGGGATACGGCTGCTGTCCTGGGTGTGGATCCGCCGGCTCCTCGAAGGCTGGCCGGGCGCGGCCGGGCTGTTCGAGGACAACCCGGTGGCGCTGGACCAGATCTGGCACCACCAGCGCTGGCTGGCCGCGTTCCCCAGCCGGGGGTCGTCGGCGAACAACCATGTCATCGCGGAGGCCGCCGGGCAGTTCGCCGCGGCCTGCGCCTTCGGCTGGTTCCCCTCCTCGGCGCGTTGGCGGGCCGACGCGCTGCGGTCGCTGGAGCGGCATCTGCGGGCCAACACCTTCGGATCCGGCCTCAACCGTGAGCTGGCCACCGAGTACCACGGGCTGGTGCTGGAGCTCGGCCTGGCCGCGGTGGCCGAGGCGGACGCGGCGGGCGTGCCGGTACCGGCGCCCGTGCGGCTGGTCCTGCTGCGGATGACCGACGCGCTCGCGGCCGTCGTGGACAGCCGGTTGCGGCCCCCGCGCCAGGGCGACGCGGACGACGGTCACGGTCTGATCGTGGACGGCGCCGGCACCGACCGCTGGGCCTCGCTGCTGGCCACCGGGGACGCCGTGTTCGGCCGGCTCGCCTGGTGGCCGGAGGTGACCGGCGGCGATGTACGCACCCCGCTGCTGGCCGCGCTCATACGACCCGGCGCCATCGAAGCCACGCGCCCGGCGAGCCGGCCGGCTCATTTCGCCGACGCGGGCATGACCGTCCTGCGCGGGCCGGAGGAGATCTGGTGCCGCTGCGACGGGGGTCCGCACGGGTTCCTGTCCATCGCCGCCCACGCCCACGCGGACGCGCTGTCCGTGGAGGTCCGGCACGACGGCGTCGACGTGCTCGCCGACCCGGGGACGTACTGCTACCACGGGCAGCCCGAGTGGCGGCGGTACTTCCGCTCCACCCTCGGCCACAACACCCTGCAGCTGGACGGCGACGACCAGTCCGTCTCCGGCGGCCCGTTCCTGTGGACCCGGCATGCCCGCAGCCGCGTCCTGGTCGCGGACACGTCCGAGAAGGACGTGGCCCGCTGGTGTGCCGAACACGACGGCTACCAGGGCTCCGTGCACCGCCGCCGGGTGGAACTCACCGCCGCGAGCAGGGAGTTGAGGATCGTCGACGAGGTGCGGGGCCCGAACCGGTCCGTGCGGCTGGCGTTTCACCTCGGCCCGGCGATCACCGCGGAGCTGGTGGGCAGCCGGGCCGTCCTCACCTGGACCCGGGACGGCGAGGAGCGCTCCGCGGTGCTCGACCTGCCCGGGCAGCTGAGCTGGCGGGCACACCGCGGCGAGAGCGACCCGCCGCTGGGCTGGTACTCCGCCGGATTCGGGCGCAAGGAGCCCGCCACCACGCTGGTCGGCACCGGCTCCACCGACGGCACGGAGGGCTTCGTCACCGTGCTCGGGTTCGGCAGCCAGGGGTGAACGTGAGGATCAACAGGCGGCACTGGGCGTCGGTGGCGGCACCGGCGGCTCTCGCCCTGCTGGCGGTGACCGGCTGCGACAGCACGTCGGACGCCGGGGCGAAGCCGGCCGCCACGCCGTCGCCCACGCCCGTGGCCCGGGTGTGCGCCCAGCCCGGGGCCGGGCCGGCGAAGGCACCGGCGGGCGCGGTGACCGTCGACCCCAAGGTCGTCGGCGACCTGGCGGCGAAGACCAGGAGCAACCCCCCGAACACCACGTTCTGGCTCCGGCCGGGCAAGCACAGGCTCGACCCGGACCGCTACGCCCAGGTCATCCCCAAGGAGGGGAACCGCTACCTCGGCGCGCCGGGCGCGGTGCTCGACGGCCGCAAGAAGAACCAGTACGCGTTCGGCGGCAGCGCCCGCCACGTCACCATCGGCCATCTGACCGTGCAGCGCTTCGTCGCGCCGCCGGACGAGGGCGTGGTCAACCACGACTCGGCCGACGGGTGGGTGATCGAGCACGCCACGATCCAGGACAACTCCGGTGCCGGACTGATGGCAGGCGCCCACCAGCAGGTCCGCGCCAGCTGTCTGCGCGGCAACGGCCAGTACGGCATGAACGCGTACAAGGGCGGCGGCCGTATCAGCGGCCTGGTGGTCGAGGGCAACGAGATCGTCGGCAACAACACCGACGACTGGGAGCGGCGCAGGGAAGGCTGCGGCTGCACCGGAGGCATCAAGTTCTGGGCCGTCGACGGCGCCGACGTACGCGGCAACTGGGTGCACGACAACCGCGGAACCGGGTTGTGGGCGGACACCAACAACAACGACTTCCGCATCGAGAACAACGTGCTCGAGGACAACGACGGTGCCGCCCTGATCTACGAGACCAGCTACAACGCCGTCATCAGGGGCAACACGATCCGGCGGAACAACTGGGTCGAGGGCCGCAGGCAGGCCGAGCGCGGGGACAACTTCCCCTTCGCGACCGTCTACCTGTCCGAGTCCGGCGGCGAGCCACGGATCAAGGCCCGCACCGACAAGATCGAGATCTACCGGAACGTACTGGAGAACAACTGGTCCGGGATCACCCTGTGGGAGAACGCCGACCGCTTCTGCAACAGCCCGGCCAACACCTCCTCCGGTGACTGCACCTTGCTGGTCAAGGACACCGACCGCTGCGCGGAGCCGGCGATCGCCAAGGCACCGCTGTACGCCGACTGCCGGTGGAAGACCCAGCGCGTCGACATCCACGACAACCGCTTCGTGCTGGACAAGTCGGTCGTCAAGTGCGCGGCGAAGTGCGACCGCATGGCCGTCCTCGCCAACTACGGCACCTATCCGGACTGGTCGCCGTACCAGGGCGAGCGGGTCTCCGAGGCGATCACCCGCAAGCAGCACAACCGCTGGCACGACAACGTCTACGTCGGACCGTGGACGTTCGTCGCCCACGACCCGAGCCAGGTGCTCGACTTCGGGCGCTGGCAGGCCACGCCGTACCGGCAGGACGCGGGCAGCACCTTGCGCGCACGGGATGGTGGTTGAGATGGCCGGAGATCGCACACCGAAGATCGTCGGGACGGTCTGGGGGCTGCTGGTCCTCAACACGCTCGGCTCCGCCGGGGCGAAGACCATCGTGCCGCTGCCCCGTTCGCTGATCCAGATGGTCACCATGGGCGCGCTGGTCGCCGCGTTCACGCTGGCGCTCACCGTCAATCTCAAGCTGCGCATCCGAGCCAGTGCGTACGTGTCCCTGCTCACCCTGCTCCTGGTGACGAGCGTGATCTCCAGCGCCAATCTGGAGTCCGGGTTCGGTGCGCTGTTCCGGTGCGCCCGGCTCGCGCTCTTCGTCGGCACGCTGTGGCTGCTCAGCCGCTGGTGGGACGGCAGTACGGCGTTCGTACGGCATCACATCCGGATGTACTTCGCGGTGCTCGGGCTGGTGGCCGCCGGCCTGGTCATCTCGCCGGGCGCGGCCCTGCCCGACCTCTACGGCGGACGGCTGGTCGGCGCGCTGTGGCCGCTCACGCCACCGCAGATCGGACAGTACGCCGCGGTGATCATCGGGCTCACCGTGCTGCTCCTGCTGGGCCGTCGCACCGACCGGAAGGGCGCGGCGGTGGTCATCGTGCCCTCGCTCGTCCTGCTCGCGCTGACCCATACCCGCACGGCCACGCTCGGCCTCGTCATCGGGCTGACGTTGGCGATCGGGTCGCTCATCCTGACCAGCGCCGCCGCCCGCCGCTTCTTCACGTGGGCGGTGGTGTGCGCCACGGTGGCCGCGGTGGGGTTCGCCTCCGTGCTCCAGGCGTGGTTCCTGCGCGGGCAGAGCAAGGAGAACTTCTCCAGCCTGACCGGCCGGGCCAAGGTCTGGGACGCCCTGCTGGCCGAACCCCGGTCGACCGGGGAGACGTTGTTCGGCATGGGCCTGGGCGACAAGTCGTTCGGCGGGCTGCCGATCGACAACAGCTGGCTGGCCGTCTACCAGGAGCAGGGGCTGATCGGCGTCTCCCTCGTGGCGGCGATCGTCATCGGCCTCGGCGGCATCGCGTTGCTGCGGCCGCCCTCGCTGGAGCGGGCCTGCGCGATCTTCCTGATCAGCTACTGCGCGATGGCGTCGTACACCGAGGCGGGCCTGGGCGACGCCTCGCCGTATCTGCTGCATCTGGCGCTGGCCGCCTCGCTGCTCGCGGCGCCCGCGCCCGTGCCCGTGCCCGAGGCGCCTCTCATGACGCCCGAAGCCCCTCGACGACGCGTCCCGCAGTGGGCCCGGAGAACGGAGGTGATCTGAGCATGCACGTTCTCGTGGTGCACAACCGCTACGCCTCGGCGCAGCCGAGCGGGGAGAACAAGGTCGTCGACCAGGAGGTGGAGCTGCTGCGCGCGGCCGGCCATCAGGTCGAGCTGTTCGAGCGGCGCAGCGACGACATCGCCGACCGGTCCCTGCTCGGCAAGGCCGCGCTGCCGTTCCTCGTGCCGTGGAACCCGGCGGTCCGCACCGAGCTGGCTGCCCGGCTGCGCGCCGAACGGCCGGACGTGGTCCACGTCCACAACGTCTTCCCGCTCCTGTCGCCCGCGGTGCTGGCCGCATGCGCCGACGCCGGCGTGCCCGCGGTCGCCACACTGCACAACTACACCCAGGTCTGCCCGCCGGGCACGCTCCAGCGGGCCGGCCGGCCGTGCACCGAGTGCGTCGGTTCGACGGCACCGCTGCCCGCCGTGCGGCACGGCTGCTACCGCGACTCGCGCCTTGCGACGGTGCCGCTCGCGGTCAGCATGTCGGTCAACCGGCGGCGTTGGTGGTCAGGCGTGGAGCGGTTCCTGTGCATCTCCGCGGCCCAGCGCGATGTGCTGGTGCGGGCGGGCATGCCGGCCGAACGGCTGGTGGTGAAGCACAACTTCGTGCCCGACCCGGACGACCGCCGCTCGGGCGCCGGCGAGCACGTGCTGTATCTCGGCCGGCTGGCGGAGGCCAAGGGCGTTCGGCTGCTCATGACCGCGTGGGACGAGCTGGCCGCGGCCGGCGGGGTGGGCGTGCCGCTCGTGATAGCCGGCACGGGACCGCTGGAGCAGGAGGTGACCGCGTGGGCGGCGGGCCGGGACGACGTGCGGTACGTCGGCCTGTACGACACGGCGGAGTGCCGGAAGGCCATCGCGCGGTCGGTCGCCGTGGTGGCCCCCTCGACGTGGCTGGAGGCGTTCGGCCTGGTGGTCGTCGAGGCGATGGCGGCCGGGGTCCCGGTCGTCGCCGCCGGTCACGGCGCGTTCGTCGAACTCGTCGAGGACGGAGTGACCGGGCTGCTGCACCGGCCGGGCGAGCCCGAATCGCTCGCGTCCTGCATACGCCGGATCGCGGCCGGACCGGACCGCAACCGGGAGATGGGCCGGGCGGCCCGACGCCGGTACGAGCTGGGCTTCAGCCCGGCCGTCGGCCTCGAACGCCTGGTGGAGGAGTACCGCACCGCGATCGCGGGACGGTCAGCGCTGGCTCGCGGCGGGGACACCCGCGCGAACAGGGGGGATGGGGACAGTAGATGACACGATGCCGACTCTGCGGCTCGGAAGCGATGGCGAGCGTCGTCGACCTCGGGGCGACGCCACCATGTGAGAGCTTCCTGGCCGCGGACCAACTGGACAAGCCGGAGCCGGCGTACCCGCTGCACCTTCGGGTCTGCACCGACTGCTGGCTGGCACAGATACCTCCGCTGATCACGCCGGAGGAGACGTTCAGCGAGTACGCGTACTTCTCCTCCTTCTCGACCTCCTGGGTGGAGCACGCGCGTACGTATGTCGCAGACGCCGTGCGGCGGTTGGGTCTCGGCACCGACGCCTTCGTGGTCGAGGTCGCGAGCAACGACGGGTACCTGCTGAAGCACGTGGTGGACCACGGGATCCGCTGCCTGGGCATCGAGCCGTCGGTGAACGTCGGCGCCACGGCCCGGGACGCGGGCGTGCCCACGCTCACGGAGTTCCTGTCGCCCGACACCGGCTCGGCGGTGCGCGCCGAGCACGGACCGGCGGACCTGGTCGTGGCCAACAACGTGTACGCGCACATCCCCGACGTGGTCGGGTTCACCCAGGGGCTGCGTGCCCTGGTCGCCGACGACGGCTGGGTCTCCATCGAGGTGCAGCACCTGCTGACCCTGATCGAGGACAACCAGTACGACACGATCTACCACGAGCACTTCCAGTACTACACGGTCGCCTCCGCGATCCGGGCCCTGGCGAGCGGCGGACTCACGCTCGTGGACGTCGAGTTGCTGCCCACGCACGGCGGCTCCATCCGGCTGTGGGCCCGGCCCGCCGAGGTGGCAGGCGAGCCGTCGCAGCGGGTGGCGGACGTGCTGGCCCGGGAGAAGGCCGCCGGACTCCAGGAGCTGTCCGGGTACACCGAGTTCTCCGCCCGGGTGGCCAAGGTGCGCCGGGACCTGTTGAAGTTCCTCATCACAGCGGCGGAGCGTGGCGAGACGGTCGTCGGCTACGGCGCTCCCGGCAAGGGCAACACCCTGCTCAACCACTGCGGCATCCGGCCCGACCTGCTCCCGTACACGGTCGACCGCAACCCCTACAAGCACGGCAGGTACACCCCGGGCACCCGCGTCCCGATCCTGGCGCCCGATCAGATCGCCGCCGACCGGCCGGACTACGTCCTGGTCCTCCCGTGGAACCTGCGGGCTGAGCTGATCGAACAGCTGTCCTTCGTGGGCGACTGGGGCGGCCGGCTGGTCTTCCCCATCCCGGAACTGAGCATTGTCGAGGTAAAGCGATGAAGGTCGTCCTGTTCTGCGGCGGTTACGGGATGCGGATGCGCAGCGGCGCAGCGGACGACGTGCCCAAGCCGATGGCGATGGTCGGCCCCAGGCCGCTGATCTGGCACGTCATGCGCTACTACGCGCACTTCGGGCACACGGAGTTCATCCTGTGCCTCGGGTACGGCGCGCACCACATCAAGGACTTCTTCCTCAGCTACGAGGAGACGACGTCCAACGACTTCGTGCTGCGCGGCGGACGGACCGAGCTGCTGTCCACCGACATCTCGGACTGGACGATCACGTTCGCGCAGACCGGCATCGAGTCGCCCATCGGGGAGCGGCTGCGCCGGGTGCGGCACCACCTGGACGGCGACGAGATGTTCCTCGCCAACTACGCCGACGTGCTCACCGACGCGCCCCTCGACGAGATGATCGACCGGTTCGCCGCGCGTGACGCCGGGGCGTCGATGATGGTGGTGCCGCCGCAGTCCTCCTTCCACTGTGTGGAGCTGGGCGAGAACGGCCTGGTGGGAGGCATCACCGCGGTGAGCGACATGCCGCTGTGGGAGAACGGCGGCTACTTCGTGCTCCGCCAGGAGGTCTTCGACCACATACCGGAGAACGGGGACCTGGTCGCCGACGGCTGCGCCCAGCTGGCCAAGCGCGGACGGCTGGTGGCGCACCAGCACCGCGGCTTCTGGAAGCCGACCGACACCGTCAAGGAGCGGGCCGCGCTGGACGCCGCCTACGCCAGAGGCGACCGCCCGTGGGCCGTCTGGGAGCAGGGGGTGCGCGCGTGATCCGACTCGGGGCCGGGTCCCCGGACCGGATCGTCGCCGTGGGCGCGCACTGCGACGACATCGCCATCGGCGCCGGCGGCACGCTGCTGACGATGTGCCGCGCACGGCCCGGCCTCCGGGTCGACGCGCTGGTGCTGTCCGGCGGCGGCACCGACCGGGAGCAGGAGGAGCGGGCCGCGCTCGCCGCCTTCTGCCCGGGCGCCGACCTGCGGCTGACCGTGCTGAAACTGCCGGACGGGCGGATGCCGGTGCACTGGGACGAGGCCAAGGCCGCGGTCGAGGAGCTGCGCGGGCAGACCGAGCCGGACCTGATCCTCGCCCCGCGTACCGACGACGCGCACCAGGACCACCGCGGCCTGGCGCGGCTGATACCGACCGCGTTCCGCGACCACCTCGTGCTCGGCTACGAGATCGTCAAGTGGGACGGCGACCTCGGCCGTATGGCGGCCTACCAGCCGCTGCCGACGGAGATCGCCGAGGAGAAGGTACGGCTGCTGCAGGAGCACTACGCCTCGCAGCGCCACCGCCCCTGGTACGACCGGGAGGCCTTCCTCGGCCTCGCGCGGATCCGCGGCATCGAATGCCACGAGCGATACGCCGAAGCGTTCGCCGTCACCAAACTCAAGCTCAACCTGGGGGGTTGAACCATGCGCGTACTGCTGACCGGTCACCAGGGATACCTGGGAACCGTCATGGCCCCGGTCCTCGCCGCCGCCGGACACGAGGTCGTCGGCCTCGACGCCGGCCTCTTCGCCGACTGCGTCCTCGGCGAGACCCCGGCGGACCCGCAGGGGCACAAGGTGGACCTGCGCGACGTCACGGCCGAGCACGTGGCCGGCGTCGACGCCGTGATCCACCTGGCCGCGCTCTCCAACGACCCACTGGGATCGCTGGCGCCGGAGCTGACGTACGACATCAACCACCACGCGTCCGTACGGCTCGCCCGACTCGCCCGCGACGCCGGGGTGGGGCGTTTCCTGTACGCGTCCACCTGCTCGGTCTACGGCGCCGCCGGCGGCGACGAGCTGGTGGCCGAGGACGCCCCGCTGCGCCCGGTGACGCCGTACGCGGAGTCCAAGGTGCGCGTCGAGGACGACCTGCACGAGCTGGCCGACGGCGACTTCACCCCGGTGTACATGCGCAACGCCACCGCCTTCGGCTACTCGCCCCGGCTGCGCGCCGACATCGTGCTGAACAACCTCGTGGGCCACGCGCTGCTTTCCGGCGAGGTGTTGGTTCTCTCCGACGGCACCCCCTGGCGCCCGCTGGTGCACGCCGTCGACATCGCCCGGGCCTTCACGGCCGCGCTCACCGCGCCCCGGGAAGCCGTGCACGACCGGGCGTTCAACATCGGCAGCGAGACCAACAACGTCACGGTCGCCGAGATCGCCGAGCAGGTCGCCGAGGCGGTGCCCGGCTCCAAGGTGAACATCACCGGGGAGAACGGCGCCGACCCGCGGTCGTACCGCGTGGACTTCTCCCGCTTCCGCGCCGCGATCCCCGGCTTCGACTGCGAGTGGACGGTGAAGCGGGGCGCGCTGGAACTGGCCGACTCCTACCGGAAGTTCGACCTGACCAGGGAAGCCTTCGAGCAGCGCTTCACCCGGCTCGCCGTGCTCCGCTCGGCGTCCGAGGCCGGCGCCGTCGACGACACCCTGCGGTGGCGCCGATGACCGACGCAGGCGAGGAGATGTACGAGCTGGTGGAGCGGCTGTACCCGCTGTGCCGGAGCATCACCGGCGACGGTGTGCGCGCCACCCTGGACATCGTCGGCGAGTACATCCCGCTCCAGACGTACGAGGTGCCGACCGGGACCCAGGTGCTCGACTGGACGGTGCCGCAGGAGTGGAACATCCGGGACGCCTACATCGCCGACTCCGACGGCAACCGGGTCGTCGACTTCGCCGAGTCCAGCCTGCACGTGCTCGGCTACAGCGTGCCGGTGTCGGCGACCATGCCGCTGTCCGAGCTGCGCGCGCACCTGCACACGCTTCCGGAGCACCCGGGCTGGGTGCCGTACCGCACCAGCTACTACAAGCCGGAGTGGGGGTTCTGCCTGGCCCAGGAGACCCTGGACGCGCTGCCGGACGGCGAGTACGAGGTGCACATCGACTCCACCCTCGCCGACGGCCACCTCACCTACGCCGAGTACGTGGTCCCCGGTGAGGTCCCGGACGAGGTGATCGTCTCCTGCCACGTCTGCCACCCGTCGCTGGCCAACGACAACCTGGCCGGCATCGCGGTGGCGACGTTCCTGGCCCGGGAGCTGGCGCAGGAGACGCCGTACTACACCTACCGGTTCATCTACGCGCCCGGCACCATCGGGGCGATCACCTGGCTGGCCCGCAACGCCGAGCGGGTCGACCGGGTCAAGCACGGGCTGGTGCTGGCCTGCGCCGGTGACTCGGGCTCGCTGACGTACAAGCGGAGCAGGCGCGGCGACGCGGAGATCGACCGGGTGATGGGGCATGTACTGGCGGCCTCCGAACGCCCCCACCAGATCAACGAGTTCACCCCGTACGGCTACGACGAGCGGCAGTACTGCTCGCCCGGGTTCAACCTCGGCGTGGGCTCGCTCAGCCGGACCACGTACGGCGGCTACCCCGAGTACCACACCTCGGCGGACAACCTGGACTTCGTCTCCCCGAAGGCGATGGCGGACACCCTCGCCGTCTGCCGCGAGGCGTTCGGCGTCCTCGACCGCAACCGGAGGTACCTCAACCTCAGCCCCTACGGCGAACCACAGCTCGGCCGGCGCGGGTTGTACGACGCGCTCGGCGGCCGCAGCGACACCAAGCAGGCCCAGATGGCCATGCTCTGGGTGCTCAGCCTCTCCGACGGCGAGCACAGTCTGCTGGACGTGACCGAGCGGTCCGGGCTGCCGTTCGACACCGTCGCCACCGCGGCCGACGCCCTGCACGGCGCCGGTCTGATCAAGGCATGACGCGGATGACCACCGAGGAGGAGAAGGCGAAGGCACCGGCGCGGTCCACCCGGCGGGCCTTCGCCGGCCGGCTGTCCTGGGGGCTGGCCGACCAGGCGGCCTCCAGCATCAGCAACTTCGCGGTGGGGATCTACGTGGCCCGTTCGCTGGGGGTGACCGCGTTCGGCGTGTTCAGCCTCGCCTGGGTGACCTACGGCGTGGTGCTCAACGTCTCCCGGGGCCTTGCCACCGACCCGCTCGTGGTGCGCTTCAGCGGCGTGTCGGACACGGCCTGGCGCGGGGCGGTGGCCCGTTCGTCGGGTACCGCGCTCGGCGTCGGCGCCGCGATCGGTGCGGCATGTCTGGTCGTCGGCCTCGCCCTCGGCGGCCAGGTGGGGCCTGCCTTCGCCTGTCTCGGCGTCATGCTGCCGGGACTGCTGCTCCAGGACGCCTGGCGGTACGCGTTCTTCGCCGCCGGCACCGGGCGCAAGGCGTTCGTCAACGACGTCGTGTGGGGCGTCGCGCTCGTCCCGGCGATGGTGCTGGCCGCCCGCGCGGGCAGCGTGGCCGCCTTCGTGCTCGCCTGGGGCGCGTCCGCCACGGTGGCCGCGGGATACGGCTACGTCCAGTCCGGCATCCTGCCGCGCACGGCCCAGGCACGCGACTGGCTCCGCGAGCAGCGCGACCTCGGCTACCGGTACCTCGTCGAGAACGTCAGCCTCAGCGGCGCGAGCCAGCTGCGTGCGTACGGGCTCGGCGCGATCGTCGGCGTCGGCGCGGTGGGCGCGGTCCGGGGCGCGGAGCTGCTGCTCGGCCCGTTCCTCGCCGTGCTGATGGGCCTGTCGCTGGTCACCGTCGCGGAGGCGGCACGGGTGCTGCGGCGGGCCCCGGACCGCCTGGGCAGGTTCTGTCTCCTGCTGGGAGGCGGGCAGGCCGTCGCCGCGCTGTGCTGGGGCGGGGCGCTGCTCCTGATGCCGGACCGGCTCGGCGAGCTAGTGCTCGGCGACGTCTGGCACTCCGCCGCACAGCTCATCGTGCCGGTCACCCTCGGCGTCGCGGGCGCCGGCCTCGGCACCGGCGCCGCGGCCGGGCTGCGCGCGCTCGCCGCGGCCCGGCGCAGCCTGCGCTGCCAGCTGTTCGCGTCCGCCTGCTACGCGGCGGGCGGGCTCGGCGGCGCGGCCCTGGCCGGCACGGTCGGCTCGGCCTGGGGCGTCGCCACCGCGACCCTCGCCGCCTCCGCCGTGTGGTGGCTCCAGCTGCGCTCCGCCCTGCGCGAGCACCACCAGGACTCCATTCCCGAAGTGAGGACGCCATGACCGCCCGACCCAGGCTGAGCATCGGCCTGCCCGTGTACAACGGCGAGGAGTACCTCGCCGAGTCGCTCGACGCCCTCCTCGGGCAGACCTACGAGGACTTCGAGCTGGTCATCTCCGACAACGCCTCGACCGACGGGACCGAGGAGATCTGCCGCAAGTACGTCGCGCAGGACTCGCGCATCCGCTATCTGCGGCTGCCCCGGAACGTCGGCGCCGCGCCGAACCACAACTACGTGTTCACCCAGTGCCGCGGCGAGTTGTTCAAGTGGGCCTCGCACGACGACCTCTACGCCCGGGACCTGCTGCGCCGCTGTGTGGAGGCGCTGGACGAGCGGCCGGAGATCGTCCTCGCGCACTCCGACCAGGCGGTCATCGACGGCGACGGACAGGTGAAGGTCCCCTACGAGTACGGTCTCGCGACCGCCTCGCCCGACGCCCCGGAGCGCTTCCGCAGCTTCCTGTTCGAGCCCGGCGGCGACGACTTCTACGGGGTGATGCGCGCCGACATGCTGCGCCGGGTGCGGCCGCACGACAGCTACCACCACGCGGACCGCACGTTCGTCGCCCAGATCGTCCTCCAGGGACCCTTCCATCAGGTGCCGGAGCTGCTGTACTTCCGCCGCGACCATCCCACCCGCGCCGAGCGGGCGAACCCGAGCAAGCGTTCCCGGTGCGTCAACCTGGACCCGCGCCGGGCGGGCCCGCTGCACCCGACGCCCCGGCTGCTCGCCGAGTACGTCCTGGGCTTCGTCTCGGCGATCCGGCGGGCTCCGCTGTCCGGGGCCGACCGGCGCGCCTGCTACCGCCACCTGGGCGAGTGGATGACCAGCCGGGCCCGGCCGGGCGCCGGCGAGCGCGTCGAGGACCGCGCCCCCGTCGACCCGGCGAAGCTCACCGTCTCCGTCGACGACCTGGTCGCGGGACGCGAGGGGCGGCGGACATGAGACCCCCCGTACGCGTCGGGATGTTCGGCCTGCTCGGTTCCGGCAATCTCGGCAACGACGGGTCGCTGGAGGCCGTCCTCGGGTACCTGCGCGCCGAGCACCCGGAGGCGTCCGTGGACGCGCTGTGCGGCGGACCCGAGGTCGTCACCGCCCGGTACGGGATCCCCGCGACACGGCTGCACTGGTACCGCGGGGAATACCGGACCGCGTCACGTGCGGGCGCGATCGCGGGCAAAGGGCTGGGCAAACTCGTCGACGTCGTCCGCACCGCGGCCTGGGTGCGCCGGCACGACGTGGTGATCGTGCCGGGCATGGGCGTCCTGGAGGCCACGCTGCCGCTGCGGCCGTGGGGTTTCCCGTACTCGCTGTTCCTGCTCTGCGCGTCCGGCCAGCTGTTCGGCACCAAGGTGGCGCTGGTCGGCGTCGGCGCCGGTCCCGTCGGCAACCGGCTGACCCGGGGCCTGGTGCGCCGGTCGGCGCGGTTGGCCGCCTACCGGTCGTTCCGGGACGCCCAGTCCCGCGACGCGCTGCGGGAGATGGGCGTGGACACCGCCCGCGACGGGGTCCACCCGGACCTCGCGTTCGCCCTGCCGGCACCGCGGGCCGGCGCACCTTCGAGTCCTCCGGGCCCGGTCTGCGTCGGTGTCATGGACTTCCACGGCGGCGACGACGACCGTGCCCGGGCCGAGGAGATCCACCGGCGCTACCTCGACGGGACGACCCGGTTCGTCCGCGCGCTGGTGGAGGACGGCAGGCCGGTGCGGCTGCTCACCGGCGACGAGTGCGACCGGTCCGTGGTCGCCGCGGTCCTCGAAGCGGTGGACTCACCGCTGGTGACCGCCGCCGAGGCGACCTCGCTGGCCGACCTGATGAAGGAGACGGCGGCCGCCGAAACCGTGGTGGCGACCCGGTATCACAACCTGGTCTGCGCGCTGAAGGCCGGCACCCCGACGCTCGCACTGAGCTACGCGGCGAAGAGCGACGCGCTCATGGACCGGATGGGCCTCGCCGCGTACTGCCATCCGGCTCGCGAGGTGGACGCCGACCGGCTGCTGGAGCAGTTCCGGGCGCTGGAGAAGCGATCGGCCGAGCTGCGGCGGACTCTCGCCGAGCGGAACCTGGTCGCGGCCCGGCAGCTCCAGGAGCAGTTCACCGCCCTGACCGCCGCCCTGTTCCCGACAACCGACCACGCGCAGGCCCGTACCCGGCAGGAGACTCCATGAAGGCCATCGAAGTCCCGGCGATCGCCGGCGCGTACCTCTTCGAGCCGACGCCGTACGCCGACGAACGCGGCTTCTTCTGCCGCACCTTCGACGCCGACGTGGTCCGCTCGGTGGGCATCGACCCCGACGCCTTCGTCCAGGACAGCGTGTCCCGCTCGGTCCGGGGCGTGCTGCGCGGCCTGCACCTGCGCTCCGGCGCCGGCGAGGCCAAGCTGGTGCGGTGCTCCTACGGACGGATCTTCGACGTCGTCGTGGACCTGCGGCCCGACTCGCCGACCTACCGCAACGTGGCCACCTTCGAACTGTCCGGCGATACACAGACGACCCTGTACATCCCGGCGGGATGCGCGCACGGCTTCCAGGCGCTGACCGAGTCCGCCGACACCTCGTACCGGATCGACCGTCCGCACGATCCGGCGGAGGACGTGACGATCGCCTTCGACGACCCGGAACTCGCGATCCGCTGGCCGCTGCCGGCCACATCGATGTCCCAGCGGGACCGCCAGGCGCCGAGCCTCGCCCAGGTCCTGAAGCAGAGAGAGAGCTGAAGTCAGCGTGGACACTGAGGAGTTCTTCCTGCCCCGGTCGCGGGCGGCGAACGAGCGGCTGCACGCCCTGGTCCCCGGGGGCGCGCACACCTACGCCAAGGGCGACGACCAGTACCCCGAGAACCTGGCCCCGGTCATCAGCCACGGCCGTGGCGCCCACGTGTGGGACGTCGACGGCAACCGCTACATCGAGTACGGCTCCGGCCTGCGCTCGGTCAGCCTCGGCCACGCCCACCCGCGCGTGAACGAGGCGGTACGACGGGAACTCGACCGCGGCACCAACTTCGTGCGGCCGTCCATGATGGAACTCGAAGCCGCGGAACGCTTCCTGGCCACGGTGCCGACCGCCGAGATGGTGAAGTTCACGAAGAACGGCTCCGACGCCACCACCGCCGCGGTGCGCCTCGCCCGTGCCGTCACCGGCCGCCCACGGGTGGCGATCTGCGGCGACCATCCGTTCTTCTCCGTCGACGACTGGTTCATCGGCACCACACCGATGTCTGCCGGCATCCCGACGGCGACCACCGAACTCACCGTGGCGTTCCCGTACGGCGACCTGGCCGCCACCGAGGAACTGCTCACCCGGTACCAGGACGAGATCGCCTGCCTGATCCTGGAGCCCGCCGGCCACACCGAGCCGCCGCCCGGCTACCTCACCGGCCTGCGCGAGCTCGCCGACCGGCACGGCTGCGTACTGATCTTCGACGAGATGATCACCGGCTTCCGCTGGTCCGAGGCGGGCGCCCAGGGCCTGTACGGCGTCGTCCCGGACCTCTCCACGTTCGGCAAGGCGCTGGGCAACGGGTTCGCCGTCTCCGCGCTGGCCGGGCGCCGCGAGCTGATGGAGCGGGGCGGGCTGCGGCACTCGGGCGACCGGGTGTTCCTGCTGTCCACCACGCACGGTGCGGAGACGCACTCGCTGGCCGCCGCGATGGCCGTGCAGGCCACGTACGCGGAGGAGGGCATCACCGCCCGACTGCACGCCCTGGGCGAGCGGTTGGCCGCGGGTGTCCGCGAGGCCGCGGCCGGTATGGGCGTCGCCGACCACGTCCTCGTCCGCGGCCGGGCCAGCAACCTGGTCTTCGCCACCCTCGACGAGAACGGCCGGCCCTCGCAGCAGTACCGCACGCTGTTCCTGCGCCGGCTCCTCGCGGGCGGGGTGCTGGCACCGTCGTTCGTGGTGAGCAGCGCGCTCGACGACGCGGACATCGATCAAACCGTCGACGTGGTGGCCCAGGCATGTGCGGTGTACCGGAAGGCACTTGACGCGGCCGACCCGAAGCCGTGGCTCGGTGGACGGCCGGTGAAGCCGGTGTTCCGCCGCCTGGCGTGACGCGGCATCACCTGCCTTGATGTGACGTCAGCGCAGCTCACGCCGACCGGTGTCGGCCGTCCGATCGACGATCCGGTCGGCCGTCCGGTCGACGAGCCACGCGGTCGCCGGCATCACCGCGAGCGCGGTGCACCAGCCGCCGAGGACGTCGGTCGGGTAGTGCGCGCCCAGGGCGACCTGGGCCCAGCCCATGACGGTGCCCGCAACCAGCGCCGCGGCCGGCACGACCAGCGAGCCGGCCATCCTCCCGAGGCCGAGCCGCCCGGTCACGAGCAGCGCCACCACGAGGGCGAGCGAGGTGAGGAAGGCGGTGTGCCCGCTCGGATACGACAGGTTGTCGTCGCCGTGGATGGTGCGCCCCACCAGGGACTTGAGCAGCGTCGCCGTCACCACGGCGATTCCCGGACCGGCGACGACGAACACCGCCGCGCGAGGACTCCGCAGCAGCAGACAGCCGGTCACGACGGCGCCGACCAGCATGGCCGCGCCCACGGGCTCCCCCAGGAAGTCGACGGCCAGCGCGACCCCCCGCCACGGCGGCCCCACGCTGTCCGCCGTCGGATCGACGACCCACCTGTCCACCCGACCGGGCTCCGTGTGCCCGGAGTACGCGACCCCGAGCCCGAGGACCACCAACGCGGCGAGACCCGAGACCAGCCCGAGCCACGCCCGCAGCGACGGCGGTAACACCGCCGACCGCCCGCTCACAAGGCCACCACGCGGGATCGCCCCACGGCGCTTCGCCGTGACCGATGAACGGCCTTCCGGATCTGGACCACTTGGGGCGAGATGAGGGCGCGACGCGTCATGGCCCCCATCCTGCCGAATCGGTCAGCGGCGCCGCTGGTCGACCCGCAGTTCGAAGTCGCCGTAGCTGTTGTCGACCGGGTTGACCGTGACGCCGGGTGCGACGATCTCGTCGATGGCGTCGAGCACGTCGGACGGGAGCGTGACGTCTGCGGCGGGCAGGAACGCCTCCAGTTGCTCCATGGTGCGCGGGCCGATGATCGCCGAGGTGACACCGGGGTGGTTGACGACGAAGGCGACGGCGAGCTCGATCAGCGTGAGGCCGGCCTTCTCGGCCAGGACCGCGAGCTGCTCGACGGCGTCGAGCTTGCGCTGGTTGGCGGGGGTGCCCATGTCGAAGCGGGCCTGCGGGCGCGCGGCGGAGGCGGGGCCCTCGGTGGCGTTCCTGCGGTAACGGCCCGAGAGCCAGCCACCGGAGAGCGGGCTGTACGTGAGGGTCCCCATGCCGTGGCGGCGGGCGGCGGGGAGCACGTCCTCCTCGATCCCGCGCACCAGGATCGAGTACGGTGGCTGCTCGGTCACGAACCGCTCCAGGTGCCGCTCGCGCGAGACCCACTGGGCCTCGACGATCTGGGAGCCGGAGTAGGACGAGGAGCCGAGGTAGCGGATCTTGCCCTGGTGCACGAGGTCGGAGAGCGCCCCGAGCGTCTCGGCGACGTCCGTGTCGGGGCTGGGGCGGTGCACCTGGTAGAGGTCGATGTGGTCGGTGCCGAGCCGCCGCAGGGAGTTCTCGACCTCGCGGATGATCCAACGTCGGCTGCCGCCACGCCGGTTGGGGTCGTCCGGGTCCATCGGCATGAAGAACTTGGTCGCCAGGAACACGTCCTCGCGGCGGTCCTTCAGGGCCTTGCCGACGATCTCCTCCGAGACTCCGGCGGAGTACACGTCCGCGGTGTCGACGAAGTTGATCCCGGCGTCGAGGGCGCGGTGGATGATCCGGATCGAGTCGGCCTCGTCCTCGTTGCCCCAGGGGCCGAACATCATCGCGCCCAGGCAGAGCGGGCTGACCTGGACGCCGGTGCGGCCGAGCGGTCGGTACTGCATGAAGCTGTGCTCCTCTGAAGTGGTCAGTCGTTCGTGGTCGGAACGACGGTGCCGGTGCCCGCCCAGCCGGCGAGGAGACCGAGGGCCTCCCGCGCCGGGGAGTCCGGTTCGGGGGTGTAGAAGTTGAGGCGCAGTCCGGGATCGGAGGGCAGGTCCATCGCCTCGTAGGGCAGGGCGAGATCGCCGACCAGCGGGTGGTGCAGGTTCTTGACGCCGGAGCGGTGGAACTTCACGTCGTGACGGGCCCAGCGGTGGGCGAAGTCGTCGCTCCTGGCGCTCAGTTCACCGATCAGGTCGGTGAGCGCCTTGTCGTGGGGAGCCCGGCCGGTCTCGGTGCGCAGGAAGGCGACGGAGTCGTCGGCGCCCTTGTCCCAGTCGATCCAGAAGTCCTTGCTCGCGGGATCCAGGAACAGGAAGCGGGCGCTGTTGACCGGCCCGCGCTGCGCGAACAGGGGCGAGTCGAAGAGGGGTGCGTACAGCGCCCGCCCCAGCGTGTTCGCGGCGAGGATGTCGAAGCGTGCGTTGCGTACGTACGCCGGTACGTCGGTCATCGAGTCGAGCAGGCGAAGGATCGTGGGCCGCACCCGGGACGCGGTCACCGTGGCGCGCCGGCCCGACGGCGTCGCCGCGCGGGCCAGGTCGTACAGGTGGGTGCGCTCGGCCTCGTCGAGTTGCAGGGCGTGAGCGAGGGATTCCAGTACGGAGTCCGAGGCGCCGGAGAGGTTTCCGCGCTCGAGGCGGACGTAGTAGTCGACGCTCATGCCCGCGAGCAGCGCGACCTCCTCCCGGCGCAGGCCCGCGACGCGGCGGTTGCCGCCGTAGACCGGCAGTCCGGCCTGATCGGGGGTGATCCGGGCACGCCGGGTGCTCAGGAACTCGCGGACCTCGGCGGCCACGCCCTTCTTGTCTCTGTCAGCCATCGTCCTGATCCCCGAAATCACTCGTCCGCCGGCGCTCACGCCCCGGGCGGACGGTCCTGCCTCGCTCTTCACCGTAGATCGGTCCGGGAGGACGTGCGAGGTACTGGCATTACCCGGAAGAGCAGTGACTCCCTCCCGTGTGCCACATGGGGTTCTCTGGAGAGACTCCGGACCCCGGCCGCATGCCGTTCAAGTAGCCGCGGTTGCCGGAGCGGGCGAGCAGGCCGAGAGTGCTGCTTGTCGGGTTTGCCCTGACCACGGCGAACATGTCCGACCGGAGTGGCGTCGCCGCCGGCGCCGCATCGGTCCTGGTCGGACCCCGTCCACCGGGATCGGCAGCGCCTTGAGCCCGAGCGTCCTGACCCCGACCGCGAATCGCGCCCGCACGGGCCTCCACTCCGAAAGGTCCTCGTGATGCAGACCGTCACCCTCAACAACGGCGTACGGATGCCCGCCCTCGGACTCGGCGTCTTCCAGACCCCGCCCGACGAGACCAGGGCCGCCGTCACCGCCGCGCTCGACCTCGGCTACCGGCACATCGACACCGCGGCCGCGTACGGCAACGAACGCGAGGTCGGCCAGGCCGTCCGGGACTCCGCGGTGCCCCGCGACGACCTCTTCATCGAGACGAAGATCTGGATCAGCGACTACGGCTACGACGAGACCCTGCACGGCTTCGCCAAGAGCGCCGCCAAGCTCGGCGTCGACCGGATCGACCTGCTCATCCTCCACCAGGCCCTCCCGTCCGACTTCGACAGGACCATCGCCGCCTACCGCGCCCTGGAGAAGCTCCTGGCCGACGGCAGGGTCCGCGCCATCGGCGTCAGCAACTTCATGGTCGAGCACCTGACCGCGCTGCTCGACGCCACCACCGTCGTTCCCGCCGTCAACCAGCTGGAGATCCACCCCTACTTCCAGCAGCGCGCCGTCCTCGACTTCGACGACCGGCACCAGATCCTCAACCAGGCGTGGTCCCCCATCGGCGGAATCACCTTCTATCCGGGATACGGCGAGGACCGCAGGAGCGTCCTGGAGGACCCGGTCGTGACCGCGATCGCCGGGGCACACGGCAAGAGCCCGGCCCAGGTGCTGCTGCGCTGGGGCATCCAGCAGGGCCGCTCGGTGATCCCGAAGTCGACCAGGCGCCGGCGCATCGCCGAGAACATCGACGTCTTCGACTTCTCCCTCACCGCGGAGGAGCTGAAGTCCCTGGACGCCCTGGAGACCGGCCGGCGCGGCGGCCCCGAGCCCGAGAACGTCACCCTCGCCGCCTACGGGCGCGCCATCCCGGAAGCCTGAGACTCCGGGAGCCCCGGGATTCGGAAAGCCCGAGATTCCCTCCACCGAAGGTGAGGACCATGACCACCTGGAACGACTCCGACCTGACAGAGATCGGCACGGCGGAAGAGCTGGCCCTGGAGTCCGAACGCTCCGACGGCACACTCCGTGCCCCCGTGACCATGTGGGTCGTACGGGCGGGCGACCGGCTCTACGTCCGCTCGGTGAAGGGCGTCGACGGCCCCTGGTACCAGGGCACACGCTCACGCCTGCGGGGACGTGTCGAGGCCGGAGGCGTCCGTGCCGACGTCGCCTTCCGCGATGCCGATCCCGGCGAGTACGCCGACGTGGACGCGGCCTACCGGGAGAAGTACGGCCGGTACACCAGCATCGTCGACCACGTCCTGACCGACCGGGCCCGGGCCTCCACCCTCCGCCTCGAACCCCGCTGACCACTCACCGCCGTCTCCCCGAGGAGCCCCACCGTGCGCGCCACCCTGATGTACGCGGCCGAGGACATACGTGTCGAAGACGTCGCCGACCCGAAGATCCAGCAGCCCACCGACGCGGTCGTACGGATCGTGCTGTCCTGCGTCTGCGGCAGCGACCTGTGGCCCTACAAGTCGCTGGAGCCCACCGACACCCCCCGTCACATGGGTCACGAGTTCCTCGGCGTCGTCGAGGAGACCGGCTCCGCGGTACGCACCCTCAAGCCGGGGGACGTGGTCGTGGCGCCGTTCGTCTGGGCCGACAACACCTGCGCGTACTGCCGCGAGGGGCTGCAGACCTCCTGCCCGCACGGCGGCCAGTGGGGCGTGAACGGCGTCGACGGCGGCCAGGGCCAGGCCGCCCGCGTCCCCCAGGCCGACGGCACGCTGGTGAAGATGCCCGTCGCCGAGGACTCCGAGCTGCTGCCCGACCTGCTCACGCTCTCCGACGTGCTCTGCACCGGCTACCACGCCGCCCGCACGGCGGGCGTCCGCCGCGGCGACACCGTCACCGTCGTCGGGGACGGCGCGGTCGGCCTGTCCGCCGTGCTCTCCGCCCGGCTGCTGGGCGCCGAACGGATCGTCCTCATGGGCCGCCACCGGGCCCGCACCGACCTGGGCCGCGACTTCGGCGCGACCGACGTGGTCGCCGAACGCGGGGACGAGGGCGTCGACTTGGTCCGCGAACTCACCGGCGGTGAGGGCACCCGCAAGGTCCTCGAATGCGTCGGCCTGAAGGACGCCCTGGTGCAGAGCCTCGGCGTGGTCCGCGCGGGCGGCACGATCAGCCGCGTCGGCGCCCCTCAATACCCCGAAGTACCGTTCGGGTTCGGCGACTTCATGCGCAACATCACCCTGACCGGCGGCGTCGCCCCTGCCCGCGCCTACATCGAGGAGCTGATGCCGCACATCCTCGACGGCTCGATCCGCCCCGGCCGGGTCTTCGACCGCACCGTGACCCTGGAGGACATCGCCGACGGCTACCGCGCGATGAACGACCGCGAGTCCTTGAAGGTGCTGGTCCGTCCATGACCGCTCACGATGTGCCGGCCCTGATGATCCGCCGCTCGCGGAGCAGGACGGAGAGGGGCTTGCGGAGGCCGTATCCGACGGTGCGCCGGGTGACGGAGGCACCGGCGTGCTCGACACGGGACAGTTGATGCGCGGCCAGCTCCAGCAGAGCCCGCTGCAACGGCTGGAAACTCGGCGCGGTGGAGTCGAGCAGGGCCTGTGAATCCGTGAGGGCCTGCCTGGTCCTGCGGCAGGTGAAGGCGACCAGCTCCCCCACCGCCACGGTGTCTTGCCCCTGTTCCAGGGCGGCGCGGGTGACGCCGAAGCGGTCGAGGTCCTCCTGCGGCAGGTACAGGCGTCCTTCGCCCAGGTCCTCGGTGAGGTCGGCGAGGAAGTCCAGACGCTGCAGACCTTCGGCGAACGACCGGCACCGGGACCGGAAGACCGCGTCACCGCCGCCCTCGTGCTGGAGGTCCTCGATCAGCATCAGGGCCGGCAGGGCGAGGTTGTCCACGTAGCGCTGGAAGTCGGCTTCGGTGGCGTGCCCGGTGAAGTGCAGTTCCTCGTCAGTGGCCTTGAGATATGTGTGCACCCAGTGGTGCGGCAACTGCCGCACGGACACGGTGTGCAGGAAGGCCCGCAGCACCGGATCCTGAGCGCGCCCGGAGTCAAGCCCGGAGGCGACCTGCTCGGCCCAGGCCCTCCAGCGCGGCAGACGCTCGTGCAGGGGGCCTTGGTCGGCGAGGTCGTCGGTGCGGGCGAGGAAGGCGTAGGCGGCGATCAGATGGGGCTGCAACGCCGGAGCCACCAGCAGTCGCACCACGGCGTAGTGCGCCAGGATCCGGCGAGCGAAGACCCGGCCGGCGACCGAGTAGTCGTCCCGCAGCCCACGCCCCCGCACCCCGGCAGCCACCAGCCGCCGCTCCCAACCCGCCACGAACCCCTCCCCCGTCACCGCCAAGATATCGCCCGGATCTCCGCACATCGCACCGAACGCGCGCTGCCGAAGCCGCAGTTCAAAATCCTTTGCCGCCGGCTCAGTGATCGCGACGAGGTGATCTGGATTCGTCGTGAGTCGTCGTACGACGCATGCGTACAGACCGTTGAGCTTGACCACGCCGGGCCCCTGGTCCCGGTTCAGGAGCCCTTCCCCCGTCGCTGGCCGGTACCACCTGAAGCTTCCTCCCCGTAGGGACCAATCCGGGGCATGCGCAGGATCGGATTACGTCCGGAGATGTCCCAGGCGCGGCGATGACGGAGGGCCCACGTGCGAGAAGCAGTCCAGATCGGCAGAAATCCATCCGTGGACCCGGATCTGCAGGAGCTGGTGGGTCGCGTCGCTCTCGGCGACGAGGAGGCGTTCGCCTCGGTCTACGACCTTGTGGTCAGCCCCGTCCTCGGTGTCGTCCGCGCCGTCCTGCGCGACCAGGCGCAGTCGGAGGAGGTGGCCCAGGAGGTCCTTGTGGAGGTGTGGCGCACGGCCCCCCGATACCGCCCCGACCGAGGCACCGCCATCAACTGGATCCTCACGCTCGCACACCGCCGGGCCATCGACCGCGTGCGCTCGGTCGAGGCCACGGCGGCCCGGGACCACCGAGCCGCCGTCATGAACCACATGCCCGAGTACGACGAGGTCAGCGAACAGGTCGAGGCGCGCATCGAGCGCGAGCAGGTCCGCCGCTGCCTGCGCACACTCACCGAGCTCCAGCGCCAGGCCGTCACGCTGGCGTACTACCGCGGTCTGACCTACCGCCAGGTGGCGGAAGCCCTGACACTTCCCCTGGGCACGGTCAAGACAAGGCTGCGCGACGGCCTCATCCGGCTGCGCGACTGCCTGGGGGTGGCCGTATGACCACCGCCGACCTGCACTGGATGACGGGCGCCTACGCGCTGCACGCCCTGTCCGACGACGAGCGCGAAGCCTTCGAACGCCACCTGCCGGACTGCGAGCCGTGCGAGCGGGAGGCCACCGAGCTGCGCGCCACCGCCGCGCGCCTCGGACTTGCCGTCTCCATGACGCCGCGCACCGCGATGCGGGAGCAGGTGCTGCGCCGCGTCAACGCCGTCCGGCAGGACCCGCCCGACGCGGGGGCTGCTGCCCGTCCGGAGCGGGCGGGGGCGCGGGCCGGGCTGATCTCGCGCTGGGCGCTGGCCGTGTGCATGGCGGCCGTCGCCGCGCTCGGCGGCACGGCGGTGTGGCAGCACGAGCGCGCCGAGAACGCTCTGGAGCAGGCCCGCCGGGCCGAGCAGGGCGCGGGCGAGATCGCCACCGTGCTGGCGGCGCCGGATGCCGCTGCCCGGTCAGCCGCGTTGGGCGATGGCGCCACCGGCACCGTCGTCGTCTCGCAGGACCTCGACAGGGCCGTGTTCGTCGTCTCCGGGATGGAGCGGCCGACGCGCGGGAAGGTGTATCAGCTCTGGTTCGCCGACGGCACCGCAATGCGCTCCGCCGGTCTGATGGACCCCGAGCGCGGTGATCAGACCGTGTTGCTGCGGGGTCCCGTCGACGGGGCGTCCGGTATGGGCATCACCGTTGAGCCCGCGGGCGGCTCGCGTCAGCCCACTTCCCCTCCACTGGCCCTCATGAATCTCCCCGCCTGACGCATTAGATGTAATCCGTTGCGGAAGCGGGGGACGGATTGGTCAGAAAAAAAGAATCCCTCAATCGAGTCGTCGACCAATCCGCGGAGCCCTCAGGCCCGGATTCCCCACGTGATCGACGACGGAAAGAAACTTCGCCATCCGCGCAGCTGGATGCGGCCCGCGCTGGCCGCGTTCAGCGGTGTTCTCGCGGGCTGCACGGCCCTCACCGTCGCCGAATTGGTTTCCGTATGGGCGCGTCCTCAGGCAGGTCCGGTCGTCGCGGTCGGAAGTGCGGCAATCGACCGCACACCCCCAGCCGTCAAGGACTGGGCGATTCGCAATTTCGGGACCGACGACAAACTGATGCTGCAACTCGGCATTCTCGCCGTACTCGCCCTGCTCGCACTCGCATTGGGTCTGCTCGCCCTGCGCCACGTCCGTTCGGCCGCGGCAGGGGTGCTGCTGTTCGGTGTCGTGGGCGGCCTCGCGGCGACCAGCCGCCCGGACTCGGCCGGCATCACCGATGCCGTCCCCTCCCTCGCGGGCGCGGCGGCCGGAGCGGTCACCCTTTTCCTTCTGGTGAGCCGCCTGACGGCCGCTCGCACCGAAACCGGCGCTGAGACCGGCGAGTCGGGGGCGGGCGACGAACCGGGCTGGGACCGCCGGGGCTTCGTGATCACGGCGGTCGCCGCGGCCGCCGCCTCCACCGGCGCCGGCACACTCGGCCGGCGTCTGAACGGCTCGACCGCCCGCGATGCCGTCGCCTCACGCGAGGACGTCGTTCTGCCCGCCCCCGGCTCTCCCGCCCCCGCGACACCCAAAGGCGCCGGACTGCGGATCCGGGGAGTCGGCCCCTTCATCACGCCGACCGACGGCTTCTACCGAGTGGACACCGCGCTGGTCGTTCCGAAGGTGGACGCCACCGCCTGGCGGCTGCGCATCCATGGCCTGGGCGTCGGCAAGGCGGTCTCACTCTCCTACGACGACCTGCTGCGGCGCGATCTCATCGAGCGCGACATCACGCTCACCTGTGTCTCGAACGAGGTCGGCGGCCCCTACGTGGGCAACGCCCGCTGGATCGGCGTAC
The DNA here is from genome assembly GCF_028198125.1 of Streptomyces sp. HUAS 31. Classification (NCBI taxonomy): domain Bacteria; kingdom Bacillati; phylum Actinomycetota; class Actinomycetes; order Kitasatosporales; family Streptomycetaceae; genus Streptomyces; species Streptomyces sp. HUAS 31. The sequence goes on along the minus strand of NZ_CP116353.1, from coordinate 7,148,286 downwards.
CCCTCGCACCCCTGCTCGCGGAGTGCGGCGTCAGGGCCCCCTCCGAGGGAGGACCCGCCGACCAGCTGGTCTCCCGCTCGGTCGACGGCATGACGATCGGCAGCCCCGTGGAAGACGTCATGGACGGCCGGGACGCCCTGCTGGCCCTCGGCATGAACGGCCGGCCGCTCCCCTTCGAGCATGGCTTCCCGGCCCGCATGGTGGTCCCCGGTCTGTACGGCTACGTCTCGGCCTGCAAGTGGATCGAGGACATCGAACTCACCACGTTCGACGCCTACGACGCCTACTGGGTCAAGCGTGACTGGGCGCGCGAGGCACCCGTCAAGACACAGTCACGGATCGACACCCCCAAGCCGTTCGCCCGCCCCCGGGCCGGCAACGTCATGGTCGCCGGAGTCGCCTGGGCCCAGAACCGAGGGATCGACAGGGTCGAGGTCCGCGTCGACGACGGCGGCTGGCAGGAGGCCCGGCTCGCCGCCGAGGACTCGCGCGACACCTGGCGCCAGTGGTCCTTCGCCTGGCAGGCGGCCAAGGGCGGCCACACCCTCACCGTGCGTGCCACGGACCGCACCGGCACGGTCCAGACCGAGAAGCGCACCCGCACCGTCCCCGACGGCGCCGGCGGACAGCACTCCGTCGTGGTGACCGTCGAATGACCCGTACGCCACTTTCCCGACCCCCGATGTGAACGCAGCTCCGGCTGCATCAACCAACAGGAGAAGCACCATGAGCACCCGTATTCGCCGCGCCGCGCTCGCTGTCACCGCCGCGGTCGTTCTGCCTCTGTCCCTGAGCGCCTGCTCCGGCAGCGGCAGCGACTCCGCCTCGTCGGGCTCTGCCGGAAAGTCGTCCGCGACGACGCCGGCCGCCGAGGGCATGGGCAACTCCGCGAGCGCCACCCCTGCCGACGCGCCGTTCGGACCGGCCTGTTCATCGGTACCCGAGGACGGCGCCGGCTCGTTCGACGGCATGGCCAAGGACCCGGTGGCCACTGCCGCGTCCAACAACCCTGCCCTGTCCACGCTGGTGACAGCGGTGAAGAAGGCGGGTCTGGTCGACACCCTCAACAACGCCCAGAACATCACGGTGTTCGCGCCGACCGACGACGCCTTCGCGAAGATCCCGAAGGAAACCCTGAACAAGGTCCTGGCCGACAAGGAGCAGCTGACGCAGATCCTCACCTACCACGTGGTGGGCCAGAAGCTGACGCCTAAGGACCTTGAGAAGGGCTCCTACGAGACCCTGCAGAAGTCGAAGCTGACCACGACCGGCTCGGGTGAGTCCTACACCGTCAACGACTCCGCGAAGGTGGTGTGCGGCAACGTCAAGACGGCCAACGCGAACGTCTACATCATCGACACGGTCCTGATGCCGGCCGCCTGACACCACGAGGAAGAGCGGCCGGGGCAACGCCCCGGCCGCTCACAGGTCGCCGAAACCGCAGCTCAGGAGCCCTACTTCGCCGGCTCCAGAATCGCCACGCACTCCACGTGATGAGTCATCGGAAACAGATCGAAGGCCCGCAGAGTCCGCACCCGATACCCCCCGTCCCGGAAGTACCCCAAGTCCCGCGCCAGCGCCGCCGGATCACACGCCACGTAGGCGATCCTCCGCGCGCCCAGCGAAGCGAGGTGCTCGACCGTCTTGCGGCCCGCTCCCGCTCGCGGCGGGTCCAGGACGATCAGGTCGACCTCGGAGATGCCCGTGCGCGGCAGGACCGACTCGACCTTGCCCTGCTCGATGCGGACGCGCTCGAAGTCGGCCAGATTGTGCCGGGCGTCCTCCACCGCGCGCTTGCCGGACTCGATGCCGAGGACCGCGCCCTTGTCGCCGAGGCGGTCGGCAAGAGCACCCGCGAAGAGGCCGACGCCGCAGTACAGGTCCAGCGCCATCTCGCCCTTGCGCGGCAGCAGGCCCTGCATGACCGCCGTCACCAGGGTGTCCGCGGCCTTCGGGTGGACCTGCCAGAAGCCGCCGCTGCCGACCCGGTGGGTACGGCCGTCGGCGCGCTCGCGGACGAAGGGACGGCCGTGGACGCGGTGCGTGCCGCCGTCCTTCTCGCCGACCCGCATCACGGAGACCGGCTTGTCCAGCTCGACGATCGGCAGCCGCGCGCCGGGCCGCGGCGTCAGGATCACCTGGCGGTCCTGCGAACCCGTCGCCGCGATGGCCTCCACCGAGGCCATGCCCGTCCAGTCCCGCTTCTCGATGCCCAGCTCGCTGACGCCCTCGGCGGCGATCATGCAGTGGTCGACCGGCTCCACCTCGTGCGAGCGGTGCCGGCGCAGTCCGGCGTGACCGTCGGCGTCGACGGCGTACTGCACGCGCGTGCGCCACTGCGGGACCTGCCCGGCGGGCAGCTTGTCGCCCTCGGCCGGCATCACCGTGCCGTCCCAGCCGACGTCCTCGGGCGTCAGGCCCGCGAGCCGCTGCAGCTGCTCGGCGACGACCTCGCCCTTCAGCCGCCGCTGCGCCCCCGGCTTCGCGTGCTGCCAGTCGCAGCCGCCGCAGCGGCCGGGTCCGGCGTAGGGGCAAGGAGCCTCGACGCGGTCCTTGGAGGCCGTGAGGATCTCGACGGCGTCGGCGCGCAGGAAGCGGTCGCCCTCCTCGCCCTCGGTCACCCGGGCCACGACCCGCTCGCCGGGCAGTGTGTGCCGGACGAACAGCACCTGGCCGGCGTCGGTACGGGCGATGCAGTGCCCACCGTGGGCGACGGGGCCGATCTCGACCTCGTACTCCTCCCCCACCAGCGACTTCTTCTCTTCTGCCTGCATGGTGGGGTGACTCCAGATCGAGAGGGGGGCACGGCCCTCTCCAGAGGACTCCTGAGGGCCTGACAACAGCCCACCAGTCTACGTGCTCCCGGCCCCCGTCATTTCCGGGCTTCGGTCTCCTTGGCCCGCTCCTGCGCCGGACCCCGTCGCACGGCACCCGGCGCGTTCCACTCCCCGCGCTTGCGGGCGCGGACCTTCGCGGCCTCGGAGGACTGGAGCTGGTAGGGCACCGAGGTGACCATGATGCCCGGCGTGAACAGCAGCCGGCCCTTCAGCCGCAGCGCGCTCTGGTTGTGCAGCAGGTGCTCGTACCAGTGGCCGACGACGTACTCGGGGATGATCACGGACACCGCGTCGCGCGGCGACTCCTTCCGCAGCCCCTTCACGTACTCGATGATGGGCCGCGTGATCTCGCGGTAGGGCGAGTCGAGGACCTTCAGCGGTACGTCGATGCCGCGCCGCTCCCACTCCTCGCGCAGCGCCTTGGTCTCCGCCGGGTCGACGTTGACGCTGAGCGCCTCCAGGGTGTCCGAACGCAGCAGCTTGGCGTAGGCGAGGGCGCGCAGCGCGGGCCGGTGGATCTTGGAGACCAGCACGACGGAGTGCACCCGGGACGGCCGGACGCTGTCGTCGCTGGGGCCCTCGGGTGCGGAGAGCTCCTCGGAGACGTGGTCGTAGTGACGGCGGATCGCCGTCATCGTCACGTAGAAGATCACCATGCCGAGCAGGGCGACCCAGGCGCCGTGCGTGAACTTGGTGACCAGGACGACCACCAGGACGAGCCCGGTGAAGAAGGCGCCGAAGGTGTTGATCGCGCGGGAGCGGACCATGTGGCGGCGCTGGGCCATGTCCTTCTCCGTGGCCAGCAGGCGGTTCCAGTGCCGGACCATGCCGATCTGGCTGAGCGTGAAGGACACGAACACGCCGACGATGTACAGCTGGATCAGGCGTGTGGAGTCGGCGCCGTAGATCCACACCAGCAGCACGGCCGCACCGGCCAGCAGCACGATGCCGTTGGAGAAGGCGAGCCGGTCGCCGCGGGTGTGCAGCTGGCGCGGCAGATAGCGGTCCTGGGCGAGGATCGAGCCGAGCACCGGGAAGCCGTTGTAGGCGGTGTTGGCCGCGAGGAACAGCACCAGCGCGGTGGCCGCGGCGAGCACGATGAAGAAGAAGCTGCCCTTGCCGAAGACGGCCTCGGCGACCTGGGTGATCACGGGGTTCTGGACGTAGCCGGTGCCGACCGCGACACCGTCCTTGACCAGGTCGACGGCCGGGTTCTCGGCCATGCGGACCTTGGTGGCCATGGCGAGCCCGATGATGCCGCAGAACATGGTGACGGCCAGCAGGCCCATCATCGCCAGCGTGGTCGCGGCGTTCTTCGACTTGGGCTTGCGGAAGGCCGGGACGCCGTTGGAGATCGCCTCGACGCCGGTGAGCGCGGCACAGCCGGAGGAGAACGCGCGCAGCAGCAGGAAGACCATCGCGAAGCCGGCGAGGCCCTCGTGCTCGGGTTTGATCTCGTACGACGCCGTGGGTGCCCGCATGGTGTCGTCCAGGACCAGCCCGCGGAACGCGCCCCAGGCGATCATGATGAAGACGCCCGCGACGAAGACGTACGTCGGGATCGCGAAGAGGCTGCCGGACTCCCGCACGCCGCGCAGGTTCATCACCGTGAGCAGCAGGATCACCGCGGCCGCGCACTCGACCTTGTGCTCGACGACGAACGGGACCGCGGAGCCCAGGTTCTCGATGCCCGAGGAGATGGACACGGCGACGGTCAGGACGTAGTCGACCAGGAGCGCGCTGGCCACCGTCAGGCCCGCCTTGGGGCCGAGGTTGGTGGTCGCCACCTCGTAGTCGCCGCCACCGCTCGGGTAGGCGTGCACGTTCTGCCGGTAGGAGGCCACCACGGTGAACATCAGCACGACGACCGCGAGCGCGATCCAGGGGCTGAAGTGGTAGGCCGACACGCCCGCGATGGAGAGGACCAGCAGCACTTCTCCGGGCGCGTACGCCACGGAGGACAGCGGGTCGGAGGCGAAGACGGGCAGCGCGATGCGCTTCGGCAGGAGCGTTTCCGCCAGCCGATCACTGCGCAGTGCGCGCCCGATCAGAATCCGCTTGGGCACGTCGGTCAGTTTGGACACAACAGAGAATCGTAGGCCCCCTGCCTGGGGCGGAGCACATCCGGGTGAAATCGCGCACGGCGCGGGGGTGAATTCCGGGCCCGCAACGCGCCGGGCACGGAGCCGGAAGACGTCCGCGTGCCTCCATGACCTGCGTCGGTACGCTCATCACATCCGGGAGACCCCATGTCGCAGACGACCGCTCAGCTCGTCGGAGCTCTCGTCTCGCTCGCCGGACTCGGCGTCCTGGCACTGGCCAGCCTCCGCAGCTTCAACCGCCGCTGAGGGCACCGGCGGACGCCCCGGTGGGCCTGTCGGAGGGGACGGTTACGGTGGGACTGAGGCACGCGCGCGTCCACGATCCGTACCGCGAGGGATCATTCAGGCCATTGCCCGGCATGATGTTGCCCAGCGGTCCGCGACCGGCCCGCGCCCGTTGCCCGGCGAACCGAGAGAAGGTTATGAGCACCACGTTCACGCAAGTCAGACGCCTCACGAGGAGTGCGGGGTAAGCGCCGTGCACATCGTCATCATGGGTTGCGGAAGGGTGGGTTCCGCTCTGGCCCAGACCCTGGAGCAACAAGGGCACACGGTCGCTGTGATCGACCAGGACCCCACCGCCTTCCGCCGGCTGGGCCCCGGGTTCGGCGGCCGCCGCGTCACCGGCGTCGGCTTCGACCAGGACACCCTGCGCGAGGCCGGCATCGAGGAGGCGGGCGCCTTCGCCGCCGTCTCCAGCGGCGACAACTCCAACATCATCTCCGCCCGGGTGGCCCGCGAGATGTTCGGCGTGGAGAACGTCGCGGCGCGGATCTACGACCCCCGCCGCGCCGAGGTCTACCAGCGCCTGGGCATCCCCACCGTGGCCACGGTCCGCTGGACGGCGGACCAGATGCTGCGCCGCCTGCTGCCCTCGGGCGCCGAGCCGCTGTGGCGTGATCCCACCGGCGGCGTCCAGCTCGCCGAGGTGCACGCCTCCGCGGAGTGGGTGGGCCACAAGATCAGCCGGCTCCAGGAGGAGACGGGCGTCCGCGTGGCGTTCCTGACCCGCCTCGGCGAGGCGATCCTGCCCACCTCGCAAACGGTGCTGCAGGAGGGCGACCTGGTGCACGTGATGATGCGCACCGACGAGGTCGACAAGGTCGAGGCGGCGTTCGCCAAGGGTCCCGAAGAGGAGGGCGGTCACTGATGAGGGTCGCCATTGCCGGTGCCGGCGCGGTGGGCCGCTCGATCGCGGGCGAGCTGCTGGAGAACGGCCACGAGATCCTGCTGATCGACAAGGCGCCGACCGCGATCTCGGTCGAGCGGGTCCCGCAGGCGGAGTGGCTGCTGGCCGACGCCTGCGAGATCACGTCGCTCGACGAGGCGGCGCTCCAGCGCTGCAACGTGGTGATCGCGGCCACGGGTGACGACAAGGTCAACCTGGTCGTGTCCCTGCTGGCGAAGACGGAGTACGGCGTTCCGCGCGTCGTCGCCCGGGTGAACAACCCGAAGAACGAGTGGCTCTTCAACGAGTCGTGGGGCGTGGATGTGGCCGTGTCCACGCCGCGTCTGATGTCCGCCCTGGTCGAGGAGGCGGTGAGCGTCGGCGACCTGGTCCGTCTCCTCCGCTTCAGCCACGGCGACGCGAACCTCGTCGAGCTGACCCTTCCGGAGGAGTCGGCGCTGGCCGGCACCCAGGTCGGCGACGTGGAGTGGCCGCAGGACACGTCCCTGGTGACGATCATCCGCGGCACCCGCGTCCTCACCCCGTCCCGCGAGGACTCCCTGGAGGCCGGCGACGAGCTCCTCTTCGTGGCCGCCCAGGCCCGCGAGGAGCAGCTGGAGGACCTGCTGTCGGTCCGCCGCGAGGACACGACGAGCTAGCCGCTGCGCGCGACACGACAGGAAGGGCGCCCCGGAATCTCGGGGCGCCCTTTCGGTACCAGCCCGTCCGGCGTTCGAGGACGAGGCCGTTCAGGCCGAAGCTGGGGTCCGGGGGCGGCAGCCCCGGCAGCGGTGACCCGGAACCTACTCGGCCCGGCCGGCGGCAGCCTTCCGCTCTGCCTCGGCCTTCTCCGCCGCCTCCATCTCCGCGAACACGTCGATCGGGGCCGGCGCCTTCGCCAGGAACACCCAGGTCAGCCACACGGCCAGCAGGAACGGCGGGATCTTCAGGGCGACCAGCACCCAGCCCAGCTGGGTCGTGTCGGCCCACCAGTACAGCGGGAAGAGGATCGCGCACTTGGCGAGCAGGATCAGGCCCCAGGCATAACTGGCCTTGGCGTACGCCTTCTTGCGGCCGGGGTTGCGGGTGCGCCAGGAGAGGTTCTCCTTGAACACCGGGCCGAGGATCAGGCCGATCAGCGGCACACCGCACAGGGTCGTGATGATGTACGCGAGCGCCAGCCCCAGCGTGTAGAGCATGCCGGGCAGGTAGAAGTCCTTGGCGTTGCCGGTCATCATCGCGAACACGACACCGAAGGCGACGCCGAAGACGCCGCTGAAGGCGTGCTTGATGGTGTCCCGCATCACCAGACGCACGACCACGAGGACCAAGGACACCGCGAGGGCCGCGATGGCCGACATGTGCAGGTCCTTGTTGATCGTGTAGATGGTGACGAAGAGCAGGCCGGGCAGGACCGTCTCGATCATGCCGCGCATGCCGCCGAAAGCCTCGAACAGCGCGGCCTCGGTCACCGCCCGGGAGTCGTGCTCGGCGTCTGCGGTGGTGTCTTCGGTCGGCTTGTCGAGCGACGTCACCGGCTACTCCCGTCCGAGGGGTCTCAGTTCGTATTTCGGGTTGAACAGCACACGGCGCCCCCGGCTCATGGAGATCCGGCCGGATGCGATCAGCCGGCGCCCGGGCTCTATGCCCACTATGGAGCGTCTGCCGAGCCACACCACGTCCAGGGCGGCGGAGCCGTCGAACAGCTCGGCCTCCAGGGCCGGGACTCCCGCACGCGGCCGCAGCGTGACCGTGCGCAAGGTACCAGTAACCGTCACTATCTGTCGGTCACGGCAGTCACCGATCCTGGTGCAGCCGGCGGTCTCGGCGTCCTCGCGCAGCTCCTCGGACTCCAGGTCCTCCTGCGACGAGGAGAGCCGGTCGAGCATGCGCCGGAACCGGCCCACCGACTTTTCCGAACGAGGAACAGCACTCATGTCTTGAAGCCTACCGGGGTGCGCCGACACCTACGTACCCCTGGTGCCACGGCCCGAACCCGCCCCGCTCCGACCTGCGGAAGAGGCCCGCGACTCACTTCTCGAAGCGGTACCCCATGCCGGGCTCCGTGATGAAGTGCTTGGGGTGCGAGGGGTCCGCCTCCAGCTTTCGGCGCAGCTGGGCCATGTACACCCGCAGGTAGTTCGTCTCCGTCCCGTACGACGGCCCCCACACCTCCTGGAGCAGCTGTCTCTGGCTCACCAGCCGCCCCGTGTTGCGCACCAGCACCTCCAGCAGATGCCACTCGGTGGGGGTGAGCCGTACGTCCTTCCCGCTGCGGTTGACCTTCTTCGCGGCGAGGTCGACGGTGAACTCCTCGGTCTCCACCATCACGTCGTCCTCGCCGCCCCCGGTGGGCTCGGCCCGGCGGACGGCGGCCCGCAGCCGGGCCAGCAGCTCGTCCATGCCGAAGGGCTTGGTGACGTAGTCGTCGGCGCCCGCGTCGAGGGCCTCGACCTTCTCGTCGGAGGAGTGCCGGGCGGACAGCACCAGGATCGGCACCCGGGTCCAGCCGCGCAGCCCGCGGATCACCTCGACGCCGTCCATGTCGGGCAGACCGAGGTCGAGGACGACCACGTCGGGGTGGCGGGTGGCGGCGAGTTCGAGGGCGGTGGCCCCGTCGTGGGCGGCGTCGACCTCGTACTTGCGGGCCTTGAGGTTGATCACGAGGGCGCGCACGATCTGCGGCTCGTCGTCGATCACCAGCACCCGGGTCATGTGGTCTGCCTTTCGGGTCGTACGGAGTGAAGGGGCTCGTCGGGGCGGGGGTGCCCCGTGCCGTGAGAGGGCTCTCCGGGGCCGGGCGGTTCCCCGGGCCGCGCGCCCGCCGCCCCGAGCGTGAGCACCATGGTGAGGCCGCCGCCTGGTGTGTCCTCGGCGTTGAGGGTGCCGCCCATGGCCTCGGCGAAGCCGCGGGCGACGGCGAGGCCGAGCCCGACTCCGGCGCCGCGCGGGGCGTCGCCGTAGCGCTGGAAGGGGGCGAAGATGCGTTCCTTGGCCTCGTCCGGGACGCCGGGCCCGCGGTCGACCACCCGGACCTCGACCCGGTCGGCGATGGCGCTGGCGGACACCAGGACCCTGCTGTCGTCCGGGCTGTACTTGACGGCGTTCTCGACCAGGTTGGCCACCGACCGCTCCAGCAGCCCGGGGTCCACGGCGACCATCGGCAGCGTCTCCGGCACGTCCAGGTCGACGCCGCCCTCCGGCACCCCGCCCAGCGCCATCGGCACCACCTCGTCGAGGTCGATCTCCCTGATCAGCGGGGTGACGGTGCCGGTCTGGAGGCGGGACATGTCGAGCAGGTTCCCGACGAGGTGGTCGAGCCGGTCGGCGCCCTCCTCGATACCTTCGAGCAGTTCGGCCTCGTCCTCCTCGGACCATGCGACGTCGTCGGAGCGCAGGGAGGAGACGGCCGCCTTGATGCCCGCGAGGGGCGTGCGCAGGTCGTGGCTGACGGCGGCCAGCAGCGCCGTGCGGATGCGGTTGCCCTCGGCCAGTTCCTTGGCCTGGTCGGCCTCGCGCTGGAGGCGCTGGCGGTCGAGTACGACCGCGGCCTGGGCGGCGAAGGCGGCGAGGACGCGGCGGTCCTCGGCGGGCAGCACCCGGCCGGTCAGCGCGAGCGCCATGTGGTCGCCGACCGGCACGTCCACGTCCGCGTCCTCGGGCCGTACCGGTGCCGCTCCCGCGCCCACCCGGCCCGCGCAGGTCCACGGATCGACGTCGCTCTCCCGTTCCAGCAGCGCCGCCGAGTCCATGCCGAAGGTCTCGCGGACCCGCTCCAGCAGCTCCGTCAGACCGGTCTCGCCGCGCAGCACGTTGCCGGCGAGGAAGGACAGGATCTCGGACTCGGCGCGCAGCCGGGCCGCCTGGTGGGTGCGGCGGGCCGCGAGGTCGACCACGGAGGCGACGGCCACCGCCACGAAGACGAAGATCACCAGCGCGAGCAGGTTCTTCGGGTCGGCGATCGTGATGCGGCGCAGGGGCGGGGTGAAGAACCAGTTCAGCAGCAGTGAGCAGACCGCGGCCGAGGCGAGCGCCGGGTAGAGCCCGCCGAGGAGGGCCGCCGCCACCGTCAGGGTCAGGAAGAGCAGCATGTCGTTCGCGAGCCCGAGGTCGGCGTCGACATGGGTCAGCAGCAGCGTGAGCAGTACCGGTCCGCCGACGCCGACGAGCCAGCCCGCGAGGATCCTGGGCCGGCCGAGGCGCGCCCCGCGGGCCACGGGCAGTCCGCGCCCCTTGGCGGCTTCCTCGTGCGTGACGATGTGCACGTCGAGGTCGGGGCCCGACTCCCGGGCCACCGTGACGCCCACGCCCGGTCCGAAGACGTACTGCCAGCTCTTGCGGCGTGAGGAGCCGAGCACTATCTGGGTGGCGTTCGCCCCGCGTGCGAAGGCCAGCAGCGCCGCCGGGATGTCGTCGCCGACCACGTGGTGGAAGGTGCCGCCGAGGTCCTCGACGAGGGTGCGCTGGAGGGCGAGTTCCTTGGGCGAGGCGGACGTCAGCCCGTCGCTGCGGGCGATGTAGACGGCGAGCACCTCACCGCCGGCGCCCTTCTCCGCCAGCCGCGCGGCCCGGCGGATCAGGGTGCGGCCCTCCGGGCCGCCGGTCAGCCCGACCACGATGCGCTCCCTGGAACCCCAGATCCGCGACACCCGGTGATCGCTGCGGTACTGCTTGAGGTACTCGTCGACCCGGTCCGCCACCCACAGCAGCGCCAGCTCCCGCAGGGCGGTCAGGTTGCCGGGACGGAAGTAGTTCGACAGGGCCGCGTCGACCTTGTCCGGCTGGTAGATGTTGCCGTGCGCCATACGACGGCGCAGCGCCTGGGGTGACATGTCGACAAGCTCGATCTGGTCCGCCCGGCGCACCACCTCGTCCGGCACCGTCTCCTGCTGCCGCACGCCGGTGATCGACTCCACCACGTCGCCGAGGGACTCCAGGTGCTGGATGTTGACGGTCGATATGACGTCGATGCCGGCCGCGAGGAGTTCCTCGACGTCCTGCCAGCGCTTGGCGTTGCGGGAGCCGGGGATGTTGGTGTGCGCGAGTTCGTCGACGAGGGCGACCTGCGGGCGCCGGGCGAGGACGGCGTCCACGTCCATCTCGGTGAAGGCGCTCCCCCGGTACTCCAGCTGCCGGCGCCTGATCTGCTCCAGGCCGTGCAGCATCACCTCGGTGCGCGGCCGGTCGTGGTGCTCCACGAACGCGACCACGCAGTCGGTGCCCCGCTCCACACGCCGGTGCGCCTCGGAGAGCATCGCGTACGTCTTGCCGACGCCCGGTGCCGCACCGAGGTAGATCCGAAGCCTGCCGCGTCCCATGGTCCCCATTGTGTTCCGGTCATAGCTGCCTACGCAGCGTCGACCTTACGGCCAACAATCGAGACAAATGGGGCCGGGTGCCGCGACGGGGGCGTCTTTGACGCAACTCTGACGCCCTCGCCGCGGGTCCCCGCCTCAGCTGGGGTTGTCGCCGTGGGTGAGGGTCTCCCACGCCACGAACAGGTTGTTGCTGCCGGCCGGGCGGCCGCGCTCGGTGAGCGTCTGGGTGTTGCTCATCGCGATGCCGAGGCGGTTGTGCAGGGCGTTGTAGCCCACCTCGGTGATCGGCCCGAGGCCCAGCTTCAGGGAGCCGCCGCACAGCCAGCTCGGGGCGGCCGTACCCAGCTGGTACTTCGCCTGGAACCCGAGTGCCTGACGCAGCCGCTCGCCGACGTCGGTGCCGTACAGGTCCTGGCCCTGGATCCGGCTGGTCTCGGCGATGTGCGAGATCGCGGAGATGCCGTACCCGGTGTGGGTGAAGTCGCGGCAGGTCTCCTGGGTGAGGCCGGTGACGAAGGTGGACTGCTTCTGCCAGTAGTTGACGATCTTCTCGCGGGTGTCGAGGTTCTGGCTCGGCACGGTCTTGGGCAGATCGCCGTCGGAGGCCAGGTAGACGTAGGCGGCGGTACGGGTGCGGAACTTGGCCATGGCCTTGTCGTACGACGCCTTGTCCTCCAGGAAGACGGAGATGCCGACGGCGGCCTCCATCATCGACAGCTCCCAGTTGCCGTTGGAGTTGGAGCCGTTGATGATCTCGGGCTGGTAGACGTTGCGGAGCATGGTGGCGAACCGTCCGGAGTTCGCCCAGCTCCCGGTGTACGTGTGCTTGATGATCTCGGCGGCCTTGGGCCAGGAGGAGCCGGCCCAGCCGGTCTGGAGCGGCGCGTTGCTGTTGGTGTGGTCCTTGATCACCGCGGACCAGGCGTCCATCAGCTCGATCGCCTTGCGCGCGTACCGCTCGTCCCGGGTGATGTACCAGGCGAGGGCGTCGGTGTAGGCCGCTATCGCGTCCTCGCGCTCGTCGGTGCATCCGTAGTTCGGGTTCGAGTAGGAGCCGCACTCGACGACCGCGCGGGGCTTGGGGGTGCGGTTCAGGTCGGCGTACTTGCTCGCCGTCATCTGGTCGAAGGCGCCCTTCCAGGGCTGGGCGCCGGCGTTGACCTTGGTCCGCACGAAGTCCAGCTGGGACTTGGAGACGGTGACTCCGGGATGGGCGAAGGTGGCCGGCGCCGCGTCGGCACGCTCTGCTTGCGGCCGCAGCAGCAGGGTGGCCACCAGCGCGGTGGTCAGTGCCGCGAACAGGGCGGTGCGACGGAATCTGCGGCGATGACGTGCGGGAGCAGGTGACATGTGGGGGGCCATCCGTTCTCGTACGTGAACAATGAGCGTCCCTTTGAACACTCGCGATGGCCGCAGACAATAGGTACAGACCAATAAGTCGTCAAGGGTTCACGCACGAGAAAGGGCCGCACCCCGGACGGGGTACGGCCCTTGTGTCCTTACGGTGCTCAGCGCACCTCGGTGATCTCCGGCCCGCGCTGGAGCTGGCCCATGCCACCGGAGAAGCGGGATCCCGCCTCCTCCTGCTGCACGCCCTCGGGAACCATCTGGGCGTCGTTGGGCAGCTGCAGGACGATCGGATCGCGCGGGGCCATCGGACCCTCGCCGCGGACCACGACCGTGTCCCGGAAGATCTGCTCCAGCAGGCCGGCCGCCTGCGGCTGCACCGCGCCCTGGCCCGAGATCACACCGCGCAGGAACCAGCGGGGACCGTCCACACCGACGAACCGCACGACCTGGAAACCACCCGTGCCGTCCGGCAGTTGCACCGGCACCTGGGCCCGCAGCTCCCAGCCGAGCGGCCCCTCGACCTCGTCGATGATGCCACCCTGCTGGGTGATGCCGGAGCCGATCTCCTCGCGCACCTCGCCCCAGATGCCCTCACGCTTGGGGGCGGCGAATGCCTGGAGCTGGATGGCGCTGTCGCGCAGCACGACCGTCGCCGCGACGATCGCGTCGCCCGCGACCTCCACGCGCAGTTCCATGCCGTCGACGCCCGGCACGAACATGCCGCCCAGGTCCACCCGGCCCTCGGCGGGGTCACGGACCTCGGAGCTGTCCCAGGGCCCGTCGGGCCGCGGTTCCGGTTCGAGCCGCACACGCTCGCGCGTGCCGTCGTCGTCCGCCTCAGAGTCGATGTCGACGACCTGCTCGGGCTCGCCGGCCGCGTCCTCGGCGGCACCCTTCTTGTTGCGACGTCCGAACACGTCACTGTCCTTCCCGGTCGGATACGACCGAAGCGTATCGATTCCCACCCGTAGTGCCGCCTTCGGCGGCCTGACCGCTTTTATCGCTTGTAGCGCCCACCGCGGCATGGCCGCCGGTGGACCCGAAGCCCCCCTCGGCCCTTGCCGAGTCGGGAAGCTCCGCGACCTCCTGGAAGCGAACCCTCTCGACCTGCTGGACAACCAGTTGGGCAATCCGGTCGAAGCGCTCGAACCGCACGGGCTCGTGCGGGTCGAGATTCACCACGATCACCTTGATCTCCCCACGGTACCCGGCATCAACCGTCCCCGGGGCATTCACGAGGGCGACACCGAGACGGGCGGCGAGACCTGAGCGCGGGTGCACGAAGGCCGCGTACCCCTCGGGGAGGGCGATCGACACCCCGGTGGGCAGGACGGCCCGCTCCCCGGGCTTCAGTTCCCGGCTCTCGGTCGTCCGCAGATCGGCCCCCGCGTCACCGGGGTGCGAGTACGTCGGAAGCGGTACGTCCGCATCGAGGCGCCGGATCAGCACGTTCAGGGGATCACGGCTCACGGGTTCACCTCGAAGGCGCGGGCCCGCCGCACCTGGTCCGGGTCGTTCATGGCGGCCCGGATCTCCTCCGGGCGGCCGTTGTCGATGAAGTGGTCGACCTTCACCTCGATGAAGAGGGCGTCCGCGCGCACCGCGACGGGCCCGTCGGGCCCGCCGATCCGCCCGGTGGCGGTGGAGTAGATCTTGCGGCCCGCGACCGCCGTCACCTCGGCCTCCAGATGCAGCACCGTGCCGACCGGCACCGGCCGCACGAAGTCGGTCTCCAGCCGCCCGGTCACGGCGATGGTCCGCAGCAGCCAGTTCAGCGAGCCGAGGGTCTCGTCGAGGGCGGTGGCGAGGACGCCGCCGTGCGCGAGCCCGGGCGCACCCTGGTGGGCGGCCTGCACGGTGAACTCGGCGGTGATGCTCACACCGTCCCCGGCCCGCGCCTCCAGGTGCAGCCCGTGGGGCTGCTCGCCGCCACAGCCGAAACACTCGCCGTAGTGCGCGCCGAGGAGTTCCCCGGGCGCGGGCGCGTCCGGGTGCCGTACCGGTTTCACGGCGTCGGCCGGCGGCTGAAGAGCTGCTGAAGTACCTCTCACAGCCGCAGACCTTACCCGCGCGTCGGAACCTGTCGGACACCGTGCCAAGCTTGTTTCCATGCAGCTTTCCGCCGCCCCGTACGAAGAACGCCTCACCGCCCCCCGGTCCTGGTGGCTGATCTCGTTCCTGGTCGGGCTCTCGCTGGCCCTGATCCTTCTGCCGTTCGGCACGCTCCCCATGCTCGCGGGCCTGGCGGGCGGCACCGCCGCGGCGGCGGTCGTGGCGAGTTCGTACGGCTCCATCCGCATCCGCGTGGTGGGCGACTCCCTGATCGCGGGCGAGGCGAAGCTTCCGGTGCGGGCGCTGGGCGAGGCGCATGTCATGGACTCGGAGGAGGCGCGGGCCTGGCGCACCCACAAGGCCGACACCAGGGCCTTCCTGCTGCTGCGCGCCTACATCCCGACGGCGCTGCGCGTGGAGGTCGTCGACCCCGAGGACCCGACGCCGTACCTGTACCTGTCGACGCGTGAGCCGGAGCGTCTGGCGGAGGCGATCGCCGCGGCCAAGGCCGCGGCCTAGCACACCAGATCGGGCCGTCACCGGCCCGGTCAAGATTTCCCCTGCCCGTCGTAAAAACTTGTCCGCGGCGCCGGCCGGTCAGCCGTTCCCGAGGTCCTTGCGCCACTGGGCGCGTGCGTCGTCACCCATCGGCAGCGGCTTCGCCGGGCGCTCCAGCGGCGGCAGTTCGGGCAACTCCTCCCACGGCACCTGCACCTTCCGCAGGTCGTTCCGGATCCGCGCCGCGAGCTTTTTCGTGTCCCGGCGGTTCATGACCGCGCCCACAGCGGCGCCGACCATGAAGGGCATCAGGTTCGGCAGATTGCGCACCATGCGCTTCATGATCTGTTGACGCAGTTCGCGCTTCATCTGTCCGCCGAGCGCGACGTTGATCGTCGTGGGCTTCATCGGGTCGATGCCGCGTTCCTCGGACCACGAGGAGAGATACGCGGTGCTGCGTTCCTTGAGACCGCCGGGCGGGCGTACGCCGTACACCTCGTGCAGTTCGGCGATCAGCTTCAGCTCGATCGCGGCCACACCGGTGATCTCGGCGGCCAGCTCGGTCGGCATCGCGGGCGGCACCGGCAGCATCGCCGCCGCGCCCACGCCTGCCCCGACCGTCGAGCTCGCGTTGGCGGCACCCGCCACGAGCTTGTCGGCGAGCTGCTCGGGCCCGAGGCCCGGGAACTGGCGCCGCAGCGCCGCGAGGTCACGTACGGGGATACGCGGGGCGTTCTCGATGATCCGGTCGGCCAGGTACCCGAGGGCCGCTCTGGCCCGGCTACCGCCCTTACGGACGCCTTCCCTGGCCCTTTCCCGGATGACCGCGACCCGCCGCCGGGCGACGGGCGCGGGAATCTCGGCCGCCGCCGGGAGGTCAGCCCCGGACAGCGGTTCGAGCGAGGCTCCCGTACCGGATGAGCCCCGCTCGTCGTCACGCGCGCCGTACGGGCCGTCGGACGGCCCTTGGTCCGCTCCCCGCCTGAGGAAGCGGCGCTTCCGAGGAGGGGTCGAGCCAGTCATGCCCGACCCGGCCTCAGTCGCAGTCGCGGCAGATCGGCTGACCGTTCTTCTCCCGGGCCAGCTGGCTGCGGTGGTGCACCAGGAAGCAGCTCATGCATGTGAACTCGTCCTGCTGCTTCGGCAGCACCCGGACGGCCAGCTCCTCGTTCGAGAGGTCCGCGCCGGGCAGTTCCAGGCCCTCGGCGGCCTCGAACTCGTCCACGTCCACAGCGGACGTCGACTTGTCGTTCCGCCGTGCCTTCAGCTCTTCAAGGCTGTCCGAGTCGACGTCGTCGTCGGTCTTGCGTGGGGTGTCGTAATCCGTTGCCATGTCGCTCTCCCCCTCTGGGTGTCTGCGGTGTCTCCAGCGCACGTAACGCGTGAGAGGCCGGACTTGTGCCCGACCCGAGGCGGAGATTTTGCCTCACATCAAGGTCTGTTACTCAATCGACACCCAACCGGACTCCTCAAGAGTGATCGACTTGGATGGCGAACGGGACCGTACACGGTCCTAATGCCGCAGTTCAAAGGCGTCTCACCCTGTACTTCCCGTGATCAAGACCCCCGAAAACCCGGATTTTCCCGGCTTTCCGACAGGTCACATGATCACGGAGAGTAGATGGCCTGAAATTCGCCCTTGTGATCGATCACACACGGTTCCGCTCACCGAGCGCCCAGAAAATTCCGCGCAAAGCGAACATCCCCGTGCCAGCGGCGTGTGTCGGCGCACATGGTCTCAGACCGACAGGGTCACTCGCATCACAAGCCCGCCTCCTTCACGCGGCTGGGCCGAGATGTGGCCGCCATGGGCCCGCACCACCGACCGCACGATGGAGAGGCCGAGGCCCACACCCTTGTCACTGCCCGTGCGCTCCGTCCTGAGCCGCCTGAACGGCTCGAAGAGGTTGTCGATCTCGTACGCCGGGACCACCGGCCCGGTGTTGGAGACGACCAGGACCGCCTGTCCGTGCTGGACCTCGGTGGTGACCTCGACCCAGCCGTCCTCCGGGACGTTGTACCGCACGGCGTTCTGCACCAGGTTCAGGGCGATGCGCTCCAGCAGGACGCCGTTGCCCTGGACCACCGCGGTCTTCTGCTCGCCGCGGATCACCACCCCCTTGGCCTCCGCCTCGGCGTGCACCTGGTCGACGGCCTGCTCGGCGACCTCGGCGAGGTCGACCGGCTTGCGCTCGACGATCTGGTTGTCGCTGCGGGCGAGCAGCAGAAGGCCCTCCACGAGCTGCTCACTGCGCTCGTTGGTGGCCAGCAGCGTCTTGCCGAGCTGCTGGAGCTCCACCGGTGCGTTCGGGTCGGAGAGGTGCACCTCGAGCAGCGTGCGGTTGATCGCCAGCGGGGTGCGCAGCTCGTGCGAGGCGTTGCCGACGAAGCGCTGCTGGGCGGTGAAGGCCCGTTGCAATCGTTCCAGCATGTCGTCGAAGGTGTCGGCCAGCTCCTTCAGCTCGTCGTCCGGGCCGTCCAGCTCGATCCGGCGGGACAGGTCCGAGCCGGCCACCGCGCGGGCGGTGCGGGTGATGCGGCCCAGCGGCGACAGGACACGGCCGGCCATGGCGTAGCCGAAGGCGAAGGCGATGATCGCGAGGCCGAGCAGGGCCAGCAGCGACCGGCTGAGCAGATCGTCGAGGGCGACCCGGCGCTGATCGTCGATACAGGCGCTCACCGCGTCGTTGAACTGCGGGTAGGTGAGGTTCGAGGCGTTGTTGATCGCCGGGCAGTTGTCGCTGGTGACCTTGAGCTCCGCGCCGCCCACGATCTTGAACAGCGGTTCGTTGCCGGTGTTGATGGCCTGCGCGGCCAGCAGGTAGATGATCGACAGCAGCAGGATGCCCGCGATCAGGAACATCCCGCCGTACAGCAGCGTGAGCCTTATCCGGATCGTCGGGCGCAGCCACGGGAAGGGCGGCTCCGACCTGCGGGGGTCCCAGGTGGGCTTCGGGGGCGCCTGGGGAGGCGCGGGAGTGGCGGCCATGGCGGATCAGATCCGGTAGCCGGAACCCGGGACGGTCACGATGACCGG
The DNA here is from genome assembly GCF_028198125.1 of Streptomyces sp. HUAS 31. Lineage (NCBI taxonomy): Bacteria > Bacillati > Actinomycetota > Actinomycetes > Kitasatosporales > Streptomycetaceae > Streptomyces > Streptomyces sp. HUAS 31. The sequence continues at coordinate 7,129,924 of NZ_CP116353.1, read as the reverse complement.
CGGCTCGCCCAGCTTGCGGCGCAGCGTCATGACGGTCACCCGCACCACGTTCGTGAACGGGTCGGTGTTCTCGTCCCACGCCTTCTCCAGGAGCTGCTCGGCGGAGACGACCGCGCCCTCGCTGCGCATCAGCACCTCCAGCACGGCGAACTCCTTCGGCGCGAGCTGCACCTCCTTGCCGTCGCGGAACACCTCGCGGCGGTTGGGGTCCAGCTTGATGCCGGCCCGCTCCAGGACGGGCGGCAGCGGCACGCTGGTGCGGCGGCCGAGGGCACGCACGCGTGCCGTCAGCTCGCTGAAGGCGAAGGGCTTGGGAAGGTAGTCGTCGGCGCCGATCTCCAGCCCCTCGACCCGGTCGCTGACATCGCCGGAGGCCGTGAGCATCAGCACGCGGGTGGGCATGCCGAGTTCGACGATCTTGCGGCAGACGTCGTCGCCGTGCACGAGCGGGAGGTCGCGGTCGAGGACGACCACGTCGTAGTCGTTGACGCCGATGCGCTCCAGGGCGGCCGCACCGTCGTACACGACGTCGACGGCCATGGCCTCCCGGCGCAGTCCGGTGGCCACCGCATCGGCGAGCAGCTGCTCGTCCTCGACGACGAGTACGCGCACGTCGCTTGTCCTTCCTGTGTCCACCCGCGTAGCGGTTGTGCCGCACGTGGGCAGGGGTCTTTGTCGGGTCTCCTGGCCTCCATCCTGCCCTTTTCGGCCATAAGTCGGCGGTAAGACGGGTGAGCGGAGCATGCAGGACGGGTGTGAGGCCCGGGAATGCGAGATTTTCTCTTCCGGTTGAGGTTTCCGTGGGAGGGACCGCGGGGAGGACGGCATGTACACCCCGCGATCACGCTCTGCTTGTGCCGCACCACCTTGCGGTACGAGGGGATCCGCTTTCCGCAGAGCGGGTGTGGGTGTCCGGCACCGTCGCCGCCCGGCATGGGTAGCGCTGGGCACCTACTGGAGACGTGATCGCCCCTTCCGAACGGCACACCCCCGTGCCACCGACCCACGACCCAGGACGAGGGGGCGCAGCATGGACGCATTCACCGCAGGACTTCTGCAGCGCATAAAGACGACCGAGTCCGACCTGACGCGGGCACGTGACGAGGGCGACGACTTCCTCGTCGAGGTGGAGCAGGGCGAGCTCGACGACCTGCGCCGCCTCGCCGCCGAGCATGGTGTGGAAGTCAGCGCGTCTGGCGTCTGATCGGCTTTTCGGTACAACGGCGGCCCCCGGCGAATCCAGCGCCGGGGGCCGCCTTTTTCGTACCTGTCCGTCGGGTCAGTCGTGCCAGGCGCCGAAGTCCTCCAGCAACTGCTGGAGGGGCTCGAAGACTCCCGGCGTCGCGGCGACCGTCAGGTCGCGGCACGGGCGTTCTCCTGGCCGGCCGCCGGTCAGGGCACCCGCCTCGCGGGCGATGAGGTCGCCGGCGGCGAAGTCCCAGGCGTTGAGGCCGCGCTCGTAGTAGCCGTCCAGGCGGCCCGCGGCCAGGTCGCACAGGTCGATCGCGGCCGAGCCGCCGCGGCGGATGTCCCGCAGGAGGGGGATCAGGCGCCGGGCCACGTCGGCCTGGTGGGTGCGGACCTCGGTGACGTAGTTGAAGCCGGTCGAGACCAGGGCCTGGTCGAGGGGGGCCGTGGGACGGCAGGTCAGCCGGCGCTCGCCCTCCCAGGGGCCCGTCGCCCAGGCGCCCTCGCCCCGCACCGCGTGGAACGTCTCGCCGCGCATGGGGGCCGCCACGACGCCGGCCACGGTCTCGCCGTCCTGCTCGGCGGCGATGGAGACGGACCAGGTCGGCAGTCCGTAGAGGTAGTTCACGGTGCCGTCGAGGGGGTCGATCACCCAGCGGACGCCGCTCGTGCCCTCGGTGGAGGCGCCCTCCTCGCCGAGGAATCCGTCGTCGGGGCGCTGCTCGGAGATCAGGTTCGTGATCAGCTTCTCGGCGGCGATGTCCATCTCGGTGACGACGTCGATCGGACTGGACTTGGTCGCGGCCACCGCGAGGTCGGCCGGGCGGCCGTCGCGAAGGAGTTCACCGGCGCGGCGGGCCGCCTCCCGGGCCAGGGTGAGCAGTTCCGTGGGCAGGGCGTCGGTCACGGGGCTCCTCATGCGTAGGGGCTGTCGGCGCCGGCTGCGGCGGGCCTGGGTGCGCGGGAGGGACAGCAGCCGACCGGGCAGACGTTGTGGCTCGCGCCGAGCGCGCCGAGCGCGCAGGGCGTGACCTCCTCGGCGCGCGCCACGGCTGCGCGCTCCAGGACGAGGTCGCGGACCGCGGCGGCGAAACGCGGGTCGTCGCCGACGGTGGCCGAGCGGCGCATCGGCAGGCCCAGCTCCTCGGCCTTGTCCCTGGCCTCGGTGTCGAGGTCGTAGAGGACCTCCATGTGGTCGGAGACGAAGCCGATGGGCGCGATCACGACGGCAGGGACACCGGCCGCGTGCCGCTCCTGGAGGTGGTCGCAGATGTCGGGCTCCAGCCAGGGGATGTGCGGGGCTCCGGAGCGGGACTGGTAGACGAGCTGCCAGGGGTGGTCCACGCCCGTGCGCTCACGGACGGCGTCCGCGATCACGCGAGCCACGTCCAGATGCTCGGCGACGTACGCGCCGCCGTCGCCGTGGTCCTCGACGCGGCCGGAGCTGTCGGCCGCGGCGGTCGGGATGGAGTGGGTGGAGAACGCGATGTGCGCGCCGGCCCGGACGTCCTCGGGAAGCTCGGCCAGGGAGCGCAGCACGCCGTCGATCATCGGCTCCAGGAAGCCGGGGTGGTTGAAGTAGTGCCGCAGCTTGTCGACCCTGGGCAGTTCGAGGCCCTCGGCCTCCAGCGCGGCCAGCGAGTCGGCGAGGTTCTCGCGGTACTGGCGGCAGCCCGAGTAGGAGGCGTAGGCGCTGGTGGCGAGGACCAGGATGCGGCGGTGGCCGTCGGTGACCATCTCGCGCAGCGTGTCCGTCAGGTACGGCGCCCAGTTGCGGTTGCCCCAGTAGATCGGCAGATCCAGACCGTGCTCGGCGAAGTCCTTGCGCAGGGCGTCCAGCAGGGCGCGGTTCTGGTCGTTGATGGGGCTGACGCCGCCGAACCGGAAGTAGTGCTCGCCGACTTCCTTGAGGCGTTCGGTGGGGATGCCCCGCCCACGGGTGACGTTCTCCAGGAATGGGATCACGTCGTCCGGGCCCTCGGGGCCGCCGAAGGAGAGCAGGAGCAAGGCGTCGTAGGGGCTGGCATCGCGCGCGTCTGGCATGGGTCGATCCTGTCATCCGGTACTGACAGCCGGGAAACGGCGGGGTGTCGACCCGGGTTCCCCGTTCGCCCGGACGGGTGCGTTAGGGTCACCTAACTCGTAAGCTGTCTCGGCTGGCGACACGCCTTACCGCGCGCTCCAGAGCCTCACCCGTCCACGCCTGCTTCCGCCTTGACCGGAGACCCCCGTGCCCAGCCCCTACCGCGCCCTGTTCGCCGCCCCCGGCTCCAAGGCCTTCTCCGCCGCGGGTCTCCTCGGCCGGATGCCGCTGTCGATGATGGGCATCGGCGTGGTGACCATGGTTTCCCAACTGACCGGGCGGTACGGCCTGGCCGGCGCCCTGTCGGCCACCATCGCGCTCGCCGCTGCGGTGGCGGGCCCTCAGGTCTCGCGCATGGTGGACCAGTACGGGCAGGCCCGGGTGCTGCGCCCGGCGACGCTGATCTCGCTCGCGGCGGGCGCCCTGCTGCTGTTCGCGGCGCACTACTCGTGGCCGGACTGGGTGCTGTTCGTGGCCTGTGTCGGCATCGGCTGCGTGCCGAGCGTGGGGGCGATGATCAGGGCCCGCTGGGCCGCGCTGTACCGGGGGACCCCACAGCTGCACACCGCGTACTCCTTCGAGTCCGTGATCGACGAGGTGTGCTTCATCTTCGGGCCGATCATCTCCATCGGGCTGTCGACGGCGTGGTTCCCCGAGGCCGGGCCGCTGCTCGCGGGCTGTTTCCTGGCGGTCGGCGTCTTCTGGCTGACCGCGCAGCACGCCACCGAGCCCGCGCCGCATCCGCGCGAGAAGCAGGGCGGCAGCTCGGCCGTGCGGGCCCCCGGGCTCCAGGTGCTGGTGGCCACCTTCGTGGCGACCGGCGCGATCTTCGGGGCCGTCGACGTGGTCACGGTGGCCTTCGCGGACGAGCAGGGGCACAAGAGCGCCGCGAGCCTGGTCCTCGCGCTGTACGCGGCGGGCTCCTGCGCGGCGGGCCTCGTCTTCGGGCTGCTGCGCTTCAAGGGGGCGCCCGAACGTCGTTGGCTGCTGGGCATATGCGCGATGGCCGTGAGTATGATCCCCCTCCTACTGGTCGGAAACTTGCCGTTTCTGGCCGTGGCGCTGTTCGTCTCGGGCATGGCGGTCGCTCCCACGATGATCACCACCATGTCCCTGATCGAAGAGCACGTACCACGCGCGCAACTGACCGAGGGCATGACCTGGGTGAGCACCGGGCTGGCGGTCGGGGTCGCGCTCGGCTCCTCCATGGCCGGCTGGGTCATCGACGCGGCCGGCGCGGACGCCGGGTACGGGGTTCCGGCGGTGTCCGGGGCCGTCGCGGTCGCGGTCGGTTTCCTGGGGTATCGCCGGCTCAGCAGGCCGGCTCCGCGTCGGGAGGGCACCGTTGAGCAGCACAGCGAGCGGGAAGAACGGCACGTGGCGTAACTGGGGCGGCACTGTCTCCGCCCGCCCCGCGCGGGAGGTCGCTCCGGCGTCCGTGGAGGAACTGGCCGCGGCGATACGCCGGGCCGCCGAGGACGGCCTGAAGGTGAAGGCGGTCGGCAGCGGGCACTCCTTCACGTCCATAGCCGCGACCGACGGTGTGCTGGTCCGCCCTCAGCTGCTGACGGGCATCCGGCACATCGACCGCGAGGCGGGGACGGTCACGGTCGAGGCGGGCACCCCGCTCAAGCGCCTCAATGTGGCCCTGGCGCGCGAGGGCCTGTCGCTCGCGAACATGGGCGACATCATGGAGCAGACGGTCTCCGGCGCCACCAGCACCGGCACGCACGGCACGGGCCGCGACTCGGCCTCGATCGCCGCTCAGATCAAGGCCCTGGAACTGGTCACCGCCGACGGCTCCGTGCTCACCTGCTCCGAGAAGGGGACCGATGAAGAACGCGCGGTCTTCGCGGCGGCCCGTATCGGCCTCGGCGCCCTGGGCGTGGTCACCGCCATCACCTTCGCCGTGGAGCCGATCTTCCTGCTGACCGCGCGGGAGGAGCCGATGCCGTTCGCACGGGTCCTGGCGGAGTTCGACGAACTGTGGACCGAGAACGAGCACTTCGAGTTCTACTGGTTCCCGCACACCGGCAGCACCAACACCAAGCGCAACAACAGAAGCGCGGGCCCGGAGAAGCCGGTGGGGCAGCTCGCCGGCTGGTTCGAGGACGAACTGCTCTCCAACGGCGTCTTCCAGGTGGCCCAGTGGGTCGGCCGCGCGGTGCCCGCCACCATCCCGGCGATAGCCCAGGTCTCCAGCAAGGCCCTCTCCGCGCGGACCTACACGGACATCCCCTACAAGGTCTTCACATCACCGCGCCGGGTGCGCTTCGTGGAGATGGAGTACGCCGTTCCGCGCGAGGCCGTCGTCGAGACGCTGCGCGAACTCAAGGCCATGGTCGAGCGCTCCGGCCTGCGGGTCAGCTTCCCCGTCGAGGTGCGCACCGCCCCGGCCGACGACATCACCCTGTCCACCGCCTCGGGGCGCGACAGCGCGTACATCGCCGTCCACATGGTCAAGGGCACCCCGTTCCAGCGGTACTTCACCTCGGCCGAACGCATCTTCACGGCGCACGAGGGGCGCCCGCACTGGGGCAAGATCCACACGCGCGACGCCGAGTACTTGGCCGGGGTCTACCCGCGCTTCGAGGAGTTCACCGCGCTGCGGGACCGGCTCGACCCCGACCGGCTCTTCCAGAACGACTACCTGCGGAGGGTGTTGGGCGCGTAGCGCCCGGTCCGCGAGCCCGCCGTTCCGGCCAACTGCGCGACGGGGGCACGCACGGTCGAAAGCATTAGTTCCGTTTCTGACATTTGCGTGAAGTACGCCACGTTCAAGGTCCAAAACCGCCCAACCCACGGCCGAGTCACGCCTCTTGCCAGAAGTTGGGCGGCGTGCCAATCCACGCACGTGGCCCAAATGGAGTACTGTGGCGAGCCCTGGGTCCGGTCTCCCGCCTGGGCATCCGTGGCCTTCAAGGACCGCCGGGAGGGGGCTAGTTGCACAGGGTGACGGAGTTGGTCACTTAGCGTTGCGAATAGGTAACCGTGCCATAACGGCGATCCAGGGCCCGTGCCCGACACGCCGGGCAACTCGGCAAGGTTGTGGCAGGCTGCACCCGGGCAGGCCACACTCGACTAGCGGAAGCAGCGACGCACGTGACGTCGGCAGGCACCACCCGGGAGGTCCCCATGCCCGAACTGCGTGTCGTGGCCGTCTCAAATGACGGCACACGGCTGGTGCTGAAGGCTGCCGACGCAACGGAGTACACCCTTCCGATCGACGAACGCCTGCGCGCAGCCGTGCGCGGCGACCGTCCGCGTCTCGGCCAGATCGAGATCGAGGTGGAGAGCCATCTCCGCCCCCGCGACATCCAGGCGCGTATACGCGCCGGTGCCACCGCGGAAGAGGTCGCCCAGCTCGCCGGTATCCCCGTCGACCGTGTGCGGCGCTTCGAGGGTCCCGTGCTCGCCGAGCGTGCCTTCATGGCCGAGCGGGCGCGCAAGACTCCCGTGCGCAGGCCCGGTGAGAACGCCGCGGGTCCGCAGCTCGGCGAGGCCGTCCAGGAGCGGCTGCCGTTGCGCGGCGCCGACAAGGACACCGTGCAGTGGGACTCGTGGCGCCGCGACGACGGCACCTGGGAAGTACTGCTGGTCTACCTGGTGGCGGGCGAACCGCACTCGGCGAGCTGGACCTACGACCCGCCCCGGCGGCTCGTCCAGGCCGTCGACGAGGAGGCGCGCTCGCTGATCGGCGAGTCCGACGACCTCGCCGCGCCGGAGCCCAGCTTCCCGTTCGTGCCGCGGATCGCCCGGCTCCCGCGTGAGCGTTCGATGGACCGTGCCCTCGACACCGCGCGGCCGAGCCTGCCGGCCCAGGCCTCCGAACCGGTCGAGGAGACCGCGGAGGAGCGGGACTCGCTGACCAGCCTGCTGGAGGCGGTTCCCAGCTTCCGCGGTGACATGGTGGTCCCCGAGCGCCCTGCGGAGCCCGAGGTGGAGGAGCCGCCGGCCGAACCGGCCGCGGAGGAGCCTCCCGCTCCGGCCGCGTCCGCCGGTTCCGCCTACGCGGACGTCCTCATGCCCCGCTCCGTGGGCAGCCACCGCGATCGCCTCATCGGTGCCACCGACCGCCAGGCCGAGGCGGACGGCGTCCGTCCGGGCCGCCGGGCGGCCGTCCCGAGCTGGGACGAGATCGTGTTCGGCACCCGCAGGAAGAAGCAGGAGTAGCCGGTAACCGCCGGTCGTACAGCCGCCCGTGCGGCCGTACGAAGACGAGGGCCGCGTTGTTCGCAACGCGGCCCTCGATCCGTGTACGGGTCCTACTGCGGATCGGGACCCACGGCCACCGGACGGGACGGGTCCGAGGACCACTCCGACCAGGAGCCGACGTACAGGTCCGCCGGGATGCCCGCGACGGCCAGGGCCAGGGCCTGGTGCGCGGCGGAGACTCCCGAGCCGCAGTAGACGCCGACGCGGGTGTCCTCGCAGGCGCCCAGGGACTTGAAGCGGGCGGCGAGTTCCTCGGCGGGCAGGAAGCGGCCGTCCGAGCCGACGTTTTCGTTGGTGGGGGCGGACACGGCGCCGGGGATGTGGCCGCCGACGGGGTCGATCGGCTCGACCTCGCCGCGGTAGCGCTCACCCGCTCGTGCGTCCAGCAGTACCCCCGACCGGGCGAGAGCCGCGGCGCCGTCGGCGTCGAGCAGACCCGTCGCGCCCGGCACCGGCTCGAAGTCGCCCTCCTCCGGCGTCGGCACCGAGGTCTCCAGCGGGCCCTGCCAGGCCGGCAGTCCGCCGTCGAGGACCCGCACGTCGGAGTGACCCGTCCAGCGCAGCAGCCACCAGGCACGGGCCGCCGCCCAGCCCTGCCCGCCGTCGTACACGACCACCGGCGTCCCCGAGGACACGCCCGCCCGTCGCATCGCCGTACCGAATTCAGCCAAGTCGGGCAGGGGGTGACGGCCGTGCGAACCGGGCGCGGAGGCCAGTTCCCGGTCCAGATCGACGTAGACCGCGCCGGGGAGGTGCCCCGACTCGTAGGCCTTGCGGCCGTCGAACGGGGGCTCGCCAGGGGTCTTGGCCAGGCTCAACTGCCAGCGGACGTCGAGCAGCACCGGCGGCTGCTGCCCCGTCAGCGCGCTCGCGAGGTCGGATGCGGTGATGATGGCGTTCATGGCCACCATCCTCGCGCACGGGGTGGCCGCATCGCCCCGCTCCGGATACTCTGCCCGCCGGACAGGCCCGATCACGAGGCGTACGGGATCGGGCACATGCTGTACAGCCGATCGACATCCGTCGGCAATCGCACGGAAACGGGCAGTCCATCGCACACCGGGCATCCTCCGGTCGGCGGCCGTCGTGCGGCGGCGTGCCCGCAGCGCGCGCGACCTCGGGCGGTGCGAGCATCGGCTCGGGGGGCGGGACAGCGGATGAGACGCGGCCACCGCGAGGGGCCGAGGAGAGAGTGACGATGACCGAGGCACGGGGGTCGGCCGGCCCGAACGGCGTGACGCACGCTCGGCACGCGCCCGGCACGCCCTGCTGGGTGAGCCTGATGGTGCACGGGCTGGCCGCGACCCAGGAGTTCTACGGAGCGCTGTTCGGCTGGGAGTTCCGCCCCGGCCCGCAGCAGCTCGGCCCCTATGTGCGGGCCCTGCTCGACGGCCGTGAGGTCGCCGGCATCGGCCAGCTGCCGCCCGACCGTCACCTCCCCGTCGCCTGGACTCCCTACCTCGCCTCGAACGACGTGGACCTGACCGCCGACACGGTACGGCTGTGCGGCGGTACCGTCGGCGTCGGCCCGCTGGACGCCGCCGAGGCCGGCCGGATGGCGATCTGCTCCGACCCCTCCGGCGCCGTCTTCGGCATCTGGCAGACGGCCGCCCACCTCGGCACGGCCATCACCGGTGTGCCCGGCACCCCGGCCTGGAACGAGCTGGTGACCTTCGAGACGGTGACCGTCGCCAAGTTCTACGAGACGGTGTTCGGCTACGAGGAGGAGGCGGCGGCCTCCGCCGACCTCGACTACGTCGGTCTGTACCTCGACGGCCGCCCGGTCGCCGGCATCCACGGCGTCGGCAGCGCCCTGCCCCGAGACCGGGGCCCGCACTGGATGACGTACTTCGAAGTCGCCGACGCGGACGAGGCGGTGGAGCGGATCGTCGGCCTCGGCGGCCATGTCCTGCGGCCGGCCCACGACAGCGCCCACGGCAGGGTGGCGACGGTCGCGGATCCCGAGGGCGCCCGGTTCTCCGTGATCCAGAACCCGTGCTGACGACGGCCGCGCGACTCAGGCCGGCTGCACCGGCAGCACGTCCGGGGACAGCGCCGCCGCCCGTGCGCTGGCCGCCGTCATCCGGCGGCGGTGGTGGCGGCGGCACAGGACCTCGTAGCCGACGGCGTCGGACTGGTTGACGTCGCCGACGACCACCTGGGCGCCCTCGACGACCATCTCGCCGCCTATCGTGCGCGCGTTGTGGGTGGCGCGGGCGCCGCACCAGCACAGGGCCTCGACCTGGAGCACCTCGACCCGGTCGGCGAGTTCCACCAGGCGCTGGGAGCCGGGGAACAGCTTGCTGCGGAAGTCGGTGGTGATGCCGAAGGCGTACACGTCCAGGCCCAGGTCGTCGACCACGCGGGCGAGTTGGTCGATCTGGACCGGGGCGAGGAACTGGGCCTCGTCGGCGATGACGTAGTCCGCGCGGCCACCGCGGGAGAGGTGGTCGACCATGTAGCCGTACAGGTCCATGCCGTCCTCGACCTCCACCGCGTCGGTGACCAGACCGAGCCGTGAGGACAGCTTGCCCTCGCCCTCGCGGTCGTCGCGCGTGAAGATCATGCCCGCGAGACCACGCGCCGAACGGTTGTGCTCGATCTGCAGAGCCAGTGTCGACTTCCCGCAGTCCATGGTTCCGGAGAAGAACACCAGCTCGGGCATGTGGAGTTGAGCACCTTTCGGCAACAAGGGGTCGAGGGGAGGCTTCAGGAGCGTACTTCGAGCAGGGGGACCAGCTGCTCGGCGGGGGTCATCGAACCGTGGTTGCCGACCATCGCCGACTCCTTCGGCTCCCGCTCGGAGGCGATGATCAGGACGTCGTCGCGGGCGGCGGCGATGACATCGCCGATGCGGTCGTGGACCCGCTCGTCGATCTGCGGCCCGAACCAGCCCGCCTCGATCGCCTCGTCGCGCGATGCCACCCAGAACTGCTCGCCGAGCACCTCTCGCCAGCAGGTCAGGACGTCGTTCGCGGCGCCCGGCACCGCGTACACGTGCCGCGCGCGGCCCTCGCCGCCCAGCAGGGCGACACCGGCGCGCAGCTCCCAGTCCTCGTCGAAGTCGATGCGGTGCTCTTCGTCGAAGGGCACGTCGATCATGCCGTGGTCGGCGGTGACGTAGAGCGCGGTGCGCTCCGGGAGCTGCTCGGCGAGGCGCTGGACGAGCCGGTCGACGTGCATGAGCTGGCCGCGCCAGGTGTCCGAGTCGACGCCGTAGCGATGGCCGGCGCCGTCGAGCTCGGCGTAGTACGTGTAGACCAGGGAGCGGTCGCCCGCGGCCAGTTGCTCGGCCGCCAGGTCCATGCGCTCCTCGCCGGTCAGCCGCCCGAGGAACGTTCCGCCACTGAGTGCGACCTTGGTCAGCGGGGTGTTCTGGAAGGTGGGCGAGGACACCTGGGCGGCGTGCACGCCCGCCCGGTGGGCCAGCTCGAAGACGGTCGGGTACGGCTGCCAGACGTGCGGCGCCGTCCACGGGTTCCAGCGCAGCTGGTTCATCAGCTCGCCGGTGTCGGGGTTGCGGACGGTGTAGCCGGGCAGGCCGTGCGCGCCCGGCGGGAGGCCGGTGCCGACGGAGGCGAGGGAGGTCGCGGTGGTCGCCGGGTAGCCGGTGGTGATCGGGCGTCCGGTGCCGCCGCGCGAGCTGCCGAGGAGCGCGCTCATGAAGGGGGCTTCCTCGGGGTGCTCCTTGAGCTGCTCCCAGCCGAGGCCGTCGATCAGGAACACGCAGTTGCGGTCGGCGGGGGTCAGCTCGCCGATCGTGGCGGTCATGCCCGGTACGGCCATGCCGGCGGCCAGCGTGGGCAGCAGGTCGGCGAGCGAGCCGCTGCCGTACTCGGGGGACGGCGCGGAGGTGACGGCGAGGGGTTCCGGATGGGGGTCCCAGGCGGTGGACTGTGCGGACTGGGACATCAGCGGGTGAGGTCCGCGGTCGCCTCGGACAGGGCCTGGGCGAAGGCGAGCGTCTGGCGCACCGTCTCCGGTCCGTCGCCGGCCTCGCTGACGCGCAGGCTGAGGTCGTCCGCCGTCGAGCTGCCCGTGTAGCCGTGGTCGGCCTCGCAGTTGGGGTCGCCGCAGGCGGCGGGCTCCAGGTCGATGCGGGAGACGGCGCCCCAGCCGATGGTGAGGACGACCTCGCGGGGCAGCGTGCCCACGGTGTACTGCTCGGGGTTGGCGACGACGCGGCTGAGCACGACCGAGGAGATCCGGCCGAGCTTGACCGACTCCGTCGAGGTCGTGGCGTACGGCGTCGGGGAGGTGCTGTCCGCGGCCTGCTCGTCGGTGTGGCTGACGATGAAGCGGTTGCCGGTGAGGACGAGGACCGTCACATGCCGCCGTACCTCGTTCTGGTCGAACGTGGTCTCCTGGTGGACCAGGTACGACCGGATGGGCTCGCCGCCCACGGCGGCCTCCACCGCCTCGGCCACGAGGGCCGGGTAGTAGCCGCTGCGCTCGATCGCCGCTCGCAGCCCCTGGGTCGTCGTACTGGTCTTGGCCATGACGCCCATCCTACGGGGGTGCACTGACTGCGAGGCACCGCTCGCGGCGGTCTCAGTACGTCGGCAGGGTCCTCGGCCCGAGGTCGTCGCGGGCGGGCGGCAGTGCGAGGCGGACGGAGGCGCCGAGCACGCTCAGACCGTGCGTGGCGACCACGACCGGCTCCAGGGTGACCGCGACCACCTCCGGGTGGTCGTCGACGAGCCGCGACACCCTGACCAGCAGCTCCTCCAGGGCGGGGGTGTCGACGGGCGTGGAACCGCGCCAGCCGAACAGGAGCGGTGCCGTGCGGATGGACCGGACGATCGAGGTGGCGTCGCGGTCGGTGACCGGTATCAGCCGGTGCGCCATGTCGCCGAGCAGCTGGGAGGCGGCCCCGGCGAGCCCGAAGGACAGCACGGCGCCGGCCGCCGGGTCGATCACGGCCCGTACGACGGTGTCGACGCCGCGCGGTGCCATGGTCTGCACGACCGGCCTGAGCTCCTCCGGCCTGCCGAACAGCTCGGTCAACTCGGCGTACGCCCGTCGCAGTTGCTCCTCGTCCGCGAGGTCGAGCCGGACGCCGCCGAGGTCGGCGCGGTGGCGCAGGTGCGGGGCGGTGGCCTTGAGGGCGACGGGGTAGCCGAGGGTGCGGGCGGCGTCGACGGCCGCGTCGGGGGTGGGGGCGTGCAGGGCGCGGTGCACCTCGATGCCGTACTTGCCGAGCAGGTCGCAGGTCTCGTCCGTGCCGAGGGTGAGCCCCTGCCCGCGCGCGAGCAGGCCGTCGATCAGCCGGGCGGCGCCCTTCTCGTCGATGTCCTCGTGCTCGGGGACCTTGCCGGGCTCGGCCGCGTCGCGCCGCCACTGGGCGTACTTCACGGCTTCGCCGAGGGCGCGGACCGCACGTTCGGCGGCCGGGTAGGCGGGGATGAGGCGGGGGGTGGTCCCGTCGGTGTCCGTCGGTTCGGGCAGCGGTTCGGCCGGGAAGTCCAGCGGGCGGAAGGGGTGGTCGCGGCCTGCGGTGCGGGGCGCCGTCGTACCGGCCCGGGGCGCGGTGCTCGCCGCTGCGGACAGGGCCTCCGCGAGCCCTCCGAGTTCCACGTGCACCACCAGGACGGGCTTGCCCGGCACCCGCTCGGCCGCCGAGCTCAGGGCCTGCGCCAGCTCGGCGTCCCCGGTCGTCGCGTCGCCGATCGCCGGTATCGCGGTGACGACGACCGCGTCGCAGGTGTCGTCGGCGAGCGCGTGCGAGAGCGCCTCGTGGAAGTCGGCGGCCGACGCCGCGGTCGTCAGGTCCAGCGGCGGCAGCGGCCGCAGGCCCTCGGACAGACAGGCGTCGTACGTCAGCAGGCCCAGCGACTCGGAGTTCCCGAGGATCGCCACCCGCGGTCCGGTCGGCAGGGGCTGGCGCGCGAGCAGCAGTCCCGCGTCCACCAGCTCGGTGATGGTGTCGACGCGGATCACGCCCGCCTGCCGCAGCAGCGCGGAGACGGTGGTGTGCGGGAGCCGGGTGACCCGCACGGTGTGGCCCTGCGGCGCCGCTCCCCCGTGCCGCGCGCCCTGCACCACGACGAGCGGCTTCGCGGCTGCCGTGCGCCGGGCGAGGCGGGTGAACTTGCGCGGGTTGCCGATGGACTCCAGGTACATGAGGACGACGTCGGTGTCCGGGTCGTCGTACCAGTACTGGAGGACGTCGTTGCCGGAGACGTCGGCGCGGTTGCCGGAGGAGACGAAGGTCGAGATGCCGGTGACGCCGGTGACCCCGCCGCCGCGGCGGTGCAGCCGGGACAGCAGGGCGATCCCGATGGCGCCGGACTGCGCGAAGAGGCCGATCCGGCCCGGCCTCGGCATCTCGGGGGCCAGTGAGGCGTTCAGCCGTACGTCGTCGGCGGTGTTGATGATCCCGAAGGCGTTCGGGCCGATGATGCGCATGCCGTACGTACGCGCGTGCCGGACGAGTTCGCGCTGGCGCTCGCGTCCGTCGGGCCCGCTCTCGGCGTATCCGGCGGACAGCACGACCAGGCCCTGCACGCCGTGCTCGCCGCATTCGGTGACCACGTCGGGGACGTATTCGGCCGGCACGGCGACCACCGCGAGGTCGACCTGCTCCTCGATGTCCCGCACGGAGCGGTGCGCGGGCACCCCGTCGAGTTCCTTGAGGTCCTCGGGGAACGCCTTGTTCACGGCGTACAGCCGGCCCGTGAACCCGGCGTCCCTGATGTTGCCGAGGACGCCGCGGCCGACGCCGCCGGGGGTGCGGCCGGTGCCGATGACGGCGACGGAGCCGGGCACCAGCAGCCGCCGTACGGAGTGGGCCTCGGCACGCTGCTCGCGGGCGTACTGCACGGCGAGCGAGCGGTCGGTCGGCTCCAGGTCGAACTCCAGGCGTACGACGCCGTCCTCGAAGCTGCGCTTCTGGGTGTACCCGGCGTCCGTGAACACCTTGATCATCTTGGTGTTGGCGGGCAGCACCTCGGCGGCGAACCGGCGGATGTCGCGTTCGCGGGCGACCGCCGCGATGTGTTCGAGGAGGGCGGAGGCGACGCCGCGTCCCTGGTGGGCGTCCTGGACGAGGAAGGCGACCTCGGCCTCGTCGGCCGGTGCGGACGCGGGCATTCCGTCGGCGCCGATCCGGTCGTAGCGTACGGTGGCGATGAACTCGCCGCCGATCGTGGCCGCGAGTCCCACCCGGTCCACAAAGTCGTGGTGCGTGAAGCGGTGGACGTCCTTCGCGGACAGTCGCGGGTAGGGCGCGAAGAAGCGGTAGTACTTCGACTCGTCCGACACCTGCTCGTAGAAGCTGACCAGGCGCTCGGCGTCATCAACGGTGATGGGGCGGATGCGCGCGGTGCCGCCGTCGCGCAGCACCACGTCGGCTTCCCAGTGGGCGGGGTACTCGTGCCTGTCCGAGGCGCTCTGCATGGGGCCCAGATTACGGCTCGCGTACGACAACGGCGCGAGGCAGTCTGTTCGGGACGTCACATGGGGTCGAGGCCGCGACCCCACGGTCACCACGGGAGGGTGTTTTGTCCCTCCCGGCCTGCTTCACGAGTGTGGGAAACTGGTCTAGACAACCCTGAACACCGAAGGGCAGCATCACATGGCTGAGCGCCGCGTCAACGTCGGCTGGGCCGAGGGCCTCCACGCCCGCCCCGCTTCCATCTTCGTCCGGGCCGCCACGGCCGCAGGTATCCCGGTGACGATCGCCAAGGCTGACGGCAACCCCGTCAACGCGGCCTCCATGCTGGCCGTGCTGGGCCTGGGCGCCCAGGGCGGCGAGGAGATCGTCCTCGCCTCCGACGCCGAGGGTGCGGACGCCGCCCTCGACCGTCTGGCGAAGCTGGTCTCCGAGGGACTCGAGGAGCTGCCCGAGACGGTCTGAATGACCTGAGCGGGTATCCCGATCGAACGGTGAAGCCGCGTCCGCCTTTCCGGCGGGCGCGGCTTCGCTGTTTTCGGGAGGGCGCCGACGGAATTTAACGCACGGCGGTGACACATCCGAAAAAGGGCAGCGGAAATTACCCGCCGCCGAATATCTCTTCTTTGTATACGGCGCCTGTGTTAATGCCGCAGGCTCGGCATGTTTACGGGATGTTGCGAATTCCTCACACGCTCCGCGCGCTCGCCGCCGGTGCCGAACCTCAGACGGTGCGCCGCGAGGGAGCGCTCGGTGTGCACAGCGGTGATCGCGCGGGCGCGTTCGCCGTCGCCGCGCGCCACCGCGTCCACGATCGCGCCGTGCTCGGTCCAGGACTCCACGGGATCGGCGGGCGCCTCCACGGCGTACATCCAGGCGATCTTGTGGCGCAGCTGGGCCAGTATCGAGGTCAGGGCGGGGCTGCCGGTGGACTGGGCGAGCGTCTCGTGGAACCAGCTGCCCAGAGAGCGCAGGTCGTCGCTGTTCCCGCGCTTGGCCCGCTCCTGCCCCAGCCTGACCAGGCCGCGCAGGACCTTCAGATGGGCCTCGGTGCGCCGCTGGGCGGCCCGGGAGGCGCCCAGGGGTTCCAGCAGGCCGCGCATCTCCAGCAGGTCGGCTGCCTCCTGCTCGGTCGGTTCGGCGACGCACGCGCCCGCGTGGCGCCGGGTCACCACGAAGCCCTCCGCCTCCAGGGTGCGCAGGGCCTCGCGCACGGGGACACGGGAGACGCCGTAGCGGCGGGCGAGCAGTTCCTCGGTGAGCCGGCTGCCGCGCTCGTAGACACCGGCGACGATGTCGTCCCGGATCGCCGTGCACACCGAGTGCGCCGGAATACGCATGACCGACCTCCGCCTTAATCCCCGTGAAACGTCGACGAATGACGTGTTCCCGAGGACTCTATTGCAACCGGCCGGAATTTCCGACGGCGAGCCGGAATCCATGGATATTTTTTGGTCAGCGTAACGTCCGGAAACAACGAAAGCCCCGGCTCGGGGAGCCGGGGCTTCGAGGATGCGCGGTGGTGGCGTCAGACGTTCACGCCGTGCCCGCGCAGATAGGCGACGGGGTCGATGTCGGAGCCGTACTCCGGCGTCGTGCGGGCCTCGAAGTGCAGGTGCGGCCCGGTGACGTTGCCGGTGGCGCCGGACAGGCCTATCTGCTGGCCCGGGGTGACGGCCTGGCCGACCGAGACGCCGATGGACGACAGGTGGCCGTACTGCGTGTACGTGCCGTCGTTCATCTTGATCACGATGTTGTTGCCGTACGCCCCGCCCCAGCCGGCCTCGACGACGGTGCCGGAGCCGACCGCGTGGACGGAGGTGCCGCTGGCGGCGTGGAAGTCGACGCCGGTGTGGCTTCCGGAGGACCAGACGGCGCCGCCGGACTTGTAGCCGGTGGAGACGTACGAGCCGGCGATCGGGGAGACGTACGACAGCAGGCGCTTGCGCTCGGCCTCGCGGGCGGCGCGCTCCTTGGCCTCGCGCTCGGCCTTCGCCTTCGCGGCCGCCTTCTCGCGGGCCGCCTCCTGAGCGGCCTTCTTCGCGGCGGCGGCCTCCGCGGCGGCCCGCTCCTGAGCGATGGCCTGGGCGTCGATCTGGTCCGCGATGGAGTTCTCGACGGTGACGACGGGTATGAGACCGGTCTGCTCCGCGGCGGGCTCGGCGGCGAGCGCGGGGGCGGCCAGGGTGCCGACGACTCCGGTGGCGGTGAGCGCGGCGACTCCGGCCGCGCGGGCGGTGGTGCGCTCGAACCGGCCGGGCTTACGGTGCTTCCCGGTGGGGCGGTTCTTCCCCGTGGCGCAGGTGAACGCCATGAAGTGGCTGGTCCTTTCCTTCCCTCTCGCCTACCGGGTTAGCTGACGGGTTCGGAGCAGGAAGGTCTCCTACGGGCCCCCTCGCGACTCGCGCGGGCGTCCGATTCACCCCAGGGACTACGGGTGGGTCCCCGGCTCCCCAGGCTCGCGCCTTACGGGGACTCGGCGATGGCTGTCCGGTGCCGCGGGCGCGGCGCACTGCCTGACGGACAGCCCGGAAGACGCTAAACGCGGCGTCTTTCAATCCCCAAACGGATCGCGGCTTTTGTAGCGCATCCCACAGACCAGACAGGCAACCTCTCCCTCAATTCGGGCATAAGGGGGCCCTGGTGACTCAAGGGTCACCAGGGCCTCTGCACGCGCGTGGCGCCGGACGGCGCGAGCCCGTCCTCTACTCGGCTGCCACGACCGTGACTTCGCCGATGCCGAGGGCCTCCACGGGCTCCCGGATCTCGGCCGCGTCACCGACGAGGATCGTCACCAGACGGTCCACAGGGAAGGCGCTCACGGCCGCCGCGGTGGCCTCGACCGTGCCGGTCGCGGCCAGCTGCTGGTACAGCGTCGCCTGGTAGTCGTCGGGCAGGTGCTGCTCGACCTGGTCGGCCAGCGTGTTCGCCACGGACGCCGCGGTCTCGTACTTCAGCGGCGCCACCCCGACGAGGTTCTGCACGGCGAAGTCCCGCTCGGCGTCGGTGAGCCCCTCGGCCGCGACACCGCGCAGGACCTTCCAGAGGTCGTCCAGGGCCGGACCGGTGTTCGGGGTGTCGACGGAGCCGCTGATGGCGAGCATCGCCGCGCCCGTGCCCTCCGGGGCGGAGCGCAGGACCTGACCGAAGGCCCGCACGCCGTAGGTGTAGCCCTTCTCCTCGCGCAGGACCTTGTCCAGACGGGAGGTGAGGGTGCCGCCGAGGCAATAGGTGCCGAGCACCTGCGCGGGCCACACGCGGTCGTGCCGGTCGGGGCCGATGCGGCCGATCAGCAGCTGCGTCTGGACGGCGCCGGGGCGGTCGACGATGACGACCCGGCCGGTGTCGTCCGCGACGACCGGCGGGACCGCGCGCGTCTCGCCCGGCGAGCCGGTCCAGGCGCCCAGGGTGTCGCCGAGCAGGGCGTCGAGGTCGACGCCGGTGAGGTCGCCGACGACCACGACGGTGGAGGTGGCGGGGCGTACGTGCCGCTCGTAGAAGGCGCGTACGGACGCCGAGTCGATGCCCTCGACGGTTTCCTCGGTGCCCTGGCGCGGGCGGGACATGCGCGAGGTCGCCGGGAACAGCTCCTTGGAGAGCTCCTTGGCGGCCCGGCGCGAGGGGTTGGCCAGCTCGTGCGGGATCTCGTCGAGCCGGTTGCGCACCAGGCGCTCGACCTCGCTGTCCTCGAACGCGGGCGCCCTGAGGGCGTCGGCGAGCAGGCCGAGCGCCTTGGGCAGGCGGGAGACGGGCACTTCCAGGCTCACCCGGACGCCGGGGTGGTCGGCGTAGGCGTCGAGCGTGGCGCCGCAGCGCTCCAGCTCGGCGGCGAACTCCTCGGCGGTGTGCTTGTCGGTGCCCTCGGACAGGGCACGCGCCATGATCGTGGCGATGCCGTCGAGGCCCTTCGGCTCGGCGTCCAGGGGCGTGTCCAGGAGCACCTCGACGGCGACGACCTGCTGGCCGGGGCGGTGGCAGCGCAGGACGGTGAGGCCGTTGTCCAGCTTGCCGCGCTCGGGCGCCGGGAACGCCCAGGGACGGGCCTGGCCCGCCTGGGGCTGCGGGTGGAACTCCATGCTGGCGAGCTCGGTCACTGCGCCGACTCCTCGTTCTCGTCGGTGGCGGGGGCGGCCCCGTCGGTGGCGGCGGCTTCCAGTTCCTCGGCCTCGTCGCCGACCGGCTCGTACACGAGCACCGCGCGGTTGTCGGGGCGCAGCCGGGCCTGGGCGACGGCCTTGACCTCGTCGGCGGTGACGTCGAGGACACGCTGCACGGCGGTGAACGCCAGCTGCGGGTCGCCGAACAGGACGGCGTACCGGCACAGTTCGTCGGCGCGGCCCGCGACGGTGCCGAGCCGGTCCAGCCACTCGCGCTCCAGCTGGGCCTGCGCGCGCTCCATCTCCTCGGCGGTGGGGCCCTCCTGTGCGAAGCGGGCGAGCTCCTCGTCGACGGCCGACTCGATGACGGGCACCTCGACGTCGCCGGAGGTCTTCACGTCCAGCCAGCCCAGCGAGGGCGCGCCGGCCAGGCGCAGCAGGCCGAAGCCGGCCGCGACAGCCGTACGGTCGCGGCGCACGAGGCGGTTGTAGAGGCGGGAGGACTCGCCGCCGCCGAGGACGGTCAGCGCCAGGTCGGCGGCGTCGCACTCGCGCGTGCCGTCGTTCGGGAGGCGGTAGGCGGCCATCAGCGCCCGCGCGGGGACGTTCTCCTCGACGACCTCGCGCAGCTGCTCGCCGATGACCTCGGGCAGCGAGCCGTCGCGCGGGGCGGGCTTGCCGTCGTGGCCCGGGATGGAGCCGAAGTACTTCTCGACCCAGGCGAGCGTCTGCTCCGGGTCGATGTCGCCGACGACGGACAGGACGGCGTTGTTGGGCGCGTAGTAGGTGCGGAAGAACGCGCGGGCGTCCTCCAGGCTGGCCGCGTCCAGGTCGGCCATCGAACCGATCGGAGTGTGGTGGTACGGGTGTCCGTCGGGGTACGACAGCGCGGTCAGCTTCTCGAAGGCCGTGCCGTAGGGGACGTTGTCGTAGCGCTGGCGGCGCTCGTTCTTGACGACGTCGCGCTGGTTCTCGAGGCTGACCTCGTCGAGCGCCGTCAGGAGGCTGCCCATGCGGTCGGCCTCCAGCCACAGCGCGAGCTCCACCTGGTGGGTGGGCATGGTCTCGAAGTAGTTGGTGCGCTCGAAGCTGGTGGTGCCGTTCAGCGAGCCACCGGCGCCCTGGACGAGCTCGAAGTGCCCCGTGCCCTTGACGCTGTTCGAGCCCTGGAACATCAGGTGCTCGAAGAGGTGGGCGAGTCCGGTACGGCCCTTGACCTCGTGGCGGGAGCCGACGTCGTACCAGAGGCAGACCGCGGCGACCGGCGTGAGGTGGTCCTCGGAGAGCACCACGCGCAGGCCGTTGGCCAGGCGGTGCTCCGTCGCGGTGAGGCCGCCGGATTGTGCCTCCGGTGTGGCCGTGTGACCCATGGGCAAGGTGTCCTTCCGGTCGCGTGCACTTCCTTGTGCCGAGCAGTTCGGCATAAGTTCCTGCCACTGTATGCAGCGTGCGAAGGCTCGGCGAAGTTCCCGGTCAGAACGGCTCCCTCGGGACGCGCGTGTGGCGTGTGGGGTGGATGTGCCGTGTGTGTACGGGGGCGATCACTCCGGCGAGTGAACGCTCGTGGGGCGTGGGCTTGCCACCGAGGTCGGAGTGTGGGTGCGGGCCCCCTCGTCCGGGCCTGTCGGCACTCGATGGCGTAGTCGGTCGCCGATGGGGCCCGCCGTCGGCGACACTTCTCACGCGCCGGGCCGGAGCCCAACATCGGGTCCTGGTCGGTGGTTGTCAGTGCCGCGGTCCACAATGGTCCGCGTCAGATCCGTCCACGCTTCAGCAAGGAGCCGGCAGCGATGGCCCGCCGTAGCACGAAGACCCCGCCGCCCGACGACTCGTACGAGGAGAAGATCCTCGACATCGACGTCGTCGACGAGATGCAGGGCTCCTTCCTCGAGTACGCGTACTCGGTCATCTACTCCCGCGCCCTGCCCGACGCCCGCGACGGCCTCAAGCCGGTGCACCGCCGCATCGTCTACCAGATGAACGAGATGGGCCTGCGCCCCGACCGCGGCTATGTGAAGTGCGCCCGCGTCATCGGCGAGGTCATGGGTAAGTTGCACCCGCACGGCGACGCGTCGATCTACGACGCCCTGGTGCGCATGGCGCAGCCGTTCTCCATGCGCGTCCCGCTGGTCGACGGCCACGGCAACTTCGGCTCGCTGGGCAACGACGACCCGCCGGCCGCCATGCGGTACACCGAGTGCCGTCAGGCCCAGGCGACGAGCCTGATGACCGAGTCGATCGACGAGGACACGGTCGACTTCACCCCGAACTACGACGGCCAGGAGCGGGAGCCGGTGGCGCTGCCCGCCGCCTTCCCGAACCTCCTGGTCAACGGCGCGTCCGGCATCGCCGTCGGCATGGCCACGAACATGCCGCCGCACAACCTCGGCGAGGTCATCGCGGCCGCCCGCCATCTGATCCGCCACCCGAACGCGGATCTGGAAACCCTGATGAGGCACGTCCCGGGCCCCGACCTGCCCACCGGCGGCCGCATCGTCGGCCTGGCCGGCATCCGGGACGCCTACGAGACGGGCCGCGGCACCTTCAAGATCCGCGCCACGGTCGAGATCGAGACGGTGACCGCCCGCCGCAAGGGCCTCGTCGTCACCGAGCTGCCCTTCACGGTCGGCCCGGAGAAGGTCATCGCCAAGATCAAGGACCTGGTCGGCTCCAAGAAGATCCAGGGCATCGCCGACGTCAAGGACCTCACCGACCGCGAGCACGGCCTGCGCCTGGTCATCGAGATCAAGAACGGCTTCGTGCCGGAGGCGGTCCTGGAGCAGCTGTACAAGCTGACGCCGATGGAGGAGTCCTTCGGCATCAACAACGTCGCGCTGGTCGACGGCCAGCCCCTCACCCTTGGCCTCAAGGAGCTCCTGGAGGTCTACCTCGACCACCGCTTCGAGGTCGTCCGGCGCCGCAGCGAGTTCCGCCGCAGCAAGCGCCGCGACCGGCTGCACCTGGTCGAGGGCCTGCTCACGGCGCTCGTCGACATCGACGAGGTCATCCGGTTGATCCGTTCCAGCGAGAACAGCGCACAGGCGAAGGAACGCCTGATGGAGCGCTTCTCCCTGTCCGAGATCCAGACCCAGTACATCCTCGACACGCCGCTGCGCCGCCTCACCAAGTACGACCGCATCGAGCTGGAGTCGGAGAAGGAGCGGCTCAACGCGGAGATCGCCGAGCTGACCCGGATCCTGGACTCGGACGCGGAGCTGCGCAAGCTGGTCTCCGCCGAACTGGCCACGGTGGCCAAGAAGTTCGGCACCGAGCGGCGTACGGTCCTGCTGGAGTCGGCGGGCACCCCGGTCTCCGCCGTGCCGCTCCAGGTGGCCGACGACCCGTGCCGGGTGCTGCTGTCCTCGACGGGGCTGCTGGCCCGCACGGCGAACGGCGACCCGTTCGCGGAGGACGGCGACGCGAGGCGCTCCAAGCACGACGTGATCGTCTCGGCGGTGCCGGCCACGGCCCGCGGCGAGGTGGGCGCGGTGACGTCCACGGGCCGGCTGCTGCGGATCAACGTCATCGACCTGCCGCAGCTGCCGGAGACGACGTCGAGGCCGAACCTCGCGGGCGGCGTGCCGCTGGCGGAGTTCGTGTCGCTGGAGGACGGCGAGACGCTGGTCTGCCTGATCACGCTCGACGAGTCGTCGCCCGGGCTGGCGCTCGGCACCGCGCAGGGCGTCGTGAAGCGTGTGGTGCCCGACTACCCCTCGAACAAGGAGGAGTTGGAGGTCATCACGCTGAAGGAGGGCGACCGGATCGTCGGCGGGGTCGAGCTGCGCACCGGTGAGGAGGACCTGGTCTTCATCACGGACGACGCCCAGCTGCTGCGCTACCAGGCCGCGCAGGTCCGCCCGCAGGGCCGCGCCGCAGGCGGCATGGCGGGCATCAAGCTCACCGAGGGCGCGAAGGTCATCTCCTTCACCGCGGTGGACCCGGCTGTCGACGCGGTGGTGTTCACGGTCGCGGGCTCGCGCGGCACGCTGGACGACTCCGTCCAGACGACCGCCAAGCTGACGCCGTTCGACCAGTTCCCGCGCAAGGGCCGCGCCACCGGCGGTGTGCGCTGCCAGCGGTTCCTGAAGGGCGAGGACTGCCTGTCCCTGGCCTGGGCGGGCGCCACTCCGGCACGGGCCGCGCAGAAGAACGGCACACCGGCCGAGCTGCCGGAGATGGATCCGCGCCGCGACGGCTCGGGTGTGTCCCTGGCGAAGACGGTGTCGGTGGTGGCGGGACCGGTCTAGGCGGGCGGGTCGTCCGGGCCCTGCTCGTCCGGCTCTTGCCTGTCCGGCTCGTGCCTGTCCGGGTCTTGCCTGTCCGGCTCTTGCTCGTAAGGGTCTTGCACATAGCGCAGAACGCCCCACATGCCGTGCTCGTCGGCCGCGTGTGGGGCGTCGCTCTTGCACCCCTCCAGGTCCTTGGCCAGGGCATCGGAGTCGATGCCGGATCCGATGAGGACGAGCTGAGTGAGGCGAGTGTCGGCGTCGACGTCGGCCCACCGTTCCGGGTAGAAGCGCAGGAACGGCCCGACGGCGTGCACGGCATAGCGGTTCGCGGCGTCGTGCGGCCCGAAGTCGACGTACCCCTTGATCCGGTACAGCCCCTCGGACCTGCTGTCCAGGAACCCCATCAGCCGCCGCGGATCGAGGGGCTGTTCGGAGACGAAGGACAGGCTGTCGTAGGCGGTGTGCAGGTGAGCGTGGTGACCGTCGTGGTCATCCCCGTCGCCGTCACCGGTGTGCTCGTGCAGGTCGTCGAAGGACAGCTGCCCGATGCGCTCCTCGCTGGGCCGGCAGTCGAAAAGGAACTCGGGGTCGATACGGCCGTAGGTGGCGGGGACGACGGCGGCCCGGTCGGCCAGCTCACGGACCAGCCGGAGGACGCGCCCGCCGTCCGCCGCCCGGTCGAGCTTGTTGACCACGACGAGGTCGGCGAGGGCGAGATGCCGGTCGATCTCGGGGTGCTTGGCGCGCGTGCCGTCGAACTCGGCGGCGTCGACGACCTCGACGAGCCCTCCGTACACGATGCCGGGATGTTCACTGGCGAGCAGCATGCGCACGAGTTCCTGGGGCTCGGCGAGCCCGCTGGCCTCGATGACGATGACGTCGATGCCGGTGGACGGCCTGGCGAGCCGCTCCAGATAGACGTCCAGCTCGCTCGCGTCGACCGCGCAGCACAGACAGCCGTTGCCGAGCGAGACCGTGGAGTCGCCGAGCGCGCCGGCGACCGCCATGGCGTCGATCTCGATGGCGCCGAAGTCGTTGACGATGGCCCCGACGCGGGTGCCTCCGCTGCGATGGAGGAGATGGTTGAGCAGAGTCGTCTTGCCGGAACCGAGGAATCCGGCGAGAACGACGACCGGAATCTGCTGCGGGCCGGGGCTCTGCTGACTCAACGTGCGACCTTTCTCACGCCGACGGGTGCACCGGCTCGCGGCTCGGCGCACATACGGGGATCTGAATGCCGACCCAGGATACGAGCCGGAAGAATCCCCGCGAAGTGAACGATTGTTAGCTGCACTTGCCGGGCAGACGTTGGGCATGGCGCCGGAGTGTGCGACCCTCGCATCCCCCTGTGCGCCTCCTCTCCGCCTCCCCGCCGATCAGAGCCGCTCGGCACTCTGGGAGACGGCAAGCGCCGCCCACCGCTCGCCGGTCCCCTCCCGTCGACCCGCACCCCGACGACCGGCGGACGGCCGCCTGATCGGGGGTAATTGACATGGCCACACAGAAACGTTTCGCACGGAGGCTGGGTTCCGCCGCACTCACCCTCTTGGCAGCCACCGCCACGGTTGCGCTGACAGCGCGTCAATGGCGATCCGAGAAGACCCGCCTGCACGAGCGACAGCTCGAGCTCGAGGAACTCGCGATCCGGCGAACAGCTCTGGCCCATCAACAGCGTATGCACTGGGAGTTGCTGGCGAGGGCCATCGACGACCCCTCCCTCGCGGCGGTGATCGACACCTACGACCAGAACATCCCGGCGGAGAGTCGCCGTCAGTTCCTTTACGCCAACGCCTGGTACGTCCACCTCTACCACCTCTACCAGGCAGAACTCCTGGACCGAGAGGAGCTGTACACACGCCTGCGGGAGTTCTTCCAGAGCGCCGTCTTCCGCGAGTACTGGGAGGCGTCGCGCCATATGCGAGCCAGCCTCGACGAGTCGTCCGTGGAAGCCCAGCTGGGCAAGATGGTCGACGGCCTCGTCCGCGACCTGGACGAATCCGATACGGACGAGTGGTGGGTCGTCGGCACCCCTCCCGCAGATTGACCGAGGGCCCGCGACACCGGGGCAGTCAACAGCAAGGCGAGTAGGGCGCGACCGGGTGACTTTTTGGCATCCAGCCTCAGGGGACTCACAAACCCCAGTACCGTGCTTCCCACCACTATGCCCAGCCCCTTGTTCCTAAGGACCGGTACCTTTGAAGATCGTGCGCCGCATCGGTGTGCCTCCAAGCGCCCGAGGCAGTAGTTCAGGAGCGACCTGCCCGGACGTGTTCGAACTCAGCGACGGGAACTTCGCCGTCATCGGCACCGAGGCCACCGAGACGCTTGAGCCGGAACTGCCCGCCGATGCCGCCCGCGCCGACTACGAGCGCATTGTCATCGTCAGCCGGGAGACTCTCATCCGCGCCAAGGCAGACATCCCCGACGCCTGACAGCCCCGCACGAGCACGCGTCCAACCGGACCCGTACCGTCCCACTTCCCGGTCGCAAGCCACCGTTGAGCGAGCCGGGCCACCACGCACCCGGCGAGCAGCCGGTACCCCGTCACTGCTCGATCTCCACCGATGAGGCCTGGCGCCAGAACGGCACCAGGCCACACGCATGTCTGACGCCCCTTGAGCAGCAGGGCGCCCCCTGAGCCCTCACGCCACGCCAAGTCAGGTTAGGCTCACCTCTGTGAGTACGTGCTCAACCGTCTCGCAGGACCTCGACGAGCCGATCGCGGGGACCGCGGCGACCGCGACGACATGGCTGCTGCTGGAGCAGCCCGGTCCGTGGGGTGCCAAGGCGCTCACCCAGAGCCACCTGGATCCCGCACTGGGCCGCGCCCTGGAGGCCGCCGCACAGGGCACGGGCGTACGCATCGCACTTATCCGCCGCCCCGGCCGCCACGCGGACTGCGGCGGGCCCGCCGAACGCCAGGTCTACGTCGCCCACACCGTCCCCGGCAACGTATGGCTGCACGCCGCCACGATCAGCGACCCCCAGCGTCTGCTCGACCTGGACTTCACCACCCTCGGCATGGGCGACCACCACACCTTCGACTCCGTTCTCCAGGGGCAGCCCCACACAGGCGACCCGCTCGCGCTCGTCTGCACCAACGGCAAGCGCGACCGCTGCTGCGCCCTGCTGGGCCGCCCGCTCGCGGCGGAGCTCGCCGCCTCAGGGGTGGACGGGGTCTGGGAGGTCACTCACCTGGGCGGACACCGGTTCTCCCCCACGCTGCTCGTGCTGCCGTACGGCTACGCGTACGGCCGGGCGCAGGCCCATGCCGTCAAGGAGGTCCTGCACAGCGTCCGGGAGGGCCGGATCGTCGTGGAGGGCTGCCGCGGGAACTCGGCCTGGGAGCGGCACGGCCAGGCGGCCGAGCTGGCCGTGCGCAGGGCCACGGGCGAGGCCGCCGCCGAGGCGCTGAGCGTCGTACGGACCGACGGCGCGGCCCCGCGGTGGGAGGTGACCGTCGCCCACGTGGACGGACGGCACTGGCGTGTGAGCGTGGCCCAGGGCGCTTCCGCGCCGCCCCGCGCCGAGAGCTGTGGGACGTCGGTGCTCGGCTCGCCGGCGCGCATGGACGTGGTGGCGCTGCGTGAGCTGAGGACAGCGACGGCACTGGCGAGCTGACTCGCGGGGCAGGGCGGCGGCGCTGCCCCAGGGGCGTGCAGAGGCGCCTTGCCTGACCTGTAGCGCGTCCTCTGCCTCTCCGGCGGGCCCACCGACCGTGTGCCCGTCCCTGAGGCCCCACACAGGGCCACGCGGCCCGTACCGCCCCTCCGAGGCTCCCACCGCCCCGCTGTCTGCCCCACAACGCCCCTCCTGACACCCCACGGTCCCACCCACCCCGTCGATCAGGAGATCCACGCCACATCCCTCTACGGCCCTCCCCCCACCGCCACGTACCGTCATGGGCATGAGCCCCACTCCCCCCGCCCGTCGCCTGCGCCTGCATCTGCCGCGGCGGATGTTCGCGCAGGTGCTGCTGATGCAGGTGGCGATCGCCGCGGGGGTCGCGGTGCTCGCGACCGGACTGTTCCTCGCCCCGCTCAGCGACCAGCTGGACGACCAGGCGATGCGCCGCGCGCTGTCGATCGCGCAGACCACCGCAGCCCAGCCGCAGATCGCCGAGGACCTGGCGGAGACGCCCGCGACGGCCGGCGGCCCGGTGCAGCGGGAGGCGGAGCGGATTCGCACGGCCACCAAGGCCGAGTACATCGTCGTGATGGACCGACGCGGGGTGCGCTGGTCGCACCCCACCCCAAGCGAGATCGGCAGGCTCGTCTCGACCGACCCGGGGCAGGCCCTCGCCGGACACGACGTGATGCAGATAGACAGCGGCACCCTGGGCCGCACCGCCCGCGGCAAGGTGCCGCTGCGCGACGGCGACGGGAAGATCGTCGGGGCGGTCTCGGTCGGTATCGCCTACGACAGCGTGCGGGCCCGGCTGCTGCACGCGATCCCAGGGCTGTTCGCGTACGCAGGCGGCGCTCTGGCGGTCGGCGCGCTGGCCGCCTGGCTGATCTCCCGCCGGGTCCAGCGGCAGACCCGTGACCTGGCCTTCTCCGACATCTCGGCGCTGCTCGCGGAACGCGAGGCGATGCTGCACGGCATCCGGGAGGGTGTCGTCGCCCTCGACCGCGGCGGCCGTATCCGCCTCCTCAACGACGAGGCGCGGCGCCTGCTCGGCATCGGTGACGAGGCCGTCGGCCGGTCCCTCGACGAGGCGCTCGGCGAGGGCCGTACCGCCGACGTGCTCGCCGGCCGGGTCACCGGCACCGACCTGCTCACGGTCCGCGGCCAGCGCGTCCTGGTCGCCAACCGCATGCCCACCGACGACGGCGGCGCCGTGGCCACGCTGCGCGACCGCACCGAGCTGGAGCAGCTCGGCAGGGAGCTCGACTCCACGCGCGGCCTGATCGACGCCCTGCGCGCCCAGGACCACGAGCACGCCAACCGCATGCACACGGTCCTCGGGCTGCTGGAGCTGGAGATGTACGACGACGCCGTGGAGTTCGTCGGCGAGGTCGTCGGCGATCACCGGGCCACCGCGGAACAGGTCGCCGAGAAGATCCAGGACCCGCTGCTCGCCGCCCTGCTGGTGGGCAAGGCGACCGTGGCGGCCGAGCGCGGTGTCGCGCTGAGCCTGGCGGACCGCACCGGGCTGCCGGACCGGCTGATCGACCCCAGGGGGCTCGTCACGATCGTCGGCAACCTGGTGGACAACGCGCTGGACGCCACCGCGGGCACGTCGCACGCACGCGTGGAGGTCGAATTGCAGGCCGAGGGCCGTACCGCGACCCTCCGGGTGCGCGACACGGGACCGGGAATCCCCGAAGAGCAGCGCGAGTTGATCTTCACCGAGGGGTGGTCGACCAAGCAGCGCCCGGCCCACCGCGAACGCGGCATCGGGCTCCCCCTCGTGCGCAGGCTCGCCGAACGGCAGGGCGGCAGGGCGACCGTGGGGGAGGCGACAGGCGGAGGCGCCGAGTTCACGGTGGTCCTGCCCGAGGCGCTGGCCGCGGCGGACCTGGAGCCTGCCCTCGCCGTGCCGTCGGATCCGCATGCGCACACCGTCGCCGAGGAGGAGTCGCGATGATCGAGGTCCTGGTCGTGGACGACGACACGCGCGTCGCGCGGGTCAACGCCGCCTACGTCGAGAAGGTGCCGGGCTTCCACGTGGCAGGCGAGGCGCACAACGCCGCCGAGGCCCTGCGCCGGGTGGAGGAGCTGCCTCAGCTGGACCTGGTCCTCATGGATCACTATCTGCCCGACGAGACGGGTCTCGCGGTCGTCCAGGAGATGCGCCGGCGCGGCCACCAGACCGACGTGATCATGGTGACCGCGGCGCGGGACATCACGACCGTGCAGGCCGCGATGCGGCAGGGCGCGCTCCAGTACCTGGTCAAGCCGTTCGCCTTCGCCGGCCTGCGCGCCAAGCTGGAGGCGTACGCGGAGCTGCGCCGCACCCTCGACAGTGGTGGCGAGGCGGAACAGGCCGAGGTCGACAAGATCTTCGGCGCACTGTCCGCCCCCACGGAGCCCGACCTGCCCAAGGGGCACTCCCCCACCACCGCGGAACTCGTACGGCAGGCCCTGATGAACTCAGAGGGCCCACTGTCGGCCCAGGAGATCGCCGAACGGACCGGGGTGAGCCGCCAGACCGCCCAGCGCTATCTCAAGCTCCTGGAACGCACCGGACGCGCCCGTCTGACCCTGAAGTACGGGGACGCGGGTCGCCCGGAACACCGTTACGTGTGGGCGACCCGCGCCTGAGGCACGGCCCGTGGGGGCGGGGGAAGGGAACCGTGCCACCTCTTCATACGGATGCCGACCGCCGAATCGTCAGCCGACGGCTGGACAGGCCGCGGAGGGCTTGGCCATACCTGGCGCCGGGGACAGCCGTACGACGGCGGAGAGAGCCGTAGGACGGCTACGGCGACGGAACATCGGCCCGCCCTAGACCGCCCCCGCCCCTGTCAGCGCTCGCACCTCGGTCTCCGCATGCTTTGCCTCGTCCGGCACCTCCGCAGAGGTGACGGTGCCGAGCCAGCCCGCGACGAAGCCCAGGGGGATCGAGACGAGGCCGGGGTTCTGGAGGGGGAAGTACTGGAAGTCGACCGCGGGAAACAGCGATTCGGGGCTGCCGGACACCACCGGCGACAGCACCACGAGCACCACGGCCGGGATGAGCCCTCCGTACACGGACCAGACGGCTCCCCGTGTGGTGAAGCCTCGCCAGAACAGCGAGTACAGCAGCACCGGAAGGTTGGCGGACGCGGCGACGGCGAAGGCGAGGCCCACGAGGAACGCGACGTTCATGTCCCGGGCCAGCAGTCCGAGGCCGATCGCGACCACGCCGATGCCGACGGCGGCGACGCGCGCCACGGCCACCTCACTGCGGGGCTTGGAGTTCCGGCGTCGTAGCGAGGCGTACAGGTCGTGGGCCACGGAGGCCGAGGACGAGAGTGTGATGCCGGCGACCACGGCGAGGATGGTGGCGAAGGCGATGGCGGCGACCACGGCGAACAGAACCGTTCCACCGGTGGAGTCCGCGCCGCCGCCGAGGTCGAGGGCGAGGAGCGGTACGGCCGTGTTCCCGGCCGCGTTCGACCCGCGTACCGCCTCGGGGCCGACGATCGCCGCCGCGCCGAACCCGAGGACGATCGTCATCAGGTAGAAGCCGCCGATGAGCCCGATCGCCCAGACCACCGAACGCCGGGCCGCACGGGCGGTGGGCACGGTGTAGAAGCGGGACAGGATGTGCGGCAGCCCGGCGGTACCCAGCACGAGGGCGAGACCAAGGCTGATGAAGTCGAAGCGAGCGGTCCAGTCACCGCCGTACTTCAGGCCGGGCGCGAGGAACGCGTCCCCGTGGCCGCTGCGTTCGGCCGCCGTGAGCAGCAGTTGGTCGAAGTCGCCGTGGAAGCGCAGCAGGACGAGCACGGTCAACGCGACGGTGCCGCCGAGCAGCAGGACCGATTTGACGATCTGGATCCAGGTGGTGGCCCGCATCCCTCCCAACGACACATAGATCACCATGAGCGCGCCGACGCCGACGACGGTCCAGGACTGCGCCGCCTCGCCCTTGCCCCCGAGCAGCAGCGCGACCAG
Source organism: Streptomyces sp. HUAS 31 (assembly GCF_028198125.1). Lineage (NCBI taxonomy): Bacteria > Bacillati > Actinomycetota > Actinomycetes > Kitasatosporales > Streptomycetaceae > Streptomyces > Streptomyces sp. HUAS 31. The sequence goes on along the minus strand of NZ_CP116353.1, from coordinate 7,099,114 downwards.
CGTGCCCGCGCCCACCATCTGCGCCACCAGATACAGAACGGACACGGTGACCGAGGAAGTTCCCGCCGCGATCCGCACGGGCCGCTCGCTCATCCGCGAGGCGACCACGTCGGCGAGCGTGAACCGTCCGCAGTTGCGCACCAGTTCGGCGACCAGGAACAGCACGACGAGCCAGGCCACGAGGAAGCCCACCGAGTACAGCAGCCCGTCGTAGCCGAAGAGGGCGATGAGCCCGGAGATGCCGAGGAAGGAGGCGGCGGACATGTAGTCGCCGGCGATGGCAAAACCATTCTCCGCGGGCGTGAAGAGCCGGCCGCCCGCGTAGAACTCCTCGGCGGAGCCACGCCGGTTGCGGCTCACCCAGGTGGTGATCCCGAGTGTGATCGCGACGAACGCGCTGAACAGCAGCAGCGACAGCGTCTGATGGTCGACCGTCACGCGGCACCGCCTTTCGCGACGCGCGTCAACTCCTGTGTGTCCCAACGCAAATCGAGCGCCGCGCGGTCCCGGCGCAGGCGCGCGTGACGGGCGTAGGCCCAGGTCAGCAGGAAGGTCGTGAGGAACTGCCCGAGTCCGGCGAGCATCGCGACGTTCACGGCACCCATGACGGGACGGGCCATCAACCCCGGTGCGGTCGTGGCCGCCACGACGTACGCCACGTACCAGGAGAGGAACACGACGACCGCCGGCACCACGAACCGCCGGTAGCGGCTGCGCACTTCGCGGAAGGCGGCGCTGCGCTGCACCTCCAGGTACACATCACCGGCGGGAGGCGGGGCGGCCTCGGGGGCGTCCGGACCGTCCGACTCCCCCCATCCGGAGGCGAGGGCGTCGTACCAGGGATCGTCGTACCGCGCACCTGTGGCTTCGCGGGGACGACCATCGCTTGAGTGCATGCCCAAGCATGGACAGAACGGAAAGATCGCCGACCCGGCTTCTCTGCTCCCTTCACCCCATCAGGTGATTCAAACCGGAAGAGCCAGGCAAGTCGGTAAATGTTCCCGCATCCCGCCGACGGTGACGGACCCCCACAGGAGCCACCCGCACGCGACTACGAAAGCCGCACGGGCGGTGCGGGTGGGAGCCCAAAAAACAGCCGAAGGCGAAGCCGAGGCCGAAAACCCGGCCCCGGCCCAGCGCAGCGACTACGCGTCGATACGCGACCGATCCAGCGTCGCCGCCGAGCTGGAGATGAACTCCTTGCGCGGCGCCACGTCGTTGCCCATCAGCAGATCGAAGACCCGCTCAGCGGCCTCCAGATCGGTCAGACTGATCCGCCGCAGCGTCCGATGACGCGGATCCATCGTCGTCTCGGCCAGCTGGTCGGCGTCCATCTCGCCCAGACCCTTGTAGCGCTGGATGGTGTCCTTGTAGCGCACGCCCTTGCTCTGGAACTCCATGAGCTTGTCGCGCAGCTCGCGGTCCGAGTACGTGTACACGTACTTGTCCTGCCCCTTCTTGGGCTGGACGAGCTCGATCCGGTGCAGCGGGGGCACCGCCGCGAACACCCGGCCCGCCTCGATCATCGGCCGCATGTAGCGCTGGAACAGTGTCAGCAGCAGCGTCCGGATGTGGGAGCCGTCGACGTCGGCGTCGGTCATCATGATGATCTTGCCGTAGCGGGCGGCGTCGATGTCGAAGGTCCGACCGGACCCCGCTCCTATGACCTGGATGATCGCGCCGCACTCGGCGTTCTTGAGCATGTCGGTCACGGACGACTTCTGGACGTTGAGGATCTTGCCGCGGATCGGCAGCAGCGCCTGGAACTCGGAGTTCCTGGCGAGCTTGGCGGTGCCGAGCGCGGAGTCTCCCTCGACGATGAACAGCTCGCTGCGGTCGACGTCGTCGCTGCGGCAGTCGGCGAGCTTGGCGGGGAGCGACGAGGACTCCAGGGCCGTCTTGCGGCGCTGCGCGTCCTTGTGCTGGCGGGCGGCGATGCGCGTACGGGCCGCCGCGACGGCCTTTTCGAGCACCACGCGCGCCTGTGCCGCCGCGTCCCGCTTGGTGGACGTCAGGAACGCCTTGAGCTCCTTGGCGATCACCGTGTTCACGATGCGCCTGGCCGCCGAGGTGCCGAGGACCTCCTTGGTCTGGCCCTCGAACTGCGGCTCGGCGAGCCGGACGGTGACGACCGCGGTCAGGCCCTCCAGGGCGTCGTCCTTGACGATGTCGTCCTCGGCGACGCGCAGCATCTTCTTGGTGCGCAGGACCTCGTTCATGGTGGCGGCTACGGCCGTCTCGAAGCCCGCGACATGGGTGCCGCCCTTGGGGGTGGCGATGATGTTCACGAACGACTTCAGGGTCGTGTCGTAGCCGGTGCCCCAGCGCATGGCGACGTCGACCTCGAGCTCGCGGGTGACCTGGGTCGGGGTCATCTGGCCGTGCTCGTCCAGGACCGGGACGGTCTCCTTGAAAGTGCCCTGGCCGGCGAAGCGGAGGACGTCGCAGACCGGCTTGTCGGTGGCCAGGTACTCGCAGAACTCGCTGATGCCGCCATCGAAGCGGAAGGACTCCTCGCCCTTGCTGCCGCCGTCGCCGAGGCCGAGCTCGTCGCGGACGACGATGGTCAGGCCGGGCACCAGGAACGCGGTCTGGCGGGCGCGCTGGTGGAGGTTCTCCAGGGAGAGCTTGGCGTCCTTGAGGAAGATCTGGCGGTCGGCCCAGTACCGCACGCGCGTGCCGTTGCGCGTCTTGGGGATCTTCTTGGTCCTGCGCAGGCCGCTCTTGGCCTCGAACTTTGCGTTCGGGCCGTCGGTGGCGAAGGCGCCGGGGACACCGCGCCGGAAGCTGATGGCGTGGGTGTGACCGCTGCGGTCCACCTCGACGTCCAGCCGCGCGGACAGGGCGTTCACCACGGAGGCGCCCACGCCGTGCAGACCGCCGGAGGCGGCGTAGGAGCCGCCGCCGAACTTGCCGCCGGCGTGCAGCTTGGTCATGACGACCTCGACGCCGGACATGCCTGTCTTGGGTTCGACGTCGACCGGGATGCCCCGGCCGTTGTCGCGGACCTCCACGGACCCGTCGTCGTGCAGGATCACCTCGATGTGATCGCAGTAGCCGCCGAGGGCCTCGTCGACGGAGTTGTCGATGATCTCCCACAGGCAGTGCATAAGACCGCGGCTGTCGGTCGACCCGATGTACATACCCGGGCGCTTGCGCACGGCCTCGAGGCCCTCGAGGACGAGCAGGTGCCGCGCGGTGTAGTTGGAACCGTCCCGGTCTGCTCCTGCCAGCAGCGCTGTGGACGGCACGGACGTCTCGGCGGTCACGCGGTTCGCTCCTCGCTGAATTTCAGGTTGCGCCCTGGTGGGTAAGGGCGCGGCTTCGGTCGCCGTCAAGAGGGTACCGAGGCCTGGTAGAGCCGTTGTAACGCCACCCTCGTACGAAACACAGACTAGTCCAGGGTCGCATAGGTGTTCGATCCCTCTATGGGGTGAAGTACATATCACGTTCCCTTCCAGGCATGAACCATTTAGGCTCCGGGCACGTCCTCATGAACAAACCGGCAAGCCAGCCGGGTGGGACCGACCTTGACCAACAGCGCGAAACCGTAAGCAAGACACCGACGCAATACGGCACATTCGCCGCCAAGCCGGCAGCAGCCGGCCGCCCCCGAAAAATTTCTCTCTGGGTGAAGCCACGAGCGGGAACGTTTTGGGGCTGGTTGGATGTTGACCCTGGTACGACAGCTCGTCGAGCTAGAGAAGAGGCGACGTGACTACTGTTCTGACCCCCGCGAGCCCGCTGACGGCCGCTGACCGCTGCGACCGTTGCGGCGCCCAGGCGTACGTGCGCGTCGTCCTGCTCAGCGGCGGAGAGCTGCTCTTCTGCGCCCACCACGGTCGCAAGTTCGAGCCGGAACTCAAGAAGATCGCCGCTGAGATACAGGACGAGACGGAGCGGCTTACGTCCGTTCCCGCATCGGCGTCCGAAGAAGAGCGCTGACACCTCGCATCAACGACGAGCCAGCTTCCGGCACAGGCCGGTCGACGGGCGGCCGCCCCTGACATCAGGGACGGCCGCCCGCGCTCATATCCCGCTCGTGTCCCGCGAGGCCTCAGCCGCCCGCCGCTGACTCCTGCGCTCCGGCCCGCGAGCCCATGGCCCGCACGATCTCGGAAACCCGCGTGTAGACGCCGGGGCTGCCCGCACGGCCGCACCCGTTCCCCCAGGACACGAGCCCGATCAGCTTCCCCTGGGCGACCAGCGGCCCTCCACTGTCCCCCTGGCACGCGTCCCTGCCACCCGTCCGCTCCCCCGCGCAGAGCATGCTGCCGGCCATGTACCTGCCGTCACCACCGCCCGGATACGCCTGACTGCACAGCGCGTCGGGCAGCACGTGCACCCGCGCCGCCCGCAGACCGCGCGGATAGTCGCCCGCGCCCGTGACGTCCCCCCACCCGTAGACCAGCGCCGGCGTCCCCGGCACATAGGCAGGGTCGCCGGGACCGGCCATCCCGATCACCGCACTGGCGGGAAGGGCGTGCGAGAGACTCACCACGGCGAAGTCGCCGCTGTTGCTGTCCTCGTCGTAGTCAGGGTTCACCCAGGCGCCCCGGACGGGAATCTCCTGTCCCGAGCCCGACAGCAGGTCCGAGCGGCCGGTGATGACCTTGAAGTCGCGCACCTGTTCCGGCGACGACCCGAGGACCCCCTCGCTCAGGCAGTGGGCCGCAGTCAGCACGGTGGTCCGGCCGACCGCCACACCGACGCAGAACTGACCGGCCCGCGTACCCCCGAACCGGTCACGGCTGGACAGCGCCACGGTCCAGGGGCTGTCGGACACATCGACCGGGAACCCACCTACGACGACGCTGTCGGCGGCCGCGGGGGCTGCGGACACCAGCGGTACGGCGGTCGCCACTGCCGCCATAACCAGCGGCCGGGCCAGCGCCCGGGCAAAGGGACGACGCATGGCGCTCCTCACTCTCGGGTGGTCATGGGAAACCCAGAGTGAGTCAGCACGCCGCACCCCGCACCCGCGGGCAAACGCAAAGGCCCGGCCCCACTCGGGGACCGGGCCTTTCGCGTCGTGAAAACGCGTGGTGCGTGTGCGACCTAGTCGAGGTAGTCGCGCAGCACCTGCGAGCGCGACGGGTGGCGCAGCTTCGACATGGTCTTCGACTCGATCTGGCGGATGCGCTCACGCGTCACGCCGTAGACCTTGCCGATCTCGTCGAGGGTCTTCGGCTGACCGTCGGTGAGACCGAAGCGCATGGAGACGACGCCCGCCTCGCGCTCGGACAGGGTGTCGAGGACCGAGTGCAGCTGCTCCTGGAGGAGCGTGAAGCTGACGGCGTCTGCCGGGACGACGGCCTCGGAGTCCTCGATGAGGTCACCGAACTCGCTGTCGCCGTCCTCGCCCAGAGGCGTGTGCAGCGAGATGGGCTCACGGCCGTACTTCTGGACCTCGATGACCTTCTCGGGGGTCATGTCGAGTTCCTTGGCCAGCTCCTCCGGGGTGGGCTCGCGGCCCAGGTCCTGGAGCATCTGGCGCTGCACGCGCGCGAGCTTGTTGATGACCTCGACCATGTGCACCGGGATACGGATGGTGCGGGCCTGGTCGGCCATGGCGCGGGTGATCGCCTGACGGATCCACCAGGTGGCGTACGTGGAGAACTTGTAGCCCTTGGTGTAGTCGAACTTCTCGACCGCGCGGATCAGACCGAGGTTGCCCTCCTGAATGAGGTCCAGGAAGAGCATGCCGCGGCCGGTGTAGCGCTTGGCCAGGGAGACCACGAGGCGGAGGTTGGCCTCCAGCAGGTGGTTCTTGGCGCGGCGGCCGTCCTCGGCGATGATCTCCAGCTCGCGCTTGAGCTTCGGAGCGAGCTTGTCGGCGTTGGCCAGCTTGTCCTCGGCGAACAGACCGGCCTCGATGCGCTTGGCGAGCTCGACCTCCTGCTCGGCGTTGAGCAGCGGGACCTTACCGATCTGCTTGAGGTAGTCCTTGACCGGGTCGGCGGTGGCACCGGCGGCGGCGACCTGCTGCGCGGGCGCGTCGTCCTCGTCCTCGTCGGAGAGCACGAAACCGGCGCTCTCGGCACCCTCGGGCTCGTCGCCGGCCTTGCCGCCGGGCGCCGCCTCTTCGAGACCCTCGTCCTCGAGAACCTCGGCGTCGTCCTTCTTGGCGGTCGTCTTCTTGGCAGCGGTCTTCTTGGCTGCCGTCGTCTTCTTCGCCGCAGCCTTCTTGGCGGTCGTCTTCTTGGCGGCGGCCTTCTTCGCGGGGGCCTCGTCCTCGACGGCGGGTTCGGCGGTGGGCGCCGCGGGCGTGGCGGTGGCGGTGGCCTTCTTGGCGGTCACCGTCTTGGCCGCGACCGTCTTGGTGGCGGTGCGCTTGGCCGGACTCTTCGCTGCGACGCTCTTTCGGGTGCGCTTGGGCTCCGCGGCACTGACCATCAGCGTCACACCCTCTTCCTCGAGGATCTGGTTGAGGCTGCGCAGTACGTTCTTCCACTGAGTGGCCGGAATCTGGTCGGCTTCGAAGGCCCGACGCACATCGTCGCCGGCGATCTGCCCCTCAGCCTTTCCCCGCTCGATAAGAGCCATGACAGAGACGGACTCGGCGATCTCCGGCGGGAGCGTACGGGATGTGCTGGCCGACACGAACAACCTCTCGGAACGTTGGAAAACGGCTTCCGGCCCCGTCCACTACGGACAGGAGCCGACCACCGGCCTGGGGATTGGACCGACGGTGCGGGCGGGGGCCGGGAAGATGCACAGCGCCTGAAACGGCGTCCGTATTCCCTCCGCGGCTGTCACCTCTTAGGTCATCGCGCTGTTTCCCCGAGTGTTACGCCCAATCTGCGTGGCCCGAGTCACATCCCGTAACCGATCAAAAGCATGCAGACACGGACAAAACCGGTCGCCAGCTGCTTCGACCTAGCACTGTACGGCGATTCCACCGCCCCTTGCACCGTCGGACCCGCAGGATCCGCGCGGGATCCTGCGGGTCCGACGGGAGGGGGCTGCGCAGACCGGGAGCGCCACAGGAGGGGGAGGCGCCCCTGGCCGCGTCACCCTGGCGCGCGGTCAGTGCTCGCGGGGTGCGGGCACCACGCGCTCCACCTCGGGATGGACCGTGAGCAGCTGACGCATGGCGGTCTCGGCCGCCGCTCCGTCGCCGGTGGCGAGGGCGTCGGCGATCCTGCTGTGCAGCGTCAGCGAGGTCTCGTTCGGCCGGTCACAGCCGGTCACGGGGCCGCCGGAGACCTGGAGGGCGGCCGAGACGATCCCGGAGAGGTGCTCCAGCATGCGGTTGCCGGCGACCTGGATGAGCAGCGAGTGGAACTCGGTGTCGGCGCGGGAGAAGGTGAGGACGTCACCCTGCCCCATCGCGTGGCTCATGATCTCGACCATGTCGGCGAGCCGCTGCTGGACGTCGTCGCGCCCGTGCCCGGCGGCGAGGCGGGCGGCGAGCGGCTCGATCGTCCAGCGCAGCTCGCTCAGCTCCCGGCGCTGGTCGTCGCGCTGCGGTCCGAAGGCCCGCCACTCGATGATGTCCGGGTCGAGGAGGTTCCAGTCACTGACGGGGCGCACGCGCGTGCCGACGTTCGGGCGGGCGCTGACCAGGCCCTTGGCCTCCAGAACGCGGAGCGACTCGCGGACGACGGTGCGGGAGACCTCGAAACGCTGGCCGATCTCCTCCGGGACCAGCGGGCGGTCGGCGCCCAGGTCTCCGGAGACGATCATCTGGCCGAGCTGTTGGACGAGTTGGCCGTGCAGCCCGCGTCCGCGGTTGCCCGCGGCGCGTCGGCCGACACGGCCCAGTTCCGGCTCCGCGCTGTCCCAGGCGGGGGCTCCGACGCGGTCGGCGACGGAGGCCTCGGCGTAGGGGTAGCGGTCGAGATCGCCCGGGCCGGCGAGACCGGAGTCGGCGGCGCGGGCGGCGGTCATCATGGTGTGCGCAAGGGTACTCACGGTTCCTTTGTCGGCGGCCTCTTCAACTCCCTTGAGGTCTTTGGTGAAAAGCACACGAAAGGGTGATCGCTCACCCCGTCGCAATTGACGCCTTATCGGAAAGAAATGGGCTTTCCCCGGGGAGTTGCGAGCACGACAGGTCGGGGAACGCCACGGACGGTCGTCATCGGACCCTGCTCCTCAGGGTCGTGAACAGATAGGCGCAGAGCAGAGCGGCCAGCGACAACGTCATTGCGCCACCCACGGGTTGACCGACGACCCGTGCGACCGCCGCGAGATACCGCTCTCCGCCGAACGGCCACTGCGACAGGAGCACCTCTCTCAGCCGCAGCGGAAATCCGGCCGCCGTTCGCACAGATGGTCCCTCCAAGACCTTTTGTACGAGGGGTACGACGACGATGGGCACGGTGACCACCGCGGCAAGCCCGGCCGTGGTGGACCGGAAGAGGCCCGCGGCGAGCACCCCGGCCCAGGAACAGCCGACGACGAGTCCGATCCAACTCGCGCTCAGCGCAAGCCAGTCGGCGGGAACTTCCGCGAGCTCCCGTCCGTAGACGAGATAGAGCACCTCGATGTTGCAGCCCACGGTGAGAACGGCCAGCACCAGGGCGGTGGCCGAGGCGACGAGGAGTTTCGCGGCCAGCAGCCCCAGCCGACGGGGCACGGTGCCGCGATCCGCTGCCAGGGCGGGGTGGCGGAACTCGTCACCGAACGCGATCGCCCCGAGGAGCCCGGCACCGAGCGCCGCGGGCGGCAGCGGCAGCTCGCGCGGCCACGCCGCCAGCAGCCTCGCGTGCGGCGTGTGCCCGATGCGAGCGAGCACGACGGCGGTGAGCGCGGACACCACGAGCACGACACCCGCGGTGACGAACCCCGTGCCGACGCCGAGTGCGCGACGGAGTTCGTAGCGGAGGGGGCGGAGGGGGCTGGGGGCGGGGCGGACGGAGATGGGGGGCGGGAGATCGGGCAGATCGTGGGCGGGGTGATCGGAGAGGCGTGAGCCGGCGTCCCGCGCCGAAGGCTCGCCCCCGGTCCCCGGCGAGGTCTCCTGGAAGTCCTCGCGCGCCGCGACCCCGTCCTGCCCCTCACCGGGCGCCTGCGACCTCTCGGGGTTGGACGCGGCATCACCGGACGGCGTGCGCCTCTCACCCCGCCTCGGTGCTGCGCCCCTGCGCCGCCGGCTGCCGGCGCCGGCATCGGCCTTGGTCGGCGCGGCGCCCCCGTAGGCCGACCGCGCCCCCTCGTCAGCTCGCGGCTCGACCCCGTCGGGATCCATGTCAGGACCCGGCCCCATGTCCCCGATCTCGTCGGCGAGTTGGTGTACCAGGATGCCGTTGCGGAAGGCGATCTCGCCGACGTCGGCGCAGCTACTGCCGTACACCGAGAGACGGTTGCCGCTCTCACGGACGACCTCGACGGAACGGTGGGCGGTGCGTGCCTGCTTGCCGAGCAGGGTGGCCAGGCGCGAGGCGTGCGGGGTGCGCACGGCGACACGAGGACGCAGCCTGGTGCGTGCGAACTCGGCGGCGTCCTGGTCGGCGATGAGCCTGCCCCGCTCCAGCGTGACGACCCGGTCGGCGGTGCGCGCGGCTTCCTTGGCGTCGGCCGTGGTCAGCAGGACCGTTCCGCCCTGGGCCGCGTGTGCGCGCAGCGCGCCGTGCAGCCAACGGCGCTCGCGGGTTGTGAGCCCTTCCGCGGGGTCGTCGAGCACGAGCGTGTGCGGGTCGGCGAGAAGCGTGCAGGCCAGGCCGAGGCGGCGGTCCATGCCGCGCGAGAGGGTGCCGAGCCGTTCGTCGCGCAGGCTGACGAGGCCGACCACCTCCAGAACTTCGTCGGCACGCCGGGCCGGTACGCCCGCCGCGGCGCACAGCATGCGCAGATGACCGCGCACCGAGCGCGCCGGATGCCCGGGAACGTCGCCCAGAAGCACGCCGACCTCGCGCGACGGATGCGCCATGCGATGCAGGGGGCGGCCTCTGAAGAAGGTGACTCCACGGCCCTGTTGGAGTTCGAGCATGAGTCTGAGCGCCGTCGTCTTGCCCGCTCCCGCCCCTCCGAGCAGCGCGGTGACACAGCCCGCCTGAGCCTCGAAGGACACGTCGTCGAGGGCGGGGGGAAACTCCTTGCGAGGGTTGCTGGTCAGTCCGATCGCCTGGATCACCCGCAGCAAGATAGCGCGCTATGTCCGTTTTTTCCGGTAGGGCAAGGCCCTCTCGCCCGACGGTATTCCGCCCGGTCAGCCATCTGCACGGCCGCTTGTTCGCCCGGCTCCCGGTCGGGCTACGGCGGACCGCCGCCGGACCGGCGTCGCGCCTCCGCCTCGCGCGTCAGACTTCGGGGCGCAGCATCGGCGGGTTCAGCAGGGTCGCACCACCGGCCCGGAAGAGCTGGGCGGGGCGGCCGCCCTGGCGGGTGGTGGTTCCACCGGTGGGCACGAGGAAGCCGGGCGTGCCGGTCACCTTGCGGTGAAAGTTGCGCGGGTCGAGCGCCACGCCCCACACCGCCTCGTAGACCCGCCGCAACTCTCCGACCGTGAACTCGGTCGGGCAGAACGCCGTGGCCAGCGACGAGTACTCGATCTTGGAGCGTGCCCTCTCCACACCGTCGGCCAGGATCTGCGCGTGGTCGAAGGCAAGCGGCGCGACCGGTTCGCCGTCCCGCCCGAATCCGCCCTGCTGCAACAGTTCGTCGACCGGGGCCCAGCGGGCGTTGCTCGCGTCCCCGCCCGCGCGAGGCGCCGGCAGATCCGGTGCCAGCGCCAGGTGGGCAACGCTCACCACCCGCATCCGCGGATCCCGCTTGGGGTCGCCGTAGGTCGCCAGCTGCTCGAGGTGAGCGCCGTTGTCCTGCACGGGGGCGGCGGGTTCATGCGCGCGCAGCCCGGTCTCCTCGGCCAACTCGCGCGCGGCGGCCTGCGCCAGGTCCTCGTCCGCCCGCACGAACCCACCCGGCAGTGCCCAGCGCCCCTGGAACGGCGGTTCGCCCCTGCGCACCGCCAGCGCGCACAGGGCATGGCGGCGCACGGTCAGCACGACCAGGTCCACGGTTACGGCAAAGGGCGGGAAGGCTGACGGGTCGTAGGGCATGCGGCGATCATAGTCGTCTGCCTGACGATAAACAGTCCCTTCGTCGAGCCCATCGGCTGTTGATCCAATTCGCCCCGGCGTGCCGCGTACCGGCCTCTGACGTGGCTCGTCCTGTCGTGCGCCACCGTGTGCGGCCGCGGCACGTGGCGGGTGGAGTCAGGTGCGTGCGGCGGGTGGGGGGAGTGGCTGCGCGGGGTGCGCGGTCACGGTCGGTGTCGAATGAGGTCGCTTCGTTCGCTGTGCGTCGTGCGTCGTGCGAGGCCGCGTCGGGTGAGGTACGAGGTCGTCTCGGGCGAGGTGCGAAGTCCTCTCGGGCGAGGTGCGAGGTCGTCTCAGGCACTTGCGTGGTCGTCTCACGTGCTGTGCGTGGTCATGCTCGCAATTGCAATCCGTCCCCCGCCTCCTCGACCATGGCGAGTCCCAGTCGGCTGACCCGTACCGAGAAGGGGGCGCCGGCGACCCGAAGGCCGGTCAGGACGATCTCGCCCAGCGGCGCACCGCGCATGGGGCGCAGTGTGACCGTCCCCGCCGGGGCGTCCGGGCGTATGCCGGCGAGCGTGGTGAGAAGCAGAACCCCGGCCGCCGCGGACGTGGCCGCCGGGCGGCAGGCCGCCGGATGCGGGAGAGGAGCGCTTCCTTCGGTGCGTGCCTCCCCCGCGTACATGTCCGGGAGCCGGTGGCCGAACGCCTCTGCGGCCGCCAGTACGCCGCGCAGCAGTGCGCCGGCCTCCTTCTCGTAGTCGGCCGCGGCGAGGCCCGCCACGGCGACGGCCGTCTCATGCACCCTCACGGCACCGCTGCGGTGACCGAACGGGTTGTACCCCGCCTCTTTCGCGCTCAGCCCACGCAATCCCCAGCCCGAGTCCATGGCCGGGGCGCCGAGCAGCCGGGCGAGCTGCTCGGTCTGCACCTTGTCGAGCAGTCCGGGTGCCAGTTCTCCCCCGCCCAGCAGGCCGGTGTCGAGGAGATGGGCGGCTGCCGCACCCAGATGCGGCACCGGGCGTCCGTCCGGGGTGCGTGCGGCGGCGGGCCTGCCGCCGCCCAGGTCGTCGATCCAGAAGTCGGTCCGGAACGCTGCCCGGAGCTCCCCGGCCCGGTGGCGCAGCTCGTCACCGCCAGATCTGCCGCAGGTGTCCAGCAGGTCCGCGCCGAGCAGTGCCGCACGGTGGGCATGAGCCTGGGTCTCACAGCGGACTGGGCCGCCGGGGTGCGGGTCCGGCAGGTACTTGCCGTCGCCGACGGTGGTCCGCAACCAGCTCAGGCATCGCTCGGCCGCCGGGAGGAGTTCCTCGACCTCTGGCTCGGCCAACCCCCAGCGTCGGGCCTCCGCGAGCAGCACGGGGAAGAGCAGTGTGGCCTCGGTGCCCGTGCAACCCGGCGGCAGGTGCGTGCCCGCGTCGCGTCTCGGTCCGGGAATCATGCCGGACTGCGGTCCCTTGTCGCGGAGTTGAGTGCGAGCGAGGGTGCGCAGGGTGCCTGCAGCGAGCCGGGTGCCCAAGGGCAGGGTCATCCGGGCGGCGGCGAGGGCCTCGGTCGGCGCCAGGCCGCAGCGCCAGGGTGCGCCGGCGGCGAGATGGGTGTCGGAGGGGTGGGTGGGGTCGCGTAGGAGCAGGCCTTGGAGGTCGTCGATGCTCGTCCGGAGCAGCCCCTCGACCCTGGAATCGTCACCGGCTGCGCGGGCCGGAGGCAGCGGGCTGGTGGCCGCCCGGCCTACGGCACGCACAGGTCCGGCTCCGTCCGACCGCACCCTGAGCTCGATGTGCGCGACACCTCCCGGCGGCAGCTCGAACTCCCAGCGCAACAGTCCTGCCGAGGCCAGGGCATCGGTCGGTGGCGGATCTGCCGTGACCGTCGAGCTTCCCCTGGCGGACGACCATCGCAGACCGGAGGCGTGGACGGTGGCGGGGAGTTCGGGCCCTGCGTTGCCACATGCGATGGAACCGAGGTCGGCCAGGTCCGTGGCCAGCCCGACCTCGACCGGTAGCTGTAGCGGGCGAACTGCCGCACTGCGCAGGGTGATTCGCTCCGTGCCGTCCGCGTGACGGGTGCGCTCTACGACGACGTCCGGGTCGGGGCCGGCGTGCGGGGACGTACGCAGCGTGCCCACGAAGCGGACGCAGTCGGCTGTGGTCATCCAGGCCTGCATCGCGAGCGGTTCACGTCCGGCCACACGAATCTGGCAGCGGGAGAGCACGCGTCGGCCCGCGCGGTAGAAGCCGTCGAGACCTTGGCCGGTCAACTGGCCCTGATCCGTGGAGATCGCCAGGCCTGGGAGGGCAACGCAGATCAGGGCGTTGTGGGTGGGGGGTAAGGCGGACGAGGTGCGTGCGGGGCCGGTGCGTGGTGACGGTGTTGGGGTCGGGTTCGTTGACCTTGTCGGACTGTGTGGCCTGGTCGGTTGTTGCGGGAGCCTGGTGTGTTGTCGCTGGTCCGTCGGCGGTGGAGGGGTCCAGCTCTTGGCGGTCGGGGACGGCCACTCGGTGGATGTCGGCCAGGGTGATCCAGGGCTGGCCGCCTGGACGGTCCCAGCAGTGTCGCTCGGAACCCTGAGCGTGTGCTGCAGCCCAGCGCTCCCGCCGCGAGGCGGACCTGTGTCCTGCCGTTGGGAGGGCACCGGCCCGCCGGCTGTCGAACGGTCATCGGCGGCCGGCGAGGTCGGAATCGGCTGTTGCATGGTGCGGCTTCCTCTGCGCTCATCGCACCGCGGACGAATGCGGCGCCGACCGGGGGATCCGGAGTGACAGGGGCAGTTCGGCGGCACGGTCGGTCCAGGCGTTCCGCCACTCAGGTGAACGGGGAGGCATCCCTCCAGGTCACGCCCCGCACGGGGTAACCCCGGCGCGTCGGAATCTCGTTCAGCTCGACAGTGCTCCGCAGTGCTCGGTCCGCGCCGCTTCACGCCTCCCCCTCGACACTGGTGTTCTCGGGACTCGCGCCGTCAGGGCCGACCTCGCTCTGGCGTACGGCTCGCTGCTTCGGGATGCGCGAAGGTGAGCTCTTCACCTCGCTCGGCACAGAGTGCTGAGCCGTGCGTGGGGCAGTGGTCTTCCCTGCCCGCGTTGCAGAGCCACTCCCTGAACGCGGACTGGCACCCTTCGCCGTACGCGACCCCGCGTCCTTCGATACTTCCGACGCGTTGCCGCCAGGCCGCGCAGCGCTCGGATGCGACCCTGCCGCCCTACGCGCACGCGAACCACTCGCCGCTCGCTTTCGCACGACCGCCCTCGCGGCACGGGAGAGACCGCCGGCCGAACGCGTGGAATGCCGGGACCTGCGACGATCGCCCGCATCGGACGTCGACGCGTGCTTCACTGTCTCACCCCGCTTCGAGCCACCAGCGGGCTCCTCACCGGCCCCGAGCAGATCCTGCTGTCCCTCATCGGCCGCCCCCTCGCGCCCCGCACGTTCAGTGCGTAGGCAGCGGCGAATCGACTCGGGGTCCAGCCCTTCGTTGCAGGCCTGGTGCAGCAGACGAGCGAAGAGATAGTCGGAGTCGGCGCCCAGTGCCATGGCAAAGGCTTCCCGGGCCTCCACCTCATCGCCGATGGACCAGGCGACCCAACCGGCCAGAGTAAGGGGCGCCGCACCGTGCTCCCGGTACGGCCCGACACAGCGACGGGCCAGTGCGCGCCAGAGGCGCAGGGCGGGCGGGGCCTCGTCGCCCTCCATCCACTCGGCCACCCGGTCGCGCGTCGCACGATCCTGCAGACCCAGAATGAGCCTCGCGGCCTCTTCGTGATCGAGCAGTTCGTCGTCACGGAGATCCGCGGTGAGCGTTCCGGAGACGGCCGGGGCCGCCGCGAACCGGTTCCGAAGCAGAACCGCGAGTTCCAGTGTCTCCTCCGCCACGCCTGCGCGTTGCTCCCCGTCAAGGATCCTGGGGACCAGCGACATCCCGCCCCGGTCCAGGGCGATCTCCTGCTCCAGGGCGGCCGCGGTCTCCCAGGGCAACAGCCTCGCCCGCAGCTCGCTCAGTGTGCCGCGGACCTGCACTCCGGCGTATGCGGCCGCAGCCGCCAGCACCGACGTACCGGGCAGGCCCATCGGTCGGCCCTCGGCCGGACAGCACTCGGTCCGGTCGCAGCAGTAGGACCAGTAGCGGCCGTCCGAGATGCACAGGGCCTCGACCACCGGCACGTCCAGGCCGCCGCACGCGAGGCGCATTTTCTGAGACAGCGGCCGCAGACGTTCCATGACCTGCCGGCCCGTCTCGCCCTGGGCCGGTTCCTGGCAGAGGAAGGCGACGATCTGTTCCGGTCGGGCTCCCCTGCGCTCGCTGCCCGTCACCAGGCCGTGGGCCAGCTGTGTGGCCGCGGCGTCCCAGTCGTCCGCGCTCGCGGGGATGCCGAGCCGTGCCCGGCCACCGAACCGACCTCGGCCGTCCCTGTCGTGCAGGGCGGCGAGCACCATGCTGTCCTCGGGGCGGTAGCCGAGGAGGTACGGCAGGGCGTCGGCCAACTCGGCCGGGGTGCGCAAGGTGACCTGGTGCTCGGGCAGCTGGCCCTTGTACGCCGTGCAGTCGAGTGGGTTCTCGCGTCGCGCACTTCCTGGACTCTCGCCGTGCCCGCCGCGCATGTCACGCGCCTCGTTCGGGTCGGTTGCCCGAGGGGCGAGAGGCTGCTCCTGGCCGGTGGTGCCGTCGTTTTCGTGGGATCCGGTGGCTTCGCTGTGGTTCGTCATGCGGAGACCATCTCGCGGATCTTGAGACTCCGCTTTGCCCTGTGGATAACTCCGACCAGGGACACGACAACGCAGCAACGATCGGCACGGACCACACCTCAGCCTCGCCCCGTGCTGCCCCGGACCCCGTCCGTTCGGCACCGGTTCTCCGACGTCTGCGACCTCGGATGCCCAACCGGTCCGACCCCGTGTGCCCGAACCGTCCGACCCCGGATGTCAGTCCCGTCCTGTTGTATGGAACCCATGGAACACACGAGCAACGCGGATCTGCGGACGGCCGCCGACGCGGTCCTCGCCCGTCTCGTCGGGGACGACACCGGCACGGCCCGGCTGCGCGAGGACCAGTGGCGAGCGATCGAGGCGCTTGTCGCCGACAGACGCCGCGCGCTCGTGGTCCAGCGGACGGGGTGGGGCAAGTCCGCGGTCTACTTCGTGGCCACTTCCCTGCTGCGGTCCCAGGGCAGTGGGCCCACTGTGATCGTCTCTCCGCTGCTCGCCCTCATGCGCAACCAGGTCGAGGCGGCGGCCCGGGCCGGCATCCACGCACGCACCATCAACTCCTCCAACACCGAGGAGTGGGACACGATCCAGAGCGAGATCGCCTCTGGTGACGTCGACGTGCTGCTCGTCTCGCCGGAACGCCTGAACAACCCCGACTTCCGCGACCAGGTACTGCCCAAGCTGGCGTCGGCGACCGGCCTGCTCGTGGTGGACGAGGCGCACTGCATCTCGGACTGGGGCCACGACTTCCGTCCGGACTACCGACGGCTGCGCACCATGCTCTCCGACCTCCCGCCCGGAGTGCCCGTGCTGGCGACCACCGCCACCGCCAACGCGCGCGTGACGGCCGATGTCGCCGAACAACTCGGCACCGGGGGCACCTCGGACGCCCTGGTACTGCGCGGCCCTCTGGACCGCGACAGTCTGAGCCTGAGCGTCCTGCGTCTGCCGGACGCCGCGCACCGGATGGCCTGGCTCGCCGATCACCTCGACGACCTGCCTGGCTCGGGCATCATCTACACCCTCACGGTGGCCGCCGCGGAGGAGGTCACGGCCTTCCTGCGGCAGCGCGGCCACACGGTCGCCTCCTACACCGGCAAGACGGAGAACGCCGACCGCCAGCAGGCCGAGGACGACCTGCTCGCCAACAGGGTCAAGGCCCTGGTCGCCACGTCCGCGCTCGGCATGGGCTTCGACAAGCCTGACCTGGGCTTCGTGGTGCACCTCGGTTCGCCCTCTTCCCCCATCGCCTACTACCAGCAGGTCGGTCGTGCCGGCCGTGGCGTCGAGCACGCCGAGGTGCTCCTGCTTCCCGGACAGGAGGACGAGGCGATCTGGCAGTACTTCGCGTCGCTCGCCTTCCCGACGGAGGACCTTGTGCATCGCACGCTCGATGTCCTCGCCCGCTCGGACAGGCCGCTGTCGCTGCCCGCCTTGGAGCCCCTCGTCGAGCTGCGCCGCTCCCGTCTGGAGACCATGCTCAAGGTCCTGGACGTCGACGGCGCGGTCCACCGGGTCAAGGGCGGCTGGATCGCCACCGGACAGCCCTGGGTGTACGAGGCCGAGCGCTACGACTGGGTCGCTCGGCAACGCAAGGCCGAGCAGCAGGCGATGCGCGAGTACGCCTCGACGACAGGTTGCCGCATGGAGTTCCTCCAGCGTCAGCTCGACGACGAGGGAGCCAAGCCCTGCGGCCGCTGCGACAACTGTGCGGGTGCGCGCTTCACCGCCGATATGTCGTCGGTCGCGCTGGACGCCGCGCGCGTCGACCTGGGCCGGGCGGGCGTCGAGGTGGAGCCGCGCCGCATGTGGCCGACCGGTCTCCCGGCGATCGGCGTCGACCTCAAGGGACGTATCCCTGCCGGTGAACAGGCTGCACCGGGGAGGGCTTTGGGGCGCCTGTCGGACATCGGCTGGGGCAATCGCCTACGACCGATGCTCGCGCCCCACGCTCCGGACGGGCCCGTGCCCGACGACGTGGCGAAGGCGGTCGTGGGCGTCCTGGTCGACTGGGCCAAGGGGCCCGACGGCTGGGCTTCCGGAGCTCAGGACGCAGTACCGCGCCCGGTCGGCGTGGTCACCATCGCCTCGCGCACTCGGCCGCAGCTGATCAACTCCCTTGGCGCGCGTATCGCGGAGGTCGGCAGACTCCCGCTGCTCGGCTCCCTGGAGTACTCCGGTGAGGGCTCTTCGGTCTCGCGGAGCAACAGCGCACAGCGGCTGAAGGCGCTGGACGGCGCGCTGACCGTGCCTGCCGACCTGGCTTCTGCGCTCTCCGAAAACCCGGGCCCCGTGCTGCTGGTGGACGACTTCACGGAGACGGGCTGGACTCTCGCTGTCGCCGCCCGCACGCTCCTGCGCGCGGGGGCACGGGGGGTCATGCCATTGGTTCTGGCCGTCCAGGGCTGATCGCGGCCGACACGAACGACGGCCGCCAAGTCCGCGGCAACCAGGGCGTACACCCTCACCGAATGGGTACGACCTGGTTGCGTACGGTCGCCCCATGCGTCTCACGGTCATGCGCTGGGTAGGGATATAACCCGCGCACCGTCAAATATCGGTCGGTGGCCCCAATTGCTCGTTGCCGCATTCCTGTTCGGCAGGAAGAATTGGAGTCCGCTCCCCGTGCGGCTCGTCCGTGATTCGGATGGGCTCTGCTGCGGCGTGCGCTCCCCCCAATCCGATCTCGCCCGCAGTGTGGGCGCGTAGCCGAAGGGAGGACCGTGACCTTCGGATTCGCTCCGTCCTCCGCGGCATCCATGTCGACGTCAGCCGGCCTGTCCGCCGCATCCGCCAACTCCCTGGCCCGCATGCTCGAACCCGCGGAGTGGGCCGCTGCGGGCATTCCCCTGCTGCGTAACCCACGCGAGATTGTCAGCGGGCTCCACTCGCGGCACCGCCCCGGGCCGGCGACCGCGATCGTCGCCGTGCTCGACGCTGAGGAACGACTACGGGCGAGTGCTTCGTTCACCCGCCGAGCGACCCCTGCCGATGGCTGGATGTTCCGCAACGCGCTGCTCTCACAGTTGCGCCGGGTCATCCCGCACGACCTGCGGCGCCGCACCCCGGTGCGCACCGCCGTGCTGCTCTACTGCCGCGAGGGCGACGCCCGTTGGACGGAGGAGGACGGTGCATGGATGTGGGGCCTGCGGGACGCCTGCACCCTGCACGGCCTGCGCTGCGGGGCGTACATCACGCTGACCAATGACGGCTGGCAGGTCCTCGGCGAGGGGCGCGGCGGCCGCCGCCCCAACGCCGACTCGGCACCCGAGCCCTTCGCGACGTCCGAGTCACCGGTCCCGCTGCCACGCACAGGCGGCGCGGCCTCGGAGGTCCTCCGTCGCGCGGCTGCTCGCTGAGCGCAGAAGTCCGCGTGGATGCCCGCTGGGCACACAGGACATCCGCGCCCTCTCAGAAGCAGACCCTCCCTGAGGAAACGTACCGAAGCTGTCAACCGACAACGTGGTACGCCGGACACCGTCGAGGCTCAGGACGGCTCGGAAACCGGTCCACGACGACGACGTCGTACATGGACCCGCCCCCCCGAACCTACGGGCCTGCGCACGACGAGTTCCCCACTCGTGCGTGCACTCCAAAGGGCCCACCGTGCGGAGACGCCGCCACAGCGGCGCTCCATCCCCCGGCGTGCTGCGGAACGTCCTTCTGACGAACCGGAACCGGATCAGACGCCCGCGCCGAGCACCGAGTTGATCCGCTGCGCGTCACCGCAGACGATCAGCAGGGCACCGGCCTTGCCGAGAGCCAGCGGCAGGAGGCCGGCAGCTGCGGTGTCGGGACCGCCGTTGACGGCCACGACGACCACGGGGCGCGCCGTGGCGCGGCTCGCGACGGAGGCGTGGGCGTAGAAGACGTCGTCGCCGGCGTCGTGCTGCGCCCAGTAGGAGGTGTCACCGAAGGACAGCTCGTGGGTGGCCCACGGGTGCTGTTCGCCGGTGGTGATCACCAGCACCTCGCCGGGAGCGCGACCCGAGTCGAGCAGCAGGTCGACGGCTTCCTCGGCAGCGTCGAGCGCTCCCTCGGGCGAGGCCGGGATCAATTGGATCTGCGGGGTCGCCGACGCCGGAGCGGGGGCGACTGAAGCAGCGGGGCCCGACGGTCCGGGCTTGGCACCGGCCACATCACGCGGCGCACGTTGCACCGGCGGCGCGGGCCTCACGGGCCCGGGTCGGCCGGGACGCGACGGAGCCGCAGGACGCGGGCCGGGTACGGGACGGGGGGTCGGCGCGGTACGGCCACTGGCCGGCGTGGCGCGGGGACCCTGGGCACTCTCGTGAATCTGAGGCTCCTCGGGAATGAGAGGCATGAGTTGATGTCTATCAAACGCTGGTACGGCTCGCGTCAGCGGGTGGCACATGAGTGCGAGCGGAATCGTCAGAAATCGAAGCCGAGCTGACCCTCGATCTCCGGAACGCTTCCGTCCACCCAGGTGCGCACCTTCTTGAGGTGCTGCCACTGAGGCAGCGCATCAAGATACGCCCACGACAACCGGTGGTACGGGGTGGGTCCCCGCTCCGCCAGTGCGGCCTTGTGCACGGGCGACGGATACCCGGCGTTGTCCGCAAAACCGAAGTCTGCATGGTCGATACCCAGTTCGGCCATCATTTTGTCGCGCTGAACCTTGGCGATCACCGAGGCCGCCGCGACCGCCACGCAGGACCGGTCGCCCTTGATCACCGTGCGGACCTTCCAGGGAGCCCCGAGATAGTCGTGCTTCCCGTCGAGGATCACGGCGTCGGGGCGGACCGGAAGGGCTTCCAGGGCGCGGCACGCCGCCAGTCGCAACGCGGCCGTCATCCCGAGCTCGTCGATCTCCTCCGGCGAGGCGTGCCCGAGGGCATACGACGTAACCCACGTCCGCAGCACCACGGCGAGCTCGTTGCGGCGCTTGACGGTGAGCAGCTTGGAATCGGTGAGTCCCTCGGGAGGCCGGCGCAGTCCGGTGACCGCCGCGCAGACGGTGACAGGTCCGGCCCAGGCACCGCGCCCCACCTCGTCGACACCGGCAATGATCTTCGCTCCGGTCGTGGCTCGGAGGGAGCGCTCGACGGTGTGAGTAGGCGGTTCGTACGGCATGGCGCCCTTAGCCTACGCCGCCCCGAACCCGCTTCGACACCCTGGTTCCCCGAAGCGATCTCGGGCCGACGCAGGGACGCGTCAGCGACCTGTCGGACGGAGCAGCGGGACCATGAGCTGGTCGATCATCTCCTCGAGATCCTGGTCCCCCCATTCGCTCCCGCACATCTTTGACCGGTACATCATCATCGCCGGGATGGCGTCGAAGACGTAGCTGTTGGCCGCGTCCTCCCGCACTTCTCCCCGCTCAATTCCACGGGTGATGACCTCGCGCAGCAACGCGATCGTCGGCTCCACGACACCCTCGAAGATCACACCGTGAAACCGTTCCGCCTGCACGGTGTCGCATTCGTGAATCACCGACCGCAGGGCGAAACCGGGGCGCGAGTACATCGCCTCGCGCGCCTGCCGGCACAGCGCCAGCAGATCCTCGCGCACGCTGCCGAGGTCGGGGGCCGACTCGAAGTTCGGCAGTCCGGCCCGCAGCGCGTCGGCGACGAGGTCCTCCTTGGACGGCCAGCGGCGGTAGACGGCGGCCTTGCCGGTCTGTGCACCGGCGGCGACGCCCTCCATGGTGAGGCCGTTCCAGCCGACGGTACTGAGTTGCTCCAGTGCGGCTTCGAGGATCGCGCGTTCGAGCACGGCGCCGCGCCGACGGAGGGAGGCCGCCTGAGCGGGGGCGGCCGTCCAGCGCGAGGTAACCATCTGAGCGTCTCCAACAAACAGGGGAAGCGGGGATTCCGGGGACATGGAACTCACCACGCGGCAACTAGGGGGGACATGCCGCGCGACGACAATACGAGTGAACGCTTGCGTTCACTACCGGGGACTCACTACGGTTGTCGCGACAGTGAACGCGAGCGTTCACTAAGGCACTTGTGGGGGACCCATAGTGACAACCTCTCAGTTGATCAAAGATCAGATACCAGGTGCGGCACGCCGGCAGGGACATCCCGGCATCGCGCTCGCCGTCATCGCGGCCTGCCAACTCATGGTGGTACTCGACGCGACGATTGTGAACATCGCGCTCCCGCACATTCAAGACGCGCTCAAGTTCAGCACGACCGACCTCACCTGGGTCGTCAGCTCCTACACGCTCACCTTCGGCGGCCTGCTGCTTCTGGGCGGCCGCGCCGGTGACATCCTGGGACGCCGCCGGGTCTTCATGACCGGCATCCTGCTGTTCACGCTCGCCTCGCTGCTCGGCGGACTGGCCCAGGAGCCCTGGCAGTTGCTGGCCGCGCGCGTGCTCCAGGGCATGGGTGGCGCGATCGCGTCGCCCACCTCGTTGGCGCTCATCACCACCACGTTCCCCGAGGGCCCGGAACGCAACCGGGCCTTCGGCGTCTTCGCGGCCGTATCCGCGGGTGGTGGAGCCATCGGTCTGCTCGCGGGCGGCATGCTCACCGAGTGGCTCGACTGGCGCTGGGTGCTCTTCGTCAACGTGCCCATAGGCATCGTGATAGCCGTGCTCGCGCCGCTGTACATCAACGAGTCCGAACGGCACAGCGGCCGCTTCGACATAGCGGGCGCGGTGACCTCGACGGCCGGTATGGCCTCCCTGGTCTACGGCTTCATCCGCGCGGCGGACGAGGGCTGGCGGGACAGCCTGACCATCGGGTCGTTCGCAGCCGCGGTGGTCCTGCTGCTGGCCTTCGCGTTCATCGAATCGCGGGCCAAGGAGCCCATCACCCCGCTGAGGATGTTCGCCGACCGCAACCGCTCGGGCACGTACGTGATCATGCTCAGCCTCGCCGCGGCGATGTTCGGCATGTTCTTCTACATCGTCCTGTTCGTGCAGAACGTGCTCCAGTACAGCCCGATCGAGGCCGGTCTCGCCTTCCTGCCCGTGACGGTCGTGATCGCGCTGGGCGCGGGCCTGTCGCAGCGTTTCCTTCCGGTACTCGGCCCCAAGCCGTTCATGCTCGCCGGTTCGGCGCTCGCGGCGATCGGGCTCGCCTGGCAGACCCTCATCACCGCGGACAGCTCGTATGCGGGCGGAGTGCTCGGTCCGATGCTGGTGTTCGGCTTCGGCATGGGTCTGAACTTCGTGACGCTGACGATAACCGCAGTGTCCGGAGTCGCCCAGCACGAGGCCGGTGCCGCGTCCGGGCTTCTCAACGCCACGCAGCAGGTGGGCGGTTCGCTCGGCCTGTCCATCCTGACGACGGTCTTCGGCACCGCCAGCAAGAACGAGGCGGAGAAGCAACTGCCGAAGTTCATGGCGGAAGGGTCGGCCGAGCAGAAGGCGGAGTTCGCCAAGACGCACCAGTTGCCCGGCCCTTGGGGCCACGAAGTGCTCACGCAGGGCATCTCGACAGGCTTCGTGGCGGCCGCCTCGATGGCCGTCATCGCCCTGGCCACCGCGTGGTTGGTGATCCGGGTCCGCAAGAGCGACCTGGACGCCCTCTCCGGGACGGCGGGCCCGATGGCCGGCTGATCCGGCCGGGCCCGCAAAGGGCCGCGGATGGCCGGATCGGGTCCGGGGGACCGAAAGCGAGGGCGACGATCCGGCCATCCGCACCGCTGTCGCGGCTGCCGCCCTCCGCACCACGGCCACAGGTACCGCGATCCGCACGGCTGCCACAGCTACAGCCGCGGGGCGAGTCACATTGGGGCGGGCAAGCCACAGCCCGCCCCAACCGGCAGCCGCCGCGACGAACAGCACGCCAAGCACCGACGCGAACCCCATGCCCCACCCCCTGCACCCCTCGCGTGTCACCAGTGCCTGCGACCCCACCGGTCGCACACTCACTGCCACGACAACGGATCAGTGGTCACGCAGAGTTCCCGGGATGCACAGAAAGTTATCGAGAGCTCCGGCGGGGCGACTGAACCCGCCCTAGGCGGTCATCGCCGTCGGCGCCCACTCGGGCAGTGCCTCGGTCCGCTCCGCCCACTCGGCCGGCACCGACCCGGCCTTCCCGGACCCGATCACACCGCCCACGATGGCGCACGTGGTGTCGACGTCACCGCCGACCTGCGCGGTCGTCCAGAAGGCCCCCTCGTAGTCGCCCAGGGCCCGTGCGGCGGACCAGAGGGCGAAGGGCACGGTGTCGTGGGCCGTGGTACGCCGTCCGCAGCCCAGAACGGCCGCGACGGTGCCCGCGTCGCCGTAGTCGAGCATGTCCCGGGCACGCCGTAGGCCTGCCCCGACCGCGCTCTTCGGGACCAGAGCGATGACGTCGTCCAGGAGCGATTCCGGGCTGGGCGGCCCGCCAGGGGCCGCGGCCAGCGCGGCAGCCGCGGCGACGGCCATGGCGCCGACCACGGCCTCGCGGTGCTGGTGCGTCGGGTAGGCGGAGATCTCGGCCTGGTGGGTCGCCTGCTCGGGGTCGTCCGCGTACCAGGCCCCCAGGGGAGCGATCCGCATTGCGGCGCCGTTGCCCCAGGAGCCCCGCCCGTTGAAGAGCGCGGCCGACAGCTCGCGCCAGTCTCCGCCCTCTCTGACCAGGCGCAGCAGCCGGTTTACCGCAGGCCCGTAACCGCGGTCGAAGTCGTGGTGCTCGGCGAAGGAGCCGGCGAGGGCGTCCTGGTCGATGCGGTGGTGGGCAGCCAGGACGGCGACCACCGAGCAGGCCATTTCCGTGTCGTCCGTCCACTGCCAGGGGCCGGACGGGAGCTCGCGTCGCTTCAGCAGCGGATAGTTCACCGGCACGAAGAACTGCGAGCCGAGGGCGTCCCCCACCGCGAGTCCGCGCAGGCTGTTGAGGGCGCGGTCCAGGCGCCCTTCGGGGGAGGAGTCAGCGGTCATCGCCCTGCCACTCTATCCGGTGATCCCGTACGGTTCCGGGTCACGCCAGCGTTCGAACGGCCGGTCAAGCGTGTACTTGCCGTCGTCCCCGAGAACGAGCATCCGCATCTCCGCGTTCCCGGGGTTCGACAGCGACTCGAAGTCGGCGACCGTCCAGTGGAACCAGCGCATGCAGAACAGCCGCATGGCCAGTCCATGGGTCACGAGCAGCACGTTCGGCGGATGATCGGGCGCCTCGAAGCTGCGGTACAGGCTCTCCAGGAAGTTGCCGACCCGGTCGTACACGTCGGCGCCCGACTCGCCCTGGGCGAAGCGGTAGAAGAAGTGGCCGTAGGCGTCCCGGTAGGACTTCTGGAGGCGTACGTCGTCGCGGTCCTGCCAGTTCCCCCAGTCCTGCTCGCGCAGGCGGGGCTCCTCGCGCACCCGTATGAGCTCGGGGTCCAGGTGGAAGGCCCGCAGGGTCTCGTGAGTACGGCGGTAGGGCGAGACGTACACGCTGACTCGCTCGCGGCCGAAAACCTCCCTCAGTCGTTTACCCGTCTCCTCCGCCTGCCGCCATCCCCGCTCGGTCAGGGCCAGCGCGTGGTCGGGCTCACGCTCGTAAACGGTGTCATCAACATTGCCCGTTGACTCCCCGTGTCGGACAAGGACGATGCGCCGTGGTCGTGCCATGCCAAAACCCTAGATCGGCCGACGGCCGATCGAGCACTCGTACGGGCTCCATACGGCGTAGGTCACACATTTCCTGTATCACCGGCCACATCAAGACACCCATTCATCAGGTTTGGATTTCAAACTGACTCAGACCGTCCAGGTCGCCTCGAGCTCCACGATGTCACCCGTAAGTGCCGCCACATCCGCCTCGATCTGGGCGCGTAGCGCCAGTCGCTCCACGCGCTCGGTCCGGTACTTGCCGTGCTCGGCGGCCGAGTGCCACATCGACAGCACCAGGAACTCATGGCCCGGTGCCTCACCGAACAGCCCGCGGACCATGCCCGGGGAGCCGGCCATGGCGGGGTTCCAGACCTTCTCCTGCATGAGCGTGAAGTGCTCGGCGCGTTCCTCGTGGACACGGCAGTGGGCCACCCGGACGAGGTCGGCGTCGGTGAAGCGCGGCTCGAAGCCGGTCTTCACGTCGAAGCGGTAGTCGAACAGTTTGACCTGCATGTCCTTGAACGTGCCGGACTGGGCCGCGGCCAGCCGGTCATGGGAGCGGGCCATGAAGGAGTCGTAGAAGGAACGGCTCTCCCAGAACGAGAAGATGTGCGCCACCCCCTGCCGCCCCCGGCTCCAGCCACCACCCTGCCCCCGAAATCCCGGCTCCCCCAGAAGCCCCGCCCATTTTCGCTGCCCCCGCTCGAAGCCGCGGCGGTCCACCACGGTGCAGCGAATCCACTTGACCAGCACCGCGCCATGGTAAGGCCACTCAGCGTGGCGTCGGTCACGGTCGGCGCCACTGGGCCCCCACGCGTGATCCCGCGCGCGTGGCAGGATGGACAACCGGCCTTGTCCGCAGGGCAGTTCAGGCTGGGAGCATTCGCATCACGGGGAAGGGGAAGCCTGGTGAACGCCATCAACAAGGGAACCCGGAAAGTCGAGATCTCGCTCAAGTGGGATCCGAGTCCGACCGGGCAGCCGCCCACCGATCTGGACATAGTGGCCGCGACCTATCTGACGAGCGATCCTTACGGCGATCCCGCGTACGTAGTGCACTTCGACAGCCGCTCTCCCGACGGCACCATCTATCTCAACCGGGACAGCAAGGACGGCAAGGGCTTCGGCTGGGACGAAGTGCTGACCGTGGAGCTCGACCGGCTCGACAGCCGGTACGCGCGCGTGCTGGTCGGCGTCGTGATCCAGCAGCGCCCGGCGGAGCGCACCTTCGTCAGTGTCATCAAGCCGGCCCTGCGCATCCGTGAGGGCTACACCGTCATGGCCGAGGACGACTTCGGCGGCGTGCTCGGCTCGACGGCGGCCACGGTCGCGGAGTTCGTGCGCGAAGGATCGAGCACATGGGAGTTCCGCGCGGGCATCCGCGGTTTCGAGGACGACCCGGCGACGTTCACGGCGGTCATGGGCAGGGCCGGCCACCCTTGAGAGTCGCTCGCACACGCGCGTGGACGTAATCGCCCCCGCGCGGGCCGTACAACGAAGAGGGGCGCCGACATGTCGTCGGCGCCCCTCTTCGTGAGCTACCTGCCGTCAGAGCCCCTCAGGGGCTGTCCGACGGCCGGGGCAGAGCCCCGGGCGGTGTCAGCTGCAACCGCTGGTCGAGCCGCAGCCCTCGCAGATGTAGCAGGAACCGGCGCGCTGCATCTTGGTGCCGCAGGAGAAGCAGAGCGGGGCGTCGGCCTGGATGCCCAGCTGCATCTCCACCAGCTCGGCGCTGGTGTGGGCCTGCTGCGGAGCGGGCTTGGCCACCGAGGCCTCGGCCTTCGGCGCGGCAACGGCCTTCAGCTCCTGGGCGCGGGGCGCCGACTGGGCCAGACCCTCGACGTCGACCTCGTCCTCGTTGGGCTCGTAGGAGCCCGTCTCGAGGTGACGCTGACGCTCCTCGGCGGAGTGGATGCCGAGCGCGGAGCGCGTCTCGAAGGGCAGGAAGTCCAGCGCCAGGCGACGGAAGATGTAGTCGACGATCGACTGCGCCATCCGCACGTCCGGGTCGTCCGTCATGCCCGCCGGCTCGAAGCGCATGTTCGTGAACTTCGAGACGTACGTCTCCAGCGGCACGCCGTACTGGAGGCCGACGGAGACCGCGATGGAGAAGGCGTCCATCATGCCTGCGAGCGTCGAGCCCTGCTTGGACATCTTCAGGAAGACCTCGCCGAGACCGTCGTCCGGGTAGGAGTTGGCGGTCATGTAGCCCTCGGCGCCGCCGACGGTGAAGGACGTGGTGATGCCGGGACGGCCCTTCGGAAGACGCTTGCGGACCGGGCGGTACTCGACGACCTTCTCGACCGTCTCACGGATGGTGGCCTCGGCCTTCTCCGTGATCTCGGCCTTCTCCTTCTCCTTGGTCTTCGCGGAGAGGGGCTGACCGACCTTGCAGTTGTCGCGGTAGATCGCGAGCGCCTTGACGCCCATCTTCCAGGCCTCGAAGTAGATCTCCTCGACCTCCTCGACGGTCGCCGACTCCGGCATGTTGACCGTCTTGGACAGGGCGCCGGAGATCCACGGCTGGATCGCGGCCATCATCCGGACGTGGCCCATCGCGGAGATGGAGCGCTCGCCCATGGCGCAGTCGAACACCTCGTAGTGCTCGTGCTTGAGGCCGGGGGCGTCGACGACATTGCCGTGGTCGGCGATGTGGGCGACGATCGCCTCGATCTGCTCCTCCTGGTAACCGAGGCGGCGCAGGGCCTGCGGGACGGTGCCGTTGACGATCTGCATCGAGCCGCCACCGACCAGCTTCTTGAACTTGACCAGCGCGAGGTCGGGCTCAAGACCGGTGGTGTCGCAGGACATCGCCAGACCGATGGTGCCGGTCGGGGCGATGACGGACGCCTGAGAGTTACGGAAACCGTTCTTCTCACCGAGACGCTGCACGTCCTGCCAGGCCTCCGTGGCGGCGGCCCAGATCGGCGTGTCGAGGTCGTCCATGCGGACGGCCTTGCCGTTGGCGTCGGCGTGCTGCTTCATGACGCGCAGGTGCGGCGTCGCGTTGCGGGCGTAGCCGTCGTACGGCCCGACGACCGCGGCGAGTTCGGCGGAGCGGCGGTACGACGTGCCGGTCATCAGGGACGTGATGGCACCGGCGAGGGCACGGCCGCCGTCGGAGTCGTACGCGTGGCCGGTCGCCATGAGCAGGGCGCCGAGGTTGGCGTAGCCGATGCCGAGCTGGCGGAACGCGCGCGTGTTCTCACCGATCTTCTGCGTCGGGAAGTCCGCGAAGCAGATGGAGATGTCCATCGCGGTGATGACGAGCTCGACGACCTTCGCGAAGCGCTCGACGTCGAAGGACTGGCTGCCCTTGCCGTCGTCCTTGAGGAACTTCATCAGGTTCAGCGAGGCGAGGTTGCAGGACGTGTTGTCCAGGTGCATGTACTCGCTGCACGGGTTCGAGCCGTTGATACGGCCGGACTCCGGGCACGTGTGCCAGTGGTTGATGGTGTCGTCGTACTGGATGCCGGGGTCGGCGCAGGCCCAGGCGGCCTCGGCCATCTTGCGGAACAGGGCCTTGGCGTCGACCTCTTCGATGACCTCGCCGGTCATACGGGAGGTCAGGCCGAACTTGCCGCCCGACTCGACCGCCTTCATGAACGTGTCGTTCACGCGGACCGAGTTGTTGGCGTTCTGGTACTGGACGGACGTGATGTCGTCGCCGCCCAGGTCCATGTCGAAGCCCGCGTCGCGCAGGGCGCGGATCTTCTCCTCTTCCTTCACCTTGGTCTCGATGAAGTCCTCGATGTCGGGGTGGTCGACGTCGAGGATGACCATCTTGGCCGCGCGGCGGGTGGCGCCGCCCGACTTGATCGTTCCTGCGGAGGCGTCGGCACCGCGCATGAAGGACACCGGGCCCGAGGCGTTGCCGCCGGAGGACAGCAGTTCCTTGGAGGAGCGGATGCGGGAGAGGTTCAGGCCGGCGCCGGAGCCGCCCTTGAAGATCATGCCCTCTTCCTTGTACCAGTCGAGGATCGACTCCATGGAGTCGTCGACGGACAGGATGAAGCAGGCGGAGACCTGCTGCGGCTGGGGCGTGCCGACGTTGAACCAGACAGGGCTGTTGAAGCTGAAGATCTGGTGCAGGAGGGCGTACGCCAGCTCGTGCTCGAAGATCTCGGCGTCGGCGGGCGAGGCGAAGTACTTGTAGTCCTCGCCGGCCTTCCGATACGTCTTCACGATGCGGTCGATGAGCTGCTTGAGGCTCACCTCGCGCTGCGGGGTGCCGACGGCACCGCGGAAGTACTTGCTGGTGACGATGTTGACCGCGTTCACCGACCAGAAGCCGGGGAACTCGACGCCGCGCTGCTCGAAGTTGACCGAGCCGTCGCGCCAGTTGGTCATGACGACGTCACGGCGCTCCCAGGCCACCTCGTCGTACGGGTGCACGCCGGGGGTGGTGTGGATGCGCTCGATACGCAGTCCCTTGGCCGCCTTGGGGCCCTTGGCTCGGGAACTCCGTGCCGGACCGCTCGCCGTCTCTGTCATGCCGCCTCCCTGTACGGGCTAAAACGCCCTGAAGTGCCCCGATGTTCCCCGTGGCACGTGTTGTGTCTTGTGCTGCGAGCACCCTCTGATCGCCGCCCGCAGCAGGTCTTCTGTCGCCGCCCTCTCGGCCGGATCCGGGTCTGACGTCCGGATCCGGCCCGCCCTAGTCGGCGGCGTTGGCGGGCACGGGGACTTGTGCAGTCCCTCCGGACCCGCGGTGGTCTTCCTGGCCCCCCGTGACTGCGCCCACGTCATCCTCGCGGTCGTCCTCGTCCGCGGCGGGGCGTCCCGTCGGTTCCCTCAGCTCTGCGATCGCGGCCTCGAAGTCCTCGAGCGAGTCGAAAGCCCGGTAGACGGAGGCGAATCGCAGAAAGGCGACGAGGTCGAGTTCCTGCAACGGGCCGAGTATGGCCAGCCCCACGTCGTGGGTGGTCAGCTCGGCACTTCCGGTGGCCCGCACCGCCTCCTCGACCCGTTGGCCGAGCTGAGCGAGCGCGTCCTCGGTGACAGGTCGCCCCTGGCATGCCTTGCGCACGCCGTTGATGACCTTGGTACGGCTGAACGGTTCGGTGACTCCGGACCGCTTGATCACCATCAGCGAGCATGTCTCCACCGTCGTGAAACGACGGGAGCAGTCAGGACACTGACGGCGCCTGCGGATCGACGTGCCGTCGTCGGTCGTACGGCTGTCGACGACACGGCTGTCGGGGTGCCTGCAGAAGGGGCAGTGCATAACTCCAACCCTCCTTCACAGCAGACTCAATAGCCTCGCTGGACCTCATGGGCCCCGCGAAGCAGCCCCAAGCATAGGCGATCTCCGAGGGTCCGAAGACCGGGGGGACCACAACTTCTGGGCTGCTGCTGCAATCCAACCACTAGATGTGGGGATTGGCTCATACATCCAGGCCGTATGCGCGTGTCGCACAGACATGAGCAGGTGGCGTACTGCCACGCCGGTCCGCCAGGCACTCCGATGCACAGCCGTATCCCTGCGGCACATACGGAGATACCGTGAGCGCCACACGGAGGGGACGTGGGACTCCCGCACAGATGGGGGTCGGTTCCCGGCTGAGCCGATCCCGGATGGCAGACTGGGGCAACAACCCACGAGGTCGTCACCCCGGCGGTGAAGAGTACAACAATGGGCCCTTTTGCCCGCCGGACAGCTCGTCAGCCATACACCCCGACACGCGATCACGTAAGCCGATTCGCGATTTTTCACTCGAACGTGTGTTTGGCGCAACCTTTCGAAAGCAACTACCGTTGTGCAGCAGGGAGACCATCGAGAGGGGCCGACGTGACCACCACCGCAGACAGTGCCACCATCACTGCCCAGGACCGCTCCCAGGGCCGACTCGAGCCGGTGCATGCAATGAACGAAGCCATGAATCCCGAGGGACAAAAGCGTTCCCTTCCGGGTCGACCTCCCGGCATCCGGGCGGACAGCTCAGGGCTCACCGACCGCCAGCGCCGTGTCATCGAGGTCATCAGGGATTCCGTGCAGCGTCGTGGCTACCCGCCGTCGATGCGGGAGATCGGCCAGGCGGTCGGCCTGTCCAGCACATCCTCGGTGGCGCACCAGCTGATGGCACTGGAACGCAAGGGCTTCCTCCGTCGCGACCCGCACCGCCCGCGCGCGTACGAGGTGCGCGGCTCCGACCAGGCCGCATCCGTGCAGCCCACGGACACCGCCGGAAAGCCCGCAGCGTCGTACGTCCCGCTGGTCGGCCGCATCGCCGCCGGTGGCCCCATCCTCGCCGAGGAGTCGGTCGAGGACGTCTTCCCCCTCCCCCGGCAGCTGGTCGGCGACGGCGAGCTGTTCGTGCTCAAGGTCGTCGGTGACTCGATGATCGAGGCCGCGATCTGCGACGGCGACTGGGTCACGGTCCGCCGTCAGCCGGTCGCCGAGAACGGCGACATCGTGGCCGCGATGCTCGACGGCGAGGCCACCGTCAAGCGCTTCAAGCGCGAGGACGGCCACGTCTGGCTCCTCCCGCACAACTCCGCGTACGAGCCCATCCCCGGCGACGACGCGACCATCCTGGGCAAGGTGGTGGCAGTGCTGCGGCGCGTGTGACGGCTGCGGCGGGCGAACCGATAGGCGTCGCCCCTTGACCGGGCCCCGGGACCCCTGCGCCGGTTCCGGGGCCCTGTGCTGTTTCGGGCGCGCGCGACCGACGGTATGACCGTCCGGCACTGGGACCGGACCCGGCGTCCGCGGCTTTTGGACCAGTGGTTAGCCTGTCGCGGTGCCGCGACAGGCTAACCACGGTGGCCTCGGCTACTTCGCCGCCGCTTCGGCCTCCGCCTGCGCTGCCGACGCATCGATGGCGGCAAGCGACTTCCTGACCTGATTACGGTCCGTCGTGTACCAGAAGTCGGGGAGTGACGCCTTCAGATAGCTTCCGTACCGGGCTGTCGCCAGCCGCTGGTCCAGTACGGCCACCACGCCCTTGTCCCCCGATGCCCGTACGAGGCGCCCGGCGCCCTGGGCCATGAGCAGTGCGGCGTGGGTGGCGGCGACCGCCATGAAGCCGTTTCCGCCGGCGTCCTCCACCGCCTTCTGGCGGGCGCTCATCAGCGGGTCGTCGGGGCGCGGGAACGGGATCTTGTCCATGACGACCAGCTGGCAGCTGGGGCCTGGCACATCGACGCCCTGCCAGAGCGAGAGCGTGCCGAACAGGCAGGTCTTCGGGTCGGCGGCAAAGTTCTTGATCAGCTCGCCGAGTGTCTCCTCGCCCTGGAGGAGGATCGGGAACTCCGGGATGCGGGAGCGGAGCTCCTCGGCTGCCAGCTGGGCTCCACGCATCGAGGAGAACAGGCCGAGCGTGCGGCCGCCGGCCGCTTGGATGAGCTCGGTCAGCTCATCGAGCATGTCCGCGCGGTCGCCGTCCCGCGCGGGGCGCGACAGGTGCTTGGCGACGTACAGGATGCCCTGCTTGCGGTACTCGAACGGTGAGCCGACATCCACGCCCTTCCACTGCGGGAGGTCGTCGCCCTCCGTGCCCTCCGGAGCCAGCCCCAGTGAGGCGCCGACGCCGTTGAAATCGCCGCCCAGCTTCAAGGTCGCGGAGGTCAGGGTGACGGAGCGGTCGGCGAAGAGCTTCTCCCTCAGCAGACCCGACACCGACATCGGCGCCACTCGGAGGGACGCGCCGAAGCGGTCGTGTCGTTCGTACCAGACGACGTCCCACTCGGAGCCGTTGGTGATCCGCTCCGCCACGTCGTGCACGGACTCTACGGAGGCGAGTGCCTGCTTGCGGACCGCGTCCTCGTCCTGGACGGACTTGTCGCGGGTCGCGCCGATCCCGGAGATCACGGTGCGGCAGGCGTCGCGCAGCGCCATGAGCGCGTAGGCGAGGTCTTCCGGGATCTCCTCCAGGCGGCCAGGCAGCGCCAGCTCCATGAGCCGTTCGAAGCCCTCGGCGGCTGTCTGGAGCTGGTCGGCGGCCTTCTCGTTCACGAGCTTCGCGGCGCGGCGCACCGCGCGGTTTACCTGGCCCGGCGTGAGCTCGCCGGTGGCGACTCCGGTGACGCGGGAGACCAGTTCGTGCGCCTCGTCGACGATCAGGACCTCGTGCTGTGGAAGGACCGGTGCGCCCTCGATGGCGTCGATCGCGAGCAGCGCGTGGTTGGTGACGACGACCTCGGAGAGCTTGGCCCGCTCCCGGGCCATCTCGGCGAAGCACTCCGCGCCGTAGGCGCACTTCGTGGCGCCGAGGCACTCCCTCGACGACACCGATACCTGTGCCCAGGCGCGGTCGGACACGCCGGGCGTCAGGTCGTCGCGGTCGCCCGTCTCCGTCTCGTCCGCCCAGTCGCGCATCCGGAGCAGGTCCTGGCCCAGCTTGCTGGTGGGTGCGGCTGCCTCGAACTGGTCGAAGAGGCCCTCCTCCTCGTCCTGCGGGACGCCCTCGTGCAGGCGGTGCAGACACAGGTAGTTCGACCTGCCCTTGAGCATCGCGAACTCCGGGCGCCGACGCAGCAGCGGGTGCAGCGCGTCGACGGTGCGCGGCAGGTCCCGCTCCACGAGTTGGCGCTGAAGCGCCAGGGTGGCCGTCGCCACGACGACTCGCTCCCCGTGCGCGAGCGCGGGCACGAGGTAGCCGAGCGACTTTCCGGTGCCGGTGCCGGCCTGGACGAGCAGGTGGGTGTCGCCGTCGATCGCCTCCGCGACGGATTCGGCCATCGTCACCTGGCCAGGGCGCTCCGTACCGCCAACAGCAGTGACAGCGGCATGCAGGAGTTCGGGGAGTGAGGGCTTTTCCATAGAGCGACCACCCTACGACTCAGCACTGACAAACGAGCGCCCGCGGTCGAGCCCGGGGACTGGATCAAGACCGGGTGATCGGCTGATGAGGATCGGACCGGTTCGGGTGGCGGTGAGATCGGGTCGAGTGGGTGCGGGATCTGTTCGGTCGTGGTCAGAGATGGTTCGGGTGAGTGCCAGGTGCGGTCACTGCGGTCGGCTGTGCGCCGGATGCGATCAAGGTCGGTCGACTTTGGCCGGGTGATTTCGGAGTCGGGTCCGGGTCGTTCGGTTCGGTCAAAAGGGCTGGGGAGCCTTGAGCGCTGGCAAGGCTGATCGGTTGAGGCTCCGGTCAGCTGTGGGTCGATGCAGAGATCGACTCGGCCTGAATTCGGTTCGTCGGGAGTGGGAACCGGATCGCCGTGAGCGGTGTACCAAAAGTGACGACGTTGCGACGTGTCGTCACAGCAGGTGACGCAGGCTCCGGTCTCTGATCATGAGGACGGCCCGCTTGGCGGGCAGGTCGATCTCGGCGGAGAACCGGAAGCCGGCGGTCAAGAAGGCGGCGACGGAAGGGGTATTGCGAATGTCCGGTTCGGCGACAACGCGAGCGCAGGCAGGCCGCTTGTCCAGTGCGAGGTCGGCGACGGCTCGGAGAAGAGTTCCGCCGAGTCCTCGCCCTCGATCACCCATGCCACCGATAAGGAGATGGACTCCGGTGTCGTGGGGCCTGGCCGGGTAGTGGCGGGCCAGCGGGTCGAGGTCGGCTCGGTAGATCTCCCAGTAGCTCATCGGCGTGCCTTCCAGCAGGCCCATGCACGGGACGCTGCGTCCGTCGCCGACGAGCTGGGACCGCAGGTGCTCCTCAATGGCGTTCTCCGGTCCGGCGAGGCCCCAGAACGCTGTGACGGCAGGGTCGTTCATCCAGCGGCTGATGATCGGGAGGTCTCGCTCGATCCGTACGGGTACTAGGTGCAGTGCCCCTGCCGGGGTGCTGACCGGGCCCCAGTCGGCGACGTCGCCGAGGAGATCTTCGGGGTACGGGGTGGCGGAAGCGGGCGGGGCCTCAGGCGCACAAGTGCCTGTGCCTGTGCCTGTGCCTTTGACGGTTGCAGCGCTTGTGGCTGACGCGCTGGCTTGGCCTGCGGTTGCGGTTGCGGTTGCGGTTGCGGTTGCGGTTGCGGTTGCGGTTGCGCCAAGGGTTCGGCTCCCGTCGGCGCCAGTGTCCTCCGCGAAGAGCGCGACGAATTCGTCGGGCAGATGCAGATCCAACGTGTCCTCGCTGTCTGCGCCCGCGTCGGCAGCCGGGCCGATACGGCTCTCATGAGCGCTCGGACTCGTGGTGCCGATGTCGGTGACCGGGGTGGTACCTGCGTTGGCACTCGCGTCGGTGGGAGGCACGGGGACGCTCCTCTCAGGAAGCGGGATGGGGCATGTTCCTCAGGAATGGAGGGGGTTGGCGATCGTGACGTAGACGGACTGGGTGTCGACCGGGCCTACGAGTTCGTCGAGGCCGTGGATTCGGGTCAGGAGGTTGGCTTTGCAGCGCAGGACGGGTGAGTCGAGCAGGTGCGCCGGCAGTGAGGTGCGGAGCCGGGTTGGACCGGCGGCCACTTCGCCGAGGAAGCGGCGGAAAGCGGCGAGCAGCAACTGTTCGTCGACGAGACGCTGGGAGCCGAACGCACCGATGAGACCAAGCACATTGTTGATCGCGAGGTAGTAGGCGAACCGTTCGTCGGTGACTTCGTCCGAGACGAAGGTGTCACTGTGCTCGCCGATGCCGGGCAGTCGGGCATCCAGCTCCGCGCGCCGGGACCCGCGGAAGTAGTAGCCCTGGTTGTCGCGGTAGCGGCCGCCGGAGGGCCAGCCGTCGCCGTCCAGCAGGAGCAGCGTGTTCTGCTGGTGCGCCTCCAGGGCGACGCCGGCCTCGGCGTCCAGCCACAGCACAGGGCGAACGACATGTTCGAGGTAACGCAGGAACCACTCGGCGGCCACAGCTCCCCGGGGGCGGCCGGTTCGTGTCGCGAGACGCGTGATCAGCTCGGCCAGCCGGGACCGCAGCGGCTCCCTGTCCGACCGGCGTCGGGCTGCGGTGACGTCGGTTTGTGGGTGAGGAAGGGGTGAGACGAGTCCGGCTACGCAGGACACATCGTCGGAAGGGCGGAACGGGTTGTGCCGGATCATGACGTCTAGACCGGGGACGGGGCCTCCATCCAGCCCGTCGACGGCGAGCCAGGCCGGGTCGCGAACGATGTCGAATTCAGGGTGCGCTGCCTGCCACTGCGTCGCGAGGCCACTGCGCAGGAGTCGGTGCACCTCTACGCCACGGTGCAGTTCCTTGCGGAGGTTCTCACGGCGGGAATTGGTGATGCGCAGGCCCAGCGAGAGCTTGAGCATGGCCGGTGCGCCGGACCGATGGACAGTGCGAACGGAGGAGGTGGGATGCCACGGTTCGCCGTGGTCACCGAGGTCGGCAAGCAGGCCGGCATCGAACAGGGCGGCGGTCTCGGGGCGATGCAGAACTTCGCGCAGTTGCCAGGGATGGAGTGGCAAGGCCGTGTAGCCGTCGGGAAGGGACAGGTCAGGGCCGGCAAGGCGGGCAGTGAGCTGGGACGCGGGGATGGCACGGCCACGTTCGGTCCACGCCGAGTCGGTGGCGAGTACGGAAGGGGACACGGCCAGCCAGTGCAAGGGGAAGGAGCCACGCAGTTCGGGTGAGTACAGCCGGGCTTCGGTCTCGGAGAGGCTCTCGCGACTCTTCGGTGTCGGGTGGTGCGGGTGTCCGAGGAGGAGCGCCTGCTCGGCGGCGAGGAAGAGGTCAGGGCTGTCGGAGGGGCAGTTCCGGCGCTCGCTGATGAAGGTGACGGTTCGTTGGGCGGAGTCGGCGACGCGGGCAACTAGGTCCGTGGCGGCGGCCATCGCGGTGAGCGTCACGGGTGCAGGCGTCGGCACTGAGGAGGTCTCGGGCGCGTCGGGGGTTCGGTACAACGCTTCCCTGGTGAGTAGGGCGGCGAGGGTGACCGAGTCGATGAGTGAGGACTGATCTGTAGCGGCGGCCAGGTACGGAAGGCCGAAGCGGTGCCATCCCGTCGGGGACCAGTAGTGGACGGGGGCTACCAGGGCCGTGCCGGTGGCGGGCAGCAGGATGCGGAGAAGCCCGTCGTGGGGTGCCAGGACATTGGTCTCTCGTACCCAGCAGCGGAGCAGGTTCTCCACTGCGGCGGCCTGGGCTGCGGTGTGCGGGTCGGGGTGCTCCAGCAGGTCGGGGGTTTCGCTGCGCAGCCGTTCAGCGTCCGGGACGTCAGCCTGGGGCGGTGTGCGGACCGGCCCCTGCGCCGCGGCTGCTGCGTAGGCGGAAGAGGAAGCGGAAGCTGCCCTGTCGGCCGGGGCGGGTCCCTGCGGTGCGTCTCCTCGCTCCGGTGGGGTGGAACGACGGCCGGCAGTTGTGGGGGTGCTGTTCAAGGTTGGTCCTCGTGGGGGTGGTTCCGACTCGCGCGGCAGTGCAGCCGTACTGCGGTGTGGTGGGGGCGGCTGGAGTGCAGCGTTCGGCAGGTGCATGTGGAGGGGGTGTGTCACTTGGAGGCGAGGTTGCGGAGGGGCGGGATGCATCGCGAGGGAGTAGGCCGTCGGCTGGAGCGGCCACAACGAACGGACGACGAAGCCAACGCACGGATCAGGGAGCGCACCGGCACGCCCCTGCTGTCGACTGCCGCGCTACCCCGCCTCGTCAGCGTGATCAGCGCGATGGCCTCGGTCTGCGCGATCGGCACGGTCGCCTGGGCCTGCGCGATCGGCACGGTCCGCACTCTGGGCTCGGTCGGCACGTCGCTGCTGTCCAGGTTGCGGGCGTTGCAGTCGGTCGTGACCGGGGTGGTTGCGGGATACCGCAGCCACCGCGTCCGCGAGTCGGTCGAGCACGGCGGTCGCCTGCTCGTCGCTGATGGTCAGGGGTGGGAGGAGCCGTACGACGCTGGAGTGACGACCGCCGAGTTCGACGATCAAGCCACGTCGGAGGCACTCGCGCTGAATGGCGACCGCAAGCTCGGGGGCTGCCGGCCTGGGGTGGTGGTCCTGGCCGCCCTGCATCGCCGCCGCTGCCGCGCCTGCTGCCCGGTCGGCAGGGGTGACGCCCGTCGGCCAGCCGCCCGGCGTCCGGGCGGAGCCGGGGCCCACCAGCCCGCCGACCCCAACGCCAGCACCGTGAGGCCTCCCAGGGCCAGCCGAATCTCCCGGCACCGCCAGGTCACCGACTCCCCCACGCCAGTCCGGATCACCCAGCACGCCGCCCTCACGCGCCAGGCCCGCCGACCGCTCCCGCTCCCGCTCCCGCTCCCGCTCCCGCTCCCGCAAGGGTTCAGCTTCCGGCTCCACCACCTCGACCCCGATCATCAACCCCCTCCCCCGCACATCCCCGATGCAGTCGAACTCAGCCGCGAGTCCCCGGAGTTGGTCCAGCATCCGGGTGCCCAGGTCGGCCGCGCGCTCGGCGAGGCGGTTCTCGCGGACGTAGGCGAGGGTTGCCATGCCGGCGGCCATGGCGAGTTGGTTGCCGCGGAAGGTGCCGGCGTGGGCTCCGGGTTGCCAGGCGTCGAGGTCGTCGCGGTAGACGATGACGGCCAGCGGCAGGCTGCCTCCGATGGCCTTGGAGAGGACCATCACGTCGGGGGTGACGCCGCTGTGCTCCACCGCCCAGAAGGAGCCGGTTCGGCCGACACCCGTCTGGACCTCGTCGGCGATCAGGGGGATGGACCGGTCGGCCGTGATCTGGCGCATGCGGCGCATCCACTCGTCCGGGGCAGGGATCACTCCGCCTTCGCCCTGGACGGGTTCGAGGATCATCCCGGCCGGGTGCCGGACGCCCGACTTGGGGTCGTCGAGGACGGTCTCGGTCCAGCGGGCGGCGAGTTCGGCGCCGTGTTCGCCGCCGACGCCGAAGGGGCAGCGATAGTCCTGCGGATAGGGCAGGCGCGCGACCCGGACGTCGTAGGCGCCTCCGGATGCCTCGAGGGCACCGGCGGTCATGCCGTGGTAAGCGCCGCTGAAGGCGAGGATGCCGGTGCGTCCGGTCGCGGCGCGGACGAGTTTGAAGGCGGCTTCCACGGCGTCGGTGCCGGCGGGTCCGCAGAACTGCACGCGCGCGTTGTCGGCGAGCCCGGGCGGCAGGGTGCGGAACAACTCGGTGATGAAGGCGTCCTTGACCGGGGTCGCCAGGTCGAGGACATGGAGGGGGGCGCCCGAGTCGAGGACCTTGCGGATGGCCTCCAGGACCACGGGGTGGTTGTGTCCGAGCGCCAGTGTCCCGGCACCGGAGAGGCAGTCCAGGTAGCGACTGCCGTCCGCGCCCTCGATGGTCAGCCCACGTGCTCGCACCGGCACGATGGGCAGGGCACGCGCGTAGGTACGCGCCGCCGACTCGCGCGCCGACTGCCGTCGCAGGATCCCCTCGTGAGCGGCGACGCCCCCCGCCGAGTCGGACGTATCCCCGCGCACAGATTCGGTCACGGCCATGGCTCCCTGTCCTCCCGCTGTCCAGGGGCGAGCAGGTCTTTCGCTTCCTCGCCCGACCCGACATACGAAGCCCCGCGAGCGTCCACTCGAAACTCCGGGGAACTGGGCACAGGGGGCCGCTCACGGGCGGCGGACCCCCACGGCTACCAACCGTGGACCGTTCACCGGGTTACGGGTTGGTTGGAGATCGTTGCTGAGACAAAACCGTCGGTGGGCGGGACCGCACGCGTCACGGCAGCAGCCTCCGACAGCCGCCATGGCCTGGCAGTCCACTCCCCGCGCCCCCCCGGACCCGTTGAAGAGTCCGGCCGCCCTCGACGCCTTCCAGCTCAGAGCCGGCGTGCACGCCGACGCATCGACGCCCGGCACCGGCACCGGCAGCCACCACACCGCCCCGTCACAAACCTCACCGCGACATCCGCCGCACAAGACACCCCACCCAACATCACCCCACTCAACATCACCCCACCCAACAACACCGTGCCCGACAAAACCGGACCCGGGATACTTCAAATCGGCACCCCACGCGACAAGTTGCCTGTTCAGACGACCCGTAGCGAAACCGTTGCCGTTCTGTCGGAACGCACCCACAGCGACCGCATAGTGTGTGAGGCCGTCCCAACGCGCCGTGAAAGCACGCAGGACAGGCGAGCGATCAGCAAGGGATCGGCAAGCGATCGGCGAAAGCGTCACGGCTGCGGCACCACGAACCGTCACCTCAGGGGGAGACAGATCATGCGATCGATACGGCCGTCGTTCACCGCCCGTCGGGGGAGGAGTGCGCGCCGCAGAACCTCCCCGCTGCCCCTGGTCGC
Source organism: Streptomyces sp. HUAS 31 (assembly GCF_028198125.1). Classification (NCBI taxonomy): domain Bacteria; kingdom Bacillati; phylum Actinomycetota; class Actinomycetes; order Kitasatosporales; family Streptomycetaceae; genus Streptomyces; species Streptomyces sp. HUAS 31. The sequence goes on along the minus strand of NZ_CP116353.1, from coordinate 7,058,863 downwards.
GCTCGCCGCGGCACTGACGCTCACCGTCACCGCATGCGAGTCGGGCGACGCCGACGCGAGTGGCGAGCCCAGTGCGTCCGCCGCGGCCGGTGGCGAGGGCAAGATCACGATCCCGGACGACATCAAGGACAAGCTCAAGGAACACGGGATCGATCTCGACAACTGGAAGGACGGGGCCTGGAAGAACTGGGACCGTGACGACTGGTTGCGCGAGGCCAAGGACTACATCAACCCGATCATCGAGGGCCTGTGGGACCCGGACCGTATGCGCGACGCCGAGGACCCGGACCGGGGCGTCGACGACACTGACCTCTCCGGTGACCAGGGCGTCACCGACCCGACGCCGCAGCCCGTGGACGCGCAAGCCGTGGCGCCCACGTACCACGCCAACGCCCCCGAGGCGGGCAAGGTGTTCTTCGACTCCCCCGAAGGCACGATGGTCTGCTCTGCGACGGTCGTACAGGACCCGGCCAACCCCGGTAAGTCCAACATGGTGTGGACGGCGGGCCACTGTGTGCACGCCGGAAAGAGCGGCGGCTGGTACCGCAACATCGCGTTCGTGCCGTCGTACAACGACAAGGCCATGGGTACGGCCGCGATGGAGAACGCCACGAAGGAGCAGGCGGCCCCGTTCGGCGTCTGGTGGGCGGACTGGGTGCAGACCTCGGACCAGTGGATCGCTGATGGCGGTCCGACGGGCGGGGACGGCGCGCCGTACGACTTCGCCGTGCTGCATGTGAAGCCGGAGGCGGGCGGCACCGGCAAGTCCCTGGAGGAGACGGTCGGTTCGGCCCTTCCCGTGAACTTCAACGCGCCGGCCGTCCCCGACGTGGACAGCATCAAAGCCGTCGGTTACCCGGCTGCCGCGCCGTACGACGGCCAGAAGCTGTACCAGTGCCAGGACCAGCCGGGCCGGCTGTCGCTGAGGGCGTCCGACCCGACCATGTACCGCATCGGCTGCACGATGACCGGCGGTTCGTCCGGTGGCGGTTGGATCGCGACGGGCTCGGACGGCAAGCCGGCGCTGGTGTCGAACACCTCGATCGGTCCGGTGGACGCGGGCTGGCTGGCGGGTCCGCGGCTGGGCAAGGAGGCCAAGGCCGTGTTCGACGGGGTGAGCGAGAAGTTCACCGGTCAGTGACGCGCGCCGAAGCGCGGGGTTGACGGCGGCGGTGGGACGGTGAAGGGATCCGTCACCGGGAGGGAGACCCATAGCAGGGGGAACCCTGTATCGGGGAGGAACCGTCACCAGGGTGAAACCTTCACCGCCTCACCGCCGTTCGCTCTCAACTCCACGGGCATAGTGGGATGTCGCGTCCGGGGGGCCGCGCAGAGATGGCAGTCGGCTCCTGAGCGGGGCGCACAAGCAACGGCCATCACGGCGCCCATTTCGCAGAACCATGCTTCAACGGGGGTTTACCGCACCATGCGTTCCACGCGTTCCGCTCCATCGTCCGCAGTTCCACATCGCAGGCGGCGTTCCGTTCTCGCCGCCACCGGCCTCGTCGCAGCGCTGGCGCTGACCGCGACCGCCTGTGGCGGCTCGGCCGACGACCCGGCGAGCGACAAGGCCGACGCCGCCGCCTCCCAGGCCGCAGGGGCCGGTGACTCCGGCAACACCGGCGACGGCATCCAGATCCCGTCCGAGATCGCGGACAAGCTCAAGGAGCACGGGATCGACGTCGACCAGTGGAAGGACGGCGCCTGGAAGGACTGGGACCAGGACAAGTGGCTCAGCGAGGCCGAGGACTTCGTCAACCCGGTCATCGAGGGTCTGTGGAAGCCTGAGCGGATGCAGTCCGCGAAGGAGGCCAACAAGACGGTCACCACGCAGGACGCCTCCGCCGACCAGGGCGTGAGCGATCCGGAGCCGGCGCCCGTCCAGGCCACGGCCGAGAAGACGCCGTACCACGACAACGCGGCGCCCGTCGGCAAGGTCTTCTTCGACACCCCCGACGGCCCGGCCGTCTGTTCCGGCACGGTCGTCAAGGACGTCAACCACCCCGGCAAGTCCAACCTCGTCTGGACGGCGGGCCACTGTGTGCACGCAGGCCAGGGCGGCGGCTGGTACCGCAACATCGCCTTCGTCCCGGCATACAACGACCTCGGCAAGTCCGAGGCGGAGCTGGGCAATGCCACGCCCACGGAGATCGCCCCCTACGGCAACTGGTGGGCCGACTGGGTCTCGACGTCCAACGAGTGGATCCAGGGCGGCTCGGAGACAGGCGGCGCGGGCGCCACGTACGACTACGCGGTACTGCATGTGCAGCCGGAGTCCGGCGCGAAGTCCCTGGAGGAGACCACCGGCGCTCTGGACGTCGACTTCACCGCCCCGTCCGCGACGGAGGTCGACACGATGGGCGCCTGGGGTTACCCGGCGGCACCGCCGTTCAACGGCCTGAAGATGTTCAAGTGCGTCGACCGTCCGGGCCGTCTCTCGCTGAGCCCGGCGCTGCCGACGATGTACCGCATCGGCTGCACGATGACCGGCGGCTCGTCGGGCGGCGGCTGGTTCCGGGTCGTCAACGGCGACACCAAGCTGGTGTCGAACACCTCGATCGGTCCGGAGGACAACACCTGGCTCGCCGGCCCGCAGCTCGGCAGGGGGGCCGAGACGCTGTACCAGAACATGAGCAGGACGTACGGCGGCCGGTGATCCACAAACAGCACTGAGCACAAACAGCACTGAGCACAAGCAGCACTGAGGACAGGCAGCACTGAGGACAGGCAGCACCGAGGACAGGCAGAAGGCCCGCTCCCCTGCGACAGGGGAGCGGGCCTTCGTCACTTCTGACCGTCGCAGTCGGCTCAGGCCGTCGGCGTCGGGACGTACGGCGCGAGATCCGCCGCCAGCTCCTCGTGCACCCGTGCCTTGAGCAGCGTGCCCTCCGGGGTGTGCTCCTCGGAGATCACCTCGCCCTCGGTGTGGGCGCGGGCGACCAGCTTGCCGAGGGTGTACGGCACCAGGGCCTCGATCTCGACGGACGGCCGCGGCAGCTCGTTGTCGATCAGGGCGAGCAGTTCGTCGATGCCCTGGCCGGTGCGCGCCGAGACCGCGATGGAGCGGGTCTCGATCCGCATCAGCCGCTGCAGCGTCAGCGGGTCGGCCGCGTCCGCCTTGTTGATCACGACGATCTCCGGTACGTCGATCGCGCCGACGTCCCTGATCACCTCGCGCACGGCGGCCAGCTGCTCCTCCGGGTTCGGGTGCGAGCCGTCCACCACGTGCAGGATCAGGTCGGACTCGCCGACCTCCTCCATGGTGGAGCGGAACGCCTCGACCAGGTGGTGCGGCAGGTGCCGTACAAAGCCGACGGTGTCGGCCAGCGTGTACAGACGACCACTCGGGGTCTCGGCCCGGCGCACGGTCGGGTCCAGGGTCGCGAACAGGGCGTTCTCGACCAGCACGCCGGCGCCGGTGAGGCGGTTGAGCAGGGACGACTTGCCGGCGTTGGTGTAACCCGCGATGGCGACCGAGGGCACCCTGTGGCGCTTGCGCTCCTGGCGCTTGATCTCGCGGCCGGTCTTCATGTCCGCGATCTCCCGGCGCATCTTCGCCATCTTCTCGCGGATCCGTCGCCGGTCCGTCTCGATCTTGGTCTCACCGGGACCACGGGTGGCGAGGCCGCCGCCCTTGCCGCCGCCCATCTGCCGGGACAGCGACTGACCCCAGCCGCGGAGCCTCGGCAGCATGTACTGCATCTGCGCGAGCGCGACCTGCGCCTTGCCCTCTCGGGATTTGGCGTGCTGGGCGAAGATGTCGAGGATCAGGGCCGTACGGTCGATGACCTTGACCTTGACGACGTCCTCGAGGGCGATGAGCTGGCCCGGGCTGAGCTCGCCGTCACAGATGACGGTGTCGGCGCCGGACTCGACGACGATGTCGCGCAGCTCGATGGCCTTGCCCGAACCGATGAAGGTGGCCGCGTCGGGCTTGTCGCGGCGCTGGATCACGCCGTCGAGCACGAGCGCGCCCGCGGTCTCCGCGAGGGCTGCGAGCTCCGTCAGTGAGTTCTCCGCGTCCTGCGCGGTCCCCGAGGTCCAGACACCGACGAGCACGACCCGCTCCAGTCGGAGCTGGCGGTACTCGACCTCGGTGACGTCCTCGAGCTCGGTGGAGAGGCCCGCCACACGGCGCAGAGCCGCACGCTCGGAGCGGTCGAACTGATCGCCGTCCCGCTCTCCGTCGATCTCGTGGCTCCAGGCGACGTCCTCTTCCATCAGGGCATCGGCCCGGCGGCCGTCGGCATAGGTCTGCACGAAACGCTGTGTGTCCTGGGAAAAGGAAGAAGAGGAGGTCATTGGGTCCTTACGTCGATCGGGAATCCGGTTACGGCGACGGTGGCAGCGGCGCAGCGGAACGAATCCGTGGCATCCGGAACCTGTTCCGTCACTGCTCACAACGCACGAGCACCCCAGGAGATTCCCGCGGGCCGTGCCGCGCCGACCCGATGATGGTCGCACGGCACGGCCCGTCTCGTCACCGCCTTATTTCCGGACCGGTCCTACTTCCCGGTCGCCCTGCCGACGGCCTTGCCGGCGGACTTGCCACCGCTCTTGCCGGCGGACTTGCCCCCGGTCTTCCCGGCCGCCTTGTGCGCCTTCTTGACCGTCTTCGCCGGGTCCACGGACTTCCACTCCGGCTCACCGGGCATCGGCGGGGTCTTCGCGCCGTACAGCCACGCGTTCATGAACCCGTCGAGCCGGCGCCCGGAGACCTCCTCCGCGAGGGCGACGAAGTCCGCGGTCGAGGCGGATGCGTCGCGGTAGCGGCTCACCCAGAGGCGCTCCAGCTTCTGGAAGGCCGGTGCGCCGATCTCCTGGCGCAGGGCGTACAGCACCAGGGCCGCGCCGTCGTAGACGTTGGGCCGGAAGATCCCGTTCTTCTTGCCGGGCGCGGGTGCCTTCGGCGCCGCGGGCGGTCCGCCGGCGGCGCGCCAGCGGTCGGACGCGGCGTACGCGGCCTTCATCCGCGTCTCGAACGGGCGGTCCGCCTTCTCCGCCGCGTACAGGGCCTCGTACCAGGTGGCGTGCCCCTCGCTGAGCCACAGGTCGGACCAGGTCCGCGGACTGACGCTGTCGCCGAACCACTGGTGCGCCAGCTCATGCACCATGATCGACTCGACGTACCACTGCGGGAACGCGGACTGCGTGAAGAGCTCCCGCTCGAAGAGGGACAGGGTCTGCGTCTCCAGCTCGAAGCCCGTGGTGGCGTGGGCCATGAGCAGGCCGTACGTCTCGAACGGGTACCGCCCGACCTTCTTCTCCATCCAGGCGATGTGGCCGGGGGTCTTCTTCAGCCAGGGCTCGAGGCGCTCGCGGTCCGCGGTGGCCACGACGTCCCGTACGGGCAGGCCGTGCGGTCCCTCGCGGTGAACGACCTTGGAGCGGCCGATGGAGACCTGCGCGAGCTCGGTGGCCATGGGATGCCGGGTCCGGTACGTCCAGGTCGTCGAGCCGCCCGCGCGGTCCACGTCGGTCGGCAGGCCGTTGGCGACGGCGGTGTAGCCGTTGGGCGCCGTGACGCGGATGGTGAAGAGGGCCTTGTCGGAGGGGTGGTCGTTGCACGGGAACACCACGTGCGCGGCGTCGGCCTGGTTGGCCATGGCCAGCCCGTCCGCGGTCCGTACCCAGCCGCCCTCGCGCTCCTTGCCGTAGACGGGGTCGCTGGTGTGCCGCACGGTGATCCGCATCCAGCTGCCGTCGGGCAGCGGCTGCCCGGGCGTGACCACGAGGTCCTCACCGGCGCTGCGGAACGACGCGGGCTCCCCGTCGACCTCGACGGAGTCGACCTTGCCGTGAGCGAAGTCCAGATTGACCTGCTCCAGGTCCTCGGTCGTCCAGGCGTCGATGGTGGTGACGGCCTGGAGGGGCTTGTCGTTGGTGCCGGGGTAGGTGAAGGACAGGTCGTACGACGCCACGTCGTAGCCGGGGTTGCCCAGATGCGGGTAGAGGCGGTCGCCGACGCCCAGGGGCGTGGCGGGTGCACTGGCGGCGAGCAGGCAGAGGGAGACAGTGCCGACGAGCATCGCGGGCACCTTGAGACGCCGGCGTGGACGGGCAGCGCGCTGAGCCTTGTTGCGGGGGTTGAGCAGCATGGACCAGGGCTATCAGCGCACAAGCGGAGGACGTCGACGGCGCGCGACCGCCACACTCGAACGGGTCGGTCAGGCGGGTGCACGCCCAAAGGCGCACATCGATCCGCCGCCCGCCTTCACACCCCCTGTGTCTGCGGCTGGGCCCTGCTGACGTCGTACACGCCGCCCACGTTGCGCATGGCCCGCATGAGGCCCGGAAGCAGTGCGGCGTCCGGCAGTTGGACCGTGTAGGTGTGACGCACCCGCTGCTGCGAGGGAGGCTCGACCGTCGCCGAGACGATTTCCGCGCCCTCCTGGGCCATCGCTTCGGTGAGGTCGGCCAGGAGATGCGGGCGGACGAACGATTCGGCGACCAGGGTGACCCGGCACTCGGCGGTTTCTCCCCAGCGCACGTCGATCTCCGCGCGCCCCGTGCCCTTCATGCGCGCCACCGCGGCGCACTCGACGCGATGCACCGTCACCGCTCCCCCGCGCACGGAGAACGCGGTGATCTCGTCGGGCGGTACGGGCGTACAGCAGCCGGCGAGGCGCACGCTCGCGCCGGGCCGGTCGACCAGGACGTTGGCGGCGGAGCGGCCGACCGGGCGCACGACCGTGCCCTCCCCGGCGGACGCCGCGCTCGCGGACCCGTCCGACTCGCCCCGGAAGGCCACCTCGGCGTCCTTGGGCTCCGCGGCCGCGTGCGTCGGATGCGCGGCCAGCCACCGCTGGATGGCGATCCGCGCGGCGGGCGTGTGCGCGTGCTCCAGCCACTCCCTGGAGGGCTCCGAGGCCGGATCCTGCCCCATGAGCAGCTGAACGGTGTCGCCGTCGCGCAGCACGGTGCTGAGGGTCGCCAGGCGCCCGTTGACCCGGGCGCCGATGCACGCGTGCGCGTCCTCGCCGTACTGGGCGTACGCGGCGTCCACGCAGGTCGCGCCCTCGGGCAGTCCGAGGGCGCCGCCGTCGGGCCGGAAGACGGTGATCTCGCGGTCCTGGGCGAGGTCCTCGCGCAGCGTGGACCAGAAGGTGTCCGGGTCCGGCGCCGCCTCCTGCCAGTCGAGGAGCCGGGACAGCCAGCCGGGCCGTGTCGGGTCGGCGCGCTCACCGTCACCGGCGACGGCCTGCTCCTCCGCGGAGAGCGCGTAGGGGTTGCCGAGCGCGACGACACCGGCCTCGGCGACCTTGTGCATCTGGTGGGTGCGGATGAGGACTTCGGTGACCTGACCGTCCTCGCGGGCCACGGCGGTGTGCAGCGACTGGTACAGGTTGAACTTGGGGACCGCGATGAAGTCCTTGAACTCCGAGACGACGGGCGTCAGACAGGTGTGCAGTTCGCCCAGGACCCCGTAACAGTCGGCGTCCTCCCCCACCAGCACCAGCAGCCGCCCGAAGTCGGCCCCGCGCAGCCGCCCGCGCTTGCGGGACACGCGGTGCACGGAGACGAAGTGCCTTGGCCGGATGAGGACTTCCGCCTGGATGTCGGCCTCGCGCAGGACGGCCCGCATCCGCTCGGCCATCTCCGCGAGCGGATCGTCCTTGCGGGAGGCGTTCTCGACGATCAGCTCCCTGGTGTGCTCGTACTCCTCGGGATGCAGGATCGCGAAGACGAGGTCTTCCAGTTCCGTCTTGAGCGCCTGGACGCCGAGCCGTTCGGCGAGCGGGATGAGCACGTCACGGGTGACCTTTGCGATGCGCGCCTGTTTCTCGGGGCGCATCACGCCGAGGGTGCGCATGTTGTGCAGCCGGTCGGCGAGTTTGATCGACATCACGCGGACGTCGTTGCCGGTGGCGACGAGCATCTTGCGGAAGGTCTCGGGCTCGGCGGCGGCGCCGTAGTCGACCTTCTCCAGCTTGGTGACCCCGTCGACGAGGAAGCGCACCTCCGCGCCGAACTCCTGGCCGACCTGATCGAGGGTCACATCGGTGTCCTCGACGGTGTCGTGCAGCAGAGAGGCCGTCAAGGTGGTGGTCTCGGCGCCGAGTTCGGCGAGGATCAGGGTCACCGCGAGAGGGTGCGTGATGTACGGCTCGCCGCTCTTGCGCATCTGGCCGCGGTGCGAGGACTCGGCCAGCACATAGGCGCGGCGCAGCGGTTCGAGGTCCGCGTCGGCGTGGTGCGCCCGGTGGGCGTCGACGACATGGCCGATCGCGTCGGGCAGCCGGTCGCGTGAGGCGGGGCCGAGCAGCGCCGCCCGGCCGAGGCGGCGCAGGTCGAGGCGGGCGCGGGCCTTCCTGCGTGGCACGGCAGGCGGGACAGGGCCTGCTACCGGGCCTGGCGTCGCGGAATTCGTTGCCTCCGCACTCATGGGCACCTCCGGCTGCGTTAACCGGCGGACGGGGTACCCCATGGCGGACACGGCTCAGGGGATGGCGGCTTGTCCCCCGTCCGGGCCGGTGCTTGATGCTACCGAGCCCACCACGTGCGACTGACCGCCTCTCGCCGAGCGTGAAACGGATCACCCATTCGAGCGAGGGTTTGCAGGTTTACGATTTTGCGCCACGCGACCAGCCGGAGTTCGCGTTTTCCAATCCTTTCGGGGCGTCAGAACCGCTACTCCCAAACCACAGGCGCCCCACGGCCCGGCATCCCAGACCCCGAGCACTCAGCGAACGGCGGTTTCCAGCCAGTCCGCATCGAGCTCGCCCTCGGCCACGATCACCGCGGGACCGGTCATCTCGATCTCGCCGTCGGGCCGCTCGGTGATCACCAGGGTGCCGCCGGGCACGTCGACGGTGTACGTCGCGGGGGCGCCGGTCACCGCCGGGTCGGTGCCGTCCCGGCGCGCGGTGGCCACGGCGACGGCGCACGCGCCCGTGCCGCACGACCGGGTCTCACCGGAGCCGCGCTCGTGCACGCGCAGGGCGACATGCCGGGGTCCGCGGTCGACGACGAACTCGACGTTGACGCCGTCCGGGTAGGCCGAGGCCGGGCTGAACGGCGGCGGGGAGTACAGGTCGCCGGCGTGCGCGAGGTCGTCCACGAAGGCGACCGCGTGCGGGTTGCCCATGTTCACGTTGCGCGCGGGCCAGGTCCGCTCGCCGACGCTCACCGTCACGTGCCCTTCGGGGAGCCGGGCCTTGCCCATACCGACGGTGACGTCGCCGTCCTTGGCGATGTGCACGGTCTTCACGCCGCCGCGCGTGGCGATCGCGAGGTCACCCTCGGTGGTGTGACCGGCGTGCTGGAGGTAGCGGGCGAAGACGCGCACGCCGTTGCCGCACATCTCCGCGATCGAGCCGTCGCCGTTGCGGTAGTCCATGAACCACTCGGCCTCGGCCGCCATGTCCTTGGCCTCGGGGTGCGCCGCGGACCGCACGACGTGCAGGAGTCCGTCACCGCCGATGCCGGCGCGGCGGTCGCACAGCGCGGCGACGGCGGCCGGCGACAGGTCGATGACGTTGTCCGGGTCCGGGACGATCACGAAGTCGTTCTCGGTGCCGTGACCCTTGAGGAAGGCGATCGGCGTGCGCGTGCTCATGCACCGATCGTAAGTGAAGCGAGTTTGCCGCGGGCCGGTGGCGGCCGGTCGGCGCTCACACTGCGGAGCCGCACAGCCCCACGCCTCTGTCAGGAGCGCCTCAGCGGAGCCTTGCGACGCGCCACACGGCGAGGACGACGACCGCGGCGACGACCAGGACGTACGCCAGCACCACGCGCCAGTCGGGCCTGCGCGCGGAGCCGCGCTGCGGCAGCCCTGGCCAGGTGTAGCCGACCCGGCGGGCGGCCATCATGCCCCAGCCGGCCGCGCAGGAGCAGATCAGTAGCCCCAGCATGGCGATCACGGCGCCGCTGTCGCCGAAGTCGAAGGCCAGCGGGAAGGCGAACATCAGGGAGCCGACCGCGGCGAGGCCCACGATGGGCGCGAGCTGCCAGATGCGCAGTCGGCGCTGCGGGCGCAGCTCGACCTCGACCTCGGGCCCGCTGGCGTACATCTCCTCGGGCTCGGGACCGTCGTCGGTGACGCCGCCCTCGGTCTCGTCGGGCCCGTCCGGGCTCAGGCGGTCGCCGTCCGGTTCCCGCTCACCCGTGTCAGTGGTGACGTTCTCGGTGCTTTGTGCGGTGTCGCGAGGGCCGGCCTCCATCGCCACGCGCCCTCCCAACTCGGACTCCACTTGGTCGATCGAAGCTCGATGATGGCATGGCGCCGGAGGCCGGGACGGCGGCCGGAGCGTCCCGATGCCATCACGTGATCAGGCTGTAACCGGTCGTTCGACCAACGCCAGTGCGAGATGCGGAAGTTCTGTGAGATCTGCCGCAGCCCCACTGAGCCAGTGCACCCGCGGGTCGCGCCTGAACCATGAATCCTGACGGCGCGCGAAGCGCTTGGTGGCCCGGACGGTCTCGGCCCGCGCCGCTTCGAGGGTGCAGTCACCGGCGAACGCGGCGAGCACCTGCTGGTAGCCGAGCGCGCGCGAGGCAGTACGCCCCTCTCGCAACCCTTGCGCCTCCAGTGCGCGCACTTCCTCCACGAGTCCGGCGTCCCACATCCGGTCGACCCGTCGCGCGATGCGCTCGTCCAGCTCGGGGCGGGCCACGTCGACGCCGATCTGGACGGTGTCGTAGACCGAGTCGTGGCCGGGGAGGTTGGCGGTGAAGGGCTGGCCGGTGATCTCGATCACTTCGAGGGCACGGACGATACGGCGGCCGTTGCTGGGCAGGATCGCGTGCGCCGCCTCGGGGTCGGCGGCGGCCAGCCGGGCGTGCAGCGCCCCTGAGCCGCGCAGCGCGAGCTCCGCCTCCAGGCGGGCCCTGACCTCGGGGTCGGTGCCGGGGAACTCCAGGTTGTCGACGGCCCCGCGGACGTACAGCCCCGAGCCGCCGACCAGGATCGGCCAGCGCCCTTCGGCGAGCAGGGCGTCGATCCGCTCCCGGGCGAGGCGCTGGTACTCGGCGACGGACGCCGTGACGGTGACATCCCAGATGTCCAGGAGGTGGTGCGGGACTCCCGCGCGTTCCTCGGGCGTCAGTTTGGCGGTGCCGATGTCCATCCCTCGGTATAGCTGCATGGAGTCGGCGTTGACGACTTCGCCGCCGAGTTGCCGGGCCAGGAAAACGCCCAGATCGGACTTTCCGGCTGCGGTGGGGCCGACTACGGCGATGACGCGCGGGGCGGGGGGTGCACTGCTCACCGCCCCAGTCTCGCAAACCTCACGGGGTGGCCTCGAACGAGTTACGTGACGGCACACGCGCGGGGTCGTTGCGTGTTGCGAGGTTGCCGCCGCCGGTTTCACGGAGGCGGCCACCCGGGGGCGCGATGTGACGCACCGGGCGACGCGGGATTTCGCCCGCACGAGTAACGTATGGAGTGGATATGGGCGTTTTCGCACGACTTTTCCGGCGGTCGAAGGCCACGGAAGAGGCGTCAACCGTCGAGGTTCAGGCCGACACACCAACGGCGGAGGAGACGGCAGAGGCGAAGGGGTCGGTCGAGGCCCAGGCCGAGGAAGCGGCTCCGACCACGTCGGAGGCCGTCGCGTCGGACGGTGACGACGGGGTCGAGATCCCCAAGCAGCAGTCCGCCGACGAGGCCGCCGACAGCGAGGCCGGTGAGGGCGCCCGCACGTAACTGCCCCGCGCGGGAAGGTGAACGATGGGTCTGATGGACAATTTGAAAGCCAAACTCGCCCCGGCCAAGGACAAGGTCTCCGACTTCGCGCAGCGGCACGAGGAGCAGGTCCACCACGGTCTCGACCGGGCCGCCAGGGCCGTCGACGAGCGGACCAAGGGCAAGTACAGCGAGAAGATCCACACGGGCACGGGCAAGGCCAAGGGCGCCATGGGCCGGATGGCGCACCACAAGGGCGACGACCCGGCGGCCGGTGGCGGCACGCCGCCGCAGGATTCACCCCCGCCGACCACCTGAAACGGCACATCGACGGACGGCCGAGGAGCTTCACGGCTCCCGGCCGTCCGCCGTTCGTGTCCCGGAGTCGCTCCGCGTCTGCGTTGCCAGTCGCTCCGCGTCTGCGTTGCCTTGGCCGCCCCGCGCCTACGACCAGGTCGCGACCAGGTACCCGACGCCGTACGGCGCGTCCTCGTACAGCAGAGCCCCGGACAGTCCCGCTTCCTCGGCGGCGCCCGCGAGGACCTGCCAGGGAGCCCGTCCGGAGACCTTCAGTTCGTGTGCGAGCTCGGTGTCCAGCGTCTTGAGCGCGGCCAGGTCCACCTTGCCCAGCGCACGCGCGACGGACGCGTCGAAAGGTGCCGCCCGCTCATCGAGGTAGCCGGGAGCCTTGAGCGTGCGGCAGGCGCTGGCGTCGCCCATCACCAGCAGCGCCACCCGCTCGGCCCGGACGGCGACGTCCCTTCCGATTTCAATACACCGCTCGGGCGTCAGAGGTTCCCCCACCACGAGTCCCTCGATCGGGGCACCCGCCCAAGCGGTCCGCTCCAGCAGCCACGCGGCGACGGCCAGCGACGTCGGGAGCCGGCGTTGCGACGGCTCGGGGTCGTCGGCCTCGGGCCGCCCCAGCGTTACGTCGATGTCCACGCCGAAGCCGCGGAAGGTGCCCCGCGTCCCCCCGGCGTACCCGCCGTGCTCGCTCTCGTCGCCGGGTCCCACGACCACGAGCCGGTCCGGCCGGGCCGCGGCCAGCAGCCCCAGCGCGTCCGTGCAGGCGGCACGCGCGGAGTCCAGCTCGGGTGCGGCACCGGCGGCGACGCCGGGCACCAGGAGCGGTGGGCAGGGGCACACTGCGACGGCGACGAGCATGATCGGGAGCCTACTCCCAGGTCTTGGGCTCCGAGTCGATGCTCCACACCCGCTCGGCCAGCTGGAACAGGACACGATGGGTGGTCATCATGCCCTCGACGACCGCGTAGTACGCGTCCCCGTCACCGACCCGGAACACCTCGCGGTGCTTCTGCCGCAGCCCACTGCGGTGCTTGTAGGTGCAGGCGATCTCGTAGAGGCGGGCGCGGGCCTGTTCCAGGGTGCCCTCGAAGCGGGCGGCCTCATCGCACTGGTACTGATCGCCGTAACCGGACTGCACCACCACGGCCCACTGCGCCATGTCCCGCCCCCTTTTCCCGACCACCCCTGGTCGAGTCGTGTGTTCTCAGTGTGCCGCGCAGCCGCCCGTCGCCGCCGGCAGCGGCTCAGGAACGCCGATCTTCGGGAGGCCGAGCAGGACACCGGCCGGCTTGGCGGCCTCGGCGGTGTTCCGCTTCTCCCAGGCGTCACCCGCGCGCGTGCGGCGCACGTCGAGGACGGCGCCCTCGGCGAGGAGGTGGTGCGGGGCGGCGTAGGTGATCTCGACCGTGACGACGTCGCCGGGACGGACCTCCTGGTCGGGCTTGGTGAAGTGGACCAGGCGGTTGTCGGGGGCGCGGCCGGACAGACGGTGCGTGGCGCCGTCCTTGCGGCCCTCGCCCTCGGCGACCATCAGCTCCATGGTGCGGCCGACCTGCGCCTTGTTCTCGTCCCAGGAGATCTGCTCCTGGAGGGCGACGAGACGCTCGTAGCGTGCCTGGACGACCTGCTTGGGGATCTGGCCGTCCATGGTCGCGGCCGGGGTGCCGGGGCGCTTGGAGTACTGGAAGGTGAAGGCCTGCGCGAAGCGGGCCTCGCGCACGACGTCCAGCGTCTGCTCGAAGTCCTCCTCGGTCTCGCCCGGGAAGCCGACGATGATGTCGGTGGTGATCGCCGCGTGCGGGATGGCCGCGCGGACCTTCTCGATGATCCCCAGGTAGCGATCCTGGCGGTAGGAGCGGCGCATCGCCTTCAGGACGGTGTCCGAGCCGGACTGGAGCGGCATGTGCAGCTGCGGCATGACGTTCGGCGTCTCGGCCATGGCGGCGATGACGTCGTCGGTGAAGTCGCGCGGGTGCGGCGAGGTGAAGCGGACGCGCTCCAGGCCGTCGATCTTCCCGCAGGCCCGCAGCAGCTTGCTGAACGCCTCGCGGTCGCCGATGTCGGAGCCGTAGGCGTTGACGTTCTGGCCGAGCAGCGTGATCTCGCTGACGCCCTCGGCGACCAGGGCCTCGATCTCCGCGAGGATGTCGCCGGTGCGGCGGTCCTTCTCCTTGCCGCGCAGGGCCGGAACGATGCAGAAGGTGCAGGTGTTGTTGCAGCCGACGGAGATCGACACCCAGGCCGCGTAGGCGCTCTCGCGCCGGGTCGGCAGCGTGGAGGGGAACGCCTCCAGCGACTCGGCGATCTCGACCTGCGCCTCCTCGGCCACCCGGGCGCGCTCCAGCAGGACCGGCAGCTTGCCGATGTTGTGCGTGCCGAAGACGACGTCCACCCAGGGCGCCCTCTTCACGATGGTGTCGCGGTCCTTCTGCGCGAGACAGCCGCCGACCGCGATCTGCATCCCGGGCCGGCTCGCCTTCTTCGGGGCGAGGTGGCCGAGGTTGCCGTACAGCTTGTTGTCGGCGTTCTCGCGGACCGCGCAGGTGTTGAAGACGACGACGTCGGCGTCGCCGTCGGAGCCCTCGGGCGCGCGCACGTAACCGGCGTCCTCGAGCAGGCCGGACAACCGCTCGGAATCGTGGACGTTCATCTGACACCCGTAGGTGCGAACCTCATAGGTGAGATTTCCGCGGGGTTCCACTGCCGGGCTCCGGTCACTGCTGCTGGTCATGCGTTCAAGGGTAGGCGGTCGGCGGAGGCGCCTTGCCCCGAACTCCGGTTCGACGCCGAGGACCGTGTGATCACTGCCGAGCGGTCCCGGCCTCGCCGTCCTGCATGCGCTGCACGACCTCCCCGAGACCGTCGGCGACGGTGGCGAGCTGCCGGGGCGTCAGGACGTCGATGAGCAGCTTGCGCACGAGGGCGACATGGCCCGGCGCGGCCCGCTCCAGCATCCTGCGGCCGGCGTCGGCGAGGACGGCGTAGACCGCGCGCACGTCGCTCGGGCAGGAGCGCCGGGTGACCAGGCCGGCCTTCTCGAGCTGCGTGATCTGGTAGGTCAGGCCGCTCTTGGTGTTGAGGAGCGCGTCGGCGAGGCCGCTCATGCGCATCTCGCGGTTCTCGGCGGCGGCGAGGCGCACCAGGATCTCGTACTGAAGGTGTGTGATCCCGACGTCGTCCTTGAGCTGCTGGTCCAGCCGGCGATTGACGAGCGACCCCGCGGCCACGAAGGCCTGCCAGGCGCGCATCTCTTCCTCGTTCAACCACTGGGGTTCGGCCATGCGTCCACGTTAGCGCGATGGTTCAAATTCGAACCGCGGGCCGGGTACGGCCGCCGGATGTGACCGGTGCAACACCGAACAGGTTGCTCAAAATTTGAAACTTCACGCTAGGGTCGAGGCATCGAGGTTCAAATTTGAACCTGCCGACCCTCGAAGGAGCACCCATGGACGCCGCCCCCGCAGCAGGTCACCCCCGCTCCTCCGCCCCCTCCCCAGCGGCCTCGATACGCACCCGCGTGACCATCCCGCTCCGCTTCCCCGACGGCTACGAGGTCACCGCCGACGCGGTCACCTTCCACGGCCTGGTGGACGGCGAGGAGCATGTGGCGCTGGTCCTGGGCGACCCCACGGCCGCGCCCGCACCGCTGGTGCGGCTGCACTCGGAGTGCCTGACCGGGGACGTGTTCGGCTCGGCCCGCTGCGACTGCGGTCCGCAGCTGCGCGAGGCCGTGGAGCGAATCGCGGCCACCGGCGGCGTCCTGCTCTACCTCCGCCAGGAGGGCCGCGGCATCGGCCTCTACAACAAGCTCGACGCGTACGCCCTCCAGGACGCCGGTCTGGACACCTACGACGCCAACACCGCGCTGGGCCTGCCCGAGGACGGCCGCGACTACACCGCCGCCGCCCAGATGCTCACCGCCCTGGGCATCGGCGAGCTCGACCTGCTCACGAACAACCCCGACAAGGCGGGCCAGTTGCGCGACCTGGGCGTCCCCGTGCGCTTCGTACGGCCGACCGGCGTCTTCGCCACCGACAGCAACGTCCGCTATCTGCACGCGAAGGCCGAGCGGACTCACCACACCATCGCCCTGCCCGAGCAGGCCGGCCCCGGCACGGTTGCCACGCTGGCCGGCTGACCGTCCCCGCCCGACAGGCACGGACCCGTCGACCCCGGAGCATTCCCATGCCCTCTTCCCTCGCCCGCGTCGCCACCGACGCCGCCCCGCGCTACGCCAAGCAGCTCGCCTCCCACTTCGGCCGGAAGATCCCGGCCGAGGAGACGCCGGACGGCGGCCACCGCCTCACGTTCCAGAACACCGACGTCGCCCTCGAACCCCGGCCCGAGCACCTGCTGATCCGCGTCACCGCGCCCGACGCATCCGCGCTGGCCACGATCCGGGACGTCGTGGGCAGCCACCTCGAACGCTTCGGGCGGCGCAACGAACTGATCGTCGTCTGGGACGAGCCCACCGCCCAGGAGAACCCCGCACAGGACTGACGCGCCCTCCCGGCGTCCGAGAGAAAGGCACCGTCATGAAGGCCGTCACGATCACCGGCTTCGGGGCCGAGCCGCTCCTCACCGATCTGCCCGTGCCGGAACCGGGCCCGGGCGAGCTGCTGGTCCGGCTGCACGCCGCCGCGCTCAACCCCTTCGACTGGAAGGTCGCCGACGGAGCCCTCAAGGGCCTGGTCGACCACGGCTTCCCGCTGGTCATGGGCTCGGACGGCGCGGGCGTGGTCGAGCGCATCGGCTCCGGCGTCATCCACTTCCGGCCCGGCGACACCGTCTACGGCCAGTTCATGAACCTCGCGCACGGGCGCGGCTCCTACGCGGAGTACGTGATCGCCGCCGAGAACGGCACCCTCGCCCGGATGCCCGACGACCTGCCGTTCCCGGTCGCGGCGGCCCTGCCCACCGCCAGCGTGACCGCGTACCAGGCCATCGAGGCGGCCCGCCTCGACGCCGGGCAGGTGATCCTGATCAACGGCGCGTCCGGCGGAGTGGGCCAGTCCGCGATCCAGTTCGCCGCGCTCCAGGGGGCCACGGTGCTGGCCACCGCCACGGGCGACATCGCCCGTCACCTCCGCGATCTCGGCGCCGACGAGACCGTCGACTTCACGGCCGCGCCCACCGCCGAGCAGGTCCTGGCCGCCCATCCCGACGGCATCGACGCGGTCCTCGACCTGGTCACCGCACCCGGCGGTGACGTCGACGCCCTGGCGGGGCTGCTCAAGCCCGGCGGCACCTTCGTGAGCACCAACCGGGCCGCCGACCCCGACGCCCTGGCCGCCCGCGAGGTGCACGGCGTCAACCTCGTCAACGATCCGAGCCGCAAGGAGCTGGAGTCCCTCGCCGCGCTCGCCGACGCGGGCAAGCTCCGCATCACGATCGACGCCGAGGTGCCCCTGGCCGACGCCCCCGCGGCCGTGATCCGCGCCCGCGCGGGTGGCTCGCGCGGCAAGACGGTGATCCTGCTCTGACGGCACCGGCAGGCATGCAGGCCCTCACGCCCCGTCGGCCGCCCACCCCTGGCTGCGCAGCACGCCCGACACGTCCGGTGCCTCGTAGTGCTCGCCCTTGAGGACCTTGCCGTCGGCCCGGCGGGCGACCTGGCCGTCGGGGCCCAGCTTGGTCATGTTGGAGCGGTGGATCTCGGCCAGGACGGCGTCGAGGTCGATGCCGTGGACCAGGGCCGTGCCGTACGCGACATAGACGACGTCCGCCAGCTCGTGCGCGAGCCTGTCCAGCGGGCCGGTCACCGACACCTCGGCGACCTCCGCGGCCTCCTCCGCGAGCAGTTCCCCTCTGTGGGCGGCGAGGTCCCGGGACACCTCCGTCGGCGTACTGCGCGCGGCCAGCCCGAAGGCGAGGTGGAATTCACGGACCAGGTCGGCAGGAGAGGAACTCATGCGGCGACTGTAGCGACCGGCCAGGACAGCCCCGGTCACGGTCCCGATCATGGAGGCGGCTCGCCCCTGTGACCTCGGCCCTGGTCAGCACGGCGTACCGGCTGGCAGGATCGCGACCATGTCCAAGGCACTCGACCGCATCAGCAGGAGCCGGGCCGCGCAGGCCGCGGTCGCCGGGGTCGTGGCCCTTGGGCTGCTGCTGTGGTGGCTGCTGCCCCTGGGCGAGGACCCGCCGAGCGGGACGATCACGTTCAGCACCGGCACGCGCGCGGGGGTCTACCAGGAGTACGGCGAGCTCCTGCGCAACGAGCTCGCCAAGGACATGCCGCAGCTGAAGGTGAAGCTGCTGACGAGCGCCGGCTCGCAGGAGAACGTCGAGCGCGTGGCGACCGGCAAGGCCGACTTCACGATCGCCGCCGCCGACGCGGTGGACACGTACAAGATGAGCGGCAAGCCCGTCACCGACCGGCTGCGCGGGGTCGCACGCCTGTACGACGACTACGTACAGCTCGTCGTCCCGCCGGACTCGGACATCCGCTCCGTCGCCGACCTCAAGGGCAAGCGGGTGGCCATAGGGCTGCCCAACTCCGGCGTACGGCTGATCGCCACCCGGGTGCTGGAGGCCGCCGGCATCGACCCGGAGAATGACATCACGCCCCGGTCGGACGGCATCGACACCGGGCCAAAGCGGCTGGGGCACGAGCTCGACGCCTTCTTCTGGTCGGGCGGCGTGCCGACGGACGGGCTGGAGAAGATCGCCGAGTCGTCCGCGTTCCGGTTCGTGCCGATCGACGCCGACCTGGTCGCCAAGGTGCACGCGCAGGGCGACACGGCGCACTTCTACCGGGCGACCAACATGCCGGAGTCGGCGTACCCCACCGTGCAGAACGGCGACACGGTGGCGACGATCGCCGTCTCCAATCTGCTGATCACCCGCAAGGACATGGACCCCCGCCTCACCGAGTGGCTCACCCGTACGGTGATCAAGAGCCGCGACGGCATCGGCGCCCACGTCCACTCCGCCCAGCTCGTCGACCTGCGCACGGCGATCTACACCGACCCACTGGCACTGCACGACGGGGCTCAGCGGTACTACCGCTCGGTCAAGCCGTAGCTGACGTAGAAGCGCAGCTCAGGCGGACGGTCCCGACCTCGGCACCGTCACCGTCACCCGCAGCCCCCGCGGCTCGTGATGGCCGTACGAGATGGTGCCGCCGCCCGCGGAGAGCAGTGCCCGGGAGATCGACAGGCCGAGGCCCGAGCCCTTGATGTTCTGGTGGCGGCCGCTGCGCCAGAAGCGGTCGCCGATGCGGGCGATCTCCTCGTCGGTGAGGCCGGGGCCGTTGTCGGCCACCTCGATCGTCGACATGGCGCCGACGGAGGTGACGGTCACCTCGACGCTCTCGTCCTCCGGCGTGAACTTCACCGCGTTGTCGATCACCGCGTCCAGCGCGCTGGACAGTGCGACCGGGTCGGCCCAGGCCGTCGTGGGCGGGCAGCTCCCGACCAGCCGGACCCCCTTGGCCTCGGCGGTCGGCGCCCATGCCGCGACGCGCTCGGCGGCCAGCGCGCCGACGTCGGTCAGCCGCAGGTCGGCTGCGGTGTGCTCGGCCAGGGCGAGGTCGAGCAGATCGTCCAGGACCTGCGCGAGGCGCTTGCCCTCGGCCTGCACCGAGGCGATCTCCTCATTGCCCTCGGGCAGTTCGAAGGCGAGCAGCTCGATGCGCAGCAGCAGCGCCGCGAGCGGGTTGCGCAGCTGGTGCGAGGCGTCGGCGACGAAGGCGCGCTGCTGCTCAAGCACGTCCTCGACGTTGTCCGCCATCTCGTTGAACGACCGGGCCAGCCGCCTCAGTTCCGGCGGACCGCTGGCCACCGCGACCCGTGACTTCAGCCGGCCGCTGGCGATCTCGTGCGTGGTCACGTCCAGCACGCGCACCGGCCTGAGCACCCAGCCCGTCAGCCGCAGGGCGGCGCCGACGGCCACCAGCATCGCGGCAGTGAGACCGCCGGCGATGATCAGCCAGCCGTTCAGGATCCGCGAGCGCATCTCGCCGGTGGGCGAGTCGGTGACGACGACCGCGACGACGTCGCCGTCCCGGATCACCGGCGAGGCGACCACGAGACGCCCGCGCTGCCAGGGCCAGACCTGCTTGGGGTCGTGGCTGCGGCGGCTGAGCAGGGACTCCTCGAAGGCGTCGCGCACCTCGCCGGTCTCGGGCAGGAACCAGGTCGTCGGTCCGTTGGCGAGCGGCGTGTCGTTCGGCAGGAAGACGCCGGCCCGGATGCCGTAGACGTCGTAGTAGCTCTCCAGCTCCCGGCTCAGGATGCGCAGGTCGTCGCGGGAGCCGGAGGTGACGTCCGCGGCGGGCCGCGCGATGGCCGCGAAGTAGGCGGTGTCGTCGATCCGGTCGACGACCACGTTCTGCTGCTGTGCCGAGGCAAGGCTGATGCCCAGCGGCACGCCGAGCGCGAGCAGCACGGCCGCCATCAGAACGATGAGCAGCGGAAGGAGTCGAGTGCGCACCGTGCCCGCTACGAGGCCGGGGCGACGAGCCGATAGCCGACTCCGCGTACGGTCTCGATCAGTGCCGGCATGCGCAGCTTGGCGCGCAGGGACGCCACATGCACCTCAAGAGTGCGCCCGGTCCCCTCCCAACTCGTGCGCCACACCTCACTGATGATCTGTTCCCGGCGGAAGACCACCCCGGGGCGCTGGGCCAGCAGGGCGAGCAGATCGAACTCCTTGCGGGTCAGCTGGACGACCGAGCCGTCGACGCTGACCTGCCGGGTGGGCAGCTCGATGTGCACGGCGCCCAGGCGCAGCACGCCTTCGCCGCCCGGCCCGGTGTCCTCGGGCGCGGTGCGCCGGCTGACGGCGTGGATCCGGGCGAGCAGCTCCCCCGTGTCGTACGGCTTCACCACGTAGTCGTCGGCCCCGAGGTTGAGGCCGTGAATGCGGGAGCGGACGTCGGAGCGCGCGGTGACCATGATCACCGGCGTGCTGGTGCGCTTGCGGATCTTGCCGCAGACCTCGTATCCGTCCTGGTCGGGCAGGCCGAGGTCGAGGAGGACGACACCGAAGCCGTTCCCCTCGGGGACGAGCGCCTGAAGGGCCTCCTCGCCGCTGCGCGCGTGCGTGACGTCGAAGCCGTGCCGTGCCAGCACCGCGGACAACGCGGCAGCGACATGGTTGTCGTCCTCGACGAGGAGGAGTCTCATCCCGGCCTCCCTCAGTTCACCGGCCGTACGATTCGGATAGATACACAGTGTGTGCGCACGCGCGCGTGCACCATGAGAGTCACGCTGATGGACGATGACGCCGTCAAGAGGGTTCCGGTTGCGGGCGGCTTCCGTTATCCAGCCGGTACGCGCGCAGGTGGCAAGTGCTACGACATGTGTCCGATTGCTATCGGATCGTGATGCTCAGATTCCCCTCAGAACTAATGACGCAGGTCGGCAACGGTTATTACTGTCCTCCGAAACCGAGGAGGACGGAGCCTGAGAGCGATGACCGATGTATCGGTGGCCAAGGAAGACGTGGCCGCGACCGGCGACCTGGTCGTCCTGAAGAACGTCAACAAGCACTTCGGCGCGTTGCACGTGCTGCAGGACATCGATCTGACGATCGCCCGCGGTGAGGTGGTCGTGGTCATCGGCCCCTCCGGGTCCGGGAAGTCCACCCTGTGCCGCACCATCAACCGCCTCGAGACGATCGACTCCGGCGCGATCGCCATCGACGGCAAGCCGCTGCCCGCAGAAGGCAAGGAGCTGGCCCGGCTGCGTGCCGACGTCGGGATGGTCTTCCAGTCCTTCAACCTCTTCGCGCACAAGACCGTGCTCGAGAATGTGATGCTGGGGCAGATCAAGGTCCGCAAGACGGACAAGAAGAAGGCCGAGGAGAAGGCCCGGGCGCTGTTGGACCGCGTGGGTGTGGGTACCCAGGCGGACAAGTATCCCGCACAGCTCTCCGGTGGTCAGCAGCAGCGTGTGGCCATTGCCCGGGCTCTGGCCATGGACCCCAAGGTCATGCTCTTCGACGAGCCCACGTCGGCTCTCGACCCGGAGATGATCAATGAGGTCCTGGAGGTCATGCAGCAACTCGCTCGCGACGGCATGACCATGATCGTCGTCACCCACGAGATGGGCTTCGCCCGTTCGGCCGCCAACCGGGTGGTCTTCATGGCGGACGGCAAGATCGTCGAGGAAGCCGTACCGGACCAGTTCTTCAGCAATCCGCGCAGCGACCGCGCGAAGGACTTCCTGTCCAAGATCCTGCACCACTGACGGATCCCGCACCCCTGACGGACTGCGTCTCGCAGCCGACGACCTGTGTCACCCCGCCGCTCCTGGCGGCACGCATCTCTTCTCCACACAAAGGATGTTCACCATGAAGCTCCGCAAGGTCTCCGCAGCGGCTGCCGCCGCCCTCGTCCTCTCCATCACCGCCACCGCCTGTGGCGGCGACGGCGACAGCGACAGCGGGTCGGGTTCCGGTGGTGGCGACAAGATCAAGATCGGCATCAAGTACGACCAGCCCGGTCTCGGCCTGAAGGAGCCCGACGGCACCTTCTCCGGCTTCGACGTCGACGTGGCCACGTACGTGGCCAAGGAGCTCGGCTACGAGCCCGACCAGATCGAGTTCATCGAGACGAAGAGCGCCGACCGTGAGAACGCGCTCGCCCGTGGCGACGTGAAGCTCATCGCCGCGACGTACTCGATCACCGACGAGCGCAAGCAGAAGGTCGACTTCGCCGGCCCGTACCTGCTTGCCCACCAGGACCTGCTGGTCAAGACGGACTCGGACATCACCGAGGCCACCGACCTCAACGGCAAGAACCTGTGTTCGGTCACCGGTTCCACCTCGGCGCAGAACGTCAAGAACGACTTCGCCCCGAAGGCCAACCTGAAGGAGACCGGCGGCTACTCGGAGTGCATCGCCGGCCTCCAGAGCGGTTCCGTGGACGCCCTGACCACCGACGACTCGATCCTCGCCGGCTACGCCGCGCAGGAGCAGTACAAGGGCAAGTTCAAGCTCGCCGGCCTCAAGCTGAGCAACGAGAACTACGGCATCGGTGTGAAGAAGGGTGACACCGAGACCGTGAACAAGGTCAACGCCGCCCTGGAGAAGATGGTCAAGGACGGCGCGTGGGACAAGGCCGTCAAGGAGAACTTCGGTCCGGCCAACTACAAGAACGAGCCCGCGCCGAAGATCGGCAACATCGTCCAGTAGCGCAAGGGTCCACCGGCGCGCCGCCGTCCACCGCGATCAGGGCGGCGGCGCGCCGCGCTATCCACGTACGCCACCCACCCGGAAGCGCGGGAGATCGTGTTCGATTTTCTTTCTGACTACAACGACCCGACCCTGTTGGGTGCCTTCTGGATGACGGTGAAGCTCACGTTCTTCTCCGCCATCGGTTCCATGATCCTTGGCACTCTCCTGGCGGCGATGCGGGTCAGCCCGGTCCCGCTCATGCGCGGGTTCGGCACGGCCTATGTGAACATCGTCCGGAACATCCCCCTGACGGTCATCATCATCTTCACCTCGCTCGGTCTCGCCGACATCTTCGGTGTGACGATGGGCGCCTCCGACTTCGGCGTCCGGGGCTTCCGCCTGGCGATCCTCGGTTTCGTCGCCTACACCGCGGCCTTCGTCTGCGAGGCGATCCGCTCCGGCATCAACACCGTGCCGATGGGCCAGGCCGAGGCGGCCCGTGCCATCGGGCTGACCTTCAGTCAGACCCTCCGGCTGATCATCCTGCCGCAGGCTCTCCGCTCGGTCATCGGCCCGCTGGCCAACGTGTTGATCGCCCTGACCAAGAACACCACCGTGGCGGCCGCGATCGGCGTGGCCGAGGCCGCCTACCTGATGAAGACAATGATCGAGAACGAGGCTGAGACGGTGCTCATCGGCGCGGTCTTCGCCTTCGGTTTCGTGGTGCTGACCCTGCCCACCGGCCTCTTCCTCGGCTGGCTGAGCAAGCGACTGGCGGTGAAGCGATGAGCTCCGTTCTCTACGACTCCCCGGGCCCCCGCGCCAAGCGGCGCAATGTGGTCATCTCGGTGGTCTTCTTCGCTCTGCTCGGCCTTCTCGCCTGGTTCGTCTGGGACAAGATGGACGAGAAGGGGCAGCTGGAGTGGGCCCTGTGGAAGCCGTTCACCGAATCGCAGGCCTGGACGACCTATCTGCTGCCGGGCCTTCTCGACACGCTGAAGGCCGCGGCCCTGGCGATGGTGATAGCTCTCCCCTTGGGCGCGTTCTTCGGTATCGCGCGCATGTCCGACCACCGGTGGGTACGGATTCCGGCCGCCTGGGTCATCGAGTTCTTCCGGGCGATCCCCGTCCTGCTGCTGATGCTGTTCGCCAACGAGTTCTACAACCGCTGGACGGACGTCAGCAGTGAGCAGCGGCCTCTGTACGCGGTCGTCACCGGTCTGGTGCTCTACAACGCGTCCGTCCTCGCCGAGGTCGTACGGGCCGGCATCCTCTCCCTGCCCAAGGGGCAGTCGGAGGCCGCCATGGCGATCGGCCTGCGCAAGGGCCAGACGATGCGGACGATCCTGCTGCCGCAGGCCGTCACCGCGATGCTGCCGGCCATCGTCAGCCAGCTCGTGGTCATCGTGAAGGACACCGCGCTGGGCGGCGTGATGATCGGGTTCACCGAGCTGCTCAACGCGCGCCAGACCCTGGCTGCCTTCTACGCCAACGTCATCCCCAGCTTCGTCGTCGTGGCGATCATCTACATCGTCCTCAACTTCATCCTCACCAGCTTCGCGAGCTGGCTGGAGAAGCGGCTGCGGCGCAGCAAGCGGGGCACGGGTGCGGTGCTCAGCGCCGAGGACATGGAGGAGCTGAACCCGGCGGCGACGGGTGGTACTTTCGGGACCGGCGCCGGAGGGTCGATCTGACCCCTGGTCACATCGCTTGAGCACACGGAGGGCAGTGGCATGATCGCCACTGCCCTCCGTCACTTGACGCAAGCACCGGCAATGGGTTGCATACGTTCTGTGATCGTGCACCCTGCTCCAACTTTCTGTTCACTCGCGTTCCTGGGGACACCGCTGCGGGCAGGGGGCGCCGCGCCATGGACCCGGTGATCATCGTCGGAGCGGGGCCCGTCGGGCTCACGCTCGCCCTGGCACTGGCACGCCAGGAAGTCCCCTGCGTCGTCCTCGACGAGGGCCCAGGCAAGGACGAACCCCGTCTCGCACGCTCCGTCGTACTGCGCGAGGACACCACCGCCCTCATCGAACGTCTGACCGGTGTGCCACTCGGCGAGGCCGGGACCCACTGGGCCGGATGGCGGTCGGTGCGGCGCAAGCAGGTGATGCGCGAGGTCACCTTCGACGACGCCGCCGAGGACCCCGAGAACCTCGGCGCCCCGAACCCTGCCCCCCTGCACATCGCCCAGCACGTCCTGACCGGCGCCCTGCGTATCGCACTCTCCGGCGAGCCGCTCGTCAAGATCGCGGTGGAGAGCCGCCTGGACGCCATCGAGCAGGAGACCTCGGGCGTCACGGTCCACACGCGCGGTCCGAAGGGCACCTGGTGGCGCGGCAGCTACGTGGTCGGCTGCGACGGCCCGCGCTCCACCGTCCGCAAGCTCATGGACATCCGCTTCCCCGGCCGTACGGCGGTCGAGCGACACGCCGTGGCCGCGCTGCGCGTGGAACTCCCGTGGGAGGGCCAGGCGTTGCTCCATCGGATGCCGCCGTGGCGGACGTCCGGAGCCTCGGGCGGGGAGGTCACCGGACGGCCGCTCCCGGAGGGGGTGTGGCGCCTGGACTGGCTGCTGCCGCCGGGCAAGGACCTGGTCACACCCGAGCTGCTCGTGGGGCACGTCCGCGAGACGCTGGCCGGCTGGTCCGAGGGACCGACACCGTCGTACGAGCTCCTCGACACCGGGGTTCACACGGTCCACCACCGCCTGGCGCGCCGTTGGCGCGTGGGCCGCGTCTTCATCGCCGGGGACGCGGCGCACTGCCTCGGCGCACTCGGCACGCACGGCCTCGACGAGGGCCTGCGCGACGCCGACAACCTCGCCTGGAAGCTGGCGCCGGCCTGGCACCACGGCCCGCGCGAGGCGCTGCTCGACAGCTACCAGACCGAGCGGCGCGCGGTCGTCGCCGCCCGGTTGCGCGCCGCCGACCAGGCGCTGCCGCTGCTGCGCACGGGCAGCGGGCTGCGCTCGTACGTCCGCGGCTCCGCCCGGGGCCTGGACGCCCTGCTGACGGACGGTCATCTGGGGCAGGGAGCGATCGGTTCGCCCGGCACGTACGCCGAGTCGCCGCTCGCGCCCAAGGAGCTGGAGGGCGAGGTCCCGGTGGACACGCCGCGCGGTGCGCCGGTCGCGGATGTACGGGTCACCGCGGAGGACGGTTCCTTCGTCCAGCTGCGGGACCGGCTCGGGCGCGGCGCCATGTTGGTCCTGCTGATCGCGCCGGGCACGGGCGTGTGGGAGCGCAAGCACTGGGCGACCGCCGGGATCATGCCCCGGCTCGCGGCCGCGGTGACGGCGCTGCCGTACCCGGCCGAGCTGCTCGTCGCCGAGAGCTATCCGGGCGCGGCCGCACACACCGTCCTGCTGGTACGGCCCGACGGTCATCTGGTGACGGCGCTGAGCGGCGTACGGCCCGCGGACCTGTACACGGCGGCCGAGACGGCACTGGGCGGACCGGTCAAGGCGAGCGCGGAGGAGGAGGCGAGCGCGACGGCCGGCTCGCGCTGAGCCCGGTCATCGCCCGGGGTCCGATCGTCAGGGGCTGCTTGGCCGAGGGCCTGCCCGTCCGAGCCTCGTCCGTCCGAACCTGCCCGTCCGAGCCCGTCCGTCCGAACCTGCCCGTCCGAGCCCGTCCGTCCGACGCCTGCCCGTCCGAGCCCGTCCGTCCGACGCCTGCCCTTCCGATGCCGGCTCGTCCTGAGGGCTGCCTCCCGTGACCCCGTCGTCGCCCCGGTGCTGCCTCTC
Source organism: Streptomyces sp. HUAS 31 (assembly GCF_028198125.1). Lineage (NCBI taxonomy): Bacteria > Bacillati > Actinomycetota > Actinomycetes > Kitasatosporales > Streptomycetaceae > Streptomyces > Streptomyces sp. HUAS 31. The sequence continues at coordinate 7,032,053 of NZ_CP116353.1, read as the reverse complement.
GCAGCCGATCGCCCGTAGAGAGCCGCCCACCACCCGCCGGGCGGAATCGGACGGCAACCGGGCAGCAGGTGATCACCCCCAGCACCCGTCACGCCCGAAAACAGCACTCACCCTCACTGTGCGGTCCGCATAGTGACAGTGAGTTGACCGGCCCGCACCGGCGTGGTGTACTCCGGATCGTGACCGACACCTGTGTGCGCCTGTGGCGGAGGGTCCATATGGACCTCGTCCGCTATGCGGGCTGCGTGTGTCGCCCGTCCTGCTGAATTCGCATCCCCCTTCTTCTTCCCGCACGTACCGCGCCCTCGGCCGGTGCCGTAGCGGGCTCTTCGCGAACTCTCTTCAGGACGGTGCCCGTGTCTGTCTCTCCCGCCGCCGTCGGCGCTTCCGAGCCGGTTGCCACGCCGAACCCCGCTTCGGATCCCGCACCCCACTCCACCCCGGCCTCTGCCCCGCACCCCTCCCCCACGCAGGCGGAACTCCTCGACTTCGTACGCCGTACAGCCTCCGACGCCGAGCTGATCGCCTCGCTCCCGCTCGACCCCGAGGGCCGTACCTGGGTACGGCTCGAAGGCCCCGGCGGCAGCGAGGCCTGGCTGATCGGCTGGCCGCCCGGCACCGGCACCGGCTGGCACGACCACGCCGACTCGGTCGGGGCCTTCGTGACGGCGGGCGGTGAGCTCAAGGAGCACTCCCTCGCCGTCCGGCTGCCGGCCGACGGCTGGAAGACCCTGGAGCTGGCGGACGACGTGGACCGCTCACGCCGTCTGCCGGCCGGCAAGGGCCGTTCCTTCGGCCGCCACCATGTCCACGAGGTCCTCAACGAGTCCACCGACCTGCACGCGATCTCCGTCCACGCCTACTACCCGCCCCTGCCACAGATGCGCCGCTTCAGCCGCAGCGGACCGGTCCTGCGCCTGGAGCAGGTGGAACGTCCGGAGGACTGGCAGTGAGCGGGGCGGGAGGCGAGTCTGTGGTGGGTGGCGTTGACGAACGGCCTTTTGGCGGGCCGGAGTCGAGGGGCGGCGGCGTGAGCGGTGGGAGCGAGCAGCAGAGCGTCGGGAGCTTCCGATCGCCAGTGGGCGGCAACAGCACGGCTGAACCGCCGGTCGGCATCGACGATTTCCTGGAGCGGGTGCGCGCCGGCTACGAGCGGATCAAGCCCCGGGAGGCATACGAGGCCTTTCAGGGCGGCGAGGCTCTGCTGGTCGACATCCGGTACGCGGCCCTGCGCGAACGGGACGGCCTCATGCCCGGTGCCCTGGTCGTCGAGCGCAACGAACTGGAGTGGCGGCTCGACCCTCAGGGCAGCCATCGCGCCCCCGAGGCGACCAGTCACGATCTGCGGGTCGTGGTGATCTGCAACGAGGGATACGCGTCGAGCCTCGCGGTCGAGACGCTACGGCGGCTGGGGCTGCGCCGGGCCACCGATCTGGTCGGCGGATTCCAGGCCTGGCGGGCCGAGGGCTTGCCGGTGACGACGGAGGTGGGCCCGCCTCCACCGCCCCAGGCCGTGCACTCCCCCTGATCATCGGCTCAGCCCGAAGCCCGCCGACTACCGACCACTGACCACCGACCGGTCACCGCCCCGACGGGCGTGCCCAACACCCACACACGCCGGTCCCCGCCCGGAACGCGATGGGCGCCCCCGCGCGTCCACAGTGCTCCGGGCCGGGATCCTGCGGCTCGGTCGGTCTGTCAGCGGACGGGCGGGGAGCGACGCTCAGAAGCCCTCGTCCCCCAGGAAGGACGATCAGTAGCCCTCGTCCCCCAGGAACTCCGTGTCCTCGCCCTCTTCCTCCAGCGCCTGCCGGACCACCCGCAGGGCCATGCCCTCGGAGTAGCCCTTGCGGGCGAGCATGCCCGCGAGGCGGCGCAGGCGTTTGTCACGGTCGAGGCCCCGCGTGGAGCGGAGCTTGCGGTCGACGAGTTCGCGGGCGGTCGCCTCTTCCTGCTCTGAGTCGAGCTGGGAGACGGCCGCGTCGATCAGTGTGGAATCGACGCCCTTGGTGCGCAGTTCCTGAGCGAGCGCGCGCCGCGCCAGCCCTCGGCCGTGGTGCCGGGACTCCACCCAGGCGTCCGCGAACGCACTGTCGTTGATGAGGCCGACCTCCTCGAACCTCGACAGCACCTCCTCGGCGACGTCGTCCGGGATCTCCCGCTTGCGCAGGGCGTCCGCGAGTTGCTTCCGCGTGCGCGGGGTCCCGGTGAGCAGGCGCAGACAGATCGCCCGCGCCCGCTCCACCGGGTCCGCTGGGGGCGTCCTCTCCTCGGCCCTCGACGAGGAAGAGGCACCTCCGTCCTCACCGGACGACTCGGTACGACCGCGTCGACGACGCCCCCGTGAGCCGTCCGAGCCCCGAGTCCCACCGCGGCCACGACGCGAGCCGCCACCGGAGGCACCGGCGCCGTACGCCGGGCCCGACTCGTCGCCGCAATCGCCGTATCCCCCAGAGCCACCCGCGTCATACGAGTCGCCCGTGCCGTACGCATCGCCGGTGCCGTGAGCGCCACTCGCGCCGTACGGCGCCGTGCCGTCGTTTCCCCCGTCCGCGTCATGGACCGTGTCTCCTCCGGCGGTGTGTCCGCCCATACCGGAGGAGCCCTCGTCGCCGCCTCTCCCCTGCCCCCGCGGAGTGTCCGGATAGGCGGTGTGCTCGGCCCAGTCGGTTCGCCACGCCTTTGGATCAGACACAGTACGGATCAGCTCTTGGCGGTCGCGGCCTTGGTCTTGGCTGCCTTGGTCGCAGCCGGTGCCGGCACCGTCTTCGCGGCGTCGTCCGGGGTGGCGGAGACCGCGGCGTCCGCGCCCGGCTCGGCGGCCGGCTCCTCGGGCCGAACTCCGACGCCCAGCTTCTCCTTGATCTTCTTCTCGATCTCGTTGGCCAGGTCGGGGTTGTCCTTCAGGAAGTTGCGCGCGTTCTCCTTGCCCTGGCCGAGCTGGTCGCCCTCGTACGTGTACCAGGCGCCGGCCTTGCGCACGAACCCGTGCTCCACGCCCATGTCGATCAGGCCGCCCTCGCGGCTGATGCCGTGGCCGTAGAGGATGTCGAACTCGGCCTGCTTGAAGGGCGGCGCGACCTTGTTCTTGACGACCTTGCAGCGAGTGCGGTTGCCGACCGCGTCGGTGCCGTCCTTCAGGGTCTCGATGCGACGGATGTCGATACGGACCGAGGCGTAGAACTTCAGCGCCCGGCCACCGGTCGTGGTCTCCGGGGAGCCGAACATCACGCCGATCTTCTCGCGGAGCTGGTTGATGAAGATCGCGGTGGTCTTGGACTGGTTGAGCGCACTGGTGATCTTCCGCAGCGCCTGGCTCATCAGACGGGCCTGGAGACCGACGTGGCTGTCACCCATCTCGCCCTCGATCTCCGCGCGCGGGACGAGCGCGGCGACGGAGTCGATGACGATGAGGTCGAGGGCGCCGGAGCGGACGAGCATGTCCACGATCTCCAGGGCCTGCTCGCCGTTGTCGGGCTGGGAGAGGATCAGGTTGTCGATGTCGACGCCGAGCTTCTTCGCGTACTCGGGGTCGAGGGCGTGCTCGGCGTCCACGAAGGCGACCTGGCCGCCGGCCTTCTGCGCGTTCGCCACCGCGTGCAGGGTCAGGGTCGTCTTACCGGAGGACTCCGGGCCGTAGACCTCCACCACACGGCCGCGCGGCAGACCGCCGACGCCAAGGGCTACGTCGAGCGCGGTCGACCCGGTGGGGATGACCTCGATGGGCTCGTTCGGCCGCTCGCCCATGCGCATGACCGCGCCCTTGCCGAATTGCCGTTCAATCTGTGCGAGTGCGGCATCCAGGGCCTTCTCGCGGTCGGTTCCTGCCATGGGTTCCACCCGGTTTGCTTGAGTCGATCGCTTCACGTCAAAGACGCTAACGCCTGCCACTGACAATGCGCCCCGACGCCCGTCCGGCCTGTGGATAACTCGGGCACTTCTCCGTCGAAACCGTGGCGAAATGCCTGCCGAGCGCCTCGCCGGCACTTCCATGAGAATGGATGTTCGATTTTCGTGTCAAGCGCACCACGCGACACCTGGGGACACACGCCCGCGACCGGCCTCGCACACACCACGGCCGGACTCGGACACGCCTCGACGGACCCGCCGACCTAGCTCGATACCACCCTTAGCCCCCGCCCAACGCCAGCCTCATGAGCGTCAGATCGAGCCACCGGCCGAACTTCGTGCCCACCTCCGGGATCACGCCGACGCACTGGAACCCGAATCGCTCGTGCAGCCGGATCGACGAGGCGTTCTCCGACTCGATGCCGGCGATGACGACGTGGTGGCCCGCCTCACGCGCGGCGGTGATGAGCGCGGCAAGCAGTGCGGAGCCGATGCCGAGTCCGTGCCGGCCTTCGCGGACGTAGACCGAGTCCTCCACCGTGTGGCGATAGCCCTCCAGCTCCCGCCACGGCCCGTAGACCGCGAACCCGGCCACCTCGCCGTCCGCCTCGGCCACGAAGGCCGAGCCGCGCTCCAGGTGGGCGGCCAGCCAGGTCACGGCCTCGGCCGGAGACTGCGGGGTCTGCGTCCACAGGGCCGTCGAGTGCTCGATCGCGTGGTTGCGGATCCCGCGGATGACCTCCACGTCGCCGGAGTCGGCCGGACGTACTGTCACGACCGCCCGCTCTCTCTCGTATATTGGATTCATGTCCAACATAGTAGATCCTCTGGTGGGGCAGATCGCATCCCGCATCCGCACCGAACGAGAGCGGCGGCGCTGGACGCTGGCCCAGCTCGCGGATGCCTCCGGTGTCTCGCAGGCCATGATCAGCAGGATCGAGCGCGGCGAGAGCAGCCCCACCGCCGTCGTCCTCGGCAAGCTGTCGGCCGCCTTCCAGCTCAGCGTGTCCTCCCTGCTCGCCCTCGCAGAAGGAGCTCGCGACGAGACGGACGGGCTCGGGGAGGTGCGCCGCCAGGCCGAGGCGGCCGAGTGGCGCGACCCCGCCACCGGCTACCGGCGCCGCCAGATCACCAGTCCCCACTTCCCCGCGGAGATCGCCGAGATCCGCCTGCCCGCCGGCGCACGCGTGCCGTATCCGGCGGCGGCCTTCGCCTTCGTCCGGCAGGCCGTCTGGGTCCTCGACGGCCGTCTGACCTTCCACGACGGCGACACGGTCCACGAACTCGACGCGGGCGACACCATCGAGCTCGGGGAGCCCAGCGACCGCGTCTTCGCCAACACCACCGACACCGCGTGCCGTTACGCCGTCGTCCTCACCCGCGGCACCCAGCCGTGAGCCACGCCCTTCCCCGGGGCGGCACGTTCCTGCTCGCCTGCATAGCCGGTACGGCGATCGCGAACAACTACGCCATCCAGCCCGCGCTCACCGCCGTGGCCACCGATCTGGAGGTCCCCGCCCCGGTGATCGGCCTCGTCCCCACGGCCGCACTGGTCGGCTGCATGTTCGGCTTCGCCTTCCTGCTGCCCCTCACCGACCACGTCGCTCCGGGCCGACTGGTCTCGGCGCAGCTCTGCACGCTGGCCGCAGCCCTGGTCCTCGCCGCGGCAGCGACCGGCCCGGTACCGCTGCTGGCCGCCTACCTGCTCATCGGCGCCTCCGCCGGCGTCGCCGCGCAGGCCGGCAACATCGCGGGCCGGTACGCCCCGCCCGGACGCCGTGGGACGGGCGTCGCCACCGTGGCCGCCGGCATGTCGGCCGGCATCCTGCTCAGCCGTCTCGCGGGAGGGGCACTCGCGGACATCGTCGGATGGCGCCGGATGCTTCTCGTCTTCGCCGCCGTCGCCCTGCTCGGCGCGATCGCCGCTCTCACCCTCCTGCCGAGGCAACGGCCCCGGCCGGACCGCGGCTACCGCGCCACCCTCGCCTCGCTTCCCCCGCTCCTGCGCCACCACCCGCAGCTGCGCCGAGCCGTGGCCACCGGTGGCCTGTGGTACTTCGCCTTCAACCTCATATGGGTCGCCCTCGCCCTCACGCTGGCCCGGCCGCCCCACGCTCTGGGCCCCACCGCGATCGGCCTGTACAGCCTGGCCGGACTCCTCGGTTTCGCCGCGCTCCCCGTCACCGGGCGCCTCACCGACCGCTACACGCCCCGGACCGTGATCACCGTCTGCATGCTGACCGCCGCCGCGGGAACGGCCCTGCTCGCCACGGGCCTGGACAGCCCGCCGGCCACGGCGCTCGGGCTCGCCCTGTTCGATGCCGGCTGCTTCGCCGCGCAGGCCGCCAACCAGAGCCGCGTCATCGCCCTCGACCCCCACCGTTCGGGCAGCCTCAGCAGCGTCTATCTGGTGCTCTACTTCACCATCGGCGCCATCGGCACGGCCCTCGCCGCACCTCTGCTCGACATGGCCGGCTGGCAGGGCACGGCTCTCACGGCCATCACGGCGCTCCTCCTGGCCGCCGCCCTGGGACGCGCGCCCTCTGCCTCACAGCTCGGACGACGCCTCATAGCTCGAACGACGCCTCATGACTCGAACGACGCTTCATGACTCGGACGACGCTTCATGACTCGGACGACGCTCCCCCGCGTCACACGCGACAAGCCCGCCCGGCCAAGGTCAATCCGCCCCGTCCCGCGACCCTACTGACCCCCCGGTCCCCTCCGGGGGCTTCTTGCCGGGCTGTTCCGGCGGACGTATCCACAGCTCACGCGCGCGTGCGAACAACCCCTGCCCCCGCCCCCGGTGCCCGTGCACGCGGGGGTCGTCGGTGACGTCGTAGCGCTTCACGTACGCCCCCAGGAACGCCTGCAACGTGGCGACGGCCGGGATGGCGATCAGCGCGCCCACCGCACCCAGGAGCGCGGTGCCGGCGATGACCGAGCCGAAGGCGACCGCGGGGTGGATGTCGACGGTCTTGGCGGTCAGCTTCGGCTGAAGGACGTAGTTCTCGAACTGCTGGTAGACCACGACGAAGATCAGCACCCACAGCGCGTACCAGGGATCGACCGTGAACGCGATCAGCATGGGCAGGGCGCCCGCGAGATACGTGCCGATGGTGGGGATGAACTGCGACACCAGGCCCACCCACACCGCGAGCACGGGTGCGTACGGCACATCCAGGATCTCCAGCAGGATGTAGTGGGCGATGCCGGAGATGAGCGCCATCAGACCGCGCGAGTACAGATAGCCGCCGGTCTTGATGACGGCGATCTCCCAGGCACGCAGCACCTCGGCCTGCCGGGCGGGGGGCAGTACGGAGCACAGTGCGCGGCGCAGGCGGGGGCCGTCGGCGGCGAAGTAGAACGAGAACAGCGTGATCGTCAGCAGCTGGAAGAGACCGCCGAGGACCTGGGCGGACACGTCCAGGACGCCGGTGGCGCTGTTCTGCACGTAGTTGCGCAGCCAGTCGGACTTGAGCAGGCCCTCCTGGACGTCGACGCGGCGCAGTTCGGTGTGGAAGTGCGCGTTGATCCAGTTGATGACGGAGTCGAGGTAGTTCGGGAAGTCCTCGACGATCTTGATGATCTGGCCCGCGAGCATGGACCCCAGCAAGGTCACGAATCCGGCCGACACGATGATCACGGCGAAGAAGACGAGGGCGGTGGCCAGCCCCCGGCGCAGGCCGCGAGAGGCCATCCAGCTCACCGCGGGCTCGATGGCGAGGGCCAGGAAGAACGCGATGAGGATGTTGACCAGCAACCCGGTGAGCTGGTGAAAGGCCCAGCTGCCCAGCTGGAACACGCCGACGAGCGCCAGCGCGAGCACCAGGGCGCGCGGCAGCCAGCGCGGCATACGCCCGTTCGCCCCGGCGTCGCCCCCGGCCGGAGGCGGATCGGGCGGCGTCGTGCCGAACGGGGACCCGTGCCGGGCGATCTCCCCGGTCTCGTCAGTGCGTGCCACGGAGCAAGTCTCGCCCACGCCACCGACAATCGGCCCCGGTCCGCCGATCTTCGTTACCGGTCAGCGCTTCTCCCCCGGAACGTTCATCACGGCACACACCACACGCCACACGTCCTTGGCCTCCCAGCCGGACTCCAGCGCCTCGTGCACCGTGCGTCCGCCGAGCTCCGCCATCACATGGTCGCGCGCGAAGGTGTCGGCGTACCCCGAACCGAACTGCTCCGCCATCCGCTGCCAGAAGACCGTCAACCGCATGCCTCCAGTATCCCGCCCCTGGGGGTGGGCCTGAGCCGGGACCGCTTGCCGAGACCGCTTTCCGCCCTACGGTCTGACGCATGCCCGAACCCGGAGCTTCCGTACTCCCACCGACACCCCCGGCGCACTTCCCGCTCTTCCGAGCCGAGCAGTTCGTCTGGCTCACCGCGCGCGTGCTGGAACAGCGCCTCTTCGCGTACCACTTCCTGAACGGCGCCGCCGACCCGGTGGAGACCGCCCTGGACGCCTACCGCAACGAGGACGGCGGGTACGGCCACGCGCTGGAGCCGGATCTGCGCGGCCCGGTCAGCCAGCCGCTGCACGTCGGTCACGCCCTCCACATCCTGGACGCCGTCGAGCGCTGCGGCGGACAGCGCGTGGACCGCGTGTGCCGGTATCTGACGTCGGTCTCCACGCCGGACGGCGCCCTGCCGGCGGTCCACACCGGCCAGCGCGGCTACCCGACGGCCCCCTTCATCCCGGTCGTGGACGACCCGCCCAGCTCGCTCCTGGCGACCGGTCCGGTGGTCGGGCTGCTGCACCGCAACGAGGTCTGGCACGCCTGGCTGTTCCGGGCCACGGACTTCTGCTGGCAGGCGGTGGAGTCCTTGGAGAAGTCGCATCCGTACGAGATCGAGGCCGCCGTGGCCTTCCTGGACTCCGCTCCCGACCGCCCGCGCGCGGAGGCGGCCGCGGACCGACTTGGCCGCCTGGTGCGCGATCAGCGCCTCGCGGTACTGGAGCCGGACAACCTCGACTCGTACGCCGTCCCGACCGGCTACGCCCAGGGCGAGCACCACTTCCCGCACGACTACGCGCGGACGCCGCGCTCGCTCGCGCGCGCGTGGTTCACCGACGACGAGATGAGCCGCTCCCTCGACCACCTCGCCGGCGAGCAGCAGGAGGACGGCGGCTGGCCCGTCCGCTGGCGCCAGTGGACGCCGGGCATCCTGCTGGAGGCCCGCCCCATGGTGACGATCCAGGCGCTGCGCACCCTCAGGGCGTACGGCCGCCACATCGGCTGACCCGCCTCACCCGCCCAGCGCCCGCACCCCGGCGGTCACCACCACGGCCGCGCCGACGACGAGCAGGAAGGGCGCTCGCAGAACGAGCGCCACGGCGGCCGCCGCGACCCCTGCCGCCCTCGCGCCCAGCACCAGCACCTGCCCGTCGCCGAACGTCTGCTGGGCCGTGAGGGCGGCGAGCAGGGCGACGGGCAACAGTGCGGCAAGACGCCGTACGAGAGGCTTCTCCAGGGCGCCCGCGGGCACGAGGAGCCCGATGAGTTTGACGGCGTAGCAGCCGACGACGGTGGCGCCGATGGCGATCCAGGTGTTCACCGCGTCTCCCCTCCCAGGCGCCGTCCCTGCGCCCACAGCACGACGGGCGCGGCGAGCGCGGCCACCAGTACGGGCACCCCGGCCGGCAGCACGGGCAGCAGCCCGAGCCCCAGAACCACCGCAAGGCCGGCGACAGCCCGCTCGGTGCCGGTCTTCAGCATGGGCGCGAGGAGCGCGAGGAACACGGCGGGCCCGGCGGCGTCGAGCCCCCAGGCAGCGGTGTCACCGATGGCCTCGGCCCCCAGTGCGCCCAGCAGCGTCGTGAGATTCCACAGCACGTACAGACTCAGCCCGGTCACCACGAACCCGATCCGCGCACTGCGCCGAGTGGGCTGCGCCAGTGCGACGACCGTCGTCTCATCGATCACCCACTGCGCGGCGAACGGCCGCACCGCGCGCGTGAGGCGCAGCACCTCGGACAGCCGCAGCCCGTAGAAGGCGTTGCGCACGCCCAGGAAGAAGGCCCCGGCAGCCGCGGTGAACGGACTGCCACCGGCCGCGATCGCCCCGACGAGCGCGAACTGCGACGCCCCCGTGAAGACCAGCAGGCTGAGCACACAGGTCTGCAGGAGCGTGAGCCCACTGCCCGCCGACGTCACCCCGAAGGCGAACCCGGACAGCCCGACGGCGACCCCGACGCCCAGGGCGTCCCGTACGACGGCGGCATCGGGCTTGTCGTCCGGGCCGACGCGAAGATCAGTGAGAGCGTTCCGTTCTTGCACGCCCTCGACGCTAGGCAACCCGCTACCGCAGGTCTTGTACGTTCTTGCGCTCCCGCTGATACGCCCCCGGCGGTACGCCGATGATCCGGGCGAAGTGGCGATTCAGATGCGGCTGATCGGTGAACCCCACGGCAAGCGCCGCCTCGGCCGGCGACACCCCTGCATCCAGCAGCCTCCGGGCCCGTCGCACCCGCGCATCGGTCAGCCAGGTGTGCGGCGGCATCCCGTACACATCCCGAAAGGCCCGCAGCAGGGCGAACGGACTCGTATCAAGATCGGCAGCCAGCTGCTCCAGACTCGGCGGCTCGGCCATCCGCCCTTCCAGCACCTCACGCGCGCGTACGGCGACGAGACCCCCCGCGGTCCGCACCTCCCGCTGCGGCATCGCCCCACCGTTCAACCGCAGCAACCGCGTAACGGCCACCCGCAACAAGGTGTCCGCCGCCAGCGCGTTCCCCTCGTCAGCGGCCCGCAGCACCTGATGAACCAACCTCACCGCATAAGCGTCATCAAGCACAGGCCGAACAAACCCGGGCGTACCCCGCACAGAAGTGGTCTCGGCAGCGATCTCAGCCACAAGCTCCGGCGACGGATACACGGCGCCGTACTGCCACCCCTCAGGCACCCCGGCCCGCCCCGTGTGCGGCGTATCAGGATTGACCAACGCCAGCGCACCGGCCGCCGCGTACTGATCGGCCCCGCGATGATGAAAGACCTCCACACCCTCAGCGATCGCAGCGATCACAAAGTGCTCATGGGTATGCCGCACAAAGGTCTTCTCCACGTACCGGGCCCGCAGCAGATCGACACCGGGCAACTCGGCGTAACGCCAGTGCCGCGCCCGCTCCCGAGAACCCATACCCCCCATTCTCCGCGACCGGTCAGAGCAGGCCATCAGGGGCCACCCCACGCCGCAGCACCCGCGCACGGCGGCAAGGGGACGTGCCGGGGGGTGTCCGCCCGCAGCGGCGGGCGTCAAGACACAGCACCCTTCTGAAGCCGGGCAACCGCCCGACCGAGGACGGACACCCCCCGGCACGGCCCCGACCCACCACACACCCGCAGGCGCTGCACGAACCCCCACGCACCGGCACAGGCCGCCGCAGGCACCACCATTCCCCCAGCTCAGCCCGATTGTCAGACCCCGGGTGCAGGATGGACGCATGGTCAGCAACCCACACCGAGCCTTGACCGGCTTCTCCCCCGCAACCCGCGGCTGGTTCACGGGCGCCTTCTCCGCGCCCACGCCGGCCCAGGCAGGCGCGTGGCAAGCCATCAACGAGGGCTCGGACGTGCTGGTCGTAGCCCCCACCGGCTCGGGCAAGACCCTCGCAGCCTTCCTCGCCGCCCTGGACCAGCTGGCCTCCTCACCCCCACCGGCCGACCCCAAGAAGCGCTGCCGGGTCCTCTACGTCTCCCCCCTCAAGGCCCTCGCCGTGGACGTGGAGCGCAACCTCCGCAGCCCCCTGACCGGCATCCGCCAGGAATCCGTCCGCCTGGGCCTCCCCGAGCCCGAGGTGAAGGTCGGCATCCGCTCCGGCGACACCCCCGCCGCAGAGCGCCGAGCCCTGGCGACCCGCCCCCCGGACATTCTCATCACCACCCCCGAGTCCCTGTTCCTGATGCTGACGTCGGCCACCCGCGACGCCCTGACCGGCATCGAGACGGTGATCCTGGACGAGGTCCACGCGGTGGCGGGCACCAAGCGCGGCGCCCACCTGGCCCTCACCCTGGAGCGCCTGGACGAGCTCCTCCCGAAGCCGGCCCGCCGCATCGGCCTCTCCGCGACGGTCCGCCCGGTCGACGAGATCGCCCGCTACCTCTCCCCCCACCGCAAAGTGGAGATCGTCCAGCCGAAGTCGGGCAAGGAGTTCGACCTCTCGGTCGTCGTCCCCGTCGAGGACCTCGGCGAACTGGGCGGCTCCCCGGTGGCAGACGGCTCCGAAGGCGCGGAGCGCCCCTCGATCTGGCCACACGTCGAGGAGCGCATCACCGACCTCGTCCAGTCCCACCGCTCCACGATCGTCTTCGCCAACTCCCGCCGCCTCGCGGAACGCCTCTGCAACCGCCTCAACGAGATCGCCTACGAGCGCGCCACCGGCGAAACCCTGGACGAACACCACGCCCCGGCGGAACTCATGGGCGGCTCAGGAGCAGCACAGGGCGCACCCCCGGTCATCGCCCGAGCCCACCACGGCTCCGTCTCCAAGGAGCAGCGCGCCCTCGTAGAAGAGGATCTCAAAGCCGGCCGCCTCCCCGCCGTCGTAGCCACCTCCAGCCTCGAACTCGGCATCGACATGGGCGCGGTGGACCTCGTGGTCCAGGTCGAATCACCCCCCTCCGTGGCCTCCGGCCTCCAGCGCGTGGGCCGCGCGGGCCACCAGGTCGGCGCCGTCTCCACCGGCGTGGTGTTCCCGAAGTACCGCGGCGACCTGGTCCAGGCGGCAGTGGTCACCGAGCGCATGCGCACGGGCGCCATCGAGTCCCTCAGGGTCCCCGCCAACCCCCTCGACGTCCTCGCCCAGCAGATCGTCGCGATGACGGCGATGGACACGTGGCAGTTCGACGACCTCCTCGCCACCGTCCGCCGGGCCGCGCCCTTCGCGTCCCTCCCCGAGTCCGCCTTCACCGCGGTCCTCGACATGCTCGCCGGCCGCTACCCGTCCGACGCCTTCGCGGAACTGCGCCCGCGCGTGGTCTGGGACCGGGTCGCCGGCACGATCACCGGCCGCCCCGGCGCCCAGCGCCTCGCCGTCACCTCCGGCGGCACCATCCCCGACCGCGGCCTCTTCGGCGTGTTCCTCGCCGGCTCGGACCCCAAGAAGGGCGGCGGCCGGGTCGGTGAGCTCGACGAGGAGATGGTCTACGAGTCCCGCGTCGGCGACGTCTTCACGCTGGGCACCAGCTCCTGGCGCATCGAGGACATCACCCGCGACCGCGTCCTGGTCTCCCCGGCACCGGGCGTACCGGGCCGCCTGCCGTTCTGGAAGGGCGACCAGCTGGGCCGCCCCCTGGAACTGGGCCGCGCGGTGGGCGCGTTCCTGCGCGAGGTCGGCTCGCTGTCCAAGGACGACGCCCGCCTGCGCCTGGTCACGGCCGGCCTGGACGCGTGGGCGGCAGACAACGTCCTGTCGTACCTGGACGAGCAGCGTGAGGCGTGCGGTCACGTCCCGGACGACCGCACGATCGTCGTCGAGCGCTTCCGCGACGAGCTCGGCGACTGGCGCGTCGTCGTGCACTCCCCCTTCGGCGCCCAGGTCCACGCCCCCTGGGCCCTGGCGCTGGGCGCGAAGCTTTCCGAGCGATACGGCATGGACGCGCAGGTCATGCACGCCGACGACGGCATCGTGCTGCGCCTGCCGGATGCCGACCTGATGGGCCTGGACCTGCTGGACCAGGAGCCGCGCAAGGCCGGCACGGAGTACGACGCCGACCAGGCCCCGGTCGGCGCGGCGGACGTCGTCTTCGACAAGGGTGACGTCGACCAGATGGTCACCGACCAGGTCGGCGGCTCGGCCCTGTTCGCGTCCCGGTTCCGCGAGTGCGCCGCCCGCGCGCTGCTGCTGCCGCGCCGCAACCCCGGCAAGCGCACCCCGCTGTGGCAGCAGCGCCAACGCGCGGCCCAACTGCTACAGGTGGCGAGCGAGTTCGGCTCCTTCCCGATCGTCCTGGAAGCGGTCCGCGAGTGCCTCCAGGACGTCTTCGACGTGCCCGGACTCGTGGAGCTGATGGGCGATCTGGAGTCCCGCAAGGTGCGCCTCGTCGAGGTCACCACCCCAGAGCCGTCCCCCTTCGCCCGCTCCCTCCTCTTCGGGTACGTCGCGCAGTTCCTGTACGAGGGTGACTCCCCGCTCGCCGAACGCCGCGCGGCCGCCCTGTCGCTGGACTCGCGGCTGCTCGCCGAGCTGCTCGGCCAGGCTGAGCTGCGTGAGCTGCTGGATGCCGAGGTGCTGACCGAGCTGGAGCGCGAGCTCCAGTGGCTCACCGAGGACCGCCGCGTGAAGGACGCCGAGGGCGTCGCCGACCTGCTGCGCCTCCTCGGCCCGCTCACCGACGCCGAGTTGGCCGAGCGGGGCGCCGAGCCGCACTGGGCCCAGGAGCTGGCCGGCGCCCGCCGCGCCATCAAGGTCCGTGTCGCCGGCACCGACCACTGGGCGGCGATCGAGGACGCGGGCCGCCTGCGCGACGCGCTCGGCACAGCTCTGCCGGTCGGCGTCCCCGAGGCCTTCACCGAGCCGGTCAAGGATCCGCTCGGCGATCTCCTCGCCCGCTATGCCCGCACCCACGGCCCCTTCACCTCGGCCACGGCGGCGGCCCGCTTCGGACTGGGCGTGGCGATCACCGACGGCGCGCTCCAGCGGCTGGCCGCCGGCGGGCGCGTCGTACAGGGCGAGTTCCACCCGGCCGGCATCGGCCAGGAGTGGTGCGACGCGACGGTCCTGCGCCGACTGCGCCGCCGTTCCCTCGCCGCGCTGCGGCACGAACTGGAGCCGGTGCCGCCGGCCGCGCTCGCGCAGTTCCTGCCGCAGTGGCAGCACATCGGCAAGGGCCACGGGCTGCGCGGAATCGACGGACTCGTCCGCGCCATCGAACAGTTGCAGGGCGCGTCCGTGCCCGCGTCCGCCCTGGAGAAGCTCGTCCTGCCGTCACGCGTCGCCGGCTACAACCCCGCGATGCTCGACGAACTCACCTCGGCCGGCGAGGTCGTCTGGGCCGGAGCAGGCTCGCTCCCCGGGAAGGACGGCTGGGTCTCCCTCTATATGGCGGACGCGGCTCCGCTGCTCCTGCCGCAACCCCACCCCCTTGAGCTGACAGCGCTGCACCAGTCCGTCCTGGACACCCTCTCCGGCGGCTACGGCCTGTTCTTCCGCCAGATCGCCGACCAGATCCGAGCGACCACCCACCCCGACGCCACCGATCCCCAACTCGCCGACGCGCTCTGGGAGCTGGCCTGGTCGGGCCGTCTGACCAACGACACCCTCGCCCCCATGCGTTCCCTGCTGGGTTCGGGCCGCACCGCGGGCTCCACGGCCCACCGCGCCAAGCGCACGATTCCCCGGGGCCGCTACGGCTCCCTCACGGCCTCAGCCCGCCCCGCGTCCCGCACCGGCCCACCGACCGTCGCCGGCCGCTGGTCCGTCCTGCCGGCACACGAACCCGACCCCACCGTCCGCGCACACGCCCTCGCCCGCACCCTCCTCGACCGGCACGGCGTGGTGACCCGGGGAGCGGTCGGCGCGGAAGGCGTCGAGGGCGGCTTCTCTGCGACGTACCGCATCCTGTCCGTCTTCGAGGAGAGCGGCCAGGCACGTCGGGGCTATGTGGTGGAGGGACTCGGCGCGGCCCAGTTCGCGATGGACGGCGCGGTGGACCGCCTCCGCGCGGTCTCCAACGCCCGCGACCGCGGCGACGACCTGCCGGGTCCGGCCGCCCCCGACGCCTTCGGCCCGACTCCTCCGTACGGCACGGGGAGTCCCGACGCCGACGGGGCCGGCACTTCGGCGTACGACAACCCCGACGGCACGCCCACGTACGACAACCCCGACGGCACCCCCGCCTACGACATCCCCGACCTCGACCACGACTTCCTGGACGCCCACCTCGGACCGAGCGAATGGGTCTCGCCCCGCGACCTCGCCCCCGAGGCCGGCCGCCGTACCCCGCAGGGGCCGGCCTGGCACAACGGCGGAGGCCAGTTCGACCCCGGCTCCGCCTCCCGCCGCACCCGGCCCACCCCTGACACCCGGGCCGTCGTCCTCGCCGCCGCCGACCCGGCGAACGCCTACGGCGCCGCACTCGGCTGGCCCGAGCCTCCCACCGGCGCCGGGCACAAGCCGGGCCGCAAGGCGGGCTCCCTGGTGGTCCTCGTCGACGGGGAGCTGACCCTTTACATGGAGCGCGGCGGCAAGACCCTCCTGGCCTGGCCCTCGGCCCCGGACACGGAACCCACCGACGACCCCCGTCTGCACACGGCGGCGGAGGCCCTCGCCTCGGCCGCCCGTGCGGGCTCCCTCGGCACGGTCACGGTGGAACGGGTGAACGGCGCCTCGGCACTGACGTCCCCCATGGGCACCCTCCTGGAGGGAGCGGGCTTCATCGCAACGCCCAGAGGCCTACGCCTACGTGCCTGACGCCAGACACCCGGCACTCAGCCCTGACCACCAGCCCACCCGGACCGCCCCCGGGCCACAACCCACCCCGGCCCGCCACCCTGGACCCTCACTCACCCGCACGCCCCCACCCACCCCATGCCACCCTTGACCCATGCCCGAAGGAGACACGGTCTGGCAGACGGCGAAGCGGCTGCACGCCGCCCTCGCCGGCGGGACGCTGTCCCGTAGCGACTTCCGGGTGCCCAAGTACGCCACGGCCGACCTCACGGGCCGCACCGTCCTGGATGTCACCCCCCGCGGCAAACACCTCCTGACCCGCGTCGAAGGCGGCCTCACGATCCACTCGCACCTGGGGATGGAAGGCTCCTGGAAGGTCTTCACCGACCAGCAGCGCTGGACAGGCGGCCCCGTCCACCAGATCCGAGCGATCCTCACCGCCGCCCCCGCCCCCGCCCCCACCCACAGGCCCAACACCCCAGCCACCCCCGACGCCCGCCCGGCTCCCACAGACACCCACACCGCTGTCGGCTACCGCCTCCCCGTCCTCGAACTCCTCCGCACCACCGAGGAGGACCGCGCCGTCGGCCACCTCGGCCCCGACCTGCTGGGCCCGGACTGGGACCCCGACCGCGCCCTCGCCAACCTCCTCACCGACCCTGGCCGCCAGCTCGGCGAGGCCCTGCTGGACCAGCGCAACCTCGCCGGCATCGGCAATGTCTACAAGAGCGAGCTGTGCTTCCTCCTCCGCGTCACCCCCTGGCTACCCATCGGCGCGCTCCCCGCCGAGCACACCGCCCAACTGTCGCTCCTCGCCAAGAAACTCCTGGAAGCAAACCGCGACCGCCCGATCCGCAACACGACGGGCCGCCGCGGCCAGGACCTCTTCGTCTACGGCCGTGCCCGCCGCCCCTGCCTGCGCTGCGCCACCCCGGTCCGCGTGGCCGACCAGGGCGACGGTTCCCGAGAGCGCCCCACCTACTGGTGCCCCAACTGCCAGGCGGGCCCGACCCCGAGCCGGACGCCCGGCGCCACCCCACACCACGGAACCCAGAACCGCGGAACCCAACACCGTACGACTAATTGACGATCCGTCAGATTCACTCGTACCGTCCCTTCATGGCCGTAAAGGCGTACGACCTCACCGGACGCACCGCATTCGTCACCGGCGCCGCCAGCGGTATCGGCCGCGCGTCGGCCGTGCTGCTCGCCGAGGCCGGTGCGGCCGTGCACTGCGCCGACCGTGACGCGCAGGGCCTGCACGACACGGCGACCCTGATCAAGTCGAGCGGCGGCACCGCCCACGTCCACCTCCTCGACGTCACCGACCGCGCCCAGCTCGGCCGGGCCGTCGCCGCCTGCGAGAGGCTGGACGTGATGGCGGCGGTCGCCGGGATCATGCACAGCAGCCCGGTCCTGGAGACCCGCGACGAGGACCTCGACCGGGTGCTGAGCGTCAACTTCAAGGGTGTCCTGTACGCCTGCCAGGAGGCGGCCCGCGCGATGCTCGCCCAGGGCGTCCGGGGCAGCATCGTCACCATGGCCTCGGGCGCCGTGGACACCGGCGGCCCCGGCCTGCTCTGCTACGGCGCGGCGAAGGCGGCCGTCGTACAGCTCACGAAGACGCTGGCCACCGAGATGGGCCCGCACGGGATCCGCGTGAACGCCGTCGCGCCGGGCTGGATCCGCACTCCGATGACCGACCGCCATGACACCGAGGCACAGACTCACACCGAGACCTTCATGGCCCGGATGTCGCCGCTGGGCCGGGTCGGTGAAGCGGAGGACGTCGCGCACGCGGTGCTCCACCTGGCATCCGACGCGTCGGCCTTCACCACGGGCCAGATCCTGCGCCCGAACGGCGGTGTGGCAATGCCGTGGTAGCCGCCCTGCACCTCGGCCCAGATCCCGCGTCCGAACCGCGACGTGGCAATGCCGTGGTAACCGCCCCTCACCACGGCCCAGATCCCGCATCCGAACCCCGGTGCGGCAATGCCGTGGTAGCCGCCGCGGCGGCCCGTCCCGTCCGCCCGGCCCGCCAGGCCCGCGCCCACCGCCGCGGATCGACGGCGCCCACGGCCCGCGCCTTCGGCACACAGTGCACCGGCAACAGACTCAGCCCCCAGCCCCCGGCGGCGACGCCCGCTTCGAGCACCCCGGCGTCCGGCGCCAGCGCGAGCCGCAGCACGGCCCACCACCACAGCGCCCCGAACCCGAGAGCCGCCCCCCAGCGGACTATCGGCCGCGCCATCCGCTCACCTCCAGCCCGAGGCTAGGCCGCCCGCCACACCGGCCGGGAGGGCGCAGCAACGGCAACAGTGACGGCGCGGGCCAACGCCTTCACGCCGCGTCGCGCGCCATCACACCCACCATGACCGCGCGGTCACACCCCGGCAAACGGACCCGACGGCGACGACAGGCCCGCCGGCCCCCGCCGAAGGCACCGGCCCCGGACAGCACGAAACCCCGGCCGCTCTCCCCCAGGTCTCCCTGGAGAAGCCCCGACCGGGGTCTCACACAACTCCTCAGCGCATGGTCAGCCCATGCGCACCGGCGTCACCGTCACGCGGCGACCACGTCCACAGCCTCGGAAGGCGCCTTGATGGTCACCCGTTCCGGTGGCACACCGGTCACCGACACGGAACCCAGCATCGGACGGACCGACGCGGGTACAGGCTCGCTGGGTGTGGCCGCAGCAGACTGGGCCAGCTCGGCGAGAGCGAGCTCGTCGCTCACTTCCCGCATGAGCTCGGACATCCGTACGTCCAGCGCGTCGCAGATCGCGGAGAGCAGCTCGGAGGAAGCCTCCTTCTGCCCCCGCTCCACCTCGGAGAGATAGCCGAGTGAGACTCGGGCGGACGAGGAGACTTCGCGCAGAGTACGGCCCTGGCGCTGGCGCTGCCGACGCAGCACGTCACCAAGCAGGCGACGGAGCAGAATCATCGGTGGCTCCCTCCTCGGACCGCGTAGCCGCATCCTTCACGCCCCACCGTACCGCCTTGCGCCGCGGCCGTGCGGGGAGCGATGTCGTGTTCACTCAGGGCTGCAAACATCAAAACCCCCCGTTCCGTTCCGTATCCTGTGCCCGCTCATTCCCACTGTGTTCGCCCGCAAGCTCCTTCAGGAGCAGTGCGAGTACGCTCCGTACACTCTCCATACGAATTTCCTCGCGGCCGCCGTTCAACCGCAGGGCCTCCACTTTTCCGCCACCGGCAGAACCGGAACCAAACCCGATCGGGCCGTCCAGGGCGACGAAAACGGTCCCCACGGGGTGTCCGTCCTGCATGTCGGGCCCCGCGACACCGGTCGTCGCGATGCCCCAGTCGGCACCCAGCGCCTTCCGTACGCCGGCCGCCATCTGCGCCGCCACCTGCGGATTCACCGCACCGTGCTGCTCCAGCAGGGTGGCGTCGACGCCGAGGAGCCGATGCTTCAGCTCGGTGGCGTAGGCGGTCACCGAGCCCCGGAAGACCTGTGATGCCCCCGGGACGGCTGTGATGTCCGCCGCAACCAGCCCGCCCGTCAGCGACTCCGCCACAGCGAGCGTCTCACCGCTCACTTTGAGTAGTCGCACCACGTCGGTGGCCCGGGAACTCACGCTTCCGTCTCCTCCAACGCGGCCTTGCGCTCTGCGATTCCCTGCCTGCGCAGCACAATGGCTTGTCTCACATAGTCGAGCCCGGTCAGCACGGTCAGGACGACCGCTGCGGCCATCACCCACCACCGCAGGGTGGCCAGCCACCCCGTCAGCGCCAGGATGTACATCCCGACGGCCACGCCCTGCGTGAGCGTCTTGAGCTTGCCGCCCCGGCTCGCCGGGATCACGCCGTACCGGATGACCAGGAAACGCAGGAGCGTGATCCCGAGTTCCCGGCCGAGGATGACGCCCGTCACCCACCACGGCAGATCGCCCAGTGCCGACAGACAGATCAGCGCCGCCCCCATGATCGCCTTGTCGGCGATGGGGTCGGCGATCTTCCCGAAGTCGGTGACGAGGTTGTACGCACGCGCCAGATGACCGTCGAACAGGTCCGTGATCATGGCGATGGCGAAGGCCGCCCAGGCGAGGGAGCGCCACGCCGGGTCGTATCCGCCGTCGGCCAGCATCAGTGCGACGAAGGCCGGCACCAGGACCAGCCGGAGCATGGTCAGGAGGTTGGCGATGTTCCAGACGCTGGCCTGGTTGACGGCCGCGGCCGCGATCTTTCCGCCGCGCGGCGATTTCGCCCCGCCCTCGGCACCGGTATCGGCGCCGCTCGCCGTAGCACCGCCCGCCTTCGGGCCGACGCCCTTGGCCGAGCCGGCCTTGGACGAGCCCATCGCACTCGCCTTGCCCGCCGCACCCGCCTGGGAGCCTCCCGCGGCGGACGCCGGAACTCCGGTCATCTGTCCGCCTCCTCACTACACGCGAGCGAGCCCAGCAGCGGCTCGGCCACCAGGTCGACACCTTCCGTACCGACCACCTTCGCCTCGACCATAC
This sequence comes from Streptomyces sp. HUAS 31, assembly GCF_028198125.1. Classification (NCBI taxonomy): domain Bacteria; kingdom Bacillati; phylum Actinomycetota; class Actinomycetes; order Kitasatosporales; family Streptomycetaceae; genus Streptomyces; species Streptomyces sp. HUAS 31. The sequence continues at coordinate 7,011,333 of NZ_CP116353.1, read as the reverse complement.
GGCCGACGCGCAGCCCCTCGCCGCTCGTGAGCAGCACCTGGCCGTCCGTCTCGGGCGCCTGGTGCGCCCCACGGCCGTAGGCGCCCTCCTCCGAGTCCTCGTCGCCCACCGACTCGACGAGCACGTGCACGGTCTCCCCGACGCGCTCCTCGGACCGCTGCGAGACGAGTTCCTCGGCCAGCCGGGAGACACGTGCCAGCCGCTCGGCGACGACGTCCTCGTCGAGCTTGTTGTCGTACGTGGCGGCCTCGGTGCCGTCCTCGTCGGAGTAGCCGAAGACGCCGATGGCGTCCAGCCGCGCGTGGTTCAGGAAGCGCTCCAGCTCGGCCAGGTCGGCCTCGCTCTCGCCGGGGAAGCCGACGATGAAGTTGGACCGCACGCCGGCCTGCGGGGCCTTGCCGCGGATGGTCTCGAGCAATTCGAGGAACCGGTCGGTGTCGCCGAAGCGGCGCATCGCGCGCAGCACGTCCGGCGCGGAGTGCTGGAAGGACAGGTCGAAGTAGGGGGCGACCTTCGGCGTGGACGTCAGCACGTCGATCAGACCGGGCCGCATCTCGGCCGGCTGGAGGTAGCTCACGCGGACGCGCTCGATGCCGTCGACCTCGGCGAGCTCCGGCAGGAGGGACTCCAGCAGGCGGATGTCGCCCAGGTCCTTGCCGTAGGAGGTGTTGTTCTCGGAGACCAGCATGATCTCCTTCACGCCCTGTTCGGCCAGCCACCGCGTCTCGTTCAGCACATCGCTGGGCCGGCGCGAGATGAAGGAGCCGCGGAAGGACGGGATGGCGCAGAAGGAGCAGCGCCGGTCGCAGCCGGAGGCGAGCTTCACCGAGGCGACCGGGGAGCCGTCGAGGCGGCGGCGCAGGGGCGAGCGCGGGCCGGAGGCCGGAGCGAGCCCTTCCGGAAGGTCGACGGGGGCGTGCCCGGGCAGCGCGACGTCGACCGCGGACTCCTGCCGCTCGGCAGGGCTGATCGGCAGCAGCTTGCGCCGGTCGCGCGGGGTGTGCGCGGCGTGGATGCCGCCGGACAGGATGGTCTGGAGGCGGTCGGAGATGTCCGCGTAGTCGTCGAAGCCGAGCACTCCGTCGGCTTCGGGGAGGGCCTCGGCGAGATCCTTGCCGTACCGCTCGGCCATGCAGCCCACCGCCACGACGGCCTGGGTTCTTCCATGGTCCTTGAGGTCGTTGGCCTCCAGGAGGGCGTCGACGGAGTCCTTCTTGGCGGCGTCGACGAAGCCACAGGTGTTGACGACAGCGACGTCCGCGTCGGCGGCGTCCTCCACGAGGTCCCAGCCGTCCGCCTCCAAGCGGCCTGCGAGCTCCTCCGAGTCCACCTCGTTACGGGCGCAGCCAAGAGTGACGAGTGCGACGGTACGGCGTTCAGGCATGGGCTCAAGACTACTTTGTCTCACTGACAGCCCACGTCGACGGGGTTGGCCGATCTTGGCCAACCCCGTCCTCAGCTCGACCGTTCAGCCGGACTTATCCCGCCTGCGGGTCGCCCTTGGTGTACGTCAGGCGCTCCACGGCGCCCGGCTGCCAGTCGTCGTCGATCTTCTTGCCGTTGACAAACAGGTCGATCGCACCCGCGTCTCCGAGGACGAGGTTGATCTTCTCGCTGTCCTGGAAGGTCTTCGAGTCGCCCTTCTTGAGCAGGTCGTCGAAGAGCAGTCGGCCGTTGTGGTCCTTGACCCCGACCCAGCTCCTGCCGTCGACGGCGCTCACCTGGACGGTCACCTTGTCCTGCGGGACGGCCGCGATGGCGCTGTCCGAAGGCTCCGGGTCGGGATCCTTGGGCTTGTCGGTCTTCGGGGTGGGCGTGGTCTTGTCGGACGTCGGCGTCGAGCCGCCCTCGGCGACGGCGGACTTGCCGCTGTCGTCGCCGCCCTTGAAGGCGGTGAATCCGACGAACCCGACCACCGCGACGATCGCGGCGACCATGGCCGCGGTCCAGTTCGGCCCGCGCCGCTCGGGACGGATGCGCTCCGCCTCGAACAGCGGGGCGGCGGGGGTCGGCGCCGGCCGCCCGCCGTGCGAGTCGTCGTACTGGGCGAGCAGCGGGGCCGGATCGAGGTGGACGGCTTTCGCCAGGGTTCGGATGTGGCCACGGGCGTACACGTCGCCGCCGCAGGGGGCGAAGTTGTCCGCCTCGATGGCCTGCACGATGGCGATGCGGACCCTGGTGGCGTTGGTGACGTCGTCGACGGTCAGCCCGGCATCGAGGCGCGCCTGCCTCAGGGCACGGCCGATCGAGGGGCGGGCTTCCTCGGACACGTCTTCGAACGGACGCTCGTCTTCAGGGGAGTTGCCGATGGACACGGGGGCGCCTTTCGAGCGTTTAAGCCACCTGTGCTGGAGGTTCAGTCTAGGGGGGTAACGAAAGGGTGGGGCAACCGGGCGGTGGGACTTTGTACGCCATCGGTATGGCCGGTCAGACCGATGGTGGGGCACGAGATTGTCGCTTCCCTCAACTTGACGTACGCCGAAGGGGAACGGTTGCTCAATGATCCCTTACGGGTGAGTCACGATCGGGCATCGGCTCCTCACCCGCCCACCCGCGAGGCGACCACTGCACTCCCGTATTCCGCGTAGGGCTCGCTTTATGCCTCCCCGCGGATCACGGCGAGCACTCCGTCCAGCTCATCAGGTTTCACAAGAACGTCACGAGCCTTGGATCCCTCGCTCGGACCCACGATCCCGCGGGACTCCATGAGGTCCATCAGCCGCCCCGCCTTGGCGAAGCCGACCCGCAGCTTGCGCTGGAGCATGGACGTCGAACCGAACTGCGTGGAGACCACCAGCTCCGCCGCCTGGCACAGCAGGTCGAGGTCGTCGCCGATCTCCTCGTCGATCTCCTTCTTCTGCTTCGTCCCGACGGTGACGTCGTCCCGGAAGACGGGTGCCATCTGGTCCTTGCAGTGCTGGACGACGACCGCGACCTCTTCCTCGGTCACGAACGCGCCCTGCATACGCGTGGGCTTGTTCGCGCCCATCGGCAGGAACAGCCCGTCACCCTTGCCGATCAGCTTCTCGGCGCCGGGCTGGTCGAGGATGACGCGGGAGTCGGCGAGCGAGGAGGTGGCGAACGCGAGCCGCGAGGGCACGTTCGCCTTGATCAGACCGGTGACGACGTCCACGGAGGGCCGCTGCGTGGCGAGCACCAGGTGGATGCCGGCCGCACGCGCGAGCTGCGTGATGCGGACGATCGCGTCCTCGACGTCGCGTGGGGCGACCATCATCAGGTCGGCGAGCTCGTCGACGATCACCAGCAGGTACGGGTAGGGCTGGAGCTCGCGCTCGCTGCCCTCCGGCGGCTTCACCTTGCCGTTGCGGACGGCTTCGTTGAAGTCGTCGATGTGCCGGTATCCGTACGCCGCCAGGTCGTCGTAGCGGAGGTCCATCTCCCGTACGACCCACTGGAGCGCCTCGGCGGCCCGCTTCGGGTTGGTGATGATCGGCGTGATCAGGTGCGGAATGCCCTCGTAGGCGGTCAGCTCGACACGCTTGGGGTCGACGAGCACCATGCGGACGTCCTCCGGGGTCGCCCGCATCATGATCGAAGTGATCAAGCAGTTAATGCACGACGACTTGCCGGAACCGGTCGCACCGGCGACCAGCACATGCGGCATCTTCGCGATGTTCGCCATCACGTAGCCGCCCTCGACGTCCTTGCCGAGCGCGACCAGCATCGGGTGGTCGTCCTCGGCGGCGGCCGCGAGGCGCAGCACATCGCCGAGGTTGACCATCTCGCGGTCGGTGTTGGGGATCTCGATGCCGACCGCGGACTTACCGGGGATCGGGCTGATGATCCGCACGTCCGGGCTGGCGACCGCGTACGCGATGTTCTTCGTCAGCGCGGTGATCCGCTCGACCTTCACGGCCGGCCCGAGCTCGACCTCGTAGCGCGTGACCGTCGGCCCGCGCGTGAAGCCGGTGACTCGGGCGTCGACCTTGAACTCGGAGAAGACGGTGGTGAGCGAGTCGACGATGGCGTCGTTGGCGGCGCTGCGCGACTTGCCCGGACCACCGCGCTCGAGGAGGTCCAGCGACGGCAGCGAGTAGGTGATGTCACCGGACAGCTGGAGCTGTTCGGCGCGCGGCGGCAGGTCGCGCATCTCGTCGGGCGCGGACTTGGTGAGATCCGGAACCCCGGACTTCGCGGGGTCCGGGACCTCGGTCTTCGGGAGCTTCTCCTGCTTGGGGCGCGCGGCCGGGACGGGTGTCGGCACCGGGGTGGTCTCCGCGCGGTCGCCCACGCTGACACCCTGGGTGAGGTCGGCGACGATGGGCGACGGCGGCATCCCGTGCAGGACGGCGCCGTCGAGCGCGGCAGCGGCGGCCGCCGCGACGTCCACAGCGTCCATGGGACGGTCCATCTCGGGCTGCGGGACCGCGGAACGCCTCGGCCGCCCACGGCGCCGCGAGAGGGCCTCCTGCTCGGCGCCATCGGGGTCGTACGCCGTGCGCGCCGGCGCCCGCTTGCGCCCCCGCGCCGCGGGCAGCGCCTCGCGCCACTGGTCGTCGTAGCGCTCGTCGTCGGTGTACTCGTCGTCCTCTTCGGGGTCCGGCAGGATGCCGAGCTTGATGCCCAACTGCCGCAGCCGCTGCGGGATGGCGTTGACGGGCGTGGCGGTGACCACCAGCAGCCCGAAGATCGTCAGCAGCACGAGCAACGGTACGGCGAGTACGTCGCCCATGGTGTGCGTCAGCGGGGTCGCCGCGCCCCAGCCGATCAGCCCGCCCGCGTCCCTTATGGCGGACATGCCGTCACTGCGGGCGGGCGAGCCGACGGCGATGTGGACCTGGCCGAGCACGCCGATGACGAGCGCGGACAGGCCGATGACGATACGGCCGTTGGCCTCGGGCTTCTCGGGGTGCCGGATGAACCGCACGCCGATGACCGCGAGCAGTATCGGCACGAGCAGGTCGAGCCGGCCGAAGGCGCCGGTCACGATGATCTCGACGAGGTCGCCGACCGGACCGCGCAGATTCGACCAGGTGCCGGCGGCGACGATCAGCGCGAGGCCGAGCAGCAGCAGCGCGATGCCGTCCTTGCGATGGGCGGGGTCGAGGTTCTTCGCGCCCTGCCCTATGCCGCGGAAAACGGCGCCGACCGCGTGCGCGAGCCCGAGCCAGACGGCGCGCACGAGCCGGTACACGCCCCCGGTGGGGTTGGGCGCGGGCTTCGGCGGCGCGACTTTCTTGGCCGCGGCCTTCTTCGCCGGCGCCTTCTTCGCGGGGGCTTTCTTGGCGGCGGCCTTCTTCGCCGGAGCCTTCGCGGAAGCGGCCGCCTTCTTCGCGGGCGGCTTCTTGGCTGCGGAGGAACGTGAGGCCATGGGTGTGAGGTTACCGGTGGAGAAGACAGTGGACACGTGTGCCCACTGCTTCACCCGTTCGTGTCGCCCTTGCCAGGGTGGCGAACTGACGCCGGTTCACGGCCCCGTCACGCACAGGACGATCGGACGCCGTCCGCCCGCCAACCGGAACCGACGCGGGGTCAGTTCTGCGACGGCACCGACGAGGTGCTCCCGGTGCCGGGCTCCAGCGCGTCCAGCGCCCGCCGCAGTCCGGTGAGTTTGCGTTCGAGATGAGCCGCCGTGGCCACCGCGGCGGCGTCCGCGGACTCGTCGTCCAGCTGCTTGGACAGCGCCTCGGCCTGCTCCTCGACGGCCGCGAGCCGTGCCGACAGCTCGGCCAGCAGCCCCGCCGGCTCCTTGGAGTCGGCGCCCGCGGCCTTGCCGCCACCGCCCTCCAACTGGAGCCGCAGCAGCGCCGCCTGCTCCCGGAGCTGGCAGTTCTTCATGTACAGCTCGACGAACACGGAGACCTTCGCCCGCAGCACCCACGGGTCGAACGGCTTGGAGATGTAGTCCACCGCGCCTGCCGCGTAGCCGCGGAAGGTGTGATGCGGGCCGTGGTTGATCGCGGTGAGGAAGATGATCGGGATGTCCCTGGTCCGTTCCCGCCGCTTGATGTGCGCCGCGGTTTCGAAACCGTCCATTCCCGGCATCTGAACATCCAGCAGAATGACCGCGAAGTCGTCCGTCAGAAGTGCCTTGAGCGCTTCCTCCCCGGACGATGCCCGCACCAGGGTCTGATCGAGCGCAGAGAGGATCGCCTCCAGCGCAAGCAGATTCTCCGGCCGGTCATCGACCAGGAGGATCTTGGCCTTCTGCACCATGGCCCGCCCTCCTCGCCCCGGCAGTGCACCGGGCTCCGCCCCAGGGGACGACTCCCTTACGCCGCCCGCCCTCGTGCCGGTCATGGTAGCCGCACCCCGCCTGTCGCCACACCCTGTCACCGCGATGTCACTGTGCACGTAGCAGAAACGCAGCAGGAGACCAGAAGGTTCCCCGAATCCCGCACTTCTACACGACCTCGACCACACTGAGTCAGCAACCCCGTGTGAACACTTTCGGCTCTGGTCACTGGTCCCTCATCCACTGGTCCATCACCGCCAGGAGATGATCGGGATCGACCGGCTTGGTCACGTAATCGGAAGCGCCCGACTCGATCGCCTTCTCCCGGTCGCCCTTCATCGCCTTCGCGGTCAGCGCGATGATCGGCAGCCCGGCGAACTGCGGCATCCTGCGGATCGCCGTGGTCGTCGCGTATCCGTCCATCTCCGGCATCATGATGTCCATCAGGACGACCGCCACGTCGTCGTGCTGTTCCAGGACCTCGATGCCCTCACGGCCGTTCTCGGCGTACAGCACCGACAGGCCGTGCTGCTCCAGGACACTGGTCAGCGCGAAGACGTTGCGGATGTCGTCGTCGACGATCAGCACCTTCTCACCGCCGAACCGGATCCCGCGGCGCGACTTCGGAGCCGGCTCCTGCCGCTCCGGCACCGACCACTGCTCCTGCTGCGACGGCCCCTGCTCCAGCTCGTGCGCGGCCCTGCGGCGGCGCCTGAAGAGCGCGGCGGCGCCGTTCTGGGTCTCGCGGTACGACCGCACCTCCGCCGGTGTCTCGATCTCCACGTCGGCCAGCTCCGCCAGGTCGGCCGCGGACGCCACCAGGGCGCCCGCGTCGAGGGCCGGCAGCTGCTGCTGATAGCCCTGCGGGGGCAGTTCGCTGGGGTGCAGCGGCAGATACAGGGTGAACGTCGAGCCGCGTCCAGGTTCGCTCTGCGCGTGGATCTCGCCGCCCAGCAACTGCGCGATCTCCCGCGAGATGGACAGCCCAAGACCCGTACCGCCGTACTTGCGGCTGGTCGTGCCGTCCGCCTGCTTGAACGCCTCGAAGATCACCCGCATCTTGCTGGCCGCGATCCCGATGCCGGTGTCCGTCACGGAGAACGCGATCAGCGGCGCGTTCACCTCGGTCAGCGAACCGGCCTCCAGCAGCTGCTCCCGGATCACCTGCGGCACGTCCATCCCGGCGGGCCGGATGACCAGCTCGACCGAGCCGGAGTCGGTGAACTTCACCGCGTTCGACAGCAGGTTCCGCAGCACCTGGAGCAGCCGCTGCTCGTCCGTGTGCAGTGTGGCCGGCAGCTCCGGGGAGACCCGTACGGACAGGTCCAGGCCCTTCTCCGCGGTCAGCGGCCGGAAGGTGGCCTCCACGTAGTCGACGAGCTGCACGAGCGCGATGCGCGTCGGGGAGACGTCCATCTTGCCCGCCTCGACCTTCGACAGGTCGAGGATGTCGTTGATCAGCTGGAGCAGGTCGGAGCCGGCGCCGTGGATGGTCTCGGCGAACTCGACCTGCTTGGGCGAGAGGTTGCCCTCGGCGTTGTCGGCGAGCAGCTTGGCCAGAATCAGCAGCGAGTTGAGCGGCGTACGCAGCTCGTGCGACATGTTGGCGAGGAACTCGCTCTTGTAGCGCATCGAGACGGCGAGCTGCTCGGCGCGCTCCTCCAGGACCTGCCGCGCCTCCTCGATCTCGGTGTTCTTCACCTCGATGTCACGGTTCTGCTGGGCCAGCAGCTCGGCCTTCTCCTCCAGCTCGGCGTTGGACGCCTGGAGGGCCTTCTGCCGGTTCTCCAACTCGGCCGAGCGCTCACGCAGTTGCTCGGTCAGCTCCTGCGACTGCTTCAGCAGCACCTCGGTCTTGGTATTGACCGAGATCGTGTTGACGCTGGTCGCGATCATCTCGGCGATCTGGTTCAGGAAGTCCTTCTGGATCTGCGTGAACGGGGTGAAGGAGGCCAGCTCGATGACGCCGAGCACCTTGCCCTCGAACAGCACCGGAAGGACGATCACCTGCGCGGGAGGCGCCTCGCCGAGTCCGGAGGAGATCTTCAGATAGCCGCTGGGCGCGTTCTCCACGAGGATCGTGCGCTTCTCCTCGGCGGCCGTCCCGATGAGCGCCTCACCCGGCCGGAAGGACGTCGGCATGGAACCCATCGAATAGCCGTACGACCCGAGCATCCGCAGCTCGTAGGCTTCGTCGTTCTCGGCGGCCAGGTCGGTGCCGTCGAGGAGCGGCATGGCGACGAAGAACGCGCCGTGCTGCGCGGTCACCACCGGCGTCAGCTCACTCATGATCAGCGAGGCCACGTCGTGCATGTCCCGGCGGCCCTGCATCAGCGCGGAGATCCGGGCGAGGTTGCCCTTGAGCCAGTCCTGCTCCTTGTTCGCGATCGTGGTGTCGCGCAGGTTGGCGATCATCTTGTTGATGTAGTCCTGGAGCTCCTGGATCTCGCCGGACGCGTCGACGTCGATCTTCAGGTTCAGGTCGCCACGGGTCACCGCGGTCGCCACGCGCGCGATGGCACGCACCTGACGAGTGAGGTTCCCTGCCATTTCGTTCACGGACTCGGTGAGGTCGCGCCAGGTTCCGTCGACGTCACGCACGCGTGCCTGGCCGCCGAGCTGCCCTTCGGTGCCCACCTCGCGGGCGACTCGGGTGACCTCCTCGGCGAACGACGACAGCTGGTCGACCATCGTGTTGATCGTCGTCTTCAGCTCGAGGATCTCGCCACGGGCGTCGATGTCGATCTTCTTGGACAGGTCACCCTTGGCGATCGCGGTCGTGACAAGGGCGATGTTGCGCACCTGTCCGGTCAGGTTGGACGCCATCTGGTTCACGGACTCGGTGAGGTCCTTCCACGTACCGGCCACACCCGGTACGTGCGCCTGACCACCGAGGATCCCGTCCGTGCCCACCTCGCGGGCCACCTTGGTGACCTGGTCGGCGAACGAACTCAGCGTCTTCACCATGGTGTTGAAGGTGTCGGCGAGCTGCTGGACCTCGCCGCGCGCCTCGATCGTGACCGTCCGCGTCAGATCGCCGTTGGCGACGGCCGCCGCGACCTGCGAGATGTTCCGCACCTGCATGGTCAGGTTCTTGGCCATCAGGTTCACGTTGCCGCTGAGGTCCTTCCAGATGCCCGTGACACCCGGAACGTGCGCCTGGCCGCCCAGGATGCCCTCGGTGCCCACCTCGCGGGCCACCCGGGTCACCTGCTCGGCGAAGCTGGACAGCTGGTCGACCATCGTGTTGACGGTCGTCACGAGCTCGAGGATCTCGCCCTTGGCGTCGACGGTGATCTTCTTCGACAGGTCGCCCTTGGCGACCGCGGTCGTGACCTCGGCGATCTGGCGCACCTGGATGGTCAGGTTGTTCGCCATGAAGTTCACGGACTGGGTGAGGTCCTTCCAGGTGCCGGAGACGCCCTGCACCTCGGCCTGACCGCCGAGCTGGCCCTCCGTACCCACCTCACGGGCGACCCTGGTGACCTCCTCCGCGAACGACGACAGCTGGTCCACCATCGTGTTCAGCGTGTTCTTGAGCTCCAGGATCTCGCCGCGCGCGTCCACGGTGATCTTCTGCGACAGGTCACCCCGGGCCACCGCGGTGGCGACCTGGGCGATGTTGCGCACCTGGGCGGTGAGGTTTCCTGCCATGCCGTTCACGGAGTCGGTCAGGTCCCGCCACACGCCGGCCACACCGGGCACCTGCGCCTGCCCGCCCAGCCGACCCTCGGTACCCACTTCGCGGGCCACCCGGGTCACCTGGTCGGCGAAGCCGGAGAGCTGGTCGACCATCGTGTTGATGGTGTTCTTCAGCTCCAGGATCTCGCCGCGCGCGTCGACGTCGATCTTCTGCGACAGGTCACCCTGGGCCACCGCGGTGGTGACCTGCGCGATGTTGCGCACCTGGGCAGTCAGGTTGCCTGCCATGCCGTTGACGGAGTCGGTCAGCTCCTTCCACGTACCGGCGACCCCCGGTACGACCGCCTGGCCACCCAGCCGTCCCTCGGTACCGACGTCCCGGGCCATCCGCGTGACCTGGTCGGCGAAGGACGACAGCTGGTCCACCATCGTGTTCACGGTGTTCTTCAGCTGGAGCATCTCGCCGGAGACGTCCACGGTGACCTTCTGCGACAGATCACCGTTGGCCACCGCCGTCGTCACCTGGGCGATGTTCCTCACCTGTCCGGTGAGATTCCGGAACGCGGTGTTGACGGAGTCCGTCAGGTCCTTCCACGTACCGGCCGCCCCGGGCACCTGCGCCTGACCGCCCAGCTCACCTTCGACACCGACCTCACGCGCGACACGCGTGACCTCGGAGCCGAACGCGGACAGCTGGTCGACCATGCCGTTGACGGTGTTCTTCAGCTCCAGCATCTCGCCGGCCACGTCGACCGTGACCTTCTGCGACAGATCACCGTTGGCCACCGCCGTCGTCACCGCGGCGATGTCCCGCACCTGAGTGGTCAGGTTCCGGAACACTGTGTTGACGGAGTCCGTGAGGTCCTTCCAGGTCCCCGCCGCACCCGGCACGTTCGCCTGACCGCCCAGCTGGCCCTCGGCACCAACCTCATTGGCGACACGCGTGACCTCGTCGGCGAAGATCCGCAGTGTCTCGGTCATCTGATTGATCGTGGTCGCGAGCTGGGCGACCTCGCCCCGCGCCGAGACGGTCACCTTCTGCGACAGATCACCGTTGGCGACCGCCGTCGTCACCTGCGCGATCCCGCGCACCTGCGCCGTCAGGTTGCCGGCCATCAGGTTCACCGAATCGGTGAGGTCCTTCCACACACCGGCCACACCCGGCACCTGCGCCTGCCCGCCGAGCTCGCCCTCGGTGCCCACCTCGCGCGCGACTCGCGTCACCTCGGAGGAGAAGGACGACAGCTGGTCCACCATGGTGTTGACGGTGTTCTTCAGCTCCAGCATCTCGCCGGCCACATGCACGGTGACCTTGCGGGACAGATCGCCCTTGGCGACCGCCGTGGTCACCAGCGCGATGTCCCTGACCTGCGCGGTCAGCCGGTACGCCATCGTGTTGACGGAGTCCGTGAGGTCCTTCCACGAACCCGACATCCCACGCACGCGTGCCTGCCCGCCGAGCTTGCCCTCGGTACCGACCTCACTGGCCACACGCGTGACCTCGTCGGTGAACGTCGAGAGCTGATCGACAAGGTTGTTTACAGTCCGCCCGACCTTGAGGAACTCACCCCGCAGCGGATGCCCGGTCCCGTCCGACCCCTGCGTGCGCAGCTCCATGCGCGGCGACAGGTCACCCTCGGCCACCGCGGTCAGCACCCGGCCGACCTCGGAAACGGGGCGTACGAGATCGTCGACCAGGGAGTTGGAGTTGTCGATCGCGACACCCCAGGAGCCCTCGCAGGCACCCGTCTCCAGCCGCTCGGTGAGCTTGCCCTCGCGGCCGACCATCCGACGCACACGCGCCAGCTCACCCGTGAGGTGAAGATTTCGGTCCGCCACCTCGTTGAAGACGGCGGCGATCTCCGACATCACGCCGTCCCCGGACACCGTGAGCCGCTTCCGGAAGTTCCCGTCGCGCATCGCCACGAGAGCGGTGAGCAGCCGGTTCAGGGCAGCCGTGTCAACGGCAGTGGTGCCACCACCACGAGACTTGCGTTCGTTCTTCAGGGACTGTCCGCCTTTCGCGCGCGTCTTAGTGCCCCGCGTCGCTGCGCCAGACTCCACTGTGTCCCTCCCGCAGGGGTCGACCATTACTGCTGTGCTCGGGTTGCTACTGCACCGCGTACCCATTACTGCTGGGTAGTCCTGCCGGATATACCAGGCCACACCCATGTGCTGCTGCCCGCGGTACGCGAATCACACTCAGCCTGCCCGGACCTTCACAAGAAGCTTGCCCAGTGTTTCACCCTGCCTGAACCCGGCCATAACAGTTCGGCAGCTTCGCACATCGTCCGCACACCCTCCGGGCGGAAACACTGCAGACCGGCATCCGCATGGACGGCGAAGGTAAGTAACCTTGCATGCGGCTGTCCAGCCGCGCCGGTCCCGTCCGGCCTGGGCGGTGACAGGAGGAGTACGAGCGGGCATCGGAGGGGCAGCCGGACATGACCACCGGACTGATCCCGGGGGGACCATCCCCGGACCGGCCGACGGGCGCGCACATGCCGCACCAGCGGCGTGAGCCGGTCGGCCAGGTAGCCCTGCACGTCGACAACCGGACGAGGAGTTCAGTGATCACCGCGCGCGCGGCAGCCAGCTTCGACCCCGTCGGGCGATCGGTCGCGAGCGCCCGCTCCTTCGTCCGCGACACATTGCAGGGCTGGGGTTTCGCCGACATCGTCGACGACGCAGTCGTACTCACCAGCGAGTTGGTGACCAACGCCGTCGTACACGCAGGCACCTCCGCGGACGTCCTGTGCCTGCGCAGTGAAGAAGGTGTACGAATCGAGGTGGCCGACCGGTATCCGGAGCGCGAGATCCCGCTCCAGGGCTCACCGGTCAACATGGGCAGCCCCGACCGTGAGGGCGGCCGCGGCCTCCAGCTCTGCGCGGCCCTGGCCGGTCGCTGGGGCGTCGAGTACACACCGACCCACAAGCAGGTGTGGTTCCAACTCGACCTCCCCGAGCGCCCGGTGGGCACCCGGGCGGCCGGCCCGTCGCTGCCCTCCGACCTCCTCCCGCTCGCCGACGGCCGCGTCCGCGTCGCGGTGATCCAGATCGACCGCACGGGCTCCATCTCCTCGTGGAACGAGGACGCCGAGGAACTCTTCGGCTACGCGGCCGAGCAGGTCACCGGAAAACCCCTCACCGACCTCGCCGCCTGGCCGCACACCCCGGGCACCAGCACCGGCATCGCCGAGGCACTCCAGCTCTCCCGCTGGGAGGGCAGCTACGGCATCCGCGGCGCCAACGGCCGCGTCACCCCCGTGTACGCCTCCCACCTCAGGGTCCGCGACACCGGCGGCGAGCCCTCCACGGTCTGTCTCCTGGTCCGCAACCACGAGCGTGCCGTCCTCCAGACCCCGCTGCGCGTCCCCGCCTCCGACGCCGCCAACGAGGCCACGAGCACCGACCCCTTCGAGGTCTTCATCGGCTCGCCCGCCCCGGACGACCTCGACGGCCTCCTCCAGCGCACGGTGGAACGCGCCCGCGACATGCTCGACGGGGACTCCGCCTTCCTCCTCCTCGCGACCGACGACGAGACGGAACTGGAGGTCCGCGCCTCCACCGGCCTGCCCTCGGCCCGCCAGCGCTTCGCACGCGTGCCCGTGGAGGCGGGCCCCGGCCGCTACGGCTCGGCCCGGATGCCGGCGGTCCACGAGGACCTCACCATGGTCCCCGGCGCCGTGCCCCTCCTCAGGGGCACGGGCATGCGCTCGGTCGTCACGGTCCCCCTGAAGGTCGAGGGCCGCCTCACCGGCTCCCTCGGCGTCGCCGCGGAGGGCCCGGCCAGATACTCCAACGAAGAGGCGCTGCGCCTCCAGTTCGCCGCCGACCGCATTGCGCTCGCCGTCGAGTCGGCCCGCCTCGGCGAACTCGAACGCCTGCGCCGCGGCTCCCTCAGCTTCCTCGTCGAGGCCTCCGACCTCCTCGCCGGCACCCTGGACCGCGACCAGACCCTCGCCCTGATGGCCCAGATGACGGTCCCGACCCTGGCCACCTGGTGCGCGGTCTACACGATCGCCGACCAGGCCTCGGAGCCGTACCTGTCATACGTCCTCCATGAGGACGAGGAACTCATCGACGGCATTAAGTCGTTGCTCTCCAAGATCCCCCCGCCGGACCCGGTACCCACCCCCGGCGCCCGCGTCTGGTCGGCCCCGGCCGAATCCGCCCACCAGGCCGCCCTGCGCACCTCCATGCGCAGCCTCGGCCTGGGCGAGCCCATCGGCCGCATCAGCGCCGGCATCGGCCCCACACTGGCCACGGCGTCCGCGGTCGGCGGCGAGACGGTCGTCCTGCCCCTGGTGGCCCGCAACCGCGTCATCGGCATGCTCACCCTCGGGAAGCCCACCGACGAGCACTTCCGCCAGGAAATCCTGGAGTTGGCCGAAGACCTCTCCCGAAGGGCCGCCCTGGCCCTGGACAACGCCCGCCTCTACTCCGAGCGCACGGCCATCAGCCAGTCCCTCCAGCGCAGCCTCCTGCCACCCGAGCTCCCCGAGATCGACGGCGTCGAGGTCGAGGTCATCTACCGCGCGGCCGGCGAGGGCAACGAGGTCGGCGGCGACTTCTACGACCTCTTCCCGATCAGCGACGGCGCCTACGGCTTCGCCATCGGCGACGTCTGCGGTACTGGCCCGAACGCGGCGGCGGTCACGGGCCTCGCCCGGCACGCCCTCCGCCTCCTCGCCCGCGAGGGCCTCAGCGGCCCGGCGGTCCTGGAGCGCCTGAACTCCGCGATCCTCGACGAGGGCGCCCGCAGCCGCTTCCTGACGCTCCTCTACGGCGAGTTGAGGCCCCAGGAGGACGGCAGCGCCGAGCTGAAGGTGGTCTGCGCCGGCCACCCGCTCCCCCTCCGCCTGCGCCAGGACGGCACGGTCGAGCCCGCCGCGGAACCGCAGCCGCTGCTCGGCGTCATGGAGGACCTGGAGCTCTACGAGCAGACGGTCACGCTCGACCCGGGCGACGTCCTTCTCTGCGTCACGGACGGTGTCACCGAGCGCCGCGAAGGCACCCGCATGCTGGGCGACGACGGTCTCACCGACGTCCTCACGACCTGCACCGGCCTCACGGCGGGCGCGGTGGCGGCCCGCATCATGCGTGCGGTCGAACGCTTCGCCTCTGACGCCCCGTCCGACGACATGGCCATCCTGGCGATGCGGGTCCCGGGCATCCACAAGGACTGAGGCGGACAGGAAGAAGGGCATGAGAAAGGCCCCGCCCTAATGGGCGGGGCCTTCTGCGTGGAGCCCCCAAACGGAATCGAACCGTTGACCTTCTCCTTACCATGGAGACGCTCTACCGACTGAGCTATAGGGGCCAGCTGCCTTTTGCGAAGTTTCCCTCGCGGCAACGAAATAGAGCATACCCCGAACGCGCCGTGCTCCCAAACTCGCTCAGAAAGCGGGCTGAAGCAGTCCTCCGAGCGCATTGCAGGCGGACACGACGCGCTGCATGTCCCTCTTGGTCAGCGAGGCGTCAACCGGCAGAGCCAACGTTTCATCAGCGGCCCGCTCGGTCTCCGGCAGAGACACGCACCGCCGGTACTCGGGCAGCCGATGCACCGGGGTCTTCACCGGTACCCGGCACTCAACTCCTCTGGCCCGCACGGCCCGAGCGAAGGCGTCCCGATCCGGCCGCCCGTTCCCGGGAACCCGCACGATGTACTGCTGGTAGGTGTGCCCGTCACCGCCATCCGGCGTGCGGACACCCTTCAGCTTCGCGTCCAGGTACGAGGCCCGCTGCCTGCGCTGAGCGATCTCGTCGTACGGAGCCTCGGACTCACCCTGCTCCAGCACCAGCAGCCCGTGCCGCTGCCCGATCTCGTGCAATCGCGCGATATCGGCAGACCGACCGAATCGGTGTACGGCGACGACGGCCGCCGTGCGCCGAGTGACAACCGCCGCGACAGCGCCGGCGTCCAGGCAGTACGTCACCGGATCTATGTCGGCGAACACCGGCAGCGCTCCGGCCAGGACCACGGCCTCGGCGACTTCGACGTTCCCGAAGGCCGGCACGACAACCTCATCACCGACACCTACGCCGGCAGCCCTGAGCATTGCAGCAGTACCCATGTGGGTGATGTTGGTTGCGGAACGTGAACGTCAGGTGACGGACAACAAAAAAGGGTTGGACCCGGAACCGAAGTTCCGGGTCCAACCCGATAAAAGGAGTTCGGCGGCGTCCTACTCTCCCACAGGGTCCCCCCTGCAGTACCATCGGCGCTGTAAGGCTTAGCTTCCGGGTTCGGAATGTAACCGGGCGTTTCCCTCACGCTATAACCACCGAAACACTATGAAACTGTCAGCCGCACCGCATGTGGCCATACGGGGCTGTTCGTGGTTTCAGAACCAACACAGTGGACGCGAGCAACTGAGGACAAGCCCTCGGCCTATTAGTACCGGTCACCTCCACACGTTACCGTGCTTCCAGATCCGGCCTATCAACCCAGTCGTCTACTGGGAGCCTTACCCCATCAAGTGGGTGGGAATACTCATCTCGAAGCAGGCTTCCCGCTTAGATGCTTTCAGCGGTTATCCCTCCCGAACGTAGCCAACCAGCCATGCCCTTGGCAGAACAACTGGCACACCAGAGGTTCGTCCGTCCCGGTCCTCTCGTACTAGGGACAGCCCTTCTCAATATTCCTGCGCGCGCAGCGGATAGGGACCGAACTGTCTCACGACGTTCTAAACCCAGCTCGCGTACCGCTTTAATGGGCGAACAGCCCAACCCTTGGGACCGACTCCAGCCCCAGGATGCGACGAGCCGACATCGAGGTGCCAAACCATCCCGTCGATATGGACTCTTGGGGAAGATCAGCCTGTTATCCCCGGGGTACCTTTTATCCGTTGAGCGACGGCGCTTCCACAAGCCACCGCCGGATCACTAGTCCCGACTTTCGTCCCTGCTCGACCCGTCGGTCTCACAGTCAAGCTCCCTTGTGCACTTACACTCAACACCTGATTGCCAACCAGGCTGAGGGAACCTTTGGGCGCCTCCGTTACTCTTTAGGAGGCAACCGCCCCAGTTAAACTACCCATCAGACACTGTCCCTGATCCGGATCACGGACCCAGGTTAGACATCCAGCACGACCAGACTGGTATTTCAACGACGACTCCCCCTGAACTGGCGTCCAGAGTTCACAGTCTCCCAGCTATCCTACACAAGCCGAACCGAACACCAATATCAAACTGTAGTAAAGGTCCCGGGGTCTTTCCGTCCTGCTGCGCGAAACGAGCATCTTTACTCGTAGTGCAATTTCACCGGGCCTATGGTTGAGACAGTCGAGAAGTCGTTACGCCATTCGTGCAGGTCGGAACTTACCCGACAAGGAATTTCGCTACCTTAGGATGGTTATAGTTACCACCGCCGTTTACTGGCGCTTAAGTTCTCAGCTTCGCCCAGACGAATCTGAGCTAACCGGTCCCCTTAACGTTCCAGCACCGGGCAGGCGTCAGTCCGTATACATCGCCTTACGGCTTCGCACGGACCTGTGTTTTTAGTAAACAGTCGCTTCTCGCTGGTCTCTGCGGCCACCCCCAGCTCGGAGAGCAAGTCTCCTCACCAGACGTGGCCCCCCTTCTCCCGAAGTTACGGGGGCATTTTGCCGAGTTCCTTAACCATAGTTCACCCGAACGCCTCGGTATTCTCTACCTGACCACCTGAGTCGGTTTAGGGTACGGGCCGCCATGAAACTCGCTAGAGGCTTTTCTCGACAGCATAGGATCATCCACTTCACCACAATCGGCTCGGCATCAGGTCTCACCCTGTATGAGTGGCGGATTTGCCTACCACTCGGGCTACACCCTTACCCCGGGACAACCACCGCCCGGGATGGACTACCTTCCTGCGTCACCCCATCACTCACCTACTACCAGCTCGGGTCACCGGCTCCACCACTCCGACCTCGTCCGAAGACTCAGCCGGCGGCTTCACGGGCTTAGCATCACTGGATTCGATGTTTGACGCTTCACAGCGGGTACCGGAATATCAACCGGTTATCCATCGACTACGCCTGTCGGCCTCGCCTTAGGTCCCGACTTACCCTGGGCAGATCAGCTTGACCCAGGAACCCTTAGTCAATCGGCGCACACGTTTCTCACGTGTGAATCGCTACTCATGCCTGCATTCTCACTCGTGAACCGTCCACCACTGCCTTCCGGCGCGGCTTCACCCGGCACACGACGCTCCCCTACCCATCCATACGGGCGTTGGCCCTGTTGTATGAATGACACGACTTCGGCGGTACGCTTGAGCCCCGCTACATTGTCGGCGCGGAATCACTAGACCAGTGAGCTATTACGCACTCTTTCAAGGGTGGCTGCTTCTAAGCCAACCTCCTGGTTGTCTCTGCGACTCCACATCCTTTCCCACTTAGCGTACGCTTAGGGGCCTTAGTCGATGCTCTGGGCTGTTTCCCTCTCGACCATGGAGCTTATCCCCCACAGTCTCACTGCCGCGCTCTCACTTACCGGCATTCGGAGTTTGGCTAAGGTCAGTAACCCGGTAGGGCCCATCGCCTATCCAGTGCTCTACCTCCGGCAAGAAACACACGACGCTGCACCTAAATGCATTTCGGGGAGAACCAGCTATCACGGAGTTTGATTGGCCTTTCACCCCTAACCACAGGTCATCCCCCAGGTTTTCAACCCTGGTGGGTTCGGTCCTCCACGAAGTCTTACCTCCGCTTCAACCTGCCCATGGCTAGATCACTCCGCTTCGGGTCTTGAGCGCGCTACTATATCGCCCTATTCGGACTCGCTTTCGCTACGGCTTCCCCACACGGGTTAACCTCGCAACACACCGCAAACTCGCAGGCTCATTCTTCAAAAGGCACGCAGTCACGAGACATGTGCAAGTAAACTTGACGTCCGACGCTCCCACGGCTTGTAGGCACACGGTTTCAGGTACTATTTCACTCCCCTCCCGGGGTACTTTTCACCATTCCCTCACGGTACTATCCGCTATCGGTCACCAGGGAATATTTAGGCTTAGCGGGTGGTCCCGCCAGATTCACACGGGATTTCTCGGGCCCCGTGCTACTTGGGTGTCTCTCAAACGAGCCGCTGACGTTTCGACTACGGGGGTCTTACCCTCTACGCCGGACCTTTCGCATGTCCTTCGCCTACATCAACGGTTTCTGACTCGTCTCACAGCCGGCAGACTGTAAAAGAGAGATCCCACAACCCCGCATACGCAACCCCTGCCGGGTCTCACACGTATACGGTTTGGCCTCATCCAGTTTCGCTCGCCACTACTCCCGGAATCACGGTTGTTTTCTCTTCCTGCGGGTACTGAGATGTTTCACTTCCCCGCGTTCCCTCCACTTGCCCTATGTGTTCAGACAAGGGTGACAGCCCATGACGACTGCCGGGTTTCCCCATTCGGAAACCCCCGGATCAAAGCCTGGTTGACGACTCCCCGGGGACTATCGTGGCCTCCCACGTCCTTCATCGGTTCCTGGTGCCAAGGCATCCACCGTGCGCCCTTAAAAACTTGGCCACAGATGCTCGCGTCCACTGTGCAGTTCTCAAACAACGACCAGCCACCCATCACCCCGCACCGAAGCACGAGTTCACTGGGGCCGGCACCTGAAGGCAGCCTGACCGGCCGTACCTTCAGACACCCAACAGCGTGCCCGGCACGATCAGTTGACCAGATCAGCGTTCCACGCCCCGAGGGGCAGTACTAGCGCCTGATCCATCCTGGATCGTGCCGAATAATCAACGTTCCACCCATGAGCAACCAGCATCAGACATTCGCTGATGTACTGGCCTCTGACCAACCGGAGTTGGTGAGAAGTGCTCCTTAGAAAGGAGGTGATCCAGCCGCACCTTCCGGTACGGCTACCTTGTTACGACTTCGTCCCAATCGCCAGTCCCACCTTCGACAGCTCCCTCCCACAAGGGGTTGGGCCACCGGCTTCGGGTGTTACCGACTTTCGTGACGTGACGGGCGGTGTGTACAAGGCCCGGGAACGTATTCACCGCAGCAATGCTGATCTGCGATTACTAGCAACTCCGACTTCATGGGGTCGAGTTGCAGACCCCAATCCGAACTGAGACAGGCTTTTTGAGATTCGCTCCACCTCACGGTATCGCAGCTCATTGTACCTGCCATTGTAGCACGTGTGCAGCCCAAGACATAAGGGGCATGATGACTTGACGTCGTCCCCACCTTCCTCCGAGTTGACCCCGGCGGTCTCCTGTGAGTCCCCATCACCCCGAAGGGCATGCTGGCAACACAGAACAAGGGTTGCGCTCGTTGCGGGACTTAACCCAACATCTCACGACACGAGCTGACGACAGCCATGCACCACCTGTACACCGACCACAAGGGGGCGCCTGTCTCCAGACGTTTCCGGTGTATGTCAAGCCTTGGTAAGGTTCTTCGCGTTGCGTCGAATTAAGCCACATGCTCCGCTGCTTGTGCGGGCCCCCGTCAATTCCTTTGAGTTTTAGCCTTGCGGCCGTACTCCCCAGGCGGGGAACTTAATGCGTTAGCTGCGGCACCGACGACGTGGAATGTCGCCAACACCTAGTTCCCACCGTTTACGGCGTGGACTACCAGGGTATCTAATCCTGTTCGCTCCCCACGCTTTCGCTCCTCAGCGTCAGTAATGGCCCAGAGATCCGCCTTCGCCACCGGTGTTCCTCCTGATATCTGCGCATTTCACCGCTACACCAGGAATTCCGATCTCCCCTACCACACTCTAGCTAGCCCGTATCGAATGCAGACCCGGGGTTAAGCCCCGGGCTTTCACACCCGACGTGACAAGCCGCCTACGAGCTCTTTACGCCCAATAATTCCGGACAACGCTTGCGCCCTACGTATTACCGCGGCTGCTGGCACGTAGTTAGCCGGCGCTTCTTCTGCAGGTACCGTCACTTTCGCTTCTTCCCTGCTGAAAGAGGTTTACAACCCGAAGGCCGTCATCCCTCACGCGGCGTCGCTGCATCAGGCTTTCGCC
This sequence comes from Streptomyces sp. HUAS 31, assembly GCF_028198125.1. NCBI lineage: Bacteria > Bacillati > Actinomycetota > Actinomycetes > Kitasatosporales > Streptomycetaceae > Streptomyces > Streptomyces sp. HUAS 31. Next base: position 6,990,522 of record NZ_CP116353.1, on the reverse strand, counting down.
CATTGTGCAATATTCCCCACTGCTGCCTCCCGTAGGAGTCTGGGCCGTGTCTCAGTCCCAGTGTGGCCGGTCGCCCTCTCAGGCCGGCTACCCGTCGTCGCCTTGGTGAGCCATTACCTCACCAACAAGCTGATAGGCCGCGGGCTCATCCTTCACCGCCGGAGCTTTTAACCCCCGTCCAGGAGGACAGGAGTGTTATCCGGTATTAGACCCCGTTTCCAGGGCTTGTCCCAGAGTGAAGGGCAGATTGCCCACGTGTTACTCACCCGTTCGCCACTAATCCCCACCGAAGTGGTTCATCGTTCGACTTGCATGTGTTAAGCACGCCGCCAGCGTTCGTCCTGAGCCAGGATCAAACTCTCCGTGAATGTTTACCGGTCATCCGGTGCACACACACGAGAGCGGAACCAGGAGAGGAATAGTCTCCCGGTTCACAGCGTCCTCGCTGTGTTATTTCAAAGGAACCTCGCCCCAACCGAACGGTTGGAGACGGGGTATCAACATATCTGGCGTTGATTTTTGGCACGCTGTTGAGTTCTCAAGGAACGGACGCTTCCTTTGTACTCACCCTCTCGGGCTTTCCTCCGGGCTTTTCCCTTCGGTCTTGCGTTTCCGACTCTATCAGATCTTTCCGATCCGATTTCCTCGGCGCTTTCCAGGTTCTCGCTTTCGCGTTTCCCTTTCCGGCGGTTCCGACTTTATCAGAGATTCTGAGTCGGAATTTCCACCCCCTCCGGGGACTGGTTCCGACGCACGAAGCGGTCGGGTTCCCGGTCAGGCGGAGCCGTAAACGTACTGGAGCGGGGCGCCCCGATGCAAATCGAGGCGCCCCGCTCCTGGTTCACGCAGTCGAACGTCCGACGGACCGTCAGACCTCCACCACCACAGGCAGGATCATCGGCCTGCGCCGGTAGGTGTCGGAGACCCACTTGCCCAGGGTCCGTCGCACCAGCTGCTGCAGCTGGTGGGGCTCGACCACACCGTCCTGGGCCGACCGCTCCAGCACCTCCGTGATCTTCGGGATGACGCCTCCGAAGGCGGAGTCCTCGATGCCGGAGCCGCGGGCCTGGATGTGCGGGCCGCCCGTGATCTTGCCGGTGGAGGAGTCCACCACCACGAAGACCGAGATGATGCCCTCGTCGCCGAGGATCTTGCGGTCCTTGAGCGCGGGCTCGCCCACGTCACCGACCGAGAGGCCGTCGACGTACACGTATCCGGCCTGGACCTTGCCGGCGATCTTGGCCTTGCCCTCGATGAGGTCGACGACGACGCCGTCCTCGGCGATGACGATGCGGTCGTGCGGGACGCCGGTGAGGGCGCCCAGTTCGGCGTTGGCCCGCAGGTGGCGCCATTCGCCGTGCACCGGCATCAGGTTCTTCGGGCGGCAGATGTTGTAGAAGTACAGCAGCTCGCCGGCCGAGGCGTGGCCCGAGACGTGGACCTTGGCATTGCCCTTGTGGACGACGTTCGCGCCCCAGCGGGTCAGGCCGTTGATCACGCGGTAGACCGCGTTCTCGTTGCCGGGGATGAGGGACGACGCCAGGATCACGGTGTCGCCGTCGACGATGCGGATCTGGTGGTCGCGGTTGGCCATCCTCGACAGAGCCGCCATCGGCTCGCCCTGGGAGCCCGTGCAGACCAGGACCACTTCGCTGTCCGGGAGGTCGTCGAGGGTCTTGACGTCCACCACCAGGCCCGGCGGGACCTTCAGGTAGCCCAGGTCACGTGCGATGCCCATGTTGCGGACCATCGAGCGGCCGACGAAGGCGACCCGGCGGCCGTATTCGTGGGCCGCGTCCAGGATCTGCTGGATGCGGTGGATGTGGCTGGCGAAGCTGGCCACGATGATCCGCTTGCGGGCACCCGCGAACACCTGGCGCAGGACGTTGGAGATGTCGCGCTCGGGCGGGACGAACCCTGGGACCTCGGCGTTCGTGGAGTCCGAGAGAAGGAGGTCGATGCCCTCTTCGCTCAGTCGTGCGAACGCGTGTAGATCTGTCAGACGGTTGTCCAGCGGGAGCTGGTCCATCTTGAAGTCGCCGGTGTGGACCACCATGCCCGCGGGCGTACGGATGGCCACGGCCAGGGCGTCCGGGATGGAGTGGTTGACCGCGACGAACTCGCAGTCGAAGGGACCGATGCGCTCGCGGTTACCCTCCGCCACCTCCAGGGTGTACGGGCGGATGCGGTGCTCCTGGAGCTTGGCCTCGATCAGGGCGAGGGTCAGCTTGGAGCCGATCAGCGGGATGTCCGGCTTCTCGCGGAGCAGGAAGGGGACGCCGCCGATGTGGTCCTCGTGGCCATGCGTGAGGACGATGCCCTCGATGTCGTCGAGGCGGTCCCTGATGGACGAGAAGTCCGGCAGGATCAGGTCGATTCCGGGCTGCTCCTCCTCGGGGAAGAGCACTCCGCAGTCGACGATCAGCAGACGGCCGCCGTACTCGAAGACCGTCATGTTGCGGCCGATCTCGCCGAGGCCGCCGAGCGGGGTGACCCGCAGGCCGCCTTCGGGGAGCGGCGGGGGCGGGGCAAGTTCAGGATGCGGATGACTCAAAAGACTCTCCTCACCACACGCGCCACGTACCGGTCGGGCACGTGGCGCGCGTGACGTTCGTGCAGAAGCAGTTGTCGTTGTGTGTAGTGCGCAGGCACCGGTGGCCCGCTTATTCAGTTGTGGAGTCTGCTGCGCGGCCGGCGCGCGAAGTCTGGTGTTAGAGCTGTACCCCGCCGGCGGCAAGATCGATCTTGAGCTGCTCGATCTCCTCGGGCGAGCACTCCGCCATGGGGGCGCGCAGGGGGCCGGCCGGCAGGCCCTGGAGGGCGAGCGCGGCCTTCGTCGTCATGACGCCCTGGGTGCGGAACATGCCGGTGTAGACCGGGAGCAGCTTCTGGTGGATCTCCGTGGCCTTCTGGACGTCGCCGGAGACATGCGCGTCGACGAGCGCGCGCAGGTCGGGGGTGACGAGGTGGCCGACGACCGAGACGAAGCCCACCGCGCCCACGGAGAGCAGCGGCAGGTTCAGCATGTCGTCGCCGGAGTACCAGGCGAGGCCGGAGCGGGCGATGGCCCAGCTGGCTCGGCCGAGGTCACCCTTCGCGTCCTTGTTGGCGACGATGCGCGGGTGCTCGGCCAGGCGGACGATCGTCTCGGTGTTGATCGGGACGCCGCTGCGGCCGGGGATGTCGTAGAGCATGACCGGCAGCTCGGTGCTGTCGGCGATGGCCTTGAAGTGCCGGTACAGGCCCTCCTGCGGGGGCTTGTTGTAGTACGGCGTGACGACCAGCAGGCCGTGTGCGCCCACCTGCTGGGCGGTACGGGCGAGCTCCAGGCTGTGGTGGGTGTCGTTGGTGCCGACTCCGGCCACCACGTGGGCCCGGTCGCCGACGGCCTCCACGACCGCTCGTACGAGGTCGGCTTTCTCCGCGTCGCTGGTGGTGGGGGACTCGCCGGTGGTGCCGTTGATGATCAGGCCGTCGTTGCCTGCGTCCACCAGGTGCGCGGCGAGCCGCTGTGCGCCGTCGATGTCGAGTGCGCCGTCCGCCGTGAAGGGCGTGATCATGGCGGTGAGGACCCGCCCGAAGGGGGTCTGCGGAGTGGAGGTCGGAGCCATGGGTTACACGCTACTCGTTGCGCCCGGCCGGGTCTGCCCTCGGGGGGTGCGGGTAAGTCCGGACAAATATGGAGCCCGGCACTGCCTGCTCGGGGGTTCAAGCAGTGCCGGGTCCGTTTGATCAGGCTAGATGAACTTCTCTAAATGCCGCAATACGGACACTTCATGAGGCTGACGCCAGCGGTCGTGCCCTGGTCGCGTTACGGCGCCACGCGGCCGTTCGCATTGAAGGCGGCGTACGTCAGCGGCATGAGCCTGGCCCACTCCGCCTCCATCTTCTCGCCGACCATCTCGATCTCGCGCTGCGGGAAGGACGGGACCTTGGCCAGCTCGTGCTGGGTGCGCAGGCCGAGGAAGTGCATCAGCGAGCGGGCGTTGCAGGTGGCGTACATCGAGGAGAACAGGCCGACCGGGAGCACCGCGCGGGCCACCTCGCGGGCGACGCCGGCGGCGAGCATCTCCTGGTAGGCCTCGTAGGCCTGCCGGTAGGAGTCCTCCATGGTGCGGCCGACCAGCTCCTGCTGGGCCTGGGTGCCCTCCACGAAGACGTACTTGCCCGGGCGGCCCTCCTGGACCAGCTTGCGGGAGGCGTCGGGGACGTAGAAGACGGGCTGGAGCTCCCTGTACCGGCCGCTTTCCTCGTTGTACGACCAGCCCACGCGGTGCCGCATGAACTCGCGGAAGACGAAGATCGGGGCGCTGATGAAGAAGGTCATCGAGTTGTGCTCGAAGGGGCTGCCGTGCCGGTCCCGCATCAGGTAGTTGATCAGGCCCTTGGAGCGCTCCGGGTCCTTCTTCAGCTCGTCCAGGGACTGCTCACCGGCGGTGGAGACACGGGCGGCCCACAGCACGTCGGAGTCGGCCGCGCTGTGCTTGACCAGCTCGACGGAGACATCACTGCGGAAGCTGGGCTTGAGGTCGTCTGCGGGGGTGTCGGTCACGGCTCGGGGGGTCCTTCCATCACTTCTGCGGGGCGGCGCCCACTCTACGGGGCGGCACTGACAACGGGGCGTTCGGTGCCGGGTCGCGACATACGTCAGCGAACGGCAGCGAATTTCTGTGAATTCGGTGAAACCGGGCACCTTTTGGGGCTCTCGCTCGTCTGTGTTGATGACGGTCACCCATACGATCCCGAGAGGAGAAGACCCCCGATGTTCAGTCGGCGCGAGTCCGTACCCTTCGCCTTCCTCGCCGAAGCCGACCGATTCCGCAGCAATGTCGCTCCCCCGCCCCGTGAGCGGGCGTCCGCCGGTCAGATGGCCGGGCGCTGGCTGCTGGGGCTCACCATCGTCGCAGGCCTTGTGGGCTCGCTGGTGGTCGGCATGCCGGCCCTGTCGACCGACACCGGCTCACCGACCCAGCAGTCCCAGGCGTCCCAGGGGCGCTGACCCCTTCGGACCCCCAAGGGTGGTGAGCGGGGACTCGGGTAGATAGCCTCACCGGGCACAGCCCATGCATGGATTGAGTGAGGACCAGCCGTGCCCCTGCCCTTCCTGACGGCCGATCGCGCGTTCGAGGCAGCCGACGACGTCGCGCTGCCTTTCGACGACCACGAGCGCTGGCGGCGGCCCTACCGCCCCGGCCCGTGGCGGGTGGGCGCGGCCGCGCTGTGGCTGCTGCTCGCCTCGTACGTGCTGTTCGCGGCCGTCATCATCGCCCTGACCGGCACGCTCCCCGGCGCCGCTGTCGTCTTCGGCATCGCACTGGCCATCATCGTCGGTGCGCTGCGGCTGCTGCGCATGGGCGTGTGGGTCAGCTCGCGCGGGCTGCGTCAGGTGAAGTTCCTCGTCACGCGGACGGTGCCCTGGGAGCAGATCGCCGCGGTGCGCACGGTGCAGCAGCCGGTGCGTTGGCTGGGACTGCCGCGCACGGTGCAGGGGCAGGCGCTCATGCTCGTACGGCATGGTCGCTCGGCGGACGACGTGCCGATGCTGATGACCACGCACAACGCCGACTTCCTCGCCCGGGTCGCGGCGTTCGAGCGGGCCACCGACTCGATCGAGGCGTGGGCCGCGGAGAACTCGCGCGGCTGACCTCGCGAAGCACGCGAAGGGGCCGGTCCGCAGCTGCGGACCGGCCCCTTCGGCATACGGCCGAGTCAAACGGTTCGGCCGGTCAGACCTCGATGGTCCTGCCGTCGTGCAGGGCGATCGCGCGCTGCATCGCCTTGCGGGCGCGCGGGGTGTCCCGGGCGTCGTGGTAGGCGACCGCGAGGCGGAACCAGCTGCGCCAGTCGTCCGGCGCCTCCTCTGTCTCGGCCTTGCGCCTGGCGAAGACCTCGTCGGCCGAGTCGCGGTCGATGCGCCCGCCGGGCGTGCGCTTCAGCTCGTCGACGGGCAGGCCGCCCTCGGCGTCGAGCTGGGCGGCCAGTGCGTTGGCCCGGCGGACGAACTGGGTGTTCTTCCACAGGAACCACAGGCCGATGACCGGCAGGATCAGCACGGCCACACCGAAGGTGACGGTGAGGACCGTGCCGGACTGGATGAGCATCACGCCACGGCTGCCGACCAGGACGAAGTAGACGACCAGGACGGCGGCCGTTATGGCGTAGGACAGCTTTGCGCGCATCAGCCCAGGTCCAGGAAGTGTTCCAGGCCGAAGGTGAGGCCCGGAGTGGTCACCACGCGGCGGGCGCCGAGCAGGATGCCCGGCATGAAGCTGCTGTGGTGGAGGGAGTCGTGGCGGATGGTGAGGGTCTCGCCCTCGCCGCCGAGGAGGACCTCCTGGTGGGCCAGCAGGCCGCGCAGCCGGACGGAGTGGACGGGGACGCCGTCGACGTCCGCGCCACGGGCACCGTCCAGGGCGGTCTCCGTGGCGTCCGGCGCCGGGGCGGTGCCGGCGGCCCGGCGGGCCTCGGCGATGAGCTGGGCCGTGCGCGTGGCCGTACCGCTCGGGGCGTCGACCTTCTTCGGGTGGTGCAGTTCGACGACCTCGACCGACTCGAAGTAGGGCGCGGCGATCTGCGCGAACTTCATGTTCAGCACGGCGCCGATGGAGAAGTTCGGCGCGATGAGCACGCCGGTCTCCGGGGAGGCGGCCAGCCAGCCGTTCAGCTGCGCGAGGCGCTCGTCGGTCCAGCCCGTGGTGCCGACGACCGCGTGGATGCCGTGGTTCACGCAGTAGTCGAGGTTGGCCATGACCGAGTCGGGCGTGGTCAGTTCGACGGCCACCTGGGCGCCCGTCTCCGCGAGGGACTCCAGCTTGTCGCCCCGGCCGAGGGCGGCGACCAGCTCCATGTCCTCGGCGGCCTCGACCGCCCGTACCGCCTCGGAGCCGATCCGGCCCTTGGCGCCGAGGACCGCCACGCGCAGCTTGCTCATCTCTTGTGCTTCCTTCAGCAGAGGGTTGTCAGGCCACGGCGTCGTTCAGCCGGGACGCCTGCTTGTCCTTCAGCGGGCCGATGACCGACAGCGAGGGCCGCCGGCCCAGGATGTCGCGGGCGACCGAGCGGACGTCGTCCGGGGTCACCGCCGCGATCCGGGTCAGCATGTCGTCGACGGACATCTGCTCGCCCCAGCACAGCTCACTCTTGCCGATGCGGTTCATGAGCGCACCGGTGTCCTCCAGGCCGAGGACGGTGGAGCCGCGGAGCTGGCCGATGGCACGGTCGATCTCGTCGTCGGACAGGCCGTGTTCGGCGACATGGTCGAGTTCGTCGCGGCAGATCTTCAGCACGTCGTGGACCTGGGAGGGCCGGCAGCCCGCGTACACGCCGAACAGGCCGCAGTCGGCGAAGCCCGAGGTGTACGAGTAGACGCTGTAGGCCAGGCCGCGCTTCTCGCGGACCTCCTGGAAGAGGCGGGACGACATGCCGCCGCCCAGGGCCGTGTTCAGCACACCCAGCGCCCAGCGGCGGTCGTCCGTGCGGGCCAGTCCCGGCATGCCGAGGACGACGTGGGCCTGCTCCGTCTTGCGGCCGAGGAGCTCGACGCGGCCCGCGGTGCGCAGGGCGCGGCTGCCGCCCCGCGCCGCGATCGGGGCCGCGTCGCCGTTCTTGAAGGCGCCCGCCTTCTCGAAGGCCGCGCGGACCTGTCGTACGACCTTGTTGTGGTCGATGTTGCCGGCGGCCGCCACGACCAGGTGCGTCGGGTCGTAGTGCTTCTTGTAGAAGCGGCGGATGCGGTCGGCGGTGAGGGCGTTGACCGTGTCGACGGTGCCGAGGACCGGGCGGCCGAGGGGGTTGTCGCCGAACATGGTGTGCGCGAACAGGTCGTGCACGCAGTCGCCCGGGTCGTCCTCGGTCATGGCGATCTCTTCGAGGATCGCGCCCCGCTCGACGTTGACGTCGTCCTCGAGGATGAGCGAGCCGGTCAGCATGTCGCAGACGACGTCGATGGCGAGCGGCAGGTCGGTGTCGAGCACACGCGCGTAGTAGCAGGTGTACTCCTTCGCCGTGAACGCGTTCATCTCGCCGCCGACGGCGTCGATGGCGGCGGAGATGTCCAGGGCGGACCTGCGGGTGGTGCCCTTGAAGAGCAGGTGCTCCAGGTAGTGCGTGGCGCCGTTCAGGGCCGGCGTCTCGTCGCGGGAGCCGACGTGCGCCCAGATGCCGAAGGTCGCGGAGCGGACCGAGGGCAGGGTCTCGGTGACGATGCGCAGGCCGCCCGGGAGGGTGGTCTTGCGGACGGTGCCGATGCCGTTCTCGCCCTTGATCAGGGTTTGGGTACGGGCGACGGCCCGCGCCTCCGAGGAGGTGCGGGCCGTCGTCGTGGAGCTACTCGACGTCACTTGTCGGAGTCGTCCTTCTTGTCCTCGGAGGCGTCGGCCCCGTCCTCGCCCTCGATCACGGGGACGAGGGAGAGCTTGCCGCGGGAGTCGATCTCGGCGATCTCGACCTGGACCTTCTGGCCCACGCCGAGGACGTCCTCGACGTTCTCCACGCGCTTGCCGCCGGCGAGCTTGCGGATCTGCGAGATGTGCAGCAGACCGTCCTTGCCCGGGAGCAGCGACACGAACGCTCCGAAGGTGGTCGTCTTGACGACCGTGCCCAGGTAGCGCTCGCCGACCTCCGGCATGGTCGGGTTGGCGATGCCGTTGATCGTGGTGCGGGCGGCCTCGGCGGCCGGGCCGTCGGCGGCACCGATGTAGATGGTGCCGTCGTCCTCGATCGTGATCTCGGCGCCGGTGTCCTCCTGGATCTGGTTGATCATCTTGCCCTTGGGGCCGATGACCTCACCGATCTTGTCGACCGGGATCTTCACGGTGATGATCCGCGGCGCGTTCGGGGACATCTCGTCCGGCGTGTCGATCGCTTCCATCATCACGTCGAGGATGTGGAGGCGGGCGTCACGGGCCTGCTTGAGGGCCGCGGCCAGGACGGAGGCCGGGATGCCGTCCAGCTTGGTGTCGAGCTGGAGGGCGGTCACGAACTCCTTGGTGCCGGCGACCTTGAAGTCCATGTCGCCGAAGGCGTCCTCCGCACCGAGGATGTCGGTGAGGGTGACGTAGTGGGTCTCGCCCTCGATGTCCTGGGAGATCAGGCCCATGGCGATACCGGCGACGGGGGCCTTCAGCGGCACACCGGCGTTCAGCAGCGACATCGTGGAGGCGCAGACCGAGCCCATGGACGTCGAGCCGTTGGAGCTCAGCGCCTCGGAGACCTGGCGGATCGCGTAGGGGAACTCCTCGCGCGTCGGCAGGACCGGGACCAGGGCGCGCTCGGCGAGGGCGCCGTGGCCGATCTCGCGGCGCTTCGGGGAGCCGACGCGGCCGGTCTCGCCGGTGGAGTACGGCGGGAAGTTGTAGTTGTGCATGTAGCGCTTGCGCGTCACCGGCGACAGCGTGTCCAGCTGCTGCTCCATGCGGAGCATGTTCAGGGTGGTGACGCCCAGGATCTGGGTCTCGCCACGCTCGAACACGGCGGAACCGTGCACGCGCGGGATGGCCTCGACCTCGGCGGCGAGCGTACGGATGTCCGTCACGCCACGGCCGTCGATGCGCTTCTTCTCCTTGATCACGCGCTCGCGGACGAGCTGCTTGGTCAGGGAGCGGTACGCGGCGGAGATCTCCTTCTCGCGGCCCTCGAACTCCGGCAGGAGCTTCTCGGCGGCGAGCGCCTTGACGCGGTCCAGCTCGGACTCGCGCTCCTGCTTGCCGGCGATGGTCAGCGCGGAGGCGAGCTCCGGCTTGACGGCGGCCGTCAGGGCCTCGAGGACGTCGTCCTGGTAGTCCAGGAAGATCGGGAACTCGCCGGTCGGCTTGGCGGCCTTCGCGGCGAGGTCGGCCTGGGCCTTGCAGAGCACCTTGATGAAGGGCTTCGCGGCGTCCAGACCGGCGGCGACGACCTCCTCGGTCGGGGCCTCGGCGCCACCCTGGACCAGCTTGATGGTGCCCTCGGTGGCCTCGGCCTCGACCATCATGATCGCGACGTCGCCGTCCTCCAGGGTGCGACCCGCGACGACCATGTCGAAGACGGCGTCCTCGAGCTCGGTGTGCGTCGGGAAGGCGACCCACTGGCCGCGGATCAGCGCGACGCGGACGCCGCCGATCGGGCCGGAGAAGGGCAGACCGGCCAGCTGCGTCGACGCGGACGCGGCGTTGATCGCCACGACGTCGTACAGGTGGTCGGGGTTGAGCGCCATGATCGTGGCGACGACCTGGATCTCGTTGCGCAGGCCCTTCTTGAAGGACGGGCGCAGCGGGCGGTCGATGAGGCGGCAGGTGAGGATGGCGTCCTCGGAGGGGCGGCCCTCACGGCGGAAGAAGCTGCCGGGGATCTTGCCGGCGGCGTACATCCGCTCCTCGACGTCCACCGTCAGGGGGAAGAAGTCGAGCTGGTCCTTGGGGTTCTTGGAGGCGGTGGTGGCCGACAGCACCATGGTGTCGTCGTCCAGGTACGCCACGGCGGAGCCGGCGGCCTGCTTGGCCAGGCGGCCCGTCTCGAAGCGGATGGTGCGGGTGCCGAAGGAGCCGTTGTCGATGACGGCCTCGGCGTAGTGGGTCTCGTTCTCCACTAGCGTTTTCTCCGTTACTTGTCGTCTTTTGTCCCGTCGCTGCCCGTGTGGCAGGGGGACGGTGGCGGAGAAGCGCTCCGTGCGGTGCGGGCCGGTCTTCGATCGAAGCACCCGGGGCTCGCTCCCCCGGGGGCCACTACCGAGGACCGGCGGCGGCTAGGCGCGCTTCTCCTCTGTTCGTACTCGTCGTGCTGTGTCGTCCGTACTGCGTTGTGCTACCACACTACAAAGCGTGTGTGACACTCCGCATGTTTCCGCACGTACGGTTGACTTTCCGTACGTACGGCAAAGGGAGCGGCTCCCGATCGTCCGGGAACCGCTCCCCTCGTGGCGTCTTACTTGGCGCCCGCCGCACCGCGGCGGATGCCGAGGCGGTCGACCAGCGTACGGAAGCGCTGGATGTCCTTCTTCGCCAGGTACTGGAGAAGGCGGCGACGCTGACCGACCAGGATCAGCAGACCACGACGGGAGTGGTGGTCGTGCTTGTGCGTCTTGAGGTGCTCGGTCAGGTCCGAGATACGGCGCGAGAGCATCGCGACCTGGACCTCGGGGGAGCCGGTGTCGCCCTCCTTGGTACCGAACTCGGTGATGATCTGCTTCTTCGTAGCGGCGTCGAGCGACACGCGTACTCCTCGTGAGTCTTCTGTTGCCACCGAGTGCCCCTGGTCTGCTTCTCAGGGGGGCTTCCGTGACTCGGGAGGCGGGGATCCGCTGGGCGCTTCCCCCAGGTGAACCGGGGGCGCGTACACAAACGGCCGTCACACAGCGTACCAGCATGCGGGCACGCTCCTGACCGGCGGTGCCCCGGGGCACCGCCGGGGTTCAGATGCCGCCGCGGACCTTGCCGTAGACGTCGAGGACGGCCAGGCAGATCGGGATGAGGGAGAGCAGGACCAGCGAGTCGGCGAGGTCCAGCATGCGGCCCCAGAAGGGGGACAGGCCCTTCTGGGGCACGATCAGCGCGATCGCGATCAGCAGCAGCACGCCGACGCCGACGGAGGCGCCGAGCCACAGGGTGCGTACGTTGACCGGGCCGGAGTCGCCCTGGAGCAGATCGATGATGATGCCGGCCGGCGGCGAGATCGCGAGGCCGAGGACCAGCAGGGCGAGCGTGACGACGCCGGCCACGAAGAGGCAGGTGACCTGCGCGGTGTAACGGAACAGGCGGGCCCGCAGCATCGCGGCGAGGCCGGTGCACAGAGCGAGCAGCTGGGCCCAGCCGTTGTCGCTGAAGCCGAGCACCGCGCCGCCGGCGCCGATGATCACCGCGGCGCAGCCGCCGACGAGGCCGAGCAGCAGCTCGTGGCCGCGGCTGGTCTGGGCGACGATGCGCTGGACGTCGACGGCCTCGAGGTCGCCCTCCTGGCCGTCGCGGCGCGCGCGGGCCAGCTCCTCCGGGTTGCGGAAGCCGATCGGCAGCTTGGCGAACCGGGACGACCAGCCGGGCAGGAAGCCGACGACCGCCAGCGCGACGACCGAGGTGCCGGCGGCGATCTCCCGCGGCTCCGCCTCGGTGAGCACCCCGCAGAACACGGCGAGCGTGCCGATCGCGGAGGCCAGCGCGGCGGCGACGAAGGGGGCGTCGCCCTGCGGCAGCAGCATGATCAGTACGACGGAGAGGAGCAGTACGGCGACACAGCCGACGAGGAACTGGATCCTGCCGGGGCCCTCGCCCGCGTCCTGGGGAATGGCGCCGGAGCCCGCGATGAGCGCGTGCGGCAGCGCCGAGATCCCGAGCGCGACGGCGGAGCCGCGGTCGTCGTACACCCGGGCCCGTACGCCGGCCAGTGCCGTCAGGGCGAGCGCGGTCACGCCGGCCAGGATGCCCTGGAGGCCGTGCATGTCGTGCCGTACCGGGTCCGCGAACCAGAAGACGAAGCCGAGCATGACCAGCAGGAGCGAACCGGCGACGAGGCCGGCCACTCGCATCAGGTTGTCGTTCCAGCTGCGGGTGTCCTGCTTGACCGCGGCGGCGATGGCGTCGACGACGTCGTCGTGCACGGCCGGCGGCAGCGAGTCGGCGAAGGTGCGCAGCAGCAGCACCTCGCCGTCCCTGACCCGGTGCTCCAGCAACGAGCGGCTCGCGTCGAGTACTTGGCCCTCGCGGGTCACGAGGTGGTAACCGGCGGGACTGGTGTCCGACTGGACCAGGCCCGAGAGTCTGACGATCTCGGGAAAGAGGTCCTGGACCGGCAGGTCCTCCGGCAGCGCCACATCGACGCGACTGTCCGGCGCTGCGATGGTGATTCGGCAGAAACCTGTCGAAGTCCCCGTGCTCACCTGGTGTTCCCCCTGCTAGACAAGGCTCTTCGCACCGCTCCTACGGCGCGGGTCGCCACCCTATCCGCTGGCACCCCCGCGACAGGACCTGCCTCCCGCATTCCTCCCAGGACCTGCGCCGCATCTCCATCCGCCTCCCTCCCTCGGGCACCCGGCGCATCAGTAGGATCGACCTCTACGCGAACGACGCCTACGCGAACGAAGAATCACGTCGCGGTACACGGGGGCGTCGGTGCCAAGACGTACGTATCAATCGCGAAGGATGAGTGCATCGGTGAGCGTCGTCATCATCAAGCGGCCACCGCGGATAGTGCCACCGGCCGTCCCGGACGGCGAGGTCAAACTGGAGACGCCCCCCGAGATCCCTCGCGAGGGCGACGAGAGCATGCTCATGAACCTGCTGCCCATGATGGGCATGCTGGGTTCGGTCGGTTTCTTCTTCATGCCCAACCTGCCCTCCTATATGAGGGTGGTCGGCGGGCTGATGCTGGCCTCGACGCTGGCCATGGCCATCGCCCAGTTCGCCAAGTCCCGGCAGGGCGGCGGCGCGGGGATGGCCCAGGACCGGCGTGACTACTTCCGCTACCTGGAGCAGGTCCGCAAGGACGTGCACAAGACCGCGGAACTCCAGCGGCAGAGCCAGCTCTTCCAGCACCCCGACCCGGAGCAGCTGTGGGCCGTGGCCGCCGACGGCAAGCGGCTGTGGGAGCGGCGGCCGACGGACGCGGACTTCGCCTCCGTGCGGATCGGGCGCGGTGTGCAGCAGCTCAACACCCCGCTCGTCGCACCGGAGACGGCTCCCAAGGAGGAGTTGGAGCCGCTGACCGCGGCGGCCATGAAGGCGTTCCTCGACGCGCACGGCAGCCTGTCCGACCTGCCGGTCGCCATCTCGCTGCGTGCCTTCTACCACGTGACGATCTGCGGCGAGTCGGACACGGTCTACGGCAACGCGCGCGCGAGCCTGTCGCAGCTGGCGACGCTGCACTCGCCCGAGGACATGATGATCGCGGTGGTGGCGCACCCCTCCGCGGCGGCGGACTGGGACTGGATCAAGTGGCTGCCGCACAGCCAGCACCCGAAGGCCAAGGACGGGGCGGGCTCGTCCCGGCTCCTCTTCGACGATCTCGGGGAGCTGGAGGAGGCGCTTGCGGACCAGCTGGGCGACCGGCCCCGCTGGAACCGTGAGGCCAACCCGGTCTACGACCAGCCGCACCTGATCGTGGTGCTCGACGGCGGCACCGTGCCGCCGGACTCCGAACTCGCCAGCAGCGAGGGCCTCCAGGGCGTGACGTTCCTGGAGATCTCGCCCGGTCCGCTGGAGGAGGAGCTGCGCGCGGGTCTGACGGTCTACGCGAAGCCGGACCGGATGCGGCTGTTCGTCGGCCACGAGTCGGCGTACACCGGCAGGCCCGATGTCCTCAACCAGGCGCAGGCCGAGTCCCTCGCGCGGCAGCTGGCCCCCTTCCGGGTCGGTTCCGCGGAGGAGGGCGAACCGCTGCTGTCCAACCTGGACTTCACGGACCTGATGGGCATCGGCGACGCGGGCACGGTCGACGTCTCCCGCACCTGGCGGCCGCGCACGCTGCACGAGCGGCTGCGGGTGCCGATCGGTGTCGGCGAGAACGGCGAGCCGGTCATGCTGGACCTCAAGGAGGCCTCGCAGGAGGGCATGGGCCCGCACGGTCTGTGCGTCGGCGCCACCGGTTCCGGCAAGTCCGAGGTGCTGCGTACGCTCGTGCTCGGTCTCGCGGTGACGCACTCCTCGGAGACGCTGAACTTCATCCTCGCGGACTTCAAGGGTGGTGCGACCTTCGCCGGTATGGCGGACATGCCGCACACCGCGGCCGTGATCACCAACCTCGCCGACGACCTCACCCTCGTCGACCGCATGCGTGACTCGATCATGGGTGAGACGCAGCGCCGCCAGGAGCTGCTGCGCTCGGCCGGCAACTACGCCAACCTGCACGACTACGAGAAGGCCCGGGCGGCGGGTGCCGCGCTGGAGCCGATGGCGTCGCTGGTGATCGTGCTCGACGAGTTCTCCGAACTCCTCACGGCCAAGCCGGACTTCATCGACATGTTCATCCAGATCGGCCGTATCGGCCGTTCGCTGGGTGTGCACCTGCTGCTGGCCTCGCAGCGCCTGGAGGAGGGCAAGCTGCGCGGTCTGGACACCTACCTGTCGTACCGCATCGGTCTGCGGACCTTCTCCGCAGCCGAGTCCCGTACGGCCATCGGTGTCCCGGACGCCTACCACCTGCCGTCGATCCCCGGTTCCGGTTATCTGCGCTACGACACCGACACCATGGTCCGCTTCAAGGCGGCGTACGTGTCGGGGGCGTACCACGGCGAGGGCCCGTCCCGGGTGCACCGCTCGACGCAGCTGCGGCCCGCGCTGTTCTCGGCGGAGCACGTGGAGCTGCCGCCGCAGCCGGTGATCGAGGAGCCGGAGCCCGACAACCGGGTGGACGACGCGCTCGCGGACACCGTCCTGGACGTGCTCGTCAGTCGCATGATCAACCAGGGTCCGCCGGCGCACCAGGTGTGGCTGCCCCCGCTGGAGGAGGCGCCGTCGCTGGAGCAGATGCTCCCGCAGCTCGCCGTCACCCCGGAGCGCGGTCTGACCGCGCCCGACTACACCGCGCTCGGCCGGCTCAATGTGCCGGTCGGTCTGGTCGACAAGCCGTTCGAGCAGCGGCGTGACGTGCTCTACCGGGACTTCGCGGGCGGTGCGGGCCACGGTCTGTTCGTCGGTGGTCCGCAGTCCGGCAAGTCGACGCTGCTGCGTACGCTCATCTCGTCGTTCGCGCTCACCCACACGCCGTCCGAAGTGCAGTTCTACTGCCTGGACTTCGGTGGTGGCTCGCTGATCTCGATGGAGGAGCTGGCGCACGTCGGCGGTGTCGCGAACCGTCTCGACGCCGAGAAGGTGCGCCGTACCGTCAGTGAGGTCGAGGGCATCCTCAACGCTCGTGAGGAGTACTTCCGCGAGCACAACGTCGACTCGGTCACGACCTACCGGCAGCGCCGGGCTGCGGGCCAGCTGCCGGACCAGGTGTGGGGTGACGTCTTCCTCGTCATCGACGGCTGGGCCACGTTCAAGACCGACTACGAGATGCTGGAGGCGACCGTCACGGAGATCGCGACCCGCGGTCTCGGCTTCGGTGTGCACGTGATCCTGACGGCGAGCCGCTACACCGAGGTGCGGCCGGCGCTCAAGGACATGCTCCAGAACCGCATCGAGCTCAGGCTCGGTGACCCGACGGAGTCGGAGATCGACCGCAAGGTCGCGCAGAACGTCCCCGCGACCGTGCCGGGCCGTGGTCTGACGCAGGAGAAGCTGCACTTCATGACGGCGCTGCCGCGTGTCGACGGCTCCTCGGCGACGGAGGACCTGTCCGAGGCGACGTCGATCCTCATCGGCGGCATCAACGAGAACTGGCAGGGCAACCACGCGCCGGCCGTGCGACTGCTGCCCACGATGCTGCCGGTGGACCGGCTGCCCAAGGGCTTCGAGCACCCGGAGCGCGGTGTCGCCGTCGGTATCGACGAGTCGTCGCTCTCGCCGGTCTTCGTCGACTTCGAGACCGACCCGCTCTTCATCGTGTTCGGTGAGAGCGAGTCCGGTAAGTCCGCGATCCTGCGACTGCTCGTCAAGCAGATCACCGAGCGCTACACGCCGGACCAGGCGAAGATCGTCATGGGTGACTACCGGCGTGCCCACCTGGAAGGCGTGCCCGACTCGCACCTGTCGCGGTACTGCGCCTCGGCGCCCGCGCTCACGGAGACGCTGGAGGGCCTGGCCGGCTCGATGCACCGCCGGATGCCCGGCCCGGACGTCACGCCCGAGCAGCTGCGCAACCGCAGCTGGTACAGCAGCCCGGACGCGTTCGTCATCGTCGACGACTACGACCTGGTGGCGACCGGCGTGAACCCGCTGGCACCGCTGCTCGAGTACCTGCCGTTCGCCCGTGACATCGGTCTGCGCGTCATCATCGCCCGTGCGTCGGGCGGTGCGAGCCGCTCGCTGTACGAGCCGGTGATGCAGCGCATGCGTGAGCTCGGCGCCCAGGGCGTGGTGCTCTCCGGCGACCGGTCCGAGGGCCAGCTGCTCGGCAACATCACGGGAACCCAACTGCCGCCCGGCCGTGGGTACTTCCACACGCGCCGGCGTGGTGGCCAGCTGATCCAGACGGGATGGCTGCCGAACCGGTTCTGACGGGATGGCTTGCCGAACCGGCCCTGAGGGACGGTCGGTCGAACCGGAGGGGCGGTACCCGCGTGGGGTGCCGCCCCTCCCCCGTCGCCGGTGGGGGCTGGGGCTCGCGCGGGCACCCCGGTTAAAGTGGCGGTGCGACAGAAATGACGAGCCACGGGGGGCAGTTGTGCCGTCGGACTACATGGATTCCGATCCCGAGGTCCTCAAGACCGAGGGCTTCCACATGTTCAACGTCGGCCTGGACTTCGGCAAGGCCGTGACAGCCCTGCAGACCGGGCTGACCGCGCTCGAGAAGGGCGACACCCCGCCGTGGGGCGACGACGACATCGGCGAGAAGTTCGGCGTCGTCTACGAGGGCCTGCGCGACGGCATGTACGAGTCGATGGCCAGCCTCGCGGAACGTCTCGCCGGGATGGGCGTCGCCTTCACCAAGATGGGCGTGGCCCACGAGCTGAACGAGGCCGAGCAGGACGCCATCTGGAAGGAGACCACGGCCCAGTACGACGGCCAGGTCAAGGTACCGACCGGGGTCGCGCACGCCAGGTTGCGGCCGCACGACCTCTGATCCGCGACGGGCACGTGCGGGGCGACCGACGTCAGTAGGGTGAGACCCGTACGTCGTTCGCACGTCAGGGAAGAGGCCCAGCGGCATGACCGAGGCAAGCAACAACGAGGTCGGGACTCAGGCCGAGGACATCAAGGCGCGCAAGGAGCGGGAGCGCGACGAGTTGTACGCCCTCGACATCTCCGGTGTCGAGTGGACCTGCGCGCCCGGCACCGAGCAGCACGAGGAGCGCGTCGAGATCGCGTACCTGCCCGAGGGCGCGGTGGCCATGCGTTCCTCCCTCGACCCCGGCACCGTGCTGCGGTACACCGAGGCGGAGTGGCGGGCGTTCGTACTCGGCGCACGGGACGGGGAGTTCGACCTGGAGGCGTCGCCTCGGGGTGGTGGGGTGACGGCCGAGTAGACGGCCGCCGTCCGGCAGCGGGCAGGGTCCTCCACCTGCCCGCCAGACCTGCTCGACGCCTAAGATCAGGGTCGTATCGAACGCGTCCGCGACGGCGGAGGACGGGGACCCATGACCGGCTCGACCGAGGACTACGCACCACACCCCCATATAGGCGGCCGCGACGCCGCGCTGCGCGCGCTGAGCGCATGGCGTGCGTCCGCGCCCGGCGCTCCGCGCGTGGTGGTGCTCACCGGCGGTTCGGGCAGCGGGCGTACGAGGCTGCTCACCGGGTTCCTGATGCTGTGCGATCCGGAGTACCGCAAGCGGCTGCCGCTGGACGAGATGGATCCGTCGACGGTGCCGCCGGACCTGCCCGCGCCCGCGGTACCGACCGCCGAAGGGCTCACCGCCGCACAGCTGCTCTGGCTGCTCGCCGACCACTACGAGCTCGGCGCCGGCAGCACCGAGGACGTGTTCGCCGAACTGGCCGCGCTCGCCGAGCCGGTGACCGTCGTCGTCCCGGATGTCGACCGCGCCGGCCCGGTGCGGGCCACCGGCGAGCCCGCCCGGGTCGTCCGGGAGGTCCTGGCTCCGCTGGCCGCCACCGGGACGGTCCGGCTGCTGGCCGAGGTGCCGCGTCCGCTGGTCGCGGAGCTGACCTCGGGGCTGCCGTCCGGCACCGTGCGGGTCATCGATCTCGACGAGCCGGAGTGGGCCGACCCCGAGGGCCTGGTGCTGCACGCGCAGGCCGCGCTGAACCCGGAGTTCGGCGCACCGGAGCTGCCGTTCACCGTGGATCCCGCCGTACGTCTCGCTCTGGGCGCGGCGATCGGACGCAGGGCCGGGAGCCCGCTCGTCGTCCAGCTCGCCGTCAACGGCATCCTGATGGCTCCGGAGGGCTTCGACCCGGCCGACGAGAGGCATCTGCCGACCTCCGTGGGCGAGGCACTGGACCTGCACGCCGGGCGGCTCGGCGCCGACCCGCGGACGCTCCGGCTCCTGCTGGCGCCGCTCGCCCTGGCCGAGTCCGACGGAATGCCGGTCGGCCTGTGGGCGACGCTGGTCAGTGCGGTCGCCGGGCGGGACATGAGCCAGGCCCTCGCGGACGGGATGCTCCTCGCGGGGCCCTTCGTACAGCCGAGGGAAGAGGAGGCGGCGGACACGGAGGAAGGCCCGCGCATGTCGCTGGGGCTGCTGCACCCGGCCGTCGGGGACGAGATCCGCGCCGGTCTGCCCAGCGTCCGCGCCGCTCAGACCCAGGTCGCGATGGCGCTGCTGGAGGCCGTGCCCGAGCAGGACTGGAGCAAGGCCGACCCGTACGTCCGTGACCACATCGCCGGCCACACCCTGGAAGCCGGCCTGCTCCCCCAACTCCTCACGGACCCCGGCCTGTTCGTGCACGCCGACCCGGTGCCGCTGCGCGCGGCCGTCGAGGCGGTACCGGCGGCGGAGCTGGGCGCTCCGGCCCGGACGTATCTGCGTACGGCTCCTGTGCTGACCCGCACCCAGCCGCCCACGCTGCTGCGCGCCGCGCTGCTGGAGACGGCGTTCGTCGAGGACGGCCTGCCCGAGTACGCCGACGCGATCCACCAGCGGCTCGGCCTCGAACTGCCCTGGCGGACGCTGTGGAGCCTGCCCGTGCCCGGCATCAGCGCCGTCACGGTCGGCAGCCTGCCCCACCTCGACGGTACGGCGACTCCGGTGGCCGTACTGGTGGTCCCGGCGGGCACGCCCGGGGCCCGGCCGGTCGGTGGGCCCGGGGAGGAGTCCCGTGCCGCGGTGCTCGTCCATGGCCTCGTACGACCCGGTGACCTCGGTGACGTCGACCCGGCGCTGATCGTCCGTCCCTCCGAGGAGCAGCGTGCCGCCGCCCCGCTGGGGCTGAGCCGGGGCGCCGACTACCTGCGTGTCTGGGCCAGGGCTGACCAGGAGGTCGTGGCCGCGCTCATCTCGGACACGCCCTTCACCGCCGCCGACCTCAGCCCGGACGGGATCCTGCTCCTCGCGACCGAGCGTGGGGCGAAGGCCCTCCGCATCCGCGCGGCGGACCCGGGGATAGCCTCGTAGACGCGTACGACGGCCGGACGGACACCGTGCCGCAGGCGCCCCACCTGACCCGCATCACCCACTTGACTCGCACCACCAGCGACCGACCCCTCCGAAGGAGCCTCCCGTGACCAGCCAGGAGCAGGCGCTCGCCATCGCCGACCGTTGGCTCAACCCGGAAGGCTCGGCGCAGTCGCACCGCGAGGTCCGGATGCAGGAGTTCGACCTGGGCTGGGTCGTGTGGGCCGCGCCCGCGGAGCCCGAGCGTGACCCGGAGACCGGGGAGCGACGGCCGCCGGCCGAGATCGGCAACGCCTGCGGGGTCGTGGACCGCCGTACCGGCGAGCTGACGATCTGGCCTTCGGTGCCGGTCGACGAGGTCGTCCGGATGTACCTGCGGAAGCACGGTGACTCGGGGCAGGGCACGTCGGGAGAGAACCGGCCGGTCACCGGGCCCGGCAACACCGCCGTCTTCACGTACACCGACCCGGCGAACGGCGAGGAGACGAGCCTCTTCCGCAACTCCGGCCCCGGCCTCGCCCCTTCCGAGTACCAGGCGTGGGCCGAGCTGCGACGGATGAACGTCCCCGTCGAGAGTGTCACCGCCATCCACACGGACCTGAGTCCCAGCCTCCTCCCCGGCGGCTACACGGCCGAGCTCCTCAACACCTTCCCCAACGCGCAGCTGTCCTGCTCGCAGAGCTACGGGGCCCGCCCCGAGGTACGCGCCGAGGGCATCGAGGCGCTGGTCGAACAGGTCGAGACGATGCATCGGATCGCGGGCCGGCAGCCGCCGCCCCGCCCGCACCGTGCGCCGGTGCCCGCGCAGGTGACGCCCGCGGAGCCGATGGACGACGAGGCCCTCGGCCGGTATCTGGTCGAGGTGTTCGGCGAGGACGGCGTACGTCGCTACGACGCCGAGGCCGTCGCGGGCAGCGCGCTGCCGGAGAGCACCGGCTCCACGCTCGCCGAAGCCGGCGTCCCCGCCGACCTCCCGCTCTTCTTCACCGCGGACCGGCCCGAGGCGCCGCCTGCCGGTGGCCTGTTCACCGATGTCGCCACGAATCTGCGGGAGCGGCGCAGCCCGGCCGGTGAGGAGAAGATCGCCGTCCTGGCGCATCTGGCCCGGATCGGGTTCGACGGCGTCGCGGTCATCGCGGTGCAGTGCCGGCCCGGCGCGGGGCAGCCGGACGGGCTCGGCGCGCTGTGGGCCGTGGATCCGGTGACCGCCGCCTCGCGCTACGTCAATGTCTCGGCCGCCGCCTTCGGCCGCTCCCTGGCGCTGCTCGCAGACGCACGGCAGCGGATGCGCGGCCTCGACCCGGCTGCGGCGGGCGGCGAAGTGGCCGTGCTGCAGGAGCAGTTGGTGGCCGTCGACGCCTCCGCGCTCGCGAACGCGGACACCTGGTGGTCACTGATCGTCGAGCAGATGTGGCACGGGCTGTTCTGACCCGCCCCGGGCTCAGCACCGCGACGGTCCCGCCGAGAGATCCAGACCCAGCCGACTAGGAGCGCAGCACGTGACTTCGGACAACCCGGCCCCGCCGACCACCGCCGAGCAGGCCCTCGCCATCGTGCGCGGCCGGTACGCGCAGCCCAAGCTGCCGGACGGCACCCCGGCCGAACTGCGCGTCGAGGAGTTCGACATCGGCTACCTGGTGTACGCGGTGTTCCCGCCGGTCACGGACGCGGCCGGCCGGCCGCAGCCCGCTCCGCCCGGCGGCAGCAAGATCGTGGTCGCCAAGGACACCGGCGAGACCGTCACCGTCCCCAACTACCCGACCCAGACGGCGATCGCGCTGTACCGCAAGCAGCGTCAGGCTCAGTGAGCCGTACGCGGTTCGGTACGGGGTACGGGGTACGGGGTACGGGGTACGGGGTACGGGGATCAGTACAGCGAGAATCCGCCGCTGTGCCGGCCGCCCTGGCCGTTCTTCCCGTCCTGGGAGGACTGAGACTGCGAGCCCTTCGGATCTGCGGACCCTGAGGACGGGCCGCCGCTCCCCGGCGTCTCCCCGTGCCTGACCTGGTCGCGCTCCTCCTCCGAGAGCGACTCCCACTGACCGCGCAGGGACGCCATGCCACCGCCGAGGGCGCGGGCCACCGCGGGGTCGTCCAGGGCGTCGCGCAGGGCGAGGCGGCCGGAGAGCATCCTCTTGGCGGCCTCCTGCATGTCCTTGCTGACGCCGTCGGTCTCGGTCAGCTTGCGCAGGGCGGAGTTCAGCGAACGGATCTGTGCCGGTTCGAGGGCCTCGTCCAGCACACCGCGCTCCTGCGAAGAGCCGTGCGGGTTCGGTGAGTTATCGGGTTGCCTGGCCATGTCGCTTCTCCTCGCTGCTCCTGCCCGAACTCGACACCCGCAGTATCTCCCGTCACGCGCGGGTGACGCGCGCCGCCCGTACTCGGGCGCGATCTGCTCCCGCCGACCCCCGTCACGACCCGGCCGGCCGCAGAAGGTAGCGTGCGCCCGGTCAACTTCATGTTGATCTTGTTCCCGCTCATACAAAATTCAGTCAGTTACGGGGTTCCCCAGGCATGTCGACGCCTCCTCCGCAGTACCCGAATCAGCCGTACGGTCAGCAGCAACCGCCGTATGGGCAACCGCAGCAACCTTACGGGCAGCAGCCTCAGCCGTACGGGCAGCAGCCTCAGCAGCCGTACGGATATCCGCAGCAGCCGCAGCCCCCGCAGCAGCCGCGCGGTCCTCAGCGACCGCCGGGAGCCGCGTTGCGGGCGGTGAAGGCGGCCGTCGTCGTCATAGCGATCGTCGGTGGCCTGGGCTACTACGTCTGGGACTACAACACCAGCCCCACCGGCGGCAAGGCGAAGGCGGAGGCCTCGGCTTCGGCGGCCGCCGAGGAGGCGAAGACGCACGACCCGGAGGTCGGCGACTGCGTCAAGGTCGCCGACCCGAAGGGCAAGCCGGTGCCCACGGTCGTCGACTGCGGCTCGCCGGAGGCCGAGTACAAGATGGGCGAAATGCTGCCCGGCCAGGGCCAGGAGTGCTCGGCGAAGTACGACTACGGCATCCAGTACTACAGCAGCCGGGGCTTCGACTACACGTTGTGCTTCACCAAGGTGTGAGCATCGGGTTGATCGGGTTCTTCGCGTGGGTGGGGAACGGCTGACCAGGCCCGTCAGGGCAAGGCGTTCCCCAGCGTCGCGCCCACCGCTCCCACGATGATCGCCATCAGGGCCCAGCGGGTGCGTCCGCGGCGGGCCCACTCCACGGCGGAGCCGGCGCAGGCGAGGCCCAGGGCGTGTGCCGCGGTCCATGCGCCCGCCCCGCCGTCGAGCCGTCCCGCGATTCCGAAGAGGCTGTACAGCGCCACCAGGGCCCCGGCGCCCATGAGGGCGGTCCGGGCGCTCCGTGCCTGCTGGGACCGTGCCCGCGCGACGCCCGGATCCGGCAGCTGCTGGAAACGCACGCGGAGTTCATCCGCTTCTTGCCGGACCGGCTCGCGCTCGTCGCGTCCCGCCAGCGTCTGTTCCCCATCGTGCGTAGTCATGACGAGGGAGCGTAATGCCAGTGGCGGGAGATCGAAGCATCGGGCAAGTGCGGTGCGACGGTGGCTCGTCCACAGGGCGCCGAGCGCCCCGCCGACCGCCCTCCCGGATTCGATAGGCTCACGCACCATGTTGCCGCCGCACACCCCCACACCCTCCCCGAACGCCGTCGTCATACGTACCGGCCGCCGGGCCGCCATGACCGGTCTTCCTTGCTCAGTCGTCCTGATCGCGATCGGCGCGGTGGGCGTGTTCGGCACCGCCCTGGTTGCGACCGGGAACCAGAAGGGCCAGTCGAGCATCGCCGGTTTTGCGGGCATGCTGTTCATGTTGGCGTTCGGAGCACTCGGCGTGCTCCTCTTCATCACCAACTGGTCGAACCGCCACAACAGGCTCCTCGTCGACCACACCGGCCTGTGGGTCGCCGGCAGGCAGGCCCAGAACGTCATCCCCTGGCGGACCCTCGCCGGGGTCGGCCTGTTCTGGAGCGGCGGAAGCAAGAAGGTCTACTCGCTGGAACTGTTCCCCGTCGGCCCGATCGACCGCGACGATCCGGTCCTGTGGACGCTGGTCCGCGACGAGGAGCCCCTGCACCCCGACATGCCCGGCCTGCGCTACCGGCTGCCCTTCCCCGCCGCCCAACAGCAGCAGGTGGTCTCGGCGGTCAGGCAGTACGTCCCGCACATCTGGCTCGGCGAGTCCGAGCGCGCGCAGGGTCACATCGGCCGGCCCGACGTGAAGGGACACCGGGAACGCACCCGGGGCCGTACGCCGTGAGCCATGGGATCGCGGTTGTCCGGCCGACGTGATTGCGGTTGGCCGACGTGATTGCAGTCGGCCTGCCGACGTGATTGCAGTCGGCGTGCCGACGTGATTGTGCACCTCTCCGGACAACCGCGGCATCCTGCAACGGATTTGTGACAGCAACCCCCTGAACCAGCCTGCTGGTGATTCCGTAAACTTTGCGGGCGGCTGTACTCCTGTGTGATTTCCCTTGACGGGTGAGGGAGTTGTACGGCCGTTCTGGCTTACGGGGGTGCTAGCTGCTGTGTCGATGATGCTGCCGGACGAGCTCGAGTGGGTTCTCGAGATGCTGGGCTACAGGTGGCCCACTGCGGACGAGGACAAGCTCAGGGACTCGGCCGCGCTGTGGCGGGAGTTCGGCGAGAAGGTCAACGGCCTGCACACCACGGCGAACACCAGCGCCCGGCAGGTCCTGGCGCACAACGCCGGCGAGTCGATCGACAAGTTCTCCAAGACGTACGAGAAGTTCGACGGCGGCGGAGGCGACGGCTACCTCCAGAACGCGGCACAAGCCGCCTTCATCATCGCGAACGTGATGGAGGCCTGCGCCTACCTGGTCGAATTCGCCAAGTGGGCGGTGATCGCGCAGCTGATCGCCCTGGCCATCGAGATCGTGGCCGCGCATGCCGCCGCGCCGTTCACCTTCGGCCTGTCCGAGGTCGCCGGTCTCGGCGCCACCCAGGTCACACGGCTGATCGTGCGCCGCCTCCTCGACGAGCTGAAAAAGGCGTTGATGGAGGCGATCGTCGAGGCGATGAAGGAGCCGGCGATCTCCGCGATCGAGGCGATCATCACCGACCTCATCCGGCAGACCGTGAACGTCGGCTTCGGCGCCCAGGAGGGCTACGACGTCAGCGCCACCATCAAGGCCGGTGGCCAGGCGGGTCTGGACGCCCTGAAGCAGACCCCGCAGACCCTCGCCGAGGGCGTCCGCGACAGCCTGGGACAGAAGGCGGGCAACAAGTTCCACCACGCGGTGGACAGCCGTATCGACGGGTACAACGGGCCGTCGAGCAATGGCCTCGGGGCCGACGGGGCGGGCGGTGACGGAGGCGACACGGGCAAGAGTGACGGTGACTCCGGCTCGAACAGCTCCAGCTCCTCGTCTGATTCCAACTCGTCGTCGGACTCGAATTCCAACTCCTCGTCCGACTCGGGGTCCGGTTCGAGCTCGGACTCCGGGTCCTCACGGTCGTCGGACTCCTCGTCGGATTCGTCCTCGACACGTTCGACCAACGATGTCGGCTCGAACATAGGCCGCGGTATATCCGCCGACACGGGCGGCAACGACATCGGCGGGCCGGATGTGGGCGCGGGCCCGGACTCCGGCCCGGGTTCGGACTCGGGCCGCGACTCGTCCTCGTCGGACTCCTCGTACCCGAGGCCGACGGGGTCCTCCTCGGGCCCGTCCCTTTCGGACTTCGACGACCCGTCGCCCGGCGGCCCGTCGTCCGGCGCCGGGGACGGGAACGGCTCCTCCAACTCCCCGAGTTCGTCCGGCAGCCCGTCCAACAGCGGCGGCTCCCATGTCTCGGGGCTCTCCTCCCCCACGGCGCATTCGGCGCCCTCGCCGTCGTCGTCCGGCGGCACTTCGTCGTCGCCCGGGAACGGGGCGATCGGCACGTCGATCGACAGCCTGGCGGCGACCACGCCGACCCAGTCGAACGCCGCGCCGACGACGGCCACGTCCGATCCGTCGCCGTCGAGCTCGGGTGGTCGTTCGGACGGCGGCTCGGCCATCCCGTCGTCGCCTGTCGCCTCTGCCGCGGCGGCGGGTGGTGGTGCGGGCTCGCATCACGGCGGGAGCGCGTCGGGCGGTGGCTCGCCCTCCGCGACGAGCCCGACGCCCAACTCTGGCCCGGCGAGAAATCCTTCCGCCGCCAACCCGTCTCCTACGGGGACCGGGCCTGCCTCCACGCCCAGCCCGACGGCGGGCACGGGGCCTCGGAGTACACCGGCCACGACGCCGGCTTCGACACCGACGTCGACCTCGGACGGTCGAGGCGCCGGGGCGGGGGACGGGCGTACGGGGCCTCAGCGGGCTCCTGGGGGTGCGACTCCGGGGGACGGGGCCGGGGCCGGGGCTCGTAGTGCGGCTGGGAATGCGGCGGGCAGCACGGCCGGTAACACGGCTGGGAATGCGACGCCGGGCGGCGACCGTAATGCGCCGCGGAACACGCCTGGTACGACGCCGGGTGATCGCACGTCGCCGCGCAACATCCCGGGTACGACGCCGGGTGACCGTACGGCACCGCAGAACACCCCGGGCGACCGGAATGCGCCCCGAAACACACCCGGAACGACGGCGACGCCGGGTGATGGCAGTACTCCCCGGAACACCCCCGGGAACACGACCCCGGGTGACCGGACCACGCCGCACAACACGCCTGGGAACACGACCCCGGGCGATCGGACGTCGCCGCGCAACACCCCGGACGCGTCGGGCAACACCCGTACGCACACTCCGGGTCAGGACCCCAGGACGAGCGCTCCGAACCAGACGCCGTCCCATTCGAACCCGTCCCATTCGAACCCGTCGCAGTCGAACCCGTCGCAGTCGAACCCGTCGCAGTCGACGCCGTCCAGGACCTCACCGCCGTCGACGAACCCGAATACGAATACGACGACGCCGTCCACGTCGACCGGTACGGGACCGGACCGCAGCTCGACTCCGAACAACGGCACGCCGAGCAACTCCAACCCCTCGACGCCGAGCAACCGCACGCCCAACGCGTCGAACCCATCGACCCCGTCGAACCAGCCCGGCCCGACGTCGAACCACCCCACTCAGGGCACGCCGAGCACACCGGGCACGCCGAGCACTCCGAACCAGCCGAGCGCGGGCCCGACGCCCAACAAGCCGGCACACCAGCCCACGGGCAACACACCGAACACCCCGCAGCAGCCGGCCGCGCACCCCGACAAGCCGGAGAACTCGCAACAGAACCCGGATCAGCAGCAACAGCAGCAGGTGACGCCGGTCCCGATCCACACGGTCGTGACCACCCCGCCGCCCTCGCACGCGGACCCGACGGCACCCCAGAACCCGGGCTCGCCCCAGGCCACCCCCAACGACCCCGGCAACCAGCACCACCCCAACCAGGACAGCCTGGATGACATCCGTGCCGACCTGGACCACTACCCCGGCGGCCTGACCGAGCCGGACCCGGCGGACCAGCAGGCGCTGGCCGACGCCGTACCGCGCAACGACGACGGCACGCCGGAGCGCTTCCCGGACCCGCACGGCCCCTGGTCGCAGCTCCAGAACGACGGCGGCAACACGGTCCCGGGCCGCAGCAACAACTGCGCGGACTGCTCCCGCTCCTTCCTGGAGACCTGGTACGGCAACCCGCAGGTCTCGGCGCCGCGCACGGTCGACACCGACGCGAACGGCAACCCCGACTACTGGTCCCCCGAGGACAACGCCAACGACAACCAGATCCGCTGGACGGGCGCGTCGCACAACTACGCCGGTCCCGGCGGGGACCCCAACACCGCCAACAACATCGCGTCGGTACTGCAGAAGTCCGGCCCCGGCTCGGCGGCCATCGTCCAGGTCGACTGGCCCGGGGGAGGCGGCCACGCCTTCAACGTCGTCAACCACGACGGCAACATCGTCTGGATCGACACCCAGAGCGGCGACGTCAGCGACCAGCCCCTCCACCTCGACCAGGCGGAACACGTCTGGCACATCCCCCTGGACGCCAACCGCAACCCGATCGACCTGAGCCAGCCGGACGCAACGGACTCCAACCAGGGGACGGACGCCTCCCAAGAGGGAACAGACAGCTCCCAGAACGGGACGGACACCTCTCAGGACGGGTCCGACACCACCCAGGACGCACCGGACGCCTCCCAGCAGGAACCGGACGACAACGCGAACCAGAGTTCCGACGACTCAACGCCGGGCCCCGAGACCACGCAGCAGGACCCGCAGACCTCCGAGGACGGGCCCGACACCACTCAGCAAAAGGCCGACGACTCCCCCGACACGAGTCACAGCCAGAAGCAGAACGAGAACGAGAACGAGCAGACCAACGAGTCGGACCCGTCAACCGAAACGACGGACGACAACCCTTCCGACAACTCGGACGCCACCAAGCCCGAGAGCCCGGACACCACCCAGTCCGAGAGCCCGGACTCCACCAAGCCCACGGACCCGGAACCTTCCCAGACCAAGGACCAGGACTCCGCCGACCCCGAGAACGCGGAAGCGTCTCAGCCCAAGGATTCCAATCCGCCCACCGACCCGGACTCGAATCCCCCCACCGACCAGGATTCCAATCCTCCGTCCACCGACCCGGACGCATCCGAGGCCAAGGATGCCGACGCCGCCGAGTCCACGGACGCGGACCAGACGACCCCCGAGGACTCCGCCGACGGCTCCCCGCAGGACCCTTCGCATCCAGACCCGGTCCCGGCCACCGCCACCCGTGACACCACCCCACCCGGCGGTGTCACCCACCCCACCCCCGCCGAGCAGCAGTCGCTCGAGAACTCGGTCCCCCGAGACGAGAACGGCGACCCCATCCGTCCGCCGGACCCGGCGGACGGCCCCTGGGTCCGGAACATCAACGGCGATGGTGCCGACAGCCCCGGCCGCAACAACAACTGCACCGACGTGGCCCTGTCCACCGTCGACACATACGCCGGCAACCCCACGGCAGCAGCCGCCCGCACCCCAGACCCCAACCCGGACGGGACCCCGTCGGACCGCGGCGAGAAGGCCGGCCGCGACCGCATCGAGAACACCCTCGGCGCCCGCTTCAGCGACATGGGCAACGGCCGCGGCGCCTTCAACCGCCTGGAGAACACCCTCCGCAACAGCGGCCACGGCTCCCAGGCCGTCATCATCACCCAGGACGCCAACGGCCGCGCCCACGCCTGGAACGCCGTCAATCACAACGGCCGCGTCACCTACATCGACGCCCAGACGGGCCGGCAGAGCTCGAAGCCACTGCACAACGGCAACAACGGCGTCTTCGCGATCCCACTGGACTCGAACCGACAGCCGGTCACGCCCGAACAGCGCTCCGACGACGGTACACAGCCGCAGCCGAAGACCTCCGAGGCCACGAGCGCCCCCCGCAGTGCCCCCGAGGCACCTGCCGGAACCGATCCCGATGAGGCAAAGGACTCTTGGGACGACGAGGGTGACAACACCGGTGACACCACGGGGAAGGACCCCGAGCGGCTGGGCTCAACTCCGTTCGAGGAGGACCAGAAACCGGAACACCAGCACTATGGCGTCGCCGGCGACCAGGCACAACGGGACTTCCGGGAACACCGGGACATCCGGCAGATCGACCTGGACCCGGTCTACGACACCCTGCGGGACTTTGCGAACAACGACAACGCCGGGTTGCGTGATCTGCTCGAAGGAAGCGAGAACGGAACGACTTGGCGCCGCGACGAACTCGCCGATCGCATCCCCGGGTTCAATGATCTGAGCCGAGGTCAACAAGCCGCGGCAGTGGGTGTTCTGGCTCGTCTGAGCAACGATTTCCACATGAATCAGGGCGTAGGCGCCAGTCCTTACCGGCGCGACGACGACCAGTCGGCTTACCGCTGGTCGGAGTCGGAAGAAACTCAGGAGGCACGAGAGGCGCACCGGGCACGCGACGAAAAGCGGCAGACGAACTTCCCGGGCAACGACGCCGAGAAATTCAGGGACTCAAGGGCCGCTGTCGCGGCCGCGAGCGGTAAGCCGTTCTCCGAAGTGGACGGCTCCAACGCAGCGTCCGCCAGCCCGACGCAGCGCACCCGACACCACCTCGACCAGGCATACGGCGAAAGCGTGGCCGACCAGATCGTAGACTCCACCAAGGACCTGAAACCGAATTTCTCGGGGCGCAATTTCGCCGTCATGGAGGTGCACGACCCGGAAACCGGGCAGACCCACTACGTGGCCGACAGTTCGTTCAGCCACGCCGGACCACGGCCCGACCACTCCGAACCGCACTTGGGTGGCTGGATCGAACGCCTCAACGAGGACCGCGCCGCCAAGGGGCAAGAGGCGCTCGTCCCCACGCACCTGTACACGGAGCGGGAGCCTTGTGGCCACCCCTCCGAGTCGAAGGGGCACGCGGACTGCGGAGGCTATATTCGCGCCTACCTGCCGGAGGAGATGGGGACGACCTACGCCACGGCTTACCGAAAGGGCGAACAGGTCGCACCGTTCAGCGATCCACGCGAGGGCATAAACAACGCGACGCAGGCCATGGATGCCGACTTCCAGGACCACTTGAACAAGGTCGCCGATATTCTCAAGGCTTATGCCATGCCGACGCCAAACAATCCTGCGTAGAAAGCCTGACGGTAGGAAAGACCTGACGCATGAGTACCACCCCGAACCCGGATGAAGTCACTGCAGAACTCGCGCTGAACCGTGCGCTGCGGTGGATCGACCGGCCTCGCGACACCAGCGCCTGGCTGTGGATCGGCGGGCGCGCGGGCAGCGGCAGAACGGCGCTGCTGCGCGAAGTTGTTGCTCGCCACCCCACCGCGGCGCACGTCGATTGCGCCGGCAGGTCCGCGGAGGAGGTGGCTCGGGCCGTGGCAAGGGCCCTTGGCCTCTCCGCCACGGACTCCTTCAAAGGCAACTTCGCCGCCATGGCCGGTCGGGTCAGCGACGACCCTGTGGTGGTACTCGCGAACACGCAGTGGGCGGGGGTCCTGCGCACCTCGCGCGAACCGGAGCGGGTGCTCGATCTGGTGGCGCGGGCACTGATCGAGCACCATCGGCGCGGGCTGCGGATGCGCCTGCTGGTCGAGGTCGACGATGCTCCGGGCAAGGCCGCCGAGTTGGGCGGACGACACCTGACCTTGCAGGGGGGCTTCGAGGGCATGCCCGCCCCCGTGGAACTGGACGAGGATGCGGCTTTGTCGGCCGCCCTCCGTGGGCTGGCGATGGCCGAGCACCGTTTCGTTCCCATGGCGGTGTGGGCCCTGCTCTGTTCGGCCGTCGGCCAGGACGTCCCGGAGTCCCAGCTCGAGTCGCTGCTCGGCGTCGCGGTGGCCCGGGGCTGGATCCACCGGTCGGACGACGGGGCGGGCACTACCCTCGTGTCCTTCGAGCAGGAGGCAATGGCCCGGCGACTCCGTACGGAGATGCCCGCCGAGGACGCCCGGTCCTGTCACGCACGCGCAGTCACCGCGCTGTCGGCCGCAGACGCCTCCGAGGCGACGCGCTGGTACGTCGGTCGTGCCCTGGCCGGTCACGCGGCGGCGGCCGGCCGGTTCGACGCTTTCGTGGAGGACACCGCGGCAGTCGCCCGGGTCGGTCACGAGTCGCTCTTCGAGGCGTTCGAGGCCGCGTTCCATGGCGTGCCCATCGCGCAGGGTAGTGCCGGGGCCCGACTCCACTACCTGGTGCGCCGTGGTGTGCAGCCTGCGTCCCAGGGTGAGTGGCTGGCGCTGTTGCACCTGACCCTGATGCAGGCCGGTCCGACGGAAGAAGCAGCCGCCGAGCGGCTCCTGACGGCGGCCGGCCCCGTGGCGGCCCTGCCCTGGCGGACCCTCTGGGCCGAAGGTGTCGGTGCCGGCGCGTTCAGTACGGACGCACTGGTCAGGCGCCCCATCGTCCGGACGCTCCGGATCGTGCACACCCCGGCCGGCGATGTGGTCACGGCCCGCACCCGCCGCGACCACATCGGCACCTGGGACCTGGTCACGGGCACACCCCGGCCCGAGCCCGGAGAGAGCGCGGAGGTGCCCGACACCACGCAGGCGGATCAGGGGCCCCAAGGGTGGCGTCCTGCCGGAGCCGCCGCCGGCGACGTTGATCTGCCTCGTATGCCCGAGTACATCCGTCGAGGCGTGCGATCGGGCCGTCACATCGCTCTGGCCTCCACGGACGGAGTGTGCGTGGTGGAGATCGATCAGAGCGCCGTACAGCAAACCTCAGCAGACCTCCTCAAGCGTCTGGTGGGTACCAGCACGGAGCTCGCTCCGGCGGTCGTGCCGCACGCTGCCCTGGCCCCCACTGTCGAGTGGCTGACGACCGTTTGGGGATCTGCCGCGGTCAGCCGTTACCCGCAGGAGACTCTGCCGGCCGCGCTCTCCGACCCAGGCGCGCGCGAATTCCTCTCCACAGTCGGCTTTCCTTGTGTCACCGGCTTCCTCGAACTCGACACCACCGGCCTCGCGGACACGGGCCTGCGCCCCGTTGCCGGGCTGGTCGACAAGCCGGACGAGGCAGAGTCCACGTACTTCTTCCTCGGCACCTGGCAAGGCGCGCGGCTCCTCCTCGACGGCCGCGACGGGAGCGTGCTGCAGGACGGTTCATCGGGGCTCGACGACGCACTGGCCGGAAGCAGTGTCGGCCAGTTCGTCGCCATGGTCCGCCTCTACTACTGGTGGTTCGCCTCCGACTGGTCGGTCGAGGACACGGAGACGGATGTACGTCGCTGGCTGAACCTCATCGACCCCTCGGCCTTCCAGACACAGGGCTGGCAGAGGGTCTTCGAGGACTACAACTTCGACGACCGGGTCTGACGGGACGCGAGACCACCCCGCCTCAGCCACTGCCCCGGCCAACCAGGCCTGATCGGAGTGTTGAACGAGTGATCCCTGCGGAAGCCGAGCGCGCCGGCAGCGACTGACTGATCGGGCCTCGGCGGCGCAGACACAAACACCAGTTACTGGACTGCCGCACTGCGAGCCACCGACTGACGATCCTCCGGATCGGCCTTCGCCGCAGCGTTTGTGGTTGACGCCGCCGCACCGGACTGTTCGGCGAATCGCATCATCCTCCGCGCCCTTCACACCGCCCGCTCCGCCCCCGACGGCCCTCTCCCGATCTCACTGATAACTTGCTGTTCCTATTCGATCACTCCGTGGGAATCCAATGAGCCAGCCGCCCTTCCAACCACCCCCGCAGCCTCCTCAGCCGCCGCAGGACCGCAGCAACCCGTACATGCAACCTGCCCCGCCACAGCACGCACCGGGGTTCGGCCCGCCGCCGGTTCCCGGTCAGCCTCCGATGCACCCCGGCATGCCCCCTGCCCCAGGACAGCCGGTGCAACCGATGTACCCGATGCAGCCCACCCCACCGTTCCAAGCGCCCTACGGGCAGCGCCCGAACGCAAGCGGTCATCCCGTAGGGGCGGTCTTCCTCGGCTTCTTCGCCTCGGTCATCGTCTCGTTGCTCTACAGCGGTCTCATCCTGGCCACGTACGAGGACCAGACGGTCACCCAGGCCAACACCATGTACCTGGTCCACGCGTTGATCAACGGAGCGATCGTCGGCTGGCTGATCGGCCTGGTGGGTCACCGCAACACGGGCGCCCACGTCGGCGGTGCCGTGATCGCCGCGGCCGGCGCCTTCTTCGGCTACACCAACGCCCTCCCGCTGATCATCGCCGACCGCCAGTCGCCCGCCGCCATCGGCGACATGATGGAGGCCGACCCGCTCATCCCGGCCAAAGCCTGGTGGAACAACGAGATGGAGGGCGGAGTCGACTGGTTCTCCCCACTCGGGCTCCTGCTCGCCGCGGCGGCCGCCTGGGGTCTCGCGTACCTCATCGGCAGCAGGCGCCGTCAGGCGTGACGTCAGGTCAGGTGTCGTTCCGGGCCGTCCTCTTGGGGCCCGGTCGGCTGCCGAACCGAGGCTTTCGGGCCGTTCTCTCAAGACCTGGTCGGCTGCCGAACCGAGGCGTTCGGGGCGTTCTCTCGGGGTCCGGTCAGCTGCCGAAACGAGGCGTTCGGTCGGCCCACTTCACCGGAACGCAGGGCTGTCACCAAGACTCGCCACCGCCACGGCGACGCAGATGGCGACCAGCGCCCAACGCGTACGACCACGCCGGGCGAGCAGAAACCCCAAACCGCCGAGCACCGCGCCCACCGCGTACGAGGCGACCCAGACGCCCGCCGAATCACCCGCACCGAGCCGTACGACGGTGAGGCCCAGGCAGACCACGACCACCAGGCCCGCGAACGTCACGTGCATCCCACGGGCCCGCCGCGCCTCACGCTGCCGGCCCTCCTCGAGGTCCGACCGTCCCTGAGCCCGGAACCGCGCCCGCAGCTCCTCGCCATCCCCGCCCGGCAGCAAGCCCATCGCGCTACGCCCCCTCGATCGACGCCAGGAAGAAGGTCAGCGGCAGCGCGGCCATGGCAAGGCCGAACCCCGACGCCGCCATCCCTCCGCGGATGCGGATCTCCCGCTTCGCCCGAACGGCCAAATAGGCGGCGATCGGCGGCAGCACACCGCACAGGAGCAGGCTGAACCGCCAGCCCTCCTCGCCGATGAAGAAGACCATCGCGGCCAGGCAGACCGGTACCGCACCGACGCTCATGACACGCGCACGGGAGAGGAAGAGCTCGAGGTCACCGGCCCCACCGAAGAAACTCATGACGCGGGCTCCCAGCTCCTAGACGGCGGCGTGATCGTAGCCACTGCTGCCCACCTGCGGAAAGCCGTCCGCCGCGGAGAAGCCGTTCACAGCAGCGGACATGACCACTCCGAGCGCGGCCAGCGCCGAGGCGAACGTATCGAATGCCTTGGCCGCCTCCGCCCACATCTGCATCAGCCTGATGGCCTGCGCCGCGGCCAGCGCGAACATCGCGATCGACGCGGCCTGCCCGCCGACCGGGATCGCGTTGACGGCCTGCGCCGCGAGCAGATTCACCAGCCAGATGACGAGCAGATCGGAGAACATCACCAGGAACGACTTCAGGAATTCCGCGAACTGGAACGCCATCTGTGCCGCCTGCGCATAGCAGGTCTGGAGAGACTTGAAGGTCTCCTTGATCTCCTCGAGCTTCTTGGTGAACTCGTCGAAGTAGACGGTCGCGGCATTCGCGGCATTGCCGTCCCAGCTCAGACCGACGTTCTGCGTGCCCTTACGGACATTGGCGGCGACCGCATCGCAGAAGGAGGCGAGATTGCCCCATACGTCGGAGCAGTCGTTGTACTTGTTCCAGTCGCCGAACACCCAGTTGGTGCATTCGGCGAAGGGGTCGAAGTCGAAGAGCAGCTTGCATGCCTCGACCGCCATCGCGGACGGACTGCCCAGGTCGAGGACGCTGCCGAGCGTCTTCTGCACCGGGTTCATCTTGTACTCGTCGGCGTGACCGGACGCGTATTTGACGATGGGGTTGCTCGGGTCGCCGGGCGCCTTCAGTACGTCGACGGCGTCGCTGGCGTCGGAGAAGTCCTGCGGGTCGCCGCCGGAGCCGCCGTCCCCGACTTTGGAACCCGGGTAGGTGGCGTCGAGCTTGGCCGCCGTGTCCCGGTCCGTCTCCCGGTAGTACTTGGCGGTCCCCGTCAGTTCCTTCTCGGAGGACTCCATGAGGCTCTTGACCTTCTCCAGAGCCTTCTTCGCCTCGGTCACGTACTGGTCGTGGTCGCCCGCGACGAGGTCCCAGGCGGCTCCGCCCACGGAGTTGTCGATCTGAGCGTTCGTACCGGTGTACGAGACGGCCTGGGCGCTGCCGTCGGCGGCACGTCCCACCAGCTTCGAGAAGCCGTCGATCGCGCCGGGCTCTACCCGAAAGTTCACATCTCCCCCATTGCCTGCATCAGATCAACGACCGGCGGTCCGAGCTCGGCCGCGAGGTCACCGTCCACGGCCCGTCGCCGCCACTCAGTACCGGGCTCGGCACAAGGACGGACGGTCCACGACCGTTCAGTACAAGGACCAGCCACGACCGTCGTGACGCGACTTCGTGCCCGACCGGTTCTCGGACTCCGTACGCCGCTCGTCGTCGAGCTGCTGCCGCTCCTCCTCGAGCCGGCGCTCCCCGTCCGCGGCGAGCGCCTCACGTTCGCTGTCGGACATGGAGGCCCACTTCTCGGCCAGCGGGGCGGACTGCACGACCGCCTCCTCCGCGTACGCGGACACATTGGCCGCCTCGCGCAGCCCCATCCGTCCGGAGAGAACCTCCTGGGCCATCTCCTTGAGCGCCGGACCGCCGAGTCCCGAGGCGAGATGCTCCAGGGACTTCCGCAGGATCTTGGCCTGTGCGGGGTCCTGCTGGGTCATCTCCAGAAACTCGGAGTCGTCCACGCGCTTTTCGGAACTATTCGCGGCGCTGTCCAAGGGGTACCTCATCGGGCGGTTCGGCATGTCTCGACCGGCGTGAACCTACCAACGCACTTGCGAACGCTCAACACACGCCCTGTGCGTCAAGCTCACGCACCGCAGCAACTCGACAACACCTGTGCCGCGTTGATGTATCGAAAGCCGTTCTCCCCACGCGCTCCCTGGAAACTCGCGCGATTGCGACGATTTAATCGCGTGTGGATCTTTTCAGGGAAATCACCCTGAAATGACCGGCAGCCGAGTCGGTGTGAAAATTTCGAGGAGAAACCTCAACGCTGAGCGGACCGCCCGGGGCCGTCCGCCGTCCCACCGGCCCCTGTCCGCCCGGAGCCGTGCACCGGCGTGTCCCGCTCGGCGCGCTCACGGTCCAGGTCCGCCTCCTGCCCGGCATCCCACTCCGCGAAGCGGGCCTTGGACTGCTGCTGCTCCGCATACGTCCGTTCGTCCGCCGCCCGACGGATCTCGTGCATCCGCTGATATACGGCCTCGGTGTACCGCGGGTCCTGGAAGGCGTCCTTGATGTCGATGCCCCCACTCAGGACGGACCGCGCCATCTCGCGCAGGTCCGGGTCGAGCGACGTCGTGTCGGCGATGGTCCGCAGCGACCGGTGCAGCCGCAGGGCCTGCTCGGGGTCCTGGGCGACGCCCATCAGTTCCTCGTCCTGGATCTCCCGGTGCGCGGTCATGAGTTCGGTACGCCCTTCGGGTCGGCGGCGGCGGGGACGACGGCGGCATCACCCGAACTCGTTCCGGGCCCAGTCGTCCGCGCCCGCACCGGCACCGGAGGGGCTGGAGGAGCCGGCGGTACGGGTGGATCCGGGGCGCCCCGCGGAGGCGGCGGCCGGAGCCCGGTCGGCGGCCGGCCTGCCGTCGGCCCCGGCGCCGGTGCTCGTACCGGCCTCAGCGCCGGAGTTGGGGGTGGCGTCCGCGCCGCCGTCGGCACCATGCCCGACCACTGCATCCACACCCTGCTGTGCACGATCCGAGACCGCCCCCGTGGCGGTCTCCTTCGCATGGTCGAGGTAGGTGTTCGGATCCGCGTAGCCGGCGAGCGTCGACCCCTCGCCCCCGGTGACCTCGTTCTTGAGGTCACCCAGATAGTCACCGGCCGCATCCTTGGCGACGTCCGCGGTCTCACCGAGGTCGATGCCGGACCGTGCGTCGAAGTACGCCTCGATGCTCTGCCGGCCGACGTTCTGGGCCATGCCGACGGCGGCCTCGCGGGCCTTGTCCTTGGCGGCGTCGACGACCTTCTCCTGGACGAACTGCTTGACCTGCTCCTTGACCACCTTCTTGGCGATCTTCTTGAGGGCGTCCATGGTGGCGTGCTCCATGGCCTTGGTGACCGCCTCCATGACCTCCTTCTTGAGCCGGTCCAGCAGTTCCCGGACGATCAGCCGAGTGGCCTGGGTCGCGCCCAGCGCACCGACCTCGGACAGCCCGAAGGTGAAGGGGGCAGCGGCCTGCGCCGCGATGATCTCGATGGCCAGGGCGATGAGTTGCGCGATCACGGCCAGCTTGGCCGTGAGCACCGCCACCGCGGCCGAGTCGAAGGCGAAGGCGATCACTTCGCACGCGGTCCTGGCGTCCGGGAGGTAACTGTCCTCGCCGTTCGCGCCGGTGTAGGCACCCCAGTCCTTGCTGAAACCCTCCATGGCCGTACCGAAGTTGCTTGCGACGACGGTCCGGGCGAGACCCTCGCCCTGCGCCTCGATCTTCTCCAGCTCCGCGCCGAAGGCACGCCAGGTCTCGGCGACCTGATGGAGTGCTTCCTCGTCGGCCTCGGGCCAGCTGTAACCGAGCAGATCAAGCACCCAGACGAGTTCGCCGGGCAGTGTGAGCGACATACCAATATCCCCGTTTGACCGCGATGACCCCAATAGACGTGAACGCTCTTACAGTTGGCCGGCGATCCCGCCCAGAAGACCGCTGTTCGACACATCCGAGGTGTCGTAGTTGCGAGCGTTGTCCTGGAGGTTGTGCCCGATCTGCTGAAGCCGTTCGGCGAGGCTGTCCATGGACGTGAGGAGTCCGTCACGAATGGGCGCGTAGATCTCGCCGAAAATCTCTCCGAAATCAGCGTCCGCCCACGGCTCCCCGATCCCTTCGAGATCGCTCTGGAGTCGCTTGGAGGAGCGGGCGAAATCACCCCCGAGATCGGCGAACTTCTGCCCCTGCCGCCGGAGTACGTCCGTGTCCACGCCAAAGAAGTCGTACGTCATCGCTCTCCCCCGAAGTCCCTTTGCAGCACGTCATATTGCACGACAGGCCGATAGCTTAGACTCCTCGCGCACGACCCCGAAAGTCGATCGGCAAAGAGATCGTCAAGTTATCCAAGGGACCCTCAAGTGGTGACAGCACAACGGCGTTACAGCAGCTCAGAGAGCCTGCGGATGGGGAGACTCATCGGATCGGGACTGCTGTTGACGGCCACCCTCGTCGCCACGGTGACCATTCCGGAACTGCGCAGTGAACTCGCAGGCGAGGGCACCGAAGGAACCCTCACGGTTTCTTCATGCGAAGCACACACGAAGACCCATTACGGCACGCACCGGCGTTCTACAGAACTCCAGTTCAGTTGCACGGGAAACTGGACCGCGCAACACGGTGAGTCCTCTTACCGAAATATCGAAGTGGACACTTCATCGCGTTTCGAGACCGGCTCGAAAATCCCCGTGGTGCAGGTGGACGATTCGTTCGAGCAGCCCCAGGATCGCGACCCCGGAGACGACGCCGCGATTCTCGCGCTCTGCCTCGCCATGCTGGCCGCCGGCATCTACTGCCTCCTCACCGGCTTCGGCTCCCGCAACGGACCCGACTTCACGACGTCCTGGCGACGCCTGCCGACCCCGACCGTCACGGGCCCCCTGGTGGGCGGCCTGTTCACCCTGGGCCTCCTGGCAGCACTGGTCTGCGCCTTCGCCCTGTGACACCCGCAAACGCCCTCTGAGGAGCCCCCCCCCATGACACAAGTACACGGAACCCCGCCGCCCGCGGCCACCCCCGGCGACCGCACGGGCCTCGGCCGCCTGATCGGCGCCGGCCTGATCCTCCTGAGCCTCGTCCTCCTGGCTCTGGGCGCCTACCTCGGCCCATACACCTACTCCTCGTCCACACAGGGCAAACTCACGGTCGAAACCTGCACCGTCGACTACAAGTACCGCTCCAGCACGTCGAGCAGCTCACGCAAGAAGACGAAGACCAAGTGGTGCTACGGCACCTTCACCTCGACCGACGGCTCCACCAGGGACATCAACGCCGAACTCAAGAGCGACGCCCTGCACCAGCGCGGCGACGTCATCGAGGCCCTCAAGACCGGCGACACCACCTACCAGCAGGACCACGGCTGGACCGGCGCCATCGCGGTCGGCTGCGTCTGGTGGTTCGCCGCCCTGATCCCCCTGGCCCTGGGCCTCCTCAGCACCACCACAGGCTTCGCCTTCGCCGGCACCACCGACTTCCGCAACGCCCGGCGGACAGCGGGCCAGGGCCTGATCAACACGGTCTACACCTTGATCGCGACGGGCGTGGCCGGCTTCGCACTCAGCTTGCTGGTGATGTTCTTCGTA
Source organism: Streptomyces sp. HUAS 31 (assembly GCF_028198125.1). Classification (NCBI taxonomy): domain Bacteria; kingdom Bacillati; phylum Actinomycetota; class Actinomycetes; order Kitasatosporales; family Streptomycetaceae; genus Streptomyces; species Streptomyces sp. HUAS 31. The sequence continues at coordinate 6,950,536 of NZ_CP116353.1, read as the reverse complement.
TAACGGAGCTCGGGGTGGCACGGCGGGCGCGCGGCCGCTGCCACCTCCATGGGACTTCGGTGCAGGAACTGTGACCGGAGGGTGGACACTCCAGTTCACGAGAAGCCGAGTCGGTGCGCGCCGGCGGCCGTTGCCGTCGGCTCGTGGCGCTGCTCAGCGCGGGTCATGCCGCATGCGAGCGCCCATCCCGCGGTGCTTCTACGGAGGGCCAAGCCGAGGCAAAGGCTCGGTCATGGCTTCAGGTCAGTCCATGTATGGTGCTTCGAGGCCTGGGTGATCATCTGATTCACCCGGGCCCGTTGTGTCCAGAGCCGAGCGGGGAGAGACCGGCCCATGGGGGACCACTTCAAGACGGACATCGGGCAGCTCGAGCAGTTCCTGACGAGTCTCGAGAGATGCGTCGACGAGTTGAACGAAGCTCGGTCCGCCCTCGACCACGTGCGTGCCGACCAGATCGGCACCCCTCGGCTCGACGAGGCCTGTGACAAGTTCCAGGACGAATGGAAGTACGGGTCCGACAAGACCAAGGAAATGGTCAGCGAGATCAAAGAGGGCGTGAAGTCCAACAAGAAGGGCTACGAAGAGGTCGAGCAGGCCTTGGAGAAGGTGCTCAAGCAGATCGCGGACAAGAGCACCACTGGGGGCGGCAAGTAGTGGCCGCGAACCCGTACCCGAACATCGGTTGGAACCCCGTACCGGGCATCCCCGCCGAGGTCACCAAGCTCCAGCAGCGAGTAGCCGCGGCCGCGACAGCGCTTGAGAACACACACCGTCAGCTGACGAAGCTCACCGGCGAGAGCAGCTACTGGGAGGGCGACGCGGCCGAGGAGTTCCGCAAGTCCATCGACGGCGACCTGACGACGTACATCAAGAAGGCCGCCTCGGCGCTGCGCTCCGCCTCGACCCAACTGCACAAGTGGGACGGCCAGTTGGCCTCGAACCGAGGACTGGCGAAGAAGTACGACGACGAGGCGGCCGACAAGAAGGCCGCCGCCGACAAGGCCAAGCACATTTACGACCAGGCAGCCCGGCACCCGGACCTCAAGCTCGCCAACCAGACCTTCCCCTCGCAGGAGGAGGCCGACGACGCGACCGCGCGGCTGCGCTCCGCCGAGCGGGAGCTGAACGAGGCGAGCACGGCAGTGACCAAGGCCAACAGCGAGTACGAGTCCCTCAACCGCAGGGTCAAGGAGCTCGAGTCCGAGCACTCCCACGAGGCCGAAATCATCGCCAAGGCGCTGGAAGGCACCGCTGAGAAGGCTCCGGACAAGGGCTTCTGGGAGAGCGTCGGCGACGTCCTCGAGTCGGTCGGCAAGTTCCTGGCGGAGCACGCGGGCACCATCGGTGCCATCGCCGGTCTGCTCGCCCTCTTCCCCGCCCTGGCCCCGATCATGGGACCCATCGCGCTCATCGCCAGTGCGGTGTCCATGGGCAAGAACCTCTCCGACGACGAGTTCCGCAAGAACCTGATGTTCCAGGGCAGCGGTATGGACATCTTCTCCGCCTATGCGTCCATGGCCGGTGACCTGGTCGGCATGGTTCCGGGTGGGAAGGCACTGGGCGCCGCGGCCAAGGAGGGCTTCGAGAGCGCGGCCGACGGAGCCAACCTCGCCACCAAGACCTGGGGTGGCGTGAAGGGCGGGTTCCTCGGAGTCGGCCGCTCTGCGGCGGATGACGCCAATGACGCCTGGCGGGCGGCCGGTGACAGCGCCATGGGCTCGCTGAAGCTGATGGGCGACATCAAGGTCAACATGGTGAACGTCGCCGCCAATGGCATCTCCTCCGCTGAGAGCTTCGGCCTAATCGGCGACGACGGCTCCGAACACAACACCGCCGAGGGCACGAAGGCCGCCGCGACGGCACACTCCATCGCCGGATTGTTCGGCCTCGTATGACCCGCCACGGCGAGAGTGAAGGCACAGCATGACCGTGAGCACCACCACGCCACAGGACACCCGCAGGCCGTCCTTCTGGTACGGGCTGCCCGTCGGCTACATCTCCATGGACCTCAATCCGCCGACCGAGCAGCTCCTGGAGGTCATCAACCAACTCCGTGGATTGCCGGACGGACAACGGGAAGAGGCGGACCGGGCCCTACGCCTGTACGCGGGCATCGTCAACCAGCTGAACACCAACCGGGTACAAGCGTGCGCGCTCGGGATGCATCCCAACGATGCCGGCGGCTACACGACGTCGGTGTTCACCGTGTCGACACTACCGACGTCCGGCAGCCCGAAGCTTGTGGTGGCCGGCCTCGCGGGCAGCGCCTCGGACGGCAAGGACGAGGGAACCCGACCGCTGGAACTGCCGAGCGGCCTCGGCTACCTCTCCGAGAAGCGGCTGCCCGCCCCGCGGTCGTCGCGTCGGCCGGAGCTGAATGACACTCTTCCGAGTCACATCTGGCAGGGCATTGTCGCGGTGGCCGCACCGAGCACGCCCGAACTCATCGTGCTCCAGATGGTGATCCCGGACCTCGACTCCGCCGACGACTACCGGAACATACTGCTCGGGATCTCCCGCACCCTCACCTTCACAGATCCCGAACGAGCCACGGCGGACGGCAGGCCCGCCCAGGGATCAGAGGCGCCGACCGGTGCCGCCGCTGTCATGCGGAACGACTTCGGATAGCACCAGCCAGGCTGGGACGGACTTCAGGAGAGCCAGTGCCGGACAACATGCAAGGCACCCACGCACCAGGATCATTGGACACCGCCGCGCTGCGCGGAAAGCTGACCACCCGGATGTGGTGGGCCGGTATCCGCAACACCTTGATCTACGCGCTCATGGCCTTCGCGGTCCCGCCGCTCGGTGCGGCGGCGAACCGCGCCGGCATGTCCTGGATCTTCATCATCGGCGGGCCGATGATCCTCATCGGCATCTTCGGTCTCCTCGCCACGCTCAAGACGATCCCGCTCGCGGTGCTCCTCACCCGCACCTGCCGCAGGACGCTGACGCAATACTCCTTCGACACCTTCTGTCCGCAGATCACCAGGGTGGACGGCGCCGACGCGACCAAGGGCCGCCCGAAGAGCATGACGCTCACACTGCACACCGATCAGGGCGAGGAATCGCCTCTGATGCGAATGAACCCGGTGCCGCGGCGGGGCCCTTGGCGGAACCCCTGGCCCGAAGGCATCGAGAACGGCGTGTACATCGCGGGCGATCTGCCCTTTGGCGCGGTCGGCTACGTGCCGAGCAGCGGGACGTTCTTCCTCATGCAGCCCGACGACTGGGACGCGACCGAGCATGCCCGCAATCAGGCGGCCCCGGACCGCGTCACCCGGGCCCAGGCCGCCGACCTGGCACGAAGGATCCTCTAGCGATACGTGTCCGAGGGCGACCTCAAGACTTAGTGATCACCAGTGCGATGCGTCACTGAAAGCAGGTCACCGAGCCCCGGCAGCGTCAGGACCCCGCGCCCCTTGCTGCTGGCGGTCCGGGCGTTGAATGTGTCACCCGCGTACCAGGCGCCGTACTCCATGGTCTCGGGCCAGCGGCGATAGGTCCTGACGGGATTCCACACGGACATGAGGCCGGTCAGCCTCTCGTTCTCCGCATATTGCAGCTGCACGGCCGGGGTGTACGTGGTGCCGGACCGGTGCGCCTGCGGAATCAAGCGCCAAGGGCGCGCCTCCAGGACGCGCCGCATGCGCTTGAGGCAGCCCACCGACTTGGTGCAAATGTAGAGAACGGCCGGATAGGCGAGAACCCAGGCGAACAGCGCGATGCCGCCGATCTTGTTGAGCGTTTCCCCGAACTCCGGGCTCATGAGAGAGGCGACGGCGATAAACGACGGCAGGCACAGGACCCACCAGAACGCCCGCCGCCTCTTCAACTTGCGGTTCGTACGCTCCCAGGCAGCCCGAGTCTCAGGGTGATCAAAGGCGCGTCTGTAGGCGGGTGCCGGAAGGCGGAACTCGTCTTGCACGCGCACACCCATTCCTACTGACCCTGATGCGGCGGCTGCTGGGTGTAGGGGTTCGGAGGCTGCGGGGACTGCGCAGGGTGAGTGGGGTAGCCGTGGTTGGCGCTCGGCGGGTACGGCGGTTGGGCATTCGGGTAGCCCGGCTGCTGGGGCGGGTAGCTCATGTTCTGGGGGTGCGGGTGCGTTCCGGCCCCTGGATTGAGTGGGCCAGCGCCTGTGTTGCCCCGCTTGCGCAGTACGGCGACGACGACGATGGCGCCGATTACAGCGCCCAAGCCAATTACACCAACCACGAGCACAATCGCACCCACTGAAATGGGCTCCCCTCGTTCTAATTACCTGGATCGCTACCTAACCTATATCCGCACTCAGTAGTACGGACGCAAGGCCATCATTCAGGAAACCGCGTAACGATCACGCGGAACCTGGATATGCATACGCCGCTCGGCGTTCAAGACGATGGGAGCTCGTCATCGCCGGCCCATCGTGAAGCAGGCGCATCCGTGAGTCGATCCGGATGCGCCTTCAGCTGCCTCATGGACGGAGATGAATTTCGACTCCTCCCGTCCTACTGCCCTATTGGCCTACTGACCTTGATTCGGAGGCTGTTGGGCGTAGGGGTTGGGGTGCTGCGGAGCCTGACCCGGGGGCGTGGGATAGCCCTGGTTGGGGTACTGCTGGTATCCCGTGGAGGGCTGGGGCGGGTAGCCGGTTCCCTGGGAAGGGGTTCCGCCGCCGGAGCCGGGGCCGCCGTTGCCGCCGTTGCGGCGGCTGCGGAGCACAACGAAGAGGATGCCGCCGACTACGAGCACTGCGGCTGCAATGCCGGCGATGAGCAGGATGCCGCCCGAGGAAGACTTCTTCTTTTTCTTGGCCTGGCTGGTGCTGTCGTTATCGTCGGAGCCGGCGGCGGAATTCGTGGACGTGGACGAGGATCCCTTGGCCAGCGGATTCTCCTTGGGACCCGCAGGGATGTTCATCGTCAGCGCCGTACCGGGGCGGGCAATTCCGTAGCCCAGCTCCTTGTCCGGAGCCGTCCTACCTTTATTCTGCAAGAAAGACGCCGACTTGATCAGCCGATTAATGATCTGGCCTGCGGTTAGGTCTGGGTATTGGGAACGGAGGAGTGCGACAATGGCTGACACATAAGCAGTCGAGCCAGAAGTACCGTTGGCCACCACGTAGCCACTGTTGCTGGTTGGGTCAGCCTGCGGGGTTTCCACTCCGGGCGCCGCCACAGTGACATTCCCGGTGTTTGATTTGGACCAGAAATTGAGGCCTTGATCCACCGCAGACACAGCCACCACACCGGGCAGGGAAGCAGGATAGTTGACCGTGCCTCCATCGTTACCCGCACCTGCAACGACAACAACGTCTTTGGACTGCGCGTAGGCGATTGCCTTGGCGGCCTTTGAGCCAGGATAGGCCGACGAGTCATTAAGCGAGAGGTTGATTACCTTCGCACCCTGATCCACCGCATAGCGAACGCCCGCAACCCAATCCTCCGTAACTAGCTTGTCCTCCGTTTGGCCGGTTCGAACTGGCAGGATCTTCGCCTCCGGCGCGAGACCCATCACTCCAGAAGAGTTATTTGCTCCATGCCCATGGCCAGCAATGAGACTAGCCATTCCAGTGCCATGCCCGTCAGTATCCTTGTGAGGGTTACCTGCGCCAGTGAAATCTCTACCCGGCAGAACTTGTCCGGTCAGATCCGGGTGGCTGGCATCGACACCTGAATCGATTACGGCGACGGTAACTCCAGCCCCTTGCGATGTCTTCCATACCTTTGCAGCGTCATAAACGCTGAGGGGCCATTGAGCGTCTCGTACTTGGTCAGCGGATGCCAATGGCGCTGAAGTGAGGAGCAAGGCCCCCGTCAACCCCACGACTCCGGTCGTGGACAAGACTCGCTTGAAACCCAATTCCTTGCTCCTCACTCAACTGCGGCTGGGTGCGCCAGCCCTCTTATGGGCAGACGATGCTCTCCGCCCAGCCCTTTCGTGTGCTTACTCGATGGTCCGCGGTACGTTCCTGTTTCGGTCCTCTTCCGAGATCCAGGTCTCCTCATCCTCGACCAAGTAGTCGGGACGGTCGCCCCTGCTGTTCTCGTCCTCGGACCTCCGGCCGTTGCGACCGCCCATACCACCGGCTCCGCCTGCCATGGCTCCGCGCTGGGTTCCCCCGCGGCTGCCGTGCAGGCCTGCACCACCGCCAGCGCCCTTGCCGCCAACCCCCTTGGCTGCGCCGACCACACCGCCACGGGACTTCGCCAGGGCTCCGCGGCCGCTGGCGCCAGCACCACCTCGGCCAGCTGCGCCTGCTCCGGCACCACCACCCATACCGCCCATACCCGCGCGGCCTCCGGAACTACGGCCAGCTGCCGCACCACCGGCCACTCCTCCACGACCGCCCGCAGCTCCAATACCGCCGCGTGCCGCAGCACCGCCCGCAAGGCCAGATGTTCCACCGGGAGCCACGATGCCTGGGCCCTGGGCCCCGCCGGTGCCGATGCCGCCACCGCCACCGCTGATGCCCCCGCCCGTACCCGGGACAGGGCCTGTCCCCGCTAGGCCGGGCGAAATGCTGTCAATTTTCGTCCTAGCCGTCGGAAGCTGCGATCCCCCTGTGATGCCCGAGTCACGGGGCACCGTAGGCGCGGGCTTGACACCCGTAGTTGGGCCCGCACTCCACGGCTTGGTTGTTCCGCCCGCACCGGGGCTCGAACTACCAGCAGAGGGCATGGAGATAGGGGTGGGCATCGGTGTTTGCGGGCTGGGAGGCGAGAAGGGATCCGTCTTGCTCTCGTCAATACGCGCACCACTCGAGTACGCCTTGTAATTAACCGCCAACTGCTCCATGATCGCCACCCCCTGCAGCTGCGCTTCCTTGCCCGCAGACAGAGAGTCGGCGTTTGCCTGACGTGCGGCGTCAGTGCTTACGCCCTTGTTGATGTCGTCCAGCAGCTGCTGGTCGCTGCGCTCGTCGTCCCACATCTTGTCCCAGGCCTTGTCCCAGAACCCGGGCTCCTCGACCTCGCGCATCTTGGACATCGAGTTGCGCAGATCGTTCTGCACACCGTGCATGGATTCACCGTAGTGGTTGGCCCACGCAGCACCGTTGCGGACGTTCTGCATGATCTCGTTGGCCTTCTTGCGGAAGGCCTCCGCCGCGTCGCCCTCCCAGTGCTCGAGGACGTTCTCCACAGCGCTCTGCATCATGCCCGCGACGCTGTCCTTCGCGGACACCGAGTCGACGCCACCACTCTTTCCGTCGCCGTCGCCGCCGGACAGGATGTTGTGGATCGACTTCCAGTGCTGGCTGACCTCGTAGATCCGGTTGGGATCCGCGTCCAGGATCATGGCGCGCAGGTCAGGAATGCTCATCTTCATGAAGGGCGTGTCGAGCTTGCTCCGGTCCGGACCGCCCATACCGCCGTTGGGAAGCGACTCGAGCTTCCCGTCGTGCTTGTCCTGGATCCGCTGCTGTCGTGCCTTCTCCTGAGCCTCGTAGTACTCAGGGCTCTGGTAGTAACCGCCGTAGGCCATGGTTGAAACGTCCCCTCTGTCAGTGACCAGTCGCTGAACGGCTTAGTTGGCTGCGCCCGGAGCAGCACTCACACCTTGCGCATTCGCCTGCTCCTGGTTGCTGTACTTGTCCCTGACCTTCGAGGTGCTCTTGCCGAAATCATCGATCAGCTGGTGCAGATCCTTGATGATCTTTTCGATTCTCGTCTTCTGGTCCTGGTGCGCGCTGTGAAGTTCGTTGGACTCCAGGAACTTCATGCTGCCGAAGGCCGTGCTCGGGATGTCCGTCTCGTACTTGGCCTTCGTATTGGCCTTGTCCATGTCCGACAGAAGGCCGTTGAGCTTGCGGATGACGTCATCCAGCTGGCTCAGATCGACCCGCATTCCGTTACTCATACCCCGTTGTCCTCTCCCCTGTTTCTCAAGTTGTCAGCACCCACTCGGTGCCCGCGCCACACCATCGTCGCTGTCGTCGCTGTCGTCGCCGTCATCGCCCAGGCCCCTGACCGGTCCGCCCGGAGCGGCCGGATGCGCCGGATCGGCCCGACGTCGTGACGCGTCGGCTACGCCAGTCCCGCACAGCCACCCCGCTCCCCGCAACCACAAGGGCGAGCGCAAGTCCCGTTCCCAGGACGTAGATTGCGACCCGGCGTTCCCGTTCCGCCTCGGTCTCACCCATGGTGACGGCCATGGGGACGACGCCGCCCGAGCCGGCCTCGACCGGCGGGTCCGGCTTCGGCGACTCGGCGGGCGTGGAGCCGTCGGACAGGGCCGCGACCGGGTCGACGACGCCCCAGCCGATGTAGCGGTTGGGGCCACGCCCCGGCCGCTGGGCCGTTTCCTGGATGCGCGTGGCGATCTGGGCCGCGCTCCAGTCCGGGTACTTTTCCTTCAGCAGTGCCGCGACGCCCGCGACGTACGGCGCCGCGAAGCTCGTGCCGTCGGCGGTGCACTGGCCGTCCGTCGGGACCGTCGAGACCATGCCGACGCCCGGTGCCGCGACGTCGACGAAGTCGCCCGACTGTGAGAAGAAGGCGCGTTCGTCGTTGCGGTCGGAGGCGGCCACCGCCAGGACGCCCGGGTACGAGGCCGGGTACGTGTCCGCGGACTTGCCGTCGGCGCCGTCGTTGCCGGCGGCGGCGATGATGAGGGCGCCCGAGGCCACGGCGGCCGCGACGGCGTCCCGCAGGGGACCGTTGTCCTTGCGGTTCGCGGTGTCCGAGGAGATGTTGATGATCTTCGCACCCGCGGCCACCGCGGCCTTGATCGCGGAGGTCATCGTCCCCGAGTTGCCCTGCTTCTCCTTGCCGCCCGTGTAGCGGTAGGAGAGGATCGTGGCCTCCGGCGCGATGCCCACGAAGCCCGTGCCCTTGAGCGGGCGCGCGGCGATGATGCCCGCGACCCTTGTGCCGTGGCCTTCGATGTCCTTGTTGGCCGCGCCGTCGACGAACGTCTTGCCGTCCGCCACTGCGCTGCGCAGCTGTTGGTTGGAGGCGTCGACGCCGGTGTCGATGACGGCGACCTTGACGCCCTTGCCCTTCGCCTGTGCCCACAGCTGGTCCAGCAGGATCCGCTGGAGCGACCACGGCGTGGACTTGATGACGTCGCCGCCGAAGACGCACTCCGTGCTGTCCGCCAGGCCGAAGTCCGGGCTCTCGTCGGAGCCGGGTGCGCCCGTGTCGGTCAGGCGGAAGGCTGCCGGCGTCGCGGACACCGGCGGTGCCGACGCCAGGCAGACCCCGGTCACCGCGAGCACGCCGAGAACCCGCTGGAGTGCGCGGGTTCCACTGTTGCGGCCGATGCGGCTACGCGAACGGGCTGTCCGGTCCTTCACGTTCAGGCCCTTCACGTCCAGGCCCTTCATGCTCAGGCCCCCCGGGTTTGCTTGCTTCCTTCGAAGCTCGGTCATGTAGGTGTCACACGTGTGGCTGCGAGTGTGAATGTTTGCGGGATTTGCTGTGTGCACCCCCGCAGGAGGGATGCACGGCCCCGCAGGAGATGTGTACGGCCCCGAAGCAGAGGTCGGCCCAGCGGTCGCCTTGGCGTCCGCTGGGCCGATTCCCTTCATCTCATGTCCCTCGGGTCGCCGACGGGCTCAGCCCCAGGTCGAGGCGTTGCTCTTCTCCGTGGCCTGGTAGTTCTCGGCGGCGTTCTGGAGCGCCGTGGAGATCTTCAGGAGGGTGGCGTGCAGGTCGGCAGCGGTCTGGTCCCACTCGCGCTGCTTGCGCTGGTAGCCCTCCTGCGCCTCACCCTCCCAGGAGTTGGCGACGCGCTTGACGGCGGCCTCGAGGTCGTCGAGCTGCTGCTTGATACGGCCGGCGGTCGACTTCACGTCCGTGGACGCGTTGGTGATCGTTGCGTAATTGACGAGGATCGACATCGTCGTTCCCTTTCAGGAAGAGTCGTGGGAAGTCAGTGGATTCAGTCGGGATCGACTGGATCAGACAGAATCAGGCGGAACCGCTTGACTCCGGTCAGGCCCGGAGAGTTCCGGTCAGGCCCGGAGGGTTCCGCTGGATTCCGGTCGGCTCGATCAGCCGAAGTCCGACATGATCTTGCTGATCTCGGAGTTCTGCTGCTCTTCCGACGCGGAGTAGTTGCTCCGCGTGGAGTCCACGGCTTCCTTGATGTCGTTGAGGATGTCGCTCATCCGCTTCGCGTCGGCGTTCCAACGGTCCTGCAGCTGGCGGTACGACTGGGCCGCCTGACCCTTCCAGCCGCCGGCGATCTGGTCGATCACTCCGTTGAGGCGGCGGATCTCGCCCTGCAGCGACCCGTTCACGGTGCTGATGTCACCGGAGAGCTTGGTGAGTTCGTCCTCTGTTACCCGGAACTGGCCGGCCATGATGAACCTTCCCCCATGTCGTCGTTGTCCGGGAAACCTGGTTCCGGTGCCCGGAGGTACTTCGCACGCTTGAGCGCTGCAAACACTCTATCGTCAGCCTGTCACTCAACCACAGGCAAGGCCAATCAGTTACACGGCTCACACACTTGGGCGACGATCCTGTGACCCGTGCATCGTCTTACTTTCAAGTGCCTTTGCCCACCGGCCCGTTGGCCATCGAGGCGATGACCGCAGGGCCGGCGGGCGGCGCGTGTCACTGGCTCTGCGGCTGCGTCGCGCTCGTGGTGTCCAGCGTCGGGCCCTTCGGGATGAAGGTGGCCCACGTCTGGGGCACGATCGACGGGCTGGACAGGTCCTCGTAGCCGAGCCGCGTGCGCGCCTTGTCGGTCTCGCTCGGCCCGTTCTGCGACGAGCCGCCGTCGGACGAGTCCGAGGACGAGCCGGAGTCGCCGTTCTCCGCCTCGCTGTCGTTGGTCGAAGGCAGGGAGTACCGCAGGCCCGTGTCCGTCAGCAGGTACTGCGCGCCGCCGCCCGCGGCCGTACCGGCGACCTCCTGGAAGAGCAGGCCCGAACCGGAGGACACATAGGCGCTCAGCGAATCGCTGATGACCTTCTTGGGGTAGTTCGTTCCGGCCCACGCGGCCAGTTGCGGCTTCTTGTCCGTGCCGAACTCGCCCGTGTAGACGCTGCACGAGGTGTCGCGGGCGTCACCGGAGGCCGTGGCCTGGGAGTTGGCCTGCTTCGGCACGACCTGGGGCCAGCCGTTGTCCTTGTAGAAGCTCTCCGCCGGGCCGCCGTTGGCCTTGATGATGTCCGGGGTGCCGGCCTTGACCGGGGCGGTCCCGTCGTGGGCGACCAGCAGGGCGGCGAGGAAGGGCGTGATGGAGGCGACCTCGTCCTTGAGGACGACGTAGAACTCGTCGGTCTGCGCGTCGCGGGCGCGCAGCACCTGGCCGACCGTGCTCACGCCGGAGAGCCCCTGGACCGAGGTCGCGGCGCCGGCGAACGGGACCGTCGGGAAGTCGATGTCCTCACCCTCGTTGAGGGTGCTCAGCCACTCCTGGCTCACCGGCTGCGGTTTGGCCGTGGTGCTGCTTCCGATGACGGCGGAACGCAGCTGCTCCATGGCGACTTCGTCGAGGCCCGACTTGCCGCCCATCCGGAACCGGTTGCCCTTGCCGTCGACCAGGTACTCACGCGAGGTCTTGGTGTCCTTGACGTAAAGGGCCTCGAGCGGGTCGACCTTCCCCGAGTTCCCGAGCGACTTGGCGTCGTCGGAGTCGAAGACGAAGACCGCGCGGTCGATGGACCCCTCCGAACCCGGCGCCGGACGCTCGCACACCGCCCAGGTCTTGGCCTTCTCCGCGTCCTCCTTGGAGGGCAGCCGGTCGGGGGCGTACGGGATGCCGATCGTCGCGCCGTGCCGGATGCCGCTCTTGTCGATCTCCTTGCCGGGGACCTCGAGGACGGTGCCCTTGCCCTTGTCGAGCAGGAGCTTGGCTGAGGCGTAGTTGAGGACGGGGTGGAGGACCTTCTCCACCTTGCCGTCCTTCGGGTTCGGGTCGAGGACGACGTAGCGCGTCGTGGAGTCGCTGTCCACGATGATGTACTCGCCCGGGGTGTCCCAACCCTTGGGCGCGGTGGGCTTGATGACGCCCCATGCGATGAAGCCGATCACCAGCACCACACCCACCGCGAGGCTGGGCATCACCGTACGGACCGGACGCGGCGCGCCCTCCTCCGAGCCACCGGGCGACGGCGCGAGGAACGCCGCGACGGTGCGCTTGCGAGCGAAGGTGTAGGCGGCGAGCTCATCCCGACGCTGCTTTGCCATGGTCCCCGTTTCTCCCGTTTGTGATGCTCGATCGCGATGCGGTACTCCGCGGCGGTTCGCGGCACTCGATCGCGTTTGTGATGACCCGACCGTGCTCATGCGGTCGCGCGCGTCGCGCAGGCACCTACTATGCCCTGCGCCGCGCGAGCGGGATTCATCAGGTGCGCGGCCGTCCCCGCATCTTCACAGAGCTTCACCACTGCGCTCCACCAGGCGAACCCGGTCCATGACAGGCTGGACCACCTGGGGTTTCGGTGTCCCCTGTGTCGCCTCGCGTTCCGCAACGGGTACCGTGAGCCACTCGCATGGATGTTGTGGGCCATCGGTGCCCCTGGCCCGTCGCCGGGATCCCGGACAGAGGATCTCGCCTACGTACGGCCATACTTCGCGAAAGGGATGTCCCGGGGGATGACCAGCGCTACGAGCACTCGGCGCGGACGCCGCGCACAGCAGCAACAGGGAGGGCCGAACGGCAGACGTACGTCGCCCGCTCCCGCCGCCCCCGCCGCCGCGTCGCCGCGCACCCTGCCCCGCCCGGGCGGTCTCGGCCCGGTGCGGCTGCAGCAGCTGATCCTGGTGGAGCTCGCGGCCGCGGTCATGCTGGTCGCCTGGGCCGCCGACACCTCCTGGCTGCTGGCTCCGGCCGGTGCCGTGGCGGCGCTGCTGCTCCTGATGGCGGTTCTGCGCCGCGGCCGCCGCCCGCTGCCCGAGTGGTACGACACGACGCGCGCGCTGCGGCAGCGCAAGCGTGACGCCAAGCTGCCCGTCCCGCCCGGCACCGACGCGATGCTGGCGCCGGTCGTGGAGTGCGACCCCGCGCTGCGGACGTACTCCTTCGTCTCACGTGACGACCGCTCCATCGGCATGATCGGCGACGGCACCTTCCTGACCGCCGTCCTCTTCGTCCAGCCGGCCGACCAGCCGCTGCGTCCCGGGGCCGCCGGGCGTCAACTGCCGTTGCGGCTCATCCAGGACGCGCTGGAGGTCGACGGGATTCGCCTCGCCTCCGCGCAGGTCGTGCAGCACACGCAGCCCGCGCCCGCCCCGCACCTGCCGCAGCAGTCGCTCGCCGCGCGTTCGTACGGCCCCCTTCAGACGCAGGCCGGTTCGCCCGCGCTACGGCTCACCTGGGTCGCCCTCAAGCTCGACCCGGAGCTGTCCCCGGAGGCCGTACAGGCCCGCGGTGACGGCGTTCCCGGCGCGCAGCGCGCACTGCTGCGCGTGGCCGACCAGTTGACGAGCCGGCTGGCCGGTGCCGGGTTCAAGGCGACGCTCCTGGACGAGACCGAGCTCGTGCAGGCCCTCGCGACCTCCAGCTGCCTCAACCCGCGCGCCAACGCGCAGCACGGGCAGGACGGCCGGACCCAGCGCCGTACGGTCGAGGCGGTACGCACCTGGCGGGTCGACGACCGGTGGCACACCACGTACTGGGTGTCCCGCTGGCCGCAGTTGGGCAGCGGCGGTGCCTCGCTGCCGGAGCTGGTGACGCGGTTCACCTCGCTGCCGGTGCTCGCCACGACGTTCAGCATGACCCTGAGCAAGGCCGGCAACCGCGGTGTCTCCCTCACCGGCCACATCCGCGTCACCGCCCGCGGCGATGACGAACTCGGCCAGGTGGGACGGGAGTTGGAGCGGGCCGCGAGTGCCTCGAAGGTCGGCCTGGTCCGTCTCGACCGCGAGCAGGTCCCCGGAGCCCTCGCCACTCTGCCGCTCGGAGGTACGTACTGATGTCCCACCCCGCACCGACCGCGCCGGGACAGCAGGGCCGTAACCCCGCACGCCCGCCGGCCCACGTGGCCTCGCCCACCGACACCGGCATGATCCCGATCATCCGCCAGCCGGAGCCGCAGCAGCAACGCCGCATCTTCAGCCCCGGATTCGGCCTGCGCGGCCCGCGCCGCAACCGCCATGTCGTCACCGCCGACGAGCTAGCGGCGATCAGCATGCCGCTCGGGGACGACGGCGTGATCATCGGCACCGACCCCGAGTCGCACCCGGCCGTGCTCGGGCTGTCCCGCCCGACCCCCTTCGACGTCGTGCTCGTGGGCGGCCTGTGGCTCGCCCAGGTGCTGGCGCTGCGGGCCGCCGCGACGGGCGCGCGCGTGGGTGTCGAGACCGGTCGTCCGCAGGCCTGGCAGCAGTTGGCCCAGGCGGCGGGTGGCGGTCAGCAGTGTGTGACGGTCTACCCGGTGGGCCGGGTGCCCGCGCAGGGTCCGTCCGTGTCGAGTCCGGTCGTGCTGTTCCGGGACTGCGGCATCCGTCCGCCGCGCGGTCGTGTGACGTCCGTGCCGTGGCAGGCCGTCGTGACGGTGCTCCCCTTTGTCAGCGAGCACGCGCCCCGCTGGCTCTCGCAGGCCCATCTCGTGGGTATTCAGCGCATTTCGCCCTACGAGACCGAGGCCGTACGGGACACGCTGGGCATTCCCGAGGACCAGCTCCAGCACCTGCCGACCCTGCACGACGGGGTCGCCCTGTGGTGCACCCGCAAGCACCAGAAATTCGTGATGACCGAGCCCACGGATGCCGAGACGGGCCTGCTCGGTGTGGCCCGCCGCATGGACTGAACCGTTGTCGTCGACGGGCGCGGAGTGCGAACTGCGCCGCGCCCAGGGGGCGTTCCGCCCACACCCAGCAGGCTCTTCCGTCCAGGCACCCGGGGCTATACCGTCCGCGCCCATGGGGGCTTTTCCGTAGCGCCATGCGAGTGATTAGGCTTCTGGTGGTGCGGTGACGATCGCAGTCGCGTGGGACTCGCCACTCGGTTCCGCCCGGCCGCGACGACGACCAGCTCAGCAGCAGTGGCTGACCAGGAGGCAAGCAGTGAACAGGGATCGGTCCGAGTACAACGGCGGGAGCCCTTCCTCGGACGGGGACGATCACGAGGTGGATCTCACGGGCGAGTTCGAAATCGTCTACACACCTCCCGCCTGGTACGCCCAAAGCACGCAGGGTGGCTCCTCCGGAGGCGGACAGGACGCCGGTCAGAGCTCACCACCACCCCCGTCCGGACCACCCGTCGGCACCCCCAACGGGCCGCCCGGCGTCCCGGCACAGGGGCCGCCGGGAACTCCCGCACCGGCGCAGCCCCAGAACTTCGGCGTCCCGTCGCAGCAGCCCGCCCAGCCCACCCCGGCCCAGGGCACGCCCGTGGGCCAGCAGGGCGGTTACGGCTTCCCGCAGCAGCAGTCCCCCGCGGCCGGCGGCTACGGCTACCCGCAGCAGCCCGCTACCGGTACGCCGCAGCAGGGCCAGGACACGTCGGGTGGCTTCGCCGCGCCTCAGCCCGGTCAGGACACCTCCGGCGGTTACGGCTACCCGCAGCAGCCCGCTACCGGTACGCCGCAGCAGGGCCAGGACACGTCGGGTGGCTTCGGCACGCCTCAGCCGGGCCACGACACCTCCGGTGGCTACGGCTATCCCCAGCAGCCCGCAACCGGCACGCCGCCGCAGGGCCAGGACACGTCGGGTGGCTTCGGCACGCCTCAGCCGGGCCACGACACCTCCGGTGGCTACGGCTATCCCCAGCAGCCCGCGACCGGCACGCCGCCGCAGGGCCAGGACACGTCCGGCGGTTTCGGCACGCCTCAGCCGAGCCAGGACACCTCCGGTGGCTACGGCACGCCCCAGCCGAGCCAGGACACATCCGGCGGGTTCGGTGTGCCCCAGCAGCACACGCCTGCCCAGCCGCCCGCCGCTGCCGCCACGCCGCCGCCCGCCACGCCCACGCCGCCGCCCGCCGCACCCGCGCCCGTACAGCCGCCGTCGGCCGCCCCCGCCGCGCCCGGCTTCCCGGTGCTGCGTCCGGTCGACGACGACGCCCAGGCCGCCGCCCCGGCCCCGACCGCCACTCCGGCGGCCGGCGTCCCGGCAGCGCCGGCGCCCGCTCCCGAACAGCCCACGCCCGTACCGCCGGTGGCGCAGCAGCCCGAGGTCGAGCTGAACCACGCCGCCGCGGACGCCGAGGCGGCCCGGCTGTTCGGCGGCGCCGATGACGACGAGCCGGAGGAGGAGCGCGCCGACGAGACGGAGCCGGGCGACTCCACCGGGTCGGTGTCCGGTGCCGACGACGAGCCCGCACAGGTCCAGCCCGACGCGGACTCCCCCGCGCAGCCCGACGCCGAGGCCGCACCGGCGGCGGAACCGGAGCCCGAGCCCCACCCTGAGCCGGAGGCCCAGGCAGCTCCTACGCCGCCCGCCCCGGCGACCCCGCCGACGGTCCAGGACCCGCAGCAGCCGGCTCAGCAGCCGCAGGCGCAGCCCACCGGCCAGGCCCCCGAGCAGCCGCCGCAGCAGCAGCCCCAGGCGCAGCCGCAGCAGCCCGTCGGCCAGGTCCCCCCGCAGCAGCAGACCGGCCAGGGACTCCCTCCGCTGCCGCAGGGCTTCGTGCCCGCGCACCCGCAGCAGGGTGCGGGCCACCCGGACCCCCAGGCGGCTGCCGCTGCCGCCGGCCAGGCTCCCGGCTACGGCTACCCCCAGGCACAGCCCCAGCCCCACCCCGACCAGCCCGGTCAGCCCGGTCAGCCCGCCCAGCAGGCCCCGGCGCAGGGCGGGTTCGGCCCGGCCCAGCCGCAGCCCGGGTACCCCGCGCAGGCGGGACAGCCCGCGCCGGTCGACCCGCGCCAGGCGGCGCAGCAGCCCGGCTACCCGCAGCAGCCCGTACCGCCGCAGGGCCCCGGATACGGCTACCCCCAGCAGGCACAGCAGCAGGCCCCGCAACCGCAGCAGCACCCGGGCCAGCCCCACCCCGCCCAGCCGCAGCAGCCCGCGCACCCCCAGCCCCAGCCCGACGGCTACGGCTACCCCCAGCAGCAGGCACAGCCCGGCTACGGCTACCCGCCCCAGCAGCAGCCCCAGGCCCAGCCTCAGCCGCAGGCCCAAGCGCAGCCGCCGGCCCAGCCTCAGCCCCAGCAGCAGGCCCCGCAGCCGCAGCCCCAGCAGAACCCGGCCCAGCAGAACCCCGCCGCCTACGGCAACCAGGGCTGGAGCGCCCCGCCCGGCCCGCAGGCCGGACCCGGTGCGCCCCAGCAGCAGCAAGCGGCGCCCGGCACCCCGCTCGGCTACAACGCCGCGGTGGAGCTGTCCTCGGACCGTCTGCTGCGCAACCAGCCGAAGGCCCGCAAGAACAACCAGGGCCCGTCCCGCTTCAAGCTCGGCGCCAAGAAGGAGCAGGCGGAGCGGGAGCGCAAGCTCGGGCTGATCCGTACGCCGGTGATGTCCTGCTACCGGATCGCGGTCATCAGCCTCAAGGGCGGCGTCGGCAAGACCACGACGACCATGTCGCTGGGCGCGACCCTCGCCACCGAGCGGCAGGACAAGATCCTGGCGATCGACGCCAACCCGGACGCCGGCACCCTCGGCCGACGCGTGCGGCGCGAGACCGGTGCCACCATCCGTGACCTGGTCCAGGCGATCCCGCAGCTGAACAGCTACATGGACATCCGCCGCTTCACCTCGCAGGCCCCCTCGGGTCTGGAGATCATCGCCAACGACGTGGACCCGGCGGTCTCCACCACGTTCAACGACCAGGACTACCGCAGCGCGCTCGACGTGCTGGGCCGCCAGTACCCGATCATCCTCACGGACTCCGGTACCGGTCTGCTCTACAGCGCCATGCGCGGTGTGCTGGACCTCGCCGACCAGCTCATCATCATCTCCACCCCGTCGGTGGACGGTGCGAGCAGCGCCTCGACGACCCTCGACTGGCTGTCGGCGAACGGCTTCGCCGACCTCGTCCAGCGTTCGGTCACCGTGATCTCCGGTGTCCGCGAGACGGGCAAGATGATCAAGGTCGAGGACATCGTCGCGCACTTCGAGACCCGTTGCCGCGGTGTCGTCGTGATCCCCTTCGACGAGCACCTCTCGGCGGGCGCCGAGGTGGACCTCGACATGATGCGTCCCAAGACCCGTGAGGCCTACTTCGACCTCGCGGCGCTCATCGCCGAGGACATCGCCCGCACCCAGCAGGGCTTCGGCAACCCGAACATGCAGTACCAGCAGCAGCCGCAGCAGGGCTACCCGGCCCAGCAGCAGCCGCCGCAGCAACCCCAGCAGCCCTACGCCCAGCCCGGCGGCGCCCCGCAGCCCGGTCAGGGCTGGGGACAGCAGGCCCCGCAGCAGCCCGCGCCGGGCCAGGGCTGGCAGCAGCAGGCGCCCCCGCAGGATCCGCAACAGGGCCAGCAGGGTCAGCAGGGCTCCGTACCGCCGGGCTGGACCCAGCAGTAGCGGACGTGCGACAACACGAAAGGGCCGGCACCCCGCGGTGCCGGCCCTTCGTCGTATCAGGCGTGGAAGTCGTGCCCGCCGTACCTGTCAGGCCCCGCCGTACCTGTCAGGTGGCGTTCTCGATCAGTTCCCGGCAGCGCTGCACGTCCTTCGCCATCGCCTTCAGCAGCGCGTCCAGCGACTCGAACTTCTCCTGGCCGCGCACATAGGCGAGGAAGTCCACCGCCACGTGCAGGCCGTACAGGTCGAGCCCGACGCGGTCGATGGCGTACGCCTCCACCGTGCGCTCGGTGCCGTCGAACTGCGGGTTCGTGCCGACGGAGATCGCGGCCGGCATGATCTCGCCCTGGGCGTGCAGCCAGCCGGCGTAGACGCCGTCGGCGGGGATGGCGGTGTGCGGCAGCGTCTCGACGTTGGCGGTCGGGAAGCCGAGCTCACGGCCCCGCTGGGCACCGCGTACGACGACGCCCTCCACACGGTGCGGGCGGCCGAGGATCTCGGCGGCGCCTGCGACATCGCCCTCGGCGACCAGGCGCCGGGTCAGCGTGGAGGAGAACGGCTCGCCGCCGCCCGCCTCGCCGGTCACGTACAGATCGACGACCTCGACCTCGAAGTCGTAGACCTTGCCCTGCTCGGCGAGGAACTCCACATTGCCCGCCGCGCGGTGGCCGAAACGGAAGTTCGGGCCCTCGACGACCGCCTTGGCGTGCAGCTTGTCGACCAGGACCTTGACGACAAAGTCGGCCGGCGACAGCTTCGAGAACTCGGTCGTGAAGGGCAGGATCAGCACCGCGTCCACGCCCAGCTCGCCCATCAGATCGGCACGGCGGTGGTGCGGGGCGAGCAGGGGCGGGTGGCTGCCGGGGCGCACGACCTCGCTGGGGTGCGGGTCGAAGGTGACGACTACCGCGGGAACTCCCAGCTCACGGGCGCGGTCCACGGCATGCCTGATGATCAGCTGGTGCCCGCGGTGGACTCCGTCGTAGGAGCCGATGGTGACGACGCTGCGCCCCCAGTCCTGGGGGATGTCCTCCAAGCCACGCCAGCGCTGCACTGTGCCTGCTCCTTGTCGCAAACTCGTCGAACCCGTGTCCGTCTTTGCTCATACGGTCTTACGCAGGTCTAAGGGTGCCATGCCGGGGGCTCCCCGCCCGCATCGGCATGGACGCTGTGACGGGGTGCACGTGCCGTGGCGGTGGTCAGGCGGGGACCCGCACACCGGCCAGGTTCTCGATCATGCGCCGGGTACTGGGGCCCACCACGGCCGACCAGTCCTGCGGGGTGTCGGTCAGCCAGCCGGCGACCCGTACGGCGAAGCCCGGGACGTGCCGGCCCAGGTCGACCAGGCCGCGGTCGAAGCGGGCCGCGCCGTCCGGGGTGCGGACGAGCAGCAGGCCGGTGTGGTGGACCAGGCCGCGCAGATCGTCGTCCGGCCGCTCCGCGCCCTCCTGGACGGTCGCGTGCAGGAAGGCGTCCAGCACGACGGGTGCGCGTTCGTGGGCGAGGAGGAATTCGCGCAGCTCGCGGCGGAGCGGACGGGACGCGGCCGTGCCGGGGGTGGCGAGTACGGCGGCGAGGGCGGCCCGTACGTGTTCGGCACCGCCGTCGAGCAGGCCGGTGACCAGCGGGAGGAGTACGGCACGGGCGCTCGGGCCCTGGTCAAGGCGCCGGTCGACGTAGGCCGCCATGTCGGCCGCGGTCCCCGGCTGCCGCTCCACGGCCTCCTGGACGAGGGCGGCGACCCGGCGGGCGAGGGCGGGTGTGGTGACGTCGGCGAGGGTGCGCAGCGCGTCCCCGGCACCCGGCCGGTGCAGCCGGGCCCGGAAGGCTTCGAGGACCGGTTCGGTGTGGGTGGCCAGGGCGGCGACCAGGGCGCTGGCCGGGAACTGCGGGTCGGCCGCCGCGAAGTGCGCGAGCGCCTGCGGGAGATGACGGGCACGCGTGCGCGGATCCCGTACGAGAAGGGCGAGCGCGCCGCCGTGCAGGGTGCAGTCGTCGGGGCGGGCGAGCAGGGCGAGGGCGGCGTAGCGCAGCAGCTCCAGGTCCGCCTCGCTCCGGACGTGCGGGGCGACCCGCAGCCCGTACGCCACCGCGGCGACCCGGCGCGCGGGCCGCTCGTCGTGGGCCCAGCGGTCGACGGCCCGGCAGACGGCGGACGTCTCGTCCTCGGACAGCACGGCGAGGAGTTCGTCGGCCTTGCGGTGCGCGCTGTCCACGAGCGTCTCGGTGAGGTCGTCCAGTGCGCGGTGCCGGTGCGTGTGCAACAGGGCCTGCGCGGCGCACGCGACGGTCGCGTGCGGGGTCGCGGGCAGCGGACGGTCGTCGTCGAACCAGCACGTGAGAAGGCGTTGTACGGCGGTGGGGTCGGCGGCGAGGAGCCGGGCCACGGCGTCGAGGTACCGGGGGTGGCCGGGATCGTCGGCGTCGGTCGGCGGGCCGTCGGCGAGGACGAGGCGGCGCAGCAGGTCGAGCCGCTCGCTCTCCGGGAGCGGCAGCGCGGTCCAGAAGTGCGGGCCGAACTCGCGGGACACGGACCGGTGATGGCGGCGCCAGGTCACGAGCCGGTCGGTGAGCAGGTGCAGCACGTCCAGGTACGGCGTCGCGTCGGGGACCCGCAGCAGGGTCTCGGTGATCAGCCGGGCGGCCCACCAGGAGTGCCGGTCGGCGTCCAGCGCATGCGTCAACTCCTCCAGTCGGCAGGAGAGTTGACACGTGCCGTGGTATCGCGGGATCAGCAGGAGGGCCTGGACGACGGGGCCGATCCGGTGGCGCGGCACGGGGAGGGGGTGCGTGGCGCCGGGGTGGGTGCGGTGGCGGTGGACCAGGGCGTGCAGGGCCTCGTCGAGGTCGAGGTGCATGCCCTGGATCCAGTCGGCGAATTCCTCGTGGGCGAAGCGGTAGCCGTTGCCTGCGGGGACCAGGAGGCCCTCGGTGAGGACGGCGGACGCCCAGCCGGTGCCGCCGCCGAGCCACGCGGGGGCGGGACCCCAGGGGAACACGGCTTCGAAGGACGCCCGGTCCAGTTCGCCCTGGCCGGGTCCGAGGCTGCGGCGGGCGGCCTCGTGGACCTGCCCGGAGACCTTCGCGGCGAGGCGGCGCACGGCGGTGCCGCGCAGGCCGTTCTCGGCGGCGAGACGGACGGCGATGCGCAGGCACATGAGGTCGAGGTACGCGGAGAGGACGTCGTCCCGGTCGGCGGCGGGTGGGGCGGGTGTGCCGGGGAGGGCGGCGCGGACCTCGGAGAGCAGGCGCAGGGTGAGGGGGTGGCGGGCGTCGGGTTCGGCTAGAGCACCTTCCGGGATGCCGTAACGGGCGCGTGCCTGGCGGGCCTCGTCCGGGGTGAGGTCGGCGAGCCGTACGCACGCCGGGAACCGGGGGGTTGTCTCGCCCCCGCCGCCCCTACCCGTCCCATCCCCAGGGGCTGCCGCCCCTTCGGCCCCGCCCAGGGGCCCCGCCCCCGGACCTCCATCGGCCTGAACGGCCTCGTCCTCGAACGCCGGACGGGCTGAGAGGATCTCAGGCTCCGCCTCGTGTCGGCCCTCGTACAGCATCTCCCCCGGGAACTCCGCCCCCGCCGTCTCCCAGTACTCCGCCCGGCACGCCACCATCAGTCGTGCGCCCGTCTCCCGCAGCCACTGGGCCGTGCCGTCGGTCCAGTCCGTGAGCCGGTGGGCCAGTACGGGAGGCATTTCCTCGGGGCCGTCCAGGAGCAGCAGGAGCGGGCGGCCGGTGTCGAGGGCGAGCCGGGCCAGGCGCTCCGGGGTCGTGTCGCCGAGGGTGGAGAGGTCGGACGGGGCGGCCACGATACGGGCGGCCCGGGCCAGCGCCCTGCGCGCGGCGGCGGCCACGGACGCGTCCTCGTCCCTGAGGTCGGCGCCGCGCAGCCAGAGCGTGGGAGCGGGGCTCGGTCCGCGGTTGCGGCGGGCGGCGAGAGCCGCGAGTTCCGTCGTACGGCCGCTGCCCGGCGGCCCGACCAGGGCCAGCACCGAGGCACGGCTCTCGGCGAAGGCGTCGAACTCCCGAGCCGTGGCGGCCCGTTCGACCGGGTCCGCGGCTCCCGCTCCCCCGGCATCCGCCCGGCCCACATAGCCCGCCAGCGTCCCGGGCGGGCCGTCCTGCCCGACGGAGGTGGCCGTCAGTTCCAGTACGCCCGCGAGGTTCAGGTCGGTGCCGTACGCGGGCACCGTAGCGGCGTTCTCGGCGAGCAGGTCGGCCAGCGGCCCGTCCGGAGGCGGGCACAGCGGTACGGCGAATCCGGCGTCGCGCTGGCCGGACTGCAGGGCGGTGCCGAGGACACCGACGACGGCGCCGGTCCCGGCGTCGAGCACGGGCCCTCCGGCAGCGCCGCCACCGAGGCGCAGCGCGTCCCGTCCCGCCGTCCCGACCGCCAACTCCAGGGCGTGGCCGAGAAGATGGACGCGGTCCGTCGCCGTATAGGTCGCGGACGTCGTGCCCAGGACCCTGGCCTCCCGCCAGCCACCGGCTGCGATCCGCACGTACGCGCCGCACTCGATACGTTCGCGCCCGGTCACCGGCAAGGGGTCCACGCCCAGTCCCTCGGTGCGCACGAGGGCCAGGTCCAGTTCGGGCAACGAGGTCACCGCGCTCGCCGACACCACACAGCTGCGGTCGCCGCCCGCTGCGAGCAGGACCAGCCGGGGCAGACCGTCGACGGCCTCGTGGCTGGTGACGACGGTGCCGTGGTGATCGGCCACGAAGCCGAGGCCCCGAGGCCGGCCGGCCAGGTCGTGGATGCGGACCAGGGCGTCGTCGCGGGAATCGGGGCGGCGCGCGTCCTGCGTGCCGTCGTCCCTCTCGGCCCAGCGGTCCTCGTGCCGTGTACCCTCCGACGTCCGGTGGGCGTCGCCCGCCCGGGGGCCCCGTCCCGCCATTGTCGAACCTCCCCGCGCCGCGCCCGTTCGCTGATCTGCCCCCGTCCTTTTCCCGACGGTAGGGGCCCGATGATCAGCGGCATAGATCACGTGGCGAACGCGCCCCCTTCCGCTCCCTCGGTTCACTCCGAGCGCCTGCCCGGACGGGTGAATAGGCGGGGGTCGTTGGATACACC
Organism: Streptomyces sp. HUAS 31; assembly: GCF_028198125.1. Taxonomy (NCBI): domain Bacteria; kingdom Bacillati; phylum Actinomycetota; class Actinomycetes; order Kitasatosporales; family Streptomycetaceae; genus Streptomyces; species Streptomyces sp. HUAS 31. Next base: position 6,927,118 of record NZ_CP116353.1, on the reverse strand, counting down.
CTAGAGGTGGGGGAACCGAGGGGGGACCGTGGAGCGGCGGGCAGAGGACGACCCCGTGACCGCCGCTCCACGGGCAGGCTCTCGAAGGAGCGGGGGCCTCAGCCGAACACGGCCAGGCTCTTGGCCTTGCCCTTCTGCTCCTCGACGAGCGCGAGGAAGCGCCCCTCGGGGTCGAAGACGGCCACCGGCCCGGAGCCCGCGTACTCGTCGGGCATGTCGAGGCGCACTCCGTTGGTGAGCAGCCGGGCACGTCGGCCGTCCACGTCCCAGCGCGGGAAGGCAGCGGCGGCGGCCTCGGCGATCGGCAGCACCGTGAGCTCCTGCTGAAGCTGGTCCAGCGTCTTGGCGGAGTCCAGCTTGTAGGGCCCGACGCGGGTGCGGCGCAGCGCCGTGAGGTGGCCTCCGACGCCCAGGTCGGCGCCGAGGTCCCGGGCGAGGGCCCGGATGTACGTGCCCGAGGAGCAGACCACCGAGACGACCAGGTCGAGGACCGCGGTGCCGTCGTCGGCGACGGCCTCCCGGACGTCGTACACGGCGAAGGACGAGATCGTGACCGGGCGGGCCGGGATCTCGAACTCCTCGCCCTCCCGTGCCCGCTTGTAGGAGCGCACCCCGTCGATCTTGATGGCGCTGACCTTGGACGGCACCTGCATGATGTCGCCGGTCAGCTTGGCGATCCCGGCGTCGATGGCGTCGCGGGTGACCTTCGAGGCGTCGGTGGACCCCGTGATCTCGCCCTCGGCGTCATCGGTGACGGTGTTCTGGCCCAGGCGGACGGTGCCCAGGTACTCCTTCTCGGTCAGCGCGAGGTGACCGAGCAGCTTGGTGGCCCGCTCGACGCCGAGGACGAGCACGCCCGTCGCCATGGGGTCCAGGGTGCCCGCGTGCCCGACGCGACGGGTGCGCGCGATGCCGCGCATCTTGGCGACCACGTCGTGCGAGGTGAAGCCCGACGGCTTGTCGACGATGACAAGCCCGTCGGGCGTCCGGTTCTTCTCGGTCATTCGGCGGCGTCGTCCTCGTCCTCACCCGGCTTCTTGTACGGGTCCGCCTCACCGGCGTAGGCGGCGCCGGCCGAGACCTCGCGCACCTTCGCGTCGGACTGGCGCGCCTTGTCGAGGAGGTCCTCGATGGTGCGGGCGTTGTCCGGCAGGGCGTCGGCCACGAAGGTGAGCGTCGGCGTGAACTTCACACCGGCCGCCGCACCGACGGCGGAGCGGAGCACGCCCTTGGCGCTCTCCAGACCGGCGGCCGCGGCCGCCCGCTCCTCGTCGTCCCCGTACACCGTGTAGAAGACGGTCGCCTCCCGCAGGTCACCCGTGACGCGGGTGTCCGTGATGGTGACGTGCGAGCCGAGCCGCGGGTCCTTGATCCCGCGCTGCAGCTTCTGGGCCACCACCTCTCGGATGAGGTCCGCCAGCCTCTTGGCGCGCGCGTTGTCGGCCACTGGTCCGTCTCCTTAAGTGCTTACTTCTTGCTTCAGTCTTCGTCGCTGTGGAGCCTGCGTCGAACCGAGAGCAGTTCCACCTCGGGCCGCCCGGCGACCAGCCGCTCGCAGCGGTCCAGTACGTCGGAGAGGTGTCCCGTGTCCCCGGAGACCATCGCGAGCCCGATCTCGGCCCTGCGATGGAGGTTCTGGTTGCCCGTCTCCGCCACGCTCACCGCGTACTTGCGCTGGAGCTCGGCCACGATCGGACGGACGAGAGAGCGTTTCTCCTTGAGCGAGTGGACGTCGCCGAGGAGAAGGTCGAAGGACAGAGTCCCCACATACATGTGTGTATCCGGATGTCCCGCCGGTTCGGGGTACGGGCGCCACGCTTCGACGCCGATACGGGAACCGTACACGCAACGGCCGGGGCCGATCGACGGAGTTTCCCTGAGGGAACTGCCGCCGACCGGCCCCGATCGCGTGCTGGGATCAGACGCGCGGCTTCTCGCGCATCTCGTACGTCGCGATGACGTCGTCGACCTTGATGTCGTTGAAGTTTCCGAGGTTGATACCACCCTCGTAGCCTTCGCGGATCTCGGTGACGTCGTCCTTGAAGCGACGCAGACCCTCGATGTTGAGGTTCTCCGCGATGACCTTGCCATCGCGGACCAGGCGCGCCTTGGTGTTGCGCTTGACCTCGCCGGAGCGGATGAGAACACCCGCGATGTTGCCCAGCTTGGACGACTTGAAGACCTCGCGGATCTCCGCCGTGCCGAGCTCGACCTCTTCGTACTCCGGCTTGAGCATGCCCTTGAGGGCCGCCTCGATCTCCTCGATCGCCTGGTAGATGACCGAGTAGTACCGGACGTCCACGCCTTCGCGCTCGGCCATCTGCTGCGCACGCCCGGCGGCGCGCACGTTGAAGCCGATGACGATGGCGTCGGAGCCCATGGCCAGGTCGATGTCGGACTCCGTGACCGCACCGACGCCGCGGTGCAGGACGCGGATGTCGACCTCTTCGCCGACGTCCAGCTGGAGCAGCGAGGACTCGAGAGCCTCGACCGAACCGGAAGCGTCACCCTTGATGATGAGGTTGAGCTGCTGGACCTCGCCGGCCTTGAGCACCTTGTCCAGGTCCTCGAGGGAGACACGACGCGTGCGCTTGGCGAACGCGGCGTTGCGCTCACGGGCGGCGCGCTTCTCGGCGATCTGACGGGCCGTACGGTCCTCGTCGACCACCAGGAAGTTGTCGCCCGCACCCGGGACGTTGGTCAGGCCCAGGACCTGAACCGGCGTCGAGGGGCCGGCCTCGGCGACGTTGTTGCCGTTGTCGTCGAGCATGGCGCGCACGCGACCGTAGGCGTCGCCCACGACCATCGTGTCGCCGACCCGCAGCGTGCCTCGCTGGACGAGGACCGTCGCCACGGCACCGCGGCCGCGGTCGAGACGGGACTCGATCGAGATGCCCTGCGCGTCCTGGTTCGGGTTGGCCCGCAGGTCGAGCGAGGCGTCCGCGGTGAGGACCACGGCCTCCAGCAGGGAGTCGATGTGCAGACCCTGCTTGGCGGAGATGTCGACGAACATGGTGTCGCCGCCGTACTCCTCAGCCACCAGGCCGTACTCGGTCAGCTGACCGCGCACCTTGGTCGGGTCGGCACCCTCGACGTCGATCTTGTTGACCGCGACGACGATCGGGACGTCGGCCGCCTTGGCGTGGTTGAGCGCCTCGACCGTCTGCGGCATGACGCCGTCGTTGGCCGCGACGACCAGGATCGCGATGTCGGTCGACTTCGCACCACGGGCACGCATGGCGGTGAACGCCTCGTGACCCGGGGTGTCGATGAAGGTGATCTTGCGCTCTTCGTCGTTGACCTCGGTCGCGACCTGGTAGGCACCGATGTGCTGGGTGATGCCGCCGGCCTCGCCCGCGATGACGTTCGTCTTGCGGATGGCGTCGAGGAGTCGGGTCTTACCGTGGTCGACGTGACCCATGACGGTGACGACGGGCGGACGGACCACCAGGTCGTCCTCGTCGCCCTCGTCCTCGCCGAACTCGATGTCGAAGGACTCGAGCAGCTCGCGGTCCTCCTCCTCGGGGCTGACGATCTGAACCGTGTAGTTCATCTCGCCCGCGAGGAGCTGCAGCGTCTCGTCGGAGACGGACTGCGTGGCCGTGACCATCTCGCCGAGGTTCATCATGACCGCGACGAGCGACGCCGGGTTGGCGTTGATCTTCTCCGCGAAGTCGGTGAGCGACGCACCGCGCGACAGGCGAATGGACTCGCCGTTGCCGCGAGGCAGCATCACGCCGCCGACCGACGGGGCCTGCATGGCCTCGTACTCCTGGCGCCTCTGCCGCTTCGACTTGCGGCCACGGCGCGCGGGACCACCGGGACGACCGAAGGCGCCCTGCGTGCCACCACGACCGCCCGGACCACCGGGACGACCGCCGAAGCCGGGACGGCCACCGCCGCCACCGCCGGGACCACCCGGACGGCCGGCGAAACCGCCGCCACCGCCACCGGGACCACCGGGACGACCGGCGAAACCGCCACCGCCGCCGCCACCGGGACGGCCGGCGAAGCCGCCGCCACCGCCGGGACGACCGCCGCCACCGGGACCACGACCGCCGCCGCCGGGACCACGGCCACCGCCGGGGCCACCGCCGGGACGCGGGCCGGCAGCAGGACGCTGCGGCATCATGCCGGGGTTGGGACGCGGGCCACCGGGGCCGCCGCCGGGACGCGGGCCGCCGCCCTGCGGACGGGGCATACCGCCCGGCGAGGGACGGGAGCCGCCCGGAGCCTGCGGACGAGGACCGCCCTGACCCTGGGGACGGGGACCGCCCTGACCCTGCGGACGCGGAGCACCGCCGGGAGCGCCGGCGCCACCGGGGCCGCCGGGACGCGGAGCGCCGCCCGGACGGGGCGCCTGCGGGCGCGCCATGCCGGTGGAGCCACCAGAGGTGAACGGGTTGTTGCCCGGACGGGGACCGGCCGGACGGGCACCGGGACGCGGGGCGCCGCCACCCGGGCGCGGAGCGCCGGGACGGTCGCCGCGGTCACCGCGGTCACCACGGCCCTGGCCACCCTGACCACCCGGACGCGGGGCGCCGGGACGCGGCGCCTGGCCGGCCGGACGCGCGGCGCCCGGACGCGGGCCGGAGCCCTGACCCTGGCCGCCCTGGCCCTGGCCCTGGCCCTGAGAGGCGGCAGGAGCGGCGGGAGCCGCCGGCGGTGCCGTGAACTCGGGCGCGCTCGGAGCCGGGGACGCCGGGGCGGGCCGCGGCGCGGGCTTCGGGCCCGGGGTGGGACGAGGGCCGGGAGAAACCGGCGCGGCCGGGGCCGCGGGCTTCTCGGCGGCCGGCTTGGGGGCAGCCGGGCGCGGCGGCGCCGGACGGGCCGCCTGCGCCGGAGAGGGGGCTCCCGGCTTCGCCGGGGCAGCCTTGCGGGCGGGGGCGGACTTGCCGCCTCCGCTGCCCTGCTGGAGGGCGTCCGTCAGCTTACGGACGACGGGCGCTTCGATGGTCGAAGACGCCGAACGGACGAATTCACCGAGTTCTTGGAGCTTGGCCATGACGACCTTGCTCTCAACCCCGAACTCCTTGGCGAGTTCGTATACCCGGACCTTAGCCACTTCGCTCCTTTTAGGTCCGGTTGCGTCCGGACCGTCGCTACTTCATGGGCGTACTCATCGCGTGCTCATCGAGTGCTCATCGCAATCTCGACCTACTTCCAACTCGCGGGGTACCAGGGCCGCGCGGGGGTTCCGCGCGACGCTTCTTACGGTGTTGCCTGGTCAGCAACTGTTCTCTGCTCGACGTACCGGCGCAACGCCTTTGTGTCGAGCGCTCCCGGGGCGCGCAACGCCCGCGTGAACGCCCGGCGGCGTACCGCCTGGTCGAGACAGACCAGGGCGGGGTGTACATACGCACCCCGGCCGGGCAGCGTACCGCTTGGATCAGGAACGCACTCGTCCTTGATCGCCACGATCCGCAGCAGATCAGTCTTGGCCGCTCGCTCCCGGCACCCCACACAGGTACGTTCAGGGCAGGCGCGGGCGCGTGTCCGGCCAGACACCACTAAGTCTACCTCCCCGTACCGACCTCACCCCTTTGGGGCAGGATTCGAACAGTTGCCGCTCGGTAACCTGACGTGATCTGAGCGCCAGGCGGCTTGGATCTATTCCCCGGTCTGCTCGGTGTCCGGGCGGATGTCGATGCGCCAGCCGGTGAGCCGGGCGGCAAGCCGGGCATTCTGCCCTTCCTTGCCGATGGCCAGTGACAGCTGGTAATCGGGCACGGTCACGCGCGCGGAGCGGGCCGCCATGTCCACGACCTCGACCTTGGAGACGCGGGCCGGGGACAGCGCGTTCGCCACCATCTCGGCCGGGTCGTCGGACCAGTCGACGATGTCGATCTTCTCGCCGTTCAGCTCGCCCATGACGTTGCGCACCCGGCCGCCCATGGGGCCGATGCAGGCGCCCTTGGCGTTCAGACCGCTGCGGGTGGACCTTACGGCGATCTTGGTGCGGTGGCCGGCCTCGCGGGCGATGGCGGCGATCTCCACCGAGCCGTCGGCGATCTCCGGCACCTCCAGGGCGAAGAGCTTCTTCACCAGGTTGGGGTGGGTGCGCGAGAGGGTGACGGAGGGGCCGCGGACGCCCTTGGCCACCCGGACGACGTAGGACCGCAGCCGCATCCCGTGCGGGTAGGTCTCGCCCGGGACCTGTTCCTGCACCGGCAGGATGGCCTCCAGCTTGCCGATGTCCACGAGCACGTTCTTCGGGTCGCGGCCCTGCTGGACCACGCCGGTGACGATGTCGCCCTCGCGGCCCGCGTACTCGCCGAGCGTCGCGTCGTCCTCGGCGTCGCGCAGACGCTGGAGGATGACCTGCTTGGCGGTGGTGGCGGCGATCCGGCCGAAGCCGGAGGGGGTGTCGTCGAACTCGCGGGCCTCCTGGCCCTCCTCCAGATCCTCGGGATCCTCCTTCGCCCACACGGTCACATGGCCGGTCTCCCGGTTCAGCTCCACGCGCGCGTGGCGGCGGCTTCCCTCGGTGCGGTGGTAGGCGATGAGGAGGGCCGACTCGATCGCCTCGACCAGCAGGTCGAAGGAGATCTCCTTCTCCCGAACCAAGCCCCGCAGGGCACTCATGTCGATGTCCACGGCTACGCCTCCTCTTCCTTCTTGTCCTTGCGGCTGAACTCGACCTGCACGCGCGCCCTGTCGATCTCCGGGAAGCCGAGTCTGCGGCTGGTGGGCTTGCGGCCCTTGACTCCGGGCACTTCGAGATCGAGGCCCTCGTCGTCGACGTCCAGGATCCGGGCCACCAGTTCCCCGCCCTCGGCCAATTGGAACTTCACCAGCCGGTCGACGGCGCGCACGTAGTGCCGGTGCTCCGTCAGGGGACGCTCGGCGCCGGGGGTGCCGACCTCGAGGGTGTACTCGCCCTGGCCCATCGCGTCGGTCTCGTCGAGCTTCGCCGAGAGCTCGCGGCTCACATCGGCGATCCGGTCCAGGTCCGCCCCGGTGTCGGAGTCGACCACGACGCGCAGCACACGCTTGCGTCCGACGGAGTCCACTGCGATCTCTTCGAGATCGAGGCCCTGAGAGTTGACGAGCGGTTCCAGAAGTTCTCGCAGCCTCTCGCTCTGGGTGGTGCTCATCCGGGTGACTCCTCGGCCGCGTGTGCTGTTGTGGGATGGGTCGCGTGTCTGGTCAAAGGGTATCGGGTCGCGAGGAGTGTTGCGTCCAGCCACCGGCGGTGGGGCCGCGTCGCCCAAGGGGTCGGGACTGCGGGTTTGTGGGCGAACACGGGCTGCCTGTGGCTGATCGCACCCGCGCGGCGGAGCCGCATGTCGACACGGCCCCGCGCCCCTTGAGGCCGGCTGTCGAGCCGGTGACATGACTCTGCCGTACGCGCGGGTACGGTGATCAGCGGCGGGCGCGTCCCGCCTGCGTGTTCGTACGAGTCCCCGAGGACGTGTGCCGTGCCGTACCCCCCGCCCTCGCGCCACCCCTCGGGGCCGCGCCGAAGAGCCCTGCTCGCCTCCGTCGCCGGTGCCGCCCTGCTGGTGGGCTGCACGTCCCGGCCCGACGAATCGGACGGCGGGACGAGCGGCAGTCCGTCGCTCGTCGAGAAGGCACGCGCGCGTGCGGCCCGCGACAGCGACGACCTGGTCGGGCACTACGACGCCGTGCTGGCCGCCCACCCCGTACTGGCCCCTGTGGTGGGGCCGTTGCGGGCGGAGGCCCTGCGGCACGCGGCGGCGTTCGGCCCGGATCCGTCGGCCGGATCGCCCACGCCGTCCGGGACGCCGACCGGCGGTACGGCGTCGCCGTCGGCCTCCCCCTCCGCGAGCGTCTCCGTTCCGACGAACGAGCGGGACGCGCTGGCCGACCTCGCCGCCGCCGAACGGGCGCTCGCGGACCGGCGGGCGAAGGCACTGCTCGACGTACCCGGTGAACTGGCGCGGCTGCTGGCCTCGGTGGCCGCGGCCGGGGCCGTGCACGCATACCTGCTGACGGAGGCGGCCAAGTGAGCGAGGCGAAGAAGGCGACCGTCAAGGCCCTCCAGTCGGCGCTCGCCGCCGAGCACGCGGTCGTGTACGGATACGGCGTCGTCGGCGGCCGGATCAGCGAGGAGCGGCGCTCGGAGGCGCGTGCGGCATACGCGGCACACCGGGCGCGGCGGGACGCGCTGGCGCGCGAGGTGAGCGACCGGGGCGCCGAGCCGGTCTCGGCGAGCGCCGGGTACGCGCTGCCCTTCCCGGTGCCGGACTCCGCCTCGGCCGTCCTGCTCGCCGCCGAGCTGGAGGACCGGGTGGCCGGGGTGTACTCCGACCTGGTGCGGGCAGCCGAGGGGGAGCTGCGGGGTACGGCCGCCGAGGCGCTGCGGGAGGCCGCGGTGCGGGCGGTGCGCTGGCGCGGCGGGAGCGTAGCCTTCCCTGGGCTCGCCGAGCGTGCGGGCACCGCGGCCCCGTCGGAGGAGCCCACCGCCTGACGCGGACCGCAGCACACGTACGGGCAGTACGGGAAGGGAACGACTCGCGCATGGCTTTCGAACCGCCGCAGCGTCTGGTCAGGGCGCTCGGTGAGACGGCACCGGACGGTGACGACTGGTTGGAGAGGCTGCCGGAGGCGGCCCACCAGGCCGTCGCGCTACGCGAGTTGACCGTGGAGCGGGTGCAGATGCCGGGCGGCCGCAGCAGCCTGGTGGTCCTGGTCCGGCAGCCGGACGGCACCCCGGCGGTGCTGAAGCTGGCGCCGCCCCGGGCCCGCCCTCAGAGCGAGCGGGCCGCGCTGGCGCACTGGGGCGGCACGGGTGCCGTACAGCTTCTGGAGCCCTTCGTGACCGAGGGTGTGCTGCTGCTGGAGCGGCTGCGTCCGGATCTGTCGGTGCGGTCGCTGCCGGAGGCGAAGGCATTGCTGGAGGCGGCGGGGACGCTGCGGCGGCTGTGGGTGGAACCCCCGGACGGCCATCGCTTCGAGACGGTGGCCGAGCGGACGGGGCGGCAGGCCGAGGCGATGCGGGCGACCGCGGCCGCGGACGCCGAGGTGGCGACGCTGGTCGACGCCGCGCTGGCCGCTCGTGAGGAGCTGCTGGCCGCGCCGCCCGAACGGCGTTTGCTGCACGGGACGTTCCGGCAGAGCAAGGTGCTGGCCGGGGAGCGGATGCCGTGGCTGGCGGTGGGGCCGGATCCGGTCGTGGGTGAGTGCGCGTTCGATCTGGCGCGGCTGGTGCGGGACCGGGTGGAGGATCTGATCGCCTCGCCGTCGGGTGCGGCGACGACGCGGCGGCGGGTCAAGCGGCTCGCGGAGTCGCTGGAGGTGGACCAGGAGCGGCTGCGGGGGTGGACGCTGTTCCGGGCCGTGGAGTCGGGGGTGCGGGCCCGCCGGGTCGGGCGGCCGCAGGACGCCGAGCTGCTGCTGGAGTTCGCGGGCTGGCTGTAGCGGCCTCGACGGTCACGTTCGCGAGCTCGGCCTTGGTGCGGCCGTGGAAGGGGCCGCCGGAGGCGGTCACCACGGGGCGCTGCGGGCGCCGGGTGCCGTGGACGGGACCACGCCCCCCTGCCGTGGTCGGAGCAGAGGGGCGTGGTGGATCCGGTCGACTTGCCTCCCGAGCCTGCCGACCGGAGTCTCGGGGGTCGCCGGGACGGCCGTCCGGGCGACCTCAGTGTTCGCCGGGCCGCAGAGGCATCACCGCCGCCCATGTCTCGGCGGTCGCGCCGAACAGGGTCCCCTCCATCGCCAGCAGCCGGGTGTGCCGACGGATGTGAGCGGTCTGATCGGGGGGCGCGGGAGAGTCGGGGATGACCGGCTGGGCGTACGGGACATGGGCGAACAGCGGGAGGTCGGCCGGTGACAGCCGCCAGGACAACTGCCGCCCGCCGGCCTCCACGCACAGCAGGTGCGGGCCGTCCGGTCCGGAGCCGGCGTCGGGGGTGAGGACCGCGCTCGACGGGTGCAACGCCGCCAACCAGGCCAGCAGGTGGGCGCGTTCGTGTCGGGTGCGGGTCAACTCCCGCTCGTAGGAGTCGGCGTGCCGCCGCCAGCGGTCGCGCTCCTGCCGACAGGCGTCCAGATCGCGCCCGAGACGGTGCCGGGACCCCGTCCGCCGCGCGAGGGGCTTGACGCGGCGCCGCAGCGCTCGCAGCAGGACGGCGGCCGCACGGCCGAGGGGACCCGGGCTCCGGGGGTGACCGGTTCCGGGCACGGCGGGCAGGGGATCCGACGGGGGCGAGGACATGAGGAACTCCGGTTGCGGTGAGGAAACATCAGCTCGGCTCGCCGGACGACCCGGCGGGGTGTCGGGCGGGGTCGTGGGGGGCGGGACTTCTCGCACTGGGCGCCGGTGGAACCGGGTGGCGACCGGCGTCGCAGGGGCTGGCCTTCTCCCGCCGGTCACGGACAGGAGCCCGTACGGCGATCGGAGTCGAGGGGGCTGGCCTTCGCCGACTGGTCACTGGTCGACCCGGTACGGCGATCAAGGTCGCGGGGCCCGGCCTTCTCCCGCCGGTCACAGACAGGAGCCCGTACGGCGATCGGAGCCGAGGGGGCTGGCCTTCTCCGACTGGTCACTCGTCGACCCGGTACGGCGATCGAAGTCGCGGGGCATCGCCTTCGCCGGCTGGTCACTGGTCGACCCGGTACGGCGATCAAGGTCGTGGGGCCCGGCCTTCTCCCGCCGGTCGCGGGTCGACCCGGTACGGCGGTAGCGGCCGGCTTCCCTGGCGTTGGCGGCGCGGCACGCCTCGTCGACGGGTTCGCCCCGGCGCAGGTGCCGTTGGTAGGCGGCGCGGGTGCCGCAGGGGGCGGGCAGGGGGCGCGGGGACACGGCCGGGGCGCGGGGTCCGGGGCGATCGGCGGGCTCACCGGGTCGCGGTGCCGGCCGGCGCTGCGGTGCCCGTGACAGGTTCGCGCTGCGCTCCAGGTCATGGCGCTGGGGACCGGTGAGTCCGGCCACGACGCCCTGGCGACGGCACCGGGGCAGGCCCTTCTCCCGTTGCAGCACTGCGGCCAGGCACGGTTCGAGCACCGGACAGGCCGCGCAGATGGCGACGGCCGTCGACCAGGAACTGCGCGAGAACCAGAGGTCCGCGTTCCGCTCCCCGCAGGCGGCGCTCGCCTCCCAGACCCGCGAACCCCCGTCCGCCCCCGCCTCGCCCGGGATCCGCGCACCTCCCCCACCGGCCGTCATACGACCGGCCCGATCGGGCCGCGCATCGGTCCGGAGGGCACCGTCGGCACGGGTAACGCCCGGTCGCCGGCGGGCACGACGTCCGGCACGACGGCACGCACCGGCGACAACGGCCCCAGATGCACCGCCAGATTGGCCAGGGAGCACCGCTCGGGCCGGCCGTCCAGGGACATCAGGGGCATGCCGTCATGGCTCCGGCAGCCCTGGAAGTACCAGACGTCACCCTGCGCGTCGCGCTGCGGAAGCGCCAGGTCGTACGTGACGCCGCCTAGCCGGAAGAGATGCGTCTGCGGTCCGGGCGCCGAGGGGGCGGGGGCGAGGGCGGGTGCCGCCAACGGGATTGCGGTGGGCGGAGCCACCACGGGCGAGGTTGCCGCGGGCGGAGGGCCCACGGCCGGAGCTACCGCGGGCGGAGGGCCCACGGCCGGAGCTGCCGCGGGCGGAGACACCACCGGTGAAGTTGCCGCGGGCGGAGGCACCACGGGTGAAGCTGCCGCGGGCGGAGAGCCCACGGCCGGAGCTGCCGCGGGCGGAGACACCACCGGTGAAGTTGCCGCAGGCGGAGAGCCCACGGCCGGAGCTGCTCCGGGCGGAGACACCACCGGTGAAGTTGCCGCAGGCGGAGGCACCACGGGTGAAGTTGCCGTGGGTGAAAGGGCCACGGCCGGAGTCGCCGCGGGCGAGGGTGCCACCGGTGAGGCTGCCGGGGGCGAAAGGGCCGCGGCCGGAGTCGCTGCGGGCGCGGCTGTCGCCGGCCGGGCTGCCGCGGGCGTAGGCGTCACGCGCGGTGTCGTCGAGGTCGCGCCGTGGGCCACCACCGTCACCCGGACGCCGCCGCGCTCCCCCTCGCCGACCACCGTGTGGGGGCGGGTGCCCGCGCCGACGGCCGTGATGCCGAGGTACGCCCGCCAGCGGGCCCATGGGAGGGGGCCGTCCACGCGGAGCACGACCCGCACCCGGTCGCCGTCCACGCGGACCCCGGAAGGACCGGTGTGCCCGGCCAGCCGGCGTTCGATGGCGTGCGCGAGGGAGCGGGCCCGTGCGCAGGAGGCGTCCCAGGCCAGGGCCCTGCGCTCCAGGTCGGTGAGCGCGCGCGGGGCCGGCGTCCAACCGCCGCCCGGCGTCCAACCGCCGCCCGGGGTCCAACCGCCGCCCGGGGTCCAACCGCCGCCCGGGGTCCAACCGCCGTCCGGGGTCCGGTGCAGTACGACGCCGAAGGTGCGGCCGGGGTCGACGAGGAGGCGGGCCGTGTCGAGCGCGTGCGCGACCGCGGTCGCCCGGTCGGCCCCGGTGGACTCCAGTGCCGCGCGGATCACGCCGACGGCGTGCGGGAAGTTGCTGTTCACACGGACACCGCCCCGGTCGGCCGGCGCAGCTTGCGCAGCGCGCGGTAGGTCAGCGTCTTGACCGCGCCGACGCTCCGGCCCATCGCCAACGCCGTCTCCTGCGGCGTCAGTTCGTCGAGGAAACGCAGCTCCACGCAGTGCCGCTGCTGGGCGTTGAGGGTGTGCAGGGCGGTGCGGACCGTCTCATGGGCCTCGACGGCCTCCAGTGCGCGCAGGACCAGCGCCTCCGCGTCCCGGCCCGCCTCCCCCGGGTCGTCGAACTCGGCGACCGGCGTCTCCAGGCGGGTGCGGCCGCGGCCGAGTTCGTCGAGGTAGAGGTTCTTCGCGATGGTGGTCAGCCAGGCGGCGAAGGCCGTGCCCTGCCAGTTGAAGGCGTCGATGCGCCGCAGGGCGCGGGTGAACACCTCCTGGGTCAGGTCCTCCGCCAGGTGTCCGTTGCGCGTGCGCAACAGCAGGAACCCGTACACGAGGCGGTAGTGCTGGTGGTACAGGGCCGCGAACGCCTCCCGGTCGCCGGTGCGGGCCCGGGCGACGAGCTCGGGTTCCGGGTCGCCCGCAGCGGTGATGGCGTTGTCCGGTAGGGACACGATCGGTTCTCCCGTCGATCTTGGTCCGACGAATCTCAGCGAGACTCAACGAATCTTCAATATTCATGTAGATGTAGATTTCTTGAACGTACGAAAGCGCACGCCAGGAGCCGCGATCCACATCCGGAGCCATCTACAGTCTTCATGTAGATGCAGATTGTGTCAAGATATCTACGGAGCGTGAGGAAGAGCGGGCCCCGACGGCGGCCGGGGGCGCGCGGTTGCGCGGTCGCATGCACGGTGCTCCCGCGCGCTCCCGAAGCCCTCGCGACCGATCTGCGATCTACTTGCGCTTGTAGATATTGATGCCGGATCCTCGATGCGTGACGATCCAGCAGAGCAGCCCAGGAGACCCGGACCCCGGCCAGGATCCGCCCCGCCGGGACGAGGACCTGGCGGCTCTGCTCGAACGTCTCCTGGCGCAGGCGCAGGACAGGACGCAGAAGGACCTGGCGGCCGAGGCCGGCATCTCCTATCCGACGCTGAACGCCTGGATGAACCGCACCCGCGGCACCTCGCGCATCGATCCGGAGAAGCTGCGGGCCATGGTCGAGGTGTTCCGGCGCTGGGGCGTTCGGACCACACCGAGGGAGTTCTTCGAGGCGGTCGGCCGCCCGGTTCCGGGGCCCAGCGGGGACGAGCGCGAGGCCCGGCTGCTGAAGCTGTACCGGCAATTGCCGGAGGCACGTCAGCGGGCACTGCTGAAGGACGCCGAGGCGATGCTTCAGGTCAGCCGCATCGGCTGAGGTCAGGGGCTCGTTTTCGGCCACCGGGCCGCACCGCGAGTGTGTGCCGGGTGTGACGGGCGCTTCCGGTGCGGCGGGAGAATATGACGAAACTCCTCACGCACCCGACCACCGTCGGTACCATCAGTCAGCCGCTGACCTCCCGGAGCGGATCACTCATGCCGTAGTGCATCCCTGGGGAGACAGTTGTGTGCGTCCACATTGCCGTGACAGACGGTCTGGCGAGCATCGCGGTCTGGGACCCGGACGAAGTCAGCATCCGCGTCGCCAGAGGTGCCCCGACGCGTGACGTGCTCCGCGAAGTGGCGGACATCCTGCTCATCGACCTGGGTGCCCCCGGCTCACGGGGCGGCCCCCTGCGCTGCTTCTGCGGCATGCGCGTCGAGCTTCCGCACGAACTCCTCCCCCGCGTGCTCACGGCCGAGGCAGGCTGAACCCGTCCCGCGGCCCGAGAAAGCAGGACCGTCCCCCGCCGTGTGACGCTGTGTCACACGGCGAAGGACGGTCCAGGGAGTTCGGGTCGCGTTACGCCGTCAGGCGGGCGATCGCCTCGTCCACCGTCAGTTCCTCGCGCTCACCGGTCCTGCGGTCCTTGAGCTCGACGACGCCCTCGGCCGCGCGCCGCCCGGCCACCAGGATCTGCGGTACGCCGATCAGCTCCGAGTCGGTGAACTTCACGCCCGGCGAGACACCGGCGCGGTCGTCGCACAGGACGCGCAGGCCGGCCGTCGCCAGCTTCTCGGAGACGTCGAGGGCGAGTTCGGTCTGGAGCGCCTTGCCCGCGGCGACCACGTGGACGTCGGCCGGGGCGACCTCGGCCGGCCAGCACAGGCCCTTGTCGTCGGCGGTCTGCTCGGCGAGGGCGGCGACGGCACGGGAGACGCCGATGCCGTAGGAGCCCATGGTGACGCGGACCGGCTTGCCGTTCTGGCCGAGGACGTCGAGCTTGAGGGCGTCGGCGTACTTGCGGCCCAGCTGGAAGATGTGGCCGATCTCGATCGCGCGGTCCAGGTTGAGGCCGGTGCCGCACTTCGGGCAGGGGTCGCCGTCCTGGACGACGACCACGTCGACGTACTCGTCCACCTCGAAGTCACGGCCCGCGACGACGTTCTTCGCGTGCATGCCCTCCTTGTTGGCGCCGGTGATCCAGGAGGTGCCGGGGGCCACGCGCGGGTCGGCGAGGTACTTCACCTTCTCGCCCAGGCCCTGCGGGCCGACGTAGCCGCGCACCAAGTCCCGGTTCTCGGCGAAGTCCGTCTCGGTGACCATCTCGACGACTGCGGGGGCGAAGTGGGCCTCGACCTTGCCCATGTCGACCTCGCGGTCGCCGGGAACACCGACGGCGACGATCTCGCCGTCGACCTTGACCAGCAGGTTCTTCAGGGTGGCGGAGGCCTCGACGCCGAGGTGGGCGGCGAGGGTCTCGATGGTGGGGGTGTCCGGGGTCGGGATCTCCTCGAGCGCGGCCACGCCTGCGGCGTCGACCGGCTTCAGCTCGTAGGTGATCGCCTCGGTGTTGGCCGCGAAGTCGCAGTTCGGGCAGTCCGCGAAGGTGTCCTCGCCGGCCTCGGCGGGGGCGAGGAACTCCTCCGACTTCGAGCCGCCCATCGCGCCCGCGGTGGCGGCGCAGATGCGGTAGTCGAGGCCGAGGCGCTCGAAGACGCGCTGGTAGGCCTGGCGGTGCAGAGCGTAGGACTGGGCGAGGCCCTCGTCCTCGGTGTCGAAGGAGTAGGAGTCCTTCATCAGGAACTCGCGGCCACGCAGGATACCGGCCCGCGGACGGGCCTCGTCGCGGTACTTGTGCTGGATCTGGTAGAGGATGACCGGCAGGTCCTTGTAGGAGGACGCCTGGTCCTTCACCAGCAGGGTGAAGATCTCCTCGTGGGTCGGGCCGAGGAGGTAGTCGCCGCCCTTGCGGTCCTTGAGCCGGAACAGCTCCTGGCCGTACTCGTCCCAGCGGCCGGTCGCGTCGTACGGCTCACGCGGCAGCAGCGCGGGGAGCAGCACCTCCTGGGCGCCGATCGCGTCCATCTCCTCGCGGACGATGCGCTCCACGTTGGCGAGGACCCGCTTGCCGAGGGGCAGCCAGGACCAGATGCCGGCCGCCGTGCGGCGGACGTAGCCGGCGCGGACGAGCAGCTTGTGACTGAGGACCTCGGCGTCCGCCGGGTCGTCGCGCAGCGTCTTCGCCATCAACTGGGACATGCGCTGGACCGGTGCGTTGGCCATGGTTCTCGTACTCCTGCCGAGTGTCGGTTATGGCAGGAGGTTAGCCGGGCGGTACGGGACGGTGGAAATCGGTTAACGACGGCGCAGCGGGAGAGGGGCCCCCATCACGGCGTACGGCTTGGGCGCGCTGGGGAACAGGACCTGTCGGGCGAGGTCCTCGTAGCCCAGGGAGTGGTAGAGGCCGCGGGCCGGGCTGTCCACGTCGATCGCCGAGAGGATCGAGCGGGGTTCGACGGCGCCGTCCGTGATCGTGGTGATCAGCGAGCGGCCCACGCCCCGGTTCTGGTAGCGGGGGTGGACGTGGAGTTCGGTGATGACGAAGGAGTCGTCGAGCCACCTGTCGTGGCCCTGGGCCCGGAGGTAGGGCTCCACGACCGTGGACCACCAGTGGTTACGGTCGTTGGGCATGCCGTAGACGAAGCCGACGAGGGTGCCCGCGGTGGTCGCGCCCAGGGCTCTCGCTCCCGGGTAGGTCATGTGGCGCAGGACGATCTGCCGGCGTACGGCGACCTCGTCGGGGCCGAGGCCGAACGCCACCGCCTGGACGGCCAGTGCCTCGTCCACCTGGGCCGAGAGGTCCAGGGGGCCGATCACGATGTCGTCTGCTTGGCGGCGGTGTGCGTGACCGGGAAGGCGCATGGTGGGGAGCCTACCTGGACGGACCTTCAGAACAGGACGCTCATGAAGGCGCCGACCTCCTTGAAGCCGACCCTCTGGTACGTCCTTCGCGCCGCCGTGTTGAAGTCGTTGACGTAGAGGCTGACCACCGGGGCCACGTCCGCGAGGGCGTAGCGCAGGACGGCCGCCATGCCGGGGGCGGCGAGGCCCTGGCCGCGGTACTCGGGGGCCACCCAGACGCCCTGGATCTGGCAGGCGCGGTCGGTGGCGGCGCCGATCTCGGCCTTGAAGACGACCTTGCCGTCCTGGTCGAGGCGGGCGAAGGAGCGGCCGGAGCCGACGAGTTCGGCGACCCGGGCCTGGTAGAGAAGTCCGCCGTCGCCGGCCATCGGGGAGACACCGACCTCCTCGGTGAACATCGCCACGCAGGCCGGCATGATCGTCTCCATCTCGTCCTTGCGGATGCGACGGACGTACGGGTCCGGGGCGATGTCGGCCGACATGCGGTCGGTGATCATCAGGGGCTGGTGGGAGCGGATCTCGCGGGCCGGGCCCCAGTTGGGCTCCAGCAGGCGCCACAGCTGGGCGGTGGACTCCGCGGGGCCGACGATGGAGGAGCAGCGGCGGCCCGCGCGGCGGGCTCGGTCGGCGAAGGCCCGTACGGCTCGGGGGGTGGCGCAGATCGGGACGAGGTTGGCGCCCGCGTAGCACAGGGACGTCAGCATGCCGTCCTCGTACCAGCCCCACATCTCGCCGCCGAGGCGCCAGGGGTCGAGGCCGGCGATCTGGACGCGGGATGTCACGAAGGCGTTCGCGACGGGCTCGCGGTCGAGGACGGCGAGCGCCGCGTCCAGGTCACTCGGTTCGAGGACCCGTGAGGTGGTCTGGGTCAACACGGTGCGGGGGCCTCACGCTGGGGTTCTGCTGGTCCCCGCACTGTACCTGCGGAAGCTTTGCCGTGCCGCCCAGTGGAGGTTGCCGTTCGTTTGCCAGGGACCGTCGGCCGGGGCACCCCCTGGGGGCTGCCGCCCCAGGCCCCCCGCTCCGGCCCTGAACGGGCCTCGTCCTCAAGCGCCGGACGGCTGAAATACAACCGCCCGGCGCCCCACAGCCCTCTCAGCCCGCGACCGCCACCGACGGCTCGCCCGATGCCACGCCGTCCGCCTCCATCTGCTCGGCGATCTTCATCGCCTCCTCGATGAGGGTCTCGACGATCTTGGACTCGGGGACCGTCTTGATGACCTCGCCCTTGACGAAGATCTGGCCCTTGCCGTTGCCGGAGGCGACGCCGAGGTCGGCCTCGCGGGCCTCGCCCGGGCCGTTGACGACGCAGCCCATGACGGCGACGCGGAGGGGGACCTCCATGCCGGTCAGGCCCGCGGTGACCTCCTCGGCCAGCTTGTAGACGTCGACCTGGGCGCGGCCGCAGGACGGGCAGGAGACGATCTCCAGGCCGCGCTGCTTGAGGTTCAGGGACTCCAGGATCTGGTTGCCGACCTTGACCTCCTCCACCGGCGGCGCGGAGAGGGAGACGCGGATCGTGTCGCCGATGCCCTGGGAGAGGAGGGCGCCGAAGGCGACCGCGCTCTTGATCGTGCCCTGGAACGCCGGGCCGGCCTCCGTCACACCGAGGTGGAGGGGGTAGTCGCAACTCTCGGCCAGCAGCTGGTAGGCCCGGACCATGACGACCGGGTCGTTGTGCTTGACCGAGATCTTGATGTCGCGGAAGTCGTGCTCCTCGAAGAGCGACGCCTCCCACAGGGCCGACTCGACGAGGGCCTCGGGCGTGGCCTTGCCGTACTTCTGGAGCAGGCGCCGGTCCAGGGAGCCGGCGTTGACACCGATGCGGATCGGGGTGCCGTGGTCATTGGCGGCCCGCGCGATCTCCTTGACCTTGTCGTCGAACTGCTTGATGTTGCCGGGGTTGACCCGGACCGCGGCGCAGCCGGCCTCGATGGCGGCGAAGACGTACTTCGGCTGGAAGTGGATGTCCGCGATCACCGGGATCTGGGACTTGCGCGCGATCGTGGCCAGCGCGTCGGCGTCGTCCTGTGTGGGGCACGCCACACGCACGATCTGGCAGCCGGAGGCGGTGAGCTCGGCGATCTGCTGGAGCGTGGCGCCGATGTCCGACGTACGCGTCGTCGTCATGGACTGGACCGAGACCGGAGCGTCTCCACCGACCGGGACGGTCCCGACCTGGATCTGACGGCTCTTCCGGCGCTCGGCGAGCTTGGTCGGTACGGACGGCATGCCGAGAGAAATCGCAGTCATCTGCTGTGCAACCCCAAGTCGTGGATCAAGGTCCGGTCCCGTCAGCAGCGGGCTCCAGGCTTCGAGATTACGGCACGGCCGCTCACCCCAGCACATCACGGCCTGTAAACCCACTCAATGGAAGGCGGCCCGGGACAAAGGATCCCGGGCCGCCTCGAACGCCGTATGACTAGGAGATTCTGACCGGGTTGACGAGGTCCGCGACCAGCACCAGCAAGGTGAAGCAGACGAAGATTCCGGCGACGACGTATGCGACCGGCATCAGCTTGGCCACGTCGAACGGACCCGGGTCCGGCCGGCGCAGCACCCTGGCCAGGTTGCGGCGCAGCGACTCCCACAGGGCGCCCGCGATGTGGCCGCCGTCGAGCGGCAGCAGCGGGAGCATGTTGAACAGGAACAGCGAGAGGTTGAAGCCGGCCAGCAGGAAGACGAACGTCGCCAGCTGCTGCGAGGCCGGGATGTCCAGCGTCGCGATCTCGCCGCTGACCCTCGCCGCGCCGACGATGCCCATCGGGGAGTCGGGTTCGCGCGGGCCGTCGCCGAACGCGGCGTCCCACAGGGCGGGGATCTTGGAGGGCAGGGCGACGAGGGAGTCGACGGCCTCGCCGACCCGGTCGGTCATCCAGGACACGGACTCGCCGAAGTCCTGTTTGACGACGCCGGTGGCCGAGCTGAAGCCGAGGAAGCCCGCCTTGACGTACTCGCCCTCGACGTACGCCCCGGCCGCGTCCTTCTTGACGACCCGGTTGGTGGCGATCGTCGCCTCCAGGGTCACCTGCCGGCCACCCCGGTCGACGACGATCGGCACCTGCTTGCCGGCGCTGTCGCGGATGAGGTCGGAGAGGGTGTTCCAGTCCTCGGTGCGCACGCCGCCGAAGGCGACGATCTTGTCGCCGGCCTTCATGCCGGCCGCCGCGGCCGGCGACTTGGGGTCGGACGCCTTGCACTCGTCGCGGTTCTCGGTCTGGGCGATGACGCACGGGGAGACCGAGCTCACGGTGGTGGTCTGCTGCTGGATGCCGAAGCCCATCAGCACGGTGAGGAACAGTCCGAAGGCGAGGACCAGGTTCATGAACGGGCCCGCGAACATCACGATGACCCGCTTCCACGGCTTGCGCGTGTAGAAGAGGCGGGACTCGTCGCCGGGCTGGAGCTCCTCGAACGCGGCCGAGCGGGCGTCCTCGATCATGCCGCGCCAGGGCGAGGTGGAGCGGGCCTCCAGGCGGCCGTCGGGGCCGGGCGGGAACATGCCGATCATGCGGATGTAGCCGCCGAACGGGATCGCCTTGACGCCGTACTCGGTGTCACCCTTCTTCCGCGACCAGAGAGTCGGGCCGAAGCCGACCATGTACTGCGGCACCCGGATGCCGAACATCTTGGCCGTGGACAGGTGGCCCAGCTCGTGCCACGCGATCGAGGCCAGCAGCCCGACGGCGAACAGCACTATGCCGAGGATGAACATCAGGGTCGTCATGCACGGGCCTCCGCCGTGTGTACCGCCAGTTCCCGGGCCCGCTCACGGGCCCAGCTCTCCGCTTCGAGGACGTCCGCGACGGTCAGCGAAGTTCCCGAGCGCGGGGTGCCGTGCTCCTCCACCACTCGCGTCACGGTCTCGATGATCCCGTTGAACGGCAGCGCGCCGGACCGGAAGGCCTCCACGCACTCCTCGTTGGCCGCATTGAACACCGCGGGAGCCGTCCCCGCGAGCTTCCCCACGTGGCGCGCCAGGTCGACCGAGGGGAACGCGTCGTTGTCGAGCGGGAAGAACTCCCAGGTCGACGCCTTGCTCCAGTCGAAGGTGGGCGCGGCGTCCGGGATGCGCTCGGGCCAGCCCAGGCCGATGGCGATGGGCCCGCGCATGTCCGGGGGCGTCGCCTGGGCGATCGTGGATCCGTCGGTGAACTCAACCATCGAGTGAACATACGACTGGGGATGCACGACCACCTCAATGCGGTCGAAGGAAATGTCGTAGAGCAGGTGCGCCTCGATGACCTCCAGGCCCTTGTTGACCAGGGTCGCGGAGTTGATCGTGATCACCGGGCCCATGGCCCAGGTGGGGTGGGCGAGGGCGTCCTCGACCGTCACGTTCGCGAGCTCGGCCTTGGTGCGGCCGCGGAAGGGGCCGCCGGAGGCGGTCACCACGAGCTTGCGCACGTCCGCGCGGGTGCCGGACGCCAGCGCCTGGAACAGGGCGGCGTGCTCGGAGTCGACCGGGATGATCTGCCCGGGCTTGGCGAGCGCCTTGACCAGCGGGCCGCCGACGATGAGCGACTCCTTGTTGGCGAGCGCGAGGGTGCGGCCCGCCTCCAGGGCGGCGAGGGTGGGCGCGAGGCCGATGGAGCCGGTGATGCCGTTCAGGACGGTGTGGCAGTCGGAGGCGGCGACCTGTGTGGCCGCGTCCGGGCCTGCGAGGATCTCGGGGAGCGGCTCCCCCGTGCCGTACTGGGCCGTCAGGGCCTCGCGCAGCGCCGGCACGACGTCCTCGCGGGCGACCGCGACGGTCCGCGCCTTCAGCCGGTACGCCTGCTCGGCGAGGAGGGCGACCCGGCCGCCGTTGGCGGACAGGGCGGTGACCCGGAACCGGTCGGGGTTGCGCAGCACGAGGTCGATGGCCTGGGTGCCGATGGAGCCGGTGGAGCCGAGGATCACCACGTCCTTGGGGCCGTCGCCCGCCACGGGGTCGTAGACGAGATGCGGGTCGGCGAGGGGGGCTGGGCTGTCGCTCATCCCCCCATTGTGGCCGCAACGGGCGGCGGGAAGGACAGGGCATCCCCATCCGGCGGGTAACAGGATGGTGAGGGGTCGCCGCCCACGGTGAGCTGTGGGCGGTGACCCCTCACCAAGACGGTCACCGGATCGGGCGGTGCACGTTCTCCCGCTCGCTCGGGCCCGGGGTCGCGTCCGCGATCCACACACCGCCGTCGTCCGAGGGGTCGACGATGCCCGATTCCAGCCACTCGTAGGTGCCTGCCATGACTCCCTTGACGACCTTGCGGTCCAGGTCGTCGGTGTTGGACCACAGCCGGCCGAAGAGCTCCTCGACGCGCAGCCGGGACTGCCGGCAGAAGGCGTCGGCGAGCTGGTAGGCCTCGCGGCCGTGCTCGCCCCGGGCCCGCAGGTGCTCGGCGCGGACGCAGGCGGCGCTCATGGCGAACAGTTCGGCGCCGATGTCGACGACCCGGCCCAGGAAGCCCTGCTTGGTCTCCATGCGGCCCTGCCAGCGCGACATGCCGTAGAAGGTGGAGCGGGCCAGCTTGCGGGAGGTGCGCTCGACGTAGCGCAGGTGCGGGGAGAGGTCTACGCCGCGTTTGAACTCGCCGTACCAGTAAGGCAGTTGTCCCTGCCCCGCGACCAGCTTCGGCAGCCACTTGGCGTAGAAGACGCCGGCGTTCGCGCCCGCCTTGGCCTTATCCTGGAGTGACTTGTCGGGGTCGATGAGGTCACCGGCGACCGACAGGTGGGCGTCGACGGCCTCGCGGGCGATCAGGAGGTGCATGATCTCCGTCGAGCCCTCGAAGATGCGGTTGATGCGCAGGTCGCGCAGGACCTGCTCGGCGGGGACGCCGCGCTCGCCGCGCGCCCTGAGCGAGTCGGCCGTCTCGAAGCCCCGGCCGCCGCGGATCTGGATGAGCTCGTCGGCCATGAGCCAGGCCATCTCGGAGGCGTACAGCTTGGCGAGGGCGCCTTCGATGCGGATGTCGTTGCGGTCCTCGTCGGCCATCTGCGAGGCGAGGTCGGTGACGGCCTCCAGGGCGAAGGTGGTGGCCGCGATGAAGGAGATCTTGGCGCCGACGGCCTCGTGCTGGGCGAGCGGCTTGCCCCACTGCTCGCGCGCCGCCGACCACTCGCGGGCGATCTTCAGGCACCACTTGCCGGCCGCGACGCAGGACGCGGGCAGCGACAGCCGTCCGGTGTTCAGCGTGGTGAGCGCGATCTTCAGGCCGGCGCCCTCGGGGCCGACGCGGTTGGCGGCGGGGACGCGGACCTGGTGGAAGCGGGTGACGCCGTTCTCGATGCCGCGCAGGCCCATGAAGGCGTTGCGGTTCTCGACGGTGATGCCGGGCGAGTTGCTCTCCACGACGAAGGCGGTGATGCCGCCCTTGTGTCCGTCGGACTTCGGCACCCGCGCCATGACGACGAGGAGGTCGGCGACCACTCCGTTGGTCGTCCACAGCTTCACGCCGTCGAGGACGTAGTCGTCCCCGTCGGGTACGGCGGAGGTGGCGAGGCGGGCCGGGTCGGAGCCTACGTCGGGCTCGGTCAGCAGGAAGGCGCTGATGTCGGTGCGGGCGCACCGCGGCAGGAACCGTTCCTTCTGCTCCGGGGTGCCGAACAGCTTCAGCGGCTGCGGTACGCCGATCGACTGATGGGCGGAGAGCAGGACGCCGATCGCCGGGCTGGCGGAGCCGGCCAGGGTGAGGGCCTTGTTGTAGTAGACCTGGGTGAGGCCGAGCCCGCCGTACTTGGTGTCGATCTTCATGCCGAGGGCGCCGAGCTCCTTGAGGCCGTCGATCACCTCGTCGGGGATGCGGGCCTCGCGTTCGATGAGGGCGCCGTCGACCTTCGTCTCGATGAAGTCGCGCAGTTTGGCGAGGAACTCCTCGCCGCGCTGGGTGGCCTCGTCGGTGGGCATCGGGTGGGGGTGGATGAGGTCCAGGCGGAAGCGGCCGAGGAAGAGCTCCTTGGCGAAACTGGGCTTGCGCCAGTCCTGCTGCCGGGCCTCCTCCGCCACTTGGCGTGCCTCACGCTCAGTGACAGTGGGCTTCGTGGGTGCTGCGGACATGAGGCTCACCTCGCCGCGAATCGGGATCTTGGGCCGTTTGGTTACCGACGGGTGCTACCCGATCGTATGTACCCGATTACAGGCGCGCCCACCACCCCGCGCGCGACCGTTCGGCCGATGTCGGCGGATCGGGGGCCGGTCGTCGCGCCGACCGTACGCTGGAACCGCGCCCGTGAACCCCGCCGGGCGGCTTGCGCCGAACGGGTGCTCGCGTCGCCTCGGAAAAATTGTCGAAGCGCTTCGACAACCTATGGACACCCACGCGCGCCGGAGTTAGTGTCGAACCACCCTCACACCTGACCCTGTTCCTGTCGCGCACTGTCGAAGCGCTTCACACAAGCTTGGAGAGCTGGATGGTCACCCTCGCCGAGGTCGCCCAGCACGCCGGAGTCTCGGCGAGCACGGTGAGCTATGTCCTCAGCGGCAAGCGGTCCATCTCCGCGACCACCCGGCAGCGGGTCGAGCAGAGCATCCGTGAGCTCGGCTACCACCCGAACGCGGGCGCCCGTGCCCTGGCCAGCAGCCGGTCGAACATCATCGCGCTGATGATCCCGCTGCGCACCGACATGTACGTGCCGGTGATGATGGAGATCGCCATCGCGGTCGCCACCACGGCCCGCACGCACGGCTACGACGTCCTGCTGCTGACCGGCGAGGAGGGCCCCGACGCCGTGCGCCGGGTCTCGGGCAGCGGGCTCGCGGACGCGATGATCCTGATGGACGTCGAGCTGGACGACGAGCGGCTGCCGCTGCTGCGGGGCTCCCACCAGCCGTCCGTGCTGATCGGGCTGCCCGCCGACACCGCCGGGCTGACCTGCGTCGACCTCGACTTCAAGGCGACCGGCGCGCTGTGCGTGGAGCATCTGGCGAAACTGGGGCACCGCGACATCGCTGTCATAGGAGAGGCGCCGGCCGTCTACGAGCGGCACACCGGTTTCGCCGAGCGCACGCTGGACGGACTCCGACTGCGTTCCCAGGAGTTGGGGGTGCGGCTGCTGCACCGGCCGTGCGAGGGCGGGTACGACGCCATGGCCGTCACCCTCGCCCGGATCTTCGACGAGCGCCCGAGCACCACGGGGTTCGTCGTGCAGAACGAGTCGGCCGTCGAGCCGCTGCTCGCCCTGCTGCGCCAGCAGGGCCGCGCCGTGCCGGAGGACGTGTCGGTCGTGGCGATCTGCCCCGACCAGGTCGCCACACAGGCCTCGGTGCGGCTGACGTCGGTCTCCATCCCCGCGCAGGAGATGGGGCGGCATGCCGTGCGGCAGCTCGTCGCCAAGCTGGACGGGCGCGGCAGCGACGAAGTCGTGCTGATCGCACCCGAGTTGACGGTCCGGGCGAGCACGGGTCCGGCACCGTCCGCCGCCCACTGATCACGCACGCCCCGCCGCCCGTCGCCCATCCGCACGTCCCGCCCCGCCGCCCACCGATCATCCGCACGTCCCGCCTCACACCGGTCGTCGCACGCCTGCCACGGACCGATCACCGCACACCCGCCACGCACCGATCACCGCACCACCGTGCCCCTGCCCGGGCACCGCCATGCCTGCACCCGCCTCCCTCCCCTGGAGCGCCCACGTGAATCAGCTCGCCGAAGACATGTCCCAGCCGGGCGCGGTCAGCCTCGCGCAGTCGTCCCCGACCGTCGGCACGTTCCGCGAGCGGGACGGTGCGCTGGAGTGGAGCGGCCGGCAGGAGACCGTCCGCGTCGAACCGTGGGGGCCGGACGCGGTCCGGGTGCGTGCCCGGCTCGGCGGGCCGATCCTCGACGGGCTGCCGGGTGCGCTGCTCGACGAACCGCCGGCCACCGAGAGCTCGGTCAAGATCGGTGACGGGGAGGCGCAGCTGACCGTGGGCGCCCTGACCGTCCACGTCGACGCCGAGGGCCTGATCCGTTTCCTGCGCACCGAGGACTCCGCCGAGCTCCTCGCGGAGGCCCGCGCCCACTTCTGGTGGCCGGGCCCGCGTCTGTACACCGCCGTCGGCAACGGCCACCACCGCCTGGAGCAGCGGTTCGCCGCCTACGACGACGAGCAGCTCTACGGCCTCGGCCAGCACCAGCACGGCCGGTTCGACCAGAAGGGCCTGGTCCTGGACCTGGTGCAGCGCAACGCCGAGGTCGGTATCCCGGTGCTCGCCTCCAGCCGGGGCTACACCCTGCTGTGGAACAACCCGGCGATCGGCCGCGTGGAGCTCGCGCACAACGGCACCCGCTGGGTCGCCGACTCCGCCCGCCAGATCGACTACTGGATCACCGCGGGCACCCCGGCCGACGGCCAGCGCCGCTACAGCGCGGCGACGGGCCGTACGCCGATGCTGCCGGAGTGGGCGGCGGGCTTCTGGCAGTGCAAGCTGCGCTACCGCACGCAGGACGAACTCCTCGGTGTGGCGAGGGAGTACAAGCGCCGTGGCCTGCCCGTCTCGGCGATCGTGTGCGACTTCTTCCACTGGACGCACCTGGGCGACTGGAAGTTCGACCCGGCCGAGTGGCCGGACCCGGCGGCCATGGTCCGCGAACTGGACGAGCTGGGCATCAAGCTGGTCGTGTCCGTGTGGCCGTCGGTTTCACCGCTGAGCGAGAACCATCCCGTGATGGAGCAGCGCGGCTACTTCATCGGCACGCAGTACGGCCCGATGGCGCACGCCGACTGGCCCGACAAGGAGGTCGCCTCCACCGTCCAGATCGCCTTCTACGACGCCACGAACCCCGAGGCCCGGGAGTTCGTGTGGTCGAGGATCAAGGAGAACTACCTCGACCCGTACGGCATCACGGCCTTCTGGCTGGACGCCTGCGAGCCCGAGCTCAAGCCCGGCTTCCCGGAGAACCTGCGCTACTGGGCGGGCCCCGGCCTGGAGGTCGGCAACAGCTACCCGGCCGAGAACTCCCGCACCTTCTACGAAGGGCTCCGCGCGTCCGGCGAGGACGAGATCGTCACCCTCAACCGCTCGGCGTGGGCGGGCAGCCAGCGCTACGGCGCCGCCCTGTGGTCCGGTGACATCGGCACCGACTTCCCGACCCTGCGCCGGCAGATCGCGGCCGGCCTGAACACCGCGATGTCCGGCATCCCGTGGTGGAACACGGACATCGGCGGCTTCCACGGCGGCGACCCGGACGACCCCGCCTACCGCGAGGTCATGATCCGCTGGTTCCAGTTCGGCGCCCTGTCCCCGCTGATGCGTCTGCACGGCTTCCGCGACCCGGGCATGCCGCTCGGCCCGGAGATGACCGGCGGCCCGAACGAGGTGTGGTCCTACGGCGAGCAGGCCCGCCCGATCCTGGAGGCGTACCTGCGGCTGCGCGAGCGCCTGAAGCCGTACGTCCTCGACGTCATGCGCGAGGCCCACGAGGAGGGCCTGCCGGTGATGCGGCCGCTGTTCCTGGAGTTCCCCGCGGACAAGCCGTGCTGGCGGGTCGCGGACGCCTATCTGCTCGGCGCGGACCTGCTGGTGGCGCCGGTCCTGGAGCCGGGCGCGACGGCCCGGACGACGTATCTTCCGGCCGGGGCGCGATGGACGGACGCCTGGACCGGGGAGGCGTACGAGGGCGGGCGGGCCGTCACCGTGGCCGCCCCGCTGGACCGCATCCCGCTGTTTCTGCGGGACGGGGCACGGCTGCCGATCGCCGAGTAACCGGTCAACTCACCTTCAGCCAACGTCATTTCAGCGCGATAGGGTCGCCCCGTGTCCACGCCTCCCCTCGCTCTCGCCCTGGCCAATCAGCTGCTGCGGCCGGCGTTCGGTTCCCGGCGCAGTCCCGACCGGATCTTCGTGGAGACCGGAGAGGCCAAGGGGGACGGGCAGTTCGTCGACGACTTCCGGGCGTTGCTGGGCTGGTGGGCGAAGGCCGACAACCTCACGCCGGTCGGCTGGCAGTCCGCGCAGGTCTTCGTGCGCCGGCATCTCGCCAACCGGGCCAGGATCCGGAGGCTGATCGCCGAGCGCCCGGAGATCGAGCGGGAGCCGATCGAGAAGCCGGTGTTCGTGGTGGGCCTGCCGCGTACCGCGACGACGGTCACGCACGCCGTGCTGGCGCTGTCGGCCGGGCACCGCGGCCCGCTGCTGTGGGAACTGCTCTCCCCCGACCTGGAGTTGCCGCCCCGCGAGCGCCGCAGGGCGATCACGGCCGGGCGCCGGATGGTCCAGGGCACCCACCTGTTCACGCCGCGCTTCCGCGACATCCACCCGATGGCCGCCGAGGGCCCGGAGGAGTGCACCTTCGCCCTGCCGCACGCCCTGATGCCGCTGTCGCAGGCCCTGATCCCCGAGTACACGGCGTGGTACCGCGAGCGGGACTTCACCGACGACTACCGGTATCTCAAGCAGGTGTTCCAGGTCCTCCAGTACGGCCGTCCGCGCCGTCGCTGGGTCCTGAAGTCCCCGCTGCACCTGGGCAACCTGGACGCGCTGCACCGGGTGTTCCCGGACGCCACGCTCGTGTGGTGCCACCGTGACCCGGTCACCGCCGTGGCCTCGTTCTGCAGCCTGATCGAGCACGGCATGACCGTCAGCACCCGCCCGCTCGACCTGCACGGCATCGGCGCCACCTGGTTCGGCCTGCTCGGTCGTGCCGTGCGCCGCGGGCTCGCGGCCCGTGCCGCGCTCCCCCGCGAGGCGGTCGTGGACGCCCCGTACTCCTGGCTCGGCGCCGAGCCGGCCGTCGGTGCGCCCAAGCTCTACGACGCCGTCGGCGCGCGATGGACGGAAGCGGAGGCCGCCCGGCTAGCCGGTGTGGTCGCCCGCCCGAAGGGCACCCGCCCGCACCGCTACGACCTGGCCCGCTACGGCCTGGACCGCGACGAGGTCGAGGCCGCCTTCGCGGACTACAACGCGCTGCGGGCCGAGGTCGACCCCGCCTGAGGCGAGACGTGGGCCGGCCCCGGCCGCGTGACACGTCAGCTGCTGCTGACGGTCAGATTGTTGGTGACGAAGTCCAGGCCGCCCGACGACGAGGTGATCTCGTAGCCGAACTGGACGTCACCGATGGTCTCGCTGCTGGACATCCAGCCCTTGGTGCCGGCGATCCAGGTGAGGATCGGCTTGATGTTGACGCTCCCGGAGCTGGAGTCGGAGGTCCGCAGGAACGAGAACACCTCGTTGGCCCCGTTGCTGCCCTTGTAGACGGTCCAGGTGTGGCCGCCGAGGGTGACATTGCCCTGCGAGGTGCCGAGCGGGCCGACGGCGCCGTTGTGGTTGACCCAGAGCATGATCTCGTAGTCGTAGTCGGTGTCCCAGATGTCGTACGACGTGTTGTACGCGCCGGACGACGGGACGGTGACGTTGTAGTTGCTGGTGAGCGAGCCGAGGGAGGCGATCGTCTTGTTGATCACCTTCTTGGAGTTCGGGTAGGACTTGATGCCGCCGGTGTTGGGATGGTTCGCCCAGACGCCCCAGTTGGTGCCGGAGTTGGCCCAGACGCACTGGCTGCCCGCGCCGGAGCCCCAGATGTTGTTGTAGAGCGTGTAGCCGTTCAGGCTGGTGTTGCCCCACTGGTCGCAGGTGTTCCAGACGGCGGCCGAGGCGGGGGCGGACGCGAGGCCGACGGTGGCGCCGAGGGCCATCGCCGGGGCCAGCACGGCCGTGGCGATCTTGCGCAGTTTGCTCCTTGCCATGGTGTCCCTTTCCATGGGTGGGGGGAATTGCCTTGGAATTGCGGGGAGGTCACCACGCCCCGAGGCTGAGGACGTGGTCTTCTCCGGCGACGAGGTCGAGCGGGCGAGCGGCGCGATCGCCGTCGCCGTCGCCGTCGCCGGGGGAAGTCCGGAGTTCGATGCGCAGGGTGCGGGTCGGCATGAGGACGGCCGTGGCCCCGTCCGGGCCCCAGGCCAGATCCAGCCGCGCCCCGAACCGGGTGCGGATGCCGCTGAGCCGCCCCCGCGGGCAGATCCGCGGAACCGCGGGCAGCAGGACCAGCCGTTCCGGAGTCGACTGCACGAGCATCTCGATCAGTACGGCGGGCAGCGTGTGCGCGGCGTCCGCGTTGTAGACGTCGCGGCGCGGATAGTGGGCGCTCATCAGGGAGGCGTGGAAGAAGTCACCGCCGAGGACCTGGTCGAGGGCGTGGGCGACGCGCTCTCCGTCCCCGAGCCGGGCCGCGATCAGGGCGTGGTGCAGGTGGCCGTGCGCGGAGTCGTTCTCGGCGCCGCGCAGTTCCAGGGCGCGCCGCGCGGCGGCCGCGAGGCCGGGGGTGTCGTACGGGGTGATCTCGTCGAGCGGCCAGACGCCGTAGAGGTGGCTGAGGTGGCGGTGGTCGTAGCTGTCCTCCAGGCCGGGCCCGGCCCATTCCGCGAGGGCGCCGTCGGCGTTGATCCGGTGCGGCGGGAGGCGGTCGGCGAGGGTGCGCCAGCGGTCGGCCTCGGGGGTGCCCCGGTGGTAGCGGGCCGCCGTGCGCAGGGCGTGCCGGGCCGCCGAGAGGTCCATGGCGGCGTTGACGCTGCCCCAGCTCGCGTTGGCCGGGCGGTTCTCCGGCGAGTAGGAGGGGACCACGACGAGGCGGCCTTCCTCGTCGGTGCGGGTGAGGAAGGCCTCGTAGAAAAGGGCGACTTCGGCGAGGACGGCCGCGGTGCGCGGGTCGCGCTCGCCCCAGGTCTCGTCGTGGTCGACGAGGGGCTTGAGGAGCCAGTCGGCGCCCGCGGTCCACAGGTGCAGGGGGTACTCGCGGCTGAAGTGGTAGACGTGCCCGGACTCGCCGTCGGTGTGGGCCGGCGCCACGACGCCCCGGGCGCCGAAGATCGCGCGGGCGTTGTCGCGCCAGTGGTCGACCTGCCCGTGCACGAGGGCGGCGTGGGCCTCGGTCACCTCCGGGAGCGCGGCGGCCGCGGCCGAGGAGGTCTGGAGGTTGAGGTTGGCGTCGGTGGTGAAGGCGCCCGACCATGCCGTGTTCCAGTCGCCGGTCCACAGGCCGGTGAGGCGCGGCGGCAGCATGCCGGAGGCGGACAGCAGGTGGTAGCGGCCGGCCGCGAAGAGGCGCTCCAGGAGGGCGGCGCTCTTCGGACGGCTGACCAGCTCCGAGCCGGGCAGGGCCCTTTCGGTGTCGTCCGCGTCGAGGTCGAGGCCGGCGCGGAGATAGGCGGGGCGGTGCAGGGCCCGGTGGCGGGCGAGGAGGACGGTGTAGGGGTCCTGCTCGGCGCCTTCGGGCAGGAGCGCGCGCAGCTCGCGCGCCTCGGCGAGGACGTCCAGCTCGTCGGTGTGGCGCCGGACCCGGGTCAGGAGGAGCAGGGCGCCGGCGTTCTCGATCCGGATGCCGGGGAGTGAGGTACGGGTGCGGCCGCCGGTGACGACGGCGAGGGTGACGCCCGTGTAGGCACGGTCACTGCCGGGATATCGGACGCGGAGGGTGAGGAGTGCGCCCTCGGGAGTGAGGACGGTGCCGTGCCCGACGGCCAGGTTGCCGGGCGCGCCCGGGAGTTGATGGTCCAGGGTCACTTCGGTGGTGAGGCCGGGCTCGGTGACGCGGTGGACGATGACGTCGTCGGCGCGGGAGACGAAGGCCTCGCTCTGCCATGCGCCCCGCACGGCCGTGCAGACTCCGGTGGTGAAGTCGACCTCGCGGCGGTGGTCCGCGTGCACCCCGGTGGCCGAGCGGTTCAGCCGTATCTGGAAGGCGGGGTGGAAGGGCTGCACCCACTGGAGTTCCCGCCCGTCGGTGAAGGTCTCGGCGGCGGTGACGTCCCCGGCCAGCAACCGGTCCTGGAGCAGCGGGAGTTCGTCGGCGAGGGCGGGAGGTCGGGCGTGCTCGCCGCCGTTGGGGCGGACCAGGGTGTGATGGTTGACGACGACCCGGTCGACGTTCGGATCACCGAACACCATGATGCCGTGCCGGCCGTTCCCGCTCAGGAAGGCGTCCTCCCAGCGGGCGGCGGGAGCCGGCTCCCAGGTGCCGTGCGTGGGTCCGCTCACGAGGCTCACGAGACGGCCTCCAGTACGGCGACCCCGTAGCGACCGAGCTCGACCGAGTCGGTGACGTCGGCGCCGGTCAGCAGGTCTCGATGGCGGCCCGGCACCTGCACGGTGACCCGGTCGTGCCCGTGCCGGAGCAGGAACAGCAGGCCGCCCCGCCGTACCGCCTCCACCCCGGCGGGAAGCCCGGCGAGGGTCGGCCGTACGCCCGCCTCGGCGGCGATCTCGGTGAGCAGCGCGCTCAGGACGTGCGGCTCGGGGAGGGTGGAGAGGTACCGGGCGCGGCCCTTGCGCAGGATGGCCGGGAGCCCGTCCAGCTCGCCGCCCTTGTACGGGGTGACGGCGTCGACGTCGTCCGCCGCCTCGATCTCCTCGGACCACAGCGTGCCGCGGAATCCGTCGGCGTCCACGGTCTCCCCCGCGTCCAGCGGCCACCACTCGTGCAGCACGCGGATGCCGAACAGGTCACGCAGCCGGGCGTCCATGCCACCCTCGCGGACCCGGTCGTCCTCGTCGGCGACGCCGGTCTGGAAGCCGGCGACGAGAGTGCCGCCTTGGTGGACGTAGGCCACGAGGTTGTCGATCGCCGCGTCCGTCATCAGGTACAGCTGCGGTACGACGACCAGCCGGTAGCCGGACAGGTCGTGCTCCGGGTGCGCGAAGTCGGCGACGGTGTGCGCCTCCCACAGGGCGCGGTGCCAGGCGCGGACGACCTGCGCCTGGTCGACCTCTCGGGAGAGCCGTCCGTCCTGCTCGCCCGCCCACCAGGAGTTCCAGTCGAGGAGTACGGCGACCTCGGCGGCCTCGACGCGGGTGCCCGCCACTTTCCCGCTCAGCAGGGCGAGTTCGGCACCGATCCGCTTGACCTCCTGGAAGGTGCGGCCCCGCTCGCCGGCGTGGCCCACCATCCCGGAGTGGAACTTCTCCGAGCCCTGCCGGGACTGGCGCCACTGGAAGTAGCAGACGGCGTCGGCGCCGCGGGCCACCGCCTGGAGGGACCAGAGCCGGTTGAGTCCTGCGGGCTTGGGGTGGTTGACCCCGCGCCAGTTGACAGGCCCGGCGGCCTGCTCCATCACAGCCCAGGGGCCGCCCCGGGCCTGCGAGCGGGTCATGTCGTGCACCAGTGCTCCGTACTGCCCGCCGAACGGGTCCCTCGGATCCGGGTAGACGTCGATGGAGACGACGTCCTCCTGCCCGGCCCACCGCCAGGCGTCCAGACCCTGCCACAGAGCCATGAAGTTGGTCGTCACCGGGGTGTGCGGAGTGTGCCGGGCCACGATGTCCCGTTCGGCGAGGTAGCACTCCAGCAGCGCGTCGGAGGTGAAGCGCCGGAAGTCCAGAACCTGGGTGGGGTTCTTCATGTAGTGCGCCCTGCGCGGTGGCAGGACCTCGTGCCAGTCACCGTAGCCCTGGCTCCAGAAGGCCGTTCCCCAGGCCCGGTTGAGGGCGTCCAGCGTGCCGTACCTGGCCCGGAGCCAGCCGCGGAAGGCGGTCTCGGCCTCGTCGCCCCAGTCGTAGGTGCAGTACTCGTTGTTGATGTGCCACATCCGCAGCGCGGGATGGCCGGCGTAGCGGGCGGCGAGGTCCTCGGTGATGGCGGCGGCGTAGCGGCGGTAGGTCGCGCTGGAGTGGGAGAAGTGCTGGCGGGAGCCCCACCACTCGGTCCGGCCGTCCTCGTCGCGCGGGAGCGTCTCGGGGTGCAGGCGGCCCATCCAGGGCGGCGGCGAGGAGGTCGGGGTGGCGAGGACGACGCCGATGCCGTTCTCGTGCATCAGGTCCATCAGCCGGTCCAGCCAGCCGAACTCCCGTGCGCCCGGCCGGGGTTCGAGCCTCGCCCAGGAGAAGACGCCGAGGGTGACCGAGTTGACCCCGGCCTCCTTCATCAGCCGGACGTCATCGTGCCAGGTCTCCTCGGGCCACTGCTCGGGGTTGTAGTCGCCGCCGAAGAGGAGACGGCCGCGGGTGGCGTCGCTCAGGTCCGGCATCAGGCGGGCTCCCCGTACTGCACGCCCCGCCCGTTGGTGGCGAGGTAGACACGGCCGTGGATCCTCGGGTCACCGGTGACGGCGGCGCCGGTCCAGCCCCACTGGTGCCGGTCGTCGTTGATCCGCACCCAGGTCCTCGCCTCGTCGTCGGAGCGGTACACGGCGGTGATGGCCTCGGTCGAGCCGACCAGGTAGACCGCCGGGTAGGAGGCGCCCTTGGCGGCCCTGCCGAAACCGAGGGTGTACGAGGCCCGGCAACTGGAGACCTTGGTGAAGGTCGCGCCGCCGTCGGTGGAGCGGTAGAGCCCGTTCCACTTGAGGCTCAGCCACAGGTCGCCGGACCTGCCGGGCGCCACGGCCAGCTGGAACTCCCTGTCGCCCGAGTTGAGCCCGCCGGCCCGCGCGGCGAAGGTCAGGCCGCCGTCGGTGCTGGCGTGGAGGGTGCCGGTCGCGGTGTCGAAGGCGTAGAAGAGGGACGGGTCGACCGGGTCGGCTACCGGGGTGGCCCCCTTCGGGAACGTGGTGACCTCGGACCAGGTGGCGCCGTTGTCGGCGGAGCGCTGCGCCGCGTACGGAGTGCCGTCCCAGTGCACGAAGGACCACAGCAGCACGCCGCCGTCGGCGTTGGCGGCGATCGGCCCGGGCGCGTCCTTGGCGATGGCGGGCTGCGCCGCGAAGGGCGCCCAGGTCCGCCCGCCGTCATTGGAGTACGCACCGTTGCCGTGGTCGCCCCATCCCGCACGGACGACGTACGACGGCCTGGCCGCGGCCTGCGCGAGCCCCGTGGCGGTCCCGAAAACGGGGTTGTCGGCCATGCCGCGCGCCGGGGACGCGGTGAGCGACTCGTGGTACATCACGCCGATGTCCCCGTTGCCGCTGATCAGACGCGCCTTCCCGGCCGGCGGCGAGATCAGCTGACGGACCGAGGTCTCCTCCAGGCCGCGGATCTGCGGGGCCCAGTGCCTGAGGTCCCGGGTGCCGTAGAGGGTCGCGCCGGTGCCGTACACGAGGTGCCGGGAGTCGTACGGGTCGAGGGCGACCGCCTGGATCCACCAGCCGAACTTGGGCTCGTCCTCACCCCACTTCAGGTAGGGCGTCTCGGAGACGTCGAGGACGGCCGTGTCCTTCAGGGACGTCCAGCCGCGACCGCCGTCGGTGGTCCGGTACAGGGTGTCGACGGCGGCCCAGCGGTTGTTGGTGGAGACGACGACGGTGCCGGGGCGACGGGCGTCGACGGCGACCCCGCCGTACCCGAAGGTGTCGGTGCCGCCGGGCTTGACCGGGGTGACGTCGGTCCACTCGCCGTCCGTCGTGCGCAGCCTGTGCACACTGCCGTCCGCCTGCCCGTTGGGTCCGGGCGCGTCGGCGTACGTCACGTACAGCTCACGGGTGTGGCGGTCGTACGCGGCGCGGACGGGGACCTTGGCGGCGGTGCCGGTGGGCCGGCCCGGGACGGGCTCCCAGGTCGTGCCGTCCGATGTGCGGTAGAGGTTGGGGCTTGCCGCCGTGCCGTCGGAGTCGCCCCAGCCGGCGTACACGGCACGGCCGGCGGCGACGAGGAAGGTGACGCCCTGACCGGTGCCGCTCGGGTCGGCGGGGAAATCCGCTGCCCGCCAACTCGCCCCCCTGTCGGTCGACTTGAGCAGTCCGTCGTGCCGGGTACCGAGCCACAGCGTGTCGCTGTCGCGCGGATCGACGAGCAGCCGCTCCCCGCACCCCCGCCCGTCCTCGTTGGCCCCGAGCTTCACGGCGAGGTCGGTGCGCCGCCAGGTGTTCCCGCGGTCCTCGGAGCGCAGCACGGCTCCGTTGCCGGCCCAGGACTGGGCGTAGGTGCCGAGTGCGAGGTACAGCCGCTCGGGGTGCTGCGGATCGACCCCCATCGCCTCCACCCCGAGCAGATTCCAGTCGTCCCACCCGAGGTGATCGGTCAACGGCACCCACCGCTCGCCCCGTTCGTCCCAGCGATAGGCGCCCCCGATGTCGGTACGGGCGTAGGCGAGTCCGCGAACGGAGGGGTGGAAGAGCACGCCGGTGACGAATCCGGTGCCTCCCATGACGACGGTGCGCCAGCGATACGCCTGTCCGGCGGCTTGGGCGGTACTCGAAAGCAACGGCTCCGTGCTGAGCCCGGCGACCGCCGCGGCACCGGCGAGAACCACACGTCTGCTGGGTCGGGACGTACGCATGGACATACCTCGACTCCTGGAAGAGGGGACTGGAGAACCCAAGGGGCGCGGGGAACTGCGCGACCAGCCACAAACAACCCGCAGCCGCCGATCAGCCCTTGACGGCTCCTGTGAGCATGCCTTTCTTGAAGTGCTTCTGGACAAAGGGAGAAAGCACGGCGACAGGCAGCAACGCCATGACCATCACCGCCATCTGCACGGCCAGTCCCGACAGCTGCCCCGTCTTGATGGCCTGCCCAAGGCCGACCGGCGCCTCCTGCTTCTGCACGAGCTGGATCATGACGTTCTGGAGCGGCATCATGTCCTGGTCGTTCAGGTACAGCGAGGCGTTGAACCAGGCGCTCCAGTACCCGACCGCGTAGAACAGCGTGATCACCGCGATGACGGCCCGCGACAACGGCATGACGATCTGCCAGAGGATCCGCAGATCCCCGGCGCCGTCGATGCGGGCACTGTCGATGAGCTCCTGCGAGATCCCCATGAAGAACCCGCGCAGCACGAGGATGTTGAACACGCTCACCGCACTCGGCAGGATCAGCGCGAGATAGGAGTCCGTCAGCCCGAGGGTCTGCACCAGCAGATACGTCGGGATGAGCCCGGCGCTGAAGAACATCGTCGCCAGCAGGGTCAGCAGGATCCAGCGGTGCCCGAGCGACCCGGTCCGCGAGAGCCCGTACGCGCACAGCACGGACACGGCCATCGAGAACAGCGTGCCGACGAGGGTGACCAGGACGCTGATGACGGCCGCGCGTGTGACCTGCCCGCCGCTCAGCAACTCCTTGTAGGCGATGAAGGTGATGTCCTTCGGCACCATCACCAGACCGCCGGCCTCGTCGATCGTCTTCCTCGACGACAGGCTCGTCACGACGACGATCCACAGCGGGAAGAGGATCCCGAGGCAGGCCAAGGTCAGCGCGAGCCCCTTGCCGGCGAGGCCGGCCCTGGAGGGCTCCTCCTCCCAGCTCGGCCGGGGCGGCGCCGCCCAACGGCCGGGCGCGCGCACCGTCTTGTCGATCACGGCGGTCACTTCTTGTACACCCCCTGCTCGCCCATGAGATGGGCCACCTTGTTCGCGGCGAGGACCAGTCCGAGGCTGACGACGCCCTTGACCAGGCCGGCGGCGGCCGCGTAGCCGAAGTCCTGGTTGCGCACGCCGTTCCACCAGACGAAGGTGTCGAGGACCTCGGCGGCGCCCGGTCCGACCATGTCCCGTTGCAGCAGGATCTGTTCGAAGCCGACGGTGAGCGCGTCGCCGACCCGCAGCACCAGCAGCAGGGCGATCACGGGCCGCAGCGCGGGAAGGGTGACGTGCCACATGCGGCGCCGGCGGTTCGCGCCGTCCATCGCGGCGGCCTCGTAGAGGTCGGGCGGCACCGAGGCGAGCGCGGCGAGGAAGACGATGATCCCCCAGCCGGCGTCCTTCCACACGCTCTGCGCGGTGATGAGCAGCGGGAAGGTGTTCGGGTCGGTCATGAAGTCGAGGCCGTCGTAGCCGTGTTGCCGCAGCAGCTGGGAGAAGATCCCGGCGCCGCCGAACAGCTGCTGGAAGACGGCGATGACCAGCACCCAGGAGAAGAAGTGCGGCAGATAGAGGATCGCCTGTGAGACCGCCCGTATCCGGGGTCTGACCACACTGTTGATGAGCAGCGCGAGCAGGACCGGGATCGGGAAGAACAGCACGAGCTGGAGGAAGAACAGGATCAGCGTGTTCTGGACGGCGTTCCAGAAGGCCGAGTCCTCGAAGATCCGCTGGAAGTTCTCCATGCCCACGAAGGGGCTGTTCAGGATGGACACGACGCCGTTGTCGCTGATGTAGGGGTCGTAGTCCTGGAAGGCGACGACGTTGCCGAGGATCGGTACGTAGTTGAAGAGCAGGACCAGCACGACGGCCGGCAACGTCATCAGGAGCAGCACCCGATCGCGCCGGAATCTGACCTTCAGGCTCAGCTTCCCCGACCGGCCGCTCGCCGGGGAACCGGTGGCGTCGCCGGACGCCACCGGGGTCTCCTCCCGCGGGGTCTTCCTCTTCGCCTCGGTCCTGCTCTTAGGCACCGTGCTGTGCGACACGGCCTTCTCCTTGCCTCGAACCCGGATCAGTTGGCCGCGCTGCCGTTCTCGTCGAGGATCTTCTTGTACCAGTCGCGGAGCTTGTCGCCGCCCTTGCTCTTCCAGTCGGAGACGGCCTGCTGCATGTCGCCGATCTTCTTGCGGCCGCGGACGATGTCGTCCTCCAACTGCTCGAAGTCGTTGGAGAGGTTGGTGTAGCGGGCGGGCTCGGTGATCTGCATGCCCCAGAACGACGACTTCTTGGTGAGCGCGCCCATCCGCTGCTGCCACTCGACCTGCGCCTTGGCGATGTCCGGGAAGTCGGGGTGGGCGAGGGTGGAGGCCGGGCTCGCGACCATGACGTAGGCGTTGAGGACCTCGTTGTTGCCCTGGTCGGTCTTGACCGGGACGCCGTCCTTGAGGGTGTAGTGGGTGCCCTCGACGCCGTAGTTGGTGAGCATGTACTCCTTGGTGCCGTACGGCGCCGCCGTCACGTTGGCGACGGCCAGCGCGTCGCGGACCACGGCCTCGGAGGCGTTCTTGTTGATGAACGCGAAGATGCCGGCGGGCTGTGCGGCCCACGGGATGGGGCCGCTGCCGCCGGTACCGAAGATGTCCATGCCGGAGACCTTGAAGTCCGGGTTCTGGGTGGCCTGGGAGGCGGTGAGGCCGTACCAGCTGGAGATGTCGTTGTTGTAGATCAGGAACTCACCGGCGGCGAACTTGGTCTGCGGGTCGGTGGCCTGGCTCTTGCCGAGCTTGAAGTCGGGGTGGACGACGCCGGCCGCGAACAGCTTGCGCGTCCACTCCAGTGCCTCCAGGTACTCCTCGGTCTCGATGCGGTAGACCAGCTTGCCGTCGACGAGGTTCCAGCCGAGCGGCTTCTCCGAACCGGACAGCACGCCGAAGGAGTTGAACGCGGTCCACTTCATGTCGCCGCAGGCCCACACCTTGGCCTTGGCGTTGGTGATGTCCTTCGCCAGCGCCAGGAACTCGTCGGTGGAGGCGGGGACCTGGTACCCCTCCTTCTCGAAGACGTCCTGGCGGTAGAGGGGCACGATGTTGGTGACGTACGACGCCGGCATCGGCAGTCCGCGCAGCGCGCCGCCGAATATGGAGCGCTGCCAGGCGTCCGTCGGGATCGCCGCGAGGTTGGGGTACTCCTTGACCTCGTCCCCGGAGAGGTAGGGGCCGAGGTCGGCGAACTTGCTGATGATGGCGCTGGGTATCTTGCCGCCCATGTTCCAGCCGGGGACCACGACGATGTCGGGTACGTCGCTGGAGGCGAGGACCGCGCCGAGCTTCTGGTCGTAGGTGTTGCCGTCCTGGTTCTGCCACTGGACGTCGACGCCGATCAGGTCGTTCATCGCCGTGTAGTAGGGGTTGCTCCCCTTCGGCGGTGAGCCCCAGAACGGCGACATGACGGTGACCTTGCCGCCCTTGCCGAGCTTCTTGGCGACCGACGTCTTCAGGTCCGCGATGTCCAGCTTGCCGGTGAAGCCGTTCGAGGAGCCGTTCTTCGACGGGATGTCCGGCGTCACCACGCTGCCGGCCACGTACGTCGGAAGGATCTTCTTCGCGTCCTTGCCCGAGGTGGTCCCCTCACGCGAACCGCTTTCCGAACCGCCGCAGGCGGCGAGCAGCGGCATCCCGCCGGCCACCGCCGCGGTGGCGACCGCCGTGGAGGCGAGGAAGCTTCTCCGGCTCGGTCCGGAGGAGGCGGAGGAGGCGGCTTTCGGCGTCATTGCGTCAACCCCACTGTCGAAGCGCTTCGATGTTGCAGCGAGGTTAAGTGAACGCCCAGGGGTGCACAAGAGTCGATTCCAAGATTCCTCTAGGCGTCTTGACACCCACCCTCCGACCGAAAGAGCATCGAAGCGCTTCGAAAGCGCCGAGCCGATCCATCACAAGGGGATCCCCACGTGACCGCACACACCCCGCACACGCCGCCTTTCCGCGATCGGCGACTGCCGTTCGCGAAGCGCATCGACGACCTTCTGTCGCGGCTCACGCTCGACGAGAAGATCGGATTCCTGCACCAGTTCACGCCCGCGGTCGAGCGCCTGGGCATCGCCGCCTTCCGCACCGGCCAGGAAGCGCTGCACGGTGTGGCGTGGAT
This sequence comes from Streptomyces sp. HUAS 31, assembly GCF_028198125.1. Classification (NCBI taxonomy): domain Bacteria; kingdom Bacillati; phylum Actinomycetota; class Actinomycetes; order Kitasatosporales; family Streptomycetaceae; genus Streptomyces; species Streptomyces sp. HUAS 31. The sequence goes on along the minus strand of NZ_CP116353.1, from coordinate 6,887,175 downwards.
GGGCCCGGCCACCGTCTTCCCGCAGGCGGTGGGCCTCGGCGCGACCTGGAACACGGACCTCGTACGGCGGATCGGCGAGGCCGTCTCCAAGGAGACCCGCGCCATGCGCGCCCGCGACGACCGCGTCGGCCTCAACGTCTGGTCCCCCACCGTCAACCTGCTGCGCCACCCCCTGTGGGGGCGTGGCGAGGAGGGCTACTCCGAGGACCCGAACCTCACCTCCGCCATCGCCACCGCGTACACCCGCGGTCTGCGCGGCGACCATCCGACGTACTGGCGCACCGCGCCGGTGCTGAAGCACTGGCTGGCGCACAACAATGAGACGGGCCGCGACGTCACGTCCTCCTCGGTCCGCCCGCGCGTGCTCAACGAGTACGACCTGCGCGCCTTCCGCGCTACGGTCGAGGCGGGCACGACGGCCGGGGTGATGCCTGCGTACAACCTGGTCAACGGCCGCCCCAACCATGTCTCGCCGTATCTGCGGGAGCACCTTCGCACCTGGACCGATCAGGACCTGCTGGTCTGCTCGGACGCGGGCGCGCCCTCCAACCTGGTCGACTCCGAGCACTACTTCGACACCCACGAGGAGGCCACGGCCGCGGCCCTGCTGGCCGGCGTCGACAGCTTCACCGACCACGGCACCGACAGCTCGCCGATCACCGCCCGTGTCCGCGGCGCCCTGGACCGGGGCCTGCTGACCGAGGCGGACCTCGACACAGCCGTCCGCCGACAGCTCTCGGTCCGCTTCCGACTCGGCGAGTTCGACCCCGAGTACGACCCGTACGCCCTCACCGGGGACTTCGACACCCCGGCCCACCGGGCCCTCGCCCAGGAGGCCGCCGAGCAGGCGGTCGTGCTGCTGAAGAACGACGCGGGCCTGCTGCCGCTCGCACCCGACACCCGGCTCGCGGTGGTCGGCCTGCTCGCCGACGAGTGCAAGCTCGACTGGTACAGCGGCACCCTCATCCACCGCTCGACGCCACTGGAGGGCGTCTACGAGCGGTTCGGCGCGCAGCGCGTGGAGTTCGCGGAGGGCGTCGACCGCGTCCTGCTGAAGACCTCGGCGGGCGCTTTCCTGCACGTCCCCGAGGCGGACGCCGGCGACGAGGTGCGCGGCGCCGGGGGCGCGCTCGACCCGGCGCTGCTGGCGGGCCGTACCGACCTGCCGGCACTGACCGCCGGCCCGGACGGCACCGAACTCGCGCTGGTGGACTGGGGCGAGGGCGTGCTGACCCTGCGCGCGCCCGACGGGCGTTATCTCTCGGTCGCCGAGGACGGCCGGGTCCGCGCCTCCGCCGACCAGCCGGGCGGCTGGGTCGTCCAGGAGACGTTCCGCCTGGAACCGCACGCGAACGGACACCTCCTGAGGCACATCGGCACGGGTCACCACGTCTCAGTCGCCGCCGACGGGGTGCGGGTTGCCGAGGCCGACCCGGAAGTCTTCGAGCTGATCGTGGTCGAGCGCGGCGAGGACGCGGTGGCCAGGGTCGCCGCGCGGGCCGACGTGGTCCTGGTGGTCGCGGGCAACGACCCGCACATCAACGGCCGCGAGACCGAGGACCGTTCGACGCTCGCCCTCCCCGACCATCAGGAGCGCCTGTTGCGCGCCGCCCGCGCCGTCAACCCGAGCACGGTCCTGGCGCTGGCGTCGGCGTACCCGTACGCGGTCGACCCCGCCGACCTCCCGGCGGTTCTGTGGACGTGCCACGGCGGCCAGGCGGCCGGCACCGCCCTGGCCCGGGTGCTGGCGGGCGACGTCTCTCCCGCCGGCCGCCTCCCGCAGACCTGGTACGCCGACGACGCCGACCTGCCGGACCTCCTCGACTACGACGTGATCGGCGGCCGCCAGACCTATCTGTACTTCGAGGGGACCCCGCTGTTCCCGTTCGGCCACGGCCTGTCGTACGCGTCGTTCTCCTACGCCGACCTCGCCACCCGCACGGCGGACGACTCCCTGCACGTCGCCTTCGCGGTCACGAACACCGGGGACATGACGGCCGACGAGGTGGCCCAGGTCTACTTCCGTGCCGTGGATCCGACGGTGCCGCGCCCGCGCCGGGAGCTGCTGGCACACGACAGGGTGCGCCTGGAGCCGGGCGAGCGCAGGGAGCTGGCCTTCGAAGTCCCCTTGTCCGCCTTCGACTTCTGGGACGTGGCGCGGGACGGCTGGCGCCGCGAGCCGGGCGCGTACGAGGTGCTGGCCGGCGCCTCCGGCGAGGACGTCCGGCTGCGGACGACAGTGGTCCTGGACGGCGAGCCGGCGGCCCCGCGCCCCGTCCTCCGACGCGGCCTGCCCGCGGCCGACTTCGACGAGCAGAGCGGCGTCGCGATCGTCGACCGCACGAAGAGCTCGGGCGACGCGGTGACGGCGACCGAGGGCGGTTCCGGCGAACTGCTCTACCGGGACTGCGACTTCGGCGACGGTGCCACCGAGGTGACGGTGACCGTGGCGGGCGAGGGCACGGTCGAGGTGTCGCCGGCCGGCGGTCAGGTGTCGGCCGTACTGACGTCGAAGTCGGCCGGGTCCGGCCCGTACGACTACCGGACGCTCACCGCCCGGATCGTCGCCGAGGGCGTCCGCGACGTCCGTATCGGACTGCGCGGCCCGCTGCGGCTCGCGCACGTCGGCTTCTCCGGTTGAGGGTCCGGACCAGGCCGACACACGGAAGGGGCCCGGCACCGGAAGGCATCGGTGCCGGGCCCTTTTCCATCCCGGGATACGGGACCACTCTACATGAAAATGATTGTCACAAGCCAGAGTGGTTCGCGAACCTGCTCAGAGCGCGATGCCGGTGAGGACCATCACGCGCTCGTAGGTGTAGTCGTCCATCGCGAACTTCACGCCCTCACGGCCGACACCGGACTGCTTGACGCCGCCGTACGGCATCTGGTCGGCGCGGTAGGACGGGACGTCGCCGACGACGACACCGCCGACCTCCAGCGCCCGGTGGGCACGGAAGGCGGTCTGGAGGTCGTGGGTGAACACGCCCGCCTGGAGGCCGTACTTGGAGTCGTTGACGGCGGCGAAGGCGGCGGCCTCCCCGTCGACCTTCTGGACGGTGAGGACGGGTCCGAAGACCTCCTCGCAGGAGAGCGTGACGTCGGCCGGTACGTCGGTGAGCACGGTCGGCGCGTAGGAGGCACCGTCGCGCTTGCCGCCGGTGAGAAGGGCCGCGCCGGCGGCGACCGCCTCGTCCACCCACGTCTCGACGCGCTTGGCGGCGTCCTCGCTGACCAGCGGGCCGACGTCGGTGGCGTCGTCGTCCGGGTCACCGGTGACCTGGTTCTCGACGGCGGCGACGATGCGCGGCAGCAGCCGCTCGTACACGGAGGCGTCCGCGATCACCCGCTGCACGGAGATGCAGGACTGGCCGCCCTGGTAGTTGGAGAAGGTCGCGATGCGGGTCGCGGCCCAGTCCAGGTCCTCGTCGGAGGCGAAGTCGGCGAGCACGACCGCCGCGCCGTTGCCGCCCAGCTCCAGGGTGCAGTGCTTGCGCGGCACCGAGTCCATGATCGCGTAGCCGACCTTCTCGGAACCGGTGAAGGAGATGACCGGCAGACGCTCGTCCTGGACCAGGGCGGGCATCTTGTCGTTCGGCACCGGCAGGATGCTCCAGGAGCCGGCCGGAAGCTCGGTCTCGGCGAGCAGGTCACCGATGATCAGGCCGGACAGCGGGGTGGCCGGGGCGGGCTTCAGGATGATCGGCGCGCCGGCGGCGATGGCCGGGGCGATCTTGTGGGCGCACAGGTTCAGCGGGAAGTTGAACGGCGCGATGCCGAGGACGACGCCCTTGGGGAAGCGCCGGGTGAAGGCGAGGCGCCCCTGGCCGCCGAGGTCGGTGTCGAGGCGCTGGGCCTCGCCGCCGTTGAAGCGCCGGGCCTCCTCGGCCGCGAACCGGAACACGGACACGGCACGGCCGACCTCGCCCCGGGCCCACTTCATGGGCTTGCCGTTCTCGGCGGAGATCAGCCGGGCGATCTCCTCGGTGCGCTCGACGAGGCGCCGGCTGACGTGGTCGAGGGCAGCGGCCCGCACGTGCGCCGGGGTCGCGGCGAACTCGTCCCGGACGGCGTACGCGGCGGCCACGGCCCCCTCGATCTGCGCGTCGGTGGGCACGCTGACCTTGCCGACGACCCGCCCGTCCCACGGGGAGGTCACATCGAAGCTGTCCTCGCCGGTGACCTGGCGGCCGGCAAGCCAGAAGGCGTGGGTGGCTGCCACATTTTCCTTTGGCATCTCGATTTCCCGGCCCTTCCGCGTTGAGTGTCCTGTGTGTCGTGGTCCACGGTAGGGGCGTGGACCACGAGACGTGTTTGTCCGGGACGTAGTACTGAGTCGCCCGGATGCGCCGGATTGGTAGGTCGCGAAGGCGGACGCAGGCGGCGCCTCACCCTCCCCCGGACATGCCCTGCTGCACGACCGCCCGCCCGGCAGCGGAAAATGACGCGAGCACCGAATGACCTCCTAATTCCCCATTCCCTCTTCCATTCACTCCGTCTGAAATCTGCTCCGTACCGCCCACCGTAGAAAATATCCCCCCATGAAGGACTTGCTCCGCCCGCCTGCCGACCAGGAGTATGCATCCACAGACCCGCGATGGACTGAGGGGGCGCCATGGACGGATCGGGGAAAATTCCGATCGACTCCCGTCGACAACAAAAGATCGAACTGTCATCCGAGGTCGGCGACGAACACCAATCGCCTCAGCGAATTCACTCCATATCAACCGATGCGCAACGCGTGGAATCCGCTTGGTCACGGACGAGCGATGGCACCGGCGGAAAAGAGCTGGACGCTCGCCTGTCCCGCCTGGGAAACGCCCATCTCCGAGACAACACAGTCCACTGGTCACCTCCCGAAAGCCTGAACCCCGAGCTCGCTCGTTACCTCTCGAATTCCGTGGAAGAGCTCAACAATCTGCTTCGAGCAGGCCGCATAGCAATCGACGAGACCGGGCGGATCTCGCCGCGGCCCAGCGCCAAGGACATCTGACCAGGGAGCGGTGATGGCAAGCGTCGAACCACGTTACTGGGGCCTCATCCTGCACCTCAACCGCGACGAGGGCTGCGCGGTCGCACGCGGCAGCAAGGAGGCCGAGACCCTACTGCTCGCAATACCCGAGCCTTTCGGCTCGCTTGTCCGATCCGGCATCGCCCTGCACAAAGCTGTCATAGGGATGAACACCGGAACCGAGGGGATTGACATCCACTTCAACTGGGCCGGTTTTGCCCACTGGTTCGGAAGGATCGGAAGTCCACAGACCTGTCAGCAAGCAACCCCGTCCTGATCACACTCGCAGAGGGAGACAAGGAAATGCCGGCAACCAATTACCGAGTGACTACGGTGACGGGATCCGCGGACTACGCGGGCACCGACGCAAACGTATACATCACGCTCTACGGTCAGGACCCGCAAGGACAGCCCATGAACAGTGGAGAGCGCCTGCTCGACAACTCGGAGGACAACTTCGAGAAGGGCAAGACGGACATCTTCAATTTGGAAACCTCCCCCCTGGGCGACATCCAGAGTGTGCGCGTCAGGCAGGACGAGTCGGGTCGCTACGCAGGCTGGTTCCTCGATCGCATTCTAATTCGGGACGACACGACGGGAAAGGAATTCGCTTTCCCCTGCGGTCAGTGGCTGGCGGCCGACGTCGGAGACGGCCAGACGATGCGGCTACTCAAGTCGTCCTGAACAACGCGGCCCCTACTCCGTCGACGTCGCCTTCAGCGCCAGCCAGAGCTCCATCCGTACGTCCGCGTCGTCCAGTGAGCGGCCGAGGATCTCCTCCACCCGTCGCATCCGGTACCGCAGCGTGTGCCGGTGCACTCCCAGGTCCGCGGCCGCCGCGTCCCACTGGCCGTGCCGGGACAGCCATGCCCGCAGGGAGGCCACCAGGTCGCCGCGGCCCGTCGCGTCGTGCTCGTGCAGCGCCCGCAGCAGCCCGTCGGCGAACGCCTTCACCGCGTCGTCCGCGAGCAGCGGCAGCACGGACCCCGCGGCCAGCTGCTCGTGCTCCACGAACACCCGTCCGCGCCGCCGGGCCACCGACAGCGCCTGCTCGGCCTGCTTGTACGCCGCCGCCGCGGCGATGGGCCCGGCCGGCGCCGACAGCCCGACGACCAGTTCGTCGTCGATGAACCCGGGCTGCTCCGACACGGTTCCCACGCGCGTCGCCTCCAGCGCCGCCGCGTACTCCGCGCTCGCCGAGACCGCCGCACCGCCGTCCGCCGCGAGCACCACCAGCCGCGCGCTCTCGCCCTCCCCCTCCGGCACCACCAGCACCGCCTCCCCGGCGCGGGCCGCCGCGGACTCGACGACCTCGGTGAGCGCGCCCAGGGGATCGCCGTTCGCCTCGCCGGCCGCGACCAGCACCGCGGCGGACGCCTTGGTCAGCGGCACCCGCGACCCGGAGTCCACGACCCGCGCCGCCGACACCGAGGCCGACTCGGCGACGATCATCCGGAAGGGCGCGTCCAGCAGCCCGCCGTACAGTCCCCCGGCCACGGCCCGGGCATGGTCCGGCTGGCCGGCGAGCAGCATGCGCAGCACGGCCGCCCCGATCCGCTGCTCGGCGGCCTGGAGAGAGCGGGAGCGCTCGGTCGTCAGGGTCAGCAGGGCGATGGCGGAGTGGACGGCGTAGCGCTCCGCGGTGCCGAGTGCGGTCGCCGTTCCCACGGCCAGGGCCGCCCGGGGGCGCCGGCCGGTGCCCAGGCTGTGCAGTTCGACCCGGTCCTCGTTCTCCGGGCCGCCCACCACGGACGACGCCGGCGCGGGCCGCTCGCGCAGCCGCTCGACGTCCGCCGTGAGCCGTGCCGCCCGCCGCCCGGCCCACTCGGGCGCGGTCGCGACGACGGCACCGGAGGCGTCGTACAGCGCGGCCCAGCCGTCCACCTGCGAGGCCAGCGCGGACAGCAGCCCCTCGGGGCCGTCGGTCAGGGCGTGCTTGGTCAGCTCCCGCTGGGCCGCGAAGCCCGCCGTCACCGCGCGGTACTGGTCCGCCGCGATGGCCGCGGAGACCGCCTTGCTGATGGCGAGGAAGGGTGTGCGGCGCGGCACCTCGAGCAGCGGAAGGTCCTCCGCCGCCGCGGCCTCGACCAGGGCCTCGGGGATGTCCTCGTAGTTGACGCCGACCGCGAAGCCGAGCCCGACCACGCCCGCGCCCACCAGGCGCCGCACATAGCGCCGCATCGACTCGGGGTTCTCGGCGTCCAGCTTCAGCGCGGTGATCAGCAGCAGCTCCCCGCCCTCCATGTAGGGCACGGGGTCGGTGAGCTCGCTGGCATGCGCCCAGCGCACGGGCACGTCCAGGCGGTCCTCGCCCGCCCGCACGGTCAGCTTCAGCGCGGAGTGGTGGACGAGCGAGGAGAGCGTGGGGGGCATGCGGCCTTCAAGTCGGTGTGATCTCGGTGATCGTCGGTTCGATCCCAGTGATCGCCGGCAGGATCTGTGCGATCTCTGTGATCTTTTGGCCGCCGTGTATGAACGACCTGTGTCGATTCTGCCTCACCGTACGGTCCCCGCGTGGCCTGCTGCCCGGATACCCAGGTCAGCCCCGCAGATCCACCAGCAGCGGCGGCGCGTGCTCGCCCTGAACGCTGGTGAGCGAGAGCACGGCATGCCCGGGCGGCACCCCGTGCGCCAGCTCGGACGCCGACCACCGCTCCCGCTCGACCTGCCGCACGGTGACCGCCTCGGTGGTGACTGCCTTGCCGGTGACCAGCTTGCGCAGGGCGTGCAGCGCTCGAGTCATCGGTTGGTCGGCGAAGACTGTATGCCGGGCGACATCTTCGGTCTCGACCCACTCCGTTCCCCAGGCGTCGGCGAACCGGCTGCCGTCCCACGTCGTCACCCCGGCCATGGCCATCCGGCAGCCAACTGCCGCGTACAACGGCCCATGCAGGGCTTCAGGCACATCGGAGACCGTGCGCAGGGCGAGTACGACACCGGCGTTCTGCGAACGCAGCCCCTGGATCCGCCGCAGCGACGTAGGTGTGATGGCGCCGGTCGCATCGTCCAGGACCAGGCTGACGAGGTGGTCGCGTGAGCCTTCGCGCGCAACACTCGCGAACTGCGCCAGCACCATCCGGGCGACCAGGCGCGAGGCCTGTTCGTGGCCGTGCTCGGGCAGATCGATGCGAACGCGAAGGGGGTGGTGTGCGACGGCACGCAGCGAGAACGGGCGGATCGTGTCGCCTCCCGAGCCGAAGAAGTCAGCGAAAGCCGGCCGATCCAACAGAGCGAGCCGATCGGCGAGCGCCGGACCCGGGTCGCCGGAGGTACCGGTCTGCCGTGCACGCGCCTCCAGTTCACGGCGCATGGCCGCGTGCTGTTCGCCGGCCAGCCTGCGGCGCAGGTCGGAGAGAGCTGTCGGCTGCCCTTCCAAAAGCTCTCGGAGCACGGGCAGGGCAGGAAAATGCCCGTGCGCGGCACTGTAAGGGCCCAGGAGTTGAGCCAGAGCGGTGACCGCACGCTCGGCACTGACGGTATCGAGGTCCCCCGCCAGCGCCTCGGCAAGGAATCCGGCCGCCTCGTCAGGGTTGTCGGAGTCCGCGTACGGATCGAGGTCGTGCACGGAGCCGGGGTCGCCGATGCGCACGACGACGTCGTACGACGCGTCCGGCCCGACCGGTGTGCCGGCACCGCACACCACGACGACGGCGCACTGGCCGGTGAGGGCTTGCAGCGCGAGTGACTCGACCACCGGGGCAATCACGTGCCGCGTCTTACCGGCGCCTGACGGTCCGACCACCAGCATCGAGGTACCCAGTGTCTCCCGCCCGACGGCCGCGCCGACGCCGCCGTAGACCGGCGGGGTGCGCTCGGATGCCACCCACTGGCCGATGCGCACCTGTCCTGTGAGCAGGTCGTGCCGGGCGGTGCGGCCGTGGAGGTCCCGGGAACCCGAGGGATGGGCGAACGCCGCAGCGCCTTGGCGCAACACGGTATCCGTGAAGCCGGAGAATTGGCCCATGGCCCTGGCCCTCGCCCAGGTGTAGTCGATGCGGGCACAGTCCACATCGTTCATCCGCCCGGCAAGTACTTCGGCGGTCAGCACGTCGGCAGCCTGGTGCTGCCCCACCTGCCGCAGCTCCGGCCAGCGAGCACGGGACACCTCGACTGCGGACGGATCCCCTTCCGCTTCGACACGGCCGCGGGCGGCAAGCCAGGTCCGCACCAGAGACCACCAGCCGCCCAGCCTGGCGAAGGGCCACAGGACGATCAAGGTGATGAGAGCGTAGAGCCCATCTGTGACCAACGGCGACTCGTAGATCCCGTATCCGTCGCTGATCAGTGCGATCAGGGAGAACAGCGGGTTGACAAGTGGCAAGGGCTCCCAGCCGACGCCGGGGAAGGCGTCCGGGAACACGAAGCTCAGAGTGACCAGGGCACCGAGAGCGGCGAGCAGGGCACGGACGGGTGGGGGCTTGTGCCCCACCACATGGCGGACGGCGGCCGGCCAGCCGCCGAGCCGGCCCACAGCGTAGACGAGCAGGGCGAAGAAGAGACCGTTGTATACCTGTAGCGCCTCTTCGCCTGGTACCGGAATCGAATGCCCCTCCAGTTCCTTGGGCGAGGCAAGCGTGCCTCCCCACCACCAGTTGTCAGGGGTGAAGAGCCGAAGGATCGAGTACTGGTACGGGATCGCGCCGCGCCGCCAGAGGGACCACACCAGGAGCCCCACGACGAGCGGAATCAGCATGCCCACGACGGTCACCGGAGCCAGCCGCTCCGCGTTTCGCCCCGCCTTCGGAATGCGGTAGCCGAAGCGCCAGATGCCTGGCCTGGCTTCCGGGCGGTCCTCGTCAAGCCAGGCCGCGACGGTCTCACCCTGGCCGTCGCGCCGTCGCGGCACCCACGGTTCCCGAGGCGGCCGCGGCGGCACCGCGGGCGCGTCCGAAGGCGGCGCCGGACGCGGCACCGGGTTCGCGTGTGTGCCCCGCGCGTCCTGCGTCCCGTCGCTGTCCATCGCCCTTGCCCCCTGACCAGCCGTTCCATCCGTGCCATCCACCATCAGCGAGTCAATCTAACGCCCTCTCCTGGGGAGTTCACCGCTTACACGGCCGAGTGAGCGGACCGAGATGATCCGGATCTCGTCGTGGCCGGTGCCGGGCCCGTCCGCGTCGCTATGTCCACCACGGACAACCGACGTCGCTGACAACGCCCACATGGAGCATGCCCACCCCCCACTCCCCGCCCTAGCCTGCGAGAAAAGAACAAGACAAGCGTCAGCAAAACCCCCAGGAGCCCCTCATGAGCGCAGTTCCGCAGGAGCGCCGCGTCGTCACCGCCATCCCCGGTCCGAAGTCGCAGGAGTTGCAGGCCCGCCGTACCGCCGCGGTCGCGCAGGGTGTGGGCTCCGTGCTGCCCGTCTTCACCGCGCGCGCGGGCGGCGGCATCCTCGAGGACGTCGACGGCAACCGGCTCATCGACTTCGGTTCCGGCATCGCGGTGACCAGCGTCGGCGCCTCCGCCGAGGCCGTCGTACGCCGGGCGTCCGCCCAGCTCGCGGACTTCACCCACACCTGCTTCATGGTCGCGCCGTACGAGGGGTACGTCGAGGTCGCCGAGGCCCTGGCCGAGCTGACGCCCGGTGACCACGCCAAGAAGTCCGCGCTGTTCAACTCGGGCGCCGAGGCCGTCGAGAACGCCGTCAAGATCGCGCGCGCCTACACCAAGCGGCAGGCCGTCGTCGTCTTCGACCACGGCTACCACGGCCGGACCAACCTGACGATGGCGCTGACCGCGAAGAACATGCCGTACAAGCACGGCTTCGGTCCGTTCGCGCCCGAGGTCTACCGCGTCCCGGTCGCCTACGGCTACCGCTGGCCGACCGGTCCGGAGAACGCCGGTCCCGAGGCCGCCGCGCAGGCCATCGACCAGATCACCAAGCAGGTCGGCCCGGACAACGTCGCCGCGATCATCATCGAGCCGGTGCTCGGCGAGGGCGGCTTCATCGAGCCGGCCAAGGGCTTCCTGCCCGCGATCCGCCAGTTCGCCGCCGACAACGGCATCGTCTTCGTCGCCGACGAGATCCAGTCCGGCTTCTGCCGCACCGGCCAGTGGTTCGCCTGCGAGGACGAGGGCATCGTCCCGGACCTGATCACCACCGCCAAGGGCATCGCCGGCGGTCTGCCGCTGGCCGCCGTGACCGGTCGCGCGGAGATCATGGACGCCGCGCACGCCGGTGGCCTCGGTGGCACGTACGGCGGTAACCCTGTCGCCTGCGCCGGTGCGCTCGGCTCCATCGAGACGATGAAGGAGCTGGACCTCAACGCCAAGGCGAAGAACATCGAGGCGATCATGAAGGCCCGCCTGGGCGCCATGGCCGAGAAGTTCGACATCGTCGGCGACGTCCGCGGCCGCGGCGCCATGATCGCCATCGAGCTGGTCAAGGACCGGGCCACCAAGGAGCCGAACCCGGAGGCGACCGCCGCGCTCGCCAAGGCCTGCCACGCCGAGGGCCTGCTGGTCCTTACCTGTGGCACCTACGGCAACGTGCTGCGTTTCCTGCCGCCGCTGGTCATCGGCGAGGACCTGCTGAACGAGGGTCTCGACATCATCGAGCAGGCCTTCGCCCGCATCTGAGGTCACAGCGAAACCACTGGTGGGACGTGGGGTTCCCGCCCCGGGAACCCCAGGCGCCCCAGCGCTGACGACGCCCGGGATTCCGGGGCCGGGGCCGCGTTAGTCAGAGCGTGTGAAGAAGGTGTGCGAGGTGGATGTCAGGACGCGATTCCGTCTGTCTAACGCCTTCGCCCTGCCGTAGGTTCTAACCAGATGAGAGATACACCCCGTCCAGAGGGGACTCTGGGCGACATCAGGCCGTGGCCTCCCCAGCTTCGACCTGGTCGTGCCCTCGCGCACACACCCGGAGCTTCCGGCTCCGGATCTCCTCACCGATCGGACAGTCGCCCGCCCCAAACCCCCCGGGGCGCGCGACCATCCGATCCGGACGGCCGCCCCGGAACCACCCCCCCTGTTCGGGGGCGGCCGACCTCCCTCTTTCTCCTTCTCGGGCTTCCGGCCCTTCTCTTCGCGCTCATCACCTGGCAGGTGATGGCCGACGGCCGGCTGGTCGACCTCGACGAGGCGGCCAGCCGGGCCCTGATCCACCCCGACCGCCTCTCCGAACTCCTCGCGGACCTCGGCAATGTGCCGGTCGCGGTGCCGGTCCTCGCGGTCGTCCTGGTGTACGTCACCTGGCGGCATCGCCGCAGCGGTACAGACCACTGGTGGTGGCCGGCAGCCGCAGCGGCGTTTCTGATGGCCCTGGTCCCGGCTCTGATCGTCCCCCTCAAGGAACTGACCGACCGTCCGGGCACCCCGGCCGTGCCGCCCGCCACCGGCTACTACCCGTCGGGCCACACGGCCACGGCGGTCGTCGCGTACGGCGCCGCGGCCCTGCTCCTCCTCCCCTGGCTGCGCACCGCGCCCGCCCGCCGCACCGTCCTGGTCCTGTGCGCCGCCCTCAACCTGGGCGTCGCCTTCGGCCTGGTCCGGCGCGGCTACCACTGGCCACTGGACGTGGTGGCCAGTTGGTGCCTCGGCACGGTGCTCATGACGCTGCTGTGGCTCTTCCTCAGCCGAAGTAGCCGTCGAACGCCCGCTGGAACTCCCAGTTCGAGTAGCGGTCCCAGTTGATCGACCACGTCATCAGGCCGCGCAGCGCCGGCCAGGTGCCGTGGGTCGCGTAGGAACCGCAGTTGGTCTTCTTGGTGAGGCAGTCGAGGGTCTTGGTGACCTCGGCCGGGGGGACATGACCGTTGCCCGCGTTGGTCGACGCCGGCATGCCGATGGCGACCTGGTCGGGGCGCAGCGGCGGGAAGACGTTGTTCGCGTTGCCGGCGACCGGGAAGCCGGTCAGCAGCATGTCGGTCATGGCGATGTGGAAATCGGCGCCGCCCATGGAGTGGTACTGGTTGTCCAGGCCCATGATCGGGCCCGAGTTGTAGTCCTGGACATGCAGCAGCGTCAGGTCGTCGCGCAGGGCGTGGATGACCGGGAGGTACGCCCCCGCCCTCGGGTCCTGGCCGCCCCACTGGCCGGTGCCGTAGTACTGGTAGCCGAGCTGGACGAAGAACGTCTCCGGGGCCATCGTCAGCACGAAGTCGTCGCCGTACTTGGCCTTGAGGGTCTTCAGTGCCGCGATGAGGTTGACGATCACCGGGGTCTTCGGGTTCTTGAAGTCGGTGTCGTCGGCGTTCAGGGACAGCGAGTGGCCCTCGAAGTCGATGTCGAGGCCGTCGAGGCCGTACTCGTCGATGATCTTCGAGACCGACGTGACGAAGGTGTCCCGGGCGGCCGTTGTGGTCAGCTGCACCTGGCCGTTCTGGCCGCCGATCGAGATGAGGACCTTCTTGCCGGCCGCCTGCTTGGCCTTGATCGCCGCCTTGAAGTCGGCGTCGGACTCGACGTTCGGGCACTCCGCCACCGGGCAGCGGTCGAAGCGGATGTCGCCCGAGGTGACCGAGGTGGGTTCGCCGAAGGCCAGGTCGATGACGTCCCAGCTGTCGGGGACGTCGGCCATGCGCGTGTAGCCGGAGCCGTTGGCGAAGCTCGCGTGGAGGTAGCCGACCAGGGCGTGGGCGGGGAGGTCGGTGCCCGGGCCGCTCGGTCCGGCGATGGTCGTGGCGGTCACCGTGGCCGACTTCGCCGACTCGCCCGCGTCGTTCACGGCGGCGACCTGGAAGCTGTACGCGGTGGACGGCGTGAGACCGCCGACGGTCGCCGAAGTGCCGGTCGCCGTCTGGACCTTGGTGCCGTTGCGGTAGACCGCGTAGCCGGTCGCGCCCGCCACCGGGGACCAGGACAGGGCGATGCTGGTCGCGGCGATCGCGCCCGTCCTCAGTCCGGTCGGTGCCGCGGGCGGCTGTCCGGCGTCCACGCCGGGGCCGACCAGGGAGATGTCGTCGGCCTGGTAGGCGCCGGTGCCGTACCAGCCGTGGGTGTAGATGGTGACCCGGGTGGTGGAGGGGCCCGTGCGGAAGGTCGTCGACAGTTGCTGCCAGGAGGGGGCCGACTGGGTCCAGGCGGATACGTCGGTGGTGCCGGTGCCGCTCGCGCCGAGGTAGACGTAGGCGCCGCGGACGTATCCGGACAGCGTGTACTGGGAGTCCGGCTTCACGGTCACCGTCTGCGCGCACCGGGCGTTGTCGGACCCGGCCGGGGTCGCCTGGAGCGCGGAGGCGCCGCTGCGGACGGGGGAGTTGACCGCCGTACCGGCCGTACAGGTCCAGCCGTCCAGGCCGGACTCGAAGCCGCCGTTGCGGGCGAGGTCGGCGTCGGCCGCACGGGCGGCCGACGAGAGCGCGGTGAGGCCGGGCAGGATCAGCGCCGCGGCGGTGAGGAAGGCGAGGGATCTGGAGCGGTCCACAAGTGCCTCCGGGCATGGGGGATTTGGAGGGGTGGAGCGCACCAAATTTGGTCCAGACCAATCCTGGTTGTCAAGATATTCGACGGCTCGGCAACGCCCTTAAGGGGCGCGGGGCTGTATCTACATGCGGCTCCGCCGCGTGGGCGCGACCAGCCACAGCGCACCCGCAGCCGACACACAACCCAGCGCGGCTCCCCCTAGTCGTCGTCGGCCAAGCCGGCGGCAGCCTCGTGCATGGCCAGTTCGAGAAGCGCCGGGTCGGTGAGGGTTCCGGTGCCGTCCGGCGTGACCAGCCAGCGCACTCCGCCGGTGGCCCGGCCCGGGTACGGCACGACGATCCAGGTGCCGGCCCCGGCCGTGCGGATGCCGGTGCCGAGCCAGCGCGCGGCCGTGCCGGGCGGCACGAAGAACCCCATCCGGGAGTCGCCGAAGTCGACCAGGACCGGTCCGGGTTGGTCGATGATGCGGGTGAGGACGTCGAGCGTGGGATAGCCGAGCTCCCCCGGCAGGATGAGCACGTCCCAGGCCTTGCCGGCGGGCAGCAGGGCCACCCCGAGGGGATTGCGCTCCCACTCCCAGCGGCAGGCCTCGGGATTCGGAGCCACGGACGCCAGCCACTCGACCGCCGTTTTCGCCCCTGTCATGACGGTGACCTCCCTCTCTGTCGTGGACGCCGATCGCGTCACGAGGGAGAGGGAGGTCACCGGCCGGCATTACGCGAGTTTTCGCGACCGGTTCAAAAAATGATCCAGGTCACCTCACTCGACGGGTCATCAGCTGTCGAAGCCCAGGCCCAGCCTGTCCATCGCCTTCAGCCACAGATTGCGCCGCCCGCCGTGCGCGTCCGCGCGCGCCAGCGACCACTTGGTGAGCGCGATACCGGTCCAGGCGAACGGCTCGGGCGGGAACGGCAGCGGCTTCTTGCGGACCATCTCCAGCTCGGTGCGCTCCGTGCGCTCCCCCGCCAACAGGTCCAGCATCACGTCCGCGCCGAACCGGGTCGCGCCGACGCCGAGCCCCGTGAAGCCCGCCGCGTAGGCCACCTTGCCCTGATGGGCCGTGCCGAAGAACGCCGAGAAGCGCGAGCAGGTGTCGATGGCACCGCCCCACGCGTGCGTGAACCGCATGCCCTCCAGCTGCGGGAAGCAGGTGAAGAAGTGCCCGGCGAGCTTGGCGTACGTCTCAGGGCGGTCGTCGTACTCCGCGCGCACCCGGCCGCCGTACGGGTAGATCGCGTCGTAGCCGCCCCACAGGATGCGGTTGTCGGCGGAGAGGCGGAAGTAGTGGAACTGGTTCGCCGAGTCGCCGAGGCCCTGGCGGTTCTTCCAGCCGATCGACGCGAGCTGGTCGTCGGTGAGCGGCTCGGTCATCAGGGCGTAGTCGTAGACCGGGACGGTGTAGGCGCGGACGCGCTTGACCAGGCTGGGGAAGATGTTCGTGCCGAGCGCGACCTGGCGGGCGCGGATCCGGCCGTACGGGGTGCGCACGGCCATGCCGGCGCCGTACGGCTTCAGGGTGAGGGCGGGGGTGTGCTCGTAGACACGGACGCCGAGGTCCATGCACGCCCGCTTCAGGCCCCAGGCCAGCTTGGCCGGGTTGACCATCGCGACGCCCCGGCGGTCGTACAGGCCGGCCTGGAAGGTCGGTGAGTCGACCTGGGCACGCACGGCATCGGCGTCCAGGAACTCGACCCCGTCGGCGAGGCCCTTCTCGCGCAGCTCCTCGTACCACTCGCGCAGTTCCCGCGCCTGGTACGTCTCGGTGGCGACGTCGATCTCGCCGGTGCGCTCGAAGTCGCAGTCCAGGGAGTAGCGGGCGACCGCGCTCTCGATCTCGTCGAGGTTGCGGGCGCCCAGCTCCTCCAACTTGTGGATCTCGTCCGGCCAGCGGGTCAGCCCGTTGGGCAGCCCGTGGGTGAGGGACGCGGCGCAGAAGCCGCCGTTGCGGCCGGAGGCGGCCCAGCCCACCTCGCGGCCCTCGACCAGGACGACCTCCCGCTGCGGGTCGCGCTCCTTGGCGATGAGCGCGGTCCACAGTCCGCTGTAGCCGCCGCCGACGACCAGCAGGTCACAGGTCTCGGCGGTGGTGAGGGCGGGCTCGGGGCGGGGGCGGCCGGGGTCGTCCAGCCAGTACGGGACCGGCTGGGCTTCCGATAGTGCTTTCGTCCAGTGATTGCCAGAACTCATGGCGCTTGGGGCCATGATTTCAACTCCCTACAGAGGCTTATGCCTTTTGCTTCTTACGGCGGTTTCCGATGGCCATGGAGACCAGGACGAACAGTACGGCGATGATGAACATGGCCGTACCGATGACATTGATCTGAACGGGCGTTCCGCGCTGCGCCGAGCCCCAGACGAACATCGGGAAGGTGACGGTCGAGCCCGCGTTGAAATTGGTGATGATGAAATCGTCGAAGGAGAGCGCGAAGGCGAGCATCGCGCCCGCCGCGATGCCGGGGGCGGCGATCGGCAGGGTGACCCTGATGAACGTCTGGACCGGTCCGGCGTACAGGTCCTGCGCGGCCTGCTCCAGCCTCGGGTCCATCGACATCACGCGTGCCTTGACGGCGGTGACGACGAAGCTCAGGCAGAACATGATGTGCGCGATGAGGATCGTCCAGAAGCCGAGCTGAGCACCCAGGTTGAGGAACAGGGTGAGCAGCGAGGCGGCCATGACGACCTCGGGCATGGCCATCGGCAGGAAGATCAGCGAGTTCACGGCGCCGCGTGCGCGGAAGCGGTAGCGGACCAGCGCGAAGGCGATCAGGGTGCCCAGCAGCGTGGCGCCGAGCGTCGCCCAGAACGCGATCTGGAGGCTGACCGACAGCGAGCCGCACATGTCGGAGACTCCGCACGGGTCGCGCCAGGCGGCCGTGGAGAACTCCTGCCACTGGTAATTGAAACGCCCCTTCGGTTTGTTGAAGGAGAAGATCGTCACAATGACGTTGGGAAGCAGGAGATAGGAAAGCGTCAGCAGTCCCGCGATGACGACGAGATTGCGCTTGAACCAGTTGACGACCGTCATTTAAACCAGATCCTCCGTGCCGGACCTGCGGATGTAGAGCGTCACCATGACGAGGATGGCGGCCATGAGGATGAAGGACAGGGCCGCGGCCGTCGGATAGTCCAGGATCCGCAGGAACTGCGTCTGGATGACGTTGCCGACCATGCGGGTGTCGGTGGAGCCCAGCAGGTCCGCGTTGACGTAGTCACCGGCCGCCGGGATGAAGGTCAGCAGCGTGCCGGAGACGACGCCCGGCATCGACAGCGGGAAGGTGACCCGGCGGAAGGTGGTGACGGGCCTCGCGTACAGGTCGCCGGCGGCCTCGTGCAGCCGTGGGTCGATGCGCTCCAGCGAGGTGTAGAGCGGCAGCACCATGAACGGCAGGAAGTTGTACGTCAGACCGCAGACCACCGCGAGCGGCGTGGCCAGCACGCGGTCGCCCTCGGTCATGCCGAGCCAGCTGGTGACGTCCAGGACGTGCAGCGTGTTGAGGGCGCCGACGACCGGGCCGCCGTCCGCGAGGATCGTCTTCCAGGCGAGGGTGCGGATCAGGAAGCTGGTGAAGAACGGCGCGATCACCAGGATCATGATCAGGTTCCGCCAGCGGCCCGCGCGGAAGGCGATGAGGTACGCCAGCGGGTAGCCGAGGAGCAGGCACAGGATCGTCGCCGAGCCGGCGTAGAGCACCGAGCGCAGGAACTGCGGGTAGTACTCGGACAGGGCGTCCCAGTAGGTCGCGAAGTGCCAGGTGACCTTGTAGCCCTCCTCCAGGGAGCCCGTCTGCACCGACGTGGAGGCCTGGTAGATCATCGGCATCGCGAAGAAGATCAGCAGCCACAGGATGCCGGGGAGCAGGAGCCAGTACGGCGTCCAGCGCCCCCTCTTGCGCGGTGGTTTCGGTTCCTCGGGAGTCGGCGCCAGGGGTGGCGCCTCGGTGACTGTCGCCATCAGACCCCCGCCTCTTCCTGGATGCCGGCGTCGATGTCCTGGGACGCGTCGAGGCCGAAGGTGTGCGCCGGGTTCCAGTGCAGGACGACCTCGGCGCCGGGCACGAGCCGGGTGTCGCGGTCGATGTTCTGGGCGTAGACCTCGAACTCGGGGCAGACGGGGCTGTCGATGACGTACTGCGTGGAGACGCCGATGAAGGAGGAGTCGGCGATCCTGCCGGTGATGCGGTTGCGGCCCTCGGGTATCTCGCCCGCGTCCTCGGCGGGGACGAGGGAGATCTTCTCCGGGCGTACGCCGACCAGCACCTTGCCGCCGGTCGTCGTGGGCGCGGAACATCGCGCCTCGGGCAGGACCAGCTTGCCGCCGCCCGCCTTCAGCACGATGTCGTCGCCGCTCTTGGAGTCGACCTCGGCCTCGATGAAGTTGGAGGTGCCGAGGAAGTTGGCGACGAAGGTCGTGCGCGGGTTCTCGTAGAGGTCGGTCGGGGAGCCGAGCTGCTCGACGCGGCCCGCGTTCATCACGGCGACCGTGTCGGCCATCGTCATGGCCTCCTCCTGGTCGTGCGTGACATGGACGAAGGTGATGCCGACCTCGGTCTGGATGCGCTTGAGCTCCAGCTGCATCTGGCGGCGCAGCTTGAGGTCGAGGGCGCCGAGGGGCTCGTCGAGGAGGAGCACCTTGGGGTGGTTGATGAGCGCGCGGGCAACGGCGACGCGCTGCTGCTGGCCACCCGACAGCTGGTGCGGTTTCTTGCGGGCCTGCTCGCCGAGCTGGACGAGTTCGAGCATGTCCTCGACCTGCTTCTTCACCGACTTGATGCCGCGCCGGCGCAGGCCGAAGGCGACGTTCTCGAAGATGTCGAGGTGCGGGAAGAGGGCGTAGGACTGGAAGACCGTATTGACCGGCCGCTTGTAGGGCGGCAGGGCCGTGACGTTCTGGTCGCCGAGGTGGACGGTGCCGCCGCTGGGCTCCTCCAGACCGGCGATCATGCGCAGGGTGGTGGTCTTGCCGCAGCCGGAGGCGCCGAGCAGGGCGAAGAAGGAGCCCTGGGGCACGGTGAGGTCGAGCGGGTGCACGGCGGTGAAGGAGCCGTAGGTCTTGGCTATGCCGGAGAGGCGGACGTCGCCGCTGGTGTCGTTGGTCATGGTGTGGTCACGCCCCTGTGAGCTTCGCGAACTTCTCTTCGTAGGCCGTCTCTTCCTTCGAGCTCAGGGAGCGGAAGGCACGGGAGGCGGCCTGCATGGCCTTGTCGGGGAGGATCAGCGGGTTGTTCGCCGCGTCCTCGTCGATCTTCGCGAGCTCTTCCTTCACGCCCTCCACCGGACAGACGAAGTTGATGTAGGCGGCGAGCTCCGCCGCGGCCTTCGGCTCGTAGTAGAAGTCGATGAGCCGCTCGGCGTTCGTCTTGTGACGGGCCTTGTTGGGGATGAGCATGTTGTCGCTCGACGTCATGTAGCCGCTGTCCGGGATCAGGAAGTCGATGTCCGGGCTGTCGGCCTTCAGCTGTACGACGTCGCCGGCCCAGGCGAGGCAGGCCGCGAAGTCGCCGCTGCTGAGGTCGGAGGTGTAGTCGTTGCCGGTGAACCGGCGGATCTGCTTGCTGTCGACGGCCTTCTGGAGCCGGGCGACGGCGGCGTCGTAGTCGTCGTCGGTGAACTTCGCCGGGTCCTTGTCCATGTCGAGCAGCGTCATGCCGATGGTGTCGCGCATCTCGGTGAGCAGGCCGACACGCCCCTTGAGCTTGGGGTTGTCGAGCAGGTCGGAGAGCGACTTCACCTCGACGCCGTCGAGCGCCTTCTTGTTGTAGGCGATGACGGTCGAGATGCCCTGCCAGGGGTAGGAGTACGCCCGTCCCGGGTCCCAGTCGGGGTCGCGGAACTGCTGGGACAGGTTGGCGAAGGCGTGCGGCAGGTTGGCCGCGTCCAGTTTCTGGACCCACCCGAGGCGTATCAGGCGGGCGGCGAGCCAGTCGGTGAGGACGATGATGTCCCGGCCGGTGTCCTGACCGGCCGCGAGCTGCGGCTTGACCTTGCCGAAGAACTCGTTGTTGTCGTTGATGTCCTCGGTGTACTTGACCTTGATGCCGGTCCGTTTCGCGAACCGCTCCAGCGTCGGATGGCGCTTGCCGCTGTCGTCCACGTCGATGTACTCGGTCCAGTTGGAGAAGTTGACCTGCTTCTCCTTCGCCGAGTGGTCCTCGGAGGACGTGCCGCCCTCGGTCTTGCCGGCCGCGGGGATCCCGCAGGCACTGAGTGTTCCCAGTCCGCCCAGCGCGAGCGCGCCCCCCGTGGAGGCGCGCAGCAGGCTGCGGCGGGTCATGGCCGCCCGGCCGTTGCGCAGGCTGCGCCGCATGGCGGCCACTTGGGCCGGGGAGAGGCGGTCGGGCTCGTACTGCTCCATGCGCTTGGTGCCCTTTCGGGAGGGGGACGGCCGGACGCGGGTCGAGCGGCCGGCCGTGCCTGCTGATCTGGCTATCGGTCCCCGAAGACGGTGCGGTGCCAGTCCTTCGCGGCGACCGCGGTGTTGTCGAACATGACGTGCTTGATCTGGGTGTACTCCTCGAAGGAGTACGCGGACATGTCCTTGCCGAAGCCGGACGCCTTGTAGCCGCCGTGCGGCATCTCGCTGATGATCGGGATGTGGTCGTTGACCCACACACAGCCCGCCTTGATCTCGCGGGTGGCGCGGTTCGCCCGGTAGACGTCGCGACTCCACGCGGAGGCGGCCAGCCCGTACGGGGTGTCGTTGGCGAGCCGGATCCCCTCATCGTCGCTGTCGAACGGGAGAACGACGAGTACCGGGCCGAAGATCTCGGACTGGACGATCTCGCTGTCCTGGGCGGCGTCGGCGACGAGCGTGGGCAGATAGTACGCGCCGTCCTCCAGCTCCCCCTTGGGCGCGGCGCCGCCGGTCACCACGCGCGCGTAGCCACGCGCACGCTCGACGAAGCCGGCGACCCGGTCGCGCTGGACGTGGGAGATGAGCGGCCCGAGGTCGGTGCCCGCGGCGAACGGGTCGCCGAGCCGGACGCTCTCCATCAGCTCGGCGGTGCGCTCGACGAACGCGTCGTACAGCCCCCGCTGCACGTACGCGCGCGTGGCGGCCGTGCAGTCCTGCCCGGTGTTGATGAGCGAGCCCGCGACGGCGCCGTTGGCGGCGGCCTCCAGGTCGGCGTCGTCGAAGACCACGAACGGCGCCTTGCCGCCGAGCTCCAGGTGGATCCGCTTGACGGTGGCGGTCGCGATCTCGGCGACACGCTTGCCGACGGCGGTGGAGCCGGTGAAGGAGGTCATGGCGACGTCGGGGTGACCGACGAGACGCTCGCCGGCTTCCTTGCCGGTGCCGGTGACGATGTTGACGACCCCGTCCGGGATGCCGGCGTCGGTGGCGGCCTGGGCGAACAGGAGCGAGGTCAGCGGGGTGAGCTCGGCGGGCTTCAGCACGATGGTGTTGCCCGCTGCGATCGCCGGGAGGATCTTCCAGGCGGCCATCTGCAGAGGGTAGTTCCAGGGGGCGATCGAGCCGACGACGCCGATGGGTTCGCGGCGTACGTACGAGGTGTGGTCGCCGGAGTACTCGCCGGCCGACTGGCCCTGGAGATGCCGTGCGGCGCCGGCGAAGAAGGCGGTGTTGTCGATGGTCCCGGGGACGTCGAACTCACGCGTCAGCTTCAGCGGCTTGCCGCACTGGAGGGACTCCGCGCGGGCGAACTCCTCGGCGCGTTCGGCGAGCACGGCGGCGAAGCGGTGCAGCGCGTCGGAACGCTCGCCGGGGGTGGCGCCGGACCAGCCGGGGAAGGCGGCCCGGGCGGCGGCGACCGCCGCGTCGACGTCATCCGCACCGGCCAGCTCGTACGTGTACACCTCCTCGCCGGTGGCGGGGTCGACGACGGCGTGCGTACGTCCCGAGGTGCCCTTCGTGTACCGGCCCGCGATGAACTGCGCGCCGTCCGCGAAGCGGTCCTGGGCCGGGAATCGTTCCGGGGTGTCGGTGCCCGGGTTGTGCATGTCGCTCCCTCCGTGCCCCATCAGGGGCCGGCGTGGCTCGGGCTCGAATTGAGTGCCGATCCTGACAGAGCAGAGGGACTCCAACAAGTGATTCCGTTGTTGCCTTTTGGTTACGCGACGGAATCTGTCGACCAGGTGTCGAGTGGGCCTGGAAAACCTAGGACGGAATGTCGGTGGTGCGTGCCAGACTCGGCCACATGGCGAAGATCGATTCTTGGGATGTCCTGATCCGGGAGGTCCGCTCGGGGGCGAGGATCAAGTATCTCCACTTCTGGGGACACCGCCCGCTGCCCGACGGCCGTGTCGGCGCGAGCTGCCTGAGTCAGTGGTGGCCGTCGCCGTTCACGGTGTCCGGCGTGTCGTACGCGACGGCCGAGCACTGGATGATGGCGGAGAAGGCGCGGCTCTTCAAAGACGCGGACGCGGAGCGGCAGGCGCTGGCCGCGGACCACCCGTCCCTGGCGAAGAAGGCCGGGCGGCTGGTGCGGGGGTTCGACAACGCGGTGTGGGAGCGGGAGCGGTTCCGCATAGTCGTCGAGGGGTCGGTCCACAAATTCGGCGCGCATCCGGAGCTGAGCGCATTCCTGCTGGGGACCGGCGACCGCGTACTGGTCGAGGCGAGCCCGGTGGACCGGGTGTGGGGCATCGGCCTGGCGGCGCGGGACGAGGGGGCCGACGATCCTGAGCGGTGGCGGGGGCCGAATCTGCTGGGGTTCGCGCTGATGGAGGCGCGGGAGCGACTGCGGCTGGGCTGCTAGCCCGCCCGACGCCTCCCCTGCATATTCGTCTGCATATGCGTCGTCCACGTATCCGTCGTCCACGCGTATCCGTCGTCCACGTATCCGTCGTCCACGTATCCGTCGTCCACGTATCCGTCGTCTACGTATCCGTCGTCTACATGTTCGTCGCGACCACCAGCACCAGCATGCCCAGGCCCAGGGCCACACCCGCCGCGCCGCAGATGATCCCGGCCAGCGCCTGCCCCGGATTCGTCGCCTCGCCGCGACGCGCCTTGCCGCGCCCGATCGCCCCGAAGATCACGGCGAGCACGCCCACCACGATGGCAACCGGCCACAGGCAGAAGATCACGGCGGAGATGATCCCGAGCACCAGCCCGGCCGTCCCCATGCCGTTGCTCGGCATGGGGTGCATGCCGGGCCAGCCGTAGTAGCCGGCGCCACCCGGACCGGGAGCGGGATAGCCGGGGCCGCCGGGCCCGGGGTACCCGGCTCCGCCCGTACCCACGGTCGGATAGCCGGCCCCGCCCGGGTAGCCGTACGGAACCTGCCCCGGCCCGTCGGGGGCGATCGGCGGCGGAGGGACGGGCTCGCCATGGGCGGCGTAGGGGACGGATGCCGTCGGCGGTACGAAGGGGTTCACCGGCGTGGCACCCGGCGGCGCGAACGGATCGGCCGCGGGCTGCGGCGCCGGTGAGGGATTCACCCACCGCGGCGCGGGCACGGCATCCTGCGGCTCCCCCGCCGCACCGGCGCCCGGCATCGACGTGACCGTCCGCTGATCGTGCACCGAAGGCGCGGCCCAGGCCGGAGTGTCGTTCGAGACAAGAGTGTGTCCGGGCCCCGCGGGCTCGGCAGGACGCGACGGCGCGGCCTGCTTGTCGAGCGAGGTCTTCGACGCCTCCCCCGATACCTCCGGCGCTTCCGGCGTCTGCGCGTCGTCGGACATGCGCGGGATCCCCTCTGTCGTACGTCCCGTCATGCTAAGGCCCTGGCATGGGCGCCGTGGGCCCGGCCTACGATGATCCCCGAGTCACCGATCAGCCGATCACCGCGCCCCGCCGGCCACGAACCGGACGGAGGGCGCCGTTCCGGGGAGGAACCTTGACCGACCATCTCGTCGACGCCCGCGTCCCGCGCGATCTGCACGCCTTCATCGCCGGACTGCCCAAGGCCGAGCTGCACGTCCACCACGTCGGCTCCGCCTCCCCCCGCATCGTCGCGGAACTCGCCGCCCGCCACCCCGACTCCAAGGTCCCCACCGACCCGGAGGCCCTGGCGGACTACTTCACCTTCACGGACTTCGCGCACTTCATCGACGTGTACCTGTCCGTCGTGGACCTGATCCGCACCCCGGAGGACGTACGGCTGCTGACGTACGAGGTGGCGCGTGACCTGGCCCGGCAGCAGGTGCGCTACGCCGAGCTGACCATCACGCCGTTCTCCTCCACCCGCCGCGGCATCGACGAGCGCGCCTTCATGGCGGCGATCGAGGACGCCCGCGAGGCGGCCGAGGCGGAGTTCGGCACCGTGCTGCGCTGGTGCTTCGACATCCCCGGCGAGGCCGGTCTGGAATCCGCCGAGGAGACCGCGCGGCTCGCCACCGACGACCGGCTGCGCCCGGAGGGCCTGGTCTCCTTCGGGCTCGGCGGGCCCGAGATCGGCGTACCGCGGCCGCAGTTCAAGCCGTACTTCGACCGGGCCATCGCCGCCGGCCTGCACTCGGTGCCGCACGCCGGTGAGACGACCGGCCCGGAGACGGTCTGGGACGCCCTCACCCACCTGCGCGCGGAGCGCATCGGACACGGCACCAGCTCCGCGCAGGACCCGAAGCTGCTCGCCCATCTCGCCGAGCACCGGATCGCGCTGGAGGTGTGCCCGACCTCCAACATCGCCACGCGCGCGGTGCGCACCCTGGACGAGCACCCGATCAAGGAATTCGCCAAGGCCGGGATCATCGTCACGATCAACTCCGACGACCCGCCCATGTTCGGCACCGACCTCAACAACGAGTACGCGGTCGCCGCCCGGCTCCTCGACCTCGACGAGCGGGGCCTCGCCGACCTCGCGAAGAACGCCGTGACCGCGTCCTTCCTCGACGAGCCCGGCAAGGCCCGGATCGCCGAGGAGATCGACACGTACACGGCCGGGTGGCTCGCGCCCTGAGCCCCACCCGCCCCGCACGTCTCCACGCCGGCCCCTCCCCCACCAGAATGTCCTCATGCTGAACGTGACCGCCGTGGCCCACCGCGGCGACCCCTATCGCGTCCGCGAGAACACGCTCGACTCCCTGCGCTCCGCGCTCGCCCTCGGCGCGGACGCGGTGGAGATCGACGTGCGCCTCACCAGGGACGGCGTGCCCGTACTGCTGCACGACGAGACGCTGAAGCGGCTGTGGGAGCAGGACCGGCCGCTGCGCGCGCTGTCGGCGGCCGAGGTGCGGGGGCTGACGGAGGGCGGGGTGCCGACGCTGGCCGAGGCCCTCGCGGTGTGCGAGGGGACCCGGGTGATGCTCGACCTGCCGGGCAGGCCCGATGTCCGGGCGGCCCGCCGGATCGCGGACGTCGTGCGGGAGTGCGGGGCCCAGGACCGCGTGTACTACTGCGCGGACGCCGCCGCCATGCTCGCCGTGCGGGAGGCCGACCCGACCGCGGAGATCGCCCTGACCTGGACGACGCTGGCGCCCCCGCGCCCCGCCCTGCTGGACGCGGTGCGCCCGCGCTGGCTGAACTACCGCTTCGCCCTGGTCGACCACGCCCTCGCCGAGCGCGTCCACCGGGGCGGCCATCTGCTCTCCGTCTGGACCCCGGACACCCGCCGCTCGATCCGCCGTCTCCTGGATCTCGGCGTCGACTCGATCACCACGAACCGCCTCGACGTCCTCCTGGCGGCGCGGCTGCGCGGCGGCTGAGCCTTCGCCGGAAGTGCCGCGTCGTGCAGCCGCTCGTCCGCGGCGCCGCCGTGGCCGGTCACGCAGTCCCCCGCGCCCCATGCGGGCGTTGTCGAACCGCAGTGGTCTCGCCGACCCGGTCGCCGGCTACACGCGCGTGCGCTGTGCCACCGTCGCCGGATCGGTGGGCGTCTCGCGGGTCAGATACTGCGGGACCGGCGCGGTGTCCTGGCCGGTGTCACGGACGCGGCCGTACCGGATCGCTCCCTGGTCGGGGCCGGTTCGCAGGTCCTTGTCGGCCACCGCCCAGGTGGACGGGAAGACGATCACGCCGTAGTCGGCGCCCCGTTCGTTCTGGTGGAGCGTGACCGAGCCGTCGAGGTAGAAGTACTCGTTCTGCCACATCTGCTGAGTGCCGTCCGGCAGGACCGTGTACCCGGTGGCGGGGCTGCCCATCCCGGTGGTGTCCGGACCGGTGGTGTCGTCCATACGGCGGCCGCCGCCCGAGGCGACATGGAACAGCTCGCCCTCAAGGCCGGTCCAGGTCGGCATGACCAGTGTGCCGGGCCGTGACTGCGGGGAGATCTGCCAGCGCACCAGGACATAGCCCCGGCCGCTGAGCGTCACCGCTTCGCCCCGGTGCTGCATGACGGCCTTCGCACCCCAGGTGCTGGTGATGCCGGACTCGGGGCGGTGCGGCAGGGCCCCGGGCACGACGTTCGGATCCGGGGCCGGCTCGACGGCGTCGACGACCGTGCCGTACAGCTCGGCCTTCCGCGACGGCGTCGGGGACGGCGAGGGCGTGGACGCCGGTGTCACGGGGAGTGCGGGCGACGGCCCGCGGGGCGTGCTCGATGCCGCGGGGGGCGTCGCGGTCGGCGGGCTGTCCGGCGGCTGCGTCACGACGAAGGCCCCGCCCGCGACGAGCGTCGCTCCGGCCGTCACCGCCACGGCCGGCTGGGTGAGGGCGGCCATCACCTTGGCCGACCAGCCGACGGAGGCCGCGGTCGCCGCGGCCGCCGACTTGCCGCCGAACGCCAGGGACAGCGTGAAGCCGACCGGGACCGGGACGAGCGCGATGCCGACGAGCAGGCGTTCCGCCGGTACGACGGCCTCGGGGGTGTCGCCGCAGTAACCGCAGCCTCTGATGTGCCGGGCCAGCCGCTTGCGCCAGACCGAGTCGGGTCGGCCGTTCCAGCGGGCGGTCAGCCCACGCAGGTCCGGGCAGACGCCGTCCGGCGGGTCGGGGCGGGCACGGTCCAGCGGATCGGGGCGGGCGCCGTCCAGGGCCCGCACGATGCCTCGCGCGGTCTCCAGCCGCTCCTTGACGCGCTGCACGCGCACCGCGGCGTGCTGCCTGCTGATCCCGGCCGCGGCCGCCAGCTCACGCCGGGTCAGCTCGCCCGCGACCTCCAGCCACCACAGCGACAGCAGCTGCCGGTCCTCCCCGTCCAGCCAGCGCACCGCCTCCGCGACCTCGCGCCGCTGCCCCTCCAACTGGAGCCGCAGCACGGTCAGTTCGGCGAAGTCTCCGGCCTCGTGGGCGGCGGAATCGTCGAGCCGTGCGGGCTCTCTGCGGCGGGCGCGGTCCCGTATCTGCCGCACGGCGATGGCGACGAGCCAGGAGCGGAAGTTGTCCGGGTCCCGCAGCGAGCCCAGGTTGCCGACGGCGCGCAGCATGGTCTCCTGGACGACGTCGTCGACGTCGGCATGGCCGTTCAGGGCCCGTCCGACCACGTTGTAGACCAGCGGCAGCCAGCCCTCGACCAGTTCGTCCAGCGCCTGCCGGTCCCCGGCCTGCGCCGCCGCGACGGTGGAGCGCCACTCGGAGATCACATTCCGCTTCCGGTACGGGCGGGACATCGCAGGGCTCCCGAGTGTGGAGGGTGGGGACGCCAAGGGAGACGGCAGAGCGAGGGCGGCGATAACACTTTTCGGCGCTGCCGCTCGGCCCGTTTTGGCGCTGCCGCTCGGCCCTCCACGACGGCCCACCGCCGGGCCCGTAAGGGCCATCCCCCACAACACCCTTGCCCCGTAAGGCACTTGCTCCGGGATCGCCCAGGGTGCGAGCCCCTCCTCACCGACGATCCGGCCGGGCCCGTACCGCCCGAGGATGATCACGGACCTCCCACCGACCTCAGGAGCATTCGATGCCCGTACGCCCGCTTCCCGCCCTCCTCACCTCCGCGCTCGCCCTGAGCCTGACCGTGCTGCCGCTGGCCGGGACGGCGTCGGCACGTCCCGCATCGCCGTCGTCCTGCTCCGCGCGTGCGATCGAGGCCGCGTCGCCGGACGGCCCGGACGTGCGGGCCCTGTGCGCCGCGCTGGCGGGGCTGCCCGACAAGGACGCCACGGCCGCGCTGATCCGGGTCGGCGGCAAGGGCAGCTGGCACGGCGCGGCCGGCGTGCGGGACATGCGGACCGGGGCGCCGGCGCTGGAGAACGCCCGGTTCCGCGCCGGTTCGACAACGAAGATCGTGACCTCGGCGATCGTGCTGCAACTGGCCGCCGAGGGACGGATCTCGCTCGACGGGACCGTGCAGCAGTACCTGCCGGGGCTGCTCACGAAGGACTTCGCGCCCATCACCGTAAGGCAGTTGCTGAACTTCACCAGCGGCCTCCAGCCGGGGGCGTCCCTCGGCGAGGACGTCGACGACGGCTACCCGCACCGCTTCGAGACGCTGACCCCCGAGGAGGTGGTGGCCGCGTCGGTCGCGAAGGGCCCCGACCCGGACCACGCGCCCGGCGAGTTCCAGCGGTACGGCAACATCCACTACACCGTGCTGGGCCTGCTGATCGAGAAGGTCACCGGCGACTCCTACGCCCATCAGGCGGCCGTACGGATCTTCCGCCCGCTCGGCATGCGGAACACCTCGTTCCCGGCGGGCCCCGACCCGCGGATCCACGGGCCGCACAACCGCGGCTACGACTGGATCGACGGCAAGCTGGTCGACGTGACCGAGTGGAACATGTCCGACCGGTTCGCGGCCGGCGACCTGATCTCCACCACGGCCGATCTGGAGCGGCTGCTGTTCGCGCTGTTCCGCGGCCAGGCGGTGCCCGAGCCGCAACTGGAGGAGATGTTCACGGTCCCCGACATCGACGGGGCCACGATGGGGGCCTCGCTGGAGCGCTTCGAACTCAACGGCAAGGAGATCTGGGGCAAGACGGGTGCCCGGCCCGGCTATCACACCGTGATCGCGGCCACCCGTGACCTGTCCCGGACGGTCGTCTACTCCGTCAACTCCACCGACGCGAAGGGCGACGGCCTGGCCATCGCCCAGCGCTTCGCCTTCCCGGCGTTCAACCGCTGACGGCGGCGGCAGCGGCCGGGGGCGCCGACGGCTCGGTCAGCGCCTCCAGCCGCTTGATCCTCCTGCGCACGACGTACAGCGGGATCACCCCGAAGACACCGAAGGACATGTCGATCACCGACCACCACAGCGGGATGCCGCGGATCGGCCCGCAGATCAGGGCCAGCGGGACGATGCCGGCGCAGGCGATCATCCCGAACTCGACGACCCAGATGTTGCGGACGGGATCGCGGTAGGGCCCGTAGAAGGCGACGGCGATCACGAGGTGGGCGAAGGCCAGCCAGTCCGTGCCGTAGAGCAGGAACGGGTACTCGGCGTCGGCGGTGTCGAGGCCGCGCCGGACGCGCTCGATCCAGTCCGTGAGGCCGGGCAGGTGGTCCTGGACGGACAGGGCGCGCAACAGGTCCTCGGTCCAGCGCAGTTCGTGGACGAGGGGGAAGGCCGTGGCGCCGCTGAGCACCAGGCAGACGACGAAGAAGGCCAGCCAGACGCGGATGCCCTTGAGCAGGGCGGCTCTGTCGCTCATGAGTGAAGCGTACGCCTGGAGTTGAACACGTTCAAAACAGATACTTGCAGTACAGCCCGAACCGGCGGCGACTATGCGGCATGTACCTGCCCGGCCCTACGATGTCCGCCGACGAGGGAGGATGCATGGGCCTGGACCTGAGCGAACGGGCTTACCGGGGGCAACGTTGGGCGGCGCGGGCCTCACTGGCCGCGGCCGGACTCGCGGTGCTCGTGCCGCTCGCCTACGGCGGGGTCGGCGGCGTGCTGCTGCTGGTGGCCGGAGTGGTGGGCCTGGGCATCGGCATGGTCGCGGTGTGGTGGACGCTGACGCTGCGCGGACCGCTGCGCTGGGTGGCCGGCGTGGTGGCGCTGTCCGTACCGGCCGCCGTGATCGCGCTGTTCGCGGCCACCCTGTTCTGGGCGCTGCTGGCGTCCGTGGCGCTGTGGACGGTGGCCGTGTGGAGCGGCCGGTACGCGCTGCGGGGCACGGGCAGCCCACGGGTGCGGGTGATGCGGGGGCGCAAGGCGGCACCGCCGCGCCGGGCGGTCCTGATCATGAACCCCCGCTCGGGCGGCGGGAAGGTGGACCGCTTCGGGCTCAAGGAGAAGGCGGAACGGCTCGGCGCCGAGGTGGTCCTCCTCGATCCCGAGGAGCACCAGGACGTCACCGCCCTGGCCCGCAAGGCCGTTTCGGACGGCGCGGACCTGCTGGGCGTCGCGGGCGGGGACGGCACCCAGGCGCTGGTCGCGGCCGTCGCCGCCGCGTACGACATCCCGTTCCTGGTGATCAGCGCCGGCACCCGCAACCACTTCGCCATGGACCTCGGCCTCGACCGCGAGGATCCCGCCGCCTGTCTCGACGCGCTCGTCGACGGTGTGGAGCTCCGCGTCGACCTGGGCTTCGCGAGCGGACGGCCGTTCGTCAACAACGCGTCCTTCGGGGCGTACGCGGCCATCGTGCAGAGCCCCGGCTACCGCGACGACAAGATCGGCACCAGCCTGGAGCTGCTGCCCGACCTGCTCACCCGGCAGCAGGGCCCGCTGCTGACCGTCCGGGCGGCGGGCACCACGCTCGAGGCTCCGCACGCCGTGCTGGTCAGCAACAACCCCTACCGCACGGACGACCCCTTCGGGCTCGGCCGCCGCGACCGCCTGGACGCCGCCGTGCTCGGCGTCCTCGGCATCAGGGTGGACAGCGCGGCCGAGGCCGCCGCCCTGCTCCTCGACCCCGCGCCGCCCGGCCTCAGCATCCTGACGGCGACCGAGGTGGTCGTCGACGCGGACCTCGAGGAGATCGAGGCCGGCATCGACGGCGAGGCCCTGGTCCTGCCCACCCCGGTCCACATCCGCATCACCTCGGGCGCCCTGCGCGTCCGCGTCCCCCGCAAACGCCCCGGCGTCCCCCAGCGCGGCCCCCGCCTGGACTGGCGCCGACTGCGCAAGCTGGCGGCGACGGTGGGACGTACGGCGGTGCACCGGCAGGGGTACTGGTAGGGGCGCCGGCAGGGCCGCCGTGTGACCGGGATCGGTGGTCGGCAGCACAGGCCGGTTGGGCGGCGGGCGTACCGCAGTCGCCGCCGGACTCACGGAGACCCGAGCCATGCCGTCGCATCAGGAGCCGTCCGCCGGCCTCGTCCGCCGCATCGGGTGGGTGGCCGCGCCGTACGCGTCTGCCCGAACCGCTCTCACCACCGGTGCCGCCGCAGGCGCCGCAGCCTGGCTGATCTCCCGGAAGCGGGCATGAACCAGGACGCCACACCGACCGCCGTCTCCGTCCGGCACCGTCACCTGGCCAGCGGCTGGTCGCTCGCCACAGGCCTCGTCTCCGCGACGGGGCATCGCCCTCTGGCTGCTGATCGTCTCCGTCGCGTTTCTCGTCACCGGCGCCATCCACGTCACAGTCCCCCCGAGTGGCGTCACCGCCGGATCGACACTCGTCCAACTGTCACGGGCCGCCTCAACGGCACCGCGTGAGATTCGAGCAGCCGGAGAATCCTCCACGAGAGGCGCTGAGGGTCACGCCTCCTTTGTAAAGACAAGCACCTCGGTGGAGGCGACACCCATGGGCGCCAGGAAGCTGGCCTCCAGGCTGCAACCGAGGGTCGCGAAGAGGTCCACGCATGTCTGGCGGGGCATGGCGGCCGGGTAGGAGTCGTGCCCCGCGCCGCCCTGCGTCGCCCAGGTGCGTACCGCGGCCGGCCTCAGACAGGTCTCTGTCATGACGTCGAAGACGATCCGGCCACCGGGTCGCGTGACCCGTGCCATCTCGAAGAAGTAGCGGGAGGCGCAGAGGAAGGTCACGGTGTTGAACACCTTGTGAGCCTGAACGAGGTCCACACCACCGTCGGGCGTGGGCGCCAGACTGCATCCGGCGGTCGGCTGGGCGACCACGCTGAAGGATTCCACCAGGTAGTTGGCCCAGGGCGCTGCCGTCTCGTAGATCTCATAGCGATCCGGTGAACACTCCTTCAGCGTCTTCTCCAGGTATCGCCCGGACCCGGGGCCGATCTCCAGCACCGTGCGCGGGCCGGCAGCGAAAACGCCGAGAGCACGCAGTTCGTCGATGGTCGCCTGGGTGGCGCCCGGCGTCCCGTTCATGACCTCGTCGATGTGGTCCCCCACCGACAGGCCTGCCTCCCGTGCAGCCCGCATCGTCGCCTCGAACGGAAGGAAGTCGTCGACGCCGCCAAGGTTGTTGGTGCTGCGCACGATGTCGAACCCGGCACGGCCCAAGAGCCGCTTGACCCCCGACCTCAAAACGGACCTTCCCCTACCTGTAGCCCTCATCAGACATCCCCCCTCAAACCGTCTCTCTCTTCGGCGTCAGCATAAGAACGCGGACCGCCGAGGCGCAGCCGGACGGCGAATTCGCTGCGCGGTTGAGGGCCGGTACATACCCTGAGGCCCACACGTGCTTGCGAGCCTCGGCACGATGTCGATGACCTGCCGCAGCGCATCAACTGTGCGCACCGACGCCGCACTCTGACCAAATGGCAAATGCCACGTGCCGACTGGTCAGATCTCTTCAAAGACCCGCCACAAGCCGGCGACTGACCGCGCGCTACGGCACGACATTGGCGACCGTGCTGTGCTGGACCGAAGATCGGGAACGGCGGTGCGTTTTCTGGCCTGGTGGACCATGCGTACGGCAACGCCCGCAGGGCACCCCGGCCTCAATCCCCTCCCATGCGCAGGCTCCTTCCCCGACTGTGCGGGTCGGCAGCCGTCCGCGCATGAGGCCCGGCGCGGCACCTTGCCCGCCGGGCCTCACACTGGACCACGATCGTTGACGGCTGATCACGTGTGGCGTGAGGCCCGTCTACGACCCGTGTGGAAAACAGGCACTCTGCCTACTTCTCGTACTTCAGGGGTGGCCCGAGGCTAACGATGGTCGAGCATTCCAGCTGCTGCTGGTATTGCTGCGAGCCCTGCCGGTACCAGAAGTGGCAGCCCTTCAGTGCGCCCTCGATGGGTCCGGTGACCTTGACCCGGGCGACGTAGTAGATGTCGCTGCCGGACTTCGCCTTCACCTTGACCGGGTGCTCTGCGTAGTTCCTGGCCTTGAGCAGGTCGGGCATGCCACCTTTGCCGTCGGCGCGGGCGAACAGGATGTTGCCATCCGTCTCGTTGCCGTTGACAGCGCGGTACTCGATGACCTTGAGTCCCTTGGGGACCTGGGAGAACTCCGCTTTGGTGATCTCCACGTCCGTGGCGGAGGTGTTCCAGGCGAGGGGAAGGCCGGCCCAGTACTCCTCACCGACCTGGGCATGCTCGTAACCGACATCCCCGGCCGACTGCATGCCTCCGTCGAGGGCCGATCCCTCGCGAACGCCGCCCCCCGAAGGGCTGGTGATCATCCACACGACACCGCCGGTCAGGGCCGCAGCGCAGAGGCCGCCAACGAGGAGGAGGCGCCGTCTAGAAGGAGTAGAAGACGCCAGGCTTGGACGAAACCGGCCCATTCTTCCCCCAGATGAGATGTGCCGCGCTGGTGCGGTTGCCGGCGAGGATCTTCTGCTTATGGTTCTTGTCGTAACCGGTGGTGACGCCGAGCGCGACGCCCATGAAATTGACGGCGTTACCAAACTTGCTCGACTTCTTCCTGGAGAGCTGGAAATAGGTACCCGGCTCGACCTTGGCTCGATGGCTTCTCGGCGAGTTGCGGTAGGGGGTCAAGCCGTCCTTGGAGCTGACGTCCTTACCGATCTTGCCGACGGAGCCGCCGGAGGGCACCTTGTAGCGTCCGGCTTCGATGGTGTACCAGGTGGCACGGACCGTGCCGGAGCAGATCCGCTGATGCTTGTACTTGATGTACTCGATCGGTACCTGGTACTGCCGCGCGTAGGCCGGGCCCTTATTGGTGTAGCCCGTCGATACTCCGGTCTCGTGCGACACCTGCTTGCTGCCGCCGACCTTCCAGTCCCCATTGCTGTTGACGGCGATGTCGATGGTGCTGTTCATCGTGTCGTCGTACTCGAACGACGCCTTCGCGTCCCAGAATGCGTGGGCTTCACCGACCACCGTGTACTTGATCTTGGAAGCCTTCTTGAACCGCAGCGTGCTGCACGATCCCGAATCGCGGGTTGTGATCTTCTCGGCGCTGACGTCCTTGCCGCCCGCCAGGTAAGGGTTGTAGTCGGCCGCGAGGGCGCCCCGGTCGGACTGCCACATCGGCGTCTTCTCATCCGTTGCCTTCGGGTCGGCCTCCGTTTGGGCGGCGAGCGTCCGCTTCTCCTGCTCCGGGGTGGGATCCGTCGCCGTGGCGTCGTCGACCGTGTTCGGCAGCATCGGCACGCTGTGCCCGTCATCGATGGCCTCCGCGAGGGCGGCCGTCTCTTCCGTGCCCGCAGCGCGCAACGTCGCGGTCTTCGGCGGTACGGCGACCAGGGCGTCGACACCCAGCACGGAAACTCCGGACGAGGTGGTGCCGGTCGCGGTGGCGTTGAGGTTCAGCGCGCCGCGGTTCTCGTCCATGGCCTTCTGCACAGCCTCCGGCAGGGCCGCCGGAAGCGTCAGAGACCAGGTGCCATCGGCAGCCGTCGTAGCGGAACCCACTACGGGCTCCTTCGCTCCGGCCGCGCTGTCGCTGCCGGCGACGACATCAGCAGCGGTGACAGTGACCTGCAGTCCGGCCACGGGCTGCCCGTTGCCGAGGGTGAACTTGCCCGTGACGGTGTTCGACGGCTCCGGCGGGGTGGTGTCGGACGGCTCCTGCGCGGTCGGGAGACCGTCCTCGTTGGTCGGCGGGGTGCCGAAGTAGGGCGGAACGCCCGGGTCCGGGTCGGCCAGGCAGGAAGCGGTGTCGGCCATGACATCGCCGAGGATGCCGGTCCTCACTTCGTCCTTGATCCCGGTAAACGGGCCGGTGGTGTACTTGCTGATGCGGCCCGTGGTGTTCGGGTCGTCAGTGAGGCTCAGGGTGTTGATGACGCCGGGGCCGGGGCTCCACGCCTGCGTGACATCGTTCAGCCCGGTCGTGTCGGTGACGGAAGCGCCCAGTGTCGGCTTGACGGCGCCCGCGGAGTCGGCGGTCTCCAGGTAGGTCTGGTGGGCGATCGTGCCGTCCGTGCTCAGCGTGTATATGACCGAGCCGACCATCCACACGTCCTCGGCATTGAGGACCTCGGTCAGCCGGTTCGAGCGCGGCAGCGTGGTGATCAGGCTGATGGCGCCGTCGCCGGTGGCCGGGGCGGTCTGCTCGAACACGTTCACCGTGTTGTCGGCATCGATGACGAAGATCCGCTTGCCGTTCGACCACACCCGCTTGGCAGTGCTCCAGTCGGGCTTGTACGACTTCACCGGCGTCAGCAGCGAGCCGCCGGTGGCAGTGTTGTCCTTGTATGCCTTCAGCGGCGCGTCACGGTCACTGGCCGAGATCTCGTAGATCACGCCATTCGGTGCGGTGAACAGCTTGCTCGTACCCGGTATCTGGGCGGTGAGCTGTGTGTCGAAGAAACTCGACTCGCCCACCTTGGGCCCCCAGTCCATGTGCTTGGACAGAGTGCGCTTCTTGGCCGGGTTGGTGCTCGCCGGGCTCAGGACGTAGGTGCCCACCGACGAGATGCATGAGGTGTCTGCTGCGTGAGCCGTGTTCGGCGCGATGGCCTGTGGTGCGAGCGCGGCGGAGGCGACAAGCGACCCCGCGCATACCGCCCAGACGGCGCGTAGCGTGGACTTTCTGATGGCATGAGGTGCCATAGTTCCCCCTTGTTCTGGTATGTGCAGGTATCGGTGAGCTGGTCGGGCTCACCTGGCCCATCGCAAACACGCTGGTTGGACTGCGAACCCGAGCGCCGCCTTCCGCATGCGCCCAAGATCACCAAGACAGGGAAACCTGTGACCGTCGTGTGAAGCAACGGTGTTGAGCAGCTTCTGAGCTTGGATGGAAATCGCGCCTGCTCTCAGGGCGTTCGGTCCGGTCGCCGTCCGGATCTGCCACGGGCCGTTGACGGCCGGCTCGCGTTGAGATCACCGGCCCGGTCGGCACCCGCAAACAGGCCGGTATCGACCAGTCGTCGCAGGATGCCCTGCCCGGCCGGCGAGGCCGAGCCGGAGAAGGCCGGCGGAGCGATCGATGCCTGTGGCGCAGCAGGATCGCCCCCCCCGGCCGCGCCCTCAACCGGCGGGCCGTACGAAGAGAACGCCGGGCCAAGACCTCCGCCGAAGTGCCGACGGTGGTCGAGGAGCACCTAGAAATGCCGTACCGCGTACGGCACCGCCCCGAGTCCTCATCCGCTGTACCACAACAACTCACCGACCAGGTCGGCAGTCTGCTGGCCCAACTCTTTTGTCCCGACCAAAAGTCCTCGTCACAACCCCGACAGACAGCCGCCTACAACCCCGCGATCGCGTTCCACCGCTTGGCGAACTCCATCCGCTCCTCCGACGTGATGTCCCGGGCGATGGCGAGGCGTTCGCGCATCGCCTTGTCCGGGAAGATCAGCGGGTCCTCGGCCAGGGCGGCCGTCTCCTCGTCCTTGGCCGAGGCGAGGACGTCCCGGGCGGCGGGGACGGGGCAGACGTAGTTGACCCAGGTCGCCAGTTCGGCGGCGACCTCGGGCTCGTAATAGAAGTCGATCAGCCGCTCGGCGTTGGCCTTGTGGCGGGCGAGGTTGGGGACCATCAGGGACTCCGACCACAGCTCGGCGCCCTCCTCGGGGACGACGAAGCGGATGTCGGGGTCGTCCGCCTGGAGCTGGATGACGTCGCCCGAGTACGCCTGACAGGCCAGGACGTCGCCGCTGGACAGGTCCTTGATGTAGTCGTTGCCGGTGAAGCGGCGGATCTGGCCCCGCCCGATCTGCTTCTCCACCTGGTCGCACACCTTGTGGAAGTCGTCCGCCGTCCAGCGGGTGATGTCGACTCCGTTGCCCTGCATGAGCAGGGCGAACGCCTCGTCGAGCCCGGAGAGCAGGGTGACCCGGCCCTTCAGGTCGCTCGCCCACAGATCGGAGACATGGCGGATCTCGCGGCCCAGTCGGCGGCGGTTGTACGCGATACCGGTGATGCCGGACTGCCACGGCACGGTGAACTTCCGTCCGGGGTCGAAGGCCGGTGAACGCAGCAGCGGGTCAAGGTACTCGGTCACGTTCGGCTGACGGGCCCGGTCCAGCTCCTGCACCCAGCCCAGCCGTACGAACCGGGCGCACATCCAGTCGCTGATGACGATCAGGTCGCGGCCGGTGCGCTGGTGGTTCATCAGCGCGGGGCTGATCTTGCCGAAGAACTCGTCGTTGTCGTTGATCTCCTCGACATAGTCGACGGAGATGCCCGTGCGCTTCTCGAACGCCTCCAGCGTGGGCCGGCGCGTCGTGTCCTCGTCGTCCGTGTCGATGTACAGCGGCCAGTTCGCCCAGTCGAGCCGCTTGTCGGTGGCGGAGACATCGGTGGCGGCCCGGTCGGCGGGCGACACATAGGCGGGCCGCACACCGCATCCGGCGAGCCCGCCGAGCAGGGTGCCCGCACCCAGCGTGCGCAGCAGATTCCGGCGGGACAGCGGGGAGTTCATCGGTGGGAGGGCCATTGGCGCAGCATGCCGCCGCGACCGAGGGCCGGGCAATCGACGCCGTGTCGAGTGGACCGGTATCCGGCGGACAGGTTGTCGATCCCGAACGCCGCAGCCCCGGACGGCACTCGGCTCGTCCGGGGCTGCGCCGCGCTCGTGAGGGCTACGCGTCCAGCGACGTCATGACGTGCTTGATCCGCGTGTAGTCGTCGAAGCCGTACGCCGAGAGGTCCTTGCCGTAGCCGGACTTCTTGAACCCGCCGTGCGGCATCTCCGCGACCAGCGGGATGTGCGTGTTGATCCACACGCAGCCGAAGTCCAGCACCTTGGACATCCGCATCGCGCGCCCGTGGTCCTTGGTCCACACCGACGACGCCAGCGCGTACTCGACGCCGTTCGCCCACTGGACGGCCTGCGCCTCGTCCGTGAAGGACTGCACGGTGATGACCGGCCCGAAGACCTCCTTCTGGACGATCTCGTCGTCCTGCTTCAGCCCGGACACGACGGTCGGCGCGAAGAAGTACCCCTTGTCACCGACCCGGTGACCGCCGGCCTCGACCTTGGCGTGGGCGGGCAGCCGCTCGATGAACCCGGAGACCTGCTTGAGCTGGTTGGGGTTGTTGAGGGGACCGAAGAGCACGTCCTCGTCGTCCGGCTGGCCCGTCTTGGTGTCGGCTGCGGCCTTCGCGAGCGCCTGCACGAACTCGTCGTGGATGGACTCGTGGACGAGGACGCGCGTGGCGGCCGTACAGTCCTGCCCGGCGTTGAAGAAGCCCGCGACCGAGATGTCCTCGACGGCCTTGGCGATGTCGGTGTCCTCGAAGACCACGACCGGCGCCTTGCCACCGAGCTCCAGGTGGACCCGCTTGAGGTCCTTGGACGCGGACTCGGCGACCGACATGCCGGCGCGCACGGACCCGGTGATGGAGGCCATCGCGGGGGTCGGGTGCTCGACCATGAGGCGGCCGGTGTCGCGGTCGCCGGTGATGACATTGAAGACGCCCTTGGGCAGGACCGAGCCGATGATCTCGGCGATCAGGACCGTCGACGCGGGGGTCGTGTCGGACGGCTTCAGGACGACCGTGTTGCCCGCGGCGAGCGCCGGGGCGAACTTCCATACGGCCATCATCATCGGGTAGTTCCAGGGCGCGACCTGCGCGCAGACGCCGATCGGCTCACGGCGCACGATGGAGGTCAGGCCCTCCATGTACTCGCCCGCCGAGCGGCCCTCCAGCATCCGCGCCGCGCCGGCGAAGAAGCGGATCTGGTCGACCATCGGCGGGATCTCCTCGGACCGCGTGAGCCCGATCGGCTTGCCGGTGTTCTCCACCTCGGCCGCGATCAGTTCCTCGGCGCGCTCCTCGAAGGCGTCCGCGATCTTCAGCAGCGCCTTCTGGCGCTCGGCGGGGGTCGCGTCGCGCCACGCGGGGAAGGCGCGCGCGGCGGCCTCCATCGCGGCGTCGACGTCCGCCTGTCCGGACAGCGGCGCGGTCGCGTACGCCTCGCCCGTCGCGGGGTTGACCACCTCGGTGGTCCGTCCGTCGGCGGCGTCCCGGAACTCACCGTCGATGTAGTTGCGCAGACGACGCAGCTCGGTGCTCACTGCCGGCCTCCTGTGTCAGGTCGAACTGTCCATTCTCTGAGACACCCACCCTAATCGGCAGGCCCACGTTTTCAACACCCCCACTGGCGCCTCTTCTGCGAAATCCGCAGCACTCAGTCACGTAAACAACGAATTTCATCGCCTCGGCCTTGCGGAACTGTCGAGACGTCGTGCACAGTGACGTCGTGGCCAGTCGAAGCGCAGAGCACAGGGACTCCCGCGAGTCCAGGAACGGCGGCGGTCCCACGCTGGACGCCGTCTCCCTCGCCATCATCGAACAACTTCAGGAGGACGGCCGCCGGCCGTACGCCGCCATCGGCAAGGCCGTGGGCCTGTCCGAGGCGGCCGTGCGCCAGCGCGTCCAGAAGCTGCTCGACCAGGGCGTCATGCAGATCGTCGCCGTCACGGACCCGCTCACCGTGGGCTTCCGGCGGCAGGCGATGGTCGGCGTGAACGTCGAGGGCGACGTGGAGTCCGTGGCCGACGCGCTGACCGCCATGTCCGAATGCGAGTACGTGGTGATGACCGCCGGGTCCTTCGACCTGATGGTGGAGATCGTCTGCGAGGACGACGACCACCTCCTGGACGTCATCAACAGACGCATCCGGGCCCTCCCCGGAGTGCGCTCGACGGAGAGCTTCGTCTACCTCAAGCTCAAGAAGCAGACCTACATGTGGGGAACCCGATAACCGTGAGGACCCGATAACCGTGAGCACCGACACCCCTCAGGACCTCAGCAGGACCGCGTACGACCACTTGTGGATGCACTTCACGCGTATGTCCTCGTACGAGAAGGCTCCCGTCCCGACCATCGTCCGGGGCGAGGGCACCTACATCTACGACGACAAGGGCAGGCGCTACCTCGACGGTCTCGCCGGCCTGTTCGTGGTCCAGGCCGGCCACGGCCGCACCGAGCTCGCCGAGACCGCGTTCAAGCAGGCCCAGGAGCTGGCGTTCTTCCCGGTGTGGTCCTACGCCCACCCCAAGGCGGTCGAGCTGGCGGAGCGGCTGGCCCACGAGGCCCCGGGCGACCTCAACAAGGTCTTCTTCACCACCGGCGGCGGCGAGGCGGTGGAGACCGCCTGGAAGCTCGCCAAGCAGTACTTCAAGCTGGTCGGCAAGCCCACCAAGTACAAGGTCATCTCGCGCGCCGTCGCCTACCACGGCACCC
Source organism: Streptomyces sp. HUAS 31 (assembly GCF_028198125.1). Taxonomy (NCBI): domain Bacteria; kingdom Bacillati; phylum Actinomycetota; class Actinomycetes; order Kitasatosporales; family Streptomycetaceae; genus Streptomyces; species Streptomyces sp. HUAS 31. The sequence continues at coordinate 6,846,612 of NZ_CP116353.1, read as the reverse complement.
CGCAGGGCGCCCTGTCCATCACCGGCCTGCCGGGCCTGAAGGCCCCCTTCGAGCCGCTGGTGCCGGGTGCGCACAAGGTCCCGAACACCAACATCTACCGCGCCCCGATCTTCGGCGACGACCCCGAGGCCTACGGCCGCTGGGCCGCCGACCAGATCGAGCAGCAGATCCTCTTCGAGGGCCCGGACACCGTCGCCGCGGTGTTCCTGGAGCCGGTGCAGAACGCGGGCGGCTGCTTCCCGCCCCCGCCCGGGTACTTCCAGCGGGTGCGCGAGATCTGCGACCAGTACGACGTGCTGCTGGTGTCGGACGAGGTCATCTGCGCCTTCGGCCGCCTGGGCACGACGTTCGCCTGCGACAAGTTCGGCTACGTCCCGGACATGATCACCTGCGCCAAGGGCATGACCTCGGGCTACTCCCCGATCGGCGCCTGCATCATCTCCGACCGGCTGGCCGAGCCCTTCTACAAGGGCGACAACACCTTCCTGCACGGCTACACCTTCGGCGGCCACCCGGTCTCCGCGGCCGTGGGCATCGCCAACCTCGACCTGTTCGAGCGCGAGGGCCTCAACAAGCACGTCCTCGACAACGAGGGCGCCTTCCGCGCCACGCTGGAGAAGCTGTACGACCTGCCGATCGTCGGCGACGTCCGCGGCAACGGCTTCTTCTACGGCATCGAGCTGGTGAAGGACAAGGCCACCAAGGAGTCCTTCAACGACGAGGAGACCGAGCGCGTCCTGTACGGCTTCCTGTCCAAGAAGCTCTTCGAGAACGGCCTGTACTGCCGTGCGGACGACCGCGGCGACCCGGTCATCCAGCTCGCCCCGCCGCTGATCTCCAACCAGGAGACGTTCGACGAGATCGAGCAGATCCTGCGCGAGACGCTGTCGGAGGCATGGACGAAGCTGTGACCCCCGACCGATCCTCCGCCGCCCTGCGGCCGGAATGATCAACACACCGGCCCCGGTGCCGCCCGTTCGAGTGAGACACGGCGGCCCGGGGCCCTGTGCTGTCCCGGCTTCGGGCGACGACTGCCTAGCGTGCCAGTGACCGATCGGCCCAGCCTTCGTTCCCCCGCACGGGGGAACGAAGAACGGGAAAACGGATCAGAACCGAGGTGTACGCCATGGTGGCCCCGCCGGACAACGACGTGCTCTGGGCACGTGCCCTGCACTTCTCGTACAACGACGGCTCGCCCGCGCTCAGCGGCGTCTCGCTCGGTGTCCAGGAGGGGGAGATCCTCGCCGTCATCGGTCCCCGGGGCAGCGGCAAGACCGCCCTGCTGCGCTGCCTGTCCGGCCTGGCCCCGGCGGGGCGCGGCGAGGTCTGGTTCAACAGCGTGCCGGTGCACACGATGGGCCCGGTGGCCCGCGAGCGGCTGCGCCGGGACCGGTTCGCCTGGGTCGACACCGCGCCGTCGCTCGTTCCCGAGCTGAACGTCTGGGAGAACACGGCCCTGCCGCTGATGCTGCGCGGCACCAGCCGGCGCCGCGCCAAGAAGGCCGCGCTGGAGTGGCTGGAACGCCTGGACGTGGGTGAGGCGGCGCGCAAGCGCCCGCACCAGCTGGTCCAGGCGGTACGCCAGCGCGTCTGCATCGCCCGTGCGCTGGCCCCCTCGCCGACGGTGCTGTTCGCCGACGAGCCGACGGCACCCCTGCACCGCGCCGACCGGACGCACGTGCTGCGCACCCTGACGACGGCCGCCCGCTCGCACGGCATCACCGTGGTGCTGGCCAGCCATGACGCGGACACGGCAGTCCTTGCCGACCGCAGCGTGACACTGCTCGACGGGCGGCGCGTGAACACCGTGCAACTGCCTCCGGTCACCGAGGCGGAAGGCCGGGCCGCGTGCTCGCTCTCCGCCTGACCCGCGGCGCCCACCCCGCCGTACAGCTGCGCCGGCTGCTCGTCGCGGCGGCGTCGGCGGGCACGGGTTTCCTGCTGCTGTCCGCCCTCGGCTACGCGATGTCCCACCCGGACTCCCCCGCCGCGGCCACGCTCAGGCTGGCCTGGTGCGCACCCCCGCTGGCCGCGACGATCCACCTCGCGGTGGCCGTGGCCCGCACGGACCCCGGTACCAGACCGCGCCCCGGCCTCGCGGCGGCCGGCCTCGGACCGGGCCGGCTCATGCTGGTCTCGGCCACCACGACGGCCCTGTCCTGCCTGCTCGGCTCGATGCTGGCCCTCCTGTTCTTCCTGCACCTGCGGGGCGATCTGACGGGCATGCCCTTCGACGGCGACGCCTCCCAGTTCCTGGCGGCGGACAGTCCCCTGCCGCTGCCGGCCGCCCTGACGCTCCTGGCCCTGACACCGGCACTGTCGTCGGCAGCGGTCGCCATGCTGCTGCGCCCGAAGCCCGCCGCGCCCGCCACGACGAAGGCCAAGGCACGGCCGTACGGCCGCTTCGGGGTGTCCGGCAGGTCGGCCGACCGCGAGACGTTCGGGGCGTACGGGCGGTTCGGGGCACGGTTGCGGGTTGCGGTACGCGGCGGCACGACGACACCGGACACCGCCTCGGCCGAGCGTCCGGCCGGAGCCGCGCCCGCCCCGGCGGGCGGGCCGCCCGGGGCCGGGCAGAACGGCGGCGCCCCGCAAGCGTCGGCCATCGACCCGGCCCCCGCGCCGGCCGAAGAGGACGGCAGGCGACAGGCGCCGGACGACCTGACCCACTTCCCGGTCCCCCGCAAACCCCCGGCGGGTCTCCCCTGGGGCATCACCATCCTCACCGCGGGGCTGGCCGTGGAGACCTACGCCGGCCGCGTCACCGCCGACGACACGCTCGCCCTCCCCACGGCCCTGCCCACCGGTCCCACCGCGGTCCTGGTCGGCTGGGTCCTCGCCGCCGTCGGCCTCGCCCTCGCGGCGCCCGGCCTCACCCATCTGTGCGGCCGAGTGCTCCAGGCGGTACGGCCGGGGCCGCTCCGGCTCCTGGCGGGCCGCGGCCTCATGGCGGAAGCCACCCGGATCGGGCGCCCCCTCGGAGTCGTGTGCGCGGTGGCCGCCGCCGTCCACGCGATGGCCCCCCGGCCCGACTCCGCGGCCACCGCCGCCATCGGTCCCCTCTCCGCCCTCGGCGCGACCGTCGTCGCCGGTGCGACCGTGACGACCCTCTTCATGGCCGCGCTGGAGGCCAGGCAGGCCCGCGCCGACACCACGGCCGCGCTGCTGCGCCTCGGCGCGCCGACCGCAATGCTCCGCGGCGCCGCCGCCCTTCGCGCCGGCGTCCTGCTGGCCGTCTTCGGCCCGCTGACCCTGATCGTGGCGGAGCTGGCCGCACTGCCGCTGGCCGCCCGCTGAGGCGGCCGACGCGGTCGTTCGCGGACGTCCCGAAAACTCGTGAGAAAAAATCTCCGCCGGGCGATGAGTTCCGACCGGACCCCCGGTCTACCCCACCGAACAGCAACCACCCCGATGGGAGAGACCACGATGAGCGCCCCCGCCTACCAGCAGATGATCTTCGTCAACCTGCCCGTGAACGATCTCGACGCGTCGAAGAAGTTCTTCACGGGGCTGGGTTACTCGATCAACGCGCAGTTCAGCGACGAGAACGCGGCGTCCGTCGTGATCAGCGACACCATCGTCGCGATGCTGCTCACCAAGCCGTTCTACTCGACCTTCACCAAGAAGGAGATCGCGGACGCCACGACGACCAGCGAGGTGCTGATCTGTCTGAGCGCCGAGAGCCGCGACAAGGTGGACGAACTGGTCGAGAAGGCGGTCTCCGCCGGCGGCACCGCGTCGGACAAGGTCCAGGACATGGGCTTCATGTACGGCCGCGCCTTCGACGACCTCGACGGCCACACCTGGGAGGTCGTGTGGATGGACCCGTCGGCCGTCGAGGGCTGACAACCGCCGTACGACACGGGGTGCCTAGCATGGGCGGGTGCAGACGATGCCCGCCCATGCGGCCCACCACGACGACCGTGAGATAGAGACGCTTCAGGAGTTCGACGCGACCGTCTCGGCGCGCGGCTCCCTCGCCGGATTCCGTGTCCAGGCAGTCGACCTGACGGACCGTACGCGCGAACTGCTCGGCACGGACACCACCGGTGCCGTCTTCCTCGGCTGCGCTATGCGCGAGGAGGCGGCCGCGAAGATCCGCACCGGCGGCGCCCTGGTCTTCCCGCCGGTCCCGGACCTCCCCTTCGACCCGTACCGGGGCCTGGTCTACTCCCCCGACGAACTCTTCGCCTCCCTCTCGGACGGCTACGAGAGCACCCCGGACGCCCACGCCTACGCCTGGTTCCAGCGGACGAAGGCCGACCGCGACGTCTATGCCTCCATGCTCCGCGCCATCCACGACGACTCCATCTCGGACGCGCTCGACGAACTCCTGTCCGGCGCCCGGGTGGTGGGCGTGATGGGCGGCCACGCGATGCGCCGCGGCACGCAGGAGTACGAGGGTGCCGCGCGGCTCGGCCGGGAGCTGACCCGCGCCGGTCTCACCGTCGCCACCGGCGGCGGCCCGGGCGCGATGGAGGCCGCCAACCTCGGCGCGTACGCCGCCCCGCTCGACGACGCGATGCTCACCGACGCGCTCCGACTCCTCGCCAAGGCACCGGGGTTCACGCCCTCGATCACCGACTGGGCGTCGGCGGCCTTCGAGGTGCGGTCCCGCTGGCCCAGGGGCGGCCGCTCCGTCGGCATCCCGACCTGGTTCTACGGCCACGAGCCGCCGAACCCCTTCGCCTCGCACATCGCGAAGTACTTCGCCAACGCCACCCGCGAGGACGGCCTGCTGGCCCGCTCGAACGCGGGCGTCGTCTTCCTGCCGGGAGCGGCCGGGACCGTACAGGAGATCTTCGACAACGCGACGCCGAACTACTACGAGTCGCGCGGCGAACCGACCCCGATGGTGCTGGTCGACCGTGCGCACTGGACGGAGCGGCTGCCCGCCTGGCCGCTGCTCAAGTCCCTCGCCCGGGAACGGTCGATGGACGCCCGGATCGCCCTGGTTGACCGGATCGAGGAGGCGCCGGAGGCGTTGAAACGCCTCGGCAGTTAATAAGAGGGCAAAGCCAACGTCTGTAGGCTGCATATGCGTTGACACTCCTTATGCCACGCTTATAAACCTGTGAGACTCCTGGGGACGGTGATGTCGCGTCGCCGCCCCCCTCCGAACCCCCCTCAGTGGTGCAACTCCCGTAAAGGACAAACGTGTCCATAAACCGCCGTACAGTCGCGCGTTCCGTGCGCGCTCTGGGTGTCGCCTCCGCGTCGGCCGCACTCGCGCTCTCCGCCGCGGGCACCGCGCTCGCGTGCAACATCAGTGAATTCTCCGCCGAAGCCAAGTGCGACGGCGACAAGGGCGTCATCACCGTCACCGACGTGGACCCCAGTGGTGTCCCGGCGACCATCACGGTCTTCCTCCAGAACAACGGCGCCGACCTGAAGAAGGTCGGTGAGCAGGTGGTCAAGGGCTCCCGCGAGGGCGTCACCATCACCTTCGCCGAGGACTGGAAGCCGGACGCCGAGTACCGCGTCCACGTCAAGGCGGCCGGCTATGTCGACGAGGACATCAAGCCGAACCTGACGACGCCGTCCACGGCCTGCAAGAAGGAGGAGCCGCCGGCCCCGTCGGACACCCCGACCCCGTCGGCCCCCGCCTCGACCCCGGCCGAGGAGACCGACTCGCCGACCCCGACCCCGTCGGAGAGCGACAGCACCCCTCCCGCGAGCAGCGCCCCGTCCCCCGCGGCCGGTGACTCCAACCTCGCCGAGACCGGTGCGAACTCCAACACCGGCATGATCGCGGGTATCGCGGTCGGCCTGGTCGCCCTCGGTGGCGGCGCGGTCTTCTTCGGTCTCCGCCGACGCGGCGCGAGCAGCGACCGCTGACGCAGCAGCCCGGCAACACGCACGTAGGCCCGTCCCCGTTCTCGGGGGCGGGCCTACGTCGTTCTCGTCGATGCCAGGTCGGCGCAGCGACTACGGGATCGCGGCGCCGGCCGGCAGAGCTCGGCCGGCGCGCGTCAAGGCGGCGAACACAAGGGGCAGTGGCGCCGCCAGGGCCGCGCCGAACACGGCGCGGTCACCGGGACACGACCTAGTTGGCGGAGGTGCGTCGGCCGCCGCGGCGGTCCGGGTTGCGGCTGCCGGTCGCGCCGGTGTCGCCCGTGCCCGCACCGGTCTTCGACCGTCGGCCGACGCCGCTGCGCGGGGCCTTGCCGGCGCTGGAACCGGCGCCGGCGCCGGTCGCCGCACCGGCCGCGGACCGGCGGTCGGAGCCACGGCCGCCCGCTCGGACGGTGCCGCCCGTCGCCCCGCCGGACGCCGTACGGCGAGCCGTTCCCCGCCCGCCCGTCGCGGAGGTACCGCCGGACGCGGTCGCCCCGGACGCGGCCCGGCGCTCGGTGCCCCGGCCTCCCGTCCTGGTGGCGCCACCGGCGGCCGCCTTGGCCTCGCCGCCGCTCCGGCGCCGGCCGGCGGAGCGCCTGCCGGTCTTCCCGTCGGCGCGGGACGCCGTCGGCGTCACCGGCTGGGGGACCTCGATGGTGACGGCGACGCCGGAAGGCTCGCGCGCGCCGGTGATGACGGCCAGCTCCGGGTCGCTCGACGTGATCCGCGACGTCCGGGGGCGGATGCCCGCGTCCGACATGAGCCGGGTGACTTCCCGCTTCTGGTCGGGCAGGACCAGCGTGGCCACGCTGCCGGAACCGCCGGCACGGGCCGTACGGCCGCCCCGGTGCAGGTAGTCCTTGTGATCGGTGGGGGGATCGACGTTCACGACGAGGTCGAGGTCGTCGACGTGTATGCCCCGGGCGGCGACGTTCGTCGCGACCAGCGCGGTGACCTGGCCGCTCTTGAACTGCTCCAGGGTCCGATTGCGCTGCGGCTGCGAACGGCCCCCGTGCAGCGCCGCCGCGCGGACCCCGACGGCCAGTAGCCGCTTGGTCAGCCGGTCCGCGGCCCGCTTGGTGTCGAGGAAGAGGATGACCCGCCCGTCCCGCGCCGCGATGCGCGTGGTGACGGCCTTCTTGTCGGTCTCGTCCTGGACGTGGAGCACGTAGTGCTCCATGGTCGTCACCGCGCCCGCGGACGGGTCCACGGAGTGCACCACGGGGTCGGTCAGGAACCGCTGCACGAGGCGGTCGATGTTGCGGTCCAGAGTGGCCGAGAAGAGCATGCGCTGCCCGTCCGGCCGTACCTGCTGGATCAGCTTGGTGATCTGCGGCAGGAAGCCCATGTCGGTCATCTGGTCGGCCTCGTCCAGCACCGTGATGCGCACGTCACCGAGCACGCAGTCGCCGCGTTCCACGAGGTCGTTGAGCCGGCCGGGAGTGGCCACGAGCACTTCCGCGCCACGCCGCAGCGCACCCGCCTGCTTGGTGATCGACAGCCCGCCCACCACGGTGGTCAGCCGGAGGTTCACGGCCGTCGCGTAGGGGGTCAGCGCGTCCGTCACCTGCTGGGCGAGCTCACGGGTGGGCACCAGCACCAGGGCGAGGGGCGCCTTGGGCTGCGCGCGCAGCCCGGCCGTGCGGGCCAGCAGCGCCAGACCGAACGCGAGGGTCTTGCCGGAGCCGGTGCGCCCGCGTCCGAGCAGATCACGTCCGGCGAGCGAGTTGGGCAGGGTGGCGCCCTGGATGGGGAAGGGCGTGGTCACGCCCTGCGCGGTGAGCGTCTTCAGCAGCCCGGCCGGCATGTCCAGAGCGGCGAAGTCCTCCACGGCGGGAAGTGCGGGGGTCGTGCTCTCCGGCAGCCGGAATTCCCTCGGCGGCGACGCGGACGGTGCGGGCGACGACGAGGCGCGCCGATTCGGCTTCTGGGGCCTGCGGGGCATGCTGCTTTCTGCCTTCCTGAAACAGCACAAACCGGGGTCCGCACCATGCGGTGCGGACCCCGGCTGAGCGGATACGCGTCCGGCTATCAGGCGGGAACGATGTTCTCCGCCTGCGGGCCCTTCTGGCCCTGCGTGACGTCGAAGGTGACCCGCTGGCCTTCCTGGAGCTCACGGAAGCCCTGGGTCGCGATGTTCGAGTAGTGGGCGAAGACGTCGGGGCCGCCGCCGTCCTGCTCGATGAAGCCGAAACCCTTTTCAGAGTTGAACCACTTCACGGTTCCCTGTGCCATGACTTTCTCCTTCTGTAGGCAGAGGCCCCATCCGGAGATGCCGGGAAAACAACTAATGCGCCCGATGGATAGCATTCCCGTCAGGCGCACATAGGTTCATGGGTACCACAACTGCAACGCGTAAACCGTAGCACAGCTCGGCGCTCGAAGTAGATCTTCAAGGGGAGCGCCACGCGGTTTTCCGGAGCCGTCGCCCTCGCACGGCCGCTAGAAGCTGGCCCGCTCCAGCCAGAACTCCAGCAGTTCCCGCTCGCCGAGCACCTCCAGCTCGTCGCTGTCCAGCGGCAGCCGACGGTAGAACCCGAGCAGTACGGCGGTGAGCGGCCCCCTGAGCGCGACGGTCGCCTTCTCATGGCCGCGCCGCCAGGCGATCACGTCCCCGGAAAGATCGATCAGCCACTCGGCGTCCAGCGCTGGGCTGCCGTCCGTGGCATGCAGGTGAATGCTGCCCGGCCGGCGCAGGTCCGTCGTCGGATCGTCCGGCATGTTCCGCTGGGCCCACTCGATGATCTGGAGCCACTCGTCGATCGCGTCGGCGGCGACGTCGGGCGCGACCTCGTAGGGCAGTCCGGCGGCGAGCGTGGCGTCGGCGCGGTGGATGGTCAGCTCGTGGGCCATACGGCGGGCCCAGAACCCGGAGCTGTGGACCCCGGCCCAGCCCCACATCTCCGTGTCGGGCCCGGCCTCCCTCAGCGCGTCGACCAGCATGTCGCCGGTCTCCGCCAGCCAGGCGTCCAGGGCGGCGGGGTCGCCATCGCCGTCGGGGCCGCCGTGGAGCGGGACCTTCTCCTCCGGGATCTCGTCCTGCGCCCGCGTCCGCACCATCAGCTCCACCCAGCGCAGGGCGCCGCCGGTGTGCCGCACGAGCTGTTCCAGCGACCAGTCCGGGCAGGTCGGCACGGTCGCCGACAGATCGGCGCCGGAGGTCAGCACGGCTCGCAGCAGGCCGACCTGGTGGGCGATCTCGTCGCAGTAGCGGTCATGGGCCAGGAGTGTCATGTCCCGCACCCTATGCGCGGTGTGATCAGCCCAGCACGACAATTTCGGCCGCGTCGAACTCGACCCCGACGGCGTCCCCGACCTCCGGGGCGTCCCGCAGCGCGCAGGCCGCCTCCAGGCGCGGCGCGTCCTCCGGCTGGAGGTGCACGGCGACGTGCGTGCCCTTGAACGTGCGGGCGGCGACCGTGCAGCGCAGTCCCGTGTCGGGGCCCACGAGCCGCACCCCGGCCGGCCTGACCAGCAGCGTCCGCGGGCCCTGAGCGGCGTCCTCGCCGACCGGCAGCTTCCCCCAGGGCGTGTCCGCGGCCTGACCCGCGACGGTGCCGTCGACCACGTTGTCGAAGCCGAGGAAGCGCGCCACGAACTCGTCCACCGGCCGCTGCCACACCTGAAGCGGCGTCCCGCTCTGCGCGATCTGCCCGTCCCGCATCACCACGACCCGGTCGGCGAGCGCGAACGCCTCGCCCTGGTCGTGCGTCACGGCCAGCACGGTGGTGCCCAACTGCCCGAACAGCTCACGGAGTTCGACGACGAGCCGTTCCCGCAGCGAGCGGTCGAGCTGCCCCAGCGGCTCGTCCAGCATCAGCAGCCGTGGCCGGGGCGCGAGGGCACGGGCCAGCGCGACCCGCTGCTGTTCCCCGCCGGACAGCGAGGCGACGGCTCGCCCGGCGGCGCCCGGCAGTCCGACCAGGTCCAGCAACTCCCTTACCCGCTCGGCCTGTTCGGCTCTGGAGGCGCCGTGCATCCGGGTCCCGAAGGCGACGTTGCCACCGACGTCCCGCTGCGGGAACAGCTGATGGTCCTGGAACATCAGCCCGACGCCCCGCTTGTGCGCGGGCACCCCCGACTGGTCCCGGCCGTCGAGCGACACCCGCCCGGCGTCGAGGGGTTGCAGCCCCGCCACGGCCCGCAGCAGCGTCGACTTGCCGCTGCCGCTCGGCCCGAGCACGCACACGATCTCGTGCTCGGCGACATCGAGGTCGACGGCGTCGAGGACAGGGCGCCCACCGAACCGTACGGTCGCACCTTCGAGACTCAGCAGACCCGGCCTCATTCAGAACTCCCCCGTCCGATCCGTACGGAGCCGCTCCAGGACCAGCAGCGCCACCGCGCACACCACCATCAGTACCGTCGAAAGGGCCATCGCCTGGCCGTAGTTGAGCTCGCCGGCCCGCCCCAGGAGACGTGCGACGGCGACCGGCAGGGTCGGGTTGTCGGGCCGGGCGATGAACACGGTCGCGCCGAACTCGCCCAGCGACACCGCGAAGGCGAACCCGGCCGCGATCAGCAGCGCCCGCCGCACCATCGGCAGGTCGACCTCACGCCAGACCCGCCACGGCGAGGCCCCCAGCACGGACGCCGCCTCGCGCAGCCGCTGGTCCACGGCCCGCAGCACGGGCAGCATGGTCCGTACGACGAAGGGCACCCCGACCAGCGCCTGGGCCAGCGGCACCAGGATCCAGGAGGCCCGCAGATCGAGCGGCGGCTCGTCCAGCGCGATCAGGAACCCGAACCCGACCGTCACCGCCGACACCCCGAGCGGCAGCATCAGCAGCGCGTCGAAGCCCCGCACGAACCTCCCCGCGTCCCGCCGTGTCAGCGCCGCGGCGGCCAGACCACCGATGACCACGGCGATGAGGGTGGCGACGACGGCGTACTGGAGCGAATTGCCGATCGCCTCGATCGGGGCGACGAGGAAGACACCGCCGTCGGCGCTGGTCAGCGCACGGTAGTAGCCGAAGTCGGGGGCGTCGAACGACCTCTGCACCAGCACGGCCAGCGGCAGCAGCAGGAGTACGACGATGACGGCCAGGACACCGGCCAGCAACGCCCACTGGCCGGCCCCGCGCGGCCGCCGGGCGGTCACCGACGCGTCCACCAGGCGCAGGGCGCTCTCCCGCCGCCGTACCGTCCAGGCGTGCACGGCGAGGATCGCGGCGACCGCCAGGAACTGGACGATCGTCAGGACGGCGGCCGTGGACAGGTCGAAGATCTCGGAGGTCTGCCGGTAGATCTCCACTTCGAGGGTGGAGAAGGTCGGTCCGCCGAGGATCTGCACCACACCGAAGGAGGTGAAGGTGAACAGGAAGACCATGAGCGCGGCGGCGGCCACGGCGGGCGCGAGCGCCGGGAGGGTGACCTGACGCCAGGCTTTCAGGGGCGACGCCCCGAGCATCCGCGCGGCCTCCTCCTGCCGTGGATCGAGCTGCGCCCACAGACCGCCCACCGTCCTTACGACGACGGCGTAGTTGAAGAAGACGTGCGCGAGCAGGATCGCCCACACGGTGGTGTCGAGCCGTACGCCCCACAGCTCGTCGAGGAGTCCGCCGCGGCCGACGAGCGCGAGGAAGGCCGTACCGACGACGACCGTCGGCAGCACGAAGGGGACGGTCACCACGGCCCGCAGTACCTGTTTGCCGGGGAAGTCGAAGCGGGCGAAGACGTACGCGCCCGGCAGCGCGACGAGCAGGGTCAGCGCGGTGGAGGCGAACGCCTGCCAGGTGGTGAACCACAGGACGTGCCGGATGTCGGACTCCCCGAGCACGTCCCACAGCCGCCCGAACTGCCATGCCCCGTCGACCTTCAGACCGCGCGAGACGATCGCGGCGACGGGGTAGGCGAAGAAGACCGCGAAGAACGCGACGGGCACGGCGATGAGACCGAGCCGCACCGCCGCGCCCCTCTTGCGAGGTGCCGAAGCCGGGGCCGCTACTTCAGTACGAGCGAGGTCCACGACTTGACCCAGTCGTCACGGTTGTCGGCGATCTTCGCCGGGTCCAGGGTCTCGGGGTTCTTGGCCCGGGGCCCGTACTCGGTGAACTCCTCCGGTACCTGGGCGGCCTCCCGCACCGGGTACACGAACATGTTCAGCGGCATGTCGTCCTGGAATTCCTTGGTCAGCAGGAAGTCGAGGAGCGCCTTGCCGCCCTCGGTGTTCTTGGCGTTGCTCAGCAGGCCCGCGTACTCGACCTGGCGGAAGCAGGTGCCGTCCGCGACACCCGTCGGAGCGCTGGTCGGCTTCGGGTCGGCGTAGATCACCTCGGCCGGCGGCGAGGAGGCGTACGACACGACGAGCGGCCGGTCGGCCTTGGCCTTCTTGCCGCCGGCGGAGCCGGAGAACTCCTCGTTGTAGGCCTGCTCCCAGCCGTCGACGACCTTGACGCCGTTGGCCTTCAGCTTCTTCCAGTAGTCCTGCCAGCCGTCGTCGCCGTACTTCGCGGCGGTGCCGAGCAGGAAGCCGAGGCCGGGCGAGGAGGTGGAGGCGTTCTCGGTGACGAGGAGGTTCTTGTACGCGGGCTTGATCAGGTCGTCGTACGACGTCGGCGGGGCCAGCTCGTGCTCGCTGAAGTACGCCTTGTCGTAGTTGACGCAGATGTCACCGGTGTCGACGGGGGTGACCCGGTGCTTGTCCTGGTCGACCCGGAACTCGGGCAGGATCAGGTCGGAGCCCTTGGCCTCGTACGACTGGAACAGGTCGTTGTCGAGGGCCCGGGACAGCAGGGTGTTGTCGACGCCGAAGAAGACGTCGCCCTGCGGGTTGTCCTTGGTCAGGATGGCCTTGTTCACGGCCTGCCCGGCGTCGCCGTCCTCCAGGACCTTGACCTTGTACCCGGACTGCTTCTCGAACGCGGCGAGGACGCCCTTGGAGACGGCCCACGAGTTGTGGCTGACGAGGGTCACGGTCTTGCTCCCGGACTCGGAGTTGTCGCTCCCCGAGTCCGACGAACCGCACGCGGACAGCGTGACGAGACCGAGCCCGACGGCGAAGACCGTGGCCTTCTTGGTGATGCTCACTGGATTCCTCCTGGGGTTGACCAGGAAGAGACGCGGCCCTGCCCAGGGGCCTCTTCGGCTCCCGGGCAGGGCGCAACAGCTTGAGTGATGACCGAACTTCCTACCCAGAATGACCTGGGCAAGGTTCAGAGGGTCTGCGGCCCGATTGCCGCACTCTCAGCGCTGTGGCGCTCCCCTGTCGGAATATGAAGATGTACGTACGGGTGTACGCGCTCAGATTACCGCTCGGTGGCCGCGAGCTGACCGCAGGCCCCGTCGATCTCCTGACCACGGGTGTCCCGGACCGTCACCGGTACACCGTGCGCGGCGATGGCCTCGACGAACGCCTTCTCGTCCTCGGGCCGGGAGGCGGTCCACTTCGACCCGGGCGTCGGGTTCAGCGGAATCAGGTTCACATGCACGGGCTTGCCCCTGAGCAGCCGCCCGAGCCGGTCACCACGCCAGGCCTGGTCGTTGATGTCCCGGATGAGGGCGTACTCGATGGACAGCCGGCGGCCGCTCTTCTCGACGTACTCGAACCCGGCGTCCAGCACCTCGCGCACCTTCCACCGCGTGTTCACGGGCACGAGGGTGTCGCGCAGCTCGTCGTCGGGGGCGTGCAGCGAGATCGCGAGCCGGCACTTGAAGCCCTCGTCGGCGAACCGGTGAATGGCAGGGACGAGACCGACGGTCGACACGGTGATCCCGCGCTGGGACAGCCCCAGCCCGTCGGGCTCGGGGTCGGTGAGCCGGCGGATGGCCCCCACGACCCGGTTGTAGTTGGCGAGCGGCTCGCCCATCCCCATGAAGACGATGTTGGAAAGCCGCGCGGGCCCTCCGGGAACATCCCCGTCCCGCAGCGCCCGCATTCCGTCCACGATCTGGTGGACGATCTCGGCGGTGGACAGATTCCGGTCCAGCCCGGCCTGCCCGGTCGCGCAGAACGGGCAGTTCATCCCGCACCCGGCCTGCGAGCTGATGCACATGGTCACCCGGTCCGGGTACCGCATCAGCACGGACTCGACGAGCGTCCCGTCGAACAGCCGCCACAGCGTCTTACGGGTCTCGCCCTGGTCGGTCGACAGATGCCGTACGACGGTCATCAGCTCGGGGAACAGCTCCTCCCGCAGCTTGGCGCGCGAGGCGGCAGGGATGTCGGTCCACTGCTCGGGGTCGTGCGTGTACCGCGCGAAGTAGTGCTGCGACAGCTGCTTCGCACGAAACGGCTTCTCCCCGACCGCAGCGACGGCGTCCTTACGCTCCCCGGGCGTGAGGTCAGCAAGATGCCGCGGCGGCTTCTTGGCTCCGCGGGGGGCGACGAAAGTAAGTTCTCCGGGTGCAGGCATAACTCAACCAGTGTCGCAGATCCACTCGTGTGGCCCGCTCCACCGTCGACCCGTGAGATCGCTCCCTAGTCCGTCGTGCCCTCCAGCCGGTCCTTCAGGAGTTTCTCGTCGCGTGGCAGCTCCTTGCGGACCTGGGGCCGGACGACCAAGGGGATCAGGACCTTGCCGAGGCCGTAGCCCTCGAAGTCGATGTCGATCGTGACGCGGGAGCGGCGCCCGTCGTCGAGCGACTCGATACGGCCGTGGGTGCGGGCCCGGACGGGGCCGTCGATCCCGTGCAGGTCCCAGCTGTACGGAGGGTCGAGCTGATCGAACCGCACGGTCATCGGCATCTGGCGGTTCCCGACGCGCCGGGTGACCCGGACCCGGGAGCCCGCGTGGATCGGGCCCTCGTCCAGCGATTCGGCCGAGACGGCGCTCAGCTGCCATTCCGGCAGGTGAGAGGGGTCCGTGATGTACGCGTAGACATCGGCTGGAGTCCGGTCGACGTCGATGATTTCTCGGATGGCGGTCATGGCGACCCCCTTTGAGTGCCTTTACGGGCGTACACCGAAATCGTCCCACACGGCACGGATCAGTCGCTCTGCGAGAAGCGGGTGCGGAAAACCGAAGAGCCCCCGTTCCGCGCGGAAGGGGGCTCTTCGGACACCTGTCGAACCGTCAGCCGGATCCCACGAACAGGACCAGCAGCAGCCACACCACGGGCGCCGTCGGCAGCAGCGAGTCCAGTCGGTCCATGATCCCGCCGTGCCCCGGCAGCAGCGTGCCCATGTCCTTGATGCCGAGGTCCCGCTTGATCATCGACTCACCGAGGTCACCCAGCGTGGCACTGGCCGCGACGGCGAGGCCCAGGAGCAGGCCCTGCCACCACCTGCCGTCGTCGATGAGGAACTCCATGCACAGCGCGCCCGCCACCATCGCGAAGCCCACCGCTCCGAGCAGGCCCTCGCGGGTCTTGCCGGGGCTGATGCGCGGGGCGAGCTTGGTCTTGCCGAAGCGCCAGCCGACCGCGTACGCGCCGGTGTCGCTGACGACCGTCAGGAGCAGAAACGTCAGGACGCGCCAGGGACCGTCGTCGGCCGTGAGCATCATCGCGACGAAGGTCGCAAGGAACGGCACGTAGAACGCCGCGAAGACACCCGCCGTGACGTCCTTGAGATAGCCCTCCGGCGGCTCGGTCATCCGCCAGACCAGCACCGCCAGCGCGGTCAGCGCCATCGCGACCCAGGCACCCTCGGCCCCGCGGACGTATCCGGCGACGACCATGGCCGCGCCGCCCAGCGCGAGCGGCACGAGCGGAGCGTTGATGCCCTTGCGCTCCTCCAGCCGCTTGGTCAGCTCCCACAGACCCACGACGACGGCGACCGCGACGACACCGACGAAGACGGCCTTGACGACGAACAGCGACGCGACGATCACCACGCCGAGGCCGACACCGACTCCTATCGCCGCGCCCAGGTCGCGCCCAGCGCTCTTCCTCTGCTGGGGCGCCGGCGGCGGGGCGTCGGGCATGGGCTCCGGATTCTGCGACGCCGCCTCGAAGGGCCGCGCCTGCGGCGTGTCATGAGACCGCGACTGCGGTGGCCGGCTGCTGAACAGGGGGCCACTCAGCCGAGCGGCCCCCCGGTCGTCATCCTGGTCTCCGCCATACGCGGGTACGTCGGGCACGATGGGCATGGGGCGAGTGTGAGGCGCCTCAGGCGCATCGTACGCGGGACCCGCCGGGGCAGCCCCCTGGACAGGTCCACGCTCGGAGGTCCCCCAGTACCCGGCCTGCCCGGCCCCGGGCGCCGCCCCCCAGGAAGAGTCGTTCATCAGACCTCGAGCAGCTCGGATTCCTTGTGCTTGAGGAGCTCGTCCACCTGAGCGACGTACTTGTGCGTGGTGTCGTCGAGCTCCTTCTCCGCACGGCGGCCCTCGTCCTCGCCGATCTCGCCGTCCTTGATCAGCTTGTCGATGGCGTCCTTGGCCTTGCGGCGGACCGAGCGGATGGACACCTTGGCGTCCTCGCCCTTGCCCTTTGCGACCTTGATGTAGTCGCGGCGGCGCTCCTCGGTGAGCTCCGGGAACACCACACGGATGATGTTGCCGTCGTTGCTCGGGTTGACGCCGAGGTCGGAGTCGCGGATCGCCTGCTCGATGTTGCGCAGCGCGCTCTTGTCGAACGGGGTCACGACGGCCATGCGCGGCTCCGGCACGGAGAACGAGGCCAGCTGGTTGATCGGCGTCGGCGCACCGTAGTAGTCGGCCACGATCTTGTTGAACATCGCCGGGTGCGCACGGCCGGTGCGGATCGCGGCGAAGTCCTCCTTGGCGACCACGACGGCCTTCTCCATCTTCTCCTCGGCCTCGAGGAGGGTCTCTTCGATCACCACTTGCTCCTGCGTGTCTTGAGTAAGGCCCGGCTGCGGTTCCTCGGTGGGGCGGCGGCCGGCTGCGTCGCGTCTTCTTCCTGCACGGTTCCCGACCGGCAGGACATTGTCCATCCCCCGGTCAGGGTCCGTCCCGTCCGTCCCCCGGACGGGCTTGTTGTCGAAGCGTCAGCCCCGACCGCCCTGCTCACCCACAAGCGTGCCGATCTTCTCACCCTTGACGGCGCGGGCGATATTGCCCTCCGCCAGAAGCTCGAAGACGAGGATCGGGAGCTTGTTGTCGCGGCACAGCGTGACCGCCGTGGCGTCGGCGACCTTCAGGTCGCGGGTGATGACCTCGCCGTAGCCGAGGGAGTCGAACTTGACGGCGTCCGGGTTGGTCTTGGGGTCGGAGTCGTAGACCCCGTCGACACCGTTCTTGCCCATCAGCAGCGCCTCGGCGTCGATCTCCAGGGCGCGCTGGGCGGCGGTGGTGTCGGTGGAGAAGTACGGCATGCCCATGCCGGCACCGAAGATGACCACGCGGCCCTTCTCCAGATGCCGTACGGCACGCAGCGGGATGTAGGGCTCGGCGACCTGCCCCATGGTGATGGCCGTCTGGACCCGGCTGTCGATGCCTTCCTTCTCCAGGAAGTCCTGGAGGGCGAGGCAGTTCATGACGGTGCCGAGCATGCCCATGTAGTCGGAGCGCGCCCGGTCCATGCCGCGCTGCTGGAGTTCCGCGCCGCGGAAGAAGTTGCCGCCGCCGATGACGACCGCGACCTCCGCGCCGTCGCGCACGACGGCCGCGATCTCACGGGCGATCTTGTGCACCACGTCCGGGTCGACGCCGAGGCCCCCGCCACCGGAGAAGGCCTCTCCGGACAGCTTCAGCAGAAACCGGCCGCGTACTTTGCCGTCGTCGCTCTTCTGGGCCTTGGTGGTCATCGAGATCCCGCCTTTGTTACGTGGTGCACATACGAAGAAGGCCACTGCCGGCTCGGGTGTGTTTCGCATCCCATGCGCGGCAATGGCCTCCTCGTCAGATCTGCTGTCGTCCGTCACGCGCGCGTGCGCGGTGGCGGCGTCCGCCAACGACTGCCTTCGACCCTATAGGGACGGGGCGTCGATCGCGGTACGGACTCAGATGCCGACCTTGATGCGCGAGAAGCGCTTCAGGGTGACACCGGCCTCGTCCAGAACCTTCTGGACCGACTTCTTGTTGTCCAGCGCGTACGGCTGGCCGAGCAGCGTGGCGTCCTTGAAGAAGCCGTTGAGGCGACCCTCGACGATCTTCGGCAGGGCGGCCTCGGGCTTGCCCTCGGCGCGGGTGGTCTCCTCGGCGACGCGGCGCTCGGACTCGACGACCTCGGCCGGCACGTCGTCCTTGGAGAGGTACTTCGGCGCGAAGGCGGCGATGTGCTGGGCGATGCCCTTGGCGACGTCGGCGTTCGGCTTGTCCAGCTCGACGAGGACACCGATCTGCGGGGGCAGGTCGGGCATCGTGCGGTGCATGTACGCGAGGACGAAGCCGTCGGTGAACTGCGCGAAGCGGTCCAGGACGATCTTCTCGCCGAGGTTGGCGTTGGCCTCGTCCACGAACGCCTGGACGGTCTTGCCGGCCTCGATCTCGGAGGCGAGCAGGGCCTCGATGTCGGCGGGGGAGGTCTTCGCGACGTGCTCGGCGATCGCGTTGGCGACGGCCTGGAACTTCTCGCCCTTGGCGACGAAGTCCGTCTCGCACTTCAGCTCGACGATGACGCCGGAGGAGTTGTCGTCGGCGATGAGGGAGACCACGGCGCCGTTCTCGGCGGAGCGGCCCTCGCGCTTGGCGACGCCCTTCTGGCCCTTGATACGGAGCGCCTCGACGGCCTTCTCGACGTTGCCCTCGGCCTCGTCCAGCGCCTTCTTGCAGTCCATCATGCCGGCGCCGGTGAGCTCGCGGAGCTTCTTGACGTCAGCGGCGGTGTAGTTCGCCATGAGTCTGTGAGTCTTTCTCGAAGTCTGGAAGATCGGAGATCTACGGGGTCCAGGGCCCCCGTTTAATCGGGAGCCCTGACCTTCCGTCGACCTACGGGTGAACGGCGGGAGCGGATCTCATGTCACCGCTCCCGCCGTCAACGCTGACGGGGTGGTCAGGCCTGCTCGCCCTCGGCGCTCTTCTCGCCCTCGGCGGCCTTCTCGGCCTCGGCGGGGGCAGCGGCCTCGGCGGGGGCAGCGGCCTCGGCGGCGGGGGCAGCCTCGGCGGCCGGGGCCTCCTCAGCCTTCTTCTCGCCCTCGAGCAGGTCGCGCTCCCACTCGGCGAGCGGCTCGCCCGCGGCCTTCTCGCCCTTGTCACCGGTGGCGACGCCGGAACGGGCGATGAGGCCCTCGGCGACGGCGTCGGCGATCACACGGGTGAGCAGGGTGACGGAGCGGATCGCGTCGTCGTTGCCCGGGATCTTGTAGTCGACCTCGTCGGGGTCGCAGTTGGTGTCGAGGATGGCGACGACCGGAATGTTGAGCTTCCGGGCCTCACCGACCGCGATGTGCTCCTTCTTGGTGTCCACGATCCAGACGGCGCTGGGCACCTTCTGCATCTCGCGGATACCACCGAGGGTCTTCTCCAGCTTGGCCTTCTCGCGCGAGAGCACGAGAAGCTCCTTCTTGGTCAGACCGGAAGCGGCGACGTCCTCGAAGTCGATCTGCTCGAGCTCCTTGAGGCGCTGCAGACGCTTGTAGACGGTCGAGAAGTTGGTGAGCATGCCGCCCAGCCAGCGCTGGTTGACGTAGGGCATGCCGACGCGGGTGGCCTGCTCGGCGATGGCCTCCTGCGCCTGCTTCTTCGTGCCGACGAACATGACCGTGCCGCCGTGGGCGACGGTCTCCTTGACGAACTCGTAGGCGCGGTCGATGTACGACAGCGACTGGAGCAGGTCGATGATGTAGATGCCGTTGCGCTCCGTGAAGATGAAGCGCTTCATCTTCGGGTTCCAACGACGGGTCTGGTGACCGAAGTGGACGCCGCTCTCCAGCAGCTCCCGCATCGTGACGACGGCCATGGCCGTATCTCCTTGAATTTCTCGGTTGTGCCGCGGGGACCGGACGGCTCCCGCGCCTGACGCCCACATGCGCCGTGCCACTAGGGACCGAGGGGCGCTGACACGGACCGTTTCCGATTGCCGTGTCGGGGCGTGCGAAGTCGACCCGGTGACCCGGATCGCCAGAAGAAGTGTACGGGACCCACGGGGTACCGGGTGACGCCGCTGTCCACAACCCAGGAGTTATCCACAGATACCGGCCATGATCCGTGGAGGTGCGGGACGGTTCTCGCATGCGAGCTGAGCGATGTGAGAGGACAGCGGGGACCGCTGGGGCCGCAACGGCGGCCTGGGCGACCCCGATGGCGGGAGCACCGAGGGCGGCTACGGCGGCGAGGGCGTACGGACGGCTGGCGGTGCGGCTGGTGTTGCTGCTGCTCCTGACGGCGGCCGTGCTGCTGGCGCCGGTCCCGCGGTTGACGCCGACCGCCACGAGCGTGCCTACCGCCCCTGCCCCAGACCCGGCGCCGAAGCCGGCCCCTGCCCCCACGGTGCCGACGGTCGGCCGGGCATGGCCCGTGGGTGTACGGCCCAAGATCCTCCGCGGCTGGGAGCCACCGGCGACCACGTACGGCCGAGGCCACCGCGGCGTCGACCTGGCGGCCCCGGCCGGGACACCGGTACGGGCGGTTGCAGCGGGCCGGGTCTCCTTCGCGGGCCGCGTGGCCGGGAAGGGGGTCGTGTCGGTGGAACTGCCGGGGACGGGAGATCCACCGCTGCGGACGACGTACGAACCGGTCCTGGCGAAGGTGCAGAAGGGCGACGAGGTGGAGGCCGGCGAGGTCGTCGGGACCGTGGAGGCGACCGGGTCGCACTGCACGGAGACCTGCGTGCATTGGGGCCTGAGGAGAGCCGACACCTACCTGGACCCGCTCTCGCTCCTCCCGCCGTGGCTGCTGCGCAGCGGGCCGTCGAGACTGCTGCCGGTCCTCGGGGTGCCGCTGCCGTCGCAGTCGACGGGCTGCTGAGCTTTCGGCCACGGCTGGGGGGCGGGCAGCGCTCGCAGCCACGGGGGATCGGCCGACGCCCCAGCCACGCCACAAGTGGGGACGGACGGCGCCCCAGCCACGCCACAAGTGGGGGCGGGTGGCGCCCCCACCGACCTCAGCCCCGGACGCCCCGCAGCGCCATGGCCACCGCTGCCTCCGTGATCGCCGTCGGTTCCTCCGCAGCGCCCAGCTCGATCCTGCGTACGGCCGCGTCCACGACGCCCTGCAGCAGCATCGCCGCCAGCCGGGGCTCCGCGTGCCCCATCTCCGCCAGCGCCTCGACGATCATCGCGACGAGCCCGCCGTGCGCCGCCCGGATCTTCTCCCGAGCCCCGGCGTCCAGCTCACTCGCGGAGATCGCGACCACCGCGCGATGCCGCCGGTCCCCCACCAGCCCGAGCTGCTTGCGCACATACGCCTCGACCTTGCCCTCGGCCGAGTCCGCGTGCTCCATCGCCGCCGAGACCTCCGCGGCCCACACCGGGAAGTCGACCTCGCACAGTTCCTCGACCACGGCGGCCCGCGAACGGAAGTACTCGTAGACGGACGACCGCGCGAGTCCTGTCCGCTCGGCAAGGGCCGGGAAGGTCAGCGCTTCCGTCCCGCCCTCGGACAACAGGGATCGCGCCGCGTCCAGCAGGGCGGCTCGCTGCATCGACCGGTGCTCGGCCACGGAGGCCGCTCGAATCCTTGGCACGTCAACCACTTTACGGACGTGCCCTCGCGGACGGGAGTCTCTCTGCGAACCCCGCACGCGTCCGGCCAGGTCAACGACCGAAGGCGGCCAGTTTCGCCCGCAACTGGAGGACCGACTTGGTGTGGATCTGGCTCACCCGGCTCTCGGTCACCCCGAGCACGTTGCCGATCTCGGCGAGCGTGAGGCCCTCGTAGTAGTACAGCGTCACGACGGTCTTCTCGCGCTCCGGGAGCGTGTTGATCGCCCGGGCCAGGAAGCGCCGCAGCTCCCGGTCCTCGGCCACCTCCACCGGATTGTCGGCGGCGGTGTCCTCCAGCGTGTCCATGACGCTGAGCCCGTCGCCGCCCTCGCCCCCGACGTGCAGCAACTCCTCCAGCGCCACCACGTTCGCCAGCGACAACTGGCTGAAGACCGAGTGGAGTTCGTCCACCGCGATCCCCATCTCCACGGCCACCTCGGCCTCCGTCGGCGTCCGCCGCAGCCGCGCCTCCAGGGTGGCGTACGCCCGCTCGACGTTCCGCGCCTTCTGCCGCACCGACCGCGGAATCCAGTCCAGCGCCCTGAGCTCGTCGATCATCGCGCCCCGGATCCGCGTGATCGCGTACGTCTCGAATTTGATCTCCCGGTCGATGTCGAACTTCTCGATCGCGTCGATCAGCCCGAACACCCCCGACGACACGAAGTCCGCCTGCTCCACATTGGGCGGCAGACCGACGCTCACCCGGCCCGCCACGTACTTGACGAGCGGCGAGTAGTGCAGGATCAGCTGCTCGCGCAATCGCTCGTCCCCCGTCGCCTTGTACGACCGCCACAGCTCGTCGAGCGTCGAGGGAGCGGGCGGCCGCACGCTGCCACCGTCACGGGCGGCTGGGGGGACCGCCGCCCGGTCGGACCCGGAGGTGTGCTGGGGCATTCGTTGCCTTGTGCCGTTCTGCCGTGAAGTGGGGGGTGCTTTGGGGGATCTGTCGGTCCGATGTCGCTCTGGTGCCGTTCTGGGGACCTTCCGGTGTCGAGGTGCCGGTCTGAGCCGGAATCCTCGTGAGCGTAGCGTGACTGAAGTGTCGCGGTGCGCGAAGGACGGAGCACAAGCCGTACGCAGATACGTTCCGCTGGACGCCCCGCCGGGTCATGCCGGTCGCTCTACGTGATCACCCGAACACCCCAACTGGGGGAATTCACAAGGGCGTCCGTGTTCCCCCGTACGGCCGAACACGCTCGGTCAGCATCACCTTCGACCGGTGCGAACGGAGATCATCGCCTGGCGTGTCAACTTCCAGCCGTCGCCGTGTCGTTCGACGTAGCCAAGTGAACGGAGCTCGTACAGCCTCGCGACGGCGTCGTCCTCGCTGGTCTGCGCACCGCGCGCGATCTCGTCCGCTCTCGCGGCCCGGCGGCCGGGCAGCGCGGCCAGGACTCTGCGGGCCGCAGGCTCCAGCAGATCCCGTGGCAGGACGGGCCCGCGTCGCTCCGGGGCCAGCTCCCCCATGTCGCCGACGAGTTCGACGACCTCGGCGGCGTCGGTGACGAGCACGGCGTCTCCGCGCAGCAGCTCGTGGATGCCCGCGGACAGGCCGCTGGTGGCCGGGCCGGGAACTCCCATCGTGTGACGGCCGAGCCGCTGTGCCGCCCGGGCGGTGACCAGGGAGCCGCTGCGATGGGCGGCCTCCACGACGACCGTGCCTCGCGTCAACGCAGCGATCACTCTGTTCCGCACGATGAATCTGCTGGGCGTCGGATGATCGCCAGGTGGCAGTTCTCCGATCACCAGGCCCTGTTCCGCGATCCTGTTGATCAGTTGGGTGTGCCCGCGGGGGTAGGGCCGGTCGACTCCGCAGGCGAGCACGGCGACGGTGGCGCCGCCGGCCCCTAGCGCACCCCTGTGGGCGGCTCCGTCGACCCCGTAGGCGCCGCCGGACACGACCACCCAGCCCCGCTCGGCGAGACCGCCGGCGATGGTGGCCGCCATGTGGGCGCCGTACTCGGTGCAGGCGCGCGCTCCGACCACGGCGACGGACTTCAGGGCCCACATCCGCAGACTGGCCGGCCCTCGCACCCATAACCCGACGGGCCGGGCGTCCCCCAGATCGTCGAGCTGTCCGGGCCACTCCATGTCGCCCGGACACACGAACCGCACCCCCGCCTCCCGCGCGACGGCAAGGTCCACCCGGGGCTCGGCCCGCGCCCCCCGAGCCCGCAGCCCCTCCCACCGCTTGGAACTCACCCCGGGCAAGGGCTCCGCCCCCGCCCGCAGCCGCCCCACCACTTCCCCCGACCCGAACTCCCGCACCCACCGCCCGACGACCTCGTCCCCGGGCTCGACGACACGGCTGAGGAAGACCCGGTCGAGGAGTTCACCGTCCGCTGTCCCATCGCCTTCCGATTCTCTGTCCCCGCCCGGGGCAGCGCGATCGTCCTGCTGCCCCGGCCCGAGGCCCGCCGCTCCGCCGCCGTCACCGCGACGCTCCCCGCAGCCGGTCATGTTCCGATCCCTTCGAGCACCGCTCCGCGGCGGACGCCCGTGCGCAGTTCAAGAGCCCAGTTCACGTCGTTCACCGAGGGCCGGTTGCGACCTGCCAGGTCGGCCAGGGTCCAGGCCACGCGGAGGACCCGGTCCAGGCCGCGCGCCGTGAGAAGGCCCCGGTCGAGGTCCTCCTCGGCTTTTCGCAGGGCTCCCGGCTGAACGTGCCAGCGGGTGCGCAGCTCATGTCCGGGCACCTCACTGTTGGTGCGCCAAGGCGTTCCCTCGTAACGCGCGGCCGCCCGTTCCCGAGCGGCTTTGACCCGTTCGGCGACCGTCGCCGTCGTCTCCGCACTTGTGTGTAGCTGGAGCAGTTCGGCTCGGGCGACCGGTTCGACCGTCACCCGGAGGTCCACGCGATCCATCAACGGGCCGGACAGCCGGGCCCGGTATCGCTTGATGGAGGAGGGCCTGCACTCGCAGATGTCCTCACCCCGGCCGTGGCGGCCGCAGGGACATGGATTGGCCGCCAGGACCATGAGGAACCTCGCGGGCATCCGCAGCATCCCGGCCGCCCGGGCGATCACGACATGGCCGGATTCCAACGGCTGACGCAACGCGTCCAGGACGCTGCTGTGGAACTCTGCCGCCTCGTCGAGGAACAACACCCCGTTGTGAGACAGGGACACCGCACCCGGCCGGGGAAGGCCGTTGCCTCCGCCGACGAGGGAGGCCATGGTCGCCGAGTGGTGCGGAGCGCAGTACGGCGGCATGTCGACCAGTGGGTGGCCGGGCGGAAGGATGCCCGCTACCGAATGGACCGCTGTCACCTCCAGCGACTCCTGTCGGCTCAGTTCCGGCAGCAGGCCCGGAAGGCGCTCGGCCAGCATCGTCTTGCCGGCTCCGGGCGGGCCCTTGAAGAAGACGTGATGCCGTCCCGCCGCGGCTACTTCCAGGGCCGCTCGGGCCACGTGCTGGCCGGCCACGTCCGCGAGATCCGGTGTGTGACCTCCCGTGACCGAGCCGAGCCCGGTGCCCGGGAGCGCCAGGCCCGCCAGGAACGGGTCCGGGCGGATCTCGCCCGAGACGGGTTCCTCGTCCGGAACGGGCTCATCGGTGAGGACCGCGATGAGCTGGCGCAGACTCCGCACGCCCAGAACCGAGACGCCCGGTACAAGTGACGCCTCCGGCACCGCGGACTCGGGGACGACCACCTGCTCGTACCCCGCATCGGCCGCCGCGAGCACCGCCGGCAGGACGCCCCGCACCGGTCGCACACGTCCGTCGAGGCCCAGCTCGCCGATCATCACGATGTCGGCGAGCACCCTCGGGTCGATCCGCTCGGCCGCCCCGAGGACCGCCGCGGCGACGGCGAGGTCGAAGCCGCTGCCGCTCTTCGGCACGGACGCCGGGCTCAGGCCCACGGTCAGCTTTTTCTGCGGCCACGCGACACCCGAGTTCACGACCGCCGCGCGCACGCGGTCCTTGCTCTCCGTCAGGCTCTTGTCCGGCAGGCCCACCAGCGCGAACGCCGCAATCCCGGGCTCCAGATCCGCCTGGACCTCGACCACGACACCCTCGACACCGACCAGCGCAACCGAGCACGTACGAGCGAACCCCATTCAGGCCACCCCCCGCGCGTGCTCCACGACGGGGGCACCCCGCTCCGGCAGGAGGACGCCGACCAGGTCGATGCGGACGCCTCCCGGTGGTGCGCCTCCGTGGGTGTGGCACCAGCTCTCCGCGAGGCCCCGCAGACGCTGGGCCTTCTCCGGGGTCACCGCGGCCATCGGATGCTCGAAGGCACCCTTCCTGCGTGTCTTCACCTCACACACGACCAGGACGTCCCCGTCCCGAGCCACGATGTCGATCTCACCGGTCCTGCCGCAGCGCCAATTGCGCTCCAGAACCGTCATCCCGGCCTCGGCCAGCCGCCTCGCGGCCAAGCCCTCGCCGTACCTGCCGAGTGCACTGCGTGCGTTCATGTCGGCACCACCTCCGGCGCCAACAATGCGAGCAGCTCAGCGAGCTATTGGATCTTGGTGGACAAGTCCGTGACTGTGGATAACTTCCTCACCCCCGCGAGTGAACGTCACCCGCCCGGAAGCTCCAGATCACTCTTGTTCAGCTCCTCAATGTTCACGTCCTTGAACGTGAGCACTCGAACCTGCTTCACGAACCGCGCCGGCCGGTACATGTCCCACACCCAGGCGTCCGCCATGGACACCTCGAAGAACACCTCACCCTGAACCGAGTGCACCTGCATCTCGTAGTCGTTGGTCAGGTAGAAGCGCCGCTCGGTCTCGATCACATACTTGAACAGACCGACGACATCGCGGTACTCCCGATAGAGCTTGAGCTCCATCTCGGTCTCGTACTTCTCGAGGTCCTCGGCGCTCATGGCATGTTCCCCTTCAGCCGTGCGATCCCACCATTGTGCGCCAGTCCCGTCAGCACCTAGACAATTTCGGTGTCGAGGGTCACGGGCCCGGCGGGGGGACCTTCGTCGAGCAGAGTGCGCAGCAGCTCGGCGAGTCTGGTCGGATACACCGTCTCATGCGCTCGGGCAAGTTCCTGACACGTCCACCAGCGCGCACCGGCGACGCTGCGCCGCTCCAGCTCGGTGAGTGCCACGGCCCGGGTCGCCGTCTGTGTCGTACGTGCCAGGTAGTACCACTCGTCCTGGTCCCAGCGGCGTCCCGCGAACGGGAACGAGCACGTCCGCCGCCACAGCACGGGGCCGAGTTCGACCTCCGTGATGCCCGTTTCCTCTGCGAGTTCCCGCAGTGCGGCCTCTTCTCGCGTCTCCTCGCCCTCGAGTCCCCCGCCGGGCGTGAACCACCAGTCGTCGGCCGGATCCTCCGGCTCATGGCCGTACAGCAGGAGGATGCGGTCGTCGGGGTCCAGCAGCACGACCCGGGCTACCTTGCGCAACCCGTCGTCGTGCCCTTGCACCGCCTCAGCGGGCACTGGCGGGCTCCGGCCGCACGCGGGAGCGGCCCGCGAAGCGCTTCTCGATCGGGCCGTAGGCCCCGCCTGCCAGGACCAGCACACCGCCCACGAGGATCAGCGCGACGACCGTGCGCAGCGGCCCCTGGGGCGACAGCGCGCCGAGCTGCTCGAAGCCCGTGGGGCGCTCCAGCATGCCGCTCATGGGCCATACGACGGCATCCACCCGGGCCGAGACGGCGCTGCGGGCCACGGTGCCGCTGGCGGCGTCCGTGAGGTGGGCCGTGGAGTCCAGCGAGCCGCTGCGCTCGTCGCCGAGGAGGAAGAGCCTGCCCTCGGGCACGGTCACGCTCGGGAAGTTCTGCAGCTCGCCGAGGCCGTCGTCGGCCAGGTACGGCTCGTCGATCTTCTTGCCGTTGACGGTCAGCTTGCCGCCCGTGCTGGACACCGTGTCGCCGCCGGTCGCGACCACGCGCTTGACGACGGGTGCGTTGGTCACCCAGGTCTTGTCGGTGAAGACGACGACGTCGCCCCGGCGGATCTGGTCGCCGTCGATGCGCTCGGCCAGGACCCGCGCACCGGCGCCGATCGTCGGCGCCATCGAACTGGTGGGCACGGTGTACGGCCGGTAGACCACCGCTCCCCAGGCGAACCCGCCCAGGAACAGCACCAGGCCCAGCGCCACGGCCAGCCCGGACAAGCGCTGTCCGGTCCGGCTGCCCGCCTGGCCCCTGCTCGCGCCACCGTCACGCGGCGCCGTACGTGTAGTGCTCTCGCCACCCATGAGTCGGCACCCTACCCGGCGGTACCGAAAGGGGGCAGCCCTCCTGAGCCCCGGAGGCACCGGCTCGGCAAAGCTTTCGCCAGTCTTCGGAGCCGGCCGGAGCCCGGTCCCGGGCGGTGCGGCGGTGAGCCGTACGGGCGTCTCAAGAAGACGGCCCCGGAAAGCGCCATCAGGCGCCCCGGGGCCGCAAGGGCTCACGGCAGCGGCCCCAAAGGGCCCGCCACCGGCAATCACACGGTCAGCGCGTCTCCGCCGCCTCGGCCCGACGCCTGCGCCACAGCACGAACGGCACCGCGCCCACCAGGGCGACGCCCTGCGGCGCCACCGTCAGCGCGGCGGAGCCGGCGCCCAGGTTCTGCGAGAAGGTGTCCGGCACCGGCAGGGTGTCCCAGCGGTTGATCGGCCAGGCGATGACGACGGCACGGCCGACGACCTTGTCGACGGGGACCATGCCGTGGTTCACGTCGGACTGGTTGTAGCGCGAGTCCCGGGAGTTCTGCCGGTGGTCACCCATGACCCAGATGAAGCCCTTGGGGACCTTCACCTTGAACTGGCCGCCCTGGTCGTCCTGGCTGCACGGGGTGTTGCCGGGGTACACGTACGGCTCGTTCAGCGCCTTGCCGTTGACCGTGAGCGGGCCGGTGCCCTCGCACTGGATCGTGTCGCCGCCGACACCGACGACTCGCTTGATCAGGTCCTTCTCCTCGGCGGACGGCATCAGGCCGATCCAGCTGAGGAAGGTCTGCAGGGCGTTGGGATCCGGGGTGGGCTCACCCGCCAGCCAGTTGTCGGGGTCGTGGAAGACCACGACCTCGCCGCGTTCGGGTTCCGAGCCGAACCACGGGGTGAGCTTGTCCACCAGGACGCGGTCACCCTGCTGGAGGGTGTTCTGCATCGAGTCCGAGGGGATCGAGAACGCCTGCACCAGGAATGTCTTGATCAGCAGCGCGAGGACGAGCGCGATGCCGATGAGGATCGGCAGTTCCTTCCAGAACGAGCGCTGCTTCTTGGCGGGGGCGGCCCCGCCCGACCCCTGGCCGTCGGTCGGGGGCTGTCCGCCCGACCGTCCGCCGTCACTGTCCGATCCGGGTTCATTCCCGGAGGTCACGGCGCCGTCCGCGGCCGGGTCGGCAGCGTCCACGGGGCGTCCGCGGTGCTCCTCGCCGTCGTGCCCGGACCGTGCGCCAACCGCCACATCCCCCACGCCAACTCCTTACTCTGTGCCGCTGCCTGCCCCATAGACGACGCAGGCCCACCACTCCCATAACGAGCGGGAGTTCCGCAGGGGTCGGGAGCTGGATCGTTCCGTTCGAATCGTCGGAAGCAACCCTATGCGACAGCTGGGGAGACGCGGTCGACCCTGCCGCCGAGTCGGAGACCGAAGCGTAGGTATTCGGCTCCTCCAGGGTGGTCCAGTGACCGAGCGGCCAGGCGATCCACATCGCCCGTCCGACGACCTCCTCCTCGGAGACCGTGCCGCCGTAGTCCTGGTCCTGGTGTGCGCGGGAGTCCGCGGAGTTGGCCCGGTGGTCGCCCATCACCCACAGGCGTCCCTGCGGCACGGTGATGTCGAACTTCGCCTCGGAGGGGGAATTGCCGGGATACAGATAGTCCTCGTTCAGGGGAACCCCGTTGACGGTGACCCGTCCTTGCGTGTCGCAGCACTTGACGCGGTCTCCGCCTACGCCGACGACTCGCTTGATCAGGTCCTTCTCGTCGTCGGACGGCAGCAGACCGATGAAGGTCAGCGCCTCCTTGACCTGCTTGACGACGACGGGGTCCTCCTTCTTCACCGTCGTCTGCTCGTCCTGGAGCCAGCCGCCGGGGTCCTTGAAGACGACGACGTCACCGCGCTGCGGCTTGGAGCCGAACCAGGGGGTGAGCTTGTCGACGAGGACACGGTCGCCGATCTGGATCGTCGCCTCCATGGAGCCGGAGGGGATCACGAACGCTTGGACGAGGAAGGTCTTCAGGACCAGCGCTATGAGGACCGCGACACCGACGAGGAGGGGTATCTCCTTGATCGCCGAGCGCCTGCGCCGTCGTTTGACCTTGCGCTGGAGCTGGCGCCGCTCCGCGCGGGTACGGCCGCCGGCGGGGCTGGAGGCGCGCCGGACGCCGGTGGGCAGGAGATTGTCGGCTGCGCTGCTGGGCACGCCGCGGGGCTTGCCACGGTTACCCATGCGCGCCCTCCGCAGCAGGCACGCGCGCGTAGGCGTCGGGGCGGTGCAGTCGGGTCCAGTGCGCGCTCGGCCAGACGATCCAGTCGGCGCGGCCGATGACGTCGTCGACCGGGATCATGCCGCCGCCGGGCGAGCCGAGGTGGTCGCGGGAGTCGCTGGAGGCGCTGCGGTGGTCGCCGAGGACGAACAGGCCGGCGTCGGGCACGACGACGTCGAAGCGCACCGTGGACGGGCTGTCGCCGGGATACAGGAACGTCGACTCGTCGACCGACCGGCCGTTCACCTGGATCCTCCCCTCCTTGTCACAGCAGACCACGTGGTCTCCCCCCACACCCACAACGCGTTTGATGTAGTCGGCATCCCCGAAATACCCGGTTCCGTCGAACACCACAACATCACCGCGCCGCGGATCGGCACCGAAACGGTACGCCAACTTATTTACGAGAACGCGGTCCCCGATCCTCAATCCGGACTCCATGGATCCGCTGGGGATCTCGAACGGTCGTGCCACGAACGTGTTGAGCAGCAGCAGGAACACGAGCAGGACCAGCAGGGTCAGGCTGATCCGCCCGCCCGGCAGCCCCTCGGTGATCCGCGCCACCAACGCGAAACGCGACCGTCCCTCCTGGCCCTCCGGGTCCGGGGCATCCCCGGTGTCGGAAGGGCGGGAGGAGCGGTCGCGCTCCGTCGGCTGTGCTTCGGTGTCCATCGGGGCCAGATGCTATCCGGCCCCGCTGCGGACCCCGTGGGGGCGAGCCCCCTGAAGCGCTCAGTTCTCGCGCTTCTCCTTGATCTTCGCCGCCTTGCCGCGCAGCTCGCGCAGGTAGTACAGCTTGGCGCGGCGGACGTCGCCCTTGGTGACGAGCTCGATCTTCTCGACGATCGGGGTGTGCACCGGGAAGGTGCGCTCGACGCCGACGGAGAAGGAGACCTTGCGGACCGTGAAGGTCTCGCGCACGCCGGCACCCTGGCGACGGATCACAACGCCCTTGAACTGCTGCACACGGGAGCGGTTGCCCTCGATGACGCGGACGTGGACGTTGACGGTGTCGCCGGGGCGGAAGGCCGGGACGTCGCTGCGCAGCGACGCGGCGTCGACGGAGTCGAGCAGGTGAGACATTTCGTCTGCTTTCTTCGCTGATGCCACAGGTCATCAACGGGAACTAGATGTTCGGTGAGAGTGTCGTGCCCGTCGGGGCGGGCGTCGTGTCCCCCTGCGGCAGGGGCGCACGCCGGACGGCGCACAACAGCGGCCTATTCTTCCACGGCCTCGGTCCTGCGCCAAAATCGGCCGAAGCGCTCCCCTTCCGGGTCGGGCATCCAGCCCAGGATGGAGAGCATCTCGCGGTCCTTCTTGTCGAAGGCCCGGGGGTCGCAGCGCTCGATGAGGTCGGGCCGGTTGGCGGTCGTACGCCTGAGCGCCTCGTCGCGGCGCCAGCGGGCGATCTTGCCGTGGTGGCCGCTGAGCAGCACGTCGGGGATGTCGCGGCCGCGCCACTCGGGGGGCTTGGTGTACACGGGCCCTTCCAGGAGGCTCGCCATCGCGCCGGGCGCGAAGGAGTCGTCCCGGTGGGACTCGGCGTTGCCCAGCACGCCGGGCAGCAGTCGGGCCACGGCCTCCGTGACGACCAGGACGGCCGCCTCGCCGCCGGCGAGGACGTAGTCGCCGATGGACACCTCGTGGACGGGCATGCGGGTGGCGTACTCGTCGATGACTCGGCGGTCGATGCCCTCGTAGCGGGCCGGCGTGAAGATCAGCCAGGGGCGCTCGGACAGCTCGACGGCGAGTTCCTGGGTGAAGGGGCGACCGCTGGGGGTGGGGACGATCAGCGTGGGGGCGCCGGCCCCGCTCTCGTAGCCCTCGGCCAGGACGGAGTCCAGCGCGTCGCCCCAGGGGTCGGTCTTCATGACCATGCCGGGGCCGCCGCCGTAGGGCGTGTCGTCGACCGTGTTGTGGCGGTCGTACGTCCACTCGCGCAGGTCGTGCACCTGGACGTTCAGCTGTCCACGCGCGCGTGCCTTGCCGACCAGGGAGACGTTCAGCGGCTCCAGGTACTCGGGGAAGATCGTGACGACGTCGAGTCTCATTCGCTGTCGTCCCTGGTGGAGACGATCTCCGCGCGGTCGTCGATCAGACCCGGCGGCGGGGTGATGACCGCCCGCTGCTCCTCGAGGTCGATCTCCGCGACGATCTCCGAGACGAAGGGGATCATCACCTCGCTCCCGTCGGGCCGCTCGACGATGAAGAGGTCCTGGGAGGGCAGGTGCGAGATCTCGGTGATGCGGCCGACCTCGACGCCGTCGGCGGTCACCACGTCCAGGTCCATGAGCTGGTGGTCGTAGTACTCGTCCTCCTCCTCGGGCAGCTCCGCCGGGTCGACCTCGGCGATCAGGAGGGTGTTGCGCAGCGCTTCGGCGCCGGTGCGGTCGCGCACGCCCTCGAAGCGCAGGAGGAGGCGACCGCTGTGGACACGGCCGGCCTCGATGGTGAGGGGTCCCGTGGAGGCGGGATCGGTGGCGAGCACGGCCCCGGGCGCGAGCCGCAGTTCCGGCTCGTCGGTGCGTACCTCGACGGTGACCTCGCCCTTGATGCCGTGGGCGCGGCCGATCCGTCCGACTACCAGCTGCACGTGTCCAATCTCCTGTCATACGACTGCGGGCCGGGGACGGCCCAGTGGCCCTCCCCGGCCCGAGCCGGTGCTGTCTTCGGCGTCAGCGGACGTGGTCCACGTCGACGAGGTCGACGCGGACACCGCGGCCGCCGATGGCGCCCACGACGGTGCGCAGAGCACGCGCGGTGCGGCCGTTACGGCCGATCACCTTGCCGAGGTCGTCGGGGTGGACCCGGACCTCCAGCACGCGCCCGCGGCGCAGGTTGCGGGAAGCGACCTGCACATCGTCAGGGTTGTCGACGATGCCCTTCACGAGGTGCTCGAGAGCCTCCTCGAGCATGCTCAGGCCTCGGCCGACTCGGACTCGGCGGCAGCCTCGTCCTTCTTCTCCGCCTTCTTCTTCTGGGTGATCGCCTCACCCTTGCCCTCGTCGTCGCCACCGAGGGCCTCGAACGACGGGCGCGCCTTCTTCGGCTCGGCGACGAGCAGCGGAGCCGGGGCGGGCTCGCCCTTGAACTTCTGCCAGTCGCCGGTCTTCTTCAGAATGGCGAGGACGGGCTCGGTCGGCTGCGCGCCGACACCCAGCCAGTACGCCACACGGTCGGCGTCCACCTCGATGACCGACGGGTTGTAGGTCGGGTGGTACTTGCCGATCTCCTCGATCGCACGGCCGTCACGGCGCGTGCGGGAGTCGGCGACGACGATGCGGTAGTGAGGCGAACGGATCTTGCCCAGACGCTTCAGCTTGATCTTGACTGCCACGGGAGTGGGTTCTCCTGGTTTTGACGTGGTTGGGCACGGCGAGAGATGCCGCGTGGGGTTGCGGTACCCGAGTGCCCGACGGACGCGTCAGCCGGAGGAGAGAGGGGTCCTGTGCGGCTGTCGAGTACAGCTAGCCATTGTGCCACACCCCACGGGTCGCTCTCGGCCGAGGGGTACGGCCCGGATGCCAGGGCATGACTGAGGGGCACCCGGCGCGCAGGGTGCCCTCCGGGTTCCACGACCCGGCGCGACGGGGTGCCGCATACGAATGCGCTACGGCACCCTCGCCGTCGATGCCACGTGCCGAACCGGCAGCCACGAGATGCCGGTGTCCGACGGGGCGTCGTTACGCCGCTCCCACGACCTCCGGGATGCGGAACGGCTTTCCGCAGCCGCCGCACACGATCGGGGCCTGGGCCAGGACCGAGGGGACGACGCGGACGTTGCGGCCGCAGTCGCAGACCGCCTTGACGCGTACGCCGCCACCGGAGGACCCGTGGCGGGCGGCCGGACCCCGGAAGGTCCGGCTGGTGTCGGCGGAGGTCGCCGCGGTGTGTGCCTTCAGTGCGCGCTGGAGGCGTTCGATGGTCGGGCGGTAGCGCCGCTTGGCCTCGGGGTTGAGCGTGACCAGGGAGAAGCCGCTGCTCGGATGCGGCTCCTCCGGGTGGTCCAGGCCCAGCTCCTCGGCGATCGAGAGGAATCTGCGGTTGTGGTAACGGCCGGCCCGGGAGGTGTCGCGGACGCCGCGCGAGGCGGCGATCCCATGGACTGCCTCGTGAAGCAGTCGCTCGAAGGAGAGCTCGTGACCGCACGCGGACGACGACTCCCCGATCAGGGACTCTGGCGCGGCGAGATCCGGCAGCTCGGGGTGGTACCGCTGAATGTCGGCCCACGCCTGCGCCAGCTCCGCGGCGAGAACAGGTGGTGTCTGTGTCGTGCTCACGTAATGACAACGAGCCGGAGTGCCGCTGTGTTCCGATTCCGGGGCATCCCAAATAATTTGCACGTACCCGTCAGTTGCGAATGATGCGCCACGACGAGGGCGGGTGCGCCGATCTGCGGAGAAGCCTCACAGCTCGTACCAAGCTGGTGCGTAGTCTGACGTACGCCCCGGCGCGTAGCCCGTGTCCACCCGCCGGACCCCGTGTGGTTCGCGAATGCGCAAGAGACGTTTCGGTCGCTCTCGTTCCCCACGGGCGTCATCTCAGTAAGCGCGCGCGACGACCGCGACGTTACCGGGTGCGTCGTCGGCGTCCGGCACCGACCCGTCCTCGGCGACCAGACAGCGTACGGTCACGCCGTGCTCGGCCAGCGCGGCCTCGCCTTCTTCGCCGAGCGTGGCCCACGGCAGACGTGCCCAGCCGCCGGCGGTCGCCGCCTCGACGGCCTCCTCGATCGTCGACACGTCCGACGTACGGGACTCGCGTCGCTCGCGGGACCGGCGCAGCAGCAGCGCCTGGTCCTCCTCCAGGATCGCGGGGAGCAGCCCGGCCAGGGCGTCGAGGGCGACCGGCTCCTTGCCTCCCGGGATCCGCCGCGCGAGCACCGCCGTGCCGCTCTCCAGGTCACGGGGCCCGATCTCGATCCGTACCGGCACGCCCTTGAGTTCCCAGTCGACCGCGCGGCGTCCGAACGGCGTGTCCGTGCGGTCGTCGACGTGGACACGGACGCCCGCCGCGCGCAGCCGGTCGCCGATCTCGCGGACCTTGGCCAGAACCGGCTCTTCACCCTTGATCGCGAGGACGACCGCCTGGACGGGCGCCAGCCGGGGCGGCACCCGCAGTCCCGCGTCGTCGCCGTGGGCCATGATCAGCCCGCCGACCATGCGGGTGGAGGAGCCCCAGGAGGTCTGCCAGACGTACTCCTCGCGGCCCTCCTTCGACAGGTAGCGGGTGTGGAAGGCCTTGGCGAAGTTCTGGCCGAGCTCATGGCTGGTGCCCATCTGGAGGGCCTTTCCGTCGCCCATCATGGCTTCGAGGGTGAGGGTGTTGACGGCTCCGGCGAAGCGCTCGCTCGCGGTCTTGCGGCCGAGCACCACGTCGATGCCCAGGACGTCGACCATGAAGTCGGCGTACACCTCGCGGTGGATGTACGCGGCGTAGTCCCGGGCGTCCTCGTAGGTGGCGTGGGCGGTGTGGCCCTCCTGCCAGAGGAACTCCGTCGTGCGCAGGAACACGCGCGGGCGCATCTCCCAACGCACCACGTTCGCCCACTGGTTGATCAGCAGCGGCAGGTCGCGGTAGCTCTGCACCCACTTGGCGAAGTAGTCGTTGATGATCGTCTCGGAGGTGGGCCGGACGACGACGGGCTCCTCCAGCTCCTTGCCGCCGCCGTGCGTGACGACGGCGAGCTCGGGCGCGAAGCCCTCGACGTGCTCGGCCTCGCGCGTCAGGTACGACTGCGGGATGAACAGCGGGAAGTAGGCGTTGGAGGCACCGGCCCGTTTGATGCGGGCGTCCATCTCCGCCTGCATCCGCTCCCAGAGCCCGTAGCCGTACGGCCGGATCACCATCGTGCCGCGCACCGGACCGTTGTCCGCGAGCTCGGCCTTGCTCACGACGTCCTGGTACCAGCGCGGGAAGTCATGTGCCCGTGGCGTGAGTACAGGTGCCTTTGCCATGGCCAGATGGTACGGGCCCATGTTGCCGGAATGTGAATTTCGGCCACTGACGCCCGGATCCCGCAAGCAGGGCCCCGAGACCCCTGGACGCGGCGCATGGCGCGGAGTTTCCTGGCATACGGGGGAGCGTGAGCGCATCGTCACAGGGCGCTACGGCATCGGGCACAGTGACAACTCTCGGCGGAATGGGGCGCTTTACATGACACCTACGCTCGTGCGGCAGCACCTCTCCCATACGGGCGCGACACCCCGTGTGGATCCGAGTGCACGCGCGCGTGACTGGTCCGAGATCCAGGAGCGGATGCTGGTGCCGCTCTACGAGGCCGTCTACGAGCGACTGGAAGTGGGCCCGGGCACCCGGCTGCTGGGCCTCGGCTGCGGCAGCGGGCTCGCCCTGTTGATGGCGGCGTCCAGAGGCGCGGCCGTCGCCGGTGTCGAGTCCGACTGCCCGGAACGGCTGACGCTGGCCCGGCAGCGGCTGCTGCCGGAGACGGAGACGTGGGGCACGCGCGCGCGTGGCAACGTCCGGCTCGTCGACGGTTCGCCCCGGGACGCGGCCGGCGCGGAGACTCCCGCGTACACCCTGGTGACGGCGTTCGAGCCGATCGGGTGCCTCGCGGGTGACTCGGAGGGCCTCGGTGAGGCGCTCGCGGCCGTCACCCCGCTCGCCGAGCGGGGGGCGCCGGTGGTGCTCGCGGGCTGGGGTCCGCCGGAGCGCTGCGCCACGTCGTCGGTGCTGCGCGTCGCGACGAAGCTGGCCGATCCCCTGCGCAGCACGGGGAGTTGGCGTCCGGCCCTGCGCGACGACCTGGAGGAGGTCGCCCAGCGTGCGGGCCTGCGGCCCGACGGTTCGGGGCGGGTCGCCTGCCCCTTCGGGTACGCGGACGTCGACAGTGCCGTACGGGGGCTGCTGTCGACGGGGCTGTTCGACGCGGCGATCCGTGCGACCGACCAGGTGCAGGTCGACAAGGAGCTGGCGGAGGCGCTGCATCCGCACCAGCGGCGGGACGGCACGGTGTGGATGCCGAACGTGTTCCGGTACCTCGTCGCGCGCGTGCCGTGACCTGGGCCAGGCACCCCGCGGGCCGCCGCTCTACTCGGCCTCGTCCTTCTTCAGCCGGGTGATCCCCGCGATCCGGTAGGCGTCCGCCTCCTCGAGCGTCTCGTGCTCCAGCAGGGCCTCCGCGAGCGCGTCCAACCGGCCGCGGTGGTCGCGGAGTTTGTGCAGGGCCTCCTCGTAGCAGTCGTCGACGATCCGGCGCATCTCGGCGTCGATGACGTCGAGCGTCCGCGGCGCGGCGGAGAGCCCGTACGCCTGCTGGGCGTCGCTCGGCAGGGCGGACAGCCGGCCGACGCGTTCGCTCATGCCCCAGCGGGCCACCATCCCGCGCGCGATGTTGGTGACCTGTTCGAGGTCGTTCTCCGCGCCGGTGGTGACGACCCCGTAGACGACGTCCTCGGCCGCCATGCCGCCCAGGGCGCCGATGATCCGGCCGCGCAGATACTCCTCCGAGTGCGCGTACCGCTCCACCTCGGGGGTCGACATCGTCACGCCGAGGGCCCGCCCGCGCGGCACGATGGTGATCTTGCGGACGGGGTCGGCGCCCGGCTGGAGCATGCCGAGCAGGGCGTGCCCGCTCTCGTGGAACGCGGTGCGGCGGCGGTCCTCCTCGGGCATCACGAGGGTGCGTTCGGCGCCCAGCTGCACCTTCTCCAGGGCCTCGGAGAGGTCCGCGGCGGTCACCTGTTCCTGGCCCCGCTTGACGGCGAGCAGCGCCCCCTCGTTGGCGAGGTTGGCCAGGTCCGCGCCTGTCATGCCCGGGGTCTTGCGGGCCAGCTGGATCAGGTCCACGTCCTCGGAGAGCGGGATGTCACGGGTGTGGATCGCCAGGATCGCCTCGCGGCCGCGGCGGTCCGGCGGGGAGACGTTGACCACCCGGTCGAAGCGGCCGGGCCGGGTGAGCGCCGGGTCCAGGATGTCGGCGCGGTTGGTCGCGGCGATGACGATCACACCCTCGGAGCCGGAGAAGCCGTCCATCTCGGTGAGGATCTGGTTCAGCGTCTGCTCGCGCTCGTCGTGTCCGCTCACCGAGGCGCCGCCGCTGCGCACCCGGCCGATGGTGTCGATCTCGTCGATGAAGATGATCGACGGCGCCACCTTGCGGGCCTCGGCGAACAGCTCGCGCACGCGTGAGGCGCCGACACCGACGATCATCTCGATGAACTCGGACGCGGAGGCGGAGAAGAAGGGCACGCCCGCCTCGCCGGCCACCGCCCGCGCCAGCAGGGTCTTGCCGGTGCCCGGCGAGCCCGCGAGGAGCACACCGCGGGGCATCTTCGCGCCCATCCTGCGGTAGGCGTCGGGGTGTTCGAGGAAGTCGACGACGTCGTCCAGCTCGCCCTTGACCTCGTCGATGCCGGCCACGTCGGCGAACGTCGTGCGGTGCTTGCCCGGCAGCAGCTCGACCGGTTTGGGCGGCGGCTTGCGCCCGAACATGCCGCCCGCGCCGCCGCGGCCCCCGGCGAACCGGCGGGCGATGAAGAGCCACAGCGCGACGATGATGACGAGGGGTGCCAGCGAGATCAGCAGGTTGACCAGGAGACCGCGCTGTTTCACCACGGGCTGCGCGGTCACCGTGACGTCGTTCCTGCTCAGCTCCTGCCAGAGCTCGTCGTCGGCGAAGGCCGGGCGCTGGGTCTTGAACTTGGTGTACTTGCCGTCGCCCTCGGGGTTGTCCTTGGCGGTCTTCAGCTCGCCCTGGATGGCGTCGCCCTTGGAGTAGATCTTGGAGACGTTGCCGTCGTCTACCTGCCGGCTGAACTCCGTGTAGGAGATCGTCGGCTCGTTGCCCTCGTCGAGGTACGTCAGTCCGATGTACGCCAGCAGGAACACGATCACGCCGGTGACCAGCAGGCTCCACCAGCGGCCGCGTGGACGCCGGCCGCCGGACTTCCTGGGTGGCTCGTCCGGGGTGCCCTCGGTGCGCCACGGCTGGTCAGGGGCCTTGCGTGGTGGCGCCGCATCGCTCATATCTGGACGTTACGGCAGACAGCGGGCCATGGCACGCGCACAGGGCGCCCCTCGGGGAGAGGGACGCCCTGTGCGACATACGGGGCGGACCCGGTTCACCGGGTCCGCGACAGCCGTCAGCCCATGAACTTCTTGAACTCGTCCGGCAGCTCGAAGTCCTGTCCGGCCTGCTGGCCCGGCAGTCCGAGGGCGCCGCCGGCCTGAGCGGCGGCGGCCCGGCGGGCGGCCTCCTCCTGCTCCTGCTGCTTGCGCTTCATCGGGTTGCCGGAGCGCTGCTTGCCCTTGGCCTTCTTCGGCTGCTTCTTGGTCCGGCCGGGACCGCCGCCCATGCCGGGCATCCCCGGCATCCCGGGCATGCCGCCGCCCTGGGCCATGCGGGACATCATCTTGCGGGCCTCGAAGAACCGCTCGACGAGGTTCTTGACCGCGCTCACCTCGACGCCGGAACCCTTGGCGATACGGGCGCGCCGGGAGCCGTTGATGATCGTCGGTTCCTGGCGCTCGGCCGGGGTCATCGACTTGATGATGGCGGCCGTGCGGTCGACGTCCCGCTCGTCCAGGTTGTTGATCTGGTCCTTGATCTGGCCCATGCCCGGGAGCATGCCGAGCAGCTTGGAGATGGAGCCCATCTTCCTGACCTGCTCCATCTGGGCCAGGAAGTCGTCGAGGGTGAAGTCCTGGCCCTTCTTGGAGGCCAGCTTCTCCGCCATCTTCTGGGCTTCGGCCTGGTCGAAGGTCTTCTCCGCCTGCTCGATCAGGGTGAGCAGGTCACCCATGTCGAGGATGCGGGAGGCCATCCGGTCCGGGTGGAAGGCGTCGAACTCGTCGAGCTTCTCGCCGTTCGACGCGAACATGATCGGCTTGCCGGTGATCTGCCGGATCGACAGGGCGGCGCCACCGCGGGCGTCACCGTCGAGCTTGGAGAGCACCACGCCGTCGAAGCCGACGCCGTCGCGGAAGGCCTCGGCGGTGTTGACCGCGTCCTGGCCGATCATCGCGTCGACGACGAAGAGGATCTCGTCCGGCGAGACCGCGTCACGGATGTCCGCGGCCTGCTGCATCATCTCCTGGTCGATGCCCAGGCGGCCGGCGGTGTCCACGATCACGATGTCGTGGACCTTGGACTTCGCGTGCTCGATGGAGTCCTTGGCGACCTTGACCGGGTCACCGACGCCGTTGCCCGGCTCGGGCGCGTAGACCGCGACGCCTGCGCGCTCGGCGACGACGCTCAGCTGGTTCACGGCGTTCGGGCGCTGGAGGTCACAGGCGACCAGCAGCGGCGAGTGGCCCTGCTCCTTCAGCCAGCGGCCGAGCTTGCCCGCGAGGGTGGTCTTACCGGCACCCTGCAGACCGGCCAGCATGATCACGGTCGGCGGCTGCTTGGCGAAGCGCAGGCGGCGGGTCTCGCCACCGAGGATCGTCACGAGCTCGTCGTTGACGATCTTCAGGACCTGCTGGGCCGGGTTCAGCGCCTTGGAGACCTCGGCGCCCATCGCACGTTCCTTGACGTTCTTGATGAACGTCCGGACGACCGGCAGCGCCACGTCCGCTTCGAGGAGTGCGATGCGGATCTCGCGCGCGGTGGCGTCGATGTCCGCCTCGGAGAGCCGTCCCTTGCCGCGCAGGTTCTTGAAAGTCGCTGAGAGGCGATCGGAGAGAGTATCGAACACGGCGCTCGCGGTCCTCGGGGTCGGTGGCAGCTGGGAATCGCCCTCCAGGGTATCCCGGCGGCACAGGTTGCCGGGATCCCTGGGTTCAGAGCCTTTGAACAGGGTCTCAGCCCCGCAATGTCTCCTCCAGCTTGCGTGCCACGGCGGCCGCCTCCTCACCGGGCAGCGGGGCACCCTCGGGCCCTGTGACATAGAACGCGTCGACGGCGTTCGCACCCAGTGTGCTGACATGCGCACTGCGCACCCGCACGCTCGCGTCCTCCAGTGCCCGGCCGATCCGGAACAGCAGCCCCGGCGCGTCCTGGGCCCGCACCTCGATGACCGTGGCCAGCCGGGAGGCGGCGGGATGCACCGTCACCCTCGGCGGCGGCGCCACCACGCCCCTGCGGCGCGGATAGGCCGCGTCCCGCTCGGCGAGACGGCCCGCGATGTCCAGGGAGCCGTCCAGCGCCCGTACGAGGTCGGCGCGGAGCCGGGCGGCCTGCGGCAGCGAGCCGTACTCGGCGGCGACCCGCCAGTTCAGCAGCAGGACGGCGCCCTCGACGCCGTCGGGCAGGTCCAGGGCGCTCAGCTCGGCGGTGCGCACGGTCAGGCGGTGCATCGCGAGGACGCCGGCCACCGCGGGCAGCACGCCCGGCTGGTCGGGGACGGCGATGAGGAGTTCCACGCCGAGCGGCTCCGGATCGCCCGGGGCCTGCTCCTCGGCCGGCGGCTCGGTCTGGGCCCGCAGCGCCAGTACGGGGCTGCCGGTGGCGATCGCCTCGATGGCGAGCCGTTCCTGCTCGGCGGTGGGCGCGGCGGCCTCGGGCTCGGCGGGGTCGTCCCCTGCGAGGACCGCGCCGACGCGTTTGACCAGGTCGGCGACGAGGGACCCGCGCCAGGACGACCAGGCGGCCGGGCCGGTGGCCAGGGCGTCCGCCTCGGTCAGGGCGTGCAGCAGCTCCAGGGTGCCCTGCGAGCCGACCGCCTCGGCGACCGAGCGCACGGTGGCCGGGTCCTCCAGGTCGCGCCGGGTCGCCGTCTCGACGAGCAGCAGGTGATGGCGTACGAGGGTGGAGAGCACCGTCACGTCGTCGCGGTCGAAGCCGATGCGCGCGGCCACGTCCTTGACGATGATCTCGCCGGCCACGGAGTGGTCGCCCGGCCAGCCCTTGCCGATGTCGTGCAGCAGCGCGGCGACCAGCAGCAGGTCGGGGCGGTGGACGCGGCGGGTGAACTCGGAGGCGCGCACGGCCGTCTCGATGAGGTGCCGGTCGACGGTCCAGATGTGCACGGCGTTGCGCTGCGGGCGGCAGCGCACCCGCTCCCAGTCGGGCAGGAAGTGGGTGATCAGCCCTTCGGCCTCCAGCGCCTCCCACACCTCGACCGTCGGCCGCCCGGAGCCCAGCAGGGTCACCAGCTGCTCACGGGCCTCGGCGGGCCACGGCGTGGGCAGCGGGCGCACGTTCGCCGCCATGCG
Source organism: Streptomyces sp. HUAS 31 (assembly GCF_028198125.1). Taxonomy (NCBI): domain Bacteria; kingdom Bacillati; phylum Actinomycetota; class Actinomycetes; order Kitasatosporales; family Streptomycetaceae; genus Streptomyces; species Streptomyces sp. HUAS 31. The sequence continues at coordinate 6,804,775 of NZ_CP116353.1, read as the reverse complement.
CCGTACGGCGTGCAGGGAGAGCGGCAGTCCGGCCTGGGCGGCGGCGGCCGCGGCCCGCAAGGGCAGCACGGGGTCACGTTCGGGGCGTGCGGCACGGGCGAGCACCACCTCGCCGTCCTGCTCCACGACGCCCTCGGCGAGCGGGGAACGCTCGGCGGTTGGCTTCGCACCGCCGCCCAGCATGGCGCGCAGCCGCGGCCGCACGGCGCGCGCCCGCAGCACGCGCCCCACTTCACGCCAAGTGACATCACTGGCGTACGAGATCACCCGCGCCGCCTCGTACACCTGCCGCAGCAGCGTGTCCGCGTCGAGCAGGCCGAGCTCGGCGGCGACCTGGTCCTGTTCCTGGAGCGAGAGCCGGTCGGTCGCCCGCCCGGTGGTCAGGTGCAGGGCGTCGCGTACGTCGAGCAGCCGGCGCCGGGCGTCGTCGAGGCCCTCGCGCGGGGCGTCGGCCAGCCAGGACGCGGCGACGGCGCGCAGGATGGTGGCGTCCCGCAGGCCGCCGCGCGCCTCCTTCAGGTCGGGCTCCAGGAGGTACTGCAGCTCGCCCTGGCGCTCGGCGCGTTCGGCGGACAGCTCCTGCAGTTCGGGCAGCCGCTTGGGCGCCTGGTTGCGCCAGTCGGCGAGGACCGACGTGCGCAGTCCGGCCGTGAGGCCCAGGTCGCCCGCGATGTGCCGGGCGTCGAGGAGGCCGAGCTGGACCTTGAGGTCCTCGCCGGCGGTCTTTCGGGCCTCGGCCGGTGTGCGCACGGAGTGGTCGAGGGCGAGGCCGAGGTCCCACACGGGGTACCAGATGCGGTCGGCCAACGCGGCCACCGCCTTGCTGTCGCCGCCGTCGTGCAGCAGGAGCAGGTCCAGGTCGCTGCGCGGGGACAGCTCGCCGCGGCCGTACCCGCCGACGGCGACCAGGGAGACGCCGCGCAGCCCCTCGGCGCCGGCCGCGAACAGGCCGGTCAGCCACTCGTCGGTCAGCTCCGCGAGGGCGGCACGGCGCGGCGGCCCGGACCGCGCCTCCTCGGTGAGGAGACGCAGCCGGGCCGCCGCGTAGCCGCTGGGTCCCGAGCCCTCTGCATCCTTGGAAACGTCCGTGCTCGTCACCCAGCGACTCCTGTTCTGTTTCCCTGCCTCAGAGCGCGTCGGGCCCGCGCTCGCCGGTCCGCACCCGGACGGCCGTCTCGACCGGCAGGGACCAGACCTTGCCGTCACCGATCTTGCCGGTGCGGGCGGCCTTGACGATGACGTCGATCAGCTGCTCGGCGTCGTCGTCCTCGGCCAGGACCTCGATACGGATCTTCGGGACCAGGTCGACGGTGTACTCGGCACCGCGGTAGACCTCGGTGTGGCCCCGCTGACGACCGTAGCCGCTCGCCTCGGTGACCGTCAGGCCGTGGACTCCGAAGGCCTGGAGGGCTTCCTTGATCTCGTCGAGCCGGTGGGGCTTGACGACGGCGGTGATGAGCTTCATGCGTCCACCTTCTTGCTCGCGGCTGCCGCGACCGGGGCCGGGGCTGCGGCGGTACGGGCGGCACCGCCGCCGGCGCCGCTGAAGTCGTATGCGGTCTCGGCGTGCTCGGCCTGGTCGATGCCGGCGACCTCGTCGTCCTCGGAGACCCGCATGCCGATGGTCTTGTCGAGGATGAAGGCGAGGATCGCGGAGACGATCAGCGAGTAGGCCAGGACCGCGAAGACACCGGCGCACTGCTTCCAGAACTGGGTCAGGCCGCCGCCGTAGAAGAGGCCCTCGACGTCGGACTGGCCCTTGCCGCTGGCGAAGAAGCCGATCAGCAGGGAGCCGACGACACCGCCGACCAGGTGGACACCGACGACGTCGAGCGAGTCGTCGTAGCCGAGCTTGTACTTCAGGCCCACGGCCATGGCGCACAGCAGACCGGCGATGGCGCCGACCGCGATGGCACCGAGCGGGGAGACCGCGCCGCCGGACGGGGTGATGGCGACCAGACCGGCGACCGCGCCGGAGGCGGCACCGAGCGTGGTGAACGCGCCGTGGCGGATCTTCTCGTAGATGAGCCAGGCCAGCATGGCGGCGGCGGTGGCGACCTGCGTGTTGACGAACATCAGCGCGCCGACGCCGTCGTCGTTGCCGAGCCACGAGCCGGCGTTGAAGCCGAACCAGCCGAACCACAGCAGACCCGCGCCGAGCATGACCAGCGGGAGGCTGTGCGGGCGCATCGGGTCCTTCTTGAAGCCGACGCGCTTGCCGATGACGAGGATCACGCCGAGCGCAGCGGCACCGGCGTTGATGTGGACCGCCGTACCACCGGCGAAGTCGATCACACCGAGCTCGAAGGCCCAGCCGCCGGCGCCCCACACCCAGTGCGCGACCGGGAAGTAGACGACCGTGGCCCACAGGGCGATGAACAGCGCCCACGCCGTGAACTTCACGCGGTCGGCGAGCGCACCGCTGATCAGGGCCGGCGTGATGATCGCGAACATCAGCTGGAAGACCATGAAGACGAAGATCGGGATGGTGTAGCCGTCCCACAGCTGGGTGAGACCGATGTTGCTGAGGCCCACCCAGTCGGAGTTCCAGCCGATGATGCTGCCGGAGTCGGTGCCGAACGCCATGGAGAAGCCGTAGAGCACCCACAGGATGGTGACTATCCCCAGGCTGATGAAGCTCATCATCAGCATGTTCAGGGTGCTCTTGACGCGGACCATGCCTCCGTAGAAGAAGGCCAGGCCCGGGGTCATGAGCATCACCAGGGCGGAACAGATGAGCATGAAGCCTGTGTTGGCGGACGACAGCGTGGGTGCGTCCGCCGCAAGCGTGATGGCGGCTGATGCCATCGGCGTCTCCTCGTCGTTGGTACGGCCCCGTGCGGGCGAAGCCTGAGCGGAATGAGGGGTGGGCCGGTTATGCGCCAAGAGATTGGCGCAGCGCCGTTTCGGTGGAAGCCCCTCGTTGTTTCGCCGCCGTGACGAAGGCGCCTTGCGTGTTACGCGTCGATGAACTGCCGGATGTTCGGCTGTCTGATCGTTATCGTGGCGCAACCTTCATCGAAGGGAAAAAGCCGGCCGCGGTCGGCCTTCCGATGACCTGGCATGGGGGAGCCGAGTCGGGCAGTTCGGGAGGGCCGGCCGCGGCCGGGGTTCTGCGGGTCCCAGGGTTCGCCCCCGGGTGTCAGACCGCTTCGGCGGTCTCCGGGAGCTCCACTGCGAGCTTGTCGGTGAGATCCACGACCTCGGCGAGATCCCCGAAATCGCGTACGGCCGTGTCGACCGTCTTTCGAATACGAGTGTTGACGCGTTCGGAGCGCACCTTCTTGGCGACCGCCATGGCCCGCTCTGCATAGACGGCGCTCTGCTCGGGCTCGCGCCGCAGCAGATGCACCGTGGCCACGCCGATGAGGTTCAGCGCATACGACCGCTGGTGCTCGCCGTCCTTCGCGAACAGGTCCACGGCCTGCTGCATCAGCGGCTCGGCCAGCGAGGCGTACGTCGGGCTGCGGCCGGCGACATAGGCCAGGTCACGGAAGGAGTGGGAGTTCTCGCCGTACAGCTCCGCCTCCGAGAAGAAACGGATCCAGTCGGGGTCCGGCTCGTCCCACTCGTCGGACTCGGCGAAGGTGTCCTCGGCCATCCGGACGGCCCGCTTGCACTTGCCGGGCTGGCCCATGTTGGCGTACGCGCGGGCCTCCATCGCATACAGCATCGACTGGGTGCGCGGGCTCGCGCAGTCCCGGCTGCCGTACTGCGCGAGGTGGATCAGCTCCAGGGCGTCGTCGGGCCGGCCGAGGTGGATCATCTGGCGGCTCATGCTGGACAGGACGTACGAGCCGAGGGGGCGGTCGCCGGCCTCCTTGGCGGCGTGCAGCGCGAGGACGAAGTACTTCTGCGCGGTGGGCTGGAGACCGACGTCGTACGACATCCAGCCGGCCAGCTCGGCCAGCTCGGCGGCGACCTTGAACAGCTTGCGGGTGGTGGCCTCGGGCTGGGGCTCCTGGAGGAGGTCGGTCACCTCGTGCAGCTGGCCCACGACCGCCTTGCGGCGCAGTCCGCCGCCGCACTGGGCGTCCCACTGCCGGAACATCACGGTGGTGGACTCCAGCAGGTCCAGCTCGGGCTTGGAGAGCCGGCCGCGCGCGCGGGAGGACGGGACGGTGCGGGGCTCGTGGTACGGGGCGGGCGGGGCGGGGACCAGCCAGCGCTGCATCGGCTCGATGAGCGCCGGGCCCGCGGACAGGGCCAGCGAGCTCCCGAGGAAGCCGCGCCGCGCCAGCATCAGGTCGCTGCGCGAGAACTCGCTGAGCAGGGCCACCGTCTGCGGGCCCGTCCAGGGCAGGTCGACACCGGACGCGGAGGGTGACTGACGGGGCGCGCGCAGGCCCAGGTCCTCGACGGAGACGACACAGCCGAAGCGCTCGGAGAACAGCTCGGACAGGATCCTGGGGATCGGCTCGCGGGGGTTCTCGCCGTCCAGCCAGCGGCGTACGCGGGAGGTGTCGGTTGAAATGTGGTTGGCGCCCAACTGACGGGCCCGTCGGTTCACTTGGCGGGCGAGTTCGCCCTTCGACCAGCCGCTGCGGACGAACCAGGACGTGAGGAGCTCGTTCGGGCGCTTGTCAGCGTGCGATGTGCCACCGGCACTCGTACCGCCTTCGCTGCTGCCGCTCACTGGAACGCCCCCATCCCTTGGACCACTTGTCACCGAGTGCGCCAAGCCCTATCAGAATGCCGGTAAATACGGTCGCCCGTCCGGCAGTTCTCACCCTTCGAACGGAAAGCCGACTTGCCTGCGGCATACCCACGAGCGCATGTGCCCCGAAGCTCCGTGCACTCACGGTAATCCTACGATCACGGCTCCAGCCATGGCGATCCCTGAATCGCCACCATTCGCCACCCCTTCGAATGAACTCACGGACGCCTCCACACGATTCACTTGACATAGGACGGCCGGAAGTGGGCGGAGCGAAGCACTCAGGGGCGCGTGTCGCCCGGCCCACCACCCGAGGCACTTCGAAGCGCCGCATGGACCGAGCGGCGAAAAGCGGGTACCCGGCCACCGAGGAACACACAGAGTCACGTTCCGAATTCGCGTCGTAACCACCGGCGCGCTTTCCCGTTGGAGGGGGCATGGGCTTCACGATCGGCGGCATCCGTGAGATGCGATCCGGCTCGCGGCGACGCGGCCGTGCCTCGGAGTGCACCGCCGTCGCCGAGTTCACCGGACTGTGGGGCTGGGACGTGGTGCCCGGCGCGCGCGCCGCCGCGGGCGCCTGCTCGTGCGGCCGTCCCGACTGCGACGCGCCCGGCGCGCACCCCCTGGACTTCGCGCCCCGGGTCCCGGCCGGCGCCACGCTCGACGAGGTCACCAAGGCGTGGTCGGAGTTCCCGGGCGCCGCGGCGATGCTGCCGGTCGGTCGGGCGTTCGACGTCATCGAGGTGGCCGAGCCCGCAGGACGCCGCGCGCTGACCCGGCTCGAACGCATGGGCCTGCCCCTCGGCCCGGTCACCGCCACCCCCGACGGCCGCGCGCACTTCTTCGTCGCCCCCGGCGCCGCCGCCGAGCTCCCCGAGATCCTCTACCGCATGGGCTGGGACGACCCGACCCACCTGGATCTGCGCGGCCTCGGCCCCGGCGAGCACATCACGGCCCCGCCGTCCGACCGGGGCGGCCTGGGCCCGGTGCGCTGGCTGCGTCCTCCGGCGCTGGACACGGCGACGAAACCGCCGGCGGCCCGGCTGCTGCTGGGCACGCTGGCGTACGTGGCACACAGGTCACGGGCCTAGGCCCGCACGGCAAAGCGCCCGTCCCCCGACTGCACCTCGGGGGGCGGGCGCTTCTTGCACCACGTACCGAATTCGGTAGCCGGTGTCACTCTCCGATAAGGGCGTCAACGAACGCCTCCGGCTCGAACGGCGCCAGATCGTCGGCGCCCTCACCCAGCCCGATCAGCTTCACGGGCACACCCAGCTCGCGCTGCACCGCGACGACGATGCCGCCCTTGGCGGTGCCGTCCAGCTTGGTCAGCACGATGCCGGTGATGTCGACGACCTCGGCGAAGACACGGGCCTGCACCAGGCCGTTCTGCCCAGTGGTGGCGTCCAGCACGAGCAGTACCTCGTCCAGCGGTGCGTGCTTCTCGACGACCCGCTTGACCTTGCCGAGCTCGTCCATGAGGCCGGTCTTGGTGTGCAGGCGCCCGGCGGTGTCGATGAGGACGACGTCGGAGCCCATCTCCTTGCCCTCCTTCACCGCGTCGAACGCGACGGAGGCGGGGTCGCCGCCCTCCGGACCGCGCACCGTGTGGGCGCCGACCCGCTCGCCCCAGGTCTGGAGCTGGTCGGCGGCCGCGGCACGGAAGGTGTCGGCGGCGCCCAGGACCACGCTGCGGCCGTCGGCCACGAGGACGCGGGCGAGCTTGCCGGTGGTGGTGGTCTTGCCGGTGCCGTTGACGCCGACGACCATCACGATGCCGGGCTTGCTGGCCTCGGGCTCGGTCTTGACCACGCGGTCCATGTCGGTGCCGACGAGCTTCAGGAGCTCCTCGCGCAGCAGGCCGCGCAGCTCCTCGGGGGTGCGGGTGCCGAGGACCTTCACGCGCTCGCGCAGGCCGTCGACCAGTTCCTGGGTGGGGGCCACACCGACGTCGGCGGTGAGCAGGGTGTCCTCGATCTCCTCCCACGTGTCCTCGTCGAGGTGCTCGCGCGACAGGAGCGTGAGCAGCCCCTTGCCGAGGGCGGTCTGCGAGCGGGAGAGCCGGGCGCGCAGCCGGATCAGGCGGCCGGCGGTCGGCTCCGGCACCTCGATCTCGGTCGGCGGGAGCTCTTCGACGACGGGCGGTTCCTCGACGGCGACTCCGGTCGAGCCGTCGGGAAGGTCCACCTCCTCTATGGTCCGGCGCTCTTCGTCGCGCGGTGTCTCGGCCTCGTCGCCGACGTGCGGCTCGGCCGGAGGGGCGGTGATGTCGGGCGCGGCGGGCGGCGGCGGCGGGGGCAGCTGCTTCTTACGGCGGCTGCCGACGATGAGCCCGCCGAGCGCGCCGAGCACGACCACGGCGATGACTACAGCAAGGATGACGATGTCCATAACCCGTCCAGTATCAGCCATGGACTCCGGCGACACCCCTCTGGATGTCTGACACACCGTCAGCTAACGTCCGCCTTCATACCCGCCCGGTGAAGGGGGAGGCCCCATGCCCGTCTCGGTCGTACGTTTCAACCTCGTCGAGCCCGACGCGACCCCCGCCTCGCTCGCCGCCCGCTACCGGGCCGCCCTGGAGATGGCCGCGTACGCCGACGAGCACGGCATCACCACGGTGCAGACGGAGGAGCACCACGGCGCCGAGAACAACTGGCTGCCGTCGCCGTTCGCCTTCGCCTCCGCGGTCTTCGGCGCGACGAAGCGCCTCGCGGTCACCGTCTCGGCGATCATCGGCCCGCTGCACGACCCGCTGCGGCTCGCCGAGGAGATCGCGGTCCTGGACCTGCTGAGCGGCGGGCGGCTGGTCACGGTCGCCGGGATCGGGTACCGCCCCGAGGAGTACGCCCTGTTCGACGTCGAGTGGAAGCGGCGCGGCCGGCTCCAGGACGAACTGCTGGAGACGCTGCTCAAGGCGTGGACCGGCGAGCCCTTCGAGTACCGCGGCCGTACGGTACGGATCACCCCGCGCCCGTTCACCGACCCGCACCCCCTGCTGCTGGTCGGCGGTTCCTCCAAGGCCGCCGCCCGCCGGGCCGCCCGCCTCGGTCTGCCGTTCTTCCCCAGCGCGCATCTGCCGGAGCTGGAGGCGTACTACAAGGAGCGGCTGGTGGAGTACGGCACCGAGGGCTGGACGATGATGCCGGCCGCCGAGACACCGCTGCTGCACGTCGCCGAGGACCCGGACCGGACCTGGGCCGAGCACGGCCGGCACTTCCTGCACGAGGCCCGCACCTACGCCTCCTGGCAGTCCGGGGAGATCCGCTCGGCGGTGAAGTCGGGGGCCACGACGGTGGAGGAGCTGCGCGCCGAGGGCGTGTACCGGATCGTCACTCCCGAGGAGTGCGCGGCGCTGGGCTTCGACAACTACGTACTGCACCCCTTGTCGGGCGGGATGCCCGTGGAGGAGGGGTGGCGGAGTCTGCGGCTGTTCTGCGAGCGGGTGCTGCCGGCGCTGGACGCCTGACCGCCGTACACGACACCGCCGCCCCGGCTCGGGCAGTGGCCGAGTCGGGGCGGCGGCGGGTTACGGGGAGAGGGGCAGCGGGGACTTGGCCCTTCCCCCCGGGTCCGGGTGGGCGGCTCAGCCCATCTCCTCCAGCTTCTTGCCCTTGGTCTCGGGCACGAACTTGAGGATGAACGGGATGGAGAGGAAGGCGAACACCGCGTACATGACGTAGGTGAGCGACAGGTTCCAGTCCGCCAGGTCCGGGAAGGTGATCGTGATCACCCAGTTGGCGATCCACTGGGCCGAGGCGGCCACGCCCAGGGCGGCGGCGCGGATCTTGTTCGGGAAGACCTCGCCGAGCATGACCCAGACGACCACGCCCCAGGACAGGGCGAAGAAGAGCACGAAGGCGTTGGCGGCGATCAGCGCCACGTAGCCCTGCGCGGTCGGCAGCGGGTCGTTGCCGCTCTGGAAGGAGAAGGCCCAGGCGGCCGCCGCGAGCGAGATGCCCATGCCGACGGAGCCGATGAGGGCGAGCGGCTTGCGGCCGAGCCGGTCGACGAAGATCATCGCGATCACGGTGCCGATGATGTTGATGATCGAGGTCTCGAAGGAGTAGAAGAACGAGCTCGACGGGTCGACGCCCACGGACTGCCACAGCAGGTTCGAGTAGTAGAAGATGACGTTGATGCCGACCAACTGCTGGAAGACGGAGAGGCCGATTCCGATCCACACGATCGGCAGCAGGCCGAACCTGCCGCCCAGCAGGTCCTTGAACGTCGACTTGTGGTCGCTGCGCATGGCCTGGTCGATCTCCGCGACCCGGGCGTCCAGGTCGATGTCGCCCTCGACGTCCGCGAGGACCTTCTTGGCGTCGGCGGTGCGTCCGACGCTGATCAGGTAGCGCGGGGACTCGGGGATGGCGAAGGACAGCAGCCCGTAGATCAGCGCGGGTACGAGCATCACGCCGAGCATCCACTGCCAGGCCTCCAGGCCCGCGATGGTGCCGCGCTCCTCGCCGTCCGCCATGTTCAGCAGGGCCCAGTTGACCAGCTGCGAGATCGCGATGCCGATGACGATGGCGGCCTGCTGGAAGGAGGCGAGCCGGCCCCGGTAGGCGGGCGGGGCGACCTCGGCGATGTAGGCCGGGCCGATGACGGAGGCCATGCCGATGGCGATACCGCCGAGCACACGCCAGGCGGCGAGGTCCCACGCGGCGAACGGCAGACCGGAACCTACGGCGCTCACGGCGAACAGCACCGCCGCGATCTGCATGACGCGGATCCGGCCGATGCGGTCGGCTATGCGGCCGGCGATCGCGGCGCCGAGGGCGCTGCCGAGCAGGGCGCTGGCGGCGACGGTTCCGGTGACGCCCGAGCTGAGGTCGAAACGGTCCTGGATACCGCCGTTGGCTCCGTTGATGACGGAGCTGTCATAACCGAACAGGAAGCCGCCCATGGCGGCCGCCGCGGTGATGAAGACGACGTGCCCGAGATGTTCGGGGTGGGCCGCCTTGGCTCCTGGTGTGGACGCCTGCGCTGTGCTGGTCACGTGTACTCCTCGGGCACCGGCAACGCTGCCGGGTGGGGGTCAGCCGCTTCAGGCCGTGATACCTGAAGTTAAAAGCAACGTTGGAGACCCTATGTCTTCAAGTATCGAAGTCAATAGGGAGAGTGCTGTGACTTTGGAGACGCATCTGGGTGAGGTGTGTTCACTTCTTGAAGTGAAGGTGAAGAGGTGAAGGTTGGTCGGGGAGGCGGTGTGCCCGGCGTCAGCGCAGCTTCTGGCTGATGACCTTCGAGACGCCGTCGCCCTGCATGGAGACGCCGTACAGCGCGTCGGCGACCTCCATCGTGCGCTTCTGGTGCGTGATCACGATCAGCTGCGAGGCTTCCTGGAGCTCCTGCATGATGCGGATCAGCCGCTGGAGGTTGGTGTCGTCGAGGGCGGCCTCGACCTCGTCCATGACGTAGAACGGGCTCGGCCGGGCCTTGAAGATGGACACCAGCATCGCGACGGCCGTGAGTGAACGCTCACCACCCGAGAGCAGCGACAGCCGCTTGACCTTCTTGCCCGGCGGGCGCGCCTCGACGTCGACACCCGTGGTGAGCATGTTGTCGGGGTCGGTCAGGATCAACCGCCCCTCGCCGCCCGGGAACAGCCGGCTGAAGACGCCCTCGAACTCCCTGGCCGTGTCCCAGTACGCCTCGGTGAAGACCTGCTCGACGCGTTCGTCGACCTCCTTGACGACCTGGAGCAGGTCGGCGCGGGTCTTCTTCAGGTCCTCGAGCTGCTCGCTGAGGAACTTGTGCCGCTCCTCAAGCGCCGCGAACTCCTCCAGGGCAAGCGGGTTGACCTTGCCGAGCTGCTGGTAGGCACGCTCTGCGGCCTTGAGCCGCTTCTCCTGCTCGGCCCGCAGGAACGGCTTGGGCTGGTTGCGGGGGTGCTCGGGGTCGTCGGGCAGCTGCTCTCCCTCGGCGGCCAGGGACGGCGGTACGAGCTGGTGGGGGCCGTACTCGGAGACGAGCCCGGCGGGTTCCACGCCCAGCTCCTCCAGCGCCTTGGTCTCCAGTTGCTCGATCCGCATCCGCTTCTCGGCGCCGAGGACCTCACCGCGGTGCACGGAGTCGGTCAGCTTGTCGAGTTCGGCCTTGAGGTCACGGCCGGCACCGCGGGCCGCGGTCAGCTCCTGCTCCCGCAGCGCCTTGGCCGCCTCGGCCGCGCCGCGCTCCTCGTCTGCCCGCGCGAGGGAGACCTCGACGTGCGCCAGCAGCTGCCGAGCACCGGAGGCGACGGCCTCCGCGACGGCCGCCTCGTGGCGCAGCCGCGCCCGCCGCTGCTCGGCACGCGCGCGTGCCTCGCGTTCGGCGCGGGCGGCCCGGTCGAGGGAGTCGGCCCGTCCGGACAGTCCCTTGACCCGCTCCTCGTGCGTACGGACCTGGAGGCGAGCCTCCATCTCGGTCTGCCGGGCGTTGGCGCCGTCGGCGGCGAGCCGGTCCCGCGCCGAGGTGTCGGGCTCCTCCTCGACCGGCATCTCCTCGGCCACGGCGAGCCGCTCGGCCAGCTCCTCCGCGTCCATGAGCGCCTTGTCGAGGGCCTCCTGGGCCCGCGCGGCGGCGGCCACGGACCGTTCGGCCTCCCCCGCTGCGCCGCGCGCCTGCCCGGCGAGCCGGCCGAGCTGCTGGGCCACGGTCGACTTCTCCCGGTCGGCCGCCCGGCGCCGCTCCCCCAGCTCCTCGACCAGGGCGACGGATGCCTTGCGCCGTTCGGCGGCCGCGTGCTGGGCCTCGGTGAGTTCCTCGCAGCGGACCGCCAGCTCTTCCAGCTCGGCGGCGGCCTCGTCCACGGACGCCTGCACTTCGAGGAGGCTGGGGGCACCCGCGGAGCCGCCGTGCGCGAAGTGGGCGCCGAGGAGGTCGCCTTCAGCGGTCACGGCGGTGAGGCGGGGGTGCGCGTAGACGAGGTCTTCGGCGTCCTCGAGGGTGCCCACGACGACGACGCCGTCGAGGAGGCGTCGTACGGCGGACATGAGGTCGGAAGGGCCGCGGACCAGATCCGCCGCGTGATGCCGTCCGGCGGGTGCGGGTTCGTGGTGGCCGGTCGCGCCGTTTCCCGCGCCCCCGAGGGGCGCCTCCGGTGAACCGGCGAGCAGAAGTGAAGCCCTGCCCGCGTCCTGCTTCCGCAGCAGACGGATCGCCTCTGCCGCCGCGGACGGTGAGGTTACGGCGATGGCGTCCGCCGCCGCTCCGAACGCCGCCGCCAGCGGTACCTCGTAGCCCGGTGTCACGGTCAGCAGTTCCGCGGCAGGGCCCAGCAGCCCTGTGAGGCGATCCTTCGCGCCGAGCAGCGCACCCGTGCCGTCCTTGCGGCGCAGGCCCAGTGCCAGCGCCTCGTGCCTGGCCTGGGTCGCGGCACGCCTGCGTTCCGCCGCGGTGGCCGCCTCGCGGGCCGCCGTCAGAGCGGCCTCCGCCTCCGCGAGCTGCGCCTTCGCCGTGTCGTGCTGCTCGGCGAGTTCCGCGTCGCCGGCGTCCAGGCCGTCGACCTCGGCCTTGAGCGCCTCGTACTCCTCCTGGGCGGCGAAGGCGCGCTCCTGTGCCTCGTCCCGGGCGGCGGCAAGGCGGTCGATCTCGGACTGGGCGGACGCGGCACGTGAACGGGCCGCGTTGACCTGGCCGTTCAGCCGGGCAAGGCCCTCGCGGCGGTCGGCGATGGCGCGGGCGACGTCCTTGAGCCTGCGTTCCTCGAGGCCGAGTTCACGCTCCAGTTCGGCGCGGTGGGCGACCGTGTCCTCCAGCGCCCGCTCGGCCGCTTCGAGGGCCGCCTCCAGCTCCGCCTCCTGCTCACGGATGCGGGCGGCCTCGCGCTCCATGTCCTCGGGGTCGCGGCCCCGGCGCTCCTCCGGTGGCGCGGACGTCGCGCTCTTCACGCGTGCGTCGGCCAGCGAGATCGTGCCGCGCACCCGCTCGGCGAGCTGCGACAGCTCGTACCAGGTCTGCTGGGCCTGCTGGAGGCGCGGGGTGAGCCGGCGGACCTCGTCCTCCAGGAGGGCCTCGCGCTGGAGCGCCTTCTTCAGCTCATGCTCGGCGGTCTCCTTGCGTTCCTTCAGCGCGGCCTCGTCGGCGACCTCTGCCTGGAGCGCCTCTCGCAGCCGTACGAGATCGTCGGCGAGGAGGCGGAGCCGGGCGTCGCGAAGGTCCGCCTGGATGACGGCGGCCCTGCGTGCGACGGCCGCCTGGCGGCCCAGCGGCTTGAGCTGTCGGCGCAGTTCGTCCGTGAGGTCCTGCACGCGCGCGAGGTTGGCCTGCATCGCGTCCAGCTTGCGCAGCGCCTTCTCTTTGCGCTTGCGGTGCTTCAGGACGCCGGCCGCCTCCTCGATGAAGGCGCGGCGGCCCATGGGGTCCGCGTGCAGGACGGAGTCCAGCTGGCCCTGGCCGACGATGACGTGCATCTCGCGGCCGATGCCGGAGTCGGAGAGCAGTTCCTGGATGTCGAGGAGGCGACAGGTGTCACCGTTGATCTGGTACTCGCTGCCGCCGTTGCGGAACATGATCCGCGTGATGGTGACCTCGGAGTACTCGATGGGCAGTGCCCCGTCGGAGTTGTCGATGGTCAGCGACACCTCGGCGCGGCCCAGCGGGGGGCGGCCGGTGGTGCCGGCGAAGATGACGTCCTCCATCTTGCCGCCGCGCAGCGACTTGGCACCCTGCTCGCCCATGACCCAGCTGAGCGCGTCCACGACGTTGGACTTGCCCGAGCCGTTCGGACCGACGACGCACGTGATGCCCGGCTCGAACCGGAGCGTGGTCGCCGACGCGAACGACTTGAACCCTCGGAGGGTCAGGGCCTTGAGGTGCACGCCGGTGGACTCTACCTTCCGGGGAAGTCTCGCTCCATGAACGCACGGTTTCACCGGTGAACGTGCAGGGCACACCAGACGTTAAAGAGGGTGAAAGGATGCGGGGGAAAAGAAAGAAGGGACGCCGAAGCGTCCCTTGCAACTTCTGACGGCTGGGCAGACCCCAGTCGTCTGACGACTTAGCGGTTGATACGGGCTGCCCAACCACTGCTGCAGCTGTTGTGGAGCGATGCAGTGATCAGGTGAGCGCAGGCTCCGCCTGGTGTGCGTCGATGCTCTCCATGATCCTGTCGTGAGAAGCGGCAGCCGTCAGCGCGTCGTTCTCGGCCTGGATCCGACCGAGCTCGGACTCGAGGTCCTGGACACGCTGCTGGAGCCGTCGCATCTCGGCGAGGAGTCGAGGGTCGGAGCCGCCGACGTAACCGAGAAGCGCCTTTGCCATGATGGATGGTCCTCCACACTGAGTGACCGACCGATGCGGTGTGGGTCGTGAGGGATTCGCACCCGCGGTTGCTTGGCAGGCCTGCAGTTGTGCTGCCGTTCAGCCACGCCAAACAGCTAGGGTGCGCGGGGCTTTCAGCGTCTCACCAAAAAGTTTGACGGTCAACACGATCACGCCCCGTATTGGCGGGTGAACCCGGGGGCACACGGCCGCGAACGGCGACGTGGCGACTCCTGCGGGCCCCTCGGGGCGTGGCGATCATCCTTGAGTGCGGAGCCTGCCACCGAGAGCCGTTCTTGGCAACCACCTGCTCATTTCTGCTCGGGGCAGTTGCCGGTGGCAGGTCCCTCCGCTTGCGCCTGGGTCGATGTACAGAAACGAGTCAGCGGATGGCGAAGCCGTCGTAACCCCCGCGAGGTGTGTCCCAGATCTCGGTGACACCGTCCACCCGCCCGGGCGTGTCGCTGCCCTGGAGCCAGTCGAGGAGTCCCTCGCAGCCGCCGCGGGGACCCTCCGCGACCACTTGGACCCGGCCGTCGTCCAAATTGAGAGCAAAACCACTCAGGCCGCCGATCTCGAGGGCCTTGGCCCGCGTGAACCAGCGAAAACCCACACCTTGGACGCGTCCACGCACCCAGGCGACCAACCGCACATCCTCGCTCATGACTGCAACCTAACGGGCCAATGTCTCTCGGGGCACTCCTTCCTCTGGCGCCATGCGGTACCGTCCCCACCCAATGAATCTCATATGAAACTCACTCGATCGTGTGAGTTGTGTGAGGACGTTGAGACCGCAGGGACGAGGAAGGCCAGGACATGGGACGCCACCGACGCTCCGCCGCCGGCCGCGCCGCCACGGGCCGCGCCACGGGGGTCACCAATACGGACGGCTCCTACACGGAGAGCCATGACCCGCTGGACTCGTACGCCGGCGACCGGTCGACGAGAGGCATCGCGCCCTATCTGCACCGGGAGGAGCAGGAGGCGTACGCCGAGGCCTCCGCGAGGAGCGACGCGTACCTCTTCGCATCGGAAGAGGACTACGCACGCTTCAACGACACCACCGCCTTCCCGGTCGACGAGACCGGCGCCTTCCGGAGCGAGGGCTTCACGCCCGACTCCGGCGCCCGGCGCCCCGGGGGCTCGCACCGCCGCCGCAAGAAGGCCGCGGCTCCGGTGAAGACCGGGCTGCTCGGCGTCTCCGCCGCGGTCGCCATCGGCACGGTCGCGGTGGCCGCGGGCGTGGTGCCCGGCATCGACAACTACCAGCTCGGCGGTGGCAGCGGCACGGACCGGGCGCAGTCGGCCGGCTCCCCGACGAACATCCCCGCCGAGCAGGGCGGCAACTCGGGCAGCGCGGACCGGGACGACAGCGGCGGCACGACGAGCCGTGACGTCCAGCGGCCTTCCTCGCCGGCTCCGTCGACCACGTCGGCCGCGCCGACGAAGACCCCGTCGAAGAAGCCGTCGGCCACGCCCAGCAAGAAGCCGAAGGACACTCCTTCGCGCAAGGCCACGAAGGCGCCCGAGAAGCAGAGCGAGAAGCCGCCGAAGGCCGACGAGCAGACCAGCGTCCCCGTGACCGTGTCCGCCGAGTCCGCCGCCGCGGCCGAGGTGCTCCGGCTCGTGAACGAGGAGCGGGCGCAGGTGGGATGCAGCCCGGTCGCGGCCAACAGCGCGCTCACCGGTCTCGCCCAGGACTTCAGCGAGGCCATGGCCGATCTGGGCTTCTTCGACCACACCGACCCGGGCGGGGCCTCCCCGTGGGACCGGGCCGCGAAGGCCGGCATAACGGACCTCGGCGGCGAGAACATAGCCCGCGGCCAGGCGGATGCCGCCGCGGTCATGGAGGCCTGGATGAACAGCCCGGGCCACAAGGCCAACATCCTGAACTGCGACTTCAAGACCCTCGGCGTCGGCGTCCACATCGGCGCGGGCGGCCCTTGGTGGACGCAGGACTTCGGCTACTAGGCATACCGCTCACGCGACGGCAGTCCGTCCGCGGCAAGGGGCTCCCACCCGGTGACGACCGGGTGGGAGCCCCTTGTGCGTGGGCCCTCGTGCGGTTACGCGGCGATCGCGGCGCGGCCCAGGGCGAACGTCTTCGCGGTCTCGGTCACCCGGCGGCCGAGGTGCTCCGCCGTCGCCACGTCGGCCTTGTGGACGGCGTCGGGTCCCTGGTCGGCGTTGGTCTGGGCGGCGGCGCCGGCGAAGAAGCCGAGGCGGTTGATGTCGTGCTCGGAGCCGGCGCTGCTGTTCCAGCCGGGGAGCAGGCCGAGGTTGACCCAGTGCATGCCGAGCTGCGCGGCCAGGATCTGGAAGAACTGGAGGGTGTGCAGCTTGTCACCGCTCTTGGAGGCGGAGTTGGTGAAGCCGGCGGCCAGCTTGTCCGTCCAGGCCCGCTCGGCCCAGCGCTTGGAGGTGGCCTCGGCGAAGACGTGAAAGGCGCCGGACGCGGTGCCCATGTAGGTCGGCGAGCCGAACACGATGGCGTCCGAGGCGTCGAGGATCGCCCACTGCTCCTCGGTGATCTCGTCCACCTTGATCAGGTGCACCTCGGCACCGGCCTCGGCGGCACCCGCACGGACGGCCTCGGCGATGACGGCGGTGTGGCCGAAGCCGGAGTGGTATGCGATGGAGACGACAGGGGTGGTCACGTGGGTACTCCTGAAATAGGCAGCTCACTGGCGATGACGAAAGGAAAGCACTAACTTCTGGTTAGTGCAACCTCCCAGTAAGCGCTGCGTTCGAGTACGCTTCAGTCCATGGACACCACGCAGGAGCTCATGGAGGCGCAGGACCTCCCGTACAACGTGTTCGCCAAGGCCTGCCCCTCGCGCGTCACGCTGGAGCACGTCACGGGCCGCTGGGGCGGACTGACCCTGGGCGCCCTGTACGACGGCTCGCTGCGCTTCAACGAGCTGCGCCGCCGGGTCGACGGCGTCAGCGAGAAGATGCTGTCCCAGACCCTGCACGCCCTGGAGCGCGACGGCCTGGTGCGCCGCGACGCCCAGCCGACGAATCCGCCGCGGGTCGACTACGAACTGACGCCGCTGGGGCGCGGGGTCGCCGAACGGCTGCTGAGCCTCATCCACTTCGTGGAGGGGCGGATGGACGACGTGCTCGAAGCACGCCGGAACTACGACGAGACGCGCGGCGCCCTCTGACACTTCGGGCAGAAGTAGCTGGACCGGTTCATCCAGGGCCGCCGGCGCATCGGCGTACCGCACCGCTTGCAGGGCAGCCCCTCACGGCCGTACGCGTCGAGTGAGCGGTCGAAGTAGCCCGACTCGCCGTTGACGTTGACGTACAGGCTGTCGAAGCTGGTGCCGCCCACCGCGAGGGCCGCGTTCATCACGTCCCTCACATGGCCCAGGAGTTCCTGGGTGCGGGGGCGGGTGAAGGTGCCGGTGGGGCGCTCGTAGTGCAGACGGGCGCGCCAAAGTGCCTCGTCCGCATAGATGTTGCCGACGCCGCTGATCAACGACTGGTCGAGCAGGGCCCGTTTGATGGTGCTGCGCTTGCGGCGCAGGGCCTGGTGGAAGGCCTCGTCGTCGAAGAGCGGGTCGAGCGGGTCGCGCGCGATGTGCGCGATGACGTCGGGCAGTCCGTCCGGGGTGTTGTCGTGCAACGACAGCCCGCCGAAGGTGCGTTGGTCCACGAACCGCAGCTCGGTGTCGAGCGCGTCCGCGAACCGCACCCGGATCCTGAGGTGCTTCTCGTCCGGCGCGGTGCGCGGCTGGACCAGCAGCTGACCGCTCATGCCGAGGTGCGCCAGGACCGACTGCCCGGTGTCCTCCAGGGGCAGCCACAGGTACTTGCCACGGCGGCTGGGGACGCCGACACGGTGGCCCTTGAGCCGGTGCGCGAAGTCATCGGCGCCGGCGATGTGCCGCCGTACGGCACGCGGGTGCAGCACCTCGGCGTCGGCGACCGTGCGATGGGCGACCCACCGCTCCAGGCCACGCCTTACGACCTCGACCTCGGGCAACTCGGGCATCGGATCCCCTGTACACCTGCGACGGGACGTAGGGCTCTCGCACCCTGTGCGTCCCGCGGAGCCTGCTGAATGGGCCGAGCGCCCGCCCCGGCGAAGGGTCGGGCGCTCGGATCGCGCTGTTCGGTCAGGCGGAGGCGGACGGCGCGTCGGCGTCGTCCCCGGCGGCGTTCTCGGCCGCCTTCCTGGCTCGCTCGTCCGCGGCGGCCTTGATGGACCGCCACGCGGACTCAGCTGCCTGCTGCTCCGCCTCCTTCTTGCTGCGGCCGGTGCCGGTGCCGTACGAGACGCCTCCGACGCGGGCGGCAGCAGTGAAGGTCTTCTCGTGGTCGGGGCCGGTCTCCGTGACCAGGTACTCGGGCACGCCGAGTCCTTCGGTCGCGGTGAGCTCCTGGAGACTGGTCTTCCAGTCCAGGCCGGCTCCGAGGTTCGAGGACTTCTCGATCAGGGGGTCGAACAGGCGGTGCACCAGCTCCGCCGCCGATTCCAGGCCCTGGTCGAGATAGACCGCGCCGATCACCGCTTCCAGGGTGTCGGCGAGGATGGACGCCTTGTCCCGGCCGCCCGTGCCCTCTTCACCACGGCCGAGCCGGATGAAGGAGCCCAGTTCCAGCCCACGACCGACCTCCGCCAGCGCACGCGAATTGACCACCGCGGCCCGCAGCTTGGCCAGCTGGCCCTCGGGCAGATCGGGGTGGGTTCGGTACAGCGTGTCCGTGACCACGAGACCCAGCACGGAGTCCCCGAGGAACTCCAGCCGCTCGTTGGTCGGCAGACCGCCGTTCTCGTACGCGTAGGAACGGTGGGTCAGCGCACGCACCAGAAGGGCGGACTCGAGCTTGTACCCGAGCCGCCCTTCCAACAGCGTGTGGGACGAGGCCTGGTTGTCCGCTGCGTTCTTCTTCGGCGTGGACACAGTGCCTCTCACCAGCCGCTCAGACCTCGAGGACCTGGCGCTTGTTGTAGGTGCCGCAAGACGGGCACGCGATGTGCTGCAGCTTGGGCTCGTGGCAGCGCTCGCACGCAACCAGTGTGGGGACCGCAGCCTTCCACTGCGACCGGCGGTGGCGCGTGTTGCTGCGCGACATCTTCCGCTTCGGAACAGCCACGGCTACTTCTCCTGCTTCTCGTCGACGCCCGCTTCCGCTTCGGCGCCGCTCATCTCGTCCTTCTCGCCGTCTCCGAGTGAACCGGCGAGTCCCTTCAGTGCCGCCCAACGGATGTCGACGGCGTCATGCTGGTGGTCCGGGTCGTCCGCCAGCCGGGCTCCGCACTCGGAGCACAGGCCGGGGCAGTCTTCCTGGCACACCGGCTGCATCGGCAGTGCGAGCACCACCGCATCACGCAGCACGGGTTCGAGGTCGAACAGGCCGTCCTCGAGAAAGAGCCTGTCCTCGTCGTCCTCGGCGTCGTCGCCCGGTTCCGCTTGGACGCGGCCCCGGTCGTCGGCGTCAGGGTACGAGAACATCTCCTGGAATTCCGCTTCGACGTCGAGCTGAAGCGGCTCCAGACACCTTACGCACTCCCCCTCGGCCTGTGCACGGGCGGTGCCTGTGACAAGCACCCCTTCCATGACCGACTCGAGCCGGAGTTCGAGCTCCACCGGGGCGCCTTCCGGCACTCCGACGACTCCCTGGACACCGAAGTCCTTGGGGGCGTCGATCGTACGGGTCAGGCGCTGCAGCGCACCGGGCCGCCGACCCAGCTCGTGCGTGTCGAACACGAGAGGGTTGCGGTGGTCGAGGCGGGCTGTCACGCCGTTCCTGCTTTCGATCTGCTGAGCTCAAGGGGTCACTGCCCGTCGGTGTTCCTGGGCAGCGTTGATCGCGGACGTACGCGCGACCGAAGAGCCAGGATACTGGACCTTTCGCTCACGGCCCAATCCGGTGGTCCCTTACTGGCCGCGACCCTGTTCGTAGGCCCTCAGCTGCTCCGGCGTGATCATGCTCGTGTCGAAGAGGCTGGTCTCGTCGAGGGCGTACGACTGCTGGGCGGCCTGCTCGGGCTGCTGCTGGTCGTAGCCCGCCTGCTGGGCGTCGTAGCCCTGGAAGGGGGCACCTCCCGCCGGAGCGTAGCCGGAGGTGGGGGCGTACGGATCGGCCTGCTGGTAGCCGTACGGGTCCTGCTGCTGGGCGTAGGCCTGCTGCGGGTAGCCCCCGTAGGTGTCCGTCTGCTGGTAGCCGTACGCCGGCTGCACGGGCTGCGGGTCGTACTGCGGCTGTGCCGGTACGGCCGCCGGCGGCTGCTCGGCCGGAGCCGCCGGGGTGTCCTGCTCCGCGAGCGCGGCGAGGTCGGCGAGGTAGTCGGCGTCGCTGGAGTGCTGGACGGTGCCGAGGTCGTCGGAGAGGGCGCCGAGGTCGTCGGTGGCGATCCGGCCGTGCAGCTTCTGCCGGCCGCGGCCGACGGCCTCCAGGGTCTTGGCGAGTACGGCCTCGAAGGCGCCCAGCTTGGCGTCGACGTACTGGTCGGCCGTGCGGCGCAGGGTCTCCGGGTCGTGGCTGCGCTCGGGGGCGTCCTCGTCCTCGTAGCCCTGCTCGTCGAGGCCGGGACCGGTACCGAGGAGCTTCTCGCGGCCTCGGCCGACGGAGCCGAGGGTCTTGGTGAGGACGACCTCGAAGTTGGCGAGCTTGGAGTCGACGTAGTCGTCGGCCTCCGCGCGGACGTCCTCGGCCTCCTTGCGGGCCTCGGAGAGGATGCGGTCGCCCTCGGCCTGTGAGCGGCGGGCGACCTCGGTGTCGGAGATCAGCGAGCCGCGCTCGGCGTGCGCCTGGCCGATGATGCGGTCGGCCTCCTGACGGGCCTGCTCGACCATCTGCTCGCGGTCGCCGATCAGCTCCTGGGCCTGGGCGAGGGAGCCGGGCAGGGCCGCGCGGACCTCTTCCAGCAGGGAGAGCAGTTCGGCGCGGTTGACCACGCACGAGGCCGACATCGGCATCGACCGGGCACCTGAGACCGCCGCGACGATCTCGTCGAGCTTGTTCTGTACGTCCACCGTGTGCTCGCCACTCTCTACAGCTGTGATGGAGACGGACGGAACGACTGTAGCCGCCCGTTCAGCCTTGGCGCAGACGCTTGTTGAGTGCCTCCAGGACCTGCGGCGGCACCAGGTGCGAGACGTCGCCGCCCCAGGTGGCCACCTCCTTCACCAGGGAGGAGGACATGAAGCTGTAGGTGGGGTTGGTCGGCACGAAGAGCGTCTCCACGCCCGACAGGCCGTTGTTCATCTGTGCCATCTGCAGCTCGTAGTCGAAGTCGCTGACCGCGCGCAGGCCCTTGACGATGGCCGGGATGTCGCGCTGCTTGCAGAAGTCCACGAGGAGGCCGTGGAAGGCCTCGGCCCGTACGTTTCCGTATTCGGCGGTGACCTCGCGGATCAGGTCGAGCCGCTCGTCCACCTCGAACAGGCTCTTCTTGGACTTGTTGATCATGACTGCGACGTAGACCTCGTCGTACAGCCTGGAGGCGCGGGAAATGATGTCGAGGTGTCCGTTGTGGATCGGGTCGAACGACCCGGGACAGACGGCTCGGCGCACTTGTGATCCCTCGCTCTCCGGTCCGGTCATCGTGCGTCTTCGCACGTAGGGGCGTTGTCGCCCATGGCGGCGCGACCGTACCAAAACGTTCCCTCGCCGTAACGACGGGCCCTGAGCGCCTCGAACCCGTCCGGCCACCGGAATTCTCCGCCTCTGGTGCTTCGCTCCACGGTGACGAGAGCCTCCGGCGCTAGCCAGCCCCCTGAGCGGAGTGTGAGCAGAATCTCGCGAAGATCGTGATCTGTGACTCGGTACGGCGGGTCGAGGAAGACGATGTCGTACGGCTCGGCGGGCGCCGGGGTCTGGATGATCTGTTCGGCTTTGCCCGATCTCACCTCGGCGCCGGGGAGGCCGAGGTTCTTGACGTTCTCGCGGACGATGCGGGCCGCTCGCGCGTCGGCCTCGACGAGGAGGGTGTGGCCGGCGCCGCGGGAGAGGGCCTCCAGGCCCACCGCGCCCGAACCCGCGTACAGGTCCAGGACGCGTTCGCCTTCCAGGGGGCCGCCGAGGAGGGACTGCCATGTGGAGAAGAGACCCTCGCGTGCGCGGTCTGATGTTGGCCGGGTTCCCGTACCTGGCGGCACGGCCAGGCGACGTCCGCCGGCTGCGCCGGCGATCACGCGGGTCATCTGTGGTCCTTGGTCGTGAGCGGCTTTAGGTATCAGTGTGGCTGGTCGCGCCCGCGCGGCGATAGCCGCATGCTCCATACAGCCCCGCGCCCCTGAGGTACATCCACATCAGCCCTTTTCGAGGTACTGCTCTCTTTCCTCGTCCAACAGGGCGTCCAGTGCGGTGCGCAGGCCCGGATAGCGTTCCAGCTCCGGATCGGCCTCCACCACCGTCATCGCCTCCTGCCTCGCCTCCGCGATGACCTCCTCGTCCTCGATGACGGCGAGGACCCGCAGGGAGGTACGCGCGCCGGACTGGGCCTGGCCGAGGACGTCGCCCTCGCGGCGCTGTTCGAGGTCGATGCGGGAGAGCTCGAAGCCGTCGAGGGTGGCGGCGACGGCGTTGAGGCGCTGGCGGGCCGCGCTTGCCTCCGGCATCTCGGTGACCAGCAGGCACAGCCCCGCCGCCGAGCCACGGCCGACGCGGCCGCGCAGCTGGTGGAGCTGGGAGACCCCGAAGCGGTCGGCGTCCATGATCACCATCGCGGTGGCGTTGGGGACGTTCACCCCGACCTCGATGACGGTCGTGGCGACCAGTACGTCCGTCTCGCCGGCGGCGAAGCGGCGCATGACGGCGTCCTTGTCGTCGGGGTGCATCCGGCCGTGCAGGACCTCGACCTTCAGGCCGTGGAGCGGTCCCTTGGCGAGGTGGTCCGCCACGTCGAGGACGGCGAGCGGCGGGCGCTTCTCGGCCTCGTCCTCGGGGGACTTCTTCTTGCCGGCCTTCTTCGGGTCGTCCTCCTCGTCGCCGATGCGGGGGCAGACGACGTAACCCTGATGGCCGTTGCCGACCTCCTCGCGCACGCGCTCCCAGGTGCGGGCCAGGAAGTGGGGCTTGTCGGCGGCCGGGACGACATGGGAGGCGATGGGCGAGCGGCCCGCCGGGAGCTGGTCGAGGACCGAGGTCTCCAGGTCGCCGAAGACCGTCATCGCGACCGTGCGAGGAATGGGCGTCGCCGTCATGACGAGCAGATGGGGCGGCTGTTTGCCCTTGCCGCGCAGGGCGTCGCGCTGCTCCACGCCGAACCGGTGCTGTTCGTCGACGACGACCAGGCCGAGGTCGTGGAACTGCACCTTGTCCTCGATCAGCGCGTGTGTGCCGATGACGATGCCGGCCTCGCCGGTGACGAGATCGAGCAACGCCTGCCGCCGGGCGGCCGCGCCCATCGAACCGGTCAGCAGCACCACCTTGGTGGCCTGCTCGGCACCGCCCAGCATCCCGCCCTCGGCGAGCCCGCCCATCATCTCGACGATCGACCGGTGATGCTGCTGGGCGAGCACCTCGGTGGGCGCGAGCATGGCGGCCTGCCCACCCGCGTCGACGACGGCGAGCATGGCGCGCAGGGCCACCATCGTCTTCCCGGATCCGACCTCTCCCTGGAGCAGCCGGTGCATCGGATGCTCGGTGGCGAGGTCGTCGAAGATCTCCTTGGAGACCTTCTGCTGGCCCTCGGTGAGGGTGAAGGGGAGGCGGGCGTCGAAGGCGGTGAGGAGGCCGTCGGGGCCGGGGCGGCGGGCGACCGCGGGGAGTTGGGCGTCGGCGAAGCGGCGGCGGGCCAGGGCGACCTGGAGGACGAAGGCCTCGTCCCACTTGAGGCGGGAGCGGGCGTCCTCGATGTCGGCCTTGGTGTGCGGGCGGTGGATCTTCAGGAGTGCCTCGGGGAGCGCGACCAGGCCGCGGCCCTCGCGGAGGGTGTCGGGCAGCGGGTCGACGGCTTCCTGTGCGCTGGGCAGGACCGTCTGGATCGCCTTGCCGATCTTCCAGGACTCCAGCTTGGCGGTGGCGGGGTAGATCGGGATCAGGGCGCCGGCCCAGGTCTCGACGGTCTCCTCCGAGTCCCCGCGCAGCAACTCGTAGGCCGGGTGTGCCAGTTGGAGGCGGCGGTTGAAGACGGAGACCTTGCCCGCGAACATCGCGCGGGTGCCCGGCAGGAGCTCCTTGTGGGGCTTGTGAACGCCGTTGCCGAAGAAGACCAGTTGGAGGCGGCCGCTGCCGTCGGTGATCGTGACCTCGAGGCGCTGGCCCTTGCCCCGGGGGGCCTTGCTGGAGGCGAAGGTGTGCAGGCGGGCGTCGGCGACCATGGCGACCACGGTGACGTGCTCGTCCATGGGGAGGTCGGCGAGGTGGGTGAGCTGGCCGCGCTCCTCGTATCTGCGCGGATAGTGGTGCAGCAGGTCGCCCACGGTGTGCAGGCCGAGGTGCTCGGCCATCACCTTCGCGGTGGGAGGGCCGAGCACTTTCTTCAGTGGTTCTTCCAGTGCGGGCACGAGATCCATTCCACACCACGGCACTGACAAAGCCGTAGAGGCCGCTGCGGCCGTCCCGGTAAACGTCCCGGAAACCCCTGGTCAGGCGGTTCGCTTCGGCCCTAGGATGGCGCGCTCCGGCCATCCTTTCGCGGTCACCGCCTCACCGGGACCGCCCGACCCCGCGCCGTCCCCGAGACCCCCCAACGGCGCTGCGACGATGGACTCCCAGACCTCACAGTCATCCCAGGCCCCTCAGCCGCCCCAGTCTCCTCATACGTTCCAGGTCGACCTGCGCGGTCTGGTGGACCTGCTCTCCCACCACCTCTACTCAAGTCCGAAGGTCTATCTGCGCGAGCTCCTGCAGAACGCCGTCGACGCCGTCACGGCCAGACGTGCCGAGGAGCCCGGCGCGCCCGCCGTGGTGCGGCTGTACGCCGAGTCGGGCACGCTGCGGGTCGAGGACTCCGGGATCGGGCTGACCGAGGCGGACGTGCACGACCTCCTCGCCACGATCGGGCGCAGCTCCAAGCGCGTGGAGGGGCTTCAGGAGGCCCGGTCCGACTTCCTGGGGCAGTTCGGCATCGGTCTGCTGGCCTGCTTCGTGGTCGCCGAGCGGATCCGGGTGGTCAGCCGCAGCGCCCGCACTCCGGACGCGCCGCCGGTGGAGTGGACGGCGGCGGACGACGGCTCGTACACGGTGCGGACCCTGCCGGACGACGCCCGGCCCGAACCCGGCACCACCGTGCACCTCGTGGCGCGCGCCGGTGCCGCCGAGTGGCTGGCCGAGGACCGGGTCCTGGCGCTGGCGCGGGACTTCGGCTCGCTGCTGCCGTACGACGTCCGGGTGGGCGGCGAGGCGGTCACCGACCTGCCGGCGCCCTGGGACCGTTCGTACCCCTCCCCCGCCAACCGCCGGGTGGCGCTGGCCCGGCACTGTCAGGACCTGTTCGGCTTCACCCCGCTGGACTCGATCGAGCTGAACGTGCCGCTCGCCGGGATCCGCGGGGTGGCGTACGTCCTGCCGGCCGCGGTCAGCCCGGCCCGGCGGGCGGGTCACCGCGTCCACCTCAAGGGGATGCTGCTGACGGAGCGGGCCGAACAGCTGCTGCCCGACTGGGCGTTCTTCGTGCGCTGCGTCCTGGACACCGACAGCCTCCGGCCGACGGCCTCGCGCGAGGCGCTGTACGAGGACGAGACGCTGGCGGCGGTACGGGACGCGCTGGGGGAAAGGATTCGGTCCTGGCTGACGGGCCTGGCGGCGGGTGATCCGGAGCGGCTGGCGGCGTTCCTGGCGGTGCACCACCTGGGCGTGAAGTCCCTCGCGCGGCACGACAGGGAGATGCTGCGCACGATGCTGCCGTGGCTGCCGTTCGAGACGTCCGACGGGCGGCTGTCCCTGGAGGAGTTCGCGCAGCGGCACGCGGTGGTGCACTTCACGCGGACCGTGGAGGAGTACAGGCAGGTCGCGCCGATCGCCTCCGCGCAGGGCGTCGGGGTGATCAACGGCGGCTACACGTACGACAGCGAGCTGATCGAGGCGTTGCCGTCGGTGCGGCCGGGGACGGTCGTCGCGGAGCTGGACGCGGACACCGTGACCGCCCATCTGGACGCGGTCGACCCTGCCGAGGAGCTGGCCCTGTCGGGCTTCCTGGCCGCCGCGCGGGCGAAGCTGGACCCGCTGGGCTGTGACGTCGTCCTGCGGGCCTTCCATCCGCTGTCCGTGCCCGCGCTGCACCTCGACGACCGGGCCGCCCGGCACGAGCAGGCGCGGGCCGAGGCCCAGGAGCAGGCCGACGACCTGTGGGCGGGCATCCTCGGTTCGCTGCGCGGCAGCGCCCCACGCGCACGTCTCGTGCTGAACCATCTCAACCCGCTGATCCGGCGGATCGCCTCGCTGGGCGACGCGGAGCTGATCGGCACCGCGACGGAGTC
The DNA here is from genome assembly GCF_028198125.1 of Streptomyces sp. HUAS 31. NCBI lineage: Bacteria > Bacillati > Actinomycetota > Actinomycetes > Kitasatosporales > Streptomycetaceae > Streptomyces > Streptomyces sp. HUAS 31. The sequence goes on along the minus strand of NZ_CP116353.1, from coordinate 6,778,486 downwards.
CCTGTACGGGCAGGCCCTGCTGATGGCGCAGCGCCCGCTCAGGCCCGCCGACTCGGCCCTGCTGAACCGGGCCTTCATCGGTCTGCTGAAGTGGGCCACGAACGGCGAGGAAGGCCGCTGATGAGCGAGATCACCGACTTCGACTCGCTGCGCCGGGCCATGGCGGAGAACGGCGAGGAACCGGAGGGTCCGGCCCGCAACGCGCGCGCGGAGCAACTGCTCGCCGAGGCGGAGAAGCTGAAGATCCCGCTGGCCGTGATCGAGGCGCTCGGGCATCAGCTGAAGGTCTACAACTACAGCTCCGAGAAGGGGAAGATGTTCGTCCCCTTCGCGCGTCTGCTGCGCATGTGGGACGAGCGGCCCGAGGACTTCGACGAGTACGAGACGCATTCGCTGCACTGGGTCTTCAAGTGGATGTCGTCCGGCATGCTCGACCAGCCGCACGTCCCGCTGGCCTCCATCGAGAAGTGGCTCGGCGAGATGGAGCACCGCTACCGGCTCGCCGGGCACTCCGAACGTGCGGTGCGCAGCGCGGAGTTCAGCGTGGCCGCGCATGTGGGTGACGTGGCGCGGGCGGAGCGGGCGTACGGCGCCTGGCTGGCCGCGGACCGGGACGCCATGGCCGACTGCCACGCGTGCGAGCTGCACGGGCAGGGGTGGTGGCAGGCCGAGCGGGGCCAGGACGCCGAGGCGATCCGGCTGTGGGGTCCGGTGCTGGAGGGCGAGTTCACCTGCGCCCACGAGCCGCACACGGTCCTCGCGTCGTCCCTGACGCCGCTGCTGCGCCTGGGCCGCGTGGACGAGGCCCGCGCCAACCATCTGCGCGGCTTCCGGCTCGTGCGGGCCATGGAGAGCATGCGCGGGGCGTACGCGGACCACGTGGAGTTCTGCGTGCTGACCGGCAACGAGGCGCGCGGCCTGGAGCTGCTCGCGGAGCGCCCGGCGTACTTCACGGACGACGGGCATCCGCGCAGCAGGCTGGAGTTCATGACGGTGGTGGCCCTGCTGACGGGCCGCCTGGGCGCGCTCGGTCTTGGCGAGCGGCGGGTGCCCGGTCCGGCGGGCCGCACCTGGACCGCCGGCGAACTCGCCGTGCACGCGCGCGAGGAGGCGCTCGCCCTGGCCGCCCGCTTCGACGAGCGCAACGGCACGGCCCATGTGAGCGAGCGGGCACGCGCGCGCATGGATCAGGAGCCCCTGGTGGAGCGGCTGCCCCTCGGAGTGCGTACGACGGCACGGCCGGCGCCGGCCGTGCCCGCGCCGGTCGCGGCCGACTCCCCCGACGACTCCCGGCCCGACCTGCCGGCGCTGATCGCCGAGGCACGGCGGCTGTCGGACACCCTTCAGCCGGGCGCCGTCGAGGCGTGGGCGGCCGTCTCGCGGGCCGCCGAGGGCGTCGAGCTGGACGCCCGCGACCGCGCGGAGATCGCCGACCACCGGGCGATGGACCTGGGCCCGGAGGGCATCGCCCTGTTCGAGGAGGCCGCCGGGCTGTACGCCGAGGCGGGCGACTCCGGGGAGGCGCTGGCGGCACGCGCGCGTGGAGCGTACGTACGGGCCCTCACGGGCGAGGTGTCCGAGGCCCGCACGATCATCGCCGGTCTCTACGACCGGGTGCTCGCGCTGTACGCCGACGACGGCACGGGTGTGCGTCAGACGGCGGCCGTGCTGATGAGCCGGGCCCGGATCCTGATGCGGCGGGTGCACGAGGCGGAGGACGGGCTGCCGGAGGTCCTCGCGGCCGACGCCGAGGCGGCCGCCCGTGAGGTGCTGGCGCTCGTCGGCGGGCAGGCCGGGAACGACGTACGGCTCGCCGCGCGGATCGCGGAGGCGCAGGCCATGCTCGCGGAGCTGGCGGCGCTCGCGGGGGACGTGGCGGGGGCCGCGGAGCTGTTCGCGCGGGCCTCCGCGGCGTTCGTCGGGGCAGGGCTGCCGTGGTTCGCGGTGGAGTACGAGGCCCGGCTGGCCGGGCTCGCGCACCATCTCGGCGAGATGGCGGAGGCCGAGCGGGCGCTGCGGGCGGCCCTGGAGCACGGCGGGTCGCACCTGGAGGCCACGGGCCGGGCCCAGCTGCATCTCCAGCTGGCCGAGGTGCTCGGCGACCGGGGACTGTCCGAGGAGGCCGCGGAGCACGCCCTGGAGGCGGCGCACTGGGCCGACGAGGCGGGCGAGAGCCGCACGCTGGGCGCCTGGGCTCGGCATCAGCTGGGCGGGTTCCTGCTGCGGCAGGGGCGATTCGCCGAGGCCGCCGAGGTGCTGGAGTCGGCGCTGCCGGACCTGTCCGCCGAGACGCACGGCGACGGGGCCGTCGTCCAGACGCAGTGGTGGCTCGGCGACTGTCTGAGCGAGCTGGGCGAGCACCGGGCGGCGGCCGAACGCCGGCTGCAGGCCGCCGAGATCGCCCGGCACTGGCCCGAGCAGCACGACCACGCCACGCTCGCGCACCTCGCGGCCGAGTCCCTGGGCCATGCGGGCCTGCCCGCGGAGGCGGACCGGGCATACGCGCGCGCGGGCGCGCTGTGGCGTTCCGTCGGCAACGTCCACGGCCTGGTCCGCTCGCTGCGTGCACGCGCGTGGCTGGCGCTCGGCGAGGACGACCGGGAGGACACCGCGTCCGAGCTGATGGCGAGCGCGGTCGAGGAGTGCCGGGCGGCGCTGGACGAGGCCGAGGACGAGGAGTCGCGCGAGCGTCTGGTCGCCGAACTCGGCCACACCCACCGCCAGTTCAGCGATCTGCTGGCGCGTTCCGCCGCGGAGGACGCCGAGGACGAGTCGATCCGGGACATGCTGGAGGGGGCCCTGTCCCAGGTGTCGCTGGCCGTCGAGGTGTTCGCGCCGCTCGGCGACGACGTCCTGCACAGCCGTACCGGCGCGGAGCTCGCCGCGGGCTGGCTGGAGGCCGACCTGGGCCGTCCGGCCGCGGCGGCGGCACGCGCGCGTGCGGTGCTGGCGGCGTACGCGGATGCCGGCGAGGACGACGGGACGGCGCTGGAGCGGTGTCAGGAAGCCGAGCAGATGCTTCAGGTGGTGCGGGAGCAGGACGGGGCGTAGGCCCCGGCTCACTCCACGCCGATGAGCAGCACGGCTCCCTGCCGGCCGCCCCGGTACACGACCGTGTCGACGGCGAGGTAGGACTCTCGCACGCGTGCTTCGAGGTGCTCGGCGATCGTCTCGGGCGCCTCGTCGCCGAGGACGAGGGTGACGAGTTCGCCGCCCGCGGAGAGCATGCGGTCGAGGACGCCCTCGGCGGTGGCGGTGACGTCCGTGCCGATCACGGCGACGTCGCCGTCGATGAGGCCGAGGACGTCGCCGGCCTGGCAGATGCCGGCCATGGTCCAGGACTGGCGTTCGGCGACGGCGACCTCGGCGTAGCGGGTCGCCCCGGCCGCCGAGGTCATCGACACGACGTCCTCGTCGAATCGGCGGTCCGGCTCGTGCACCGCGAGCGCCGCGATGCCCTGGACCGCGGAGCGGGTGGGGATCAGCGCCACGCGGATGCCCTCGGTGCGGGCCTGCTCGGCCGCGGCGGCCGCGGTGTGCCGCAGTTCGGCGTCGTTGGGCAGCAGCACGACCTCGCGCGCGTGGGCCCGCCGTACGGCCTCCACCAGCTCCCCGCTGGCGGGCGGCTCCCCGGGGCGGGCGAGGACGGTGGTCGCGCCGGCCTCGCCGTACAGCCCCGCCAGGCCCTCGCCGGGCACGACGGCGACGACGGCCCGCTGGACGCGCTCCCGGGGCAGCCGCTCACCGGTGGTGTGCGCGTCACCCGCCCCGAAGTGGGTGATCCGGATCCGGTACGGCCGCCCGGCCTCGACGCCGGCTTCCACGGCGGCCCCGGCGTCGTCGACGTGGACATGGACGTTCCACAGTCCGTCGCCGCCGACGATCACGAGGGAGTCCCCGAGCCCGTCGAGCCGCTCCCGCAGCCGGGCCACGGCCGCGTCCTCGGCCTCCAGGAGGTAGATCACCTCGAAGGCGGGCCCGCCCGCGTCCAGGACGTCGGCGCAGTCCTCGGCCTCGGTGAGCGGGGCGCCGTCGCCGGCGGCGGCCGACGCCACGCGCGCGTGCGACCCCGAGACCACGGGCACGGCCTCCCCCGTGAACGTCTCCACCAGCGCGCCCAGCACCGCGAGCAGCCCCCGCCCCCCGGCGTCGACCACCCCCGCGCGCTCCAGGACCGCCAGTTGTCCAGGGGTCGCCGCCAGCGCCGTACGCGCCCCTTCGTAGGCCGCACGCGCGACGGCGCCGCAGTCGTCGCCCGCGGCGCCGTGGGCCGCGTCGGCGGCGGCCGAGGCGACCGAGAGGACGGTGCCCTCGACGGGGTGGGCCACGGCCTGACGGGCGGAGTCGGAGGCCCGGCGCAGGGCGAGCCGCAGACCTGACCCGTCGGTGTGAGCCGTCTCACCGTCGGCGAGCACCTGGGCCATACCCCGCAGCAGCTGGGCGAGGATCGTGCCGGAGTTCCCGCGGGCGCCTATGAGGGCGCCGTGCGCCATGGCGCGGGCGGCGTCAGCCAGGGTCGGCCTGCCCACGTCGTAGGCGGTGAACACGGCCTCCACCGCGGCGACCGCCGACTCCACGGTCAGATACAGGTTGGTACCGGTGTCCCCGTCGGCCACGGGGTAGACGTTGATCGCGTCGATCTCCTCGCGGGCGCGACCGAGCGACTCCAGCGCGAGGCCGCACCAGGTGCGCACCGCGAGAGCATCGAAGAATGTCTGCGGCACCTGCGCCACCTGCGCCTCCTTGAACGGCCGAACGTGGCACGCAGCGTAGACCCAGAGCCGGTGGGCGCCGGAAGAGGGCCGGGAGCGGGCCCCTGATCAGCCATGGTAGTTTCGTTGGACTGGCGCAGTCGTTGTATGCTGCTCCGGTTGCCCGATGAAAATCGGGCCGTCCCCTGGCAACGCCACTCAGATCTCTACTCGTGATCTCGATCCCGGCATGCCGGGATTATCCGTAAGAGCATCTGAAGTCTTTGGAGTGACCCGTGGCTGCCAACTGCGACGTCTGCGGCAAGGGGCCGGGCTTCGGCAACAACATCTCGCACTCGCACCGCCGTACGTCCCGTCGCTGGAACCCGAACATCCAGCGCGTCCGTACCGTGGTCGGCGGGACGCCGAAGCGCGTGAACGCCTGCACCTCGTGCATCAAGGCCGGCAAGGTCTCGCGCTGACGCCCACAGCTGAGCGCGCGGCCACTGCTGGTTCGCTGCAAAGAGCCGGTCCACCTCGGTGGACCGGCTCTTTGCTGTGCCCGGCGACTCCCGGTGACCAAGAGCGGCCGCCCGAGAGCTACGCCCCGGTGCGGAACCGCCACCCGTGATCCACGGGACCGATGCCCCCGCCGAGCGCGAACCCGGCCTCGATCGCCCCGGTGACGTACTCCTTCGCCGCCGTCACCGCCTCCGGCACGGCGAGCCCCTTCGCCAGGCCCGAGGCGATCGCCGAGGCGAGCGTGCAGCCCGTCCCGTGGGTGTGGCGGTTGTCGTGCCGAGGCGCCCGCAGCCAGTGCTCCGCGGAGCCGTCGGTGAGCAGGTCCACGGCGTCCCCGGGCAGATGACCGCCCTTGATCAGCACCCAGCGCGGCCCGTACTCCAGCACGGCCGCGGCGGCCTGCCGCAGCTGCTCCTCGGACTCGACGTGCACCCCGGTCAGTTGCGCCACCTCGTCGAGGTTCGGCGTCGCGACGGTCGCCACGGGCAGCAGCCTCGTACGCACCGATTCGAGCGCGGACGACGCGAGCAGTGAGTCGCCGTGCTTGGAGACGCCCACCGGGTCGATCACGGCGGGCGCATCGGTTGCGCCGATCAATTCGGCGACCGCCTCGACGAGTTCGGCGGAGGCGAGCATGCCCGTCTTGACCGCCTGGACGCCGATGTCGTCGACGACGCTGCGGTACTGCGCCCGCACCGCCTCCACCGGCAGCTCCCAGGCCCCCTGCACACCGAGGGAGTTCTGGGCGGTCACCGCGGTGATCACGCTCATGCCGTGCACGCCGAGCGCGAGCATCGTCTTCAGGTCGGCCTGGATGCCGGCGCCGCCTCCGGAGTCGGAGCCGGCCACCGTGAGGACGCGCGGGATCATGACTCGATGTCCCCGCCGAAGTGGTCCCAGCCGCCCTTCCTGGTCCACGGCGCCCCGTCCACCGTGACCTGGGGCAGCGCCGAGGGGTTGAGGACCTCGCCGATGACCTTCCAGCGGGCCGGCAGCTTCACGTCCGGCGGGAAGGTCGCCACGATCGCGTGGTCCTCTCCCCCGGTCAGCACCCACTGCATGGGGTCGACGCCGACAGCCTGCCCGATGTCGTTCATCTGGGTCGGGATGTCGATCGCGCCCGAGCGGATGTCGATACGGACCTTGCTGGCCTCGGCGATGTGCCCGAGGTCGGCGATCAGCCCGTCGCTCACGTCGCACATCGCGGTGGCGCCGAGCCCGGCGGCGGCCGGCCCCGCGTGATACGGCGGCTCGGGACGCCGGTGCGCCTCCACGAAGGCGCGCGGCGAGCGAAATCCCCGGGCGAGCACGGCGTATCCGGCCGCGGACCAGCCCAGCCAGCCCGTCACGGCGACCATGTCGCCGGGCTGCGCGCCGGCCCGCGTGACGGGCTCCTGGTTGCGCAGATCGCCGAGCGCGGTGATCGACACCATGATCGTGTCGCCGCGTACGACGTCGCCGCCGACCACCGAGGCGCCCGCGACCTGGCACTCGTCGCGGATGCCGTCCATCAGCTCGCTCGGCCAGGTGACCGGGAGCTCGGCCGGCACGACCAGGCCGAGCAGCAGCGCGGTCGGCACCGCCCCCATGGCGGCGATGTCCGCGAGGTTCTGTGCGGCGGCCTTGCGGCCGACGTCGTAGGCCGTGGACCAGTCGCGGCGGAAGTGCCGTCCCTCCAGCAGGATGTCCGTGCTGGCGACCACCCTGCGGTCGGGCGCGGCCACCACCGCGGCGTCGTCGCCCGGACCGACCCGGACCGCCGGGGTGGTGGTGAGACGGGAGGTGAGCTCCCTGATGAGCCCGAACTCCCCTAGCTCACCAACAGTGCCCTTCATTGCCCTTACGCCCCTTCTGTCCCGGTCCGCACCCGGTCGCGCGTCCCTGCGGTGCTCGCTACGGTCGAGATGTACGTCAACTTCGGTCGTCCCCGCACCACGGCGCGGGGTCCCTGGCCATCGAGGGTCTCCCCGTGACGAGCGGCGACGCGATACCGTGGCGTTCCTTTTCCCCACATGATCCTCGTGGCCGCCCTGGAGGTTCCGTGGTACAGGCGTACATCCTGATCCAGACGGAGGTCGGCAAGGCGTCGACCGTCGCCGAGACGATCAGCAAGCTCCCTGGAGTCATCCAGGCCGAGGACGTCACCGGACCGTACGACGTCATCGTGCGCGCACAGGCCGACACCGTCGACGAACTGGGTCGCTTGGTGGTCGCCAAGGTCCAGCAAGTGGACGGCATCACCCGCACACTGACCTGCCCGGTCGTACATCTGTAGCCCCCGTCTACCCTTGGCCGGTGAACTCTTTCCGTCACCGGCGCTTTGCTGTCGTCGGGCTGCCCGCGTTCGTCCTGCTGGTCACCACCGCGGGCTGCTCATCAGCAGACGGCAGCGCGTCGGCGGCGGTTCCCAGCCCCGGTACGAAGGCCACGAAGTTGTGCCGGAACCTCGACAAGGCGCTGCCGGCCGAGGTGGACGGTGCCGACCGTGAGGATCCCTCGCCCGCGTCGACGCTGACCGCGGGCTGGGGAGACCCGGCGATCATACTGCGGTGCGGTGTCGTACGGCCGTCGAAGATGAGTGACCCCGCGGTGGCCGAGGGCAGGGACGACGACGCGGTGGCCGGTGGTGTGAACGGCGTCAGGTGGTTGATGGAGGAGGACGCCGACGGGGGTTACCGGTTCACCAGCGCATTGCGTCGCGCGTACGTCGAGGTCACCGTGCCGAAGGGCCGTGACAGTTCGAGCGTGCTGATCGATCTGGCCCCGGCCGTGAAGAAGGCGATCCCCGAGGGGATCGCCGACTGACCACCTCGGTGGCGCCTACCTGAGTCCGGTCGAGCGCCGCAGCGCGGCCTCGATCAGCCGGTCCACCAGGTCCGCGTAACCGATCCCGCTTGCCTGCCACATCTGCGGGTACATCGAGATCGGCGTGAAGCCGGGCATCGTGTTGATCTCGTTGATCACGAACTCCCCGTCCTCGGTGAGGAAGAAGTCCGCGCGCACCAGGCCCTCGCAGGAGGCCGCCTCGAAGGCGTCCACGGCCAGGCGCTGTACGTCGGCCGTCTCCTCGGGCGTCAGCGGCGCCGGCACGATGCCGGGCGTGGAGTCGATGTACTTGGCCTCGAAGTCGTAGTACGCGTGCGCGTCCGGCGGCGGGATCTCCGCCGGGACGGAGGCGCGCGGGCCGTCCTCGAACTCCAGCACCCCGCACTCGATCTCCCGGCCGCGCAGAGCGGCCTCGACGAGGATCTTCGGGTCGTGCCGCTGCGCCTCGGCGATCGCGTCGTCCAGGCCCGACAGGTCCTCGACCTTGGTGATGCCGATCGACGAGCCCGCGCGGGCGGGCTTCACGAACAGCGGCCAGCCGTGGTCGCCGGCGAGGTCGATGATCTTCTTGCGGGCGGCGGACTCGTCCTGCTCCCACTCGCGCGGCCGGATCACCACGTACGGGCCCACCCTGAGCCCGAAGGAGAGGAACACCCGCTTCATGTACTCCTTGTCCTGGCCGACGGCCGAGGCGAGCACGCCGGAGCCGACGTAGGGCACCCCGGAGAGCTCCAGCAGGCCCTGGAGGGTGCCGTCCTCGCCGTAGGGGCCGTGCAGCACCGGGAAGACGACGTCGATCTCGCCGAGCGCCTTGGGCACCGATCCGGGCTCGGTGTAGACGACTTCGCGGTTCGCGGGGTCGACGGGGAGCACCACGCCGCCCTCGCCGGTCTCGGCCAGCTGCTCGACGTTGGGCGTACGGCGCTCGGTGATCGCCATGCGTTCCGGTTCGTCGGCGGTGAGCACCCAGCGGCCGCTCTGCGTGATGCCGATCGGCAGGACGTCGTACTTCGTCCGGTCGATCGCGCGCAGGACGGCGCCGGCGGTGACCATGGAGATCCCGTGCTCGGAGCTGCGGCCGCCGAACACGACGGCCACACGCGGCTTGCGCTGCGGCTGGTCTGGGCTCTGGGGGAGGTTCTCGGTGCTCATATCGCGTTGAGCGTACCCGCCCGTAGGGTCCGAGTCAGCGTCCGGAGGGTGGCGTTCCCCGGGCGTCGCTCAGCGTCGCTCGGGCTTGGCGCTGCGCGACATCAGCTCCTTGAGGGCGACGACCGGAGGCTTGCCCTCGTGCACGATGCCGACGACCGTCTCCGTGATCGGCATGTCGACGCCGTGCCGGCGCGCCAGATCCAGCACGGACTCGCAGGACTTGACGCCCTCGGCGGTCTGCTTGGTGACCGCGATGGTCTCCTGGAGGGTCATGCCCTTGCCGAGGTTGGTGCCGAAGGTGTGATTGCGCGACAGCGGCGAGGAGCAGGTCGCCACCAGGTCGCCGAGGCCGGCGAGTCCGGAGAACGTCAGCGGGTCGGCGCCCAGCGCGACCCCGAGCCGGGTCGTCTCGGCGAGACCGCGGGTGATCAGCGAGCCCTTGGCGTTGTCGCCGAGGCCCATGCCGTCCGCGATGCCGACGGCGAGGCCGATGACGTTCTTCACGGCTCCGCCCAGTTCGCAACCCACCACGTCCGTATTGGTGTACGGGCGGAAGTACGGCGTGTGGCTGGCGGCCTGGAGGCGCTGGGCGACGGACTCGTCGGTGCAGGCCACGACGGCCGCGGCGGGCATGCGGGAGGCGATCTCACGGGCCAGGTTGGGGCCGGTGACCACGGCGATGCGGTCGTGGCCGACCTTGGCGACGTCCTCGATGACCTCGCTCATCCGCATGGTGGTGCCGAGTTCGACGCCCTTCATCAGCGACACCAGGACCGTGCCCGGCGCCAGCATCGGCGTCCACTCGGCGAGGTTGGCGCGCAGGGTCTGGGAGGGGACCGACAGCACCGTGAAGTCCGCGCCGGCCATGGCCTCGGCGGGGTCGGTGGTGGCCCGCATGCCCTGCGGGAGCTCGACGCCGGGGAAGTAGTCGGGGTTCGTGCGGGCCGAGTTGATGGCGTCGGCGACCTCGGGGCGGCGGGCCCACAGGGTGACGTCGCAGCCGGCGTCGGCGAGGACGATGCCGAATGCCGTGCCCCACGAACCGGCACTCAGGACTGCCGCCTTGACGGGCTTGCTCACGTGCCCTGCCCCTCTTCCTGCTCGGCCTTCGCCTGCGAGTTGTTCTGCGCGGCGGTCCTGCGGCGCTGCTCGATGCGCTCCTGGCGCGGGTCGTACGTCGTCTCGGGCGCCTTCTCGCCGCGGATCTCCTCCAGCTGGCGGGTGATGGCGGCCATGATGACCTCGGTCGCCTCCTTGAGGAGGTCCGGGGTCATCTCCTTGTCGTAGAACTCCGTCAGGTCCACGGGCGGGCCCGCGAGCACCTGGTGGGTCTTGCGCGGAAGGAGGTTGGGCTTCTTGGCATACGGCGGCAGCAGTTCGTTGGCGCCCCACTGCGCGACCGGGATCACCGGGCACTTCGTCTGGAGGGCCACGCGCGCCGCGCCGGTCTTGCCGGTCATGGGCCACTGGTCGGGGTCGCGGGTGATGGTGCCCTCCGGATAGAAGGCGACGCATTCACCGCGCTCCACGGCTTCGATCGCGGCGCGGAAGGCGCTCAGCGCGTCCGTGGTCTCCCGGTAGACGGGGATCTGCCCGGTGCCGCGCATCGCGGCGCCGACGAATCCCTTCTTGAAAAGACCGCTCTTCGCGAGGAATCGCGGAACCCGGCCGGTGTTGTACTGAAAGTGCGCGTACGCGAAGGGATCGATGTGCGAATTGTGGTTCACCGCGGTGATAAATCCACCCTCGGCCGGAATGTGCTCCATTCCACGCCAGTCCCGCTTGATCAGAACCACCAGCGGCGGTTTGCAGAGCACCGCTGCGAAGCGGTACCAGAAGCCGATTCTGCGGCGGGGCACGCGTGCACCTTCCTCTAGGTATCAAAGGACGTCGGGCCTGGGGGCCGCACAAGTCTCGCCCCAGGCCGCCGGTCTGTCGAGAACACCGTACGCCTCGCGGCCGCGACCGCCAGATGGCGCTGGTGACGGCTGAGTGACAATGACCGCGACTAGAGAGGGACGGAACGCCAGTGCAGTGGACCTTGGTCGTACCCCTGAAGCCCTTGGCCCGGGCGAAGAGCAGGCTTTCGGACACCGCGGCGGACGGATTGCGCCCGGGCCTGGCCCTCGCATTCGCGCTGGACACCGTGGCCGCGGCGCTGGCCTGCCCGGCGGTGAAGGATGTGGCCGTCGTCACGGACGACGCCCTGGCCGGGCGCGAGCTGGGCGCCCTTGGCGCGCACATCGTCGCCGACGAACCCGGCGGCGGCCTGAACGCCGCGCTGGCACACGCGGCGGCGGTCGTACGCACTTCCCGCCCCGAAACCCCGATAGCCGCCCTGAACGCCGATCTTCCGGCGCTGCGCCCGCTGGAATTGGCCCGGGTACTGGACGCGGCGGCGGAATTCCCGCGCGCTTTTCTCCCCGATGCGGCAAAGATCGGCACGACTCTGCTGGCCGCTTCCCCCGGCCATGAATTGCGCCCGGCATTCGGCACGGATTCCCGCGCTCGTCATCGCGCGTCCGGTGCGGTGGAACTGCTCCTCGACGAGGTGGATTCCGTACGCCAGGACGTGGACACCGGCGCGGATCTGCGGGCCGCACTGCTCCTGGGCGTGGGCCCGCGCACGGCGGCGATGGCAGCACGGCTGCTGATCAAGGAACAGTGACCGCCGCACCCTTGGGGGCGCGGGGCTGGGCCTGATGTGCGGGCACGAACGGCCCCCACGGCACCGCACCCGACACACAACCCGTCGTAGGGTGACGACCATGCAGGCCACCTCATACACCTACGACGCCGAAACCCGCACCGGCAGCGTTCTGCTGGACGACGGCACGCCGGTCCCCTTCGACGCCCCGGCCTTCGACGCGGGCGGCCTCCGCCTGCTGCGCCCCGGGCAGCGGGTCCGCATCGAGACGGAGGGCAAGGGCGAGTCCCTGCGCATCACGCTGGTGACGTTGCAGACCTTCTGAACCCGGTGCAGGCACCGGAACACGCCGCGGGCCGGACTCCGTACGGAGTCCGGCCCGGCGCGTGAGTGCCCCTGTGCGGTCCTACCTGCTGCGCGTGGTCCTCTTGGCGGTGGACTTGCGCGCCGTCGACTTCTTGGCCGGCGCCTTCTTGGCGGTGGCCTTCTTCGCCGGGGCCTTCTTCGCCGTCGCCTTCTTGGCGGTGGCCTTCTTCGCCGCGGTGGTCTTCTTCGCGGCGGCCGTGGTCTTCTTGGCCGTCGTCTTCTTCGCGGTGGTCTTCTTGGCGGCGGCCGTGGTCTTCTTGGCCGTCGTCTTCTTCGCCGTCGTCTTCTTGACGGCGGCCTTCTTCGCCGCGGTGGTCTTCTTCGCGGCGGCCTTCTTGACCGTCGCCGAGGCACCACCGGTCAGGCTGCCCTTGGGCGCCTTCTTGACGGCGACCTCGCCGCCCCGCGGGAGCTTCTTCGAGCCGCTCACCAGGTCCTTGAAGCCCTGACCCGCACGGAAGCGCGGAACGGAGGTCTTCTTGACCCGAACCCGCTCGCCGGTCTGAGGGTTACGGGCGTACCGGGCGGGACGGTCGACCTTCTCGAACGAACCGAAGCCGGTGACGGAGACCCGCTCACCCGAGACAACCGCGCGGACGATCGCGTCCAGTACGTGGTCGACAGCATCGGCGGCCTGCTGACGGCCGCCCATCTTGTCGGCAATCGCTTCTACGAGCTGCGCCTTGTTCACGTCTTCCCCTTCGGAGACATCGCCAGAACGAAAGTGTTCAAGCTTTTTCGCACGTTAGGCAGATATATACCGCAAATCAAACACGAAACGGGCTAATCACCCTTGTGCCGCAACAGACTCGACTGTCTCGAAGGTGTTCAGCGTTCCTCTTCGGGGAATCGCCCCGCGTCGAGATCCGCCATGAACCGCTCCAGACGCCTTGTCGCTTCGGCGACGTCGTGCTTGGCCGCGGCCGTAATGACCAGCAGCTTCCGGGTCAGCGCCATCCGTACGCCCTCCGGGACTTGCAGTGCACGCACTCTTGTGTGCGCTTCCTTGAGTTGGTCCGCGACTGCCGCATAGAGCTCGAGTTGGCCGTCGTGTTCCATGCACAGATTGTGCCATCTGGGGCGAGTTGTCGCCTGCCAGGGGTGCAACTCCGGCCTCAAATGGCCTTCCGGGCACTTGCGGAAGTCACCGTCGCACCACTCGCGTACCCCCACAACACCCGCCCTAACGTGGGAAGTTGAGCGGGGCACGTATCTGCCGCAGGACCGTTCGGGTGCAGACATGCCAGTACCCCCGATCGGGCTGATCGGGGGTACTGGGAGGGTGTTGCGGTGTCCGAAAGTCGCCTTGCGGACGGCTCTCGGCTCAGCCCTGGAGCGTCCGCGGCTTGAACGACGGCCGCTTCGCCTCGTAGGCGGCGATGTCGCCCTCGTTCTGGAGGGTGATCGAGATGTCGTCGAGGCCGTTCAGCAGCCGCCAGCGGGAGTTCTCGTCCAGCTCGAAGGGGGCGGTGATGCCTTCGGCGCGCACCTCACGGGCCTCCAGGTCGACCGTGACCTCGGCCTGCGGGTCCTTCTCGGTGAGCTCCCACAGCGCGTCCACGATCTTCTGCTCCAGAACCACGGTGAGCAGGCCGTTCTTGAGCGAGTTGCCGCGGAAGATGTCGGCGAAGCGCGAGGAGATGACGGTCTTGAAGCCGTAGTTCTGCAGCGCCCAGACGGCGTGCTCACGGGAGGAGCCGGTGCCGAAGTCGGGGCCGGCGACCAGCACCGTGGCGCCCTCGCGCTCGGGCCGGTTGAGCACGAACTCCGGGTCCTTGCGCCAGGCCTCGAACAGCCCGTCCTCGAAACCGTCCCGGGTCACCTTCTTGAGCCAGTGAGCAGGGATGATCTGGTCGGTGTCGACGTTGGAGCGGCGCAGCGGGACGGCCCGGCCGGTGTGCTTGGTGAATGCTTCCATGACTTCTCAGACTCCAGCGGGCGTACGGGTCTCGGCGTCGGACAGGTCGGCCGGGGAGGCCAGGTGGCCCAGGACCGCGGTGGCCGCCGCGACCTGCGGCGACACCAGATGCGTACGGCCGCCCTTGCCCTGCCGTCCCTCGAAGTTGCGGTTGGAGGTGGACGCGGAGCGCTCACCCGGGGCCAGCTGGTCCGGGTTCATGCCCAGGCACATCGAGCAGCCCGCGTGCCGCCACTCGGCGCCGGCCTCCTTGAAGACGACGTCCAGGCCCTCGGAGACGGCCTGGAGACCGACCCGCGCGGAGCCGGGCACGACCAGCATCCGTACGCCGTCGGCGACTTTGCGGCCCTGCACGAGCTCGGCGGCGGCGCGCAGGTCCTCGATACGGCCGTTGGTGCAGGAGCCTACGAAGACGGTGTCCACCTTGATGGAGCGCAGCGGCTGCCCGGCCTCCAACCCCATGTACTCCAGGGCCTTTTCGGCGGCGAGGCGCTCCGAAGCGTCTTCGTACGAAGCAGGATCGGGGACGGACGCCGAAAGCGGCGCGCCCTGGCCCGGGTTGGTGCCCCAGGTGACGAACGGCGACAGTTCGGCGGCCTCGATGACGACCTCGGCGTCGAACTCGGCGTCCGCGTCCGTCTTCAGCGTCTTCCAGTACGCGACGGCGGCGTCCCAGTCCTCGCCCTTGGGCGCGTGCGGGCGGCCCTCGAGGTAGTCGAAGGTGGTCTGGTCCGGGGCGATCATGCCCGCGCGGGCGCCGGCCTCGATCGACATGTTGCAGATGGTCATCCGGGCCTCCATCGAGAGCTTCTCGATGGCGGAGCCGCGGTATTCCAGGACGTAGCCCTGGCCGCCGCCGGTGCCGATCCGGGCGATGATCGCCAGGATCAGGTCCTTGGCGGTGACACCGTCGGGCAGCTCGCCGTTGACCGTGATGGCCATGGTCTTCGGGCGGGCCATGGGCAGCGTCTGGGTGGCCAGCACGTGCTCCACCTGGGAGGTGCCGATGCCGAACGCCAGACCGCCGAAGGCGCCGTGGGTGGAGGTGTGGGAGTCACCGCAGACGACGGTCATGCCCGGCTGGGTCAGGCCGAGCTGCGGGCCGACGACGTGCACGACACCCTGCTCGACGTCGCCCAGCGGGTGCAGGCGCACGCCGAACTCGGCGGCGTTCTTGCGCAGCGTCTCCAGCTGCACCCGGGAGACCGGGTCCGCGATGGGCTTGTCGATGTCGAGGGTCGGGGTGTTGTGGTCCTCGGTGGCGATGGTCAGGTCGAGCCGGCGCACCTGGCGACCGCTCTTGCGGAGGCCGTCGAAGGCCTGCGGGCTGGTCACCTCGTGCAGCAGGTGCAGATCGATGAAGAGGAGGTCGGGCTCGCCCTCGGCGCGCCGGACGACATGGTCGTCCCAGACCTTCTCCGCGAGTGTCCTACCCATCGCTTTCCCTCCGGCCGGCATACGGTCCACCGGCCCAACTAGAGATCTTGAGAAGGCGACCGGCGCCCGCGCCCCTGCTTCCGGGCGTCCGCCGCCAGGCCCGTTCGGTTCACGGGCCGCTCTGCCTTCGTTCTTCCAGAGTGGCGTGTTCCACGGAAAATTGAACTTGCGTTTCACAGAGTGAGACGCGAGTATCGTTGCATGGACAACAGTAGCGGCGTCGGCGTTCTGGACAAGGCAGCCCTTGTCCTGAGCGCCCTGGAGTCCGGTCCGGCCACCCTCGCAGGGCTCGTCTCGGCCACCGGACTGGCACGACCCACGGCCCATCGACTGGCCGTGGCTCTGGAACACCACCGCATGGTGGCGCGTGACATGCAGGGCCGTTTCATTCTCGGCCCTCGCCTGGCGGAACTGGCCGCGGCTGCGGGTGAGGACCGTCTCCTCGCCACCGCGGGACCGGTGCTCACCCACCTCCGTGACATCACGGGCGAGAGCGCGCAGCTCTATCGCCGTCAGGGCGACATGCGCATCTGCGTCGCCGCGGCGGAACGCCTGTCCGGCCTTCGGGACACGGTCCCGGTCGGCTCGACGCTCACGATGAAGGCCGGTTCGTCGGCGCAGATCCTCATGGCCTGGGAGGAGCCGGAGCGTCTGCACCGCGGCCTCCAGGGCGCCCGCTTCACGGCCACCGCGCTCTCCGGCGTACGACGCCGGGGCTGGGCCCAGTCGATCGGCGAGCGCGAGCCGGGTGTCGCGTCCGTCTCCGCGCCGGTGCGCGGCCCGTCGAACCGCGTGGTCGCCGCCGTCTCGGTCTCCGGCCCCATCGAGCGCCTCACCCGCCACCCCGGCCGCATGCACGCCCAAGCGGTGATCGACGCGGCATCCCGCCTCTCCGAGGCTCTGCGCCGCACGGGCTGAGGGCATCACCGTACGTCGGGACAGGGCGGCCTCAACGCCGCGGCGGCCCTTCCACGACGGTCAGGTGACCCACCTCAGGGGCGCGGGGAACTGCGCGACCAGCCCCATACGGCCCGCACCCACCCCGCACCCGAAGCCCCAACGGCGCAGAGTCTGCCCCCACCGGCCGTCCGCCGTCCGCGACACCGTCGTAGCTGGTCGCGCAGTTCCCCGCGCCCCTAGGACGTTGCAGTCCCGGACCTGTGAGCGAACCGGTCCTTCGCATACCGGCCCCGCCGCTCCACGGGCACTTGACCGTGCGCCGCCGCCAACCCGAACGCCGGCATGTCCGCGTAGATGGACTCGTACGCCCCCTCGGGCACCACGTACGCCTCGTGCCAGATGCCCACGTGCCCGCGCGCCTTCCCGGCCCGCTCCTTGCGGTTGATGATCCCCCACACCTTGTGATGGAACATGTCCGGCGCCGCGGCGTACGCGTACAGCTTCTCCTTGGACTCCCAGTACTGGACGATGTAGTACGTCCGCGGCGAGGCCGTGAGCAGCACGCGCCCCAGCAGCCCCCGGTCGCTGTCCCGCGCAAGCTCCCCCAGCATGCGGAACATCGACAGCATGACCGGCAGCCACTGGTGCACCGCCCAGAAGTGGTTGATCCGCATCCCGATCAGCAGCACCACCACATCGCCCTCGGCATCCGCGGTCGTACGACCCAGCACCGGCTTCGCGAACATGGCGTCCCCCATGACTCCCTCGTCGGATAGCGGCACTATCCTTCTGCGCGGTGCTTGGATAGTGGCACTTCCCAATGAGAGGCGCAAGACATGCGGCTGGCCGAGCTCAGCGAGCGCAGCGGGGTGCCCATCGCGACGATCAAGTACTACCTGCGCGAGGGCCTGTTGGCGCCGGGCCGGCAGATCAACGCCCGCACCGCCGAGTACGACGAGGAGCATCTGCGCCGGCTGCGCCTGGTGCGCGCGATGATCCAGGTCGGCCGGGTGCCGGTGGCGACGGTCCGCGAGGTGCTCGGCCATGTCGACGACGACTCGCTCCCCCGCACGATCCGTATGGGCGCGGCCCTGTGGGCCCTGCCGCAGGTGCCCGAGCCGGACGAGGAGGACGAGTACGTCCGGTCCGCGCACGAGGTGGCCGATCAACTGCTGGAGTCCCTGGGCTGGTCGAACGCCCAGGCCCTGGTCACCATCTCGCCCTCCTACCGTTCGCTGGTGGTGGCGATGGCCGCGCTCAGACGGCTCGGCTACGACTGGGACCCGCAACTGCTGCTGGCGTACGCGAGGTTGATGCACGGGGCGGCCGCCCTCGACCTGGACTTCGTGGAGACCCATGGCTCGGAGGCGGAGAAGGTCGAGACGGCGGTGCTGGGGGCGGTCCTGGTCGAGCCGATGCTCCAGGCCCTGCACCGGCTCGCCCAGGAGGAGGAGTCCGCGCGGCGGTACGGCTTCGGTGAGCAGGAGTGACGCAGGCACGACGAAGGCCCCCCACCGAAGTGGAGGGCCTTCACTGTTTGTACCCCCGACCGGATTCGAACCGGCGCTACCGCCTTGAGAGGGCGGCGTGCTAGGCCGCTACACAACGGGGGCGTGGATCTTACGAGCGTTCAAAACAACACCGCCGCAGATCCGAGCTGGTCTACCTGGACTCGAACCAAGACTAACTGAACCAGAATCAGTCGTGCTGCCAATTACACCATAGACCAATGTGGTTTAGACCAGTTCGTACCCCCGACCGGATTCGAACCGGCGCTACCGCCTTGAGAGGGCGGCGTGCTAGGCCGCTACACAACGGGGGCCCTAGCGATCCTGCATCGAAGTCGGCGGGAGCTACCCGAAACCGTCCTCGCGGGAAGGATCTGTACCCCCGACCGGATTCGAACCGGCGCTACTGCCTTGAGAGGGCAGCGTGCTAGGCCGCTACACAACGGGGGCTTTGCAGATGAGCTCTGCGAGCTGGCCTACCTGGACTCGAACCAAGACTAACTGAACCAGAATCAGTCGTGCTGCCAATTACACCATAGGCCACTGGAACGCAAGTCCCTGCGGGGACTTTGTTCTAGTTCGCTCCTCCGGTTTCCGGCCTTTCGGCCCGCTCCCCGGCGGCGCAGGAAGAACATTACCTGAAGGTGGACGGGGCTCCAAAACGGGTATCGGCGCCGAGGATCGCGGGGAGTTCGGCGAGGGAGGCGATCCGGCGCGGTCCGCCGGGGCCGTCGTCGCTGGTGTACGCCCCGTCACGATCGATCCACACCGACAGCAGCCCGGCGTCCGCGGCACCGCGCCCGTCGATCTCCGGGTGATCTCCGACATACGCCACCTGGTGCGGGGCGAGGTCGAGGGCGGCACAGGCGGCGTGGAAGGCGCCGGCCTCCGGCTTTGAGACGCCCAGCTCGGCGGCGCACAGGATCGTCTCGAAGCGGTCGTGGACGCCGAGGACACGCAGCTTGCGGTCCTGGACGGTCAGGCTGGAGTTGGACAGCACCGCGTGCCGATGGCTGGCGGCCAGGGCGTCGAGGACGGGCAGGACGTCCGGGAAGAGGGCCCAGGCCGCCTCGTAGTGCCCGATGTAGCGCTCGAACCACTCGTCGGCCTCGGCGTCGGTGAGTTCCGCGCCCAGGAAGACCCGTACGCGATCGCGGCGCTGGCCCTGGAAGGTCGCCTCGCCCGCGGAGAACCTCGCCCATTGGGCATCGGTGACCCGGCGCCAGCGCACGAGGGCCTGCTCGACGCTGTCGTAGCCGTCGAGCAGGCCCTCGGCCAGCAGATGTCCCCGCATTCCGGCGCGGTCGGCGGCGGTGTAGTCGAAGAGGGTGTCGTCGACGTCCCACACCACCGCGCGAATGCTCATGATCCGACGGTAACCCGGACGTCGGGAGCCTGTCCGTCAGTTGACCGTGGTCGTCCCGGTCACGGTCAGGGCCGGACCCTCGGCATCGCGGGGCTGGGCGGTCAGTTTCCAGGCGTACGTGCCGCTGATGACCCGGCGGCCGTCCTCCCCGTAGGCGTCCCAGGCCGGGCGGACGGCGGCGCCCTGGGTGCTGCCCGTCAGCGTGCGCACGACCGTGCCGCCGCTGTTACTCAGGGTGAGTGTCCAGGTGGCGGGCTTGTTGAGTTGCCAGACGGGCCGCCAGGGGACGCTGATGGTCGGGCCGAAGGGCACCGCGTCCGTCTGGGCCTCCATCTGCGCGAGCGCCGAGGCGGGGACACCGCTGTTGACGATGGACACCTCGCCGTTGGTGCCGTCGAGGTAGGCGATGTGCCCGCCGAAGCGGTCGACGGTCCAGCGGCCGTTGCTGCCTCCGGTGTTCCAGTCCTGCGTGGGCAGCTTGACCAGGGTGCGGGTGGCGGCCGTGCCGGTGTGGAAGTCGGTGAGCAGCAGCTCGTGCGTGGTGCGGTTCTCACGGATCAGGTAGCCGTCGGCGAGGCGGGCCGGGCCGTTGTCGGCCGGGACCGTGATCTTGCGGCCCGTCGCCCGGTCGTAGACGCCCGCGGTGGAGCCGCAGGACCAGTACAGCCAGGTGTTGACGGCCTGGATGTCGGTGGGGGTGCAGGGCGCGCCGGTGGCCACGGTGCTGACCGTCCGGCCGGTCTTGAGGTGCTTGCCGGCGACCGCGCCCTGGGGGGTGCCGGGGGTCCACAGCACCTGGCCCCAGACGGCTGCCGCGGTGCGGGGGCCGGTGAGGACGGTGGTGCCCTCCGTCGTGCCGTTCGGGAGGTCGACGACCCGCTGGGTGCCGGAGCCGCCGTTGTAGAGCACGTATCGGCCGCTGCCACTGGGGATACGGCCGCCTGAGTCGCCCGTGGGCTCATTGCGGATGGTCGTGGTGTCGAGGCCGATGTTGGAGACGGACTCCTTGCCCTCGGAATCGGTCGACAGGTAGGAGGCGCGGCCGTCGCCCAGAGCCTCCATCTGTGGACAGGCGGCGTCGCCGGCGAGGCAGGTGCTCGCGGTCAGGGCCGGGCTGCGAGGGGTCTGCTGACCCGTGGGCCTGCCCGTCGCGTCCAGCTGGAAGCTGTTGAAGCGGGAGTAGCCGCCGGGGGTCGTGGCGCCGTAGAGGAACAACTCGCCGCCGGCGAGGGCCAGTCCGTTGACACCGATGGCGTAGGCGGGG
The DNA here is from genome assembly GCF_028198125.1 of Streptomyces sp. HUAS 31. Classification (NCBI taxonomy): domain Bacteria; kingdom Bacillati; phylum Actinomycetota; class Actinomycetes; order Kitasatosporales; family Streptomycetaceae; genus Streptomyces; species Streptomyces sp. HUAS 31. The sequence continues at coordinate 6,757,889 of NZ_CP116353.1, read as the reverse complement.
ATCTGGGCGACCTTCTCGGTGGTGACCCCACCGTCCTGGGCGGGCGTGACGCGGTGGACGTTCCAGTCGATGCCGGAGGGCCCGGCGGTGGCGAGCGCCCCGCCGTCCAAGGTGGGGCCGATGCCGCCGAAGGACGCGCTGAGCACGGTGGTGACGGCGCCGGTCACCAGTGAGCCGGCGGTCAGCGCGGGCTGGGTGCCGCCCGGGACGAAGTCCGGGTTGCCGGTGAGGACTTGGTCGCCGACGACGGCTTCGAGGTGGCCGGGACCGCGGGTGTACGAGGTGGGCTGCGTGCCTGGCCCGGCGTCGACCCGGATCGCTTTCGAGCCCGCGACCAGCCACCGGTCGTTGAAGACGACCTCCGGGTGCGCCGAGATGCCGCTCACGTAGGTGCGGAACGCTGCATCCGCGAGGTCGACGAGACCGACCGAGGTCGTGCCGTCCAGCGTGTACAGGACCGCGAGGCGGCCGACCGAGCCGCCGGTGACGTAGGCGGTGGGCTGAGCGTCCGTGGGCAGTCCGGCGACCGGGAGGTCCGTGGTGGTGCCGTCGGCGGCGGCGCGCAGTACGTGCAGGGTGCCGGCGGTGTCCCGCGTGAGCACGCTCCAGCCGACGGCGGCCGCGTAGGTCTGGCCGGCCGGGATCGTGACGGTGGCGGTGACGTTCGTGGAGCGGTGCCGCTGGGTCACGGTGGAAGCGCCGCGGGTGTTGACGACGTCGATGCCGGTGGCCAGGTCGTCGGGGCCCGCGTGCGCGGGCGGTACGACGTCCGGGTAGCCCACCCAGGCGGTGGAGTTGCCGACGTACGAGTGGTACTGGAATCCGGACGCGCCGGCCCACTGGTAGTCGATCTCGATCCGCTTCTCCGTGCGGAGCCGGACCGTCCCCACCGGCGAGTCCGCGGCCTGCGCGGGCACCGTCGGCAGCGCACACGTCAGAGCCACCGCTCCGCCGAGCGCAACCGTGGCAAGTCTTCGTGAACGAGTCACGTTCCCTCCCCCTGAGAACAAGGTGCACATGCTGATCATGTACACGGGGGACATCCAACGTGCCCTCGGAGAGCGGCAGTTGGCCGGGCGGGTGAACTCCGGGTGACGGCTGGGCGGACATGCGAAGGGCGGCGTCCGAACCGGACGCCGCCCCGCTGCGAGAGTGCTATGCGGCCAGCTTCGCGAGTGCCGCGTCGATCCGGGCCAGGGTCGTGTCCTTGCCCAGGACCTCCAGGGACTCGAACAGGGGCAGGCCCACCGTGCGGCCGGTGACGGCGACGCGGACCGGGGCCTGGGCCTTGCCGAGCTTGAGGCCGTGGACCTCACCGGCGGCCAGGACGGCCTCCTTCAGGGACTCCGGGGAGGCCCAGTCGGCGGCGTCCAGCTTCTCGCGGGCGGTGCGCAGCAGGGCGTCCGAGCCCTCCTTCATCGCCTTCGTCCAGGACGCCTCGTCGAAGACCGGCTCCGCGAGGAAGAGGAAGTCGACGTTGTCCGTGATCTCCGACAGGACCTTCAGACGGGTCTGCGCGTGCGGGGCGATCGCCTGCCACTTCACCTCGTCGAAGGCCTCGGGGGCCCAGGGGGCGAACGGGGCCTGGAGCCACGGGCGGCAGCGCTCGGTGAAGTCCTTCACGTCGAGCAGGCGGATGTGGTCGCCGTTGATCGACTCGCACTTCTTGAGGTCGAAGCGGGCCGGGTTGGGGTTCACGTCCGCGATGTCGAAGGCCGCGACCATCTCGTCCATCGTGAAGATGTCCTGGTCGGCGGAGAGCGACCAGCCCAGCAGGGAGAGGTAGTTGAGCAGGCCCTCGGGCAGGAAGCCGCGCTCGCGGTAGAGGTTCAGCGAGGACTGCGGGTCGCGCTTGGAGAGCTTCTTGTTGCCCTCGCCCATGACGTACGGCAGGTGGCCGAAGGCCGGGGTCTGCTTGGCGATGCCCAGCTCGGTCAGCGCCTTGTACAGGGCGATCTGGCGCGGAGTGGAGGAGAGCAGGTCCTCGCCGCGCAGGACGTGGGTGATCTCCATCAGGGCGTCGTCGACGGGGTTGACGAGCGTGTACAGCGGGGCGCCGTTGGCGCGGACGATGCCGTAGTCCGGGACGTTCTCCGGGGTGAAGGTCAGCTCGCCGCGGACCAGGTCCGTGAAGGTGATCGTCTCGTCGGGCATGCGGAAGCGGACGATCGGGGCGCGGCCCTGGGCCCTGTACTCCTCGACCTGCGCGTCGGTCAGGTCGCGGCAGTGGCCGTCGTAGCCGGAGGGCTTGCCGGCGGCGCGGGCGGCCTCGCGGCGGCTGTCCAGCTCCTCCTGGGAGCAGTAGCAGTGGTAGGCGTGGCCGCCGTCCAGGAGCTTGGCCGCGACGTCCTTGTAGAGGTCCATGCGCTGCGACTGGCGGTAGGGCGCGTGCGGGCCGCCGACCTCGGGGCCCTCGTCCCAGTCGAAGCCCAGCCAGCGCATCGAGTCGAGCAGCTGGGTGTAGGACTCCTCGGAGTCGCGGGCCGCGTCGGTGTCCTCGATACGGAAGACCAGCGTGCCCTGGTGGTGCTTGGCGAACGCCCAGTTGAACAGGGCGGTGCGGACCAGGCCCACATGCGGGTTACCGGTGGGCGAGGGGCAGAAACGGACGCGTACGGGGGAGCCGGGTGCGCTAGCCACGCTTGACAACCTTGTTGGTGAGAGTGCCGATGCCTTCGATGGTGACGGCGACCTCGTCGCCGACGTTGAGGGGGCCGACCCCTGCCGGGGTGCCCGTGAGGATCACGTCGCCGGGGAGCAGCGTCATGGCCTCGGTGATGTTGACGATCAGATCCTCGATGCGGTGGATCATCTCGCTGGTGCGGCCGAGCTGGCGCTGCTCGCCGTTGACGGTGAGCTGGATGGTGAGGTCGGACGCGGCCTGAAGGTCCAGGCCGGTCTCCACCCAGGGGCCCAGCGGGCAGGAGCTGTCGAAGCCCTTGGCCCGCGCCCACTGCTTCTCGCGCTTCTGGACGTCCCGGGCGGTGATGTCGTTGGCGCAGGTGAAGCCGAAGACGACGTCCTTGACGCGCTCGCGCGGGACCTCGCGGCACATACGGCCGATGACGACGGCCAGTTCGGCCTCGTGGTGGAGGTCCTCGGTGAAGGACGGGTACTGGATCTCGTCGCCGGGGCCGATCACCGCGGTGGAGGGCTTGAAGAAGGCGAACGGGGCGTCGGGCACCTCGTTGCCGAGTTCGCGCGCGTGCTCGGCGTAGTTGCGGCCGAAGGCCACGACCTTGTTGGGGAGCACCGGGGGCAGCAGCCTGACCTTGCTCAGCGGGACCTTCGTGCCGGAGAGCTCGAATTCCGCGAACGGGATGCCCTTGATGATGTCGAGGACGAGCTCGTCCGGCCTGTCGCCCTCGACCGCGCCGAAGGCGACGTTCCCGTCGATGGAGAATCTGGCGATGCGCACGGGATCTTGCGCCCCTCACTTGAGCCGGCTGGAGTCTGACGCTCCAGGCTAGCGCGGGGAGGGGCGGGCGCCTCGCCCATTGTCGCGGGCGCCATCACGGTCGCGGGCCGTCGCGCGGAAGCCGTCGCAGCGGCCGACGGTTCGTACGTGATTGAACGATCGGCCGAGGTCCCGCGTACTACTGGGCGGCGGCGGTGACGGGGACCGTTTCGAGGATGGTGCGCCGGGGGTTCGCGGTCTGGGCGGGAAGATCGACGGAGTGCTCCGGCTGCTGCGGGATGTGCAATCCCTCGGCGTCGGCGAGGTGGGCCAGCGTCGTGCGCCGCGGGTTGGCTATCGTGCGGATCATCGTCGTCTTCACGGCTGTACTGGGTCCTGTCGTCGCGGGGTTGGCAGAATCATCCCTCTTGTAAAACGTCAGGCTAAACATGCAATTCCCGCGAGAAGCCGCGAAGACCGCTTGATCGGTATGTGAGTTTGCTCACGACCCGACGGATAAACCGGTCAATTCAGACTCGTATTTCAGCCCGACGAAACGGACATTAACCCCCTGAACCCGTCATTCCGCTCCTGATCATGGCGACTGGGACACCTTTCGCGCACGAGCGGCTCGCGGGCAAAAGTCCGTTATGAGGGAGATTAGTTTCTACGGCAGGTAATCTCGCACTCACGTGGCGTCACGTATGTCACGGCTCGGCCTACGGGCCTTGTTGGAGATCCTGCGCTGTGCTGGAATCTCACGGACCGCCGCAGGATCTAGCCGGCGCACAGGGGGCGCACCGAGCGCCGAGTGGCGGCGAGATAGGGGGAACCAGCGCCGGTCACTCACGACCATCAGGGAGCGTGTTCAGGACGCTCTCTAATACGCCGACACCGTGTCCGTCCGTTCACGCGGAAGGACGCCTGGTCCAGAGGTTGCGACGCTAGTGCAGGGACGTTTCAAGAGGGATGGCAGCGCTTCGGCGGAGCCGGAGCACGGCGGGACCGACCGAGGTCCCTCGGCCCAGCACGCCCAGAACCCGGGCCCGACCGCGTCCGTGGACGGCGGTGAGCGCTCCGGGCGCCCCGCCGTGTCGGCGTCTTCGAGCACGGCGAACCCCACCGCACCGCCGGCCAAGGCTCCGAAGAGTCCCGGCCCGGGATCGCGAATAGCCCTGCGCAACTGGCGTATCTCCACACGCCTCGTCGCACTGCTGACGCTCCCGGTGGTCGCGGCCACCTCGCTGGGTGCCCTGCGCATCAGCGACAACATGGACGACATCCAGCAGCTCGAGAACATGCGGCTGCTGACGGACATGACCAAGCGGGCCACCGAGCTGGCCGCCGCGCTCCAGGAGGAGCGCGACCAGTCCGCCGGTCCCCTCGCGCACGGCGCCAAGGCCTCCGACTACACGGTCAAGGGCTACCGGGACAAGACGGACCGGGCCATGTCGGGCTTCATCGAGGCCTCCGAGGAGATCGACGACAACAGCAAGGACGGCAACCTCAAGGGCGTCCGCGACAACCTCGTCCAGCTCGTCGGCGACCTCAACGACATCGCGAGGATCCGCAACACGGCGTATGAGGCCGACGGCAACTCCACCCAGACGGTCGAGGCCTACCACCGGCTGATCACCAACCTGCTGAGCCTCTCCCAGGACATGGCCGAGGCGACCAGCAACCCGGAGATGATCCAGAGCACGCGTGCTCTGTCCGCCTTCTCCACCGCCAAGGAGTACGCCTCCATCCAGCGAGCGGTCCTGGCCGCGGCGCTCCCCGCGAACAACACCTCGCGCGGCGACCTCACCGAGAACGACCGCCTGTACGCGTCCTCCGCGCTGGCGAGCCAGAAGTCCGAGCTGCGTCAGTTCAAGAGCATCTACGGCGCCGAGTCCGCCGAGCTGCTCAAGCCCATCGAAGAGGGCAACCCGACGATCGCGGCCACCGACAAGTACGCCGGCCGCGCCCTCGGCAACCCCAACGGCCTCGCCGACCTGGACCGCCGCTCCTACCGCGACTGGGTCGACGACAGCACCACCAAGCTCCAGGGCATGCGCGCCATCGAGACCACGCTGCTCGAGGAGATGGAGCAGAAGGCCCGCGAGCTGCGCAACGCCTCCGAGCGCGAGGCGATCATCTCCGGTGCGCTGATCCTGATCGTGCTCGGTGTCTCGCTCGTCGGCGCCTTCGTCGTCGCCCGCTCCATGATCCGCTCGCTGCGCCGCCTGGAGGAGACCGCCACCAAGGTCGCCCAGGACCGCCTGCCCGAGCTGGTCAAGCAGCTCTCCGAGTCGGACCCGCAGGACGTCGACACCTCCGTCGAGTCGGTCGGTGTGCACTCCAAGGACGAGATCGGCCAGGTGGCCGCGGCCTTCGACGACGTGCACCGCGAGGCGGTCCGCCTCGCCGCCGAGCAGGCCCTGCTGCGGGGCAACGTCAACGCGATGTTCACCAACCTCTCGCGTCGCTCCCAGGGCCTCATCCAGCGTCAGCTCTCGCTCATCTCCGAACTGGAGTCCCGCGAGGCCGACCCGGACCAGCTGTCCTCGCTGTTCAAGCTCGACCACCTCGCGACCCGCATGCGTCGTAACGGTGAGAACCTCCTCGTCCTCGCCGGTGAGGAGCCCGGCCGTCGCTGGACCCGCCCGGTCCCGCTGGTCGACGTGCTCCGCGCCGCCGCGTCCGAGGTGGAGCAGTACGAGCGCATCGAGCTGGCCGCCGTACCGACCACCGAAGTGGCCGGCCGTGTGGTCAACGACCTCGTGCACCTCCTCGCCGAGCTGCTCGAGAACGCGACCTCCTTCTCCTCGCCGCAGACCAAGGTCAAGGTCACCGGTCACGCGCTGCCCGACGGCCGTGTGCTGATCGAGATCCACGACACCGGTATCGGCCTCTCCCCCGAGGACCTCGCGGCGATCAACGAGCGGCTAGCCTCGCCGCCCACCGTGGACGTCTCCGTCTCCCGCCGCATGGGCCTCTTCGTGGTCGGTCGTCTGTCGCAGCGGCACGGCATCCGTATCCAGCTGCGCCCCTCCGACTCCGGTGGTACGACCGCGCTGGTCATGCTCCCGGTGGACGTCGCCCAGGGCGGCAAGAAGCCGGCCGGCGGCAAGCCCGGCCCGAACGGCCCCGGTGCCTCCGGTGGTCCGGCCGCCGCGCAGGCCGCCGCCGGAGTGGCAGCCGCGCGTCGTCAGGCCCAGGCCGGCGGCGGTGCCCAGGGTGGCGCGCTCGGCGCCGGTGCGCCCGGCGGTGGCCGGCTCGGTGCCGGTCAGGGACCGCGGGCCGCGCTGCCCGGCCGTGACGGCGGTCCGCAGGGTGGACCGCGCGGTCAGCAGGGTCCTGGTACCCCGCCGCAGGGCCGGCCGGCTCCGGCCGGTGCGGGCGCCGGCTTCGGCGGCCAGGCCCCGGGTGCTGGGCAGGGCATGCAGTCCCCGGGCATGGACGCGTTCGGAGGCCAGGACGCCTTCGGTGGCAACCGTGGCCGCGAGCAGTCCCGCCAGGGCGGCTCCCAGGCTCCGCAGTCGCCGCCCTCCGGTGGCGAGAAGGGCCGTCGTGGCCGTACGCCGCAGCTGCCGCCGCGCGGTGGTCCGCGTGCCGAGCTGCCGGGTGCCGGCCAGCCCTCCCGCCCCAGCTGGAGCGACGAGAACGCGCAGCCGCCGGTGCCGCGCGCCTCGCTCGACGCCCCGCGCGGGCACGACGAGGACCCCGCACAGACCTCCCGGATGCCGCGCATCGACGACCGGCAGGGCGCCGGCTCCACCTCGGAGTTCGCCCGCCCGGACTTCGACGCCCCGGCCCCCGGCGGCTACAACCCGCAGAACACGGGCCAGTTCGCCCGCCCCAACGGGCCGCAGAACGGCGCGAACGGATCGCAGAACCCGGGTCAGTTCGTCCGCCCGGACGTCTACGGCTCGCAGGGCCAGAACAACCCGTCGCAGACGGGCCAGTTCGCCGCACCGCAGGCGTACGACGGCAGCTCGACGGGGCAGCACGCCCTGCCCGGCCGCCAGAACGGCGACTCCACCGGCCAGTTCGAGCGGCCCCAGGTCAACGGCACCTACGGCGGCAACCCCGGCCTCGTCGGCCCGGCGCAGCCCCCGGTCCCGCCGCGTCCGCAGCAGCGGCCGCGCCAGGAGCCCGAGGCCCTGCCGCCCGCGACGGGTCCCGGCGACGGACGTACCCCGCTGTACGACACGCTGGAGACCAACTGGTTCCACGGCGGTCCGCAGGGACGTCAGCCCGATGCCGGCGGCTCCGCCCCCACGTCCGCTCCGCACCAGGAGCCGCAGGCTCCCGCCGAGCGGCCGCAGCAGTCCTCTGCTCCCCAGCGTCCCGCGTCGACCGCCTGGCGCAGCTCGCCGAACGACGATCTCGTCCGGCAGGCTGAACGCGTCCGGCAGCCGGCCGCGGGCGGTGTCACCACCTCCGGCCTGCCGCGCCGGGTGCCCAGGGCGAACCTCGTCGCGGGTACGGCTCAGCAGCAACAGCACCAAACCGGTCCGCAGGTCTCGCGTGCGCCCGATGACGTACGCGGTCGGCTGACCAATCTCCGTCGGGGTATCGCACAGGGTCGTCAGGCCGGTACCGGTACCGGTCAGACCGGCAGCTTCCCGAGCCCCACTCACCAGCAGGAGCGTTAGTTGAGCCAGATGAGCCAGGCGGCACAGAATCTCAACTGGTTGATCACCAACTTCGTGGACAACACCCCGGGTGTGTCCCACACCGTCGTCGTGTCCGCCGACGGTCTGCTGCTGGCGATGTCGGAGGGCTTCCCGCGCGACCGAGCCGACCAGCTGGCGGCCGTCGCGTCGGGCCTGACCTCGCTGACGGCGGGCGCGTCCCGGATCTTCGAGGGCGGCAACGTCGCACAGACCGTCGTGGAAATGGAGCGGGGGTTCCTTTTCCTGATGTCGGTCTCGGACGGCTCGTCCCTCGCCGTACTGGCTCACCCCGAATGCGACATCGGCCTCGTCGGCTACGAGATGGCGCTGCTGGTCGACCGCGCGGGCGCCGTTCTCACGCCCGACCTGCGCGCCGAACTGCAAGGCAGTCTGCTCCACTGATCGCCCGGATCCAACCCGTCTCACCAAATCACCGTCCGGCCGCCACAATCCCCCCACTGGCCCTCACCCAGACGGCTTGACTGACCGACTTGCTGTCCCAGCCCGGAGGATTCATGACCCCGCCCACCGCCTCTCATGATCCGTACGCGGAGCCGTACGAGGATGAGGGCGACCAGCCGCTGGTACGTCCGTACGCGATGACCGGTGGCCGGACCCGGCCGCGGTACCAGCTGGCCATCGAGGCCCTGATCAGCACGACGGCCGACCCGGCAGCGCTCATGGGGCTCCTCCCGGAGCACCAGCGGATCTGCCACCTGTGCCGTGAAGTGAAGTCGGTCGCCGAGGTCTCCGCTCTGCTGTCCATGCCGCTGGGCGTGGCCAGGATCCTCGTCGCGGACCTCGCCGAAGCCGGCCTGGTCGCCATCCACCAGCCGGGTGGCGACGAGAACAACGGTGGCGCTCCGGACGTGACGCTGCTCGAAAGGGTGCTCAGTGGACTTCGCAAGCTCTGAACCGGGTCGGGCGACCACCTCCGCCAAGATCGTGGTGGCGGGTGGCTTCGGCGTGGGCAAGACCACGTTCGTCGGCGCCGTCTCGGAGATCAACCCGCTGCGCACCGAGGCCGTCATGACGTCCGCCAGCGCGGGCATCGACGACCTCACGCACACCGGTGACAAGACCACCACCACGGTGGCCATGGACTTCGGCCGTATAACCCTGGACCAGGACCTGATCCTGTACCTCTTCGGTACGCCCGGTCAGGACCGCTTCTGGTTCATGTGGGACGACCTGGTGCGCGGAGCCATCGGCGCGGTGGTGCTCGTGGACACCCGGCGCCTGGCCGACTGCTTCCCCGCGGTCGACTACTTCGAGAACAGCGGCCTGCCGTTCGTGATCGCCCTCAACGGCTTCGACGGGCACCAGCCCTACACGCCCGACGAGGTGCGCGAGGCACTGCAGATCGGTCCGGACGCGCCGATCATCACGACCGACGCCCGGCACCGGTCCGATGCCAAGAGTGCGCTGATCACGCTGGTCGAACATGCGCTCATGGCCCGGCTGCGGTAGGGCAAGTCGGTAGCGCCATACGGCAGTTGTCGTAGATGTGCCGGAGCCGGCTGTGGCCTTTGACACGGTCGGCTCCGTTGTTCATAACGTTTCGGCAGAGGAATCGGGTGGTACGGCCACTCGTCGCGTTCGAGCGGTCTCGCTGCGCGCACAAAAGCCCCGCCTTTTGGCGGGGCTCGTTCTTTATGACCGTTTTATCTAGGGCATTCACGGCTCGAAATCTGCTCCTTCCACTGTTTGGAAGAGCGCAGGCCGACGTGCTGGAATGCGAGAACTGCCCAATAGTCAAAGACGTACTCAGCAGTAGCACGTACTCGATGGCGACTGGGCTCTGAGACACAGCGGCACAACGATTGGTGCCGACCCCGCCGGAAGGTTGTTGGTCGAGTGAGGCGAAGCAAGAACAGTCCCGAGCCGTCGGCCCGGGGCAACTTCACCCCGCCGCCGCGCGGAGCGGCGCCCGCCCCTGTGCCCGGATCGGAACCGACGGCGGCGCCCGCCCCGAGCGGCGGCCGCCTCTCGCCGCGCAACTGGCGCGTGCCGACCCGGCTGAACGCGATCCTGCTCATACCCGTGATGGTCGGCCTCGTCATGGGCGGCTTCCAGGTGAAGAGCTCGATCGACACCTGGCAGGAGGCCGAGGACGCGGAGAACACCGCACGCCTGGTCGCCGCCGCCCTCACCTACGGCGACGCCCTCCTGGTCGAGCGCGACGTGTCCGCCGCTCCCCTGCTCCAGGGCAAGGGCGAGGACGACCCGACGGTCGTCAAGGTCCGCGCCGCGACCGACAAGGCCGCCGACGCCTTCGACGAAGCCGCCCAGAACATGCCGGACCGGGCAAACCTGGAGCGCCGTCTGGAGCGCTTCCGCGAGGTCGAGCCCGAGCTGACGGACCTGCGCGCCGCCGCCTACACCAACAAGCTCCAGGGCGTGGAGACCGAAGAGGGCTACGTCGAGGTCGAGCACCGTCTGCTCGAGTTCTCCAACGAGCTCGGCCTCGGCACCGGAAACATCACCAGCTACGGCCGTACCGTCTACGCCATCTCGCTGACCAAGGGCGCTCTCTCGCTGGAGCGCTCCATCGGCATGCACATGCTGGTCAAGCCGGGCCCCAAGGCCACGGACCTGTCCCGCCAGCGGATCGCCCTGTCCTCGTACGCCTACCTGGAGGGCATCGCCATCCAGGAGTACACCAGCGGTGGTACCGAGGAGGACAACCAGAAGCTGGTCGACGCCACCAAGGAGATCAAGGCCGAGGGTGCTGCGATGGCCAAGGCGGCCGCGCAGAAGAACCCCGACTACGTGGCGCCGCCGGCCGACCCGGTCAAGATGGTCGGAGCGCTGGCCCAGCTGAGCTCCACGGACACCAGTGAGCGCGCCGCGCTCGCCTCGCAGGGCATCACCGCCGAGAACTGGTGGGCGGTCAACACCCTCAAGTACAACGCCTACCGCGACATCGAGAACGACCTCGCCAACACCGCGGTGAACGAGGCCTCCGTCATCTCCGACGACGCCAAGCGCGACGCCCTGATCACCGGTGCCGCCGTCGTGGTCGCCCTGCTCGCCGCGTTCATCCTGGCCGGCATGGTGGCCCGGCAGATGTCCCGCTCGATGCGCCAGCTGCGCAACGCCGCCTTCGGCATCGCCGAGCAGCGTCTGCCGATGCTGGTCGACCAGCTCTCGCGCACCGACCCCGGCCGTGTCGACACCCGGGTCGCGCCCATCCCGATCAACACCCGGGACGAGATCGGCGAAGTCGCCCGCGCCTTCGACCAGGTCCACCGCGAGGCCGTCCGGCTCGCCGCCGAGCAGGCTCTGCTGCGGGGCAACATCAACGCGATCTTCACCAACCTGTCGCGCCGCAACCAGTCGCTGATCGAGGGCCAGCTGACCCTGATCACCGACCTGGAGAACAACGAGGCCGACCCGGACCAGCTGGAGAACCTCTTCAAGCTGGACCACCTCGCGACCCGTATGCGCCGCAACGGCGAGAACCTCCTCGTCCTCGCCGGCGAGGAGCCCGGCCGCCGCTGGGACCAGCCGGTCCCGCTGGTCGACGTCCTGCGCGCCGCCTCCTCCGAGGTGGAGCAGTACGAGCGCATCGAGCTCTCCGGCGTCCCGGAGGCCGAGATCCACGGCCGCGCCGTGACCGACCTCGTGCACCTGCTCGCCGAGCTGCTGGAGAACGCGACGACGTTCTCCTCCCCGCAGACCAAGGTTCGTGTGACCGCCACCCGTCTCCCCGACGGTCGGGTCATGATCGAGATCCACGACAAGGGCATCGGCCTCACCGCCGAGGACTTCGCGGACATCAACCACAAGCTGGCCAACCCGCCGACCGTCGACGCCGCGATATCCCAGCGCATGGGCCTGTTCGTGGTCGGCCGGCTGTCCGACCGGCACGGCATCCGTGTCCAGCTGCGCCCCTCCGGCGAGCAGGCCGGCACCACCTCGCTGGTCATGCTGCCGGACGCCATCACCCACGGTGGCGGCGGCGAGCAGCAGGCGCCGGTCGACGAGTTCACCGTCTCGCAGATCATCCCGGAGCAGCACTTCCAGGGTGAGAACTTCAACCAGCAGCCGATGCGTACGGCCGCCGAGCTCGGCTTCGACGACAGCCGCTACACCGAGGTCCCCGACGACCTGCGCGACCTGGACCCGGTCGGCCGCTCCCTGATGCGTGAGGAGCGCCGTGCGGCTCTGGAGGCCGAGATCCACGGCCCGGGCGAGACCCCGGAGCTGACCGCCTACGCGGACGACTTCCCGGCCCAGCCCGCCTACGGCAACGGCTCGAACGACTTCGGCGACCAGCGCGAGGGCTACGACCGGCAGCAGGCGTACGACGACCAGCAGCAGGGGTCGTACGACGAACAGCAGATGCCGTCGTACGACGAGCGGCAGCAGACGTACGACGACACGTACTACGCGCCGAACGGCGGCCTCCCGCGCAACGACACCTTCTCGTCCGGCGGCGGCTACCCCGAGCCCTCCTACGCGGAGCCCGCTCGTGAGGAGCCGGCGGCCCGTCCGTCCGCCCCGGATTCCTTCCCGGCCTTCGAGCAGCGGCGTCACCAGGACGACTGGCCGCAGCAGGACGGCTACCGCAACGGCTACCCGGACCAGTACGCTCCGCAGGCGGAATCCGCGCAGGCCGATGACGCAGGTGAGCGCGACCGCGTAGGCTTCGACCGTCCGGGAGCGGCCCCCGCCGCCGGCCACACGATGACCGACGCCGGGCTTCCGCGCCGCGGTGCTCCCGCGAACGGCAGCAACGGCGCACGGCCCGCGCGGCAGGAAGCGCCGACGCCGGCGCCCGTACCGGAGAACAACGGCGACGACTCCTGGCGCTCACAGAACGACGAGCGCTGGCAGCAGGCCTCGGCTCTTCGCAAGCCCAAGGCGGGCGGGGTCACCTCCTCCGGCCTGCCGCGGCGGGTACCCAAGGCCAATCTGGTCCAGGGAGCCGCCGAAGCCACCCCTCAGGGCGGCCCACAGGTCTCCCGCGCTCCCGAGGACGTCCGGGGCAGGCTGAGCAACCTGCGCCGGGGCGTCCAGCGGGGCCGCAGTGCGGGAAGTGAAACGAACGGCCAGGGCTTCGGTCCTGACAGCACCTACAACCAGGAGCGTTAGTGTGAGCCCGATGAGCCAGGCGGCACAGAACCTGAACTGGTTGATCACCAACTTCGTGGACAACACCCCCGGGGTGTCGCACACGGTGGTGGTCTCCGCCGACGGACTCCTTCTGGCGATGTCCGAAGGCTTTCCGCGCGACCGCGCCGACCAGCTCGCGGCCGTCGCCTCCGGTCTGACGTCTCTGACGGCAGGCGCCTCCCGCATCTTCGAGGGCGGCAGCGTGAACCAGACGGTTGTGGAGATGGAGCGGGGATTCCTCTTCCTGATGTCCATCTCCGACGGTTCCTCCCTCGCCGTGCTCGCACATCCCGAGGCGGACATCGGCCTCATTGGGTACGAGATGGCGCTTCTGGTCGACCGTGCCGGTACGGTCCTGACGCCGGATCTGCGTGCGGAGCTCCAAGGGAGCCTGCTCAACTAACAGACAGCGGTGCGTTTTGGCGTCCCGTGGCCGTAAGGTTTCGGGACGCGGCTCCACATGATGGGTGCCAGGCACAGTCGGAGGAGGAGAGAAAGTGGCAACACCCCCAGACGGTTCGTCATCGGGCAACTGGTCGTACGGCCCTGCCCAGGGCCAGAACGACGGTTCCCAGAACCGGTACAACTTCCCCTCCCAGCCGAGCCAGAGGCAGCCGTACGCGCCGCAGGGCCCCGGGCCCTCGCCGTACGACCAGCCCCCGGCACCGCGCATCCAGCCGGTGCAGCCGCAGCGACGCGCCCCTGAGCCGGCGCCCGCCGGGGCGTCGAACAACCCCCTGGTGCGCCCGTACGCCATGACCGGCGGCCGGACGCGCCCGCGCTACCAGCTCGCCATCGAGGCGCTGGTGCACACCACCGCGCAGCCGCATCAGATGCAGGGCCAGTTGCCCGAGCATCAGCGGATCTGCAACCTCTGCCGTGAGATCAAGTCGGTCGCCGAGGTCTCGGCCCTGCTGACGATCCCTCTCGGCGTGGCCAGGATCCTCGTCGCCGACTTGGCGGAGGCGGGACTGGTCGCGATCCATCAGCCCGGCGGCGACGAGAACGCCGGCGGCCAGCCAGACGTGACACTGCTCGAAAGGGTGCTCAGTGGACTTCGCAAGCTCTAGCGGCGGTCCTTCCCGCTCCACCACCTCCGCGAAGATTGTGGTGGCGGGCGGCTTCGGCGTGGGCAAGACCACGTTCGTCGGCGCCGTCTCGGAGATCAACCCGCTGCGCACAGAGGCCGTGATGACGTCAGCTTCGGCGGGCATCGACGACCTCACTCACACCGGGGACAAGACGACCACCACGGTCGCCATGGACTTCGGACGCATCACCCTGGACCAGGACCTGATCCTGTACCTCTTCGGTACGCCCGGTCAGGACCGCTTCTGGTTCATGTGGGACGACCTGGTACGCGGCGCCATCGGCGCGATCGTCCTGGTGGACACCCGACGTCTCGCCGACTGCTTCCCCGCGGTCGACTACTTCGAGAATTCGGGTCTCCCCTTCGTGATCGCACTGAACGGCTTCGACGGCAACCAGCCGTACAACCCGGACGAGGTACGTGAGGCCCTCCAGATCGGCCCCGACACCCCGATCATCACGACCGACGCCCGCCACCGCGCGGACGCGAAGTCGGCCCTGATCACCCTGGTCGAACACGCCTTGATGGCCCGCCTGCGCTAGCGGCCTCCCTCTCCGGCCCGTTTCGGTTGCGGCCCTCGTTCCTCCTGCGGGAGGGACGGGGGCCGTTCGCCGTTCGTGGGCGGGACCGTCCGGCGCGCTCGAAGCCCTCTCTGCGGGCCGACCTGACGGGCCGTGAGGAAATGGGCCGCGAGTGCTGCGGGATACGCGTGGAGGCCCCTCTGCGGGCGGGACGCACCACGGCCCCGCTCTCCCTCGGGGAGAGCGGGGCCGTGGTCACAAGCAGAAGTCAGCGCCAGCTGTGCGGGGCGCGGAAGCCCGGCTCGCGTTCCAGGCGGCGCCAGCCCGCCTTCGGGCGGCCTCGGTGGGTCGGCGCGGCGGTGGGCCGGGCGGCGGCGCGGGCCAGGAGGATCGCCGTGATGGCGGCGACTTCCTCGGGCTCGGCGTGGCCCTTCTCGACGCGGATATCAGGGAGGTTCATGGGTGTCAGTCTCCGTGAGAGAGGTTTCCGCAGCGGTACCGGTGGGTTACTGCGGGGGGTTGCCGTGCTTGCGGGACGGCAGGTCGGCGTGCTTGGTGTGCAGCATCGCCAGGGAGCGGACCAGGACTTCGCGGGTCTCGGCGGGGTCGATCACGTCGTCCACCAGGCCGCGCTCGGCCGCGTAGTACGGGTGCATGAGCTCGGACTTGTACTCCTTGACCATGCGCGCCCGCATGACCTCGGGGTCCTCGGCCTCGGCGATCTGCCGACGGAAGATGACGTTGGCGGCGCCTTCCGCGCCCATCACGGCGATCTCGTTGGTCGGCCACGCATAGGTGAGGTCCGCACCGATGGACTGGCTGTCCATGACGATGTAGGCACCTCCGTACGCCTTGCGCAGGATGAGCGAGATCCGCGGCACCGTCGCGTTGCAGTAGGCGTAGAGGAGCTTCGCGCCGTGCCGGATGATGCCGCCGTGCTCCTGGTCGACACCGGGAAGGAACCCGGGGACGTCCAGGAAGGTGACGATCGGAATGTTAAAAGCGTCACACATCTGGACAAAGCGCGCAGCTTTTTCCGACGCCTCGATGTCCAGGACACCCGCGAGGGACTGCGGCTGGTTGGCCACGATGCCGACGACCTGGCCGTCGAGCCGGGCGAGGGCGCAGATGATGTTGCGCGCCCAGCGCTCGTGGACCTCGAGGTACTCGCCGTCGTCGACGATCTCCTCGATGACCTTGGCCATGTCGTAGGGACGGTTGCCGTCCGCCGGGACCAGGTCGAGGAGCACCTCGCTGCGGCGGTCGGGCGCGTCCGTGGACTCCGCGCGGGGCGGGTTCTCACGGTTGTTCTGCGGGAGGAGCGAGAGGAGGTAGCGGACCTCCGCGATGCACGTCTCCTCGTCGTCGTACGCGAAGTGGCAGACGCCGGAGGTCTCGGCGTGCACGTCGGCGCCGCCCAGGCCGTTCTGGGTGATCTCCTCGCCCGTCACCGCCTTGACCACGTCCGGGCCGGTGATGAACATCTGCGAGGTCTCGCGGACCATGAACACGAAGTCCGTGAGGGCCGGCGAGTACGCCGCGCCGCCCGCGCAGGGGCCGAGCATGACCGAGATCTGCGGGATGACGCCGGACGCCTTGGTGTTGCGCTGGAAGATGCCGCCGTAGCCGGCGAGCGCCGAGACGCCCTCCTGGATACGGGCGCCTGCGCCGTCGTTGAGGGAGACCAGCGGCGCACCGGCCGCGATGGCCATGTCCATGATCTTGTGGATCTTCGTGGCGTGGGCCTCGCCCAGCGCGCCGCCGAAGATCCGGAAGTCGTGCGCGTACACGAAGACCGTGCGGCCCTCGACCGTGCCCCAGCCGGTGATGACACCGTCGGTGAACGGCTTCTTGGCCTCCAGGCCGAACCCCTGGGCCCGGTGCCGGCGCAGCTGCTCGACCTCCCGGAAGGAACCCGGGTCCAGGAGCAGCTCGATGCGCTCCCGGGCGGTCAGCTTGCCCTTGGCGTGCTGCGCCGCGGTCGCCTTCTCGCTCGGGCCGGCCAGCGCCTGCGCACGGATCTCGTGCAGCTCGGCCGTCCGCCCGCGGGCGTCGATCGGCTCACCCGGTGCCTCATCCAAAACGGTCATGTAGTGACCTTACGAAGGACGCGCGCGAAAGCGAGCCGTTGACTCCGTACAGTCTCCGGACCCATTTCCTGGTGCCACTGAACAGAACCCTGACCGCATGCAGCCTTTCCGACTGCTCAGAGGGCGTCCGCGTTGTGGAGGTCGCACAAAGCCGTCACGCGAGAGCCACCTCACATCGATGGGTCGCACATACCATCCCCGGAGTGACGCGGACGCGCAGTCGGCGTCCTGTCGCGAGGATCTCGACCGACTCGTCCGCCCGCAGGATCCGTCGTACGGGATGGTCCCAGACGATCTCCAGCGGCTCGCCGGTGCGCGGCGGCTCGCTCACGCAGAGCGTAGCGGTACGGCCCCGGCGCCGGAGCAGCACACTCGCACCCGCGGAGGCGGTGAGGTCACCGGCCGTGCCCGGCTGCCAGAAGTTCGCGGCCGTCAGCCCCAGGGAGGGGACGCGGACCGCCTGGCAGCCGGCGTCGTTGGCGAGGACCGACAGCCATGTCCGGTCGGCGGCACGGGCGGCCACCTCCGCGCGGCGGGCGCCGGGCATGAGCAGATAGACGTAGGACGCGTCCGTCGGGTCGGTGCCGTGATCCAGCCACAGCGTCTGCCAGCGGCGGGTGCGGCGCTCGGTGGTGCTGGTGGTGTTGATGTCGGCCCAGGCTCCGGTGCGGTCCTCGCGCAGGGTGCGCAGTTCGCCGTACGGCACCACCCAGCCGCCGTGGCCCGCGAGGTGCGCCCAGCCGGGGCCGCGCAGCAGGGCCTGGGTGCCGCTCTCCCCCAGGTTGCGGTTGTCGACGACGGTCTCGACGGGCACGCCGTCCGTGCAGGTGATCCCGGCGCCCAGGCAGATCACGGCGTCCGCGGCGCAGAACCACGACTTGCGGGCCTCCAGGGTCGAGCCGAGTCCCTTCAGGTGCTGTCCGATCGCCGCGTACTCGTCGTCGGTGGTGCCGCCGACCCAGCGCACCGCGGGCTTGGGCGCACCCCACTCGCCGCCGGCCCGGTCGGGGAGGCGGCGGGTGGAGACGGTCGTGCCGGGGAGGCGGTACCAGTCGACGGTCGGCCAGTACCAGTCGGTGTACTGATCGCCGGGCCCGTCGGCCCACCAGGAGAGCATTCCGGCGCCGGTGTGCCAGCCGCGCGGGTTCTCGCCGTTGCCGCACTCGTAGTGGGCGATGCGGTCACTGGCCATGGCGATGTTCGCGACGAAGCGCGGGCGGCGGTGCACCGCCCGGTCCATCGCGGCGAAGAGGTGGTGGCCGACGGGTTCGGCGGCCGCGGGGACCGGTGACTCGGCGACGGCGTGCAGGCGGGCGAGGTCGGCGACGTCGAACTGACGAGCCGTCAAGATCGGTGTGACGGCGTCCCGTTGGATCCACCCCTTGATCCGGCCGTACCAGCGCTCGCGCTCCGCCGCGCTCGCGCCGTCCGCGAGCAGTGCGATCGCGGCGATGATGCCCTGCCCGTGGTAGTGGTCGCTGCGCATCACCTGCCGGTCGTCGCTCTTGAGGTAACCCCGGCTGATCGCACGGCCGTTGACGCCGTCCATCACCAGGCCGTCGTGGATGAGGGGCGCGTAGGCCCGCTCGACGCCGTCCAGGACGATCTGCCGGTTCGGGTCGGTCACCTCCCACTCGGATCCGGCGAGCAGCGCGAAGAGCCGGCCGAGGCCGTCGAGGAGGACCTGGCCGTAGGTGCCGGAGTAGGCGACCCAGGTGTGCTGGACGAAGGAGCCGTCGGCGTAGAGGCCGTCGCCCTTGGTGACGTACGGGAAGACCGGGGAGAGCGCGTCCCGGGCGAGTGCGATCTTCGCCGGGGCGCGGCCGAGGATGCCGCGCAGGGCGACGCTGCGGCACAGGTCGACGCGGTTGGCGCCGGTGGAGGTGCCGGAGTAGTCGGTGAGCATCGCGTCGGGGATGAAGTGGTCGACGGCCGCACAGGCAGCCGCGACGCGGGCGTCGCCGAGGTGGTCGTACAGCGCCGCCGTGATGTCGGTCAGCAGGCGGGGGCTGCCGATCTGCCACTCCCACCAGTTGCCGTAGCGGGTGGTGGAGGGGTTGTAGACGGTGGAGGAGAGGTGGTCGAGGCCGCGCAGGATGTCGGCGAGGAGGCCGGGGTCGGCGGTGGAGCCGGTGCCCTGCCGGCCGTATGCCTGGGTCATCGTCCACAGGCGGCCGTAGCTCTGGGTGATGCCGGCGGGTGGGTCGAAGGGGTGACCGGGCCACAGGGAGTCCGGGGCGGGGGCCATCGTGGCGCGGAAGCCGCGCGCGAGGGTGCCGGTCTCCGCGAGCCGGGAGGCGTACGGCTCGATCGCCGGGTCGTAGCCGGTGCCGAGGGCGATGTCGAGCCAGCGCCGGCGGAGCGCGTCGTAGGGGTCGGCGTCGGCGCGGGCAGCGGTTCCGGCGGCCTGGGCGAGGGTCGCGGTGAGGGCGGCGGCGTACAGGAAGGCACGGCGCGACGGAGTCATGTCCATGACCTATCACGTGACGGCGAGTAACTCCACAGACACACCCCAGAAGATGTTGAAAGCTGAACGGAATAGGTCTACGGTGGTTCGCGTTGAGTAGTTCAAGATTCAACATCACCTCCCGAGGAGCACACCATGGGCATCTTCAACCGCAAGGACACGGCCGAGACCGCCACCGCGACCGCTGCCGCCGCCGTCAGCCCCGACCTGGCCGCGCTGACCGGTGAGTACACGATCGACCCGGCGCACTCCACGATCGGCTTCGTCGCGCGGCACGCCATGGTCACCAACGTCAAGGGCAAATTCCTCGACTTCAGCGGCTCGCTGCACCTGGACGGCAGCGACCCCTCGGCGTCGACCGCGTCCCTCGACATCAAGATGGAGAGCATCGACACCGGCTCCGCGGACCGTGACGGCCACCTCAAGAGCGCGGACTTCTTCAAGATCGAGGAGTTCCCGACGATGACCTTCCGCTCCACCAAGGCGGAGGCCCTCGGCGGCGACGACTACCGCATCACCGGCGACCTGGAGATCCTCGGCACCACCAAGTCGATCACCATCGACCTGGAGTTCAACGGCGCCGCGAAGGACCCGTTCGGCAACGAGCGCGTCGGCTTCGAGGGCAAGGCGGAGATCCTGCGCTCCGAGTGGGGCCTGACCTGGAACGCCGCGCTGGAGACGGGCGGCGTGCTGGTCTCCGACAAGATCAAGCTGAACTTCGACATCTCGGCGATCCGGAACGCGTGACGCCACGCACCCCTCGAAGCGCCGGTGAGCAGCAAGCTCACCGGCGCTTCGCCATTTCCCGCACGATCGCGGCGACCCGGGCCGCCCGGCCGCGCTCGGTCCGGGCCTGTAGGAGGCCGAGCATGACCTGGTAGCGCTCGGACCTGCCCAGCTTCCCGAAGGCCGCCCCGGCGCGGGGGTTCTCCGCCAGCGCCGCCGCGAGCTCGGGCGGGACCTCCGCGACGGCCTGCGACTCGTACGCACCCGCCCACCGGCCGTCCGCCTTCGCCGCCGCCACCTCGGCGAGGCCCGCCGGACGCATCCGGCCCTCGGCCACGAGTTCCGCCACCCGCCGCACATTGACCATCGACCAGACGCTGCCGGGCCGGCGCGGAGTGATCCGCTGGAGGTAGGCAGAGCCGTCGAGCCCCTTGCGCTGCCCCGTGATCCAGCCGTGGCACAGGGCCACGTCGTTCACCTCGGCGGCGGTGACGGAGGGGATCCCGGAGTCCTTCCTGGCGACCTTGATCCATAGGCCGGGGTGCGGGGCGGGGTGGCCGGCCAGCCAGCTGTCGAGGGCCTCTGCGGACTCGAAGGCGAGGGGCTGGGTGCCGTCGGAGGAGGTCATGAGGGCACGTTAGGCGGGAAAGAGGTCGGATCCTGTCCTGGTTCGGGCCTCGCACGGCATGGGAATCGGGCGTGTACGGCATTCGGCAGGCCGTACGACCTCAGGCTCCGGCCGTCACGGCGTCGAGCAGGGCCGCCGCCTCGTCGCGGGCGTGTGCCACGGGATCCGGGAACACGTTCAGGCCGTGGGCCACGAGGGCTCCCTCGTGCAGCAGCATCAGCGTCCGGCCCAGACGCTCGGCGTCGGCCGGGGCGATGTCCCGCGCCAGGCCGGTGAACAGCGCGAGCATCCACTCCTTCTGCCCGGCGATGACCGGGAACGCGGGGTGGGTCGGGTCGCTGATCTCGGCGTGCGCGTTGACCATGCTGCACCCCTTGGCGCCGAACCGCGCCGACCAGGCGCGGGAGGCGTCGAACACCGCCAGGACGCGTGCTCGCGGTGTCGCGTGCGCCGCGTCGAGCCGGTCGTCGAGGTACTGCGCGAGGAAGGCCCGCCAACGCTCGTCCCGGCCGGCCAGGTACTCCACGACGATCCGCTCCTTGGAGCCGAAGCGGTCGTAGAGGGTCTTCTTGGTCACCCCCGCCTCCGCGGCGATGAGGTCCACGCCGACGGCGTGGATGCCGCGCTCGTAGAACAGCCGCTCGGCGGCCTCCAGGACGCGCCGCGCGGCGCGCGTCATCGTCACCCGCTGCGGCTGCTCTGCGATACCCATGCCGGAAAGTATACCGATCTGTATAGTCGAAGGCAGAGCCGGATATACCGATCTGTCTACTGGATGTGGTCTCGTGAACGCCCTGCTCTCGATCGCGTTCGTCCTGTGCTGGAGCTCCGGGTTCATCGGGGCGAAACTCGGCGCGGGCAGCGCCGCCGCGGTCACGGTCCTGATGTGGCGGTTCCTGCCGCTCGCCGTGATCCTGCTCGTCGTCGCCGCCACCCTGGGCCGCGCGTCCTGGCGAGGGCTCGCCGCGCGGGACGTCGTACGGCAGGCCGCGATCGGTGTGCTGTCGCAGAGCGGCTATCTGCTGACCGTCTACTACGCCATCCAGCTCGGCGTCTCCAGCGGCACCACGGCCCTCATCGACGGTGTCCAGCCGCTCGTCGCCGGGGCGCTGGCCGGGCCGCTGCTGGGGCAGTACGTCTCACGTCGGCAGTGGCTCGGTCTGTGTCTGGGGGTGGCCGGCGTCGCGCTCGTCACCACGGCCGACGCCATGGCCGCGAACGGTGTCGCCGCGTGGGCCTATCTCGTCCCGTTCCTCGGCATGTTCTCGCTGGTGGCGGCCACGTTCCTGGAGAGCCGCTCGCCTACCCGGGTCGCGCCCGGGGTGGCGCTGACCGTGCACTGCGCGACCAGTGCCGTGCTGTTCACGGTGTTCGCCGTGGGGGCGGGAGCGGCGGCGCCGCCCGCCGAGGCCGGGTTCTGGGCGGCGGTCGGCTGGCTCGTGGTGCTGTCCACCTTCGGCGGGTACGGGCTGTACTGGCTCATCCTGCGCCGCTCCGGGGTGACCAAGGTCAACGCGCTCATGTTCCTCATGGCTCCGGTCACGGCGGTGTGGGGTGCGGTGATGTTCGGTGAGGCGTTCGGTGTGCAGACCGGCCTCGGCCTGGCCGTCGGCCTCGCGGCCGTCGCCGTCGTACAGCGCGACGGCCGCGGGGCCCGGCTGGAGAGCGGTGACGACCCGCGGAAAACCGGTCGCCGCTCACTGAAAACCGGTCGCTCGCCGCTCCCGGATCCGCATAGCCTGCCTGCGTGTCCAGCCCCGAAGCCTCAAGACTCCGGCCACCGGCTCTCCGGTGGCTGCTCGTGACGTCGGCCTGACGAGCGTTCGCGCTCGCCCTCGGGCCCGCCCGCTTCCGGGCTCACTCCGCCACCGGACGGCCGCTTCGACGTGCCGTTTTCGACCTCGCCTTCGGGTTGCGGAGTTTCTTCATGCCGTTCGCTCTCTTTCTGCTGGGCGTCGCCGTGTTCGCACAGGGGACGTCCGAATTCATGCTGTCCGGGCTTGTGCCGGACATCGCCCGGGACCTGGGGGTCTCCGTGCCCTCGGCCGGGGCGCTCACCTCGGCCTTCGCCCTGGGAATGGTGGCCGGGGCGCCGCTCATGGCCGGGCTCGCGCGGCTCTGGTCGCGGCGGGGCGCGTTGCTGGGGTTCCTGGCGGTGTTCCTCGCCGTCCATGTCGTGGGGGCGGTGACCGACAGCTTCACCGTGCTGGTCGCCACCCGCGTCGTCGGAGCGCTGGCCAACGCCGGGTTCCTGGCCGTCGCGCTCGTCACGGCCGTAGGGATGGTCGGGCCTGAGGCCGGGGGGCGGGCCACGTCCACCCTGCTCGGCGGGGTCACGCTGGCGTGCGTCGCGGGTGTCCCGGCAGGGGCGCTGCTCGGTCAACTCTGGGGCTGGCGCGCCGCGTTCTGGGCCGTCGCGTTGCTGTCCCTGCCCGCCGTGGTGGCCGTGGCGCGGTCCGTTCCCGCGGGCGCGGCCGACTCGGAGCGTCCCTCGCTGCGCGCCGAACTGCGGTCGCTGCGCGACCCACGGCTCGGCGTCGCCCTGCTCCTGGGCGCCCTCGTGAACGGGGCGACCTTCTGCACCTTCACCTATCTCGCGCCCCTGGTCACGCAGGTGACGGGGCTGGGAAGCGGGTGGGTGCCCGTCGTGCTCGCGCTGTTCGGTGCGGGGTCGTTCGTGGGGGTCACCGTCGGCGGGCGCCTCGCCGACCGCCGCCCCGGGGCTGTCCTGACCGGCGGCGGCGCCCTCTGCCTCGGATGGGCCGCCTTCGCACTCGCCGCCGGGACACCGGCCGTTGCACTTGGGCTCGTCCTCGTGCAGGGGGCCCTGTCCTTCGGCGTCGGCTCCACGCTGATCTCCCAGGCGCTGCGCGCCGCGTCCGACGCCCCCACCCTGTCCGGCGGCTTCGCGACGGCGGCCCTCAACGTCGGTGCGGCGCTGGGGCCCTGGCTCGGCGGTACGGCGATCGGGGCGGGCCTCGGGTACAGGTCACCGGTGTGGGTCAGCGCCGCGCTGGTCGCGGTGGCGCTGCTGACGGCCGGCCTGGCCGCACGGCGAAATCGGCGCGCGCCCGGATGCCGCACTCGGGCATCATCGTCGGCATGACCGCCACGTCCCGCCCGGGTCCCGCATGGCTCGCCATCGCCTCGTACGAGTTCGAGAAGGGGAGCCTCCACCCCCTGGCCGCCGTGCGCGCATGACTGCGTGAGCGCGGCATCGACTGGATGCCGTTCACCGCGGGCGAGGTCCGCTGGGATCGCGTGTGCGCGCCCGGGACCGACGGGCACTGGCGTGCGTGGATCACCGTCCATGTCGACGCCGGTGCCCTCCGGCTGCTCGGACTGCACCCCGAGCAGCCGACCTCCGTCGTCAACGGCCCCTCCCCGCCGGGCTGGTGGCATGCCGCCGGGGAGCGGTACGCGCGACCGGGCCCGGGCGGGCACCCCCGTGCCTGAACGGGGGGTGGCCGGATTTTGCCCCTTGTGGTGGCAGTCACAGGATTCCCATAATCCAGCAAAGGAATTGACCGAGGCATGCCAGCAAATCATCACTCCCCGTTTGGCATGCTCTCGACATTTCCGTGCTCTCTCCACGTTCGTATGTCCAACCCCCCACGGAAGGCATCACGTTGAAGAAGCTCCTCACCGCGCTCAAGAGATGCGCGGCCCTCGGCGCCGCCGCTCTCGCGATCGTCAGCCTTCAGCCCGTCTCGGCCGCGCAGGCCGCCGACTCCCGTGTCGTCGGCGGAACCCGTGCCACGCAGGGCGAGTTCCCGTTCATGGTCCGGCTCTCCATGGGCTGTGGCGGCGCGCTCTACACCCAGCAGATCGTGCTCACCGCCGCGCACTGCGTGGGCGCGACCGGCGCCAACACCTCCATCACCGCCACCGCGGGCGTCGTGGACCTCCAGTCCACCAGCGGCCGGGTGCAGGTCCGCTCCACGTACGTGTACCGGGCCCCCGGCTACAACGGCGACGGCAAGGACTGGGCGCTGATCAAGCTCGCCCAGCCGATCAACCTGCCGACGCTGAAGATCGCCACGACGACGCAGTACAACACCGGCACCTTCACCGTCGCCGGCTGGGGCGCGGCCACCGAGGGCGGCGCCCAGCAGCGCTACATGCTCAAGGCCAACGTGCCGTTCGTCAGCGACGCCCAGTGCCGCTCCTACAGCGGCTACAGCGGCCTCATCGCGAACGAGGAGATCTGTGCCGGTCTGCCCTCGGGTGGCGTCGACACCTGTCAGGGCGACTCCGGCGGCCCGATGTTCCGCCGCGACGCGAGCAACGCCTGGATCCAGGTCGGCATCGTCAGCTGGGGCATAGGCTGCGCCCGCCCCAACGCCCCCGGTGTCTACACGGAGGTCTCCACCTTCGCCTCCGCCATCGCCTCGGCGGCGTCCTCGCTCTGACCTCGCAGCACCGCTGAACCACCACTGATACGGGCCCGGTGTCCTCGGACGCCGGGCCCGTGCCGTACGGTCCCGGTCCGCCGCCTCCTCAGAGGTCCCGGTCCGCCGCCGCCTCAGAATCCCCCGCCGAAGTCCCCGCCGCCACCGAAGTCCCCGCCCCCGAATCCCCCGCCGTCGAAGCCGCCGAAGTCTCCGCTGTCGAAGTCGGCGCCGGAGACGTCGCCGCCCTCGTAGCCGCCGTAGCCGTAGCCCGCGCCGTAGTCGGCCGCGTAGGACGGGGTGGCCATCATGGAGCCGAGCAGGGTGCCGACGAGCAGGCCGGGCAGGAGGCCGCCGCCGAAGTAACCGCCGGCCCAGGGGCCGTAGGCGGGTCCGGCCTCCCAGTACGGGCGGCGGCCCTGCTCGGTGTCGACCTCGCGGACCACGGGGTCGCGGCCCTCGGACAGCCGGGTGCGGTCGGCCGCACAGACCGGGACCTCGCGGCTGGTGCCGCCGGGCGGCGTCCAGGTCTCGTCGGCCACGGACGGGCCGTGCCGCGGATCGAAGAAGCACGGCGGCCGGCGTTCCGGCAGCGGCCGGTGCTCCCGGCGGGCGGCCAGCTGGGTGAGGGAGAACCTGCCGTCGTCCAGGGCCTGGGTGACCGCCTTGACGTCCTCCGGTCTGCGGGCGGAGTCCATCAGCCGTTTCGCCTGGTCGTAGGAGTCCAGGGCCCGCTCGTAGTCCGCGCGCATCGCGTCGTCGGCGCCGGGCTCCGCCGGATGGAAGTCCAGGCGGTCCAGTTCCTCGCCGAACGCGGTGATGTCCTCGTCGACCACGACCCGCAGCTTCTCCAGCGCCGCCCGCTGTTCCGCCTCGTGGCGCTTGCGGTTGCGCCGGACCAGGGCGTACGCGCCCGCGCCGCCCGCCAGCACCACCGCGCCCACCGCGATCAGACCGCTGACGTCGACGCCCGCGCCGCCGCCGTCGCTCCAGCTCGCCGGCGCGGTGCCGCGCACGTTGCGCAGCGCGGAGTCGACGAAGTCGTTCAGCTGGGCCTTGGGGTCACCGGCCGACTGCACCGAGGCGACCAGGTTGTCCACGGACTGCCGGGACATCACCGACGCGTCGGCAGCCGCGTCGAAGCGGTCGCCGACGCGGACGCCGTACAGGCCGGTGATGCCGGTCTCCGTACGGAGGTTCAGCAGCAGGTTCTGCGTCGGCTGATCTGCCGGGAGGACGGCGACGAAGACCGGTTTGTCGGCGTCCTCGATCTTGTCGGCGAGCGCCTCGGCGTCCGTCGACGACAACTGGTCCGAGGCCGCGGGGTCCACGTACACGGGACCGTCGCGCAGCGCCTCGGCGACCTGCGAAAGGTCCGTGGCCGCATGTGCGCCGGGCGCGCCTGCCGTGAGCACCGCGAGTGCGGCGGCGGCCGGCACGATCAGCGAGCGCATGAGGCCCCGGAAGAGCGGAGTCCTCATACTCTCGACGCTACCTGATGGCCCGGGCAAAGGCGCCGGTCCCGGTGGCTGGAACCCACCGGGACCGGCAGCCGCACGGCATCCCGCCGCGTGCCGTACGGCGGCTCAGGCCGCGCGGTACGCCGTCCGTGCGAGAGGTGAACGCGGTAAAGGGCGGGCCGGTCATGGGCGGGCTCTGCGAAGGCGAGGTGGTGGAGACGAGCTGGGCGGTGCTTCGCATGGAACGTCCCTCGTCTCTCATGGTCCGCCTATGACTTACCTCACGACTTGAGTTAACTGGGGACATCGTCTGCCGTCAAGACTTCACGTCAGAACCGGTACGCCCTGGAGTCCTGGCCGGATCAATGGCCTTGTCCCTTCATCTCATGAACGCGCGACCTCTTGACGCGTACACGAAGCCGTCATTTACTCACGCCTCGCATGCCCCACCACCCCCACCTGAAGAAGGGCTGCGCTCCATGAGGAGATCCACTCGGACGCTCGGGCTGCTTGTCGCCGGGCTCCTCACCACCGCCGGTTTCTCGGCGGCCACGCCCGCGCAGGCCGCGGGCGAGCAGGTCACCGCCTGGCTCACCACGACGGACGACTCCGGCGGCCGCCATGTGGTCCGCGGGCTCCAGCAGCAGACGCCGTTCGCCTTCCAGGCGGGCTCCGGCGGCAGCGGCGAGAACATCACCGTCGACGAGAACACCCGCTATCAGACCTTCACCGGCGGCGGCGCGTCCTTCACGGACACCGCGGCCTGGCTGATGGACGGCAGCGGTGCGCTGTCGCAGGCCACGAAGGACGACACGATGCGCAAGCTGTTCTCCCCGACGGAGGGCATCGGGCTGTCGTTCCTGCGCAACCCCATGGGCGGCTCGGACCTCGCACGCTTCGGCTACACCTACGACGACGTGCCGGCCGGGCAGACCGATCCGGACCTGTCCGAGTTCTCGATCGCACACGACCTCCAGGACGTCGTGCCGCTGACAAAGCAGGCGCGTCAGCTCAATCCGCAGCTCACCGTGATGGCCTCGCCGTGGACGGCGCCGGCCTGGATGAAGGACAACGGGCAGCTCAACGGCGGCTGGCTGAAGGCGGAGCACTACGGGGCGTACGCCTCGTACTTCGTGAAGTACGCGCAGGCCTATCAGGCCCAGGGCGTTCCGATCGCATACGTCAGCGCGCAGAACGAGCCGACCTGCTGCGCGGGCTATCCGTCGATGAGCTGGAACGCGAGCGGACTCGCGTACTTCACCAAGAACGAGCTGCTGCCCAAGCTCCAGGCGGCCGGGCTGTCCACCAAGGTGCTGGCGCACGACTGGAACTGGGACACCTACGACGCCTACGCCGCGCAGACGGTCGACGACGCGGCGGTGCGCAACCACCCGAACTTCGGCGGGATCGCCTGGCACGGGTACGGCGGTGACGTGGCCAAGCAGACCCAGGTGCACAACCAGTACCCGCAGCTGGACGCCTTCGGTACCGAGCACTCGGGTGGCACCTGGATCGCCAACCAGCAGCGCGAGGACATGATGAACATCATCGACTACACCCGGAACTGGGCGAAGTCGGTGACGAAGTGGTCGCTCGCGGTGGACCAGAACCGGGGGCCGCACAACGGGGGCTGCGGGACCTGCGACGGGCTGATCACCGTGCACAACGGGGACTCTCGGCACGGACAGGTGGACTACACCGTCGAGTACTACACGATGGGCCATCTGACGAAGTTCGTGAAGCCGGGTGCGCAGCGGGTCGCGTCCACGGCGTCGTCGTCGGTGCCGAACGTGGCATGGCGCAATCCTGACGGGTCGAAGGCGCTGATCGCGTACAACGACGCGTCGACCGCCAAGACGGTGACGATCAACTGGGGTTCACAGCACGCGACTTACTCGCTGCCGGGCAAGACGTCGGCGACCTTCACCTGGGCGGGTACGCAGACCGAGGGGCCGTCGCAGTCGGGCGCGCTGGTGGGTCTCGCGGGCAAGTGCCTTGACGTGGCGGGCGGTTCGGCCGCCAACGGGACGGCTGTGCAGCTCTACGACTGCAACGGCTCCACGGCCCAGCGGTGGACCGTGCAGGCGGACGGGGCGGTGCGGGCGCTGGGCAAGTGCCTGGACGTCACTTCCGGCTCGACCGCGGACGGGGCGAAGGTCCAGCTGTACGACTGCAACGGCTCGGGTGCGCAAGCGTGGTCGTACAACGCCTCCACCGGGGACGTGGTCAACCGTGCCGCGAACAAGTGCCTGGACGTGACCGGCAACTCCTCGGCGAACGGTTCCCGCGCGCAGATCTGGAGCTGCACCGGGGCCGCGAACCAGAAGTGGCGTCTTCAGTAGCACGTCCCCTTGCGCCGTCGGCGGCTGCGGGACCGCAGCCGCCGTACGCGTGTGTCCGTGTGTCCCTATTCCGCCGGAGTCACGCCTGCGCGCAGCAGGCCGTAGGTGTAGGCGTCCTCCAGGGCCTGCCAGGACGCGGCGATGACGTTTTCGGCCACGCCCACCGTGGACCATTCGCCCGCTCCGTCGGACGTGGAGATCAGCACCCGGGTCGTGGACTGGGTGCCGTGCACGCCCTCCAGGATGCGGACCTTGTAGTCGACGAGGTCCAGCTTGGCGAGCTGGGGGTAGATCTTTTCGAGGGCCACTCGGAGCGCGCGGTCGAGGGCGTTGACCGGGCCGTTGCCCTCGGCCGTGGCGACGATGCGCTCGCCCTTGGCGAAGAGCTTGACCGTGGCCTCGTTGGCGTGGCTGCCGTCGGGGCGGTCCTCGACGATCGCTCGCCACGACTCGACCTGGAAGTAGCTGAGCGGCTTGCCCTCGACCTCGGTGCGCAGCAGGAGTTCGAAGCTCGCGTCGGCCGCCTCGTAGGTGTAGCCCTTGAGCTCGCGCTCCTTCACGCGCTCGACCACCCGGCCGACCAGTTCGCGGTCGCCGCCGAGGTCGATGCCGAGCTCCTTGCCCTTGAGCTCGATCGAGGCGCGGCCGGCCATGTCGGAGACCAGCATCCGCATGGTGTTGCCGACCTGCTCGGGGTCGATGTGCTGGTAGAGGTCCGGGTCGACCTTGATCGCGGAGGCGTGCAGTCCGGCCTTGTGCGCGAAGGCGGAGACGCCGACGTAGGGCTGGTGGGTGGAGGGGGTGAGGTTCACGACCTCGGCGATGGCGTGGGAGATCCTCGTCATCTCGCGCAGCCGGCCGTCGGGGAGGACCTTCTTGCCGTACTTGAGCTCCAGGGCCGCCACGACCGGGAAGAGGTTGGCGTTGCCGACGCGCTCACCGTAGCCGTTGGCGGTGCACTGCACGTGGGTCGCGCCCGCGTCGACCGCGGCGAGGGTGTTGGCGACCGCGCAGCCCGTGTCGTCCTGGGTGTGGATGCCGAGCCGGGCGCCGGTGTCGGCGAGGACGGTGGAGACGACGGCCTGGATCTGGGCGGGGAGCATGCCGCCGTTGGTGTCGCAGAGGATCACGACGTCCGCGCCGGCCTCCGACGCCGTACGGACGACGGCTTTCGCGTACTCGGGGTTGGCGCGGTAGCCGTCGAAGAAGTGCTCGCAGTCGATGAAGACCCGGCGGCCCTGGGCGCGCAGGTAGGACACCGTGTCGCGGACCATCTCCAGGTTCTCGTCCAGGGTCGTTCGCAGGGCCAGCTCGACGTGGCGGTCGTGCGACTTCGCGACCAGGGTGATCACCGGGGCGCCGGACTCCAGCAGCGCGTTGACCTGCGGGTCCTCGGACGCCTTGCCGCCCGCTCGCCGGGTGGCGCCGAAGGCGACCAGCTGGGCGTTCTTGAAGTCGATCTCCTGCTGGGCGCGGGCGAAGAACTCGGTGTCGCGCGGGTTGGCGCCGGGCCAGCCGCCCTCGATGAAGCCCACACCGAACTCGTCCAGGTGCCGTGCGATGGCCAGCTTGTCCGCGACGGTGAGGTTGATGCCCTCCCGCTGCGCGCCGTCGCGCAGGGTGGTGTCGAAGACGTGGAACGAATCGTCGAGCTCGCTGGTTGCGGTCATGGTGTCAAGGCTCCTGCTGTTGGATCCCGTTGGATCGCGGTCTTTACCGGAATGACCGGCTCCACCGTCCTCCTATGATCCCTCGCGCTCTGCTCCCGGCTGAAGGTGGGCCAGAAAAGCGAAAAACCCCTCGCGGGTGCGAGAGGTCTGCGCGCGGGTCGAGGACGACGGTGTCCACCCGTACCTGGTCGTACGTGGTGGTCACTGCGGACCGGCGCGCCTGCTGCCAATAATCATGGCGAACGAGAGCACGGGGGCAGTCTGGCACAGACCGCCCCCGGGCTCACCGTCCGTCTCAGGATGCGAGCACTGCGTTGATCATCGCGCCCGGCGGACGAAGCCGTCGCTCGCACCGTTGGTGTCGCCGGCGACGAGCTGGGACGAGGCGGTGCTGATTCCGATGCGCTCCGCTCCCGCGCTCACCGACTCCACCCAGACCGACGCGTCCGTCACGGGCCCGCCGGCGAGGGCCGCGCTGACCAGGCGCGTGCTGCCGGTACGCAGGTCGCGGAGGTAGACGTTGGCCGGGCCGAGCGTGCCGTCGGGCAGGCGCGGGGTTGCCTCGTAGCCCACGTACCGGCCGTCGTCGCTGAGCACGGGGCGGTCGGGCGTGCTCTCGCCGTCGGGGCCGGCGTCGATCCGCCGGGTGACGTCGGTGCGCAGGTCGCGGACGTAGATGTCGGACGCGTCGGGGCCGCCGCCGGGGAGCAGGTCCTCGTCCCAGTTCTGGAAGGCGACGGAGCGGCCGTCCCCGGAGAGGGTGGCGGGCATCGCGTAGCGCGGGGCCGGGGAGCCGTCGGCCTTGACGTTGACGCGTTCCTCGGCGCCGGTGCGCCGGTCGTGCACCCAGGTGACCCCGTTGGCGCTGCGCGGGACGAGCTGGGTGTAGAGGACGTACCGGCCGTCCGCACTCACGTCCTGGAAGAGCGCCGGGTCGGTGGGCCGGTCCGGGTTGCTGATCCGCTTCGTCGTGCCGGTGGTGCGGTCGAGGACGTACACCGCTCCGAAGAGGTCGGCGGCGCCCTCCTCCATCCGGTCGGCCTTGGCGTTGAAGGCGATGTAGCGGGCGTTCGTCGACATGGCGGCGCCGGCCGCGTAGGCGGAACCCCCGTCGAAGGCGACGCTGATCCGCTTCGTGGTGCCGGTGCGGCGGTCGTGCAGGTAGATGTCGTCGGCTCCCGCGTCCGCGGGCGGTGTGTCCCAGTGGACCAGGTTCCTGGCGTTGGAGCGGAACAGGACGTAGCGGCCGTCGGCGCTGATGCCCTGCACGGTCGACCGCTGGTCGGCCTGGGTGCCGTCCGAGGCGACGCTGACCCGCTCGACGGCGCCCGTGCGCAGGTCGCGCACGAAGACGTCCGACACCTCGTTGGTGTCGCCGGACACCAGGTTGGACGCGTCCGCCGTGAACGCCGCGAAGCGGCCGTCGGCGCTGAACTCCGGCGCGTAGGAGTCGCCGTTGCCCTGCTCCCCCGTCGCCGAGACGGTGACCCGCTCGACGGTCGGGACGCGGGGCCCGGCGCTCGCCTGTGTGCCGGCCAGCGCCGCCGTGGTGGCGGCCAGGGCTACGGCGACGGCGAGCGCGCGGACTCGCTTGGTGCTGTGCATGGTTGTTCCCCCGTGGACGATTTCCCCCGGCCCTCGCCGAAGGCTCCCCACGAGGCAAACGCATCGCGCGTTACATGGTCAATCCCCCATATTGAGTACAACCGGGGCGCGGGTTCAGGAGTCCGCGAGGAGGCTGTCGTCGAGGAACTCCCTTACGTGGCGCAAAATCTGCGCTCGGTCCGTGCCCCGCAGCCCGATGGCGACGTGGATCGAGAAGCCGTCGAGGAGTGCCCGCAGCCGGGCCGCGAACCGGTCCGGGTCGACCGGCCGGAACTCGCCCCTCGACACCCCTTCGGCGAGCAGCGCCACCAGGTCGCGGTGCCAGGCGCCCTCGATCGCGGCCTGGCGTGCGCGGGCGTCGTCGTCGGCGTTCTGCGAGCGGTTCCAGACCTCCAGCCACAGGGTCCAGTGCGGGTCGCGATGGCCGACGGGGACGTACAGGTCGACGTAGGCGTCGAGCCGCTCGCGGGCGGAGTCGGACCGGGTGAGGAGCCGGCCGCGCTCGGTGCCGAGCCGGCCCTCGCTCCACTCCAGGGTGCGCAGCAGCAGCTCGTCCTTGGAGTGGAAGTAGTACAGGAGATGGCCGCTGCTCATGCCGACGTGGCTGCCGAGCGCCGCCATGGTGAGCTTCTCCAGACCGCGCTCGGCGATCATCTCCATGGCGGCGGCGAGGACCTCGTCACGGGGCGGCGCCTGCCTGCGCCCACCGGCCATCTGCGGCTCCTAGATCTTCGGCTGCTGCTGTGTGATGCAGTGGATGCCTCCACCACCCGCGAAGATCGTACGGGCGTCGACGAGGGTCACCGTCCGCTCCGGGAAGAGGCGCCGGAAGATGCCGGCCGCGATCTCGTCGCGCGGGTCGTCGAAGCCGCACAGTACGACGCCGCCGTTGCAGAGGTAGTGGTTGATGTAGGAGTAGTCGGCCCAGTGGCCGTCGGCCTCCAGGACGGTCGGCGCGGGGACCTCCACGACCTCCAGGCGGCGGCCGCGCGCGTCGGTCTGCGACTTCAGCAGGCCGACGATCTCCTTGGTCACCTCGTGGTCGGGGTGCGCCGGGTCCGGCTGCGCATGGGCCACGACCACGCCGGGCCGGGCGAAGGCGGCGACGATGTCGACATGGCCGAGGGTGCCGAAGCCGTAGGGAGGGTAGTCGCCGGTGAGGCCGCGGGGCAGCCAGATCGCCTTGCGGGTCCCGAGCATGCCGTGGATCTCGGCCTCGACCTCCTCCCGCGTCCAGTGCGGGTTGCGCTCGGGGCCGAGCTGGACGGTCTCGGTGAGCAGGACCGTCCCCTCGCCGTCGACATGGATCGCCCCGCCCTCGTTGACCAGCTTCGAGGCGTACGTCCTCGTCGAGCCGGCCAGATCGCAGACGTGTGCCGCGATCTTCGCGTCGTGCTCCCAGCTGGCCCAGTCCTGGGCGCCCCAGCCGTTGAACGTCCAGTCGACGGCGGCCAGTTCACCGGCGCCGTCGGTGAGGAACGTAGGGCCGATGTCGCGCATCCAGGCATCGTCGAGGTCCCGTTCGACGGTCTCCACACCCGGGCCGAGCAGCGTCCGGGCCTCCTCGGACTGTCCCGGACCGCACACCACCGTCACGGGTTCGAAGCGCCGCACGGCACGGGCGACCGACGCCCAGGCCAGGCGGGCCGCCGCGAGCTCCTCGGCGTCCTCGAAGGTCACGTTCGGCCCCGGCCAGGCCATCCAGGTGCGCTCGTGCGGGGTCCACTCGGCGGGCATACGGAAGCCGTCGGCGGCAGCAGACATGGCGGGGTCCTTAGAGGAAGTAGAGGCGGTTGAGGGAGACGGACTCGGCCGGCTCGGAGTGCAGCGGCTCGCCGTCGAGGGTGACCAGGCCGGTGCGCTGGTCGACGTCGACGGCTCCGGTACGGGAGTTGCGGCGCAGGTCGGCGGGCCCGATGCCGCGCGTGCCGCGCACGGCGACCCTGCGGCGCCGGGTCGGCATCGTGTCGTGCCCCTGGTCGACGGCGGCCTGCGCCACGAAGGCCACGGAGATGTCGGCGGGCGTGGCGCCGTACGCCCCGAACTGCGGTCCCAGGACGAGGGGTTCGCAGGTGTCGGTGGCGGCGTTCGGGTCGCCGGTCACGCCGTACGCCGGGAAGCCTGACTTGAGCACCAGCTGCGGCTTGGCGCCGAAGAACTCCGGGCGCCACAGCACGATGTCCGCCAGCTTGCCGACCTCGATCGAGCCGACCTCGTGGGCGAGGCCGTGGGCGATGGCCGGGTTGATGGTCAGCTTGGCCATGTAGCGCAGGACGCGTTCGTTGTCGTGCTCGTCGGGTGCGCCGAACTCGGCCTTCATCTTCCCGGCCATCGCGAAGGTGCGGCGGACGGTCTCGCCGGCCCGGCCCATGCCCTGGGCGTCGGAGGAGGTGATGCCGATCGCGCCCAGGTCGTGCAGCACGTCCTCGGCGCCCATCGTCCCGGAGCGGATGCGGTCGCGGGCCATGGCGGCGTCGCCGGGCAGGTCCGTCTTCAGGTCGTGGACGGAGACGATCATGCCGTAGTGCTCGGCGACCGCGTCCCGTCCGAAGGGCAGGGTGGGGTTGGTGGAGGAGCCGATGACGTTCGGGACCCCGGCCATCTTCAGCACGTTGGGGACGTGTCCGCCGCCGCAGCCCTCTATGTGGAAGGCGTGGATGGTGCGGCCCTGAAGGACACGCAGGGTGTCCTCGACCGACAGGCATTCGTTCAACCCGTCGCTGTGCAGGGCGACTTGGACGTCGTGCTCCTCGGCGACCCGCAGTGCCGTGTCCAGGGCGCGGGTGTGGGCGCCCATGTCCTCGTGCACCTTGAAGCCGGACGCGCCCCCTTCGGCGAGGGCCTCGATCAGCGGAGCCTCGTGCGAGGACGAACCCCGCCCGAGGAAGCCGATGTTGACCGGCCAGGCGTCGAAGGCGTTGAACGCGTGCCTGAGCGCCCAGGGCGAGTTGACGCCGACGCCCCACACCGGCCCGAACTCCTGGCCGATGATCGTGGTCACCCCGGAGGCGAGCGACGCCTCCATGATGCGCGGCGACAGCAGATGGACATGGGTGTCGACGGCCCCGGCGGTGGCGATGAGCCCCTCGCCGGACACGATCGAGGTGCCCGTGCCGAC
This sequence comes from Streptomyces sp. HUAS 31, assembly GCF_028198125.1. Taxonomy (NCBI): domain Bacteria; kingdom Bacillati; phylum Actinomycetota; class Actinomycetes; order Kitasatosporales; family Streptomycetaceae; genus Streptomyces; species Streptomyces sp. HUAS 31. The sequence goes on along the minus strand of NZ_CP116353.1, from coordinate 6,722,602 downwards.
GACGACGTCCACCCCGTCCAGGGTGTCGGGGTTCCCGGCCCGGCCGATCGAGCAGATCCGGCCCTCCCTGATGCCGATGGAGACCTTGCGGATCCCCAGCACCGCGTCGATGACCACGACGTTGCTGATGACGACGTCACAGGTGTCGCGGACGGCGGCGGCCTTGAGGTGCAGGCCGTCCCGGGCGGTCTTGCCGAACCCGGCGAGGAACTCCTCGCCGTAGCGCTGCGAGTCGGACTCGACCCGGATCGTCAGCCCGGAGTCGCCGAGCCGGACGCGGTCGCCGGCGCGGGGGCCGTGCGCGGCCGCGTACTCGTGCGGGGTGAGGCGGCGCGCCTCGGCGGGGTGGCCTCCCGGACGGCTCATCGCCGGCCCTCCTGATCAGGTGTTTCCGATACGCCGAGGTAGCCGCAGGCGGCGGCGCGGCGCAGCGCCTCCGCGCGGGCGCCGGGGGCGTCCAGCGGTCCGTCGACGAGGCCCGCGAACCCGATGGCGACGCGTTCGCCGCCGATCGGCACGAGGCCGACCTCGACGCTCTCCCCCGGCCCGAAGCGCACGGAGGACCCGGCCGGGACGGCGAGCCGCATGCCGTAGGCCCGCTCGCGCGGGAAGTCGAGGCGCGGGTTGGCCTCGAAGAAGTGGAAGTGGGAGGTGACGGAGACGGGCACGGTCGCGGTGTTGGTGACCGTCAGCCGCACGGCCGCCTCGGGTTCGGCGTGCTGCGGGCCCGGCAGCAGTGCGCCGGGGGCCTCTGGGCCGAGTCCGCCGCCGAGAGGGTCGGACACGACCGCGAGCCGTGAGCCGTCGTCGAAGACCGCCTCCACGTGCACCTCGGTGACGACGTCCGCGACGCCGGGCAGCACGTCGTCCGGCCCGAGCACACCGCGGGCGCGCTCGATCGCCTCGGCGAGCCGCGCCCCGTCCCGGGCGGCCTCGCACACGGTGTCCGCGATGAGCGCGGTCGCCTCCGGGACGTTCAGCCGCAGCCCTCGGGCCCTGCGTGCCCGGGCCAGTTCGGCGGCTCCGAAGAGCAGCAGCCGGTCACGTTCCGTGGGGGTCAGTCTCACGACGCGGCACCTCCTTGCCAGACTCGAAGTTAGAGCATCACTCTAAACATGAAATTCCATGGATCGAAAGGTTGACAGCAAACCTCGGGCACTTCAGATTGAACGTCACTCAAACCGAGGGAGCCACCCATGCCGATGGAACAGCGCGGAGTCGACACCATCCCCGAGGAGGAACGCACCAGCGGCCCCCGGGATCTCGTCTCGATCCTGCTCGGGTCGAACCTCTGCCTCGGCGTGATCGTCTTCGGCTGGCTGCCCCCGTCCTTCGGCCTGGGCTGGTGGGCGTCGGTGAGCTCGATCGTGGTCGGCACGCTGGTCGGCACGGCCCTCACCGCCCCGCTCGCCCTGATCTCCCTGCGCACGGCGACGAACCTGTCCACCTCCTCCGGCGCCCAGTTCGGCGTGCGCGGCCGACTGGTCGGCTCGGTGGTCGGCCTGCTGCTCGCCCTCGGCTACACGGCCCTGACCGTGTGGATCGGCGGCGATGTGATGGTGGGCGCGCTCGGCCGGCTGGTCGGGCTGCCGGCGAACGGGGTGTCGTACGGCGTGGTCTACGGGCTGCTGGCCGCGGCGACCGTCGCGGGCGCGGTGTACGGCTACCGGGTGCTGCTCGCCATGTCCCGCGTCCTCGCGGTCGGCATGACGGCCCTGCTGGCCCTCGGCGTGATCGCCTACGCCCCGCACTTCACGACCGACGCGCTGCCCGAGGCCGGCGGCTATCTGCTGGGCGGGTTCTGGCCGACGTGGCTGCTGGCGACGGTAGCGGCCGGACTGTCGGGGCCGATCGCCTTCATCACCCTGCTCGGCGACTACACCCGCTACATCTCCCCGGCCCGCCACACATCGCGCCGGGTGCTGCACGCGACCTGGCTGGGCCTGATCCTGGGGCTGCTGGTCCCGCAGCTGTTCGGCACCTTCACGGCGTACGCGGCACGGGCCGCGCTCGACTACGCGGGCCCCCTGGTCGACGCCTCCCCCGCCTGGTACCTGGTGCCGCTGCTGCTCGCCGCGTCGGCCGGCTCGGTCGGCAACGCGGGCCTGATGCTCTACTCCATGGGCCTCGACCTCGACGCCATCCTGCCGCGCGCCTCCCGCGCCCGCGCCACCTACACGGTCGCGGTCGTCGCCACGATCTGCGTCTTCGTCGGCCACTACGCCTCGACCGCGCAGGACGCGATGACGTCCTTCGTGCTGCTGCTGACGGCCGTCGGCACCCCGTGGGCGGTCATCACGCTGATCGGCTTCGCCCGCTGCCGGGGCGTGTACGACGCGGACGCCCTCCAGGTCTTCAACCGCCGCGCACGGGGCGGGATCTACTGGTACCGCTCCGGCTGGAACATCCCGGCGACCGTCTCCTGGGCGCTGGGCGCGGCGGTCGGCCTGCTGGCCGTGTCCCTGCCGTCGTACGAGGGTCCGCTGCTGTCCCTGACGGGCGGGGTGGACTGCAGCTTCCTGCTGTCGGGGCTGGTGGGCGGTGTGGCGTACCTGCTGCTGACGCTCGGCGAGTCCGCTCCGGCACGCGAAAGGGCCGCCACGGACACGGAGTCGGTGGCGGCCCTGACGGTCACGGCCGAGAACTAGCCCAGCTTGTGCATCCACCCGTGCTGGTCCACGGCAGTGCCCCGCTGGATGTCGAGGAGGGCCTGGCGGAGCTTGAGGGTGACCTCGCCGGGCTCGCCGTCGCCCTGCCGCCACTCGGCGCCCGTGCGCTTGACGAGGCCGACCGGGGTGATGACGGCCGCCGTGCCGCAGGCGAAGACCTCGGTCAGGGTGCCGTTCTCGGAGTCGCGCTGCCACTGGTCGACGGAGACCCGGCCCTCCTCCGCCTCGTAGCCGAGGTCACGGGCGACCTGGAGGAGGGAGTCACGGGTGACGCCCTCCAGGATGGAGCCGGTGAGGGACGGCGTGACGATCTTGTCGCCGTACACGAAGTACAGGTTCATGCCGCCGAGCTCCTCGACCCACTTGCGCTCCACCGCGTCGAGGTAGCAGACCTGGGCGCAGCCCTCGGCGGCGGCCTCGGCCTGGGCCAGCAGGGACGCGGCGTAGTTGCCGCCGGTCTTGGCGTCGCCCATGCCACCCGGCACGGCCCGGACGTGGTCCTCGGAGACCCAGATGGACACAGGCTTCACGCCGCCGGGGAAGTAGGCGCCGGCCGGTGAGGCGATGACGATGAACAGGTACTCGCTGGCCGGCTTCACGCCCAGGCCGACCTCGGTGGCGAACATGAAGGGGCGCAGGTAGAGGGACTCCTCACCGCCGTGCGCCGGCACCCAGTCCGCGTCCTGCCCGACCAGCGCGTCGCACGCCTCGATGAACGTCTCGACGGGCAGCTCCGGCATGCCGAGCCGGCGGGCCGAGGACTGGAAGCGCCGGGCGTTCTTCTCGGGACGGAAGGAGGCGACGGTCCCGTCGGGCTGGCGGTAGGCCTTCAGACCCTCGAAGATCTCCTGCGCGTAGTGCAGCACCATGGTGGCCGGGTCGAGGGAGAGCGGCGCGTACGGCACGAGCTCGCCGTCGTGCCAGCCGCGGCCCTCGGTCCACTTGATCGTCACCATGTGGTCGGTGAAGTGGCGGCCGAACCCCGGGTTGGCCAGTATCGCCTCGCGCTCTGCGGCGGCGAGCGGGCTGGCGGAGGGCTTGAGCTCGATCGTGGGCGTCGTCATGAGTAGGTGTCCTTCACCGGTTAGGTTGTGGCGGGCCGCGCTCACGCCAGTACTGCCAGTGGCCAGTGCTAGGACGTCCGAGCATTCCCTCATTCCGCGGCTCCGCGTTCGATTATCGCAAGCGGCAGCCGTGGAAGAAATCGGCCTGTTCGGCGTGATCGGCGAGAAATCGCGACCCGGGGATCGATGGTGCCACCCGGCGGCGGACATGTGGAAGCCGCCGGGGGTGATGTGACCCGGCGGCTTCGAAAGGGTTCGAGTGGGCGCGGGGTCAGCCGGCTACTCGTACGGCCAGCGCGTCGCCGATCTCCGACGTGCTGCGGGCGGGCTTGCCGGTGCGCTCCGCGAGGTCGGCCGAGACGGCGTCCTCGATGCGGGTGGCCTCGGCGTCGTGGCCGAGGTGGCGCAGGAGCAGCGCGACGGACAGGACCGTGGCCGTCGGGTCGGCCTTGCCCTGGCCTGCGATGTCCGGGGCCGAGCCGTGGACCGGCTCGAACATGGACGGGAACGCGCCGCTGGGGTTGATGTTCCCGCTCGCGGCGACGCCGATGCCGCCGGAGACGGCCGCGGCGAGGTCGGTGATGATGTCGCCGAAGAGGTTGTCGGTGACGATGACGTCGAAGCGCTCGGGCTGGGTGACCAGGTAGATCGTGGCCGCGTCGACGTGCATGTACTCGGTGGTGACCTCGGGGAACTCCTCGGCCACCTTGTTGAAGACGTTCGTCCACAGGTGACCGGCGAAGGCCAGCACGTTGTTCTTGTGGATCAGCGCCAGCTTCTTGCGCGGGCGGGCCTGGGCGCGGGCGAAGGCGTCCCGGACGACGCGCTCGACACCGTAGGCCGTGTTCACGGAGACCTCGGTTGCGACCTCGTGCTCGGTGCCCTTGCGGATGGTGCCGCCGTTGCCGGTGTACGGGCCCTCGGTGCCCTCGCGGACCACGACGAAGTCGATCTCGGGCTGGCCGGCGAGCGGGGTGGCGACACCCGGGAGCAGCTTCGACGGACGCAGGTTGACGTGGTGGTCGAAGAGGAAGCGGAGCTTGAGCAGGAAGCCGCGCTCCAGGACGCCGGAGGGGACCGACGGGTCGCCGATGGCGCCCAGCAGGATGGCGTCGTGCTGCTTCAGCGCCTCGGCATCGGCGTCGGTGAGGGTCTCACCGGTGGCGTGGTAGCGCCGGGCACCGAAGTCGTACTCCTTGGTCTCCAGCTTCACATCCTGCGGAAGGACGGCGGAGAGGACCTTCAGACCTTCGGTCACGACCTCCTGGCCGATGCCGTCACCGGGAATCACTGCGAGATTGAGGCTGCGAGACATGTCGGCACCCTACTCCTCGTCCCATGGGATGACATGCGGTGTCCGCCATGCGGACAGCCGGACGGGCGAAGGTTCCTGCGCTTCGACCGCCGTTCACCCGTATGTAGGACGGGCGTTGGCCTTCGCTGGGAACTTTCCCATCATGGACCTTCCCGACTTCGGCATCCCTCCGCAGCTGGCCCGCCGCATGAGCATGGCCGAGCAGCACGAGTACCTGCGCGCCAAGCTGACCCGGCGCCGCACGCTGGTGACCGCGGGCGCGGTCGCGGGCGGACTGCTGACGGGCTGCTCGGGGTCGGAGCCGGGCTCGGGCACCGCGGGCACGCGGCCCTCCCCGTCCGTCTCCACCAGGGTGCCGGGCTCCGCCGTCACGCCCTTCGGCCGCCATCTCGCCTTCGGCGCCGACCCGAAGTCGCAGATGCGGATCTCCTGGCAGGTGCCGGCCGCGGTGAAGAAGCCGTTCATCCGGATCGGCCTGCGTCCCGAGGACCTCAGCCGCAGGATCGACGCCGAGATCCGCGACCTGTACACCCCCGAGCTGCGGGGCATCCGCGCGGCGCTGGAGCAGTACTACGTCCACGCGGCACTGGACTCCCTGCGCCCCGGCACGACGTACTACTACGGCGTGGGCCATGACGGCTTCGACCCGGCGGCACCGAGGAACCGCGCGACGATCGCCTCGTTCCGCACGGCTCCCGCGAGCCCGGAGACCTTCACCTTCACGGCCTTCGGCGACCAGGGCGTCAGCGAGGCGGCCGCCACCAACGACAAACTCCTGCTGGGCCAGAACCCCGCCTTCCACCTCCACGCCGGCGACATCTGCTACGCCAACGTCAAGGGGCTGGGCGAGGAGTCGGACGCCTACGACCCCGGCTACTGGGACGGTTACCTCAAGCAGACCGAGTCGGTGGCAAGGACGGTGCCGTGGATGGTGACGACGGGCAACCACGACATGGAGGCCTGGTACTCGCCGGACGGCTACGGCGGTCAGCTGGCCCGCTGGTCCCTGCCGGACAGCGGCTTCGACGCCCGCAAGGCTCCGGGCGTGTACTCCTTCACCTACGGCAACGTCGCCTTCGTGGCGCTGGACGCGAACGACGTGTCGTACGAGATCCCCGCCAACCAGGGGCACACGGGCGGCCGTCAGACCAAGTGGCTGGACGAGCGGCTCGGTGAACTGCGGGCGGCGAAGGGCGTCGACTTCATCGTCGTCTTCTTCCACCACTGCGCCTACTCGACGTCCTCGCACGCGTCCGACGGGGGCGTGCGGGCCGAGTGGGTGCCCCTGTTCGCCCGGCACCAGGTGGACCTGGTGATCAACGGGCACAACCACGTCTACGAGCGGACCGACGCCATCAAGAACGGCGAGGTCGGCAGGCAGGTGCCCATCGGCGCGCGGACGGACCCGACGCGCGACGGCATCGTGTACGTGACGGCGGGCGGCGGCGGCAAGGAGCTGTACGGCTTCCCGCCCGGCGTCGAGGAGAGCTACGAGGGGCACGTGGCCGACCGGGAGTCGGTCGACACGTTCAGGTGGACCAAGTCACGGAACACCAAGGCGGAGAGCGTGCAGTGGTCGCGGGTGCGCTACCGGGGCTTCTCGTTCCTCAGCGTGGAGGCGGAGGCCGGCGCGAAGCCGCGACTGAAGGTGTCGGCGCTGGCGCAGACCGGGGAGCGCATCGACCGGTTCGAGGTGCGGCGCGGGGCGTGAGCCCGCGCGCCGCACCTCGATCGGGTGCGGCTCCCGGCTCTTGGGTGCTCCGAGGCGTCAGGCGGCCTGGTGGCCGGTGCTGCCGCCGTTGTCCCTGCGGTCGAGGGCGCGCTGGAGGGCGGCGGCCGCGTTCTTGCGGTCGGACTCGTTCGTACGGGAGATGTGACGGACTCGACGGCGGGCGGTCGTCTCGGCCATGGGAAATCGACTCCTTCGACAATCGGGGAGTGCACAGAGGGGTTTCGAGACGCCGGGTGGGGCGGGGAGCGGGCCACAGGGGTTGCCTGCACGGGGCCCGGCTCACGACCGCCATTCGCTTGATCGAGCGAGACGTTCGGCTCCTACAAAGCTAAGGGAGGAGGGCGCGTCTGTCTCCACAATTACTCGGACTTCCTACTATCTGAGACGGTGCAGTGGGTCACACGCCGCTGACCTGCGCTTTCTACCGGCGGCCTGTCACAGCACATCCCCGTCCCGCCAGTCGAAGACCAGCTCGAATGCGGGATCCAGCGGCCCGGCGAGTGCGGTCCGCACAAAGGTGCCGCCCTCCTCGTCCGGGAGATGGACGACGCCGTCGAGCCCGAGCCCGCAGACCCGCCCGCTCCACACCTGCCAGCCCCGGGCGGCGTACAGCGCGGCCCCCTCGTCGCTCGCGGAGAGCATCCCCGCGTCGTAGGCCCGGTCGACCACCCGCTCCAGCTCGGCCATCACCCGGCCGCCGAGGCCGGTGCGGCGCGCGTCCGGCCGTACGGCGACCGCCTCGACGTATCCGACCCGCAGCCATCTGTCCCGGTGCCGCACCCGCCGCATGACCACGGACCCGTGGGCGACGAGCAGTCCGGCGTCGTCGTGCACGAGGACGTGCATGCCGCCGAGGCCGTGCTCGAAGTCCTCGTCGGAGAAGTCGCCGTCGAAGGCGTCGTCCAACAGGGCGCGGATCGCGTGCAGTTCGGCCGGGGTGAGGTCGGCGGTATGTGCGGTGCGGGGCGCGGCGGCGGATACGGGTGCGGTCATCCGACCAGTATCCGCGCGGCCGGCGATCGCCCACTCGGCTGATCCTCCGCGCCGCACGGGACAGACGGTCACGGCGAGGGGAACGGTGAGGTCATGAACGACACGGCGAAAGTGTTCCTGGAGGGCGGCCCGGACGACCTGCCCGACCGGATCGTCCCCGCCCCGTCCCCGGGGCCGGACGTGAAGATCGAGCTCCGCAACGGCTACGAACACTTCAGACCGACCGCGCGCCGGGCGGACACGTCCGAGGGCAGCCTCACCGTGTACGAGTGGTGGGAGCGGACGGAAATGCCCGGCTAGTGCTCCGTCCGGTGCGCCGGAGCACAGCGAAGGGGCCGGGCGAGACGCCCGGCCCCTCTTGCATGCCGCCCTGCCGTCAGCCCATGTGCGGGTACGCGTAGTCGGTCGGCGCGACCAGCGTCTCCTTGATGGCGCGGGTCAGCGTCCAGCGCATCAGGTTCTGCGGGGCGCCGGCCTTGTCGTTGGTGCCGGAGGCACGGCCGCCGCCGAAGGGCTGCTGGCCGACGACGGCGCCGGTCGACTTGTCGTTGATGTAGAAGTTGCCGGCCGCGTAGCGCAGCTTGTCCATGGTGTGCGCCGTGGCGGCGCGGTCGGCGGAGATGACCGAGCCGGTCAGCGCGTAGGCGGACACCGACTCCATCTGGTCCAGCATCTCGTCGTACTTGTCGTCCTCGTAGACGTGCACGGCGAGGACCGGGCCGAAGTACTCGGTCGTGAAGACCTCGTTCTCCGGGTCGCTGCACTCGATGACGGTCGGGCGGACGAAGTAGCCGACCGAGTCGTCGTAGGAGCCGCCCGCGACGATCGTGCAGGTGTCGTCCTGCTTGGCGCGGTCGATGGCGGCCTTGTTCTTGGCGAAGGCACGCTCGTCGATGACGGCGCCGACGAAGTTGGACAGGTCGGTGACGTCACCCATGGTGATGTAGTCGACCTCGGCCGCGAACTCCTCCTTGAAGCCGGAGTTCCAGATCGACGCCGGGATGTACGCGCGGGAGGTCGCCGAGCACTTCTGGCCCTGGTACTCGAAGGCACCGCGGGTCAGGGCCGTCTTCAGGACCGCCTTGTCGGCGCTCGGGTGGGCGACGACGAAGTCCTTGCCGCCGGTCTCGCCGACGATGCGCGGGTAGGAGCGGTACTTCTCGATGTTGTTGCCGACCGTCTTCCACAGGTACTGGAAGGTCTTGGTCGAGCCGGTGAAGTGGATGCCGGCGAGGTCGCGGTGCTCAAGGGCGACCTTGGAGACCTCGATGCCATCGCCGGTGACGAGGTTGATGACGCCCTTGGGCAGCCCGGCCTCCTCCAGGAGCTGCATCAGCAGCACGGCGGCGTGGGTCTGCGTCGGGGACGGCTTCCAGACGACGACGTTGCCCATGAGAGCCGGGGCGGTCGGCAGGTTGCCCGCGATGGCCGTGAAGTTGAACGGCGTGATCGCGTAGACGAAGCCCTCGAGCGGGCGGTGGTCGAGCCGGTTCCAGACGCCCGGAGAGTTCGCCGGGGGCTGCTCGGCGAGCAGGTCACGGGCGTACTTGACGTTGAAGCGCCAGAAGTCGACGAGCTCGCAGGGGGTGTCGATCTCGGCCTGCTGGGCGGTCTTGGACTGGCCCAGCATGGTGGAGGCGGCCAGCGTCTCGCGCCAGGGGCCGGCGAGCAGCTCGGCGGCGCGCAGGATGATCGCGGCGCGGTCGTCGAAGGACATCGCGCGCCAGGCCGGCGCGGCGGCCAGGGCCGCGTCGATGGCGTCCTGGGCGTCCTGCTGGGTGGCGTTGCCGTAGGTGCCGATGCGGGCCTTGTGGTTGTGCGGCTGCACCACGTCGACGCGCTCGCCGGCGCCGAACCGCTTCTCGCCGCCGATGGTCATCGGCAGGTCGATCGGGTTCTCGGCCAGCTCCTTGAGCTTGGCCTCCAGCCGGGCGCGCTCGGGCGAGCCGGGGGCGTAGCCGTGCACCGGCTCGTTGACGGGGGTGGGGACCTGGGTCACAGCGTCCATGAGATCCGTAACTCCTTGAACTTGAGCGGGTGTTCGGGCTCAGCCCTTGCTGATCATGCTTCGGGCGAAACTGTGCTTTCCCGGGGGGCGACCCCCGGACCCCCGGCAGAAAAGCCTCTGCGTGTGCGTCATTTCTCAACCTCGGGTGAGCATGCTGCGGGCGAAGAAGCGCAGGTTGGCCGGCTTCTCCGCGAGGCGGCGCATGAAGTAGCCGTACCAGTCGGTGCCGTAGGCCGTGTAGACGCGCATGCGGTGGCCCTCGGCGGCGAGGCGCAGGTGCTCGTCGCTGCGGATGCCGTACAGCATCTGGAACTCGTACTCGTCGAGCTTGCGTCCGGCGGTGCGCGCGAGTTCCTGGGCGATGGAGATCAGGCGGGGGTCGTGGGAGCCGATCATCGGGTACCCGGCGCCCTCCATCAGAATCTTCAGGATCCGGACGTACGCCTTGTCGATCTCGTGTTTCTGCTGGTAGGCGACCTCGGCGGGCTCCTTGTAGGCGCCCTTGACGAGGCGGACCCGGCTGCCGCTCTCGGCGAGGCGGCGGGCGTCGGCCTCGGTGCGGAAGAGGTAGGCCTGGATGACGCAGCCGGTCTGCGGGAAGTCCTTCCGCAGCTCCTCGTGGATGGCGAACATCGAGTCGAGGGTGGTGTGGTCCTCGGCGTCGAGGGTGACGGTGGTGCCGATCGCGGCGGCGGCCTCGACGACCGGGCGGACATTGGCGAGGGCCAGCTCGTGGCCGCCTTCCAGCGCTTGCCCGAACATCGACAGCTTCACGGACATCTCGGCCCTGGTGCCCAGCTCCAGTTCCGCCAGCCGGTCGACGAGCGCCAGATAGGCGTCCCGGGCGGCGGCGGCCTGCTCCGGGCGGGTGATGTCCTCGCCGACGACGTCCATCGTCAGCTCCAGACCCCGGTCGCTGAGGTCCTGGATGATCGGCACGATCTCGTCGACCGTCTCGCCCGGGATGAAGCGGTCGACGACCTGCTTGGTCACCGGGGCCGCCGAGATCAGGCGTCGCATCCGGTCGCTGCGCGACGCGGCAAGAATCACGGGACCCAGCACGGGGCACCTCCACAGACAGGAGAAAAGCAGCCGAATCCCAACCAGTCGGGTACGGCACGGAGAACCACCGTGAAACCTAAGGATCCCTCCGATCGTCGGCCATCGACAGCTGTCACGCATCCGTGCCGCATATCTCAGACAGATGTATGAAGAGCCCCGGAGAATGCGGGAGAATGCCCGGGTGACGTCGGAATTCAAGGGTGACTACCAGGAGCTGGTCGACGAGATCTCGGAGCTCCTGGGCGCCCCCGCGACGCTGGAGAACCGGGACTTCGAGCTGATCGCCTTCGGGGCCTACGACAGCGAGGACGAGCTCGACGCGTCGGCCCTGGACCCCGTGCGCGCCCGCTCGATCCTGACGCGCCGCTCCACGTCGGCCGTACGGACCTGGTTCGAGGGCTTCGGCATCACACGCGCGACCGGGCCGGTACGGATCCCGCGCACTCCGGAGGCGGGGGTGTACCGCGGACGAATCTGCCTGCCGGTACGCCACCGGGGTGTCGTAAGGGGCTACGTCTGGCTCCTGGACGACGATCCCGGGCCCACGGACCAGCAGCTGACGGCGGCGATGGAGGTGGCCGCCCGGATCGGCGCGCTGCTCGCGGACGAGGCGCAGCACGGGGCCGACCTGAGCCGGGAGCTGCGGGCCGCGCTGACCGCCGAGCGCGGCTGGCAGGGCGACATGGCGATCGCCGAGCTGCGCACGGCCCTCGGCCCGCGCGCGGACGGCGTCCATACGGTCGTCTGCCTGGCCCCGTGGCCGTCGGCCGACCCCGACGACGCCCCGTCGGTGCGGACGGTGCCGCACGCGACCGCGCTGTGCACGGTGCCGTGGGGCGCCTCCGGGCAGAGCCTGGCCGTGCTCGTACGGCTGCGCTCGCCCGAGGTGCGTACGGCGGCGCAGGCGGCGGCTTCCCGGCTGCTGAAGGAGGCCCCGGCCGCCGGGCCGCCCAAGAAGGGCGGGGCCCAGGTGGCGGCCGGTCTCGGCGAGCCACGCACCGGCCTCGCGGAGCTGGGCACGGTCTGGCAGGAGGCGTCGGCCGCGGCTCGCGCCGCCCTCGCGGAACCGCGGCTCGGCCCGGTGGCGGAGTGGTCGCTCATCGGCCCGTACCGCCTGCTGACCTCGCTGTCCCCGCAGACGGTCCAGGACCCTGTCATCGCCCCGCTCCTCTCCCCCGCCCAGCAGGAGCTCGCCCGCACCGCCGAGGTCTACCTCGACTGCGCGGGCCAGGCCGGCCGCACGGCAGCGGAGCTGGGCATCCACCGCCAGACCCTGTACTACCGCCTCTCCCGCGTCGAGCAGCTCACGGGCCTGGACCTCGACGACGGGGAGGACCGGCTGCTGCTGCACATGGCGCTCAAGGGGGCGCGGCTGTAGCCGGTCCGGTCAGCGCGAGGTGATGGCGGTGAGGGCGTCGTGGAGGGTGCCGTCGCCCGGTGGTCCGTCGCTCCAGCGGGCGGCGATGTGGCCGTCGGGGCGGACGAGCAGCGCTCCCTGCGGGGGCAGGTCCCACTGGTCGGTGTGCTCGGCGGGCAGCGGCTCGACGCGCAGCGGCCAGGGCGGGGTGGCGGGTGACCGCCAGTCGGCGGGGGCGGAGGTGAGCAGGGTGAACCACTCGCCGAACGCGTCGAGGGTGGAGCGGCCGTCGGTGAGCCAGAGGTGCGGCACTCGGTGGCCGGGTTCGGCCGTGGGGACGTAGGTCGTGCCCGTCTCCGGCGGCATCGTCGCCTTGCCGTCGCCGGTCAGGACGGCGCCGGAGCGGTAGGCGACGCCGAGCACCAGGCCGAGTTGCGCGAAGTACTGTTCCGACCAGGGCGGTTCGATGCGGTCCGGCGCTTGTCCGGCGCCCGCGCCGAGCTGTTCGCGGCGCACGTCCTGCACCTGGAACATCATCTTGGAGTTCTCCAGCGCCTGGCCGAGCGTGCGGTGGGCCACGGGCCGCCGTTCCTTCTCGTAGCTGTCCAGCAGGGCGGGTCCGGCCCAGCCGCGCAGCACGCCCGCCAGTTTCCAGCAGAGGTTGTGCACGTCGGCCACGCCGAGGTTCATGCCGAGCCCGCCGGCGGGCGGAATCGCGTGCGCGGCGTCGCCGGCCAGCAGGGTCCGGCCGCGCCGGAAGCGTTCGGCGACGAAGGCGTTCACCGCCCAGTGCTGCACGCGCAGGACGTCGACCTTCGCGTCGGCACCGAGTGAGCGCGCGACGAGGCGGGGCCAGTCGGTGCCGTCGGGTTCCTCGGGCGTGGGCGTGAACCAGGCCCAGCCGCCCTCGGGGTACAGCGGCAGGAAGGACCCCTGCGAGGTGAGGTAGACGCCGGCGGGCTGCCGGGCGGACCAGTGGCCGAGGTCGGCGTCGAAGACGACGGTGGTGACGCGGCCGACCGCGCCGGGGCCCTCGGTGCCGATGCCGAGCCGTTCCCGGACGGTGGAGTTGGCGCCGTCGGCGGCCAGTACGTAACGCGCGCGGACGCGGGTGTGCTCGCCGCTGCCGCGGTCGGCGAGCCGGGCCACGACGCTCCCGTTCTCCTCGGCCAGGTCGACGAGTTCGACCCCGAACCGCACCTCGGAGGCGGCGGCGGCGAGCAGGGTGGGCTCCAATCGGTCCTGCGAGGTGACGACGCCGGTCACCGGGCTCTCCGGTACGGGCCCGTTGACCCCGATCATCGCGGCCGAGGCGAAATCGGGGGCGTGCAGCGTGTCCCGGAAGCGGATGCGGCCGTACTCCGGCGCGAACGCGGCCGCCGTGACCCGCTCGGCGAGTTCGAGCTGCCGGAAGATCTCCATCGTGCGCACGTTGATCAGCCGGGACCGCGGGAACGGCGACAGTTCACGGTGTTTCTCGACCAGCAGGGTCCGCACGCCCCAGCGTTCGAGCAGCGCCCGGGCGGTGAGCCCGACGGGCCCGCCGCCGACGATCAGAACCTCCGCCCCGGCGTCCGCCTCGGGCATGTCGGGCTGCATGGGATCCATCATCCGCGCGCGGCGCACGACCGCAACGACAGGCGGGGCCGGGGCCTGCGAACCCGGCCCCGGTCATTTCCTCGTGGCCGCCTCGATGACCTGACGCAGTCCCTCGGTGAGCTGTTCCGCGCCGGGAGCGGTCTTCGGGTCGAAGTGCCACTGGGCGATGAGGCCCGTCATCAGGGTCACGTAGAACACGCCGAGGGTGTCCACGACGTCTTCCGGGACATCCTCCTCCCGACCGCCCATGAGCAGCGGGATCAGCCCGCGCGCGGCCTCCCGCTGGGCCGCCACCAGATGGTCGCGGAGCTCGGGCAGCTGATCGCCCATGACGACGATCTCCATGCTGAGCCGCCACAGCGAACCGGGTGCGCGCATGGTGTCGATGATGTTCGACCACACCTCCTGGAACCGTTCGGCCGAGCCGGGCTCGGTGGTGAGCCCGGTGGTCCCGTCGCCCTCGAAGGCGTCGCCCATCCCCTCGACCAGCGATACGTACGCCTGCGCGAGCAGCGCGTCCTTCGAGCCGTAGTGGTAGCCGATCGAGGCGAGGTTGGTCCCCGACTCCTTGACGATGTCCCGCGCCGTCGTGCGCGCGAAGCCCTTTTCGAGCAGGCAGCGCCTGGCGCCCTCCAGCAGATCCTCACGGTGTCCCATGCGGACACCCTACCGCCGATTCATACAACCGTCCCATACGCGCGTCCTATACATGCGTTCTAGACAAGCGTTTAAGACGCGCGTACATTCACCGTCATGACAACGAACCCGACGGGCACCACTCCTCCGCCGGCCCGTGCCGGCCGCCGCGAATGGACCGCGCTCGGCGTGCTGATGCTGCCGCTGCTGCTGGTCTCGATGGACGTCTCGGTCCTCTACTTCGCGATCCCGGCGATCAGCGCGGACCTGGAGCCGAGCGGCACCCAGCAGTTGTGGATCTTCGACATCTACGCCTTCGTCCTGGCCGGGCTGCTGATGACGATGGGGTCGCTCGGCGACCGCATCGGCCACCGCCGGCTCCTGCTGATCGGCGCCGCCGCCTTCGGCACCGCCTCACTGGCGGCGGCGTACGCGAACAGCGCCGAGATGCTGATCGCGGCCCGCGCGCTCCTCGGCATCGGCGGCGCGACCCTGATGCCGTCGACGATGGCCATGACCCGCACGATGTTCACCGACCCCGCCCAGCGCGCGAAGGCGATCGGTCTGTGGTCCGGCGTGATGACGGCCGGGATCGCGCTCGGCTCGGTGATGAGCGGGCTGCTGGTCGAGTACTTCTGGTGGGGCTCGGTCTTCCTGGTCAACCTGCCCGCGATGGCGCTCCTGCTGCTCCTCGGCCCGATCCTGCTCCCCGAGTGGCGCAACCCCGAGCCCGGCCGCTTCGACCGGCTGAGCGTCCCGCTGTCGATGGCGGCCGTACTCCCCATGATCTACGGCCTGAAGGAGATCCCCTCCGAGGGCTGGAACGTCCGCTACGTCGTCTCGATCACCGTCGGCCTGCTGTTCGCGGCCCTCTTCGTGCACCGCCAGCGCACGGCGGCCTCACCGATGATCTCCCCGGCCCTGTTCCGCGGCCGCGGCTTCGCTCCCTCGGTCGCCCTGAATCTCGTCTCCGCGTTCGGCATCATGGGCTCGGCGTACTTCACCACGCAGTACCTCCAGTCGGTGCTCGGCAAGAGCGCCCTGGAAGCGGCTCTGTGGGCGCTGCTGCCGTCGGTGCCGATCGGCGCGGCGGCCCCGGTCGCGACCCAGCTCGTGCAGAAGGGCGTCAACCGCGGCTCCGTCGTCACCGGGGGCTTCCTGATCGCCGCGTCCGGCTTCGGGGTGCTGTCGCTGGCGGGGACGGACTCGATGGTGCTGGTGCTGGTCGCTTGCGCGGTGCTCGCGGTCGGCGGCGTCGTGGTGATGTCCCAGATCATGGACCTGGCGATGGGCACGGCCCCGCTGGAGCGGGCGGGCTCCGCGTCCTCCCTGATGGAGACCGGCGGCGAGTTCGGCGGGGCGCTCGGCATGGCGGTACTCGGCTCGATCGGCACGGCGATCTACCGCCACGAGATCCCGGACTCGGCCCCGGAGGCCGCCCGCGAGACGCTGGGCGGAGCACTCGCGGTCGCCGATCGCACCCCGGGCCTGGCCACTGCCGCGCGGGAGGCGTTCACCAGCGGGATGCAGGGCGCGGCGATCGCGGGTGCGGTGCTGCTGGCGGGAGCGGCGGTGCTGGCGGCCGTCACGCTGCGGCGGGTCGAGGTCCGGGAGCAGACATGCGAAACGCCGGACGAACCGAGCAAGCTCAGTCCGTCCGGCGTCTGAGTGCGATCAGACCAGGTTCACGGAGCGGGCCGAGGTCGCGCCGATCTCCTCGGCCACCTCGGTCAGCACCGCCTGCGTGACCGTGTCGTCGACGGTGAGGACGGCCAGCGCCTCGCCGCCGGCGACCGCACGCGACACCTGCATGCCGGCGATGTTGATCCCGGCCTCGCCGAGGATGCGGCCGACGGTGCCGACGACACCCGGACGGTCCTCGTAGCGCAGCACGGCCATGTGGTCGGCCAGCGCGAGGTCCACGTCGTACTCGCCGACCGCGACGATCTTCTGGAGGTGCTTGGGGCCGGCCAGCGTGCCGGAGACCGACACCTCCTCGCCGCTGCCGAGCGTGCCGCGCACGGTCACCACATTGCGGTGTTCGGCCGACTCCGAGCTGGTCGTCAGCCGCACCTCGACACCGCGCTCCTGGGCGAACAGCGGGGCGTTGACGTACGACACGGTCTCGTCGACGACGTCCTCGAAGACACCCTTGAGGGCGGACAGCTCCAGCACCTTCACATCGTGCTGGGTGATCTCGCCGTACACCTCGACGTCGAGGCGGACCGCGACCTCACCGGCGAGCGCCGTGAAGATACGGCCGAGGCGCTCGGCGAGCGGCAGACCCGGCTTGACGTCCTCGGCGATGACGCCGCCCTGGACGTTGACCGCGTCCGGGACCAGCTCACCGGCGAGCGCGAGGCGCACCGACTTGGCGACGGCGATACCGGCCTTCTCCTGCGCCTCGTCGGTGGAGGCGCCGAGGTGCGGGGTGGAGACGACCTGGTCGAACTCGAACAGCGGGGAGTCCGTGCAGGGCTCCTTCGCGTACACGTCGAGACCGGCACCGGCGACCCGGCCCTCCTTGAGGGCGGAGTACAGCGCCTCCTCGTCGACGATCCCGCCGCGCGCGGCGTTGACGATGCGCACGCTCGGCTTGACCTTGCGCAGCGCCTCGTCGCCGATCAGGCCGAGGGTCTCGGGGGTCTTGGGCAGGTGGACGGTGATGAAGTCGGAGACCTCGAGCAGCTCGTCCAGCGTCAGCACCTTCACGCCCATCTGCGCGGCCCGCGCGGGCTGCACGTAGGGGTCGTAGGCGACGACCTTCATGCCGAAGGCGGACATGCGCTGGGCGACGAGCGCGCCGATGCGGCCGAGGCCGACGACACCGAGGGTCTTCTCGGCGAGCTCCACGCCCGTGTACTTGCTGCGCTTCCACTCGCCGTTCTTCAGCGCGGCGTTGGCCTGCGGGATGTTGCGGGCGGTGGCGAGCAGCAGACCGCAGGCGAGCTCGGCGGCGGTCACGATGTTCGAGGTGGGGGCGTTGACGACCATCACGCCTGCCTTGGTGGCGGCGGAGACGTCGACGTTGTCCAGGCCGACGCCGGCTCGCGCGACGACCTTGAGCTTCTTGGCCGCGGCGATGGCCTCGGCGTCGACCTTGGTGGCGGAGCGGACCAGGATCGCGTCCACGTCGGCGATGGCGGGCAGCAGCTCGGCCCGGTCGGCGCCGTTGCAGTGCCGGATCTCGAAGTCCGGACCAAGGGCGTCCACGGTCGCGGGCGAAAGCTCTTCAGCGATGAGTACGACGGGTTTCGAGCTCACGTGAGTCCTCACAAGTCCAATGCGGACGGCCGTCCCGACGGCCGCAGGCGGTGGAGGGGTGTCGCGACCCGGAGGGCCGCTTGAGCCGCGTGGAAGACGCACGACGCTGTGGGCCTGACGCGTATGTAGTACGGCAGTCTAGTGGCGCTGCGGGAGTCGTCCCGCGCCTCTTCGGAAGGATCACCCGTCCGTGATGCGACGGGATGGACAACGGGACCGGAGCGCCATGCTCCGGTCCCGTCGGCCGAGGCTTACGCGTCCTCGTTGACCCAGCTCATGAGCTTGCGCAGCTCCTTGCCGGTGGTCTCCAGCAGGTGCTCGGAGTCCTGCTGCTTGTACTCGTTGTACTTCTTCAGACCGCCGTGGTACTCGTCCATCCAGGCCTGGGCGAAGGTGCCGTCCTGGATCTCGGCGAGGACCTTCTTCATCTCGGCCTTGGTGGCGTCGGTGATGATCCGCGGGCCGGTGACGTAGTCGCCCCACTCGGCGGTCTCGGAGATCGACCAGCGCATCTTCTCCAGGCCGCCCTCGTACATGAGGTCCACGATCAGCTTCAGCTCGTGCAGGCACTCGAAGTACGCGATCTCCGGCTGGTAGCCGGCCTCGGTCAGCGTCTCGAAACCGGCCTTGACCAGCGCGGCCGTACCACCGCAGAGAACGGCCTGCTCACCGAACAGGTCGGTCTCGGTCTCCTCGGTGAAGGTCGTCTTGATGACGCCGGCGCGGGTGCCGCCGATGCCCTTGGCGTACGACAGGGCGAGCGCGAAGGCGTTGCCCGACGCGTCCTGCTCGACGGCCGCGATGCAGGGAACGCCGCGGCCCTCCTCGTACTGGCGGCGCACCAGGTGGCCCGGGCCCTTGGGGGCGACCATGCAGACGTCCACGCCGGCCGGGGGCTTGATGAAGCCGAAGCGGATGTTGAAGCCGTGCCCGAAGAACAGGGCGTCGCCGTCGTTGAGGTTGTCCTTGATGGACTCCTCGTAGACCTGGGCCTGGATCGGGTCCGGCACCAGGATCATGATGACGTCGGCCTCGGCGGCGGCCTCCGACGGCGTCACCACGCGCAGGCCCTGCTCCTCGGCCTTGGCCTTGGACTTGGAGCCCTCGTGCAGACCGACACGCACGTCGACACCCGAGTCACGGAGCGACAGCGCGTGGGCGTGGCCCTGGCTGCCGTAACCGATGACCGCGACCTTGCGGCCCTGGATGATGGACAGGTCGGCGTCGGCGTCGTAGAACAGCTCGGCCACTTTGGGTTCTCTCCTTGTGTGCAGGTGTTGCGTCCCACCGTATGACGGCGGGGGGAAGGGAAGTTTCGGGGTCTCGCCATACGGGCGGGATCCGGACGGCCGGTGTCACCCGACCGTCCGAACACGCCCTACGCCGAGCGGTCGAGCGCGCGCAGCGAGCGGTCCGTGATCGAGCGCGCGCCGCGGCCGATCGCGATGGTGCCGGACTGGACGAGCTCCTTGATGCCGAACGGCTCCAGCATCTTCAGCATGGCCTCCAGCTTGTCACTGGAGCCGGTGGCCTCGATGGTGACGGCCTCCGGGGAGACGTCGACGGTCTTGGCGCGGAACAGCTGGACGATCTCGATGATCTGGGAGCGCGTCTCGTTGTCGGCGCGCACCTTCACCAGGACGAGTTCGCGCTGAACGGCCGAGCCCGGCTCCAGCTCGACGATCTTCAGCACGTTGACGAGCTTGTTGAGCTGCTTCGTCACCTGCTCCAGCGGCAGGTCGGCGACGCTCACCACGATGGTGATGCGGGAGATGTCGGGGTGCTCGGTGACGCCCACCGCGAGCGAGTCGATGTTGAAGCCGCGGCGGGAGAACAGGGCGGCGATCCGGGCGAGGATGCCCGGCGTGTTCTCCACCAGGACGGAGAGCGTGTGCTTGGACATGGTCTTTTACGTCTCTCTCGCTCAGTCGTCTTCGTTGTCGCCGAAGTCGGGGCGCACGTCCCGGGCGGCCATGATCTCGTCGTTGGAGGTACCGGCGGCGACCATCGGCCACACCATGGCGTCCTCGTGGACGATGAAGTCGACGACGACCGGGCGGTCGTTGATGGAGTTCGCCTCTTCGATGACCTTGTCGAGGTCGGCGGGGTTCTCGCAGCGGATCGCGTAGCAGCCCATGGCCTCCGACAGCTTCACGAAGTCGGGGACGCGGGTGCCCCTGGCCTCCGGGTTGACGTCGTCGGGTCCGGAGTGCAGGACCGTGTTGGAGTAGCGCTGGTTGTAGAAGAGGGTCTGCCACTGGCGGACCATCCCGAGGGCGCCGTTGTTGATGATGGCGACCTTGATCGGGATGTTGTTCAGGGCGCAGGTGGTGAGCTCCTGATTGGTCATCTGGAAGCAGCCGTCGCCGTCGACCGCCCAGACGGTCCGGTCCGGGACCCCGGCCTTGGCGCCCATGGCCGCGGGGACCGCGTAGCCCATGGTTCCGGCGCCGCCGGAGTTCAGCCACGTGGCCGGCTTCTCGTACTGGATGTAGTGCGCGGCCCACATCTGGTGCTGGCCGACGCCGGCCGCGAAGACCGTGCCCTCGGGGGCGAGTTGGCCGATGCGCTCGATGACCTGCTGCGGGGACAGCGAGCCGTCCTCGGGCTGGTCGTAGCCGAGCGGGTAGGTGTCCCGCCAGCGGCTGAGGTCCTTCCACCAGGCGGTGTAGTCGCCCTTGTGGCCCTCGGCGTGCTCCTTCTGGACGGCCTGCACCAGGTCGGCGATGACCTCGCGGGCGTCACCGACGATCGGCACGTCCGCCGCGCGGTTCTTGCCGATCTCGGCCGGGTCGATGTCGGCGTGGACGATCTTGGCGTACGGGGCGAAGCTGTCCAGGTTGCCGGTGACACGGTCGTCGAAGCGGGCTCCGAGGGCGACGATCAGGTCGGCCTTCTGCAGCGCGGTGACGGCGGTGACCGCACCGTGCATGCCCGGCATTCCCACGTGCAGCGGGTGGCTGTCGGGGAATGCGCCGAGCGCCATCAGGGTGGTGGTGACGGGCGCTCCGGTGAGTTCGGCGAGGACCTTCAGCTCGGCGGTGGCGCCGGCCTTGATCACACCGCCGCCGACGTAGAGGACGGGCCTCTTGGCCTGGGTGATCAGCTTGGCGGCCTCGCGGATCTGCTTGGCGTGCGGCTTGGTGACGGGCCGGTAGCCGGGCAGGTCCATGACGGGCGGCCAGGAGAAGGTGGTCTTCGCCTGGAGGATGTCCTTGGGGATGTCGACCAGGACCGGTCCCGGGCGGCCGGTGGCGGCGATGTGGAACGCCTGCGCGATCGCCCGGGGGATGTCCTCCGCCTTGGTGACCAGGAAGCTGTGCTTGGTGATCGGCATGGTGATGCCGACGATGTCCGCCTCCTGGAAGGCGTCCGTACCGATCGACTTGGAGACGACCTGACCGGTGATCGCCACGAGCGGCACCGAGTCCATCATCGCGTCGGCGATCGGCGTCACCAGGTTGGTGGCACCGGGGCCACTGGTCGCCATGCAGACGCCGACCTTGCCGGTGGCCTGCGCGTAACCGGTGGCCGCGTGTCCGGCGCCCTGCTCATGGCGGACCAGCACGTGACGCACCCGCTTGGAGTCCATCATCGGGTCGTACGCCGGAAGGATGGTGCCACCGGGAATGCCGAATACCGTGTCGGCGCCGACCTCCTCGAGCGAACGGATGAGGGACTGCGCACCCGTGACGTGCTCGGGGGCGGACTGGTGTCCTCCGGATCGGGGCCGCGGCTGCGGATGATGGGCCCCGGAGGCCTGCTCGGTCATCGGCATTCTCTTCTCGATGCTGAGGGTTTTTGCGAAGTTTGAGCGGAGTTTCGATGCTGCACGACTGGTGCCCGTGCAACAAAAAACCCCTCGTGCCGTAAGGCAAGCGAGGGGAGCGCGTCGGTGGTGGTCGCTGGGAGTTCCGGGTCTGTCCGGACGTCACCAGCTTCAGCCGACGCGCTTTCCAAGTACGAGAATTCGGGTGCGCATGGCACTGACCCTCCCCCCGGCGCACACCCGGTGTCAAGTGGGTGGGACGGGAGTCTCATTATGTGAACGAAGGGCACTGCCGCCTCCGAGAACGGCGGGGACACCACTGGTGTACACCGCCGTGCCCCCGCCGGCGAACGCGGGCTCCGCCGGCCCGTGCGGCACCGGATAGTGGCCGGAACTGAGCGCCCGGCGCAGCCGGTACTCGTCCAGCGGCCCGGAGAACGCCATGCCCTGCCCGTGCGTGCAGCCCATCGCCCGCAGTGCGACGACCTGCTCGGGCAGGTCCACGCCGTCGGCCACGGACTGGAGCCCGAGGTCGCCGGCGATCCGCAGCAGCCCGCTGGTGATCTTGTGCAGCCGCGCCGACTCGACGACGCCCTCGACCAGCCCGCGATCGAGCTTGAGCACGTCGACGGGGAGTCTGCGCAGCGCGGTGATCGCGGCGTACCCGCTGCCGAAGCCGTCCAGGGCCACCCGGACGCCGAGTCTGCGCAGGCCGCTCAGACGGCGCTCCAGGTCGTCCAGCGCGATCCGGGGGTCCAGGTCGGACAGCTCGATGACGAGCGACCCGGACGGCAGCCCGTGCCGGGTCAGCAGCGCCTCGATCGAGCCGAGCGGCATCGACCGGTCCAGCAGCCGGCGCGCGCTCATCCGGACCGCGATGGGCACGGCGAGCCCGGTCGCGGTGCGCTCCGCGGCCTGCTCGACGGCCTCCTCCAGCATCCAGCGGCCCAGCTCGGCGGTCTTGTCGCTGTCCTCGGCCACCCGCAGGAACTCGGCGGGCGTGAACAGCACCCCTTGTGAGGACCGCCAGCGCGCCTGGGCGGCGACCGACGTGATCCGGCCGTCCTCCAGGCACACCACCGGCTGGTGCAGCAGCGCGAACTCGCCGTCGTGCAGCGCGGCACGCAGCCGCGTGGCCAGCTCCGCCTTGCGTACGACGTCCTGCTGCATCTGCGGTTTGTAGAGCTCGACCCGGCCCTTGCCGCCCGCCTTCGCGCGGTACATGGCCAGGTCCGCGTTGCGCAGCAACTCCCCCGCACCGAGGCCCGGTTCGGCGAAGGCGACGCCGATGGAGGCGTTGACCCGGACATCGTTGCCGTCGATGAGGTACGGCTGGGACAGGGTCATCCTGAGGCGGTCGGCGAGCTCCAGGATGTGTCGTTCACGGGCGGTGCGGTCGCGGGTGTTGTCCCCGACGATCAGGGCCGCGAACTCGTCGCCGCCCAGCCGGGACGCGGTGTCGCCCTGCCGGACCGCCTCCTGGAGTCTGCGGGCGGCCTGGACCAGCAGTTCGTCCCCGGCCTGGTGCCCGATCGTGTCGTTGACGCCCTTGAAGCCGTCGAGGTCGATGAACAGGACGGCGGTGTTGCGCAGGGCGAGGCCGCGGTCGGAGGCCCGGCGGCCGGACAGGGCATGCTGGACCCGCTTGGTGAACAGGGCCCGGTTGGGCAGATCGGTGAGCGGGTCGTGCTCGGCGTTGTGCTGGAGCTGCGCCTGGAGGCGCACCCGCTCGGTCACGTCCCGGCTGTTGAAGATGAGGCCGCCGTGGTGCCGGTTGACGGTCGACTCGACGTTGAGCCAGCCTCCCCCACTCTCGGCTTCGCCTGAGCGGGAGGTGCCCCCACCGCCGGACCGGAAACGGCACTCGATGCGCGTAGTGGGTTCCTCGAGCGGGCTGGCGGCGAGGAAGCGGCGCACCTCGTGCACCACGCAGCCCAGGTCCTCCGGGTGGATGAGATTGGCCAGTTCCGATCCCACCAGATCCTCGGCGGTGCGGCCGTAGACCCCGGCGGCGGCCGGGGAGACGTACCGGAGGATGCCGTTGGGTGCGGCGATCATGATGACGTCGCTGGAGCCCTGCACCAGGGAGCGGAAGTGGTTCTCCTTCTGCGCCAGTTCCTGGGTGAGGGTGATGTTGTCGAGCAGCATGATGCCCTGGCGCACCACGAGCGCCAGCACGACGGTGCCACCGGTGATGAGCACCACGCGGTCGACGCTGCGGCCGTTGAGGACGTTGTAGAGGATCCCCAGGGTGCACACCGCGGCGGCGAGGTACGGCGTGAGCGCGGCCAGGGAGCCGGCGATCGGCCGGGTGACCGGGTACCGGGTGTGATCACCTCCCTGTGCGGGGTTGGGGTGATGGCCCCCGCCACGCTGTCCGGGCACATGCTCGTGGACCACGCGCGTGTGCCCCGTCGAGCCGTGCCGGTCGCACTCCTCGGAGCCGTGCCGGGGCGTGGCCCACGGGGCGTACGCCAGGAGCAGGGAGCCGGCGAACCAGCCCGCGTCGAGCAGTTGGCCGGAGCGGTAGCTGTTGTGCAGCAGCGGCGAGGTGAACAGGGCGTCGCACATCACGGTCAGGGCGAGCGCGCCGATCGCGGTGTTGACCGCGGTGCGGTTGGCCGAGGAGCGCCGGAAGTGCAGCGCGAGCACCATGCTGACCAGTGCGATGTCGAGCAGCGGGTAGGCCAGCGAGAGCGCGGTGTGGGCCACGCTCGCCCCGCCGCCGGCGTCGATCTTGGCGGCCTGGGCCAGGGCGAGGCTCCACGCCAGCGTCAGCAGCGAGCCGCCGATCAGCCAGGCGTCCAGCCCCAGGCAGACCCAGCCCGCCTTGGTCACCGGGCGCTTGGCGAGCACCAGGAGCCCCACGATGGCGGGCGGCGCGAAGCACAGGAAGAAGCCGTCGGCGTAGGAAGGGCTGGGGACGGGCCGCTCCAGGACGACCTCGTACCACCCCCAGACCAGGTTGCCGAGGGCCGCCATGGCCGAGGAGAGGGCGAACAGCAGCCATGCGGGTCGAAAGCGGATACGGCGGCTTCTGGCGTAGCGGAAGCAGGACACGGCGGCCGCTGCCGCAGCGGCCGCCAGCCCGAAGTCGCCCATGATCAGCGCCAGTTGCTCCGAACCCCAGCCGAGCGCGGAACCGACGGCGTATCCCGCGCACACCAGGGCCAGGGTCACTTGCGGGAACAGTCCCGAGCCGTTGCCGCTCGACGAGGGACGAGGCAGCGTCACAGCCGACGGCCGCTGTGCCCGCAGCGCTCCGTCGAGCGTCGTCGTGGAGGGCGGTGGCGAGCTCACCGGCCCCTCCCGGTCCGTGCCGCTCGCGACTCCCGAGGGTCCCGTTGCACCGGGTGCGCCTGCCGCCTGCGGCTGTTGTGCCTGCGCTGGTGATTGTTGTGACGGCAGCCGTGGATGCCGTGGTGGCCGCGTCTGCGCGCGGCAGCTCGCCAGGGTCGCCGCCGGCGGCCCCGTCGCGTCGGATCGCTCGCCCATAGGCCGTGCATCGCCCGTCGCCCCCCTCACAAATCTGAAATGTCCATCCCCGGCGCCCCAAGCTGCGCGGCGCTGCCCCTGTCGGGACGATACACCAGTCTCGTCACTCAGGGACATAGCACCTCTACGCTCCGTGACGACCAGCGCATATGCGAGTACGCACCGCTTCCGTGGGGTTGCGGACCGTACTCGAACCGGATTATGGGCTTGTTACGCGCGACACGCGCGGCGTCCCGGCGATACTCAACCCGTAAGCGTCACGTGTGCGTCGCGCCCGTCGTAAGGATCACGTTGCGCAACGGCTCCCGGTTCACGTAACGAGTCAACTGGTCCACCAGCAACCGCTTGGCGCGCGGCAGGAACGCGGACGTCGGGCCGCCCACATGAGGGCTGATCAGCAGGCCCGGGGCCCGCCACAGGGGGTGCTCGCTGGGCAGCGGCTCGGGGTCGGTGACGTCGAGTGCCGCGGTGATGCGCCCGGTCTCCAGTTCGGCCAGCAGCGCCTTGGTGTCCACCACGCCGCCGCGGGCGACGTTGACCAGCAGCGCGCCGTCCTTCATCCGGGCGAGGAAGCCGGCGTCGACCAGGTGACGGGTGGTTTCCGTCAAGGGCGTGGACAGGATGACGACGTCTGCTTCCGGAAGCAGAGCGGGCAGTTCGGTGAGCGGATGCACTTCGCCGCGCGCCGTGGTGCGCTTCGAGCGCGCGACGCGCGCCACCCGCGCGACCTCGAACGGTGCGAGCCGGTCCTCGATGGCCGCACCGATCGAGCCGTATCCCACGATGAGGACGTTCTTGTCCGCCAGCGCGGGACGGAAGCCGCCGAGCCACTCCCCCCTGTCCTGCGCCCGCACGAAGTCGGGGACGCCGCGCAGCGAGGCGAGGATCAGGGTGAGCGTGAGTTCGGCGGTGCTCGCCTCGTGCACCCCGCGCGCGTTGCACAGGCGTACGCCGGGACGCAGGTGCTTGAGGCCCGGCTCGACGTGGTCGGTGCCGGCGGAGAGCGTCTGCACGACCTCCAGGTGCGTCATCTGCGGCAGGGGACGCTGTCCGAGCCCGGGCGGCTTCATGTACGGGACGACGTAGAAGGCGCACCGGGCCGGGTCCGCGGGGAATTCCTCGGCGCCGTTCCAGAAGCGGTAGGCGGGGCCCTCGGGCAGACCTTCGATGTCTTCCGGCGGGATGGGGAGCCACACGTCAGCAGTCATGGTCAGGAGGCTAGAGCCTTCCGGCGGGTCAGGCCGAGGAAAGGTATCGGCACCCGATCGTCGCTGGTGAGCGGGGCGGGGTGCCCGCGGCCCCGGCAGCACCCGTCGGGCGGGCCCTAGGTCGGGCGATCCGGAGCGCAGAGGTTAGGTTGGGGTGCCGGAAGAGGGAGGGTTACGGCCAGGTGGAGCGCAGGACGATCGGCGCGGCGGCACTCGCGGTGGGAGCCGTCGGGCTCGGGTGCATGCCGATGAGCTGGGCCTACAGCTCGTCGCGGCAGCGGGGCGAGGAGTCGGTCAGGGCGGTGCACCGGGCGCTCGATCTCGGCTCGACGCTGCTGGACACGGCCGACATGTACGGCCCGTTCACCAACGAGCTATTGGTGGGGCGGGTGTTGAAGGAGCGCCGGCAGGACGCGTTCGTGTCGACCAAGGTCGGACTGCTCGTCGGCGAACAGCACATCGTGGCCAACGGCCGCCCCGGCTATGTGAAGCGGGCCTGCGACGCGTCCCTGCGGCGCCTCCAGACGGACGTGATCGACCTCTACCAACTGCACCGCGCCGACCCCGAGGTCCCCGTCGAGGAGACGTGGGGCGCGATGGCGGAGCTCGTCCGGGCGGGAAAGGTACGGGCGTTGGGGTTGTGCGCGGTGGGCGCGCGGGGTGGCCGCCGGCTCGGCACCCGTCTGCACGACGCGACGATCCGGCAGTTGCAGCGGGTGCAGCAGGTCTTTCCGGTGAGCGCGGTGCAGGCCGAGCTGTCGGTGTGGTCGCCCGAGGCGCTGGAGGCGCTGCTGCCGTGGTGCGATGCCCGCGGGATCGGCTTCCTGGCGGCGATGCCGCTGGGCAACGGCTTCCTCACCGGCACGCTCACTCCGGGCCAGGGCTTCGAGCCGGACGACGTACGGGCCCGGCACCCACGGTTCACCGCGGAGATGATGGCGTCGAACCAGCCGATCGTGGCCGGCCTGCGCCGCGTCGCGGCCCGGCACGGCGAGGAGGTCACACCGGCGCAGGTGGCGCTGGCGTGGGTCCTCGCCCAGGGCCGGCACGTCGTCGCGACACCGGGCACCAAGCAGGAGCGCTGGGTGACGCAGAACGCGGGCGCCGAGGCGCTGCGGCTGTCCGCGGAGGACCTGGCCGAGGTGGCGGAGCTGCCGGGGGCACAGGGATCCTGGGACTGAGGCCGCGGGGGTTCCACGGCCCCGGCACGCGACGGCCGGGGCGGCGCCGGTGCGAGGTTCGTGGATCGGGAACCTCTGAGGCGCGAGCGGTGTAAGAACAGTAGAACCCGCCGCATCGAAGGGACCGTGATCGTGCAACGTCGAGCTGTGTCGGCCGTATTGGCCGCGGCCGCACTCCTGCTGACGGCCGGCTGCTCCTCCGGCGACGGGGCCTCGCCGGACAAGGGCGGAGACCGGGCGCCGAGCGGGACCACGGCCCCGCCCACCCGTCAGTCGGCCGAGACCCCACCGGCGAAGGGCACGGTGAAGGTGGTGCGCACGGTCACCGAGGGCCTGAACACGCCCTGGGGCCTGGCCCCGCTCCCCGACGGCGACCTGTTCGTCTCCTCCCGCGACGACGCGACGATCACCCGTGTCGACGGCGAGACCGGCAAGAAGACCGAGCTGGGCGAGGTCCCAGGAGTCTCCCCGGCCGGGGAGGGTGGCCTGATGGGCCTGGCGCTGTCCCCGGACTACGCCTCCGACCACATGATCTACGCGTACTTCACCTCCGCCTCGGACAACCGCATCGTCCGCATGGTGTACGACGAGCAGCGGGCGGCCGGCGATCAGCTGGGCGCACCCGACACGATCTTCAAGGGCACCCCCAAGGGCTACATCCACAACGGCGGCAGAATCGCCTTCGGCCCGGACAAGATGCTGTACGCGGGCACGGGCGAGAGCGGTGACACGGGCCTGTCCCAGGACAAGAAGTCCCTGGGCGGCAAGATCCTGCGGCTGACACCGGAGGGCGAGCCGGCGCCGGGCAACCCCTTCCCCGACTCCCCCGTGTACTCCTACGGCCACCGCAATGTGCAGGGCCTGGCCTGGGACTCCAAGCAGCGTCTGTTCGCCTCCGAGTTCGGCCAGGACACCTGGGACGAGCTGAACGCGATCAAGCCGGGCGACAACTACGGCTGGCCGGAGGCCGAGGGCAAGTCGGACGACAGCGAGTTCCACAGCCCCCTGGCCCAGTGGGGCACCGACGACGCCTCCCCCAGCGGTATCGCCTACGCCGAGGGCTCGGTCTGGATGGCCGGCCTGAAGGGCCAGCGCCTGTGGCGCATCCCCCTGAACGGCACGGAGGCCTCGGCGGATCCACAGGCCTTCCTGGAGGGTGAGTACGGCCGGCTGCGGACGGTCGTCGCGGCGGGCGGCGACAAGCTGTGGCTGGTGACCAGCAACACGGACGGGCGGGGCGACCCGAAGGACGGGGACGACCGGATCCTGGAGCTCCAGGTGACCTGAGCGGCGCCGATTCCTGGCTACGCCTTGCCTTCGGCTCCCTCTGTGCCCTCGGCCCCGCCGGCCTCGTCCCCTCTGGCTCCGTCGGCCTCGTCCCCCTCGGGCGGCGGCTCGGGCGGTCGCACGACGACCTTCCCGGAGGCGAGGTCTATCGGACCGCGTCCGGGGTCGTTGTCGCCGACGTCCTCGCGGGTCAGTTCGAGGCGGTTCTGTTCGTCGCGGGTGTGCTTGCGGCCGGGGGCGAAGAGTTCCTCGAACGCGTTGAACACGGAGCCTCCCGGAGTCGACGTCCCTTACAGCGTATGCCTCAGCCGCTCATCCCCGAGGTGAGTGTCTCGGCCGGAAACAGCCCCAGCCGGTGGGCCACGGCGGCGGCCTCGCCCCTCCCCGAGACGCCGAGCTTGCCGAGGATGTTCGACACATGGACGCTGGCCGTCTTCGGGGAGATGAAGAGTTCCTCGGCGATCTGGCGGTTGGTGCGGCCGGCGGAGACCAGGCGCAGGACGTCCCGTTCGCGCGTGGTGAGGCCGAGGGAGTCGGCGGGGTCGGCCGTGGGCAGGTGCGGGGCCGCGGTCAGGCTGAGGCGGGCCCGCTGGGCCAGGTGGGCCGCGGCGTCGGCGAGCGGGCGGGCGCCGAGGTGGGTGGCGGTGGCCCGGGTGAGGCGGAGCAGTTCGGTGGCGCGGGCGCGTTCGTCGTCGCCGCCGACGGCGAGCAGGCACTCGGCCAGGCGGTGGCGGACCTGGGCGAGGTCGTAGGGGCGTTCCAGGGCCTCGAAGGCGGTGACCACGTCGGACCAGATGTCGGTGCTGGTGCGGCCGTCGGCCCGGTCGAGTTCGGCCCGGGTCCACTTCTCGTACGCCAGCCATACGGGGGCGCCGGTGGTGAGTTTGCGGACGGCCTCGAAGAGGCGTTGCAGGAAGGCGGCGCGGCCCTCCTGTGCGGTGGGCAGCGCTTGGGCGCGGGCGTCGGACTCGGCGACGGCGGCGGCCAGCAGGACCGGCCAGGCGTAGCGGTGCGTGCCGGGCGGGAAGCCGGCGTCCAGAGCCCGGTCGGCCTCCGCGCGAGCGTCCAGGAGGCGGCCTTCGGCGGCGGCCGTGCCGAGGGCGAGGAGGGACATCGGCAGGTTGTTCTGGGGCATGGGGTCGTGGGTGCCGTAGGAGGCACGGGCGGCGGCGAGATGGCGGGCGGCCTCGGCTGTCTCCCCGCGGGCGAGGGCGAGTTGGGCGAGGCGGTTGGAGGCGCCGCCGTGCGGCTTGGCGGACTGTCCCGTGCGCTGGGCGTTCACCGCGGCCTCGGCGGCCTCGTCCCACTGGCCCAGGGAGATCAGCGACTCGGCGAGGTTCGTCCACATCCAGGCCTCGGAGTCGCGCAGGCCCCACTCCTGGGTGAGGCGCAGGCCCTCGCGCAGGATGGCGACGGCCTCCTGCGAACGGCCGATGGCTTCGAGGGCGGAAGGGAGGTTCACATGGCTGCGGCCCACGACCGTGGTGAGGCCACGGGTCAGTACCTGCTTCTTGACCTCGTGCATCTGGGCCAGTCCGGCATCGATCTCACCGGCGTCGACCATGAGGCCGCCGAGGGTGAGACGCGCGTTGAGTTCGATGTCCTCGGCACCCACCATGCGGGCGTACTCGACGGCGCGCTCGGCGGCCGACATGGCGTCGGGGCCGGGGGCGCGCAGCATCGACCAGTTGGCCGCGGTGGCCAGCACCTCGGCGTGCACCTCGGACGGCGGCAGGCCGCGCACCAGCTCCTGGGCGGTGCCGAGCTCCTTCCAGCCGTCGCCGCGAGCCATGGCCTGCATCAGGCGGGAGCGCTGGACCCAGAACCAGGCTGCGCGCAGGGGCTCGCCGTCGTCCTCCAGCAGGTGCAGGGCCCGCTTGGTGATCTTCAGGGCGCGTTCGCGTTCCCCGCAGCGCCGGCCGGCGACGGCGGCCTCGGCCATCAGGTCCAGGTAGCGCAGCGGGGTGGTGGCGGGGTCGCAGCCGCAGGGAGGGTAGACCTCGGTGTAGTCGACGGGGCGCAGCGTGGCGCGGGTGTCCTCGGGGGCGGAGTCCCAGAGCTCCATCGCGCGTTCCAGCAGCCGCAGTTGCTCGGAGTGGGCGTGCCGGCGGCGGGCGGTGACGGAGGCGTCGAGGACGGCGGGGAGGGCCTTGGCGGGGTCGTGGGCGTGGTACCAGTAGCTGGCCAGCCGCATGACGCGCTCGCCGGCCGGGACGAGCGTCGGGTCGGCCTCCAGGGCCTCGGCGTAGCGGCGGTTGAGGCGGGAGCGTTCGCCGGGCAGCAGGTCGTCGCCGACGGCCTCGCGGACCAGGGAGTGCCGGAAGCGGTAGCCGTCGTCGCCGGGCGCGGCGATGAGGATGTTGGCGCCGACGGCGGCCCGCAGCGCCTCGATGAGGTCGTCCTCGGCGAGCTGGGCGACGGCCGCCAGCAGCCGGTACTCGACGGTGGAGCCGCCCTCGGCGACGATCCGGGCGACCCGCTGGGCGCTCTCGGGCAGCCTCTCGACGCGGACCAGGAGCAGGTCGCGCAGGGAGTCGGTGAGGCCGGTGCAGCTGCCCTCGTGGGCGGCGACGGCGAGTTCCTCGACGAAGAAGGCGTTGCCGTCGGAGCGTTCGAAGATCTCGTCGACCTGGGCCGGGTCGGGTTCACAGGCCAGGATGCCGGCGATCTGGCGGCCGACCTCGGCACGGTTGAAGCGGCCGAGTTCGATCCGGCGGACGGTGCGCAGCCGGTCGAGTTCGGCGAGGAGGGGGCGCAGCGGGTGGCGGCGGTGGATGTCGTCGGAGCGGTAGGTGGCGAGGACGATCAGGCGGCCGGTGCGCAGGGTGCGGAAGAGGTAGGCGAGGAGGTGGCGGGTGGAGGCGTCGGCCCAGTGCAGGTCCTCCAGGGCCACGACGACCGTGCGGCCCGCGGCGACGCGTTCCAGGAGGCGGGCGGTGAGTTCGAAGAGGCGGGCCATGCCCTCCTCGTCGGAGCGGTCGGGTCCGCCGGAGGGGGTGCTCTCGCCCAGTTCGGGGAGCAGTCTGGCCAGTTCTTCTTCCTGCCCGGCGGCCGCGGCGGCCAGTTCGTCGGGCAGTTCGCGGCGCAGGGCGCGCAGCGCGGTGGAGAACGGGGCGAACGGCAGGCCGTCGGCGCCGATCTCGACGCAGCCGCCGAGCACGACGACGGCGCCCTCGCGGGCGGCGGCGGACGCGAACTCCTCGACGAGCCGGGTCTTGCCGACCCCCGCCTCACCGCCGAGCACCCATGCCTGCGGCTCGCCCGCGGCAGCACGGGCGAGCGCGTCGTTCAGGGTCTCCAACTCGGCCGTACGGCCGACGAACACGGGACTTACGGACCTGCTCTCCACGGGGGCGAGCATCGCACGCGGCACCGACAGGAGGGCACCGGTTTTCGCCGGGCCCGGCGTCGGGCTCAGGGTCGGGCCCGGCGTCGGGCCCAAGGTCGGGCCGGACGTCGGAAGTGTCGGATCCGGCTGCCCGGCACCGGCCGTCACGCGGCGCGTGGAGGCCGGTGCCTGCGGAGGCTGGACGTATCGGACTCCGACTCCGCGGCGGCGCGGGTCGCGCGTTCCTGGCGGCGGGCCGCGCGGCGGCCACGGACCACCTCGCGGACCAGGCGCTCGTGCTCGGCCCGGCGGATCAGTTCGGCGGAACGGATGTGGTGGAGTTCGTACCCGTACATGGTCGATTCCTCGTTTTCCCTGGTGAGAGGTGGTTTCTTGCGTCGCTTTCCGCGATGCCTCAACCTTCCTCTCCCAGGGGGGTCCGCCACATCGGGAGAGTTCCGCATCTTGGCCCGCCGTGGGGGCCTCAGATATGCGTAAGGGGCCTCAGGGCGCCGTCTAAGGTGCTTACGGCGGCTCTGAGGCCCCTTCGGACCTGCGGTGACTCAGCCTGCTGAGGGCAGGCCGAGCAGTGCGTCGGTGTACTTGAGGACGGCCAGCAGGAGGCCGATGACGCCGAGTGCGACACCGCCCCAGGCGACCGACTTGATCCACACGGCCTGCGGCTTGCCGGGCGCCCCGAAAGCGGGACGGGCCAGCACCACGACGCCGACGATCAGCGCGGCCAGCGCGAACACGCCGGCCCACAGCGCGGAGGTCTGCCAGGCGTCGCCGTAGACCTCCTTGATCTGCTGGGACACGCTCGCGTTGGAGGCGGTCTCCAGCTGGCCGATGAGGGTCTCGCGCGCGGCGGCGACCGTCCCGATCCATCCGCCGGTCAGGGAGACGAGGCCGAGCGCCGCGGAGACGACCGCTCCGGCGCCCTGGCCGACAGCGGCGGGGGCCGCTTCCGTCGCCTCGGCGGCCACCTCCTCATCGGTCTCTTCGGTCTCCGCCGCCTCGTCGGCAGCGGTGGAGTCGGTGGCGTCGGCCGTCTTGGTGACGTCCACCTTCTCCTCGTCGGTCTTCGCGTCGGTGCCCGTCTCGGCCCCGGTCTCGTCCACTGTCTTCGTTCCCATGCCTCGCACCGTACGGACGCTGTCTGAGAGCTTTCTTAATGATCCTTGTGAGCGGCACGCGCGCGTGCCTCACGCCACTCGGGGGCCAGAATCGACCACACCTCGAGGTCGTGCCGCACCCCACGATAGGGGTAGCTCTCCCTGCGCACGCCCTCACGGGTCAGGCCGAGCCGTCGTGCCACGTTCAGACTCGGCGTGTTCCCGGCGGCGGCGATCCACTCGACGCGGTGGATGCCGCGCCGCTCGATCGCGAAGTCGATGAGCACGTGCATCGCGCGGGTGACGAGCCCGCGTCCGGTGCCGGCGGGTTCCAGCCAGCAGCCGACCTCGCAGTTGGCGTTCGCGGCGTCGAAGTTCAGGAACAGCACCCCGCCGACCAGCTTCCCGTCCAGCCACAGGCCGTGCAGTGATCCGGTGTCGGCGGCGCGCATGTCGGCGTAGCGCTGGAGCGCCTCGCGTGCGGAGTCCACGTCCGTGGCCTGCGCCCCGAAGGGGATGTACTGGTTGATGAACTCCCGGCCACGCTCCAGGTGGGCCAGGAACTCCTCGGCGTGCCAGGGCTCGAGCGGGCGCAGTTCGGCTCCGTCGTCACCCAGCGATATCGCGTACATCCCGCTGTCGCTCCTCCTCGGCCAGCACGTCCGCCACCTCGGCGTCCGTCGCGGCGGCCAGCCTCTCATGGGCTGCGCGGGACTCGGGCGGCTCGATGCTGATGCGGGGCATGCGCCGGTCGAGCCAGCGCGGCAGCCACCAGTTGGCGCCGCCGAGCATGTGCATGAGGGCGGGGACGAGGAGCGTGCGCAGGACGAAGGCGTCCAGGGCCACGGCTGCGGCCAGCGCGATGCCGAACATGGCGATCACCCGGTCGCCGCTGAGGACGAAGGCGAGGAAGACCGAGATCATGATGACGGCGGCGGAGTTGATCACCCGGCTGGTCTCGGCGAGGCCGACCCGGACCGCGCGCCGGTTGTCGCCGGTCTCCAGCCACTCCTCGTACATCCGGCTGACCAGGAAGACCTGGTAGTCCATGGAGAGGCCGAAGAGCACCGAGACCATGATCACCGGGAGGAACGGTTCGATCGGGCCCGCGCGGCCCAGCCCCAGCAGTTCGCTGCCCCAGCCCCACTGGAAGATCGCGACGACCACTCCGAAGGCGGCTGCTACGGCGGCCACGTTCATCGCGGCGGCCTTCAGGGGGATGCCGACCGAGCGGAAGGCGAGCAGGAGCAGCAGACAGCCCAGGCCGATGACGACCCCGACGAACAGCGGCAGCTTGCCGACGATCACGTCGGCGAAGTCGTCGTAGCCGGCGGTCATGCCGCCGACCTGCACATCGAGCGAGGTGCCGGTCTCCGCGCGGGGCAGGACGTCGCCGCGCAGCCGGTCCACGAGGTCGCTGGTCTGCTGCGACTGCGGGGAGGACTCGGGTACGACGGTGAGGTACGCGGTGTCGCCGCCGGCGTTGTAGGTCACCGGGGTCACCGACGCGACGCCGTCCGTGTTGCGCAGAGCGGCGTCGAGGTTGTCCAGGGCGAGCTTGTCGTCGCCGCCGTCGACGTCGGTGACCAGGGTGAGCGGTCCGTTCACGCCGGGTCCGAAGCCGTCGGCGAGGAGGTCGTAGGCCTGGCGGGTGGTGGAGGTCTGCGGGCCGTTGCCCTGGTCGGAGGTGCCCAGGCGCAGCCCGAGGGTGGGCAGTGCGAGGACCGTGATGACGGCGAGGGCGATGGCGCCGAGCGCCTTGGGGTGGCGCTCCACGAACGCCGACCAGCGTGCGGCGAACCCGGTGGGCACCTCGGGCTCGGGACCGTGCTCGGCCAGCCGGCGCCGCTCGCGGCGGCTGAGGGCGCGCATGCCGATGAACGACAGCAGGGCGGGCAGCAGGGTCACGGAGGCGGCGACCGTGAGGACCACGGTCAGCGAGGCGGCGATCGCGACGCCGTTGAGGAAGCTCAGCCTGAGGATCAGCATCCCGAGGAGGGCTATGCACACCGTCGCTCCCGCGAACACCACCGCCCGCCCGGTGGTCGCCACGGCGTTCGTGATCGACTCGGTGACGGACAGCCCGCGTTTCAGTCCGCGCCGGTGTCTGGTGACGATGAACAGGGCGTAGTCGATGCCCACACCGAGCCCGATGAGCATCCCGAGCATCGGCGCGAAGTCGGCCACCGTCATGGCGTGCCCGAGGAGGGCGATGCCTGCGTAGGCGGTGCCGACGCTGACCAGGGCGGTGGCGATGGGCAGCAGGGAGGCGGCGAGCGAGCCGAAGGCGAGGAACAGCACGACCGCGGCGACGGCCACGCCGACGATCTCCGCGATGTGCCCGCCACTCGACTCGGTGAGCCCGATGGCACTGCCGCCCAGCTCCACCTGGAGCCCGTCGGTCCCGGCGTCCTTGGCCGCGTCGACGACCGCCTGCGCCTCGCCCTGGTCGATGTTCTCGGCGCTGTCGTCGAAGGTGACGGTGGCGTACGCCGTGTGCCCGTCCTCGCTGATCTGGGCGGAACCCGGCTTGTCGTAGGGGCTGCCGACGGCCGCGACGCCGGGCAGTTCGGCGATCTCGTCCAGGGTCCGCGTCATGGTCTGTTCGACGTCGGTGGCGCGGACGGTGCCGGACGGGGTGTGCCAGACGACGGTGTCGCTGTCGCCGCCCAGGCCGGGGAAGCCGTCCTGAAGGAGCTGGGTGGCACGGCCGGACTCGGTGCCCGGGACCTCGTAGTCGTTCGAGTACGCGGTGCCCGTCACGGCGGCGGCCGCGGTCACCCCGCCGAAGGCAAGGAGCCAGAGCAGTACGGCGACGAGGCGGCGTTGGACACACCAGCGTGCTAGAGCTGCCACGAACGTGCTCCCGGGGGGCGATTTATGGATCTTTGACCGGGAACAGTTGTTCAGAAAGTGAACGGCCCGCAAAGAACGCATGAGCGATGTGAAGCAAACTCTCGCAGGCGGGGGAGATCGTTTGCCCTGTTCGTGGGGTTATTCACAGGAGTGGGAGGCAGATCACAGGACAGTAACGGCCACTCTGTCGTTGCCGAGTGGGGACTGTCACATCAGTCGAACTGGTCCCCGAACGCCATCACCATCACTCCGGCCACGAGCACCCACAGCGCCCGCCGGGTGCGCCCCCGGGAGCCGAGGAACGCGGCGAACGCGCAGAAGCCGGCCCCGAAGGCATAGGCGACCGGGACGAGAGCCGGGGCCGAGCCCGTGACCCGCAGCACCGCGGCGGCCAGCCCGGCGAGAGCCAGCAACGCTCCGCTCCCGGCGGCCGTCCAACGGGCCCGCCGCGCCACGTACTCCGGATCGTCGGGGTCCTCAAGGTCCTCAAGGTCCTCGACGTCCTCAACGGCCTCGACGTCCTGGCCACTCTCGGCGTGCTGCTCCTCCCCCGTCCCGGATATCTCGGAATCACCGCGTCCACTCATGGCGGGCGAGCGTAGCGCGTCGCGTCGGGAAACCCGATGCGGGGCCGTGCGGCCCGCTGCTAGCGTCCGGAGGTCGACCATCTCGCGGCACACCGCCGCCGACCTGGGCAGGTGCATTGTTTGAGCGTCGGACCGAGCTCCTCCGTATCCCTTTCCGCTTCCCCGGACTCAAGGAGCCCGTTCACCGATGCCAGACATCACCACGAGGACCTCGGACGAGGATCTCGCCAAGCGGCTGACCCACCCCGGCTACCCGCGCAGTAACAGCTACGACCCTCGCTGGGTCGTCGAGAACCAGATGGGCCCCAACGCCCTCTGGCTGCTGGAGTGGCTGGCCCCCGCCCTCGGCCTGGACACCCTGCGCCCGTGCGCCCGTGTCCTGGACCTGGGCTGCGGCCGGGCGATGACCTCCGTCTTCCTGGCCAGGGAGTACGACGCCCAGGTCACCGCCGCCGACCTGTGGATCGCTCCCGACGACAACGCCCGGCGCGTGGCGGAGGCCGGCTTCGCCGACCGGGTGCTGCCGGTGCGCGTCGAGGCACACGACCTGCCGTTCGCCGAGGGCAGCTTCGACACGATCGTGAGCGTCGATGCGTATCAGTACTTCGGCACGAACGATCTCTATCTGCCCACGCTCACCCGGCTGTTGAAGCCGGGCGGCCGGATCGGCGTCGTCGTGCCCGCGCTGCGCGAGGAGCCGGACGGCCTCGAACCGCCGGAGCACCTCGCGCCGTGGTGGGAGCCCGGCTACTGGTGCTTCCACTCCGCGAACTGGTGGCGCCGCCACTGGACCCGCAGCGGGGCCGTCGAGGTCGAGGCCGCCGACTGGCTGGACGACGGCTGGCGCGACTGGCTGCTGTGGTGCGAGGTGATCGCCGAGGAGAGCCCGGAGGAGTTCCACCGCACGATGGCCCGCCGGGTCGGCGAGATGGTGCGGCGTGACGAGGGCCGCGCGCTGGGCTTCGTACGGCTGGTGGGCCGCCGCGTCGGATGACGCGCCGAGGGGGACGCATCACGGTCGACGCGTCCCCCTCGGGATGTACGGCTACCGGGTCAGCCCTCGCTGACGCCCAGCTTCTGAAGGATCAGCTCCTTGACGCGGGCCGCGTCGGCCTGACCCCGGGTCGCCTTCATGACCGCGCCGACCAGGGCGCCGGCCGCGGCGACCTTGCCGGAGCGGATCTTGTCGGCGATGCCCGGGTTGCCGGCGATGGCCTCGTCGACGGCGGCACCCAGGGCGCCCTCGTCGGAGACGACCTTCAGACCGCGCTTGTCGACGACCTCGTCCGGGGTGCCCTCGCCCGCGAGGACACCCTCGATGACCTGACGGGCCAGCTTGTCGTTCAGGTCGCCCTTCGAGACCAGCTCGGAGACACGGGCGACCTCGACCGGCGTGATCGACAGCTCGTCCGGCGACTTGCCCGACTCGTTGGCGCTGCGCGCCAGTTCACCCATCCACCACTTGCGGGCGGAGGCGGCGTCGGCACCGGCTTCGATCGTGGCGACGATCGGGTCCAGTGCACCGGCGTTGAGGATCGCCTGCATCTCGGTGGCCGAGATGCCCCACTCCGCGAGGAGGCGGTTGCGGCGCACCAGCGGCAGCTCGGGCAGACCGGCGCGGATCTCCTCGACCCACGCGCGGGACGGGGCGACCGGTACCAGGTCCGGCTCCGGGAAGTACCGGTAGTCCTCGGCCTCCTCCTTCACGCGGCCCGAGGTCGTCGACCCGGTGTCCTCGTGGAAGTGGCGGGTCTCCTGGATGATCGTGCCGCCGGACGACAGCACGGCCGCGTGCCGCTGGATCTCGAAGCGGGCCGCGCGCTCCACGGACCGCAGCGAGTTGACGTTCTTCGTCTCCGAGCGGGTGCCGAACTTCTCGGTGCCGTTCGGGCGCAGCGACAGATTCACGTCGCAGCGCATCTGGCCCATCTCCATACGGGCCTCGGAGACACCGAGCGCCCGGATGAGCTCGCGCAGCTCACGGACGTACGCCTTCGCCACCTCGGGGGCACGCTCGCCCGCGCCCTCGATCGGCTTGGTGACGATCTCGATGAGCGGGATGCCGGCGCGGTTGTAGTCGAGCAGCGAGTGCGAGGCGCCGTGGATACGGCCCGTCGCTCCGCCGACGTGCGTCGACTTGCCGGTGTCCTCCTCCATGTGGGCGCGCTCGATCTCCACGCGGAAGGTCTCGCCGTCCTCCAGCTGCACGTCGAGGAAGCCGTTGAAGGCGATCGGCTCGTCGTACTGGGAGGTCTGGAAGTTCTTCGGCATGTCCGGATAGAAGTAGTTCTTCCGGGCGAAGCGGCACCACTCGGCGATCTCGCAGTTCAGCGCGAGACCGATCTTGATCGCGGACTCGACGCCGGTCGCGTTGACGACCGGGAGCGCGCCGGGCAGGCCGAGGCAGGTGGGGCAGGTCTGCGTGTTGGCGTCCTGACCGAGGGCGGTCGAACAGCCGCAGAACATCTTGGTCTTGGTGCCGAGTTCGACATGGACCTCGAGGCCCATGACGGGGTCGTACGACGCGAGAGCGTCCTCGTACGACACCAGGTCGGTCGTGGTGGTCACGGTGAAACTTCCCTCTCAGCCGAGCAGGACGTCGTCGTCGCCCAGCCGCTTCAGCTCGCGGTAGAGGATGGCGAGGCCGGTGGCGATGGCGGCGGCGGACACGGCGGCGTCGATCAGGCGCAGCGTGTCGCTCTCCGTGCGGGCCTTCTTGGCCTGCTTGGCGACGCTGAGCGCACCGAACGCGGTGGTGGCCATGGACAGGTACAGACCGGACTTGGACTTCTTGAAGTCCTTGGCCTTCGACAGCTTGCTCACAGCGACGGTGCCTCCTCCAGGAGCGGGTGCCCCCACTTTTCCACGAAGGCCGCCTCGACGGCCGCCCCGACCTTGTAAAGACGGTCGTCCTTCAACGCCGGGGCGATGATCTGGAGACCGACGGGGAGGTTGTCCTCCGGGGCGAGACCGCACGGCAGCGACATGGCCGCGTTGCCCGCGAGGTTGGTCGGGATGGTGCACAGGTCCGCGAGGTACATCGCCATCGGGTCGTCGGCACGCTCGCCGATCGCGAAGGCGGTGGTCGGGGTCGTCGGGGAGACGATCACGTCGACCTGCTCGAAGGCCTTCTCGAAGTCGCGCGTGATGAGCGTGCGCACCTTCTGGGCGCTGCCGTAGTACGCGTCGTAGTAGCCGCTCGACAGGGCGTACGTGCCGAGCATGATGCGGCGCTTGACCTCGGGGCCGAAGCCCGCCTCACGGGTGAGGGAGGTGACCTCCTCGGCGGAGTGCGTGCCGTCGTCGCCGGTCCGCAGGCCGTAGCGCAGGCCGTCGAAGCGGGCGAGGTTGGAGGAGCACTCGGACGGGGCGATCAGGTAGTACGCCGACAGGGCGAGGTCGAAGGACGGGCAGTCCAGCTCGACGATCTCGGCGCCCAGCTCCTTCAGCACCTCGACGGACTCGTCGAAGCGCTGGATGACGCCGGCCTGGTAGCCCTCACCGCGGAACTGCTTGACCACGCCGACGCGCATGCCCGCGACGCTGCCGTTGCGGGCGGCCTCGACGACCGGCGGGACCGGGGCGTCGATGGAGGTGGAGTCGAGCGGGTCGTGCCCGGCGATGACCTCGTGCAGCAGGGCCGCGTCCAGGACCGTACGGGCGCAGGGGCCGCCCTGGTCGAGGGAGGAGGAGAAGGCGACCATGCCGAAGCGGGAGACCGCGCCGTACGTCGGCTTCACGCCCACCGTGCCGGTGACGGAGGCCGGCTGGCGGATGGAGCCGCCGGTGTCGGTGCCGATGGCGAGGGGGGCCTGGAAGGAGGCGAGCGCGGCGGAGGAGCCACCGCCCGAGCCGCCGGGGATCTTGGTGAGGTCCCACGGGTTGCCGGTCGGGCCGTAGGCGCTGTTCTCCGTCGACGACCCCATGGCGAACTCGTCCATGTTGGTCTTGCCGAGGATGACGACGTCGGCGGCCTTGAGGCGCTTGGTGAGGGTGGCGTCGTACGGCGGGATCCAGCCCTCGAGGATCTTCGAACCGACGGTCGTCGGAATGCCCTCGGTGGTGAAGATGTCCTTCAGCGCGAGCGGGACGCCGGCCAGCGGGCCGAGCTTCTCGCCCTTGGCGCGTTTGTCGTCCACGGCACGGGCCTGGGCGAGGGCGCCCTCGCGGTCGACGTGCAGGAAGGCGTGCACCTTCTCGTCGACGGCCTCGATCCGGGCGAGGTGGGCCTCGGTGACCTGTACGGCCGTGAGCTCGCCGGAGGCGATCTTCTCGGCGGTCTCGGCGGCCGTGAGCTTGATGATGTCCGTCATGGCGATTAGTCCTCCCCCAGGATCTGCGGCACCTTGAAACGCTGCTGCTCCTGGGCCGGGGCGCCGGAGAGCGCCTGCTCGGGGGTGAGCGACGGACGGACCTCGTCCGCCCGCATGACGTTCGTCAGCGGGAGCGGGTGCGAGGTCGGCGGTACGTCTTGGTCGGCGACCTCACTGACGCGTGCGACCGCGCCGATGATGTCGTCCAGCTGTCCCGCGAAGTGCTCGAGCTCTTCGGGCTTCAGCTCCAGACGCGCCAGCCGGGCGAGGTGGGCGACCTCCTCGCGCGTGATGCCAGGCATGCAGCGATCCTCTGGGGTGAGTGCGTGTGGTTTGGGGCCAATCCTATGGGGCGGGGACCCATGGCCGTGAAACGGTTTCCCCCGCCCCGGTCGTGGTCACCCGCGGCGCCCGTCCCAGACCTCGCTCTTCATGAAGTGGTTGTCGTAGCGGTCCTGCACCTCCAGCAGGCTCTCGACGGTGGCCTCGCCGAGGGCGATGCGCTGGAGGTGGCGGAAGTATTCGAAGCGTTCTACGCCCGGTGTGATGACGATGAGCAGGTCGGCGTCGGCGCCCGGGACGGCGGCGAAGGCGTGCGGTTTGCCGGGCGGCACGACGACCAGGTCGCCGGGGCCCGCGGTGACGACGTCGTCGCCGGAGAGGATCTCGGCGGCGCCGTCGAGCAGGAAGAACATCTCGGCGGAGTTGTCGTGCCGGTGCGGTTTGGCGCCGTCCGCGCCGCCGGTGAGCGTGACGCGCTGGGTGGACAGCGCCCCTCCGGTCTGACCGCTGTCGGCCAGCAGCCGGACGGTGGTGGGCGCCCGGCCGACGAGCTCGGCCTCCGCCGCGCGGACGATCACGGACTCGTCGAACTTCGGAACGAACAGCGACATGTCTCGAACCCCCGGTGCGAGATCGGTGTTGGCGTGCTCAGACGAGGAACAGCAGGACGGCACTGATGAGGACGACGACCGCCGTGGCGAAGTGGATCCCGAAGGCCGTCGCCTTCGTGCCGCCGTTGCGCAGCACTATCAGTGTGTCGAAGAGCGGGACGAGTGCCACGGCGAGCATGAACCAGGCCTCGGCACGGGCGCCGACGAAGAACAGCAGCGCCAGTCCCACCACGCCGAAGGTGCCGTCCCGCAGGCCCTTGACGGAGAGATAGGCGCCGGCGTCGCCCTCCGGCCGGGCCGGGACGCCGTAGCCGGTGGCGGCCGAGGCGGGCTGGAGCAGGAACCGGTAGCCGAGGAACAGGCAGAACAGGTTGAGGACGACGGCCAGGGTGTACGCGGTCACGGTCATGACTTGACTCCTCGCTAGCACTGCTAGGGACAAGAGCGAAGCTAGCAGAGCATCGACAGATGCGCTAGCACTGCTAGAATTCCTGGCATGACGATCCAGACGCGCAAGGAGCGCGAACGAGCGGAACGGGAGCGGCTCATCGTCACGGCCGCACGGGAACTCGCGGAGTCGGAGGGCTGGGACGCGGTGACGACCCGCCGCCTCGCGGCGGAGATCGAGTACAGCCAGCCCGTCCTCTACAGCCACTTCAAGGGCAAGGACGCGATCATGGCGGCGGTGGCCGTACAGGGCTGCGCCGACCTCGCGGACGAACTGCACGCGGCCCGTACGGCGGCGAAGGGCACCCGCGCGGCGCTGACGGCGGTGGGCGAGACGTACACGTCCTTCGGCCGACGCCGACCGGCGCTCTACGACGCCATGTTCACGTACCGGGTGGACCTGCCGTTCGCCACGGACGAGGCCCCGGAGCCGCTGAAGCGGGCCTTCGGGGAGCTCGCGGCGGCGGTGGAGCCGATCGCCGGGGAGGGCGAGGACCTGGGGGTGCTGACGGAGACGTATTGGGCAGGGCTACATGGGTTGGTCACGCTGATGCGCAGCGGACGGCTTCCGGAGCAGGCTCATGAGCAGAGGTTGGCCCTGCTGATCGGACACTTCACGGCAGCGCCCTGAAGGGGCGCGGGGCTGTGTCCATTTGCGGCTACCGCCGCGTGGGCGCGACGAGCCACGACGGCGCCGCAGCCGCCACACCACCCTCGCGGCACTCAGAGAGAGGT
Organism: Streptomyces sp. HUAS 31; assembly: GCF_028198125.1. Classification (NCBI taxonomy): domain Bacteria; kingdom Bacillati; phylum Actinomycetota; class Actinomycetes; order Kitasatosporales; family Streptomycetaceae; genus Streptomyces; species Streptomyces sp. HUAS 31. Next base: position 6,679,689 of record NZ_CP116353.1, on the reverse strand, counting down.
CTACTCGGCGGCCGGCAGTGCCGCGCGCGGCCGCTGCCAGCCCCGCGACCCGCGCGCAAGCAGCCATGCCGTGGCCTCCTCCGGCGGCATCGCGGCGGCCACCAGCCAGCCCTGTACGGCGTCGCAGCGCAGGTCGCGCAGCCGCTCCCAGGTCTCGTCGTCCTCGACCCCCTCGGCGACCACGAGCAGACCCAGCGAGTGCGCCAGATCGACGGTGCAGCGCACGATCTCGGCGTCCTCGTTGTCCACCGCGAGCCGGGCCACGAACGACCGGTCGATCTTCAGCTCGCTCACCGGCAGCCGTCTGAGGTGGACGAGGGACGAATAGCCCGTGCCGAAGTCGTCCAGGGACATCTTCACGCCGTGCCCGGTCAGTCCGGCCAGCGTGTCCGCGGCCCGCTGCGGGTCCTCCAGCAGGACGTGTTCCGTTATCTCCAGTTGGAGCGCTCCCGCCGGAACACCGTGCCGGGCGAGCCGCGCGGCGACGGAGCCCGCGAAGCCGGGGGTGTGCACGTCGCGCGGGGAGACGTTGACCGCCACGGGGACATGCAGCCCCTGGGCCCGCCAGCGGGCGACCTGAGCGAGCGCCGTCTCAAGGACGTACTCCGTCAGATGCGGCATGAGGCCGGACGACTCGGCGATCGCTATGAACTCGTCCGGCGGCACCTTCCCGCGCTCCGGGTGCACCCACCGGACCAGGGCCTCGAGGCCCGCCACCTGGCCGTCGAAGCGGACCTTGGGCTGATAGTGCAGTTCGACCTCGTGCGCGTCGAGGGCTCGGCGCAGATCGCCCAGCAGCCCGAGCCGGTCGGGGGTGTTCGAGTCGCGCTTGGACTCGTAGACCTCGACGCCGGTACGGTCCCGCTTCGCCTGGTACATCGCCACGTCCGCGCGCCGCAGCAGGCCCTCGGCGTCGAGGGCGTGGTCCGGGAAGACCGCGACGCCGGCGCTGGCCTCCAGGACCAGGGTGAGGCCGTCGAGGTCGAGCGGGGAGCTCAGGGCGGTGACAAGACCGCGGGCGACCCGGGTCGCGGACGTCGTGGAATCGGCGACGGGCAGTAAGACGGCGAACTCGTCACCGCCGAGCCGCGCGGCCTCCGCCCCGCGCGGCAGGGCCAGCCGCAGCCGGTCCGCTATCTGCAACAGCAGCCGGTCACCTGCGAGATGACCGAGCGTGTCATTGACCGATCGGAACCGGTCGAGGTCGATCAGCATCAGAGCGGACCGGGCGCCGATGCGCTCGGCGTCGTCCAGTGCGGTCCAGATGCGTTCCAGCAGCCACTGCCGATTGGGCAGCCCGGTCAGCGGATCGCGCAACTGCTCCTCCGCCCGGGCCCGGGCTATCCACAGGGTGGAGTCGAGAGCGACGAGCGGAATGGCGAAAAGCGGCAGCAGCAGCGGCTTGGCGATGGCGACGACACACACCAGCGGTGCGATGCCGAGCAGCGCGACGGCGACCAGGCCCTGCCGGACCAGCGCGGTGCGCTCCACGGTGGGCAGGCCGCCGCGCGGGGCCTGGAGGTACCAGAGCAGGACGCGCGTGACAGCGAGGTAGGCGGCGGCGACGAGCACCACGCCGGGCGCGGTGTAGAGCGTCCAGGTGTCCGGGTTCCAGGGGTTCTCGACGGTGGGCACCCGGCCGAAGGCGGCCAGCACCAGGGCGCCGGCGGCGATGCCGAGGATGTCCGCCGCACCGTGCAGCACACCTTGGCGCCAGCGGTTGCGGCGGGCCACGCCGACCAGGACGACCACCGTGAGGCTGACCATGCCCGCGGGCACCCAGCCGTAGAGCATCAGCACGGCGAGGGTGAGGGCGGCGCCGGAGCCGGTGCCACCCCACCAGCGGGCGCGGCCGAGGGCCACCAGATGACCGACGATGACGCCGGTCAGCACGGCCAGCGACCAGCCGACCGTGCCCGACGGGAAGAGGGCGTGATGGTCGGTGAACGCCCGGTAGAACCCGGCGCCCAGGACGAACCCGGCCGCCGCGACGACCGCCGCGGGCAGCGCGGGCCAGGACAGGTGGCGTTCGTGGTCGGGGTGCGCCGGCCCGGCGGTGGGCTCGACGCCGATCTGTACGGTGGTGCGGGCGTCCGGCACGGTGCGCGCCCCCGCGGCGCCCCCCGCGACTCTTTCCGCCCGCGAACGCTCCGCGGTCCGCACCGCCCGCTCTCGCCATGCGCCGGCCAGCCGGCGCAACCGTGAGTGCGGGGCGGCGCTCTCGGTCGGTTCCATTCCCGTCCCTCTCACAGCCGGCGGTGCCCACGCCACGCGGCCCGATGCCCGAAATCGACCTTCAACGGCACCGCGTTGGAAAGCCCTTCCCCTCACCCTTCAAAGCCCTTCAAGAGCAAGGGGATGCCCCGACCGCAGCTGGGCACGGCAGGCGCACATCTCAACAGTAGGCCGCAGAAGGCTTCCACGGGCAGCGGTCGTCGACGGTTGCCCGAATGCGCCCCAGCCACCCGTATGCATCTGGTATGCACCGATCGGGGGGCCTTCAACCGTTACTCCTCCGCGGGGAGGGCAACTTCGGCCGCCGCTTCCGGCCCCTGTTCCAGCAGGACATTGAAGCCGTCCTCGTTCAGGACAGGCACCTTCAGCTGCATTGCCTTGTCGTACTTGGACCCGGGGTTGTCGCCCACCACTACGAAAGATGTCTTTTTCGAAACGGAACCGGTTACCTTCGCTCCGCGGCTCTGAAGCGCTTCCTTGGCGCCGTCGCGCGTGAAGTGCTCCAGTGTGCCGGTGACGACGACCGTGAGCCCCTCCAGCGGACGCGGCCCCTCGTCCTCGCCGGAGCCCTCCTCCTCCATGCGGACGCCGGCCGCCCGCCACTTGCGCAGGATTTCCTGGTGCCACTCCTCGGCGAACCACTCCTTGAGCGAGGCGGCGATGATCGACCCGACGCCGTCGGTGTTCGCCAGCTCCTCCTCGCTCGCCTGCTCGATGCGGTCGATGGAGCGGAACTCACGGGCCAGCGCCTCGGCGGCGACCGGGCCGACGTGACGGATCGACAGGCCGGTGAGGACGCGGGCCAGCGGGCGCTCCTTGGCTGCGGCGATGAACTCCAGCATCGATACCGCGTTCTTCTTGAGCTCGCCCTGCTGGTTGGCGAAGACCGTGGCGATCTTCTCCTCGCCGGTCTTCGGGTCCCGCTTGGGCAGGCCGCTGTCCTGGTCGAGGACGTACGCCCTGATGGGCAGCAACTGCTCGGCGCTCAGGTCGAACAAGTCACCCTCGTCCATCAGCGGCGGCTCGGAAGGCTCCAGCGGCTTGGTGAGCGCGGCGGCGGCGACATAGCCGAAGTGCTCGATGTCCAGCGCCTTGCGGCCCGCGAGGTAGAACAGCCGCTCACGCAACTGGGCCGGGCAGGAGCGGGCGTTCGGGCAGCGCAGGTCGACGTCGCCCTCCTTCATGGGCCTGAGCGCCGTACCGCACTCCGGGCACTCGGACGGCATCACGAACTCGCGCTCGCTGCCGTCGCGCAGGTCGACGACCGGGCCGAGGATCTCCGGGATGACGTCACCGGCCTTGCGCAGCACCACCGTGTCGCCGATGAGGACGCCCTTGGCCTTGACCACGTCCTGGTTGTGCAGGGTGGCGAACTCGACCTCCGAGCCCGCGACCGTCACGGGCTCGACCTGCGCGTACGGCGTGACCCGGCCGGTGCGGCCGACGCCGACTCGGATGTTGACGAGCTTGGTGTTGACCTCCTCCGGCGCGTACTTGTACGCGATGGCCCAGCGCGGGGCGCGCGAGGTGGAGCCGAGGCGGCCCTGGAGCGGGATCTCGTCGAGCTTGACGACCACGCCGTCGATCTCGTGCTCCACGGAGTGGCGGTTCTCGCCGTAGTACGCGATGAACTCGCGGACGCCGTCGAGGTCGTCGACGACTCTGTTGTGCCGGGAGGTGGGCAGGCCCCAGGACTTGAGCAGGTCGTACGCCCCGGACAGCCGGGACAGGCCCTCGAAGCCCTCCAGGGCGCCGATGCCGTGGACGACCATGTGCAGCGGAAGGGTCGCGGTGACCTTCGGGTCCTTCTGGCGCAGTGAACCCGAGGCGGAGTTGCGCGGGTTGGCGTACGGCTTCTCGCCGGCCGCGACCCGGCGGGCGTTGAGCGCCTCGAACGCCTCCATCGGGAAGTAGACCTCGCCACGGATCTCCACGAGCCCCGGGACGTGGTCGCCGGCCAGGCGGTGCGGGATCTCCGCGATCGTCATCACATTGGGCGTGATGTCCTCGCCGATCCGGCCCGTGCCGCGGGTGGCCGCGCGGGTCAGCCTGCCGTTCTCGTACGTCAGGTTCACCGCGAGGCCGTCGACCTTGAGCTCGCACAGGAAGTGGTACCCGGGGGTGCCGACGTCCTTGTGGACGCGCTCGGCCCAGGCGGCGAGCCCGGCGTCGTCGAAGACGTTGTCCAGGGAGAGCATGCGCTCGCGGTGCTCGACCTCGGCCAGATCTGTCTCGAACTCGACGGACACCTTCTGCGTCGGCGAGTCCGGGGTGCGCAGCTCCGGATAGTCGTCCTCCAGCGCTTCGAGGGTGCGCAGCAGGTCGTCGAACTCCGCGTCGCTGACGACCGGGGCGTCCTTCACGTAGTACCGGAAGCGGTGCTCCTCGATCTGCTCAGCGAGCTTCGCGTGCTGCTCCCGTGCCTCGGTGGGCACCGTCGTCTCCGCTTGCTTGTCGCCGGCCACCGTGTTTCCTCCCGTTACTCTGGGTTGTCCGCGAGGGATCTCGCCGCCCGGACGCAATGGGCGAGAACCTTGCGCGCGTACTCGGGAGAGGCCCCCGCGAGTCCGCACGACGGCGTGATCGTGACCGCCTCCGCGAGAAGCCCCGGTGACAGCCCCAGCCTGCGCCACAGCGTCCTGACACCCATGACGCTACCGGCAGGGTCTGACAATGGGCCGTCCGTGCCCGGGACGACACCGGTGAAGAGCCGGGTACCCGATTCCACCGCCTCGCCGATCGCGTCGTCGTCACGCTCGGTGAGGAGGGAGAAGTCGAAGGAGATCGCCGCCACGCCCGCCCGGCGCAACAGGGCGAACGGGACGTCCGGTGCGCACGAGTGGACCACGACAGGGCCGTCTCCGTGAACCCCGACGACGTCGCGGAGCGTGGCCTCCACGAGCTGCCGGTCCACGGCGCGGTATGTCCGGTATCCGCTGGCGGTCCTCACCTGCCCGCGCAGGACGGCGGTGAGGGACGGCTCGTCGAGTTGCAGCACGACCTGGGCGCCGGGGACGCGGCGGCCGACCTCGCCGAGATGCTGGCGCAGTCCCTCGGCGAGCGAGGCGGCCAGGTCGCGGCAGGCGCCGGGGTCGCCGAGCGCGGACTCGCCGTTCCTCAGCTCCAGCGCGGCGGCCAGGGTCCAGGGCCCCACGGCCTGCACCTTGAGCTGCCCCTGGTAGTCCTGAGTGAACTCCTCCAGCGCGTCGAGGTCCTCCCCCAGCCAGGACCTGGCCCGCCTGGTGTCCCGCCCCGGGCGGTCCCCGATCCGCCAGCCGCTGGGCTCCACGCGCGCGTACAGCTCGACGAGCATCCCGGCGGTCCGCCCGATCATGTCGGCGCCGGGCCCGCGGGCGGGCTGTTCGGCGAGGAACGGGAAGTCCTCGAAGGATCCGCTGACGGTCCTGGCGGCTTCCCGGGCGTCGCCGCCCGGCATGGAACCGATGCCGGTGGCGGGGGCGAAGGTGGGGTTTGCGTTCACGCCCCGAAGCCTATGTTTTCCGCCCCTGCCGCCCCTACCCGTCCCATCCTTCGGGGGCTCCGCCCCCCGAACCCGCTCCTCAGACGCCGGGGGCTGAGTCCTTCAGCGCCCCGGCCGCACCGTCAGGTCGTTGACCTCGGCGTCCCTCGGCAGGTCCAGGGCCATCAGGATCGTCGTGGCCACCGACTCGGGGTCGATCCACTTCGCGGCGTCGTACTCCTTGCCCTCCTGCTGGTGGACCTTGGCCTGCATGGGGCTCGCCGTGCGGCCCGGGTAGACCGTGGTGACCCGGACGCCGTTGCCGTGCTCCTCGTGGCGGAGCGAGTCGGCGAGAGCCTTCAGGCCGTGCTTCGACGCGGCGTAGGCGGACCAGTCTGCGTGCGCGTTCAGGCCGGCGCCGGAGTTCACGAAGATCACGTGGCCGCGGGTGCTGCGGAGCTGCGGGAGGAAGTGCCGGGTCAGTTCGGCAGGGGCGATGAGATTGACGTTGAGCTGGTGGCGCCAGGTCTTCGGGGTCAGGTCGCCCACCGGGCCGAGGTCGACGACCCCGGCGATGTGCAGCAGGGAGTCCACCCGGTCAGGGAGCGACTGGTGGGAGAAGGCCCAGGACAGCTTGTCCGGGTCGGCCAGGTCGCCGACCAGCGTCCGAGCGCCGGGGAACTCCGCCGCGAGTTCCTTCGCGCGGCCCGCGTCGCGCGCGTGGAGCACGAGTTCGTCCCCGCGCGCGTGCAGGCGGCGGGCGACGGCCGCGCCGATGCCGGATCCGGCTCCGGTGATCACATGTGTAGCCATGCCCGCCATGCTCGCATCAGCGGGGAATCACTCCACGCCCTGGTCCGCGGCGGGAGCCGCTGATGTCACAGCCTCCAGGTACGCCAGCGCCCCGACCGGCTCCTCGGCGAAGAACACCAGCTCGGTCAGCGGGCGGGGCAGGAAGCCCTCGTCCTCCATACGGCGGAACTGCTCCTTCAGACCGTCGTAGAAGCCCGCGGTGTTGAGCAGGACCACCGGCTTGTCCGTGTGGCCGTGCTTCTTCAGCTCCAGGATCTCGGTGGCCTCGTCGAGCGTGCCCGTGCCGCCGACCATGATCACCACGGCGTCGGCCTTCTCCAGCAGCAGCCGCTTGCGCTCGGCGAGGTCCTTGGTGATCACCATCTCGTCCACGCCCGGGCGGACCTTGGCCGCCAGGAACTGAACGGAGACCCCGACGAGCCGGCCGCCCGCCTCCTGCACGCCGTCCGCGACGACCTTCATCAGCCCGACGTCGGAACCGCCCCAGACGAGCGTGTGACCGCCCTTGCCCAGCAGTTTCGCGAACTCGCGCGCGGGTCGCGTGTAACGGTCGTCGAGGTCGGCGGCGGAGAGGAAGACGCAGATTCGCATGCAGCCACCGTACGCGGGAAGAACCCGGCGCCCGCGAGCGCTCTTCGGATATGGCTGATGGACACACGATCACGATCGAGCAGGGCACGCGACGCGTGCGGGCGGTGCACGGCGACCAGGTCCTCGCGGAGAGCGACCGCGCGCTCGTCCTGCGCGAGACGGGCTGTCCCGCGCGCTACTACATCCCCGCCGAGGACGTACGGCTGGAGCTGCTGACTCCCTCCGACACCCACACCTACTGCCCCTTCAAGGGAACGGCGTCCTACTGGTCGCTGCCGGGCGCCGCGGACCTCGTCTGGTCCTACCCGGACCCGAAGCCGGACGTGGCGGAGATCAAGGACCACCTCTGCTTCTACGAAGTCGAAGTGTCGTGAGCGATTAGTTTCGCGTCGTACGGCAATCTCCACAGACATGGATAAGAACACCAAGTCGGCCGACGGCACCTCCATCGCGTACGAGATCAGCGGTGACGGCCCGGCGGTGATCCTCGTCAGTGGGGCGATGTCCACCGGGGGCACGGTGGCGCCGCTGGCCGTGCCCCTGTCGAAACACTTCAGAGTGGCCGTGTACGACCGGCGCGGGCGCGGCGCGAGCGGCGAGGCGTCGCCGTACGCCGTGGAGCGCGAGGTCGAGGACCTCGCCGCGCTGATCGACGCGGTGGGCGGCGAGGCGGCGCTGTACGGCACCTCCTCGGGCGGCGCGCTGGTGCTCCGGGCGGCGGCGAGCGGGCTGCCGGTGCGTCAGGTCGCGGTCTACGAGGTGCCGTTCGCCGTGTACGAGGGCGGTGCCCAGGAGCGCGCGGAGTACACCGAGCGGCTGACCGAGGCGCTGGAAGAGGGCCGCCGCGGGGACGCCGTCGAGCTGTTCCTGCGGCTGACCGGGATGGCCGAGCAGATGATCCAGGGCGCCCGCCAGTCCCCCATGTGGGCCGGGATGGAGACGATCGCGCCGAGCCTCGCCCACGACAACGCCGTCATGGGCGACGGTCTGGTGCCCCGGGACCGGCTCGCGTCGATCACCGCGCCGGTGCTGGCCGTCGCGGGCAGCGCGAGCCCCACGTGGATGCGCGAGGCGGCACGCGCGGTCGCACAGACGGTGCCCGGCGGGTCGTACCGGAGCCTGGAGGGGCAGACCCACATGGTGGAGCCGGACGTGCTCGCGCCGGTGCTGACGGAGTTCTTCGCGAACTGACGCGGCGGCCCGGCCGACCGAACTGACCGGGCTGCTCGCCGGCAGTGGTGACCAGGCGGCGCCGTCGGCCGTGGTGACCAGGCCGCGCCGTCGGCCATGGTGAGCCGGCGACCCCGGCGGCGTTCGGGCCGTCGCCTCAGACGGCCGTCGGTGTCGCCCGCACCGTGGACGCGATCGTCGCCGAGCCCACCACGCGCGTGTCGTCGTACAGGACGATCGCCTGGCCGGGGGCGACGCCGCGGACGGGCTCGGTGAACGTGACCTCCAGGGAGCCGTCGATCAGCTCGGCGGTCACCTCGGTCTCGCCGCCGTGGGCGCGCAGCTGGGCGGTGTAGGTGCCGGGGCCGGTCGGGGCGGCTCCGCACCAGCGGGGCTTGATGGCGGTGAGGGCATCGACGTCCAGGGAGGCCGCCGGGCCGACCGTCACGGTGTTGTTCACCGGCGAGATGTCGAGGACGTAGCGCGGCTTGCCGTCGGGGGCCGGGGTGCCGATACGCAGGCCCTTGCGCTGGCCGATGGTGAAGCCGAAGGCGCCCTCGTGCGTGCCGAGCTTGGCGCCGGACTCGTCGACGATGTCGCCCTCGGCCTTGCCGAGGCGGTGCGCGAGGAAGCCCTGGGTGTCGCCGTCGGCGATGAAGCAGATGTCGTGAGAGTCGGGCTTCTTGGCGACCGCGAGGCCACGGCGCTCGGCCTCCGCGCGGATCTCGTCCTTCGTGGTCAGCGTGTCGCCGAGCGGGAACATCGCGTGCGCCAGCTGCTTCTCGTCCAGGACGCCGAGGACATACGACTGGTCCTTGGCCATGTCGGAGGCGCGGTGCAGCTCGCGGGTGCCGTCGTCGTTCAGCACGACGGTGGCGTAGTGGCCGGTGCAGACGGCGTCGAAGCCGAGGGCCAGCGCCTTGTCGAGGAGTGCCGCGAACTTGATCTTCTCGTTGCAGCGCAGGCACGGGTTCGGGGTTCGGCCGGCCTCGTACTCGGCGATGAAGTCCTCGACGACGTCCTCGCGGAAGCGGTCGGCGAGGTCCCACACGTAGAACGGGATGCCGATGACGTCGGCGGCGCGGCGGGCGTCGCGGGAGTCCTCGATGGTGCAACAGCCCCGCGCGCCCGTGCGGAAGGATTGAGGGTTCGCGGAGAGCGCGAGGTGGACGCCGGTGACGTCGTGGCCCGCTTCGGCCGCGCGGGCGGCGGCGACGGCGGAGTCGACCCCGCCGGACATGGCGGCGAGGACGCGGAGGGGGCGGGAGGGCTGCGCGGTGTCAGTCATAACGCTTCCAGGGTACGGGGGCGCGGGAACCAGGGCTGCCGAGTATCCGTTGACGATCACATGGGACAGCGGAAGGCTCCGAGGGACGGCGACCGGAGGGTCGGGCGTCGTGCGTTGCTCATCGGCGGGACGGCGGCCGCGGTGGGCTCGGCCGTGCTGGCCCGGGACGAGCTGGCGCGGCTGTGGTGGCGGGTGCCGGGCGTGGAGAAGCCGCGCAAGGAGGGCGAGGTCGACTTCGCGGGCGCGCGCTGGGTGGCGGCGTCGGACGCGAACTGGCGGCGGGCGGACCGGCCCGACGACTACGGCATAGACATGGTGGTCATCCATGTCACCCAGGGCAGCTTCGACAGCGCGGTGAAGGTGTTCCAGGACCCGGAGCACGGGGCGGCAGCGCACTACATCGTCCGCAAGGACGGCCACATCACGCAGATGATCCGCGAGCTGGACGTGGCGTACCACGCGGGCAACCGCGACTACAACGAACGCAGTGTCGGCATCGAGCACGAGGGCTTCGTGGAGCGCCCGCAGGACCTCACGGACGAGATGTACGAGGCGTCGGCGCGGCTGACGGCCCGGATATGCGCGCGCTACGACATCCCCGTCGACCGCGAGCACATCATCGGCCACGTGGAGGTGCCGGGCACCGACCACACGGACCCCGGAAAGCACTGGGACTGGGACCGGTACATGAAGCTCGTACGGACGGCGCGCACGGCGCCCGCTTAGCGCTCCCCGTGGGACCGGCCGGAGCTCCCGGTGGGACCGGCCGGAGCTCCCCGTGAGACCGGCCGGCGCTCTATGTCAGACCGGCGGCCCGGGCCCGTTCCACCGCCGGGCCGATCGCCTTGGCGACCGCTTCCACGTCGGCCTCAGTGGAGGTGTGGCCGAGGGAGAAGCGCAGGGTGCCACGGGCCAGGTCGGGGTCGGTGCCCGTGGCCAGCAGGACGTGGCTGGGCTGGGCGACGCCCGCGGTGCAGGCGGAGCCGGTGGAGCACTCGATGCCCTGGGCGTCCAGCAGCAGGAGCAGGGAGTCGCCCTCGCAGCCGGGGAAGGTGAAGTGGGCGTTGGCGGGGAGCCGGCCGTCCGGTGCCGGGTCGCCGCCGAGGATCGCGTCCGGGACCGCCGTACGGACCGCCTCGACCAGGGAGTCGCGCAGGGCGCCGATCTCCCGGGCGAACCACTCGCGCTGTTCGGCGGCGAGGCGGCCGGCGACCGCGAAGGAGGCGATGGCGGGGACGTCGAGGGTGCCGGAGCGGACGTGGCGCTCCTGGCCGCCGCCGTGCAGGACGGGTACCGGGGTCTGGTCGCGGCCGAGGAGCAGGGCGCCGATGCCGTACGGGCCGCCGATCTTGTGGCCGGAGACGGTCATGGCGGCGAGGCCGGACGCGGCGAAGTCGACGGGGACCTGGCCGAAGGCCTGGACGGCGTCGGCGTGCAGGGGGACGTCGAACTCGGCTGCCACGTCGGCCAGTTCACGGATCGGCATGACGGTGCCGATCTCGTTGTTGGCCCACATCACGGTGGCCAGGGCGACATCGTGGGGGTCGCGGGCGATCGCTTCGCGCAGGGCGTCGGGGTGGACGCGTCCGTGGGAGTCGACCGGGAGGTACTCGATCGTGGCGCCCTCGTGCTCGCCGAGCCAGTGGACGGCGTCGAGGACGGCGTGGTGTTCCACGGGGCTGGCCAGGACGCGGGTGCGGGTCCTCGCCGGGTCGGCGTCGCGGCGGGACCAGTACAGGCCCTTGACCGCGAGGTTGTCGGCCTCGGTGCCGCCGGAGGTCAGCACGACCTCGCTGGGGCGGGCGCCGAGCGATTCCGCGAGGGTCTCGCGGGCCTCCTCGACGGTGCGCCTCGCGCGGCGGCCGGATGCGTGGAGGGAGGAGGCGTTGCCCGTGACGCTCAGCTGGGCGGTCAGTGCCTCTGCCGCCTCCGGGAGCATGGGGGTCGTCGCGGCGTGGTCGAGGTAAGCCATGGTGGCCACGATTCTAGAGGGCGCCGGTAAGGGGCCTTGTGTCAAGGTCGGCCGGCGTCGGCCGGGGGTGCCCCTACGGCTTCCCCGCTGGAGTCGGTGCCCTCGTCGCCCGTGCGACGACCGCCCCTAGAAGCTCCAGGACAGCGTGCTGTCCATCTGGATGAACGCCAGCAGGACCAGCAGGTCGGCGACGCCCAGCCCCATGCCCAGGTACGCCCGGCCCTTGCGGCCGGTGCCACGCCACAGGGACGCGGCGGCCAGGACGATGGCGGTCGGGCCGAGGAACACGTTGAAGACCAGCAGGCCGAGCAGGCCGAGGATGAAGGACGCGACGGCCATGCCGTCGGCGTCGCGGGTGCGGCTGCGCGCGCCGGGGCGGGCGGTGGCCGGTGCGGTGAGATGCATGGGGTGTCAGCTCCTGATGTGTCGGTTCGGTCCGGGTCGGCGAAGTCGATCGGTGGAGTCAGTTGCGGCGGGCGTGCCGCTCACGGGCGGCGAAGACGGCCAGCCAGACGGCGATCACACCGGCGGCGACGACCGTGAAGGCGAGCGGTGCGTGGGCGACGGCGCCCAGCACCACGCCCAGCAGCAGGAGCGCGGCGACGAGGAACAGCATGGGTCGGATCCCCCTCCGAGATCTCTTGTGGCGATCTCTCTCGTTACGTTTCGGTGAACAGTTGTAGTAACAGTTGTTCACTGACCCCAAGTCTAGCGTGCCGCACGGCTTTTCAATTCCAGAGAACAGTTGTTAACTGCATGGTATGAGTCACACCCTCGGCCTTCGGCAGGCCCAGAAACAGAAGACCCGCCAGGCGCTGCTGGACGCGGCGCTTGGACTGCTGGAGGAGCAGAGCCTGAGCAGCCTGGGCCTGCGCGAGGTCACCCGCGCCGTCGGCGTCGCCCCGACGGCTTTCTACCGGCACTTCCGCTCCACGGCCGACCTCGGCGTCGCCCTCGTCGAGGAGGCGCTGGGCAGTCTGCACCCGATGATCCGCACGATCGTCTCCTCGGTCGGCGACAGCGACCGACGCATAGAACGGGCCGTCGAGTTGATCGCCGGCCATGTCGAGACGCATCCGGCGCATGTGCGCTTCATCGCCCGCGAGCGGCACGGCGGGGTGCAGTCCGTGCGGGAGGCGATCCAGGACCAACTGGCCCGGTTCGCGGGCGAGGTGAAGGAGGCGCTCGCCAAGGACCCGCTCTCCGAGGGCTGGAACGAGGAGGACCTCCTCATGCTCGCCCACCTCTACGTCGACCAGATGCTGATCACGGCCTCGCTGTTCCTGGACGTGCTGGAGGCCCCGGAGGGCGAGCGGCACCGCGTCGCCCAGGCCGCGACCCGCAGGATGCGGCTGATCAGCATCGGCCGGGAGCACTGGCTGGACTGAGCGTCGGCAGTACGAGCAGGGCGGTACTCCCGGTCACCGGGAGTACCGCCCTGATGCGTGCCGTACCGCGTCGCGCGTCAGCCCTCGGTCGCGGAGGCCGCCGCGCTCGGGGCACCGCTGGGTGCGGCCCCGCCGCCCTGGCCCCCACCGGGACCACCGCCGCAGCCGCCGCCCGACCCGCCGCCGGGACCACCCTGCCCCCCGCCCGGAGCACCACTCGGCGCACCGCTCGGAACGCCGCTGGGAGCACCGCTCGGCGCCCCCGACGGCACACCGGAGGCACCGGCCGCACCGGCCGAGGGCGCACCCGACGGCGCCCCGCTCGGCATGCCCGAGGGCGCGCCCGACGGCTGTCGGCACGACTGCTGCTGCCCGGAGCCTCCGCTGTTCGACGTCGACGACGAGTCGCCGGACCCGCAGGCCACCAGGGCCAGGGGCGAGAGCGCCAGCAGGGCCACGGCGGGGAGGAGACGCGCACGCTTCATGAGAGACCGCTCCATGGAAGATGAGAAAAGTCCTGGAGCGGGAACTCAACCAACCCCGGTTAGGGCCTGCTTGAGGATGCGCTGTCCGCGGCCTGTGGCCTGACGGCGCTTCAGCGCGCCAGCCTCACCCGGGCCAGCTGCCTCGACTGGGCCACGAGCCGGTCGGCGCTGTCCCAGACCTCGGCGTCCTCCTCCAGGAAGCCGCCCGCGAGGTTGCGGGTGGTGATCGACACGCGCAGCGGGCCGGGAGCCGGGCGGCAGCGTATGTGGGCGGTCAGCTCGACCGTGGGGACCCAGCCGGAGATGCCGATCTCGAAGGCGGTCGGCGGCAGCGCGTCCACCGCGAGGAGCAGCGAGAAGGGGTCGGCGTCCCGGCCGTCGGCCAGGCCGAACCAGGCACGCATCTCGCCCCGGCCGGAGGGCTGCCCGAGCGCCCAGCCCAGGGTGGCCGGGTCGAGCTTGAGCATCAGACGGTCGGCGATGGCCGAGCTGCCGTCGACGGGGGCGGGGCCGTCCTCGGGGCCGAAGCAGTGCTCCATCGGCGGGATCACGGGCGGCTTGGCCGTCGTACGGACGTCGTCGGGGAGGGAGTCCAGGTCGCCGTAGGAGGCGAGGACGCGGATCCGCTCTACCTCGCGGCCCTGCTCGTCGTACTGGAAGAGCGAGGCCTGGCCGGTCGACAGGGTCCGGCCCGTGCGCACCACGTCGGTGCGGACGACCGCCGGGCCCGGCTGGGAGGCGGTGAGGTAGTGCGCGGAGATCGTGAACGGGTCGGCGTGCGGCAGGGCGTCCGCGAGGGCGCGGCCGAGGACCGCCAGCAGATAGCCGCCGTTGACGGCGCTGATGATGGTCCAGCCGGCCGAGAGGTCGATGTCGTAGACGCCGGATTCGCGGTGGGTGAGCGCGGTGTCGCGGTCGAACTCGCTGTCGCCGATCGTGGCCCGCTGGGCCGTCGTGGCAGAGGCTGCTTCTGGCATGGATGAACGGTACAACAGCTAACTACTAAGCGGTAGCTTTGTAATCTGGTGAGATCCGGGCAACTTTTCGGCAAGTGTCCGGCTCGCCCGAAACCCGACGCCCGATCTCCCCCTCTATCAGGACATGAGTCTCACCGGGACCCCGTTCCTCTACACGCTCGTCGTCCTGTGCGTCGTCGCCGTGGCGCTGCCGCTCGCCCTGTGGTCACGGGTGGGCGGCCCCAGGATCGTGCGGGGCGCCGCCCGGGTGCTGATGGTGCTGTTCGCCCAGGGCACGGCCGTGGCGCTGGTCTTCACGCTGGTCAACAACTCCAACCAGCTGTACGACAACTGGGGCGACCTGCTCGGCACCAGCGACCATGTGCACGAGGCCGCCGACCTCGGGGCGAGCGGCACGGGCGGGATCGCGCTGGAGAAGCTGCCCAGACTCCGGCAGACCTTCAAGCAGGCCAAGGGCCCGGGCATGCGCGCGGAGGGCGGGGTGCTCGTCACGCACCTCAAGGGCCGGGTGTCCGGGGTGCACGCGGAGGTCAACGTATGGCTGCCGCCGCAGTACCACCAGCCCGCCTACCGCAACCACAGGTTCCCGGTCGTCGAGGTGCTGCCGGGCTATCCCGGCTCGTCGAAGGCCTGGTACGGCACGATGGACGCGCCGCAGCAGCTGGCGCCGCTGATGCGCAGCGGGCAGATCGAGCCGTTCATCATCGTCTCGCCGCGCACCACGCTGCTGCCCGGCAAGGACACCGGCTGCGCGAACATCCCGGGCAAGGCCAACGCCGACAGCTGGCTCAGCATCGACGTGCCGAAGATGGTCCGGGACAACTTCCGGGCTCAGGCCGCGCCGGACGGCTGGGCCGTGGCCGGGTACTCGGCGGGCGCGCACTGCGCGGCCAAGCTCGCCGTCGCCCACCCCGACCGCTACCGGGCCGCGGTCAGCATGTCCGGCTACAACGACCCCGCCGCGGTGCCCCAGTCGCTCGCCGGCAGGTCCCCGGCGCTGCGGGCCGCGAACAACCCCTACGAACTGCTGAAGGACTCCCGCGTCCCGCCGCGCGTCGCGCTGTACCTGTCCGGCCAGCCGAACGACGGCTACGAGGCTGCCATGGCCCTCCAGCGGATCGCGAAGGCGCCCACGACCGTGAACGTCGTGTTCGTCCCGACCGACGCCGGCGGCCACACCATGGCGCTGTGGAAGCCGCAGGTCGTGCCCGCGTTCCGCTGGCTGAGCGAGGTGATGGGCGACGGGCACCGCACCGGTACGGCGCCCGGGACTACTCCTCTCGCACCGTCGACCGCCGGTTCCAGGCACGCGGAGCTCGCCAGTGGAATCGCATCGCCAGCAGACGCAGCACGAAGGCCGTGACGGCCGCGAGCGTGCTGGTGAGCGGGGTCAGGGCGTCGTAGTGGATGCACAGGACGGTCATCGTGGCGCCGACTATCGCCGGGACCGCGTACAGGTCACGGTCCCAGCGCAGCAGTGAGGGCACCTCGTTGGCCAGGACGTCACGCAGCACACCGCCGCCCACGGCGGTCGCGAGGCCGAGGGCGACGGAGGCGGTGAGATTGAGGCCGTAGTCGTACGCCTTCGCCGTCCCGGCGACGCAGAACAGGCCGAGGCCCGCCGCGTCGAAGACGTTCACGCCGGTCTGGATGCGCTCCACGTGCGGGTGGAGGAAGAAGACCAGGAGCGCGGCCAGCAGCGGGGTGAGGAAGTACCCCAGGTCCGTGAACGCGGCCGGCGGCACGGCCCCGATGACCACGTCCCGGAACAGCCCGCCGCCCAGGGCCGTGACCTCGGCGAGTACGGCTATGCCGAAGACGTCGAAGTTCTTGCGGACGGCCAGCAGGGCGCCGGAGATCGCGAAGACGAAGATGCCGATCAGGTCGAGCGTGTGCTGGACGGACGGGCTGAACAGTTGCTGGAGCACCCGTACATTCTCACCCAGCACAGAGCCCCCGCCTTACAAAGAAAGGCGGGGGCCTGGCTTGGGTTACTTCTCGCTGGTTTCGGGGGAAGACTCCCCGGCTTCCTCGGAAGCCGCTCCAGCCTCGGCGGCCACGCCCTCGGCAGCCGGTGCGTCCTCGGAAACGATCTCCTCGGACACGGTCTCCTCGGACACGGCGTCCTCGGCCTCCGTGGCCGTCACCTCCGCCGCAACCGCCGCGGAAGTGGCCGCCGACTCCGCGAGCACCTCGTCGGCCACCAGCTCCGCCGCCTCCTTGGCCACCGACAGCAGGACGGTCTCCTGCGGCTGCTGGTCCTCGAAGTTCTCGGGGTGGTGGCACGCCACACGCTGGCCGGGCCGCAGCTCCAGCAGCGGCGGCTCCGTGGTCTTGCAGACCTCCGTCGCCTTCCAGCAGCGCGTGTGGAAGCGGCAGCCGCTCGGCGGGGAGATCGGCGAGGGCACGTCGCCGCGCAGCAGGATCCGCTCGCTCTTGACGCCCCGGCGCTTGGGGTCCGGGATCGGCACCGCCGACATCAGGGCCTTGGTGTACGGGTGCATCGGCGCCGTGTAGAGCGACTCGCGGTCGGCGAGCTCGACGATCTTGCCGAGGTACATCACCGCGATGCGGTCCGAGACGTGCCGTACGACCGACAGGTCATGGGCGATGATCACGTACGTGAGGCCGAGCTCCTGCTGGAGGTCGTCCAGCAGGTTCACGACCTGCGCCTGGATCGACACGTCCAGGGCGGAGACCGGCTCGTCGGCCACGACCAGCTTCGGGTTGAGCGCGAGGGCGCGCGCGATGCCGATGCGCTGACGCTGACCGCCGGAGAACTCGTGCGGGTAGCGGTTGTAGTGCTCGGGGTTCAGCCCGACCACCGACAGCAGCCGCTGGACCTCCTTCTTCACCCCGCCCTCCGGCGAGACGCCCTGGAGCCTGAAGGGGGCGCCGACGATCGTGCCGATGGTGTGCCGCGGGTTCAGCGAGGAGTACGGGTCCTGGAAGATCATCTGCACGTCACGGCGCATCGGGCGCATCTGCCCGACGCCGAGGTGCGTGATGTCCCGGCCCTCGAACTCGACCTTGCCGCCGGTCGGTTCGAGCAGCCTGGTGATCAGCCGGCCCATCGTCGACTTGCCGCAGCCCGACTCGCCGACGACGCCCAGCGTCTCGCCCTTGCGGACCTCGAAGTCGATGCCGTCGACCGCGCGCACCGCGCCGGTCTGCCGCTGGAGCAGCCCCTTGCGGATCGGGAAGTGCTTCTGAAGGCCCTCGACCTTCAGCAGGACCTCGCCGTCGGCGACGCCGGCTTTCGTGAGGTTGTCCTTCTGCGCGGGGATCTTCACCGCTTTTTCGTCGCTCACAGCTTCGGCGCAATCTCTTCGGTCCAGATACGCTCCCGCTGCTCCTGGCCCATGTGGCAGGCGGCCCAGTGTCGCTCGCCGACCTCGGTCAGCTCGGGGCGGACCGTGCGGGTGACGTTGTCCTTCGGGATGTCGGCGTACGGGCAGCGCGGGTTGAAGGCGCAGCCGGACGGGACATTGATCAGCGAGGGCGGGGAGCCCTTGATCGGGATGAGACGCTCGGTGTCCTCGCGGTCCAGGCGCGGCATCGAGCCGAGCAGGCCCCAGGTGTAGGGGTGGCGGGGCTCGGCGAAGACGGATTCGGCGGGGCCGCGCTCCACGGGCCGGCCGCCGTACATCACCAGCAGGTCGTCGGCCATCTCCGCGACGACACCGAGGTCGTGCGTGATCATGATGACCGCGGAGCCGAACTCCTTCTGCAGGTCCCGGATCAGGTCGAGGATCTGCGCCTGCACGGTGACGTCCAGGGCGGTGGTCGGCTCGTCGGCGATGAGCAGCTCGGGGTTGTTCACCAGCGCCATGGCGATCATGGCGCGCTGGCGCATACCGCCGGAGAACTCGTGCGGGAAGCCGTCGACGCGCTTGTTGGGCTCGGGGATGCCCACGCGGTCCAGCATCTCGATGGCCCGCGTGCGGGCCTCCTTCTTGCTGACCTTGTGGTGGACCCGGTACGCCTCGATGATCTGCTGCCCGACCGAGTAGTACGGGTGCATCGCCGACAGCGGGTCCTGGAAGATCATCGCCATCTTGCGGCCGCGCAGCCGGCGTACGTCGTCGGGGTCGGCGGCGATCAGCTCCTGGCCGTCCAGCCAGACTTCGCCGGTGACCTTGGCGTTGGCCGAGCGGTGCAGGCCCATCACGCCGAGCGACGTGACGGACTTGCCGGAGCCGGACTCGCCGACGATGCCCAGGGTCCTGCCCCGCCGCACGTCGAAGCTGACGCCGTCGACGGACTTCACCAGACCGTCGTCCGTGTTGAAGTGGATACGCAGATCGCGTACCGAAAGGAAGGCGCCGTCCGTGTCGGACGGGGCGGCGGCGGCGGGTTCGCCGAGTGCCGCTTTCTCGAGCTTGCTCACGAGTACCTCACCCGGGGGTCGATGGCGGCGTACACCAGGTCGACGACGAGATTGCAGAAGACGATGAAGAACGCGGCGACCAGGGTCACGCCCATCACGATGGGCAGGTCGTTGTCCTTGATGGACTGGACCGCGTAGGCACCGATGCCCTGCAAGGAGAAGACGGTCTCGGTGAGTACGGCGGAGCCGACGAGGGTGCCGAAGTCCATGCCGAAGATGGTGACGATCGGGGTCAGCGCGGCGCGCAGGCCGTGCTTGGCGACGACCGTGGTCTCCTTGAGGCCCTTGGCCCTTGCCGTTCTGATGTAGTCCTCGCCCATCGTCTCCAGCATGCCCGCCCGGGTGAGTCGGGCGTAGAGCGCGGAGAAGAGGAAGGCGAGGCTGACCCAGGGCAGGATCAGATGCCAGGCCCAGTCGGCGGGGTTCTCGGTGAACGGGACGTACTCGATGGCGTCCCAGATGGGGATCTCGTACACGAACAGGGCGTTGAGCACCTGGCCGGTGAAGAAGATCGGGAGGGAGACGCCGGCGAGGGCGATGAACATCGAGATGCGGTCGATGGGCTTGCCCTTGCGCAGCGCCGAGATGACGCCGGTCGTGACACCGAAGATCAGCCAGATCACGGCGGCACCGACGGCCAGCGAGAAGGAGACCGGAATCCGCTCCGTCAGCTGGGGCCACACCTCGACGTGGCTCTTGAAGGAGTAGCCGAAGCAAGGGGCGTCGCAACGGGTGGCGTCGGGACCGAACTTGTAGTCCGCGCCCACCACGAGGCCCTTGATGTAGTCCCAGTACTGGACGGCGATGGGCTGGTCCAGCCCGAGGTTCCGCTTGATGGCGGCGACGGACTCGGGGTTGGCGTCCTTGCCGACATACTGAGTGGCCAGCTGGTCGGCGGTCTGGCCACCGAGCCGTGGCACGAGGAAGAAGATCGCGAAGGTGACTGCGCTGACCACCAGCAGCAACAGCACCGCGCCGAAGACGCGTCGGATGATGTACGCAGCCACAGCTGTACGGCTCCGGACGGCCGGGGCGGGTTGTGCCCGCCCCGGCCATCCGGTGCCTTCACCTGCCTTTCAGGGAATCCGGCCTGACGGCCACTACTTGGTGGAGCTCAGCAGCGTGTAGTCGTACATGCCGAGGTAGGCCTGCGTGACCGTGACGTTGGCCGCGGACTCCGGACGGAACAGCAGGTTCTTGCGGTAGATCAGCGGGACGACGGACGCGTTGTCCATGACCATCTTGTCGATGTCGCCCCAGGCCTTGGTGCGGGCGGCGTCGTCGGTGTTGGCGATCGCGTCCGTGAGGGCCTTGTTGATCTTCGGGTCGTTCAGTTCCATCAGGTTGTTGCCACCGGAAGGCTTGATGGCCGCACCGTTGATGATCTGGTCGAGGAAGCCGTAGCCGGTCGGCCAGTCAGCACCCCACGCCATCGACAGCATGCCGAGCTTGTGCTCGTGGACGTAGCTCGGGACACCGGCGAAGTTCGAGAAGTACTTGCCGGAGGGGAACTGCTTGATCTCGACGTTGATGCCGACCTTCTTCAGCGAGTTCTGCACCGCCGTGGCCGAGGCGACCTCGGCGGGACGGTCGGAACGCGCGGTCAGGATCGTGTCGAAGCCGTTCGGCTTGCCGCAGGCCTTCAGCTCTTCCTTGGCCTTGGCGACGTCACCCTTGTTGCCCTCGGTGGCGTAGGTGTCGAACTTGGTGTAGCCGTTCACCGACGGGGGCAGCAGCGTGGAGGCCACGTCACCCTTCGGCGAGCCGCCGATCGCGTCCTGGACGGACTGCTTGTCCGTGGCCCACTGCACGGCCTTGCGGCAGTGCTCGTTGTCGAACGGCTTCACGTTCACGTTCAGCGCGATGTACTGCGTCGCACCGGCGTAGGAGGCGTCCGTCGAGGCGACGTTCTTGCCCGTCAGCACCTTCGGCTGGGTCGCCGGCTGGACACCGGTGCCCGCCGCGTCGACCGTGATCTTGTCCGAGAGCAGGTCGTTGTCGACCGTCACCGGGTTGACCTTGAACTTGATCGTGACCTTGTCCGGCAGCGCCTTGCGGATCGGGTCCGTCTTGGCGTCCCAGTTCTTGTTGCGCACGAGGGTGGCGCTGCGGCCCTCCTCGTAGGACTCGAACTGGTACGGGCCGGAGGACACGATGTTCTGGACGTACTTCGCGCCCGTGTCCTTGGCCTGCGGCACCGGAGCCGTCTGCGAGAACGTCGCCAGGTAGTCGAAGTCCGCGAAGGGCTGCTTCAACTTGAAGACGATCGTGCTGTCGTCCGGCGTCTCGATGGACTTGATGCCGTCCGCGGACTTGTCCTTGTAGGGGCCCTTGTACTTGTCGCCGCCGTCAAGGTACGCCTTGAAGTACGTCGGGCCGTTGGACAGCGCCTCGGGCGCGAAGTTGGAACGCTCGATGGCGTACTTCACGTCCTTGGACGTGATCGGCGTGCCGTCCTGGAACTTCACGCCCTGCCGGAGCTTGTACGTCCAGGTCTTGGCGTCCGCGCTCGGCTTACCGAGGGACTCGGCCAGGTCGGGAACGACCTCGAGGCCCTCCTTGCCGGCGGCCGGCTTGAACGTCGTCAGCGCACGCGCGTAGAGGCGGGAGAAGTTCTGCACCCAGCCGTAGTACGTGTTGCCCGGGTCCAGGGAGTCCGGAACGTCCGAGTGCTCGTACGTGACCGTCCCCCCCTTCTTCGTGGACGCGTTGACGATGGAGGACAGCGCGGCGTCCTTCTTGCCGTTGCCTCCGCCGTTGCCGTCACTGTCGTCCCCGCCACCACATGCGGCAGCACCCAGCGAGAGCGCCAGGACCGACGCGATCGCGGCGGTCACCCTTCTCGTCTTCACCTGAGGAAAGCCCCCTCTATCGATGGATCACTTGCTGCGAGGGTCGAGGGCGTCACGCAGCCCGTCACCCAGCAGGTTGAAGGCCAGGACGGTGATGAAGATCGCCAATCCGGGCACGAACATGTACTGCGGATCTGCGGTGTACAGATCGACAGCGTTGCTGAGCATGCCGCCCCAGGAGGCCTGCGGCGGAGCGATACCGACTCCGAGGAAGCTCAGCGCAGCCTCGAAGAGGATGTTCGTCGGGATGATCAGCGTCGAGTAGACGAGGATCGGCGCGACGAGATTGGGGAGCAGCTCGCGGAACAGGATGTACGGCCCGCGGGCGCCGAGGCTCGTGGAAGCCTCGATGAACTCTCGCCGGCGCAGCGTCATCGTCTGCGCGCGCACGATGCGGCCGATGTACGGCCAGCTGAAGAAGCCGATCACGAAGATCAGCACGCAGATGCGGAGCGGAAGGCCGTCGAGTCCGAAGAAACCGTCCTGCACGGAGGCGGAGATCGAGATCGCGAACAGCAGCAGCGGGAACGCCAGGAAGGTGTCCATCAGCCGGCTGATAACGCTGTCGATCCAGCCGCCGTAGTACCCGGCGATGATGCCGAGCACCGTGCCGATGACCACGGACAGGAGCGTGGCGCCTCCCGCGACCAGCAGCGAGACCCAGGAGCCGTCGATGATGCGGGCGAGCATGTCGCGGCCGTACTGGGGGTCGACGCCCAGGGGGTGGTCCCAACTCATTCCGCCCCAGCCGCCCTTGGGGGCGAGCAGGGCCGGGTCGATCAGGTCCTGGTTGAACTTGTTGGGGTCCATGCCGAAGACCCACTGGATCGGCTTGGAGAGCACAGCCATCAGCACGAGGCAGATGACGACGATGCCGCCGGCCATGGCGACCTTGTCCCGCTTGAAGCGCATCCAGGCGATCTGGGAGAGCGAACGCCCCTCGATCTGGCTCTTCTTGACTCCGGAGAGCACGGCCTCGGGCTGCGCTTCGGCCTCCGCTCCCGTTGTCTCGATCGGTGCGGTCACGGTGAGATTGACCCCTCTCGGCCGACGGTTGTCGACCCCCATGGCTGCCGCTGTAGCGGTTGCTTTCTCGTACACAGGACCGACCGGCCCATGTCTTGCGGGGAGTCTTCAACGCTTTGGCGATCTGTTGCCAGAGGTGACCGGGAAAGTATGCGCAACCGTGATGCTGTCTGGGGGGTTCCGTTATCCGAACAGCGGGTAACGCCCGGCGGACGCGAGTCAGTTGGGGCGTATGAGGGCGGACCGGGACCTTCCGATCACATCTACGCGCGGAGATTTGCCTAGGAAACCGCAGTCAACACCCCTGCGCACCTACGAAGTAGGGAAACCGACTGAACGGTAGGTTAGCGCGTTCGATGATCAGTAACGGCCCTGTGCCGGTGGGTAACCGTAGCCTCCGGCGGGGGCCTGAGCGGGTGCGGCGTGCGCCTCGCGGTCGTAGAACGGACGGGCGCTCGCGCGCATCCACATGGCGATCGGATCGTCCTCGTCGGACATCGCCACGGTCGACACCGGCAGCCCGTCAGGGACCGCCGCGATCGACTGGAGCATCATCGAGCGCACCGAGTCCACCGCCGACGGGCTGGTGTCGTACACATCGAGGCCGATGGCGAGATACGGCGCACCGAGCGCCGGCTGCACCCAGGCGCGGCGCAACGAGCGGACGGCCTGGGTCCGGTGGGCGTTCTGCGCGAGCAGGGCGTAGAACTGCGGGATCTCGATGGCGGGCTCCGACAGCCGCAGCGGACCGGCGGGCTGGCGGTCCAGGCCCGTCGCGATACGGCGCAGGTCGAGCCAGGGGATGCCGACGCCGCCACCAGGGGCGTGCGGGTTCAGCCAGAGGCCGTAGTGGTCCGGATAGAGGGTGCGGGCCACGTCGACGCCGTCGACCACCTCGTAGCTGCGGTTCCAGCCGCTGGCGGAGAGCTCCTGGGCGGAGGTGACGCACGGGGCGTAGCCGTACCCTTCGACCTCCATGTTTCCGTACTGGGCGTCCGGGGACCCGGCCTGGCCGTGCCAGAGCAGCATCCAGACCTGGCCGGCGGAAGGGGTGGCGAGGGCCCGCAGGAGGGCCTCGTAGGCGTCGTAGCGCCCGGGCGTCACCTGGCGCAGCATGTGCTCGACCTGCCCGGTCGAGGTTGTGCCGCTCGCGCTCACGATTTACCGCCCCTTCGGGAAACATGGCTTGTGAGCCCCAGCTTAGGCGCTCCGCTGGGAGAGCCGGATGGAGCTCGGGTCCTATTGTGGGCTGCTTGCTGCGGGTCGTGTGTGGCTTGTCGCGCAGTTCCCCGCGCCCCTGGAGGGGCGCTGCCCCTGCCGGGTGTCAGGAGTCGCGCGTGTAGAAGGGCCGTACCTTCGCGCGCATCCACTCGATCACCGGGTCCTGGGCCACGTCCAGGAGGACCAGGTTGACCTGCCAGGGCAGGGGGGCGCGGGTGAGAGCCCGGGCCAGGGCCTCGGTGGGGGCGGCGCGCAGGTCGCCCTCCCAGTGGGAGAGTTCGACGCCTATGAACATCACCGGGGCGGCCGTCTCGATCGTCGCCAGGCAGCGGCGCGCCGTCGCGACCACGCCGGTCGCGGCGAACTCGGCCGACGCCGCGGCGAGGAAGTCGATCGGGTCCTCCTGCCAGTCCGGCTCGTAGAGCTTGACCCGGCCGCCGGAGGTCGGGCCGTCCAGCGGGGTGCGGCCCACCCGGCAGAGCTCGGCGACGGCCGCCGGTGGCAGCGGGACGCCGACCACGCCGTCGGGGTTCAGGGCGATGCCCACGTGCGGCGGCAGTCCGCGCGCGAACTCCACGGCCGGCGCGACCGTGAACGCCATGTGGGAGCCGACGACCTGGCGGAACTGCTCCTCGGAGCTGAAGACCGGGACGTATGCCTGGCCCCCGATCTCCACCGTGGGCAGGTCCAGCGGGCCGCTGTCCGGGCCGCCGCCGTTGGGCAGGGGCACCCAGACGAAGCTGCGGCCCAGCACCTCGACGATCCGGGCGCCCGCCGAGGGCATGCCGAGGGAGGCGGAGAGCACCTCCTCCAGTTCATTGCCGGGCCAGCCTCCGTGCGGGTGGAGGTGGGCCCGGGCCGAGAAGTCCGCGGGGAGATCCGCTGGGAAGTCCATCTGTCTGACCGCCTGCTGTGAACCACGTCTGAGGCTCAGAAGGCTAGCCGGTGTCCGCCCGCCGCAGGGCTACGGGCGGCCCGCCCGCGCACACGGCCGGCCGGACCCCGGCACTCCGGGCCGGCCGCCGCATGCTCCGGGTCAGCCCGCGAACCCGATCCGGCGCAGCACGTCCGCCGCGTCCCGGTCGATCAGCACCGCCGAACCGCAGCCCTGCGGCAGATCGCCCTTCGCCGCCGAGCGCAGCAGCCGGGAGGCCGCCCGGCGGTGCCGCAGGAAGGCGTACCGCGAGACGCCCCGGCCGCGCTCGCGCTGGCCTTCCAGGGCGGTGCCCGGCGTCACGTCGAGCAGCAGCAGGTGCAGGGTGCCGCCCCGGCGGCGGGCCGCGCGGGCCAGCCAGCCGCGCACCCAGGCCTGTGTGCCGCAGTCGTGCACGACGACGCCCTCGCCGGAGCGCAGCGCGCGGCGCAGCCCGGCGTAGTGCGCGAGGCGGACCAGGGGGCGGTAGACGGCGTACGGGAGGAAGCCCGGCAGCCGGGCGTCCCAGCGGTCCCGGGTGTCCTGGGAGTCGATGCGCAGGCCCTTCACCGTCCGCCGCATCAAGGTCGACTTGCCGCTGCCGGGCAGGCCGGTGATGACGACGAGGTCCTCGGGGCCGAAGAGCAGCGCGTGCGGGCTGTGGCCGGAGCGGTCGCGCAGATCGCGGACCACGGGTGCGGGACACGCGACGTGCGCTTCGACACCGGGTGCCGCGGGCTGCTTGGGCAGCGCGATGCCCGAGGTCGTGGCGTACGCCGTGGTGCGGTTCACCGTCATCGTCCTCCTCCGGGGTCAGGAGTCCCCATCCCCACTGAGCGTAAAGAGAAGGTAATAGAGGATCTCCTCCTTTTCGTTCGCTTCCTGCCACAAGCCGGTTACAGAGATGGCCTGCCCCCGACGGGGTCCGGCATGCAATGATGGCGGCGCCAACTGCATACCGGCCGTTTGAATCCGCGCGGGAGAGTCCCCAGCAGTGCATCGCTGGGGCGCCGAAGGAGCAAGTCCCTCCCTTGAATCTCTCAGGCCCCGTTACCGCGCGGGCGAGGCACATCTGAAAAGCGGGTCGCTGTGTGCACAGCGGCTCCACCCAAGGTGCAAGCCATGATCACCGTCTCCGGGATCATGGCGAACCTCTCAGGTTCCGATGACAGATGGGGAGGAACGACCTCGCCTGTCATGCCTTTGGGAGACAACGGACCGATGAGCAGCACCGAACCCCGTCGTACCGCGCTCGATGCCCTGCATCGCTCGCTCGGCGCCACGATGACCGACTTCGCCGGCTGGGACATGCCCCTGCGCTACGCCTCGGAGCGCGACGAGCACACCGCCGTACGCACCAAGGCCGGCCTGTTCGACCTCTCGCACATGGGCGAGATCACCGTGACCGGCACGGACGCGGCCAGGCTGCTGAACCACGCCCTCGTCGGCAACATCGCCTCCGTCGGTGTCGGCCGCGCCCGCTACACCATGATCTGCCAGGCCGACGGCGGCATCCTCGACGACCTGATCGTCTACCGGCTCGCCGAGACCGAGTACATGGTCGTCGCCAACGCCTCCAACGCCCAGGTCGTGCTCGACGCCCTGGTGGAACGATCCGCCGGCTTCGACGCCGAGGTCCGCGACGACCGCGACGCCTACGCGCTGCTGGCCGTCCAGGGTCCCGAGTCCCCCGGCATCCTGAAGTCGCTGACCGACGCCGACCTCGACGGCCTGAAGTACTACGCCGGCCTGCCCGGCACGGTCGCCGGCGTCCCCTCGCTCATCGCCCGCACGGGCTACACCGGCGAGGACGGCTTCGAGCTGTTCGTGAAGCCGGAGCACGCCGTGGAGCTGTGGCAGGCGCTCACCAAGGCCGGCGAGGGCGTCGGCCTGGTCCCCTGCGGGCTGTCCTGCCGGGACACGCTGCGCCTGGAGGCGGGCATGCCGCTGTACGGCCACGAGCTGACCACCGCGCTCACCCCCTTCGACGCCGGGCTCGGCCGGGTGGTGAAGTTCGAGAAGGAGGGCGACTTCGTCGGGCGCGAGGCGCTGACCGAGGCCGCCGAGCGCGCCGCCCAGAACCCGCCGCGCGTGCTGGTCGGCCTGATCGCCGAGGGGCGTCGCGTCCCGCGTGCCGGGTACCCGGTCGTCGCCGGCGGCGAGGTCATCGGCGAGGTCACCTCTGGTGCGCCCTCCCCCACCCTGGGCAAGCCCATCGCCATGGCGTACGTCGACGCCGCGCACTCCGCGCCCGGCACCGCCGGGGTCGGCGTGGACATCCGCGGCAGCCACGAGCCCTACGAGGTCGTGGCGCTGCCGTTCTACAAGCGGCAGAAGTAACGCCACAAGAAGAGACTGACAGCGGCAGGCGCGTGACTCTGCGCACATTTCCGCTGATCACTCACGTATCCAGCGGTCCCTCATTCATCACCACTCCCGCGCGTACAGGAGAATTCAGGCCATGAGCAACCCCCAGCAGCTGCGCTACAGCAAGGAGCACGAGTGGCTGTCGACCGCCGAGGACGGCGTCTCGACGGTCGGCATCACCGAGTTCGCGGCCAACGCGCTCGGCGACGTCGTCTACGCCCAGCTCCCCGAGGTCGGCTCGACCGTGACCGCGGGTGACACCTGCGGCGAGCTGGAGTCGACCAAGTCCGTCTCCGACCTGTACTCCCCCGTCACCGGTGAGGTCACCGAGATCAACGAGGACGTGGTGAACGACCCGGCGCTCGTGAACTCCGCCCCCTTCGAGGGTGGCTGGCTGTTCAAGGTACGCATCACGGAGGAGCCGGCCGACCTGCTCTCCGCCGACGAGTACGTCGCCCACACCGCCGGCTGAGGAGTCGTATCCCTTATGTCTGACACGTCTGACAAGTCGCTTCTGAACACACCCCTGCATGAGCTGGATCCGGCGATCGCGGCGGCTCTGGATGCCGAGCTGGAGCGTCAGCAGTCGACGCTGGAGATGATCGCGTCGGAGAACTTCGCTCCGGTCGCGGTCATGGAGGCGCAGGGCTCGGTCGCCACGAACAAGTACGCCGAGGGCTACCCCGGCCGGCGTTACTACGGCGGCTGTGAGCACGTCGATGTCGCCGAGCAGATCGCGATCGACCGGGTCAAGGAGCTGTTCGGCGCCGAGTACGCCAACGTGCAGCCGCACTCGGGTGCCTCCGCGAACCAGGCGGCGCTGTTCGCGATCGCCCAGCCCGGCGACACGATCCTGGGCCTGGACCTCGCGCACGGCGGCCACCTCACCCACGGCATGCGCCTGAACTTCTCCGGCAAGCAGTTCAACGTGGTCGCCTACCACGTCGAGACCGACAGCGGCCTGGTCGACATGGCCGAGGTCGAGCGCCTGGCGAAGGAGCACCGCCCGAAGGTGATCATCGCCGGGTGGTCGGCGTATCCGCGCCAGCTCGACTTCGCCGCGTTCCGCCGGATCGCGGACGAGGTCGGCGCCTACCTGTGGGTCGACATGGCGCACTTCGCGGGCCTGGTCGCGGCCGGTCTGCATCCCAACCCGGTCCCGCACGCCGACGTGGTGACCTCCACCACCCACAAGACCCTCGGCGGCCCGCGCGGCGGGATCATCCTGGCCCGCAGCAAGGAGTTCGCCAAGAAGCTGAACTCCGCGGTCTTCCCCGGTTTCCAGGGCGGCCCGCTGGAGCACGTGATCGCCGCGAAGGCGGTGTCCTTCAAGGTGGCCGCGTCCGAGGAGTTCAAGGAGCGCCAGCAGCGCACCATCGAGGGTGCCCGCATCCTGGCGGAGCGGCTGACCGCGCCGGACGCCCGCGAGGCGGGTGTGAACGTGCTGTCCGGCGGCACCGACGTGCACCTGATCCTGGTCGACCTGCGCGCCTCCGACCTCGACGGGCAGCAGGCCGAGGACCGCCTCCACGAGGTCGGTATCACCGTCAACCGCAACGCCGTGCCCGACGACCCGCGCCCGCCGATGGTCACCTCCGGCCTGCGGATCGGCACCCCGGCCCTGGCCACCCGCGGCTTCACGGCTGAGGACTTCACCGAGGTCGCCGACGTGATCGCCGAGACCCTCAAGCCCGCCTACGACGCCGACGCGCTCAAGGCCCGGGTCAAGGCACTCGCCGACAAGCACCCGCTCTACCCCGTTCTGAACAAGTAGTTCCTTTCCGTGGGGTGTCCCGCACACTGGTCAGTGAGCGGGCGGGGCACCCCGCGGAAGCCTTCTGCACCACCCCGTATTGAGGAGTCCCCGTGGCCATCTCGGTCTTCGACCTGTTCTCGATCGGCATCGGCCCGTCCAGCTCCCACACGGTCGGCCCGATGCGCGCGGCACGCATGTTCGCCCGCCGCCTGCACAACGAGGGCGTACTGTCCTCCGTCGCCTCCATACGCTCCGAGCTCTACGGCTCGCTCGGCGCCACCGGCCACGGCCACGGCACCCCCAAGGCGGTGCTGCTCGGCCTGGAGGGCGACTCGCCCCGCACCGTCGACGTGGAGACCGCCGACGAGCGGGTGGAGAAGATCAAGTCGTCGGGCCGCCTGAGGCTCCTCGACGACCACGAGATCCCGTTCGACTTCGACAAGGATCTCGTGCTGCACCGCCGCAAGGCCCTGCCCTACCACGCGAACGGCATGACGCTGTGGGCGTTCGACGCCTCCGGCGAAGAGCTCATGTCCAGGACGTACTACTCCGTGGGCGGCGGCTTCGTCGTCGACGAGGAGGCCGTCGGCGCGGACCGGATCAAGCTCGACGACACCGTCCTGAAGTACCCCTTCCGCACGGGCGACGAGCTGCTGCGCCTGACGCAGGAGACGGGTCTGTCGATCTCGTCGCTGATGCTGGAGAACGAGCGGGCCTGGCGCACCGAGGACGAGATCCGCGAGGGCCTGCTGGAGATCTGGCGGGTGATGCGCGAGTGCGTGTCCCGCGGCATGGCGCGCGAGGGCATCCTGCCGGGCGGCCTGAAGGTCCGCCGCAGGGCCGCGAACACCGCCCGCAAGCTGCGCTCCGAGGGCGACCCGAAGGCGCTCGCCATGGAGTGGATCACGCTCTACGCGATGGCCGTGAACGAGGAGAACGCCGCGGGCGGCCGCGTCGTGACGGCCCCCACGAACGGTGCGGCGGGCATCATCCCGGCGGTCCTGCACTACTACATCAACTTCGTGCCGGGCGCCGACGAGGACGGCGTGGTCCGCTTCCTGCTCGCCGCGGGCGCGATCGGCATGCTCTTCAAGGAGAACGCCTCCATCTCCGGCGCCGAGGTCGGCTGCCAGGGCGAGGTCGGCTCCGCCTGCTCCATGGCGGCCGGCGCACTCGCCGAGGTGCTCGGCGGCAGCCCCGAACAGGTCGAGAACGCCGCCGAGATCGGCATGGAACACAACCTCGGCCTCACCTGCGACCCCGTCGGCGGCCTCGTCCAGATCCCCTGCATCGAGCGCAACGGCATGGCCGCGGTGAAGGCGGTAACGGCCGCTCGCATGGCGATGCGCGGCGACGGCTCCCACAAGGTGTCCCTCGACAAGGTCATCAAGACCATGAAGGACACGGGCGCCGACATGTCGGTCAAGTACAAGGAGACGGCTCGGGGAGGGCTGGCGGTCAACATCATCGAATGTTGACAATTCCACGTCAGGAACGCGTCAGCCGTGCCACGGTGGGGCATACACCCAGTCCAACTCCTGTCCCCCCACCGGTACATCAGGGAGTCCCCCCATGCTGCGCGGCATCGACGTAAGCGCGTACCAGTCCTCGTCCTACGACACCGACGGCCTCTCCTTCGTCTTCATCAAGGCGACGGAGGGGCGCTCCTACATCAACCCCAAACTCGCCGCCCAGACGAAACGCGCCCGTGACGCCGGCCTGGTCGTCGGCTTCTACCACTTCCTCTGGCCCGGCAACCTCTCCGCCCAGGCCGACTACTTCGTCAGCAAGGCCCCCGAGAAGGCGGGCGACATCCTCGCCGTCGACTGGGAGACCACGAGCGAGGGCACTCACGCCAGCAACGCGGAGAAGGACCTCTTCATCCGCAAGTTGAGAGAGAAGCGCCCGAACAACCCGGTCGTGCTCTACTGCAACCGTCACTACTGGCTCAACGTCGACACCACTTCCTACGCCGGGCACGGCCTGTGGATCGCCGACTACGTCACGGCCGGCAAGCCCCGCATCCAGGCGAAGTGGCGCTTCCACCAGTACACGGACAACCCGCTGGACAGGAACGTCGCGAACTTCTCCAGCAAGGCGGCACTCCGGGAGTGGGCCGAGAACGCCTGAAGGGGCGCCTTCCTCTGGAGGAGGCGCCCCTTCATGGGCCTGCTACTTGTTCAGGAAGGCCCAGAACTCGTCGAAGGACAAGAGCTTGTCGCCGTTGAGGTCGCGGCTCTTGATGATCGCCTCGGCGACCGCCTCGGTGACGTTCCAGTCGCCGGCCTGTGCGAGTGCGGTCTTGAACTCGGCGGCGGTGATGGTGCCGTCACCGTCCGCATCGATGCGCTCGAACTGCTTGCGTGCTTCCTCGATGTCGATGTGCGCCACCGGTCCGCCCCTTTACTCGCGTCTACTCGCGTCTGTCGTGTTTGTGCTGGCCTGCTGCCGCAGGTCACATTAGCCGCGGTCAGATTAGCCGCCCACGCACGCCTCCAGTGCGGCGACCACCCACGCGAACTCCGCGCGGTACGCCGACTCGGGCCCGCGGCCCTTCACGACGGACAGCAACTCGCGGTAACGGGCGACCTCGTCGCTCACACTCGACCGCAGGCGTTCCAGCACCATGGCCGGATCGGCGTCGCCGATCAGGTCCCGCAGGATCCGCCCGGCCTCGGGCGACGCGGGGTCGACGCCCCGCCCGAGCGCCTCGGCGGCGAGGTGCACCAGCTTCCGGGAGAACCACATCGACGCCCCGGCCGGTGTCTCCGGCCCGCGCCCGGCCGCGTTGAACTCGGCCACCTTGCGCATCCGCGCCCGGAACCGCGGGTCCTGGATCAGCTCGGCCAGCTCCACCCAGGCGTCCACCTGCTCGGACGTCGGGTCGTCCGGCAGATCCACGGCCATCTCCCGCATCCGGTCGCGGACCACGGGGTCCGCGGAGTCCAGTCCGTGGAACATCTCGTCCACGAACTCCTCCAGGACGCGCCGCCGCTCGGCGGCCGACAGTCGCGCCAGTCGATTCATCAAGGTCATCTCCTCTGCGGTCGACCCGCGTCGCGCCACGGTCGACAGCACCGCACGGGTCACTTTCAGAGAGCGGATCTGGGCGTCCAGGGCGGCGACATGCGTGGCCGCCACCGACGCCACGTCCTTCTCGCCGCTGACCACCTTCCGTACGTCGTCCAGGCCCAGACCCAGTTCGCGCAGGGTGCGGATCAGCTCCAGGCGGGCGACGGACTCGGCGTCGTAGAGGCGATAGCCGCCGGAGGAGCGGGTGACCGGGTGCAGGACGCCCTCGTCGGACCAGTAGCGGATGGTCCGTACGGTCAGTCCGGTGGCCCGGGCCAGCTCGCCGATGGTGAAAAGTCCGGTGCCGTCGTACGGGGGGTCTGGGGGGTGTCCCCCCGGATGGTGCAGCATGTTTGCGAGTGTGGGCCTTCCACTGGGTGGAGACTCAAGGAGTCGAACGGGAGGGACAGGGCTTCGTGGAAACCCTGCGGGACATTCTCGACTCGGTGGCGCGGGGCGTCTTCCCGCCCGCGGACGGCCGTACGACGGTCCTCCCCCAGCCCTCCCTGCGCGACGCGGGTGTCCTCGCCTTCACCGCGCACTCGGTCGTCCTCACCGACGAGGACCCGGCGTGGGTGTACGACACCCTGCGCGAGGTGGACTGCGACGCGCTGGCCGCGCCGATGAACCCGCGCTTCCTGGCCGCCTTGATGGAGCGGACCGGGCGCGGGGCGGAGACCGTCGACGCGGTTCTGGTCGCCGAACCGCTGCCGGGCACGCCGCCGCTCGCGCTGAGGGAGATCGAGGACGCCGGGCACTCCCGGGTCGGCTATGCCCGACGCCGGCGCGACGACGTGCGCGCGTGGGCGGCGGACGGCGGGGTGCTGGTGATGGGGCGCGGGGTCGCCGGGCGGCTGGAGGTCTCGGTGGAGGTGGACGAGGGGGTACGGCACCGGGGGCTGGGGCGCCTGCTGGTGACCGCGGCCCGGCATCTCGTCACGGAACCGCTGTGGGCCCAGGTCACGCCGGGGAACGCCCGCAGTGCGCGGACGTTCCAGGCGGCGGGCTATCGGCAGGTGGGCGCGGAGCTGCTGCTGCACACGCGGTAGCCGGCGAAGGGTGTCCGGCCCGGTGGCGGCTAGCGGAAGATGCCGGTGTGGCCGAGGGAGTAGCGGCCCGGCTGCGGGTACACGGCGAGGCCGTGCGGGCCCTCGCCCACCTGGATACGGGCGAGTTCGGCGCCGGTGCGGGTGTCGATGGCGTACACCTCGGAGTCGTAGCGGCCGGAGAGCCACAGCACCTTGCCGTCGGCGGAGACGCCACCCATGTCGGGGCTGCCGCCCTCGGGGAGGTGCCACTTCCGGGTCAGCCTGTTCCGGGTGAAGTCGAAGACGGAGACGGTGCCTTCGCCGCGGTTGGAGACGTACATCTCGCGTGAGTCGCGGCTGACGTAGAGGCCGTGGGTGCCCTTGCCGGTGGGCAGGAGCTTCGGGGTGTCGAACTTGTCGCCGTCCAGCACCCACATGCCGTCGGCCATCATGTCGGCGATGTAGAACCGCTTGCCGTCCGGGGAGACCTTGACGTCCTGCGGCATGGCGCCGTCGAAGGGGAGCTTCTGCTGGGCGACGACCTTCATCCTCTCGGTGTCGACCTTCAGCAGTTCGCCGCTGAACTCGCAGGAGACGATGAAGTAGCGGCCGTCGAGGGAGAAGTCGGCGTGGTTGACGCCGTAGCAGGTGACCGGTTCGGTCCTGATCCGCTTCATGGTGTGGGGGTCGCGGAAGACGAGTTCGCGGTCGAGTGAGGCCATGACGACGGCGTACTTGCCGTTGGGGGTGAAGTAGAGGTTGTAGGGGTCGTGGACCTCCACCTCCTCGCCCGCCTTGCCGGTCTTCGGGTCGATGGGGGTGAGGGTGTGGCCGCGGTTGTTGTTGACCCAGAGCGTCTTCAGGTCCCAGGACGGGACGACGTGCTGGGGCTGGTGGCCGACGGGGACGGTCTCGATGACCTCGTACGTCTTCGGGTCGATGACGGAGACGGTGTCGGACTCGCTGTTCGGGACGTAGACACGGGACGGGAAGTCCTTGACGACCGGGGAGAGCCGGTTCGGGCGGTCGGCGGCGTAGACGTCCTTCGGGTCGAGGACGGGCGGCATGCCGGGGAGGCCCTTGACGGGCTCGTCCTTCACGGGGGCGGGGACGGCGGCCTGGGTGCCGCGGGGTGTCCCGGTGCGGTCCTCGCCCTTGGGGGAGCCGGTGCCGCAGGCGGCGAGGGCGAGGAGGGCCAGGCCGGCGAGGAGGGTGCGGTAGGTGTGGTTCATCGGCAGTCTTCCGGTGCGGCGAGGTGGGGGCGCCGCACTATTTAATGAGTATTGCGCCGAAAACCATGCCATTTACCCGATTGGCCCCAAGGTACGGGTCGCCGTGACCAGCCCTGGAACGCCGCCCCTTCGATCCCGCCCGTTAGCGGTCCGCCACCCGCATCTCGAACCACGTCGTCTTGCCGCGCGGCAGCAGGTCCACGCCCCAGCGGTCGGAGAGCTTGTCGACGAGGAACAGGCCCCGGCCGCTGACGTCCATCTCCTGGACCGGCATCAGACAGGGCAGTCCGCGGGACGGGTCGCGGACCTCGATACGGATCCAGCCCCGGCGGCGGCGCATCCGAAGGCCGAAGACGCGGGCGCCGGTGTGGCGGACGGCGTTGCCGACGAGTTCCGAGACGAGCAGGACCGCGTCCTCGGTCATCTTGGGGGTGAGACCCCACTGACGCAGAACCACCACTTGCGCGAGCCGGCGCGCGGTCGCGGCGGATTCGGGTCGGGAGGGGAGCGGAACTTCCGCCTCCGTAGGATTACCGAACAGTTCCAGCGCCTTTGAGGCAGCCTCGTCCTCGACCGCCGGCGACCAGCGCGCCGCAGTCGCACGGCCGTTTCCCCGCGGGTGTTCGACACCCTCCAGCCCCGCCATGCCCCCATCATGGCCGCCCGCACGGTCCTCCGGGGCCGTTCCGGAGGAATACACCCCCCGGAAGCCTTCATTCCGCACCGGCCCGTTGGCATATGCCGATGGCAGTTCGGAGTCCTCAACAGCCCGCCTGACCTGCGACGAAGGGTCTGCTGGAGGCAATCGACGGGCTCCCTCGACAAGGCACGCTTAAGGTTGCCTTAAGGCTGCCATAAACCGCCCCATCGAGGGACCCGGATCAGACACTCCGTCAATTGCAAGTGGTTCGGGCGAGTTTCAGATGTGAGATTCAGAGGAACTTGGCCTTGCCCGGCCCTTCCTCGACGAAGCTGCGCATACCCCGCTCCCGGTCCTCCGTCGCGAACAGTCCGGCGAACCAGCCGCGCTCGACCGCGAGGCCCGTCTCGATGTCCGTCTCCAGGCCCGTGTCGATCGACTCCTTCGCCGCGCGCAGCGCGATCGCCGGACCCTGCGCCAGCTTCGCGGCCCAGGCGTGCGCCTCGGCGTAGACCTGGTCCGCGGCGACGACACGGTCCACGAGGCCCAGCTCCCGCGCCTCGTCGGCCTTGACCATACGGCCCGTGAAGATCAGGTCCTTCGCCTTGGACGGGCCGATCAGCCGGGCCAGCCGCTGGGTGCCGCCGGCGCCCGGGATCAGGCCGAGCAGGATCTCCGGCTGGCCCAGCTTGGCGTTGTCCGCGGCGATGCGGAAGTCCGCGCAGAGCGCCAACTCGCAGCCGCCGCCGAGCGCGTAGCCGGTCACGGCCGCCACGACCGGCTTCGGGATCCGGGCCACCGCGGTGAACGACTCCTGGAGGCCCCGGGCGCGCAGGACCATCGCGGTGTGGTCCATGGCCTGCATCTCCTTGATGTCCGCGCCCGCCGCGAACACCTTCTCCCCGCCGTAGATCACCACGGCCCGCACGTCGTCACGCCGGGTCGCCTCCTCGGCGAGCTCCTTGAGCCTGTCCTGGGTGGCGACGTCCAGCGCGTTCATGGGCGGGCGGTCGAGGCGGAGGGTACCGACACCTTCGGCGACTTCGAGATTCACGGTCATGGAGGCAGGTTAACGGGGACTAACGGCACGGGCTGGAGTGCGGTCAGTCACACACGGCCGGGGGTCTGGGGGTTGCCCCCAGGCAGACGCAGCACGGGGACTAACGCTGACGGCCCCGGTGCCGTACCTCACATCGAGGTCGTGCACCGGGGCCGTGTGTCCGCAAAGGGGGAAGCTATGCCTTCCACTTCTCCCAGGACATGTTCCAGCCGTTGAGGCCGTTCTCCGGCGCGACCGTCGCGTCGGCGGAGTTCTTCACGACCACCACGTCGCCGATCATCGAGTGGTTGAAGAACCAGGCGGCCGGCGTGCTCTTGTCCCACGCGCCCTTGACGTCGCGCAGGCCGATGCAGCCGTGGCTGGCGTTGTAGTTGCCGAAGGCGCCGCCGCCCCAGTAGTTGCCGTGGATGAAGGTGCCCGAGTCGGTCAGGCGGGTGGCGTGCGGGACGTCATCGATGTCGTACTCGCCGTCGTAGCCGACCGTGTCGCCGTTCATCCGGGTCTCGACGAACTTCTCGGTCATGACCATCTGGCCGTTCCAGGTGTCGTACCCGGGCTTGCCGGTGGTGACGGGGATGGTCTTGACGACCTTGCCGTCCTGAGTGACCTTCATCTTCTTGGTCTTCACGTCGACGACCGAGACCTGGTTGCGGCCGATCGTGAAGGTGACCTTCTTGTCCTGCTCGCCGTAGACGCCGTCACGGCCCTCGACGCCGTCGAGGTTGAGCTCGACGGTGACCTTCGTGCCGGACTTCCAGTACTTCTCGGGACGGAAGTCGAGGCGGTCGTTGCCGAACCAGTGGCCCGCGACCTCCACGGCCGGCTCGGTCTTGACGGTGATCGCCTTCTCGACGTCCTCGGGGTTGGTGATGCCCCGGTCGAAGCGCAGTGAGAACGGCATTCCGACGCCGACCTTCGAGCCGTCCTCCGGAGTGAACCGGCCGATGAAGGTGTTCTTCGGCGTCAGCGTGGTGAAGTCGGCCTCCTTGGCGGCCTCCAGGCCGTCGGCGTCCTTGGCGACCGCGTGCACCGTGTACTTCGTCGCGGCGGCGAGGTGCGTGGACGGAGTCCACGTGCCGCCGTCGCCGGATATCTTCCCGTCTATCGAGTTGCCCTTGGCGTCCTTGACCTCGACGTCCGTCAGCT
Source organism: Streptomyces sp. HUAS 31 (assembly GCF_028198125.1). NCBI lineage: Bacteria > Bacillati > Actinomycetota > Actinomycetes > Kitasatosporales > Streptomycetaceae > Streptomyces > Streptomyces sp. HUAS 31. Next base: position 6,642,607 of record NZ_CP116353.1, on the reverse strand, counting down.
TGCCCTTGGCCGCGGTCACCTTCAGCGCGCCGCTGGTGTCGACGGACTTGGCGCCGTCGCCCGGCGCTATGGTCACGACCGCACGGGACTTCTTGGCCTCCGCGGTGCTGGAGTCCCCGCCCTTGCCGTCCCCGGCACCGGTGTCCGATCCGCCGCCCCCGCCACACGCGGTGACGGCGATCAGCAGGACGCCGGCCAGTGCCGCGAGGCCGGTGCGCCCGCGCCCTCCGCGCCCGTCAACCGACGCCCCCGATATCGGCCGCACGTTCAAGTCTTTCTCCCCTCCCCGGGCCTGGTCCGACCCGCGCCCCCGCGCGTCCACTGCGCGCATCGGCGCATATTAACCACAAGGTCAGGCCTGTCGGCGCCGCGCGTTTGTCACCGTTCCGTTCCAACATCGTCCGGCCGCCCGACGGCCGGGCCGTGCGCCGCAACTCACCCCCCTGTCGGATTACTTCACCGCACTACCGCTCTTCCACTCCTTCCAACCCATATTCCATCCTCCGAGGCCATTGTCGGGAGCGACCTTTTTGTCATTGCTGCGGACCACCTCGACGACGTCGCCGACCAGGCTGCGGTCGAAGAACCAGCCCGCCGGCGTCTCGGATCCGCCGCCCTTGACGTCCCTGAGTCCCACGCAGCCGTGGCTGACGTTGCTGTGCCCGAAGATGGCGGAGTCCGCCCAGTAGTTGCCGTGCAGGAAGGTGCCGGAGTCGGTCAGGCGCATGGCGTGCGGGACGTCGGGGATGTCGTACTCGCCCTTGCCGTCCTTCTTCTTGAAGCCGACCGTGGCGCCGTTCATCCGAGTGAGCTCGAACATCTCGGTGACCACCATCTTGCCGTTGTAGGTGGTCATCTTCGGGGCGCCGGCCGTGACGGGGACGGTGGCGAGGAGTTCGCCGTCGCGGCGGACCTGCATGGTGTGCTCGGTGGCGTCGACGAGGGAGGTCTGGTGGCGGCCGATGGTGAACGAGAACGTCTTGTGCTGCAGGCCGTACACCCCGCGTGCTCCCTCGACGTCCCGCAGCCGCAGCGCGACGGTGACGCGGGTGCCGGGCTGCCAGTAGTTCCGGGGGCGGAAGTCGAGGCGGGACTTGCCGAACCAGTGCGGGCGGATGTCCACGGCCGGTTCGGCGGTGACCTCGACGGCGCGTTCGACGGCGGCCCGGTCCTCGATCTCCCGGTTGAACTCCAGGGAGACGATCATGCCCGTGCCGACCGTGGAGCGGTTCTCCGGGGCGACGTAGCCGACGAACCGCTCGTCGGGGACGTACGTGGTGAAGGTCGTGTGCCGTGCGCCGCGGCGGCCGTGGGCGTCGAGGGCCACCGCGTCGACCGTGTATCTGGCGGCCAGCGCGAGCCGGGGGTCCTCGGGCTCCCAGCGCAGGCCGTCCTCGGAGATCCGGCCCGGCACCGGGGTGTCCTGGGCGTCCTGGGACTTGACGACCTTCACCGACTCCAGGCGTCCGCTGGGCACCCGGACGAGCAGTTTCTCGTCGGGGCGCGCGCCCTTGGAGCCGTCGTCGGGGGTGACCCGGATGACGTCCTCGGGCGCCGGCGCCTTCTGGTCGACGGTGCCGCCGTCCGTCGTGCATCCGGCGGCCCCGCTCAGCAGCCCTGCCCATGTCAGTACGGCGGCCAATGCGGCCCCCGCGCGCCGCGCGCGCCCTTGTACGTGCCTCACGAAGACCCCAACGACCGGGGCGGCCCTGGGGAAACGTGAGTGCGAGCCACGCGGTGGGCAGAACATGTGGGAGGACGACGCGACGGGGAGCCGCGGCCAGGCCCTGTCGTCAGATTCCCGACGTCCGCCCGTAGGGCGGGCCCGGCGGTGTCTGGTGCGTGCGATCGCAAGGCGCCGGAGCGCGCTCGTGGCGGAGCCACGTGGGCGGTTCGGCAACGTGGCGAGCGTGCGTGCCAGACGCCGCCGGGCAGGCGGGAATCTGACGACAGGGCCTGGGGACGACCGCGTGCTCTCCTTCCACGTCGCGTGAGCCGTGGGAGGCCACAGGTGTCGAGCGCAGCCGAGCAGGAGGCGGTGGCCGGGGTGGTCGCCGCTGAGGAGGGGCGCCCGGCCGCCGTCGTGAACGGCGCGCGGCTCAAGGCGCCCGGGGTGCCCGTGTGGCCGGGCACGCCCGTGCCGCTCGGCGCCCGCTTCCGGGTCGGCCCGGACGGGGTGGCGGGCACCAACTTCGCGCTGTGGGCGGGCGGGGCTGAGTCGGTGGAGCTGTGCCTGTTCGACGAACAGGGCAGGGAGACGCGGGCCCGGCTGTCCGAACTGACGCACGAGATCTGGCACGGCTTCGTGCCGGGTGTGATGCCGGGTCAGCGCTACGGCTACCGGGTGCACGGCCGCTGGGACCCGTGGACCGGCGGCCGCTGGAACCCGGCGAAGCTGCTCCTCGACCCGTACGCCCGGGCGGTGGACGGCGACTTCAGCCTGCCGCCGGAGGTGTACGGGCATGTCCGCGACTGGCCGCAGCAGCATGTCGCGGACACCGTGCGCGACGAGCGGGACTCGGCGCCCTTCGTCCCCAAGGGCGTCGTCGTCCACGATGACGACGACTGGGCGGACGACCGGCGGCCGAAGACCCCGTGGGCCGACTCGGTGATCTACGAGGTGCATGTCCGGGGGTTCACCAATCTGCACCCGGGGATTCCGGAGGAGCTGCGGGGGACGTACGCCGGTCTCGCGCACCCCGCGGCGATCGAGCACCTCGTCAAGCTGGGCGTGACAGCCGTCGAGCTGCTGCCGGTGCACCAGTTCGCGCACGAGGACCATCTGCTGCGCAAGGGCCTGCGCAACTACTGGGGCTACAACTCCGTCGGCTACTTCGCCCCGCACGCCGCGTACGCCGCCTCGGGCACGACCGGTGAGCAGGTCGGCGAGTTCAAGCGGATGGTCCGCGCCCTGCACGCCGCCGGGATCGAGGTCGTCCTCGACGTGGTCTACAACCACACGGCGGAGGCGGGCGAGCTGGGGCCGACGCTGTCGCTGAAGGGCATCGACAACCGTGGGTACTACCGGTTGCAGTCGGACGCGCGCCGGTACGCGGACTACACGGGCTGCGGGAACACGCTGCACGTGGTCCAGCCGCACGTGCTGCGGCTGATCACCGACTCCCTGCGCTACTGGGTGACCGAGATGGGCGTGGACGGCTTCCGCTTCGACCTGGCCGCCGCGCTGGCGCGCTCCATGCACGACGTCGACATGCTGTCGCCGTTCCTCGCCGTCATCGCGCAGGACCCGGTGCTACGGCGGGTGAAGCTGATCGCGGAGCCGTGGGACGTCGGCTCGGGCGGCTATCAGGTGGGTGCTTTCCCGTCGCTGTGGACGGAGTGGAACGACCGCTACCGCAATGCCGTACGGGACTTCTGGCGGGGCGCGCTGCCGGACGTGCGGGATCTGGGGTACCGCCTGTCGGGGTCCAGCGACCTGTACGCGTGGGGCGGCCGCCGGCCGTACGCCTCGGTGAACTTCGTGACCGCGCACGACGGGTTCACGCTGCGGGACCTGGTGTCCTACGAGCGCAAGCACAACGAGGCGAACGGCGAGGGCAACCGGGACGGCTCGAACGACAACCGGGCCTGGAACTGCGGTGCCGAGGGCGAGACCGACGACGAGCGGGTACGCACGCTCAGGCGGCGGCAGCTGCGGAACCTGCTGACGACGCTGCTGCTGTCGACGGGGGTGCCGATGCTGGTCGCGGGCGACGAGCTGGGGCGCACCCAGCGCGGCAACAACAACGCCTACTGCCAGGACAACGAGATCAGCTGGCTGGACTGGAGCCTGCTTCAGGACCCCGGCTGGAAGGCCCTGTTCGAGCTGACCGCGCGGCTGATCGAGCTGCGGCACCGGCACCCGGTGCTGCGCCGCCGGGCCTTCTTCTCGGGGCGGGCGCACTCGGCGGACGGTCTGCGGGACCTGGCGTGGTTCACCTCCCGGGGCTCGGAGATGACGGAACGGGACTGGTACGCGCCCGCCGCGACGCTGGGCATGTATCTGTCGGGGCGGGACATCCCGGGCCGGGACGAGCGCGGGGCGCCGATAGTGGACGACAGCTTCCTGGCCGTCCTGCACGCCGGGGACCGGCCGGCGAGCTTCGTGCTGCCGGGGCCGCCGTGGGCCGAGCGGTACGAGGTCGTCGTCGACACCTCGCGGGAGGAGCAGGGCGAGGCGCCGGGCGTGGAGCACCGGGCGGGGACGGCGATCACTGTGCCGGCCCGTGCGGTGCTGTTGCTGCGGGTTGACCGAGCCGACGTTGCGGCTCATTGAGAGGGCATTGCAAGGTCGTGAACTCCGCGGCCGGTTCCTGGTCATGGGGCCGGTGCGCTGATCGACTGAGGCGCATGCCCGAGATATCCCGCCGTGCCTTCGGTGGCCTCGTCGGCGGTGGCGCCGTGACCGCCGTCGCCGCCACGGCCACCGCCGCCGAAGCCGCCGCCGCGAGCCCCTCCGAGCGTCCCTCCGAACGGCCCTTCCGGGCCCGCCCCGGCTCGTCCGGCAGGCGGCCCAACTTCCTCGTCGTCCTCGGCGACGACCTCGGCTGGGCGGATCTGTCCTCCTACGGCGCCCCGCACATCCGGACCCCCAACCTGGACCGGCTGGCCCGCCAGGGCGTGCGGTTCACCGACGCCTACTCCGGCTCGGCGACCTGCTCCCCGACCCGGTTCAGCCTGTACACGGGGCGGTATCCGGGCCGTACGAAGGGCGGGCTCGCCGAGCCCGTCGGCAACAGGACCCAGGGGCTCGACCCGAACCACCCCACCCTGGCCTCCCTGCTGAAGAAGGCGGGCTATGCCACCGCGCTGATCGGCAAGTGGCACTGCGGCTGGCTGCCCGACCACAGCCCCACCAAGTCGGGCTGGGACGAGTTCTTCGGCAACTTCGGCGGCGTCCTGGAGTACTTCTCCAAGCTCGGCCAGCTCGGCGAGTACGACCTGTACGAGGGCGACGCCGAGTACAAGGACCTGCGGTACTACACGACCGTGGTGACCGAGCGGGCCGTGGAGTACGTCAGCCGTGAGCACGACCGCCCCTGGCTGCTGAACCTCAACTTCACCACCCCGCACTGGCCGTGGCTCGCGGAGGGCGACGCGGAGACCGGTGCCGAGATCGCGGCGAGGATCCGTGCCGCGAAGTCGCAGGGGGAGGTCGTCGCCGCGCTCAACCACTACGACGGCGGCTCGGTCGAGAAGTACACGGAGATGGTGGAGAGCCTGGACGCGGCGGTCGGCGAGGTGCTCGACGCCCTGCGCCGCTCGGGTCAGGAGGACAACACCGTCGTGCTGTTCGCCAGCGACAACGGCGGCGAGCGCTACTCCTACAACTGGCCGCTCAGCGGCGAGAAGTTCGTGCTCCTGGAGGGCGGCATCCGAGTCCCGTCGATCCTGCGCTGGCCCGCCCGGGTCGACGGCCGGCAGGTCAGCCACGAGCCGGTCTTCTCCCCCGACTGGACGGCGACCCTGCTGGAGCTGGGCGGGGCACGGCCGGACCCGGCGTACCCGCTGGACGGCACGAGTCTCGCCGGGTATCTGCTGCGCGGGGAGGAGCTGCCGGAGCGGGACCTGTTCTGGCGGGTGCGGGCGGGCCGGGCGCTCAGGCGCGGCGACTGGAAGTACTACCGGGACGCCGACGGCAAGGACCACCTCTACGACCTGGCCCACGACAAGCGCGAGCAGGCCGATCGGGCCCCGGACGAGCCGGCGTTGCTCGCCGAGCTGAAGGCATCCTGGGAGAGGACCGCGAACACCCTGCTGCCGTACCCGTCCTAGCCGAGGATCCCCCGCTCGTACGCCGTCGCGACCGCCGCCGCGCGGTCGTTGACGCCGAGCTTGGCGTACAGGTGGGTGAGGTGCGTCTTCACGGTCGCCTCGCTGATGAAGAGCTCGCGGGCGATCTCGCGGTTCGGGGTGCCCTTGGCGACCAGGGCGAGGACCTCGCGCTCGCGGGCGGAGAGCGACTCGTTGCCGGGGGCCCTCGGAGTGCGTACGGCCGAGACGAGGCGGGAGGCGACGGCCGGGGACAGGACCGTGCGGCCCTCTGCGGCGGCGCGGACCGCGGTGAACAGCTCGTCGCGCGGGGCGTCCTTCAGCAGGTAACCAGTCGCGCCCGCCTCGATGGCGGGCAGCGTGTCGGAGTCGGTGTCGTACGTCGTCAGCACGAGGACCTTGGCGCGGGCGCCGGTGCGGGTGAGGTGGGCGATGGCCGCGACCCCGCCGCCGCCCGGCATGCGCAGGTCCATCAGGACCACGTCGGGGTCGAGTGCGGCGGCCCGCTCCAGGGCCTCCTCGCCGCTCGCCGCCTCGCCGAGCACGACGAAGCCGGGCGCGGACTCGAACATGCCGCGCAGACCGTCCCGTACGACGGGATGGTCGTCGACGATCAACAGGGAGATGGACGACTCGTCGCTACTCATGGCGCACCAACGGTACGCGAGCGGACAGGGCGGTGCCGCGCCCCGGCTCGGTCTCCACGGTGAGGCAGCCGGCCATGCGCTCGGCGCGGGCGTGCATGCCGGGCAGGCCGAAGCCACCGGTGCTGCTGCGCTCGCGGAGGGCGAGCGGGTCGAAGCCCTCGCCGTCGTCGCGGATGTCGAGGATGACCTCGTCGCCGAGGAAGGACAGGGTGACGCCGACGCGGGTGGCGCGGGCGTGCCGGGCGGAGTTGGACAGGGCTTCCTGGGCGATCCTCAGCAGGGTCGCGGAGACCTCGTCGTGGAGGTGTTCCGCGGTGCCGGTGACGGTGAAGTCGGCACGGACGCCGGTCCGTTCGGACCACTCGGCGACCGTGCCCTTCAGGGCCTGCGGCAGCCCGTCGTTCTCCAGGGCCACGGGGGCGAGGTTGTGCACCGAGCGGCGGGCCTCGCCGAGGCTGTGCCGGGCCAGGTCGGCGGCGCGGTCGAGGTGGGAGCGGGCGGTGGGCAGGTCGGGGGCGTTCGCGACGACCTGGAGCTGGGCGATGATGCCGGTCAGGCCCTGGGCGATGGTGTCGTGGATCTCGGCGGCGAGCCGACGGCGCTCGTCGGCGACGCCGGCCTCGCGGGCCTGCACGAGGAGTTGGGCGTGCAGGGCCGCGTTCTCCTCCAGGGCCTGGTGCAGGGCGGTGTTGGTGCGTTCGAGCTCGGCGATGGTCTCGGCGCGGGCGCGGGAGCGTTCCTCCTGCTGGCTGGTGAGATGGCCGACGACCGTCAGGATGACGTTGTTCACCACCAGGAGCCCGGCGAACACCGCCCACTGCACCGGCTGGTGGAACGGCAGCCCGCCGGCCTGCGAGCCGGAGACGGCGATGGAGCAGGCGAACGGGCCGAGCATGCGCAGCCGCCGGCCGGGGAGCAGCTCGTCGGAGTCGAAGTAGCCGGTGACGGCGTAGAACGCGAAGAACGGGTTCAGCCAGGTCAGCACGAAGCCGAGCGCCCAGCGCAGTGTGTAGTACACCGTGCCTGCGGTGGAGGGGCCCGGGCGGGTGCGGCTCGCCCTGCCCCACCACAGCTGGAGCACGAACCCGGCGGCGACCAGCGCCGCGACGGCGGTCCGCTCCGCCTGGCCGGGCATGAGTTCGGCGGTGGCGACCGACAGCAGGGTGCCGACCGCGAGCAGCCCGTAGGGCCCCTTGCTGCGGATGAGTTCCCAGCGCCGCTCGATGTCGGTGTCCGCCGCGGTCATGCCACCAGTCTGCACGGCCGGCCGCCTACTCCCAGCGGAACCAGCGCGCGGCCGCCGTCGACAGCGCGACGGTCCACACCGCCATCACGGCGAGGTGGGACCAGCCGGGCCAGTCGCCCGCCGTGGCCGCGTTCAGGGCCTGCGCGGCAGCGCCGAACGGGGTGAACCCGACGATGTCGGCCATCAGATCGGGCATGGCCTGCACCGGCAGCCACACCCCCGCGCAGAACAGCATCGGGAAGAACACCGCCGTCCCCACGGCACCGGCGATCTTCACCGTGCCGGACACCGCCGAGATCACCGAGCCGAGGGCGAGCGCGACGAGGACCGCGAGGACCAGCGCGAGCAGATAGCCGTACGGCTGCCCGGGCAGTCGTACGTCGTAGACGAGCCGTCCGACGGTGAGGGCCAGCAGCGCGGAGAGCAGGGCCGCCAGGGCGTGCACCAGCATCTGGGCCGACAGCAGCGCCGAGGGCCGGACCGGGGTGGTGGACATCCGGCGCAGGATGCCCTGTTCCCGGTAGCCGGTCAGGCCCACCGGCATCGACTGCACGCCGGCGACGATCATGCCGACCAGGACGGTCACGGGTACGTACGTGTCGACGATGCGCAGGCCGCCGAGGCCGTCCTGGTGCTCACGGAAGGCGGGGACGGCGCCCAGGATCGCCAGCAGCAGGGGCGGGAAGGCCAGGATCCAGAAGAGGCTGCCCGGTTCACGCGCGAGCAGCCGGGCCTCGGTGCGCAGTACGGCGGTGTTCATGGCGTGCTCTCCGTCATGCTCGGGTCCGTCACGGTCGTGTCCGTCAGATCCAGGAAGGCGTCGTCCAGCGTGGCGTCGCTGACGCGCAGTTGGTGGGCGGTGATGCGGCGGCGGGCGAGCAGTGTGATCACGGCGTTGACCGTCTCGTCGCTGCCGGCCAGGGTGATCCGGCCGTCCTTGTGCTCGACGGAGGCGAGCGCGGGCAGCGCGCCGATCTCGGACTCGTCCAGCGGCTCGGACGGCGTGAAGGTGATGACGGTGGCGCGGGCGGAGCGGCGGATCAGTCCGGCCGGGGTGTCCAGGGCGGCCACCCGGCCCTTGTCGATCACGGCGATCCGGTCGCAGAGCCGCTGCGCCTCCTCCATGAAGTGGGTGACGAGCAGGACGGTCACGCCGTTCGCGCGGACGTCCTCGATGAGCTGCCAGGTGTCGCGCCGGGCGCGTGGGTCGAGGCCGGTCGTCAGCTCGTCCAGGACGACGATCCGGGGGTTGCCGACGAGGGCGAGCGCGATGAACAGGCGCTGCTTCTGGCCGCCGGAGAGCTTGCCGAACCGGGTGCCGAGCCGCTCGGCCAGACCCAGGCGTTCGGCGAGGGGGCGCCAGTCGGCGGGGTCCGGGTAGAAGGACGCGTACAGCTGGAGCGCCTCGCGCACGGTCAGTTTCTCCTGGAGGCGGCCCTCCTGGAGCTGGGCGCCCAGGACGTGGGAGACGCGGTCGTGGTCGGCGACGGGATCGAGGCCGGTGACCCGCACCCGCCCGGCGTCGGGGACGCGCAGGCCCTCGACGCACTCGACGGTGGTGGTCTTGCCGGCGCCGTTGGGGCCGAGGATGCCGAAGATCTCGCCCTCCTCGACGGAGAAGGAGACACCGTCGACGACGGCGCGGCCGCCGTAGGACTTGCGCAGGTCGGTGACTTCGATGACGGACATGGCATCAGGGTCCCGGCGGGACGGGCACCGCCACATCGGCCGTCGCGCTCGAACAGACATCCTCCGATCGGTTGATGGCGGCCGTACGACCCGTCGGTTTTCCCCAGGTCGTAGGACCAGCGGCCGATCGCGGACCGGCCAAAACTCGGTGGGCAGTGTCAGTGGGGATCCGTAGGCTCGCTGCTGATGGTGACTACACGTGCAACCCCCGAGGACAGGTCCGGACGATCCGCCGTACGTACGCTGCTGCGCCTGTGGCCGTACGTGCGGCCGGTGCGCGTGCGGCTGTTCACCGCCGCGGGCGTGGCGGTCCTCGCCTCGTGTCTGTCGCTGGTCATCCCGCTCGTCCTGAAGTGGATGGTGGACGGTCCGGTCGCCGACCGGGATCCAGCCGGGGTGTGGCTGGGGGCGCTGTGTCTGCTGCTGCTCGGGTTCGCGGAGGCGTTGCTGTTCGGGCTGCGGCGGTGGCTGGTCGCGCGGCCGCTGGCGGGCGTCGAGGCGGCGATGCGGGCGGATCTGTACGGGCGGCTCCAGCGGCTGCCGGTGGCGTTCCACGACCGGTGGGCGTCGGGGCAGTTGCTGTCACGCGGCACGACGGATCTGATGCTGGTGCGGATGTTCCTCGCCTTCCCGCTGACGTTCCTGCTGGTCAACAGCGTCACGATCCTCGTCGGCGTGATCATCATGCTGCTCCAGGACTGGACGCTGGGGCTGGTGATCCTGATCCCGGCCGTGCCCGTGATGGTCACCTGCGTGATCTTCGAGAAGCGGTACGCCAAGGTGGCGCGGCGCGCTCAGGACCAGGTCGGCGATCTGACGACGGTCGTCGAGGAGAGCGTGCTCGGGATCCGGATCATCAAGGGCTTCGGACGGCACCGCAGTCAGGCACGGGCGTTCCGGGAGCTGTCGGGGACGCTGCGCGGCACGGAGTTGCGCAAGGCCCGGCTGCTGGCGACGATCTGGGGCGTCATCGTGACGCTGCCGGAGGTGGCCATCGGGGCGGCGCTGGTGCTGGGTGCCGTGCAGGTGGCGGACGGGGAGCTGTCGGCGGGCACCCTGGTGGCGTTCCTGTCGACCGCGCTCGCGCTCAGATGGCCGGTGGACTCCATCGGGTTCCTGCTGGCGATGAGCCAGGAGGCGGCGACGGCGACGGAGCGGTATTTCGAGGTCATGGATGAATCGCCGGAAACGCAAACGCACCTCAGGGGCGCGGGGCTGCGTCAATATGCGGCTCCGCCGCGGGGCGCGACCGGCCCCGACGAACCCGCAGCCGACAACGACGGCCTCCGGTTCCACAACGTCCGTTTCCGCTATCCCGACGCCCCCGAAGACTCCCCTCCCACTCTCGACGACATCGACCTGCACATCCGCCCCGGCGAGTCCATGGCCCTGGTCGGCACGACGGGCAGCGGCAAGACCACCCTCACGGCGCTGGTTCCCCGTCTCCACGAGCTGACGTCCGGCCGGATCACCCTCGACGGGCAGGACATCACGGCGATGACCCGCGAGGAGTTGCGCGAACTCGTGGCCGTCGCCTTCGAGGAACCCACCCTCTTCTCGGCCAGCGTGGCCGACAACGTTCTCATGGGGGCCGGAGCGGGCGCGGGCGAGCCCGAGTTGGAGCGGGCGCTCGGCGTCGCGCAGGCCGCGTTCGCGCACGATCTGCCGCACGGGACCGGGACACAGGTCGGCGAGCAGGGCCTCAGCCTCTCCGGCGGCCAGCGGCAACGCCTCGCGCTCGCGCGGGCGGTCGTCGGCCGGCCCCGGTTCCTCGTCCTCGACGACCCGCTGTCCGCCCTGGACGTGCACACCGAGGCCGCCGTCGAGGCGGCCCTGCGGGACGTGCTCGCGCAGACCACCGCCCTCATCGTCGCCCACCGCCCGTCCACCGTGCTGCTGGCGGACCGCGTCGCCCTGCTCTCCGACGGCCGCATCACGGCCGTGGGCACCCACCAAGAACTGCTCCGCGGCAACGCCGAGTACGCCCACCTGATGGCCGGACACGAGGAGACCGACCGATGACGGCGACCACCGCCACCGCACCGGGCAAGGAACAGCCCGCCGAGGAACCCCCGAAGAACGTCGACCCCTTCGACCACGACGTCCTGCCCACTCCCCCGGGCGCCACGATCGCGCTCCTGCGCTCACTGCTCGCCCCGATGAAGGCCCGCGTCGCCCTCACCACGCTGCTGCTGTTGCTCCAGCAGGCGGCGGTGCAGGCGGGGCCGCTGCTGGTGGCGTACGCCATCGACTCGGCGGTGCCGGCGTTCCGGCGCGACGACCTCGGGCCGCTGGTCGGGGTCGGCGTCGGCTATCTGGGGTGCGCGGTCGTCTCCGGCGTGCTCCAGTACGCGTTCATCCTGGCGGCCGCCCGCGTCAACCAGGACGTGCTGCTCGACCTGCGCGGCCGGATCTTCCGGCACGCCCAGGCCCTGAGCGTCGACTTCCACGAGCGCTACACCTCGGGGCGGCTCATCTCCCGCTCCACCACGGACGTGGAGTCCCTGCGCGAGCTCCTGAACGAGGGCCTCCAGGAACTCGTCACCGTCATCCTGTCCTTCGTCTACATCTCGGCGATGCTGCTGTGGCTGGACGTCGACCTCGGCGTGGTCGCCGTGGCCTCCTTCGTGCCGCTGTACCTGCTGGTACGGCTCTACCGGCGGCGTGCGGCCCGCGTGTACACGCTGCGGTCCACCGCCATCGCGTCCGTGATCGTCAAGTTCGTCGAGACGATGAACGGCATCCGCCCGGTGCGCGCCTTCCGGCGCGAGGCCGCCAACGACGCCGACTTCCACGTCCTCAACACCCGGCACGAGCGCACGAACGGCGACGCCCTGCTGGAGATGGCCCGCTATGTCGTCGGCTCCCGGCTCGTCGCCAACACGGCAGTCGCGGGGATCGTGCTGTGGGGCGCCTACCGCGTCGCGGGCGGCACGCTCGCCCTCGGTGTGCTGGCCGCTGCCGTGCTCTATCTGCGGCGGCTGTACGACCCGATCGACCGGCTCGGCATGTTCCTGAACTCCTACCAGTCGGCGGCCGCGTCCCTGGAGAAGATCGCCGGCCTGCTCGCGCAGACGCCGTCGGTCCCCGAGCCGCAGACCCCCCGGCAGCTCCCCGCGCTGCGCTCCGAGCACCCCGGCCGCGAGGTCGTCTTCGACGACGTCCGGTTCGGCTACCGCACCGGCGGCGAGGTGCTGCCCCGCTTCGACCTCACGCTGCCGGCCGGGCAGACCGTCGCGGTCGTCGGCTCCACCGGCGCCGGCAAGTCGACGCTGGCCAAGCTGCTCGCCCGGTTCTACGACCCCTCCGCCGGCCGAGTCCTGCTGGACGGCGTCGACCTGCGCGAGCTGCCCGTGGCCGAACTGCGGCGCGGGGTGGTGATGGTGACGCAGGAGGCGTTCCTGTTCTCCGGCACGGTCGCCGAGAACATCGCCATCGGCCGCCCGGACGCCACCCGCGAGGAGATCGAGCAGGCCGCGAAGGCCATCGGCGCGCACGACTTCATCAGCTCCCTGCCGGACGGCTACGACACCGACGTACGCAAGCGCGGCGGCCGTATCTCCGCCGGTCAGCGGCAGCTCGTGGCGTTCGCGCGGGCGCTGCTCGCGGATCCGGCCGTGCTGATCCTCGACGAGGCGACCAGCTCCCTCGACATCCCCGGCGAACGGGCGGTGCAGCGCGCGATGACGACGGTCCTGCACGGACGTACGGCCGTCGTCATCGCCCATCGCCTGTCCACGGTCGAGATCGCCGACCGGGTGCTGGTCATGGAGCACGGGCGGATCGTCGAGGACGGCTCACCGGACGAACTCGTCGCCGGGACGGGCAGGTTCGCGGATCTGCACCGGGCGTGGCGGGACAGCCTGGCGTAACACAGCGGCAAGCGGGACGACGAACGGGGCACGGGGACGATGATCGACGCGTACGAGGAGCCGGGCGAGCCCGACCGTCGCGGCGGATGGCGGTATCTGTGGTGGCTGGTCATGCGCCAGAAGACGCGGTCGGTCGTGGGGGCGCTGATCTCCAGTGTGTGGATGGTGCTGCTGGCGGCGACGCCGTACCTGATGTCCCGTGCCGTCGACGACGGGCTGACGACCGGTGACCAGGGCGCGTTGGCGGGGTGGACGGGCGCGCTGTTCGCGGTGGGCATGTTCAACGCCTGGCTGAGCATCATGCGGCACCGCACGATGACGCGGGTGCGGATGGACGCCAACTTCCGCACGGTCAAGGTGCTGATGGGGCAGGCGGTACGACTGGGCGCCACACTGCCGCGCCGGATCGGGGCCGGGGAGGTCGTCACGATCGGCGTGGGCGACGTTCAGACCATCAGCCAGTCCCTGACGGTCGTCGGCCCCGGGGTCGGGGCGATCGTCGCCTATCTGGTGATCGCCGGACTGCTGGTGTCGGTGTCGGTGCCGATCGCCGTGGTGGTGCTGCTCGGTATGCCGCTGGTCGGCGTGCTCATCGGGCCGCTGCTGGGGCGGCTGCAGGCGACGGAGACGCAGTACAGGGAGCGGCAGGGCGTGCTGACCGCGCGGATCGCCGACCTCGCGGGCGGCCTGCGCGTCCTCAACGGCCTCGGCGGCAAGGGCCTGGTCGCCGACGCCTTCCACCACGACTCGCAGCGGCTGCGGGCGCAGGGCTACCGGGTCGGGGCGGTGACCAGTTGGGTGCAGGCGCTCGGGGTGGGGCTGCCGACCCTGTTCCTGGCCGTGGTGACCTGGCTGGCGGCGCGGCTGGCCGCCCAGGGGGACATCACCGTGGGCGAGTTGGTGTCGGTGTACGGCTATGTCGCGGTGCTGGTGGGGCCGGTGGCGTTCTTCATCGAGTGCGGCTATCAGGTCAGCCGTGGCGTGGTGGCGGCGCGGCGGGTCGTACGGTTCCTGCGGCTGGAGCCGATGGCGGACACCGGCACGCGGGACGCGCCGGCCGAACCGGCGGTGCTGCACGACCCCGAGTCCGGCGTGCGGGTGCTGCCGGGCCGCCTGACCGCGCTGGCCGGGGCGCTGCCCGCCGACACCGTGGCCGTCGTCGACCGCCTCGGCCGGTATGTGCCGTCGGCGGCGACCTGGGGCGGGGTGGCGCTCGACGAGATCGCCCTGCCGCAGGTGCGCGAACGGGTCCTGGTGGCCGACCACGAGTCGGACCTGTTCGCCGGTCCGCTGTGCGAGCTGGTCGGCGGCGCGGGGGATCCGGACGACGCGGCCGTCGCGCGGGCGGTGCGCGCCGCGGTCGCCGACGACATCGTGCGAGGCCTGCCGGACGGCCTGGACACCCCGATCGACGCCCAGGGCCGCAACCTCTCCGGCGGCCAGCGCCAGCGCGTCCGCCTGGTCCGCGCGTTGCTGGCCGACCCGGAGGTCCTCCTGGCGATCGAGCCGACGTCGGCCCTGGACGCCCACACGGAGGCACGGGTCGCCGAGCGCCTGCACGCCGAGCGCACCGGCCGCACGACCGTCGTCACGACCACGTCCCCCCTCGTCCTGGACCGAGCGGACACCGTGCACTACCTGGTCGACGGCAAGGTGGCGGCCACAGGCACGCACACGGAACTGCTGGACGGCGAGCCCGGCTACCGAGCCCTGGTGGCCCGGGACGAGAACGCCGAGGAGGTCATGAGGTGACTGCACGGCAACGCCCCTCAGGGGCGCGGGGAACTGCGCGACAAGCCACGACGCACCAGCGCCCGGCGAACGGCACGAAGCCCCGAGCTCTCCCCCGCACAACCCTCCCCGTCGCAGAACCCAAGGCAGTCCGCCGAGCCACCGCCCGCCTCGTCCGAGCCGACGCCCGGGCCTTCACCGCCGTACTCGCACTGAACGCCGCCGCGGCGATCGCCGGCCTCGCCGCCCCCTGGCTGGTCGGCCGCATCATCGACGAGGTCCGCGCCGGCCACGGCGTGACGACGGTCGACAAGCTGGCCCTGGCGATCCTGATCGCGGCGACGGCCCAGTTGCTGCTGGCCCGCTGGGCCCGCTACATCGGCCACCGATTCGGCGAACGCACCCTGGCCCGCGTCCGCGAGGAGTTCGTGGACCGCACGCTCGCGCTGCCCGCGTCGGTCGTGGAGCGGGCCGGCACCGGGGACCTGACGGCGCGCGGCACCGCCGACGTGGCGGCCGTCGGCACCACCCTGCGCGACGCCGGGCCCGAGCTGCTCATCAACTTCGTGCAGGTTCTGTTCCTGCTGGGCGCGGTCTTCGTGCTGGACCCCCTGCTGGGCGCCTGCGGTCTGCTCGGGCTGGCCGGTCTGTGGCCGGTGCTGCGCTGGTATCTGCGCCGCGCCCGCACCGGGTACCTCGCCGAGGGCGCGGCCACCTCGGACGTCGCGGAGATCCTGGCGGCGACCGCGGGCGGCGCCCGCACGGTGGAGGCGCTGCGGCTGGAGCGGCGGCGGGTGGCGGCGAGCCGGGACGCGCTGGAGACGGCGCGCCGGACCCGGCTGTACACCCTCTTCCTGCGCTCGGTGTTCTTCCCGTCGGTGGAGATCGCCTATCTCGTCCCGGTGGCGACGGTCCTGCTCGTCGGCGGGGCGCTGCACGCGCAGGGCACGATCAGCCTGGGCACGGTGGTCGCGGCGGCGCTGTACCAGCAGCAGATGGCCGGTCCGCTGGACGAGATCCTGATGCGGATCGAGCAACTCCAGAGCAGCGGCGCCTCGTTCGCCCGCGTCGAGGGGCTCGCGCGGGCCCCGCGGGCGACGGAGACCGACGCGCCGGCGCCTGCGGACGACCGGATCGACGTGACCGGCGTGCGTTACGCCTACGACCGGGGCGGCGAGGTCCTCAGCGATGTCGACCTGACCGTCCGGCCGGGGGAACGCCTCGCGGTGGTCGGCCCGTCCGGCGCCGGGAAGACGACCCTGAGCCGGCTGCTCGCGGGCGTGGACGCGCCGACCGCGGGCTCGGTGACGGTCGGCGGTGTGCCGGTCGTCGCGCTGGGCCCGGAGCAGCTGCGCCGGCAGGTCGTGCTGGTCACCCAGGAGCACCATGTCTTCCTCGGCACGGTCCGCGACAATTTGCGCATCGCCGAGCCGTCCGCCACGGACGAGGACCTGTGGGCCGCCCTGACCGCGGTCGGCGCGGACTCCTGGGTGCGGCGGCTGCCCGACGGCCTGGACACGGCGCTGGGCGACGGGGGCCGCGCCACGGACGGCTCGCAGGCCCAGCAGCTCGCGCTGGCCCGGGTGGTGCTGGCCGACCCGCACACCCTGATCCTGGACGAGGCGACGGCCCTGCTCGACCCGACGACGGCCCGGCACACCGAGCGCGCCCTGGCGGCCGTACTGGAGGGCCGTACCGTCATCGCCATCGCGCACCGGCTGCACACCGCGAGCGACGCGGACCGGGTGGCCGTGATGGAGAACGGCCGCCTGACCGAGCTGGGCACCCATGACGAGCTGGTCGCGGCGGACGGGGCGTACGCGGCGCTGTGGCGGTCCTGGCACGGGGAGCGGCCCGCCTGAACAGGCGATCTATGCTCGTTGCCGTAGGAGATCCCTGGCACGCTGAAGAAAGCCACAGTAGAAAGCCGCAGTGCATTGAACTTCTGGTCGATCTACCAGCACGGCTTCGCGCGGGTCGCCGCGTGTACGGGCCACACCGTCATCGCCGATCCGCTCGCCAACGCGGAGGCGGTGCTGCGGCAGGCGCAGGCGTGCGCGCGCGACGGCGTCGCGGTCGCCGTCTTCCCCGAGCTGGGCCTGACCGGCTACTCGATCGAGGACCTGCTGCTGCAGGACCCGGTGCTCGACGAGGTGGAGCAGGCGCTGCGCAACGTGGTGGCCGGGTCGGCGGACCTGCTGCCGGTGCTGGTCGTCGGCGCGCCGCTGCGCCACCGCCACCGGATCTACAACTGCGCGGTGATCGTGCACCGCGGCCGGATCCTCGGCGTCGCGCCGAAGTCGTATCCGCCGAACTACCGCGAGTTCTACGAGCAGCGGCAGATCGCGTCCGGCGACGACGAGCGCGGCGGGACGATCCGGGTCGGCGGCGCGGAGGTGCCGTTCGGAGTGGATCTGCTCTTCGAGGCGGAGGACGTCCCGGGGCTGGTCCTGCACGCGGAGATCTGCGAGGACATGTGGGTGCCGGTGCCGCCGAGCGCGGAGGCGGCGCTGGCGGGCGCGACCGTGCTCGCCAACCTCTCGGGCAGCCCGATCACGGTGGGCCGGGCCGAGGACCGCCGGCTGCTGTGCCGGTCGGCGTCCTCGCGCTGCCTGGCGGCGTACGTGTACTCGGCGGCGGGTCTGGGGGAGTCGACGACGGACCTGTCGTGGGACGGCCAGACCATGATCTACGAGAACGGTCTGCTGCTGGCCGAGACGGACCGCTTCGCGCTCGGCGACCAGTACGCGGTCGCCGACGTCGACCTCGACCTGCTGCGGCAGGAGCGGCAGCGGATGGGCACGTTCGACGACAACCGCCGCGCGCACGCCGAGCGCACGGACGACTTCCGGCGGGTGCCGTTCCGACTCGACGCGCCGACGGCGGATCTGGGGCTGAAGCGCCGGGTGGAGCGCTTCCCGTTCGTGCCGGCCGACGCCGACCGGCTCGCGCTGGACTGCTACGAGGCGTACAACATCCAGGTCGCGGGCCTTCAGCAGCGTCTTTCGGCGATCGGCGGCCCGAAGGTCGTCATCGGCGTGTCGGGCGGCCTGGACTCCACGCACGCGCTGATCGTCGCCGCCCGGGCGATGGACCGCGCCGGGCGCCCGCGCGGTGACATCCTGGCGTTCACGCTGCCCGGCTTCGCCACCAGCGACCACACCAAGGACAACGCCCACAAGCTGATGAACTCGCTCGGCGTGACCGCGGCCGAGCTGGACATCACGCCGACCGCGCGGCTGATGCTGAAGGAGATGGGCCACCCGTTCGCGGCCGGTGAGCCGGTGTACGACGTCACCTTCGAGAACGTGCAGGCGGGCCTGCGCACCGACTACCTGTTCCGGCTCGCGAACCAGCGCGGCGGCATCGTGCTGGGCACCGGTGACCTGTCCGAGCTGGCGCTGGGCTGGTCCACGTACGGCGTGGGCGACCAGATGAGCCACTACAACGTCAACTCCGGTGTGCCGAAGACGCTGATCCAGCATCTGATCCGCTGGGTCATCGGCAGCGAGCAGTTCGACGAGGAGACCGGCAAGACGCTGGCCGCGATCCTGGACACCGAGATCAGCCCCGAACTGGTGCCGGGCGAGGAGATGCAGTCCACCGAGTCGAAGATCGGGCCGTACGCGCTGCACGACTTCACGCTCTTCCACGTCCTGCGGTACGGCTTCCGGCCGTCGAAGATCGCGTTCCTTGCGTGGCACGCCTGGCACGAGGCGGACGCGGGCGCCTGGCCGCCGGGGTTCCCCGAGGCGAAGCGGGTGGCGTACGACCTGGCCGAGATCCGGCGCTGGCTGGAGGTCTTCTGCCGTCGCTTCTTCGCGTTCGCACAGTTCAAGCGTTCCGCGATGCCGAACGGTCCGAAGGTCTCGGCGGGGGGTTCGCTCTCGCCGCGCGGCGACTGGCGGGCACCGTCGGACGGCAACGCCGCGGCGTGGTTGCGCGACCTCGGGCGCATCGACGTCTGAGGCGACTGGTCCGTTTATCGAACGTGAACTCCCGGACAACGAACGATTTCCGGCCAACTTTCTGACGCGGTCCTGACAGAAACCGCAACCACCTGCCACTCTTCCCACGGCCGCGACACAGCAACCCCACAGCACCGTCACACGGCGGTGTCCGCGGCCGAGCTCCCGCACGCGCACGTCGTTCTGCGTACCACCCCGATCTGCCCGGACGGCCCACCCGCCGGCCGGTCTCCCCTGGCCGTGTGATCCGCGGCCGCGCAGAAGGAGTCAGTGTTGAGAGACAGTTCCTCCCACAGACGCACCCCCCACACCCCCCACCGCCGGGCCGCCGCCGTCGCTCTCGTCGGCGTCTCCGCCCTGATCGCCGCCGCCGTCCAGGCGGGCGCCGCCACCGCAGCCCCGGAGAAGGCACCGTCGGCCGCGGGCAAGGTCATACCGGGCGCCGAGGCCGTCAAGCTGTCCCCCGCCCAGCGCGCCGAGCTGATACGCGACGCCAACGCCACCAAGGCGGACACCGCCCGGGAACTGGGCCTGGGCGCCAAGGAGAAGCTGGTCGTCCGTGATGTCGTCAAGGACGGCAACGGCACGGTCCACACCCGCTACGAGCGGACCTACGACGGTCTGCCCGTCCTCGGCGGCGACCTCGTCGTCGAGACCACGAAGTCCGGCGCGACCAAGGACGTCGTGAAGGCGACCCGCGCCGCGATCAAGCCGGCGACCACGACCGCCGCCGTCCCGGCCGCCAAGGCCGAGAAGCAGGCGCTGGCCGCGGCGAAGGCCGAGGACGCCAAGAGCCCGGACGTCAACAAGGCGCCGCGCAAGGTGATCTGGGCCGCGAACGGCAAGCCGACCCTCGCCTACGAGACCGTCGTCGGCGGCCTCCAGGAGGACGGCACCCCGAACGAGCTGCACGTCGTCACCGACGCCGCCACCGGCGCGAAGCTGTACGAGTACCAGGCCATCGAGACCGGTACCGGCAACACGATGTACAGCGGCACGGTGACGCTCGGCACCACGCAGTCCGGGTCGACGTACAACCTGACCGACGGCGCGCGCGGCAACCACAAGACGTACAACCTCAACCGCGGCACCTCCGGCACCGGCACCCTCTTCTCGGGTCCCGACGACGTGTGGGGCAACGGCGCCGCGTCCAACCTGGAGACCGCGGGCGCGGACGCGCACTACGGTGCCGCGCTGACGTGGGACTACTACAAGAACGTGCACGGCCGCAGCGGCATCCGGGGCGACGGCGTCGGCGCCTACTCCCGCGTCCACTACGGCAACAACTACGTGAACGCGTTCTGGTCCGACAGCTGCTTCTGCATGACCTACGGCGACGGCTCGGGCAACACCAACCCGCTGACGTCGATCGACGTGGCCGGCCACGAGATGACCCACGGCGTCACCTCCAACACCGCGGGCCTCGTCTACAGCGGCGAGTCCGGCGGTCTGAACGAGGCGACGTCCGACATCTTCGGCTCGACCGTCGAGTTCTACGCCAACAACTCCTCCGACGTCGGTGACTACCTCATCGGCGAGGAGATCAACATCAACGGCGACGGCACGCCGCTGCGCTACATGGACAAGCCGAGCAAGGACGGCGCGTCCAAGGACGCCTGGTACTCGGGCATCGGCTCGATCGACGTGCACTACTCGTCGGGCCCGGCGAACCACTTCTTCTACCTGCTGAGCGAGGGCAGCGGCACCAAGACCATCAACGGTGTCACCTACAACTCGCCCACCTCGGACGGCCTCCCGGTCACCGGCATCGGCCGCGACAAGGCGGAGAAGATCTGGTTCCGCTCGCTGACCACCAAGTTCACCTCGAACACCAACTACGCGGCCGCCCGCACCGGCACCCTCGCGGCCGCCGGTGAGCTGTACGGCACCACGAGCGCCGAGTACAAGGCCGTGCAGGACGCCTGGGCCGGCGTCGCCGTGGGCACCCGCCCCGGAGGCGGCGGCGGTACGTCGTTCGAGAGCGGCACCGACGTGTCGATCCCGGACAACGGCGCGGCCGTGACGTCGCCGATCACGGTCTCCGGCCGGACCGGCAACGCGCCCTCCAACCTCCAGGTCGCCGTGGACATCGTCCACACCTACATCGGTGACCTCAAGGTGGATCTGCTCGCCCCCGACGGCACGGTGTACACGCTGAAGGGGTACGGCACCGGCGGCAGTTCGGACAACCTCAACACCACGTACACGGTGAACGCGTCCTCCGAGGTCGCCAACGGCGTCTGGACGCTGCGGGTCCAGGACAACGCGGCCATCGACACCGGCTACATCAACAGCTGGAAGCTCACCTTCCCGTAAGCCGGTTCGCGGTCGGTCTCCGACAGGGCGCCGTCTCGGTGGGTTCAACTCCCGCCGGGACGGCGCCCGTTCATATTTCTGAAACGTTCACTCTTCAGTCAAATCTTGGCCAACATCACCGAGCACTCCTGACATGTACGCGACCCAGGTGGCACGCTTCCCTCACCCGCCGCACCAGCACCAATGCACCTCCCCCACAAAAGGAGCTCGTGTGACCCCCCTCTACGCGCGTCGCAAGCGCACCACCCTGGCCATCGCCACCACCGTGGCCGCCGGGGCACTCCTCACCACCGCGCTGACCACCGGTGGTTCGGCCGCAGCGGCCCCCGGCACGCAGGCCGCCCCGCTCGCCGTACCGGTCGCGCTCGCCCCCGCGGCCCGCACCACCCTCATCAAGGACCAGCAGGCCAAGGCGGCCGACACCGCCGACGAGATAGGCCTCGGCGCCCAGGAGAAGCTGGTCGTCAAGGACGTCGTCAAGGACGCCGACGGCAGCGTCCACACCCGCTACGAGCGCACCTACGCGGGCCTGCCGGTCCTCGGCGGCGACCTGGTCGTCCACGAGTCGGCGTCCGGCGCGAGAAAGGGCGTGACCAAGGCGACGAAGGCCACCATCGAGGTCGCCTCGCTGAAGCCGGCCATCACCGCGGCCAAGGCCGAGGGCCAGGCGGTCTCGCTCGCCAAGTCGGCCGGCTCGAAGAAGACCGAGGCGGACAAGGCCCCCCGCAAGGTGATCTGGGCCGCGAACGGCAAGCCGACCCTGGCCTACGAGACCGTCGTCGGCGGCCTCCAGGACGACGGCACCCCGAACGAGCTGCACGTCGTCACCGACGCCGCCACCGGCAAGAAGCTCTTCGAGTACCAGGGCATCGAGACCGGCAGCGGCAAGAGCCTGTACTCGGGCACGGTCACGCTCGGCACGACCAAGTCGGGCTCGACGTACCAGCTCTACGACACCACGCGCGGCGGCCACAAGACGTACAACAAGGCCCGCAGCACCAGTTCCTCGGCCGGCACGCTGTTCACGGACGCGGACGACACCTGGGGCACCGGCACCGCCTCCAGCTCCTCCACCGACCAGACCGCCGCCGTCGACGCGGCCTACGGCGCTCAGGAGACCTGGGACTTCTACAAGAACACCTTCGGCCGCAGCGGCATCAAGAACGACGGCAAGGCCGCCTACTCCCGCGTCCACTACGGCAACGCGTACGTCAACGCGTTCTGGGACGACAGCTGCTTCTGCATGACGTACGGCGACGGCACGGGCAACACCAACCCGCTGACCTCGCTGGACGTGGCCGGCCACGAGATGACCCACGGCGTCACCTCCAACACCGCGGGCCTGAACTACACCGGCGAGTCGGGCGGCCTGAACGAGGCCACCTCCGACATCTTCGGCACGGCGGTCGAGTTCTACGCCAACAACTCCTCCGACGTCGGTGACTACCTCATCGGCGAGGAGATCGACATCAACGGCGACGGCACCCCGCTGCGCTACATGGACAAGCCGAGCAAGGACGGCGCGTCCAAGGACAGCTGGTCCTCGTCGCTGGGCGGCCTGGACGTGCACTACTCCTCGGGCCCCGCGAACCACTTCTTCTACCTCCTGTCGGAGGGCAGCGGCGCCAAGACGATCAACGGGGTGAGCTACAACTCCCCGACGTCCAACGGCTCGACGGTCACCGGGATCGGCCGCGCCAAGGCCGCCGCGATCTGGTACAAGGCGCTGACCGAGTACATGACCTCGACCACCAACTACAAGGCGGCCCGCACGGCGACGCTGAGCGCGGCGTCCGCCCTGTACGGCTCCACCAGCACGGAGTACAAGACGGTGGCGGCCGCCTGGTCGGCCATCAACGTGAGCTGACGCACACATAGTTGCGCGCAGGGGCGGCACCCGGGACGAAGGCATCCCCGGGTGCCGCCCTACTCTTGGGACCCATGTCCTTCACGTACGACGACGTCGGCGCGACCCGGGAGAGTGGCTTCTGCCCGCCCGGCTTCCACCCCATGAACGTGCGCACCCGCATCGGCGAGGGCGAAGACGTCTTCCGCAGGGCCGCCGAGGCTGTCATGACCTGGGAGATGCACCGCACGATGGGCGTCGGAATGGAAACGGCGGCCGACCGCGCGGCCCCCGACGTCGACGTCACGGTCACCCTCGCCGGCGTCATCAAGGCCCCCTGCCGCGTCGTCTGGACGGTCGAGGAACACCGCCGCACCGGCTGGGCCTACGGCACCCTCGCCGGCCACCCGGAGTGCGGCGAGGAGTCCTTCGTCGTGGACCGCACCGGCGACGGCACGGTCTGGCTGACTGTCCACGCCTTCAGCCGCGCGGCCAAGTGGTACGCCCGCGCGGGCGGCCCGGCCACCCGGGGGTTGCAGCACGCGTACGCGCGGCGGTGCGGCAATGTGCTGCGGCAGCTGTGCGAGCGCGAGAACAAGGAGTACTGAGTCACACCGGGTCCCCGCGAGCCCCGCGCCCGCGCTGCCGCCGCGTCACCGCATCAGAACCCCCGCCCCCTCCCCCAGGTCCTCGGCGGGCACCGCGACCAGGCCCAGTTCCGCGCTCGACGCCAGCAGGCGGTGGGACGGGAGGATGCGGACGGTGTAGCCGTAGGGGCCCGTGCGGGCCAGGGACAGGGGGCCCTCGTAGGTCCAGCGGCCGTCGCTGTCGGGGCCGACCACCGGCTTCAGCGGCACCGTGGACGCGTCCGCGATGTGGTCCTCCGGGTCGACCCGGCCCGATACCACCTGGACCTCCACGTCGTCCGGGGCGAGGTCGCCGAGGCCGACGCGGACGCGGAGGGTGAGGGTCGTGCCGAGTTCGGCCGTGGCGGTCACCGTCGACACGGACGTCTCCACATGGTCGACGCTCACGTCGTGCCAGGCGGAGCGCACCCGCGCCTTCCAGACGGCGAGTTCACGCGCCGCGTCCGCCGTCATCGCCCGGTGGGCGTGCGCGGCGGGCGTGTAGAGACGCTCCACGTACTCGCGGACCATCCTGCCCGCCAGGACCTTCGGCCCGAGCAGGGTGAGGGTCTGGCGGACCATCTCGATCCAGCGGTCGGGCAGGCCGCTCTCCCCGCGCTCGTAGAAGCGGGGCGTGACGCGTTGTTCCAGCAGGTCGTACAGCGCCGCGGCCTCTATGTCGTCGCGGCGGTCCGGGTCCGTGCCGGTGCCGTCCGCCGTGGGGATCGCCCAGCCGAAGTCGGGCTGGAACCACTCGTCCCACCAGCCGTCCAGGACGGACAGGTTGAGACAGCCGTTCAGGGCCGCCTTCATCCCGGAGGTGCCGCACGCCTCCAGCGGGCGCAGCGGGTTGTTCAGCCAGATGTCGCAGCCGGGGTAGAGCTTCTGGGCCATCGCCATGCCGTAGTCCGGCAGGAAGACGATGCGGTGGCGCACCCGTGGGTCGTCGGTGAACCGCACGAGTTCCTGCACCAGCCGCTTCCCGCCGTCGTCCGCGGGGTGCGCCTTGCCGGCCACCACGATCTGGATCGGCCGCTCGGGGTGCAGAAGCAGGTCCATCAGCCGGTCGCGGTCGCGGAGCATGAGGGTGAGGCGCTTGTACGACGGGACCCGGCGCGCGAATCCGATCGTGAGGACGTCGGGGTCCAGGACGCCGTCGATCCAGCCCAGTTCGGCCGTCCCCGCGCCCCGTTGGCGCCAGGACGCGCGCAGCCGCTCCCGCACTTCGGTGACCAGCTGCTCGCGCAGCACCCGACGCAGCTCATGGATGTCCCGGTCCGGGATCTCCCCGACCGCGTCCCAGCGTTCCGAGCCGCCCACCGTCATCGCGTCCTCGGTGCGCCGGCCGCCGATCTGGCGGGCGCCGAGGCGGAAGACCTCGGGGGCCACCCAGGTCGGGGCGTGGACGCCGTTGGTGACCGAGGTGATCGGCACCTCGTCCGGGTCGAACCCCGGCCACAGGCCCGAGAACATCT
Source organism: Streptomyces sp. HUAS 31 (assembly GCF_028198125.1). NCBI lineage: Bacteria > Bacillati > Actinomycetota > Actinomycetes > Kitasatosporales > Streptomycetaceae > Streptomyces > Streptomyces sp. HUAS 31. The sequence goes on along the minus strand of NZ_CP116353.1, from coordinate 6,617,419 downwards.
CGCGGCTGACGTTGCCGTGCAGCAGCGAGACGCCGTTCGCCCGCTGGCCCAGGCGCAGGCCCATCACGGCCATGTTGAACAGGTTCGGCTCGCCGCCGGGGTACGTCTCCATGCCGAGCTGGAGGATGCGCTCGACGTCGATGCCGGGGAGCTCGGCGTCGGGGCCGAAGTGGTGGGCGACCAGCTCGCGGTCGAAGCGGTCGATGCCGGCCGGGACGGGCGTGTGGGTGGTGAAGACCGTGCCCGCGCGGACGGCCTCCAGCGCGGGATCGAAGTCCAGCCCCGCGGCGGCCAGTTCCGCGATGCGCTCCAGACCGAGGAAGCCGGCGTGTCCCTCGTTGGTGTGGAAGACCTCGGGCTCGGGGTGGCCGGTCAGCCGGCAGTACGCCCGCACCGCCCGCACCCCTCCTATGCCCAGCAGCATCTCCTGGAGGAGCCGGTGCTCGCTGCCGCCGCCGTAGAGCCGGTCGGTCACCCCGCGTCCGCCGAGGTCGTTCTCCTCGACGTCGGAGTCGAGCATCAGCAGCGGCACCCGGCCGACCTGGGCCAGCCAGACACGGGCGTGCAGAGACCGGCCGCCGGGCAGGGCGAGCGAGACCTGGGCGGGGGTGCCGTCGGGTTCCTTCAGGAGCGCAAGCGGCAGCTCGTTGGGGTCCAGGACGGGATAGTGCTCCTGCTGCCAGCCGTCCCGGGACAGGGTCTGGCGGAAGTAGCCGTGCCGGTACAGCAGCCCGACGCCGATGAGCGGCACGCCCAGGTCGCTGGCCGCCTTCAGGTGGTCCCCGGCGAGGATGCCGAGGCCGCCGGAGTACTGGGGCAGGGCGGCCGTGATGCCGAATTCGGGCGAGAAGTAGGCGACGGCGGCAGGGAGTTCGGCGGACTGGTCCTGGTACCAGCGTCCACCGGTGACGTAGTCGTCGAGGTCACCGGCGACCTCGGCCAGCCGGCGCAGGAAGTGGCGGTCCTCAGCCAGTTCCGCGAGCCGCGCGGGCGGCACGCTACCCAGCAGCCGTACGGGGTCGTTGCCCGAGGCGGCCCAGTGTTCGGGGTCCACGGACTGGAAGAGGTCACGGGTCTCCGCATGCCAGGACCAGCGCAGATTGCGCGCCAGGTCGCTGAGGGGCCGGAGGGGTTCGGGGAGGACAGGTCGGACGGTGAATCGACGGATCGCCTTCACGGTTCACCTCGGGCAGCACGTGGCAGGGGACACACGGCGGTGTGGGTCCCGTCATCGCCACCGACGGTATCGGTATGCGGGGCTTCGTAACCACAGGGCGTTTTTGCGACGCCCGAGCGAAGCGGACCGAGTATCTCCGTCCGAAATCAAGCGCAACCTTTACACATCCCCCATAGCCGATATGGCCGATTCCGCCCCCGTAGGCGTCCTTGTGGCGACTTCTCAGCTCACGAGAGGGTGACAGTGGCGTACCGGCCTCGCCTGGTGCACCCGGCGATTCCCGGCCGCCGTGCGCCGAGTCGAGGAGGGGAACTCACACCATGGCACGGACGCGCACGCGGCGTCTGCGCCGGGCGGGTGGTCTGACCGCGATGACCTGCGTCGTCGCGCTTTCGGCCACCACCATGCCCGCGCACGCCGCTCCGGAGGGGCAGATACTCGGCGCCGGGGACCCCGGCTCCGTCAGCGGCAGTTACGTGGTGACACTCAAGGGGGCAACGAGAGCTCCGTCGACGGCCGGAAAGAGCCTCGCCGAAAAGTACGGGGCGAAAATAAGCCACACCTACGGCACGGTTCTCAACGGTTACGCCGTCCGGGCCGACGAGAGACAGGCCAAACGGCTCGCGGCCGACCCCCGGGTCGCCTCCGTCGTCCAGGACACCCGGGTGACCCTGGAGCACACGCGGAAAAACCCGCCGTCCTGGGGTCTCGACCGCATCGATCAGGCCAATCTTCCGCTGGACAAGAGCTACACCTGGCCCGAGTCCGCGGGCGCCGGCGTGACGGTCTATGTCATCGACACCGGCATCCGCGTCTCGCACAAGGACTTCGGCGGCCGGGCGAGTTACGGCTGGGACTTCGTCGGCAACGACAGGAGCGCCGGTGACGGCAACGGCCATGGCACCCATGTCGCCGGCACCATCGCGGGCCAGCAGTACGGAGTCGCCAAGAAGGCGAAGGTCGTGGCCGTACGCGTCCTGGACGACGCCGGCGGCGGCACGACCGCCCAGGTCATCGCGGGCATCGACTGGGTGACCAGGCACGCGAGGAAGCCGGCGGTCGCCAACGTCAGCCTCGGCGGCAACCGCAACGCGCAGTTGGACGCCGCCGTACGCAACTCCGTCGCGGCCGGAGTCACCTACACGGTGGCGGCGGGCAACGACGGGCTGCCGGCCGGCCTGTACTCCCCCGCGGCGGTGCGCGAGGCCATCACCGTCGGCGCCACCGACAAGAAGGACGCGCGGGCGGGCTTCTCCAACACCGGGTCGGTTCTGGACGTGTTCGCCCCGGGCGTGTCGATCACCTCCGCGTCGTACGCGAGCGACACCGGCCGGGCCACCTACTCCGGTACGTCGATGGCATCACCGCACGTCGCGGGCGTGGCCGCGCTGTATCTGGCGGACCACCCCAAGGCGTCCCCGGCACAGGTCTCCAAGGCGCTGGTGGCACAGGCCGCTTCCGGCAAGGTCTCCGGCCGCGGGATGGGCTCACCGAACAAACTCTTGCAGGTACCGGGCTCGTAGCGGCCACTTCGCGGCGAAGTGCGGACACCGGCCCCGTTCCTCACGAACGGGGCCGGTCTTGTGCGTAGACATACGCGTGAGTAGTTAACAAAGTGCCGGATTGCCCACACGAATAGGGTGGGAAGGCTCCTCCGGTACGCCCCACCCGTGCGCCCCCGGGCGTGCACCCCACGCGGCCCAGCCGCACAGCGACAAGTCACCACGCAGGACCCACCTCCCCACAGCCATCCGCCCACCAACGTTGACGCGGACAGGAGCGGTCATGCCCGCCATGCACCACCAGTCGTCCACACCCCCGACGCCTCGCACCGAAGCGCCCCCAGTCCCCCGCACCACCGCCGCCGACCCCGGCCCGCCGGCTCCGGAGCGACCCTCCACGGCCGATGCGACGGGCGGTGTCGGACGTATACCGGTTCTCGACGTCCGCCCGGTCGTCCAGCAAGGGCGCAGGCCCGCGAAGGCGGTCACCGGCGAGACCTTCGAGATCTCGGCGACCGTGTTCCGCGAGGGCCACGACTCCGTGGCCGCCAATGCCGTACTGACCGACCCGGACGGCCGCCCAGGCCCCTGGACCCCGATGCGTGAACTCGCCCCGGGCACCGACCGCTGGGGCGCCGACGTCACCGCCGGCGAGCCGGGCCGCTGGACCTACCACGTGGAGGCGTGGGGCGACCCCATCAGTACCTGGCGGCACCACGCCGAGATCAAGATCCCCGCCGGAATGGACACGGACCTGGTCCTGGAGGAGGGCGCGCGGCTGTACGAGCGTGCCGCCGCGGCCGTGCCCAAGAGCAAGGGACGGCGCGTGATCCTCGCGGCCGTCGAGGCCCTGCGGGACGAAAACCGACCGGCCGCATGGCGGTTGGCGGCCTCGCTGACGCCCGAGGTCGACGCCGTGTTGGGGCGTTATCCGTTGCGGGATCTGGTGACCGCGTCGGATCCGCTGCCGCTGCTGGTGGAGCGGGAGCGGGCCCTGTACGGGTCCTGGTACGAGTTCTTCCCGCGTTCCGAAGGCACCGCCGAGCGTGCGCACGGCACTTTCGAGTCCGCGGCCGGACGGTTGCCGGGGATCGCGGCGATGGGCTTCGACGTCGTCTACCTGCCACCGATCCACCCGATCGGCACGACCTTCCGCAAGGGCCCCAACAACACCCTGTCCGCAGGCGTCGACGACGTCGGCGTGCCGTGGGCGATCGGTTCGCCCGAGGGCGGCCACGACGCCGTCCACCCCGGCCTCGGCACGATCGAGGACTTCGACCGGTTCGTCGCCCGGGCCGGCGAACTCGGTCTGGAGGTCGCGCTCGACTTCGCCCTGCAGTGCTCGCCGGATCACCCCTGGGTGGACAAGCATCCGGAGTGGTTCCACCACCGCCCGGACGGCACGATCGCCTATGCGGAGAACCCGCCGAAGAAGTATCAGGACATCTACCCCATCGCGTTCGACGCGGACATGGACGGTCTGATCGCCGAGACGCTGCGGGTGCTGCGGCACTGGATGGACCACGGGGTGCGGATCTTCCGGGTCGACAACCCGCACACCAAGCCGGTCGTGTTCTGGCAGAAGGTGATCGCGGACGTGGGCCGCACCGACCCGGACGTGATCTTCCTGGCGGAGGCGTTCACCCGGCCGGCGATGATGCACACCCTGGCCCAGATCGGCTTCCAGCAGTCGTACACGTACTTCACCTGGCGCAACACCAAGCAGGAACTCACCGAGTACCTGACCGAGCTGTCGGGGGAGGCGGCCGCCTACATGCGGCCGAACTTCTTCGCCAACACCCCCGACATCCTGCACGAGTTCCTCCAGCAGGGCGGTCGGCCCGCCTTCGAGCTGCGGGCCGTCCTCGCCGCGACGCTCTCCCCAAGCTGGGGCATCTACAGCGGCTACGAACTGTGCGAGAACACCGCACTGCGCAAGGGCAGCGAGGAGTACCTCGACTCCGAGAAGTACCAGCTACGCCCCCGCGACTGGGCCGCCGCCGAACGCGAAGGCCGCACCATCACACCCCTGATCACCCGCCTCAACGCCGTCCGGCGGGCGAATCCGGCCCTGCGGCAGCTGCGTGACCTCCACTTCCACCACGCGGACCAGGACGCGGTGATCGCGTACTCGAAGCGAAGCGGTTCGAACACGGTTCTGGTGGTCGTCAACCTCGACCCCCACCACACCCAGGAGGCCACGGTCTCGTTGGACATGCCGCAACTCGGCCTGGACTGGCACGAGTCGGTGCCGGTGCGCGACGAGCTCACCGGCGAGACCTATCACTGGGGCAGGGCGAATTACGTGCGTCTCGAACCGGGCACTCGTCCCGCGCACATCCTCACCGTCCTGCGACCGTCCACCCCGCAGATCGGAGGGTCACCCACAAAATGATCGTCAACGAGCCCGTTCAGGACACCTTCGAGGACACCCCTGCCAAGGATCGTGACCCCGACTGGTTCAAACGCGCCGTCTTCTACGAGGTCCTGGTCCGCTCCTTCCAGGACAGCAACGGCGACGGCGTCGGCGACCTCAAGGGCCTGACCGCCAAACTCGACTACCTGCAATGGCTCGGCGTCGACTGCCTGTGGCTGCCGCCCTTCTTCAAATCACCCCTCCGCGACGGCGGCTACGACGTCTCCGACTACACCGCCGTGCTGCCCGAATTCGGCGACCTCGCCGACTTCGTGGACTTCGTGGACTCCGCCCACCAGCGCGGCATGCGGGTCATCATCGACTTCGTCATGAACCACACCAGCGACCAGCACCCGTGGTTCCAGGAATCCAGAAAAGACCCCGACGGCCCCTACGGCGACTACTACGTCTGGGCCGACGACGACAAGGCGTACTCCGACGCCCGCATCATCTTCGTCGACACCGAAGCCTCCAACTGGACCTTCGACCCGGTCCGCAAGCAGTACTTCTTCCACCGCTTCTTCTCCCACCAGCCGGACCTCAACTACGAGAACCCGGCCGTGGTGGAGGAGATCCTCTCGGCGCTGAAGTTCTGGCTGGACCTGGGGATCGACGGCTTCCGGCTCGACGCCGTGCCGTATCTGTACGCCGAGGAGGGCACGAACTGCGAAAACCTTCCGGCAACGCACGAGCTCCTGAAGCGGGTGCGCAAGGAGATCGACGCGCACTACCCGGACACGGTGCTGCTGGCTGAGGCGAACCAGTGGCCGGAGGACGTCGTCGACTACTTCGGCGACTACAGCAGCGGCGGCGACGAATGCCACATGGCGTTCCACTTCCCCGTCATGCCCCGGATCTTCATGGCGGTACGGCGGGAATCCCGCTACCCCGTCTCGGAAATCCTCGCCAAGACGCCGGCCATCCCGTCCGGCTGCCAGTGGGGCATCTTCCTGCGCAACCACGACGAGCTGACCCTCGAAATGGTCACCGACGAAGAACGCGACTACATGTGGGCGGAGTACGCCAAAGACCCCCGCATGCGCGCCAACATCGGCATCCGGCGCAGGCTGGCGCCCCTGCTGGACAACGACCGCAACCAGATCGAACTGTTCACCGCGCTGCTGCTGTCGCTGCCCGGCTCGCCGATCCTGTACTACGGCGACGAGATCGGCATGGGCGACAACATCTGGCTCGGCGACCGCGACGCCGTCCGCACCCCCATGCAGTGGACCCCGGACCGCAACGCCGGCTTCTCGTCCTGCGATCCGGGACGGCTGTATCTGCCGACGATCATGGACCCGGTCCACGGCTACCAGGTGACGAACGTCGAGGCGTCCATGGCGTCGCCGTCGTCGCTGCTGCACTGGACCCGCCGCATGATCGAGATCCGCAAGCAGAACCCGGCGTTCGGCCTCGGCACCTACACCGAACTCCAGTCGTCGAACCCGGCGGTCCTCGCCTTCCTGCGCGAGTACGAGGACGATCTGGTGCTGTGCGTGCACAACTTCTCGCGGTTCGCGCAGCCGACGGAACTGGATCTGCGACCGTTCGGCGGCCGACATCCCGTCGAGCTGTTCGGCGGGGTGCGATTCCCGGCCATCGGTGAGCTCCCGTACTTGCTGACCCTCGGGGGCCACGGCTTCTACTGGTTCCGGCTGCGCAAGGACGCCGCCTGAGAGCCCGGGCGGGGCGGTTTCCACCGCCCCGCCCGGGGCACGCATGAGTAACACCCCGACCCCCCGGGGAAAGGACGCGACGCCATGTCGGAAGCCGTCACACGTACCGTCACCACTTCGCCCGGCCTCCTTGCGTCACTTGATCCACTGCTACGGGAGTGGCTGCCACGACAGCGCTGGTTCGCGGGCAAGGGGCGTCCGGTCACCGGGTTCTCGCTGGTCGCCGCCACCGAACTGCTGCCGCCCGGCGGCAAGCTGGGCCTGAACCACCTGCTCCTTCGCGCCCACCAGCCGCTCGCGCCGGTGCCGGGCGCACCCGAGCAGCCCGCCGACTGCTACCAGCTCCTCATAGGGGACCGAGAGGCACTGCCGCCCCGGCTCGCGCCCGCGCTGATCGGGCACGTGACCGAGGGCCCGCTCGCCGGACGCACGGTGTACGACGCCCTGTGCGACGCCCGCCCCGCCGAACTGCTCCTGGAGGCGATGCGCACCGGAGCCCGGATCGGCGCGCTGCGCTTCGAACGGGACGGCGAGAAGGAGATCCGGTCCGGCCTGGTGCCGCGCCCGGTCACCTCGGAACAGTCCAACTCGTCCGTCGTATACGGCGATACGTTCATCCTGAAGCTGTTGCGCCGGATCGTGCCCGGCGTCAATCCCGACCTGGAGCTGCCGCTCGCGCTGGCCCGCGAGGACTGCGACCGGGTGCCCGCGCCGACGGCGTGGTTCCGCTCGGAGCTGGCCGGTGAGTCGTACGTGCTGGGCGTGCTCCAGCCCTTCGTGCAGGGCGCGGCGGACGGCTGGGAGCTGGCGCTGCGGGAGCTGGCCAAGGGCGAGGACTTCGCCGCCGAGGCGCGGGCGCTGGGGCGCGCGACCGCCGAGGTGCACACCGCGCTCGCCCGTACGCTGCCGACGGTGACCCTCGGGCACGCGCAGGTGCAGCAGCTGGTGGACGGCATGGTCGAGCGGCTGGATGCGGCCGCTCAGGCGGTGCCGGCGCTGCGGCCGTACGCGCCCGCGCTGCGCTCCGCGTTCGAGGCGCTGGCCGCGCTCGCCGCCGAGGGCTGCACCTGGACCGCCCAGCGCATCCACGGCGATCTGCACCTCGGGCAGTGCCTGCGCTCGCCGGGCGGCCGTTGGTGGCTGATCGACTTCGAGGGCGAGCCGTCGAAGCCGCTGGCCGAACGCCGGCTGCCGCAGCCGCCGGTGCGGGACGTGGCGGGCATGCTGCGCTCCTTCGACTACGCGGCCCACTCCGCCGACCTGCCGGTGCCGGGCTGGGCCGAGGCCTGCCGGGCCGCGTACTGCTCCGGGTACGCGCAGGTCAGCGGCGCCGATCCGCGGACCGATCCGGTGCTGCTGCGGGCGTACGAGACCGACAAGGCGATCTACGAGGTCGTCTACGAGGCCCGTCACCGCCCCGACTGGCTCCCGGTGCCGCTGTCCGCCATAGGCCGGCTCGCCGCGGACTCCGGCGCCCCGCCCTCTTCCCTCAGCCCCTCATCCCCACCTTCGCCTAGGAGGCCCCGCCCGTGACCCCCCGCACCACTCCCTCCAGCGGTTCGGAAGCCGAGAGCACGGCCGCGCAGCCGGTCGAGAAGACGAGCGTCGCCAAAAGGGCGACGACCAGGGCCGCCGAGGCCGCGGAGGCCGTGAAGAAGGGGACGGCGAAGAAGGCCACGGCGAAGGCGGCCGGGCAGAAGAAGACCGCCGCGAAGAAGGCTGCCGGGAAGAAGGCCGAGGCGAAGAAGGCCGAGGTGCGGAAGCCGGCGGCCAAGAAGGCCACAGCGAAGAAGGCCGTCGCCAAGAAGGCGGTGACGAAGAAGGCGACCGCCAGGACCACGGCGGCGAAGGGCACGGCCGCGAAGAGCACACCGGCCAAGGCCGCAGCTCCGAAGAAGGCCGCCAAGAAGATCCCCGCGCAGAAGGCGGCGCAGAAGAAGATCCCCGCGCAGAAGGCGGTCCCGAAGCCGGCCGAGCCCGTGGAGGTCGCCGTCTCCCCGGCCCTCGACGCCGTCGACCGCGATCGTCTGCTCACCGGCACCCATCACGCCCCGCACTCCGTGCTCGGCGCGCATCCGGTGCCCGGCGGTGTCGCCTTCCGCGCCTTCCGGCCGTTCGCCCTGTCGGTGACCGTCGTCGTGGGGAACCTGCGGGCCGAGCTGCACGACGACGGGGAGGGGTTCTTCTCGGGGCTGCTCCCGCTGCGGGAGGTCCCGGCCGGCTACCGGCTCCTCGTGGCGTACGAGGGGTCGGTGCAGGACACCGAGGACGCGTACCGCTTCCTGCCCGCGCTCGGCGAGCTCGATCTGCATCTGATCGGCGAGGGCCGGCACGAGGAGCTGTGGCGGGCGCTCGGCGCCGAGCCGATGACGCACCAGGGCGTGACAGGCACCCGCTTCACGGTGTGGGCGCCGAACGCGCGCGGTGTGTCCCTGGCCGGCACGTTCAACTTCTGGGACGGCACGGGCTATCCGATGCGCTCGCTCGGCGGCACCGGTGTCTGGGAGCTGTTCGTGCCCGGCATCGGCGAGGGCGAGCTGTACAAGTTCGAGATCACCCGGCCCGACGGCTCGAAGACACTGCGCGCCGACCCGATGGCCCGCCGGACGGAGGCCCCGCCGAACACGTCCTCCATCGTGTACGCCTCGGAGCACGAGTGGGGCGACGCGGCGTGGCTGGAGCGGCGCGGTTCGGTGCCGGTGCACGAGGCGCCGTTCTCGGTGTACGAGGTCCACCTGGCGTCCTGGCGGCCCGGACTCACCTACCGTCAACTGGCCGAGCAGCTCCCCGCGTACGTCAAGGACCTCGGCTTCACCCATGTCGAGCTGATGCCGGTCGCCGAGCACCCCTTCGGCGGCTCCTGGGGCTACCAGGTCACCGGCTTCTACGCGCCCACCGCCCGTCTCGGTACGCCCGACGACTTCAAGTACCTGGTCGACGCCCTGCACCGGGCCGGGATCGGCGTGCTGATGGACTGGGTGCCGGCGCACTTCCCGCGCGACGACTGGGCGCTGGCGGAGTTCGACGGGCGTCCGCTGTACGAGCACGAGGATCCGCTGCGTTCGGCGCATCCCGACTGGGGCACGCTGGAGTTCGACTTCGGGCGGCGCGAGGTGCGCAACTTCCTGGTCGCCAACGCCCTGTACTGGTGCGAGGAGTTCCACATCGACGGGCTCCGGGTGGACGCGGTGGCGTCCATGCTCTACCTGGACTACTCGCGCGAGCCGGGCCAGTGGGTGCCGAACGAGCACGGCGGGCGGGAGAACCTCGACGCGGTCGCGTTCCTCCAGGAGATGAACGCGACGGTGTACCGGCGGGTGCCGGGGGTCGTGACGATCGCGGAGGAGTCGACGGCCTGGGACGGCGTGACGCGTCCGACGCATGTGTCGGGGCCCGGCGGGTTCGGGGGCCTGGGGTTCGGCCTGAAGTGGAACATGGGCTGGATGCACGACTCGCTGGAGTACATGGCCAAGGAGCCGGTGTACCGCAGGTACCACCACAACGAGATGACGTTCTCGATGGTGTACGCGTACAGCGAGAACTACGTGCTGCCCATCTCCCACGACGAGGTCGTGCACGGCAAGCGGTCGCTGGTGTCGAAGATGCCGGGCGACTGGTGGCAGCAGCGGGCCGACCACCGTGCCTACCTGGGCTTCATGTGGGCGCACCCGGGCAAGCAACTGCTGTTCATGGGGCAGGAGTTCGCGCAGGGCGCCGAGTGGTCGGAGGCGCACGGGCCGGACTGGTGGCTGCTGGACCCGGCGTACGGGGCGGAGCCCGACCATCGCGGGGTGCGGGACCTGATCCGCGATCTGAACACGGTCTACCGCCATACGCCGGCGCTGTGGCAGCGCGACACCGATCCGTCGGGCTTCCAGTGGGTGGTGGGTGACGCCGCCGACGACAACGTGTTCGCGTTCCTGCGCTACGACGCGGAGGGCGTTCCGCTGCTGGCGGTGTCGAACATGTCGCCGGTGGTGCGCGACGAGTACCGGCTCGGTGTCCCGGACGACGTCCCGGCCTGGCACGAGGCGGTGAACACCGACGCGGCGAAGTACGGCGGCGGCGACGTCACCAACCCGGACCCGATCAAGCCGGAACCCCAGCCCTGGCACGGCCGCCCGGCGAGCATCCGCCTGACGTTGCCACCGCTGGCGACGGTCTGGCTGCGCCCGGCCTAGAGGGCAGCGCCCCGAAGGGGCGCGGGGAACTGCGCGACCAGCCCTCACGGCGGCTGGTCGCGCAGCCCGCCTCACCTGCCACGGCGCGGGCGAAGCCCTGCCGTCACTCCGACGCGCCCTCGGCCAACGCCTGCGGCAGGCGACCCGTGTGCAGCACCCCCAGCCGCTGTGTCGCCCGTGTCAGCGCCACGTACAGGTCGCTCGTGCCGTACAGGCCCGGTTCCACCACCAGCACCGAGTCGAACTCCAGGCCCTTGGACTGACGGGGGTCGAGGAGTACGACGCCGCGGGTCAGGTCGGGCTCGGTGTCCGGCGTGATGCCGTCCAGGTGGGCCGCCAGCTTCCGGTGCAGGTGGCGCGGGGCGATGACCGCGAGCCGGCCCTCGGCCGGGGTGAGCTCCTCGACGGCCTTCGCGACCGCGCCGGGCAGGTCGTCGGTGGCGCGCACCCAGGGACGCACACCGGTGGACCGTACGGAACTCGGCGGTTCGAAGTCCGGGTTCTCGGCCCTGACGACCGCCGCCGCGAGGTCCATGATCTCGGCGGGCGTGCGGTAGTTGACGCCGAGGCGGGTGTGCTCCCAGCGGTCCTCGACGTACGGCTGGAGGATCTTCCGCCACGAGCCGACGCCCGCCGCCTCCGCCGTCTGGGCCGGGTCGCCGACCAGGGTCATCGAGCGGGTCGGGCTGCGCCGCATCAGCAGCCGCCACGCCATCGGCGACAGCTCCTGCGCCTCGTCGACGATGATGTGCCCGAACGCCCAGGTCCGGTCGGCCGCCGCGCGCTCGGCGGCGCTGCGGTGGTCGTCCTCCTCGTGGCGCTCGGCGAACCGTTCGGCGTCGATGATGTCGTGCGCGGACAGGACCTCGGAGTCCTCCTCGTGCTTGTCCTCGAACTCGTAGGTGCGCGAGGCGTACGAGACGTCCAGCACGCCCTGTGCGTAGGCGACCTGCGTCTCCCGCTCCCGCTCGGCCAGCGCCCGCCGCACCCGGTCGTCCTCGCCGAGCAGTTCGGCGGCCTCGTCGAGCAGCGGTACGTCCGACACCGTCCACGCCCGGGTCACGGGCCGGCGGATCGCGGCGACGTCCTCGTCGGGGAGGTAGCCCACGGGGTCGGCGAGGAAGTCCGCGACCAGTCGCTGCGGGGTCAGCCGTGGCCACAGCTGGTCGATGGCGGCCCAGACCTCGGGGTTCTCGGCGATGTCGTCACGGATCTGCGTGATGTCGCTGGGGTCCAGCAGATTCGTGCCGTCGAAGGGGTCGGTCCCGACCCGCTCGGCGTACAGCTCGGTGAGGGTGTTGAGGATGTGGCCCTCGAAGTGCTCGCGTGCCGCGTTGTGCGGCAGCCGCGCGGCGCGGGCCTTCTCGCGCGCCACCTTCACCAGGCCGTCGTCGAGCATGAGGATCTCGCGGTCGTGCTCGATGGCGATCACCGGGTCGGGCAGCGCCTGCCAGTCCTGTACGACCTCGGCGAGCACGTCCGCCATGTCGGCGCGCCCCTTCACCGCGGCCGCCTCCCGGGTGTCGGCCGCGGTCGCCCGCACGCCGGGGAACAGTTCGCCGACGGTGGCGAGCAGCACGCCCGTCTCGCCCAGCGCGGGCAGGACCTCGCCGATGTAGCCGAGGAAGGCGGGGTTGGGGCCGACGATCAGGACCGCCCGCTTGGCGAGCAGCTCCCGGTGTTCGTAGAGGAGGTAGGCCGCGCGGTGCAGGGCGACGGCCGTCTTGCCGGTGCCCGGACCGCCCTCCACGACCAGCACCCCTCGGTGCGGTGCCCGGATGATCTCGTCCTGCTCGGCCTGGATGGTCTGCACGATGTCGTTCATCCGGCCGGTGCGCGCGGTGTTCAGCGCGGCGAGCAGGACCGCGTCGCCTGTCGGGTCCTCGTGGCCGGTGCGCTCCCGGTCGCCGAGGTCGAGGATCTCGTCGTGCAGGGCGGTGACCGTACGGCCGTCGGTGGTGATGTGCCGCCGGCGCCTGAGGCCCATCGGGGTGTGGCCGGTGGCCAGGTAGAAGGGCCGGGCGACGTCGGCCCGCCAGTCCACGAGGATCGGCGTGCGCTCGGCGTCGTCGGTGCGCAGGCCGATACGGCCGATGTGGTGGGTGATGCCGGAGGAGAGGTCGATCCGGCCGAAGCAGAGCGAGCCGTCCACGGCGTTCAGCGCGGCGAGCAGCCCCGAGCGCTCGGCGACCAGGATGTCCCGCTCAAGGCGGGCCTGCATGGGCGTGTTGCCCTGGGCGAGCGCGTCCCCGACGGAGTCCTCCGTGTCACCGCGCAGCGCGTCCACGCGCGCGTACAGATCGTCGATGAATTCCTGCTCGCGTCGCATTTCACCGTCTTGAAATTCGGTGTTTGACAATTCTGCTCCCGCCCGGATATACTGTGCTCACTGAACTTCACCGCGACCGAATTCACGCGAAGTCGCGAACCATTGAATATACGCAAAGAAATCCCCCGGGCGCAATTGCCCGGGGGATTTCTTGTGTTCGGGACGGAATCACAGCACGTCGGCGAGCTCCTCCAGAAGCCGCCGCTTGGGCCGTGCACCCACCATCGACTTCACCGGTTCACCGGCGCGGAAGACCATGAAGGTCGGCATCGACAGCACCTTGTACGCGTTGGTGGTGTCCGGGTTGGTGTCCACGTCCAGCTGCACCACCTTCAGCCGCTGCCCCTCCTCCGCGGCCAGGGCCGTGAGCACCGGCCCCATCTGCCGGCAGGGCGGGCACCAGTCCGCGGTGAACTCCACCAGCACCGGCAGCTCCGCCCCGATCACCTCCGCCTCGAAGTCCGCGTCCGTCACCTCTGCCACGCCCGCCGCCCTGATCACAGCTCCTGCCCTCCCAGTTCGCACAACGGTGGTTCTCCCTCGGCCATCGACAGCCGCAGGCCGATCTTTGCCCGCACGGCCCGCAGCTCGCCGATCAGCTCGTCGAGTTCGTCGAGCTTGTGCCGGTAGACCTCGAGCGAGGCGGGACACGAGTCGCCCTCGGGGTGCCCGGCCCGTAGACACTCCACGAAGGGCCGGGTCTCCTCCAGGTCGAACCCGAAGTCCTGCAATGTCCTGATCTGCCGCAGCAGCTTCAGATCGGCCTCGTCGTAGGTCCGATAGCCGTTGCCGCCGCGTCGCGCGGGCAGCAGTCCCCGCGACTCGTAGTAGCGCAAGGTGCGCGTCGTGGTCCCGGCCCGCGCGGCCAGCTCGCCGATTCGCATGCGTACGAACGTAATCCTTGACGCCGACGTCAGGGCAACCGCGGCAGGAGCGGCTTTCCCGGCAGCGGCGAGGACAGCACGATCGACGTGGTCGTGCGGCCCAGCGCCGAGGTCTGTTCGAGGATCTCCTCCAGGTGGACGGTGTCCTCGACGGCGACCTTGAGGATCCAGCAGTCCTCCCCGACGACGTGGTGGACCTCGACGATCTCCGGGCGGTCGATCAGCTCCAGGGTGCGGGGGTGGCGCAGGGTGTAGCCGCCGTGCGGGTTGACCCGGATGAAGGCCTGGATGCCGTAGCCGAGCCGGGCGGGGGCGATCCGGGCGCCGTACCCCGTGATCGCGCCCGCCGCCTCCAGCCGCCGCACCCGCTCGGTGACGGCCGCCGGGCTGAGCCGCACCCGCCGGCCCAGCTCACTGAGCTTGATCCGGCCGTCGGTCTGGAGCAGTTCCAGGATCTGCCGGTCCAGGGCGTCGAAGGCCACCGATGTTTCGACGGCGGACGGACGCGGATGCCGAGGTTCTTTTGGCGCGGCGGCCGGATCTCCCATGTCTTCCCCTTCAGAACGCGGTGTGAGGCCGGGAGAATCATGGTCATGCGAAAGGCGCGAGAGGTAAAGGCACGAGAGGTACTCGTCATCGGCGGCAGCCGCTATTTCGGCAAGCGGCTGATCGCCCGGCTGCTGGCCGCCGGGGACCGGGTGACGGTCCTCAATCGCGGTTCGTCGGCGCCGCCGACCGACGCGGTCCACCTCGTCGCCGACCGGGACGACGAGAGGTCCCTGACGGCGGCGCTGGGTTCACGGACCTTCGACGCCGTGGTCGACCAGGTCTGCTACACCCCGCGCCAGGCGTCGATCGCCCGCCGGGTGTTCGCCGGCCGCACCCGTCGCTATGTGCTGACGTCGACGGTGGAGGTGTACGAGTACGAGGACTCGATCGCCCCCGTGCGCGAGTCGGACGTGGACCCGGCGGCCGTACCCGTCGACCTCGAACTCCCCTGGGACGAAACGGAGTTCCTCGACACCCACTACGGCGAGGGCAAGCGGCAGGCGGAGGCCGTGTTCGCCGCCGATCCCGGGTTCCCGTGCACGGCGGTGCGGGTCGCCCATGTGCTGGGCGGGGACGACGACTTCACGGGCCGCGTGGAGCACTACGCGAGCCGGATCCGCGCCGGGACGCCGATCGCCGTGCCGATGGTGAACCATCCGGCGACGTACATCCATGTCGAGGAGATCGCCGACTTCCTGTTCTGGGCGGTGGGCCAGGACTTCACCGGCCCGGTCAACGCCGCCTCGCACGGGCCGCTCACCACCGAGGAGCTGTGCGCCGAGATCGCCGCGCACCACCCGGACGGCCGGACCGTGTTCCAGCCCGTCGAGGTCGGCGAGGTCTCCCCCTTCTCCTTCGCCCGCGCCTACGGCATGGACAACTCCCGTGCCACCCGGCTCGGTTTCCGCTTCACGCACGCCCGGCAGTGGCTCCCGAAGGCCGTCGCCGAGACCCTCGGAAAGGACGGCGGCTGACATGCGCCACCGCACGCTCGGCTCCCTGCGCGTGAGCGCGATCGGCCTCGGCGCGATGCCGCTGTCCATCGAGGGCCGCCCCGACGAAACGCGCGCCCTGGCCACCGTGCACGCCGCCCTCGACTCCGGGGTGACGCTGCTGGACACGGCGGACTCGTACCATCTGCCGGGCGCCGAGCCGGGGCACAACGAACTCCTCGTCGCCCGCGCGCTGGCCGCGTACGGCGGCGACACCGACGACGTGCTCGTGGCCACCAAGGGCGGTCGCGGCCGGCCCGCCGACGGCAGCTGGACGGTGGACGGCGACCCGCGCCGGCTGAAGTCCGCAGCCGAGGCGTCGCTGCGGCGACTCGGCATCGAGGCGATCGGGCTCTACCAGCTGCACAAGCCCGACCCGGACGTGCCGTTCGAGGAGTCGGTCGGCGCGCTGCGCGAGCTGCTCGACGAGGGCAAGATCCGCCTGGCCGGCGTCTCCAACACGGACGCCGACCAGATCCGCGCCGCCCACCGCATCCTCGGCGACCGGCTGGTGTCGGTGCAGAACCGGTACTCGCCCGCCGTACGGGACAGCGAGGCCGAGCTCCGCCTGTGCGCGGAACTCGGGCTCGCGTTCCTGCCGTGGAGCCCGCTCGGCGGCATCTCGCGCAGCTCGCTCGACGGGCCCTCGCAGCCGGCGGACGCCCGGCCCGGCGCGTTCCGTGCCGTGGCGCGGGCGCACGGCGTCAGCCCGCAGCGGGTGGCCCTGGCCTGGCTGCTGGCGCGCTCCCCTGGAGTGATCCCGATTCCGGGGGCGAGCCGCCCGGAGACGATCCGGGACTCGGCGGCCGCGGCCGACCTGGTGCTGGACGCACAGGAGCTGGATCTGCTGAACGACGCGGCCGTGCCGGTCGGTTGACGCCCGCCGACGGTCAGTCCTGCGGCACCGGCTCCCCCGCGTCCTCGCCCCGCACGCCGAGCAGGCGGCGGGTGAGGTGGTCCTGGTCGGAGAGGAGTTCGTCGAGGGCGACACGGACGTCGTCCGGCTCCGTGCGGGGGGACTCGCGCTCGGCCGCGATCAGTACGGAACGCCGCACCAGCTCCTTGGCGAAGGACGCCGTGGTGCCCTCGGTGCGGGCCACCACCTCGTCCAGGACGTGCTTGCCGAGACCGAGTCCGGCGCCGTAGAGGTCGAGCAGCCGGGCGCGGCCCTCGCCGTCGGGCAGGGGGATCTCCACGGCGAGGTCGATCCGGCCGGGGCGCTGGGCCAGGGCCGGTTCCAGCAGGTCGGCGCGGTTGGTGGTGAGCAGGAAGGCGACGTCGGCGTCGTCGCCGAGGCCGTCCATCTCGTTCAGGACCTGGAAGAGCAGGGGCTGGTCGCCGCCGCCGTAGTCGCGGGCCTCGGCGATCAGGTCGCAGTCCTCCAGGACGACGAGCGCCGGCTGGAGCATCCGGGCCAGCGCGCACGCGGGGCCGATGGCGGAGATGCCGGTGCCGGCGAGGATCACCACCGTGAACTGCGGCAGGTGGGAGAGCAGATAGCGGATCGTGTGGGTCTTGCCGGTGCCGGGCGGGCCGTACAGGAGCAGTCCGCGGCGCAGGTGCTGGCCCGCCGCGCGCAGCTGCTCGCGGCGCCGGGCGACGCCCATGACCTGGCGTTCCAGTCGCTCCAGCAGACCGGTGGGCAGCACGATGTCGGTGCGGGTGAGGTCGGGGCGGCGGTGGAAGCGGAACGGTCCGAGGCCGTGCCCGAACTCCGAGCCCTCGAAGGAGAGGACCTGACCGCGGAAGACGTTCTCCTCGCGTGCGAGGGTGTCGAACTCGGCGAGCAGCCGGTCCGCGAACTCCTTGTCCCGCGCTAGGACCTCGACCTCGACCTTGCTGCGCCCGTACTCGTCCTGCGGGCCGCGCAGCAGCACCGCGAACCGTTCGTCGCCCTCGCGGCCGAGGTAGAACCCGCAGGAGACGCAGGCCAGTTCGGTGTCCGGCGCGACGGGCAGATGGGCGTAGTCGACGGCGCCGATGACGAACCGGTCGAAGCGGTCGGAGGCGTCGAGGATGTCGCCGAGGGTGAGGTCACCGCGGTGCCGGCCGCCGCGCAGACCGATCAGCTCGTAGGAGCGGCCGGGACCGGCGTCGAACCAGCGCTCCAGGGCGAGATGGACGTTGGGCAGTTCGTACGGCGGATACGCAGCCTTCACGACCGGGCGGTCCGCGGGCGTGGAGCCGAGGTGGGCCATCAGCCGGGTGCTGAGGTTGCGGCCGTCCTCCTGCTCGTCGCGCGAGGTGCGCGCGACCGCCGACAGGAACTCCTCGAACAGCTCGCTCACCTGGTCCAGCGACCGTGGGGCCCGCACCCGCGCCTGCCCCTGTGATCCGGCCTCTTCCGCCATGCCCGCCTCCTGGTCCCGGTGGACGGCCCGCATCGAGGTCTCCCAGCGTGCGGCCGAGGCGGCGGCGGGTCAAAGCATTTGTGGGGGCGGCGGGAGCCCGGGAAACGCTTGACCGGGCGGCTGAGTGACGGGGGACAACTCAACCGCCCGGCGCAATGGCCGGACGCCCGGCCCCGGTTCAGGCGGGGCCGGACGTCCGGAGTATTGATGGGCCGAAGGCCCTCCAGGGGCGCGGGGAACTGCGCGACCGGCCACGGGCGACCCGCAGCCGACGGACCGCAGCACCCCGAGCCCCTTTCCGGCTCTCCCAGCGGAGCGGTTACGCCTTCGCGAGTTCCTTCTCGCCGCCCTGCTCCGGCACCTCGGCCGGCCCGGCGTCGTGGTCGTCCAGGAGGGTCTTCTCGTCGAACGGGATCTCGCCCGCGAGGACCTGGTCGACCCGCCCGCGGTCGATCTCCTTCGTCCAGGTGCCGATCAGCACCGTGGCGACGGCGTTGCCCGCGAAGTTCGTCAGGGCGCGGGCCTCGCTCATGAAGCGGTCGATGCCGACGATGAGGCCGATGCCGTCCACCAGGGCGGGCTTGTGCGACTGGAGGCCACCGGCCAGGGTCGCGAGGCCGGCACCGGTGACACCCGCGGCGCCCTTGGAGGCGACCAGCAGGAAGAGCAGCAGCGGGATCTGCTCGCCGATCGACATCGGCGTACCCATGGCGTCGGCGATGAACAGGGACGCCATGGTCATGTAGATCATGGTGCCGTCGAGGTTGAAGGAGTAGCCGGTCGGGACGGTGATGCCGACGACGGGCTTGCTGACACCCAGGTGCTCCATCTTCGCGATGAGGCGCGGCAGCGCCGACTCGGAGGAGGAGGTCGACAGGATCAGCAGGAACTCACGGCCCAGGTACTTGAAGAACGTGAGGATGTTCAGGCCCGCGACGATCCGCAGCAGCGCGCCGAGCACGATGAAGACGAAGAGGAAGCAGGTGACGTAGAAGCCGAGCATCAGCACCGCGAGGCTCTTCAGCGCGTCCAGACCGGCGGAACCGGTGACGGCGGCGATGGCGCCGAAGGCACCGATCGGCGCGGCCCACATGACCATGGCGAGGATGCGGAAGACGAGCCGCTGGATGTGCTGCACACCGCGCAGGATCGGCTCACCGGCGTTGCCCATGGCCTGGAGCGCGAAACCGGCGAGCAGGGCGACGAGCAGCGTCTGGAGGACGGACTCCGAGGTGAAGGCCGAGACGATCGTGGTCGGGATGATGCCGAGCAGGAACTCGGTGGTGTCCTTGGCCTCGGCGTCGACCTGCGCGTGACCGGCGTCCTTGATGGCGTCCGTGACCGCGAGGCCGGTGCCGGGCTCCAGGATGTTGCCGACCACGAGGCCGATGGCCAGCGCGACCAGCGACATCGCGAGGAAGTAGACCAGGGCGATACCGCCCACGGCGCCGACCTTGGCGGCCTTGCGTACCGAGCCGATGCCCAGGACGATCGTGCAGAAGATGATCGGCGAGATCATCATCTTGATCAGGGCGACGAAGCCGGTACCGATGGGCTTCAGCTCGACCGCGAAGTCGGGAGCGGCGAGGCCCACGGCGATACCGAGGGCGACCGCGATGATCACCGCGATGTAGAGGTAGTGCGTGCGGTCCCGTTTGGCGACGGGTGCGGCAGGTGCCGTATCGGGGGAACTGGCGGCGGCCACGGCTGCCCTCCTTGACGTCTTCGTCGGTTTTGTCACCGGCGTGCGGCTCACGTCCGGGGTGGGGGGGGTCGCTGATCGGCTGCCGAGCCCCGGGGGAACGGGGTCGTATTTCAGCGATGCGGTGACTATCTCCCGCGGTGTGAGGGCGGTCACCCTTCCGTTCATTTAGTTCACAATCAGCCATGGAGGCAGACTGACGACATGCGCATCCCCGTCCCGAGACCCCGCAGCCTGGCGGCTCAGCTCTTTGCCATGCAGGCCGTGCTGATAGCGGTGCTCGTCGCCGGGTACGCGGTCTTCACCTACCTCAGTGACACCGGACAGGCCGAGGACGCCGCCGGGCGTCAGGCCAAGGCGGTGGCCCAGTCGATCGCCGACGCCCCGTCCGTGCGGGAGGCGATCCGCACCCCCGACCCCACTGCCGAGCTGCAGCCGTACGCGCTGCGTGTCCAGCACGACGCCGAGGTCGACTTCGTCACGATCATGAACACCAAGGGCATCCGCTGGACGCACCCCGACGAGGAGCAGATCGGCCAGCACTTCCGCGGCCACACCGAGCGGGCCCTGCGCGGGGAGCCCTTCACCGAGACGTACACCGGCACGCTCGGGCCGTCCGTGCGGGCGGTCGTGCCGATCTACGACGGGGGGCGGGATCCGGCCCACATCGTGGGGCTGGTCAGCGCCGGCATCCGGGTCGAGGCGATCAGCGCGCGGGTGCAGGACCAGCTGACGGCGCTCATCGGCGTGGCGGCGGGCGCGCTCACGCTGGGCGCGATCGGCACGTACGTCATCAACGCCCGGCTGCGCAGACACACCCATGGCATGAACGCGGCCGAGCTGAGCCGGATGCACGACTACCACCAGGCGGCGTTGCACGCGGTGCGTGAGGGGCTGCTGATGCTGGACGGGCAGTTCCGGGTTGCGTTGATCAACGACGGCGGGCGGGAGCTGCTCGGCGTGGCCGGCGACGTGGTGGGGCGGTCGGTCGCGGAGCTCGGGCTGCCGGCCCCGCTGACCGGGGCGCTGCTGGCGTCCGGGCCCCGGGTGGACGAGGTGTATCTGACGGCGGAGCGGGTGCTGGTGGTGAACACCTCGCCGGTGTCGGGCGGTGAGCGGCGCGGCACGGTGGTGACCTTGCGGGACGTCACCGAACTCCAGTCCCTGATGGGCGAGCTGGACTCCGAGCGGGGCTTCACCCAGGCACTGCGGTCCCAGGCGCACGAGGCGGCGAACCGGCTGCACACGGTGGTCTCGCTGATCGAACTGGGCCGCGCCGAGGAGGCGGTGGAGTTCGCGACCGCCGAGCTGGAGCTGGCGCAGGCACTGACCGACCAGGTCGTCGCGGCGGTCAGTGAGCCGGTGCTCGCGGCGCTGCTGCTGGGCAAGACCGCGCAGGCCAACGAGCGGGGCGTGGAGCTCGTCGTGTCGGAGGACAGCCGGCTCGACGACGGTCTGCTGCCGGACACCCTGCCCGCCCGGGACCTGGTGACCATACTGGGCAACCTGATCGACAACGCCGTGGACGCGGCACAGGGAAGCGTGGGGGCACGGGTGACGGTGACGGCGTACGCCGAGGGCGGCGAACTGGTGCTCCGGGTTTCGGACACCGGCGCCGGAGTGGATCCCGCGCTCGGTGAGACGGTGTTCCAGCGCGGGTTCTCCACGAAGCCGGCCGGGCCGGGCGGCCGGGGGCTGGGGCTGGCGCTGGTCCGGCAGGCCGTGAGCCGGCATCAAGGTGTGCTGGCGGTGGCGGAGGCCGACGGAGGCGGGGCGGTGTTCGAGGTGCGGATGCCGTTGGTGGACGGGGCGGGCACCCCGGCGGGTTCGGGGGTCGCGGAGAGTGCAAGCTCGGGCTCCGCAGAGCGCACCGGCCCGAGGGGCGGCTCCGGGCCCGCGGACGGCGCCGCCTCCCAGGGCGCGGCGGTTTCGAGAGGTGACGTATGACGGCGGCGGCCGAGCAGGCGATTCGTGTCCTGGTCGTGGAGGACGACCCGGTGGCGGCGGACGCGCACATGATGTACGTCGGGCGGGTGCCCGGGTTCGTCGCGGTCGGCAAGGCGCACACCGGCGCGGAGGCGCGTCGCGCGTTGGAGCGGACGCCGGTGGACCTGCTGCTGCTCGACCTGCACCTGCCGGATGTGCACGGGCTGCAACTGGCGCGCTCGCTCAGGGCGGCGGGGCATCACGCGGACGTGATCGCGGTGACGTCGGCACGCGATCTGGCGGTGGTGCGCGAGGGGGTGTCGCTGGGGGTCGTGCAGTACGTGCTGAAGCCCTTCACGTTCGCCACGCTGCGGGACCGGCTGGTGCGCTATGCCGAGTTCCACGCGGCCGTCGGCGAGGCGAGCGGGCAGGACGAGGTGGACCGGGCGCTGGGCGCGCTGCGGGCGCCGGGGCCGGCGGCGCTGCCGAAGGGACTGAGCGCGCCGACGCTGGAGCGGGTGACCGGCGTGGTGCGGGACGCCGGCGAGGGGCTGACGGCGGCGGGCGTGGCCGAGGCGGTGGGGATCTCCCGGATCACGGCCCGGCGGTATCTGGAGCATCTGGTCGAGGCGGGCCGGGCCGAACGCAAGCCGGTCTACGGGCAGGTGGGGCGACCGGAGCTGGTGTACCGGTGGGTGCCGGGCCGGTAGCGGGCGCGATCCGCAACACCCAACCTCCGCAGAGGCATTGACCTGACTAGACCACTCAACCTAGGTTCACCGGGCAGCCATCCCCGCGCCACGACGAAGTGCGCTTGCAGGAGGTCATGCCCGTGCGCCCCACCGCCTCCCTCTCCACACTCCTGGCCCTCACTCTCGCCGCCGCCGGCACGCTCACCGCGTGCGGCGGCGGTTCCGGCAGTGACCCGGACACCGTCAAGGTCTCCTACAAACAGTCCACGGACAACTCCATCAAGGTGATGGACACCTATCTCGCGGACATCAAGAAGCAGTTCGAGAAGGCGAACCCCGGCAAGAAGGTCGAGTTCGTCCCCATCAAGGCCCCGGACTCGGAGTACTACACCAAGCTCCAGCAGATGCTCCGCTCGCCGAAGACCGCTCCCGACCTGGTCTACGAGGACACCTTCCTCATCAACTCGGACATCACCAGCGGGTACTTGAAGCCTCTCGACCCCTACCTCGCCAAGTGGCAGGACTGGAACCAGTTCATCGACACGGCGCAGGCCGCGGCCAAGGGCGAGGACGGCAAGACGTACGGCGTCCCGGACGGCACCGACACCCGTGGGCTGTGGTTCAGCAAGGACGTATTCAAGAAGGCCGGTCTGCCCGCCGACTGGCAGCCGAAGACCTGGAACGACGTCCTCGACGCCGCCCGCACCGTCAAGGAGAAGGTCCCGGGCGCCATCCCGCTCAACGTGTACACGGGCAAGCCCGTCGGCGAGGCAGCCACCATGCAGACCTTCGAGATGCTGCTGTACGGCACGAACGACGGCACGACGGACCCGCTGTACGACAAGTCCGCCAAGAAGTGGGTGGCCGGCAGCAAGGGCTTCAAGGACTCCCTGTCCTTCGTCGAGACCGTCTACAAGGAGAAGCTCGGCCCGGAGGTCTCCGACGCCCTCGACCCGAACGTCGGTACCCGGGTGCGCGGCGAGTGGCTGCCGAAGGGCAAGCTCGGCATCGCCCTCGACGGCTCCTGGCTGCCGCAGGACTGGCTGCCGGGCAGCGGTCACGAGTGGCCGGAGTGGTCCGAGGAGCTGGGGCTCGCCGCCATGCCCACGCAGAACGGCCAGGCGCCCGGCAAGGTGAGCATGTCCGGCGGCTGGACGTGGTCCATCCCGGCCAAGGCCGGCAACCCCGACCTCGCCTTCGAGTTCATCAAGACGATGCAGACCAAGGCGAACGCGCAGAAGTGGTACATCGCCAACTCCGGCATCGCCGTGCGCAAGGACGTCGCGGACGACCCGTCGTACACGGACGCCCAGCCCGGCATCAAGTTCTTCACGGACCTGGTCGCCAGCACCCACTACCGGCCCGCCTTCCCGGCGTACCCGAAGGTCTCGACCGCGGTGCAGGAGGCGATGGAGGGCGTGACGACGGGTGACATGTCGGTGGACGACGCGGCCAAGGGGTACGACGAGGAGCTGAAGTCGGCGACGGACGACCAGGTGATCCAGAAGTGAGGGACGACGAGGACCACCGCCCATGACCGCCGAAGCACCGCACGCGGCGACGGGTCCGACGACGGGCAAGTCCCCGGCGGGCCCGCCGGCTTCCCGGCCGCCGGGCCCGCCGCCCGCCCCGCTGCACCGCAGCCTCGCCCGGGCGCTGCCCGTCTCCCCCGCCGTCGTCCTGCTGCTCCTCTTTCTCGCCGGCCCCATCGCCTACTGCGCCTTCATCGCGTTCACCGACCTCCAGCTCACGGGCCAGGCCGAGGAGTCGTTCGTCGGGTTCGACAACTTCCGTACGGCCTTCGGTGACGAGGCGTTCCTCAACGCGGTCTGGATGACCCTCGTCTTCACGGTCATCTCGGCCCTGATCGGCCAGAACACCCTGGGCCTGGCCCTGGCCGCGCTGATGCAGCGCGCGTCGAAGCCGGTCCGCACCCTGGTGGGCGGCATCGTCGTCACGGCCTGGGTGCTGCCGGAGGTCGTCGCAGGGTTCCTGCTGTACGCCTTCTTCCGCCGCGAGGGCACTCTGAACGCCATCCTGGAGTGGCTGCAACTGCCCACCCAGAACTGGCTGTTCACGCTGCCGATCCTGGCGGTGTCCTTCGCGAACGTGTGGCGGGGCACGGCGTTCTCGATGCTGGTCTACTCGGCCGCCCTGAACGAGATCCCGAAGGAGATCACCGAGGCGGCGCAGGTCGACGGCGCCGGCGGCTGGCGCCGGATGTGGCACATCACGCTCCCGATGATCCGCCGTTCCATCGGCACCAACCTGATGCTCATCACCCTTCAGACGCTGTCCGTCTTCGGGCTGATCTGGGTGATGACGAGGGGCGGCCCGGGCGGCAAGAGCCAGACCCTGCCGCTGTTCATGTACGAGGAGGCGTTCCAGAAGAGCATGATCGGCTACGGCACCGCGGTCGCCCTGCTGCTGCTGGTGGTGGGCTCGCTGTTCTCGGTGGTCTACCTGCGTCTGCTGCGGACGGAGGTGTGACGCGCATGGCCCGTTCCCCCGCATCCCGGCGGAGCACGCACCGGCTGGCCGCCGACGCCGGTCTGCTGGTGGTGGCCGCGGCGTTCGTGCTGCCGCTCGTGTGGGTGGTGCTGTCGTCCCTGGACAGCGGCGCGGACCTCCGGGTGAAGGTCCCGGACGGCATCACCCTGGACAACTTCGACGCGGTCCTGACCCCGGAGATCACCTTCACCCCGCTGCTCAACAGCCTGCTGCTGTGCGGCGGCGGGACGGCCCTGACGGTGGTGTGCGCGGCGCTCGCCGCCTATCCGCTGTCCCGGTTCCGCTCGCGCTTCAACCGCCCGTTCCTGCTGACGATCCTGTTCGCGACGAGCCTGCCCATCACGGCGATCATGGTTCCGGTGTACGCCCTGTTCGTGCGGGTGAACCTGATCGACACCATGCAGGGCACGATCTTCTTCTTCGCCGCCTCCCAACTGCCGTTCGCCATCTGGCTGATGAAGAACTTCATGGACGGGGTGCCGAAGGAGCTGGAGGAGGCGGCCTGGACGGACGGCGCGTCCTCGCTCCAGTCGCTGGTGCGGATCGTGCTGCCCCTCATGGGCCCCGGAGTGGCCGTGGTGACGGTCTTCTCCTTCGTCATGATGTGGGGCAACTTCTTCGTCCCGTTCATGCTCCTGCTGACGCCGGACCAGATGCCGGCGTCCGTGAGCATCAACGACTTCTTCGGCAACCGCGGGATGGTGGCGTACGGCCAGCTCGCGGCGTTCTCCATCGTCTACTCGACGCCGGTGATCCTGCTGTACGTGCTGATCTCACGGCGGCTGGGCAGCGGCTTCGCGCTGGGCGGGGCGGTCAAGGGGTGACGTCGGGCAGCACTCCCGCCCGGAACGCCTCCACGCCCACGACCCGGCGCACCCGCACCGGCTCGATCAGCAGCATCACACGCCGCTCCCCCGGCAGCAGCCAGGGGTAGCGGTCCTGCCCGATGTACTTACTTGCGAGCCGGTCCATCGCCCGTTCCGCCACGTCGCCCTCCACGAACCGGACGACCCGCCCCCGGATCTCGGCCCGGTCGTAGGGGTTCTCCGGGTCGTGGTGGGACAGGGAAACGTTGGGATTGAGCCGCAGGTTGTCCACCTTCACCCGCCCCATGGACGTATTGACCATGACGTACTCGTCTTCGATGTCCGCCCACATGGGCGAAACCTGCGGCATCCCGTCGGGGTCCACGGTCGCGAGGTGCCAGAAGTTCGGCGCGAGGAGACGCTCGCGAATATGCCCGTTGAGCTTGCCGTTCACCGGCGGTCACCACCTTCCGGGGCCGCCACGGTGACGCCCCGGCGCCATCCTGATCTCCGCCCCACGTCACCGACAGACGATCTTCGGCCAGCGGCGAACCCACCAGTAGCCGTAGCTTCCTACAATCCGTGATCCTGGCCGAACAGACCGTAGTCACCCCATCTCGGCGGGCCTACGTTGTGGCGCGTGCGTCGACCCCCAGCCCAACCGAACCAGCCCTACAACCGCTCCAGCCACCGCAATCCGCCCACTCCCCCGTTCAACGCCCCCGCCGCCCGCAGACTCCGCGCGGCCCTGAGCATGGGCCCCGGACATGTCGCCTACGGCATGCGCGTCTCGTACGGCCTGCCCTATGTCACCGAGGACCTCGTCATCGCCTGGGAACGCGAACTGGCGGCTCCCACCAGCAACGAGCTCACCGCCCTGGCGGGCGTGCTGTGGTGCTCGCCCGGTGAACTGCTCGGCAAGCCCCGGACCCTGCGCGAGCACCGCATCGCCCGCGGTCTGGCACCGGAGGACGTGGCCCGTGCCGTCGGGCACGAGGTGCAGACGTATCTGCGGATGGAGGAGAACGACGACTGGCGCGGCACGGACCGCCAGTCCGCCGCCCTCGCCGAGATCCTCGGTCTGACGATCCCCGACTTCATCACCGTCACCGGCCGCGAGGCCCGCCTGGCCGATCTGCTGCGCAGTGCGGTGACGACGCGCTGGCAGGCGTATGTGCGCCCGGTCGGCAAGATGGTGCCGCTGGACCGGCGCCTGCTGGAGATCACGCTCCAGGAACTGCACCAGCACTACCAGGGCCAGATGACCGCCACCCTCAGCTGGGGCGGCGGCAGCGGTGACTCCAGCGCGGCCGGCCGTGAGTTCATGGACGGGATCGTGGAGCGCTTCTGGACGATGGTCCAGGAGAACAGCCCCTGACCCCGGTGGCCGTTCTCCGGTGGGCGGGGCCCGTGACTAGAAGACGGACTCCGCCTCGTCCATCCGGTCCTTGGGCACCGTCTTCAGCTCGGTGACCGCCTCGGCCAGCGGCACCATCACGATGTCCGTGCCGCGCAGCGCGGTCATCCTCCCGAACTCGCCCTGGTGCGCGGCCTCCACCGCGTGCCAGCCGAATCGGGTGGCGAGCACACGGTCGTACGCGGTCGGCGTGCCACCGCGCTGGACGTGGCCGAGAATGACCGGCTTGGCCTCCTTGCCGAGGCGGCGCTCCAGTTCGAAGGCGAGCGCCGTGCCGATGCCCTGGAAGCGCTCGTGGCCGTACTGGTCGATCTCGCCCTTGCCGTAGTCCATGGAGCCGTCGGCGGGGTGGGCGCCCTCGGCGACGCAGATCACCGCGAACTTCTTGCCGCGGGAGAAGCGCTCCTCGACCATCTTGACGAGGTCGGCGGGGTCGAACGGGCGCTCCGGCAGGCAGATGCCGTGCGCGCCGGCAGCCATCCCGGACTCCAGCGCGATCCAGCCCGCGTGGCGGCCCATGACCTCCACGACCATCACACGCTGGTGCGACTCGGCGGTGGTCTTCAGACGGTCCATGGCCTCGGTGGCGACGCCGACGGCGGTGTCGAAGCCGAAGGTCCGGTCCGTCGAGGAGATGTCGTTGTCGATCGTCTTGGGCACGCCGACGACCGGCAGTCCGGCGTCGGACAGCATGCGGGCCGCGGTCAGGGTGCCCTCGCCGCCGATCGGGATGAGGGCGTCGATGCCGAAGTCGCGGGCGATGTCGGGGGCGTTCTCGCAGGCCTCGCGCAGCCGGTTGCGCTCCAGGCGCGACGAGCCGAGGATCGTGCCGCCGCGGGCCAGGATGCCGCTGACGCCCTCCAGGTCGAGGTGGCGGTAGTGGCCGTCCAGCAGGCCGGCGAAGCCGTCCTCGAAGCCGATCACCTCGTCGCCGTACTGGGCGACGGCGCGGTGCACGACCGACCGGATCACGGCGTTCAGGCCGGGGCAGTCGCCGCCTGCGGTGAGAACTCCGATACGCATCGTGCTGTGTCTCCTGCTCGCTGTTGACACCGGTGAGCCAGTCCGATTGTTTCACGTCCCCGAGGGCACCGTCCGACCCGGCAACCTGACGGGCGCCTTATCCATCGCCAAAGGTATTGTCAAGAGGGTTTCGCTCACCTCACTGGGCGATTTTGCGACCCTGGAACCGCCCCCCAGGGGAACCCGTCCGGAACAACGCACGACGAAAGGGAGACCACGCGTGACGCGCAGCGTGTACGTGACCGGCATCGACCGCGGCGACGGCCGGCAGGTCGTCGAACTGGGAGTCATGGAGCTCCTGACCCGGCAGGTCGACCGGGTGGGGGTGTTCCGGCCGCTGGTGCATCACTCCCCGGACCGGCTGTTCGAGCTGCTGCGCGCCCGTTATCGCCTCTCCCAGGACCCGGCGACGGTCTACGGCATGGACTACCACGAGGCGTCCGCCCTCCAGGCCGAGCGCGGCACGGACGAACTGGTATCCACCCTCGTCGACCGGTTCCACGCGGTCGCCCGCGACTACGACGTCGTACTCGTCCTCGGCACCGACTTCGCCGACACCCAGCTCCCGGACGAGCTGTCCCTGAACGCCCGGCTCGCCAACGAGTTCGGCGCGTCGGTGATATCCGTCGTGGGCGGGCGCAAGCAGACGACCGAGTCGGTGCTCGCCGAGACGCGCAACGCCTACCGGGCGTACGAGAACCTGGGCTGCGACGTGCTCGCCATGGTCACCAACCGGGTCGCCCGCTCCGACCGGGACGAGATCGCCCGGCTGCTGGACTCCCGGCTGCCGGTGCCGTGCTACGTCGTCCCGGACGAGCCCGCCCTGTCCGCGCCGACGGTGTCGCAGATCGCCCAGTCCCTGGAGGCGAAGGTCCTGCTCGGCGACGACTCGGGGCTCGCGCGCGACGCGCTGGACTTCGTGTTCGGCGGGGCGATGCTGCCGAACTTCCTGAACGCCCTGACCCCGGGCTGTCTGGTCGTCACCCCGGGCGACCGCGCCGACCTGGTCGTCGGCTCGCTGGCCGCGCACAGCGCCGGCACCCCGCCGATCGCCGGTGTGCTGCTCACCCTGGACGAGCGCCCCGGCGACGCGATCCTCACCCTCGCCTCGCGCCTGGCCCCCGGCACCCCGGTGCTGTCGGTGCCCGGCTACAGCTTCCCCACCGCCGAGCAACTCTTCTCCCTGGAGGGCAAGCTGAACGCGGCGACCCCGCGCAAGGCGGAGACCGCGCTCGGCCTCTTCGAGCGGTACGTCGACACCGGCGAGCTGCTGAAGCGGGTCTCGGCGCCGAACTCCGACCGGATCACGCCGATGATGTTCGAGCACAAGCTGCTGGAGCAGGCCCGCTCGGACATCCGCCGCATCGTGCTGCCCGAGGGCACCGAGCCGCGCGTGCTGCACGCGGCGGAGGTGCTGCTGCGGCGCGGGGTGTGCGACCTGACCCTGCTCGGCCCCCTCGACCTGATCCGCAAGCGGGCCGCCGACCTCGGCATCGACCTCGGCGACACCCAGCTGATCGACCCGGCCACCAGCGATCTGCGCGACTCCTTCGCCGAGAAGTACGCCCAGCTGCGCGCCCACAAGGGCGTCACCGTCGAGCTGGCCTACGACGTCGTCTCCGACGTGAACTACTTCGGGACCCTGATGGTCGAGGAGGGGCTGGCCGACGGCATGGTGTCGGGGTCCGTCCACTCGACCGCGGCGACCATCCGGCCCGCCTTCGAGATCATCAAGACCAGGCCGGACGCCGGCATCGTCTCGTCGGTCTTCTTCATGTGCCTCGCCGACAAGGTCCTCGTCTACGGCGACTGCGCGGTGAACCCGGACCCGAACGCCGAGCAACTGGCCGACATCGCCATCCAGTCGGCGGCCACCGCCGAGGGGTTCGGTGTCCAGCCGCGCATCGCGATGCTGTCGTACTCGACGGGCACGTCGGGTTCGGGCGCCGATGTCGACAAGGTGCGCGAGGCCACGGAGCTGGTGCGCCGGCGGCGGCCCGACCTGATGATCGAGGGGCCGATCCAGTACGACGCCGCGGTGGAGCCGTCCGTGGCGGCGACCAAGCTGCCGGAGTCCGAAGTGGCCGGGCAGGCGACGATTCTGATCTTCCCCGACCTCAACACGGGCAACAACACCTACAAGGCCGTGCAGCGCTCGGCCGGCGCCATCGCCGTCGGCCCGGTGCTCCAGGGCCTGCGCAAGCCGGTCAACGACCTGTCCCGGGGCGCCCTCGTCCAGGACATCGTCACGACCGTCGCCATCACGGCGATCCAGTCCCAGCCCCGGTCCACCGCACCGTCCCTCCACGAGAAGGCCACCGTCCAGTGACCGCGTCCCGCGTCCTCGTCCTCAACTCCGGCTCCTCGTCGGTGAAGTACCAGCTGCTGGACATGCGTGACAGCAGCCGACTGGCCGTGGGCCTCGTCGAACGCATCGGCGAGCAGGTCTCCCGGCTCAAGCACACCCCGCTGGCGGCCGGCGGCGAGAGCCGCGAGTGGAGCGGCCCGATCGCCGACCACGACGCCGCCCTGAAGGCCGTGGCGGCGGAGCTGGCCAAGGACGGCCTCGGCCTGGACTCCCCCGAGCTGGCCGCGATCGGCCACCGCGTGGTGCACGGCGGCAAGCACTTCACCGAACCCACCGTCGTCGACGACGCCGTGCTCGCCGAGGTCGAGCGGCTCATCCCGGTGGCCCCGCTGCACAACCCGGCCAACCTCACCGGCATCCGCACCGCGCAGGCGCTGCGCCCGGACCTGCCCCAGGTCGCCGTCTTCGACACCGCGTTCCACACGACGATGCCGGAGTCGGCCGCCCGCTACGCCATCGACGTGGAGACCGCCGACCGGCACCGCATACGCCGGTACGGCTTCCACGGCACGTCGCACGCGTATGTCTCCCGGGCCACCGCGAAGCTGCTGGGCAAGGCCCCCGAGGACGTGAACGTCATCGTGCTGCACCTGGGCAACGGCGCGTCGGCGTCGGCCGTGCGGGGCGGGCGGTGCGTGGACACCTCCATGGGGCTGACCCCCTTGGAGGGGCTCGTGATGGGTACGCGATCGGGTGACACGGATCCCGCCGTCATCTTCCATTTGGCGCGTGTTGGCGATATGTCCATCGCGGAAATCGACACTCTTCTCAACAAGAAGAGCGGATTGATCGGCCTGTGCGGCGACAACGACATGCGGGAGATCCGCCGCCGGATCGACGAAGGTGACGAGCGGGCCCAATTGGCCTTCGACATCTACATTCACCGACTGAAGAAGTACATCGGCGCCTATTACGCCGTGCTCGGCCGGGTGGACGCGATCGCGTTCACGGCCGGCGTCGGCGAGAACGCGGCACCGGTGCGGGAAGCCGCCATGGCCGGCCTGGACCAGCTGGGCCTCGCGGTGGACCCGGAACTGAACGCCGTACGCGGTGACGAGCCGCGGCTGATCTCGCCCGCGGACGCGCGGGTGGCGGTCGCCGTGGTGCCGACGGACGAGGAACTGGAGATCGCGACACAGACCTACGCACTGGTCGGCGGCACCGATATGCGGGCGCACCGTGCGGGCAACGACTGAGTAACACGGCTGAGCAAAGCACAGCTCATTTGTATCTTCCACCAGACGGAATATTCCGCGGCGAAACAAACCGATAGGATCGTCCCATGCGCCGTTCGAAAATCGTTTGTACTCTCGGCCCCGCGGTCGACTCCCATGAACAGCTTGTCTCGCTGATCGAGGCCGGCATGAATGTGGCCCGCTTCAACTTCAGCCACGGCACCCACGACGACCACCAGGGGCGGTACGAGCGCCTGCGGGCCGCCGCCGCGGAGACCGGCCGGGCCATCGGTGTGCTCGCCGACCTCCAGGGGCCGAAGATCCGCCTGGAGACCTTCGCCGAGGGCCCGGTGGAGCTGGAGCGCGGTGACGAGTTCGTCATCACGACCGAGGACGTCCCGGGCGACAAGCAGATCTGCGGGACGACCTACAAGGGCCTGCCCGGTGACGTCGACAAGGGCGACCAGATCCTCATCAACGACGGCAACGTCGAGCTGAAGGTCACCGAGGTCGAGGGCCCCCGGGTCAGGACGATCGTCATCGAGGGCGGCGTCGTCTCCGACCACAAGGGCATCAACCTGCCCGGCGCGGCCGTGAACGTGCCGGCGCTGTCGGAGAAGGACGTCGAGGACCTCCGCTTCGCGCTGCGCATGGGCTGCGACATGGTCGCCCTGTCCTTCGTGCGGGACGCCAACGACGTGCAGGACGTGCACAAGGTCATGGACGAGGTCGGCCGCCGCGTCCCGGTCATCGCCAAGGTGGAGAAGCCGCAGGCGGTCGCCAACATGGAGGACGTCGTGCTGGCGTTCGACGCCGTGATGGTCGCGCGTGGCGACCTCGCCGTCGAGTACCCGCTCGAGAAGGTCCCGATGGTGCAGAAGCGGCTCATCGAGCTGTGCCGCCGCAACGCCAAGCCGGTGATCGTGGCGACCCAGATGATGGAGTCGATGATCACCAACTCCCGCCCGACCCGCGCCGAGGCCTCGGACGTGGCCAACGCGATCCTGGACGGCGCCGACGCGGTCATGCTGTCCGCCGAGTCGAGCGTGGGCGCGTACCCGATCGAGACCGTCAAGACGATGTCGAAGATCGTCGCCGCGGCCGAGCAGGAACTGCTCGCCAAGGGCCTCCAGCCGCTCGTGCCGGGCAAGAAGCCCCGTACGCAGGGTGGTTCGGTGGCCCGTGCCGCCTGCGAGATCGCCGACTTCCTCGGCGGCAAGGGCCTGGTCGCCTTCACCCAGTCCGGCGACACCGCCCGCCGGCTGAGCCGTTATCGCGCCGCCCAGCAGATCATCGCGTTCACCACGGACGAGTCCACGCGCAACCAGATGACGCTCAGCTGGGGCGTCGAGCCGCACGTGGTGCCGTTCGTCAACAGCACCGACGAGATGGTCGACCTGGTGGACCAGGAGATCGTCAAGCTCGGTCTGTTCAACGAGGGCGACATCGTGGTCATCACGGCCGGCTCCCCGCCCGGCGTGCCCGGCACCACCAACATGGTCCGGGTGCACCATCTCGGCGGCGGCCCGCGGGACTGACCCCGCAGAGGGCCCGCAAGGGCCCTGAACGACGCCGAGGGCGCCTCCTGTGACAGGGGGCGCCCTCGGCGCTTGTGCGGCTCCCGAACGGGCTTGTGGCGGCGTCTGGTCGAGACGCCCGGCTCAGTCGGTGGTGAAGTTGTGCAACCCCGGCACGTGCAGGGTGCCGCCGAACTGGCCGGCCTGCGTGACCTTCACCTTCGTGAAGTAGATCAGCGGGATGTTCAGCGGCGGCGGGTGCTCCGGGTCGAACGTGACCGGGATCAGACCGAGCAGGTTCCCGGAGATGCTCTCCGTGTACATCACGGTCTTGCCGTTGCGGATGGTCGACGTCGAGCCCTGGGCCGCCTGCACGTGGTACGTCTTGCCGGACTGCTTGTCCTGCACCGTCTGGTGCAGATCGCCGATGTCGGTGCCGTCGGAGATGACGTACTTCAGCACCTTCTTCTTGGTGCCGTTGGCCGTCTTCACCTCGACGATGCCCTGGTAGTCGGCGCCCTTCAGCAGCAGCGAGCTGGCGTTCAGGAACCACGGGTCGTCGGGCAGCGGCACGGTGTTGTCGACGCCGCCCTCCTCGTCCGTGGCGGCCGGACAGTCGTCCGGGTCCGTGCCGGAGCTCGCGGAGGGGCTCGGCGAGGCGGTGGCCTCGGCCGCGGCGTCCTTCGCCGCCTCGGTGGCGTCCTTCGCCGCCTCGGACGCCTTGTCGGTGGCGTCCCCGACCGTGTTCTCGACGGTGTCGGTGACCTTGTCGGTGGTCTCCTTCACCGGGTCGGACGTCTCCTTGCCGGACGAGTCCGAGGAGTCCGCGGAGTCCGAGGAACCGGACGCCGCCTCTTCGCTCGCGCTCGCGGACGGCGTCGCCGACGGGCTCGCGCTCTCCCCGGCCGAACCGCCGGTGAAGATGCCCTCGATGGCGTCGCCGATGCCCTCCAGCAGGCCGCCGCCGCTCTCGGACGGCGAGGGGGACTCCGTGGCCGTGTCGCCGGACTGGGCCTCGCTCGACTTGCTCGCGGAGGGCGAGGGCGAGGGCTCGGCCGCGTCGTCGGAACCTGAATCCGACGAAGAGGAGTCACCCGCGGAGCCCGACGAACCCGAAGAGTCCGAGGAACCCGAGGAGTCGGAGGAGTCCTCGGAGTCCTGGCCGTCGGTGGCCGACGGAGTGGGCTCCGCCGTCTCGTCCTTGTCCGTGGACTCGCTGGGGCTCGGGGACGCGGACGCCGAGGCCTCGTCCTCCAGTGCCGCCACGCAGTCCTTGTACTCGTCCGCCGTGAGGCTGTTGGCCGTCGGCTTCGTGGCGTCGCTGTCGGCCTGGGCGAGCGTCGGTGTGAACCCCATTCCCATGAGGACCGCCGTCGGCATCGCCGCCAGGGCTATCGCCTTGCCGGCCGGCATCTGGAACCTGGTGAACAGCGGCTTCTTGGGCGCCGCGTGTCGCGGCCCGGTTCTCACACGGGACTTGTCCACCTCAGTCCCGTGGGTCACCTCGTCAGCCGGCACTGTGCCTCCCGTTCGCCCCGTTCGCCGGGCTCGTTCCTGACAGATCGTTCGGCTCGCCCACCACGGGCTTGAGGATGGCGGTGTCGGGGTCGGCGGCACCCTCGGGTGCGCCGCCCTCGCCCGTCGTGTCCGTCTTCGCCGGAGTTGCGTCGGCGTCCCCGCCGGGCACCCATGCAACGGCCATCGCCCCGCCCACGAGGGCGAAGAGGAAGCCGATGAGGAAGCCGCCGAGGTTGGACAGCGGGATGGACACCAGTGCCAGCAGGATCGCCGCGATGCCCGCGAAGGTGCGGACGTGCTTCTGGAACCAGAGCGTGAAGCCGAGGACCACGAGCAGCACACCGATGATCAGGGAGCTGGAGCCCCCCGCGGTCTGCATCGCAAGCGTCAGGTGGCCGATCTGGAGGTTCGCGTAAGGGAAGTAGGCGATGGGCAGTCCGCCGAGCATGACGAACAGACCGGCCCAGAAGGGCCGCGTACCGCGCCAGGCACGGAAGTTGCGCCGATATACCCGGAGGTAGTGCTCGTCATGGCCGGGCGCGGCAGGAGTCTCGGCGCTCATCGAAAACAGCTCCCTGGTACGGCATTGCTGTGGTGGTGGTGCGATGGTGATGCGGTGATGTGTCGTGGCTCTGTGGCCCACTCGTGAAGAAAGCGGGCGGAGAGTGGACGGGCGGGGGCGCCATCGGCTCCCCCGCCCGTCAGAGAGTGCTTAGTAGCACTCCTTGACACCCGTCGACAGCGACATCTTCAGACCGCTGAGCTTGAAGGTTCCGGCGGTGGTCGCCCACGCCGTCTGCTTCACGTTGCTCAGCGTGGCCTTGTCGGCCTGCTGGGCGAAGCCGAAGGGGTTGGCCTGCTCGCCGCCACCCTTCATGCCCGGACCCTTGTTGGCGTCCTTGGCGGCAACACCGATGTCGATGTTCTCGAACGTCGCGTCGGCCTCGAGGTCGGCGACGTCGATGTAGAGGTTCTTGGCCTCGACCGGCTTGTTCGGGTCTTCGCCCGCCCGCAGGATCAGGCTGACGTTCCCGAGGATCGGGATGTCGGGCGTGACCACGGACTGACACATGTTGCTGATCGTCGCGGACTTGAAACCCGAGACGGCGACGGGGTGAACCGTCTTCTTGCCGGAGAGCGTGTAGCCCTCGTCAAGAGCGCCGTACTGCGAGAAGCCCGAACCGACGAGCTTGTCGGTCGTGACCTTGAACGACTGGCCGGAGACACTGAACGAAGCAGCGAGAGCGCCCTGCGCGAGGGCGACACCTATCGCAGCCGTGGCGGCAACGCTGGGCACCATGACCACAGCGAACCGCTTCCATCTGGTCCCGCCACGCACCTGGGACTCCATATTTCCTCCTTCTCGGACGTACATCTCCTGACATTGGCCGCCACTGTCGGCTCAGCCGGTCAGGGATGGGAGAAGTGCTACGTCCTCGGGAAGGAGAGCGCCTGCGATCGGTGGCGCGAATTGCGCCCGAACTACCGGCGATCACCCCCGAGCGACAACCACTGGTCGCGCCTGACACGCATCACGCACAACCTTGCCGGACAGGCTTCGCCGGGTGGGCGAAGACCCCCCTGTCCAAGAGCCGGCGCCACTGCCGCCGACTCTGCTCGGTGGGGACCCAGGAACTCCCGCGACCCAACCGGCTGTCGGGGGACGGGAACGGACCGAGCGTGGCCGATCGTGGTGCATTCTCGCCGCCCGCACAAGGGGCTTCGTTACTCGGTAGTAACGGCCGGATAACCGAACAACGACCCGCCGGTCTCGGGCGACGACGCAGGGTGGCTTCAAGTGACCGGACAAATCCAGGAATCACCAGACAGAAACCGACAGAACGACGGCTTTGACTTACCCGCAGTAACTGCGGCCGCGATTACCAAGATTTGGTAAAGCGCGGCCGCTCTGACGCTCTGTCGACAAATCTTTCACTCGCGCAACATGCGCCCGTGCGTTTAGTGACTGGTCAGAACGGGGCTGCCGCCCCGCTCACGGAACCCTCAGAACAGCGCACGCGCCAACGCCCTGCGGGCCGCCGCGACCCGGGGGTCGTCACCGCCCACGACCTCGAAGAGCTCCAGGAGCCGGAGTCGTACGGTGTCCCGGTCGTCACCCACCGTGCGCTGCACGGTCTCGATGAGCCGGCCGAAGGCGTCCTCGACGTGACCGCCCACCAGATCCAGGTCGGCGGCGGCGATCTGCGCCCGGGCGTCGGTGGGCCGGTCGGCGGCCTCCTTGCGCACCTGCTGCGGGTCGGCGCCCTGCACGCGCTGGAGCAACTCGGCCTGAGCGAGCCCCAGTTTCGCCTCCGAGTTCACCGGGTCCTGGCTCAGAACGCTCTTGTAGGCCTGGACGGCACCGGCCAAGTCGCCCGCGTCCAGCGCCTGCACGGCGGCTTCGAGGAGGGCGTCGTAGGGACCTGCCGGCGCGGCGGGGGCGCTCTGGGCGCCGCCCGGCTCGGCGTCCGGGTCGACGGTCAGGCCGGTCAGGCCGAAGCGCTGCTCGGCTACGGCGACGAGCTGGTCGAGCGTCTCGCGGATCTGGGCCTCGCTCGCGGCGCCCTGGAAGAGGGGCAGCGCCTGTCCGGCGACGACCGCGAACACCGCGGGGATCCCCTGCACGCCGAACTGCTGCATCAGCATCTGGTTGGCGTCGACGTCGATCTTGGCGAGGAGGAGGCGGCCGTTGTACTCGACGGCGAGCCGCTCAAGCAGCGGGCTCAGCTGCTTGCAGGGCTCGCACCACTCGGCCCAGAAGTCGATGACGACGGGCACCTCGGCGGAGCGCTGGAGGACCTCGCGCTCGAACCCCGCCTCATCCACATCGATGACGAGGTCGGCGGGCGAGACGGCACCCGCCCCGCCCTGCTGGGCGGCCTGGGCCCGCGCCTGCTCCGCCTTCGCCTTGGCCTCCTGGGCCGCCTTCACCGCGGCGAGGTCGACGACTCCGCTCATGGACATGTTCCGTGGCTGCATGCGTCTATCCTCCCCCGTTCGGCGCGCACTGTGAAAAGCGGTCTGAAAGCCGGGCCCGGCAGGTGCTGTTCGGCGCCGGGTCCCCACCCCACGCCTGTGGTCGTCGCTTTCGCTACGAGTCGTAGCGTAATGGCATCGGGGCCCCGCGGAACACCACCTTCCCGTGATCTCCCTCACGACCGCACACGAACCACCCGGTTATGGTCATGGGATGCAGAGCCGCACCGCCGCCGCCCGTCCGGGACGCCCGCGCAGCGCCGCCGCTGACGCCGCGATCCTGGCGGCGACGCGGGAGGCGCTGGTCGAGCTGGGCTGGTCCAAGCTCACCCTCGGAGACGTGGCCACGCGCGCGGGGGTTGCGAAGACGACCCTGTATCGCCGCTGGTCGGGGAAGAACGAGCTGGTGGTGGACGCGGTCGCCGAGCTCTTCGACGAACTGCGCCTGCCCGACCTCGGCAGCCTCGCCGCGGACATCGAGGGCGTGGTGCTCCAGTTCGCGGCGATCCTGGCCCGGCCGGAGGCAAAAAGTGGCCTGATGGCGGTGGTCGCGGAGTCGACCCGGGACGACGCGCTGCGCGAACGCATCCGCGCGTCCATCGTCGACCGTCAGAAGCGGCTGGTGGTGGAGGGGCGGGCCCGGGCCCAGTGCCGGGGCGAACTGCCGCCGGAGACGGACCCCTCGGAGACCGCGCGCACGGTCGACCTCATCTTCGACATGGTCGCGGGCGCGGTGGTGCACCGCACGCTGGTGAGCAGTCACCCGGCGGACGAGGAGTGGGTGCGCGGCTTCACCCAGGTACTGCTGCTGGGGCTCACGGGAGCCGAGGCGGAGTCCGCCGGGGAGTAGCGGGGAGGGCGGCCGGACCGCCCTCCCTCGGCGCGCGTCAGAAGCCCGCCGGCTCGGTGTACACCCCCCACTCGTCGCGCAGCACGTCGCAGATCTCGCCCAGGGTCGCCTCGGCGCGCACGGCCTCGAGCATCGGCTCGATCATGTTGGCGCCGCTGCGGGCGGCGGCCAGCATGGCGTCCAGCGCGGCGCGCACCGCGGCGTCGTCGCGGGCGGCCTTGCGCGTGGCCAGCACCCGGACCTGCTCGCGCTCCACCTCGTGGCTGACGCGGAGGATCTCCAGGTCACCGGTGACCGACCCGTGGTGGACGTTGACGCCGACGACCCGCTTGTCGCCCTTCTCCAGGGACCGCTGGTACTGGAAGGCGGACTCGGCGATCTCGCCGGTGAACCAGCCGTCCTCGATCCCGCGCAGGATGCCGGAGGTGATCGGCCCGATGGGGTGCTGCCCGTCGGGGTGGGCGCGCAGCCCGCGCTCCTTTATCTGCTCGAAGATCTTCTCGGCGTCGGCCTCGATCCGGTCGGTGAGCTGCTCGACGTACCAGGAACCGCCCAGCGGGTCGGCCACGTTGGCGACGCCGGTCTCCTCCATGAGGACCTGCTGGGTGCGCAGGGCGATCTCGGCGGCCTGCTCGGAGGGCAGCGCGAGCGTCTCGTCGAGGGCGTTGGTGTGCAGCGAGTTCGTCCCGCCGAGCACCGCCGCGAGCGCCTCCACGGCCGTACGCACCACGTTGTTGTACGGCTGCTGCGCGGTCAGCGAGACGCCGGCGGTCTGGGTGTGGAAGCGCAGCCACTGGGCCTTGTCGCTCTTCGCCCCGTACACGTCGCGCATCCAGCGCGCCCAGATGCGGCGGGCGGCCCGGAACTTGGCGATCTCCTCGAAGAAGTCGACGTGGGCGTCGAAGAAGAAGGACAGGCCGGGGGCGAAGACGTCCACGTCGAGGCCGCGGGAGAGGCCCAGCTCGACGTACCCGAATCCGTCCGCCAGCGTGTACGCCAGCTCCTGCGCGGCCGTCGCCCCGGCCTCGCGGATGTGGTACCCGGAGACGGACAGCGGCTTGTAGGCGGGGATGCCGGCCGCGCAGTGCTCCATGAGGTCGCCGATGAGTCGGAGGTGCGGCTCGGGCTGGAAGAGCCACTCCTTCTGGGCGATGTACTCCTTGAAGATGTCGGTCTGGAGCGTGCCGTTGAGGACGCCCGGGTCGACGCCCTGGCGCTCCGCGGCGACCAGGTACATGCAGAAGACGGGCACCGCCGGTCCGCTGATGGTCATGGACGTCGTCACGTCGCCCAGCGGGATGTCCTTGAACAGGACCTCCATGTCGGCGGCCGAGTCGATGGCGACCCCGCAGTGACCGACCTCGCCGAGCGAGCGCGGGTCGTCGGAGTCGCGGCCCATGAGCGTCGGCATGTCGAAGGCGACCGAGAGACCGCCTCCGCCGTTGCCGAGGATCATCTTGTAGCGCTCGTTGGTCTGCTCGGCGTTCCCGAACCCGGCGAACTGCCGGATGGTCCACGTCCGCCCTCGGTAGCCGGTCGGATACAGCCCGCGGGTATAGGGGTACTCCCCGGGCCATCCGATCCGCTCGAAGCCCTCGTACTCGTCACCCGGTCGGGGCCCGTACACCGGCTCCACGGGGTCCCCGGAGAGCGTGGTGAAGTCACCGTCGCGCTTGCGCGCGGCGTCGTACCGGGCCTGCCAGCGGCGGCGGCCCTCCTCGATGGCGTCAGCGTCCATACCTACGAATTTACTAGGACGTCCAAGTAAATGTCGATGGGGGACCGCCGTACGCGTGCGTACGGCGGTGCGGTCAGGCCTTGGCGACGGCCGGGGCAGGCTCCCCGATCAGGGGTTCCACGTCGTGTGTGACTTTGCGCTCTACGAAGAAGGCGGCCAGCGGGATGGTCCCGGAGAGCAGCACCCACAGCAGCTTGCCGAACGACCACTTGGCCTTGGAGCCGAGGTCGAAGGCGAAGACCAGGTAGATGATGTAGAGGAAGCCGTGCACCTGGGAGACGGCGAAGGTGACGTCCTCGCCCATGTCGAAGCCGTACTTGAACACCATGCAGGTGCACAGCACGAGCAGCATGACGGCGGTGACGTAGGCCATCACCCGGTAGCGGGTCAGGACGCTCTTCTTCATGGGGAAGAGCGTAACCACCGGTTCCGGGAGATCTTGCCCCGGGTCAGCTCTCCTCGAAGTCGCGCGCCGAGACCCTGAGGGGGCGCAGCATCGCGAAGATCTCCGCGCACTCCTCGGCGTCGTACGCCCCGAGCCCGAAGTCCATCGCCATCAGGTCGCGGGTGGCCGCCTCGACCACCTCGCGGCCCTTGGCGGTGATCGAGGCGAGCGTGCCGCGCCCGTCGTTGGGGTTGGGCCGCTTGTCCACCAGGCCAGACTTCACCAGCCGGTCCACGGTGTTCGTCACGGACGTGGGGTGCACCATGAGCCGCTCGCCGATCTTGGACATCGGCAGCTCGCCGGCCTTGGAGAAGTTGAGCAGCACCAGCGCCTCGTACCGCGCGAACGTCAGGCCGTAGGGCTTGACCACCGCGTCGACCTCGGCGAGCAGGATCTGCTGGGCGCGCATGATCGAGGTGATGGCGGCCATGGAGGGCACGTTCCCCCAGCGCTGCTTCCAGAGCTCGTCGGCGCGGGCGATGGGATCGAAGGGAAGGCTGAGCGGCTTCGGCACGCGACCGACCTTACCGGCCGGTCACATGCTGGTCAGCCCTGTCTCGCCTTTCGGTCGGTATCGGCACCGCCCGGTGCCGTTGTTCACTGCGCGGCCATCTCCTTCACCTGGAAGACCCCGGTCCAGCGGTCGTCGTGCAGGCAGGCGTTCATCGGCTCGACCAGATTCCGGTGGGCGTCGGCGGTACGCCAGCGCCCGATGGCGTCGAGGTCGGCCCACTCACTGGTGAGCAGCCACTGGGCCGGGTCGTCCAGGGATCGGCACAGCTGTTCGCCGAGGTGCCCGGGGAACCGCTCGGCCCCCGCACGCACGTCCTGGTACGACCGTACGAACTCCGCCTCCATCCCGTCGCGCACGCGCAGCAGCCGGATCACCCGTACCCGCGCCGGGGCCGAGGTCGGCGCGGTCATGACGGGTCGAGGACGACGGGCAGCTCCGCCAGTCCGCGGAAGGCGGGGAACGGCACGGTCATCCAGCGCGCGTCCTCGGGGGCGCCGACGAGGGCCATGCGGGGGTGCCGGGCGAAGAGCGTGCCCAGCGCGATCTGCATCTCCAGCCGGGCCAGGGGCGCGCCGACGCAGTAGTGCGGGCCGTAGCCGAAGGCGAGGTGCGTGGCCTGGACGTTCGGGCGCTTCACGTCCAGCTCGTTCGGGGCGCTGAACATCTCCGGGTCGCGGTTGGCACCGGTGATCGAGATCTGCACGAGCGCGCCCTTGGGGATGAGCGTGTCCCGGATGACGACGTCTTCCTTCGCGTGCCGGAACGTGGAGTTCTCCACCGAGGTCTCGAACCGGAAGATCTCCTCGATGGCCGCGTTCATCGCGCTCGCGTCCCGCAGCGCGAGCTCCTTCTGGTCCGGCCGGCTGAGCAGGTGGTAGACCGCGTTCCCGATCTGGTACGCCGTCGACTTGTGGCCCGCGAAGAGCAGGACCCACGCAGTCGAGACGAGTTCGTGGTCGGTGAGCGAGCCCTCCTGGTCCTGGGCGGTGACCAGCGCGCTGAGCAGACCGCCGTCCGGCTCGCTGCGCTTGCGCGCGCACAGGTCCACCAGATAGTCGCGCAGATTTCCCTCGGCGATCTCCAGTTTGGCGCGCGCCTCCGGACCGAATCCGGTCTGTGCGACGGTGGCGGACCATTCCTGTGCCTGTTTCCGCTCGTTCTCCGGAACGCCCAGGAGTTCACAGATCACCTGGAGCGGAAGCGGGAAACAGAATTCCGGGAGGAGATTCACCGGCCCGGTCGTCGGGCACCGGTCGAGCAGTTCGTCGGTGATCTGCTGGACGCGCGTCCGCAGCGATTCCACCCGCTTCGGGGTGAAGGTGTTGCCGACGATCCGGCGGAGCCTGGTGTGCTTCGGCGGGTCGGAGAAGAGCATGTTGTCGTCCAGCGCGATCGACGAGTCACCGAAGATGCGGTGGTAGGCGTCGATGGCGCCGTACATGTCCTTGCTCAGCCGCGGGTCGGCGAGCGCGGCACGGGCGTCGTCATAACGCGTGATCAGGTACGTCTGCACCCCGTGCGGCGGCGACAGCGGGCACACGGGCGCGCTCTCGCGCAGCGCGGCGTAGACGGGGTGCGGGTTGGCGCGGAACTCCCGGCTGCACGACGAGGCCGCTGCCGCGGCCTCTTCGGGCGACAGTGCCTCGGATTCCTCGGATGCGAACGCTTGCGTCATGACTGGTCCCCGGGTCGGCGTGAATTTCGGTCGGTCAGAGCCACCGTTTCCCGGGCCGTACCGCGCCGCAAACGGCGCTGCGCCATATGGGTCGGCTCGCCGCAACACGTATATGTGGCAGCCCGACTTGGTAAACATCGACCTCGTGAGCGGACACCAAGCGGAATCTGTACCAGTTCTCATCGTCGGCGGATCCCTGGTGGGTCTTTCCACTTCGGTTTTCCTGGGCCGCCTCGGTATCGAGCACATGCTCGTGGAACGCCATGCCGCGACATCGACGCACCCACGTGGCCGCGGCAACAACGTGCGCACCATGGAGATCTACCGGACCGCCGGTCTGGAGTCACGCATCCGGGACGCGGCCCGCGTCCTGTCCGGCAACGACGGCATCCTTCAGGTGGACACCCTTGCCGGGGAGCAGCGCCGCTGGATCATCGGGGACATCTCCGGCGGCATGGACATCTCCCGGGTGAGTTCCTCGGACTGGTGCCTGTGCAGCCAGAACGATCTCGAACCGGTGCTGCTTGACTACACCCGCGAGCAGGGTGCCGACATCCGCTTCCACTCGGAGCTGCTCTCCTTCGCCGAGCACGGGGACGGCGTCGAGGCCCGGATCAGGAACCGCGACACCGGTGAGACGTACACGGTGAACGCCCAGTACCTGGTGGCCGCCGACGGACCCCGCAGCCCCATCCGGGGCCACCTGGGCATCGGCCAGTCGGGGCCGGGCGAGCTGTTCCACAACGTCAGCGTCACGTTCCGCAGCAGGGCCCTGAAGGACCACGTCGGAAAGAAACGATTCGTCGTCTGCTACGTCACCGACCCGGAGGGCGAGGGCGCCCTGCTGCCGGTGGACAACGAGGAACGCTGGGTGATCCACGTGCCCTGGCGCCCCGACCGGCGCGAGGAGCTGGAGGACTTCACCGACGAACGGCTCGCGGCACACATCCGAGCCGCCGT
Organism: Streptomyces sp. HUAS 31; assembly: GCF_028198125.1. Classification (NCBI taxonomy): domain Bacteria; kingdom Bacillati; phylum Actinomycetota; class Actinomycetes; order Kitasatosporales; family Streptomycetaceae; genus Streptomyces; species Streptomyces sp. HUAS 31. The sequence goes on along the minus strand of NZ_CP116353.1, from coordinate 6,573,549 downwards.
CGGCGTCCCCGACATCGACGTCGAGATCACCGGCAAGGCACCCTGGCACGCCTCCAAGCGGGTCGCCGACAGCTACGGCGAGGGCCGGGTCTTCCTGGCCGGCGACTCGGCCCACGAGATGCCGCCCACCGGGGCTTTCGGCTCGAACACCGGTATCCAGGACGGCCACAACCTCGCCTGGAAGCTCGCCGCGGTGCTGCACGGCTGGGCCTGCCCTTCGCTGCTCGACAGCTATGAGCTCGAACGCCGGCCCGTCGCCCTCGCGACCGGCACGCGCGCGTGCGTGCAGGCGGCCGACGAGCAGCACCCGGGCTTCTCCCCCGGCGCCGGACGCAACGACGATCCGGGGGACCTGATGACGGTCGCCCTGTGCTACCGCTACGCGTCCACCGCCGTGGTCGGCGCCCCGCCGGAGCGGCCGATCGTCCCCGACGCCTTCCAGCTCGGCGGCGAGCCGGGAAGCCGCGCGCCCCACATGTGGGTCATGCGAGGCGGCACCAGGATCTCCACGCTCGATCTGTACGAGCGCTCCTTCGTGCTGCTCGCCGGGTCCGGCGGGCAGAAGTGGCGGACCGCCGTGGAGCGGGCCTCCGCGAACCTGGGCGTCCCCATCGAGGCGTACCTGGTGGGAACGGGCCCCGATCACGACCTGGTCCCCGAACCGGACGCCGACTGGGCGGAGCTGCACGGCACGTCCGAGGACGGTGCCGTGCTGATGCGCCCCGACGGCTTCGTGGCCTGGCGGGCGGACGCGGCGATGCCGGACGCCGATCGCGTGCTGACGAACGTGATGCAGGGCGTGCTCTGCCGGGACTGAACCCCACGGGCCTGCGCCGCGCCGGAGGCCCACGCTCCCCTCTCCCCTTTCGACACCCCACCCCGAGGACGTTGTTATGAGCCTTGCCGGACGCATCGACGTCCACCATCACTTCACCGCCCCGGCCTGGCTGGACTGGGCGGAGGCACGAGGTGCGGTCAGCCGCGACAAGCTGCCCTGGTGGACCCGCTGGGACGTGAACGCGGCACTGGAGGTCATGGACAAGACGGGGATCGGCACCTCCGTCATGACCGTCGCGATGCTGGGCCGGCTGCGGGAGCGCGCCGAGCGCCAGGAGAGCGCCCGGGTCGCCCTGGGGGCGGCGGCCGAAGTCGTCGAGGCCCACCCCGGCCGGTTCGCCTTCTTCACGCCCGTCTTCCTCGACGACCTGGAGCTGTCCTCGTGGAGCGTGCGGCACGGCCTCGACGAGCTCGGCGCCATCGGGGTGAGCACGCGCACCAGCATGGACGGCGTCTTCCTCGGCGACGAGTCGCACGACCGGCTGCTCCAGGAGCTCAACGAGCGGCACGCCGTCATCAGCACGCACCCCATGGACGTGCCGGCCGGCAAGGACGGCGCCGCGGGGCTGCCCGGGATGCCGCCCTTCGTGTGCGACTTCCTGCTGGACACCACGCGCGCGGCCATCAACCTCATCCGCAACGGCACCCTGGACCGCTACCCGAACCTGAGCTTCATCCTTCCGCACGGCGGGGGCTTCCTCCCCTACATGGCCACCCGGCTCGACCTGTTCGGCGGGCGGATCACACCCCCGATCGAGCCCGGCCGGGTCCGTGACCATCTGCACCGGTTCTACTTCGACACCGCGGGCCCCATGTCCCCCTCGGCCACGCCCACGCTGCTGGCGACGGTCGACCCGGACCGCATCCTGTTCGGCACCGACTGGCCGCCCACGCCCTCCCACGTCATCGTCGACAGCGTGGTGCCCGCCCTGGACGGCGACGCCTGTCTGTCGGAGGAACTGCTGCAGGGCATCAACCGGGAGAACGCGCTGCGCCTGATGCCGTCGCTCGCGCGGCGGTAGCCGGACGAACGAAGGAGGCCGCCGCCCGGGTTCCGGGCGGCGGCCTCCTGGCGTTCGGTCAGTGCTTCTCCCAGTGGTAGAAGCACCGGGCCATCGCGTCCTTCGGGCTGCGCCAGGTCTCCGGGTCGTAGGGGCTGACGAAGGGTTCGAGCCGCTTGCTGATGCCGACGAACTCGGGGTGCCCCGCCACCTTGGCGATCGCCGGTCCCGGGTCCTGGTCGGACTCGATGAAGTGCATGTACACATCGCCGAACTGGAACAGGGAGCGCTGCCGCACGCCGACGAGGTGGGGGAGTTCGCCGCTGTCGGAGTCCGCGAAGACACCGGCGATGTCCTTGGCCGAGTGCGGGGACATCCTGGCGACGATCAGGCCGTGGTGCATGCCGCCTCCACACGGTCGCGGATGAGGGCCAGCTGGATGGGCGAGTTGCGGTTGATGATGTCCGTCATCCCGGCGTCGTCGACCGGCGCCTCGGGCTTCATGGCGAAGTCCTGCGTCCAGTGCATCCGGGTGCCGGCCGGCGTCTCCTCGTACTCCCAGACGATGTCCATGAAGGCGAAGGGTCCGGTCTCGACGCGGCGGGCCCGCACGATGCGCTTCTCGCGGTCGGCGGTCCGTTCCGAGACCCAGCTCCAGACCTTGCCGTTCTCGTCGGGGTGCATGGTCAGTCGGAAGGTCACCGTGTCGCCCTCGCGGGAGAGCACCTCGCAGGAGGCGTACTCGCTGAACAGCTGCGGCCAGCGGTCCAGGTCGTTCGTCATGTCCCAGACGAGGTCGAAGGGGGCGGCGATGGTGATCTCGTTCTCGGTGTGTCCGGGCACTTCAGGCTCCTGTCGTGAGGGCGCCGTTGACGAGGTCGAGGAAGGCGCGGGGGCTCTTGCAGCGCTCGGCGTCGGTGGGCAGCGCCCGCCCGTGCCGGTTCTCCAGCTCGCCGACGATGCCGAGGAGGCCGAGCGAGTCCAGTCCGAACTCGCCGAAGGGGGCGTCCGCCCGGCTCTTCAGCTCCTTCGGGTCGACGGTCACGCCGGCGCCCTTCTTCATCAGCGCGGCCAGGTCCGCGAAGGTCACTTGGTTCACTTCGGTGGTCATGAGGGTTCTCCTTGTCTTTCTAGGCGTCCTTCGCCGGGCCCCGGCGAAGGACCAGTGCCGCGTTGGAGCCCATGAGTCCCCTGCTGAGGACCAGGGCCGTGCGCAGCTCGGCCGGGCGTGCCGTGGCGGTCACCAGGTCGATGTCGTGGCAGATGTCGAAGACACCCGGCGTCGGCGGGATCTGCCCGTGCTCCATGGCCTGCACCGCGGCCACGATGTCCAGCAGCGGCGCGCCGCAGTACGACCGCCCGATGCCGGCCTTCGGGGCCGTGACCGGCACGCGGGTGCCGTGCGGGCCGAGGGCGTCGGCGAGGGCGAGCGCCTCGGCGCGGTCGGCCTCGGGGACGCCGAGCGCGTCGGCGAAGACCACGTCGATCTCCTCCGGGGCGCAGCCGGCCTCGTCGAGGGCACCGCGGATGGCGTGCGCGAGCCCCTCTCGCGACCGGTCCCAGCGCGAGGCGCCGGTGAAGGTGGCGGCGTGTCCGGCGACGGTGGCGCGGACCGCCGTGCCCCGGCGCCGGGCCCGCTCCAGGTCCTCCACGACCAGCACGGCACCGCCCTCGGCGGGTACGAAGCCGCAGGCCGCCGAGGTGAAGGGGCGGTAGGCGCGGGCCGGGTCCTCGACGGTGCTGAGCTCGCGGTAGCCGAGCTGGCAGACCCCCGAGTACGGGGCGAGCGGGGCCTCGGCGGCGCCGACGACGACCACGTCCGTGCCACGGGCGACGAACCGGGCGGCGTGCGCGACGGCGTCCAGGCCGCCCGCCTCGTCGCTGGCCACCACACCACAGGGGCCCTTGAAGCCCTTGCGGATGGATATCTGGCCGGTGCTGGCCGCGTAGAACCAGGCGATGGACTGGTACGGCCCGACGAACCGGGAGCCCTGGCCCCACAGCTTCTGGAGTTCGCGCTGGCCGAACTCGCCGCCGCCGGACCCGGCCGCGGTGACGACGCCGACGGAGTACGGGGCGTCGGCCCAGGCGTCCTGGGCGAGTCCCGCGTCCTTCAGGGCGGCGTCGGCGGCCGCGAGCGCGAAGTGGGTGAACTTGTCGGTCTGGACGAGGAAGGTCTCCTCGATCAGCGCCGTCGGGTCGAATCCCCGTACCTCGCCGGCGACGCGGAGCGGCAGGTGCTCGCAGCCCTCCCGGGTGACCCGGTCCAGGACGCTCGCGCCCTCCTTGACGTTCTTCCAGTACGTGTCGGCGTGCAGGCCGTTCGGGGCGACCACGCCGATGCCCGTGACGGCTGTCCGCCGGGCGCGTGGACCACTCATCGTCGACTCCTCCCACTCTGCCCCGTCAGGAGCACCGCGGACTGGAACCCGCCGAAGCCGCTGCCCACGGAGAGCACGTTGTCGAGCCGGCGGGAGCGCGCGGTGCGCGGGACGTAGTCCAGGTCGCACTCGGGGTCCGGGGTCTCGTAGTTGGCCGTCGGCGGCACCACCTGCCGGGCCAGCGCGAGGACACAGGCCACGACCTCGATCGCGCCGATCGCGCCCAGCGAGTGGCCCACCATGGACTTGATGGAGCTCATGGGCGTCTCGTAGGCGTGCGAGCCCAGGGACTTCTTCACTGCTGCGGTCTCGTGCCGGTCGTTCTGGCGGGTGCCGGAGCCGTGCGCGTTGACGTAGTCGATCTCCGTCGGGTTCACGCGCGCGTGGTCGAGCGCCTCGTCGATGGCCCTCGCCATCTCCAGGCCCTCACTGGTCAGACCGGTCATGTGGTAGGCGTTGCCGAAGGTGGCGTAGCCGCCGATCTCGCAGTAGACGTGCGCGCCGCGGGCGCGTGCGTGCTCCAGGTCCTCCAGTACGAGGACGGCCGCGCCCTCGCCCATCACGAAGCCGTCGCGGTGGGCGTCGAAGGGGCGGGAGGCGTGCTCCGGGTCGTCGTTGTTGGGCGACGTGGCCTTGATGGCGTCGAAGCAGGCCATGGTGATCGGGGAGATCGGGGAGTCCGAGGCCCCGGCGAGGCAGATGTCGGCGCGCCCGTCCTCGATGGTGTGGAAGGCGTAGCCCACGGCGTCGAGCCCGGACGTGCAGCCGGTGGACACGGTCTGCACCGGGCCCTGGGCGCCGAACCGTTCGGCGACGTCGGCCGCCAGCGTGCTGGGCGAGAACGCCCGGTGCAGCTGGGGCTCGGCGGCGCGATGGTCGACGTCCCAGCGCTGTCCGCCCGCGCTGACCAGGACGTAGTCGTGCTCCAGCCGGGTGGTGCCGCCCACCGCGCTGCCCAGGGACACGGCAACGCGCCAGGGGTCCTCCGCGGCGAAGTCGACGCCGCTGTCGGTGACGGCCTCCTGGGCCGCGGCCAGGGCGAACTGTATGTACCGGTCTGCACGTTCGCCGATGTCGGCGTCGAGGCCGTGCGCGAGCGGGTCGAAGTCGCACTCGGCGGCTATCCGCGAGCGCAGGCCCTCGGGGTCGAACAGGGTGATGCCGCGGGTCGCCGTACGGCCGTTGGACAGGAGGTCCCAGAACGCCGGGACCCCGATCCCGCCGGGGGCGACCACACCTATGCCGGTGACCGCCACGCGCCGCCGGGTCATGACAGCACCCCTGGGCGTTCCGGCTGCGCGCCCTCCGCCTGGACGAGCGGGTAGGGCTTGACGTCGTCGCTGATCTCCGGGGCCTCGGTGTCCACGTGGCCGAGCTTCGGGTTGGGCGCCAGCGGGCTCAGATGGAAGATCATCCGGGCTTCCTCGTCACCGACGTTGCGGAAGCGGTGCCGCATGTCGATGGGGATCATGAGGCCCTGGTCGGCACGGAGAGGAAACGTTTCGCCATCCAGGTCGACCTCAAGCCGGCCCTCGACGACGTAGATGAACTCCTCGGAGTACGGGTGGTAGTGCTCGCTGATGCGTTCGCCGGGCCGCATGATGGCCAGGCCCATGAAGCCGCTCGTCGCACCCACCGTGACAGGGGTGAGCAGGGTGCGAAGGTCGCCGCCGCGCTTGCGGTTGGGCTCGATCTCGTTGAGGTCCACGACGCGCGGGCGCATCTTGTCCATGGTCTTGTCTCCAGGTCGTTCGATGAGGTGTCGGTCCCCGCGCCGTCAGGACTGCGCGGCCCTGCGGTCGGTGATCAGCGCCATGCCGGCGTGCGCCAGGAGGCGGTTGGCGTCCCGTGCGCCGGTGAGCTGTCCGGTGACGCCGAGCGCCTCGCCGTCCAGCAGACGGGCCAGAACGGCGGCCTTCCTGGGGCCTTGGATGCCGAGCGCCATCACCGGATCGGTCTCGGGATCGCCCTGTACGTCGATGAGGCGGACGACGATGTCCTCGCGCTGGAAGACGGTGCTGCGGTGGACGGGGGACGCGGGGTCGGCCGCGGCCGCCTCGTCCTGCCGGGCGAGCAGCCGGGCCAGCGCCATCCCGCAGCCCTGTTTGGCCGGGTAGTACAGGGCCTCGCGCCTGAGGTCGCCGGGTTCCGGGCCGCCGCGCGCCACGTGGTGGACGGGCGGCATGGCGGCACGGATGAAGAAGTTCCGCGCGGACTCGGGATCGGTCAGGTCCCGGTCCTGCTCCAGATAGGGGTTGATGGCCTCCTCGACGGCCCGCACCTCGGGCTGGCGGGAGACATGGCGCAGCGCCGCGGTCAGGTCGCCCTCCACCTCGACGGTGCGCACCACCCGGTTGCCGTGCATGAACAGGGTGGTGCGGCGCAGCCGCGTGGTGGCGTCGACGCGGGACTCCGGCGGCGCGTACCCGGCGAGGATCTCGGCGACCTTGGACTCGGAGCCGGGCTTGACGGTGAAGGTCAGGGCATGGCGGATCACGCCGTCGCCCTCGCGCGGCGCCGACTGCAGTGCGCCGGCCCGGGGCCGGTCGACGCCGGTCTCGCGGACGATGCCGTAGCGCATCGAGCGCAGTTCCTTGACGCACCTCTGCAGCGGCCGGACCGTCTCGAGGTGATCGTCGCTGTTCACCCAGGCGAGGTACGGCGGGGCGGTCTCCCATTCGCTCGTGATGACCCACTGGGAGGGGTTCTCCACGGACTGGCACACCTGGTCACCGAGGTGACCGGGAACCGAGGCGACACGGTCACGCATCTGCTCGTACGCGTCCAGGAACTGTTGCTGGGCACCCTCGTGGAGGTCGACGAGCAGGAGGACGCGCATCCTGGAGCCGTCGAACGCCGACTGGGACGTGTAGGGCGAAGTGGTCATCCGGCAGACCCTTCCTTCGCGGGAGCAAGTGGCGGCCGTCCCTGTCCACCAGCGCGAACGTGGGTTTCGGCCCTGAGCCTTCATCGTGGGTCAGGGCCTTTGGGTCCGCGAGCCACGCGGGCCAATTGAGGGAACTGCCCGCCGGGCAGGCCGGGATGCGTGTCCATGAGCACATCCGGATGACGCCGGACGCCGGCTCCCGCCCGGCCCCGGAAACACCGAAGTCCCCGCACATGGCGGGGACTTGGGGACAGGCACGGGTCGCGGGGCCGCCGGACGGCTCCCGCGCCCGCCTACTCGGCGAGGTGGCGCTCGACCGTCTCCACCTTGGAGGTGAGGCCGTCCGTCACACCGGGACGGATGTCCGCCTTGAGGACCAGGGACACCCGCGGCGCCCGCGCCTCTACGGCGGCGACGGCACGCCGGACGACGTCCATGACCTCGTCCCAGTCGCCCTCGACGGAGGTGAACATCGCGTCGGTGCGGTTGGGCAGACCCGACTCGCGGACCACTCGGACGGCGTCGGCGACGTACTCCCCCACGTCCTCGCCGACGCCGAGCGGCGTCACGGAAAACGCGACGATCATGCGCCCACGACCCCTTCCTTGCGGGCCCGGGAGGCGATGACCGCGTCCTCGGCCTCACGCCGGAGCCTGCGGTCGGCGAAGAAGCCGCCGGTCGGCAGGACGGAGAGGACGAAGTAGAGGGCCGCGGTCTTCAGCGGCCACTTGGTGCGGTTCCAGGCGTCCGCCCAGAAGATCACGTACAGGACGAAGAGCACGCCGTGGACCATGCCCATCACGGGCACCGCGTTGAAGTCCGTGGTCCGCTTCAGCACCGAGCAGACGAGCAGGAGCAGGAACGACACCGCCTCGGGGGCCGAGACGAGGCGGAGGCGGCGGAGGGCGGTGGCGGTCTTGATGTCCACGGGTCACCTTCGGTGGGGTCGGTCGGGAGAGACGTCGGTCGGCTCGGCTCAGCTTGTGAACGCAAGCACAAACGCTCGTCCATTGTGGCAAACCCCTGCCGGTGCTCCGGGCCCGGGGTCCGGGAGGGTGACAAGGACGTCGATCAGCTGCACGCCTCCCTCTCCCCCGGCAAGCAGAGCGAGCCGGAGGAGCGGCGCAGCGCCCTGGTGATGCGGGGCTACGAGGAGGACGGGGAGGACGGGGAGGACGGGGCGCCACCGAGGTCGACGGTGGACCTGCGCGGCGGGACGGCCGTCATCCGGCTGCGAATGGACGAAACCTGCCGAGCCGGGACCTAAGGGTCCCCTCAGGGGTGAAAGTCAACCTTTGGGATCTGTCGGTGGCGGGCACCCGCGGTTTACCTTCGCTCCGTGGCGATGTTCCGACTCCAGGGCAGCAAGGTGCTCGCCGTCGACATGACCGGGGACGCCGTGAAGGCGAAGAACGGCTCGATGGTCGCGTACGACGGGCAGATGGCCTTCAAGAAGATGAGCGGCGGCGGTGAGGGTCTGCGCGGCATGGTGACCCGGCGCCTGACCGGTGAGCAGATGACGGTGATGGAGGTGAAGGGGCACGGGACGTGCTGGTTCGCGGACCGTGCCTCCGAGATCAACCTCGTGAACCTCCAGGGCGACAAGCTGTACGTCGAGTCGAGCAACCTGCTCGCGACCGACGCGGGGCTGCGCACCGGCACGTCCTTCACGGGGCTGCGCGGCGCCTCCCAGGGCAACGGCCTGTTCACCACCACCGTCGAGGGGCACGGGCAGGCGGCGCTCATGTCGGACGGACCGGCCGTGGTGCTGCGGGTCAGCGCGCAGTACCCGCTGACCGTGGACCCGGGTGCCTATGTGGCCCACCAGGGGAATCTGCGGCAGTCCTTCCAGTCCGGTGTGACGTTCCGCACGCTCATGGGCGAGGGCGGGGGCGAGGCCTTCCAGATCCGGTTCGAGGGGGACGGTCTGGTGTACGTACAGCCGAGCGAGCGGAACACGATCGCGGGGGACGTGTGACATGGCCTTCCGCGAGATCAACTCCAAGATGGTCGAGGCGACGGTCATGCCCGGCCAGAAGCTGTTCAGCCAGCGCGGCGCGATGCTCGCCTACAAGGGCGAGGTGTCCTTCACCCCCAACATGGCGGGCGGCCAGGGCGGGATCATGTCGATGATCGGGCGCCGGGTGGCGAACGAGGACACCCCGCTGATGAGCGTCGAGGGCAGCGGCACCGTGCTCTTCGGGCACGGCGGCCACCATGTGCAGGTGATCCACCTCGCCGGCGACACCCTGTGCGTCGAGGCGGACCGCCTCCTCGCCTTCGAGGGCACGCTCCACCAGGGCACGATGTTCCTCGGCTCGCAGGGCGGCGTCATGGGCATGGTGCGCGGCCAGGTCTCCGGACAGGGGCTGTTCACCACCACCCTCAAGGGGCACGGCGCGGTGGCGGTCATGGCGCACGGCGGCGTCTTCGAGATCCCGATCACCCCGCAGCGCCCGGTCCACGTCGACCCCCAGGCCTACGTCGCCCACCACGGCGATGTGCGCAACAAGCTGTCCACCGCGCTCGGCTGGCGCGACATGGTGGGCCGCGGCTCCGGCGAGGCGTTCCAGCTGGAGCTCAGCGGCAACGGTGCCGTCTACGTCCAGGCGTCGGAGGAAAAGCTGTGAGCACCCACGGAACCCCCGGCGGCCCCACGGTCCTCGACCCGGCCTCGCTGCCCGTCGACGACAACGTCAACGCCTACACCTTCTGCGTGGAACTCAAGGGAAGCCAGTGGTTCCTGCAGAAGGGGAAGATGATCGCCTACTACGGCTCGATCGACTTCAACGGCGTCGGGCACGGCCGACTCGACCGACTTGTCCGTACTTCCTTTCATTCGCCACTGCACGCGAGCGACTGGGTCGTGGCGGAGGGCTCCGGGAAGATGCTGCTGGCCGACCGGGCCTTCGACGTGAATTCGTACGACCTCGAAGACGGCAATCTGACCATTCGCTCGGGCAACCTGCTCGCTTTTCAGCCAACTCTTGCACTCAAGCAATCGATCGTGCCGGGTTTTCTGACACTCATCGGAACCGGAAAGTTCGTGGCTGCATCTAACGGGCCGGTGGTGTTCATGGAACCGCCGATCCGGGTGGATCCGCAGGCGCTCGTCGGCTGGGCCGACTGCCCCTCGCCGTGCCACCACTACGACCACGGCTACATGACCGGCGTAATGGGCGGTCTACGTGCACTGACGGGCCTTGGCGGGGCCTCCGGGGAGGAGCATCAGTTCGAGTTCGTGGGGGCCGGCACCGTCCTGCTGCAGTCGTCCGAGACCCTCATGGCCGAGCAGGCCACGGGGGTGGTCCCGCCGGACGCCGGAGTGCCCGGTGGCGGAGGGTCGCACACAGGGCCTTCACAACCGGCCGGGGTACCGCGCCTTCCCGGACAGCTGGGGGACCTCCAGCGTCGCTTCGGGCTGTGAGCGGTAGTCTGCGGAGTGTGACATCGAACGTGTGCGCACACGGTCGTGCCACACGAAAACCCTCACTAGTTCGCCTTTCAACTTCTTAGGTAGACTTCATTCATGGAGACCGAAACGGCCACCCGCTGGCTGACCGATGCGGAGCAGTGCGCCTGGCGCACCCACCTGGAGGTCAACAGGCTGTTGAGCTACCAGCTCGAAAAAGACCTCCAGCCGTTCGGCCTGACAATGAACGACTACGAGATCCTGGTGAACCTCTCCGAGTCGGAGGACGTCCGGATGCGGATGAGCGACCTCGCCTCCGCCACCCTGCAGTCCAAGAGCCGGCTCTCCCACCAGATCACCAGGATGGAGAACGCGAACCTGGTCCGGCGTGAGAACTGCGAGTCCGACCGCCGCGGGCTCTACGCGGTCCTCACCGACCACGGCATGGAGACCATGCAGAAGGTCGCGCCGCACCACGTGGCGTCCGTCCGCCGGCACTTCATCGACCTGCTCTCCCCCGACTCCCTGACGGAGCTCGACAAGGCCCTCAAGCCGATCGCGGAGCACCTGCGCGGCCAGCGGGGACGTCCGTAACCCGGGCGGACCCCCACGGACGCCGGCGAACCCGGCGCCTACTGAGCCTGCGGCAGGCGGAGTTCGAACAGGGCTCCGCCCGCCGGCGCCCGGCCCACGGTGAGCGTGCCCCCGTGCCGTACGGCCACGTCACGGGCGATGGCAAGACCCAGCCCGGCCCCGCCGTCGTCACGGCTGCGGGCCTCGTCGAGCCGGACGAACCGCTCGAAGATCCGCTCCCGGTCGGCCTCGGCCACTCCGTCCCCGTCGTCGGCGACCGCCGCGACGACCCACTCCCCTTCCCGGCGCACGGTCAGGGTGACCGCCGAGCGCGCGTGCCGCGCGGCGTTGTCCAGCAGGTTGGTGAGCACCCTCCCCACCTGCCCCCGCGACCCCGCCACCTGCGCGGACCGCGCCTCGACCGTCACTTCCGCCCGCCCCTCGGCCTGCTCACGGGCCAGCGCACCGAGGTCGAACCGCGCGTCACCCGGCCGCTCCCCCGCGTCCAGACGGGCGAGCAGCAGCAGGTCGGCGGCCAGACCCTGGAGCCGTACGGTGTCCTCCACCGCGCCGTCGAGGTCGAGCAGCTCGGGGTGCGCGACGCCGACCTCCAGCTGGGTGCGCAGGGAGGCGATCGGGCTGCGCAGCTCGTGCGAGGCGTCGGCGACGAAGCGGCGCTGGCGCTCCACCGACGTCTGGAGGGCGGCCAGGGTCTCGTTCGTGGTCAGCGCGAGGCGGGCGACCTCGTCGTGGGTGCCCGGCACCGGAACCCGGCGCGCCAGGTCCTCGGACGCGGTGATCGCCGCCATCTCGCCCCGGATGCCCTCGACCGGACGCAGGGCGCGCCGGGTGACCAGCCAGGTGACGCCGGCGACGACGCCGAGCAGCAGCGGGAAGCCGATGAGCATGACGGTGAGCGCGGTGTTCACGGCACTCTGCTCGGCGTCCAGCGAACCACCGGCGTACACCGTCAGTCGCCCTCGGTCGCCGGCCTCCACGGGGACTGCGGCGAAGCGGTAGTCGGCGCTCTCGCCGTCGATGGTCGCCGAGCCGTCGCTGAACTCGGTCCCCTCGCCGATCTCACCGGCCTCGCCGCGGCCGGAGTCGTCGTCGGCGTCGTCATCGTCGTCGTCCGCGCCGGCTCCCGTGCCCGTTCCGCCGGACTGCGGCTGCGGCTTGACGGCGTCGGTGGCCGTGCCGCTGATCCGCTCCAGCTCGTCGCTCGCGGCGACCAGCGTGCCGTTGGCGTCGACCACCTGGACCGGGCTCTCGTCGTCCAGGTCCAGCTGGTCGTAGGGCTTCCCGGCGGCGAGCTGGGCGACGACGTTCTGCGCGGTGCGCTGCGCCTCGTTGCCGGCCTGCTCCATCAGGTTGGACCGCAGCGACAGCAGCACCGCCGCCCCCGCCGCGACCAGTGCCACCGCAACGACGAGGGTGGCGCCGAGCGTGGCCCGGGACCGGACCGAGCCGAAGATCCTTCTCATCGTTCCTTCTCCAGCCGGTAGCCGGCGCCGCGCACCGTCCGGATCAGCCCGGGGCGCAGCTTGCGCCGCAGGGTGCTGATGTACACCTCGACGATGTTGGGGTCGCCCTCGTACGCGAAGTCCCAGACGTGCTCCAGGATCCCGGCCTTGGAGACCACCTCGCCGGCCCGCGTCACGAGCTGTTCCAGGACCGCGAACTCCTTCGTGGTGAGGGTCACTTCGGCCTCGCCCAGGAAGACCCGGCGGGCGGCGGTGTCGACCTTCAGGTCGCCGTGGACGTGCACGGGCGAGGCCCCGGCGCCCTGTCCCCCGCGCCGCAGCAGCGCCTTCACACGCGCGACGAGGACGACGTACGAGAACGGCTTGGTGAGGTAGTCGTCGGCGCCGGTGTCCAGGCCCTCCGCCTCGTCGTACTCGCCGTCCTTGGCGGTGAGCATCAGGATCGGCACCTCGTGGCCGGCGGCGCGCAGGGCGGCGCAGACGCGGTAGCCGTTCATGCCGGGCAGCATGATGTCGAGGATCACGAGGTCGTACGACCCCTCGGAGGCGCGGTACAGCCCCTCGCGGCCGTCGTGGACGACGTCCACGGCGTATCCCTCGGCCGTCAGTCCCTTGGCGAGCGACAGGGCCAGCCGCTTCTCGTCCTCCACGATCAACAGGCGCATGCGTAAAGGTTCGCAAAGCCAAGCTGAAGATCTCTTCAGGGTCCTTCAGGTTCCCCTCAGCGTCGGTTCGGCAGATTGAGCGGTGTCGAAACGACAACGACTCGGGAGGAACCGGAATGAAGCGCAACATCGTCATCGCCACCGTCGCCGCAGCGGCCCTGATCGGGGGCGGCACCGTCGCGGCCTACGCCGCCGCCGGTGACGACGACGGCGCTGCCACGCAGCGGCAGTCGAGCGTCCGGATCAGCGACGACCGGGACGACAGCGCGGACGACTCCGCCGAGGACCGCGCCGACGACCGGGACGACAAGCGGGACGACGACAGCGTCGAGGTCCGTTCGGACGCCGCCGGCGCGAAGGTCACCGCGGCCGACGCCATCGCCGCGGCGCTGAAGCACACGCCGGGCACGGCCGTCGGCGCCGACCTGGACGACGACGGCTCCCGGGCGTGGGAGGTGAACGTCGTCAAGGGCGACGGCACCGAACACGACGTCCGGGTCTCCGCGAGCGACGGCAAGGTCCTCGGCGCCCACCGCGACGACGACGATGACGACGACGCCCGCGAGGACCTGGCCGCGCTGAAGGGCGCGGACGTCGACGCCCGCGAGGCCGCCGTGGCCGCTGCCGCCAAGGGCACCGTCACCGACGTCGACCTCGACGACGACGGCCCCGCGGCCTGGAGCGTGGAGACCACCAAGGGCGAGTGGAAGGTCGACCTGGGGACGGGCAAGGTCACCCAGGACCTCGACGACTGACGCCGCCTCGCCTCACGTCATCGCGTGACCTCAGGGGTACGGGACATCCCGTACCCCTTCTCGCGTCCCGTCGCACCCCGCGCCACGGCCAGTGCCGTCAGCATCATCACGCCCCCGGTCACCGCGAAGCACACGCCCGCGGGCAGCGACCCGACGAGTACACCGGCCGCCGCGGCACCGGCCGTACCGCCCGCGTTGACGGCCGTGTTGACCCAGGCGCCGGCCTGGACCCGGGCCTCGGGCGCGGCCGTCTCGTCGGCGATGAGATACGCGGTGGTGACCAGCGGGGACACGAAGACACCGGCGACCGCGACCGCCACGGCGAGGGTGCCGAGGCCCTGGGCCAGTGCCGCGCCGCACAGCGCAAGGCCCAGTCCGGCGCTCTGCGCGGCCAGCCGTGTCCCGGCGGCGGACCGCCATGCCACGGCCCCGTTGAGCAGCCCGCCGACGGCGCTTCCGGCGGACAGGGCGGCGAGCACCCAGGCGGCGCTGCCCGCGCCGTGGCCGCTTGTCTCGGCGAAGGCGACGACCAGCAGATCGAGCACGCCCAGGGCGAGGCCGACGCCCGCGGCGGCGAGCACCGGCCGCCCCAGGCCGCGCAGCACCCGCCGCCCGGCCGCGCCAGGCCCCGTCTCGCGCTTGCCGGCCGGCACCGCGCGCACCACCGGCGACGACACGAACCCGGCCGTCCCCACCACCATCAGCGCCGCCCCGAGGAGCACCCCGAACGCCGGTGGGGCGAACCCGACGAGCACGCCCACCAGCAACGGCCCCGAGACGAAGAGCAGTTCCTCCGCGACGGCGTCGAGGCTGTAGGCCCGCTGCATCAGCGCCCGGTCCGGGGCCAGCCGCCCCCACACGGCACGCATGGTGGGCCCGAGCGGCGGAGTGCAGGCACCGGCGAAGGCGGTGACGACGCCGAGGACGAACGGGGAGGCGGCGCCCGGCCGCCACACGAGCGCGGCTAGCAGTACGAGCAGCGCCGAGTGGGCCGCCACCATCGGCACGAGCGCCCGGCGCGGCCCGTGCCGGTCGATCAGGGTCGCCCGGGCGGGCGACAGGAAGACGCTGGTACCGGAGAACAGCGCCATGACGACGCCGGCCACCGCGTACGACCCGGAGGCCCGGGTCACCGCGAGCATCACGGACAGCGGGGCGACACCGTAGGACAGCCGGCCGAGCAGGGCGGCGGCGAAGGTGCGGCGGGCATGGGGGATCCGGAGGACGGCGGCATACGAAGGCCGCGCCACAGATGTGGAAGACACGGGGATTCCTCGACTCGAGGCGGAAAAGGGGACGCCGAAGCGCCACGCCGGTCACGACCGAGGGGGTCGTTCACCGTGCGCGGGCGGGCGTGCCCTATGCCGAGAGGAGGTACATGCGGATCAACCTAGCAGCAGCGCTCCGCTGGGAGTGCCGAGATGTGCCGTCCTGCGTCCGCGAGTACGTCGTGGCTGGTCGCGCAGTTCCCCGCGCCCCTTCAGGACCCTGCCGAACCGTCGGCGCCCTCAACCGCACCCGTCAGCCCCGCCACCAGCTCGTCCGCCGCGCGGTACGGGTCCAGTTCACCGGTGACGATCTTCTCCGCCAGTGCCGCGAGGCGGCGGTCGCCGTGCAGGTCGGCGATCCGCTCCCGCAGGGCCGTGACGGCGATCGTCTCGACCTCGCGGGCGGCGCGGGCGCGGCGGCGCTCGGCCAGGACGCCGCGCTCCTCCATCCAGGCCCGGTGCTTCTCCAGGGCCTCCACGACCTCGTCGACGCCCTCGGCACGGGCGGCGACCGTCTTCACGATCGGCGGGCGCCAGTCACCGGGGCCGCGGGACTCGCCGAGGCCGAGCATGTGGTTGAGCTCGCGGGCGGTGGCGTCGGCCCCGTCGCGGTCGGCCTTGTTGACGACGTACACGTCGCCGATCTCCAGGATTCCGGCCTTCGCCGCCTGGATGCCGTCGCCCATGCCGGGGGCGAGCAGGACGACGGAGGTGTCGGCCTGGGAGGCGATCTCCACCTCCGACTGGCCCACACCCACCGTCTCGACCAGGATCACGTCGCAGCCGGCCGCGTCCAGGACACGGATCGCCTGCGGGGCGGACCAGGCGAGGCCGCCCAAGTGGCCCCGGGTGGCCATCGAGCGGATGTAGACGCCGGGGTCGGAGGCGTGGTCCGACATCCGCACCCGGTCGCCGAGCAGGGCACCGCCCGAGAAGGGCGAGGACGGGTCGACGGCCAGGACGCCGACCCGCCTGCCCTGCTTGCGGTACGCGGTGACCAGGGCGGAGGTGGACGTCGACTTGCCGACGCCCGGGGAGCCGGTCAGGCCCACTACATAGGCGTTGCCCGTCAGCGGGGCCAGCGCCGCCATGACCTCCCGCAGCTGCGGGGACGCCCCCTCCACCAGGGAGATCAGCCGGGCCACGGCCCGCGGCCGGCCTTCCCTGGCCTGGGCCACCAGGGTGGAGACGTCCTGCATCACAGCTCCGTTCACAAAGAGGTCCTACTGAAGGAGAACTCAGGCCTTGGGTACCCGCACGATCAGCGCGTCACCCTGGCCGCCGCCACCGCACAGCGCGGCCGCGCCGATGCCGCCGCCCCGCCGCTTCAGCTCCAGCGCCAGGTGCAGGACGAGCCGCGCACCCGACATGCCGATCGGGTGACCGAGGGCGATGGCTCCGCCGTTGACGTTCACCCTTTCCGTGGACACGCCGAGGTCCTTCATTGACTGCACGGCCACCGCGGCGAAGGCCTCGTTGATCTCGACGAGGTCGAGGTCGGAGACCTCCAGGCCCTCCTTCTTCAGGGCGTGCTGGATGGCGTTGGAGGGCTGGGACTGCAGCGAGTTGTCCGGGCCCGCGACATTGCCGTGCGCGCCGATCTCGGCGATCCAGTCCAGGCCGAGCTCCTGCGCCTTGGCCTTGCTCATGACGACGACCGCGGCGGCGCCGTCGGAGATCTGCGACGCCGAGCCCGCCGTGATCGTGCCGTCCTTCGCGAACGCCGGGCGCAGCTTGCCGAGCGACTCCGCCGTCGTGTCGCCGCGGATGCCCTCGTCCTTGCTGAACAGGACCGGGTCGCCCTTGCGCTGCGGGATCTCCACGGGGGTGATCTCCGCCTCGAACAGACCGTTCTTCTGGGCGGCGGCGGCGCGCTGGTGGGACAGCGCGGCGATCTCGTCCTGCTCGGGGCGCAGGATGCCGAGGCGGGTGTTGTGCTTCTCCGTGGACTCGCCCATGGCGATGCCCTCGAAGGAGTCGGTCAGGCCGTCGTGGGCCATCGAGTCGAGCATCTCGATCGCGCCGTACTTGAAGCCCTCACGGGACTTCGGCAGCAGGTGCGGGGCGTTGGTCATGGACTCCTGACCGCCCGCGACGATCACGTCGAACTCACCGGCGCGGATCAGCTGGTCCGCGAGGGCGATGGCGTCGAGGCCGGACAGACACACCTTGTTGACGGTGAGCGCCGGGACGCTCATCGGGATGCCGGCCTTGACCGCGGCCTGGCGTGCCGGGATCTGCCCTGCCCCGGCCTGGAGCACCTGGCCCATGATCACGTACTGAACCTGGTCGCCACCGATACCCGCACGGTCGAGGGCGGCCTTGATCGCGAAGCCGCCGAGGTCGGCTCCGGAGAAGGACTTCAGTGAGCCGAGCAGCCGTCCCATCGGGGTACGGGCACCCGCGACGATCACGGAGGTCGTGCCGTTTCCAGAAGACATGAGGTGCGATCCCCTTCCAGCTTGAGCAGCCGAGGAGTGAACGAGGGTTTACTTCGAATGTACTGAGTGGCACTCCGTGCCGTCACCGGGCTGTCGGTGTGATCGCTGGCACGTTGCGTAACCACCGCGGGAGCGCTGCACTGAATTCCATGCTGACTCGAATCGACCACATCGGGATCGCCTGCTTCGACCTCGACAAGACTGTCGAGTTCTACCGGGCCACGTACGGCTTCGAGGTGTACCACTCGGAGGTCAACGAGGAGCAGGGCGTCCGCGAGGCCATGCTCAAAATCAATGACACCTCCGACGGCGGCGCCTCCTACCTGCAGCTTCTCGAGCCCACCCGCCCGGACTCCACCGTCGCCAAGTGGCTCGACAAGAACGGCGAGGGTGTCCACCACATCGCCTTCGGTACGGCGGACGTCGACACGGACGCCGACGACATCCGCTCCAAGGGCGTACGCGTTCTGTACGAAGAGCCCCGACGTGGCTCCATGGGGTCACGAATCACCTTCCTGCACCCCAAGGATTGCCACGGAGTACTGACAGAACTGGTCACTTCGGCGCCTGTTGAGTCACCTGAGCACTGACCCTCGTACATATGGGCCGGTAGGGTTGGGGGCGGTCGCTCCTCGACACGGGGTGGCCGCATGCCGGGGTCCGGG
Organism: Streptomyces sp. HUAS 31; assembly: GCF_028198125.1. Classification (NCBI taxonomy): domain Bacteria; kingdom Bacillati; phylum Actinomycetota; class Actinomycetes; order Kitasatosporales; family Streptomycetaceae; genus Streptomyces; species Streptomyces sp. HUAS 31. The sequence continues at coordinate 6,555,180 of NZ_CP116353.1, read as the reverse complement.
TTTCGGGGGGCGAGCGTCGGGGCAGCAGCCCATGCTCCGCCGTTGATCTGACACCATTCCCCGGGGGCCCCGTTCGGCGGACGGACGGAGCCCGTATGGCCAGACTTGCGACCAGGGGACGGATGGGACCGCGCAGTGCGGGGCTACGAACGCCAGGAGCGAGAGCCGGCGGCTGACGTCGACCACCTCTCTCGGTTCGAGGCCGAGATGGATCGGCTGAAGACCGAGCGAGAGAAGGCGATCCAGCACGCCGAGGACCTCGGCTACCAGGTCGAGGTGCTGCGCGCCAAGCTGCACGAGGCGCGGCGGACCATCATGTCCCGGCCCGCCTTCGACGGCGGGGACATCGGCTATCAGGCCGAGCAGTTGCTGCGCAACGCCCAGGTCCAGGCGGACCAGCTGCGCCAGGACGCCGAGCGCGAGCTCAGCCAGGTCCGGGCACAGACGCAGCGCATCCTCCAGGAGCACGCCGAGCAGGCGGCCCGGCTCCAGGCCGAGCTGCACCAGGAGGCGGTCACCCGCCGCCAGCAGCTGGACCAGGAGCTCGCCGAGCGCCGTCAGACCGTCGAGTCGCACGTCAACGAGAACGTGGCGTGGGCCGAGCAGCTGCGCGCCCGCAGCGAGTCGCAGGCCCGCCGCCTCCTCGACGAGTCGCGTGCCGAGGCCGACCAGGCCATGTCGGCCGCGCGCGCCGAGGCCGAGCGGCTCACCGGCGAGGCCCGCCAGCGCCTGACGGGCGCGGCCGAGGAGGCCCGCGCGGAGGCCGAGCAGATCCTGCTCCGGGCCCGCACGGACGCCGAGCGGCTGCTGAACGCCGCCTCGACGCAGGCCCAGGAGGCCACCGACCACGCCGAGCAGCTGCGTACCTCCACCGCCTCGGAGTCGGACTCCGCCCGCCGGCAGGCCACCGAGCTGAGCCGGGCCGCCGAGCAGCGCATGTCGGAGGCCGAGGAGGCGCTGCGCAAGGCGCAGTCCGAGGCCGAGAAGCTGGTCGCCGAGGCCACGACGGCCGCCGAGAAGGCGCTCACCAGCGCCGAGTCGGCCAACGAACAGCGCATGCGGACGGCCAAGGAGCAGGTCGCCCGGCTGGTCAGCGAGGCCACCAAGGACGCCGAGTCCACCAAGGCGGACGCCGAGCAGGTCGTCGCCGACGCCCGCGCCGAGGCCGAGAAGATCGTCGCCGAGGCCGCCGAGAAGGCCCGCACGATCACCGCCGAGGAGAGCGCGACCCAGCTCTCGAAGGCGGCCAAGACCGCCGAGGACGTCCTCAACAAGGCGCAGGAGGACGCGCAGAACACCACCAAGGCCGCGGCCGAGGAGGCCGAGCGGATCCGCACCGAGGCCGAGGCCGAGGCGGACCGGCTGCGCGCCGAGGCGCACGACATCGCCGAACAGCTCAAGGGCTCGGCGAAGGACGACACCAAGGAGTACCGCGCCAAGACGGTCGAGCTCCAGGAGGAGGCACGCCGGCTGCGCGGCGAGGCCGAGCACCTGCGCTCCGAGGCCGTCGCCGAGGGCGAGAAGATCCGCGCGGAGGCCCGCAAGGAGGCCGTCCAGCAGATCGAGGAGGCGGCCAAGACCGCCGAGGAGCTGCTGTCCAAGGCCCGGCAGGACGCTGACGACCTGCGTCAGAAGGCCACGTCGGACAGCGAGAAGGTCCGCACCGAGGCCATCGAGCGCGCCACCACGCTGCGCCGTCAGGCCGAGGAGACCCTTCAGCGCACCCGCCAGGAGGCCGAGCGCCACCGCGACGAGGTCGTCGAGCAGGCCGAGGGCATCAAGGCCGACGCCGAGCAGGCCGCCCGCGAGCTGCGCGAGGAGACCGAGCGCGGCGTCGAGGCCCGCCGGGAGGAGGCCGCCGAGGAGCTGACGCGCCTTCACACCGACGCCGAGCAGCGGCTCGCGGCGGCCGAGCAGGCGCTCGCCGACGCCCGCGAGGAGGCCTCGCGCATCCGCCGTGAGGCCGGTGAGGAGACGGACCGGCTGCGCGGTGAGGCCGCCGAGCGGATCCGCACCCTCCAGCAGCAGGCCGAGGAGGAGGCCGACCGGCTGCGCACCGAGGCCGCGTCGGACGCGTCCGCGTCCCGTGCCGAGGGCGAGGCCATCGCCGTACGCCTCAGGTCGGAGGCCGCGGCCGAGGCCGAGCGGCTGAAGTCCGAGGCGCAGGACACCGCCGACCGGGTGCGTGCCGAGGCACAGGCCGCCGCCGAGCGGCTCGCGACGGAGGCGTCCGAGACGCTGGCCGCCGCCCAGGAGGAGGCTCTCCGGCGCCGCCGCGAGGCCGAGGAACTCCTCGGCTCCGCCCGCCAGGAGGCCGACCAGGAGCGCGAGCGGGCCCGCGAGCAGAGCGAGGAGCTGCTGGCCTCCGCGCGCAATCGCGTGGAGGAGGCGCAGGCCGAGGCGGTACGGCTGGTCGAGGAGGCCGACCGGCGCGCCACCGAGATGGTGTCGGCGGCCGAGCAGCACGCCCAGCAGGTCCGTGACTCCGTGACCGGGCTGCACGAGCAGGCCCAGGAGGAGATCACCGGGCTGCGCAGCGCCGCCGAGCACGCGGCGGACCGTACGCGCCGGGAGGCCGAGGAGGAGTCGGACCGGGTCCGCGCGGACGCCTACGCCGAGCGGGAGCGGGCGAGCGAGGACGCGGGCCGTGTGCGCCGCGAGGCGAACGAGGAGGCCGCGGCCGCCAAGTCCCTCGCCGAGCGCACGGTCGGGGAGGCCATCGCCGAGGCGGAGCGGCTGCGGTCGGACGCCTCCGAGCACGCCCAGCGCATCCGCACCGAGGCCTCCGACAAGATCGCCGAGGCCGACCAGGCCGCGTCCCGCACCCGGGCGGACGCCCGCGAGGACGCCAACCGGATCCGGTCCGACGCGGCGACGCAGGCCGACACCCTCATCACGGAGGCCCGTTCGGAGGCGGAGCGGCTCCAGTCGGAGACGATCACGGAGGCCGACCGGGTGCGCGCCGACGCGCTCGCCAAGGCCGAGAAGCTGGTCGGGGACGCCACGTCGGAGTCGGAGCGGCTGCGCGCCGAGGCCGCCGAGACGGTGGGGTCGGCCCAGCAGCACGCCGAGCGGGTCCGCCGGGACTCCGAGCGCCTCAAGGCCGAGGCCTCCGCGGAGGCGGAGCGGCTGGTGAACGCGGCCCGTGAGGAGGCCGAGCGGACCCTCGACGAGGTCCGCAAGGACGCCAGCAAGCGGCGCCAGGACGTCGCCGAGCAGGTCGACACGCTCATCACGGAGACCACGGCCGAGGCGGACAAGCTCCTCACCGAGGCGCAGCAGCAGGCGCACAAGACGACCGCGGACGCCGAGGGCCAGGCCGACACCATGGTGGGCGCGGCCCGCAAGGAGGCCGACCGGCTGGTCTCCGAGGCGACCGTCGAGGGCAATTCGATGGTGGAGAAGGCCCGCACGGACGCGGACGAGCTGCTCGTCGGCGCCCGCCGGGACGCCACGTCGATAAGGGAGCGCGCCGAGGAGCTGCGCGACCGCATCACGAGCGAGATCGAGAACCTGCACGAGCGGGCCCGCCGCGAGGCCTCGGAGACGATGAAGTCGACCGGCGACCGCTGCGACGCCCTCATCAAGGCCTCCGAGGAGCAGCTCGCCAAGGCCCAGGCGAAGGCCAAGGAGCTGGTGTCGGAGGCCAACTCCGAGGCCGGCAAGGTCCGTATCGCCGCCGTGAAGAAGGCCGAGGGGCTGCTGAAGGAGGCCGAGCAGAAGCGCTCGACCCTCATCAAGGAGGCCGAGGAGCTCAAGGCCGAGGCGATCCGCGAGGCCAAGCGCACGGTCGAGGAGGGCAAGCGCGAGCTGGAGGTCCTCGTGCGGCGGCGTGAGGACATCAACGCCGAGATCTCGCGGGTCCAGGACGTCCTGGAGGCGCTGGAGTCGTTCGAGGCACCGGGCGGCGCCAAGGACGGCGGGGTCAAGGCGGGTGCGACAGTCGGAGCACCCCGAACGGGTGGCAAGTCGTCAGAGGGCTAGCGGGTCGGGCGGGTTCCGGTGTCTCCTGGGGGCCTTTGACCCGGTTTTTGGCAAGCCGTCCGACGGTTAGCCACTCAAAAGGGGTCTCATTCTCCAGATCAAACACGTATCCGCTCGATGACACACCGCTTCGGCCCCTAGGATTCCACTTATCACCTCACCGGTCTCTTTCGACAGGAACCCCATGAGCGACACTTCCCCCTACGGCTTCGAGCTAGTGCGGCGTGGGTACGACCGCGCTCAGGTGGACGAACGGATCTCCAAGCTCGTCTCCGACCGTGACAGCGCTCTCACCCGCATCACCGCTCTGGAAAAGCGCATCGAGGAGCTCCACCTCGAGACGCAGAACGCCCAGGCCCAGGTAACCGACGCAGAGCCGTCGTACGCCGGCCTCGGCGCGCGTGTCGAGAAGATCCTCCGCCTCGCCGAGGAAGAGGCCAAGGATCTGCGCGAGGAGGCCCGCCGCGCCGCCGAGCAGCACCGCGAGCTCGCCGAGTCGGCGGCCCAGCAGGTTCGTAACGACGCAGAATCGTTCGCTGCGGAGCGCAAGTCCAAGGCCGAGGACGAAGGCGTCCGGATCGTCGAGAAGGCCAAGAGCGACGCCTCCCAGCTGCGTGCCGAGGCGCAGAAGGACGCTCAGTCCAAGCGCGAGGAGGCCGACGCTCTCTTCGAGGAGACCCGCGCCAAGGCCGCGCAGGCCGCCGCCGACTTCGAGACGAACCTCGCCAAGCGCCGCGAGCAGTCCGAGCGCGACCTGGCCTCGCGTCAGGCCAAGGCCGAGAAGCGTCTCGCCGAGATCGAGCACCGCGCCGAGCAGCTGCGCCTGGAGGCCGAGAAGCTGCGCACCGACGCCGAGCGCCGTGCCCGTCAGACGGTGGAGACGGCTCAGCGCCAGGCCGAGGACATCGTGGCCGACGCCAACGCCAAGGCCGACCGGATCCGTTCGGAATCCGAGCGCGAGCTCGCGGCTCTCACCAACCGCCGCGACAGCATCAACGCTCAGCTGACGAACGTCCGCGAGATGCTGGCGACGCTGACCGGTGCCGCGGTGGCCGCGACCGGTGCGCCGGCCGCCGAGGACGAGCCGATCACGCGTGGGGTGCCCGCTCAGCAGTCCCGGTAAAGATCCGGCACACGCCTGCTGAATTTTCGCAAAGCCCTCTGCCACTGGGGTGGCAGAGGGCTTTGTCCCGTTTTAGCGTGGGCGGCATGATCGAGCTCGAGGGGCTGACGAAGCGGTACGGCGACAAGGTGGCGGTCAACAACCTGACGTGCACGGTGAGACCGGGCATCGTCACGGGGTTCCTCGGCCCCAACGGCGCGGGCAAGTCGACCACGATGCGCATGATCCTGGGCCTGGACCGGCCCACCGCCGGTGACGTCCGTATCGACGGCAAGCACTACGACCAGCTGAAGGACCCGCTCACCTATATCGGCGCCCTGCTGGAGGCCAAGGCCTGGCACCCAGGACGCAGCGCCCACAACCATCTGCTGTGCCTCGCCCAGAGCAACGGCATCCCGGACAGCCGGGTGCGCGAGGTGCTGGACGCGGTCGGGCTGACCGCGGTGGCCAAGAAGAAGACCAAGGGCTTCTCGATGGGCATGGGCCAGCGGCTCGGCATCGCGGGCGCGCTGCTCGGCGATCCACGGATCCTGATGTTCGACGAGCCGGTCAACGGCCTCGACCCCGAGGGCATCCACTGGATCCGGAACCTGATGAAGTCGCTGGCCGCCCAGGGCCGGACGGTGTTCGTCTCCTCCCACCTGATGAGCGAGATGGCCCTGACCGCCGACCATCTGGTCGTCATCGGACAGGGGCGGCTGCTCGCCGACACGTCCATGCCCGAGTTCATCGCGCGCAACTCACGGGCGTACGTCCGTATCCGCACCCCGCAGCGCGAGCGGCTGCTCGACGTGTTGCAGCAGGCCGGGATCACCGCCGTGCAGAACGGCAACGGCACGCTGGAGGTGGACGGCGGCAAGTCCGAGCAGATCGGGGAGCTGGCGGCGCGCCACCAGGTCGTGCTGCACGAACTGAGTCCGCAACAGGCCTCCCTGGAGGAGGCGTTCATGCAGCTGACCGCGGAGTCGGTGGAGTACCACGCGCACGCCGAGGCGCCGCCGCAGGCGCAGGCGCAGGCCCCGGCCCGGGCGCAACAGCAGCAGTGGGGCGCCGACTGGAGGAGGAGCTGAGCATGGTGGTCACCCAGGTAGTCCGCTCCGAATGGACCAAGATCCGGTCCGTCGCCTCCACCATGTGGACGCTGTCCCTCGCGGTGGTGGTCACCATCGCCCTCGGCATGCTGATCTCGGCCCTGTCGAAGAACGAGTTCGACGACATGAGCCGCAACGACCAGCTGTCCTTCGACCCGACCTTCACCAGCTTCGCCGGGATGGGCCTCGGCCAGCTCGCGCTGATCGTGTTCGGGGTGCTCGTCGTCTCCAACGAGTACAGCACCGGGATGATCCGCAGCTCGCTGGCGGCCGTGCCGCAGCGCGGCACCTTCCTGTTCAGCAAGATCGCGGTGGCGACCGGGCTCTCCCTGGTCGTCGGCCTGGCCACCAGCTTCGTCGCCTTCTTCCTCGGGCAGTCGATGCTCGGCGAGTACCGGGCCGAGATCGGCGACCCGGGCGTGCTGCGGGCGGTGATCGGCGGCGGGCTCTACATGGCCCTCATCGCGATGTTCTCGATGGGCGTCGCCGCGATGCTGCGCTCGCCGATGCTGTCGCTGGGCATCCTGATGCCGTTCTTCTTCCTGATCTCCAACATCCTCGGGAACGTCTCGGCCACCGAGAAGATCGGCCGCTACCTGCCCGACCAGGCCGGCAGCAAGATCATGCAGGTGGTCACCCCGGTCGACAACGACACTCCCTACGGCCCCTGGGGCGGGCTCGGGATCATGGTGCTGTGGGTGATCGCCGCGCTCGCCGGCGGTTACGCCACGCTCAAGAAACGGGACGCGTAGCGAGGAGACCACGGTGCGAGGTTTTACTTGCTCTTGAGTGGAACCGTCAGCGCCTCGGTATCCTCCTAACCCTTACGGGGGGCGTGTGCCCCGCTGTCCTGAACCTTTCGATGGGTGCGGAGCATGATCGAGGCAGTCGGCCTGACCAAGCGCTACGGCGACAAGACCGCTGTGTACAACTTGTCCTTCCAGGTGCGGCCCGGCGCCGTCACCGGCTTCCTGGGCCCGAACGGCTCGGGCAAGTCGACGACGATGCGCATGATCCTCGGCCTGGACAATCCGACCTCGGGGCATGTCACGATCGGCGGCTACCCGTACCGCAGGCTGCCGAACGCCCCGCGTCAGGTCGGCGCGCTGCTGGACGCCAAGGCGGTGCACGGCGGACGCGCCGCGCGCAACCACCTGCTCAGCCTGGCCCAGCTGTCCGGCATCCCCGCCCGTCGGGTGGACGAGGTGCTGGGCGTGGTCGGCCTCCAGGACGTGGCGAGACGGCGCTCCAAGGGCTTCTCGCTCGGCATGGGCCAGCGGCTCGGCATCGCCGCCGCGCTCCTCGGCGACCCCCAGGTGCTGCTGTTCGACGAGCCGGTCAACGGCCTCGACCCCGAGGGCATCCTCTGGGTGCGGAACCTGATGAAGTCGCTGGCGGCCGAGGGCCGTACCGTCTTCGTCTCCTCCCACCTGATGAGCGAGATGGCGCTGACCGCCGACCACCTGATCGTCATCGGGCGCGGCCAGCTGCTGTCCGACATGAGCGTCAAGGACTTCATCGCCGCGAACTCCGCGGGCTTCGCCCGGGTCCGTACGCCCGACACCGAGCCGCAGCTGCGCGAGAAGCTGGCCGGCGCGCTCACCGAGGCGGGCGGGCACGTGCTGCCCGAGCAGGACGGCGCGCTCCGGATCACCGGGCTGGCGCTCCCCCGCATCAGCGACATCGCGCACGACACCGACGTACGTCTGTGGGAGCTGTCGCCGCACCAGGCCTCGCTGGAGGAGGCGTACATGCGGATGACGCAGGGCGCGGTCGACTACCGCTCCACCATCGACCAGAAGGAAGGGCTGCAGCAGCCGCTGCCACCGGGCGCGCAGCCGCCGATGCCGGTGCCCGGTCAGGGCCAGCCGGGCTGGTACGCCCCGCCGCCGCCCCAACAGGGCGGGCAGCCGTACGCCGCACAGCCGGGTCAGCCCGGGCCGTACGGCGCTCCGGCGGCTCCGGGGGCCGGAACGCCGAACCCGTACGCCCAGGCGGCCCCGCAGGCGCCTCAGACGGCCCCGGGCCCGGCTCCGGCGGCTCCTCCGGCGCAGCCCGCGCCGCCGGTCGCCCAGAACCCCGCCCAGGCGCCCGCGAGCGCTCCTGCCGCCACGCCCGCCGCCCCGACCCAGCCCGAGGACGCCCGATGAGCACGCCCCAGCCCCCGATGCCGCAGACCGCCGCACCGAACTGGCAGGCGGCGCCCGGCACCCCGTACCCGACCTACACCTCGCCGATCCCCGTGGTCCGCACGCACCTCGGGCACGCGCTCGCCTCGGAGTGGACGAAGATCCGCTCGGTGCGCTCCACGATGTGGACGCTCGGGGTGTTCGTCGTGCTCGTGATCGGCATCGGCCTATCGGTCGCCGCTTTGATCGCCGGCAACGCCTCGGAGGAGAGCCTCTCCGGCGAGAGCCCGCTGTCGTTCGGCTTCTTCGGACTGCTGCTCGGCAGCATCTGCATCATCACGCTCGGCGTGCTGACCACTGCCTCGGAGTACGGCACCGGCATGATCCGCACCACGATGACCGCGTGCCCGACGCGCGGCCGGGTGCTGGCGGCCAAGTCGATCGTGTTCTTCGTGGTCGCGTTCGTGGTGACGCTGGCGTCGGCCGTCCTGGTCGCCCTCGCGGACGTGGCCTTCCTGGAGGGCTCCCGGGAGCCGACCGGCGAGGAGTGGCTGAAGGGCACCGTCGGCATCTCGTTCTACATCGCGCTGCTCGGGCTGCTCTCGCTCGTCGTCGGCTCGATCATCCGGCACTCGGCGGGCGCGATCACGATCATGATCGGCGTCCTGCTGGCCCCGCTGGTCATCGCCCTCTTCATGTTCTCGGAGTCGCTGAAGGACCTTCAGCAGGCGCTGTTCGAGTACTCCATCCCGAACCAGCTGAGCGTCTTCTACGCCCAGTCCCTCTCCGAGTCAGGCCCGTCCGGCTGGGATCCGCTGTGGATCATGCTCGGCGTCACGGCCGCCGCGTTCGCAGGCGCCTGGGCGCTGCTGGAGAAGCGCGACGTGTGAGACCGGCCGGCTAGAACCTCGGCGCGTTCCTGGACCGCTGCACCCGTGTGGTGCGGCGGTCCTTCGCGTTCCAGCACGCCTTGTGCCAGTGGCGCCGGTCGTCCACGCCCGCGTGGTCGGGCCAGGCGACGACGTGCGGGACGCCGTCCGGGATCATCTGCTCGCAGCCCGGGCAGCGGTACGCCTTGCCCTGCGCACTCGCACCCGCCACATGCCGTACGTTCCACTCCTCGTCGTCCCAGCTCTCCGAGGACTGCCAGCCGCCGTAGCGGCCGGGCCGGTCGTCCTCGGCACTGTGGCCGGACGAGCCGGAATCCTTGGGTCGGTTGCGACGCGGGGACACGGAACACCTCACGGGGCTATACAGGATGCACGGGTCGCATCCAGCCTACGCGGCACGGACAGGGGTAGTCGTACGGCACCAACCCCCACAAGTCCCTCACGTCGGCCATTGATTCTGCAGACAATCCGCAAATCTCTTCGCCAAGCCGTGTCCTCGGCACGTGTCAGACGGTTATGCCCGGTGGGGGAGCTCCGCGTCGGAGCCAAGGAAGCAGGAAACAGCAATGCGCGTAGGAAGTTTCGTACTCGCGGCCCGGTTCCCGGGCCAGGGTGATGGGGAGGCGCTGCACCGCGCGGTCCGCTCCGCCGAGGTCGCCGAGGAGGCGGGGCTCGACTCGGTCTGGCTGGCCGAGCACCACTTCGTGCCGTACGGCACCTGTCCGTCCGCGATCACCCTGGCCGCCCTGCTGCTCGGCCGCACCAGCCGGCTGCGTGTCGGCACCGCGGTGAGCGTACTGCCCACCGCCCACCCGGTGGCCCTCGGCGAGCAGGCGGCACTGCTGCACATCGCCTCCGGCGGGCGGTTCTCGCTGGGCGTGGGGCGCGGTGGGCCGTGGGTCGACCTGGAGGTGTTCGGGCAGGGCCTCAAGGCGTACGAGGAAGGGTTCCCGGAGTCGCTCGATCTGTTGATGCGCTGGCTGCGCGAGCCCTCGGTCGCGGCCGCCGGCGAGCGGTTCGGCTTCCGCGAGGTCGCCGTCGTACCGCGGCCGTCGGAGTGCCTCTCGGACGTCGAGGGCCCCGAGGTCGTCGTCGCGTGCACCTCGCCGCGCAGTGTGCGGCTCGCGGCCGAGCGCGGGCTGCCGATGCTGCTCGGGATGCACGTGGGCGACGAGGAGAAGGCCGAGATGGTCGCGCTGTGGCGGGAGCACGCCCGCGCGGCCGGGCGGCCGGTGGACGAGATCCGCGGCGCGGCCCATGTGTCGGCCGGCGTCTGCCAGATCGCGGACCGGCGCACGGACGCGGTGGAGACCCTCACCAAGGCGATGCCCGGCTGGCTGCGCCAGGGCCTGGACGCCCATGTGACGGTCGACGGCCGCAGGCGCTCGATGCGCGACCCGCTGGCGTACACCGAACTCCTCTGCGGGCTGCACCCGGTGGGCACGCCGCGCCTGTGCGCCGACCGCCTGGCGGCGACCAGTGAGCGGACCGGGATCTCCCGCTTCGCCCTGCTGGTCGAGGGCTCCGGCGACCTGGCGGCGACCGAGGAGAACGTACGACGGCTGGGCACCGAAGTGCTGCCGCACCTCGGCTGAGTCGGCCGGTGCGCACCGAACACCCCGGACCGCCAGAGGGCTTGCCGCCCCAGTACTGAATGCACCTCCCGCGTATGGAGCGGCAAGCAAGCGACTCAATGCGTCAGCAGTCCCTGAACTCCGGGGACTGGTTCAGCACCTGGCTGCGCACCGAGGTGAAGCGGGACAGCGTCTCGTCGACCGAGGAGTCAAGCGGGAACACCGCCACCCGGTGGCAGTTCTGGAATGCCAGTCGCACCCCGAAGTGCCGCTGCAGCGCGCCGCGTATCGCGTCACTCGCAAGCGCACGCAGCAGCTGGCCACGTGCCTGCTCGTCCGGCGGGGGCGTCTGGTTGTCGGCGAACGAACCGCCGTCGACCTTCAGCTGGGCCACCAGGGAGCTGATCATCTCCCATGCATAGGGCAGGGAGGTCCGGACGCAGTCGACGAAGGCGGCTTCGTCGACCTCGCCTCGCTCGGCCTGTTCGAGTAGGGCCGGTGAGACGTCGAGCGACATGGGTTCTCCTCTCGCACCCCCGCAGCAGCAGGGGTTGCCGGACAGATGAGGGAGTTCGCGATACCGGACACTCTGTGTACACGCCTCGCGACCTCCCGTTTAATACGGTAGGCAACAGACGGTGACGGCACCAGGAGAATGCGTACATGGGCGGGCCCCGTTGGGCTCACAATCGGCCAGAAATGAACAGGGGCAGTCCGGGGTCTTACGGACTCCCCCAGGGCGAATCGCGTCGACAGGGACCCGTCGAGTAGCGTTGCCGACCATGCGTCTCGTCATTGCCCGATGCTCCGTCGACTACGCGGGCCGGCTCACCGCCCATCTGCCCTCGGCGCCCCGTCTGATCCTGGTCAAGGCGGACGGCAGCGTCTCGATCCACGCGGACGACCGGGCCTACAAGCCCCTCAACTGGATGTCGCCGCCCTGCACTCTGAAGGAGGGGGACGGCGAGCAGCAGGACGTCTGGACGGTCACCAACAAAGCGGGCGAGAAGCTGATCATCACGATGGAGGAAATCCTCCATGATTCGTCCCACGAACTGGGTGTGGACCCCGGCCTGATCAAGGACGGCGTGGAAGCGCACCTCCAGGAACTCCTCGCCGACCGCATCGAGACGCTGGGCGAGGGCTACACGCTCATCCGCCGCGAGTACATGACGGCCATCGGGCCGGTCGACATCCTGTGCCGGGACGCGGAGGGCGCGACGGTCGCGGTCGAGATCAAGCGGCGCGGTGAGATCGACGGTGTGGAACAGCTGACGCGCTACCTGGAGTTGCTGAACCGCGACCCGCATCTCGCCCCGGTGCGCGGCATCTTCGCGGCCCAGGAGATCAAGCCCCAGGCCCGGGTCCTCGCCACGGACCGCGGCATCGGCTGCCAGGTCCTGGACTACGACTCGATGCGCGGCATCGAGGACGACAAGCTGCGGCTGTTCTAGGGCCGCGGCGCATCACCGCTCCCCTGCTGCCGCCACGACGTTGTCCGGCGGTGCCGAACCGACGCCGAGGCCGGTTGGCACCGCCGAAACGCGCCAGAGGGGCCGCGTGCCGTCGCGGCGGACAAGTTTTGGCCGGGGACGGGTCCCGGGCCACGACGGTCGTCGCACCCCGGACAATCGCCCTGCTCACCAGCCGTGGGCCCGCTCACCAACCACCACTCGGATCACGGGCGGTGGGCCAGGATCGCCCACCGCCGCTCGGGTCACCGACCGTAGGTCAGATCAGTGCGTCCGCGTCCGTGCTCGGGGTGTCGACCCGCGTGGACGCCGGGGCGCTCGCCGAGTTGGTGGTCTCCGCAGGGCTGGACGAGGCCGGACCGCTGGCCGAGGTCGAGGAGGTCGGGGTCTCCGTCGGAGAGGTCGGGGTCTCCGTCGGCTCCTCTGTCGGTTCCTCCGTGGGGTCCTCGGTCGTCGGGTCGTCCGTCGGCGTATGGCTGGGCGGCCTGGTCGGCGAGGACGGCGGCTTCGTCGGGGACGACGGCGGCTTCGTCGGCGAGTGCGTGGAGCCGCCGCTCGAACCCTGCGTCCCGGTCGGGTCGTCCGACGGGTCCGTCGGATCGTCCGTCGGGGTCGGGTCGTCCGCCGTGCCGAGGGTGCCGTCGGGACCCGGATCCGTCGGCCGGCTGGTGGCCGTGCCGGTGTCGCCCTTGTCGTCGCTCTCCACCTTGTCCGCGCCCAGGCTGTCGTCACCGGGGCCCTGGCTGGCGGACGGGTTGACGCCGACCTGGTTGGCCGGGGCGTTGGGGTCGTTGTCGGACGTGGCGCCGAGTGTCACCACCGTGCCGAGCACCGCCACGAGCAGCGCGCCCGCGCCGGCCGCGACGAGGTTGCGGCGCGCGAAGTTCCGGATGCCGCCGCGGCCCTTGTGCGAGGACATCGGGGCCGACGGCGCGGACGCCCGGTGGGTGACCAGCGTCCCGGTGTCACCGACGGGCGGGAACGGGGTCCGCACTCCGCCGGGCGGCGACTGCGACTCCTCGTAGCGCGCGTCCGGCACCTCCTCGCCCGCGGTCGCGCCGAACGCGGCCAGTCCCGGCGCCGTACCGGAGCGGTCCGAGACCAGCGCGAGGGCGCGGCGCCCGGCGACGGTGCCGCGCTTGTCGGCGAGGGCGCCGCGCAGGCCGATGGAGGTCTCCAGCTCGGTGCGGGCCCGGTCCAGCTGGTCGCCGCAGAGCGCGAGGACGCCCAACTCGTGGTGGAAGTAGGCCTGTTCGGACACGTCACCGGCGAGGCGGGCGGCCTCGGCGCCGGCGCGCAGGGCCCGCTCCCAGGCGTTCCAGTGCAGTCCCGCCGCGAACGCGGGCGCCGCCGTGCGGGCCAGCTGTACGGTCGGGCTCTCCTCGCCCTCGGCGGGCGGTGTCGTTGCCGGCACGAGCACGCCCAGTGCGGCGAGCACGGCGTCGGCCTCGGCGGAGACCCGCTCCGGCGTGACCGAGGGGTGCCCGGCCCACCAGGCGTAGTGCTGCACGGCGGTGCGGGCGTCGTCCTGGGCGTCGTCGGCGTACCCGGCGGCCTCCAGCTGGACCTGCACCCCGGCGGCGAGCCGGTAGCGGGAGCCGACGGGCGAGACCAGCCCGCAGTCGGCCAGCTCGCCCAGCGCGGCGTCCGCGTGGGTGTCCCCGACGAGCGCGGGCAGATGCGCCTGGTGCGGCACCTCGCCGCCGAGCGCGACGGCGAACCTGAGGGTGGTCCGGGCGGAGGTGCTGAGCCGCGAGGCGAGCAGCTGTGCCGGTCCCGCGGCCTCTCCGAGCGACGGCAGCGGTGCCTCCTCGCCGCCCTCGGGGTCGACCGGGGCGTCGAAAGGCGCGTCGGACGGCGGGGCGTCGTCGAAGACGCCGTACTCGTCGACGGCGTCCGCGCCGGCCCGCAGCCGGTCCCGCTGCCGCAGCAGCGCCCCGGCCTGGACGAACCTCAGTGGCAGGCCCTCGGACTCGAACCACAGGTCGCCGGCCCAGTTCGCCTCGTCCTCGGTGAGGACCCGGCCGATGCCGCGCTCCAGGAGTTCCACGCTCGCGGCACGGTCGAGCCCTTCGAGGGCGACCTCCTCGATGCCGGAGTCGGCGGACGGCGCGGGCACCTCGGGCGTGGCGGAGAGCAGGAAGGCACACTCGGGGGTCGCGTCGAGCAGCTCTTCCAGCGCGGCGCCGCCGAACTCGATGTCGTCCAGGACGACGACGGCGCCGATCTCACGCACGCACGAGAGCAGTTCGCCCCGCTCGGGGCGGTACAGGGGTGCGCCGTACACGGAGTAGAAGAGGTCGTACAGCAGATCGGTGGGCGCGCGGTGGAAGCCGGTGAGGCGGACGACGCCGTCGGGGGCGAGGTCCACGCAGTCCTCGGCGACGAGGTCGAGCAGGCTGGTGCGGCCCGTGCCACGGGCGCCGACCAGACGCACGGAGCGACCGCGGGCCAGCATCCGTACCAGCTGTTCGCGCTCGTCCTGGCGGGCCAGGAGCGGTTCGGCGGGACGGGTCGGACCGGGCGGGACCGGCGGCTTGGCGGCTCGGTCCACCTCGGCGCGTTCGGCCGGGGTCAGCTTCTCGGGCCGCCCGGGACGCTCCGCCTGCGGGCAGATCTCGATCTCGCTGCCGTCGACGGGGTTGACGGTGAGCAGGTAGTCACCGGAGACCAGTTGCACCGTGCGGGCGAGTGCGGGCGAGTGCTGGCCGAAGTCGGGTGTGAGGGGGTCCCTGGGCGGGCGCGGGCGCGACGACTGGCCGTCGGCGTCATGGCCGTACTCCTCGGGTCCCCGGGTGTTCGGGTCCATAGGTTTCAAGCCCCCCAAAAGCGTCGTGTGCAGTTCGCGGCCCCTCCCGGCCTTTGCACACCGCGCTGTCGCTTCTGGTCCGGGCCCGCTCGAAGGGGTTTGTCTAGGCAGCGGGCAGCCGAACCCTAAACCTTCGCACAGTATCTACGACAGGTCGGGGTACCGCGCCGTCCGAGACATCACAGTCTCGTGAGGATTGGGCGCGACGTGCGCTTCGCAACCGGAACGCCCCACTGTCCCGCCCCACCCGTGCCGGGTGTCACACCCGGGGCAGGGACTCCACCCCGATGCCGCCCTCGATCGCCAGGATCCGGTGCAGCCGGGTGGCCACCAGCAGGCGCTGCATCTGCGGCGGCACGCCGCGCAGCACCAGGCGCCGGCCGCAGCGGCCGGCCCGCCGGTGGGCCCCCATGATCACCCCGAGTCCGGTGGCGTCCCAGAACTCCAGCTCGGACAGGTCCAGCACCAGATCGCCGACTCCGTCGTCGACGGCCGAGTGCAGGACCGTACGGGCGTCCGCCGCGCTGCGGACGTCGAGGCGGCCCCCGACGACCAGTTCGGCGTGGTCGCCCCTGATGTGCATATCGCTCCCCTAAGCGTGCGTTCGTGCTCCGCGTGTGTGGTCTGCGTAGGTGCCTGTGTCTGTGTTTGCTATGAGTCTTCGCTGTGGCCGGTGATGCAACCTCTGACTGCGTTGAGCGGCCAGAGGTTGCCGTCTGTAAGCGAACCGATACCGAATTCACCCCATCGCGTGATGGGTGAGAGGGCTGTGCGGTGGTCTACGAAACCTCAGTAGCTGTAAAAGCCTTGCCCGCTCTTGCGGCCGATGTCACCCGCGTCCACCATCCGGCGCATCAGCTCCGGCGGCGCGAACTTCTCGTCCTGGGACTCGGTGTAGATGTTGCCGGTGGCGTGCAGCAGGATGTCGACGCCGGTGAGGTCGGCCGTGGCGAGCGGGCCCATGGCGTGACCGAAGCCCAGCTTGCAGGCGAGGTCGATGTCCTCGGCGGTGGCGACACCCGACTCGTAGAGCTTGGTGGCCTCGACGACGAGCGCCGAGATCAGCCGGGTGGTGACGAAGCCGGCGACGTCGCGGTTCACGACGATGCAGGTCTTGCCGACGGACTCGGCGAACTCACGCGCGGTGGCGAGGGTTTCGTCGCTCGTCTTGTAGCCGCGGACCAGTTCGACGAGCTGCATCATCGGCACCGGCGAGAAGAAGTGCACACCGACGACCCGCTCGGGGTGCGCGGTGGCCGCCGCGATCTTGGTGATCGGGATGGCGGAGGTGTTGGAGGCGAGCACGGCGTCCTCGCGCACGATCTTGTCGAGCGCGCGGAAGATCTCGTGCTTGACCTCGAGCTTCTCGAAGACGGCCTCGACGACGACGTCCGCGTCGGCGACCGCGTCCAGGTCGGTGGTGGCGGTGATGCGGGCGAGGGCCGCGTCGGCGTCGTGCGCCTCCAGCTTGCCCTTGCTCACGAACTTGTCGTACGACGCCTTGATGCCGTCGGTGCCACGCGTGAGGGCCTCGTCGGTGACGTCGCGCAGGACCACGTCCCAACCCGCCTGAGCAGAGACCTGGGCGATACCGGAACCCATGAGACCGGCCCCGATGACGGCGAGCTTGCGTGCCACTGACGACTCCCCTTTGAATCACGGCAGCAGTACCGCGAGTGTGCGCTTACACGCTGCTTACGATTGGCTTCTGCGGCGGACCTTAGCGCTCGTCGGGGACTGTGTGAGCGGTTAGTAACGCGAGTCACGTCTCATCTGACGGACATCACACCGGCGCCGGTCATTCCACGGCTCGGACGGCGTAGTTGAGCACGTTCGGGCTCAACAGCTCCTCGATGTCGTCGAGAAGCACGAGCGCCTCTCGTGACACTTTGCCCGGATTGCGCCCGGCCACCATCTCCCGTCCGATGTGGACGAACACGGTCTGGTGGATCCAGGCGATCTGACCGGCGATCAGCCCCGGCAGCGGGTCGGCGGCGTCCGCACCGGCCTCCTCGCGCAGGGTCGCCTCCAGGTGTTCGTGGATCTCCTGCTGCATGCTCCACAGCCGGGAGCGCAGCGGCGGCGCCTCCTGGATGCAGCGCATGAAGCGGTCGTAGCCCTCCATGAGGCCGACCCGGGGCGAGACCGACTCGACGTCGGCACGCAGTTCGCGCAGCACCGCCGCGGCGGCCGACTCCCCCTTCGCCCGGCCGCGCACCCAGCGGGAGAGCTGCTCGACGACGCCGGCGGAGCGGTCGAAGAAGAGGTCCTCCTTCGCCGGGAAATAGTTGTAGACGGTGTTCACGGAGACGTCGGCGGCCTCCGCCACCTCCGCGATGGTCACGGTCACGAAGCCGTGCTCCAGGAACAGTCCGGTGGCGATGTCCGAGATCCGCTGTCTCGTCTCGCGCTTCTTCCGCTCCCTGAGCCCTTCCGCCATGGTCCTCATCCTAACTTCAGTGGTCTCTCTTAAAATTTGGGGTCATTGCAAAATTTAAGAGACTCTGTTTTTCTGGGGCCATGACCATCATCAGTACGGCCGGACTGGCCCGTACCTTCCGGACGAAACTCGGCCCGGTGGAGGCCGTCCGCGGCATCGACCTGACCGTGCGCGAGGGCGAGATCCTCGGCTTCCTGGGCCCGAACGGCGCGGGCAAGACGACGACCCTGCGCATGCTCACGACCCTGCTGGCGCCCACCGGCGGCGCCGCCACCGTCGCCGGCCACGACCTCGCGACCGACCCCGCGGGGGTGCGCCGGGTGTGCGGGTACGTGGCCCAGTCGGGCGGGGTGGACACGCAGATCACCGTGCGGGAGGAGCTGATCACCCAGGGCCGCCTCTACCGCCTGACCAAGGCGCAGGCCGCCGGGCGGGCCGAGGAGTTGGCCCGCGACCTGGACCTGACCGAGCTCCTGGACCGCAAGGCCGGCACACTCTCCGGCGGCCGGCGGCGGCGCCTCGACATCGCGATGGCGCTCACGCACCGCCCGAAGGTGCTGTTCCTCGACGAGCCGACGACGGGACTGGACCCCGGCGGCCGGGCCGACCTGTGGGACCTGATCCGGCGGCTGCGCGACGAACACCGCACCACGGTGTTCCTGACCACCCACTACCTCGACGAGGCCGACGCCCTCTCCGACCGGCTCGTCGTCGTCGACAAGGGCGTGGTCGTCGCGGAGGGCACGCCGAGCGCGCTGAAGCTGCGCCACGGCGGCTCGATCGACGCCTCGCTCCAGGACACCTTCCTCGCCATCACCGGCCGCAGCGCCACCCCGGCCGACGCCGCCCCCGTAGCCGTATAGGAATCCCCAGAAGATGCTGCTGCACGACACGGCCCTCATCTACGGCCGCTATCTCCGCCAGTCCCTGCGCTCCAGGTTCGCCCTGCTCTTCGGGGTGCTGATGCCGCTGCTGTACCTGCTGTTCTTCGGTCCGCTGCTGACGGATCTGCCGCTGGGCGGCCGGGGCAGCTCCTGGCAGGTGCTGGTCCCCGGGCTGCTGCTCCAACTCGGCCTGTTCGGGGCGTCGTTCGCCGGGTTCTCGATCATCATCGAGAAGGGCCAGGGGGTGGTGGAGCGGATGCGGGTGACGCCGGTCAGCCGCCTCGCCCTGTTGCTGGGACGGGTACTGCGGGACGCCACGGTGTTCGTCTTCCAGGCGGTGCTGCTGGTCCTGGCCGCGCTGGCGATGGGACTGAGAGCTCCGCTGCCGGGCGTCCTGATCGGCTTCGCGTTCGTCGGGCTGCTGACGGTGTCGCTGGCCTCGCTGTCCTACGCGCTCGCCATGAAGGTCCGCACCCCGCAGGAGTTCGGGCCGGCGATCAACGCCATGACGATGCCGATGATGCTGCTGTCGGGCCTGATGCTCCCGATGACGCTGGGACCGAGGTGGCTGGACGTCCTGTCCCACTTCGTACCGTTCCGCTATCTGGTGGACGCGGTGCGGGACGCGTACGTCGGCTCCTACACCACAGCACACATGCTGTACGGCGTTCTGGTCGCCGTCGCCTTCGCCGCGCTCGCCGTGACGGTCGGCACACGCGTCTTCCGAACGGCCGGTGCGTAACTAGGCTGGCCTCATGGTCAATCTGACACGCATCTACACCAGGACCGGCGACCAGGGCACCACCGCCCTCGGCGACATGAGCCGGGTCGCCAAGACCGACCTGCGGATCTCGGCGTACGCCGACGCCAACGAGGCGAACGCGGTGATCGGCACGGCGATCGCGCTGGGCGGCCTGGACGAGGAGGTCGTCAAGGTCCTCACCCGGGTGCAGAACGACCTGTTCGACGTGGGTGCGGACCTGTCGACGCCGGTGGTGGAGAACCCGGAGTTCCCGCCGCTGCGCGTCGAGCAGTTCTACATCGACAAGCTGGAGGCGGACTGCGACCGCTTCAACGAGGAGCTGGAGAAGCTGCGCTCCTTCATCCTCCCCGGCGGCACCCCGGGCGCGGCCCTGCTCCACCAGGCCTGCACGGTCGTCCGCCGCGCCGAGCGCTCGACGTGGTCGGCCCTGGAGGCCCACGGCGAGACCATGAACCCCCTGACCGCGACCTACCTCAACCGCCTGTCCGACCTCTTGTTCATCCTGGCGAGGACGGCGAACAAGTCCGAGGGCGACGTCCTCTGGGTCCCAGGCGGAGAACGCTAGGCGGTCATCGGCGGGCCTTCTCCTGTGACCGGACCGGTCGGTCGGAGGAAGCAGGCTCGCCCTTCGGCTGCTTGGGCCAGATCAGGTACGCCAGCGCGACCAGGCCGTGGATGCCCGCGGCGCGCAGTGCCACCCACTGGAAGGACCGCAGGGACGAGGTGTCACCGTCCCCGACGTACCAGACGGCGCCCTGGAGGAGTGCACAGGCCACGGCCGCCCCGAGCAGCGTACGAAGCCACAGGCCGCCCTCGTGCCGGGCGCGTGCCATGCCGTACTGCGGAGGCTTGGGCGGGCGTGGGGCGCCGCCCAGGCGGTGCGCGGCGTGGCCGTCCAGCCAGCGGATCGTGTAGTGGCCGTACGCCACGGTGTAGCCGATGTAGAGCGCGGCCAGGCCGTGCTCCCAGCCCGGCTCGGCGCCGTTCTTCAGGTCCACCGCGGTCGCCACGAAGAGCACCAGCTCAAGCAGCGGCTCGCACAGCAGCAGGACCACACTCGTACGGCGCCGCTTCAGCAGGTAGCGGACGGCCAGGCCCAGCGCCAGCAGCACCCAGAAGCCGACCTCGCAGGCGATGATGAGGGCGACGATCACAACATGCTCCCTTCGGTCACCCTTCCAGGCTCCCGTCGGGACCGGTCGCTTTCGTCGTCGGCACTGACGAACTCGCGGTACATCGAAAGATGCAGTCCAGGACCCTTCCCCGGAATCACGCGCGGGCGGAGCCCACCGTGTTGGATGAAGCCATGGCCCTTCCCCGTCCGCACCGCTTCGACGTGTACGTCGCCGTCGGCGGGCTGTTCGGCGGTCTGCTGCTGGTGGGCATCGGTCTGGCCACGCGGCCCTCCCGGGACCCCATCACGCTCTTCGACGGCCCCTGGCCGATCCTGCTGCCGCTCGTCGTGATGGCCGGCTGCGAGCTGATGCGCCGGACGGCCCCGCGCACGGCCCTGCTGATCGGCACGGTGGCGATCTGCGCGGACGTCTTCACCCAGGGCAACCTGGCCACGGTCCTGATGTTCACCGACATCGTCTACGCGGCCGTGCTGTACGGCCCGCTCCCCTCCGCCCGCCGCATCCAGTGGATCACCGGCCTGCTCACGGTGGCCGCGACCCTGGTGCCGTTCGCCGTGTGGCGCACCCCGGAGGCACTGCTGATCGGGGTGGTCGTCGGCATCGTGGCGTACGGTCCGGCCGGCACCGGCTGGATCGTGCGCAACCACCGTGACGCCGCCGAGGCCGCCCGGCTGCGGGCGGAACAGACCGCGCTGCTCGCCGAGATGGACCGTTCCCAGGCCGTCGCCGCGGAGCGCGCCCGCATGGCACGCGAGCTGCACGACATGGTCGCCAACCATCTCTCCGCGATCGCCATCCACTCCACGGCCGCGCTCTCCATCGACGACCCGAAGACCTCCCAGGAGGCGCTGTCGGTCATCCGCGAGAACAGCGTCGAGGGGCTCGCCGAGATGCGCCGGCTCATCGGCATCCTGCGGGACGCCGGCGGCGACACCGAGCCGGCGGCCGCCCCCACGCTCGACGGCCTCGACGCCCTGGCCGAGGGCGCCCGCACCAACGGCCTCGACGTCCACCTCGATTCCGCGCCCGGCTCCGTCCCCGCCCCCGTCGAGCTCGCCGCCTACCGCATCGTCCAGGAGTGCCTGACCAACGCCCTCAAGCACGCCTCCCCCGGCCGGGTCACGGTCGCGCTCGCCCAGCGGGACAGCTGTCTGACCGTCGCCGTGACCAGCCCGTTCGGCGACCGCGACGGGCCGCGGGCGCCCGGTTCCGGCGCCGGCCTGATCGGTATGCGGGAGCGGGTCGCGCTGCTGGGCGGCGAGTTCGAGGCCGGGCCCGAGGGCTCGGCCGACGGCAAGATGTGGGTCGTACGCGCCAGGCTTCCGCTGACCGAAGGAGACCCCGCATGATCCGAGTGCTCGTCGCCGAGGACCAGTCCGCCGTCCGCGCCGGGCTGGTCCTCATTCTGCGCAGCGCTCCCGACATCGAGGTGGTCGGCGAGGCGGCGGACGGTGAGCAGGCGGTGGAGCGGGCCCGGGAACTGCGGCCCGATCTGGTGCTGATGGACATTCAGATGCCGCGTCTGGACGGGGTTTCGGCCACCCGCAAGGTCGTCGAGGAACGGCTCGCGGACGTCCTCGTGCTGACCACCTTCGACCTCGACGAGTACGTCTTCGGGGCGCTGCGGGCGGGCGCCTGCGGGTTCCTGCTCAAGAACACCGAGGCCCGCGACCTGCTGGAGGCGGTGCGCACGGTGGCACGCGGCGAGGGCATCGTCGCCCCGGCCGTCACCCGGCGGCTGATCGCCGAGTTCGCGGCGAAGCCCGTACGGGAGACGACGGCCGACCCGTCGGTCCTGGACAGTCTCACCCGCCGTGAGCGCGAGGTGCTGTCCTGCCTCGGCGAGGGCCTGTCGAACGCCGGCATCGCGGCCCGGCTCGACATGGCGGAGGCGACCGTGAAGACACACGTCAGCCGTCTGCTGGGCAAGCTGGAGCTGCGAAGTCGCGTCCAAGCGGCCGTACTGGCGCAGGAGTTGGGGATCTAGGCGACCGGCCCCGCAGGCCGATGAGCAACTGGTCCAGACCTATTGACCTGTGGTCCAGACCTTTCTATTCTCACCGCACCATGAGTGGGCGTGAGGCTCAGTCATGCCCCCTGACTTCCCAACAAGGAGGCGCAGCATGCGCTTCAGACACAGAGCCGTGGCGGGGTTCGCGACCCTGCTGCTTCCGCTGGCGGGCCTGGTCGGCCTCGCGAGCCCGGCCGAAGCCGCGACATCCGCCACCGCCACCTACGCCAAGACCCAGGACTGGGGCTCCGGCTTCGAGGGCAAATGGACGGTGAAGAACACCGGCACCACGTCCCTCAGCTCCTGGACGGTCGAGTGGGACTTCCCCTCCGGCACCTCCGTCACCTCCGCCTGGGACGCCGACGTCACCTCCTCCGGCACCCACTGGACCGCCAAGAACAAGTCCTGGAACGGCACCCTCGCCCCCGGCGCCTCCGTCTCCTTCGGCTTCAACGGCGCCGGCTCCGGCTCCCCCGCCAACTGCAAGCTGAACGGCGGCAGTTGTGACGGCGGCACCACGGAGCCCGGTGACAGCGCCCCGAGCGCCCCCGGCACGCCGAGCGCCTCCGACATCACCAACACCTCGGTGAAGCTGTCCTGGAGCGCCGCCACCGACGACAAGGGCATCAAGAACTACGACGTCCTGCGCGACGGCGCCAAGGTCGCCACCGTGACCACGACGTCGTACTCCGACACCGGCCTGACCGCCGGCACCGACTACTCCTACACCGTCCAGGCCCGCGACACCGCCGACCAGACCGGCCCGGTCAGCGGCGCCCGCGCGGTGCGGACCACCGGCGGCACCACCGACCCGCCGCCCACCGGCGACAAGGTCAAGCTCGGCTACTTCACCGAGTGGGGCGTCTACGGCCGCAACTACCACGTCAAGAACCTGGTGACCTCCGGCTCCGCGTCGAAGATCACGCACATCAACTACGCGTTCGGCAACGTCAAGAACGGTCAGTGCACCGTCGACGACACCTACGCCGCCTACGACAAGGCCTACACAGCCGACCAGTCCGTCAGCGGCACCGCCGACACCTGGGACCAGCCGCTGCGCGGCAACTTCAACCAGCTGCGTCAGCTGAAGGCCAAGTACCCGCACATCAAGATCCTGTACTCCTTCGGCGGCTGGACCTACTCCGGCGGCTTCGGCCAGGCGGCGCAGAACGCGGCCGCGTTCGCCAAGTCCTGCAAGTCCGTGGTCGAGGACCCGCGCTGGGCCGATGTCTTCGACGGCATCGACATCGACTGGGAGTACCCCAACGCCTGCGGCCTGACCTGCGACACCTCCGGCCCCGCGGCCTTCAAGAACCTGATGTCCGCGCTGCGCACGGAGTTCGGCCCGAACTACCTGGTCACCGCGGCCATCACCGCCGACGGCTCCTCCGGCGGCAAGATCGACGCGGCCGACTACGGCGGCGCCTCCCAGTACCTCGACTGGTACAACGTGATGACGTACGACTACTTCGGCGCCTTCAACGCGCAGGGCCCGACGGCGCCGCACTCGCCGCTCACGTCGTACGCCGGCATCCCGCAGGCGGGCTTCAACTCCGCCGACGCCATCGCCAAGCTCAAGTCCAAGGGCGTCGCGTCCAAGAAGCTGCTGCTCGGCATCGGCTTCTACGGCCGCGGCTGGACCGGCGTCACCCAGGCCGCCCCCGGCGGCACGGCGACCGGAGCCGCGCCCGGCACCTACGAGGCCGGCATCGAGGACTACAAGGTCCTGAAGAACTCCTGCCCGGCGAACGGCACCATCGCCGGCACCGCGTACGCCTACTGCGGCAACAACTGGTGGTCCTACGACACCCCGTCGACGATCGCCGGGAAGATGTCATGGGCCAAGAACCAGGGCCTGGGCGGCGCCTTCTTCTGGGAGTTCAGCGGCGACACCACCAACGGTGAGCTGGTGACCGCCATCAACAACGGGCTCAACTAGCAGGCAGATTAAGCGACATTGACGCGCTGACCGGGCGGGGCTGCCTCAAGCCACGCGAGGAAACCGGTCAGCGCGTCTTCGCTCATGGCGAGTTCGAGACGCGTGCCCCGGTGCAGACAGGTGAGGATCACGGCGTCGGAGAGCAGCGCCAGTTCCTCCTCGCCGTCGGGCAGACGCCGGCCGGCCACCTCGATCGCGGAGCGCTCCAGGACGCGGCGCGGGCGGTAGGCGTAGGAGAAGACGCGGTACCACTCGATGCGGTCGCCGTTGTAACGGGCGACGCCGTAGCTCCAGCCCTTGCCGCTGGTGTCGGTCTTCTCCGGCACGTCCCAGCGCAGCGAACAGTCGAAAGTGCCGCCCGAGCGCTGGATGAGTCTGCGGCGCAGGCCGAAGACGAACAACCCCAGCACCACAAGGGCGACGACGATTCCGCACACAGTCAGAGCGAGGACCATCGGCACCGACCTCCTCGTCTCCTAGGTAACGGAACGGAAAAAACTTCCATATCTGCCACAGCCGCGACCGGCACCGGATTGCTCCGGTCCCAGCCGCGGCTGAGTGACGTCATCGCGTGCGCTCCCCCAGAGCCTAGACGGCCCGGAAGGTGACCCCGGGGGTCAGCGCGCCGTCGCCGCCCGCAGGCGGACCTCCGCGCGGCGCTCGGCGGACGCGTCGTCGTCGCCCTTCGCGCGCTCGAGCGCCCGCTCCGCGCGCTGGACGTCGATCTCGTCCGACAGTTCGGCGATCTCGGCCAGCAGCGACAGCTTGTCGTCCGCGAACGAGATGAAACCGCCGTGCACCGCGGCGATGACGGTCCCGCCATCACTCGTACGGATGGTCACCGGGCCCGACTCCAGCACACCGAGCAGCGGCTGGTGACCGGGCATGACGCCGATGTCGCCGGACGTGGTGCGCGCGACGACCAAGGTGGCCTGGCCGGACCAGACCTCACGGTCGGCCGCGACCATCGCGACGTGCAGCTCAGCAGCCAAGGTGGCTCCTCGGGTCACCACCCGGCGGTTGTGCCGGGTGTTGGTTACAAGTCTAGTAGGCATGGAAGAGGGGGCGGGACGTGCCCCGCCCCCTCATCAAGAGCTCAATGGCTCACGAAGACCGGTGCGTCAGGAGACGCCCAGCTCCTTCGCGTTCTTCTTCAGGTCCTCGATACCACCGCAGAGGAAGAAGGCCTGCTCCGGGAAGTGGTCGAAGTCACCGTCGATGATCGCGTTGAACGCGGTGATCGACTCGTCCAGCGGCACGTCCGAACCGTCCACGCCGGTGAACTGCTTGGCGACGTGGGTGTTCTGGGACAGGAAGCGCTCGACGCGGCGGGCACGCTGGACGACCAGCTTGTCCTCCTCGCTGAGCTCGTCGATACCGAGGATCGCGATGATGTCCTGGAGGTCCTTGTACTTCTGAAGGATCCCCTTGACGCGCATGGCGGTGTTGTAGTGGTCCGCCGCGATGTAGCGCGGGTCCAGGATCCGGGACGTGGAGTCCAGCGGGTCCACGGCCGGGTAGATGCCCTTCTCCGAGATCGGACGGGAGAGAACCGTCGTCGCGTCGAGGTGGGCGAAGGTGGTGGCCGGGGCCGGGTCGGTCAGGTCGTCCGCGGGGACGTAGATCGCCTGCATCGAGGTGATCGAGTGACCACGGGTCGAGGTGATGCGCTCCTGGAGGAGACCCATCTCGTCGGCCAGGTTCGGCTGGTAGCCCACCGCGGAGGGCATACGGCCGAGCAGGGTCGACACCTCGGAACCGGCCTGCGTGAAGCGGAAGATGTTGTCGATGAAGAACAGCACGTCCTGCTTCTGCACATCGCGGAAGTACTCCGCCATGGTCAGACCGGCGAGGGCCACGCGCAGACGGGTGCCCGGGGGCTCGTCCATCTGACCGAAGACCAGCGCGGTCTTGTCGATGACGCCCGACTCGCTCATCTCGTCGATGAGGTCGTTGCCCTCACGGGTGCGCTCACCGACACCGGCGAACACGGAGACACCGTCGTGGTTGTTGGCGACGCGGTAGATCATCTCCTGGATGAGCACCGTCTTGCCGACGCCGGCACCGCCGAACAGACCGATCTTTCCACCCTTGACGTACGGGGTGAGAAGGTCGATGACCTTGACGCCGGTCTCGAACATCTCGGTCTTCGACTCGAGCTCGTCGAAGTTCGGCGCCTTGCGGTGGATGCCCCAGCGCTCGCCCTCGTACTGCTCGTCGACGTTCAGCACCTCACCGAGGGTGTTGAACACCTTGCCCTTGGTGAAGTCGCCGACCGGCACGGTGATGGAGGCACCGGTGTCGGTGACGGCGGCCTGGCGGACCAGACCGTCGGTGGGCTGCATGGAGATGGTGCGGACCAGGCCGTCACCCAGGTGCTGGGCGACCTCCAGGGTCAGCGTCTTCTTCTCGCCGTCCTTGGCCGGGTCGGCCACCTCGACGTGAAGGGCGTTGTAGATCTCCGGCATGGCGTCGACGGGGAATTCCACGTCGACGACCGGGCCGATGACCCGGGCGACGCGGCCCGTGGCAACGGCCGTCTCAACTGTCGTCGTCATTACCTGTCACTCCCCGCGGTCGCGTCGGCCAGGGCTGCGGAGCCACCGACGATCTCGCTGATTTCCTGGGTGATTTCGGCCTGGCGGGCCGCGTTGGCAAGCCGCGAGAGCGTCTCGATGAGCTCTCCCGCGTTGTCGGTTGCCGACTTCATCGCCCGCCGCGTGGCGGCGTGCTTGGAGGCAGCCGACTGGAGCAGCGCGTTGTAGATACGGCTCTCCACGTAGCGCGGCAGCAGGGCGTCGAGGACGTCCTCCGCCGAGGGCTCGAAGTCGAACAGCGGAAGGATCTCGCCCTTCGGCGTCTCCTCCGCGATCTCTTCGAGGCTGAGCGGCAGCATGCGGGCATCGAGGGCCTGCTGCGTCATCATCGACACGAACTCGGTGTAGACGATGTGGAGCTCGTCCACGCCGCCCTCGGCCGTGTCCTTCTCGATGGCCTCGATCAGCGGGCCCGCGACCTTCTTCGCGTCCGCGTACGTGGGCTCGTCGGTGAAGCCCGACCACGACTCCACGACCTTGCGCTCGCGGAAGTTGTAGTGAGCCAGACCACGGCGGCCGACGATGTACGTGTCGACCTCCTTGCCCTCGGCCTCAAGACGCTCGGTCAGCAGCTCCGCCGCCTTGATGGCGTTGGAGTTGAAGGCGCCGGCGAGACCACGGTCGCTCGTCAGGAGCAGCACCGCGGACCGCACGACCGTGTCGGCCTGCGTGGTCAGCGGGTGCTTGGTGTTCGAGCCGGTACCGACCGCCGTGACCGCGCGGGTGAGCTCGGTCGCGTACGGCGTGGAGGCCGCCACCTTGCGCTGCGCCTTGACGACACGCGAGGCGGCGATCATCTCCATCGCCTTGGTGATCTTCTTGGTCGCGGTGACGGATCGGATGCGACGCTTGTAGACCCGGAGCTGGGCTCCCATGAGTCAGGTCCCTTCCTTACGTCACTTGGCGGCGGCCGGAGCGTCCTCGCCGAGAAGCTTGCCGTCCGAGGTCTCGAACTGCTTCTTGAAGTCGGCGATCGCGTCGGCAACAGCGGTGAGGGTGTCGTCCGACATCTTGCCGCCCTCCTTGATGGAGGTCATGAGGCCCTGCTCCTTGCGGTGCAGGTACTCCAGGAGCTCCTTCTCGAAGCGGCGGATGTCAGTGACCGGAACGTCGTCCATCTTGCCGGTGGTGGCACCCCAGACCGAGACGACCTGGTCCTCGGTGGCCATCGGCTGGTACTGAGCCTGCTTGAGCAGCTCGACCAGACGCGAACCACGCTCCAGCTGTGCCTTCGACGCGGCGTCCAGGTCGGAACCGAAGGCGGCGAACGCCTCCAGCTCGCGGTACTGGGCCAGGTCCAGACGCAGACGGCCGGAGACCTGCTTCATCGCCTTGTGCTGCGCGGAACCACCGACTCGGGAGACGGAGATACCGACGTTCAGCGCGGGGCGCTGACCGGCGTTGAACAGGTCCGACTCCAGGAAGCACTGGCCGTCGGTGATGGAGATGACGTTGGTCGGGATGAACGCCGAGACGTCGTTCGCCTTGGTCTCGACGATCGGCAGACCCGTCATCGAACCGGCGCCCATGTCGTCGGAGAGCTTCGCGCAGCGCTCCAGCAGACGGGAGTGCAGGTAGAAGACGTCACCCGGGTAGGCCTCACGGCCCGGCGGGCGGCGCAGCAGCAGGGACACGGCGCGGTAGGCGTCGGCCTGCTTCGAGAGGTCGTCGAAGATGATGAGGACGTGCTTGCCCTCGTACATCCACTGCTGGCCGATGGCCGAACCGGTGTACGGCGCCAGGTACTTGAAGCCGGCCGGGTCGGACGCCGGGGCGGCGACGATGGTCGTGTACTCGAGCGCGCCGTTCTCCTCCAGCGCGCCACGGACCGACGCGATCGTCGAGCCCTTCTGGCCGATGGCGACGTAGACGCAGCGGACCTGCTTGTTCGGGTCGCCGGTGCGCCAGTTGTCGCGCTGGTTGATGATCGTGTCGACGGCCAGGGCGGTCTTGCCGGTCTGACGGTCACCGATGATCAGCTGACGCTGGCCACGGCCGATCGGGGTCATCGCGTCGACGGCCTTGTAGCCGGTCTCCATCGGCTCGTGCACCGACTTACGGGCCATGACGCCCGGAGCCTGAAGCTCGAGGGCGCGGCGGCCTGACGTCTCGATCTCGCCGAGGCCGTCGATCGGGTTGCCGAGCGGGTCGACGACTCGGCCGAGGTAGCCCTCGCCGACGGCCACGGAGAGGACCTCACCGGTACGGGAGACCGGCTGACCCTCCTCGATGCCGCTGAACTCACCGAGGATGACGGCGCCGATCTCGCGCTCTTCCAGGTTCAGCGCGAGGCCGAGGGTGCCGTCCTCGAACTTCAGCAGTTCGTTGGCCATGGCCGAGGGAAGACCCTCGACCTTCGCGATGCCGTCGCCGGCAAGGGTGACCGTGCCGACCTCCTCGCGCGAGGCCGCGTCCGGCTTGTACGACTGGACGAAGTTCTCCAGCGCGTCCCGGATCTCCTCCGGCCGGATCGTGAGCTCCGCCATCTGGGTTCCCTGCTCTCCTTGTTGGGCCCGAAGTTTCACTTTGGGGGGATGGGGACTCCCCCCTGAACGAGGTGAATCCTCTGCACGGCCCAACATGGGCCGTCGTAAGTACGTACTGCTATGAAGTTTGGTGCTAGCTCGCCAGTCGGCGGCCGGCGTCCTCGATGCGGTCCGCGAGGGAGCCGTTGATGACCTCGTCACCGACCTGCACCCGGATACCGCCGACGACCTCGGGGTCCACGTCGATGTTCAGGTGCATCGTGTGGCCGTAGAGCTTCCCGAGAGCGGCGCCCAGGCGCCGCCGCTGCGTGTCGCTCAGCGGAACCGCCGTGGTCACGACCGCCACCAGGCGCTGCCGGCGCTCGGCGGCGAGCCTGGAAAGGGACTCCAGTCCCGACTCCAGGCTACGTCCACGCGGCGCGGTCACAAGACGCGTCACCAGACGCTCCGTGGTCGCCTTGGCCCGGCCGCCGAGCAGGCTGCGCAGCAGCGCGCTCTTGGCCGAGGTGGTGGCGGCGCGGTCGGTCAGCGCGGCGCGCAGCTCGGTGTTCGAGGAGACGATCCGGCCGAACCGGAACAGCTCGTCCTCGACGTCGTCGAGCGTGCCCGTCTTCTGCGCGGCCGTGAGGTCGGCGGTGTCCGCCAGCTCCTCCAGCGCGTCCACCAGGTCGCGGGACTGCGACCAGCGGGAGCGCACCATGCCGGCCAGGAGGTCGGCGGTCTCGCCGCCGACCTGGCCGCCGAGCAGGCGCTGGGCCAGCTCGGCCTTGGCCTCGCCGGCCTGCGCCGGGTCGGTCAGGACCCGACGCAGCGACACCTCGCGGTCGAGCAGCGTGGTGACGGCGGCCAGCTCGTCGGCAAGCCGTCCGGCGTCGACGGACGTGTTGTCCGTCAGCGCGTCGAGTCGCTCGCGTGCGGCTGCCAGGGCCTCGCGGCTCGCTCCGTTCATCGTCCGGCCTCGGCCTTCTCCTCGAGCTCGTCGAGGAAGCGGTCGATGACGCGGCTCTGCCGGGCGTGGTCCTCGAGGGACTCGCCGACGAGCTTGCCGGCCAGGTCGGTGGCAAGCTTGCCGACATCCTGACGCAGCGCGGACGCGGCGGCCTTGCGGTCGGCCTCGATCTGGGCGTGACCGGCGGCGACGATCTCCTCGCGCTGCCGCTGGCCTTCCGCGCGCATCTCCGCGATGAGCGTGGCGCCTTGCTCCTGCGCCTCCTGGCGCAGACGCGCGGCCTCGTGCCGGGCCTCGGCGAGCTGCGCCCTGTACTGCTCCAGAACGCTCTGGGCCTCGGTCTGCGCGGCCTCGGCCTTCTCGATACCGCCCTCGATGGCCTCGCGACGCTCTTCCAGAACCTTGTTGATGTTCGGGAGCAGCTTCTTGGCGAGGAAGCCGAAGACGATGACGAAGGCGATCAGGCCGATGACAAGCTCGGGGATCGGCGGGACGAGGGGATTCTCCGACTCCTCGACCGCCAGAACGAGCAGCTGGCTCATATCAGTGCCTTTCGTCTAGTCGGCTGGTTGTGGATCCGCAGATCACTTGCCGTAGACGAACGGCATGACCAGACCGATGAGGGCGAGCGCCTCACAGAAGGCGAAGCCGAGGATCTGGTTGGCGCGGATCAGGCCGGCAGCTTCGGGCTGACGGGCCAGGGCCTGGGTGCCGTTACCGAAGATGATGCCGACGCCAACGCCGGGACCGATGGCAGCAAGGCCGTAGCCGATGGAGCCGAGCGAGCCGGAAACAGCGGCAAGGGTCTGGGACATGCCAGTTCTTCCTTTTCTGTACGGACCGGTGGGGGTTGGCCACCGGACGTCTGCGGGGTTGAGGGGGCGGGCACTCAGTGGTGCTCGGCGAGCGCGCCCTGAATGAAGGTGCAGGTCAGAAGCACGAAGACATACGCCTGCAGCGCCTGGATGAACAGCTCGAAGGCCGTCATGACGATGACCATGATGAACGAGACACCCGCATAGGCGATCCCGATGCCGTTCAGCAGGTACCAGCTGGCAATCGTGAAGAGGAGCAGCAGCGTGTGACCGGCGAACATGTTCGCGAAGAGTCGCACCGCGTGCGTGAACGGCCGGACGAGCAGGTTCGAGAAGAACTCGATCAGCATGGCCAGCGGCAGGACCGGGCCGAGCGACTTGTCGTAACCGGTGAAGTTCTTGAGGGCACCGACGAAACCGTGACGCTTGAAGGTCAGCGAGACCCACAGCACATAGACGATCAGCGCCAGGCCCACCGGGTACGAGATGATCGCTGTGACCGGGAACTGGGCGACCGGGATGATCGACCAGAGGTTCATCATCCAGACGAAGAAGAACAGCGAGACGATCAGCGGTACGTACTTCTCGCCTTCCTTCTTACCGATCGTCTCGTAGACGATCCCGCGCCGAACAAAGTCGTAACCGGCCTCGGCGACCATCTGCAGCTTGCCCGGGACGACTTGCGGCTTACGGAAGGCCGCCCAGAAGAAGCCGATGATGACGACGGAGCCGAGCAGCGCCAGCAACATCGTCTTGTCGAAGTACACGTTGCTGGTTCCGTCGCCCCAGAGGGGCTCGAACAGGAACGAGTGCAGGCCGGGAGCCGGGAATCCACAGCCGTCGAAGATGTGGCAGTCGGTCTCGAAGGCGAGCACCTGCGTCGGGTCAGCACTCACCGCGGGCTCCTTCAGCGTGGCGCATAGGTACGGCAACCTCGTTGTGTCGGCGCGGCGCGCAGCCGCGGTTCGGCACGGGACTGGTGTTACGGATGTGGGGGCGGCTGTGGGGCATCTCGCCTCGCGATTGAGCAGGCGTCAGCTCGGATGCCCGCGCCCGCGATGCCGCAGTTGGCACCGGACGATAGCAGGACTTCTTCCGCCCCTTTATCCCGCCCCTACCTCTCACGACGAGTGCCCCGTCTTTTCGGACTTCCCGCCCTTGGAGGAGGTGTCCGAATCGGGTTCGACGTAGAGGATCTTGGCCTTCATGTGGGCACGCGTCTGCATGGCGATCCACACGAGGGTGGTGCCGAGCAGTGTGAACGCGAAGACCCGGGGGTTGAACAGCGTCGTGTTCTTGAACGCGGCCATGAAGATGAACAGCAGCAGGATCTGCGCCGCGTACAGCATCAGACCCATTGCCTGGAACAGATGCGGAAGCGATTTGGCAGTGCGCTGAAGTACGTAGAGACCGAGCCCCATGAAAAGGATCACGACCAGCGTCGCGACGACGGCCCCGATCGCTCCCTTGCCACCGGCGACCACGCCACTGACGACGGCGGCAACAGCGCCGGCGACGGCTGTGGGAACAGCGGCCTGGAGCAGGGTGCGGGCGTCATTGGACGGCATGGCGGCAACTCCGCTTTCACGGTGGGGGCAGGGTGTCGTCATGGACGAGCGTAGTCCCGGGCTGAGAGAGAACCTCACGCCGGGTGGACCGTCGCACTTCGGTCCTTCGGCTCTGTCCCGGGTTCTCGTGAACCGTATCACAAACTATTTGATGAGGTCTTTACCTGGGAGGTGTGCCCGCAGTCACACATGAGAGTGAAGGTGCGCGTCTGTGCAGGAACGCTGCCGACTTGTCTGGTATTGGGATGCTTCGCTCCCCCATGAGTTGGCAATGCTCTAGTCAGATTCTTACCTTGGGGCTTCTCTTACTTTGACCGTCAGCGCGACGTTCCGGCTTTACGCCTGTCCAGGGGCCGCGAACGAGCGCCCAGGGCGGTGGCTCCGTTGACGCGGCCGGCCCCGGCGGCGACCGGGGTGCGCGGCTGCTCCTCGGACTCGGCGATCGCGGTCTGCGGTGTGCCGGCCGCGGGCTCGGCGACGGCCCCGCCCCGGCGGTAGCGCGGTGGCACGAAGGCCTCGGCCCAGCGCGGGGCACGCGGCGTGAAGCGTGGCAGGAGCAGCAGGACCAGGCCGATGAAGCTCAGGAACACCACGCCGAGCACGATCCACATCGACGCCGAGTTCACGGAGTAGGCGAGCGCGCCGAAGGCGATCAGCGCCGACCAGAAGTACATGATCAGCACCGCCCGGCTGTGGGAGTGGCCGATCTCCAGCAGCCGGTGGTGCAGATGGCCGCGGTCGGCGGCGAACGGCGACTGACCGCGCCAGGTGCGGCGCACGATGGCCAGCACCAGGTCGGCTGCCGGGATCGCGATGATCGTCAGCGGCAGCAGCAGCGGGATGTAGACCGGCACCGTCTGGTGCACGGCCGCCTTCTCGGAGCCGGCGAACAGCTTCAGCGCGTCCGGGTCGACCTGACCTGTGATGGAGATCGCGCCCGCGGCGAGGACCAGGCCGATCAGCATCGAGCCGGAGTCGCCCATGAAGATGCGCGCGGGGTGCATGTTGTGCGGCAGGAAGCCCAGGCACATGCCCATCAGGATCGCCGAGAACAGGGTGGCCGGCGCGGCGGCCTCAATGCCGTACGACACCCACACGCGGTAGGCGTAGAGGAAGAACGCCGCCGACGCGATGCAGACCATGCCGGCGGCGAGGCCGTCCAGGCCGTCGACGAAGTTGACCGCGTTGATGGTGATGACGACCAGGGCCACGGTGAGCAGGGTGCCCTGCCACTGGGTCAGCGCGACGTTGCCGACGCTGGGGATGGGCAGCCACAGGATCGTCAGACCCTGCATGACCATGACGCCGGCCGCGATCATCTGGCCGCCCAGCTTGATCAGGGCGTCGATCTCGAACTTGTCGTCCAGGACGCCGATCAGCCAGATGAGCGCCGCTCCGGAGAGCAGCGCCCGCGGTTCGTTCGACTTCTCGAAGACGGTACTGAGGTTGGTGAGGTGGTCGGCGACCAGCAGGCCTGCGCACAGGCCGAAGAACATGGCGATACCGCCGAGCCGCGGAGTTGGTTCCCGGTGCACGTCACGTGCCCGGATCTCCGGCATCGCTCCGGCCACGATCGCGAACTTACGTACCGGCCCTGTCAGCAGATACGTCACCGCGGCCGTGATGCAGAGCGTCAGCAGGTATTCACGCACGGGCTTCCCCACAAGTCTCGCTGGCCATCTCAGCCCCACACACTAGCGACGTACGCATACGCGACGCATATGTGTGGGGACTTCCGGGTAGCGACGATGGTTGCACGTGTGGCTGTGTGCTCGGGTGCGTCTACCCCGCCTCAACCGGGATACGGCGGAAATCTACCGGTGAGCTCCCGCACTTCTTCACGGGCCTTCTGACTTTCCCTCTCGCCCCGCAGCACTCCCGCCAGCAGCGCCGCGAGCCACACCATCTCCTCCTCCCCCATGCCCTGGGTGGTCACGGCCGCGGTGCCCAGGCGCAGACCGCGGGCGTCGCCGTGCGGCAGCGCACAGCAGTCCAGGACCACTCCGGCCGCCGCCAGCCGGCCGCGCGCATCGCGGCCGTCCACGCCGAGGGGCGCGGGATCGGCGGTGATCAGGTGGGTGTCGGTCCCGCCGGTGGTGACGACGAGGCCCTCCTCGGCGAGGTGGGCGGCCAGGGTGCGCGCGTTGGCCACCACCTGATGGGCGTACACCGCGAACGCCGGCGTTGCCGCCTCGCCGAACGCGACGGCCTTGGCGGCGATGGTGTGCATCTGGGCGCCGCCCTGCGTGAACGGGAAGACGGCGCGATCGACGCGCTCGGCGAGATCCGAGCCGCACAGGATCATGCCGCCGCGCGGGCCGCGCAGCACCTTGTGGGTGGTGGCGCACACCACATCGGCGTACGGCACCGGACTCGGCGCCGCTCCCCCGGCGACGAGCCCCATGGGGTGGGCGGCGTCGGCGATGAGATAGGCGCCCACCTCGTCGGCGATGTCACGGAAGACGGCGTAGTCGATGTGCCGCGGATAGGCGATGGACCCGCACACCAGGGCTTTGGGGCGGTGGTTGCGGGCGAGGGTGCGCACCTGGTCGTGGTCGATGAGCCCGGTCTCGGCGTCGACCCCGTAGCCGACGAAGTCGAACCAGCGGCCGGAGAAGTTCGCGGGCGAGCCGTGGGTGAGGTGTCCGCCGTAGGGCAGGCCGAGGGCGAGGACGGTGTCGCCGGGGCGCAGCAGCGCGGCGTACGCGGCGAGGACGGCCGAAGACCCGGAGTGGGACTGCACGTTGGCGTGCTCGGCCCCGAACAGTGCCTTGGCCCGCTCAACGGCGAGCCGCTCGGCGGCGTCGACCATCTCGCATCCGCCGTGGTACCGGTCGCCCGGGTAGCCCTCGGCGTACTTGTTGGCCAGCGGCGATCCGAGGGCCGCCAGCACGGCGGGCGACGTGAAGTTCTCCGCGGCGATGAGCTGGAGCGTCGTCGACTGCCGGTCGAGCTCCCCGAGCAGGATGTCGGCGAGCTGGGGGTCCTGACGGCGCAGGACATCGGCCTCGAGGGTAGGGGTGACCGACATGGTGGGCTCCGGGCGTGCGTCGGCGGTGACGTACGTCCAATGTAGGCCCGGTGCGCCCCGGGCGCCCGGCTGTCACGTCCTCGCGGGTACTCCCGTGAGCGCCGTCACCACCGGATCCAGTGCCTCGTGTATCTCCTCGCCCACCGAGCGGAAGAACGTCAGCGGCGCCCCGTACGGGTCGTACACCTCGTCGGCCTCGGCCGTCGGCGCCAGCAGCCACCCGCGTAGAGCCGCCGCCGCGCGCACCAGGGCGCGTGCTCGCTGGACCACGCCGTCCTCCAGGGGAGGCAGCGTCGCGGGGTCTATGGCGCGGACCAGGCGGGTGAACTCCTTCAGCGTGAAGGTGCGCAGGCCCGCCGAATGGCCCATGGAGATGACCTGGGCGCGGTGGTCGCGGGTGGCGGTGAGGACCAGGTCGGCCATGATGACGTGTTCGTCGAGGAGCTCGCGGCCGACGAAGCCGGAGGCGTCCGCGCCGAAGTCGGCGAGGACCGTCTCCGCGTTGGACTCCATGGCCGCGCCCTCGTGGCCCCAGGTGCCGGCGCTCTCCACGATCAGCGAGCCGCCGAGCACCCCGAGCCGCTGCGTCACGAAATGACGGGTCAGCCGCTCGGTGATCGGCGAGCGGCACACGTTTCCGGTGCTGACGTGGAGGATGCGGAAGCTGTCGCGCGGCAGTCCCACGAAGGTGGTCGTGATCTCCGCCGCGCTTTCCCCGTTGCCTATGCCACGCATGGGGGTACCCCCTGCTCGGGCGCGGCCGAGAGCCCGGGGGACTCAGGGGCGGTCAATTGGCCACCTCGAGGTCGGGTACGACCTTCCGCAGATCCTCCGCCGAGAGGGCACCCGCGCGCAGCAGCAGCGGCACCTCGCGCGTGACGTCGACGATGGACGACGGGACGTTGCCCGGGGTCGGGCCGCCGTCGAGGT
Source organism: Streptomyces sp. HUAS 31 (assembly GCF_028198125.1). Classification (NCBI taxonomy): domain Bacteria; kingdom Bacillati; phylum Actinomycetota; class Actinomycetes; order Kitasatosporales; family Streptomycetaceae; genus Streptomyces; species Streptomyces sp. HUAS 31. Next base: position 6,518,559 of record NZ_CP116353.1, on the reverse strand, counting down.
ACACCGAGACCGAGTCGCCGAGCATCTCCTGCGCCGCGTCGCAGTCCTCCGGCGCCGGGTGTCCGGTGAGGTTCGCCGAGGAGACTGCCATCGGGCCGACCTCGGTCAGGAGCTCGATGGCGACCGGGTGCAGTGGCATGCGCACGGCAACCGTGCCCCGGGTGTCACCGAGGTCCCACTGGAGGGACGGCTGGTGCTTGGCGACGAGCGTGAGCGCGCCCGGCCAGAACGCGTCGACCAGCTCCCAGGCCAGCTCGGAGAAGTCGGTGACGAGACCGTGGAGTGTGTTCGGGGAGCCGATCAGCACGGGGGTGGGCATGTTGCGGCCCCGCCCCTTGGCCTCCAGCAGATCGCCGACGGCCTCCTTGGTGAACGCGTCGGCGCCGATGCCGTACACCGTGTCGGTCGGAAGGACCACGAGCTCACCACGGCGGACGGCGGACGCGGCCTCACGCAGACCGGTCGTGCGGTCGGTCGCGTCGTTGGTGTCGTATCGCCGTGCCATATCTAGCGGGCCTCCTCGTACACGAAGTACACGTACTTCCGGGAAAGAGTCTGCGGGGCGGTCACGGCAGCGCCTTGCGGGCCGTCGCGAACCGGGGGCGGTTGTTGAGGTCGGGGTGGTCGGCCGCGTCGGCCCAGCCCAGCTCCTCGGTGAAGATCCACGGCACCTGACCGCCCTGGGTGTCGGCGTGCTCGATGACGACGACGCCGCCGGGCCGCAGGAGACGGTGTGCGGTCCGCTCCAGGCCGCGGATGAGGTCGAGGCCGTCCTCGCCGGAGAACAGGGCGAGATCGGGATCGTAGTCCCGCGCCTCCGGAGCGACGTATTCCCATTCGGTGAGCGGGATGTAGGGCGGGTTGGAGATGACCAGGTCGACCTGGCCGTCGAGGTCGGGGAAGGCGTCCAGCGCGTTGCCCTGGCGCAGGTCGACGCGCGAGCCCTCCACGTTCTTGCGCGTCCACACCAGGGCGTCCTCGGACAGCTCCACGGCGTGCACGCGCGAGCGCGGGACCTCCTGGGCGAGGGCGAGCGCGATGGCGCCCGAACCGGTGCACAGGTCGACGATGCAGGGCTCGACGACGTCCATCGCGCGCACCGCGTCTATGGCCCAGCCGACCACCGACTCGGTCTCGGGCCGCGGCACGAACACGCCCGGCCCGACTTGGAGTTCGAGATAGCGGAAGTACGCACGCCCGGTGATGTGCTGGAGCGGCTCGCGCTGCTCACGGCGGGCGATGACCTCCCAGTACCGGGCGTCGAAGTCCGAGTCCTTCACGGAGTGCAGCTCGCCGCGCTTCACGCCGTGCACGAACGCGGCGAGCTCCTCCGCGTCGGTGCGCGGCGAGGGCACGCCGGCGTCCGCCAGCCGCTGGGTGGCCTGTGCCACCTCCGCGAGCAGCACGCTGCGGGGGCTTGGGGTCCGCCCCCCGATGAATTGCTGCACGCAAGTCCTCCGTGTCGTACTCGTCCGTGCGTACGTCCGTCCCCTACGCCCTTACGCGGCCGCCAGCTTCGCCGCCGAGTCCGCGTCGACGCAGGCCTGGATCACCGCGTCGAGGTCGCCGTCCAGGACCTGGTCCAGGTTGTACGACTTGAAGCCGACGCGGTGGTCCGAGATGCGATTCTCCGGGAAGTTGTAGGTACGGATCTTCTCGGAGCGGTCGACGGTGCGGACCTGGCTGCGGCGGGCGTCGGCGGCCTCCTTCTCGGCCTCCTCCTGCGCCGCTGCGAGCAGCCTGGAGCGCAGGATACGCATCGCCTGCTCCTTGTTCTGGAGCTGGCTCTTCTCGTTCTGGCAGGAGGCGACGACTCCGGTCGGAATGTGCGTGATGCGCACGGCGGAGTCGGTGGTGTTGACGGACTGGCCACCCGGGCCTGACGACCGGTACACGTCGATGCGGAGGTCGTTCGGGTTGATCTCGACGTCGATCTCCTCGGCCTCGGGCGTGACGAGCACACCGGCCGCGGAGGTGTGGATACGGCCCTGCGACTCGGTCGCCGGCACCCGCTGCACGCGGTGCACGCCGCCCTCGTACTTCAGCCGGGCCCAGACGCCCTGGCCGGGCTCCGTGGCGCCCTGGCCGCCCTTGGTCTTCACCGCGACCTGGACGTCCTTGTAGCCGCCCAGCTCGGACTCGGTGGCGTCGATGATCTCGGTCTTCCAGCCGACGCGCTCGGCGTACCGCAGGTACATGCGCAGCAGGTCCCCCGCGAACAGCGCGGACTCGTCACCGCCGGCGCCCGCCTTGATCTCCAGAATGACGTCCTTGTCGTCACTCGGGTCACGCGGGACGAGCAGGAGCCGCAGCTTCTCGGTCAGTTCCTCGCGCTGCTTGTCCAGCTCCTTGACCTCGGCCGCGAAGTCCGGGTCGTCGGCGGCGAGTTCCTTCGCCGTGTCGATGTCGTCGCCGGTCTGCTTCCAGGAGCGGTACGTGGCGACGATCGGGGTGAGCTCGGCGTAGCGCTTGTTCAGCTTGCGCGCGTTCGCCTGGTCGGCGTGCACCGAAGGGTCGGCGAGCTTCGTCTCCAGGTCGGCGTGCTCAGCGACCAGTTCCTCGACGGCCTCGAACATCTTGGGCTCCTGTGTGAAATACGTCTGTGAAGGGCGGGCGACCAAAAACGCCGGTCCCGGCGCGCCTGAGACAGGGCGCGGCCGTGGACCGGCGAATTGGAGCTCGCTACTTCTTGGAGCCGGCAGCAGCCTTGCCGAAGCGGGCCTCGAAGCGGGCCACACGGCCACCGGTGTCGAGGATCTTCTGCTTGCCCGTGTAGAACGGGTGGCACTCGGAGCAGACCTCGGCACGGATGGTGCCGCTGGCGATCGTGCTACGGGTGGTGAACGACGCGCCACAGGTGCAGCTGACCTGCGTCTCGACGTACTCGGGGTGGATGTCGCGCTTCAAGGTGTCTCCTAGTTTCGGGAGGGCGCCGGGTCGCCACCGCGGGATGCGGAGACGTGAACCGGAGCCGACGTACCAGTCTGCCAGGACTGGGGCCATCCCCCAAAACCGGGGGCCGCTCCGATCTATTCCGCAGCCGGTTGCGCCTCTACTCCTTCGGCGATGGCGTCGCCGTCACGACACCGTTGGCATCGCCCTTGGCCGTGCCCTCGGTCGCCGACTTCGGGATCGGCTTGTCGTTCTTCAGGGCCGTCCAGACCTGCTTGGCCTTCGCCTCGGCCACGATCACGCGGTTCGGGTCCGCCGGGTCGTACCGGACCGGCAGGGTGACCATGGTCATGTTCTTCGAGCTGATGCCCTTGAGGCCATTGGCGAAGGACATGAGCTTGTTGACCGAGCCCAGGTCGGAGTCGGTGGTGACCGTCTTGGTGGCGGTGTTGGCCAGGTCGTACAGCCGCTTGGGGTTGCCGAACAGGTTGATGTCCTTCATCTGCTCCAGCAGCGCCTTGACGAAGGCCTGCTGCAGCTGGATGCGGCCGAGGTCGGAGCCGTCGCCCACGCCGTGGCGGGTGCGGACCAGCCCGAGGGCCTGCTCGCCGTCGAGCTGGTGGGTGCCGGCCTTGAGGTCGAGGTGGCTGTCGGGGTCCTTGATGTCCTTGGTGGTGGTGACCTCGACGCCGCCGAGCTCGTCGATCAGCTTCTGGAAGCCGGAGAAGTCGACCTCGAGATAGTGGTCCATCCGGATGCCGGTGACGGACTCGACGGTCTTCACCGTGCAGGCGGCGCCGCCCGTGGAGTACGCCTCGTTGAACATCACGCCGGAGGCCGCGTCGTGCGTGTTGCCGTCGGTGTCGGTGCACTCGGGGCGGTCGATGAGGGTGTCGCGCGGGATCGAGACCACGCTGGCCTTCTTGTGGCCCTCGTAGACGTGCAGGATCATCGCCGTGTCCGAGCGCGCGCTGCCGTCGTCGGCGCCGCCGCCGAGCTTCTTGTTGCCGCCGGAGCGGGTGTCCGAGCCGAGGACGAGGATGTTCTCCGAGCCGTTGTCGACCTTCTGCGGCCGGTCGGTGCCGAGAGCCTGGTCGATGTCGACGCTCTTGAGGTTGCCGTTGAGCTTGAAGTAGAGGTACCCGGCGCCGGTTCCGCCCAGGACCACGATCCCGGCGGCCGTCCAGGCCATGATCCGCAGGCCCTTGCGCTTCTCGCGCGGCTTGCGGCGACGGCCCTTGGCGCGGTTGCGCGGGCCGTTGGTCCCGTTCTCGCCCGGTATGCCGGGCTCCGGCGTGCTCTCGGCGGTCACTCTGCTCCTCGGTTCTCGTCCGGTCGGTTACCCCCTGCTGTCAGGGTCAGGCATGGCCAAAAGGCCCTTACCGCACCATCGTCACCCCGTCGGGTCAGACGGGGAAACCCGGGAAAGGGTTGCACAACGCACTGTGCCCACCGCCTGGGAGGCGATGGGCACAGTGCGTAGTCGACGACACCGGGGGTGCCGGTGTCACCTGGGCTTTCAGCCGAGGATGTCGTACTGCTTGAAATCGGTACCGACGGACTTCGGTGTGGCAAAGATCTCGCTCGTGGCCTTTCCGGTGCCCGGGTACAGGTAGAGCGTGCCGGAGGAGTTGCGGGCCATGAAGTCGGCCTTGCCGTCGCCGGTGACATCACCGACGGCGTCGAAGCCGTTGTACGTCGACCACGTGCGGACCTTGACCCGGGTGGAGAAGGCGCCCGTGCCGGACTTGCCGGTGCCCTTGTACAGGTAGATGTAGCCGCCGGACGAGCTGCGCGCGATCAGGTCGGTCTTGCCGTCGCCGGTGAAGTCGCCGTGTCCGCGCAGGGAGTTGTACTGGTTCCAGCCGGAGCCGACCTTCACACGGGTGCCGAAGGTGCCGTTGCCCTTGCCCGGGTAGATCCACAGGTAGCCGGCGGAGTCGACCGAGAGCAGGTCGGGCAGGTAGTCGCCGGTGACGTCACCCGGGACGACGACGCGGGTGCGGGTCTTCCAGTTGTCGGCGATCTGCTTGGTGGCCCAGGTGCCGCTGGACGGCACGAAGTGCGACCAGAACATGTCGCCGTCCGAGCTGCGCCGGAACAGCAGGTCCTGGTAGCCGTCCCGGTCGAGATCGGTCTGCAGGACCAGGTTCACGCCGCTCCAGTCGCCCCAGGACTCGCGCGCGGCGAACGTGGTGCCGTTGGAGTTCTTGGAGTAGCCGGTCTTGGTGGAGGCGTTGCGCAGCCACAGGTCGGCCCGGTGGTCACCGCTGATGTTGGTGTCGTCGATGCGCGGGTAGGCGGCACCGACGTAGGAGGTGACCTTGGCGAACACGCTGTACGCGCCCTTGGCGACGCAGTCCTGCACGCCCCAGGAGACGACACCCGCGATACGGCCGTTCACCACGAGCGGCCCGCCGGAGTCGCCGTTGCAGGCGGAGACCGTGCCGGTGTCGCTGCCGGTGGCCGGCTTGCCCGCGCAGACCATGTGGCCCTTGACGAAGTCGCCGCCGTAGAAGCCCGCGCACGTGGTGTCGGACTGGATCGGCAGCGTCGCCGACTTCAGCGACTGCGAGATGTCCTGGCTGGTGGAGCTGGTGCGGCCCCAGCCGTAGACCTTGGCGCTGGTGCCGGCGGCGTACGAGGCGGTGTCGCCGGACGTCGTCATGCGGATCGGCGTCGCCTTGACCGGGTTGGCCAGCGTGATCACGGCGATGTCGTTGTCGATCGTCGTCGCGCTGTACGACGGGTGGTTCCACTGCCGGTACGGCAGCGAGACCGTGCCGCCGTGCAGGTCGCTGTTGCCGGCGTCGTCGGTGGTCGGCAGCTGGTTGGTGCCGGTGACGACGGCGCCGTAGTTGTACCAGTCGTAGCCCTTGACGCAGTGCGCGGCGGTGAGGATCTTCGTCGGCGCGACGACGGCGCCGCCGCAGAAGAAGCCCGTGTCGTCGGCCTCGTCGGCGGTGCCCTGGTCGTCGTAGTACCAGAGCTGCGCCATCCAGGGCGCCGAGGTGATGCTGGTGGTGGTGCCGCCGATGACCATGGGGCTCACGGTGGAGTCACCCGCGGCGTCGGTCGTGCTCGCGCCGTACGACGACTTCTTCGACGTCTCCCCCGCGGTGTCGTCACCGGCGACGGCGCCCGCGACGCGCCGCTCCAGCTCGGCCGACGAGGCCGAACCGGTCACGGGCTTCACGGTGGGCTCGGGCAGCGCGGTCGCGGCCCCCGCGGACGAGGTCAGCAGCGCGGTGGCGACCGCCGCGGCGAGGCCGGCGGCGGCCACGGGCAGCCCGAAACGTATCCGGCGTCTGTGACGACCACTGCCGGACGGATTGGTGGTCAAGAAAGTCCCCCCAGAGACACAAGAGTAGGAAGGGGCGCACAGATACGCCCGCTCCTATCTGCGCCAAAAGGCCGCCCCACGTCACTGATATGACGTGGGGCGGCCTCAACGCCCTCCAGGGGCGCGGGGAACTGCGCGATCAGCCACAGACGGCCCGCGGCCGAAGTACAGGAGTGGTCCTTCGGCTCTCGTAGCGGAGCGTCTAGTCGCCGTTGCCGGGGGTCGGCGTCGTCTTCTGGATCTGCATCAGGAACTCGATGTTCGACTTGGTCTGCTTCATCTTGTCGAGCAGCAGCTCGATCGCCTGCTGCTGGTCGAGCGCGTGCAGCACCCGGCGCAGCTTCCAGGTGACCGCCAGCTCCTCGTTGCCGAGCAGGATCTCTTCCTTACGGGTACCGGACGCGTCGACGTCCACCGCCGGGAAGATGCGCTTGTCGGCGAGCTTCCGGTCGAGCTTGAGCTCCATGTTGCCGGTGCCCTTGAACTCCTCGAAGATCACCTCGTCCATGCGGGACCCGGTGTCCACCAGTGCGGTGGCGAGGATGGTCAGCGAGCCGCCGTCCTCGATGTTGCGGGCCGCACCGAAGAAGCGCTTCGGCGGGTACAGGGCGGTCGAGTCGACACCACCGGACAGGATGCGGCCGGAGGCCGGGGCGGCGAGGTTGTACGCACGGCCCAGTCGGGTGATCGAGTCGAGCAGCACGACGACGTCGTGGCCCAGCTCCACCAGGCGCTTCGCACGCTCGATGGCGAGCTCGGCGACCGTGGTGTGGTCCTCGGCCGGACGGTCGAAGGTCGAGGAGATGACCTCGCCCTTCACCGACCGCTGCATGTCGGTGACCTCTTCCGGACGCTCGTCGACGAGGACGACCATCAGGTGGCACTCGGGGTTGTTGTGCGTGATCGCGTTGGCGATCGCCTGCATGATCATGGTCTTGCCGGTCTTCGGCGGGGCCACGATCAGACCGCGCTGGCCCTTACCGATCGGCGACACCAGGTCGATGATGCGCGTGGTGAGGACGCCCGGGTCCGTCTCCAGGCGGAGGCGGTCCTGCGGGTAGAGCGGGGTGAGCTTGTTGAACTCCGGGCGGCCGCGGCCGTGTTCGGGCGCCATGCCGTTGACGGAGTCGAGGCGGACCAGCGCGTTGAACTTCTCGCGCCGCTCGCCTTCCTTGGGCTGACGGACCGCGCCGGTGATGTGGTCGCCCTTGCGCAGACCGTTCTTGCGGACCTGGGCGAGGGAGACGTACACGTCGTTGGGGCCCGGCAGGTAGCCCGACGTACGGATGAAGGCGTAGTTGTCGAGGATGTCCAGGATGCCCGCGACCGGGATCAGGACGTCGTCCTCGGCGATCTGCGGCTCCTGCACGTCGTCACGGCCACGACGGCCACGACGGTCCCGGTAGCGGCCGCGACGGCCACGACGGCCGCCCTCGAAGTCGTCGTCGTCCTGCGGGCCGTTGTCGCGCTGGCGGTCCTGACGGCCACCGCCCTGCTGCTGGCCCTGCTGGCGGTCCTGACGGCCGCCGCCCTGCTGGTCGTCGCCCTTGCGACGGTCACCGCGGTCACCACGGTCACCGCGGTCACGGTCGCGGCCGCGCTCACGGCGGTCACGACGACGGCCCTCGCCGCCGTCGGCGTCGCTCTTGGCGTCGCCCTGCGACTGCGCGGGCGTCTCGGCCTTCGGCTCGTTCTTGGCCTCGGCGGCGACCGTCTCCGGCGCGGCGGACGGGCTGCCCGCGTCCGCGGTGGCGCGGCGACGACGGCGCTCGGCCGGCGCGTCCTCGTTCCCGTCGCGGGAGGGGCCGCCGGCCGGCTGGCCGGGAATCTCGATCTGCTGCTGGGCCACGGCCTTCTCGGCGGGGGCCTCAGCCGCCTTCTCCGCCTTCTTCTCGGCGTCCTCGCCGGTACGGGCCTTGGAGGTGGCGCGGCGCTTGGGCTTGGTCTCGGTGGCGGCCTCCGCCTTCGGAGCCGCGGCACCTCCCCCGGCCTGCGCCTCCTTGATGACCTCGATCAGCTGGCTCTTACGCATGCGCGCCGTGCCCCTGATACCGAGGCCGGATGCGACCTGCTGAAGCTCGGCCAGCACCATGCCCTCGAGGCCGGTACCGCGGCGCCGCCGGGAGCCGGCACCGCCGGCAGGCGCGGAGGCGTCCGTGGCGGGCGCGGCAGCGGTCTCCTCGACACGTGCGCCCATCAGATCGGTGGTGTCGCTCACGAAGGGTCCTTCCCTGGAGCGGACGTCGGCCTGTCTGGCTCGGCGACCGGTTGTGCTGTCCGGCTTAGGTCCTTGGTGTGTGGACCGCGCCGGGGCGGTGGTCCGCCCTAAATGGCGGAGAAATTTCTGGTGATGGCGGTTCCCAGAGCCGTGGCACTGAGTGTCGGTGTCACGCGGCTCGGTCGCGCCGGTTCCGGAGCGTGCCCGTCGAGTCGCTCAGTGCTCGTGTACGAGGTACTGCCCGCGTACGTCGTACGGAACACAGTGCGGCTTGGGAGGCTCCCGGAAGAATGTCTGTCCCGGACGGGGACACGAAGCACCTCGCCATGGTGGGGTCGGGTGCAGACTTGAGGTTAACACTACCGGATCCAACAAACATTCCCCCTCTCGAAATCCGGCAACCGTGTGTCAGGTCGCAAGCGGCAGCACGCTCGCTCCCTGGGCGTCGAGGTCGAGCCGGTTCGCGGCCCACCCCTCGCCTGCCAGATGGGCGACCTTGTCGGCGCTGTCCTCGTCGGCCAGTGCCAGCACAGTTGGTCCCGCGCCCGAGATGACCGCCGGCACTCCGTCGGCCCGCAGCCGCTCCACCAGCGCGGCGCTCTCCGGCATCGCGGGAGCGCGGTACTCCTGGTGCAGACGGTCCTCGGTGGCGGGCAGCAGCAGCTCGGGGCGCCGGGTGAGGGCCTCGACGAGCAGGGCGGCACGGCCCGCGTTGGTGGCGGCGTCGACATGCGGGACGGTGCGCGGCAGCAGACCGCGCGCGGTCTCCGTCAGGACCGGCTTACCGGGAACGAAAACCACCGGAACGATGGAATCGGCGGGTTCCATCCTGATGGCCCGGGCGGCGCCGGCCTCCATCCAGGACAGGGTGAATCCGCCCAGCAGACAGGCGGCGACGTTGTCGGGGTGACCCTCGATCTCGGTGGCGAGTTCGAGCAGGGCCGCGTCGTCGAGCCGGGCCTCGCCGCCTATGGTCACGGCACGCGCGGCGACGATGCCGGCGCAGATGGCGGCGGAGGAGGAGCCGAGGCCGCGGCCGTGCGGGATGCGGTTGGCGCAGACGATCTCCAGGCCGCGCGGCTGGCCGCCCAGCAGATCGAAGGCGGTGCGCAGGGAACGTACGAGCAGGTGGTTCTCGTCGCGCGGCAGCGTCTCGCTGCCCTCACCCGCGATGTCGATGTGCAGCCCGGAGTCGGCCACCCGGACGACCACGTCGTCGTAGAGCCCCAGCGACAGGCCGAGGGCGTCGAAGCCCGGACCGAGGTTGGCGCTGGTGGCGGGGACGCGCACCCGGACGGCGGCGGCGCGGAAGGCTGGACCGGCCATCGCTCGATGACTCTCCTTGAGCTGCGGTGATTGTCGATTGTCGAAGACATTCGATGAAGTACGAGAACCTCTGGGACCGCTTCCGGGCCGCGGAGACGGCGCGGCACCGCACCTATGCGGAGGCATATGCGGCGGGCGGGTTCAGTACAGCGTATCGAAGGTAGGTTCTGTGGCGACATAGGGCGCACAGGAGGCGCACGATGCGTGTCGTATGCCCCCCGTGCACCCCTTGTAGGGAAGTTCCCCAGGCAGGGCGCCTCGTGGTCGCCTGCGCGAGCCTGCTGCGACGGAGCGTGGCCCGGCTTACGCCAGCCCGAGCCGCTCGGCCGCCGTCGCCGCGTCGACCGGGACGGTGACGGGCTGCGGGGCGCCGGCGACGGCCCAGTCGGGGTCCTTGAGGCCGTTGCCGGTGACGGTGCACACGATGCGCTGGCCCGGGTCGACCTTGCCCTGCTCGGCGGCCTTCAGCAGACCGGCGACCGACGCGGCGGACGCGGGCTCGACGAAGACGCCCTCCTGAGCGGCCAACAGCCGGTAGGCGCGCAGGATTTCACGGTCCGTCACCTCGTCGATGAAGCCGCCCGACTCGTCCCGCGCGTCGATGGCGTACTGCCAGGAGGCCGGGTTGCCGATGCGGATCGCGGTGGCGATGGTCGAGGGGTCCTTGACGACCTCGCCGCGCACGATCGGCGCGGAGCCGGAGGCCTGGAAGCCCCACATGCGCGGGGTCTGCCTGGAGACACCGTCGGCGGCGTACTCCTTGTACCCCTTCCAGTACGCGGTGATGTTGCCCGCGTTGCCCACCGGGAGGACGTGGATGTCGGGGGCGTCGCCCAGCATGTCCACGATCTCGAAGGCGGCCGTCTTCTGCCCCTCGATGCGCACCGGGTTGACCGAATTCACCAGCGCCACGGGGTAGTTGTCGCTCAGCTCGCGGGCGAGCGTGAGGCAGTCGTCGAAGTTGCCGTCGACCTGGAGGATCTTCGCGCCGTGCACGAGGGCCTGGCCCATCTTGCCGAGCGCGATCTTGCCCTGCGGGACGAGTACGGCCGAGATCATGCCCGCGCGCACGGCGTAGGCGGCGGCCGAGGCGGAGGTGTTGCCGGTGGAGGCGCAGATGACGGCCTTGGCGCCCTCCTCCTTGGCCCGCGTGATGGCCATGGTCATGCCGCGGTCCTTGAAGGACCCGGTGGGGTTGGCACCCTCCACCTTGAGGTGGACCTCGCAGCCCGTGCGCTCGGAGAGCACCTGCGCGGGCACGAGGGGCGTGCCGCCCTCGCGGAGCGTCACGACCGGCGTGGTGTCGGAGACGGGCAGCCGGTCCCGGTACTCCTCGATGATTCCGCGCCACTGGTGGGTCATTGCTGGTTACTCTCCTTCAACCCGCATGATGCTGGCGACACCCCGCACGGTGTCGAGCTTGCGCAGCGCCTCGACGGTCCCGACGAGGGCCGCGTCGGACGCACGGTGGGTGACGACGACGAGGGATGCCTCGCCGCCTCCGTCCTGCCGTCCTTGCTGGCGCACCGTATCGATCGACACTCCGTGCTCCGCGAACACGGTCGCCACCTGGGCGAGAACACCCGGTTTGTCGGCGACGTCGAGGCTGATGTGGTAGCGCGTGACGACGTCACCCATGGGCGACACGGTCAGGGCGGCGTACGCCGACTCGCCGGGCCCCGTTGCCCCGCTGAGTCGGTTGCGGCAGACGGCGACGAGGTCGCCGAGCACGGCGGACGCGGTGGGAGCACCGCCCGCGCCGGGGCCGTAGAACATGAGCTGCCCGGAGGCGTCGGACTCCACGAACACGGCGTTGTAGGCGCCGCGCACGGAGGCGAGCGGGTGGGTCAGCGGGATCATCGCGGGGTGCACGCGCGCGGTGACGGAGGCGCCGTCACCGGCCCGCTCGCAGATGGCGAGCAGCTTGATGGTGCAGCCCATCTCCTTGGCGGAGGCGAAGTCGGCCGCGGTCACCTCGGTCATGCCCTCGCGGTAGACGTCGTCGAGACGCACACGCGTGTGGAAGGCGATGCCGGCGAGGATCGCGGCCTTGGCGGCGGCGTCGAAGCCCTCGACGTCGGCGGTGGGGTCGGCCTCCGCGTACCCGAGCGCGGTGGCCTCGTCGAGGGCCTCCTGATAGCCGGCGCCGGTCGAGTCCATCTTGTCGAGGATGAAGTTCGTGGTGCCGTTGACGATCCCCAGCACCCGGTTGACCTTGTCGCCGGCGAGGGACTCGCGCAGCGGGCGGATCAGCGGGATGGCGCCGGCGACGGCGGCCTCGTAGTAGAGGTCCTTGTCGTTCGCCTCCGCGGCGGCGTGCAGGGCGGCGCCGTCCTGGGCGAGGAGGGCCTTGTTGGCGGAGACGACGGAGGCGCCGTGCTCGAAGGCGGTGGTGATGAGGGTGCGGGCCGGCTCGATACCGCCGATGACCTCGACCACGACGTCGATGTCGCCCCGTTTGACGAGGGCGGTGGCGTCCGTGGTGATCAGCGCGGGGTCGATGCCCTCACGGACCCTGGAGGGCCGCCGTACGGCCACGCCCGCGAGCTCGACGGGGGCACCGATCCGGGCGGCGAGGTCGTCGGCGTGCGTCGTCATGATGCGCGCCACCTCTGAGCCGACAACCCCACAGCCCAGCAGCGCCACCTTCAGCGGACGCGTACGCATCATCCGACCTCGTTTCCTCATACCGTCTACGGTTGCACCAGTCTCACTCACCGGACGGGAGTTTCTGCCCTTCGTCCGGATCGTGAGACATCTATTTCATTTGTACCGGGGTGGAAGACAGGAGATCTTCCACCCCGCTGTGTTCGCTGCTGTATTCGCTGCTGTATTCGCTGCTCAGCCGACGTCGAGCCGAAGAAGATCCTCTTCGGTCTCCCGCCGGACGATCACCCGGGACTCGCCCTCGTGCACGGCCACGACCGGGGGCCGCAGCACGTGGTTGTAGTTGCTGGCCATGGACCGGCAGTAGGCGCCCGTCGCCGGTACGGCGATGAGGTCACCCGGTGCCAGGTCGGCCGGCAGGAACGCGTCCTTCACCACGATGTCCCCGCTCTCGCAGTGCTTGCCGACGACCCGCGCGAGCATGGGCTCGGCGTCGGAGGTCCGTGACACGAGCGCGACGCTGTACTCGGCGTCGTACAGCGCCGTACGGATGTTGTCGGACATGCCGCCGTCGACGGAGACGTAGGTACGGAGGTTGTCCAGGGGCTTGATGGTGCCGACCTCGTAGAGCGTGAACGCGGTGGGCCCGACGATGGCCCGCCCCGGCTCGACGGAGATCCGAGGCGTGCGCAGCCGGGCGCCCTCGCACTCACGGGTGACGATCTCGGTGAGCGCCTTCGCGATCTCGTGCGGTTCGCGCGGGTCGTCGGCGCTGGTGTACGCGATGCCGAGACCGCCGCCGAGGTCGATCTCGGGCAGCTCGACACCGTGCTCGTCACGGATGTCCTTGAGCAGCCCGACGACGCGGTGCGCGGCGACCTCGAAGCCGGACATGTCGAAGATCTGCGACCCGATGTGGCTGTGGATCCCGATGAGCTCCAGCCCGTCGAGCTTCAACGCCCGCCGCACCGCCTCGGCGGCCTGCCCGCCGGCCAGCGGAATGCCGAACTTCTGGTCCTCGTGGGCGGTGGCGATGAACTCGTGCGTGTGCGCCTCGACGCCGACGGTGATACGGATCTGCACCCGCTGCCGCTTGCCGAGCCCCTGCGCGACGTGGGCGACACGCACGATCTCCTGGAAGGAATCGAGAACGATCCGCCCCACACCGGTTTCCACGGCCCGGGTGATCTCCTCGACGGACTTGTTGTTGCCGTGGAAGGCGATCCGCTCGGCCGGCATGCCCGCCGAGAGGGCGGTGGCGAGCTCGCCGCCGGAGCACACGTCCAGGTTGAGCCCCTCCTCGTGCAGCCACCGCACGACGGCGCGGGAGAGGAACGCCTTGCCGGCGTAGAAGACGTCGGCGTCGTTGCCGAAGGCGCTGCGCCAGGAGCGGGCGCGGGCGCGGAAGTCGGCCTCGTCGATGAAGTAGGCGGGCGTGCCGTGCTGTTCGGCGAGGGTCTTCACGTCGACGCCGCCGACGGTGACCACGCCGTCGGCGTCACGGCCGACGGTCTGCGCCCACACCTTCGCGTCGAGGGCGTTGAGGTCGGCGGGCGGCGCGGAGTAGTGACCCTCGGGCAGGACATCGGCGTGACGGGGCCCGGCGGGGTGTGCGGAACGGCTCATGACTGTCGTGGGCTCTCTCAGAGATGTTCGGGTGCGTCGATACCGAGCAGGGACAGGCCGCCGGCCAGCACCGCCCCGGCGGCTTCGGCAAGCGCGAGCCGGGCACGGTGGGCGGCCGAGGGTTTCTCCGCACCCCGCGGCAGCACGACGGCCAGCAACGGAAGCACAGCGTCGGCGACGGCGACGAGATGCCGGGCAAGGCGGTCGGGAGCCCGGTGGGCTGCCGCCTGGGCGAGCACTCGGGGATGGTCGGCGAGGGCGGTTTGGAGGGGGTGGGAGCTGAGCGGTGCCGGGGACTGCGAAGTGAGCTGATCCGTGAATTGCCCTGTGAACGGCTCTACGGATCCCGGCTCGGCGCTGAATCCCAGATCGGCGGCGTTGCGGGAGAGGGCCCGGGTGCGGGCGTATGCGTAGCGGACGCGGAAGAGAGGATTGCTCTCGCGCTGGACGAGATGCTCGTCGGTGACACGGGGCCGGTCGTGCTCGGCGGGGTGGAGCAGGGCCCAGCGGGCGGCGTCGCGTCCGAGGAAGAGGGGGTCGAGCGGGGCGGGGACCGGGCGGACGGCGTGGTGGGGGAGGTCGTCGGGCGGAACGGGCTGGTGCCGAGTGACACGGGAGCCGGCGTCATCGCCTGGGAGGCCGACCGTGTTGGACTCACCGTGCCTGTTGGGCCTGCTGGGCCTGCTGGAATCACCGGGCCTGCTGGACCTGCCGCCGACTGTGTCCACCCGTACGCCCAGGATGTCGAGCCACTCCTGAGGGAGCTCGGCCTCGCAGCGGGTTCGTACGGCGGCGCCCTGCGAACGCAGGATCCGGGCGACGGCGTCCATCACGACAACGGCCCGGACCTCACGCGGACAGGACAGCGGCACGAAGTCCGCGGACGGACCGTTGGCGTATCCGTACCGGTCGCCGCGCCGAAGGATCTCCTCGACGAGGGCGACGGACGCGGTGCCGCCGAGGCGGATGTTCAGGAACCCGGGCCCGGTGACGACGACGTCGGCGACACCGTCCGTCCCCGCGAGGCGCGTCCGCAGAATCTCGGCGACACGCAGGGCGGGCTGCCCGGCCGGCCGGGCGAGCTGGAGCGCGATGTTGGTGGCGTAGTCCCCACACCCACCGGGCCCCGGCACGGTGACCACGGCCCGCTCGGGCACGGCGACGTCCAGTTCCCCCTCGTCGACAGCACGACGCACCGCGCACAGCACGGAACGGGAGAGCTCGACGGGGGTCACGGGGACAAGCGTATGGGAGGAGGGGGGTGGGTATGCGAATGGGTTTGGGCTGGGTTCCGCGATGTGGACGGGGTGGGGAGCTGGGGTGGGGTGCAGCGGGAGGGCTCCGGCGTGGCGCTGGACCTATGGGTCCCGGCGTGGCACTGGACCTATGGGGGATGGCGCGGTCGGTTACTCCGTTCCGACGCTACGGAAGACGCGACCGACCGGGCAGCCACTCGGCCACTCAACCGCTTCTGCCGCCGCCCTGCCCGCCTCAGCCTCCGGTCCGCCCGGCGGCCTCGCCGGCGCCCAGGATGCCTCCGAGCACGGCATCATCGGCCCCCCTGCCCTCGGGGCACCCGTCGCCCTCTCCGCTCCCGCTCCCCCTCCGCTCGATCAACCGCCGTACAAGGCTCACGAGTTCGGCGGGCTCGAAGGGTTTGGCGAGGAAGGCGTCGACGCCGACGTCAAGGCCGCTGTCGACCTCGTACTGGGTGCAGGCGCTGATGATGGCGAGGGGCAGATCACGGGTACGGGGGTCGGAGCGCAGCCGAGCGGCGGTGCGCAGCCCGTCCAGTCGGGGCATGACCACGTCCAGGGTGATCACGTCGGGCCGCACCTGATGAACGACATCCAGACACTCGGCACCATCGGCCGCGGTCACCACCTCGAGCCCCTCCAGCTCGAGATTGACCCTGATCAGCTGCCGGATGACCTTGTTGTCGTCCACAACAAGGACCCGGCCGGAAGCGCCTGGCACAACTCGAGAGTAGGTCCGGACCGGCCACCGCGTCCGGGTTTTCCCGACTTCCACCCCCCTGCGGGCGACGCACCCCAGGTCGCACCGGGTGCCACGACCCCGGAAACCCGTTCATGAACACCCCACCGAAGCTGGTAGGGTTCTACCCGTCGCCGCCAAGCAAGGCGCCCGACACGCCCCCGTAGCTCAGGGGATAGAGCAACGGCCTCCGGAGCCGTGTGCGCAGGTTCGAATCCTGCCGGGGGCACTTGCCGGTCATCGACCTAGATCACGGTCTGACCAGAGCAGATGCCGAAACAAAAGGGCGGGACCCAGTCTCACTGGGTCCCGCCCTTTGTCGTTGGTTCGTGGTGGTCGCGATAGACCTGCGATAGACCATCTCACCCGACCGAGGGCTCACGAGGCTGTGGGCGCTCCTTCAGCCGGTCCCAGTCCAACAGGTACGTGTTCCGCATCCGCTCGTAGTCATAGGTACTCCCTTGGGACTCCCGCCCGACAACCAACAGGCCGTAGCCCCGCAGTTCCTTGATGGCCTTGGTCCAAGTATCAGAGGACAGGCCATAACGCCTCTGCTTGTAGGTCGGGATGTACTCCGGAGAACTTCGTCCGCCCAACGCATCTCGAAGCACCAGGAGTAGCGCCACTGCCGTTGTCGACAGCTCCAGGATCCAACCGTTCGTCCAGAACTCCACAGGGACGCCGACGTATCGCCCCTTGTTAGACAGCTCCTCGATGGGCCGAACGTACGGCTGTCCGTCTCCGACCGCACTGAGCAACGTGATCTCTGCAGGCCCTCCCCAGCGGGGCTCCAACTTGATGAAGTTGTTCTCGGCAAGCCACTTCAGATTGCGCTGAACTCGCCGATCAGCCCCCTGCGAGTCGAGCGCCAGCATCCGAGCCCACCCTCGCGGAGTCGGTGGCTTCCGGAGGTTGAAGGGCTCACTCGTCGCCATCATTGTGATGCACAAATAGAGGCGTAGTCGAACAAACCCCCCTTGCCCGCCCTGAACCATCCTGGCCAGGGGCGCCTTGCTGGCCTGCCCTTCCTTCGCGATGACGAAGGCGGGGGGAAACGGCACGTTGCCAGTCCGCTGCGCCTTGCTCGCTACCTGCGCAAGCTCAGCCTCAGCTACGGCACGAGCTAGCCCATCTCCATCCACTTTTGCCATCCTGCAGGAGAGACCGGGGTGCGGGGGTACTGGTGTCATGGGGGTCCTGGCTGTTCTTCCCTTATACATTCCGCTGCAGCCAGCAAAACGCTAGAGCACAAATGCCGAACTCATCAGCCAGTATAGCATTTTAGCCCCGTCACTAACTTCCTAGATCTCAATCACAGTGACGCAACATGCCGTTTGACCTGCAGTTTTACCTTCTGAGAGTCTCTTTTCGTCGGCTCCACACCAGTAAGCACATGAAGGAGAATGCGGCAAATGAGCAGTCCTGACTCATCTCAGCGTGGCCTGTGGGCAGCGATCATCGTCATCGGCTCCCTGACCCTCGCTCTGGCTACCACAGGCCTCTTCTGGAGCACAGGTACACAGCTCTCGGGGGCACTCGGAGCAGGAGGAGCCACCTTCCTCGGGGCAACCACCCTCGGGATCAACATGAAGCGGTTCCTGTCCGGCTGAACATGACAACCATCAAGGGGTGCCCACCCTTGTGTGTCCGTCTGGGGACCATGTCGTGAGAGCAGGTCCAAATTCCGCCGGGCGCTTGTGAAGGACAGGAGAGACCAGCCGCTGGCCAGGGCGCATCGGTATTGGAGAGCGGGAACCGAGGCATCGGCTCCCGCTCTCATGAGTTCCGTAGCAGTGACCTCAGCGAACGTGTGAGGACGATGCGCTAAGCGTCAGAGTCATCCTCCATGACCCACCCCATCGTCTTCTCGATCTTCTTGTTGTTCTCCTCCTCGCTGTTGTCTATGACGCCGGCATAGCGGCGGTAGATGACTTCCGGGGAGTTGCCGGCGCGCCGGGCCACCTCAGCTATAGGGAGGCCGGCGCGGAGCCAGTTCGTGATGCAGGTGGCCCGTAGGTCGTACGGCCTGCGGGCCAGTGGGGAGGCCACCTTGTGCGGGGTGAGGGCGAACGGCCGGGCCTCCTGCCACACACGCCAGTAGCTGGAAGTCCCGAGCAATCCGCCACGCTCGTTCGGGAAGAGCCGGCCGTCCTTGGCCGTGCCGAACTCCTTCACATGCGCCCGGAGTAGGGCCACCAGTACGGGCGGAATCGGCACCGGCCGGTCCGAACCGGGCTCCCGCGCCTTCAGCCCGCGTCGGTCGTGGCGCTCCCCCGAATCCGTCCACCTCTTTCCCGAGATAGGCCGCGTCTCGCGAAGCGTGAGCGTCCCCCACCCATGTTCCGGAAGGTGGCAGTCGTTCAGCCGGAGACCGACGACTTCAGCAGGTCGCATCGCCGCGTACAGGAAGCAGGCGAAGAAGGCGACCAGTCGACGCCCACGATTCCTGTGAACTGATCCCACGTACGAGACTGCAATGAGGAGTTGCCTTCCTTGCAGTTCGTTCACGAGAGTCCGCGGGTCTACTGCGTCTCCACTTCTGCTGGTGGACCGCTGCACCCTGTTGAGCGGATTCTCTTCGAGGTAGCCCTCATGAATCGCGTATTCCATTGCGGTGTTGAAGCCACGTCGTCTTCGCTTATACGTGTCGGTCGCGGCCGGAGTGTCATCCAGTTTGAAGGACAGCCGGAAGTGAACGTCCCTGATGACCTTGGAGTCTGTGAGAGCCGACAGAGGCAGCGAGTGGGCAGTGAGCCACGCGCACGCCGCCTCCAAGTCCTCCGGCGGCTCCTCGTCCTTGTGAGCCGGCACGACGGCCCATCGCATGGCTCGCCGAACGTCCTCCGGCGTGGGCGCGTCGTCCCCCTCCCCCATCATGGCGAGCGCCACGGTGGCGAGGCTGTCTGCCAGTCCTTCGCGCGTCTTCGCAGCGGCGGTCCGCCAGCGGACCCGTATGTACTCACGGGCGAATTCGAACCACGACGGATCGCTGCGAACCGTCGCAGCTGCTTCGGCCGCTCGTACCTCAGACTCGGGGAGTCCGTCCGCAATCCGGAAGGCTTCCCCTCTGCGCATGGCTTGCCACAGTTCGGACCGACGCCCGTCGGCAAGTGCAGTCGTGGCGAATGTGGCGCTGCTGACCCTGCCTCCGACTTTCCAACGCAGTTGGTAGGGGCGGGTTTTGCTCTGTGCCTTCGTCACTTTCCAGAGACGCACATCGAAGGAGAACCCCTCAGGGGCCGGACTCACGCTCTGCCCGACCCCTGGGTTTTTGCTTGTCACGCGGCTTCCTCCAGCGAAGTCAGCCACCGTTCGAGTTCGGAGCGACGAATCCGTACTGCGCCGCTCGGGAGTTTGATGGATTTCGGCCCTTTCCGGCAGGAGCGCCACCGGTAGAACGTGGCCCGGGGAACTCCGATCTCTTCGATTACCTGCGGGATGGTGAGCAGTTCGTCGCGCGGCTTGCCCACGCCATCTCTCCTCGTCGCACTGGCCACGCCGCCCTCCCCCAGGTCCGCTACATCCGCTACATCCGCTACAGCGCAGGTCAGGGGCCTGTTTCGTGTAGCGGATGCGTAGCGTGTAGCGGATAGAGCCGCCACACCGCCCCGGGGATGTAGCGGATGTAGCGGCCCGGGAGGGCGGTGTAGCGGCTGGTAAGTGGTCGGTCTGCTACGCGTTGACGCTGGTCAGAAGCGGCTCAGCGTCGGACCTGGCCGGTGTAGCGGATGTAGCGGATGCCGGGAGGGGCGGAAGCGGCGGCGGGCAGTAACGCATCCATGCGTCGCGCAGATCAGCCGCGTAGTAGCCCTTGAGCAGTCCGGACGCGGTCCGCATGTTGCGAGCCTTGATCGGCTTGTTGTCCGCCTGCATGTACTCCTTGAGCATGCGCGAGAGCCGCCGGGAGTCCAGGGGCCTGCCACTGAGGTCACCCCAGGGGGCGTCTTCCAAGCTGTTGAGCCGATCCAGGATGACCGCCGTGGGCGCACGGTCGGCGCCGTTGAAAACGTGGTCGCGCAGGTCTGTCAACAGGCGGACTCCCAGGGAGGTTTCGCTGTTGTCCTGCGCCGCCCGGACCAGATCCACACAGGCGAGACGCGCACGCTCCGGCCAGGCACCGCCAGCGGCGTCGGCAACCGCGAGCAAGGGTTCCCAGACGTCTGCGGGTCGGTCCGTGATGCCCTCCGGCATCGCAGGCCACCCGTCGGCGACTTGTTCGCGCACGGTGTCTGCCCATTCGGCGAGGCGATCCCGCAGGGCGTGCCCTTCCCGCTCGTTGATGCGCTCGCGGTAGGGCTCCACCTTCTCGTTCGGAGCGCGCTTACGCATGCGGATGATGACCGAGCGGGTCAGGATCGTGTCCGGCAACGAGCCGAGCCCGGCCATGGCCACAGCCGCGTAGGACGGGAAGCCCTGGACGGTCTGGTTGGCGCCGTCACCCACGCACCGGTACATGAGCCTCCCTCGCCGGTGTCCGGCGTTGAGGAACCCGCGGAGTTGCTCGTTCTCCCCCGCCTTGGGCCCGAATACGGTGTCGATCTCGTCGAAGATGATCGTGGGACGCTCGCCCTCGATGCCCGAAACAGCGCGGAAGAGCGCAGATGTTGAGGCATCCACCGCAGCCATCTTGTTGGGTACGAGGGTTTCCACGATCTCCAGTGCGCGGGACTTGCCCGACCCCGGTTCCGGGGACAGGAAGGCGATGCGCGGAGTCGAGTCGAAGCAGTCAAGCAAGTGGGCGTGCGCGTCCCACAGGGTCACAGCCACGTAGGCAGCTTCGGTGGGGAAGATGTTGAAGCGACGGTGGAACACTTCGACCTCATCGAGCAGGGCCGCGCCGTCGATCGACGGTGAGGGCGTGTTGGGGCTGGTCATGCCGCGTTCCTCCCTGCCTGGGTGGTGCGAAGCGGGCAGGCGTCTCTGTGGGCTGCGTGGTCGGTGATCAGATCCAGTACCTTGCGGCGGCCGATGGCGCTGTGGTCACGGCCGCACAGGCACTTGGAGGTGGCGGTGGGCGTGGCGCCGTAGGGGGCGTGGATGTGGAGCCAGGCCACGGGGAAGCGACCGTCACCGGGCGGCGGGGCGCTCGGGGGCTGGTCGGGGGGAAGGGCTGACAGGACGCCCTGACGGGCGACCTTCTCTCGGCCGCACGTCGGAGCCAGGCGTACCGCGGTGATGGCGGAGTCCGGCTGATCGACGGTGTCGGGGCTGCTTTTCAGGCCCGCGCGGGGCGGGGTGGCGGTCATGCAGTCTCCCGCGGCCGGCAAGTGCGAATCGACCAGTCCAGGGCGCTGTGGATGGTGGTCCGGCACTCGCCCGACGACAGTCCGGCCGCCTCGCCGGCCGCCTGAAAAGCCGTCTCGACCACGTCTCGGGTGATCTCGCCCCATGCAACGAAGCGCCCCAGGGAGCGGGCGCCCGCCAACAGCCGGTTGTTGCGCCCACCCTCCGACGTCCCCCTGACGGCGGCCGTCTCGCGCGCCAGGGCAACTTCGGCGCGACGGGTGGCCTGGCCCGGGATGAGCAGTGGAGCAGGCGCCCGGTCCGGCGTGGCCGGGGTTTGGAGCAGGCTCATAAGCCAGGCAGGCAGCTTGGCCACCGGGGCGCCATTGATGACCTCGTAGGCGCCCTGAGGGGTGATGCTGCCCGCGGCCACGATGTTCCCGCCCCACGCCCGCGTGTCCACGTTCGCGGCCACGGTACGGGCGGTGTTGAACAACCGGACGTCCGGCCGTACCTCGTAGTACAGGTGCAGCCCTCCGCTGGGCGTCCGCACCGCGTACGTGAGGGGGACTGGCTGTCCGGCGCGCTCGCAGAGCGCCGCAAAGGACGTCGCGCCGCAAGGCGCGTCCGAACTGCCCTTCACGCTCTTCTCCTTGGGCACGTCCAAGTCGACGACGACCAGGCCGGAGGGGCCGGTGGCGATGCCTACGTTGAACGCGCCTGCGGTCCACGCGGCGCGGATGCGGTCGGGGTCGGTGGTGGCGCGCTGTTCCCACTTCATGTGTCCGTCGGCGCACTCGCCGGTCTGGGGGCAGGTGCGTTCGCCGTGCAGGGCGGAGCTTTTGCCGCCGGGGCGAAGCGGGTGGACGTGCCAGCCGCGGGCGGCGGCTTGCAGCGCTGCGGACAGCAGCGCGGGTCGTGCGTCATGCGTCATGCTGGAGGTCTCCGGTTCTGTCGAAGGGACGGGAGAGCCGGGGCGGTCGCGATTCTTTGGCGAGAGGGCGACCGCCCCGGGCGCATCTAGAACGGGGGCTTGGCGGTGTTGCCGTCGGTGTTCCACGGGTCGCCTGAGGCGTCCGGCTTGTCGCCGGTCTTGCCGTTGATGACGACCGTGGTGAAGCGGAGCGAGGCGCCGATGTCGTCGACTTCCACGGCGAGCATGGAGCGGTTCTCGCCCTGCTCGGTCTGCCAGTTGTGCTGACGGATTCGACCGGACAGCACCACGCGCGAGCCCTTGGTGAGGGACTCGGCGACGTGCTCGGCGAGCGAACGCCAGGCGGCGCAGCGGAAGAACGTGGACGTGCCGTCCTTCCACTGGCCGGAGTCCTTGTCGAAGGTGCGCGGGGTGGAGGCGACGGTGAACTTGGCGAGTGCCTGGCCGGAGTCGGTGAACTTCAGCTCCGGCTCGGCGGTCAGGTTGCCGGTGATCGTGACCGGGGTCTCTCCGAACGACATGCTGTCTCCCTGGGTCAGTGCTTGGGGCGGGTGAGTTTGAGGGTGATACCGCCGACGCCGATGGGTCCGGCGGCTCCGGCGATGACGGTGGCGGTGTGGGCGATGGCGTCCAGCAGCGCGCACAGGGCGACGACCAGTCCCCAGGTGCCGAGCGCGGCGGCGCCGGCGACGGCGAAGGGGAGCAGGATTCGGCGCCACGGGATGCCGTGGTGGGTGGTGCCCTGGACGACGATGACGACCGGAGCGCCGGTGGCTTCGGCGCGGCGGTAGGCGTCGGCGGGTATGTGCGGGGTGATGATCCCCGGCGCGTCGCGGTGGGACATCGAGCCTCCCTTCGGGAACGCGGGCACGCGCATGCCGGCATGGCGTGCGGGCCCGCGGGATCGGGTGTCAGGCAGGGTTGTCAGCGGTGTCACGCCAGGGGCGTCACGCGTTTCTGACAGCGGGTTTGCCTAGGGGTTTGGGTGTCAGGGGGCCTTGACGGTGTCAGGCGTCAGGCGGCCGTCAGGGCGGGAACGATTCGCCACCGGCCGGTGGTGTTCGTCGCCTCCAACCGGCCCTCCTCCGCAGCCTCCTTGAGGCGAGCGGACACCCACGGGCGCGACAGGTTGTGCCGGTCGCACCAGTCCATGAAGTCGCGCGGGCCCACGATCATGCGGCCCCCGGACTCGAACTCGACGAGCGCGTCGGCGAACAGCCGACGGGCTTCCTCCGGCCCCGGCTTGCGGCCGGTGTCCTGCCCGAAGATCGGGGCGTCATCGCCCTCCTCCGGCTCCGGAAGCTCCGCCTCGGGGTCGATGTCGCCGTCCTCGAGGTCACCGAACAAGCCGCCGTGGTCCATGTCCGGCTCCTCCTCATCCACAACGGTCAGCGCGGTCCGCTCCTCACCGGTGGCCGGGCGGCCGACGTAGGCGCGCCCTGCGACGCCGGAGGCCGCACCCGCGGTGACCGGGTCGGCGACCGCGCCGTTGTGCTGCGCCCACGCCGCGAGGCGTTCCATGACCGGCACGGCCCGGAGGCTGAAGCGCCGGGTACGTCCCGGGGACGGGTAGCGGGCTTCGTCGATGCCCGGCGAGACGACGTAGCAGTAGCCCGGTCGCCGATTGCCCCACGCCCCGGGGTGCGCGCCCGCATCGATGACCGTCTCCGGCAGCGAGAACCCCTCATCGCGCGGGTCGCAGCCGAGCGCGATGACCGAGGGGAGCGAGGCGCGGGTGGAGGTGGACATCTGGTCGTAGGACGGGCGCTGCAACGACACGATCAGGGAGATTCCGGCGGACCGGGCTTCCTGCGCGATACCGGTGAACGCGTCATCGCCCATCGCGCGCAGGGTGTTGGCGGCCTCCTCGAACCAGGCCACCAGGAACGGCATCCCCGCACAGCCACAGGCCCGGCCGTCGCTACGACAGGTGTGCTCCGGGTCGTTCTGCACCTGCGCCGCCTCGGGCACCCACTGACGGTAGCCGTGCGTGCCGAGCCAGCGCGTGCGCGCCGGGATGGCAGCTTCGACGGCGGCCACCATGACCTCCGTCTGCGAGCCACCCTCCGCAGCCCAGTCCAGACCGGCCCGCAGCGGGGCGAAGTCCTGGAACGCCTTGGGGTCGGAGAACCACACGATGACGTCGGTCCGCGACTGAATCTCGGTGAGCAGGTTCAGGGCGGCATCGCCCTTGCCGGACCCGGTGCCGCCCGCTACCAGCACGTGTGTGGAGTTGCGGCCCGCATCCGGATCTCCGGGAAGCCAGAGGAGAAGCGGGGCGCCGTCGTCGTAGCGGCCGACGACCAGCGGCTCGGCGATGGAGCCGCCCAGATTCGACGGGCCCTCCCACTCCACTACCTCCGCCAGCATGTCTTCCGGCACGATGACCAGGTCACCGCGGCGTTCGGAGTCGGGGTCGGGGCTGTAGCGGATGGCGGTGCGGGGCAGGTCGAGCGCGGATGCGATCCGTGCCAGTGCCTTGGTGACGTCGTCGGTGGTCTGCTCGCCGGGTTGCAGCGCGAGCGGCGCGGTGACCCGGTTGGGTTCCACCTTCGCCGCGCCGATCTGCGCCCGCGCGAGTCCGACCTTGGCCAGCAGGCCCCCGTCGGCGCTGCCCGGGGCGCCGTCGACGTTGTTGCGCAGGACGACACGCACGTTCCACGATAGGGCCACCGCCGGGCCGCCCATCAGGTACAGATCGTCAACCGGACCGGCCGTCGGGCCCGCGAGGCAGGCGGCGGTCACCCACGCCGACCCGCACGCGACCGTCACCGCGGAGTGCAGGCGCCGCTGTTTGGTGATGTTCTTGCCCGCGGCCCAGGTGACGCCGGTCAGCGCCACCGAGGCCAGGGTCAGGCCGACACCGGCCGCCGCATTATCCGGCCACCGCCAGTGCCCCAACGCGCCGACCAGACCGGTTCCGGCCCAGCCGAGCCACGGCGGGATGTGCGGCTTGGCCTTGTGCAACAGGTAGGCGCGCACCGTGCCGTTCTCCGGCCCGCCGTGGGGGTCCACGACATAGCCGGGCATGCCGTCGGGGTAGGCCGTCATGCTGTTCTGATCGCGGGCCATGGCCCAACCTCCTTACTGCTGAGCCCAGTTCATGACCGGCTGCTGCGGGCCCCGGGCACGGTGCCGCACCCGGTTGATCTCTTCCTCGAACTCCTGCTGGAACGCGGAGTAGCAGGCGGCGGCGTTCTTGGCCGCGCTGCGCAGGTCATCGGCGGACTTGCGCATCTTGCGGGCCACCTTCCGGGCCCGGATGCGGGAGCCGAACGTACGCCCCTCGGGGTCCGGCACGGCCGCGAGGATGCCTTCGAGGATCTCGGCACCCATGGCCACCTCGATGGACAGCGTCACGCCGGCCGCGCGCAGGGTGTTGCAGTAGTTCCGCACCAGGGCCGGGGAGCCGAAGTCGGGCGGCGGCAGCAGGGACTGGGCCTGCGAGCGGCCACCGCCGCCTCCCTGGCCCCGGCTGCGGTTGTTGTTGACGGTGACGTTGATGGGCGGGACGAACGAGCCGCCCACCGCGCCGACGAACCCGCCCACGGCGGCGCCGGCGTTGGCGAACTTGGCGCCCTTGTTCTGGGGGTTCACGCCGGGGCGATTGTTCGCCGGCGCCTGCCGACGCTGGCCGTTGGTGGTCTGAGCCATCAGGCAGTCTCCTTACGGTCAGCGGGTACGGCGGACGAAAGGCCAGACGGTCTGGGCTGTGAGCCAGATGAAGAGCCACACCACAGCCAGCGGGCCAGTGAGCGGGCCGAACCCAGCCGCCAGCGCCGCCCACGCGAACGTGACCGTGGCGAATACGCTCAGGGCGATGCGCCAGGCCCGAGTGGAGCCCCGCGCGGGGCGGCGGCGCTGGACGATGCCGAACCACACCGCCGGCGCCACCGCGAGCGGCGACAGGACAAGCCCGGACCACGGCGCAATGACGTACAGCACAGCGGTGACGATGCAGGCCAGGACGGTAATGCCGGTCGGGGCCAGCGTCAGACGTCCCTTCCACAGCGCGCCACCCACCAAGCCGAGTGCCTCGCGGGTCAGGGAGGGCTGTTCGGGGACGACGACCACGAACGGCTGCGCGCCGCGGCGGCGTCCGCGCTGACGCGGTATCTGGACGGTGGTGACACCCGCGGCGCGGCGGGTGCGGGTACGAGGGGACACGGCGAAACTCCTTGGTTGAAGGGGTAGTTCAGGCGGCGCGCTGTTCGTCGTCGGGGAAGGCGCAGGGCACGCACACCCCGAGCGAGGTGGGGATGACGTAGCCCGCGTCGGTGCGGCACTGCGGGCAGGTGCGGCGGGCGGTGTTGGCCTTGGCGAGCGCGGCGCGCTTGGCCGGGGTCATCGGCCGCACGGGCTTGGCCTGGTCGATGCGGTAGAGGTAGGCGACCAGCGGGCCGCGCCGATAGCGCGGGCGCAGGACCTGCGCGGCGATCGGCTGACCGCCCGGGCGCAGGCCACGGGCCCGTAACTGCCGGAGGGTGGCGTAACCGTCGGGAGCGCAGCGCCACGGGAACGTCGGTATCCCGTGGCGGGCGCCGGTCGGGTCGAAGCACTTGGCGAACGAGAACGACATGACCGCGCCCTCTCGCTCAACCGGCGAGTGCGGTGGGGAAGTCGGCCAGGTACGGCTCACGGGCCTTGACCCGACTGCGCGCGGTGCGGGCCGTCGACTCCGACGCCCCGAGCCCCGCACCGGCCATCGCCATCGTCATGCGGGTCGTACTCGGCTGCGTGAAGTCGGTGCCGTACAGCGCCCGCACCAACTGATCCACCCGGTTCACGTAGACGACCGGCATGCACAGATTGACGGGCGTCGACGCCGGGGCGACGGGCACCGGCTCTACGGTGACGGGCGTCGACGCAGCCTCGACGACCAGCGGCTCCGGCCCACCGGCGGGGACCGAATCGGGCGCGGGCAGCGTGGGTGCATCCGACGCGGGTTGCGGGGCGTCGACGCTGGCCTTGACGGGCGTCGACGGTGCTTCGACGCCCGTCGATGGGGCGTTGACGCCCATCATCGTCCGGTGGGTGAGGTAGGTGTGCACCTGCCGCATCAGGGCGCCGAACGCCAGCAGGGCGGCCACCGGCGGAACGGCAGCAACCACGTAATCGAGGGCTTCGGCGTCTTGCCCGACCCCGGCCACGTTCAGCGCGATGGAGGCGCCATCCCCGGCGGTGACCAGGGCGATTGCCCACCAGTCGACCCGGTGTGCGAGCGAAGCACGCAAGATCAGAAGCTCACCGATCACGATGAACAGATCCACCGTGGCGGGCCAGGCCCACGAGCGGGCCACCGCTTCCGCCATGCCGTGCCGGGCGGCAACCTCCTGCAAGTGCTCGTAGGAGAGCCAGAACGCCACTGCGGTCAGCACCACCGTGAGCACCGACGCGAGCGCCGTGATGGCACGGTCCACGTTGACGGGCGTCGACGGCATCTCGACGGGCGTCAAAGTGGCGTCGACGCGAGCGGGGGCGCTCATGCCGCCTCCGCCTCTGCGAGCACCGGGGCAGCGACGTCGCCGTAGCCGACCAGTTCCAGTTCGACGCCCGCGTAGGTGAAGGTGCTGCGCAGGACGCCCGTTCGGCCGTCGCCCTGCACGTGGTAGTCCACGTTGTCGGGAGCGACACCCAGCGCCTCGCGCCAGGCTTCGAAGTCGGTCAGGTCGGAGTGGAGCGCAAGCTCCAGCTGGTCCGGGTAGATGGGCGTGACGTTCACGGTCGGCGCCGGCAGATGCCCGAAGTCGACGGCCAACAGGCGCAGCACTGACAGCGGCGCGGCCAGGTCGTCCAGCGTCAGCTTCGTGTTCACGCGGCGACCCCCGTCCGCAGGCTGCGGCGCAGGGCGGCGCTGGGTACGGGCAGCGGCGACAGGCGCAGCAGGCCCGCCTCGTCCAGCGCCTTGGCGGCCACCTGTACCGCGCGGTCCGGCAGTTCGGGGTAGTCGGCGAGGATGTCGCGGGCCGCGTCCAGACGCGCCCCGCGCTCCTCCTCGCTCTCACCCTCGACGCCCAGCCACAGCTCAACCGGGGTACCGAGGGCCAGTTCGAGGAAGTCGTGCGTGGTGTCAGCCGGGTGGCCGGAGACGAAGTTGCGGATACGCATGGCGTACTCCTGAGTCGAAGGGACGGAGAGAGCCGGGGGCCGCGAATCGTTGGCGAGAGGGCGGCAGACCCGAGAAGCGGCCAGCGCCGCAAGCGGCGGGCCGGAGTGGCCCGGTCGGGAGTCGAACCCGAACGTGCAGACCAGCGGGGCGAGGCAAGAGAGACCGGCTTCACCGGCCCGCCGCTTGCGGCGGCGGACCGGTCCCGAGCCAGGTAGGTCGGGTGCGTCATCGTCACTGCTCTGACGCCAGCAGGGCGGCGCGCACCGGGTGGCACCCGTCGGGTTGTCCTCCCGTGAGGAAGGGATGATCCCGACGGCTGTTCTCCAGAGCCGGTGCGCGGGGAAGTGGCCGCCGGCGGCCGTCACCCGGGCCGCCGCGGGAACGGGGACTCTCACCCCGGCGACTTGTCACGCTGTTGAGTTCTCAAGGCACAGACGTTTCCTTCGAACCCGTTTCACGGGGCTCTCCGGACGTTCGCTATGTAGTACCTGTTTTACAGGTACTACATAGGGCCCCGTCAAGTACAGCTACGGAACCTCTTGGTTTTGCGCCGGGCCTTCTTGACGCACAATCAGGATCGCCCCAGGTCAGGGGAGTTGGTTACCCCGTACGTGGACAGCTCCGGTTGATCTCGCTACCGTCAAGAGCTCCCTAGATGTCCCACGGAGGGCTCAGATGTCCAACGAGCGTCTGCGGACAGCCCTGTTGGCGCGAGGCATGACCATTCAGAGCCTCGCTGAAGAGATCAAGGTCAACCCAAAGACCGTTGAGCGGTGGATCACTCAGGGCAAGGTGCCGTACCGGCGCCACCAGTACGCAACGGCAGCAGCGCTCCAGGTCGACGTACTGACCCTCTGGGACGACGACCGCAACGCCGAAAGCGCATCCGACTTGGCGAAAGCCGAGATCGAGACCGTCTACCAGCATCGCCACACGGTCCCGTCGAACCTGTGGCGCGAGATGTGCGAGCGTGCCACCGAACGCATCGACATCCTCGTGTACGCCGGCATCTACCTCGCGGAGGACCCTCTCTTCTTCTCAACGCTGAAGGAGAAGGCAGAAAGCGGCGTCCGCATCCGAGTACTGATGGGTGATCCAGAGTGCGAAGCCGTCATCCGGCGCGGCATCGACGAAGGTCACCGCATCATGGGCGGCAAGATCCGCAACGCGCTGGTCAACTACCGCCCGCTGTTCACCAGCCATCCCGAGATCACCTTCCGCCTCCACGACACGGTGCTCTACAACTCGATCTACCGCGCCGATGACGAGATGTTGGCCAACACGCACGTCTACGGCATCGGCGCGTACATGGCCCCCGTGTTCCACCTACGCCGCCTCCCCGGAAGTGGTCTGTTCGACACCTTTGCTAATAGCGTTCAGCAGACCTGGGAAGGCGCCAGGCCAGTAACCGAACGCGACATCACGGGAGCTTGAGAGCATGGGACGCATCGACTACTTGCACGACCCGGACGCCCCGCCGGCCAACTCGGTCGTGCCCTCGGTCGTGGCGTTCGTCCAAAACGACGCGGGCCAAGTGCTCATGATCCAGCGGTCCGACAACGGGCGTTGGGCGCTGCCCGGCGGCGGCCACGACGTGGGCGAGTCCATCAGTGACACGGTGGTCCGTGAGGTCTGGGAAGAGACGGGCATCAAGGCCGAGGTCGTCGACATGTCCGGGATCTACACGGACCCCGGTCACGTCATGCAGTACGACGACGGCGAGATCCGTCAACAGTTCAGCATCTGCTTCCGCGCGCGCCCGGTCGGCGGTGAGCTGCGTACGAGCAACGAGACGACACAGGTCCGTTGGGTTGCCCCAACGGACCTGCGGGAGCTGGACGTCCACCCCACGATGCGGCTCCGTATCGAGCACGCGATGGACCGGGCCCGGACAGCGCCCTACATCGGCTGACGCTTGGCGTCGGCGACCCTCACAAGTACGCGCGCGGTGCTCGCCAGGATCTCAGGTTCTGCGCGACGGATGAACGTTCCGATCATGCTGTCGGGCCCGTAGCGACCGGCAATCTCGTTGATCCGATCCACAGGATTCGTGGGCGTGCCGTCGGGCGTCGTGTTCATGTCGCAGAAGCAGAGAGCGTCGTTCAGGTGCGCGCTCTCGCGGGGGAACTCCCCCTCTAGCTCTTCGCGCAAGCCACGCGCATCGGCCTCCATCCACGCACAGGAGTGGTGGGCCACCAGGTGCACGACCCGCTCGTCGGCGTTCGCAACGTCCCGGAGGTAGCGAGCGCCGTCGAGGGGGTGGAAGCCGGTCTTGGCGAGGTCGGGCGCGTAGCCGATGTCGTGCAGCACTGCCGCGGCTTCCAGAAGCTCGGCGTCCTCTCCGAGGATGAGCGCGATGGTCCGCGCCCTCTCGGCGACGCCCAAGCAGTGCCGCCACCGTCTCGGCAGCGGCTCAGCGAGCAGTGATTCTGCGAGCGGGTAGGCCCACTCCGTCAACGTCGACAACCTATGAACGCTCCTCCCGGTTCGGCACAGCGCGGACCGTCCGCACCTTGCCCTGACCTTCACTCGCTAGCACGCCGGCGGCTTCGAGCTTGTCGAGAGCCTTGGTCACGGTCGGTCGGGAGACCTCGAACCTGCCCATCAGATCGGACGCACTGAGGAACTTGGCCCCCACCTCGAACCCTTCGGCCGCAATGATGTCGGCAATTCGCTCCTCCAGCGGGCGCCGGTCGACGTGCTCGCCCTGGCGTACTACCCGCCACCGGCCACCCCGCACCGGTTCAGCAAAGCCATCCGCCTCAAGCTCCTTGAACGCGCGGAGCACCACCCCTCGCGAGACACCATGCTCATGCATGAGGTCTGCGGCGGCCGGAAGCTGCGCCATCTGCGGGTCCGCCTGGATCTGGGCCTTCACCACCTCCGCGATCTGCAAGAAGGTCCCCCGAGGGCTGGCCTGCTGCGACACACACTCCCCCTCTCTGTCAGCCAATCGTCCCACCTCAGCTTCCCATGCATACGAGGTCATGGTGCAGACCAGACTCCACCGCCCTGTCCATTGAAGGGACCTCCGCCGCCTCACAGACCCAAATCCTGACCCGCGCAGCGATCAGACCATAGCGGCAAGTCAGATAATACATCCCATATGCACCTTTAGTTCTTGAAGCTGCTATTCTCGAAAACCGGGCGACACGGGGGATACCAATGCTATCTTGTCATTATGTCGCAGCGGAGCGCCGAAAATGCTTCGAGCGTTGAAAAAATGATGCTCAAGCTACACAAGTCCTGCATGGACCACATCGAGCAAGCAACAGGATCCAATGAGCTCGAAGTGAATCGGGTATTGCATCTTGAGGCCGATCTAGCCGCTTGGCTCGAAGCCTTGGAATCAAAACCAGAGACTCAACAATTCCAATCAGCGCATCGAGATTTCGGGCTTGCCTTCTACGCCGCAATGAGCGGCCTCTATCGCCAGGCTTTTTCCACCCTGAGGTCATTCCTTGAAGTAACGGTAGGCGCGACATACCTAAGTTCCCACGAATTCAAACGACGCCAGTGGGTGAGCGGAAAGCTCGACATAAGCTGGAAGGCAATCACGTCAACCGATAGCGGACTTTATTCCAGTCCGTTCCTTGAAGAATTCTGCCCAGAAGCCATGGAAGAGCAAGACGAGATGCTTGCCAATCTCAAGCAGACGTATCGCCGATGCTCTGAGTACATCCACGGTAACGTGTCGACTTCCCAGATGCTTCCCACCGAAATCTCTTATCGTGAAGATATCACGAGGGAGTGGCTTTCAGTCGCTGAATCTGCCCTGAGCGCGACTATGCATTGCCTTATGGTCAGATACTACAAGGACCTCTCTCAACCTTCGAAAGGAATCGTCGAAGGTTCCCTCGAGGATCATTTCTCTCACCTTGTGTCCGTAAGGCAATTGCTAGGCCTTCCAGTGGAGGGGACGCACTCATGAGCAAAAACGAACTGAGCATTCGAACGGAAGACCTCACCCTGGAGGACGTCGGCAAGTATTTCGTCGAAACGGATTTTGATCGACAGACAATCGACGCCTTGAAGAGCAAGAAGACCATCGTACTCCAGGGAGCACGCGGTGTCGGCAAGTCCTTCTTGTTGAAAGTAGCCCAGAAGGAGATGGGTGAGGAGTTCCCCAAGGACAAGACTCTCGCTGTTTACATCACATTCAATGCAGCCGGACTCCTTCAGACGTCTGACCCGGAAAAGTTCAAGCATTGGATGCTTGCCAAGATTTGCAATAGGATCATTCGCGAGGCGCGCAAGAAGGGGCTATTGCACAGCAGCAGCAGTGTGTTCGCATCGCTCGCAAGTGGGGCAGATGACGAAGCTATTGCCGCTAAACTCGAGACGCTATACAAGAGCTTGCAGGACGCTTGGAAGAACGACACAGCGCCAGTTGATTCGGACTCCGGTATTGACCCTGAGATGATTAAGGACGCCGTCGAAGACCTGTGCGATCAAGCTGGCGTGAGGAGAGTCGTACTACTCATCGACGAAGCAGCACATGTCTTCATCCCTGAGCAACAGCGACAGTTCTTCACGGTGATGCGTGACCTGCGCAGCCCATACCTCTCGGTAAAAGCTGCGGTGTACCCTGGGGTCACATATTTCGGCGAGTCATTCCAAATGAGCCATGACGCCGAATTGATCAACGTTAATCGCAACATTCTCGATCCCGGATATCTCGCTTCGATGCGCGAAATTGTGATTCGCCAGGATCCAGAACTAGAGAAGTCGATCAATCGCCATGGGGCAGTGTTCGATGCGCTGGCGTTTGCCTCTAGCGGAAATCCACGGACACTACTGAAGACTGTATCTGCTACTTCACCCCTGAATACGAACAACGCTCAGCGCGCCATGAAGGAGTACTACCGAGACACGATCTGGGCTGAGCACTCAGCTCTGGCCGACCGTTACATTGGTCACCGCGCGGTGATCAATTGGGGTCGCGAGTTCCTAGAGCGTGAAGTCATCTCAACGCTGCACAAAGGGACACGACAGACGGGCGATACGGACAAGCGCGTGTTCTTGTGGATCCATCGTGACGCCCCTTCCGCGGTGAAAGAGGCTCTGCGCCTACTCTGCTACAGCGGGATTCTGCATGAAACCGGGACCTGGGTAGTCGGAACGCGCGCCCAGACCGGGACTCGATACATGCTCAACATCGGGACACGGACAGCACCCGACGCTGACCCCGTCTCCGCCACAAACCGACTCAGGGGTTCCATTTCAATTAAGCGCTTTGTGGAATTCGGGGCAAACCACGAAGCCTATGAGAGCATCGCAAGGCTCGACGTTGAAAAGATGGATGAGGTACAGAGGGATTTCATCAAGTCCCAGCTTGATCGAAGCGTCGACCTATTGGACCTGACTGAGTTCGCCAAGAGGAAGTGCAAGGAACTCGGCTTCGACACTGTTGGGAAAATCCTGGCAGCGTCCGAGAGTAATCTGCAAGAAGCCAAATATGTCGGCACCGTGAGATCACGTCGAGTGATGAATAAGGCAACCGCAGCGGTAATGGAGTACCTCTCCGGCTGACGTGCGACGCCCGGCGTTATGCCTGATCAAATCACGGTCCCTTCTCAGACGATGAGAGAAGGGATCATGATTTGGTTCCATTGGTCCGTTGGTCGCGCAGATCAAAGCTGGAGGCAATGTGTTTGCCCGTACCGCTAGCCAAGAGCCTCGGCGTGTAGCCGGCGGGCAGTAGTCACGAGTACGCGTCGAAGCTTGTCACGGTTGGCGCCGTAGGTTTTCAGCGCATGGCAGTTCGGGCACAGGGCGATCATGTTCGAAGGGAGGTCGGCCCCGCCCTTGGCAAGGTCCTGTACGTGGTCGACCTGCAAGATCGGCTCTCCCGCAGTGGTGCGTTCTTTGGGGTGGCCGGCGCATTGGGGACTTTCGCAGTCGCCTCTGCTGCGTCGTATCACTGCTGCTCTGGCGCTTGGGTCGCGAATGAAGCGCTCAACGAGCGACGGTTTCTTGGTCTGCTCCCGCCGCTTGGCATTGGATTCTGCGGCTTTTGCCAAGCGCTTGTAGGCGTCTTCGTCGGTCTCCGTGGTGTCGCGTTCCTCGGGGTCCAGGTCGCCAGGACGATAGCTGACTGTGTCGTCGTGAAGCGCACCGGTGTCGGCCTCGAGTGCCTCGAGTACGTCGAGAGTCCAGCTCTCGCGCTCAGGGGAGGGCACGGGGGCCAGAATCCAGAGGAACTCACGGCGCCATTGGCCGTCGGCGCCTACGCCCCATCGCAGCCGCCGTTGAACGATAACGGCCCAGGTTTCGAAGCTGAACTGCTTTTGGAATGGCTTGTGCCAGTAGCGCAAGGGGCGGCCAGCAGACTGGTACTCCGCCATGAGTTCGTTGCCGTCCGTGATCTGCTGATCTCCAGAGAGGCCATCGCCTACGTAAGCGATCCAGTCTGTGTCGGGCAGGCGACCGTCTGCATAGGGCCCCTTGTCGTCCGAAAAGATGCTCAGGATGCCGTCAGCGAGGCAGCCGATGCCTGCCATCTTCTGTCCGCCGTATGCGCGCCAGATGGCGTCACGGTCCTTGAAGCTCTCCCCGAGTTGTGGGCGTAGGGCATCGGCCCACCTGCCAGCGAGCAGGTCGTGAAGGCCAAAGTCTTCCAACAGGCCTGCCGGCAGGGGGTAGAAGTAGCGCAGGATGAGTCCTGCTGCGGCTTCGGCAGCAACTTGGGGCTGCGAACGCAGCAGGTCGTAGTCGTCCTCGCGTAGCCCGCCCGAAGGGTCGACGCGATTCAACGAATCGAGAGTTGGACGGCGGCCCTGGCTGGTCAGCGTGAGGTCTTGGACGGGATCCACGGTCCACAGGTCATCCTTCACGAGCGCCCAAAACGGGTACATGGCGCCCTCTTTGCCGTCCTTGGCCCCGGCGTACTTCTCCAGGAAGGGTGCCAACGCATCGCGCGTGGTCGACCACGACTGCATGCGGGGTGCACCAGCTACGACCTGGCCGATGGCCCGCAGGAGCAGCACGGGACGATGCAGCGCTGTACCACCCGGCCGACGCGCCGGCCGGACGTCCCCTACTCGCCTGAGAAACGTCTTCGGCGGCTCTACGACGGTGAAGCCCTCCCGTTTCAGCCAGGCCACAGCGTGCTTGAGTCCACCGCTGAACTGCGAGGGCTTGAGGGCCTCGCCGAAGTCATACAGGTGTGCAACGCCGGCTATGGCCTTGGAGTCGTACTCCCGCCCCTCGTGAACGAGTAGGTAGGAAGTAGCCGCACGGAACCCGTAGGTATCGAGGAACGTGTCCCGTCCGATCCGATCGTGCTCTGCAATCGCTTGGAGAATCCCCGCGCGCGTGATCTCAGCAGGTGCCATGAGCGACACGGTAGATCAGGCTACTGACACAACCTCGCCGGTCCCTGCGCACGGTATGCGATAGAGATCAGCGCGGCACGACGGCCCCGGGCGGAACTTCGCAGGTCACGCCTCCTTCGCCGATCTGTAGCGGCATGCCCTCGCCGAGGATGGGCGCGAGGGTGCGTGCCCGTTCGGCGACTCCAAGGCACGGCTGCCACCGCGGTGGCAGCGGCTCGGCAAGCAGCGAATACACGATCGAGTGTCGGGATGGGGGGAGGGGCGGACATGAGTGTCGATTCGCACCTCAGGAGCATTTCCCACACCCGGTACGGCCTCGCCTGATGCTGGTCAGGGTCAGCGTGACGTCCATGTTGCACGGGCAGCGGCAGCGCCAGCGGTCGGTGGTCTTCCCCGGGTAGGGCTCCAGCGGTTCGAATCCGGCTGCGCGCGCCTCCGCAGCGGCTTTTGCTGAGTCGGTTCGGCCGCCGGCCCGGGGGCACTTCTTGCAGCCGGTCGTTCCCGACCGGACGGAGGACAGGCGCATCCTGACTTCGTTCCCGCATGAACAGCAGCAGCGCCACGGGTCTGTGGTGCGGCCGGGGTAGGGCTCCAGCGGTTCGAACCCGGCCGCGCGCATCTCGGCTGATGCGCGCTCGTCGTCGACTGAGTTGAGGGCACAGGACCGGCAGCCGCTCGAGCCACTGTTGACGTTGGAGTATGTGGGAGTGGTCTCTCGACCGCATGCTGTGCAGCGGCACCGCCATGGCTTTCCACTGCCGGGGTAGGGCTCCAGCGGTTCGAGTCCGGCCACGCGCATCACCTTGTCGGCCTTGGGCGCGGTCGCTGCTGCGCGTTTCGCCTGGGTCTCCTTCGCCCGGCAGACGCGACAGCGCTGGCCAGCGTTGCGGACGGCGTTGAAGGTCGGACGCCCCTCGTGCCCGCAGGTCATGCAGCGTGAGGGCCAGGTCGCGTTGGTACGACCGGGATACGGTACGAGTGGCTCATATCCGCACGCCCGCATCTCGGCAGCCGCGGCGTCTGCGTCGAAACGGAATGCGGCGCGGGGCCGGCCGCCGACGCGGGGCGCGTAGGGTTCCTGCGTGCTTTGGGTCTCCTCTTCGACCATGGCCCAGATCTCGTCCGCTGTGACGCGGTCTGCGGAGCAGGTCTCGCTCCAGCCGTTCGGCATGATGTCTTTGGTGAGGAAGGGGCTCAGTCCGGCCTCGCGCAGGCGGTTCAGCACGGCCTGCTCGACGTCATAGGCGGCCGCACCCGTGGTGTAGTCGCCGGCCTGGTGCAGTTGCCAGCCCTGGCGTTCGTGCTGAAGCAGGCGAGAGTTGTAGCCGGTGCAGGCGCCGATGCCGATCTTGATGGCGTTCCAGCTCCCGTGGGTGATCACGTAGATCTTCGACGGTCCGGCCAGGTCGATGCCGTGGGTGGCACACAGCCGGCACCCCTTGCCGGTGCGGACACCGGTCAGTCGTAGGTGCACCTGGTGGCCGTTGGGGCAGCGGCATAGCCAGCGCTTGTCGCTTCCGGGATAGGGCTCCAGGGGTTCGAAGCCGTGCTGGCGCATTTCGCTGGCGCACACCTCGGGGTCCAGCGGTGCGTTTCCTCCGCAGTGTCCGCAGCCGTGCCCGCGGCCTTTCACTCCGGAGTACAGGGGGCGGGACTCCTTCCCGCACGTGGTGCAGCGGCAGCGCCAGCCCACGGAGGCGCCGGGGTAGGGGTCCAGTGGCTCGAATCCGTTCGCCTGCATGAGGGCAACGGCGTCCCCCGAGTTGGTGCGACGGGCAATCCCCCGTTGCTTGTACCCCTCGGCCCGGCATGTAGGGCACGGATCGTAGCCCTGGCGAACGCTGGAGGCTCTCACCCGGACTTCTTCGCCGCACGTCGTGTGGCGGCAGTGCCAGGGGGTCGAGGAGGAGGAGTAGGGCTCCAAAGGCTCGTATCCGGCCGCTCGCATCAAGGATTCGGCCTGGGCGGCCTGGGCCCGACGCTGTCGTTCCCCTCGGGCCTTGTGGTTGCAGACGGCGCAGCCCGACGCTGTCCCGGCTTTGATCAGGTTGCGGATGTAGGACAGCCGCCGTGCGCCAACGTGCCCGCACGCGGTGCAGCGGCAGCGCCAGGGCGTCCCGCTGTTGCTGTATGGCGTCAGCGGTTCGAGTCCGACTGACCGCATGTCAGCCTCGGCTCGTTCGGCTCCGCCGGCACGTTCTTGGAGGATGATCCGGCGGCTTTCCTTCGCGCACTCCGTGCACCCGACTCGGCCGTCAGCAATGTATGCGGGTCTCGGAGTGACGATGTTCCCGCATGCGAGGTGCCGGCACCGCCACGGCATTCCGCTGCCGGGGTAGGGCTCCAGCGGTTCAAACCCGGCCGCCCGCATGGCGGTGGTGTGTTTGACCTCTGCGGCCTCGCGACGGCGGCGACTTGCTTCGGTCCGGCCGCATGCGGGGCAGCCTGACGTCGTCCCCGCGCGGAGACGGTTGAGGATCATCTCGACCTCATGGCCGTTAGGGCAGCGGCAGCGCCAGGGGACGCCGTCGGTCCCTGGGTAGGGCTCCAGCGGCTCGAGTCCTCGGGAACGAGTCTCCCCCTCGGGTTGGTCATAGGGCATGCGTCTGGGCCCTCTCTGCTTGGCTGAGTTGAACGGCCGGGGGCGCGGCTATGCAACGTCGTCGATATCCTCGTCCTCTTCCTGCTCTTCGTCCTCGTGATCCGCAGCCTGGGGGTTTACGAGAAGTTCCCCAGCCAGCTTGCGCACTTCCTTGATGATCCGATCCAGCTCGTCGGGTGATCCGAACGGGTGGACAGTGCTGGCTCGCGCCTCGGGGGCAGCGGCGAGACTCATCAGCCGTTTCACTGCCTGCCTCGCGTCGGCCACGGCGTCACGTAGGGCGCGTCGCTCGGCCGCCAACTGGTCGGGGACCGACTGCTCAGGGGAAGCGTCCTGCTTCTGCTGGTTCCGCTTGTCTTCTGCCTCGCGCGCCTTCTCTGGGTCGGAGATGGAAACGACACGCCACTGGTCAAGAGGTTCGGCGGCGACGCCGCCAGCGTCCTTGCGGACCTTGTCCTCGACGGTGAGATCGACTGCAGGGATGGAGTACATCGTGGCCGTGTTGCGTGCCAGGAGTTGTGTATCAGTGAAGGAGTTGAGGCATTCCCGCTCGGCATCGAAGGCCCGGGCAGCGAAGGCGAGGGTCCACAGACCCTCCTCAGAGTCTGCTAGTCCGGCGACGATCTGGTCCGTGTTGGCGCGGAAAGGCACCGTCCTACCCACCGCTGACCCGACGTTCCGTGTGATGAGCTTGTCCGTGATGAGGGCGACGCCCCCCGCCACGGCGAGTGTCTGCCGTGCACTGTCGTTGCCGTTCAACGCCTGTTTGACGAGTTCGGTGAAGTCTGCCGTGGGGATGGGCTGCCAGTCGCCCATGACGCCCTTGGTGAGTACTCCACCGTTCGCCCAGGCATTCCGCGCCTGTTGCAGCGATCCCGCCTTGTAGCCCCGCCAGGGAAGGTCGATAACTGGGCCGAGAAGTTCTGCGTATCCAGAGTTCTTCATCTTGCTGGTGCCCTTGATGTCCTTGGCGAACTTCTTGACCTGGTCGAAGACGTCGGGCCGGGTAAGGAAGTGCACCAGGTAGACGGCCCGCCACAGAGGTGTTCCCGGGATGCTGCCGTCATGGAAGACATTTGGCAGATCCGTGGGCTTCCGGCGCCCAAGTGCGAGACCGATGATCCCGTCGAGGAGGTTGTTCTGCGGCAGTCCAGGAAGGCGGACGCGGCTGATCGCCCGCGTGCCGACCTCCACGTTCTGCGCTGCTGCCTCCCAATGCCGGAATTCGACATGGATCGAGGCGAGGATTGAGCGGACTGCGTCGTCAAAAACCTCTTCGGCGGAGAGTCCCGCGGATCCGTGGCGATGAACTCCTACCGTGACCTGGGCGGGCACTACGAGGGTTTGCCCGAGACGCACAGAGCGATCCGTCGGCTGCGTCTCGTTCACACCGCGCTGGAATTCGGCGAGGAAGCGGTTGAGTGCTTCCTGTCGGCCGAGCGCCATACGCTGGCTGAGTGCCTTCTCCGCCGCACCGCGTCGCTGCGGCTTTTCGGCTGAAAGGACTTCGAGGGCGGTCGCGGCGATGTCGTCGGCGTACGGTGTCTCACCCTCGGTGAGGAGAGCCCAAGCGCTGGTCAGACGGGTGATCCCGTCGCGCACGGCAAGTACGTCGATGTGTTCACTGCCGTCGGTGAATTCGATCCGGCATGGGTGGGCAATGACGGCGCGGGTGATACGACGGGCCAGGATCGACCGGTCATAGGGGTTCGGGTTGGCGTGCCGGGTCTGCTCGATGGTCTGTGCCAGGTGGGCTTGCAAATGCTTGCGGTCGCTGTAGCGATAGACGACCCGGGCATAGGGTCGTCCATGCTCGTCCACGTCGCCGTAGACCTC
The DNA here is from genome assembly GCF_028198125.1 of Streptomyces sp. HUAS 31. Classification (NCBI taxonomy): domain Bacteria; kingdom Bacillati; phylum Actinomycetota; class Actinomycetes; order Kitasatosporales; family Streptomycetaceae; genus Streptomyces; species Streptomyces sp. HUAS 31. The sequence continues at coordinate 6,478,511 of NZ_CP116353.1, read as the reverse complement.
GGGGTCGTCGACGGGAAGCGCTCCTTGGCTGGTCCGCGGCTGGTGTCCCGGAAACAGTTCGGTCAACCACACTCTGGTGTGGATCGATCGGAGCGTCGCTCCCTCAACATGCTCCTCGATGAGGGCGGAAGCCTGCCCCTTGGGAGAGCGCAACTGCGCTGCCGCCGCTTCGGGCGAGACGATGGCGCGAGCCACTGCGTGCCATGCGTCCTCGTCGAGCGAAGCACCGTCCGCCGCCAAGCCCGCTTTCACGAGCTGGGAGCGCTCAGCGGCACTGGAGGGACTTGGGAGGGTACGCTCGAATCCCGAGACCGTGAACTCCTCACCCGAGTATCGGAACGAGATCGTCTCGGGACCGTTCGTCGGAGTCACGAGGCTGGAGGATGGCTGGGCGGTGCCTTCCACTCCTTCCTCGCCCTGAACCTGGGATTCGTTGGCAACGGACATGTTCTTCCTTTCAAAAGCCTGCCGAGATTCGCAGATCGGTCGATGGCGCTACTAGCTGGTTACTGGTCTGGCCGTTAGACTGGGAGATGCAGTCAGGGCCGCGCGGTGTGCGCGCGCCAGGTCTGCTTACACGAGCCCCGGCCTCTGGCCGGGGTTTCGTCGTAGCGCCGTCCGATCAGTACCGTTCCGGCGCGGGGGCTTTCGGCAGGTGCCGGCTGTACCAGCTCCACATGAACCTCCTGGAGTGCTGCCGCGCGATAGCCTGACAAGCGGTATGGGCCACCACGTCAGCCATCTGGATCAACGCCGAGTTATGTGCCGGAACTTCGGCGGCCGCGAACGGAATGCATCGAGGGCCCACTTGCTGATGGACCTGCTCGTAGAGGCGTTCTGAGCCGTCCCCGTCGACGACCAGCGCAGCTCGTTCACCGACCTCGGCAAGCCGTCCGTCGAGGCGACGCAGTAGTCCCTCGTACGCCTGCCGCTTGGCCCTGCCCCAATGCGCCGGCTCCTCGGTGTAGACGGTCACGATGCTGAGCGAGGGCTGCGCGCCAATGACGTCGAGGGCCGCCTGAGCCATGCGGTACCGCTCGATCTTGGCAGGGTTACGGCCGCCCGGACGACCTCGACCTGAGAGGAAGTTGGTGGCGTGCAGTTCAAAGTCTGTGGGTACCCCGTACTCGTGGTACCACTGGTCACGTAGGTCTCTCCAGATGCGAAGGACTTCGGGAGCACGCCCTGTAGGAACACCGAGCGCGGTGTAGAGCGCAAGGCCGGTGTTGGGGATGCCGGACTCGTCGACGTAGAAGGTATGGTCGACCGGCTGACGGGTGTTAATGGCTGTTCCCGGCCTTTCGCTCGAATCCGAACGGAATCAGGACGATATGCGGCTGCACCGCTTCGAACTGATCGCTCCAGCCGGATTGCGACACGGCTGGGCATATGGATTCGGGCGATACGCGCTGCGTCTCTCCATCACCGCGCTCCCCGGGTTCTTCCTCGATGGCCTGCTGAGACTCAACGAGTCTCTGAGGTCCGCCAGTCAGATTGCCCAAGTGGCATTCGGCCTTCTGCCGCATGCTGTTTCGCGAGGTAATGAAGGGCTCGTACCTGACCAGGCTAGACCCGCGCCTTTCTTAGCGTCAACTATTCAACACACACGGCGACTTGGGCGCTACAATGCCCCCTCGCCCCAAGGGTTGCGACGGCGGACCAGTGCTTCCTCGTCCGCAACGCTCAGGACTAAAGGTCCAGTTGCTGATCTGTACCTGCACAGCGCCGGGATCTAATCGCCCGGGCGTCCGGATGTGGGTGCTCAGCATCGCAGCGCACGCAAGCAGGACCCAGGGAGCAGCGGCATCGGCGTTTGCGAAACCGAGACGGACGGCCATGACCACCCTGCCCTATGAGTCTGTCGTTAGATGATCTTGGGCGGTGGATCGCGGTCGAGTGATACGCCGCCATGTACTGACCGATGTCGATCAGGAGTTCACCTGCCCGTTACTGCCCGAGTCATTGCTGGGGCACAAGCGATTTGACGACCGGACGGTCCCGTACGGGCTCCTGGGGAAGTTCGCACCAGTGCGGTCTGGCGGCACGTGCCCGAGCGATTGGGTTCCTTCGGTCACCCGCTCGTTCCGGTGGCCATGAACGCGATCCGCGTGTCCCGCGCCGGCCCCGGCTGACCCAAGACTTGGCCGTTGCGGGTCATCGGCGACAGGGCTACAGCTTGAAGGCGATCCAGCGACCGTCACCCTCGCGTCCCAGCTGACGTGGACGTGACATTAGGCGACAACTCCTAGATGGCTACCAGGTCTCCCAGAGCCTCGCGGAGGGCAGCGCCTACAACAGGCCCTGCCACGGCCACCTGCCGAAGCTCATTGCCTTTCATGTAGCGATAGCTCTGCGGAGGGTGGAAGGTACCCGCGGATCGCAGCGCACTGAGGGCCACCGGCTCGTCGAAGGAGACAGGATCTTCCAACGTGAGGCCACTCGCCTGAGTGGCGCCGCTCATGTAAGCGTCGTACTCGCGTCGGGTGATTCCCGTCTGCGCACGGTGGGCCGACCACACCTCCTTGGGAGAGGCCACGTGGACCGAGGCGATACGCGCCATGCCCACCAGGGCCATCGTGGGCGCAGTCGCGTACAGCAGAACTGGGGTTCCGGGCGGTGCGGCGACGCGTTGGCGGCGGACCTCCACCGTCTTACTGCCGGCCAGGATCGCGGTGGCGAAGCGCGGGTGGACAGACAGCAGCATCGCGCTTTCCGGATCGTTCACGTCGTTCGGTGCCCCTCTTGATAGACCGCCTGGAACAGCTTGTTACTGATCTTCGACAGGGAGATCAGCGACAACGGTAGTCCCAGCTCCCTCGCCAGGGAGGTCAATCGCCGCAGCGTCACCGGCTTCGGGAAGATCTCGGTGTCCGAGAACCTCAGCGCCATGGCGCGACCGGAGGCGTCGGCAGCTTCTTGAACCTCAGCCAGACCATATACGCCCAGGTGTTCGAATTTCGAGAAGAGGGCGTCGGGCGTGTCGATGAGTACCTCGTCGAGTCGCGAACTGCCCACCACCATTTGACCTTCGCCCGGGGAGTTGCCCTCGCTGATGTACCAGAGCAGGCGAGCCGGGACACTCTCCCCACGACGGCCAGAGGAGCGGTAATAGACGTGCTCTCTGCTGATGCCGAGGGTGTCACTCCGTGGAATGAGCATGGCGGGCACGTTGAAGAGCTCGGTCGACCAGCGCGGCTTGATGGGCGCCAGGAAGGACGGCAGCTCCGAGTCGATGACCTTTGCCGGCCACCACGCACGCTCCACCACAGCGGCCACCTCCGCGGGCATGCTGGCCCGAAGCGCGGTCGTATCCACAGTCAGCTCGCGGGCCAGTCCACCGGCCACCGATTCCACCTCAGCGGCCGTCCCGCACACGTTCACGAGGAGGGCGACGAGCCTGCCGATATGGTCGAAAAACCCGTCGTCGCCTGCCGCGGACTTCGCGGCCTCGGAGGGATGCGGATCACTGATGCGGATGATCTCTGCACCGCAGTCCCGGCCGAGCCGCTTGATCAGGAAGAGGAGCTGCCGAGCCAGGGTCTCCTCCAAAGGGTGGCTGGCCGTACGAAGGACCGGAACAACCAGGGTTCGGCCGTCCAGCGCCCACGCGTAGAGGGCGACCGGGTGACCCTGACCATCCCGGAGCAGCTCGCGGCGCCAAGCGACCGCGCCCCCATTCAGCGACCGCAGGCGCTCGGCGAAAGCCGAACCGTCGTCCCCACCCCACTGATGGAAAAAGGCGACCAGTTCGTCCTCCGCGCCAGGTGCCACCTCTCCTGACCGGAACTCCGTCCCCATCAGATCGGCCGGACGGTACACCTGCGCCTGCCGCAACTCATCCACGTGCAGCGTCACGGTGGAAGGCGATACGACACGAACTCGGGCGACCTTCCAAGCTACGTCAGCAAGGCGGGACAGCAGCGGATCACGGGTCGCCAGGACTTGCAGGCCGGCGCATGAGGTCTCGGCCACATACCGCAGGCATCGACGGAGATCTGCTTCGTCGGTCAGGTCCGGGGCTGCCTGTGCAGCGGCCTGCAGCAGTTCATGACTGCGCTCTTCCACCGTCGCCGTGTCGGGCGAGAGCTTACGCAGGCCAGTCAGCGCCGCCCGCTGATGCTGACGTTCTGCCGTGTCTGTGACATCCCGGATCTGGTGGACCAGCTGGGGCGTATAGGCAAGCTCGACGAGATCCGTCATCCAGCCCGCTTCCAGAGCCCGGGATTCTTCTGCGTCGCTCGTATCGACGAGGCCGCGCAGATCAGCGAACACGCCGTGGTCGACTGTCACCACCAGGAGAGCGTCGCTCTCCATCTCCGTGAACAAGTCTGGATGGCCAAGGTCTAACCACCAGCCGTCCAGGATCTCGCCGTCACGGCCTCGCCCTCGGACCTCGCCGTGCGGGACGAAGCCCAGGTGCCTCCACATCCCGCTGAGGTTGTAGTCCCGTCGGCACTTGGCCTTGATCCCGAGGCGTTGCGGATACCGCTCCTTGATGCCCTCAACCAGTCGGCGTGCGATTCCCCGACCGCGCTGTTCCTCAGCCACGCACAGGTGGGCGAGTCGTATGTGCGCACTCCGCTTAGGCAGTCCAAACAGCGCGTAGCCGATCACTTCGTCCGCCTCGACGGCGACCAGGAGGCCACCGTCCTCAGCTGCCTTGCGGTAGGCAGGAGGCTTCAGAAGCCCCAGCGTCTTGGTGTAGCGATCCCCCAGGGCTATGGCCTTGTCGGTCAGCTCGTCCTGTCTAGGCGAAACGGACACCAACTTGATCGCCATTGCTCCCCCTCTAGTTGGGTCGGGCGCGGCCGAGCACAACTCCCCTGTCACTACATACAAGGGAAAGCTGATCTCAATCGCGGCCTTCTCTCAAGGGGGCACGAGGGGCGCACGGTGCTGCGGGGACGGGGCAAGCGGCGGACCATTCGAACATGACGGCGTTCGTACTGCGGACAGAGACTCGGCGGCCGGCCGATGCCTGAACCCGGCAGAACGGTTCGGAGCCGTCGTGCGCACGGTATGCGATAGAGGTCCGCGCCACCCGATCCACACCAGCGAGAACGCGCAGGTCAGACAGCATTGCTGGTTCCGTATAGGCGCGCCCTCCGGAGCCGTGTGCGCAGGTTCGAATCCTGCCGGGGGCACCCTGTATGAGGTGCCCAAAGACCCCGCCATCAGCGCATTAGCTGAGGACGGGGTCTTCGCGTATGTGCAGGCGTATGCCGCCCGAAGCGACCGTATGTCGGGTGCTGTGGACGAGGCGTGGACGGGATCTTGAAGGGTTGCGCCAGGAGAGCCGCGCCGTCTGCAGCCTTCAGCTTTGGTGACAATGCCCCGTCAGGCAGGCGCCTGGCCTGTCAGATGCCTGCGCTTGGATGTGCGAGTGACCGTTCATGACGTTGCTCCGCAACTGCCCGAGATAGCAGTCCTCCGTGAGCACAGCCGCTCCATGGCCGTCCTGGAGGCAGTCCTGAGCCCCGAGTGGGAGAACCGCTACCACTGCTTCGACGACCATTGGTCCGAGACGGAGTCGATGGCCTCGATGCGCAGCGGATCGGGCGACGAGTACTCGATCGTCTTCTCACCCGCCGGTGCCTACGTCCGGGGGTTCGACCACGAATCGCCCATGAGCCCGTACATGGAAGACGAGCCATGGCCTGGAGTCCTCGACCAGGTTCCCGACGTCTTCCGTCCGTACGTCGAGGAGCCGGCGTTCTCGGACGAGGACGGAATGCCCATCGTCACTGCTTGTATGTGGCGAGAGCTGGCGGACGACGCTTGGAAGACAGGGGCGGTCGACTTTCCTGATGAGGCGACCGACGATCCAGACGGCTCCGGGCATCTCTTTCAACTCCTGGTAGATCGCTCACCGGAAGCATTTCAGCGATGGGCTGAGGACTACTACGAGGTTGAGGTCTACCTGGAGGCCGTACGTCACGTCTTCTCTTCACGTCCACTGACCGAAGAGGTGGTTGCGCGCCTTGAACCCGAAAATCTCCCTGGCACACCTCGCCGAGGACATTGCTGAGATCGGTTATCCGACGAGCTGAGCGCCGGAGAAACGACAAGGCCCCTGGACGCGATGCCAGGGGCCTTGGAAGCGGGCAGACGTGCCTACTCGTACTCGCGAAGCAGGTCTTCGATCCGGCGGTTGGCGACGTCCTGTCTTCCGTCGAGGCACTTCGCGTAGCGGGTCAGCAGGACCTCAACGCTGTTGCCGGCGCGCTCGGCCACCTCAGTCGGGTCGACACCCGCGTTGAGCCACGTCGACAGCGCCGAGTGCCGAAGGTCGTATGGCCGACTCGCGAGGGGCGTTACCGCGGCGGCCGGCGGAAGCGCGAGGAGTCGGGCCTCCTGCCACACGCGGTAGTAGGTCGAGGACGGGACGACCGCGCCCTTCTCGCTGAAGAACAGCCGCCCGTCGTCCGCCGTGCCGAAGGTGGCCAGGTGCTCGCGGAGCACGGTGACGAGGTGCGGCGTGATGGGTACTCGCCTGACGTCCTCGCTCGGTCGGTTCTTCAGCCCGCGGTCGTCATGGGTCTCCCCCGAGTCGGTCCACTGCTTTCCCACCGACGGACGTGTCCGGTAAAGGAGCGCCGAGCCCCAGCCGTGTTCGGGGAGATTCCACCAGACGGTCTACGGCTACATCGCCAAATGGCAGACCGACGGCATCTTCGCCCAGCTCAACGGCCTGTTACGGGAGTTGGTGCGCCAGCAGGAAGGCAAGCACCGCCACCCTTCGGCCTGCATGATCGACGCCCAGGGCGTCAAGAGCTCCACCTCCGTCCCTGCCAGGACGCAGCGCGTCGACGCGGGCAAGAAGATCGTGGGCCGCAAGCGCAGCATCATCACCGACACCCTCGGCCTGCTGCTCGCGGTACTGGTCACCGCCGGCGTCCAGGACTCCACCGCTGGTCGCGCCCTGCTCGAGCAGGCAGCCACCGACCATCCCACCCTGCGCAAGGCCTGGGTCGACGGCGGCTAACGCAAGCACTTCGCCGAGCACGCCGCCACCCTCGGCATCGACCTCGAAATCGTCCAACGCGTCCCCGGAACCAAGGGATTCACCCCCATCCCGAAACGCTGGGCCGTGGAACGGACCTACGGCTGGCTCATGTGCCACATCACGTCGTGCGACGAGGTGCCGTCTCCGGTGGGCGCACAGATCGGTCAGCACGGCATCGATCCCGGCACAGAGCCGGCCGATTCGGAGGCGGCCAGTTCAGGGTGAAGGGTCTGGGCGAATCGCTTGTGAAAGGGCATCAGATGACTACGCTATAGCTCTCACGAAGAGGTGGGGGTACGCCTCGATAACGGGACGACGTGAGAGTACGGGGGGCGCACGTATGCGGACGAGATGGTGTGCATGGGGGGGCGTCTCAGGCTGCGGACCGGTAGACCGCTGGTGACGGCTTCCAGCCTGCGACAGGGTCTGCCAGCCCAGCGGATGGCTGAGCGGGCTTCGCGGCTCGGGGGTCGCGGCATGGTCTTCCTGAGCCACACTTCGCGGCGGCGCACGGCGGAGGAACTGGGGCCTGCAGGATTCAAAGCGCAGGGGATTCGCAAGGACTACCTGACAGAGATCCTCGAAAACTTAGAGGAGTTGCTGCACAGCGCCGGCTTCTCTGTTTGGTGGGATCGCCGAGACCTCCGTCCCGGCGATTCCATCGACCCCACGATCTACCGTGCGCTCAACGGCTGCCAGGCTGCGGTGGTTCTGATCGACGCAGACGCCTTAGATGCGGGATACATGCGCCGTGAGGTAAATATATTGACCTTTCGCCACGTCGAGCACGACCTGCATGTGGTGCCCGTCCTTCTGCAGGTAGATGCCGAGCAAGTTCGGGACAGCGCGCTCGGCCGGGAGACGGGGATCGACGTCCAACTGGCCCTTCATGCTTCGAAGAAGCGGAACAAACGGGCTGCACGGGAAACCGCCGAGCGGATTGCGCAGCACCTTGTGGCGGAGTCCGCCGCGTGGCAGCTGGACATCTACTCTCCCGAGAACAGATGGATCGACGATGTGGCTCTGTGCCTCGAACATGCGTCGCGCAAGGCCCTCCGACGCGCAGCTGAGACACTCGACCTGGACCTGGTGGCGTGGGAACGGTCGTCGGAGCCGGGATGGGAGATCGCCGCTGCCCTCTGGTCCGCTGACCGTCACGTGGTCTACGACGTGATCGAGGATGTCGCGTACCAGCTTCCTGCCGAACTCCGGGACCGCATCGTCGAGCACGCGCTCCCGCTATGGGCACACCTGCGGGCGGCGCGTACGGTCCGGTCGGCTTCGGTCGAAGTGCCGGGCACAGGGCGGGCGGTGAGTCTGGCCACCCGCTTTCTCTGGCTTGGAGAACTCCTTGCGCGCCGAGCTTCAGCGGGCAACCGCAAGGCGCGCGTCGTGCGGCTGATCGACGTGCACGGCGAGAGCACCATCCAGGACCTGGTCGGCCAGTCCGACGCCACTCTGCGCAGGGAGTTGAACTTCCCTGTCGAGACGCCGCCGGAGGAGGTCACGGCCGCGCTGCGTCGGCGTCCCGGTCAGTTGTACGCAGTGCTCCGCTCCGACACCGTCAACCCCGCGACTACTGTGGCAGTCACTCGAGAGTTGCAGAACAGATTTCCGGGAATCGTCATGATCGTGTTGAACCATGCCGGGTCAGCGGCGTGGATGACATCGTCGATCACTCCGGCGTTCGATCCGTTCCCCCGCGAGGACGAGCGGGCAGCAAGGAAGTTCGTCGGTGATATGTCAGAGCTCTCAGGCGGCAAGAAGATCGAGGTAGACAGTGAAGAATGAGGTGTCACCCGAGCTCGCTGCACTACTGAGCGCCGTCACGAACATGGCGGACGTCCCCCAGCGTCCTCACCCTCGCAAGGGCGACCAGCGCGACGGTTCCGTTTACTCACCCACGCCCGAGATCATCACTGCGGTGCAGGTAGCCCTGATCACGGGTCGGCCGCTTCTACTGGCCGGCCCACCGGGTTGCGGCAAGTCGAGCCTCGCCAGTTTCGTCGCACGCACGCTTGACTTCGCTTACCTCGAGTTCGTAGTCACAGACGAGTCCTCGCCCCAAGATCTCCTATGGAACGTGGACGTGATCGCCCGGCTGCGGGACGCCCAGCTCGCCACGGGTGACGGGCAGGTTCCGCCGCTCAACGACTACGTCGCCCCGGGCCCCCTCTGGTGGGCGCTGGATCCCGTCTCGGCTGCCAGGAGAGGGGGCGACAAGAACGCGACGACGGGCCGGCCATGCCGTATGCCCGTTTACCTCAAGGACTACGAGCCCCAGGGAGCCGGAGCTGTCCTGCTGATCGACGAGATCGACAAGGCGGAGAGCTCCTTTTGCAACGGTCTGCTGGTTCCGCTGGGCAGTCGCCAGTTCCATGTGACCGACATCAACGAGCCCGTCGAGAACGGTGCCGACCGGGCTCCGGAGAGCCCCCTGGTAATCATCACCACCAACGGTGAGCGAGATCTCCCCGACGCGTTCGTCCGTCGCTGTGTGGTCCTGGCAGTTGAGGGGCCGAACGCGGAGCGGCTCGAAGAGATCGCGAAGCTGCACTTCCCCGCCATCGCAGCCGACGCGAGTCTGCTTGAACGCGTGCAGCTGCTGGCGCATCGGTTCACCAAGAGCGCCAAGGAGCACGCGAGCACCGCAGAATTTCTCGACCTTGTTAGCGTCATGCTGACGCTCGGAGCCGACGCGGACCTGCAGCAGTGGCAGCTCATTGAAAGACTCGTTGTAGAAAAGCCCAGCCTTCGCAGGAACTTGTTCGCGTCATGGTGACCAGCATCGGGCGGAGGCCTGAGATGGGTTACGCCGATGCAACTCGCGTACTCGCGGCCCGCGAACACCTGGTCGATCTGGACGCCGCTCTGAAAATCGTGGGCTATCGCCTCGATCAAAGTGTGCTCCACGAGTACTCCGGCAACCAAGAGGCCGAACTGCGCGTGGATTCAGGTCCCATTGGGCAGGAATCGGATCCCGTCGATGACCCAGCCGAGTCCTTACTGGTGCCGCTGGATCACCACTGGGAGGATCCGTTCGCCGATGACCTTGCCGAGGAGGGGATCGGCTGGGATTGGGGAGGCGGCGAGCAGGCGGTCGATTCCGAAACAGGAGGAGTACGGAACGGCGGCCTCGTTCCGTATGTCCTGCCCAGCGTGGAGATCCTCCAGACACAGCGCGACGTCAAGGTGGATCGCATCGAGCGGCCGCGGAGCGCCGGCGAACACGCATCACTGCTCCAAACCCGCGTCGCAGAGTACGCCGCCGCCTGGGACGGGCGGCGGATACGCGACCTTCTGCTGCGCAAGGTGCCCGGCCAGCGCATCGACGTGCAGGCGGTCGTCAAGCTGCTGGCCGAGCGGAAGCCGGTCCGCGCGCTGCCGCTCCTGTCGAGGAGCAGAGTGGCCCTGCCGATCCAGATCGTTCATGACATCGGGCTGTTCACCGGGCCCCTCGGCTTCGACCTCCAGGCTCTGCTCGACGTCATGCTGACTTCCGGCAACTCTGGTCTCGACCGAATCTCCTTCCGCCACAGCCTCGCTCAGGGGTGCGGGACCGGCCCCGTGTGGGAGTGGGAGGATTACCGCATCCCTCGCCGTGCCACTGCGGTCGTGCTCGTTTCGGGGCTTTACGGCCCTGACCCGACCGGACGCGTTAATGAGTTCGAGCACCTCATCGCCGCCTTGAACAGACATGGCCATCATGCCCGCGCCGTCTGGTTCGGGACTTTGCCCGATCGGACGATCCTGCGTCGTCCGGAGCACTGGGTAGTGGTCGAGCAGTGACACCTTCCCTGGCCGAGGCACTGGCCCGGCGCCTACCAGAGGCAATGCGGACCGATCCCGAGGTCAGGTGCCTGGCCGCGCTCGTCAGCGCCGCGCCCTTTGTCCCCTTCGTGCTACTGCGCGACGTCCGCCGCGCGGCCGTGCCCCTCGGCGGCCTCGCTGCCGAAGCACGACTGTGTGAATCCCACCTGGTTGAGAGTGTGGCCGCCGACGGATTCGTGCTGCACGGCACGGTCCGTACCGCCCTGCGCAAAGCACTGCGCGAGGCCGTCATGGAGGACGGGGTCGACCTCGACGTCGCCCAACTGCGACCGAAGATGCACGATGGCCTGGAGTTGCTGTCCCCGTTGCTGCGCATCGAGGAACGCGTGGTGTGGAGGTATGTCACAGAGCATGACTACCTGGACGCTTGCGACCGGGAACTGGCCACCGTGGTCAAGGGAGTGACCCAAGAGCGGCGTCTGCGGATGCTCGAATGGGCGTCCGGAGCTATGACGCGTCTTCCCGCGGACCTCCTGAGCGCCCCTTCGGTGTGGCTGCTGGCTCAACTCTGCCGCGTCCAGGACCTGCCCCACCCCCAGCTCGGCTGGCCTGAGGGGGCACTGGACGACGGCCTGTTCCTCGACGTCATGCACTTCGTCCCACAGACAGTGGTAGGCATTTCGCGCGACGGCGCCCGGCTCACCCTTGGGCCGGTCTCCGCCCAGCGCCCCATCGGTATCCGCGTACCCGCCACTCAGCCGGTGAGCGTGCGCGTGCAATGGGCGGGCGATCGTGAAGGCCAGGTGGTCTCCGGAATTGATCGCGCGATCAAGTCGGTGGCCACAGGGACAGGAACCGTGACCATCGTTGGGCTCGACGGACGCGCCGTGCAACTGAGCGCGATGGCCCCAGGCGACAACGCGCCTGAGGTCAGGGACCAGCAGCAAGTGTTCGACCGCCTTGAGGACGCCCTCGCACGACGGCGCGAGCTGACGGCCAGACCCGTGCGTCTCGACGTGGGGCCGCACGGATACCTGGTGCGACTGAGTGAGGAGCCTGCCGTCACGGCCTACATGCCGCTCAGCGCCGCCCAGATGCCCTGGCTGACAGAGGATCCGGGAATGCGTGTTCCCGAGGGCCTCCAGCGGGTCCGCGTCACTCGGGTCGACCGCGAGAAGCAGCGTGTCTCGGTGTCTCGGGTGAGGGGAGTCGTCAGCAGGGGCAACCTGCGGCAGGGACAGCTCGTCCGGGCCGCGATTACCGCCAAGACCGTACAGGGATTCCTGTTCGACCTGACCGAGGCGGCCGGACTCTCCGTCCCACAGTACGAACGCGTATTCGGCATGATGGGATCACAAGACCTCCCTGCAAGCGTCGGCTGGGAGCCCAAGTACCGCAGCTCACGGAGCTACGCGATCGAGGAGAATACGGAACTCGACATCGTCGTCACCGCCATCAAAAGGGGAAATCGCGGTTTGCGGGTCTCGGTCCGACCCGCCGAGCGGAGCGATGTCCCAGGAGGCCGGCTTCCCGAGGGTCTCGCGGTAGGGGACCGGCTGTGGGGGACCGTTTTGGAGAAGGCGTACCACGGCATTCGATTCGCTCTCGGCGATGAGCGAGAAGACACTGGGACATCGCAGACAGGACTGCGCGGACTGGTCCTGAACACCGAGCTCTCCTGGGAGGGGAAGTGGTTCTTCGGCGGCGGTGACGCCCGGGACTTCCCGCTCGTCACCGGCGACCGTTGCGAGCTCGTGGTAGTCGGAGTTCATGAAGTCACTGGGGAACTGAGCCTGTCGTTGAAGCAAGTGGTTGAGGACCCCGGCCAGGTGGCCCTGCGAACCCTGCGGCCGGGTTCCGAGGTCGATGGTGTCGTCATGCGGCGGGAATCCGACAGCTGGCGGGTCCGTTTGGAGCCGTGGAGCGCCATGACAACTGTGCCGGTGGGTAGCTTCGAGGGCCGCCTGCGGACCGGCACCCGTATCAGGATGCGGGTGCGGCATTCCGATCCGTTGACGCATGCCGTGATCGCCGAACTGATCCGGGTATATACGGACTAGGCCTGACATTGCCCCATCGGGGAGTGACGTGCGTGACTGCAGGGGCGCGCTCGCATCGGGTGGGTGCGGGGCGCGCCCCTGGTGGTTGCTCGGCCGCTCGCATCCCCCGGCCGCGTCGAGCGCTATCGGCCCCCGCCCCCATACCCCCGCTCCCGACCCCACTGCCCCGCGTCGTCCTCCGGCAGGAGTGCCGCTGCCTGGTGTTGGGTGTGTGCGGCTGCTATTTGGGCTTCCGTTACGACGTCTCCGCGTTCGCGCACCAGGTCTTCATAGATTGGCAGGTGATCGTTTTCGGCGGGGGTGCGTGTCACTGTGCTGTCCTTCCGGTGGGTATTGCCGTCAGGCCCTGTTCAGGCGAGCGGCAATTCCGTGGCCGAGGGCCAGATAGAGGACGGCGGGAAGGCCGTAATTGAGGATGACTCGTAGGCCCTCTGTGTCCATCGTGAAAATGTCGCGTGCCCATCCGGAGAGCAGGTCCGCCGCGCCGTGGACGAACTCCACGAAGGCGTTGCCCTGGTTCGCGTCGAGGAGGTACAGGACGATCCACAGGCCGAGCAGACCGGCCGCGACGTCGGCGATCGTGCAGATGGTGAGGGCTGCTCTGCGGGCGGTGGCCCGGTTGCGGGCCGTGCGGTCCTGGGGCGGGTGCTGGTCGTACGTCTGGTATCCGGATACCGGGTCGGTGTTCAAAGGAATTCCGATCTGACGCGTTGATTGGCCGACTGGGCACCGCACTGCGCCGGGATTCGGGCTTTGTGCGGTGACTTCTTTCTGCCTAGTTCTGCGTCAGACGAATGCGACCGTGTTACACCACTGTCGGGGACATCCCAAATATGGTGGGCTGGCGTTCTGTTCGGGCACTCGGTCAATTCTTCACATGCGCGCGCACATTTGCGGATGCGGTGCAGGACTCGTGACGGATCAGGAGCCGCCGGCGGTCGGGAGCATCGCCCAGACCGTCTTGCCCAGGGGATGCCGCCGGGTCCAGCCCCAGTGTTCGGACAGGCTGTCGATGATGCGCAGTCCGCGACCGTGCTCGTCGAAGGGGTCGGATGTGTGCGGGTACACCGGCGGGCGGTCGCTCGGGTCGGTGACCGCGCAGACCAGGTGGGCCGGGCGGCGGACGCTGAGCCGGAGCCAGATGCCGGGGTCGGCCGAGGGGCGGGCCGCGGAGTGCGGGGCGGCGTGCAGTACGGCGTTGGCGAGCAGCTCGGTGACCACCGTCAGGGCGTCGGGGCCGCAGTGGTCGAGCTCCCAGCTGCTCAGAGTGCGACGGACGAAGTCGCGGGCCTCGGCGCAGCCCCGTTCGGCGCCGACCAGGCGTAGGACTGCGGAGCGGGGTGCTGTGTGCTCGGACTCCGGTGTGGCCAGCCGGCGTGGGCCCGGGGGGCCGCTGTGTGCCGGTGGCGCTGTCCTCAACGCCTCATGTGACGCAGCGCCACGGGGCAGTCGGAGCCCTTCGTACGCAGGTAACGACACAACGTCTCCCCTGATACACGGTCAGGACGGGGCGTCCGCGCTGCACTTGACGCCACGGGCTATTATCCACGCCAACGGCGTCTCCGTGCAATTTCACGGGAAATTTCGCGTGAGATGTCGGCGTGGAGCTCGTGGTGCGGTCCGGGTCCGCTGTGGCTTCGGGCACGCACGTGACGGAACGTGAGCAAGGAGAGTGCAGTGCCAACAGCACCGAACGGCGTACGGGCAGACTCGTTGGGCGTCCGCTGGATCAAGAGCCGGCACAGCAATGCCGAGGGCAACTGCGTCGAGGTTGCCGCCCTGGGCGACGGCAGCGTCGCGATGCGCAACTCCCGCCACCCCGACGGACCGGCCCTCGTCTACACCCCTGCCGAGATCGCGGCCTTCCTGGCCGGCGCGAAGGATGGTGAGTTCGACCACCTGGCTTGAGACGGACCGGCCGACACGGGGCGGGCCTGCGTGCGGCAAACCCAGGCAGACCCAAGCAGACCCAAGCAGACCCAAGCAGACCCAGGCAGGCCCACATGAGACGGCCCGCGCGACACGGGCATCTGCCCCCTGAACGCGTGACCGGTGGAGGGCGAAACGCCGCCCGCAAACGGAAGTTGAGCCTTCCACTTCTCGCGGTACCGGCGCCGCGAGGCGACGGGATGCGATAATGCGGTCTGTCGTCTGCCGGTCTACGGGGAGTCAGGATGTCGCCCGAGTCACCTCGCATCTCCCGTCTCGAACCCTATCTGGACCGGACCGAGCCCGCCCCGACCTTGCTGAAGATGCTGGTCGGCGTCCAGTTGGGCGGCCTTCGCGAGGACCTCGGCCTGTCCCAGGACCAGGTCGCGCGGGCCGTGGGATTCAGTCCGGCCAAGCTGTCGCGCATCGAGGCGGGCAAGGGCCGTCGGCCTCCGACCGAGGCGGACGTGCGGGCCCTGCTGGAGCACTACGGCACCGAGGAGTACGAGGCGTCGGTACTGCTTCAGCTGCTGCGGCGCGCCGGTGAGCCGGGCTGGTGGCAGCGCTATGACAAGCGGCTGATGCCGGAGTGGTTCGACCGGCTGGTCGGACTCCAGGAGGCCGCGACTTCCATCCGTACCTTTGAACTCCAGTACGTGCCGGGCCTGTTGCAGACCGACGACTACACCCGGGCGGTCGTCGAGCGTGGGCTGCCGACCGCGCCGCCCCGTGAGGTGCAGCGGCGGGTCGAGCTGCGGATGCGCCGGCGGCAGCTGCTGCACCGCCCGGACGCGCCCCAGCTGTGGGCGGTCGTCGACGAGTCGGTGCTGCTGCGGGTCCTGGGCAGCCGTGAGGTGATGCACGCTCAGCTGGAGCACCTCGTGGAGATGGCTCAGCGGCCGCATGTGACCGTGCAGATCGTGCCGCTGGACGTCACGAACGCCTCGGCGCCCGCCATGCCGATCACCTATCTCCGGTTCGGCGGCGTCGATCTGCCCGACATCGTCTATCTGGAGCACATCAAGAGCGCGGCCTTCCTGGAGGACCGCGACGAGACCGAGGAGTACCGCCTCGCCCTGGACCGCCTGGGCGACGAGGCCCTCAACCCGCGGGAGTCGCTGGAGCGGCTGCGCGAGACGATGAAGCGGTACGCATAAGCAACAGCGGCTGTGGGAGCGGCGGTGATGACGCCGCTCCCCTGGCCTCCGGTCCCTGCACCAGCCGGCCCGCTCCCCCCGGCTTCCGGCCCCTACACCAGCCGGCCCACGCCGCCGAACTCGATCCACTCCTGGGTGAGTTGCCGCGGTGCCACCTCGGTGTCCGGGCGCCAGGTGGAGACCTCCACCAGGCCGGGCTCCAGGATCTCCAGGCCGTCGAAGTACTCCGCGACGTCCTGCTGCTGACGTACCCGGCCCCAGTGCCCCTGCGTCGCCTGGTCCATGAAGTCGGTGACGAACTTGCGGACCTCGGGGTCCTCGCTGACCAGCTGGCACATCACCATGAAGCTGCCGGGCGCGAGACGCTCGCGCACCCTGCGGGCCACGGCGAGCGGGCCGTCGGTGTCGCTGTCCGGGATGCAGTGGAACACCGAGTTGAACAGCACCGCCACCGGCTGCGAGAAGTCGATCAGGCGCTCGGTGTCCGGGTGGGAGAAGATCTGGTCCGTCTCGCGCATGTCGGCGTGGATGACGGCGGTGTTGTTGTTCTGGTCCAGCAGGGCGCGGCCGTGGACCAGGACCATCGGGTCGTTGTCGACGTACACCACGCGCGAGGCGGGGTCGACGGCCTGCGCGACCTGGTGGACGTTGTTCTGGGTGGGCAGGCCGGAGCCGTGGTCGAGGAACTGCCGGATGCCGAAGTCGCCGGCCAGGGTGCCGACGACCCGCTGGAGGAAGCGGCGGTTGTTCAGGGCGAGGGCCCGGGTGCTGGGGACGACCTTGTCCAGCTCCTCGCAGG
This sequence comes from Streptomyces sp. HUAS 31, assembly GCF_028198125.1. NCBI lineage: Bacteria > Bacillati > Actinomycetota > Actinomycetes > Kitasatosporales > Streptomycetaceae > Streptomyces > Streptomyces sp. HUAS 31. The sequence goes on along the minus strand of NZ_CP116353.1, from coordinate 6,461,789 downwards.
CGGCCCGGTCCGAGGCGTAGTTGTCCTTGCCTCCGAGGTAGTGGTCGTACATGCGCGCGGCCGTGGGGACCGTGGCATCGATCGACGTGGACAGCTTTCCAGGCTCCATGGCTTCCCCCAGGGGCAGGACGGCCGAGGAGATCACCTCGCCGACAACACATCCTAGGGAGACCGCAGTTGGTGGGGCCAGTCCATCGGTCAACGACCGGGAGAATGGCCCCCTTGACGGAGGGACGGGGCACGGAATTCGCTGCTGGAAAGCGGCGGAGGTGTCCGGGAACGACACCTCTCGTCCGGGACATCCTGAATGTCGTTGTGTCGTCAAACGTTCGTAGGTGCCTACGAGGTGGCCGTGCCTTGTCCCGGTACGGGCCTTTCAGCCGTGTCCCTCTCGGCCGTGGCGAGCCGTCCGTGAGGGCTTCTCGGTCGCCTTTCATGATCAGGGCTGTGCGGCCCGCTTCTTCGAACTAGGGTTCTTGACCGGAAGCCACATTCGACGGGGGTACGCACGTGGCCGATGCGGCGCGCTCGCAGGACGACACCGCGCACGACGGGGGGAAGACCGGCCGGTTCACCGGCATGGGGCCCTTCATGCTCGTCTGGAGCGGGCAGGCGGTGTCCCTGGTCGGCAATTCCGTCCTGCGGTTCGCCTTCGTCTTCGAGACCTGGTCGGCCACCGGCCGCGCGACCGCGCTGACCACCCTTTCGCTGTGCGCTCTGCTCCCCCAGGTACTGCTGAGTCCGCTCGCCGGAGCCTTCGTCGACCGCGTCAACCGGCGTACGGCACTCCAACTCGCCGACGGTGGCGGGCTGCTGGTCGTGGCGCTGCTCGCCGTCCTGCACTTCACCGGCGGCCTGCACACCTGGGAGGTCTACGGGGCGGTCATGCTGCTCGGCGGTGCCGCCGCGTTCCAGTTCCCGGCGCTCGGCGCGGCCGTGCCGCTGCTGGTGGACAAGCGCCAACTCCAGCGTGCGAACAGCCTGTTGGCGAGCGCCAAGAGCACCGCAGACGTCGGCGGCCCGGCACTCGGCGGGCTGCTGGTGGCGTTCTCCGGGATCGGTTTCATCCTCGTCGCCGACCTGGTGAGCTTCGCTCTCGCGCTGGCCGCGATCCGGGTCGTACGGATGAAGGGGGACAACGGGCCGACGGCGAAGGCGGCCGGCGGTCCGCGCAAGAAGCTGGTCGCCGAGGCCGTCGAGGGGATGCGTTTCCTGTTCCGCTTCCCGAGCCTGCGCGATCTGATGCTGGCCTTCTGCTTCGTCAACCTGGTCATGGTCTTCGGCTTCGCCGCCGTACAGCCGATGGTGCTGGCGCGCTCCGGCGGGGAGACCTCGGCGCTGGCGAGCGTCAACACCGCGATCGGGGTCGGCGGGGTCGCGGGCGGGCTGCTGATGGCGGCCTGGAGCGGGCCGCGGAACCGGGCCCGGGGCATGCTGCTCGGGATCATCGGCATGTGTCTGTCCGCCCAGGTGGCGATGGCGCTGGCCGGCGAGGTGGTCGGCTGGTGCGCGGCCATCCTGGTGGGCGCGGCGCTGATGCCGATGATCAACGGCACGATGCAGGCGATCGTGCAGACGAAGGTTCCGCAGGAGTGGCACGGCCGGGTCTTCGGCGCGGTGGTGTTCCTGTCGCAGCTCTCCGTCCCGCTGGCCACCGCGGTCTCCGGTCCGCTGGCCGACCATGTCTTCGAGCCGCAGGCCGCGGACGGCGCCGGCATCTTCGTGGTGCTCGGGCCGCTCCTCGGGGACGGGCCCGGCAGCGGCATGGCCGCGATGCTGCTCATCGCCGGGCTGTGCGGCGTCACCGTCGCGGTGCTCAGCATGTCCCGGCGCACGGTTCGTGAGATCGACTCGCTGCTGCCGGATGTCGCCGACGACTCCGCGGAACCCACCGACGGCGACGGCTCCGCGCGGCCCGGCGATCCCGAGGCCCCGCAGAGCACCGACAAACCCGACAACCCCGAGAACAAAGCACTCGTGGAGGGCTGACCATGACCACCAATCCGTTCGAGGACGAGAACGGGACCTATCTCGTCCTCAGCAACGCCGAGGGCCAGTACTCGCTGTGGCCCGAGGGGATCGCCGTGCCGGGCGGGTGGGACGTGGCGCTGACCGCGAGCAGCCGTGCCGAGTGCCTCGCCCACGTCGAGGCCAACTGGACGGACATATGTCCCGCCCCCGCGGGCGCAGACGCCTGAGATGGGATCGACGGGGGCGTTGCACGGTGTGCATGAACTCTTCGCTCAGCAGGCTCGACGGACACCGGCGGCGACCGCGCTGGTGCACGGCGGGCAGCGGCTGAGCTACGGCGAACTCGACGCACGTGCCGACCGGTTGGCCGGGCTGCTGCGGCGGCACGGTGTCCGGCCGGGAGCCCTGGTGGGCGTGTACCTGGAGCGGTCCGCCGAGATGGTGGTGGCACTGCTCGGCACGCTCAAGGCCGGTGCCGGCCATGTGATGCTCGACCCGGACCTTCCGGCGGAGCGGCTGCGCGGGATGGTGGCCGACGCGGGGGTCGGTGTGGTGGTGTGCCGCCGCGGGGACCGGCAGCCGGTGACCGCGGCCCTGTCGGTGGCGGTGGAGGACGCGGAGCAGTCTCAGCCGATCGAACCCGGCGCCGTGGCCGCACGGCCGCACGACCCCGCCTGCGTGATGTTCACCTCCGGCTCCACCGGACGTTCGAAGGGCATCGTCGCCCCCCATTCCGCGATCACCGGGACGCTGACCGGGCAGGACTTCGCGTCCTTCGGGTCCGGCGCGGTGTGGTTGCAGTGCTCCCCGGTGTCCTGGGACGCGTTCGCGCTCGAGCTGTGGGGGCCGCTGCTGAACGGCGGCCTGTGCGTACTGCACCCAGGACAGCGGCCGGACCCGGTGGTGATCGCCGAGCTGGTCGACCGGCACGCCGTGACCTCGCTGTACCTGTCGGCCTCGCTGTTCCACGTGGTCGTCGACGAGTATCCGCGGGCCCTGGACGGCGTACGCGAACTGATCGTCGGCGGCGAGCCGTTGTCGCCCGCGCACGCGGCCCGCGCGCTTCGGCGCCACCCCGGGCTGCGGCTGAGCAACGGCTACGGCCCGGTCGAGGGCATGGTCTTCCTGACCGTCCATCCGGTCACCGCCGAGGAGGTGCGAGTGGGCCGGCCGGTGCCGATCGGGCGCCCGCTCGCGGGCAAGCGGCTCAGGGTGCTGGACGAGCGGCTGCGGCCCGTCGCGGACGGCGGGGTGGGTGAGCTGTACGCCGCCGGGGCGGGTGTCGCCCTCGGCTACTGCGGCCGGCCGGAGCTGACGGCCGAGCGGTTCGTGGCCGACCCGTACGGGCCCTCGGGCGAGCGGATGTACCGCACCGGGGATCTGGTGCGGCGCCGGGCGGACGGGGTGCTGGAGTATCTCGGGCGGGCCGACTCCCAGGTGAAGATCCGCGGGTTCCGGGTGGAGCCGGGCGAGGTGGAGACGGTTCTGGCGGGTCACCCGGGCGTGGTCCGGGCCGCCGTGATCGCCCGGCCCGACAGCACGGGCGAGAAGCGGCTGGTCGCGTACGTCGTCCCCCGTGACGGGGACCTGCGGCGGCCCTCGGAAGGGGAGTTACGCGCGCACGCGGCTCGACTGCTGGCCGACTATCTGGTCCCGGCCGCCTTCGTCCTGCTGGATGCCCTGCCGCTCACCCCCAACGGCAAGCTGGACCGCGCCGCCCTGCCGGAGCCCGGCCCGGTCACCGGCTCCCTCGACTCGGCGGCCGGACGGCGTCCGTCGGGGCCGGTGGAGGAGGCGCTGTGCGGGCTGTTCTCCGAGGTGCTGGGGGTGGCGTCCGTGGGCCCCGAGGACGACTTCTTCGAGCTCGGCGGCAACTCGCTGATGGTGGCCCGGCTGCTGGGCCGGATCCGGCTGACGCTGGGCGCGCGGGTCGGCGTACGGACGCTGTTCGAGTGCCGGACGCCGGCGGCGTTACTGCCGCACGTAGAGGAGACGGCAGGGAAGAGCGACCCGGCCGACGCGCCCGCCCCGGTCCCGGCCGGTGACACGCTGACCCTCTCCTACGCCCAGCGGCGCCTGTGGTTCCTGGACCGGGTCGACGCGGGCACCGCGTACACCCTGCCGGTGCTGGTGCGGCTGCGCGGTGCGGTCGACGCGGAGGCGCTGCGGGCGGCGCTCGGGGACGTGGCGGCGCGGCAGGCGGTACTGCGGACGGTGTTCGAGGAGAGCGACGGCGAGCCGAGGCAGCGGGTGCTGGACGGGGCCGAGGCACGGCCGCGGCTGCGGGAGGTCCAGGTCGGTTCCGGAGAGTTGGCGGGGGCCGTCGCCGAGGCCGCCCGGCACCGCTTCGACCTCGCCGCCGAACTGCCCCTGCACGCCGTGCTGTTCGGTGTCTCCGACCGGCCGGGTGAGTATGCGCTGCTGCTGGTGCTGCACCACATCGCGGGTGACGGCTGGTCCCTGCCGCCGCTGTTCCGGGACCTGTCGCGGGCCTACGCCGCCCGCGCCGCCGGAGCAGTGCCGGAGGCGACCGCGCCGCCCGTGCCGTACGCCGACTTCGCCCGCCGCCAGCGGGACCGGCTCGGCGCACCCGACGATCCCGGGTCGGTCGCGTCGGAACAACTCGCCTTCTGGCGCAAGGCCCTGACCGGTCTGGCGCCCGGCGGTCCGCTGCTCCCCCGCCGTCCCGGACGGCCCGCCGTGCCGGGCCGGGCCGCCGACACCGTCGTACGGCGGCTGGACGCGCCGACGCACGCGCGGATCGTCGATGCGGCGCGGGAGCAGGGCGCCACGCTGTTCATGGCGTTGCACGCCGCCCTGGCCACCGCGCTGGTGCGGACCGGCGCGGGCGAGGATCTCGCGGTCGGGTCGCCGATCGCCGGGCGCGGGCACGACGGCACGGTGGACGACGTCGTCGGGTTCTTCGTCAACATGCTGGTGCTGCGCACCGACGCCTCCGGCGACCCGACCGCCCGGCAGCTGCTCGCGCGGATCCGGGAGACGGCGCTGGACGCGTTCGCCCACCAGGACGTGCCGTTCGAGGAGGTGGTGGACGCGCTGGGTCCGGTACGTCCGCCGGGGCGGCAGCCGTTCACCGAGGTGGTGCTGGCGTTGCAGAACAACGCCCGCGCCGAGGTCGACCTGCCCGGCGCCACGACCGGCGTGGAGCCGCTGCGCACCGGCACCGCCCGGTTCGAGCTGCTGGTGGACGTGACGGACGACCACTCACCGTCGGGCGCGCCGGACGGCATGACGCTGGTCTTCGAGTACCGGACCTCGTGTCTGGAGCCGGAGTTCGTGGACGGGCTGGCGGACGCGGTCGTCGAGGCGCTGCGCGCGGCGGCCGACGGGCCGGACCTGCCGCTGTCCCGGCTTGCGCTGCCCGAGCCGTCCCGGCGGGCGGACCCGGCGCGGGACGCGGTGCTCGCCCCCGCCCCCGCCGACGACGGCCCGGCGGACTCGGCGCTGCACCGGGAGATCGCCGCCGTGTGGTCCGACGTCCTCGGCGTCGAACGCGTCGGCCCGCACGACGACTTCTTCCGGCTGGGCGGCAACTCCCTGCGCGCGGTGCGGGTCGCGGCCCGCCTGACCGGCGCCGGGCGCACGGTGACCGCCGCCCAGCTGTTCACCTCGCCCACGGTCGCAGCGCTCGCCGCCGAGCTGGAGCGGGCGCCGGCCGAAGCCCCCGCCGCACCGGCGCCGATCCCGCGCCGGCCGCGCGTTCCCCGGCAGCCCGGCCGCGCCGGCCGTACCGAAACCAGCCAGAACGAGGTGCCATGGACCTGAGCGTGATGTTCTTCGGCGCCGACAGCCCCGCGGACCCGGCGGCCGCGCCCCGGCACAGCGAGGCCTACGACGACATCCTCACCGTCGCCCGTACCGCGGACCGGCTCGGCTTCCACGCGATCTGGACGCCCGAGCGGCACTTCCAGCAGGTGGGCCAGGTGTTTCCGAGCCCGCCGGTGCTCAGCGCGGCCCTCGCGGTGGCGACCGAGCGGATCAACATCCGGGCGGGCAGCGTGATCCTGCCGCTGCACCATCCGCTGCGGGTCGCGGAGGACTGGGCGGTCGTCGACAACCTCTCGCACGGCCGGATCGGGCTGTCGGCCGCGACGGGCTGGCACTCCGCCGACTTCGTGCTCGCGCCCGGCAACTACGAAGACCGCCGGGAGCGGACCCTGCGGGACATCCCGCTGCTGCGGCGGCTGTGGGCGGGCGAGGAGGCCGAGTTCACCGACGGCACCGGCGCCACCGTCACCGTCCGGCCGCAGCCCCGGCCCGTGCAGGACACCCTGCCGCTGTGGCTGACGAGCTCCGGCAACCCCGCGACCTGGGAGGCGGCCGGAGGTCTGCGGGCCGGGGTGCTCGGGGCGACCGTCGGACAGAGCCGGGAGGAACTCGCCGAGCGGATCGCCCGTTACCGGGCCGCCTGCGCCGCCGCCCCCGACCAGGGCGGCACCGACGCGCACGGCCGGGTGACGCTGATGGCGCACACGTTCGTCGGCGCGGACGACGAGGAGGCACGGGGGCTGGCCGCCGAGCCGCTGAAGCGGTACCTGCGCTCCTACGTGCGGCAGACCACCGCGAACCGCACGGCCGACAGGGCGACGGCGGAGCTCACCGAGGAACAGACCGCGCTGCTCGCCGAGTTCGCCTTCCACCGCTATCTGACCTGGGGCAGTCTGCTCGGCTCCGCCGCGACCTGCCGGAAGATGCTCGCCGACCTGCGCGAACTGGGCTGCGACGAGGTCGCCTGCTTCGTGGACTTCGGCCTCGGCCGCGACGAGGTGCTGGCCGGGCTGCACCGGCTGGCGGAGCTGCGGGAGGACGTGGCGTGACACGGCATTTCGCGGACTTGCGGGAGGACGTGGCGTGACACGGCATTTCACGGTCTTCCGGGAGGACGTGGCGTGACTGCAAGGGGATGCACGGCCTACCCGGAGGCCGTGGCGTGACGACAAGGGGCTTCACGGCCTTCCGGGAGAGCGTGGCGTGACAGGGGATTTCGCGATGGTCCGGGAGGACGTGGCGTGACGGGGACTACGGGGGCGGCGGCGGCCGGTGCGTCGATGGCCGAGCGGTTCGGCGCGCTCAGCGGTGGGCAGCGGATCCGGCTGATGCGGCGGCTGGTGGAGTCCGGGCAGCTCGGGCTGATCCCGGCGGTCGTGCCGGCGCGCGACGGGGAAGGTCCGGTGCGGCTCAGCCCGGCGCAGGAGGACCTGTGGGTGTACGAGTCGCTGTATCCCGGCACTCCGGCGCTCAACCTGTGCTGCGCCTACCACTTCGACGCCCCGACGGACCCGGACCTGCTGGAGACGGCGCTGACGCTGGTGCGCCGCAACCACGACGTCCTGCGGGCCCGCATCGACGGTGAGCCGGGCGCGCTGAGCGTCACCTTCCCGCCCGAGGAGCGGTTCCGGCTGGAGCGGCAGGACCTGCGGGGCACCGGCGTCGCCATCGCCGAGGCCTTCGAGACCTTCCGGCGCCGGCCCTTCGACCTGGCGGGCGAACCACTGATGCGGGCCCGTCTGGTCACGGTCGACGACCGGCGGGCCACGCTGATGCTGAGCCTGCATCACGTCATCGCCGACTGGTGGTCCTTCGACGTGCTCCAGGCCGAGTTCGCCGAGGCCCACCGCGCGCTGCGCTCCGACGGCGCGCCGATGCCGGCCCGGCCCCGCGTCCAGTACGCCGACTTCGCCTCCTGGCAGGGCGAGTTGGAGGCGTCCGGCGTCTTCGAGGCGCGGCTGGCGTTCTGGCGCCGCTACCTCTCCGAGCCGCCGGGGCCGCTGACCGTGCCCGGTGCCGGTGCGGGCTCGTCCGGGGAGATCGCCCAGATCCCGTTCCGCGTGGACGCCCCGACCGCCCGGGCCGTACGGGCGCTGGCCCGCGAGCGCGGCGCGTCCGTGTACGTCGTCCTGATGGCGGCCTTCGCCGTCCTGGCGCACCGCCTCACCGGCGCCGACGACATGGTGCTCGGCACCCCGACCGCCAACCGGGCCGCGAAGGGCCTGGAGCGGGTCATCGGGTACGTCATGAACGCGATCCCGACCCGCTGGCGGATCCGGCCCGGGGACTCCTTCGCCGATGTGCTGGCCCGGTTCGCGGCCGACTTCCCCGAGCTGATGGCCAACGCGGACGTACCGGTGGGCCGGATCGTGTCGGCGGTCGCGCCCGACCGCAGCGTCGGGCGCTCGCCGCTGTTCCAGTGGGTGTTCATGCACCTCACGCAGCAGCGGAGCGTGGCCGCGCTCAGGGAGTTCAGCGAGCCCGAGCGGATCCACACCGGTGGTGAGCACGACCTCGTGGGCATCGTCCGGGACGCCGACGACGGCACGATGGACGGCAGCTTCGAGATCCGCACGGCACTGTTCGACGCGGACGTCGTACGGCACTGGACGGACGCCTATCTGGAGCTGTTGCGCCGCTTCACCGCCGACCCCGAGGTGCCGCTCGCCGAGGTCGGTCTGCTGTCCGAGGCGGGCCGGACGCGGCTGCTGGAGCTCGGCGTCGGCCCTGACGCACCCGAGCCGGTGTCGCTGCCCGACCTGGTGGCACGGCAGGCTGCCCGCACCCCGGACGCGCCTGCGCTGGAGGCCGGGGCGCTGGCGCTGACCTACGCCGAACTCGTGGACCGGGTCGACCGGTTGGCCGAGGCGTTCGCCGAGCACGGGGCGGGGGCCGGTGCGGTCGTGGCTCTCGCGCTGGGGCGCACCCCGGCGATGGTGCCTGCGTTGCTGGCGGTGCAGCGGGCCGGCGCCGCCTATCTGCCGGTGGATCCGGACTATCCGGGCGAGCGGATCCGGGTAGCGCTGGAGGACGCGAAGCCGGTGCTGGTGGTTGTGGGTGAGCGGGGGGTGCCGATCGATACCGATGTGCCGACCTTGGTGTTGAGCGGATCGCTGGAATTGCCACGCGGTGAAGTCGAGCGGGTGCCGCGCCGTCGTGGCTTGTCGCGCAGTTCCCCGCGCCCCTTGAGGGGGTCGACGCCGGCGTATGTCATACACACCTCCGGGTCCACCGGGCGTCCCAAGGGCGTTCTCGTTCCGCACACCGGTCTTGCCGCCCTCGCTCATGGGCTCGTGGACGCCATGGCGCTGGCGCCGGAGACCAGAGTTCTGCAACTCGGGTCGCCCGCGTTCGACATCTCCGTGGCCGAGATGTGCATGGCGTTCGGGTCCGGCGGGACGCTGGTCGTGGCGCCGGACGGGCCGCTCGTCGGGCAGGGGCTGGCGGAGGTGCTGACCGGGCTGCGGATCGGCGCCACGATGCTGCCGCCGTCGGTGCTGGCGACCCTCCCCGCCGGGGAGTACCCGGACCTGCGGTCGCTGGCCGTGGGTGCGGAGGCGTGTCCGCCGGAGCTGGTGGCCCGCTGGGCCGTCGGTGGACGGCGGTTCCACAACGCGTACGGTCCCACCGAGTTCACCGTCGCCGCGACGGTCTCCGGGCCGCTCACCGGCGACGGGACGCCCCCGCCGATCGGCGCCCCGCTGCCGGGCACGCGCGCGTACGTCCTCGACGAGCGGCTGCGGCCGGTGCCGCCGGGGGTGTGCGGTGAGCTGTATCTGGCGGGGCCGGGTGTGGCGTACGGGTATCTGGGCCGGGCGGCGGCGAGTGCCGAGCGGTTCGTGGCCGACCCGTACGGGGCGCCCGGCACGCGCATGTACCGCACCGGGGACCTGGCCCGCCGCCGGGACGACGGGCAGCTGGAGTACCTGGGCCGCTCCGACGACCAGGTGAAGATCCGGGGGCAGCGGATCGAGCCGGGCGAGATCGCGGCCGTCCTCACCGGGCATCCGTCGGTCGAGCGGGCGGTGGCCGTCGTGCGGGAGGACCGGCCGGGCAGGCCGCGGCTGGTCGCGTACGTCGTCGGTCGTGACGGTCACGGGCCGGTGCCGGACGCGCTGCTGGCGTACGCCGCCGGGCGGTTGCCCGCCGCGATGGTGCCCGGCGACGTGGTGGTGCTGGACGCGCTGCCGCTGGCCCCCAACGGCAAGCTGGACCGGGCGGCGCTGCCCGCGCCGGGGAGCCGGCCGGACGGCGCCGGGCGGGCACCCGAGGGCGTGCGCGAGGTGGCCCTGTGCGCCCTGTTCGAGGAGGTGCTCGGCGTCCAACGGGCCGGCGCCGACGACGACTTCTTCCGGCTGGGCGGCGACAGCATCATGGCGATCCAGCTGGCCGGGCGGGCGGCCGGGGCGGGGCTCGGCATCACGCCGCGTGATGTGTTCACAGCCCGGACGCCGGCCTCGCTCGCGCTGACCGCGCGGGAGACCGAGGGACTCGGCGAGGACGCCGGCACGGGACGTTTCCCGCTGACGCCGGTCATGCGCTGGTGGCGCGAACAGGGCGGGGACGCGTCGGCGTTCACGCAGTCGATGCTGTTCCCGGTGCCGGCGGGCGCGGGCCCGGAGCGGGTCGAGGCGGCCGTGCGTGCGCTGGTCGAGCGGCACGGGGTGCTGCGGATGCGGCTGGTGGACGGGGAGCTGGAGATCGGCGAGGCCCACCCCGAGGTGACCGTGGCGCGCGTCGAGGTGCCCGCCGGCGCCGATGTCCGGGAGCTGGCCGACGAACTTGCGGCCGCGGTACGCCTCGACCCGGAGCGGGGCGAGATGGTGCGGGCGACCTGGTTCGACGGGGACGCCGAGCGGCCGGGTCCGCTGCTGCTGACGGTGCACCATCTCGCGGTCGACGGGGTGTCCTGGCGGCTGCTCGGCCCCGAACTGGCCGCCGCGCTGGCCGGGGAGCGGCTGCCGGAGCCGCCGGGCACGTCCTTCGCGCGCTGGGCCCGGCTGCTGGCCGAGGAGGCGGTGCGGCCCGGGACGGCCGACGTGGAGTCGGTCCGGTGGGAGGGGATGCTGGGCGGCCCGGACGCGCGGATCGCGGGCGGCCGGGGTGCCGGGGCGAGCCGTGCCGTGCTCACCGTCGAACTGACGCCGGAGGTCACCGGGGCGGCGCTGTCCGAGGTGACGGAGGTCTTCCACTGCGGCCCGGACGCGGTCCTGCTGACCGCGCTGGCCGCGGCGGCGGTACGGCACCGGGGCAACGGCACCGGTCTGCTGGTCGCTCTGGAGGGCCACGGCCGCGAGGGGCTCTCCCGGCCGGCCGACGTCTCCCGTACCGTCGGCTGGTTCACCACCCAGTACCCGGTCCGTCTGGACGCGGGCGCGGCGCTCGGCGCGGACTTCTGGCAGCCCGCGCGGGACGCGGCCGGTGCGGCGCTCAAGCAGGTCAAGGAGCGGCTGCGGTCCGTGCCGTCGGGCGGCCTGAGCTGGGGTCTGCTGCGCCATCTCAACGCGGACACGGCCCCGAAGCTGGCCCTGCTGCCGGTCCCCGACCTGCGTTTCAACTACCTGGGCCGGTTCTCCGGCGGCGACACGGCCGACGGCGAGCTGCTCGGCATGGCCGCTGAGGCGCTGCCGCTCGGGCACGCCGTGGAGATCGACGCGGTCGTCCTGGAGCGGGGAGCCGGGCGGCCTTGTCTGAGCGCGGCGTTCTCGTACGCGCGCGGGGTGCTCGGCGAGGACGAGGTGCTCGCGCTCGCGCGGCTGTGGTGCGAGGCGATCGAGGTGCTGGTCGAGCACGCCCGCCGGGACGGTTCGGGCGGTCACACCAGCTCCGACTTCCCACTGGTCGACCTGTCCTCGGATCAGCTCGCCCTGCTGGAGGACGACTTGGGGTTCGAGGACCTCGACGAAGAAGGGGACGACTGATGGGCGGCCGTATCGCGGACGTGCTGCCGCTCTCCCCCGCCCAGGAGGGCCTGCTCTTCCACGCCCTGCGCGATCCGGAGCGGCCGGACCCGTATCTGGTGCAGGCCCGGTTCCGGATCGCGCCCGGCGTCACCGGCGAGGCCCTGCGGGCCGGGGTCGCGGGACTGCTGGAGCGGCACCCGAACCTGCGGGCGTGTTTCCGGCACGAGCACGTGGAGCGGCCGGTGCAGGTGGTTCCGCGGGCGGTGAGATTGCCGTGGACGGAGATCGACGGCACCGGGCAGACCCGTGACGAGGTGGCGGCGGAGCTGGCCCGGCTCATGGCCGAGGACCGCCGCGTACGCTTCGACCTGGCCCGCCCGCCACTGCTGCGGGCCACCCTGGTCCGGCACGACGAGGGCGCCGAGCTGCTGCTGACCCTCCACCACATCCTGCTGGACGGCTGGTCGCTGCCGTTGCTCGCCCGGGATCTGGAAGCGCTGACGGCACAGGACGGCGAACTTCCGCCCGCCGTGCCCTTCAAGCAGTACCTGGTCTGGCTGAAGGGCCAGGACCACGACCGTGCCGAGGCGGCCTGGCAGGCGGCGCTGGGAGGGCTGACCCGGCCCGTGCCGTCGGCTCAGCACGACCCCGACGCCCCGGAGGACACGGTCGACGTCGAGCTCACCCCCGAGCTGACGGCGGCGGTCACCCGGCGCGCGGCCGACGCCGGCGTCACCGTCAACACCGTGGCGCAGACGGCGTGGGCGCTGGTGCTGGCCCGCACGACCGGCGCCGAGGACCTGGTCTTCGGCGCGGTCGTCTCGGGCCGGCCGCACGATCTGCCGGGCGTCGAGCGGATGGTGGGGCTGTTCATCAACACGCTGCCGGTGCGGATCGCACTGCGTGCGGGCGAAGGCGTCGACGAACTGCTGGCCCGGGTGCAGAGCGAGCAGCTGCGGCTGGCGCCGTATCACCACGTACGGCTGTCGCAGGTGCAGCGGGCGGCCGGGGCGGGCGAACTCTTCGACACCGTCCTGGCCTTCGAGAACTTCCCGCGCGCCGAAGGCCCCGCCCCGGCGGTGGAGCTGATCGGGACACGGGACGCGACCCACTACCCGGTGACGATCGCCGTGGTCGCCGCCGAACGGATGCTGCTGCGGGTCGGCTGCCGCGGGGGCGTCCCGGCCGCCACGGTCGGCGCGCGCCTGGTGCGTGCCTTCGAGGCGCTGACGTCCGCGCACGACACGCCCGCCGACCGGCTCGACGTCCTGCCGCGGGAGGAGCGGCGGCAACTGCTCGCGCAGGCCGAGGGCCCGACTCGTGCGCCGTCCGGCGCCTTGAGCATCCCCGGCCGCTTCGCCGAGCAGGTGGCCCGCACACCCGACGCGCCCGCCGTCGAGTCCGACGGCGAGGTGCTGACGTACGGCCGTCTCGACACGGCGTCCGACGCCCTGGCCGGGCGGCTGCGGGAGGCGGGAGTTCGGCCCGGCGACACGGTCGCGCTGCCGCTGCCCCGTTCCGTGGCGATGGTCGTGGCACAACTGGCGGTGCTGAAGGCGGGCGGGTGCTGTCTGCCGCTGGATCCGGGGGCTCCGGCCGGACGGCTGGCGGCGCTGGTGGGGGCGGCCGGCGCGAGGGTGGCGGTGGCGGACGGGGACGTACAACTTCCGGCGGGGACACAGGTGTTGGCGACCTCGGGCCGCCCGGAGTCGACCGTTCCCCTGCCCCCCTCCGTGCACCCCGAGTCCGCCGCGTACGTGATGTACACGTCCGGGTCGACGGGTGAGCCCAAGGGGATCGTCACCCCGCATCGAGCCGTCGTGGAGCTGGCGTCCGACGGCCGTTTCGCGGGCGGCGCGCACGAGCGGGTGCTGCTGCACAGCCCGCACACCTTCGACGCCGCGACCTACGAGACCTGGGTTCCGCTGCTCAACGGCGGCACGGTCGTGCTCGCGCCGCCCGGACCCGTCACTCCCGATCTGCTGAAGAGGCTGCTGCCCGAGGGGCGGGTCACCGGGCTGTGGCTGACCGCCGAACTGCTGCGCACCGTCGCCGAGATCGCGCCCGAGGTGCTCGGCGGTGTGCGCGAGGTGTGGGCGGGCGGGGACGTGCTCGACCCCGAGGCGGTCCGGCGGGTGCGCGAGCGGTGCCCCGGCACGCGGGTGATCAACGGCTACGGGCCCACCGAGACGACCGTGTTCGCCACGGCCCACCCGGTGACGGGGGCGATCGGCGCCACCGTGCCCATCGGACGGCCGCTCGACAACTCCCGCACCCACGTCCTCGACCGTCTGCTGCGCCCGGTACCGGCCGGCGCGGTGGGCGAGTTGTACGTCGCGGGCAGCGGGCTCGCCCACGGCTATCTGAACCGTTCGGGCCAGACCGCCGAGCGCTTCGTCGCCGACCCGTACGGGCCGCCCGGCACCCGCATGTACCGCACGGGCGACCTGGTGCGCCGCCTCCCCGGCGGTGAGCTGGAGTTCGTGGGCCGGGGCGACGACCAGGTCAAGGTGCGCGGCTTCCGGATCGAGCCCGGCGAAGTGGAGGCCGCGCTGGCCGCCTGCCCCGGTGTGGAGCGGGCCGTGGTCGCCGCGCGCCCGGGACCCGGCGGCGGCAAACGGCTCGTCGCCTATGTCGTGGGCGGTGACCTGGACCTCGTACGCGAGCACGCGGCGCGCACGCTGCCCGCGCATCTGATGCCGTCGGCGTGGGCGCGCCTGGACTCCGTCCCGCTGACCGGGCACGGCAAGGTCGACCGGGCCGCGCTGCCCGAACCCGAGCCGGAGCGTGCTCGGTCGGGGCACGGGCGGATCGCCCGGCCGGGGCCTGAGCAGCGGCTGTGCGCGCTGTTCGCGCAGGCTCTCGGCGTCGACGCGATCGGTCCCGACGGCGACTTCTTCGGGCACGGCGGCCACTCGCTGCTCGCCCTGCGGCTGACCGCGAACATCCACACGGAGCTGGGGACCCGGGTGTCACCCGCCACGCTGTTCGAGGCGCCGACGCCGTCCGCGCTCGCCGCCCGTCTGACCGCGGGCCGTACTGAGGAGGACGCGTACGCCCCGCTGCTGACGCTGCGCCGCGAGGGCGACCTGCCCCCGCTGTTCTGTCTGCACCCGGGGCTCGGCCTCGGTTGGGCCTACGCGGCCCTGCTGCCGCATCTCGCCCCCGGGCGGCCGGTGTACGCGCTCCAGACGCCGGTGCTGCACGGCGGACAACTGCCCGCGTCGCTGGGCGAGTTGGCGGAGAGCTGTGTGCCGATTCTCCGGGCGGTGCGCCCGCACGGGCCGTATCTGCTGCTCGGGCGGTCCTTCGGCGGACCGTTGGCGCACGAGCTGGCGGTGCGGCTGCGCGCGGCGGGCGAGGAGGTCGCGCTCGTCGCCGTCGTGGACGCGATGCCGAAGTCGCCCGAGGTGGCGCGGGTGCCGCTGGACCGAGCGGTCGTGGAGCAGGCGGCGCTGGGCAACCTGCTGCGCAACGCGCTGCCCGGCGTCCCGGCCGGACCGGGCCCGCTGGACCGGGCCGAGGTGGTGGCCCGCGTTCACGCGCACAGCGCGCTCCTCGCCGACCTGGACCGGCCGCGCATCGGCGCGCTGGTCGGCGCCATGGAGCGGTACATCGAGATGGCGCGCGCCTGGCGGCCGTCGCCGTACGACGGCCGGGTCACCCTCTTCTCCGCCACCCGCGCCGCCGAGGCGACGACCGGGGAGAAGAGCGCGGCGTGGCGGGCGTGCGCGGCCGCTGTGGACGTGCACGAACTCGACTGCGAGCACAGCGATGTGCTCACACCGGGACCGGTCGGCGAGATCGCCGCGGTCGTGGAGAACGTACTGGCAGACCTGGCGGAACCGGCCGGGGACCGCACGGGGGGACGGAGCACAGGCAGATGACCGCTGACGACATCGGCACGGCCGGGGCGTACGACGAGGCCCTCGGGGAGCCGGAGGAGTACGAGTTCCCGACCTCGGACGCGCAGGCCCGGCTGCTCGTCCTCGACCACATGGACCCGGGTGCCGCGACCTATCACGTGCCGGCGGCCTTCGTCGTGCGCGGGTCGTTCGACGCGGCGGCCTTCGGGCGGGCGCTGGACGCGCTCGTCGCCCGGCACGAGTCGCTGCGCACGGTCTTCCGCACCGGCCCCGACGGGGTGCCGCTGCAGATCGTGTCCGCGGCCGGCCGGGTCGAGCCGCGCGCGGAGCACGACGTGCCGGTGGCCGACGTGGAGGCGCGGATGCGCGTGGAGGCGGCCCGCCCCTTCGACGTGTCGGCCGGACCGCTGCTGCGCTGCACGCTGTACGCCATGACCGACGGCAGCCACCGTGTGCTGCTGGTCGCCCACCACCTGGTCTGCGACGGCTGGTCGCTGGGTGTGCTGCTGCGCGAGCTGTCGGCCGGGTACGAGAACGAGACCAAGGGCCTGACCCACAGCCCGCCCGAACTCCCCCTGCAGTTCCCGGACTTCGCGGCCTGGCAGCGGGAGCGGCAGGCGGCGGGCGAGTACGCCGGCTCGGTGGCGCACTGGGCCGAGCGGCTGCGGGGTGCTCCGGAGACGGTCGCGCTGCCGCTGGACCGGCCGCGCGCGGCGGTACGCACGGCCGCGGGCGGCACCGAACGGTTCACGCTGCCGGCCCGCGTGCGCGAGCGGATCGCCGGGACGGCACGGACGCGCGGCGGCACCCCGTTCATGGCGGTGTTCGCCGCGTACGCCGCGTTCGTGAGCCGGCTCTCCGGCTCCGAGGACCTGGTGATCGGCTTCCCCGTCTCCGGCCGGGACCGTCCCGAGCTCCAGGACATGGTCGGCATGCTGACCAACACGCTGGCGCTGCGCGTCGACCTGTCGGGCGACCCGTCGTACCACGACCTGATCGACCGTCTGCGCACCGCGCTGCTGGACTCCCAGCCCTACCAGGACGCCCCGTTCGAGGCGGTCGTCGACGAGGTGGCCCCGGCCCGCGAGATCAGCCACGACCCGGTCGTGCAGGTGGTCTTCGGCTACGACGACGACACCGAGCTGAGCCTGCGGCTGGCGGGCGCCGAGGTCGACCGGGTCCATGTCGGCCTGGACACCGCGAAGTTCGACTTCCACCTTCAGGTGGAACGCTGGGGCGAGGACCTCGCCGCGTACCTGATCTTCCGCACCGCCCTGTTCGACGCGGAGACGGTACGACGCTGGGTGCGCTGTTTCGAAACCCTGCTGGAGGGTTTGCTGGACCGCCCGGACGCCCCGCTGTCGACGATCGACATACTCCCGGCGGCCGAAAAGGAGCGCATGCTGACAGCGCCCCAAAGGGGCGCGGGGAACTGCGCGACCAGCCACAACGATCCCGCAGCCGCCCACTTGGTACCCGACCTGGTGGCCCGTCGCGCCACCACCCGGCCGGAGGCCACCGCACTCGTCTGCGGCGACCTGCACCTGACCTACGCCGAACTCCTCACACGGGCCGACCGCCTCGCCGCCCGCCTCCAGACACACGGCGTGCGCCGAGGAGACCGCGTCGGTCTCCTCCTCCCCCGCGGCGCCGACATGGGCATCGCCGCCCTCGCGGTCCTGCGCGCCGGCGGCGCCTACGTGCCGCTCGACCCGGCACACCCCCCGGCCCGCCTGGCCTACATGATCACCAACTCGGGCACCTCACTGCTGCTGACGGCGGCGGAGACCACGGGCGCGGCAGGAATCGACGTACCGGAACTACGGGTGGACCAGGAGACGGAATCGTCGCCGCCCCCGCTCACCCCCGTGGAATGCGCCCCCGACGACCTCGCCTACGTCCTCTACACCTCCGGCTCCACCGGCGTCCCCAAGGGCGTTGCCGTGGAGCACCGGGCGCTGCTCAACCTCGCGGTGAACGTCCGCCCCGTGTTCCCGGTGACCGGGACGGACCGGGTCCTGCAGTTCGTGTCGTTCGGCTTCGACGTGGCCGTGTCCGACCTGTTCTTCCCGTGGGTCGCGGGCGCCGAGCTGCACATCGCGCAGGAGGACGAACGGCTCGGCGAGGCGCTTCAGGCCCGGCTGCGGGACTCCCGCATCACCTACGTGTTCCTGCCGCCGTCCGCCGCGATGACGCTGCCCCGTGCCCCGGGCGCGCTGCCCGACCTGCGCACGCTCGCGGTCGGCGGCGAGGCGTGCCCGGCCGAGCTGGTCGAGCGGCTGGGTGAGGAGGGCCGCCGGATCGTCAACGCGTACGGCCCCAGCGAGGCGACGGTGTACTCGACCACGGCCGATCTGCGGCCGGGCGAGCCGGTGGTGATCGGCCACGCGGTGCCCGGCTCCCGCGCCTACGTCCTGGACGGCCGACTGCGCCCGGCCCCGGTCGGCGTGACCGGTGAGCTGTACGTCGCCGGCGCCACCCTCGCCCGTGGCTACTTCGGCCGGCCGGGCATGACGGCCGAGCGCTTCGTCGCCGATCCGTACGGTCCGCCCGGCGCTCGTATGTACCGCACCGGGGACCTGTGCCGGATCGACGCGCGGGGCGTCCTGCACTACCTGGGCCGGAGCGACTCGCAGGTGAAGCTGCGCGGCTACCGGATCGAACTCGGCGAGATCGAGGCCGTCCTGGCGGGCCATCCGGAGGTCACGGTGGCCGCGGCGGCGGTGCGCGGCGAGGGCGCCGAGCAGCGGCTGGTGGCGTACGTGGTCGGGCAGGACCCGGCCCCCTCGGACGAGGTGCTGCGGACCCTGCTCGCCGGCCGGCTGCCCGGCTACATGGTCCCGGAGGTCTTCGTACGGCTGCCGGAGCTGCCGCTCAACCGCTCCGGCAAGATCGACCGCTCCCGGCTGCCCGAACCGCCCTCCTCGCGCCCCGAGCTGAGCGGGTCGTACACCGCGCCGGACAGCGCGGCCGAGCGGCGCGTGGCCCGGGTGTGGCAGCAGGTGCTGACCCTGGACCGGGTCGGCGTCCACGACAACTTCTTCGACCTGGGCGGCAATTCGGTACGGCTGCTGGCCGTGCTCGCGGCGCTCCAGGAACACCCGGAGTACACCGACCTCACCCTGATCGACCTGTTCCGGCACCCGACGGTCGCCGCCGTGGCGGCCCATCTCGACCGGGCGGCCGAGCAGGGGGCGCCCCACGAGGAGGCGGCCCGGCGCGGCAGCGACCGCCGGGCCGCCCTGCACAAGCTCCGTTCCAGGAAGGGCACGACGCGATGACGACCGAGGAAGCCGCACAGCACGACCTTGAGCCGGCGGTGGCCGTCGTGGGGATGAGCGGACGCTTCCCCGGCGCCCCCGACCTCGACGCCTACTGGGCCAACCTGCGCGACGGCGTCTGCTCGCTGTCCGCGTTCACGGAGAAGGAACTGCTCGCCGACGGGGCGGACCCGGCCGAGCTGCGCAATCCCGCGTACGTCCCGGCGCAGGGGCATCTCGCGGACGCGGACCGCTTCGAGGCCGAGCTCTTCGGCTTCAACCGCACCGAGGCGGCGGCCCTGGACCCGCAGCACCGGGTGCTCCTGGAGACCGCCTGGTCGGCGTTGGAGGACGCCGGGTACGCCCCGCTGAACGCCCCTTCCAGGACCGGCGTCTACGTGGGCGGCAGCCCGACGGAGCACGCGCTGGCCGCCGGTACCGACCCGGCGCTCGCCGGGTCGATCGGCGCGCTCCAGGTCCGTATCCTCACCGACCGGGAGTTCCTGGCGCCGTGGATCTCCTACCGGCTGGGGCTGGACGGGCCGAGCATGACGGTCCAGACGGCCTGCTCGACGTCGCTGACGGCGGTCCATCTCGCCGTGCAGGCCCTGCTGCTCGGCGAGTGCGACACCGCGCTCGCGGGCGGCGTCGCCATCGGCACCGTGCGCAGACAGGGCTACGTCCACTACCAGGGCGGCGTCTTCTCCCCCGACGGCCGCTGCCGCCCCTTCGACGAGAAGGCGGCCGGCACGGTGCCGGGCAGCGGGGTGGGCGTGCTGGTGCTGCGGCGGCTGGAGGACGCGCTGGCCGACGGCGACCCGGTGCGCGCGGTGATCCGGGGCACGGCCGTCACCAACGACGGGGCCGGCAAGGTCGGCTTCACCGCTCCGGGCGTGGACCAGCAGACGGCCGCGATCACTCAGGCGTGGGCGGCGGCGGGTCTGGAACCGTCGGCTGCGCAGTACGTGGAGGCGCACGGGACCGGGACCGAGCTGGGCGACCGGATCGAACTGGAGGCGGCGAGGGCGGCGTTCACCGCCGGAGCCGGCCCCGATGGCATAGCGCTCGGCTCGGTGAAGTCGAACATCGGGCACGCGGACGCGGCGGCCGGTGCGGCGGCGCTGATCAAGACGGTCCTGATGCTGGAGCACGCGACGCTGGCCCCGACGGTGGACGTCACGAGCCCGGTCGCCGCCCTCGCGGACTCGCCGCTGCGGCTGGTGACCGAGGCCCGTCAGTGGCCGGCCAGGCCGGACCTGCCCCGGCTGGCCGGCGTGACGTCGGTCGGTATCGGCGGCACGAACGTGCACGTGGTGGTGCAGGAGGCACCGGCACGCGAGCCGCGCGCGGCGGTCGGCGCCCGCCCGACGGTCCTGCCGCTGTCGGCCCGCACTGAGCGTCAACTCGCGCTCGTGGCATCCCGGTTGGCGGCACGTCTGCGCGAGGCGGACGCCCCCGCCCTGGCCGACGTCGCGCACACCCTGCGCACCGGCCGGGTCGGGATGCCCGTGCGCGCCTACGTGGTCGCCGCCGGCGCGCGGGAGGCGTCGGACAAGCTCATGGCGCTGGCCGAGGGGCGACCGGATCCGGTGCGGGACCCGTCGGGCGAGGCGTGGCTGCGGGGCGAGGAGGCGGCCTGGCCGACGCTCGACGGCGAGGTGCGCCGGGTCCGGCTCCCGGCGTATCCGTTCGCGGGCGAGAGCCATGGCGCGCTGACGCTGCGCGGCCCGGCCGCGCATGAGCCGGCCGAGAGCGCGGCGCCCGCGCCGGGCAGCGAACTGGAGGCCGAGGTCGCCGGGTTGGTGATCGAGGCGCTGGACCTCGACGGCCCCGCCGGTCTGGAGAAGACATACTTCGAGGCGGGCGGCGACTCGCTGACGGCCGTGCATCTGGCCGGACGGCTCCGCGACGAGCTGGACATCGACGTACCGATCCAGCTGTTCCTGGAACCGATCACGCTGAAGGAGATGACGATCCGCATCGTGGAGATCAAGGAGGGCGGCGGGGCGGACGGCGCCCTGGACGCCCTGCTCGCCGAGTTCGAGGCGGAGTCGTGACCGCCCCCGACATCCACACCCGCTGGCTGCGGGGCGTGAGCACGCCCGGCGCGAAGGTCCGGCTGGTGTGCTTCCCGCACGCGGGCGGCGCGGCGGGCACCTTCCACAGCTGGGCCGCGCTGACACCGCCGGAGATCGAGGTGCTGTCGGTGCAGTACCCCGGCCGCCAGGACCGGCTGTCCGAGCCGTGTCCTGCGACGATGGACGAGCTGGCGGACGCGATCACGTCGGCGCTGCTGGCGGAGCTGACGGACGATCTGCCGCTGGCGCTGTTCGGCCACAGCATGGGCTCGTCGGTGGCGTACGAGGTGGCCCGCCGGCTGGAGGGGATCCCCGGCCGCACCCTCACCCGGCTGATCGTGTCCGGCCGGACCAGGCCGCGTCTCGCGCAGGAGCTGGCGCCCCGGCCGGTACCGACGGACACCGACATCCTGAACCACGTCCGCAGGCTGGACCCCGAGGGCGCCGCGCTCTACGAGAACCCCATGCTGCGGAGCGTGATCATGCCCGCGCTGCGCGGGGACTTCGGGCTGCTCGCGGCGTACCGCCCGGCACACCTGCACAGGCTGGACGTTCCCGTCACGGCCTGCGGGGGCGACAGCGATCCCGCGTGCCCGGTGGAGGACCTCTCGGCCTGGTCGGACGTCACGACCGAGGGGCTGGACGTCCGGGTCTTCGAGGGCAATCACTTCTATCTCACGCCGAGGCAGGAGGAGTTGGTCGGGTTCATCACCGCACGGCTGCTGTGAGGCGGGCCGCCTCACCGGGCAACCGCCGTGAGGCCGGCCGCCGCCGTCACGCCGTGCGCTTGCGTGCAGTCGTCTTCTTCGCCGCCGTCTTCTTGGCGGTGCTCTTGGCCGTGCTCTTGGCAGCCGTCTTCTTCGTGGACCGGTCCGACTTCGACGTCGTCTTCTTGGCCGAGGCCGTCGTCTTCTTCGCGGCGGTCTTCTTGGCGGCGGACGTCGACTTCTTGCCGGCGGTCTGCTTCGGGGCCGCGCGGGCGGACTTGCGCTGCGGCAGGCGTCTGACCTCGGCCTCCTCGGGTTCCTCGCCGCGCGACTCCTTGGCGGCGCGGACGCTGCTCTCCAGGGCCGCCATCAGGTCGAGGACCTTGCCGCCGGTGGCGGGCTCCGGGGCGGCGGGCAGGGCCTCGCCGGCCGCCTTCGCGGCGATGACCTCCTCGACGGCCTCGCGGTACTCGTCGTGCAGATCGTCGAGGTCGACCTCGCCGAGGGTGTCCATCAGGGCGTCCGCGAGGTCGAGCTCCTTGTCCCGGACCGTGACACCGGCGTCCGGCGCGACCCCCTCGGGCGCGCGGACCTCGTCGGGCCAGAGCAGACCGTGCATGGCGATGGCGTCGCCGACGACCCGGAGCATGCCCAGCCGTTCCCGGCCGCGCAGGGCGAACTTGGCGATGGCGACCTTGTTGCTGCGCTTGAGCGCCTCGCGCAGCAGCGTGTACGGCTTGGCTGCCGGGGCGCCGCTCGCGGCGAGGTAGTACGCCGCGTCCATCTGGAGCGGGTCGATGCGGTCGCCCGGGACGAAGGCCACGATCTCGATCGTCTTCGCGGTCGGGATGGGCAGCTGGGCCAGGTCCTCGTCGGTGATGGGGATGATCGAGCCGTCCGCGTCCTCGTACCCCTTGCCGATCTCGGCCTGGCCGACCTCGCGGTCCTCCAGTTCGCAGAACTTGCGATAGCGGATCCGGCCGCCGTCCTCGGTGTGGATCTGGCGGAAGGAGATCGAGTGGCTCTCGGTCGCGTTCACCACCTTGATCGGGATGCTGACCAGGCCGAAGGAGATGGCGCCGTTCCATATGGATCGCACGTTCAGAACCTTTCGAGGCGGTTCAGGCCGATTTCATGTGATTCTCATCGTATGACGCCGATCACAGAGGTGGAGGGGCGGCGCCTCGCGCTCAGCAACCTGGAGAAGGTGCTGTATCCGGCGACCGGGTTCACCAAGGGCGAGGTGCTGCACTACTACGCGACCACCGCCGACGTACTGCTGCCGCATCTGCGGGACCGGCCGGTGTCCTTCCTGCGCTATCCGGACGGTCCGGACGGCCAGGTGTTCTTCACCAAGAACGTCCCGCCCGGCACCCCCGAGTGGGTCACCACCGCCGAGGTCCCCCGGGTCGAGGGGCCGGCGCGCATGGTGTTCGTGCAGGACCTCGCGAGCCTGATGTGGGCCGCCAACCTCGTCACCGAGTTCCATACGCCCCAGTGGGTGATCGACGCGCCCGGCGAGGCCGACCGTCTGGTCTTCGACCTGGACCCGGGCTCACCGGCCACCGTCGTGGAGTGCTGCGAGGTCGCCCTGTGGCTGCGGGAGCGGCTGGCCGCCGACGGCATCGAGGCGTACGCCAAGACGTCGGGCTCGAAGGGCCTCCATCTGGCCGCGACCATCCGCCCGGCCTCCTCCGAACGGGCCACCGAGTACGCCAAGGACCTCGCCGTGGAGGCCGAGAAGGCGCTGCCGCGACTCGCGATCCACCGGATGACCAAGAGCCTGCGGCCCGGGAAGGTCTTCGTCGACTGGAGCCAGAACGCGGCCCGCAAGACGACGGCGACCCCCTACACCCTGCGCGCCCGCCGCGAGCCGACGGTGTCGACGCCGGTCACCTGGGAGGAGGTGGTGGACTGCCGCTCCCCCGACGCCCTGACCTTTTCCGCACCCGACCTGGCACCGCGCCTCCAGGACTACGGCGACCTGCTGGCACCGCTCCTGGACGCGGACCGGGCGGGCACGCTGCCTTGATGGACGGGGACCGGCCCCACTCAGCCCGTCCGGCGTTTGAGGACGAGGCCCGTTCAGGGCCGAAGCGGGGTCCGGGGGCGGCAGCCCCCGCGGACGGTAACCCGGAACCGACTCGCACCGTTCAGCCGGCGGCCAGCCAGACCCGCCGGTCCCGGGCCATCGCGTGCAGCGCCTCCACGTCCGCCGGCTTCAGCACCCCGCCGGCCCGCCTCAGCCCGTCCACCTCGGTGTCCCTGAGCACCCGGACCTCCCGCACCGATGCCGTGATCGCCACGGCGGCCGGGGCGACCAGGACCAGCACGGGACGGACCTCGGCGGTCAGGGCGTAGGACGCCCGGTCGGCGTCGGAGCGCACACGGCGCAGCAGCGGATGGGTCTCACGGCGGCCGAGGGCGACCATGGGGTCCGCGACGGTGACCCTCGCCCTGCGGGCGTACAGCGTGTGCAGCGCGAACAGCCCGCCGGGACCGATCAGCAGGTGATGGATGCGGTCACCGCCGGGCAGCGGCACGGAGTGCAGCGCGTGCCAGCCCGCGCCGTCCAGCCGGTCCAGCGCCTCCCCGACCGTCTGCTCGGCCGTCAGCGCCCGGCGCCGCGGGTCGGGCCGCAGCCGGTGGGAGGGTCCCGGGTCCCGGTCCAGGGCGATCAGCAGGGCCTCGCCGGGACGGTTGGGCGCCAGGTCGTCGTCCGGGTGCAGGGTCAGCCCGGCCAGCTCGGCGGGGGTGGGCACCGGGGGCGGGCCCACCGTCACCGAGCCGGTGATGAAGGGGCCGAGGGCCTCCAGCACATCCTCTCTGCTCGCGTCGCTGAGCAGGTTGATCCGGCCCGCCTCACGGTCGTACCAGGCGAGGTTGCGCCCGTCGGTGAGACAGACGTAGAGCCGTTCCCGGCCGTGCCGCCAGGTCGGTATGACGCGCAGTCCGTTCATGCACCATCACCCCACGACCATGGGAACAGGCGGGGTGCTGCGGGGGCAAGAACCCGGTTACCTTTGAGAGGAGTTGGGCACACCCCTCGCGAGGTGTGGTTGGGGAGGCGCCGTTGCGTACCCGCAGGAAGCAACCCGACGTACCCGCTCCGGACAGCCCCTGGAGCGAGATCGTGCCCGGCCTGTGGATGGGCGGGCACGAGTTCCGGGGCCGCTCGGGGCAACTGGAGTTCGCCGTCGTCAGGGACGAGTTCGATCTCGTGCAGACGCTGCTCAGGCTGCCCGGGCACGGTCCCGATCCCGGCGTGGAGCACCATGTGTGGCCGATCCCGGACGGGCCGCTGGACGGCACCCAGCTCGCCGGGGTGATCCGGCTGGCGGAGGCGGCGTGCGAGGCCGTCGACGCGGGCCGCAGGGTCCTCGTCCGCTGCTACCACGGCTACAACCGCTCGGGGCTCGTCGTCGCCCACGCCCTGGTCCGCCGGAGCCACTCCGCCGAGCAGGCGATCCGGCTGATACGCTCCCGCCGCTCTCCGTGGGCCCTGCACAACGAGCTGTTCGTCGACTACCTCCGGGCCGGACTGTCGACCGCCCGGCTCCTGGAAGAGCTAGCCGAGTAGCCCGTCGCCCGTACGCCCACCGGGTGCGCAAAAAGGACTTCCGTACGAATAGGGTGTACGGGCCGACGACACCCCGAGCCCCAGGAGAACCGTGCCCCGCAGCCGCCTCACGCGCATCGTCGCGCTCAGTGCCCTGGTCGCACTGCTGCTGGCGGCGGCTACGGCCTGCGGTGACGCCGGGGAGCTCCAGGGCGCCGGTCCGACCGAGACCGCCGTCAGCCCGGACAAGCTCTGGCCGAGGCTGACGCCGGCGTCCCGCCCCGCCTATGAGATCGGCGAGGTGAACCGGGAGGCCGTGAAGGGCGTCATGCTCCCCGGCGACGACATCCGTGATGTGAACCCGGTGGCGGTCGTGCGCAAGGAGATGGACAAGAGCCCTGGGGACTACGAGGGCCAGAACGCGCAGTACCGCGAGACCGGCAGGCTGATGGCGCAGTGCGGGGGCGGCGCCGGCCACGGGAAGTGCCCGGTGCTGCGGCCCTACTACCGGGACCTCACCGGCGACGGGCGGCCCGAGCTCACCCTCGGCTTCCGGCTGATGCCCGGCAAGACGACCGCGGTGCGTGTCTACACCGTCGAGAAGCACCGGCTCATGCAGGTGATGAGCTGGGACGACGCCATCAGCAGCGTCGAGCTGGCCGGCCGCTCGGTGATCATCCGTTCGCCGTCCGAGGTCGCCGGGTACGAGTACCGGCTCCAGTGGACCTGGGACGCGGACGAGAAGGCGATGCTGCTCACGCACGACGAGATGCTGCGCACCGGACACCGCAAGAAGACGGCCCATCCGTCCCCTTCGCCGTCCGGTTCCCCCTCCCTCACCCCCTCGGCGAGCACGCCATGAGGCTCGCGCTGCCCCAGTGGGCGGGCACGCTGGCCGTGAAGGCCGCCGTCTTCATCACGGTGATGTGCTGTGCGCTGGCCGCGCTGCTCGGCATCCTCGTGCACGTCTCGGTGACCAACCAGACCGTCGGCCAGGCCCGCGAGCTCGCGCTGTCCCGGCTGGAGGACGCGACGGCGGCGTTCGAGGCCGGAGACCCCACCGGGCCCGGCGTCGAACTCGACCCGCCGGACCTGCCCGAGTCCCTGCGGAGGGTGGCGGTGTCCGGGGAGCGCGGCACCATGGTCGCCGATCACCGCGGCCGGCCCACGATGTGGGCGGCGGGTCCGGCCGACGGCGAGAGGGCCCTCGCGGTCGAGGTGGACTACTCGCAGCAGGCCCGCACCATCGACGGTCTCGACCGGGCGATCGTGTGGTCGTCGGCGCTGGCGATCGGGGTGACGGCGCTGGTGGGCGCGTTCGCGGTGACTCGGGTGACCAGGCGGCTGCACGCCACCGCCCGGGTGGCCCGGCGGATCAGCGCGGGCGACCTGGACGCGCGGGTGGACGACCCCCGTACGAAGGAGGACTCGACGCGGCCGCAGGACGAGGTGGCCGTGGTCGCCGCGGCGCTGGACTCCATGGCCTCCTCGTTGCAGAGCAAGCTGCTCGCCGAGCAGCGGTTCACGGCGGACGTGGCGCACGAGCTGCGCACTCCGCTGACCGGGCTGCACGCGGCGGCCGAGCTGCTGCCGGCGGGGCGGCCGACGGAGCTGGTGCAGGACCGGGTGTCCGCGCTGCGCACTCTGACCGAGGACCTGCTGGAGATCTCGCGGCTGGACAGCGGGCGCGAGCGCTCCGAGCCGGACAGCGAGCCGCTCGCGGCGCTGGCCGAGCGGGTGGTGCGGGCGTCCGGCACCGAGACCGAGGTCGTCGTCCTGCGGGACGTCGTGGTGGAGACGGACCGGCGCCGGCTGGAGCGGGTGCTCGGCAATCTGGTCGCCAACGCGCACAAGCACGGGCGCGGGCCGGTGTCGCTGACGGTGGACGGTCCGCAGGTCACCGTCAGGGATCACGGAGGCGGCTATCCGGAGTACCTCCTCGCGCACGGCCCGCAGCGGTTCCGTACCGAGGGCGGGGCGAAGGGGCACGGCCTGGGGCTGACCATCGCGTTGGGGCAGGCCGAGGTGCTCGGGGCGCGGCTGTCGTTCGGCAACGCGACGGACGGCGGCGCGGTCGCGACGCTCGTCCTGCGATAGGCACCGCCCTTCCCGCGGCAGTTCCGCAGCGCTTCTCCTATGGCCCATTAGGACGAGCGAACGCCCGATCAGCCCCCTAATGTGGCGATTAGTCAGGTTCGTTCCCTTGTCCTGGAGGTACACATGGCACTGCGATCCCGACTCGCGATATCCATAGCCGCCGGCGTCCTCGCCGCCGCGGCCGCCGCAACTCCCGCCGTCGCCGACGACGAGTGGGGTTCCCAGAACGGCGGCTCGACCGGCGAGTCCCAGGGCGGCGACTGGGGCGGGGGCCAAGGAGAAGAAGGGGGCGGCCAGCAAGGCCAGGGAGGAGACGGGGGCGGCCAGCAAGGCCAGGGAGGAGACGGGGGCGGCCAGCAAGGCCAGGGCGGGGACGGGGGCGGCGACTGGGGCGGATCCGGCGGGGACTGGAGCCAAGGCGGCAACCAGAGCCAGCAGTTCACCCGGGGCCGCGTCACCGCGAGCTCGCTGCTGCTGCGCTCCGCGCCGAACCGCGGCAGCCAGGTGATCCGGGTCGTCCACCAGGGGGACATCGTCAGGATCTTCTGCAAGACCGAGGGCGAGAGCGTCCAGGGCAACCGCTTCTGGTACCTGCTCGCGGACGGCACCTGGGCCTGGGGCTCGGCCCGTTTCATCGAGACCCGGCACACGCCGCGCTGGTGCTGATCCATTAGGCACACAAGACGGACTATTTGGGTAAGTTCCGGACATGACCAAGGCCGGAACCACCCTGGTGGCAGCGGACGCTCCCGCTCCCGCCGCACCGCTCCCCCGGCGCCGTGGCATCGAACTGGCCCTCATCGTGGTGGCCGTCCTGCTCTCCGTGTACGGCTACTGCGCGGTCGGCCTCGCCCGTAGCGGCACCGTCCCGCCCGGCGCCGCCGGATACGGCGCCGGGCTCGGTGTGCTCGCGCTGGTCGCACATCTGGCCGTACGCCTGCGCGCCCCGTCCGCGGACCCGCTGCTGCTGCCGATCGGGGTGCTCCTCAACGGCCTCGGCCTGGTGCTGATCTACCGGCTCGACCTGGAGACACCGGGCGACCGGGCTGCGCCCACCCAACTCGTGTGGTCCACGCTGGGAGTGGCGCTGTTCATCGTGGTGGTCCTACTGCTGCGCGACCACCGGGTGCTCCAGCGCTACTCCTACGTCTGTGTGGTCGCCGCGCTCGTCCTGCTCACCCTGCCGATCTTCTTCCCCTCCGTGAACGGCGCCCGCATCTGGATCCGGATCGCCGGATTCTCCATCCAGCCCGGCGAGTTCGCGAAGGTGCTGCTCGCGGTGTTCTTCGCCGCGTACCTGGCCGCCAACCGCAACGCCCTGGCGTACACCGGCCGTCGCGTCCTCGGCATCGAGAAGCTCCAACTGCCCACCGGCCGCGTCCTCGGACCGATCGTCGCGATCTGGCTGCTGAGCGTGGGCGTGCTGGTCCTGGAACGCGACCTGGGCACCTCACTGCTGTTCTTCGGCCTGTTCGTGGTCCTGCTGTACGTCGCCACCGGGCGCACCGGGTGGATCGCCCTCGGCCTGCTGCTCGCGGCGCTCGGCGCGATCGCCGTCGGCGAGTTGGAGCCGCATGTGCACGGCCGGGTCGAGGACTGGCGGCACCCGTTCGCGTCGATCGCCGCGGGCGAGGGCCCCAACCAGCTGTCGCAGTCGCTGTTCGCCTTCGCGGCGGGCGGCACGTTCGGCACCGGACTGGGCCTCGGCCACTCGATCCTGATCGGCTTCGCGGCCAAGTCCGACTTCATCCTGGCGACGGCCGGGGAGGAACTCGGCCTCGCGGGACTGTCCGCGATCTTCATCCTCTACGGCCTGCTGGTGGAGCGCGGCTACCGGGCCGGCCTCGCCCTGCGCGACCCCTTCGGCCGGCTGCTCGCGGTCGGGCTCGCCTCGATCGTGGCGCTCCAGGTGTTCGTGATCGCGGGCGGGGTGACCGGCCTGATCCCGCTGACCGGCATGGCGATGCCGTTCCTGGCGCAGGGCGGCTCGTCGGTCGTCACCAACTGGGCGATCGTGGCGCTGCTGATCCGGGTCAGCGACAAGGCCCGCAGCAGACTCGGCGTGCCCAAGGGCGAGGAGGCCGCCCGATGACCCGGCACATCCGGCACGCCGCGATCTTCTGCGCCCTGCTGCTGGTCGCGCTGCTCGTCAACGCCACCCGCATCCAGGTCATCGAGGCCCCGTCCTACGACGACAACATCGCCAACCGCCGCACCACGATCTCCCGTTACGGCCAGCCCCGCGGCGACATCCTGGTCGACGGCGAACCGGTCACCGGCTCCCACGACACCGGCGAGCACCTGCGCTACGAGCGGACGTACACGAACGGCCCGATGTACGCGCCCGTCACCGGCTTCGCCTCGCAGGAATACGGCACGACGTTCCTGGAGCACGCGCAGGACGGAGTCCTCGCCGGCACGGACCCACTGCTCTCCCCGTTCCCGTGGAGCGGCGCCAACGGCGACCGGAACCCCGGCGGTGACGTCGTCACCACGCTGCGCCGGGCGGCGCAGGAGGCGGCGTACGAGGGGCTCGCGGGCCGCAAGGGCGCGGTGGCGGCGATCGAACCGTCGACGGGTCGCATCCTGGCGCTGGTCTCGGCCCCCTCCTACGACCCGTCCGCCCTGTCCGGGAACGGCGCCTCGGTGACCCGTTCCTGGGCGTCGCTCAACCGCGACGGGGACCGGCCGATGCTGAACCGGGCGGTGCGCAAGACGTACCCGCCGGGCTCGACGTTCAAGGTGGTCACGGCGGCCGCGGCGCTGGACGCGGGGGTGGTCGAGGACCTGGACGAGCCGACCGACTCCCCCGACCCGTACACCCTGCCGGGCACCCGGACCTCGCTGACGAACGAGTCCGAGGGCTGCGAGGACGTTCCGCTGCGCAAGGCGTTCGAGTGGTCCTGCAACACGGTGTTCGCGCGCCTCGGGGTCAGGACGGGCGTGGCCGGGATGGCGCGGACGGCGGACGCCTTCGGCTTCAACGACGCGAACCTGAAGATCCCCTACTCGGTCGCCGAGAGCACCTTCGACTCCGAGGTGGACCGGGCGCAGCTCGCGCTGTCCTCGATCGGGCAGTACAACACCCGCGCCACCCCGCTCCAGATGGCGATGGTCGCGGCGGCCGTGGCCAACGGCGGCCAGGTGCGCTCGCCGTATCTGGTGGAGCGCACGACCCGGGCGGGCGGCTCCACGGTGGCGACGGCCGGGTCCCGCCCGAGCCGGCAGGCGATGCGTCCGTCGACCGCGAGGCTCCTGAAGGAACTGATGGTGGACGTCGTGCGCGAGGGCACCGGCACCAACGCCTGGATCCCGGGCGCGACGGTCGGCGGCAAGACCGGCACGGCC
The DNA here is from genome assembly GCF_028198125.1 of Streptomyces sp. HUAS 31. Lineage (NCBI taxonomy): Bacteria > Bacillati > Actinomycetota > Actinomycetes > Kitasatosporales > Streptomycetaceae > Streptomyces > Streptomyces sp. HUAS 31. The sequence goes on along the minus strand of NZ_CP116353.1, from coordinate 6,431,211 downwards.
CAGCACGGCCTCGGCAACTCCGGTACGCCGTACGCCTGGTTCGTCTCCTGGGCCAAGGGCGACCGCGATCTGGAGCCCAAGGTGGCGGTCGCGGTGGTGGTGGAGGACGCGGACGCGGACCGCGGGGAGATCAGCGGCGGCGGGGACGCCGCGCCGATCGCCCGCGCGGTGATGGAGGCGGTGCTGAAGTCACCCTCGGGCGACCGCGGTTGACGTCGGCTCCTGGATCAGGGCGGCCGGCAGGGCGACGTAGGCGGTGACGCCCGTGCCCTGGGTGGGGCGGAGCTCGACGTGGGCACCGAGGCGGGCGGCGAGGGCGCCGACGACGTGGTGGCCGAGGAACCGGGTCGGGGCGGTGTGCAGGGAGTCGCCCTTCCCCGCCAGCACGGCGTTGGCCTCGGCCAGGCGCTCCGGTGTCATCCCGATGCCCCGGTCCACCACGGCCAGGCAGTACTCGCTGCCGTCCGGCCAGCCGTGGACCTCGACGGGCTGCTGGGGCGGGCTGAACATCAGCGCGTTCTCCACCAGCTCGGCGATCAGATGGGACAGTTCGGCGACGCTGTGGCCGCGGATGCCGCACTGCCGGACGTCCACGGCGGCCACCCTCCGGTACTGCTCGACCTCGGCGACCGCCGAGCGCACCACGTCCGTGACGGCGACCGTGCCCTTCCAGGACCGGGCCGGCGACTCCTCACCGGCCAGCACCAGCAGGGACTCGGCGTTGCGGCGCATCCGGGTGGCCAGGTGGTCGAGTTCGAAGAGCTCGGCGAGGGCGTCCGGGTCGAGTTCCTGGCTCTCCAGGGTGGTGATCAGGCCGAGCTGTCTGTTGAGCAGGCTCTGGTTGCGGCGGCCGAGGCTGGCCAGCGACTCGGTGCTGGTGCGGCGCAGGACGGCCTGCTGGGCGGCGAGGCCGACGGCGGTGTCCTCCACGTTGCGCAGGGCGGCGGCCAGCCGGCTGATCTCCCGTGCGCCGCCGGGGAGTCGGGTCCGCCCGGCCCCGTCGTCGTGCGGGCTGCCGGGGTCGGCCTCCTGGATCCGCCGGACCGCCTCGGGCAGCCGGGCCCCGGCGACGGCGTCCGCCTCGTCGGCGAGGGCGCCGAGCGGGCGGGTGATGGAGCGGGCCGAGAAGACGGCGAGCGCGACGGCCACGCCCAGGATCAGCACCCCGAGGGCGAGGAACCCGCCGAGCTGCCGTGTGGCGGCGGACCCGGCGTCGGCGGCCCGCGCACGGACGTCGTCACCGACCTCCCGCTGCACGCCGTGCAGATCGTCCACGAGGGTCGTCATGTCGGCCCACCACCGGGCGGGGGCCACGTCGAGAGGGGACCCGTCGGCCCCTCGCCCGGCCCGCGTCTCGTACCCGGCGACCCGGCGTGCGGCGCCCGTGCCGAAGGCGTCGTCGAGCGCGGACTCCTGCTCTCCCCGGGCGAGTTGCCGGAACTGCCCCAGCGCGGCCACCCGGGTGGCGCGGACCTCAGTGAAGTCGAGGTACTCACCGGAGCGAAAGCGCCCCGCCGCGAACACCCCGTTGAGGGAACCGCGTTCGAGCGCGACGGCCTCCGTGGCCCGGGCAAGGGCCTGAAGGGCCTGCACGCCCTGCGCGATACGCCGGTCGCCGTCGGGGACACCGGCCGACTCGGCGTCGACGAGCCTTGTGACGGCCTTGGTGTAGGTGCGCAGGGTGGCGGCGCGCTCGGCGATGCCGGCGTCGACGTGCTCGCGCGTGGCGGCGAGGGCGGCGAGCGGAATGTCGGCTGCACGCAGGGCGGAGACGAGCGGACCGCTCTCGGACTCCAGCGAGGCGCTCAGCGCGTCCCGTGCCCGGTCGGTACGGGCCCGCTGCGCGACGACATCGTCCCGGTACCCCTTCTCACCCCCCAACAGCCCGTTGGTCAGCCCGCGTTCGCGCTGCACCTCCCGGACCAGCCCCTGCACCCTCAGCAGCACCCCGACATGCGCCTCGGTGTCCCGGGCGGCGGAGAAGTCGGCGGCCCGGTCGGCGACGCCTAGCCCGGTGAGAGCGAGCAGCAGACACGTCGGAACGGCCAGCACTATGGCCATACGGCCCCGGATGGAGCTCCAGCCGGGCAGCGCGGAAGGGCGGCGGACGATCGGTCGAAGGGCAGTCAGTACGTTCCCCGTCATGCTCCGTGAAGCTACGGGCGGGCCGGTCAGGGCACGGTTTCCCGCCCGTAAGACAGCGGTACACAGGTACTCACCCGAACCCCGTCGCGGCTGTGAAAGAGGGACATGTGCCCACGTACTGAGACGCCCCCTGGGCCACCGCCGCCAGCCGACCTATCGTTCGGTCCATGCCGACATCCACCACCCCGGACCCCGCCTTCGAACTCGCCCAGGTCAACATCGGCCGTCTCAAGGCCCCATTGGATTCACCGCAGTTGAAGGACTTCGTCGACAACCTCGACCCCGTGAACGCCGACGCCGAGGCCGCGGACGGCTTCGTCTGGCGACTGAAGGACGACTCCGGCGACGCGACGGACGTGCCGGTCTTCGGCGACGAGTGGCTGATCATCAACCTGACGGTGTGGCGCGACACGAACGCCCTGACGGCGTACATGTACCAGGGACGGCACCGCGAGATGCTGGCCCGCCGCCGCGAGTGGTTCGAGCGCGTCCAGGAGGCGATGACGGCCCTGTGGTGGGTCCCCGCCGGCCACCGCCCGACGGTCGCAGAAGCCGAGTCCCGCCTCCTCCACCTCCGCACCAACGGCCCGACCCCGTACGCCTTCACCCTGCGCACGTCGTTCCAGCCGCAGGGGGCACAGCCGGTACCGGGCGACGTCCCGGACGACCTGGGGTGCTCGGTCTAGAACCCTCGGCCCCGGCCGTCGGCCGCCCCGGCCTCGATCGCCTCCTCGACCTCCGCCACCCGCTCCCGCTCCTCCTCCGCGAACCGCTCGGCGTCGAGCTTCTCGGCGATCTCCTCGTCCTGAGCCATCAGCAGATCCAGGTTGGAGTCGCCCATCTCGAACACCCCCATGTCGACATAGGCCTGCTGAAGTCGTTTCCCCCACAGACCGATGTCCTTCACGCACGGGACGATCCGCGAGAACAGCAGCCGCCGGAACAGCTGGAGAAACTCCGAGCGCTCGCTGATCTGCTCCGCCTCGGCCTTCGGGATGCCGAAGTTCTCCAGGACCTCGACGCCCCGCAGCCGGTCGCGCATCAGATAGCAGCCCTCGATGACGAACTCCTCGCGCTCACGCAGTTCGGCATCGGTCAGCTGCTTGTAGTAGTCCCGCAGCGCCATCCGCCCGAAGGCCACGTGCCGCGCCTCGTCCTGCATCACATAGGCCAGGATCTGCTTGGGCAGCGGCTTGGTCGTCGTGTCGCGGATCATCCCGAACGCGGCCAGCGCCAGCCCCTCGATCAGCACCTGCATCCCGAGGTACGGCATGTCCCACCGGCTGTCGCGCAGCGTGTCACCGAGCAGCGACTGGAGGTTGTCGTTGATCGGGTAGAGCATCCCGATCTTCTCGTGCAGGAAACGTCCGTAGATCTCGGCGTGCCGCGCCTCGTCCATCGTCTGCGTCGCCGAGTAGAACTTGGCGTCCATGTCGGGCACCGACTCCACGATCCGCGCCGCACAGATCATCGCGCCCTGCTCACCGTGCAGGAACTGGCTGAACTGCCAGGAGGCGTAGTGCTGCCGCAGCTCGCCCCGCTCGCGCTCGTTCATCTTCGTCCAGTACGGCGTCCCGTAGAGCGCCATGGCCTCTTCCGGTGTGCCGAGCGCGTCGTACGGATCGACCTCCAGGTCCCAGTCGATCCTGCGCTGCCCGTCCCACTGCTTGTCCTTGCCCTTCTGGTACAGGGCCAGGAGCCGCTCGCGCCCGTTGTCGTACTCCCAGCCGAAACGGGCCGAGCCGGCGGCCGGCACCTGCCAGAGAGGTTCTCCCGGATCGTTCGCGTACAGGTCGTATGTCGGCATGTTCGGCAGGCTCACACGTGGTAGACGCGGGGTCAACAAGTCCTGCGCAAGGGATTGACGCCCTTGCTGACAGGCAGTCTCATAAGAGTCGGACGACGTACCCCCGGTAACAGAGGTGAGGGACCGATGACGACCCTGACGGAAGCCGACGCGCTGGACGGCCTGCGCGACGCGCTCGGGCTGCTCAAGGACCGCGAACAGGTGGCAGAACGCCTCCTTGCCTCCTCCGCCAAGCACTCCTTCGACCCCGACAAGGAGTTGGACTGGGAGGCGCCCTTCGAGGAGGGCAAGTGGTTCTGGCCCCCGGAGCTCGTCTCGCTGTACGACACCCCGATGTGGAAGCGGATGAGCGAGGAGCAGCGCATCCTCCTCTCCCAGCACGAGGCAGCCGCGCTGGCCTCGCTGGGCATCTGGTTCGAGATCATCCTGATGCAGCTCCTGGTCCGCCACATCTACGACAAGTCGGCGACGAGCGCCCACGTCCGCTACGCACTCACCGAGATCGAGGACGAGTGCCGCCACTCCAAGATGTTCGCCCGCCTGATCTCCCACGGCGGCACCCCCTGGTACCCCGTGAGCCGGGCCCACCAGCACCTGGGCCGCCTGTTCAAGACGATCTCGACCACCCCGGGTTCCTTCACTGCCACGCTGCTCGGTGAGGAGGTCCTCGACTGGATGCAGCGCCTGACCTTCCCGGACGAGCGCGTACAGACCCTCATCCGCGGCGTCACCCGTATCCACGTGGTCGAGGAGGCCCGCCACGTCCGCTACGCCCGCGAGGAACTCCGCCGCCAGATGCTGACCGCCCCGAGGTGGTCCCAGGAGTTCACCCGCGTCACCTCCGGCGAGTTCGCCCGCGTCTTCTCGGTCGCCTTCGTCAACCCCGAGGTCTACACGAACATCGGCCTCGACAAGCGCGAGGCCCTGGCCCAGGTGAAGGCCAGCGGCCACCGCCGAGAGGTCATGCAGACAGGCGCCAAGCGCCTCACCGACTTCCTGGACGACATAGGCGTACTGCGAGGAGTGGGCCGCCGCCTGTGGAAGTCATCGGGCCTACTGGCGTAGAAGTCCCGGCAGCCGCCACGGCGAAGGGAACGTGCCGAACCCCGGCAGCCGCCACGGCGAAGGGGACGCGACGAACCCCGGCAGCCGCCACGGCGAAGGGGACGCGACGAAGCCCGGCAGCCGCGTACGGCGGCAAGGGGACGCGCCGGGGGGTGTCCGCCCGCAGCGGCGGGCGTCAACGAACAGCACCCTTCCGATGCCGGCCGACCGCCCGACCGAGGACGGACACCCCCCGGCGCGGCCCCGACCCACAACGCACCGCCACGCGCCACGCGCACCCCCCACTCTCCGCCACAGGCCGCCGCAGGCACCCCCGGCCCACCCGCCGGAAGCTACGCTGCTGGTCATGACGCCCTCGGCCCCCACCCCCGCCTACCGTCGCCTCAGCGTCGAGGAGCGCCGCAGCCAACTCCTCGACTCCGCCCTCGGCCTCTTCGCCCACCGCACCCCCGAGGAAGTGTCCCTGGACGACGTGGCAGAAGCGGCCGGCGTCTCACGCCCCCTCGTCTACCGCTACTTCCCCGGCGGCAAGCAACAGCTCTACGAGGCCGCCCTCCGCTCCGCCGCCGAAGAGCTCCAGAACTGCTTCGACGAACCCCGCGACGGCCCCCTCCTCGCCCGTCTCGCCCGCGCCCTCGACCGCTACCTCGCCTTCGTCGACCAGCACGACACCGGATTCAGCGCCCTGCTCCAGGGCGGCAGCGTCGTGGAGACCTCCCGCACCACCGCCATCGTCGACGGCGTACGCCGCGCCGCCGCCGAGCACATCCTCAGCCACCTCGACGTCGCCGACCCCGGCCTCCACCTGCGCATGACCGTGCGGGTGTGGATCACCACGGTCGAGGCGGCCTCCCTGATCTGGCTCGACGAGGGCAAGCAGCCCCCGATGCCGGACCTGCGCGACTGGCTGGTCGACCAGTTCGCGGCGGCGCTCGCCGTGACGGCGGCCCGGGACTCCCAGACGGCCGCCCTGGCGCAGAAGCTCGCCGACGGCCTATAGCCGACACTGGTGCAGTGAAGACCGAAGACACCCCCTTCGAGGGCGGCCCCATGGACGGCCGCGTACTCCCCGTCCTGCTGGGCATCACCAGCCACCCGCCCAAGACGTACCGCATCCCGGTCCCCGACCCGCACGGCGGCCCGCCCACGGTCCTCGTCTATCGCCGCGTACCGCGCACGCAGGGCGCCCGCCCCGGCCTCAGCCGCCGCTGGAAGTACGAGTACGACCCCGAGGGCGGGCAGAGCAGCCGCCTGAAGTGGCCATGGTCCAAGCCAGACACCACGCCGCCCGGCAAGCCGCACGACTCGGACGAGTGACCTCGCTGCGCCGAACCGCGCACATCCGACGCGCGAACCCGGAGTGACCGTCCGATGCTCACGATGCGGAGCGGAGAGCCTGCCCGCATCGGAGGTGATGACGTGTCAGGAAGGCTTCTGCGTCTGGTGTGTACGGCGGCGGCCGCGACGGCCGTCACCCTCCTCGCCCCGACACCCACACTGGCGACTCCACGAATCCTCCAGGCACCCCCGACCCTCCAGCCCCCCAAAGCCCCCACGGCCCCCGCACCACTCAGCCCCCGCGAACCCCTCGAACCCCAGGAGCGCTCCACCGCAGACCTCCTGACGGAACTTCAGCAGCTGTACCGGGAGACCGAGCAGGCCACGGAGACCTACAACGCCACCGCGGAGAAGCTGCGGGGGCAGCGCACCGAGGTGGCCCGCCTGGACACCGCCCTGGCCCGCGCCCGCCTGTCCCTGCACGACAGCAGGGGCGCGGCCGGCCGGCTGGCCAGGCAGCAGTACCAGAACACCACCGACATCTCCCCGTACGTCCGGCTGCTGCTGGCCGCCGACCCGCAGCACGCCCTCGACCAGGGCCATGTCATCGGCCGCCTGGCCCGCGAGCGCGCCGAGACGGTCGGCCGACTGACCGGCAGCGAACGCGAGGCCGCCGATCTGGCCCGCAAGGCCCGCGAGGCCCTCGACAGCCAACTCGTCCTCGCCGAACGACAGAAGAAGGACCGCGATGCCGTCCTGAAGAAGCTGCGCAGAGTGGAGGAACTCCTGGCCTCCCTCACTCCCGCGCAGCTCGCCGCGCTGGCCCAGCTGGAGAACGAGGACACGGCCGAGGCGCAGCAGGCGTTCCTCGCCTCGGGCGCCCTCGCCCAGGACGACCAGAAGCCGTCCTCCGAGGGCGCCCGGGCGATCCGCTACGCGAAACGACAGCTCGGGAAGCCGTACAAGTGGGGCGCGGAGGGCCCGAAGTCGTACGACTGCTCGGGACTGACGTCAAAGGCGTGGGCCCATGCCGGGACGCGCATCCCGCGCACCAGCCAGGAGCAGTGGGCGCGGCTGGACCACGTCCCGCTGACCGAGCTGCGCCCCGGCGACCTGGTCATCTACTTCCCGGACGCCACGCACGTGGCCCTGTACGTGGGCAAGGGCGAGGTGGTCCAGGCCCCGCGCACCGGGGAGAAGATCAAGATCTCCCCGATCGCGTCCCACCCGGTCCTGGGCGCCGTACGCCCGCAGGTCAAGCCCCGGCCACCTCACCGAGATAAGCCGCGGTCTTCTCCGGCTCATAGAAGTAGTTCTCGAAGTCAGCCGGGTCGTTGAACCCGTTGGCGAACCGGTCGGCGACCGGCTGGAGCTGGCCGGCGGCGCCGATCAGGTTCAGGATGTGCTCCGGCGGCGGCGCCAGCATGGCGTTGGTCCACTTGGTGACGTGCTGCGCGGTGTCCCAGTAGCGGTCGAACGTGGCGTGCATCCAGGTCTCGTCGAACTCCTTGTCCCCGTGCTCCAGGATCGAGGCGAGGTAGGCGGCGGCGCACTTGGACGCGGAGTTGGAACCCTGGCCGGTGATGGGGTCGTTGGCGACGACGACGTCCGCGACGCCGAGCACGAGCCCGCCGCCGGGGAGCCGGCCGATCGGGTTGCGCACGGTCGGCGCGTACCGCCCGCTGAGCGTGCCGCCGGCGTCCGTGAGTTCGACCTTGGTGGCCCGGGCGTACTCCCAGGGCACGTACCGCTCCATGAGTCCCAGGGTCAGGGAGAGGTGTTCGGCCGGGTCCTTCACGCCGTCGAAGACGTCGAGCGGACCGCCGGGTATGCCCTCCCAGAACAGGATGTCCGCGCGTCCGGAGGTCGTCAGGCACGGCATGACGAAGAGCTCGCCGACGCCGGGGACGAGGTTGCAGCGCACACCCTCGGTGTCCGGGTGCTCCGGACGCGGGCCGAGGCCGTGGACGTACGACACGGCCAGCGCGCGCTGCGGCTCGCTGTACGGGGAGCGCCGCGCGTCCCGCTCGAACATCTGGACGAGCTCACCCTTGCCGGCCGACACCAGCACCAGGTCGTACGTCCGGGAGAAGTAGTCGAGGTCGCCGACCGCCGCGCCGTGGATGACCAGCTGGCCGCCGCGCTGGGCGAAGGTCTCCATCCAGCCGGCCATCTTCACGCGCTGGTCGACGGACTGCGCGAACGCGTCGAAGCGCCCGAGCCAGTCGATCGCGCGGGCCGCGGGACCCTCGCTCCAGGAGCCGGGGGCCGCGACCGATACGCCGAGCCCTTCGATCTTCGGGGCCTGGGACTCCCAGAAGTTCAGCTGGAGGTCGCGCTCGTGCTGGAGCGCCGTGTGGAACATGCACTGCGTGGACATGACCCGGCCGGAGCGGATCTCGTCCGCCGTCCGGTTGGACATCAGGGTGACCTCGTACCCGTTCGACTGGAGTCCGAGGGCGATCTGGAGTCCGGCCTGGCCGGCTCCGACGACGAGTATCTTCCGCATGCGGGTGGTGTCTCCTACGGGGATCGGGGACGGCTCGGGCAGGACGTGGCTACTCGGGGGTCTCGTCCAGGGCATGGCCGACGAGGGCCAGCAGGGTCTCGATCACCGAGATCCGGCGCCGCGCATCCATGATCATTACAGGTATGTGCGCGGGGATCGTCAATGCCTCTCGCACGTCCGCCGGTTCGAACAGGTCGCTGCCGTCGAAGTGGTTGACCGCGACGACGTACGGCAGCCCGCAGCTCTCGAAGTAGTCCAGCGCCGGGAAGCAGTCCTTCAGCCGCCGGGTGTCGGCCAGGACGACCGCACCGATCGCGCCGCGCACCAGGTCGTCCCACATGAACCAGAACCGCTGCTGGCCCGGCGTGCCGAACAGGTAGAGCACCAGGTCGTCGTCGAGCGTGAGGCGGCCGAAGTCCATGGCCACGGTGGTGGTGAGCTTGCCGGGCGTGGCGGTGAGGTCGTCGGTCTCCTCGCTCGCCTCGGTCATCAGCGCCTCGGTCTGCAGGGGCGTGATCTCCGAGACGGCCGTGACCAGCGTGGTCTTGCCGACACCGAAGCCACCGGCCACGACTATCTTCGTGGCGATGGGGGCCCGGTTGCGGTCCGTCTGCCAGGACTTCAGGTCCTCATCGGTGTCTTCAAAGACGACGGAGTCCACTCAGCACCCTTTCCAGCAGAGCGCGGTCCGGCCGGCCCGTGCCGTGGCCGGTTCCCGTGCCGTACACCCGGATCTTTCCCTGGTCCGCGAGGTCGCTGAGAAGCACGCGGACCACGCCGAGCGGCATCTTCAGCAGCGCGGCGATCTCGGCCACCGTGCGCATACGGCGGCACAGTTCGACGATGGCCTGCAGCTCCGGCATCACCTTGGTGCTGAGGGAACCATTCGTCAGTTCCTTGCGCTCCTGGGGGGCTTCGAGCGCGGCCACGAACGTCTCCACGAGGAGGACGTGACCGAACCGGGTACGGCCGCCGGTGAGCGAGTAGGGCCGTACGCGCGCGGGTTTTCGTTCACCGCCGCGGACGGGGAGCTGGGACCTGTTCTTCGGGGCGTTGCTCATCGGGTGCTCCCTGCCGAGGCGTCCTCGAGCGACTTCCTTAGCTCGCTGCGGAGTTCGGGGGTGAGGACATGGCCGGCCCGGCCGACGAAGAGCGCCATGTGGTACGCCACCACGCTCATGTCGCAGTCCGCGGAGCCGTGCACTCCGAGGAGCGAGCCGTCGCTGATGGACATCACGAACAGGCTGCCCTCGTCCATCGCGACCATCGTGTGCTTCACGCCGCCGAACTGGATCAGCTTGGCCGCGCCGATGGTGAGGCTGCCGATGCCGGAGACGACGGTGGCCAGGTCGGCCGACGATCCCCGGGGTCCCTTGGGCTGCGGGGACTTGGTCCGGGCGGCGTCATTCCGATCCGGGTCGGAGGAGAGCAGGAGCAGGCCGTCGGAGGAGACCACCGCCACTGACTGGATGCCCGGCACCTCCTCGACCAGGTTCGTCAGCAGCCAGTGCAGGTTGCGGGCTTCACTGCTCAGTCCGAAGGTACTGGGCGCGGTCAACTGCTTGCCTCCTCGACAGTGCCCCCCGTGGCTTCCTCGGATACGGCCGGTTCGGCGTCCGGCGCCTTGTTCTGGGCCGTCTGTTCGGCGATCTCCGCCGCTACGTCGCGGTAACCGGCCTGGGCGCCCTGGCGGAAGCCGCCGAGCCTCTTGCGGAGGGCCTCGGCGTCGACACCGCCGGTTCGCTGGCGCGGAGCCTGGGTGGGGGTGGTGATCTTCGGGGTGCGCTTGGGGAGGCCCTTGTCGGTGAGCTGCTCCTCGTCCGGGGTGCGGGTGTGTTCGGCCTCGGCCCCGCCTTCGGCGTACGGGTTCCCGCCCGCACCACCTGTGCGGCTCTCGCCGCCGGGTGCGGGTGGCCCCTGTGTGCCGTCCGCACCGTCGGCGACCGCGTCGCCACCGGTCGGCCGCACCGGCAGGTCGCCCGCGGGCCGCACCGGGAGGTCGGTCGTCGGCCGCACCGGGGCCTCCGCCGTCGGCTGCACCGGGGCGTCGGCCGTCGGCCGCACCGAGTCCTCGGCCGCGGCCCGCACCGGAGCCTCGGCCGTCGGCTGCACCGGGATCAGGAGTTCCATCGTGGTCTCGGCGGGGTGCTCGCGCTCCGGCTCGACCTCGATGGCCGCGTCGGCGCGCCCGGCCTGCGGTGCGGCCTCTTCGGCGCCCGCGGACTCCTGCACGGCCTCGTCGGCGGTCGGGCCGGACTCCCGTGCGACCTCGTCGGCGCTCGGGCTCGACGTCCGGGCCGCTTCCTCCGCGCTCGGCCCCGACTCCCGTACCCCCTCCTCGGCCTCCTCCGTCTCCCGTACCGCGCGTTCCGCCATCGCCACCAGTGGGTCGGCGTTCTTCTGGCGGCCGCGCAGGACGTTGGAGTTGGCCTCCGCGTCGGCGCCCGGGAGCGAGAAGGCGTGGCCGGTGGTGTGGTGCGGGGTGTCCGAGGGGACCGCGGCGGTGGGGGCGGGGGCCAGCAGGCCCTTGGGCAGGACGGCGACCGCCGCGATTCCGCCCTGCTTCTGCTCGCGGAGCTGGACGCGGACGCCGTGCCGGTGGGCGAGGCGCGCGACGACGTAGAGGCCGAGGCCGAGACCCTGCTCGCCCTCCTGGTCGTAGGAGGCCTCGGGGTCGAACTCGGCGAGGCGGGTGTTGAGGCGGCCGAGGCGCTCGGCGGTCATGCCGATGCCCTCGTCCTGGACGGAGAGCATGACCTCGCCGTTCTCCAGCAGCCAGGCGGAGACCTCGACGGGAAGGTCGGGCGGGGAGAACGACGTCGCGTTCTCCATCAGTTCGGCCAGCAGGTGCGAGAGGTCGTCCGCGGCGAACCCGGCGACGTGCGCGTGCGGCGGCAGCGCGGCGATACGGACCCGCTCGTACCGCTCGATCTCGCTGACCGCGGCGCGGACGACGTCGACCAGCGGGACCGGCCCGGCGTGCTGCTGGACGTGCTCGGTGCCGGCCAGCACGAGGAGGTTCTCGCTGTGCCGGCGCATGACCGTGGCGAAGTGGTCGAGTTTGAAGAGGGTGGCGAGCCGCTCGGGGTCCTGCTCGCGCTCCTCCAGCCCCTCGATGACGGCGAGCTGGCGCTCGACCAGGCCGAGGGTGCGCAGGGCCAGATTGACGAACGAGCCGCCGATGCTGCCCCGCAGCCGCTCCAGCTGGGCCGCGGACTCGCTCAGCTCGGCGCGCAGCCCCTCGCGGGCGTCGGCCATCTTCTGCCGCTGCCCGACCAGGTGCTTGCGGTCGGACTCCAGGGTTGCGATGCGCTCGTGCAGGGCGACGGCGTGCGCGTGCAGGGCGTTGACGGAGTTGACGACCTGCGCGAACTCGTCCTTGCGGCCGGTGAACTTGACGGGCTCCTCCGACGCCGGGTCCTCGGCCCCCGCCAGCCGCGCGGAGCCGAGCCGCAGCACGGCGAGCGGCCGGGTGAGGCTGCGGGCCATGCCGGTGGCGACGCCGACGGCGAGCAGCATCAGCGCGCCGAGGATCGCGATCCGGATCTCCAGCGCGGTGACGTCGTCGTCGCGGAGCTGCTCCAGGGCCTTGGTGCGCCGGTCGTAGAGCGCGGACTCGGCGCCGCGCATCGAGTCGACGCGGGCGGAGAGGGCGGCCTCGGCCCGCTGGGTGTCGGTGGCCAGGTCCCGGCCGGAGAGCGTGGACTGGTCCGTGAGGGAGGCGAGATACCGCTCGGCCGTGTCGACCTCGGGGCCGGTGACCGTGGAGTCGTACGAGGTGCGCGCGCTCTTGGGGGCGGTGTCGCGGAAGTCGTCGAGGGCGGCGTCGGAGCGCAGCCGGGCCTGCTGGGCGGCGGCGCTGAGCGCGTCGCGCTGCTTGGCGTCGGCACCCGAGGAGGTCTCCTGGGTGGTGGCGATGCCGGTGACCGGGTCGATGACGGTCTCGGTGGTGGTCGGCACGCTGAGCGCGGCCAGCAGCAGCCCGCGGGCGGCCGCGGCCTGCTGTACGGCGGAGTCCAGCTCGGCCAGCGCGTAGGCGCCGGATCCCGCGCGCGGCGGCATCTGCTCGGCCAGCCGCTCGGCGAGCCGGTGGAGTTCGGTGATGGCGGCAGAGTAGGCCTGGTGGGACTCCAGCGCGGTGGCCTTGCCGGTGAGCGAGGAGCGGCGCAGGGCCGCGATGCCGTCGAGGTCCTCACGCAGTGAGGCGGGGGCGTCGGTGTCGGCACGCAGTTCCTCGACCTGCCGGTCGACACGGGCGCTGCGCTGCTCGCTGGGCGCCTTGGACTTGGGGCGGCCTGCGGCGATGTAGGCGGTGACCTCGTCACGCTCGTCGGCGAGGGAGTGCGCGAGCGTGAGCGCGTCCTCGGTCTGTTCGGCGAGGGTCACCAGTGCCTGGGAGTCGTGCAGTTGTCCCGAGGCGGCGACGATCGAGGGGACTCCGGCGCCGGCGATGGCGGCGGCGACGACCGCCACGGCGACGATCAGCCGGTTCCGCACGTGGGTCGGGCGCCCCTTGCCCGCGGGCGCGATGTCGGCGTTGGTGCCGGGAGCGGGCTGCGGGCCTCCCGCGGAGGCCGTCTGCTTGCCTGAGCGACGTGGCCGCATCTTCTGCACCGGTGCTCGCATTCCTGACTCGTGATACCCATGGGTCCGGATGACGCTCCGTCAATTTCCTTCGACGGTACGTACACCCCTCCCCCAAGCTCTCGACTTGGCTTGAGCAGGGGATGTCCTCACCGGACCCCGACCCTCCCAGTGCCGGTGGGCGACGGCCGCGCATCACCTGCCCCGCCACTCGAAGGAGTGAACCCCGGAGGAGAGTTGGCGGGCAAGTTCCTCTGGCGCAGTCACATGCCCTGTGCGGCAGGCCGGTTGGACGTCTGCGGCGGGCGATGGCAGGATTCGCCGCCACGCCTCCCCGGAGCACTGCATTCCATCTCAAATCAGGCGTCTGACCTGCGCGTGTGCACCCGTCCGGCAACTGATGCGCCCCCTTCGCAAACCTTGTGAAGGGCTCGTGCAGACTGGCCGGATGCGAACTGAGCTTGTTTCGGAGCCCGGCGTTCCGGCCCGCCCCAACGAGGACTTCGCAAGTGTCGGCCTTTCCGCCTCGGGACAGGGCGGCGCACTGGTCGTCCTGGACGGAGTGACCCCGCCGCGGGGTGAGACGGGCTGTCTGCATTCCGTTCCCTGGTTCACCGCGCGGCTCGGCGGAGCCCTGACCGAACTGACCGTTTCACTCCCCGATGTTCCCCTCGCGGACGCGCTCGCCCGCGCCATCACGCGTACCGCTGAGTCACACTCACAAACCTGTGACCTTTCTCACCCACGAACACCACAGGCAACCGTGGTTCTGGCGCGCTGGTCCGCCGAGACGGTGGAGTACCTGGTCCTGTCGGACTCGGCCCTGCTGACGGAGTCCCCGGACGGCCCGATCACGCCATACCTGGACGACCGCCTGGCCCGCCTCCCGCGCGCCTCGCTCGCCACGGACGCCCTGATCGACGCTCATGTCCGCAACAAGGAGGGCGGCTTCTTCACGGCCGCGGCGGATCCGTCGGTCGCGGCGCGGGCGGTCACCGGGGTGCTGCCGCGGGCCGACGTCCGGGCGCTGGCGGCGCTCACGGACGGTGCGGCGAGGTGGGTGGAGAAGTTCCGGGAGGGGGACTGGGAGGACCTGTTCCGGTTCATCCGGAAGGAGGGGGCGCGGGCCCTGGTGGAACGGGTGCGGGCGCTGGAGGCGGCCGACGCGGAGGAGCGGACGTATCTGCGGCGGAGCAAGACGCACGACGACGCGACGGTCGTGTACGTCGAGTTCTGAGCCGCCGCCCCCCTTCTCCCCTTCCCTCCGTCCCTACTTCTCCATTCCCAGGTTGAGCTGGTTCAGCAGTCGGGCCAGCTCCGCCACTTCGCGGCGGTCCCAGTGCGAGAGCTGCTCCACGTAGCGGGCACGCCGGGCCTCGCGGACCTTGGCGACCCGTCCGCGCCCCACCTCCGTGAGGTGCACCAGCCAGGCCCGGCCGTCGGCCGGGTCCGGCTCGCGGGCGACCAGGCCCAGGTCCTCCAGGGCGCGCAGTTGCCGCGACATGGTGGCCTTGCCGACGCCGATGTAGGCGGCGAGTTCGGTGGCCCGCTGGCGGCCGGCGTCGTCCAGACGGACCAACAGGCCGTACGCGGCGGACTCCAGGTCGGGGTGGACCTCGCGGGCCATCTCGCCCTGCTTGGCCCGGGCGCGCCGGAACAGGACCGTCAGCTCGCGTTCCAGGTCGAGGAATTCAGGCTGGTCCAGACCACCACCGGACACGCCGGATCCGCCTCGCGGCCCGTCGCCGTTTCCGTCTTCGTGCACGTCAGCCCCTGCCTCGGTTTCCCGGTCCTGAAAGTTTCCGCCAACCGCCGTCATTGCCGCAGCTCCGTCAGTATTTCGCAGGCGTAGACCAACGGCAGCCTCCGGACCCCCTTCCACCTGCTCTTCTCGCTGCCTAGCTTCTCTATCAGAACGTGACTGACATGCCCACGCCACACGTGTCCGGCGACGGTCGGTCACGGACACGCGCGATTTCCCCACCGAGCGTCACCGAGCCTTCGGAGGCACGCTATGCCCGTGCACAGACCCGAACCGCTCCGCCCCCGGCACACCCACGTCGCCGGGGCTCTGCTCGCAGCCGTCCTGACCCTGACCCTCCTCGTGCTGACCACCCGGCCCGCCTCCGCGTCGGCCGACGACACCCCGCCCCGCGGCTCCGCGCACATGGGCATGGGCGTCGCCGCCCACGACGGCGTGGACGGTGCCCCAGTCTCTGAGCTGGCCGCTCAGACCGAAGGCGTCGACGTCTCCAGCCATCAGGGCAACGTCGCCTGGTCGACCCTGTGGAACAGCGGGGTGAAGTGGGCCTACGTGAAGGCCACCGAGGGGACCTACTACACCAACCCCTATTTCGCCCAGCAGTACAACGGCTCCTACAACGTCGGAATGATCCGCGGCGCCTACCACTTCGCGACCCCGGACACCACCAATGGCGCAACCCAGGCGAACTATTTCGTCGACCACGGCGGCGGCTGGTCCCGCGACGGCAAGACCCTGCCGGGCGTCCTCGACATCGAGTGGAACCCGTACGGCGACGCCTGTTACGGCAAGTCCACGTCCGCGATGGTCACCTGGATCCGCGACTTCCTGAACCAGTACAAGGCCCGCACCGGCCGCGACGCCGTCATCTACACGGCGACGAGCTGGTGGAAGCAGTGCACCGGCAACCACAGCGGCTTCGCCACCGCCAACCCGCTGTGGGTCGCCCGGTACGCGGCCGAGGTCGGGGAACTCCCGGCCGGCTGGAGCTACTACACGATGTGGCAGTACACGTCCTCCGGCCCGACCGTCGGAGACCACAACAGATTCAACGGAGCCCTCGACAGAGTCGTGGCGCTCGCCAACGGCTAGACCCCCTGTCACGGCGAAGGCCCGGGCCTCCCTCACGGGACCCGGGCCTTGCCTGTCCGATCACGTCCGTCACGCCGCGACCGGAACCTCGGGGGCGGCGCCGTTGGTGGCCGGCGCCAGGGCCAGTTCCAGGACCTGGCGGACGTCGGTCACGGCGTGGACGTCGAGCTTGTCCAGCACCTCGGCCGGGACGTCGTCCAGGTCGGGCTCGTTGCGCTTCGGGATCACGACCGTCGTGACGCCCGCGCGGTGCGCCGCGAGCAGCTTCTGCTTCACGCCGCCGATCGGCAGGACCCGGCCGGTCAGCGAGACCTCGCCCGTCATCGCCACGTCCGTGCGGACCAGACGGCCCGAGAGCAGCGACGCCAGTGCCGTCGTCATCGTGACGCCGGCGCTCGGACCGTCCTTCGGCACCGCGCCCGCCGGGAAGTGGATGTGCACGCCCCGGTCCTTGAGGTCGGCGACCGGCAGTTCCAGTTCGGCGCCGTGCGAGCGCAGGAAGGACAGGGCGATCTGTGCGCTCTCCTTCATCACGTCACCCAGCTGGCCCGTCAGGGTCAGCCCCGCCGCGCCCGTCTCCGGGTCGGCCAGCGACGCCTCCACGAACAGCACGTCACCACCCGCACCGGTGACCGCGAGACCGGTCGCCACGCCGGGCACCGCGGTGCGGCGCTCCGCCGGGTCCTGGGCGGACTCGGGCACGTGGTGCGGCCGGCCGATCAGCGCGCGCAGATCGTCCTGGCCGATCGTGAACGGCAGCTTCCGGTCGCCCAGTTCGTGCTCGGCGGCCACCTTGCGCAACAGCCGTGCGATGGAGCGCTCCAGGTTACGGACACCCGCCTCGCGCGTGTACTCGCCGGCGAGCCTGCGCAGGGCGTCGTCGCCGATGGCGACCTCGTCCTTGTTCAGGCCGGCCCGCTCCAGCTGGCGCGGGAGCAGGTGGTCACGGGCGATGACGATCTTCTCGTCCTCGGTGTAGCCGTCGAGGCGGACCAGTTCCATCCGGTCCAGGAGCGCCTCGGGGATGGCCTCCAGGACGTTCGCCGTCGCCAGGAACACCACGTCGCTCAGGTCGAGTTCGACTTCCAGGTAGTGGTCGCGGAACGTGTGGTTCTGGGCCGGGTCCAGGACCTCCAGGAGGGCCGCCGCGGGGTCGCCGCGGAAGTCGGAGCCCACCTTGTCGATCTCGTCGAGGAGGACCACCGGGTTCATCGAACCGGCCTCCTTGACGGCCCGGACGATCCGGCCGGGCAGCGCGCCGACGTACGTACGCCGGTGGCCGCGGATCTCCGCCTCGTCCCGGACGCCGCCGAGGGCGACCCGGACGAACTTGCGTCCCATCGCGTGCGCGACGGACTCGCCGAGCGAGGTCTTGCCGACGCCGGGCGGGCCGACCAGCGCCAGCACGGCACCGCCGCGCCGGCCGCCGACGACACCCAGGCCGCGGTCGCTGCGCCGCTTGCGCACCGCCAGGTACTCGGTGATCCGCTCCTTCACGTCCTCCAGGCCGGCGTGCTCGGCGTCCAGCACGCCCTTGGCGCCCTGGATGTCGTAGGCGTCCTCGGTCCGTTCGTTCCACGGCAGTTCGAGGACGGTGTCCAGCCAAGTGCGGATCCAGGAGCCCTCGGGGGACTGGTCGCTGGACCGCTCCAGCTTGTCGACCTCCTTGAGCGCCGCCTCGCGGACGTTCTCCGGCAGGTCGGCGGCCTCCACGCGGGCGCGGTAGTCGTCGGACTCCTCGCCGTCCTGTTCGCCGTTGAGCTCGCGCAGCTCCTTGCGGACCGCTTCGAGCTGGCGGCGCAGCAGGAACTCGCGCTGCTGCTTGTCGACGCCCTCCTGGACGTCCTTGGCGATGGTCTCGGCGACGTCCTGCTCGGCGAGGTGGTCGCGCAACTGCTGGGTGGCGAGCTTGAGGCGGGCGACCGGGTCGGCGGTCTCCAGCAGCTCGATCTTCTGCTCGGTGGTCAGGAACGGCGAGTAGCCGGAGTTGTCGGCGAGCTGGGAGACGTCGTCGATGGCCTGCACACGGTCCACCACCTGCCAGGCGCCGCGCTTGCGCAGCCAGGCGGTGGCGAGGGCCTTGTACTCCTTCACCAGTTCGCCGACCTGTCCGGGCAGCGGCTCGGGCACGCTCTCGTCGATGCGCGTCCCCTCGACCCACAGGGCGGCACCCGGTCCGTTCGTCCCGGCGCCGATGCGCACCCTGCCACGACCGCGGATCAGGGCGCCCGGGTCGCCGTCGGCCAGCCGGCCGACCTGTTCGACGGTTCCGAGCACACCGGTGCCCGGGTACGTCCCGTCGATGCGTGGCACCAGCAGCACCCGGGGCTTTCCGGGTGTGGAGCGGGCGGCGGCCTGGGCGGCCTCCACCGCGGCGCGTACATCGGCGTCGTTCAAGTCCAGAGGGACCACCATTCCGGGCAGCACTACCTCGTCGTCGAGCGGCAGCACGGGCAGGGTGAGCGAAGTGGACGTCGAAGCCATGATCTCCCCTTCGGCAGTCAAGTTGAGTTATGCCGACTCAATGCTTGGGGCGGCTCGAATGTTCCCCGGCCTCCGTTCGCTGTGAGCGATCAGCTACTGCACAGGCCGTGACCTCGGCTTTTGTAGGTGAACGCCCGACAGGGCCCAGAGCTTCCGGACACCCGGACGGGCCGGCGCGTGGAGGCTGCGGAAGAACCAGAGCGTGCGGGATGCGGAAGGGTCAGTGCGCGGAGGCCGCGCGCCAGCGCCGCACGAGCGGCCACAGCCCGACCCCGATGACCAGGGCGATCAGATGCCCCCAGTTGGTCAGCGGATCGGTGAGGCCGAGCAGGTCCTGGACCAGCAGCGCGCCGAACAGCGCCAGCACCGGCCACCGCAGCCACGGCCTGAGCAGCCCGGTCAGCGCACCGATGCTCGTCGCGACGCCGAAGCTGACGCCGTAGTCGAGGCGGTGCAGCGAGCTGTCGGGAAGGTGCCCGGCGAGCACCGCGAGCCCGACCGGCACCTCGGTCACGAGGGTGGCCAGGACGTGCCCGAGCAGGAAGACGACGGCCGTGCGGGCACCGCCGATGCGCCGCTCCAGCGCGGTGAGCACCAGCAGGAAGCAGATCGTGTACGGCGTCACGATCCCGCCGGCTGTCCAGAGCCCACTGGCGAGCAGCACCGTCAGGGGCGTGTGCACGAGGTGCGCCACGTCGGTGCTGGAGCCCTGGTGGAGGGCGTGGACCAGGGCGGGGTCGGCGTACGCGGCTATCAGTGAGGTCGCCGTCAGGACGACGGCGTAGGCGAAGGTGAACGGTGTACCGGTGGGGGTGGGGAGCAGACGCCAGGGGCGGAGGGCGAGGATTCCGGCCCGCGGCGCCGCGATCTCACGTACGCCCGCGCCGGCCCCTGCAAGGCCCGGCGCCGGGGAGGACACGGCGGACGCACCCACCGGCACCCGCTGCTGCGGCATCCCGTCGAGCAGCCCCGCCACATCGGGAAGAACCGCGTCACCGGTACGGCCGGCCTCACTCGAAGGAGCCCGCTCCGGGGCCGGCCCCGTCGCACCCGCCGCCACAGTCCGTTCCACGCTGAGGCGCTCCTTCCGTTTCCCCTCAGCGTTGGCCCGCCTCGCCCCCCATGTCTGTGACCCTCGCCACACGACAGCCGATTCTCAGCAACCTCTCAAGAAACTCTCGCGTCCTCACCAGACGCGCCCGCACAGACGCACGCCACCGGAACCGCCCCGGCGCCGAGCAGGTCGAGGCTCCCTCCCCCGCACGCCCATGGTCCGCGTCAACCCGGAGCGCCCCGCGGTACTCCCCGAGGTCGCCCGAGGCCCCCGTGTTCCGCTGCGGTCGGGCCCGCCCGCTGCGGTATTTCTCTGGGGCGGCCCGAGTTGAGCTGCGAGGATGGCCGGATGCCCACTTCGTACGACATCCCCGAAGTCCTGGATCGCCGCGAGGGCCCGCACGGCGAGATCGTGCTGCGGCGGCACGGCGAACTGCTTCAGATCATCGCCAACGGCTGCTTCCTCATGGACACTTCCGACGGCCGTTCGGAGCGGCTGCTGGTCGACGCCGCACTCGACGCGCTGGACGGACGGCCGGCACCGCACCTGCTGATCGGCGGACTCGGCGTCGGCTTCTCGCTCGCACACGCCGCCGCCGATCGCCGCCCGGGACGGATCGCCGTCGTCGAGCGCGAGAGCGCGATTATCGGCTGGCATCTCGACGGCCCCTTGGCGGACTTCTCCGCCCGCGCCGTCGCCGACCCTCGCACCGAGATTCTGGAAACGGATCTCGTGGGGTACGTACATGAGACTTCCGACACGTATGACGCACTGTGTCTCGACATCGACAACGGCCCCGGATGGACGGTCACCGAGGGCAACGAAAGCCTCTACTCACCGGACGGACTCGCCGCCTGCACACGGGTGTTGAGGCCGGGAGGGGTACTCGCGGTATGGTCCGCACAACCCTCTCCGGAATTCGAAGAAACCTTGCGTAATGCCGGATTCCAACAGGTGCGTACCGAAGAGATCCCCGTTGCCCGGGGCGTTCCGGACGTCGTACACCTCGCCGTACGACCTGGATAGCCGTGGCGCGGTGACTCCCCGTACTCTGCTTCCCTGACGCGGATCATTCAAGCGTCAATCGCAAGCATGAGCAGGCATAGCCAGTCAGCGGGATCACCCCACGGATTCCGGAAAGCAACTTTGGGGCGGGCGATGGAGCAGACACACACCTCCCACAACGGCACGGCGGCGACCCCGGGCGCGCAGCGCCGGGTTCTCGTGGTCGAGGACGATCCGACCATCGTGGACGCCATCGCGGCCCGCCTGCGTGCCGAGGGATTCCTTGTACAGACGGCCGGAGACGGTCCGGCGGCGGTCGACACGGCCGAGGCATGGCAGCCCGACCTGCTGATCCTCGACATCATGCTGCCGGGCTTCGACGGTCTGGAGGTCTGCCGTCGCGTGCAGGCCCAGCGGCCGGTCCCGGTGATGATGCTGACCGCGCGTGACGACGAGACCGACATGCTGGTCGGGCTCGGCGTGGGCGCCGACGACTACATGACCAAGCCGTTCTCGATGCGCGAGCTGGCGGCACGCGTGCACGTACTGCTGCGCCGCGTCGAGCGGGCCGCGCTGGCCGCCACCACCCCGCGGTCGGGCATCCTGCGGCTCGGCGAGCTGGAGATCGACCACGCGCAGCGGCGCGTGCGGGTGCGCAGCGAGGACGTCCACCTCACGCCGACCGAGTTCGACCTGCTGGTGTGCCTGGCGAACACGCCGCGCGCGGTCCTCTCGCGCGAGCAGCTGCTCGCCGAGGTCTGGGACTGGGCGGACGCCTCCGGCACCCGCACGGTCGACAGCCACATCAAGGCGCTGCGCCGGAAGATCGGCGCCGAGCGGATCCGCACGGTGCACGGTGTGGGCTACGCCCTGGAGACACCGACGCCATGAGCGACGGGCCGGCCGCGCGGAGAAGCCCCGGGGAACCCTGGGGCGGCGTCAGTCCGTTCTCGATCAAGACCAAGCTGGGCGCTCTTGTAGTCATCGCGGTGCTGATCACGACAGGACTGTCGATGATCGCGGTGCGCACGCAGACGGAGCTCCGCTTCATCACGGTCTTCTCGATGATCGCCACACTGCTCATTACGCAGTTCGTGGCCCATTCGCTCACCGCGCCGCTGGACGAGATGAACACGGTGGCCCGGTCCATCTCGCAGGGCGACTACACCCGCCGGGTGAAGGAGAACCGCCGGGACGAGCTGGGCGACCTGGCCGAGACGATCAACCTGATGGCCGACGAGCTGGAGGCCCAGGACCAGCAGCGCAAGGAGCTGGTGGCGAACGTCTCGCACGAGCTGCGCACCCCCATCGCGGGACTGCGGGCCGTCCTGGAGAACGTCGTCGACGGCATCGCCCCGGCCGACCCCGAGACCATGCGCACGGCCCTGAAGCAGACCGAGCGCCTGGGCCGGCTCGTGGAGACGCTGCTGGACCTGTCCCGCCTGGACAACGGCGTCGTACCGCTGCGCATGCGGCGCTTCGAGGTCTGGCCGTACCTGTCCGGCGTTCTGAAGGAGGCCAACATGGTCGCCTCCGCGCGCGGTGGCATGGCCTCCGGCTCCGGCAGCCACACCCGTACGGACGTCCATCTGCACCTCGACGTCTCCCCGCCGGAGCTGACCGCGCACGCCGACCCAGAGCGCATCCACCAGGTCGTCGCCAATCTCATCGACAACGCGATCAAGCACAGCCCGCCGCACGGCCGCGTGACGGTGAAGGCGCGGCGCGGGCCGCTCCCGGAGTCGCTGGAGCTGGAGGTCCTGGACGAGGGTCCGGGCATCCCGAAGTCGGAGTGGCACAAGGTCTTCGAGCGCTTCAACCGGGGCGCGGTGCGCCGGCCGCACGGGCCGGGCAGCGACGGCGGCACGGGGCTCGGGCTGGCCATCGCGCGCTGGGCCGTGGATCTGCACGGAGGCGGGATCGGTGTGGCCGAATCCGATCGGGGCTGCCGGATTCTTGTCACACTTCCAGGGCAGCCTTCCGTTCAAAGTTGACGTAAAGTTCGAAGCGGAGTCTCAAGATCCACGTCGTCCTGCCTGACGGACACGTGTGATCAGGTCCAGACCTGCGCTTTCGGTGCGCCGGGTCTCGGTGCCCCCATCCCTTCTGAAGCGGAACCACGCTTGTTTCCCGCCATTTCCGGGCCCGAAACACGCTTTCTGATGTGACTTACGCGACGATGACCTTGCTCGACCTGACCTTCCCGGCCATGGGGGCGTAGCCTTTATTCCCGCTGTCCATCACCTTGTGAAGCGGAAGAGGGCGGTTGCCGCCGTGTCGCCACAGTCCCCCAGTAACTCGAGCATCTCGACCGACACCGACCAAGCGGGCAAGAACCCCGCGGCCGCGTTCGGTCCGAACGAGTGGCTCGTCGACGAGATCTATCAGCAGTACCTCCAGGACCCGAATTCGGTAGACCGAGCCTGGTGGGACTTCTTCGCCGACTACAAGCCCGGCGCCGGCGCCGCGGCGCCGGCGGGTACTGCGGCCGCGGGGGCCGCAGACACCACCACGGCCCCCAAGCCCGCGCCCGCCGCCCCGGCTGCTCCGGCCGCCCCGTCGGTGCCCGCGCCGGCCCCCGCGGCCGCGCAGCCCGCGCCCGCCGCGCAGGCCCCGGCCGCTGCCGCCGCTCCGGCGAAGCCCGCCGCACCCGCTCCGGCCGCGAAGCCCGCTCAGCCGAAGAAGGCCGAGCCCGCCGCCGCCTCTGCAGAGGGCCCCGAGCTCGTCACGCTGCGCGGCCCGGCCGCCGCGGTCGCGAAGAACATGAACGCCTCGCTGGAGGTGCCCACGGCCACGTCCGTGCGCGCGGTCCCGGTGAAGCTGCTGTTCGACAACCGCATCGTCATCAACAACCACCTGAAGCGCGCCCGGGGCGGGAAGATCTCCTTCACGCACCTGATCGGCTACGCGATGGTGCAGGCCATCAAGGCCATGCCGTCGATGAACTACTCCTTCGCGGAGAAGGACGGCAAGCCGACCCTGGTCAAGCCGGAGCACATCAACTTCGGCCTCGCCATCGACCTGGTCAAGCCCAACGGCGACCGCCAGCTCGTGGTCGCGGGCATCAAGAAGGCCGAGACCCTGAACTTCTTCGAGTTCTGGCAGGCCTACGAGGACATCGTCCGCCGCGCCCGCGACGGCAAGCTCGGCATGGACGACTTCACCGGCGTCACGGTCTCCCTGACCAACCCCGGCGGCCTCGGCACCGTCCACTCCGTCCCGCGTCTGATGCCCGGCCAGTCGGTCATCATGGGCGTCGGCTCCATGGACTACCCGGCGGAGTTCCAGGGCACCTCCCAGGACACCCTGAACAAGCTCGGCATCTCGAAGGTCATGACGCTCACGTCGACCTACGACCACCGGGTCATCCAGGGCGCCGCGTCCGGCGAGTTCCTGCGGGTCGTCGCGAACTTCCTGCTCGGCGAGGGCAACTTCTACGACGAGATCTTCGAGGCGCTGCGCATCCCCTACGAGCCGGTCCGCTGGCTCAAGGACATCGACGCCAGCCACGACGACGACGTCACGAAGGCCGCCCGCGTCTTCGAGCTGATCCACTCCTACCGGGTCCGCGGCCACGTCATGGCCGACACCGACCCGCTGGAGTACCGCCAGCGCAAGCACCCCGACCTCGACATCACCGAGCACGGCCTCACCCTGTGGGACCTGGAGCGCGAGTTCGCGGTCGGCGGCTTCTCCGGCAAGTCCCTGATGAAGCTGCGCGACATCCTCGGTGTCCTGCGCGACTCGTACTGCCGCACCACCGGCATCGAGTTCATGCACATCCAGGACCCCAAGCAGCGCAAGTGGATCCAGGACCGCATCGAGCGCCCGCACACCAAGCCGGAGCGCGAGGAGCAACTGCGCATCCTGCGCCGGCTGAACGCCGCGGAGGCCTTCGAGACCTTCCTGCAGACGAAGTACGTCGGCCAGAAGCGCTTCTCCCTGGAGGGCGGCGAGTCCGTCATCCCGCTGCTCGACGCGGTGCTGGACTCGGCCGCCGAGTCCCGCCTGGACGAGGTCGTCATCGGCATGGCCCACCGCGGCCGCCTGAACGTCCTCGCCAACATCGTCGGCAAGTCGTACGCCCAGATCTTCCGCGAGTTCGAGGGCAACCTCGACCCGAAGTCGATGCACGGCTCCGGCGACGTGAAGTACCACCTGGGCGCCGAGGGCACCTTCACGGGCCTGGACGGCGAGCAGATCAACGTCTCGCTGGCCGCGAACCCCTCCCACCTGGAGACGGTCGACCCGGTCATCGAGGGCATCGCCCGCGCCAAGCAGGACATCATCAACAAGGGCGGCACGGACTTCACCGTCCTGCCCGTCGCCCTGCACGGCGACGCGGCCTTCGCGGGCCAGGGCGTGGTGGCCGAGACCCTGAACATGTCGCAGCTGCGGGGCTACCGCACCGGCGGCACGGTCCACATCGTCATCAACAACCAGGTCGGCTTCACGGCGGCGCCCGAGTCCTCGCGCTCCTCCATGTACGCCACCGACGTGGCCCGCATGATCGAGGCCCCGATCTTCCACGTGAACGGCGACGACCCGGAGGCCGTGGTCCGCGTCGCGCGGCTCGCCTTCGAGTTCCGTCAGGCGTTCAACAAGGACGTGGTGATCGACCTCATCTGCTACCGCCGCCGCGGTCACAACGAGTCGGACAACCCGGCCTTCACCCAGCCGCTGATGTACGACCTGATCGACAAGAAGCGCTCGGTGCGCAAGCTCTACACCGAGTCCCTCATCGGTCGCGGCGACATCACCCTGGAAGAGGCCGAGCAGGCGCTCCAGGACTACCAGGGCCAGCTGGAGAAGGTCTTCACCGAGGTCCGCGAGGCCGTCACGGCCCAGCCGGCCGCCGGTCCCGTCTCGGACCCGCAGGCGGAGTTCCCGGTCGCCGTGAGCACCGCGATCTCCTCGGAGACCGTGAAGCGGATCGCCGAGTCCCAGGTCAACATCCCCGACACCTTCCACGTCCACCCGCGTCTGCTGCCGCAGCTCCAGCGCCGGGCGACGATGGTCGAGGACGGGACGATCGACTGGGGCATGGGCGAGACGCTGGCCGTCGGCTCCCTCCTCCTGGAGGGCACCCCGGTCCGCCTCTCCGGCCAGGACTCGCAGCGAGGCACCTTCGGCCAGCGGCACGCGGTCCTCATCAACCGGGAGACCGGCGAGGAGCACACCCCGCTCCAGTACCTCGCCGAGGACCAGGCCCGCTACAACGTCTACAACTCCCTGCTCTCCGAGTACGCGGTCATGGGCTTCGAGTACGGCTACTCGCTGGCCCGCCCCGACGCGCTCGTGATGTGGGAGGCGCAGTTCGGCGACTTCGTCAACGGCGCGCAGACCGTGGTCGACGAGTACATCTCGGCGGCGGAGCAGAAGTGGGGCCAGACGTCCGGCGTCACCCTGCTGCTCCCCCACGGCTACGAGGGCCAGGGACCGGACCACTCCTCGGCCCGAGTCGAGCGCTTCCTCCAGCTGTGCGCGCAGAACAACATGACGGTCGCGATGCCGACCCTGCCGTCGAACTACTTCCACCTCCTGCGGTGGCAGGTGCACAACCCGCACCACAAGCCGCTGGTGGTCTTCACCCCGAAGTCGATGCTGCGCCTCAAGGCCGCCGCGTCGAAGACGGAGGAGTTCACGTCGGGTCAGTTCCGCCCGGTCATCGGCGACGCGTCGGTGGACCCGGCCGCGGTCCGCAAGGTCGTCTTCGTCGCGGGCAAGCTGTACTACGACCTGGAGGCCGAGCGGGTCAAGCGCGGCATCACGGACACGGCGATCATCCGGATCGAGCGCCTGTACCCGCTGCCGGGTGCCGAGCTCCAGGCCGAGATCGCCAAGTACCCGAACGCCGAGAAGTACCTGTGGGCCCAGGAGGAGCCGGCGAACCAGGGTGCCTGGCCGTTCATCGCGCTCAACCTGATCGACCACCTGGACCTGGCGGTCGGCGCCGACGTCCCGCACGGCGAGCGTCTGCGGCGGATCTCCCGCCCGCACGGCTCGTCCCCGGCGGTCGGCTCGGCCAAGCGCCACCAGGCGGAGCAGGAGCAGTTGGTGCGCGAGGTGTTCGAGGCGTAAGCCTCCGCGTGCTCCGCGGCGATCCGTTCGGAAGGCCCGGTGCCCAGTCCACGCGACTGGGGGCCGGGCCTTCCGGCGTTCCCGGTCAACTCCCCCGCCACACCGGTAAATTGAGAGGTACGGACGCACGGACCGACCGGCCGCCGGGCGGGTCGCGACGCAACGGGGGAACGATGGCCGAACTGCTGCGGATCGCCATGGACGACGACGAGGGCGAGGGTCGGTTGGTCGTCGAGGTCGAGGACGACGAGCCCGGCATGGTCCGCGCCTCCCGCGTCGGCAACCGTATGCACGAGGCCACGGTCTCCCTGGAGGAGGCCCTCGCCCCCATCCGACGGGCCGCCGAGACGACCCTGCGCACCTTCCAGGCGGCCCGGCCCAGCACGGTGGAGCTGGAGTTCGGCGTGAAGCTCAACGCCAGCGCCGGAGCGGTACTGACGAAGGCGGGCGTCGAAGGGCACATCGTGGTCAAGCTGGGCTGGACGGCGAAGGACTCCGGGGCGTGAGCACGTGCCGGTGGGCAGGACTTATCCTCGCTGCATGTACTTCACCGATCGAGGCATCGAAGAACTGGAGAAGCGGCGCGGCGAGGAGGAGGTCTCCTTCGAGTGGCTGGCCGAGCAGCTGCGCACCTTCGTCGACCTGAACCCGGACTTCGAGGTGCCGGTGGAGCGGCTGGCGACGTGGCTGGCGCGGCTGGACGACGAGGACGACGACGTGTAGCAGCGCGGTCCTCCGCCCGGGCGCCCCGATTCGGGGCGCCCTTTTTGTTTTCGTACGGCCCTCAGTCCAGGGGTCGCACCACGCTGTACGCCAGCCCCAGCGCGCCGTCGACCAGCAGTACCGCGCCCGCCGCGGCCCAGCCGGCGCTGCGGTGCCGCAGGGCCCAGACCGCGAGGGGCAGGCCCACCACGACCTGGGCCAGGGCCAGGGGGCGGGATTTGGGGCCGCCGGCCCAGGGAAGCCAGGGGCCGAGGCGGCTGCCTTCCACGGCGTCCAGTTCCGCGCGGACGGCATCGCGCCAGCCCGACCACTCGATCAGGCGGATGTGCGGCTGGTCGCGGGCGGCGGCCTGGAGGGCCTCGGTGCCCTCGCCGGGGACGAGTCCTTCGGGCAGGGTGACGCCCGCGCGCGTGAGGACGGCGATCAGGCCACGCATGCGTGCCCGTGCGTCGGCCGCGGAGTCGGGGCGGGTCAGTCCGTCGAGGGACTGCACGTCCAGGACCGGGTCGAGGCCGAGGCGGGCGGCGAAAGTGTGCATGGCCTCGTCCTCGCCGGCCGGGGTGCCGTTGGCGAGCCAGATGTAGCCGACGGGGCGGCGGAAGCCCGAGGCGAGGGTGTAGCCGGCGCGGTCGGCGTCCCACCACAGGGCGAGGACGGGCCAGGGTGCGCCGACGGCGAGAGCGGTGGCCCAGCCGGTGAGGACGCGGTCCACGGGCTCGTCGCCGTCCAGCCAGGGGCCGCCCTCGGGCACGAGCACGCTCCACTCGTCGCCGGCCGGGGCGAGCAGCATGTCCTCGCGCAGCAGCCGGGCGACGGGGGCGACGGACTCTGGTCCGGCGCGGCAGATCAGCAGGGCGCCTGGGGCGGGGCGGGCCTGGCCGGTGGACCGGGGCTGTTCCGTCGACATGACAACACGCTAGGCCGCTTTGTCCACCTCGCGTGATTTGTGATCACCAGAACGAGTGCCTTGACTTTCGACGTCCGCGATATATCGTGTTTCTTGGAAGACGCGATATGGCGCGTGTCGTCGTGAGTCGTCATGCGGCGTGGTAGGTCGTGTGCCGTGACTCGTCGCGGTTCGCGTCTCCGTCTTGTCTTCGTGTCAGATCCGGCCCGTGCGGCCGTGTCCGGTCGCCCAGGAGGTCCGCACCATGCCCGAGTGGTCCGTAGCAGAGCGCAGGAAGCTCACCTTCGACGAGCCGGTGAGCGAGCTCCACGTGCGCATCGTCAACGGAACGGTGAACGTCGTGGGGACGGACGAAGGTTCCGCCCGTCTGGAGGTCTCCGAGATCGAGGGGCCGCCCCTGGTGGTGACCCAGCAGGACGGCACCCTGACGGTGGCCTACGAGGACCTGCCCTGGAAGGGCTTCCTCAAGTGGCTCGACCGCAAGGGCTGGCGCCGCAGCGCGGTGGTCTCCCTGGCGGTGCCGGCCGATACCCGCGTCGAGGTGGGCGTGGTGGGCGCCGGAGCGGTGGTCTCCGGGATCCGCGGCCCGTCGGTCGTCAAGGGGGTCACCGGTGACACGACCCTCGTCGGTCTGTCCGGCCAGGTCCGCGCGGACACCGTCTCGGGGAACCTGGAGGCACAGGCGGTCACCGGCGACCTCCGCTTCAACTCCGTCTCCGGCGATCTCACGGTCGTCGAGGGATCCGGTTCCGCCGTGAAGGCCGACTCGGTGAGCGGTTCCATGATCATCGACCTCGACCCGGGCGGCCCGACCGACGTCCGGCTGACCAGCGTCTCCGGCGAGATCGCCATCCGTCTGCCGGCCCCGGCGGACGCCGACGTCGAGGCCAACACCGCCAGCGGCACGATCTCCAACGCCTTCGAGGGCCTGCGGGTGCACGGCCAGTGGGGCGCCCACAAGATCACCGGCCGCCTGGGCGACGGCACCGGCAAGCTCCGGGCGACGACGGTCTCCGGCTCGATCGCCCTGCTGCGCCGCCCGCCGCGCGAGGAGGAGCCGTGGGAGGCGGAGGCGTGGGAGGACCCGGAGGCCGCCGCGGACCCGACGGCCGACCCGGTGAACGGCACCCGGCACAGCTCGGGGGACAATTCCGTCTCCGGCGGGGGCGACGAGGAAACCGGCGCCCCGGCCGACGGCACGACCGACAAGAAGGTGCTCTGACATGCCTCCCGTCTTCGCCCACGGCCGCCTCCGTCTCTATCTGCTGAAGCTGCTGGACGAGGCCCCGCGCCACGGCTACGAGGTGATCCGCCTCCTCGAGGAGCGCTTCCAGGGGCTGTACGCACCGTCGGCCGGCACCGTCTACCCCCGCCTGGCCAAGCTGGAGGCCGAGGGTCTGGTCACCCACACCAGCGAGGGCGGCCGCAAGGTGTACGCCATCACGGACGCGGGCCGCGCCGAGCTGGCCGACCGCAGCGGCGAGTTGGCCGACCTTGAGCTGGAGATCAGGGAGTCGGTCGCCGAACTGGCCGCCGAGATCCAGGCCGATGTGCGTGGCGCGGCGGGCGACCTGCGGCGCGAGGTGCGGGCGGCGGCCTCCGAGGCCCGCAAGGGGAACGGCGCCAAGGCGGAGACACCCTTCGGAGACTTCTCCGACTTCACGGACAAGGAGGCGTGGCGCGCCGCCAAGGAGGAGATGCGCCGGGCCAAGCAGGAGTGGAAGGAGCAGGCCCGCCGTGCCAAGGACGAGAGCCGGCGTGCCCGCGACGAGGCCCAGCGCGCCCGGCGCCAGGCCAAGGAGGCACAGGACCACGCCCGGGCCCAGGCCCAGGAGGAGGTCCAGCGCATCGCCCGCCGGGTCCAGGAACACGTCCAGGACCACTTCGCGCGGGGCGACTGGCCGACGGGTGTGCGGGAGGGCCTGACGGAACTGGCCAAGGAGTTCGGCGACTTCGGCAAGGACTACGGCAGGGAGTTCGGCAAGGAGTTCGGCTTCGGCCGGCAGGGCGGCGCACAGGGCGCTCCCAAGTCGGCGCAGCAGCGGCCCGAGTACTCCGAGACGCCTGAGGACTTCCCCGCCGACTACGAGCCCACCTGGGCCCATGAGCCGCCCAGCGGCGACCCGGCCCGCGATCTGGACCGCCTGCTCGACCGCTTCCGCGACGACATCCGCGACGCGGCACGGGACCACGGTGTGACGGGAGACCAACTCCGCGACGCCCGGCGCCACTTGTCGACGGCGGCGGCCCACATCGGAGCGCTGCTGCGCACACCGAAGCCGTGACACCGACGCCGGGCGGCACGACCGCGACTGCGGGGGCCGTGCGGGTGCGGGTGCGTGGGGGCTGGTCGCGCAGTTCCCCGCGCCCCTGAATGGGCGTCAGCTGCACGCCCTCAAGGGGCGCGGGGAACTGCGCGAGCAACCACCCACAACCCGCACCCGCCCGCAGCCCGCACCGCCCGTATCAGTCCGAGTCCGAGGCCAAGGCCAACCACGTCAAGCCGCCCCGCAGGGGCAGCCCGCCCCGCCCGTCACTCACCCGGCCTTGGCCTCTCCCCCGCCGTACAGCACCCGCACGACCGCCTCATACGTCACCCCGTGATCGGCGAGCACCTCTGCCGGCACGCCGGGGCGAGTCGTGAGGGCCAGCAGGATGTGTTCGTCGCCGATGTGCCGGTCGCGGCGGGACGTGGCCACCCGCAGGGCCCGTACCAGAACGTCCTTCGCATCCCGGCCGAACGGCCGATGCCTCGACCGCGAACCCTTGCCCGCCCCAGTGTCAGCCCCTGGTCCCACCCGGTCGCCGGACATCGCCCCGACCCCGTGCACTTCCTCCACCCGGGCCACGATCTCCCCGACATCGATCCCCAGCCCGGCGAGCGCCTCGGCCTCGGCCTGCGACAGACCGCCCCGCCGCCGGGCCTCGCCCAGTGCGTCCCGTACGGATTCCAGCCACTGGCCGCCCCCGAGCGCGGCGAGCGCGAACGAGGCACGGCCTCCCTCCTTGTCGAGCAGCGCGAGCAGCATGTGCTCGGCGTCGACGGCCGGCGCCCCGCCCCTCTCGGCCTGCTCCACCGCGCCCGTCACCACGGCACGGGCATCCTTCGTGAACCGCTCGAACATCAACGCCTCCCGTACTTCTTGTGCACGGCCTGCCTGCTGATCCCGAGTTCCGCGGCGATCTCCTGCCACGACCACCCCTGGTTGCGCGCACTGCGCACCTGGACCGCCTCCAACTGCTCCAGCAGCCGGCGCAGCGCCGCGACGGCCCGCAGTCCGATCCGCGGATCGCGATCTCCCGCCCGCTCGGCGAGATCTGTTGCTTCGGTCATGATGTCAATTTAGGTTGACACACCGGTCACCGTCAACCCTAGTTGACAAATGGAACGGCGGGCCCGGGGCAGAACCCCGGACCCGCCGCAAGCGCCTCGGCGAGAGCCGTCAGTTGGTGAGTACGACCTTCCCGAACAGCTCGCCCGACTCCATCCGCTCGAAGCCCTCCCGGGCCCGGTCCATGGGCAGCTCCTCGTCGATCACGGGCCGCACACCCGTTGCCGCGCAGAAGGAGAGCAGGTCCTCCAGCTCGTCCTTGGTCCCCATCGTGGAGCCGACGACCTTCAGCTCCAGGAAGAAGATCCGCGTCAGCTCGGCGTGCGAGGGCCGGTCACCACTGGTGGCACCGGAGATCACCAGAGTGCCGCCCGGCTTCAGCGACTTGACGGAGTGCGACCAGGTGGCGGCGCCGACGGTCTCGATCACGGCGTCGACCCGCTGCGGCAGCCGGGCCCCCGACTCCACGGCCTCCACGGCACCCAGCTCCAGGGCCCGCTTGCGCTTGGCCTCGTCACGGCTGGTGGCGAAGACCCGCAGTCCCGCGGCCTTGCCGAGCACGATGGCGGCGGTGGCCACCCCGCCGCCGGCGCCCTGCACCAGCACGGAGTCCCCGGGCCGTACACCCGCGTTGGTGAACAGCATGCGGTACGCCGTCAGCCAGGCGGTCGGCAGACAGGCGGCCTCCGCGAAGGACAGTTCCTTGGGCTTGGGCAGGATGTTCCAGGTCGGCACGGCGACCTGCTCGGCGAACGTGCCCTGGTAGCGCTCGGTGAGGATGGAACGGGGCTCCCTGGGGCCGACCCCGTGACCGGTCTGACCGATCACGGAGTGCAGGACGACCTCGTTGCCGTCCTCGTCGACGCCGGCGGCGTCGCAGCCGAGGATCATCGGCAGCCGGTCCTCCGGGAGGCCGACGCCCCGGAGCGACCAGAGGTCATGGTGGTTGAGGGAAGCGGCCTTGACGTTGACGGTGCTCCAGCCGGGCCGGGCCTCGGGAGCGGGACGCTCCCCCAACTCGAGGCCGCTCAGCGGCTGGTCGCGGTCGATTCGGGCAGCGTAGACGGCGAACATGGCGTCGACGATAGGTGGCGTTTGCAGCCGACGGAACGGGAGGGGGCTGTGACACACGCCCTCTTGCCAAGGAGTGCTCACCCGAACGGACGCTTCGGCGGGCAAAAGAATCGGCCCCGCCCGAATGGGCGGGGCCGATTCCGAGCCTGTCGGCCCGAGCGCGGTCAGCGCCGGGCGACACCCTCGGCCCGCGCCGCGGCCGCGACCGCCGCGGTCACGGCCGGAGCGACCCGCTCGTCGAACGGCGACGGGATCACGTAGTCCGCGGCGAGGTCGTCCCCGACGACACCCGCCAGCGCCTCCGCGGCCGCGATCTTCATGCCCTCGGTGATCCGGGACGCACGCACCTGCAGCGCGCCGGCGAAGATGCCCGGGAACGCCAGCACGTTGTTGATCTGGTTCGGGAAGTCGGACCGCCCGGTCGCCACGACGGCCGCGTACTTGTGCGCGACGTCGGGGTGGACCTCGGGGTTCGGGTTGGCCATGGCGAAGACGAAGGCGCCCTTCGCCATCGAGGCGACGGCCTCCTCGGCGACCGTACCGCCGGAGACGCCGATGAAGACGTCCGCACCCTCCAGAGCCGCCTCGAGCGACCCGGTGATGCCGGCCTTGTTGGTGAAGGAGGCGACCTCGCGCTTGACCGGGGTGAGGTCCTCACGGTCGGCCGAGACGACGCCCTTGCGGTCCGCGACGGCCACGTCGCCGATGCCGGCCTCGACCAGCATCTTGGCGATGGCGACACCGGCCGCGCCGGCGCCCGAGATGACGGCGCGCAGGTCACCGATGGCCCGCCCGCTCAGCCGCGCGGCGTTGCGCAGCGCGGCCAGCGTCACGACGGCCGTGCCGTGCTGGTCGTCGTGGAAGACCGGGATGTCGACCCGCTCCTGGAGCTTGCGCTCGATCTCGAAGCACCGGGGTGCCGAGATGTCCTCCAGGTTGACGCCGCCGAAGGACGGGGCGAGGCGCGCCACCGTCTCGACGATCTCGTCGACGTCCGTGCAGGCGAGCGCGATCGGGACCGCGTCCACGCCGCCGAACTGCTTGAACAGGATCGCCTTGCCCTCCATCACGGGGAGGGAGGCTTCCGGACCGATGTCGCCCAGTCCGAGCACCGCGGTGCCGTCGGTGACCACGGCCACGACGGACGACTTCCACGTGTAGTCGTGGACGAGCTCCGGCTGCTCGGCGATGGCGGTGCACACCCGCGCGACGCCGGGCGTGTACGCCAGGGACAGGTCGTCCTTGTCGCGGACCGGCACGGTGGCCTGCACGGCCATCTTGCCGCCACGGTGCAGCGCGAACGCCGGATCGAAGGAATCGAGGGGCTCGACCCCGCCGTCCTGATCGGTATTGCTCCCGCTGCGAGGATTGACAATCTCCGCTGCCACTTTGTCTGACCCCTTAAGTGTTCATGGTTTGAGGGTGGGACCACTCCTGGTGAGAAGTGGGCGGGACCGCGTAAGGCCCTGCTCGTTGATACGTACGACGTACGACGTACGGACCAGTACGCGACGGGCGCGCCGCACACGCGCCCTGAGCCCCGGATGAGGGGTGTAAAGAACCTTCTTACCGGACGGACGCCGCTGACGACGAGTCCAATACGTGCAAGATCACATGACGGGAATGGAAACACTCGGACCGACGGACACGAATCAGACACGACCCGGCGATGACACCGGTGTCATTCGTGACCAAATAAGCGGACAATCGATGTCAGAAACCGCGAAGGGTGCCCGTCAGCCGCAAAACCTACGCACGACCGGTCCGCATCCCGAGACGCACCGAAGATCTTCCGGCCGGAAGGACAGATTCCCGCAGAAGGTGTTGTCAGGATGTAACGAACTGCGGTGGTTCGGGGGTAACCCGTTATCCGATTTTGACATGCCGAGCGCCCTGAATGCCTTAGTCCGAATGGCAAGATGCCGTAATCACACGAGGTCGCGGCACTCGAAGGTGTGTGCTCTCGTCGACCTAGGAATACAAGGCCCTGCCGGTCCCAAGGCAGGTGCCGGCCCCATCGGCAACTCCACCCATCCGCCGGAGGAACCCACCATGACCGCAAGCACCACCCGTCGTACCACCGCAGCACGCTCCCGGCTCGCAGCGGTCGGCTCGATCGCGGTCGCAGGCGCCCTGATTCTCACCGGCTGCGGTGACCAGACGAACGACAGCGGCTCCGAGAGCAACGACACCGGGTCGGCGAGCACCGCGCCCCTGGCCGACAAGCTGCCGCAGGCGATCCGCGACAAGGGCGTCATCAAGGTCGGCTCGGACATCGCCTACGCGCCGGTCGAGTTCAAGGACAGCTCCGGCAAGACGGTCGGCATCGACCCCGACCTCGCCGACGCCATGGGCAAGCAGCTGGGCGTGACCTTCCAGTTCGAGAACGGCACGTTCGACAGCCTCATCACCGGTCTGCGCTCCAAGCGCTACGACATCGCCATGTCCGCGATGACCGACACCAAGGACCGCCAGGAGGGCATCGACTCGGACACCGGCAAGAAGGTCGGTGAGGGCGTCGACTTCGTCGACTACTTCACCGCCGGTGTCTCGATCTACACCCAGAAGGGCAAGAACACCGACATCAAGACCTGGTCGGACCTGTGCGGCAAGAAGATCGTCCTGCAGCGCGGCACGGTCTCCGAGGACCTGGCCAAGGCCGAGGCCAAGAAGTGCACCGGTGGCAAGACGATCACCATCGAGGCCTTCGACAACGACCAGCAGGCCCAGACCCGCCTGCGCGCGGGCGGTGCGGCGGCCGGTTCCTCCGACTTCCCCGTCGCCGCGTACGCCGTGAAGACCTCCGGTGGCGGCAACGACTTCCAGCTCGTCGGCGAGCAGGTCGAGGCGGCGCCGTACGGCATCGCGGTCGCCAAGAACAACACGCAGCTGCGGGACGCCCTGAAGGCCGCGCTCGACGCCATCATCGCGAACGGCGAGTACGAGAAGGTCATCAAGAAGTGGGGCGTCGAGGACGGATCGGTGAAGGAAGCCACCGTCAACGGCGGCAAGTGACCGCACCCAACAGCGGGCACTGAAAGGCAACACCTGTGACTGACATCGACAAGACGGACGGCCCGGCGGACACCCCGCCGGCCGGCGCGGAGGCGATCAAGGCCATCCCGGTCCGGCACTACGGGCGGTACGTCACCGCCGTCGTCGCGCTCGCCCTGCTGGGCGCCGTCGTGTACGCGTTCTCCCAGGGCAAGATCAACTGGGGCGCGATCCCGGACTACTTCTTCAACGACCGCGTTCTCAGCGGTGTGGGCAAGACGCTGCTGCTGACCGTGCTGTCCATGGCGATCGGCATCATCGGCGGCATCGTGCTGGCGGTCATGCGCCTGTCGCGGAACCCGGTGACCTCGTCCATCGCGTGGTTCTACATCTGGTTCTTCCGCGGCACGCCGGTCCTGGTCCAGCTCATCGTCTGGTTCAACCTGGGCCTGGTCTTCGAGTACATCAACCTCGGCCCGTTCTACAAGAACGAGTGGTCGGACTTCATGACCCCGTTCCTGACGGCGCTGCTGGGCCTCGGCCTCAACGAGGCCGCTTACATGGCGGAGATCTGCCGTGCCGGTCTGCTCGCGGTCGACGAGGGCCAGACCGAGGCCGCGCACGCGCTCGGCATGAGCCACTCCAAGACGCTGCGCCGCATCGTCATCCCGCAGGCCATGCGCGTGATCGTGCCGCCCACGGGCAACGAGGTCATCAACATGCTGAAGACGACCTCGCTGGTCTCGGTCGTCCAGTACTCCGAGTTGTTGCGCGTGGCTCAGGACATCGGCCAGACGTCCGGTGCCCCCGCCGAGATGCTGTTCCTGGCCGCGGCCTGGTACCTGCTGCTGACGTCGATCTTCAGCGTCGGCCAGTACTACCTGGAGCGGTACTACGCCCGCGGGTCCAGCCGCAGTCTGCCGGCGACTCCGTTCCAGAAGATCAGGGCGAACCTGCTGTCCCTGTCGAACCGCTCCTCGTCGACGGGAGGCACCGCATGACCGCCATGGTGAAGGCCGAGGGCGTCCACAAGTCCTTCGGGCTCGTGCAAGTCCTCAAGGGCATCGACCTGGAGGTGAAGCAGGGTGAGGTGTTCTGTCTCATCGGCCCCTCCGGTTCCGGGAAGTCCACCTTCCTGAGGTGCATCAACCACCTGGAGAAGATCAACTCCGGTCGGC
This sequence comes from Streptomyces sp. HUAS 31, assembly GCF_028198125.1. Classification (NCBI taxonomy): domain Bacteria; kingdom Bacillati; phylum Actinomycetota; class Actinomycetes; order Kitasatosporales; family Streptomycetaceae; genus Streptomyces; species Streptomyces sp. HUAS 31. Next base: position 6,394,137 of record NZ_CP116353.1, on the reverse strand, counting down.
TGTACGTCGACGGCGAGCTGGTCGGCTACCGCCAGAAGGGCGACAAGCTCTACGAGCTCAAGGACAGCGAGGTCGCGCTGAAGCGCCGGGACATCGGCATGGTGTTCCAGCGATTCAACCTGTTCCCGCACATGACGGCGCTGGAGAACGTCGTCGAGGCGCCGATCCAGGTCAAGGGCGTGAGCAAGGGCCAGGCCAAGGACCGTGCCAGGGAGCTCCTCGACCGCGTCGGCCTCGCCGACAAGGCCGGGAACTACCCCTCGCAGCTCTCCGGCGGCCAGCAGCAGCGCGTGGCGATCGCCCGGGCGCTGGCGATGGACCCGAAGCTGATGCTCTTCGACGAGCCGACCTCGGCTCTCGACCCGGAGCTGGTCGGCGACGTCCTCGACGTCATGCGCGACCTCGCCGAGTCCGGCATGACGATGGTCGTCGTCACCCACGAGATGGGCTTCGCCCGCGAGGTGGGCGACAGCCTGGTCTTCATGGACGGCGGCGTGGTCGTCGAGTCCGGCGACCCGCGCGAGGTCCTGACCAACCCGCAGCACGAGCGGACTCAGGCGTTCCTGTCCAAGGTGCTCTGACCGTACGACGGTGAAGGGGCGGTACGAGATCCTCGTACCGCCCCTTCGCCATGTGCCCGGCCTACGGCAGCAGCCGCGGCGACATGACCACCGCACGCAGCTGGTCCGCCGTCAGCGGCGGGGCGTCGAGCCGAGGGCCCAGTGCCCACCTGGCGTCGAACCCGTCGGCGGCCTTGATCATGACCGCGTAGCCCTTCGTGAACAGCCGCACGGAACGCCAGGACCCCTCCCCGCGGCTCTCCCGCACCGGCTCGGTCGACTCGCGCACGTCGCCGTTCGGCAGGGTCTCGGGGACGCAGGTCGCCGACGCCCCCGGGACGTCCGAGGAGCACACCGGCCAGTCCTCCCGCCGGCTCGACAGGACCTGGATGTTGAGGTACCCGACGCCGCCGTCCCGGCGGACGGCGTAGAGCCCGTCGTACGGCCCTTCGCCCACGACGTTCCCGACCTCGCGGATCTCGCCGCTCCCGGGCGGCAGCAGGCTCGCCAGCCGCTCCGCCCTGGACGTGGCGCCACTGAGCGCGGTCCCCGGCCCCTCCGGGCCGTTCCAGGGCAGCACCCCGGTACCGACCAGGCTCACCAGGGCGACGGCTGCCGCGGTCCCGGTCGCCGCGCCCCGCCGGCGCCGGCGCACGCGTGCGGCCCGCGCGAACACCGCGTCCGCACCGGACCCCGACGGCATCGGAACGCCCTGGAGGGCCCGCCCCAGCAGCTCCGTCGCACGCGGTACGTCGCTCACGTCGTCGTGCCGTCTCATACGTGCTCCTCCCGCACCGCGGCCCGCAGCGCCGCGAGCCCCCTCGCCGTGTGGCTCTTGACCGTGCTCTCGCGCATGCCGAGCAGCTCGGCGGTGTCGGAGACGCTGAGGTCCTCCCAGTAGCGCAGCACCAGCACCGCCCGCTGCCTGGGCGCGAGCTGCGCGAGGGCGGCGCGGACCATGACGCCGGTGTCGCTGTCCACCGACCGCTCCGGCACGTCCGGCAGCTCGCCGTACGCCTGCTCGCGGCGCCAGAAGCGGCGGCGCCCGGCGATGAAGGTGTTCACCAGCGTCCGGCGCGCGTAGGCGTCGAGGTTGTCCAGGCGCGAGTGCCGGCGTGCGCCGAGGACGACCTTGACCAGCGTGGTCTGGACGAGGTCCTCCGCCTCGTCCGGGTTGCCGCACAGCAGATAGGCGCTGCGGAACAAGGCCGTCCGTCTGCCCTCGACGAAGGCATGCAGTGACGCTTCCGCGCCCCCCGTCATCGCGCCCCCTCTCCCGCCCCTCCGGCAGGGACCGTCTCACTCCTTCCAGTGCGGTGGGAGGGCTTTTTGGACGCAGAAGAGGCGGTACGAATTTCTCGTACCGCCTCAACGCGGCCGTGCGGCTGCCGTCGGGGCCGCTACTTCAGCGCGAGCACCAGTGCGTCCGAGGGCGAGCACCACACCGCCCGGGCCTCGCCGAAGCCCATCTCGCGCAGCACGCCTGCGTGCCACTCGGCGGACGGCGCGTCGCCCTCGGCGTGCTCGCCGTAGATCTCGAAGCGGCGGGCGGTGGGCTCGGCCAGCAGCGGGTCCCGGGCGGCCAGCTGCCACCACTCGGCCCAGTCGAGGACGCCTCGCGCCTTGGCCTGATCCATACGGGCGTGGCGCTGGGCGCGCTCGGCGGCGTTGATCCGGGGCGTCGAGTCGTCGATCATGTGGTCCGCGTTCATGAAGACACCGCCGTCGCGGACCAGCTCCGCGACCCGACCGTAGAGGGCCGCGAGGGGTTCACGGTGCAGCCAGTGCAGGGCCGTGGCGGTCAGGACGGCGTCGTAGGAGTCGTGCGGCAGCTTCGCCGTCCAGTGCGGGTCCTTGAGGTCGGCGGTGACCAGCGAGACCCGCTCGTCGCCCGCGAAGGTGCCCTCGGCGATGGCGAGGAGCGCCGGGTCGAGGTCGACGCCGGTGCTGGTGGCCTCGGGGAACCGCGCGAGCAGCCGGGCCGTGATACTTCCCGTGCCGCAGGCGAGATCGAGCACGCGCGGGGCGGGTCCGACGAGGGCCTCGACCATGTCGAGCATGATCCGGAAGCGTTCCTCGCGGTCGGGCATGTACCACTCCTGCTGCCGGTCCCAGCTCTCCTGCCAGGCGGACCAGTCGGCGTTCGTGGTGGTGGTGTCCGTGTCCGTCATCGAGCCCCTCCGTCGCGCACATCACGTAATACCCTGGAAGCACGATCAGCTGTTACCCGACCGCACCCCGACGATAGAACGCCTCCGTAAGGACTACAAGTGGAACTGGCCTATTACTCGGACTACGCCGTACGACTCGTCAACAGCGAGGACCCGGCCCGGGGCAAGGACTCGCTGACCTCGGTCGAGGCCGTCCGCGACCTGTTCGGCGTCAGCCAGGAGGCGGGCCGCCGGGCCACCGACGCCGACGTCACCCGCTTCCGCTCGGTCCGCGCCCGGCTGCGGGCGGTGTTCGAGGCGGCGGACCAGGGCGACGAGGCACTGGCGGTGAACCTGCTGAACTCGCTGCTGCTGGAGTTCCCGGTGAGCCCGCAGATCTCCGGCCACGACTTCCGGGACGACGACGGCCGCCCGCTGTGGCACATGCATCTCGCGGACCACCCGTCGAACGCGACCGCGGGCTACGCGGCCATCGCCGCGATGGGCCTGGCGTTCCACCTGACGGAGTACGGCGTGGACCGCCTGGGCCTGTGCGAGGCCGCGCCCTGCCGCAACGCCTATCTCGACACCTCGACCAACCGCTCCCGGCGGTACTGCTCGGACCGCTGCGCGACCCGCGCCAACGTGGCCGCCTACCGCGCCCGCAAACGCCTGGAGGCGGACCGGTCGGCGAACAGCGGCCGCACGGCCGAGAGCGCCCAGCGGGCCAGCGCGAACGGGGAGCGCTGATCCGGCTTGCGCGGCCGGTAGCGCAGCCGGACCTTGCCCAGGATCAGCTCGTCCGGGACGACCCCGTAGTCGGTGCTGTCACCGCCCGCGTACGCGTTGTCCCCGAGCACCCACCAGCCGCCCTCGCGGCGCTCCGCCGCCCTCTTGACGACGAGCAGGTCCTGCTGGAACGGGTGCCGCAGCACGATGACGTCCCCCGGCCGGATCCGTCCCCGGTGCGACACCACGAGCAGGTCGCCGTGATACAGCGTGGGCACCATCGACGGCCCGGTCACCTCGGCCCATCCGAAGGGCCGGTCCGCCCGCCCGCGCTCGGTCTCCTGCGACAACTCCGGCATCCCCGGCACCTCCCCGGTAGGGTCCTCCACCAGTCTCAGTCTCACCCCGGACTTTTGTCCTAAGCCCATGGGGGCACTCGCGAAAACCCGTCTTGCAGGGAGTAATGTCCCACCTGAGAAGACGATCACGAGGAAGGAATGCTCCATGCTTTCCCGCCTGTTTGCCCCCAAGGTCAAGGTCAGCGCGCACTGCGACCTGCCCTGCGGCGTGTACGACCCGGCCCAGGCCCGCATCGAGGCGGAGTCGGTGAAGGCCGTGCAGGAAAAGATGGCCGCCAACGACGACCCGCACTTCCAGGCGCGTGCCACCGTCATCAAGGAGCAGCGCGCCGAGCTCGCCAAGCACCACGTCTCGGTGCTCTGGAGCGACTACTTCAAGCCCCCGCACTTCGAGAAGTACCCCGAGCTGCACCAGCTCGTCAACGACGCCCTGAAGGCCCTGTCGGCCGCCAAGGCGTCCACCGACCCGGCGACCGGCCAGAAGGCGCTGGACTACATCGCCCAGATCGACAAGATCTTCTGGGAGACCAAGAAGGCCTGACCCAGGGCTTCCTGGCTTCCTCAAGGGGCCCGACCGGTTCATCGGTCGGGCCCCTGCCGTGTCTGCGGGGCCGCGGGCGGGCCGGCTAGCGGGCCCCGAGTGACATGTCGGCGATCAGTACGGTCATCCCCCGGGCGTTGCCGGGGAAGGACCTGACGTCGGAGCCCACGGCGAGCAGGCCGCCGAGCGCCTCCGGGACGCTCGATGCGAGGGTGCAGTGGTGGACGTGCTCCGCGAGTTCGCCGTCACGGACCATCCGGCCGCTCACCGCGGCGGAGAACCTGCCGCTCAGGGGGTCCGTGCCGGCCTGGAGTCCGCTGATGGCCTGGACGAGGAAGCCATGGGTCACGCCCGACAGGAGCGCGGCGCGATCGAGGTCTCCGGGTACGAGGCTCAATGCCCGCGCGCCGGCCCGCGGCAGGCTCTTGTAACCGGCTCGGACGGCGGATCCGGTGGAGGGCACGCCCGCGCGGTGCCCGCTGGTCGAGTCGTGCAGGCGTTGCGCCAGGCACCCCCGGTCCAGCAGGACGTTCCGTCGGGTCGCCAGGCCCTCGGCGTCGTGGCGTGCCGCGCCGTAGGCCGAGGGGTCGGTGGGGTCGTCGACCAGGGTCACGTGCTCGGGCGCGACGCGGTGGCCGGGCTCCGCCGCCGTGAGGGCCTGATCCGCGTGCGTGGCGGGGTTGTTGAGCATTCCGCTCACGACCGCGAGGAACGCCGCGGTGACGGACGGGTCGAACAGGACGGGCAGGCGCTGGGAGCGCGGCTGCCGGTACGCCGCCTCGGGAAGGGCGGCGAGTGCCTCTCGGGCGGCGGCGGCCACGTCGAGTTCGGCGGGTGAGCGTCCGACGGTGTAGCCCGTGGAGGTCGTGGTCCCTCCGGTGCCCGGATCACCGAGGACGTAGGTGGAGACGAAGCAGGACGTCCGCCGCGAGTAGCTCTCCACGCCTTCCGTCGACACGACCGCCGACTCGGCCGCCGCGTCTCCCCAGCGCACGGACTTCACGCCGCGCACCTTGGCCGACGCCGTGACGGCACGCTCCAGTTCGCGCGACAGGGCGGTCTTGGCCTCGGTGGAGAGCGCCGCGCAGTCCTCGCTCCACAGGTCGATGTCCGCGGCGGGCACACCGTCCGGGCGGGGCAGTACGGCGTCGCCCCGGACGTCCGTGTACAGGGCGTTGTCGCGTGCGTCGGCAAGGACCTGTCCGAGTGCGGCGGGGTCCAGACTGCCCGAGTACGCGAAGCCGACGCGGCCGTCGGCGATGACCCTGACGCCGACCCCGCCGCTGTCGGACCGCGTCACGGATTCGACGGTCTGCTCACGGACGACGATCTGCGAGTCGATGCCCCGCGCCACGAAGGCCTCGACCCGCTCCCCGGGACGCGCCCACGAGACGACCTCACGCCCGATCCGTACGACGGCACCATCGGCCTGCCACGTCATCGCGCGGTACCTCCGACCCTGAGCCCCTGCCGAACTCTCAGCGTGGGTTGGCCGTAGCCGACGGGGAGCGTCTGGCCGTCCTTGCCGCACGTCCCCGGCGGTCCGAGGGCGAAGTCGGTGCCGATGGCGTCGATCCCGCGCAGCACCTCCGGGCCGTTGCCGATCAGGCTGCAGTCCGCGATCGCCTCGCCGAGCCGCCCGCGGTCGATGACGTACGCCTCCTTCGCGGCGAAGACGAAGTCCCCCGTGGCGGTGTTGACCCGGCCGCTGCCCAACCGGGCCACATAGATGCCGTGAGCGGTGTCGGCGATGACGTCCTGCGGTGCGGTGTCACCCGCCGGGACGAGGAGGTTCGACATCCGGGGCATGGGCAGGCACTGGTAGTTCTGCCGTCTCCCGTTGGCCGGTGCGGCGCCGTCCCGGCCCAGGGAATGCACCTCGTCCCAGAGGAAGTCGACCAGGATCCCGTCCTCGATCAGCACGGTGCGCCGCCCGTCGTGGCCCTCGTCGTCGAAGGCGAAGCTGCCCCAGGCGCCGGAGAGCGAGGCGTCGTCCACGAGCCACATCCCAGGGGGCGCCACCCGCTTGCCCAGCATGTCGTGGAACACCGAGCTGCGCCGGGTCAGGTGATCGGCCTCGAGTCCGTGCCCGCACGCCTCGTGGATGAGCACGGCTCCCGTGCCGGGCGCCAGGACGACCGGCATCTCGCCGACCGGTGCCGGAGCGGCCGACTCCCGTGCGTGTGCCCGGCGTACGGCCTCGGCCACCGTGGAGCGCACATGCTCCTCGGTGAGCCGGGCGGCAGGGGTGTTGAGCCCGAGGGACGCCCGCCCGCTGACGGGTGCCGAGGGTGCGCCGACCACGACGGTGACCGCGAGCCGCTCGCGAGCCGTGTCACCGGACACGTGCACGCCTCCCGAGTTGGCGACCTGCGAGGCGCGTCGCTCGGTGCGAAGGACCGCGGACACGGAGACGACCTTGCCGGTCTCGGCGGCCGCCAAGTCCGCGACGGCGTGGAGCAGTTCGGCGTGCCGGCTCCGATTCCCCGCACCGTCCGTCTCCCGGGGGTCCGGTGTGCCGTCCACGACGTCGGTGGCGCCCGCGGCGGGGGCCCGACAACCGTCGCCGTCGCCGGCGCCGGGAACCCGACCGGGGTCCAGCGATGCCGTGGCCTCACGGACGGTGCGCAGGACGGCGGTCGGGGACAGGGTCGAGGTGTGGCTGAAGCCGGTGGTGGGGCCCAGCCGCGCACGGACCCCGGCGCCTCGTTCCCGGCCGGACGTCGCGTCGACGATGCGGCCGTCCTTCATCGTCATCGCGGATGCCGCCGACCGCTCGGCGTATATCTCCACGAAGTCGGCCCGTAGGCTCCCCCGCTCCCGGAAGGCAATCGCCAAAAGGTCAGGATCCAGCAAAGTTTCGTATCCCATGCATCCCGTGGACAAGGCAAGGCACCATGCCTACCCAGGCGTATTCAACCCCAACCTCCCACGCGTGCGAAGAAATACTCCAGAAATACTCCGCACCCGGCCGGCACCTCTCGGAAATGAGCCACGAACAGTCCATGGATCACGCACAAGTTGCAGCATCAACCAAGCCTCCGACCTCCCGGAGTCATATGCGGGAGCTCAACAAAAGCGGGCAAATGCAGCTCGCCCGAGACCTAAGCAATCCGGCCACGCAGGGTCAACAGGGCGTTGACGGTGCGCTCCTGAGGCACTTACGGTCAGCGATCAGGAACGGGGGAATCAATGCACTTTCGACGTTCCCTCGTCCGGCATTGTTTGATCAGCCGAACGGAAGGAATGCCATGGACCAGGACCAGTCCATCGACAACTCGCTCTTCCTCGACGAGGAGACCACCGAGCGTTTCTCGATGCTCGTGAACGACGAGGGCGTCATGCGCGCCGGTTTCGTCGCGCACGAGGCCAACAACCTCAACGAGGCCTGATTCACCGCGTAGTGCGGACCTGCGGGGAGGCCTGTTCGAAGGCCTCCCCGCAGTACTGACGGCACCGGATCGGGTAGAAGGTTGGCTGCTGTGCATCGAATGACCTCCAGCCTGCGCGAGTGCTCGCTCGACGACACGCTGGCAAAGGCACGGGCGGTGGCCCCGCGACTGGGAATCACCCGGGTCACCGACACCACCTGGCTCGACCGGGTGGGAATCCCGGTGTACGCGAGCATCCGGCCCTCGGCCCAGCGCGGCTCGCTCTGCGTGAACGCGGGGAAAGGGCTCCGGCCGCGGGAGGCTCAGGTCGGGGCGTACATGGAGGCGATCGAGTTCGCCGCGGCTGAATTCACCCCTGAGAAATGGGACATAAGGCTTCTGTCTCCGCGGGAGATCGCCGCGCAGGACGGCGCGCTCTTCGACTTCGTCGACCTCTGCCCCATTCTGGGCCGCAAGGCGATTGCGAGCGACAAGCTGCCCTGTGTCGCGGCGCGAGACATGGAAACAGGGATTCCGGTATTCGTGCCGGCCGAGTTGGTCTTCTCGCCCTTCTACTGGCCCGACGGGCAGCGCCTGTTCGGTAGCAGCACGAACGGACTCAGCTCGGGCAACAGCACACTCGAAGCCACCGTCCACGGCCTCGCGGAACTCCTGGAGCGCGATGTCCATGCGTTCCACCTCATCCGGGACACTTCCCTGCCGGTGCGAATCGAGAGCGTTTCGGGGCATGTCGCCGATCTCGTCGGACGGGTGCGCGGTGCGGGTCTCGACGTCGCTCTGCGGACGACACCGAACGCGTTCGGACTTCCGTTCTTCCAGGCCTATCTGCTGGAGCCGGAGGACACCGCGCCCGTGGCCATCTCGTTCGGCGCCGGCCTCCATGTGAACCGCGACATCGCCGCCGTACGGGCCATTTCCGAGGCCGCGCAGTCGCGGCTCTCCCATATCCACGGCGGGCGCGACGACATCATCGACCGCCACGACTACTTCGACCGGGCCGCGCGGGACGCGGAGCTCCGGGCGACCGCCGAACTGCGCCGGAAGGTGTGCGACCCCTCCGGCGCGCTCACCATGGCGGAGATACCCGACCACAGCCACGACATCGGCTCGCTGCACGCCGCGCTGGAGCTGCTGCGTGCCCGTACCGAATCGGCAGGCGTACGGCAGGTGCTGACGGTGGATCTGACGCCCGTGCCCGAGGTCGAGCTGCGGGTCGTACGCGTCATCGCGCCGGGCCTCGAATCCTTCCAGCCCGCCCTGCAACGCGTCGGACGGCGGCTCGCGGCCCACGCGACGCGCGACAGCCGGACGGAGGCAGCCCTGTCGTGACGCACGTCCATCTCTTCGTCGGGCCTTCCGCGCACGGTCTGCGGACCCCGCTTCCGCAGGACGTACGCGTCCACCCGCCGGCCCGCCGCACCTCCGTCGACCGGCTCGTCGCCGAGTACGCCGATCCTGCCGAGCACGCCGCGCACGCCGAGCCCGGCGTGATCCTCCTGGCGGACGGCACCTTCCACAGCTATCCCTCCGTCGGCCACCGGGAACTGCGCAACGCCCTGGAACTCGGTTGGCGGGTGTGGGGCCTGTGCTCCATGGGCGCGATCCGGGCCGCCGAGATGCACACGCTCGGCATGCGCGGCTACGGCTCGGTGTTCCAGCGGTTCGTCGACGACCCGGAGTTCGCCGACGACGAAGTGGCGCTGGTGCACGGACTGGAGCCGCCGTTCCGGGCGGTCTCGGAACCACTGGTCCACATCCGGGCCTACCTCACGCATCTGGCGCAGACCGAGGTCCTCCCCCGCACCCGGCTCGACAAGGTGCTCGACGACTTCAGGAACCGCTGGTATGGCGAGCGCACCCTGCCGGCGCTGGCGCGGAGCCTGGAAGAGCTGGGTCACCGGGACGCCCGCGGCGACATGAGGGAGTTCGACCGCTTCCGGCTCAAGACCCACGACCTCGAAGCCTTCCTGGCCGAACGGCCCTGGACCGCTGCGGAAGGAGAGACGCAGAAGTGAATCCCCGGGAATTCCTCGCCGAGATCGGGGGCGTGCCGTTCGTCGACGCCGCCTTCAGGCCGAAGGCGCTGCTGACCGCCGTGGCCCTGGTACGGCGCAGCGCCGACCCCGAGGCCCACCCGTCGCTCGCGGCCTACCTCGACCCGGAGAACGCCAAGCGGATCTTCGACCGGCACGCGGTGTCCAGGGTCGAGGACGTGGCCTGGGACGAACTCCCGGCGGCCGAGGTGACGTCCGTGGACGACGCCTCGCAGCTGGTCGTGGGGGCGATGCCGGACTGGCGGCCCCTGTTCGCGATGCCGAAGCGGTACCGGCGCATGGCGACCAGCACGAGCAGCACCTCCGTCCTCGTACCGCAGACGATCTACCTCGGCCCCGGCGCGTTCCGGGACGAGGAGACGCTGCGGGAGACCCTGATCCACGAGCACGCCCATATCTGGCTGAACTTCATCGCCGAGGTCTACGACCTCCAGGCCCCCGGGGCGCCGAACGACTACGTCCTGCCGTCCGGCACCGACGGCAAGACGTACCGAGGTGTCGTGTTCGCCGCGCACTTCGCGGCGGCCGCTGCCTGGGCCCTCTCTCGGCGACGGGCAGGCGGTGAGGGCGGGGTGGATGAGAGGCTCCGGTACCTCACGCGCTATCTCGAAGGCTGCCTGGTCGAGATGGACCGGCGCCCGCACGGCAGCGAGACCGGCGACCTGGTCAAGGACGCGCTGGCGCAAAGGCTCGACGAACTGCTCAAGGAGCCGGCCCACCCGGCGGAAACTCGGTGACGGACTTGCTCGCTGATCCACAGGCCGGCCCGACGGGCCGGTCGCAGAGCGGAGTCCGGGACTTCGCGCTCCTCCAGACCGCCGCGCTGTGCGGGACCGTCGCGACCCGCTGCGTGGAGATCGCGCTGGCCTGGTGGGTGCTGGCGGAGACGGGGAACGACGCCCTGCTGGGTGCTCTGCTCGCACTCGCCATCGGCGCGGACGTCCTGTCGCGCGGGACCCTGGCCTGGCTCGGGGACCGGTTCGCGCCGCGTACGGTCGTGCTGTGCTGCTTCGTCGGATCGGCACTGGTCAGCGGGGTGCTGACCTGGCTGGCGTTCTCCGGCGTCTACCAGTTGTGGGCGGTCGTGCTGGGCATCGCGCTGCTCGGCGTCAGTCTCGGTGTGCGCGAGCCGCTGCTCATGTCGATGATCCGCTCCATGGTGCGGACGTCGTCGGTGGCCAGTGCCGTTCGCATCCGCAGCACGGTGATGTCGTTCTCCTCGTTCGCCGGGCCGATCGCGGCGGGTGCGCTGATCGGCCCGCTCGGCCATGCGGCGGTGCTGGGCACGGCATGCGCCGTCGTGGCCGTGTCCGCGCTCATGGTCGTCCTCCTGCCCACGCCGGCCGACGAGCACCGGACGGGGCAGGAGCCGCAACGGGGCCTCGCCGCCTGGGCGTCCGGTACCCGGGACGGCTTCCGTTCCATCCGCCGCGTCCCGCCGGAGTGGCGGCTGGCGATGCTGACCATGGTCGTCAACTTCGCCCTGTACCCCGTCTTCGCGGTGATCGTGCCGGTGCTGGTGGCCCAGCGCTACCCCCAGCAGACCTGGGTGCTGAGCATCGTCGAATCGGCCTTCGCCGTGGGCCTGTTCGTGGGCAGTGCCGCCCTGGTCGGGCTCAGCGACCGGCTGTTCGGCCGCCGCCGCACGGTACTGGCCGGCTTCGCGGTCCTCGGCGCGGGCTTCGTGGGGACGGGACTGGTGGCCATGGCCGTGGGGTTCGGCGACGCGCTCGTGTTCACCGCCGCGAGTGCGCTGCTCCTGGCGCTGTCCGGCGCCGGTCTGTGCATGATCACCACCAACACCGGGACCGTACGGCTGCTGGCGACGCCGTCCTCGCACCGCAATCGGATGGTCGCCACGTCGTCCTTCCTGTCCGGGATCGTGATGCCGCTCGGCGCGCTGAGCAGCGGCTTCATCTCCCGTACGGCCAGTGAACTGTGGGCGCTCATCGCCCTCGGCGCGCTGATCTGCGGCTGCGCGCTCGTCGCGGCGCGCGACCGGGTGCTCACGACGTTCCTCGACCTGCCGGACGAGCAACTCGACGACATCTATCTGCGGAAGTTCCCGCACGCCTTCGGCGGCGAGCCGCACGAAACGGAGACAGCCCGGCGATGAAGGAGTCGACTCTCACCCGCGTACGGTGCCCCAAGGACGACTGCGCTCCGGCCACCCTGTCCCTCGACGCCTGGGACACCGCAACCCTCGGCACGGGCGAGAAGGACGTCGTCGAGGGCCTCGTCTCCTGCGAGTCCTGCGGCACCGTCTACCCGGTGGTCGCCGGCGTGCTGATCCTGGTCGACGACCTCGCCCCCTATCTCAAGGACCACCTCGGGGTGATGGTGAACCTCCCCGAGCACCGGCCCACCCCCGACATGGAGCGCTGGCTGACCGCCCGCGCCCCCGGCACCGTCGACGCCCGGCACGTCCACCGCAGCATGAAGCTCGAAGACCGTTACGTGAACGCGTTCCTGGGCGCGCACTACGACCGGCACGCGATCGACGGGGCCACCGACGAACTCGTCGCGACCCTGCTGGCCGCGAGCGCGGGGCGCGACCTGTGGGCCGCCGCGGCCACCTTGTTCGACCGGGTGCGGCCCAGGAGCGCCCTCGACGTCGGCAGCAGTGTGGGCGGCCTCTCCGCCCTGTTGTCGCAGCGCGGATGCCGCACGCTCGGCATCGACACGTCGTTCCTGTCGGTACTGGCCGCGCGTCGCGCCGTCCTCTCCGCACCGAGCGGGCTGGCCGGCTACCGCGCCTACAGCGAGGGCGATCTGCACGACGAGCGCCCACTGACGATCGGGGCCGACCCCCGGCATGCGGACTTCGTCGTCGGATCCGGCCTGAACCGCACGACCGGCGGCCCGTCGGACCTCACCTGCGCGGTCAACCTCATCGACCTGGTGCCGGACCCGGCCCGGCTCCTCGACATGCTCACCGCCCAGACCTCGGCGGACGGCGGCCATGTGCTGATCACCTCGCCCTACGGCTGGTCCGGCGTCGCCAAGGAGCGCCGGCTCGGCGGTGCCGCGGACGAGAGCTCCGCCTCCGCGCTGCGCCGGGCGGCGGGTGAGCGGGGGCTGAAGGTGGTCTGGGAGGACGACCGCGTGCCGTGGCTCTGGCGGGACTACTCCCGCTTCTGGCGGCTGTACTTCGTGGACGTCGTGCTGTTCGCACGAACCTGACCGAAGAACCGCCGATTCACTGATGAAACGGACCTATACGACGGCCGGCCGCGCTCAAGGTTCCATGCATCGGCGGTGATTGTCTTCACGTGCCGAGCGGTGGCCGGAGATCGCCGCGGTCCCGTAGGTTCTGGCATGTCCACCCCTTGTGCCGAGCTGTGCCCGGGTGGCGTACGGGGGAAGCGGACCAGCACTCGGATCCCGTCCCGGCCTGCGGCCGTGACGGTTTTCGCCGTGCTCCGCGAGAGCGGGCGAGTGGGATCACCTCACCCGGCGGCCGGCCCCCGCCGGACTGCACGTCGATCCCTTGGAGAACGCCCGCTTGAACTCGGCCCCGATACGCGCGAATTCCCGCCTGCTCGGCAGGGCTCCCCTCCGGCTGGTCCCGTTCCTGTGGACCCTCGCCCTCGGTCTGTGGGGTCTGTCCCGGCAGCACAGCGTGTGGCGTGACGAGGCCGCCACCTGGCAGGTCGCGCGGCGGTCCACCGGGGACATCTGGCAGATGCTCGCGCAGGTCGACGCGGTGCACGGCCTCTACTACCTGCTGATGCACGCCGTCTTCGAGTGCTTCGGCCCCGGCACCACCGCGCTGCGTCTGCCCTCCGTCCTGGGTATGGCGGTCGCGGCTGTCTGCGTGGCCGAGATCGGCCGCCGACTGGCCGGGATCCGGGCGGGCCTCGCGGCCGGGCTGGCGCTCGGACTGCTGCCGGCCGTGCAGTTCCATCTCCAGGAAGGACGCCCGTACGCGCTGGTCGCGGCGGGCGCCGGGTTCTCGACGCTGCTGCTGGTGACCGTCCTCCAGGGACGCGGCCGTGCCGTGCACTGGCTCGGGTACGCCGGGACGGTCGCGGTGTGCGGGCTGCTGAACTGGCTGTCGCTGCTGATCCTGCCCGCGCACCTGGCGACGCTGGTGTGGACGCGGGCCCGGCGACGGACGTGGACAGGCTGGGCGGTGGCATCGGCCCTGGCCGTCGCGGCGGTGCTGCCGCTGATCCTGTTCAGCCGGCGCCAGTCCGAACAGGTCTCCTGGATCCCCCCGTTGACCTGGCACATGCTGATCGGCCCGGCGGTCCTGCTGGCGATCGGCGGGCTGGGGGCCCTGCTGGACCGGCCGCACACCGGGCGGCTGTCGGTCGCGGCCGTCGGGCTGCCGCTGCTGGCGGTGCCGCAGCTCGGCCTGCTCGGGCTCTCCCTGGTCCGGCCGCTCTTCCTGGACCGCTACATCCTGTTCAGCATGCTGGGCCTGGCCCTGCTGATCGGCACGGCGCTGGGCACGGCGACCCGGGCGGCCGGGCCCCGCCATCCGCGCGCCTCCGCATGGCTCGTCCCGGTCGTGGTCGCCGTCGCGTTCGTGGCGCTGCTGCCGCAGTCGCTGGCCAAGCGCTCCCCGGACAGCCGGGTGGACGACGTCCTGGCCGTCGCGACGGACGTACGGCGGCTGAAGGAGACCGGCGACGCGGTGGTCTTTGTACCGGCGGCCCGGCGCGACACCGCCCTGGTCTCCCCCGAGGCCTTCGCGGGCCTGCGGGACGTGGCGCTCGTACGCGGCCCGGTGGCCTCGGGGACGCTGAAGGGCGAGGAGGCGGACCCCGCGCGCATCCGGGCCGCGATGCTGGCCCAGCGGCGGATCCTGCTGGTCACCGACGTGCCCGAGGTGGCACGGGCGGTGACGGCCGAGCGCGACAAGGCGAAGACCGCCGTACTGAAGAAGCACTTCAAGGTCGTCGCGGACGTGCGGGTCCGGGGCCGGCGGGTGACGGTGTACGAGCGGATCGGGCCGCCGGAGAACACCTGAGCGGGTTCTACGATCACTCCATGAGCATCCGCTGGACCTACGCGTTCATCGACCGCCCCGCCGCGGACCTCGGGCGGGCGCAGGCGTTCTGGACCGCCGTGACGGACACCGAGCTGTCGGAACTCCGTGGTGATCAGGGCGAGTTCGCGACCCTGCTGCCCGGCGGCCGGGCGGACCCCTGCCTGAAGGTGCAGGGCGTCGACTCGGGTCCGGGCGGCGCGCATCTCGACTTCGCCGTGGACGACGTACGGCGTTTCGTGAAGTCGGCGCTCGCACAGGGCGCCGCCCTCGTGGCCGACCACGAGGACTGGGCCGTACTGCGGTCCCCCGCCGGGCAGTTGTTCTGCGCGGTGCCCTGGTACGGGGAGTCGGTACGGCCGCCCGTGGTGCGCGGCAACCGGCTCGACCAGGTCTGCCTGGACGTGCCGCCGTCCGCCCACGGAACCGAAGTCACCTTCTGGAGCGGCCTGTTGCCCGACTGGGCGTCGACACCCGGCTCCCGCCCCGAGTTCCACGTACTGCGGCCACCGACCGGACTCCCGATCCGTATCCTGCTCCAACGCCTCGACGAGGACCGACCGGCATCCGCCCACCTGGACCTGGCCTGCGCGGACATCCCGACCACCCGCACCCGCCACGAGGGACTCGGCGCGACGTTCATCACCCAGGGCCCCCACTGGACGGTGATGCACGACCCGACGGGCGCCACGTACTGTCTGACGGCCCGCGACCCGGAAACGGGCGGACTGCCCCGCGCCGACGCGTCCTGACAGAGCCGAGCGACCGCCCGCTCCGTTACCGCCACACCTCCACATCCACCACCGCCGCCACCGGAATCGGCCCGTACACGTGCGGGAACTCCTCGCCGCCGGGCTTCGGTGCCTCGTATCGCAGTGGTGCGTCCAGCCGGGCCGGGTCGACGACCAGCACGACGAGGTCGTCGGGGCCGTCGTAGGAGCCGTACAGGAAGGCGGCGACGGACGGAAGCTGGGCGCGGGTGGAGCAGTGGATGAAGCCCTCGTCCTTCAGGGATCGGCCGCGGGTCGACATCTCGTACGTGCCGCGCTCGCGGGCCGCCTCCCACAGGGAGCGTTCGGTGATGTGGAGGATGTGGGTGTCTTCGGGCATGGCGTGAGGTTACGGCCTCAGCCGTGCCGCCCGCGCATGCAGATAGCGCTGTTCGGGCAGGCTCAGCGTCTTCGCGGCCGCGGCCTCGTAGGCGGCGCGCGCCTCGTCATGGGCGCCGGCCCGCTCCAGCAGATGCCCGCGGACCGCGTCCAGGCGATGCCCGGCACCCAGCTCGTCCTCCAGCGACGCCAGTTCGGCCAGCCCGGCACGCGGTCCGCGGACCATGGCGACGGCGACCGCGCGGTTGAGGCGCTCGACCGGCCCGGGGAGGATGCGCACCAGGACGTCGTAGAGACCGAGGATCTCCTCCCAGTCGGTCTCCTGCGCGGACGGCGCCTCGTCGTGCACGGCGGCGATGGCGGCACGCAGTTGGTACGGGCCGGCGGGCCCCCGGGTCAGGGCCCGCGTGACCAGGTCGACGCCCTCGTCGATCGCGGCCTTGTCCCAGCGGTCGCGGTCCTGTTCGTCGAGCGGGACGAGCTCGCCGTAGGGGCCGGTGCGCGCCTCGCGGCGGGCGTCGGTGAGCAGCATCAGGGCGAGCAGACCGGCCACTTCGCCGTGGTCGGGCAGCAGCCGTTGCACCTCGCGCGTCAGCCGGATCGCCTCACCGGCGAGCTCGCGCCGCGTCAGGCTCGTGCCCGAGGTGGCCGTATAGCCCTCGTTGAAGATCAGGTACAGGGTCTGGAGGACCGCGGGCAGCCGGTTCTCCCAGTTGTCGGGGCGCCCGAAGCGCACCCCGCGGACCTTCTGCTTGGCCCGGCTGATGCGCTGGGCCATCGTCGCCTCGGGCACCAGATACGCGCGGGCGATCTCCGCCGTGGTCAGACCGCCGACCGCGCGGAGGGTGAGGGCGATCTGCGCGGGCGGGGTGAGGTCCGGATGGCAGCTGAGGAAGAGCAGCGTGAGGGTGTCGTCCTCGCGGGGCGCGCGGTCCGCCCCGGGTGGCGGGGCCGTGAAGGCGTCCCGCGGAGCGAGCGCCGCGGCCTTCTCCTCCCGGGCCCGGCGCGCCTCCTCCGCACGCAGGGCGTCGGTCAGCCGACGGGAACCGACCCTGATCAGCCAGCCGCGCGGATTGTCCGGCACACCGGTGCGCGGCCACTGCTCGGCCGCCGCGAGCAGTGCTTCCTGTACGGCGTCCTCGGCGAAGTCGAAGTGGCCGTACCGGCGCACCAGCGCGCCGAGGACCTGCGGCGCGTGCCGGCGCAGCAGGTCCTCGGTCTCGGGTGTGACGCTCATGTACGGCTCGGTGTGCGACTTGTCGTACGGCTCAGCCGATGTCGGCCGGGGCCTCGCCGATGGGCCGGATCACCACCGGGTACACGGGGGCCCCGGCGGGCTGGGGGCACTGCAGGACGCGTTCGGCGATCTCGGTGACCCGCTCCAGGCTCGCGCAGTCCAGCACCCAGTAGCCGGCCAGCAGCTCCTTGGTCTCGCTGTACGGTCCGTCGGTGATCACCGACTTGCCGTCGTCGCCCAGGGTGACGTGCCGCGTCTTCGCGGGCTCGACCAGTCCCTGTGCGTCGATCATCTCGCCGCTCTCGGCGAGGTCGTCGTTGATGGCGCCCATATGGGCGAACATCGCCTGGATGTCCTCCTGGCTCCAGGCCACGGACCCCTCGGACCCCTTGCCCTGCATCGCCTCGTAGTCCGCCTGCGTGCCCTGCACCATGACCAGGTACTTCATCAGTCCGCTCCTTCGCTTGCGTCGGCTCGGGCCACCCTCGGGGGCGGCTCTCACAGGGGACGTCGGAGCCGGGCCGGGATTCTCGACATGGGGTTCAGGAATTTTTCGCGGCGGCCGTTCCGGGCTGCTCGGGCTCCTCGTCGGGCCCGTGCCGCTCCTCGTGCTCGGCGGCGCCTTCGTCGACGTAGGTGGCGCAATCGGGATTCCGGCACGGGCCGCCCACCCAGGTGGGGACCCAGGCGCCCAGTGTCTTGTGGCGCTTGACGACCGTGTCGACGGGCTGTCCGCAGTCGGGACAGACGTGCTCTTGGCTGCCCATGTCCTCAGAGTAGGGCGGGTCAGGGCTCAGCGCTTCCTGCTGTACGTACGAACCACGGCTCCGTTGCCGAATGCGCGCACCTCCTCGTGGACGAACTCCGTGACGGCGAAGTCCGAGCCGAACATCGGCATGCCGCTGCCGTAGACGATGGGGTAGGTCTTGATGACGAGTTCGTCGATCTCGTCGAACAGCACGCCGGCGAGCTGCGAGCCGCCGCACAGGTAGATGCCCAACTCGCCGTCCTCCGCCTTCAGCTCGCGGACCTTGCCGACCACGTCGTCGGCGACGATCTCGACCTGCGGGTCGGGCGACTCGGTCAGGGTGCGCGAGGCGACGTACTGGCGCAGATGGGCGTAGGGGCTGGTGACGCCTTCCTTGAGGGCCAGGTCGTAGCTGCTGCGGCCCTGGATGACCGTGTCGAACCGCCGGTTGGGCAGGTCGTCGAAGCCGAGGGCGCGCCGGCCGGGGGTCGACACGGTCTCCGGGTGGTCCGTCTTGAGGAACTCCAGGAACTCCTCGTCGACGAAGCGGTACATCGATGTCGCGTCGCCGCTCGGGTCCCCGATGAAGCCGTCGATCGAGCAGGCGATGAAGTAGGTGAGCTTTCGCAAACCGGTCTCTTTTCGTAGGGTGTCCCACAACCACTTCGGTTGTAGTGCTTCAGTTGTAGTACTTCGCCTGTAGTGGTTGCAAGGGCTTTTCCTGGAACGGCTTGAAGTGAGAGAGGGGATTCCGAATGGCGGGCAATCCGGAACGCCGGGCCGCTCTGGTCGACGCGGGCGTCGAGGTGCTCGCTCGTCAGGGGGCGCGCGGGCTGACGTTCCGCGCGGTGGACGCCGAGGCGGGGGTGCCGGTCGGCACCGCCTCCAACTACTTCACCGGGCGCGACGACCTGCTCCGGCAGATCGACACCCGGCTGCATGTGCGGCTCGCGCCCGACCCGGACGTGATCGCCGGGCTGCTGGCCCGGCCCAAGGACCGCTCCCTGGTCACCGCCTTCATGCATGACCTGATGGCCCGCGCGACCCGCGACCGCACGGGCTATCTGGCGATGCTGGAGATGCGGCTGGAGGCCTCCCGCCACCCCGAGCTGCGCTCCTCCTTCACCAAGTCGGTGCGCGGCGACCTCGACGAGGCCATCGAGTTCCATCGCGGCGCCGGGCTGCCCGGCGGCGACGAGGTCGTCACCGTCCTGTACCTCGCGATGCTCGGACTGCTCCTGGAGCATCTGACCCTGCCGGACGTGCTGGAGGGCGTACTGCCAGGAGTGGGCGTGCCGGACGGGCTGGTGGAGCGGATCGCCGAGACGATCGTGCCGGAGAAGTAGCGGCGGCGGGCACGGCGATGACGACGGTGGTGGCCGGTCGGCCGCGCGGGCTCACTAGTGACGGTCGGTCGGCCGCGCGGGACCGCGAGTGACGGCCGGTCAGCCGCGCGGGACCACAGGTGACGGCCGGTCAGCCGCGCGGGACCACAGGTGACGGCCGGTCAGCCGCGCGGGACCACGGGTGACGGCCGGTCAGCCGCGCGGCTCGCGCCACATCGGCCACATCTGCGGGCCGTCCGGGAGGTCGAGGGGGCTGCCCTTGAGCGCGAAGCCGAGCCGCTCGTACAGGTGCCGGCTGCGCGCGCTGGACGCCTCCAGGTAGGCGGCCACGCCCTCCTGGTCGCAGCGGTCGAGGACGGCCGTGATGAGCGCGGTGCCGAGCCCCTCGCCCTGCCGCTCGGGCGCGGTGCCGATCATCCACAGGTACTCGTGGGCCTCGCCCTCCGGGTGGATGGCGGCCGTCAGCCGGCCTATCTGCTCGACGCGCTCGTTGGCCGGATCGACCGCCTCGCGCAGCTGGACCGGACCTTCGTCGTCCTGCCCGTGCGCCTCGGCGGGCACCGACATCCACAACGCGCACGCCGTACCGTCCTCGGTGACGTCTATCCGGCCGTGGGCGAGGACGATGTCGGTGAAGGCCGCCATCAGTCTGGGGTGCGTGGTGCGGCGGTGCTCGTCACCCGGGAACACCCAGCCGCTGACCGGGTCGTCCTGGAAGGCCGCGTCCAGCAGCCGTACGACCAGCTCCCGGTCCTCCTCGCCCGCCGACCGGATCGCGACGCCCATGATGTGTACCCGCCCCTTCGTCTCAACCGGCCTTGATCGTAGGGCGAACGGTGGGAACACGGCGTCCGGGGCGGCATTTTGACGAGATCCGGCCGCCCCGGCGAGATCCGGCCGCGCGTCGGTACGAAAGAACGGGCCCCGCACACCGTGGGGATGTGCGGGACCCGCCGGTCCGAAGCCGCCGGACGGCCGTACGGGGTCAGGAACCGTACGGCCCCGGTGCTCCGGAGTCGCTGCGACCGCCGGCTTCCGCGCCCTCGACGAGCGCGGTCGTCGACCGCCGCGGTGTCACGGGGTACGGCCGTCGCCCGCCGTTCTCGCACGGTGGGCGGCCACCGCAGCCCTCAGTTGCTGCGTCGTGTCACGAACTCGGCCAGTGCCAGCAGCCCTCCCGCGTCCTCCGGGTCCGGCACGGCGCGGGCCAGCTCCTGCATGGCCCGGGCCATCCGGTCGGCGGCCTGGGCCTGTGCCCAGTCACGGCCGCCCGCCCGCTCCACCGCGAGCGCCGTGCGATGCAGGTCCTCCTTGTCGTACGGCAGCTCGTACAGCTCGGCGAGCTCCGCCGCGGCCGGACCGCCGGAGGTCAGCGCGGCGACCACCGGCAGGGATTTCTTGCGGGCGGCGAGATCCGCACCGGCCGGCTTCCCGGTGTGGCTCGGGTCGCCCCATATACCGATCACGTCGTCGATGAGCTGGAAGGCGAGCCCGGCCTCACGGCCGAACGCGTCCAGCGCCGCCACGTCCTCCGGTGCCGCGCCCGCGTACAGTCCGCCGACGGCACAGGCGCACCCCAGCAGCGCACCGGTCTTGGCCTCGGCCATGGCGAGCACCTCTTCGAGGCCCACCTCGGCCGGGCCGCGCCGCTCCAGCGCCGTGTCGGCGTGCTGTCCGGCGCACAGCTCGACGACACAGTCCGCGAGCCGGGCCGCCGCGGCGGCGGACGCCGGGTGCGGATCCTCGGCGAGCAGCCGCAGGGCCAGCGCCTGGAGGGCGTCCCCGGCGAGGATCGCGTCGGCCTGGCCGAACACGGCCCAGGCGGTGGGCCGGTGCCTGCGGGTGGCGTCCTGGTCCATCACGTCGTCGTGCAGCAGCGTGAAGTTGTGCACCAGCTCCACCGCGACCGCCACCGGCACGGCCGCCGCCCGCGCCCCCGGTCCGCCGAGCGCGGCGGCCGCCGTGAGGACGAGGGCGGGACGGATCGCCTTGCCCGCGTTGCCCGCCGCGGGGCTGCCGTCCGGTTGCACCCAGCCGAAGTGGTAGAGCGCGATCCGGCGCATGGACGGCGGCAACGACTCGATGGCGGCACGCAGTTCGGGATCGACCGCGGCCCGCGCACGCTCCAGGATCACCGCCGCCTCGGGACCGTCGAGCAGACCCGGTGTGCCGTCCCCGTCGGTCGCGATGGGCCCCCGCCTCTCGAGCGTCTCGATGGACGGCCGCGCCCCCGGGGGGCGTTGCTGCGTCTCCGTCATGAACTCACCCATGGCATCGCCTCGGAGAGTCGGCGGACAGTGGCACTTCCGCTACGGCTGGGCGCCTACCCCGAGGGTCTACCCACGCCGGGGACCCGGGACACGGCACCGCTCCGACGAGTGTCCGGGCGGGGCGGCGCCGGGCGTGAATGGTCACCGCCAGCGCCCGATCTCGACGTTCTCCAGCACACCGAGGGCGTCCGGTACCAGGACCGCGGCCGAGTAGTACGCCGTGACCAGGTACTTGATGATGGCCTGTTCGTTGATGCCCATGAACCGGCACGACAGGCTCGGCTCGATCTCGTCCGGGATGCCGGACTGCTGGAGGCCGATGACGCCCTGCTCCGACTCGCCCGTGCGCATGGCGATGATCGAGGTCGTACGTGCGTCGGTGACCGGGATCTTGTTGCACGGGAAGATCGGCACACCGCGCCAGGTGGGGATGCGGTTGCCGGCCATCTCGATGGTCTCGGGCACCAGTCCGCGCTTGTTGAGCTCACGCCCGAACGCGGAGATCGCGCGCGGGTGGGCGAGGAACAGCTTGGTGCCGCGGCGCCGGCACAGCAGTTCGTCCATGTCGTCGGGGCTGGGCACACCGTCGTGCGGCTGGAGCCGCTGGTCGTACTCGCAGTTGTTGAGCAGCCCGAACTCGCGGTTGTTGATGAGCTCGTGCTCCTGGCGCTCCTTCAGGGCCTCCACGGTCAGCCGGAGCTGCTGCTCGGTCTGGTTCATCGGCTGGTTGTAGAGGTCGGCCACGCGCGAGTGGATGCGCAGCACGGTCTGGGCGACGCTCAGTTCGTACTCACGGGGCCTGGCCTCGTAGTCGACGAAGGTGTGCGGGATGTCGGGCTCGCCGCTGTGGCCGGCCGCGAGGTCGATCTCCCGCTCGCCGTACTTGTTGGTGCGCTGCTCCGGGATCGCCCGGAGCTGTTCGAGGTGCTCGCGCAGCGAGTCGGCGCGCTCCGCGACCCGTTCCACGTCCTGGCGGGGCAGCACGAGCACCGTGCAGGCGGTGACCGCGCGGACGGAGTACTCCCAAATGGCGTCGGCGTCGAGGAGGGCCTGATCGCCGAGGTAGGCGCCGTCGGCGAGGACTCCGAGGGACTCGTCCTCCCCGTAGGGGCCGGTGCCGAGCTTCTCCACCCTGCCGTGCGCGATCAGGAGCACCTCGTCGGCCTGACTGCCGAACGAGGCGATCACGGAACCCGCCGTGAACTCCCGCTGCTGGCAGCGCTGGGCGAGCTCGGAGAGCACCTCCTCGTCCTCGTACGACCGCAGCGCCGGCAGCTCGCACAGCTCGGCCGGGATGACATCGACGCGATCACCGGTCTTGACGAAGGTGACGCGGCCGTCGCCGACGGCGTAGGTCAGACGCCGGTTCACCCGGTACGTGCCGCCCTGGACGTTCACCCAGGGCAGCATGCGCAGCAGCCAGCGGGAACTGATCTCCTGCATCTGCGGCGCGGACTTGGTGGTGGTGGCCAGGTTCCGCGCGGCCGCCGTGCCGAGACTCTGCTGCGGCTTGCCCTGCTCAGTGCGGACCTCTTCGCCTACCGACATAAGGAATTGCCCTCCCGGTCATGCGCCGACGCCGATCTGACGCCACGCATCGCCATGTGCGGCACCGAGCCTTTCATCACAGAGCGTGCCGGTGCTATTACACGAAAGAGCGGGAATGGATCACTGACCACTGGGCAAATAGAGGGACCTTGTCCACTGATGGTCCCTGATGGTCCCGTCTGCAACTGTCCAAAACCGCTCGCACACCGTGCGACACGAGGAGTCCCGTCTGCCCGTTTTCGGTACAGCACGGGTACGAGGCGGCCGCGCACGGCGGCCGACGCCACGGCACGAAGGGAGCGGCCATGGCCACACCCATGTCCGCGAGCAGGTTCCTGGAGAGACTTCGTACAGAGGGTGCGACCGTCGTCGAGGTCGGCGACTGGGAGCACCACAACCGCAATCACGTGGGCCCGTGGGGCCCCGTCCACGGCGTGATGATCCACCACACGGTGACCAGGGGCAGCGCACAGACGGTGGAGCTCTGCCGCAACGGCTACGAGGGGCTGCCGGGCCCCCTCTGCCACGGCGTCATCACCAAGGACGGCAGGGTCCACCTGGTCGGCTACGGCCGCGCCAACCACGCCGGTCTCGGCGACGACGACGTGCTGCGCGCGGTCATCGCGGAGACGGCCCTGCCGCCCGACAACGAGGCCAACACCGACGGCAACCGCCACTTCTACGGCTTCGAGTGCGAGAACCTGGGCGACGGAAACGATCCCTGGCCCGCGGTCCAGCTGGAGGCGATCGAGCGTGTGTCGGCGGCCATCTGCCGCCATCACGGCTGGACGGAACGTTCGGTGATCGGCCATCTGGAATGGCAGCCCGGGAAGGTGGATCCGCGCGGGTTCACGATGGCCTCGATGCGCGCGCGGATCGGCGAGCGGCTGGGGTAGGGCTCCATCGGCGTGCGTTAGGAGCAGGGTGATCACGGCGTGCGCCCGAAGCAGGGCAAGGGCGGCGTGCGCGCGACAATGAACAGGTGCCCAGCCCCGACACCACGCCCGACCTCACCACCCTCCGCCCCCGGCTCCCCTCTCCCTTGCAGGAGCCGGAGGACGAGCGTTTCGCCCGCCGCGGCCTGCGTCTGCTGCTCAAGCGGGACGACCTGATCCATCCGGAGCTGATCGGCAACAAGTGGCGCAAGCTCGCGCCGAACCTCGAAGCCGCCGCCGGTCGCACCGTCCTCACCTTCGGCGGCGCCTACTCCAACCATCTGCGCGCCACCGCTGCCGCGGGCCGCCTTCTGGCTCTGCCCACGGTCGGGGTGGTGCGCGGCCAGGAGCTGGCCGATCGCCCCCTCAATACGTCATTGGCCCGGTGCGTGGCCGACGGCATGCGGCTGCACTTCGTCGACAGATCGACCTACCGCCACAAGACCGAGCCCAGCACTCTGGCCGCCGTCCTGCACGCGGCCGACGCCGAGGGCGCGTACGTCGTCCCGGAGGGCGGCAGCAACGCCCTTGCCGCGCGGGGGTGCCGGGCGCTCGGCGAGGAGCTGCGCGGGCAGGCCGACGTGGTCGCGGTCGCCTGCGGCACCGGCGGCACACTGGCCGGCCTGGCCGCCGGCCTCGACCCCGGTCAGCGCGCCCTGGGCGTGCCCGTCCTCAAGGGCGGCTTCCTGGAGGCCGACGTACGGCGCTTGCAGGCCGAGGCGTTCGGCGGGCCCCGGGGCGACTGGCGGCTGGACGACCGCTTCCACTTCGGGGGGTACGCCCGCACGGCTCCCGAACTGGACGCCTTCGCGCAGGACTTCGAACAGCGGCATTCGGTACCCGTCGAGGGTCTCTATGTCGCCAAGTTGCTGTACGGACTCGTCGCGCTCGCCGAGGAGGGCGCCTTCCCGCGCGGGACGGCGATCGCGGCGGTCGTGACCGGATCGCCGTTCCCCGCGTGACCGGCCCTCACTCGGCCTCCCGGTAGGCCGCCGCCTCCTCCAGGTCAAGCCTGCGCAGCATCGTGCGCAGCATCTCGTCGTCGATGTAGCGACCGTCGCGCAGCCGCACGAAGACCGCGCGTTCGGCACCGATCACGTCGCGGGAGAGCCTGCGGTAGGTGTCGTCGACGGACTCGCCGGTGATGGGGTTGGCCTGGCCGAGGCGTTCCCAGACGGAGTTGCGGCGGCGTTCCAGGACGGCTCGCAGCCGGTCGGCCAATGGCTCGGGCAGTGCGTTGCGCTCGTCGGAGAGGAGCTCCTCCAGACGCTGTTCGGCGATACGGGACGCCTGTGCCTGGGCGTTCGCCTCGGCGAGGGTCTCGGCCTGCGAGTCCCGGCCGGGCAGCTTCAGCACGCGGATCAGCGGGGGCAGCGTCACGCCCTGGACGACCAGGGTGCCGATGACGGTCGTGAAGGTCAGGAACAGGATGAGGTTGCGCTCGGGGAACTCCTCGCCGCCGTGCACGGTGAGCGGGATCGAGAAGGCGATCGCCAGCGACACGACCCCTCGCATGCCGGCCCAGGCGATGACGAACGCGCCCCGCCACGTCGGATTCGCCTCACGCTCCCGGATCCGCGCGGACATCATGCGCGGCAGGAACGTCGCCGGATACACCCACACGAACCGCGAGACGACGACCACGAGGAAGACGGCGGTCGCGTACCAGGCGGCGCGGGTGCCCTCGTACTCGCCGAGGCCCTTGAGGACCACCGGCAGCTGCAACCCGATCAGCGCGAACACCGCCGACTCCAGCACGAAGGCGACCATCTTCCACACCGCCTCCTCCTGGAGCCGTGTGGCGAAGTCGACCTCCCACGCGCGGTGCCCCAGATAAAGCGCGACGACCACGACGGCCAGCACTCCGGAGGCGTGCACCTGCTCGGCCGCGGCGTACGCGACGAACGGGATCAGCAGCGAGAGCGTGTTCTGGAGCAGCGCCTCCTTCACATGGGTGCGCAGCCAGTGGATCGGCACCATCAGCACCAGCCCCACGCCGATGCCGCCGAACGCCGCGAGCAGGAACTCCCCGATGCCGCCGGCCCAGGTGGCGCCCTCCCCGACGGCGGCCGCGAGGGCCACCCGGTAGGCGGTGATCGCGGTGGCGTCGTTCACCAGGGACTCGCCCTGGAGGATCGTCGTGATCCGGGACGGCAGCCCCACCCGGCGGGCGACCGCGGTCGCGGCGACCGCGTCCGGCGGTGCCACCACCGCGCCCAGCACCAGTGCCGCGGTCAGCGGCAGCTCCGGGATGACGAGATAGACCACCCAGCCGACGGCGAAGGTCGCGAAGAGCACGTATCCGACCGACAGCAGCATCACGGGCCGCAGCTGCGCCCGCAGATCGAGATACGAGCTGTCCGTCGCCGCGCTGTGCAGCAGCGGCGGCAGCACCAGCGGCAGCACGATGTGCGGGTCGAGGGTGTACTCGGGCACCCCCGGCACGTACGACACGGCCAGCCCGGCCGCGACCAGCAGCAGCGGCGCCGGCACCGGCGAGCGCCGAGCGGCCGCGGCCACGGCGGCACTCCCGGCCACCAGCAACAGCAGCGGCATCACATCCATACGACTCGCCCACCCTCACCCGCACCGTCACCGGCGCCACCGCGCCGCTGCCCACCACTCAACAGGGCACGACACCCGCGCCCGCGCGCGGCCCTGCCGACGCGCCCGTCCATGGTCCTCGCCCGTCCTCGCTCGTCGTCGCCGCCCGCCTGCCGTCGATTTTCCGCGCGGGTGTGCGCGTGGCCGTCGTAACCTGGCAATCATGAAACAGTGCACGCACGCCGACGCGCTGCCGCACCCGGAACCAGGTCCGCTCGGCGAGACCTGTCCCGAGTGCCTGGCGGAGGGCTGGCACCCGGTGCAGCTGCGGCTGTGCCTCACCTGCGGTCACGTCGGCTGCTGCGACTCCTCGCCGGGCCGGCACGCCACGGAGCACCACAAGGAGTCCGGGCATCCGATCATGCGGACCTTCGAGCCCGGCGAGGAATGGCGCTGGTGCTTTGTCGACCACGTACTGGTGTGACACCGACGTACGCTGGACGACTGGGGATCCGGACGGTTCGACCCTCTGACGTCTGGGTACGTCAAACCGGCGCGCGCTCTTCCCAATTGGGCCCGCAGACCCCCTAGCCACGGAGCGTATCCGTGTGTTTACTATGAGTGACAGCAAGGGGTTGGGGTCCTGGGGACAGGAAAGTTCAGAGCGCGATAGCGTCACCGCTGAACCACACATCGCGTTACCCCGGGGGGCGACCCTCGGCCCCGAAAAGCTTGTACCACCTTGGAGGTGAGGGTGTCCCAGATCGCAGGCGAGCCCGCGACCCAGGACTTCGTGGAAGTCCGGCTGCCGGCCGCGGGTGCCTACCTGTCGGTGCTGCGTACGGCGACCGCCGGCCTCGCCGCCCGCTTGGACTTCACCCTCGACGAGATCGAGGACCTGCGCATCGCGGTGGACGAGGCCTGCGCGATCCTGCTCCAGCAGGCCGTGCCCGGCTCCGTGCTCAGTTGCGTCTTCCGGCTCGTCGACGACTCGCTCGAAGTCACCGTCTCGGCCCCGACCACGGACGGCCACGCCCCCTCCAGGGACACCTTCGCCTGGACCGTGCTGTCGGCCCTCGCGGGCAAGGTCTCCTCCGCCGTGGACGAGGACAAAACCGTTTCGATCAGCCTCTACAAACAGCGCGGCGCGGGACCCGGGCCGGCGTGAGGAACGGGGACGGGCCGGTGCGGGACGAAGAGCGCGGCACACGGGAGCTGCCGGACACTCCCCCCAGCTCGGGCGGGACCGGGAGTGCGGGAGCGGGCCCTGACGGCCCGAGCGTCTCCCGACGCATGGCGGACGGCATCGACGGCATCCCCGAGCAGGCCCGGCCGCACCCGGAGGACGACTCCGTGGTGACCGGCCTCCAGGGCGGCCCGGGGGACGACGGTGCTGTGCAGGGCGCGCCTCTGGGCGGGCGAATCGGGGTCTCCCCAGTCCCCGGGGGTCCTCCCGCTCGACCGAAGTCGAGAGTGAGGACGGAGGCGAGGGCTCGGGAGAGGGCGACGGGCGGGACGATGAGCGAGCACCAGCGAGACGCCGATCAGCAGGCGACGGCCGCGCACAGCGCGCAGGCCACGCAGCACGACCCACAGGACCGCAGCGGGGCTCGCGCCCTGTTCGTCGAGCTGCGCAAGCTGCAGGACGGCAGCCCGGAGTACGCGGAGCTGCGCAACCGGCTGGTCCGTATGCACCTGCCGCTCGTCGAGCACCTCGCACGCCGCTTCCGCAACCGCGGCGAGCCGCTGGACGACCTGACCCAGGTCGCCACCATCGGTCTGATCAAGTCGGTCGACCGCTTCGACCCCGACCGCGGCGTCGAGTTCTCGACCTACGCGACCCCGACGGTCGTCGGTGAGATCAAGCGCCACTTCCGCGACAAGGGCTGGGCGGTGCGCGTCCCGCGGCGCCTCCAGGAGCTGCGCCTCGCGCTCACCACGGCCACCGCCGAGCTGTCCCAGCAGCACGGCCGCTCCCCGACCGTCCACGAGCTCGCCGAGAAGCTGGCGATCTCGGAGGAGGAGGTCCTGGAGGGCCTGGAGTCCGCGAACGCGTACTCCACGCTGTCCCTGGACGTCCCCGACACCGACGACGAGTCCCCGGCGGTCGCGGACACCCTGGGCGCGGAGGACGAGGCGCTGGAGGGCGTCGAGTACCGCGAGTCCCTCAAGCCACTCCTTGAGGACCTCCCGCCGCGCGAGAAGCGGATCCTGTTGCTGCGCTTCTTCGGCAACATGACCCAGTCGCAGATCGCGCAGGAGGTCGGCATCTCCCAGATGCACGTCTCCCGCCTGCTGGCCCGCACCCTGGCACAGCTGCGGGAGAAGCTGCTGGTGGAGGAGTAGCGGCCGCCGAGGAACAGCGGCCGTCGGCTACTTCTGATCCGGTGCGTTGCCGGGCCCGCGGATCCCGAGGGCCTCGGTCGTCGCCGGATTGACCAGGAACACGAGCGTGGCGATCGCCATCGCAGCGATCGCGATGCCCGCCGGGATGGCGATGCTGTCGGCCTGCAACAGGCTGTAGGCCACCGGCAGCGCCAGGATCTGCGTGATGATGGACGGCCCCCGGCTCCAGCTGCGCAGGGCGAACAGCCCTCGCGCGGCGAGCAGCGGCAGCAGCGCGAGCGCGACCAGGGTCACGCCGAGGGTGACGGCCTGCTGCCGGTCGTCCGGATCACCGGTCAGCCCCAGCACGAGCACCCAGACTCCCCCGACGGCGAGGCCGACGCCTTCCAGCGCGGTCAGCACGGCCGCGTACGTCAGCCGCCGCGGGCGCGGGCCGGCGGTTTCCGGGGTGGTGGGGTTCTGCTCCTTGGTCACCCCTGAAGGGTAGCCGTCCCCGTTACGGCCACCTCGGCGGAGGCTCCCGCATGAACCGGCCGTCGCGATCACCCGTGTCGAGGCTCACGCTCCATCTCTTACTTGATCCCTACCTCGGCCTGTGCCCGGTACCCCCCAGTAGGTACGCTGCAACCCATGCGTGCACTTCTCGTGGTCAATCCGGCAGCAACCACCACAAGCGCACGTACGCGCGATGTCCTGATCCATGCGCTCGCCAGCGAGATGAAGCTGGAGGCGGTCACCACCGAGTACCGCGGCCACGCCCGGGACCTCGGCCGGCAGGCGGCGGAGAGCGGCGAGATCGACCTGGTGGTCGCCCTCGGCGGCGACGGCACCGTGAACGAGGTCGTGAACGGACTGCTGCACAACGGCCCCGACCCGGAGGGCCTCCCCGGCCTCGCCGTGGTCCCCGGCGGCTCCACCAATGTCTTCGCCCGAGCGCTCGGCCTGCCCAACGACGCCGTGGAGGCGACCGGCGCCCTGCTCGACGCGCTGCGCGAGGGCAGCGAACGTACGGTCGGCATGGGTATCGCGGCGGGCACCCCGGGCACCGAGGACGAGGGCGTCCCGGAGAGATGGTTCACCTTCTGCGCGGGGCTCGGCTTCGACGCGGGCGTGGTCGGCCGGGTCGAGCAGCAGCGCGAGCGCGGAAAGAAGTCCACGCACGCCCTTTATCTGCGCCAGGTGGTACGCCAGTTCATCCAGGAGCCCAACCGCCGGCACGGCACTATCACACTGGAGCGGCCGGGCGAGGACCCGGTGACCGATTTGGTGCTGTCCATAGTCTGCAACACCGCTCCGTGGACGTATCTGGGTAATCGTCCGGTGTACGCGGCACCTAAGGCTTCGTTCGATACGGGCCTCGACGTACTCGGTCTCAGCCGGATGTCCACGGTCGCGGTTGCCCGTTATGCGACCCAGTTGCTCACTTCGTCCCCCGAGCGGGGGGCTCACGGGAAGCATGCGGTCACGCTCCACGACCTTGACCAGTTCACCTTGCATTCGAAGGTGCCGTTGCCCCTTCAGATGGACGGCGACCACCTAGGGCTGCGTACGAGCGTGACGTTCACAGGCGTACGCCGTGCACTGCGTGTGATTGTGTGAGCGGAACGGGCTAAAGTCCTTTCACTCGAACGTTTAGGCCAGGATCCACCCCATGGAAGTACGGCTGTGACCTAGTCGACACCGAGGAATCAAAAAAAACTTTCCGGAAGGGGTTGTATCCGTCGCTGAGGTTTGCGAGTCTCTACGTGGCGATCGGGACGGCCCGCAAGACCGGCCTCCACTGATCACCGGAACCCCTCTTCAAATCACAGGACCTCGCCAGGGAACCTGGCGGTCGGCCCTTCACTTGTTGAGGGATTCGTGAAAGCGTTCACATTCACAAGCAATCAGCACGTAATACCAAGGAGAGGTAGCAGCCATGGACTGGCGTCACAACGCCGTTTGCCGCGAGGAAGACCCCGAGCTCTTCTTCCCCATCGGCAACACCGGTCCTGCGCTGCTGCAGATCGAGGAAGCCAAGGCCGTCTGCCGCCGCTGCCCCGTTATGGATCAGTGTCTGCAGTGGGCGCTCGAGTCCGGCCAGGACTCCGGCGTCTGGGGTGGTCTCAGCGAGGACGAGCGCCGCGCCATGAAGCGCCGCGCCGCCCGCAACCGGGCCCGTCAGGCCTCCGCCTGACACACCCGCCCCGCTAAAACAGCCTGAGCTTGGCGGCGCGTACAGCGAGTACGCATCTCCCGCCCCCGAGCCGCAGCGCGCAGTACCCCCGATGCGCAGCGAATGCTGGCAACGAGCATGTTGAGCCCCAGCCCCCGAACGGGCTGGGGCTCTTTGCTGTCCGCACACCCCGGACCCGGGGTCTGTGCGCGCACCCTGACCCCGGACCTACTTGTGCGCCCGCACCGGGATGTCGAGTATCACCCTGGTCCCCCGCTCCGGCGCCGGGACCATGTCGAACGTGCCGCCCAACTCCCCCTCGACCAGGGTCCGTACGATCTGGAGGCCGAGGTTGCCCGCGGTGTGCGGGTCGAATCCCTCGGGCAGGCCCACGCCGTCGTCCTGGACCGTGACCAGGAGGCGCACCTGCTTCGTCGTGCCGCCGCGGACCGCCGCGACCTCGACCGTGCCGGTCTCGCCCTCGCGGAAGCCGTGCTCCAGGGCGTTCTGGAGGATCTCGGTCAGGACCATCGACAGCGGAGTGGCGACCTCGGCGTCCAGGATGCCGAACCGGCCGGTGCGCCGGCCGTTGACCTTGCCGGGCGAGATCTCGGCGACCATCGCCAGCACCCGGTCGGCGATCTCGTCGAACTCCACGCGCTCGTCGAGGTTCTGGGAGAGCGTCTCGTGCACGATCGCGATCGAACCGACGCGCCGGACCGCCTCCTCCAGTGCCTCGCGGCCGCGTTCGGACTCGATGCGCCGGGCCTGGAGACGGAGCAGGGCCGCGACCGTCTGGAGGTTGTTCTTCACCCGGTGGTGGATCTCCCGGATGGTCGCGTCCTTGGTGATCAACTCCTGCTCGCGGCGGCGCAGTTCGGTGACGTCCCGGAGCAGGACCAGCGAACCGATGCGAGTGCCCTTGGGCTTGAGCGGGATCGCGCGGAACTGGATGACCCCGTCGTTCGCCTCGATCTCGAACTCGCGGGGCGCCCATCCGCTGGCGACCTTGGCGAGCGCCTCGTCCACCGGCCCGTGGGTCGGGGCGAGTTCGGCGGTGGTCATGCCCAGGTGCTGGCCGACGAGGTCGGAGGCGAGGCCGAGGCGATGGTAGGCGGACAGCGCGTTCGGCGAGGCGTACTGGACGAGGCCGTCGGCGTCGAGGCGGATCAGGCCGTCGCCGACACGCGGCGAGGCGTCCATGTCGACCTGCTGATTGGCGAACGGGAACGATCCGGCCGCGATCATCTGCGCGAGGTCCGAGGCGCTCTGGAGGTATGTGAGCTCCAGCCGGCTCGGGGTGCGCACGGTCAGCAGGTTGGTGTTGCGCGCGATGACACCCAGGACGCGCCCGTCCCGTCGTACCGGAATCGACTCGACGCGGACCGGCACCTCCTCGCGCCACTCGGGGTCGCCCTCCCGCACGATCCGGCCCTCGTCGAGCGCGGCGTCCAGCATCGGGCGCCGGCCGCGCGGGACGAGGTGGCCGACCATGTCGTCCTGGTACGAGGTCGGGCCGGTGTTGGGCCGCATCTGCGCCACTGAGACATAGCGGGTGCCGTCACTGGTGGGGACCCACAGCACGAGGTCGGCGAAGGAGAGGTCGGAGAGCAACTGCCACTCCGAGACCAGCAGGTGGAGCCACTCGAGGTCGGAGTCGTCGAGGGCCGTGTGCTGGCGTACGAGTTCGTTCATGGAGGGCACGGGGCCGAGCGTACCTGGCGGTACGGACATCGCTGGAAACCAGCCACCGGGGAAGGGATCAGGCCCTGAAAACACCCGCGGGCCGCGGCGCCTGGGAGGGACCCTCAACCCTCCCGGCACCGCAGCCCGGAGCAATATCGGCCGTGGGGTGTGCGGTCCCGGTCGGCCGAGGATGAGGACCCGGGGCAGTCAGGGCAGAGAGCTCCGGTTCCTCGGTCCGCCTTCCTGTGCGGGGAAGACGGAAGTCGGTGCGTTCTCGTAGCCACGCACTCCTTCGCATTGTGGACTAGACCACTCTGGTGTGTCCATGCGTTGGAGCGTGTTTGCTGTTGACGTTTTCTTCGCGGGCTCCGGACCAGTTGGAGAACTGGTAGGACGCCCTGGCATACATCACGCAGCCTAACCCGTGTGGGTTCATGTGCGGGGCCAGATGGCCATGGCAATTTCCACGAGTGCCTCCAGTTCCTCCCGGCTCGCCCCGTCGCGCGCCTGTTGTGACATGCCCTGGATCATCGCGCCGGTGTGCCGGGCCAGTGCGCCGGCGTCGGTGCCGGCGGGGAGGGCCCCTGCGGCGATGTCCTCCTCGATACGGCCCTCGAAGGCGGCGATGGTGGCGTTGCGGCGGTCCCGCAGGGAGGTCGCGACCTCCGGGGTGGTGCAGTTGATGGCCGCGTGGGCGATCAGGCAGCCGTGCGGACGGTCGGGTTCGGTGTACGCGCCGGCGGCCTCCCGCAGGGTGCGCTCTACGGCGTCCCGCGAGGTGGGCGACTCGGCGAGGGCGTGGTCGGCGAACGCGGCGTAGCGCGAGGAGTAGACGCGGACGACCTCTTCGAAGAGGGAGCGCTTGTCGCCGAACGCGGCGTAGAGGCTCGGTGCGCCGATGTCCATGGCGCGCGTGAGGTCGGAGACGGAGGTCGCCTCGTAGCCCCGCTCCCAGAAGGCCAGGATCGCCTTCTCCAGGGCGGTCTCGCGGTCGAAGGACCGCGGGCGGCCACGGGTCTTGGCCGTGCCGACGGGGCGGTCATGAGCCTTTGCGGCACCGAGGGGGCGGTCGCGGGTCTTCGCGGCGCCGAGGGGGTGGTCACGGGTCTTCGCGGCCCCGAGGGGATGGTCGCTCGTCGGCGCCGTGCCCCGAGTCTTGCCAGCGGCCTCCCGCGCCCCCGCCTCCCCCTGTTCCGTCAGCTTCGTTTCCTTGCCGCTCACCATGGAGTGCATTTTATAGCGGGCGCTAGAGAAACGTCGGTCGACTGTTGTACGTTCTTTCTGTAGCGACCGCTAGACAATGACGAGGGGGCGTCGACATGGGCGTGCTTACGGGCAGGACGGCACTGGTCACGGGGGCGAGCAGGGGGATCGGACGGGCGATCGCCGAGCGGCTGGCGCGCGACGGGGCACGGGTCGCCGTGCACTACGGCAGCAACGAGGCGGCGGCGAAGGAGACGGTGGCCGCGATCGAGGCCGTGGGCGGCAGCGCGTTCGCGATCCGCGCCGAACTGGGCGTGCCCGGTGACGCCGAGACCTTGTGGCAGGCCTTCGATCGCCATGCACAGGGCGTGGACGTCCTGGTCAACAACGCGGGGATGGCCCTCTTCGCCTCCATCGGCGAGACGGACGAGGAGGCCTACGACCGCACGCAGGCGGTCAACGCGAAGGCACCGTTCTTCATCGTCAAGCACGGCCTGCGACGGCTGCGCGACGAGGGCCGGATCATCAACGTCACGGCGGCCACGGACGCCGCCATCGCACCGATCGCCGCCACCCACATGGCCAAGGGCGCGGTCACGACCCTGACCCGCTCTCTCGCGGCCGAGCTGGCGCCGCGCGGCATCACGGCCAACTCGGTCGGGCCCGGCTTCATAGACACGGACCTGACGAGCGGGGCGCTCGCCGACCCCGGCATACGTGCGCATGCCGAGGGCGTCTCGGTCTTCGGCAGGGTCGGGACCACGTCCGACGTCGCGGACGTGGTGGCGTTCCTGGCGTCACCCGACTCCCGCTGGGTCACGGGGCAGCACATCGATGCGACGGGGGGATCGCTGCTGAGCCTGCATTAGGGGTGGCGACAGCTGGGGCCGTCCCGGCCTGTCCGAGCCCGACGCCGGCTCCGACGCGGCCGCCGCTGCGCCTCTACCGCTGGTCCTGCTCTGGCCTGGCCTGCCGTGCCCTGGCCCGCGGGGTGGCCTGGCTCGCGGGGTGCCGTGGCCTGCGGGGTGCCGTGGCCTGCGGGGTGCCTTGGCTTGCGCTGCCGGTCGCCGTCGGCACGACCCGGCGTCCCGCTCCCGGCTCTCGGCTTCCTCCTTCCGGCGTCCGGCGTCCGGCGTCCGGCGTCCGGCGTCCGGCGTCCGGCGTCCGGCGTCCGGCGTCCGGCGTCCGGCGTCCGGCGTCAACGAGTCTCCGTCACCTTCGCCAGAGCCCGCGGTGCGTCCGGGTCCTGGCCGCGGGCGATGGTGACCTCGTAGGCCAGGAGCTGGAGCGGGAGGATCTCCAGGATCGGCTGGAGTTCCTCGGCGACGTCCTCGGTGGGCAGGACGAAGCCGGCCGAGGCCTGCTCGACCTGCTGCCGGGGGCCGATGACGACCAGGTCGGCGCCGCGGCCCCGGAGTCGGTCGAGGACAGGCCGGAGCGCCTCGCCGCCCTTGCCGTCGGGGACGACCGCGATGACCGGGGAGACGTTGTCGACCATGGCGAGCGGGCCGTGCAGGAGGTCGGCCCCGGAGTAGGAGAGCGCCGGGATGTAGCTGGTCTCCATCAGCTTGAGGGCGGCTTCCTTGGCCGTGGGGTAGCCGTAGCCGCGGGAGGTGATCACCATGCGCTCGGCGAAGCGGTAGCGGGCGGCGAGGGTGCGGACCTCGTCCTGCCGGGCGAGCAGCTGCTCGGCGATGTCCGGGAGGGCCTCGGCTGCGGAGCCGTCGCCGTCGCGCAGACCTTCGACGAAGAGGTAGAGGGCGAGGAGGGAGGCCGTATAAGTCTTGGTCGCGGGGAGGGCCCGCTCGGGTCCGGCCATGATGTCGAGGTGGTACTCGGAGACGCCGGCCAGCGGGGAGTCGGGGTTGTTGGTCACCGCGAGGGTGATCGCGCCGGCCTCGCGGGCGGCCTGCGTCGAGGCGACCAGGTCCGGGGAGCCGCCGGACTGGCTGACGGTGATGACGAGGACGTCGGTGAGGTCGGGGCGGGCGCCGTAGGCCGTGATCGTCGACATCGAGGCCAGACCGCAGGGGAGGCCGAGGCGGATCTCAAGGAGGTACTTGGCGTAGAGAGCGGCATTGTCGGAGGTGCCTCGGGCCGTGAGCAGGACGAAGCGCGGGGAGCGGGCGGCGATCTCGCGGGCGACCTGGTGAATGGCGGGGGCGCCCTGGGACAGGATCCGGCGCAGCACGGCTGGCTGTTCGGCCATCTCGCGGGCCATGATCCGGCCGGGAAGCTCGTTGTGCGGGGCCTGGGGGTCGGGCGGGTACGGGGTCACGGTGGTCATGGGCCCTTCCTGCTCTCGCGCCGGCCGGCGCTGCCGGTTGTGCCTGCCGGTTGTCGGTTGTGCCTGCCGGTTGTCGGTTGTGCCTGCCGGCTGCCGGCTGTCGGCTGTCGGCTGTGGCCGGTGCTCGGTGTTGGCTGGGTTGCGGCCTCGTCGCTCGGGATGTGCCCGGCGGCCGACCGCTCGGACGGACAGGTCGGTGGGACGGAGTTGGGACGGACAGTTCGGTGGGACGGGTTCGGACGGACACTCTCCATTCCACTCCCCCACAGGGCATGACGCCTGCCCGACGGGCTCTCGAAATGTCCGCATCGAAATGTCCGTGAGGCTTGCGTTCACCTGGGCCTCGTAGGGTCCGCTCTGTTAGATTGGTCTAAACCACATGCCCCCTTCAGGGTGCCCATCGAGACCCTCTTCAGATCGGCAGGCCCAGCGTGGAAGTTGTCATCGTTCCGGACGCCAAGGCGGGTGGCGAGCTGATAGCCGAGGCCATGGCTCA
The DNA here is from genome assembly GCF_028198125.1 of Streptomyces sp. HUAS 31. Taxonomy (NCBI): domain Bacteria; kingdom Bacillati; phylum Actinomycetota; class Actinomycetes; order Kitasatosporales; family Streptomycetaceae; genus Streptomyces; species Streptomyces sp. HUAS 31. The sequence continues at coordinate 6,357,446 of NZ_CP116353.1, read as the reverse complement.
GCTCCTCGGGCGCAAGCCCGACGCCGTGCTCGGCGTGGCCACCGGGTCGACGCCGCTGCCCATCTACGCGGCGCTGGCGGCCAAGGTGCACTCCGGCGCCGTGGACGTCTCGCGGGCGCGGATCGCGCAGCTCGACGAATACGTGGGGCTGCCGGCCGAGCACCCCGAGTCCTACCGTTCGGTGCTGCGGAGCGAGGTGCTGGAGCCGCTCGGGATCGGGATGGACGCGTTCATGGGGCCGGACGGTACGGCCGAGGACGTGCAGGGCGCGTGCGAGGCGTACGACGCCGCGCTGGCCGCCGCCGGGGGCGTCGACCTCCAGGTGCTGGGGATCGGGACCGACGGGCACATCGGGTTCAACGAGCCCTGTTCGTCGCTGGCTTCGCGGACTCGGATCAAGACGCTGACGGAGCAGACCCGGATCGACAACGCGCGGTTCTTCGACGGGGACATCGAACAGGTGCCGCATCACGTCATCACGCAGGGCATCGGCACGATCCTGGAGGCGCGGCACCTGGTGCTGCTGGCGACCGGCGAGGGCAAGGCGGACGCCGTGGCGGCGACCGTCGAGGGGCCGGTCGCGGCCGTATGCCCGGCCTCGGCGCTGCAACTGCACCCGCACGCCACGGTCGTGGTCGACGAGGCCGCCGCGTCGAAGCTGAAGCTGGCCGACTACTTCCGGCACACCTACGTCAACAAGCCGGACTGGCAGGGGATCTGAGCGAGGCTGCGGCTGCGACTGCGGCACGCGAGCCGAGGCGGCCGGGTGCGCCGACGGGCGCTCTCGGCGACGGACCCCACCACCGAGAGCGCCCGTTCCGCATGGGCCCGCTCTGCTTGAGCCCGTGCCGCAAGGCCCTCTCCAGGAGCACCCGACGACGCGCGGGCCCGCCCCGCCCGAGCCCGCGCCGCATGGCCCTCTCCAGGAGCACCCGTCGGCGTATGGGCCCACCCAAGAGCGTTCTCCGCCGGCCTGCTGCCCTAAAGCGCGGTCGGCTCGTCCTCGGTCGGCTCGTCCTGGGCCGTCAGGCCTGCCACCCACAGGGGCATCAGCCAGTGGGCCACGAGGACGGCGGCGAGGGCGGGGGCCGTGTAGGTGCGCAGGGCGTCGCCGTCGAGGGCGCCCGCTGCCAGCAGGCCGATCACGGACCCGGCAAGCAGGCAGGTCATCAGACGGTGGGCGCGGGCGAGGACCCGGCTGCGCTCGGCCAGTTGCCGCTCGTCCAGGGCTCGTTCGCGCAGTTCCAGCAGGCCGCGCGTGGCGCCGTTGATCGCGCCCGTCGCCACCATCCAGGGCAGCAGGAGCACCGCCCCCGCGACGGCGGCCCAGGTCGGCTCCGCCCGCGAGAGGCAGAAGTGGGCGAGCAGCGCCACGACGGCCACGGTGAGCGCGACATGGGCGGCGACGACCATGCGCCGGCGCGGTGCCGTGGCGTAGAGGGGGCGGCCTCGGCGGTCGTTCATCACCCGGAGCATGCTGCGGTCGTAGCGCGTCATCCGCGTCGTCGTCATGGCTGTTTCCTCCCGTAGACCTCGTCCGTGAGCGGGCGGAACGGTTCGAGGGAGAACAGCGCCTCGACCGGCAGATCGAAGAACTTCGCGATCTTCAGTGCCAGGTCGAGGCTGGGGTTGTACTGCCCCCGCTCGATGTAGCCGATGGTCTGGTAGTGGGCACCCACTGCCTCGGCCAGGCTCTGGCGCGACACCTTGCGCTCGGCACGCACCATCGCCAACCTGTTGTGCACCTGCTCGCTCATGTATAAGAAGTACTACATTCGCGAGCAGGGCTGCAACCATCGGATGTCGAGCGGTCTCACTTCCCCGCGATGACCTCCGCCGCCGCGCGCCCGCACACCCTGGCCGCTCCGTAGGTGGCGATGTGCAGGGCGCCTCGCGCCGGTGCCTGGGGGACGCCCATCTCGACGATGACCGTGTCGGGGCGGGAGGCGAGGAGGGCGTCCAGGGCGGCTGCCATCCAGGGGTGGCGGTGTTCGTCGCGGACCACGGCCACGACCCGGCGGTCGCCGGCCGCTTCGAGGGCGGCCCGGGCCGCTTCCTCGCCGGTGTAGCCACCCGTCTCCGTGCCGGGGAGGAGGCGGGACAGTTCGGCCGCCACGCCCCACGGGGTCTCGTCGCCTACCGCGATGTTCGCGACCGGGGTGAACGCGGCGACGAAAGGCGCCTCGGTGAGCGGGGTGAACGGGGACGGGGCGGTCAGCCGCAGGGCGCGGCGGGCCGCGACGAGGCCGATGTCCTCGCGCCCGGTGCCGTCGGCCGCCGGTGCCACGGTCGCCGTCCAGCGGGCCAGCTCGCGGACGCGTTCCGCCGCCTCCGCCAGCCGGGCCTCGGGGAGTTCGCCGGAGCGGACCGCCGCGACGAGCGCGTCCCGCAGGCGCCGTACCGTCTCGTCGTCCGAGAGCCCGCCGCCCACGCAGATCGCGTCCGCGCCGGCCGCGATGGCCAGGACGCTGCCGCGTTCGATGCCGTAGGTGGCGGCGATGGCCTGCATCTCCATGCCGTCGGTGACGATGAGGCCGGTGTAGCCGAGTTCGCCGCGCAGGAGGTCGGTCAGGACCGTGCGGGACAGGGTCGCCGGGTGGTCCGGGTCCAGGGCGGGGACGAGGATGTGCGCGCTCATCACCGCCCGCGAGCCGGCGGCGATCGCCGCGCGGAACGGGGCGAGTTCGCGCTCGGTGAGGACCGAGGCGTCCGCGTCGATACGGGGCATGGCGTGGTGGGAGTCGACCGCCGTGTCGCCGTGGCCCGGGAAGTGCTTGGTGCAGGCCGCGACGCCGGCCGACTGGAGGCCGGTGACGTAGGCGGCGGTGTGGCGGGCGACCAGGGCGGTGTCGGCGCCGAAGGAGCGCACGCCGATCACCGGGTTCGCCGGGTTGGAGTTCACGTCCGCGGACGGGGCCCAGTTGAGGTTCACGCCGCAGGCGGCGAGGCGGCGCCCGAGTTCGGCGGCCACCTCACGGGTCAGCTCCACGTCGTCCACCGCGCCGAGGGCGTGGTTGCCGGGGAAGCTGGAGCCGGTCCTGACCTCCAGCCGCGTGACGTCACCCCCTTCCTCGTCGATCGCGACCAGGACGTCGTCGCGCTCGGCCCGCAACTGGGCCGTCAGCGCGGTCACCTGCTCGGGCGTGGCGATGTTGCGGCCGAACAGGCCGACGGAGGCGAGGCCCTCGCCGAGTCGGCGCAGCAGCCAGTCGGGGGCGGTGGTGCCGGTGAAGCCGGGCTGGAGAACCGTCAGCGCGTCGCGCGTGAGGGTGTCGGTACCGCTGGCGAATGTCGTCATCGGGGTGGCGTTATCCCTTCACGGCGCCGGCCGTCAGGCCGCTGACAGCCCTGCGTTGCAGGAAGACGAAGAGGATCAGGATCGGGACGGCGAAGAGGGTCGAGGCGGCCATCGTGGCACCCCAGTCGTTGCCGAAGACGGTCTGGAAGCTGGTCAGCCACAGCGGCAGCGTCTGGGCCTCGGCGTCCTTGTTCAGCACCAGGACCAGGGCGAACTCGTTCCAGGCGGTGATGAAACCGAACATCGAGGTGGCCATCAGGCCCGGCGCGAGCAGCGGCAGGATGACCCGGCGGAATGCCTGCATACGGGTGCAGCCGTCGACCATGGCCGACTCCTCCAGCTCCGCGGGCACAGCCGCGACGAAGCCGCGCAACGTGAGGACGGTGAACGGCAGGATCATCATCGTGTAGAAGGCCGTCAGCGGCACGAGGCTGTTGAGCATCGAGGCGTCCCGGACGATCATGTACATCGCGATGATCATGACTTCCCAGGGTGCCATCTGGGCGAGCATGAAGCCGATGATGAAGCCGCGGCGCCCCCTGAACCGCATCCGCGCCAGGGCGAAGGACCCGGCCAGCGCGATGACCAGCGAGAACACAACGGCCAGGACGGTGACGGTCAGCGAGTTGGTGACGAACGTCCAGAAGTGGTCGGCGCCGGTCGCCGTCTTGAAATGTTCGAGGGTGATGTCGGTCGGGAACCAGACCGGGTCCTCGGAGGTGATGTCTCCGGTCGGCTTGAAGGCCGTGGCGATCATCCAGTACACGGGGAAGACGAAGCCGATGCACAGGACGACGGCCGTGGCGTTGGGCCAGACGCGGCCGAAGAGCGAACGCTTCACAGCCCGGCCTCCTCTTGTTCCTTTTCTTGCTTGAGCACGATTCGCAGGTAGTAGGCGGTGAGGCCGATCATGATCAGGATGGTCAGGAAGGCGATGGCGGCACCCATGCCGTAGTGCTGGTTGCCGACGCCCTCGATGTAGGCGTAGACGGGCAGGATCTCGGTGAGGCGGTCGGGGCCGCCCTGATTGAAGGTGTAGACCTGCACGAACGCCTTGAAGATCCAGATGATCTCCAGGAACGTGGTCGCGTAGAGGAAGGGCCGCAGGAACGGCAGGGTGACCGTCGTGAAGCTCTTCCAGGCGCCGGCACCGTCGAGGGCGGCGGCCTCGTAGAGCTCGGCCGGGATGGTCGTCGTCGCGGCGTAGAGATTGATCGCGACGAACGGGATGGACATCCAGACGATGAGCACGGTGACGACGAAGAACGTCGACATCTGGTCACTGGTCCAGCTGTAGTCGGCCATGGAGTGCCAGCCGAGCTTGTCCAGCACCCAGTTGACCACGCCGAAGCGCTGGGCGAAGAGCCACTGGTAGACGGTGGTGGCGGCGACCACGGGCATCGCCCAGGCCAGCACCAGGCCCATCATCAGGGTGAACCGCATGCGCTTGCCGAGCCGCGCGAGCAGCAGGCCGACGAGCCCGCCCAGGAACATGGTCAGGGCGACGTTGACCGCCGTGAACAGGATCGAGCGCAGGGTGACGCGCCAGAACTCCTCGCCGGTGAGGACCTCCGTGTAGTTGTCGATGCCGTTCCACTCGGTGACATGCTGGATCAGCTGCCCCATGTTGAGGTTCTGGAACGACAGCAGCAGGTCCTTCAGCAGCGGCCAGCCGAGCAGCAGCACGGAGGCCGCGCAGGCGGGCAGCAGCAGAAGGTAGGGGGCGAGCGCTCCGATGCGGGACGCTCTCGGGTTCGGCCTTCCGGATCCCCCGCCGCCCGCCGACTTGTGGACATCCGCCGGGCCGGAGGGCGGCCGTTCGGTCTGCACGGTCATGCTCGCGTTCTCTTCCTCCTAGACCTGCCGATACGCGGGGAAGGAGGCCGCCATGAGCGGCCCCCCTCCCCCGGTGCGTCTACTGCTGCTGGGCCAGACGCTTGTTGAACTCGTCCTCGACCTGCTTGGCCGCCTCGGCGGGCGACTTACCGTTCAGCACGGCGGTCATGTACGTCTTGACCGGGTTGGGCGCGTTCTCCACGGCCGCCCACTCCGGGATCAGCGGCGTGGTGCCACCGCCGGCGGCGGCCGGCGCGGCGGCCTCGGCGACGACGTTGCCCTTCAGGTTGCTCTGCAGGGCCTCCTTGTTCGGGATGACGCCGTTGAGCTTGGCCAGCTCGCCCTCGTACTTGTCGGACAGGGCGATCTTCAGGAACTCCTTGGCGAGATCCTGCTTCTTGCTGCCCGCGGCGACCGCGAGGTTGGAGCCGCCGAGGAAGACGCCCTCGGGCTTGTCGGCCGTGGCACCCGGGATGGTGAAGTAGCCGATCTCCTTCTCGATCTTCGGGTTGGCCTTGATGGCGATGCCGGCTTCCCAGCCCATGCCGATGAATGCACCGACGTTGCCCTTGCCGAAGACCTCGCCCTGCTGCGGGGTGGCCTCGTCCTTGTCCTTGGGCGCCTTGGACAGCGCCTGGAACTTCTTGTACGTCTCCATGGCGGCGGCGACCTTCGGGTCGTCGAGGTTGGAGACGTACTTGCCGTCCTGCTCCTTCACCAGCTGGACGCCCTCGCCGATGGTGAGGCCGACGAAGTGGTACCAGTTCTGGCCGGGCAGGTAGATGGGCTCGGCGTCGGTCTTCTCACCGATCTGCTTGAGGTCGGCGTAGAACTCGTCGCGGGTCTTGGGGGTGTCCTTGATGCCCGCGTCGGCCCAGACCTTCTTGTTGTAGAGGACGACACGGTTGGCGAAGTACCAGGGCGCCGCGTACTGCTTGCCCTCGAAGATGGAGGACTCGTTCAGCGACGCGGTCCAGTCGGCGCCGATCTCGGTCTTGAGGTCGGCGAGGTCGGCGAGGCCGCCGGTCTTGGCGTAGGCCGGGGTCTGGGTGTTACCGATCTCGAAGACGTCCGGCGGGTTCTCCTCGGACAGGGCGGTGGTCAGCTTCTGCTGGATGCCGTTCCACTGCTGGACCTCGAACTTGACCTTCGCCTTCGTCTTCTTCTCGAAGGCCGTCTGGACGTCCTTCTGCCACTGGTCGGGGGAGGAGCCGTCCATCACCCACACCGTGAGCGTCTCACCCGCGTACCCGTTGGCGCCGGCCTTGTCGCCGCCGTCGCCGTTGTCGCCCCCGCACGCCGCCAGGGAGATCATCATGCCCGCGACACCTATCGCGGAAATCAGCTTGCGCTTCACGCCACCCTCCTCAGGGATGCCACAAACCCCCCTGCCTCCCCGCACGAGCGTTGGGCCGGGACCTGGACCAATGGTGTAGACCAGTACGGGGAGCTTGGACCAGACCAGAAAGCGTGTCAAGGGGCGCGGAATGGGGTCTGACCAGCCGTTATGCGACCTACATATGAAGGAACCTTTAAGTAAGAAGGCAGCGAAAACAGCGATGCCGGAGTACCCTCGTCCGCTAGACCACTTGGCACTGTGGACTAGACCAAAAGAGACGGCGACGGTATATAGAAGGGATCACGATGTGACCCGCATCCGGAGCCGGGAAGGCGAAGCATGAGCACCGACGTCAGCAGTGCGGAGAACGAGAACGGCGCCACAGTCCGTACCGCCCGCGTGCCCAAGTACTACCGCCTGAAGAAGCACCTCCTGGACATGACGGAGACCCAGGCGCCGGGTACTCCCGTCCCGCCCGAGCGGACCCTGGCCGCCGAGTTCGACACCTCGCGCACGACCGTCCGCCAGGCCCTCCAGGAGTTGGTCGTCGAGGGGCGCCTTGAGCGCATCCAGGGCAAGGGCACGTTCGTCGCCAAGCCGAAGGTCTCCCAGGCGCTTCAGCTCACCTCCTACACGGAGGACATGCGCGCCCAGGGCCTGGAGCCGACCTCCCAGCTGCTGGACATCGGCTACATCACGGCCGACGACCGGCTCGCCGACCTGCTCGACATCACGGCAGGCGGCCGGGTGCTGCGCATCGAGCGGCTGCGCATGGCCAACGGCGAGCCGATGGCCATCGAGACGACCCACCTCAGCGCCAAGCGCTTCCCCGCGCTGCGCCGCAGCCTGGTGAAGTACACCTCCCTCTACACCGCGCTCGCCGAGGTCTACGACGTCCACCTCGCCGAGGCCGAGGAGACCATCGAGACCTCGCTGGCCACCCCCCGCGAGGCCGGCCTGCTCGGCACGGACGTGGGCCTGCCGATGCTGATGCTCTCGCGGCACTCCCTGGACCGGGACGGACAGCCGGTGGAGTGGGTGCGCTCGGTGTACCGCGGCGACCGGTACAAGTTCGTGGCGCGACTCAAGCGACCGCAGGATTAGGCGAGTTGTACTGATGCACGCGGTGTAGCGCATCCACCTTTCCTGTTCTACGTTCCTCCCGTCGCCGCATGGACGGGAGGACCACCCGGTGCGTACCGCGAACCCCCGAACCGTCGTCATCTGGACCCTGGTCGCACTGATCGGTGCGTCGGGGTGGACCGTGCTCGCGCTGTCCCGGGGCGAGGAGGTCTCGGCCGCCTGGATGGTCGCGGCCGCCCTCGGCTCGTACGCCATCGCCTATCGCTTCTACGCCAAGTTCATCGCGTACAAGGTCCTGAAGGTCGACCGGACCAGGGCCACCCCGGCCGAACGCCTGAACAACGGCATCGACTTCCACCCCACCGACCGCCGGGTCCTGCTCGGCCACCACTTCGCGGCGATAGCGGGCGCCGGACCGCTGGTCGGACCCGTGCTGGCCGCGCAGATGGGCTATCTGCCGGGCACGATCTGGATCATCGCCGGCGTCATCTTCGCGGGCGCGGTCCAGGACATGGTGGTGCTGTTCTTCTCCACCCGCCGCGACGGGCGTTCGCTCGGGCAGATGGCGCGCGAGGAGATCGGCCCGTTCGGCGGCGCGGCCGCGCTGGTGGCCACGTTCGTCATCATGATCATCCTGCTCGGCGTGCTGGCCCTGGTCATCGTCAACGCCCTCGCCCAGTCCCCCTGGGGCACCTTCTCCATCGCGATGACGATCCCGATCGCCCTGCTGATGGGCTTCTACCTGCGGGTGCTGCGCCCCGGCCGGGTCACCGAGGTCTCCGTCATCGGCGTCGCCCTGCTGCTGCTCGCCCTGGTCGCGGGCCGCTGGGTCGCCGAGTCGTCCTGGGCCGACACCTTCACCCTCGCGCCCGCCACGCTGGTCGTCTGGATGGTGGCGTACGGCTTCATCGCCTCGATCCTGCCGGTGTGGATGCTGCTCGCGCCGCGCGACTACCTGTCCACCTTCATGAAGATCGGCACGATCTTCCTGCTCGCCCTCGGCGTGATCGTCGCCCTGCCGACGCTGAAGATGGACCCGATCACGGACTTCGCCTCCCGCGGCGACGGCCCGGTCTTCGCGGGATCGCTGTTCCCGTTCGTCTTCATCACCATCGCCTGCGGCGCCCTGTCCGGCTTCCACGCGCTCATCTCCTCCGGCACGACGCCGAAGATGATCCAGAAGGAGACGCAGGTCCGGATGATCGGCTACGGCTCCATGCTGATGGAGTCGTCGGTCGCCGTGATGGCGCTGGTCGCGGCGAGCATCATCGACCCTGGCCTGTACTTCGCGATGAACGCGCCCGCCGGGGTCATCGGCGACACCGTGCAGAACGCCTCGCAGGTCGTGGGCGGTTGGGGCTACCAGATCTCACCCGAGGCCCTCGCGCGGGCGGCGGAGAACGTCGAGGAGGCGTCCCTGCTCTCCCGGACCGGCGGCGCGCCCACCCTCGCCATCGGCGTCTCGGAGATCTTCTCGCAGGTCACCGGCGGCGGCCTGCGCGCCTTCTGGTACCACTTCGCGATCATGTTCGAGGCGCTGTTCATCCTGACCGCGCTGGACGCCGGCACCCGGGTGGGCCGGTTCATGCTCCAGGACATGCTGGGCAACGTCCACCGGCCCTTCAAGAACGTCAGCTGGAAGCCGGGACTGGCCATCACCAGCGCCATCGTGTGCGGCCTGTGGGGCTACTTCCTGTGGGTGGGCGTCCACGAGCCCCTCGGCGGCATCAACCAGCTCTTCCCGATCTTCGGCATCTCGAACCAGCTCCTCGCGGCCGTCGCGCTCGCCGTCTGCACGACCCTGCTCGTGAAGTCCGGGCGCCTGAAGTGGGCCTGGATCACCGGGGTTCCGCTCGTCTGGGACGCGACGGTGACCCTGACCGCCAGCTGGCAGAAGGTGTTCTCCAGCGACCCGAAGGTCGGCTTCTTCAAGCAGCGCCAGGTCTTCCAGGACGCCATCGACCGCGGCGAGGTGCTGCCGCCCGCCAAGTCCATGGACGACATGCACACCGTGGTCACCAACTCCACGGTGGACGGCGTCCTCACGGCGTTCCTCGCACTCCTGATCGTCGTCGTGATCGCCGACGCCACCCGCGTCTGCGTCCGGCACATCCGCCGCCCGGCCCTGTCCACGCTCAGCGAGGCTCCGTACGTCGAGTCGAGGATCACCGCCCCGGCGGGGCTGTTCCCGACCAAGGCGGAGAAGGAGGAGGAGCGCGATGCGGTCGCTTCGGCGAGCACTCGGTAGCGTCCGCTGGTATCTGCGGGAGCTGACCGACGAGTCGGCGTACGACCGCTATGTCGCCCATGTACGGCAGGGGCATCCGGACGCCCGGGTGCCCTCCCGGCGCGACTTCGAGCGGATGCGGACGGACCGTCAGGAGGCGGACCCGCGAGGGGGGTTCCGCTGCTGCTGAGCGCACCCCCGCGCGACGGTTGCCATGCACACCAATCCTCCACATCCGATATGCGGACAAGGTCTTCCGCTGTCGTTGCGCCGTCACCTACATTGCCCGGGCGTTTCTCAGGTGATCAGTGAGGGGACGGAGCCGTCAGATGTCAGATGCCCCAGAAGTGAACAGAGAGCCGGTGGTGACGCCCGTACGGGTCGTCATCGCGCTCTGTCTCGTCGCGCCGTTCGTGGCGATGCTGTGGGTCGGTTCGTATGCCAAGACCGATCCGGCGTTCGCCGGCATCCCGTTCTTCTACTGGTACCAGATGCTGTGGGTGCTGCTCTCCACCCTGCTGACGATGGTGGCGTACAAGCTGTGGCAGCGTGACCAGCGCGCCCGTGCCTCGCAGAAGGGCGGTGCGGCGGAATGAACGACGGCGTGAACGGCGTCGCACTCGGCGTCTTCATCTTCTTCTTCCTGGCCGTCACGGTCATGGGCTTCCTGGCCGCGCGCTGGCGCAAGGCCGAGAACGAGCACAGCCTCGACGAATGGGGCCTGGGCGGACGGTCGTTCGGCACCTGGGTCACCTGGTTCCTGCTCGGCGGCGACCTGTACACGGCGTACACCTTCGTGGCGGTCCCGGCGGCGATCTACGCGGCCGGCGCGGCGGGCTTCTTCGCGGTGCCGTACACGATCCTCGTCTACCCGCTGATCTTCACGTTCCTGCCCCGGCTGTGGTCGGTGTCCCACAAGCACGGCTATGTGACGACCTCGGACTTCGTGCGCGGACGCTTCGGCTCCAAGGGACTGTCGCTGGCGGTCGCGGTGACCGGCATCCTGGCGACGATGCCGTACATCGCGCTCCAGCTCGTCGGCATCCAGGCCGTCCTGGACGTGATGGGCGTCGGCGGCGGCGAGAACACCAACTGGTTCATCAAGGACCTGCCGCTGCTCATCGCCTTCGGTGTGCTGGCCGCGTACACCTACTCGTCCGGTCTGCGCGCCCCCGCGCTGATCGCATTCGTGAAGGACACGCTGATCTACATCGTCATCGCGGTGGCGATCATCTACATCCCGATCAAGCTGGGCGGCTTCGACGAGATCTTCGCCAGGGCGAGCGAGGCGTACAGCCAGACCAACCCGGCCACGGGCGCGCCGCGCGGTGCGCTGGTGCCGGCCGAGGCGGGGCAGTGGACGTACGCCACGCTGGCGCTGGGCTCCGCGCTCGCGCTGTTCATGTACCCGCACTCGATCACCGCGACGCTGTCCTCGCGCAGCCGTGAGGTGATCCGCCGCAACACCACGATCCTGCCGCTGTACTCCCTGATGCTGGGTCTGCTGGCACTGCTGGGCTTCATGGCGATCGCGGCCGGCATCAAGGTGCAGAACGGCCAGCTGGCGATCCCGCAGCTGTTCGAGACCATGTTCCCCGACTGGTTCGCGGGCGTGGCCTTCGCGGCGATCGGCATCGGCGCGCTGGTGCCGGCGGCGATCATGTCGATCGCGGCGGCGAACCTGTTCACCCGCAACATCTACAAGGACTTCATCAAGCCGGACGCCACGCCCGCGCAGGAGACCAAGGTCTCCAAGATCGTGTCGCTCCTGGTGAAGGTCGGCGCGCTGGTCTTCGTGCTGACGATGGACAAGACGGTCGCGATCAACTTCCAGCTGCTGGGCGGCATCTGGATCCTGCAGACCTTCCCGGCCCTGGTCGGCGGCCTGTTCACCCGCTGGTTCCATCGCTGGGCCCTGCTGGCCGGCTGGGCGGTCGGCATGATCTACGGCACGGTCGCCGCGTACGGTGTCGCCTCCCCGACCCAGAAGCACTTCGGCGGCTCGGCGAAGGAGATCCCGGGCATCGGCGAGATCGGCTACATCGGTCTCACGGCGTTCGTGCTCAACGTGGTGGTCACGGTCGTGCTCACCTTCGTGCTGAGGGCGGCGAAGGCCCCGGACGGCGTCGACGAGACCAAGCCGGAGGACTACACGGCGGACGCCGGCGACCCCGGAGTCCAGGTCGAACTGCCCCCGGCGACGGCGGGCACCGGTCACTGACGCGGGACTGACCCGCACGACGGCCGGGCGTACCGCACTAGTTGCGGGTACGCCCGGCCATCTGCTGCCAGAAGGCGTCGAGTTCGCGGACGCGCATGCTGACCCAGCTCGGTGTCTTCCTGTGCAGCAGCCGTGGCAGATGGCGGCGCATCCGTCCCGGCAGCAGGGCCTGCTGCTGACGGCAGAACGGCTCCCGGATCTCCCCGCGCGGCACACAGCCCCGGGGCGGGTAGGGACAGAGCTGGAACTTGCAGTCGGGCAGGCAGGTCGCGCCGGGTGTGGGCGGGTCCCCCATGCCGGCCCGCAGGCCGGGGCGCAGCGGGCCGCGGTCGCCGCTGATGCAGGGCGGCAGCGACGTCCCCGGCTGTTCCGCGCGGGTCATCCGCTCCTCGACCTCGTCCGGATGCCCGTCCCGCTCGATGAGGTTCAGCATCACCAGCACATCGGCGACCAGGCACTGGGCACGCGCGTCCAGGGTGCTCCAGCCGACCGAGGGCGGGATCCAGAGGTTGTGCCTGCGGTAGCACTCGCGGCTGCCGGTGCGGGCGCCGATGTTGTCGGCGACGCCCTTCTCGTCGATCCAGAGGTACCGCTCGGGCTGCCCGGTCTCCAGCGCGAGGGCCACCAGGTCGCCCGCCTCGGCGACGAACGGATGCAGGGACTGCCGGGGCGAGGCGCCGTTCGCCTCGGGATGCCCGGGTGGCCGGTTCACGGTGCCGGCCATCGACAGCCAGCGCTCCACGGTCTGCACGGCGGTCGCCCCGCCCAGCGTCCGGCGCGGCTCGCGTCCGCCGTGGTGCCCGTCCCCGCCCGGCGTGGTGTGCGCCTGCTGCTCATGGACGCCCACGATGTCGGGGAGCTCCCACAGGCACAGCGCCTGGAGCAGCATGACCTGCGCGTACCAGCAGCGGGACTGCTGGAGCACGGTCTCCGCCTGCCGGATCAGGTCGTCGCGACCGCCCTGGTCGGCCTGCGGATGCCGGATCCGGCGGTTGGCCGCGTACTTGAAGCCCTGGGCCAGCGCGGCCTCCAGGGCGAGCGGCAGATCGGGGGTGCCGCCGGTGGCCTTGGGGTCCAGGTGGCGCAGCCACTTGGTGAGGCGTTCGCGGGCCTCGTCACGGTGCGCCTCGTCGACGGAGCCCAGCAGCATGGGGATCATCCAGGCACGCATCACGAACTCCCGGAACAGAACGACCCGTTTTCTGCGGTACTCCTGGTTGAGCGTGCGCCGGTCCTCCTGGAGCCGGGCGATGCGCTCGGTCCTGGCCCGGGAGGGCACACCCGCGGCCCGTGCCCGTGCCATGCGCTCGGCCCACTGCTCGTACTCCCGCCGCTTCCAGGCCCGCAGCTCGCCGAGCCGGTCGTTGTACTCCTCCACGGGGTCGGTGCTCAGCCCGATCCGGCCGCGGATCACGGCGAACGCCGCGTTGCCGCCGGTGCCGAACTCCTGGGCGACAGCCAGGCGTATCGAGTAGGAGGGCTCCTTCACGCCGATCTGTACGAACTGCTCGTACAGCGGTGTGGTGTCGATCCGGTCGGAGACGCTCCGCAAGGCGGCCCCGAGCTGCCTGAGCAGCCTCAGTTTGGCGTCGTCGAGGCTGCGCCGGTCGCCCTTGAAACCGGCCCAGGTCCCGAGCACCTCGTCCAGGATGTGGCCGAGCAGCCGCGGCGCGTCCTCCACGCTCTCGATCTCCACGGCGGCCGCGTAGAGGTCGAGTGCCTTCGGATCGTCCGTGCGGCGTTCCGCGGCCCGGCAGAGCCGGTGGGCCAGGGTGTGCCCGCGCACCCGTGAGCGGCGGAGCCGTTCCTCGATCTCCTTGGTCACCTCGGCACGGACGCCTTCCCGGCGGGCCCTGACCCCTGCGGCCCGGCGGCGTGACAACAGCACCAGGGCCATGAGCAGTTCACGGCTGGGTCCGGGCGGCTGGAGCACGTGCTCGACGAGTTCCCCCGCGCCCCGCTCCCCCAGCTGCCGCAGTACGCGGTAGCCGAAGTAGGCCTGGATGATGCTGTGCGGGAAACGGACCCTGCGCTCGAAGCCCTCCACCAGGCCCAGCCTGTCCGCGTTGCGCGCGATGCGGGCGAGGGCGGCGCGGCACTGGTCCATGTTGCCCCCGCGCAGCCGCTTCCTCTCGTCCGCGCCGATCCGCCGGCACAGCACGTCCCAGATCTGCTGCCGGTGCCACTCGGAGAAGACGTTCCCGCGCCTGCCGTACCGGTCGAAGCCGCGTCCGCCGGCCCACAGGTGCTCGGCGCGGGCCTGCGCGCGCCGCATCGGACCGGGGTGGACGTCCGAGTCGAGCAGTTCCCCGAGGCCGACCTCCAGCTTGTCCTGGAGCAACCCCACGCAGGCCAGGGCGGAGACCACCTCGACGGCGTCTCTGCGCTCGCGCCGGCTGAGGGCGACGTCCCGGCGCAGCCGGCCCTCGCACAGCGCCTCGTCCCAGGTCTCCAGCAGCCACAGCCGCAGCATGCCGCGGTCACGGCTGCGGGTGTTCATGTGCTGCGGGTCGTTGTCCGGCCGGTCGTGCTCCAGGGCGCCGTGGCGGTGCAGTTCACGGGCGATCTGGAGGTAGACGGGCGACTCGGTCACCTCCGCCGTCTCCACGATCCAGTCGACGCGGCGCTCGTCCGTCTCCGGGACGCGTGCCTGCACGAACCGCAGCGCTTCCTCCTCGCTGAGCGGTTCCAGCTCCACGATCGCGGCCGGGGTGCTCTCCAGCGGGCTGTGCGGCCGGGACGCGATGACCAGGGGCAGCCTCTCCTCGTAGGCACGCTCGATGGCCCGCCGGATGATGTTGTCCCGGTTCTGTTCGAGGCCGTCGCCGAGGAGCGCCTCCTCCAGTCCGTCGGCTATGACGACCGGCTTGTCGTCGGCGAGGAGTTGCTGCCAGACCCGCTCGGTCTTGCCGCGGGCGAGGATGCCCCTGGGTGCCTCTTCGGTGAAGCGCTGCTTGGCCATGCGTTCGAAGTTCAGGTCGGTGGCGCCGTTCGCGTCCCGCAGCCGGATCGGCACAGGTACGGCGTTGTGCTCCGCCAGCAGTTCGGTGAGCCGTACCAGGACGGCGGTCTTGCCGACGCCGACACCGCCGACCAGCAGATAGGGCCGGCGCGTGGCGCGCTCGCGCAGCCGCTCGGCGATGACCTGGGCGATCTCCTCCCGGCCCACGATCTCCGCGGTGTCCGGGCCGGCGGTGAGGACCATCCCGTGAGGGTCGTCCCGTGCCTTGGCGAGATAGCGCCGCTTGGTCCACCGGTACCACCAGAACAGGAAGAGCGTGGCGGCGAGCGACGCGGCGAGCACCGGGCCGACGAAGCGCATGACCGTTTCGAAGCCGTCGTTGTCCTGCCGCCACTTCTCGAAGCCGGTCGTGTGGCCCGCGATCACGATGTACAGGCCCTCCACCACCCACGCGAGCACGGCCAGCGCGGCCACCGTCCAGATGGCCCGGGTGACGTTGGTGTAGGTGAACCACCGGCGCCACTTCTTGGGGCGGGCGGTTCCACCGCGTGCCTCCAGGCGGATCGCCATCTTGTGCCGGTGGCCCACGAACCCCTGTCTGACCCGGTCGGCCGCCCGCCTCGGAGCCAGCGTCGCCATCGGCGCGTTGCGCGGCCGCTTCTTGCCGGGCGGACTGCCGACGACCCTCGTCATCGTTCGTCTCCTTCCGAGAACGGCTCTCGAAACGGAGCGACCGCGGGGCGCCGACACCTATCTCCATGGAAGCACTCCCGGAACTCCCCGCAACCCGGCGGCCCTCGGCGGAAAACCCCGGGCCCGCCCACCCGGCCGTCCGGCAGACTCGGGCCCATGGACATCGCGATCCGCCCGGCGGAACCCGACGAGTTCGACGCGCTCGGCGAGATCACCGCCCGGGCCTATCTCCACGACGGACTCCTCGACTTCGGCGAGAGCGACGAGTACCTCGGCGAGCTCAGGGACGTGGCCAAGCGCGCGGCCGCCGCCGAGGTGCTCGTGGCCGTCGCGGACGGCCGGCTGCTGGGCGGGGTGACCTTCGTGCCGAGCGGCGGCCCCATGGCCGACATCGCGCGCTCCGGCGAGGCCGAGATCCGGATGCTCGCCGTCGACCGGGCGGGCCGCGGACGCGGCGCCGGCGAGGCCCTCGTCCGCGCCTGCGTCGACCGCGCCCGGGCCACGGAGGGCTGCGTACGGATCGTCCTGTCGACCCAGCGCACCATGCACGGCGCCCACCGCATCTACGAACGGCTGGGTTTCGTTCGTACACCCGAGCGGGACTGGAATCCGATCCCGCAGCTCGTCGACATCACTCTCCTCACCTATGAGTTGACGCTCTGAAACCAGCGCGACACAACATCTGGGGGTGGCGTGGCGGGTGAGCACAAGATGTATGCTCATGCTCGCTGTCGCCGCAGGGGAATCCGGTGCGAATCCGGAACTGTCCCGCAACGGTGTACTTGTGCATGTCTGTTCCCACAGTTGTGCACAGGAGTCAGTCCGAGGACCTGCCGACAGCGCGCCCGGCCGACCGGCCGGTGCGCCCTGACGTCCGGGCCTCGTGGAATGGGCCGGTGGACGCGACGCCGCGTGCGCTCGTGTGCTGCCCCCTGCCCTCCGCAAGGCCCCCGTGCCGAGCGAGGGAGAGCCCCCACGTGACCATCGCGCCAGCAGATCCGGCCTCAGTCGTCCCATCGGTCCCGACCGACGCGGACGCCCCCGGAACCGCGTTGCTGCGGCTCCTGGCCGAGCTGACCGCCGACCTCCCCGACGCCGACCCCGGCCGGGTCGCCGCCGCCGCGCTGCGCGGCCGGTCCGCCCGGGCCGACGAGGCGGAGCTGCGCGAGCTGGCCACCGAGGCGGCGGCCGGTCTCATCTCCGAGGACCCCGCCTACAGCAGGCTCGCCGCCCGGCTGCTGACCATCTCCATCGCCGCCGAGGCCGCCTCGCAGGGTGTGACGTCCTTCACCGAGTCGGTCGCGGTCGGCCACCGCGAGGGCCTCATCGCCGACCGCACGGCCGAGTTCGCGCGTCTGCACGCGGCCCGCCTGGACGCCCTGGTCGACACGGCCGCCGACGACCGTTTCGGCTACTTCGGCCTGCGCACCCTGCACAGCCGGTACCTGCTGCGGCACCCCATCACCCGCAAGGTGATCGAGACGCCCCAGCACTTCATGCTGCGTGTCGCCGCCGGTCTCGCCGAGGACGACACCACCCGCTCCGTCGACGAAGTCGCCGCGCTCTACGGCCTGATGAGCCGCCTCGACTACCTGCCGTCCTCCCCCACGCTCTTCAACTCCGGCACCCGGCACCCCCAGATGTCGTCCTGCTACCTCCTGGACTCCCCCAAGGACGAGCTCGACTCCATCTACGACCGCTACCACCAGGTCGCCCGCCTGTCGAAGCACGCCGGCGGCATCGGCCTGTCGTACTCCCGCATCCGCTCCCGGGGTTCGCTGATCCGCGGCACCAACGGGCACTCCAACGGCATCGTCCCGTTCCTGAAGACGCTGGACGCCTCGGTCGCCGCCGTGAACCAGGGCGGCCGGCGCAAGGGCGCGGCCGCGGTCTACCTGGAGACCTGGCACTCCGACATCGAGGAGTTCCTGGAGCTGCGGGACAACACCGGTGAGGACGCCCGCCGTACGCACAACCTGAACCTCGCGCACTGGATCCCGGACGAGTTCATGCGCCGGGTCAACGCCGATGCCCAGTGGTCCCTGTTCTCCCCCGCCGACGTGCCCGAGCTGGTCGACCTGTGGGGCGAGGAGTTCGACGCGGCCTACCGCAAGGCCGAGGAGCGAGGGCTCGCGCGCAAGACCATCCCGGCCCGCGATCTGTACGGCCGCATGATGCGCACCCTCGCGCAGACCGGCAACGGCTGGATGACCTTCAAGGACGCCGCCAACCGCACCGCCAACCAGACGGCCCTGCCGGGCCATGTCGTGCACTCCTCCAACCTCTGCACGGAGATCCTGGAGGTCACCGACGACGGCGAGACGGCGGTCTGCAACCTGGGTTCGGTCAACCTCGGCGCCTTCGTGACCGGCGGCGAGATCGACTGGGAGCGCCTGGACGAGACGGTCCGCACGGCCGTCACCTTCCTCGACCGAGTCGTCGACATCAACTTCTACCCGACCGAGCAGGCGGGCCGCTCCAACGCCAAGTGGCGGCCGGTGGGCCTTGGCGCGATGGGCCTCCAGGACGTCTTCTTCAAGCTGCGGCTGCCGTTCGACTCGGCCGAGGCGAAAGAGCTCTCCACGCGCATCGCCGAGCGGATCATGCTCGCCGCGTACGAGGCGTCCGCCGACCTCGCCGAGCGCAGCGGACCGCTGCCGGCCTGGGAGAAGACCCGTACCGCCCAGGGTGTGCTGCACCCCGACCACTACGGCGTCGAGCTCACCTGGCCGGAGCGCTGGGCGGCGCTGCGCGAGCGGATCACGACAACGGGCCTGCGCAACAGCCTGCTGCTCGCCATCGCGCCGACCGCCACCATCGCCTCCATCGCCGGTGTCTACGAGTGCATCGAGCCGCAGGTGTCCAACCTGTTCAAGCGCGAGACGCTCTCCGGCGAGTTCCTCCAGGTCAACTCCTACCTGGTCGACGAGTTGAAGGCGCTGGGCGTCTGGGACGCCCGCACCCGCGAGGCGCTGCGCGAGGCCAACGGCTCGGTGCAGGACTTCGCCTGGATCCCGGCGGACGTCCGGGCGCTGTACCGCACTGCTTGGGAGATCCCGCAGCGCGGCCTGATCGACATGGCGGCGGCCCGCACCCCGTTCCTCGACCAGTCGCAGTCCCTGAACCTGTTCCTGGAGACGCCGACCATCGGCAAGCTCTCCTCGATGTACGCGTACGCCTGGAAGTCGGGCCTCAAGACGACGTACTACCTGCGCTCGCGCCCGGCGACCCGCATCGCCCGCGCCGCCCAGGGCCAGGCCGCCCAGTCCGAGAAGACCATCCCCGTCCAGCAGGTCGCCGAGCCCGACGCCGTCGCCTGCTCCCTTGAGAACCCCGAGTCCTGCGAGGCCTGCCAGTAATGAGTACCCGTAACGCCAATCTCCTCGACCCGGGCTTCGAGCTGACCCTGCGTCCCATGCGCTACCCGGACTTCTACGAGCGCTACCGGGACGCCATCAAGAACACCTGGACCGTGGAGGAGGTCGACCTCCACTCGGACGTCGCCGACCTCGCGAAGCTGTCCGAGGGTGAGCAGCACATGATCGGCCGGCTGGTCGCGTTCTTCGCGACGGGCGACTCGATCGTGGCGAACAACCTGGTGCTGACGCTGTACAAGCACATCAACTCCCCGGAGGCGCGCCTGTACCTGTCGCGCCAGCTCTTCGAGGAGGCCGTGCACGTCCAGTTCTATCTGACGCTGCTGGACACCTACCTCCCCGACCCGGAGGACAGGGCGGCCGCCTTCGACGCCGTCGAGAACATTCCCTCGATCCGCGAGAAGGCCGAGTTCTGCTTCAGGTGGATCAACGAGGTCGAGAAGCTGGAGAGCCTGCAGACCAAGGCCGACCGGCGTCGCTTCCTGCTGAACCTGATCTGCTTCGCCGCGTGCATCGAGGGCCTGTTCTTCTACGGCGCCTTCGCGTACGTCTACTGGTTCCGCAGCCGGGGCCTGCTGCACGGTCTGGCCACCGGCACCAACTGGGTGTTCCGCGACGAGACCATGCACATGTCCTTCGCGTTCGACGTGGTCGACACCGTCCGCAAGGAGGAGCCGGAGCTCTTCGACGAGGAGCTCCAGCAGCAGGTCACCGACATGCTGAGGGAGGCCGTCGAGGCCGAGCTGCAGTTCGCGCGCGACCTGTGCGGTGACGGCCTCCCGGGCATGAACACCGACTCGATGCGGCAGTACCTGGAGTGTGTCGCCGATCAGCGTCTGACGCGGCTCGGCTTCGCTCCGGTGTACGGCTCCGAGAACCCCTTCTCCTTCATGGAGCTCCAGGGTGTTCAGGAGCTCACCAACTTCTTCGAGCGGCGTCCGTCGGCGTACCAGGTCGCGGTGGAGGGCACCGTCGACCTGGACGAGGACTTCTGAGCCTCGGCCCGGTCGCGCTCCTGGGCCTCCCTGATCTGACGGTCGATGCGCCGGTCGTGCACGATCCCGATCAGTGACGGGAGGACCAGGAGTGCGAACATTCCCAGCACGACGACCATGGCGAGCAGTGTCTGTGTCTGTTCTGTATTCATGACACCACTGTCGCGCCGGACACTCCTTACGAACAGTGGCAGGACTGCCGCGTACCCTCGATTTACTGCCACTGGCGAGGCACACTGGCAGTATGTTGAAGAACGTCGCCGCCGTCCTCCTCGACGGTGTTCACCCCTTTGAACTGGGCGTCGTCTGCGAGGTGTTCGGCATCGACCGCAGCGACGAAGGGCTGCCCACGTACGACTTCGCCGTCGTCTCGGCGGAGGGGCCGACGCTGGGCACCCATGTCGGCGGACTCACCGTCTCCACGCCGTACGGTCTGGAGCGGCTGGAGGAGGCCGACCTGATCGCGCTGCCGGCCGGCCGCGACTATGTCGTGCGCGACTATCCGCCCGAGCTGCTGGACTGCCTGGTCAGAGCGGTCGAGCGGGGTGCGCGGGTGCTCAGCGTGTGCTCCGGCGTCTTCGTGCTGGGCGCGGCCGGGCTGCTCGACGGGCGGCGGTGCAGTGCGCACTGGAAGCACGCCGATGAGCTGTCCCGACAGCACCCGGGAGCGATCGTCCAGCCCGATGTGCTGTACGTCGACGAGGGGCCGGTGGTCACCAGCGCCGGCACCGCCGCCGGCATCGACGCCTGTCTGCACATCGTGCGCCAGGAGCAGGGGCCGGAGGTCGCCAACAAGATCGCCCGGCGCATGGTGGTGCCGCCGCACCGGGACGGCGGACAGGCCCAGTACATCGAGCGCCCGCTGCCGCGCTCCCAGTGCGACACGGTCGGCGAGGTGCTGACCTGGATGGAGCGCCACCTCGACGAGGACGTCACGGTCGAGCAGCTCGCCGAGCGCGCGCTCATGTCCCCGCGCACCTTCGCCCGCCGCTTCCAGCAGGAGACGGGGACGACTCCGTACCGCTGGATCCTGCGTCAACGTGTCCTGCTGGCGCAGGAGTTGCTGGAGGCGACGGACGAGACGGTGGACGCGATCGCGGGCCGAACGGGCTTCGGCACCGCGGCCGCGCTGCGCCATCAGTTCGTCACGGCGCTGGGGACGACACCCCAGGCGTACCGGCGGACGTTCCGGGGGCCGAGCGCCGCATAGGCCGCAGCAGCAGGGTGTGCGGGTGCAGCGTGATCCCGACCCGGGTCGCGTCGTCGGAGCCGGACGCCTGCTCGAAGCGGTACTCCGTGGCGAGGGCCGACGTGATCAGCGTCAGCATCGCCATGGAGAAGTGGTCGCTCGGGCACTTGCGGTTCCCGACACCGAACGGGCTCATGGCGTATTTCGGCACCTCCTTCGCGCGTTCCGGAAGCCAGCGATCGGGGTCGAAGTCGAGGTTGCGCGCGTACGACTTCGGGTCGCGCTGGACGGCGTAGGGGCTGTAGACGATGTCGGCTCCGGCCGGAATGCGATAGCCACCGAGTGACGTATCGGTCACCGCCCGTCGCGTGAGAATCCAGATCGCCGGGCGCAAACGCATCGTCTCCACCACGACATTGTTCGTGTGCCGCAGGCTGCGGACGTCCTCGAATGCCACGGGCCGCCCGCCGGTGACGGATTCGACCTCCGCGCGCACCTTGTCCGCGTGTTCCGGATGTTCCGCGAGCACATGGAGCAGCCACAAGATCGTGGAGGCCACGGTTTCGGCGCCCGCGGTGAATATCGCGACGACCTGATCGTGGATCTCCTGCTCCCCGATGGGGTCGCCATTCTCGTCCTTCGCCTCCAGCAATGCCGTCAGCAAATCGTCCGGCTTTTGACCGGATGCCCGGCGTTCGGCGACGACCTCGTCGACCAGGAGATGGAAATCGGCCAGGGCTCGGTTGAATGTGCGGTTGGCTGGGAGAGGCAGCTTGTAAAGCGGCCCGAGCGGGATCACCATCCGCTGGTACATACCGCGGAAGAGGGAGTCGAGCGCGGCGCACAGCCGGTCGGCCCGCTCGTCCATGTACGCGCCGCGCAGCAGACACCGGGCGACGATCCGCACGGCGATCCGGAAGGACTCGGCGGTGCTGTCGATGGTCTCGCCGGACTGCCAGCGCCCGGTCAGAGCATGCGCCTCCTCGGCCATGATCGGCCCGTACCCGGGGATCGCGTCGAGCCGGAACGCGGGCTGGATGGTGCGCCGCTGACGCCGGTGGCGGGGCCCGTTGGCGGTGGCCACGCCCTCCTTGCCGAGCAGGCTCTCCAGGGACTCCCACAGCGGCCCGGCTATCTCGAAGTCGGTGCTCAGCGCCAGCGCGCCGGTGAGTTCCGGCGTGGTGACGGCGTACACCGTCTTCGGTCCGAGCTTGATCCGTACGACGTCGCCGTGATCGCGCAGCGTCGTCATGAAGGCCAGCGGGCCGCGCACCATGCGCCAGCCGTGGCCGAGAAGCGGAACTCCCCCGCCCGCGAGGGGCGGTTCACGCAGTTGGGCAGCCGCAACCGGCTGGGCCTCGGAACGTACCGACTCGACGGTCATTTCTCACCTGCCGCTTCGTTGTTGACGTACGGGGGCGTGGACCGGTCGTCCCAGCTGTCGACCCGGTAACGGCCGGACTCGTGGTGGAACCAGTAGACGGAGCTGAACCAGTTGCGCATATTGCCGACACAGGCGCGCACGGCGGCAGCGAGTTGCGTTCCCCACAAGGTGCCGTCGGCGAGCAGGTCCGCGAATTGCAGGGCCTCTCGTTCGGCCACCAGGAAATCGGAGACGCAGTCCTCGACCCGTCGCCTGACTTCCGTCACCGTCTCTTCGAGCGTCAGCCCCTTGTGGGTGATGAGACTGATTCCGAGATTGTGCACCTCGTCGCCCGCTATTTCCTTCGGGAATGAACACAGATCGTTGTACCAGGCGGCGAATTCTTGACTCAGCAGGGCCGCCCGCCGAAATGCCGGATGCTGTCGTACGGAGTCCGGAAGCTCCATTCCTGCGCTCGGCTCCAGCAGATCGGTCCAGATCGCGTGGGCGAATGTGAGCCGGCGCAGTTCGAGGTATTCCTCGACGGTGGGTATTATCCCTTCGATGCGGTTGTGGAATTCCTGGTCGTACGCCTCGATCACGGCGTGGAAGTGCCGGGCGAACCGGATGTTCCAGGAGTCGGGCAGGAACGAGTACAACCGCGTCACGCTGTCCGCGAACCCCGCGACCAGCGGGTCCGCGTGGTGCAGATGGTCCTGCGGGGAGTCGAGCGCCATGTGCAGGAGGCCTCTGAGACGCCGCCAGGCGGCGGGGCGCTCGTGGACGATGTCGCGGTCGTGCCGGTCGTCCCAGACGAAGAACCACGCGCTGTAGTCCGCAATCGCCTGGAGCACCTCGTCGGGGGCGCCAATGTAGTACCCCGCCATCAGGTCCGTGTAGCAAAGGCCGTCGGCATATTCTTCGACCTTGTCGGCCGGCATCAGACGTTTTTCCAGCAGCCAGGCGCGGGTCTTCTCCTGGAGCTGGGGCCAATACGGATGCAGTTGCCTCGGAAAGGCCGCTTCGATCATCGGGAGAGAGAGCGACGGTGGAACCGGGACCGCCGTCGGTGTCGCTGTGGTGCTGTCCGAGAAAGCATGCACGAACAAACTCCTCTCAGCCGCCAGTTGTGCAGTCGTGCACGCCCCTCCCGCTGTGCCGGGCGTGCGCCGTCGCGTATCCCCGCACTTCCATTCAGCACCATAACTGACCGTTTTGGGAACGCATTTGCTTCTTTCACTACCCCTGAGTGCCGAGATTCTCCCTCTTTGTGACTGGATCTGGATCACAACTTGCGTGTATGGGTTCGAACATGCGACGGACATGCGAACGGCGCCTGGTCAGGAGGGGGAACCTGACCAGGCGCCGTGCGTAAGTGACTTGTGGGGCCGAAGGGCCGTCTCAGTCGTTGGCGACCACGGGGTAGCGGGGCTCGTTCTCGGCCATCTGCCGCAGCGCGTCCTTGCGCTCGCGCTTGGAGAGCCGGTCGATGTAGAGGTAGCCGTACAGGTGGTCCGTCTCGTGCTGCAAACACCGAGCGAAGTAGCCCGTGCCGCGCACCTTGATCGGGTTGCCCTTCTCGTCCTGCCCGGTCAGCTCGGCGTAGTCGGGCCGCGCGAGCGGCGCGTACGCGGTCGGCACGGACAGGCAGCCCTCGTTGCTGTCGTCCAGCCGGCGCAGGTCGGCGGGCAGCTCGACGAGCTTCGGGTTGCACACCACGCCGACGTGCCGCTTGCCCTCGTCGTCCATGCAGTCGTAGACGAAGACCTTCAGGTCGACGCCGATCTGGTTGGCGGCCAGGCCCACGCCCTCGGCGGTGCGCTGCGAGGCGAACATGTCCGCCACCAGCTGGTCCAGCTCGGCGCCGAACTCGGTGACGTCCTTGCACTCCTTGTGCAGAACCGGGTTCCCCACCACGGTGATCGGCCGGGAGGTGCCGCGCTCATGCCAGGCGTTCTCGCGCTCCTCCGTCTCCTCGGTGTCGACGACGAACCCCTCGTCGTCCACGGGGAGCACGCCCGCGTGCTGCTGCTCGGTGTCCTGCTGGGCCATGACCGACGTATGCCTTCCTGCACAAGAAAAGAGGGTGTGATGCTGATACAGGGTACGGGGAGCGCGCCCCGGCAGGGGCGCGGGGAACTGCGCGAGCAACCACGACGAACCCGCGGTGGGCAACGGTCCTAACAAACCTCTTCGAGATCCCGCCAGTCCCGGGAGTCAGGGCTGTCCGCAACCCACCCGTCCAGCAACCCCCGAACCAGCGCAGCCGGCGCGGCCACCCCGCACTCGCGCTCCGGCACCCACAGCTGCCCGTCGGTCCGATGCCCCAGCGGCCCGGGGTGCCCCGGCTCACTGTGGTCGTGCGGATCCAGATGCTCCCCGTCGCCCTCGTCGGACGGCATCCGCGACTCGGAGCACATCCGGCACAGCAGCCGCACGGACGACGACCAGTCCTCCGCCGCGAACCCGGCGTCCGCAGCGAGCTGCTCCAGCGCGTCCCGGTCGGCCTCGGTGGCGGCCTCCAGGAGAACCACCCAGGTGGGCACGGGTGACGGTGCCCACAGCTCGATCTCGTCGAAGACGGGGAAGGCGTGCCCGGCCGCCGTGGTCCGCTCGCCGTGGGGCACGCCGTCGTGCAGCACGACCTCGCCCCAGCGCCGCCCGGAGGACGGCAGCGGGATCGACAGCACCTCGATCCTGGCGGGGTCGAGACGCCGCCCCCACACCACCTCGGCCTCCCCCTCCGGGGACAGCCGTACGGCCGCGCTGCCGAGGTCCATGCCGACCGGCTCACCGGACTCGGTGGCCCCACCGGGCACCCGCAGCCCGTACGCCTGCCAGGCCCGCCGGGCCAGCGGCCAGTCCTGGAGCGCGGTGGCCGCGATGCCGACGTTCCACCAGTCGGGCGCCCCGGTCTCCCGGTCAAGGAGCGCCACGGCACGCAGTCCGGCCGCCCGGGCCTGTTCCCAGTCGTGCCGGAACTTGTGCAGCAGCGCGAGGTTGAACCAGGACTCCGAAAGCCAGGGCTCCAGATCGGCGGCACGTGTAAGCAGCGCGCCCGCGTCCTCGTACCGGCCGTCGCCGATGAGCGTGAACGCCCGGTCGGTGGCCTGCCGCCAGGAGGCGGAGGGCCGGTGCCGTCCCTTGCCGAAGATCCTCACGATTCCCGCCTGCCAGTTCCGTGGAGTGGGCTGGCTAGTGCTCGCCCCCGGACACACTCTCATTCGCATCCAACCACGTACGGCTGGAAGGGCGCTCATTACCCATGGGTTACCCAGCACCAGGCCTTGTCAGACAGTCTCTGGACAGGACCATCGCCAGTGATCCCACCACCTCCGGCGAGTAGTCCCCGGCGGTGCCCAGCCGCAGCTCCTCCAGGGCCTTCAGCGGCCCCTCGGGCCCCGCGTCCCGGGACTTCTCCTCGTAGGCGTTGACCGCCCGTACGATCCGCGCGGCGACCGGCTGCTCCGGACCGGGGTCGGCGAGCCGCTCCACGATCGTCGCGACCTGCGGACTCACCCCGGTCTGCCGTACGACGGCCCCGCCGAGCAGCGCGATCCTGCGCTGCTCCTCAACGGGCAGCACGGCGGTGGCACCGGCCGGCACCGGGTCGACCAGGCTGAGCTGCCCGATGTCGTGCATGAGGGCCGCGTACTCCAGCACGGTGAGCTCGGCCTCCGACAGGCCCAGCTCCCGCCCGACCTCCCGGCTCAGCGCGGCCACCCGCCGGGCGTGCCCCACCGGGGTGTACCCGGCGATCTCGGTGGCCCGGGCGAGGGAGGCGATGGTCTGCCGGTAGGTGGCCCGCACGGCGGCGTACCGGCGGACGGACATCTGGGTGAGCAGCAGGGGCAGCGAGAAGACGGGCAGCGCCCACAGCCCGACCACGGCGACCGCCAGCGCCATCACCGCGCCCGTCGCGCAGACGGCCGATCCGACCCCGAGGGTCGCCCGCAGCTCGTCCCGCAGCAGCGGCCCGAACGGCCACCGGGTGCGCGCGTGCGCCAGCGCGGCCGCGAGCACGGCGTCGCACAGGGCGGTGAGGGTGAGGATGGCGAGCAGGAGCAGGGCGTAGGAGGTGCCCCAGCCGTGGAACGTGCCCTGGTTGAACAGGGGTTGGAAGCAGGCGGCGGCGAATCCGACGGTGAGCATGCGCCGGGCGAGGTGGTCCAGCACGGGACGGCCGCGCGCGATGTGCGGGACGCTGCCGAGCAGCGAGGCGGCCAGGACGACTCCGACGACCTGGGCGACACCGTGCCGGGTGGGCTCGCCGCCGCTCTCCCCCAGCAGGGCGTACGACAGCGCGGCGGCGGCTCCGAGCGGTGCGGCCTCCCTGCCTTCGGCGCCGGTCCAGCGGGTGAGCTCACCGAGGGTGACGAGAGCCCCGAAGGCGAGGGCGGTGCCACGGTCGACCAGGCCGCTCCCGAGCATGCCGAGCAGAGCGCCCGTGGCGAGGAGGGCGGCGCTGCCGTGGACGGCGGTGAGCAGGACCGGTGGCCGCGGGCCGCTCATCGGGGCGCTCCGGGCGCGCCCGCGGCCTGCGGGCGAAGCGCGGGCACGGCGGTCTCGTCGGCGGTCACGGCGGGGTGCCAGCCGTGCTGGTCGACGGCGCGGGTGAGGGCGCCGACCATCCGGGGGTCGAACTGGGAGCCCGCGCACTTCTCCAGCTCGCGCAGGGCGACGGACACCGGCCGGGCACGTGAGTAGGACCGGGTCGACGTCATCGCGTCGAAGGCGTCAGCGACCGCCACCACCCGTGCCGACTCCGGGATCTGACTCCCGCTCAGCCCGTAGGGGTAACCGGTGCCGTCCAGCCGTTCGTGGTGATGCAGTACGGCGGCCCGTGCCTCGCCGAGGAAGGAGATCCCGCGGACCATCTCGTGTCCGTACTCGGGGTGCAGCTCGATGACCCGACGCTCCTCGGGCGTCAGCGGCCCGTTCTTGCGGAGCAGCCGGGTGGGTACGCCCAGCTTGCCGACGTCGTGCAGGATCCCGGCGAAGCGGAGCACCTCGACGCGCTCGTCGGCGAGGCCCAGCTCACGGGCGATCATCATGGTGGCGCGGCCGACGCGCTCGCTGTGGCCGCGGGTGTAGCCGTCCTTGATGTCGACGGCCTGGACGAGTGCCCTGATGGTGGCCTGGTGGGCCGCGTGTTCCCGGTGGTACTGGGCGAAAGCCCACCACGACACGCACATCGGCAGCAGCACGAGCAGCGCGGACACCGGGCCGTAGGCACTGCGCCACAGCACGGCCATCATCAGTCCGGCGAGACCGTGTACGGCGATCGGCGCGAGCGATCTCAGGAACAGCTCGTGCCAGGTCCGGCGCAGCGGACGGCGCTCGGCGAGCGCGAGGATCCCGCCGTCCAGCGCGGTCAGGACCACGCAGAACGCCAGGACCGCGGCACCGGCGTGCACGAGCACATGCGGGAAGTCGGCCGCCGTCACGGCGTCCCGCTCGCCCAGTTGCCGGTACACCCAAGCCGCCGGCCACACCGCGACCGCCAGCTGGGAAGCGCGCCACACCCGCCGCAGCGGCTGCGGCCGGCCGCCGGCCGGGGCGATCAGCGCCCCCGGCACCGCGACCAGCGCGGCGGCGGACGGTGGCAGCAGGAAGGCACCGGCGAGCAGCACCGGGTAGAACGAGCCGGACAGTCGCTCGCCCCCGGCGTAGAGCGCGGCCAGCAGGGCCACGGCCCACCAGGGGATGTGCGTCGACACCAGCGCGTGCATGGAGCACAGGCCGCCGAGGGCGACCATGCCGATACAGACACGGGCCCGTAAGGGTGTCGACTCCATACGCCCCTCCCCGGCCGCGCGCTTCAGGCAGGGAGCCTAGGGCGGCGAGGGAGGTTCACGGTCCTACGACCGGGGGATTAGCACGTTCGAGTGACGGGCGTGCGTTCAGGATTCCTGTGGCGCTGCCGTGACGTCGTGCTCGGGCACGGCCTGTCCGGAACGGATCAGGTCGAGCCGTCCGAGGACCTTGGCACGCAGGTCGGTGGGCACGTCGTCATGTCCGCAGCACCGCTTGACCAGCTTCTTCACGGCCTCTTCGAGCCCGTACTTCTCCAGGCACGGCGAGCACTCCGTGAAGTGCTGCTTGAACTTGTCGCGGTCGACGTCCGGCATCTCGCTGTCGAGAAACTCGTAGAGATGATCGAGTACCTCAGAGCAGTCCGTCTCGTGCGGCTCTCCGCAGCTCATGAGCCCGAGCCTTTCGCTTCGTTCGACTCTCCGGCGCCGGCCGGGACCAGCCCGCGCTCGCGGGCGTAGTCCTCGAGCATGCCGCGCAGTTGACGGCGGCCCCGGTGCAGCCGGGACATCACCGTACCGATGGGTGTCCCCATGATGTCCGCGATCTCCTTGTACGCAAAGCCCTCGACGTCGGCCAGATACACGGCGATTCGGAATTCCTCGGGGATGGCCTGGAGTGCTTCCTTCACGTCCGAGTCCGGCAGATGGTCGAGTGCCTGTGACTCCGCGGAGCGAAGGCCCGTCGACATGTGCGACTCGGCGCGCGCGAGCTGCCAGTCCTCGATCTCCTCGGCCGCGGAGCGCTGGGGTTCGCGCTGCTTCTTGCGGTACGAGTTGATGAAGGTGTTGGTGAGGATCCGGTACAGCCACGCCTTGAGGTTGGTGCCCTCGCGGAACTGGTGGAAGGACGCGTACGCCTTGGCGTACGTCTCCTGCACCAGGTCCTCCGCGTCGGCCGGGTTGCGCGTCATGCGCAGTGCGGCCGAGTACATCTGGTCGAGGAATTCGAGTGCGTCCCGCTCGAAGCGCGCGCTGCGCTCGGCGGTCGACTCCGCGGACGTGTCCACGCCCGTGCCCTGGCCCTCGGGCTGCTCCGCCTGGCCGTTGTCGGTCCCTGCGTCGGTACCGGGAACCGGACCCACCTCCTCAAGATTGCGGGCAGGGCCGAAACCGGTCCCACCTGAATCGGAGGATAGACGACCTGCCGTACCCGCCGCCCCTCGAATAGGAGCGGTCTTGGCCGCGTGCAGCACCGTCCAGTCCAGGTCGGCGCGGCTGCTGCGGCTCTGGCAGTGGGTCGAACCCATGCGGCGGACTTCCTCTCCCACGACGTCGGCGCTGGTGCTTCAGCACCCGTGTCCGCCACAACCAAGGCCGGGTCCGCAACATTCCCGAAGCTTTACCCCAGTGACCCTGCCCACTTCAGAGCCGCGTCCGTGACGATCGCCACGGCCTCGTCCTGGCCGAGGGGCGCCCGCTTGGCCACGGCGAACCCGTGATCGCCGTACGGCACCTCGACCAGCTCGTAGTCACCGGCCGGGAACTCCTCGGGGCTGCCGAAGGGGTCGTTGCCGCCCTGGACGACGAGGGTGGGCACCCCGGCGCCGAGCAGTTCCTCGGCGCGGGACTTCTCGGGCCTGCCGGGCGGGTGCAGGGGGAAGCTGAGGGCGAGCACGGCGTGCACCCCGAGTTCGACGGCCGTACGGCAGGCGACACGGGCGCCGGCGCTGCGGCCGCCGGAGATCACGGGCAGCCCGGGTGCGGCGAGCGCCGGCCACACGCCCCGCCAGCCGACGTCCAGCGTCTTCGGCGCGGGCGCCACCTTCTTGCCGGCCACCCGCCAGGGCTGCTCGACGAGGGCGACGGTCACGCCGTGGGCGGGCAGGACCTCGGCGAGTGCCACGAGGTCACGCGCCCCGATGCCGCCTCCGGCGCCGTGGCTCGCGGCCAGCACCAGCCGTGCCTTCTTCGCACGGTGCCAGGTGATGCGGGCGTCCCCCGCATCCGTACCGATGATCTCGGTCGTCACATCAGACTCGGTCGTCACGTCAGAAAAGTGTGCCCTCTTCCGGGCCGTCCAGCTCCTTCAGCAGCTCCGGGCCGTTGTTGCGGACGTTGCTGACCAGCGTGGAGACGGGGTAGGCGCGCATCAGTCCGACGGGCGGCGGGGTGAGCAGCGTGCGCAGTTCCTCGGGGTCCTTGCGGGAGGGGTCCAGCCAGGCGTCCCACCGGTCCGGGGTCAGCATCAGCGGCATTCGGGGGTGGATCTCGGCGAGCGTGTGCGGGCCCTCCTCGGGCGCGACGGCCAGCGGGGTCGTCTCGGCCTCCGTGGTGATGACCGAGCAGGTGACCCACCAGGCCTGCGGGTGCTCGTCGGGCAGTGTGGAGTCCCGCCAGAACTCGTACAGCCCGGCCATCGCGAACACCGAGCCGTCGGCGGGCAGCACGAAGTACGGCTGCTTGCGGGGTCGTTTCCGCTTCCCCTCGACCTCCAGGTCCCGCTCCTGCTTGCCGGTGACCCACTCGTAGTAGCCGTCGGCGGGGATGATGCAGCGCCGGGAGGTGAACGCCCGCCGGTAGGACGGCTTCTCGTGCACCGTCTCCGCGCGCGCGTTGATCATCTTGAAGGCGCTCTCGGGGGTCTTGGACCAGCTGGGCACCAGTCCCCACTTCAGCTTGCGCAGCTGCCGGACCGGCCGCGGGTCGTCCGCGTCCTTCAGTGGGCGGTCGAGGACGACGTGGACCTCCTTGGTCGGAGCCACGTTGTAGTCCGCTTCGAGCGTCTCCTCGGGCTCCCACTTCTCGATCTCGAAGATTCCCGCGAGATCCTCGGGCCCACGACTGGCCGCATACCGTCCGCACATCTGCAATCACCCCTCCGAGCTGACGTCCAAGGGTGGCAGACCGCTTCCGCACGGGCCACGGCACTCCGCCGTCGGTCAGCCCTTGCGGCCGTCCGCTGTGAGGTGTGCGGCGAAGAAGTCGTCGATGCGCCGCCAGGCGTCGACGGCGGACTCCGGGTGCGGCCCGATCCCGGCGACACGCATCAGCGGACGCAGGGCGCGCGGTCCGACCTCGGAGTCGTTGAGGAAGGAGTGCCCGGCCTCCGGGTACTCCTCGACGTCGTGGACGACGCCGAGCCGGTCGAGCGCCGCCTCCAGCCTGGGGGCCACGCCGGGCAGCGTGCGGTCGCGGGCTCCGTAGCTCGCGACGACGGGGCAGGCGCCGTCGAGTGCCTTGTCGAGATCCTTGGGCGGACGGCCGTAGTTGACGGAGGCGGCGTCGAACTCGCCGTCGCTCAGGGCGAGGAGGGCGAAGGAGCCGCCCATGCAGAAGCCGATGATGCCGATCCGCCCGGTGCAGTCGGGATCCTGGGCGAGGCGGGTGCGGGCCGCCTCGATGTCCCGGAAGGCACGGCCCTGTCCGGACAGGGCCGCCCGGAAGGTCGGCACCAGGCAGCGGACGGCCCCTCCGTCGGTGAACAGGTCCGGCATCAGGACGAGGTATCCGGCGCTCGCCAGTCGGTCCGTCTGACGGTGCATCACGTCATTGACGCCCAGCGCCTCGTGCACCACGACGACACCGGGCCAGGGGCCCGGCCCGGCGGGCCGGGTGAGGTGGCCGGTGAGCCGACGGGAGCCGCCGCGGGCGGCGCTGAGCCCGGTGAGGTCGACGGTGGTGGTCGTGACGGGCATGCGGTCCTCCGCGGGAGGGGCGTGGACGGGACGGCCGTGGTGCAGCCTACGGCGCGATGAAGGGCCGGACGTTCTTGCGGAAGTCCTTGGGCCGCACCTCGTTGTAGTACTTGTCCGCGTCCTCGCCCTTCGAGGTGAGCATGTACACCGGGCACTCGTCGGACCTGGCCTCCCCCGTGTGCCGGTACAGCTCCTTGCCGGTGCGCGCCTCGACGACCTTCAGGAGGTACGAGGTGTTGTACGTGCGCACCTTGAACGGCTTGCCGCCGTCGCCCTCCATGTCGCACACCTTGCCGGTCGCGGTCGCCTTGGTGCGCTCGACGCAGACGACCAGCTCGGCACTGGCCGGCTTGGCCGAGTAGCCGAGGAACCAGCCCTTGGGGTAGTCGCCGGCGGACGGCTCGGACTGCGACCAGTCGTCACCGGACCTGTTCATGAGCATCGCCGGGTGCACGGCCTTCTTCGTACGGTCGTAGGCGGGCAGCCCCGAGAAGCCGAGCCCCTCCGTGCACACCCGCTCCAGGTCCCCGGCGAACGCCGGTACGTCCGGGCCGTCCGCCGCCGAGCCCGTCGACGACGATCCGCCGGAATCCCCTCCCGTACCGGCGGTGAGCGACGAGCACCCGCACAGCGCCACGCCCAGAAGCCCGGCGGTGATCCATCCGACGCCACGCGGCGTTGAAGACATGTCGGCAACCCCCGATCGAAGAAAGAACAGCAGGCAGGGCATGTCCCCCGAGTCATGCCCTGTCCCCCGTGCCCTGCTGGAGGAAAGCGTGCCGCCCGCCGGCCACCGCGTACATCGGGGAAGAGCCCCCATGTAGTTGTGCGGCCCCTGTGACTTGTGGGTACTACGCTGTACGCGCTCGAAGGAGTATTCGACGGGGACCGGCGGGGACATCCCGGAAAAGGGCGCAGGGGGCCTGAGTGTCGTCGTTGTCGTCATCGGCACTGGTCGGCAGAGAACCGGAGCGGGACCTTCTGACCGCGGCGGTCGCATCGGCGGGCGAGGGGCGGGGCTCGTCCGTGTTCGTGCTGGGCGAGCCGGGCATCGGCAAGTCACGCCTCGTCGAGGAGACCGCTGCCGCCGCCATCGGCTCCGGATTCCGGGTGCTGCGCGGGCGGGCCGCGTCGGCCGGGCGCGCGGTGCCGCTGCGGCCGCTCGCGGAGGCCGTGTTCTCCGGACTGCGTGGCGAAGGGGCACCCGGGGACGGAGACCTTGGCCCCTACGAACCGCTCCTGTCGCGGCTGTGCGGGCTGGCGCCGCAGGACGGTGCGCCGCTGGTGGGCTACGCCGAGGCGGTACTGCGACTCCTGGAGAGCCTCGGACGCTCCGGCGGCTGTGTCCTGGTGCTGGAGGACCTGCACGACGCGGACGCCGACACGCTCACCATCGTCGACTACCTCACGGACAACCTTCCCGGCCGGCGGGCCGTCCTGCTGGCCACCCTGCGCGGTGGGCCCGGTCCCGCGCTCGACCTCGCCGAGGCCGCCGCGTCCCGCCGTACGGCCCGTACCCTGCGCCTCGCCGGGCTCGGCCCCGCGCACACCGCGGAACTGGCGGCCCGCTGTCTGGGCCACGACGACGCGGGCCAGGTGCCGGAAGCCGTACTGGACCGGCTGCACGCCGTCTCCGAGGGCGTGCCCTTCGTCGTGGAGGAGCTGCTGACCGCCATGGTCGACAGCGGCAGCCTCGTCCGGCGGCGGGGCGACGGCTGGGCGGTGACCGGCTCGCTGGACTCCGGTGTGCCCGCGACGGTCGCCGCCGCCGTACTGCAGCGCGTGGACCGCCTGGGCCCGCCCGGCGTCGCCCTTCTGGAAGCCGCTGCCGTTCTGGGCAGGCGCTTCCCCGTGGACATCGCCGCCCGCGTCGCCGGGATCGACCGGCCGACGGCACTCCGCCGGCTGCGGCAGGCGGCACACGCCCATCTGGTCACCGACGGCGCGACCGCGGAGGAGCCCGGCTGGCACTCCTTCCGGCACGCCCTGACCGCCGACGCCATCACCCACCGGCTGCTGCCCGCGGAGCGCGCGGCGCTCTGCCTCGCCGCCGCCGACGCGATCGAGTCCGCCGACGCGACGGGGCCGCTGCCGCGGGGCGCCGGGCGGGCCGGGGAGACCGACGGCCTGATCGGCGGTGACCCGGGCGACGACCTGTACCGCCTGGCCGCCGAGCTGTGCGTCACCGGCGGGCAGCGGGCACGGGCGGCCGTGCTGCTCACCAGGGCGGGCCGGCAGGCGGTCCTGCGGGGCGCTCTGCTGACCGCCGTGGAACTCCTCGACCGGGGCCTGGAACTGACCGCCGACGCGGCGGACGCCCCGCCCGAGGCCGTGGCCGGGCTGCTGGAGGAGCTCCTGGGGACGCTCGTCCTGACGGGCGACGTCCGGCGCGTACCGGAACTCGGCGACCGGCTGGACCGTGTGCTGACCGTGTGGGGCGCGCCGCCCGCCCGCCGCGCCGCGGGTTTCCTGATCCGGGCCAGGGCCGCGGCCACCGCGCAGCAGTGGGAGGCGGGCCTGACCTCCGTACGGCGGGCACGGGAGCTGCTCGGAGCCGAGCCGGACCCGGCGTCCCGCGCCGCCCTGGACTCGGTCGCCGCGCACCTGGTGCTCAACTCGCAGCGCCCGGACCGGCTGGAGAGCGCCAGGGCCCTGGCCGAAGGGGCCGTGGCGACCGCGGAGGCGGTCGGGCTGCCGGAGGTGAGCTGCAAGGCGCTGAACATGCTGGGGTACTGCCTGCGGCCCCTGGACCTGGCCGAGACGGAGAAGGTCTTCGAACGCCTGGTGGCCACGGCCGACGCCCATGCGCTGCCGGTCTGGCGGATACGCGGCCTGCTGGAACTCGGCGTACTGGACCGGATCCGGATCACCGGGACCGATCGGCTGCTGGCCGCGCGGAGGGCGGCCGAGGAGACCGGTGCCGTGCTCATGACGGCCTGGGCCGACATGCATCTGGCGCAGGCCCATGTGCTGCGCGACGAGCAGGACCAGGCGCTGGAGGCCGCCGGACGGCTGCGGACGACGGCCCGCAGACTGCGGCTGGGGGAGGTTCAGCTGATCGGCGTCGGAGTGGACGCCATCATCGCCGCCTCCCGAGGAGAGCGGGAGAAGCTCCGGGCCGCGCTGCACGCCATGGAGGGCGCGTTGGCCGGGCGGAGCGCCGGAGCGCTCTGGGGCTACGCCGACACCTCGGTGTGGGGCTGGGCCCAGGGCATCTGCTCCCTGCTGCGGGAGGAGCCCGACCGTGCGCTGGCCGAGTTCACCGAGGCGGACCGGGCCATGCGCGCACTGCCCAGCACCCGCGGGGTCACCGGTTTCCTGGGCCCGTACCTGCTCCTGCGCACCGTGCGGGGCGCGGCCGGCTGGGCGGAGCTGGACGGGGCGGTCGCTGACCGGCTCAGTCAGGTCCACTGGGACCGGCCCTTCGCGGGCTGGTCCCGAGCCGTGCTGCTGGGCCGCGAGGGCCGGGCCGGAGAGGCGGCCAAGGCGGCCGAGGAGGCACTGGCCGGGACCGACGCCATACCCCTGGCCCGTCACCTGTGTCTGCGTCTTGGCGCCTCCGCGGCGCTCGCCGACGGCTGGGGGCACCCCGTCGAGTGGCTGTCCGCCGCCGAGCAGTTCTTCCACGACCGGGGCACGACACGGGTGGCGGCGGCCTGCCGCGCCCTGCTGCGGGAGTCGGGCTCGCCCGTTTCCCGCCGCCGCCAGGGGCACGGCACGATTCCGCAGGAGCTGCGGCGGGCGGGGGTGACCGCGCGGGAGTACGAGGTGCTGCGCCTGCTCGGCCGGGGGCTCGGCAACCAGGAGATCGCCGAGCACCTCTTCCTCTCGCCGCGGACCGTCGAGAAACACCTCGCGAGTCTCAGGAACCGCACGGACCGGAGCGGCCGGGCCGCCCTGATCGCCCTGGCCCGCCGGTACACCGACGGGCAGTGACCCCGTACTTCTCGGATCGTTGCCGACTCCCAACGCCGTGACCTGCGCGTTCGGCGCCCAGGAACGATCGCTGCCTGGCCGGCGTCTCAGCCAACGCCCACGCACGCGTGCCACACTGCCAGATTCCGTCCGACCCCAAGGGAGCCAAAGCCTTACATGGACAGCACCGCATCCGCCTCGCTCGCCTCCCTCTGGGACGAGGTCTCCGGTACCCAGCCCGACCCGGATCTGTGGGTGGTGATCGCCACACTGGTCGTCGCGCTCGTCGTGGTCGTCCCGCACGGCCTGTGGCGCCTCTCGCGCAACGCCATCACCATCGCCCACGAGGGCGGCCACGGCCTGGTCGCGCTGCTGACCGGCCGGACGCTGACCGGCATACGCCTGCACTCCGACACCAGCGGCCTCACGGTCAGCCGGGGCAAGCCGCACGGCATCGGCATGATCCTCACCGCGGCGGCGGGCTATACGGCTCCCCCGCTGCTGGGCCTGGGCGGCGCCGCGCTGCTGGCCACCGGCCGGATCACCCTGCTGCTGTGGCTGGCGACGGCCCTGCTGGTGGCGATGCTGGTGATGATCCGCAACGCGTACGGCGCCCTGACGGTGTTCCTCACGGGCGGCACGTTCGTGGTGGTCTCGTGGCTCGCGGGACCCCAGGTCCAGGCGGCGTTCGCGTACACCGTGGTCTGGTTCCTCCTTGTGGGCGGAGTGCGGCCCGCCTTCGAACTGCAGGCGAAGAGGTCGCGGGGCGGCGCGGGCGACTCGGACGCGGACCAGCTGTCCCGGCTGACGCATGTGCCGGCGGGCCTGTGGCTGTTCCTGTTCCACGCGGTGTCGCTGTGCTCGCTGATAGGCGGGGGAAGGTGGTTGCTGGAGCTGTGACGCGCCCCGGAGGGGCAGCGTCTCCAGGGGCGCGGGACCTGTATCGATGTGCGGCTCCGCCGCGTGCGCGCGACCAGCCCCAACGGTGCCGCACCCGAACCACACGCTCCTTATAAAGTGAACCCATGGCCCAAAACCCCGCCGCACACACCGCCCTCTGGCCCGCCCCCCACGCGAGCGGACCCGTCGACGCGACGGTCCACGTGCCGGGGTCCAAGTCGGTCACCAACCGCGCCCTCGTCCTCGCCGCCCTGGCGAGCGAGCCCGGCTGGCTGCGCCGCCCGCTGCGTTCCCGCGACACCCTGCTGATGGCCGGTGCCCTGCGCACCATGGGCGTCGGCATCGAGGAGGGCGTCGGCCCCGAGGGCACCGGCGAGGCCTGGCGGGTGCTCCCCGCGGGCCTGCGCGGCCCGGCCACGGTCGACGTCGGCAACGCCGGCACGGTCATGCGCTTCCTGCCGCCGGTCGCCGCGCTGGCCGACGGCCCCGTCCGCTTCGACGGCGACCCCAGGTCCTACGAGCGTCCCCTGCACGGCGTGATCGACGCCCTGCGCGCCCTCGGTGCCCGGATCGACGACGACGGCCGGGGCGCGCTGCCGCTCACCGTCCACGGCGGGGGTGCGCTGGAGGGCGGCACGGTGGAGATCGACGCCTCGTCGTCCTCCCAGTTCGTTTCGGCCCTGCTGCTGTCGGGCCCGCGTTTCAACCAGGGCGTCGAGGTCCGGCACATCGGCTCCTCGCTGCCGTCCATGCCGCACATCCGGATGACCGTCGACATGCTGCGGGCCGTCGGTGCCCAGGTCGACACCCCGGAGTCGGGCGGCGAGCCCAACGTCTGGCGGGTCACGCCTGGCGCTCTGCTCGGCCGCGACCTGACCATCGAGCCGGACCTGTCCAACGCCCAGCCGTTCCTGGCCGCCGCGCTGGTGACCGGCGGCAAGGTCCTCGTACCGGACTGGCCGGCCCGCACCACGCAGCCCGGTGACCGGCTGCGCGAGATCTTCACCGAGATGGGCGGTTCCTGCGAACTCACCGAGTACGGGCTCGTGTTCACCGGTTCGGGTGCGATCCACGGCATCGACGTGGACCTGAGCGAGGTCGGCGAACTCACACCGGGCATCGCGGCCGTGGCGGCCCTCGCGGACTCCCCCTCCACGCTGCGCGGGGTCGCGCACCTGCGGCTGCACGAGACGGACCGCCTGGCCGCGCTCACCAAGGAGATCAACGAACTCGGCGGTGACGTGACCGAGACCGCCGACGGCCTGCACATCACCCCGCGCCGGCTGCACGGCGGCGTCTTCCACACCTACGAGGACCATCGCATGGCGACCGCCGGCGCGATCATCGGCCTCGCGGTCGAGGGAGTGCGGATCGAGAACGTGGCGACGACGGCGAAGACCCTGCCGGACTTCCCGGAGCTGTGGACCGGGATGCTCGGGGCGTAGGGACACCGCCATGCGCCGCTACGGCAAGCACACCGACGAGGACGACATCCGCACCCGCCCCGGCCGCCGGAACACCCGGCCCCGGTCGAACATCCGCCCAAAGCACGAGGACGCCGCCGAGGGCATGGTCCTCACCGTCGACCGGGGACGGCTGACCTGCCTCGTCGACGGCCGCGTCGTGATGGCGATGAAGGCACGCGAACTCGGCCGCAAGGCCGCGGTGGTCGGGGACCGGGTGGCACTGGTCGGCGACCTGTCAGGCAAGAAGGACACGCTCGCGCGCATCGTGCGGATCGAGGAGCGCGAATCGGTGCTCCGCCGCACCGCCGACGACGACGATCCGTTCGAGCGGGTGGTGGTCGCCAACGCCGACCAACTCGCCATCGTCACCGCCCTCGCCGACCCCGAGCCGCGGCCCCGGCTGATCGACCGCTGTCTGGTCGCGGCGTTCGACGGAGGCCTCGAACCGCTGCTGGTGCTGACCAAGTCGGACCTGGCATCACCGGACGAAATCCTGGAGCTGTACGGAGCGTTGGACATCCCGTATGTCGTCACCAGCCGGGAGGAACTGGAGACCGGGGGCGCCGCGGACCGGGTGCGCGAACAACTGGGCGGCCGCGTCACGGCGTTCGTCGGGCACTCGGGAGTCGGCAAGACGACACTGGTGAACGCGCTGGTGGCGCAGGACCGGCAGCGTTCGACAGGACATGTGAACGCGGTGACGGGACGCGGCCGGCACACGACGACGTCGGCGCTTGCGCTGCCGTTGCCGGAGATGGAGGGCTGGGTGATCGACACCCCCGGGGTGCGTTCGTTCGGCCTGGCGCACGTCGATCCCTCGCGTGTGATCCACGCGTTTCCCGACCTGGAATCGGGAACCGAGGGCTGTCCGCGTGCGTGCAGTCATGACGAACCGGACTGCGCGCTGGACGACTGGGTCGCACAGGGTCACGCCGATCCCGCGCGGCTCTACTCGCTGCGACGGTTGCTGGCCACGCGTGAACGCACGGAAGGCGACTGAGGAAGGCGGTTGACCTTCGCGTTGTTTGTCTTGCTGTGAGTCCGGTAAAGGCATAATCGCACCGAGCCGGATCCAAGCCTGACGAAGCGGTCACAGTACGTGGGGATACGGGAGGACAGCACATGGCGTGGCTGCTGGTCATCGTGGCGGGGCTGCTCGAAACCGGCTTCGCCGTCTGTCTGAAACTGTCGCACGGGTTCACCCGGCTCTGGCCGACCGTCGCCTTCTGCATCTTCGCCCTCGGCAGCTTCGGGTTGCTGACGATCTCGCTCAGGAAGCTCGACGTGGGGCCCGCGTACGCGGTGTGGACGGGGATCGGCGCGGCGGGCACGGCGATCTACGGGATGATCTTCCTCGGGGATCTGGTGTCGACGTTGAAGATCCTGTCGATCACGCTGGTGATCGTGGGCGTCATCGGCCTCCAGCTGTCCGGATCGGCGCACTGAGACCCGTACCGGCCACGCCGGTTCAGCCCGGCAACTGCCGGTACAGCGCGCTGCGTACGAGGTCGGAGACGCCTCCTTCGCCGGGCGGGGCGGCGACACAGGACAGGGCCAGCCGCACGACGAGTTCGCAGGAGCGGGCGAGCTCGGCGGTGTCGGGCTTGGCGGTGCCGGGCCCGGTCAGGACGACCACGGCGCGGTCGCGCACGATGGCCACGAAGTCGCCGGGTGACGGCAGGGGGCCGTCGGCGCG
Source organism: Streptomyces sp. HUAS 31 (assembly GCF_028198125.1). Taxonomy (NCBI): domain Bacteria; kingdom Bacillati; phylum Actinomycetota; class Actinomycetes; order Kitasatosporales; family Streptomycetaceae; genus Streptomyces; species Streptomyces sp. HUAS 31. The sequence goes on along the minus strand of NZ_CP116353.1, from coordinate 6,317,435 downwards.
GCGCTGCGCCGGTACCGCCGAGGAGGACGGGACGGCGGACAGGGTCGGCGAGGGCAGGCGATCGCTCCAGCAGCCGGTGAGCATGGCCCGCACCAGGGCGTTGTCCCGGGCGAGGCCGGCGGTCCACTCCGCGGCGGCCGTGAGTCGGTCGCGGGCGTCGCTCGGGGTGGCGAGGGCTCGGTCGACGCCGGCGAGGTAGCCGTCGGCCTCCCTGCGCACCAGGGCACGCGCGAGCCCTTCCTTGCTGCCGAACTCGTTGTACAGCGTCTGCCGGGACACTCCGGCCGCCGCGGCCACGTCCACCATCCGCACGGCGGACCACGGCCGGCGCGCCAGCGCCGTGTAAGCGGAGTCCAGCAGGGATTCCCGCGCTGCAGGCATCATCGCCTCCCGGAGACGAGCGGCTCTGCGCCCAGATTTGACGCGCACAGCGTCACTGTCAAGGGTTCGCGAAGGCGTGCGGGGGCGCCATTCGGCCGGGGTGCGCGGGTGTTCGAGGCCCGAGCGGGCGGTCGCGGGTCGCGCGCACCGATCGTATGCACGTCGGCACCCCGCCAACCGTGGGCAACCCGCCCATGAGCCCCCGGCCTAGTAGCCCCAGCCCGACCACGGCAGATAGCGTTCGTCCCATGCCGGACTACCTCGACGATCTTCGCCTCGCCCACGTCCTCGCCGACGCCGCCGACGCCACCACCATGGACCGATTCAAGGCCCTCGACCTCAAGGTCGAGACGAAGCCGGACATGACGCCCGTGAGTGAGGCGGACAAGGGCGCCGAGGAGCTGATCCGGAGCCAGTTGCAGCGGGCCCGTCCGAGAGACGCGATCCTCGGCGAGGAGTACGGCGTCGAGGGCACCGGGCCCCGCCGCTGGGTCATCGATCCGATCGACGGCACCAAGAACTACGTGCGCGGCGTCCCGGTCTGGGCGACCCTCATCTCGCTGATGGAGGCCGTGGAGGGCGGGTTCCAGCCGGTCGTCGGCCTCGTGTCCGCACCCGCGCTCGGCCGGCGCTGGTGGGCCGCCAAGGGGCACGGCGCCTTCGCCGGCCGCAGCCTGTCCTCGGCGTCCCGGCTGCGGGTCTCGCAGGTCTCGAAACTGACGGACGCCTCGTTCGCGTACTCCTCGCTCGGCGGCTGGGAGGAGCAGGGCAAGCTGAACGGTTTCCTCGATCTCACGCGCGAGGTGTGGCGCACGCGCGCGTACGGCGACTTCTGGCCGTACATGATGGTCGCCGAGGGTTCGGTGGACATCTGCGCCGAGCCCGAGCTGTCCCTGTGGGACATGGCCGCCAACGCGATCATCGTGACGGAGGCGGGCGGCTCCTTCACAGGCCTCGACGGCCGCCCCGGCCCGCACAGCGGCAACGCGGCCGCCTCGAACGGCCTGCTCCACGACGAGCTGCTGGGGTACCTCAACGAGCGCTACTGAGCGCCCCCTTGTTGACCCCCTCTTTACCTGTCACTCTGAGAGTCCCCCCACTTGTGAATTTGTGAATCCATGAACAATCGGTGCGGGGGCACTTCAGGAGGTGGCTCCATCCATGCTCGTACGTGACGCCATGAGCACCGTGGTCCTCACCATCGGCCCCACCCACACCCTTCGCCAGGCAGCCGCACTCATGTCCACCCGCCGAGTCGGCGCGGCCGTGGTCCACGACCCGGACGCGGGCGGCATCGGCATCCTCACCGAACGCGACATCCTGATCTCCGTCGGCCTCGGCCAGAGCCCGGACGCCGAACGCGCCCATGACCACACCACCACCGACGTCGTGTTCGCCGCCCCGGCCTGGACCCTGGAGGAGGCGGCCCGCGCCATGGCGCACGGCGGCTTCCGGCATCTGATCGTCCTGGACCGCGGCGAGCCCGTCGGCATCGTCTCGGTCCGCGACATCATCCGCTGCTGGGCACCCGTACGACAGCACGTGCCCGCCTGAGCACGCCCGACGGGCCGGGTCCCCGAGGGAACCCGGCCCGTCCGCCACGGCAGGCGATCCAGTGCTGGTGTCAGCCGCGCAGGGCCTGGACCGCGGCCTCCAGCCGCTTGCCGAAGTCGTCGTCCGCACGGCGGAAGTTGTCGATCGCCCGCTCGACGATGTCCTGGCGCGAGACCGGCGCCATGGCGCCCGCCAGGTTGGCGATCAGCCGCTCCTTCTCGTCCTCCGACATCAGGCGGTACAGGTCGCCCGCCTGCACGAAGTCGTTGTCCTGCGCGTGCGCGGGGGCCTCGTGGCTACCGGTGCCGGCGGTGAAGCCGGTGAACGGCTGCCACAGCGGACGGTCCGTCTGGGCCGGGCCGCCGAAGCTGTTCGGCTCGTAGTTCTTCGCACCGCCATGACGGCCGTCGTACAGGAAGCCGTCACGGGAGCTGGTGCGCGCCTCGGTGGCGTGCGGGCGGTTCACCGGCAGGTGGTCGGCGTTGATGCCGACGCGGTAGCGGTGGGCGTCGCCGTAGGCGAAGAGGCGGCCCTGGAGCATCTTGTCCGGGGAGGGGCCGATGCCGGGCACGAAGTGCGCCGGGGAGAAGATCGACTGCTCGACCTCGGCGAAGACGTTGTGCGGGTTGCGGTTGAGCTCCAGCCTGCCGATCTCGATCGGCGGGTAGTCCTCGTGCGGCCACACCTTGGTGAGGTCGAACGGGTTGAACCGGTACGTCGCCGCGTCCGCCGCCGGCATGATCTGCACCTGCACGGTCCAGCTCGGGAACTCCCCTCGCTCGATGGCCTGACGCAGGTCGCGCTGGTGGGAGTCGGGGTCCTCACCGGCGAGCCGGTTGGCCTCCTCCTGGGTGAGGTTCCTGATGCCCTGGTCGGTCTTGAAGTGGTACTTGACCCAGAAGACCTCGCCGGCCTCGTTGTTCCACTGGTAGGTGTGCGAGCCGTAGCCGTTCATGTGGCGGTACGACGCCGGGATGCCGCGGTCGCCGAACAGCCAGGTCACCTGGTGCGTCGACTCGGGGCTCAGGCTCCAGAAGTCCCAGACGTTGTCCGGCTCGGTCGAGCCCGTGTACGGGTCGCGCTTCTGGGTGTGGATGAAGTCCGGGAACTTGATGGCGTCCTTGATGAAGAACACCGGGGTGTTGTTGCCGACGAGGTCGTAGTTGCCCTCCTCGGTGTAGAACTTCAGCGCCCAGCCGCGCGGGTCACGGACGGCGTCCGCCGCACCGAGGTTGCCGGCCACCGTCGAGAAGCGCAGGAACGTCTCCGTCTGCTTGCCGACCTCGGAGAGGAAGGCGGCGCGCGTGTACCGGCTGACATCGGCGGTCACCGTGAAGGTGCCGTAGGCGCCGGCGCCGCGCGCATGCACCACACGCTCCGGGATGCGCTCCCGGTTGAAGTGGGCGAGCTTCTCCAGCAGGAGCTGGTCCTGGACGAGGACCGGGCCGCCGATGCCCGCGGTCTCGCTGTTCTGGTTGTCGGCGACCGGAGCTCCGGCCTCCGTCGTGAGCGGTCCCTGGGTCACGTGCGCCTCCTGCGTCGTTTCGAGCAACTCCGGCCACTCCTGTCCATTGGCCAAAGACGATCTCGATCCTATCTTGGACATTGTCTAAGTCAAGCTGACCTCCAAAGTCACACCCATTCGGAACCTGGTCCTTCTCTGTTAAGGTGTCTGCATGAGTGACCTTCTGGAACGGCTGCGCGGACGCGGATGGCGGATGACCGCGCAGCGCCGTGTCGTGGCCGAGGTTCTCGCCGGCGATCACGTCCACCTGACGGCGGACGAGGTGCACGCGCGGGCCGTCGCCAAGCTGCCCGAGATCTCCCGGGCGACCGTCTACAACACGCTGGGCGAGCTGGTCACCCTCGGCGAGGTCCTCGAGGTCTCCACCGACAAGCGCGCCAAGCGGTACGACCCGAACGCCCACCGGCCCCACCACCACCTGGTCTGCGCCCAGTGCGGCTCCATCCGGGACGTCCACCCCACGGGCAACCCGATGGCCGACCTCCCCGCCTCCGAGCGCTTCGGCTTCACGGTCTCGGACGTCGAGGTGACGTACCGCGGCATCTGCCCGAACTGCGCGAAGGCCTAGCCCGCCACCTTCTCCGAGCCCCGGCACCGACGAGTGCCGGGGCTTTGTGCTGCCCGGGGCGCGGGGTGGGATTACGGGAGGGCCGGGTGCGGGCGGACAGGGTGCGGGCGAGCCGGGTGCGGGCCGGGTTGCAGGCGGGGTTCCGGAATCTGACGGGTCGTCATATCGTCGACGGCACCCACACGTCCGTACCGCACTCCGCAAGGAGACAGAAGTGGGAGAGCCGTACCCCAAACTCAGCGCCAACGACCTGACCCGCACCTTCGGCCGAACCCCCCGCACGGTCGACGCCCTCGGCCCCCTCGATCTGACCGTCGCCCACGGCGAGTTCGTCTGTGTCGTCGGCCCCTCCGGCTGCGGCAAGTCGACCCTGCTGCGCATCGCCGCGGGCCTGCTCCGCCCCAGCACCGGCACCCTGGAGATCCGTGCCACGAGCCCGCGACCGGCGGCGATGATCTTCCAGGACTACGGCATCTACGACTGGAAGTCCGTCCGCGCCAACGTCCGCTTCGGCCTGGACATCCAGCGCGTCCCGCGCCGCGAGGCGAACGCCCGCGCCGACGACTGGCTGTCCCGCATGGGCCTGTCGGACTTCGCGGACGCCTACCCGGCGGCCCTCTCCGGCGGGATGCGCCAGCGCGTGGCGATCGCCCGAGCGCTCGCCGTGGAGCCCGAGATCCTGCTGATGGACGAGCCCTTCGCCGCGCTCGACGCCCAGCTGCGGACGATCCTCCAGGACGAACTCCTGGACATCACCCAGTCCTTGAGGACGACCACGCTCTTCATCACGCACAGCCTGGAGGAGGCCATCGTCCTCGGCGACCGTGTCCTGGTCATGTCCGCCCGGCCGGGCCGGATCATCGCCGAGCACCGCCCGCCCTTCCCGCGTCCGCGCACCGGCGAGATCCGAGCGACGCCCGAGTTCACCGCCCTGAAGAGCGAACTGTGGGACCTGCTGCGGAAGGAGGCCGTGCCGGCATGACGACGCTCACGAAGCCGCCCGCCGAGTCGGTCCTGGTCCGCCGCCCGGGCCCGCGCGAACTCCACCCCACCCGCACCCACCGCCGCAGGCGCGCACTGGAGCTGTCGCTGGCGCTCGCCGTGCCCGTCGCGCTGCTCCTGCTGTGGCAGCTGGCCGCGACCCGGGCCTGGATCGACGACCGTGTCTACCCGGCCCCGTCCACGATCCTCGCCGACGGCTGGGACCGGGCCGCGGCCGGCGAACTGTGGCCGGACGTGTGGGCGACCCTGAAGCGGGTCCTCGCCGGATACGCGGTCGGCACGGCGGCGGGCTACGCCCTGGGCCTGCTCATGGGCTCCCTGTCCCTGGTACGCGCGGCGCTGGAGCCGCTGCTGGACGCCCTGTACGTCGTACCGAAGCTGGCCCTGCTGCCGGTCTTCCTGAACATGTTCGGCCTGGGTGAGGGCCCGCAGGTGGCCCTGGTGGCGGCGACGGTGTTCTTCTTCGTGTGGATCTCGACCATGTCGGCGGTGATGTCCATCCCGTCCGGCCACCGTGACGCCGGCCAGGTCTTCGGCGCCTCGCGATGGCAGATGTTCCGCCATGTCCTGCTGCCCGCCTCGCTCCCCTCCGTCCTGGTGGGCGCGCGCATCGCGGCGGGTGTGGCGGTGCTGGTCATCGTCGCGTCGGAGCAGATCGCCGCGACGAACGGCCTGGGCCATCTGATCTTCGACTCGCGCGCGCTGTTCCAGAACGACGTCATGTTCGTCGGCATCGTCTGCGTCGCGATCCTCGGAGTCCTGTTCTCCGAACTGATCCGCTTCGCCGGCCGCCTGCTCACACCCTGGGCACCGAGAGACCGAGGAAGGGGCCAGTCATGAGAGGAAGGCCACATGTGTACGGCGTCCTCCTCGCCGCGGGGGCCCTGCTGGCGTCGGCGGCGTGCTCGTCCCCGTACGAGTCGGACTCTTCGTCGAAGGCCGCCGCCGGCGACCGCACGATCCGCCCGGTCGAGGGCTGCGGCACGAAGGCGTGGACGGACCCCGAGGACCTCTCCCCCACCCGCACACCGGCCCGCTGTCTGCCCGGCGCACCTTCCCCGCAGCCGCTGTCCGAGCCCCGCAAGCTGACGATCGCGACGGGGACGCTGAGTGCGGAGTACGTCGCTCCGCTGCAAGTGGCGCTCGACAAGGGGGAGTTCAAGAAAGAGGGCCTCGACGTCACGCTGAAGGTCCTGCCGACCCCGGACGCGCTGCCCCTGCTCGCGAAGGGCGACATCGACGCGCTGTGGGCGGCCCCGGAGGCGGCCGTCATGAACGGCGTCAAGGGCGGCTTCGACATCAAGTGGGTCGCCGGGAACTTCTCACCGGCGCCGAAGTCGAAGAGCGGCCTGTGGGTGCGCCTGAAGGAGGGGGAGAGCGCGAGCCAGGTGGCGATGGCCGGCCGCAGGATGGGCACGATGATCGGCAAGGGGTCGGTCATCGCTTACCCGATGGAGAAGGCGCTGGAGAAGCACGGCGGCGGCCTTGCCGACATCCAGTACCAGCAACTCGGCTCGGCCGACGTCCTCACGGCCCTCCAGAACGGCGGCGTCGACTCCGCGTGGCTCCTGGACCCGGTCTGGCGCAAGGTGGACGGCGAGCAGGGGTACGCCTTCCTCGGCGGCCAGCCGCGGGGCGAGCCCCTGGGCGGCATGCTCTACGGCCCCTCGCTCCTCCAGGACGACGTGGACGCCGGAGTGGCCCTCCTGAGGGCCTACATCCGCACGCTGAACTCGTACTTCGCCTCGGACTACAAGCAAGATGCGACCTTCGTCACATACCTGGCGAAACTCCTCAAGGCGGAGGAGTCCGTCCTCGAATCCACCCCGTCCCTGCTCATGGACTGGGAGATCCGCTCCGGCACGACGACCCGCCTCCAGTCGGCGTACAAGGCCCAGGGCGTGGCAGAGGGATCCCCCTTGCCGGAGTCCCGAACGGTCAACCGAGCCCTGTACGAGGAGGCGGTAGGCCACCGGCCCTGACATGCCTGGCCCGCAAAAACACCTAGGGCCGGGATCCATATGGATCCCGGCCCTAGGCCTTCAGTAGCGGGGACAGGATTTGAACCTGCGACCTCTGGGTTATGAGCCCAGCGAGCTACCGAGCTGCTCCACCCCGCGTCGGTGAATGCAACATTACGTCAACACCGCGAGCAGAGGCAAATCGCTTGGCGGACGGCGGGGGCGGGGGGCTGACCAGCACCTTTCGGCACCGGCCGGCTCCCCCTCACCGCTCGCGTTTCAGCACGGGACCGCTTTTCTTCACGCGGCCCTTCGTGCCGCCCTGCTTCCCGCTCGCCTTTCAGCGGCGGCCCGCCCCCTCCCAGCCCGTCCGGCGTTTGAGGACGAGGCCGTTCAGGCCGAAGCGGGGTCTGGGGCGGCAGCCCCAGAAGCAGTCCGGGGTCGAAGGGGCAGCGCCCCTGGATGGGGGTCCCCCTGCTCGAGCGAAGCCGAGAGCTTGGGGGGAGGTACGGGTAGGGGCGGCGGGGGCGAGACCCAAGGCGCCGGCCACAACACCCCGCACCCGGCACGACCCTCACCGGCCCCCTCAAGCAGACAGCTCCTCCCGCAGAGCGTCCCGCAACCGCGCCGCCCGCTCGGCGACCTCCGCCGGCCCCAGACTCACCGCCCGGTCGGCCCACCGCTGCCCCTCCGCAAGCTCACCGCGACGCGCGTAGACCAGGGCGAGCCGCAAAGCCGACCGCCCGTGCCCGGCGTCAGCCGCCCGCGTCCACCACACCGCGGCCTCGGGCTCACTGCCCTCCCTGGCCAGCAGCAGCCCCAGATTGAACGCACCGTTGCGCGACCCTGCCTCCGCGGCCGCCCGGTACCACCGAGCCGCCTCCACCACGTCCCCCCGAGCCGCGGCCAGCATCCCGACCCGCACCTGCGCCCGCCGATGCCCCTGCGAGGCAGCCCGCTCGTACCACTCCTCGCACTCGGCCTTCTCACGCACCGGCTCGCCCAGCTCATGCGCCGGCTCCGGCGGCCGCCGGGCATCCAGCACGGTCGCCAAACGATAGGCCCCCTCCGCACTGCCACCCCCGGCCGCACACCGCAGATGCCGCTCCGCGGCCGGCTCGTCCCCGTCCCGCAGCCGCGCGATCCCGACCTGGAGCGCCGCCTCGGTGTGCCCGGCGGCAGCCGCCCGCTCGTACCACCGCAGCGCGGCCCGCTCCTCGCCCCGCCCGGCGTACAGGATCCCCAGGTTGAACGCGGCGTCCACGCTCCCCGCCTCCGCGGCCTTGGAGAACCACGGTTCGGCACCCGTCGTGTCGCCGACCTGGAGCAGCAGGATCGCCAGCGCGTTCGCCGCCTCGCGATGCCCGGCGTAAGCCGCCCGCCGGTACCACTGCTCGGCCTGCGCGGTACGCGTCTGCTCAGCGCAGAGCAGCCCGAGGTTGTACGCGCCGTTGACGTCACCGGCGTCCATCGCGGCCCGGTACCACCGCTCGGCGGTCTGCGTCTCACCGCGCTCGGCGTGCAGCGCGCCCAGCGCGTTCGCGGCGTTGCCGTCGCCGTCCTGCGCGGCCCGCAGCCACCACACGGCGGCGCTCTCGGTGTCCCCGGCGTCCCGCAGCAGGAACCCGAGCGCGCAGGCGGCCCGCGCCTCACCGTCCTTGGCGGACGTCAGGTACCAGCGCCCGGCCTCCTTGAGCTCCCCACGCTTCTCCAGGATCGCCCCGAGGTGCAGCGCGGCCCTGCGGTGCCCACGCGCCGCGGCCTGCCGGTACCACTGTTCGACCTCGTCCAGCACGGCCGCGTCCGGCTCGACACCGTTGTCGGCGCCGTCCTCGCCCGTCCGCGTCACCTGCCGGTCGAGCGCACGCGCCAGCCGGTACGCCGCCTCACGGTGCCCGCGCTCCGCGGCGACCCGCATCCACTGCTCGGCCCTGGAGTCGCTGCGGTGCTCCAGCAGATCGGCGAGCGCGTACGCGCCCAGCGTGTGCCCCTGCTCGGCGGACTGCCGCAGCCAGTACTCGGCGGCGGGCTCGTCGCCCCGCTCACGGTGATGGCGCCCCAGCGCGTGCGCGGCCGCGGCCGAACCGGCGACGGCGGCGATCCGCCACCACCCGGCGGCCTCGTCGGCGTAGCCGCGCTGGTGCAGCAGCACTCCCAGATTGTTCGCGGCCGCCCGGTCCCCCGCCGCGGTCGCGGCCCTCAGGTGCGGCTCGGCTCCGTCGAGGTCGCCGCGACGCAGCAGCATGGCCCCGAGTACGCTCATCGCCTCGACGTCACCGGTCTCCGCGGCGAGCAGCTGCCGGGCCTCCTCGGCGGCCTCCCCCGTCTCGTCCTGGTCCGCCGGCCGGTCGACGGCGAAGTCGGCCTCCGGTCGTACGAGTTCGGCCACCGGCTGCGAGGCACCGTCCGTCGGACGCGAGGCATCGTGCTCCGGCTGCACCAATTCGCCCGTCGACTGCACAAAGTCGGCAGGCTGCACAAACCGCCCTGTCTCCAACAGAGTTGCCTTGTCCCCCATAACGTCCATCGTCGCACCACCTGCAACCCGGGTACACCTGGTATACCGCAGCCCGTAAGGTCACTTCAGCGTTTTGTCGACATGCCCACAGAGAGACAAGTCAAACACAGTTCTCCCAACTCCCCACGGCGGCACGAGCGTCCCGGCCCCCGGCACATGCGTTCGCACACCACGAAGGCCCGGATCCTTGGAGGATCCGGGCCTTCGCTGTCGTACGAAATGTTCGCCGACTTCAGTAGCGGGGACAGGATTTGAACCTGCGACCTCTGGGTTATGAGCCCAGCGAGCTACCGAGCTGCTCCACCCCGCGCCGTTGTGAAGCAACCGTATCACGGCGCGGGGTGGGCTATTCGATCAACCTGGCGTCCCTAGGTGCCGGTGGGACTGCCGCTCGGTTTGGGACTCGAACTCGGGCTCGCGCTCTCACCGCCACTGCCCGCGCCGCCGCCGGTCCTGTCCGGCTGCGACTGCGCGTCCTCGGCCCGCCTGAGCGCGTCCTCCAGGTCCTTCTGCGCCTTGCCGTACGCCTCCCAGTCACCCTTCTTCAGGGCGTCCTGGCCGGACTCGAAGGCCTTCTGGGCGTCGTCGAGCGCGTCCTGGACCGTGGGGTTGCTGGACGTCGGCGGAGGTGTCGTACCGCCACCGTCCTCATCACCCTCGTCCGGTGGCTGGGTGGTCGCGCCCTCCGCTCCGAAGACCTTGCTCAGGGCCTCGTCGAGCGTGTCCTCGAAGGCGGTGTTGCCGCCGTAGGAGACCAGCACCTTGCGCAGCAACGGGTACTTGAGTCCGCCACCGCGTACGTAGACCGGCTCCACATACAGCAGTCCGCCGTCCAGTGGCACCGCGAGCAGGTTGCCGTACTCGACCTCGGAGTCGCCGCCTCTGAGCAGCCTGATGGTCTCGGCGATGTCCTGTTCGGAGTTGAACTGGCTCTGGACCTGACTGGGGCCGTTGACGGTGGTGTTGGTCGGCAGTTTCAGAATTCTGATCTTGCCGTAGTCGCTGGTGCCCGCTTCGGCGTCGACCGCCATGAAGCCACTGAGGTTGTCCCGGCCGTTCGGTGTGAACGTCGTCGTCAGCGAGAACGCCTGCGCCGCCTGGTCGGGCATCTTCATGCTCAGGTAGTACGGCGGTGTGGCACTGCCCGACTTGTTGGTCGGGTCGTCCGGCACCTGCCAGACCTCGCTGCCGCTGAGGAACGTCGTGGCGTCCTTCACGTGGTAGCGGGTGAGCAGCTCGCGCTGGACCTTGAACAGATCCTGCGGGTAACGCAGATGATCCATCAGAGCCTTGGAGATCTTGCTCTTGGACTCCACGGTGCCCGGGAAGGCCTTCATCCAGGTCTTCAGGACCGGGTCCTTGGTGTCCCACTGGTAGAGCTTGACCTCACCGGTGTAGGCGTCGACGGTCGCCTTCACCGAGTTGCGGATGTAGTTGACCTGGTTCTGCTGGGCCACCACCGCGCGGTTGTCGTTGGTGGCGGTCAGCGAGTCGGCCGTGGTGTCACCGAGGGTCGTACGGGACGAGTACGGGTAGCCGTTCGTCGTCGTGTACGCGTCGACGATCCACTGGATACGGCCGTCCACGACCGCCGGGTAGGCGTCGCCGTCGATGGTCAGCCACGGGGCGACCGCCTCGACGCGCTCCTTGGGCGTGCGGTTGTACAGGATGCGCGAACCGTCGCCGATCGCGCCCGAGTACAGGATCTGCGGCTCGCCGAACGCCACAGCGTACGCGGCCCGGTTGACCGGGTTGGAGAGGCTTACGCCGCTGTCGGCCTTGTAGCTGTAGGTCTTCTCACCGCTGTCGTCGGAGTAGTCGATCTCCTTCTGGGGACCGCCGACGATCGAGTACATCGTGGTCTTCTCGCCGTAGTAGACCCGCTGCTCGTACGTCCCGAGGTCACCCTTGGACGGCAGGTCGGACTCGGTGAAGTCCGGCCGGCCCTGGGAGTCGGCGCTGGTGCCCTCGGCGGCGACCACGCCGTAGCCGTGGGTGTACCGGAAGTGGTCGTTGATCCAGTTCCGCTTCGGGATGCCGTTGAGGTTGATCTCACGCAGACCGATGACGGTGTCCTGGTCCTTGCCGTCCTTGGCGTACCGGTCGACGTCCAGGTTGGTCGGGAACGCGTAGTAGTTCCTGATCTGCTGGAGCTGCTGGAACGTGGGCGAGACGATGTTCGGGTCCAGGATGCGGATGCTCGCCGTGGCGTCGACGTCGTCGCGCAGCTTCGTCTTGTCCTCGGTCTTGCTCGTGCCGGGGTACTCGGTGACCTGCGTGCCGTCGATGCCGTACGCGTCGCGCGTCGCCTTGAGGTTCTTCTCGACGTACGGCGCTTCCTTGGCCTGCTCGTTGGGCTGGACCTGGAACTTCTGCACGATCGCCGGGTACAGACCGCCGATGAGGATCGCGGAGAGCACCATCAGGCCGAAGCCGATCACCGGCAGCTGCCAGGTGCGCCGCCACAGGGTGGCGAAGAACAGCAGCGCGCAGATCACGGCGATACAGAACAGGATCGTCTTGGCCGGCAGATAGGCGTTGGCGTCGACGTACCTGAGGCCGGTCCAGTTGTCGGTCGCCTTGAAGTCGCTGGACTTCACGGCGAGTCCGTACCGGTCGAGCCAGTACGCGACGGCCTTCAGGGCGACGAAGATGCCGATGAGGACCGACAGATGACCGGTCGCGGCGGCCGTGGCGCGCGCGCCCGGGCTGGTGATCCGCAGCCCGCCGTACAGGTAGTGGGTGAGCGCGGCGGCGATCACGGAGAGGATCGCCGCGGCGAAGCCGAAGCCGAGCAGGAACCGGTACCAGGGCAGGTCGAAGGCGTAGAAGCCGACGTCCAGGTGGAACTGGGGGTCCTTCTCACCGAAGGGGACGCCATTGACCCACATCAGCCAGGTCCGCCACTGGCTGGAGGCGGAGGCGCCGGCGATCAGGCCGACCAGCGCGGTGATCGCGAGCAGCAGCCACTTCTTGTACGGCGCGATGCCCATGCGGTAGCGGTCGAGGCTCTGCTGCTCCATCGACATGGCGCTCAGCGGCGGGCGCAGCCGGTGCGCGAGCCAGATGTTGAAGCCGACCGCGAGGGCCATCAACAGACCGAAGACGAAGAAGAGTCCGATCTTCGTCCACAGCGTGGTGGTGAACACCGAGGAGTAGTTCACCGACCGGTACCAGAGCCAGTCCGTCCAGAAGCCCGCGAACATGGTGAAGGCCATGCCGAGGACGGCGAGCACGCCCAGTGTCATGAGCAGGGTCCGGACACGCCGGGACGGTCGGCCCACTCTGATCCGTGGCCCGGTCGGGCCTCCGCCGCGGTCCGGCATCTGGAAAGCCAAGGTTCGCACCCCGAAGTTCGCTGTAGGTCTGGGTCAGGCCCGCGTCTTCGTGGACCCTCCGTGGCCCCCCGTGATCGTGGGCCCACATCTATGCAACTTACTCACCGTTTACTCGGTTCCCGATTCCGGCCAGGAACGAGAGAGGATTGTGACCATGTCCAACACTCCCATGGCTGCGAACCCTCTCACCCGGGCCGTTCTCGAGATCGACGAGTACGCCTCCGGCCTCGGCTGGGACCAGCCCGCCCGCCTTTTCGCCCTCGTCGACACCGCACGGCTGCGAGTCCAGGAACCCGGCCTCGCCGCCCAGCTCGGCCTGGGGGACGAGGAGGAGTCCTCCGGCCTGACCCCGATCGAGCAGGACGAAATGCCAACGGGCAAGCAGCTCGACGAGTTCCTCGGCACGATCGCCTGGCCCGACGCGGTGGCCGGCTGCGCGCTCACGGTGGAGCGCCTGATGCTGCCGCCGTCCGCCGAGGCGCAGGTTCCGCAGGGCCTGAGCGACGCCAAGCTCGCGAAGTGGGTGGCGGAGCACCCGGACCGTCAGGAGGTCCGCATGACGGTCGCGGTCCTGCGCGACGGCACCCGCGAGTCGGCCCTGCGCCTGCGCGAGAAGGACACCCCGACCGAGGTCCTCACCGGCCCGGACCTGGTGCCGGGCCTCGCGGACGCGCTGAAGGCGACCTTCGAGGACTGAGGTCTTCGGGTACGACGACGGGGGCGCCCCTCGGTGTGAGGGGCGCCCCCGTCGTCGTACGGATGCCTGTCGCTCAGCTCTTCGTCGTGCACTTCGGCAGGTCGGCGGTGTCTCCGGAACGGATGTCGTTCAGGGCGCCGAGGGCGTCGTCGATGGTGTCGACCTTGACGAGGGTGAGCCCGCCCGGGACGTCCCTGGAGGCGGTCGCGCAGTTGTCGGCGGGCGTCAGGAAGTACTGGGCGCCCTTCTCGCGCGCGGCGATGGTCTTCATCTCGATGCCGCCGATGGGGCCGACCTTGCCGGCGTCGTCGATGGTGCCGGTGCCGGCGACGAACTTGCCGCCGGTGAGGCTGCCCGGGGTGAGCTTGTCGTAGAGGCCGAGCGAGAACATCAGGCCCGCGCTGGGGCCGCCGACGTCGGCGAGCTTGATGTCGATGCTGAACGGGAAGGTGTGGTCGGTCCCGGCGGAGATCCCGACGATGGCGCGCTTGTCGCCGGTGTCGGTGGACTCGGCGGTCCTGATGGTGATCTTCTCGGTCTTCGTCGGCGTCCGGCGCTCCTTCTCCGCGGCGGCCTGCTCCTTGGCCGGCACGATCGTGAAGACGACGTCCTGACCGGGCTTGTGCTTGGTCACCAGCTCGGCGACGTCCCCGGGCTCCTTGACGGTCGTACCGTCGACGGCCTTGATCACGTCACCGGCGTGCAGCTTGCCCTCGGCCGGGGTGCCCTTGACGACGGTCGAGACGATCACCCAGCTCTGCACGGGGATGTCCAGCGCCTTCAGGGCGGCGACCTTGGCGCTCTCCTGGGACTGGCTGAACTCCTCGGCGTTCTCCTGGGTGGACTGCTCCTCGGTCTTGCCGTCCGGGTAGAGGGTGTCGTGCGGCACGACCTTGTTGTCGTGCGCAAGCCAGCCGTAGACCGCCTCGACCAGGTTCATCTTGTAGTCGGCGCTGGTGACCCGGACGGTGGTCATGTTGAGGTGACCGCTCGTCGGGTACGTCTTGCGCCCTGAGATCTGAAGCACCGGCTCACCGTCGTGATCGCCGAGGGTGTTGACGGTCGGCCCCGGGGACATCTCCGCGTACGGCACGGGAATGAACACTCCCGCGCACAGGAGCGCGATCAGCATCAGAGTGGAGGCGAGCATCGTCGCGGTGCGGCGTGGCATGCCAAGACAGTACGTGACAGTCCTGTCAGAGCCCCGTCAGGGCCGCGAACCCGACTCCGTGATCATGCGCCGGCGATCATGCGCGGGGCGAGGGCTTCTCCATGGCCGCGCGAAAGCGGGCGTAACCGTCCAGCTCGGGGCCGTCGCCCCGCGCCTTGCGGGTCCGATTGGCCCAACTGCCCCACAGGCCGGCGATGACCGCAACCACGAGCGGAATCAGCAACCAGGCGAGTGCCGCCATGCCGTCCTCCCATCCCCAATGAGTGACCGCAACTGACTGATCAGCAGATTAACCACTGGCACTGACAACGCTCACGCCAGGGGTGCGGTTACGCAAGCCGAGTGGGGTGGACGGGGCCGGCGGGTGCTCGGGAGGGGTCCCTCAGCAGGCGCCGACCCACTCCTCCGTGCCGTCCGAGAACTTCTGGTGCTTCCAGATCGGCACCTCGTGCTTGAGGTCGTCGATCAGCTTGCGGCACGCCTCGAAGGCCTCGCCGCGATGGGGGCAGGAGACGGCGACGACGACCGCGAGATCGCCGACCCCGAGGTCACCGACCCGGTGGACCGCGGCGAGCGCCCGCACCGGGTACTCGGCGACGACCTTCTCGGCGATCCGCCGCATCTCGGCCTCGGCGCTGGGATGGCACGAGTACCCGAGCTCGTCGACGTCGGCACCGCCGTCGTGGTTGCGCACGGTGCCCACGAAGAGCGCGGTCCCACCGGCGGCGTCGTCCCCGACGGCACGGAAGACCTCGTCCAGGGAGAGGGCCGTCTCACGAATGGCGATGAGCTTGACGGGATCCTGAGCGCCCTGCTCACCGGGGTGATCGTTGGTAGGTGCCATGGCCCCATCGTGCCCCACGCGCGTGAGGACGGGGAATAGCGTTATCGCCCGGCACCCGCGCGTGCGGCTTTGGAGCCTCCTACAGCTCGGCCCGCTCCATGCGGTGGTGCGGGCCCGCGATCAGATCCGCCGCCTGGCCTTCCGCGCCCGCCGTACGACCGCCGCCGCGCCCAGCAGGGCCACCGTCGCGCCCGCCGCGCCGGCCGCTGTGGCGTCCTTGCGGCCGAGCCGCCGCCCGGCGACCGTGCGCCTGCCGGAGACCTCTTCCAGCAGCTCCGCGAGGACTTCCTCGTTGGTCCACTGCGGCCGCCACCCGGCGTCGTGCAGCCGGCTGCCGCTGACCACCCACGGATACATCGTGTAGGCCAGGTCCCCGGCCGGGGAGGGGGTCAGTCCGATGCGGTGCAGGCGGGCCGCCGCTCCGAGCGCGACCGCGGAGGGCAGCTCCATCCGGCGGATCCCGCTGAGCTCCTCGACCTCCTCCTGCTCCAGCCAGCCGTCGCATCCGACGGCGAGTTCCCCCTCGACCTTCTCCAGGACGGCGTACTCGAGCGCACTGCACAGGTCCTCGACGTGGCAGAACTGCCAGGCGGGCCGGGATCCGGCGACGACGAGCAGCCGGGGCGACTCGAAGTACCTGGTCAGCGCGGTGTCGGTGCCGCCCACGAGCACGGCGGGGCGCACGACTGTGACATTGAGTCCCGGGTGCGCCCTGGGGGCCCGGCGCGCGAGTCGCTCGATCTCCAGGAGGTCCCCGACGCCGGTGGCCTCGGCCGTGGCCCGCAGTTCGGCGTCCTCGGACAGCGGCAGCTCGTTGTCGTCGAGCGCTCCGTAGACCATCGCCGAGGTGCACAGCACCACCCGGTGGACGCCGGCCGCCGCGGCGGCCGTCAGGACGGTCTGCGTCCCCCGAACGTTGTATGCCGTCCGCGCGGCCGAATCCGTCTCCAGATCCAGGTCGAGCGCCAGGTGCACGACCACGTCTGCGCCCCGCAGCTTCTCGGCGATGGCGGGGTCCCGTACGTCCAGGATGTGCCACTGCGCCGCGGCGCAGTCGCCGCGCCGCTCGTCGATGGCGATGACCTGCTTGACCTCGTCGGACGCGACCAGCCGCTCGGTGAGCAGCGCGCCGATCCCGGACGCGGCACCGGTCACCGCGACGACGGGTCCGCGCACGCCGCGCGCGGCGTGCGGGGTTGACTCGTTTCGCGCTGCGCGAACCTGCGGATCAGGGGAACTCACCGGGCGTCTCCAGCGGTTGTCTTTAGTACGAACGCGAGTGACGCGTACGTACCAGGTGGCATCCATCCTGCCGCAGGCCGAGAGTCGGCGAAGCACCGAGGCCCGATCGGCTCGCGGTGTCTACGCTGGGTGGTGTTATCAGGCAGTCGTGCCGCCGGCGCCAGCCGGTGGCCTTAACAGCCGAGGAATCCCGTGAGTGACACCCCATTCGGATTCGGCCTTCCGCCGGAGGAGCCGGAAGACGGCGACGAGGGCAAGAAGAAGGACCAGCAGAGCGGTGGTGGTCAGGGACCGGCCAACCCGTTCGGTTTCGGCGGGCTGCCGGGTGCCGGGGGCTTTGGCAGCCCTGGCGCGGACAATCCGTTCGCTGCCATGTTCGGCTCGCTGAACCCCACCGACCTCGGGGCCGCGTTCCAGCAGCTCGGGCAGATGCTCTCGTACGAGGGCGGCCCGGTGAACTGGGACATGGCCAAGCAGATCGCCCGCCAGACGGTCTCCCAGGGCACCGCGGACGGCACCAAGGACGCGAGCGTGGGCGCCTCCGAGCGCACCGCCGTCCAGGAGGCCGTACGCCTGGCGGACCTGTGGCTGGACGACGCGACGTCCCTGCCGTCCGGCGCGAACACCGCCGTCGCGTGGAGCCGCGCGGAGTGGGTCGAGGCGACTCTGCCCGCGTGGCAGGAGCTCGTCGACCCGGTCGCGGAGCGCGTCGGCACCGCGATGGGCGACGTCCTGCCGGAGGAGATGCAGGCCATGGCGGGCCCGCTGATCGGCATGATGCGTTCGATGGGCGGCGCCATGTTCGGCACGCAGATCGGGCAGGCCGTCGGCGTGCTCGCGGGCGAGGTCGTCGGGTCCACCGACATCGGCCTGCCGCTCGGCCCGGCCGGCAAGGCCGCGCTGCTGCCGGTGAACATCGAGACGTTCGGCAAGGATCTGGGCGTGCCGAAGGAGGAGGTGCGGCTGTATCTCGCCCTGCGCGAGGCCGCCCACCAGCGCCTCTTCGCGCACGTGCCGTGGCTGCGCTCGCACCTGTTCGGCGCCGTCGACGGCTACGCGCGCGGGATCAAGGTCGACACCGCCAAGCTCGAGGACGTGGTCGGCCAGTTCGACCCGCAGAACCCCGAGCAGCTTCAGGACGCTCTCCAGCAGGGCATGTTCCAGCCGGAGGACACCCCGGAGCAGAAGGCGGCCCTGGCCCGTCTGGAGACGGCTCTGGCGCTCGTCGAGGGCTGGGTCGACGCGGTGGTCCACGCCGCCGCCAAGCCCCGTCTGTCGTCCGCAGACGCGCTGCGTGAGACGCTGCGCCGACGGCGTGCCTCGGGCGGCCCGGCCGAGCAGACGTTCGCCACGCTGATCGGTCTGGAGCTGCGTCCGCGGCGCCTGCGTGACGCCTCCCGCCTGTGGGCCTCGCTCACGGACGCACGCGGTGTCGACGGCCGTGACGCCCTGTGGGCGCACCCGGACATGCTGCCGACGGCCGGTGACCTGGACGACCCGGACGGTTTCGTGCACCGCGAGCACCTCGACTTCTCCGAGCTGGACAAGATGCTCGGCGAGGCCGCGAGCGGCGGCGGCGAGAAGCCGAACCTGAAGAAGGAAGACGACTCCGAGGGCGGCGACGCAAAGGGCGACGGCACCGAGTGAGCCTGTACGACGACGCGGTCCTCGTGCTGAAGGAGTACGAGGACCAGGAAGAGCTGCGCCGGACGTATCTGGAGCATCTGGAGACGCACCCGGACGGTATGTGGAAGGCCTGCGGCGACGGGCACATCACGGCGAGCGCGCTGGTGATCGACCCCTCACGCGGGCGGGTGCTGCTCACCCTCCACAAGAAGCTGCGCATGTGGCTGCAGATGGGCGGCCACTGCGAACCGGCCGACGAGACGCTGGCGGCGGCCGCCCTGCGCGAGGCCGCCGAGGAGTCCGGCGTCGCGGGGCTGTCCCTGCTGCCGGGCGGCCCGGTCCGCCTGGACCGCCATCACACGCCGTGCGCCTGGCACCTCGACGTCCAGTATGCGGCGCTCGCCCCGGCCGGCGCCGTGGAGGCGATCAGCGACGAGTCGCTGGACCTGCGCTGGTTCGCCTACGACGAGGTGGCGGACGTGGCGGACGAGTCGGTCCTGCGGCTGATGGAAGCGACCCGCGCCCGCCTGTGAAAGCGCAGGGGCGACCGATGCAGGCGGTCGCCCCTCAGCACAGGCCGCCGGTCGCGCCCCGCAAGGGGCGCGGGGAACTGCGCGACCAGCCACACACGACGCGCGCCCAAAGACGCGCAGCTCCCGAACCTCTCGGCCCAACCCCGCGGAGCGATCAGCTCCAGACGTTGCCCTGGTTCTGACCCCGCGCTCCCTGCTGCCCCATGCCGTACTGGGCTGCGAGGCCCGAGCCGATCTGGGCGTTCTGCGGAGGCAGCAGTTCGCTCGGCTGGACCAGCGCGAAGCCGGCGCCCATGAAGCTGAGCTCCCAGCCCTCGCCGGTGCTGCCGCGGCGCCGCCACACCCCGGAGGAGTGCGTCTGGGCCTGCATCTGCACCCGCAGCGCGGTGGACCACGCGACGATCGCGTCGGCGTCGCAGTTCACGTACTTGTCGGGCGTCACCTGCATCAGCAGCGGCATGCCGGAGGTCATGAGGGCGACCTTGCCCCGGCCGGTGATGTTGAGCTGGTACTTACCCGAGCCGGAGATGCCGTAGAGGCTGTCCACGGCGATGACCTCGTGGTGCAGCGAGGAGTCCATCGCCAGCACGTAGCTGCTGTCGACGGTCAGCCCGTCCCCTTCGACGTCCATGACATGGACGTGCTGCTTGAGGTTGGCGAGGTAGACCGTGCCCTGTCCGTGACAGCGCATGAGGTCCAGGCCCTCACCGGTGTGCGCACGCGCGCGTCCCTGCTGGTTGCTCTGGTACTCGGCGTCGAACTCGACGAGTCCCTGGTAGGCGACCATCGTGCCCTTGCGGGCGAGGATGTCGTCGTGTCCCTCCAGGCCGACGCGGAGCATCTGCTTGTTCTGCAGGCTCCAGCGGTCCTGGGTCTGCTGGTCGTTGTAGGCGAAAATCGGGCTCTGCATGGCTTCCTTGCTCCCCCTCAGCCCCGGACCCGGAGGCGGTCGGTGCTGTCCTCGCTGGGCTGTACGACGACGATGCCCTGGCCGGAGAAGGCCATCTGGTAGGCCTCGCCGCTGCCCCTGCCGATGAGCGACTGCGCCTTGAAGCTGCGCTTGCCCTTCACCTTGAGGTTCGGGGACCAGGCGACGAGCGCGTCCGGGTCGACGTACGTCTCGTCCTCGCCGCCGCCGCAGTCGACGACGATCGGCTTGCCCCGGGAGGTCAGCGCGACCCAGCCCTGCCCGGAGATCTTGGTGTTCCACAGGCCCTGCCCGGCGAACTTCGCCAGGCCCTTGACCCGCTCGACGCCCCACGTCAGATGCGCGTCGAAGGCGAGCAGGTTGGTGGCGTTGACGGAGATGCCGTCGCCGTTGAGGTTGATCACGACGACGTTGGCGCCGTAGTCGGCGAGGTAGAGCAGTCCGTCGCCGGAGCACTTCATCAGGGGCGCGCCCTCGCCGGTCATCCAGTCCTTGGCGATCTGACGGACGGCCGGCGGGTTGGGCTCGTACTGGACGAACCCTTCGTAGGCGACCATCGAGCCCACGCGCGCGAGGAGGTCGTTCCCGGTCTGCATGGCGACCTTCAGCATGTGGTTGCCGTGGTTCTCCATGCGGGCGGTGACAGGTGCGGGGGCGTAGCCCGCGAGTGGCTGGTTCATGACGGGCTCCCTCAGATCTCGTACGGCTGGACGACGATGAAGTTGCCGGGAGCGGCCCGGAACTGGAGGTTGACGCTCTCTCCGGTGTCGCCGGGGTAGGCGTTGCGGCGCATGCGGACCTGGCTGGAGACGACCACCTGGGCGGCGGACGACCAGGCGACCACGGCGTTGCAGTCGGCGAACGTCGTGGGCGTCACCGGCAGCACCACGGGCGTGCCGTGCGTCTTGACGACGATGGTGCCGGTGCCCGTGAACTGCATCGTGAACAGCGCGCCACCGGGGATGCCGTGCCCCTCGATGCGGCGGACCTCGTACTGGAGGCTCTCGTCGAAGGCGAGGACGTTCTCGGCGGAGACGCAGATGCCGTCGCCCTGGAGCTCGATGGGGTGCACCATCGAGTTGTTCTCGGCGAGGAAGACCTGGCCCTGGCCGGTGCAGCGCATCAGCTGCATCTCCTGGCCGGTGGCGTTGCCCACGATCCGGCCGGCGAATCCGGCGCCCTTGTAGCTGAAGTCGACCTTGCCCTGGTAGAGGACCATGCTGCCCTGGCGGGCGAGCACCGGCTGGCCGCCCATGCCGAGGTCGACGCGGACCATCTTCTTGTTCTGCTGCGTCCAGCGCTGACCGGTCGGCGTCTCCTTGAACTGCTGGAGAGCGGCGGCCACACCGGGACCCTGGGGCGCGCCTTGCGGGGCGCCCTGGGGGGCTCCGTAGGGCGCCGGCTGGCCCGGGACCTGCCCGTAGGGGGGCTGCTGGCCGTAGCCGGGAGGCGGGGTCGGCTGGCCGTAACCGGGCGGCGGGGCCGGGGCCTGCGGCGCCTGAGGTGCCGCGGGTGCCTGGGGGTAGCCGTAGCCGGGAGGCGGCGGCGCCGAGGGCTGGCCGTAGGGCTGCTGTCCCGGCTGGCCGTAGGGCGCGGGCGCCGGGGCGGGCGGCGGCGGGGTGCCTCCGGGCGGCGTCATGGGCGCGATGATGGTCGGCTGCGCGTGCACCGAGGGCGCCGGGCTCGGCGGCGGCGGGGTGGATCCCGGCGGGGGCGCGAATCCCTGTCCGGCCGGGGCAGGCGCGGGCGCCGGAGGGGCCGGCTGCGGGGCCGGGGCGGGAGCTCCTGCCGGGGCACCGAACGCGGGCGGCGCGGCGGCCTGGGCGGGCGGGGCGAAGCTGGGATTCGCACCGGCCTGGGGCTGCTGCGGGGCGGCGGGCGCCTCTTCCTCGGCGACCTCGCCGCCGAAGTTCTTCAGCAGCGCCTCGAGACCGCCGTCGAAGCCCTGGCCGACGGCGGCGAACCGCCAGACGTCCTTCAGGTAGAAGTCGCCCAGCATCACGGCGCGTTCGGTGGTGAACTCCGAGCCGTTGAAGGCGTACCGGGCCACCTCCTCGCCACCTGCGACGATGCGGATGTATCCGGGGCTGATCTGCGACATCTGTCCGGCGCCGTCGATCGTCGCCGTGAAGGACAGCTTCTGGATCTGCGGGGGGATCCTGTCGAGCGTGACCCGGAAGGACTCCGTGTCACCGGCCTGGGTGCCGAGGAGCTGGATGGACTCCTCGGGGGACTTCGGTTGGTTGAAGAAGACGAAATAGCGGTCGTCCGAGAGCCGTTCGTCGGCGTCGAGACCGAAGCAGCTGATGTCGAAGCTCAGCCCTGGGGCGGCGATCTGTACCCCTACGTACAGATCCGTGCCCGCGGTGAGGTCACTGATCTTGGCCTTGTGGCCGCGTTGGAATTCCCTGGCCATGCGTAACGACCGTCCCCCATCCCGAATGTAAGTGCGTCGCGCCAGGCTAACGGCAAACTCGGACATCGGACGAAGCCGGTACAGACCCGGTACACAACCCGCGCCCGGCCGAACCGGAAGCACCACTCGCGGGCAGCCTTCCGGCCTGCCCCATGGGCTGCCTCACGGGCTCCTTCGGAGAACGGAGCGGCGCCGCGGCGGGACCCGGGTCCTATTCGCCGCGCGCGCCGGGCAGATGGGGCAACCGCTCGGCGGCGACCACGCCTTCCAGGTAGCCCTTCGCCCGCTCGGTGCGGGGATACGCCTCCAGCAGCTGCCAGAAGCGGGGCCCGTGGCCGGGCACCAGGAGGTGCGCGAGTTCGTGCAGGAGGACGTAGTCGACGACGTATTCGGGCATGCCCTGCAACCGGTGCGAAAGCCGGATGCTGCCCTCGGCCGGGGTGCACGAACCCCAGCGGGTGTTCTGGTTGGTGACCCAGCGCACCGAGTTGGGCCGCGCTCGGCCCTCCAGGTACTGGCCCGACAATCGCTCGGCACGCTCCGCCAGCTCCGCGTCGCCGATGACCCGTTTGCTCTCCTGGGCGGCCAGCTTGTCCAGCATGACGTTCACCCAGCGCTGTTCCTCGGCCTCGGACATCCGGGCAGGGATGAGCACGACGGTGCGATCGCCCTCGCGGTACGCCGAGACCGTCCGGCGACGCCGGGCGCTCCTGCGGACCTCGATCGCGTTCGCCCCCGAGCCGCTCGGCGGCGGGCTCGTCGTGCTGCGCTGTGGTGTTCCGGCGCGGTGCAGTGGGTCGGCGGACACGCCCCGACGTTACCCGTTGCGCATAGGGGAAGTCCCGACTCCGGGACGGTTCGATCCCGATCCCCCACCATGCGTTTGATTTGTACGACGAATATCCACTGCCTGTGGACAACTTTCGGCGCCGATCGCCGTATCGGGGCATGCTGACAGGCGTCGGGGAAGCCGTGACCGAGCTTCTTCGGCGCGCACGGGGATGTTCCAAATTGGCTACGGGGGCCGGTTCATGCACGCTACGGATTCGACCAATTCAGGCATTTCGACGGAGCAGTCGAGGTCGGCGGTGGCTCCATTGGTGAAGCCGTCCCTCAGGCGGGGCTGGCGCGATCTCAACACCGTGCAATTCGGGATGACTCCGGCACATGCCCTGACGCTGGGTCCGATGGACACCGCGACGGGCAGCTTTCTCGATCTGCTCAACGGCACGCGCGGGCTGGAGCTGTTGCGCGAGGAAGGCCGCCGCATGGACCTGCCGGACGGCCATGTCGACGGTCTGGTGCGACGCCTGGCAGGCGCCGGACTGCTCGACGACGCGAAGGGCGGCGGCCCGGCCGGCGACACCCTTCGCCGCAAGAAAGAGGTACTGGACCGCCTGCGTCCCGATCTGGCCTCACTGTCCCTGACCACATCCGAACCGGGTGAGGCGATGAACCGCCTGACCGCGCGCCGCTCACTGCGCGTGCAGGTACGGGGCGCCGGCCGGGTGGGCTCGATGATCGCCTCACTGCTGTCGGCAGCCGGGGTGGGCGAGGTCGACGTGCGCGACGTCGGCCGCGTCGAGCCCTGGGACGTGGCGCCGGGCGGCCTCCCCGCGGAGACGGTCGGCGACCGCAGGGACGAGGCCGCGCGACGCACCGCCCGCCGCTGCGCACCGGACCGCCCACCACGCCGCGGTCCCCACTCGCCCCCGGGAGAGGAGACCACCGGCCACTCCCTGGTGATCATCGCGCCCCGGGACGACGTCGCCGTGCACGCCCCCTCCCCTTCCGCCGCCGAACCCCTCGTCGCCTCCGGTACGCCCCATCTGTACGCCGGTGTCGTGGAGGCAACCGGTGTGGTCGGCCCGCTCGTACTGCCCGGCGAGACCGGCTGCGCCGGCTGTCTCAACGAAGGGCGCACGGATCGGGACCCTGCGTGGCCCCGGCTGGTCGCGCAGTGGCGCTCGGGTTCGAGAAGGGCACGTGAGGTGCGACCTTGCGACCTCACTTTGGCCACTACGGTCGCCGGTCTGGCCGCCGCGCACGCCCTGACGTTTCTGGACGGCCGGGTTCCGTCCAGCGCGGGTGCACGCTGGGAAGTGTCACTACCCGGTCTGACCTGGCACGCCCGTCCGGTGTGGGCGCATCCGGCATGCTCGTGCGGCGCCACGGAGAAAGGTGAGGGAGAACACCCCTCCGAGGAGGCGGGGCGGCACGAGACAATGGCGGAGCAGCGGCCGTCGAAGGAGTTACGCCGTAGGGCAGACGCGGAGCGGCTGGCTGGGACCTGGAGGGCGCATGTCTGATCTTCCCCGCAAGGCGGTCACCCGCACCGCCAAGCTCGCCGCGCTCCCGCTCGGCTTCGCCGGACGGGCCACCTGGGGACTCGGCAAGCGGATCGTCGGCGAATCCGCAGAGCTCGTCGGCCGCGAGCTGCAGCAGCGCACCGCGGAGCAGATGTTCAAGGTGCTCGGCGAGCTCAAGGGCGGCGCGATGAAGTTCGGCCAGGCCCTGTCCGTCTTCGAATCGGCGCTGCCCGAGGAGATCGCCGGCCCGTATCGCGCGGCGCTCACCAAGCTCCAGGAGGCGGCGCCTCCGATGCCGACGCGCACCGTGCACTCTGTGCTGGCCGAGCGGCTCGGCGAGGACTGGCAGGACCTGTTCGAGGAATTCGAGGACAAGCCGGCCGCGGCCGCCTCGATCGGCCAGGTGCATCGCGGGGTGTGGCACGACGGCCGCGAGGTGGCGGTGAAGGTGCAGTACCCGGGAGCCGGCGAGGCCCTGCTCTCCGACCTGAACCAGTTGAGCCGCTTCGCCCGGCTCCTGGGCCCGCTGATCCCCGGCATGGACATCAAGCCACTGATCGCCGAGCTCAAGGACCGAGTCTCGGAAGAGCTGGACTACGGCCTGGAGGCACAGGCCCAGCAGGCCCACGCGGACGAGTTCGCCGACGATCCGGACGTCGTCGTCCCCGCCGTGGTCCATCAGTGCGAGCAGGTCCTGATCACCGAGTGGATCGACGGCATCCCGCTCTCGGAGGTGATCTCCGACGGCACCGAGGAGCAGCGCAACCGCGCCGGCCAGCTCCTGGCCCGCTTCCTGTTCTCCGGCCCGGCCCGCACAGGTCTGCTGCACGCCGACCCGCACCCCGGGAACTTCCGCCTCCTGCCGGGCGACCCGGACGGCAAGGGCGAGTGGCGGCTGGGCGTCCTGGACTTCGGCACGGTCGACCGTCTCCCCGGCGGCCTGCCGACGCCCATCGGCGACTCCCTGCGCATGACGCTGGACGGCGACGCGGAAGCGGTCTACGAGCTTCTCCGCGAGGAGGGCTTCGTCAAGGAGTCCATCGCCCTGGAGCCGGACGCCGTCCTGGACTACCTGCTGCCGATCATCGAACCGGCCCAGGTCGACGAGTTCACCTTCACCCGCGGCTGGATGCGCAGCCAGGCCGGACGCGTGGCCGACCCCCGCTCCCCCGCCTACCAACTGGGCAAACAGCTCAACCTCCCCCCGGCGTACCTCCTCATCCACCGGGTGACCCTGAGCACGATCGGCGTCCTCTGCCAGCTGGGCGCGACGGTACGACTGCGCGAGGAACTGGAGGAATGGCTACCGGGCTTCGTCCTGGACGAGCCGATCACCGAGGAGGACTCGGCGGCGGAGGCGTGAGCTGACGCAGCCTGCTTGAAGACACTGAGGGCGGGGGGGGAGGGGAGGGGGCGGGGGGGAGGGGAAGCCCCCAGGGGTGAAACAGCCGCTGCCGCCCTACCACCAAGCCGAATCCAGCCGCCCCTCGATCGCCCTCAGGTTCTCCCGTGAGCACTTGTCGCAGAAGTAGCGTCGGTTGCCGTTCTCCACGGAACAGGTCCAGGTGGGCTGGGGGGACCGGGCCTCGGTGCCGCATCGGGCGCACACGAGGGGCTGGGGCTCTGGGGCGGAGCCGCCGTTGTCACTGCCTCCGGAAGGACTCGTCACTCGGCGACGATAACGCCGCCTGATCCGATTGCCGGAACAACGCACCGCGGGGGCCGGTCCGTTCGTACGGACCGGCCCCCGCGGGGTGTATTCACCGCCTCCCTGATCGGGAGGCAACCGCTTGGCGGTGGGTCGATTACTGCATGACCGCCATGGCGAGCGCGCGACGGGCACGCAGCGAGGCGCGCTCGGCACGGCGCTGCATCCGCCGCGCGGACGCCAGGCGCACGGCCCGGCGTTCCCGCGCGGCCTCGTGCTGTCGCTCGTGCATATGCGCACGTGCCAGGGCTTCTTGGATGAGTTGCATCTCTCGGTTCCTGTTCTGACGCGAGTCGTTCGCGCCACTGGTGGTGAAGTCTTCAGGCGCGGAGCCTGCGAGTTCGCTGGTGGACGGCTTCATCGGGGCCTGCTTCTGGGGGTCGTGCGTGAGGGGACGGTCGATCGTGCCTGCGGTGTTCATGCCGTGACCGGGTTCTTGCGCGGGCGGCCACGCGGCCGCTTCCGGGCGACGACAACACCCTGGACGAACAGCTCGCCTCCCCAGACGCCCCAGGGCTCACGCCGCTCCTTGGCGCCGGCGAGGCAGGCCTCGATCAGCGGGCAGGTGCGGCAGAGGGACTTGGCGTACTCGACGTCCGCCGGCGACTCGGCGAAGAAGACCTCCGGGTCGTAGGAACGGCAGGGGACGGGTACGCCGAGGTTCTCGATGGCGTCGTCGAGCGCGGTGAGCGCAGTGAGCGGGGTCAAGGTCGTGTCCTCCGTGGGGCCGGGCTTGGGGATCGCTTCTGAGGGCGGTACTGACGGGGCGTGCGCTTCGAGTTGCACGGTTGGTCTTCCTCGTCTTTTCGTTCCGGCCCTGTTGGGCCGGGTGGCGGCTGGTACCGGGTTTTCCTTTGTCCCGAGGCCCCTTCGCTCTGTCATCCCCGTTCGAGGACAAACAGAAGGGCCGCGGATCCCGGATGGGGTTCCGCGGCCCTGAAGGCGCCGGCCTGATCGACTGTCAGGCTGGATCACTCCAGGGTTCTGGCCCACGGAAGGCCCACATCTGGTGGTGCTGCGTCGTCTGCTTCCGGAATCCGGCACCGGTCGCTGCAAAGGCATAGGCGTGCGCCCTTGCCTCTACTGCCGCTTCCAGTGCCTTGGTCGGTCGCTCATTGCGCTCACGGATGGGAAGACCCGCGAGAGACACGGAGGACGCCGGCCGGACGGCACGGATGCCGGACAGACCGGTGCCCTGGTCCGAGGCGCCGAGCATGCACAGGGAAGCGACGACCGAGCGATCGGTCATTTTGACGTTGCTGATGGAGCTGGCGTTGATGCTGATCACTGGACTCGCCTCCTCTCGGCGTCTAGGGGGACTGGGGTGAGCCAGTCCGACGGGTATGCAAGTACAACACGGAATTGGGGCCTCCGAGAAGGCCTCCGTTCCCGTGGCTAAGAACCTATGGGGATTGCTGGGGCATGCGCAAACTATTTTTTCGACGAGTTCGCATCATTCCCCGTCTGGACCCTGCTCAAGCTCCTGGCCTGCGCAGATGGCCAGCACATCGTCTCCGTAGCGGTCGAGCTTGCGCTTGAGGACTCCTGGGATGCGGGCCAGCTCATCCGGAGTCGTCGGCTCCGTCTCGGCGATGGCCATCAGAGTCTTGTCCGTGAAGACGCAGAAGTCGGGCTGTCCGCTGAGCCGTGCCTGGACGCCCCGCCATTCGCGGAGGCGTTCGTAGAGGCCCTCGTCCATGTCGGACGGGCAGTCCTCGCAGCGCATCAGCTTCATCTCGCCGGCGTCGGTGAGCGTGCGCCCGCAGACGCGGCAGCGGGCAGGGCTGCGCTGTGTCCGTCTCGGGGTGGCGTCGGGTCTGCTGGTGAATCCGCGCTCGACACCGCCGGAGCCGCGGGCGGCAGCGCGTCCCACGGTGGCGGTCGAGCCGGGGCGCAGTCCGTCGAGGAAGCGGCTGGGGCGGCGGTTGGCGCGGCCGCCGGGGGCACGGGTGAGTGCCCAGGAGACGTGGAGGTGACGGCGGGCGCGGGTGACGCCGACGTAGAGGAGGCGGCGTTCCTCCTCGACCTGCTCGTCGGTCTTTGCGTAGGTGATCGGCATCATGCCCTCGGCGACGCCGACCAGGAAGACGACGTCCCACTCCAGGCCCTTGGCCGAGTGCAGAGAGGCGAGGGTGACGCCCTGGACGGTCGGGGCGTGCTGGGCGTTGGCGCGTTCGTCGAGTTCCGCGACGAGGTCGGCGAGTGTGGCGCCGGTTTTGGCGGCGGCGAAGTCCTGGGCGAGGTTCACCAGGGCCGCCAGTGACTCCCAGCGCTCTCTGACGGCGCCGGAGCCGGCTGGTGGCTCGGTCGTCCAGCCCTCCCCCGAGAGGACGGCACGCACCTGGGAGGGCAGGTCGACGGCGTCGTCGAGGAGGGTGTCGTTGCCGCCGAAGCGGGCCGCGCCGCGCAGGGCGATGCCGGCCTTGCGCACTTCGGGGCGGTCGAAGAAGCGCTCGGCGCCGCGCAGCTGGTAGGGGACGCCCG
Source organism: Streptomyces sp. HUAS 31 (assembly GCF_028198125.1). NCBI lineage: Bacteria > Bacillati > Actinomycetota > Actinomycetes > Kitasatosporales > Streptomycetaceae > Streptomyces > Streptomyces sp. HUAS 31. The sequence goes on along the minus strand of NZ_CP116353.1, from coordinate 6,288,630 downwards.
CGTCGGCGAGGGCCTGCTCGTAGGACTCGGACTGGGAGTTCGTGCGGAACAGGATGGCGATCTCGCTGGCCGGGACGCCGGAGGCCATGAGCTCGCGGATGCGGCGGGCGGCGCCTTCGGCCTCGGCGGGCTCGTCCGTGTACTCGGTGTAGACGGGTTCGGGGCCGGCGTCGCGCTGGGAGATCAGTTCCAGGCGGTGGTCGGCTGCGCGTCCGCTGGCCTGGGCGAGCAGGCCGTTGGCGAGGTGGACGACCTGGGGGGTGGAGCGGTAGTCGCGGACGAGTTTGACGACCGTGGCGCCGGGGTGGCGGGTGCGGAAGTCGAGCAGGTGGTCGGGGGTTGCGCCTGTGAACGAGTAGATCGTCTGGCTGGCGTCGCCGACCACGCAGAGGTTGTCCCGCTCGCCCAGCCACAGCTCCAGCAGGCGTTGCTGGAGGGGGCTGACGTCCTGGTACTCGTCGACGACGAAGTGCTGGTACTGGGAACGGACCTGGTCGGCGATGTCGTGCCGGTCCTGGAGGATGGCGACGGTGAGGAGCAGGACGTCCTCGAAGTCCATGACGGTGCGGTCGCGCTTGAGGTCCTCGTAGACGTTGTAGATCTGGGCGATCTCGGCCGGGTCGCGGGGGGCTTCGCGGCCCGCTTTGGCGGCGGCGGGGGCGTAGTCGGCGGGGACGGTCTGGGTGACCTTGGACCACTCGATCTCGGCGGTGACGTCGCGCAGCTCGTTGCGGTCGAGGCGGATGCGGCAGGCGGCGGCCGCGTCGGCGACGAGCTGGATCTTGCGGTCGACGAGTCGGGGCATGGAGCCACCGATCGCTTTCGGCCAGAAGTACTGGAGCTGGCGCAGGGCGGCCGAGTGGAACGTACGGGCCTGGACCCCGGCGGCGCCAAGCTGCCGGAGCCGGCCGCGCATCTCTCCGGCGGCGCGGTTGGTGAAGGTGACGGCGAGCACGCTGGAGGGCTGGAGAATGCCGGCGCGGACCCCGTAGGCGATGCGGTGGGTGATCGCCCTTGTCTTGCCGGTGCCGGCGCCCGCGAGTACGCACACCGGTCCGTGCAGGGCGGTGGCGACCTCGCGCTGCTCGGGGTCGAGCCCGTCGAGCACCGCGTCGGCCGTGTCCGGTGCCTGCGGGAAGAGGGTGGAGTGCGTTGCTGCTGTCACATGGCCATGCTGCCAGGTCGCCGGAGACGGCTGTGCCGGTTGTCCACAGGCAGGCATTGATAGTCGTACTAATGCGGCAGGCGTCACGCGGCGGCCATACCCCGGGTGGGAATGGTGGCCCGGTCGCGTACGTTCCCCCTCTGGACGACCTGTTCCCCCGAGCTATCAGAGGAGCGCGCGAGACATGCAGGGCACTGTGACGATGTACAGCACCACCTGGTGCGGCTACTGCCAGCGGCTGAAGAAGCAGCTGGACCGCGAGGGCATCGCGTACACGGAGATCAACATCGAGCAGGACCCCGAGTCCGCGTCTTTCGTCGAGAAGGCGAATGGCGGAAACCAGACGGTCCCGACCGTGCTTTTCGCGGACGGTTCGACGATGACGAACCCGTCGCTGGCTCAGGTCAAGCAGAAGATCAGCGCCTGACCGCACCCTCGGTGCGGTCCTCGGAAGGCGGTCCCTGAGGCGCTTCAGGGGCCGCCTTCGTGCTGTCCGCGTGGCGCTGGCGAGGGTCGTCTCAGACGAAGTTCCTCGTCGGCAGTGGCTTGCCGTACCAGAGCTCGATCAGGCGGGCCGCGATGGAGATGCCGTAGGGCGGCAGGACCTCGCCGGCCTCGAAGGCGACGCGCAGTTCCTCGCGTGAGAACCAGCGGGCCTCGTGGATCTCGTCGCCGTCGACCTCGACGTCGGTGGTGGTGGCGTGGGCCATGAAGCCGAGCATGAGGCTGGACGGGAAGGGCCAGGGCTGGCTGGCGACGTACTCGACCTGGCCGACGGTGATGCCGGCCTCCTCGAAGACCTCACGGCGCACGGCCTGCTCGATGGACTCGCCGGGCTCGACGAAGCCGGCGAGCGTGGAGAAGCGGCCCTCGGGCCAGTGGACCTGGCGGCCGAGGAGGATGCGGTCGTCTTCGTCGGTGACGGCCATGATCACGGCGGGGTCGGTGCGGGGGTAGTGCTCGGCGCCGCAGGCGGGGCAGCGGCGGATGTGGCCGGCCGCGGCGATCACGGTGCGCTCTCCGCAGCGGGAGCAGAAGCGGTGGGTGCGCTGCCAGTTCTCCAGGCCGACGGCGTGCACCATCAGGCCCGTGTCGCGCGGTGACAGCAGCAGGCCCGCCTCGCGCAGGCCGGCCGCGCGCGCCGACTGGTCGATGCGGCCGGGCAGGGCGTCCTTCTGGAGGGCGAAATAGCTGACGCCGTCCTCGTCGATGCCGAGGAAGTAGCGGTGTGCCTCGGTGAGGGGGGCCTCGAAGGAGGGGGTCATGACGAGTTCGGTGCGCCCGTCCGGCGTCTCGTCGATGAGGACCTGGCCGCCGGAGACCACGAAGCAGCGGGTTGTGGGGTGGCTCCACGCTGCCGCGAGCCAGGCCTCGTCGAGCCGGTGGTGGGCGGCTCGGTCGACGCCGCTCGGGGCGGTGAGCGAGATGGGTCGGTCGGCGGTGTGGTCGGTCCAGGTGGTCACGGGTGCTTCCAACTCCCCCAGTGGAACGGTGTGCTTCGGTGGGCGGATCGGCGGGACGTGGGACAGGAGGTGACCGGTCGCGGCAGGGCGGGGCTGTGCGGGGCGGCGTCTCCAGTGTGCCCCGCGCCCGATGCCTCTCCGGACGGGCCCGGTGGCTCAGGGCTCATGGCGCCAGTTGGCGGCGAGGTCGCCCCACAGGTAGGCGGTGGTCTCGACGCCCTTGAGGAGCAGGTCCAGCTCGACCTTCTCGTTCGGGGCGTGCCAGCCGTCGGAGGGGACGGAGATGCCGAGGAAGAGCACGGGTGCGGCGAGGACGTCCTGGAGGTCGGCGGCCGGTCCGGAGCCGCCTTCGCGGGTGAAGCGGACGGGGCCTTCGAAGGCGCGGCCCATGGCGCGTACGACGGACTGGAGGGCCGGGTGGTCCAGGGGCGTCAGGCACGGGCGCGTGGCGCCGGTGAAGGCGATCTCGCTGCGGATGCCCGCGGGCACCTGGTCGGTGGCCCAGGCGCGGACGGCCTTCTCGATGTGTTCGGGGTCCTGTCCGGCGACGAGCCGGAAGGAGAGCTTCACCATCGCTGAGGAGGGGATGATCGTCTTGCTGCCGGGGCCCTGGTAGCCGCCGCCGATGCCGTTGACCTCGGCGGTCGGGCGGGCCCAGATGCGCTCCAGGGTCGTGAGGCCGGCCTCGCCGTGGGTGGCGTGGGACTTGGCGGTGCGCAGCCAGCGCGCCTCGTCGAAGGGCAGCTCGGCGAAGAGTTCGCGCTCGCGGTCGGTCAGCTCGACGACGCCGTCGTAGAAGCCGGGGATCGCCACGCGTGCGTGCTCGTCGTGCAGGGCGGCGACCAGGCGGGCGGCGGCGGTCGCCGGGTTGGGGACGGCGCCGCCGAAGGAGCCGGAGTGGATGTCCTGGTCGGGGCCGTGGAGCCGGATCTCGCACTCGGCGAGGCCGCGCATGCCGGTGCACACGGTGGGGGTGTCCTCGGCCCACATGCCGGTGTCGGACACGATCACGGCGTCGGCCGCGAGCCGCTCTGCGTGCTCCTCGACGAGGGCTCGGAAGTGCGGGGAGCCGGACTCCTCCTCACCCTCGACGAGCAGCTTGAGGTTGACGGCGGGGGTGGTGCGGCCGGTGGTGGCGAGGTGGGTGCGGACGCCGAGTGTGTGGAAGAACACCTGGCCCTTGTCGTCGGCTGCCCCGCGCGCGTAGAGGCGCCCTTCGCGGACGACGGGCTCGAAGGGCTCGCTGTCCCAGCCGTCCTCGCGGGCGGCGGGCTGCACGTCGTGGTGGCCGTAGACCAGGACCGTGGGCGCTTCGGGGTCGTCCGAGGGCCACTCGGCGAAGACGGCCGGGGCGCCCGGCGTGGGCCAGACCTCGGTGGTCGGGAAGCCGGTCTCCTTGAGCTTGGCGGCGAGCCAGTCGGCGCTGCGGCGTACGTCGGGCGCGTGGTCGGGCTGGGCCGACACGGAGGGGATGCGCAGCCATTCGGCGAGGTCGTCGAGGAAGGCGGCACGGTGCTGCTCGATGTACGTGCGGACGGCGCTGTCCGGGGTCTGGCTCATGGTCACGAGCCTATCGGCCCGCACCGACATCCTGGTTGGGCGGTTCCTCACAGTTCACCTCGGCGACGGGCTCTTCGCCGAGCAGTCGCTCCAGGGCCTCACGGCCCGGGAGGTCGTCCGGGCGTACGACCTCGCCGGTGCGGACGTACAGGAACGCGGCGTCGACGGACTCCAGGGGTACGCCCTGCTGCTCGGCCCAGGCGAGCCGGTACAGGGCGAGCTGGAGCGGGTCGGCGGTGCGGGTGCGGTTGGTCTTCCAGTCGACGATCTCGTACGTCGCCCCCTCGCCGTCGCCGGTCCGGTAGACGGCGTCGATGCGGCCCCGTACGACGCGGCCGGCGATCGCGAGCTGGAAGGGGGCCTCGACGCGGTGGGGCGTGCGGTGGGCGTACTCGGTGCGTTCGAAGGCGTCCTTGAGAGCTTCCAGGTCACGCTCGTCGGCGATCTCGGCCTCGGTGCCGGGGAGGTCGTCCGGCTCCAGCATGGGCAGCGTCAGTTCCTCGAAGCGGGCTTCGACCCAGGCGTGGAATCGGGTGCCCCGACGTGCGGCGGGTTGTGGGGGGCGCGGCATGGGGCGCGCGAGTTCCTGTGCGAACCCGTCCGGGTCGGCGGCCAGGCGCAGCAGCTGGGACGCGGTCAGTGACGCGGGCAGGGGTACGTCCGTGACGCTCGTGCGGGCGCGCAGGAGCTCGCCGGTGAGGGCGTCGAGGTCGCGGTCCCAGGAGGCGAGGGTGCGGGCCTCCTCGGGGGTGATGGGGGCCGGCTGTGCGGGGTGGGGGCGGCCGGCGGGCTCCGGGGGTGGCGCCTGGTGCGGGATGGCCGGGGTGGGGCGGTCGGTGGTCCAGGAGTCCCAGTCGTCGGGGTCCTCGGGCTCCTCGTCGTGCGGATCGTCGGCGAACGCCTCGTCGTCGTCCGGTGGCGGGGGCCAGTCCGGGTCGTCGTAGGCGTCGGGATCGTGGGTCGCGGCGGGGTGGCCGTCCTCGTGGGAAGCCAGGGTCTCCAGGTGGGCCAGGACCGTCTCGGCGGCCGCGCGGCGGCGGGTCAGGGCTGCCGTGTCGAGGGGCAGGGGCCACAGCTGGTCGGCGCTCTCCCTGTGCAGGGCCGGGTTCTCCTCGTCCTCGGCGGGTTCGTCCGCCCACGCCTCGATCTCGCCGTGGCCGGCGACGCAGTGGTCGTACAGGGCTTGCAGGAAGTCGGAGGGGCCGCGGGGTTTCTTCTGGGTGGGGCCCCACCAGTGGCCGGAGCCGAGGAGCAGGGAGCGGGGGCGGGTGAAGGTGACGTAGCCGAGGCGGAGTTCCTCGGTGTGCTGGTGGTCCTTCATGGCCTCCTGGAAGGCCTTCAGGCCACGGGAGTCCCAGGAGGCGACGTCGGGGAGGGTGTCGGTGTCGCCGCGCAGTTCGTGCGGGAGCACCTTGGCCTGCGCGGTCCACTTCTCGCGGCCCTGGGTGCTGGGGAAGGTGCCGGTGACCAGGCCGGGGACGGCGACGACGTCCCATTCCAGGCCCTTGGACTTGTGCGCGGTGAGCACCTTGACGGTGTTCTCGCCGCCGGGGAGGGCGTTGTCGAGGCCCTTCTCGTACTGGGCGGCGGTGCGCAGGAAGCCGAGGAAGGCGAGCAGGCTCGCCTCGTTGTCACCGGCCGCGAAGGAGGCGGCGATGTCGAGGAAGTTGGACAGGGTCTCGCGGCGGCGGGCGGCCAGCGCGTGCGGGGAGGCCGACAGCTCGACCTCCAGGCCGGTGACGGCGAGGACTCGGTGCAGGACGTCCATGAGCGGGTCGGACAGGGAGCGGCGCAGGTCGCGCAGTTCGGTGGCGAGTCGGGCGAACCGCACGCGCGCGTCCGGCGAGAAGGGCAGACCGTCGTCGTCCCCGTCGCCGTCCAGCGGCGTCTCCAGGAACGTGTCGAGGGCGTCCGCGAGCGAGATGACCTCGGCGGGGTCGACCCCCTCGACGGCCTCGGCGAGCCGCCGGTCGGGGTCGTCGTCGCCGTCCACGCGCGCGTGCGACACCAGCGTGCGCGCCCGGCGGCCCAGCAGAGCGAGGTCTCGGGGGCCGATGCGCCAGCGGGGGCCGCTCAGCAGGCGGACCAGGGAGGCGTTGGCGCCCGGGTCCTGGAGGACCTCGCAGACGGCGACCAGGTCGGCGATCTCGGGCAGGTGGAGCAGCCCGGACAGGCCGACCACCTCGACGGGGACGTCGCGGGCGACGAGCGCGCCCTGGATCTCGGCGAAGTCGGTCGCCGTACGGCACAGGACGGCGATCTCGCCGGGTGCCTTGCCCGTGTTGACGAGGTGGGCGACGGAGTCGGCGATCCAGTCGATCTCCTCGGCGTGGGTGGGCAGGAGAGCGCAGCGGACGATGCCGTCGCGTTCGGCGCCGGGTGCCGGGCGCAGGGCCTCCACGCCCGCGTGCATGGCGCGCAGGGGCTCCGCGAGGCCGTTGGCGAGGTCGAGGAGGCGTCCGCCGCTGCGGCGGTTCTCGCTGAGGGCCTGGCGGGTGGCGGGGTGGCCGTCGGCGTGGGCGAAGTGCTCGGGGAAGTCGTCGAGGTTGGCGACGGAGGCGCCGCGCCAGCCGTAGATCGCCTGGCAGGGGTCGCCGACGGCCGTCACGGGGTGGCCGGTGCCGTCGCCGAACAGGCCCGCCAGGAGTACGCGTTGGGCGACGGAGGTGTCCTGGTACTCGTCCAGGAGGACCACGCGGAACTCGTCGCGCAGGACTCGGCCCACTTCGGGGATGGCGGAGAGCTGTGCCGACAGGGCGATCTGGTCGCCGAAGTCGAGCAGATCGCGTTCGCGTTTGGCGGCGCGGTAGCGGACCACGAGGTCGGCGAGTTCACGGCGTGCGGCGGCGGCTTCGGGGACCTTGCGCAGGTCGGCGTTGGTGAGCTTGGCGGACTGGAGGGTGAGCAGCAGCTCGGCGTCGTGCGCGCGCAGCTTCTCGGGCCGTACGAGGTGCTCGGCGAGTTCGGCGTCGAGGTTGAGGAGGTCGCTGACGAGGTCGGCGAAGGAGCGGGTGAGGGCCGGGTAGGGGCCCGGGGCCTCGCGCAGCACGCGCGCGGCGAGCTGGTAGCGGGTGGCGTCGGCGAGCAGCCGGGAGGTCGGTTCGAGTCCGATGCGCAGGCCGTGATCGGTCAGCAGGCGGCCGGCGAAGGCGTGGTAGGTGGAGATCACCGGCTCGCCTGGCGGGTTGTCGGGGTCGATGACGTCCGGGTCGGTGACGCCTGCCTTGACGAGTGCCTTGCGGACGCGCTCGGCGAGTTCACCGGCGGCCTTGTTGGTGAAGGTCAGGCCGAGGACCTGCTCGGGGGCGACCTGGCCGGTGCCTACCAGCCACACCACGCGGGCCGCCATCACCGTCGTCTTGCCCGACCCGGCTCCGGCCACGATCACCTGCGGGGCGGGCGGCGCGGTGATGCAGGCCGTCTGCTCCGGGGTGAACGGGATGCCGAGGAGCTCCTTGAGCTGATCGGGATCGGTGATACGGGCGGACACTCCAGGAAGGCTAGCGGCGGGCACTGACACTCGGTGCCGGTCCGGCCTCCGGGCCGGAAGAAGCACAGGTCAGCACGGGTGGTGTGATCGATCACTCCGGATGCTGACGATGCGTCACTCCACCACGTGCCGCCCTTCGGGCCGCGCACTGCACGACGCCCGGAACGCGCAGTGTGCACAGTGTTGTCCCGTACTGGGTGCGAACCGTTCGTCGAGGACCTTGCCCGCCGCGGTGGCGAGCAGGTCGCCGACCCACTCCCCCTCGGGGCCGTCCAGGGGCTGTTGTCCCTGCACCTTGGGCAGGGTCTCGCCGCCGTCGCGCTTGGCGGCGCCCTGACGCAGCTGGACGAGTTCGGCGCCGCCCGGCTCGGGGCGCGCGCCGTCGAAGGCGTCGTCGACGGCGCCCTCGCGGACGGCGAGCTGGTAGACGGCGAGCTGCGGGTGCCGGGCCACCTCGGCCGCGCTGGGGGCCTGCTTGCCGGTCTTGAAGTCGACCACGTAGGCGCGTCCGTCGCCGTCGGCCTCGACGCGGTCCATCTGGCCGCGGATGCGCACCTCGAAGTCCCCTGCCTCCAGGGTCACGTCGAAGTCGTGCTCGCTCGCCACCGGGGTACGGCCCGCGCGGTCCATCACGTGCCACTGCAGGAAGCGTTCGAGCGCCACGCGCGCGTTGCCCTTCTCCTGAGCCGACTTCCACGGCGCGTCGAAGGCCAGCGCGTTCCACACGGAGTCGAGGCGCTCCATGAGGACGTCGAGGTCGGCCGGGGTGTGGCCGGAGGCGACCTCGTCGGCGAGGACGTGCACGACGTTGCCGAAGCCCTGGGCGACGGTGGCGGGCGCGTCGGCCTTCACCTCGCGACCCAGGAACCACTGGAGGGCGCAGGTGTTGGCGAGCTGGTCGAGGGCACTGCCCGAGAGCACGACGGGCTGGTCCCGGTTGCGCAGCGGCACCTTGGACTCGGTCGGCTCGAACATGCCCCACCAGCGGTACGGGTGGGCGGCGGGGACCAGCGGGCGGCCGTCCTCGTCGGCGAGCGCCGCCAGCCTGGCCAGCCGGCGCGCGGCGGCCTCCCTGAGGGCGTCGGAGGCGCGCGGGTCGACCGTCGTCGCCCTCAGTTCCGCGACGAGCGCGGCGACGGACAGTGGGCGGCGGGGGCGGCCCGTGACGTCCCTCGGTTCCACGCCGAGTTCGGTCAGGAAGCGGGAGGGCTGGTCGCCGTCGTCGGCCGCGCCCTTCACCGCTGTGACGACCAGGCGCTCACGCGCGCGTGTGGCGGCGACGTAGAACAGACGGCGCTCCTCCGCGAGCAGCGCCCCCGGGGTGAGCGGCTCGGCGAGTCCGTCGCGGCCGATGCGGTCGGCCTCCAGGAGGGAGCCGCGGCGGCGCAGGTCCGGCCACAGGCCCTCCTGGACGCCCGCGACGACGACCAGGCGCCATTCGAGGCCCTTGGAGCGGTGCGCGGTCATCAGGCGTACGGCGTCGGGGCGTACGGCACGCCGCGTGAGGGTGTCGGCGGCGATGTCCTCGGCGTCGATCTCCTCCAGGAAGTTCAGCGCACCGCGACCGCCGGTGCGCTCCTCCGCGCGGGCGGCTGTCGCGAACAGTGCGCACATGGCGTCCAGGTCACGGTCGGCGTTGCGACCGGCGGCGCCGCCGCGTCGGGCGGTGCGCTCCAGGCGCGCGGGCCACGGCGCGCCCTCCCACAGGTCCCACAGCGCCTCCTCGGCCGTACCGCCGCCCGCGAGGCGTTCACGGGCCCTGCGGAGCAGTGCGCCGAGCCGCTGGGCGCCACGCGCGTACGTGGGGTCGTGCACCGCCAGCCGCTCCGGCTCGGCCAGCGCCCGCGCGAGCAGGTCGTCCGAGGGCGGCGGCAGGGCGTTGCCCGCGGCCCGCTCCTCCTCGCGCAGAGCACGGCCGAGCCGGCGGAGGTCGGCGGCGTCCATCCCGGCGAGCGGGGAGGCGAGCAGGGTGAGGGCGGTCTCGGTGTCGAGCCAGCAGGCGTCCGGGGCGGGCTCTTCGGGGGCGTGTGCAGCGGAGCCGCCCGCTTCCGTCACCTCTTCGGGAGCCTGTGCCGCGGAGCCGCCCGCTTCCGTCACCTCTTCGGGAGCCTGTGCCGCGGAGCCGCCCGCGTCCGCCGCATCGCCGGCCGACGCCACAGAGCCGGCGTCCCCCTCACCGTCGGAGGCTGCATCCGTCGCGGCATCAGCATCGTCGCCGCCGCCGCCACGCGGGGCCGCCTCCGCCCTGGCCACCGCCCGCAACGCCGTCAACAGCGGTGCCACCGCGGGCTCGTGCCGCAACGGCAGGTCGTCGCCGTCGATGTCCAGGGGCACCCCCGCGGCCGTGAGCGCCCGGCGCACCGTCGGGATGGTGCGCGACCCCGCGCGCACCAGTACTGCCATCTCGCCCCAGGGCACGCCGTCCTCAAGGTGGGCGCGGCGCAGAATGTCGGCGATGTTGTCCAGCTCGGTGCCGGGCGTCGGGTAGGTGAAGACCTCGACGCGGCCGCCCTCGCGGACCGGGGTGAGTTCGCGGTGGGCGCGTACCTTCTCCGCCGGGAGGCGGGTCAGGGGCATGCGCTGGGTCAGCAGCCGGGTCGCGGCCAGCAGGCCGGCGCCGGAGCGGCGGGAGGTGCGCAGGACCTCGACGGGCGCGGGGTGGCCGTCCGCGTGCGGGAAGGCGTGCGGGAAGTCCAGGATGCCGTTCACGTCGGCCCCCCGGAACGTGTAGATCGACTGGTCGGGGTCGCCGAACGCGACCAGGCTGCGGCCGTCGCCGGCGAGCGCGTGCAGCAGCCGTACCTGCGCCGGATCGGTGTCCTGGTACTCGTCGACGTACACGGCGTCGTACTGCGCGGACAGTCGTGCCGCGGTCTCGGGGCGGCGGGCGAGGAGCACCGCGCGGTGGACCAGTTCGGCGTAGTCGAGCACGCCCTGCATGTCGAGCACGTCCAGGTACTCGGCGAGGAAGGCTGCCGCGGCGCGCCAGTCGGGGCGGCCGATGCGGCGGGCGAAGGCGTCCAGGGCGTCGGGCGCGAGGCCCAGCTCGCGGCTGCGGGCGAGGACCGCGCGGACCTCGTCGGCGAAGCCACGGGTGGTCAGGCAGGCGCGCAGGTCGTCCGGCCAGCGCACATGGGCGAGTCCGAGCCGCTCCAGGTCGGGCTGGCCCGCGAGCAGCCCTCGTACGGTCACGTCCTGCTCGGGGCCGGACAGCAGCCGCAGCGGTTCCGTGAACAGGTCGCTGTCCTGGTGGGCGCGGACGAGGGCGTAGCAGAACGAGTGGAAGGTGGTCGCCTGCGGCGCCCGTGCCGCCCCTATGCGCAGCGCCATACGGTCCCGCAGTTCGACGGCGGCCTTGCGGCTGAACGTCAACACCAGGATGCGCTCGGGGTCCCCGCCACGGGCGATGCGCGCCGCCACCGACTCGACGAGCGTGGTGGTCTTGCCGGTGCCCGGACCTGCGAGGACGAGCATCGGGCCGATGTCGTGGTCAACCACGGCGCGCTGTGCGGCGTCAAGACGAGGGGGAGCCACGCGGACCGCAGGGGTACGTACCAGCCGGTAAGCGCCGCGGGTCCCCTGTCGCACCTGGGGGTGCGACAGGCGCCTGGTGGAGAAAGAGGAGCTCACGTGGTTCGCCGGTCCTGGTGGGAGTGCAGGTTGTCACTGCCGGCGCGAAGCGCCGTCGTCGGGGGCTGGTGGTCGGGTGCCGGGTGGGCCGCCCCGCGCGTGTGCAGGGCGGTGACTGCGGGGTGAGGGGGACACGCGCAGCCGACGCTACGCCGCGGGATGGTGCGGAAGCAGGGCTTCCGATTCATCCCTCAGGCCACTCGTGTCACGTGTGTCCCTCGCCTCACGAACGTACGTCATGTCACGGACGTGCCCTGTTTCCCCCTTACGGATCACGGCTCACACGGCGGGCGCCGCGATGTCGGAAGCTGTCAGGTGTGACCCTGTGCGCGTTCGCCGCCGTCCCACCGCGCCCGCTTCATGTCCAGGCGCGGCACGTGGCCCTCGGCGGCCCTGCTCGCCTCCTTGAGGGGAGTGCCCTCCGCGCGGTACTGCTCCAGGGCTCTGAGCTCGTGGCCGGGCAGCAGGACACCGTCCGAGCGGACCACGCGCCACCAGGGCACCGCTCCCCCATAGAGGGCCATCACCCGGCCGACCTGCCGGGGACCGCCCTCTTCCAGCCATTCGGCGACGTCTCCGTACGTCATGACTCGCCCCGGCGGGATCAGCTCGCTGACCTCGAGGACCCGCTCGGCGTACTCCGGCAGCTCACCGGCGTGCTCCGGGCCGGCATCGGTGTACTCCGGACGGGCGTCGTCTTGGGCCGGGCGGGCGTCGTCCGGAAGGCTCTCCTCGCTCATCCGCCCCATCCTGCCGCACGGCACCGACAATGTGACTCGCTCGCCACTGTGCGTATCCCTCGCCCTGCGGCGGCGCTTCGGGCAGACTGTGCGCCCCCGCATTTGCACCCTGATGCCCCCGTGTGTCGGTGGAGCATGCCACCATCGTGCGGGCGGTGACTGGTGATACGAGATCAAGAAGAGACGATGAAGCAGCAGGGTGTGCACCCGGAGGACGCGGAGAGCACCTCTGACGCTTCGTCGCGCCCCGACACCGCGAACGCCGGCAAGAAGGACGCCGCCGGCAGCGACGAAGACAAGAAGCGCGAGACAGGCAAGGGCACCGACCCAGGCGACGCCGGCCGCAAGGCCGTCGAAGGGAAGGCCGCCGACGACCTGGAACTCGACGAGGTGCACGCCGACGAGGTCGAGGGCGACGAACCGCTTCTCCCCGCGCGCGTGCACCGTCCCTCGGACCTGATGCGGCTCCTGGTGGGCCTGCTCGGCATCGCGTTGCTCCTCGCGATCGCGGCGTTCGCACATGGCACGACCTCGGGACTCGAGCAGGACATCAACAAGGGCACCGGACAGGCGCCCGACGTCTTCAGCAAGATGGCCGGGCTGGTCTCCAGCATCGCGATCCTGCTGGTGCCGGTCGCCTTCGCGATCGAGCGGCTGATCAAGCGGGACGGGCTGCGCATCGCCGACGGCGTCCTTGCCGCGGTCCTCGCCCACGGAGTGACACTCGCCACGGACCTGTGGGTCGCGCGGGCCGCCCCGGACTCCATCCGGGACGCCCTCACCCAGCCCTCGCCCGGCGACGTCGGCTCCCTCACCGACCCGGTGCACGGTTATCTCGCCCCGGTCATCGCGTACATGACGGCCGTGGGCATGTCCCGCAGACCCCGCTGGCGTGCGGTGCTGTGGGCCGTCCTGGTCCTGTACGCCTTCTCCATGCTGGTCACCGGCTACACCACGCCGTTCTCGATCCTCCTGACGCTGCTGATCGGCTGGACCGTCGCCTACGGCACGCTGTACGCGGTCGGCTCCCCCAACGTCCGCCCCACCGGCCGGACGCTCATGGCGGGCCTCAGGCACGTCGGCTTCCGTCCGGTGAGCGCGGCCCGCGAGGAGCTCTCCGAGACCCAGGAGACCACCGACCGCGGCCGGCGCTACTTCGTCACCCTGGAGGACGGCCCGCCGCTGGACGTGACGGTCGTCGACCGGGAGCAGCAGGCCCAGGGCTTCTTCTATCGCGCGTGGCGCAATCTGACGCTGCGCGGCTTCGCCACCCGCAGCAGCCTCCAGTCGCTGCGCCAGGCCCTGGAGCAGGAGGCCCTGCTCGCCTACGCGGCCATCGCGGCCGGTGCGAACGCCCCCAAGCTGATCGCCACCTCCGAGCTCGGCCCGGACGCCGTGATGCTGGTCTACGAGCACACCGGCGGGCACACCCTGGACTCGCTGTCGGACGAAGAGATCACCGACGACCTGCTGCAGGGCACCTGGCGCCAGGTCAAGGCGTTGCAGTCACGGCGGATCGCGCATCGCAGGCTCGTCGGCGACGCGATTCTGGTGGATCGTTCCGGCAAAGTGATCATCACAGATCTGCGGATCGGTGAGATCGCGACGAACACTCTGCTGCTGCGGATGGACATCTCCCAGCTGCTGGTCACGCTCGGCCTGCGCGTCGGCGCCGAGCGCGCGGTGTCCTCGGCGGTGAGCGTGCTCGGCCCCGACGCCGTCGCCGACTGTCTGCCGATGCTCCAGCCCATCGCGCTGAGCCGCTCCACGCGCGCGACGCTGCGCCGGCTCGCCCGTGAGCGGGCGCAGCGTGAGCGCGAGGCGGTGCTGGAGGCATCCCGACAGGCCAAGCTGGCCCGTAACGAGGAGGCCGCGGGCGACAGCGAGGTCGTACTCGACAAGCCGGACGCGAAGCTCGACAAGCCGGACAAGAAGACCGTGCGGGCGGAGGCGCGGGCCGAGAAGCGGGCCATCGACGACGCCGTGGAGGAGGCGCGCGAGGAGGATCTCCTCACGCAGATCCGGCACGAGGTGCTGCGCATCAGGCCGCAGGCTCCGGTCGAGCCGGCCCGCCTGGAGCGGGTGCGTCCGCGCACACTGATCAGCGTCATCGCCGGTGCCATCGGCGCGTACTTCCTGCTGACGCAGCTCACGCACATCGAGTTCGGCCCGCTCGTCGCCAACGCCCAGTGGGGCTGGGTGGCCGCGGCGGTGCTGTTCTCGGCGGCCAGCTACTTCGCGGCGGCCATGGCGCTGCTGGGGTTCGTGCCCGAGCGGGTGCCGTTCCGGCGGACCGTTGCGGCGCAGGTCGCCGGGTCGTTCGTGAAGATCGTCGCGCCGGCCGCGGTCGGCGGCGTCGCCCTGAACACACGCTTCCTCCAGCGCGCGGGAGTGCGGCCGGGGCTCGCGGTGGCGAGTGTCGGCGCCTCGCAGCTGTTCGGGCTCGGCTGCCACATCCTGATGCTGCTGTCCTTCGGCTATCTGACCGGTACCGAGAAGACGCCGTCGCTGTCACCGTCCCGGACCGTCATCGCCGGTCTGCTGACGGTGGCGGTGCTGGTGCTCGTGGTGACCTCGGTGCCGTTCCTGCGGAAGTTCGTCGTCACGCGCGTGAGGTCGCTCTTCGCGGGTGTCGTGCCGCGCATGCTCGACGTGCTCCAGCGGCCGCAGAAGCTGGTCACCGGCATCGGCGGCATGCTGCTGCTGACGGCCTGCTTCGTGATGTGCCTGGACGCTTCGATCCGGGCGTTCGGCAGCGAGGGAACCTCGCTCAGCATCGCCAGCGTCGCGGTCGTCTTCCTCGCGGGCAACGCGCTCGGCTCCGCCGCCCCGACCCCGGGCGGTGTGGGCGCGGTGGAGGCGACCCTGACCGTCGGTCTGATCGCTGTGGGCCTGCCCAGCGAGGTCGCCGCGCCCGCGGTGCTGCTGTTCCGTCTGCTGACCCTGTGGCTGCCGGTCCTGCCGGGCTGGCTGGCCTTCAACCACCTGAGCCGTAAGGGCGCGCTGTAGCGCGAGAGGGGCGCGGACGAGTCCGCGCAGGCCGGGCACGGCGGCGGGAGATGCCCTGGGGGCTTGCCGTACGAGGACCCGGTCGCCGTACGTTGTAAGGGCCCGGAAGGTGAGGCGCCGCCGTACCTCGTACGGCCCGTGCCCCGAGCGCCCCACCGCGTACGACCTCAGGATGGGACCATGCCGAAGCCTCCCCGGATGCGCGCCGCTGCCCTGACCGCCACCGCTCTGCTGCTCTCCTCCCTGCTGGCCGGTTGCAGCGACGACGACTCCGGGAACGACGTGGACCTGACGGCTCAGGAGCTGGACTGGAAGGCCTGCCCGGCCCCCGACCAGGCGCAGGGCGGCGGAGGCAGTCCGTCCCCGCTGCCGGCCGACGGCACCTGGGAGTGCGCCACGATGAAGGCGCCCCGTGACTGGGACGACCCCGAGGGCGACACGATCGGCATCGATCTGATCCGGGTGAAGTCCAGCGGCGCCGAGAACCGGCGCATCGGCTCGCTGATCTTCAACTTCGGCGGGCCCGGCGGCTCCGGAGTGAGCACGCTGCCCGCCTTCGGCGACCTGTACGAGAAGCTGCGCACCCGCTACGACCTGGTGAGCTTCGACCCACGCGGGGTCGGCCGCAGCGCGCCGGTGCTGTGCGAGGACGACCAGCAGCTCGACGCCTACTTCCAGCAGGACACCACACCGGACGACACGGCCGAGAAGACCGAACTCGTGGACAGCACCAAGAGGTTCAACGCGGCCTGCGAGAAGAACTCCGGGGAGATGCTGCCGCACGTGGCCACCACCGAGGCGGCACGCGACATGGACCTGATGCGCCAGGTACTCGGCGACGACAAACTGCACTACTTCGGCATCTCCTACGGCACCGAACTCGGCGGCGTCTACGCCCATCTGTTCCCCAAGAAGGTGGGCCGCGCGGTCTTCGACGCGGTGGTCGACCCGACGCAGAACGCCGAGCAGGGGACGCTCGGGCAGGCCGAGGGCTTCCAGCTCGCGCTCGACAACTTCGCCGCGGACTGCACCTCCCAGGTCGAGGACTGCCCGATCGGGGACACCGCCCAGGACGTGAAGGACCGCATCGCGAAGCTGTTGAAGGACCTCGACAGGAAGCCGATCGAGGGGATCTTCCCGCGCCGGCTGACCGAGTCGGCCGCGACCAACGGCATCCTCCAGGCGCTGTACTCGAAGGACTTCTGGCCCTATCTCACCCAGGGTCTCGAAGAGGCGTACGACGGCAACGGCATGACCCTGATGCTGCTGTCCGACTCGCTGAACGGGCGCAGCGACAACGGCGAGTACAGCAACATCACCGCCGCCAACATCTCGATCAACTGCGCCGACGACAAACCGCGGTACACGCCCGAGTACGTGGAGGGGAAGCTGCCCGCGTTCCGGTCCGCCTCGCCCCTGTTCGGTGAGCCCCTCGCCTGGTCCATGCTCAGCTGCACCGACTGGGCGGTGGAAGGGGCCGCCGAGCATCCCGACGTCAGCGCGCCCGGTTCGGCGCCGATCCTCGTCGTGGGCAACACGGGCGACCCGGCGACGCCGTACGAGGGCGCGCAGAAGATGGCGCAGGCGCTCGGCAAGGGCGTCGGTGTCGAGCTGACGTACAAGGGGCAGGGGCACGGCGCCTACGACAGCAAGAACAAGTGCGTGCAGGACGCGGTGAACGGCTATCTGCTGGACGGGAGGGTCCCGAAGGCCGGCACGGTGTGCTCCTGAGACCGGCCCAACCCGTACGACAGCGAGCGCCAACCCGTACGACAGCGAGGCCCGATCCGCACGACCGCGAGCTTCAACCCGTCCGACGGCGAGCCACAATCCTCACGAATCCGCAGGTCAGAGAGTTATCCACAGGCTGCGACGGCCAGTTCGTGATCCGCCTACTATGGCCTGACCGCCATCCGCGGCACAGCGCGGACGGCCTGCGAGGGGGGAAGCGACATGACGCGTTTCGTACGGTGGGCGGCCGTGGCTGCCGCCTCCGCGCTCTTGGCGACGGGGTGCAGCGGCAGCTCGTCCGACGGCGCGCAGACCGGTGACAGAACGAGCGACGCGGATTCATCGGCGCCCTCCACCGGCTCGTCCGCAACCGCGTTGCCCTCCTCACTGACCTCGCAGAAGCTCGACTGGGGCGGCTGCAAGGCGACCGGGGACTCCCCCGCGCCCGGCGACGAGTGGCAGTGCGCGACGCTGAGGACACCGCTGGACTGGGCGAAGCCTGAAGGCAGGACGATCGACGTCGCCCTGATCCGAACCAAGGCCACGGGCAACAACCGCATCGGCTCGCTCCTGTTCAACTTCGGCGGCCCCGGCAGCTCGGGGGTTTCCACGATGCCGTGGTACGCCGACAGCGCCTCCGAACTGGGCAAGCGCTACGACCTGGTGAGCTTCGACCCGCGCGGGGTCGGCGCCAGCGAGGGCGTGCGCTGCCGTAGCGACAAGGAGATCCAGGCCTCCGAGTCGGTGGACATCACACCGGACACCCCGGCCGAGGAGACGGCGTACTTCCAGGACGCCGTCGCGTTCGGCAAGGGCTGCCGGAAGGCCGAGGGGCAGCTGATGGCACATGTGTCGACCACAGACACCGCCCGCGACATGGACCTGATCCGCCAGGTCCTCGGCGACAGGAAGATGCACTACTTCGGTATCTCCTACGGCACCGAACTGGGCGGCGTCTACGCCCACTTGTTCCCCGGCACCGTCGGACGGATGATCCTGGACGCGGTCGTCGACCCGAGCGCCGACTCCGAGGGGCACACCGAGAACCAGGCCAGGGGCTTCCAGCGCGCGCTGAACAACTACCTGAAGTCCACCGGCCAGGGCGCGGAAGCCGGCACCCAGAAGATCGTGGACCTGCTGAAGCGGATCGACGCGAACCCGATGCCGACGTCCTCCGACCGCAAGCTCACGGAGTCGCTCGCGCTCACCGGCATCATCAGGCCGCTGTACAGCGAGGCGAGCTGGCCGACCCTGACCAGCGCCCTGGAGGCGGCCGAACGGGGCGACGGCTCGGAACTGCTGGCGCTCGGCGACGACTACAACGACCGCGACGCGTCGGGCCGCTACGGCACGGGGACCCACTCGCAACGGGTCATATCGTGCCTGGACGACAAGCAGCGGCCGACGGTCGAGGAAACGAAGAAGCTGCTGCCGCGGTTCGAGAAGGTCTCGCCGGTGTTCGGTCCCATGCTCGGCTGGGACACGGGCGGCTGGTGCCACGACTGGCCGGTGGCCGGCCAGTACGACACCCCGGAGGTCAGCGCACCGGGTGCGGCGCCGATCCTGCTGGTCGGCAACACGGGCGACCCGGCGACGCCCTACGAGGGCACCCGCAGGATGGCCGACGAACTCGGCAAGGGCGTCGGTGTGATGCTCACCTGGAAGGGCGAGGGCCACTCCGCGTACGGCAAGGGCAGCGGCTGCGTCGACTCCACGGTGAACGCGTATCTGCTCAAGGGGACGGTACCGAAGGACGGCAAGGTCTGTTCATGACGACGGCGGGGGCTCCGAGCACCCATGGTGCGCGAAGCCCCCGCCGCTGGAGCGGTGCTCGCCTTGCGGGCGAGGCGGTCCGCTCGTGAAGAAGGAGCCCCTGCGAGGCACGTCCAGCGCAGGGCGCCGCCGCCGAACAACAAGAGAAGCACCCATGCGGCGGGGCGCTCCTCTTGCTTGTCCACTCAGGAACCAGGGAAGCGCTGCTGTTCGTGCGCAGATGGGGCCGCTTGTCGCGTCATGACGACGTAGCGGCCCTCTCGGGTGCGGCCGGTGTCGATGACGACGCCACGGACCGCCTGGGTCGGCTGAAGCCGCTTGAGGCGGTTCGAGAGCACTATGCCGGTGGTCGGCCAGCCCTTGGGCACGGGGCACAAGTCGTTTGGTGCGGCAGGGCCGTCGCTCTCGCAATCGCGCTTGATCGTGTGATCAGCGGGGCCGTCTCTCAACGCACTCACCGCCCGGTGAGCAACTCCTCTCCTGGAGCGCGACCGCGGTCTCTTCATCAGCGGCCTCGACCTCCACCATGGCTAGTGCGGTGACCGCATAGACACCTCAGGCACGTAACTCGTCAAGCCAGGGCGGTCGTTGTTCGAGTGTGCGTCGGTAGTTGTCGGCGTACATGCTGCTGTGCTCAGGCGCGTACACATGAACGCGCTCACGAAGGACAGCGTGTCGCAGCTTGAGCAACGGGGGTCGGCGGTCGACGCTTTGGATGTGCGGTCGCTGGCCGGATGACCGGCATCAGGAGGTTGGTGGGCATGCTTGTTCTGGGGCGTTCGCACGTCGAGGCCCTGCTCGATGTGGACTCGCTGATCGATGCCCTGGCCCCGGCGATGGCAGACCTCAGTGCGGGCCGTGCCTCGGTACCCGACCGCGTCGCCGCTCTGGTGCCCGAACGCGACGGGTTCCTGGCGGCCATGCCGGGCTTTTTGCCGTCGGCCGGGGTGCTCATGACCAAGCTGGTGTCACTCTTCCCCCACAACGACGGGGCACGGCTGCCTACCCATCAGGCGCTGATCGTGGCGTTCGATCCCGATACTGGCGAGCCCGCTGCGCTGCTGGACGGTACCGCCATCACCGCAGCGCGGACCGGCGCCTGCTCCGCGCTGTCGGTGCGACTGCTGGCCCGCGCGGACGCGACGGTGCTGGCAGTCCTGGGCACAGGCGTGCAGGCCCGGTCCCACGCCCGCGCGATCTGCCGGGTCCGCGCAGTCAGGCAGATCCGCGTGGCCGGCCGGGATCCGGCGAAAGCTGCTGCTCTGGCCGAGGAACTCTCAGCCGTAGTGGAGGCCGAAGTCCAGGCTGTGTCCAACTACGCCGAGGCGCTTGATGGCGCGGACATCGCCGCCGCGACCACACACGCCGTCGAACCTGTGATCCGCCGTTCCTGGCTGACACCCGGGGTGCACATCACGTCCGTGGGGTACAACCCGGTTGGTCGCGAGATCGACGACGCCACGGTCGCCGAGGCGCTCGTATGCGTTGAATCGCGACAGGCCGCGCTTGCCCCGCCCCCGACGGGCAGCAACGACCTGCTCATGCCGATCCGCGACGGCCTCATCACAGCCGATCACGTGCACGCCGAGCTGGGCGAACTCATCGGCGGCAGCAAACCGGGACGCACCGCGCCGGACCAGATCACCCTCTACAAGTCGGTCGGCGTGGCTGTACAGGACGCCGCGGCCACAGCCCTGATCGTCGCCGCTGCCCGCGAGCAGTCAATCGGCCAGGAGATCACGCTGCGGTGATACCCATTCATGGTCCCTGCGAAGCTGGTAGCCCCCAGCGTCGCTGCGCACGCAAATAGAGGCAGGGTTCTGGGCCAGGCAGCCATGATCTTGCCCCTTCTCGTACCACCCCTCTCCTCCAGGGTGGCCACACCCCTCGGCGTGCGCCACCGGGCCCAAGATGTTTTCCCCAGAGGTCACTCAACGATCAGGCAACGCGAGCGAGCAAGGACGCCACTCCGGGCAGAGCGGGACGCCTGGCCCGGCTGGCCCCAGAAACACGTCAAGGCCCCGACCGCCGAGCCCTTCACCATCCCAGGGCTCGAACGTTCTCGGGTGACGAGACGTCACGGTCATGATGACGGGCGTGCGTTGTCGGTTTCACGGCGTTGGTGAAACGAGACGCGGCCTCGGATGACCAAGGTGTCCGAAGCCGTTGCTCACAACCGATCCAGCAGATCGTGCGCCGCCGCGTCCTGGCCACCGGCGAGGCACACCCCCGAGCGGGTCTACGCCCTCACTGATCTGACGAGGCACCAAGCCCCCCTCCCCGCTCAGCGAACACATCCGCGAGCACTGGGGCGCGAAAGCCCTACACCACCTGCGCGAGGTGACCCTACGCGGCCCTCGCGCTCGTCGGCTGACGCAACCACGCCTACCGCGATCGATCACTACCGGTCACATCCCGACCACGCACTCGACCTGATCAAGCCGGCACCGTGAGAAGGCTCGCGCCCTGCTGGAGCAGCTGACGTTGTCTCAGCGCACCGCCGTGGCCGAGACCATCGGCAAGGCCCTCGGACAGCGGCACCATCGGAGTCAGCGGCCGATACGGGGGCGATCTGTGGCTACGGGGCAAGGCGATGAGGTCATGGCGCGTCGCACTGGCCGGTCGCAGGTAGTTCGAGACGCCAGAGGCCCGTAAGCGATTGTTCGAAGCATGGCGCCGTGCTTGAGCGGTCAACTAGGAAGCCTCAGTTGCGGGCCCGTGGGCCATGTGTGGGCCAACGCAATGGGAAATCGACCTAGTTGATGTATCGAGCAGGTCGGGATGCGGAGAGGCCGTGACAGCGCGACGCTCTTGAAAACCGTCATGTGGCTGGCCACTTGTGCGCAAGCCCGCCAGCCGCGCAGCACGATGAGCTGCTCCCCCTTGCTGTTACCCCTGCGACTGGTCGCCCGCACGCACCGCTGCCCGTAGCGCCGACGGTCGTTTGGTGGAAGAGGCGAAGGGGCTTCGACCTCCCCAGGTACGTCGGCCCTTCCCCGTGAGGCACCGTCCCGGCTACCCGGAAGTTCCACGCGCATGCCCGGCCCGCCTCGCCTTCACGGCGGCCGCCAGGTGCTCCTGAAGCGCTGTGGGGATCTGCTGCCCTGAGGCGCCCTGCGTGATGGCCTGGGCGGCCTGCCGCAGCTTCACGTTGGAGTTCTGGGAGAGATCGACGAATTTCTTCCACGCATCGTCCGGCGCGTGCTGAAGCTGGTCGCGCTCCTGCAACAGTGCCGCCCTTTCGCGGGGTGGCGGGATCGTCTTTTTCTGTGCCTGTTGCCGAGCTGGGATTCTGCTCGGGGGGCGTCCCCGCGGATTCAGCGTGATCGCGCCAAACCTGCGGCTGGGGAGGCCGCATATACGCGGTCTACCTGGGCTTCTGCCTGGCACAGATCGTACTGGCGGGGCCGTCTGTGGGCCGTCCGGGGGTGACCAGCGTCGACAGGTCATGACAGCCATCGACGGCTGAAGGCCGGCAAAAAGGCGGGCCACAGCGCAACGCTGCAGCCCGCCAAAGAGGTTGATCAGTAGACCGGCTTGTCCGGCTCGATCTGGTTGACCCAACCGATCACGCCGCCGCCCACGTGGACGGCGTCGGCGAAGCCCGCGGACTTCAGGACCGCGAGAACTTCCGCACTGCGGACACCCGTCTTGCAGTGCAAGACGATCTTCTTGTCCTGCGGGAGGCTCTCCAGGGCGGTGCCCATGAGGAACTCGTTCTTCGGGATCAGTCGGGCGCCGGGGATCGAGACGATCTCGTACTCGTTGATCTCGCGGACGTCGATGATGTCGATGTTCTCGCCGTCGTCGATCCACTCCTTGAGCTGCTTCGGAGTGATCGTCGAGCCGGCGGCGGCCTCCTGGGCCTCCTCGGAGACGACGCCGCAGAAGGCCTCGTAGTCGATGAGCTCGGTGACGGTGGGGTTCTCGCCGCAGACGGCGCAGTTCGGGTCCTTGCGGACCTTGACCTGGCGGTACTGCATCTCCAGGGCGTCGTAGATCATCAGGCGGCCGACCAGCGGCTCACCGATGCCCGCGAGCAGCTTGATGGCCTCGTTGACCTGGATGGAGCCGATGGACGCGCACAGCACGCCCAGCACGCCGCCCTCGGCGCAGGAGGGGACCATGCCCGGCGGCGGGGGCTCCGGGTACAGGCAGCGGTAGCAGGGGCCGTGCTCGGACCAGAAGACCGAGGCCTGGCCGTCGAAGCGGTAGATCGAGCCCCACACGTACGGCTTGTTCAGCAGCACGCAGGCGTCGTTGACCAGGTAGCGGGTCGCGAAGTTGTCCGTGCCGTCGACGATCAGGTCGTACTGGCTGAAGATGTCCATCACGTTGTCGGCCTCGAGCCGCTCTTCGTGGAGGATCACGTTCACGTACGGGTTGATGCCCTTGACGCTGTCGCGGGCGGACTCGGCCTTGGAGCGGCCGATGTCGGACTGGCTGTGGATGATCTGGCGCTGGAGGTTCGACTCGTCGACCTCGTCGAACTCCACGATGCCGAGCGTGCCGACGCCCGCGGCGGCCAGGTACATCAGCGCCGGCGAGCCCAGGCCGCCGGCGCCCACACAGAGCACCTTGGCGTTCTTCAGCCGCTTCTGCCCGTCCATCCCGACATCGGGGATGATCAGGTGGCGGGAGTACCTGCGAACCTCGTCTACGGTGAGCTCGGGGGCCGGCTCGACCAGGGGTGGCAACGACACGGGGACTCCGTTGGTCGGTCGATCACTACGATTGTTCTCCTGGTAACAGTGCCATGGCCTTTTTCATTCCGAGACACCTGTTCCGATCCGCGAGACGATTTCGTCCCAGTAGCCGGGCATGGTCTCCCAGGGATCGGTGCGACCGCCGCGGTCCGTGTGGTCGGTGAACCAGATCGTCGCGGCGCCCTGCCAGCGCGCGATGCGCAGTGCCTCGTCGAGGTGACCGAGGGGCACTCCGTGGACGAAATGGCAGAAAAGGTCGGGGGGATAGTCCGCCGTCCACTCCGCGACCTGCGACCAGCGGTAGTCCCGCCACGGGCCGGAGAAGGTGACGAGCTGGTCGGCGCACTCGGCGTAGCCGGGGTGGGGGTGGGTGCCGTGACCCAGGACTATGTGGGCCTTGTCACGCAGCCCTCGCAGGGCGGTGATGGTGCGCAGGACCTCGGGCAGTGCGGTGCCGTCGGTCGGGCAGCGGTCCAGGAGGAAGCCGTCGACTCGGTACCAGTCCAGGTAGCGGTGCGCCTTGGAGATCACTTCGCCGAAGACGCGGGCGCCGTGGGCGGTGCCGAGGTGGATCCGGTCGAGGTGGGCGGTGTCGAGATTGCCCAGGACACGGATCCCCGCGTTGCGGAGCCGGCCGGCGGCTTCGAGGCAGTGCGGGTCGGGGCGGGCGCCGGGGCCGTCGGCAACGTTGAGGACGACCCAGTCCAAGGGGGTGCCGGGGCGGGCGAGTTCGGCCCATTCGGTGGGGGCGAGGAGGGGATGGGCATAGCCCGGCACGCCGAGACCGGTGCGCAGATCGGTGCTCGGCGTGGCCCGTTTCATGCCGGTCAGATACGGCATGCCGCCTCCATCCAGATGTCGCCCAGGGACTCCTCGAGGTTGATCCGGGGGCGCCAGCCGAGCCGGTCGCGTGCGGTGCGTACGTCGGCCTGCTGCCAGCTGCCGCAGCCGTCCGGGTAGGCGACGGGGGCGGCGTGGGCCGCGTGCGTCGAGTGGACGGCGTGTGCGGTGTGCGCGGACGCGTGGGCCGCATGGGTCGCGTGGTCCGGGTCGGACCGCGGGTGGCCGATGGTCGGACGCAGCGGGCCGGGCGGGCCGTCGAGTTCGTGGAGGGCGCCGCCGTAGCCGGCCACGCGGGCGAGGATCGCGGCGGCGTCGCGCAGCCGGACGGCGCGGCCGGAGCCGATGTTGATGACGCCCTGCGCGGCGGAGAGCGAGGCGGCGTGCACGGCGCGGGCCACGTCGCGGACGTCTACGAAGTCGCGTTGGGCGCCGAGGCCGGTGAGTTTGAGCTCGCCGTCGCCCGACTGCATCGCGCGCCGCATGGCCTCGGCGAGGCGGCCGAGAGGGGAGCCGGCGGGGGTGCCGGGGCCCGCGGGTGAGAAGACGCGCAGGACGACGGCGTCCAGGCCGGAGCCCAGGACCAGTTCGGTGGCGGCGAGTTTGCTGACGCCGTACGGGCCGCCGGGGCGGGGGACGGCGTCCTCGGCCGTGGAGGAGCCGGGCTGGCTCGGGCCGTATTCGGCGCCGCAGCCGATCTGGACGAGGCGGGCGCCGCAGCCGCTGCGGCGCAGGGCCTCGCAGACGGTGGCCACGGCGACGGTGTTGTGGCGGGTGAGTTCGCGGGCACCGCCCCTCGTGGCGCCGGCGCAGTTGATGACGACGCCGGGGTGTACCGCGTCGAGGAAGCGGGTGAGGGCGCCAGGGCTGCCGGACGCGAGGTCGAAACGGACGTCGGCGTCGTCGCCGCGGCCCAGCGCGGTGAGTTGGACCGCGGGGTCGGCGAGGAGGCGGTCGGCCACGAAGCGGCCCAGATAGCCGTTGGCTCCGATCAGCAGAACTCTCATCGCGCGGCTCCCGGGGCCGAGGGGAGGTCGGATCGGGAGGTGATCATTTGGGGGTCTCCTTCGAGGACTTCGGGCAGGAGGGTTACAGCGGTTCTGTGAGGGGCGGTGCCGGCGGTGACGCGCGCGGCTCGGTGGGGGTGCGCTTGTCGTGGCCTGCGGGGGTGCCGGGCGGATGGGGCCGCGCCGGAGGCGTGCGTGCTCGGTCCGGTGGCGGTTCGGGGCCACCGGACGTGCCGAGCGGGTCGGGCTGCACCGGGGCCTCCGTGCCGGGTCCGGTGTTGTCGGACGTGCCGGGCGGATGGGGCCGCGCCGGGGGCGTGCGTGCTCGGTCCGGTGGCGGTTCGGGGCCACCGGACGTGCCGAGCGGGTCGGGCTGCACCGGGGCCTCCGTGCCGGGTCCGGTGTTGTCGGACGTGCCGGGCGGATGGGGCCGCGCCGGGGCCTCCATGCCGGGTCCGGTGTTGTCGGACGTGCCGGGCGGGTGGGGCCGCGCCGGGGGTGTCCGGGTTCGGGGCGGTGGCGGTTCGGGGTCGCCGGACGTACCGGGTGGGTCGGGCCGCGCCGGGGGTGTCCGTGCCGGGTCCGGTGGTGGCTGGGGGCCGTCGGACATGCGGCGGTGTGGGGGCGGGCCGCCGTGGGTGGACACGCCCCGGCGCTTCCGCTTCCCGCCGTACACGGGTGCGGCGGGTCGTCGTGGGGCGGTGGTGCGTCAGCATGCGTCGTCCGCCCTCGTGTGCGCGGACGCCCTGGTCAGGGTGCGCATCGCGTGCAGCAGCAGCGTCAGGGCTCCTGCCCCGCAGGCCATCGTGGGGAGGGCGGCCGGGCCCCATACGTCGAGGAGCGTCTGTACGGGGGTCCCCAGCAAGTCGCAGCCGGGGAGTCGGGCGGCGAAGACGGTCGCCAGGGCGGTCGCCTCGGCCGAGGCCGCCGCGGTGAGTACCAGGGCGGGGGCGTGGGTGAAGCCGTGGGTGGTGAGGAGGCGGGACAGGAACAGGAGGGCGCCGAGCGTGAGGGTCTGGGCGTAGGCGGCGGGCTCGTCGAGGGCGGTTGCCGTCAGCGCGAGCAGGGCTGTCAGGGCGCCCAGGTAGAGGGCGAGCGTGGCCAGGAGCAGGGGCTTCGCCGAGGTGGCGAAGTCCTTCAGGGCGCGGCTGGCCGAGAGTTTGTGACGGGCCCGCACGGCGAGGAGGTGGGCGCACCAGGCTGCGGGGGCGCAGGAGAGGGCGAGGGCCAGGACGGGAGCGACGGTGAGGGGCCAGGGGCCGTCGGGCGTACCGGCGGGCAGGTGGTCGGGGCCGCCGGCGACGGCTGCCTGAAGGAGGCCGTCGCCGAGGAGGGCGTAGCCGAGGAGCCAGCAGATCCGGGTGGCCGTGGGGCGGGCGGCGTGCCCGCCGGCCAGGGGGCCACGGGCGACGGCCGCGCGCAGGGCGAGGATCACGGCGAGGACTCCCACGGCGGCCGCGATCAGGCGGTGCTGGCCGTCGGTCAGGTGCATGCCGGTCACGGCCGCCGCGCAGAGGGCGCCGGGCAGGAGGGTGAGGACCATCCAGTCGGCTCGTGCGCGGGGAGTGGTGAGGGGCTGGGCATCCCGGGGACTTTCCGCGTCCCGGGACGTCCGGGCGTACATCTCCTCCGCAAGGGAGAAGACGTCCCGGTGCAGGAAGCGGGCGGCCGTGCGGTCGGTGACGCCGTGGGCTTCGAGGCCGGCGGCGATCTCCAGGGGGTCCACCGCGCGTTCGCACAGCTCGCGGTGGCGGTGCATCAGTGCCTTGACCGGGTCGGCGCCGCCTCGACGGTTGGGGCGAGGGGCAGCGGCCGATTCCTCGGCGGGCGCTGTGGAGGGACCGCCCGTCGCCTCGTCATCCCGTACGCCCTTGTCCACTCCGAGCCACTCCTCCGACCGCTCGTCCCACGCCCCGGGGCTGGTCGGAGCGGCGGGCCGATCGAGCCCGCCCGGGTCGCCCAAGAGACGGTCGCCTCCATCTGGGCCACTCATCACGTCCCCGGCCCCGTCCACCACGCGCCACCCCTCCCCCCGCCCGCTCATCGCGCCCCCTCCGGCGTAGGGATGGCCGTGGCGCGTACGGGCGTGCCCGGAGGGCGGGGTGGGCCGTTGCGGGGGGTCGGCTGTGTGGGGCGTTCCGTCCAGCGGCCGGGGACGTGGGCCTCGGCCGGGACGGCGAAGGGGAGGGGTTCCCCGGTGTCGTCGAGGACCACGCGGCGGACCGGGGCACGGGAGACGATCTCCAGGTAAATGCTGTGAAATGCCGCGACGTTCTGCTCGACGGTGAACAGTTCGAGCGCACGCGCGCGTGCGGCCGCGCCCAGGCGTTCACGGCGCTCGGGGTCCCGCAACAACGCCACGCACGCCTCCGCGAGCGCCCGCGGATTGCGCGGCGGTACGACGAGCCCGGTGCCGCCGATGACCTCCACCACCGCGCCGACGTCCGTGGACACCGTCGCCCGACCGCAGAACATGGCCTCGACCAGGCCGATGGGGAAGCCCTCGACGACGCTGGACAGGACGGTCACCGCGCCGGAGGCGTACGCGGCGGCCAGGTTCGGGGTGTCCGGGGCACCGATCTCCTCGAAGGAGACGGGGTTGTCGCCGACCCGGTGCGGCCCCTCCGCCTCGTCGGGGAAGAGTTGCGCGGCAAGCGCCCGGCAGTGGCCGAGGTAGGCGGCCCCCTCGGGGCCGGCCGGCGTGCCGACGATCCGCAGCCGGGTCTTCGGCTCCTCCTTGCGCACCTCGGCGAAGGCGTGCAGCAACGACACCAGGTCCTTGGCGGGTTCGACGCGGCCGACCCACACCAGCGAGTCCGGGTCCGCGCACGCCGCGCTCTCGCCGACCTCCGCGAAGCGGCCGGCGTCCATGCCGGGGTACACCGTGCGGAGCTTGGCGCGGTCGGCGCCGCACCGCTCCTGCCAGCGGCGGGCGTGACCGTTGCCCGGCGTGACGAGGGCGGCCCGCGCGTAGGTCTCGGCGGCGAACGCGCCATGGAAGGCGGCGAGCAGGGAGCGCACGGCCGACGAGGAGTCGGGGGCGGCCAGGTAGTGCGTGCGGAGCCGGACGCCGTACTCGGTCAGCAGCAGCGGTACGCCGCAGAAGTGGCGCGCGAGCAGGCCGGGCAGGGCCGCAGAGCCGCCGGAGGTGGCGTGGCACAGGTCGACGGCGCCCAGGCCGTCGTCCTCGTACCAGTCGAGCGAGAGGGGGCGCAGGGCGCGTTCCAGATGCGCGGCGACGGCCAGTAGATCGGGCACACGCGCCTCGCGCGCCGTCCGCAGGGCACCGCGGGAACGGCAGGCGCGCTCCAGAGCGCGTACGGCGGCCTCGGAGCGGAGCGCTCCCACGAGACCGCCCTCGTCGCGGGCGAGTTCGGCGAGGCCGTACAGCGCACTGCCGAAACGGTCCGCCTCAGTGGCCGACGCCTCCCCGGAGGCATCGTCGGCGCCTGCGCCACCCCCCGCGCAGAGCACGGCCACCAACTCGCCGTAGTGCTCGGCGAACCGGCGGCGCGCACGACGGCAGTACACCACTCCGTCGTCCTCGGCGGACCACATCGGCGCGGTGCGGACCCGGCTGACCTGGGCCGGCAGCGGGACCCAGCCTTCGTCCTCCTGGCGCTCGCTGCGGCTGAGCGCGTAGATGTCGAACTCGTGCCGGTCGAGCCCGCGCACGAGCCGGTCGCACCAGAGTCTGGCGTCACCGCTCACATACGGATAGCCGCCCTCCGCAATCAGTCCGATGCGCACGAGTACACCCCCGATCTCCCGTAAGGGGAGCCGCCGTTCCCGTGACGGCTCGCAGCGGGACGAACGTATGCGGACAAGGCGGTGGCGCGACGGACGGTTGTCCATCGCGCCACCAAAAGGGGTGAACGGTCGTAACTTTCCCGTGCGGGTCGCGTTCCGTCGCGCTAGGAGATCAAATGCGCACGGATCGTCACACCCGAACTGCCCTGACGCACGGAGCGGACGGAGCGGTCGGGACGATCACACCGCGGCCAACTCCCGTCGCGCGGCACGCCGCTGGGCCGCGATCCGCGGATCGAGTGCCGGTACGGCGGCCAGGAGCTGCTTGGTGTACGGGTCCTGCGGATTGTCGTAGACCTCGTCGGCGGGGCCCTCTTCGACGATCCGCCCACGCCGCATCACCGCCACCCGGTCGCTGACCTGCCGCACGACGGCGAGGTCGTGGGCGACGAAGACGAGCGCGAGGCCGAGCTCGCGCTGCAACTCGCCGAGCAGCGCGACGACCTGGGCCTGCGTGGTGACGTCCAGCGCGGAGACGGGCTCGTCGCAGACGATGACGCGCGGGTCGGCCGCGAGCGCCCGGGCGATGCCGACGCGCTGGCGCTGGCCGCCGCTGAACTCGTGCGGGTAGCGGTCGTAGTGCGCCCCTTCGAGCCCCACGCGCTCCAGCAGTTCCCGCACCCGCGCCCGGACGCGCCCCTCTTCTCGCTCCCCGCGTGCGCGAAGCGGGTCGGCGATCGACTCGCCCACCGTTCGGCGGGGGTTGAGGGAGGACACGGGGTCCTGGAACACCATCTGCACGGCCGGATCCACGCCCACGCGCGCCTGCCCTTCGTGGCGCACCTCCCCCGCCGTCGGTTCCAGAAGCCCGACCAGCATCCGCCCGAGGGTCGTCTTGCCGCTGCCGCTCTCCCCGACGATGCCGAGGGTCTCACCGCGGCGGACGGTCAGCGACACGTCGTCGACCGCCGTGAACGCCCGCTTCCCGCGCCCGAATTCACGCCGCAGCCCGGTCGCCGCAAGCACGACGTCGGGACCCGCGCCACCGGTGCCCGTACCGCCGGTGCCCGTGCCGCCGGTGCCCGTATCGCTGGGGCCTGCGCAACCGGGGCCCGTGCCGCCAGGGCCCGTGCCGCCAGGGCCCGTGCCGCCAGGGCCCGTGCCGCCAGGGCCCGTGCCACCGGGGCCCGTGCCACCGGGGACGGCCTCCCCCTCCGAGGCGACCTGCCCTTCCGAGACGGCCTCCCCCTCCGAGACGGCCTGCCCTTCCGAGACGGCCTCCCCCTCCGAGGCGACCTGCCCTTCCGAGACGGCCTCCCCCTCCGAGACGATCGCCCCTTCCGAGACGACCTCCGCGTCCAGGCCGGCCTTCGCTCCGCCGACCGCACGCGGCGCGTCCACCCGCGGCACAGCACCCAGCAGTTCACGCGTGTACGACCGCGCGGGCGCTCCCAGCACCTCCGCGACCGGCCCGTGTTCGACCGCTCGCCCGTGCCGCATGACCAGCACCTCGTCGACGCTCTCGGCGGCGACGCCGACGTCATGGGTGACGAGCAGCAGCCCCATGCCGGTCTCCTCGCGGAGCGTGTGCAGGAGGTCGAGGATCTGGGCCTGGACGGTCACGTCGAGCGCGGTCGTCGGCTCGTCGGCGATCAGCAGGTCGGGCTCGCAGGCCAGCGCCATGGCGATGAGCGCGCGCTGGCGCATGCCGCCGCTGAACTCGTGCGGGCGGGACCGGGATCGCCGTGCCGCGTCCGGGATGCCGACCCGGCGCAGCACATCGACGGCACGCGCGCGTGCCGCGCGTCGCGAGGCACGCGTGTGCACGCGGTACACCTCGGCGATCTGGTCGCCGATCGCGTAGTACGGGTCCAGGGAGGACAGCGGGTCCTGGAACACCATCGCGGCCTTGGCGCCGCGCAGCCGTCGGAGCTCGTCGTCGGACGCCCGCTGTATGTCGACCCCGGCGACGTCGATCGAGCCGCCGACCCGCGCGCCCGTGCCGCGGTGCAGCCCGAGCAGGGCCGAGGCGACCGTGGACTTGCCGGAGCCGGACTCGCCGACCAGGGCGAGGGCGGCGCCGCGCGCCAGCCGGAAGGTGAGGCCGTCGACGGCACGCAGGTCACCGAAGTCGACCGTCAGGTCGCTCACTTCGACGAGCCCGCCCACCGAGGCCTTGTCGATGTCGCTCACGCCAGCACCACCCGTCGGTCGGCCACCGCGTACAGCACGTCCGCGACGGCGTTGGCGACGACCACGAAGAATCCGATGACCAGGACCATGCCGACGACGACCGGAAGGTCGACCACGTTGACGGCGTGGACCAGTTCCTGTCCGATGCCCGGCAGGCCGAAGAGGGTCTCGGTGAGCACCGCGCCGCCGACCGCGCCGCCGAAGTTGTTGGCGTTGAGGGCGATGACCGGCGCGAGGGCCCCGCGCAGCGCGTGCCGCCCGATGACCGACCGCTCGCCCACGCCGTACGCCCGGAAGGTGCGGATGTGGTCCTCGGCCAGCGTCTCCAGCATCGCCGCCCGGGTCAGCCGGGCGAACGCGGCGGCCTCGATCAGGGCGAGCGAGAGCCAGGGCAGCAGCAGGTTCCACGCCCACTGTTCGGGGTCGTCGCTGAAGGCGACGTACTGCGGGAACGGCAGCAGTTGCAGCTGCCCGCACACGACGATCATCAGGACCAGGCCGATGACGAAGACCGGCGTGGCCACGCCCGCGAGCGTGACGCCGGTCAGCAGCCGCTCGGTGAGACGGCCGCGTCGCCATGCGGACAGGACGCCGGTGCCGACGCCGAGGATCAGCCACAGCACCATGGCACCGAACACCAGCGACAGGCTGACCGGCAGCTTCGCCAGGATCAGCGCGGTGACCTGCTGGTCGCTCTGGTACGACAGCCCGAGGCAGGGCGCCGAGCAGTGCTGCACGGACGTGCCCGTCGAGTAGTCCTGGCCGGCGACCAGGCCCTGGAGGAAGTCCCAGTAGCGCGCGTACAGCGGGTCGTTCAGGTGCAGTTGCTCGGCGACCTGCTGCACCTGGGCGGGCGAGCAGCGCGGGCCGCAGGTGATCTGGGCGACGTTGCCGGGGGTGACGTAGAAGACGACGTAGACGATCACCGAGATGGCGAACAGGGTGACGACGGCGCCCAGGACCCGGCGCAGGAGGAAGCCGCTCATGCCTTGGCCTCCCTCTTGCGGCCGGTGCCGATGCGCAGCCGGGACGCCGCGCGGGGGTCGAGCGCCGTGCGCACGCCGTCGCCGAGGACGGTCAGGGCGAGGACGGTCACGAACAGCGCGCCGGCGGGCAGCAGCAGATACTGCGGGGCGGCCTGGTACCAGACGTCGGCCGCGGTGAGCATCTGTCCCCAGGACGGCGTCGGGGGCTTCACACCGACGCCCAGGAAGGACAGGGCGGCCTCGACGGTGATGTTGGCCGGCACGAGCAGCGCCGCGTAGGTGATGACCGGCGCGGCGATGCCGGGCAGCAGCTCACGGCGGGCGATCCGCCAGGTGCCCCAGCCGCTGAGCCGGGCGGCGGCGACGTAGTCGAGCCCCTTGAGGGTGAGCGTCTGGGCGCGCACGATCTTCGCGATGTTGCCCCATGCGATCAGGCCGATGACGAGGGCGACCAGCACGGGCCGCGGAAAGCTCGACGGCACGATCGCGAGCAGCGCCAGTGCCATGATCATCAGCGGCATCGCGACGATGACGTCGGTGAACCGGCTCAGCACCTGGTCGACCCAGCGGCTCCCGAGCGCGGCGGCGACACCCACCACGACACCGATGGCGACCTGGACGACGGTCGCGGCCAGCGCGACCCCGAGGGAGACCCGGGCGCCGTACACCAGCCGCGCGAACAGGTCCCGCCCGGTCTGCGGTTCGACGCCGAGCCAGTGCTCGGCGCTCGCTCCCCCGAACGACCCGATGGGCACCCCGCCACGTGCGGAGTCCACCAGGGACGGGTGGTACGTGGTCGGATCCTGACCCTCGATCGCGGTGAGCAGCGGAGCGGCGAGCGCGACCAGGACGAGCAGCGCGACGACGACCGCCGCGACGAGGGCGGCGCGCTGCGTCCGCAGCCGCCGCCAGAACTGACGGGCCCCCGAGGCCCCCGGGGCGGACACCCCGGGGGCCTCGACGGCGAGAACTGCCTCGCTCACGGCGCTACTTCACCGCGACCTGGGAGATGTCCAGGACACCGGTCCAGTCGCTGATCACGACGTTCTTGATGTCCTTGCCGTACAGCCGCTTGTAGACGGGGTGGAACAGCGGCACGGTCAGCGCCTGCTCGCCGATCTTCGCGTCCAGCGCGCCCCACCGCTTGGCGGCGGCGTCGAGGTCGGTCAGCTTGTTGATCGCGTCGATCTCGGTGTTGACCGACTTGTCGTCGAGCAGGCCCGTGTTGAAGTTCGCGCCGTCCTTGACGATCTGCCGGCCGTCGAAGATCGGGGCGAGGAAGGGACCGCCGGAGGGCCAGTCGGCACCCCAGTGCGCCAGGAAGAACCCGGGCTCGGTCTGCACGCTGTGGATCTTGTCGGAGTAGTCGTTCTCCTCCAGGCCCTGGAGCTTGACCGTGATGCCGGCCTTCTTGAGCGCGTCCTGGATGGCGGTCGCGATCTCGGGGCTGGTCTCGAAGTCCTTGGCGTTGGAGTGCGTCAGGGTGACGGTCAGGCCCTTCGCGTACCCGGCCTCCTTCAGCAGTTCCTTGGCCTTGGCCGCGTCACCGGCGTCACCCGCCGGGAAGTGGTCGTACTCGGTGTAGCCGAAGGACTTCTGGTTCGGCAGGAAGGTGGTGGCGGGCTCGGCCAGGGCGGAGCCGCCGGCGGCGTTGACGACCGAGGACCGGTCGATGGCGTACGAGATCGCCTGGCGCACCTTGGCGTTGTCGAACGGCTTGATCTTCGGGTTGAAGGCGATGTAGTTCGTGTAACCGAAGTGACCGGTACCGACCCGGGCGGCCAGTTCCTTGTCGCCGCTCACCTTGGCGAGCTCGGCCGGGCCGAGGTTGGTGTCCGTGGTCACCGCGGCGGCGTCCGTCCCCTGCGACGCGGACAGCCGCTGGTTGATCACGGAGGAGTCGAGCCCGGACCGTACGTCGATCTTGTCGGGGTAGCCCTTGCGCTCGGCGTCCGTCGAGGCGGACCAGTGCGTGTTGCGCTCCAGGACGAGCCGCTCACCGTCGTTCTCGTTGGTCACGACCTTGTACGGTCCCGACGAGACCGGGTGCTCCTCGTACTTGGTGCCGGTGTCCTTGGCCTTGGGGACGGGCGTGAACTGGGTCTGCGTGGCGAGGTAGGGGAACTCGCCCTCGGGCTTGTTCAGATGGAAGACGATCGTCCGCGCGTCCGGCGTCTCGATCGCCGCGAGGCCCTTCTTGTCCTTGTACGGCCCCTGGTAGTCGGCGGCGTCGACCAGCCAGTCCCGCAGGTAGGGGGCACCGCCGGACAGCTCGGGCGCGAAGGAGCGCTCGATGCCGTACTTGATGTCGGCCGTGGTGATCGGGCTGCCGTCCTCGTACTTCAGACCCTCCTTGAGGGTGTACGTCCACACGGTGGCGTCCTTGTTGGGGCGCCCGGTGTCGGTGGCGAGGTCGGGGACGACCTTCGCGCCGGCCTCGCCGTTCTCGCGGTTGCGGGTGGTGAGGGTGCGGAAGACCAGGGAGGGGACGTTGCCGCCGCCGGAGGTGTACAGGCGGGCGGGGTCGAAGTCCTGCTGTGGATTGGAATTCAGGACCGTGAGCGTGCCGCCCTTGTGGGGCGTGGAGTCGCCGCCGGCACCCTTGGCATCGTTGTCCTCAGGGCCGCAGGCGGCGGCGCCCGCTGCCACGACCAGGCTGACGGATGCCGCGGCCACGCGGCGCGCTATGACGGACGGTTGACGCATCGGAGACGACCTCTCGGATTGACGGATCCCGCGATCCCGCCCTGCGTATCGAATGGCGGGACACGGTGACGCGGAGTGAGACAGAAGTGAGCAGACGTCTGCCCCGGCGTCGGACCGTCGGGTCGTCAGGCACCCGCGAGCACATCACGGGACGAAAAGGTCACGTGATCACGGGGGGAAAGAGATCGCGACGCGAACGCCAAGGGCGAGCGTCAGCGACAGTGGATGTCGGCCACGCACAGAGCGGTCACGCCGATGAGCGCCAGCTCGATGGCTGCGCGAGTGGAGGCGTGACGGGACGACATGTGCAGAAATATGGATGATCTCGCTGCACATGTCAATGTGACGTCCGAGTCACCTGTCAACTCCCGGGGTATGCCCAGGCGTTGGCCCGGCAGTGGATCCCGTCGTGGTCGAGGAACTTGGTCTGCTGCTGCATGACCGGGGCGAGCTCGCCGTCCTTGTCGCAGGTCACATGGCCGAAGCCGAGCCGGTGGCCGACCTCGTGGTTGATCAGCATCTGCCGGTACTCGAGGATGCGGTCGTCGCCGTACGTCTTCGAGCCCTGCGCCCACCGGTAGGCGTTGATCATGACGCGCTCGGTGGAGGCCGAGTCGCAGGAGACGTTGTCCTCGGTGGTGTCGAGTCCGGACTTGGCGCACCAGTCGGCGGTGGTACCGGGGCTGGCCAGCGTGATCACGAAGTCGGGCTTGCCGGTGTAGATGCGCTCGAAGGTGCGGGCGCCGTCGTGGGCCCAGCTCCGGTCGTCGTTGAGGGTCTTCTGCACGGCCTCGGCGAACAGCTCGCCGTCCAGCCCGAGCCCCTTCTCGACATCCACGCGATAGGTGAACTTCTGCCCCTTGCCCGGCGCCTTGTCAACTCCCTGTATCGCGTCGAACTTCCCCGGACCCCTGAGGGTCGCGCCGAGCGGGTAGGGCACGGCCATCTTCTGGCCGTACGTCAGCGGTGCCACGGCCTCGGAGCCGGACTGCGTCGGCCGCCCGTCCCCGCGCGAGGCGGAGTCCCGGGCGTCGCGCGCCTGGTCGGTGGCGGACTGCGACTGTGTCTCGCCGTCGTCCCGCCCCTTGGCGACCTGGCCGGCGACGACGACCGCCAGCACGGTGACGACGGCGGCCGCGGCTATCCCGGTGAAGGTGCGCCCCTTGCCGCCCTGCGCCGAGGCGGGCTCGCCGGTCGGCGGAGCGTCGTCGTCGACGTCGGCACCGCTCCTGGTGTCCCAGTCGGTGACGGAGCCGTACGCGTCGGAGGCGTGCGCGGTCTCGGTCGTCCGGGGCGCGAAGGGGTCGACGTCCTCACCGAAGGCGTCGACGTAGTCCTGCCGGGGCCCTTCGGAGCGCGGCGCCCGCCTGGGGCCCGGGAGGGGGACGCCGGTCGCGGGCGGCGCACCGGCCGCCCCCGTGGCGCCGTACGTGACTCCCGTACGGCCCCTCAACTCACCCCAGCCACCGCCGGGTTCACGCTGCTCGGGGTGACTGCCGCGGGCCTGGGGGACGCCGTGGGCGGGGGTGCCGTCCGCGAACCGGGGCACACCCTGGGCAGGGGTTCCATCAGGGAACCGGGGCACACCACGGGCGGGGGTGCCGTCGGCGAACCGGGGGACGCCTCGCGCCGGGGTGCCGTCGGGCAGTCTCGGGGCGCCGCGCGCGGGCGTGCCGTCGGGCAGCCTCGGGAAACCGTGGGCCGGGGTGCCGTCCGACATCCTCGGGACGCCGTGCGCGGGCGTGCCGTCCGGGAATCCCGGGAAACCATGAGCGGGCGTGCCGCCGGGGAAGCCCTGTCCGCCGTACGGCGGCGTCGGCGTCCCCTGTCGTCCGGGAGCCGGTCCGGGGCGAGGTCCGGGAACCCTCCCGGACCCGGCAGCGGGCCCCGCGCCGGGTACGGACGGGCCCCGCTGGGCCGCGCCCGGGTCCGGCTGTGCCCCCCGGGAGCCCTGTCGTGCGGTTGTGTCCGCGGTGTCGCGTTTCGCGCCCGACCCACGGCGGCTGTGGCGTCCCACGTCGCGCCTCAGCCCCCAGCCTTCTCGGTCGCGCCGTCACCGTCACCGGCGACGGCGGCCCGCTCACGCGGGTTCACGGCCTGCGCCTGCTCCGTCTCCTCCAGGAGTCCGCGGAACGCCCGGGCGACGACCTCGGGGTACTCCATCATCGCCACGTGCCCGGCGTCCGGCAGGCTCAGCAGCCGGGAGTCGCGGAAGCTGTGCGTGGCCTTGCGGCTCATGCGGTGGCCGACGAGCTGGTCCCGGGCGCCGTAGATCAGCAGCGTCGGCGCCAGCACCCGCTCGGCCTGGCGCCACAGCGCGTGCTGGCCGCCCAGCGTGTAGGCGTTGACCAGCCCGCGCGCGGAACGCGTCATCGCGTCCCAGAAATACGGAAGCTGGAGCCGGCGCTCCATCTCCTCGACCGCGTTGCGGAACCCTTCCGGCGTGGCCCGCCCGGGGTCCCCGTAGCAGAGGTGCATCACGCCGCGGACCCGCTGCTCCGCCGTCCATCCCCGGGTCAGGCGGGTGAAGAGCGCGGTCACCCCGGGCACCGAGAGCAGGGCGGTCGGCACGGCGGTTCGCTGGACGCGGAGCTCCGGCAGCGCGGGCGACACGAGGGTGAGGGTGCGGACGAGGTCGGGACGCACCGCGGCCACCCGGGTGGTGACGGCGCCGCCGAGCGAGTTGCCGAAGAGGTGCACGGGGCCGCGGCCGGAGGCGTCCAGATAACGGATCACCGCGCGTGCGTGCGCGGTGATCGAGTAGTCGCCGTCGTCCGGTGGCGGCGAGTCGCCGAAGCCCGGCAGGTCGACGGCCTCGCAGTCGACCTCGCCCTCGAGCTGCTCCATCAGCGCCGACCAGTTCTGCGAGGAACCGCCGAGTCCATGGACGTAGAGCGCGGGCGCCAGCCCCTCTCGCGCGGGCGGTCTCGACCGCACCGTCAGCGTGATCCCCGGCAGTCCGACCGATCGCAGCCGCTCACCCTCCGCGACCCGGACGGTCGCGACCTTGGGGAGCACGCTGGCGGCCGGCGCGGACGGGAGCTCGGTCGAAGACATGCGGCAATGTTACGAGACGATCACGCAGTGGTTCATGTGTTCGCCGTCACAAGTCGTCACGTACATGGCATTCGCAGGGGCGAGACGCCGGCGCAGATCCCCGCGCGGATCGCATAGCGTCCGAAACCGGTGTCTCCTAGGCTCGTGGCAGGGCACCCGGATGTGGACCCCTGCTTCGCCCAGGGACGCTGTCCCCCCGGGGACGTTCTAGGAAGGGAGCCCGCCATGGCCGTCGATCCGACCGACCCCGACACGTTCGTGGACGAGGACACCGACGAGTCCGAGGAGTTCGACGTCGAGGCCCCCGCGGCCGACGCGGCCGAGCAGCAGGCCGATGTCCGGCGCGACCGCGACGACACGCTGACCGGCGCGGACCGGGACCGGGCGAACGAGGCCGATCTGATCGAGCAGGCACGCGTCGTCTCGATCGACGAGGACGACTACCGGTGACAGGGAACCGACCATCGGTGACAGAGAACGACCGCGGGTGACGCCGGACGACCACCCGTGAGAGTGCCGCTGAGCAGGAGAGAGGCCGTTTGCTGCCCGCTCTGCCCAGGTTTCAAACTTTGTGCGCGACTTTCGCCACCGTCCGGTCCGTGAAATTCTGCGCTCGCACCGCGCACACCAGGGTTACCGAAAAGTACGATGGCGGCGCGGCGCACACCGCATGTGGACGACATTGGGAGGCGGCGTGACAGCCATCGAGCAGACAGAGGCAGCACGCCCGCGAGGCACGCGCCTGCCGCGCCGTGCCCGACGGAACCAGCTGCTGGGCGCCGCCCAGGAGGTCTTCGTCGCGCAGGGCTACCACGCCGCCGCGATGGACGACATCGCCGAGCGCGCCGGCGTCAGCAAGCCGGTGCTCTACCAGCACTTCCCGGGCAAGCTCGACCTCTATCTCGCGCTGCTGGACCAGCACTGCGAGTCCCTGATCCAGGCCGTACGCAACGCGCTCGCGTCGACGACCGACAACAAGCAGCGCGTACGGGCGACCATGGACGCGTACTTCGCGTACGTCGAGGACGACGGCGGCGCCTTCCGCCTGGTCTTCGAGTCGGACCTGACCAACGAGCCCGCCGTGCGCGAGCGCGTCGACAAGGTCACGAACGAGTGCGCCGAGGCGATCTGCGAGGTCATCGCCGAGGACACCGGCCTCTCGCGCGCCGAGTCGATGCTGCTGGCCTCCGGCCTCGGCGGCCTCGCGCAGGTCGTCGCCCGCTCCTGGCTGCACAGCGACCGCAGCGTCCCGCGCGACCAGGCGGTGCAGCTGCTGACGTCCCTCGCGTGGCGCGGCATCGCGGGCTTCCCGCTGCACGGCATCGAGCACCACTGACGCCCGCTCGCCCCCGGGCACGTTTGTTCCCGCCTCCTGTTCGCTGTTGGCGTTCTTGGTCGGAGCGTGCACGTCCCCTCACCGGGCTAATGTGTGCTGGGTACGGCGCGGAACGTCGCGCACTTCACTGACCGTCGGAGGGACATAGCCGTGGAGGTCAAGATCGGGGTGCAGCACGCGCCCCGCGAGATCGTTCTGGAGAGCGGTCAGAGTGCCGATGAGGTCGAGCGGGCGGTGTCCGAGGCGCTGGCCGGGAAGACGCAGCTGCTCAGCCTCGTGGATGAGCACGGCCGCAAGGTCCTCGTCCCGGCCGACCGCCTCGCCTATGTGGAGCTCGGCGAGCCGGCTCCGCGCAAGGTGGGCTTCGGCGCCCTGTAACAAGGCGCCCACGCGGCAGACAAAACGGGAGGGCCCGGCGACACCAGTCGCCGGGCCCTCCCGTTTTCCCGTCCGTCGTACCTCCACGAATGGCGCACAGCCCTCTCACAGAGGAGGATTGCATTCCGCAGGTCAGGGGTATGACGGGCTACGACCGTTTCGAGCCGGCCGGCCATGTGGGAGGGACCCCAACATGCTCTTGGAAGCGATCAGCTCCGCGATCCTCGGCCTCGCCCTGGCGTGGGCTGCCGCGCGCCGCCTGCCGCACCGGCTGCCCGCCCGCTCGCTGGTCCTCCCGACAGGTGTCGCCGGCGGCCTCTTCGGCGCCTTCATCACGCACACCGCGCTCGACTTCGGCAACCTCTTCGTGATCCTGATCGGCGCGGCGGTCGTCTCCGCCGCCTCGCTCTCCCTGCTGGTCCGCCCGGCGGGAAGACTGCGCCGCCACTCGGCGACCGCGTAGACCCCGAGGACCGGCCGCCGGAGCGCTGACGCCTGCCGGCCGGCGTCCACCGGGGTCGACCACCGGCCCCGGGGCCCGTGGGAGCTACGCCGCGAGCCCCAGCGCGGCCATCCGCTTCGTGTGGGCCTCGGTGATCCGCGAGAACATCTTCCCGACCTCGGCGAGATCGAAGCCGTCCGCGACCCCGCCCACCAGCATCGTGGAGAGCGCGTCCCGGTCGGCGACCACTCGCTGGGACTGCGACAGGGCCTCGCCCATCAGCCGCCGTGCCCACAGCGCGAGCCGTCCGCCGACTCGCGGATCGGCGTCGATCGCGGCCCGCACCTTCTCTACGGCGAACGACGCGTGCCCGGTGTCGTCGAGCACGGAGAGCACCAGCCCGCGGGTGTCGGAGTCCAGGCGCGCCGCGACCTCCCGGTAGAAGTCACTGGCGATCGAGTCGCCGACGTACGCCTTGACGAGCCCCTCCAGCCAGTCCGAGGGCGCCGTCTGCTTGTGGAACCCGTCCAGCGCGGCGACGAACGGCTCCATCGCCTGCGTCGGCTCGGCACCGATCTCGGTCAGCCGGTCCCGCAGCTTCTCGTAGTGGTGGAACTCGGCCGACGCCATCTTCGCCAGCTCCGCCTTGTCCGCCAGCGTCGGCGCCAGCTTGGCGTCCTCGGCGAGACGCTCGAACGCCGCCAGCTCCCCGTAGGCCAGCGCGCCGAGCAGGTCCACGACAGCGGCCCGGTACTGCGGATCGGCGGAGGCCCGCGCCCAGTCCTGGGCGGCGACCCCGGTGTGTTCGACGGCGGTCTCGGAGGCGTCAGAGGTGTTGTCAGGCGTCGTCATGAAGCGCACAATAGCCCGCTCATCGCGTCACGGAAGTCCCTGGTCAATCACTGTGACGCCGACTACGTGACCAATTCGGCCATCGCATGTGCGCGTTTCCGGGGTATGGTGGTAATGCGCCCGCTGAGTACTCAGACGTACCTCGACGGGCCGCACGTTATGAGGATGCCCGGTCGGTGGCCCGATCGGCTCCGACCCGACAGCCCTCCTCGGTCGTACGGCACAGTGCGTACGACGACCGGAGGGACACCCTCAGCGGTACGAGCGCTAGAGCGTCGACAGTGGTCCCGTGCCCTACGGCCAGCCCGTAAGGCAGCCGACGTCCCCGGCACGGTCCGTCAAAGACCCCCCGCGCTCGCCTCGCACCGCGCACACAGAAGAGGCAGCACCCTGACTACGACTTTCCGAGAGCTCGGAATCCTTCCCGAGACCGCTGAGGCCCTTGAGGCCGTCGGCATCATCAACCCCTTCCCCATCCAGGAGATGACCCTCCCCGTCGCCCTTTCCGGCACGGACGTCATCGGCCAGGCCAAGACCGGTACCGGCAAGACGCTGGGCTTTGGTCTCCCGCTCCTGGAGCGCGTCACCGTCCCCGCCGACGTCGAGGCCGGCCGCGCCGAGCCCGAGGCGCTCACCGACGCCCCGCAGGCGCTCGTCGTCGTCCCCACGCGCGAGCTGTGCACGCAGGTCACCAACGACCTGCTGACCGCCGGCAAGGTGCGTAACGTCCGCGTCCTCGCGATCTACGGCGGCCGCGCCTACGAGCCGCAGGTCGAGGCCCTGAAGAAGGGCGTCGACGTCATCGTCGGCACCCCGGGCCGACTG
Source organism: Streptomyces sp. HUAS 31 (assembly GCF_028198125.1). Classification (NCBI taxonomy): domain Bacteria; kingdom Bacillati; phylum Actinomycetota; class Actinomycetes; order Kitasatosporales; family Streptomycetaceae; genus Streptomyces; species Streptomyces sp. HUAS 31. Next base: position 6,246,991 of record NZ_CP116353.1, on the reverse strand, counting down.
CTGGACCTCGCGGGCCAGAAGAAGCTCAACCTCAAGCACATCAAGGCGCTCGTCCTCGACGAGGCCGACGAGATGCTCGACCTGGGCTTCCTGCCCGACGTCGAGAAGATCATCAACATGCTGCCGGCCCGCCGCCAGACCATGCTGTTCTCGGCGACCATGCCGGGCGCGGTCATCGGCCTCGCGCGCCGCTACATGTCGCAGCCCACCCACATCCGCGCCACCGCGCCGGACGACGAGGGCGTGACCGTCGCGAACATCGCGCAGCACGTCTACCGCGCGCACAACATGGACAAGCCGGAGATGGTCGCGCGCATACTGCAGGCCGACGGCCGGGGACTGGCCATGGTCTTCTGCCGTACGAAGCGCACCGCGGCCGACCTCGCCGACCAGCTCCAGCAGCGCGGCTTCGCCTCCGGCGCGGTCCACGGCGACCTCGGCCAGGGCGCCCGCGAGCAGGCGCTGCGCGCCTTCCGCAACGGCAAGGTGGACGTCCTCGTCTGCACCGACGTCGCCGCGCGCGGCATCGACGTCGAGGGTGTCACGCACGTCATCAACTACCAGTCGCCGGAAGAGGAGAAGACGTACCTGCACCGCATCGGCCGTACCGGCCGCGCGGGCAACACGGGTACGGCGATCACGCTGGTCGACTGGGACGACATCCCGCGCTGGCAGCTCATCAACAAGGCGCTGGAGCTCAACTTCAACGACCCGCCGGAGACGTACTCCACGTCCCCGCACCTCTTCGAGGAACTGAAGATCCCCGCCGGCACGAAGGGCGTCCTGCCCCGCTCGGAGCGCACCCGCGCCGGGCTGGCGGCGGAGGAGGTCGAGGACCTCGGCGAGACCGGCGGACGCGGTGCGCGCGGTCGCGGTGGCCGGGGCGGCCGGGACGAGTCCCGTTCGTCCTCGCCGGACCGTGAGCGCTCGGCGCGCACCCCGCGCCGCCGTCGCCGTACGCGCGGCGGTTCCCCGCTGGACGCGACGTCGGCGACGGCCAACGGCTCCGCCGCCGTCGAGGAGACCACCGAGGCCGGCCCTGCCGAGCCGCGCACCCCGCGCCGCCGTCGCCGTACCCGTGGCGGATCGGTGTCGGAGGCGGCCCCGGCGACGACCGCCGCCGAGGCCGTGGTCGAGACGGCCGAGGGCCCGTCGCTGGACACGGCGGACGAGACCCCGGCCAAGCCGCGCCGCCGCCGTACCCGCAAGTCGGCGGAGCCGCAGGCGACTTCGGCCGAGGTCGTGGCTGCCGAGGCGGAGGCCGTGCAGGCTTCCGAGCCCGCCGTGGCGCAGGTCGCGGAGGCCGAGGAGGCGCCCGCCACCAAGCCGCGCCGCCGCACCCGCAAGGCGACGGCTGCGGCCGAGGCCGCCGTCGACACCGTCGAGGCCGTGCAGGAGGCCCCGGCTGCGGAGACCAAGCCGCGCCGCCGGACCCGTAAGGCGACGGCCGAGGCCGCCGTCGACACGGCCGAGGCCGCCGAGGCCAAGCCGAAGGCACGCCGCACTCGCAAGACCGCGGCCGCCGTCGAGGCCCCCGAGGCCGCCGACATCCCGGCCCAGACGGCCCAGGAGCCGGAGGCCGCCGAGGCCAAGCCGCGCCGGACCCGCAAGGCCACTGCCGCCGCCGAGGCCGCGGTCGACACCGCCGAAGCCGCCGAGGCCAAGCCCAAGGCACGCCGTACGCGGAAGGCCGCGGCCACCGCCGAGGCCGCCGTGGACACGGCCGAGGGCACGGAGGCCAAGCCGCGCCGCACCCGCAAGGCAGCCGCCACGACCGTGGCCGAGCCGGAGGCCGCCGAGGCCAAGCCGCGCCGGACCCGTAAGGCGACGGCCGCCGCGGAGACCGCCGCCGACACGGCCGAGGCCGCGGAGGCCAAGCCCAAGGCACGCCGCACCCGCAAGACCGCGGCGTCGACCGGCGAGGTCGCCGACATCCCGGCCCAGGCCACGCACGAACCGACGGCCACGGACACGCCGGCCCCGCGCCGCCGCACCCGCAAGGCCACCGTCACCGCGGAGTCCGCGACCGGCACGGCCGAGGCCACGGAGGCCAAGCCGAAGGCACGCCGCACCCGCAAGGCGACGGCCGCCGCGGAGCCGACGGAGAGCTGATCTCCCGTACGACGGCCCGGTCCCACCTCGTGTGGGGCCGGGCCGTCGGCGTCTCATCGGTCAGTTGGGGCGGGCCCGGTCGGCAGCATGCTTCAGCCGAGGCAGGCCGAGCGTCGGCCTGCCGTCTCCGGTGTCCCCTGCCAACAGCCTCTGCCGGCCGACGCAGGCGGCACCGCCAACAGCCTCTCCCAGCCGAGGCAGGCGGCGCGCCAACAGCCTCGGTCGGCCGAGGCAGGGCGCTCCGGTCGGCTCGGCTCGGCAAGTTCGAGCCACCCGCCACCCCGGCCCCCGCACGCGGCGCTCAGGCAGTTCAAGGACACCCGCTACCCTCCCCCTCGTGACCTCCCAACCCGCCTTCACCCCGCCGCCGAACGCCCGTGCCTACTTCCTCGACACCTCCCGCGGCGCCTTCGCCGTCGTCGACCACCCCGTCGCGCCCGGTGTCGACGCCCGCGGTACCGCCCTTCTGCTCCCCGGGTTCACCGGCAGCAAGGAGGACTTCACGCTGATGCAGGAGCCGTTGGCGGCTCGCGGTTACCGCACGATCGCCGTCGACGGACGCGGGCAGCACGAGTCGGACGGCCCGGAGGACGACGAATCCGCCTACGCGCGGGGCGAGTTGGCGAGGGACGTGCTGGCGCAGGCGGAGGCACTCGGCGCCCGCGACACCCCGCTCCACCTCTTCGGCCACTCCCTGGGCGGCCAGATCGCCCGCGCGGCCGTCCTCATCGACCACACGCCGTTCCGGTCACTCACCCTCATGGCATCGGGCCCCGCGCAGATCTCCGACTCCCAGCAGCAGCGCGTGAAGCTCCTGCGGGACGCGCTCGCGGTGATGACGATGGCCGAGACCTGGGAGGCGATCCGCGCCATGGGCCCGCCCGAGGAGGTCGGCGGCCCGGCCAAGGGCATCGGCGGCCAGGACCTGCTGCGGCGCCGCTGGCTGGGCACGAAGCCCGCCCAACTCCTCGCCACCGGACGTCAGTTGACCACGGAACCGGATCGCGTCGACGAACTCGCCGCCCTCCCGCTGCCGTTCCACGTCCTGTCGGGCGCCAGCGACGACACCTGGCCGGTCCCGGTGCTCGACGACATGGCCGCCCGCCTGAAGGCCCGCCGCACGATCATCCCCGGCGCCGAGCACTCCCCCAACGCCGACCGGCCCCTGCCCACGGCCGAAGCGGTCGCCGACTTCTGGGACAGCGTGCGGGAGACCGGGAGCGACGAAGAGGCCGACGCCTAGTACTGCGCCTGAAGGTGCTCCCAGAACCCGTCCCGCAGCGCCCTGCGCAGGTCCGCCTGCCCGCGCAGCGAGTACTGGAGCAGGCCCTCCGCCTCCACCAGCAGGTCCTGGTCCACCGAGCCGGGCAGGTAGGGGTGCCCGGGGAGCAGTTCCACGAGTGACTCCCGGCCGCGTGCGGCGAGCCACTTCGCCGCGATCTGCGCGCCGACGAACCGCACGTCCTCCCGCGTGGGCCGGGTTCCCGCGGCCTCGTAGGCGGCCGTGCGCCGGGAGACGTACGGCTTGAAGAAGTCGAGGTCGAAGGTGCGCTGGCTGTCGACCTCCCAGAGCAGCGGCTCGGCCTGGTTGCGGCCCTCCGGCGCCTCGATCCCCCACAGGTGCACCCGCGCCCCGTACCCCTGCGCCGCCTCGACCGCCGACACCAGGTCCTCGTCACCGCCGAGCAGGGCAGCGTCGCTGATGGCGCGGTGCCTGGCGAGGGACTCCAGGTCGGTCCGGATCAGGGAATCGACGCCCTTCTGCTGGTTGTTGGCGTTGAGGTTGCCCAGCCGCACCTTCACGTCGGGGAGTTCGGCGATCGACTGCTGCTCGGCGGTGTGGATGCGGCGCCGGGCGCCGTCGTACCAGTAGACGCGCAGCAGCCGGCTGTCCGCGAAGATCGTGCGGGCCCGGTCGATGAGCGCCTCGATCAGTCCCTCGGCGTCCAGGTCGAAGGCGCGGCGGTCCTCGGTCCCGGCGACCAGCCGTCCGGCGGCCGCGTAGAGGTAGCCCGCGTCGACGAAGATCGCATGGGTGGAGGGCGTCTTCGCCACCTCGGCGAGCATGCGTTGCAGCAGCTCGTTGGTGCGGTCGATGCGGGCGGAGAGTGCGCCGGGGTCGTCGTTCATCGACTCCATTGTCCCGGCGGTCACGCTGCGAACACAACCGGTCCCGGTCAGTCTCCTCTTGATCGTCGGGCAACCCCTTACCGGTCAGTAGTTAGTCGTTCGAAAAATTTCTTTAGCGTAGGGAATGTTTGTAACGTGAAGCACGTTGTCTAGGTGTGTAACCGAGTAGTTCTCCGCAGGAGGATGACCAGACGAAGGGAGAAGCCGATGCGCTTCGAAATCATGCGACTCGACGAGTTCGACGGGACACCCGTGGACAGCACCGTCGTGGACGCCGCCTCCGTCAACCGGATCGTTCAGCAGGCCGCCGCGACGGGGCAGCGGCTGTGGATCCGACCCGCCGAGACCACGGCCTCGTAACAGCCGCGGATCACCTCAGAAGCTTCGAAGCCCCCGTACGCCACTGACGGCGTACGGGGGCTTCGCGCATACGGGCCTCAGCGTCACGCGCCTGCGGCTCAGGCGCCCTGGATCACCTGGGTCACACCGTTGATGATCTGCTGCACGGCGATCGCCGACAGCATCATGCCCGCGAGCCGGGTCACCAGGACCACGCCGCCGTCCTTGATGACGCGGATGATCAGCAGCGAGTACCGCATCACGAGCCACAGCACGACATGGATGGCGACGATCGCCGCCCACACCGACACCTGTGTGGCGACGCTGTCGGCCTTCTGCACGGCGAGGATGACCGACACGATCGCACCGGGCCCGGCCAGCAGCGGCATGCCCAGCGGGACCAGGGCGACGTTGACGTCCTTGGTCTGCTTCGGCTCGTCCGTCTTGCCGGTGAGCAGGTCGAGCGCGATCAGCAGGAGCAGCAGCCCGCCCGCGATCATCAGCGCGGGGACGGAGACATGCAGGTAGTTGAGGATCTGGTGGCCGAGGAGCCCGAACACCGCGATCACACCGCCGGCGACACAGACGGCCTGGAAGGCCATCCGCTTCTGCACCTTGGCCGGCCGGCCGGCGGTGAGCGCGAGGAAGATCGGGGTGATCCCGGGGGGATCCATGATGACGAAGAGGGTCAGGAACAGGGAGCCGAAGACGGCGACGTCGAACATGCGTGAGGGCCTTGCGAGGTGAGTGTGAACGCGCGGCGGGCAGCGCGGAGCAGTGCCGCTACCGCTGTGGGCAGTTGTTCCGCGAGTGGGAACGGGCGGGCACGACCGGCGGCGCCGGGTGCCCCGAAACGAACGTGAAGGTGATCGACCTGGGTGTCAGGACCTAGGCCCCGCCGGTACCCGGCACGGGGAACGCCCCGGTCGCCCGTCGCGTGATCTCGCCGTACACCTCGGGATCCGTCGTGTACTCACCGAGCACGCAGGTCTTGCGGCTGCCGTGGTAGTCGCTGGACCCGGTCGGCAGCAGGCCGAGCTCCCTGGCGAGCCCGCGCAGCCGGGCGCGGGTGTCGGGGTCGTGGTCCATGTGATCGACCTCGATGCCGTCGAGGCCGGCCGCGGCCAGTTCGGCGATCGCGGACTCCGGAACCGTACGGCCGCGCTTGCTCGCGGCGGGATGCGCGAAGACGGTCACCCCGCCCGCGGCCTTGACCAGCCGGATCGCCTCGAACGGGTCGGTCTCGTGCTTCGCCACGTAGGCCCGCCCGCCGTCGGCGAGCCAGTCCTCGGTGAAGGCGTCGCTCACGCTCGGGACGACCCCGAGCTCGACCAGTGCGGAGGCGACGTGCGGCCGCCCGACCGAGCCGTCCCCGGCGATCCGCAGCACCTGCTCCCAGGTGACGGGCACGCCCAGCGCGTTGAGCTTGGCGACCATGCCCTGGGCCCGGGGCACCCGGTCGTCCCGCACGAGCTCCCGCTCGGCGAGCAGCGCGGGCTCCTCGGGATCGAAGAGGTAGGCCAGCATGTGCATGCTGATGCCGTCGATACGACAGGACAGCTCGGCGCCGGTGACGAGCGTGAGCCCGTCCGGCAGCGCGGCGATCGCCTCGGCGTACCCACGGGTGGTGTCGTGATCGGTGAGCGCCACGACTTCCAGCCCGGCAGCGGCGGCATTGCGCACCAGCTCACCGGGCGTGTCCGTACCGTCGGAAGCGGTGGAGTGGGTGTGCAGATCGATACGCACGCGAACTCCAGACGGGGACGGCAGGAAGTGGACGCTCCAGGATAACCAGATTTTCAACGACTACTGTCACACCCGTACGGGCGAGCGCCCCTTACAACGACTTACCCAGAGGCGCGGAGAACTTCGCGACCAGCCACACACAACCCGCAGCCGCCCGACAAGCGGCACCTCCACCCCCATGGGCGCTACGGCTCCAGCAAGCGCGGCGACAACGCCCCGCAGGGCACCAGCTCCAACTCGGCCCCCGCATCCCGCAGGTCCGTCAGCACGAGCTCGTCGTACATCAACAGCCCCGACTGCTCCGGCCACATGACCGCCCACAGCCACATCCCGAGCGCCTCACCGGCGAACACGGCACGATCGTCGGGCGTACCCGACACATGCCACAGCGGCGTGGGACGCCCGGCGGCGAGAACCTTGGCCTGGGGCGGCTTCTCGACGTTCATGTACGACCCCGGGTCCGGGCCGTCGATGCCCGCGTAACGCGCGCCGAGACCGACACCCAGCTCCTCCGCGACCAGGATCATCTCGCCCATGCCGCCGAGCGGTCCGGGCCCTGAGCAGGCCACCACGCTCCCTCTGCCGCCGCTGCGGTCGTCACCCGCGCTGGCGACTCCGGTGAACAGCCAGCCGATCGGCAGCGGCCACGGCATCCACACCGGCACCTGTGTGCGATGCACCACCACACCGAGGGCCTCGACGCTGGGCGGGATCACGGGCTGCACCGGATGCACGGTGCCGTGCACATCGCATTGCCAGGTGTCGGCGAAGAGTCCGGGAGCCCTGACCCGGCCACCACACTTCGGGCAACTGGGTTCGCCCCTCATAGGCCCCCACGGTCCTACCCCTTGTGCGCCACGTCAAGGACGATCACCCATCCGGACCGAACGGCACAGGAAACCCGGATCCCGCAGAGATAGATGTAACTTGCATTAATTAGCTTGGCTAACTTATTCTGTGTATCAGCCAACCACCTCAGTCCGGAATGGAGAACGGTATGGACCCCTTCGACGCGGGAGCGGGCGGCCTACTGCGACAGCCGCGGGCCGTGTGGGCGACCGCCGGCGCGTCCGTCGTCGCCTTCATGGGCATCGGGCTCGTCGACCCGATCCTGCCGTCCATCGCCGGCGGCCTGAACGCCACGCCCGGCCAGGTCTCCCTGCTCTTCACCTCGTACTTCCTCATCACCGCCGTCGCGATGCTGCTCACCGGCTTCGTCTCCAGCCGGATCGGCGGCCGCAGGACACTGCTGCTCGGCCTCGCGTTCGTGGTGGTCTTCGCCGGGCTCGCGGGCACGTCCGGATCGGTCGGCGAGCTGGTCGGGTTCCGGGCCGGCTGGGGGCTCGGCAACGCGCTCTTCGTCTCCACCGCCCTGGCGGTCATCGTCGGCGCGGCGGCCGGGGGCAGCGCGGCGGCGATCCTGCTCTACGAGTCCGCCCTCGGCCTCGGCATGGCGTGCGGACCGCTGCTGGGCGCGCTGCTCGGCGACGCAAGCTGGCGCTACCCGTTCTTCGGCACGGCCTTCCTGATGGCCGTCGGCTTCCTGTGCATCGCGGCGTTCCTCAAGGAGCAGCCGAAGCCGGCCCGCAAGACCTCGCTGCTGGACCCGCTCAAGGCGCTCGGCCACGGTGGTCTGGCGTCCGCGGCGGTCTCGGCGTTCTTCTACAACTACACGTTCTTCACCGTGCTGGCCTTCACGCCGTTCGTGCTGAACATGAGCCCGTACCGGTCGGGCGCGGTGTTCTTCGCCTGGGGTGTGCTGCTGGCGGTCTTCTCGGTCGTCGTGGCGCCGCGCATGCAGAGGCGGTTCGGTTCGCTGAAGGTGCTCGGCGGGTCGCTGGTGCTGCTCGCGGTGGACGTACTGGTCCTCGGCTACGGCGACCACACCACCGCCATCGTCTGCACGATCCTGTCCGGCGCGTTCATCGGCGTGAACAACACCGTCTACACGGAGCTGGCGCTCGGCGTCTCGGACGCGCCGCGCCCGGTGGCGAGCGCGGGCTACAACTTCGTGCGCTGGTTCGCGGCGGCGGCAGCGCCCTACTTCGCGCCCCGGATCGAGGAGTGGACCGGCAGTCTCCGTGTCCCGTTCGTGGTGGCGGCCGTCACCGCCGTCGCGGGCGCGCTCGTGGTCGTCGTACGGCGCGGGGCGCTCACCGGCGAGGCCGAGGAACTGGAGACGAGGCACGCGACGGAGGACAGCGTCACCGTGTTCGCCAACTGACGCTTTTCAGCCACCGGTTGGTGAGGTTCCTCACTCCAGCGGTACGGACCTGCGGGCGGGATCCCTGAGGTCCGTGCCGTTCGTGAGCCAGCGCTCCTGGAGGGCCTGGGCGCCGTGCACCCGCTTCCAGGCCGCCTCGTTCGGCGTCATGGGGAGCAGCGGCAGAAAGCGCACGGGGTCGAGGGGCTCGTCGAGCTCCAGGTCCTCGACCAGGCCGCCCGGCTCGGCGACCAGGACCGAGGTGAACGGGGCGCCGGGCCACAGCGGTTCACCGACGTCCAGCGAGGCACCCGGGGCCACGATCAGGCCCTCCACCTGCGGGGAAGCGGCGAGCACGGCGAGCGGGCGGAGCACCTTGTCGGTGTCGGCGATTCCGGCGCGCACCGAGAGGACCAGCTCGGCGCGGGCGCCCTTGACCGGGTCGGCGACCACCGCGGTGGGGTCGTTCATGGGCTGCGCGGACATGCCGAGCGTGGCGTAGCGGACGATGTCGCCCTCCTGGAAACGGAGCACCTCGATGCGGTCCGTACCGAGGAAGGTGACCGCCGCACGGGCGCCCGGTTCGCCCAGCGCGGTGCGCAACCGGGCCTCGACCAGAGGAAGAACATCAGCCATGCCGCGAGCATAGAACTCGTCAGTACCGGGCAAAGCAGCGCCTTGACACTTCAGTCGGCTGATACTCTTGCCCGGTGTTCGGGACAGCACGCAGAAGCGTCGCGATCGAGTCCCGACGCCGATGAAAACTCCCCTACGGGGAACCCCGAAAGGGGTATGGAACGTCCCTCACGAGGGACCGGCCGGAGGAGGTGGGGCTGTCATGGATCGAAGTCGACCGTGCAGTACCACTCGCTCTTCCCGCCGCTGATGTAGCTGATCCGGCTGTTCCGCTCCGGCTGACCGCCGTCCTTTCACGCTCGCGTCCTCCCACGGAAGAGCACTTCGTTTCGCTTTGCCTGATCGGTCTGATCTGAATCAGCAACGAAGCCCACCACCGCAACGGTGCGGTGCTCCCCGCTTTGTGGACGTGCCAAACATCCTGAGGTCAGGACGTCCCCATTCCGGGCAGTTCCAGCCGTGCTGCGGCCCTCCGAGCTTCGTTGCCCGTTGCGAAGGAGCCTGCTCATGTCGATGATTCGAGACCTGCGCGCCGTGGTCCGTCCGGCCCGTACGTCGCTGCGCAAGGACAGCGGGGCCTACGACACCACCCGTGACCCCGCGACCCCCTCGGCCGTCGTCGACTGCGCCGTCTACCGTGACGGCCGCCGTCTGGAGACCGACAAGCCGCTGACCCCGCACGAGGCGATGCGCCAGGTGCGGCGCGACGGCGGCTTCGTGTGGATCGGGCTGCACGAGCCCACCGAGGCCGAATTCTCCGGTATCGCCGGCGAGTTCGGGCTGCACCCGCTGGCCGTCGAGGACGCGGTGCAGGCGCACCAGCGGCCCAAGCTGGAGCGCTACGACGACTCCCTGTTCACCGTCTTCAAGACCATCCACTACGTCGAGCACGACGAGCTCACCGCCAACAGCGAGGTGGTCGAGACCGGCGAGGTCATGTGCTTCACCGGCCGGGACTTCTTCATCACCGTCAGGCACGGCGGACAGGGCTCGCTGCGGGCGCTGCGGCACCGCCTCCAGGACGACCCCGAGCTGCTCGCCAAGGGCCCCTCTGCCGTGCTGCACGCCATCGCCGACCATGTCGTCGACGGGTACATCGCCGTCGCCGACGCGGTGCAGGACGACATCGACGAGGTGGAGACCGAGGTGTTCTCCCCGGGACGCAAGGGCTCGCCGCGCGGCACGGACGCCGGCCGGATCTACCAACTCAAGCGTGAGGTGCTGGAGTTCAAGCGGGCGGTGTCGCCGCTGCTGCGGCCCATGCAGCTGCTGAGCGAGCGTCCGATGCGGCTGATCGACCCCGACATCCAGAAGTACTTCCGGGACGTCGCCGACCATGTCGCCCGTGTGCACGAGCAGGTCATCGGCTTCGACGAGCTCCTCAACTCGATCCTCCAGGCCAACCTCGCCCAGGCGTCCGTCGCGCAGAACGAGGACATGCGGAAGATCACGTCGTGGGCCGCGATCATCGCCGTACCGACGATGGTGTGCGGTGTGTACGGCATGAACTTCGACTACATGCCGGAGACGCACTGGAAGTACGGCTACCCGGTGATCCTCAGCGTCACGGTGGCGATCTGTCTCGGCATCCACCGCACGCTGAAGCGCAACGGGTGGCTCTGAGCGGTCCCGGCCGGTCCGGCGGCGCTGGATAGTCTTGGGGGCATGACAAGCGAGCTGCTCGACCAGGCCCTCGTCGAGGAGGCCACCAAGAAGTCCGGCCTCATCTGGGTCAGGGGACCCGGTTCCCCGGCGCGGGCGCTGTGGCACGCGTGGCACGAGGGTGCGGCGTGTGTCGTCGGCGACGGTCCCGGTGAGCAGCCGCTGCCGGGGCTGGCCGACGGGGCCGAGGCCGAGGTGACGGTCCGCAGCAAGGACAAGGGCGGCCGGCTGGTCTCCTGGACGGCGAAGGTCGTCGAGCTCGGGGCGGGCTCCGAGCAGTGGGAGGCGACGGTCGCCGAGCTCAAGGGCAAGCGCCTGAACGCCCCCGACGGCGAGGCGATGCCCGGGCGCTGGGCGCGCGAGTGCCGGGTGCTGCGGCTGGAGCCGACGGGGGCCCTCGGGGCGCTGCCGGACGGCTCCCTGGCCGAGGCACCGCTGCCGACGGCGGCGACGACGCGCCGGCCGATCCCGGCGGGGCTGCCGCGGCTGCTGCTGAAGAAGAAGCGACGCCGCTAGCCGGTCACGACGTCGGCAGTTGTTTGCCGTAGTCCACCGTGTCGCCCTTCTTCGGCTTCTCCAGGGCGAAGTCCTTGCCCCAGTCGGAGAAGGTCAGGGTGCCTCCGTCGCCCGCCCGGGTCAGCACCAGGGGATACGGGACGCCCTCCAGGGAGACGTCGAGGGTGCCGCCGGAGCCCTTGTCGCCGGAGATGCGCACGGTGCGCACGCCCGCCTGCTCGTGGCGGCCGTCGGTGGCCACCTTGCCGTGCAGCGTCAGCAGGCCCCCGAGGAGTACGTCCTTGTCCGTGAAGCCGCTGAACTTCTTGTACGCCGGGTCGCCCTGCGGCACCCTCACGTACTTGCCGTTCAGCTTGTCCACGGCCCCGGCGTCCGCCTTGCCGTCGTTGCCCGCGTCGCTCCAGAAGCCGGAGTCGGCCTTCAGATACAGCTGCTCGCCGATCCGCAGCAACTGGAAGGTGGACCCCTGCGCGGTGACCGACCCCGTCGCCCCGTCGGACTTCAGCTGCATGTCGAGCTTGTAGGTCCGCCCGCTGGTGACCAGGTTCCCCGACAGGTGCACCGCTTCGGCGGTGTCCGCCGCCGTACGGGCCTTGCGCTGGATCTCGGCGACCGGCAGCTTGCCGACCCCGTTGGTGCCCTCGTCCGGGTCCTCACTGCATCCCGTCAGTCCCGTTCCCGACACGACCAGGGCGCAGATGGCGGTCACCAGCGCGGCCCGGCGAGTACGACCCTGGGGAATCGCAGTCACAGGTGGGGCTGCCTTTCTGTCGTGGGACCTGAGCGGCGTACGGCAGCGTACCCGCACGTCACCCCCCGGGCGGAGCCGGTCCGTCCGGACCTCTCACCAGGGCGTATCGGATCCGGACGGGCTAGCCTGAAGCCCACCCGAGCGGGCAATTCGACAAAAGGCGGCACGGCAGCGCAGCCTCGACAGCAACACGCACACCCGGCACGAAAAGGAGCCGCAGCCATGGCAGCCGGCGCGCCCCGGATCTTCGTCTCGCATCTCGCCGGTATCGCCGTCTTCGACCCGAGCGGCGACCAGGTGGGCCGCGTCCGCGATCTGGTCGTCATGCTCCGGGTCGGCCGGCGTCCGCCGCGGCTGCTCGGCCTCGTCGTCGAACTCTCCACGCGGCGCCGAATCTTCCTGCCCATGACCCGCGTGACCGGCATCGAGTCCGGCCAGGTCATCACCACCGGCGTGCTCAACGTCCGGCGCTTCGAGCAGCGCCCCACCGAGCGCCTCGTCTTCGGCGAGCTCCTCGACCGGCGCGTCACCCTCGTCGAGACCGGCGAGGAGGTCACCGTCCTCGATCTGTCGGTCGGACAGCTCCCGGCCCGCCGGGACTGGGAGATCGACAAGGTCTTCGTGCGCAAGGGCGGTCGGAGCGGTCCACTGCGGCGCGCGAAGGGCGAGTCGCTGACCGTCGAGTGGTCCGCCGTCACCGGCTTCTCCCTGGAGGAGCAGGGCCAGGGCGCCGAGAGCCTCCTGGCCACCTTCGAGCAGCTGCGGCCCGCCGACCTCGCCAACGTCCTGCACCACCTCTCCCCCAAGCGCCGCGCCGAGGTCGCCGCCGCCCTCGACGACGACCGACTGGCCGATGTCCTGGAGGAGCTCCCCGAGGACGACCAGATCGAGATCCTCGGCAAGCTCAAGGAGGAGCGCGCCGCCGACGTTCTGGAGGCCATGGACCCGGATGACGCGGCCGACCTGCTCGGCGAGCTCCCGCCGGACGAGCAGGAGCGGCTGCTGAGCCTGATGGAGCCCGCCGACGCGGCAGACATGCGCCGGCTGATGGCGTACGAGGAGCACACGGCCGGCGGTCTGATGACGACCGAGCCGATCATCCTGCGCCCGGACGCCACCGTCGCCGACGCCCTCGCCCGGGTCCGCAACCCCGACCTGTCCCCGGCCCTCGCCGCCCAGGTCTACGTCTGCCGCCCGCCCGACGAGACGCCCACCGGCAAGTATCTCGGCACGGTCCACTTCCAGCGGCTGCTGCGCGACCCGCCGTACACGCTGGTCAGCGCGCTGCTCGACGAGGCGCTCGAAGCGCTGGAGCCGGATGCCGCGCTGCCGGTCGTCGCCGGGTTCTTCGCGACGTACGACATGGTCGCGGCCCCGGTCGTGGACGACTCGGGGTCGCTGCTGGGGGCGGTGACCGTCGACGACGTGCTGGACCATCTGCTGCCCGAGGACTGGCGGGAGACGGAGTTCCATCTGGACGAGGACGCGGGCCAGGGGGTGTCGGGGCATGGCGCCTGAGCGCGAGGGCACACGCGAGCGCACGGTCTCGGGCGCCACCGCGGCCTCCCGTGCGCCCCGCACCCGCCTCGACCAACCCCGTCCGCCGCGCCGCCGGCTGCTGCCCGAATGGGACCCGGAGGCCTTCGGACGGCTCTCGGAGCGCATCGCGCGCTTCCTGGGCACCGGACGGTTCATCGTCTGGATGACGATCGTCATCATCATGTGGGTGCTGTGGAACGTCTTCGCGCCCGGCGAGCTGAAGTTCGACGAGTACCCGTTCATCTTCCTGACCCTGATGCTCTCGCTCCAGGCCTCCTACGCCGCCCCGCTGATCCTGCTCGCACAGAACCGGCAGGACGACCGCGACCGGGTCAACCTCGAACAGGACCGCAAGCAGAACGAGCGGTCCATCGCCGACACCGAGTATTTGACCCGCGAGATCGCCTCGCTGCGCATCGGCCTGGGCGAGGTCGCCACCCGCGACTGGATGCGCTCCGAGCTCCAGGATCTGATGAAAGAGCTGGAGGAGCGGGGCAACGGTCACCGCGAGGGCGGGGTATTCCCGGCGGATCGGTCGCGCGGACGTGACGTAGACGACCGCTGACAGCCTTTCCGGGGCATGGCTACCGGGCCGTACCATCGTCCTATGGCTACGGAAGACGCGGTGCGCGAGGCACTGGCGACGGTGAACGACCCCGAGATCAACCGCCCCATCACGGAACTCGGGATGGTCAAGTCGGTGGAGATCGGTGCGGACGGTACGGTCGCGGTCACCGTGTACCTGACGGTCTCCGGCTGCCCGATGCGCGAGACGATCACGCAGCGCGTGACGGACGCCGTCTCCGCGGTCGAGGGCGTCACCGGCGTCGACGTCACGCTCGACGTGATGAGCGACGAACAGCGCAAGGAGCTGGCGAACGCCCTGCGCGGCGGCCAGGCCGAGCGCGAGGTCCCCTTCGCCAAGCCCGGCTCGCTGACCCGCGTGTACGCGGTCGCCTCCGGCAAGGGCGGCGTCGGCAAGTCCTCCGTCACGGTCAACCTGGCGGCGGCGATGGCGGCCGACGGCCTCAAGGTGGGCGTCGTCGACGCCGACATCTACGGCCACAGCGTGCCGCGCATGCTGGGCGCCGACGGGCGTCCGACCCAGGTCGAGAACATGATCATGCCGCCGTCCGCGAACGGCGTGAAGGTCATCTCCATCGGCATGTTCACCCCGGGCAACGCACCGGTCGTCTGGCGCGGCCCGATGCTCCACCGCGCTCTCCAGCAGTTCCTGGCGGACGTGTACTGGGGCGACCTGGACGTCCTGCTCCTGGATCTGCCGCCCGGCACCGGTGACATCGCGATCTCCGTCGCCCAGCTGGTCCCGAACGCCGAGATCCTGGTCGTGACGACCCCGCAGCAGGCCGCGGCCGAGGTCGCCGAGCGGGCCGGCTCGATCGCCGTCCAGACCCACCAGAAGATCGTCGGCGTGGTCGAGAACATGTCCGGCCTGCCCTGCCCGCACTGCGACGAGATGGTCGACGTCTTCGGCACGGGCGGCGGCCAGACGGTCGCCGACGGCCTCACCCGCACGACCGGCGCGAACGTCCCGGTTCTCGGCAGCATCCCGATCGACGTCCGCCTCCGCGAGGGCGGCGACGACGGCAAGCCGGTCGTCCTGACGGACCCGGACAGCCCGGCGGGCTCGGCCCTGCGCTCCATCGCGGGCAAGCTCGGCGGCCGCCAGAGGGGCCTGTCGGGCATGTCCCTGGGCATCACGCCGCGCAACAAGTTCTAGGACGCTTCTCCAGGGGCCTCGCGTGAGCGCCCCTTCAGGGGCGCGGGGAACTGCGCGAGCAAAGCAACCCCCACCACCCGCAGCCGCCGACTACACCGAAGGCCCACGGCGAAGGGGCGCCGAATCCACCGGCGCCCCTCACATCGGCCCAGCCCCGCTGGCTAGGCGTACGCGCTGATGTCCTTGACCACGGCGAACCCGAGCCCGTACGCGCTCATCCCCCGCCCGTACGCACCCACATGCACCCCGGCCTGAGTGGACCCGGCCAGCACCCAGCCGAACTCGGACTCGCGGTAGTGGAAGGGCGTCGGCACCCCGTCGACCGGCAGGGACAGCGTCGACCACGCCGACCCGGCGAGATCGTCGGCCAGCGCCCACGCCGTCTCCGTCTGCTGCTCCAGCCAGTCGTCCCGCAGCGTGTGGTCCATCTGCCCCGGCCACGTGAACGTCAGCAGCCCGACGCCCGCGAGCCACGCCGCCGAGGACACCGAGGTGGCCTCCAGCAGCCCCGTACCGTCGGCGCTGCGCCGGGACGGATTCGCTGCGACGGTCACCACGACCGCGAACTTCTCCCGGTCCTCGGTCGCCTCGTTGCGCACGGAGGGCTCGTCCCCGTGCCCGATCGATCCGTGTTCCACGGCCCCGTCGGCCGCCGTTCCGACCTGCATCAGCCAGCGCGGCCCCGTGAAGGCCTCATCGAGGCCGTACCACGGGAAGGGCGCCAGCAGATAGCCGTCGACCGTGCGCCGGGCAGAGGGGACGTGCTGTCCGCTCTCCGCGGCCGGTTCCTGCGCGACTGCGCGACTAGTCGTCTGACTCGTCGTCTCCATGTGCCCGGACGCCTCCTCGTTCTGGCCGGACCAGCCCGGCCCGCCCCCCTTCGGGCGTACTCGTCCGGTCCGCACAACAACTCGGCAGCATAGCCACACCGCTTCGAGCAGCATGGAAAGCGCCCGGCGCGTAGGGCGCACGGAGGGCGGGATCAGGCCGTGTGCGACCCGGGCGGAGTATGAGAAGCGTCACGTACGGGTGCCGACCGCTCCCGTGTTCGTACGGCTCAGGTGGCGTCCGCGTCGTAGGGCGGGCGCTCGTCGCGAGGGTTCTCGGGCTTCTTCGTCATGTCGATGCTGCCGCCGGAGGACCCGGACGACGACGAGGACGACGACTCCGATTCACGGCTGTGCACGGCGTCGGTGACCTCGGCCATCTCCTTCTTGAGGTCGAAGCCGTTGCGGATCTCCTTGAGCCCCAGTTCGTCGTTGTCCAGCTGCTTGCGGATGAACGTCTTGGGGTTGAGGTCCTCGAACTCGAAGTCCTTGAACTCCGGTCCGAGTTCCTGCCGGATGTCCTCTTTCGCGCTCTCCGAGAACTCGCGGATCTTACGGATCGTCCGCGTGACGTCCTGGATCAGTTTCGGGAGCTTGTCCGGACCGAAGACGAGCACGGCGAGGACGATGAGCGTCACCAGCTCGAGCGGTCCTATGTCATTGAACACCTGAAGCTCCTTGCGATGTCCTCGGTCGGCTCCACGGTACCCGGCGATCCGCTACGACCGGTACTGTCCCGAGCCCTCCGAATGCGTGTGGGCGTGCGGTTTTCCGGGTTGTTTGCCTTGTCAGGGCCTCGATGCGGCGGTGACACGGCTCACGGTGAGAGGTTTCTGTGACTTCGGTCCCCGCTCAGCCTCCGCTCGACGAACCCAGCGTCAGGGAGATCGTGACTTCCTTGCCGCCACGCTTCAGCGTCAGCTTCAGCCGGTCGCCGGGGCGGTGGGCACGGGTCTTGACGATGAGTTCCTCACCGGAGTGCACGCGCTGCCCGTCGACCTCGGTGATGACGTCGCCGGGCTCGATGCCGGCCCTGTCGCCGGGACCGCCGCCGGTGACCGCGGAGCCGCCGTCGCTGCCCTTGGTGCCCACGCGGGCCCCGTCGCCCGCGTAGTCCATGTCGAGGGTGACGCCGATGACCGGGTGCGTCGCGTGGCCGGTGTTGATCAGCTCCTCGGCGACGCGCCTGGCCTGGTTCACCGGAATGGCGAAGCCGAGGCCGATGGAGCCGGCCTGGGCGCCGTCGAGGTCGGATCCGGTGTCGGCGGAACGGATCGCGGAGTTGATGCCGACGACCCGGGCCCGGGCGTCGAGGAGGGGGCCGCCGGAGTTACCGGGGTTGATGGGGGCGTCGGTCTGCAACGCGTCCACGTACGACACGTCGCTTCCGTCACCGCTCTCGCCGCCGGCCGTGATGGGCCGCTCCTTGGCACTGATGATGCCGGAGGTGACGGTGCCCTCCAGGTCGAACGGGGCGCCGATGGCGACGACCGGGTCGCCGACCTGGACGTTGTCGGAGTTGCCGAGCGGCAGGGGCTTCAGGCCGCTGACGCCGCTGACCTTGACGACGGCGAGGTCGTAGCCGCTGTCGCGGCCGACGACGGTGGCCTTGGCGGTGTCGCCGCTGTGGAAGGTCACGGATATCTCGCCGTCGTCGCCCGCGGGTTCGACGACGTGGTTGTTGGTGAGGATGTGCCCCCGGTCGTCGAGCACGAAGCCGGTGCCGGTGCCCTGCGCCTCGCGTCCGCTCACATGGAGGGTCACGACACTGGGCAGTGCGCGGGCCGCGATCCCGGCGACGCTGTCCGGTGCCCGTCCGACGGGCTCGGCCCCGGCCTGCGGCAGCTCGATACCACCCATGCCGCCGTTGCGCTCCAGATACGCCCCCACGGCCCCGCCGACGCCACCGGACACGAGCGCCAGCACCAACGCCCCGACGAACAACACCTTCTTCGCCCGCTTACGCCGCTGCTCCTTGCCGGCGACGGCGGCCCCGTTCTGCTGAAGGGGCGAGACCGGGAGCGCCGCGCGGGCCCAGGGGTCGTAGTTCTGCCAGGGGTTGGCGGGGGGTGCGGTGTCTGCGGGGGCGGAGGTCTGGGTGGCGGTGTCGGTGGAGGTTGGCGTCTGGGCGGAGGTGGCGGTGGGAGTGGGGGTGGCCGTGGGGCCGGGTTGATCAAGAGTGGCTGGAATTGGGGGGTGGGGCGAGGGCTGGGTGGGGATGGCGGGGGGCGGCGGTGCCGCGTGAGTCGTCTCCGGGGGCGCAGCCTGGGCCGGAATGACAGGGGCCGCCGGTGCGGGCGTCTCCTGGGCGGGGACGGCGGGGACGGGAGCGCCGGCCGTGGTGGGCGGCATCGGCCCGGCCGACGTGCCGTGGGCGGGCGTCGGCGGCTGTACGGCCGTCCCGTGGGCCGGTGTCGTCGCCGGGTGCTGGACCGGCGGTGCGGGTGCCCAGGGGCCGGGCTCGCCGTAGGGCGGGGTGCTGTAGGGGTCGGGGTCGTGGAGGGGCTTGGGGTGTTCCGCCACGGGCGCTGCGGGAACGGTCGGCCGGTCGGCGGGCTCCTCAACGGCTGCCGCTGCCGGTGCGGGCACCTCGGCCGGCCTGGCCAGCTCGAAGTCGCCCGCGTCGGGGGCCGTGTCGCCCACGCCACCCGCAGCGGGCCGAAGCTCGAAGTCACCGTCGGCGGAGGCGCTGTTCTCCCCGGTCCCGCTCGCCGCCGGCAGCGCCAGCTCGAAGTCGCCGTCGGCGGAGGCCGCGTCACCGGCACCCGCGCCGGCGGGCCGCAGTTCGAAGTCACCGTCGGCGGAGACGGCGTCACCCGTACCCGCGTCGGCGGGCCGCAGTTCGAAGTCGCCGTCCCGATCCCGCGCGCCCTCAGGTGCCGTCACCGGCATCGGCTCGTCCGGCGTGGGTGTCGTCCCGTCCGCCCGGCCCGAGGCCCCCTGCGGTCGAGGTCGGTTCCACCACTTCGCCTTCGCGGGCTTCCCCTCGTTCATGTTCTGCTTCCTGCTCGCTGCCGACCGATGCCCGAGTAGGAAGCGGGCCCTGAGAAGAACCCCGCCCTGACGCGATCCCTGGTTCCTCCGCAGGCCGCCACCGGGAGATGTCCCGGTGCTCTGATTGCCTACTCGACACTGCGCTGTCGCGCTCGGTCTCCCTCGGGAAACCGGCGACTTCGTGCTACCTCCCCCACCCCGCACGCGGCGACAACGGCGACCGCGGTGCCTCTACTCCGCGCCCGGCCCACAGGGCACGGCGCGCGGCCCACCCCGGATTCAATCAGGTTCGTGGGCCGCTGCGCAGAGGCCGGTCAGCGGTTGGTGGCCGAGGAGGCGGAGGGGGACGACGTCGCGTCGGGGACGGGTGCGGCGAGCAGACCCGGGGTCGCGGTGATCCCGGTGTCCGGGGACCAGGCGGTCAGGGTGAGCGGCGGGGTCTCACCCAGCGGACGTATCAGCGGGGACATGGCGGCCGCGCCGGCCATCACGGGTGCCGTCAGGGTGTGCACGTCCGGGTCGGCGCCCTGGTCCGGCATCCCGGGCAGCAGCGGGGCCGACACCTCGGTCGAGGCGGCCGGGGTGTCGAGGTTTCGCTGGCCCTGTCCCTGCGCGAGCAGGGGGCCCGCCCCACGGCGGCGCTGGTTCTCGGGCGCGGTCGCGGCACCGGTGCCCTGCGTCCGCGCCGGCGTCACATTGCTGCCGCCGGAGCCGCCGCGGGCCTCCGCGTCGGTCGGCGCGCTGGTCGTGACGCCGCCCAGCGCGATGGCGGCCAGCGACACCGCGCCCGCCGCGACGAACGCGAACCGCATGCGCGAGGACGCGGAGCGATCGGTGTCGGGACGGCCCACGGGGTGGGTGCGGAAGCCGCGGTCGGAGGCGGGGAGCGCCGGGGCGTGCGAGCCCGCGGGGACGTATCCGAACTCGAAGCCCTCACCGCGCTTCACACCGAAGGCCCCGGCGGTGCCGGGCCGGCCGGACAGTCCGCCGAATCCACCCCCGCCCAGCGGCGAGCCGCCGCCGTCCAGGTCACCTCCCCCTGGGAGGCCCTGAAGGCGGGCAAGGAAGCTCTCGGAGGGAGGCGGCGGCGCCGCCTCCGCGAAGACGTTCTTCAGCCGGCGCTGCGCGTCGACCTCGGACTTGCACTTGGCACAGGTCGCCACATGGGCGAGAACCCGCTCGCGCGTCTCATGACCGAGCTCTCCGTCGACGAGGGCGGAGAGTCGGTCGCCCAGGTGCTGCTCGGCCAGGAGTCGTTCGGCCGGATTGAGTCGGGAGTCGTTCACGCGGGCGCGCCCCCTCCCCCCAGTGCGGCCACACGCGGCACGAAGGAGCGGCGCTCGGCGCGCGCCTCCGGCGACCGGTGGGCGAGGGCCTTGCGCAGCTGCGAGCGGCCCCGGTGGATACGGGAGCGGACGGTGCCGAGCTTGACGCCGAGGGTCGCGGCGATCTCCTCGTACGAAAGTCCTTCGATGTCGCACAGGACGACGGCGGCCCGGAACTCGGGCGCGAGGGTGTCGAGGGCCTGCTGGACGTCCGCGTCGAAGTGGGCGTCGTTGAAGACCTGCTGCGGCGTGGGCTCCTTGCTGGGCAGCCGCTCGGCCGCGTCCTCCCCGAGCGCGTCGAAGCGGATGCGCTGCTTACGGCGGACCATGTCCAGGAACAGGTTGGTGGTGATGCGGTGCAGCCAGCCCTCGAAGGTGCCCGGCGTGTACGTCGACAGGGACCGGAAGACACGGACGAAGACCTCCTGGGTGAGGTCCTCGGCGTCGTGCTGGTTGCCGGTCAGGCGGTACGCCAGTCGGTAGACGCGGCCGCTGTGCGTGCTGACGATCTCCTCCCAGGTGGGCGGAGTCCACGCCTGCCCGTCCGCGTCGGTGGAGAAGGTCGCGGTCTGGGCGAAGTCGCCGGCGTGACTGTGGTCAGCGGTGTCGTTCACGGATTTCGGCCTGCCCGCCGATCCGAGGAAGCGCCGTAGCACTCCTCCCCGATCCACAGGCGCAGCCGCACCTCCCCTGTCGGCTCTGGTGGTGTCCAGTGGAGCCCCTACCATAGCCACCTCGCCCGTTAGCTCCGGATAAGCGGTTTTACGAGAATTTGATCTGGGCCGGGACGGCTGGTGCGCCCGCGTCGGCGCCTGCTCACGGCCCTGCTCGTCGTCGTGATCCAACTGTGTCCCCCCGCTCGTCTTCCCACCCCTCTAAACGCGCGGTCCCATCTGCGGGTTCCCGGCCGCAACGGATACAGTCACGCCCAGGCAACCACGGGGACAGGAGAGGGCCATTACCGGCAACCGGCAGACGAGCTGGGCGTTCGCCGACGCCTACGTCGCCGAGGACGACGTCCTGCGCTGGGCCCGGGACCGGGCCCGTGAGGCGGGGCTGCGCTCGGTGTCGCCCGGCACGGGCGCCGCGCTGCGGATGCTCGCCGCCACCGTGGACGCCAAAGCGGTCGCGGAGATCGGCACCGGTACCGGCGTCTCCGGGATCCACCTCCTGCACGGCATGCGCCCGGACGGTGTCCTGACCACCGTCGACCCCGAGCCGGAGCACCAGCAGTTCGCCCGCCAGGCCTTCCGCGCCTCCGGCTTCGCCAGCAACCGCGCCCGTTTCATCCCCGGCCGCGCGCTGGACGTCCTGCCGCGTCTCGCGGACGCCGGGTACGACCTCGTCTTCTGCGACGGCGACCGGCTGGAGTTCCTCGACTATCTCGCTGAATCGTTGCGCCTGCTGCGTCCGGGTGGCCTGGTCGTCTTCGAGGGCGTCTTCACCAACGGCCGCACGGTCGACTCGGGCCCCCAGCCCACCGAGGTCATACGCATCCGGGAGCTGCTGCGCGCGGTGCGCGAGAGCCAGGACCTGGTGCCGTCGTTGCTGCCGGTGGGTGACGGGCTGCTGTGCGCCGTCAAGCGCTGAGCGCCCGACTCCACGGATCGGCCGGCTCCGCGGACGCAGCAACCCCGGCACCATGTGCGATGCCGGGGCCGCCGAAAGGGTAGGGTCGCTGCCGCGTCAGCCGACGACCTTCTTGAGGGCGTCGCCGAGCGCGTCGGCCTCGTCAGGGGTCAGCTCGACGACGAGCCGACCGCCGCCTTCGAGCGGAACGCGCATGACGATGCCCCGCCCCTCCTTGGTCACCTCGAGCGGGCCATCGCCCGTCCGCGGCTTCATGGCCGCCATGCTCGTTCCCCTTCCTGAAACCAGCTCATCGTCAAAGCCGACGGCCCCATGGAGGGCACGCGCGTCTGGCACAGACTCGCGACACCGGCATCGAACACATTGCTTCCAAGCCATTATCCCGCATCTCAGGACCCGATGACCAACATCAGTCGGCATCGCTTGGGCAACGCACGCGAGCAAAACCACTCAATTCGGCGATGTGACTGCGATACTGCGCCACCGCACGCACTTCGGCTGTCCGGAACCGGACACAATTTCTTTGACGCAGGTCACACGTCCGGTCAGGGCCGTCGTCCGTGATCTCCGCCATGCTGTCCTCAGACATTCGCGTACCGACTGGTACGACCGAACCGCACACCGGAGGGGATACGCCATGGCCGACACCGTGCTCTACGAGGTGAGCGACGGACTCGCGACGATCACGCTGAACCGCCCCGAGGCGATGAACGCACTGAACGTCGCGGCCAAGGTCGCCCTGCGGGAGGCGGTCCGGGCCGCGGCGGGCGACGACGCCGTACGGGCCGTGCTGCTGACCGCCGCCGGGGAGCGCGCGTTCTGCGTGGGTCAGGACCTGAAGGAGCACATCGGGCTGCTGATCTCCGACCGGGAGACCGGGTCGGGGCACACCATGAGCACCGTCCGGGAGCACTACAACCCGATCGTGCGGGCGCTCGCCGGAATGCCGAAGCCGGTGGTGGCCGGGGTGAACGGGGTCGCGGCGGGGGCGGGCTTCGGGTTCGCGCTGGCCGCGGACTACCGGGTCGTGGCCGACACGGCCGCGTTCAACACGTCGTTCGCCGGGGTGGCGCTGACCGCGGACTCCGGCATCTCCTGGACGCTGCCGCGGGTGGTCGGCCCGGGTCGCGCCGCCGACCTGCTGCTCTTCCCGCGGAACATCAAGGCGCAGGAGGCGTACGAGCTGGGCATCGCGAACCGGCTGGTGCCCGCGGGTGAGCTGCGCGCGGAGGCCGAGAAGGTGGCACGGGCGCTGGCCGAGGGGCCGACAGTGGCGTACAGCGCGATCAAGGAGGCCGTGGCCTTCGGGCTGTCGCACTCGCTGGAGGAGACCTTGGAGAAGGAGGACGAGCTGCAGACGCGGGCCGGGTCCTCGGAGGATCACGCGATCGCGGTGCAGGCGTTCGTCAACAAGGAGAAGCCAAAGTATTTGGGCCGATGAGCTCGGGGCGGTAGCGCCGTCGGGGACTGCGGGCTCGCCGTGGTTGATCGCGCGGTTCCCCGCGCCCCTTACGGGGCACTCCTGGCGACGCAAGCCTGCAAGTGATCGTCGACCAGACCGCACGCCTGCATCAGTGCGTACGCCGTCGTCGGTCCCACGAACCGCAGGCCCCGCTTCTTCAACGCCTTCGACAGGGCCGTCGACTCGGGCGTGACCGCCGGGACGTCCGCCACGGTCTTCGGGGCCGGGCGGGCGGCCGGGTCGGGGGCGTGGGACCAGATCAGGTCGTCCAGGTCGCCGGGGGTCCACTCGGCCAGCGCGCGTGCGTTGGCCATGGTCGCCTCGATCTTCGCCCGGTTGCGGATGATGCCGGCATCCGCGAGGAGGCGGTCCTTGTCGGCGTCCGTGAAGGTCGCGACCTTCGCGATCTCGAAGCCGGCGAAGGCGGCGCGGAAACCCTCACGCCGGCGCAGGATCGTGATCCAGGACAGGCCCGACTGGAAGGCCTCCAGGCTGAGGCGTTCGAAGAGGGCGTCGTCCCCGTGGACCGGGCGGCCCCACTCCTCGTCGTGGTACGTCACGTAGTCCGGGGTGGACAGGGCCCAGGGGCAGCGCAGGGCGCCGTCCGGGCCCGCCACCGCCGTACCGTCGCTCACTGCTCGTCCTCCGGGGCGGGCTTGGCCATGGAGATGTGGCCGGGCGAGGTCCGGGCGCCCGCCAGGGCGGACTCCAGGTCGGCGATGCGGGCGTCGCGCTCGGCGAGCTCGGCGCCGAGGCGGCTGAGGGCGTCGTCGACGTCGGCCATGCGGTAGCCGCGGGCGGAGAGCGGGAAGCGGAGGCTGTCGATGTCGGCGCGGCCGATCGGGCGGTCCGGGGGCAGCGGGTCCTGGAGGCGCTCCGGCGCGGCCTCCGGCAGCGGGCCGCCGCCCTCGCCGCCGCCCACCACTGCGAGGGTCACCGCGGCGACCACGACGGCCAGCGCGACGACCAGGAACAGGAACATGAGCATCGCTGTGGCCCCCACGGTGCGGTGAATGCGTGCGGTCGAGTGTGTCAGGGTCCGATCGTGCCATGCGACTCTGACAGTTAGGGTCGCAGGCGGCCGAAAGGCCAGGACGTACCAGGACACTCAGGGAGAGGTCACAGGGGATGCTCAGGCTGGGCAGGCGTGAGTTCGACGCGCACGAGCCGGTGATCATGGCGATCGTGAACCGGACCCCGGACTCCTTCTACGACCAGGGGGCGACGTTCCGCGACGAGCCCGCCCTCGCGCGCGTGGAGCAGGCGGTCGCCGAGGGGGCCGCCATCATCGACATCGGCGGGGTCAAGGCCGGGCCTGGCG
Source organism: Streptomyces sp. HUAS 31 (assembly GCF_028198125.1). Classification (NCBI taxonomy): domain Bacteria; kingdom Bacillati; phylum Actinomycetota; class Actinomycetes; order Kitasatosporales; family Streptomycetaceae; genus Streptomyces; species Streptomyces sp. HUAS 31. The sequence goes on along the minus strand of NZ_CP116353.1, from coordinate 6,222,097 downwards.
AAGAGGTGACCGCCGAGGAGGAGGCGCGGCGCACGGTCGGGTTCGTGGCCGAGGTGCGGCGGCGCTTCCCGGACGTCGTGATCAGCGTGGACACCTGGCGAGCCGAGGTGGGCGCCGCTGTCTGCGAAGCCGGTGCCGATGTGCTGAACGACGCGTGGGGCGGCGTGGACCCCGGGCTCGCGGAGGTCGCCGCGCGCTACGGCGTGGGGCTGGTCTGCACGCACGCCGGAGGCGCGGAGCCCCGGACGCGGCCGCACCGGGTGACGTACGACGACATCATGGCCGATGTGCTGCGGGTGACCGTGGGACTGGCCGAGCGGGCGCTGGAGCTGGGGGTGCCGCGGGAGTCGATCATGATCGATCCCGGGCACGACTTCGGGAAGAACACCCGGCACAGCCTGGAGGCGACCCGGCGGCTCGGGGAGATGGTGGAGACGGGCTGGCCGGTGCTGGTCTCCCTGTCCAACAAGGACTTCGTGGGCGAGACCTTGGACAAGCCCGTCAAGGAGCGGGTGGTCGGGACGCTGGCGACGACCGCGGTGTCGGCGTGGCTGGGCGCGCAGGTGTACCGGGTCCACGAGGTGGCGGAGACCCGGCAGGTGCTGGACATGGTGGCGTCGATCGCGGGCCACCGTCCGCCCGCGGTGGCCCGGCGGGGGCTGGCGTAACATCGCTTCGCCCCCGCCGTCACTCACCCGGCGGGCTGAGTACCGCTAGCGCGCGGCCTCCTTCGACACCAGTGCGACCGCCTCGTCCACGTCGTCCGTGACGTGGAACAGGAGCAGGTCCTTCTCCGAGGCCTTGCCCTGGGCGATCAGTGTGTTCTTGAGCCAGTCGACCAGGCCGCCCCAGTAGGCGCTGCCGAACAGGACGATCGGGAAGCGGGTGACCTTCTGGGTCTGGACGAGGGTGAGGGCCTCGAAGAGTTCGTCGAGGGTGCCGAGGCCGCCGGGCAGGACCACGAAGCCCTGGGCGTACTTGACGAACATCATCTTGCGGACGAAGAAGTACCGGAAGTTCAGGCCGATGTCGACGTACGGGTTGAGCCCCTGCTCGAAGGGGAGCTCGATGCCGAGACCGACCGAGATGCCCTTCGCCTCCAGCGCGCCCTTGTTCGCCGCCTCCATGGCGCCGGGTCCGCCGCCCGTGATCACGGCCCAGCCGGCCTCGACCAGGCCGCGGCCGAGGCGGACGCCGGCGTCGTACTCGGGCGAGTCCACAGGTGTGCGCGCCGAGCCGAAGACGCTGATGGCGGGCGGGAGTTCGGCGAGCGTGCCGAAGCCCTCGATGAACTCCGACTGGATGCGCAGGACGCGCCAGGGGTCGGTGTGGACCCAGTCCGACGGGCCTCCCGCGTCCAGCAGCCGCTGGTCCGTGGTGCTCGCGGTCACCTGGTCTCGCCGCCTCAGGACCGGTCCCAGGCGCTGCTCCTCCGGTGGCTGCTTCTTGCCCTCGGGGTTGCCGGTAGCCATATAGCGCTCCCTCCGCTTGCCAGGTCTTTCCACCTCAGCGTAGATCCACGCGGGTTACGGACGGGGGACGCGAGCGTGTCCGCCATGGAGCGCCGTCCCGGCGATCCCGAGGCCCACGCCCGCATCGGGCCCCCGCCTCCCGTGGGCGCTACGCCGTGAGCCACGCCCTCAGCCGCTCCTCGCCCGCCAGGATCTTCGCGGTTTCCACCCGTTCGTCCCGCTTGTGGGCCAAGTGCGGATTGCCGGGACCGTAGTTCACCGCCGGGATGCCCAGGGACGAGAAGCGGGAGACGTCCGTCCAGCCGTACTTGGGCCGCGCGGTGCCTCCGACCGCCTTCATGAACGCGGCCGCCGCCGGGTGGGACAGCCCCGGCAGCGCGCCGCCGCTGTGGTCGTCCACCACGAACTCCTCGACGCCGCAGTCGGCGAAGACCTCGCGGACATGGGCGACGGCCTCCTCCTCGGTGCGGTCCGGGGCGTAGCGGAAGTTGACGGTCACGACGCACTCGTCGGGAATGACGTTGCCCGCCACTCCGCCCGAGATGCCGACCGCGTTCAGGCCCTCGCGGTACTCAAGGCCGTCGATCACCGGGTACCGCGGCTCGTACGAGGCGAGGCGCGCCAGGATCGGGGACGCCGCGTGGATCGCATTCGAGCCCATCCAGCCGCGCGCGGAGTGGGCGCGCTCGCCCTTGGTCCTGAGCAGGACCCTGAGCGTGCCCTGGCAGCCGCCCTCGACCTCGCCGTCCGACGGCTCAAGGAGCACCGCGAAGTCGCCCTCCAACCACTGCGGGCGGTTCTCGGCGATGTGCTTGAGGCCGTTGAGTTCGGCGGTCACCTCTTCGTTGTCGTAGAAGACGAAGGTCAGGTCGCGGTTCGGGGCCACGACCGTCTCGGCGATGCGGAGCTGGACGGCGACGCCGGACTTCATGTCGCAGGTGCCGCAGCCCCACAGGACGCCGTCCTCGTCCAGCCGGGAGGGGACGTTGTCCGCGATCGGCACGGTGTCGATGTGACCGGCGAGGATCACGCGCTCCGGCCGGCCCAGGTGCGTGCGCGCCACGACGTTGTTGCCGTACCGCTCGACCGTCAGGTGCGGCAGGGCGCGCAGGGCGGTCTCGACGGCGTCGGCCAGGGGCTTCTCCGTGCCGCTGACGGAGGGGAAGTCGACGAGCTGCGCGGTGAGCTTCGCGGCGTCCAGCGTGAGGTCAAGGGAGGTGTCGGCCATGGTGCCGACCCTAACGCGCCGTGGCGTCGCCCCACTTTTCCCACCGATTTCCGACTGCGCCGGTACCCCTCAGTAACCTCAGCTACCTTGTACGACGTGCCAGAGCTGTCACCCACTCGCAAACGTCGTGGCCGTCTCCTCCGTCGCGGAGCGGCCTTCATGGTTCTGCTCGCCGTGGCGGGCTACCTCGCGGTGCAGTACGTCACCGGGGGCACGGGGACACCGGGCTGCGACGTCGTGTCGGGCAAGGGCGACGGCGCCGGTTACGAGTTCACGCCCGAGCAGGCGGTGAACGCGGCGACGATCGCCGCCGTCGGCACCGGCCGCGGGCTGCCCGAGCGGGCCGTCACGATCGCGCTGGCCACCGCGCTCCAGGAGTCGGGCCTGCGCAACATCGGCCATGGCGACCGCGATTCCCTCGGTCTGTTCCAGCAGCGGCCGTCGATGGGCTGGGGCACCGAGGAGGAGATCCTCGACCCGGTCTACTCGGCGGGCGAGTTCTACGAGCACCTGGTCAAGGTCCCCGACTACACGCGGCTGCCGCTCACCGTCGCCGCCCAGCGCGTCCAGCGCAGCGGCTTCCCGGAGGCGTACGCCAAGCACGAGCCGGACGCGACGCTGCTCGCCGCCGCCCTCACGGGCCGTTCGGCGGCCACGCTGACCTGCGAGGGCCGTACGGGAACCGCCCGGGCCACAGGGGCGGACTCGGTGCGGGACGCGCTGCTGCGGGACTTCGGGCGCGACGCGCTCCAGCCGGCCGGGGCCGAGGTGAGCGGTGAGAAGGCGGCGCCCTCGCCGACGCCGTCCGTGATCAAGCAGGACGACCGGACGGTGCTGCTGCCGGTGCCGGCCGACGAGGGCTCCGGCGCCGGGCGCGGTGCACGCGAGCGTGGCTGGCAGCTGGCGCACTGGGCTGTGGCCAACGCCTCGGATCTGCACATCAAGCGGGTTTCGTACGCCGGTCGGCAGTGGACCGCCGGGAACACCGACAGCCAGTGGCGCGCGATCACCGGGGCAGGTGCCACGGAGGCCGAAAGCGGTGCGGGCGCGGTCCGGATCGTCACTGCTCCGTAGTACGCGCGGAGGTTCGACGACTCACTCCGACGGGTTGGTCGAGGTGTCGGGCGGCGACGGTGTGGGCAGGTTTTCGCGCGGCTCCTTCGGAATCCGTCAAAAGCCTTGAGAACAAAGGGCTGTAAGGATTCCCCGGGCTTTCGGACAGGACGCGCTTTGCCCGTTTTTATCCGCAGGCGATAATGCGACGCATTGCCAACTCTTTACATTGGCGCGCCGCAACCTTCACGGGCTTCGAGCGGTAGTCACTGCGTCCGAGCCCGGAGATCAACAGCCAGTCGGTCCACCGTCAGTCGCCGCAGTCCAGTCGGCTCAACTGCCGGGCAGGGTCGGACACTTCATCGTTCTCATCCGACAGACCCGTCGAAGGAGCATCATGTCCCTCCCCCTGACCCGCCGGATCGCCCGTGCCGCGCTGCTCGTCGCTGCGGGGGCGGCTGCCGGGGTCGGTGCGGCCGGCTCCGCCAGTGCGGCCCCCGGACTGCCCGAGGCCCCCCAGGTCGGCGGCCTGACCGCCCTGGACGGCACGACGGTCGTCGACGGTGCCACCCAGAACGCCGCCGGACTCGCGGGCGGCGCCGTCGACACGGCCGTCGACAAGGCGCTCCCGGCTGCGGCCAAGACCGGCGACAAGGTGACCAAGAGCGGCGGCAAGGCCGCGAAGAAGGCGGTGCCCGCCGCGAAGAAGGCCGGCGGCAAGGTGACGAAGACCGGCGGCAAGGTCGCCAAGGAGCGTGCCGCGGCCGCGCAGCAGACCGCGGGCGGCGTGGCCGGCTCGGTCGGTGCCGTCCTCGGTGACGCGGCGGGTTCGGCCACGCAGGGCGGCCTGCCGGCGACCGGCTCGCTGCCGGTGCAGGGCCTCCCGGTCGGCTGACGATCGGCTGCGCCTGGCTTGAGCCGACGGGGTTCAGGGACTTCCCTGGGCCCCGTCGGCTTTTTGCATGCCTACGTCGGCAGAGGCCGGGGCATGCCTGGGCGGCGCCCGGCGCTGCAGGCTGTGCCCACCCGTTCCGCCCTGCGGAACGACTGCCCACAGCGGTGGCGGCAGCCGCTCCCCTGTGCGTCACGCCAGGCGGTGTACCGCCGCCTCCACTCGGGCGTCCGTCGCCGTGAACGCCACGCGTACGTGGCGGGCGCCGGCCTCGCCGTAGAAGTCTCCGGGGGCCACCAGGATGCCGAGGTCGGCCAGGTGGGCGACGGTGGCCCAGCAGGACTCGTCGCGGGTGGCCCAGAGGTAGAGGCTGGCCTCGCTGTGCTCGATGCGGAAGCCGTGGGCCTCAAGCGCCCGGCGCAGGGCCGTGCGGCGGGCGGCGTAGCGGTCGCGCTGGACGCGGACGTGCTCGTCGTCGCCGAGGGCCGCGACGACCGCCGCCTGGGTCGGGGCCGACGTCATCATGCCGCCGTGCTTACGGATCTCCAGGAGCGGGCCGAGGACCGCCGGGTCGCCGGCCAGGAACGCCGCCCGGTAGCCCGCCAGGTTCGAGCGCTTCGACAGGGAGTGCACCGCGACGATGCCGTCGTAGGAGCCGCCGTTGACGTCCTGGTGCAGGACGGAGACCGGCTCGGCCTCCCAGCCCAGCTCCAGGTAGCACTCGTCGGAGAAGATCAGGACGCCGTGCTCACGGGCCCAGGCGACGATCCGGGTCAGCTCCTGCCCGGAGAGGACCTTGCCGGTGGGGTTGGACGGCGAGTTCAGCCAGAGCAGCTTCAGACCGCGCGGGTCCAGCTCGGTCGGGTCGTCGTACACCTCGTACTCGGCGCGGGCGAGTCGGGCGCCCACCTCGTACGTCGGGTAGGCCAGCCGCGGGTACGCCACCCGGTCGCCGGGGCCGAGGCCCAGCTGGGTGGGGAGCCAGGCGACCAGTTCCTTGGAGCCGACGATCGGCAGGACGTGCCGGTGGGTGACCCCACGGGCGCCCAGCCGGCGCTCCACCCAGCCCGTGATCGCGTCGCGCAGCGCCGGGGTGCCCCAGACCGTCGGATAGCCCGGGGAGTCCGCGGCGTCGATCAGCGCCTTCTGGATCAGCTCGGGGACCGGGTCGACCGGCGTGCCGACGGAGAGGTCGACGATCCCGTCCGGATGCGCGGCGGCCGTCTTCTTGTACGGCTCCAGCTTGTCCCAGGGAAAGGTCGGAAGGCGGTCGGAGACTGCGGACACGGATCTGGCTCACTTTCTGGTACTGCCGGTATGCCGGTGTCACCGGTACGGCCGGATACGGCAACGCCTCGGTCCCGTACGGTGATCAAGGCGATCAGGCCGTACGGGACCGAGGCGGCACGCTGTGCGGGTCGCCGTGAGGATTACTCGGCCTGCGGCGGCAGCGCGGCGATGAAGGGGTGGTCGCGCTCGATCAGGCCCAGCTTGCTGGCGCCGCCGGGGGAGCCGAGCTCGTCGAAGAACTCGACGTTCGCCTTGTAGTAGTCCTTCCACTCCTCCGGAGTGTCGTCCTCGTAGAAGATCGCCTCGACCGGGCACACCGGCTCACAGGCTCCGCAGTCGACGCATTCGTCCGGGTGGATGTACAAGGACCGGGAGCCCTCGTAGATGCAGTCGACCGGGCACTCCTCGATGCACGCCTTGTCCTTGACGTCGACACAAGGCTGCGCGATGACGTAGGTCACGCTGTCGTTCCTCCTCGATAGGGCGCTGGCGGGCCTCTTCAGGCTCCGCCGCCTGGCGCGCGGGAGCGCGGCGTCGTCGATGCCCGCCCCTAGTATCTCCGTTCTTGGGCATGATCCGAACAGGAGGGGTGAAGTGACCTGTGGAAATATCTGCGACGGGGCGCCTTGAGGTCCGTATCACCGCTGCTGACGTGGGCAAACGGGTCTCCGTACGCCGCCGACACGATCCTGCGACCGAGGGTGAGAAGTTCACCGACACGGTGGGTGTTCTCGCATCATGGGACGACGGTGTGCTGCTGATCACACGGAAGAGTGGCGAGACCGTCCACATTCCGGAAGCGTCACTGGTCGCGGGCAAGGTGGTGCCGCCCGCCCCGGCCCGCCGGCGCGGCCCCGCCGCCTCCTACGAGGAACTCGCGCGCGTCTCCGCACGCGCGTGGCGGCCCGTGGAGAGCGAGCGGCTCGGCGAGTGGGAGCTGCGTGCCGCCGCCGGGTTCACCCGCCGCGCCAACTCGGCGCTGCCGCTCGGCGACCCCGGCCTCCCGCTGCCGGCCGCGCTGGACGCCGTACGGCGCTGGTACGGCGACCGCGGGCTCCCCGCGTACGTCCAGACCGCGACCGGGGCCGAGGGCACGCAGGAGCTGCTGTGCGCGGAGCTGGAGCGGCTGGGGTGGACCCGGGAGGTCACCGCGGAGCTGTGGATCGGGGCGTTGGCGCCGGTCGCGGACCGGGACGAGGGCGCCGGAGTGGTGCTGTCCCGGGAGGCGGACGACGCTTGGCTTACGCGGTATCAGCGCAAGGGGGTGAGCGAGGTGGCCCTGAAGGTGCTGGGCAGCGGCCCGTCGGTGTGGTTCGCGACGGTCCCGGGCGAGGGGGATGGCGCGCCCGCCGCCATCGGGCGGTGTGTCGTGGACGGGCGGTGGGCCGGTTTCGCCGCCGTGGAGGTGGACCCGGCGCTGCGGCGGCGGGGACTGGCCACCCGGGTGATGGCCGCGCTGGCCCGGCGGGCCCTGGAGGAGGGTGCGTCGGCGGCGTGGCTCCAGGTCGAGGCGGACAACGCGGGCGCGCGAGGGCTGTACGCCGGCATGGGGTTCGCCGCGCATCACGCGTACCACCACTATCGATCAGTGTGAGCAGCGGTACCGATCGCCGTGAAAGGGCACGAGCCAGCTATGCGTCCCCTGTACCCCCCGACCCCCGAACGTTCCGCCGAGCTGCGGCGGCGGTTCGCCGAAGAGGCCCGGTCCGAGCGGCCTGACCTGTCCACGCTGTGTCTGCTGCTGGGAGCGGAGGCCGACGGCGCGCTCGACGAGGCCGGGATGGACTCCGCGCAGGTCACGCTGGACGAGCTCGCCGGGCAGCTGCCTTACCGGCCCGGCGGACCGCGGGCGTGGGCCGTCGCGCTGCGGGAGCTGCTCGGGGAGCGGTACGGGTTCCGCGGCTGCGCGGCGGACTACCAGCGGCTGGAGTCGTCGTTGCTGCACGAGGTGCTGCGGCGGCGGCGCGGGCTGCCGATCCTGCTGTCGGTGGTGTGGCTGGAGGTGGCCCGGCGGGCGGGGGCACCCGTGTACGGGGTCGCCCTGCCCGGCCATTTCGTGGTGGGGTTCGGGCCCACCGACGATCAGGTGCTGGCCGATCCCTTCGACGGGGGGCGGGTGCTGACGGGCGGCGACGCGGATCTGCTGGTGGCGGGGGCCACGGGGGCGCCGTTGCAGCCGTCGATGCTGACCCCGGCCGATCCGCTGGAAGTGGTGCAGCGGATCCTGAACAACGTACGGGCGTGGGCGGCGGCCCGGCCCGAGCGCACGGATGTCGCCCTGTGGGCGCTGGAGTTGTCCCTGTCGCTGCCGTCACATCCGGCGCGGTTGCGGTTCGAGCGGGCGCAGTTGCTCGTCCAGCGGGGGGACTTCGTCGCGGGGGCCGTGGAGTTGGAGGAGTACGCGGAGTTGATCTGTGAGGTGGATGAGGGGGCGGCGGAGCGGGTGCGGGGGGAGGCTCGGGCCGCTCGGGCGATGTTGAACTAGGGTCGCCTTCTCGCCGTAGGGTGCTCTTGTCGTGCGGCTGCGGGTGCGTTGTGGCTGGTCGCGCCCACGCGGCGGAGCCGCAAATCGATACAGCCCCGCGCCCCTGAAGGGGCGTTGCCCCTCAGGGCGCTTCCGATGATCCGCGTTCTACAGCCAGCCCTTCTCCCTCGCGATCCGTACCGCCTCCGCCCTGTTCCGTACCGCCAGCTTCTGGATCGCTGTGGAGAGGTAGTTGCGGACCGTGCCCTGGGAGAGGTGCAGGGTCGCCGCGAGTTCGGCGTTGGTGGAGCCGTCCTCCGCTGCTCGCAGGACCTCTCGTTCGCGGTCGGTCAGGGGGTTGGCGCCCTCCGCCAGGGCCGCTGCCGCCAGGGTGGGGTCGATGACCCGCTCCCCCGCCAGCACCTTGCGTACCGCCTCGGCGAGTTGGGCCGCGGGGGCGTCCTTGACCAGGAAGGCGTCGGCGCCCGACTCCATCGCGCTGCGCAGGTAACCGGGGCGGCCGAAGGTCGTCAGGACGACCAGCTTCACGGACGGCAGCTCCTGGTGCAGGAGCGCCGCCGCCTCTATGCCCGTCGCGCCGGGCATCTCGATGTCCAGGAGCGCCACGTCCACGGCGTGCTCGCGGGCCGCGGCCAGTACCTCGTCGCCGCGGGCCACCTGGACGACGACCTCGATGTCGTCCTCCAGGCCGAGCAGGGCGGCCAGGGCCTCGCGGACCATCGACTGGTCCTCGGCGAGGAGGACCTTGATCGTGGGGCTCATGTCGCGGATCCTACGTGCGCCGAAGCCGGCACCGGGACGCGGGCCGTGAGACGGAAGCCGTTCCGGGTGCCCCCCGCCTCCAAGGTGCCGCCGGCCTTGGTGAGGCGTTCCGTGAGGCCCGTCAGACCGTGGCCGGGGCCGCCGCCCCCGTCACCGGAGCCGTCGTCCTCGACGGAGAGTTCCAGGACGAGGCCGTCGAGGGTCTGGCGGCGCAGCAGCTCGACCGTGCAGCGCCGGGCGCCGCTGTGCCGTACGACGTTGGTGACCGCCTCGCGCAGCGCCCAGGCCAGGGCCGTCTCGCTGTCCTCGGGGACGCCGGTGAGGTCGGGCTCGGCGGGGAGCTCGGCCGTCACCTCCGCGGCCGTCAGGGCGACTCTGGCGCCCGCCAGTTCGGCGGCCAGACGGGGGCGGCGGTAGCCCGAGACGGCCTCGCGGACGTCGACCAGGGCCTGCCGGCTGACCTGTTCGATGTCGGCGACCTGCTGGGCCGCCTTTTCGGGGTGGCCGGGGAGCATGCGTCCCGCCAGCTCGCTCTTGATGGTGATCAGGGACAGGGAGTGGCCGAGCAGGTCGTGCAGGTCGCGTGCCAGGCGCAGGCGTTCCTCGTTGGCGGCCAGCTGGGCGACCGTGGCGCGGGCCTCCCGCAGCGCGACCGTGGTGCGGATGAGTTCGCGTACGCCGGTCATGGCGAAGCCGCCCAGCAGGGCCGGGATCAGCAGTCCGGCCAGGAACTCCTTGCCGCCCGGTGTCGCGAACGCGATCAGGGTCATCAGCGCGGACGCGCCCGGGATGGTCCAGCGGGCCATGCGCAGCGGCAGGGCCGCGCCGGACGCGATCGAGACGTACACGAACAGCACCAGCCACTCCCGGCCCAGGGTGAGGGCCAGGAGCGTGGACTGGGCGGCGAGAACGCCGAGGGAGGCGAGGACGACGCTGTTGCGTTCGCCGCGGCCGGTGCGGAAGAGCAGCAGCATGTACCAGGTGACGAATGCCGCGAGGCCGATCCAGCCGAGGATCCGCACGCCCGTGCTGTGGCCGCCGTGCAGCAGGTCGCTGGCCGGTGCGCTCAGGTAGACCAGCCAGATGCCGGTCCACAGGAGCTTGACGAACCGTTGCTTGCGATTCTCCGGGCGCTGCCCGATTCCGACTCCCTCGCCACTCACGCCTTCAACGTGTCCTTCCGGTACAGCCAGGCCGCACCACCCGTGAACAGGGCGAAGGAGACGACGAGGACGACGAGGTCCTTCGCGTGCGGCGCCCGGCTCTGTTCGATCGCCTGCCCGAGGGCAGCGTACGCGTGTGTGGGCACCCACTTGGCGATGTCCTGGAGCCAGCCCGGGAAGGACGTGGTCGGCATCCACAGGCCGCCGAGGATGGAGAGACCGAAGTAGGTGATCATCGTGATCGGGCGGACCGCGTCACCGCTCGCGAGGTAGCCGAGGGCCACGCCGAGCGCGGCGAAGACCAGGCTGCCGGCCCAGATCGCGCCGGTCAGGGCGAGCCACTGCCAGGCGTCCAGGCGTACGTCCTTCACGGCCGCCGCGACGACGAAGACGACCACGATCGACGGCAGGCTGACCACGGCGGAGCCGGCCGTCTTCGCGAGGACGTACCCGTGCCCGGGCAGTGTCGTCAGCCGCAGCTGCCGTACCCAGCCGCCCTCCCGCTCCTTGGCGATGCGCTCGCTGTTGCCCATCAGGACGGCGGTGAGGGCGCCGAAGGACGCCATGGACACCATCATGTAGGTCGGCAGCGTCAGGCCCGTCCCGTCGATCTTCGTGGTGCTGTCGGCGCTGCCCGCGATGAGCAGGAACAGCAGCGAGGGGTACAGCACGGAGAAGAACAGGAACTTGCGGTTGCGCAGGGCGCGGGTGAGTTCGAGCTTGATCAGGCCCCGCGAAGCAAAAATACTCAGCATGAGGTGCGGGCCTCCTCGGCCTCCGTGATGGCGACGAACGCCTGCTCCAGGCCGAGCCCGGCGACTTCGAGGTTGCGGGGGTACAGGCCGAGGCCGTAGAGGGCGTGGACGGTGGCGTCGGCGTCGGAGGACTGGATGCGGACGGTGTGGCCCGACACGTCGAGGTACGTCAGGAAGGGCAGGGCGCGCAGCGCGCTCTCGTCGATGTCCGTGTCGTGCAGGTCGAAGGAGACGCGCCGCGCCCCCGCCTTCGCCTTGATCTCGGCCGCCGTGCCGTCGGCCAGCAGCCGTCCCCGGTGCAGGACGAGCACCCGGTCGGCTATGGCGTCGGCCTCCTCCAGGTAGTGCGTGGCGAACAGGACGGTCCGGCCCTGCTCGGCCTGCTCGCGCATGGTGGCCCAGAAGGCGTGGCGGGTGGTGACGTCCATGCCGGTCGTCGGCTCGTCCAGGACGATCAGGTCGCTGTCGCCGGCGGTCGCCAGGGCGAACCGCACGCGCTGGGCCTGGCCGCCGGAGAGCCTGTCGACCTTGCGGTCGGCGATCTTCGAGACACCCGCGCGGGCCAGCACGTCGGAGACCTTGTACGGCCTCGGGTGCAGATCGCAGGCGAGCCGCACCAGTTCGGCGACGGTGACCTCGTCCATCAGCCCGCCGCTCTGGAGCATGGCGCCCACCCGCCCGGCGACGATGGCCTCGCGCGGGCCGGTGCCGAAGATCCGCACCGTGCCGCTGTCGGGCTGCTTGAGGCCGAGCAGCAGGTCGAGCGTGGTCGACTTGCCGGCCCCGTTCGGGCCCAGCAGGGCCACGGTCTCCCCCGGGTGCAGCGCGAGCGTGAGCCCGTCGACGGCCCGGACGCTCCCGTAGCTCTTGCTCACCCGGTCGAATCCGACCACCTCGGTCGCCGTGTTCAACGCTGTCGTTGTCATGTGCTCAAGACTGGCCGCGGGGGCGCCCGGCCCGGCAGTGTCGACGGTCCTGACTGCCGGATGACAGATGTCATACGACGAGGGGGCACCCGGCGGTTGCCGGGTGCCCCCTCGTCCGAACGGCTGCGCTAGCTCGGGTCGGTGTCGATGGTGACGGTGCGCTCCGCGGCCGTCTTGCCGCGCAGCGCCTTGCGCAGGGCGGAGGCGACATCCTGCGGAAGGACGTCGCGTTTGCCGCTCGCGCCGTTGATCTGCACGCCGTCGAAGGTGGCACCGTACGCCGCCTGGAGCGCCTTGAGGTCGTAGGTGTCCACGAGCTTGCCGTTGACCGCCTTGACGCCGAGGATCTTCGGCAGCGACAGGGAACCGAACGGGATGCTGTGCGCGGCGTCCGTCTGGACCGTGACCTTGTCGGCCATCGCCGGCTCGGCGAACTCCTTCATGAACCGGTCGACCTCGGCCCTGGTGACCGTCGGCTGCTTGGCGGTGGTCGCCACCTTCACCGGGGCGGACGCGCCGGTCTCCACCTGGGTGCGGTACGCCTCCTCGACCGCCGTGGTCGACCCGGCGACGTCGATGCCCTGGCCGGCCTTGCCGTACACGGCGACCGCCTTGCCGGTCTTGAAGGAGACCGAGCCCTCGGTCACCGAGCCGGAGCCGCCGGAGGCGTCCTCCAGGGCGGCGTGCAGCTTCTCCTCGTCGGTCGGCATGACCGGGTCGACGACCCGCTGGTTGCCGAAGAGGGAGCCGATCACGGAGATCGGGTTGTAGTCGCTGCTCGCGGCCGTGCTGACCGTCTGCTGCATGTCGAACTGGAGCCCGGCCTGATCCGGCTGCAGGGCCACCGTCTTGCCGCCCACGGACAGCTTCAGCGGCTTGTTGACCCGCTCGTCGAAGGCGTCGTTGAGCTTGCGGACCGCGTCGTCGCGGGTGCCGCCGCCGATGTCGACACCGAGCACGGTGGTGCCCTTGGGCACGTCGGTGTGGTTCATCAGCAGGCCCGCGCCGTACAGGCCGCCCGCGAGGACGACCACGCCGCCGACGATCAGGGCCCGCTTGTTGCGGCCCTTCTTCTTCGGCGCACGGGAGGACGAGGAGCTCGACGAGGACGGCTCGGGGAGCTTCGGGGGCGTGTGCGGCCCGGACGACGTGTCGGTGCCGCCCGGCCCGAAGGGGCCGCCGCTCTGGGCGCCGCCGGGCACGATCGGGATGCCGCTGGTGACGGTGTGGCCGGAGACGTTGTCGGCGACGCCGTAGTTCGGGCCGCCGGGCTCGGGGGCCGGCTTCTGCGGCGTGAGGATCGCGGTGTCGTCGCTCATACCGGCGCCGGGGCCCTGGCCCGGGGCGTTGAAGGCGGCACCGGGACCGTTCGGGCCGGGTCCGTTCGGGCCGGGTCCGTTCGGGCCGGGGGCGCCGGGGCCCGCGGGGCCTGCCGGGCCGACGTTGATGCCGGGGATGCCGGCACCGCCGGGTGCGCCCGGAGCGCCGGGACCGCCCGGACCGCGACTGCCCGGACCGCGGCCGCCGGGACCGCTGCGGCCGCCCTGTCCGCCGCCCGCGACCGGCGGCACCGCCGGTCCGTCGCCGGTGACCGGGCCGGTCGTGGGGCCCGCGGGACCCTGCGGACCGCCTCGGCCGCCACCGCCGTTCGGACCGTTGAAGTCGCTGGAGCCACCGAAGTCGCCCGGGGCGTTGAAGTCGGCGGCGGGGTCGAAGCCGGCCGGGCCGCCCTGGGCGCCGTAGCCGGCGGGGCCGTTCGGGCCGCTCTGCGCGCCCTGGCCACCGAAGCCGTTCTGACCGTTCTGCCCGTTCTGGGCGCCGGTCCCGTTCTCCGCGAAGTACGGCAGGTCGTCGCGGCGTGCCTCGCCGCCGGGGCGGGCGCCGTTGCCCAGCGGGCCGGCCGCCAGGGCCTCGGTGACGTCGAAGGAGCCGGTGCCGCCGCCGTGGCCGGGAGCCACGGGACCGCCGGTCGCCCCGGGTAGCCCCGCGCCGCCGGGACGGGAGCCGCCGTCCGGCCGTGCGCCGTTCCCGCTGCCGGGTCGGGGGCCGCCGGGCGCGTTCATCGAGCCGACGACACCGCCGGGCCGCCCGGGACCGGTGGCCGGGCCGGCGCCCGCGGGACCGCCCGCACCGGGGCCCGAACCGCCGGGCAGACCTGCGCCGTTGGTGGCCGGGCCGCCCTGACCGCCCTTGCCGCCAGAGGACTTGCGCGGTGCGAACCAGTCGCTCGTCTTCTCCCCCGCCGGTGGAGCAGGGTCGGCCGGGGGCTCGACGTTGCCCGTGGCGGCGGCCGTGGCGGCCGGCGGCGGCGGCGCCTGGGTCTCGGCGGTTTCGCCCGGATTCTCGGCTTCTGGGACGGGCTTTCGGACGACGACCGGCGGAATGGGCCGCGATCCGGGGATGTTGATCCGGATCCGGGTCGTCAGCGTCGTCTCGGTCTTGCGTTCCTCCGGCTTCGGGGCCGAACGGCCCTCGTCCGCAGCGCTGTCGGAAACCATGGGGATCCCGTACGGCGGCGTGCCCGAGGGGTACGCGGCACCCCCGCGCCCGTTGGGCCCGGAGGACGGACTGTCAGTTTCACGACTCAAGGCAGGTTCTCCCGGTTGGCTCCACCGCCCGTTTCGACCTCATTGCTGCGGTCGGCTCGGCGGCGCGCACCACCATACTGGCCACCCCTGGCGCGTATCCCACGACCGCCTGGGAAACCCACACGGGACTCGCACGAGTACGTCGTGGAGAAGTGGTACGTCAATTGCCAAGTCGGACGCCGTCGCCACCCGGTTGCCGTACGGGAGCGAGGGTGGCGCAGATCACAGCAATGGCCATGCCGCCGAGCAGGAAGAGATAGGAGGAGACTCCTGTTCCGAACAGGAAGTCGCCCTCCGGACGGCTGGCGGTCAGCAGGATGACGGAGATCATCCAGCCGCCGGCCGGTGCGACGGCCCCGGCGCGGCTGCCCATCGCCCGGCCGGCGCCCAGCAGCAGTCCGGCCTCGCCGGCGACGGCGAGCAGCAGACCGCCCGGGAACCACGCGGGCTGCACAAGCGCGCCGGCCACGCCGACCACCGCGCCGAGCGCGAAGAGGGCCACGTAGGCGAGGGCCCGCAGGGCGGAGGGCCGCTTCAGCTTGATCGGCTGGGCGAGCATCGAGCTCATGACGCCTCCCCGGCGGTGAGACCGGCGAACAGGTCGGACTCCGGCCGCGCCCCCGGCTCGCCGCGCACCAACTCGTAGTACTCGGTGGTGAACAGGGGCTGCGCGAGTTCGTTGGACAGCACGAAGTACGGCTCGGCCACCTCGATCTGGGTGGCGTGCGCGCGCATCGCGGCGGCCTTGGCGGCGGCGTGGGCGGTGCCGTCGATCACGGCGGTGACGCGCTCGTCGGCGACGACTCCCGGCACGTCGGCGACGGTGGCGGCCTTACCGAAGGGCAGACCGGGCAGATCAGCCTGAAGCCGGGCGAACGCCTCGTCGGCGGCGGTGCGCGGGACCCGGTTCCAGTAGACCTTGGGGATCTCCCACCCGGCGTCCACGGCCAGCTCGGCCGCGCGCATGGCGACGCGGTGGGCCTGGATGTGGTCGGGGTGGCCGTAGCCGCCGTCGGGGTCGTAGGTGACCAGGACCTGGGGGCGTACCTCCAGGATGACCTCGACCAGCTCGCGGGCGGCCGCGTCGACGTCCGCCTGCCACAGGCTCGCGGGGTCGTCGTTGTCGGCGATGCCCATCATCCCGGAGTCCTCGTAACGGCCCCTGCCGCCGAGGAGACGGAAGTCCTCGACGCCGAGTTCGCGCATCGCCGCGGTGAGCTCGCCGAGGCGGTGTTCGCCCAGCTCGGTACCGGTGAGGTGCCGAAGTTCCGGGGGAATGACCTCGCCGTGCTCACCGAGGGTGCAGGTCACCAGGGTGACCCTGACACCCTCGGCCGCGTACCTGGCCATGGTCGCGCCGTTGTTGATCGACTCGTCGTCCGGGTGCGCGTGCACCAGGAGAAGACGCCGGTCGGGGAGTTCCGTCATGGACCCCACCCTACGAGGCGGCTCAGAACTTGATGCTTCCGATCATGCCCGCGATGTTCGTCGTCAGCTCACTGATGGTCGGAGCGACGGTCGAGGACGCCAGATAGAAGCCCAGCAGCATGCACACCACCGCATGCCCGGCCTTCAGTCCTGATTTCTTGATCAGAAGGAAGACGATGATCGCCAGCAGCACCACCGCCGAAATCGAGAGTGCCACGGCGGCTCACCTCCAAGAATCCCAAGCGCGGGGGTCGGACTATGGGGGCAGATAAATCCATCAAGCAGCCAGCAGGTTCATACCCACTATGCGGTTGTGATCATAACTATCCGTACGTGCGCATCGATCGGCGCACAGCCGCACAAGGGGGCGCACTGGCCAATATGGTCGGGGCATGACGACCGACCCTGTGTCCTTCCCCCGACGGCACGCCCGCACCCAGAGGTTCACGCTCGGCGCGCCGCGCGCGTTCGCGGTGGCGCCCGACGGTTCCCGTGTCGTGTTCCTGCGCTCCACCTCCGGTACGGACCCGGCGAGTTCGCTGTGGGTGCTCGACACGGCGAGCGGTGAGGAGCGCGTGGCCGCCGACCCGCGCGCCCTGCTGGGCGGCGCCTCGGAGGACCTCTCGCCCGAGGAGCGGGCGCGGCGCGAGCGCAGCCGTGAGGGCGGCGCCGGCATCGTCGGCCACGCCACCGACAACGCCGTCGAGTTGGCGTCTTTCGCCTTGTCAGGGCGGCTCTTCACGGCCGAGCTGCAAGCCGGGACGGCCCGTGAACTCCCGGCCCCCGGGCCGGTGATCGACCCGCGCCCCTCCCCCGACGGACGGCACATCGCGTATGTCGCGCAGGGCGCGCTGCGGGTGGTGGGCGCCGAGGGTGAGGGCGACCGCGCGCTGGCCGAGCCGGAGTCGGACGGGGTCACCTACGGGCTGGCCGAGTTCATCGCGGCCGAGGAGATGGCGCGCTACCGGGGCTTTTGGTGGAGCCCCGAGTCGGACCAACTCCTGGTGGCGCGCGTCGACGACACGCCGGTGCACCGGTGGTGGATCTCCGATCCGGCGCGTCCGGAGCGGGAACCGCAGCGGGTGGCGTACCCGGCGGCGGGCACGGCGAACGCGGACGTCCGGCTGTTCGTGATCGGGCTGGACGGGGCCCGTACGGAGGTCTCCTGGGACCGGGCGCGCTATCCGTATCTGGCGCGAGTGCACTGGTCAGCGGCGGGGGCGCCGCTGCTGCTCGTACAGGCGCGCGACCAGCTCAGCCAGCTGTTCCTGGCCGTGGACCCGGCGACGGGGGCGACCCGGATGGTGCACGCCGACGAAGATCCACAATGGCTGGAACTTTTCCCTGGCGTGCCCTGCTGGAGTCCTGCCGGGCATCTTGTGCGGATTGCCGACGAGGGCGGGGCGCGGGTGCTCACGGTGGGCGAACGCCCGCTGACGGGACCCCAGTTGCACGTCCGCGCGGTGCTGGACGTCACCTCCGACGACGTACTGATCTCGGCGTCGGCGGGCGAGGCGGCGGCCGAGCCCGAGATCGGCGAAGTGCATGTGTATCGGGTGAACGAGCTCGGCGTGGAGCGCGTCTCACAGGAACCCGGCGTGCACTCGGCGGTGCGCGCCGGCGGGGTGACGGTGCTGGTGTCCCATACGCCGGACCGGCCCGGGGCCGCGGTGCAGGTACTGCGGGACGGAAAGGGGATTGGCTTGGTCCGCTCCTATGCCGAAGACCCCGGTCTGTCCCCGCGCATCACCCTCACCACAGGGGGCGCACGCCGCATCCCGTGCGCCGTGCTTATGCCTCGGGACTACGCCGGTGACACCCCACTCCCGGTTTTGCTGGATCCCTACGGGGGACCGCACGGCCAGCGGGTGGTGGCCGCCCACAACCCGCATCTGACCTCGCAGTGGTTCGCCGACCAGGGCTTCGCGGTGATCGTCGCCGACGGCCGCGGCACGCCGGGACGCTCTCCCGCCTGGGAGAAGGCCGTCAAGGACGACATCGCGGCGATCGTGGTGCAGGACCAGATCGACGCGTTGCAGGGGCTCGCCGAGCGGTTCCCGCTCGACCTGACCCGGGTGGCGATCCGGGGCTGGTCCTTCGGCGGCTATCTCGCGGGGCTCGCGGTGCTGCGCCGCCCGGACGTCTTCCACGCGGCCGTCGTCGGCGCCCCGGTCACCGATCTGCGCCTGTACGACACCCACTACCAGGAGCGCTACGTCGGGCACCCCGACCAGCAGCCGGAGGTCTACCGGCGCAACTCGCTGATCGACGACACGGGCCTGGTGGAGCCGGCCGAGCCGCACCGCCCGATGATGATCGTGCACGGGCTGGCGGACGACAACGTGGTCGTCGCCCACTCCCTGCGGCTGTCCTCGGCCCTGCTGGCCGCCGGCCGCCCGCACGAGGTGCTGCCGCTGTCCGGGGTGACCCACATGACCCCGCAGGAGGAGGTCGCGGAGAACCTGCTGCTGCTCCAGCTCGACTTCCTGAGGCGGTCGCTCGGCCTCGCGTAACGGGCAACGGACCGGGGTGACATGGCGCACCCCGGTCCGTTCACGGCACCCGCACGGCCGTACGCTGTTCAGCCTGACGCGTCCGTATATCGGAATCGGGTCGGCCAAGTTGCCTGTGTGTTAACGCAGTTGATGCGCCTTTGTACGACTATGGCCGCACCGGTCACGGCGTCTTTGCCGCGACCACCTGCTTCTCCTCCGCGAAGTGGCACGCCGACTCGTGCCCCGCGGGGCCGCCCTGCTCCCGCGGCCGCGCCGGCACCGCCAGCGGCGGCACCTCCTCGGCGCACACGTCCTGCGCCTTCCAGCAGCGGGTGCGGAAGCGGCAGCCGGAGGGCACGTTCGTCGGGGACGGGACGTCGCCGGTGAGGATGATCCGCTCGCGGCGCTCTCTTGCCTCCGGGTCGGGCACGGGCACCGCGGAGAGCAGCGCCTGGGTGTAGGGGTGCGTGGGACGGTCGTAGATCTCGGTGTCCCGGCCGGTCTCCACGATCCGGCCGAGGTACATCACCCCGACCCGGTCGGAGATGTGCCGGACGATCGACAGGTCGTGGGCGATGAAGACGTAGGAGAGCTTGAACTCGCTCTGCAGGCGGGCCATCAGATTGATGACCTGGGCCTGCACGGAGACGTCCAGCGCGGAGACCGGCTCGTCGGCGACGATGATCTCCGGGCGCAGGGCCAGACCCCGGGCGATGCCGATGCGCTGGCGCTGGCCGCCGGAGAACTGGTGCGGATAGCGGTTGATGTACTCGGGGTTGAGGCCGACCACGTCCAGCAGCTCCTGGACCTTGCGGCGCCGGTCGCCCCTGGGAGCGGCCTCGGGGTGGATCTCGTACGGCTCCCCGATGATGTCGCCCACCGTCATACGGGGGTTGAGGGAGGTGTACGGGTCCTGGAAGACCATCTGGATGTTGCGCCGTACGGCCTTCAGGGCGCGGCCGGAGAGCCGGGTGATGTCCTCGCCCCTGTACTTGATGGAGCCGGCGGTCGGGCGTTCCAGGTTGACGAGCATCCTGGCGACGGTCGACTTGCCGCAGCCGGACTCGCCGACGACGCCGAGGGTCTCGCCGCGGTGCAGGGTGAGGTCGACGCCGTCGACCGCCTTCACCGAGCCGACCTGTTTCCTGAGGAGGACGCCGCGGGTGAGCGGGTAGTGCTTGACGAGCCCGCGGACCTCCAGAATCGCCTCAGCCATTCAGGCACTCCCTCCACAGGTGGCAGGCGCTGCGCCGGTCCTCGGAGACCTCGTACGGGGCGGGCACGTCGGTGCGGCACACGTCCTGGGCCATCGGGCAGCGGGGATGGAAGGCGCAGCCGCGCGGGATGTCCATGAGGTTGGGCGGCAGGCCCTTGATGGCGTAGAGCTCGCGGCCCTTGAGGTCCAGGCGCGGGACGGAGTCCAGCAGGCCGCGGGTGTACGGGTGGGCGGGCGCCTTGTAGATGTCGTGGACCGGCGCCGACTCCACGATGCGGCCCGCGTACATCACCGCGATCCGGTCGGCGACGTCCGCGACCACGCCGAGGTCGTGGGTGATGAGGATCAGGGCCATGGCGTACTCGCGCCGCAGCTCCGCCAGCAGATCCATGACCTGGGCCTGGACGGTGACGTCGAGGGCGGTCGTCGGCTCGTCGGCGATGATGAGTGCCGGTTCGAGGGCGAGGGCCATCGCGATCATGATGCGCTGGCGCATGCCGCCGGAGAACTGGTGCGGGTACTGCTTCACGCGCTCCTTGGCGGCCGGGATGCGCACGCGGTCCATCAGCTCGACGGCCTTGGCCCGCGCGTCCTTCCGCGACATGCCCCGGTGCACGACGAACATCTCGCCGAGCTGCTCCCCCACGGAGAGCACGGGATTGAGGGAGGACAGCGCGTCCTGGAAGATCATCGCCATCTCGGCGCCGCGGACCTTGCGCCGCTCCTCCTCCTTCAGACCCAGCAGGTCCCGCCCCTGGAAGAGGATCTCGCCCCCGGTGATCCGGCCGGGCGGTGTGTCGAGGATCCCCATCACGGCCTGCGCGGTCACCGACTTCCCGGACCCGGACTCGCCGAGCACGGCGAGGGTCTCGCCCGCGTCCACGCCGTAGCTGACGCCGTTGACGGCCTGGGCGATCCCGTCCCTGGTGCGGAACTCCACGTGCAGATCGCGCACTTCGAGCAGCATCGGCGGCTCACCTCAGCTTCGGGTCGAGGGCGTCGCGCACGGCGTCGCCGAGCATGATGAACGCCAGGACGGTGACCGCGAGCGCCCCGGAGGGCCACAGCAGGGCGTGCGGGGCGTTGCGGATGTAGGGGGACGCCGCCGAGATGTCGATGCCCCAGGAGACGCTGGGCGGCTTCAGACCCACGCCCAGGTAGGACAGGGTCGCCTCCAGGGCGATGTAGGTGCCGAGCGCGATGGTCGCGACCACGATCACCGGGGCCACCGCGTTCGGGGCGATGTGGCGCAGCAGGATCCGGGAGTTCGAGGCGCCCAGGGCGCGGGCGGCCTGGACGTAGTCGTTCTGTTTGGCGGTGATGACCGCGCCGCGGGCGATGCGGGAGATCTGCGGCCAGCCGAGCAGCACGATGAAGCCGATGACCGGCCAGACGCTGTTGCTGGTGACGACCGACAGCAGGACCAGGCCGCCGAGGACGACCGGGATGGCGAAGAAGACGTCGGTGATCCGGGACAGGACGGAGTCCCACAGGCCGCCGAAGAAGCCGGCGAGCGCGCCGAGGACCGAGCCGAGCAGGGCGACCCCGAGCGTGGCGCAGACGCCGACCGAGACGGACGTACGGGCCCCGTAGACCGTGCGCGTGTAGACGTCGCAGCCCTGTCCGTCGTAGCCGAAGGGATGGCCCGGCCCGGCGCCCTGCTGGGCCCTGGCGAGGTCGCACTTGAGGGGGTTGCCGGAGGCGATCAGCGAGGGCCACAGGGAGATGACGACGAGGAAGACGATGATCAGGGCCGAGACCAGGAAGACCGGGTTGCGGCGCAGGTCCCGCCAGGCGTCGGACCACAGGGACCGGGGTCTGCCCGTCCCCTGCGGCCCGCCGACCGCCGCCGCGTCGGCGGTCGGCGGCCCCTGCTCCAGGATCTCCGCCTCGGTCGTGGCGAGGCCCGCCACCGCGCCCATGGCCGCCCCGGTCCCCGCGACGGCTCCCTCGGACTCCAGCGGCGGCTCAGGCATAGCGGATCCTCGGGTCGAGTACGGCGTACAGGAGGTCGACGACCAGGTTGCACAGGAGGAAGACGAGGACGAGGACCGTCACGAAGCCGACGACGGTCTGGGTGTTCTGGCGCAGGATGCCCTGGTAGAGCTGGTAGCCGACGCCGTGGATGTTGAAGATCCGCTCGGTGACGATCGCCCCGCCCATCAGGAAGCCGATGTCGGCGCCGATGAAGGTGACGACGGGGATGAGCGAGTTGCGCAGCAGGTGCCGGGTGACGACCCGGCGCCGGGGCAGGCCCTTGGCGACCGCGGTACGGACGTAGTCGGAGGTCCGGTTCTCCGCGATGGAGGTGCGGGTCAGCCGGGTGACGTATGCCAGGGAGACCGACGCGAGGACGAGGCCCGGCACGATCAGCTCGCCGAAGGGGGCGTCCGTGGAGACGGACGGGCGGATCCAGCCCCACTCCACGCCGAGCAGCAGTTGGAGCAGCAGGCCGGTGACGAAGGTGGGGACGGAGATGACGACGAGGGTGAGCAGAAGGACGCCGGTGTCGACGGGGCGGCCGCGGCGCAGGCCGGTGACGACGCCCAGGGTGATCCCGATGACGACCTGGAGGACGATCGCCACGATGGTCAGCCGGATGGTGACGGGGAAGGCCGTCGACATCAGCTCGGTGACCTCCTGGCCGTTGAAGGCCGTACCGAAGTCGCCGGTGAAGAGGTTCCCCATGTAGGTCAGGTATTGCTGCCACACGGGCTTGTCGAGGCCGAACTCCTTCCTGAGCTGCGCGGCCGTCGCCGGGTCGCACTGCCGGTCGCCGCACAGGCCCGCGACGGGGTCGCCCATCACGTTCACCATGAGGAAGATCAGCAGGGTGGCCCCGATGAACACCGGGACCATCTGCACCAGGCGCCGGACCACGTAGCCGACCATGGCGGAATCAGCCGACCTTGATCTCGTTGTAGACGGGGACGCTGAACGGGTTGAGGGCCACGTTCGAGAGCCGCTCCGACCAGCCGGCGCTGCCGTTCTGGTACCAGAGCGGGATGGACGCCATGTTGTCCCGGACGACCTCCTCGGCCTTCTGGAAGGTCTGGACGGCCTTGGCGGCGTCGGTCTCGGCGTTCGCCCGGTCGATGAGCTTGTCGAACTCCTCGTTGGACCACTTGCCGTCGTTGGAGGAGGCGTTGGTGTAGTAGAGCGGCTGGAGGAAGTTCTGGGGCAGCGGGTAGTCCATCTGCCAGCCCGCCCGGAAGGGACCGGCGAGCTTCTGGGTCGTGGACTTGCTGCGGAAGTCGGCGAAGGTGCCGATCGGGTTGCCGACACAGGCCCGGTCGTTGTCCAGGGCGTTGTTGATGGAGTTGCAGACGGCGTCCACCCACAGCTTGTGGGAGCCGGTGTCCGCGTTGTACGTGATCTTGACCTGGCCGCCGGGCAGCCCGCCGCCCTCGGCGATCAGCTTCTTGGCCGCCGCGGCGTCGTACTCGCACCACTGACCGCACAGCCCCGCCTTGTAGCCGCCCTCGGCGCCGAGGACGGGTGAGGTCCAGTCGGTGGCGGGGGTGCGGGTCCCCTGGAAGATCGTCCGGGTGATCTGGTCGCGGTCGATCGCCCGGGAGAGCCCCTGGCGGACCTTGACCGAGCCGGCCTTGTTCCACTCCTTGTCGTAGTGGGGGAAGGACAGGGTCTGGATGATGCCGGCCGGGGTGTTGAGGTAGCGGTCGCCGAGGTCGCCGCGGACGTTCTTCAGCTGCTGGGCCGGTACGTCGTCGACGAGGTCGAGGTTGCCGGCCATGAGGTCGGTGTAGGCCGTGTTGTTGTCCGTGTAGACCTTCAGGGTGACGCCGTCGTTGCGTGCCGCGTCCTCGCCCGGGTAGCCGCCCCACTTCGCCAGCTCCATCTCGGAGCCCTTGGTGTACGACTGAACGGTGTAGGGGCCGTTCCCGACGGGCTTGGACAGCCAGGCGGCGTGGTCGTCGAAGAACGCCCGGGGCAGCGGGACGAAGGCGTTGTAGCCGAGGGTGTCGGGGAAGCTGGAGAACTTCTGGCTGAGCGCGACGGTGAAGGTCCGCTCGTCGACCACCTTCAGGCCGGACATGGTGGCGGCACTCTGCTCGCCCTGTTCCGGGTGGACCTGGTCGTAGCCCTCGATGTACCCGAAGAAGTACGCGTTCTTCTGGTTGTTCCTCAGGCTCGCCCCGTAGTTCCAGGCGTCCACGAAGGACCGGGCGGTGACCTTCTCGCCGTTGCTGAAGGTCCAGCCGTCCTTGACGGTGATCGTGTAGTTCCGCGAGTCGGTGGTCTCGATCCGCTCGGCGAGCACGTCCTCGGCCTCGCCGGTCCGGGGGTCGTACTGCTTCAGCCCCCGGAAGATCATGTTGAGCACCTTGCCGCCCTGCACCTCGTTGGTGTTGGCCGGCTCCAGCGGGTTCTGCGGATCGGTCCACGAGGAGCTCAGCACCGCGCCGCCGG
Source organism: Streptomyces sp. HUAS 31 (assembly GCF_028198125.1). Classification (NCBI taxonomy): domain Bacteria; kingdom Bacillati; phylum Actinomycetota; class Actinomycetes; order Kitasatosporales; family Streptomycetaceae; genus Streptomyces; species Streptomyces sp. HUAS 31. The sequence goes on along the minus strand of NZ_CP116353.1, from coordinate 6,197,913 downwards.
CGCCGGTGGTGTCACCCCCGCCCCCGCAGGCGGTCGTCGCGAGCGCAACCGCCATCGCGCATGCGGCCCATCGGGCGTGCGTCGCTCCACGCATGGAGTGCCTCCTCTGGCGCTGATCCGTTACGGGCCAATATCGAGTCAAAAGCCGCATAGCGCACACGGGCTCAAGCCAATGGGGCGACACACCATCCGGATGCACGCATCGGCGCGTGCGACGAAACGGACTTCTCCCACCCACCCCCTTCACCCGGTCCGCCGATCTTTGACGGAGCACGCAATGGATCTTCGCCATCCGATGCCGAACCGTTGGATTACGACCCTTGGATGTACACATTTCGGTACTGGACCGTCCGCATAACGAACTCGTTGCCCGAATAGTCCAGTTGGTCCGAGTCAAGGCACGACTCCATCACGTTGCGCTACCCGCGTAGCTACGGAATGGTCAAGGCAGGGTAAAGAACGTAAAGAGACAACCAAGTCGGCCGAGAATTTATTGACCTTGAATGAATTGCGTTGAAAAAGTCCGGCGTAGCCCGTAGGGGAGCGTGCCCTGCGGAGTCATCAGACCCTCCCTTGGGCCAGGAGCACCATGACCCCCCCAACTCCATCCGCGGCTGCCCCGCTTGAGGCGACTGACGAGAGCATCGAGAAGTCGCCTTCGCCCTCCACCCATAAGGGCAGCGAGAGCCGCTCGCCGGGACGGCTGGCGTGGAACCGCTTCAAGCGGGACCGCACGGGCGTCATATCGGCGTACGTCGTGATCTTCTTCTTCGCGATCGCGCTCGGTGCTCCGCTCATAGCGAAGCTGTACGGGAAGGATCCGTACACCACCTACGCGAGCAAGCAGCCCGAGCTGCTCAACGCCTTCGCGTACCCGGCGGGCCCGAACGGCGGCATCAGCTCGGACTTCTGGTTCGGCGTCGAGCCGCAGCTCGGCCGTGACGTCTTCACCTTCCTGCTCTACGCGATCCGCACCTCGCTGGGCATCGCCCTCGCCGCCACCGTGCTCACCGTCGTCGTCGGCGTGGTCATCGGTGTCACCGCGGGCTATCTCGGCGGCAAGACGGACTACCTCGTGGGCCGGATCATCGACATCCTTCTGTCGTTCCCGTCCACCCTCTTCTTCATCGCCTTCATGCCTGTCGTGTACGGGCTCTTCGTGGCTCCGGACGAGAACATCCCGACCTGGCTGCGTGCCGCGGGCCTGATCATCGTGCTCTCCGCCTTCGGCTGGGCGTCCATCGCCCGTCTGCTGCGCGGCCAGGTACTCGGCCTGCGCGAGCGGGAGTTCGTCGAGGCCGCCAAGGTCACGGGCGCATCACCGCGGCGTATCGTCTTCAAGGAACTGCTGCCCAACCTGTGGACGCCGATCATCATCCAGTCCACGCTGATGCTCCCGGCCTTTGTGACCGCGGAGGCGGGTCTCGCCTTCCTCGGCGTCGGCATGATCGACCCGACCCCGGACTGGGGCGTCATGATCCAGCGAGGCGCCCAGTTCTACACCGAGGACCTCACCTTCATGCTCTTCCCGGGCCTGTCCATGGTGATCTTCGTGCTCGCGTTCAACCTCCTCGGTGACTCGGTGCGTGACGCACTCGACCCGAAGTCCAAGCGCTGACTCCGGCTCTTTTCAGGACCACGGCAAAGTCGCCGGGTGCCGGATCTCTCTCATCAACCCAACAAGGCAGGATGCGATGTCCTTCTCGCGTAGAAACTTCCTGATCGCCACCGGCGTGGCCGCGGCGTCCACCTCGGTGCTGAGCGCGTGCAGCAGCGGCAGCGAGGGCGGCTCGCAGGACAAGGCCCCGAAGGTGACGGGCTCCAAGACCACGGAGATCCCCGTCGGCACCAAGGCCGACTCCACCGGCCCGGCCCCCGAGGTCAAGGGCGCGGTCAAGGGCGGGACGATCTACTCGCTCCAGCAGTTCGACATGGACCACATGGACCCGGCGCAGATCTACGTCTCGACCGAGGGCGCCATCACCGTTCCGATCATGCGCGGTCTGACCGGCTACAAGCTGGACGACAAGGGCAACGCGGTCCTGGTCGGCGACGCCGCGACCGACGCCGGCACCATGAAGGACGGCGGCAAGACCTGGACGTACACCATCAAGGACGGCATCAAGTGGGAGGACGGCTCCGACCTCTCCATGGACGACGTCCGTCACACCTTCGAGCGCCTCTTCGCGTCCTTCGTGACCGAGGGTCCGCGTTACGTCCAGGACTTCCTCGAGGGCGGCGACAAGTACAAGGGCCCCTACGACGGCAAGAGCCTCGACTCCATCGAGATCGACGGCAAGAACATCACCTTCCGTCTCAAGGAAGCCCGCGTCGACTTCAACTACACGCTCGCGATGCGTGGCTACTCCCTGGTGCCCAAGAAGCAGGACACCAAGGAGAAGTACGACAAGAAGCCGTTCTCCTGCGGCCCGTACAAGGTCGACAGCCGTAGCATCGGCAAGTCGATGACCTTCGTGCGCAACGAGCACTGGGACGCGAAGACGGACCCGATCCGCAACGCCTACCCGGACAAGTTCCTCTTCCAGTTCGGCTACGAGCTGGTGGCGTCCACCGACCGCTGGATCGCGGACCAGGGCAACGACCAGTACGCGGTGCCGATCTTCAACGAGGTCGCCCCCGAGCGCCTCGCCCAGGTCCTCACCAACGCCGAGCTCAAGAAGCGCGTCCTCACCGCGGTCGACACGGTCACCTACTACTGGCCGATCAACACGACCCGCATCAAGGACGTCAAGGTCCGCCAGGCCATCAACTACGCCTGGCCGCACCAGCAGCTCCAGACCATCGGCGGCGGTGCCGCGTCCCAGGAGATCGCCACCACGATCTTCGCCCCGGTGACGCCCGGTTACACCAAGTTCGACCTGTACGGCGTCGACAAGAAGCCGGGCGGCAACCCCGAGAAGGCCAAGGCCCTGCTGAAGGAGGCCGGCAAGGTCGGCCAGAAGCTGGTCATCGCCTACCAGCAGTCGGACACCGCGGTGAAGACCGCCGTCGCGATCAAGAACGCGCTGGAGGAGGCCGGCTTCACGGTCGTCAACAAGCAGGTCGACAAGTCGACGTTCTACACCCAGATCGGCAAGATCGACAACGACTTCGACCTGTTCGCCGCGGGCTGGAGCCCGGACTGGCCGGGTGGCTACTCGCAGTTCTACCCCTGCTGGAGCGGCAAGAACATCGGCGACGGCCGCAGCAACTACGCCCAGCTGAACGACCCGGGCGTCAACAAGGCCATCGACGCCGCGGGCAAGATCGCGGACGTGGAGGAGGCCAACAAGGCCTGGGGCAACGTCGACAAGATGATCATGGAGCTCGCCGCGGTCGTCCCGGACTACCACAAGATCCGGAACTACATGTACGGCTCCAAGGTCGGCAACGTGCTGTGGGACGCCGGCAACACCTGCGTCGCGCTCACCAAGCTCTACGCCAAGAAGTAAGCGAGCACGACCCCTTGGGGGCGGCCATCCCGTATGGCCGCCCCTGCGGCCCACCCCCCTCTACTTCCCCCCGGCGACGGCGCCCCGTCCGGAAAGTCACGCCTCATGTTCCGCTTCCTTGTCCGCCGAGTCACCGGCGCGCTGGTCATTCTGTTGATCATCAGCGCCATCACCTTCTGGCTCTTCTACGCCGTGCCGCGTGACCCCGCGATGATGTCCTGCGGCAAGAACTGCACGCCCGAGAACCTGGCGCAGATCCGGCAGAACCTGGGCATCGACAAGCCGATCCCGGTGCAGTACTGGCTGTGGCTCGTCGGCGTCTTCGTCGGACGCGACTACACCACCTGGGGCCACTGCGACGCCCCGTGCCTCGGGTACTCCTTCTCGAACAACGAGCCCGTCTTCGGCACGATCATGGACCGTCTGCCGACGACCCTCTCGCTCGCCTTCGGCGCGGCTGTCGTCTTCCTGATCCTCGGCGTCGGCGCCGGCATGATCGCGGCCCTCAAGCAGGGCAAGTTCCTGGACAAGTTCGCCAGCTCGGCCTCGCTGCTCGGCTCCTCGCTCCAGATCTACTTCGTCGGTTACATCGCGATGTTCTTCTTCGTCGCGCAGCTGCAGTGGCTCGACCAGCCGCAGTGGACCCCGCTCACCGACAACCCGGCCGCCTGGTTCTCCGGACTGCTGTTGCCCTGGCTGGTCCTCGCGATCATCTTCACGGCCAACTACACCCGTATGACGCGCTCCCAGCTCGTGGAGCAGCTCAGCGAGGACTACGTCCGTACGGCACGCGCCAAGGGCCTGTCCCGGTCGAACGTCTTCTTCCGGTTCGCCTGGCGCGGCGCGATGGGCCCCATCGTCACGGTGTTCGGCATCGACCTGGGCACGCTGATCGGTGGTGCCATCATCACCGAGTCGACCTTCAGCCTCCCGGGCATCGGCCGGCTCGCGGTGAAGTCGGTCGACCAGAGCGACCTGCCGATGCTGCTCGGGGTGACCCTTCTGGCGGCCGGCGCGATCGTCTTCGCCAACATCATCGTCGACGCCGTCTACGCCCTCATCGACCCGCGGATCCGGCTCGCCTGACCCCGCCCGGCGTGCCACCGACCACCCACCGGCATCCCTCCCACCGCCCCACCGGGCGATCCCCTCGCATCACCCCTCCAGGAGCGTCCCCGTGACGAGCACCGATCAGCAGCCCTTCCTCTCCGTCAGGGACCTTCAGGTCCACTTCTCCACCGAGGACGGCATCGTCAAGGCCGTCGACGGGCTCTCCTTCGACCTGGCCAAGGGCAAGACGCTCGGCATCGTGGGTGAGTCGGGATCCGGCAAGTCCGTCACCAACCTGACGATCCTGGGTCTGCACGACCCGTTCCGCACCAAGATCGACGGCGAGATCCTGCTGGACGGCAAGGAACTGCTCACCGCCTCCGAGCGGGAGATGGAGCGGCTGCGCGGCAACAAGATGTCCATGATCTTCCAGGACGCGCTCGCCTCGCTGTCGCCGTACCACACCATCGGCACGCAGATCGGCGAGACGTACCGCAAGCACACCGGTGCCTCCCGCAAGGAGGCCCGGGCGCGGGCGATCGAGATGCTGCGCCGGGTCGGGATCCCGCAGCCGGACATGCGGGTGGACGACTACCCGCACCAGTTCTCCGGCGGTATGCGCCAGCGCGCGATGATCGCGATGGCGCTGGTCTGCGACCCCGAGCTGCTGATCGCCGACGAGCCGACCACGGCCCTCGACGTGACGGTCCAGGCCCAGATCATGGACCTGCTCAAGGACCTCCAGCAGGAGTTCGGCACGGCGATCGTCTTCATCACGCACGACCTCGGTGTCATCGCCGACATCGCGGACGACGTGCTGGTGATGTACGGCGGACGCTGTGTGGAGCGGGGCACCAAGAAGGAGGTGCTGGCGACGCCGCAGCACCCCTACACCCTGGGCCTGCTCAGCTCCATGCCGAGCCTGGACGGCCCGGTCGACGTGCCGCTGTCGCCGATCCCGGGTTCCCCGCCGTCACTGCTGAACCCGCCCTCGGGCTGCCGTTTCCACCCGCGGTGCACCTTCGCCGAGAAGGTCCCGGGCGGACTGTGCTCCACCGAGCGGCCCGCGCTGGACGTGGTGGAGGGCCGGGGTTCCGCCTGCCACCTGCCGCTGGAGCAGCGCACGGACCTCTTCGCCGACTTCGCCGCATCCCGGCACTGACTGACGTACACGAGACGGGACTTCACCATCATGAGCAACGCGCAACCGCTCCTGGACGTCAGCGGTCTGACCAAGCACTTCCCCATCAAGGGCGGCTTCCCGATCAAGCGCACGGTCGGTGCCGTCAAGGCCGTGGACGGCCTCGACTTCCAGGTGGCCGAGGGTGAGGCCCTCGGTCTGGTCGGCGAGTCGGGCTGCGGCAAGTCGACGACGGGCCGGCTGATCACCCGGCTCCTGGAGCCGACGGGCGGCAAGGTCTCCTACCGCGGCCAGGACATCACGCACGCGGGCCGCAAGCAGCTGGCGCCGATCCGGTCCGAGATCCAGATGATCTTCCAGGACCCGTATGCGTCGCTGAACCCGCGGCAGACGGTCGGCAAGATCATCTCCGGTCCGATGGAGATCAACGACATCAACCCGGCCGGCGGGCGCGAGAAGCGCGTCCGTGAGCTGCTGGAGATCGTCGGCCTGAACCCCGAGCACTTCAACCGCTTCCCGCACGAGTTCTCCGGCGGCCAGCGCCAGCGCATCGGCGTCGCCCGCGCGCTCGCCCTGGAGCCGAAGCTGATCGTCGCGGACGAGCCGGTCTCCGCCCTGGACGTCTCCATCCAGGCGCAGGTGGTGAACCTTCTCCAGAAGGTCCAGCAGGAACTCGGCATCGCCTTCGTCTTCATCGCCCACGACCTCGCTGTCGTACGGCACTTCTCGCAGCGCGTGGCGGTCATGTACCTCGGCAAGATCGTCGAGATCGCAGACCGGGACGACCTGTACGAGAACCCGCGCCACCCGTACACCAGGGCGCTGCTGTCCGCGGTGCCCGAGGCGACGGTGGAGGAGACCCCCCGGGAGCGCATCCGCCTCCAGGGCGACGTCCCCTCCCCCATCAACCCGCCCTCCGGCTGCCGCTTCCGCACCCGCTGCTGGAAGGCGACGGAGAAGTGCGCGAGCGAGGCGCCGCCGCTGGTCCAGGTCGAGGGCAACAAGCCGGGTCACCTGACCGCCTGCCACTACCCGGAGACGGACGAGACCGTCCCCGCGCCGCGTCTCGCCAAGGACCCCCAGCCGGCGGCCTGACACACCCCTTTTCGTCGGTCGCCGTGCACGGAACGGACTTTCTCCGGCCCATTGACCCGAGCCCTTGAACGTCCGGTTCCAGGGGACCGAGGGCCCGCGCCTCCCCGGCGCGGGCCCTCTCCCTTTTCCCTACGGCAACTCCCCTGCCGTTCGGCTAGGTTGAGGCGGGTGGCCCTTCACCTGCGCGGCACCCTCCTGCCCCACGGCATCGTCCGGGACCTGTGGATCCTCGGCGACCGGATCACCTTCGAGCGCCCTTCCGCAGAGGCGGAGACGGTGGCCGACGGTGGGTTTCTGCTGCCGGGGCTGGTCGATGTGCACACGCATCCGGGGTCGCCGTCCGAGGACGAGCCGCGCTGGGATCCGGAGGCGTTCGGCGAGCAGATCGCCGCGCACCGGGACGCGGGGACGACGGCGCTGCGGTTTCCGGGCCTGCTGGGGGAGATCCCGCCGGACCTGCGCGAGGCTCCGGACGCGCCGCGCATGATCACGGCGGGGCGGTGGCTGGCGTGGGCCGGGCTGTCCAGGAGCGCCGACTTCCACCTGGTGACCGACGACCTCGTCGCCGCCGCGGTCGCCGAGGCGAAGGCGCACGACGGCTGGTGCAAGCTGATGGGCGACTGGGACTTCGAGGCGGACCCGGTGCCGTACGACCTCCTGCGGGCGGTCACCGACGCGGTGCACGCGGCGGGAGGACGGGTCGCCGCGCACTGTATGTCCGCCCAGGGGGTGCTCAACGCCGTTTCCGCGAGGGTCGATTCGATCGAGCACGGGATGGCGATGCCGGAGGAGTGCGTGGAGCTGATGGGCGCGCACGGGACGAGCTACGTCCCCACGCTCACCGCCTTCGCCCGCCGGGCGCCCCAGATCATCGACAACCCGCGCGGCCGGCTCTGGCACGAGGGCCACGGCGTCATGATCCGCCGGGTGCGCGAGGCGTACGACGCCGGTGTCACCGTCCTCGCGGGCACCGACTCCGCCCCCTTCGGGAACGTCGCCACCGAGGTCGAGCACCTCATCGCGGCCGGGCTGCCGGCCGGCGCGGCGGTCGGTGCGGCGAGCTGGACGGCCCGGGAGTTCCTGGGCCTGCCGGGCCTGACCGAGGGCGGTCTCGCCGACGTCACGGTGTACGACGCGGACCCGCGACGCGAGCCGGCGGTGCTGCGGCACCCGCGCCGGATCGTGCTGCGGGGCCGGGTCCTGCGCCGCTGACCGGAGACGCCCGCCCGACTCAGGTCCTCCTGGTGCGTGCCGTCCATTCCTCCAGGAGCATCCCGAACAGCACGCCGTCGTACCACTGGTCCCCCACCCGGACGGCGGCCCGTCGGCGCCCCTCCTCGACGAACCCGACCCTGCGGAAGGCCCGCATCGCGCGTTCGTTGCCGCTCCAGGTCTCCAGCTCGATCCTGCGGAGCCGGCAGGCGCCGAACAGATGGCCCGCAAGCAGCTCCAGCGCCTCGGAGCCGTAGCCGCCGCCCCAGCGGTCGCGCTCGCCGATGGTGATCCCGACGGTCGCCTGTCCCGTGAACGGGTCGAGGTCCCGGTAGTCGGCCATCCCGATCGCCCGCCCGTCGGCGACCTCCTCCACGGTGAACGTGGTCTCGCCGCGCGGGTTGTCCCGCAACCGCGCCTCGTGAAACCCCGCCACGGCCTCCCGCGTGACCGGCCCGAACAACGGATCCCCGCCGGTGGCCCAGTGCACCACCTCCGGATCGTTCCGCCACCGCACATGATCATCAAGATCCCCGGACCGCAGAGCCCGAAGCCGAACAAGCCTGCCCTCAATCATCAAACGATCATAAGGAACACCTCGTCAGGCGTTCCCCACCACCAACTCCACCTCGAAACCGTCCGTGTTCTCCAGATACGCCGCACAGTGCTCCGGTCCGCCCGCGTAGGGGTGCCGGTCCGGGAAGAGCAACCGCCAACCGTGCTCGGCCGCCTCCGCGACCAGCGCGTCGAGGTCGCCGCGGTCACCGGGCGCGTGGAAGGCCAGGTGGTTGAGCCCTGGGCGCAGTCGGTCGTGGTGGCCGGCCGTCATCGCCGGGGACTGCTCCACGACGACGTACGTCGCTCCCGCGCGCCAGCTGCGGCCCGTCGGCCAGTCCTGACAGGGCTCATGGCCGAGCCGCTCAAGCAGCCACCCCCACGACTCCACCGCACGCCCCAGGTCCGGCACCCACAGCTCGACGTGATGCAGCAACTGCTTCGCCTCTCCCTCGTGTTGCGCTTCGGTGTGGCAGACTTCCGCGCGTGGTCGATCGTTCGTTCGCGGATCTCTCGCTTGCCGCGTTGTACGACATCCTCAACCCGTGGGGGCCGGGTGACGACTTCTACCTCGGGTTCGTGAAGGGTGCCGATGCGGTGCTCGATGTCGGATGTGGGACGGGGCAGTTGCTTCGGCGGGCCCGGGACGACGGGCATCGTGGGCGGCTCGTCGGGCTGGATCCCGCCGCCGCCATGCTCGTACAGGCCCGGCAGTGCGCCGATGAGGTCGAGTGGGTGCTCGGGGATCTGCGGACCCGGGACTGGGCAAAGGAGTTCGACCTCGTCGTGATGACCGGGCACGCCTTTCAGGTGCTGCTCTGCGACGAGGAGCTGCGTGCGGCCCTGGAGGCGGTGCGCGGATCCCTGCGTCCAGGCGGCCGGTTCGTGTTCGAGACCCGGAACCCCAAGGCGCGGGCCTGGGAGGGCTGGACGCCCGAGCGGGTGCGGGAGGTCACGGACCCGGAAGGGTGCGCCGTACGGGTCTGGAACGAGGTGGAACGACCCGTTCTCGGGGACCGGGTGACGTTCACGGAGACCTTCGACAGCGACACCTGGAAGCGGCCCCGCGTCAGCCGCACCACCCTGCGCTTCCTCGGCCCCGACCACCTGAACCGCTTCCTCGGCGCGGCCGGGTTCACCGTCGTCGAGCAGTACGGCGACTGGGAGCGAGGCCCGCTCACCCCAGCCGCCTCCGAGATCATCACCGTGGCCGAGGCCGGGCGCCAGCCGCCGTCCGCCCCTTCCGCCGGCGCCAGGCCCTAGTCGCCGTCCGTCCCCTCCTCCAGCGCCGCCAGCGCCGGGTCCAGCACGATGTCCTCGTCCCGGGCCTCGATCGACGGCTCCTCCGGGAAGTGGCAGGCCGTCAGATGGCCGTCGTGGTTGCCGGAGATCCGGACCAGCGGCGGTTCCTCCGTCGCGCACTTGTCCTGCGCCTTCCAGCACCGCGTCCGGAAGCGGCAGCCGGACGGCGGCGAGATGGGGGACGGCACGTCGCCGGCCAGCCGGATCCGCTCCCGCTGCGCGGCCTCCTCACCGGCCACATTCACCTCGGGCACCGCCGACAGCAGGGCGTGGGTGTAGGGGTGCCGGGGCCGGGTGTAGATGGAGTCGCGGTCGCCGACCTCGATGACCTTGCCGAGGTACATGACCGCCACGCGCTGCGAGAAGTGCCGTACGACAGCGAGGTCGTGGGCGATGAACAGGAACGCGATGCCGAGTTCCTGCTGCACCTTCTGGAGCAGGTTCACCACCTGCGCCTGGATGGAGACGTCCAGCGCCGAGACCGGTTCGTCCGCCACGATCAACTTCGGTTCCAGGGCCAGCGCCCGTGCCACTCCGATGCGCTGGCGCTGGCCTCCCGAGAACTCGTGCGGGAAGCGGTTGAAGTGCTCGGGGTTCAGACCGACGATCTCCAGCAGCTCACGGACCCGTTTCTCCCGGCCGCCCGAGGGCTCGATCCCGTTGATCTCCATCGGTCCCGAGATGATCTTGCCGACCGTCTGCCGCGGGTTCAGCGAGGAGTACGGGTCCTGGAAGATCATCTGGATCTCGGACCTGATCGGCGCCAGCTGCCTGCGCGTGGCGTGCGTGATGTCCTGGCCGCGGTAGGAGATCCGGCCGCTCGTCGGCTCCACCAGCTTGGTGATCAGCCGGCCCGTCGTCGACTTGCCGCAGCCCGACTCCCCCACCAGACCGAAGCTCTCGCCGACGTGCACGGTCAGGTCGATACCGTCCACCGCCTGCACCTGACCGACCGTGCGGCGGATCGGGAAGCCGCCCTTGACCGGGAAGTGCTTGACGAGCTTCTCCACCACCAGCAGCGGTTCGCCGGGCGTGTCGGCGGTGGCCTCGCGGGGAGCCGGGAGGACGAGGTCCTCTGTCATAGCCGTAGTCCTCCTCAGACGTGGCTGATCGGGTGCGCTAGCCGAGTCGGGGCTTGATCTCTTCTACGAAGATGGTCCGCTTCTGGTCCGCCGTGAGATGGCAGGCCGAGTCGCGGTCCGGGCCGAGCAACGGGACCTCGGTGACACAGCGCGTGCCGCCGACCCGCTCCTGGAAGGTGCAGCGGGGATGGAAACGGCAGCCGGAGGGCGGCCGCAGCAGCGACGGCGGGGTGCCCGGGATGGGCGCGAGCGGGATGTGCGGGTCGGAGTCCAGCCGGGGCATGGAGTTCAGCAGGCCCCAGGTGTACGGGTGTTGCGGCGCCCGCAGCACCTCGTCGACGGAGCCCCGCTCCACCGCGCGGCCCGCGTACATCACCATGATGTCGTCGGCCGTGTCGGCGATCACCCCGAGGTCATGGGTGATGAAGATGATCGCCGAGCCGAACTCCCGCTGGAGTTCCTTCAGCAGGTCCAGGATCTGCGCCTGGACGGTGACGTCGAGAGCCGTGGTCGGCTCGTCGGCGATCAGCAGGTCGGGGTCGCAGACCAGCGCCATCGCGATCATCGCGCGCTGGCGCATACCGCCGGAGAACTGGTGCGGGTAGTCCTTCGCCCGCTGCTTCGGGTTGGGGATGCCGACCTTCCCCAGCATGTCCACGGCCCGCTCCCAGGCGGCCTTCTTCGAGGCGCGCATGTGCTTCATGTACGGCTCGGCGATCTGCCGGCCCACCGTGTAGTACGGCGACAGCGCGGTGAGCGGGTCCTGGAAGATCATGGCGGCCTTGTTGCCGCGCAGCTTCTCCAGCTCGGACTCCCGGGCGGTCGTCAGCTCCTTGCCGTCCAGCAGGATCTCGCCCTCGACGGAGGTGAACATCGGGTTGTGCAGGCCGAGGATCGTCAGGTTCGTCACCGACTTCCCCGAGCCCGACTCGCCCACGATGCCCAGCGTCCTGCCGCGCTCCAGGTCGAAGGAGAGCCCGTCCACGGCCCGTACGACGCCGTCCTCGGTCCGGAAGCTGACGTGCAGGTCCCGCACCGAGAGGAACGCGCCCCCGTCGGCCGGGACCGGGGCGCCGGCCTCCTTGGTCAGAGTGGTCACGTCAGTGCTCCTCAGCCTGTTCCTCGGCGCGGCCTAGGCCAGCCGCACACGCGGGTCGATGAAGGCGTACGTGGCGTCGACGACGATGTTGCACAGCAGAATCATGGTGGCGGAGAACAGCATCACGCCCAAGAGGAGCGGCAGATCGCTGAAGAACACCGACTCCACCGCCAGCCGCCCGATCCCCGGAAGCCCGAAGGTGTACTCGGTGATGATGGCGCCGCCGAGCAGTGAACCGAGGTCGATGCCGAAGATGGTGACGATGGGGATCAGCGAACCGCGCCAGGCGTAGCGGAAGAAGACGTACCGCCGGGACATGCCCTTGGCGCGGGCGGTGCGTACGTGTTCCTCCTGGAGCTGTTCGATCATCGACGAGCGGGACATACGGGTGTACTGCGAGGCGAAGATCGTGGACAGGACGACCCAGGGGATGATCAGGCCCGTGAACCAGGCGCCCGGGTTCTCGGTGAGCGGGTTGTAGGCCGGTTTGTCGAAGAGCTGGGTCTGGTAGACGAGGATCGCGAGGGCCAGCGGGCCGAGGAAGTAGATCTGCATCGAGCTGATCACCATCGCGCCGGCCGTGAAGCTCTTGTCGACGAGGGTGCCGCGCTTCCAGGCGGCGATCAGGCCGGTGCCGAGGCCGACGATCAGGAAGCAGACGGCCCCGCCGAGGGTGAGCGAGACGGTGGTGGGCAGCCGGTCCATCAGGGTGCCCCAGACCTGTTCGTTGGAGTGGTACGAGTAGCCGAAGCAGGGGGCGGGGCAGGGGCCCTGGGCGAAGTCGTCGCTGCCCGAGACGAGGTTGGTCAGGAAGATCCAGTACTGCTCGGGGATCGGCTTGTCGAGGCCGAGCACCCGGTGCAGGTTCTCGAGGTTGGCCGGGGTGCACGTCTTGCCGCACATCAGCAGCGCCGGGTCGCGCGGCATCCCGAAGAAGAGCAGGAACGCGACGATGCTCAGCAGGAAGAGGATGATCACGGCGCCGAGGGACCGGCGGACCAGGAAGCGCAGCATGGCAGGCAGCTCTCAGACGTCGGCGGGCTCTGGAGCCCCTCCGGCGGCACCCGGCGCGGCCGTCACCGAGGACGGGCGCACCGGGTGCCGGGGCGGACGGGGTTACTTGACGTACAGGCGGCGCGGGTCGACGCCGGCGATGATGTCGTCGTAGACGAGTCCGCCGACCTTGGTCCCGGCGATCTGGGTCTGCTTGTAGTACGCGGTCGGGACGACGTTGACGACGTCCTTGACCAGGTACTCGTTGAGCTTGCCCCACTCCGCCGACGCCTTGGCCGGGTCGGTGATCTTGTTGATCCGGTCGATCTCGCTGTTGACCTTGGAGTCGTTGACCTGCGAGTAGTTCTGCGCGCCCTCGGCGATCGCGCGGCCGTCGTACAGCGGCGGGATCACGGTCGAGGCGGACGGCCAGTCGGCGCCCCACGCGGTGTGGAAGATGTCGTAGTTGTTGTCCAGCTTGCTGACCTGGTCGTAGTAGGTCTCGGCCGGGATCTCCTGGCGCTGGACGTCGAAGCCGGCCTTCTCCAGGCCCGCCGCCATGGCGGTGGAGTACTGCTGGCCCTCGGGGGTGTTGATGTAGCCGAAGGTCAGCTTCAGACCGGTCTTGCCGGCCTCCTCCAGGAGCGCCTTGGCCTTGGCCGGGTCACCGGCGGGCTTCTTCTTCTTGCCCCACGGGTCGAAGGCGGGGTCGTAGCCGGTGACGGTCGGGCTGATGATGCCGCCCGCGACCTCCATCGCGTCGGTGCCGCCGTAGGCACGCACGAACGGCGTGACCGGGAGGGCGTAGGCGATGGCCTGGCGGACCTTGATGTCCTTCATCTCCGGGTGGGCCAGGTTGATGTTCATCTGGCCGACGTAGGGCTGGAAGCCGGAGACCGTGCGGGACTTCATCTTCGGGTCGCTGAGGACCTTGGACAGGTTGCCCGCGTCGACCTGGTTGCTGAAGCTGACGCCGGTCCGGTCGGTGCCGCTGTCGGCGAGGAGCGCCTTGGTGGAGTCCTCGTACTGCTGGTTGAAGGTGATGTTGAACTTGTCGACGTACTGGTGCCGCAGCGGGTCGGTGGCCGGGTCCCAGTTCGTGTTCTTCACGAGCACCATGGACTTGCCGGACTTGAACTCCTGGATCTTGTACGGGCCGGTCACCACCGGCTTCTTGTCGTACTTCTCCTTGGTGTCGCCCTTTTCGGAGACGATGGCGTACCCCGTCATCGCGAGGGCGTACGGCAGGTCGGCGTGCGGCTGCTTGAACTTGAAGACGACCGTCTTGTCGTCCGGGGTCTCGATGATGCTGTCCGGCAGGTGCTTGCCCTTGAACGGGCCGTCCGGCAGCAGTTTGCGGTAGTCGGCGCCCGGGGTGTCGGCGAGCCACTGCTGGATGTACGGCGGGCCCTGATTGACGAAGGCGGCGAACTGCCGCTCGAAGGTGTGGCGCACGTCGGCCGAGGTGATGGCGGAGCCGTCCTCGAACTTGACGCCGTCCTTCAGCGTGTACTTCCAGGTCTTGCCGCCGTCCGTGGTGGTGCCGGAGTCGGTGGCGAGGTCGCCGACGACCTCGTGCTTGCTGCCGTCGTTGCTGGTGGACTTGTAGCCGGTCAGTCCTCTGTGCAGCAGCTGGGACACGGCCATCTCGTCCTGGACGTAGATCTGTCCGGGGTCGAGGTGGGCGTAACTGTCGCGGGCCAGCACCGAGATGGTGCCGCCGGGCTTGGCTCCGGGGACCTCCGCGGCGGGTCCCTTGGAGGCCGCCTCGTCCCCGAACTTGATGGCCGCCTGCTGCCGTTCGGCGTTCTCCTGCTGTTCCTTGTCGTTGCCGCCGCTCTTGCTGCCGCCCTCGCTGCACCCGGTCAGCACCAGTGCGCCGGCCGCGAGCACCGAGACTGCCGCGTATGTGTGGCGTCCGCCCCTACTCATCACTCAGTTTCCACCCATCTGTGTGTCACCAGTGCTAAGAAGTGCCAAGTGCTTGGAAGTGCCAAGTGCCAACCAGGCCGTCAGCGCGCCGTCTTGGGGTCGAAGGCGTCCCTGACGGAATCCCCGAGCAGGTTGAAAGCGACGATGAAGATGATCATCGAGATGCCGGGGAAGAACATGTATGTGATGTCGTTCTGCATCACGAGTTCGGTGGACGCCTTGGAGAACATCTGCCCCCAGTCCGGCGTCGGTTCGACGATGCCCACGCCGAGGAAGGACAGACCGGCCTCGGCCGTGACGAAGTTGGGGAGCATGTAGGTGCCCTGCACGAGGATCGGCGTGACCACGTTCGGCAGGATCTCCTTGCGGATGATCCGCCACGGCGGTGCCCCGCTGACCTTGGCCGCTTCGATGAACTCCCGTTCTCGAAGGGCGAGTGTGGTGCCTCTGAGGATCCGTCCGAGGCTCATCCAGCCCAGGAACCACTGCACCAGGATGAGGGCGACGACCCGCACGTAGACGGGGGTCTCGTCGCGTGGACTGACGAACAGTGAGACCACGACCGGCATGCTGGCGATGAAGAACAGCTGGGCCGGGAAGGCGAGCAGGAAGTCGATGATCCGGCTGAGCCAGTAGTCCGTTCTGCCGCCGAGATAGCCGGCCGTGACGCCGAGGACGATTCCGGTGAGGACGGTCGCGAGCGTGACGGCGACCGAGATACCGAGCGAAGTGCGGATGCCGTAGAGCAACTTGGTGAAGACGTCGTATCCGTTGCCCGGTTCGAGGCCGAACCAGAACTCGCCGCTGATGCCGCCATTGGGCTGCACGGGCACACCCGCGCTGTCGAAGAGCTCGGGGCGTTCGTCGGCGTACACCGTGTAGGGATTCTTGCCGTACAGCCAGGAGATGACCGGGGCGAGCAGGCCGATCAGAAAGAAGAAGAGGACGACATAGGCCGAGATCACGCCGGTGCGATCGCGCTTGAAGCGGATCCACATCAACTGGCCGGGAGACCGGCCGACGAGTTCCTCGTCCTCGGCCTTCACCACGGAAGGTGGTTCACCGTCCGCGACGACCGAGGTCCCGCCACCCTCAATACCGATACGACTTGTCACGTTTCGCCCGTTTCGCTGGTATGGGTATGCCAAAGCGAGGCGTACGGAAGTCCGCAGCCGGACGCGCGTAGGAGGTGTTCGCCCCACCCTCCGACACCCCTGACGAAGGATCAGGCAACCGCCTGTGCTCGTGAGTCGGCACTGTCCCCACAGTGCGAGACCCATTGACCCGAGCGCTGCGGCTAACTATCTGCCATGAGCCAACTACCGACCACCGTCTTTAAATCTCAATTCAGTCACAGCTCGCGCCTAGATCTTCCAAAATCCGGACAAACTGTTTGCGGGGAGAAGGCCGCGAAACGGACGTGTTACATGGGTATCGTGCGAGGATCTCCGCATTTCGGACATGGGGGCGAGTCTCAGCCAGTAAAAAACGGCTTGCAAAAAAGCCCGGGCTCCCCCAGTGGGGGAGCCCGGGCTCAAGTGCCGGGGAATCAGCCGTGCTTGGCGCGGCTCGCGGCGCGGGCGCGCTCGCGGGCGTCCAGGTTCACCTTGCGGATACGGACGGCCTCCGGGGTCACCTCGACGCACTCGTCGTCGCGGCAGAACTCCAGGGACTGCTCCAGGGAGAGCTTGCGCGGCGGGACGATCGCCTCGAAGGAGTCGGCCGAGGACGACCGCATGTTCGTGAGCTTCTTCTCCTTGGTGATGTTCACGTCCATGTCGTCGGAGCGCGAGTTCTCGCCGACGATCATGCCCTCGTACACCTCGGTGCCCGGGTCCGTGAACAGCACACCGCGCTCCTGGAGATTCGTCATCGCGAACGCGGTGACGGCACCGGCGCGGTCGGCGACCAGCGAGCCGTTGTTACGGGTCTGGAGCGCACCGAACCAGGGCTCGTGACCCTCGTGGATGGAGTGCCCGATGCCCGTGCCACGGGTCTGCGTCAGGAACTCGGTCCGGAAGCCGATGAGGCCGCGGGACGGCACGACGAACTCCATGCGCACCCAGCCGGAGCCGTGGTTCGACATGTTGTCCATACGGCCCTTGCGGACACCCATGAGCTGCGTGACCGCGCCCATGTGCTCCTCGGGCACGTCGATCGTCATGCGCTCGACGGGCTCGTAGACCTTGCCGTCGACGTCCTTGGTGACGACCTGGGGCTTGCCGATGGTCAGCTCGAAGCCCTCGCGGCGCATCTGCTCGACCAGGATGGCGAGCGCCAGCTCACCACGGCCCTGGACCTCCCAGGCGTCCGGGCGCTCGGTGTCGAGCACGCGGAGGGAGACGTTACCGATCAGCTCGCGGTCCAGGCGGTCCTTGACCTGGCGGGCGGTCACCTTGCGGTCCTTGACCGCGGCCTTGTTGTCGGCACCCTTGCCGGTGCCGCCGCGGCCGACCAGCGGCGAGGTGTTCGTACCGATCGTCATCGAGATCGCCGGCTCGTCGACCGTGATCAGCGGCAGCGGGATCGGGTTCTCGGTGTCGGCGAGGGTCTCGCCGATCATGATGTCCGAGATACCGGCGACGGCACAGATGTCACCGGGGCCGGCCACCTCGGCGGGCTTGCGGGTGAGCGCCTCGGTCATCAGCAGCTCGGTGATGCGCACGTTGGACATGGAGCCGTCGCGCTTGATCCACGTGACGGTCTGGCCCTTGCGCAGCTCGCCCTGCTCGACGCGGAGCAGCGCGATACGGCCGAGGAAGTTGTCGGCGTCCAGGTTGGTGACGTGCGCCTGGAGCGGCGCCTGCTCGTCGTACTCCGGCGCCGGGACGTGGGACAGGATCGTGGAGAAGAACGGCTCCAGGCTGTCGCTGTCCTGCGGGACCGTGCCGTCCTCGGGCTTGGTCAGCGAGGCCACGCCGTCGCGCGCGCAGGCGTAGACGATCGGGAACTCGATCTGGTCCTCGTCGGCGTCGAGGTCGAGGAAGAGGTCGTACGCCTCGTTCACGACCTCGTCGATGCGCGAGTCGGGGCGGTCCGTCTTGTTGATGCACAGGATGACGGGCAGGCGGGCCTGGAGCGCCTTGCGCAGCACGAAGCGGGTCTGCGGCAGCGGGCCCTCGGAGGCGTCGACCAGCAGGACGACCGCGTCCACCATCGACAGACCGCGCTCGACCTCGCCACCGAAGTCGGCGTGGCCCGGGGTGTCGATGATGTTGATGGTGATGACGTCGCCGCCATCCTTGGGGTGGTACTTCACGGCCGTGTTCTTGGCCAGGATCGTGATGCCCTTCTCACGCTCCAGGTCGTTCGAGTCCATCATGCGGTCGTCGAGCGACTCGGCGGCGTGCGCCGCGAAGGCACCGGCCTGCTTCAGCATGGCGTCGACGAGGGTCGTCTTGCCGTGGTCGACGTGGGCGACGATGGCGACGTTGCGGATGTCGTGGCGCGTGGCCATATTGCGGCGTACTCCCGGAGAGATGAGAAGACCCTGCTGCGTACGTCCGTGTGACGCGGGCCTGCCGGGCTTGACACGCCACGGCCTCACCCCATGTTACGTGCCCTCAGCGACCTGGGCTCGCCGGGCCGACCCCCAAGGGGTGCGGGGCGGTGCCGCTGTGCGGCACCGCCCCGGCCTCTACCTGCGACGATCCGTCCGCGCCCGGCCTCGGGGTGTCACGTCTCTCATCCCTGGGACGAAGGCGCCGGGGCGCCCGACCCCTTCTTCAGGAAGCCCATGTCCTCGTAGAGCGGCGTCCCGAAGCCGAAGGCGCCCGCGTTGGCGATGTTCGTCCTGGCCGCGGTCAGCTGGGGGCGCTGGTACAGGGGGATCGAGCCGGCCGCCGCCCAGATACGGGAGTCGGCCTTGCGGATCAGGGAGCGGGACTCCGACTCGTCCAGCGTGGCGATGGCCTGGTCGAAGAGCTGGTCGACCTGGTCGGTGCCGACGCGCGTGTAGTTCTGCTCGACGTTCAGGGAGCCGTCGGCCGCCGGGACCGGCTTGGCGTAGATCGGGCGGGCGTCGGTCGCGGGGTAGGCGGACGTCGGCCAGGAGTAGAGGGCGAGGTCGTACTGGCCGGAGGCGATGTGGTCCTTGAAGTAGCTCTCGTCCGAGACCTTGCTGATCTCGGTACGGATCCCGACCCGCTCCAGCATGATCCCGATCCGGTCGGCCACCGTGCGCAGGGACTGCGAGCCCTCGCCCTGCGGCACCACGAACCGCAGGGTCAGCGCCTTGCCGTCCTTCGCCAGCGGCCGCACCGCCGCGCCCGCCGGGGCCGCGGTGCCCTGCGGGGCGTAGGCGCCGGGTACGCCGCCCTGCTGAAGCTGCTTGCTGCCGTACTGCTTGCCGTCCTGGGCGAGGTGCTCGCCCTCGTCGCCGTCGGCCTTGTTGTCCTCGCCGACGATGTAGGCCCCGTCGTCCCCGCCCTCGGAGTCCTTCGCCGAGTCCTTCTTGCCGGACTCCTTCTCCGAGTCCTTGTCGCCCTTCTTCCCGGACTCCTTGTCCGAGTCCCTCTCGGCCTTCTTGCCGGACTCCTTGTCCGAGTCCTTCTCGGCCTTCTTCCCGGACTCCTTCTCCGAGTCCTTCTCGGCCTTCTCCGACTTGGAGCCCTTCTTGGGCTTGTCCGCCTCGCTCCCGGCCGCCTTCTCCCCCTTCTTCCGCTCCTCGACCGGGCCACCCGGCACCCAGCCCGCGTCCGCGAGCAGTGCCTGGGCCTCGGCCGTGTCCTGGCCGCCGATCGCGCCGCTGTTGTCGGCGTAGGCGGCCTGGCCGGACAGCGCGAGGTGGCTGCCGACGGGCTCGGCGGGCAGCCCGAGCGGGGAGAGGACCAGCTTCGCCAGCTTCTCGCGGTCGAGCGCACGGGCCACCCCGCGCCGCACCCGCTCGTCGGCGAGCGGACCCTCGCCGCCGTTGAGGGCGAGCTGGGTGTACGCAGGCTCCAGCGACTTGCGTACCTCGAAGCCCCGGAACCTCGCCTTGTCGCGCTTCTGCGCGGGGGTCAGCTTGCGCCGCTCCGGGCCCATCAGCGGTGTGGCGGACCCGCCTGCCGACGGTGACTGCGGGCGCGGCGGGGCGGCGAGGGCGATGCGCTTGGCCGCGGCCGGGTCGACCTCGGCCAGGTCCAGGTCCCCGGCGGCCAGCGCGGCCGCCCGCTCGTCGCGCGGCACGGCCCGCAGCACGATCTCGTTCAGCTTGGCCCGCTCGCCCCACCAGCGCGGATTGCGGGTCAGGAGGACCTCACCGGCCTTGCGGTCGATCGACTTCAGGACGAACGGCCCGGCGCTGACCTTGAGCTTTCGCCGCGCCCCGTCGTTGAAGGAGTCCGGCGTGCCCATGACCTCCTTCGGGTACAGCGGCGAGAACAGCGACCGCCAGTCCGCGTAGGGCTGCCCGAAGGTGACCCGCACCTCCAGGTCGTTGTCGCCGCGCTGGATCTTCTCGATACGGTCGTAACCGGCGTTGCGGGCGGTCCAGTACGCGCTGTCCTTGCCGGACAGGGCCCGCCACTGGGCGGCGAAGTCGGCGGCGCCGATCTCGCGGCCGTCGCTCCAGACCGCCTGCTGGTTGAGCTTGTACAGGACGACCTGCTTGGGCTCGGTCTCGACGACCTTGGCCGACTCCAGATAGGCCGGATTGCGCTCCGGGCGGCCTGCGGCGTCGAACCGGAACATCGAGGGCAGCGTGGCCTGCGCGATCCGGGTCGTGGCGGTGTCGGCGTCCGACTGGAAGGTGTTCAGCGTCTCCGGCACGGCGTCCACGGCCCAGTGCAGCGTGCCGCCGTCGGCGATCTCGGCCCGGGCGGCCGGGGCGATGTCCTGGCCGGCTAGCGGCTTCCCGGCCGGGTCGGGGTCGCTGCACCCGGCGAGTACGGACACCGCGAGTGCGCTCGCCCCGAGAAAGGCGACCGAGCGCATGACCGAGCGGGTGGCGATGCCTTCGTGGGACATCTCTGGTACCTCCGTGGCGCAGCTCCCGCCGGTGACAATTAGTGCGTTCTGATCACGTTTGGCGGTATTTTGGAGTTGATCAGATCTATGGCCCCCCACTGAAGAGGAAAGGGTTCGCCCGGCGGAGACGACACGGCGAGGGGGGCGGGCAACCCCACCCGTCCGGAGTAAAGGCACCCCCTCTCGCCCCTTCGGCTCCCCGGCGTACACAGGGCGCTCGCGAGCGCGCGTCGGAGGCGTGCAATCCGCCAATCGCTGCACATGCCTTCACAGCGACAGGTGTGACGCGCAACACTCGCAGGCGCATGAACGTTGCCACCCAGGGCCGAAGGGCCCACGGAAGTGAGGTCACGTCATGTCCGTGCAAGACGACCTGACAGCTGTCCAGCGTTGCCTCGACGACCTGGCCCGGTCCGTGGGCCGCCTCGAGCAGCAGCTGGGCACCGGCGGGCTGGAGATGCGCCGTGTGCGCACCGACGCCGACCACCTGCGCGAGAGCGTGGCGCTGCTGCGGGAATCCGCCGCGTCCCCCGGCGCGCAGCGCAGGCCGGAGCTCGTCTCCATCCCCGACACGCCGTACGACGACTCTCTGTGGATCGACACGGATGACGAGGGTCTCGGCGCCCGGGACCGCCGCGCCCCCTGATCCCTCCCCTTGACCCGACCGGAGTCATGCATTGGCCACTGGTACGGAACCCCATCTGAACAGCGGCGGCGTACGAACCGGTACGCGCGCCGCGATCACCGCCCCGCACCTGCGGACCGACCGCTGGTGGCTGGCCCCGGCCGCCACCGCGGCCGGTCTGCTGGCGTTCATCGTGTACTCGACCTGGCGGGCCTTCGCGAACGCGGACTACTACGCGGCGCCGTACGTCTCCCCGTTCTACTCGCCGTGTCTGGCGGAGAACTGCGAGACCATGCGCGGCGGGCCGAACTGGGACCTCTTCGGGAGCTGGTGGGGCATCTCCCCCGCGATCATCATCCTGATCTTCCCGCTCGGCTTCCGTCTGACCTGCTACTACTACCGCAAGGCCTACTACCGCGGCTTCTGGATGTCGCCCCCGGCCTGCGCGGTGGCGGAGCCGCACAAGAAGTACTCCGGAGAGACCCGCTTCCCGCTGATCCTGCAGAACATCCACCGGTACTTCTTCTACGCCGCGCTCCTGGTCGCCGGGATCCTGACGTACGACACCGTGCTCGCCTTCCGCGACGAGCACTACGAGTGGGGCCACATGGGCCTCGGCACCCTCGTGTTCCTCGTCAACATCGTGCTGATCTGGGCGTACACGGCGTCCTGCCACTCCTGCCGGCACATCGTCGGCGGCAAGCTCAAGCACTTCTCCAAACACCCCGTGCGCTACCGCATGTGGCAGTGGATCGGGAAGCTCAACGCCCGCCACATGCAGCTGGCGTGGGCGTCCCTGGTGAGCGTGGCGCTCGCCGACTTCTACGTCTATCTCGTCGCGTCCGGGGTCTTCGACGATCCGCGCTTCTTCTAATCGTGAGTGGGGACTGAACAGATGTCCGTGGTCGAACGGCAGGAGTGGGACGTCGTCGTGATCGGCGCGGGGGGCGCGGGCCTCCGGGCGGCGATCGAGGCACGGGAGCGAGGCGCCCGTACGGCCGTGATCTGCAAATCGCTCTTCGGCAAGGCGCACACCGTGATGGCCGAGGGCGGCATCGCGGCGGCCATGGCCAACGCCAACGAGCACGACAACTGGCAGGTCCACTTCCGCGACACCATGCGCGGCGGCAAGTTCCTCAACCAGTGGCGGATGGCCGAACTGCACGCGCAGGAGGCACCGGACCGGGTCTGGGAGCTGGAGACCTGGGGCGCGCTCTTCGACCGTACGAAGGACGGCCGGATCTCCCAGCGCAACTTCGGCGGGCACGAGTACCCGCGCCTGGCGCACGTCGGTGACCGCACCGGCCTGGAGCTGATCCGCACGCTGCAGCAGAAGATCGTGGCGTTGCAGCAGGAGGACAAGAAGGAGACCGGGGACTACGAGTCCCGGCTGAAGGTCTACCAGGAGTGCACGGTCACCCGGGTCCTCAAGGACGGCAGCCGGGTCTCCGGGGTCTTCGCCTACGAGCGCGAGACGGGCCGCTTCTTCGTCCTCGAAGCGCCGTCCGTGGTCATCGCGACCGGCGGGATCGGCAAGTCCTTCAAGGTGACGTCGAACTCCTGGGAGTACACGGGCGACGGCCACGCGCTGGCGCTGCTCGCCGGGGCACCCCTGCTGAACATGGAGTTCGTGCAGTTCCACCCGACGGGCATGGTCTGGCCGCCGTCGGTGAAGGGGATCCTGGTCACGGAGTCGGTGCGTGGCGACGGAGGGGTGCTGCGCAACTCCGAGGGCAAGCGGTTCATGTTCGACTACATCCCCGACGTCTTCAAGGAGAAGTACGCCGAGTCGGAGGAGGAGGGCGACCGCTGGTACGAGGACCCGGACAACAACCGCCGGCCCCCCGAACTGCTCCCCCGTGACGAGGTGGCCCGGGCCATCAACGCCGAGGTGAAGGCGGGCCGCGGCTCCCCGCACGGCGGCGTCCTCCTGGACGTGTCGACCCGGATGCCGGCGGACGTCATCCGGCGCCGGCTGCCCTCGATGTACCACCAGTTCAAGGAGCTGGCGGACGTCGACATCACGGCCGAGGCGATGGAGGTCGGGCCGACCTGCCACTACGTCATGGGCGGCATCGCGGTCGAGTCGGACACGGCGGCGGCGCGCGGGGTGCCGGGACTGTTCGCGGCCGGCGAGGTGGCCGGCGGCATGCACGGCTCGAACCGGCTGGGCGGCAACTCGCTGTCCGACCTGCTGGTGTTCGGCCGCCGGGCCGGTTGGCACGCCGCCGAGCACGCGGCGGCACGGGCCTTCGAACGCCCCGAGGTCAGCGATCTGGAGATCGACACGGCGGCCGCGGAGGCGCTGCGCCCGTTCTCGGCGGAGGGCCCGCCCGGCGCCGAGGACGAGGGCCGCCCGCCGGAGAACCCCTACACACTCCACCAGGAACTCCAGCAGGCGATGAACGACCTGGTCGGCATCATCCGCCGCGAGGCCGAGATGGAGCGGGCGCTGGAGAAGCTGGCCGATCTGCGCGTACGGGCCCGCCGGGCCGGGGTCGAGGGGCACCGGCAGTTCAACCCGGGCTGGCACCTCGCGCTCGACCTGCGCAACATGCTGCTGGTCAGCGAGTGCGTGGCGCGGGCCGCGCTGGAGCGCACGGAGTCGCGAGGCGGCCACACCCGCGAGGACCATCCGACGATGGACCGCAGGTGGCGCAACATCAACCTGCTGTGCCGGCTCGCCGACCCGACGGGCGGCCTCGCGGCCACCGACCCCGAGCGCGGCCAGATCGATCTCGCACGTGAGACCACCGATCCCGTCCGCCAGGACCTGCTGGCTCTCTTCGACAAGGAGGAGCTGGTCAAGTACCTCGCCGAGGAGGAGCTCTACCAGTGAGCAGCTACGAGGCCCGCTTCAAGGTGTGGCGGGGCGATGTGCAGGGCGGGGACCTGGAGGACTTCAAGGTCGAGGTGAACGACGGCGAGGTGGTCCTCGACATCATCCACCGCCTCCAGGCCACCCAGGCGCCCGATCTCGCCGTCCGCTGGAACTGCAAGGCGGGCAAGTGCGGTTCGTGCTCGGCCGAGATCAACGGGCGGCCACGGCTGCTGTGCATGACGCGGATGTCGGTGTTCACCCGCGAGGAGACGATCACCGTCACCCCGCTGCGCGCCTTCCCCGTCGTGCGGGACCTGGTCACGAACGTCGGCTTCAACTACGAGAAGGCGCGCGAGGTCCCGGCCTTCGTGCCGCCCAAGGACCTGGGTCCGGGCGAGTACCGGATGATGCAGGAGGACGTGGACCGCTCGCAGGAGTTCCGCAAGTGCATCGAGTGCTTCCTGTGCCAGGACACCTGCCATGTGGTGCGTGACCACGAGGAGAACAAACCGGCGTTCGCGGGCCCGCGCTTCCTGATGCGGGTCGCCGAACTGGACATGCACCCGCTGGACGCGGCCGGCGAGAGCGGCCTGGACCGCAAGAAGACCGCACAGGACGAACACGGCCTCGGCTACTGCAACATCACCAAGTGCTGCACGGAGGTCTGCCCAGAGGGCATCAAGATCACCGACAACGCGCTGATCCCCCTGAAGGAGCGGGCCGTGGACCGCAAGTACGACCCGCTGGTGTGGCTGGGCTCGAAGATCAGGAGGCGCTCCTCGGCGGAGTGAGCGCCCGCGCTCTCAGCGGACCCAGCCCTCTTCGTACGCCGTCCAGTCGCCCTCTGTCGCCGCGAAGTCGACGTAGAGGGCGACGCCGAAGGCGGCCCGGTCGGCGTCCGTGCGGGACAGGCCGAGGCGCACGCCGCGGACGGCCGCGGGGACGGTCTCGGCGGCCGCCCGGTGGCCGATCGTGTTGTCGTGGAAGAACGGCAGGCCCATCAGCAGGTCGGTGCCGGGCGGGGTGACCTCCAGGGCGAGTGACGTCTGCTGGGCGACATAGCCGCCGTACAGGCTCTGAAGCGGCGTGGCCGTGTCGTACGACATCACCGCGATCTGGTCGACACGGCGTGCCACCTCGCCGAAGAACTCCTGCGACCACCACTTGGGGTGACCGGTGAGGGCGCCGGCGACGGAGTGGATCGCCGGGAGCGGGTCGATCTGGTGCGCGGCGACCGAGAGCGGGGCGTCGTGTGCGCGGGTGAGCCTGTGCAGGGCGTCGAGGAGGGTGAGGTAGTTCCGGTCGCCCGAGTGGAGGGGTTCGAGGTCGAAGTGGGCGCCGTCGAACCCGGTGGCGAGGATCCGGCGGGTGGAGTCGACGACCGCCTCGCGGGTCGCCGGGCGGCTCAGGCGCAGGCCGTCGTCGTCCTCGGTCGCCAGCTTGTCGCCGAGCCACGCCTGGACCCGGACGGCGGGGATCTCCCGGTGCACGGCCGCTATGAGCCAGCGGGCTCTCGGGTACGCCGAGGCGGGAAGGGTCCCGTCGTGTTCGAGTGGGCCGGCGTGGACGTAGAGGTCACGGATGCCGGTGCCTTGCAGGCGGCGGGCCAGGGCCTCGACGTCGGCGTCCTTCTTGCGGCCGTCGACCCAGGCGTGGCCGAGCCAGATGGCGTCCCGGTTTCTGGTGTGGGTGCCTTCCGCGAGGTCGCCGGTGTAGTTCAGGCGCAGGGCGAGCGCGGCGCCGAGGACGGGGACGACGAGGAGCAGGGCGAGGGCGAGGGCGGTGCGGCGCAGGAGGCGACGGCGACGGGCACGGCGTTCGGCGTCCGTGCGCCGCCCGGCCGGGGCTTCGCTCTCGTCTCCGGCCTCGACCTCGGCCGGGACGGAACCCTCCTGCTCGGCGGGCCCGGGGTCGGTGGTCGGTTGCTCGCTCCGCTGTCGGTCCATCGCCGGGTCCCCTCATCCGTCGTCCTGTGTCCCTCCACACCACCCTGGACGCATCCCGGTCGCGCGGGGGCATTGCTGCTCATACGCTCCGAAATGTGACGTCATCCTTGATCCGGGGCCGGCCGCGGCGTGGGCGCTCGCACATATCCGTGCGGGTGGCGCACGCCGTGGTCGGCGGTCTGGTCGGGGTGGTGTGGCTGGTGTTGCCCGGCATGACGATCAACGGCGGGGGCGCGGTTGCGGGCGGGGCGCAACGGCCCGTCGCAGGGGCGATGGAGCAGGGGGAGGGCGCGGGGAACGCGCAGGACGGGGAGACCTCCGCCACCGATCTCGTGCTGCCCGTGGCGGTCCTGGCCGCCACGGGCCTCATGGCGAGCTACGGGTTCCTGCGGCGCAGACGGCGGGCGCGGGACCGTACGACTCCCTCGGGGGCGCAGGTCCAGGCCGCGGAGCCGCCCGCCGCCGAGCTCGACGAGCGGGCGCGGACCGCGCTGGTGGAGGCCGACGACTCGGTGCGGGTCAGCGCGGAGGAGCTGGCGTTCGTCGTGGGGCGGTTCGGGGTGGGGGACGCCGAGCACGTGGAGCCGTTCACCCGGGTTCTGCGGGACGCGCGGGGCGAGTTGGCGGTCGCGTTCCGGATGCGGTGGCAGTACGAGGACGGGGTGCCTCAGGAGCCGGCGGCCCGTCGGCATGCGCTGGCGGGGATCGTCGGGCGGTGCGAGGAAGTGGGGCGGCTGCTGGACGGACAGGCCGCCGCGTTCGACCAGTCGCGCGGGCTGGAGGAGGGGCTGGGCGGCGGTCTGGGGCATGCCCTGGTCGTCGCCGAGGGCAGGTTCCGGGAGCTGACCTGGCGGACCGGGGCCGCGGGGACGGCACTGAGCGAGCTCGGCGAGCGGTTCGCCGCCTCCGCGACCACCGCCGTCGCGGGCCATGTCGAGCAGGCCAAGGACCGGCTGGTGTTCGCCACGACACAGCTCAACCACGCCCGCCAGGCGGCCGACTTGGGCGAAAACGAACGTGCCGGGGGCCGGCTGCGCGCCGCCGAGGGCGCCATCGCCCAGGCGGCCGTCCTCATCGACGGCATCGAGCGGCTCGCCGGGGAGCTCTCGACCGCCGCGGCGATGGTCCCGGCCGCGCTGACCGGCAGCGAGGTGGAGATCGCGGGGGCGCGGGAGCCGGCGCCGGCGGGTGCCCCGTACGCCGACATCCCGGCCGGTGAACTGCGCTCCCGGGTCGCCCACGCCGACGCCACCCTGGCCGGCGTGCGCGAGGAGCTGGCCTCGGGGCGGCGGTACGACCCGCTGGACCTGCTGCGGCGGATCGTGCGGGGTGTCGCGCCCGTCGTGGCGGGGCGGGCCGGGGTGCTCCCGGCGGCCGCGGCGGTGTGCGCCCGCAGTGCGGTCGGCGGTGCGGACGACGTCGTCGCGACGCACCGGGCCGCGGTGGGCGGCGAGGCGCGCACCCGGCTGGCCGAGGCACGGCGACTGCTCGCTCCCCCGGTGCCCGCACCGGCGGGGCGGGGGCCGCGTGAGGTACTCGCCGACCTCGTCTCCGCCGACACCCTGGGCCGGCAGGCCCACGAACTGGCCGAACAGGACGTCCGCCTGCACGGCCACCCCGCCGACGGCCCGGGCCACGACATCAGCGGTCTGACCGGAGCGGTCCTGGGCGGCGTCCTGCTGCCCGCCGACGGCCCGGCCCCCAGCTTCGGCGGCCCGCGCACCCGGGCACGCCGCCCGGCGGCAGCCGGCTGACGTCCGGGACCGCCGGGGGGCGGCTCAGAACAGGCTCAGCAACGCCTCCGCCGGGTCCGTCAGGCCGTGCTCGCCGTCCGGCAGGGGCAGTTCGAACCACACCGTCTTGCCGCGGGGGGTGCGTCGGGAGCCCCAGGCCGCGCTGAGCAGGCCGACCAGTTGGAGGCCACGGCCGCCCTCGTCCGTGTCGCGGGCGCGGCGGCGGCGGGGCTGGACCAGGCCGGAGTCCCAGACCTCGCAGACCAGGGTGCGGTCCAGGAGGAGGCGCAGTCTGATCTCGCCCTCGCCGTAGCGCAGGGCGTTGGTGACCAGTTCGCTGACGAGGAGTTCCGTGGTGTCGACCAGGGGTTCGAGGTCCCAGGACAGCAGCCGGCCGCGGGCGTACTCGCGGGCCCGGCCCACGCTGCGGGGCTCGCGCGGCAGGGTCCAGTCGCCGACCGAGTCGGCGGGCAGCCCCTGGACACGTGCCATCAGCAACGCGATGTCGTCCTCGCCGTGGTGGGTGTCGAGGGTGTTGAGGACGTGGTCGCAGACGTCCTCCAATGGCTCGGAGGGGTCGGTCAGCGCGCCGACGAAGGCCTGGAGGCCCTCGTCCAGGGGATGGTCGCGGGACTCGACGAGTCCATCCGTGTAGAGCGCCAGCAGCGCGCCCTCCGCCAGCTCGACCTCGACCTCCTCGAACGGCTCCCCGCCCACGCCGAGCGGCATACCCGGCGGCACGTCGAGCATCAGCGCCGCCTCGCCGGGCTCGACGAGGACCGGCGGCAGATGTCCGGCGTTGGCGAAGGTGCAGCGGCGTGTGACGGAGTCGTAGACCGCGTACACACAGGTCGCGAGGTACACCTCGGACAGGTCCGCCTCGCGGGGCCGGCGGGCGGCGCGGGTGGCCTGCTGGACGCCGCCGGGTGCGCCGAGGCCGCGGGCGATCTCGTCCAGGGCGGAGAGGACCTCGGCGGGTTCGAGGTCCAGCAGGGCCAGCGTGCGCACGGCGGAGCGCAGTTCGCCCATCGCCACGGCGGCACGGAGACCGCGGCCCATCACGTCGCCCACCACCAACGCCGTGCGGTGGCCGGGCAGTTCGATGACGTCGAACCAGTCGCCGCCCACCTCGCTGGGCCGGTCGGACGAGGAGTCGCCGGGCAGATAGCGGCAGGCGATGTCCAGGCCGGAGGCGACGGGGTCCCCCGGCGGCAGCAGCGACCGCTGCAGTATCAGCGCCCGCTCGTGCTCGCGCCGGTACAGCCGCGCGTTGTCGATGCAGACCGCGGCCCGCGCGGCGAGTTCGACCGCCAGGTCCCGGTCCCGGTCCCCGAACGGCTCGCTGCCCTTGGTCCGCGCGAACTGAGCCAGTCCTACGACCGTGTCGTGGGCGACCATCGGCACGGCGAGCGTGGACTGGACGAGCCCGCCCTCCTCGCCGGGCACGTGCTGCGGCCGGG
This sequence comes from Streptomyces sp. HUAS 31, assembly GCF_028198125.1. Lineage (NCBI taxonomy): Bacteria > Bacillati > Actinomycetota > Actinomycetes > Kitasatosporales > Streptomycetaceae > Streptomyces > Streptomyces sp. HUAS 31. The sequence continues at coordinate 6,168,466 of NZ_CP116353.1, read as the reverse complement.
CGGTGCGCAGGGCGTCCGCGCAGGGCGAGTTGAAGGGGTAGTGGTGGACGGCGCCGACCGCGACGGGTGCGCCGTCGCCGACGAAGGGCGCGTCGGAGACCGCGCTGGCGAAGGCGACCCGGCGCAGTTCCGCGCTGCCGTCGGCGAGGCCGGGCGGGGCCTCGTCGCCGGCCAGCAGCCCTTGGTAGAGGTCGACCGTGGCGAGGTCGCAGAAGCCGGGGACGACGACGTCGAGGAGTTCTCGGGCTGTGGTCTCCAGGTCGAGGGAGTTGCCTATGCGGGCGCCGGCCTCGTTCAGCAGGGCGAGGTTGCGCCGGGCGGCGGCGGCCTCGCGGGCGGCGGCGCGGCGCGCGGTGATGTCGATTCCGAGCCAGGCGATGCCGATGGGGCGGCCGCTGCCGCTGTGCACCCGGTAGAGGTTGACGGACCAGTGCCGGCGCTCGTCGGAACCCGGCAGAAAGCCGGTGACATGCATGTCCGTGATGGAGTCGCCGCTCTCCAGGACCCGGCGCAGGGTGGCCGAGACGCGCTCGGCCTCGGGGCGCGACAGATAGTCGTGGACGTCCTTGCCGCGGTGGTCGTCGGGCCGTCCGCCGAACAGTGAGGCGAACCGCTGATTGGCGCGCCGCACCCGCAGATCGGGGTCGATCAGCAGGAACCCGAAGGGAGATTGACCGAAAATCGCCTGAGAGGCGGCGAGGTCGGTCTCCATCCGGCGCAGGGTGCGCACGTCGACGACGATGCACACGGCGGCCCGCTCGCCGTCCTCGGTCTGCGTCGGCATGACGTAGACCTCGGCGAGGCCGTCCTCACCGGGCCGGCCGTCGGCGTCGTCGGGCACGCGGAAGGGGACCACGCCGGTCCACTCCCGCCCGTCCAGGATCTCCGCCATCTTGCGCTGGCCCTGCTCGCGCAGGTCCGGGTCGACGAACGCCTCGATGGGGTCCATGCCGACGGCACGCCCGGCGGGGATGCCGAAGATCTGCTCGGCGCGCAGGCTCCACTGGTCGACCAGGCCGTCGGGGCCGATGGAGAAAGACGCGACCTTGATGTAGTCGTAGATCGAGCCGGGCGGACTGCTCTGCCAGACGGGGTCGCCGGGCCGGGTCTCGTCGAACGCGAACACCGGGCCGGATTCCCGCCGGTCGCTGGAGCCTTGCCCGTCACGGGAGTTCGATACGTCGCCGGAGTTCTGTGGGTCCTGAGAGGCCCGTGTGTCCTGAGAGGCTTGCGAGGATCGTGTGCCGCCGGACCGCTGTCCCGCGGCCCTCGTCCTCGCGCCGTCCGACGGGTCCTCGGACTCCGTGGCCTTCGCTGGTATCTCGCTCACGCGAACCGTCCCCTCCAGCTCACCGCGTCCGGCACCGGTCACCGGCGGCGGCTGCCCGCAGTATCCAGCACTACGGCCCCGCACAACACGGTGTTCACGATCACAGCACGGTCCCGATGGTTTTCGGTCCCGGCCGCAGAAACACTTCCAGACTTCTAACCAGCGGACACGCAGTCGAACCACCCTGATCTGCAACTGCCACTGGCCTGAACCATCCGTTCGACAGGGCAAGAGGGGGCGTACACCGTGATGGACGGCTACTGACGGGTTGTACAGGGCCCGGGAGCACCGCGCGAAACCCGCGAGGTCAGTCCGGCACCGCGAGCTCGAACCACACCGTCTTGCCCGTGTTCCGCCCGGGTCTGGTGCCCCAGCGGCGCGAGGAGTGCGCCACCAGCTGGAGGCCGCGGCCGCTCTCGTCCTCCAGGTGGGCGACGCGTTCGCGGGGCGGGTCCGGAAGGGGGTCGGAGACCTCGACCAGAAGGACGTCACCGAGACGGACGGGGCGCACCAGCCGTACGCCGATGGGGCCGGTGGCGTGCCGCAGGGAGTTGGTCACCAGTTCGCTGACCAGCAGGGCCGCGATGTCGGCGAGGCTGTCGAGCCCCCAGTCGCGCAGCCTGTTCCGAACGGCGACTCGGGCCGCGCGCACGGCGCCGGCCTCCGCGGGGAAGCTCCACTCGGCACAGTCGCCTTCGGTGTCGATCACGCCGATCACTTCCCAGGCCAATGGATTCACCCGTGTCCGGTTTCGCAGGGTTAATGACCACATACCCGATATTCATGGGGCGGTACCGCGCGAAACGTAGAGGACACGTCAGGAATCCGGGAAGTTCCTCAGGACCAGAGCCGCGCCGCCACCTCGCGGACCGCAGGTACATCCTGGTCCAGCCAGTCCACGTCCCAGAGTTCCCCGGGACCCAGCCAGCGCAGCTCGTCGTGGTCCTCCAGGGGCCCCGGTTCACCCGTTCCGGGGAGCAGACGGGCCGTCCACACATGCAGGACGTAGGGGGATTTCAGGGGCCATGCCCCCGGTACGCGCTCGATCACCTCGGTGTCCACACCGAGTTCCTCGCGCAGCTCGCGTACGAGCGCCGCCTCGGGCGTCTCGCCGGGCTCGACCTTGCCGCCGGGCAACTCCCAGCGCCCGGCGAGCTCCTCGGGCGCGCTGCGGCGCGCGGCGAGAAGGCGCTCTCCGTCCAGCAGGGCGGCGCCGACCACGATCCGTTCCGTCATGCGCCGGAGCCTACGGGAGCTCAGGGGGAGTCAGTTGTCCGCGCTGTCGCCGTTCTGCGCGATCCGCTCGACCCAGTACAACTGCTTGTGGCCGCGGCTGTCGAGGCTGTCCGCGATCTTCTGGGCCTCGGCCCGGGTCGCGTATCGGCCCACGCGATAGCGATTGCCGTTGTCGTCCTGCCGGACGACGAGCCAGGGAAGAGTGATCGTGCTGTCGTTCATCGCGCCCCACCGCCCCTTCCCGCCTCCCGCCGCCCGGGTACCGCTCGCGGCGTGTGCCGTGCCCCGCCCGCTAAGGAAACCGCAATCCGCATATGCCCGAGCCTACGCCTAACCTTTACGCAGCGAATACGCCTTTTCACAAAGAGGTACGCAACCAGCCAAGTCGTAGGGGGCGCACGGCATCGAACGCGCCGTGCGGGGACCTCGGTGCTTCCGGTCGCAGACATGCCACGCACGCCGGTGGCGACCTGCGAGAACGGCCAGATTCCAACGGCTGCGGAAGGGGCGGGAGTTGAGGTTCGGCCGGCGGCAACTGCGGTGCAGGTGTGCGCTACCTCACCAATGGGCGCTCTACTTCACCGGTAGGTGGTACGAGACCCGGTAACGGTCGGCGGGGACGACCACGTCCGCCGTCTCCACCGGACGGCCCGACGCGTAGTAGGTGCGCTGGATGACGAGGACCACGTGGCCGGGGACGCCGCCCAGCGCCAGCAGTTCCTCCGCGAGGCCGGGGCGCGCGCCCACTTCCTCGGTCACGTTGTCCACGACGACGTCGATGGCGGCCATCCGCTCGACGACGCCCATGCCGCCGAGCGGGCCCTCCTCGGGCAGCATCACGGGGGTGCGGCCGGTGACGGCCAGGGGCTCCCAGGAGGTCGACAGCATCATCGCCTCGCCGGCGTCCCGGAAGAGATAGCGGGTGCACATCACGCGGTCGCCGGGCCGGATGGCGAGCCGCTCGGCGACTGCGCCGCTGGCCTCGGCCTGCTCGCTCCTGGACTCCCAGGTGCCGCGCACCTCGCCGTCGGCCTGCTCCTGACGGAACGGCGTGGCGCCGTTCGGCGGGCGGAAGCCGGAGCGGGCGACCCTGCGGGGCACGGGGCGCTCCCGCACATAGGTCCCGGAGCCGGAGCGGCCCTCGACCAGACCTTCGGCCATCAGCACCTTGCGGGCCTCCAGCGCGACGGTGTCCGAGACGCCGTACTCCTCGCGGATCCTGGCCTGGGACGGGAGGCGGGTGTGCGGTGGCAGTGAACCGTCGACGATCTTCTTGCGGAGATCACCCGCGACGCGCAGGTACGCCGGCTGCTCACCGAAAGTCACTGGCCGCTCCCATCAGGTTGTACAGACAGCAACAGCCTGGCAACCATGAGTTGTCTCACGCAAGCAAAGGCCAGAGAATCACTCGATGTGATGACTTGTGCCCCCCGGGGGCTTTACGCAGGCACTTTCTCCCCGTTATAGCCGCGCTCACACCTCGGTTCAGACATCGATACCGCCGGCACCGGCGCTCTCCTCGCCGCCGGAGGAGTCGTCCTCGTACATCGGCACGGTGGTGTCCAGGCCCAGAGCCTCGCGCGCGGTGACCGTCGTGGGGCCGTCGATGTATTCGTACCCGTTGTCGTAGTGCGCGTAGTACGTGTCCGCGTCCTTCGCCGCTGCCGCCTTCGCCCACTCCTTGCGGGCGTCCTCCATCTCGTCGATCAGGTCGGTGACCGGCTGCTCGGTGTCCCCCTCCCAGCGGTGCCCGCGCAGTTCGTCGATCTGTTCGCCGAGGACGGCGTGCACGTCCTTCGCCCAGGCCCGGTTGGCCGCCAGGTCCTCCTCGGGGTACTCCTCGGGTTCCTCGTACAGGGTGACGTCGACGGCGTTGACGGCGGTGAGGAAGGCGACCTGATCGGCGTCGAGCATCGACGCGTCGTTGTGCAGGGAACCGGTCAGCTTGCCGTTGTCCTTGGTACTGCCGAACATGCAGGTGATCGCGCGGTCGCCGAAGCGCCAGCTCTCCCGTGACGGGACGAAGTAGTACACGGCCGCGTCGTCCGGCAGGGCCCAGGGGTCCATGGCGTAACGGTCCTGGAGCCCGAAGCACTTGTCGTCCGCGATCCGGGACATCTCGTCGTCACCGGGGTAGGACGGGTAGGTGTTGTCGGGCAGCCCGAGGATCGCGAAGACCTCGGCCTCGTGCGCACCGGAGCACGGCACCTCGTCGATGTCGTAGGTCTCGCCCTCCAGGTCGCCGCCCGGCGAGTCGAAGCAGTCGCCCGTTTCGAGCGAGTAGGCGGTGCCCTCGCCGCCCGCCGCCTCCCGGAAGCCGTCCCAGAAGTCGGAGGCACCGCCCGTGGACAGTGCCAGCGCCCACAGCACGAGTCCGACGGAGGACAGGACGCAGCCGGCGATCGCCATGCCCTTGCCGCGCTCGCCCCGCTTCTTGATCTGCGCCAGCGCTATCAGTCCCAGCACCAGACCCACGGCCGGCACGAAGCAGAGGATGCCGAGGACGAGGGCACCGATGGCGACGCCGTTGACGGGCACGGGGCGGCCGTACGGGCCGTAGGCGCCGTAGGGGTGGTACGCGTACAGCCCCTGGGCACCGGGCACGCCATGGCCGTACGGCGACGGCGGTGCGTACGGCCCCTGCGCGGACGGCCCCTGGGCCGGCTCCGGGGACCCTTGTGGCTGGTGAGGTCCGGGAGGCGGAGGTATGGACACGAGTACCGTGCTCCTGGTTCAGGCGGTGGGAACGGGCGTACGACTGGGCGAATGGTAAGCGGGGAACGAGGGGGATTGTCATGCCGGTTACGAATGCCACGATCCGGGCGGTGAACGAGCTGACCGCGCGCTGGGCGCAGGCGTCGGACCCCGCCGCGGGCGACGGCACCGTCTTCTCGGCGGTGGGCGTGTGGCCGCTGCTCGCCTTCCTGGCGGACGGCGCGGACGGCCCGGCACGGACGGAACTGGCCGACGCGGTCGGCCTCCCGGCGGGTGGGGCGGCGGGCGCGGCACGGGAGTTGCTCGGCGCGGCGGGCACGATGCGGGGGCTGGACTCGGCGCTCGGGATCTGGACGAAGCGGACGCTTCAGCTGCGGGAGCGCTGGGAGGCGGGGCTGCCGGCCGAGGCGCACGGCGTGCTCACGGGGGATCCGGCGGCCGACAAGGGGGCGTTGGACGCGTGGGCGGCGAAGCGGACGGGCGGGCTGATCGGGGAGATGCCCGTCGCGCTGGAGACGGACACCGAGATGGTGCTGGCGAGCGCGCTGGCGATGCGGACGAACTGGCTCCGGCGCTTCCGGGACTTTCCGATGACGCCGGAGACCGGACCGTGGGCCGACCGGCGGCTGGTCGGCCTGTACCGGCAGAGCGAGCTGCTGGATCGGGTCGGGGTCGCAGACACGCCCGAGGGGCACGTCACCGAGCTGCGCGTGCTGGGCGACAACGCGATCGACGTCCATCTGCTGCTGGGCGAGGAGGGGATGACGCGGGGGCAGGTGCTGAGGGCCGGGGTGGACGTCCTGGCGCGCAGGCTTCCCGTGGTGTCGGGGCCGCGGCTGCCCTACGGGGAGGTGGGACCGGGCCTGCGGGTGGTGAGGAAGCGCAGTGAACGGCCCCTGCCGCCGACCCTGGACGTGACCACGGCGGCGTTCGACCTGCGCGCGCACCACGACCTGCTCGCGCTGCACCGCGTCTTCGGCCTCACCACGGCGAGGGACGTCGGCCGCGGCCACTTCCCCGGCATCAGCGGCTTCCCGCTGGCCGTCGGGTCGGCCCGGCAGTCCGCCACGGCGCAGTTCGGCGCAGTGGGCTTCCGCGCGGCCGCGGTGACGGCGTTCGGCTTCCCGGCGGGCGGTGTACCGCAGCTCCGCTGGGTGACCACGAGCGTCCGGGCCGTCTTCGACCGCCCCTTCGGCTTCCTCGCCCTGCACCGCCACACACGCCTGGTCCTCGCGGCGGGCTGGGTCAGCGACCCTGAGCCGTACCGCGAGGACGAGGAGCTCTACTGATCGCCGGTTCGGCCGCCTCCTTCACAACTGGCGGCCGTGCGCGGCACTACCCGCTCAGAACTGGAGCGCCCAGGCGTCGATCCGCCCGGTGTCCAGGTTCGCGTTGTCGCTGACGCGGAGCTTCCACGTGCCGTTGGCGGCCTCCGAGGAGGCGTTCACCGAGTACGTGGTGTCGATGTTGTCCGAACTGCCGCCGGTGCCGTACGACTTCAGCGTGTACGCCGTTCCGTCGGGGGCGATCAGCTGGACCTGGAGGTCGCCGATGTAGGTGTGGACGATGTGGACCTCGACGGCCAGGGCCGAGGGGGCGTTGCCGGACACGCCGGAGACCGTCACCGGGGACTCGACGGTGGAGTTGTCGGCGATGGCGTAGTCACCGGTGTTCTCGAAGCGCGGGCCCGGCGGGGTGGTCGTGCCGCCGCCGACGTAGAGCAGCCGGTTGGGCGAGCCGGTGCCCGGGCTGGTGACGACGCCGGTGGTGGCGGCGGACGTCAGGGCCGAGGAGACCTGGGCCGGGGTCGAGGTCGGGTGGTCGGCGAGGTAGAGCGCCGCCGCGCCGGCGACGTGCGGGGTCGCCATCGACGTACCGGAGATGGTGTTGGTCGCCGAGTCGCCGGAGTTCCAGGCCGAGGTGATGGACGAACCCGGCGCGAACAGGTCGAGCACCGAGCCGTAGTTGGAGTAGCTGGCCTTGGCGTCGGTCGAGGTGGTCGCGCCGACCGTGATGGCCTCGGTGACGCGTGCGGGGGACCTGGTTGAGGCGTTGGTCGTCTCGTTGCCGGCCGCGACGGCGAAGGTGACGCCGGAGGCGATGGCGTTGCGCACGGCCGTGTCGAGGGCGGTGTCGGCGCCGCCGCCGAGGGACATGTTGGCGACGGCCGGCTTGACGGCGTTCTGCGCGACCCAGTCGATGCCGGCGACGACCTGGGCGGTCGTGCCGGAACCGGAGTTGTTCAGCACGCGCACGCCGACGACCTTGGCCTTCTTGGCGACACCGTAGGCGTTGCCCGCGACCGTGCCGGCGACGTGCGTGCCGTGGCCGTTGCCGTCCTGGGCGGTGTTGTCGTTGTCGATGGCGTCGTAGCCGTAGGAGGCACGGCCGCCGAAGTCGCCGTGGGTGATGCGGACGCCGGTGTCGATGACGTACGCGGTCACACCCTGCCCGGCGGAGTCCGGGTAGGTGTAGGAGCTGTTCAGCGGCAGGTTCTTCTGGTCGATGCGGTCCAGACCCCAGGAGGGCGGGTTGGTCTGGGTGGCGTCGATGCTGAACGTGCGGTTCTGCACGACGGAGGCGACCGCCGGGTCGGCGGCGAGCCGCTTCGCCTCGGTCGCGGAGGCCTCGATCGCGTAGCCGTTCAGGGCCTTCCTGTACGTCCGCTCGATGCCGGCGCCGTACCGCTCGACGAGGGCGCGGCCGGCCTGGGAGCCGGAGCGGGCGTGGTCCGCCCGGAGCGTCACGATGTAGCTGTCGGCGACGGCGTTCGCCGCCCCGGCGTACTGGACGCGGCCCTCGGGGGCGGCCGCTGCGGGGAGCGCGGAGACGAGGCTCGCGGCGAGCGCCGCCGTGGCCGTGAGGCTGAGGGCGGCGAGTCTTCGCCTGCTGTCTCTGCGGGAGTTACGCATCACTGCCATCTGAGGGATCCTCCTCAATCGGTGGTGCGTCGGTGGGGGGAGCACGGGCCGAGAAGGAATGTGAATGTGAATTTGGGCAGGAACATGTCAAATTCCTGTGTCGCACCTGTGCGCCAGCGAAAGATTGAGGGCTCCACAGGAATTACACAAGGGCCCTGCACGGCGAACCTGACGCGCCTTCAGCGCAGGCGAGGCGCCGCCAGGTATGCCGGGCGGTGAGTGCGCGGAGAGTCGGGGCAGGTCTTCGCCCTGCACAGCGGGATCGAGCTGCTGTGCAGGGCGGTTGTTTGGAGGCGAGCCGGGTCAGTTGTCGAAGGCTGTTGCTCGGGTGCGCTTTTCCCAGGCCGCGACGTCCGTGCGGACCTGGTCGAGGTGGCCGAGGACCGCGTCGACGCCGTCGTCGCCCAACGGCAGCCGCAGCGGGGTGTCCTCGGCCTCCAGCGCGGCCAGGATGAGCGCCGCCGCCTTCGCCGGGTCGCCGGGCTGCGTGCCGTCGCCGCCGGAGACAAGCCCGCGGGTCCGGCTCACCTTGGGGTACAGGCCGCTGTCCGTGCTCGTGCCGGCCCGCCCCGTCTCGAACAGCGAGGTGCGGAAGGAGCCCGGCTCCACGATCAGCACCTTGATGCCGAACTCGGCGACCTCGTCCGCGAGCCCCTCGGACAGCCCCTCCAGCGCGAACTTGGTTCCGCTGTACGCCGAGAAGCCCGCGAAGGACATCTGCCCGCCCATGCTGCTCATCTGCACGATCGCCCCCGACCGGCGCTCCCGCATGTGCGGCAGCACGGCCCGGGTGAGGGCGGCCGGCCCGAAGACATGCACCTCGAACAGCTCGCGCAGCTCCTGCTCGGTGGTCTCCTCGAAGGCACCGACGTGAGTGCGGCCCGCGTTGTTGACCAGGACGTCGATCCTGCCGTGCCGGGCGATCACATCCCGTACGGCGGCCTCCGCGGCCCCCGTGTCGCCGACGTCCAGACGCAGCGCCTCCACCTGATCGGGGTGGGCGGCCACTAGATCGTCCAGGCCCTCGGGACGCCGTACCGCACCCACCACGACATCGCCCTCGGCGAGGGCCGCGTCCGCGACGGCACGGCCGAAACCGCTGCTCGCGCCCGTGATCAGCCACACCTTGTTCATGACAGCTCCTCGTCACATGTCGTTTGCAAGGGCTTGCACGGACCACCCTGCTTCCGAATGCGGTTGCCCGTCCAAGACCCGTACTGATAACCGATGGTTATGGCGATGGACGTTCATGTACGGGACCTGCGTTACTTCGTGGCGGTGGCCGAGGAACTGCATTTCACCCGGGCGGCCGAGCGGCTGTACGTCTCGCAGCCCGCGCTCAGCAAGCAGGTGCGCGCGCTGGAGCGGCACCTGGGCGTGGAGCTGTTCCGCCGCGATCCGCAGGGCGTGACGCTCACCGCGGCGGGCGAGGCACTGCTGCCGCACGCCCGGCGGGTGTTGGACGCCTGGTCGGAGGGGTCGGCGGCGCTGGAGGCCGCCCGGGCGGCGGCGCGGAGCACGCTGGTCGTGGGCATGAGCACCAGCCCCGGCCGGGGCGGCCTGCTGCCCGCGATCCGCTCCCGTTTCACGGCCGCCCACCCGGACACCGTGCTGCGGCTGCGGCAGGTGAGCTGGGAGGACCCCACCGCCGGGCTGGCCGACGGGGACGCCGACATCGCCTTCGTCTGGCTGCCGCTGCCGGACGCCGAGCGCTACGGCTGGACGGTCGTCGCGGAGGAGCCCCGGCTGGTCGCCCTCCCGCAGACCCACCGCCTCGCCTCCCGTCCGGAGATCGACTTCGCGGACCTGCTGGACGAACCCTTCCTCGCCCTGCCGGCCGGCGCGGGGCCGTTGCGGGACTACTGGCTGGCCCTGGAGGAACGGGCCGGGCGGCCACCCCGCATCGGAGCGGAGATCGCCGGCACCGAGGAGACGTACGAGGCGCTGGTCGCTGGCCTCGGGGTGTGCCTGGTGGCCACGGGCAACGCTCCGCTGATCACCCTGGGCGGGGTGGTGACACGTCCGGTACGGGGGCTCGCGCCGAGCCGTTTCGCGCTGGCTTGGCGCCGGGAGGACGCCCGGCGGCCTCTTGTACGGGCCTATGCGGAGGCTTGCAGGCGGGTGGCGGGAGGGCCGTGATCGGGAGGGTCGTGATCGGTACGGCCGCGGTGATCGGTCGCGGTAATCAGTACGGCCGTACGCGGCGCGGCTTTCTCCGTCACGCCCGTTCCGCCGCGGGCTCGGTCGGTGTCCTGGTCGGTGTCTTGGCCGGTGTCGTGCCCAGCCGTGCCTGTTCCTCCTCGACGATACGGCGGGCCAGGTTGATGTCCGAGATGTCGACGGCGTCCGGAGTGGCCTCGGCGACCGCGCTGCGGCGGGCGTAGGCGTCGAACAGGCGGGACTTGTTCTCCAGCATCCGCACCAGGCGTTCGTCCACGCCACCCGTGCAGAGCAGTCGGTGCACCTGGACCGAGCGGACCTGGCCCATGCGGTGGGCGCGGGCGACCGCCTGGTGTTCGACGGTGGGCTTGAGCTGCGGCTCGCAGAGGATGACGACGGAGGCGGCCTGCATGTTGAGGCCCACGCCACCGGCCTCGATCTGCGCGAGCAGCACGGCGTGGCCGGGCGCGGCCGCGAAGTCGTCGACGAGCTGCTGCCGCCGCGCGGGCGGCACGCTGCCGGAGATGGGTCCGAACAGCCGGGCCGTCTTGTCGGCGTCCGTCTCGTCGGCGTCCGTCTCGTCGGCGTCCACCGTCTCTGCTGCCTCCGCTGCCTCCGCTGCCTCCGCTGCCTCCGCTGCCTCCGCTGCCTCCGGAAGCGTGCCGTCCGCGAGAGCCTTCTGTGCCGCTGCCAGTACGTCGCGGAAGGCCGAGAACACCACGACCTTGAGGCCGTTCTCGGCGGCCTCGGCGGCGATCTCGCGCAGCCGGTCCAGCTTCGCCGACCGCTCCGGACGCGCGTACGCCGCCCTGCGCATGGCCATGAAGTTGCCGGCTCGCACGGCCTCGCGGTACGCCTCCTGGTCCGCCGCGCTGGGCTCCTCCCACTCGTCCGTGTGCTGGAGCGCGGGGAGTTCGGTGAGGACGTCCTGCTGGTTGCGGCGCAGATAGACCGGGGCGACCGCCTTCCGGAACGCCTTGGAGCCCGCCACGCCGTCGTGCTCGTCGACGCTCTCGGCCAGCTCGGGCTGGAGTATCCGCACCAGGCAGCGGAACTCCTCGACGCGGTTCTCCATGGGCGTACCGGTCAGGAACAGCACCCGGTCGCAGTGCCCCGCCCACTCGGAGACCGCCATCGAGCGGCGGGTCTGCGGGTTCTTCACGAAGTGCGCCTCGTCGACGACGAGCATGCCCAGTTCGCCGCCGCCGGGCACCGGGAAACCGCGCAGGGCGTCGAAGGTGGTGACCGCGACGCCGCCCCGCCCCTTCCAGTCGGCGAACGCCTCCTGCCGATCCGGGCCGTGCAGCGGCGTCACCCGCAGCGCGCTGCGCTTCTCGATCTCCCGGGTCCAGTTGATGAGCACGCTGGCCGGGCAGACGACCAGGAAGTGGCTCTGTCCCTCGCCGGCGAGGTGCGCGAGCGCGGCGATGGCCTGGATCGTCTTGCCGAGTCCCATCTCGTCGCCGAGGATCACGCGGCGCTGGGCGAGCGCGAAGCGGGTGCCGAAGGCCTGGTAGCCGCGCAGGGAGACCCGGCGGTGGGTGTCGTCGAGCGTCTGGGTCCTGACCCGCTCGGCCACCGCGTCCGGCAGGAACCCCTCGGCCGCCGCCGGGTCGGGAGCGCGGCCCGAGAGCTCGGCGAGCAGCCCGTAGTACTCGGCGGAACGGAGCTCGAAGTCGACCAGCGCGGCCACCTCGGACTCCGGGCGGCGCAGCAGGTCGACCGAGGCCTGGGCGAGCAGTTGCGGCACCTCGTCCCGGTCGGCCTGCTCGGTGACGGCGCGGACCTCGGCCAGGGCCGTCAGCGCGCGTTCCCGTCCGGCCCGGCCCGCGAGCAGCATGCGCAGCCGCCCGGACGTCGGTGCCGCGTCGGCCAGCGGCGGTCCGAGCCGCTGGGTGAGCGTGCCGGCCGTGTCGACGGCGCGGCGCGCCTCGGGACCGGCCTCCACCAGGACGTTGAGTGCTACGACCAGTGCGGTGGTGCGGGGCTCCGGCCGGTCCACGTCGATGTGCACGGCGATGGTCTCGCGCACGGCGTCGGCGATCCGGCGGGCGGCGGCCACCGTCTGGTCGGCCGTCTGCTGTCCGACGCCGGGCAGTTGCCGCAGCCGGTAGGAACCTGCGTCCAGGACCTGCCCGACCGTGCGGAACCCGCCTTTCTCCACCTCGCCCAGCCGCAGTCGGCCCTCGGTGAGGTCCTTCAGCCGGGCGACCGGGATGGCGTCCAGTTCGGTGCGGGCCAGGTCGTCGTGGATCGGTGCCAGGGCGGCGTGTACGGCCTCGACGGCCCGCGCGTGATCGTCCACGACGGCCTGCGCCGCCTCGAACAGCCGCCGGCCCCGGGCCACCGCCTCCCGCTCGCTCCGCCCCATGACGCCCCGCCCCTCTCGCCCCTCCCACCGCGTCCCCGCATCCTGCCACCCCTGGGTCGACGGACGTCGCCCGGCGGTTCGCACCAGCGGTCACGACCATGCGCGAGCGGCGACTGCCGATGCGGTTCGCCGCCGTCCGGCTGCTGCGCGCGGTCGAACGCCGCCCGCTCGGCGTCCCAGACCAGCGTGCCGTCGGTCCAGCCGATCAGCAGGAAGTCAACCGACCGGTGGATGAGCCACCAGCGAATCTCCTGCCTCACCCACAGAAACGCTGCCGCTGACGGGCTCGCCATCACCACGAGCCACCGGGACCGGGTGGTGCACGGCTCCCTGTCGTACGCTCTGGGGCCGGGCGCCGGGCCGTGCTCCTTCGGCACGACGACGAATCGGCCACCGCGCGCGGCAGTTCGGAACCCGGGGGTACCCCTGGAAGGGACCGCGTGCGAGAACGGAGGGACGAAGATGCCTGATGCCCCGTCAATGCCTGGTGTTCCCTCGGCCGATGTCCCGCCGCCCGGGGCCCTGAAGGGCCTGCGGATCGGCATCTCGGTCGGCGCGAGTGCGGACCTGGACCGACTCGGTCTGGAGGAGCCCCGTTTCCGCACGCTCCTCGGTGAACTCGCGCGCCTCGTCGTCTCGGCGGGCGGCGGGCTGGCTTACGGCGGAAATCTGGGGCAGGGCGGCTACACCCGGTTCCTGGTCGAGGAGCTGCGGGAGCACGCTCCGTCCTCCCGCCCCCTGCTCAACACCCTCGCCTGGACCGAGCATCGCAAGCTGCCGTTGTCGGAACTCACCGACCAGCGCGAGCGGTTCGGCCGGTACGCCGAGATCGTGTGCCTGAGCATCGACGGCGACCCTGTGGATCCCGCCGAGGGCCGGGGCGAGGACCCCGTACCCGACTCCGACCCCGAGACGGCTCGTCGCTCTCTGACCGGCATGCGCCGCCACCTCATGCGCCAGGTGGACGCGCACCTGCTCCTCGGCGGCAGGCGCGGCGGCTTCCTGGGGACTCTGCCGGGGCTCGTGGAGGAGGCACTGCTGGCCCTCGAGGCGGGCCTGCCCGTCTACCCGGCGGCCGGCTACGGCGGAGTCACCGCCGACATCGCCGGGGCACTGGGCGTCGACGGCGCACCGGAGATCCCCGGGCCGTCCGACGCCACACCCCCGGACCCCCGTCTCCTCGACGGTCTCGGCCGGCTGCGGCAGTTCACCGCCGCGCCCGACTGGGCGGGCCTGCGCAACGGCCTCACCGCCGACGAGAACGAACGGCTCACCGGCTCCCGGTCCCCCGGCGAGATCGCCGAGCTGGCGAGCCTCGGTCTGGGGCGACTGCGCCGCGGCACCTGACCAGGTAGGTTCCCCACCGGTAGGCATGAACTATCGGTGAGGCGCTACGAGTTGGGGAAGGGGCGCGAAAGGTGACGGTACGAGGGAGGTGGACCGTCGCTGCGGCGGTACGTACGGCCGGGCGGGCGGTACTGGCCGCGGCCGTGGGCGGCGTCGTCGGTGTCGCCGCGTACTCCATCAGCCAGACGGGGGGCCAGCTGCTCTCCGTCGTGGTCGGCGGTGTGGTGGGCATCGCCCTGGTACTGGGCGCCGACGTCTACCGCAAGTCGGTCCAGTTGACCGAGGTGCGGCTCGTCCTCCCGGGCAGCGAGATGACGTTCCGGACCAACACGGACATGCGGCAGGCGGCCCTGCGCATGTTCTTCCAGGCCGCGACACGCGTGGCGACCCGTCCGCTGGACGACGGAAGCGGCAATCTGCGCGAGACCCTGACGTCTTTGAAGACGCTGTTCGACATGTACCGCGAGCCTCTGGAGTCCGAGGGTTCCCCGCCTCCGCCGGCCGAGGGCGACTCCGTCCATGAACTCGTCCTGGACATCCTCAACTTCGAGCTCGCGCCGTTCCTCGCCACCTGGCACCCCCGACTGCGCGCCTTCGAGGAGGCCCACCCCGACGAGGACGAGACGGCGTGGCCCGACAACGCGGAGTTCCGCCGGTCCCTGCGCGAACTCCAGCGGAACCTGCGGCCGTACATCATCGGTCTCGGCGAGATCGCGGGCATCCGCGACCCCGAGCGTCACCTGCGCAGATCCGCCTGGCACACCACCCAGCACGCCGACGGCGTCCCCGAACAGAACACACCGCGGCGCTCCACACCGACCTGATGCCCGCACACAGGTGCTCCGCCGCTCACAACGGCCAGGCAGCCAGCAGATCAGCAGGCCCGTACGCCGCGTCCAGTCCCGCGCAGTCCACCCCCCGCCGCGACACCGCCACGACCGGCACGGGTTCGTCGGTGAGGGCGGCCCGGTGGCGGTGGAGAGCTGCCAGGTCGTGTCGGTCGAAGGGGGATCGCTCCAGCCACTTGATGGAGCCGACGAAGAGCAACTCCCTTGCGACGGGGGCGCGGTCGGCACCGACGATGTCGATCTCGACGTCGTTGGTGCGGGTCCAGTAGCCGCCCACCGCGGGGGCCGCCGGGAGCCGGTCGTCTGGCAGGATCCGGGCCAGCGCCTCGCGGACGAGCGGTTCGACCGCCCGGCCGCGCCAGGTGGTCCAGTTCTCCCGGATTCGTGCCAGGGTCAGATCGCCCCGCCCCCGCTCGATCTCCTGCATGGACGGCCCGAGCTGGTGCAGCCAGAACCGCAGGTAGGGATCCGTCACCCGGTAGCGGCGGTCCTTCGACGCCCGCAGCGACACGGGCAGCTCCGCGGCGACGATCCGCTTCTCCGTGAGCAGTTCCAGCGCCCGTTGCAGTGGCGTGGCACCGATCCCGCCGGCCGCGCGGGCGATGTTGGTGAAGGTCCGCTCGCCGCTGCCGATCGCCGCCAGCACCGTACGTGCCTGCGCCTGCGGGGGGAATTCGGCGGCCAGCGAGCGCTCTGCCGACACGAGCAGGGCCGACACCGGGTCGCTCAGCGCCTCGCCTAGGAAGTCCCACAGTCCCGCCCCTTGCGGCCACTCGGCGCAGATCAGCGGCAGCCCGCCGGTGACGAGCGCGGCGTCGAAGGCGGCCGCCGGCTCCAGTCCCAGCATCCGCCCCACCTCCGCGGGGTTCAGCGGCCCGAGCACCATCTCGCGACCGCGCTGGTGGAAGGGGCGTCCATAGCTGTTCAGCGCCTCCATCATCGACAGATCCGAGCCGATGAGGACGAGCAGTACGGGCTTGGTCTCCAGCACCCGGTCCCAGGCCCGCTGAAGCATCCCCTCGAAGGCCCCGCCGGCGTCCATCAGATACGGCACCTCGTCGATGACCAGCACACTCGCCCGGTCGGAGGGCAGCGCCGCGGCCAGCACATCGAAGGCGGCGTCCCAGCTCTCCGGGCGCGCGGCCGCCACCAGCCGCGCCAGCGGAAGCGTCGACGCCTGGGCGTCCCGGGCCAGCCGGGCCAGATCGTCACCGGGTGACGCACCCGTGGCCGCGTAGAACAGGAACGGCGCTCCGGAGCGCTCCACGAACCGCTCGACCAGCCGCGACTTCCCCACCCGGCGCCGCCCGCGCAGCATCACGCACCGCCCGGGCCGCTCCCCGCCGAGCCCCGCCGCCACCTTCTGAAGCTCCCGCTCCAACGTCGCCAGCTCGTGCCGACGTCCCACGAAGTCCACCACGCCCACCGACCTCCAGCCCCCGACCCGACCCGACTCGACCCGACCCGACTCGACTAACAGCGACGTTACTAACATTCATGTTAGCAACACACGCGGACAGAGGCAGAGACGCCGGAAAAGACCAGAGGTCCGGCCGTGAAACGGCCGGACCCCTTCTGATCTGCGTGTTTGCCGGATCGGTGACTAGACGTTGAAGCGGAATCCGCAAGGCAGGACTCCCACCTGCGGAAACATGATTCTGGAGGGGGTCATCCCAGCACGATCCCAGCACGGGAGCTTCATCCCAGCACCATGCAGTTCAGACGCCCCCTCCGGCGAAGCGCACTTGCTCGGACAGCACAGCAGCCGCAGATTCGAGGTCCGCGAGTCTGATCGCCAGTGTCGCCTCGGCCAGTCGCGAGGGAAGAGCATCCCCGAATTTCAGACCTCGGACGGCCTTCTCGTCGATGTCCGGCAAAGCCAGGCGCTCCGTCACATCCTGTCGGACCAGTCTCCAATCCGTCGGAGTGAGGTCGTCCCGTAGGCGTATCCAGTGATCATTGAGACGCTGTCCTGGCACCGCGACGCCACCGAGGGTGGCCGCCAGAGTGGCATTCGCCCTGTGTCCGGCCCATGTCCACCAGCGCAGCTGGTCTGCTCTTCCTTGTTCCCGCACGATCAGAGTTCCTCCTGGATGCACTTGCTCCATGAAGTGCTCCCGTGCTTCTTCCAGGCAGCCCTGAGCTCTCCGGGTCAGATTCACCGGGGGGTCGGTGCCGAGGAGCACTTCACGCACCGCGCGGACAAGCCGGAAGGACGCACCCTGGCCGAACCCAGCCCCGCTCCATTTGGCTTTGCCACCTCCGTCGACCGGTTCGACGAAGCACCGCTTCCGTTTCCAGTCGATATAGGTGACCTGCCAGTTCCGCCCGGCAAGCAGGAGCCGACGGGGGCCCGCGATGTGCTCGGTGAGCAGGCTGGGGTCGGTACGGCCGATCTCGGTCCGGCCCTGCAGGACGGTGAACTGGGGCGGGGCGGTGAATACCGCGGTGAGGTCCATGAAGTGCCGGTTCCCGAAGCGGCGTTCGGCCTCCGGGCCGATGAAGAGCAACCCGTCGTCTTGATCGAGATACCCCTCTGCCACCAGGTGTTTGGCAATCGGCTGCGCGGACGGGCCGAACGGCCCGAGACCGTTCCACCCGTCATGCCACAGATTGCTTCCGACGCCGCCCTCCTGGAGGCAGAGGGCAAGCAATTGCTGAGCCACGATGTGCCGCGGCTCGGGAGGTGCGACCACCGGCTCGACCCAGCCTCGCGACCACTGCAACAGGAGCCCTGCCGCACTCAGCAGGCCCGCGCTGTCGAGGGTGAGGAAGAGACAGTTCCGTGAGGTCCCGGAGCGGCGCCCGGTACGGCCGATCCGTTGCAGGAAGGACGCGACCGACGCCGGGGCGTCGATCTGCACGACCCGGTCTAGGTCACCGACATCGATGCCGAGTTCGAGCGTACTGGTCGACACGATCACGCAGTCCCGCGCTTCGGCGAAAGCCGCTTCCGCCCGCCTGCGCTCGTCGAGCGAGAGCGATGCGTGAGAGAGGAACGTGGTCACCCCTCGGCCTCGTAGCGCTGATCCCAGTTCTTCGACCAGGCGCCGTGACTCGCAGAAGACCAGGCGTTTCTCACCGCGGTGCAAGGTGCTAATGACAGTTGCCGCGTTCTCGAGCGAGCCCACGTAGTCAAGCTGAATGTCCCCGGGCGGTACGGAGACAGGGGTTGCACCACTCGATGCACCCCTCGGCGCGTCCAGGTGAGGGGCGACGACCTGTCCGGGGCGTGAGCCCGCCCCCGATCCCTGGAGCCAGGTGAGAAGTTCGCCGGGGTTACCGACCGTCGCCGAGAGCCCGACGCGCTGGAGTGGGCGTCCCACCACGCGCTGCAGTCGCTCCAGTACGGCCAGCAGGTGCCAGCCCCGGTCGTCGCCGGCGAAGGCGTGCACCTCGTCGACCACTACCGCCCGGAGCCCCGAAAAGAACGACGCGTGATCGACATTGACGCTCACCAGCATCGCTTCGAGCGACTCAGGGGTGGTGAGCAGGACATCCGGCCGACCGGCCAGGACGCGCCTGCGGGTACCGGAGGTGGTGTCGCCGTGCCAGAGTGCGGCGCTGCGTCCGAGCCAGGAGGTGTACGTCTCGACTCTGGGCAGCAGGTTGTTGAGCAGCGCCTTGAGGGGGCAGAGGTACAGCACCGACGTGCCGGACCACCGGGAGCGGTGCATCCGGGACAGCAGCGGGAAGCACGCCGCTTCCGTCTTCCCACCGGCGGTAGGAGCGAGGAGGAGGGCGTCCTCGCCTCGGGACAACGGCTCCACCGCTGCTTCCTGGAGTGGCCGCAGTCCCTTCCAACCAAGAGTGTTGACGATGTGGTGGACGAGCGCCGGTTCCAGTTCGCCGACCGCGCTCATGGCAATTCCAGCGCGATGTCGTCGGCGTCCCCGGCCGCGGCGTTTCGCTCGGCGCTGTTGAGTTCGGCCTCCGCGATCGTGAGTGCATAGTGCTCGCGCGGGTCGAAGTCCTCGAACTCGTCGACCCTGTCGAGGACGTCGGCGACGAGTTTGCGCAGGTAGACGCGCGGTGCGACGCCGACTTTGCCACCGAGTCCACCGGTGACAGCTGTGGCCAGCTCGTCAACGTAACGGTCGTCGACGCGTGCGGCCACCCGGTCGGGATGGGTCGCTGCTGCCTGGTAGAGGTCGCGGACGTTCCGGCCGAGTTCGCCGAGCCTGGGCAAGTCGAAGCCTGGCAGGCGGAGTTGCACCGCGCGCGGCGAGTCAAAGCGCGGGTCGGTGGTGAAGTCGGTGGCCAGGCGCTGGGCCAGCGGGGGCAGCCGCTGCGCGCCCTGTTGACCGTCATAGAAGGCAGGGGTGCCTGTGATGACGAGAAAAAGCCCGGGGAACCGGCCCGCGTCGATCTCGTCGAGGAGTTGCCGTAGTGCGTTGAGGCCCTTCTCCCGGACATCGCCGCGGACCCGCTGAAGTGTCTCGATCTCGTCGAGTACGAGAAGAAGACCGGGATGGCCGCAGTCCCGCAACACGGTGAGCAGGCCCTGGAGAAAGCCAAGCGCGGCGAAGTGGTCGAGGTCTCCGCGCACTCCTGCCGAGCGGCGTGCCGACGCCGCGACGGACTTCTGTCCGCCGAGCCAGGCGATCAGCGCTTCCGCGGTGGCCCCGTCCCCCTCCGTGACCGCTCCACGGTAGCCGCGGAGGGCTGCGGCGAACGCGGGGGTGGTACGCGCGACATCGGAGAGCCGTCGCTCCATCAGTGCGGTCACGGCCTCGGAGAGCGCCGCCTCGTCCTCCTCGTCGAGGTCCTCGCCGTCGAGGACCTCCTCCTCCAGCGTGTAGAACCAGGAGTCGATCACCGCACGCAGTGCGCTGGGTTGGTGCGTGGCGGTGGCCAGGCGTTCGGTGAGCCTTCGGTAAACCGTCTCCAGCCGGTGCAGAGGTGTTTCCGTCTCAGAGATCTGTACTTCCGCGGTGGCCAGGCCGGCCCTCTTGGCGCGCTCGGTCAGCCAGCGTGCGAAGAACGTCTTGCCGGAACCGTAGTCGCCGCGGATCGCGTGGAAGGCGGCACCTCCGCGGGTTACGGTGGCGAGGTCCTCGTCGAGGGAGCTTTCGAACCGTCCGAGTCCCACGGCGAACAGATCGAGACCGGCCTGCGGTACGGTGCCTCGTCGCAGCGCGTCGATGACCTCGCGGCGTCTGGCCACGCTCACCGGGGCGGACGGCGACATCTCGTTACTCCTTCGGCTTCGGTTGCGGC
Source organism: Streptomyces sp. HUAS 31 (assembly GCF_028198125.1). Taxonomy (NCBI): domain Bacteria; kingdom Bacillati; phylum Actinomycetota; class Actinomycetes; order Kitasatosporales; family Streptomycetaceae; genus Streptomyces; species Streptomyces sp. HUAS 31. Next base: position 6,148,318 of record NZ_CP116353.1, on the reverse strand, counting down.
AAAAACTGCTCCCGCAGCAGCGGAACATCGAGCTTCACCGCGTGTCCGGCGTCGACGAATCCGAGGACGGGGTAGCCCTCGACGTTCAGCAGTCGTTGCACGGTTGCGACGAATCCCTCAATGTTGCGCCGAACCCGTCCGGTCGCGGAGATCTCCGCGGCGAGTGCCGCCGGGGACATGGTGCCGCCTGCGGCGACGAGAGCGTCGATGACCGCGGAGACAACCTTCGCTTCCGGCGCTTTGCGGACGTATTCCTTCTGTGCGGCATAGACCTCACTCGCCACTACCTCGCTGCCCAAGCCGACAGTGGCTTGGGGGACCGTGGAAGAACTCTTGCGGGCCTCGGTACCGGGCGTGTCCTGACGAGACACTGTCTCCACCGCGGCTCCCCCGTTCCCGGCTGCGGGAAGCGTCTCCCGTGCGGGATCGGCTCCCTGCAGGGGTTCGCTCCACCACGAGGGAGTCGACCGCTCCCGCGGCAGGCCGACCCAGCCTTTGGGCGTCTGCTCGGCGACGGCGACCAGGGTGAGCACAGGAACGGTCACCTCCGCGAGAGACGCGCCTCCGTGGTAGCCAGCCTTGCGTGCGGTGTACCGGATGTCCTCACGCCACGCCAGAACAACACTTCCGCCTCCTTCGAGAACCCGGTCGCCCCGGATCTCGATCTCTCCGTCCTGCGCCGGTCCTCCGGTACGCCAGCGCGGCGAGACTGCTCCGGCTGCCGGCACCTCCGCGCTCCCGCTGCGGCCGCCCCGCTCCAGGACGTGTCCGTGGTCGGCGACCAGCACGACCGGACGTCCGTAGCTCCTGGCCGCGGACAGTAGGTCCCGCAGATGGGTGATGTCGTCGAGGCCCCAGGTTGTACCACGTCCCTGTTGTCCCTTGTCGAGCGCGTCGTCGATGGTGTTCAGGACCACGCCGACGACCGCCTCGGAAGCGAGTGCACCCATGAGCTCGTGGGCAAGGGCGTGGCCCGTCTCGCCACCGATGTCCGCCTTGTGGAAGAGGGCGGCTTCCTTGCGGTGCCGCTTCCAGAAGTCGCGGAAGCCTGCGGCCTCCACGGACTGCCCGCCCTGGACGGCTTCTCCGGTGAGGAGCGAGGCACGGCTCGTCCGGGTGACGGAGGGCAGCATGGACACCGCAGCCATCCGGCCTGCCGACTGTCCGTCGGCAGGTCGCGGCACGACCTCCCGCCAGCCTTCGCGCTCCGTCTCCTCACCGAGCTGTATGGCGACCGCGCAGCTCATCCCGTCGAGTACGACGACCAGGGGCGCTCCCGCACCGGCCAGCGGACGTACGGCCGTCTCCAGTACGTTCTCGATGACCAGGGCGCCGTTCGGCTGGTGCGCGGTGGCGTGCGCGGACCAGGCCGCGAGGTGGCGGGCGAACTGCTCGTCGAGGCGTTCTCTGCGCGCCCGGCCCTGCTCGTAGAGGCCCTGCAGTTCGCGGCCTGTGGCCAGATCGCCGCCGGGGTCCCCTGCCCACAGGAGGGTGAGCGCGCGGTCGGCCCAGCCCCAGTCGGTGATCTGGGAGCGGATGCCGCTCTCCACCGTGGGCACGGCCGGTTCGGGCTGTTCCAGCCAGCGGGCGATGCGCACCGCCATCTCCGCCACCTGCACCCGGTCCGGGTAGAGCGCGGCAAGGCCGTGTCCTGCCAGGTCGGCGAGCGCCGTCTCTCCTGCCGTGGAGGAACGGCGTGCTTCGGCGACGGTCCTGCCGAGTTGCGCGGCGAATCCGGTGGGCAGGAACCGGCTCCTGGTGAGGGTCTCGGCCAGGCCTGCTGTTTCGGCCAGCTGGTCGGCACGATCCAGTACGGCGAAGACCTGTCGCCGGGCGGCCGGGCTGGTCCTGGCCTGGGCGATCCAGCGGGTCAGCGTCCCTTCCACCGCGTCGGTGAAGGCGCTGAGGGCTGCCCGGCGGGGCATGACCTGGCCGAAGAGGCTGCCGATCGTGAGGGCGGTGTCGGGAGCCACAGCAGGGTCCCTCAAGACCGCCGCGAGGACGCCGAGCGCCATGGCGTCGTGGCCGAGTCCGGCTTCCGCGAGGGAGAGAAGCACTGGTGCCGCAGGGCCTGCCGTGTCGCCGAGCCACTTCTTCAGTTCGGTGCGTTCGATGACGGGGAGTTCGGCAAAGCGGAGTGGGCCCGCCGGCGTACGCGACCAGGCGAGCAGGGTGTCGGTGTCGAGCGTGGGCGGCTGCGCCTGGGGACCAGCCCCGGGTCCGCCCTCGCCGGAGCCGAGGCCGAGCCGCTGTATGGCCAGGACACGCAGTGCCGTGTCAAGGGTGAGCAGCCCCCCAACGCGCGGCCAACCGGTGTCGGAGGGTTCGGCTTCCAGGAGCGCTTCGAGGAGCCACTCCATGCCGTACATGCGGACATCGAGGCCGGTGGCGCCGAATCGCTGGGTGACGACCTCCGCATTCTCGACGGTGAGCGTGCGGCGAAGAATGGCCTGCCCGCGCAGGTCCCAGCCGAGCTGCTCGTCGTCGACCCCGGTGGTGACCACGAGGACGTCGCCCGGTCCGGCCGTGTCCCGGTGATCGTGCCAGGCGGCCGTCACGCCGAGGACAGAGGATTCGTCCCGGACTTGCACGCGGCGGGGCTCATCCTCGACGGCCGTCGTGAACCGGGTGGGCGCTCCTGGGAGGTAGCGGCCGTGGATCAGGACCAGGCTGCGTTCGCGCAGGCTGTCCTTGTGCGCGGTCAGGAGCGCTTCGACGGTGCGTCGCCCGACCCGCGGCGCGGCAGGGGCCATCAGTTTCCGGTCCCTTCACTATCGCTGCCCTCGGCGGCGATCGGCTTCCAGGTGACCTGGACCCGACTGTCAGGATGGGCTACCAGAAAGGTACGGATCTCGTCCTCGATGCGGGTGACCGTGGCGGCCAGAGTCGCTTCGAGCCGCCTGGGTTCCACCACATGCACAGGGTGGGAGGTATCCGAGAGGCCCGGGTGCGCGGGCGCGGACCCGGTGCCCGCACCGTCGGTGGGAGGTGCCGTGACGGGAGGCGTGGGGACACGCGGATTCCCATGCTCGGTGAGACTGACGTCCTGAGCCGTGCGCTCCGACGACACCGTAGGCTCCGGAGGCATGACGGGTGGGGCTGCCTGTGCGAGCCGGGCCACCTCGCGCATCAGCGCCTTCGTGCTGTCCCGCAGCCCGTCCAGTACGGGAACGAGCGAGGACTCCTCCTCGTGCTCATTTGCGGTCCGGGACACCTGGTCGAGGAGCCGGCCGGCTCGGTCACCGACGCTGTCGCCCCGGTTCGTGAGGGAGCGGACCGTGTCGAGGTCCTCCGTCCAGTCGGGCGAGCGCAGCGCGGTGAGCACTTCGGGGGCCTGAACAAGCGCTGCCCCGATCTCTCCGTCTGTGACGTCATACGCCGCGGCAGCCAGCTCCCTCACCAGGGCGGCAGGGGAATCGGCGCGCAGCAGGCGCGCGACGAGATCGGCCGCCGCCTTCATGGACTTGATGCGCGGGGCGTCCGCGCCCCCCGGCCCTGCCAGGCCGAGACGTGCCGCGTTGTCCTGCAGCAGGGTGCGCGCATCGCCGACCGCCCGCTGATTGTCCTCGGCGACCTTCCGGACCTTCTCCGCAAGACTGGCGACGTTCCGGGCGAACAGCACCCGTGAGACGGTCTTGCCGAAGATCTTCCCCGCGCGTCCCAGGGCAGTGGTGAATTCTTCCTCGCTGGGGAGTTCCACCGCTCTGAGGCCATACCCCTGCCCGATCCGTTCGAGGTCGGGGGCCTCGGTCAGCGGCGAGGTCTGATAGACCCAGGTGCGGTCGTCGAGCAGGGCGTAGGTCGCGATGATCAAGTTGCTGACGTTGCGGTCCAGGCCGGTGTACCCGAGCTCCTCGATCCAGGTACGGATGTCCTCCACCGACAGGTCGGGGCCGACGTCAGGGTTCTCCGCGGCCTTCTTGTTGATCCGCAGCCGCCAGTCGTTGGTGACGTTGAGCGGTCCGTCGTGCACCTCGCCGAGACCAAGGGCGTGGACGATCTTCCGTACGCCGGCCAGCTGGTGTCCGTCGACGACGACGCGGCGACTGCCGTCCGCCATGGCCCGGTTGATCCATGTCAGCGTGGTCTTCAGCTCTGCTTTGGTGATGGCCTTGCGGGTGAGGCGCGGGTCGAAGTCCGGGTGCTTGGGGTGGCGGGCTGCGAGGATGCCGTCCGCGACAAAGTAGAGGTTCTCCTCGAAGCTGACGGCTGCCTCGGGGTTGGTGCGGGTGAAACCGGGCTGGAGGGTGAGCAGGTGCTTCCCTTCGGGGACCTCGGCTCCTGTGGTGCCGGGCTCGGCCCGGGCGATGCCGTACACCTGCTGGAGCGCCTCGGTGAGCTGACCGGTGAGATTGTCCCTGGACGCCTTGAGCTGGTTACGGATCTGGGCGCGTTCGTCGGCAGGGCGCGTGGCGGTGTGCTCCTCGAGCCGGTCCCGCTCAAGCAGGTAGTTGATCTTGAGGAGGCGTCCGAGGTTGCGGCTCTTCTGCTCGGAAAGGAAGTCGGACAGCCAGACGACGGTGGGGGCGGACTTTCCGGCCCGCTTCATCCGGTCGACCCGCTGTACGTCGTCCATCGGCGAGTGGTCGCCGTCGTCGAAGGGGTAGTCGATGACGATCCTCAGGTCGCTGCCCAGCTGCGGCCTGAACTGCTCGTCGGGCAGATGGGGGTCGCGGACATTGCCGAAGACGAACTCGGCCGTGCGCTTCGTCCCGCGCCACACGACCTCCCGTATGCAGACGAACGCCTGAGTGTCGGGGACTCCGAGCGCAGCCCACAGCTGGTCCTTGATCCACTGACGCCGGTAGCCGAGCTGGTCGGCGACACCTTGCACCTCTTCGAGGAGCGGTTCGACATCGAGGTCGGACAGGTGCAGATGGAACACCGGATCGGTGCTGTCGCCCTCGCTGCGCAGTTCACCGTCGAAGCCCTCCGACTGCAGCTCGAGGAGTCGCTTGACCGCGACCGAGCCCGCGTCCCCGACCCGGGTCCGGATCGTTCCGTGGTTCAGGGCTGCGAGCTTGCCGCCGGTGAGCCGGGACAGAGCGGGCACGTGCGGGGCGAGGGCGGCGAGAAGCAGCGTCTTGACGAGCCGGTCGTCGGTCTGGAACCGCTTGTCGTCGGCCGATCCGTACTTCGTCAGGAGGTGGTCGCGTACCCGCTCGTGGAAGCGCCGGGCGGTCTCCGCCTCCGCCTTCAGCTTGGCCGTGAACGCCTCGCCGGTGCGCTGTGCGATGACGTCCCACAGGTCCCCTATCGGGATGAGTTCGCCGAGCTTGAGGTCGTCGAGGCGGCGCCCGAGGAGTTCCTGTACGAGCTTGAGACCGGTCCGCTCTCGCTGCAGCGCCCCGGAGAGGTCGACCAGGACGTTGAGCAGGGCGGGCGACAAGGGGTAGAGCGTGCGGAAGTCGTCCCAGTTCGCCTCGGTGCGGCCTTGTGCGTCGAGCAGGACCTGCCGCACCTCGTCCCGGGAGGACTCGACGAGCTTGAACGCGTCGTCGCGCGCCTGCTCCATACCGGGCCGCGGGGCGAGGACCCGGTGCTTGATGATCTCGACGAGGTTGCTGTCCTCCAGCTCGACGACGTCGATCCGCCCCGCGAGGTAGTCGATCTGCTGCTCGAGGTTCTGCACTTCGGCGCCCGCGACGTCCGCACCGATCAACTGGGACAGGTCACGCTGGCGGGAGATGAACGACACGATCGGCACCGGCCGGTCCCCGTCGCCGGACTCGATCAGCTTGACCAGCCGCTGCACCTGGTCCCGGACGAAGTCCTGCTCCCCCATGTGCGCCTGGAGCCAGAGGATCAGCTCGTCGAGGAAGAGAACGACGCCGTCGTAGCCGCGGTCCTTGGCGTGCCGTGAGATGACCTTCAGGCCGTTCTCCAGCGGGATGAAGGAGTCCTTGTCACCGCGGGCCGCTTGGGCGTACGCCGCCATGGGGCCGCTGACCAGGGCGGACACCAAACGGTCGCGTTCTGGATCGCCGGCCTTCGCCGCAAAGGCCTCGTCCAGCTCGGCGGTGCTCCAGTCGACCGGGACGGCGATGTCGCCCGTGCCCGCGTCGATCAGTGGCACATCGTCGGCATCGTCCTCGTTCGTCACAGCGGCCCGCGCCGTCGGCGCTCCGACTCCGAGCCACTGCCGGAACTTGTCGTCATCGGCGAGGAACTCGCGCTGCCGCTGCGCATCGGCGAGCAGCGCATCGGCCCGGTAGACGGCAGGCGTCGGCGCTTCGGGGTGGAGCCGACGCACGGTGTGCACGTATCCGCCGAGCAGCGCGGAGTCCAGGTCCGCGGAGCCGACCAGGTGGTAGGGCACCATCAGGAAGCGGCTGCTCGGCAGCCAGTCCTGGTGCTCGGCCAGGACTTCAGCGAGGCGGGGCTTGGCCTGCGCCGCCGGGTGGTTGTTGAGCGCCGCGTGCAGCACGGTCAGGAAGTGGCTCTTACCGGCGCCGAACGAACCGTGCAGATAGGCGGCGTGCGAGTCGCCCGTGCGCACGGCGTCGGCGACCAGACCGAGCGCCTTGCGGAACTGCTTCTGCAACTGCTCGGTGACGACGTACTCGCCCACCCGCTCATCGGTCTCACTGAAGCCCTGAGAGAGGTCGACCTTGAAGTTTCCGGCGTGGACGTCTTCCTTGACGGCGATGACGTCACGCAGGACGAGCTCTCTGGTCGACATCAGGCGATCATTCCCTCACTCGGCTGGACCCCGGCTGCACCGGTGACACGCTGCTGCTGCGCGCCCCCGCCAATCTTGCCAGGCCATACGTGTGCGGAACCGGCCCTTCGTACCCTTCACGCACCGGTCGATCACTCTGCGCGACCTCTCGCACCCCGGAGGCCCCTTCACCTCACCCAGCGTTGCACTCGGGTGCCAGGACCCGCTCATCAGCCATGGCCGAGTCGCGCCCTACCTGGCGCTCCATCTTGCTGCTCCCCTGGAGAAGGGCTGTCGGCGCCCTACGAGGGGGAGTGCTGATGGGTACGTCGTCACGGTGGCCGGGGCCGAGAGGGAACCCTGGTACGCCGGCCGGCGAGTGGAGCCGTGTCGGAAGGCGTCTCTCGGCATGGCGTTCTGGCCGCCTTGAGGACCTGGAGGCGATAGCCGAGGACTGCTTGGGCGTCCTGCATCGCACTCTGCGAGCGGACCCGTCCGCCTTCGGTCTGCGGGACGCCGCCTGCGCGGCCGGTGAACGGCTGACGACCGTCATGGACGCCCTTGCGGCGGGACGGGACACCCCCGCGGAGGGTCTGCCTGATCCGGACGGGAGTGACGCCCGTACGGACTTCGCGGCCCGGCTCGTCCGAGCCGTGGGCGGTGAGGGCGGCACGGTCGCCGACGCGGCAGTACGGCGGGCGGCCGCGGCGACCGCGGACCGGCTGGCCGCACAGCATCCAGAGGCGCTCGCCGCGGACGGCACTGGTTGGTCCGGCGACCTGCTCTGCCTGATCTACCAGTGGTTCTTCGCGGACGTCGTCGCCGAGTTCCTGCGCGGCGTCATCGCCGAGAAGATCAAAATCGTGGTCCCGGTGCTGCCGCTGGCCGACCCCGAGGACCACGTCGCGGACTGGGTGGCCGAACAGGTGCTGCACCTGGTGCCGAATCCGTGCGAGGAGGCTGAGCATCTCAAGAACGTGGTGGAGCAGGCCGAGGACGCGGTCACCGCCTTCGAGGATCCGGCGGTCGACACACTCGCGCAGGTCGCGCGGGGCCTCGTCCCACGTGCGGTGGGCGCCGCGCTCGGCCTGCTGCTCCCGTCCGGCTCCGCTTTGGAAGAGGTTCCGGACGCTGCACCGAGCGAGGGGACACCTGCCGCATGACCGAGACACCGGCCTGCCACTTCTGGCTCCCCCACCCTGGTGCTCTGGCGCCCGGCCCCGGCTGGCAGCCGCTGAGCGATGCCCTGTACTGGGAGTCCCCTGCCCGGGCGCCCGACCGCCGCCACCTCCTCGCTCCCGCCCCGGACTGGGCGGACGACCTCCAGCGCGTCGCCCGTGCCGTCTTCGCCGCGGACCGCTGCACCTCGCGGGAGGAGACGTTCGACCGCTGGACCCGGCACATTCGCCTCTCCGTCCCGGTCACCGCTCCCGACGCGTGGACCCGCGCTCTCCCGCCCCTCATCGCGCTGCTCACGACGGTGACGGGCGACCGCTGGGAGGTCGAGTTCCGCCCTCACGACGCCGACGCGCGGCCCCGATCCCGCCCGCTCCCGTTCGGCCCCGAGGAGTACACCGGTGAGGTGGCCCTGTTCTCCGGAGGCCTCGACTCCCTCGGGTGGGCGGCCCAGCGCGCCACGGTACGCAGCCCGCGCGCCTTGCTCCTGGTCACGTTCGAGGAGCGGAACTTCGAGTCGCTCCAGGACACCGTGTACGAAGCGGTGTTCCGGCGGCGCGAGCGCGACCTGCGTCGCCTTGAGCAGAGCCAGACCGTACGCAAGCCGAAGGACGCCACCTTCGCCCTCGAACGCTCCACTCGCTCACGCGGTCTTCTGTACGCCACCACGGCCGTACATGCGGCCGCGGCCGAGCGCGTCCCTCTCGTCCACATCCCGGAGAACGGCCAGCTCGCCCTCAACCCGCCCCTGTCCGCCGCTCGTTGGGGCGCCTGTTCCACCCGCTCGGTGCATCCGTGGACGCTGCACCATCTCAACCGGATCATCGAGACGATCGCGGACCGGCCGGAGCAGGCGGTCCGGGTCGTCAACCCCTTCGCGGCACTCACCAAGGGCCAGGTGTGCGAAGCGGCCCGGGACGCCGGCCTGCCGCAGGAGATCCTGGAGGCGACGCTGAGCTGCGGCACCTCTCCCGTGCGGCAACCCGGGCGGTCCCGGCTGCGTCGCCTGCCGCACTGCGGCCTCTGCTTCCCTTGCCTGGTCCGCCGCTCCGGCCTGCTGCACGCATACGGCGAGGACCGCACTCCGTACGCGGCCGACCCCTGGGACCCGTCCTTGGACTCGGACCTCGCCGAGCACTGGCTGGCCCTCAGGCGCTGGCTGGACACGCCGTGCACGGTGCTCGACCTGGTGGCCGATGTCCCGTTGCCGCCGGAGGTCCGTCCCGCGGAACTCCTGACCGTCGTCGAGAGCGGGCGGGAGGAACTGCGGGCGCTGGTCGCACAGGCGCCCGCGGTGCGGCGGTCCGCCTGATCCGCTCCCTGTCGTTGTCGCTCTTCACGACCCGACCGGCTCGGTCTCCGCCCATACGGTCTTGCCCGGCCCCGTCCGGTCGTCGACACCCCAGCGGTGGGCGACGGCCTCGATGAGGGCGAGCCCCCGGCCGCCGTCGGCATCCAGGTCGGCCATGCCGACGGCCGAGGGATCGGGCCGCCGCTGATGAGTGTCGGAGACCTCGATCCGTACGACGGCGGTCTCGCGCTCGTACAGCAGGCGCAGCTCGAAGTTCCGCCCCGGCACCCGCCCGTGGCGGGCGGCGTTGGCCGCGAGCTCGGCGAGGAGCAGGGCGACGGTGTCGCGGAGCGGAGCGCCGGGCGGGATACCCCAGTCGTCGAGCCGCACCAGGGCGAACCGGCGCGCGAGGCTCGCGCCGAGGGAAGTCGCGGGGAACGCTTGGGTGAACACACGTACGGTTACGGGCGGTTGAGCCTGCGGAGCTGTCATGGGCCCAGCCTTCCGGCCGCTGCGCCGCAGGTGACAGGAACGCCACTGGTACAGATCCATCTGTATGGGTTCACACACTGGACCGGTCGGGTAACTCCCCGTAACCATGGACAGGTTGACCGGGCGCGAAAGGCGGGGCGGCGATGACGGCGGACCACGACAGCGGCACATCGGCAGGCGGTGGACCCGAACTGTCCGACGGCCTCAAGACGTTCGGGGCCGCGCTGAAAGCCCTCCGAGAGGCCGGGGGCCTCACCCAGGAGGAGTTCGCACCCCGCGTGGGGTACTCGGCGGCGTACATCGCCAAGTTTGAGCAGGGCAAGCGGTTCCCGCCGGAGAACCTGCCATGCCGGGCCGGCGAGGTGCTGGGACCGGTCGCGGAGAAGGTCCTGACGGCGACGGCGAGGAGCCTGCGGAGGAAGGCCGGGCTGGCGTCGTGGTTCCTGCAGTGGGCGGGGATCGAGGAGGAAGCGATCACGCTGTACGCGTATGAGTGCCGGGGGATTCCGGGGTTGTTGCAGCCGGAGGGATATATCCGGGCGATCTTCGACCGCAGGCTGCCACCTGTGACCGAGGAGCAGCTCGAACGCGAGGTCGCCGCTCGGCTGGACCGTCAACAGCTTCTCGCTCAGCGGCCGAACACTGCCTTCAGTTTCGTCATCGAACAAGCGCTCCTCGAACGTCACTTGGGAGGAGCCGAGGTCACACGCAATGTCATCGACCACCTGCTCAACGTTGGCAGCCAACGCAACGTGGAGATCCAAGTCATGCCGCTTCGCCAGGAAGACCACACTGGCGTCGACGGTCAGATGTACCTGGCAGAGCGGCCTGGCCACCAGTGGATCGGCTACGTCGAAGGCCAGCGCTCTAGCAGCCTGATCACTGCTCCAGACGACGTGAGCGTGCTTCTCCAACGCTATGGCAAGCTGCGTTCCCAGGCCCTGGATTGCAGGGCTACGGTGAGCCTGCTGGAACAGATGCGAGGAGCGCTATGAGCACTACTGAAGACCTGGACTGGTTCAAGAGCAGCTACAGCGGAAGCGAGGGCGACAACTGCATCGAGATCGCCGTCCGCTTGGACGTGGTCCACGTCCGCGACTCCAAGGACACCGCCCTCTGCCCCTTCACCGTGACGCCCGATACCTGGTCTGCCTTCATCACGTATGCGTCCGGATCCTGACGCCTGGGCAGGTGAGGCGGCAGATCCCTGCCGCCTCATGGGGCTCCTGCTCCCCTACTCCTCGCCCAACTCGACCTGCTCGACGGGCTCCTTCTTCGGCGCGGCAGCCTTCCGTCCGCGCGGCTTTTTCACCGGCCGCCACGCCTCCAACTGCGCCTCACCCACACCGTGCCTGCGCAACAGCGCCTCATAGTCGGCTTCAAGCACCTCGGCCGGCACCTCGTCGTCCCACTCCGCGTCCGGCTTCCCGTGCCACTGCTTCACCCACGGCATGACCTCCCGCAGCCCCGCGAGCAGCGGAACGATCCGCTCGGTGCCCCAGCCGTCCCTCTTGGTCCGGGCATCGATCAACTGCGACAGCACTTGCGCCTGATCCTTGTGGTCCCACCCGGCCCACCCGAGCATCAGCGTCGGATCCCCGTCCGGGCTCGCATCGGGGTACGAGATGAAACGCTCCTTCGGCACGTCTAGCTTGCCGCGGTTCGCCCAGTACGAGAACCGCAGGAAGTCGGACGTCTTGTACTTGCTCGGTGGGTCAATGTCCCTTCGCACACCGTCCTTGTCCTCTTCCCGTTGGTCCGCCCAGACCTGCTCCCATTGTGCGCGGATGCGCAGCCCTGAGTCCTTGTAGCGCAAGGCCGCGAGAAACGGCACGTGCTCATCAGCGATGACTTCAGTGAGCACCTGCGCAAGCGGGAGATCCGGCATGCCGAGATGCTCAGAGGCGTACAGAGCCGCGACAGACACGAAGTCCGCATCCGAACTCAACCGGTCAGCGAGGTAATTGACCGTCATCGACCGCGGCTGCTTAATCCCATCCCTCAGCTCGTACCAGAGCTCACTGCTCTCGCACCGGTCGAGCAACCAGGTCCGCAGTGCGGCTCGCTCCTTCTTCTCCCACGACTCGGCGGCCCACCGCCGCTTGCACTCAGGCCGCTCGATCAGGCCAATGTCCTTGGTTCGCGAGGCGATGATGTCAAGCCGCGCCTGCACCACAGTCTTGTACTCGTCTGGCCAATGCCCAGGGATGTCCACGATCGGGGTCGCACCGTGGCGGTCGAACCAAACGGTTGTCGTCTCTCCTTCAGCTACGCGCTTGGCAAGCGCGATCTCAAAAGCCCGCTCGCCCAAGGCGACTTCAGGAACCTCGTAGGAGGCGGGCAGAGTCACCCGGTCCACTTCAGCCGGAGTTAGCAAGCCGTAGAGGCCGTAGACAGTCCAATCGAGCTCTTCCTGAAGTGCGATCATCCGCCCCCTGGCAGCTTCGCTACCCCGACGCGCCTGATCAAGGTTGGCGCGAAGTGGAGTCTCGCGCCCAGCTACAGCATCCGGCTCGCTGTCCGCTAGCTCGCTCGCCGAAAGGTCCAGGGAGCGCCCCAGCTCAAGCGGCAGAGTTCTTGGAAGGGGGAACCCCTGAAGCTTGGTTCCAGTGAACTCGTAGAACCGCTCCCATTCGTCATGCATGAACCCACCAGTTCCTGACTGGCTCCCCTTGTCATGACTAACCTGCTTCAACCAGAAGCAAGCCGTCGACGAATTGAGCAACCCCAACAACTCCAGGTGCGCGTCCTCATCCGCCCCCTCCGGCAGCTTGATAACTGGCGCAGACCTGTTGAACACCTTCCCACCCCGATCCAGCACGAAGTGGTTATGTGTCGACACGAAAGCAAACGCGATCGACAACGGCGTGGAGTACGCAGATGCGGTGTACTGCATGTAGTCCCACCATTCGAGACCCGCGTCCGCCATATCGCCCTGGAATGTCCTCCGCGCCGCCAATGTCGCCCGCCAAGGCCACAGTTCCTCTCCAAGACGGCCCGCATTCACTGCCTTCGCGTCAGGCCTCCAGATGGCAACATCCGGCTCGGCCCGCCAGTCCCGAACCACATCCCCGAGAAGCAGCGGCCGCAGGGCTCGCTTGTCTGCTCGGGGCTTGTAGGTCTTCCGCAGCGGCCTCATGTATGCCTCATCGGCACCCGCGCGAATGGCGCGACCGATCGGCTTCGAGATCTTCTCCTCCAGAGGCATCGCGCCAGCAGCCAGCCAGTCCAGCAAAGGTCCGGCTCCTCCCCCGCTCACCGACCACGGGTGAGTCACGAAACTCGCCGCAACCGCGTTCTCTACCGAAACCCAGTCCGACTCACTCCCCGGCCGCCCCACCTGCTCCTCAATGGCCCGCCATACGTGCCCCTCCGCTTCTTTCCCCTTCTTCGGCTGCACTGGCTCCCCCCGAACCCCCAACACCGCCCGAACCGTCCGCTCCGGACTAGGAATCCGGTTCCGCCCCACCAGAATCACCGTAGGTGTGCCATGCCCCGGAATGTACGCCCCCGACGTATCAATCACATGCGACAGTTCGGCCCGGTTCCGGAAGAAGACCTCGATGAGCTTCTTGCCGAACTCCCGCTTCATGAAGGAGTTCGCCGTGATCTGCCCGACGAACCCGCCCCCTCCGAGCCGCCCGCCTGGCCCCCTGACCGCCAGATCGAACAACCGCGCCGCGAACGGCACGGACAGCGCGTACGTCCCCGCGCACACATCCTTGTACGCCGCCCGGTAGTTCTCGTTCTCCTGCTTGTCCTTCACCGTGATGTACGGCGGGTTCCCCACCACCACGTGATACGAGCCCCGCCCCAGCAGATCCGCCCGCTTCGCGTACTCCCACACGTCCTCCGTCGCGTACGCGTACGCCTCTCCGTCCTCGCGCCCCACGACCGCCTCCGCGAACAGCGAGTCCAGGTCGATCTCGGTCTGGATGCCGGCCGCTCCCCGCCCGTGCAGCAGCGAGTCACCAACCGCCACGTTGATCGGGAAGGGCCGCATCTCCGCGAGACGACTCACGCCCGCGGCTTTCATCGCGGCGACGAGCAGCCGGAAGCGCGCGATGCTCGCCGCGAACGGATTCTTGTCGCAGCCATGGACGGATTCCAGAGAGCGCCGTACCAGGGTCCAGTCGTCCGTACCCGGCTCCACGATGCGCCACTTGTCCAACAACCGGTGGAAGATGCCGAGCAGGAAGTGCCCGGACCCGCACGCCGGGTCGATGGTCCGCAGCCCGCGCAGCGGCTCACCCTTCGGGTCCAGTGGGTCTTCCCGTACCGCGTTGAGGCCGAACTCCTCGATCGCCGGTTCCAGGGTCAGGTCGAGGATGAACTCCTCGACGAATTCCGGGGTCTGGAGCAGCGCATACGTCTTGCGGGCGTGCTCGCTCAGGTCCTGGTACAGGTCGCCGAGGAACCGGGTGTTCCAGTCCGGGTCCGTGAAGTCGTAACGGATCTTGCCCGCCGCACCCCACCTGCGCCAGAACGTGAGCAGCTTGGTCGCCGCGTCGTAGCTGGGGGTGATGCTCCACAGCGGGTTGTGGTTCTCGTCGAAGAGGCCGGCGGCGGCGGCGTTCGTCTTGGCGAGATGACGGAAGGAGTCGATCAGCCAGTCGCGGTCGTTGAGGTGTGGGTTCTCGCGGAAGAAGTGGTCGTGGCGGGCCTCCGCCTCTGCGAGACGTTCGCCGGGGCCGGCGAGGAAGGGCTCCTCGATGAGCCGGTTGTCCTCGCAGAAGCGGACGAAGACGCAGGCGAGGACCCAGGCCGCCGCTGCCTGGGTGACCCGCTCGTCGCGCCAGGCGGCGTAGGGGGCCGCGATCCGCTTGGCCTTCTTGGCCTGCTGGTACTCCTCTTCCAGGCGTTCGCGGAACTCGTCGACCGTCTCGCTGCGGGCACGCAGGTCGTCCTCCAGGTCGAGGACCTGCCGCTTGAGATCCTTGACCAGGGCCTCCTTGTCCAGGCCCGCCGTACCCGCCGTCTCCACAGTCACGTTCCGCTTCTTTCTCACTGCACCGCATCATTGCCCGCCGCGCATCCCGCGGCCAGGCCCTTCAATCCTGCCAGCCTTGATAACGGGCCAGGTGCCCCACGTGCGGAAAACCTCCCCGTACCCTCTGCCCTCACCATTAAAGTGATCGCCGTGACGGCCCCGACCATCCCGATGCCTCCCCCGCACACCTTCCTCAAGGCGGGACACGACCACTACAAGGCAGCGCTGCAGTTGTCGAAGGATGCGAAGCTCACCGGTCCCGCCGACCACCTCGCCGGCCTGGCCGCGGAGTGCGTGGTCAAGGCGATGCTGATGGATTTCTTCGGTGCAAAGCAGGACACCCCGTACGGGAAGCCGTACTCCCAGAAGACTCCGCAGGACAAGCGCACCTGGCACGAGCACATGCCCAAGGTCTGGGACCATCTCCAGCTCATAGCGTCGGGCCATCGGGGAAGCCTGATCCGTCAGCAGCTTCCGGCCCAGAACCCGTTCAGCACCCCGTCCGACGAATGGGACGTCTACCACCGATACCGTGACGGTGACGGCTTCCCCTCGGGGCGGCTTCCCCGCCATCTGGCGACTGTGCTCGGCCTGATCAATGCCTACGACTCGGCGAAGTGACCCAAGAAAGCGACAGGACGTCATGACGGAATCCACCCGATTCGACGACGCGTGGGAGCAGGCGTGCGCTCTCGCCCGAACCACTGCCGCGGACGGTCACGACGTCGTGCTCGTACGGGACCTGTCAGGCCGCTCCACCTTGCTGATCGACGACCGGGACGACGAGCTCGCACCGGACTCCGACCACCTCACTCAGCTCCGACAGGCGTTCCGTGAGCAGCTCGGTCCCTTCGCCGCGCACAATCCCGTACAGACGGCCGCCGCCATGTTCTCCGCGGACACGTTCTTCGACGCACCCGAACTGATCGTCCTCGAGGAGCGGGGGGAGGACCTTCAAGGCCGCGTCGGCGTGCTGGAGCGCACCATTGTCGGTGCCGACTGGTCCGGCCCCGGCACAGGCCCGGAGCCGGTCTCTTCGCGAGCATGGCCCCGTATCGCCCTGTACGGGTTCAAAGGCGGGGTGGGCCGGTCCACCGCGACCGCAGTGCTGGCCCGACACCTGGCCGAACTGGGCAACTGCGTGCTCGTGGTCGACCTCGACCTCGAATCACCCGGCGTCTCGAACCTGCTCGCCGACCCGGGTGCGGCCTCCCGGCACGGCATCGTGGACCACTTGGTAGAGTCGGCAGTCGGTAACGCGGACGGACTCGATCTGCTCGCGAAATCCTCCCTCACCCCGAAGGACGGCAACGGAGAAATCTGGCTCGCCTCGGCCTCGGGCACCCCGCGCAACGCGGAACCGTACGACTACCTCGCCAAGCTCAACCGCATCTACAGCGACCTCCCTCCCGAGGTTCCGGGCGCCAAGCCCAGACCTTTCGCACAGCGTCTTGAGGATGCGATCGCCGCCTGCGAGCAGCAGACCGAGAAGAAGAACGGTCGTCTTCCCGACGTCGTGCTCCTCGACAGCAGGGCAGGAATCCACGACATCGCTGCCGTGACACTGACCCGGCTCTGCGACCACGCCCTGCTCTTCGCGGTCGACAACCCTTCCACCTGGGAGGGCTACCGCATGCTCTTCGAACAGTGGAAGAAACAGCCCGACCAGGCGCGCGCCATGCGGGACCGCCTGCACATCGTGGCAGCGATGTTCCACTCCGCCGGAGACATAGACCGTCTGAACACGCTGCGCCGGCACGCCTACGACGCGTTCGTGGCCACCCTGTACGACCTGCCCGACGACGACACCCCCGAGCCGTACCTCCCGGTCGAGGGCGACGTGGACGACAAGCCGTACGCCCCCGTCCCCATCCTGTTCGGCAACGACCTCGTGGGGCTCGATCCGCAGCGCAGCCCCCACTGGACGAAGCTCCCGTTCGTCCGTGCCGCCTATCGGGACTTCCTCAGCGCAGTGGAAGAACTGGTCCACGACCCGTACGAGGATCTCGCATGACGGACCCGCAGACCCTGGCCCGCCGCAACCTCATCGTCGAGGCGCTTCGCGGCGCACCGGACGCGAACACCACCACCCCTGACCTGCACACCATGTTCACGCCGTCGTCCCACCGGGAGGCGCTGGCCCCGGATGTCACCGTGGTGCGCGGAGCACGCGGAACGGGCAAGACGTACTGGGCGAAGGCGTTGACCGACCCCGTACTTCGCGAAGTGGCCGCCCGCTCCTACATCATGCCCAGGCTCAGCCACACCGAGGTCCTCACCGCTTTCGGCCTCAACGGAGGTGACGAGCCGGTCTTCCCCGGGAAACGTGCCATTGCCTCCCTCGTCCAGGACTTCGGCAAGGCGGACAACCTGGAGCCGAAGGACCTGTGGTCCGCGGTCGTCCTCATGGCACTGAAGGTGCCTCAGGTCGTCGCACTCGACAGCTGGATCGAGCGCATCCGATGGACCGCCCGAAACGGAGACGCGTACGAGAGCGCGCTGCGCAAGGCGGACCGAGAAGCCCGTGAGCAGAACAAGACCCTGATCCTCCTCTTCGACGACCTGGACCATCTCCATTCGGAACGCCGGCACATCGATCTGCTCCTTTCCGGACTGTTCGAGGTCGCCCTGGAACTCCGCCTCTCCACCACCGCTCTGCGCGCCAAAATCTTCGTACGCCCCGACATGTACGCCAGCGCACCTCGCCACTTCGCCGACGCCTCGAAACTGGACGCGAACGCCGCCGACCTCTCCTGGAGCCGGGAGAACCTCTACGGCCTTTTCTTCCACCAGCTCGGCAACCACACCTCGGACCAGGCCAAGGCGTTCAGGGACTCCACCGAAGGAACCTGGCGCTTCGAGGAAGGCCGCCACATCGCCCCGGTCGAGGTGCTCGCCGACCAGAAGGCGCAGGAACGCCTCTTCGTCACGCTGGCCGGCCCCTTCATGGGAACGGACCGCCGCAAGGGACACACCTACACCTGGATCCCGAACCATCTTCAGGACGGTCTCGGCCGGATCAGTCCACGCACCCTGCTCTCCACGCTACGGAAAGCAGCTCAGATCACCGCCGAAGCACATGCCACCCACCCGCTGCCGCTGTACTACGAAGCCATCCGCGAGAGCCTCAGCCATGCGGCCAACACCCGGGTCCGGGAACTCGAGGACGACCTCGCCTGGGCAGCACTGTCGATCAAGCTTCTCGCCGGTACACAGGTACCGATGGAACCGTCCACCGTCCAGTACGCATGGAGCTCGGGAGGTTTCTCGGCCGAACTCCGCAAAGTACTGGAAGGTGAGAAAGCAGGGAGCGGGCCCCAACACCCCGACAACCCTGTCGCGCTCCTCGCCGAACTGGAGAAACTCGGCGTGGTGACCTACCGCACCAACGGCTCCGTCGACCTCCCCGACATCTACCGGCTGGCCTTCGACATCGGCCGCAAGGGCGGCGTCAAACGCAGCAAGGTCTGAGCGCTCCCGAGCCGGGCACCGGACAGGTCAGCCGTCCTGACCGAGCAGCTCCCCGAGCGCTTTCACGAACTCCGCATCCAGATGCTCCCGCTCCCCGTCGCCCCCGATCACCTCGACCGTCCGCCCGTCCAGGCGCGGCTGCTGCGACCGTGTCTCGACCGGACACAGCAGCCACAGGCCGTACGGGACGGTCGCCGGTCGGCGTGCCGCACTCTGAAGACGGGTCAGGAAGCCATGGCCGCCCTCGTCCCAGTAGCGGGCGACGAGGCCGGCGTCGTAAAGGAAGAGGATCGTCCGGGGCTCGGCGGCCCGCTCCAGGAGGGCGTCCTCCATCCGCTGCCAGACGACGCGTGCGAAAGAGGCAAGGCCGGGCTTGATGCGGCCGGGAGCCGAACTGCTGTCGGCGCGCAGGAACTTCTGCCAGTCCTGGCCCTTCTCGTCCGCCAACTCCCGCAGCGTACGCAGGAACATGCCCGCGACGTCAACCGCGACGACACCCTCGGATTCGAAGGTCGCCGCCACCCGCTCCGCCGTCCCCACGAGTACGTCGCGCTTCACCGTCAAGGCGAGGAAGCCGCCGCGCGCGGCCCGCTCGGTGAGCCGGGCACGAGACGCCCCGTGCGGGTCCTCCCGGTCCGAGCGGGAGATCGGGCGGGGTGGAAGATAGCTGGTGTGGACGCCGGTTGAGGTGCGGGCGGCGGGCGGTGCGGTTCTGCGCGGGAAGAACGTCAGGGTCGTGTGGTCGTACCGCAGGTCGAAGCGTGCCGCTTCGAGCGCGTCCTCGAGCTCCACATGGGTGGGCTCGCGGCCGCCCACGAGGAGGTCGAGGTCGGGGAACCGTGCCCGCAGCCGCGCGACCAGACCAGGGACCATGATGCCCCGGTCGTGCCGGACCCCGGCTCCCGCCTGGGAGATGCGAAGTGCCCGCTCCAGACTCAGATCCTGCGGGTACAGCTCCAGACGCGGGGTGACCGCGGTCCGAGTGGCGACCGCGGCGGCCAGCGCCACAAGGCGGGTGTCCGCGAGTGGGGCGAAGCCGTCGGGAACCGGTACCGCACGCAGATCACGCAGGACCTCGGTACGGCTGGGCAATGGGTCACGCCTGGCCGACTGATAGGCGCAAGCCCCCAACAGAGCGCTGTAGTCGGCCAGTTCACGGGGGCTCGGATCCTCGGTTCCGGGAAGCGACTCGGCCGCGATGAGGATCGCTTCGCCACGCCGGTGCACCGCGAGCCGGGGCTCATGCGGTACCGCGCTCTCGGTCCCCGCGCTGTCGCCCCCTCCCACCACATCTGCGGTCTCGGCCTCGACGGCGGCCCGGACCACAGCGAGCGATCTGGCCAGGATCCGCTCACTGGTGTCGCTGTCCGCTCCGTGGCGGGCACGCAGTTCGGCGGCAGCCTCCACAGCGGTCATGACGCGCCCGGCGGCAGTGACGATGTCGACCAGCTCAGCCCGTACCGGTGCGAGCCAGGCCGCCTCGGCCCACTGTTTGATCTCCATCCGATGGTGCCGCGAGACCGGCGGCTGCTTGATACCCAGGTGCTCGGCAATGCGTGCCTGCACCGGCCAGGCTCCCAGCGGAGACAGCCCGCCCTCCTCGAGCGGAAGCCCGAGCGTGAGCCGGACCACTCCCTCGCGGTGCGAACCCCTGCGTCCCGGCTCGGGCGTGAGCAGGGCTGCCATCTCGTCTATCGACAGGATCCGTTCCGGAGCCGAGCCGTCCGCCGTGACGACGTCCACCACCGCGCGATCGACGGACGCGGTCCGCGGAGACCTTCCGTCGGAGGCCGGAAGGAGCGCTGCCGCCCATTGCTTGCGCCGCCGGTTCAGTTCCTTGCGGACCAGCGCACCTGCGCCGCGCGCCCGGGAGATGACGTACGGCTGGAGGTTCAGCAGATCGCCGACCCGGTAGGCGTGCAGGTCGTTCGCGACGGACACCGCCCGGGGAGACAGACCGGCGGCCTCCAGGAGTGTCGTGGTGTCGGCGGCTGCCGCTGCCCTGTCCCGGTCGCTCTCCGGGTCCTCGGAGGTGGTGCCGACCGTGGTCGGAGTGGTGGTGGGGCCGGTCGAGTCCGCGGTGCGGAACACCTGCCGCCACTCGTCCCGCATCTGCGTGAGGGTCTCGAAGCGGTGCTCGGTGTCGCGGTGCAGGGCTCTACGGAAGAAGCGTGCGAGCCCCTCGCTCAATGCCGGTTCGAAGAGTTCGACCGCTATGCGGAGGACTGCCGATTCGTTGGTGAGCGGGTCGTTCTGCCCGTCGCCCCACACCGGTCGCTCGCCACTGGCCATCTCGTGAAGGGTGACGGCCGCCGCGTAACGCTCGGCGTGATCGTCGTAGTGGGCGCGGCGCATCGACCCGAGGAACGGGTCGAGATAGTTACGGGTACCGGCCTTGATGTCCCGGTCAGAGGCATCGGTGAGTGAGAAGTCGAAGAGCTTCAGCTGCCAGGTACGGTCCTTGCGTCGCTGGACACCGAAATTGTCCGGCTTGATGTCACGGTGGCGCACCCCATGACCGGCGAGCTGGTCAAGGGCGTGGAACAGATCGTCCGAAAAGCGTTCCAGCTCGTGGTAAGTGAGACGGCCCTGGCCTCGGAGTCGCTCACCGAGAGACTGCTCGCCGGCGTACTCCAGCTCCAGAACCGTGCGCCCGCCGATCTCCCGCAGGCCCTGTCCGCGCAACTGGACGACCGCTCCACCACCGACCGTGCCGAGCACCCGCTCCTCGGCCCGCAGTCTGCCCGCACGCTCCTCGTCGAGCGCCACCTTGAAGACGTGCTCGTCGATCTGGACGTGTCCGTCCTCGTCCTCGGTTGCCCGCTCCACGAGCAGCGCACGGGCAGTGGCCCCGGTGCCGAGAACCCGCCGGACCGACCATTCGGCGTCGAGTGACTGACCGGGCAGCGCCTCCAACGGGTCGACACCGGTCGAGGCCGGGGAGTCCGGCAGCACGCTGGCACGTTCGGCCTCGTCGAGGAGGTCGAGGAATGCCTCCACCGAGCCGAGGCGATCATTGACATCGGTCCGGGTCGCCTGGAAAACGAGATCGTCCAGGGCATCGGGCAGCCCATCCGCCACCGCGAAGAGACGCAGGCCCGAGTCCGTGCGCAGACGGTCGCTCAGCGCGCTGCGCTGAGCGGCCGGCGGCAGCCCGGTCAGGATCAGATGGGCCACCGCTCCGAGACCGAAGACGTCCAGGTCCCCGGGGTCGGCGTAGGGCTGATCCGTCTCCGGGGCGAGGTAGACGCGGGCCGCGTCCTCGATGAGTGCCGCGTCGAGGGCGGAACCACCGATGGAGCGGAAGAAGGTGGCGTTGGAGTCGAAATCCCGGGCCGCGGTCTGCCAGTCCGTGATCCGCAGTTCGGGATGGGACCCGCCCTCTTTGAAGGAGACGTACACCGAGCGTGCCGCCAGAGCCCGGTGGTACAGGGAACGGTTGTGTGCGTAGCGGACGGCTTCTGCGAGTTGTCGGACCAGGTCGAGGCGGGTCTCGGGAGTCAGCTTCCCGCCGTAGACATCGAGGTACTGGTCGAGTCGCAGATCCGTGTGGCGATGGCGGAAGAGAATCGCCGGCCCGCCCTGATGCTCACGGAATTCGACTGCGTCGACGATCCCGCGGTGGTTGATGCCCTGGAGCACCTGGTACTCACGGCGCGCGGCACGTTCGGTGGCCTTACGAGCCGCTT
This sequence comes from Streptomyces sp. HUAS 31, assembly GCF_028198125.1. Lineage (NCBI taxonomy): Bacteria > Bacillati > Actinomycetota > Actinomycetes > Kitasatosporales > Streptomycetaceae > Streptomyces > Streptomyces sp. HUAS 31. The sequence goes on along the minus strand of NZ_CP116353.1, from coordinate 6,126,548 downwards.
CGGTCGCCATCTGGCTGACCAGATAGATACGGACCCGTCCCTCTTCCTGGACCATCCCGTCATCGCGAGACGCGAGCCGGTCCTCCCAGGACGGACCGGCGTCCAGCGGATGGGGCTCCATCTTCCATGCCTCGCCGAACCGCAGATGGGCGGCGGACTGACGAATACCAATGGCCTTCAGCAACTGCGGGAGGGTATGGCGAGAGAACTCCGGAGTAATGCGCCGCTCAGGGCGGTCCGGTGGCAGTCCCAGGAAATCCTGCCAGATACGCTTCAGACCGCTCGCGCCGTCGTCACGGCCGTAGACCTTGATCTGCTGGACCTCGTCCAGGTGGCTTTCCAGATCCGGGGCGGAGAGGAACACGGCAGGCTCGATACGCGGCACGACGCGGTCGCTGATACCCAGCTTGCGTGCTGCCCACTGGAGTTGGCTCTTCAGCTCCTTGGACTTCAAGTCGTTGAAGTGCAGAGGGTTGGTGAGGGTCCGCATACGGTCCTGGCCACGGAAATTCCACGTGGAACCGGTGTTACGGAGTTCACCGGGGTGACTCTTGATCTCGACGAGAAAGAGGCCGGCCGGAACTGCGATCAGCAGATCGCATTCATTGACGCGTCCGGACTGCGCAGTAAAAGAGAAGGTGGCCCAGGCCCGATACGGCTCGGCGTGCGGCATGAGCTGCCGGACGTGATCCAATGCCTCCTGCTCCCACGGGTACGGAGAGACCCTCTCCTGCGACCACTGCCGGGGCGGCCTCACCGGGCCAGGCTTCGGCACCCCGGACGCCGGGGTTCCTCCCACTGCGGTCACTGTCCCCGTCCTCCCGCGTCGCCCACGCCAGCAGGGCCGCATCATGCCTGGTCGAGCCTACCGTGCCCGCCACAAGAGGGAAGCGGCGTTCTCCGATCCGGCACGAGAGCAGCCTTGATCGAACGCCGCTCACCGGTCAGCCACCCGAATCGTTTGAGGGCCTCGCGGTCACAGACACCAGCCTTCGTAAACGGCAGCCTCGCCACTTGTCCCGGAAACGGGGCCGAGTTCGGCGCGCGCCAGCAGTAGCTGTGAACCCATACGCGCAGTCGGTCCGCTCCAAGGGAGCCACGCCAGGGACGGTTGCCAAACGAGGTGACAGAGCGTCAGATTTCTCAGCACCATCCCAGCACGGGAACGAGCGAAGGGCTCAACTCCGAAGAGTCGAGCCCTCCTGACCTGCGTAATCAACAAAGCCGACGTGGTGGAAATGCACCTAAACGTTGAAGCGGAACTCCACCACGTCCCCGTCCTGCATCACATACTCCTTGCCTTCCATCCGCGCCTTCCCCTTCGCGCGGGCCTCGGCCACCGAGCCGGTTTCCACCAGGTCGGCGAAGGAGATGACCTCGGCCTTGATGAAGCCCTTCTGGAAGTCGGTGTGGATGACGCCGGCCGCCTCGGGGGCGGTGGCGCCCTTCTTGATCGTCCAGGCGCGGGACTCCTTGGGGCCGGCCGTGAGGTACGTCTGCAGGCCGAGGGTGTTGAAGCCGACGCGGGCGAGGGTGGCGAGGCCGGGCTCCTCCGCGCCGACCGACTCCAGCAGCTCCATCGCGTCCGCCTCGTCCAGCTCCGCGAGGTCCGCCTCCAGCTTGGCGTTCAGGAAGATCGCCTCGGCGGGGGCCACCAGCGCGCGCTGCTCGTTCTTGAAGTCGTCGTCGACCAGCTCGTCCTCGTCGACGTTGAAGACGTAGAGGAACGGCTTCGTCGTCAGCAGGTGCAGGTCGTGCAGCAGCTCCTCGTTGCCGGAGCCCTGGACGATGCCCGCCGAGAACAGCGTGTCGCCCTTCTCCAGGATCTCCTTGGCCTCCTCGACGGCCTTCACCTTCGGCGCGATGTCCTTCTTGATCCGCGACTCCTTCTGGAGGCGCGGCAGGACCTTCTCGATGGTCTGGAGGTCGGCGAGGATCAGCTCGGTGTTGATCGTCTCGATGTCGTCCTTGGGCGAGACCTTGCCGTCGACGTGCACGACGTTCTCGTCCTTGAAGGCACGGATGACCTGGCAGATCGCGTCGGACTCACGGATGTTCGCGAGGAACTTGTTGCCCAGGCCCTCGCCCTCGGAGGCGCCGCGCACGATGCCGGCGATGTCGACGAAGTCCACGGTCGCCGGGAGGACGCGCTGCGAGGAGAAGATCTCGGCCAGTTTCGTGAGGCGCTCGTCGGGGACGCCGACCACGCCGACGTTGGGCTCGATCGTGGCGAACGGGTAGTTGGCCGCCAGCACGTCGTTCTTGGTCAGGGCGTTGAACAGGGTCGACTTGCCGACATTCGGCAGACCGACGATTCCGATCGTGAGCGACACGTTGCGACTTCCCGTACGTGAGAGGACTTCTGGGGCTGGGCTGGGGCCCGGTCCTTCTTCGATCTTCGATGCAGATGACGCAGATGCACGGGCCGATCCACCAGTCTACGGCGTACCGGGCCCGGCCCCGGCGCCCCGTCGAACACGTGGCCAAGGTCCGCCCCCGGGCGTGTCTGAGGGCCGATCGGCCACATGATCCGACCTAGGTTGGTGCAGAAGAGCAGCAGGACAGGGCGCGACCTGCCGGCCATGGAGCGGGCGTGGGGTCGCGTGGGGTGAGGGCCGGGCCGCGCCGGAGCGGTGCCGGTTCGCGCCGGGCGATGGCGGTCTTCCGCCGGACGGGGACAGTGTGGAGCGGGGCGAGAGTCGTACGAGGCGCGGCGAGGGCCGATTCCTGAGGGAGGGTGACAGCAGCGGTAGCGGGCGGGGCGGCTCGGGGCCGTCCGGTGAGTGGCCGGCCCGAGTGTCCCGGGCCGGTGCCGCCGACGACGCCAAGGCCGCCGCCCGTGCCGCCAGAGCCGCTCGGCTCGCGAAGGCCCGGGCCTCCCGCGACGCCGCGTCCCCCCGGCCCGCCCGCTCCACCCGCCCCGGCCCGCAGCGCCGGCCGCGTTCGGAACAAGCCGCGGCGGTACGGCGGCCGGCCCCGGAGCCGGCGCCCGCACGCCGGTTTCCCGACCCCCGGCTCACCGGACTCGGCAGCGGTCTGTTCTGCGGGGCCGTGATGCTGGTGCTCGGCTGTCTCGACTCGCTGATGTTCGAGTCGCTGACGCTGTACAGCGTGCTGTTCCTGCCGGTGTGCGCGCTGACCGCCCTCTGGGTACGCGAGGGCGATCTGCTGACTGCGCCGGTGGTCGTACCGATCGCGTTCGCGGTGGGGCTGCTTCCGGTGGCCGAGAGCGGCGGCGGATTCAGCGGCCGGCTGATGGGGCTCGTCAGCGCCCTCGCCACGGAGGCCGGATGGCTGTACGGCGGGACGCTGATCGCCGGTCTCGTCGTGCTCGTGCGCAGAGTGCGCCTGATCGCCCGGCGGGTGGCGGCACGCCGCCGGGCGGGGGTGAGCGGCGGCTAGCCGTCCCGCTCCGCCGCGTGCATCGCGGCGCCGACGATCCCGGCGTTGTTCTGGAGCTGGGCGGGCACGATCTCCGCCTTGATGTCCTCGATGTAGTGCAGGAACTTCTGGGCCTTGCGGCTCACCCCGCCGCCGATGATGAACAGCTCGGGCGAGAACAGCATCTCGACGTGCGCGAGGTACTTCCGCACGCGGTGCGCCCAGTGCTCCCAGGACAGGTCCTCGTCCTCCTTGGCCTTGCTGGACGCACGCTTCTCGGCGTCGTGGCCGTGGAGTTCGAGGTGGCCCAGCTCGGTGTTGGGGACCAGGCGGCCGTCGACGAACAGTGCGCTGCCGATGCCCGTGCCGAAGGTGAGCAGGATCACGGTGCCCTTGCGGCCGCGGCCCGCGCCGAAGTGCATCTCGGCGACGCCGGCCGCGTCCGCGTCGTTGACCACCGTCACCGGGTGGCCGCCCAGCCTGTCGCTGAACAGCGCCCGCGCGTCCGTGTCGATCCAGCTCTTGTCGACGTTGGCCGCCGTACGGATCGTGGAGCCGTCGGTGACCACACCGGGGAAGGTGAGCCCGACCGGGCCCGTCCAGCCGAAGTGCTCGACGACCTCCTTCACGCCGTCGGCGACCCCGTCGGGTGTGGCCGGTTGCGGAGTGAGCACCTTGTAGCGCTCCTGGGCCAGGTCGCCCCTGTCCAGATCCACCGGGGCGCCCTTGATCCCGGATCCACCGATGTCCAAGCCGAAGATCTGCATGGCCCTACGTTACGACGGACGACTGACGGTCACTCCCCGGAGTCGCCGGCCCCGGTGCGCCCGGCGATCAGCGCAGCCGCCTCTTCACGCAGGTCACGCCGGAGTTCCTTGGGCAGCGAGAAGGTGATCGACTCCTCGGCGGCCTTCACGAGCTCCACATCTCCGTAGCCGCGCTGGGACAGCCACTCCAGGACCTCCTCCACGAGGACCTCGGGGACGGAGGCGCCGGAGGTGACGCCGACCGTGGTCACGCCCTCCAGCCAGGCCTCGTCGATCTCGCTGGCGAAGTCCACAAGGTAGGCCTCGCGGGAGCCGGCGAGCTTGGCGACCTCGACCAGCCGCTTGGAGTTGGAGGAGTTGCGCGAGCCGACCACGATGACCAGCTCGGCCTCGGCGCCCATCTGCTTCACCGCGAGCTGACGGTTCTGCGTGGCGTAGCAGATGTCGTCGCTGGGCGGGGAGATGAGCTGCGGGAACTTCTCCTTCAGCGCGTCGACGGTCTCCATGGTCTCGTCGACGGAGAGGGTGGTCTGGGAGAGCCAGACGACCTTCGACTCGTCGCGGACCTCGACCTTGGCGACGTCCTCCGGCCCGTCGACGAGCGTGATGTGGTCGGGGGCCTCGCCGGAGGTGCCGATGACCTCCTCGTGGCCCTCGTGCCCGATCAGCAGGATGTCGTAGTCCTCATTGGCGAAGCGGACGGCTTCCTTGTGGACCTTGGTGACGAGCGGGCAGGTCGCGTCGATGGTGGCCAGCTTGCCGCGCGCGGCCTCCTCGTGGACGACGGGGGCCACGCCGTGCGCGGAGAACATCACGATGTTCCCCTCGGGGACCTCCTCCGTGCGCTCGACGAAGATGGCGCCCTTCCTCTCCAGGGTCTGCACGACGTACTTGTTGTGGACGATCTCGTGCCGGACGTACACCGGAGCGCCGTACTGCTCCAGGGCTTTCTCGACGGCGATCACGGCGCGGTCCACACCCGCGCAGTAGCCACGGGGGGCGGCGAGCAGGACACGGCGGCCAGGCGAAGCAGTCATGCGTCCCATCGTAAGGGTGCGTTCGGGGGCTCGGAGATCGCGAGGGTGACGGCTTGACGAGGAGACCGGCACCGCGATGTGAAGGGTGGGGAACGGGTCGCCGCGCGGGGCGGGCGGATGCGGCGGGTCACGGAGCGGGACCACGGGGGGTACGCCGGACGACGGAGGGCACCCGGCCGGGACGCTCCGCGCCCCGCCCCGTTCGGCTGGTCGGCGTTGTCGGTGGCGGCCGTTACGCTCGCCGCATGGCTGTGAACACGACCCCGGAGTCCCCCCTGCCCGTCGGTGAGGTGTCACGGCTCATCGGGGGGTGGATCGACCGGCTCGGGGCGGTGTGGGTCGAGGGGCAGATCACGCAGTTGTCGCGGCGGCCGGGCGCCGGCGTGGTGTTCCTGACGCTGCGTGACCCCTCGTACGACATCTCCGTGAGCGTGACCTGTTACCGGCAGGTCTTCGACGCCGTCGCCGACGTGGTGACCGAGGGCGCCCGGGTCGTCGTGCTCGCCAAGCCCGAGTGGTACGCCCCGCGCGGCCAGCTCTCCCTGCGGGCCACCGAGATAAAGCCGGTCGGCGTCGGCGAGTTGCTCGCCCGGCTGGAGATGCTGAAGAAGGCCCTGGCCGCCGAGGGGCTCTTCGCACCGGAGCGGAAGAAGGCGCTCCCCTTCCTTCCCCAGCTCATCGGCCTGGTCTGCGGACGCGCCTCCGCAGCCGAGCGGGACGTCCTGGAGAACGCCCGCCACCGCTGGCCCGCCGTCCGCTTCGAGGTCCGCAACGTCGCCGTGCAGGGCGTGCACGCCGTGCCGCAGGTCGTGCAGGCGGTCAAGGAGCTCGACGACATCGACGACGTGGACGTGATCATCGTCGCCCGCGGCGGTGGCAGCGTGGAGGATCTGCTGCCCTTCTCCGACGAGCAGCTCGTGCGGGCCGTCGCCTCGTGCCGTACGCCGGTGGTGTCCGCCATCGGGCACGAGCCCGACAATCCGCTCCTCGACCACGTCGCCGACCTGCGTGCCTCCACCCCGACCGACGCCGCCAAGAAGGTCGTGCCGGACGTGGGCGAGGAGTACGAGCGGGTGCGGATGCTGCGCGACCGGGCCCGGCGGTGCGTCGAGGCGTTCGTCGAGCGCGAGGAGCGCGGGCTCGCGCACGCTTTGGCGCGGCCGTCGATAGAGGATCCGCACCGGATGATCGACGAGCGGGCCGACCATGTGGCGTCGCTGCTCGACCGCGGCCGCCGCTGCCTCGGCCATCACCTCGACCGCGCCGAGTCCGAACTGACGCACACGCACGCGCGCGTGGTGGCCCTCTCCCCCGCCGCGACCCTGAAGCGGGGGTACGCCGTGCTCCAGCGGGCCGACGGGCATGTGGTCCGCGACCCCGGCGAGGTGACCGCGGACGAGGCGCTGCGGGCGCGGGTCGCCGAGGGGGAGTTCTCCGTACGGGTCGACGCCTCTGTCGACGCACAAGCCGATGCATAGGGTGGGCGAATGACCAGCAAGGTGGAAGAAGCGCTCGGGTACGAGCAGGCCCGGGACGAGCTGATCGAGGTCGTCCGGCGGCTGGAGGCGGGCGGTACGACGCTGGAGGAGTCCCTCGCGCTCTGGGAGCGCGGCGAGGAGCTGGCCAAGGTCTGCAGGCGCTGGCTGGACGGGGCACGGGCGCGGCTGGACGCTGCCCTGGCCGAGGAGGCCGAGGCGGAGGCCGCGCAGGAGAACGCCGGGGACGAGTCCTAGGCCCGGTCGGCGAGGCGAGCAGCGGGGCGACTGAGGTCCGTCACACCTGATCAGGCTGTGAAGCGGATCACCACGCCCCGCTTTTTGTTGAACCTTGAACATGTTCGGCGTACTGTCTTCAGCGTAAACGGTCCACGGTCCGTTTACGTACGGCCCACGACGCATACGCACAACCCGAGAAGGTTCACGATGTCTCTCGTTCTTGACCCCGCCGCCCAGGACCTGCTGTTCCGCGAGGCCCGCACCGCGAACACGTTCACCGACGAGCCGGTGACCGAGGAGCAGGTCCAGGCGATCTACGACCTGGTCAAGTACGGCCCCACCGCCTTCAACCAGACCCCGCTGCGCATCACCCTGGTCCGCTCGGCCGAGGCCCGTGAGCGTCTGGTGCAGCACATGTCCGAGGGCAACCAGGCCAAGACCGCGAGCGCCCCGCTGGTCGCGATCCTCTCCGCGGACAACGAGTTCCACGAGGAGCTGCCGACCCTGTTCCCGGCCTTCCCGCAGGCCAAGGACGTCTTCTTCAGCGAGCGCCCGGCCCGCGAGAACGCCGCCGGGATGAACGCCGCCCTCCAGGCCGCGTACTTCATCGTCGGCGTCCGCGCCGCGGGGCTCGCCGCCGGCCCGATGACCGGCTTCGACTTCGAGGGCGTCCGCAAGGAGTTCCTGGACGACGACCACACCCCGCTGATGGTCGTCAACATCGGCAAGCCCGGCGCCGACGCCTGGTACCCGCGCTCCCCGCGCCTGGACTTCGACCAGGTCGTCACCACCGTCTGACCCGACCGCGTATGACGAAGGGCCCCCGGCTTCCGGCCGGGGGCCCTTCGTCATGCGTGGTGCGTGCGCGCCCTCGCGGGGGCGGCGTCACTGCGACTTGAGCGCCTTCGCCATCTGCGACAGCTGCTCGAAGGAACCGGTGCCGGCGACCACGGTCGTCGCGCCCTTCTCCTCGTGCACGAGCGCGTCGTAACGGCCGCCCGTGTACCGCGTCCAGGTCCGGTCGCCGATCCTCTCGGTGACCTCGCTGGCCCGTCCGCCCTGGGTGACCTTCTCCAGGAACGTCGCCGGCTTCTCGGCCGACTGCTCGACCTGGAGGTACTCCCCGCCGGCGGTGTGGAAGCCGAGGTGCCAGGCGTCGAAGTCGTCGCCCTTGAAGCGCACGGACGTCGCCTTGAAGCTCTCCGGCAGGCCCACGGGCGCGGCCACCGGGTAGGACGCCGCGCGCCGGGCCGTCAGCAGCTCGACGCGGTAGTCGATCCGCGGGAGGTCGGGAGCGCTGTCGTCACGTGGGACGAAGAGATAGATGACTCCTGCCGCGAGCACGGTCACTCCGAGCGAGAGCACCATGTTGCGGACCGACTTCTGCTTACCGTTCGAACCTGCCACGCCCCCTATCGTCGCAGGTGCCCCCGCTGCTCATCCGTGGGGCCCCCTGCTCATCCTGCGCGCCCGAGGATAGAGTCGGGGTCGAACCCTCATCCGGCCGTCGTCGTATCAGAAAGGTGCGCCTCGATGACCGAGAATCATCATCATCTGCCGTCCGAACTCGAAGTACCCAGCGAAGCCCCCGACCGCAACCTCGCCCTTGAGCTGGTCCGTGTGACCGAGGCGGCGGCCATGGCCGCCGGTCGCTGGGTGGGGCGCGGCGACAAAAATGGCGCCGACGGTGCCGCGGTGCGCGCCATGCGGACCCTCGTCCACACCGTGTCGATGAACGGCGTCGTCGTCATCGGTGAGGGCGAGAAGGACGAGGCGCCGATGCTCTTCAACGGGGAGCGGGTCGGCGACGGAACCGGGGCCGAGGTCGACATCGCCGTCGACCCGATCGACGGCACCACGCTGACCGCGAAGGGCATGCCCAACGCGATCTCCGTGCTCGCCGCGGCCGACCGGGGTTCCATGTTCGACCCGTCCGCCGTGTTCTACATGGACAAGCTGGTCACCGGGCCCGAGGCGGCCGACTTCGTCGACATCGACGCGCCCGTGGCCGTGAACATCCGCCGGGTCGCCAAGGCGAAGCGCTCCACGCCCGAGGACGTCACCGTCGTCATCCTGGACCGGCCCCGGCACGAGGGCATCATCAAGGAGATCCGGGACGCCGGCGCGCGCATCAAACTGATCTCCGACGGCGATGTCGCGGGTTCGATCTACGCGCTGCGCGAGGGCACCGGCGTCGACATGCTGCTCGGCATCGGCGGTACGCCGGAGGGCATCATCTCGGCCTGTGCCGTGAAGTGCCTCGGCGGCACCATCCAGGGCAAGCTCTGGCCGAAGGACGACGAGGAGCGGCAGCGGGCAATCGACGCCGGACACGACCTGGACCGGGTCCTGATGACCGACGACCTGGTCTCCGGCGACAACGTGTTCTTCGTCGCGACCGGCATCACCGACGGCGAGCTGCTGCGCGGCGTGCGCTACCGGTCGGAGAACGCGACGACCGACTCGATCGTGATGCGGTCGAAGTCGGGGACGGTGCGGCGGATCGACTCCGAGCACCGGCTGAGCAAGCTGCGGGCCTACAGCGCGATCGACTTCGACAGGGCGAAGTGAGCGCGGGGCGGTCACCCGCCCCCAGCTGATCCGCGCAGCCGACAGGGCGCCCCCGGTGCGGAGGGGGCGCCCTGTTTCTCGTTTGTCAGCCCGCCTGCGCTATCCGGTTCGCCGCCCGCGCCGCCTTCTTCAGCTCCATGTCGCGGCGGCGGCGCCTGGCCAGGACCACGCGGCGCTCGGCCGCGGTGAGGCCGCCCCAGACGCCGTACGGCTCGGGCTGGAGCAGGGCGTGTTCACGGCACTCGACCATGACCGGACAACGGGCACAGACCCGCTTGGCCGCCTCCTCACGGGAGAGTCGGGCCGCGGTGGGCTCCTTGGAGGGGGCGAAGAACAGGCCGGCCTCGTCACGGCGGCACACGGCCTCCGTATGCCACGGGGCGTCTTGGTCCCTGTCTCGCGCTGGCACCCGCTGGGCCGGAACGGCAGCTACCTGCATGGACGAATGCGGCGGTTGCAGCACGGTCTACTCCTGACGACGGCTTCGCGAGCGAGAGACGATGCAGCAAGGTCTACCCGCTGTGCGCGCGCCTATGCAGTGAGTTCCGAACCGCTGGATTTCGGGTGGTCCCGCGCGCCGCGGCACGGCACTTCAGCGGCCCTGAAGCCGGAGTTGGGCGGTCCGATTCACAACCGTCAACGATCCAGATGCTTGCGCAAACTCTTGTCGACCTTGCGCTGAACGCGATCGAGTATGTCCGCCACGAGCTTGCCCCGTTTCGGCCTGCCTTCGATGTTGCCCAGCACGGCCCAGCCGTCGACATGGACGACCGGCGCCTCGGGGTCCTCCGCGTCGAGGTGGTCCACCTCGAAGTTGCCGAGCACACCGCCGCCGGCGCCGCGCAGCGAGACGTTCTCCGGGACGCGGACCTCGACGTTGCCGAAGACCGAGATCGCCCGGATCATCACGTGCTGGTATTGGAAGAGCGCCTCGCTGAGGTCTATCTCGACGCTGCCGAAGATCGCGTACGCGTGGATCCGGCGGCCCGCGCGCCAGCGGCCCTTGCGGACGGCGCTGCTGAACACCGCGACCACGTTGTCGTCGGGCTCGACCGGGATGGCGCCCGGGGCCGGGCGGCTGGGGGCGGCGACGTACGGGTCGCGGCGCCGCTGTGCGGCGGGCAGATCCCGGATGAACACCTCCAGTTCACCGACCGTCTTGGCGGCCAGGACACCCTCGACCCGCTCGGCGTGCTCATCGGCGGTCAGGCGCCCTTCGCCCAGGGCGTCGCGCAGGATGTCGGCGATCCGGTCGCGGTCGGCGTCGGACGCCCGGAGCTCGGTGGCGGGAGCGGGTGCGGTGCGCTTCTGAAGGTCCACGGCAGCAGGGTACCCAAACACGATAGATCGCGATAGCCCCTCACGGGATCCTACGACGGCCGTCGAACTGAGCCTTACCTCACAAGCTCGGCGCCGGTGGCAGGTCCTACGCTGGTGGACGCTGCCAATGGAGGTCAGCCGCGCTGTCTGTCGAGTGAGGAATGGGCGAGATGCCTGAGTTCGCGTACACCGATCTGCTCCCCATGGGAGAGGACACCACCCCCTACCGGCTGGTGACCGCCGAGGGTGTCTCCACCTTCGAGGCCGACGGGCGGACGTTCCTCAAGGTGGAGCCGGAGGCGCTGCGCAAGCTGGCCGAGGAGGCGATCCACGACATCCAGCACTACCTGCGCCCGGCCCACCTCGCCCAGCTGCGCCGGATCATCGACGACCCCGAGGCGTCGAGCAACGACAAGTTCGTGGCGCTGGACCTGCTGAAGAACGCGAACATCGCGGCGGCGGGCGTGCTGCCCATGTGCCAGGACACCGGCACGGCGATCGTGATGGGCAAGCGCGGCCAGAACGTGCTGACCGAGGGCGGCGACGAGGCGGCCCTCAGCCGCGGCATCTACGACGCCTACCTGAACCTCAACCTGCGGTACTCGCAGATGGCTCCGCTCACCATGTGGGAGGAGAAGAACACCGGCTCCAACCTGCCCGCGCAGATCGAGCTGTACGCCACCGACGGCGGCGCCTACAAGTTCCTGTTCATGGCGAAGGGCGGCGGCTCCGCCAACAAGTCCTTCCTGTACCAGGAGACCAAGGCCGTCCTGAACGAGTCCTCCATGATGAAGTTCCTGGAGGAGAAGATCCGCTCGCTGGGCACGGCCGCCTGCCCGCCGTACCACCTGGCGATCGTCGTCGGCGGCACGTCCGCCGAGTACGCGCTGAAGACCGCCAAGTACGCCTCCGCGCACTACCTGGACGAGATCCCGGGCGAGGGCTCGCCGCTCGGGCACGGCTTCCGGGACAAGGAGCTGGAGGAGAAGGTCTTCGAGCTGACGCAGAAGATCGGCATCGGGGCGCAGTTCGGCGGCAAGTACTTCTGCCACGACGTGCGCGTGGTGCGCCTGCCCCGGCACGGCGCCTCCTGCCCGGTCGCCATCGCCGTCTCCTGCTCCGCCGACCGCCAGGCCGTCGCGAAGATCACCGCGGAGGGTGTCTTCCTGGAGCAGCTGGAGACCGACCCGGCGCGCTTCCTGCCGGAGACGACCGACGAGCACCTCGACGAGTCCTCGGACGTCGTGCGCATCGACCTCAACCAGCCGATGGACGACATCCTCGCCGAGCTGACCAAGTACCCGGTCAAGACCCGGCTTTCGCTCACTGGCCCGCTGGTCGTGGCCCGTGACATCGCGCACGCCAAGATCAAGGAGCGCCTGGACGCGGGCGAGGAGATGCCGCAGTACCTGAAGGACCACCCGGTGTACTACGCCGGGCCCGCGAAGACCCCCGAGGGCTACGCCTCCGGTTCCTTCGGTCCGACGACGGCCGGCCGCATGGACTCCTACGTCGAGCAGTTCCAGGCCGCCGGCGGCTCCAAGGTGATGCTCGCCAAGGGCAACCGCAGCAAGCAGGTCACCGACGCGTGCGACACGCACGGCGGCTTCTACCTCGGCTCCATCGGCGGCCCCGCCGCCCGCCTCGCCCAGGACTGCATCAAGAAGGTCGAGGTCGTCGAGTACGAGGAGCTCGGCATGGAGGCCGTCTGGAAGATCGACGTCGAGGACTTCCCGGCGTTCGTCGTGGTCGACGACAAGGGCAACGACTTCTTCCAGGACCCGGCGCCCGCCCCGACGTTCACCAGCATCCCGGTGCGCGGCCCCGGTCTGGCGTAGGCGCCCCGGACCTTGCGCCGATCGCGCGATCGGCGCAAGGTCCGGAACATCCGGGGCCCCTCGGTCGCTGTACCGGGCATGAGCGAATACCGCATCGAGCACGACTCCATGGGCGAGGTCCGCGTCCCGGCGGACGCCAAGTGGCGGGCCCAGACCCAGCGTGCCGTCGAGAACTTCCCGATCTCCGGCCAGCACATCGAGCGTGCCCACATCGAGGCGCTCGCGCGTATCAAGGGCGCCGCGGCCAAGGTGAACGCGCGGCTGGGCGTGCTCGATGAGGACATCGCCGAGGCGATCCAGGAGGCGGCCGGGGAGGTCGCCCGCGGCGACTGGGACGCGCACTTCCCGATCGACGTCTTCCAGACCGGTTCCGGCACCTCGTCGAACATGAACACCAACGAGGTCGTCGCCACGCTCGCGACCGAGCGGCTCGGCCGGGACGTCCACCCGAACGACCACGTCAACGCCTCGCAGTCGTCCAACGACGTCTTCCCGTCCTCGATCCACATCGCCGCCACCGCCGCCGTCACCCGCGACCTCGTCCCGGCCCTGGAGCACCTCGCCGCCTCCCTGGAGCGCAAGGCCGAGGAGTTCGCCGACGTGGTGAAGTCGGGGCGCACCCACCTCATGGACGCCACGCCCGTGACGCTGGGCCAGGAGTTCGGGGGCTACGCCGCCCAGATCCGCTACGGCGTCGAGCGGCTCTACGCCTCCCTCCCCCGCCTCGCCGAGCTGCCCCTGGGCGGCACCGCCGTCGGCACCGGCATCAACACCCCGCCCGGCTTCTCCGCCGCGGTCATCGAGGAGGTCGCCCGCGTCACGGGGCTGCCGCTGACCGAGGCCCGCGACCACTTCGAGGCGCAGGGCGCGCGGGACGGCATCGTCGAGACCAGCGGGCAGCTGCGGACCATCGCCGTGGGCCTGACGAAGATCGCCAACGATCTGCGGTGGGCGGCGTCCGGGCCGCGCACCGGGCTCGCCGAGATCAACCTGCCCGATCTCCAGCCCGGTTCGTCGATCATGCCCGGCAAGGTCAACCCGGTCATCCCCGAGGCCGTGCTCATGGTCGCCGCCCAGGTCACCGGCAACGACGCCACGGTCGCCGCCGCCGGCGCGGCCGGCAACTTCGAGCTCAACGTGATGCTGCCGGTCATCGCCAAGAACGTCCTGGAGTCGATCCGGCTGCTCGCGAACGTCTCCCGGCTGCTCGCCGACAAGACCGTGGACGGCATCACCGCGAACCGGGAACGGGCCCGCGAGTACGCCGAGTCGTCACCCTCCGTGGTGACACCGCTCAACAAGTACATCGGGTACGAGGAGGCCGCCAAGGTCGCCAAGAAGGCCCTCGCGGAGCGCAGGACGATCCGCCAAGTCGTCCTGGACGGCGGATACGTGGAGCGCGGCGACCTCACGCTGGAGCAGTTGGACGAGGCCCTCGACGTGCTGAGGATGACACGGCCGTAACCGATGATCACGGTGGTGTGAACCGTGACGGGCGCCGCAGCGTCGTATGCCCGTGGCACCTAATATCTGTTCATGGCGGACGGTGGAGCGATGACGACGGAAGTGGCAGCGGGCGGATCGCCGGTCCGCTGGGCGCCCGGGACGCGGATCCTGTGGCGGTACCGGGAGAACGCCGGCCGTCGCTTCCACATCGTGCGCCCCGTCACAGTCGTCCGCGACGACGAGGAGATCCTCGCCGTGTGGCTCGCGCCGGGCACCGAGTGCGTCAAGCCGGTGCTCGCCGATGGCACATCAGTGCACCAGGAACCCCTTGGCACCCGTTACACCAAGCCGCGTTCCGTACAGCGCGACCGGTGGTTCGGGACCGGTGTGCTCAAGCTCGCACGGCCCGGTGAGCCGTGGTCGGTGTGGCTGTTCTGGGAGCCGGGGTGGCAGTTCAAGAACTGGTACGTGAACCTTGAGGAGCCGCTGGCCCGTTGGTCGGGCGGGGTGGATTCCGAGGACCACTTCCTCGACATCTCCGTGCATCCGGACCGCAGTTGGCACTGGCGTGACGAGGACGAGTTCGCGCAGGCCCAGCGGGACGGACTGATGGACGATCAGCTGGCCGCGCGGGTGCGCCGGGCGGGCCGTGACGCGGTGGAGGTGATCCGCGCCTGGGGGCCTCCGTTCGCCGACGGATGGCAGCACTGGCGCCCCGATCCCGCCTGGGCTGTACCTTCTTTGCCTGAGGACTGGGATCGCACGCCCGCGCACATGTCCTCATGAGACCCTTGATGCGCCCCCGGGCTACAAACGTAGGATCGTCCTCCGCAAGGGCGCGCAAGGGCAACTACCGGAGTGCGCGCCGGGCTTGACCGATCGTCACCGAGGGGCGGCAGGACGTGAGCGAGGGTTACCAGGGCAATGCCGGGTCGGACCGGAGGCGGTCCTGCACCGGTGGCACAGGAACTGCCTCTGGCCACGCGGGGATTCCGTTCCTGGGGCACGTATTCCGGGTATCGGAGTTTCGGCGGGACGAACTGCACGCGCGGCGCGCAGCCCCGGACGGATGGATTCGAAAGGCGTGACGGAGCAGCCGACCTCCTTCGAACGCCCCGAGACGGGCGTCGACCCCGCGGAGTCCCGCGGGGCGCTCGTGCGTGCCTCGACACCGTCGACCACGCACTCCACGGCGCCCCACCCCCCTGGCGGCGGCACCGCCTTACCCGCGCAGGCGCGCACCGGTGACACCCCCTCCACGCCGGGCACCACCGTCCCGTCCGGCCCGAGCAAGGAGCACCCAGACATCGCCGGCAACGGCCCCGAGCACTCGCAGCCCTCCGTCGCCGCCGAGCCCATGGGGGCACCTCCCAGTTCCAGCGAAGCCGAGAACTTGGGGGAGCACCGGCCGCGGCCCGTTTCGGAGGCCATCCCGCCCCAGCCCGGCGCCGAGCAGCCGTCGGCCTCCGCCGAGCGGCGCACCGGAGGGGCCGTGCAGCCCGGCCGGCCGACGCCCATGCGGCGTGACGGCGACCGGCTGCGCTTCGTGGGCGCCGCCACCAGGCGCATCGCCCGCGGCATCGACCTGGACGAGATCGTGATGGGGCTGTGCCGGGCGACCGTGCCGACCTTCTCCGACGCGATCCTCGTCTATCTGCGCGACCCGCTGCCGGTCGGCGACGAACGGCCCACCGGGCCCGTCGTGCTGCGGCTGCGCCGCACCGACCGCATCCCGGAGGAACGGGACAGCGAGAACGGCTTCCTGCCCGCACAGCAGCAGCCGGAGCCGACCGAGCTGTCCGAACTGTCCTCGCTGACCGCCGAACTGTGCGAGGTACGGCCCGGCGGCGCGCTCGCCGAGGTGCTGCGCGGGGTACGCCCCGTCTTCGCCGACGCGCCCGCCGCCCGCGCCGCCCTGCCGGAACTGCTCGGCGACGACGGCCAGTTGATCATCCCGGACGGCCAGCGCGCGATCCTCGCCCCGCTGCGCGGCCGCCGCCGGGTCATCGGCGCCGCGGTCTTCCTGCGTCGTCCGGAGCGCCTCGCCTTCGAGCCGGACGACCTCCTGGTCGCCGCCCAGCTCGCCACGCACAGCGCGCTCGGCATCGACAAGGCCGTGCTGTACGGCCGTGAGGCGTACATCGCCGACGAGCTCCAGCGCACCATGCTGCCCGAGACGCTCCCCCGCCCGACCGGCGTGCGACTTGCCTCCCGCTACCTCCCGGCGGCCGAGACGGCCCGGGTCGGCGGCGACTGGTACGACGCGATCCCGCTGCCGGGCAGCCGGGTGGCGCTGGTGGTGGGTGACGTGATGGGCCACTCCATGACGTCGGCCGCGATCATGGGCCAGCTGCGGACCACGGCCCAGACCCTCGCCGGCCTGGACCTGCCGCCGCAGGAGGTCCTGCACCACCTCGACGAGCAGGCCCAGCGCCTGGGCACCGACCGCATGGCGACCTGCCTGTACGCGGTCTACGACCCGGTCTCGCACCGCATCACCATCGCCAACGCCGGTCATCCGCCGCCCGTCCTGCTGCACCTGGGCGGCCGGGCCGAGGTGCTCCGGGTGCCCGCCGGCGCGCCGATCGGCGTCGGGGGCGTCGACTTCGAGGCCGTGGAGCTGGACGCACCGGCCGGGGCGACCCTGCTGCTCTACACGGACGGCCTGGTCGAGTCGCGGCTGCGTGACGTCTGGACCGGCATAGAACAGCTGCGTGAGAAGCTCGCCGCGACCGCCCAGCTCACCGGGCCCGACCATCCGCCGCCGCTCGAGGCCCTGTGCGACGAGGTGCTCGACATGCTCGGGCCGGGCGACCGGGACGACGACATCGCGCTGCTCGCCGCCCGCTTCGACGGCATCGCGCCGAGCGATGTGGCGTACTGGTTCCTGGAGCCCGAGGACGCGGCACCGGGCCGTGCCCGGCGGTTGGCGCGGCGTGCGCTGGCCCGCTGGGGCCTGGAGGAACTGACCGACTCGGTCGAGCTGTTGGTCAGCGAGGTCGTCACGAACGCCGTGCGGTACGCCTCGCGGCCGGTGACGCTGCGGCTGCTGCGGACCGATGTGCTGCGGTGCGAGGTCGGTGACGACGTGCCGCAGTTGCCGCGGCTGCGGCAGGCTCGCGCCACGGATGAGGGTGGGCGGGGGCTGTATCTCGTCAACCGGCTTGCTCGGCGGTGGGGGGCCACCCGGTTGAGCACCGGGAAAGTCGTCTGGTTCGAGTTGAATCGCGGCTGAGTGCCGTAGGGGAACTGCGCGTCGCCGAGTGCGGATGTTCGGTGGCTGATCGCGCCCCTGCGGCGGAGCCGCATATTCAACACAGCCCCGCGCCCCTGAAAGGGGCGCTGCTGCCCCTACTGTTCGTTGCCCGGGCGGACCGGGTCCAGCGTGATGTCGCCCGTCGGTTCGTCCGTCGGCTCGTCCGTGGGTTCCTCCGTCGTCGGCTCCTCCGTGGGCTCCTCCGTCGTCGGCTCCTCGGTCGGCTCCTCCGTCGTCGGCTCCTCCGTGGGCTCCTTCGTCGTCGGCTCGTCCGTCGGTTCCTCGGTCGTCGGCTCCTCGGACGGGGTCGGGGTGAACGTCGGCCGGACGGCCGCGCCCTGGTCGGTGTCGAGGTCGAACCGGGCGTCGGGGTCGGTCACCCCGAACATGTACGACGCCCAGATCTGCGCCGGGAAGCCACCGCCGTTGACGCGGTCGAAGCCGCCGGCGCCGTACATCTTGGTCTGCGCGTGGGTCTTGGCGTCCTCGCCGAACAGGCCCACCGAGGTGACCAGGTCGGGCGTGTAGCCGGTGAACCAGGCCGACTTGTTGTCGTCGGAGGTACCCGTCTTGCCGGCGACCTTCTGGCCGTTGCGCTTGGGGTTGTTCGCCACGGACTGGCGGGCCGTACCGTCGTCGACCACGCCCGTCAGCACCGAGGTCACCGTGTCCGCGGCCTCGGGGCTGATGACCTGCTCGCCGATCGGGTTCGGGATCTCGACCGTACGGCTGTTGTGCTCGGCCTTCTTGAGGATGCCGGGCGTGACCTTCTTGCCGTGGTTGTCGAGGGTGGCGTACACCCCCGCCATCTGGAGCGGGCTCGCGCCCATGGTGCCCAGGGTCTGCGCCGGAACGGCCTGCTCGTTCTCGGTGTTCATGCCGAGCTTGCCGGCCACGTCCATGACGTCCTTCATGCCGACGTCGACGCCCATCTGCGCGAAGACGGAGTTGATGGACTTGTTCATCGCCGTCTGGACGGTGACGTCGCCGTAGTTCTGGTCGTCCTCGTTCTCGGGCGCGAACCCGACCTTGTCGCCGTTCGCGTCCACGACCTGACGCTTGCTGGTGCCGTCGTAGACGGTGTTCGCGCCGATCGGCTTGCCGGACTGCGTCTCGGCGCTCTCCTCCAGGGCGGCGGCCAGGATGACCGGCTTGAACGTGGAGGCGGGCTGGTAGTCGGGGCGGGTCGCGTTGCTCGTGTAGTGCTTGAAGTAGTCCTCGCCGCCGTACAGGGCGACGACCTTGCCCGTCTCGGGATCGACGGAGACCGCGCCGGCCTGGACGTTCGCGTCGACCTTGCGCTTCTTCTTGTCGAGCTTGCTCGTGAGCTGCGCCTTGACGGCCTTCTCCAGCGCGGCCTGCTTCTTCTTGTCGACGTTCAGGGTGATGGTCCAGCCCTGGTCGACGACGGCGGCCTCGGCCTGGGAGCGGGTGATGCCCTGCTGCTGCATCAGCTGGTCCTCCAGCTGACGGTTGGCGAGCGCTATCAGATAGCCCTTCTGACCCTCCAGACCGGCGGTGGGCTTGGGCTCCTTCGGCTCCGGAAGCTTCGTCAGCTTCTGGCGCTCGGACCGGTCGAGCCAGCCCTCCTCGACCATGTTGTCCAGGACGTAGTTCCAGCGGTTGGTGACCAGCCGCTTGCCGGTGTCGGAGGCGGCATGCCAGTCGTACTGGCTCGGTGCCTGGAGCAGCGCGGCGAGGTAGGCGCCCTGCGCGACGGAGAGCTTCTCGGCGTCCTTGCGGTAGTACGCCTGGGAGGCGGCCTGGATGCCGTAGGCGCCGCGGCCGTAGTAGCTGGTGTTGATGTAGCCGGCGAGGATGTCGTCCTTGGACATCTGGCGGTCGACCTTCAGGGAGATGACCATCTCCTTGAGCT
The DNA here is from genome assembly GCF_028198125.1 of Streptomyces sp. HUAS 31. Classification (NCBI taxonomy): domain Bacteria; kingdom Bacillati; phylum Actinomycetota; class Actinomycetes; order Kitasatosporales; family Streptomycetaceae; genus Streptomyces; species Streptomyces sp. HUAS 31. Next base: position 6,107,341 of record NZ_CP116353.1, on the reverse strand, counting down.
TGCGGCTGACCGTCTGTTCCTGGCTGAGGTAGTAGTTCTTGACGTACTGCTGGGTGATCGTCGAACCGCCCTGCGCGCCCTTGCCCATCAGGGTGTTGAGCACACCGCGGGCGGTGCCCTTCAGGTCGATGCCGTGGTCGTCGTAGAACGTCTTGTTCTCGGCGGCGACGAAGGTCTTCTGGACCTCCTTGGGCACCTTGGAGAGGTCCACGATCTCGCGGTTGACCTCGCCGTCGCGGGCCAGGGTGGAGCCGTCGCTGTACTTGTAGACGTTGCTCTGACGCTGGGCGGCCTGGGCCGCGGCGTTGTCCTCGGGGACGTCCACGGCGAGGTAGAGCGCGATGAAGGCGCCGATGCCGAGCAGGCAGAAGCCGAGGAACGTGCCGACGATCTTCTTCCAGGTGAACAGCCGGCGTATTCGGCCCTTGCCGTCACCGCCCTTGGCGGCGCGGCGCGCCGCGGCGCGGCCGCCGGCCGACGGGCTCCCGATGACGGTGGTCGATTCGCCGGCCCCCGTGTTCGACGGCGTCCCGGACGAACGCCGGGGCGCAGCGCGGCGGCCGCCGCGCTGCCGTGCTCGTCTCTCTTCCGCTCGTCCCATGGGTCCGTTCCGCTCCGCTTCGTTCTTGTGTGCGCTGCTGTCACACAGGTTCGCCGCTCAGGTCAGCTCAGAAAGCTAACACCGGAAGATGTGACAAAGCCCGGCCGATCCGGTCTTTTGCGGACGTGACAATCAGCACCTGTCCCACCGGAACCGACGACTGGAGGGTGCATAGGGTTGCTCGGGCGGGGTAAAGTGTTATCACTTAGCTAGACCGAAGCTAGTGGAGACCCACTGCGGCTTCCGAAGGAAACGGGGGATATCACCCATGTCGAACACGTCGAACACACCCGACGACAGGGCCGACACCACGTCCGCCACCGCGGACGTGCCCGAGATGCCCGCGCCCCGCGTGCGGGAGTTCACGGCGCACAGCATCGGCGGCGGTCTCGCCCTGCTGCTGGGCCTGGTCGGACTGCTCGTCGGCGCGGGGCTGATCGCCGCCGGCGGCACGGTCTCCGACGGCGGCGCCAAGGCGGCCCTGATCATCGTCGGCATCCTGGTCGCCATCGCGGCGATATTGGCCATGTGCGGACTGAACATGGTCGCGCCGGGCGAGGCGCGGGTCGTCCAGCTCTTCGGGCGCTACCGGGGAACCATCCGCGAGGACGGGCTGCGCTGGGTGAACCCCTTCACCTCCCGCACGAAGATCTCGACCCGGGTCCGCAATCACGAGACGGCCGTACTGAAGGTCAACGACGCCTACGGCAACCCGATCGAGCTCGCCGCGGTGGTCGTATGGAAGGTGGAGGACACCGCGCAGGCCACGTTCGAGGTGGACGACTTCCTGGAGTTCGTCTCCACCCAGACCGAGGCGGCCGTGCGGCACATCGCCATCGAGTACCCCTACGACGCCCATGACGAGGGCGGCCTCTCGCTGCGCGGCAACGCCGAGGAGATCACCGAGAAGCTCGCGGTCGAACTGCACGCGCGCGTGGAGGCGGCCGGGGTGCAGATCATCGAGTCGCGCTTCACGCATCTCGCCTACGCTCCCGAGATCGCCTCCGCGATGCTCCAGCGCCAGCAGGCCGGGGCGGTCGTCGCGGCCCGGCGGCAGATCGTCGACGGTGCGGTGGGCATGGTCGAGGCGGCGCTCGCCCGGATCTCCGAGCGGGACATCGTGGAACTGGACGAGGAGCGCAAGGCGGCGATGGTGTCCAACCTGATGGTGGTGCTCTGCGGCGACAGGGCCCCGCAGCCGGTCCTCAACACCGGGACGCTCTACCAGTGACGGATCCTTCCGGGGGCTCGGCCCCTCAGGGTCGGCCGCAGCGCAAGCAGGTGCTGCTGCGGCTCGACCCGGCCGTGTACGAGGCGCTCGCGCGCTGGGCGGGCGACGAACTGCGGTCCGCCAACGCGCAGATCGAGTTCCTGCTGCGGCGCGCCCTCGCGGAGGCGGGCCGGCTGCCGGGCGACACCAAGCCGATCCCCCGCAGGGGCCGTCCGCCGGTGAAGCCGCCCGAGCCTCAGTAGCAGAACCGTGACAATCGGGCCCCACCTGGGCCTTCACACCCGCTGCCATGATCTACACACTCCGCGTATACATAGGGCGTATACACCCCGTGTAGAGTCCTGGACATGTCCATCGGTCACACCCTCCTAGGGCTCCTGGAATCGGGCCCCCGTCACGGCTACGACCTGAAGCGGGCCTTCGACGAGAAGTTCGGTCACGACCGGCCGCTGCACTACGGCCAGGTCTATTCGACGATGTCCCGGCTGCTGAAGAACGGTCTCGTCGAGGTCGACGGCATCGAGCCCGGCGGCGGGCCCGAGCGGAAGCGGTACGCGATCACCGACGCCGGTATCACCGACGTCCAGCGGTGGCTCGCGACACCCGAGAAGCCGGAGCCGTACCTCCAGTCGACCCTGTACACCAAGGTCGTCCTGGCTCTGCTCACCCGGCGCGACGCCGCCGACATCCTCGACACCCAGCGGGCCGAGCACCTGCGCATGATGCGCATCCTCACCGACCGCAAGCGGAAGGGGGACCTGGCCGACCAGCTGATCTGCGACCACGCCCTGTTCCACCTCGAGGCCGACCTGCGCTGGCTGGAGCTGACCGCCGCGCGTCTCGACAAGCTCGCCGAGGTGGTGACCAAGTGACTCCGCCTCCCGGTTCCCTGCTCGCGGCCGAGGACCTGCGCAAGGCCTACGGCCCGACCCTCGCCCTCGACGGCGCCGAGTTCTCCATCCACCCCGGCGAGGTCGTCGCCGTCATGGGGCCCTCCGGCTCCGGCAAGTCCACGCTGCTGCACTGCCTCGCCGGCATCGTGCCGCCGGACTCGGGGTCCATCACCTACAACGGGCGTGAGCTGGCCACCATGGGCGACGCCCAGCGCAGTGCCCTCAGGCGCTCGGAGTTCGGGTTCGTCTTCCAGTTCGGGCAGCTCGTGCCGGAGCTGACCTGCGTGGAGAACGTCGCCCTGCCGCTGCGGCTCAACGGCACCTCCCGCAAGGAGGCCGAGCGCACCGCCCTCACCTGGATGGAGCGACTGGAGGTCGACGACCTGCGCAAGAAGCGGCCCGGCGAGGTCTCCGGCGGTCAGGGGCAGCGCGTCGCCGTCGCCCGTGCGCTGGTCACCAGCCCGCGCGTGCTGTTCGCCGACGAGCCGACCGGCGCGCTGGACTCCCTCAACGGCGAGCGCGTGATGGAGCTGCTGACGGACGCCGCCCGATCCACCAACGCCGCCGTCGTCCTCGTCACGCACGAGGCCCGGGTCGCCGCGTACTCCGACCGCGAGATCGTCGTACGCGACGGCAAGTCCCGGGACATGGAGCGGGTCGTATGAACGTAGGTCAGTGGGCCAGGGACCTCGGAATGGGGGTCCGGTTCGCCTTCGTGGGCGGACGTGAGGGGTGGGTCCGTGCCCTGCTGACGGCCGTCGGCGTGGGGCTCGGGGTGGCGCTGCTGCTGCTCACCACCGCGGTCCCCAACATGCAGTCGGTCCGGCACGAACGCGAGAGCGCCCGCGCCGACATCGACTACAGCCACCTGGACCTCGAGCGCTCCGACCGCAGCCTGCTCATCGCGGACGTCGACACGGACTGGCGCGAGAAGGACATCCGCGGCCGGGCGCTGGAGCGCGAGGGCGCGAAGGCACCGCTGCCGCCGGGGCTGGAGAAGTTCCCCGCGACGGGCGAGATGGTGGTCTCCCCCGCCCTGAAGCGGCTTCTGGAGTCGGACGACGCCAAGCTGCTGCGCCAGCGGCTGCCGGAGCGGATCGTCGGCACCATCGGCGAGAGCGGGCTGATCGGCTCGCACGAACTCGCCTTCTTCCGGGGCGGCGAGGGCCTCGCGCAGCACATCGACGGAGCCCGGGTCGCCCGTATCGACCGGTTCGGGGACACCAGCCCCACCGAGACGGAGACCGACCCCGTACTGCTCCTGCTGGTCATCGTGATCTTCGTGGTGCTGCTGATGCCGGTCGCCGTCTTCATCGCCGCGGCCGTGCGCTTCGGCGGCGAGCGGCGCGACCGGCGGCTCGCGGCGCTGCGGCTGGTCGGCTCCGACGGGCGCATGGTGCGCCGCGTCGCAGCCGGCGAGGCACTGGCGGGCGCCGTGCTGGGCCTGGGCTTCGGCACCGCCTTCTTCATGATCGGGCGCCAGATCGCGGGCTCGGTCGAGGTGTTCGAGGTCAGTGTGTTCCCGAGCTACCTCGACCCCTCCCCCGCGCTGGCCCTGCTGGTCGGCCTCGCCGTCCCGGCGGCGGCCGTGCTGGTGACGCTGTTCGCGATGCGCGGCGTGGTGATCGAGCCGCTCGGCGTGGTGCGTACGGCGAAGCCCGCGCGACGCCGACTGTGGTGGCGGCTGCTGCTGCCGATCGGCGGCCTCGCGATGCTGTGGCCGATGATCGGCCAGGGCCGTGAGAACGGCACCTTCAACGAGTACCTCGTCATCGGCGGTGTGCTCCTGCTGCTCATCGGCGTGACCACGCTGCTGCCGTGGATCGTCGAGGCGGTCGTCGCCCGGCTCGGCTCGGGCGGCGTGGCCTGGCAGCTCGCGGTCCGCAGGCTCCAGTTGAGCAGCGGCACGGCGGCCCGCATGGTGAACGGCGTCGCGGTGGCGGTGGCCGGTGCCATCGCGCTCCAGATGCTGTTCGCCGGGGTGGAGAGCGACTACACGAAGTCCTCCGGCAAGGACGTCGAGCGTGCGCAGATGCAGGTGTCGCTGTCCCGTAATGCCCAGCTCGACCCGGCGGTGGAGAAGTTCCGGGACACCAAGGGGGTCGAGGGGGTCTACGCGTACGCCGAGGGCTACCTGGGCGAGCGGCGCAAGGACCCCGAGACGGGCGTCGAGATGACCGTCGGCGACTGCGCGTCCCTGCGCGAGGCGGCCGAGCTGCCCTCGTGCCGCGACGGCGACATCTTCTACGTGTCGAACGCCGAGTGGGACGAGGACACCCCGAAGCTGGCGAAGGAGGCGGGCCGCACGGTGTACCTCGACCCGTCGTACGAGGGCAGTCCGAAGCGGCAGGAGATCGCCTGGAAGATCCCGCAGGGCATGAAGGAGGCCCGCTCCCGCGAGGACCTGACGGGCCGGGAGCGCGGCGGCTTCCTCGTCACACCGAAGGCGCTGCCCGCGTCGGCCGAGCCGGCGCTGCGGGGGCAGCTGTACCTGCAGCTCGACAGCTCCGTGCCGGACGTGCACGACCTGGTGCGGAACACCGCTACGGCCGCCGACCCGCTGTCGTACCCGATGAACTGGTACTCCACGCAGACCTCCGAACGCTACGGCACCATCCGCACCGGCCTGTTCGTCGGCGCCGTCTGTGTCATGGCGCTGATCGGCGCGAGCCTGCTGGTCTCCCAGCTGGAGCAGTTGCGCGACCGCAAGAAACTGCTGTCGTCGCTGGTCGCCTTCGGCACCCGGCGCCGCACGCTGAGCCTGTCGGTGCTGTGGCAGACGGCGATCCCGATCGCCCTCGGACTGCTGCTGGCCTCGGTGGTGGGGATGACCCTGGGCACGGTCCTGCTGAAGATGACGAACACTCCGGTCGTCGTGGACTGGACGAGCGTGCTGTCGATGACGGGCGTCGGCGCCGGCATCGTCCTGGCGGTGACGGTCCTCAGCCTGCCGCCGCTGCTGCGCCTGATGCGGCCGGACGGGCTGCGCACCGAGTAGGACGGACGGCGCACGGCTGACGGCGGTGGGGCTCCCTTCGGGGAACCCCACCGCCGTCGCGTTCAGAGGCTGTACTCCCGTACGACCCGCCGGACCTGGGCGAACAGCATGCCCACGTTGACCGACTTGCGGCAGACGACGACGGCCACCACGTCCTGCTGCTCGGTCAGCCGCACGAACAGGTGCGTGAGGTTCTCACTGTTGACCAGGATCTCCTGGAAGAAGTGGTTGTCGCTGCTGATGCCGCGGCGCTCCTTGAAGACGTCCTCGATCATCACGACCGTGCGCCCCTGGAACAGGTCGAGCGTCGCGCCCGCCAGCAGGTCCAGGACCTCGGGCGGATGGTTCTCGACGGTCTCGTACGACAGCAGCATCCCGGTGGACATGTCGACCACCCCGGAGGCCACGCAGTCCGGGGCGTCGGTGCGAAGGTGCTTGACCAGGCTCATCACCTGGTCGGAGAAACTTGAGGTCATGCGCTTCGTCGCCATCCCTTCAAACTCCCTCTGGTGCCTTGTCGGTGAGGATCAGATCGATGCGTCGCAGGGCGGACTGCGTCGCCCGGTTCAGGTGGTCCACGTCCATGCCCTCGTCGCCGAGCACGACCATCAGGGCGGTGTCACCGACGGCGAAGAAGGCGGCACAGCCATGGCTGCCGTACGTGACCGTGCGGCGCAGGGTGCCGCGGGCGGTGGCGTCGGCGGTGCGCCTGGCGAGACCGAGACCGGCCGCGGCGAGGGCGGCGAGGCCCTCCGGGTCGATGGTGTCGGCGGTGTCCGCGGCGATGAGGAGGCCGTCGGCGGCGGCGACCGCGGTGTCGGTGATCCCGGTGACCTGTTCGCGCAGGCCACGCATTTCCAGTGCCAGGGCCTTGTGATCCATGTACGCGACTCTCCTATTTCTTTTCACATCTGATCGGCTGCTTCATTTCGGACTCATCTCGTAATTCCGTTCCGCAGGCGGAAGAAGCTGCCGGGTTTTCGGCGGGGCAGAGCTGTCGGGGTCGAGGGCGGGTGCGGCGGCGGCTCGACGGGCGCGGGTTCCCGCGGGCGCAGCGCGTGGCCGTCCGGAAAGGGGCGGACGGGGATCGGCGCGGGCGCCTCGGCGCAGACCAGCAGTCCGTCGCCGAGCATCCGCGCGACCTCGACCGTCACGGCGTACACGCCCCGCCCGATCCGGAAGGCGAGGTCCCGGGCGGTACGGCGGCCGTCGGCGTGGGCGAGCAGCTCGCGCCGCAGGACGGTGAGCGGGGTGTCCCTGTCGGCGGGCGCCGGTGCGGGCACGGGCCGCTCACGGTCGGGGTGGACGGGGTGCGGCAGCTCGGTGAGCGCGGTAAGTCTGCGGGCCGCCCCCTGGAGCAGGCCGAGCGGCGGTTCCCCCACGGGGACCTGCGCGAACGGCTCGAAGGCGGGGACGCGTTCGCAGTCGTCGACGCGGCCGGCGGCGATGGCGAACACGGCGTCGTGCAGTGCCATCGCGCACACGACCCGCAGCTGCGCGGCGCCCGCGTACCCGCGTGCGACGAGGGCGGTCGCCGGCCAGCGCGAGCCCCCGGACTCCCTCATCAGTTCGGCCCACTGCTCGCCGCTGACCCGGCCGGAGCGCAGCAGCAGCGCCTCGGGGCCCGGTGCGCCGGGGGACTCGGCGGCGACCACCCGGCCGTCGCCGAGGTGGAAGGTGCCGCCCGGCGTTCCGCTGACCCTGAGCTCTCCGGTGAAGCCGTCACGCGCGCAGACGGCCAGGGCCCGTGCCAGGTGTTCGTAGCCCGACATCACACCCCTCGTCGTTTCGCACACACGCCTGACGCATAGCGCTGAGGGGGGAATGTGTATCAGTCCGCGCGCATATTCCGGAGGGGGATATCCGACCTGTCGCTAGTTGACGGAAGTTGAGTTTCCGGATAACTCAAAGAACTGTGTTCGGCGCTCATTTGACCGATTGGCACACCGATACCGGCAACGGCCGAAGCGCCTCTCGCAGGGCCGCCGCCAGCTCCTCGTACTCCGCTCCGCGCGCCGCTCCGGCCCGCATCGCGAGGGCGATCCGGCGGGTGGGGGCGGGCTCGGCGAAGTAGCCGGTGAGCAGTTGGCTGCTGCGGGTCGTCTCCACCTTGAGGGCGGTCCGCGGCAGCAGTGTGCAGCCGAGGCCGCCCGCGACGAGCTGCACGAGCGTCGACAGACCGGCGGCCGTCGTGGTCACGGGAGCGCCCTCCCGTCTCCCGCCACCACCCTCAACCGAAGGGCTTCGCCCCACCCCTTTCATTTCGCGACCCGCCTCCCGGCAGATGTCGAGCGCCTGGTCGCGCAGGCAGTGTCCCTCGTCCAGGAGCAGCAGGTTGAGCGCCCTGAGCTCCTCGCGCGGGATGCCCTCGCGGCCGCCGAGCCAGTGGCCCAGCGGGGTGACGAGCACGAAGTCCTCGTCGAAGAGCGGGAGTTCGGCGATCGAGGGCATCCCGAGGGGGACGGCGAGCAGCAACAGGTCGAGGCGGCCCGTGGTGAGCCCGTCGACCAGGCTCGCGGTCTGTTCCTCGTGCACCTGGAGGTCGAGCTGCGGATAGCGGTCGTGCACGAGCCGCAGCACGGTGGGCAGGAGGTACGGCGCGACGGTGGGGATGACACCGAGCCGCAGCACGCCGGTGAACGGGGCCCGTACCGCCTCGGCCTCCTCCAGCAGCGCCCCGACCTCCGCCAGCACGGCCTTCGCCCGTACGGCGAGGCGCTCACCGGCGGGCGACAGCAGCACCTTGCGGGTGGTGCGCTCCAGCAGTGTCACTCCGAGTGACTCCTCCAGGGCGGAGACGGCACCGGACAGGGCGGGCTGGCTCATGCCGATCGAGGCGGCCGCGTCCCGGAAATGAAGGTGCTCGGCGACGGCCGCGAAGGCCCGTAGCTGGGCGAGACTCGGCTGTCTCCTCTTACTCACGGTCACTGATAGCACGCTCCGATCAACCTGACCGAGTGTAGCTATTTCCCGTATCAATGCAGCCTGTGCCAGGATCGGTAAGGTCCAACCCAAGGGAGACACCTGTACCGAATCGGTGTCTTCTCGCTGCAAGGAGAGTTGTGCTCACTGTCGGTGACAAGTTCCCCGCGTTCGAACTGACCGCCTGCGTCTCGCTGGAGAAGGGCAAGGAGTTCGAGACGATCGACCACAAGACCTACGAGGGCAAGTGGAAGATCGTCTTCGCCTGGCCGAAGGACTTCACCTTCGTCTGCCCGACCGAGATCGCGGCCTTCGGCAAGCTGAACGAGGAGTTCGCCGACCGTGACGCCCAGGTCCTCGGCTTCTCCGGTGACTCGGAGTTCGTCCACCACGCCTGGCGCAAGGACCACGACGACCTGCGCGACCTGCCGTTCCCGATGATGGCCGACTCCAAGCACGAGCTGATGCGCGACCTCGGCATCGAGGGCGAGGACGGCTTCGCCAAGCGCGCGGTCTTCATCGTCGACCAGAACAACGAGATCCAGTTCTCCATGGTGACCGCCGGCTCCGTCGGCCGTAACCCCAAGGAGGTCCTGCGGGTCCTGGACGCCCTCCAGACGGACGAGCTCTGCCCGTGCAACTGGAGCAAGGGCGAGGACACCCTGGACCCGGTCAAGCTGCTCGCGGGAGAGTGACCACATGTCGCTCGACTCCCTGAAGTCCCGCATACCGGACTACGCCAAGGACCTGAAGCTCAACCTGGGCTCGGTCATCGGCAACTCGGACCTCCCGGCGCAGCAGCTGTGGGGCACGGTGCTCGCCACGGCGATCGCCGCGCGCTCCCCGATCGTGCTGCGCGAGCTGGCGCCGGAGGCCGAGGCGAATCTCTCGCCCGAGGCGTACACCGCGGCGAAGTCCGCGGCCGCCGTGATGGCGATGAACAACGTCTTCTACCGGACCCGGCACCTGCTGTCCGACCACGAGTACGGCAACCTGCGTGCCGGTCTGCGGATGAACGTCATCGGCAACCCCGGCGTCGACAAGGTCGACTTCGAGCTGTGGTCGTTCGCGGTGTCCGCCATCAACGGCTGCGGTCTGTGCCTCGACTCGCACGAGCAGGTGCTGCGCAAGGCCGGCGTGGACCGGGAGACGGTCCAGGAGGCGTTCAAGATCGCGTCGGTGATCCAGGCGATCGCCGTGACGCTCGACGCCGAGGCCGTTCTGGCGGAGTAGCGCTTCCCCGCACGACGAAGGGCCCGTTCACCTCGAAGGTGAACGGGCCCTTTGTCATCGCTCCGAAGGCTCCGGCTCCTTGGCGGCGGGCGGTGGTTGCACGGGAGCCACCTCCACCGCGGTCGCGCCCCTGGGTTCGGGTGCCTGGCGCAGCGCCGCCTCCTGCGAGTACGCCCGCAGATATCCGACGATCGTGTTCGACACCGCCACCAGCGGCACGGCCACCACCGCGCCGCCGATCCCGGCCACCATGCCGCCGGCCGCCACCGACAGCACCACCGCCAGCGGATGCACGCGGACCGCGCGCCCGAGGATGAACGGCTGGAGGATGTGGCCCTCGATCTGCTGCACGGCGAGGACGACGACGAGCGTCATGACCGCGGTGAAGACGCCCTGCGTCACCAGGGCCACCACGACCGCCAGGGCGCCTGAGGCCACCGCGCCGACGAGCGGGATGAAGGAGAACAGGAAGATGAAGACGGCGAGCGGGACGGCCATGGGGACGTCCAGGAAGTAGATGCCGATGCCGATGAACACGGCGTCGATCAGGGCGACCACCACCGTGCCGCGCACGTACGCCGTCAGCGTCGCCCAGGCCCGCGGCCCGGCGCCGGCGACTCCCGGACGGGCGGCGGCCGGGACCAGCTTGAGGGTCCACTGCCAGATCCGCTTGCCGTCGTAGAGCAGGAACAGCGTCGAGAAGGCCGCCAGCAGGATGCCGGTCAGCGCCTCGACGATGACGGTGACGCCTTCGAGGCCGGCCGAGGTGATCTCGTCGGTGTTGGCGCCGATCGCCTCCCGGAGGTTCTCGGCGATCTCGTTGATCTGTTTGTCGGTGACGTGGAAGGGGCTGTTGAGCAGCCAGTTGCGCAGTTCGTCGATGCCGTCCTGGACCTGGTCGGAGAGGTTGTCGATGTTCTCCATGACCTGCCAGGTCACGAACCAGCCCATCAGCCCGATGACGACGAAGCCGAGGATCGCGGTCAGCGCGGTAGCCGGCCCGCGCGGCACGCCCCGCCGGGTCAGCCAGGCCACCGAGGGCTGCATCAGCGCGGTGAGCAGCAGGGCGATGACGAAGGCCAGCACGACGAGTTGGACGGCACTGATGACCCGCATCAGCACCCAGACGGTGCCGGCGAGCACCAGCAGCCGCCAGCCGGCCTCCGCGGCGACCCGTACGCCCCACGGCACGACCTGTGCGGGGTCGGGGCGCGGTGCCGGAGCCGTGGGCGCGTAGTCGGGGGGCCGTGGCACGTGGTCCACGGATGGCGGGTCGGCGGCAGGGGGCGGCTCGGTCGCGACGGCGGTCCGCCCCACCGGCTCTGGTCGGTCGCTCTCCCGTTCCACCGCGGCCCGGCGCTCGTCCAACCGCTCACTCATCTCGGTCAGACCGGCACCGACCCGGCCGAGCCACCCTGGCATTCGCGACATGATCCGTCCTCTTCCCCCGTCTTTCCCCACCACTCCCCCCTGGAGTCGTCGAATCCGACCGTACATGGCACCGCACGGGGAAACGCGAAAGCCCCTCACCCAAAGACGGTGAGGGGCAATGCAGGGTTGAGAAGCGCCGCCGGTTCCCGGCGGAGTCTCTAGTACCAGCTGTTGGCCTGCCAGAAGTCCCAGGCGCCGCAGGGGCTGCCGTAGCGGTCGTTCATGTAGTTCAGGCCCCACTTGATCTGCGTGGCGGGGTTCGTCTGCCAGTCTGCGCCGACCGACGACATCTTGGATCCGGGCAGGGCCTGGAAGAGGCCGTAGGCACCGGAGGAGGGGTTCACGGCCTGGTAGTTCCAGTCGGACTCGTGGTCCACGATGTTGCTGAAGCACTGGAACTGGTCGCTCGGCACCATCGAACGCGCCATCGACTGGATCTGCGAGATGCTGTACGAGCTCTGGACCGGGAAGTCGGCCGCGGAGGACCGGGAGGCCTTGGCCTCGGCCTCTTCGCGCTCCTTGGCTTCCTGCGCCGCCTTCTCGGCCTTCTCGGCGGCTTCCTTCTTCTCGATGGCGCTCTGGGCGGCAGCCTTGCGGGCGGCCTCCTCGGCGTCCTTCTTTGCGCTCACGTCCGCGGCGATGGCCTGGACATCCGCCTGCGCCGACAGGGACTCGGTCTGCACCTGGGCCTGCTGGCCCGCGGGTATGTCCGCGAGGAGCGTCGAATCGGCAGCCGTCGCCTCGGCGTCGTTGTTCTGCGCGGTGCTGCCCGAGGCAACGCCGACGACGCTTCCGACAGCGGTGACCGCGGTGGCAGAGGCCACTGCGAATCCCCTGACCGAAATCGGACTCACACGGTTTCCTTCCAGCATCGCCCGCTTCGGTGACCCTGGCGGACGCAATCGTGCCCCTGGCTCTGGCCTCCCAACTGCGCGGTCACGGGAGGCGCGGACCCGGTGGGCAACTCCCGCGAGGGGAGCGCCGCGTGGTGACTCGGGCGGCATACGACGTCGCTATGCAGTTGATGGTGTTGCTGCTGTGGTTCCGTACCGCTGGGGGTACAGGGGTGTCGTATGCGGGGCCTGACAGGAGTGAGACTCTGCCGCACCCGGACGTCGCAAGGCAATTCTGTGTTGCGTGTGAAAGCTCACACCTTGTTTGTCCCTAGGGTTTTTCGGAAAGCCGCACACGCCGAGGCGCCGCCCGGATAGGCTCTCTGCCTTTCCGGACGACGCCAACTGCTGCGTAACCGCTATGAAGTTGGGCAGCCCTCCGCAGGGCCTAACAGACCCGTCAGATCTGGCCGTCCTCCAGCATTTCGGTCACAAGGGCGGCGATCTGGGACCTCTCGGACCTTGTCAGCGTGACATGGGCAAAGAGGGGATGTCCCTTCAGCTTCTCCACGACGGCGACGACACCGTCGTAGCGACCGACCCGCAGATTGTCCCGCTGGGCCACGTCATGGGTCAGAACCACCCGCGAGTTAGCACCAATTCGGGACAGAACGGTCAGCAGAACATTCCTCTCCAGGGACTGCGCCTCGTCCACGATGACGAACGCGTCGTGCAGCGAGCGTCCGCGGATATGGGTGAGGGGCAGTACCTCCAGCATGCCGCGCGCGGTGACCTCTTCGATGACCTCGCGGCTGGTGACCGCGGACAGCGTGTCGAAGACGGCCTGCGCCCAGGGGCTCATCTTCTCGGCCTCGCTGCCGGGCAGATAGCCGAGTTCCTGCCCGCCCACCGCGTACAGCGGCCGGAAGACCATCACCTTCTGGTGCTGACGGCGCTCAAGCACCGCCTCCAGACCCGCGCACAGTGCCAGTGCCGACTTGCCGGTGCCGGCCCGGCCGCCCATCGACACGATCCCGACGTCCGGGTCGAGCAGCAGGTCGAGCGCGATCCGCTGCTCGGCGCTGCGGCCCTTGATGCCGAACGCCTCCCGATCGCCGCGCACCACCCGGACGTTGCCCTCGGGCGTGACCCGGCCCAGCGCCTTGCCGCGCTCGGAGTGGATCGTCAGTCCGGTGTGCACGGGCAGGTCGGCGACCTCGGGGACGTGGACATGCCCTTCCTCGAAGAGGATGTCCACCTGTTCGCCCGACAGGGTCAGTTCGGACATTCCGGTCCAGCCGGAGGAGTCCGTGATGGCGAGCTCGGCGCGGTACTCCTCGGCGAGGAGACCGACCGACGATGCCTTGATCCTGAGCGGCAGGTCCTTCGACACGACGGTGACGTCGTAGCCCTCGGCCTGCAGATTGCGGGCGACCGCGAGGATGCGGGAGTCGTTGTCCCCCAGGCGGTAGCCGCTGGGCAGCACGCTGGGGTCCGAGTGGTTGAGCTCGACACGGACGGTCCCGCCGAGGTCCCCGATCGGAATGGGGGCGTCGAGTCGGCCGTTCTTCACCCGGAACTCGTCGAGCAGACGCAGCGCCTGCCTGGCGAAGTAGCCGAGTTCGGGATGGTGCCGCTTGGCCTCCAGTTCCGTCACCACGACGATGGGGAGCACGACCTCGTGCTCGTCGAAGCGGTTCAGGGCGTTCGGGTCGGCCAGCAGGACGCTGGTGTCGAGAACGTAGGTGCGCCGGTCTGGCTTGTGGCGCTTTGTGCTGGTCACCACGGAAGGACGTACCCCCTCGGATGAGGTCGGGGAGCGACGGAGTGGGGCTGGACCGGTCGTCGGCCGCTGTGCACGGGCCGAAAACCGGCCCCCCGCGTCTTCTTCCGTGCCGTGACCGCACGGTGGGGCTGGTGCAAAGGGCCTCCCGGGCGGACGGCTCCGGCGCCGCCCGCTGAGATACGACACCCGTGGTTCGGGTGTCGACCTGCTTGGCTTATGCCCTCGAACAAGCGGTGCCATGCCAGCGCATATGACGGCGCGCTGGTGAACTCCTTGTTACTTCTGTCCCGGAGAAGGTTGGTTTTGTCGCGCCGGTATACGGCCGCGACCGCGCCGGAAGGGGCTCAGCCGCCGTAGCGCCGGTGCCGTGCCGCGTAGTCGCGCAGGGCACGCAGGAAGTCCACCTTGCGGAAGGCCGGCCAGAAGACCTCGCAGAAGTAGTACTCCGAATGGGCCGTCTGCCACAGCATGAATCCGGACAGCCGCTGCTCACCGCTGGTGCGGATCACGAGGTCGGGGTCGGGCTGGGCGCCGGTGTAGAGGTGGCGCCCGATCAGCTCGACGCTGACGGAGTCGGCGAGGTCCTCCATCGAGGTGCCCTTGTCGTGGGCGTCGACGATCATCGAGCGCACGGCGTCGGCGATCTCCTGGCGTCCGCCGTAGCCGATGGCGACGTTGACCAGTATTCCGTCGACGTGCGCGGTGGACTCCTCGGCCTCCTTCAGCGTCATCTGCATCGGGGAGGGCAGCAGATCGGGGGTGCCGACGTGGTGCACCCGCCAGCGGCCGTCGGCGGCGAGGGAGCGCACGACGTCCTCGATGATCCCGAGGAGCGGGCCGAGCTCCTCCTGCGGGCGGTCGAAGTTGTCGGTCGACAGCAGCCACAGGGTGACGACCTCGACGTCGGTCTCGGTGCACCAGCCGAGGAACTCCTCGATCTTCTCGGCACCCGCCCGGTGACCGTGCATGGTGGTGGAGCCCGCGGCCTTCGCCCAGCGCCGGTTGCCGTCCATGATGACGCCGATGTGCTTCGGCACCTGAGCGTGGTCCAGGTGACCTTCCACCCGGCGTGCGTACAGCCTGACCAGCAGGCCGCGCAGCTTGTCGCGCAGGTTCACGTGTTCGTCAGCCCCTCCGTACGGATCGGACAGGCGCGTGGCGCTGCGCGCGGCGCAGTCGAGTGCGGTTCCTGTCCGTATGGCGGTCCCCGGGGGCGAAGCCTACCCCTGCGGGGCCTGGGCCGTGGTTGTGGGGTGCGGTGGGTGGGGGCGCCGCGGGTGGGGGTGTGCGGGGGCGCGTTGGCGAGTGCGGATTCGGTGGGGGCCGGTCGCGCGTTCCCCGCGCCCCTGAGGGTGTGGCAGTCCCGCTGCTCCCACGGAGTCGGCGCGGGAAATAAAACGGGCCGGTCCGTGGGGGGGAGACGGACCGGCCCGAGGGGGGGTTTCCACCATAACCCTTCGTAAGTGATGCTGCGTGCATCGGCGTGCCACAACTACTCTCCGAAGTCGCTCGGCGACGGGCCGGTGGCCGTCAGAGGGCTCTTTCGTGGCGGATTCGTGGCGAGATCGGGCCTGATTTCCAGGGGAAACGCGCGGGATGCGGATGGATCCGGAGGGTTTGCCGCTCCTTGGGGCTGGAACTGGCGACTTGTCCGGCCTTCCCCCGCGCGGGTGACCCCGACCGCGAACGCCCTATTGACGGCCCTCGGCGGGCGGTGGCGGGGAAGCGGTTTCGATGCGACGCGCGTCCATCAGGAGGGGCACCTCGGGGCATGGCACCGCGCAGCCCCCTCCTCTGCGCGGTGCCGCCGCGCAGCTTTGCGTACGCGAATTACCTTGGTCTGAACTTACGTGAGGGTTGGGAGTAAATCGAGTCGGCCGCCATAACAATGTGGAAAAGGTGAGCCTTCCTTGGATGCGCAGGGAGTCAGAGGCGTTCGCTCACGGATGCACGATTTGCACCTTGTGGACACACGGGCCCGGGTCGGCGGACAGAATCTGACCTATATCCCGCCTACGGTCGGTCCATGACAGCGAAGTCGGGCAGTGGGACGGGCGGCGCGGGCAGGGCGGTCACCTGGGACGAGGTGAGTGCGCGACGGCTGGAGCGGCAGTTCCTGACCCGTCCCGCCGCACCGGGCACTCCGGTCGCCGAGGTCGTCGGGGCGATGCTGGGCGCGCACGCCCAGGTGCTGTCGGCGGCCGAGGTGTCGGTGGGGGTGCGGGCCGCCGGAGTGACGCGGGCGGACGTACGGGCCGCGCTGTGGGAGGACCGATCGCTGGTGAAGACGTTCGGGCCGCGCGGGACCGTGCATCTGCTCCCGGCCGCCGAACTGCCCCGATGGTGCGGGGCGTTGACGGCGATCCCGACGGGCCCGAGCCCGTTCCCGCCGGGCATCCGGGTCACGGAGGAGCAGGCGGAGCAGATCGTGGCGGCGATCGCGGACGCCCTCGACGGGGTGTGCCTGACCGTGGAGGAGCTGGGCGAGGAGGTCGTGGCGCGCACCGGCGCGTGGGCCGGCGACCTGGTGATGCCCGCCTTCCAGGACCTGTGGCCGCGCTGGCGGCAGGTCGTGCACCGGGCAGGGCAGTCGGGCGCGCTGTGCTTCGGCCCGAACCGGGGCCGGAAGGTGACGTACACCCGCCCGCCGTCCGCCGCGCCGGCCCCGGGCGGGACCGCCCTGCGCGAGCTCGTCGGACGCTATCTGCGCGCGTACGGCCCGGCCACGCCCCAGCACTTCGCCAAGTGGCTGGCGGCACCTCCCGGTTGGGCGAACTCCCTGTTCACCGAACTGGCAGGGGCCGGGGAGATCGAGGAGATCGCCTTCGAGGGGGCGGCGGCCTGGGTGGCGGCGGGCGACACGGAGTTCCCGGGCGGGCGGGTGCGCGGGGTGCGGCTGCTGCCGTACTTCGACGCGTACGCCATCGCAGCGCAGCCGCGTCGGACGCTGTTCCCCGGGGAGGCGTACGAGCGGGCGCTGGCGGGCGGGCAGGCGGGGAACTTTCCGGTGCTGCTGGTCGACGGCGTGGTGGCCGGGGTCTGGCACCAGCGGCGGCAGGGGCGTCGTACGACCGTCACGGTGGAGACGGTCGGGCGGGGGCTGACGGCCCGGCAGGAGCGGGAGCTGGGCGAGCAGGTGGAGCGGGTGGGGGAGGTGCTGGAGGCGAAGGCGGAGCTGGTGATCGGGAAGGTGACCGTCGGCGCGCACGCGTAGCGGAAGGCGCCCGGAGGCCGCGGGCGGCTCAGCCCGTCCGGCCCGGGCGCGCTGCGATGTCCGGCCTGCGGGACGCTGCGATGTCCGGCCCTGCGGGGCGCTCAGGCGTCCTGCTCGCGCCGGGCTCACGCCTCCGGCTTGCGGGCCTCGAAGAGGTGGCGGGTGCTGTGGGCGACGAAGGGGCCGTCGGACTCGATCCGCTCGTGCAGGTCCTCAAGCCGTGGCCGGTGGGCCTCGACGGTGAAGCCGGGGACCATCCAGACGACCTTGCGCAGGAAGTGCACGACCGCGGCGATGTCGTGGAACTCGATGCGGAGTTCCTCGGCGCGCAGGTCGACGATCTCCAGGCCGGCCGCCTCGGCGTCGGCCCGTTCCCGCTCGGGGTCACGGCCGCCGCGGACCTCCTCGGGCTGGGGACCGAGGAAGTACTCGACGAGTTCGAAGACGCTGTGCGGCCCGACGTGCTGGGCGAAGTAGGTGCCGCCGGGGCGCAGCACCCGGGCGATCTCCGGCCAGTGGGCCCGAACCGGGTGGCGGCTCGTGACGAGGTCGAACGCCGCGTCGGCGAACGGCAGCGGCGCTTCCTCGGGCGAGGCGACGACCGCGACGCCGCGCGCGGCGAGCAGGGCCGTGGCCTTCGCGACGTTCGGGGGCCAGCCCTCGGTGGCGACGGTGAGCACGGGGGCCTTCGGGGCCCGGCCGAGGGCGAAGTCCAGGACCTCCCCTCCCCCGGTCTGCAGGTCCAGCGCGGCGGTCGCGCCGGCCAGCCGGTCGGCCAGTGAGTCGGCGTATCCCCAGCTGGGCCGCGCCTCGGTGGCCCGTCCCTCGAACCAGGAGAAGTCCCAGCCCTCGGTGGGCACGGCGGCGCCCTCGGCGAGAAGCTCCTCGAAGGCCCTGCTGTCCTGTCCCATGCGGCTGATGATCTCAGGGCGTTGTCGGTGGCCGCTGCTAGTTTTCGGCGCCATGACGGACGCGATGTACACAGCGGGTGAGAAGGAAACGCTCCGGGCGAGCCTGGACCGGCACCGGGACGCGGTGCTGTGGAAGCTTCGGGGCCTGGACGACGAGGGGCTGCGCCGGCCGATGACGCCGACCGGCACGAATCTGCTGGGCCTGGTCAAGCACCTCGGGTCGGTGGAGTACGGCTGGTTCGTGTCGAGCTTCGGTGGCGAGGTGGAGCCGCTGTGGTTCGACCCGTACACCGACCAGGACATGCGTGCCGACCAGGGGGAGACGACCCGGCAGATCGTCGAGTTCTACGGCCGTGCGCGGGCCGCGGCCGACCGTGTGATCGCCGAGCGGGCGCTGACTGATCTGGGGCGGCCGGACTGGCGCGACGGTGAGGTGTCGCTGCGCTGGGTGCTGGTCCACATGATCGAGGAGACGGCACGGCACGCGGGCCACATGGACATCCTGCGGGAACTGATCGACGGGGTGACGGGGGATCAGCCGCGGGGCTGAGCGCCCAGCACGAGCAGCACGTGCTCGTCGTCGCCGTGGTGGACGACGCCGGCCCGCTGGAAGCCGTGGTGTTCGAGGAGGCGTACGGAGGCCGTGTTGGCGTGGAAGGGGTCGGCGTACAGGGGGCGGGTCCGCTCGGTGTCGAGGAAGAGGGCCAGCGCCTTGGTGCCGACGCCCCTTCCCCAGTACGGCCGCCCCAGCCAGTAGCCGAGGAAGCGGCGGTCGCCGTCCCACCAGGAGACGACGCTGCCGGCCACCTCGTCCCCGGCCAGGACGGTCCGCACGAGGCACGTCTCGTCACCGAGCACGCTCGTGCGCCAGTGCTTCATGAAAGCGTCCCGCGGCCGGGGCGTGAACCTCGACCGCCGCAGGGCCTCCGGGTCGTGCTCGTAGGCGAGGAACGCCTCCAGGTCGGAATCCAGCACGGCTCGGATGCGTACGTCGGCGGTGTCGTCGCTCATCCTCCGGAGTCTGGCAGGCACCACTGACAACGCCCCCGAAGCAGCCCGCGCCCCGGCGGGCACGCGGCTACGGCACCAGTGGCCGTACTTCCTCCGCGACGAACCGCACGAATCCCTCCGGGTCGGGCTCGTCGCCCGTCGGCTGGAGCACGACGGTGTCCGCGCCGGCGTCCGCGAGCCGCTGCACGGCCTTCGCCACGGCTCCCGAGTCCCCGGCGACCCCGAGGTCGGGCACGGACGCGTCGCCTTCGGCGGTGAGTTCGGCCTTCAGCCGGGCGGACGCGTCGGGCCCGGTGGCGGCGAGCAGATACACGACGATCTCGTGCGGCTCGGCGCCGTCGCGTCCGGCCGCCGCACGGCCCTCGTCGACGAGCTGCCGCGCCTTGCGCACGCCGTCCGGCGGTGTCGACGCGGTGAGCAGCGTCCCGTCGGCCGCCTCACCGGCCAGTCGCAGCGAGCGGGGCCCGGTGACTCCGGCGATGATCGGCACCGCTTCGGCGGGCGGCCAGTCGAGGGCGACGTCGTCGAGCCTGACGTACCGGCCCTCGACGGTCACCCGCTCGCCGCGCAACAGGGCCCGCAGCACTTCGAGATGCTCGCGCAGCAGCGTCACCGGCGATTCGACCCGCGCGCCGACCTGCCCCATCCAGTCCTGCACGCCGTGCCCCACGGCGAGGATCGGCCGCCCCGGGAACATCCGGTAGAGACTGGCCGCCTCCATGGCGGTGATCGCGACGTTGCGCAGCGGCACCGGCAGCAGTCCGACGCCGACCCTGATCCGCTCTGTCCAGGCGAGGGCGGCGGCCGCGGTGGAGATCCCTCCTTCCCGGAAGCAGTCCTCCCAGAGCCAGAGCTCCTCGAGTCCCGCCTCGTCGGCGAGCCGGGCGACGGATCGGAGTCGTTCGGGGGCCAGCTGGGGACGGAATACTGCGCCGAGTCCGGTCATGGTGCCTTCCTACCCGGGTAGCACTCGGCGGACAACAGAAAATCCTGGAGGTGGCTGAGGATGGGGCGACGCCTGCGAGACGGGCGGGGGGTGCTGGTCGTCCACGGGGAGCACGGTGAGGTGCGGGTACCGCTGGAGATCGCCGCGTCGTACCGGGCCCGGACGAAGGGGCTGCTCGGGCGGGACGGCATCGACGGCGCGATGCTGCTCACGCCGGCCGGCTCGGTGCACACGTTCCGGATGCGCATGCCCATCGACGTGGCGTACCTCGACCGCGGGCTGCGCGTCATCGCCGTACGCACCATGGCGCCGGGGCGGCTGGGCCTGCCCCGGCTGCGCTCACGACATGTGCTGGAGGCGGAGGCCGGGGCGATGGCGGGGTGGGGGCTGGGGGCGGGTGTCCGGGTGAGCGTGACGGAGGAGTGAGGCGCCGGATCGCCGGTCACCCGTCCGAGCGCGGGAAGGACACCTCCACACGTCGGTTCTTCTTGCGGCCCGACTCCGTCTCGTTCGAGGAGATCGGGTACTGCTCGCCGTACCCACGCACTTCGTACGTCACCGAGGAGTCCTCCAGTTCGGACTCCAGGACTCCCTGTACGGCGTTGGCGCGCTTCCGGGAGAGGACGTCGCCATGGGCCGAGGAGCCCAGGTTGTCCGTGAAGCCGAAGACGCGGATCCTCGTGGCGTTCTGCTTCCCGATCTCCTCCGCGATGGAGGCGATACGGGCCTTCGCCTCGCCGGTCAGCTTCGCGCTGTCCTTGGGGAACAGGACCTCGGCCTGGAGCGCGAACTTCACATCCGCGTTGGTGTCCTCGCGGCGCTCCTCACCGGCCTGGTCCTCGACCACCTGCTTGATGTCGAGAACCTTGGCTTCGGCCAGCGTCGCGCCTTCCGGCAGCTTGAGGTCGGGGTCGTTGGCGTCCACCTCGACGGGCGCGGTGGCGCTCGCCTCGGTCCCGGGCGGCACGCTGGGATCGTCGGCCGCGTCGGCCGTGGTGGCCACGAGAACGTTGGCGGCGACCATGATCGTGGCCGCGGTGAGGGTCAGGGTGAGGCGGGGGGTGCGGGTCATGGGGAGCCTCACCCGGAGATCGTGATCGGGGCGCTGGCGAACGTCGGCAGTTGGAAAGTGACTTCGGCCGTCTTCTCGGGCGGCGAAGGGAACTGCATGAACACCGGGACGGAGGCACCCGGCTTGATCCTCGGCATGTCCGTGGTCGCCAGGGGACGGCCGTCGGTGTCGCGCAGCACGTAGTACCGCTTCTTGTTGCTTGAGTCGACGAGCGTGGCCCCGCCCAGCGAATCACCGTGCCGGGTGATCTCGGTCTCGTCGCCCCGTGTCTGGATCGGGACCCGAACGGCCTCGGCGCCGTCGTTCTTGATCTCGCCGCTCACAGTGACGAAGCCCCCTGAGTCACGCTGAGCAGAGGTGATCGTGAGGATCAGACCGTCCTCGCCCTTGAGCTCGGCAAGGGGATCATCCGATCCCTCCTGGACCCTCGGGTTGGAGCCGTCGTCCTTGGAGGCCGACGCCGACTTCTGCGGCTTCTTGCCGCCGTCGTCCCCACTGCCGCAGCCGGCCACGCCGAGGGCCAGTCCGGCCGCGACGGTCATCGCGACCATCCCCCTGCGGGCCTTCGTGGTGAACCGAATGCTCATGCCTCTGCTTCCTTCGTCATTCGTCGTTCGCGGTCAGTCGGCCAGATGGACGTCGAAGAGATCCTCGGGCTTCGGCAGGGTGGCCGGGTCATCAGGATCCGGTTCCCAGTTCCCGTCGTCACAGGTGAGTTGCGGCAACGGCAGTGTGTCGTTGCCGTCGCCTCCGTCGGTGTCCTCGTCGGGGAGGTCGAACCCGCAGAGAGGCTCGATCACGGCGGTGGCCGAGGCCGTCGACTTGAAGTCCTCCGTGCCGGGGACGATGGATTCGCCCACGGACTTGTTGGTCTCCACGGACACCGTGTAGCCGAACAGCTCCGATTCCACACAGCCCTCGACAGTGGCGTCGTTCTGGTCCGCCAGCTCGTACGCCCGCCAGCACGCGTCGAACACCGCGTCGTCGCCGTCGAGGATGTCCTGCCACTTCGTGGGGTCGTCCACGACCTCCAACCAGTCCCCCGCCATTTGGTTCCGGGTCTCCTGTGCCGCCGCCAACGCGGCCGCGTCGGCGGCTGTCTGGGCACCGTTCCTGTTCGCCGCCGCCTGACCGACCGCAAGGTACGCGAACGCGAGAAAGAGCAGGCCCGCCACCACCATGATGTAGATGGGGAAAGCCTGCCCTGCGTCGCCGTGCGTGCGGCGCCTGATCAGGTGAGTTCGTCGATCTTGTCGACGATGGCCTCGTAGATCGTCTCGCCGATGTCCGTCCCCGTAATCGCCAACACAATCGCCACCACCACCGCGATGATGCCCAGATACTCCACCGCCGTCTGCCCCTTGTCGTCGCGCGCGGTGCGCGAGCGCAGGTAGGTGACGGTGGTGTTGATCCAGTTGCTCATGGTGTTCCCCTCTGGGCTCCAAAGTGCTGTGAGAAGTCTCTGGAGAAAAGTAAGCGGGAATTCCCCGAACACCAGAGGGTCCCTGGGCCCAATTCCGGGCCTCGGCCGAAAACCGTCGCTCCGTCATCGCCGGTCAGCTCCGTCCCTGGTGTGAACCAGGAGCCGTGCCGAGCCACTTGGCGGCGGCCTCCGCTCGGCTCGTGCTGTGGAGTTTGGCGAAGATCCGGTTGATGTGGTTCTTGACCGTCTTCTCGCTGATGAAGCAGGTGGCGGCGATCTGCTGGTTGTTCATGCCCGCCGCGATGAGGTCCATGATCTCCGCCTCCCTCCTGCTCAGCCGGAACCGTGACCGGTACGGGGACGACTGTCCCACATTTGATTGCACTTGCGAAAGCGATTCGAGGGAATTCCCTGTAACAGTTGGGAGTTCATCGTTTGCTTGAGCGAGCGAAGCCGTTGCCGCAGCCGCCGCCGTGGGTGTGAGCCGGGTCCTGCCCGCCCTGATCTCCCGTACGGCCTCGATCAGTTCGTCCGCCGTGAACTCGCCGTGGACCAGATAACCGGAGGCCCCGAGCCGCAGCGCCTCGCGGACCGTCTCCGACTCCCCGCTGTACGTCAGCATCATCACCGGCGCGATCCGCACGAGATGCGGAAGGGCGGTGATGCCGTCCGTGCCCGGCATCCGTACGTCCAGGAGGATCAGGTCGGGGCGGTGGTGGCGGGCCTCCTCGTAGGCCTCGTGGCCGTTCGTCGCCTCGGCCACGACCCTTATGTCGGCGTGCGCGGAGAGCAGGGCTCTCAGGCCCGCCCGGACCACGGGGTTGTCGTCGGCCACCACCAGGCGCAGGGGCGTGGCGGGCGGGGGTGACTGGGCCGTCTTCATGGGTTGGTCGCCTTCGTCGTCGTGAGGGCCGCCAGCGGCAGTTCCAGGCGGACCTCCGTGCCGCGGGCGTGGATGCCCTTGCCGAAGTGGATGCGGGCGCCTATCGAGGAGGCTCGTTCGGCCATGCCGAGGAGGCCGAAGTGGCCGGTACGGCGGAGCTGTTCGAGGGTGGTGCCGGGCGGCAGGCCGCGGCCGTCGTCCCGGACGGTGAGGCGGAGCACCTCGTCCTGGACGCCGGCCCGCACCTCCACCTTCGTGGCGTCGGCGTGGCGGTGGGCGTTCTCCATGGCCTCCGCCGTGATGGTGAGGAGCTGGCGGGCCACTGCGGGCGGAACGGGAGGCGCGGGGGCGTCGCCCGTCGGGCCGTACGTCGCCGGTAGGCCCGTGCGGGCCGTGAAGTCGTCGGTCTGTCTCGTCAGTTCGGGGGTGACGTCCGTCATCCGGTCCGGGTCGGACTCGCGGCGCAGGTCCGCGAGGAGTTCCCGGGACTCCGCGGCCGCTCTGCGGGCGGAGCGGGCGACCAGTTCCGCCTGTTCCCGGATGCGGGCCGGGTCCATCGGGGCCGTCGCCGCGGAGGCCGCAAGGCCGTCGGCGGCCAGGGCCACGCCGTGCAGGGTCTTCGCCACCGAGTCGTGCATCTCGCGGGCCAGCCGGGCCCGTTCCGCGCCCACCGCCTCGGTGACCGCGAGGCGTGCCTGGACCGTCGTCAGGGCCTGGGTGGCCGTGCCGAAGCGGAGCATGAGGTTGCGCAGGGTCGAACCCAGCGCGCCCGTGATGACGCACAGGCCCGGCAGGAGCAGCTTGTCCGCGAGGCTCGCCGATCTCGCGTCGGTGTTGATGGCGTAGGCAAGGAGCAGGATCAGGGACTGCACGCTCGCGAAGAGAGCGGCGCCCCGGTAGCCGTAGACGATGCCGGCCAGGAGCGGGGTGCAGACGCTGACGTAGGCCAGGGTCGTGTCCGGGCCGGCGGAGACGAGCAGCAGGGAGGTGAAGAGGGTGTCGGCGGCCAGGAGGGTGGGGTGGCGCAGGAGGAGCGGGCCGAAGCGTTCCCAGTCACGGAACAGGGCGTAGGAGCCCATGAAGGTGACCACGACCGCCGCGCCCATCAGCCGGGTGCCGAGCCCCGGCGCCGCGTTGAGCAGGGCGGCCGGCGCCGAGAGGGCGATCATGGCGAGCCGGAAGCCGAAGACCTGACGGCACATCGCCTGAAGGGCGTTGACCTGGAGCGGTATCGTCACGGCCGGCTCGGTCCGCCCGGGGAGCTCGCCGCGCGCGGCATGTCCGGAGCGCCGGGACAGCCGGCCCCCGCGCGGGAACCCGAGGCCGAACCGCGACGTCCGCGCGTCCGGCCCCGCTCCCGTCCCGGTCCTCATCCTCAACGGCATGCCCGCCACGGCCCCTCCCCTCTACTCCCCCGTCAGCGACCCGAAGTCCGTGCCCGACCCCAGCAGCAGCCCCGCCCCCAGCAGGATCATCGTCGCCGGGACCATGAACGTCGTGATCATCAGCGTGGCCCTGGGGACCGCGCGGGCCGCCTTCCGGCGGGCGTTCTGGGCGTCGGTGCGGCGCATGTCCTTGGCCAGGGCGACCAGGGTGTCCACGATCGGCGCGCCGAGCTCCTCGCCCTGCTGGAGCGCCGTCACGAACATCGCCACCTGTTCGGAGTCGTTCCTGCGACGCAGTTCCGCGAAGGCCTGGCGGCGGCTCATGCCGAGGTCCATCTGGCGCAGGGTGATGCGCAGTTCGTCGGCCCAGGGGCCCTCGTACCTGGAGGCGACCCGGTCGAGCGCCTGGCGGAAGCCCAGGCCCGCGCTGACGACGACCGCGAGGACGTCCAGGAAGTCCGGCAGGGTGCGCTCGATCTCGTCCTTCCTGATCCGGATCGCCGACCAGATGCCGACCTCCGTCCAGAAGGCGCCGAACGCCAGGAGCAGCAGTGCGACCAGGACCTGGCCGCGCAGCAGGAACACCAGGAAGCCGACCGCGCCGAGGAAGCCGTACACCGCGCGCCGGGCCGCGTAGCGGTCGATGGTCAGGCCGCCGGGGTTGCCCGCGAGGTCGATCTTGCGGCGGTACCTGGCGACCAGTTTCGGGCCCATCAGGCGCAGTACGGCGGGCGCGTAGCGCATGCCCATGCGGTCGACGAGCGAGTCGACGGCGCCGGTGCGGGTCGCGCCGACCTCCAGGGCCAGCGCGAGGTCGCTGGGCAGCCTGGTCTCCGCCCGGTACAGGCGGATCGCGGCGAAGACGCCCCAGACGCCCAGGGCCATGACCGTCGCGAGGAGGATTCCGATTCCCATCAGTCGTCCCCGCCCCTCAGACGTCGATCCGCGACATGCGGCGGATCAGGATGAAGCCCACGGCGTAGAGGCCGAACGCGATCAGCACCGCCGCCTGGCCGAGCGGCGAGCCGGTCATCCGGTCGAGGGCGCCGTCCTTCACCCCGTTCATCAGGAACAACGACCCGATGCCAAGGACCGGGACGGCGTACGACGTCATGCTGACCTGCGAGAGCTGGGTGCGGACCTCGCGCCGGGTCTCCTTGCGTTCCTCCAGGGTCTCGGTGAGGTTGCGCAGGGCGCTGACCACCTGGCCGCCGGCCCGGTTGGACAGCACCAGCGTGGTCACCAGGACGACCAGTTCGCGGGAGGGGAGGCGTTCGGCCAGTTCGCCGAGGGCGTCGTCCATCGAGGCGCCCAGCGCGAGCTGGTTGGAGACCTTGGCGAGTTCCTCGCCGGCCGGCGCCTCCAGCTCCTCCGCCGCCAGGCCGATCGCGGTGCGCAGGGCGAGTCCGGCATGGGCGGCGTTGGCCAGGATGCGTGCGAGTTCGGGGAGTTGGTTGATGAACTGCTCGATGCGCTTCTGCCGCTGCCAGTTGAGGAACTGGACGGCGGCCCACACGCCCAGCAGGCCGGCGATCGGGCCGAAGAAGGGGGCCAGCGCGGCCTGTCCGATCAGCCACAGGCCGGCCACCGTCGCCAGCATGTAGACGAAGAACTCGCCGGGGGTGACGTCCAGGCCCGTCGCCGTCAGCCGCAGCTCCAGCTGCTTGCCCAGCCGCGTCCGGCGCAGCCGCCGGTCCAGGTCGGCGAAGCGGCGCCGCCGGCCGCCGGCCCCGGTGAGCTGGCCGGTCGCGGAGAGCCGGTCGACCAGGGCCTGGCGCTGGGCCCGGCCGGCGGCGTAGGCGTGTACGCCCACCACGGCGAGCGCGCAGGTCATGAGCGCGACGCCGGTGGTGAGCGTGATGCGGGTCTGGAGGTCCATGGGGGGTCCTACCTGGCTTCTCGGGTGGCGAGCTCGAGCGGTGACTGGGCGACGCCGAAGGCCTGCGGGATCGGCTGGCTCGCCATGTAGAGGCGGTCGGCGGTGCGGCGGGGCAGCGGGAAGTACGCGAAGGCGCCGTGCACGCGGCCGTCCGGCGTCATGGGCTGGGCGTGGAAGCGGGCGACCGTCGCCAGCCGGTACGGCTCCGCCCCGTGGCTGTCGAGGATGGCGATCTCGGTGATCCGGCGGGCGCCGTCCGGGAACCGGGTCAGCTGGATGAGCACGTCGACGGCGCTGTTGATCTGGTCGTGCAGCGCCTCGAAGGGGACGGAGACGTCGGACATGGACGCGAGGGTCTTCAGCCGCATCAGGGCGTCCTCGGCACTGTTGGCGTGGACGGTGGCCAGCGAGCCGTCGTGGCCGGTCGACATCGCCTGGAGCATGTCGAGGGACTCGCCGCCGCGGACCTCACCGACGACGATCCGGTCGGGCCGCATGCGCAGGGAGTTGCGGACCAGGTCGCGGATGGTGATCTGGCCCTTGCCCTCGACGTTCGGCGGGCGGGACTCCAGCCGGATCACATGGGACTGCTGGAGCTGGAGTTCGGCGGAGTCCTCGATGGTGATGATGCGCTCGGACTCGGGGATCAGCCCGGACAGGGCGTTCAGCAGGGTCGTCTTCCCGGTGCCGGTCGCGCCCGAGACGATGATGTTGAACTTCGCCTGCACGAGCCCGGCCAGCAGATACACCATGGGCTCGTCGAGGGAGCCGAGGCCGGTCATCTCGTGCAGGGTGAAGGAGCGCGGGAAGCGGCGGATGGTGAGGGTCGCGCCGGTCAGGGACAGCGGCGGGATGATGACGTTCACGCGCTCGCCGGAGGGCAGGCGGGCGTCCACCATGGGGTTGGACTCGTCGACCCGCCGGTTGACCGTGGAGACGATCCGCTCGATGGTCTGCATCAGCTGGTCGTGGGAGGGGAAGCGCAGCGGCAACTGCTCGACGCGGCCCGCGCGTTCGACGAAGATCGCGTCCGGGCCGTTCACCATGATCTCGGTGATCGACGCGTCCTCCAGGAGCGGTTCCAGGATGCCGAGGCCGAGTGCCTCGTCGACGACCCTGCGGATGAGCTGCGAGCGCTCGACGGTCGAGAGCACCGGGCCCTCGCGGCTGATGATGTGCCCGAGCACCCGCTCAAGGCGGGCCCGGCGCTCGGCCGCGGCCAGCGAGCTCATCTCCGCGAGGTCGATCTCCTCCAGGAGCTTGGCCCGGTAGGAGGAGACCAGGTGGCCGTCCTCGCCCCGGCCGGTGTTCTCCTCCGGGGTGTTGATGCGGGACCGCAGACTCATGGGGGTACCTCGTTCAGTGGTCGAGCGGCATGGTGGCGGTCTTCTGCGCGGGGTCGAAGTCCCAGCCGGGGACGATCGAGGGGATGTCGACGGTGGCGGTGACGGTGACCTCGTCGCCTCCCTGCGCCTCGGAACAGGCGACGGTCAGCCAGTCGCTGATCGCGTTGACGCATCCGTCCTGCGCGCTGTCGTCGAGGGAGGCGGCCCGTGCCCCCGCCCTGGCCGCCGTCCCCGCCTGCTGGGCGGTGTAGGCGATCAGCCCGACCTGCACACCGGCCATCGCGACGAGGATGAGGACCGGGATGAACCCGAGGTATTCGAGGGCGACCTGACCGCGGTCCCGGCCCGCACGGCGGGGGAAGAGTCGGTACGGCATCTCAGTCCTTCTCCTCCTGTACGGCCCCGGCGTGGCCCTCGACCGTGAACGGGAAGCCGATCGCGCCGGGGAAGAGGACCGGCACCCGGAGCGTCACATCGGCCGTGACATAGCCGCCGCCCGCTCCGCACTGCACCGAGGCGTCCCCCTGCCACGCCTGCGGAAGGTGTTGCAGCCCCGCCTCCTCGCAGCCCGCCTGCCCCTCCGCCGCGGTCCCCGCCCTGACCGCCTCGTCCGCAGCATTCCCCGCGAGCGTGAACGTGTACCCCACGAGCACGAACTGCCACATCAGCACCAGGGTGATGACGATCGTCGGCAGCATCCCGAGGAACTCGACCGCCACCTGACCCCTGTCGCCCCGGCTGCGCCTCACCGCCCTATTTCCTTCCGCCTGCGGAAGGTGAGCGCCGCCCGGTCGCCGCCGCTGCCGCGCGCCCGGCCGTTGCGGCGCGGCTGGACCGCGGCCTCGGTGCCCTTGACCAGCCCCAGCTCCCCCGCGAGCGCCCAGAGCGCCTGCTTGACCGTGCTCTTGGGGTCGAGTTCGTGCACCCGGCCGGCGTCGACGGGGCCCTGGAGCTCCTTGAAGCCGGCGGGGACGGCGGTCGCGGCGATGGCCGTGCCGGTGATGCGCTGGATCAGGGCGGGCTGGATCTCGGCGCTGCGCGTGTGGCGGTTGACGACGATCATGGTCTCCTCCGCCTTGCGGATCTGGAGGCGGTCCCACATCCGCACGGTGCGCTTGGCGCCGCGCACCGCGACCACGTCGGGGGTGGTGACGAGGAGGGCGGTGTCGGCCATCTCCACGGCGGCCGCGCTCGCGCCCGACAGCTGGGAGCCGCAGTCGATGACGACGACCTCGTAGCGCGAGCGCAGGGCGCTGACGATGTGGCGGGCGGCCCGGTCGGTGACCTCCTCGCCGCGTTCGCCGTCGCCGGGGGCGAGCAGCAGCGCCACGCCCGTGTCGTGCCGGAACACGGCGTCCGCCAGGACCCGCGGTGTGATGTCGTTGATGGCGGCGAGGTCGACGACCGAGCGGCGGAACTGGATGTCCAGGTAGGAGGCGATGTCGCCGGTCTGGAGGTCCATGTCGAGCAGTGCGGTGCTGCGGCCCGACGCCTGGGCGGCCAGGGCCAGTTGGATCGCCGCGAGGGTGGCCCCGACGCCGCCCTTCGCGCCGCTCACCGTGACCACGGTGCCGCCGACGCCGCTGAACACATCGCCGCCGGCGCCCAGATGGCGCCGTACGCCCATGGACCACTGGGCCACCGCGTTGACCCGGCTGGCCAGTTCCTCGTAGCTCAGGGGCAGGGCCACCAGGCCCCGCGCGCCGTAGTCCATGGCGGCCTGGAAGAGGCCGGGGCCGGCGTCGGAGGTGACGAGGATGACGCCGACGGCGGGGAAGCGCAGGGCTACCTCGCGGATGAGCTCCAGGGCCGGGACGGGGCCGATGCGTTCGTGGACGACGACGACCTCGGGGAGTTCGTCGATGGACTCGGCGGCCAGGCGGGCCAGGGTGTCGACGAGCTGGGTGGAGTCGGTGACCGGGGCGACCGGCTCGGCGTCGGGGAGCTGGCTGAGCAGCGTCGTGAGGGACCGGACCGCGTCCGCGTCGCCGACGGCCGGGAGGATCCTCGTGGGCATGGGGGCCTCTCACTTGTCCTTGGCGAGTTCGTACGTGCGGTTCGTCGCGGGGATGTCGGAGTCGGAGCCGGGCGCCACCAGGGCGAGCCGGACCTCGTCGGCGAACGACTCGGCGTACGTCAGGCGCTGGGCGTCGATCGGCTCCAGCGCGAAGGTGATCGGCACGGCCTCGGTGGGCTCCCGGCGCCGGCCGTCCTCGTCGGGCTTGAGCGAGGTCAGCTCGCCCACGTCGATGACGCGGGCGTTCTCCACGATCAGTCGGGACTGGTCGGGGTCCGAGTCACGGGCGCCCTCGAAGGTGGCGTACACGTTGACCTTGGCGCCCGCGGTGATCTTGCCGGCCACACCGGTGGCGGCGTCGATCATGATGGCGAGCTCCTGCTCGCCGGTCTGCAGGGCCGGCTGGTCGACGATCATGTCGCTCTGGAGCAGGGAGCCCGCTTTGAGGGTCGTGACGGCGATCTTGCCCTGGATCTCGCGGAGGCTGGTGACCGCGTTCTTCGACAGCCACCGCTCGGGCATCTCGATCTTCTCGAACTGGCCCGCGCTGAGCGGTGTGTAGGGCGCCACGTCTCTCTTGAGCCGGTATGCGTCGACCTCCGGGCCGACCTTGGACTGCACGTCGTTGATGACGGACAGGACACCGGCGAAGGCGCCGAGGGCGCAGACGAGCGACAGGAGCAGGAGTATCACGCCGCGGCGCTGACGGGAGTTCATGAACCGTGCAACCTCATTGGGGGAATCGGTCGGGGGCGGTCGGATCGGGCTCGGTCCGGTCAGCCTGCGCGGGCCGGTTGCTCGTGTACGGGCGGGGTGGCGGAGCAGAAGACGCAGCGGTCGCCGATGACGTCGATGCCGCACCAGTGACAGGAGTTCTGCCGTACCGAGGTGACGAGCTGGTAAAGCACCGACAGTTCGGGCAGGTAGGCGCAGAACTCGATGAGCTTGCCCGTCCCCCACCAGGTGGCCGACTCGGCGGGCAGGACGACCTCGCGCAGACCCTGCGCGTTCCAGGACTTGGCCAGGGTCGCGGTGACCCAGTCGGACTGCAGCTGTCCCTGCGCGACCAGCATCGACGTGCCGAACTCCGGGCCGGGGAGGGTGACTCCGGGGGCGATGCGCACAAGCTGCGGGGCGGGGTGGGCGAGGACGCCGAACTGGCTGCCGGGCATCCAGGACTTGGCGTGCGACTTGAGGTCGACGGGGACGCGGTCGAGCCGGGTGACGGAGCCGAGGAGCGCCCCGGCGTGTATGTAGTGGGTGAGCAGCCGGCCGGCCGAGGCGAGGACGCCGGGGCTGAGGTCGCAGGAGGCGAGCTGGCGCAGCTGGCGGGCCAGGACGGCCAGTCCGAGCGGGGGCAGTTCGGGACGGAAGACGGCGATCCGGTCGCTCTCCAGCAGGGACCGTACGGTGTGCAGCCGCTGCCGCACGCCCCGGGAGACGGCGGTCGAGCAGAGGACGATCACATGGCCGTGCTGCTCGACGAGTGTCTGCATGCCCGCCAACGACCGCTCCAGCGGCTCGCGGTCGAGGTCCTGGAGCACGACGGCGGGCACGGTTCGCTCGTCCTGCGCCGGCAGCGCCATGTCGGCGCTGGTCACGGCGATGGCAGTTGGCACGCGTCGCTCCCCGTTCCCGCCCGGTCCGGTGCACCGGTGTTACTGCGGTGCACCGGAATGACTTCATTGCGTGACTATCTCAGCACTGTATCCACGGGTTGATGACCGGAGAACAGCGTTTGTGCAGCCGGGAAGGAACTCTCTGCGCACAACTCACGGCAAAACGGGGCAGGTTGCGCACACCAATTCTCCATGACCGGAATCTCTTGACACCCGGATTGGTCTGGACCAACTTGGTTGACATGTTCATACTTAGACGACAGGGGCGCCGTGGCAGACCGGCACGCCTCTGGGCTGCGGCCGTCGCCTCCGCCCTCTCCCTGACCTTCCTCGGCGCGGGCCACGCGTCCGCCGCGGACGTCAACAACGCCAAGAACGCCGGCTTCGAGTCCGGCCTGAGCAACTGGACGTGCTCCGCGAACAGCGGCACGACCGTCTCCTCCCCGGTGCACGGCGGCGCCACCGCGCTGAAGGCGACCCCGGCCGGGCAGGACAACGCCCGCTGCACCCAGGCCGTGGCCGTCAAGCCCAACTCGACGTACACGCTGAGCGCCTGGGTCCAGGGCGGCTACACCTACCTGGGCGTCACGGGCACCGGCACCACCGACGTGTCGACCTGGACGCCGGACTCGTCGTCCTGGAAGCAGCTGTCGACCACCTTCACCACCGGCGCGTCGACGACCTCGGTGTCGGTGTACACGCACGGCTGGTACGGGCAGGCGGCCTACTACGCGGACGACCTGTCGGTGTTCGGCCCGGACGGCGGCGGGGGCACCGACCCCACCCCGACGATCCCCGGCGCACCGGGCGGGCTCGCGGTGTCGGGCACGTCCTCCTCGTCGGTGTCCCTGGCCTGGAACACCGTCTCGGGTGCGACCGGCTACAACGTCTACCGCGGCGGCACCAAGGTGACCGCGGTGACCGGCACGTCCGCGACCGTGACCGGGCTCGCCGCCTCGACGTCGTACTCGTTCCAGGTCACGGCGACCAACTCGGCCGGTGAGTCGCCGAAGTCGGCGGCCGTGACGGGGACGACCACGGCCGGGCCGGTGGGTCCCGCGCTGCCCAAGCACGCGGTGACCGGCTACTGGCAGAACTTCAACAACGGCGCCACGGTCCAGAAGCTCGCCGACGTGCAGTCGCAGTACGACATCATCGCGGTCGCCTTCGCCGACGCGACCTCGACACCGGGCGCGGTGACCTTCAACCTGGACTCGGCCGGGCTGGGCGGCTACACCGTCGACCAGTTCAAGGCGGACATCAGGACGAAGCAGGCCGCCGGGAAGAAGGTCATCGTCTCGGTGGGCGGCGAGCGCGGCACGGTGGCCGTGAACGACACCGCCTCGGCGGCGAACTTCGCGAACTCGGTGTACTCGCTGATGCAGACGTACGGCTTCGACGGCGTCGACATCGACCTGGAGAACGGCCTCAACGCCACCTACATGACGCAGGCCCTGCGCTCGCTGTCGTCGAAGGCCGGCTCGTCGCTGATCATCACGATGGCGCCGCAGACCATCGACATGCAGTCGACGTCGAACTCCTACTTCCAGACGGCCCTGAACATCAAGGACATCCTCACGGTCGTCAACATGCAGTACTACAACAGCGGTTCCATGCTGGGCTGCGACGGCAAGGTCTACAGCCAGGGCTCGGTGGACTTCCTGACCGCCCTGGCCTGCATCCAGCTGGAGGGCGGCCTGGCCCCGTCCCAGGTCGGCCTCGGTCTGCCGGCCTCGACCCGGGGCGCGGGCAGCGGGTACGTGGCGCCGTCGGTCGTGAACAACGCCCTGGACTGCCTGGCCAAGGGCACCAACTGCGGCTCGTTCAAGCCGTCCAGGACCTACCCCGACCTCCGGGGCGCGATGACCTGGTCCACGAACTGGGACGCGACGGCGGGCAACGCCTGGTCCAACGCGGTGGGGCCGCACGTGCACGCGCTGCCGTAACCACCGCGCTCAACCCCGGTGGGGTGAGGCGCGGCGGCCCCTCACCCCATCGGCCGGTAGTGGCCGAGCACCCAGGCCAGCTGCTGGAACCACTCCTGGAGCCGCGCCCGCGGCTTGGCCTCCACCACGCATTCGAAGAACCGGCCGTCCAGATGCACCACGGCCACCATCAGGGCCCTGCCGTCCGGACTCGCCTTGTAGTGCACGCCCTGGATCTCCGGCCAGCGGAACTCCATCGTGAAGGCCGACATCTCGAAGACGACGCCGGACGCGTCCACGACGACCGCGTTGCGCTTGTCGACGGCCAGGAACTCCGGGCCCGCCGGCACCGGCTGGGGCGGGACCGGGGCATACCCGGGCGGTGCGGGGGCGTACGGGGGTTGCGCGGGCGCGTTCTGCGGCGCGTACTGCGGTGGGGGTGGGCCGAAGCCCGGGCCGGGTGGGGGTGGCTGCTGGGTCATCCGTCGGGTCCTGAGTCCTGGTCTCTCGTGCTCGCGGTGAACTTCTCGGTGCTGCGGTGAAACATTCTCCCCGTCCCGCCGCATCAGTGAGGTGGGGACCTCACGAACAGCCGGCGCACAGCAGCAGGGGGACGCATGAGCCAGGCCCGCGCGGACGACTACGCGCAGTTCGCGGTGGCCAGGGCCGGGCACCTGTACCGCTCGGCCTGTCTGCTGACCGCCGGGGACACCCATCTCGCCGAGGACCTGGTGCAGGAGACCCTCGGGCGGCTGTACGTCCGCTGGGCGCGGGTCTCCCGGGCGGAGAACCCCGCCGGCTACGCGCAGACCGTCCTCACCCGGACCTTCCTCGCCCATCAGCGGCGGCGCAGCAGCACCGAACGGGCCACCGACGTGCTGCCGGAGCACGCGGTCGAGGGCGGGCCCGGTGACGTACCGCTGCGGCTGACGCTGCTCCAGGCGCTCGCCAGGCTGCCCGCGAAGGACCGGGCGGTCGTCGTCCTGCGCTACTGGGAGGACCGCTCGGTCGAGGAGACGGCGGACGCGCTGAACTCCAGTTCCGCGGCGGTGCGCACGCGGTGCACCCGGGCGCTCGGGCGGCTGCGCGCGCTGCTCGGCGAGGACCTCGGCGAGTACGCGACCTCCTGACCCACGCCCTGCCGGCCCCACGGCCCCCTCCCGACGACCCGACCCCGACGAACGGTGGTTTGCCATGCCTGTGGAACACGACGAGGAACACTTCGAAGGGCAACTCGGTCACGCCCTGCACGACCTCGGCGACCGCTTCGAGGCCGACCGCACCGCGCTCGCCGACGCCGGCCGGGCACGGGGACGCCGGCTGCGGCTCAGGCGCCGGGCCGCGGTCGCCGGCGGCGCCGCCGGTATCGCCCTGGTCGGGGTGGGCGGCGCGCTGCTGGTGCCCTGGAACGGCACGCCGGCCCCGCGGCCGTCGAGCTCCGACGTGGCGCAGCAGTCCTCGGCCACCCCGACCGCGCCCCCCGTGCAGGGCAGTCGGCTGGTCAAGGCGCTCGAAGGGCTGCTCCCCGAGGGCGAGTTCAGCGGGCAGGAGGCCCGCGGCACCGACGAGGGCCCGCTGATGCTGCCGTACGTCCGGCTCGTGTTCGACGACGGAAAGGGCCCCGCGGCCGTGGGCGTGAGCCTCGACCGGATCGAGCCCGGCAGCGACCGGGCCCGTGAGACGACGGACTGCCCGGACAAGGCGCTGGTCCCGCACGACAGCTGCGTCACCGAACGGCTGCCCGACGGATCCCTGCTCAAGCTGTTCCAGGGCTACGAGTATCCCGACCGGCGCGTCGACACCAAGCTGTGGTCCGCCGACCTTCTCACCCCGACCGGCCGGCACATCTCCGTCAGCGAGTGGAACGCCGCCGCCGAGAAGGGCGCCCCGGTCAGCCGCAGCGCACCCCCGTTGTCCACGGCCGAGTTGAAGGAGCTGGTGACGGCACAGGTGTGGCGCACGATCGCCGACTCCATCCCCGAGGACCCGAAGAAGCCCACGAAGCCCACGGCGACGGCCACGCCGGGCGACGCCCCCGAGGAGCCGAGCACCGAGGCGGTCCTCGGCACCCTGCGGCCGCTCCTGCCCAAGGGCATCGAGGTCGTCGAGAAGGGCAGCGACTACACCTACCTCGTCCTCGACGACGGCAAGGGCCGCAGCTATGTCCAGATCGACGTCCAGCACGGCATGGGCGACGTGGCGGACGAACTGTTCGGCGGCGACTCCGAGACCCTGCCCGACGGCACGAAGGTCGCCTTCCGTGAGAGCGGCGGCGACAAGGGCGTCGCGGGCGCCGTGATGTGGACCGTCGACACCCTGCGCACCGACGGCTTCCGGGTCGTCGTCAGCACCCTCAACGCCGGGACCCAGCACGACGCCCCGACCCGGAAGACCCCCGCCCTCAGCAAGGAACAGCTCCGGGAGATCGCCCTGAGCCCCGAGTGGGACCGGT
The DNA here is from genome assembly GCF_028198125.1 of Streptomyces sp. HUAS 31. Lineage (NCBI taxonomy): Bacteria > Bacillati > Actinomycetota > Actinomycetes > Kitasatosporales > Streptomycetaceae > Streptomyces > Streptomyces sp. HUAS 31. The sequence goes on along the minus strand of NZ_CP116353.1, from coordinate 6,071,330 downwards.
ACCGCTAGAAGAACTCCGACCACGGCTGGTCCCAGACCTGCTTCACGCACAGCACCAGGAACAGCAGCCCGGCGACCGCCAGCATCAGGTTGCTCAGCGGGCCGTTGCGCCATGGCGCGGGCGTGCGCGAGGAGTTGAGGAGCCAGATCAGGGTGCCGGCGAGGAACGGCAGGAAGGCGGCGCCCAGGACGCCGTAGATGATGATCAGGCGGAAGGGTTCGCCCTGGAAGAGCAGGACGATGGGCGGGAAGGTCAGCCACAGCAGGTACGCGCGGAACGGCCAGGACCGTTCGCGTGCGCCGGAGGCGACCTCCTCGCCCTTCAGCTCGCCCTCGCCGCGGAAGCGGGCCACGAAGTCCGCGAACATCAGGCTCACGCCGTGCCAGACGCCGATCAGGGAGGTGTAGGAGGTGGCGAAGAAGCCGATCAGGAAGAACTTGGCGGTCGCCGTGCCGTACTCCTCCTCCAGGATGTCGCTGAGCTGGAGCAGCCCCTTGTCGCCGCTCGCGATGGCCACGTTCGCGGAGTGCAGCAGCTCCGCGCCGACGAAGAGCATCGCGACCACGAAGATGCCGGTGGTGATGTACGCGACGCGGTTGTCGAGCCGCATCACCTTCATCCAGCCGGTGTTCGTCCAGCCCTTGGCGTTGACCCAGTAGCCGTACGCGGCAAGGGTGATGGTGCCGCCGACGCCGCCGATCAGGCCCAGGGTGTTGAGGACGGAGTCCTTCTCGTCGGGCAGGACGGGCAGCAGTCCGGCGAAGGCGTCCCCGAGGTTGGGCGTGACGCGGATCGCGAGATACACCGTCACCACGAACATGACGCCCACCAGGACCGTCATGACCTTCTCGAAGACCGCGTACTTGTTGAACCAGACGAAGACCAGGCCGAGCAGACCGCAGGCGATGGCCCACCACTCAAGGTCCATCACGTCCGGGAACAGGGCCTGCAGCGGCAGCGCGCTGGAGGACATGGCGGCCGCGCCGTAGACGAAGCCCCAGATCACGGCGTAGACGCCGAAGAACCAGATGGTCCAGCGGCCGAGGCTCGCCCAGCCGTCGAACAGGGTGCGGCCGGTGGACAGATGCCAGCGTCCGGCCGCCTCGGCGAGGGAGATCTTGACCAGGCAGCCGATGACGGCGGCCCACAGCAGGGTGTAGCCGAAGTTGCTGCCCGCGATGAGGGTGGCGACCAGGTCGCCGGCGCCGACGCCGGTCGCGGCGACGACGATGCCTGGTCCGATGTAGCGCCAACGGGACTTACCCGAGGGGGTGTCGGAGTCGGAGGATGCCTCAGTGTCCGTGGGGTTTCCTGTGGTGTCCGCCATGCAGATCAAGAAAGCGTAAAGAGGCGGACCCGGCAAGGGGGCGGGACCGGATCAGTCCGCGCCGCGGAACGACCCGCCCACGACAAGTCCCGGCGCGCACCGGCATGTGCCGAGTTCGAACCACACCGTCTTGCCCACCCCGTCGCGCACTTCGCAGCGCAGGATCCCGTGCGCGGCGGACAGGGTGAGCCGGAAGCGGGTCGCCGCCTGCCGCAGGGCGTTCGCGGCGAGGTCGCTCACCAGACGTTCCGCCATGTCCACCAGGTCGTCGAGGTCCGCGAGCCCCCATCCCTCCAGCTGCCGGCGGACCGCCGCGCGGGCCTCGCCGACCGCGGCGGGGCGGGGCTCGTACTCGACGCTCAGATGACCTGCGCCCAGGGGCGGCTGGGGATAGGAGCCGTACAGCATGGGTCCAGGGTGACGGGTGCGAGGGCGCGGCCGCAGGGGGAGAAATACCCGATTCCATACCTGCGTGCGGACTCCGCTACCCGTACTGGAGCCGTACGCTCGCACCCTCCCGGTCGTCGCGGACGTCGACATATGCGCACACCTGGCGGGCGAACCACAGTCCCTGCCCGGGTTCCGGTTCCAGGCGCTGCGGCGGTACGAACCCGGCCAGCGGGTCGTCGACGGGGCGCACGGCACGCAGTTCGCACACGCACGCCGGGGCCTCGCCCCACAGCAGGGCGCCCTCCAGCGGGCCGAGCGTGGCGGCCGCCTCGGTGACGGCCGTGGCGAACAGCTCCCCGTCCGCCGCGGACAGTCCCTGGACGGTGGCCCAGGTACGCACGGCGTCCGCGGCGGGGACCGGACCGGACAGGTACTCGGCGTCGACGGGCGGCGCGGGCAGCGGTACGGCGTCGAGCTCGGAGGCGAGCCGGACCGGGTCCACGTAGACGCCGGTGTCGGGGTGGGCCCGGCGGGCGGCGGCGACGATGGCGTGGCCGGCGACCCGGGTGTCGTAGGCGCACAGGGCGGTCGTGGCGAGCGGGGCGAACAGGAGGTTGGCGAGCGCCTCGTAGCGGATCCACTCGGCGGTCTCGCGCGGCGAGCGTCCGGCCCGCCCGCCCCACACGGGTTCCATGAGCAGATGGATACGGCCGCCGGGACCGGCGTTGGCGGCGAGGTGGCCGGCACTGCGGGCGATGGCGTTGGCGGCGGAGCCGGTGTACCACTCGGTGTGCGGGACGAGGACGACGTCCTTCACGCCGTCGCCGAGGGCGTCGCGCAGGAGGTCCAGGTTGCCGGGCGCGGCGATGGCCACCGGCGGCGGCTCGTCGGGCGCCGCGAGAGCCTCGGTGAGGAAGGGCAGGGCGGCGGCGAGGAACTCGTCGTCGCTGCGGAAGACCGCCATGCGGTGGTCGAAGCAGTCCTGCGGCGGGGTGGACGGGTCGGGTCGGGTGGTCATCGGTACGGACTCCCCTCGGATTGCGAGTCGATGCGTCGGGACGGCGCTGTGGGCCGTGGGTGTCAGCGCTGCGCCGCCACCCAGGCGGCGATCTGGCTGCGCTTGTTGAAGCCGAGCTTGCGCAGGACGCGTTCGACGTGGCCCTCCGCGGTGCGCCGGGCGATGACCAGGCGGTCGGCGATCTGCTGGTTGGCGAGGCCCTGGGCGACGAGTTCGGCGACCTCGCTCTCGCGGCGGGTGAGGCGGACGCCGGGCGTCGACGGGGTGGATCTGTGGCGGCCGTTCGTCCGTCGGCCGGCCGTGGGCCGGCGGGGCCGAACGGTGTCGCCGACGGCGTACTCGACGGTCCGGGCGAGGTCGAGCGCGGCGCCGCGCTCGTAGGCCCGCCCGTAGTCGGACGGGCCCAGTCCCGCACGTGCCCGGGCCTCGCTGTCGCGGCGGGCGGAGGTGAGGGTCGCCGAGCCCCAGCGGTCGCGGTCGATGGCGGTCCAGGTGCGGTCGGCGGCACCGAGCAGGGCGGCCGCACGCTCGTGGGTGCCCTGCTCGACGGCGGTGCGGGCGAGGAGGTCGAGGGTGAGGGCGATGCCGATGACGTCGTGCACGGCGATCTTCAGACGCAGGGCCTGCCGGGCGTGGTGCTCGGCGCGGGGCCAGTCGCGGCACACGGTGTGGGCGAGGGCGAGCATCCGCAGGACGTAGGAGTGCACCCACTCCTCGCCATGCCGCTCGCACATCCTGCGGGCGCCCTCGCAGACCTCCACGGCACGGTCGGCCTCGCCCAGGAAGCCGAGGGCGCAGGCGAGTTCGACCTGGTCGAGGCCGTGCAGGCTGAGGTGCTGGCCGGGTACGGGGCCGCGCGCGACGCTCGCCTCGAAGTGCCTGAGCGCGGTCGGCAGGTCGTCCATGAACAGGGTGATGACACCGATGACGTACTCGGCGTGCGCCGTCTCCGCCGCGTCGTCGAGGTCCTGGGCCAGGAGGTGCGCGTCGCGGGCGAGGGCGAGGCCCGCGGTGAGGGCGTGGGTGCCGGCGGCGAGGAGGCCGGCGATCCACAGGCCGCGGGCCCGTTCGGGGGTGGGTTCCGGGTTGGCGGCGAGGGCGCGGTCGAGCCAGTGCCGGCCCTCGCGCGGGGCACCGCATGCGTGCCAGTAGAACCAGAGGGTGCCGGCCAGCCGCAGGCCCGCGAGACGCTCGCCCCGGGTGGTGAGGCTGAAGTCGAGGGCGGTACGGATGTTGTCCTGGTCGGCCCGGAGCCGGGCGACCATGTCGCGCTGGCCCGGTCCGAACCAGGCCCGCTCGCAGGCGGCGGCGCGGCGCAGCATCCAGTCGCGCTGGCGCCGGCGTGCGGCGGGCTCCTCGCCGGGCAGCGCGCGCAGACGGTCCAGGCCGTAGTGGCGGAGGGTGTCGAGGAGGCGGTAGCGGATGCCGTCCGGGCCGGACTCCCGGGACAGTACGGACTTGTCGACGAGGCCGGCGACGGCGTCGAGGACGTCGTGGGGCCGGATGTCCGCCCGCTCCTCCTCACCCCCGTCGGCTCCGCCGGTCGCCGCGCACACCGCCTCCGCCGCCTCCAGGCCGAGGACGTCGTGGGGCCGGACGGCCGCCCGCTCTTCCTCACCCCCGTCGGCTCCGCCGGTCGCCGCGCACACCGCCTCCGCCGCCTCCAGGCCGAGGACGTCGTGGGGCCGGACGGCCGCCCGCTCTTCCTCACCCCCGTCGGCTCCGCCGGTCGCCGCGCACACCGCCTCCGCCGCCTCCAGGCCGAGGACGTCGTGGGGCCGGACGGCCGCCCGCTCCTCCTCACCCCCGTCGGCTCCGCCGGTCGCCGCGCACACCGCCTCCGCCGCCTCCAGGTCGAAGCTCCCCGCCAGCACCGACAGCCGTGCCCACACCAACCGCTCCCGCCCGGTGCACAGTTCGTGGCTCCAGTCGACGGCGGCGCGCAGGGTCTGGTGGCGGGGCAGGGACGCGGGGCTGCCGCCGGTGAGGAGGCGGTAGCGGTCGTCGAGGCGGTCGAGGAGCTGGTCGACGTCGAGGACCCGCATCCGCACGGCGGCGAGTTCGATGGCGAGGGGGAGCCCGTCGAGGCGCCGGCACAGGCGGGCCGCGGCGGCCCGGTTGGCGGCGGTGAGCCGGAAGCCGGGGACCACCGCGGCGGCCCGGTCGGCGAACAGGGCGAGCGCCGGGGAGCCCTCGGGCGCGGACAGGTCGCCGTCCGGGTCGGGGACCGGCAGGGGCCGCACCTCCAGGAGGTGTTCCTCGGTGAGGCCGAGGCGGTGGCGGCTGGTGGCGAGGATCCGTACGCCGGTCGTGCCGTGCAGCAGGGCCGCGGCGAGTTCGGCGCAGGCGGTCGGCAGGTGCTCGCAGTTGTCGACGAGCAGGAGAAGCCGGCGGTCCTTCAGCTGCTCCACCAGCGCGTCGAGCGGCGGCCTCGCGGAGCGGTCCGGCAGGTCGAGCGCGTCGGCTGCGGCGAGCGGCACGAGCGCCGGGTCGTCCAGGCCGGAGAGCGGCACGAAACGTACGCCGTCCGGGAAGGTGCGTCGCAGGCCGGCCGCCAGACGTGCGGCGAGTCGCGTCTTGCCGACGCCGCCGGGTCCGGTCAGGGTGACGAGCCGGGCCCTGGCCAACAGCTCGCGTCCGGCGGCGAGTTCGCCGCGCCGGTCGACGAAGCTGGTCGTCTCGACCGGCAACTGCCGATCCGGTCCAGGCGCCGATCCGCCCATGATCAGCCGTTCCTCCGGGGTGATGTCGAAGGGAGCCTGAAGTCCGCGGCCCGGGAGGCGGCGGGTGCGCCGGTCCCCGCCAAGCCGCCGCTCCCGCCGTTCCCCCCTTGCGCGGATCACCACACTCCCCCCACCCGGCACGGTCCCGCACGCCCGGCTCACACCCCCGGGTGGACTTCCCCGGGGACCGCTCGGCACCAAGGCCGCGCGCGTACACTGCGCGGCCGATTTTCGGATGGTTCACGCCCCCGAACCCCCTCGCGCCCTTGACCTGTCCATGCCACCGCCGCACCATGAGCGCCACACCCGCACCAAGTACGTACGTCGCACTGAACCCCACCCCCCACTCCCACAAGGAGAATTCATGCGACTTCGCATACGCGGCTCAGGCGGCCGGAGCGGCAGACGAACCGCCGCCCTCGCCGGACTGCTCGCCCTCGCCCTCGCGGCGCCGATCTCGGCGAACGTGTCCGCGAACGCCGACAGCGCCCCCAAGGCGGCCTCCTCGGCCGACGACATCCGCCAGTACGAGGTCCGGCTGCACGGCGGCGCCGAGGCCCGCACGGCACTTCAACGCACCGGCGTGACCGTGGACGCCACCGACGACCACGGCGTCGTCGTCTCCGGCCGGGCCGACCAGATCAAGAAGCTCAGGTCGCTCGGCTACGACGTCACCCCGCTCGGCGCGGTCCCCGACCGGTCAGCCGGCGAGGACGACGTCCGGCTCTACGACTTCCCGTCCGGCGACTCGCGCTATCACAACTACGCGGAGATGACGAGCGAGATCAACTCGATCGTCTCGGCCAACCCCTCCATCGCGAGCCAGCGCGTCATCGGCACGTCGTACCAGGGCCGCAACATCGTCGCCATCAAGATCAGCGACAACGTCGGCACCGACGAGGCCGAGCCGGAGGTGCTGTTCACCCATCACCAGCACGCCCGTGAGCACCTCACCGTCGAGATGGCGCTGTATCTGCTGCGCGAGCTCACCTCCGACTACGGCAGCGACTCCCGGGTCACGGGTCTGGTCAACAACCGTGAGATCTGGATCGTGCCCGACCTCAACCCCGACGGCGGCGAGTACGACATCGCCACCGGCTCCTACCGGTCGTGGCGCAAGAACCGCCAGCCCAACTCCGGTTCGTCGGCCGTCGGAACCGACCTCAACCGCAACTGGGCCTACCGCTGGGGCTGCTGCGGCGGTTCGTCGGGCTCGACGTCCTCGGAGACGTACCGTGGCGCGTCCGCCGAGTCGGCGCCCGAGGTCAAGGTGGTCGCCAACTTCGTGCGCAGCCGGGTCGTCGGCGGCAAGCAGCAGATCACGGCCGGGATCGACTTCCACACCTACAGCGAACTGGTGCTGTGGCCGTTCGGGTACACGTACTCGGACACCGCGACCGGGATGACGGCCGACGACCGCAACGCGTTCGCCGCGGTCGGGCAGAAGATGGCCGCGAGCAACGGCTACACGCCGGAGCAGGCCAGCGATCTGTACATCACCGACGGGTCGATCGACGACTGGCTGTGGGGCAACCAGAAGATCTTCTCGTACACCTTCGAGATGTACCCGAGGTCCGGGGGCGGCGGGTTCTACCCGCCCGACGAGGTCATCGAGCGGGAGACGTCCCGGAACCGGGATGCGGTGCTGCAGCTGCTGGAGAACGCCGATTGCATGTACAGGTCGATCGGGAAGGAAACCCAGTACTGCAGCTAGGTGCGCGGTTCCCCGCGCCCCTCAGTCGGATTCCTCGAAGTAGGCGTCCAGCACTGCGTCCAACTGCTCGTCCCATTCCTTGAAGCGCGCCCTGGCCGTCGCCTCGATCTCGATCGGGTACCAGCGGCGGTCAGGAGTGTGCACCGTGATGGTGTAGCGCTTCCCGAAGCGCGGGGACTCGGTCTCGATCGCGCCGATCTCGTCCCAGCGGAACTCGCACTCCTGGTCGTCCAGGGTGAGCCGAACGCCCTTGTGGTCGACGGCGATCCGGGCCCGGCGGTCGGCGGCCTCGAAGACGGGGCCGTCCACGGGGGCGTCCTCCTCGTCGTCCTCGTCGTCCGCCTCATCGGCCTCGTCGACGGCGTCCTCCGCGTCGTCATCGGCGTCGTCGATGTCGTCGATGCCGTCGGCGGCCTCCGTCCCGGGCTCGTCGGCGTCGTCGAGGGCGGTCTCCTCCGAGTCGGCCTCGCCGGCCGCGTCCTCCTTCTTCGCGCCCTTGGGCGCGACGGACGCGGGCGAGGTGAGACCGGGGATGAAGGCCGGGTCGAACCCGGCGCCCTCCAGGGGCTGGCTGCCTGAACCTATGCGCTGCTCCACAGCCGAGCAGTATGGTCGACAACCCTGTGTCCCGCGCAACCAGCCCCCGCATCGTTACACGAACAGGCTCAGCACCGCCGCCACGACGAACCCGGCCACCGACAGGACACTTTCGAGCACGGTCCACGTCTTCAACGTGTCACGTTCGCTGATGCCGAAGTACTTGGCGACTATCCAGAAGCCGCCGTCGTTGACGTGCGAGGCGAAGATCGAGCCGGCCGAGATGGCCATGATCACCAGCGCTACGAAGGCCTGGGAGTGGTCGCCCCCGGTGAGCAGGGGAGCCACGATGCCGGCCGTGGTGACGATGGCGACCGTCGCCGAGCCCTGGGCGACCCGCAGGACCACCGAGATCAGGTACGACAGCACCAGGACGGGCAGGCCCACGTCGTTGAAGGTGTCGGACAGGGCCTGGGCGACGCCGCTGGCCTTGAGGACGGCGCCGAAGACGCCGCCCGCGCCGACCACCAGGAGGATGTTGCCGACGGGCTTCAGGGAGGAGGTCGACACCGTCTCCAGGGACTTGCGGGACCAGCCGCGGCGGATGCCCAGCAGGTAGTAGGCGAGCAGCAGGGCGATCGTCAGGGCCACGAACGGGTTGCCGAAGAACTCGATCACCGAGCGGGGGGTGGAGGGGTCCAGGGCGATCGAGGAGAACGTGGCGGCCAGGATCAGCGCCAGCGGCGTACCGATGATGGCGAGGACCGTGCCGAGCGGGACCGGCTTCTCCTGGGGCTCGACCCCGGCCGCCCGCTGCTCGTCGAGCACGGCCTGCTTCGCCTCGTCCGCCGCCTCGACCATGTCCTGCGGCACGGCGACGAAGATGCGCTTGCCGATCCAGGCCGAGAACACCCACGCGGCCAGCACCGCCGGGATGCCGCAGACGATGCCCATGAGGATGACCCAGCCCAGCTCGACGTGGAGCAGGCCGGCCGCCGCGACCGGGCCGGGGTGCGGGGGCAGGAAGGCGTGGGTCATCGACAGGCCCGCCAGCAGCGGCAGGCAGTACAGCAGGACGGACTTGCCGGAGCGCTTGGCGGCGGCGTAGACGAGCGGCGCGAGGACGAAGATGCCGACGTCGAAGAAGACCGGGATGCCGAAGATGAGGCCGGTGAGGCCCATCGCGAGCGGCGCGCGCTTCTCGCCGAAGAGGTTGAGCAGTCGGGACGCCAACACCTCGGCGCCGCCGCTGACTTCGAGGATCGCGCCGAGCATGGTGCCCAGGCCGATGATGATCGCGACATGGCCGAGGATGCCGCCCATGCCCGACTCGATGGTGGACACGGCGTCCGAGCGCTGGACGGTGCCGAAGAGTTCGGTGACGGAGAGACCGGCCATCAGGCCGACGACTATGGAGACCGCGAGGAGCGCCACGAACGGCTGGAGGCGCGTCTTGATGATCAGGAAGAGCAGCAGGGCGATGCCGATGGCGGCGACGGTGAGGAGACCGGCCGTACCGTCGATCAGGAGGAGCAGGCCGCCGGTGTGGGGTGGGGTCTCGGGGGTGGCGGCCGCGGCGAGCGGATGGGGCATTTGGGGGGTCCTCTGGTTAAGTACATGGAGCTTTCGGGCAGGGGGGATCGCGGCACGGCGCCCAGGGGGTGCGGGCCGCCATGCCGTTCACGGGGTGCGGGGGGTTGAGGAGGCGTCAGCCCAGTACGGCCAGCGCGTCGATCTCGATGAGCAGGCCCGCGGGCAGACCGACGTAGACGGTCGTGCGGGCGGCGGGCGGCTGGGTGAGCCCCTGCTCCTCGAAGTAGGTGTTGTAGATGTCGTTCATCTCTGCGAAGTGGGCGACGTCCGTCAGATAGACGCGGATCATCATCACGTCGTCCCAGGAGGCACCGCCCTCCTCAAGGATCGCCTTGACGTTGGCGAGGGTCTGGAGGGTCTGCTCGCGCAGGGTGGGACCGGCCGGCGTCGGGGGCTGCCCCTCGACCGCGGGGAGGAAGCCGACCTGGCCCGCGACCTGGAGGATGTTCCCCTTCTTCACGCCGTGCGAGAACTTCGCCGGGGGCGTGGTGTGGGTCTTCGGGGTGAGTGCGGTCTTCTCGGTCATGCCGTGCCCTTCGCTGAGTTTCTGCCGGAGTACTCGCCGCTGATGTCGTCCGCCGTACGGCGCACCAGCGGGAGCAGGGTGAGGAGTTCGTCGGCGGTGACGACGACGTTCGGGGCGGAGACCGACATCGCGGCGACGACACGGCCGTCGGCGCCGCGGATCGGCGCGGCGACGCAGTTGATGGACTCCTCGTGGCCACCGAGGTCGGTGGCCCAGCCCTGTTCGCGCACCTTGGCCAGTTCCCTGAGGAAGGCCTCCGGATTCGGTGTCGAACGGGCCGTGTACATGGGGTAGTCGAGCTTCTCGGCCAGCGGGCGGCGCTCGTGCTCGGGCAGGTCGGCGAGCAGCAGCTTCGCCACGGCGGCCACGGTGATGGCGACGGGCTTGCCGATCCGTGAGTACATCCGCACCGGGTAGCGGCTCTCGACCTTGTCGATGTAGAGCACCTCGTCCTCCTCGTACACGGCGAGGTGGACGGTGTGCCCGCAGCTCTCGTTCAGCCGTGCGAGATGGGGGTGGGCGATCTCGCGGATGTCGAGGTTCTCCATCGCCTCCTGGGCGAGGGCGATGAGGCGGGCGCCGAGGCGGTAGCGCTGGTCGGACTGGCGGTAGACCATGCCGTGCTCGTGCAGGGTGCGCAGCAGGCGCAGCGCGGTGGACTTGTGGACGCCGAGGCGGTCGGCGACCTGGCCCAGGTCCGCGGGGCCCTCGGCGAGCAGCGGCAGGATGCTGAGCGCCCGGTCGACGGTCTGGCTCATGGCGTACGTACCTCCTCGTCGGCCCGCTCGATGGCTTGCGTCCAGCCGGGGCCGAGTCGAAGTTTCTCCCACCCGGCGTCGTCGAGGGCGGCCAGGCGGTCGGCGGTGTCGCGGGCGGGGGGTGCGGCGAGGTCGCCGGGGGCGGTGAGGGTGGCGGCGGCCCAGAGGTGGCCGTGCCGGAGACGGTCCCGAACGGGCAGGCCGCGGAGGGTGGCGGAGAGGAACCCGGCGGCGAAGGCGTCGCCCGCACCGGTGCTCGCCAGGACGTCAACAGCGAGGGCGGGTTCGAAAGTGCCCCGGGCGGGGGCCGCTCCCAGGGGCGCGGGGAACTGCGCGACCAGCCACGACGAACCCGCAGCCGACACGAATGCGGTAGCCCCCACTCCCCCTTGCTTGACCACCAGCACATGCGGCTCGGGCAACGCCGCACGCACCGCGTCCGGTCCCCCCGTGATCCCCCAGGCCTCCTCCGCCTCGTCCTCGCCCACGAACACGACGTCGGCGCCGCGCGCCAGTTCCAGCAGCACCCGCGGACCGTCGGCGTCACGCCACAGCCCCGATCGGTGGTTCACGTCGAAGGACACGAGCGGGCGCCCCGCACGCGGTGCCATGAGCTCCCGCATCAGGCCGAGACAGTCCTGAGACAACGCCGCCGTGATTCCCGACAGATGCAGCACCCGCCCCGAACGCACCGCGGCCAGGTCCACGTTCTCCACGGACATCGCCGACGCCGCCGAACCCGCCCGGTAGTACGCCACCTCGTGCGTGTCCGTCGCCCGGTCGCCCGCCGTGCGGAAGTACACGCCGGTCGGCCGCGCGGCATCCCTCCCCACGGCCGAGACATCGACGCCGTGGGCCCCGATCGCCTCGACCAGATGGTCACCGAACCCGTCGGCGCCGACCCGGCTCACCCAGCGCACGGCGTGCCCCGCGGCGGCGAGCCCGCAGGCGACGTTGGACTCCGCGCCCCCGATCGCGCGCTCGAACGACGGTACGTCGGCGAGGCGTCCGGGTCGTGAGGGAAGGAACGTGACCATGGACTCGCCGAGCGCGACGACATCCACGCCGTCGGGGGCATTGCAGGGTCCGGTGATGGTCACGATCGTCGTAGCTCCAGGGCTTGTGCGGGTGGAACGGCGGCTCCGTTGACCCGCGGTTGGCCGAGATGTTAGACAGCGGTAAGCGATATACGCAATGGGCGTTGCAGCAAATGCAACACCACAGATCAGGGAGGTTCCATGAGCAACGAGGCGCTCGCCGGTCTGGCCGAGGAACGCGTCGACCACCGCTTCAAGGGCCTCCCCCCGGACGCCGACGGCCTGACCGTCGCGCAGCTCGCGGCCCAGCGCCGCAACCTCTTCACCGGCGGCTTCGCCACGCCCGTGCTCGCGCTCTCCGCCGAGCGCCTGGAGCACAACCTCGACCTGATGGAGACGTACGCCACCCGGCACGGCCTCGCCTTCGCGCCGCACGGCAAGACCTCCATGGCGCCGCAGCTCTTCCAGCGGCAGATCGAGCACGGCGCGTGGGGCATCACGCTCGCCGTGCCGCACCAGGTGCGGGTGGCAAGGGCGTACGGCACCGAGCGGATCTTCCTGGCGAACGAACTGGTCGACGCCGCGGCCCTGCGCTGGATCGCGGCCGAGCTCACCGCCGACCCGGCCTTCCGTCTCGTCTGTTACGTCGACTCCGTGCGCGGCGTGGAGCTGATGGACGCGGCGTTGCGCGACGCCGGCGCGAGTCGGCCGGTGGACGTCGTGGTGGAGCTGGCGGCCGGCGAGGGCGCCCGGACGGGCGTCCGCACGGAGGCGGAGTGCGCCGCCGTCGCCGACGCGGTGGCGGGTGTGTCCACGCTGCGGCTGGCCGGTGTCGCCGGGTACGAGGGCGAGGTCCCGCAGGCGAACCCCGAGCGGGTGCACGCATGGCTGCGCCGGCTGGTCTCGCTGGCCGTCGAGTTCGACAAGGCGGGCCGGTTCGCGGGCCTTGAGGAGATCGTCGTCAGCGCGGGCGGCAGCGCCTGGTTCGACGCGGTGGCCGACGTGTTCGCCGAGATCCCCGAACTCTCCGTACCCGTGCTGAAGTTGCTGCGCTCGGGCGCGTACGTCTCGCACGACGACGGCCACTACCGCAAGCTGACCCCGTTCAACCGGGTCCCGCAGGAGGGCGCCCTCGAACCCGCCTTCCGGCTGTGGACCCAGGTCGTCTCCCGTCCCTCGCCCGAGCAGGCCTTCGTCAACGCGGGCAAGCGGGACGCGGCCTACGACCTCGACCTGCCGTTCGCGCAGGTGGTCCGGCGCGACGGCGCCGAGCGCCCGGCGACCGGCATCTCGGTGACCGCCCTGTCCGACCAGCACGCGTGGCTGGCGACGACCGCGGAGGCGGACCTGGAGGTCGGGGACTGGGTCGGGATGGGGCTGTCGCACCCGTGCACGTCGTTCGACAAGTGGCAGCTGATCCCCGTCGCCGAGGCTGACGGGACGGTCGTCGACTACATCCGTACGTTCTTCTAGGAGGGGGCGGTCGTGGAAGAGCTCGTCATCCGGGACGCGGAGGTCGTGGACGGCAGCGGCGGTGCGTCCTACCGCGCCGATGTCGTCGTGGACGGCGGCAGGATCGTCTCGATCGTGCAGGAGGCCGCCGCGGCCGGCTGCCAGCGGCCGAAGGCGCGCCGGGAGCTGGACGCCGAGGGACTGGTCCTCGCCCCCGGCTTCATCGACATGCACGCCCACAGCGATCTGGCGCTGCTGCGCGACCCCGACCACAGCGCGAAGGCCGCGCAGGGCGTCACCCTGGAGGTCATCGGCCAGGACGGCCTGTCGTACGCCCCGGTCGACGACCGCACCCTCGCCGAGGTCCGTCGCGCGATCACCGGCTGGAACGGCTTCGGCGACGACATCGACTTCGACTGGCGGACCGTGGGTGAGTACCTGGACCGCCTGGACCGGGGCATCGCGGTCAACGCGGCATACCTCATCCCCCAGGGCACGGTCCGTGCGCTCGCCGTCGGCTGGGAGGACCGGGAGGCCACGCCGGACGAGCTCGACCGGATGCGCCGGCTGGTCGCGGAGGGCCTGGAGCAGGGCGCGGTCGGCCTGTCGTCGGGGCTGACGTACACACCGGGCATGTACGCCAAGGACGCGGAACTGACCGAGCTGTGCCGGGTGGTGGCGTCCTACGGCGGCTACTACTGCCCGCACCACCGCTCCTACGGGGCCGGGGCCCTTCAGGCGTACGAGGAGATGGTGGCCCTGACCCGGGAGGCGGGCTGCGCCCTGCACCTGGCGCACGCCACCATGAACTTCGGCGTGAACGAGGGCCGGGCGCCGGAGCTGCTGTCCCTGCTGGACAAGGCGCTCGCCGACGGCGCCGACATCAGCCTGGACACCTACCCCTACACGCCCGGCTGCACGACGCTCGTCGCGATGCTGCCGAGCTGGGCGAGCGAGGGCGGTCCGGAGGCGATCCTGGCCCGGCTGGCGGACGACGACACCGCCGAGCGGATCCGCCACCACATGGAGGTCATCGGCGCGGACGGCTGCCACGGCGTGCCCATCGAGTGGGACACGATCGAGATCTCGGGGGTGAGCGACCCGGACCTGGTGGACCACGTGGGCCGGACCGTGCGGCAGTCGGCGGACGCGCGCGGCGAGGCGCCCTGGGTGACCGCCCGCCGGCTGCTCCTTCAGGACCGCCTCGGCTCGACGATCCTCCAGCATGTCGGGCACGAGGAGAACGTGCGCACGATCATGCGGCACCGCGTCCACACGGGCGGCTCGGACGGCATCCTCCAGGGCACCAAGCCCCATCCACGGGCGTACGGCACCTTCCCGCACTACCTCGGCCACTACGTGCGGGAGTTGGGGGTGCTGTCGCTGGAGGAGTGCGTGGCCCATCTGACCTCGCGCCCGGCGGCGCGGCTGCGGCTGCCGGACCGGGGCCTGGTCCGCGAGGGGTACCGGGCGGACCTGGTGCTGTTCGACCCGCGGACGGTGGCGGCGGGCTCGACGTTCGAGGAACCGCGGCGACTGCCGACGGGCATCCCGTACGTCCTCGTCGACGGCCGTTTCGTGATGGAGGACGGCCGCAGGACGGATGTGCTGGCGGGGCGGGCGGTCCGCAGGACGACTCGGTGACGTGCGGACCGCCCGCCGCCAGGTGTTACGGCTTGGGCAGCACGCAGCCGCTCGCGTTCAGGTCGAGCTTGTTGTCGACGCCGAAGCAGGCGGGGATCTGGTAGGTCTCCTGGGCGTAGTTGATGCCCTGGCGAACAGTGACGTTGCCGCTCTCGTCGACCTCGCACGGGTTGTTGACCGTGCAGCGCTGGCCGTCCTCGTTGCCGGTGTTGTTGACGGCGACGACCTTGTTGGTGGCCTGGTCGATGACGGGGGAGCCGGAGGTGCCGCCGATGGTGTTGCAGGCGGAGGTGTAGCGGACCGAGTCCTTGAAGGTCCAGTCGCCTTCCTTGAGGCGGTAGGCGAACCCGTCGATGTTGCAGTTGTACAGCCGCTTCCAGTAGCCGGAGGCGACCGTGATGGCCGTGCCGGCGGTCGGGTGGCTGTCGGCCATGGTCAGCGCGTTGATCCCGTACGAGCTCTTGATCTGCGCGTACGTGGTGGTGAGCTGATAGATCGACACGTCCGTGTCGGTCATCGTGCCGTAGGCGATCTTGCTGGCGCGCAGCGTGCCGACCCGGCTGCCGTTGGCGTTGAGCAGACCGAACGTCCGGCTGGATGCCCGGTCTACGACGACCTCGCCGGGGCCCGGCATGCCGGTCTCCAGACAGTGGCCGTTGGACATCACCAGCGCGGGGTCGTTGTCCTCCGAGGCGGGGAACCGGACGACCGAGCCGGAGCAGTTGCTGAGCGAGACGGTACCCGCGAAGTTGACGGCCTTGACCTTGGGGTTCAGGACCTGGCCGAGGCTCTCCGTGGCGGAGTTGACGGTGTCCTGGACCACGGAGGTGACCGAGTTCGTGTCGACACCCTTGCCGAAGGACTGGGCCGTGTCCACGTCAGCCGCGGCCGCGGGTGCGGCGCCGGCCCCGGCTATCGCCAGGGCGAGGAGGGCGGCGCCGAGCGGTTTTCTCATGTGGGGGTCCCCTCATACGAGGAGGGTGACCGAAGAATCTCCGGCCACCCGCACTTTTGTCATGCGCATTGTCACGCAAGAGGGGAGTGCGGACAAGGAGTTGATTACCGGCGAGTTCGGGCCGTAGGGGTTTCCCTATCACGGTGAGTGAGGGCCTCCGGCCCGGCGGCGCAGGACGTTCACGAGAGGATGCCGAGATCACCACAGTCGGCGCCGGCCGCCTCGGCACCCGCTCCTGCGGGAGCAGCCGTACAGCGCGTCACGCCCCGAGCGCTACTCTCCCCCGCCCGACCTTCAACCGGGCTTCTTCGAGTTGCCCTGCCCCCGCCCCGGCTTGTTGCCCGAGTTGCCCGGGCCGTTCGCGGTCGGGGTGACCGTCGGCGCGGACGGGCCGGTGCCCGTGGCGGTCGGATCGGCCGAGGGCTCTGCGGTGCCACCGTCGGAGGCGGCGCCGTCCGACGCGGACGGGCTCGCCGAGTCGCTCGGAGAGGGGCTTCGGGAAGCGGCGGCGCTCCCGGACGCGTGGGCACCTGCCGACGCGCCCCCGGAGGCCCCTCCCGGTGTCGGCAAGCCGTCGGGCGTCGGGCTCGTGCGATCGCTCTTGGTCCGCGTGCCACCCTCCGAGGAGGACCCGGACAGGGCGAACCCGGCCATCAGCGCCGCCGCCGACACCGCGCCCACCGCACCGGCCGCCACCACGAAGCGGGGCGAACGCCAGACACCGGGCCTGCGCCGGGCCCGGCGTCGGCCGCGTCCCTTGTCCGGGTCGTCGGCGTAGTCGTGGCCGTCCTCGTAGACGTAGCCGTAGCCGTCGCCCTCACGGGCGCCGGTCGCCCCTTCGACCACCGCGGGCAGCTCGGTCGTCTCGTCGTAGGCGTTCTGCCAGCCGTGTGCGGCCGCGGGGTCCATGTACTCCTCGTACACGGCATTCGACTCGGCATACGGGTGATACACGTTCGGAGGAGCCTGGAACCCATCGCCCTCCCGGCCCACACCCTGAACGGGGGGAGTGGCGGCGGGGTGATTCACGCCGTTCGCTCCGTACATCCCGTTTTCGCGCTCAGAAGGGCTGGACATGAGCGCGCATTCTAGGGACGGGAGAGACCCCTGGGACAGTTACCGCTGATAACAGCTCAAACCCCCGCGTCTCACGTGTCGGAAAACACGACCCAGGGTCCGTTACCGGGCCGTAAGCTCCTTGACATGCAGGTGATCCAGTCGACGAAGCTCGCCAACGTCTGTTACGAGATCCGGGGCCCGGTGCTCGAGGAGGCGATGCGGCTCGAGTCGGCGGGGCATCGGATCCTCAAGCTGAACACCGGCAACCCGGCCGCGTTCGGCTTCGAGTGCCCGCCCGAGATCCTGGAGGACATCCTCCGCAACGTGTCGTCGGCCCATGGCTACGGCGACGCGAAGGGCCTGCTCGCGGCGCGCCGGGCCGTCGTCATGCACAACCAGACCCTGGGCGTCGAGACCGACGTCGAGCACGTCTTCATCGGCAACGGCGTCTCCGAGCTGATCGTCATGGCCATGCAGGGCCTGCTGGACGACGGGGACGAGGTACTGGTCCCGGCCCCCGACTACCCGCTGTGGACCGCCGCCGTGTCGCTGTCCGGCGGCACCGCCGTCCACTACCGCTGCGACGAGCAGTCCGACTGGATGCCCGACCTCGCCGACATCGAGCGCAAGGTCACCGACCGCACCAAGGCCCTCGTCATCATCAACCCGAACAACCCGACGGGTGCGGTGTACGACGAGGCCATGCTCCGGGGGCTCACGGACATCGCCCGCCGGCACAACCTCCTCGTCTGCTCCGACGAGATCTACGACAAGATCCTCTACGACGGGGCCACGCACACCCCGACCGCCGCCGTCGCCCCCGACCTGCTCACGCTCACCTTCAACGGCATGTCGAAGGCGTACCGCGTCGCCGGGTACCGGGTGGGCTGGATGTCGATCTCGGGCCCGCGCGCCCACGCCGACTCCTACATCGAGGGCCTCACCATCCTCGCGAACATGCGGCTGTGCGCGAACATGCCCGGTCAGCACGGGGTCGTGGCAGCACTCAGCGGCCGGCAGACCATCAACGACCTGGTGCTTCCGGGCGGGCGGCTGAAGGAGCAGATGGATGTCGCCTACGAGCTGCTGACGCAGATCCCCGGCGTGACCTGCGTACGACCGAAGGGCGCGCTGTATCTCTTCCCGCGCCTCGACCCCAAGGTGTTCAAGATCAAGGACGACCGGCAGATGGTCCTCGACCTGCTGCGGCGCGAGAAGATCATGGTCGTCCAGGGCTCGGGCTTCAACTGGCCGGAGCCGGATCACTTCCGGGTGGTCACCCTGCCGACGGTCACGGACCTGCGGGACGCGGTGGGCCGGATCGGGCGGTTCCTCGACGGCTACGGCCAGCCGTGACCCTGCGTGTACAAGCGGTCCGCCTTTGTGAACCGCTCAACTTTAGACAGAATCTAAGCTAGGATGGTTTCCTGTCAGCGCACAGGAGGCCATCCCCATGTACGAACCGATCCGTACCAAGTCGGTCCACAGCACGATGGCCGGCAGCACCACCGACTTCCCCCACCGCTCGCGCGAGGAGGAGCTGGACATCCAGCTCGCGGGCCATCTCGCCGCGCTGCTCGCCGTCACGGACGAGCTGCGCGCGACGGCGCCCTCGGAGGACCTGGACGTCGCGGGCGACCGGCTCGCGGACCAGGTCGCCCGGCTGCGGGAAGGCCGTAAGCCGGCCCGTTCGGTGGCTTCCGGCGGTCAGACGAAGCTCACGGCACTGCACCGGCGTGCGCATGCCCTTGCCGGGCGGGCGCTGGTGGTCGCCGCGTCCCGTGCCGACACCGCGGCCGCGATCCTCGCCGCCGAGCGGATGGACGCGCACGCCGCCGCGCAGGCCGAGCCGCAGGAACTCACCGGCGTCAGCTGAAGCCCCTTTGAACGGCCCCGGTCCGCGTGCACCCGCAGCGACGCGCGGACCGGGCGCCACAGCACCGCGTTGGCTCGGGCCGACTGTCGCCTCGCCGCAAGGGTTCGCGTCGTGCTCGCGGCCGCCCGTTCGTCGTGGCTGGTCGCGCAGTTCCCCGCGCCCCTGGAGGGGCGCCCCCCGACCCCGTGCTGTAACGGGACCGGTATGACACCTGCCGTTCATCCCCTCTGACGGGGAACGTTGGATTCCGCGAGCACTCTCCACCCCGTGAGACGTATCGCAGGAATCGTCCTCGCGGTGCTGCTGATCGGTGGCGTGGTGGTCGCCGTCGTCGCAGGCCGCAGCAATGAGGACAAGGGCACGGCAACGAAGACCGTGCAGGCAGTGATCGGATCGGAGAAGGCCGAGTTCTTCGCCGATCCCGACGTGGTGAAGGCCCTCGCCGCCAAGGGCTACACCGTGAAGGCCGAGACCTCCGGGTCCTGGGCCATGGAAGGGCTGGACCTCAAGGGGTACGACCTCGCGCTCCCGTCGAGCCAGGCGCCCGCCCGTGAACTCGCCGCGAAGTACGAGGTGACGGGGACACTCCCCCGCCCCTTCTACTCGCCCCTCGTCGTAGTGGCGCACAAGAACGCCGCCGAGGTGCTCGCGGGCAACGGGCTGGCCACGCTGGACGAGGCCCACCGCGGCACCCTGAAGATGGCCGCCTATCTGGACGCGGCGCGCGCCGACCGTACCTGGCAGCAGCTCAAGGGCGCCAGGAAGTACGGGGAGTTGACGGGCACGGTCTACCTGTCCAGCACCGACCCCGAGACCTCCAACTCCGGCGCGCTGTACCTGGCCGCCGCCTCCTACGTGGAGAACGGCGGCAAGGTCGTCGCCGGCGCCGCCGAGGTCGACCGCACCGCACCGCTGCTGCACAAGCTGGTGAGCGTGCAGGGCGCCCAGCAGTCCGGCAGCGACGCCGTGTTCCGGGACTTCGTCAGCGGCGCCGGCAATCCGCTGGTCGTGGTCTACGAGTCCCAGGTCGCCTCCCTGCTGGCCCGGGGAGAGCAGCCCGAGGACCTGGTCGTCCTCTACCCGGACACCACGGTCAACAGCGACCACACCGCCGTACCGCTGACCGAGGACGGCAAGGCCGTCGCCGAACTCCTGTCCTCGGACCCGGCGTTGCGGAAGCTGGAGGTCCGGCACGGGTTCCGTCCGCAGGGCGAGGCCGCCGGGTTCGCCTCGGACACCACTTACCTGAAGCAGGAACTGACCGGCGTCCACCAAGCCGCCGTGCCCACCTCCGGGGTGCTGCACGAGCTGGCCCGACGGGCGCGCGGATAAGGGGGCAACAGCACATGAGCACCAACGACGACACCTTCGTCCTGACTCCGCCGGAGCCGGTTGCCGCCGTGCCGCGCGAGAAGGCCGGCGGACTCGTCCCGGTCGACGACGGGGTCCGCAGCGACATGGCCGGCAAGGCGACCGCCTATGTGGAGGGGCTCGCCGGACTCGACGCCCGCTCCCCCGAGTTCGCCGGCAAGGTCGGTGAGATCACTGCGCTCGGCGCCGGGGAGATGCGGACGGCGGCCGCGCAGTCCAACCGCATGCTGGAGCGGACGATCCGGAGCCTGCCGGACAAGGGCGGTGACGCCCAGTCGCAGGTCGCGGGTTCGCTGGTCGAGCTGCGCCGGGTGGTGGAGGACCTCGACCCGCGGGACCTGCCGGCCTCCAGGGGACGCAAGTTCCTCTCCAGGCTGCCCGGTGGCAACAAGCTGCGCGACCACGTCGCGAAGTACGCCTCCGCACAAGGGACCCTGAACAGGATCGTGGGGTCGCTGCGCGGCGGGCAGGACGAGCTGCGGCGCGACAACGCCGCGCTCCAGAGCGAGCGGGTGCGGCTGTGGGAGACCATGGGCAAGCTCCAGGAGTACGTCGTGCTGACGGAGGCCCTGGACACCGCGGTCGAGCAGCACATCGGCCAGGTCGCCGACCCGCAGCAGGCCGACGGACTGCGCGCCGACATCCTCTTCCCGGTCCGGCAGAAGCACCAGGACCTGCTCACCCAGCTCGCGGTGTGCGCGCAGGGCTACCTCGCCATGGACGTCGTACGCCGCAACAACGAGGAGCTCGTCAAGGGCGTCGACCGGGCGGCCACGACCACCGTCTCGGCGCTGCGGATCTCCGTGATGCTGGCCTCCGCGCTCGACAACCAGAAGAAGGTCATCGAGCAGGTCAACGCCCTGCGCGGCACGACCGAGGACCTCATCCGCGGCAACGCCGAGATGCTCGCCACGCAGAGCGGCGAGATCCAGCGCATCGCCGCCGATCCGGCGGTGGGAGCGGAGACGCTCCGTAACGCCTTCCAGCAGATCTACCGCACCCTCGACACCATCGACAGCTACAAGGTCCAGGCGACCGAGGCGATGGCGGCGACAGTGGAGAACCTCACCGCCGAACTCCAGCAGGCGAGCGGCTACCTGGAGCGCAGCCGTTCGCAGGGCGCGCTGGAAGGCGGTCTCGGATGATGAGAGCACGCGTCCTCGCGCCGGCGCTCGCCGCCCTGGCGCTCCTGACCGCCTGCACCTCGCACAAGGCGTCCGACGAACCCGACAACGCCCCGAGACCGGGGTCCCTGCGCGTCCTCGCCTCCAGCGAGCTCAGCGACATGGCCCCGGTCCTTGACCGGATCGCCGACGACACCGGCATCGAGGTCCGGCCCACCTACATGGGCACCCTCGACGCCGTGGAACTGCTGGCGAAGGGCAAGGCGGACGGCCGGTACGACGCGCTGTGGCTGTCCTCGAACGACTATCTGCGGCTGCGGCCCGAGGCGGCGAGGAAGGTCGTCTCGGAGACGCCGGTCATGTCGAGCCCGGTCGCCGTCGGCATCAGGTCGACGCAGCTCGGGAAGCTGGGCTTCGAGCCCGACGACGTCACCTGGTCGCAGATCGAGCAGGCCGTCCAGGACGGCAGGCTCACCTACGGCATGACCGACCCGGCCCGCTCCAACTCCGGTTTCGCGACCCTGGTCTCCGTCGCCTCGGCCCTGTCCGGCGCGCAGTCCGCCCTGACGGACGCGGACGTCGCCAAGGCCACGCCCCGGCTGAAGGAGTTCTTCAAGGGGCAGAAGCTGACGTCCGGTTCGTCGGGCTGGCTGGCGACGGCGTACAAGCGGCGCGGGAACGTCGACGCGCTGCTGAACTACGAGTCCGTCCTCAAGGGCATCCCGGGCCTGACCGTGATCCGCCCCAAGGACGGCGTCGTCACCGCCGACTACCCGCTCTCCTCCCTCGCGTCGACGAACACCGCGACCCGCGAGGACGTCCGCCGCCTCACCGAGGCGCTGCGCGGCGACGGCATCCAGCGGCTGATCACCGAGCGCACCCATCGCCGCCCGGTCGTCAGCTCCGTCGACCCCGCTCCCGGCCTCGACACCGGCCGGCGGCGCGAACTGCCCTTCCCGGGCACCCGTTCCGTCGCCGACGGCCTGCTGGAGTCGTACGAGAACGAGCTGCGCCGCCCGTCCAGGACGGTCTACGTCCTCGACACCTCGGGCTCGATGGAGGGCGACCGCCTGGAGCAGCTGAAGAAGGCGCTCAGCGACCTCACCGGTGACTTCCGCGAACGCGAGGAGGTCACGCTGATGCCGTTCGGGTCGGGCGTGAAGAGCGTGGCCACCCATGTCGTGGATCCGGCCGACCCGAAGGCCGGGCTCGCGGGCATCCGCGAGGAGACCGACGCGCTCACCGCCGAGGGCGACACCGCGATCTACACCTCGCTGCAGGCGGCGTACCAGCATCTGGGCTCCGGCAGGGACACGTTCACGTCGATCGTGCTGATGACGGACGGCGAGAACACCGCGGGCGCCGACTCGGCCGGCTTCCACGCCTTCTACGCCGGCCTGGACCGCGAGCGGCGCGCGACGCCCGTCTTCCCCATCCTCTTCGGCGACTCCAGCAGGTCGGAGCTGGAGAACATCGCCGAGCTGACCGGCGGCCGGCTCTTCGACGCCCGGAAGGGTTCGCTGGACGGCGCCTTCGAGGAGATCCGTGGCTACCAGTAGGGCAGTGGCGTACCTGGAGTCCCGCAAGAACATCGCCGGGAGCGCGTGCGGACTGGTCGGCCTGGTGCTGACCTTCACGGGGGTGGCGGGACCGTACTGGCCGGCCGTGGTCGTGGGGCTGTACGGCGCGGGCGCGCTGATCGCCCCGCCGGAGCGGCCCGCGCCGCCCGAATTCCCCGACCCCTCGGCCCAGTTGGACGAGCTGCGGGGCGACTTCGAGCGGGTGCGCGGCTATCTGACGGACGTCGAGCTGTCGGTGACGGCCGCGGCCCGGCTGCGTGAGCTCACCGAGCTGCTGACGGCGCTGCTCGACAAGGGCTGGGTCGCCGAGCTGCTCGCGCACGACCCGGAGGGCGTGCATGTGCTCTCCCGGATCGTGCGGCGCGATCTGCCCGAGGCCGTCGACAGCTTCGTACGGACGCGGTGGTGGACGCGGATGTCGCCGGGGAGCGAGTCGCCGGAGCTGCATCTGGAACGGCAGCTGGGTCTGTTGAGGAAGGACGCCGAGAAGCTGGCGGCGGGCCTGCGCGAGGTGGAGGCCCGCCGCCAGGAGACCCACACCCGGTACCTGGAGGACCGGGGCGGGACCGGGGGCGGACTTACCGCCTGACGTACACCGTCGCCGAGGCGGACGACGCGTTGTGCAGGTCGTCGCCCGGCCAGCTGACCGTGTAGTCCGCGTCGCCGCGGGTGCGGGGCAGGTCGTTGATCGTGAAGGTGCCGTCGGCTGCGACCGTCACCGACGACAGCGTCCCGGTGCCGAGCCGGTCGGTCCGGGTGACCTTGAGGACCGCCCGCTCGGGCAGCGCCTTGCCCTGTGCGGTGAACGTGCCGGTGATCTCGACGCCCGTCTTCAGCGAGCCCTCCTCGGGCGCGGTGAGCGCGATCGAGGTGGGCGCCTTGCCGACGGACACCGTGGTGGTGATGTCCTCGGCGGGGCGGTGGGTCAGGTCGCCGAGGTAGGAGACCTTGTAGGTGGCGTCGCCCACGAGGCCGGGCTCGTCGAGGACGGTGAAGGTGCCGTCGTCCTTGACGGTGAAGGTGCCCAGATCGTGGGTGCCGCTCGCGTCGGTGCGGGTCGCTCTGACCTTCAGGGGCTCGGCGGGCGCGGGCCCGTCCTGCTCCAGCTTGCCGCGCACGGCGAGCGGTTCGCCCGCTGCGGCCTGGGCGGGGCTGTGGGTGAGGCCGCCGGTGAAGCGGGTGTCGTACTGGACGGCCGGGGGCTGGATGATGTGCAGCCAGTACTGGTTGCCGGCCGCGTTGGTGGTGACCGCGAACAGCCGGGAGCCGTCCGCCGCCCACTCCAGGCCGCGCGCCGCGACCCGGTCGCCGTCGAGGCTGCCCTCGAAGGCGAACTCCAGCGGGGCGGTGGCGTCGGCCGGGTCGGCGGGCTGCACCAGCAGGTCCGGCGTGGAGCCGGTGGCCGAGGCGCCGCGCGCGATGTACTTGCCGTCGCCGCCGAAGGCGACCGCGCTG
The DNA here is from genome assembly GCF_028198125.1 of Streptomyces sp. HUAS 31. Lineage (NCBI taxonomy): Bacteria > Bacillati > Actinomycetota > Actinomycetes > Kitasatosporales > Streptomycetaceae > Streptomyces > Streptomyces sp. HUAS 31. Next base: position 6,047,191 of record NZ_CP116353.1, on the reverse strand, counting down.
GCGACGGCTCCGGCGGGCAGTGCCCGGTAGCCCTCGGCCGCGTCGGACAGGTCGCCGGTGTTCAGCAGCCGTGTCCCGGCGCTCGCGTCGGCGACGGCGACCTTGCTGCCGTCGGCGGAGAACGCCATGTCCTTCAGGTTCAGGGCGCCCGTGCCGTCGGCGTCGGCGAAGCGCCGGGCCGCGCCTCGCACGAGCGAGCCGCCGCCGGCGTCGTACACCGTCAGGAACGGGTTGGTGGCGGAGGAGTTGAGGGGCTGGCCCATCAGCATCCGGTCGCCGGGACCGGCCTCCAGCTGGAGCTTGCCGGAGTCCTGCCAGTCGGTGCGCGCGACGGTGTTGGTGGCGGGCGCGTAGGCGTCCAGGTAGGTCAGCGTGGTGTCGCACTGCGAGGTGTAGTACGAGTACGGCGTCGTGTAGTACACCTGGCCGCCCGAGAAGGCGAGGCTGCGGCCGCAGGTGTCGGTGGAGACGTACAGGCCGTTCGAGGTGTAGGTGCTGGTGTCGTAGCGCCAGATGACCTCGCGGCCGCCGACGTAGAGCGTGGAGCCGTCGGCGTTCAGCGCGAGGCCGGAGATGTGCTGGGTGGTGCCGATCGTGGTGATCCGCTCGCCCTGGAAGTTGTAGACGGCGATCTGACCGGGGTTGCTGTAGCTGCCCATGTTGCTGTCGGCGATGTAGACCCGCTGGTGCGCGGAGTCCACCGCGAGCGCGGAGTACGAGGTGATCGGCAGCTTGGCCACCGCCTCGGAGGCCGCCGCGTGGGCCGCGGGCGCGGCGGCGACGGTCAGGCCGGTCCCGGCGAGTGCGGCGGCGAGCAGCGTGGCCGCGAGACGTCTGGAGCGGTGTGCAGTATTCAACTGTGCCCCCCACAGGCTGAATTGAGCGTCCACTGCGATGAGTGACGCTCCTGTGGAGACCATGTAACAGTGGTGCGTATACCGCGATCAAGGCGGCGCGACCGTACAGGCGAGCGAATACAGGCGAGGGCCTGCCGCGGCCTTCCCATCGGGGCGGACGGGATGACCACGACAGGCCCAGAGCCCCGTACGCCGTTGTACGGAACCTCGCCGGTCTGTGGTGCTGTCACCGCGGCCGGCCGTGACGATACTGCTGGTCAGGGCACGATCGGAGCCGGCCGCGGCGTTATTGGGGGCAGTTGTCAGCCCAGGCGCTGCACCAGCGCGTTGTACTCGTCCCACAGCTCCTTCGGCGTGTGGTTGCCGAAGGTGTTGAGGTGATCGGGGACGAGCGCGGCCTCCTCGCGCCAGATCTCCTTGTCGACGGTGAGCAGGAAGTCGAGTTCGGACTCGGACAGTTCGAGACCCTTGGTGTCCAGGGCGCCCTTGGCCGGCAGGACGCCGATCGGGGTCTCGACGCCCTCGGCCTTACCGTCCAGGCGCTCGACGATCCACTTCAGCACGCGGCTGTTCTCGCCGAAGCCGGGCCAGACGAACTTGCCCTCGTCGTTCTTGCGGAACCAGTTGACGTAGTAGATCTTCGGCAGCTTGGACTGGTCCTTGTCCTTGGCCACGTCGACCCAGTGGGCCATGTAGTCGCCCATGTTGTAGCCGCAGAAGGGCAGCATCGCGAACGGATCGCGGCGCAGCTCGCCGACCTTGCCCTCGGCGGCGGCGGTCTTCTCGGAGGCCACGTTGGCGCCGAGGAACACGCCGTGGTTCCAGTCGAAGGACTCCGTCACCAGCGGTACGGCGGTGGCGCGGCGCCCGCCGAACAGGATCGCCGAGATCGGCACGCCCTTGGGGTCCTCCCACTCGGGCGCGATGATCGGGCACTGCGCGGCGGGGACGGTGAAGCGGGCGTTGGGGTGGGCGGCCGGGACGCCGGAGGCGGGCGTCCAGTCTTTGCCCTTCCAGTCCGTGAGGTGGGCCGGGGTCTCCTCCGTCATGCCCTCCCACCAGATGTCGTTGTCGTCGGTGAGGGCGACGTTGGTGAAGACGGAGTTGCCCCACAGGGTCTTCATCGCGTTGGCGTTGGTGTGCTCACCGGTGCCGGGCGCGACGCCGAAGAAGCCGGCCTCGGGGTTGATCGCGTAGAGGCGGCCGTCCTCGCCGAAGCGCATCCAGGCGATGTCGTCGCCGATGGTCTCGACGGTCCAGCCGGAGATCGTGGGCTCCAGCATGGCGAGGTTGGTCTTGCCGCAGGCGCTCGGGAAGGCGGCGGCGACGTACTTCGACTCGCCCTGCGGCGGCGTCAGCTTGAGGATCAGCATGTGCTCGGCGAGCCAGCCCTCGTCGCGGGCCATGACGGAGGCGATGCGCAGGGCGTAGCACTTCTTGCCGAGCAGCGCGTTGCCGCCGTAGCCGGAGCCGAAGGACCAGATCTCGCGGCTCTCCGGGAAGTGGGAGATGTACTTGGTCTGGTTGCACGGCCAGGGGACGTCCTCCTGGCCCTCCGCCAGCGGGGCGCCGACGGAGTGCACGGCCTTCACGAAGAAGCCGTCGTCGCCGAGTTCGTCGAGGACCGCCTGGCCCATGCGGGTCATGGTGCGCATGGAGACGGCGACGTAGGCGGAGTCGGTGATCTCCACGCCGATCGCGGAGAGCTTCGAGCCGAGCGGACCCATGCAGAACGGGACCACGTACATGGTCCGGCCGCGCATCGAGCCGCGGAAGACGCCCTTCTCGCCGGCGAAGACCTCACGCATCTCGGCGGGGTCCATCCAGTGGTTCGTCGGGCCGGCGTCCTCCTCCTTCTCGGAGCAGATGAAGGTCCGGTCCTCGACGCGCGCGACGTCGGTCGGGTCGGAGGCGGCGTAGTAGGAGTTGGGGCGCTTGATCGGGTCGAGCTTCTTGAAGGTGCCCTTGGCGACCAGTTCCTCGCTCAGGCGCTCGTACTCGGCCTCGGATCCGTCACACCAGACCACGCTGTCCGGCTGCGTCAGTTCTGCGATCTCGTTCACCCACGAGACCAGCTCGCGGTGGTTGGTGGGGACGACGGGGGGAGCCGCGATGTCGCGCGCCACGGTTGCTCCTAAAAGAGGGATTTTGTCCTGAATATGCCCTTGTGTGCCCCGCGGGGGCCACGACCCGGATGCTTCGCGGATCGGATCGGCGTTCCGATCTTCCGCGCTCATCCGGTGCCGACCGCACTCATTTGATCATCCGACGCGTCCGCCCATATGTCCAGAGGGCGTCACAGGTGAGCGGCGTGAGCATCGCCACTCATCCAGATGTTTTCGATGGGTCACCACCGCTTCACCCCGGGTGGGTCCATTGCGGGTACCCCGTGAGACGATGGCCACTTAAGGGCGCCCATCTGGCCGCTCTGACGCGTAACTTACGGTTCCGTAGGTACGATGCCCGCATGACTGCGCCCGTCCCCGACGCGCCAACGGACACGCCGGCCGCCGGCCGCGGTTCCGGCGCGCCCTCGCTGCCGCACCAGATCGCGCACCACGCCCAGCAGCTCTCGGAGGAGATCAAGCCCAGACTCCGGGGCTGGCTGCATCTGGGCATGTTCCCGGCCGCACTCGTCTCGGGCCTGGTGCTCACCGCCCTCGCGGACTCGGCGCGCGGCCGTATCGCCTGCGGGATCTTCGCCCTCACCGCCTGCCTGCTGTTCGGCGTGAGCGCGCTGTACCACCGGGGCAACTGGAGTCCGCGCATGGACGGGGTCCTGCGCCGACTGGATCACGCCAACATCTTCCTGATCATCGCGGGCACCTACACGCCGCTGACGATGCTGCTGCTGCCGGGGGCCAAGGGGCAGTGGCTGCTGTGGGGCATCTGGGCGGCCGCCGCGGCCGGCATCGTCTTCCGGGTCTTCTGGGTCGGCGCCCCGCGCTGGCTGTACACCCCCTGCTACATCGCGATGGGCTGGGCGGCGGTCTTCTTCCTGCCGGACTTCATGCGCTCCGGCGGCATCGCGGTACTGGTCCTGGTGATCGTCGGCGGCCTGCTCTACAGCGCGGGCGGCGTGATCTACGGCATCAAGCGGCCGAACCCGTCACCGCGCTGGTTCGGCTTCCACGAGGTCTTCCACTCCTTCACGCTGGCCGCGTTCGTCGTCCACTACGTGGGGATCTCCCTGGTGGCCTACCAGCACGCATAGCCCACCGCACAGCGCCTTCGAGGGCCACGGCTTCCGAGCCGTGGCCCTTTTTCACGCCCTCTACACGTTGACAGCAACTCCCTTTTGAGAGCTACTCTCATTTCATGGTTACTGCCACTACAGATACCCGCCGCTGGTGGGCGCTCGGCGCCCTGGTCGCGAGCATGCTCACGCTCGGCTTCGACATGACGATCCTCAATGTGGCGCTGCCGACGATGGCCGCCGACCTCGGCGCCACCACCGGCCAGCAGCAATGGATGGCGGACGCGTACGTCGTCGTCTTCGCCGCGCTGATGCTTCCGGCGGGCCTGCTCGGCGACCGGTTCGGGCGGCGGCGGATGCTGGTCACCGGGCTCGGCGTCTTCCTCGCCGGTTCGCTCGTCGGCGCGCTGGCCGGCGACGTGAACGCGGTGATCGCCGCACGCGCGGTGATGGGCGTCGGCGCGGCCCTGGTCACCCCGCTCTCGCTGTCAGTGCTGCCCACGCTCTTCGGCCCCGAGGAGCGCACCAAGGCCGTCGGCATCGCCTCCGCCGCCTCCGCGCTCGGCCTGCCGCTCGGCCCGATCATCGGCGGCTGGCTGCTGAACCACTTCTGGTGGGGCTCGGTCTTCCTGATCAACGTCCCGATGGCCGCGATCGGCATCGCCGCCTGCCTCTTCCTGCTCCCCGAGACCAAGGACCCCGCCTCCCCCGAGGTCGACACCGTCTCCACGGCGCTCGCCGCGACCGGGCTCGGCTCCTTCGTCTACGGGATCATCGAGGCACCCACCCGGGGCTGGGGCGACCCGCTGGTCCTGGGCACTCTCGGGGCGGCCGTGCTCCTGATCGCCGCGCTGGTGGTGCGCGAACGCCGGGTCGAGCGCCCCATGCTCGACATGAAGCTGCTCGCCCACCGCGGCTTCCTGTTCAACACCGTCGCCGCCACCCTGGTGACGTTCATCCTGACCGGCCTGCTGTTCGTGCTGCCGCCCTACCTCCAGGCCGTCCTCGGCCACGACGCCCTGGGCACCGGCGTGCGACTGCTGCCGATGATGGGCGGACTCCTGGTCGCCTCCCGCCTCGCCCCGAAGGTCGTCGCCCGCTTCGGCGCGCGTGCCGCGGTGAGCGCGGGCCTGGTCGTGCTGGCCTTCGCCGGGTTCCTCGGCAGCCGTACGACGGTGGACTCCGGCTATGGATTCGTCGCACTGTGGCTCACCATCACCGGCCTCGGCTTCGGCCTCTCGCTCATCCCCGCCATGAACGGCGGTCTGAGCGCCCTGCCCCGGGACCGGGCCGGCAGCGGCTCCGGGCTGCTGATGACCCTGCGTCAGGTGGGCGGCGCGATCGGTATCGCCCTGCTCGGCAGCCTGCTCGCCGGCGCCTTCCGGGACCGGCTCGACGTCACCGGGCTGCCCGCGGGCGCCGCCGACACCGCCGGGGAGTCCGTGGTCGCGGCGCACCTCGTCGCCGAGCGGGCGGGCTCGGCCGAGCTCGCGGCCTCCGCGAACAGTGCGTACGTCCACGGCATGGGCATCGTGCTGCTGGTGTGCGGGATCGCGGCCCTGGTCTCCGCCCTGCTCGCGGCGGCGTTCCTGCCGGGAACACCGGATGCGGAGCGGCCCGGGACCCCGCACATGGCTGCCGAGGGGGCCGATGCCCGACAATGACACCCATGACCCCCGCACAGTCCTCTCCCCCGACCGACCCTCCCCAGCTGGGGCTTCGTGAGCGGAAGAAGATCAAGACCCGGACGGCGATCCGCGACGCGACGTACGCACTGATCAAGGAACAGGGCTACGACGCCACCACGATCGAGCAGATCGCCGAGCGCGCCGAGGTGTCGCCGTCCACCGTCTTCCGCTACTTCCCGACCAAGGAGGACATCGTCCTCACGGACGAGTACGACCCTCTGATGCTGGAGGAGTTGCGTGCCCGGCCCGCGTCGGAGTCCTGGCTGGACTCGGTGCGGTACGTGCTCCACCGGTCCATGGACGAGCTGCTCGCCGTGGATCCCGAGGCGGTCCGGATCCGGGCGCACCTGGCGGTCCAGATCCCCGCCGTCCGCGCCCGGATGATCGAGAGCATGTCGGCCACCGGACTCCTGCTGCGGGGCGCCATCGCCGAGCGCCACGGTCTGGACGCGGACTCACTCGAAGTGCGGGTCTACGCGATGTCCCTGGTCGGCGGCCTGATGGAGGCCAACATCACCTGGGCGGAGAACGACTGCCAGGACGAGCTCCGCGATCTGGTGGACCGGGCCCTGGACGTCATCGAGCACGGCCTCCCCGCGAAAAAGAGCTGAGGCACCCGCCCCGGCCCGTGTCATCCTGGCCGGGTGAACGGTCCCGAGATCCATGTCGAGTTCGCCCCCGAGCTGCGGGTGTTCCTGCCCAACGGCCGGCGCCAGGAAGGTGCCGCCCGGATCACCACCGACGGCGTCTCGACCCTCGGCCATGTCGTGGAGTCCCTCGGCGTCCCGCTCACCGAGGTCGGTGCCGTCGTCGTGGACGGCCGCGAGATGCCGGTGTCGTACGTCCCCGCGTCCGGCGGGTCCGTCTCGGTACGGCCCGTGGCACGCCCCCAGCGGGTCCCCGGCGCTCCCCTGCGCTTCCTGCTCGACGTCCACCTCGGCACCCTCGCCCGGCGGTTGCGTCTGCTCGGCGTGGACACCGCCTACGAGTCGACCGACATCGGCGACCCCGCGCTCGCCTCGCTGTCGGCCGCCGAGAAGCGGGTCATGCTGAGCCGTGACCGGGGGCTGCTGCGGCGCCGTGAGCTGTGGGCCGGCGCGTATGTGTACAGCACGCGGCCCGAGGAGCAACTGCACGACATCCTCGACCGGTTCCGGCCCGAGCTGCGCCCCTGGACCCGCTGCACCGCGTGCAACGGGCTGCTCAAGGAGGTGACCAAGGAGGAGGTCGCCGAGCAGCTGCAGGGCGGGACTCAGCGGTCGTACGACGTGTTCGCGCAGTGCACCCAGTGCAAGCGGGCGTACTGGAAGGGCGCGCACCACGAGCAGCTGGTGGCCATCGTGGAGCGCGCCCTCGCCGACTACCCGAGCTGACGCCCGGTCACATCACCCTTCCCGCAGGCGACTCCGTCCTTGTCCGGGTCAAGGCGCAGCGGGTCGTCCTTGCCGTTGACCTTCAGACGGCCGTAGTCGTTCTTCTTCAGCCAGTCGCAGCGGGACTTCGTCGTCGCCTTCACGGTCGGCGGGAAGTCCGTCGGGACACAGACGTTGACGGAGCCGTAGTGGCGGTCGCAGCCGGAGACGGTCGGGCCGACCTTCTGCGAGGTGCGCTTCTTGCCGGGGCCCGTGACCTTGCCCTTGAGGTTGTCGGCGAAGTCATGGACGTGCGCGGATGAGTCCGTGGCGCTCAGCGCCGAAGGACCCTGCAGATGGACCCACTTGGCCACCGACGGCACCCCGTTGGCATCGACCGCGAAGAGCATGTACCAGCCGGGCGGGGCCAGGTTGGGGTTGCTCGTCACGTTCAGGTCGACGTTGTCGCCGTCGACGGACAGGGGCAGATCCACGAACCGCTGGTTGGGATCCGAGGAGTGGGTCACGGCCGCCGGGCGGATCAGCTCGGCCTTGGCGATCGGGCGGTCGACGGTGATGCGCTGGGTGTCGCCGTACGTCCACTCGGTGTCGATCACCGAAGTGATCTTCGGGCGCTGGCCCTTGAGGAGATAGGGCGGGGTGTAGATGGACACGTCGTGGTTCCAGCTGCCGTTGCCCGGGTTGTCGCCCGTCGCCATCACCCGGCCGTCGGGCAGGAGGAACGCCGAGGAGTGGTAGCCGCGCTCCTCCGGGTCCGCGGCCACCGGGTCGAAGGTGCCGGTCGCCGGGTCGTAGATCGACGACTCGTACACCGGGTCGGCCCGGTTGTGCAGCGCGCCGCCCGTCTCCAGGACCTTGCCGTCGGGCAGGAGCACGGCGGAGACGTACATCTTGCCCTGGTTGCCGGTCTGCGGGACCTTGCCGTTGCCGAGGTCGACGGTGCCCTGCGGCAGCGGCGGTCCCGCGACGTAGGACGGGTTGGGCTGCTTGAGGTCGATGACGTCGGTGAGGCGGTTCGCGTCCGGGTTGGAGTCGATGTTGCCGCCGCCGATGGTGAGGACCTTCTGGTCCTGGGCGGGCGGCAGCAGCACGCTCGCGGACTGGTCGCGCTGGTCCTTGTTCCGGAGGCCGGGGATCTGGGTGACGGTGTTGGCGCCGTAGTCGTAGATCGCCGAGCCCGTGCCGGGGATGTTGTTGCCGAAGACATGGCTGCCGGAGTAGAAGAGGCGGCCGTCCTGCATGAGGATCATCGACGGATACAGGCCCCAGTACGACCAGGTCTGGTTGACCTTCCAGAGCTCCAGCCACTTCTGCTCGGCGTCCGACCACAGCTCGGCGGTCACCGAACCGGTCGAGTCCTCCTTCAGACCGCCGAAGGAGATCACATCGCCGTTGCCGAGCACGGTGGCCGACGGATACCAGTGGCCGTCGTTCATGTCATTGGTCCTGCTGTAGGCCTCGGTGACCGGGTCGAAGATGTACGAGTCCTTGTACCCCTGGTAGCCGATCGTGCCGTCGGCCGACGGATAGCCCTTGTTGCCGCTCATCACGAGCACCCGGCCGTCCTGCAACTGCACATGCCCGGCGCAGAACATGTCCTTCGGCGTGGGGATCTGCTTGTACGTGCCGTTCTCGGGGTCGTAGACCGCGCTGGTGAACGTGCCCGCCTCGAACATCTGCTCGCTGTTGCCGGAGCCCGCGATCAGCAGCACCTTGCCGTTGTTGAGGACGACGGAGTGCATGGAGCGGACCGGGTTCTGCGTGGGCAGCACGTCCCAGCGGCCGTTCGCGCACTCCTCGGCCGTGCCCGTGCACACCGGGTCCGGGACGGGGTCGGCGACCTGGTCCATCGTGTAGTCGTCGGTGGTGACCGAGCCGGTGCCGTAGACGGAGACGCCCCAGGCGATCCGGTCGGTGCCGGCCGGCACCTCGGGGGTGCGTACGGTCGCCTCGGCCCAGCCGGCCGCCATCTCCAGCGTCTTGAGGTCGGTCCAGTACTGCCAGCCCGCCGTCGCGTCGTGCCGGAACAGGGTGACCGAGGTGTCGGGGGTGGTCGACTTGTACCAGAGCCCCAGGTCGTACTGCTTGCCCGGCGTGACGACCGGCGCGCACTCGGCGGACTCGGTGATGAGCGCCTTGCGGTCGCCCTCGACCCGGCGGGTGAGCGTGACCTTCATGGCCTTGGAGCCCGAGTGGGCGTCGGCCACGGTCTCGAAGGTGAAGTCGTTGTCGCCCCAGCCGGACTTCTTCCAGCAGTAGGGCATGTCGTCGCTGCCGGCGGTCTCGAAGCCGGGGTTCTTGATGAGGTTGGCGGCGGAGGCGGACTGGGGCGAGGTGAGGAGCAGACCGGCGGTCAGGGCGCCCACCCCGACCAGTGCGGTCCTTCTTCGGTGTCTGCTGACGAGGCGCTTGTCCATGCGGCTCTCCTATGCGGTGCGGCTACCGCGCTGCCGACCGATACGGCGGCGCGGCAGATAGACCAGCGCTTCGGTACCGACGAAGCGCAGGACGAACGTGATGACCAGGGCCAGCGCGGTCGCCGGCAGCACGGCAAGACCGAACTGGCCCACCAGCAGCGCGATCAGCGGGATGCGCAGCACCAGGTCGGCGTTGGCGAGCAGCGCGAACCGGGCGGTGCGGTCGGCCCAGTGCCGGTGCTGCCGCCGGTCGCGGAACAGCAGCTTCTCGATGAGCAGGAAGTTCCAGGCCACGCCGAACTGGTTGGCGACGATCTCCGCGGGCAGGTAGTGCAGCCCCATGTGCGTCATCGCCCACAGCGCGGCCAGGTTCGGCACGAACCCGGTGAGCCCGATGAGCCCGAACACCACCATCCGGGACAGCGGGTCGGCCGTACGCAGCCCGGCGAGGTGCCGCAGGAAGCGCCGGCCCTCCGCCGCCGTGGACTTGGACTCCCCCGCGAACCGCTCCTGGAAGACGAACGGCACCTCGGTCACCGCGCGCGGGCGGCTGCGGACGGCCAGCTCCAGCAGGATCTTGTAGCCGAGCGGTTTGAGCGCCTCCGCGGCGATGTCGCTGCGGCGGATCGCGAAGAAGCCGCTCATCGGGTCGCTGATGCCGTGCAGCCGGCGCGGGAAGAGGGACTTCGTCAGCCAGGTCGCCATTCGCGACACGGCCACGCGGTAGCTGCCCGCGAGCCCGGCCCGGCTGCCGCCCTTGATGTACCGGGAGGCGACGACGAGCCCGGCGTTCGCGCGTTCGCCGGTGGCGACGAGCTCCGGGACGAGGGACGGCGGGTGCTGGCAGTCGCCGTCCATGACGACGATCCAGTCCGAGCCGGCCGCCTTCATCCCCTCGACGACCGCGCCGCCGAGCCCGCCGACGGGTTCGTCGCGGTGGATGACGGTGACCGGGAACGGGCAGTCCTGCGCGGCCTCTTCGATGACCTGCGGGGTGTCGTCGGTGGAGTCGTCGACGAAGACCACCTCGCAGGGCAGCCGGGACGGCACCGACTCGGTGATCTGATGCAGCAACTGCCGTACGTTCGCCGACTCGTTGAAGGTCGGCACGACGATGGTGACGGCGCCCGGCTCGGGCACCTCGACGGCTTCGACGGACGGCTCGCCGAGCTGTCCGGGGGCGGTGAATTCCTGGGTCATCGGACGCCTCCGGAGGCGGTCTGGATCTGGCGGATCTCGATGCGGTCCTCGCCGCGGCCGAACACGGCGACCGGCTTCGAGTGCTCGATGGCCGCCTTGACGTTGGGCAGGTCGACCGCGTCGCGCCGGACCGTCGGGGAGGCGACGACGTAGTCGAGGTCCTTCCAGCCGCGCGGCATCGTCTTCGTGACGGCCGGGTCGAGGTCGGCCTTGTAGAACCAGATGACGCCGAGTCCGGGCTCGTACCCGGCGTGCACCAGGTCCAGCCAGAGCGCGTCGTCGACGAGGACGCGGGTGTCCCCGGGGTCCGGCACCTCCGTGGACAGCCACTTCGAGGCGGCCCGGTAGGGCGCGTTGGCGTCGGCGGTGACCGCGGTGCGGTCACCGTCGTACCAGCGCGGGACGACATAGGCGCCGGCGGAGATCGCGAGTACGGCCGCGAGGGCGTACCGTCCGCCGGTCAGGTACCGGTGCTCGGCCTCGGAGCGCCATCGCCGCAGCACGGCGTGGGCGACGGAGGCGGTGCCTCCGGCGAGGACCAGGGCGAGGAACGGCAGCGCCTGGATGACGTACATCGCGGGCAGGTAGCCACTGGGGCGCATGGCCACCAGGGCGAGGATGACCACCGTGAACGACGGGCCGGCCAGCGCCCGGGCAGTCACCGACCAGCGCCAGGTGAGAAGGAGCAGCAGTCCGCCCGCGAGGCCGCCGACGATGAGGACGCGGTCGTAGTAGAGCCACGACTGCAGGACGCCCCAGGAGCCGGAGCCCTGGTCGAGGATGAAGCCCGAACCGGGTCTGGTCATCTGGTACTTGATGCCGTCCCACAGCGAGACGTGCCCGCTGCCCGGCAGCAGCTCGCCCTTCAGCAGGGCGAACAGCGGGTAGGACAGGCCGATCAGCGCACACGCGGTGACCGCGCCGGTGACGGCGAACTTGCGGGTGTCGCGGTGGCTGTGCCGCCACATGGTGATGAGCACCGCGGGGAGGACGAAGAGCATCGTCTCCTTGGTCAGCACCCCTGTCGCGGCGGCGATCCCGGCTCCGAAGTGGTGCCACAGATGACGGCTCGGGGAGGCGGCGAGCGCGAAGGCCAGCAGCGTCCACATCACCGCGAGGTTGTCGAGGAAGATCTCCCGCTGGAGGACGACGGACAGCGGCGAGAGCCCGAACAGGACCATGCCGAGCCCGGCGGCCCAGCGCGGCAGCGACAGCCGCCGCCCGATCACATAGACGAGGACCGCGCCGGCGGCGCTGATCACGAGCATCGCGGCGCGCATGGTGCCGACGGTCATCGACTCGGGGCTGAGCGCGGCCGGTATCCAGGTCAGCAGGGCGAGCTGGATCCAGCCGAGCGGCGGGTGGTCGTACCAGTAGGTGTAGTGGGCCAGGCCCCGGCCCTCCTGGACGGCCCAGGCCTGGGCGAGATAGGTGCCCTCGTCGTCGCTGAGGGTCGGGTAGTCGGCGATGTTCCAGCCCTGCACGACGAGGATCGCGACGAGGAGTACGCCGCACAGGATCAGGTCGGGCCGGGACGAACGCAGCCGGAGCGGTGGGGTCGTTCGACCGGTCGGACGCGCCACAGGCGCAGGCTGCCGCTGCGCGGGGACCTCGGGAGCGGTCACCGCGGGAAGGGTGGAGGTCACGCGGGGACGTCCTCTCGGAGGTCTCGGGCCACTTCGGCATCGGCGAGATGCGCACCGACGTGGCTGGTCAGCTCCCAGTCGTTCTGGCCGCGCTGCTCACGCCACACGGCGCGGACGGCGGCCCCGGCGAGGAGGACCTGGTAGAAGGGACCGCCCACGACGAGCTTCAGGTAGTGCACGAAGCGGACGCGCAGTCCGTACTGCTTGCCGAAGTCGTGCAGTCCGACGATCTCGAAGACGAACGTGACGAGCGCGGTGACGGCCGGCAGGAAGGTGATGAAGGCGACGCTCACCGGCACGTCGGCGAAGACCGCGATCGCGATGTTGAGCGGGATGATGAGCCCGGTGAAGGCCTGCATGAACGGTGTCATGAGGGTGTACCGGGCGAGCAACCGCTGCCCGAAGGTGGGCAGTTGCCGCCAGTCCTTCTTCCGGTAGACCTGGAGGAAGCCCTGGTTCCAGCGGGTGCGCTGCTTCAGCAGCGACATCAGGCTGCCCGGCGTCTCCTCCTTGGTCACCATGTCGGAGTCGTAGGCGACGACGACCTTCTTGCCGACACTGGAGAGACGGACACCCAGGTCGCAGTCCTCGGCGAGGCAGTCGGGGTCCCAGCCGTCGGCCTCCCTGAGCACGGCCGTCCGTACGAAGACGGTGTTGCCGCCGAGCGGGATGAACCCCTTTTGCGCGTGCAGGTGCAGCCGGGAGCGGAACCAGAAGAAGTACTCCAGGCAGTTGCGCAGGCTGTACCAGCTGGAGTGGAAGTTGATCAGCTGGACCCCGCCCTGCACGACGTCGGCGCCGGTGGTGCGGAAGGCGTGGTCGACGTGCGCGAGGAGTTCCGGGTGAACCTGGTCCTCGGCGTCGAAGACCCCGACGACGTCGCCGCGGCAGTGCGGCAGCGCCGTGTTCATGGCCTTCGGCTTGTTCTTCTTCTCGTGCGTGTCGACGACCACGCGGACGCGCGGATCACGCGAGGCGGCCTTCTCGGCCACCTCGGTGGTCTCCGGGTCGTCGTGTCCGACGATGACGATGATCTCGAAGTCGGTGTGTGTGGACTCCAGCAGTCGCTGGATCGTGTGGTCCAGCACGGCTTGTTCGTGCCGTGCCGGTAGCAGCAGCGAGAATGACAGGTGTTCGCCCCCGTCCGGGCTGCTGAACCGGGTGGAGGCGAGCACTTCGGGCGTACGCCACGCGTGCATCTGCCACCACAGGGTGAAAGCCGCCATCCAGAACAAGGCCAGCGAGACGACGGCTATGAAGACAGACGTCAGCAACAGATCCCCCCAGATCCCAATGCCCCCTGCCGCGACAGCGAGTCACACCTGTCGCGGAACTGTGTAGACATTAAGAGGGATCTGTGAAGCCCGCAGGCCGTTTTGATGAAGAGCGCGTTTCATCACAACGAGCCCCGAGAGTGAACAATTCGAACACAGGCTGCGTAACTGCCCTTTGCTCACTACCGTTTTACCTGGTCAGAGCGGTTCGCAGCTGTTCGGGGTCGGTGGTCGGGGCGTCGCAGGTGAAGTTACGGCAGACGTAAGCGGCAGGTTGACCCTGCCGCAGCGGGCGGTCGGCGAGGAGCGGGAATTCGCCACTCTCCGGAGTCCCCACGGCGACGACCGCACCCGGCGCGGTGCCGAGAAGTGCCGTGCGGTGGAGGGTCTTTGTGGCGGCGTCGTCCGTCGTCGGACCCACCACCGCGACCTCCCGCGGCCCGTCGAGATTGGCCTCGGCGACCGCGAGTCCCCAGCCGATGAACCGGGGCACGCGCGGACCGAGTGCCTTCACCACGCCCAACGCCCGTTCGGCGGCGGTGCGGTGCGGCTCGGCACCGGTCTGCGCCGCATAGCTCAGCAGCGCGCCGGCCGCCGCGCTCCAGCCGGAGGGGGCGGCGTTGTCGGTGGGGTCCTGCGGGCGGCGGATCAGCCGCTCGGCGTCGGCGGCCGTGTCGTAGAGGCCGCCGGACTCCTCGTCGACGAAGCGGGCGAGCACATGGTCGAGCAGGAACCCGGCGAACTCCAGCCAGACACCCTCGCCGGTGACGGACGCGAGCGCGAGGAAGCCCTCGGCGACGTCGGCGTAGTCCTCCAGCACGCCCGCGTTCGCGCCGACCTGGCCGTCCTTGCTGGTACGGGCGATACGGGCCTGCTCGTCGAGGTGCAGCCTGACCAGCAGGTCGGCGGCGCCGAGGGCCGCCTCCACGAGGTCGGGGCGGTCGAAGTAGGCGCCGGTCTCGGCGAGGGCGGCGATCGCGAGGCCGTTCCAGGCGGCGACGATCTTGTCGTCCCGGCCGGGCCCGGGGCGTGTCGCACGCCGCCGCAGCAGACGCTCACGGATCGAGGCGATCCTCCCGGCGTCGAACAGCTCGTCCTGCTGCGGGAGCTGGAGGACGGAGGACCCCTCCTCGAAGGTGCCTTCCTCCGTCACGCCGAAGTACCGCACGGCAAGGTCGGCGTCCTCGTCCCCGAGGACCTCGCGCAGCTGCTCCGGCGTCCACACGTAGTACGCGCCCTCGACGTGCCTGCCGGTCCCGTCGTCGCTGTCGGCGTCGAGCGCGGAGGCGAACCCGCCCTCGTTCGTGCGCAGTTCGCGCACCATGAAGTCCGCGGTCTCCAGGGCGACGCGGCGGGCCAGCTCGGAGCCCGTGGCACGCCAGAGGTGGGCGTAGACACGGCACAGCAGAGCGTTGTCGTACAGCATCTTCTCGAAGTGCGGCACCACCCAGTCCCGGTCCACGGAGTAGCGCGCGAACCCGCCGCCGAGCTGGTCGTAGATCCCGCCCCTGGCCATCCGCTCGCAGGTGTCCTGGGCCATCTGCAACGCGCCCTCGGCGCCGGTGCGCGCGTGGTGGCGCAGCAGGAACTCGATCGCCATGGACGGCGGGAACTTCGGCGCGCCCCCGAATCCGCCGCGCTGCGGGTCGTACTCGCGGGTGAGCCCGAGCAGCGCCGCCGCGAGCTCCTGCTCGCCGGGGGCCTCGGGGCCGCCGTAGGAGATCTCGCGCCCGGCGAGGTCGCGCACGATCTTCCCGGCGACGTCGGAGACCTCGTCGCGCCGGTCGGTCCAGGCGCCGCGCACGCCCTCCAGGACCTGGCGGAAGGACGGCATGCCCTGGCGGGGCGAGGGCGGGAAGTAGGTGCCGAAGTAGAAGGGCTCGGCGTCCGGGGTGAGGAACACCGTCATGGGCCAGCCGCCCTGCCCGGTGGCCGCCTGCACGGCCTCCATGTAGACGGCGTCCACGTCGGGCCGCTCCTCGCGGTCGACCTTGACGCTGACGAAGTGGGCGTTGAGGTAGTCGGCGGTCTCCTGGTCCTCGAAGGACTCGTGCGCCATGACATGGCACCAGTGACAGCTGCTGTAACCGACGCTGAGCAGGACCGGTTTGTCGCTCTTACGGGCCTCCTCGAAGGCCTCGGCCGACCACGGCCACCAGTCGACCGGGTTGTCCGCGTGCTGGAGCAGGTAGGGGGACGTCTCGTGAGCCAGTCGGTTCGACATGGGGTCCATCCTGCCGCAGTACCCCCGCCGGCATGCGTCAGGCGTCCACCGGACGGCGACGTCACTTCCCCCCGGTCCCCCGGCCACGGGCCCCTGGCCGCGGCTGCCGGCGCCGCATCCTTCACCGCAGCATCCGGTACCCGTCACCCGGCCCTCTCCCCACAACGCCCCGTCCGCAGCACACTTGACCAAGAACGCCATCGCTGCCGGAGGGGGACGTGACATGCGGGACAGCCATCGGACTGAGGCCGAGAGGCTGTTGGCTCGGGCCGTCGAGGAGGAGGTGCGGCGCTCGGGCGGCCGCATCGAGGGGCAGGTGCTGCTGTCACGGGCGCGCGGCGCGCTCGACGCCATGGCCGGGGCGGCCGCCGAGGAGTACGAGGCGTACACCCGGGCACTGGACGAGGCGGACGCCGGCCGGCTCACCTTCGGGCAGCGCTTCGCACGCGAGGGCGGTGCCACCCCCCTGATGGTGGCCGGCGTCGCCGCGGTCGCGGCCGCCGTGTCCGACCTGGCGCTCGGCACCGGCGCGAGCACCGCGGTGGGCGCGGGCGTCACCGTGGGCGTCGTCGGCGCCGCGGCCACCGTCGCCAAGGTCGCCGGCACGCATCTGCCCGCCGCACACCAGCGCGCGGGCGCCGTCGGCCAGCCCGGCGGCCCGGAACAGCTGCGCCTGCAATGGCTGACGGCGCTGGAGGTCCGCGGCATCCGCCCCTTCCTCGACCAGCAGCGGGTGCTCAGCGCGTCCACCGGCCCGAAGAAGACGGGCCCGCGGCTGCGGGGCGCCGACAAGAGCGCCGCCGCGCGCGGCCGCAACGTACTGGAGCAGTCGTTCGCCCAACTCCCCGAGCCGACGGGCCCGTTCGCCGGCCGCAGGCAGGAGTTGGCCCGCATCGGGCAGTGGGTGCAGGCGGCACGCGCGAGTACGGAGACCAGGCCGACGGTCGTCGTCCTGCACGGCCCGCCCGGCAGCGGCCGTACCGCACTGGCGGTCCGCGCGGCCCACGAGCTGAAGGACCAGTTCCGCGGCGCGTGCGTGGTGGACCTGCGCGGCGACACCACGGAGGAGCCGCCGCTGTCGACACGAGACGCGCTGCTGCACCTGCTGAACCGGCTGGGCGCCCCGCGCGAGCAACTCCTCTTCCGTGAGCGCTCGTCGGCGGAGCAGCAGGTCAAGCGGCTCGGCGAGCTCTACCATCAGCACCTCACCGGCCTCCCCGTCACGGTCGTCCTGGACGACGCCCCGGACGCCGAGCAGGTCCGCACCCTCGTCCCCGAACGCTCCGACAGCCTGGTCCTGGTCACCACCCGCGAACCCCTCGACCTGCCCGACCTCGCCGCCTGGGTGCACCACCTCCCGGTCGAGGCGCTGGACGCGGCCGGCGCGGAGGAGCTGCTGACCGCGGCGGCACAGGACGCCTCGGGCCCCTACGACGCCGAATCGGCCGACCGGATCCGGCAGTTGTGCGGCGGCCTGCCGCTGGCGCTCCGCGTCGCCGGCTCGTCGCTGGGCCCGCGCTCACCGCGCACACTGGCGACGGACCTGGGCGCGTACGGCCCGGTGGAGCCGATCGAGCGGGTGCTGTGGCTGCGCTACACCGACCAGTCGGAGGCGGCCCGGCGGCTGCTGCGCCGGCTCGCGCTGGCGGGCCGGGCCTCGCTGGGCGCGGCAGCGGCGGCGGCCCTGCTCGCCACGGACGAGGCGGAGGCGACGCGTCATCTGGAGGAGCTGGCCAGGTCGGGCCTCATCGACCATGTCCGCGGCAACCGCCACCGGCTCCACGACCTGGTCCGCGCCTTCGCCCAGGCCCGCCTCCTCGACGAGGAGGAACCCGCGGAGCGTACGGCGGCGCAGGAGCGGCTGATCGTGAACTACGCCGACCTCGCCGACTCCGTGCTGCGGCTGGTCGACGGCAACATGTCGACCCGCTCCGACCGCTTCAGCCCGCACGGCTTCACCTCGCTGGACGACGCGCTGCGCTGGCTGGACGACGAGTCGAGCTTCATCACCGCGGCCCTGCGGCACGCGGAGGACGCCAACCAGGCGGCGGTGCTGAACCTGCTGGGCGCCCTGTGCGACTACTGCCTGCTGCGCGGCGACCTCTACCGGCTCGGTGAGATCAGCGAGCTGGCGCAGGCCGTGGACAAGGGCCTGCTGGTCCGCTCGGTGCAGTGGCGCACCGGCATCGCGGCCCGGCAGCTCGGCGAACTCGACAAGGCCCGCGCGACGCTGACCTCGGTGGTCGAGCTCTACATGGAGGCCCAGCACGACGCGGGCGCGGCCCGGGCCCTGTGCTCCCTCGGCATCACCCTGCACCACCAGGGCAACCTCACCGAGGCGGCCGCCAAGCTCCGCGAGGCCCTGGACCTCCAGTCGGCGCCCGAGCTGTCGACGGACCGCGCCTGGACGATGCACGCGCTGGCGGCGGTGGAACGCGACCGGGGCCATGTCGCCGAGTCCCTGGACCTGCTGACCGAGTCCCTGTCCCTGCACCGGGCCGGCGAGTCCCTGCACGGCGAGGCGTGGGCCCACTTCCAGCTGGGCCAGCTGGGCCTGCGGATGGGCGACGTACCGCGGGCGGACGAGGACCTGCGGGCGGCCCTGGACCTGTACGGCCGCACCCGCGACGCCCGCGGCGAGGCCTGGGCGCTGACCCAGCTGTCCCGGGCCCGGCTGGTCGCCGGCGACCCGTCCCCGGCGGTGGACGGCCTGCGCCGGGCGGCCGCCCGCCACCGCGACAACGAGGACGCGCGCGGCGAGGCGTGGTCCCTCTACTACCTGGGCCAGTCCCTGGAGGAGACGGGCAACCTCGACCTCGCGGTACGGGAGCTGGAGCGGTCGCGGACGATGTTCTCGCGGATGCGCGACGTGTACGGGCTGGCGTGCGCCCGGCACCACTCGGCACGGGTGACCCGCGACCAGCGGGCGGCCCAGACGGGCTCCCTGCGCAACTCCGGATTCGCCCGTCAGCTCCTGGTGGACGCCCGCGCCGACTTCCAGCGCATCGGCGTCGCGCACGGCGAGGCGTGGACCTGCCTGGAGCTGGCGGTCGTGGACGCCGGGAACGCCCGCACCCAGCAGGCGCTGACGCTGTGCGACGACGCGATCGGCCTGTTCGCGTCGTACGGCGACCGGCGCGGCGAGGACTGGGCCCGCTTCCTGCGCTCCACCCTGCTGCCGTACGCCGCCCCCGGCGGGGTGGAGGTCGGCACGGCGGTGGCCCAGGAGGAACTGGCCCAGCTGTCCCGGGCCGGCCATCCGCTGCGGGACGCGAAGCTGGACGACTACGTGGAGGCGTACCGCCTGTTGCTGGAAAGGGGCGTGAACCTGGAAGCCGGCTGGCAGGCTTGGCGGTTGGGGATGGTGCCGAACCGGCATGCGCGGGAAGTCATGGGAGTACCGGTCGCGGCTTCGCCCCGGTGAGAGGGTCCGGTTTTCGGCGCAGAGCGTGCGAGGTGCGGCACGAAGCGCATGTCCGGCGGGGGGACCGCAATGAATGGACCTGGGTCAGGATGGAGTCGGACCGCGCCATGGAACCGGCGGCGACGCCGATCGACCGTGCCGCGCAAGATACTGGTGACCGCGTCGGCGATGACGGGCGGGTTCTTCCTCACGGTCGTCCTGGCCCAGGACCTGAGCCGGGCGTGGGCGTGGACGGCGTCCATCGCCATCGGCGGCGCGGCACTGGTCGTGCAGTACCTGGTGGACTTCGGGAAGCGGTTGGAACAGTTCGAAAAGCGCTCGGCCGAAGTCCTCACAGCGACGGAGCTGTTCCGCCCGGCCGACCCCTCGCCGGTCCGCTCCGACGAGGTGACCCGGCTGGTCCTCGCGTACACGAGGATCCGTGAACGGGACGGCGACCTTGCGCAGGCCTTCGCCGGGAGGCGGCTGACCCGCCTGGCCGAGCTGCTGGCGGGCCTCGGCAGTGGGAGCGCGCACAGGCCGGGCGAGGACCACGAGTGGCTGATCTCCCTCACCGAATGCGCCAGGATGACCGTCGACGCCGTCACCACCGTGGCGGACCGGGACTTCTGGTTCGGCGGGCCCGGGGACCGGTATCTCGCCGCCCAGGAGAAGGCCGTCAGCAGACGAGGCGTGGAGATCCGGCGCCTGTTCGTCGTGCGGCATCCGGACGAGGTCACACCCGAGCTCAGAGCACTCTGCGAGAAACACCTTCGGCATGGCATATCAGTGCGCATCGCGGTGCGGTCACAGCTGCCGTCGATGCCCCGGGTGAGTGACCTGGTCATCTTCGACGGGGCACTGTGCCTGGAGACCGAGTGGGGTCCGTGGTCCCAACCGGCCGGGACCTGGCTGAAGGCCGAGTCGGCGCATGTCGAGGACCGCGCCGCCGAGTTCCACGAGCTGTGGGCGATGGCGGAGCAGCCCCAGCTCATGGGTCCCATCAGGTCCTTCCCCGAAGAGCTCGCCCCCGATGCCTGCCGGCTTCTGCTGGTCCTCATGGACGACAACCCGGCCTCGGGGATTCCCGCGGAAATCGAGCTTCGGGTGCAGCCGGGTCCGCTGCACCGGTGGTCGGAGCCGGGAGCCGCCCGTCCCCAGCTCGTTGCCACGGCGACCCCGCTCACCCAGGCGCTGATCGAGCCGGTCAGCGTCGAGCTCCGGCCTCCCCAGTGGGGGGACGCCGGCGCGGGCCAGGTCCTCTTCACACCCGAGCGGTCCGGAACGCACCGGATCGCCGTCACCGTCCACGACGCCGCGACCGGCACCGTCCTCCAGCGGGTCAAGACCACGGTCCATGTCACCGACGGGCCGGCCGGAGACGCGCCGGCCACCCCCGTCGCCCTGTACGCGGAAGTGGGGTGATCGCGTGCCCCGCGCCCTCGACACACACGTCGTCCGGAACCCGAGCCATGACTTCACCCGCTTCCCCCCTCCCACCGCGAGACACCCGGACGTGGTCGTCGCCTTCGACCAGTACGGCGGAGACCGGCTCCGCGTCCGCGTGTACGGGCCCCAGGTGCCGCCCGGGCGGTACGGCGAGGTCCTGGCGATCCTGGACGTGCGGCCCGAGAAGGTACAGCGGCTCGGCCTGGCCCTGCGCCGGCGCTGGCAGGCCGAGTTCGTCTCCGCCCGGCCGTGGATGCCGGACGGGAAGCCGGACCCGGGGCGCCCCGACCACCCGTACGCCACGCAGGTCGACCTCACCGGCAAGGATGAGGAACTGCGCCCGGTGCTGGACGAGTTGGCCACGCAGGGCGCCCATCTCCTGTTCGACGTGCTCCTCGCCGATTTCAATCTGCGCGCCTTATGGGTACGCCAGGTGCTGATCGAGGTACTCGGCCGTAAGGACCTGCGCGTCCGCTTCGACTCGGACGTGCTGTTCCTGCCGTGGCCGCTGCTGTGCCTGCCGCGGGACCCGACCGCGGGCAGTGACCTGGACGCCCTCTTCTTGCGCTTCCTCGGGCACCGCCACCAGATCGAGCAGACGGGCGGGTACTACCCCGAACTCCCCGACCCTCAGGAGCCCATGCTCCCCCTCGCCTCGCCGTCCGTGAGCCTGAACCACGACACCGGAGTCGACGCCGCGGGCCGGACCAAGGCCGCCGAGGTCGCGGCCGTACTGCGCACGGACACCACGTTCGTGGAACGCCGCACCCGTCAGGACCTGCTGGACGACATCGTGGCGGGGAAACTGGACGAGCAGTTCATGTACTTCTGGTGCCACGGGCGGTTCCGGAGCGCGGAAACCGAAGCTCCGCTCCTCGTGGTGCAGTTGAGCGACGGACGCGACATCGACGCGCACACGCTGCTGGCCCGCCAGGGCGCCGCCGACGGCACCCTGCTCCGCCGCAACCCGCTCGTGCTGCTCAACGCCTGCTACGCCGGAATCCCGGGCGACGCCGAACTGGCGTATCTGGGCGGGGCGCTCATCCAGGCCGGTGCCGCCGGAGTGCTGGGACCGCAGATAGAGATGCCCCAGCTCTTCGCGGCCGAGTACGCGCTGCTGTACGTGACCCGCTATCTGTCCGGCGAGGAGACCGCGGGGACGATCGCCCACGACCTGGCACGGCACTTCGCCGACGTCCACCGCAATCCACTGGGCCTCGCCTACGCCCTGCACTGTGGGATGGACAATCGCTTGGAGCGCGGACTGTGACGCTGACGGTGATCGACCTGGACACCACCGGCTGGCTCGTGGAGGAGACTCCGACGGGATCGCGCCCCGTGCCCGCCCATCGGCTCACCACCCACTTCGCCGAACGGCTGTCCCCACCCGCCTGGGCGACCGACCTGCTGGTCTATGTCCACGGTTGGCAGACCTCGCCCGACTCGGCGCACGCCACGACCCGGCGGCTGCTGGACCTGACCACAGCCCAGCACGAGCGGCGACCGGCCCTGTACCCCGGCTTGCGGCCCTGGCGCCCCTGGACCGTGCTGATCCGCTGGCCGTCCCGTTCCCTGCCGTCTCTGGGCGGCTACCGCCGTATCCGCGACCGCGCGCACGCCATGAGTACGCAGGGCCACGCCGCCCGTGTCATCGGAAGCCTCCTCGGCTACCTGGACAGCCGACGCCCCGATCCGGCGGCCCCGCCCGTGCTCGCCAACCGGGAAGGCCAGTATCTCCACCTGATCGGCCACTCCTTCGGCTGTCGCCTCCTGTGCGAGGCGGTGCAGTGGGCGGCGGGCGACGAACCGGCCACCCTGGGGTGGAGCACGCCGAAGCCGCACGGGCGGCCCTTCACCGTGGACTCGATGCTGCTGTTGCAGATGGCGGCCCCGCGCGACGCCTTCGCCACGAGCTTCACCACACTCGCCGAGGCGCCCCTGCGCGGACCGGTCGTCGCGACGTACTCCCAGCACGACCGGGCCACCGGTTTCTGGCATCTACGGGCGGAGCGGCGGGCCGGCATCGGGTACGCGGGCATCGGGACCGCCCCCGAGCCCGTTTCATCGATCCGGATGCTGCCGCCTGACGAGCGCTATCCGCTCCGCGGCCTCGACCACCAGTTCGTCAGCGTCGATGCCGGTGAGGTCTTCGTCCGGGGGTCCGGCCCCGCCGGCGCGCACTCGGACCACTTGCGGCCCGAGTCCGCGCACCTGCTGCTGTCCCTGGCCGACCACTCCCGGTGATCCCGAGACCGCGGAGTTCGCCCCGGCACGTGGCAGCGTGCCTCGGAGGTGGGGGCAGGCGGACGTCACGGCATGACTTCACGAAACGGACAGGCTGTCGTGAAGTCATGCCGGCGGTGGATCGCGTGCCGAGGGTCAGCTCTTCGCGTCCGCGTCCCGGGAGTCGGCCGCCTTCGGATCCGGGACCTCCGTGAACTCGACCCTGTTCATGTGGCGGTTCATGGACTTCATCAGGCCCCAGACCGCCAGTGCCATCACCGCGAAGACGATGAAACCGAGGACGCCGGGGGTGACCTTGTCCTCGTCCACCTCCTTGGCGAGGGTGACGAGCTGTGTCATTGCCAGGCTTGCGCTTGCGCTCATGTCAGGCATTGTCGCGGATGCCCGCAAACAGGTCGTCCTCGGGGAGGGAGGTATCGACGAGGGACTTCGCGAGCTCGTACTCCTCGGTCGGCCAGACCTCCTTCTGGATCTCCATCGGGACCTTGAACCAGCCGCCGTCGGGGTCGATCTGCGTGGCGTGCGCGATCAGCGCCTTGTCGCGGATCTCATAGAAGTCCGCGCACGGGACATGCGTGGTGAGCGTGCGCTCGGCGCGCTGGAACTCGTCCCACCGCTTGAGCCAGTCCCCGTACGGCGACTCCAGACCGCGGTCCAGCATCGCGTGGTGCAGCGCCTCGGTGCGGGGGCGGTTGAAGCCCTGGTTGTAGTAGAGCTTCCGCGGCTGGTACGCCGGGCCGAACTCCGCCTCCGGGTACTTCTCGGCGTCCGCGGCGCCCTCGAAGGCCACCATCGAGATCTTGTGGGTCATGATGTGGTCGGGGTGCGGGTAGCCGCCGTTCTCGTCATAGGTGGTGATCACCTGCGGACGGAACGAACGGATCTGCTTCACCAGCTCACCGGCCGCCTTGTCGACGTCCTCCAGGGCGAAGCAGCCCTCCGGCAGCGGCGGCAGCGGGTCGCCCTCGGGCAGGCCGGAGTCGACGAAGCCGAGCCACTCCTGCTTCACCCCGAGGATCTCGCGGGCCTCGTCCATCTCCTTCTTGCGTACCTCGTGGATGTGCTCCTCGATGTACTTGTCGCCCTGAAGCTTCGGATTGAGGATGGAGCCGCGCTCCCCGCCCGTGCAGGTCACGACCAGCACGTCCACCCCCTCGGACACGTACTTCGCCATGGTGGCCGCGCCCTTGCTCGACTCGTCGTCGGGGTGGGCGTGCACGGCCATCAGTCGCAGCTGGTCAGTCAAGACTCAATCCTCATAGTCGGCGCCCCGGTGTGAGCCGGGGCAATGAAGTAGGGGCCGTCCCGCAGGGACGTCGTTGAGGGGCGGTGGTCGGGTGGCGGGCGGGAGGCTTCTATAGTGACCGAATCGAGGGGCGGATAATTCCGCGGTACAGCTCCAAGGCCCGCTATCGGGACATCGGTCCCGTCCCGGCGGAGAGGACGATCATGAGTACGGCGAGCACCCGAGTACCCGAGGGCCGTTACGGCCGCTCCTCGGACGCGCGCGCCGACCGCACACTCAAGGTCGTCGGCGGCGTCCTCGGGGCATTGCTCCTCGCGCTGATCGGCTATTTCGCCTATTACTACGTCGGCCAGAACAAGATCAGCGCCGAGGTGATCGAGTTCGACGCCCAGACGGACGCGGTGAAGGTGCATCTGGAGGTCCGCAAGGACGCCGGCGCCTCGGGCTACTGCACCCTGCGCTCCCAGGCGGAGAACGGTGCCGAGGTGGGCCGGGCCGACTTCCGCTTCGACGGCGACGCCACCCGGATCGACAAGGTCGTCACGCTCCGTACGACGTCCCAGGGGACGACGGCCGAACTGCTCGGCTGCCACTCCGACTGATCCAACCGCCCGAATCCGACCGACCTTGATCGACATCGACCGGATCGGCCCGTAATACGTAGGCGCTGACCTGCGTTGATGCGATTCTGATGGCTTATGTCCTCCCCCTTCGGCCTTTGAATTGTTAGGCTCGTGGTTTCGCCCTTCCGT
Source organism: Streptomyces sp. HUAS 31 (assembly GCF_028198125.1). NCBI lineage: Bacteria > Bacillati > Actinomycetota > Actinomycetes > Kitasatosporales > Streptomycetaceae > Streptomyces > Streptomyces sp. HUAS 31. The sequence continues at coordinate 6,022,222 of NZ_CP116353.1, read as the reverse complement.
GAAGGAACATCCTTCTGGGTAGGGCGATGCTTTGTATTCCCAGTACCGACGAGGAGCACCTGTGACCCAGACCAGCGAGAACGTCACCTGGCTGACCCAGGAGGCGTACAACCAGCTCAAGGCCGAGCTGGAGTACCTGTCTGGTCCTGCGCGCACGGAGATCGCCGCCAAGATCGCGGCCGCGCGCGAGGAGGGCGACCTGCGCGAGAACGGCGGGTACCACGCGGCCAAGGAGGAGCAGGGCAAGCAGGAGCTCCGTGTGCGCCAGCTGACCCAGCTCCTGGAGAACGCCCAGGTCGGCGAGGCGCCGGCGTCGGCGGACGGTGCGGTGGCGCCCGGCATGGTCGTGACGATCGCCTTCGACGGTGACGAGGACGACACGACGACCTTCCTGCTCGCCTCGCGCGAGTACGCGAGCTCCGACATCGAGACGTACTCGCCGCAGTCCCCGCTGGGCTCCGGCGTGATCGGCCACAAGGTCGGCGAGGACGCCCAGTACGAGCTGCCGAACGGCAAGATCGCCTCGGTGAAGATCCTCAAGGCCGAGCCCTACAACGGCTGATCCCGCCCTCGGGACCTTCAGCACCGGCCTTTCCACGAGCCCCCGCCGCTTCCCGGCGCCGGGGGCTTCGTCATGCCGCCGGGGTGCCGCCGGGCCGAAAGTCATACTCACCGACAACTCGGCTCATTGCATTGGCCGTTGTGAGCCAACCGGGCGAGGCCTCGGTCACGCCTCCACGACCCAAATCAGGCCAAAAGCCACGATGACGACGCAATCCTCAGTGCGATCATGTGGAATGAGTGAAACATGCTGCTCAAGCGCCTCACGCTGACCATGGCCACGTCGCTTCTGGCTCTCGTCGGCACTGTCGGTACGGCCACCGCGGCCCACGCCGCAAACACGGGTGACCAGTCCGGCCCGTGCTACATCAACATTCAGGGAAACAACAACACCAACACCTACGCGTCGTGCGGACAGATCCTCACCGGCACCGGGCACGTCACGGGAAGCAACCACACCGTCGGCCGCGGGGGCCTCACGGGAGCCGACACCCTCCCCCAGGTCGGTGTCGAGACGTCCAACCTTCTCGCCGCCCCGCAGAACAACGCCGACGTCATCACTCCGCTGATCGGCGGCACCAACGTCTCTGCCGCGTGCACCGTGCAGAGCCCCGTCGGCGACGGCATCTTCTATCTCGTCGTCACGGCGGTCAACGGCTATCCCACGGCCGGCTGGCTGCAGGCCGAGGTGATTTCGTCCACTGCGGACGTCCCGGCCTGTCTGCCGGCCTGAGCCGACCTCCGCCGTAGGTCGGCGAACAAGAAGGCCCCGTCCAGGGATTGTGTGACGGGGCCTTCTCGTTGTGCCGGACGATGGACGGTCAACCGTCCGCCCGGCGGTATTTGCGCACCGCGAGCGTGCGGAAGATGACGACGATCAGGATCGAGTAGATCACCGACGCCCAGATCGGATGCTGCATCGGCCAGGCATCGGATTGGGAGAGCCCGGGGTCACCGAACAACTGACGGCACGCCTGCACGGTCGCGCTGAACGGATTCCACTCGGCGATGTGCCGCAGCCAGGGAGTCATCTGGCTGGAGTCCACGAACGCGTTCGAGATGAACGTCACCGGGAAGAGCCAGATCAGCCCTCCCGACGTCGCCGCCTCCGGCGTGCGAACGGACAGGCCGATCAGGGCGCCGATCCAGGTGAAGGCGTATCCCAGCAGAAGCAGCAGGCCGAAGCCGGCCATGACCTTCCCGAAGTTCGTCGGTTCCGCGTATCCGGGGCGCCAGCCGACGAGCAGAGCCACGATCGCGAGAACCAGCAAGGTCAGAGCCGTCTGCACAAGATCCGCGACGGTGCGGCCGGTCAGCACCGCGCCCCGCGCCATCGGCAACGAGCGGAACCGGTCGATGAGCCCCTTGTGCATGTCATCGGCGATACCGGCCCCCGCCCCGGCGGTGGCGAACGTGACGGTCTGCGCGAAGATCCCGGCCATCAGGAAGTTCTTGTAGACGTCCGGGTCGGTACTGCCGCCGATCGACATCGAACCGCCGAAGACGTACGTGAACAGGATCACGAACATCACCGGCTGGATCAGCCCGAAAAGGATCATCTCGGGAATCCGGGTCATGCGAATCAGATTCCGTCTGGCGATGACCAGGGAGTCGTTCATGGTGCTCACTTGACCAGCCCCTTCCGGGCCCCGAGTCCGCTCGCGGCGGCGGTGACGGCACTCACTTCGCGGCCTCCTTCTTGTCCTGCTTGGCCTTGTCCTGCGTGGCCTTGTCCTGCTTGCCGTTCTCCTCGTTCTTGACCTCGGCGACGTGGCCTGTGAGGGACAGGAACACGTCGTCGAGGGTGGGGCGGCGCAGCCCGATGTCGTCGATCTCGATGCCGCGGGTGTCGAGCTCGCGGATGACCTCGGCGAGCAGCTTGGCGCCACCGGTCACGGGGACGGTGAGCTTGCGCATGTGGTCCTCGACCGTGGTGTCGCCCTTGCCGAAGCCGCGCAGCACCTCCGAGGCGGTCTGTATGTCGTCGCGCTCGTGCACCACGACCTCGACGCGCTCGCCGCCGGTGCGGGCCTTGAGCTGGTCGGAGGTGCCCGTGGCGATGACATGGCCGTGGTCGACGACGGCGATGTCGTGCGCGAGGTGGTCGGCCTCTTCGAGGTACTGGGTGGTCAGCAGCAGCGTCGTACCTCCGGAGACCAGTCGCTTGATGACCTCCCACAGCAGCTGGCGGTTGCGGGGGTCGAGGCCGGTGGTGGGCTCGTCCATGAACATCACTGGAGGTGAGACCACCAGGGCCGCCGCGAGGTCGAGTCGGCGGCGCATGCCTCCGGAGTAGGTCTTCGTGGGCCGGTCGGCGGCGTCGGCGAGGTCGAACTGCTCCAGCAGCTCGTCCGCGCGGGCCTTCGCCGCCTTGGCCTTCATCTGGTAGAGCTGGCCGACCATCTGGAGGTTCTCGCGGCCGGTGAGGTATTCGTCGACCGCGGCGAACTGGCCGGACAGGCCGATGGAGCGGCGGACGGCGTCGGGATTCTTCAGGACGTCGATGCCCGCGACGATCGCGGAGCCGCTGTCCGGCCGCAGCAGTGTCGTCAGACAGCGGACGGCCGTCGTCTTGCCCGCGCCGTTCGGCCCGAGCAGACCCAGGACGGTGCCCTCGGGGACATCGAAGTCCACGCCGTCCAGAGCCTTTACGTCGCCGAAGGTCTTCACCAGACCTTCGGCATAGATGGCGCCTGGCATATGAGTCTCCACGTCATCGGGGAAGCTTCGGAAAGGCTAGGTTTGCACTTTTCATTCGTCTCAGCGGTGGATTATCGAGACACACCATAACGCGATGTATCGCGTCTCTCAATGGACTTACCCCAATGAGTGACCAAGAGCCTGCGACCTGGACTTCCGTCCTCCGCCTCGCCCTTCGGCGCGACCGCTCGCGCCTCAGTCGATGACGGTGTAGCCCGCCTCGCGCAGGGCCTGGCCGACCTCGACGCAGTGCACGGGCCCCTTCGTCTCCAGGTGCAGCTCGACCTCCGCCTCCGTGAGCCCGAGCCGCGGGTCGGTCCGTACGTGACTCACATCGAGGACGTTAGCGTCCACCACTGACAACACCCCGAGAAGTGTCGCGAGCGCACCCGGCCGGTCTGTCAGCCGCAGACGTACGGCCAGGTAGCGGCCCTGCGCGGCCATGCCGTGCCGCAGGACGCGCTCCAGCAGCACCGGGTCGACGTTCCCGCCGGACAGCACCGCGACGACCGGGCCCTCGAAGGCGCCGGGGTCGCTCAGCAGCGCCGCGACCGGGCTCGCCCCGGCCGGCTCGACCACCAGCTTGGCCCGCTCCAGGCACAGCAGCAGGGCGGTGGCCAGCTCGTCCTCGGAGACCGTGCGGACCTCGTCCACCAGATCGCCGATGATCCGGAACGGCACGTCACCGGGCCGGCCGACCTTGATGCCGTCGGCCATCGTCGCCGGGTTGTCGACGGCGACCGGGTGCCCGGCCGCGAGCGAGGGCGGGTACGCCGCGGCGCCCGCCGCCTGCACGCCCACGATCCGCACGTCGGGCCGCAGCGACTTCACGGCCATCGCGATGCCCGCCGCGAGCCCACCCCCGCCGATGCCGACGACGATCGTGCGAGCCTCCGGGCACTGTTCGAGGATCTCCAGGCCGACCGTGCCCTGACCTGCGATGACGTCGGGATGGTCGAAGGGGTGGATGAACACCGCGCCGGTCTCGGCCGCGTACTCCTGCGCCGCCGCCAGCGTCTCGTCGACCACCTGCCCGTGCAGGCGCACCTCGGCGCCGTAGTCCTGTGTCGCGCTGATCTTCGGCAGCGGCGCGCCCTTCGGCATGAACACGGTCGAACGCACGCCGAGCAGCGACGACGCCAGGGCGACACCCTGCGCGTGGTTGCCGGCGCTCGCCGCCACGACCCCCGCCGCGCGCTCCTCCGGCAGCAGCCCGGCGATCCGGACATATGCGCCGCGCAGCTTGAACGATCCGGTCCGCTGAAGGTTCTCGCACTTCAGGTGCACCGGCGCACCCACCAGCTGGGACAGGTGCCTGCTGCCTTCCATCGCCGTCACCCGTGCCACGCCCGAGAGCATCTTCTGGGCGCCCCGTACGTCGTCGAGCGTGACGGGAGGCAAGGAGTCAGCCGTGCGGTAGCTCATGACACAAGTCTCGCAGTTCACAGGCGCGGAGCCCGGGTGTGACCAAGCACCGAGATGGGTTTGCGCAGCGCCGGTACACCCCGCCTCCGGGCCGCGTACCCTGTCCCCCAACCCAGCACCCCCTTCATGAAGTGAGCCCCCGGCCATGCCCACAACACCTGAAATGTCGATGGACATGACGACCGTCGCTGACAGCGGTCTCCTCGACACGCTGCAGCACGAGGTGGCGGTGTTCGCCCGCCGTGCCGAACAGACCCGGCTCGGTGGTGTCGGGCAGGTGCGCAACTCCATGGACCGCGCCGCATACCTGCTGCTCAACCGCCTGGACAAGGAAGGCCCCATGGGGGTCAAGGCGCTCGCGGCAAGCATGGGGATCGACTCGTCGACCGTCACCCGGCAGGTGGCACCGCTCGTCGACACGGGGCTCGTCAAGCGGACCTCGCACCCCGAGGACGGACGTGCGGTGGTGCTCCAGCTGTCTCCGCGCGGGCAGTCGCGACTGGAGGAAGTGCGCTCGTCGCGACGCCAGTTGATGGCCGAACTGACGCAGGACTGGGCGCCCGAGGAGCGCGAGGCGTTCTGCACGCTCCTCACCCGCTTCAACGTCGCGCTCTCCACCCGGATGGCGGCCCAGGGAATCGCGGGCACGGAGCCGAACGCGGCGACCTGACCCGAGGCAACCGGCACGGAGCCGAACGACCGACCGGCACGCATCGGGACCGGGCGAAGAGGACCGGCGCTGTCCGTCCGGCACGCACGCGTGCACGGATGATCCGCTCCCGGCTCTTGACCCCGGGCCGTCGCTGGCCTCATATGAAACCGGGTCCTCCTCGTGCGCGACCGGCGTGTCGCGCGCGGGGCCGGGGCCGGTTCCTCAGAGCGCGGTCAGGCGGGAGGGGCGGTGGGACGACGCAAGGCGGTCCAGGACGCCCGCCGGGACCGGGAATTCGAGGCCTTCGTCGCGGGTGCGGCCGGGCGGCTGCTGCATGCCGCCACGCTGCTCACCGCGGAGCCGAGGGACGACAACCCGCGCGCGCGGCGCCTGCTGACGCTGTCCCTCGCGCACACGTACGCGTGCTGGGACCGACTGCGCGGCGAGGACCCGTACGACCGCACCCGCCAGTACCTGGCCACCCGCTTCTCGCGCGCCGCCTGGCACCAGTACGGCAGCCTGGGCGCCCTCGGCCGCTCCCGCACGCACGCCGCCGGCCCGCTGGCGAGCCTCACCCCGCAGGAACGCCTGGTCCTGGTCCTGCGGCTGTACGAGGGTGTGGCCGAGGAGCAGACGGCAGCGCTGCTGGGCCTGCCCAGGGAGCGCGTCCACACGATCTGCGACCGGGCGACGGCGACCCTGCTGCATCCACCGCGCGGGCCCGCCCCGGCCGTACTGGGCGCGAAGGCGGTGTCACCGTGAACCGCACCCAACGGGAAGCGGCCGCCCGACAGATCATGGAGCGCACGCCGCCACCGGTGCCGCCCGAGCTGTACACGGAGGTCGTCCGACGCGGCGGCCACCTGCTGCGCCGCAGGAGGATCACGCTACGGCTGACGTACCTGCTGCTGTTCGCGGCGACGGTGGCGTTCGTGGTGTGGGCACTGATGGCCCAGCCCTGGGTGGAGCCGCCGTCGGAGACGACTCCACCCCTGACGGGCTGGTGAGAGCCCCTTCAGCAGGACCTCTAGCCAAGGGCCTGCTGGAGGTCCTCCAGCAGATCATCGACGTTCTCGATGCCCACGGAGATGCGGACCAGGTCGGCGGGCACCTCCAGGGCCGAGCCGGTCACCGAGGCGTGGGTCATGCGGCCCGGGTGCTCGATGAGGGACTCGACGCCGCCCAGGGACTCGCCGAGCGTGAACACCTTGGCGCGGTTGCAGACCTCGACAGCGGCCTCCTCCCCACCCGTGACCTGGAAGGACACCATGCCGCCGAACGCCTTCATCTGCTTGGCGGCGACCTCGTGACCGGGGTGCTCGGGCAGGCCCGGGTACAGGACACGCGTCACGCGCGCGTGCCGGGTCAGCATGTCGGCGATCTTCGTGGCGTTCTCGCTGTGCCGGTCCATGCGCACCGACAGCGTCTTGGTGCCGCGCAGCACCAGCCAGGAGTCGAAGGGCCCGGCGACCGCGCCCATGGCGTTCTGGTGGAAGGCCAGTTCGTCGCCCAGATCCGAGTCACCGACGATCAGCGCACCGCCGACGACGTCCGAGTGACCGCCCATGTACTTGGTCAGCGAGTGCACCACCACGTCCGCGCCGAGGGACAGCGGCTGCTGGAGGTACGGCGTGGCGAAGGTGTTGTCGACGACCAGCTTCGCGCCCGCGTCCCGCGCGATCTGCGCGACGGCGGCGATGTCCGTGATGCCGAGCAGCGGGTTGGAGGGGGTCTCCACCCAGACGACCTTGGTCTTCGGGGTGATGGCGGCCCGCACGGCGGCCGGGTCGCTGGTGTCGGCGACCGACCACTCCACCCCCCACCGGGCGACCACCTTCGCGAACAGCCGGAACGTGCCGCCGTACGCGTCATTGGGGATCACCACGTGATCGCCCGGGCTGAGCAGCGTACGCAACAAGCAGTCCTCGGCCGCCAGTCCGGACGCGAACGCAAGCCCGCGACGACCGCCCTCCAGGGCGGCGAGGTTCTCCTCCAGGGCGGTCCTGGTCGGATTGGCGCTACGGCTGTACTCGTAGCCCCCACGCAGGCCGCCGACGCCGTCCTGCTTATAGGTCGAAACCTGATAGATCGGCGGGACGACCGCGCCGGTGAGGGGATCGGCGGTGTTGCCCGCGTGGATCGCGAGGGTCTCGAAGTGCTGACTGATGTGCCTGTCGCTCATGAGCAACGAGCGTAGTCCGCGAACGCTCCTGATGCCGGACGGCGTCAGTAACGGCCGATGGCGCACCCCCAAGCGCCCGCACCCGCCCACGGCGGCACGGGGACGGGCCGGGGGTGTCCGCCCGCAGCGGCGGGCGTCAACGCGGGGCGCCCTGCCGATACACAGCAACCGCCCGACCGAGGACGGACACCCCCCGGCACGGCCCCGACCCACCCACGGGACCGCAGGCGCCACGCGAACCCCCACAGCCCGGCAACGGGCCGTCGCAGGCATACAGGCCCGCACCCACCGAGGCCGCACAGGACGACGAACGCCCACACTCGCCCCCCCCCCCGCAGAACCCTTTCTCCACAGGCACCCCGACCTCGTTGGCCATTTGTCGGCGGCGTCTGGAACGCTGGAGGCATGGAGATTCTCTGGGTCCTGGTCGCGCTACTCATGATCGGCTTCGTGCTGGTGCCGTTCATGCGCCGCAGGCGAGGCATGATCGAGCAGGTCCCGCCGGGCCACCCCGACGCCGCGGACCCGGCGAACTACGGCTTCGTACGGCAGGAGGAGCTGGACATCCGCATGCCCGGCCCCGACCAGGACCTGCTGGACGTCCTCGACCTGGTGCAGCGCACCCAGGACTACCGAGCCGCCGCACAGCTCCTGGCCGGCACGGAGGCGGAGGGCGAGAAGCGCTGGCAGCGCATCCAGGCATTCGCCGGCGCCGCCGCGCTGGAGCTGCAGCAGCGCCCGGGCGGCGTCAGCGAGGCACCCGGCGGCCAGTGGCTGCGGGTGTGGCGCACCGAGCAGCCCAAGGACGCGGGCGGCGCGGCCGTACACGCGGAGTTCCTGGTGCAGCAGGCGTGGCGCACGGCGACCCCGGGCACGGACGAGTTCCGGATCATCATGGAGGAGGCGAGATCGGCGTGCGGCGAGGCGGCCCTGCTGGCCCCCGGTGACCCGATCCCCTACATCATCGAGCTGTCGGTGGCCCGCGGACTGGCCTACCCCCGCCCGGAGTTCGAGCAGCTCTGGCTGAAGATCCTGGACCGCGCCCCGTCCCACATGGGTGCCCACCTGGCGGCTCTGCACTACTGGTGCGAGAAGTGGCACGGCTCCCGCCAACTGGCCTACGAGTTCGCGGAAGCGGCGGCGGCCCGCGCTCCCCAGGGCTCCCTCCTCGCCGCGATGCCGCTCTTCGCGGTCTTCGAGCACCTGCCCGAGGTGAACCTGGTCAGCGGCTTCTACCAGAGCGAGGTCGTGACGAAGGCGATGCACGGCGCCCTGTTCGCGGTGCACGCGGCCCGCTCGGACGACCCGATGCTGGCGCACGTACGCCACCTGCTGGTCTTCTTCCTGGTCCGCGGCGAACGCTGGGCGGAGGCCATGGACCAGTTGCTCCACGTGGACGGCCATGTCGGCGCCCTCCCGTGGACGCTGTCCGCCGACCCGGCCGCGGAGTTCGCGGTCTACCGGGCACTGGCGGTGGCGGGCTACGAGGCGAACGGCGGAAGCCCGGCGACGCTGCCGCACTGAACGGGGCACGGGGCGGAATCCGATCCCTCAGCCGTACGTTGAAGGGATGCCGCTGCACGAGGACGTTGAAGGGATGCCGCGCACGGGGACGTTCAAGGGCTGCCGCTGCACGGGGACCGCGACGCACCGCACCCACCTCGGTCCCCCACCCACAAGACACGCGAGGTCCGCACCGGAAGGAACCGCCATGTTCTTCGGCCGTACGCCGGTCCTGCCCACCCCCGAGCAGGCGCTCCAGGGCCGCCCGGAACCGATCTTCACGGTCCCCGATCGCCACACGGTCCTCGGCAACCCGCTCCTCGGCCCCTACCCCGAGGGCCTGGAGACAGCCGACTTCGCGCTGGGCTGCTTCTGGGGTGCGGAGCGCAAGTTCTGGCAGCTCCCGGCAGGTGTGTGGACGACGCTGGTCGGCTACCAGGGCGGCTACACCGAGAACCCCACCTACGAGGAGGTCTGCTCGGGCCTCACCGGCCACACGGAGGTCGTCCGCGTGGTCCACGACCCGACCGTCATCTCCTACGACCGCCTCCTGAAGACCTTCTGGGAGTCCCACAACCCCACGCAGGGCTTCCGCCAGGGCAACGACGTGGGCACCCAGTACCGCTCGGCGATCCACCCGAACACCCCGGCCCAGACCAAGACGGCCGAGTCCTCCCGCGACGCCTACCAACAGGTCCTGACAGCCTCGGGCTACGGCAAGATCACCACAGAAATCCTCCCGTCAGAGGGCCGCCCGTTCTACCCGGCGGAGGCATACCACCAGCAGTACCTCGACAAGAACCCGGCGGGTTACTGCGGCTTGGGCGGCACGGGAGTCAAGCTGAGTACCGCGTTCGAGACGAACTGGGGGTCGTCCTGCCCGACGGGCATCGCTTCTGTGCCGGAGGTCAGGGGCAAGTAGCCCGGGTGTTCGACGAGGTCCGGTGTGGCGCCGACAAGCGCACCGTGGGCCGACGATCACCTCCGCTGGGCGGATGCCACCTTGGATTCCCCGGGCCGTTCGCCGTTCGGTGGCCACTCGCTGGTCGTCACGGACTTCCCGCCCCCGGCGTGGTGGGGTCCCCGGCGGTCTCGGTGCGAGTGCGCTCATATTCCGCCGGGTCGAGAATCTCCCATACCGCCTGGCCGACGGCCAGAACGCCGCGGGCCGGCAGGGGCACGTCACCGATGCGCGGGCTCTCCCTCAGCCGGGTCGGGCGCCCGAGGTCGATGCCATCGAATGTGCCATGCGAGTCGTCGACGAAATACATGCGCTGCGGCATGAGCGTTCCGGTGTGACCGCTCGGCATCGTGCCGGACAGCTGTAGGTCCCCCATTCCCAGCGCACGGGCCAGACGCTCGCGAGCCCGCACCAGGGGTCGAGGGCGCCAGGAGGCGAGCGGCAGGGCCGCACTGATGCCGTTGAGGAGACCGAGCAGTCGGGTCGCGGAGGCGGTGAGGGTCCAGTCCAGGGAGGGCGAATCCATCGTCACCCGCAAGGTGGCGGGGCCCGCCCACGTGAGCCCGATCCGGGCATGGCCTGTGCGGTCGCAGGCGGCGCCGTAGTACCTGGGGCACGCGGTGTCCAGGCGTGGCCCGTCGACGTGAATCGACCAGCTGCCGTTCGGGTCGCGATGCCACAGCGTGCGGTAGGGACCGAAGCAGTTCTCCGGAAAGACGCGCAGGGCGAGCACGTGACCGGAATCGAAGGGAAGTCCGAAGACGCCCCAGCCCTTGACGTACTCGTGATGGGGCCATGGCGCCCGGCCCCGTACAGGCGGAACATCGGACAGCGCGGAGGAAAGATCGAGCATCTCCATCACCCCGGCGAGGTTGGCCTGTGCCGCAGGTCAAGGGTACGGGGGTCACGCGGGGTACCGCAGGCTGGATGGGAAGGGGACCAAGCCAAGCACCCCGTTCGAGACGAACCGGGGGTCGTCCTGCCCGACGGGCATCGCTTCTGTGCCGGAGGTCGCGGACAAGTAGCCGGTGTGGGCCCGGGTTTTCGAAGAGGCCGGCCGTGGCACCGCCAACCGCACCGCGCGCCCGCGAGCCCTCTCCACGCCCTCTCCACAAGGCACGGCGGTCGAAAATCAGTGTCCGCCTGATCCGGCAGGCGCCACGCTGTACGCCATGGAAGAACCGCAACGCGTGATCCGTGCGGCCTATGCCGAGTCCACGATCACCGTCTACCAGGCGTACTCCCCGGAGATAGGCCTGCCGGCGGCCCGCGAGGGCCGTTTCCCCTCCGTGTGGAAGCGGGACAGGATGACGTGGATCAAGCCCTCGTTCCTGTGGATGATGTACCGCTGCGGCTGGGGCGCGAAGCCCGGGCAGGAGACCGTCCTCGCTGTCGAGATCGCTCGTGACGGCTTCGAGTGGGCGCTGCGCCACGCGTGCCTGTCGAGCTACGCCCGCGGGGTGCACCCCGACCGAGCCACTTGGCAGCGTGAGTTGAAGCGTGCGCCTGCTCGTGTGCAGTGGGACCCCGAGCGGGACCTGCACCTTCAGCCGCTGCCTTACCGATCCCTGCAACTCGGCCTCTCCGGTGAGGCCGTACGACGCTACGCGGACGAATGGACGGTCGCCATCCGCGATGTGACCCCACTCGCCCACGAGATCAACGCCCTCGTCAAGGGCGGAGACCTGGACTCCGCCACCCGACTGCTGCCCCAGGAACACGCATATCCCGCCGAAGGCGAGCTTCTTGCCCACCTACGCGGATGACTGTCTCATCCACCCGGCCGCCGGCTCCGGAGTACGGGTCGTGTTCGTGTGAGACCGCATTAACACCCATGTTTCCCACACGATGCGCGATCTGATCGACGCACCACGTGGCTGACGTTGTTCACCCTGCCCGCCTACGCGTCCGGGGTGAACGCGGTCGAGTGTTGCCCATGGGCACACGTGGAACACAGCTCAAGCGCCTCCAGTACCGCCCCGACGTCCTCGACCGCTCCCTCGCCGGGACCGGACTCGCCATCGACCTCCCGCCACCATCACTTTGAAGCACCTGGTCAGTTAATCGGTTGCCCGCCACCGAGACGGGGGTGTCGTATCCCGGCTATGACAATTGTGCTGAGGACGCCGTCGGCCGACGGAGTGCGCGAGGCCATTGCGGCGCTGCGGGAGTGGCAGCACGACGAAGCGCCGATGCAGCTGCATCCCGGGGACATCGGCTGGAACTACCGGTTCGGAACGGCCGAGGCGGCCGCGGCGGTCCGGACCTGGAGCCGGAACGGACGGATCCTCGCCGTCGGGATGCTGGATTCGCCGACGCTCGTGCGGATGACGGTCGCTTCCGACGCTTTCCAGGACGAGGACTTGGCGCGGCGACTCGTCCAGGACTTCTCGCTGCCCGAGCGCGGCGTGCTGCCGGAAGGAACGGTGTCCATCGAGGCGCCGCAGGGCCTGCTGCTCCATGACCTGTTGACCAAGGAGGGCTGGGGCGTCGACGAGCCATGGACGCCGCTCTTCCGCGACCTCGTCGAAGTGGTGGAGGACCCCGGCGTGAGGCTCAAGGAGATCGGCCTTGAGCAGGCACAGGACTTCGCCGACGTTCTGCGGTCCGCGTTCAACCCCACGAGGCCGACGCACGAGTACCGGCACAAGATGTCCGCGGCACCGTTCTACGCCGACGCCCGCTGCCTGGGTGCTTACGACGACCAGGGCAACCCCGCAGCGGTGGTGACGGTCTGGTCGGCCGGCCCGGGGAAGCCGGGACTGGTCGAGCCCATGGGCGTCCACACGGACCAGCGCGGCCGCGGCTTTGGCCGGGCGATCACCGTCGCTGGGGCGGCCGCACTGCGAGAGATGGGCTCGTCAAGCGTGCGCGTGTGCACGCCAAGCTCCAACGTCGGCGGCGTCGCCACGTACAAGGCGGCCGGGTTCGCGGCGAGGCCGGAGGTCGCCGACCGGATCCGGCAGGTTTGACGTCGAATCCGCGGACCGTCTCACCGTTCCGCACACCTCGTACGGCGGCCATGCGCGCCAGAGCCTCGTGCGACAGCCGCACGAGGCTCTGATCTCGGCTCGATCGGACATCCACTGCTCCAACTCCGAGGGAGCCCGGCAGACAAGGGCGGTTCCATCCGTCATCCGCATAGCTCATACCAAGCGCCCGCGCCGGAGGCGGCAGACCAATCAGGCTCCAGTGGCTTGCGGGGCCTCAGCCAGAAGACGAACCGACGGCTGCAGGCTCGGCGGCACGGGCGGGACTTGTCCGATCGGTGTCGCGCAAGCCGAAGGATGATCTTTCCGAGTGGGTCGTCGAGGTCGGGCGCCACGGGCGGCGGCGATCATGCGTACCGCCCTGGCGCATGCCTCCCACCGGGCTCCGTCTCGGGCCGTGCAGGGTTTCGGGTGTTCAGGTCTGTCCGGGTGTGGTCGGGTCGTCGAGGTCGTCGAGGTCGTCGAGGTCGTCCTGGTCCGGGCTGACGTGCACGGCGATGTAGCGGAACTCGCCGCCTGATCCCTCCAGTTCGGAGTACGGCTCCCAGTCGAGGCCGTATGTGCCTCGCAACGTGCAGGTGTTGCGCTTGTACGTGCCTCCGGCCCAGAGCAGCGTGCCGGTGAGCTCCCTTCCTTCGTGGATCCGGAACTCCCGGTCTCGCGTCCGGCCTCGCCCCGGGCCGGGGACGCTCCACAGGGCCGGGTCGTTGGTCAGCATGATGGCCAGACCGTTCTGGTCCGGCCGGTGGCAGAAGCGCTCCAGCCTGGCTATGTCCCGTACGAAGTGCAGGCGGGCGAGGTCCGTGGCCGCGTGTCCCTTGAGGGCGTAGTCCTCCGGCGGCGTGCCTGCGGTGCCCGTCCATCGCCGGGTGAAGTACTTGAACTCGATCGCGGTACGGGCCGTATCGCTGAAGCACAGCAGGTCCAGGTACTCGGTCCTGTCTTGGTGCCGCTGAGGTACTTCGAGCCTGGAGTGCACGTCCGGGTCCAGTTCCCACAGCAGCCTGGCGAAACTGTGCTGGAGGTCGGCCTCGGAGTGGAAAACCGGTCTGCGTCGGCCGAGTTCCTTGATGACGTCGTCGAGTGGGACGTGCCCGGCCACGGTCCTGTCGCCGGCCGTCGGTGTATTGGTCACGGTGCCATTGAAGTGGTTCCTGATCGCCGGCGAAGCCGGACGACAGGAGCGCCACGTCAGCCGTCGCCCGTAAGGCTTTGACCTTGACACGGTGACAAGGCGTTCACTGCCTGCTCAGGAGGTGGTTGCTGTGGCCACGAGGCAGGGTGCGGGCGCGGAAGACGCGCTGCGGGGGCTGGACGACGAGCGGTCGGCCGTGCGGTTGCGGGCGGCGTTGGTGGTGGGCTCGGCGCCGGAGGCGGGGTTTGTCGGGAAGCTCGTCGAGCGGTGCGCGGTCGAGTCGGATTTCTTCGTGCGCGACATGCTGACCTGGGCGCTCACCCGCCACCCGGTTTCCGTGACGCTCCCCGAACTGCTCCGCGAGGTCGGTTCGGAGCGGGCGCAAGCTCGTAGTCAGGCGCTGCACACGCTGTCCAAGATCGGGGACCGGCGGGGGTGGCCGGCGATCACGCAGGCGCTTCTGGCCGACGCCGATGACGAGGTGGCGCGGAGCGCGTGGCGGGCTGCGGTCGTACTGGTGCCGGAAGGAGAGGAGTCCGGGTTGGCCTCGGTACTGGCGACGCAGCTCGGGCGAGGTGAGCGGGAGACGCAGCTGAGTCTCAGTCGGGCGCTGGTCGCGCTCGGCGAGGTCGTGGAGCAGGCGCTGCGCGTTGCGGCAGCGGCCCCCGACCCGCGCGTGCGCACCCACGCGCTCGCCACGGAGCGGCTGCTGCGCGACCCTGATGCCGGTTTCGAGTTCGCGATCGAGGAGGCGAAGCGCGTCGTGGCTCTTGGCGGGTCCGGTCGGGAGGGGCAGTAGGGCGTGTTGATCGCGGGCCCGCACGGGAGAGGCAGTAGGACATGTTGATCGTGAGTCCGGCCCGGAGGGACAGTGGGACGTGTTGATCGGTGAGGTGGCGCGAAGGTCCGGGGTCAGTGCTCGCATGCTGCGGCACTACGAGTCGCTCGGGCTGTTGCGGCCGTCGGGGCGTACCGGCTCCGGCTATCGGGAGTACTCCGGTGAGGACATCCGGCGGATCTTCCACATCGAGAGCCTGAGGTCGCTGGGTCTGTCGCTGCGCGAGATCGGACGCGCGCTCGACGACCCCGGATTCACGCCCTCGGCACTCGTCGACGACCTCATCCGTCAGACGCGCGAACGCATCGCGGCCGAGACCGATCTGCTCACGCGACTCCGCCGTATCGACGCAACGGAACCGGCCGGCTGGGAGGACGTGCTCCAGGCCGTCGCCGTCCTTCAGGCCCTCGGCTCGAAGAGCCCCGCCGCACGTCAGCGCGCGGCCCTGTCCGCCGGTGACGAGGTGCCGGTGGAGGCCCTCGTCGAGGCGGTGCTCCGGGAGACGGAGCCGAATGTCGCCGGAGCCCTTCGGTGGGCGCTGGCTCGATCCGGCGCCGACGGCACGGCACTGCTGGCGAAGGGTCTCGACTCACCCGTGGCCGCGGTGCGTGAACGTGCCGTCCGGTCTCTCGCCGAGCTGGCCGGTGACGAACCCACCACCCACCTGCGGGACGCCCTCGCACACCCCGATGTCGTGGTGCGGGGCCATGCGGCCCTGGCCCTCGGCACTCGCGGCGTGGCCGATGCGATCCCGGTGCTCATCGACATGATCGTGGACGGCCGGAACGACACCGACGCCGCCGATGCCCTCAGCGTGCTGGCGAGCGATACGGCGACGGCGGACCGGATCGCCGACGGACTCGTCAACCGCCTCGGCACCGACACCAGTACCAGCACCGGCACCGGCACCGGCACCGGCACCGCCCAGCCTCTCCCTGAGGTCGGCGGCACGGCCGGCCACTCCACCCACGGCACCGCCGAAGCCCCCGCACGCGTACGGCTGACCCAGTCGCTCGCGGACATCCCGGGGGACACGGCCTCACGTGCCCTCATCGAGCTCTCCCGGGACACGGACCGCGCTGTCGCGGTCACCGCGACCTATCTGCTTCGCCTACGCGACGCACATTGACGTGGCAATACCGGCGCGCCGCGCATGCAGGCGCGGCCCGGCCGCGGAGTCTCCTCCGACCGGCCGGGCCGCCCGGCGTTCGCTCAGCCTTCCGCGCGGGCGGGCAGCTTCCAGCCCGGGCGCGGGAAGTGGCAGGTGTAGCCGTCCGGGTAACGCTGGAGGTAGTCCTGGTGCTCGGGCTCGGCCTCCCAGAAGGGGCCGACCGGCTCCACCTCGGTGACGACCTTGCCGGGCCACAGGCCGGAGGCGTCCACGTCCGCGATCGTGTCCTCGGCGATCCGCTTCTGCTCGTCGTCCACGTAGTAGATCGCCGAGCGGTAGCTCAGGCCGATGTCGTTGCCCTGGCGGTTCTTCGTGCTCGGGTCGTGGATCTGGAAGAAGAACTCCAGGAGCGCACGGTAGTCGGTCTTCGACGGGTCGTAGAGGATCTCGATGGCCTCCGCGTGCGTGCCGTGGTTACGGTACGTCGCGTTCGGCACGTCACCCCCGGTGTAACCCACCCGGGTCGCCGTCACGCCCGGAAGCCGGCGGATCAGCTCCTCCATCCCCCAGAAACATCCGCCCGCCAGCACGGCCCTCTGCGTCTGCGCAGCCATCACGGCCCTCCAATACCTGTCAGCTCGGTCACTCGGGCTACTCCGCACGCACACCACCGGCGTCCAAGCCCACCCTCCTCAACGCTCGAGGGTTCCAGCCGATTCCACGCCCGCACCGCCTTCCGTACGGCCACCGGTCTCCGCGCTCAGTGGCAGTCGAAGCGCCGGTCCCACGGAAGGCCGGGGCACCGGCGGCAATGGAAGAAGCAGACGCCGCCGCAGTCGCCGAGCCGGATGTCGCCGGTGATGGTCAGCAGGTGCCCATGCGGTGTCCGCCGGCGCAGTCCGGCCAGTCGGCAGGCTGTATCCGGGCGGGCCGGCCGCCGGCTTTCGTCGCGATGCCGTCGGAGTCGGACGGCCGCATGACGCCGCCGCCCGAGGGCGTCCGGAAGCGGGGTTCCCAGGTGTCCCGGACGTCCTCGGGCAGATCGTGCCGGCTCGGGTAGTCGTCCGCGGGGGCCGCGCAGTACGGCCACGGCTCGTCCGCGAGGCGTTGCGGGCATGTCAGCACCCGCCACCGGCAACGCCCGTTCAGTTGCGCCCTGCCGTGTCGCCGCCGTCGTACGGGTTGAGGACGAGGTAGCCGTCGACGCGGGTGAGTCGGTCCGCGGTGGGGTCGGGTGGGAGCGGGTGGCCGAGGGCGTCGGCGCGGACCTCGCTGATCCACTGGTCGTGCTGGTACTCGTGGTTGATCAGCGCGAGCAGCAGGTGGGAGCCGACGACGGTCAGTTGGTCGGGCGCGCCGACCCTTCCGGCGGCGATGTCGCCGATACGGGCGTGGACGCGTTCGGCGACGGTGTCGCGGAACGCGGTGAGCCGTTCGACCGTGGGCAGCGCGCCGCGGAACTTCTCCGGGTTCGCGGAGTCCATGAGCCCGTCCAGTTCCGGGTCGGGGCTGGGCTCGGCCGCGGTGAGGTTGCGGATCATGAAGTGGGCGACATGGGCCTGGTGGCCGAGGTGCCAGCCGATGGCGCTGGAGTCCTCGTGCGGACGCCAGGTCACCTCGTCAGGGGTGAGGTCTCTCCAGAGGTGGTCCGTGTAGGCGCGGGCTCGGTCGTACTCGCGCAGCAGCGCGTTGAGTTCGTACATGGGTCGTCCTGTCACGTCGGCGGCGAGGGGCGGGCGCGTGGGGGCGAGGTGCGTGGCCCGCGGCACCCGGTGAGTTCGGACGGTGCCGTGGACCCGTACCTCCGGCGCTGTCCTCAGCAGCGGGGACAGGCCGGTGACCACATCGTCGGTGAGGATGCTGCTCGCGAGGTATGCCTGCGCACCGCTCAGAGGTACGGGCCGGCGAGGAGCACCCACGGAACGCCCACGGCGTGCGGGGTCAGGCCCAGGGCCCACCACACCTGCTGTCGAGGCCGTCGGGAGAAGGAGAACGCCGGCGCCGCCGCACCCGCGACCAGCGCCGCGAATCGAATCCGTGGATCTCTGCCGCTGACACGCCGGGGAGCAGCCGGGCGTCTGCTCAGGCTGTCTTGGTGGCGGACCGCTTCGTGCTCCTGCTGCTGGTCCTGCCCGTACCCGTGCCGCTGCTACGGCGTGCGCCGGTGGACGCGCTCTTCCGCGGCGCGGCCTTCGCCGTCGCGGCCGCCTCCGTCCCCGCCGACGCCGCCCGCTTCGATGCGGTCGGCCACTTGAACTCGATCTCCAGCTCGATCTCCCCGCCGCCGATCTCGACCTCCACCTCGCTGCGAAGGTCGTCGGGGATCCGCAGGCTCAGAGTTCCGGCGCCGAGTTCCAGTTCGGCCTCCCCGCCTTCCCTCAGCGCGTCCGCGAGGGCCGTGAGCTGGTCAGCGGCCTCCTGGCGGGACAGCGAGCGCTTCTGCTCGTACTTGAGGTCTTTCATGGGTGCCCTCCGATGCGGCACGAAACTGTTGAGCCTCATTCCGGCGCGCTGTACGGACATGGGCGGACCGCGCCGCACTCAGCCCTGCTCCTCCCGGACAGCGAGCAGCACCTCCACACCCTCGTCCGTCGAGCTCCATGACGCGCCGCCCGCCACGCTCTCGCGCCCTTCCTCCAGCATCTGGGCGCGCACCCGGAGCGCCGCGTCCATGAGCCGCCGCCAGCGCCATTCGGCCTCGAAAGCACGCCTTGAACGCTCGACCGAGCCGACCAGCCACCGAGCAGCCTCGTCCACGTTCTCCACGGCCTGCGAGGCGGCGCCGACCCCTTCGAGTTCCCAAGTCATCCACAAGGCCACGGCTCCAATGTCTCGTTCCCTCGCATGGAGCGCACGCCGAAACGTCGACCGCGGCCCGGCGCCAGGGGCCCGGCGCCAGGGGCCCGGCGCCAGGGGCCCGGCGCCTGGGGCCGGGGTCCTTGATGGGTCAGTCACCCGCCCCCGGACCCGGTCAGCCATCCGCCTCCGGACCCCAGCGCTCGGGCCCGACGCCGCGCCAGTCGATCCAGGGCACACCCGCGACGTCCGCCGGATCGATCTCCAGCCCGGCGCGGCGGAGGAACTCCGCGACATCGCCCACGTTGTGGGCCAGCCCGAGGATCTCGCCGTCCACACGCACACGCCGACCGCCCGAGGGCGACGGCGGATGCACGGTCACGCGTATCGGTCCGGCCATGCCTTCAGGATCATCCGGGTCGTACGCCCCCGCATGCCAGCGCGTCATCGAGGGCGCCGACACGGCTCGGCGAGGTCGTCGGGGAACATTTGCATGGCTCAAATTCAAGCACGTGTTCGATTTTCAGGGCCAGCGCCCAACCCCGGCGCCCGCCGAAGCCTCCCGGATCTCCGCCCCACCCGATCTCCTGCCGCAGCCGCCCCTCGCCCCTCGGCTCGCCCTAGCATCGGGACCCATGATCGTATGGCTGAACGGCACCCACGGTGCGGGCAAGACCACGACCAGCGCGCTCGTGCAGCAACTGATCCCGGATTCACGGGTGTTCGACGCCGAGAAGGTCGGCGAGACACTCATAGACATCACCCCCGGGCTGCCCGAGACGGACAACTTCCAGCACTGGCCGCCATGGCGGCCCCTCGTCGTCGAGACCGCCCGACGCGTCCTCGACTACGCCGGCGGCACCCTGGTGATGCCCATGACGGTCCTGGTCGAGAAGTACTGGCGCGAGATCAGCGCGGGCCTCGCCCAACACGCGATCCCGGTACGCCACTTCGTCCTGCACGCCGATCAGGACACCCTCCGCGGGCGCATCGAGGGGGACACGGTCATGGGCCCCTCCGCGTTCCGTCTCGCCTACCTCGAGCCCTACGCCGAGGCCGCCCGCACCTGGCTCCACAAGGAGGCCGAGGTCATCGACACCACCCACCTGACCCCACCCCAGGCCGCCCAGCAGGTCGCCGCGTCCTTGGGCAGCTGAGGTCTCCCCGCTCACGACCTGGTTGTCAGCGGCGGCTGCTAGCTTCCGGCGTCCCGGGGGAACGTGGACGCGGAAGGGGATGAGGGCCGGTGGGGGCTTCGGGGTGGGACTACTACGTGCCGTACCAGGAGGATCTCGACGCCGCGCTTCAGCAGTTGCGGCGTGAGGTGTTCGAGGCAGGGGACTACTACTGGGTCAACGGTGGCGACTGGCGGCCGGAGGAGGAGCGGGAGCCCCGGCCGGGGTCGTTGGAGGAGCTGTGGGCGGACGAGTTGGTTCAGGAGGCGGGCACGCACTCGATCCTGGACATCTTCCGTGTCGTAGGGCCTGACGACATACCGGACTACAACACCGTCGAGCCCGTCACGGCCGAGGAGGCACGGGAGCTGCTCGGTACGGACAAGCTGACGCGTGCGCACGTCAAGGACTTCGACGTCTTTCCGCGGTCACGGTGGATCGGACGGTGCGCGGTGCTGCACGACGACGAGGGCGATCCCCGGGAGATTCACTTCTGGGGGCACTCGGGCGACTGAAGGGCGGGGGACGGCGGCCTCCAGAAGCCTCGTCGATGCGCCACGTCAGGGGCGTTCGAGGTGCTGCGCGTCAGGGGCGTTCGAGGTGCTGTAGGACGCCGCCCGCGGAGAAGCACGCGGCGCCCAGGAAGGTGGTCCAGTTGGCGATGTCCGCGTTGATCAGGCTGCCGGTCGTGGGGCGGGTGAAGGCCGCGATCGCCGAGACCATGAAGAGGACCGAGCCCAGTTGGTTCACGGCGACGATCCACCAGCCGAGGCTGCGGCGGCGGAAGCAGAACCGGCCGTGGCAGATCTCGACGAACGCCAGATGCCCGGAGATCAGGAAGAGCACGCAGCCGATCACGTCGGGGGTCCAGATCAGCCGGTTGATCTGCTGGACGCTCAGCCCTTGGAGGAAGGAGTCCAGCAGGTTGACGCCGAACACCAGGGTGCCGGCGAAGAGGACGACCGCGCTGAGCCAGTCCACCCGCGTCGGCTCGTAACTCCACCAGCGCCAGGGCCGGGTGACGAGCCGGCCTTCGCCGCCGGGCACATGGCGCGGGGCGTTGACGACCTGGAGCAGTGAGACGTAGCCGCCGGTGTTGAAGGACAGTCCGCCGGCGAAGTAGATCGAGGCGCAGGTGGTGGCGTCGCCGGAGCCGATCTGGGCGACGGCGGCACCTGCCGCGAACAGGGCACCGCCGATGATGAAGGCCGTCGCGGCCGTGGCGTTGAGCCGACGCAGGCGGCCGAGCCCGGCCTCGTCGGCCCTGGTGTGCCGGCTGGTGGGTGCACCGGCAGGACGTACGGCGATGACTCCCCGCCGGCGGGCGAGCCGCGACTCCCACACGGCCGTGCCGCCGCCCGGAACATGCCAGGTCAGCCGAGTGGTGAACGGTCCCGCGCCCTCGGCGCGTTGCTCAGGTTGTCCCACGGGCCGAGACTAGATCGCCCACAACGCGGTCCCGCGAGCGAAACGCCGTCGGCGGTAGCGGTGGCGACCAGGGGCGGCGCCTTGTCCGGTGAGGTGGCGGCGACAGGACCGGCATGGCGGTTCTCCTCGGCGAGGTCGGTGAAGGGGATGGGGCAGCGGGCGCTCGTGGCGCACTCCGTCAGGTCGTCGCACCCGGCTGCCACGGCGGTGACCAGTGCGGTGCGGATCGTCGTGAGGTCCGCGATCCTTGCGTCGACCTCGGCGAGCTTCGCCGCCGCACGCTCCTGGAGACCGGGGACGGGACGGCCGTGCCGGTGGCGGCCCGCCTCCAGCAGTTCGGCCACCTCCTCCAGCGTGAAGCCCAGGCGCTGAGCGGCCTTGATGATCCGCAGCGTGGTCACGGCCTCACCCCCGTACAGGCGGTGACCACCCGGGCTGCGATCCGGTTCGGGCAGCAGGCCGCGACGCTCGTAGTAGCGCAGGTTCTGGATGTTCACCCCGGCCTCATGGGCCACCTGACCACTGCGCAGGGCCCCGCCACTCGCCACGACCACGTCGTTCATCGGGCTCTTCCCGGCGCCGCCGCTCGATCCGCCCGTGCGGCGAGGGCGCTCAGCACCGCCTCGTGCTCCTCACTCACCGCGATGTCCAGTACGACCCTCTCCGGGGTGCCGGTCACCGTGCAGTCGAAGAAAGAGCAGCAGTCGTTCTCGCGAGCCGCCAAGTCACGGGCTCGCTCCTCGCTGCCCGCGCCCGACGGGAGTTCGAGGCGGACCCGCAGCGCGTCCGGCCGGTACGGCGCCGCCGTCCGCGTGGCGAACAGGGCGTCCCACTCGGCCAGCCGCAACGGCTGCTCCTTGGTCGGCAAGGTGCACGCCGGGGGTACCCACTCCGGTCCGGTCATCGAAGCCACTCCCGTCATCACGCGTCATCCCGCCTCGTCACGCGTCATCCCGCCTCATCACGCGTCATCCCGCCTCGTCACGCGCCATCGAGCGCCGTCGTCCGTCCCCTTTCCGGGGACGCTTCCGTCACTTCCGACGGTAAACCTGTACCTGAGTACCGGTTGCAAGCGGCCGAAATCGCCCAACATCCAGTAGTCGCGAGTGGCGCCTAGTCCAAGATCCCCAGCTCGCTGTCCGGGCGGCAGAAGGCGCACGGTTCGATGTTGGGGTCGGTGAGGGCCGCGCGGGCGTCGTGGTCGCCGATCCGGTGCGGCGTGCCCTCGATCATCGTGCAGTCGCCGGTGTGGATCACGGCGGGCTCGGGACCGTTCGGCGTGCGCTTCTGCTGGACGACGAAGCCCGTCGACTGCCGCATCTCCCGGGAGGGGGCGAACGGCGAGAGGGCAGCGGGCGCCTGCCGTGGCCGAGGGGACTGCAGAGGCCGGGCGGACCTCGACGACCGGGACGACTCCGGCGGCCCGGAGGACTTCGGCAGCTCGGAGGGCGGCTCCGGCGGCCCGGCGACCTGACGGCTCTCGACGCGCGTCAGCTCCGCCCGGACGGCTTCACGCTGAAGGCGCAGGTAGATGCCGACGGTCTCGTGACCGGCGATCTGTTCGTCGAGGTACGCGAGGATCGCCCGCAGCCGTCGTGCGTCAGGTGGTAGCTCGGCCATGGCCCGCAGCGTCCTCGTGCGGGATGCAGCCGGTCACCGCAGGCTCCTTCCTCCCCGCCCCAGGTTCCGCAGTTCCGCCCATGCCGCCGGTGTACGGCCGCCTTCCCGCCAGTAGGGATGGAAGAGCACCTCGGTCGAGAGCCGGTACAGGCGGCGGCGCAGCTCGGTTGTTCGGCCCGGCCCGTCGGCAAGCCGGTGGTACGTGGCGCTCCACTCCTGCTGTGCCTGGACGAGGTCGTCGGGGAACGATCGCATACCTCGATTCAATCATGTGTTCGATTTCTTGCGCCATCGCGGACCCTCAGGACCACCGGTCGCCACCCCTACCGGCCACCCCCACCCAGGCGCGTGTTGAGCCGCGCCGCCTGCCGCGTCAGATAGTCGCGTTCGGCCAGGTTGGCGGCCTTCCGCGCGGCCTCGACGTAGAGGCGGGCCGCCGTCGGCAGGTCGCCGTCGCGTTCGTGGAGGTAGGCCGCGGCCGCGGTGTGCCGGGGCAGCGACGCGTCCAGTGGCGCCAGTGCGGCGAGGCCGGCGCGCGGGCCGTCCGCCTCGCCCACGGCGACCGCCCGGTTGAGGCGGACCACGGGACTGTCGGTCAGGCGCAGCAGCTCGTCGTACCACTCCACGATCTGCACCCAGTCGGTCTCCGTGGCGGTCGGCGCGTCCGCGTGCAGCGCCGCGACGGCGGCCTGGGCCTGGAACTCGCCCAGCCGGTCGCGGGCCAGGGCGGCCTGGAGGATGTCGATGCCCTCGGCGATCAGGGTGCGGTCCCATCGGCCGCGATCCTGTTCCGCGAGGGGTACGAGGCTGCCGTCGGGCGCGGTCCGGCCCGCACGTCGGGCGTGGTGGAGCAGCATGAGGGCGAGCAGGCCCGCCACCTCGGGGTGGTCGATGGCGGCCGCGAGCTGCCGGGTGAGGCGGATGGCCTCGGCGGCGAGGTCGATGTCGCCGGAGTAGCCCTCGTTGAAGACCAGGTAGAGCACGCGCAGCACAGTGGCGACGTCGCCGGGCTGGTCGAACCGTACGTCGGAGACGGTGCGCTTGGCCCGGCTGATGCGCTGCGCCATGGTCGCCTCGGGCACCAGGTAGGCCTGGGCGATCTGGCGTGTGGTCAGCCCGCCGACCGCGCGCAGCGTGAGCGCGACCGCGGACGACGGGGTCAGGGAGGGGTGGGCGCACAGGAAGTAGACCCGCAGTGTGTCGTCCACCCCGGTCACGGGCCCGGGTGCCGGTTCCTCGTCGACGAGGTCCTCGCGCCGGCGCCGGGCGGTGTCCGCCCGGCTCGCGTCGAGGAACTTGCGCCAGGCCACGGTGACCAGCCAGCCCTTCGCATCCCGCGGCGCCTGGGCCGGCCACACGCGGATCGCCTCGACGAGCGCGTCCTGCACGGCGTCCTCGGCCGCCGCGAAGTCGGCTCCGCGGCGGACGAGGATGCCGAGCACGCTCGGCGTGAGACTCCTGAGCAGGGCCTCGTCCATCTGCGTCACTTGAAGGTGCACTCCGTGCTGCTGGGGTGGGCGCCCAGGAACGGGCGTACTTCCAGCCACTCGTGGATCGGCCTGCCGCCCGCACCGGGGGCCGCCGACAGTTCCCCGGCGAGCTCGACGGCACGCTCGTGGCTGTCGACGTCGATCACCATCCAGCCGGCGATGAGGTCCTTGGTCTCGGCGAACGGGCCGTCCGTGACCGGCGGGCGCCCCTCGCCGTCGTACCTGACCCACGACCCTTCGGGGGCGAGTGCCTGACTGTCGACGAACTCGCCGGTCTTCTCCAGCCGGGCCGCGAAGTCGTTCATGTACTGCACGTGGGCCGAGATCTCCTCCGGCGTCCACTGGTCCATGGGCGCGTCGTTGACCGATGCCGGAGCTCCGCGGTAGTGCTTCAGCAGCAGGTACTTGGCCATCGTCCTTCTCCTCGGTGCGGGTGCGACCCATTGTGGTCGCGTTCACCTCTGGGACGGAGCCGGGCGCGGGTTCTCGACATCGCCGCCGAAAAAAATTCCCACCAATTTTCCTGACGTCTCGGAATCCCTACGAGCGAGCCCGGTCGAGGACCCGGTCGCGCAGTACGGGTAGTTCCGTGCGGATGCGGGCGACCTCGGTCATGTCGAGGTCCGCCGTCACCGTCTCCTCCTGCTCCGCGGTGCGCGCCTCGGCCAGGACGGTGCCCCAGGGGTCGACGATCGCGCTGTGCCCGCCCTGCCGCATGCCGCCGTGCTTGCCCGTCGCGCAGCAGGCGAGGAGGAACACCTGCTCCTCCAGAGCCCTCGTGCGGGTGAGGAGCTGCCAGTGTTCGAGGCGGGCCGCGGGCCATGCGGCGGGCACCACGATCAGCTCCGCGCCGGCGTCGAGCAGGGCCCTGAAGAGTTCGGGGAAGCGGAGGTCGTAGCAGATGGCGAGGCCGACCACACCGAGGTCGGTGGGCACGGTGACGACGTCCTCGCCGCCGCCCATCATGGTCGCCTCGCCGGTGTCGAAGCCATAGCGGTGGATCTTGCGGTAGTGGCCGCGCAGCTCGCCGGCCGGGTCGAAGAGGAGAGCGGTGTTGTAGAGCGTCCCGTCCGGGTCCCGCTCGACGATCGAGCCGGCGTGGAGCCATGCGCCGGCCTCGCGGGCGGCGGCGGACATGGCCTCGGCAGTAGGGCCGTCGACCGCCTCGCAGTCCGCTCCCCAGCGGTCGTAGGCCCATGCGCCGGCCGTCCACAGCTCGGGAAGGACCACCAGGTCGTCGCCCTTGCGGCCACGGACCAGCGAGGCCGCCCTGCGGCGCCGCTCGTCGGCGGATTCGGACGCGTCCACGGACAGCTGGATCAGCGAGGCACGCATCGCTGTCACCTCCGAGACCGTTCAGGCACGGTTCGAGGAAACCCTCTCCCACGAGCGTACGGAGCCGCACGCACATCTCGCGCCCCGGACGCCCCCTCCGCCCCGCCCGGTGCCGTCCGCGCCGAGCCCGCGCGGTTGTCGGACCCTGCTGCTTTCATGGGGGCATGGCCAGAACCAGCGTCGTCGTGGAGCGTCGTATCGCCGCAGGTCAGGGAAGTGTGTGGGAGTCCCTGACCGATCTGAGGGGCATGGTGCACGTGCTCGGTGGTGTGTCGGGCGTCGAGGTCCTCACGGAGGGCGCGTTCGGCGTGGGCACGCGATGGCGGGAGACGCGGCGGATGTTCGGCAAGGAGGCCACCGAGGAGATGTGGGTGACCCTCTGCGAGCCGCCCGAGCGGTATGTGGTGGAGGCCGAGTCGCACGGCACGCACTACGTCTCGGAATGGGCCCTGCGGGCGGAGGGACCGTCGGCGACGACGGTCCGGATGACGTTCACCGGCGTGACGTCCGGTGGTGTCGCGGGAGTACTCGCGAAGCTCCTCGGCAGCCTCGGCTCCCGGGCCGTGGCCAAGGCCATCGCGAAGGACCTGGACGACATCGCCGCCGCGGTCGAGGGCCGCGCCGGCTGACGCGCGCGGTCAGGCCGACGCGCTCGTCCCCGCCCTCGTGGCGTCCGCCCCCCAGCTCGCCAGCAGCCGCAGCGCCTCCGCCGACGGCGAGCCCGGTTCCGGGTGGTAGGTGATCAGGGTCTGTTCCGAGCCGTCGGTCAGGCGGAACGACTCGAAGTTCAGGGTCAGCTCCCCCACCAGGGGATGCCGCAGGGGCTTGACGCCGTAGCTCTTCTCCTTGACGTCGTGGGTCGCCCACAGCCGCCGGAACTCCTCACTCTTGACGGAGAGTTCGCCGACCAGGGCGGAAAGGCGCGGATCGTCCGGGTGGCAGCCCGCGTCCATGCGCAGGAAGGCGACGATGTCGAACGCCTTCTGGTCCCACTCCACGAACAGCTCGCGGTACTCCGGCCGCAGGAACACCAGCCGCGCCCAGTTCCGCTCCTGCGCCGGCAGCTCCGACCAGTCGCCGAAGACGGCCGCCGCCATCCCGTTCCAGGCGAGGATGTCGGAGCGCCGGCCGGAGATGTACGCCGGGACGCCGTCGAACGAGTCCAGCAGCTGCCGCAGCACCGGCCGCACCTGCTCGGTGCGGGACACCGGCTTCTTCTTGTGCCGCTTCGGCTTCGCCAGGTGTGTGAGGTGCGCGTGCTCGGCGTCGCTGAGGCGCAGCGCCCGCGCGATGGCGTCGAGGACCTCCGCCGAGACGTTGCGCCCGTTGCCCTGCTCCAGGCGCGTGTAGTACGCCACGGACACACCTGCCAGCTGCGCCAGCTCCTCGCGCCGCAGGCCGGGCACCCTGCGGTGCCGCCCGTAGTCGGGCAGGCCGACGTCCTCCGGCTTCAGCCGGGCCCGCCGGGTGCGCAGGAACTCGCTCAGCTCGGCGCGCCGGTCCAGGCCGGCCCGCGGGTCGGCGGCGGTGTCCGCTGCGGGTCCCGTCGAGGAACCGGGCCGTTCGTCCATGCTTCGAGTATTCCTCGTCGTACGCACACCAGCCTGTCCCCGTCAGTGGTAGGACCCGCCGACGTACGTACGACTGAGGTCTGGGTGGCCGCGGCGCCCTTCGGCAGGGTGAAAAACGTGCCCGGACGGAAAGCAGGACCAGAAGGCAGCCGGGCGCGAAACCCCCGCTAGGAGAACCCCGGCATGACCACCGTTGCCGCATTCGCAGCTCCCGCCGCCAAGGCGCCGCTGGAGCGCACCACCATCGAACGCCGTGAGGTCGGCGAGTTCGACGTCCTGATCGACATCAAGTTCGCCGGTATCTGCCACTCCGACATCCACCAGGCCCGGGAGGGCTGGGGCGAGGCGATCTTCCCGATGGTCCCCGGCCACGAGATCGCGGGCATCGTCTCCGAGGTCGGCCCGGGTGTGACCAAGTACCGGGTCGGCGACCGCGTGGGCGTCGGCTGCATGGTCGACTCCTGCCGTGAGTGCGAGAACTGCCTGGCCGGCCTGGAGCAGTACTGCCTCAAGGGCAACATCCAGACGTACAACGGCGTCGGCAAGGACGGCGAGCCGACCTACGGCGGCTACTCGCAGAAGATCGTCGTCGCGGAGAGCTTCGTCCTGCGCATCCCCGACGGCCTGTCCCTGGACGTGGCCGC
The DNA here is from genome assembly GCF_028198125.1 of Streptomyces sp. HUAS 31. Classification (NCBI taxonomy): domain Bacteria; kingdom Bacillati; phylum Actinomycetota; class Actinomycetes; order Kitasatosporales; family Streptomycetaceae; genus Streptomyces; species Streptomyces sp. HUAS 31. The sequence continues at coordinate 5,994,105 of NZ_CP116353.1, read as the reverse complement.
GCCGCTGCTCTGCGCCGGCGTCACCACGTACTCCCCGCTCCGCCACTGGAACACCGGCCCCGGCAAGAAGGTCGCGATCCTCGGCATGGGCGGCCTCGGCCACATGGGCGTGAAGCTCGCGCACGCGCTCGGCGCCGAGGTGACGGTGCTATCGCAGTCCCTGCGCAAGAAGGACGACGGCCTGAAGCTGGGCGCCGACCACTACTACGCCACCAGCGACGATCAGACGTTCCGGGAACTGCGCGGCAGCTTCGACCTGATCCTGTCCACGGTGTCGGCGCCGCTGAACCTGGACCAGTACCTGTCCCTGCTCAAGACGGACGGCGCCTTCGTGAACGTCGGCGCCCCCGAGGAGCCCGTCGCGCTCAACCTGTTCTCGGTGATCATGGGCCGCAAGACTCTCGCCGGGTCCGGCATCGGCGGCATCCGCGAGACCCAGGAGATGCTGGACTTCTGCGCCGAGCACGGCATCGGCGCCGAGATCGAGCTGATCGGCGCGGACGAGATCAACGACGCCTACGAGCGGGTGCTCGGCAGCGATGTGCGGTACCGGTTCGTGATCGACACCGCGACGATCTGATCTGAGCGTCCCTGACCGAGGGCCCCGGAGCCGCACTGCTCCGGGGCCCTCTCGGCGGTCGGAGTACGCCACGAACCTGCGGCCGAGTACCTCAGGAGTAGCGCATCTCCCTCCCAGCGACCGATGTGCGGTGCGGCGGCGCTGCCTAGCGTGAAGGGCGTAGGAGCCAGTCCGAACCGTGCACCACGAGGAGGCAGCCCCGATGACCGTCCAGCTCAACCACACCATCGTCGCCGCGCGCGACAAGAAGGAGTCGGCCACGTTCCTGGCCGGCATCCTGGGCCTGGAGGTGAGCCCGCAGTACGGCCCCTTCGTCCCGGTCGAGATCCCGAACGGTGTGACCCTGGACTACCTCGACTCACCCGGCGCGATCACGCCGCAGCACTACGCGTTCCTGGTGTCGGAGGACGAGTTCGACACCATCTTCGGCCGGATACGGGAGGCCGGCCTGACCTACTGGGCGGACCCGTACCATCGCCGCCCCGGCGAGATCAACCACAACGACGGAGGCCGCGGCACCTACTTCGACGACCCGAACGGCCACAACCTGGAGATCCTGACGAGGCCGTACGGCAGCGGCGGCTGACGCACTCGGCGCCGCCCGCCGCCCGCCGCCCGCCGCCCGCCGCCCGCCGGACCGTCAGCCCTGATACGGCGGAGCCGCCCCCCAGTTCCACCGCGGCACCGGCTGCTCCGTCGGCGGCACCGCGTCCGGGCCCGAGAAGTACACCGCGAGGCGGGTCCCCCACTCCACGTACGCCAGGAACGCCGAGCGGAACTCCGCGTCCGTCGGGAGGCCCGCCTCGTCGGCGGCGTCCTGGATGAGGTTGACCCAGCGGCGGCGCTGGGGCTCGGTGATGCCGCGGCCCATGTGCTTGGCGACCATGTGGCCGTGGCCGCCCTGGGTCTCGGAGTAGGCCGGCGGGCCGCCGAAGACCTCGCCGAGCCACAGCGCCACATGTTCCGCGTGGTGCGGGTCCAGGCCCTCGAACAGCGGGGCCAGGAGGTCGTCCTTGAGCACCTTGTCGTAGAAGGCCGACGTCAGCCGGGAGAACGCCTCCGCGCCGCCGGCCCAGGCGTACAGCGTGGGCACCGAGGCGCCCGCGCCACGGATCGCCGTCGGCTTGTAGTGGCGCATCTCCTCGATGTGCGTGATGTACGGGCGGATCTCGGCGAGGAAGTCGGGGAACAGCTCCGACTTGCGGAAGCCCTCCAGGTGGTCCTCCGTCGACGTCCAGGTGATGCGCAGGACGAAGTGCTCGAAGTCCTCCTCGCAGCGCGCGAGTTCGTAGTCCATGCAGTGCGGCGAGGCGGCCAGTTGGGCCGCGGCGCGGGTGTAGGCGGCGAGGAACTCCGCCGACTTCTGCTCGGGGATGCGGTACCTGATGTATTCGACCGTGTGAGCCGTCATGGCCTCACCGAAACACGAAATCCGACCGGACGCTCGTCCTCCGCCGAGTCTGTCGCCACCGGGTTTCTCAGGACCGGCGCACGCGAAAGCCCCGCCGGGAGCAGTGCCTCCGGCGGGGCTTTCTCCGATCACGAGTACGCGCTACTTGCCGTAGTAGGCGTTGTAGATCGAGACCGTCGCCTTGTTGCCCTTCTTGTCGGCGACCTTGGCGTGGAAGGAGATCGCCTTGCCCTTGGCCGGGTTCTTCACGGTGATCTTTCCGTCCTTGACCTCGAGCTTCTTCCAGGTCTGGCCGTAGTCGTACGACACGTACACATGCAGCGACTTGAGGTTCGCGCCCGCGGCGGAGCCCACGACGGTGACCGGGAACGTCACCTTCTTGTCGGCCTCGACCCGGCTGTCCAGCCCGGTCTTGGCGTCGAAGCGGACCGTGGAGGCCGGGAGCCTGACCTGCTCGGCGGCCGACCTCTTGGAGCGGAAGGTCCAGCTCGCGTCGATCCGCGTGGAGGCGGCCGCGACCTTGACACTGCGCTTGACCGAGGTCGTCAGCTTGTACTCGGCGTCCCCGGCGGGCACGCGGAACATCTGCTCACCGAACAACGGGTCGTCGTTGGTGGCGAGCCTGGCGCCGTTGCGGTACAGGCTGGTGCTGACCGCGCTGAACTCGGACGAGCCCGCGTGCTTGCTGCCGTCGGCGAACAGCGGCAGGAAGCCGTAGATGTCGTTGCCCTCGCGGAAGAGCCCGAAGTCCTTGTTGATGTGCGGGCCGAACACGGCCGTGTTGAAGGTCTTCGTGTAGCTCTGGCCCGCCTTGAAGGTCTGCGGGTTCCCCAGCGTGTAGTACGCGTCGATGATCGGGAAGCCCTCTGCGTCCACTCCGGCGTGCTGCTCGAAGTCGAACGTCCACTGGATCTTCTCGGACGTCGACAGGTACAGCGTCCGCGCCCCGGTCAGCTTCTGCTCGATCGGCGAGCTGAACACGACGTCGTCGGGGAACACGCCCAGCGGGAGCAGCGCGCCGGTCTTGTTCGACGACGAGGCACCCAGGTTGTTGGTCACCTTGGCGAGTTCGGCCGCCTTGAAGTGGCGGACCTTGTCGCCCTGGATCTTCTTGACCTTGGCGGTGGTGGCGACGTCGTACTCGGCGCCGGCGCCCTTGGTCCACTGGCCGTTCCAGGTCTGGGTCAGACCGGTCGGGACCTCCGGGCCGAGGTGGGCCATGCGCAGGTTGGCGTAGGAGTCGAGGCCGACGCCGATGCCGATGCCCGCGGGGTCGTAGAAGTAGTTGCTGCTGGCGATGACCTGCTTCGCCTGCGCGTCCGGGACGGTGATGTCGGCCGACTTCGTGGTGCGGGCGTCGATCGTCACGGAGGTGTTCCTGGTGACGTTCAGCTTCGGCTGGACCAGCCAGTCGAGGCCGCCCTCCAGGTTCACCCAGTCCTTGGCGATCCAGGCGTCCAGCAGGTACGAGCCCTTGGGCAGCCGCATCTTGGTGACGCCGGACTCGGCGAGCGGAACCTGGTAGCCCCGGTTCGCGGCCAGGCCCGAGAAGCCGAGCAGGGCGGTGTTGTACTCGGGGGCCGGCTTGCCGTCCCGGCCGATGTGCTTGACCGTGACGTCGTACGACTCCAGCTCACGCTGCACCGCGGCGCCGGTGCGCACGCTCTGGCCGCCGCCGGTCGCCGTGACGTACGCGGAGTAGGCGCCGTCGACGGTCCCGCCCAGCTTGGTGTCGACGGTGAAGCCGACGGAGGCCTTGCCGCCCGCCGGGACCGTCACCTTCGTCGCCGCGAGCTTGAAGAAGCCCGCGGGAGCCGCCTGGCCGCCCGGGTTGGTGGCGGTCGCGGCGAGCTGGAGGGTGACGTCCTTCGTGCCGAGGTTTCGGTACGTCAGCTGCTTGGTGACGGGCTTGTCGTCGGTGTGCGGCCACTGCTGGGTGCCGAAACTCACCGACCCGGGCTCGGCGATCACGGACTGCTTGATGGCCTTGTCGACCTGGATACGGCCCGAACCCTGCTGGAACGGTGTGTACTTGCCGCCCTTGGCGGAGCCGGTCAGCGCGCCCTTCAGCTCGGCGTACGTCCAGTCCGGGTGCTGCTGCTTGAGGATCGCCGCGGCGCCCGCGACATGCGGGGTCGCCATGGAGGTGCCCTCGATGGTCAGGTAGCCGGGCGGGTTCTCGCCGACCTCCTGCTCGATGAGGCTGCCCTTGGCGGACGCGGCCGTGATGGCCACACCCGGCGCGGTCACGTCCGGCTTGATCGCCCCGTCGCCGACCCGCGGGCCGGTGCTGGACCAGGGGGCGAGCGCGTCCTTGTCGTCCACGGCGCCCACGGTGAGCGCGGCCTCGGCGCTGCCGGGCGAACCGACCGTCTCCGGACCGGAGTTGCCGGCCGCGATGGCGAACAGGATCCCCTTCTCGGCGGACAGCTTGTTGACCGCCGCCTCCAGCGGGTCGATCTCCGGCGTGTCCATGCCGCCGAGGCTGAGGTTGACGACCTGGGCGCCCTGCTCGGCGGCCCACTCCATGCCGGCGAGGATGCCCGAGTCGTCACCGGAGCCGGTGTCGTCGAGGACCTTGCCGTTGAGGATGTCGGCGCCGGGCGCGACGCCCTTGTACTTGCCGCCGGACTTGGCGCCGGTGCCGGCCGCGATGGACGCGACGTGGGTGCCGTGGCCGACCTTGTCCTCGGCGGTGGCGGCGGGCGTGAAGTTCTTGGCCGCGATCACCTGGTCCTTGAGGTCCGGGTGGGTCGCGTCGACGCCGGTGTCCAGAACGGCGATCTTGACGCCCTTGCCGTCGTAGCCGGCCGCCCATGCCTTGGGGGCGCCGATCTGCGGCACGGACTTGTCGAGGCTGGCCTTGCGGACGCCGTCCAGCCAGACGTGCGCGATGCCGGAGGCCGTCCGGTCGCCGTTGGTGAGCGCGTCCCACAGCTCGGGCGCGTCCTGGTGCGGGGTCTGCACGGCGTCCGCGTTGAGGGACTTCAGGGTCCGGCGCAGCTTGCCCGCGTCACGGACGTCGGCCTTGGCGCCGGCCGCGGCGCCCTGGTAGCCGACGATGACCTTCAGGCCCTTGGCCTGGGAGGTGCGGGTCGCGGACCTGCTCAGCTCGGCGATGTCGAAGAGGCGCTGGTCGAGCTTGCCGCCGGCGAGCAGCCGGGCGGCGTCGGCCGGGATCACGAGGGTGTGTCCGTAGGCCTGGCGTATCTGTACGGGTATGTGCTCGCGTCCCTTCGCCCGCTCCAGGCCGACCACGCGGCCCTTGGAGTCGACGGAGACCCGGTCACCCGTGATCAGGGTGATGCGGTGGGGGGACGTGAGGGAGGCGGTGGCCCCGGTGGGGCGCTGCTCCGGTTCGGCCGACGCCGGGCTGGTCATTCCCGCGGCGAGGGCGACGGCGGCGGCTGTGGCGACCGTGGCCGCGCCGACTCTATTGACTTTTCTGCGCAAGTTTCCCCCTTGCAGAAGGTCCGGGCGAAGTTCCCCGTTCACCCGGCCGGGGGTGGTCCCGTACGCACGCGCGTCACCCCCCGGAATACGCAGTATGCCGAGGGGTGATCAGGCTCCTCAATAGATGAGAGGAGAATGAGAAGCGCGCCTGCCGTCTGTTACGCGACGGCGCGAACTCCGTTACGCAGTCGCGGGGTTACGCCCCCGCGTTCTCCTTGACACTGATGCGGCCCTTGCGGATGGTGGCCAGCCGCGGGGCCTTCTTCGCGATCGCGGAGTCGTGGGTGACCATGATGAAGGTCAACCCCAGTTCCTTCCACATGCGTTCGAGTACGTCCATGATCTCGTCGCGCATCGACTCGTCGAGATTTCCGGTGGGTTCGTCGGCCAGCAGCACCTTCGGTTCCTTGACGAGTGCGCGGGCGATGGCGACGCGCTGCTGCTGGCCGCCGGACATCTCGGACGGCAGATGTGTGAGGCGTTCGCCGAGGCCGACCGACTTCAGTGCCTCGGCGGCCTGTTCCCGCCGTTGCTTCGCCTTCATGCCGAGGGGGACGAGGGCGGTCTCGACGTTCTCCTGGGCGGTGAGGGTGGGGATGAGGTTGAAGGACTGGAAGACGAAGCCGATGCTCTCGCTGCGGACCCTGGTGAGCCGTGCTTCGGGGAGCTTGGCCAGGTCGGTGCCGTCGAGGACGACTTCGCCGGAGGTGGGCCGGTCGAGGCCGCCGAGCATCTGGAGCAGGGTGGACTTGCCGCCGCCGGTCGGGCCCTGGATGACGAGCCGGTCGCCGTCGGCGATGGTGAGGTCGACACCGTCGAGGGCGTTGATGGTCTCCTTGCCCCGGGTGTAGCGCTTGGTGACGTTTCTGAGTTCGTACATGGTGGGTGGCTCCTGGGTGGGGTTCGCGGTGGTGGAAGTTGCTGTCCGGCCGCGGGTGAGTGGGGGCTGGTCGCGCAGTTCCCCGCGCCCCTGGGGGTGTTGCGGCAACGCGTCCGCTACTCGACGCGCCTCAGTGCGTCCGCCGGGCGCAGTCGTGAGGCGCGCCAGCCGCCGAACGCTCCGGCGATCAGGCCGCCGGCCACCGCCAGGCCCACGGCCAGGGCGACCGTCGTAAGGCTCACCGGCGCCGTCAGTGCGACGTCCAATGTCGAACTCGCCGTCTGCCGCATGGGGCCGCCGCCCCCGAAGCCGCCGCCACCCGGGCCGCCGCCCGTGCCGCCGCCACCACCGCCCAGCTGTGCCTCCAGGGTCGGGCTGATCGCCGTGACCGCGTAGGCGCCGGCCAGTCCGACCGCGATGCCCAGCGCGCCGCCCAGCAGCCCGTTCACGATCGCCTCGCCGACCACCTGCCGGGTCACCCGGCCCGACTTCCAGCCCAGCGCCTTGAGCGTGCCGAACTCCCGCACCCGGCGGGACACCGCCGAGGAGGTGAGCAGACCGGCGACCAGGAACGCGGCCACGAGCACCGCGATCGACAGCCACTTGCCGACGCTCGTCGCGAGGGAGGAGGCCGTGGACAGGGAGCCGGACACCGTGTCCGCGAGGTCCGCGGAGGTCGTCACCGTCGTACCGGAGATGTTCTTCTGGATGGCCGACTTGACGGAGTCGATCCGCTGGGAGTCGGTCGCCTTGACGTAGATCGTGGTGACCTTGTTCTTGGCGTCGGCGAGCGTCTGCGCCTGCTTCAGCGGGATGTACAGGTTGGCGGCCGCGTCCCCGCTGTCCGGCGTGGCGATGCCGATGACCTTGAACTTGGTGCCCTTGACCGTGACGGTCGAGCCGACCTTGAGCTTCTTCTCCTTGGCGTACGAGGTGTCGGCGACGACGACCTTGGCATTGGTCTCCGTCGACTTGAACGTACGGCCGCTGGTGATCTTCGAGGAGGTCAGCGGGCCGAGCGCCGGCTTGGTGACGTCGGCGCCGTAGACGGAGTAGTTGTTGACGTCGAAGTCGGCGCCGCCGCCGCGCACTTCGCCCTGCGGCTGCCCGGTGCCGCCGCCCCCGGGGCCGCCCTGCTGGCCGCCGCCGTTCTGGTCCTGCTGGAACTGGCCGCGGGTGAACTGTCCGCTGACCTTGATGACCTGGAGGCTCAGCCCGCCGACGACGTCGGAGACCCCGCTCTGCGAGCCGACCTCGGTGACGGTCGAGCTCGACAGCGTCTGGAAGCCCTGGACCATGACGCGGTCGGTGGACTGCTCCTCGTCCTCGCCGTCGGCCTGCGCGTCGAACTGGAAGCGCGGGCGCTCCGAGGAGCTCGCCGCCGGTTCGGCGGCCTTGGTGACGGTCATGTCCGTGCCGAGGCCGTACAGCGACTGCAGGACCTTGTCCTGGGCCTGGCTCATGCCGGAGGACACGGAGTTGACCACGATGACCAGCGCGATGCCCAGCGCGAGCCCGGAGGCGACGACGAGGGCCGCCTTTCTGCGGCGGCGCAGCTCGCGCCTCAGGTAGGTGAAGAACATGGGCCGCAAGCTAGGGATGGCGCGTGATGAAGGGATAAGGCCGAAATAAGAGATGCATGAGAAGACTGGCGGCGGCCCCGGAAACACCGATGCCGCCCCTGGGGGCGGCATCGGTTACCTGTGCGTGAACCGTGAGGCGGCTGTGCGCCCGGTGTCCGGGTCCGGTCAGACGGCCGAACCGGCCTTCCACTGCGCCCAGTCCATGTTCCAGCCGTTGAGGCCGTTGTCCGGGGCGATCGTCTTGTCGCCGGTGTTCTTGACGACCACGACGTCACCGACGATGGAGTTGTTGAAGAACCAGTAGCCCGCGGTGCCCTTGTCGTTGGCGCCCTTGGTGTCGGACAGGCCCACGCAGCCGTGGCTGGTGTTCACGCTGCCGAAGATGGACTTGGCACCCCAGTAGTTGCCGTGGATGAAGGTGCCGGAGCTGGACAGGCGGATGGCGTGCGGCACGTCCTTGATGTCGTACTCGCCCTTGCCGTCGTCGTCCGTGAAGCCCACGGTCGCGCCGTTCATGCGCGTCTCCTTGAACTTCTCGGACATCACCATGACGCCCTGGTAGGTCTTGTTCTCCGGGGACCCGGCGGAGATCGGGATGGTCTTGACGGTCTTGCCGTCCTGCGTGACCTTCATCTGCTTGGTCTTCGCGTCGACGTAGGAGACCTGGTTGCGGCCGATCTTGAAGGTGACCGTCTTCTCCTGGACGCCGTAGACGCCCTTGGCGCCCTCGACGCCGTCCAGGGCCAGCTTCAGGGTGACGGTCGAGCCCTCCTGCCAGTACTCGTCGGGCCGGCAGTCCATGCGGGTGTCGTTGAACCAGTGGCAGGCGACTTCCTGGCCGCTGGTCGAGGTGACGGTGACGCCCTTCTGGACGGCCGCCTTGTTGCTGATCGACTTGTCGAAGTTGATCGAGACGGGCATGCCCACGCCGACCGTGGAGCCGTCCTCCGGCGTGAAGTAGCCGAGGAAGCTGTTGTTCGGGGAGACCGTGGTGAAGGAGGCGTTCTCGTGGGCCTCCAGGCCCTTGGAGTCCTTCGCCGTGACCGCGACCTTGTAGGTCGTGGAGCGCTGCAGCTGGGCGCTGGGCTTCCAGCTGGCCTTGTCGGCGGATATCTGGCCCTCGACGGCGGCGCCGTCGGCGGTCGTCATCTTCACCTCGGTGAGCGAGCCCTTGCTCACGGTGACGGCGGAGCTGTTGATGGAGGCGTTGTCGCTGCCGTCCTCCGGCGTGATCTTGATCTGCGCCTCGGAGGTCTTCTTGGCTGCCGCCTCGTCGACCTTGGCCTGCGAGGTGTCATCGTCGCTCGCGGAGGCGTCACCGCCGCTGGAGCAGGCCGAGAGGGCCAGGACACCACCGAGCAGTGCGGACGCGACCGTCAGGCCCTTGCGCCGCCTACTGTTCGTCATCACACGCTTCTCCATACTTTCCCGAATCCCCAAAAAGCCCGAGAGTCCCCGTAAGAATCTTCAACGCTACGACCGGTTCGTCCCGTTCCCCATCCCTTGGATGTGTGGGGCACACCACGTTCGCCGTGGCAGGTGGTGCGGATGTTCGGTCAGTGCGCCCCATGAGACGACGAAACCCCGGGCGGCGGTTGCCGTCCGGGGTCACGAATTCCCCAAGACGTCTCAGCCGACCCGCGCGGCCCCTTCGCCGTCGAAGTCCTCTTCGCCATCATCCTCGTCGAGGTCCCAGTCCGGCGAATCAGGGTCGTACTCGATGCGCTCGCTGGACCAGGAGGCCTGGACGAGCTCGACCCCCGGTACCTCGCTGACCAGGTCGAACGGATCGACCAGATACGCGACGGCCTCCGCAGTGTCTTCCGTCACAGCGCTCTCGGCGTGGACCCGTTCGTCGACCGGCACGGTGCTGTCGTCGGCGATCCGCCGCAGCGCGGCCGTGGTGACGGCATCGGCGTCGTCCACTTCGAGGACGAGTTCCACGCGAAGCCGCACAAAACGTGATGTTTCTGGAGTACTCATGCGGGGAGAGTACGGCTCATTTCTCCCGTGACTTTCCCGTGACCCGCGACTTTCACTAACATCGCCCCACACGGCCAATTCGCCAGCACCACAAGGGGATCGATATTCCGTGCCCGCCGCTCACCGATCGTCGTCCACCGCACGCCGATCGCTGCTGACCGCCACCGCCGCGGGTGCCCTGCTGGGCGCCCTGTGGTTCGTCCCCTCGGCCAACGCGACGGGCGACGAGCCGGCGAGAGTTGATCCCTCGGCGACGCCCACGACGCAGGTCACCCAGCAGGCACGGGCCGCCTCGGAGAGTACCGACGGCAGCACCGCGGACGACACCCGGCTCGCCGACACCGGAAGCTTCGACACCACGCCGTACGTCATCGGCGGCACGCTCTTCCTGTCCCTCGGCGCGGGCTTCATCGCCTACTCGGTCCGCCGCGAACGCCTCGGGTTTTAAATTCGTTTGACGCCCCGTTGACCTGGGCTTCATAGTCCGCCCATGAAGAGATCATCGGGCGTGCGTGTAGCCGCCACGGTTGCCGTGAGCGCGCTGTCGCTCGCCCTTGTCACGGGCTGCGGGGGTGACTCCGGCGGTTCCGACGCGAAGGCGCTCAGTGCCGCGGAGTTGAAGAAGTCGATCATCGCCCAGGGCGATGTCGAGGGTTACAAGGTGGACGCGTCCGGCAAGCAGCTGCCGAAGTCCAAGGACCAGGTCAAGAGCGGCGAGGAGAAGTGCGCGCCGCTGGCCTACGCCATGGGCGGCCAGGCGCCGGGCGAGGCCGCCTCGGAGACGTCCGTCATGGTCACGCAGGAGAAGAAGAAGCCCACCGACGGCGCCTCCAAGCTCGAGGACCTCACGGAGAGCGAGATCGAGGACTCCATCACCAGTGCGATGGACATGACCCTGACGGTCGTCGGGCTCTCCTCGTACGACGGTGACGGCGCCGAGGAGACCTTCAAGTCCGTGTCGGACGCGGTGGAGAGCTGCTCCGGCGGCTTCCCGGTCACCATGCAGGGCACCGATCAGAAGGTGACGGGGATCGCCGCCGAGAAGGGGTCCGGCAGCGGTGACGAGTCCGTCGGCTTCACCGCGAAGAGCGACGCGGAGGACGGCGACGTGGCCACCACGCACGTCGAGGTGGTGCGGCACGGCAGCACGATCGCCACGTACTACACGATGAACCTCGGCCTGATGATCACGGACAAGCCGTACGACGTACCGGCCGCCGTCATCGACGCGCAGGCCGCCAAGCTGAAGTAGACCCGCACCTGCCGGATCGGGGCCCTGTCGGTCGTACGACAGGGCCCCTGCCATGTCACCGGAGCGGTCCGGTGACCTTCTCGGCGGAGGTGACGAGCTCCCCGGCCCGCACGAACGCGTCGGCGGCGGCGAGGTCGGGCGCCAGGAACCGGTCCGGGCCCGCGCCCCGGACGCCGGCGGCCCGTGCGGCCTCGATGACCGCCTGCGAGGCCGGGGCCGGGGCAAGGCCCTCGCGCAGTTCTATGGCGCGGGTGGCGGCGTACAGCTCGATCGCGAGGACACGCGTGAGGTTGTCCACGACCGTGCGCAGCTTGCGGGCGGCGGACCAGCCCATGGAGACGTGGTCCTCCTGCATCGCCGACGACGGGATCGAGTCGGCGGATGCGGGCACGGCCAGCCGCTTCAGCTCGCTGACCAGCGCGGCCTGCGTGTACTGGGCGATCATCAGCCCGGAGTCGACACCCGCGTCGTCGGCCAGGAACGGCGGCAGGCCGTGGCTGCGGTTCTTGTCAAGGAGCCGGTCGGTGCGGCGCTCGGCGATGGAGGCGAGGTCGGCGGCGGCGATCGCGAGGAAGTCGAGGACGTAGGCGACGGGCGCCCCGTGGAAGTTGCCGTTGGACTCCACGCGCCCTCCCCCAGTGCCGAAAGCCTGGGAGGTGCCCCCAGGCAGCACGACCGGGTTGTCGACGGCGGAGGCGAGTTCGCGCTCGGCGACGAGCCGGGCGTGCGCCATGGTGTCCCGCCCGGCACCGGCGACCTGCGGCGCACAGCGCACGGAGTACGCGTCCTGCACGCGGGGCGCGTCGTCCTGGTGGTGCCCGGTCAGCTCCGAACCCTCCAGCACCGCCAGCATGTTGGCGGCGGAGGCGCCCTGCCCGGGGTGCGGCCGGATGGCGTGCAGCTCGGGCGCGAGCACCTTGTCGGTACCGAGCAGCGCCTCGAGGCTGAGGGCGGCGGTGATGTCGGCGGACTTGTAGAGGGTGTCGAGGTCGGCGAGGGCCATGACCAGCATGCCGAGCATGCCGTCGGTGCCGTTGAGGAGGGCGAGCCCCTCCTTCTCGCGCAGCTCGACGGGCGCGATGCCGTGTGCGGCGAGCAGCTCGCCGGCGGGCCGCACGACCCCGTCCGGGCCTTCGGCGTCCCCTTCGCCCATCAGTGTGAGCGCGCAGTGCGAGAGGGGGGCGAGGTCGCCGGAGCAGCCGAGGGAGCCGTACTCGTGGACGACGGGCGTGATGCCGGCGTTGAGCACGTCGGCCATGGTCTGCGCGACCTCGGGCCGCACGCCGGTGTGTCCCGAGCAGACGGTCTTGAGCCGCAGGAACATCAGGGCCCGTACGACCTCACGCTCCACGCGCGGCCCCATGCCGGCGGCGTGCGAGCGGACGATGTTGCGCTGCAGCTGGGCCCGCAGCTCCTGGCTGATGTGCCGGGTCGCCAGGGCGCCGAAGCCGGTGGAGACGCCGTAGACGGGATCGGGCTTGGCCGCCAGCGCGTCCACGATCTCGCGGGCCGCGGTGAGCGCCGCGACCGCCTCGGCCGACAGCTCGACACGGGCCCCGCCCCGCGCCACGGCAAGAACGTCGGACGCGGTGACCCCGGACGTCCTCACCACCACAGTGTGCATATCCATATTCAGGAGCGTACGCAGTGAAGACGAAGATGTCACTAGTGGGTGAGCGGTACACCCCTTACAGCGCCCGGACACACGCGACCTACGGGAGGCGGCCCCGGAAGCGCCGCCGCTCCACGGCGTCCTCACCCGACGGCTCCGCGTCCGCGAGCCGGACCACCGGGTCGTCCTCACCCTCCCGCCCCGCCACCACGGGCCGGTCGGCGCGCATCGCCTTGGCCTGGTACTGGGCCGCGTCGGCCAGCCGGAACAGCCGCCGGGCGGAACGCACGGGCCCGATGGGGTCCTCCGTCGACGCGACTCCGCACGCCACTCCCTCGCCCAGCTCCAACTCCGCGGCGCGACGGCACAGTTCGTCCGCGGCCTTCACCACGTCATCGGCCGGCGACCCGACGACCAGCAGACAGAACTCGTCGCCGCCGAGCCGCGCGGCCAGGGCCCCCGGCAGCATCGCCCCGCACAGCGAGAGCACCGACCCGAACCGCTCCAGCAGCCGGTCCCCGACGGCGTGCCCGCGGGTGTCGTTGACGTGCTTGAGCCCGTTGAGGTCGCAGACCACGAGGCTGACGACGACACCCTGGTCGCGATGCCGCTCGATCGCCTCCTCCAGCCGCACGTCGACGGCACGCCGGTTCGCGAGCCCGGTCAGCGCGTCGGTGAACGCCAGCCGCCTGGCCTCCTCCAGCCGCTCGCTCTGAGCCAGTCCGGCGGACACGACGGAGGCGAGCACGGTCGCGAAGTCGGCGTCCCCGCGGCCGAAGACCGGCACCCCGGCGGACCGGGCGACGTACAGCTCTCCCCAGGCCCGCCCGTTCAGCACGATCGGCGCGACGACACAGCACCCCCGGCCACGGCGCCGGAGGGCGGCGACCCGCTGATGGCAGTACCCGGGCTGTCCGGCGGCAGGCCCCTCGGCCGTCTCGACCCAGGCGTTGGGCTCACCGCCGGCCACCCAGCGCTCGTGCAGGAACTCGGTGATCTCAGGGAACTGGTGCACGGGATAGGTCTCGCCGCCCGGGAACTCCTCCTCGCCCTGGGCACGATCCCCCACGTTCACCAGCACCCGCAGCCGCCCGAGCTCCCGCTCCCACACCGACAGCGCGGCGAAACTCCCGCCCAACGCCCGGCACGCCCCGAGCGCCGCCGCCCGCCAGGACTCGCGCGGGGTGTGTGCCGCCGCCATCCCCTGCGCCAACGCCACCACGGCCGTGAGTCGTCCGTCCTCACCCATCACTCCAGGCTAGGGAGTTTTGCCCGAATTTGGGACGTTGGCGTGGCGAACGGGGAGGTCACGAGGCATTCAGCTCGATCCAGCGGGGCTCGTCACTCCCCGGGCCACTCGGCCTTGCGCTTCTCGTTGAAGGCGGCCACGCCCTCGGCCCGGTCGCCCGAGAAGGCCGTCGCACGCCACGCCGCGTCCTCGACCTCCAGGCCGGCCCGCAGATCCAGCCCGTGCCCGAGACGCAGGGCGCGCTTGGCGGCGCGCAGACCCACCGGCGAGTTCGCCGCCATCCTGGACCCCATGGCCAGGGCCTCCTCCCGGTCGCGCCCGTCCTCCACGAGTACGTCCACCAGCCCCAGCTCACGGGCCTCGGCGGCCTCCACCCGGCGCGCCGTGAAGATCAGCTCCGCGGCGCGGGCGGCGCCGACCCGGCGAGGCAGCAGCTGCGTACCGCCGCCGCCCGGGATGACGCCGACGGACACCTCGGGCAGCCCCACCACGGCCGTGCCGTCGGCGACGATCACATCGCACGACAGCGCCAGTTCGAAGCCGCCGCCCAGCGCGAAGCCGTGCACGGCCGCGATCGTGGGCACCGGCAGCTCCAGCACGCCGGTGTAGGCACCCCGCGCCACGGGCCGCTGCCGCACCAGATCGGCGTCACTGAACGAATTCCGCTCCTTCAGGTCCGCCCCGACACAGAACGCCCGCTCGTGCGTCGAGGTCAGCACCACCACGCGTACGTCACGGTCGGCGCCGAGCGCGGTGCAGGCCGCCGCGATCGAGCGGGCCATCTCCGTGGAGACGGCGTTCATGGCCTTGGGGCGGTCGAGGGCGAGTTCCGCGACATGCCCGGCACCTCCGGCACCCCCCGCACCATGTCGCCGCACCAGCACGAACTCCCCGAACCGCTCCTCAGTCATGACGCCCTCCGGTTAACGCGGGTTAACAACACTCGCCCCGATCATCGCAGCCGGACCCCTCCGGGGAAAGAGCCACCACGACCGCCACTCCTGTCCAGGTCCGACACCCCGTTCGAGTGACATCCCGCCCAACCCTCCCCCGATCACCCATGCCACCGCATAACGTGCGCGACGCCACGGCGCATTGGGGGCGCGAGCGCAAGGGGAGGGTCGAGATGAGCGGAACGGCGCGAGGTCCGAGAACACGGGAGAAGGCAGGGATCGCGGAGACCACGGCGACTGCGGAGACCCGGCGCGCCGGGACCGGGTCCACAGCGGAGCCCCGGCGCCAAGCGCAGGGGGCCGCTGCAGAGGCTCGACGGAAGGAAGCCGCTGCCGCCGCGGGGGCTCGGCGGAAGGAAGCCGGGGCTGCCGCGGAAACTCGGCGGCAGGCGCAGGGGGCCGCGGCTGAGACTCGACGGAAAGAGGCCGCGGCTGCCTCGGAGGCTCGGCGGCAGGCGCAGGGGGCCGTCGGGGAAACGCGACGGCAGCCCGCCGGGGCTGCCGCAGAGGTGCGACCGAAAGCGGCCGGGACCTCTGCGCAGGCTGGGCGGGAAGTGCGGGAATCCGCTGCGGAAGCCCAACCGAACGCCGGCGCCGCCACCCGTCTCTTCGGCCCCCGCGGCCGGCACCGTCGTCCCCGCCCGCGCAAGGTCCTCCTCGCGGCCGGCGGTCTCGCCCTGGCCGCCGGTGCGCTGAGCCTCGTACGCATGTCACCGGACTCCGGTGTCAGCGGCCTCGGCGCGGCGGAGTCGGACCCCGCCCCGGCCCCCGGCACGGACGCCGAACCGGACCGCTCGACGAACGCCGCAGCCACCCTCACGCCGAACGCTCCGAAGGCGACCCCGTCGGCGACCTCGGCGATGGGCGGCCTGGGCACGGCACCGACGACGGACTCGATCGTCGTACCCACCCCGGCTCGGACCACGACGACCGCACCGCACGGCCAGGGCGGCGCCCCGGCCCCCACGCCACCGGCCGCCCAGCCGGGCACGCAGGCCCCCGAGCCACCGACGACGACACCCCGGGCACCTCGCCCGACCACACCCGCACCCGAGACACGGGCCGACCACCGACGACCCCGCCCCCCACTCAGCAGCCCCGCCCCGACGACAACTCCGTCTGCGTCCCGATCATCGGCCTGTGCGTGGACCCACTGCCCCTTGACGACTGAACCGCCCGGACCGCAACGCCCCCAAGGGGCGCGAGCAACTGCGCGACCGGCCACGACGGACCCGCGGACACAAGATGACCGCGGCACCCCAGGGGCGCGGGGAACTGCGCGACGAGCCACGACGAGCCCGCAGCCGACCGACGACCCCCACCCCCGCGGCGCTGCCCTTCGGCACTCACTCGCCGTCCGCGGAAGCCCTCCGAGTCAGCAACCACGGCTCCACGACACCCAGACCTCGCACCGGCCGCTGCCACATCGGCTGAAGCGCGAAGCGGTACACCGGAGGCTCCTCGCCCTCCTTCTCGGCCGTCGCCGCGGCCTCGGCCGCCTCCGCCTCGGACGCCGGCGCCTCACCCGTTCGAATGAGCTCCTCCGCGAACGCCGTGTCGACGAGGACCGCGTCACGAGGGGCTATCGACGTCAGCCGGGAGGCGAGATTCACGGTCGTACCGAACACATCGCCCATCCGGGTGGTCACCGTGCCGAACGCGATGCCGACACGCAGCTCCGGCATCGTCTCGTCGCCCGCCATCGTCTCGATCAGGCGCAGCGCGATCTCCGCGGCGACCCCGGCGTCGTCGGCCGCGTACAGCACCTCGTCGCCGAGCGTCTTGACCAGCCGTCCGCCGCGCGCGGCCACGAGGTCGGCCGCCGTGGTCTCGAAGGCCTCGACGAGCTCGCCGAGTTCCTCCTCCTCCATGCGCCGGGTCAGCCGGGTGAAGCCGACCAGGTCGGCGAAGCCCACGGCGAGACGCCGGTCGACCATCTCCTCGTCGTCGGCGGCCTGGATGACCCGGCCCGCGGAGGCGGCGAGCTGACGCCGCCAGACGTAGACGAGGAACTCCTCCAGCTCGGGCAGGAGCAGCTCGATGATCGGGTACGTCACCTCGGTGCGCGTCATCCCCGGTTCCGGCGGCTCGGTCAGGCCCTCCAGGAACGAGTCGATCTGCCACTCCGCCAGCCGGGCGGTGGTCTGCCCGGTGGACCGCGCCACCTGCACGGCCATGGCTTCGCTGAGCAGCCCCGCCTCGACGAGACCGGCCAGGCGCCGCAGCGCCAGCACGTCGGCCTCGGTCAACGCCTTGGCCTGCCCGATGTCGGCGAAGCCCATCGCCCGCCAGAAGCGGGACGCCAGCTCCATGGAGACGCCGGCGCTGCGGGCCGCCTGAAACGGGGTGTAGCGCCGCTCCGCGCCGAGGATGAGCTGCTCCAGACGCAGGGCGAGCGGGTCGTCGCCGGGGTCGGCGGCGTTGGGGTCCACCCTGCCGTCCGCGCCCGTGCCGGAGCCCGAATCGTCGACGGTCACGCCTAGCTGCCCTTCCGATCTGCCGCGGTCGGTCATCGACCGGCCCTTCACTTTACGGCAGGTGTGCGCCAGCTCACTCCGTAAGAGAAAGCCCACCATGCCGTACTACCGCTGGTGAGGTGCCCGGCGCGGGGTTCGGGGCCGCGTCCCCGGTCACGGGACGGGGCACGGCCGCCGGCCGCACGCCGGACGCTCCTCACGCCGGCCGCAGGTGCACGATGTCTCCCGCCCCCACCGGCTCCTGCACGCCCTCCTCCGTCGCCAGCACGAGCCGTCCGTCGCCGTCGATGGCGACCGCCTCCCCGGTGATCGCCCGATCGCCCGGCAGCTCGGCCCGCACCGTCTTCCCCAGCGTCGCGCACCCCGCCGCATACGTCTCCTGGAGCCCGCTGACCAACGGGTCCCCCACGGCTGCCCGCCAACGCCCGTACCAGTCCTCCAGGGACCGCAGCATTCCCCGCAGCAGCGGATCCCGGTCCGTGCTGGCCGCGCCGGCCAGCACGAGGGAGGCCGCCTGGGGCACCGGGAGCTCGTCCGCGCGCAGGGTGACGTTGATGCCGACTCCGATGACCACGCCGGCCTCCCCGGCCCGCTCCGCCAGGATGCCGCCGGTCTTGCGTTCCTCGCCGCCGACGGTCACCAGCACGTCGTTCGGCCACTTGAGTGCCGTGTCGACGCCGGCCGCCCGGGACAGCCCGGTGGCGACGGCGACCCCGGTGAGCAGGGGCAGCCATCCCCAGCGGGTCACCGGCACCTCGGAGGGGTTCAGCAGCACGGAGAAGAACAGCCCGGAGCGGGGCGGTGCCGTCCAGTTGCGGTCCAGGCGGCCCCGGCCCGCGGTCTGCTCCTCGGCGACCAGGACGGTGCCCTCCTCCGCCTTGCCCGCGGTCGCCAGGTCCACCAGGTCGGTGTTGGTGGAGCCGGTGCGCTCCACCACCTCCACCCGGCGCCACAGGCCGCCCTCCCGCACGAGCCCCCGCCGCAGCGCGGCGATGTTGAGCGGTGGCCGTTCCAGATCCGACCAACGACTGTCGTCTGATGCATCTCGCGGCGTCATGCAACCCACCCTAGGTGTGGTAAACGCCGCACTGCCGATTGGTAGGCACCCCACTACTCTACGGATGAGTAACCGTCCCCCCTTTTGAGCAGGCAGGGAGCCACATCCCGATGTCCGAGCCGGAAGAGCGTCACGAGATCCAAGGGACCCCTGGGATCGACATCCACACCACCGCGGGCAAGCTCGCGGATCTCCAGCGCCGTATCGAGGAAGCGACGCACGCCGGCTCCGCACGCGCCGTCGAAAAGCAGCACGCCAAAGGCAAGTTGACGGCCCGTGAGCGGGTCGAGCTCCTCCTCGACGAGGGCTCCTTCGTCGAGCTCGACGAGTTCGCCCGGCACCGCTCCACCAACTTCGGCCTGGAGAAGAACCGCCCCTACGGCGACGGTGTCGTCACCGGGTACGGCACCGTCGACGGCCGTCCGGTGGCCGTCTTCTCCCAGGACTTCACCGTCTTCGGCGGCGCGCTGGGCGAGGTCTACGGCCAGAAGATCGTCAAGGTCATGGACTTCGCGCTGAAGACCGGCTGCCCGGTCATCGGCATCAACGACTCCGGCGGCGCCCGCATCCAGGAAGGCGTGGCCTCGCTGGGCGCCTACGGCGAGATCTTCCGCCGCAACACCCACGCCTCCGGCGTCATCCCGCAGATCAGCCTGGTCGTCGGCCCCTGCGCGGGCGGCGCGGTCTACTCCCCCGCCATCACCGACTTCACGGTCATGGTCGACCAGACCTCGCACATGTTCATCACCGGCCCGGACGTCATCAAGACGGTCACCGGCGAGGACGTCGGCTTCGAGGAACTGGGCGGCGCCCGCACCCACAACTCGACGTCCGGTGTGGCACATCACATGGCCGGGGACGAGAAGGACGCCATCGAGTACGTCAAGCAGCTGCTGTCGTACCTGCCGTCCAACAACCTCTCCGAGCCCCCGGTGTTCGAGGAGGAGGCGGACCTCTCCCTCACCGACGAGGACCGCGAGCTGGACACGATCGTGCCGGACAGCGCGAACCAGCCGTACGACATGCACGCGGTGATCGAGCACGTCCTGGACGACGCCGAGTTCTTCGAGACGCAGCCGCTGTTCGCGCCGAACATCATCACCGGCTTCGGCCGGGTCGAGGGGCGCCCCGTCGGGATCGTCGCCAACCAGCCGATGCAGTTCGCCGGCTGCCTGGACATCGACGCCTCCGAGAAGGCCGCGCGCTTCGTGCGCACCTGCGACGCCTTCAACGTCCCGGTCCTCACCTTCGTCGACGTCCCCGGCTTCCTGCCGGGCGTGGACCAGGAGCACACCGGCATCATCCGCCGCGGCGCCAAGCTGATCTACGCCTATGCCGAGGCCACGGTCCCGCTGATCACGATCATCACGCGCAAGGCCTTCGGCGGCGCCTACGACGTCATGGGCTCCAAGCACCTGGGTGCCGACATCAACCTCGCCTGGCCCACTGCCCAGATCGCCGTCATGGGCGCCCAGGGCGCGGTCAACATCCTGCACCGGCGCACCCTCGCCCAGGCCGAGGCGAGCGGTGAGGACCTGGAGGCGGTGCGCGCGCGGCTGATCCAGGAGTACGAGGACGCCCTCCTCAACCCCTACGTCGCTGCCGAGCGGGGCTACATCGACGCGGTGATCATGCCGTCCGAGACCCGCCGCCATGTCGTCCGCGGCCTGCGTCAGCTGCGCACCAAGCGGGCATCCCTGCCTCCGAAGAAGCACGGCAACATCCCCCTCTAGGCCTGCTGGGAGCCGCCATGAACATCAAGGTCCTACGGGGCAACCCGACACCGGAGGAGCTGGCCGCCGCACTGGCGGTGGTCCGCGCCCGCGCCGCGGCGGAGGCAGCCATCCCGCCCGGCGCACCCAAGCCGCGGGACGGGTGGTCGGACCCGTCCCGCATCGCCCGCCAACGACTGCCACAGCCGGGTCCGGCGACGTGGGCACGTACGTACTGGCCCGGTTAGAGAGCGATCGCCAGGACTTCGGCCATCACCTCGTACCCCGCGTCATTGGGGTGCAGATGATCGCCGAAGTCGTAGGCCGGGCGCAGCCGATCCGGGTCCTCCGGATCGGCCAGCGCCCGGTTCAGGTCCACGACCGCGTCGTACTCCCCCGCGCACCGGATCCACTCGTTGAGCTCGTGGCCCACCTTGGCCGCGTGCTCGCCCCAGTGGTCCGAGCCGCCGAACGGCAGCAGCGTGCCGCCGATCACCCGCAGCCCGGCCGCCCTGCCCTGCCGCAGCAGCTCCCGGTGCCCGGCGATCAGCTCCGCCGCCTCCACCACCGGCGCCGGTTTGTACGTCGGCTGCTCGTCCGTCTCGCTGAAGCCGATGTCGTTCAGCCCGAGCAGAACCACCAGCGTGTCCACCCCGGGCAGGCCGAGGACGTCCCGGCGCAGCCGCCGGACGCCTCCGTCGCCGTACCAGGCCGAGTCGTTGAGCAGCAGGTTCCCGCCGATGCCGGCGTTGAGGACGGGCCGCCCCGTGCGCTTCGCGAGCGCGTCCGACCAGCGCCGGTCCGCGCCGACCGCGGAGCCGAACCCGTCCGTGATCGAGTCGCCGAAGAGCGCGACGGCGTCCGTGCGGCCGGCGTCGGTCTCCACCGCCGACAGGAAGTACCAGGACTCGCTCACGGCGTCGAACCCCTCACCGCCGGACGCCTGCGACAGGTCGCCCTCGCCCCGGTGACCGGACGCGAAGGCCTGCGCGTGGAAGGTCGCGGGCCCGGTGGCGGCGTCGAAGTACAGCGTCACGGCCACCGCCTCCCCGGCGGCGACGGCGAGTCGTACGGCGTCGCTGACGACCTCGCCACGCGCCGGTATCGCGACTCCAGCGGCGCCCCCGAAGGTGAGCGGTGTCAGCGACCCCGGCCGCACCGCCGCCCCTTCGCCAGCGCGCCCCACGCTCGCGCCCGCGACGCGGACCGGCGATTCGCCGTACGCGTTGGACAGCCGTACCCGCACCAGGCCGCCGCCCGCCGACAGCCGGACGACCTGCCGCAGCGACTGGCGCCAGAAGCCCTCTCGGGACCAGTTGGGCGTGAAGCCCTCGCTGGGGCGCTGAGGTGACGCGATCCAGGAAGCGGTGAACATGACACACCCTCCAAACGGAACTGAAGTACCTTTACCTAATGGAACCGTAGCACCGTTTATAGGGAAGTTGAGTATGCGTACTCAGGCGCCGCCCCGGATCCCCGACCGACGATGGAAGGCATGCTGTGGTCCGACCCCGAGAACGAGCCGCCCAAAGAACTGCGCGACATGCAGGAGATGTTGCGGCGGCTGGGCGTTCTCATGGCGCTGGCCATGGTCCTCACGATGATCGTGCTCGGACTGAGGTGAGACCGGCCGGGCCCGCCGATACGCTGACGGCATGACTGATCAGCCCCGCCGCCGGCTCGTCCTCGCCTCCCAGTCCCCCGCCCGCCTCAATCTGCTCCGGCAGGCAGGGCTGGCCCCCGAGGTCATCGTGAGCGGCGTCGACGAGGACGCCGTGAGCGCACCCACCCCCGCCGAGCTGGCGCTGGCCCTGGCCGAGGCGAAGGCCTCCGTCGTCGCCGCGCGGCCCGAGGTCAAGGGCGCGATCGTGATCGGCTGCGACTCGGTCCTCGACCTGGACGGCGAGGCCCTGGGCAAGCCGGCCGACGCCGAGGAGGCCACGGCCCGCTGGAAGTCGATGCGCGGACGCGCGGGCACGCTCCAGACCGGCCACTGCGTCTACGACACGCTCAGCGGCCGGTACACCTCCGCCACGGCCTCCACGGTCGTCCGCTTCGGCGAGCCGACCGACGAGGAGATCGCCGCGTACGTCGCCTCCGGCGAACCCCTCTACGTCGCCGGGGCGTTCACCCTGGACGGCCGTTCGGCCCCGTTCATCGACGGCATCGACGGCGACCACGGCAATGTGATCGGCATCAGCCTGCCGCTGGTGCGGCGGCTGCTGGCCCAACTGGGCATCGGCATCACGGAGTTGTGGGAGCCGGCGGAGGGGTGACGGGCGAGCCGCCGGCCGGGGGGCTCCCCGCCGGGGAACCGTCGGCCGGGGAGCCGTCGCCGCCCTTGCCTCCGTCGGGCGCGGCGTCGGCGGGCCTTCCGAGCGCGCTCTGACCGTCGTAGGTCATCAGCAGCAGCACGATGAGGCCGAGCACGACGATCATGAACACGAACGCCGTCCAGCCCACCAGCCCCCAGGCGAACGCGCCCAGCAGACCGTGCACCACGGCCGCGCTGATCAGCAGGATGCGCCCGAGGCCGGCCGGGGCGCGGTCGCGCAGGGCGACCAGCAGCGCGACCAGACCGCACAGCGCGAAGTAGCCGCCGAAGACCAGGCCGCCGACCTTCGAGGACACCGACATCACGTCAGGATCCAGACCCGCCAGGGACATGTCCTGCCGGTCCACGACGACGCCTAGGAACCAGTTCAGCGCGGCGATGCCGAACGCCTCCACGAAGAGCACGACTGCCACCAGCCACGCCACCGGCCTGCGCACCACCGGTCCCCACCCACTTCCGAGCCGTTCGGTTACCCCAAGTACGTTCGAGACATCGCGAACGCTACTAACGGGTAAACCCCGGGACAAGGGTTCGGGAGATGGCAAAGATGCATTGGGCCATTCGTAGGGATTCCACAAAGAAACCGAGTGGCCCGCAGCACGTGATGACAGAGACCTTGACCACAGAGGAGAGCTAGGGTTTTCCGGGAGAGACCTGCGTACCGTGGCGCGACAAGGGATTTCGCAGGTCGGGCGAGCCTGGAATCACGCTCCGTGTGGGCAAGCTCACCACTGGGGACGGGTCGAAGTGTCGTGTCGGCAGTCCCTAAACTCGGCTTGTTTCAAGGAGGGAGCCTCAATCGTGCGCAAGGTGCTCATCGCCAACCGTGGCGAAATCGCTGTCCGCGTGGCCCGGGCCTGTCGGGATGCCGGGATCGCGAGCGTGGCCGTCTACGCGGAGCCGGACCGTGACGCTCTG
Organism: Streptomyces sp. HUAS 31; assembly: GCF_028198125.1. NCBI lineage: Bacteria > Bacillati > Actinomycetota > Actinomycetes > Kitasatosporales > Streptomycetaceae > Streptomyces > Streptomyces sp. HUAS 31. The sequence goes on along the minus strand of NZ_CP116353.1, from coordinate 5,970,650 downwards.
CATGTCCGCGCCGCGGATGAGGCGTTCGCCCTGGGCGGTGACACCCCGGCCACCAGCTATCTGGACATCGGCAAGGTCCTGACCGCGGCACGCGAGTCGGGTGCGGACGCGATCCATCCCGGCTACGGCTTCCTGTCGGAGAACGCCGACTTCGCCCAGGCCGTGCTGGACGCGGGTCTGATCTGGATCGGTCCGCCCCCGCAGGCGATCCGTGACCTCGGTGACAAGGTCGCCGCCCGTCACATCGCCCAGCGGGCCGGCGCGCCCCTGGTCGCCGGCACCCCCGACCCGGTCGCCGGGGCGGACGAGGTCGTCGCGTTCGCCGAGCAGCATGGTCTGCCGATCGCGATCAAGGCGGCGTTCGGTGGTGGCGGACGCGGTCTGAAGGTCGCCCGCACCCTGGAAGAGGTGCCGGAGCTGTATGAGTCGGCGGTGCGTGAGGCGGTCGCCGCGTTCGGGCGCGGGGAGTGCTTCGTCGAGCGCTACCTCGACAAGCCCCGGCACGTGGAGACCCAGTGCCTGGCCGACACCCACGGCAACGTCGTCGTCGTCTCCACCCGTGACTGCTCGCTGCAGCGCCGCCACCAGAAGCTCGTGGAGGAGGCGCCCGCGCCGTTCCTGTCCGAGGCGCAGGTCGCGGAGCTGTACGCGTCGTCGAAGGCGATCCTGAAGGAAGCCGGCTACGTCGGCGCCGGCACCGTGGAGTTCCTCGTCGGCGCGGACGGCACGATCTCCTTCCTGGAGGTCAACACCCGTCTGCAGGTCGAGCACCCGGTCACCGAGGAAGTCGCCGGGATCGACCTGGTGCGGGAGATGTTCCGTATCGCCGACGGCGAGGCCCTGGGCTACGACGACCCGCCGCTGCGCGGCCACTCCTTCGAGTTCCGCATCAACGGCGAGGACCCCGGCCGGGGCTTCCTGCCCGCCCCCGGCACGGTGACCGCCTTCGCCCCGCCGTCGGGCCCGGGTGTCCGTCTGGACGCGGGCGTGGAGTCCGGCTCCGTCATCGGCCCCGCCTGGGACTCCCTCCTCGCCAAGCTGATCGTCACCGGCGCCACCCGCGAACAGGCCCTCCAGCGCGCCTCGCGGGCACTGGAGGAGTTCCAGGTCGAGGGCATGGCCACCGCCATCCCCTTCCACCGCGCGGTCGTCAAGGACCCCGCCTTCGCACCGGAACTGACCGGCTCCGCCGACCCGTTCACGGTCCACACCCGGTGGATCGAGACCGAGTTCGTCAACGACATCAAGCCCTTCGCCGCCCCCGCCGACGCGGACGCGGACGAGGACACCGGCCGCGAGACCGTCGTCGTCGAGGTCGGCGGCAAGCGCCTGGAAGTCTCCCTGCCCGCCTCCCTCGGCATGACCCTGGCCCGCACCGGCCTCGCCGCCGGCGCCAAGCCCAAGCGCCGCGCCGCCAAGAAGTCCGGCCCCGTCGCCTCCGGCGACACCCTCGCCTCCCCCATGCAGGGCACCATCGTCAAGGTCGCCGTCGAGGAAGGCCAGGAAGTCAAGGAAGGCGACCTCGTCGTCGTCCTCGAAGCCATGAAGATGGAACAGCCGCTCAACGCGCACAGGTCCGGCACCATCAAGGGCCTGTCCGCCGAGGTCGGCGCATCCCTCACGTCGGGCGCCGCGATCTGCGAGATCAAGGACTGACGCATACGGCAGTCGAGGCGCCCGGCGGACTGGAGCAGACAGTCCGCCGGGCGCCTCGTTTTATGCTCGGTGGCATCGTGGAAGCACACCGGCGGGCGAGAGGGCAGGTGAGAGCGATGGTGGGCGCGACTGCCGGCGAGACCGCGGGAAGCGGCAGCGCGGCGGCACCGCCGACTCCGGCAAGCACCATGCACGCCGACGCGGCACCGACAATCCCGACAAGCACCATGCACGCCGACGCGGCACCGCCGACCCCGGCACGCGCCATGCGGGCCGACGCCCGCCGCAATCATGAGCGTCTGCTGACCGAGGCCCGCTCCGCCTTCGCCGAGCACGGCACGGACGCGTCCCTGGAGGACGTGGCCCGGCGAGCGGGCGTGGGGATCGGCACCCTCTACCGTCACTTCCCCAACCGAGACGCCCTGTTGAGCGCGGTCTTCGAGGAGGCGGCCGGCGACCTGCTCGCCCGCTCCCGGGAACTCCTGCGCTCGCCGGAGCCGTGCGCGGCCCTGGTGACCTGGCTGCGCGAGATGGTCACCCACGCGGGTGAATACCGCGGCCTGGCCCGCTCCCTGATGTCCGTCTCCGACGACGACACCTCGGCCCTGGCCCGGTGCAGCGGCCCCATCAGACAGGCGGGCGGCGCACTGCTGTCACGGGCCCAGGAGGCCGGCACCGTCCGCCCGGACGTGGCCGTCACCGACCTGCTCCAGCTCACCCACGCGATCGCACTGGCGGCGGAGGAGACCCCGGGAGACCCGGACCTGGCGGACAGGTTGCTGTACTTGACTCTGCGCGGGCTGAAAGGCGCCTGAGGGCAGCCGACCAGGGGGTGCGGGGCTCAATCGATGTGCGGCTTCGTCGCGTGGGCGCGACCAGCCACCATCCACCCGCACCCGCTCGTCAACGTGAAGCCGTACGACGACCGGGCGAACCGAACCTACCGCCGCCGCAGATCCGCGACGCGGGCCCGCTCCCGCTCGGCTCCCTGCTCCCCGAGCACCGCCGCCCCGGCCGGCCGCAACCCCGGCCCACCCCCGGAGGGCCCCCGTCGCGGTCCCGGCAGCGCACGCTGCTGACGCCGCGCCGGGACCTCGTCACCCCCCGACGCCCCGCTCGCCCCGGCCACGGCGATCTGCACCCCCTGATCGGCAAGGGCCTGCAACTCGGTGTGCGCACGGTCGTCGTGGGCGGGCGGTTCGTCGGTGACGAGCCGCGTGATGACATCCGTAGGCACCGTCTGGAACATCGTGTCCGTGCCGAGCTTGGTGTGATCGGCGAGGACGACGACCTCCGCGGCCGCCTGGACGAGTGCCCGGTCGACGGACGCCGAGAGCATGTTGGACGTGGACAGCCCGCGCTCGGCGGTCAGGCCACTGCCGGAGAGGAAGGCACGCGACACGCGCAGCCCTTGCAGGGACTGCTCGGCTCCGCTGCCGACGAGGGCGTAGTTGGAGCCGCGGAGCGTGCCGCCGGTCATGACGACCTCGACCCGGTTGGCATGGGCCAACGCCTGCGCGACCAGGAGGGAGTTGGTGACGACGGTCAGTCCGGGCACGCGTGCGAGCCGGCGGGCCAGCTCCTGCGTGGTGGTTCCCGCCCCGACGACGATCGCCTCGCCCTCCTCCACGAAGTTCGCGGCGAGGTCGGCGATGGCCGTCTTCTCGGCGGTCGCGAGATGTGACTTCTGCGGAAAGCCGGACTCCCGCGTGAACCCGCCCGGCAATACCGCACCGCCGTGCCGGCGGTCGAGGAGTCCTTCTGCCTCCAGTGCGCGCACGTCCCGCCGTACGGTCACTTCGGAGGTCTGGACGACGCGGGCGAGCTCACGGAGCGACACGGCTCCGTTCGCTCGCACCATTTCGAGGATCAATTGGCGACGTTCTGCAGCGAACACGAAACTGACAGTAACCCCAACGACCGTCTGGTTTCAGCAGTTTGCGCCGAATAACAGAAGTTGTTCGCACGCCAGGGCGAGAAGTGGTATAGAGCCTAGTCCCGCCGCCTATGCCGCACGCATGCTCGACAACTCCCCGTGACCAGCGGGGAATCGAATCCGGCCGCCAGGGCGGACCCTAGAGTTCACCACCGGACTTGCGAGTGTGCAACTGCCGTGCCACCTCGGCGATCGAGCCCGAAAGAGAGGGGTACACGGTGAAGGCGTTAGCGATCTGTTCGACCGTCAGATTGTTGTCGACCGCGATCGAGATCGGGTGGATGAGTTCCGAGGCGCGCGGGGAGACGACCACGCCGCCGACCACGATGCCCGTGCCGGGGCGGCAGAAGATCTTGACGAAGCCGTCCCGGATGCCCTGCATCTTCGCGCGCGGGTTGCGCAGCAGCGGCAGCTTGACGACCCGGGCGTCGATCTTGCCCGCGTCCACGTCGGCCTGCGAGTAGCCGACGGTGGCGATCTCGGGGTCGGTGAAGACGTTCGAGGACACGGTCTTCAGGTTCAGCGGGGCCACCGCGTCGCCGAGGAAGTGGTACATGGCGATACGTCCCTGCATCGCCGCGACCGAGGCGAGGGCGAAGACACCGGTGACGTCACCGGCGGCGTACACGCCCGGCGCGGTCGTCCGCGACACCTTGTCGGTCCAGATGTGCCCGGAGTCGCGCAGCTTGACGCCGGCCTCCTCCAGGCCCATGCCCTCGCTGTTGGGGATGGCGCCGACGGCCATGAGGCAGTGGGTGCCGCTGATGACGCGCCCGTCGGCGAGGGTGACCTCGACCCGGTCGCCGACCCGCTTGGCGGCGGCGGCACGCGAGCGCGCCATGACGTTCATGCCGCGACGCCGGAAGACGTCCTCGAGGACGGCCGCGGCGTCCGGGTCCTCGCCCGGCAGCACACGGTCCCGCGACGACACGAGGGTGACCCGCGACCCGAGCGCCTGGTAGGCGCCGGCGAACTCGGCGCCGGTGACACCCGACCCGACCACGATGAGCTCCTCGGGCAGCTCGTTGAGGTCGTAGACCTGGGTCCAGTTCAGGATGCGCTCGCCGTCGGGCTGGGCATCGGGCAGCTCGCGCGGATGACCACCGGTGGCGATCAGGACCGCGTCCGCGACGAGTGTCTCCTCGGTCCCGTCGGCGGCGCGCACGACGACCTTCCGCGACCCGTCGAGGCCCTGCATGCCCTCCAGCCGCCCCCGGCCGCGCATCACCCGCGCACCGGCGCGCGTGACGGAAGCGGTGATGTCATGGGACTGGGCGAGAGCGAGCCGCTTCACACGCCGGTTGACCTTGCCCAGATCGACGCCCACCACACGGGCGGGCGTGTCGATGTGCGGTGTGTCGTCGGCGACGATGATCCCCAGCTCCTCGTAGGAGGAGTCGAAGGTGGTCATCACCTCGGCCGTCGCGATCAGGGTCTTGGACGGCACGCAGTCGGTGAGCACCGACGCCCCGCCCAGACCGTCGCAGTCGACGACGGTCACCTCCGCGCCGAGTTGAGCGGCGACCAGCGCCGCTTCGTATCCGCCGGGTCCGCCACCGATGATCACGATCCGAGTCACGTACTCCATTGTCCCGCACGCATCACCGTGGTACCGCCTGGGGGCCCGCCCGAGACACCACCGTTACGGGAGGGGCACACGATGCACCTGCCGTACCCTCTCCCCATGTCGCTCTACGCCGCGTACGCTGGCAATCTCGACGCGCGGCTGATGACCCGCCGCGCCCCGCACTCGCCGCTGCGTGCCACCGGCTGGCTGAACGGGTGGCGGCTGACGTTCGGCGGCGAGCAACTGGGCTGGGAGGGCGCGCTGGCGACCCTCGTCGAGGACCCCATGGAGCAGGTCTTCGTCGCGCTGTACGACATCGCGCCCATGGACGAGGACTCCCTGGACCGCTGGGAGGGCGTCGGCCTCGGCATCTACCGCCGTACGCGGGTCCGGGTGCACACGCTGGAGGGCGAGGAGCCGGCCTGGACGTACGTGCTGAACGCCTACGAGGGCGGGCTGCCGTCGGCGCGCTACCTGGGCGAGGTCGCGGACGCCGCGGAGTCGGCCGGAGCGCCCCACGACTACGTGATGGAGCTGCGCAAGCGCCCCTGCTGAGACTCACCGGTCTCACACATCCCTCCAGTCCCCGCGTTCACAGGTTTCGTTGGAAACGACAAGACAACGATCGCCATCCCGTGAGCTCTGTCATCTACGCGCGTAGGCCCAAACCGGCTACCCTCAGTCGCGTGAACGCATCTCTTCTTCCGGACGACATCCAGGGCGACCCCCACGCCGCCGCCGACGCCGCCGCCGCGCGCCTGCGCGAACTCACCGGCGCCGAGACCCACGACGTCGCCCTCGTGATGGGCTCCGGCTGGGCTCCGGCCGTGGACGCCCTCGGCGCACCCGAGGCCGAGTTCCAGGTCACCGAGCTGCCCGGGTTCCCCCCGCCGGCGGTGGAAGGGCACGGCGGCAAGGTCCGGTCGTACCGGATCGGCAACAAGCGCGCCCTGGTCTTCCTCGGCCGCACCCACTACTACGAGGGCCGCGGCGTGGCCGCCGTGTCCCATGGCGTCCGCACCGCGGTGGCGGCCGGCTGCAAGACGATCGTCCTGACCAACGGCTGCGGCGGCCTGCGCGAGGGCATGCGCCCCGGCCAGCCGGTCCTGATCAGCGACCACATCAACCTGACGGCCACGTCGCCCATCATCGGCGCCAACTTCGTCGACCTCACCGACCTCTACTCCCCCCGCCTGCGCGCCCTGTGCAAGGAGATCGACCCCACCCTCGAGGAGGGTGTCTACGCCCAGTTCCCGGGCCCGCACTACGAGACGCCGGCCGAGATCCGCATGGCCCGCGTCATCGGCGCGGACCTGGTGGGCATGTCGACGGTCCTCGAAGCGATCGCCGCGCGCGAGGCGGGCGCGGAGGTGCTGGGTATCTCCCTGGTGACCAACCTCGCCGCGGGCATGACGGGCGAGCCCCTCAACCACGAGGAGGTCCTCCAGGCGGGCCGCGACAGCGCGACGCAGATGGGCTCCCTGCTGGCCCAGGTCCTCGGCCGCCTGTAGGAAGACGCCGGGGCCCCGGTAGTGCCACGGTTCGCAGTCCGGCGGCTGCGGGCCCGTCGTGCCCGATCGCGCAGTTCCCCGCGCCCCTAAAGGCAGGGGGTTGCAGTGGGCCTGCGCCAGGCCGTGACCGAAGCCGTCACAACCGTTGCGCAGTTCCCCGCGCCCCTGGGGTGTTGCGGTCTGCACCCGCGTACGGCGGCAAGGGGACGTGCCGGGGGGTGTCCGCCCGCAGCGGCGGGCGTCAAGAAACAGCACAGCCCTGACGCCGGCAACCGCCCGACCGAGGACGGACACCCCCCGGCGCGGCCCCGACCCACCCACCACCCGCAGGCGCTACGCGAACCCCCACCGAGGCCGCACAGGCCGCCGCAGGCACCACGACCGACAACGAGAGGCTGACCCCGACGTGCACGACGACCTCATCACCCGGGCCAAGGCATGGCTCGAGGAGGACCCGGACCCGGAGACCCGCGCCGAACTCGCGAAGCTCATCGACGCCGCGGACGTCACCGAACTCGCCCCCCGCTTCAGCGGCACCCTCCAGTTCGGCACCGCGGGCCTGCGAGGCGAACTCGGCGCCGGCCCCATGCGCATGAACCGCACCGTCGTCATCCGCGCAGCCGCCGGCCTGGCCGCCTACCTCAAGACCCAGGGTCACACCGACGGCCTCGTGGTCATCGGCTACGACGCCCGCCACAAGTCGGAGGACTTCGCCCGCGACACGGCCGCCGTCATGACCGGCGCGGGCCTGCGCGCAGCCGTACTCCCCCGCCCCCTCCCCACCCCGGTCCTCGCGTACGCGATAAGGCACCTCGGCGCCGCAGCCGGCGTGGAGGTCACCGCCAGCCACAACCCGCCCCGCGACAACGGCTACAAGGTCTACCTCGGCGACGGCTCCCAGATCGTCCCGCCCGCCGACGCGGACATCGCCGCCGAGATCGACGCCGTACGGTCCCTCAACGACGTCCCCCGCCCGGACTCCGGCTGGGAGATCCTCGACGACAGCGTCCTCGACGCCTACCTCGCCCGCACGGACGAGGTCCTCGCGGCCGACTCCCCCCGCACCGCCCGCACCGTCTACACGGCCATGCACGGCGTGGGCAAGGACGTCCTCCTCGCCGCCTTCGAGCGCGCCGGCTTCCCCGCCCCCGCCCTCGTCGCCGAGCAGGCCGACCCCGACCCGGACTTCCCCACCGTCGCGTTCCCCAACCCGGAGGAGCCCGGCGCGATGGACCTGGCCTTCGCGAAGGCCCGCGAGACGGACCCGGACCTCGTCATCGCCAACGACCCCGACGCCGACCGCTGCGCCGTGGCCGTAAAAGAGAACGACGAATGGCGCATGCTGCGCGGCGACGAGGTCGGTTCCCTCCTCGCCGCACACCTGGTCGACCGAGGAGCGCGCGGCACGTTCGCCGAGTCGATCGTCTCCTCCTCCCTCCTCGGCCGGATCGCCGAGAAGGCGGGGCTCCCCTACGAGGAGACCCTCACCGGCTTCAAGTGGATCGCCCGCGTCGACGGCCTGCGCTACGGCTACGAGGAGGCCCTCGGCTACTGCGTGGACCCCGAGGGCGTACGCGACAAGGACGGCATCACGGCCGCCCTGCTGATCACCGAGCTCGCCTCCGCCCTCAAGGAAGAGGGCCGCACGCTCCTCGACCTCCTCGACGACCTCGCCGTGGAGCACGGTCTGCACGCCACGGACCAGCTCTCGGTGCGCGTCGAGGACCTGTCGGTCATCGCGGACGCCATGCGCCGACTGCGCGAGCAGCCGCCGACGGAGCTGGCCGGCCTGGCCATCACCCGCGCCGAGGACCTCACCCGGGGCACCGAGACGCTCCCGCCCACCGACGGTCTGCGCTACACCCTCGAAGGCGCCCGCGTCATCGTCCGCCCCAGCGGCACCGAGCCCAAGCTGAAGTGCTACCTGGAGGTCGTCGTCCCGGTGGCGACGCACGCCGGCCTCCCGGCGGCCCGCGCCGAGGCGGCCGACCTGCTGGCGACGATCAAACGGGACCTGTCGACGGCGGCGGGCATCTGACCCGTACACCGCCTCACTGATCGTTCCCGAGAGGGTGCCCACCATCGGAGGCACCCTCTCGGGCGTTTTCCGCACGGCGCTCGACCCGCGCTCCACGGCCCACCCCGGCCCCCGGGCAACGGTGGACGGGACAGCCCTTCGCCGGCGCGCGGACCGGCGCTCCGCTCAGCCGATCGCCAGCAGGATCACCAGCAGCACGGCGCCCGCGACGACCGGTCCCGCCACCTCGTAGGCCCAGCGCACGGTCACCTCGCCCTGCGCGGACTCCGAGTTCTCCCCTTGCTCCAGCAGTTCCCGCAGGTCGTCCATGACCTTGTCGGTCTCGGCCCGCATCGGACCGTCCGAGTCGACGTCCCCGCGCGGCGCGCCGAACCCGAGCCCGCCGAATCCCGCGCCGCCCATGCGGCCGCCGCGGTCGCCGCGCCCCGAGGCCGCGCGTGCCGAACGCCGGGCGGCCTTCTTGCGGGCCCGCAGGGAGACCGGGACCGCCCACAGCTGGAACTTGGTGCCGGACTTGGCGACGACCTCGTTCGAGTAGCTGGAGCGCAGCGCGGCGACCTGTCCCCAGGGCAGCACGATCACGCGGAGCGGGTTGCGGATGCGCAGCCGGTCCTCGTTGGCGTGGACGGCGGGGCGCAGGGTGAACGCGATCACCAGCGGCACGAGGAGGATGATCGCCGCGAGGGCCAGCCACTGGGTGCGTCCCTCGCCGCGCAGCAGGGCGTCGAAGCCGAGCCAGAGCACGATGACCAGCAGGGCGACTCCGCCGACGATGCCCATGGGTGAGCGGTACACCCGGTCCTTCGAGGTGGGGTCCGGGGAGGGGGACGGGTGTTCGGGGGTCGTCATGGGCCCGATTGTGCCGTACGGCTGCGCCGCTCCGCCGATCACCCACTCGCCGTGAGGAGATGTGTCCGGTGTGCGAGTGCGGGCCGACCGGGGCCGGTCGCGCAGGTCCCCGCGCCCCTGGGTGGGCCGGCCAACCCGCGTGAGACAGATCCCGGCCCTCGGGGTGTACAGCCGCTACGCGCGTAGATATGCTCGTCTGGTGACCATGCCCACCAATGCATCTGCCGCAGCTCACGCACTCACGGACGTCACCGCGTCCGACAGCACGCTGCGCCGCTTCCTCCACGGGCTGCCGGGTGTCGACGCGGTCGGCCTGGAGGGGCGGGCCGCGTCCCTCGGTACCCGTTCCATCAAGACGACCGCCAAGGCGTACGCCATCGACCTCGCCATCTCGATGGTCGACCTGACGACGCTGGAAGGCGCGGACACCCCGGGCAAGGTCCGGGCGCTCGGCGCGAAGGCGGTCCACCCCGACCCGACCGACCGGACGACGCCCTCGACGGCCGCCGTCTGCGTCTATCCCGACATGGTGGCCACCGCCAAGGAGGCCGTCGCCGGGTCGACCGTGAAGGTCGCCTCCGTCGCCACCGCCTTCCCCGCGGGCCGCGCGCCCCTGGCGGTGAAGCTGGCGGACGTCCGTGAGGCCGTCGCCGCCGGTGCCGACGAGATCGACATGGTCATCGACCGGGGCGCGTTCCTCGCCGGGAACTACATGAAGGTGTACGACGAGATCGTCGCCGTGAAGGAGGCCTCCGGGGCGGCCCGCCTCAAGGTCATCTTCGAGACCGGCGAGCTGTCGACGTACGACAACATCCGGCGGGCCAGCTGGCTCGGCATGCTCGGCGGCGCCGACTTCATCAAGACGTCCACCGGCAAGGTCGCCGTGAACGCCACGCCCGCGAACACCCTCCTTATGCTGGAAGCGGTGCGGGACTTCCGCGCCCAGACCGGCATCCAGGTCGGTGTGAAGCCGGCCGGCGGGATCCGCACCTCCAAGGACGCGATCAAGTTTCTCGTTCTGGTCAACGAGACCGCCGGCGAGGACTGGCTGGACAACCACTGGTTCCGCTTCGGCGCCTCCTCGCTTCTGAACGACCTGCTGATGCAGCGGCAGAAGCTGGCCACCGGCCGCTACTCCGGCCCCGACTACGTGACGGTGGACTGATCACCATGGCATCGGTATTCGAATACGCACCGGCCCCCGAGTCCCGCTCGATCGTCGACATCGCGCCGTCGTACGGCCTGTTCATCGACGGCGAGTTCGTGGAGGCGGCCGACGGCAAGGTCTTCAAGACCGTCTCGCCGTCCACCGAGGAGGTCCTCGCCGAGATCGCCCAGGCGGGCGAGGCGGACGTGGACCGTGCCGTGAAGGCCGCCCGCAAGGCGTTCGAGAAGTGGTCGGCGCTGCCGGGCTCCGAGCGCGCGAAGTACCTCTTCCGCATCGCCCGGATCATCCAGGAGCGCAGCCGTGAGCTGGCCGTCCTGGAGACCCTGGACAACGGCAAGCCGATCAAGGAGACCCGCGACGCGGACCTCCCGCTGGTCGCCGCGCACTTCTTCTACTACGCGGGCTGGGCCGACAAGCTCGACCACGCGGGCTTCGGCGCGAACCCGCAGCCGCTGGGCGTGGCCGGCCAGGTCATCCCCTGGAACTTCCCCCTCCTCATGCTGGCGTGGAAGATCGCCCCCGCGCTCGCCACCGGCAACACGGTGGTGCTGAAGCCCGCCGAGACGACCCCGCTGTCGGCCCTGTTCTTCGCCGACATCTGCCGCCAGGCGGGCCTGCCCAAGGGGGTCGTCAACATCCTTCCCGGATACGGCGACGCGGGCGCCGCGGTCGTCGCGCACCCGGACGTGAACAAGGTCGCCTTCACCGGCTCCACGGCCGTCGGCAAGGAGATCGCCCGCACGATCGCCGGCACCCGCAAGAAGGTCACCCTGGAACTGGGCGGCAAGGGCGCCAACATCGTCTTCGACGACGCCCCGATCGACCAGGCCGTCGAGGGCATCGTCAACGGCATCTTCTTCAACCAGGGCCAGGTCTGCTGCGCCGGCAGCCGGCTGCTGGTCCAGGAGTCGGTCGAGGAGGAGCTGCTGGAGTCCCTCAAGCGCAGGCTCTCCACGCTCCGCCTGGGCGACCCCCTGGACAAGAACACCGACATCGGCGCGATCAACTCCGAGGAGCAGCTGACCCGCATCACCTCGCTCGTCGAGCAGGGCGAGGCGGAGGGCGCCGAGCGCTGGTCGCCGGCCTGCGACATCCCGGAGAGCGGCTACTGGTTCGCCCCGACGCTGTTCACCAACGTCACCCAGGCGCACCGGATCGCCCGCGACGAGATCTTCGGCCCGGTGCTGTCGGTCCTGACGTTCCGTACGCCGGACGAGGCCGTGGCCAAGGCCAACAACACGCCGTACGGCCTGTCGGCGGGCATCTGGACGGAGAAGGGCTCGCGCATCCTCGCGGTCGCGAACAAGCTCCGTGCGGGCGTCATCTGGTCCAACACGTTCAACAAGTTCGACCCGACCTCGCCGTTCGGCGGATACAAGGAGTCGGGCTTCGGCCGCGAGGGCGGCCGCCACGGCCTGGAGGCGTACCTCGATGTCTGACAAGTCCGAGCAGCGGCGTCTGAGCGTCTTCAAGACCTACAAGCTGTACGTCGGGGGCAAGTTCCCCCGCTCCGAAAGCGGCCGGGTGTACGAAGTGACCGACTCGAAGGGCAACTGGCTGGCCAACGCGCCGCTCTCCTCCCGCAAGGACGCCCGTGACGCGGTCGTAGCGGCCCGCAAGGCGTTCGGCGGCTGGTCCGGCGCGACGGCCTACAACCGAGGCCAGATCCTTTACCGCATCGCCGAGATGCTGGAGGGCCGGCGCGAGCAGTACGTCCGTGAGGTGGCCGACGCGGAGGGCCTGTCGAAGTCGAAGGCGGCCGCTGTCGTGGACGCCGCGATCGACCGCTGGGTCTGGTACGCGGGCTGGACGGACAAGATCGCCCAGGTCGTGGGCGGCGGCAACCCGGTCGCGGGCCCGTTCTTCAACCTGTCCTCGCCCGAGCCGACCGGTGTGGTCACGATCGTGGCTCCGCAGGAGTCGTCGTTCCTGGGTCTGGTGTCCGTGCTCGCTCCGGTGATCGCGACCGGCAACACGGCGATCGTGGTGGCGTCGGAGAAGTCCCCGCTGCCCGCCCTGTCCCTGGGCGAGGTCCTGGCCACCTCCGACCTGCCCGGCGGAGTCGTCAACGTCCTGTCGGGCCGTACGGCGGAGATCGCCACGCCGCTCGCCGCCCACCAGGACGTCAACGCGATCGACCTGGCCGGCGCCGGCGAGGACCTGGCGAAGGAGCTGGAGATCGCCGCGGCGGACAACCTCAAGCGCGTCCTGCGCCCACAGCCTGTGGACGACTGGTCGGCCGCCCCTGGCATCGACCGCATGACGGCGTTCCTGGAGACCAAGACGGTCTGGCACCCGACGGGTTCGCTGGGCGCGTCCGGCTCGTCGTACTGAGGACCGGCCGGCACCGAGACCGGAGAGCCGCGCTTCCCCGCCGTCCCGGGGAGGCGCGGCTCTCTGCCGCGCGCGGGCGCAGGGCGGCCGGGTGAACGCCATATGCAGTCCAGGTGTGATCCGCGCATCAAACGTGGTCCGCCGGGTCGTTCACCGGCCCGTCGATGCCTCACACTGGTGTCCCGTGAGTTCCCCTTCGCCCATACCGACGCGAGTCGTGCTGCTCTGCGGCCCCTCCGGCTCCGGCAAGTCCCTTCTCGCCGCCCGCTCCGGCCTTCCGGTCCTGCGGCTCGACGACTTCTACAAAGAGGGCGACGACCCGACCCTGCCCCTGGTCCCGGGGAGCTCCGACATCGACTGGGACCACCCCGACTCCTGGGACGCCGACACGGCCGTCGCGGCGATCACCGAGCTGTGCCGCACGGGCCGCACCGACGTGCCGCTGTACGACATCTCGCTGAGCGCCCGTACCGGCGCGGAGACGGTCGACATCGGGCGCACCCCCCTCTTCCTCGCGGAGGGCATATTCGCGGCCGAGATCGTGAGCCGCTGCCGTGAACTCGGTGTCCTGGCAGACGCGCTGTGCCTGAGCCGGGGCCCGATGCGCACCTTCCGCCGCCGCTTCCTGCGCGACCTGAAGGAGGGCCGCAAGTCGGTGCCCTTCCTGCTGCGCCGCGGCTGGCGCCTGATGCGCCTGGAGCGCTCGATCATCGCCCACCAGACGTCCCTGGGCGCGTACGCCTGCGACCGTGACGAGGCCCTCGGCCGGCTCACGGCCGCCGCCGCGGGCCGCCGCCCGGCCGCCACCCCGGCAGCCTGAACGAAGTCGGCACCCACGCCGTCGTAGGACCGTGAAGAAACGCTCCTGTGTCCCCGTGGGAAGGAAGCCGATGATTGGTGCACCACGAACCGTCCGCCGGATGCTCCCGGCCGCCCTGCTCGTCCTGGCGGCCGCCGGCTGCGCGGAGGGCGGCGCGGGACCGGGCGGCGCGGCCGAAGCCTCCTGCGCGTATGTGGTGACGTACGCCGACCGCTCCTATCTGGACACGGGGGACGCCGACTTCACCGTCGGGAAGAAACTGGGCACCGCCACGGTCCCGGGGTGCGACGACACCCCGAACGACCCCGAAGGTGCCGTCCCCGAGAGCAGGGTCACCGCGTACGCGGTCGAGGGGACGGACCCGGCCGTCGCCATCGCCGTGGGCGACACACCCGCCGAGGCGATCCTGATGAAGGTCCGCTGAGCACACAGCGAAGCGGGACTGGACGGACCCCCCGGCCCTCCAGCCCCGCTGTCGTTGTGCTCCGCCCACGTCCCCCGTGGCGGAGCACCCCCCGTTCCCCCGTGGGTTCCCCGTTGGCCCCCCAGCCACCGTGGATCCCCCCACTTGTTACCGCTCCCCCGCGGTCCCCCCAAACCTTCAGGCGACAAGCTCCCCGAAGGCGTCCTCCTCGTCACGGCCGAAGCTGAGGACCTCGTCCTCGCGCAGCCGGCGGAGCGACCGCCAGATGCTGGACTTCACCGTGCCGACACTGATGTCGAGGATGTCCGCGATCTCCGGGTCGGTGCGGCCCTCGTAGTAACGAAGGACCAGCATCGTCCGCTGGAGTTCGGGCAGCCGGGCCAGCGCCTGCCACAGGACCGCGCGCAGTTCGGTGCCGCGCATCGCGTCCGTGTCGCCGGGCGTCTCCGGCAGCTCCTCGGTCGGGTACTCGTTCAGCTTGCGGCGGCGCCACGCGCTGATGTGCAGGTTCGTCATCGTCCGCCGCAGGTAACCCCCGACGGCGGCCTTGTCGCTGATCCGGTCCCAGGCCTTGTAGGTCGAGAACAGCGCGCTCTGGAGCAGGTCCTCGGCCTCGAATCGGTCACCGGTCAGGTGGTAGGCGGTTGCGTACAGGGAGGCGCGGCGCTCCTGGACGTAGGCGGTGAACTCCGCCTCCGACAGCGAGCGACGACGCTCCCCCGAGTCCTCCCTGTACGCGCTTCCCCCGTGCGGTTCCCCCGTGAAACCGTCAACCACCGTCATGTACGCGGTGTGCTGACGCCCGGTGCCGCGAGCGCACCCCCGCCCGCTCACGGCACCGGACTTCTCCGAACCCCGGCCCCCGTTCACGTCGTGCAGACGCGTGATCACTGCGCTGGTGCTGGTGCCGTGCAGCGTGTTCATCTCGCGCCCCCCGTCGTGGACTTCCGGTGTTCTGCTCGTGCGTCCTGCTGTGTTGCGTCCTGCTGTCTTGCCTTGTGCCGAAAAGCTTGCCCGGGCACTTTCATCGCCGTGTCCGCCGACTGTCACAGAGCTGTCACAGGGGCCTGTGTCAGAGCCCGCCCCCAGCGCCACCACAGCGCGGACACAGCCGGCAGCGCTACGCACACGTATCCCTACTGCTCGTACAGGAGTCGAAAGACCACCCCCGCATGGGCCAGAATGACCCCCGTGCCTTCCCTGTTGCTGATCGAGGACGACGACGCCATCCGTACGGCCCTGGAGCTCTCACTGACTCGCCAGGGACACCGGGTGGCCACTGCTGCCACCGGCGAGGACGGTCTGAAACTGCTGCGCGAGCAGCGGCCGGACCTGATCGTGCTGGACGTGATGCTGCCCGGTATCGACGGCTTCGAGGTGTGCCGTCGTATCCGGCGCACCGACCAGCTGCCGATCATCCTGCTGACCGCGCGCAACGACGACATCGACATCGTGGTCGGACTGGAGTCCGGCGCGGACGACTACATCGTCAAACCCGTGCAGGGGCGCGTCCTCGACGCCCGCATCCGGGCCGTGCTGCGGCGCGGCGAGCGTGAGTCGAACGACGCGGCGGCCTTCGGCAGCCTGGTCATCGACCGCGCGGCCATGACCGTCACCAAGAACGGCGAGGACCTCCAGCTCACCCCGACCGAGCTGCGGCTGCTGCTCGAACTGAGCCGCCGCCCGGGCCAGGCCCTGTCCCGCCAGCAGCTCCTGCGCCTGGTCTGGGAGCACGACTACCTGGGCGACTCCCGCCTCGTGGACGCCTGCGTCCAGCGCCTGCGTGCCAAGGTCGAGGACGTCCCGTCCTCCCCCACGCTCATCCGTACCGTCCGTGGTGTCGGCTACCGCCTGGACGCGCCTCAGTGACAGAAGCGCAGGGGGGATTCCGCGGCTGGTTCGCGGCTCGCAAGGGGGTGTGGTCGAGGCTGCGTTTCACGAGCCTGCGGCTGCGCCTGGTCGTCGTCTTCGGCCTCGTGGCCCTCACGGCCGCCGTGTCCGCGTCCGGCATCGCCTACTGGCTCAACCGCGAGGCGGTGCTGACCCGCACGCAGGACGCGGTGCTGCGCGACTTCGAGCAGGAGATGCAGAACCGCGCGGGCCTGTTGCCCGAGGAGCCCACGCAGGACGAACTCCAGCACACCGCCGGTCAGATGGCCAACAGCAGCCAGCGCTTCAGCGTGCTCCTGGTGGCCCAGGACGCCTCCGGCGCTCCCGCCTACGGCAGCTCGGGCGGCCTGGACGGCTTCACCCTCGCGGACGTCCCGAAGTCCCTGCGCACGGCCGTGAACGAGAAGCAGGAGGTCAACTCCTCCAACAAGGCGGAGTACCACCTGTACTGGCAGCGGATAGTGGAGGACGACACTCCGTATCTGATCGCCGGCACCAAGGTCAACGGCGGCGGTCCGACCGGCTACATGCTCAAGTCTCTGGAGCAGGAGGCGAAGGACCTCAACTCCCTCGCCTGGTCCCTCGGCATCGCCACCGGCCTCGCCCTGATCGGCTCGGCGCTGCTCGCGCAGGCCGCCGCCACGACCGTACTGAAGCCGGTGCAGCGCCTAGGCGTCGCGGCCCGCCGCCTCGGCGAGGGCAAACTGGACACCCGCCTACGCGTCTCGGGCACGGACGAACTGGCGGACCTGTCCCGGACGTTCAACAACGCGGCGGCCGCGCTGGAGAAGCGGGTCGCCGACATGGCCTCCCGCGACGAGTCGTCCCGCCGTTTCGTGGCGGACATGTCCCACGAACTGCGCACCCCCCTCACCGCGATCACGGCCGTGACCGAGGTCCTGGAGGAGGAGCTGGAAGCGGAGTCCGGCTCCATGGACCCCATGATCGAGCCGGCCGTACGACTCGTGGTCAGCGAGACCCGCCGCCTGAACGACCTGGTCGAGAACCTCATGGAGGTGACCCGCTTCGACGCGGGCACGGCCCGTCTGGTCCTGGACCACGTCGACATCGCCGACCAGATCACGGCCTGCATCGACGCCCGCGCCTGGCTGGACGCGGTCGATCTGGACGCCGAGCGCGGCATCATGGTCCGCCTCGACCCCCGCCGCCTGGACGTCATCCTGGCCAACCTCATCGGCAACGCCCTCAAGCACGGCGGCTCGCCGGTGCGCGTGGCGGTCCGGGTGACGGACGACGAGATCGTCATCGCCGTACGCGACCACGGCCCCGGCATCCCCGAGGACGTCCTGCCCCACGTCTTCGACCGCTTCTACAAGGCCAGCGCGTCCCGCCCCCGCTCCGAGGGCAGCGGCCTGGGCCTCTCCATCGCCCTGGAGAACGCCCACATCCACGGCGGCGAGATCACTGCCGCCAACTCCCCCGAGGGCGGCGCGATCTTCACCCTGCGCCTCCCCAGGGACACCTCGGACGCGACGCCACAGGACAACCCGCCAAAGGGAGACGCGTAATGAAGAAGCGCCGCCTCCTGACCCTGACGACCCTCTCCGCCGCCCTCCTCACGGGCTGCGGCATACGCTCCACGGAGGTCCCGACCGACTTCGGTCCGGCCCCGTCCCGCGTGCACTGCTCCCTCTCCGAACCGAACATCTCGACACAGGCCGAGCGGGGCCTGCCGGTCCAGGTGTTCCTGCTGTGCGGCTCCCAACTGGTGGCGGTGGACCGGACGGTCCGCGTGCCCGACGGCACCGCGGACTCCGCCCGCCGCGTCCTGGTGGCACAGGGCCTCCTGGACGAACTGGAGGCGACCCCGTCGGCCACCGAGAAGGAGGCCGGCTACACCACGGACGTCCGAGGCGCCATGGGAGCCACCGGCCCCCGCCCCGACGACCCCGACGAGACCCTGCGCCTGAGCACACCCCCCGAAGACCTCACGTCGTACGCCCTGGCCCAGATCGTCTGCACCTTCTCCGACTCCTCGGCCGCCGAGGGCGACGGCTCGGTGATCCTGGGCGGCCCGACCCGGGACACCCCCCGCCGCTACGAATGCACGAACGAGGTCCGAACCCGCCCCGGCAGCAACGAGCCCCCGTCGACCGAGGTAACAGACGGCTGACGCCGGTACGACGTCTGCGGGCCCGTCGTGGCCGATCGCGCAGTTCCCCGCGCCCCTAAAGGCAGGGGGTTGCAGTGGGCCTGCGCCAGGCCGTGACCGTAGCCGTCACAACCGTTGCGCAGTTCCCCGCGCCCCTGGGGTGTTGCAGTCGCCCCGCGCCACAAGGCGGTCTGCACCCGCGTACGGCGGCAAGGGGACGTGCCGGGGGGTGTCCGCCCGCAGCGGCGGGCGTCAAGAAACAGCACAGCCCTGACGCCGGCAACCGCCCGACCGAGGACGGACACCCCCCGGCACGTCCCCGACCCACCCACCACCCGCAGGCGCTACCCGCACCCCCACTCGGCGCAACGGGCCGCCGCAGGCATCCCGGTGTGGCAGACACCTCACCCCACAAACCCACACCCCGGAACCGATCCCGCCGGACAGCGCGTCTACGGGGGCGTGCAGCGTCAAGGCTCCATCGGCGGCAGCGCCGCGATCCGCATCCGTGTGACGGGAGGCATCCTCCTGCTCGCACACCTCGCGTTCGTCGCCTGGCTCACCCTGCGCCCCCTGGACGTCCCCTGGGTCACCCCCGCCAACCTGCAACCCTTCGCAGGCATCAGAGCCGACCTCGCCCTCGGCTGGCAGGAAGCCGCCCGCCGCATCATCGAGGGCCTCGCCCTCCTCGCCCCCCTCGGCGTCCTCATCCCGACCGCACACGGCAGCCTCACCGCCTCCCCCCTCGGCTCCCTCGTCCGCACGGTGGCCGCGGGCGCCCTCATCTCCCTCGGCATAGAGCTCCTGCAGACCGGCGTCCCCGGCCAGGTCGTGGACGTCGACTCGCTGCTCCTCAACACCCTCGGCGTGGCCCTCGCCCACGCGGCGATCGTCCCGGCGGCCCGCACCCACCTCCGCCGCAGGTCCGAGCGAGCCGACCGCCCCGCCACTCCCCAGGATGAGCCGACTCAGGGTCGTACCCCGACGATTCCCAGGGTCGGCATAGCTCCGTAGAGTGACGCTTTGCCCGGTTCGTCTGCGTAGCGTGGATGTCAGATGAGGCACCCACTCGAAGGCCCCACAAGGAAGGCCCTCGACCGACGCTCGCGAAGGAGCCGCACCATGACCGCGCTCGCCCGACCCACCAACGGCCGCATGATCGGCGGAGTGTGCGCCGCGCTGGCACGACGCTTCGGCACCTCCGCGACGACCCTGCGCGTCATCTTCCTGCTCTCCTGCCTGCTCCCGGGCCCGCAGTTCCTGCTCTACATAGCGATGTGGATCCTGCTCCCCTCGGAGAACAAGACCCGCACGGCCTGGTAAATACCACCCCCTCCACCCCCATCCCCTCTCAGCCCCCTCCAAAGCACAAAGCCGCCGGGGCGCACCCCATGTCCAAAGGGTGCGCCCCAGCGGTGCGTTCCGACCGAGCGAGCACCCGGCCGACCCGAACTCAGCCGAGCGGAAGCCCGTTCACCGGCAGCCCCTGAGTGGGCAGCCCCTGAACCGGCAGCCCCTGAACCGGCAGCCCCTCGGTCGCCGCCCCCTGTACCGGCAGCCCGCCGAGCAGCCCGGCGACCACACCGGTCGGCCCACCGGCCACGGCCTGCTCGGCGGCCGGCTGCGCGGCGGACAGACCGGCGGCGAGCGCCTCCTGCCCCTGAGCCAGCCCGGCACCCCCCTGCGCCAGCCCCGCACCGGCGCCGGGCGCCGACTGGGCGAGGTTCTCGGCGGGGAGCGTCCGGGTGACGCTGTCCAGCGCCGAACCGGCGGCGTCGGGCGCGACCGGCGCGGCGTTCGCGGCACCCGCGCCCGCGGCGGCGAAGGCGGCACCGAGAGCGGCGACACCGAGGGTCTTGGCAGCAGACTGCTTCATGAAATGAGTCCTCGAAAATTGGTTACGGGGATGTAAGCGGTCCTCGACCGTAAACACGCCCCGCACCCGGCCGCAAACATCGAAATGCGGACGGATTGTGAATGCCGCCCGCATTACGTGTGACCGAAGGATCCCAGGTCAGCCCTGCTCTTCGGCAGAGTCGCTGGTAGACGAGGTCTGCCGGAACAGCCACTCGGACTTCAGTTCGGCATATCCGGGCTTGATGACGTCATTGATCATCGCGAGCCGTTCATCGAAAGGAATGAACGATGATTTCATCGCATTGACGGAGAACCACTGCATGTCATCGAGCGTGTATCCGAAAGCCTCGACAAGATGCTCGAATTCCCGGCTCATACTCGTATGCGACATCAGCCGGTTGTCGGTGTTCACCGTCGCGCGGAAGTGCAGCCGGCGCAGCAGCCCGATGGGGTGCTCGGCGTACGAATCGGCGGCCCCCGTCTGGAGGTTGGAGCTCGGGCACAGCTCCAGCGGGATCCGCTTGTCGCGGACGTAGGAGGCGAGCCGGCCGAGCTTCACGGAGCCGTCGGCGTGCACCTGGATGTCGTCGATGATGCGCACCCCGTGCCCGAGCCGGTCGGCGCCGCACCACTGGAGGGCCTGCCAGATGGACGGCAGCCCGAAGGCCTCGCCGGCATGGATGGTGAAATGGTTGTTCTCGCGCTTGAGGTACTCGAAGGCGTCGAGGTGCCGGGTCGGCGGATGCCCCGCCTCGGCGCCCGCGATGTCGAAGCCGACGACGCCCAGGTCCCGGTAGCGGTTGGCGAGTTCGGCGATCTCCAGCGCGCGGGCGGCGTGCCGCATGGCGGTGAGCAGGGCGCCGACGCGGATGCGGTGACCGTTCTCCCGCGCGATCCGCTCGCCCTCGCGGAAGCCCTCGTTGACGGCCTCGACGACCTCTTCGAGGCTGAGCCCGCCTTCGAGGTGCTGCTCGGGTGCGTAGCGCACCTCGGCGTAGACGACGCCGTCCTCGGCGAGATCCTCGGCGCACTCGCGCGCGACCCGCACGAGGGCGTCGCGGGTCTGCATCACGCCGACGGTGTGGGAGAAGGTCTCCAGATACCGCTCCAGGGATCCGGAGTCGGCGGCGTCCCGGAACCAGATCCCGAGTTTGTCGGGGTCGGTCTCGGGGAGGTGGGTGTAGCCCGTGTCGCGGGCCAGCTCGACGATCGTGCCGGGGCGGAGCCCGCCGTCGAGGTGATCGTGCAGCAGAACCTTCGGCGCCCGGCGGATCTGGTCCGAGCTCGGGGTGTTCGCCTTCTGGGCAGTCTCGCTCGTCATTTCCGCACCATAACGCCTACGCGCGTAGATCACCCGCTGAACACCCCATTTTCCCGCTTGTACGAATCCGTCGATACGTAACGGTGACCCCGAGGACGGGTGGCGTACACCCGTGCTTCTGACACTGTTCTGTCATGGCACAGCAAGCGACGCCGGTGCGCAGGGTCCGGCTGGGCAAGGCGATCGGGCCGGAACCGACGGCGGTGAGCGGGGTCGTACTCCTGCTTCCCGGGGGTGACGAGGTCTCACATCGCAAGCCGGCGCCATTGTTGGCGACCTCCTACGTGCGGACGCTGGGGCGCCGGCTGACGCGGGCGGGGCGGGACGACGGCCTGGCCACGCATGTCGTGCGCTACCGCTACCGCGGCTGGAACGGCAGCGCCGCGAACCTCGCGAGCGACGCGCTGTGGGCGGCCGACGAGGCCGTACGGCGCTACGGCGACGTCCCCGTGTGCATGGTCGGGGTCGACATGGGCGCCCGGGCCGCGCTGCACGCGGGTGGCCACGAGGCCGTCAACTCGGTGCTGGCGATCGCCCCTTGGCTGCCGGAGGAGGACATGGCGGCGGCACCCGAACCGGTGAAACAGCTCGCGGGGCGGCGAGTGCTGTTCGTGCACGGCACGAACGACGAGCGGACCGACCCCGAGCTGTCGTTCCGGCTGGCGGAGCGGGCGAAGAAGGCGAACCGGGACGTGTGCCGGTTCGAAGTGCACTCCGACCGGCACGCGTTGCATCAGCACCGGGACGAAGTCCTGGCGCTGGCACAGGACTTCGTGATGGGCGTGCTGTTCGGCAGGGCGTTCTCACGGCCGGTGGCCGACGCGTTCGCGGCTCCGCCGCCGCTGGGGCTGCGGATGCCGTTGGCCTCCGGGTTCGGGAAGTCATTGCGGCGTTGACATGCTCCTTGCCCTGAAGGGCGAGGATTCTGGCCTTCTCTGACTGGTGGCTGTGCCGCTACGCGGCACGGTTTCCGGCCGGGAATCCGTGGCTTCCTGTTTCTTCGCGCTGTGCCGGGATCGCTTCTGGTCTTGCCGGCGCTCCGCAGGCCGATACCGCCAGTCCGGCGGCCGTCTTGATATTGATCGCTGCGTTGGTGTCCCGGTCGTGGACGGTGCCGCAGGCGCTGCAGGTCCATTCCCTCACGTTGAGGGGTTTGGGTCCGTCTTTGGTGCCGCAGGTGGAGCAGGTCTGGCTGGTGGGCTCGAACCGGCCGATGGCGACCAGGGTGCGGCCGTACCGTTCGGCCTTGTACTTCAGCATGGTCACGAACGACGCCCAGCCCGCGTCATGGACGGACTTGGCCAGCCTGGTGCGCGCCAGTCCCGCCACCGACAGGTCCTCCACGGCGATCCCTTGGTTCTCGGAGATCAGCTTCGTGGAGAGCTGGTGGTGGAACTCACGGCGCGCGTCGGCGACTTTCGCGTGGGCGCGGGCGGCCTTCGCACGCGCCTTCTCGCGGTTCTTCGATCCCTTCTGCTTGCGGGACAGTTCCTTTTGGGCCTTCTTCAGCTTCTTCTCCGCCCGGCGCAGGAAGCGCGGGGAGTCGATCTTCGTGCCGTCGGAGAGAACGGCGAAGTGGGTCAGGCCGAGGTCGATGCCGATGGTGCGGCCGGTCCGCGGCATCCGCGCCTGGTCGGCGGCGGGGTCGGTGTCGATGACGAAGGACGCGAAGAATCTTCCGGCCGCGTCCTTGACGACGGTCACGGATGACGGTGTGACGGGCAGGGCGCGGGACCATTTCACCTTCACTGCGCCGATCTTCGGCAGGTTCAGACGGCCGCTGCCGGTGATGGTCCAGCGGGCGTTGGCGGTGAACCGGATCGACTGCCGGGTGTCCTTGCGGGACTTGAACCGGGGCGCGCCCAGTTTCGGGCCCTTGCGGGTGCCTCTCAGGGAGGCGAAGAAGTTCTTGTAGGCGGCCTCGGCGTCGCGCAGAGACTGCTGGAGCACCACCGCGGAGACCTCGCCCAGCCAGGACCGCTCCTCGGTCTGCTTCGCCTGCGTGATCAGCTTCTTCGACAGGTCACCGGCCGTCGGGAACGGCTGCTCGGCCTTGCGGGCGTCTTCACGGGCGCGGACCGCGTCGTTGAACACGACACGGGCGCACCCGAACGCCTTCGCCAACGCAGTCTGCTGACCGGTGTCCGGGTACAGGCGGAAGCTGTACCTGAGCTGCATGTCAGCCACGATAGATACTTGGGTTATGGGTGAGATGCATAAGATCAGAACTGGTCGGCACTGTACCTTCGCGATGCATGTCCACTTGGTTTTCGTGACCAAGTTCCGGCACAAGGTGTTCACCGACGCCCACCTGAGGCGCATGGAGGAGATCATGCGGTCGGTGTGTGCGGACTTCGACTGCGAGCTGGTGGAGTTCAACGGCGAGGGCGATCACGTCCACCTGCTGGTGAACTTCCCGCCCAAGGTCGCCGTGACCAAGCTGGTCAACTCCCTCAAGGGCGTCTCGTCCCGCCGCCTGCGTCAGGAGTTTCCCGACCTGGTGCGCCATTACTGGCGGGCCAACAAACTCTGGTCCGGGTCCTACTTCGCCGGAACCGTCGGTGGCGCCCCGCTGTCCGTGGTCAGGCAGTACATCGAGCAGCAGAACCCGCCGGTGTGAGCACCGCCCGGCTCCGCCGGACCAGTCTCGGTGACGCTCCGCGTCACACCGGCAGATTCGCTTCACCCCGGCCTGAAGGCCGGAGCACTGCGAATAGATCCCGGTAGCGGTGTTGACGTGAGGGCAGTGGACCTCACGTGGGCAGCAAGTTGCCCCTCCTGGACAGCAGGAACTTCTTGAACGCCGCCACCGGCGGGGTGTCCGGCCGGTCGGCCAGCCAGGCGACGCCGATCTCACGGGCTGCCCTCGGGGCCGTGACCGTCAGTTCCACCACTCCGGGGCGGGGTACGGCCGGCGGGGGAAGGAGCGCGACCCCCAGGCCCGCCGCGACCAGGCCCCGCAGGGTCTCCGCCTCCTCCCCCTCGAAGGCGATGCGCGGCTTGAAGCCCGCCTCCTGGCACAGGTCGTCGGTGATCCGGCGCATGCCGTAACCGGGTTCCAGCGTCACGAACGTCTCGTCGGCGGCCTCCGCCAGCCGGACGCGCTTGCGCGAGGCGAGGCGGTGGTCGGCGGGCACGACGAGCCGCAGCTTCTGTTCGTCCAGGCGGCGGGCCACCAGGTCGGGGGCGTCCGGCACCGGGGACGTCAGGCACAGGTCGAGCTCGCCGGACCGCAGCCGCTCGATCATCGCCTCGCCGTAGTTCTGCACGAGGCTGAAGCGGATGCGGGGGTGGTCGGCGCGGAAGGCGTGGATCAGCCCGGGTACGGTCTCGGCGCCCATGGTGTGCAGGAACCCGAAGGCGACCTTGCCGGTGGCCGGGTCGGCGTCGGCGCGGACCTCCTCGGCGGCGCGCCCGATCTCGGCGAGGGCGCGTTCCACGGAGGCGAGGAAGGTGCGGCCGGCCGGGGTCAGCGAGACCGTGCGGCCGTGGCGGGCGAACAGGTCGACGCCCAGGTCCTGTTCGAGGCGGACCATGGCGCGCGAGAGCGTGGACTGCGGGACCCGCATCTCCTGCGCGGCGCGGGTGACGTGCTCGGTGCGGGCGACGCCGGCGAAGTGGGCCAGGCGTGGCGCCAGCAACATCGTCATGTCTTCTGTGTCACTGGATGGTGACAGGCGAGCTCGTGACCTCTGCTGATGCTCCATGGGAACGATTATGGCGAATCCATGCATTGGACGGATGAGCGGAGCCGTACGTAACTTCGAGGCATGTCTCCCGCCAGTACCGGGGCGTCCATCACCGTGGACGCCACACCCGCAGTCCCTGTCGTCGACTCCCGAATGGCCCCGGGCGGCCCCGGCTACCGCCGGATGAGCTTCGCCCTCTTCCTCGCCGGTGTCGCGACCTTCGCTCTGCTGTACTCCACCCAGGCCCTGCTCCCGCTGATCTCGGGCGACTTCGGGGTGGCGGCGAGCGAGGCGAGCTGGACGGTGGCGGCCGCGACCGGCGGTCTGGCGCTCTTCGTCCTTCCCATGAGCGCGCTGTCGGAGCGGTTCGGACGCCGTACGGTCATGACGGGGTCGCTGGCGGTCGCGGTGACCGTCGGGCTCGTGGTGCCCTTCGCGCCGAACCTGACGGCCCTGGTCGTGCTGCGGGCGGTCCAGGGCGCCGCGCTGGCGGGTCTGCCGGCGTCGGCGACGGCGTATCTGGCCGAGGAGGTCCGGCCGCGGGCGCTGATCACGGCGATCGGCCTGTTCGTCGCGGGCAACAGCGTCGGCGGGATGAGCGGCCGGGTGATCACGGGCTGGGTCGCGCAGGAATGGGGCTGGCGGGTCGCCGTCGGGGTGATCGGCGTGATCGCGGTGGCCTGCGCGGTGGCGTTCCGTCTGCTGCTTCCGGCCCCGCGCCACTTCAAGGCGGGCTCGCTGCGCCCGCGCGTCCTGGCCCGCACGGTCCGCGACCACCTCGCGAACCCGCTGCTGCGGCGCCTCTACGCGATCGGCGCGCTGTTCATGACGGTGTTCGGCGGTGTGTACACGGTGATCGGCTACCGCCTGACGGAGGCGCCGTTCTCGCTGCCCCAGGGCATCATCGGCTCGATCTTCCTGGTGTACCTGGTCGGCACGGTGTCGGCGTCGACGGCCGGCCGGCTGGTGGGCCGCCTCGGCCGCCGGGGCGCGCTGTACGCGGCGGGCGGCACCACGGCGGCGGGTCTGCTCCTCTCCCTGGCGGACTCGCTCCCCCTGGTCCTGCTCGGCCTGGTCCTGATCACCGGCGGTTTCTTCGCGGGCCACGCGGTGGCGTCCTCGGCGGTCAGCAAGACGGCCACGGCGGGCCGCGCCCAGGCCGCCGCGCTGTACCAGTCGGCCTACTACGTCGGCTCCAGCGCGGGCAGCACCATCGGCGCGATCGCCTTCCACGCGGGCGGCTGGACCGGCACGGTCGGGGTCGGCCTGCTGGCGGTGCTCGGCGTCGTGACGATCACCGTCCTAGGAACGCGTGCGGCTCGGGCCCAGCAGCGGCTCGCGACGGCTTGAGTCGCACGTCCTCTTTCCCCCCGACCGGGGTCGGCCGGTCGGGGGGAACGGCTTTTGTACGCCTCTCACCTGGGTGTTCGTCCGCTCCGGGGGCCGTTGTCAGTGGGCTGCGGTAGCTTCCAAGTACTGGGCGCAAAGGCGCGACACAGCACGGCCACAGGGGTGGGTGGACGATGAGCGACGGCACGGCGACAAAGACGACGGACCTCGATGTCAGGCTGGAGAAACACCGCGTCGAACTGACCGGGTACTGCTACCGCATGCTCGGCTCGTCCTTCGAGGCCGAGGACGCGGTGCAGGACACGATGGTCCGGGCCTGGCGGAGCTACGACAGGTTCGAGGGGCGTTCCAGTCTCCGCTCATGGCTGTACCGCATCGCGACGAACGTCTGCCTGGACATGCTGACCGCCGGCAACAAGCGGGCCCGCCCGATGGACCTGACGGAGTCGACGCCGCTGGCCCAGGCGGCGCTCTCGCCCCGCCCCGACAACACCTGGCTGGAGCCGATGCCGGACAGCCGTGTGCTGCCGTCGACCGAGGACCCCGCGGAGGCGGCGGTCGCCAAGGAGTCGGTGCGGCTCGCCTTCATGGCCGCCCTCCAGCAGCTGCCGCCCAAGCAGCGTGCCGTGCTCATCCTGCGCGAGGTGCTGGCCTGGCGGGCCACCGAGGTCGCCGAGCTGCTCGGCACCACGGTCGCGTCGGTCAACAGCGCCCTGCAGCGGGCCCGCGCGACCCTCGCCGAGCAGCAGCAGCCGGGCGCCGAGGCCACCGTCTCCGACCCGCTGGACGACGAGCAGCAAAAGCTCCTGGACCGCTATGTGGCGGCCTTCGAGGGCTATGACATGACGGCGCTGACGGCCCTGCTGCACGAGGACGCCATCATGACGATGCCGCCGTTCGACCTGTGGCTGACGGGCCACGACGACATCGCCGGCTTCATGACGACGCTGGGTTCCGCCTGCGAGGGCTCACGACTGGTGCCGGTCCAGGTGAACGGACTGCCGGGCTTCGCCCAGTACAAGCCGGACCCCGAGGCGGGCGGCTACACACCCTGGGCGGTGCAGGTCCTGGAGATCTCAGACGGCCGGCTCACCGGGTTCCACTTCTTCCTCGACACCAAGCGCTGGTTCCCGCTCTTCGGTCTGCCCGTCCACCTCGAAGCGGAGACCGACCAGGTCGAGGAGGGCGTGTAGGGCGGGATCGGGGTCGCGCAGCCTGATCCGCCCCCCGGCCCGCCGCGCGGCGAGCTGGAGCCGCGCCAGCAGATCCACGACGCCCAGGCCCGGCGGTCCCAGCCCGCCCACGTCGCACACCACGACTCTCGCCCCGCCGGCCTCCAGCCGGGCCCGTACGTCGTCGCACAGCCCCGCCACCTCGTCCCGGGTGACGGGGCCGGCCAGCACGAGTACCGCGGGTGTCATGGCGTCCACGTGCGGTAGACCGGGCGGCAAGCGATAACTCATCGGGCCTGAGTGCCCTCACTGCCCGCGTCCGATGCCCGCTGCCCGGGTTCCGTGCGTCGCGGGGGTGTCCGCCGACCGAGATCACATTGACCCCGTCCCCTCCTTGCCTGGAGGGTTTGCTGTATGCCCCACCTATCGTCGCGCCCCCGAATACCCTGCGGCCCGCATCGCGCCAAGGAGGTTCCGTGCAGGGGGTGTTGACGGGATTCGCGGTGATCGCGGTCGTCATCGCGGTGGGCTATGCGATCGGCCGGCGCGGTTACCTCGGCGACCAGGGCCGAGAGGTCCTCACCAAGCTGGCCTTCCATGTGGCGTCCCCGGCCCTGCTGTTCACCACTCTCGCGCAGACCGACCTCTCGGTGATCTTCTCCAGCCGCCTGCTGGTGACGGCACTGAGCACGGCCGCGGCGGCCGGGGTCTTCGTCGCGGTCGGTGTCGTACGGAACTGGGGAGTGGGCCGTACGACGATCGGCGCGCTGTGCTCCAGCTACGTCAACTCCGGCAACCTCGGCATCCCGATCGCCGTGTACGTCCTCGGTGACGCCTCGCTCGTGGCGCCGGTGCTGCTGTTCCAGCTCGTCGGTGTCACGCCCGTCGCCCTGACGATCCTGGACCTGTCCGGCAAGGGCGAGAAGGGCCCGCTGTGGCGCCGTGTGCTGACGCCGCTGCGCAACCCGATCGCGGTCGGCTCACTGGCCGGCGTCGCGGTGTCGGCGACGGGACTGCGGATCCCGGCGCCCGTCCTGGACCCCCTGACCCTGATCGGCGGCATGTCGGTCCCGGCGGTCCTGCTGGCGTTCGGCATCTCCCTGTGCGGCAGCACGATGCCCGGCCGGGGTCCCGACCGCCATCCGGTGTTCCTCTCGGTCGCCCTCAAGTCGGTCGGCCAGCCCGCGGCGGCCTGGGCACTGGCGGCGGGTGTCTTCGGCCTGCGGGGAGCTCCGCTGCTGGACGTGGTGGTGACGTCGGCGCTCCCGGCGGCGCAGAACCTGTACACGTACGCGTCAAGTTACGGGGTGGGTGAGCGGTTGGCCCGGGACTCGATCCTGCTGTCGACGGTGTTGTCGGTGCCGGTGTTGGTGGTGGTGGCGGCGTTGCTGGGCTGACGTGCGTCAGCCAACAGGGAACTCACCGGTGTCGAGGCTTAGGTCGAAGGGTTCCGGCAACTCGATTTGATCACCGAACTTGCCGGCGCGGAGCACGCGGTATACCTCGCCTGTAGGTTCGCCGAACAGCGTGATCGTCGGTCCGCCCGGAGCCCAATTGTCGATAAGGAGGTAGAGCGGCACCCCCGCCTGCGCGTAACCAGCGGCCTTCTTGATCCGGTCGTTGCTCGCGTTGGACTTGGAGGTGATCTCCACGATGAGTTCGGCCGCAACTGCAGGAATGTAGTTCCCCCCCTCGGCACGGAGCACGGCCTTCGGCGCCACCGCGATGTCGGGGATGTAGAGCCCGTCGCGAGACGGAACCGCCGTTCCCAGGGTCTGGTAGATGCCCCATTGCCTGGGGATCACCTGATACAGCTCGCGCTGCACAAGGTCGGCAATGTCGTTGTGGGCGTTGGACGGCGGTGGTGCCACGGTGACGATCCCCTCGATGATCTCCACCTTGCAGCCCTCAGGCGCGTCCGTCTCCTCCCAGATCCGGACGAGGCCGTCCCACTCGTGGCCGCCGGCTGACGAGTGGTCGACGGTGAGTGCGCTCATGGCGGTCTCCAATCGGTGCGTCATCGATCCCAGCATGCCGAACGGGACCGGCGGAGGTCCACCGATCCCGTTCACCCGAAAGGGAAACCGCCTGGTCAGGCGATACGTTCCAGCACCACCGGCGAAGCCGTGAAGTCCGTCCCCGCGCCCGCGATGTCGTAGGAGCCCTCCACCGCCTGGAGCGCGTACTCGAAGCGTTCCGGGGTGTCGGTGTGGAGGGTCAGGAGGGGCTGGCCCTCGGTGACCGGGTCGCCGGGCTTGGCGTGCATCTCGATGCCGGCGCCCGCCTGCACCGGGTCCTCCTTGCGGGCACGCCCCGCGCCGAGGCGCCAGGCGGCGACGCCGATGTCGTAGGCGTCGAGGCGGGTCAGGACACCGGAGGACGGGGCCTTGACGACGTGCTGCTCGCGCGCGACCGGCAGTTCCGCGTCCGGGTCGCCGCCCTGCGCGGCGATCATGCGCCGCCAGACGTCCATCGCCGAGCCGTCGGCGAGGGCCTTCGCCGGGTCGGCGTCCTTCACTCCGGCCGCGTCCAGCATCTCGCGGGCCAGGGCGATCGTCAGCTCGACCACATCGGCCGGGCCACCGCCCGCCAGGACCTCGACCGACTCGCGGACCTCCAGCGCGTTACCGGCCGTGAGGCCGAGCGGGGTCGCCATGTCGGTCAGGAGCGCGACCGTCTTCACACCGTGGTCGGTGCCCAGGCCCACCATCGTGGACGCCAGCTCGCGCGCGTCCTCGATGGTCTTCATGAAGGCGC
This sequence comes from Streptomyces sp. HUAS 31, assembly GCF_028198125.1. Classification (NCBI taxonomy): domain Bacteria; kingdom Bacillati; phylum Actinomycetota; class Actinomycetes; order Kitasatosporales; family Streptomycetaceae; genus Streptomyces; species Streptomyces sp. HUAS 31. Next base: position 5,940,198 of record NZ_CP116353.1, on the reverse strand, counting down.
CCGTGCCGACCTTGACGTCCAGGACCAGCGAGCCGGTGCCCTCCGCGATCTTCTTCGACATGATCGAGGAGGCGATCAGGGGGATCGCCTCGACCGTGCCGGTGACGTCACGCAGGGCGTACAGCTTCTTGTCCGCGGGGGCCAGGCCGTCGCCCGCCGCGCAGATCACCGCGCCGGTCGTGTCGAGGACGTGCAGCATCTCCTCGTTCGACAGCAGCGCGCGCCAGCCGGGGATCGACTCCAGCTTGTCCAGGGTGCCGCCGGTGTGGCCGAGGCCCCGGCCCGACAGCTGCGGCACGGCCGCGCCGCAGGCGGCGACGAGCGGGGCCAGCGGCAGGGTGATCTTGTCGCCGACACCGCCCGTGGAGTGCTTGTCGGCCGTCGGGCGGGACAGGGACGAGAAGTCCATGCGCTCGCCGGAGGCGATCATCGCGGCCGTCCAGCGCGCAATCTCACGGCGGTTCATGCCGTTGAGCAGGATCGCCATGGCGAGCGCGGACATCTGCTCGTCGGCGACCTCCCCGCGGGTGTACGCGTCGATGACCCAGTCGATCTGCTCGTCGCTGAGCTCACCGCGGTCCCGCTTGGTGCGGATGACGGAGATGGCGTCCATGGCCATGGCTTTGCTTCCTTCCGAGGGGTCCAGAAGTCGTACGGCCCCTCCGAACCGGCCGCATGGGCGACTCGGAGGGGCCGTACGGGAATTACTTGCGCAGGTGGCCCGGGCCGAAGGCCTGGGGCAGCATCTCCGACAGCGGCAGGATGCCCGCCGGGGTCTCCAGCAGGAGCTCCGGGCCGCCGAACTCGAAGAGCAGCTGACGGCAGCGGCCGCACGGCACGAGGACGTCGCCCTTGCCGTCCACGCACGTGAAGTGCGTCAGCCTGCCGCCCCCTGTGTTCTGCAGCTCCGAGACCAGTCCGCACTCGGCGCACAGCGCGAGCCCGTACGAGGCGTTCTCGACGTTGCAGCCGGTGATCGTGCGGCCGTCGTCCACCAGAGCCGCCACACCGACCGGGAAGCCGGAGTACGGGGCGTACGCGCGCGACATGGCGTCCAGCGCCGCCGCGCGCAACTTGTCCCAGTCGACGTCGTGGGAGGCGGCCGGCGTCACTTGCCCTGGCCCTTCTTGTACGGCAGACCGTCCGCCTTCGGCATCCGCAGACGTTGCGCGGACAACGTGAGGACGATGAGCGTGACGACGTACGGCGTGGCGGAGACGACCTGGTTGGGCACCTCGTTGGTGGTGACGTACCAGGTGTACACCAGGGCACCGATGACCGCGGTGATCGTCGACGAGGCGTAGTTCTTGCGGATCACCAGCCAGATGGCGCCGATGATCAGCAGGAGGGCGCCGAGCAGCAGGAGGGCGTGGACGTTCTGGGAGCCGCCGCGCAGGTTGAGGCTGTCGGTGTAGCCGAACAGGCCGGCGCCCAGGGCGAGGCCGCCCGGCATCCAGTTGCCGAAGATCATCGCGGCGAGGCCGATGTAGCCGCGGCCGCTGACCTGGCCCTCCAGGTAGAAGGGGTTGGCCACGATGGAGAGGAAGACGCCACCGAGACCGGCCAGGCCGCCGGAGATGATCACGGCGATGTACTTGTACTTGTAGACGTTCACACCGAGGGACTCGGCCGCGATCGGGTTCTCGCCGCAGGAGCGCAGGCGCAGGCCGAAGGCGGTGCGCCACAGGATCCACCAGGTGCCGGGGATCAGAGCCACGGCGATCAGGGTCAGCCAGGAGACGTTGGTGACCAGGCCGCCGAGCAGGCCGGCGATGTCCGAGATGAAGAACCAGCCGTTGTTGTTCAGGTCCCGCAGGCCGTCGGACAGACCCGGCACGGTGAAGTGGCCGAGGGTGTCAACCGCCGGGGACTGCTTGGCGGAGCCGCCCGCGTGGCCCTCGAAGGCGAGGGGCGCGAGGTAGCGGGTGATGCCGAGCGCGAGGATGTTGATCGCCACACCGGAGACGATGTGGTTGACGCGGAAGGTGACGGTGGCGATGGCGTGCAGGATGCCGCCGATGCAGCCGCCGAGGATGCCGACGACGACACCGGTCCACGGGCCCCACTGGAAGCCGGCCCAGGCGCCGAACCAGGTGCCGAGGATCATCATGCCCTCGAGGCCGATGTTGACGACGCCGGCCCGCTCGGCCCACAGACCGCCGAGACCGGCGAGTCCGATCGGCACGGCGAGCTGGAGCGCGGTGGACATCTGGCTGACGTTGGTGATGCCGTCGGCGCCGGTGATGATGCGGACGATCGAGGTCAGCGCCAGGGCTCCGGCGATGACCAGCAGCAGGACCTGCCACGACAGGCGGCGGCCGGTCGGCGCCGCGGGCTGCAGCGTGGGCTGGTTGACGTCGACCGCTGAGGTCTGCGGGGTGGTCATCGGCCGGCCACCTCCTTCTTGTTGTTGTCGGCGCCGAGGACGTGACCGGCTGCCAGTTCCGCGCCGACGCGGCGCTGCTGGCGGCGCAGGCCCCATTCGCGTACGGCCTCGTAGGAGACGACGACCGAGAGCACGATCAGGCCCTGCATGATGACCGCGATCTCCTTGTCGTAGCCGTGGAAGTCCAGCTCGGGCGATGCCTTGTCGAGCCAGGCCCACAGCAGGGCGGCGAACGCGATGCCGACGGGGCTGTTACGGCCGAGCAGGGCGATGCCGATGCCGAGGAAGCCGATGCCGGTGGGGAAGTTGAGGCTGTAGGTGTGGGTGTCGCCGAGCAGGATCGGCAGACCGGCCATGCCCGCGATGCCGCCGGAGAGCAGCATGGCGGTGAGCACCATCCGCTTGGGGTCGACGCCGCTGGCCGCGGCGGCGGTCTCGGAGGCGCCGGAGGCACGCAGGTCGAAGCCGAAGCGGGTGCGGTTGAGGACGACCCAGTAGGCGATGCCGAGCAGCACGGCGAGGAAGACCAGGCCGTAGATCTCTCCGGCGTCGCCCATGCCGATGCCGGAGACCCAGCCGGACTCGTGCATCTCGCCGGTGGTGTTGTTGTTGCCGACCTTGACGCCGAAGACGTTCGGCAGCCACAGGTAGGCGATGACGGAGGTGGCGATCGCGTTCAGCATGATCGTCGCGACGACCTCGCTGACGCCGCGGGTGACCTTGAGGATGCCGGCGATGCCGGACCAAAACGCGCCGGTGCAGACGGCGGTGAGGATCAGCAGCGGGACCTGGAGGACGGCCGGCAGGTTCGCGTGGGCGCCGACGACGGCGGCCATCATGGCGGCGAGCTGGTACTGGCCGTCGACACCGATGTTGAACAGGTTCATCCGGAAGCCGATGGCCACCGCGAGGGCCGCGATGTAGTACAGCGAGGCCTGATTGATGATCAGCACCTGGATGTCGGAGAAGCCGAGCTGCTCGAACATCAGGGCGTACGGCTCGATCGGGCTCTTGCCCGAGGCGAGCAGCACGATCGCGGTGAGCACGAAGGCCACGGCGAGCGCGATGACCGGTCCGGCCACCGCGAGGAGCACGCGCTCCTTGTCGAACTTCTTCATCAGCGGGCCTCGTCTTCGCCGGACTCGGGGGACTTGCGCAGGTCGGGAGTCTCGGGGGTCGTGTCGTCGTGCTCCAGGTGCCCGGTCGCGGCACCCGTCATCGCCGAGCCCAGTTCCTCCGGCGTGACGGTGGCCGGGTCGGCGTCCGCGACCAGCTTGCCGTTGTAGATCACGCGAAGGGTGTCGGACAGACCGATCAGCTCGTCCAGGTCGGCGGAGATCAGCAGCACGGCCAGGCCCTCGCGGCGGGCCTCACGGATGTGGTCCCAGATCGCGGCCTGCGCGCCGACGTCCACACCGCGGGTGGGGTGCGCGGCGATCAGGAAGCGCGGGGTGTGGCTCATCTCGCGGCCGACGATCAGCTTCTGCTGGTTGCCGCCGGACAGGGAGGCGGCGGTGACGTCGATGCCGGGCGTGCGGACGTCGTACGCCTCGACGATGCGGCGGGTGTCCTCCTGCGCGGCCTTCGGGTCCAGCCATACGCCCTTGGCGAGCGGCTTCTCGGTGACGTGGCCGAGGATGCGGTTCTCCCAGAGGGGGGCCTCCAGGAGCAGACCGTGCCGGTGGCGGTCCTCGGGGATGTAGCCGATGCCCTGCTGGCGGCGCTTGCGGGTGGACCAGCCGGTGATCTCCTCTTCGATGAGGGTGATCGTGCCGGAGTCGGCGCCCTTGAGGCCGATGAGGGCGTCGACCAGTTCGGTCTGGCCGTTGCCCTCGACACCGGCGATGCCCAGGACCTCGCCCGCGTGGATGGTGAAGGTGATGTCGTCCAGCAGGGCCTTGCCGCCGGCTGCCTCCAGGCGCAGCTTGTCGACGGTGATGACCGGGCGGTCGGTGACCGTGGACTCGGCGGTCTCCGGCGTCGGCAGCTCGCTGCCGACCATCATCTCGGCGAGCTGACGGGGCGTCGTCTCGGCGGGGACGGCGGTGCCGACCGTGGTGCCGCGGCGGATGACGGTGATCTCGTCGGCGACGGAGAGCACCTCGCCCAGCTTGTGGGAGATGAAGATGACGGACAGGCCCTCGGCCTTGAGCTCGCGCAGGTTGTCGAAGAGCGCGTCGACCTCCTGCGGCACCAGGACGGCCGTCGGCTCGTCGAGGATGAGCGTGGTGGCGCCGCGGTAGAGGACCTTGAGGATCTCCACGCGCTGGCGGGCGGCGACGCCGAGCTCTTCGACCAGGCGGTCGGGCTCCACGCCGAGGCCGTAGCGCTCGGAGATCTCCTTGATCTTGCGGCGGGCCTTGGCGCCGATGCCGTGGAGCTTCTCGCTGCCGAGGACGACGTTCTCGAGGACGGTGAGGTTGTCCGCGAGCATGAAGTGCTGGTGGACCATGCCGATGCCGCGGACGATGGCGTCGGCCGGCGACGAGAAGGTGACCTGCCGGCCGTCGATCGCGATGGTGCCCTCGTCCGGCTTCTGCATGCCGTAGAGGATCTTCATCAGCGTCGACTTGCCGGCGCCGTTCTCGCCGACGAGGGCGTGGACGGTGCCCTTGCGGACGGTGAGGTGGATGTCGTGGTTGGCCACGACGCCGGGGAAACGCTTGGTGATCCCGGCGAGCTCGACGGCGGTCACCGATTCGTTGACCGCCGCGCCGGCCGGAGGGCTGCTGGACGCGTTGATAACGCACTCTCCTGGAGACGGGGGTCGTCTACGCGCGTAGCGCCCCTATGGCCTGAAAGGGGTCGACGCACCGCGAACAACGGGGTACGGGGAAGGGTCCTCGGAAGGCCTCCCCGTACCCCGTCGAGCGGACGTAACCCCGGGGTTACCGCTGCTCAGGGTGTTACTGCAATCAGCTGGTCTTGACCTTGATCTCGCCGCTGATGATCTTCTCCTTGGCCGTCTTGATGGCTTCCTGGACCTCGGCGTCGTCCGCGAACTTCGGGTTGGAGTTCGACAGGCTCACCTCGCCGGACTTCAGATCGCCACGAACGATACCGGTCTCGGGCTTACCGTCCTCGACCGACTTCGCCAGGTTGTAGACCGCCTTGGCGACGTCCTTCATCGCCGAGGTCAGAATGGAGTCCTTGTACTTGGCAAGGGCTTCCTGCGTGTACTGGTCGGAGTCGACACCGATGGCCCACACCTTGTTGGCGGCGGCGGCCTCGATGACACCCTGACCGGACAGACCGGCGGCGGCGTAGACGACGTCGGCCTTCTTCTCGATCTGGCCCTCGGCGGCGGACTTGCCCTTGTCGGGGCTGGAGAAGCCGCCCTCCTCCGCGGTCTGCGTCAGGTACTGCGACAGGACCTTGGCCTTCGGGTTGGTGTCCTTGACGCCCTGCTCGAAGCCGGCCTGGAACTTGTGGATCAGCGGGATGTCCACACCGCCCACGAAGCCGACCGTGTTCGTCTTGGTGCTCTTGGCGGCGGCGACGCCGGCCAGGTACGAAGCCTGCTCCTCGGAGAAGACCAGGTCGGCGACGTTCTTCGACTCGACGGTGGAGTCGTCGACGATGCCGAAGGTGGTGTCCGGGAACTTCTCCGCGGCACCCTTGACGGCGGCGGCGTACGCGTAACCGATACCGATGACCGGGTTGTAACCCTGCTTGGCCAGCGACACCAGTCGCTGCTCCTTGTCGGCGTCCGTCTCGCCCTCGGTGGGCTCGACGTCCTGCGTCGCGTACCCGAACTCCTTCTTCGCCTGCTCCAGACCCGCGAACGCGGCGTCGTTGAAGGACTGGTCGCCCTTGCCGCCGACGTCGTACGCGATGGCGAGACCCTTGTCGCCGCCCTTCGAGTCCGAGGAGGACGCCTCGGTCGAGGTGCCGCCGCAGGCGGAGAGCGCGAGGGCCAGAGAGGCGGTCGCTGCGCCTGCGACCGTGATCCGGGAAATCCGGCGCATGTGTGGTGACTCCTGTCGGTACAAGCGCCGGACGGTACAGCTCGGGACAGCTTCACAGCTACGGCGCTGGCTTTCGCCGCAGAGTAACGCGCGTAGACCTCCCAGGAAACCCCTTCTGTACACCTTGTTATCCCCCCGTGGCCAACTCCACTCACGGCCTTGACCAAGGGCTTGCCGGCAGCAAAGCGCACAGGGCGGCGGGTGATCCACGCCGACCTGGGAAAAGCCGAGCGGGCGGGCATCCGCTCGGATGCCCGCCCGCTCTTCTGTGCTGTGACCGCGACTACTCGGTCTTGACCTTGATGGAGCCGTCGATGATGCCTTCCTTGGCCTTCGCCACGGCGTCGGTCAGGCCCGCGATCTTCGCGAACTCCGGGTTCGACTCGGACAGGCCCACACCGTTGACCTTCAGGTCGAAGGTCTGGACGCCGGTCAGCGGCTTGCCGTCCTCGACGGACTTGGCCAGCGTGAAGACCGCACCGCCGACGTCCTTGAGGGCGGAGGTCAGGATGGAGTTCTTGTAGTTGGCGAGCGCCGCCTGCTTGAACTGGTCGGAGTCGACACCGATCGCCCAGACCTTGGCCTTCGAGGCGGCCTCGATCACACCCTGGCCGGAGAGACCGGCGGCGGCGTACTCGACGTCGGAGCCCTTCTCGATCTGGCCCTCGGCGGCGGCCTTGCCCTTGTCCGGGCTGGAGAAGCCACCCTCCTCCGCGGTCTGCGTCAGGTACTGCGACAGGACCTTGACCTTGGGGTTGGTGTCCTGGACGCCCTGCTTGTAGCCGGCCTCGAACTTGTGGATCAGCGGCACGTCCACGCCGCCGACGAAGCCGACGATGTTGCTCTTGGTGGCCTTGGCGGCCGCGACACCGGCGAGGTAGGAGGCCTCCTGCTCGGCGAAGACGAGGGAGGCGACGTTCTCGCCCTCGACGACGGAGTCGACGATGCCGAAGGTGGTCTTCGGGTACTTCTTCGCCACGGCCTCCATCGCGGGGCCGTAGGCGAAGCCGACGCCGATCACCGGGTTGTAGCCCTGCTTGGCGAGGGAGGACAGCCGCTGCTCCTTGTCGGCGTCCGTCTCGCCCTCGGTGGGCTCGATGTCGGCCGTCTTGTAGCCGAACTCCTTCTGGGCCTTCTGCAGGCCGGCGTACGCGGCGTCGTTGAAGGACTGGTCGCCCTTGCCGCCGATGTCGTACGCGATGGCGAGACCCTTGGTGTCGCCGCTGCTGTCGCTGCCGCTGTCACTGTCGCTGCTGGTACCACCGCACGCCGTGGCGGCGAGCGCGATCGACGCGACCCCCACCGCGACACGGGTCAGTTTGGATGTCCGACGCATCGTGAAGTCCCCATTCTCCAAGCCCCGCAGTGGGTGCTGAGTTCGGCGCACATTAACGCGCGTAGACACTCCTGGGAACGGGGTTTCGTCCTGCCGTTATCCATTCGTGCCGATGGCCGGTTACGGCCTTGTGAACCACCGGATCGAAAGGCACGCATGGGGCGAACGCACCGGAGGAGCCTCCGCCCGGATGACACACAGGACCGCCGGCCATGCGGCCAGACTCCCCCCGGCATGCGACGCCCGCAACCGGAACTGCTCCGGGCGTGCGACGCCCTGCCGGGCGGGTGGCCGGCGGCTGCCGCACCCCTGGGCAGGGCCCCGGGGCGCTCCGGCTAGCCGACGGCGTCGAGGAGCGCCGCCGCGGTGAAGAGCTCCACCCCGGCCGTGATGGCCGACTCGTCGACGTCGAAGTCGCCCTGGTGCAGATCACGGCCGACCCGGTCGCCCGGCACGCGGACGCCGAGGCGGGCCATGGCGCCCGGCACGTGCTCCAGGTACCAGGAGAAGTCCTCGCCGCCCAGGCTCTGCTCGGTGCTCTCGACGGAGTCGGCGCCCCGGCGGACCGTCATGGCCTCGTGCAGCAGCTCGGTCGCGGCCGGGTCGTTGACCACGGGCGGGACACCGCGGATGTAGTTGATCTCCGACTTGGCGCGGTGCAGATTGGCGACCTCGTCGATCGCGGCGACCACGAGGTCCGGCGCCTGCCGCCAGGTGTCGAGGTCCAGGCAGCGCACGGTCCCGGAGAGCTCGGCGTGCTGCGGGATGACGTTGGGCGCGTGGCCGGAGTCGATGCGCCCCCAGGTCACGGCGAGGCCGCTGCGGGCGTCGGTGCGCCGGGCGACCAGCGCGGGCACGTCGGTGACGACCCGGGCGGCGGCGGTGACGAGGTCGGTCGTCAGATGGGGTCGGGCGGTGTGCCCGCCGGGACCGTCGAGGGAGATTTCCAGCCGGTCGCAGGCCGAGGTGATCGCGCCCTGCCGCAGGCCGATCTTCCCGGCGTCCACCTTGGGGTCGCAGTGCACGGCGAGGATCCGGCCCACTCCGTCGAGCACCCCGCACTCGACGACGTCGGCGGCGCCGCCGGGGAGCACCTCCTCGGCGGGCTGGAAGATCAGCCGGACGGGGCGGGGCAGCTCGCCGCGGCTCAGCAGGTCGGCCAGGACCAGGCCGGCGCCGAGGACCACGGCCGTGTGGACGTCGTGGCCGCAGGCGTGCGCCCGGTCCGGCACCGTCGAGCGGTACGAGCACTCACTCTTCGTGTCCGGGATGGGCAGGGCGTCGATGTCGGCGCGCAGGGCGAGCATGGGCCGCCCGCCGTCGAACTCGCCGATGTCACAGATGAGCCCGGTTCCGATGGCGAGCACACGCGGCTTCAGACCGGCCTTCTCCAGGCGGGCCTTGATCGCGGCGGTCGTACGGAACTCCTGGTTGCCGAGCTCGGGGTGCATGTGCAAGTCGCGCCGGAACTCGACGAGTTCGGCACGGAGCGCCTCCGGCAGGGCGCCGGGGAGGAACGCTTCCCCTGGTTGATCGGCCTCGGACTCTGGGGACATCAGTTGGTTCACCCTCTGAAGGGTAGGACGCCGAGGTGGCCAACTGACCCTCGATCAACAAAAGTTCAACCCGTTTGGGGAAGAAAATCTGGCCGCCCGACGCATAGGTATCGGTTTGGGTGGGTAAACTCGCCCGGCTTTCCGTCGAGTCGATCATGAATTCGACGGAGAGTGACGATGCCGACCCTCCACACTCCACGGATACCACGCCACGGACAGAACCGTCGGTTGTGTTCACCCACTCCTGGCAAGGATGCCTCGCCACTCACACCCGAGAGCGGCGGCATCCGGATGCTGAGACCGCCTTGAGGAATACGAACGCATATGCGGCTCCATCGCGGATTCGGGTGATGATCGCGAAATCGGCACCCATGGACCCGGCAGGCGTACGTACGTTCCCCTTGGAATGCCCGGGATGCCATCGACGTCCCCGGCCGGGAGCATGAGGGGGCACGGAGTCGAGGAAGGCGGCTGCGGAGCCCGGGCACGCCCGGTACGGCTATCGGCTACGTGTCTCGTCCGCAGCTCGCACGGCGCTGATGACGGAGTGGAACCGAAGCCGTTGGGTCTGGAACGAGTGCGTGGCCAAGTCGAAGGCTGTGTACGCCCACAACCAGGCCCATCCGGAGGCGAAGCAGACCTGCGGCCCGGCGCAACTGGACCGGATGCTCACCGAAGCGCGCGCCGTCACGCCGTGGCTGGCCAAGGGCTCCTCGGTAGCGCAGCAGCAGATCATCCGGGACTTCGGCCGCTCCCGCGCCAAGGCCCTGAAGGACATCGACGACCGGGTGCCCCAGATGCGGCGAGCCGGAATGCCCGGATACAAGAAGAAGCACGGGACACGGCCGACGCTGAACTACACCCGGCGCGGGTTCCGGCTCAAGGGCGGACGACTGCACCTGGCCGGCGGGATCGTCCTGACCGTGGTGTGGTCCCGGAACCTGCCCGCCGCCCCGACCAGCGTGCGTGTGTACCAGGACAGCGTGGGCCATTGGTACGCCTCGTTCGTCGTCCCCGCCCGGGTCGAGCCACTGAGGGAGACCGGTCTGGTGCTCGGAGTTGACTGGGGTGTGAAGGAGATCGCCACCACCACCTCCGACGCCCATGACCTCCCGCATGCCGAGTTCGGCAAGCAGGCACAGGCGAAGCTGTACCGGTACGACCGCATGACGGCTCGCCGCAGACCGGCCAAGGGACAAACCAGGTCCAAGGGCTACCAGGAGGCTCAGAGATGGCGGGCGAGGACCTACCAGAAGATCGCACGGCAGCGGCAGGATGCCGCTCGCAAGTGGGCCAAGAAGGTCGTCCGGGATCATGACGCCATCGCCGTAGAGGATTTCCGCCCGAAGTTCCTGGCCAAGACCACCATGGCGCGCAAGGCGGCGGACGCCGCGATCGGCGCCGCCAAGAAGGCCTTGGTCGAGATGGGCCATAAGCACGCGCGGGACGTACGGCTCGTCCGGGCTGGTCTGGCCCCGTCTGGTGCCGAGGGCGCAAGACCTCCTGGAGCGCCGCTCCAAAGGCTGCCTGAGCCAGGAATCCCCTCACTTCCAGGGAGGGGAGCAGTCAACTGTCGGGATCGCACACCCCCGGTGAACTCCCGGACGCACGTCCGTCGGCCGCACTAGGGTGCGGCCCGTGACCGCCGAGTACCCCACGCACTCCGAGTACGCCGACTTCCTCGAGGCCACCCGTGTCTCGTACGACGCCATCGCCTCCGCCTACGCGGACCGTTTCTCCGACTGGCAGGCCGACAGCAGTCCGCTGGACCGGTCCCTGGTCAGCGCCTTTGCCGAGCTGGCCCGCGAGCACGCGCCGGCGCCCGTCGCCGATCTGGGCAGCGGGCCCGGCTCGGTGACCGCGCATCTGCATGCGCTGGGCACGCCGGTCTTCGGTGTGGATCTGTCGCCCCGGATGGTGGCGCTGGCCCGGCGGGCCCACCCCGAACTCCGCTTCCACGTGGGCTCGATGACCGCGCTGGACCTGCCGGACGAGACGCTGGGCGGGATCCTCGCGCTGTACTCGCTCATCCATGTCCCCGACGACCACCTGCCGGGGACGTTCGCCGAGTTCCACCGGGTGCTGCGGCCCGGCGCCCCGGTGCTGCTGGCGTTCCAGTCCGGCGACTCCGAGGACCGGCTGCACCTGAGCGAGCGCTTCGGGCAGGAGATCTCGCTGGACTACCACTGGCGCACCCCGGACCGCGTCATCGCACACCTGCTCGACGCGGGGCTGCGGCTGTACGCGCGGACCGTGCGGGAGCCGGACGGCGAGGAGAAGCGCCCGCGCGCCTTCCTCCTCGCCGAGAAGCCTCTTGCCGGAGGGCGCTGACGCGCTTCCCCGGCGCCGGCCTGGACTGCGCTGGTCTCAAGCCGCGCCGGCCTCGGTCCACGCCGGTCTCAGACCGCGCTCACCGCCGACAGCCGGTGCACGTCCCGGGCCGTTCCCGTCACTCCGGACAGGAAGCCCTGGGCGCGGGGTGAGGCGTTCTCCGTCAGCCAGGCCGGGTCGATGTCGCAGACCGCGACGCGTACGTCGGTGCCGGACAGGGCCAGCGGCAGGGTGTGCACCACGGTCGACGGGAAGCTCAGGATCGTGCGGCCTATGGGGCCGCGCCGGGCGATCAGCTCCAGCGGGAGGTCCGGGCGCACGATCTCCAGGCCGGTCTCCACCGCCAGCCGGTGCAGCTTCTCCGCGCTCTCGCGGCGGTGGGCGAAGTAGCGGGTGGCGCCGTGCGCCTTGGCCAGGGAGCGCACCGCCTCCAGATAGCGGTCGCCGTCGACCACGCCGGTCTCGACGAGGGACGTACCGACCATGTCCGCGCCCTTGGTGATGCGGGGCGGCCCGAAGCGGTCGCGGGTCCAGGCGAAGGTGTTGGCGGTGACCGTCACGCCCTCGGGCGTCGTGTCCATCGGCATCGAGGAGAAGATCTCGACGTGCCGGTGCTCGCTCGGCGTGAGGCGCTTGCGGGCGACGGAGGAGACGGGCGCGAAGACCAGGTCGCGGGGGCCGGGCCGGCCGCCCTTGCGGTGCCAGCGCACCAGCCGCTCACCGCGGGCGAGCTGGGTGACGAACTCCATGGTCGCGGTGCCGTCGTCGACGACGACGAGATCGCGGGCCTTGGTGATCGTCAGCAGGAGCTGTACGTAGCGGGAGAACGGGTCGCCGAGAACCACCCGGTCGGCCCTGCGGAGCAGGCCCGTGAGGCCGCCGATGGTGTGGAATGGCGCTGTCGCACCGCCCCGCGCCTCCTCCCAGCGCACCTCGTGCCCGTCCTCGCGCGCCAGTTCGGCCATTCGGCGCAGCTGGCCGCGGGTCATGGGGTCGATCGGGGAGAGGACGACGAGGGTGAGTCCCGCGCCGAGGGCGTGCTCGCGGGCGTGCGCCCACTCCAGCACGTTGAGGAGCTGTACCGGGCTCTCGACGAAGGCGAGAGTGTGAGGGCCGGTGTTCCCGGCTCGGGGGCTCATCGACGTACGACCTACCCGTCGTAAGGCGCTCATACGGCGCTCGTATTCACTCGTGTGGACGGAGCACTGGGGGCGCCGAGTCCGAGCGCCCGCTTCGGGGCACTCGGACTCGGCGCACTATTGGATCTCGGTGCGTTCGGGTCAGACCTGAACCGGCTCGCCCGCGGCCGCGGCGATCTCGGCCTCGGCGACCACACCGGCGACGCGGCGCAGCTTCTTCATCGGGCCGAGCTCGGAGTCGTAGACCTTCTTGACGCCGTCGCCGAGGGACTCCTCGATGGTGCGGATGTCGCGGACGAGGCGGGTCAGGCCCTGCGGCTCGACCGAGGCGGCCTGGTCCGAACCCCACATGGCGCGGTCCAGGGTGATGTGGCGCTCGACGAAGGTCGCCCCGAGCGCGACCGCGGCGAGGGTGGTCTGCAGGCCCGTCTCGTGGCCGGAGTAGCCGATCGGGACGTTCGGGAACTCCTTCTCCAGCGTGTTGATGGCGCGGAGGTTCAGCTCCTCGGCCTTCGCCGGGTAGGTGGAGGTGGCGTGGCACATGAGGATGTTGTCCGAGCCGAGGACCTCGACCGCGTGGCGGATCTGCTTCGGCGTCGACATGCCGGTGGAGAGGATGACGGCGCGGCCGGTGGCGCGCAGGGCGCGCAGCAGTTCGTCGTCGGTGAGGGACGCGGAGGCGACCTTGTGGGCGGGGACGTCGAACTTCTCCAGGAAGGCGACGGCCTCGGTGTCCCACGGGGAGGCGAACCAGTCGATGCCCCGCTTCTTGCAGTGCTCGTCGATCTGGCGGTACTCGTCCTCACCGAACTCCACCCGGTGGCGGTAGTCGATGTAGGTCATCCGGCCCCAGGGGGTGTCGCGCTCGATGTCCCACTGGTCGCGCGGGGTGCAGATCTCCGGGGTGCGCTTCTGGAACTTGACGGCGTCACAGCCGGCCTCGGCGGCCACGTCGATGAGCTTGAAGGCGTTCTCCAGCTCACCGTTGTGGTTGATGCCGATCTCGCCGCAGATGTAGACCGGCTTGCCGGGGCCGACCTCACGGGAGCCGAAGTTGCGCAGACGGGAGTAGGTGCTCATGGCAGGAGATGTCCTTACTTGGTGAGGGAATCGAGAGAGGGGCCGAGGATCCAGCTGGCGATCTCTCGGATGGCGCCGTCACCACCGGGTGTGGCCGTGACCGCGCGTGCGGCGCCGCGCACGACGTCGTGGGCGCTCGCGACCGCCACGGGCCAGCCCACGAGGGCGAAGCACGGGAGGTCGTTGACGTCGTTGCCGACGTAGAGCACGCGCTCAGGCGCGATGCCCTGCTCCTCGCACCACTGCTTGAGGGCGAGGTCCTTCCGGTCGATGCCGTGCAGCACGGGAATCTGCAGCTTCCGTGCGCGGGCGGCGACGACCGGGTTCTGCTCCGTGGACAGGATCAGCATCTTCAGGCCGCTCTTGCGCAGGGCGGCGATGCCGAGGCCGTCTCCGCGGTGCACGGAGACGAACTCCTTTCCATCGGCATCGATCAGCACCCTGTCGTCCGTCTGGGTGCCGTCGAAGTCCAGTACGACCGCGTCGATGTCGTCCGTGGTCGGGAGGGCGCCGGGACGGTCCGCGTCGAACAGCGGCGCCAGCGCGCGGGCGCGGGCCAGGTCGTGCGGATCGTCGATCTCCAGCACCCGGGCGGGGTCGGTGCGCACGAGTTCGGTGCGGCCGAAGAAGCGGTGCTTGTGCTCGCGGAAGCCGCCGGCGTTCATCGCGTAGGCGGCGCCGGTCTCCAGGAAGTCCTGGGGGCGGTCCTGGCGGCGGGGGCGGAAGGACTTGTCGTGGTTGACGCCGAAGCCGCCGCCGGCGGCCGCGCGTTCGGTCTCCGCGGGCTCGTCGTCGCCGTGGCGCCACACGAAGCCGTGGAAGGGCGCGACGGTCAGGGAGGTGTCGGCGCCGTTGGCGACGATGGCCTTGACCACGGCGTCGATGTCCTCGCGGACGATGAACGGGCTGGTGCACTGCACGAGGAGCACGACGTCCACAGGGCCGCCGTGCAGCGTCTCGTGGGCGTCCATGGCGTGCAGGACGGCGGCCTCGGAGGTGGCGGTGTCGCCGGCGATGGCGGCGGGGCGCAGCACGACCTCGGCGCCGGCCTGCCGGGCGGCGGCGGCGATGCCCTGGTCGTCGGTGGAGACGATGACGTCCGTCACGAGCCGCGAGGCCCGGCACTCGCGCACCGCACGCGCCACCAGCGGTACGCCGCCGACGGGCATCAGGTTCTTCGCGGGCACCCCCTTGGAGCCGCCGCGCGCGGGGATGACGGCGAGCACGCGGGGCACCGAAGTGCCTTGACCTGCTTCCGGGTTGGACATGGGCTCCACTCCTTGGGCTCTTTGCAAAGGCTTCGGGGCGCGTCCCGGCGCCCCGGTCGGATCGCTCACAGCTCCCCCATCCGCCGGATGACGGGCGCCACGCGCTGCACGCCGTGCCGGTAGGCGCCGCGTGCCGCCCGGCGCACTATCTGGCGGACGGGGCCGGGCTCACGGTCGTGGGCGGGGGCGCCGGGCAGCGGGCTGCCGTCCGGGCCGAGGTGGTGGCGGGCGAGGATGCCGGGCAGGTAGCCGGGCGCGGTGGCCGGCGTGTAGTACGGCGTGAGGGCGGGCAGTCCGCCGGGCCGCCCGAGCAGCTTGGCGATGCGCTCGCGGGCCGGGTCGAAGGCGGTGGCGTAGGTGCCGTCGGCGCACACACCCTGCCGGGACACCCACTCCTCGTCGGGTGCCGGGCGGTGTCCCTCGTCCAGCTGGTCCCAGGAGGCGAGGCAGCCGGATCCCACGAAGTGGTGGTTGCCGAGCACCTCGCGCACGCCGAGGTCGGTCAGGACGACGGTGGGGATACGGCGGTGCAGCGACTCCAGCGCGGCCGTGGAGCTGATGGTGACCATCAGGTCGGTGCGGTCGAGGACCTCGCCCATGTTGCCGTACACCAGTTTGAAGTTGGCCGGCGGTTCGAGCCGCTGGACGAGCTTCTGGTACGGCAGTTCCTCGATGTGCGTGGTGTGCTCGCCCGGCTTGGAGCGCAGCTTGAGCAGCACCTCGCGCTCGGGGTGCTTTCGGGCGTGCTGGATCAGCCGGTTCAGCAGGTAGGTACGGTCCTTGCGGTTGTCCGGCACGGAGGGCTGGGCCGCGAAGACGACCGTGTACGGGTCGTGCTCGCCGGTGTAGGGCTCCCCGCCGAGGAACGGCAGGGCGACCTCGGTCACCGAGGAGGCGTCGGCGCCGACTCCCTCGTACACCGCGCGGAAGCGCTCGGCGTCCTGGCGGGAGTTGGCGAGGACGAGGTCCGCGCCGTGCCGCAGGAGCAGGCCGTCGGCGAGCTTCTCGTAGACGACGCCGACGTAGCCGGTGACGACGACGGGGCGGTCGGAGCGGTCCTCCCACACCCGCTTCAGGCCGTGCAGCATGGCCTGGACGCCGCCGCCGACGAGGGCGAGCACCAGGACGTCGTACCGCTCCTTGGCCATGGTGCGCAGGAACTCGACGGCGGTGACCTCGTTCAGGGAGTCGGCGTGCACGCCGACTTCCTGGAGTTGGCGGGCGGTGGGGGTGGCCCGGCCACGCAGGAGGTAGCCGTCCAGACGGATGTCCGAATCCTCCGGAGCGATACGGTTCGCGGTGAGCGCGCCCCATTTCCACCGGGTGTCGGAATCCGCGAGTACGGCCACTCGCCGGGTCTTCTTCGCACTTGCTGGCACGTCGTTGACGCTAGGAAGCGATTTCAAGGTTCTCACCAACCAGAATGCAACAAACGGTTAACAGCACATCGACTAACGACGAAGCGAGGCCCGAAGTCGTTGAAAAAAAGCCTGGTTCACTGCATCGCCACGTGTCGTTCACCTGACATCAAGCTGCGAGTAAAGACGGATGCCGGACCGACCCCTAACGTCCCTCCCGTGGTCAAGCTCTCCGTCATCGTGCCGTTCTACAACGTGCAGCAATACGCGCCAGACACCCTGAAGAGCCTGCGTGCGAACACACGTGAGGACTTCGAGTTCATCCTCGTCGACGACTGCTCGACGGACGGGACACCCGACATCCTCGCGCGCGCCGAGCGCGAGCTGCCGGGCGCCGTGCTCGTCAGACACGAGCAGAACGGAGGGCTGGCCACCGCGCGGAACACCGGAATCGAAAAGGCGCGCGGCGAGTACCTGACGTTCCTGGACGGCGACGACTGGCTCGCCCCCGGCTACTTCCCGCAGCTGCTGTCCGCCATCCAGGAGTTGGGGTGCGACTTCGTGCGCACCGACCATGTGCAGTCCACCGGGCGGGCGCGCAGCATCCACCGGGTGCCGCACGGCCGGCGCTGGACGGTGATGAACCCGCGCGAGGCGATCCTCCCCGCCGACCGCTCGACGTCCGTGGACTACGCGTACGCGTGGGCCGGGATCTACCACCGCCGCCTGGCCGACCGCGGAATCCTGCAGTTCACCCATGGGCTGCGTACCGCCGAGGACCGGCCGTGGATCTGGAAACTGCACCGGGAGGCGGAATCCTTCGCCGCGGTGGGACTGCTCGGTGTCTACTACCGGCGCGGAGTGGCGTCGTCTCTCACCCAGATCGGTGATGTTCGGCAGCTCGATTTCATTCGCGCGTTCGACCAGGTAATCGAGGAAACGGCGCGTGACCCGCAGGCAGATAAACTGCTTCCGAAAGCCGTGCGCACCTATTGCGCGATCATGGCTCATCATCTCGGACAAATCGAGAGGTTCGAACCCGCCGTGGCTCGAAAACTGCGCTCGATGAGCGCCGCCGCTCTGAAAAGAATGCCGCAGGACGTCCTCGCGGAGGTAATGGACTCGATGGACGCGCAGCGCGCGGCCCGGCTGCGGCGGGTGCGCCGCAGGGCGGTCGGGGCCCGGACGGTGGCCGCCTGATGCCTCGCACCACCCAGATCTTCTGCGCCTCGACCCTGTACGGCGCCGCGACGCTCGCCGCCGCCCTGGACGCCGGGCTTTTCGAACCGGCCGACCGCAGGCTGCTGCTGGTCACCAACAACGCGGTCAACCCCGAGATCACCCCGTCCGTCGACACGATGCCGGGCTTCGACCGGCTGCGCGGCCGCTTCGACGAGGTGCTGTCCTGGAACGAGACCATCTCCCCGTTCCACCCGAGCGGTTGGTCCCCCCGCGCCGACGACATCCCCATGTGGGAGCGGTACGTACGGCTGCTGTGGAACCTCGGTGACGACGAGATCCAGCTGGCCGTGGAGTCCGTCCAGGTCAATCCGGCGCTCGCGCTGTGCCAGCTGTTCACCGGCGCTCCCGTCGATGTCTACGCGGACGGCCTCATAAGCTATGGCCCCACGCGCGACAAGATCGACCCGCTGGTCGGCACCCGGATCGGCCGGCTGCTGCACCTCGATCTCGTCCCGGGCCTCACCCCGCTGCTGCTCACCGAGTTCGGCGTCCCGTCCGAACTGGTGCCGTCCGAGGTGTTCCTGAAGGTGCTCGGCGAGCTCTCCGAGGCGGAGGCCGCGCTGCCCTCGCCGTCCGGGGCCGAACAGCCGGCGCTGCTGCTCGGCCAGTACCTCTCCGCGCTCGGCATCCTCACCGACGCCGAGGAGGAGGACCTGCATCTGAAGATGGTGCGCGGCGCCGTCGCGCTCGGGCACCGCAGGCTGGTGTTCAAGCCGCACCCGGTCGCACCGGCCCGCTGGTCGAGGCTTCTGGAGGACGAGGCGGAGAAGCTGGGCGCCGAACTGACCCTGCTGGACCGTCCCGTGCTCGCCGAGGTCGCCTTCCAGCGGCTGCGGCCCGCGCTCGTCGTCGGCTGCTTCTCCACCGCGCTGTTCACCGCCGCCGGTCTGTACAACCTGCCGGTCGCGCGGGTCGGCACCGATGCCGTGCTGGCCCGGCTCACGCCGTACCAGAACAGCAACCGCGTGCCGCTGACCATCGTCGACGCGGTGCTGCCGGACATCGCGGACGGCTCCGCGGTGAGCGGCTGGACGATGCCCTCGCGGGAGCGGGTGGACGAACTGGCCGCGCTGCTGGGGGCGGTCGGCTTCGCGATGCAGCCGAAGATCTACCCGGGGCTGCGCGGCACGGCCGAGGCCTATCTCTCCAAGCATCTGAACCCGCACACCTGGCGCTACTTCAAGCGCAAGCGCCTGACCGCGCTGGCCCTGCCCGGGGCCGTGCCGGCCCAGCTCTCCTTCATCCCGCGCAACGCAACCGTGCGCCGACTGGCGCGGCGGGCCCGTGCGCTGAAGCAGGTGGCCGGCCGGAAGTAACCGACCCGGGGTGGTCGTTCATCCGTGTGACACCTTTGCGCTCCCTGAGCGTCAGCCGTCACTCACCTTTCACCCGTCCGAGGGACATAGCGTTCGGTCGTCGTATGAAATGGCACCGTCCATCACGTACGACTGAACGCACCTCGAGACTTCCAGGAGAAGGGTCCCAGGATGAGCGCGGCTGACCAGGCCACGGCACCGCCGGTGCCGGCGGCACCCCGGCTGAACGAGGTCCTGGCCGAGCGGCCTCCCGTCCGGCCCAAGCGCGAGAACCGGCTGCGTGCCCTGGACGGTCTGCGGCTGATGGCCGCGCTGATGGTGTGCATGTATCACTTCACCGGCAAGAACGGCGAGGTCGCCAACTCCTGGCACCAGTCCCCCGGGGAGATGTTCCCGACGCTGTCGCAGCTGTCCACCTACGGCAGCCTGGGCGTGCAGTTCTTCTTCGTCATCAGCGGGTTCGTGATCTGCATGAGCAGCTGGGGGCGTACCCTCGGCGACTTCTTCCGCTCCCGGATCTCCCGCCTCTACCCGGCGTACTGGGTGGCGATCGTCATGGTGACCGGCGCCGCGGTGCTGCTGCCGGTCGTCGTCCACCCGGTCCGGCCGGACGAGTTCCTGGTCAACCTCACGATGATGCAGCAGCCGCTGGGCGTGCCGCGGGTCCTGGGCGTGTGCTGGACGCTGTGGGTGGAGCTGAAGTTCTACGTGCTCTTCGCCGTGTTCGTGATCTGGAAGGGCGTCACCTACAAGCGGGTGGTCACCTTCTGCATCCTGTGGACGCTGGCGGGCGCGTTCGCCCGGGTCGCCGACAACCCGCTCACCGACGAGCTGGTGATGCGCGACCATGCGCCGTTCTTCATCGGCGGGCTCGCGCTGTACCTGATCCACCGCTTCGGCAGCGACCTGCTGCTGTGGGGGATCGTCGGCATGTCCTTCCTGCTGGGCCAGCGCTACTCCGTCATGGCGCTGTGGCACCCGGGCGCGCAGGGCGAGTTCCACCGCGATCCGCTGGTCATCCAGGCGATCGTGTTCTGTGCGTTCGCCGCGGTCGCGGTGGTGGCGATGGGCTGGACGCGCTGGGCCAACTGGAACTGGCTGACGCTGGCGGGGGCGCTGACGTACCCCTTCTATCTGATCCACGAGCACCTGGGCTGGTTCTTCATCCGGGTGCTGCACCGGGGGCTCGGCCTCGGCTCGTACACGACGCTCGCGCTGTCCGTGCTGAGTCTGCTGACCCTGGCCTATCTGATGCACCGGTTCGTGGAGAAGCCGTTCGGACCTCGGCTGAAGCGGGCGCTGACGCTCCGCTAGGTGGGCCGTTGTTCGGGTGCGGCTCGGTGGGGGCTGGTCGCGCAGTTCCCCGCGCCCCTTGCCGGGAGGCGCTGCGCGCCCCCGCCCCCCCCAACGCGTTCGGCGCGTCCCCCGGCCGGGGGACGCGCCGAACGCGTTTTCGAGGCCGTCCGTTACTTCCGCGTCGTCTGCCGCAGCTGGCGTACCGCTCTGCGGACCGCCGGGTGTCTGCGCAGGGCCTCCGCGCGGACCGGGCTGCCGCCGGGCAGGCGCAGGCTGGTGAGGCGGCGGCGCTTGAAGTAGTGCTGGTAGCGCGCCAGGTTGGCGCCGAGCCAGGCGGTGACCTCGTCGCGTACGGCGTGGTGCTTGCGGGACTGCATGCAGTAGCCGACGCTGCGCACCAGCGGGGCCAGGTCCTCGGCCATGCCGGCGAGTTCGAGCGGCGAGCCGAGCTCGGCGTTCTCCGCGTCGGGCAGCGCCGCGTCGATGATGGTCAGCGGTATGCGGTTGCTGTTCTCGTACGGCGTGATGCGTTCGAGGAGCATGTCCGTGCCGACCCGGGCGACCGGGATGCCGTAGAAGGCGGCCGCGGTCATCAGCGCGGTCGAGAAGCAGCCGATGACGAGCTTCGGCTTCAGGAAGGCGAAGACGGTCTCGGCGAGGACGGGCTCGTTGAGCACCGCGAGGTTGACGCCGAGTTCCGCGGCGACCGCCTCCAGGGACTCGTTGAAGACGGCCGGCGCGCTCGGGTGCGGCTTGAACAGCACGTCCTGGTGACCGGCCCGGGCGGCGGCGCGCAGCATGCGGATGTGCAGCTGCTCCTCCTCGTCCTGGCTGATCAGCTCGATGGCCGAGAGGTACTGGCCGAGGAGGACGGCGGTGGGCGGGTTGTCGGCCGGGAGGCGCTCGGCGAGGATGCCGGCGCCGGACTCGCCGATCTGCGCGAGGACGTCGACGATGGCCTCGTTCGGGACGGCCTCGGGCTCGACGCCGTACTCGGACAGCAGCATGGGTGTCAGGCCGGGCACCAGGTCCAGGTGCAGGACGCGCTTGATGCGGCTGCTCATGCCGTGCGGGATGCGGTTGCGGGTGGGGCCGTAGCTCATCAGGCCGTCCGCGTACACATGGATGGGGCTGTCCGCGAAGATGTCCGCGACCGCGCGGGAGGGGTTGGCCTGGATCGACTCACAGGCGATCTCGACGGGTTCGTCGCCCAGGTTCCAGGCGAGGCGTACGGCCTTCTCCCACAGCAGGGTGTCCTGGCCGCGGGGCGACCAGCCGGCCGGGTGGTGCGGGGAGATGAACTCGTTCCAGGAGCGCACCTCGTCGAACTCGGGGCGCAGCTTCTCGAAGCCGGCCATCCGGTCCAGCGGGGTGCCGACCTCGGGGATCGCGGCGGTGTTGCTGACGACGAGGATGCGGCGGACGCCCTCGCGCGGGCCGAACTGCCCGGCGCGTACGGCGGCGGTGACGGTCGCGGCCGCGTACTGCGTGGCCGAGAAGAAGATCTGGATCATGCCGCCACTCCCTTCATGCCGCCCCGTATCCGGCGCAACATGTACACGCGCTCCTCGCCCATCCCGACGAGCGCTTCCTCCAGCTCGTCCTCCGACATCCTGCCCAGCGCCTCGGCGGCCATCTGCTTCAGTCTGGCGGCGATGCTGCGTTCGAATCGGCCGCGGCTGAGCAGCTGGTGGGCGATGACGACGCAGTAGTTGCGCAGTGCCTTCTTGCGCAGCCTGCTCACCTCGGGGTCGTCGGCGAGTTCGGCGAGGACCAGGTCGAAGGAGCGGAAGAAGTCCAGCTGGCGTACGTCACCGATCTGGGTGAGCGAACTGGCCACGCCCCGGCGGTAGAAGACGCCGCGCAGGCTGGCGACGGCGTAGGAGTCGGCCCTGCGATGCAGGTCCCAGATCCAGGGGCGGTCCTCGGCGGTCTTGAGTCCGTCGTGGAAGCGCAGCATGCCCTTGTCGAGGAGGCGGCGGTGGTAGACGCCGGCCCAGGCGTAGGGGTAGTCGACCATGGTGGTGTCGTCGACGGGGAGGATCGAGGTGCGCGGGTCGAGCGCGATGTGCCGGCGGCCCTCGGGGGCCCGGTGCACGGTCCGTTCGATTCCGGTGACCTGAACGTGGTCGGTGCGTACGAAATCGACGTCGAGGCGCTCGATGGCGTCCGTCAGATCCGCGAGATAGCCCGGGGCCAGCCAGTCGTCGCCGTCGAGGAAGGTGATGTAGCGGCCTTCCGAGGCGTCGATGCCGGTGTTGCGCGCGGTGGCCAGTCCGCCGTTCTTCTCGTGCCGTATCACCCTGCTGTTCTTCAGTCTCTTCGTCAGCGTCAGCAACGCTTCGTACGTCTTGTCCTTGGTGGACCGGTCCTCGACGAAGATGAACTCGAAGTCGTCCCGTTCGTTGTTGACCAGACTGGCCACCGTCTCGGGTACGTACGACTCGATGTTGTAGCAGGGGACGATCACGGACAGTGTCGGGGGGTTGGTCACGCGTACACCTGGGCTCTCTCCGGGACGGATCCCTGCGACCGTAGGAGACGTTCGACGCCGGACATTGTCCCCTCGGCGGCCATCAGGTGAACGAAAAGTAACGGCCCGCCCTCCTTTTTCGAGAATCAACCACGCGGTGCCGTACACACGTCCCCATACATATGATCGTCGATCGACTGTTCGACGAATCTGGGTGTCCGATATCGGGATCCGGGGGGATTTTCGTGATCAGGACGGTGTTCCACAGCGAGGACTTACCGGCGGCCGAACGGCTGGCCCGCTTCGACGACTTCCTGCGCCACTGCGACCATCCGATGGCGGTGACGAGCAGCGCGCCCGAACTCTTCCGCGCGACGGCCCGGGCACTGGAGATCGGCCCGGTGGGCGTCGCCGAGCTGACCCTCTCGCCCTCCGTCGTCCGGCGCACCGCACGCCTGATCCGCCAGGCGGACCCCGAGCTGTGCTGCGTGGTCTTCGCCCGCCGGGGTGCGCTGAGGGTGGCGCAGGCCGGCCGCGAGGCGGCACTGGGCGAACGGGACTTCGCGCTCTACGACAGCTCGCAGCCGCTGCGGGTGCGAATCGCCGGCCGGGGCACGGCGACGCTGGTGCGGGCCCATGTGCCCCGAGCGCTGCTGCCGCCGAGAGCGAGACGGGCGGACGGCCTGCTCGGCAGACCGCTGCCCGGGCGGGCTGGGATCGGGGCGCTGCTGACCCAGTTCCTGGCCGACGTGACGACCGGGACCCCGCCGGACAGGACCGCGGCACCGAGCCCGGCCGCCGAGCCGTACGAATCCGGGGAGCCCGCCCTCGCCCACCCCTCCGGTGACGCGGCCGGGCTGGGCGCGGTGGCCGTCGATCTGGTGGCCGCCACCCTCGCGCATCACCTCGACGAGGAGACCCCGGCGCCGGACGAGCAGGGTCCGGGCGTCCTCCTGCTGCGCATCGACGCGTTCATCGAGGAGCACCTGTCCGAGCCGGACCTCTCACCGCGGGCCGTCGCCGCCGCCCACCACATCTCCGTCAGCTATCTGCACCGCCTCTTCCGCACCCGCGAGACCACGGTCACCGAGCTGATCCGCCGCCGACGGCTGGAGCGCGCCCGCCGCGACCTCGGCGACGAGCGGCTGCGGGACCTGCCGATCCACCGGGTCGCCGCCCGCTGGGGGTTCCGGGACCACGCCTCGTTCACGCGCGCGTTCCGTGCCGCCTACGGCGTCCCGCCGAGCGGGCACCGGCGGCAGAGTTCCGGCTGACGCCACCTTCCGTTCATCCCCGATACCAGGATCAACCCATACGTTCCACCACATCAGGCAGCAAAAGCTGCCCAGTTGCGCAGCTTCACCTGCGCACAGGGAACTCTGTGGGGGATTTCATGGGGGGACTGACCGCCCTGTCCGGGCCTCGGCCGATCGAGCTCGGCGCGGTGACGGTGTGGCCGGCGCGGACCCGGCCGCTGATCGTCCGGCACCCGCCGAACGCGCCGGACGCCGGCCGCGACTACCAGCTGCTGCTCCTGCGAGAGGGCGAGGCACTGGTCGTCCCGGCCGGCCGCGCCACGGCCCTGCGCGTGGGTGACGTCTGCGTCCGGCTGCCCGAGGCGCTGTTGCCCCTGCCCCGGGGCCGGACCGAGGCGCTCCTGGGCCGCCGCTTCCCGTGCCGGGACGGCGTCGGGGTGCTCCTGACCCGGTTCCTCGCCCGGCTCACCCGGGACACCGGCACCTTCCAGCCCTACGACGGACCACGCCTCGGGACGGTCCTGTGCGACCTGGTCGCCGCGCTGTTCACCCGCGCGCTGGAGGCCGGCCCCGCCCCGGCGCCGGACCCGCACCGGCGGGCCCTGGTGTCACGCGTCGTGGCCTTCGTCCAACGGCATCTGTCCGAACCGGAGTTGACGCCGACGACCGTCGCCGCGGCACACGGCATCTCGCTGAGCCATCTGCACCGCCTCTTCCAGGACGGGGGCGAGACCGTCGCCGCCTTCATCCGACGCCAGCGTCTGGAGCGCGCCCGCTTCGACCTCGCGGACCCGGCGCAGCGCGACACCCCCGTCCACGCCATCGCCGCCCGCTGGGGCTTTCCCCGGGCCACCGACTTCGCCCGCGCCTTCCGTGCCGCGTACGGCATCCCGCCGACGGACTACCGGCGGCATGCCGGGAGCTGATGTGGACGCATTGCCACAGGAGTGTGCTCTGCACGCCAACGCCCCAACTGCCGCCTGCGGCAAAGCTGTTGCCCGGTTCACTTCCCGCACTCGAGA
Organism: Streptomyces sp. HUAS 31; assembly: GCF_028198125.1. Taxonomy (NCBI): domain Bacteria; kingdom Bacillati; phylum Actinomycetota; class Actinomycetes; order Kitasatosporales; family Streptomycetaceae; genus Streptomyces; species Streptomyces sp. HUAS 31. Next base: position 5,915,171 of record NZ_CP116353.1, on the reverse strand, counting down.
AAGAGGTTGCAGTGAAGAGACTCCGCCTCGCGGCCGCCGGCACCCTCAGCGCCGTCGCTGTCGGCGCCGGTCTGATGTTCCCGGCCACCGCCCAGGCCGCGACCTACTGGACGTTCCAGAACCAGCGGTTCGGCACCTGTCTGACCGCCGGTGACAGCGATTCGGCGTACGCCACGGTCTGCCAGGGCTGGCAGCGGCAGCAGTGGGACTGGGTCGGCAGCGGCCACGGCTCCTACCACCAGCTCAAGAACCGCGTGACCGGCAAGTGCCTGATGACGGACAACCGGACGGACACCAACGCCGTCTGGATGAGCGACTGCCGGGACGCCGCCGGGCAGTGGTGGTTCTACGACGGCGGCATCAACCGCATGTGGGCCGAGATCGGCGGAGCGTCCGACGCCCACCTCAGGACGAGCGACGTCAAGGACGCGGTCTACGCCACCGACCTCAACCAGTTCGCCTCGTCGTACTACACGTGGTTCGGCACCACCTGATCCACCCGCCTCACCCGCGCCCGTACCGCACCTCGATCCCGGCGATCACCAGGGCCAGCCCCTCCTCGAAGTGCCGTTCGTAGTCAGCGAAGATCTCCGCGCCCGCCTGGGCCGACAACGGGAAGTCGGCCATCAGGCGGGCGCGTTCGTCTATGTCGTAGCCCTCCCGGCGCTCCCCCGGCAGCGGCTCGACGCCCTGTTCCTCGGTGACGAACCCGAGGGTGTAGACGTACGTCGTCGAGGTCGCCCGGACCGCCTGGGGCAGCGGGAAGCCCGCGGCCGTGAAGACGCGCAGGGTGTCCTCCATCTGCTCGGCGTGCACCATGCCCGTGAAGCGTGAGCCGCTGAAGACCTTGGCCCCGTCGCGGTAGCCGAGCAGCGCCGCGCGCAGCCCGCGGTTGGACTTGAGCAGCCGCTCCTGCCAGGTGTCGCCGGGGTCGAGGGGCGTGCCTGCGACCATCCGGCGGTACATCTCGGTGGCCATCTCGTCGAGCAGCGCCTGTTTGTCCTTGAAGTGCCAGTACAGGGCCGGCGCCTTGACGTCCAGCTCCTTGGCGATGGCGCGCAGGGTCAGACCGTCCAGGCCCACCTCGTTCAGCAGCGCGAGGGCGGTGTCCGCGACGCGCCTGCGGTCGAGCGGCGCTCGTCGTTCCGTAGTCACGCTTGACAGCTTAACGCCGTTAAGGGCACTCTCGTGGTCGACAGCACTTAACAACGTTAAGGGGGAATGGCATGAACACCAACGTTATGTCCACGGACGTACTGATCGTGGGCGCGGGCCCGACCGGGCTCGCCCTGGGCATCGACCTCGCCCGGCGCGGCGTGGACGCACTGGTCGTGGAGCGGGCCGGGGAACTGTTCCCGGGCTCGCGCGGCAAGGGGATCCAGCCCCGCACCATGGAGGTCTTCGACGACCTGGGCGTGCTCGACGCGATCCACGCGGCGGGCGGCGGCTACCCGGTCGGGATGATCTGGCAGGACGGACAGCGGGTGGGCGAGCACCGGATGTTCGACCCCGTCGAGCCCACCGAGGACTCCCCGTACGACGAGCCGTGGATGGTCCCGCAGTGGCGGACCCAGCGGATCCTCTTCGACCGGCTGGAAGAGCTGGGCGGGAAGGTCGTCTTCGGCCTGGAGGCGACGGGGATCGAGCAGGACGCGAACGGGGTGACGGTCCGCCTGAGCGCCCATGGCGAATCGAGCGACGGTTCGGCATCGCTCCGAAGGGGCGCGGGGAACTGCGCGACAAGCCACGACGGACCCGCAGCCGGCAACCGGCCTCTTGCGGCACTACCGGCGGTGCTCCGCGCCCGCTACGTCGTCGCCGCCGACGGCGGCCGATCGGCCGTGCGGCGGGCCCTGGGCATCGGCATGACCGGCGAGACGGTCGATCCGAACCCGACGCTGGTGGCGGACGCCAGGATCACCGGCCTCGACCGCGACAACTGGCACATCTTCCCGCCCCGCGGCGAGGGCGACGGCTTCCTCGCCGTCTGCCCGCTCGCGGGCACCGAGGACTTCCAGGTCACGGCGCAGTTCCCGGAGGGCGCGTCGGTCGACCTCTCCCTGGAGGGCGTGCGCAAGGTCGTCGCCGCGCGCTCGCATCTGGCGCCCGAGGACGTGACCGAGGTGCGCTGGGCCTCGGACTTCCGGCCGCGGGCGGCGCTCGCGGACCGGTTCCGCGACGGGCGGGTGTTCCTCGCCGGCGACGCCGCGCACATCCACTCACCGGCCGGCGGGCAGGGGCTCAACACCAGCGTGCAGGACGCCTACAACCTGGGGTGGAAGCTGGGTGCGGTCCTGCGGGACGGGGTGGACGAGGCACTGCTGGAGACGTACGAGGAGGAGCGGCGCCCCATCGCGGCGGACATGCTCGGGCTGTCGACGAGCGTGCACCGGGGCGAGGTCCGGCGCGGGGAGGCCACGCGCCAGTTGGGCCTCGGGTACCGGGAGTCGAGCCTGACGGCGGAGACCCGGCAGGCCCCGGCGGCACTGCGGGCGGGCGACCGCGCGCCCGACGGCACGCTGGGCGGCGTACGGCTCTTCGACGCCTTCCGGGGTCCGCACTGGACGCTGCTGGCGGTCGGAGTCAAGGCGCCGGAGCTGCCCGGCTCGGTCGGTGTGGTGCGCGGCCCGGCGCAGGAGTCGTACGGGAAGGGCCTGTTCCTGGTGCGGCCGGACGGCTATGTGGGCTGGGCCGGCGACACGGCCGACGGACTGCCCCGGTACCTGGCGCGCGCCGGCCTGTGATCCTGCGGTCAGGAACTGGCGAGCGACAGCTTCACGGCGAACCCGAGGAACAGGGCGCCCGCCGCCGAGGTCGCCCCGGCCGACAGCCGCCTGCGTCGCCGGAACGCACTGGCCAGCCTGGTGCCGCTGAATATCAGCGCGGTGAGGTACAGGAAGCTCGCGGCCTGGGCGAAGGCCCCGAGGACGACGAAGGACAGCGCCGGGTAGGCGTATCCGGGGTCGACGAACTGCACGAAGAAGGCGACGAAGAACAGGATCGCCTTGGGGTTGAGGAGACTGACCACGAAGGCGCGGCGGAAGGGCCGCTCGTGGCTGACGGTGTCGGTGGTCTCCTCGACGGCCTTCTCCCGCCGGGTCCGCCACATCGCCCGGGCGGTCCGCATCATCCCGATCGCCAGCCAGGTCAGATAGCCGGCCCCGGCGTACTTCACGATCCCGAACAGCACGGCGTTCGCCTGGAGCAGCGAGGCGACTCCGGCGGCGGACAGGGTCATCAGCACGGTGTCCCCGCACCACACTCCGGCGGCGGCGGTGTACCCGGACCGGACGCCGCGGCGGGCGGCGACGGACAGCACGTACAGCGAGTTGGGGCCGGGCAGCAGGACGATCAGGACAAGACCGGCCAGATAGGTGGGGAGATCGATGACACCGAACATGGGATGGAGTGTCGCACGAGGCTCCGACATTCCGTCCCGGCGTCTCACGTCAGAAGACGTCCGAGGGGACGTACGTCCCCCACACCTCCCGCAACGCGTTGCACACCTCGCCCACGGTCGCCCTGGCCCGTAGCGCCTCCTTCATCGGGTACAGGACGTTGTCCTCGCCCTCGGCGGCCTTCTTCAGGGCGGTCAGGGCCGCGTCCACCGCCTGCTTCTCGCGCCCGGCGCGGAGGTTCGCCAGGCGCTCAACCTGCTGGGCCTCGATGGCGGGGTCGACGCGGAGGGGCTCGTAGGGCTCCTCCGCGTCGATCCGGAAGCGGTTGACGCCGACGACGACCCGTTCACCGGAGTCCGTCTCCTGGGCGATCCGGTAGGCGCTGCGCTCGATCTCGTTCTTCTGGAAGCCCTGCTCGATGGCCGCGACCGCGCCGCCCAGGTCCTCGACCCGCCGCATCAGATCGACGGCCGCCCCCTCCACGTCGTCCGTCATCCGCTCGATGACGTAGGAGCCGGCGAACGGGTCGACCGTCGCCGTCACGTCCGTCTCGTGGGCCAGCACCTGCTGGGTGCGCAGGGCGAGGCGGGCCGACTTGTCCGTGGGCAGCGCGATGGCCTCGTCGAAGGAGTTCGTGTGCAGGGACTGGGTGCCGCCGAGGACGGCCGCGAGGCCCTGCACGGCGACCCGAACGAGGTTCACCTCCGGCTGCTGTGCCGTGAGCTGCACGCCGGCCGTCTGCGTGTGGAAGCGCAGCATCAGCGACTTCGCATCCCGCGCGCCGAACTCGTCGCGCATCACCCGCGCCCAGATGCGGCGGGCGGCCCGGAACTTGGCGACCTCCTCCAGGATCGTCGTACGGGCCACGAAGAAGAACGACAGCCGCGGCGCGAAGTCGTCGACGTCCATGCCGGCCGCGACCGCCGTGCGGACGTACTCGATGCCGTCGGCGAGCGTGAAGGCGATCTCCTGCGCCGGGCTCGCCCCGGCCTCGGCCATGTGGTAGCCGGAGATCGAGATCGTGTTCCACTTCGGGATCTCGGCCCGGCAGTACTTGAAGATGTCGGCGATCAGCCTGAGGGACGGCTTCGGCGGGAAGATGTACGTGCCGCGGGCGATGTACTCCTTCAGCACGTCGTTCTGGATCGTGCCGGTGAGCCGGTCCGCCGTGACGCCCTGCTCCTCGGCCACCAGTTGGTACAGCAGGAGCAGCAGCGCGGCCGGCGCGTTGATCGTCATCGACGTCGACACCCTGTCCAGCGGGATCCCGCCGAACAGCACCCGCATGTCGTCGACCGAGTCGATGGCCACGCCCACCTTGCCGACCTCGCCGTGCGCGATCGGGGCGTCGGAGTCGTGGCCCATCTGGGTGGGCAGGTCGAAGGCGACCGACAGGCCCATCGTGCCGTGCGCGATCAGGTCGCGGTAGCGGGCGTTGGACTCCGTCGCCGTGCCGAAGCCGGCGTACTGGCGCATCGTCCAGGGCCGGCCGGTGTACATCGTGGGGTACACACCTCGGGTGTAGGGGTACCCGCCCGGCTCGCCCAGCTTCTCGGCCGGGTCCCAGCCGGTCAGCGCGTCCGGCCCGTAGACCGGCTCGATGGGCAGTCCCGACTCCGACTCGCGCGCCATGGTGTGCCTCCGCGTTGCAGTGCCTGTTGCCGGCCAGTACACCCCGACAGGGGCGGTCACCTCGGTGTCCCACTCCGTCTCCCACCATGCCGCGTAGTTCGCGACGGGTCACGCGAGGGGAACATCTCAGGGGACGTCGAGCGGCCGGTCGGGGGGTCGCGTTGAGACACAGGGGGGTGGGATGCGTATCAGGGGCATGGCGAGGATGCGTATCGGGGATACGGGGAAGGTGCGTACCAGAGGTAAGGGCAGATCCACCGCGGTGCTCGCCGCGGGCGCCACGCTCACCGTGCTCTGCGGCTGCACCGTGCAGGCCTCCGACGGTGAACGGCACTCGCCTGTCCACATAGAGGTCCCGAGCGGTGCGCCGTCGGTGAAGTCGGCGCCGCCCGACGACAAGCCGCCCTCCGCGCCGGCGCCCGTCGTGCTGTGGCAGTCGGGCGACACCGGCCGCGACGTACGTGAACTCCAGGCACGGCTGCGGCAGGTGGCCTGGCTCTTCGACGGGCCGACCGGGATCTACGACGATCTCACCGAGCGGGCGGTCAAGGGCTTCCAGGGCAAGCGCGGGCTGCCCGAGACGGGCAGGACCGACCAGGCCACCTGGGACCGGCTGCTGAAGATGACGCGCGAACCCGGCATGTGGGACCTGTATCTGATGGGCGGTCAGCCGGCCGACGCGCCGGACGCGCGGTGTCTGACCGGCCGCGTGCTGTGCATCAGCAAGACGAGCCGGACCCTGCGCTGGATGGTCGACGGGCGCACGGTCGTGGAGGTGCCGGTGCGGTTCGGCTCGCAGTACACGCCGACGCGGGAGGGCGAGTTCACCGTCTACTGGAAGTCACGGAACCATGTGTCGACGCTCTACGACTCCGCCATGCCGTACGCGATGTTCTTCAGCGGCGGCCAGGCGGTGCACTACTCGTCCGACTTCGCGGCCCGGGGTTACGCCGGGGCCTCGCACGGTTGTGTCAACGTGAGTGACGAGCGTGCCATCGCGCAGATGTTCGCCGAGGTGCAAAACGGCGACAAGGTCGTCGTCCACTGGTGAGGCGCTGGGCGCGGGATGTGGATGTGGGGCGCGGGCGGGACCGGGGGAACGTGTCCCGCCCGCGCCGATGCACGAGCCGCAGGTACGGGGGGAACCCCGGCTCTGTGCTAGGCCGATGACCAGTCGGCTCACTCAGTTCAGCGCCGTGGCGGCCGAAAACGTCACTCCTGCGCCGAAGAATTTTCCAGGAATCACAAAACAGCAGTTCAGAGGCTTGCGGCAGAAAGGGTCGCGGCGTACGCCCTGGTCACGGTCGAGGCGGCCCGTGAAGCGCCGTCCGTCAGGCGGTCGTCGCGGTGGCCGAGGGAGCGGTCCTCGTCGTCACCCCGGTCCCTGCCGTGACCGTTGCCTTTGCCGTTGCCGCCCTTCCCGTGGCCCTTGCCTCTGTCCTTGTCCTTGTCCTGGTCGTCGTCGCCCTTGCCGTGGCCCTTGTCGTTGCCCTCGTCCTCGTCGCCGTCGCGCTGGGAGCGGGTGCTCTCGCCGGCGCCGGCGAGGACGCCCTTGCAGTACTTCCAGACACGGGCGGAACTGCCCGCCGCGCCCTCCAGGGTGCGGCGGCGGTCCACGGGCAGCGGCCTGCCGTCGCGCAGGTCGCGGCAGTAGGACGTGACGGCCTTCCACCAGCGGCCGGCCTTCGCTCCGTCCTTCCCGTCCTTCGATGCGGAGTCGTGGTCCCCTGCGGCCGGGCCGCCGGGTTCGACCGTGTCCTCGGGAGAGCCGGAGGCGGAGGGCGGCTCGGAGCCGCCGTCGGGCGTGGGCTCCTCCTCGTCGCCGGTCCGCGGGGAGGGCGAGATGAGCGGGTTCTCCGTGGGTACGGGCGCGGAGACCGTGGCGGCCGGGCGGGCCGGTTCGTTCCGGTCGAACGGCGTCGGCAGGACTCCGGTTCCGGCCGCGACCCCGATTCCGCCGACCATGCCGACGGCGAGCGCGGCGGCGAGACCGAGCCGCACGGGACGCGCCCAGCGGGGGCGGCGGACGGCGCGGACAGGGCTGCCGAGCCGGACGAGCCCGACGTCAGCGGCCTCGGGCGCGGGCCTTGCGGGGCCGTCGCCGACGGTGGCGGAGGTGCCGTCGCGGCCCTCGCGCGCGGCGCGGAACGCGGCCAACGCGGCGGCCTCTCCGGGGAGTTCGGCGCTGGCCAGCGGGGGTTCGGCGGTCAGGGCCTCAAGCGTCTTGGCGAGGCGTTCGGCCTGGTCGCGATCGGCCGCGTCGACAGCTTCGAGTGACTCTCCGCGCAGCAATCGCTCCGCAGTTTCGCGGTCCAGCCACCTGTACTGCTCGTCGGCCATCACACATCCTTCTGCGTCCGCGAGCGCATATGCGTCACACTCGCGGACGTCACCGCACGGCCGCGCGGTTCTCGCTGGGGAGGCAGGGCGTCGAGCACCCCGGCTGATTCCGGATCGTCGCCGAGCAGCTCCGCGAGCCGCTTCAGGCCACGGTGCGCGGCGGTCCGTACGGCACCCGGGCGCTTGCCGAGCGTCTCGGCGGCCGTCTTGGCGTCGAGTCCCACGACCACGCGCAGGACGACCGCCTCGGCCTGGTCCTGCGGCAGCCGTGAGATGAGGGAGAGGGTGCCGTCGGTGGCCAGGGCCTCCATGGCCTCGCCCGCGGTGTCGGACTCGGCGGCCTTCCCGGTCAGTTCCGTCTCGTCGCCGCCTATGGCGGGTCGGCGGCCGCGCATGCGTATGTGGTCGAGCGCGCGGTTGCGGGCTATCCGGGCCGCCCAGCCGCGGAAGCGGTCCGCGTCCCCGCTGAACCGCTCCAGATCACGCGCTATCTGCAGCCACGCCTCCGAGGCGACGTCCTCGGCGTCCGGGTCGCCGACCAGCGTGCGGACGTATCCGAGCAGCCGCGGGTGCACCGAGCGGTACACAGTCCGGAACGCGGTCTCGTCCCCGTCCTGTGCCGCAAGCACCGCGGCGGTCAGCTCCGCGTCGTCCCCCAGCACTGGCTGCACCTCTTCGCGCCTAAACCGATGCCGCTCTCGCGGACCGGGTCCCCGCCGTCGTGGTTTCTCGATTGTGGTCGCGGCATCAAGGGCCGCTGGTCGTTGCGGTGGTCTGTTCTCGTCCGCCGTCGGCGCGAAAGGCACGTTACGGCCTGAAACCGCTGCCCGTCCATGTCCGTACAACATGCAACTACCCGGGAATCCGTGTTCTGCCGGTCCGGGTGTGACAGAAAACGCAGTCATGGCGCTGTAGAAAGTACGGGCCGCCGCGCGGCCCGTGCCGCGCGACGGCCGGGGCCTCTCCTGTGGGGGGTGGCGGCCCCGGCCGTTGCCTCGGTACGTGTCAGGGGTCGCCGGATCGGCCCATGCGGCCGTCGGCATTCACATCGCACCGGAGCCCGGCCGCAGCCAGGAGCCCGGAATCCAGAGCTCAGAGCCCCGGGCGGGCAGTGGATCGCGAAGTCAGTCCTTCTTCTCGGCGCTCTTGCCGGAGTTGCCGTTCCCGCTCTCGCCGCGGCTCTGTCCGTTGCCGGTGGCGGGGCCCGTGTCGGCCTTGCCGGCCGGCTCGGTCGCCTTCTCGGCCGGCTCGGTGGACTTCTCCGGCCCGGTGGACTTCCCGTTCGGCCCGTTCTTCGCCGCCGCCAGTTGCTGGGCGCAGTAGGCGGCCACCTTGTCCGCGCCGCCCGCCGCGGTGACGAGCCGCTGCCAGGCCGTGGAGTCCAGGGCCTTGCCGTTGTCCTTCACGTGGTCGTAGGCGCGGCACTTGGCCTCGGTGTCCCGGGCGGTGACCGGGCGGTCGGGCTTCGCGGAGCCGGCGCCGGACGCCGCGGACGACTGGGCACCCGGCCGGTCGGAGGCACTGCTGGACCGAGTGGGGGCGCCCTTGTCGTCGGCGGCGTCGTCCGAGAACCCGGCCGTGCCCATCGCGGCGAACGCCGCCCCGCCGAGGGTGAGGCTCGCCACGAACACGGAGAGCGTGGTCTTCACCGAGAACGCCGGCCACCGCTGCTCGCGCGGCCGCCAGTCGTCGCGGCGCCGGGTGCGGGCCCGGTGCACGCCCGCGTCCCGGGCCGCCCGGAAAGCGGCAACCGCCCGCTGCTCGCCGTCGGCGTCCAGGCGGTGCCCGCGCAGCACCGCGGCGGACAGGAGCGCTTCGAGGGCCGCGTCGTCGAACGCCACGTCCGTGGCGGAGGCGGGTCCTGAGCCAAGACGGGGGTCGTGGCCGGGGCCATGACCCGAGCCGTGCCCGGAAGCGATGGCACCAGGGTGCGCACGCCGACGGCCGGGAGCCCCACCGCCGTTCTGCTGTTCACCCATGTCCGTGTTCCGTCCCTGTCCGACTCAACTCGATCGGCCCGCGAGAGTGCGCGTCGCACACGTCCCGTCCGGCCCATATGGCTCTTCGGCCCATGCGGTCGCGATGACCCATGTGGCCTACGTAATCAATGTGACAGCTGTGACTTACGAGTCCGTAGAGCCTGTACGTACGTCAGGCCCCGTACGACTCACGCGCCCGTTCGTCGACCGGTCAGCGACGGTTGTCAGACAGGACAGTGACCCTGCCGCCGTCGTCGCCCTCACTGTTCATTTCGATTCCCCCAGCGTTCGGGGGCCGTCATCCGTCACACCTTGGACGCCCAGCTGCTTGGCCAGACGCTTCAATCCCCGGTACGCGGCCGTGCGGACCGCACCAGGGCGCTTGCCCAGAACGCGTGCCGCGGACGGTGCGTCGAGGCCGACGACCACCCGCAGCAGCACCGCCTCGGCCTGGTCCCGCGGCAGCCCGCCGACCAGCTCCAGTGCGGCTTCCGTGGACATCGACTCCAGCGCCTGGTCGTGCGTGCTGTGCGGACCGGGCAGCTCCAGTACGTCCTGCTCCAGAGCCGACGACCGGGGTCGTACCTTCTGCCGGCGCAGATGGTCCAGCGCCCGGTGCCGGGCGATGGTCGCGGTCCAGCCCCGGAACCCGGCCCCGTCGCCCTTGAACCGCCCGAGGTCCCGGGCGATCTCCAGCCAGGCGTCGGACGCCACGTCCTCCGCGTCGTCCCCGACCAGCCCGCGCAGATACCCGAGCAGAGCGGGCTGCACGAATCGGTACGCGACCGCGAACGCGGCCTCGTCGCCTTCCTGGGCCCGTGCGACGGCCGCGCCCAATTCCCCGTCGTGCGCGCGCCCGCGGCGGGGTTCCCCTCCCTGGCCCAAGAACTGTCCTCGTCCGTACCGGTTCGTGGCGGATCCACACCTCGCGGCGCGGCCACCCTTGCCCACGTCCCTCCACGCACAACAGCGCCTGATCTCACAGAAGTGTCACAGGGGCCGTCAGGGAGCGGCCGGTCTACAACCCTTGCGGGCCGTCGCGAGTCAGAGACGCCGTGATGAGGGGAGGGCCTTCGCACAGCTGTGCCACAGGAATGGCATACGATGCGGCGCACCCCCCATAAAGATCACTTAAGAGGATGTACACGTCATGGCAATCGCTGCCCCTTATCGTTCTCTTCGCGGCATATCTGCCGTGGTTGCCTTGCTCGCGATCGGTGCGGTGGGGTGCTCGGACGTCTCGGACGCCGTGGACAGCGCCACGGACGGCGCCAAGAAGGTGGCCCGCCAGCGCTCGGTCTACTCGCTGGACGTCGGGGACTGCTACAACCCGAACAGCAAGGGCGAGGGCACCGCCTACACCGTCGAGATCGTGCCGTGCGCCGAGGCCCACGAGGGCCAGGTCGCCGGTGAGTTCTCGATCACCGAGGAGAAGGCGTACCCCGGCGACGAGGCGATCTCGGCGATCGCCGACAAGCGGTGCCCGGTCGAGGCGGGCAAGTTCGCCCCGGACACCTGGGCGCTCCCCAAGGGCGTCGCGATCTTCTACTACACCCCGACCAAGGAGAGCTGGGCGACGGGCGACCGCGCCGTCAGCTGCACCTACACCAAGGAGTCGGGCACCTACACGGGCGAGCTGAACCCCGACGCCAAGTCACTGAAGCCGGAGCAGACGACGTACCTGACGGGTTCGAACGGCGTCTACGACGCGCTGTGGGCGACCCAGCCCGAGAAGGACACCGTCGAGGACGACCTGCCCGGTTACAAGGCGCAGGCCAAGGCCGTCGCCGAGGCCCTGGACACGCACCTCAAGGGCCTGAAGGGCATCGACGGCGCCGAGGTCGGCAAGCTGCGCGACCGGCTGACGAAGACGGCCGCCTCCTGGCGGAAGGCCGCGAACGCGGGCGACGCCGACGCGTTCTACATCGCCTACGACTCGGCCTTCACCGGCATCGACCCGGGCAAGACGGTCGCCGCCCGCAAGGAGCTGGGTCTGGCCACCACCGTCCCGGCCGACGACGCCGAGGTCTGGGCGGGCTGACACGCCTGACGCAGCGGAGCCGGGTCCGTCAAGGGTCCGGCCCCGCTTGCCTGTTGGCGATGAATGACGCCCCCGGTACGGAACTCGTCCGCGAGTGACAGATCTTGCCCCCTGTGCGCTGGCTGTATGTGCCATCTGTGTGACAGGTGATGCAGCCGTGACCATTTACTAGGGGTGGGACAGTTGAGTCCTCGCAGGACCCATGCGTACAAACCGCTCAGTCTCAAGAGACGTGCGTGGCTGACGGTGGGAGCCGTCGCGCTGAGCGGTGCCGGCATCGTGACGTACGCCATCGCGGACCCGTCCGCGCCGGCCGACGCCAAGCCGAAGAACCGCGCACCGGCCGTCCACACGCTCAAGCTCAAGGACCGCGGCTCGGGCCGCAAGGGTCTTGCCGAGCAGGACACCGACCGCTTCAGCGCGGTCGTGCTGACCTGGACCGACCCCGGGGCGAGGGCCAAGGGCACGCCCGAGGTGCGCACCCGGGACATCGAGACCGGCAAGTGGTCCGGCTGGCAGAGGATCACCGCCGAGCCGGGCCAGGCGGACGGCGAGGAGGGCGCGCGGGCGGCCCTGCGCGGCGGCACCGAGTCGGTGTGGACCGGCGACTCCGACGGCGTCGAGGTACGGCTCGTCAGCGCGGACGGCACCGAGGCGGCGGGCCAGCCCGCCGGGATGGACGTCAAGCTGCTCGACCCGGGCACCGACCCCGAGGGCGGGATCCGGCCGGCCGCCTTCGCGGCGGAGGAGACCACCGCGCCGGCGACGGACACCCCCGTCCCGACGGACCCGGCCACCCCCACCGGGACGGCCGCACCGACCGAGTCGGCCACGTCCACGGACTCCCCGACGCCCACGGAGGAGCCGACCTCCACCGGGACGCCCACCGACTCCGCGTCCCCGACGGCCTCCCCCTCCCCCACGGTCCCGGCGCCCCGGCCCTCGACGGTCGTCAAGCCGCCGGTCATCACCCAGGCCGAGTGGGGCGCGTCCACGGACTACGACGGCACCCCGGAGTACGGCACCGAGATCAAGGCCGCCGTCGTCCACCACACCGGCGTCAACAGCGACAACACCCTGTCCTGCGGCCAGTCCAGGGCCCGGATGCGCACGATCCAGCAGGAGCACTTCGCCCGCGGCTACTTCGACATCGGCTACAACTTCGTCGTCGACAGGTGCGGCCAGATCTTCGAGGGCCGCAGCGGCGGCATGGACCTGCCGGTGCGGGGCGCGCACGACGTCGGGTTCAACACCGACACGGTCGGCATCTCCTACATCGGCAACTTCGAGTCGGCCAGGCCCAGCCGCGCCGGGCTGGACGCCATCGCGCGGATCGTGGCCTGGAAGTTCGGCATGTACGGCATCGACCCGACCGGCAAGGTCACCCTGACGTCCGGCATGGACCAGGGCGTCGACGGCAACAAGATCCCGATGGGCCAGTCGGTCACCCTGCCCCGCGTCTTCGGCCACCGGGACACCAATTCCACGGCCTGCCCCGGCGCGAACCTCTACCCCAAGCTCACCCGGATCGCCCAGACCGCGAAGACGCCGGGCATCTCGCACGCCCTCGCCACCTCGGACTTCAACCGTGACGGCATCGACGACCTGGTCGCCGGCACACCCCGCGCGCTGAGCAACGGCGGCACCCTCACCGTCGTCCCTGGCGGCCTCGACGGCCCGGTCGCCACCACCAGGCTGACCCTCACCCAGAACAGCACCGGCGTCCCCGGCTCCCACGAGTCCGGCGACAACTTCGGCGCCGCGACCGCGTGGGGCGACGTCAACGGCGACGGCTACGCCGACCTCGCGATCGGCGCGCCCGGCGAGGACGACACCAGCGGCCACGCCGACCGGGGCCAGGTCGTCGTCATGTACGGCCCGGCGCTGAACACCGGCTTCTCGTACACCACGTCCGGCAGTGTCACCGCGACCGGCGCCAAGCTCGGCTCGACGGTCACCGTCGGCGACTTCAACGGCGACGGCAAGGCGGACGTGTTCGCGGCCGGCACCGGCAGGGGCGGCAACTGGAACGCGCGGCTGACCGGCGGCGCGACCGCCTCGGGCACGCTCACCACGGCCACCGGCGCCGTCGCCTACCTGGACGCGGCGACCGGCGACTTCAACCGCGACGGCTACGCGGACGTCGCCCTCAACTACCGCGACACGGGCGGCATCGGCCGCGTGGTCCGCTTCGCGGGCTCGGCGACCGGTCTGACCAAGGCCGGCGTGATCTCCGTCAAGGGCGGCCGTGCCATCGCCGCGGGCGACGTGAACGACAACGGCTACGACGACATCGTCATCGGCCAGCCCGTCGCGTCGGAGTCCGGCGGCCTCTCGGGCGGCCAGATCACCATGGTCCCGGGCACGTCGACGGGCTTCACCACGACCGGCATGACGACGATCCACCAGGACACCGCGAACGTCGCGGGCGGCAACGAGTCCGGCGACCTGCTCGGCGCCTCCGTCTCGGTCGGCGACTACAACGCCGACGGATTCGCCGACGCCCTGGCCGGCGTCCCCGGCGAGGACTTCCCGCGCGGCGGCGTGAACCAGTCGAACGCCGGTGACGTGCTGCTGGCCAAGGGCACCGCGACCGGCCTGACCGGCACCGGCTCGATCCGCGTCTCGCAGGACACCACCGGCGTCCCCGGATCGGCGGAGACCGGCGACCTGTTCGGCTCGGCCGTCTCGCTGGCGGACCTGTCGGGCTACGGCCGCGCGGACCTGACGCTCGGCGCCGAGGGCGAGGACGGCACGGACGGCATCGTGATGTACCTCCCGAGCAACAGCACGGGCCTCGGCTACACCCAGGCGGTCATCCACAGCAAGACCGCCCTGGGCACCCCGACGGACGCCCACCTGGGCCAGACGCTGACGCCGTAACGGCGCCGGAAACAGCCGACCCGGCCGGGACCCCGCCCATCCACGGGGTCCCGGCCGGGTCGTGTCCGGGTGCGGACGCCTACGACAGCGTGGCGTCCCGGCACAGCAGCCGCAGCGACCCGTCGCCGGCGAAACACCGCCGCGCCTCCTCGATGGGGTCCCACATCCGCCCGTCGGCCGTACGGATCCAGTGGTCGCCGCCACTCGCCCACCACTCGGCGCCGGCCTGACGGGCGATCACCTCACCGGCGTACGAGCCGAATCCGCGCAGCGTGTTCTCCACGGCGCCGTACGGCGTGCCCTCGCGGCGCAGGCTCTCGATCATCCGGTCGACCCGCCACAGACTCTGCTCCGAGTAGTCGAGCCGCAGCCGTGCTCCCTCACGCATGGTCGCCACCGCGTCCGCCGCCCACCGCACCGGCTTGGTCGCGGCTGCGGGCCTGGTCTCCGCTTGAGTCGTCACATCCTGGAGAGCGTGTGCGACCTGCGATTCGTCACCCGGATCCGCGAAGTTCCCCGGACCGGCGCAGGACCGCCCCACCGCGCCCCGAAGACAGTCACAGGACTCCCCCAGGGAACCAGGTTTGGACGGGAGTGACGCTTCGCCGCTCCCGTGCGCTCCAGTCACTGATGAGCATGTACTTCCATCTGCGCGCGGTACCGCCCCCGGCACTGCGCAACAGCGCCCCCTGGTTCCAGCGTCTGTTCGAGGACGACTGGGACACCGTGCGGGAGCGGATCGGCCGCCATCGCGAGGAAGTGCTCGACAAGCTGTACGGCGACGTCGAACTCCTCTACTGCGGCCTCCCCCCGAACCACGCGCCGGACGGCCCCCGCACCGACGTGGTGCTCGGCGGCCGACCGGTCTTCCACAACGACCCGGCCATGCCGCCGTTCCTGCTCCTCACCGCGTCACAGGTGGGGAGGGTCGCCGGATACCTCAGGAACACCGACTTCGACGGCCTGTGGCGCGACGCGAGGCCGCAGCTCCTGCGGCCGTACGACGTGCCGGAGACGGAACCCGCGGTACGCGGCATGTTCGCGGCGACGCACCGCGACCTGACCGCCTTCTACGAGCGGACCGCCCAGTGCGGGGACGCCGTGGTGAAGTGGCTGGTGGCCTGAGGGCACCAGGCCGGCCATCGGGTCAGCCGCGTGTCCGGGCCCGCCGGGACACCACGGCCCGCAGCACCCGCCGCCCCTCGGTCGACACCTCGAGCGCCCGGCGCAGACCGCCCGCGCCGTGCCCGGCGAGGAGTTCCAGGACGCTGACCTGGCGGCGCAGTTCGGCGGCGACGAGCGGCGACATGCCCTCCGGCCGGCCCGCCCCGGACGCCCCGCTCGCCCGGACGGAGTCCAGCGCCTCGGTCGGTGCCGCGGCGGTGGCGGTGTCGTCCTCGGCGGGGTCGAGCAGCCGGTGTATCTGGAGGGAGGCGACGGAGCAGGCGTCGGCCCAGATCCGCGCCTCGGCGGCGGACCGTACGGCGGGGGCGGCGGCCAGCATCCGGCGGGCGAGCAGCGCGGCCTCGTCCTCGATGTCCGTGTCGTCGACGACCTCGGCGACGCCCAGCTTCCCGCGCACCTGCTCCAGCAGTTCGCCCCACTCGGCGGGGTCCCCGCCGCTCGCGAGGTTCGCCCAGAGCGGGCGCAGCGCCTCGTCGTCGCCGCCCAGCAACGGCACGCATCGATCCAAACAAGCCAACCCGCTGGCGGCCAGTCCGCGTTCGTCGGCCTGAGCGATCAGTTCCACCAGGCTCATCCACGCCTCCCATAGCGGGTCGGTCATCAGGGTCGGGGCCCCCGCACAGGCCCCAGGCAGGCACATCCCTAACGGAGCCCGCACCTCCCCTTACTGCGTGCGACGACCCGGGAGTGTCACAGCGGCACGACACCGAGCCGGTCCAGCAGCCGAAAGAACAGGTTTTCGGCCAAGGAATCCGCTTCGGCGGTGAGTACGTCGACCACCGACTCGGCGTTCACGTCGTGCCCGGCCTCGGCGGCCCAGGCGACGGCCCGCTCGGCGGCGTCACCGGGTTCCAGGAAGTAGTCCTCCAGCGTCAGCCCCTCGTCCGAGGCGCCGATGTACCCGGCCATGGCGGCCCGCGCGAGACAGGTGGTCCACGCCCCGCTCTCCGGCGCCGCGGCCTCCACGACCACCGACGCGCTGTCCATGACGTACCCGAAGAGCGCGGGCGCCCCGGTCTCGCGGGCGAGGTCGTTCATGTTGCCGACCTCGCCGTCCCCGCTCGGGTACTCCCACACCTGCCAGCCGTCCGGCGCCTCGGCGTGTAACGCCATCCCCTCGGCGCCGGCCAGCGCGTCCAGCTCCGCCAGCGGCCGCGCCCCGCGGCCCACGACGAAGTACCCCCAGTAGCCCATCCCGCTTCCCCCTGCTGATCGGTTCGGCTCGGGCCGAATACACCACAGTCGTACAGGGGTTCGCAGGCATATGGGTCAATCCACGGCTCAGTCCAGCCGGTCCGCGAGCGCCCTGAACTCGGCCCAGGTCAATTGGGGCTTACCCGGGTCCCACAGCTTCTGCACCGTCGCCCGCAGCGGCATCCGGATCCCGGCCGCCACCTGGGCCTGCGTCTGCGAGTTCGCCAGGTCGCACCACACCGCGAAGGAACCGCCGAGGATCTGGGGGTCGTACTTGGCGGGCACCGCCGTCGTCCCCCGCAGGACCCGCGGCGTCCACTGCTGGTAGATCCGCTCGCCGGTCGGGTAGACGAAGGTCTGCGGCTCACCGAGCACGTAGTACAGGAACTCGTCGTTGTAGTTGATGACCTTCCGCCCGGCGGCCAGGTACACGAGCGGCTCCCGGGCCCCGATCTCCTTGCCCGTCCAGTACGCCACCTGGATCTGCTTGTCCGGCTGGACGGAGGTGTCCCGGAAGAACCCGTCGTTCCATGCCCGCGGTGTGCGGCCATGGGCGCGGACGGTGTCGGAGCGGCCGTTGAGCCATCCGGTGGTGAGGTCTGCGACGGTGGCGCCGGAGCCGTAGGCCTTCCGGGCGGCGCTCGCGAGCTGCGGATAGGACGCCTGGGGGTCGGAGACGACCAGCGCCTGGTACTCGTCGCCGCCGAGGTGCCACTGGTTGCCGGGGAAGAGACCGGCGTACTCGTTCAGCAGGTCGTCGACGATCTTCGCGGACTCGGGCTTGGAGATGTCGATGGCGCCCCGGGTCGCGACCCCGTTGACATTGCGCAGCTGGAGGTCGGGGTGCGCGGCGATGACGGCTCCCAGGTGCCCCGGCGAGTCGATCTCGGGCACGATCTGGATGTGCCGGCTCTGCGCCAGCTTGACGATCTTCTGGACCTGCGCCTTGGTCAGATGCTGCTGGGACACGATCTCCGGGTGCGACTTGGACTCGATGCGGAAGCCCTGGTCGTCGGAGAAGTGCAGCCCCAGCTGGTTGTACTTCAGGTCGCCGAGCTCGCGCACCCGGTCCTCGATCCAGCCCGCGGTGAAGTACTTGCGGGCGATGTCGAGCATGAACCCGCGCACCGGCTTGGCGGGCGTGTCGCGCACGACGCCCTCCGGCGCCGTACCGCCGTCGTGCACCTCCTGCTTGAGCGTCCGGGTCCCGTAGAAGACCCCGGCCTCGCCGGGTCCGCTGATCGCGACGCGCCCGCCGCGCACGGTCATCGTGTACGACTCCGGGTTCGCCCCCTCGTCGTCGCCGAGCGCCAGTCGTACGTCCCCGGCGCGCACGTCGCTCTTCTGCCCGGCGTACGTCAGCCCCAGCTCACCGGCGATGAGCCGCCCCTCGTCGGCGAGTTCCTTGTCGCTCACGACGACCCGCTTGTTCTCGGCGGGACGCCAGCCCGGCCCGCGGGCCGCGGTGTGGGAGCGCACGGCCGGGATCGTCTGTGGCGCTTTCGAGAGCGGATACGACCGGGTGGGCGACGGCGTCGGAGCGGCGCCGACACCGGAGTCGGCGCCCTCGGAGGTCCCCGGCGCGGACCGCCCCTGTTCGGATCCGGCCGACCCTCCGTCGCCGCTCGATGCCAGGAGACCGAGGCTCACCCCGGCCGCGACCGTCACGACGACCACCGCGACGATCAGGACCCACGTCTGCTTCAGCGCCTTCTTCGGCCGTGCCCGGCGCCTGTGCTTGTGCTGACTCACGGCGCCAACCTAGGGCCTGTGAAGATCAACATCCGTCCACCACACGTTCCGAAACTCTCCCGTTCGGCTGAAATTCGGGCATCCGTCGGACACCTCATGCCCACACTCGGTAACGTGGCGCCACTCCTCCCCCAAGTTCCCCTGCCGAAACCCACGTGACGCCCACACACCTTCCCGGCCGAGTGGCCATACCCCCGCTGCCCGAGCAGACCCGCACTCCACCGTCGCAGAACGCGCTGGAGAGCTTCAACGCCACACCCGCCGACGAGATCCGGCAGACCCTTCTGACCTGCCTGCACAGCGCTCGCTGGGCCGACCGCATCGCGGACCACCGCCCCTACCCCGACGCCGAGTCCCTGCTGGCCGCGTCCGACGAGGCGGCGTACGACCTGACGCCGGCGGATCTGGCACAGGCACTGGCGTGGGAAACGTTGCCCGCACTGCCGGAGGGCGCCTACTCGGCGGCACACACCGCACTGAGTGCCGCATACGCCGCGTACGAGGCCAAATTCGGGCATGCCTTCATTATCTGCCTGGACGGCCTGTCGCACACGGAGGGCCTGGACCATGTCCTGGCAGGCATCCGGTCACGTTTGGCAAACGATCCGGAGGAAGAGCGGGTGGTCGCGGCGGAGGAACTTCGGCGCCTGGCAAGAAGCCGTCTGATCGCCCGCCTGAGGGGCGCGGGGCTGTAGTCGATCTGCGGCTACCGCCGCGTGGTCGCGACCAGCCACCACTGCGCCACACCGGGATCGACCCGGACATCCCACCCCATTAGCCGCCAATACCCCATCCGCGTGCCACTTTGATCACATACACCGGCCCGGCGTAAGCGCCGCAGGCAACCGTCGCTACGATGCTGGGGGCCGGTGGACCGTACCCGGCCGGGCCCGACCGACAGCACAAGCCGGCGCGGCCCCAATCCCCGCTCCCGGAGGAACTTCCGTGCCGGCTGGAACGCTGTACCGCGGCCGGGAAGGAATGTGGTCCTGGGTGGCTCACCGAGTCACCGGCGTCCTCATTTTCTTCTTCCTGTTCGTTCACGTGCTGGACACCGCTCTCGTGCGTGTCTCCCCCGAGGACTACGACAAGGTCGTAGCCACGTACAAGACGCCGATCGTCGCGCTGCTGGAGTACGGCCTCGTCGCCGCCATCCTGTTCCACGCGCTCAACGGCCTGCGTGTCATCGCTGTCGACTTCTGGTCGAAGGGCCCGCGCTACCAGAAGCAGATGCTCTGGTCCGTCGTCGGCCTGTGGCTGGTGCTCATGCTCGGGGCGATCTACCCCGTTCTGGGCCACGCCGCTCGTGAACTGTTCGGGAGCTGACGCGCATGTCCACCACTGAGAAGACCGCCACCGGTATCGGCCCGGTCGAGGGCGAGTCCCTCTACAACGTCGACAACCCGGCCCCGTTCATCGAGGCCCCGCGCAAGCGCACGAAGAAGACCCCGAAGTCCACCCGGGGCAACTTCGAGATGGCCGCGTGGCTGTTCATGCGCCTGTCCGGCGTCGTGCTCGTAGTCCTGGTCATCGGCCACCTGCTGATCCAGCTCGTGCTGGACGGCGGCGTCTCCAAGATCGGCTTCGCCTTCGTGGCCGGCCGCTGGGCGTCCCCGTTCTGGCAGGTCTGGGACCTG
This sequence comes from Streptomyces sp. HUAS 31, assembly GCF_028198125.1. Classification (NCBI taxonomy): domain Bacteria; kingdom Bacillati; phylum Actinomycetota; class Actinomycetes; order Kitasatosporales; family Streptomycetaceae; genus Streptomyces; species Streptomyces sp. HUAS 31. Next base: position 5,895,130 of record NZ_CP116353.1, on the reverse strand, counting down.
CTGATGCTGTGGCTCGCCATGCTGCACGGCGCCAACGGCCTGCGCACGGTCATCAACGACTACGCGGAGCGCGCGAACACCCGGCTGTGGCTGAAGGGCCTGCTCTACACCGCCACGGTGTTCACCATCCTGCTGGGCACGCTGGTGATCTTCACCTTCGACCCGAACATCCGCTAGGCACGGGGCTGAGGCAACCACCATGAAGATCCACAAGTACGACACCGTCATCGTCGGCGCCGGTGGCGCGGGCATGCGCGCGGCCATCGAGTCCACGAAGCGCAGCCGCACCGCCGTGCTGACCAAGCTGTACCCCACCCGCTCCCACACGGGCGCCGCGCAGGGCGGCATGGCCGCCGCGCTCGCCAACGTGGAGGAGGACAACTGGGAGTGGCACACCTTCGACACGGTCAAGGGCGGTGACTACCTGGTCGACCAGGACGCCGCCGAGATCCTGGCGAAGGAGGCCATCGACTCCGTCCTCGACCTGGAGAAGATGGGCCTGCCGTTCAACCGCACCCCGAACGGCACCATCGACCAGCGCCGCTTCGGCGGTCACAGCCGTAATCACGGCGAGGCCCCGGTGCGCCGGTCCTGCTACGCGGCGGACCGCACCGGCCACATGATCCTCCAGACGCTGTACCAGAACTGCGTGAAGGAGGGCGTGGAGTTCTTCAACGAGTTCTACGTCCTGGACCAGCTGATCACCGAGGTCGACGGCGTCAAGAAGTCGGCCGGTGTCGTGGCGTACGAGCTGGCCACCGGCGAGATCCACGTCTTCCAGGCGAAGGCGGTCATCTACGCCTCCGGCGGCACCGGCAAGTTCTTCAAGGTGACGTCGAACGCGCACACGCTGACCGGTGACGGCCAGGCCGCCGTGTACCGCCGGGGTCTGCCGCTGGAGGACATGGAGTTCTTCCAGTTCCACCCGACCGGCATCTGGCGCATGGGCATCCTGCTGACGGAGGGCGCCCGCGGTGAGGGCGGCATCCTCCGCAACAAGGACGGCGAGCGCTTCATGGAGAAGTATGCGCCGGTCATGAAGGACCTCGCGTCCCGCGACGTCGTCTCGCGCTCCATCTACACGGAGATCCGTGAGGGCCGCGGCTGCGGCCCCGAGGGCGACCACGTCTACCTCGACCTCACCCACCTCCCGCCGGAGCAGCTGGACGCGAAGCTGCCCGACATCACGGAGTTCGCGCGGACGTACCTCGGCATCGAGCCGTACACGGACCCGATCCCGATCCAGCCCACCGCGCACTACGCCATGGGCGGCATCCCGACGAACGTCGAGGGTGAGGTCCTCTCGGACAACACCACGGTGGTCCCGGGACTGTACGCGGCCGGCGAGGTCGCCTGCGTGTCCGTGCACGGCGCCAACCGGCTCGGCACGAACTCCCTGCTGGACATCAACGTGTTCGGCCGCCGTGCGGGTATCGCCGCCGCCGAGTACAGCCAGAAGGCCGACTTCGTCGAGCTGCCGGAGAACCCGGCGGAGCTCGTGGTCGACCAGGTGGAGCGGCTGCGCTCGTCCACCGGCACCGAGCGGGTGGCCGCCATCCGCAAGGAGCTCCAGGAGACCATGGACGCCAACGTCATGGTGTTCCGTACGGAGCAGACGATCAAGACGGCGGTCGAGAAGATCGCGGAGCTGCGCGAGCGCTACAAGAACGTCGCGATCCAGGACAAGGGCAAGCGGTTCAACACGGACCTGCTGGAGGCCGTCGAGCTGGGCAACCTGCTCGACCTGGCCGAGGTCATGGCCGTGTCCGCCCTGGCCCGCAAGGAGTCCCGCGGCGGTCACTACCGCGAGGACTACCCGAACCGCGACGACGTCAACTTCATGCGCCACACCATGGCGTACCGCGAGGTGGGCGACGACGGCACGGAGTCCATTCGTCTCGACTACAAGCCGGTCGTCCAGACCCGCTACCAGCCGATGGAGCGTAAGTACTGATGGCAACCCCCGTCATGGACAAGGTCGAGGCAGAGTCCGCGGCCTCCCCGTACATCACGGTCACCTTCCGGGTCCGCCGCTTCAACCCGGAGGTCTCCGCCGAGGCCGTGTGGGAAGACTTCGAGCTGGAGATCGACCCCAAGGAGCGCGTCCTCGACGGCCTCCACAAGATCAAGTGGGACGTCGACGGCACGCTGACCTTCCGCCGCTCCTGCGCGCACGGCATCTGCGGCTCGGACGCGATGAGGATCAACGGCAAGAACCGTCTTGCCTGCAAGACCCTCATCAAGGACATCAACCCCGAGAAGCCGATCACGGTCGAGCCCATCAAGGGCCTGACGGTCCTGAAGGACCTCGTCGTGGACATGGAGCCGTTCTTCCAGGCCTACCGCGACGTGATGCCCTTCCTGATCACGAAGGACACCAACGAGCCGACGCGCGAGCGTCTCCAGACGGCCGAGGACCGTGAGCGCTTCGACGACACGACGAAGTGCATCCTCTGCGCCGCCTGCACCTCCTCGTGCCCGGTCTTCTGGAACGACGGCCAGTACTTCGGTCCGGCCGCCATCGTCAACGCGCACCGCTTCATCTTCGACTCGCGTGACGAGGCCGGGGAGCAGCGCCTGGAGATCCTCAACGACAAGGACGGCGTCTGGCGCTGCCGCACGACCTTCAACTGCACGGACGCCTGCCCGCGCGGCATCGAGGTCACGAAGGCAATCGCCGAGGTCAAGAAGGCCCTGATCACTCGGCGGTTCTGACCTCCCGCCCACGCCCCAGGGCCCTGTTTCCGTCACTTCGGAAACGGGGCCCTCTGGTGTTTTTGGCCTGATCTCGGTGCTACTGAAGGAACCGTTCCGCGGTCACACTCCGATCGGGGAACGGCCCGTGAGCACGGGAGCCGGGGGGAGTGGCCATGGCCGAAGGTACGCCGGAGCCGGGACAAATCGCTGACGTTCCTCCGGCACTAGGGCATGGCGCGGCACTCAAAGAAGCCCATTTCGTGGCTGCGCCCCTGCTCACTGCGGCCGCGCTCTCACTGGCCGGCGTGGTCGCCGGAGCCGCAGACGAGTTCCTGTGGCCGGGGCCCACGCTCGTCCTGTTGGTCATCACTGCGATGACGTTGATCTTCAGCATGCAGCTCAGCTACAACGCGCGGTACTACTTCTACACCTACGCCGATCTTTCCGAGTGGTTCAAGGGAATCGGCGACGGCTCCGCTCCAGAGTCCTACATACGGTCACAGCACAGGCTCGCCACCTATATGTGGCGGACGCGCAATGACAGGGCGGTGCGCTTCTACAACTACGGCACCTTGATGCTCGGGCTGGGAGTCGCCGCATCCCTGGCACCGCCCGACTGCGGCACACAGATCGTATGGCGCTGGACGGCCTCGGCCATCGTGCTGATCGGCTCGATCACAGACGCCATCTGGGTTCTCACTATGAAGCCACCTTCTGGGGCCCACGACATCCCCTGATGTGGCTGAACTGGAGGAAGCATGCTGCACGACGCGGTACTTCCCGGCGCGCGCATACTGGGCGAGCCGTGCCCGGCCTGCGGTGCGGAACTCGGTTACAGAGCCACGGGTGCTCCCCTGCACTCCCTCAGGTCCGTCGTCCGGCTCCCCGACGCGCATCAGGAGGCAGTCGAGGGCAGAGACGCGGTCCTCAGGGAACAGTTGCGGTCGGCGCTGAATTCGGTGGTGCATCGACACGTCTGGCAGAACGGGCAGCAGGTCGCCTGCCCTTACCGCCATCTGTCTCCATGGCTACTCGCACAGTGCCGTGAGCCCAAGGATGTGGAGGTATGGGTCGAAGCGGTGAAGAACTGGCTTCCCGCGGAAGGTACGCAAACCTAGGGGCTACCCGTGTCATGGCCTTGGTTTCGGGTGCGACCGTGATCGTAGGGCAGGTCCGTTCGCCCGCCCATGAGCTGATCCGAGACCCGGAGGAACATCTCTTCCTCTGCTTTGCGATCGGCCGGAAGGCTGTAGTGCAGGGCCTCCAACAAGTCGAAGCGGTGCAGGTCGTAGGCCACATGCATTAGCCCCGCATATGACTGTGCTGCCGTCACGGCGCCTTTGTACGCGGTCGCCGCAAAGGCGAGCCCCAGACCGCACAGCCACCAGGACGACGGTTCGTCGTACAGCGCCAGAGCGGCGGTCCCCGTCAACACCAGACAGGACCAACAGAGGTTCACAGCCGTGTCGAGCGCGTCCCGGCAAGATCGCAGCAGGACGAGGGCGCGTTCCGAGACCTGAAGATACAGCCGTGGCCAAGAGGCCAGCGTCGCCAGTCCGTAGCGCTCCCCTGCCGAGATCTCGCCCGCCCGCAACGCGTTGCCGAGCGCGGTGGGCATCAGGACGTCCTCCGGTGGCCGCGCGGCCAGGCGACGTTGGACGTCAGCCTGCACCCGCCGGGCGCCACCCCCTCGTACGCCTGTATCGGCTCGCCTGCTCAGAGCTCGCCAGCGTTTGCGCTGGACCTCGATCATCAAGCTCGCGAGCCTCGACGTGAGAGGCCAGCGATCCCAGTAGCCCTCCAATACACGCACGGCACGTACTTGAAACGGCTGAAGCAGAAGGCCGAGAAGCACAGAGCACGAGGAGATCAAGACGAGTGCGCCGAAGGCGGCGGCCGGGCTCTCCGGTGGCACTGTGCGCCAATCGCTTCTGCCTTGAAAGCTCCCCGCCCGCACCAGCGCCAGCACCCCGGCGACGAACAGCGCGCACGGCGCGAAGTGCACCGACAGCACCCGTCGCACGAAGCCCGCCCTCCCCATACGCCTCCTGAGCGCTGTTCAGTATGGAGGGCAGGCAACCGTGGACCGCAGAGAGGTACCGCTACAGCTGGCTCAGGATCGTCGGGTCCGTGATCTTTGTGTCGGCCGCCAGCATCATCGCCTTGCTCAGGATCACCGCCAGCAGCCGATCGCCCTCGTAGGGGAGGTAGCCGGGTGGTGGGGTGGGTGGGGTTGATCTGGGGACTATGCAGAGGTATTGGTCGTTCGGGGTTCTGAGGATGTTGCCCGAGCCGAGGTGGATCTTGTACGTGTGGCGGTCGCCCTTCACGTGCAGGAAGCGGCCCTCGATCGTGCAGCGGTCGGCGATGGCCAGTCTCGGGACCAGGCGTTCCAGCAGGGCCCGGCGGGTCTCGGCGCTCGCGCCCAGCTCGCCGAAGCCGTACGACGTCCAGTACTCGCGGAAGCGGCCCTCGGGGCCACCGTCCTGCCAGGTCGGATCGTTGCCCACGCTCGCCACGCCGACAAACAGGTCGACGTCGCGCAGGACTTCGGAGAGGACCAGCGGCGGGACGTCGGAGAGGGGCAATGGGTCGACCGGGTCCGTGCCGTCGCGCAGCCACATGCGGTACTCCCCGCCGCCGCAGTGCGCCGAGTTCTGCGGGGCGTCGACCGGGTAGAAGCGGACCTGGTCGCTGCGCAGTCGCAGGTAGCTGCCGGCGTCGGTGATGTCCTCGTAGTTCTCGCCGCCGTCACCCTCGATCCAGTACTCGGCGCGCAGCCCCCACTGCGGCAGCTCCCGGACGGCCGGCGGCGCCTCGTCGTCGACGGCCAGGCGCAGCTTGTTGTGCCAGCCCCGGATCGCCGCCAGCGAGTGGAACTGGTGCTGGCGAAGGAAGTGCGCGGCGAAGCGGTTGGAGTACGTCCCCGTCGCGCGCTCGGCGTCGGTCAGCAGGTACACCTCGCGGTGGGCCTGCTTGAAGGGCTGGGTGATGCCGTGCCGCTCCAGCCAGTCCCGCCAGGCGACGATCTCGGCGGGCTCGTGGCCCACCGGGTGCCAGAGTTCGACGCGGCCGCCCTCGGTCACCGGCACGTCGGCCAGGGTCCGCAGCTCGCCGTCGGCGTACCCGACGGTCCTGCCGTCGACCGTCCACAGGAGGCGGCGGGCGAGCGTGCCGACCAGCGGGTGGTCGAGGTAGCGCTCGCGCCAGGCGGCGTACGGCCAGGTACGGCGCGAGAGGAACTGGCGGTCCAGGCGCTCGCTCTGTGCCGAGAGCATCCTGTCGATGTCCTTGACCGCGGCCTTGAGCTCCTTGAGTTCGTCGGCATGGTCGCGGCGAACGGCGGCGGGCACGCTCCTTGCGGCCTTGCCGCTCGCGTTGTGCCAGCTCAGCACCGCCTTGGCGCCGCGGACTTCGAGCAGTGCCGTGACCTCACCGAGCCGGTGCTCCGCGCGGCCCACCTCCGTCAGGCCGTACCCCGGCACGGCCAGTTCCTCGATCTCCTCGCGGCTCAGGCCCAGCGCCTCCGCGCGGGCGTCCAGCGCCGTGCCGAGGACCTTGAGCGTGCCCTTGAAGGTGACACGGGCCGCCAGGCGGGCGAGTTCGGCGAGGGCCGGCTCGTCGTCGATGCGGCCCAGCGCGATGACGGCGGCGTTGGCGACCTTGGGGTTCACCGGTCCGAGGCCCGCGACCTTGCGCAGGGCGGTCCCGACGAGGGCGCCCAGCGTGCGGGCGGTCTCGGGGTGTGCGGGCAGGAGGGAGAGCAGCCAGGCCAGGCCCCGCAGGGCGTCGGCGTTGTACGGGTCGAAGGTGGCGTTGGGGCTCGGGCCGTAGCGCGGTTCGAGCAGGAGAGCGGTGCGCGGCCTGCCCGCGAGCCGGAGCCACGACAGCAGTCGCTCCCGCACCTCGTCGGCGTCGAGTGCCGCGAGCAGGGCCCGGCCGGTGCGGTCCCATTTCGCGGACGGGCGGGCGCTGGTGGCCGTGGCCGCGTGGGCGAGCAGCCGCAGCCAGTCGTCGCCGAGTTCGGCGGCCTCGGCGAGGGCCGTGTCGGACCATGCCTCGCCCGGATTCACCGGTGGGCCGTCGAGCCGTGCGACCAGGTCCCCCAGGCGCTTTCTGCCGTTCCACACGGTCAGACAGGAGCGGCGGATCACGGCGACGAACCCGTCGGGCAGTGCCCGTCCGTCGGCGAACTCCTGATCGGCGAGCCGGACCAGCCCGCTCGGGTCGTGATGCACGTCCTGGTCGGCGATCAGGCCGATCAGCGCGGCGCGGGTGGCGGGCGGCTGCCCCTCGGTGGCGGCCCGCAGCATCCGGAAGCCGTTGAGCAGGTCCACGATGTGGCGGCGTCCGACCGCGCCGGGCTCCAGCTCGTGGTAGCGGGCGGCCAGCCCGTGCAGGAGCCGCGCCTGGAAGGCGGTGTCCGCGGCATCGACCGCTTGTGCGACGTCGTGACCCTCCCGGCGCCACCTGCCGTCGGTCAGCTCGAAGAGTCCGAGCAGTTCGGGGACGAGCCGCTCGGCGTCCTCGGCCTCGATCAGGGCGAGGGCCGCGCCGACCCGCTGTGTGTGTTCCGGCGTCGAAGCGACCATCAGCCACCCACCAGCGCCACGAGCTTGAGGAACGTGATCTCGGTGCCGGGTCCGAGTTCGATCTCCTCGTCGAGGTCGGTGATCTGACGGTCCCCCACGAGGACGAGGAAGCCGTTGCCCGCGAAGGCCTTCAGCGCCAGCTCGGTCTGCGCCTCCGGTTCCATGCGGCGGGCCGTACGCATCGCGTAGCCGTTCAGCACGCGCTCGGCGTCGCGCGGCTGCACCAGGCCCTGGAAGACCTCCGGCGTACGCGCGTTGTACTCGGCGACCTCCTGGAACACCCGGCGCCGGATCAGCTCACCCGCGCTGAGCCGCTCCTCGGCGATCTCCAGTCCCCAGCCGTCGCCACGGCTCCCGCTTGTCGTCTCGTCGACGAACGTCACCATTCCCATGCCGCCGACAGTACGAGCCGGCACTGACAATCACCGGTTCCGGCCGATCATCGCCTTACCCTGACGGTATGTCAGATGACGAGTCGTACGAACTGCTCGGGTTCGACAACGTGCTGCTGCCGGTCGGCGACCTCGGCGAGGCCGTCGGGTTCTACGAGCGGGCCGGGTTCACGGTCGGGTTCCGGCTCGACGAGGCCGGCATCGCGCAGCTGAAGGTCGGCGGCGAGACACCGGGTCTGCTACTGCGTCAGGAGGAGGCGCTGGGGCACCGTCCACCGCCGTGGCCGTCTCCCCGCGTATGGCTGGAGGTGCCGGACGCACGGGCGGCTGCGCGGACGCTGCGCGACGCCGGTGTCGAACCGGTCGACGCGCCCTTCTCCACGGCGACCGGCTGGACCGTCGAGATCGCCGACCCCTGGGGGAACGTCGTCGGGTTCACGGACTACTGCAAACGGCCGGAGCTCGGGCGCAGACCCTGACGACGCCCCCGGCGGGGACGTGACGGAGGCCTCACCCCTATTGAGTTGAACATGTTCAAAGACAGGGCCTACAGTCATCCCTGTCAGCGTTTTGAACGCGTTCAAGAAGGGGGAGGCCATGGACCGCACGGTCATCGCCTACATCATCTACCTGGTCGTCAGCATCGCCCTGACCATCTGGGTGGCCCGCACTCTCAGCCGCAACGGGCGGATCTTCCTCGCCGACGTGCTGCGCGGGAACGAGAAGCTCGCCGACGCCGTGAACCACCTGCTGGTGGTCGGCTTCTATCTCGTCAACCTCGGTTTCGTCGCGCTGTATCTGAGCGACGACGACACCGTCCTCGACACGCGCGGCATCTTCGAGGCCCTGTCGACCAAGCTCGGCGTGGTGCTTCTGGTGCTCGGCGTGATGCACCTGGGCAACGTCTACGTGCTCAACAAGATCCGGCGGCGCGGGGTGCTGGAGCGCGAGCAGGTGCCCCCGGTCGCACCGCAGGACTGGGTCGCCCCGTCGGCCGGGGCCTGAGCGGGGCCCGGCATGACGGCCGACACGACGGGCGGCAGGACGGCGGGGGTCGCGGTCCGCGGCCTCACCGTCCTCTACGACGCCCAGTGCTCGCTGTGCACCTTCGTGCGCGACTGGCTGGTACGGCAGCCGCAGTTGGTGCCGCTGGAGATGGTGCCGGCCGGGTCCGACGAGGCCCGGCGGCGCTTCCCCGGCCTCGACCACGCGGCGACGCTCGAAGAGATCACCGTCGTCGGCGACGCCGGGCAGGTCTACCGCGGCGGCGCCGCCTGGATCGTCACGCTGTGGGCGCTGCGCGAGCACAGGGGACTCGCGCATCGCCTCAGCACACCGTCCGGGGCACGGCTCGCCAAGGGGGCCGTACTGGCCGCCGCGAAGTGGCGCGGATCGACGTGGGGCGGCACGAAACAGGGCGGCGGCACGTGGGGTGGCGCCAGGCAGGCCGGCGGCACGTGGGGCGGTCGGGCCTACGGACGCGGGGACGGCTGGTCGTACGACCCCAGTTGGGGATGGACGTACAACCCGCCGGGGTGCGCCGACGGGAGCTGCGCCACATCGCAGTAAGGGCGGCGAGCAGGGCGGACCCGGCCTGAAGGGCGCTCCCCCGAACTCCTTTTCTGGCATGCACCCTTCCAAAACCACGCTCGGGTTGGCACGCTGCCCCCGCATCTCCACTCCGCACTCGCACCGACTGTCGGTTGCCGGGCGGCCATCTGGTCGCCCGGTCCCCCCATCGCAGAAGGAGTACGCGTGAGAGGCATACCCCGCGTCATCCGCATACCCCGCCCCGCCCTCGGCGCCCTGGTCGGCGTCACCGCGCTGCTCACAGCGGGCGCCCTCGCCACACCGGCGGGCGCCGCGCCGAGGCCCGACACCCCCACCGCCGTCAGCCAGGTCTCCGCCGGAGCGCAGCAGCAGGCCCGCGACTTCTGGACACCGGAGCGGATGCGGGCGGCGACACCCCTCGACCTGGTGGGCGTCGACGGCCACGTCGACGGCGGCGTGGCGCCCCGCAAAGGCCCGGCGACCACGGTCGCGCCCACCTCCCCCGCCTCGGCGGTCGGCAAGGCCGTCACCGACATCGGCCTGATGGCCTTCCCCAACGCCGGCGGCCAGTGGTCCGGCGGCGGCGCGGTCGTCAACACCGCGGGCCGCGTGTTCTTCAGCTACCAGGGCCGTACGGCGTCCTGCTCCGGCAACGCCGTCACCAGCAACAACAAGAGCACCGTCATCACGGCCGGCCACTGCGTGAAGCTGGAGGGCGCCTGGCACACCAACTGGGTCTTCGTGCCCGGCTACCACGACGGGCAGTCCCCCTACGGCCGCTGGAGCGCCTCGAAGACCCTGTCCACACCCCAGTGGACGGCGAGCGAGGACATTAACTACGACGTCGGCGCCGCCGTCGTCGCCCCGCTGGACGGCAAGCTCCTCACGGACGTCGTCGGCGGGCAGGGGCTGGCCTTCAACACCGGCTACAACCTGCGCATGTACTCGTTCGGCTTCCCGGCCGCAGCCCCCTACGACGGCGAGAAGTTCATCTACTGCAGCGGCAACACCAACCGGGACTTCCTGCTGTCGAACGACCACGGCATGAACTGCAACATGACCGGCGGCGCCAGCGGCGGCCCCTGGTTCACACAGTTCAACGAGTCCACGGGCACCGGCCTGCTGTCCTCGGTGAACAGCTTCAAGTACAACTTCCTGCCGAACCGGATGTACGGCCCGTACTTCGGCGCCGACGCCCAGAACCTGTACCAGACGGCACAGGCCTCCTGACCACTGGCCGAAACACCACTCGTTAGGCTCTCGTTCCGTGCCCTCGAAGAACGACAGCCCTGAACAGGGCGACACGCCCAGCAAGTCCGAGCAGACCCGTGCCCTGATCCTGGAGACGGCCATGCGGCTGTTCCAGGAACGCGGCTACGACAAGACGACGATGCGGGCCATCGCCCAGGAGGCCGGAGTCTCCGTCGGCAACGCGTACTACTACTTCGAGGGCAAGGAACACCTGATCCAGGGCTTCTACGACCGGATCGCCGCCGAGCACCGGGCGGCGGTCCGGGAGGTCCTGGCCCGTGAGACGGAGCTGGAGGCGCGGCTCGCGGGCGTGCTGAAGGTGTGGCTGGACATCGCCACGCCGTACCACGAGTTCGCGGTGCAGTTCTTCAAGAACGCCGCCGACCCCGACAGCCCGCTCAGCCCCTTCTCCCCCGAGTCGGAGCACGCGCGCCTGGAGGCCATCGCCGTCCATCGGGAGGTGCTGGCCGGCGCCACGAAGACCAAGGTGCCCGACGAGCTCCGGGACATCCTGCCGGAGCTGATGTGGCTCTCCCAGATGGGGCTCGTCCTGTACTGGATCTTCGACCGGACCGAGGGCCGCGAGCGCAGCTACGGGCTCGCCGAGCGCGGCGCGAAGCTGACCGCGCGGGGCGTGTCGCTGGCCCGCTTCCGGGTGCTGCGCCCGCTGGTGCGCGAGGTGCACGAGTTGTTCACGGACTTCCTGCCGGGGATGACGAACGCCATCCCCGACCCGGCTCGGAGGAAGGCGGACAAGGCGGACCGGAAGGACACCAGCAAGGGGGCGCCCGCCGAGGGCGAGCGCCCCTGAAACCGCCTCCGGTGAGCCTCAGTTGACGGCGTCCACGCCGCCCTCGGCGAGCTCGACGTCGTACACGAGCGGCCCTTCCGTCACCACGACCTGCCCGGCCCGGGACCCGTACGACTCGGCGGCTGTCGCCAGCAGATACGTGCCCGGCGCCGGCACCGACACGATGTACGAGCCGTCGGCCAGGGACATCACGCGGTCCAGCTGACGTCCGCCCTTGGTCAGCAGCGTCACCGCCGCGCCGTCGACGGGCGCGCCGTCGGCGGTGCGGACGAAGCCGTGCACGACCGACGTCCGGCCCGCGGCGACCGGCTCGGGCTCCTCGGCCGGCGGCTCCTCCTTGGGCTCGACCGCCAGATGCGGCAGGCGCTTCTCCAGCCAGTCCGGCAGCCACCAGTTCGCCTTGCCGAGCATGTGCATCGCGGCCGGCACCAGGGCCGTACGCAGGATGAAGGCGTCCAGGGCGACGGCCGCCGCCAGGCCGATGCCGGCCATCGCGCCCTCCATGTCGCCGCTCAGCACGAACGCGCTGAACACACAGATCATGATCAGGGCGGCGGAGTTGATGACCCGGCTGGTCTCCGCGAGGCCGACGCGGACCGCGCGCGCGTTGTCCTTGGTGTGGACCCACTCCTCGTGCATCCGGCTCACCAGGAACACCTGGTAGTCCATGGAGAGGCCGAACAGCAGGGACAGCATGATGACCGGCAGGAAGGACGTGATCGGCCCCTCCTTGCCGACTCCGATGAGTTCGGTGCCCCAGCCCCACTGGAAGATCGCCACCAGCACGCCGAAGGACGCGGCCGCCGCGATGAGGTTCATCAGCGCGGCCGTCAGCGGCACCACCAGCGAGCGGAACGCCACCATCAGCAGCAGGAAGCCGAGCGCGATGATGGTCGCGACGAAGTAGGGCAGCCGGTCCGCCGTCACCGACGCGAAGTCCTTGAAGACGGCCGTCACACCGCCGACATGGGCCTCGGCCCCGGACTGCGGGATCACGTCGTCGCGCAGCCGGTCGATCAGCCGGTCCGTCTGCTCGGACTGCGGTGAGGTGGTCGGCACGACCTGGATCACCGTGACACCGCCCGCGGGCGGCACGGCGGCCACCTGGGCGACACCCTCGGTGGACTTGATGCCGTCGACCAGGCCGGTCGGGGCGTCGCCCTCGACGACCACCTGGAGCGGGCCGTTGAAGCCGGGTCCGAAGCCCTCGGCGAGCAGGTCGTAGGCCTGCCGGGTGGTGGTCGACTCCTGGTGGTTGCCCTGGTCGGTGGCGCCCAGGCGCAGCGAGAGCACGGGGATCGCGAGGACCGCCATCACGACGACGGCCATCACCGCGACCGGCAGCGGACGCCGTTGGACGTACGACGACCAGCGCGCCGCGAGCCCGCTCGCCTCGGCCGGCTCCGGTCCCGTCGCGGCGAGCCGGCGACGCTGCCGGCGGCTGAGCACCCGCATGCCGAGCAGCCCGAGCAGGGCCGGCAGCAGGGTGATCGCGGCCAGCACGCTGAGGACGACGGTCAGCGAGGTCGCGACGACCACGCCGTCCAGGAACCGCATGTTCATCACCAGCATGCCGGCGAGTGCGATGCACACGGTGCCGCCCGCGAACAGCACCGCGCGCCCGGAGGTGTTGAGGGCGGTCACGGCCGCCTCCTCGGGCTTCATCCCGCGCAGGATGCCGCGCCGGTGCCGGGTGACGATGAACAGGGCGTAGTCGATGCCGACGCCGAGGCCGATCAGCGAGCCGAGCAGCGGAGCCACTTCGGGCACATCCGTGACGTGGCTCATCAGCATCGTCGCGATCATGCCGGTGCCGACGCCCGCGACCGCCACGACGATCGGCAGCAGCATCGCGAACAGCGAGCCGAACGCGAGGAACAGCACGACGGCCGCGGCGAGGATGCCGACCGCCTCCGCGGTGCCCTGCGGGGGCTCCTGGGTGCGGGCGATGGCCTGGCCGCCCAGCTCGACCCGGAGCCCGTCGGCCTCGGCGGCCTGCGCCTTGTCGACGACGTCCTCGATCAGCTCCTTGGGGACGGCGTTGGCCTGCTCCGTGAAGGTGACCTGGGCGTAGGCGATCCGCCCGTCCTCGCTGATCTGCGCGGCCCCTTGTGCCGCGTACGGGTCGGTGACCTCACCGACGCCCTTCATCCGCCCGATCTCCTGGAGGGCGGGCTCGATCCGGGAGCGTACGGACTCGTCCCGTACGGATCCCTCGTCCACCTTCCACACCACCGTGTCGGTGTCGCCGGCACGCTCCGGGAAGGCCTTCTCCATCAGGTCGTACGCGGTCGCCGAGTCCGTGTCCGGGAGGGAGAAGACGTTCGCGTAGTTCGTCCCGGCGCCGGCACTCGCCGCGCCCAGTCCGAACAGTGCCCCCAACCACAGCAACAGGACCACCAGCCGATGCCGATAGCACCACCGTGCCAATGCCGCCACGCTCAACGCTCCTTATTCGGTTCGGTCGGTCCCCCAGGTCCTGGGCAACAGCATTGGCGGCGGCACACACGCGTGGGCATGCGTCGGCCATGACTCTCAAGGAACTCCAAAGCAGAACCGGCCCGGTTGTCAGTGGGCCCGCCGATACTGGGGGCATGACGACGGGATCAGGCACGGTGCTGGTGGTGGAGGACGAGGAGTCCATCGCGGACGTTCTCGCCATCGCCCTGCGCTACCACCGGTTCGAGGTCATGACGGCGGGCACCGTCCGTGAAGCGCTCGGCCTCGCCGAGCGCACCCGCCCCGACGCGGCGCTGCTCGACGTCATGCTCCCCGACGGCGACGGCCGTGCCCTCGGGCGCGAACTGCGCGTGCGCCGCCCCGATCTGGCGCTGGTCTTTCTCACCGCACGGGACGCGCCCGCCGAGATCGTCGGCGCCCTCGGCTTCGGCGACGACTACATCACCAAGCCGTTCGACGTCGACGTGGTCGTCGCCCGGCTGACGGCCGTCCTGCGCCGCACCCGCCCCACCGACGTCCTGCCGCAGCGTCCGCCGCTCAGATACGGCGATCTGGAGCTGGACGAGACGACGTACTCGGTGCGCCGCGCGGGCCGCACCGTCGAGCTCACCCCCACCGAGTACGCCCTGCTGCGCTTCCTGGTGCGCAACGGCGGCCGGATCGTGCCCAAGGACCAGCTCCTGCGCCATGTCTGGCAGTACGAGCACACCCCGCCGGAGTCGACCGTCGTGGAGACCTACATCAGCTATCTGCGGCGCAAGCTGGACGCCCTGGGGCCACCGGTGATCACCACGCGGCGCGGTGTCGGATACGGGCTGGCATGAGGATTCCCTGGATCTCCCGCGTCGGCCGCCCGCGCGGGATCCACTCCCTGCGCGGCAAGCTGACCCTGGCGAACGTGGCGCTGCTGGCCATCGGCATCGTCGTCGCGACCGCCGTCAGCCTGGTGACCGCGCGGTTCTACCTGCTCGACAAGGTCGACAGCGAGCTGAAGAGCGCGCGCACCACCCTGGGGCACGCCGGATTCACACTGCGCCAGATCGAGTCGCTGAGCGAACTGGGCGTCGCGCTGGACAAGTTCACCGACGGCGGCGCCCGCGACACCGACCCGCTGCCGAGCCCGAGCATGGTCTACGTCGCCGTCGACACCGCAGGACGGCCCGTCGCCCTCGGCCCGCTCACGCCGACACCCCGCCAGCACGCCCTGGCCGCCGCCGCGAAGGACCCGGTGGCCCTCGCGGCGGACGAGGATCCGCGCGACGTTCGGGTCGACAGCGACCGCTACCGCATGGTCGGCGCGCAGCTGGCGGACGGCACCATCGTGCTGATCGCCGTCCCGACCGAGGGCCTGCACGAAGGCATGGGCAAGGCCCTCAGGATGGACCTGGCCGTCGGCACGCTGCTGCTGGCGCTGCTCGGCTGTCTGACCATGTTCAGCGTGCGCCGCCGGATGCGGCCGCTGGAGGACATGGTGGAGACCTCGTCGGCGATAGCCGAGGGCGATCTGACCCGCCGCATCCCCTCCAACAGCGATCCGACGCTGGAGGTCGAGCAGCTGAGGGTGGCCCTGAACTCGATGCTCCACCAGGTGGAGTCGGCGTACCGCACGCGCGAGCGCAGCGCGACCCAGCTGCGGCGGTTCGTCGGCGACGCCTCGCACGAACTGCGCACCCCGCTGGCCGCGATACGCGGCTATCTCCAGCTGTACGACCGGGGGATGCTGCCGGAGCCCGCCGAGCGCAAACGGGTCTGGGACCGGATGAACGGCGAGGTCGACCGCATGGGCCGGCTCGTCGACGAGCTGCTCACCCTCGCCCGGCTCGACCAGCGGCCCGAACTGCGCTTCCGCAACGTCGACCTGAGCCGGCTGGTGCGCGAGTCCGCCGAGGACCTGCGGGTGCAGCAGCCCGAGCGGCCGATCACGGTCGACGCCGACGGCACCCTGCTGGTGCACGCCGACGAGTCGGGGCTGCGCCAGGTGCTGGGCAATCTGCTGAGCAACGTCCGCACGCACACGCCCGCCGACGTGCCGGTGCGGCTGGGTCTTGAGCGGACCGACGGCGTCGTGCGGCTGTGTGTCGAGGACAAGGGGGCCGGGCTGTGCGAGGAGGACGCGGCACGGATCTTCGACCGGTTCTTCCGGGCCGGCGGGGGTGCGGGCAGCGGGCTCGGGATGGCGATCGTGCAGGGCGTGGTGGAGGCGCACGGCGGCGAGGTCGCGGTGCGGACGGCGCCGGGTGAGGGGCTGGCCGTCACGGTGATCCTGGCGACCGGGGCGGCTTCACGGTCGTAACCGTCACGCGGTCTCTCAGGGGCCCGGATTGGCGATTATCAGCGCCCACACGGTCTTGCCGTGCCGTCCCCGGCTCCACACTCCCCACGCCGCGGCCAGGTTCTCCACCAGGTGCAGGCCGCGGCCGGCCTCCTCCCACTCCCCCACCGCCCGCAGCCGCGGCTCCTGTTGGCTCTCGTCCGACACCTCGATCAGACAGGAGCCGTCGGCGAGCGCGGTGACCGCGACCTCGAACTCACGCTCCGGCTGCGGGTGCTCCCCGCTCCCGAATCCCGGGGACGGGCCGTGCCGGACGACGTTGGTGGCCAGCTCGGAGACGAGCAGCACCGCGTCCTGAAGCGCCGGATCGCGCCGTCCGTGCCCCCAGTCGGCCAGGTGATCCCGGACCCGGCGCCGCGCGAGACCGACGGACGCCGGATGCCGGGGCAGCCGGAAGGCGTTGCGTCTCAACACGTTTGCTCCTCACACCACGCACACCTCCCTCACATGGTGCAGCGCCGGGTGCCCCTTCTGCACCACCGCCTGAAGGGTCGGGGCGACGAGATCGCGTCAGATCCAGGTGAGACGCCAGAGCCGGAAGACGCCGGTGCCGTCGGAGAGGTACTGGCCGCCGCCGACCTCCTCGCTGGAGACGACGTACTCCTTGGCCTGCCACAGCGGGATCACCGGGACGTCGCGGGCGACGGCCTCCTGGAGCGAGCGGAAGTCCTTCGTCGCCTCGCCGCGGTCGGCGTACTGCTGGCTGGCCGTGATGAGCTGGTCCACGGCCTTGTCGCTGTATCCGGTGCTCATGGTGCCGTTCGTGCCGACGAGCGGGCCCCCGTAGGTGTCCGGGTCGGGGAAGTCGGCGACCCAGCCGACGGCGTAGGCGTCGAGCTTGCCGCTCGCCCAGCGCTTCTGGAAGTCGGTCCATTCGTAGCCCTTGAGCGTCACCTTGAACAGGCCGGTCGCCTCCAGCTGCCGCTTGATCTCCGCGGCCTCCTCGGCCCCGGAACCGCGGCCGGTGGCGTAGCCGTAGGTGAAGCGCACGGGCAGGCCGACGCCGGCGTCGGTGAGCAGGGCGCGCGCCTTGGCCTTGTTCAGCTGGGGGTAGGCGTCGAAGAACGACGTGGTGTGGCCGGTGATGCCGGTCGGGATCAGCGAGTACAGCGGGTCGACGGTGCCCTTGTACACGGTCGCGGCGAGCTTCTCGCGGTCGATGAGCCAGGCCATGGCCTGCCGGACCCTGACGTCGTGCAGGGGCGAGGTCTTGCGGGTGTTGAAGTAGAGGTTGCGGATCTCGGAGCTGTCGGCCTCGGAGACACGCTGACCGGGGTCGGAGGCGTTCAGGCCGGCGAGGACCTCGGGCGGCAGCGTGCGTGTGGCGACGTCGACCTGCTTGCCCTTCCACGCCTTCTCCAGGGCGTCCCCGTCGCCGTAGTACCGCAGTTCCACCGGTCGGCCGGTGCCGCTGATCGCGCCCTTGTAGTGCGTGTTGGGGGCGAGGGTGGCCTGCTTGTCCTTCGTGTACCCCGTCAGGTTGTACGGGCCGGTGCCGTCGACACCGTTGTCGGTGCGCAGCGCCTTGGCCGGATACTTCTCGCGGTCCACGATCGCGCCCGCGCCGGTGGCCACCTTGAGCGGAAACGTGGCGTCGGGCGACGAGAGATGGAATGTGACGTCACGGCCGCTCGCGCTCACCGACGCGAGGGTGTCCAGCAGTGAGGACGGGCCGACGTCCGACTTGATCCGCTTGACGCGGTCGAAGGAGAACTTCACGTCCTCGCCGGTCATCGCGCGCCCGCTCGGGAAGGTGAGTCCCTCCCGCAACTCGCATCGGTAGGTGCGCAGATCGGTGCCGTCGAAGCCGCAGCTCTGGGCCGCGTCGGGCACGGGTGTCACGCCGCCCGGCTCGAATGTCAGCAGCGACTGGAAGACGTTGCTGAACAGCGCCCAGGAACCGGCGTCATAGGCGCCGGCCGGGTCAAGCGACGTGACACCGTCCGTCGTGCCGACCGTGATGGTCCTGCCTTCGTCCTGCTGCGACGGCAACAACTGCCAGCCGCCCACTCCCACGGCCGCCAGCACGAGCAGCGTCGCGAGAATCCGCATGCGAATGGAACGCATGGGTGTGCCCTCTCCCCAGGCCCTCGACGGGCCCCCGCATGAGCTATTGGAATGTGCCACTCCCCTAAGTGGCGCGCACACCTAATCACACGGATTTCGTCAGGGGGAAGAGGATTCTGGTGACATGAGAAAGAACTTACCTACGGGCGTTTCCAGCAGGTTTCACAGGCTGTTCACAGCTTCGGGACGGCCGTTGCCGGTCAGGCCTGACGGGACGCCAGCTCGATCACCGTGATGTCCGACTCGGCGCCCACGCGCGTGGGCGGGCCCCAGGCGCCGGCGCCGCGGCTGACGTACAGCTGTGTGTCGCCGTACCGGTCCAGACCGGCCAGGGTCGGGTTCGCCAGGCCCGCGACGAGGTTGCCGGGCCACAGCTGCCCGCCGTGGGTGTGGCCGGAGAGCTGGAGGTCGACGCCGTGGTCGACGGCGTCGTGGATCTGGACCGGCTGATGGGCGAGCAGCACGCACGCGCGTGCTCTGTCCCGGTCGCCGAGCGCCTTGGCGAAGTCGGGGCCCTGGCCCTCGCTCTCGCCCGCGATGTCGTTGACGCCGGCCAGGTCGAAGTGGGGCAGTTCGGTGCGGGCGTTCTCCAGCGGGCGCAGGCCCAGACGGCGAACCTCCTCGACCCACTGCTCGGCACCCGAGAAGTACTCGTGGTTGCCGGTGACGAAGTACGCGCCGTGCCGAGCCCGGAGCCCGGCGAGCGGGGCCGCCGCCGGACCGAGGTCCTTCACACTGCCGTCGACCAGGTCGCCCACGACGGCGATGAGGTCGGGCTGCGTGCCGTTGATCGTGTCGACGACCTTCTGCGCGAAACCCCGGCCGAGGACGGGGCCCAGATGGACGTCGCTGACGACCGCGATCCGGTAACCGTGCGCCGCGCGCGGGAGCTTGGCCAGCGGGACGGTGACCCGCTTGACCTTCGGGCCCCGCAGAACGCCGTAGGTGCCGTAGCCGACCGTCCCCACGGCGGCCGCGGCGGCGGTTCCGGCGATGACCCGGGAGACGAAGAGGCGGCGGGTGGGGGTGGCCAGAGGGCTCTCGGGCGGTGTCGCGGAGTCCGCGGGCGTGTCGGTCGCCGAGGGCGGGGGCGGGTCGGCCGGACCCGCGGCGGCCACGGGCACCGGCTCGGGCTCCGGTGCCGGTACGGCCTCGGCCTCCCCCGCGCGCGCCCGTCTCTCGAGCCGGCGGCGCAGCAGGGGCCGCACGAGCTCACCGGCCAGGACGCCCAGCATCAGGTACATCGCCAGGGCCAGCCACAGGAAGCCCGGCCAGGCCAGGACCTGCTGGAGCCAGAAGGGCGCGCCCGTGCGCTCGGCGACCAGGCCGCCGATCGTCAGCGCCCAGCCGCCGGCGATCACCACCACGCCCACCCGGCGCACGAGGCCGGGAGCGCGGGTCGTGTCACGGAACAGACGACGCCACATCCACCAGTTGCCCACCACCACGACGGACAGCACGAGCAGCGCGACGAGCGCGAAGACGATGACCACGCGGACGTTCCCTTTCCCTTGCGTGACGAGTGAACGTCCCGGGCCCTGGCCGAGTTCCTATGACATCCGGCGCAGTGCGCGCACTCCACGCAACCCAATGACTCCGACGACCGTCCCCAATACGAAGGAGACGACGGCGAGCAGCAAGTGCACCCAGAAGTACGCCGTGGGGTGACCGTCGTCGAACGCCAGCCCGCTGCTGTCCTTGATCAAATTTTTGACGAAAGTGACCCAGATGACCCAGCTCCACACCCCGAAGGCGAGCAGGAACCAGGAGACCGGGCGGCTGAGCTTCATGAGCTCAGTATCAACGCCCCGTGTCGGGTCCTCCGAGCGGGGTGGGGACAGAAGCGGGACTTCCATGGCAACGGCATGTACGTTCTCCGTCGTGCCCGCACCCATGAAGACCGCCAGGCGTGCCCTGCTGGTCGCTTCCGCAGTCGTGTCGTCCCTCGCGCTGACCGCGCCCGTCTCCCACGCGGCCCCCAAGCCGTCCCCGAGTACGAGCCCGTCGGCCACTCCCCCGGCGGGCATGTCGACCGTGGGCGGCGAGCGGCTGGGGCAGGCCGGCACCCAGGTGAACCTGGCGAGCGGCGTCCCGGTGCTGCCCAAGGACCTCACCGCGCGCTCCTGGGTCATCGCCGACGCCGAGTCCGGCGATGTGCTCGCCGCGCACAACGCGCACTGGCGGCTCCCGCCCGCGAGCACCATGAAGATGCTGTTCGCCGACACGGTGCTGCCGAAGTTCCCCAAGAGCGTCGAGCACAAGGTCGTACCGTCCGACCTCGCGGACGTCGGCGCGGGCTCCAGCATGGTCGGGATAAAGGAGGGCGAGACCTACAGCGTCCACGACCTGTGGCTCGGGGTCTTCCTGCGCTCCGGCAACGACGCCGTGCACGTGCTGTCGAAGATGAACGGCGGAATCGACAACACCGTCAAGGAGATGAACGAGCACGCCGAGGAGCTCCAGGCCCTCGACACCAACGCGGTGTCCCCCGACGGCTACGACGCTCCCCACCAGGTCTCCTCCGCGTACGACCTGACCCTGATCGCCCGCTCCGGGCTCCAGAAGAAGGACTTCCGCGAGTACTGCTCGACGGTCACCGCGAAGTTCCCGGGCTCGACGTCGAAGAAGAAGGGCAAGTCGGTCCGCGAGACCTTCGAGATCCAGAACACCAACCGGCTGCTGGCCGGCGACAGCGACATCCCCGTGTACCAGGGCATCGCGGGCGTCAAGAACGGCAACACCACGAACGCCGGAGCCACCTTCACGGGCGTGGCCGAGCGCAACGGCAAGGTGCTGCTCGTCACGGTCATGAACCCGGAGAAGAGCGAGCACAACGAGGTCTACAAGGAGACCGCGCGGCTCTTCGACTGGGGCTTCAAGGCCGCCGGGAAGGTGCAGCCGGTGGGTGAGCTGGTGCCGCCGAAGAGCGCGGCGCAGGCCAGCGCGCAGCCGGGCTCGAACAACTCCGGGGAGGCCGGTGGCACCGGGGACGCGGAGAAGTCGTCGAAGTCGGCGGTCGGTGCGTCGGCCGCGAGCGGTTCGACCGGCATCGGGGTGGCGCTCGGGATCACCGGCGGGGCGCTGGTGCTGCTCGCTGCGGGCGTGTTCCTGATCAACCGCCGCTGGCCGCTGCCCGACCTGGTGCGCCGTCGGGGTCGCTCCTGACGCCGGACTTCGCGGACTCGGCGGCCGGGCCCTCGGTTCCGGCCGCCGAGTCCGCGGCTGCGGCCGTCTCGTCTTCGCTCTCTGTCTCGTCCTCGTCCTCGGCCTCGACCTCGACCTCGGTCTCCTTGTTCCCCGTCGCCGTCCAGGCGGCGCAGAACACCACCAGCTTCGCGGTGAAGTTGATCCACAGCAGCAGGGCGACCGGTACGCCGAACGCGCCGTACATGCTCTTCGTGGCCACGCCCTGCATATAGCCGCTGAGCAGCAGCTTCAGCAGTTCGAACCCGATCGCGCCGATCAGTGCGGCCACGAACAGCCGGCGGCGTGGCGGCTCCACGCCGGGCAGCAGGGTCAGGACGTAGAGCAGCAGCAGGAAGTTCGCGAGCACGGCGACGAGGAACGCTGCGACCTGCAGCAGGACCCCGCCCCAGCCGCCCTCCTCGATACCGAGCTGCCGGGTGATCCAGCCGACCAGGGCGGAGGCGACGGTGGACGCCGCGATGGTCACGAGCACGGCGCCGCCGAAGCCGACCAGGACGCCCGCGTCCTTGACCTTGCGCAGGACGGGGTTCTCCTCGGGGTCCGGCAGCTCCCACACCGCGCGCAGGCACTCGCGCATGGAGGTGACCCAGCCGATGCCGGTGAACAGCAGCAGGGCGCCCGCGATGAGTCCGACCGTGCCGGCGTTCTCGACGAGGCCACTGATGTTGAGCTGGTCGGCGATGCCGGGCACCTGGTCGGCGAGCTTGTCCTCGAGTTTGTCCTGCTGTTCCTGGCTGAGCGTCGCGGCGGCGATCGCCGCGGCCAGCGTGAGCAGCGGGAACAGCGCGATGAAGCTGGTGAAGGTCATCGCGGCGGCAAGCTGGGTCCACTTGACCCGGTCCATGCGCTCGTACGACCGCCACGCGTGCGTGGCCATCAGCCGGGTCACCGCGGACCCGACGACGGGAATCTTCTTCAGCCAGTCCATGATCCGACTCTGCCCTCCGCTGGGAAGACCAATGTCCGTGTGCCCCAAAACCGCAGGACTGTAGCCAGTGCCATGCCGATTGCCGCTCCCGAGACCGTGTCGGCGAGCTGGGAGGTGAACCCGAGGCCTATGGGGGTCCCCCCGCTCGAGCGAAGCCGAGAGTGGGGGAGGCTCACGGTGAGGCACAGCAGCTGTACGACCGCTCCGGCTGCGTTCACCGCGAAGAAGGCGGCGCAGGGGCGCGGGCCCCGGCGGCGGGTGTGGCGGTAGGTGCCGCGCGCGTTCCCGGCGTAGGCGACGGTGCAGCCGGCCACGAAGGAGACGGCCTTGGCCGTGAGGGGGCCGAGGGCGGCGGGGCCGCGGAGGCAGGTGAAGAGGGCGAGGTCGACGGCGTAGGCGAGGAGACCGACGACGGCGAAGGCGAGGACTTCGTGGCGGGCGGGCCCGAGGCCGGTGGCTCGCGGGCCGGCGGTTTCCTGGCCGGCGGTTTCCTGGCCGCCCTGTCGGGTCGGGCACGCGCGCGTGCCTACCAATTGGCCACCGCCAGGCCGTACATCGCCAGCCACACCACCCCGATGACGGCGAGCGCGCGGTCGCGCAGGACGACCTCCTCGGGCTCGCCCGCCGTGCCGCGGTCGGCGAACACGGCGTAGCGCAGGATGGCGAGGATGAAGGCGACCATGGACAGCTGGCGCCAGGGCAGCAGCCCGGTGTGCGGGACGCCGCCGTCCTCCATGGCCCACAAGCAGTAGCCGAGGACGGCGACACCGGCCGCCAACTGCCAGACGAAGCGCAGGTATCCGGCGGTGTACTCGGTGAGCAGCGCGCGCGTGGCGCCCGCCCTGCCCTCCATCTGCACGGCCTCGGAGTAGCGCTTGGCCGACACCATGAACAGCGCCCCGAACCCGGTCGTGATCAGGAACCACCGCGACAGCGGAATGCCGAGCGCGAGCCCGCCGACGGCGGCCCGCATCAGGAACCCCGTGGTGACGACGGCGAGATCGATGACCAGGACGTGCTTGAGGCTTACGCAGTACGCCAGTTGCATGCCGAGGTAGGCGGTGAGCAGGGCCGCGACGAGGGGCGAGGTCAGCCAGGCCGCGGCGGCCGGTGCGAGGACGCCGAGGACGCCTCCCACGGCGTGGGCGACCGGTACGGGTACCTGTCCGGCGGCGACCGGGCGGTGCCGCTTGGTCGGGTGGGCGCGGTCCGCGTCGGCGTCACGGGCGTCGTTGATCAGGTAGACGGCGGCGGCGCAGGCGGTGAAGAGCGTGAAGACGAGGGCGAGTTGGATCGCCGCGTGGGTGGAGAAGAGCCGGCCCGCGGCGGCCGGGGCCGCGATGACCAGGATGTTCTTGATCCACTGCTTGGGGCGCGCGGTCTTGAGGAGGCCACGCAGCAGGGGGCCGGGGCCGCGCTTGCGGTGTGGCGGTGCGGCGCGGCGCGGGGGTGTGCGCTGCTGGTGGAGTGCCGCTTCCCGGATGCGCGCGGCACTCGTCAGGTGCGCGGTCTCAGGCATGGCCGCGCCCGCCCGCTCTCCGCATCCAACTCGCCCCCACGCACGCGGTGAGTGCTCCCAGCGCCGCGCCGGCCGCCACGTCCGAGGGGTAGTGCACGCCGACGACCAGTCGTGACAGACACATCGCGGTGGCCAGCGGCACGATCGCGTACGCGCCGGGCGCGCCGAAGGCGACGGCCGCGGCGGTCGCGGAGGCCGCGTGGGAGCTGGGGAAGGAGTGCCGGCCGAGCGTGCGGACCCGGGGTTCGACATGCGCCGGGCGCGGGCGGCGCACGACCCTTTTCACCCCCATGCTGACGAGGTGCGCTCCCGCGGTGAGCGCCGTACCGCGCATCCAGGCGCCGCGTCGGCGCCCGTCCACCACGGCCCCGGCGAGGCCCGCCGCCAGCCACAGCGCACCGTGCTCGCCCGCCCTGGACAGGGCACGCGCGGCACCCGCGACACGTGGGTCACGGCCGTGGGCGTGGACCGCCGAAAGGATTCGCCGGTCCACGCCCGTGAGGCTTCGGTGGTCCATGTCGTCGAGGTGGTCCATGTGGACTCACTGTTCACGCCCGCCGAGCCGGAACTACGACAATATTGGGCGACATCCCATTAATCACCCATTTTGGGGAGGCGAGGAATGTTTCAGAACTGATCGACCGCATACGGACGCTACGGTCGCCGACATGCCTGCCGACACCGTCTCCGTCTCGGGATGGGGCCGCACCGCCCCCACCAACGCCCGCCTGATCCGTCCCAGGACGTACCAGGAGGCCGCGACGGCCGTCCGGGGCTGCGGGGCACGCGGAGGCATCCCGAGGGGCCTGGGACGGGCGTACGGGGACGCGGCGCAGAACGCCGGGGGCATGGTCCTGGACATGACCGGCCTGGACCGGGTGCACGCGATCGACGCCGACAACGGCATCGTGCTGTGCGACGCGGGGGTCTCCCTGCACCGGCTGATGGAGGTGCTGCTCCCGCTCGGCTGGTTCGTACCGGTGACGCCCGGCACCCGCTATGTGACGGTCGGCGGCGCGATCGGAGCCGACATCCACGGCAAGAACCACCACGTCTCGGGCTCCTTCTCGCGCCACGTGCTGTCGATGGAACTCCTCACCGCCGACGGCGAGGTCCGCGCCGTCGGCCGCGACACGCCCCTGTTCGACGCGACCACCGGCGGCATGGGCCTGACCGGCGTGATCCTCACCGCGACGATCCAGCTCCAGCCGGTGACGACCTCGTTGATGTCGGTCGACACCGAGCGCGCGCGGGACCTCGACGACCTGCTGGCCCGCCTGACCACCGGCGACGGCCACTACCGCTACTCGGTCGCCTGGATCGACCTGCTGGCCCGCGGCCCGGCGATGGGCCGCGCGGTGCTCACCCGCGGCGACCACGCCCCCCTGGAGGCGCTGCGCGAGGACACGCGCGCGCGTAGGGAGCCGCTCGCCTTCCGCACGGCCCGCCTGCCCGCCCCGCCCGCGGTCCTCCCGGAGGGCCTGCTGAGCCGCCGTACAGTGGGCTGGTTCAACGAGCTCTGGTACCGCAGGGCGCCACACGCGCGTACCGGTGAACTCCAGCCGCTCGCCCGGTTCTTCCACCCGCTGGACGGCGTGCCCCACTGGAACCGGATCTACGGCCGGGGCGGCTTCGTGCAGTACCAGTTCGTGGTCGGGCACGGCCGGGAGGAGACCCTGCGCGGCATCGTGCGGCGCGTCTCCGAGCACCGCTGCCCGTCCTTCCTGGCGGTCCTCAAGCGCTTCGGGGACGCCGACCCCGGCTGGCTCTCCTTCCCGGTGCCCGGCTGGACGCTGGCCCTGGACATCCCGGCCGGCCTGCCCGGTCTCGGCGCCCTTCTGGACACGCTGGACGAGGACGTGGCCGCGGCCGGCGGGCGCGTCTACCTCGCCAAGGACTCCCGGCTGCGGCCCGAAGTGCTCGCCACGATGTACCCGCGCCTGGACGAGTTCCGCGCCCTGCGCGCGGAGATCGACCCGCGCGGGGTGTTCGTCTCGGACCTGGCCCGCCGCCTCGGCCTGTAGGGCCCGGCAACCGGACCCCTGTCTCGGCCTGTGGTCCCGGCCACCGACCCCCTGCCTCCCCCGGACTCCCGACCCCCAGGAGCTCCGGACTCCCGATCTCTAGGAGCTGTCGTGAAGGACGCCTTCGGCATCCCCCAGTCCCTGCTCGTCCTCGGCGGTACGTCCGAGATCGCGCTGGCCACCGCGCGCCGCCTGATCGCACGCGGTACCCGCACGGTATGGCTGGCGGGCCGCCCGTCGCCCGCCCTCGATCAGTCCGCGGCCGATCTGCGCGCCCTGGGGGCCGAGGTACGCACCGTCGCCTTCGACGCGCTCGACCCCGAGTCCCACGAGACGGTCCTCGGCAAGGTCTTCGCGGAGGGCGACATCGACATGGTGCTGCTCGCCTTCGGGATCCTCGGCGACCAGGCGCGCGACGAAAGGGAGCCGCTCAACGCGGTGCGGGTCGCCCAGACCAACTACACGGGCGCCGTCTCCGCGGCCCTGGTCGGCGCCGGCGCGCTCCAGTCCCAGGGCCACGGCTCGCTGGTCGTCCTGTCGTCCGTCGCCGGCGAGCGGGCCCGCCGCGCCAACTTCATCTACGGCTCCAGCAAGGCCGGCCTCGACACCTTCACCCAGGGCCTGGGCGACGCGCTGCACGGCACCGGCGTGCACGTCATGGTCGTACGCCCCGGATTCGTACGCTCGAAGATGACCGCCGACCTGGAGGAATCACCCCTCGCGACCACCCCCGAAGCGGTCGCGACGGCGATCGAACTGGGCCTGCGCCGCCGCTCGGAGACGGTGTGGGTACCGGGCACACTCAGGGTGGTGATGTCGGCGCTGCGGCACGCGCCGAGGGGGCTGTTCCGTCGGCTGCCGATCTGACCGTACCGACACCCCCGGCGGAGCTAACTCGCCGGGATCGACCCGCGCTCCACATGCCCCGCCTGCGGCGGCACCACCGCGCCGGCGCCGAAGGTGTAGTCCCGCAGCCTGCGCCAGACGCCGTCGGCACCCTGCTCGTAGAGGGCGAAGCCGGTGCAGGGCCAGTGGGCCTCGTAGTCGGAGAGTTCCTCGAATGCGCGGTCCATCGACTCTTCGTCGATGCCGTGGGCGACCGTGACGTGCGGGTGGTACGGGAACAGCAGTTCGCGTGCGACCGGGCCGGAGGCGTCGCGGACCTGCTTCTGCAACCAGGTGCAGGCCTCCGCGCCCTCGACGACCTGGACGAAGACGACCGGCGACAACGGACGGAAGGTCCCGGTGCCGGACAGCTTCATCGGGAACGGCCGCCCGGACGCCGCGACCTCGACGAGGTGGGCCTCGATCGCGGGCAGCAGCGAGGCGTCGACCTCTGTCGGCGGCAGCAGCGTGACGTGCGTGGGGATGCCGTGAGCCGCGGCGTCGCCGAAGCCCGCGCGCCGCTCCTGGAGCAGGCTGCCGTGAGGCTCCGGGACCGCGATCGACACGCCGATCGTTACGGTCCCCACGTCGTCTCCTGTCGTCTCTCTGGTGAGCTCGTCCATCGCGAGAAGCTCGTCCTGGGTGAGTGAGCTCGTGGCTCTGTTGGTGAGCGTGACGGCCGCGTGTGCGACCGCCCGGCTATCGACTGTACGGCCACGACTGTTCTGCGGGCAGGCGCAACCGTAGTGATGTGCAGCGCTGTGCGGTGGTACGGCCGTGTTCCGGCCGCCTGCCGTGGTGCGGGCTCAGTGCTTGGCGGGCAGGAAGCCCACCTTGTCGTACGCCTGGGAGAGGGTCTCCGCGGCGACGGCACGCGCCTTCTCCGCACCCTTGGCCAGGATCGAGTCCAGCGTCTCCGGGTCGTCCAGATACTGCTGGGTGCGCTCCCGGAAGGGCGTCACGAACTCGACCATGACCTCGGCGAGGTCCGTCTTGAGCGCACCGTAGCCCTTGCCGTCGTACTTCTGCTCCAGTTCCGCGATTCCCGTCCCCGTGAGGGTCGAGTAGATGGTGAGCAGGTTGCTGACACCGGGCTTGTTCTCGGCGTCGTAGCGGATGACGGTGTCGGTGTCGGTGACCGCGCTCTTGACCTTCTTGGCGGTGGCCTTGGGCTCGTCGAGCAGGTTGATGAGGCCCTTCGGCGTGGACGCCGACTTGCTCATCTTGATCGCCGGGTCCTGAAGGTCGTAGATCTTCGCCGTCTCCTTGAGGATGTACGGCTTCGGGACGGTGAAGGTCGCGCCGAAGCGGCCGTTGAAGCGCTCGGCGAGGTCACGGGTGAGCTCGATGTGCTGGCGCTGGTCCTCGCCGACCGGGACCTCGTTGGCCTGGTACAGCAGGATGTCCGCGACCTGGAGGATCGGGTACGTGAACAGGCCGACCGACGCCCGGTCGGCGCCCTGCTTGGCGGACTTGTCCTTGAACTGGGTCATGCGGGAGGCCTCGCCGAAGCCGGTGAGGCAGTTCATGATCCAGGCGAGCTGGGCGTGCTCGGGGACGTGGCTCTGGACGAAGAGCGTGCAGCGCTCGGGGTCGAGACCGGCCGCGAGGAGCTGGGCGGCGGCGAGCCGGGTGTTGGCGCGCAGCTCGGCCGGGTCCTGCGGGATCGTGATCGCGTGCAGGTCGACGACCATGTAGAACGCGTCGTGGGTCTCCTGGAGCGCCACCCACTGGCGGACGGCGCCGAGGTAGTTGCCGAGGTGGAACGAGCCTGCGGTGGGCTGGATTCCGGAGAGCACACGGGGTCGGTCAGAGGCCATGCTCATCATTCTCTCAGGTCTCGGGGGCCGGTTCGGAACTGGTCGGAAACATATGGGAACCGATCCGTCTCCGGCGGTGTACCAAAGGTGTGAGGACGCGGGAGGGGGGCCGCATCGTCGATGAGGCCGCGGTGATCGCACGCGTACGCGCCGGGGAGCCGGAGGCGTACGCGCAGCTGGTGCGGGCCCATACGGGCATCGCGCTCAGGGCGGCCGCCGCGCTCGGGGCGGGTGCGGACGCGGAGGACGTGGTGCAGCAGGCCTTCGTCAAGGCGTACTGCTCGCTGGGCCGGTTCAAGGACGGCTCGGCGTTCAAGCCGTGGCTGCTGGCGATCGTGGCCAATGAGACGAGGAACACAGTGCGTACGGCGGCCCGCCAGCGCACGCTCGCCGGTCGCGAGGCGGCGTTCGTGGAGGCGGAACCCCTGATACCGGAATCGGCGGACCCGGCGGTCGCCGCGCTGGAGATAGAGCGCCGTGCCGCCCTCCAGGCAGCCCTGGAGAAGCTGAGCGAGGAACACCGCCTGGTCGTCACCTACCGCTATCTCCTGGAGATGGACGAGTCCGAGACGGCCCAGGCCCTGGGCTGGCCCAGGGGCACGGTGAAATCCCGGCTGAACCGCGCACTGCGGAAGCTGGGGCGGTTGCTGCCGGACTTCCAGCCTCGGGAAGGGGGTGATGAGCATGAGGCCGGGTGATCGCGGTCGGGGTTCCGAGGGACGAGGTCCCGGTGATCGTGCTCGGCGTGGCGATCCGACCCGTCTGCCGGAGGAGCTGCGGGCGCTCGGGCGTTCGCTGGACCCGCCGGGCGCGGTGGACGGCTCCGAGACGATGGTCGAGCGGGTACTGGGGCAGCTCCTCGCCGAGCAGGTGCCCGTGCCGGTGGCCGAGCCGACAGGGGCGGCCGAGCGGCTGCGGGCGGTGCGGCGCTGGACGCGGATGCGGTGGCGTTCGCTGACCGCGACGTTGTGCGGCCTGCTGACGGTCCTTGTGCTCACGCCCCCCGTGCGGGCGGCGGTCCTCGACTGGTTCGACTTCGCGGGCGTCGGAGTGCGGTACGACCCGTCGGCGACCCCCTCCCCCGGCGCCGAGGTCCCCGGCTGCGACCACCCGGTGTCGCTCGCCGAGGCCGAGCGGCGGGCCGGCTTCGCACCGCTGGTGCCGAAGGAGCTCGGCGCTCCGGACACGGTCGCGGTGACCGGTGAGCCAGGGGGACGGTTCCTGGTGAGCCTGTGCTGGCGCGAGGACGGGGGCACGATACGGCTGGACGAGCGCCGGGCGAGCCTGGACATCGGCTTCGCCAAGACGGTCCGCGAACCTCCGGAGTGGATCTCGCTGGACTCCGACGCCTCGAACGGCACGAACGGGACGGCGGCCGACCAGGCCCTGTGGTTCGCCCGCCCGCATCTGCTCACCTTCTGGCTCGTGGACCCGAGCGGGGAGCGCTTCACCCGCGAGGAGCGGACGGCCGGTCCGACACTGCTGTGGAGCCACGGCACGGAGGGCGAGAACGTGGCGCTTCGGCTGGAAGGGGTGAGGTCCAAGGAGCGGGCCCTGGCGGTTGCGCGGTCGGTGGAGTAGCCGACGGGCGGC
Source organism: Streptomyces sp. HUAS 31 (assembly GCF_028198125.1). NCBI lineage: Bacteria > Bacillati > Actinomycetota > Actinomycetes > Kitasatosporales > Streptomycetaceae > Streptomyces > Streptomyces sp. HUAS 31. The sequence continues at coordinate 5,865,001 of NZ_CP116353.1, read as the reverse complement.
CGGGTGTCGGGGCGGGCGGTGGCCTCTCGCCGGCTGGTGGCGGGCCTGTTCGGCGGAGGGGCCGGGCATGCGGCGGGACCCCGTAGGGGGCTTCGGGGCGGGCCTGTGGGGGCCCGGACCGGTTGGGCGCCTCGGACCGGCTGGGCGGCTCGGACCGGTTAGGCGCCTCGGACGGCTCCGACGGCTTCTGGGAGGGGCCCTCCGAAGGGCCCTCCGAACAACCGGTCCCGGGACTTCGGTCCGGATCGTGGCCCGAAATGCATGGGCCGGAAATAGTGGGGGCGGGGTGGGAACCCAGGCGGGTCGGGCGGTGTACCAGAAGTGACACGCGGCTCGGGGACGGGTCGCACGGGGATCGCTTGGGTTGGGGGTTCGGATGTGCGGACATGGGGTCGGCCGCTGGGGACACCGGCTGCGGGGGCGTGGGATCGGTTGCTCGGGACGGTGCTCGCGCGACAGCGCAGGCGGAGGCGAGGGCGGGAGCGGATATGGGGGCGGGGTCGGATGGAGGGGTCGGTGTCGTGAACTCACTGCGCTGACAGGTGCGTTGGCGGCCTCGCTCGCTCTGCTGGTGTGGGGTGCCGCGGCCCCTGCATCGGCCGGCGGGCCGACGAGCGTGCTCCTGGTCTCGCCGGAGAGCACCGAGACGGCCTCGCTGTACTACTCCGACAAGGAGTACGGACAGCTGGAGCGGCTGCTCGGCTCAGCCGGCCAGGGCACGCGGAACAAGCCGCCGGAGGCCGCTCTGGAGGCGGCCCGCCAGATCAACGTCACGTGGATGGTCCATGACGTGTCGCCCTGGCGCCTCGACCGGGTCTATCCGGTCGACGACGGCAAGGACGTCTGGATCCACACCGCCTCGAACCTGGGCAGCACGACGAACGGCACCTGGCACCGGGCCCATCAACCGTCAGGGCTGCGCGCCCTTCTCTCGAAGCTGGGCCTGATGGGCAAGGCCTCCTCCGAAGGCGGCGCGGCGATCTTCCCCTCGGATGAGGAGGCGTCGGGGGCGGACAACGGCGTGCAGGATTCATCCTCCGCCGCGGACGAGACGACCTCGGCCGCGTCCGGATCAGGGTCCGGTCCAGGGTCAGAGTCCGGCTCAGGGGCGAGGTCGGCGCCGGCTTCCAGCGACGCCACCGACTGGTGGTGGGCCCTGCCGGGCGCGGCGGCCGGAGCGGTGCTCGCACTCGCCCTGCGCCCCCTGGCCCTGCGGCTCCCCCTGGACCGCCTGCGCGGTGAGCCGGGGCCGAGGCAGGAGCTACGGGACGTATGAGCGCCGACCTGGGCGGAAAGCTACGGCTCGCGCTGCTCGTGGCGGCGTCGGCGGCACTCGCCCTGTGGGGAGCGGCGGCGACCGCCAGGGCCGCACCGGCCCAGCCGCGGGACGTCCCCGATGTGGCGATGGTCGTCGCAGGCGGCTCGGGCCGCACGGTGGCCCTGCACTCCGGCCAGCCGGGTTTCGCCCGTCTCTGGCAGCTGTTGCAGCCGACGTACGTCGGGACGGAGCGGGTGCCGGAGAGCTGGGCGGAGGGGCGTCATCCACCGATAAGGATCACGGTGCTCTGGGGACTGACGGGCGTCGGTGGCTGGCCGCAGACGAATCGGGTGCCAGGCGGTGACGTGGCCATGGAGAGGCAGGACCAGCTGTTCGTGGCCGGGGACGGCACGCCCTGGGTGCGGTCGGATCTCGCGCCGGACGTGGAGGACGACGACATCCGCTGGCATCGGGCCCCTCGCTCCGTCTTCGAGCGGCTGGACCTGGCGGCGCTGCTCGGCGAAACGGAGGACGAGTTCGCCGGGGCTGCCGTGGGCGCGGCAGCCGGGGATCGGCCCGGTGCGGGATTGGGTGACACCGGGTGGGCGCTGGCGGGGCTGGCCGTCGGGTTCGCGGCGGGGGTCGGCGGCACGCTGCTGATACGCCGCGCGGCGGCCCGGCCTGATGCCGGACCGCCGCGTCAGGGGCCACGCCAGGAGTTGATCGACCTGGATCTGTAGGCCGTCGGTCCTGGTGGTGGGCGTCAGCCCAGGTCGATCTCCGGGTACAGCGGGAAGCCGGTGACGAGGTCGGTGGCGCGGCGGGAGATCTCGTCGGCGACCTTGGGGTCGAGGACGTGCTGCGCCTTGGACGGAGCGCCCTTGCTGGTGGTGCCGGCCTCGGTGGTGGTGAGGACTCGGTCGATGAGGGCGGCGACCTCGTCCATCTCGGCGGTGCCCAGGCCACGGGTGGTCAGGGCAGGGGTGCCGATGCGGATGCCGGAGGTGTACCAGGCGCCGTTGGGGTCGGCCGGGATGGCGTTGCGGTTGGTGACGATGCCGGACTCAAGGAGCGCGGCCTCGGCCTGGCGGCCGGTGAGGCCGTAGGAGGAGGTGACGTCGATCAGGTTCAGGTGGTTGTCGGTGCCGCCGGTCACCAGGGTCGCGCCGCGGCGCATCAGGCCCTCGGCCAGCGCGCGGGAGTTGTCGACGATGCGCTGGGCGTAGTCCTGGAACGAGGGACGGCGGGCCTCCGCGAGGGCGACGGCCTTGGCGGCCATGACGTGCGGGAGCGGGCCGCCGAGGACCATCGGGCAGCCGCGGTCGACCTGGTCCTTGAGGGAGTCGTCGCACAGGACCATGCCGCCGCGCGGGCCGCGCAGCGACTTGTGGGTGGTGGTGGTGACGATCTGGGCGTGCGGGACCGGGTCGAAGTCGCCGGTCAGGACCTTGCCGGCGACGAGACCCGCGAAGTGGGCCATGTCGACCATGAGCGTGGCGCCGACCTCGTCGGCGATCTCGCGCATGATCCGGAAGTTCACGAGACGGGGGTAGGCGGAGTAGCCGGCGACGATGATCAGCGGCTTGAACTCGCGGGCCGAGGCACGAAGCGCTTCGTAGTCGATCAGGCCCGTGGCGGGGTCGGTGCCGTAGGAGCGCTGGTCGAACATCTTGCCGGAGATGTTGGGGCGGAAGCCGTGGGTGAGGTGGCCGCCGGCGTCCAGGGACATGCCGAGCATGCGCTGGTTGCCGAAGGCGCTGCGCAGCTCGGCCCAGTCGGCCTCGGAGAGGTCGTTGACCTGGCGGACGCCGGCCTTCTCCAGGGCGGGGGCCTCGACGCGCTGGGCGAGGACGGCCCAGAAGGCGACGAGGTTGGCGTCGATGCCGGAGTGGGGCTGGACGTAGGCGTGGCGGGCGCCGAAGAGCTCGCGGGCGTGCTCGGCGGCGAGGGACTCGACGGTGTCGACGTTGCGGCAGCCGGCGTAGAAGCGGCGGCCGACGGTGCCCTCGGCGTACTTGTCGCTGAACCAGTTGCCCATCGCCAGGAGGGTGGCCGGGGAGGCGTAGTTCTCGGAGGCGATCAGCTTGAGCATCTCGCGCTGGTCGGCGACCTCCTGGCCGATGGCATCGGCCACGCGCGGCTCGACGGCGCGGATCACGTCGAGGGCGGAACGGAAGGCGGTGGACTCGGTGGAGAGGGGCTCGGCTGACATGGGGACCTCCGGACGTCGTGTACAGCGATCACGGCACGGCCCAGGCGCACGGCACTCGGTCTGGACTTCGGTCCAGGGGCCGCTCCCCGATGGTTGGTCCATCCCAGCGCGCCAGTCACGGCCCGACGATCAGCCTACCGGGCGGGCCGGCGCGCCATGGCCGCGCGTCCACCATGCGAGCAACGATAGAAGGGGGCGGCACAGCACGCGTGAGGCAGGAAATGGACAGTGGCCGTGAGCCTCGTGACTGCCGGGACACGAGCGCTCGCGGCGGCGGAAACGGAGAGCCCCGTGACTACGTCGAGCAGCGCCGAATCGCAGATCGCCGCGATCGACGCGCACAGTGCGCACAACTACCACCCGTTGCCGCTCGTGGTGGCGACGGCGGACGGGGCGTGGATGACGGATGTGGAGGGACGGCGGTATCTGGATCTGTTGGCCGGGTATTCGGCGCTCAATTTCGGGCACGGCAACCGGCGGATCCTTGCGGCGGCGAAGGCGCAGCTGGAGCGGGTGACGCTGACGTCGCGGGCGTTTCATCACGACCGGTTCGCGGCGTTCTGCGAGCAGCTCGCGCAGCTGTGCGGGATGGAGATGGTGCTGCCGATGAACACGGGCGCGGAGGCGGTGGAGACGGCCGTGAAGACGGCCCGGAAGTGGGGCTACCGGGTCAAGGGCGTGCCGGCGGAGATGGCGAAGATCGTGGTCGCGGGCAACAACTTCCACGGCCGTACGACGACGATCATCAGCTTCTCCACCGATCCGGAGGCGCGGGCGGACTTCGGTCCGTACACGCCGGGCTTCGAGATCGTGCCGTACGGGGATCTGACGGCGATGCGGGAGGCGTTGACGGAGAACACGGTGGCCGTGCTGCTGGAGCCGATCCAGGGCGAGGCGGGGGTGCTCATGCCTCCGGCGGGTTATCTGCCGGCGGTGCGGGAGCTGGCGCGGGAGCGGGACGTGCTGTTCGTGGCGGACGAGATCCAGTCGGGGCTGGGCCGTACGGGGCGCACGTTCGCGTGCGAGCACGAGGGGGTCGTGCCGGACATGTATGTGCTGGGCAAGGCGCTCGGGGGCGGGGTCGTGCCGGTGTCGGCGGTGGTGTCGTCGGCCGATGTGCTCGGGGTGTTCCGGCCCGGGGAACACGGGTCGACGTTCGGTGGGAATCCGCTGGCGTGTGCCGTGGCGCTGGAGGTGATCGCGATGCTGCGGACGGGCGAGTTCCAGGCGCGGGCGGCCGAGCTGGGCGCTCATCTGCACCGGGAGCTGGGCCTGTTGACGGGGACGGGCCGGGTGACGGAGGTGCGGGGGCGCGGGCTGTGGGCGGGTGTCGACATCGCGCGGGCGTACGGCACGGGACGGGAGGTCACCGAGAAGCTGATGGACCGGGGTGTGCTCGTGAAGGACACCCATGGAGTGACCATCCGGATCGCGCCGCCCCTGGTGATCGGGAAGGAGGATCTGGACTGGGGGCTCGCCCAGTTGCGGGGTGTGCTCGGGGTGTGAGTGCGCCGCCGGGTGGTGGCGGGCGCCGAGGGAGTTGGTCGCCGGGCAGTAGGCGGCTGTGCTCGTCGCGCCGGTTCGGATCGGCCTGTTGTCCCTGGTCCGTCCACGGCCGGGACCGGTGCCACCGGGATTCCGGGGCGGTGGGTGGCCGGGGGCGGTACGTTCCGCGCAGGACGCGTCACGGAGAGGCATGGGCGTCATGGGCGGAGCGGGGTCGGGGGCCGGGTCCGGGGGTGCGGGGCGGGGGCTGCTGTTCCGGGGCGGTGATGTCGAGGAGTTGCATGCGCTGGTCAGTGCGCGGTTCGCGCCGCATCGGCTGACGGTGCTGGACGAGCATCCGGTCGACGGGCGGTTCCGCTGTGTGCACGAGGGTGGCGTGGCGCTGTACGAGCTGGGGTACGGGGCGGAGGTCGATGTCACGCCGGGTGAGTTGCCGGAGTTCTACAACATCCATGTGCCGCTGTCGGGGGACGGTGTCGTCACTGCGGACGGGGTGGCGCTGGGGTCCTCGCTCAGTGTCGTCAATCCGGGGCAGCGGCTGTCGATGCGGTGGAGCGGGGAGACGCTGAACCGGGTGCTGATCATCCCGCGGGCCACGCTCGACGCGGCGCTCGCTGTGCGGCTCGGGGAGCTGCCGGCCGTGCCGCTGCGGTTCGCGCCGGTGCTGGATCCGCGGGTGGGGCCGGTCGGGGCGTGGCTGCGGGTGGTGCGGGCGTTCGCCGAGTTCGCCGACTCGGAGTTGGCGGCGCGCTCGCCGCTGGGCGTGGGGCACTTCGAGCAGTTGCTGGTGGACGGGCTGCTGGACGCGCAGCCGCATGTGCTCAGCGACACGGTGGCGGGGCGGGGGCCCGCGGTGCTGCCCAGTGCCGTGCGGCGGGCTGCGGACTTCTGTGCCGAGCATGCCCATGAGCCGATATCCGTGGCCGACATGGCGGTGGCGGCGCGGGTGAGTGTGCGCGGTCTGCGGGAGGGGTTCCGGGTGCATCTGGCCACGACTCCGCTGGCGTATCTGCGGCGGGTCCGGCTGGATCTGGCGCGCCGCGATCTGCTGGCCATCGCGGACGGCCACGGGTTCGGGACGGTGACGGAGGTGGCGTTGCGGTGGGGGTTCGCGCATCTGGGGCGGTTCACGGGGCACTATCGGCGGGTGTACGGGGAGACGCCGTCACAGACGTTGCGGAGGAGTCCGGGCTATCCACAAAAGGGTGCGGTTCCCGTCGTAAGCGGATAGCTGGGTGATGGGTGGCGGCGGGATGCTGGAGGCCTGCCGCCCGGGTCGTGGACGGTGGTTCGGGGGAACCGAGCCGGGCGGCAGCACCGGCGGCACCTGCCGCATCCGCGCGGATCCGCCCGGCTCACCGCCGCGTCGCGGCCGTCAGAGGATCACGTGCGGCAGGAAGCGGGCGTACTCGTCGGTGATCAGGCCGGAGGACTCCCGGATGCCGAGGCCTGCCGACTCGTCCTCGACGACCCACGCGCCGAGGACGACGTGGTTGCCGTCGAAGGCGGGCAGCGGGGCCAACTGCTGGTAGCAGCAGGGTTCGTCGCGGACGGCGGCCTCGGTGCCGGGTTCGTGGATGGTGACGCCCGCGCCCTCGCGGCCCAGCAGGGGTTTGGCGACATGGCCGGTGGTGTCCGCCAGCTCCCGCGGGCCGTCGAGGTAGGCGGGGAGCAGGTTCGGGTGGTCCGGGTAGAGCTCCCAGAGGATGGCGAGGAGGGCCTTGTTGCTGAGGAGCATCTTCCAGGCCGGTTCGATCCACAGGGTCGTCCCGGTGCCGCCGCCGTTGTCGAGGGTGTCCAGGACGTGGTCGGCGAAGCGGTCGGTGGTGAGCCACTCCCAGGGGTAGAGCTTGAAGCAGCTGCGGATGAAGCGGAGTTGCCTGTCCACGAAGCGGCCGGAGAGGCGGTCCCAGCCGATCTCCTCCATGGAGATCCAGCCGGTGTCCAGGCCAGCCTGTTCCGCGGTCTCCTTCAGATAGGCGACCGTCATCATGTCCTCGCCGAGCTCGTCGGCCGAGGAGTACGCGAAGTGCAGCGGGGCGCCCGGCGGGAGCAGGGCAGCCTGCTTCTTCCAGGCGGCGACGAGGCGTTCGTGCAGGGAGTTCCACTGGTCGGCGCCGGGGAAGCGGTCCTCCATCCAGAACCACTGGGGCGAGGCGGCCTCGACCAGGGAGGTGGGGGTGTCGGCGTTGTACTCCAGGAGCCTGGCCGGGCCGGTGCCGTCGTAGTGGAGGTCGAAGCGGCCGTAGACGGAGGGCAGTTCGGCGCGGCGGTGCCAGGCCTCGGCGACCGCGTTCGCGATGCGCGGGTCGGTGATGCCGAGGTCGGCGAAGCGGCCGGCGGAGACGATGTGGTCGGCCGCGGCGAGGCACATGCCGTGCAGTTCCTCGACGGTCTCCTCCAGCGCCTCGACCTCCGGGAGGGAGAACACGTAGTAGGCGCTCTCGTCCCAGTAGGGGCGCAAGGAGTCGTCGGGGTGGCGGGTGAGGGGGTAGATGAGCCCTTGCTCCTCGACTGTCTGCTGCCAGTCGGGGCGGGGCTCGATCGTGCGGCGCTCCATGTCGTGGGGTCCCGCTCAGCCGCCGCCGGAGCCCGAGCAACCGAAGCCGCCTCGGTCGACGGCCTCGCTGCGGCTGAAGGTGCCGTAGTCGGCGTAGCCGTCGTCGGTGTCGGCGTCGTAGTACCAGGCGGCGTCGGAGCTGCGGGTCTTCTTCTTGCCGCCCTTGCCGTAGGAGGAGCCGGAGCCGCTGCCGGACTTGCAGTTCTTGTCCGCGACGATCTTGTAGCCCTCGTAGGTGTAGCTGTCGCGGTCGACGCAGCGGCGGTCGGGGTCGGAGCCGCACGAGGTGAGGGCCGCCGCGATGACTCCCATGCCGCCGAGTACGACCGTGCCGGAGCGCAGCCTTCGTCGTGTTTCCGCCATGCCTGTGTCTCCCCCGATGTTCTCGCTGAACCGATTGATGAACCGATTGATGAACCTGTTGATGAGCCGGTCGATGAGCCGGTCGCCTGTCTGGTTGTCCGTGGTTCGTCAGGCGGACAGCCTAGAGATCGGTGCGAGTGCGACTGTCGGCGGGGCTGTGGTTCTTCCGCTCACCTACAGTCGCCTTGTGCTGTTTGGGATGTTGTGTGCGCTGGCTGCGGCTGTCTGTTTCGGTACGGCGACCGTGTTGCAGGCGATGGCCGCGCGGACGGCGAGTGCGCAGGGAGGTCGCGGCGGCGAGGCGGGGGTGCTGCTGCGGGCGCTGCGGCAGTGGCGATATCTGGCCGGGCTCGGGCTGGACGGGCTCGGGTTCGTGTTCCAGGTCCTCGCGCTGCGGTCGATTCCGATCTACGCCGTCGGGGCGGCGCTGGCGTCCAGTCTCGCGGTGACGGCGGTGGTCGCGGCGCGGTTGCTGCGCGTGCGGTTGCGGCGGGCCGAGTGGGGCGCGGTGGGGGTGGTGTGTGCCGGGTTGGCGATGCTCGGGCTCTCGGCCGGGACGGAGGGGGACACCGGCGGGTCGGACGCGCTGAAGTTCTCGATGCTCGGGGTGGCGCTGGTCGTGCTGGGGGTGGGGCTGGCGGGTGGGCGCTTGCCGGAGCGTGGGCGGGGGCTGGTGCTCGGGCTGGCGGCCGGGTTCGGGTTCGGGGTGGTCGAGGTGGCGGTGCGGCTGATCGATTCGATGGCCGTGCCGGAGCTGTTGGGCAATCCGGCGACGTACGCGTTGCTGGTGGGGGGTGGGGCGGCGTTTCTGGCGCTGACCTCTGCGTTGCAGCGGGGGTCCGTGACGGTGGCCACGGCGGCGATGGTCATCGGGGAGACGGTGGGGCCGGCGCTGGTGGGGGTGGTGTGGCTGGGGGACCGGACCCGGGAGGGGCTGGCCTGGCTGGCTGTGCTGGGGTTCGTGGTGTCGGTGGCGGGGGCGCTCGCGTTGGCGCGGTTCGGTGAGGCGCCGGCGGAGGACAGGTGAGCGTGCGTTGTGGCTGAGGTCTGGGAGTTTCGCCCCCGCCGCCCCTACCCGCCCCGTCCCCGGGGCTGCCGCCCCGGACCCCGCATCGGCCTGAACGGCCTCGTCCTCAAACGCCGGACGGGCTGAAAAGACACGGACGTGCTGAGAAGACGGCACTCACGGCAGCACCCGGCACAGCGCCTCCAACGCCCCCGCCCACGCATGGTCCGGTGGTGTTCCGTAGCCCACGACCAGGGCGTCCAAAGGGTCCGTGGGTGATTTCTCGTGGCGGTAGGCCGTCAGGCCGTGCAGGGCCAGGCCCTGCCAGGTCGCGGCCCGCAGTACGGAGCGTTCCGTGCCGGGTGGGAGGCGCAGGACGGCGTGCAGGCCGGCCGCGATGCCGGTGACCCTGAGGTGGGGGGCTTGGGTGGACAGGGCTCGGACCAGGGCGTCGCGGCGGCGCCGGTAGCGCAGTCGGGCGGCGCGGACGTGGCGGTCGTAGGCGCCGGACCTGAGGAACTCGGCCAGGGTCAGCTGGTCCAGGACGCCGCAGGTGTCGGAGCCGCCCTTCGCCGCGGTCACCTCGTCCACCAGCGCGGGGGGCAATACCATCCAGCCCAGGCGCAGACCGGGGGCGAGGGACTTGCTGGCGGTGCCGAGGTAGACGACGTTGTCGGGGTCCAGGCCCTGGAGCGCGCCGACCGGCTGGCGGTCGTAGCGGAACTCGCCGTCGTAGTCGTCCTCCAGGACCAGTCCCCCGGTGCGGCGCGCCCAGTCCACCACCGTCGCGCGGCGGTCGCGGTGCAGTGGCACGCCCATCGGGAACTGGTGGGCGGGGGTGAGGAGTACGGCTCCCTGGGAGGTCAGCTCCGCCGGGTTCGTGCCCAGTTCGTCGAAGGGTAGGGGCCGGGTGGTCAGGCCGGCCGCCGTGAGCTGGTTCCAGTGCGGCGGGAGGCCGTACGACTCCACGGCCACCGTCCGCAGGCCGCGTGCCCGCAGCACCCTGCCGAGCAGTTGGAGGCCGTGCACGAAACCGGAGCACACCACGACGCGGCCGGGGTCGGCGCGCACGCCCCGCGCCCGGGCGAGGTAGCCGGCGAGGGCGGTGCGCAGTTCGGCGTGGCCGCGCGGGTCGCCGTAGCCGAGGGACCGGTTCGGGGCGGCCAGGAAGGCGCGGCGGGCAGCCCTGAGCCACTCCGCGCGAGGGAAGGCCGCCAGGGCCAGGTCGGGGGTGCCGGGGACCAGGTCGTAGGCAGGGCGGGCGCGCTCTGGGCGGGGCGCGGCGGCCGGGCCCGTCGGCGGGGTCACCGTGCGGTCGGCGACCCGGGTGCCAGAGCCCTGGCGGGCGGTGAGCCAGCCCTCGGCGACGAGTTCGGCGTACGCCTCGGCGACCGTGTTGCGGGCGATGCCGAGGTCGGCGGCGAGGGAGCGGGAGGACGGCAGGCGGGTGCCGGGGGCGAGGCGTGCGGTGCGCACCGCCTCGCGCAGTGCGTCGGTCAGGCCCCGGCGCAGGCCCCCTCCCGCCGGTTCCAGATGGAGGTCGACACCGAAAGCGGCCCAAGGTTTCGCCATGGAAGTGGACCATACTCCTGGGCTGCTTCGCTCCTAGGGTCGAGATCATGACGACGACCGAAGAGAGCACGGCGACGACCGTGGCGTACGCGACCGAACCGACCCCACGCCTCGACTGGGCCGCGCTCGCCCCCGACGTGTTCAAGGCGATGGTCCGGCTCGACGCGGTGGCCGGACGGGGACTCGAACCGGCCCTGCGCGAGCTGGTGAAGATCCGGGCCTCGCAGATCAACCACTGCGCGTTCTGCCTGGACATGCACAGCAAGGACGCGCTCGCGGCCGGTGAGAGCGTCGAGCGGATCGTGCAGCTGAGCGCGTGGGAGGAGTCGCGGCACTTCTACACCGAGCGGGAGCTCGCGGCCCTTGAGCTGACGGACGCCGTGACCGTGCTGACCGAGGGCTTCGTGCCGGACGAGGTCTACGAGCGGGCCGCCCGGCAGTTCGAGGAGGCCGAGCTGGCGCAGCTGATCGCGGCGATCAGCGTGATCAACGCGTGGAACCGGTTCGGCGTGACGTGCCGGCGCACTCCGGGGCACTACCAGCCGGGCCAGTTCCGGTGACGGTCCGCACCAGGCGGCTCGACGCCGGTGTCGCGCGGGCGATGTCGGCGGTCAGCGCCGCCGCGAAGAAGGGACTCGGCGACCCGGCCCTCGCCGAACTCGTCGTGCTCCGGGCCTCGCAGCTCAACCGGTGCGCGTTCTGTCTCGACATGCATCTCGCCGTCGCCCGGGAACTCGGAGTGGGCGAGCGGCAGTTGGACATGCTGGCGGCCTGGGAGGAGGCCGGGGACGTCTTCGACGAGCGGGAGCGGGCCGCGCTCGCGCTGACCGAGGCGATCACCGTACTCACGGACCGCTTCGTGCCCGATGATGTGTACGACCGGGCCGCGGCGCACTTCGACGGGCCGCGACTCGCCCATCTCGTCGGGCTGATCGTCGCCATCAACAACTGGAACCGGGTGATGGTCGCCCGCCGCATTCCACCAGGGGGATACACACCGTGACCGACAGCGTGGGCCGCACCGAGAGCAAGGTCGAGACCTTCCGCGCCCTGCACCGCCGCAAGGCACCCGGCGACCCGCTGGTCCTGCCGGGGCCCTGGGACGCCGCCTCCGCCCGGGTCTGCGTCGAGGCGGGATTCCCCGCGCTCGCGACGCCCAGCGCGGCGGTCGCCGCCGGCCTCGGGTACGAGGACGGGGACACCCCGGCCGACGAGATGTTCGCGGCGGTCGCGCGGATCGTCCGGGCGGTCGACGTGCCGGTGTCGGCGGACATCGAGGGCGGCTACGGGATCGCGCCCGGGGAGCTCGTGGAGCGGCTGCTGGAGACCGGCGCGGTGGGGTGCAACCTGGAGGACTCCGAGGGCGGTGTCCTCAAGGACCCGGGCGCGCACGCCGACTGGCTGGCCGAGGTGCGGCGCGCCGCCGCCGACCGGCTCTTCGTGAACGCCCGGATCGACACGTTCATCCGGGCCCCGGGTGACACCGACCCCAAGCAGGCCGCCGAGCAGGCCATCGAGCGGGCGGCGGCGTACGTCGCCGCGGGCGCCGACTGCGTGTACCCGATCGGCGCCCCCGTCGACGTACTGCCGCTGCTGCGGTCCGGCATCCAGGGGCCGATCAATGTGCACGGCACCGTGACCGGGGACCCCTCCTCCACCGCGCTCGGTGAACTCGGGGCCACCCGGATCACGTTCGGACCGGGACTTCAGCGCGAGACCGCGCGGGCGCTGCGCGGCCTCGCCGCGGGTCTGCGCTAGCGGTTCAGGACAGCCACGACTTCCACGTGGACTCGTGGCTGTCCGCCCACTTCTTCGCCGCCGCCTCGGGTGACAGCTTCTGCTCGGCGATCATCAGGGAGACCTCGTTCTGGTCCTCGGTCGTCCACTTGAACTTCTTCAGCAGGGCCGCCGCGTCACCGCCCGTCCTGGCGAAGTCGGCGTTGAGGTACTTCTGCAGCGGGGTGTGCGGATAGGCGCAGGCGACCTTCTCCGGGTCCGCGTCGCAGCCCTCCTTGTACGCGGGCAGCTTCACCTCGGTCATCGGGACCTTCTTGAACAGCCACTGGGGCTCGTACCAGTACGTCAGGAAGGGCTTCTCGGCCTTGGCGAACTGCTTGATCTGCGTGATCTGCGCGGCCTCGGAACCGGCGAACACCACCTGGTAGTCCAGGTCCAGGTTCTTCACCAGCGCCTTGTCGTTGGTGACGTAGGACGGCGAGCCGTCCATCAGCTGGCCCTTGCCGCCGCTCTCCGCGGTACGCATCTGATCGGCGTACTTGTCGAGGTTCTTCCAGTCGGTGACGTCCGGGTGCTTCTTCGCGAAGTACGTCGGGACGTACCAGCCGATGTGCCCGGTGACCCCGAGGCCACCGCCGGGCACGATCGTCTTCTTGTCCTTGACGTACCGCTCCTCCTGGTCCGGGTGGCCCCAGTCCTCCATGATCGCGTCGACCCGGCCCTGGCTGAGCGCGTCCCAGGCGGGGATCTCGTCGACCTGGACGGTGTCGACGCGGTAGCCGAGCTCGTGCTCCAGGAGGTACTGGGCGACGGCCACGTTGGCCTGCGCGCCCACCCAGGACTGCACGGACAGCGTCACGGTCTTCGCGCCCTGCGCATTGGCGAACGGCGAGGCCTGCTTGGTCATGTCGGCGGCGCCGCAGCCGGTCAGCAGGGCCAGCGAGGACACGCCGGCCACTACGGCGGTGGTGGTACGGATGCGCATGTCACGCTCCCTTCTTCGCGCGGCGTTCGGTGGGCTGGGTCACCCGGTCGAGCATCAGGCCGAGGCAGACGATCGCGGCACCGGCGACCAGGCCGGTCGCCAGGTCGCCCCGGGCGAGGCCGGCGACGACCTCGTAGCCGAGCGCGCCACCGCCGACCAGGCCGCCGATGATGACGACGGCGAGGACCAGGACCACGCCCTGGTTCACGGCGAGCAGCAACGCCGGGCGGGCCAGCGGGAGCTGGACCTGCCGCAGCTGCTGGGCGGGGGTCGCGCCGAGCGAGCGGGACGACTCCAGGGCGGCCGGGTCGACCTGGCGCAGGCCCTGGGTGGTGATGCGCACGACGGCGGGCAGCGCGTAGACGACGGCCGCCGCGACGGCCGGGGCACGGCCCACGCCGAACAGGGCCACCACCGGGATCAGGTACACGAACTGCGGCATCGTCTGGAAGACGTCCAGGACGGGGCGCAGCAGCCGCTCGACGCGGTCGCTGCGGGCCGCCGCGATGCCGGTCGCGAAGCCCAGGACCAGGGTGACGGCGACGGCCGCCAGGACCTGGGAGAGCGTGTCCAGGGACGGCTTCCACACACCGAGGACGCCGATCGCGGCCATGGCGAGCACGGCGGTCAGCGCGGTGCGCCAGGTGCCGATCAGCCAGGCCAGGGCGGCGACGATCAGCAGGACCGACCACCAGGGCAGCCACAGCAGGCCGTCGCGCACGGGGTCGAGGACCCAGGTGGTGAAGTGGGCCGCCCAGTCGGCGGTGCCGCCGACGACGGGGACGCCGGAGTAGAGGTGGTCCGTCATCCAGTCGACGGCACGGTTGACGGGCTCGGCGATGTTCAGGGCCCAGGCGTCGGGCCAGTCGAGGCGTCCGGTGAGACGTCCGGCGACGGCGACGGCCGCGGTGCCGGCGAGGGCGTACAGCCAGAGCCTGCGGCCGTTCGGGTGCGGTTCCTCGCCGAGCTTCTCCCCCGCCGCGCCGGTCACCCGGTCCAGGACCACGGCGAGCAGCACGATCGGGATGCCGGCCGCGAGCGCGGCGCCGACGTCGACCGAGGCGAGTGCCTGGTAGACGCGGTCACCGAGGCCGCCGGCGCCGATGACGGAGGCGATGACGGCCATCGACAGCGCCATCATGATCGTCTGGTTGAGGCCGAGGAGGAGTTCCTTGCGGGCCAGCGGGATGCGCGCGGTCAGCAGGCGCTGCCGTGCGGTGGTGCCGAGCGACTCGACGGCCTCCAGCACCTCCTTGTCGGCGCCGCGCAGACCGAGGGCGGTGAGGCGGGCCATCGGCGGGGCGGCGTAGACGACGGTGGCCAGGACGGCGGCGGGGACGCCGATGCCGAAGACCAGGACGACGGGCAGCAGGTAGGCGAAGGCGGGGAGCACCTGCATGGTGTCCAGGACGGGGCGCAGCAACCGGTCGAGCCGGTCGGACAGGCCGGCGGCGAGGCCCAGCAGCACGCCCACGACGACCGAGGCGAGGACCGCCACGACCATCAGCGCGAGGGTCTGCATGGTGGGCACCCACATGCCGAGGAACCCGCAGGCCAGGAAGGCGACACCGGTGCCGGCGGCGAGCCTGGGTCCTGCGACGCGCCAGGCGACGAGGGACGCGGCGGCGGTGACGCCCGCCCAGCCGGCCGCGAGCAGCACCAGGTACACGGCGCGTACGCAGATCACGACCGCGTTGCTGATGTGCCCGAGGAAGTAGATGAACAGCGGGTGGCTGTCACGGTTGTCGATGATCCAGTCGCTGACCCTGGTCAGCGGTTCGGAGACGTCGACGGTCAGCGCGCCCGGCCAGCTGCCGCTCGCCCAGCGGGCGTTGGCCAGCGGCACGAGGACCGCGGCGGCGAGTGCGAGCAGCAGGAGCTTGCGGGCGACGGGCTGCTTGAGGAAGCCGGGCAGGGCCGTGCGCGGGGCGTTGGCGGTGACGGTGGCCATCAAGCCACCTCCTCACGCTGCTCCGTCCCGGCCACGACGCCGAGGAGCCGTTCGTGGTCGACCACCCCGAGGCAGCGTCCCCCCTCCATGACGCGGGCCGGGGCACCGCTCCGTGCCACGGCCTCGATGGCCTCGGACACGGTCGCGTCCGGCGCGAGGGCGGGGCCGTTGCCGGCCTCGTCGGCCGAGGCGGCGCGCATGGCCGTACGGACCGTCAGGACCTGTTCGCGCGGGACGTCGCGGACGAACTCACGGACGTAGCCGTCGGCCGGGGAGCCCACGATCTCCTCCGGCGTGCCCAGCTGGACCACAGCGCCGTCGCGCATCAGGGCGATGCGGTCGCCGAGCTTGAGGGCCTCGCTGAGGTCATGGGTGATGAAGACCATCGTGCGGCCCTCCTCGCGGTGCAGCCGGACGACCTCCTCCTGCATGTCGCGCCGGATCAGCGGGTCGAGCGCGCTGAACGGCTCGTCGAAGAGCAGGACCTCGGGGTCCACGGCGAGGGCCCGCGCGAGGCCGACGCGCTGGCGCTGACCGCCGGAGAGCTGGCCGGGCCTGCGGTGCTCCATGCCCTCCAGGCCGACCTTGGCCACGACCGCGGCGGCCCGCTCGCGGCGCTCCGCCTTGCCGACGCCCTGGATCTCCAGGCCGTAGGCCACGTTGTCCAGGACGGTGCGGTGCGGGAGCAGGCCGAAGTGCTGGAAGACCATCGCGGCGCGGTGGCGGCGCAGTTCGCGCAGGCGGGTCTTGTCCATCGCGCGGACGTCCTCGCCGTCGATGGCTATGGTGCCGGCCGTCGGTTCTATGAGCCGGGTCAGACAGCGGACCAGGGTGGACTTGCCCGAGCCGGACAGGCCCATCACCACGAAGACCTCGCCCTTGCGGACGTCGAAGGACACGTCACGGACGGCCGCCGTGCAGCCGGTGCGTTCGCGCAGTGCGGCGGGGTCGAGCGCGGTCAGGTCCGGGTCGGCGGGGACCCGGTGGGCCTTGGGGCCGAACACCTTCCACAGGCCCTCGACGGAGAAGACCGGCTTCTCGGTCGGCGGCTTGCGGGTCTCGGGCGTCGTGCTGGGGGTAGTCGTACTCATCACGCCTCACCTCCGATCAGGTCGACGGCCCTCTCACCGACCATGAGCACCCCGATCATCGGGTTCACGGCGGTCATCGTCGGAAAGACAGAGGCGTCGGCGATACGAATTCCTTGCAGGCCGCGGATCCGCAACTGCGGGTCGACCACGGCGAGTTCGTCGTCGGCGGCGCCCATGCGACAGGTGCCGGCCGGGTGGTACACGGTGTGCGCGACCTTGCGCGCGTACTCGCTGAGCTCCTCGTCCCCGGTGACCTCCGGGCCGGGGCACACCTCGCGCTTGAGCCAGTTCGCCAGCGGTTCGGTCTTCGCGATCTCGCGGGCGATGCGGATGCCGTCGACGAGGGTGCGGCCGTCGTAGTCGTCCTCGTCGGTGAAGTAGCGGAAGTCGAGCGCGGGCTTCACGGACGGGTCGGCGCTGGTCAGGTACAGCCGGCCGCGGCTCTTGGGCTTGGGGATGTTCGGGGTCATCGAGACCCCGAACTCCGGCCGCTCGTAGCCCAGTCGCTCCGGGTTGTCCGTGAACGGGATCTGGTAGAAGTGGAACATCAGGTCGGGGCCCTGGTGTTCGGGGTCGCGGCGCACGAACAGGCCCGCGTCGGAGTCCATCGCGGAGTTCTCCGGGATCGGCCCGTCGGTCTCCCACACGATGACCGACTCGGGGTGGTCGAGCAGGTTCTCGCCGACGCCCGGCAGGTCGTGGACGACCGGGATGCCGAGCGCGGCCAGGTCCTTCTCGGGGCCGATGCCGGAGTGCATCAGCAGCCGGGGCGAGTCGACGGCGCCCGCGCACAGGACGACCTCGCGCCGGGCGCGGATCAGCTGCTCCTCGCCGTCCTTGGTGCGCACGTGCACGCCCTCGGCGCGGGTGCCGTTCAGCTCCAGCCGGTACGCCCAGGTCTCCAGCAGGATCGTGAGGTTGTCCCGCTCGTCCATCACCGGGTGCAGATACGCCACCGACGCCGAGGAGCGCTTGTTGTCCTCGGGGTGGTAGGCGAGGTCGAAGAAGCCGGCGCCCTCGGTGAAGGGCTGCTTGTTGAAGCCCTCGACGCGCGGCACGTCGAGCGCGCTCCGGGCGGCGTCGACGAAGTCGCGGGCGATGGCGTTCCGGTCCTTCTCGTCGACCGGGACGATGTTGTTCTTCAGCCGGGCGTAGTACGCCTCCATCGGGACCGCGCCCCAGCCCTTGGCGCCGGCCTGCTCCCACTCGTCCCAGTCGGACGGCAGCGGCTTGAAGGCGATCAGCGTGTTGTGCGAGGAGCAGCCGCCGAGCACGCGGGCGCGGCTGTGCCGGATGTGCGAGTTGCCGCGGGGCTGCTCGGTGGTCGGGTAGTCGTAGTCCAGCTCGCCGCCGAGCAGACCCATCCAGCGGCGCAGGGTGAGGACGTCGTCCCGGCCGACGTCGCTGGGGCCGCCCTCGATCACGGCGACGGTGGTGTCGGGGTTCTCGGTCAGCCGGGAGGCGATGACGGAACCTGCGGTGCCGCCGCCGATGACGACGTAGTCGTAGACGGGGGTGTTCTGGGACATGAGGGGGGTACTCCAGTGAATCGAGCGCCGCGAGGGGCTTGGTCCTTCGGGTGCGGGTGCGTCGTGGCTGGTCGCGCAGTTCCCCGCGCCCCTTGGTCGGCTGCGGTTGCCCGGAATCAGCCTGTGAACCAGCGGACCGGCTTCGGCGCGAGGTTCTGGTAGACGTGCTTGCTCTCGCGGTACTCGGCGAGTCCGGCGGGGCCGAGTTCGCGGCCCACGCCGCTCTTGCCGAAGCCGCCCCACTCCGCCTGCGGGAGGTAGGGGTGGAAGTCGTTGATCCAGACCGTGCCGTGGCGCAGCCGGCCGGCGACCCGGCGGGCCCGGCAGGCGTCGGCGGTCCACACGGCGCCGGCGAGGCCGTACTCGGTGTCGTTGGCGAGGGCGACGGCCTCTTCCTCGGTGCGGAAGGTCTCGACGGTGAGGACCGGGCCGAAGACCTCCTCGCGTACGACGCGCATGTCGCGGTGGCAGTGGTCGAGGAGGGTCGGCTCGTAGAAGTAGCCGCTCTCCGGGCGCTCCTCGGAGGGCCCGGGGCGCTTGCCGCCGGACCGCAGTACGGCGCCCTCCTTGAGCGCGGACTCGACGTACGCCTCGACCTTGGCGCGCTGCTGCTCGGAGACGAGCGGGCCGCACTCGACGCCGTCGGCGGTGCCGCGGCCGAGGCGGATCCGCTGGGCGCGGCGGGCGAGTTCGGCGACGAAGCGGTCCCGGAGGGACTCCTCGACGATCAGGCGGGCGCCCGCCGAGCAGACCTGGCCGCTGTGGATGAACGCGGCGTTGAGGGCCTGGTCGACGGCGGTGTCGAAGCCCTCGTCGGTGGCGCAGGCGTCGGCGAAGACGACGTTGGGGTTCTTGCCGCCGAGTTCGAGGGCGACCTTCTTGACGGTGGGCGCGGCGGCCTGGGCCACCTTGGTGCCGCTGATCAGGCCGCCGGTGAAGGAGACGAGGTCGACGTCGGGGTGCTCGGAGAGCCGGGCGCCGACGGAGTGGCCCGGGCCGGTGACGATGCCCGCGACGCCGGCCGGCAGGCCCGCCTCGACGAGCAGCTCGATCAGGGCGATCGTCGTCAGCGGGGTGATCTCGCTGGGCTTGACGACGAAGGTGTTGCCGGCGGCGAGCGCGGGCGCGATCTTCCAGCTGGCCTGGAGGAGCGGGTAGTTCCAGGGCGTGATCAGCGCGCACACGCCGACCGGCTCGTGGACGACGACGCTGTGGATGTCGGGCGAGCCCGCGTCGACGACCCGGCCGGGGGCCTCGGCGGCGACGAGGTCGGCGAAGTAGCGGAAGGCGTCGGCGACGCAGTCGATGTCGACCCGGCCCTCTTCGAGGGTCTTGCCGGCGTCACGGCTCTCCAGCAGGCCGAGCTTCTCGCGGTCGCGCACGAGCAGGTCGGCGACCCGGCGCAGCAGGGCGGCACGCTCGGCGACGGGCGTGAGCGGCCATTCGCCCCTTCCGCCGTCGAAGGCACGGCGAGCGGCCTCCACAGCCAGGTCGGTGTCCTTCTCGTCACCCTCCGCGACCACGGCGAAGGGCGTCGCGTCCGCGGGGTCGAGGATCTCGCGCGTCGCGCCGGAGACGGCCGACCGCCATTCCCCTCCGACGTGGATGGTGCCGCGCGCCTGGAGTTCCGTACTGTCCGCCATGATCGGTGTTGCCTTCCGTTCCTGTTCAGAGCCCCTGTGTCACACGTGTGTCACTCAGGGGGACCGAGTGCGCCTGCCCCCGGTGTACGGATGCATGCGCGATCCGCGGACGAAAGTGCGCTGTGTCACTGAACAGGGGCCGGATCCATGGACGCGGGAGGAACCTTTGACTAAAGTCAAAGAAATATGGAGCCAGTGTCGACGGAGCATGTGACGGCGTTGCGCCGTTTCAATCGGTACTTCACGCGCCGCATCGGTGTGCTGGACGATCACTACCTCGGCCAGAGCCGCCCGCTCGGTGAGGCCCGGCTGCTGTTCGAGATCGGGGACGGGATGTCCCTGCGCGAGCTCCGGAGCCGGCTCGGTCTGGACGCCGGTTATCTGAGCCGGATGGCCAAGGCGCTCCAGGCGCAGGGCATGGTCACGCTGAGCGCACACCCCGAGGACAGCCGGCTGCGCATGATCGAACCGACGGCGGCCGGGCGGGTGGAGGTCAAGGAACAGAACCGGCGGGCGAACCTGGTCGCCGCCGGGCTGCTCGACGGCCTCGGCGAACCGCAGCGCGCCGAGCTGGCCGGCGCGCTGGCCACCGCACAGCGCCTGCTGCGCCTCGCCAGCATCACCGTCGCCCTCGTCGACGGCGCCGCCCCGGACGCCCGGGCCTGCCTGGACGGCTACGCCGCCGACATCGACGGGCGGTTCCCCGAGGGGTTCGACAAGGACGACCTCGTGGCGCCGCAGGAGGTGTCCGGCGACGCCGGCGCGTTCTTCGTCGCGTACGAGGAGGACCGGCCGGTGGGCTGCGGCGCGCTACGGCGCCTCGAACCCGGTGTCGGCGAGATCCGGCACGTCTGGGTGCACCCCGCCGCCCGCCGCCTCGGCCTCGCCCGCCGGCTGCTCGACGCGCTCGAACAGGAGGCCGTGGCACGCCACTTGGGCGTTGTACGCCTCGACACCCACGCCGCGCTCACCGAGGCGCAGGCGATGTACCGGGCGTGCGGCTACACGGCCATCCCGGCGTACGACGACAACGTCTACGCCAGCCACTGGTTCGAGAAGCGGCTGGCGCCCTGAGCGGATCCGTCAGCTGAGGAACCAGACGATCACGATGATGATGGCGATCACGCAGAAGGAGAGGCCGCCCGCGAGCAGACAGCCCGCCGTGCCGAACCCTCCGGTGATCCTGGCCATGAACGACAGCTTCCCGAAGGACGGCGGCTGCGGCGGCGGGGTCATCGGCGCCGGCGCCGTGTGGGGCGACGGCAGTGACTCGGCGGGCGGCGCCGAGTGCGGCGGTTTGTCCATCCGCGTCAGCGCGTTCGACAGCAGCCGGCTCCACACCACAGGCGGCAGATCGGGGACCCGGCCGCCCGGCGGGTCGATGATGCTCTGCCGCAGCCAGTTGCCCGTGGTGGGATGCGGATCACGGCTCAACCGGTAGAGCAGTTCCTGTAGTTGGCGAAGATGACGCTCGTCCCTGGCCAGCGGCGCGACGGCCCAGGTGAACAGGCGGGCCGCCCGGGAGGCCCGGTCGGCTCCCGATCTGCCGTCCGCGCCCGCCCCGTGCGGCGTGAAGTACAGGCCGTTCTCCAGCACTTCGGCGCACAGCGCGTGCCGCAGCTCCAGCGACCGCCCGTCCGCCCGGTGCGGCTCCCCCAGCACGTCCAGGAGCAATTCCACGGACTGCGGCGGGATCTCACGCGTGCGCAGCTCGTGCACCAGCACCTCGTCGGGCTGCCTGCGCAGCTCCGCCAGCAGCACGCTCTGCCCCATGACGTCGCCGCGCCGGTGGCCGCACAGCTCCCGGTGCAGCTCGGGCTGGTGGAGGGAGTGCGGAGGGGCGGTGGGGGGAGGCGGTGGTGGTGGCACGGGGGCGGAGTTCGCGTGTGGGTGCGCGTACGGAGGCGTGTGCGGGTGCGGGGGCGGAGGCGTGTGCGGGCGGGCGTACGGGTCCGCGCGGGGCACCGGAGGTGGCTCCTGGCGCGGCTCGGCGTAGGACTCCGTGTGCGGCTCGGCGTAGGACTCCGTGTACGGCTCCGTGTACGCGGTCGCGTACGGCTCCGAGGCGACGGCGGCCGGCGCCGGGTCCCGGTCCCACTCGGGGGCCTCCACCGGCTCCTGGGGTTCCCTCGTCCGGGGCGTGGGCGCCGGCGCCGGGATCCGGGTGCCGTTCGGCGGTGTGCGGTCGGTGCCGAGGATCTCCTTGAGGCGGGCCCGGCGGCGTTCCCAGTCCAGCGCCGCGCCGCCGCGCAGTTCGTCGGTCAGCTGCGGCACACCCGCGTCCGCCTCCGGGTGCGCGAGCACATGCCGTACGAGTTCGGAGCCCGCCCAGAGCTCGAACCTGGAGTTGGCCGGCCTGCCTCCCCTGACCCGGGCCAGCGGCCCGGAGCCGCCGGTGTCCGGCTCCCAGCGCGGGACGGACGTGAGCCGCAGGGGGTGACTGTCCGCCGTGTCGTAGGTGGCGAAGGTCCACTGCTGCTCCAGCCACGGGCCGAAGAGCAGGAACAGCCCGAGGTAGACCAGCGGCACCTCTTCCTGGTCCGGCCAGCCCGGGTGCCCCTTCCCCTCCATCAGCAGCGACAGCCGCTGGGTGGGGTCGCGCAGCCACTCCGCCGCGGTCAGGGTCAGCGCGTGCTTGACCGACGGCAGCCGGTCCAGCATCTGCGGCAACCGCTTGAGCGCCAGCGCGTCGAGCTTCGCGCTCTCCACCGGGTCCTGCTTCCCGGAGGCCGACTCGGCCTTCTCCCGGCTGCCCCAGCCGCCGTACGCGAGTCCGAGGCACTGGCGCACCTTCAGGGTGCCGCGGTCACCGACCAGGACATGGCTGACGGTGCTCGGCCGTCCGCCCCGGTCGGTGGTGGGCCAGCGCCGGACGAGCAGCACGGCGCCGTCGCCGGACAGCGTGCGCACGACACTCGGGCGGGCGGCCGCCGCTCCGGACACCCACAGCAACGGGCCCAGTTCCCGGCCGAGTTCCTCGGCGCGCTCGGCGTCGCAGGAGTGGGCGACGGCGTTCATGCCGGTGCCCTGACGGCCGTGGTTGCCGTCCCAGCGGTAGACGACCTGCTGTACCGGTTCCCGGTCCTGGAAGTCGTTCACTGATGTTCCCCTCCCTCGGACCCCTCGGGCTCCTCGGTCCCTTCCGGCGTCTCGAATCCCTCGGCCTGTCCGGCCCGCCCGGCTTCCTCCCACGGCACCGCCTCCAGAGCCGGCGCCTCCCCCACCGCCAGCGCGTCGGCACCGCCCGGCACCTGGATCAGTCCGTGCAGGGCGAACAGCGACAGCAGCGGCTCCAGCACCCGCCGGGGTCCGGCCCCCGCGGGATAGCGGCCCTGGTCCTCCTGGCCGCCGGTGGCCGACGCGGCGTGCAGGGTGCACCGGCGGATCGCGTCGAACGGGCGCAGCCACGCCTGGCCCGCGTGCCGGCGCAGCAGCCCGTACAGGTCCCGGCTCTCCTCGCGGATCAGCGCCGGGTCCAGCGCGGCGGCCTGCGGCCGGGTCAGCCACCGGTCGACGGGCGGCTGGAACCTGAGCAGGTCGGCCTTGCCGAGCACCATCGCGGCCGGCACGTCCAGATACCCGCCGCTCTTCGGAAGCCGGTCCAGGACCGTGCCGAAGGCGAGGTCGCCGTCCCGGTTCACCTCCACGCCCAGGCGCTCCCTGGCGTGGTCGAGCTGCGGCAGCGGCAGGGCCAGCGCCGGGTCGACGACGAAGACCAGGGCGTCGACGCCGAGCAGGAAGCGCAGCGCCGCGTCGGTGCGGACGAGGTCCTCGCCGCCGAGGTCGAAGAAGGCGACCGGGCGCACCTGCCCGCGCGCGTCGGTGATCAGCAGCGACTCCACGAAGCGGGCGAAGTCGTCCATGCCGAGGGCCGGGGTGTGGTCCAGGACCTTGCCGCTGCGCAGCGGCTGCACCCGGTCGCGCACGAACCGGGCGTGCTGCTCGGGATTGACGGACTGCCACTTCAGGCCGAACGGCTCCAGACCGCCGTCGGTGATCGCCGCGATCATCTGGGTCAGCAGATGGCTCTTGCCGGTGGAGGACTGACCGACCATCGCGACGGTCAGCGGTCGGCCGTACGTCAGATAGGGCACCGGGATGTAGTGCGCGGGGAACTCCGGGTCCGCCGTGCACTTCTGGACCGCGCCGCGCATGATGTCGGTCCGCCGGACGGGGTTGTTGATGCCCTTGAGGTCCAGCGGCTTGTACTGCATCCGGCTGTCGGTGACGAACAGCTTGCCGAGGTCGAGCCGGATCGACTCCAGGCAGTACGGGCAGAGCACCTCGGCACCGGTCTGCTCGGACCCCGATCCCGCGCGCGAACGGGCGGCGGGCGCCTGCCGTTTGAGCCGCAGCGCCTCCTCGAAGGCGTCGTGGTGCGGGCGGGTCTCGTCCGGGGGCACCGCGAGCCGGACCCGGCGGGCGGCACCCGGCGCCACCAGGTCCAGGACCTGTGCGGGCGTCGGCCGGTCGGCCGCCCGCGGCGCGAAGGCGTCCCGCAGCGTCTGGTCGAGCTTGCGGTGATCGCCCAGGTCGGCGGGCGGCCGGTCGGCGGGGCCGGGCCGCCCGGTCGCCAGCCGGTACAGCACCTGGGCCGCGCTCCACACCGCGTCGCGGGGGTCGGCGAGCCCCTCGCCGCCGCGCTGTTCGGGCGGGCAGAAGGGCGACCGGCCCCACGGGCGGCGCGGCCGTCCGATCCGGGTCACCGACTCCAGCCCCCACAGCTGGACCTTCGCGCCGTCCCAGAGAACGGAGGCGGGCGAGATGCCGCGCGGCACCAGACCCTGGCCCTCCAGCAGACACAGGGCCAGCATCAGGTCGCGGGTGAAGACCTCCTGGTCGGCCGCGCCCATCACATGGATCCGCGATACGGCGGTGCCGCGCGGCGGTTCGTACAGCAGGAACGGCTCGGCCGTGTCCAGCTCGTGGCCGATGAGCCGCGGGAAGAGCGCCGCGTACTCCGTGTCGCCGAGCACCTGGAGCAGCTGTACGGCGGCGGACGCCTCGGTGTCCAGCAGGGCGCGCGCCGCCGGGTTCGCCGCGTCCTTGGCGCTCAGCCGTACCTGCACGCACTGCTGGCCCTCGTCGTCGAGCACGGCCTTGCGCAGCAGTTGGGGCAGCAGCCGGTCACGGCGGAACTCCCGGCCGACCCGCACCGGGGTGACGCGCCGGCGCCCCGACGGCACGGTGAAGCCGAGCTTGTCCGGAGGCGGCCCGCCCGGCCCCGACGGACGGGAGTGCGTGGTGCTGGTCACCGGCGGTCCTTTCGTTCGTGCAGGTGCGGCGGGCCGCAGGGGTCCGTGCGCGGCGGTACGGGACGCGGAGTGCCGCTCACCAGCGATCGCCGTCCCCTCGGTCGCCGCCCTCACGGCCGCCGTCCGCGCGCTCGCCGGAGCCGGCCCAGTCATCCGAGGCCAGCCAGTCGTCGGAGTCCGCGCGGTCGCCGTCGTAGGAGGACGTGCGGTCGTCGGCGTAGGCCTCCGCCCGGTCGTACGGGTTCGTCGCCTCGGTCAGGTCGTAGGAGCCGGACCTGTCGTACGAGTCGGCCCGGTCATAGGCGTCGGCCCGGTCATAGGGGTCGGCCCGGTCATAGCTCTCGTCGTAGGAGCCGGTCCGCTCGTACGGGTTGGCCGTGCCGTACTGCTCCGCCCTCGCCGTGTCCGGGTCCGTGCCGTCGGGGCCGGAGCCGTGCCGGGCGCGGACGGTGTGCACGACGCCGACCCGCAGCGGGGTGAGCCGCACCAGTCCGGCGTAGCGGCCCGACGACGTCCACAGGACCTGCTCCGGGTGCACCGAACCGCTCGCCCGCCAGGACCTCTCGACCTCGTCGCGTACGGCGCCCGGGGCGAACCGGAGCCAGGTCGCGGACGCCGGGTCGCGGCTGAGCAGCGTGCCCTGCTCGGGGGTGGACAGCTGCACCACCGCCTGCCGGTCGGCGTCCGCGCCGACCAGTTCGGCCAGTCCGTGCGGGTCGGTGCCGAGCAGGTTCGCCGAGGTGGCGCGGACACGGCGCGGGGCGGCGAACGGCGGCGGCGCCAGCACCCCGTTGTGCTGGAGGTGATGGCGGGCCGTGGACAGCAGCTCGCGGACCCGCTCCTCGGTGCGCCGCACGGCACGCGCGCCGGCCTGCCCGCGCTCGACGGCGCCCCAGTAGTGCTTCATGGCCTCCAGGGCGGCGTCCGTCAGATCGGCGGACAGGGTGGCGACGAGCTCCGGCCCGCCCTCACCGCTCTCCCGCTCCAGCCAGCGCGGCACCTCCTTGGGACGGTCCCCCCAGCCGGTCCCGGCGCCCTTCGTCCGCTCCCGGTCCCCGTCCCGGCCCTTGTCCTCGCCGGAGTCGTCCCACTGCTCGCCGTCCTCCCAGGCGTACATGCTCGCCCAGTCGCCGTCCCCGTCCTCGGCCCCGGCGTAGGCGTCGTCCGGTTCGAGGTCGGGGTCGCTGGAGAGCCAGTCGTCGTCGCCGTGCGCGCCGGCACCGGACGCCGCGCCGGACGCGAGCCGCGCCGGCTCGGGCACGGCCTCCGCCTCCGCCGCGGCCGCCGTCGCCCGCAGCATCCCGGCGACGGAGCGGGCGGCGTCGGCGCAGTACAGGCGCTCCTCGACGGCCCAGTGCTCGCGGACCGCCTCGGCCAGCAGGCCGTCCAGACCGTCGAGGGCCCGGCGCAGTACGGCGGTCGTGTGCCCCGGGGCCCAGGCCGCGGCCGCCGCCCGCCACAGCCGGCGTGCGGTCTCCACCGCGATCCCGAGTCCGGTCAGCAGCCCGATCGTGCCCATCCAGACCGGCGAGTCGGTCGCGTACCCCACCCCCGCGCCGACCGCGGCGCCGCAGAACGCCGCGACCCTCGGCGCGACGGCCCAGCGGCCGGGACGCCCCGCGCCCCGCAACCGGACCGCCCCGAGCATCGCCATGCCGACGAACAGCAGCGGCACGAGGACCGCGAGGGCGAGGAACGGCCCCGACCACAGCGCGCCGAGCAGGCCCGCGCCGGCCGCCGCCAGCGGTCCGGCCACCGGCACCCCGGGCACCTCGGGGCCGGCCGCTCCCGCCGTCTGCCGGGCCACCGACTCGGCGGAGTGCGGGGCGAGTTTCGGCAGCAGGGCCGAGCCCGGCAGCGGCTCCACGCGGCCGGCGAGTCCGGTGAAGCGCTGCGCGACCGAGCGCAGGGCGAGGCCCTGGCCCAGCAGCTTCAGGGCGAACTCCCGCAGCCCCTCGCCGATCCGCTCGCCCATGCCCTCGGCCGAGGGCACCCGCAGCCCGAGGGCCGCCAGCCGGGTCGCCGACTCGGCGGCGGACGGTGCCGTGCCGCCGCCGCTGCGCAGGGCCGTGGCGACGAGGTCCCGGTAGTTGTCGAGCGCCTTGCGCGCCTGGTCGACCTCCGTCTCGAACGTTTCCCGGCGGGAGGCCCGGAGCAGGCCGGGCAGGGTGCGCAGCCCGGCCATCGCGTCGTCGGCGTAGTCGAGGGCGTCCGCGCAGGCCCGGTAGGCGTCGTCGGCGATGCCGCCGGGTTCCCGGTGTCCCAGGTCCCGGTCCCGGCGGCCGGCCACCAACCCCCGCAGCGGCTCCGGGAGATCGGCTCCGGAGGAGGCGGTCAGGACCACGTCAGGCGCCAGGTCGTCGTCCGCCCCGGCGAACCGGGTGAGCGCGTCGCGCCAGGCCCGGTCGCGCACCTCGGGCGGCAGGTCCTGCTCCAGCAGCCGTACGCCTGGCGCGGCGACGGCTCCGGGCAGCGCCTGGATGCCGTCGAGCACGCCGAGGTAGACGTCCGGGACGGACAGGGCGTCCACCAGGACCGCCAGTGCGTCCGGGTCGTCGGGGGCGGGCTGCTCCAGCGCGGTGCGGGCGGAGCGCAGGTCGCCGGCCCACAGCAGCCCGCTGCCCGAGGCCCGCAGCACCGAGGGGCGCAGCAGCCGGCGGTCGGGCTGGTAGCCGCCTTCCTCACCGGCGAAGGAGCCCGGCGCGCTGCCCACCAGCAGGACGAGCAGCCGGACCTCGCCCACCGCCCGGTAGCCGGTGAGCAGTTCGTACTGCGTCTGGTGGTCGTTGAGCCCGGCCGGGGTGTCGACCACCAGGAACAGCGGGTCGTCCGGTTCGGGCAGCCCGGCCCGGCCCAGCTCCTGGGCGACCCTGGCCCGCAGCGCCGAGGGGCTGTGCAGTGCGGCGGCACCGGCGCGCAGGTCCAGGTGGATGACGGTGCGGAAGGCCTGAGGCGTGCTCACTGCGCGTCACCGTCCCAGGGGTTGCTGCGGCCGGAGTCGCCGGACCCGTCCTCGGCGCCCCAGGTGCGGCCCCGGCGCGGGTCGGCGGGCTCCTCCTCGTCCCAGGGCGCCCGCCGCCGGCCGCGCTGTTCGTCACGCCCGTCCGCGCCCCTGCGGTCGCCGAGGTCGGGATCGACGTAGTCGTCACGCCGGCGGCTGCCGGCGGAACCGCCGTATCCGTCGCCGTCGCCGGCCGCACGGCCGTACCCCTCGCGGTCGCCGCCCGAACTGCCGTAGTCCTCCCGGCTGCCGCCCGAACGCCCGTAGCCCTCGCGGTCGCCGCCCGAACTGCCGTAGTCCTCCCGGCTGCCGCCCGAACGTCCGTAGTCCTCCCGGTCGCCGCTCGGCCTGCCGTGGTCCCCACCGCCCTCGTGACGGCTGCCCGGGCGGGAGCCCGTCGTGCCGTCGCGGCGGTCGCCCCAGCCCTCGCGGCTCTCCCGTTCCGTCTCACCGCGTTCGTCGCCGTAGCGGCGGCCGGAGTCGTACGACCTGCCTTCGCCGGACGGCGGCCCGTCGTGGTCGTCGCCCCGCCCTCGGCCGCCCGGCGGGACCGGTGTCGTGCCCCAGTCGTCCTCGTCGGTCGACGGGCGGCGGGGCGGCGCGTAGTCCTCGCGGGAGCGGGGGTCGGCCGGGCTGCCGTCGCGGACGTGTTCCAGCAGGGTGCGCAGGGTCGGCTGGACCGCGCGCTGGTCGCCGAACTCGGTGTCCAGCGCGGCGGGCAGGGTCTCAGCCCAGAACTCCCACAGCGGGCGCACCCAGCCCTCGACCCGCTCGCCGCCCTGCTCCCGGCGCTCCGCCAGCAGCTCCAGCTGGCGCGGGGCGACCTTCTCGACGAGGTCGACGAAGAGCGGGTGCGGCTCGCTGCCGGCCCGGGCCAGGCCGACCGGCTGGGCCCCCATCAGCTCACGGCAGTAGTCCTCGACGATCCGCTCGTCGTCCAGGACCGTCCAGCGCTCGTACGCCCGCATCAGCTCGGCCCAGCTGGACACCCCGCCGGGGAAGTCCCCGAGCCGCAGCCGTACGCCGGGGACGTGCGCGCCCTTCTCGGGGTGCAGCCGCAGCCGGATCCGGTCCGGGGAGGACGGGTCGCCGTCGACGACGTCCACCTGTCCGTTCCACATGCAGCACAGCAGGCGGTGCAGGATGACGCGGCGGTCCTCCTCGCTGCTGACCATCCAGCTGTCCCGGTAGCCGAGCCGCTGCCGCCACCGCAGGACGTCCTGGGCCTGCTCGGAGTCCTTGGCCCGCGCCCACTGGCGCAGTACCTTGCGGGCCTCGGGCACCTGGGTGAGGCTCATCTCGCTGCGGAACAGGACGACGGTGATGGAGTCGCTGTCCACGCCCCGGTACTCCACGGAGTTCTTCGCGTCCGAGGGCAGCCGCAGCGTCTTGCCGAGGAACTCCTGCACCTCCTCCACGGCCTGAACCCGCGGATAGGTGACCAGGACGCGGAGGAGTCCGGTGCCCTCGGGGGTGAATCCGACCGGCAGCAGTCCGGTCAGCTTCCGGCCGAACAGGTCGAGGGCCTCCTTGCTGACCTGGTCCTTGGCATCCGCGTCCCCGGCCGCCGCGGCCAGCAGCGTGCCCATCGACGGCAGCAGCGGCCGCTCCTCCAGGTGCGCCCCGCTCTCGGCGAACAGCCGGGTGATCCGGGCCTCCAGCTGCCCCTTGACCCGGGCCACCGAGCCCTCCGGGTCGCGCCGGCTGAGCCCGTGGACCTGCCGCCAGGTGTCGCCGTCGACCAGCTTGAGCAGCAGCGCCGACTCGTCGTCGTTCTCGCGCAGTCCCTCCCGGCGGATCAGCCGGGTGACGACGTCCTCGTAGAAGTGGTTGAGGGTGCGCTGCGGCGGCAGCAGATACGAGATGCCGGTGCGGTCCTCGTACAGTTCGAGGCCCTTCTGCTGGGCGCTCTTGCGTTCCTGGTCGCTGTGCCGGCGGAAGGCGCCGACCAGCCGGCCGAGGTCGGTACCGGCCGCGTCGGCCTGCGGCTGCCAGTGCATCTGCTGCTCGCGCCAGGCCTCGTGCCAGACCAGCCGGCAGCGCCACTGGTACCAGGCGTTCTGCTCCTCGATGGCGGCCTGGACGTCGTCGTCGCCCCAGCGGGCGGGCGCCAGGCCCCCCAACTGGCCCTTGATCCGGGGGATCTTGGGCGGCTGCTCGGTCACCCCGGGCGGGCGCTGCGGGGTGCGGGCGCGATGGTCCAGCATGCCGAGGAAGCCGAGCCGGGCGATGGGTTCCTCGCTGTCCGGGACGCCCCTGACGATGCGTTCGGCGAGGAAGGGGTCCACGGTCTGGAGCAGCTTGTCGATGGCGGGGCGGGGGGCGAACCGGTCGGCCATCGCGATGGCCGCGCGCTCCGCCTCGGACCGCAGGTCGGACAGCAGCCGCTGCATGTCCGCGATGCGTTCGCCGAGCGCCTGCTCGATGCTGCGGCCCCCGCGCGGCAGCGGATCGGGCTCGGGCACCGGCAACTGCCTGCGTTCCCACAGCTCTTCGAGGTGGGAGTCGGCGAACAGCTGCCGGATCATCGGCACCGCCTCGTCCCGCAGCGCCGCGCGCGGCGCCTCCACGAGGTCGGTGACCGCGAGCCGCAGCAGCCGTCCGGCCACCAGGTCGGCGAGTTGGTCCATGGGCGCGGTCATGGAGGCGACCAGGCTGGTGGACACGCCTTGGCGGCCGATGCCGGTCGGTGACACGGCGCTGCGTTGCACGCCGCGGTTGATGAAGCTGGCCGCGAAGGTCTGGAAGTCGTCGTCGGCGGCCGTCTTCCGGCCCCGGGCGCGGCCGTCGCCCAGTTCGGTGCCGATCAGCGACATCACCAGGGACACGATGGAGCGGCGCAGGTCGTCGGCGCGGATGCCGGCGGTGGGGCTGAACAGGAACGCGGTGGGCAGGATGCCGGTGCGCAGCCGGATCGGGGTGGCTCCGGGGTAGCGGACGCCGAGCCCGAGTTCCTGGTCGAGGTCGCCGATCTCGTGGCCCTCGGAGGGCGCGTTCTGCGTGTCCACCAGCCGGAACAGGTCGACCAGGGAGCGGGCCGCGTTCAGCTCCGCCTCGCGTCCGCCGCCGGTCGCCGCGGAGAACGACGACGGCATGACGACGAGCGGGTAGATCTTCACGCCGTCGAAGCGGCGCAGCTGGAAGGCGTGGTTGATGAGGTGCAGATAGTCGAGGAAGATCCCGGCGCCGGTGCCGCCGGCCACCGAGAAGGCGACGAACACGTCGCAGCCGTTGACCTTGCCGCCGCCGAGTTCGCTCAGTTCGCCCGCCGACTTGGCGATCGCGTCGATGGCCTGGAGCAGCGGTTCCAGGACCGGGCCGAGGCCGTGCCGCAGCGTGGCGAACAGGGCCGCCCGGCCGACGGTGGGCAGTTGGCCGGCGCCGGCGTGCAGCGGGGTGACCTTGGGCTCGTCCATGCGCGGCGGCAGCCAGTCGGCGACCTCGTCGCGCAGCACCGCCCGGAGCATCTTGGTCACTTCCGGGGAGGCGTCGAAGTTCGGCAGCAGGTTGTGGGTGGCCCGGGAGGTCCGGGCGTACGCGGCCCGCAGCGACGGGTCCACGTTGAACTGCGGCAGCCGCTGGAGGTCGCTCTCGCTGTAGTCGGCGTACACGAACTGGAGGCAGTCGGGCAGTTGGAACGGGGCGTGGCCGCTCTGCCGGTGCAGCGCCATGCCGTCCGGTCCGCACAGCTCGGCGCGCAGTCTGCGTTCCAGTTCGGCACCGACCAGTCCCCCGGTGCCGCCCAGGCCGACGAACATCATCGGCTGGAAGATCTTCATGGTTTCCTCCCCGCTGTACGGCCGACGGGGGCCGCAGGTCTGTGCTGGGTACGTCCGTGACGCCGCGCGGCGGGCCGGCCGCGCGGCGGTGATGCGGTGAGGGCGGGCCGGGGGTGCCGGGTCCGGCCCGCCCCTCGGGTCACAGGAAGTCGTCGTAGGCGCCGCCGCCCGGGGCCGACGGCCTCGGGTCGGAGCCGCCGGCGAAGGCGCCCTGCGTAGGGCGGGGCCCCTGGCCGGGGGTCCCGCCGAGCGTGAGGCTCAGCGTGTCGGTCAGCTGGACCTGGCCGTTGGTGGGCAGCGGGATGCGGCTGCTGCCCTTGCGGACCACGGCGCCGCCCTCCCGCCTGCGCCGGACGGCGTACGGGCCGTGCGCGCGCCGCTCGATGCGCGGGCTGCGGTGGGCCTCGGCGACGGCGAACTCGTACCACTGCTTGTTGTTGCCGTGGCCGGCCCGGTGCTCGTTGACGACGGTGCCGTCCGCGGAGACCAGTTGCAGGATCAGCCCGGACGGGTCCCGGCGGCGCCTGCGCAGTCCCAGCCAGGCGACGGCCCCGACGACGGCCAGCGCTCCCGCCACGGCGCCGGCCACGAACGCCCACCAGTACTTGTCCCAGATCCCGGGCTCGGGCGTGACCCGTACCGACACCGGGGCGCGTTCGAGGGTGCGGTCGTCGTCGGTGGTGTCGACGACGGTGAAGGTGCCGGAGAGGTCCAGGCCGTCGCCGAGGCGGTCGCCGAAGGCGCTCTTCGGGGAGACCCGGACCGTGACCTCGCGGGTGCCCTGCTCGCCGGGCTTGAGGGTGATCTGCTTCGGCTCGACGGAGAGCAGCCCGTCCTTCACGTCGGCGACGGACAGCCGCAGGGTGTGCGGGGCGTCGGTGGTGTTGCTGACGTCGAGCGTGCCGGTGACGGTGCCGCCGGGGTGGGTGCTGCCCGCAGGCAGTTCGAGCGGTGCCTTGACGGGCAGTTCGCCGGGCGCGACCTCGCCCGTCTCGCTGCGCGTGTCGGCGCTCAGCCCGGAGGCGGTCAGCGTGGCGCTCACCGTGAGCGCCCCGTCGGCGTCCTCGGGGATGGTCACCGTGCCGGTGAAGGAGCCGTCGCTGGCGTCGGGGTCGGGCCCCTTGCCGTTGTCGGCGAGGTCGAGCGCCTGCGCGGAGAACCCGTCGCCGGTCAGCTCGCTGCGCACGCGCAGCCCCTCGTAGTCGCGCGGGTCCTTGATCTCGTAGCCCTCACGCGTCTGCAGCCGCATGGTCACCGTGACCTTCTCGCCGGCCTGCGGCGAGGGCGGGTCCATGGTGATGGCGCCGCGCAGCTCGCCCTGCCACAGCACGCTGACGGCGACCGGCAGCGAGCGGTGGCCCTCAGGTGCCTCGGCCTTCACCTTCCAGGTGCCGGGCAGCGGGTCGACGATCTTCAGCGCCTCTACGGTGCCGGTGCCGCCGGCCAGCTCGAAGCGGGATCCCTTGTAACGCCCGGAGGTGGTGGGGATCTTGTCGCCGGCCGGGTCGATGTAGGTGATCTTCACCTCGGGGTCGCCCTTGTCGACGACGATGCTTCCGACGGTCGCCAGCGGGGAGATGCCGATCTCCAGGGTGGCCGGCGGGCGCTTGCTGGGGCCCTCCTCGTGGCGCAGGCAGTGCGCGGCGGCGAAGATCCGCTCCAGCGTGCCGCCGACGTCCTTCGCCCCGTCGACCTTGTGGGCCCTGGGCGAGGCGGAGGGCAGTTCGACGCAGCCCTTCTGGTAGCCGCCGGCGGCGATCTGGTCGAGCTGCTTCCTGTCCGGGTCGGAACCGAAGCCCAGCGGCCAGATCTGGACGTTCTGCGCTGCGGCCTCCTTCAGCGCCGCCTTCAACTGGCGTTCGCCCTCGGCCGCGCGGTGCGCGGGGTCGCCGTACTTGAAGCTGTCCTCGACGTCCATCTTCCCGTCGGTCAGCAGGAACAGCACCCGGGGCACCGAGGCGTCGGAGCCGTCGGTGAGGTCGTCCACGCCCTGCCGGATGGCGGTCGGCAGGTCGGTTCCGGTGCCCTCGCTCTTCTTGCGGCCGCGCAGTTCGTCGACGCAGCGGCCGACCTCCTCGCGGCCGGCCGCGTCCAGCGTGGTGCGCGGACACACCGGGTCCACCACGCGCTGGCCGGCCTTCTCCGCGGCGGCGAAGCCGAACACGGTGACCTGCGAGGACGA
This sequence comes from Streptomyces sp. HUAS 31, assembly GCF_028198125.1. Lineage (NCBI taxonomy): Bacteria > Bacillati > Actinomycetota > Actinomycetes > Kitasatosporales > Streptomycetaceae > Streptomyces > Streptomyces sp. HUAS 31. Next base: position 5,831,371 of record NZ_CP116353.1, on the reverse strand, counting down.
GGAGACGTCGCCGAGCGCGATCCGCTTGGCGGCGGCCTTCTCGGCCCTCATGTCCTCGGGTGCGAGGCTGGCCGACTCGTCCACGGCCACCGCGTAGTTGACGGCCGGGAACGCGGGGGTGGAGTCCGCCGCCGGCACCGGATCCTGACCGGCCGGTGCCAACAGGGACACGAACACCGCGGTGCCGCCGAGCACCGAGGCCGCGGCCCGGCGCACCCGTGGCCTTCCTGTCTGCCGTCTTCCCGTGACTCTTCCCACGGCCGTCCCCTTGGTCTTCGACATACGTGCGTGAGGTTCGTTCTTGCGGTGCGTGCTTGCAGTGCGTGCCCCCGGTTGGTGCCTCAAGTTCGATCCGGAGGTTCTTGATTCACTTGTGGCGTGTAGGTGGTGACGCGTGTGCGTCGCCGCTGGTGCGCGTGCGTGCCGTGTACGGCGATGCGTTGGCGCGGGCGCGGTGGTACATCGGTCCCACGCGCGCCCCCGTGATCAGCCCGAGGTGAGTCCCCAGAGCACGGCCAGCGCCGCCGACGGGGCGAGCGCGCCCACCCCCCAGCGGATGGCCCGGTACTTGGCCGACAGGATCGAGCTGACGTCGACGGCCTGGACGAGGAGCCACTTGGCCGGGTCGCGCCCGGCCTCGCCGACCCGGACGGACAGCCCCGCGAGGTCGCGGGAGTCCACCAGGTCGCCGAAGTACGTCACCCCGTCCCCGCCCCGGACCGTGCCGGTGCGCGGCATCAGCGCCGCGACCAGCGCGGCCACCGCGACGGCCCAGAGCACGCCCGACGCGACCAGCGTCAGGTCGGCGAGCCCGTCCCAGCCGGGGGCGCCGCGCCACCCGGCCAGGAAGGCGGGCAGCGCCAGCGTGCCCGAGAGGAGCACGGCCGCCTTGGAGTCGGCGCGGCCGAGGTCCTCCCGCACCGTCGCCAGCAGCCGCTCGGCGACGATGCGCTCCCCCGCCCGGTCGTTGCAGTGCCGACCCCCGTCCGGCACAGGCACGACCGGGTCGGGGGAGGTCAGTGCGCCGTCATCGGCGCTCATCGGTCCTCCTCCGCCCAGGACCAGCCGTCGTCCTCGGCGCGTCTGCGCCGACGCGACCGCTCCCACTCCCGCTCGTCGTCCGGGTAGTACGGCTCCGGCCGGTAGGTCCTGGGCCGTTCGCCGGAGCGCGGCCCGTCCTGCGGCTCGTCACCGGGGACCGGTGCCCCGGAACCGAGCTCCGGCCGCCGCGGCAGCCGAACCTCGACCTCGTCGTCGGGGTGGTGGGGCTCCGGCCGGTGGGCCGGACGACGGTCCCGGGAACGGGGCTCGTCGCCGTGGTCCGCGTACGCCCCCGGCCGGTGGTTCCGGGGCCGGTCGCCGTCGCGCGGGTCGTCGTCGTGGTCCGCGTACGCCCCCGGCCGGTGGTTCCGGGGCCGGTCGCCGACGCGCGGATCGTCGTCGTGGTCCGCGGACGGACCCGGCCGGCGGCCCTGGCGTCCGTCCCGGGAGCGCGGCTCGTCGTCGTGGTCCCCGTAGGGCGCGTACGGCTCCGCGCGGTACGGCCGCCCCCGGGCCCCGGCGCGGGGCTCGTCGAACTCGGCGTCGTCACGCGGGTCGTACGGCTCGCCCCGGTCGGGGCCACGTCCGGCCTCACCCCGTCCGGGCCCGCGCCGGTCGGATGCGTACCGGTCGCCTCCGTACCGGTCGGAGCCGTACCCGTCACCTCCGTACCCGTCGGAGCCGTACCCGTCGGAGCCGTACCCGTCGGAGCCGCCCCGGCGCGGTGCCGGTCGGTTGGGCCGTCGCCTGGGCGGTTCGTCCGAGGCCCAGTCCGGGTTGAACGGCCGGTCGCCGGCGGACGCCTCCAGCTCCCGGGGCCGGCGCGCGGGCACGGTCCCGATGGGCCCCACCACGGGCCGCCCGTCGCCCTGGTTGAGCAGGTTCAGGACCTGTGTCTCCACGTCCACGGTGGCGAGTTCGCCCCGCTGGGCCATCGCGAAGAGCCGGGCGACCCGGTCCTTCTCGTCCTGCCTGCCCTCCTGGCGGATCTTCTCCAGGAAGTCCTTCGCACCCTCGGGATCGGCCGCCAGCATGAAGCTGAGCTGCTCCAGCTCGCCGCCCTGCAACATGCGCCGGTACGACTCCTGCCGCAGCCGGATCACCTTGGCCTGGGCGTGCGCGTCGCGCTCCTCGTCGGCGTGCTCGATGGTCCGGTCGTCCACCCGCAGCCGGACGTACAGCCGCACCCGCAGGCCGAGTTCGGAGCCGAGGTCGGCCCAGCGCCCGCCCGCGCACTCACGGGTGATCGCACGGTTGGCCTGCTCGGCCTCGGTCACCCGGTAGGTGGTGGTGACCTCCCGCAGCCGTTCCAGGACCGGCGAGGTGAGCCGGTTGGCGACGTCGGTGACGACGGCCAGGGCCGCCAGATGCGGATCGGTCACCGCCCACTCGATGTCCACCTCGGCCTTGAAGAAGGTGGTGCCGCCGGCGGCCGGCAACTCCATCTGCAGCGGTGTCACATAGGTGCCGAGCGCGATCTCGCAGATGCTGTGCGGCCGGGCCAGCATCGGCTTGTCCACGTGCTGGACCCCGGCGGCCCGCTTCACCGTGTAGCCGCCGTTCCGGTAGAACTGCACCACCGCCGAGCGCGGACTCACCCGTGGATAGCCGTCCGTCAGCGGGTTGAAGTCCCGCAGGAACGGGCCCGCGGGCGCCGTCGACTCGGGACCCTCCGTCTCCTCCGAGCCGGGTGCCTCGTCCTCGTTCTCAGCCATACCTCTCCTCCTCCCGCGTCCTGTCCCGACGCGGCCCTGCCTGGCGCGGCCTGTCCTCCGGCTCCACGGCGAGCCACCACAGGTCGCGCGCCTTCGGCTCGGAGAGCGGCTTCTCCGGGTCGTTCATCATTCGGCGCAGCAGCCAGTCAAGGCGTCGCCGGTCGTGCTCCTCGGTCGACAGCGCGGGCAGCAGCGCCGCCAGCCCCGCCCGGGTCCACTCGGCGCCGCTCTTGCGCTCGGCCGAGCGCAGCAGCTCCTCCAGCGAGTCCATCGCCACGTCCTTCGACCGCGCCGTGTTGAGAGCGGTCCACATCAAGTCGGCCATCGCGGGCACCAGTTCGGGCCGGATGGCGGCGAGCGCGAGCAGCACCGGCCAGTCCCCTCGGTCGCCCCACGGGGAGTCGCTGTCCTCGGCCGGCGAGTCGGGGTCCATCAGCAGTTCGTCGACCGTGGTCAGGGCGAGCCGCACGGTCGCCGCGAGCCCCAGGTCCTGGTACGGCTCGCGCTTGTGGTGGGTCCACTCGGCCATCCGCTCCAGCACCTCGGCCGCGTCCGGCAGCACCAGCAGCCGTACGACGTTGTGGGAGGCGACGCCGGCCAGTTCCCCGTCGTCGCGGACCCCGATCTTTGCGAGCGCGTCGAGGGTGTCGTCGGTCGTGGCGGCGGCGTTGCCGTAGCCCAGCGCCCAGGCCGCGGTCCAGCGCTGGGAGGCGGTGCCCTTCCTGCTCCAGTCGCCGACCAGCTTGTGCACGGCCCTGCGGTGCGAGTCGTGCCCGGCGGCCTGGTCCAGCGTGGTGGCCGCGAAGATCAGCCGGCGGTTCGTGGTGGCGTCGGCGAGGGGGCGGACCAGCTCGGTGTAACCGTGGTCGAAGTCCCGTACGCACAGCTCCCCGGCGGCGACCGCGGCGCGCATCCACACCTGCGAGCGCGGGTCGTCCGCGAGCAGCCGCAGCCAGCGCACCACCGGCGCCCGGACCGGGAAGTGCCGGTCCCACAGTTCGGTCAGCACGGCGGACGGCAGGGCGGAACCCCGGTAGAAGATCAGCCGCGCGGGTACGTCATGGCCGTCCACCTCGACCTTGCCGTCGGTCAGTTCGGCCCGCGAGAGCGCCACGTCGGCTTCCGGGTCGTCGCAGAACAGCGGGCGGGCCGGGGTGTTGTCCGGGTCGGACTGCACCGACAGTTCCCAGGTCAGCAGGTGGGCGGCGGCGGCCACGGCGCTGTGCGAGGCGCCGCCCAGCACGGCAAGCGCGATCCGGAACGCCACCGGGTGGAACAGGGTCGCCGTGCCCGAGCGCGCCCGTGCCCGGTCCGGCCGCTCCGGCTCGGCCGGCGGCACGGTCAGCGCCCGGTCCACGCCGGCGAACCACTCCTGGGCCTGCTCGGCGGCGATGCTGCGGCAGCCGGACAGCAGATCGTCGTAGGAGACGTCCCCCAGCACATGACCGGCCAGCAGCGACGCCAGCAACTCGGCCTCGGCGGGCCGCAGATCGGTCAGTCCGACCGCGTCCGTGACCTCGTCCCGGGCCGCGAGGTCCGCCGCGCGGGCCAGCAGGTCGTCCAGGGACGCGGCGTCCTCGCGTGCCTCGGAGGTACGTTCCTCCAGGCGTTCGCGCAGCCGCGTGGTGAGCAGTTCGTCGGTCGGCGCGGGCGGGCACAGCATGCCGTACCGCCCGGCGAGCAGCGGGTTCGCGGCCGAGCCGACGGTCACGACGATCACCGCGAAGGCGTCCCGGCGGGCCAGGGCCGCGGCGAGTTCGTCGAGGTCCATCTCGTCCGGGGGCAGCGCGTCGGGCCGGTTCAGGGACAGCTCCAGCAGATGGCCGGTGCCGTGCCACGCCTCACCGCCCTCGCCGTCGAGCGTCTCGGCCAACTGCCGGATGCCGCCGCCGGAATCGACCCGGCGCAGGCGGGCTGTGGGCTCCTCGTCGGTGCCGTTCGCCGCGGAGGTGGTGACCTCGTCGAGCAGGGAGAGCGCGGTGCTCGTACGTCCCGTGCCCGGCGCGGCACCGAGCACCAGCAGACGCCGGGCGCGCAGGGTGTTGCGCAGCCGTACGTACCCCTCCGGCGGCACGTGCGCCCTGCGCAGCCTGCGCAGTTCGTCCTCGGGGACGGGGCCGCTGCGCATGCCGGCGCCGGGGCGGCGGGCGCCCAGCATGAGGTTGATGTTGTCGCCGATGTGGGCGCTCTGGAGCCGTGAGTGGGCGAAGCTGATCAGGTCGCGGCGGACGTCGAACAGCTGCCGGGTGGCCCTGCGGGTGCGGGCGGCGGCGGCGAGGTCGGTGGGCCCCTCTTCGCCCTGGTCGTCGGCGAGGGGGTCGCGGGTGCGCTCCTTGAACCGGCCCGCGGCGCGCTCGCGTTCCGCCTCCCGCTCCTTCTCCTTCTCCGCTTCCTCGTCCTCGGCGGACTTCTCCTCGTCGGAGTCGTCCGCGTCGCCCCGGTCCCGCTCGTCGCGGTCCTTGCGGTCGTCTCCGCCCTTCCTGCCGTCCCGGTCCTTCCTGCCGTCCCGGTCCCTCTTGCGGTCGTCCCGATCGCGCTTGCGGTCGTCGCCCTTCTTGTCGTCGCCGCCCTTGCGGCCGTCGTCGGACGAACGGCCCCCGCCGGGCTGCTCCGGGGCGTCGTCCGCCGCGCCGCCCTGCTCGTCGTCGCTCACTCGGCTCAGCCCCTCCCCTTCTCGGTGGCCTGGTTGCCGGACCCGCCCATCTGCACGGTGCCGTGGTAGACGTTGTGCTCGTTATGGAAGGCGTCGCGCCTGACGTTTTGATGAATGCCGACGTGACCGGGCCGATGGCCCTCCATGTCCATGGCGTCCGCGGCCTCGAACTCGTCCTCGCCGCCTTCGTCGACGTCGTCGTCGAGGCGCTCCTCGGCCGCGGCGGCCGGGTCGGGCCCGGAGGCTGCGGGCGCCGCCTCGGGGATCGCCGGGGCGGGCCGTCCGGGCAGCTGGAACCAGGCGGTGACCTCGCCCTCCTTGAGCGCCAGCCGGGCCGGTGCGTAGTGCGCGGGCTCGATGAACTTGCCGCCGGCGCTGACCACGTCCTCGTACAGGGACTGGGAGGTCACCAGCACGAGGTCCGCCTTCTCGGCGTCCAGCAGCTGCCGGGCGACGGAGGAGTCGGCCAGCCGGCAGGCGAGGTCGACGGCACGGCCGCTGATGCCCCGCGTGTCGTGCCGGACCGGGCCGACGTGCATGCCGATGCGCAGCCCGAGCGGGACGGCCAGGTCGCGGTTCTCGTCCCGCAGCTTCTCGTGCACCTCGACCAGCCACAGGCCGAGCAGCCGGCTCGCCGCGATCCGCCCGGCGACCGACACCAGCACGCCGTCGCCGCGGTCCTCCAGGTGTACGGCGTCGCGCGCGACCTTGGCGTGGGTGAACGCCGTCTCCAGCACCCGGTAGATCCGGGCGCGCATCCGCGGCTTGTCGACGTCGTCGTACTCGCCGGAACGTCTGGCGTCGACGCTGATCACCAACTCGTAGTGCGCCTCGGTGAGTTCCGGTACGTCGTGGTTCACCCGTGCCCCCTGCATGATCTGTTCGCTTGCCGAAGAGGTGGTTCGTGCTGATGAGTGGCGCCGATGAGCCTCGGCGACGACCGTCCGGACGGCCCGTGACGGGTCGTCGGCCGAAGGGTCCGTCCCCTCAGGGTCGGTGCCGGAGGGAGATGCGTCTGTAGCCGTTTACACACGGCGGGGCGTGGGTCTACTCCTGATGACCGTCCGCGAGCAGGGCGAGCAGCGCGGGGTCGAGGATCTCCACCATCCGGTTGCCGGTGCGCACGATGTTCTGGGTGCGCAGCAGCCGCAGCGCCTTGGCGACGGCTTCGCGGGTGGCCCCGATGGTGGCGGCCAGTTCGTCCTGGGCCAGCTGGACGACGGGGCCGGAGACGACGGGGCCGGAGACGGCGGTGCCGCTCGACGGGGCCGCCGCGGACGGGGCGTAGGGGCCGGAGGTGTCGGCTCCGGACAGTTCGATGAGCCGGCCGGCCAGGCGTTGGAGCACGGTGAGCGAGGCGAGCGCGGACCGCTCCTGGTCGGCGCTGCGGAGCCGGAAGGTGAGCTGGCGTATCACCAGGCCGCTCACCCGGGGGTGCAGGGCGAGGAAGCGGCGGAACGCGTCCCCGGATATGACCTGGGCCTCTATGGGGCCCAGCGCGCGCACGGTGGCGCTGCGGGGATGCTGGTCCAGCGCGGCCATCTCGCCCAGCAGTTCACCCGGGCCGCGCAGGCCGAGTATCAGCCGGGTGGCCCCACGGTCCGTCGCCACGGACACGGTCACCCACCCCCGAATGATGATCACGACATGACTGGACCGGTCGCCCTCGGTGAGGAGATGGGCATCGGCCGGATAGCGCTTGTGATGACCGAGGGCCATGACGCCCTCGTGCTCCTGGGGAGTCAGCGTCTGTGCGAACGCCAGCTCATTTCCGAGCAGCCCCATGGCCAGTCCCCCGCCGCAGTCCTGACGCCTGGATTTTCGATGGGTGTCGATGGTGGCAGGGCGAAGGTTCACGCCGAGCGGATTGCGCCATACCGGGGGTACTGGCCGGTAGTTACGGAATGCCAGGTTGGTCGCCCCGTCACCACACCCCTCCGTCACGTCCCACCCCTCGCCGACCACGACGCATCGCGCCCGGCACGCCCTCACCCGGACGAACGACCGTGAGGTCAGACCCGACGCTCGAACACGGAGCCGCCTCGACGCCGTGATTCGGTCAGCGGACGGAGAGTTGGCGAAAACTCGGGTTTGGGCTGTGCCAGCGGTGATGACGTGGTGGTCGCGAGGTGAGGGGACGGTGAGTCGGTCGGGGGTCGTGGGACGGGAAGGGTTCACGACTGGCTCCGGTTCACGGCTTGGCTCTGGGTGTGCTCCGGCGACGGCGTGCTCGATGCGGGGCAGCAGCGCCCTGGGTGCCGCCGTCAGCTTTCCGGGGTGGAGAGGAGGGAATGTTGAGGAAACCTGTACGCGCAGGTCGCGCGCACTGGACCATGGCCGGTCGGACTGCAGGGCGGTGACGGAGGGACGGGCCGGTGGAGATCCGGTTGCTGGGGCCGGTGCAGGCATGGGCGGACGGCGCGGAGGTCGACCTCGGCCGGCCCCGTCAGCGGTGTGTGCTGGCGGTGCTCCTGATGGAGGCCAACCGCGTCGTGCCGATCGAGACGCTCATCGACCGGGTGTGGGGCGAGGAACCGCCGGCCTCGGTGCGCAACGTCCTCTACGGCTATGTCGGCCGCCTCAAGTCCGCGCTGCGCGAGGCGACGGACCCGGCCGCGAGCGGCGTACGGCTGGAGCGCACCTCGGGTGGCTACACGCTGCGGACGCCGCCCGGGCGGGTGGACCTGTACCGGTTCCGCGATCTGGTCGGCCGGGCCCGCGCCGAGGAAGCCGAGCGGGCGGCCGACGGCGACGAACGGATCGCCGAACTGCTGGAGCGCGCCCTGGAGATGTGGCACGGCGAACCACTGACCGGGCTGACCGGGGCATGGGCGCGGGCGACGCGGGACACCCTGGCGAGCGAACACGCCGTCGCCCTGCTGCACAGCCACGAGGTGGAGCTGCGCCGGGGACGCCATGCGGAGATCCTGCCCCGGCTGCGCGAACTGGCCGCCGACCGTCCACTGGACGAACGGATGGCCGGGCAGCTGCTGACCGCGCTCTACCGGTCCGGGCTCCAGGCCGAGGCGCTCCTCCACTACGACGGCATCCGCAAACGCCTCGCCGAGGACCTGGGCGTCGACCCGGGGCCGGAGCTGCGGGCGCTCCACCGGCTCATCGTCACCAACGACCCCACGGTCGCCGCACCCGCACCGAAGCGGCCCGCGGTGCCGGCCGAACTGCCGCACGACACCGCCGGTTTCGCGGGCCGCGAGGACGAACTCGCCCGGCTGCACGCCCTGCTGCCGCCCGAGCAGGGCCTGGCAGAAGCGGCGGAGCACAGCCCGGAGCCGGCCAGCACCGTGGTCATCTCCGCGATCGGCGGCGCCGCCGGCATCGGCAAGACGGCGCTGGCGGTGCACTGGGCCCACCGGGTGCGGGCCCGCTTCCCGGACGGCCAGCTGTACGTCAATCTGCACGGCTTCGACCATGACCGTCCGCCCCTCGCGCCGGGCGAGGCCCTGGAACTGCTGTTGCGGAGCCTGGGCCTGGAGGTGTCGGAGATCCCCCTGACCGAGGAGGCACAGGCCCGCGCCTACCGGAGCCTGCTGGCCGGCCGGCGCCTGCTCGTGCTGCTGGACAACGCGGCCTCCGCGGAGCAGGTACGTCCGCTGCTGCCCGGCAGCTCGTCCTGCTGTGTCGTCGTGACCAGCCGCAACCGGCTCGGCGACCTGGTCGCCCGCGACGGAGCGCACGCCCTGGCGCTGGACCTGCTGCTGCCGGCCGAGGCCCGCGCGCTGCTGAGCGAGGCGCTCGGCCCGGACCGGCTGGCCGCGGAACCGCCCGCGGTGGTCACCGAGTTGATCCGGCTGTGCGGCAGCCTGCCGCTGGCCCTGCGGGTGGCAGCCGCACGACTGGCCGGGGATCCGGGGCTGCGCGTGGCCGACCTGGTCGCCGAACTGTCGGAGGGCAGCCGGCTCCAGGCGCTGGCCCCGGACGACGAGGGCAGCTCACCCCTGCGTACGGCATTCGCGGCGTCGTACCGGAGGCTGTCGGACCGGGCGCGGCTGCTGTTCCGGTTGCTCGGGCACTTTCCCCGGGGGGAGTTCACCGCCGAGGCCGGCGCGGCCCTCCTGGACGACTCGCCGACGCAGGCCCGACGCCTGCTCGGCAGTCTGGCGGCGGCGCATCTGATCGAGCCCGCGACGGTGGGCCGGTACCGGTTCCACGACCTGCTGCGCGAGTACGCGCAGGAGATCGCGCAGGCGGAGGACACGGCGGCGGACCGGGCGGCCGCGTGGGAACGCCTGCTGCTCTGGTACTTGCACGCCGCTCGATCCGCGGCGGGGACCGGCCTCTTCCCTGAACTGCCCGGCGACCTCGAACGCGGTGACCGCCGGGGCATGCCCTCCGCCGCCGAGGCCGCGCAGTGGCTCCAGGCCGAGCAGGCGAACCTGCTCGCCGTCATCCACCGTGCGGCCCGCCACGGTCCCCGGCGCGTCGCCTGGTACCTGACGGCGGCGCTGTTCGGCTACTTCTGGCTCCATCTGCCGCGAACGCCCTGGCAGTCCACCGCCCGGACGGTGCTGGAGGCGGCCGTCGCCGAGGACGACCTGCCCGGGCAGGCGGCCATGCACCACCACCTGGGAGTGATCTGGTGGGACAGGGGCCACGTCAAGCAGGCCATGGCGCATCACACGCGTGTCCTGGAGATCAGCCGGTCCATCGGCTGGGCGGCGGGCGAGGTGGCGGGGCTCGGCGGCACGGGCGCCGTGGAATGGAGCATGGCCCAGCTCGACAGCGCCTACGAGCACGCCACGGCCGGTCTGCGCATCAACCGTGAGGCCGGGTACGACTACGCCGAGACGTTCGGGTTGATCATCCTGGGCGCGACCTGCCGGGATCTGGGCCGCCTGCACGAGGCCGCCGGTCACCTCGAACTGGCGATCCGCCGGAACGTGGGGGCCTCCTGGTGGGACGAGAGCCTGGCACTCCAGATCCTGGGCTCGGTGTACTGGGAGCTCGGCCGCCTGACCGACGGCCTCGACGTCCTCGGTCCCCAGGTGGCCGCCGAGGAGAGGCGCGGCTACAGCAATGAGCGGGCGATGATGCTGGACGCCCTGGCGAGGATCAACATCGAGCTCGGCAACCACGACGAGGCACTGCTCCAGGCCGAGCGCGCCTTCGTCCTGGTCAAGCCCTCGGGACGGCACTGGGTCCGGGCGAACATCCTCAACACGGTCGCCGCCGCCCACGGAAGGCTCGCGGACGTCGACCGATCGCTGCGCACGCACGGTCAGGCACTCGCCCTGGCCCGGGAGGCGAAACACCGTCGCACCGAGGCCCACGCCCTGCTGGGGCTGTCCCACACCCACCAGCAGCTGGGCCGCTACGAGGAGTCCCGCGCCCTCGCCCACCAGGCACTGGCCGTGGCCCGCGACCACTCCTTCGGCGTGCTGGAGGGCCTTGCCCTGACCGCGCTGTCGGCGACCGCCCGGTCGGAAGGGGCGGATGCCACGGCCGTCGAGATCGGCACCGAGGCGCTCGCCGTCCACCGCCGCACCGGCCATCGGCTCGGCGAGGCCCGCACGCTGCTGGTCCTCGGCATGCAACAGCAGGCCCTGGAGATCTTCGCGGACGTGGGCGTGCCCGCACAGGAGTAGAAAGCCCGCGGGCCCCGCACCGGTTGCTTCCGGTGCGGGGCCCGCGGCCGATGTGCCGCTGGGGTCGGCTCAGATGAGGCCGAGCGAGCGGACCGCCTCGCGCTCTTCCGCCAGCTCGGCGACGGAGGCGTCGATGCGGGTGCGGGAGAACTCGTTGATCTCCAGGCCCTGGACGATCTCGTACCGGCCGTCCTTGGTGGTGACGGGGAAGGAGGAGATGAGGCCCTCCGGCACGCCGTAGGAACCGTCGGACGGGATGCCCATCGACACCCAGTCGCCGTCGGCGGTGCCGTTGACCCAGGTGTGGACGTGGTCGATGGCGGCGTTGGCGGCGGAGGCCGCGGAGGAGGCGCCGCGGGCCTCGATGATCGCCGCACCGCGCTTGGCGACGGTCGGGATGAAGTCCTCGGCGAGCCACTTCTCGTCGTTCACGACCTCGGCGGCGTTCTTGCCGGCGATGGAGGCGTGGAAGATGTCCGGGTACTGGGTGGCGGAGTGGTTGCCCCAGATCGTCAGGCGCTTGATGTCGGCGACCGTCGAGCCCGTCTTCTTCGCGAGCTGGGTCAGCGCGCGGTTGTGGTCGAGGCGGGTCATCGCGGTGAAGCGCTCGGCCGGTACGTCCGGCGCGGCGGCCTGCGCGATGAGCGCGTTGGTGTTGGCCGGGTTGCCGACGACGAGGACCTTGATGTCGTCCGCGGCGTGGTCGTTGATGGCCTTGCCCTGGGGCTTGAAGATGCCGCCGTTGGCCTCCAGCAGGTCACCGCGCTCCATGCCCTTGGTGCGGGGGCGGGCGCCGACGAGGAGGGCGACGTTGGCGCCGTCGAAGGCGACGTTCGGGTCGTCGCTGATGTCGATGCCCTGAAGGAGCGGGAACGCGCAGTCGTCGAGCTCCATGGCCGTGCCCTCGGCCGCCTTGAGCGCCGGCGTGATCTCGAGAAGTCGCAGCCTGACCGGCACGTCCGCGCCGAGGAGCTGGCCGGAGGCGATGCGGAAGAGCAGGGCGTAGCCGATCTGGCCGGCCGCGCCGGTGACGGTGACGTTCACGGGAGTGCGGGTCATGGCGTTCTCCGTATGACAGCTGGCGGTGGGGCGTCTCTGCCCCCGGGGTGCGGGACCTAGGCCCTGTCGACCTAGAGATGATCGATCTCTTGGCGTCGAGAGATCCACCGGTCAGGCTATCGCGCATCCGGGATCCCGCACGGCCGGGTCCGTGTGGCCCACCCCACAGGACGACAGAGGGTGCACAAAAGGGAGCGGCCGCCCGGTTCGGGAGAGGGAAACCCGGGCGGCCGCCTGTGGGGGTACCGATGCCGGACTCCCGTGGGGGTACGGTGCGCGTGCCCACTTTGCGCGGCGGCATTCCTGCCCCACCGGAATTCTTTTCGCCCGCGCGGGCGAGCTGCGGCGATCGGACGTCGAGGGCTCGCAGACGGCGTGGGCGACCCCTGAAACGCGAACGGTGACCGAAGGGGCCGCGCCCCTTCGGTCACCTCACCATCGGCCTCGGCCCGGCGGCGCCCCGCTACTGCGTGCAGCCCTCCGGACCCACCGCCAGCGTCGCGCAGGCGATCGCCTCGCCCGCGTCCTTCACGGCCACCATCGGCGTGTACGCGATCGTGTCGCCGGCGACCGTGATCGAACCGGTCTCCTTCGCCTTGCCCGCCGTCACGGCCACCTCGTCGCCCTGCGCGGCCTGCGTGACACGTCCCCACGCCGCGCCGCACGTCTTGCTGTAGCGCACCTCGACCACGGCCGTGCCGACGGTCGCGGTCGCGGCGGTCGTCACGAGGTCACCGCTGCACCCCATGGCCTCCGCGTCCTTGCCGGTGCAGGTGGCGCCGCTGCACTTCACGCCGGGCGGCAGGTCGGTGTCGGCCGAGGCGGTCGGCGAGGGCGACTTGGCCGCCTCGTCGTCCTTCTTGCCACTGCCGCCGTCGGTGAAGTAGAACACCGCGGCGATCACGACGAGGACCCCGACGACCCCCGCGAGGAACATCGTCAGCCGGCGCTTCCCGCCGCCCCCGCCGGAGGACCCGGCCCCCGGACGCGGCCCCTGCGGCGGCTCGCCGTACGGACTCGGCGTCCCCGGCGTCCACGCGGCCCCCGACTCCGCGGCGGACGGCCCGGACACACCGGAGGCGCCGGACGCACCGGTCGCTCCAGCGGCACGGCCGCTGCCCGTCGGCGACGGACCCCGGTACCCCGCGAGGCCCCACGAGTTGGCGCCGGAGGACCCGGCGTCCCGGGCGTCACCCCCGCCGGCACCCCGTACGGGGGCGTCCCGGACCGAGGAGTCGCGGGTCTCGGGCGCCGTGGGCTGCACCGGCACGGACGGCGGCACGGTCGGTGCCACACCGGCCGGGCCGGCCACCCCGGGCTTGGGCGCGGTCGTGGCGCTGCCGCCGCGGTGCGCGCCCTTGCCCGCCTTCGCGCCGCCCTTGGCGTTCGCCGGGGGCGCCCCGAACTCGCTCAGGGCCGCGCGGGCCTGCGAGATCCGGATGGCCTCCATGGTCATGTCGTGACGCATCTCCGAACGGCTCCACGCACGCTCGGCGAGCTCCCACATGGTCGTCAGATGAACCGGATTCGTACCCGTGACCTCGGCGAGCGCCACGATCGCGCCCTTGGGCGCGAGCAGCCGCCCGTTCAGATACCGCTCCCAGGACGTCTTGCTGTATCCCGTGCGGTCGGCCAGCGCCGCGATGCTCAGACCACTGCGGTCCACGAGCCGACGCAACTGGCTCGCGAACTCCCTGACCTGCGGATCCAGTTCATCCGGCAAGGCCCTCCAACGAGGCATTGCTTCCCCCCTCTTCCCCCCGGTTCGTGCTGGTGTTTCACGCGATCCCCCGCGCGTGGTGCCCTCTGCCGAGTCCCCGATGTGGCTACCCAAAGGGATGCGCCCAGTAAGGATCTCAGTTCCCGGGGTGGGGGCGCACGGGAGCATCGGGACTGTGGGCATGCACCGTCGCACGCCCGTAGGACAGCGTCCAGTGTTCCACCGGCTTCCCTTGCCGACGGACACAACCCTGGCAGTAAGCCCTTACAGACAATCGGGACGCCCCGGACGTCCCGATCGACCACGCTAGCCCGCTCGCTGACCGAATTCCTTGCAAATCCGCGAACTTGTCAACACATCGACACACAGAAGGCACATAAACGATCACTCGCGCAACATGTCTGACATTCGGGCAAGTCGGACCCGGCCGCCCCAGCGGGCTCACCCCAGCGCGACGGCCCCGATCACGACCCCCAGCACCAGCAGCACGGCGAGCACGAAGGCCACCATCAGCAGCCGGCGCGACGGCGGACCCGATGTCTTGGGCGGCGCGTCCCACCAGGGCAGGGTGGGATCGTCCTCGTACTCCTCACCCTCGATCTCCGCACCACCCACGGCCGGCACCGCACCCTCGGGCTTCTCCGGCACCGTGACCGGCTTGGGCCACGCCTGCACGGCCAGTTCCCAGCGGACCCCGAAGCGCTCCGCCTCGTCCTTGTCGATCCCCGCCACCCGGCACAGCGCGACGACCGCCTGCCGCGGCGGGGGCTGGGTGGCGTTGAGGTAGCGCTGCCAGGAGGACTTGCTGTACGCGGTGCGCGCGCCCAGCGCGACCAGGCTCAGGCCCGTACGGTCCTTGAGCTGCCGCAACTGCTCCACGAAGTGCCGCACCTCCGACGGCAGATCGTCGGGCAGCGGCTGCCACGCACCCATCGCTCACCTCCGAACCGGGCCCGATCGGGTGACGACACGACACCGCGCATTGGTTCCCCGGACGTGCCCGACGTAGCGGAACGGTCACTTCCGTGCCACAGCGCACTGACAGGCGTTGAACAGCCCCTTCGCCGTGCCCGAGGGTTGACGCGGACGGCGGTCCGTCCTTCCTCGGGGGAGGGGACGGACCGCCGTCATGGCGAACGCTCCTAGTTCTCCACCGTGAAGTGCAGCGCGTCCTTCAGGAACGGCACCGTCAGCAGCGGATGCGGCTGCGCCATCAGCGCCAGCAGCACGATCGCGAGGCCCAGCACCCCGTACGTCACCATGTCGGTGAAGCGGGACCGTACGGCGAGCATGCCGACGCTCGGCAGCAGCCACCGCATCACCGCACCGGCCAGCAGGGCCGAGCCGATCAGCACCGTGCCGACGCGGAACTCGTCGAGCGCGGTGACCAGCAGGCCGACCCCGACGAGTCCGAGGACGACGAGGATCGGCCACTGCCGGGCGGGGGCCGGCAGATCGCCGGACGCCGCGCGCCCGCCGCCCTCGGGGCGTGCCGTGTCACGGGTGAACAGCGGGAAGCGACGGGTGGTCCGGCGGGGCCGGCCCTCCGCGTCGGGCGCGCTCACCGGGTCCCGGACCTCGATCTCCTCGACGTCCTCGACGGGCCCGGTCTCCTCGACGTCCTGCTTCTCCTGCGCCTTTCCGGCGCCCGGCTCAGCCGACACTGCGCTCCGCCGCCTCGACCACGTTGACCAGCAGCTGCGCCCGGGTCATCGGGCCCACACCACCGGGGTTCGGGGAGATGAAGCCGGCCACCTCGGCGACGCCGGGGTGGACGTCGCCCACGATCTTGCCGTCGGCGCCCCGCGAGACACCGACGTCGAGGACGGCCGCGCCGGGCTTGACGTCCTCCGGGCGGACCAGGTGGGCGGAGCCCGCGGCGGCGACGATGATGTCGGCGCGGCGCAGGTGCGAGGCCAGGTCACGAGTGCCGGTGTGGCACTGCGTGACGGTCGCGTTCTCGCTGCGGCGGGTCAGCAGCAGCGGCATCGGGCGGCCGATGGTGACACCGCGGCCGACGACCACGACCTCGGCGCCCTTGATCTCCACGCCGTACTGACGGAGCAGGGTCAGGACGCCGTTGGGGGTGCAGGGCAGCGGGGCCGGCTCGTTCAGGACGAGACGGCCGAGGTTCATCGGGTGCAGGCCGTCGGCGTCCTTGTCCGGGTCCATCAGCTCGAGGATGCGGTTCTCGTCGATGCCCTTGGGCAGCGGCAGCTGGACGATGTAGCCGGTGCAGGCCGGGTCCTCGTTCAGCTCGCGGACCACGGCCTCGATCTCCTCCTGGGTCGCCGTGGCGGGCAGTTCGCGCTGGATGGAGGCGATGCCCACCTGGGCGCAGTCGCGGTGCTTGCCGGCGACGTACTTCTGGCTGCCGGGGTCGTCCCCGACGAGGATCGTGCCGAGTCCGGGCGTGACGCCCTTCTCCTTGAGCGCCGCCACGCGGGCGGTCAGGTCCGACTTGATCGCGGCTGCGGTGGCCTTGCCATCGAGAATCTGGGCGGTCATGACTCCCATCTTCCTGGATGACGCCCTCCCGGTTCCAATCCGGGTCCCACGTGGCCTCCGTCACCCCATCTACGGCCGTATCCGCCCATGATCAGCGATGTTGCACTTGCACAACACATAGGGAATGCGGCTGGACAAGTAAGAGCAGACTAAAGAACGATGTGACTGCAGTGCCGCGGGCTGTACCGGGGGGACGAACCGCATTCAGTCACATCTCCTCCGCACCGTGCCGCGCGTCCCCGCACTCGGACAACGGAGGAAAGACCGCCATGAGTTTCGGCGACCCGAACAACCCCTACGGCCCGCCTCCCCAGGGCCAGCCCGGTTACCCGCAGCAGCCTCCGCAGGGCCAGCCCGGTTACGGCTACCCGCAGGGCGTTCCGCAGCAGCCGCCCGCCTACGGCTACCCGCAGGGCCAGCCGGCGTACCCCGGCTACCCGGGCGGCAACATGATGCCCGTGCAGATGCCGGGCCTGATGAAGACGGCCCGCGTGCTGCTCTTCATCCTCGCCGGTTTCCAGCTGCTGTTCGGCCTCATCGCCGGCATCGCGGTCGGCGCCGCCCAGGACCTGTCCAACGGCGTCGGCTCGGGTGACGACACCGACACGCTGGCCGGCCTCGGCTTCCTGGTCGCGGCCCTGCTGGTGGGTCTGGGCGCGCTGTCCATCTTCCTGGGCGTGAAGTTCAAGAACGGCGGCAGCGGCATCCGCATCACGACGATCGTGTACGCGTCGCTGATGATCCTCGGCGGCATCGTCAACATCGTGAACGGCGCGAACGGCTCCGCCACCTTCGGCGGTCTGATCTCCCTCGCCATCGCCGGCATCATCCTGGCCTCGATGGTGAACGGCGCCGCGTCCGCCTGGTTCAACCGCCCGCGCTACTGACGCACACCGGACCTTCACGGAAACCGCAGTAGCAGGGGCACAGTTTCACGCCAATAACAGCCGAGGGCCGTGTCTCACCTGTTCGAGGGGGGCACGGCCCGGCTGCGTCGTCCTACTCTGACGTGGGTAGCCGTCAGGCACGGGGAGACGCACCTTGTACAGCATCATCGTGGTACCTCCGCCGACCACGGAGGACGAGAACCGACGCGGCCAGCACCGGCTGGCGCCCGGCGAACGGCTGGGCTTCGGGCGATCCGTTTCCGACAACGACCTCACCATCCCGCACGACGGGGTGTCCCGCAGGGCCGGTGAGATCACCGCGCAGGGCGCCTTCTGGATACTGAGCAACCTCAGCCGGGAGCAGACGTACGTCGTCGAGAACCCGGAAGGCGCGGGCGAGCACATCAAGGTGGGGCCGGGGCGGCTGGACGCGCCGATCCCGTTCGAGTTCTCGCGGATCGTGCTGCCCGCGGCCGGCGACCTGCTGGCGATCGAGGTGTGGGCGCCGCGCCACGACTACCTCAGTTCCGAGGGCAGCCCGGACGGGGCGACCACCGCCCCGGCCTTCTCGGTGGACCGTACGAAGCGGTACTTCGCCGTCCTCGCCGCCCTGTGCGAACCGCGCCTGCGCGGTGAACCGCACGCCGCGCTGCCCACCGTCGACCAGGTCGTGGACCGGCTGCGCCCCAACTGGCCCGCGGCATCGCGCACCTCGGTGCAGTGGAACATCGACTACCTCGCCGTGAAGCTGCGGCTCAAGCCCGGCCCGGAGACTGCGGACACCGGCCCGCGTCTGAACGGCAAGAAGGAGTCACTGGTGTCGCTGGCGCTCCGGTTCGATCTCGTACGGGAGGACGACCTGGTCGTGCTCCGGGAGACCGCGGCCGGCCGGGTCGCCCGGTGACCGAGCCCTACGCCGTGCCGGTGCCCAGGGGGTACCGGGTGGGCGAGTGGGAGGTGCGGGAGCCGATCGCCACGGGCGCGTTCGGGAGCGTGTACGAGGCCAGACGCACCGGGGACGCCGAGGACCTGCCGAGGACCGCGGCCCTGAAGTTCCTGCCCACCGGCACCGGAACGCCCCGCCAGCTCACCCACCTGCGCGAACTCGTCGAGCGCGAGGTCGAGTTGCACCGCCGGCTGAAGCAGCCGCGGCTGATCCGGATGTACGACACCCTCGTCGTCGACGACCCGGCCCACCCTCCGCTCGACGGCGCCACCGTCCTCGTACTGGAGAAGGCGCAGGGCTCCCTGTCCACGCTGCTGGCGGCGGACCCGCGCCCCGCCGCCGGTCCCGCCCTGCTCGCGCAGATCTGCGAGGGACTGGCGCAGCTGCACCACGCGGGCTGGGTGCACGGGGACCTCAAACCGGCCAACGTGCTGCTGATGGCGGACGGTTCGGCCCGGCTCGCTGACTTCAACATGGCGGCGGAGCTGGAGGGCACGCACGCGTACACGCCCGCGTTCTCCACTCCCGACTACACCCCGCCGGAGCTGCTGTGGTCGGAGATCGGGGAGCGGGGCCGCCGTATCCGCCCGTCGGCGGACGTCTGGGCCTTCGGGGTCCTCGCGCATCTGCTGCTGACCGGCTCCTTCCCGCTGCCCGGCGGCACCCCGACGGCCCGCCGCGACGCGGCCGCCGCCTATGCGCGCGGCACCGACGACCTGCGGCTGTCCCCCGAACTGCCGGACGCGTGGCGGGAGATCGTCCGTGACTGTCTGACCCGTACGCACGAGGACCGCGTCGGCACCCAGGACCTGCTGCGCCGCGTCGAGGCCGCCGCCGGCACGGGCCGTTCGCCACGCCTGCCCCGGGCCCTCCTGTCGCGCCGCCGCTCCCGCCGTACGTCGGCGCTGGCCGCCGCGAGCGCCGTGATCGCGGTGTCCGCCCTCGGGTACGGCATCAGCAGCTGGGCGGACGGCGGCGGCAACGGCGGGGCGCCGGGCGGCGAGAACACGAAGGTCACGGCCGCCACGTACGGCGCCGCCGAGCTCCGTACCGACAAGGGCATCCCGGTGTCCTACCGGCGTCTCATCGTCGACTCGGCCCACGACTGCGTCCGGCCGCAGGTCACGCCCGCGTTGATCGCCGCCCTGCTGAAGGCGGAGAGCAACTTCGACCCGGACCTGTCCGACCCGTCGGCGGGCAAGGAGGGCGAGTACGGCATCGCCCGCTGGACGCCGAGTCTGCTGCGCTGGTGGATCCGTTCGGACGGCGTGCCCGCGGAGGCGACGCCCCGGCCGCCCCTCACGCCGGCCCAGTCCATCCCGGCCGTGGGCCGCTATCTCTGCTACATGGAACCGCTGCTGCACAAGACCGGCCTGTCCGGCGACCGCCAGGTGCTGCTGGCGGCCGCCTACCGCACGTCGACCAAGGTCGTGAACAACGCGGGTGGGGTTCCCCCGAAGTACCGCGACTACGCCACCCGCGTCGCCCACTACCTCAAGGAGTACACGCCGCCCGGGAAGAAGTGACCCTGAGAGGTCCGAGGTACCGCTCGCACGGACACCGGCGTCACGGTGGTCGTGTCCCCCCACGGGAGGATCCCGGGCTCGCGCTCCTGCCGACCGCGGCCGGGCGGCCTCCGGCTTCCTCGGGGGAGAGCCGGAGGCCGTTGCCCCTCGACAACACGCCGATTTTTGCCTGCTCTTGGGCTTTCGTCGCCCGCGCTTTCTACCCTGGCCCCAGATTCCGCAGGGGGCGAATCGGGGGAGGAAGCCGCCATGCACAGCATCATCGTCGTGCCCATGGAAAGCGCGTGCCCGGACGATCACTTTCACCTCGACCCCGGTGACGCGCTGCGCTTCGGCCGTACGGCACGCCCTCGTGGCCCGCACCTGACCATCCCGCACGAGGGCGTCTCCCGCGAGGCGGGCGAGATCACCGCCGCGGGCGCCTACTGGCGGCTCAGCAATCTGAGCGGGGCGCAGACGTACGTCGTCGAGAACCCGGAGGGCGCCGGCGAGCACATCAAGGTGCCGCCGGGCCGGCTCGACGCGCCCGTTCCCTTCGAGTTCTCGCGCGTGGTCCTGCCGGCCGGAAGCGACCTGCTGAGCTTCGACGTCTGGGCTCCGCGCCACGACTATCTGGACCGGCCCGGCCCCAGGGACGGAGCACCCACCGCGTCCGCCTTCCCCCTCGATCGCGGCAAACGGTACTTCCAGGTCCTGGTCGCCCTGTGCGCCTCCCGACTGCGAGGTGAGCCGCACGCCGCGCTGCCCACTGCCGAGGAACTCGTCGAGCGGCTCCGTCCCCTCTGGCCGTCGGTCTCCCCCGCTTCGGTGGCGTGGAACATCGACTACCTGGCGGTCAAGCTGCGCCTCAAGCCCGCTCCGGACACGGTGCCGGGCGGCGGTCCCCGCCTCAACGGCAAGAAGGAACGGCTGGTCTCCCTGGCCCTGCGCTTCGACCTGGTACGGGAGGACGATCTGACGCTGATCACCGGGAAGTCCGGGGCCGCCCGATGAGCGCCGAGTCGTCGTATGCCGTGCGGGTACCGCGGGGCTATCGCGTCGGTGTGTGGGAGGTCGTGGAGCCCATCGCGTCCGGTGCCTTCGGGAGCGTCTACGCCGCCCGGCGCGCCGAGCCCGCCGAGGGACTCCCGGCCGAGGCAGCGCTGAAGTTCCTGCCGACCGGCACACAGACCCCACGCCAACTGCGTCATCTGCGTGAACTCGCGGAGCGGGAGACGGAGTTGCTGCGCCGACTTCGGCGTCCGCGCCTGATCAGGATGTACGAGGCGCTCACGGTCGACGATGCCGGGCGTCCGGGCCTCGACGGCGCCACGGTCCTGGTACTGGAACGCGCCGAGGGCTCCCTCGACCAGTTGCTCGACCGGCTGTCGGCCCGGCGCGGCGCGGCGGCCGACCATGCGGTGGCCGTCCCGGGCGGGCCGTCCCTGGTCGCCCAGATCTGCGAGGGGGTCGCCCATCTGCACCACGCGGGCTGGGTGCACGGGGATCTCAAGCCGGCCAACGTGCTGCTGATGGCGGACGGTTCGGTCCGGCTCGCGGACTTCAACCTGGCCGCCGAGCTGGACGGCACCCACGCCTACTCCCCCGCGTTCGCGACCTCCGACTACAGCCCGCCCGAACTCCTGTGGGCCGAGGTCGGCGAGCGCGGCCACCAGACCCGCCCCACCGCCGACATCTGGGCCTTCGGCATTCTCGCGCACGTGGTGCTGACCGGCAGCCCGCCGTTCCCCGGGGCGAACCCCACGGCCCGCCGGGAAGCCGTCCAGCGTTACGCGAAGGGCCGGGACGAGCTGCGTCTGTCGCCCGAACTCCCCGACGTATGGCGGCAGATCGTCACCGACTGCCTGGCGCCCACCCACGCCGACCGGGCGCCGCACTCCGCGCAGAGCCTGCTGCGCCGGGTCGAGGCCGCGGCCGGCGCGGCACGCTCTCCGCGGCTGCCCCGGCTCAAGCCGAGACGCGGCCCCCATCCGGCCGTCCTCTGGTCGCTTCTGGCGGTGGCGGCGGTGTCGCTGGCCACGGCCGGCCTCCTCGCCCTGCGCGAGCCCGCGCCGCAGGGGTACGCACGCTGCGACCGGGGCGATGTCTGCTTCTTCACGAAGCCGGACGGACAGGGCGAGATGTGCGCCTGGTACGAGTACGACGACGACTGGGTCGGCGGCATCGTGACCTGCGACTGGGCGAAGACCACCCGGCCCAGGTCGGCCTTCAACAACGGCTACGTCGGGGATCCGCACCACGACGTGAGGCTCTTCCGCGAGGCCGGCCGCAAGACGCCGTTCGGCTGCGTCCAGGAACTCCAGAAGGTCAACTTCCCCGATCCCGGCGGCCTGGTGATCCGCTCCCATGAATGGGTGCGCTCCTGCTGAACCGACGGCCGTGGTTCCGGTCGCCCCTACAACTTTCGAGGTTCCCCCGTCGCGACCGGCACCGGATGGTTGGTGAGTCCGCAACGAGATGCGGCAGAAGAACACGAACGACAACGGGGAGATGCAGATGAAGACCACGGACCCGGCCCGACGTCGCGGGGCGGCCGTCGCCCTCGCGGCCGGCGCGCTCGCCCTCTCCTTCGGCGTGGAGTCCACCGCCGTGGCCGACGAGGTCCCGGCGGCCGCCAAGCCCAAGTTCCAGATGCCGTTCGCCTGCGGCACGCACTGGCGGCTCGACACCTACGACAGCGGCCACAACCCGGCGCTGGACATCGTGGTGAAGGGGAACACGGGATCGTCCGGCAAGAACGTGCTCGCCGGGTACAAGGGCAAAGTGGCCCGTACCTTCTGGGACCGCGGTGCCGGCAACGTCATCGTCATCAACCACGGCAGCGGCTGGTACACGGCGTACTACCACCTCAGGGACAGCCACGACAAGTACGTCCAGGAGGGCGACAACGTCGTCGCGGGGACCAGGATCGGCCACATCGGCGCGACGGGCGCCAACAGCGGCGGCTGGGCGCACCTGCACTACGAGCAGCGCTACAAGGCGAACGGCGTCCCGACCGAGGCCGACCGTGAGGCCGTGCACTTCAACGGCACGAAGTACTCGGGCACGGGCCAGACATGGAAGGACGTCGTCAGCAAGAACTGCTAGGTGCGGGCAACCGCGGGTGGTTGAAGGGTGCTTGTTTATTGCAGTGATCTCGGCCGGGATCGGAGGGAAGATACACGCACCCGCACATGCAGCGGATCGCCGCGCATGCCGCAGACAAGGAAGGCTCCCACGTGAGACCCACCCGTGCCGCCCTGACCCTCGTGGCCACCGCCCTGACCCCGGCCCTCCTGCTGGCCACCCCGGCCTTCGCCGCCGGCTCGGCGCCGTCGCCCGCCACCGCCGTGGCGACGGCCGCCGCGGCCGGCTCCGGCGTCGACGACATGTCCGACGACGACGTCCGAGTCGCGATCGCGCGCATCATCGGCGACCCGAACACGGGCAGGGCCGTCTACGCCGCGGCGCAGAAGGCCATGGACGGCACCATCGAGGACCAGCGGTACTTCCTGGAGACGGGCCGCCGGCTCGCCCAGGCCGAGGACGACCGGGTCGCGATCGCCCGCATCCTCGGCACGGCCGACCCGAAGACCGACAAGGCGGTCATCAGGGAGGCCAACAGGGCCCTCGACACCAACACCCCCGAGGCCCTGCGCGCGTTCCTGGAGACCGGTTACCGCCTGGCCCGGGCCGAGGACGACCGCGTCCGCGTCGCCCGCATCCTGGCCGACCCGACGATCAGCGACGCGCTCCGGGCGGCGGCGGAAGAGGCCATCGACGGAACGCCGGAGGAGCTGCGGTACTTCCTGGAGGTCGGGCAGTACGAGACCGCGTAGAGAAGCCTCACGAAGAGGGCCCGGGCACGGGTGGGAACACCGGTGCCCGGGCCTTTCGGGGTTCGGGAGCCCGGCCGTTCGGGAGCCCGACCCTGAAATGTTTGAGGTACCGCTGGTCACGGCCTCGATCCAGGGTGATGTCGAGGACATCGACCAGGAGGTAGATCCATGAAGCGAGTACGAGCACCGCGTACCAAGGCCGGCCTCGTCACGGGAGTGACGCTCCTCGCGGGGCTGGGCCTCGGCGTCACCACCGCACCGGTGCAGGCGGCCGAACCCCGCGCCTACAGCTGCCCCTCGGGGGACATCTGCTTCTACTCGGGCGACGACGGCACCGGGGACCGGTGCAACTGGGACGGAAACGACAACGACTGGCGCAACGGTGCCATCCGGTGCTCGTGGTCCGCGGACAAGAACGTGCGGTCCGTCTTCAACAACGGCACCAGCGGGATGGCCGTCGTCTACTACAGCGGGGCCAACTACGAGACCCGCAAGGGCTGCACCACGAAGGGCAAGAAGGGCAACTTGGCGGGCACGTACAAGCTGCGCTCCCACAAGTGGGTGTCGAGCTGCTGACGTGGCAGGCATCCGAGTCATGCTGATCGGCGTCGCGGTCGCTGCACTGTCAGCCGTCACAGTGCCGGCGACACCCGCCTCCCGGGCGGCGAGCTGCCCGGCGGGGTCCGTCTGCGTCCACAGCGGGTCCGACGGCGGTGGCAACCGCTGCACCTGGAACGAGGACGACGCCGACTGGAACGACGGGCCGCGCTGTGCCTGGCTCGCGGACACGGCCGTGAGGTCCGTCCGGAACGCGGGACTCACTGCGGTCGCCGTCCACCGGCAGCGGGACTTCGCAGGCCCGCCGGTGTGCGTCGAACCTGACACGACCGTGAATGTCTTCGGACGGTTCGCCTCGCACCGATGGGTGGACCACTGCTGAACCGCACGTGTGGCGGGCCGCACCCGGAACAGGGGGTGGCCCGCTACTCGCACGTGACGTACGAGCCCGCGATAGCCTCTCGTCAACTGGGGTGAACAACCCCGCGTGTTGTGACATCGGGGGTTCCATGTCGGAGCAGCGGCCCACGCCGCCATACTCTCCAGCATCCGCCGACGCCTCCCTGGCGCAGGCCGGTGCCACGCCCTTGCGGTCGTCGGATCCCAGCCGTATCGGGCCGTACATACCGCTCGGGCTGCTCGGCAGCGGAGGGATGGGGCACGTCTATCTCGCGCGGCCCGGTGACAGTTCCGCCGGGCTCGCGGCCGTGAAGGTGATCCGTCCCGAGTACGCCGAGGACGCCCGGTTCCGGCGGCGCTTCGAGCGGGAGGCGGCCGTGCACTCCCGGGTGCACACCCCGCGTACGCCGCAGCTCCTCGGCACCGGGTTCGACGACTCGCTGCTGTGGATGGGGACGCAGTACCTGCCCGGCCTGAACCTCGCCGAGGCGGTCCGCGAGTGCGGCCGGCTGGAGCGTGCCGGGGTGTGGCGGCTGATCGCGGAGCTCGGGCAGGCCCTGGCGGCACTGGCCGCCGCCGACGTCGTGCACCGCGACCTCAAGCCTTCCAACGTGGTCCTGTCCCTCCAGGGCGTCTACGTCATCGACTTCGGCATCGCCCAGGCCGCCGACGGCAGCGCCATCACCTCGACCGGGAGCCGCGTCGGCACGCCCGCCTTCATGGCGCCGGAGTATCTGCGCGAGGGCCACTGCGACACCGCCTCGGACGTCTTCTCGCTGGCGGGGAGCCTGATCTACGCCGCCACCGGGCACGCCCCGTTCGGCGACGGCACCGGCGTCGACGTGATGCACCGGGTGGCGTTCGAGGAGCCCAAGCAGGACATCATGGCCGAACTCTCGGCCGTGGACCCGGCGTTGGCCGCCCTGATGGCCGCCTGCCTCGCCAAGGACCCCGCCGCTCGCCCCCTCCCGCGACAGCTCATCGAGGCCGCCACGGCCGCCGGGCACAAGCACGGCACCCCGCCCGCCTGGCACGAACCGCTGCGCGACCGGCTGCTCGCCCGGCAGCAGGCATGCGAGGTGCTGGAGCGGGTCGCCGTCGAGGAGACCGTGCAGTTGCGCACGCCGGTGGCGCCGCCGATGTTCCCCGGCTCCGCCTCCGGGACGGAGCCGGTCCTCGGGCAGCCCACACCGCCCACGGCACACACGCCCCACACGGTGCCCGCGGCACACACAGCGCCCACGCCGGCCTGGCAGCACCCCACACCCGAACAGAACCGGGCCCCCGAAGGCGGCGGTCCGCGCCGCAAGCGCAAGGTTCTTCTCGCCGTCGCCGCGAGTCTCGCCGTGTGCGCGGTTGCCGCCGGCGCCTTCCTGCTCACCCGGCCGCCCATGGACGAGACGGCCTCGGCCGCGCCCACGGCAACCGACAGCGCGGCCCCCGGCGGCGCGCAGGCGTTGGCGCCGCCCGGCGAGTCAGCCTCGCCCTCCGGCAAGAAGAAGGAGTCGGAGAAGGCCGAGCCGCGGGAGTCGGAGACCGGTGCCTCCGAGAGCGCGAGTGCGACAGCCGCCGCGGGCGAGGGCGGGACCCGGCCGACCCCCGGCGACAAGCCCTCGGCCACGTCCGGCAACGGCGGAGGCGGCGGGAGTACCCCGGCCGCCACTCCCACCCCGACGGCGCCCACCACGCCCGCCACCCCGCCCTGGATCTCCCAGTGCACGTACTACTCCGGCACCGAGCTGACCGTCCGCGGCAACCGCGGCCAGCGTGTGGTCCAGGTGCAGTGCATGCTCACCAAGCGCGGCTACAGCGTCGGTTCGTCGGGCGTCGACGGCGAGTTCGGCAGCGCCACGCTGGCCGCCGTGAAGCAGTTCCAGGGCGCCAAGGGCCTGGAGGTGGACGGCGAGGTCGGCCCCAACACCTGGGCGGCGCTGCGCAGTTCGACATGAGGCGGGCCCGCCGTTCATCGAACGACGGGCCCCCGGAACCGGTACCGCTCAGTGGAAGAAGTGCCGCGTCCCGGTGAAGTACATCGTGACGCCCGCCTTCTTCGCGGCCTCGACCACCAGCTCGTCGCGGACCGAACCGCCGGGCTGGACCACGGCCTTCACGCCGGCCGCGGTGAGGATCTCCAGACCGTCGGGGAAGGGGAAGAAGGCGTCGGAGGCGGCGTAGGAACCCTGCGCGCGCTCGGCGCCGGCCCGCTCGACCGCCAGCTTCGCGGAGTCGACGCGGTTGACCTGGCCCATTCCGACGCCGACCGAGGCGCCGTCCTTGGCGAGGAGGATCGCGTTGGACTTCACGGCCCGGCACGCCTTCCAGGCGAAGGCGAGTTCGGCCAGCTCATCGGCGGACAGGGCCTCGCCGGTAGCCAGGGTCCAGTTCGCCGGGTCGTCGCCGTCGGCCTGGAGGCGGTCGGTGACCTGAAGGAGGGCGCCACCGTCGATGGGCTTGATCTCGACGGGGTTGCCCGGGCCCTCGGGGCAGCGCAGCACGCGGATGTTCTTCTTCTTGGCGAGGGCTTCGAGGGCGCCGTCCTCGTAGCCCGGCGCGACGATGACCTCGGTGAAGATCTCGGCGACCTGCTCCGCCATCTCCTTGCTGACCGGGCGGTTGACGGCGATCACGCCGCCGAACGCCGACAGCGGGTCACAGGCGTGCGCCTTGCGGTGCGCCTCGGCGACGTCCGCGCCGGTCGCGATGCCGCAGGGGTTCGCGTGCTTGATGATCGCGACGGCCGGCTCGGCGTGGTCGTACGCGGCACGGCGAGCGGCGTCCGTGTCCGTGTAGTTGTTGTACGACATCTCCTTGCCGTGCAGCTGCTCGGCCTGCGCGAGACCGCTCCCGCTGCCGTCCACGTACAGGGCGGCGGGCTGGTGCGGGTTCTCGCCGTAGCGCAGGGTGTTCTCGCGCTCCCAGGTGGCGCCGAGGAAATCGGGGAACTGCGACTCGTCGACGGGGGCGTAGGAGGAGGCGAACCAGCTCGCCACCGCGACGTCGTACGCCGCCGTGTGCTGGAAGGCCTCGGCCGCGAGCCGCTTGCGGGTGGTGAGGTCGAAGCCGCCGTCGCGGACCGCGCCGAGGACGTCGGCGTAGCGGGCGGGGCTGGTGACGACCGCCACCGACGGGTGGTTCTTGGCGGCGGCGCGCACCATCGACGGGCCGCCGATGTCGATCTGCTCGACGCACTCGTCGGGGGTGGCGCCGGAGGCGACGGTCTCGCGGAACGGGTAGAGGTTCACGACGACCAGGTCGAACGGCTCGACGCCCAGCTCGGCCAGCTGCCGCTGGTGGTCCTCCAGGCGCAGGTCGGCGAGGATGCCGGCGTGCACGCGCGGGTGCAGCGTCTTGACGCGGCCGTCCAGGCACTCGGGGAAGCCGGTGAGCTCCTCGACCTTGGTCACCGGGACGCCGGCCGCGGCGATCTTCGCGGCCGTGGAGCCGGTGGAGACGAGCTCGACGCCCGCCTCGTGCAGGCCGCGCGCGAGGTCTTCGAGACCGGTCTTGTCGTAGACGCTGACGAGCGCCCGTCGAATGGCCCGCTTGTTGCTCTCGGCGGTCACTGGATAACTACCTTTCGTCCCTCAATGCGGTGGCCGTTGCGGGCGATCCGCCCCACGACCTCGACGAGCAGCCTTCGCTCGACTTCCTTGATGCGCTCGTGCAGAGCGCTCTCGTCGTCCTCGTTGCGGACCTCGACCACGCCCTGAGCGATGATCGGCCCGGTGTCGACGCCGTCGTCGACGAAGTGGACGGTGCAGCCGGTGACCTTGGCGCCGTACGCGAGGGCGTCACGGACGCCGTGGGCGCCGGGAAAACTGGGGAGCAGGGCCGGGTGGGTGTTGACGAACCGGCCGCCGAAGCGGGCGAGGAACTCCTTGCCCACGATCTTCATGAACCCGGCGGAGATCACGAGGTCGGGCTCGTGGGCGGAGACGGCGTCGGCGAGGGCGGCGTCCCACTCCTCACGCCCGGCATGGTCCTTGACCTTGCACACGAAGGTCGGCAGCCCCGCGCGCTCGGCCCGCGCCAGCCCCTCGATGTTCTCGCGGTCGGCCCCCACGGCCACGATCTCGGCGCCGTACGCCTCGGGACCGACGGCGGCGATCTCGTCGAGGAGCGCCTGAAGGTTGGTGCCGGATCCGGAGACCAGCACGACGAGGCGCTTGGCCACGGGCTTGGCGGCCACGATGGGGCCCTTTCTCGGGGGTGCGTTCTTCATGCGGCCGACGCTTTGTATATTCGTACGATTGCATCACGCCCCGGGATACGGGGAAGTCTACGAAGCGGGCGACCGTCAGCAACGATACCGGCACTCCCGAGAGCCCCCACGGGACGGGGGCGTGGCCGGAAGGTAGCGTCTGGGGGGAGCTGGGCCGGGAACGCGGTCGTGGTGCTGTGCGTTCAGGAAATGACAGCTCATGTCGGATCAGTCGTTCACCAAGGGGAAGACGCTCACTTGATGCCGGACCGCAGCTTGCGACTCCTCACACTCCCCCCGCATTCCGTGCAGGGAGGGGAGCACAGCGGCGTGCTGCTGCGGGAGCGCCCCGCCTCACCGCCCGACGCCCCCTCGGGCGGGCAGAACGGCGGCGGGCAGGGCAGCGGCGGCCAGGGGCAGGACGACAACCCCTTCGCCCCGCCGCCGGAGGGCACGCCCGACCGCCCGTGGCAGCCGCGCCGCCCGTCGGGCGACGACGACTCGCAGGGCTCCGACCAGGGCAACGGCGACTCTCCGTGGGGCAACCAGTGGAGCGACCGCCAGCCGGGCCGCTCCTCCGGCGGGTTCGGCGAGAACCCCCGGGGCGGCCAGGACGGCCCCGGGGGGAACGGCGGGCCGGGCGGCGGCATGCGCTGGGACCCGACCGACCCGACCCAGCGCCGGGCTCGTTACGCCCTGCTGTCCGGCATGTGGGCCTTCTTCTTCGCCCTGTTCAGCTGGCCGTACATGGCCCTGCTGCTGGGCGCGCTCGCCCTGTACTGGGGCATCAGCAGTCTCCGAGCCAAGCCCCGCACGCCGGACCCGGACAACCCTGCGCCGCAGAACAACGGCCGCCCGCAGACGACGGCGGCGGTGAGCGGGCTGGTCACGGCGTCCCTCGCCATCGCGGTGGTCGCGGCCGGGTTCGCCGCGCAGGTCGTCTACAGCGACTACTACACCTGCCGCGACGACGCGCTGACGAATCAGGCGAAGCAGTCGTGCAACGAGCATCTGCCGAAGGAACTGCGGGGGATTCTGGGCGCGGAGAGCTGACGCCGCCCCGGTCGGGCGGGGCGGCTCTACGGGGCGTTCGGACTTGAATCCGGGGACTCTTGGGGGGCTGGTTCCGAGGGCTTCTCGGCGGGCAGCTCCTCGGTGAGCGGCTTCTCGGCGGGCGGCTTCTCGGCGGGCGGGTTCTCCGCGGCCGGATTCTCCGCGGCCGGATTCTTCTCCTCGGCCGATGCCTTTTCCTGGGCTGGGGCAGTCGGTGGCTTCTGCGCGGTCGGGGCGTCGGGTTCGTCCAGCGGCTCCGGGGGCGGGGGCGGGGGCACCGACAGCGGTCCGCTTGGCCGGAAGTCGTCCGGCTCGAAGGTCGTGTCGTGGTCGTACGTCGCGTACGGGATGTCCTGGGTGAGGGCCTCGTACCTGGCGTCCTCGCCGTACGCCGCGGCCTGAGCGCCCTTCTCGTCGGTCCGGTCGGCACCGGTCCGGTCCCGCGTGGGCGCCGACGCCGGCACCGACGCCTTGAACGGCGTCTTGCGGCCATTCGCCGGGGGCCTCGTCCTCGAGTCCGCCGACCCGTCCTCACCCGATCCGGCCCTCGCCGATCCGCTCGCCCCGGCCCCGGCAGATCCGCTCGCCCGGCCCCCGGCCGATCTACCCGATCCACCCGCCCCACCCACGGCCGATCCACCCGCCCCACCCACGCCCGATCCACCCGATCCACCCACCCCGCCCGACTCCCCCGCCCCCGACAACCGCCCGCCGACCAACGGCAACCGATCCCGCAGCGAGCGCTCCTTCCCGGCCGGGCCGCCCTCCGCCGGCGCTCCCACCCGAGGCCTGCCGATCCGTGCGCCCTGGGTGTCGCTCACCGGCCCCGCATGGTGCCGTCCCATCCAGCACCGCCAGCCGCGCACCAGCACCGCCACCGGAACCGCCACCAGCGCGGCCCACCCCAGCGTCGCCGCCCCGGCCTGCCACCACACCGGCCCGAACCTCGCCAGCGCCCCCACGCCCAGCGGCCCGCCCGACAGCGTGG
This sequence comes from Streptomyces sp. HUAS 31, assembly GCF_028198125.1. Taxonomy (NCBI): domain Bacteria; kingdom Bacillati; phylum Actinomycetota; class Actinomycetes; order Kitasatosporales; family Streptomycetaceae; genus Streptomyces; species Streptomyces sp. HUAS 31. The sequence continues at coordinate 5,800,696 of NZ_CP116353.1, read as the reverse complement.
CCAGCACGGCGACCGCGAGGGCGCAGAACCCGGCCGCCAGCAAGGCCGTGACGGCGGTGAGTCCGGGTGACCAGGTCACCACGGGCGTCGGCCCGCGCTCGGACCGGCCGGCCGAGGACTCCTCCTTGTCCCGGAACCGGCCTGTCGAGGAACCCTGCCCGGTCCACAACCGGCCTGTCGAAGACCCCTGCCCGGCCCGCGACCGGCCCGCGCCCGCCCCCTGTCCGTCCCGTGCCCGGCCCGTCGCCGGCCCCTGCCCCGCCCGGATCCGAAGCGTCGCGGACGTGTCCGGGTCGGCGGACCGCTCACGGAACCCGTCCCCCCAACCCGCCGCGAACCACCCGACCACCAGACCCGCCGCGATCGGCACCACGGCCACGCCCCAGCGCAGCGGCCCGGCGACGGCCGTCTCCGGCACCGCCTCCAGCAGCGGGAACGGCGGCAGCAACGGCGCCGGCGTCGAGGACAGCGGCCCCACGACATGCCCCGACCCGAGCACGAACCCCGGCCCGAGCGCGTACGCCGCCGCCCACACGGCCGCGTTCGGCACGAGCGCCGCGCACAGCAGCAGCACCGCGAGCCGTCCCGACAAGCCCTGCGTCAGCTCCAGGAAGGACCCCCGCACCGCACCGCCGTGCCACACCAGTGCCCCGCCCACGAGCAGCGCCCCGCCGCCGGCGAGCGCCGCGACACCCGCCCCGGCCGCCCGTGCCGCCGTACCGACGCGGGCCCGTCCCTCCACGTCCGGCACCAGCCTCCGTACGCGTTCCGGGAGCACGAGCAGCAGGCCGTCCACGACCTCGGGCCGCCGCTCGCACGCCGTCCACACGCCGACACCCGCCGCCGCCATCGTGACCACGGGCACCCGCAGCACCGTCCACAGCCAGGACGGTTGCAGCTCGCCCCCGGCCGAGTACACGGCGGCCGCAAAGCCGACCCCGAGGTACCCGAGGACGACGCCGGCCCACGCCGTACGGATCGACACCAGCGGCACCCCCTCGCCCCCGTCGGCCGCCGCGTCCCGTGCCGCCCGGTGGACCAGCCACACCGGCAGCGCGAGCAGCAGCAGCGGGGTGACCCCGACCGGCGCGGGAACGCCGGAGAGCGTGTCGGTGCGGACCAGTTCGGCACCGTGCGCCAGCAGCCACAGCACGGAGGCGATCCGCAGCGCGCCGCCCGGTCCGCTGTCCGGGTACGGCGAGCTGATCCACAGCGCGATCACCATCACGGCGAACACACCGAGCCCCAGCCCCGCCGCCACCGCACCGCTGAAGAGGCTGGCGCCCAGGCCGGGCGAATGGCGGCGCATGCGCGTCAGCAGGGGCGTTCGACGAGCGGTCATCTCGATCACGCTCGCCATGCTCCCAACGACACGCGCTTTCCCGTCGTAACAGGCGAACCTCCGATGTGTCGCTCAATATATGTTTATGTACTTTTTCGTACGAAAGGGCCCCCGGTGACGCAGACCTCCGCAGTCCCGCTCCCTCCGCCCGAGGAACGCCGACGCCTGCGTAAGACCGGTGCATTGACGCAGGCTCAGGTCGCGGAACGGGTGGGCGTGAGCCGCGAGACGGTGCGCGCGTGGGAGAGCGGCCGCACGACACCGCGGGGCCGAAGGAGGGAGGCGTATGCACAACTGCTGTGGTCCATCGCCGACAAGACGGGGGGTCAGCAACCCGAGGAAGTACATGACATGACGGCACTTCAGTACATGGCCGAGAGCACGGCGACGGCCCCCGAACCCCCGCCCGTGTCCGAGCCGTCGCCCGAGAGCCGGCTCACCCCCGCCCAGGCCTTCGACGCGCTCTACGCCTTCTGCGCCCCGGCCCTCGTACGGCAGACCTTCCTGCTGACCGGGCGCCGCGAGCTCGCGCGTGAGTCGGTCGAGCGGGCCTTCCAGCACGCCTGGCAGCGCTGGCCCGAGGTGGCCCGGGACCGCGATCCGGCGGGCTGGGTGCGGGCGGCGGCGTACGAGTTCGCGCTCTCCCCCTGGCACCGGTTCCGCCCCCGCTACCGGCACCCCGAACCGCCGCCCTCCGACGCGTTCGACCGCGCCCTGCTGGACGTGCTCCTCCAACTGCCGCCGCCCCAGCGCCGCACACTCGTCCTCTACGACGGTGTCGGCCTGGACCTGCCCGAGACGGCGGCCGAGACGGAGGCGAGCACACGGGCCGCCGCGAAGCGCCTCATGAACGCGCGCACCGCGGTCGCCGCCCGACTGCCGGACCTGTCCGACCCCACCACACTCCACCGGCGTCTTGCCGAACTGGCCTCCACGGAGCGGCTGCGCGCGGCCAAGCCCATGGTGGTGCGCGACGGCAGCGAACGCCGGGCCCGTTTCTGGACCCGGGCCGCGATCGCCTTCACCGTGGCGCTCATCGGCACCACGGCACTGACGCTGCGGACTGCTCCCACGCACTACGAGCCACCGGTGCCGCCGGGCTCGACGGTGCGGGGCGTGCCGCCGAGGATGGCGCCGGGGCCGTTGTCGGAGAAGGAGCGGGAGCTGCGGGAGAAGCTGCGCAAACAGATGCAGTCCGGCCCGGAGCGGCTCCTGCCGCAAGTCACATGACCCGCGCGGACCTCGCCATGGCCCGCTTCCCGTGTGGGGGCGGGCGGAAACGCCGGTGGGCCCGCCCCCACACGGGGAGCGGACCCACCGGCATACGGCTCACCGCCGTGACTGCGTTCAGCCGCCCAGGATCTCGCGGGCCAGCTTCGCCGTCTCGGTCGGGGTCTTGCCGACCTTGACGCCCGCGGCCTCCAGGGCCTCCTTCTTCGCCTGCGCCGTGCCGGAGGAACCGGACACGATGGCGCCGGCGTGACCCATGGTCTTGCCCTCGGGCGCGGTGAAGCCCGCGACGTAGCCGACGACCGGCTTCGTCACGTTGTCCTTGATGAACGCGGCCGCGCGCTCCTCGGCGTCGCCGCCGATCTCACCGATCATGACGATCAGGTCGGTGTCGGGGTCGGCCTGGAACGCGGCGAGCGCGTCGATGTGCGTGGTGCCGATGATCGGGTCGCCACCGATGCCGACGGCGGTCGAGAAGCCGATGTCACGCAGCTCGTACATCATCTGGTACGTCAGCGTGCCGGACTTCGAGACCAGGCCGATACGGCCCGGCTTCGTGATGTCGCCCGGGATGATGCCGACGTTCGACTGGCCCGGGGTGATGATGCCGGGGCAGTTCGGGCCGATGATGCGGGTCTTGTTGCCCTTCTTGCCGGCGTACGCCCAGAAGGCGGCCGTGTCGTGCACGGCGATGCCCTCGGTGATCACGACGGCCAGCGGGATCTCGGCGTCGATGGCCTCGACGACCGCGTCCTTGGTGAACTTCTCCGGCACGAAGATGACGGAGACGTTGGCGCCGGTCTTCTCGATGGCCTCCTTGACGGTGCCGAAGACCGGTACCTCGGTGCCGTCGAAGTCCACGGTCTGACCCGCCTTGCGCGGGTTGACGCCGCCCACGACCTCGGTGCCGTCACCGAGCATGAGCTTGGTGTGCTTCATGCCCGTGGCGCCGGTCATGCCCTGGACGATGACCTTGCTGTCCTTGTTGAGCCAGATAGCCATGGTGTGTTGTGTCCTCGTCCTGAGTGCTTACTTGGCGGCGTGAGCCAGTTCGGCGGCCTTGTCGGCCGCGCCGTCCATGGTGTCGACGCGCTGGACCAGCGGGTGGTTGGCGTCGGTGAGGATCTGCCGGCCGAGCTCGGCGTTGTTGCCGTCGAGGCGGACGACGAGCGGCTTGCTGACGTTCTCGCCGCGGTCCTCGAGGAGCTTGAGGGCCTGGACGATGCCGTTGGCGACCTCGTCGCACGCGGTGATGCCGCCGAAGACGTTGACGAAGACGGACTTGACGTCCGGGTCGCCGAGGATGATCTCGAGGCCGTTCGCCATGACCTGGGCGGAGGCGCCACCGCCGATGTCCAGGAAGTTGGCGGGCTTGACGCCGCCGTGGTTCTCACCGGCGTAGGCGACGACGTCCAGGGTGCTCATGACGAGACCCGCGCCGTTGCCGATGATGCCGACCTCACCGTCGAGCTTGACGTAGTTGAGGTTCTTCTCCTTGGCCGCCGCCTCGAGCGGGTTGGCGGCGTCCTTGTCGTGGAGCTCCTCGTACTCGGGGTGGCGGAACTCGGCGTTCTCGTCGAGCGACACCTTGCCGTCGAGGGCGATGACGTCACCGGAGGCGACCTTCGCGAGCGGGTTGACCTCGACGAGGAGGGCGTCCGACTTGATGAAGGTGTCCCACAGCGTGATCAGGACGTTGACGACCTTGTCCGCGACCTCGGCCGGGAACTTCGCGGCCTCGACGATCTCGCGGGCCTTGGCCTCGTCCACGCCGTCGATGGCGTCGATCGCGATCTTGGCGACGGCCTCCGGGCGGGTGGCGGCCACCTCCTCGATCTCCATGCCGCCCTCGACCGAGGCGATGGAGAGGAAGGTGCGGTTGGCACGGTCGAGGAGGAAGGAGACGTAGTACTCCTCCAGGATCTCCGGGGCCGTCTCGGCGATCATCACCTTGTGGACCGTGTGGCCCTTGATGTCCATGCCGAGGATGTCGGTCGCCCGGGCGACGGCCTCGTCCGCGTTCGCGGCGAGCTTCACGCCACCGGCCTTGCCGCGGCCGCCGACCTTCACCTGGGCCTTGACGACAGACTTGCCGCCGAGGCGCTCGGTGGCTGCGCGGGCCGCCTCAGGCGTGTCGATGACTTCACCGGCCAGCACCGGTACATCGTGCTTGGCGAAGAGGTCCCTCGCCTGGTACTCGAACAGGTCCACGCGCTTCCGTCCCTATCAGTGATCTCGCGGTTCGTTGGATGCGTGGGCGTGCCGCGAAGGGCAACGTGACGTCCGCTGTCACTAGGGAGGCGCACACGGTGTCCGAGCGCGCGGCATGTCCGTCTCGCAGGTTATCGCTGCTTGCGGAGGGCCCCTAAATCGAGGGTCACACCTGAGCGGTGATACCTGTCACATGATGCCGCGAACAGGGGTGATCACTGGCACGGCGTGCCGACGGTGAGGTGCCGGTGATGCGGTGGTGACGTGACGGCACGGCTGTGACGGCACCGGTACTACGGGCAAGGACCTCACCGGGCTGGGGTTTGACCCGGTGAGGTCCCTTGTACTGCCCGGAGGGGCACGAATGGGCCGCCCCTGAGGGCTCTGGACGGGTGATCCCCACCCCAATGGGGACCACCCGTCCGGTCCGCGAGGTCCCGGCCGGACGGGGCCGATGGCTTTCGGCCGTCCGAGGTCGGGTGCCTCGCGGAGTCGTCGGTCGCCGGGGTGGATCAAGGGGGGTGGTCACGGGTGGCGATCACTGGTGGTGCGATCGCTGGTGCCGCGATCGATGGCTCTGATCGTTGGCTGTGATCGCTGGCTGTGACCGCTGGCTGTGACCGCGCCCGCCCCGGCGAATGAGGGATCGGTCAGACGCGATAGGCGCCCGCGTCCTGGCCGAGGTCGTGGCGGACCTGGTCGCCGAGGTCCTGCGCGTAGCCGGGCGTGACGGAGCGGGCGACGCCCCGCACGCCGGTGGTGGCGTTGCCCGCGAGCGGGCCGGCCGAGTCACGGACCGTCCCGGCCAGGTCTTCGGCGAAGGGCGCGGCCTGCCCGGCCACCCCGTGCGCGAACGGGCCGGCCTCGCCGACGACACCGCCCGCGAAGGGACGGACGTCGTCCGCGACGCCGTGCGCGAAGGTCGTGGCGCTGCCGCCGACGCCGTACGCGAGCGTCGTGGCGCTGCCGCCGACGCCGTCCACGACCGGCCCGACGGTGTCCACGACCGTGTCGACGACCGGCTGCACGGCGCCGGTGACGCCGTACGCGAAGGGCGGCACCTGCTCGGCGACACCGCCGGCGAACGGTACGGCCTGCCCGGCCACGCCGTGCGCCAAGGGGCCGGCCTCGCCGACGACACCGCCCGCGAAGGGACGGACGTCGTCCGCGACGCCGTACGCCAGCGTGCCCGCGTCGGCGACGGCCCGACCGGCGACCGGCACCACGCCGTGCACGGCCGCGTCGGCGACCGGCGGCAGGACGGAGCCGGTGACGTCGCCGGCGACATGGCCGGCCAGGCCGGTGGCGTACGGGGGCACGTCGGCGGCGACGCCCTGCACGACCGGCCGCACGTCGGCGACGGCGCCCCAGGCGACGGGACGGACGTCGGCGACGGTGCCGTCGGCGAGGTGCCGGACATCGCCGACCGCGCCGTGGGCCACGGACTCCGTGCCCTGGACGACGCCGCCGGCGACCGGCCGCACCTCCTGGACGGCCCCGTCGACCACCGGCCGCACGCCCGCGACGGCTCCGGTGGCCACCGGCTGGACGTCGGCGACCACGCCGTACGCGAGTGCCGTCGCGGCGTCGACCGTGTGCTGTGCCGTGCGGCCGACCCCGGCGACGGCGCCGTGGGCGACCGGGACCACGCCGTCGGCCGTCCGGCCCACGACCGGCGTCACCCCGTTCACGGCACCGCCGACCACCGGCCGGACGCCGTCCACCGCGTGCCCGGCGACCGGGGTCACTCCGGCCACGGTGCCGGTGGCGGCGGGCACTGCACCGGCGACGGCGTGTCCGGCGGTCGGGACGACGCCCTCGACGGCGCGGCCCGCGACCGGGCCGACTCCGTGCACGGCCTCGGTGACGACCGGCGGGACGGCCGCGTCGGCGGTCTGCGCCACGACCGGCGTGACCGTGCCGGGGACGGCGGCGACGGTGCCGACGACCCGCTGGTGCACGCCGCCGACGGTGCCGGTGACCGTGCCGGTGACATGGCTCGGGATCGCGGAGACGGCGGCCTGCGCGGCCGCGGTGACCGTGCCGGCCCGGCCGGTGGCGGCCGTCGCCGTGTCCGTGACCCTGCCGTCGGCGTGGGCCACTGCGGCGTGCGCGACGTCGTCGACACCCGCCGCGGCGCGACCCGCGCCGGCGACGGCGTACTGCGCCTTCGTCCGTACGACACCCTCGACGCCCTGCGCCTGCGAACGCGCCGCCGCCTGCACGCCCTGCACCTTCGTCTGCGCGGCGGCGAGCGCCTGCTCCAACTCGGGGGCGAAGGCGGCGAGGGGGCCGAAGAGGTAGTCGATGGTGCCGGGGTGCTGCGGGGTGTGGTGCGGGAGGTGGTCGCGGACGTCGGTCACGGCCGCGGAGACGTGGGCCTCGGCATGCGCGGTGACCTGCGCGGTCGCGTGCGCCGTGGCCTGGTCCGCGCGGGCGGCCCTGGCGCCCTGGATGGCCTGCGCCGCGCCCTTCGCCTTGGCTGCGGCCGGGGTTGCCGTGTCCGTGGCGGACGGGACTGTGAGGTCGGCGTCCACGTAACGGCGGGCCTGGTCGGCGGTGTTCGCGGGCGTCGTCCGTGCGGTGTCGGCGACCTCGCCGGTCGCGCCCTCGGTGACGCCGGTGACGGTGTCCGTGACGCCGGAGACGACACCGTCGACCGTGTCGGTCACGCCGCCGAGGAGGCCGGGGGCGCCGGCGCTGTCGGTCACGTCGGTGGCTTTGTCGGGTACGGAGAGGTTGGAGGCCGGCAGCTCGTCCGCGCTGGCCACGGTCGAACCGAGCGCCCAGGCGCCGGTGACTCCGGCGGCTATGACGATCGAACGGCGGATGTTCTTGTTCATGCTTGCGTCGGATCCCTAGATCTCGGGGCTCCGAAGACCCCCGGAGCAACGGAGAAGTGAAGCTCCGGGACTTCGGACGGTTTGGGGACATTCCGGCGCCGATCACGGTCGCGGTCCGGGGAGTTGAGGACCGGCGGGACCGGGTACGGCTCCGGCGGCTTCCGTCCGGGGATGTCGCTGGGGATGTCGCTGACATCCGGGAACTGGGGCGTCCGGACGGACGGGCAGACCTGTTTCCGCCCCCGCGCGGCAGGTCCACAGCGGGAGGGTCGGCCTACGGGCCTGGAGGCTCAGGGGCCTAGGCGGGGGAAACCGGTATGTCCCGGTGCCTGTCCTGGATCGCGTCCGCTTCCGCGCGGGCGGCGGAGCCGGGCACCAGCCGCAACGCCACACGCCGGTCCAACGAGACCGCGTGCGCGTCCCCGTGCCTCGGCGTACCGCTGTCGCCCACCGCGTGATAGCCCGCCGCACCACCCGGGTGATCGGCCGGCGCCTGACGGGCGGGGGCGTGGACATGGCCGGACGGCGCGATGCGGTGCCCGTGACCGGCCGCCGGAGCGGGGAACGCGGTGCCGTCGACTCCGAGGCCGGAGCCGTGGACGCCGTCCGCTTCCTTGCCGGTACGTCCCTTGGGGGCGCGTTCGTCATCTGAGCCGGGGGCGTCCGACCCCGGCTGCGGCGTGCCGGTGACCGGCGCCGGCAACGTCTGTCCCGGCAGCGCGGGCACATCGGCGCCCGGCAGGTCCGGGATCCCAGGAACGGTGGGGAGTTCCCACCCCGGCCAGCTCGGCCACGTCGTCTCGGGCGCGGTCGGCAGCGAGGGCATCGACGCCAACGGCGGCAGCGCGGCCTGCGCCTCGGCCAAGCCCGCGGCCAGATCCTGGGTCACCGTCCGCACGACGTCGCCGACAGGCTCCACGACCTGGGTACCGACGGTCTGTCCGACCTCCTCGGTCACCGGGGTGAGGACCGGGTCGTGGGTGGCGGGCCGGGGGGTGTGGGTCTGAGCGGGCTGATCCTGGGGGTGAGTCCGCGGAACCTCGGGTTGAGGACGGTGGTCCTCGGGGGCCGGGTTGGCGGCTGGCGCCGTCGACCCGTCGTGGGCGCCGGGCTTGGGCTGTGCGTCAGGCGTGGTGGGGGTGGCCGACGGCACGGTGGGCTTGGTAGCCGGCGCGGTGGGCTTGGCGGGCGGGCTCAGGAGCCGCTCGACCGTGCCCTGTAGCGACGACCGGAGTTCGTCCGAGGCCGACGCCGAGGACGAGGACGCGGACGACACTGCTGATGTCGCCGATACCGCTGACGTCGCCGAGACCGACGAAGTGCCCACCGGCACCCCGCCCGGCCCGTCTGCCGCGTACGCCCGCTCCCCGCCGAGGAGCCCGATCGCCAGCAGGCCGCCCGCCACCAGGACCAGTTGCAGCGCACGCCGCCCGGCCGCGATGCGCAGGACGCGCACGGCGGCACCGGGCAAACTGGCTGGCCAGGTCAAGACGGAGTGGTCCCTCCATGCGGCGGAACGAAGTACACGTGACGAGCGTCGAGTCGACTGGACGCGGTACGGACGGGCGGCGCGACAGCGCACCGCCTAGCAGGCGTCGATCCTTGCACGCCCCTCCTGCCGTCGCGCAAGCCCCCCGCCAACGATGCGCACTCATGTCCGTTTTGCTGGCCGAAGTCGGTCATCACTTGGTCGACAAATCACCGGTAATTCCGCGCCAGTGCGACCTGAGTCACCAGGTCCTGGCCCACCGGGGCCCGGGTCCTTTGTCTCCGGAGCCCCTTGTTCCTCAGCCCCCCTCAGACCGCGTCGGGCACCGGAATCGGCCGCTTCTCGATGGCCGCCGCCATCACCTCCGGGAACAGGTCGGGCGTACAGGCGAAGGCCGGTGCGCCCAACGCGGCGAGCGCGGCCGCGTGTTCCCGGTCGTACGCCGGCGCCCCTTCGTCCGACAGCGCCAGCAGCGCCACGAACTGCACTCCTGACGCCTTCATCGCGGCGACCCGCTTGAGCATCTCGTTGCGTATACCGCCCTCGTAAAGATCGCTGATCAGCACGACCACCGTCTCCGCGGGCCGGGTGATCTGCGACTGGCAGTACGCCAGCGCCCGGTTGATGTCCGTGCCGCCGCCGAGCTGGGTGCCGAAGAGGACGTCCACGGGGTCGTCGAGCTGGTCGGTGAGGTCGACGACGGAGGTGTCGAACACGACCAGCCGTGTGCTGATGGACCGCATCGACGCCAGCACAGCCCCGAACACCGACGCGTACACCACGGAAGCCGCCATCGACCCGGACTGGTCGATGCAGAGCACGACCTCCTTCTTCACGGACTGCGACGCCCGCCCGTACCCGATGAGCCGCTCCGGCACGATCGTCCGGTACTCCGGCAGATAGTGCTTGAGGTTGGCCGCGATGGTGCGGTTCCAGTCGATGTCGTGGTGGCGCGGCCGGCTGATCCGGGCACTGCGGTCGAGGGCGCCGGTGAGCGTGGCCCGTGTGCGGCTGGCGAGCCGCTTCTCCAGGTCCTCGACGACCTTGCGCACGACGGCACGCGCCGTCTCCTTCGTCGTCTCCGGCATGGCCCGGTTGAGCGAGAGCAGCGTGCCGACGAGGTGCACGTCCGCCTCCACCGCCTCCAGCATCTCCGGCTCCAGCAACAGCGTCGACAGCCCGAGCCGGTCGATGGCGTCCCGCTGCATGACCTGGACGACGGAGGACGGGAAGTACTTCCGGATGTCCCCGAGCCACCGCGCCACGGACGGCGCCGAAGCCCCGAGCCCCGCCGAATGGTCCCTCCCCGGCTGCGTCCCCTTGTCCCCCTTCCCGTAGAGCGCGGTCAACGCCCCGTCCATCGCGGCGTCCTTGCCGGAGAGCGCGCAGCCGGTGCCGTCCGCGTCGTCGCCGCCGAGCACCATCCGCCACCGCCGCAGCCGCTCCCGGGCCGGGTCCATCGCCTCGGTCGTCATCGGCACACTCCCATTCGAGGCCGCTCCCACAGCGGCAGCACCGGCACGGTCGTCGTCAGCGGCCGGCCGCCCTGTGCCGCCGACCCGTGCGGCTGCCTCCCGGCGCCCGCCGCCGCTGCCCGCTCCCTCGGTTCCGTCACCACGTCGGTCGTCATCCCGTCGCCCCCACAAGGTCGTTGCCCCCGAGACCGCCGTCGGCGCCCTCGCCCATCTCCATCCGGTCCAGCCCCAGCCCCAGCAGCAGCCGCACGACCGGCACCACGGCGTCCGCCCGCCCGACGTCGAACTCCTCCGCGAACCCGGGTATCCCGGCCCCGCCGACCCCCGCGCCGCCGCGCTCCCCCGGCCCACGCCGGACCAGCTCCCCGAGGGTCCGCCGCACCCCCGGCTCGTACGCCGAGAAGGTCCGTCGCAGCAGCGGCAGCACATCGGTGAACGCTTCCGCCGACACCCCCGTCAGCCACGCGTCGACCAGCCCGAGCAGCCGCTCGTCGTGCACGAGCAGCATCCCGCCGCCCGAGCCGCCACCGACGAACCCCTCGATCCACGCGGCCGCGTCCCCCGGCGGCGTACCCGGCGACAACGCAAGCCCCATCGCCCGAGCCGCCTCGTCCTGCCCCAACTCCCCGTCATCCAGCAGCAACCGCACCGCGCGCCCCCTGATGACCCCGGGCACGGTGTCCCGCACGACCAACACCCGCAGCACGGCATGCCAGCGCTTGCGCAGATCACCGTGCGGTGGGGAGGCCGAGCCGTCCGAACCGCGGCGCTCCACCGACGTCCCCTCGCCAGGTGCTCCGTGCCCGGCGTCGTCGACCTCGCCCGCGCCACCGCGGCCGGTGTCGGCGGCCTGCTCCTGGCCGCCGTTCCCGGCGCCTGCGGCGTGGCGTTCGGCATCACGCTCCGCGCCGACGGTCGCGCCCTCGCCACCCTTCCCCGACGCACCCTCCGCATCACCCTCACCGGAGCCGGATCCGCCCCCACCCCCCGAGTCCTGCCCCGAGCCCACCGCATCCCCCAGCAGCCCGACCGCCCCATGCACCGCGTCGACATGACGCCGCATCTCCTCGGCCGCGTCCGCGTCCAGCGCGGCGCAGGCCGGGGGCAGGCCGACGAAGACGCGCTCGGCGAGTCCCGCGGCGACCTCCGCGAGCGCCCCCGTGTCCGTGCCGCGCACATCGCCGTACCGCAGAGAGCGGACCAGCGCCGGCAGTGCCTGGGCGAGGTGGCCGACGTCGGTGTCCAGGGCTGCCCGGTCGGCGAGGATCCGCATCACCGTGGGCAGCGCGTCCGGCAGTTCGGCCAGGAGGCAGCGCTCGGCGAGGGCGGTGACATCGGCGAGGCCCGGCGCGGAGACGGCATCCGCCTCCGCCTTGGCCGTCGCCGCGGCGAACACGGTGGTCCCCCACACCCCCGCCTCGGCGACCCGCACGGACAGCTCCGGCTCCCACCGCAACCGCCATGTCTCCCGGAACGTCCCCGTACTGCCCCGCGACGCGACCGGCTCGCCCCACTCCACCCGCAACAGCCGCAGCCGGTGCAGCAGCCTGCTGCGCTCCGCGTCATTCTCCTTGCGCAGGTCGAGCTCCAGCTCCCGCTCCAGCGCCTCCGGCTTGAGCCGCAACCGGCGCTGGATCCGGTCGAGGTCCCGCTGCAACGGCACCGCCGGCGCCGACCGCGGCACCTCCCCCAGCACGTCCCCCACGACCAGCCGGTCCTGCACCAGCGCCAATGGGACGTCCGAGCCCTCGCACATGACCGCCCGCACCGCGTCGGTCGTCTCGCTCAGCCCCGGCAACGGCCGCCCGCGCATCGCCGCCAGCGTCTCCGCCAGCCGCACCGCCTCGATGACATGCGCCGAGGACACGATCCGGTCCTCTTCCCGCAGCAGGCCTGCCACCTTGGTCATCCACCGCTCGACGGGCCGGTCCGGCGCGCTGAACAGGTGCCCGTACCACCCCGGCGAGTCGATCCCCGCCCCGTAGCCGCTGACCCGGGCCAGCCGCCGGTTCGTCCACGGCACCCAGGTCATGTCGGCCTTGACCTTGGGCAGCCCCTTCAGCAGCGCCTTGTCGGCGCCGACGGAGCTCTTCTGCCGCAATGTCGGCACATGCCACGCCCCGCACACGACGGCGACGTCGTCGCCGAACTCCCGCTGCGCCGCCCGCATCTGAAGCCGCATGTAGGCCTCGCGCACGAGGTCCCGGTCATGTCCCCCGCTCCCGTACGCCTCCCGCAAGGCCCCCATGGCCTCTTCGAGCCCGAGGAACGGCGCGAACACATCCCCGTCCCCCGCCCCCCGGTGCTCGACGACGTCCTCCCACCACCGCTCGGGATCGTCGTAACCGGCGACATCGGCCAGCACGGCGAGGGGGTCCACCCGGACGGCGGCACGAGGATCGGTCTCCTCGGCCTGAGAGCCGTCCGCGTCATCGGCGGGTTCGTCGGTGTTGGCGGCCGGCTCACCGCCCTCCCCCGCATCCAACGCGGTCTCGTCCTCCTTCCCCCACGCCAGCGTGTGCGTGGCGGGCAGGTCGATGAACCGGGCCGGCACCTGGTGCTCCACGGCCCAGCGGATCGCAACCCACTCCGGGGAGAACTCGGCCAGCGGCCAGAAGGCCGAACGGCCGGGCTCGTCCACGGCATGGGCCAGGAGCGCGACCGGGGGCCGCATCGCCTCGTCGGCGGCGAGCGGGATCAGCGCGTCGGCCTCCGGCGGGCCTTCGATCAGCACCGTCAGCGGCCGCGCGGCGTCCAGCGCCGCCCGCACCGCACGCGCCGACCCGGGCCCGTGATGCCGTACGCCGAGCAGCAAAGGCCCCGACGGCCTCGCCACCGAACGCGATGCCGCCGAGCCGTCCGAGCCAACCGAGCTGCCCGACTCGGTGCGCTCATCGCACGCCCCGCCGGTGACCGCGTCCATCCCCTGACTCCCCGTGCTCTCAACGCCGTTCACATCGACCCCCGCTCCCACAGCCGTCCGACGCCATCGCCCGCCGCCATCGCCCGCCGCCTCGCCATCGCTCACGCCTCCCCCGCCGCCACCCGGCGTCCTTCCGGCACCGGAACCGGAACCGGGACCGGCGCCGGCGCCGGTGCCGATGCTGGTGCTGGAGCCGGATGCAGATCCGGCACCCGCCACCCGCTCCCCCGGTCAGGCGGCCCACCTGAGGAACCCCCGGTCCGGTGCCCCCCTGCAGAGCCCCAGCCTGGCGGCCCCTCCGACAAGGCCACCGGACCAAACCGCCTGCCCCCGTCAGCCCTTCGCCCCCCACAAGTCGCCGTCGGTCACCATCCCGGCCGCCCCTTGCCCCACACCACCGCCACGGACCCGGACCCGCTTCCACCCGAGCCCCCGCGCGGTCGACCCCAGCCCAGGTCGTCTTCGTCGCTCACACGCTCACCTCTCGACAGGCCCGGTAGAAGTCCGTCCAGCCGTCCCGCTCGCGCACGACCGCCTCCAGGTACTCCTGCCAGATGACGCGGTCCGCGGCAGGGTCGCGGACGACGGCGCCGAGAATGCCCGCGGCGACATCGCCGGGACGCAGCACTCCGTCGCCGAAGTGGGCGGCCAGCGCCAGGCCGTTGGTGACGACGGAGATCGCTTCGGCCGTCGACAGCGTGCCGCTGGGCGACTTCAGCTTGGTGCGGCCGTCTGAGGTGACCCCGTCGCGCAGCTCACGGAAGACGGTCACGACACGGTGGATCTCGTCGATGCCGTCGGGCACGGTCGGCAGGTCGAGCGAGCGGCCTATCTGGTCGACGCGGCGGGAGACGATGTCCACCTCGGCCTCGGCGCTCGCCGGCAGCGGCAGCACGACCGTGTTGAATCGGCGGCGCAGCGCGCTGGAGAGGTCGTTGACCCCGCGGTCGCGGTCGTTGGCCGTGGCGATGAGGTTGAAGCCTCGGACCGCCTGCACCTCTTGTCCCAGCTCCGGTATCGGCAGCGTCTTCTCCGACAGGATCGTGATCAGCGTGTCCTGCACATCGGCCGGAATTCGGGTCAGTTCCTCGACGCGGACCGTCATCCCCTCCGACATGGCCCGCATGACGGGACTCGGCACGAGGGCGTCACGGCTCGGCCCGTGTGCCAGCAGCTGCGCGTAGTTCCAGCCGTACCGGATCGCCTCCTCCGGGGTGCCCGCCGTGCCCTGCACCAGCAGCGTCGAGTCGCCGCTGACCGCCGCGGCCAGGTGCTCGGAGACCCAGGTCTTCGCGGTGCCGGGCACGCCGAGCAGAAGCAGGGCGCGGTCGGTGGCGAGCGTGGTGACGGCGACCTCGACGAGGCGCCGCGGGCCCACGTACTTCGGTGTGATCACCGTGCCGTCGGCCAGCGTGCCGCCGAGCAGGTACGTGGCCACGGCCCAGGGCGACAGCTTCCAGCGGGCCGGACGCGGACGGTCGTCCTGCGCGGCCAGCGCCGCGAGTTCACGGGCGAAGGCGTCCTCGGCATGCGGTCGCAACGCCTCGGTCGGTTCCGTCTCCGCCACCTCGGCGGATGTCGGTTCTACGGACACAGGCATGGCAAAGTCCCCCTCCAGCTCGGCCGGTTCAGCCGTTTCGGATCTGGCAACCACGTTGCACCACGCCACTGACAATGCGTTCCGACCTGCGCAAACGCCGTCACGGGCCCGCAGCCGGGTCCGCTGCCCGGGCCGATTGTCAGTGGTGGGATCTACCTTCGATGACATGACTCAGCAGGGGGTGCGCTGGACTGCGGATCAGGTGCTGGCACTGGCGCCTGACGCCGCGTCACGCAAAGCGGGCAGCAAACTCGGAGCGGCGGGGCCGTGGTCCGAGGCGGGGAGTGCCGAGGAAGGGACGGTGTGGGGGCTGTGCAAGGGCAGTGGCAGCAGGCCGTATCAGACGGTCATCGACATCGGGGACGCGTCCGGGCCCGCGTACAAGTGCAGTTGCCCGAGCCGGAAGTTCCCGTGCAAGCACGCGCTCGGGCTGTTGCTGCTCTGGGCGGGCGGGGACGGCGCGGTGCCGTCCGCGGCGGAGCCGCCGGACTGGGCGGAGCAGTGGATAAAGGGGAGAAGGCAGCGTGCCGAGGAGAAGCGGACGGCGGGCGCGTCCGGTTCCTCGCCGGCGTCGGCTGATCCGGAGGCGGCACGGCGAAGGGCGGAACGCCGGGCCGTCCGCGTCACCGCGGGGGCGACCGAGCTGGAGCAGCGGCTGACGGACCTGCTGCGCGGCGGCCTCGCCGGCGCCGAGCAGGCGGGGTACGGGCTGTGGGAGGAGACGGCCGCCCGCATGGTCGACGCCCAGGCTCCGGGGCTCGCGGCGCGTGTGCGGGAGTTGGGGGCGATACCGGCGTCCGGACCGGGCTGGCCGGTGCGGCTGCTGGAGGAGTGCGCCCTGCTCCACCTCCTCGACCAGGGCTGGCTGCGCCGCGAAGGGCTGCCTGACGGCCTGGCGGACACGGTCCGCTCCCGGATCGGCCTGCCCGCGTCGGCGGACGGCCCGCCCGTCCGGGACCGCTGGCTGGTCCTCGCCCAGTACGACACGGCCGACGTGAAGCTCACGACACGCCGGATCTGGCTGCACGGCGCCGACTCGGGCCGCACCGCGCTGCTCCTCTCTTACGGCGCGGCCGGCCGCACCCCCGAGCTGACGCTTCCGGTGGGTCTGGCTCTGGAGGCGGAGCTGACGGCTTACCCGGGGGCGGGCCAGTTGCGGGCGACCCTGGGCGAGCAGTTCGCGCCACCCGCACCCGCGTCGATACGGCCACCCGGCATGACGACGGCCGAGGCGACCGCCCGATACGGCGACGCGCTCCGCGACGATCCATGGCTGGACTCCGTCCCCGTGACCCTGGACCGGGTCGTACCGGCGCCGGACGGCGACTCGTGGCAGCTGGCGGACGCCGACGCGGACACCGCGCTCCCGCTCACCCCGGCCGCGCGCGCCCGTCCGGGCCTGTGGCGCCTGGTCGCTCTGTCGGGCGGCGCGCCGGTGAAGGTGTTCGGCGAGTGCGGCCACCGCGGCTTCACCCCGCTCACGGCCTGGCCGCAGGGGTCGGGCGAGGCCGTACGGCTCTGCTGAGCACCACGCCGCCTCCATCAACCCCCTCCGTCCCACGGCACCCAGCACACGAAGGCAGAGAGGAACGAACCTCATGAACAGTCCCTCCGTTCCCGTGGACTCGCCCGCGCCGAGCGCCTGGGAGGAGCTCGTCACGGCGGCGCTGCTCGGGACGGAACGGCGTACGCCGCCGGGCTGTCCGCCGGGCCGCGAGGCGCCGGTGGCACTGCTGGACGCGGCGGCCGTGGAGACCGTACGGCGGCGGGCCGGGCTGCGACCGGCACGGGCCGCCGACCGTCCGCAGCCCGCCCCCGAGGACGCGCGACCGGCGCTGCCCCCTGCCGCCGCGCGCAGACTGGCGATGCTGCTGGCCGACCGTCCGGGCGCGGGCGGTGGCGGCCGCCGCGGCACGGCACCGGACCTGGTGGAGCTGCTGCCCGAGTGGCTCGCGCGGGCGAACGACCGGGGTCTCGCGCCGCCTACCGAGATGCTGCCCGCACTGCTGGACGCGGCGCGGGGGCGTACGGATCTGCGCCCGGCGGCGCTGACGTTCGCGGGCCCGCGCGCGGTGTGGCTGGCGCGGCTCAACCCGGACTGGCGGTTCGCCCTGCGCGCGACCCCGGGCGGGGGCGCCGCACTGCCGCACCTCGACGACCCCGCCAAGGTGCAACAGCTGTGGCAGGAGGGCCTGTTCGCGGAGCGGGTCGCGCTGCTCTCCGCGATACGTGCCCGGGAGCCCGAAGCCGCGCGTGAGCTGCTGGTCACGACGTGGGCGACGGAGCGGGCCGAGGACCGGCTCATGTTCCTCGACTCGCTGCGCATGGGGCTCGGCCCGCAGGACGAGCCGTTCCTGGAGCAGGCGCTCGCCGACCGGAGCCGCAATGTCCGCGCGACGGCCGCGGAGTTGCTGTCGGCACTGCCGGGTTCGGCGCTCGCCGGACGGATGGCGGTGCGTGCCGGGACCTGCGTGGCGCTGGATCACACGGGTGACGGGCCGACGATCACCGTCGAGGCACCGCACGAGTGCGACGCGGGCATGGAGCGCGACGGGGTGGTGGCCAAGGCGCCGGCGGGCCGGGGTGAACGGTCGTGGTGGTTCGGCCAGTTGGTTGAGGCGACGCCGCTCGGGACCTGGGCGCGGCGGCTCGGCGGACGTACGCCCGAGGAGATCGTGGCACTCCCGGTGACGGACGACTGGCGGGCGGAACTGCACGCGGCCTGGTGCCGGGCGGCCGTACGGCAGCGGGACGCCGAGTGGGCCAGGGCGCTGCTCGGGTCGCCCTCCGCTCCGGAGGCGGGCGGTCCGGGGGCGGTGTCGCTGGCCGAGCGGGCGAAGCTGCTGGGCACGCTGAGCTCGGACGAGCGGGCGGAGTGGGTCGCCGGGTTCATCGCGACGCACGGCCTGTCGGAGGCGTTTCAGCTGCTCGGGGTGTGCACGGTGCCGTGGGCCGCGCCGCTCGGGCGGGCGGTTGTGGACGCGCTCAACATTGCGCGGGACGCGGGGAGTTATCCATGGAGCTTCAGCGGAGTGATGGGCCTGGCCGAGCGCTGCCTGGACCCGGCCGAGGCGAGCCGTCTGAACGGCCTGCTGGCGGTACCGGACGAACCGGAGGACGCGTCGCCGGGGGCCGGGGGGTACTGGGCGGAGGCGTTCCAGCGGCTGGTGACGACACTGCGGTTGCGGGCGGCCATGATCGACGAGCTGGGCACACCGGGCGCCTGACGACGAGGCAGCCGTTCAAGCCGAACGGAGATCCGGGAGCGCCCCAGCCACCGGCCGCCCCCACGCCCCACGCACCCACACGCACACCGGCACCGGCACCGGCACCGGCGGACCCACCGGCAACAGGCACAAGCACCGGCACCCACGGCCGCACCCGCCCGCACCCGCACCCGCCCGCACCCGCGCCGAAGAGCGACCTATGCCCCCGCCGGCTGACGCACGTTCGCCCGCACCCAGTCCACGATCGTCTGCGTGGTCGCGCCCGGCGTGAAGATCTCCGCGACGCCCTTCTCCTTCAGCGGTGCGATGTCCGCCTCGGGAATGATCCCGCCGCCGAAGACGAGGATGTCCTCCGCCTCGCGCTCCTTGAGGAGCTCGATCACGGCGGCGAAGAGGGTGTTGTGGGCACCGGAGAGGATGGACAGGCCGATCGCGTCGGCGTCCTCCTGGATCGCGGTGTCGACGATCTGCTCCGGGGTCTGGTGAAGCCCGGTGTAGATGACCTCCATACCGGCGTCGCGCAGGGCGCGCGCGATCACCTTGGCCCCACGATCGTGGCCGTCGAGTCCCGGCTTGGCCACCACCACGCGGATCGGACCGGCTGCCACACCCATCACTGCCTCCATGAAGCGACTACATCCATCCGTACCGACAAGCACTACTCATGTATGAGTTATGCCGCACTCACCGCACATGTCATACATGGTGCGCCTATCGCACATTTCCGCCGCTCACCGCACCGGACGCGCCCTCTCGGCACGAATGCCCCGGGCCACGCCGCCCGGAGAAGTGAACGAACGTTATCGCCAGCATCCCGCAACCGGCAGTTTCGCGGTGCAGACCGAGGGGGAAATCACACGGTGGGACACGTTCGCCGCGCACCGTTCCACATCTCTGCGGCACACGGGCCGCAGCAGTCTGCGGTACGCGCGTCGCAGCGGGACCATGCGCAACGGGAGCCGCAACGAGGTCGCCGCACCACCGCGCCGCAGGCCGCGCGACGTGGCGGTGGGGCGGGTCGACGGTGGTACGAAGGGCACGTAGGGCAGGTAAGGCACGACAGCGGGGAGCCTCGTCGCCACACCGACAGGGAGCCCCGTCGGGTCATCGGCGCACCACGGCCTCCAAGGGCCGGCTCACGCACCGCGCGCCGCGCTCGCCCCACGGGCCCTTGCCCTACCCCGCCGGCCGCCTCGGCCGCGACTTCCCACGAGGGCACACGGGGCCGGAGCCGTCCTCCTGCGTGCCACTAGGAGGTCGGCCATGAAGGTCACCGGGACAGCACTCCCCTTTCTCCCGCTCTACCGGCGTCTGCTCCCGAGCAGGCTCGCCGGCCTCTCCCTGGCCCTGCTGAAGGCGACCGCGCTGGAGCTCGCGATCCTCGCCGGACACCTGCTCCTCTATCCCTCCGGCATCACACAGGAGCGCCGCACCACCCCCGCGCTCCCCTCCCCCGACACCACCCAGCTGCCGACGGAGACCAGTCCGCCCGTCGTCCTGCTGCACGGGTTCATCGACAACCGCTCGGTCTTCGTCCTGCTGCGCCGCAATCTCGCCCAGCACGGCAGACACCAGGTCGAGTCGCTCAACTACTCCCCGCTGACCTGCGACATCCGCACCGCCGCGGAGCTGCTCGGCCGGCACATAGAGGGGATCTGCGAGCGCACCGGCAGCAGGCAGGTCGATGTCGTCGGGCACAGCCTCGGCGGGCTGATAGCGCGTTATTACGTGCAGCGCCTCGGCGGCGACCACAGGGTCCGCACCCTCGTCACGCTCGGCACGCCGCACTCCGGCACGAGTGTCGTCCCGCTGGCGAACGCGCACCCCATCGTGCGCCAGATGCGCCCCGGCTCACCCATCCTCGAAGAGCTGGCCCTTCCCGCACCGGGCTGCCGTACGCACTTCGTGAGCTTCTGGAGCGACCTCGACCATCTGATGGACCCGCTGGAGACGGCCTGCATCGACCACCCGGACCTGCTGGCGCAGAACGTCCGAGTGAGCGGCGTCGGCCACCTCGCCCTGCCGGTGCACCCGGCAGTCGCGACCGGGATCCGGCAGGCCCTCGACGCCACCCGCACCGGAGCCGCAACCGTCGCCCAGGCCGACGGCATGACGGTGGCGTAACCACCCCGCCGCCACCCGTCGCCACCCCGCGAACAGCCTCGGCACAGCCCGAGCACAGCGGTCCGACATCGAACAATCTTCGAACACAAGGCCAACATCGCGCCCGCAGTCCGCCAAAACACGGCCGAATGCCCGTTTCCTTCGCGCGCGAAACCTGCCGAAGATTGTCGTGCCCGCGTACTGCCGGGTACAGTCGCCGCACTGCTCTGGCAGCCCCTGTAGTCGAGGCGAGAGAGAAGTTGGTGAACGATCGTCACCCGTCTGGGACCATGACGTCTCCGACTCCGGCTCCCGACGCCGCCTCGGCGCATTACGCGCCGTACGGCACGCAGGAAGCCCATTACGGTGACTCCACCACCTACGGCACCTACGACGCCACAGGTTTTGCGACCGCCGGTCACGCAGCACCGACCTTCGACGCGGACCCCCTGTTCGGCAGCCTCCCGGGCGACGGCACGGGCACCGGCACCGGCACGTACGACGCCACCCAGTGGTCCACGGGCAGCCACCACACCGCGCACTACGACGCCTACGCGGCCCAGCATCAGGCCGCCTACGACACCGGCGCGTACGAGACCGCGGCCTGGGGCACCGACCACGAGCGGCTCGCCTTCGTCCCGCAGCAGGCCAACGGCCATGACGTCTCCGGCCAGTGGGACGCGAACGCCTGGCTCCAGCCCGACCAGACGGCCGCCCCCCAGCCCGACCAGACCCAGAACTGGGCATGGGGCACGGCAGCCTTCGACACCGGGGCGTACGACGCCACCCAGTGGAACTCCGACGGCAGCACGACGCAGACGACCGGCGACTTCGAGCCGTCAGCAGAATCCTTCGACCAGCAGGCGACCGCGCACTTCGACCAGATCGAGCACGGCACCGCCGCGGGTTACGACGAGCACACGCAGTACGACGAACACGCGGCCTACGAAGAGCACACGGGCTACGACGAGCACGTCTCGTACGAGGACCACACGGCCTCCTACGACGAGCACACTCAGTACGACAACGCCCCGTACGCCGACGAGGCCCAGCACGAAGCCGAGTTGACGTCCACCGGCGAACTCCCCGCCGTGGCCCCTCTCCTCGACGACCAGGAGGAGACCACTCCGGCCCCCTCCCCCCGCGCCGGCTCCCGCAGCGGAGCGCGCTCCCGTCGTCGTACGCCCCCGAAGCGCTCCGCGCTGCTGACGATCGCCGTCCCCTCCGCCTGCGTCATGGGCGTCGCGGGGATCGCCGCCGCCTCCGTCGGCAACCTGACCGACGACAAGGACGCGTCCACGCTCGCCTCCGAGGGCGACGCCGTGAAGCCGTCCACCGCGAACAACAAGCTGGACACCCAGCTCGAGAGCCTCTCCGCAGGCGCCGACGACTTCGCCGACCGGGCCAGCCGTACCCAGGAGCGCATCGACCTCAAGGCGCAGCAGGCGGCCGAGAAGCGCAAGGCCGCCGAGGAGGCCGCCCGCAAGGAGCGGCTGCGTCCGAAGTTCGCGGTTCCGGTCGCGCAGCACGGCCTCAGCGCCTACTTCGGCCAGTCCGGCATCAACTGGATGTCCGTGCACACCGGGATCGACTTCCCGGTCTCGTACGGCACGACGGTGATGGCCGCGACCGACGGCACCGTCCGCACACAGTGGAACAGCGCCTACGGCAACATGATGATCGTGACCGCGAAGGACGGCACGGAGACGTGGTACTGCCACCTCTCCAGCTACCGCGTCGCCTCCGGCACGACGGTCAAGGCCGGCGACCCGATCGCGTACTCCGGCAACTCCGGCAACTCGACGGGCCCGCACCTGCACTTCGAGGTCCGGCCCGGCGGCGGCTCGGCGATAGACCCGCTGTCCTGGCTGCGCAGCCACGGGGTCGACCCGTCGTAAGCAAGGCCACCGCCTGAACACGCGCCCCCGCCCTGCAAACGGCAGCGGGGGCGCACTTGTCGGAACAGCCGCTAGAGCTTCTCCACCGGCGCGTACCGCAGCAGCAGCCGCTTCGGCTTGGTGTCCCCGAAGTCGATCGTCGCCTCGGCGTTCGCGCCCGTGCCCTTCACACCCGTCACCGTGCCGAGCCCGAACTGGTCGTGCGTGACACGGTCGCCGACGGCGAGCTGGACGACCGGCTTCTCGGAGGTGCGGCGCGTGGCGAAGCCGGACGCGCCCGACGCCGAGGAACGCGAGCGGGACGACGACAGCGAGGCGGCGACCCCGGACACGGGCCCGGAGGAGACCGGCGCGGTCGCCCCGGTGCGCTTCCAGTCCACGTGCGCCGCCGGGATCTCCTCCAGGAAGCGGGACGGCGGGTTGTACGACGGCTGCCCCCACGCGCTGCGCATCGCCGAGCGCGTCAGATACAGCCGCTCACGCGCGCGCGTGATGCCGACGTACGCGAGCCGCCGCTCCTCCTCCAGCTCCTTGTTCTGGCCGAGGGCGCGCATGTGCGGGAAGACGCCGTCCTCCATGCCGGTGAGGAAGACGACCGGGAACTCCAGGCCCTTGGCGGTGTGGAGGGTCATCAGGGTGATGACGCCGGAGCCGTCCTCCTCCTCGTCCGGGATCTGGTCGGAGTCGGCGACGAGCGCGACCCGCTCCAGGAACTCGGAGAGCCCGCCGACGGCCTCGCCCTCACCCGTCTCCTGCTCGAACTCCAGGGCGACGGCCGCGAGTTCCTGAAGGTTCTCGATACGGGTCTCGTCCTGCGGATCCGTCGAAGCCTGCAACTCGGCCAGATAGCCGGTCCGTTCGAGGACCGCCTCCAGGACGGTCGCCGGTCCGGCACCGGACTCGACGATCGTACGGAGCTCCTCCATCAGCGTGTTGAACCGCTTGACGGCGTTGGTGGACCGCGCGGCCATGCCGTACGCCTCGTCGACGCGCTTCAGCGCCTGCGGGAAGCTGATCTTCTCCCGCTGCGACAGCGCGTCGATCATCGCCTCGGCCCGATCGCCGATGCCCCGCTTGGGCACGTTCAGGATGCGCCGCAGCGGTACGGAGTCCTCGGGGTTGGCCAGCACCCGCAGGTAGGCCAGGACGTCCCGGACCTCCTTGCGCTCGTAGAAGCGGACCCCGCCGACGACCTTGTAGGGCAGCCCGACGCGGATGAAGATCTCCTCGAAGACACGGGACTGGGCGTTCGTCCGGTAGAAGACGGCGACGTCGCCGGCCTTCGCGTCACCCGCGTCCGTCAGTCGGTCTATCTCCTCGGCGACGAACTGCGCCTCGTCGTGCTCGGTGTCCGCGACATAGCCGGTGATGCGCGCGCCCGCGCCCGCGTTGGTCCACAGGTTCTTGGGGCGGCGGGACTCGTTGCGCTCGATGACGGCGTTGGCGGCGGTCAGGATCGTCTGCGTGGAGCGGTAGTTCTGCTCCAGCAGGATCGTCGTCGCGTCCGGGTAGTCCTCCTCGAACTGGAGGATGTTGCGGATGGTGGCGCCCCGGAAGGCGTAGATCGACTGGTCGGCGTCACCCACCACGCACAGCTCGGCGGGCGGGACGTCGTGCGAGCTCGGCGGCACGTCGACGGGGTGCTCGCCGGTCCCGACGAGCTCGCGCACCAGCGTGTACTGGGCGTGGTTGGTGTCCTGGTACTCGTCCACCAGCACATGGCGGAAGCGCCGGCGGTAGTGCTCGGCGACGTCCGGGAAGGCGCGCAGCAGGTTGACCGTCGTCATGATCAGGTCGTCGAAGTCGAGGGCGTTGGCCTCCCGCAACCGCGACTGGTACAGGGCGTACGCCTGCGCGAGGGTCTTCTCGAAGCCGTCGGTCGCCTGGGCGGCGAAGTCCTCCTCGTCGATCAGCTCGTTCTTCAGGTTGCTGATCTTGGCGCTGAAGGACTTGGGCGGATACCGCTTGGGATCGAGATCGAGATCCCGGCAGACGAGGGCCATGAGCCGCTTGCTGTCGGCGGCGTCGTAGATCGAGAAAGAAGACGTGAACCCGAGCTTCTTGCTCTCCCGCCGCAGGATGCGCACGCACGCGCTGTGGAAGGTCATCACCCACATCGCGTTGGCGCGCGGGCCGACGAGCTGCTCGACACGCTCCTTCATCTCGCCCGCGGCCTTGTTGGTGAAGGTGATCGCGAGGATCTGCCCCGGATGCACGTTCCGCTCGGCGAGGAGGTGGGCGATGCGGTGGGTGAGCACACGCGTCTTGCCGGACCCGGCGCCGGCCACGATGAGCAGCGGGGTGCCGGAGTGGACGACGGCGGCACGCTGGTTGTCGTTCAGCCCCTCCAGCAGCGCCGCGGCGTCGATGACCGGCCGCGGGGCGCCGTCGCGGTAGTGGCCGTCCCGGTCCGGTGGCACGTCGAACTTCCCACCGAACAGATCGTCCGGAACCGGTTCCGGAGCGTGGTCGTCCTCGGGCGGCTGCGGGTGCTCTTCCTCGTGGGCCCGAGGGGCCTGGAGGTCCGCCAGGAAGCTGTCGTCAAAGAGGCTGCTCATCGCTCTCCGAGTCTAGGCCGCCCCACTGACAGCCCGCCCCCACCCTCGAAACTTCCCCGCCGCGAAACCCCGACGATCACCCTCCAAACCCCTCCCTCACCCCCAGCAACCACCCCACCACAACCCGCAACCAGCCACCCCAGACAACCACCTAAACTCCCAAATCAACCCACTCACACCCACCGCCCCCAAAACCCCGCACGTCTCCCGAACCGACCACCGCCCGCAACGTTTGGGGCCAAGGTCACGAAAATGTATCGGGCATATCGAACATCAACCTTCACAGGGGCCACACGAGTTGGCTACCGTGCCGGGCAGGCCGTACGACCCCCACCGGCGAACGACGCCGGGCCGCACGGCCTCCGCCGAGTCCGGCACGCCTCACGGCGACCGGAGCCGGGGACCCACCGAACTTGGGGTGAATCGGCCCGACTTCCCTCGCGGGGACAGGCCGTAGGGCAACCCTTCCGAACCACCCGCCCGAACCCGACAGCTAACTCGGTAGGCGGAATATGGAAGGAGTCGCCTCCCTTGGCGTCGCACCGCAAGTCGCGTCCCGCCGGTACGCGCGTAGCAGGCATACGCACCCCTGCCCTCGCCACGGCAGCCCTCACGTCCGTGGCCCTGCTGTCCCAGACGGCCAACGCCAGCCCGTCGACGGACGACAAGCCCAGCCTCGAAGAGGTCGAGAAGAAGGTCGACGACCTCTACCGCCAAGCGGAGTCGGCAACCGAGAAGTACAACTCGGCCAAGGACAAGACCACGAAGCAGCGCAAGCGCGTCGACACCCTCCTCGACGACGTCGCCAAGCGCACCCAGAAGCTCAACGAAGCCCGCGAGGAACTCGGCCGCAACGCAGCCGCCCAGTACCGCACCGGCGCCGCGGCCCCCGACACGGCGACCTTCCTCCTGGCGGACAACCCGCAGGACTACTTCGACCAGACCCAGCTGATGGACCGTATGACCGGCCGTCAGAAGGAGTCGGTCGACGACTACTTCACCCAGCAGTCCGAGACGATGGAGAAGCGCCGGGAGGCCACCCAGAGCCTCGAGACGCTCACCGACTCGCAGAACGACCTCAAGTCGGCCAAGGCCACCGTCCAGCAGAAGCTCTCCGACGCGCGTGAGCTCCTCTCGAAGCTGACGGCCGAGGAGAAGGCCCGCCTCGCCGCGATCGAGAAGCGCAAGCAGGAGGAGGCCGCCCGCAAGGCCGCGGACCTGGCCCGCCAGCAGGCAGAGGCCGAGCGCCAACGCCAGGAGGAGTCGGCCGCCGCCCAGCAGCAGGAGAGCACCCGGCCTCCGGCGGACTCGGGCACCTCGGACTCATCCTCCGCGGACTCCTCGTACGCCACCAAGGCCGAGAAGACCCTGGCCTTCGCCCGCTCCCAGATCGGCAAGCCGTACGTCTGGGGCGCCACCGGCCCCGACTCCTACGACTGCTCGGGCCTCACCCAGGCCGCCTGGAAGGCCGCCGGCGTCGACATCCCCCGAGTCACCTACGACCAGGTCAACGCCGGCACCACGGTCCCCCTCTCCAGCGCCCAGCCCGGCGACCTGGTCTTCTTCTACGACGACGTCACCCACGTGGGCATCTACATCGGCAACGGCATGATGATCCACGCCCCCAAGCCCGGCGCGTACGTCCGCGAGGAGTCGATCTACTACGACGGCGAGTCGTCGATCCACAGCGTGGTCCGCCCGGCCTGACAGGAACGGACGCTTCCCCGGCGGCACCCGCACCCGCGTACGGCGGCAAGGGGACGTGCCGGGGGGTGTCCGCCCGCAGCGGCGGGCGTCAACAAACAGCACCCTTCTGAGGCCGGGCAACCGCCCGACCGAGGACGGACACCCCCCGGCACGGCCCCGACCCACCCCCCACCCGCAGGCGCTACGCGAACCCCCACCCATCCCGCACAGGCCGCCGCAGGCACCACAACCGAACCACCCCGACACAGGACGATTTCCCGACACCCCCGAGCGCGCCCCACGGCCATCCCCCACCCCGCTCCATAGCATCGCCCCATGTCCGGCCCCACGACCCCCACCTCCCCCCTCCACACCCGGTGGTCGCAGCGACCCCCCACAGCCGGCGCCGCGGTCATGGCCACCGGCATCCTCTCGGTAGCCCTGCACCAGACGGACTACGAGACCCTCTCCCGCATCGCCCTGGCCCTCGCCTGCACGGTCTGGCTGGCCCTGGCCGCCGACTTCACCGTCCGCTTCCTCCAGGACCGCGAAAGATGGCTGAAAGAGGCGGCCACCCCCGCCGCCCTCACCGCCATCGCCGCGACGACAGTCCTCGGCACCCGATTCACCGCCCTCGGCTGGGTGACCCTCGCCGAGGCCCTCCTGGCCCTGGCCACCGTGCTCTGGCCGATGCTCCTGCTCACCGTCCTGCGCCACTGGCGCCGCCAGATGCCCGGCGCGATCTTCCTGGGCTGCGTGGCCACAGAGGGCCTGGCGGTACTGGGCGCCACACTCGCCGCCGCCGAGACCACGGCATGGCTCGCCCACATGGCACTCGTGTTCTTCTGGCTCGGCCTGGTCCTCTACGTCGTGGCCCTGCCCCGCTTCGACCGGCGCCAGCTCGCCCGAGGCGCCGGCGACCAGTGGGTGGCGGGCGGCGCCCTCGCCATCTCCGCACTGGCCGGCTCGAAGCTGCTCGCCGCCGACAGCCCCGCCCTCTACCTCTGGAACGACGACGACTACGGCGTCCTGCGCACGGTGACCGTCGCCCTGCTCGTACTCGACATCGCCTGGTACGCCCTCCTGCTCCTCACCGAGTTCGCCTGGCCGCGCCTGCACTACGACGTTCGCCGCTGGGCCACGGTGTTCCCGATGGGCATGACGGCAGCGGCGACACTCTCCGTCGGCACCACCCTGGACGCCTCATGGCTGAAGTACCCGGGCGAGGCACTGATGTGGGCCGCGATCGCGGCCTGGCTGGCGGTCACGGCGGGCGCGGCCTGGAGCTACACGCGCCTCGGCACTCGCCGCGGCACCGACGTCACGTCCACAGCACGGCGATGAAGACGTTCGCCATGGCCAGCAGTCCCACCAGCCCGAACAGCCGCTTGTCCACGGTCTCCTCGTCCCGCTTCACATAGACGAGCCCGAGGATCACGACCAGCAGCGCCAGCTTCACACCGATCTTGATGTTGTTGACGGACTGATCGTCCGCCTGGTTCAGGCCGACGAGGATCACCCCGGTGACCAGCATGGTCAACGCACCGTGCAGCATCGCGGGCACGAACCGGGCGGTGCCCTGCCCCATCGCCTTCATCTGCGTGAAGAACCCACCGAGCAGCGCGGCGATACCGATGATGTGCAGCCCGACGAACAAATGGATGAGTACGTCCATGGGCCCGGAGCCTAACCACCACGAAAATCCCACCCGACACCGCCCCACATCCCTCCCGCCCTTCCCACAACCCTCCTCCACGCCCCTCCCTCACCCCGCATATATGCGCGCCATAGCACTCCGCCACCCTCAGCCACCCCCAAACCGCCACTTCGGTCAGCACAGAGCGTGAACCAGGCGTCCCCATCCCGGGATCACGCTCACTTACGGTCACCATCGGTCCGCTCCCAGCACTTCCGCACAACCCGTCACCGACCCGACACGGTGAGGTTTAGCGTCCTTCACCAGGTGACCGGCTCCCCACCGCCGCCCGGGCCAGGGGCGGCAGTCGGACACCACCGCCGAGAAAAGTCCGGCGGCGGCCCGCTCCCCCTGTGCGGGCCGCCGCCGGACGCGTGACCCGCCCCGTGCGGTCGTACGTCCGCTCCCCCCGGGCGGCTCGTGCACCCGCCGTTCCTCCGGGGTGGAGTACGTCCCGGCGCCGCCCTGGCGGACGTACGGGACGTGGCGGGCGGACGAAAGGACGTGCAGTCCACGTGGCAGCGCACCGAAAACCCCGTCAGCGCTCGGCCGGCGGCAATACGGCCCGCACGGCATGGACGATCGCGCTGGCGGGCGCGGCGACGGCGACCGGCTTCGACGGGACCGGGCACGCCGAGCCGCAGCTGACACCGGCACAGGTGAAGGCCAAGGTGGACAAGCTGTACCAGGAGGCGGAGGCCGCCACCGAGAAGTACAACGGCGCCAAGGAGCAGGCGGACGCGGGCCGGCAGCGGATCAGGAACCTCCAGGACCAGGCCGCCCGCAAGACGGAGAAGCTCAACTCGGCGCGGGAAGCGCTCGGTTCGATGGCGGCGGCGCAGTACCGCGACGGCGGGCTCGACCCGGCTCTCCAGCTCGCCCTCTCCGAGGATCCCGACCGCTACCTGGACGGCGCCGAGTTCGCCGAACGCGCCGGCAACCGGCAGGCCTCATCCGTGGCGAGCGTCCGCAAGCAGCTCCGCGAGATCGAGCAGCTGCGAGGCGCCGCCCACGTCGAACTGACCTCGCTGAAGTCCCGCCAGGCCGAGCTGAAGCGGCACAAGAAGACGATCACCGGCAAGCTGGACTCTGCCCGGGACCTGCTGACCCAACTGACCGCCGAGGAGCAGGCCCGCCTCGACGATCGCGCCACCCGCTTCTCGACCGGCGCCCGCGACGCCCTGGCCTCGCCCGGTTCCGCCACCGCCCAGGCCCCCAACGCCCGCGCGGCGGCCGCCGTCTCCTACGCCTACGCCAAACTCGGCAGCCCCTACGTCTGGGGCGCGACCGGCCCCAACGCCTTCGACTGCTCCGGCCTCACGCAGGCCGCGTACCGAGAGGCCGGCGTCTCCCTGCCCCGCACGACCTACGCCCAGATCGACGCGGGCCGTCGCGTCTCGCGCTCCGAACTGCTCCCGGGCGACCTGGTGTTCTTCTACTCCGGCATCAGCCACGTGGGCCTGTACATCGGCAACGGCCAGATGATCCACGCCCCGAACCCGTCGGCGCCGGTCCGGGTGGCACCCCTGGACGAGATGCCCTTCGCGGGCGCCACCCGGGTGGCCTGACCTTCCCCGCTCTCAGACGAGTCGCCGTGCCGTCGCCCACCGCGTCAGCTCGTGCCGGTTGGACAGCTGGAGCTTGCGCAGGACCGCCGACACATGGGACTCGACTGTCTTGACGGAGATGAACAGCTGCTTGGCGATCTCCTTGTACGCGTACCCGCGCGCGATCAGCCGCAGTACCTCCCGCTCGCGCTGGGTGAGGCGGTCGAGGTCCTCATCGACCGGCGGGGCGTCCGTCGACGCGAACGCGTCCAGGACGAACCCGGCGAGGCGCGGCGAGAACACCGCGTCGCCGTCCTGGACCCGGAAGACGGAGTCGACCAGGTCGGTGCCGGTGATCGTCTTGGTCACGTACCCGCGCGCACCGCCCCGGATCACGCCGATGACGTCCTCCGCGGCGTCCGAGACGGACAGCGCGAGGAAGCGGACGGGCTGCTCGGCGTCCGCCATCAACGGGGCGCAGCGGCGCAGGACTTCGACCCCGCCGCCGCCCGGCAGGTGCACATCGAGGAGGACGACCTCGGGCCGGGTCGCGGTGATGACCGTGACCGCCTGGTCGACGTCCGCGGCCTCGCCGACGACCTCGACACCGGTCTGCTCGGTCCGGCCGATCTCGGCCTGGACTCCGGTACGGAACATGCGGTGGTCGTCGACGAGGACCACACGCACATGCCGCTCGGCCGCGCTCCCGCCGGTCGACTCCACGGACTCGTTCGCCTCGGTCGGCTCGCTCATGACGTCTTCTCCGCCCTCTCCATCTCCAGCTCGACCTCCGTGCCGCCGTCGGGTACCGCCCGCAGCCGGGCCGTACCGCCGTTGCGCTCCATGCGGCCGATGATCGATTCTCTGACGCCCATGCGGTCGGCGGGTATCGAGTCGAGGTCGAAGCCCGGACCGCGGTCCCGGACGGACACGAAGACGGTCTTTCCCTCGACCTCGGCGTAGACCTGCACGGCGCCGCCCTCGCCACCGTACTTGGCGGCGTTCACCATCGCCTCGCGCGCGGCCTGCATCTGTGCGGCGATCCTCTCGTCCAGCGGGCAGTCGCCGACGACCACGACCTCTATGGGGACGCCGTGCTTGTCCTCCACCTCGGCGGCGTTGCGCCGCACCGCGTCGGCGAGGTTGGCGGGTTCGTCGGCCTCGTCCTTGCCGGTGCCCTCGGGCTTGTACAGCCAGGTGCGCAGGTCGCGTTCCTGGGCGCGGGCGAGGCGGCGGACCTCGCCGGCGTTCTCCGCGTTGCGCTGGATCAGGGTCAGGGTGTGCAGCACCGAGTCGTGGACGTGGGCGGCGACCTCGGCGCGCTCCTGGGCGCGGATGCGCATCAGGCGTTCCTCGGAGAGGTCCTGGGTCATCCGGACCAGGTACGGCCCCGCGAGGAGCGTTATACCGACGAGGACCGCGAGCGCCGCCTGGAGGACGGAGCCGAGGTGGGCGGCGGAGCCCTGGAGGACGAAGATGCCGGAGACGCCGGCCGTGACGAGGACGACGCCACCCGCGGCACGCAGCAGGCTGAGGGTCCGCCGACGCCGCCCGGCCTCCATCCAGCGGGCCCGGCGGGCGTTGTCCGCCTGCCTCCAGACCAGGGCGACACCCGCGCCCACGAGGACGGCGGGCAGCAGGTATGCCTTGGCGCCGTTGCCCAGGTCCACACTGCCGACGAAGACCATCGCGACGACCACCATGAGCAGCAGCGCGACGATCTGGCCCTTGTCGGGCTTGCGGGCGACGAGTCTGCGGCGGCCGTCGGACGCGGTCTCGGTGGTGAACGGGGGCGGCCGCTGTGCGTCGACCCCGCCGAGGCCGAGCGGCACGAAGAACCAGAACGCGGCGTACAGCAGCGCACCGAGGCCGTCCGCCATGAACAGGCCGACGAAGACGAGCCGCACCCAGATGACGGGCAGGCCGAGGTGCCCGGCGAGCCCCCGCGCCACGCCCCCGAGCCAGCGTCCGTCACTGCTGCGGTAGAGCTTGCGCGGCGGCCGCGGTTCGGCGAGTGGCGCTGCTGCGGCTTCCGGCATGCCATCGATGTTCACACGCCCGGCCCAGCGAGGCATCAGGGTCGACCCCCTAGACTCCCCTGATCTTCGAGGCCCGCCGCCTCGAACACCTCCCCCGCACCCGACTCAGGGCCGATATCAGGGTCCGACCAGGGTCATTCCGACTCCCATCGAGCCGACCCGCCCGTCACCATGGACACATGACTGATCACCAGCACGCCGCGGACTCCGTGCCCGAGCCGGACGACGCGCCCACCGCGGGCACGCCGACCGGCCCGGCACCCGCGAGCGCCGCGGGTGAGGAACCGCGCGCACAGGCGGGCGCGGAGACAGCCGCGCCCGGGGAAGCGGGCGCGCTCCCCCCACCGCACAGGTTCCGGCGCGACCGCCGGCACAAGATGCTGGCCGGCGTGTGCGCCGGCCTGGGCCGGCAGTGCGACATGGACCCGGTGTTCTTCCGGATCACGCTCGCCGTGCTCTCCGCGACCGGCGGCATAGGCCTCATCTTCTACGGCTTCGCCTGGCTCTTCGTCCCGTACGACGACGAGGACGAGAACGAGGTCCGCAAGCTGCTGACCGGCCGCGTCGACGGCCAGGCGCTGACTGCCGTGCTGTTCGCGCTGGTCGGCTGCGGCGTGTTCCTGACCCTGCTGAACAACGGCGGTGTGCTGGCCTTCGCCGTCGTCCTCTCCCTCCTCGTGGCCGGCGCCGGCTACTGGTCACGGCACCGCGGCACCCCCGACCCGGACCCTTCCCCGAGCTCTCGGCTTCGCTCGAGCAGGGGAGGCCCCATTGCCGCCCAGGCCGTCGCCGACGCGCCGCCGGAGGCACAGGCCCCGCCGGTCCCCGCCGCCTACCCCTCCTGGTGGCGCGACCCGATCGTCAAGGACGGCACCCACGAGGGCGGCACGGGCTATCTCTGGGGCCCTCGCGACTCCCGCGACCGCGACATCGCTGCGGCCGTCAACATCGGCCTCGGCGGCGCCTGGAGCAGCCGCCAGGACATACGGACCCGTCGCTCCCAGCAGCCCAAGCCCCGCGGCCCGCGCTGGATCGGCGGCTGGGTGTTCCTGCTGGCCCTCCTCGCGGGCGCCCTCGGCACCGGCGCCACCTGGGAGGACCACGCACTCGGAACCAGCCTCCAGACGGGCCTGGCCTGCGCGCTGCTGGTCATAGGCCTCGGCATAGCCATCAGCGCGTTCCTGGGCCGCACGGGAGCGGGCTCCGTCTTCCTGGCGATCATCACCGCAGGGCTCCTTGCCGCCTCGGCGGCCCTGCCCAAGGACATCAGCACCCACTGGATCGAAAAGAACTGGCAACCAGCAGCGGCCGCGGACGTACAGAACCAGTACGACCTCGGGACGGGCGTAGGCACCCTGGACCTCACCCGGCTGAACCTCTCGAAGACGCAACCGATCACGACGAGGGCCGACGTGGGCGTAGGCAGGCTGAAGGTGATCGTCCCTAAGGACGCGACCGTGAAGGTGAGCATCGACGTGGGCGTGGGAGACATCCAGCTCCCCGGCGAGGACAAGCAGGACGTGGACGTGGCACCGGGCAAGCACAAGGAACTGACCCTGAACCCGCCCACAGGCACGAAGAGCGCGGGCACGCTGGACATCGATCTGAGCGTCGGCGTCGGACAGGCGGAGGTCAGCCGTGCTACGTCATGAGTTCCAGCCCGGCCGGCTGGTTGCCGGCGCCTTCCTCACCATCGCGGGCATCGTCTACGCCGGAGACGCAGGCGACGCCTGGGAAACCCCGTGGTTCGTGGTGATCCCCCTGGTCATGGGCGGCCTCTCCCTGGCAGGAGCGACAGCCCTCCTCACCCGAGCGATACGCAAACGCCACCGCACGCCCCAGCCACCCCCGCGCCCCTGACCACCCACGCCCCCCACCCACGGGGAGGCTGAGCGGCCCGCCCAGGGAGGCTGCGCGGCGACCTACCGATACCCGCCCAACCGCTGCCGTCGCCGCCCCCGCAAAGCGGCATCCAGCGAGAACACGGAAGCACCCGCGAGCACGAGCGGCAGCCAAGCCATCAAATAGGCGAGGTCATTGCCGTAGTAGTAGGGATCGGAGGCCCAGCTCACGGTCAGCCACAGACTCAGCGAGATCAACGCCCCACCGAGCGCCGCCAGACGGGCGAACAGACCGATGAGCGTGCCGATCCCGACGGCCAGCTCACCGAACGCGATGGCGTAGCCGAAGCCCACCGGGTTGTCCAGGGCCATGTCCACCATGGCCGGGATGGCGGAGGAGTCCCGAACGGCACGCATCATGTCGCCGATCGACCCCGCCCCGGAGTCCTTCATGAAGGCGCTGTCCGTGAGCTTGTCCAGCCCGGCGTAGATGAAGGTGACGCCGAGGAAGACGCGGAGCGGAAGGAGGGCGTAACGGGTGGCGGTGTCCCGCCAGCCCCGGTCGCCGTCGAGATAAGGGGGGTGCGCGTCCGTGTGCATACCGTGAGTCATCGCCCGTAGCCGCCTCTCGCCCGCCGTGCCGTGACCCCTCGAACGACGATACGTACGCAATCGCTACGCCGCTCAACCATGCAGCCCGTATTCTCCGCCGCCCCCGCCCCCCTGAAAACCCCGCGCCCCCACCAACCTCAACAAAATCCGACGCCACGGCCTCCACCCCTCAGCCCCCTCCTCTGGGGCTGCCGCCCCAGACCCCGCTTCGGCCCAAACGGCCTCGTCCTCAAACGCCGGACGGGCTGAAGTAGGTGCGGACGGGTTGAAGTGGTACGGCCCAGCTGGCTTACCCGGGCCGGATGAAATGGTGCGGTCCGACTGGATGGTCCGGACGGGCTGGACGATGCGGACCGGTTAGAACGGCCCGCAGCGGCCGGCGTCGAGAGATGCGGTGTGGTCGCCCACGGCGGCAAGGGGACGTGCCGGGGGGTGTCCGCCCGCAGCGGCGGGCGTCAACAAACAGCACCCTTCTGATCCCCCCCCCCCCCCCCCCCCCCCCCCCCCCCGGCCCCGACCCACCCCCCACCCGCAGGCGCTACGCGAACCCCCACCCATCCCGCACAGGCCGCCGCAGGCATCGACCCGTCACTCGGTCACGTCGATCAGGTACCGATTCGTCTCGACCCCCACCGCAGTAACCACCTGCACCTCCACCCGCCCCGGCTCCACATCCGCCGGCACCGGCACAGTCAGCACCGCATCCGTCGGATTACTGAACCCCCCAGCCACAGGCACCAACGGCACATGCACATGCACCGCCCCGATCCGCACCACCATCCGCGACAACCGATCCGCCCCCTGCGCCCCAGGCGGCACAAACCCGGCCCCCCGAATCTCGATGTCGTCCCCGGTCCGAATCGGCGCGTCCAGATCGCCCGCCTCCCGCGCCCGCACCACGGAAAGAATCACCGGCCGACCCCCCTCCGCATACTTCCCGGCCAAGTACGTCGCCGCAGACACCAGCACCACCACCGCCAGCCCCCACGGCAGATCCGGCAGCTGATCCGGCCGCCGCCCCAACCGCACCGCCGCGAACAGCAGCGCAACCCCACCGATCACCACGTACTGAATGTCCGCGAACGACCCCCGCCCCGCGTCATCCGTCAGCAGATCAGCGGCCCGAGGCCGATACGCCCGCACCTTCTGCAACCGCTGCCCCAGCACCCGCACCCCGACGACCCGCCGCACCAGCACCGCGATCGCACACACCACGGCGAGCACGGTCACCACCCCGGCCCCCCGCGCCAGTTCGAGCCCCGAGATCAGCGCATCACGCTCCGCGTGCCCGGACGCCACCGCCAACCGCCCCACCAGGACAAGCACGGCGTACGCAACGAACAGCACCCACGCCCCGGCCACCGCCCTCGACGTCGACAGCCGGTTGTCCTCACCGATGACCGGCGCCAGCGCGCCACCCCGCGCCCGGTGGAACCACGATGCCGCCGTCAACGCCCCGGCGGTCACCACGGCCGCGAGCAGCCCGGCGGTACGCGCCGCCGTCCACCCGGCCCCGATCGCCGTGAGCGCCTGCACCAGCAGCAGCGCGACCACGAGCCCCCAGACGACGCACGCCGTACGCGACCACAGCCGCGCGAGCCATGCGTCACCCTCGGCCCGCCCCCGCTCGGCGACGTGTTCCGCCGACTGCGTCAGCTCCTCGGACACCCACTGCCGGGAGGCCGACACCGAGTGCGCCACCGCCGCCGGCAGCCCCTGCCCGGCGGCGAACTCGTCCCGCTTCAGCAGAAACTCGGCGACCGCCCGCCGATGCCCCGCCCGCGCCCCGTGCGGACAGTCCCCACAGGTGCAGCCGCCCCCATGCGCGCCCAATACCGCGCCGCCCTGCCCAGCCTCCTGCACCGCCACGCCCGACGCCTGCCTTCCTGGAACTTCCCGACCCGAAACACAACCGAAAACCCACAGCCCGCAACCCGCCACCGACCACCGACCACCGACCACCGACCGACAGCCACCCAGCAACCAACCGCCGACAACCGACAACCGACCACCAGCCACCAGCCGCCAGCCGCCAGCCGCCAGCCAGCAAAACCCCACCGAGCGGCCACATCACCCCATGGCCTTATAACCCACAACCCCACCACCGGCAGCCGCATCTCACATACCGGCCACGACCGATTCCGGCAGCCGCCCGCACCGCGGCCGCGGTCCCCCACAACTCCCCTGCGACGACAGCGAATTGTGCCGTACGCCACCCACCCCCCACCCGGCAGGTCCGGTCGACGCGGGTGACGAAATCACCCCCCGTGTTGACCCGGCTGCGAGAATTCCCGTATGGCCGAGATCATCCAGCGCGACGGGACCTGGGCCTTCGACGGCACAACGGTCCGCATCACGCCGGGCCTCCACCGCTCCGTGCCCCTGTTCCGGCAGACGTACGGAGAGATCGCCGTGCCCCTCGAAGCCGTCGCCGGCATCGTCTTCGAGCCCGAACGCAAGCGCGGCCGGCTGCGCATGCGGCTGCGTGAGGGCGCCGACCCGCTGCTCCACGCGACCGGCGGCAGGCTGCCGGACACGGCGGATCCGTACCGGCTGGCGGTGGACGTCGACCGTGCGGGGGTCGCCGAGTACGTCGCCGAGGAGATCCGCCGCGCGCTGCTCCTGGACCAGATCCCCAAGGACCCGACCAAGACCTACCTCCTGCCCGGCCCGCCCGTCCCGGTCTCCGTCCGCTCCTCCGACGGCACGGTCTCCTTCGACGGCACCCAGGTCCGGATCGACTGGTCCGACACCTCCGACCGGGTCAAGCGGGCGACCGGCCCGCGGATCATCGGCGTGGGCGAACTGGTCCAGGTCGAGTGGCTGCCCAACTCCGGCTACGAGGACGGCTTCCTGCGCTTCGTGACCCGCGAGACGGTGTTCTCCAAACTGCCGCCGGAGAAGGACCCGTACGCCCTGGACCTGTGGGGCAGCGCCCGTCGCGACCTGCTCACGGCCCTGGTCGCGACCGCGATCACCGCCCGTCTGCCGCACCCGTCCACCCGCACGGGCGTCGACCCCGAGGACCGCCCACAGCTCGCGGCGGCCGTCCCGCGCCCGGCCGACCACCACGACGTACTCCTGCGCAGACTGCGCGAGTTGGGCGAACTGCACCGCGACGGCATCCTCACGGACGAGGAGTTCGCAATGACGAAGGCCGCGGTCCTCCGAGGCTTCTGACAAGCACCCGGCGCCCGCCGGTCAGCTCAACAGATCCGGCTCGCTCCGGCTGATGTCCTGCCACAGCGGCTGATAGTTGATCCACGCCACCAGATCCCCGCCGAGCTGCTCCCGCGTGGCCACGGCCTGCCGGTGCTCGATCAGCACCGGCCGTCCCGCCGCCCTGGCGGTCAGCTGGACCTGGCAGGACCGTTCCATGGACAGGAACCACCAGGCCGCCGCGTCCACGGAGTCGCCGACGGTGAGCAGGCCGTGGTTGCGCAGGACGAGCGCCTTGTGGCAGTCGAGCGCGGTCGCGATGCGCCGGCCCTCCATGGCGTCGACGGCGACTCCGGAGTAGGCGTCGTAGAGCGCGTGGTCCTCGTAGAAGGCGCAGCTCTCCTGGGTGATCGGATCGAGCAGGTCGCCGAGCGCGGCGAGGGCCCGTCCGTGCACCGAGTGGCAGTGGGCGACCGCGACGACGTCGGGGCGGGCGGCGTGGACCTGGGAGTGCACGGTGAACGCCGCCTGGTTGACGTGGTAGCGGCCCTCTATCACCTGGCCCTCGGAGTTCGCGAGGACGAGGTCGCTGACGGTGACGTGCCGGAACGGCATCCCGAACGGGTTGACCCAGAAGCAGTCGCTGAACTCGGGGTCGCGTGCGGTGATGTGTCCGGAGACCCCGTCCTCGAATCCGAGCCGTCCGAATATCCGCAGCGCGCCCGCGAGCCGCTCCTTGCGATGCCGGCGCTCGTCCTCGACCGACTCGTGCATCGGCGGCATCGCGAACCGCAGCTGGTCGGTCGGCAGCGGCGAGGGCGGAATGGGCCCGAGGGGCGTCCCGTGCATGTGTCCTCCCGCACTGGGTTGCTTACGGGGCGGAAGTTACCGTCGGTCAGCGCAGGAGAACAGAGATGTTCTGTAAAGATCCCGCTACCCGGACAGCGGAAACCCGACAGAAGATGTCGGGTATGGGGGCCAGACTGGCCGTATGACAGCGAACTGGGCAGCTTTCACCGAGGCGGAGCCGGACCTCGCCCGCACCGCCGAGGAACGCTTCGGCGCCTTCACCCACCACGTCCTCGCCACCCTCCGCAAGGACGGCTCGCCCCGCACGACCGGCCTGGAGGTCCGTTTCCTGAACGGCGAGCTGTGGCTCGGCATGATGCCGGACTCGCTCAAGGCCCTCGATCTGCGCCGCGACCCCCGTTTCGCGCTCCAGGCGAACCCCGGCGAGGGCCAGTCGATGGGCGGCGGCGACGTGCGGATCGCCGGGCGGGCGATCGAGGTCGAGGACCCGGAGCAGAAGGCCGCATACGGCGAAGAGGTGGAACCGCCGGAGCCGTTCCACCTCTTCCGCACCGAGCTCACCGAGGTCGTGAGGACCTACGTCGAGGACGACAAGTACCTGGTCGTCCAGATCTGGCAGCCCGGCGTACCCCTGCGCACGATCAAGCGCACCTAAGGCACCTACGCGCCCTGGGGCTCATGCAAGCCCGGGGGCTCACTCCCACTCGATGGTGCCCGGCGGCTTCGAGGTCACGTCGAGGACGACACGGTTGACGTCCCGCACCTCGTTGGTGATCCGGGTCGAGATCCGCGCGAGAACGTCGTACGGCAGTCGCGACCAGTCGGCGGTCATGGCGTCCTCGGACGAGACGGGCCGCAGGACGATCGGGTGGCCGTAGGTCCGGCCGTCACCCTGCACGCCCACGCTGCGGACGTCGGCGAGCAGGACCACCGGGCACTGCCAGATGTCGCGGTCGAGGCCGGCCGCCGTGAGCTCCTCACGGGCGATGGCGTCGGCGTCGCGCAGCAGGTCGAGACGCTCCTTGTTCACCTCGCCGACGATGCGGATGCCGAGGCCGGGGCCGGGGAACGGCTGGCGCTGGACGATCTCCTCCGGGAGGCCGAGCTCCTGGCCGACCATGCGGACCTCGTCCTTGAACAGCTGGCGAAGCGGCTCGACGAGCTCGAACTCGATGTCGTCGGGGAGGCCGCCCACGTTGTGGTGGGACTTGATGTTGGCGGTGCCGGTGCCGCCGCCGGACTCGACGATGTCCGGGTAGAGGGTGCCCTGCACGAGGAAGGCGACCTCGGGGCCCTCCTCCTGGAGGATCTCCAGCTGCGCCTGCTCGAAGACGCGGATGAACTCCCGGCCGATGATCTTCCGCTTCTCCTCGGGGTCGGAGACCCCGGCCAGCGCCTTGAGGAACCGCTCCTCGGCGTCCACGACCTTCAGCTGTACGCCGGTCGCGGCCACGAAGTCCTTCTCGACCTGCTCGGTCTCGCCCTTGCGCATGAGGCCGTGGTCGACGTACACGCAGGTCAGCTGGGAGCCGATGGCCTTCTGGACCAGGGCCGCCGCCACGGCGGAGTCCACGCCGCCGGACAGGCCGCAGATGGCGCGCTTGTCGCCGACCTGCTCGCGGATGGCCGCGACCTGCTCGTCGATGACGTTGCCGGTGGTCCAGTCCGGCTTGAGGCCCGCGCCGCGGTACAGGAAGTGCTCCAGCACCTGCTGCCCGTGCGTGGAGTGCATGACCTCGGGGTGGTACTGGACGCCGTAGAGCTTCTTGTCGTCGTTCTCGAAGGCGGCGACCGGGACGACGTCCGTGGACGCGGTGACGGAGAAGCCCTCGGGGGCGGCGGAGCAGGCGTCGCCGTGCGACATCCACACGTGCTGCTCGGCCGGGGTGCCCTCGAAGAGGGTGGAGGACGACTTCGACACGTGCAGGTCGGTGCGGCCGTACTCGCGGGCGCCGGTGTTGTCGACCGTGCCGCCGAGGGAGCGTGCCATCAGCTGGAAGCCGTAGCACATGCCGAACACGGGGACGCCGGCCTCGAAGATCTCGCGGTCGAGGCCGGGGGCGCCCTCCTCGTACACGGACGAGGGGCCGCCGGAGAGGATGATCGCCGCCGGGTTCTTGGCGAGCATCTCCGCCACCGGCATGGTGCTCGGCACGATCTCGCTGTAGACCCGGGCCTCGCGGACGCGACGGGCGATGAGCTGGGCGTACTGCGCGCCGAAGTCGACGACCAGGACGGTGTCGGGGGCGGCGGGGTTCGCTGATGACACGGGTTGCCTTCCGGCGTTGAGCGAGGTGTGTGTGGGGCCGAGTCTACCGGGGTCCGGGGGGCCGCCCTCGGGGTCAGCCCTGTCTCAGGATGCGAACCGGCTTGGACACCCGCGTGCCGCGCGGCATACTGGCACCATGCTCACGCAGACGACCTTCCTCTTTACCTATGGCACCCGGCCCGCCGGCTGCCATGGTCGTGCCGCTTGAGCAACTGACAAGCGACTTCCCAGGCGCCCCGGGCCGACAAGGCCCGGGGCGTCTGGCGTTTTCCGGGTCCTGTCGCCCCGGGGCACCCACGAAACCCAAGATCGACGAGGAGCCCCCATGACCGCGACCGACGTGACCGGTGCCCGTACCCCCGAGGCCGCCGATGTGATCACCGGTGCCCGCGAGCGCATCGACTCACTGGACGACCGGATCATCGGTCTGATCCAGGAACGCATGGCCGTGTCGGCGGTGATCCAGGAGGCGCGGATCGCCTCCGGCGGCCGGCGCGTGAACCTCTCCCGGGAGATGGACGTCCTCGGCCACTACAGGGACGCCCTGGGCAAGCCGGGCACGGCCCTCGCGATGACGCTGCTCGAACTGTGCCGCGGTCGCATCTGAGTTCGGCCGCCCTCTCACCCGTACGGCACGTGACGCCTCCCGCACCGCTTCGTTGGTACCGGTGTCCGTGCCAGCCAGGGGCGGGCCCGAAAGAACCACGCGTGGCTCGCTGGAGCGATGAGGCGGACGGATCACCGTGCGCCGTGGGACCTCGCTCCAGGTAAGTGACCGGACGGCAGGGGACAGCAGCCCGGTCACCCTAGAGAACGGTCGGCTCCGGGGACGCCCGGGGCCGGCCGGCGGAAGGGGCAGGAGCAGCCCCTACGCCCTTCGGCCTCACCGCTTCAATTCCCGCCGCGGACAACCGGATCGCGGCGACCATGACCCGCGGCGCAACCCCCCGGCGCCGCTCCCAGGCACCGACGCTGCCCTGACGTCGGTGCTGACCAAGGAAGGGCCCCGCGGCTCCGTCCCGCGGGGCCCTTCTCATGCCGTTCGGCGCATGGCGATCGGCGCGAGCCGGTGGACACAAACCGGAGGCGCACACCCGCCGGACGTTCTCAGGTGCGCGAGACGGTGCCGCACTCGTCGGTGTCCCGGTCCGGGTCCACTCCTCTGCTGCGGTCGTACGGATCGATCGCCTCGCCGGAGGACTCCGGGCCTGACATCAGGTCGGACTGGAACAGCGGGTGGATACGGCCGTCACCGATCTCGCAGTCGTCGTTGGAGATCTCGCCGTCGATGCGGTACACCCAGATCCGCCCCTCGGTGCTTTGGTACTTGGCGGGGTCCGAGACGTCCACCTCGACGACCCGGCGGACGATGGCGCGGGCGACCTCGTCGCCGCCACCGGTCCTGGCCAGCGGATACACGAAGGTGTAGTCGGCCCGGATCATCGCCTTGCCGGCGCCGTCGGGTTCGACGGCCATCCGGCCGCGGACCTTGACCTCGGTGCCCACGAGCTCGACCTCGTCGGGGTCGAAGCGGGTGAAGGTCCAGGTGGGGTCGTTCTTGGCCGTGGGGCGGCGCAGCGCGGAGCGCAGGTCGGCCAGGTAGTCCTTCTGCAGCGGGTCGACGAGGGCCAGCGCGGCCTTGGGTTCGGCGCCGTACAGCACCTCGCGGTCGAGGTTGGCGGCGATCACGAAGTCCTTCGTCAGCCGCAGGGCCGTCTGGATCCGGGCGGCGGAGACACCGCTGACCGACTTGGCCTTCGGGACCTCGATGGCGGCCGCGCCGGCGGCCCAGCGGGCGGCCGGGGAACCGGTGAACGGCCGCTGTCGCGTGGGGAGTCCGGCAGCGTCGGCGGGCGCGCCGCTGGGCCGGCTCGTCTCGGGGGCCAGCGGCGAGGCCGGGGCCGGCTCGGAGTCCGAACCTGGCAGGACGAGGGACGGCTTGAGGGCGACGACGGCCACCCCGACGGCCAGCAGTACGCCGATCGCGCTCCAGACCTTCCGGCGGCGTGCGCCGCGGCCGTTCATCTCCTGCCAGGCGGGGCCGGTGCGCCAGCCTGCGGGCTGCTCGCCCCGCGCGTCCTGCTGGCGCAGTCGTTCCGTCACCATCCGGGCACGCGCGGACGGTTCCTTCGGGGCGGCGACCTGGTCGCGCTCGGCGTCCTGGACGAACTTCTCCCAGGCCTCGTCGGATATGGACGAGCCCTCGGACGGCTTGTCGGTCACGGCGGTGTGGG
Source organism: Streptomyces sp. HUAS 31 (assembly GCF_028198125.1). NCBI lineage: Bacteria > Bacillati > Actinomycetota > Actinomycetes > Kitasatosporales > Streptomycetaceae > Streptomyces > Streptomyces sp. HUAS 31. The sequence continues at coordinate 5,757,904 of NZ_CP116353.1, read as the reverse complement.
CTTCCTCTCAGCGGGCTGTCGGCCGGCTGAGCGTACGTCAGTTCGGAGCTCGCAAGATCAGGCGCCCGCGTGTGACGCGGGCCACATAAAAAATCTGTTAGTGAACGCACAACCTTTCACCCACGTCGCTGATCAAACCCTGCGAATCAAGGGCCACAGCCGCGCCCCACACGCGGAGGCCTCCCTATAGCGCGTGCTGCGAGATCGCAGCACACCGGACTTTCGAGGTCTTCATGAAGCTTCGCCGTGCACTGGCCGCCGCGGCCACGACGGCCGTCATAGCGCCGATCGCGCTTCTGTCGGCGCCGGCCGCGTTCGCCACGGACGAGACCACCTCGACACCGACGGTGTCGGAGAGCACGCCGGCCGCGGAGGAGTCCACCCCCGCCGCCGAAGAGAGCACGCCCGCTGCCGAGGAGTCCACCCCGGCCGCCGAGGAGAGCACCCCGGCTGCGGAGGAGTCCACTCCCGCCGCCGAGGAGAGCACGCCCGCTGCCGAGGAGTCCACCCCGGCCGCGGAGGAGTCCACCCCCGCACCCGAGGAGAGCACCCCCTCCGAGGGCGACGACGAGTGGAACCCGTACGAGGACTGCGAGACCTTCGACCTCGACGACAACCTCAAGGCCGAGATCTCCGGTCTGCCGAGCAAGATCGTCGCGGGTTCGGGCTGGCACAACTTCGAGTTCGTCGCCACGAACAACTCGGACAAGGACCTGGAGAACGTCTGGATCGAGGCGTTCACCGAGTACGCGGACGAGAACGTCGACGAGTCGCTGTACCTGAACATGGCCGAGATCCAGGTCAAGCAGGACGGCAAGTGGACCAGCAGCTACCAGGACTCCTACAAGGACGAGGACGGCAAGGTCGTCTTCACCGGCAGCTTCGTCGCCTCCCTGGACAAGCTGGAGGCGAACTCCACCTCCTCGCTGGACCTGCGCGTCCGTGTGAAGTCGTCGGCCCCGGCCGGTTCGTCCTTCGCGCTGAGCCAGGCGATCTACGCGGGCGAGGACACCGCGTGCTACGGCAACGGTGAGTTCTACGAGTTCACCGTGCTCGCCGCGGGCACCAAGCCGGGTGACGTCGACCCGGCCGACCCGACCGGTGAGAAGCCCTCGGGCATCGACGGCAAGAAGCCGCAGGGTGAGGTCGAGGAGGTCACCGGCAACCTCGCCGAGACCGGCTCCAGCTCCAACCTTCCGGTCATCGGCACCATCGGTGGCATCGCCATCGTCGCCGGCGCCGGCGTCGTGTTCGCGATGAAGCGCCGCAAGGTGGGCGCGGAGGCGTAAGCCCCGGCACAGCTTCACGCAAGACAGAGAAGGACCTGCGCTCGGAGGGGGGCGCAGGTCCTTCTCTGTGTACGGCGGCTTTCGCGGGCCGCTACTTCTTCGGGGGCACCGCCGGTATTCCCAGGAAGGGCAGCTTCAGCGCGCCGAAGGCCTCCGCCGGGACCGCCGGGGACTTCGGCTCGACCGGGTTGAGGCGTTCGTACGCCGCTCCCTGCGCCGGACGCTGGTCGGCCTCGCCGTTGTTGGGCCAGTACGACATCGCCCGCTCGGCCTGTGCCGTGATCGTCAGGGACGGGTTGACGCCGAGGTTGGCCGACACCGCCGCCCCGTCGACGACCGAGATGCCCGGGTGGCCGTACAGCCGGTGGTACGGGTCGATCACGCCGGTCTCCGGCGAGTCGCCGATCGGGCAGCCGCCGAGGAAGTGGGCGGTGAGCGGGGTGCCCATGAGCTCGCCGACATTGGAGCCGGCGAAGCCGTTGATGTCGGCGGCGATCGCGGTCGCGGCCTCCGAAGCGGCCCTGATCTGCTTGGGGTTGGGCGCACCGTGGCCCTGACGCGCGGTCAGCAGGCCCTTGCCTACGCCGTCCGGCTTCAGATACGTCGTCAGCGAGTTGTCCAGCGACTGCATCACCAGGCCGATGATGGTCCGCTCCGACCAGCGGCGGTTGGACAGGGAGCGCAGCATCATCATCGGGTGCCGGACGGCGTTCGCCAGCCAGCCCGCGACCCGCGAGGAGCCCTCCGCGTAGGGGACCTGGAGGATCGACAGGCCGCCCATCGAGTTGGAGCCCTTGCCGTAGCGGACCGGCTCGATGTGGGTGTTCTCGTCGGGGTGGATCGAGGACGTGATGGCGACGCCGCGGGTGAAGTCGACCTTCGCCTCGCCCGTGGCCCTGCGGTAGCGCCGGTTGTCGGTCTGCGCGCCGACGAGGGCCTCGGAGTTGGTGCGGGTCAGCTCGCCCAGCTTCGGGGAGAGGTACGGCAGTTGCCCGCCGGCCTTCATCCGGTGCAGCAGGGTCTGGGTGCCGTACGTCCCGGCCGCGAGGACCACCCGGCGGGCCTTGAACAGCCTGCCCTGGCCCTTCTTCCTCCCGTCCGTCGGCAGCGTCGCCACCGCGTACCCGCCCTGCGAGTCGTCGGTGACGGAGACGACCGTCGTCATGGGGTGGACGACCGCGCCCGCCTTCTCGGCGAGGTAGAGGTAGTTCTCGTTCAGGGTGTTCTTCGCGCCGTGCCGGCAGCCGGTCATGCACTCACCGCACTCGGTGCACGCCTTGCGGGAGGGGCCCGCCCCGCCGAAGTACGGGTCGGCGACCTCCTGGCCCGGGGTGACCCGGGCCTCGCCCTCGGCGTCCTCGCCGTCGCCGAAGAACACGCCGACCGGCGCCATGTGGAAGCTGTCGCCGACGCCCATCCGCTCGGCCGCGGCCTTCAGATGCACGTCGGACGGGGTCATCGTCGGGTTGAGCCGTACGCCGAGCATGCGCCGGGCCTGGTCGTAGTACGGCTTCAGCTCGTCCTGCCAGTCGGTGATGTCACGCCACTGCGGGTCGTCGAAGAAGGGCTTCGGCGGTACGTAGAGGGTGTTGGCGTAGTTGAGGGAGCCGCCGCCGACGCCGGCGCCCGCCAGCACCATGACGTTGCCCAGCAGATGGATGCGCTGGATGCCGAACATGTTGAGCCTGGGGGCCCAGAGGTAGTTCTTGAGGTCCCAGGAGTTCTTCGGCAGGGACTCGCGGGTCCAGCGGCGGCCTGCCTCCAGGACGCCGACGCGGTAGCCCTTCTCGGTGAGGCGAAGGGCGGTGACGGAACCGCCGAAGCCGGAGCCGACGACCAGTACGTCGTAATCGTAGGTGTCCTGAGGCACGTGTGCTCCTCGTTGAGTGTCCGTGCGGGTTTCTGTGGCTGGTCGCGCTCACGGGGCGGAGCCGCAGATCAGTACGGCCCCGCGCCCCTAAAAGCCTCTACCTGAACCGGAACGCCTTCATCAGGCGCAGGCTGCGGCTCATGAACTGCGCGTACTTCTCGTCGTCCATGCCCAGCGACGGCGCCATCGGCAGCAGCCGCTGCTGGGCGACCGTCTGGGCCTCCGTGTACTTGAGGATGCCCTCGGAGCCGTGGCGGCGGCCGAGGCCGGAGTCCTTCATGCCGCCCATGGGCGACTGGACGCTGCCGTAAGCGGGGGCGTAGCCCTCGTTGACGTTCACCGTGCCGGTGCGCAGGCGGGCGGCGACCGCACGGCCACGGCCGCCGTCCTTCGTCCAGACCGACGAGTTGAGGCCGTACGGCGTGGAGTTGGCGTGCTCGACCGCCTCGTCCTCGGTCTTGAAGCGGTAGATGGAGACGACCGGGCCGAAGGTCTCCTCGGAGCAGACGGTCATGTCCGGTACGACGCCGTCGAGGATCGTCGGCTCGAAGAAGTACGGGCCGATGTCCGGGCGGGCCGCGCCGCCCGCGACGAGCGTGGCGCCCTTCGCGACGGCCTCCTCCACGTGCCGGGTGACCGTCTCCAGCTGGCGCTCGCCGACCAGGGAGCCCATGTCGGCGCCGTAGGCGAGGGACGTGCCGAGCCGCATGGCCTTGGTGCGGGCGGCGAAGCGCTCCACGAAGGCGTCGGCGATCGACTCGTGGACGTACAACCGCTCGATGGAGATGCACAGTTGGCCGGCGGAGGAGAAGCAGGCGCGGACGGCGCCCGCGGCGGCCTTCTCGATGTCGGCGTCCTCCAGCACCAGCATGGCGTTCTTGCCGCCGAGTTCGAGGGAGACGCCGACCAGTCGGGCTGCGGCGCCCTGGGCGACCTGGCGGCCGGTGCGGGTGGAGCCGGTGAAGGAGACGTAGTCGGCGTGCTTGACGACCTCGGGGCCGACGACCGGGCCCTCGCCGAGGACGACCTGGAAGACGTCGGCGGGCAGCCCGGCCTCTATGAGCAGGTCGCGGGCCCACAGGGCGGTCAGGCAGGTCTCCGTGTCGGGCTTCATGACGACCGCGTTGCCCGCGACGAACGCCGGGAGCGCGTCACCGACGGACAGCTCCAGGGGGTAGTTCCAGGGGGCGATCTGGCCGACGACGCCGCGCGGGTGGCGCAGCTCGGTGACACGGGTGAGCGTGGGCACCGCGCCCGCGTGCCGCTTCGGCTTCAGGTAGGCAGGCGCCTTGCGGCCGTAGTGGCGGGCCGCGACGGCGACGGCCTGCACCTCCTCGTGCGCGTGCAGCCTGGCCTTGCCCGTCTCCAGCTGGATGAGGTCGAGGACCTCCGCCTGGCGCTCCAGCACCAGGTCGTGGAAGCGGAGCAGGACCGCGGCGCGCTGCCGCACCGGGACCTGGGCCCAGACGGCCTGCGCCTTACGGGCCGCCTCGAAGGCCCGCTCCACGTCCTCGGGCGTGGATTCCGGCAGGTCGGCCAGCTTCTCGCCGGTGAACGGCGTGTGGTTCGCGGTACGGCCGGAGCCGACCACGCCCTTGGTGAGCTGGGCCACCAGTTCCGGCGTGACCACGTCGGCGGCGGTACGGGCGCCCTGCGGGGCGGGGGCGAGGGGGTTGGTGCCGGTCTTGGCCGGGGCCTGCGCGTCCGTCATGAGGCGCAGAGTATGCCGGAGCGGGGGCTTTGTGTACCCGTCGGTAACGGGGATTCACCGAGTGCTCACATGATGCCAGTGTCCACTGGCAACAAATGAGCTGATCAGGGCGTTGCCGGGTCGGCGGCGGATCACTCGATCTCGAGTCGGTCACGGGCGCCCTTGAAGACCGCGGTGCCCTTCTTCTCCGTGGGCGTGCCCTTGGGCATGTCGACACGCAGCTCGTACATGCGGTCGTCGCCCGTGACCACGATGAGCTGCATGACGCGGGTCGGGGACACGTCCTTGTCGTAGGTGGTGTCGGAGAGGACGGCGTCGTAGCCCTTGAAGGCGGTGCGGGTGGACTGGGTGCTGGCGTCGTGGTTGTAGCTGTCCCAGGTGTCGTGCGCCTCCTGCGCCTGCTCCAGCAGCGGGCGGGGCGACTTGTCCCACTGGGTGAGGCGGACCTGGACGAGGCCGATGTCGTAGACGACGAGCCGGGGCTGGTCGGTGGCACCGCCCTCGCGCGCGGCCTCCTTGTACTCGGCGGGGAGGAAGAGGACGGCGTCCATGTCCCGCTCGGGGTGCTCGGTCCAGCCGCCGGGGGCGGAGGCGGGGGCGGGTGTGGTCGCCGGGGCGAGGGGGGCCGAGCTGTAGGTGGGGGTCATCTCCTTGGCCTCACCGCTGTCGCCGCCGAGGACGGAGGCGGTGGCGAGCCAGGTGCCGACGACGAGGACGACACCGAGGACGAGGAGGGGGACAGGGCGCAGAAACCAGGAGCGGCGAGGGGGGTTCGAGGCGGCGGTGGAGGTGGTGGCGCCGGTGGCGGTCGCCGGTTCCGGGGTGAGGTCCGTGGCCGGTTCCGGGGTGGGCTCGGCTTCAGGTGCGCCGTCGGACGGCGGCTCGGGTGCTTCGTCGGACGGTGGCTCGGGAGTCGGCTCGGCCTTCAGCCGTACGGTCCCGGAGTCCTCGGCGAACTCCCGGAGCCCGGAGGCGTCCTGAGGCCCCGGCGTCGCCGCGCCCGCGGAGGGCTCCGGCACCGGCCGGCCCTCGACGACCGCCTCCAGCACCGCACCGACCTCGTCCGCGTCGGGCCGTCGCTCGGGGTCCTTCGCCAGCAGCCGCACGATCAGCGATCCGAGCGGCCCGGCCTGTTTCGGCTCGGGCGCGTCGGCGGCGAGGATCGCGGCGAGCGTGGACTCCAGGGTCGTACGGCGGAAGGGTGACCAGCCCTCCACGGCGGCGTACAGGAGCACGCCGAGCGACCACAGGTCGGAGGCGGGGCCGGCGCCACGGCCGGACATCCGCTCGGGGGCGATGAACTCAAGGGAGCCGACGAACTCGCCGCTGACCGTGAGGGATTCCTCGCCCTGGATGTGGGCGATGCCGAAGTCGGTGAGGACGACCCTGCGGTGCCGGCCGAGCAGTACGTTGGCGGGCTTGACGTCGCGGTGGACGATGCCGACGGCGTGCGCGGCGCGCAGGGCGCCGAGGACGGCGATGCCGATGCGGGCCGCCTCGGACGCCTCGACGGGGCCGCGTTTGAGGGCCTCGTGCAGGGACTCGCCGCGGACCAGCTCCATGACGATCCAGGGCAGTCCGTCCTCCTCCACGACGACGTCATGGATGGAGACGGCGGCCGGATGGTCGACCCGGGCGGCGGCGCGGGCCTCGCGGTAGAGCCGGTGGGCGGCCCGCTGATGAGCCGCGTCCTCCGGGTCGCCGGGCAACCTCGGCTGCTTCACGGCGACTTCGCGGTCCACCAGCTCGTCGAGCGCCCGCCAGACGGTGCCCATGCCGCCGGAGCCGATGCGCTCGACCAGACGGTAACGCCCGCCGATCACACGCCCGTTGGGTCCGGTGCGGCCACCGTCTTCGCTCATGTCCCATGCCTACCTTGCGGGGTGGGCACTTCGCCAGTTCAGAGCTTGCCGATCTCCAGGTTCTGGATCACGGTCCGCGCCACCTCACGGCCGCGGTCGGTGAAGTCGCCCTTGCCCGGGTAGCTGATCGCCACCTTGTACATGTCGCCGGCCGAGGTCTTGTAGTAGAAGATCTTCAGCTCGCGGGGGCGCGGGTTCTCGGTGTCGGTCGTCTTGTACTCGACGGTGTTCTCCGCCGACTGCCTGCCCTGGTACTTGGTCTCCTGCGGCTTCGTCGTGGGGCTTTTGGGCATCGAGTAGTCGTAGTCGCCCTGCGCCTTGAACTCCTCGTTCTCGGCGTACATCTCGGCCGCGGCGGAGTTCTTGATCTGGTTAGAGGGGTCCTCGGACTTCCTCTTCAGGTTCACGCCGACCCAGATGCTGCCGCTCCAGTCGGAGTAGGTGACCCAGTTCTTGTCGGAGTCGTCCGCGTCCGGCCTGCCGACCTGGTAGCTCGCGGGCACCTGGAGCGTCACCCCCAGCTTCGGGTGCGCCCGCTCCGTCCAGCCGTCCGGCAACGGCCCCGCGAACGGATCGGCGATCACCAGGTACGCCGCCACCGCCCCGGCGACGACCGCCGCCCCGATGCCGAGCAGCGCCTTGGGCCCCAGCCGTATGCCGGCCTTGACGCCCTCCGGTATGCGCACGACCTGGGTGGCGGCCTGCACCGGCGGGTTCGCGGCCTGTTCCAGCAGCGCACGCGTCTGCGCGGCGTTCGGGCGGCGGGCCGGGTCCTTCTGCAGGAGGCCGTTGATGGCCTCGGCGAGCGGGCCCTGCGCGGCGGCCGGCGCCGCGGGCACGGCGTTCAGAACGGACTGGAGGGTCGCCGGGGTGTTGCTGCGGCGGAACGGCGAGACGCCCTCCGTCGCCGCGTACAGGACGACGCCCAAGGACCACAGGTCGCTGGCCGGGCCTGGGCGCTGGCCCAGCACCCGCTCCGGCGCGATGTACTCGGGCGAGCCGACGAAGCCGCCGGTGTCGGTCAGATTGGTCTCGCCCTCGATCTGGGCGATTCCGAAGTCGGTGAGGACGACGCGGTCGTGGCGGCCGAGCATGACGTTGTCCGGCTTCACGTCGCGGTGCAGGATGCCCGCCGCGTGCGCGGCCTCCAGCGCGCCGAGCACTTCGAGGCCGATTCTCGCCGCGTCGCGGGCGCCGAGCGTGCCCTCCTGCAGCGCGTCGCCCAGCGAACGGCCCTGCACGAGCTCCATCACGATCCACGGCCGGCCGTCCACGACGGCGACGTCATGGACGTTCACGACGGCCGGGTGGTCGAGCCGGGCCGCGGCGCGTGCCTCGCGGCGCATCCGCTCGTAGGCGTTGGCCCGTTCCCGTTCGGGAAGGTGGTCCGGGACGCGGGGCTCCTTGACCGCGACCTCGCGGTCCACCGTCTCGTCCTTGGCCCGCCAGACCGTGCCCATGCCGCCGTGCCCGAGCTTGGCGAGCAGGCGGTAGCGGCCTGCGACGAGCCGACCGGTGCCGGGGTCGGGGGCGGATGTCTGAGCGGGGGCGGCCGGGTGCGCGGGTGTGGCCGGGTGGTGGGCGGGTGCGCCCTGGTGGGCCGGCGCTGCCTGCTGCGGAGCGGCCTGCGGGGGCGTCGCGTACGGATTGTCCGGGTGCGGCGCGGGCGCGTGCGCGGACGGGTTCGGCTGCGGTGGTTGCAGTTCAAAACTCGTCGGCTCGTCGGACCGATAAGGGGCTCCCCCGTTGTTGCTCATGGCTCCATTCGTATCGCGGGGGATGTCCGGGGAGCCAGCGGGAATGCTTTCCGGTCACAGAGCCGTGACTCAGGTCGCGACTTATCTCCCCTTTATTGGGAGTTGGTGGGAACAGGGCTCGAAGTGACCGGCGAGCCGGATGCGCTCGGCGAGAGGGACGTGGTGCTCGGGGACGGCGTCGCGTTGGGCGACGGGGACCGGGTCGTCGCGTGGGGCGAACTCGCCGTACCGGACGGCTTTTCCGAGGTCTCCGGTGCCGAGCTGGTCGGCACGACGCCGGTGCCGCCACCCCCGTTCACCAGCAGCGCCGCCGCCGACACCCCCGCCACCGCCATCGCGGCGACCAGCACGACGGTGGCCAGCACGCTGCGGGGCGAGTATGTGCGATCCACCCTGCCGAACCGTTTCGCCACGAGGGTGTGCCCCGTCTCCAGGAACTCCCGCAGCATTCGCTCCGCGTCCACCGCGTCCAGCCGCAGCGCCGGATCCCGTTCCAGCAGCCCCTGCACGACGGGCAGGATCGGCGCGGCCTGCTCGGGCGGACGGATCTCGTCGGACACCACGGCGAGCACCACACCGCTCAACGAGTCGCGCCGGAACGGCGACTCCCCGCTCAGGGCCGCGCACAGCAGCGCCCCCACCGACCACAGGTCGGACGCGGGACCCGTCCCGGCGCCGGACATCCGCTCGGGCGCGGTGTACTCGGGCGAGCCGACGAACGACCCGGCCTCGGTGAGCGTGGAGGCGCCCGGTACCTGTGCGATGCCGAAGTCGGTGAGGACGACACGGTCGGTGCCGTCCTCGATGACCACGTTGGCCGGTTTGATGTCCCGGTGCAGCACGCCGGCCGCGTGCGCCGTGCGCAGCGCGTTCAGCAGGTCGGCGCCGATCCGGGCGGCCTCCCGCGCGTCGACGGGCCCGTCGGCAGCGATCCGGTCGGCGAGGGAGTCGCCGTCGATCAGCTCCATGACGATGTAAGGGCGTTCGTCGTCCTCGACGACGTCGTGGACGACCATGACGTGCGGGTGGCTGAGCTGCGCCACGGCCTGGGCCTCACGCAGTGTGCGTTCGCGCTGGTGCCGGGCCTCGGCCGCGGAGAGCGTCTCGTCGAGGGGGAGCTCCTTGACGGCCACCCTGCGCCCGAGCAACTGGTCGGTCGCCCGCCATACGACGCCCATGCCGCCACGGCCGAGCCTCGCCTCGAGGCGGTAACGCCCCGCGATCACACGGAAGTTGGCCCCCTCGGTCCCCATGCGCCCCATCATGCCGCACCGGACGGACCGACTCCGGGGTGCCGATCGGCCAACTATGCAAAGGAGCAAACGACTTCAAAAGCCGCCCGACGCCCTGTTCGGCGGCCGGGAAACGCATGCGACGGCCCGGCCGGCCGGGCGCCTCAGGACCCGCCGGTCCGCCAGCCCTTGAGCACCGACGTGTACTGCTCGCGCGTGGTCGTCCAGTCCTTCTCGGGCGTGGACATGTAGATCGCGTACTCCGTGCCGTCCCGGTCCACGTACGCCTGGTCGATCGCGTGGCGCGGCCCGGGGAAGGGCGTGTCCTTGGCGAGCGCGGTCCAGGTGTACTCCCACAGGGCGGCGTCACGGTCGCGGTAGAGGTTCTGCTTCAGGGACACGGTCTCGTAGCCGACCAGCTTCTGCCCCACCTGCTCCTCCAGGTCCCGCAGATGGTCGTAGGAGTTCGCGAAGTCGGGCGTGGGGTCCAGGGAGATACGTACGAAGTGCTCGCCGCCGTCCGGCGAGTAGTCGACCTGCTGGAGACCCTCGACCTCCTTGCCGACCACCTCCCGCGACCAGCCCTCGGGCAGATACAGGCTGAACCCCAGGGGGTCGTCATAACGCTTCCAGGAAGCCGGTACGCCGGCCTGCCGGGCCGGGTCCTCCGTCGTCGAAGCGCTCGGGTCCGTGGGCTCGGTAGACGTCGAGGCGGACGTGCCGCCGTCCTGCGGCCCCCACTTCTGGAGCACCACCGCGGTCCCGCCACCGATGATCGCCGCGAGCGCGACGACGAGCGCGAGCGAGCGCAGCCGACGGCGCTTGCGCGACGGTCCGGCACCCGTGCCCCGTGCGCCCGTGACGTCGTAGTGCCCGCCGAGCGCCGTCGGACCGGTCGTGGGCGGGTACGGGGTGCCGGTCACCGGCGGATACGGGGTACTGCTCCCCGACGCGTACGGGTTGTTGCTCACCGGCCTGCTGTTCGCCGCCGTCTCCGCCCCGGGGGGCGCGGAGCCGGGGTGTGAGGGCCCGGTGTGTGCCTCCGGCTCGTAGCGGTTGTGCTGCGTAGGCACGTACACCTGCGCCGCGCTCGGCCGTCGTCCCTCCGCCGCCTCGGCCAGCATCTGCTCGGCCTCGGCCGCGTCGGGACGGGTGGCCGGATCCTTGCGCAGCAGGGCGGTGATGACGGGCGCGAGCGGGCCGGCGTTCTGTGCCTCGGTGGGCTCCTCGTCGACGACCGCCTGCATGGTGCCCAGCGGCGAGGTCCGGCGGAAGGGCGAACGGCCCTCCACGGCCGTGTACAGCGTCGCGCCGAGCGCCCACAAGTCGGAGGAGGGGCCCGGGTCGTGGCCGCGGACCCGCTCGGGGGCGAGGTAGTCGACCGACCCGACGACCTCGCCGGTGCGGGTGATGGTTGTGTCGCCCTCGATCTGGGCGATGCCGAAGTCGGTGAGCAGGACCCGGCCGTCGTCGCCCAGCAGGACGTTGCCGGGCTTTACGTCGCGGTGCAGGACCCCGGCGGTGTGCGCGGCGCGCAGCGCCCGTAGCACCCACAGGCCGATCCGGGCGGCCTCGGCGGGCTCGACGCGTCCGCGCTCCTTGACCGCGTCCGCCAGCGAGTTGCCCTCGACCAGCTCCATCACGATCCACGGCCGGCCGTCGTGCTCCAGCACGTCGTGCACGGTGACGACCGCCGAGTGGTTGATGCGCGCGGCGGCCCGTGCCTCGGCCCGGGTGCGGGCGAGCAGCCGTTCCTGGTCGCTCTCGGAGACGTAGAGCGCGGCGGTCAACTCCTTGATCGCCACGGCCCGATGCAGCACCTCGTCGCGCGCACGCCAGACGCGGCCCATGCCGCCGCTGCCGATCGCGTCGACGAGCCGGTAGCGGCCCGAAACGAGCTGGCCCTGCATCTGATTCACGTTGCCCCGCAATGTTCTTGACAGGGTCAGGTTAAGGACCGGCCGACGTGACCGGAACCACGGGGGTGCCATGGAGACCGCACTGTGATGGTTGTCGCTTTCGGCGTCGGGAAGCAACCATCACACAACGTCCGCGGGCGCAATCACCCCGTGCCCTGGTACGTCGCCGACGCCTGCTCGAACAGCCGGGTCACCTCGTCCCGCTCCGCCTCCGGCCCGCGCACCTGCACCACGTGGTACCGCCCGTCGATGAGGATCGCGAGATTCCGCACGAACAGCTCGCGTCCCTCGCCGTCGGTCCAGGTGAACTGCCCCTCGGCCATGCTCCGCTCGCCGACCTGAATGCTCTTCAGCCCGCTGGAGGAGGCCCAGCTGGAGTCGCGGTACGGCTGCAACTCCCGCTCGTGCTCCCGCTGATAGACCATCGGGTCGCCGCCGTACCGGTCGGTGCTGTCACGGCCCGGCACGACGAAGAGGTCGAAGTCTCCGTGCGAGTACACGACCTGCCCGCGCCCGTTCTTCGCCGTACGGTCCCATCCGTTGGCGACGGCGACCTGGAAACCGGCGTCGTCCTTGCGCAGCGTGAAGCCGTCCGGGACCTCGGGGTCGCCGCTCTGTGTCTCGTCGCCGGAACCGGACGACTCCGAGGGGCCGTTGCCGGACTCCGGGGAGGTCTGGTCGGGCCGCGGTTCACTGCTCGCCTCAGCGGACTCGCCGGTGTCCGCGTCACCGGGCCGGCCGGCGGAACCGGTGCGATCCCCGCCCGCGGTACCGGCGTCGCCCTGGTCGGCCTTCGGCATGAACATCATGGCGTACGTGATCGCCGCGGCCATGCCGAGCAGGACCAGCAGCAGCAACGTACGTCCCAGCCTGCGCGGCGACGCCTCCCGCTTGGTGCGCTTGTCCCGCTTGTGCCGCCCGTGATGCGCCGGCAGCCCGGCCCGCCGCCGACGCACCAGCTCGCCCCGGCGCCGCACGATCGGCAGCCGGTTCGGGTCGACGGGCGGGGCGGCGACGACATGCGCACCGGCCTCCGGCTCGGGCGCGGAGCGCACCAGCGAGCGCAGCCAGCCGCGCAGCTCCTCGAAGTCGAGGCGCTCGGTGGGGTCCTGACGCAGCAGCGACTCCACCACCGGCCTGAGCGGCCCGCACTCCTCGGCGAAGGCGGGCGGCTCCGCGCACACCATCTGCACCAGCTCGGCCGTCGACTCCTCCGGGTACGGCGCGTGCCCCTGCACGGCCCGGAACAGCAACGCCCCCAGCGCCCACAGGTCGGTCGCGGGCCCGATCGGCGCGGCGAGCCGCCAGTTCTCGTGCACGGGCCCGGCCTGCTCCGGCGCCCAACGCTCGGTCACGGGCCCCACCACAGCCATCCGAGCCTGCCGAGCCCGCTCCGCGGCGAGCGCGGTGGCGGGACCGCGGTGAACGGGCGCGCCCTTCGCGAGGTCGTTCCAGCGGGCCGGGGGGTGGGGGGAGTTGGGGGTGGAGGGCGCGCCGAGTGCCGACGATGCGCCCGTTGCTGAGGGGGCGCCGGGTGCGGGCGTGGTGTGCGGATAGAAGCTGCCGGCGCCTGCGACGGGTACGGGGGCAGTGGTTCCGGGTGCGGGTATGGGGGTGCCGGGTGCTGGGGTGCCTTGCGCCGGGAAGCCGCCGGGCCCGGGAAGGGGGCCGCCGGCGCCGGGTCCCGACCCGCCCTGCGTGGAGAATCCATCGGCGCCGGGAACGAACGCGCCGCCCCCGGGTGCGGGCGTGCCCTGCGTCGGGAATCCGCCGACGCCGTGCGCGGGCACGGTCGTGCCGGGAGGTGTGCCGAAGCCCTGCTGGGGGCCCCGGCCCGCCGGAGGCAGCGCCGCACGGTCGCGGTCCGACTCGGCCGGTGTGCCGATGGCCCCGCCACGGGGCGCGGCGCCGTGCCAGGGCGTGGCCTGCACGCCGTACGGGTCGGCGATCTGCCCCGGGGGCGTCGCCACCCCGTTGCCGTCGCCGGAGGAGCCGGAGGCATACGGCGGTTGCGCCGCGCCATTGGCCTGGGACGCGGGGCCGCCCTCGGTCGCCGGACGGGCACCCGGCAGCGCGACGCGCCCGTTCTGCCGGCCCTCCTGCACCCGGGCCGCGGCACGAGCGCCGGCCCGATACGCGGCGATCGCCCCGGCCCGCGCGGCCCTGATGTCCCCGCCGGTCTCCGGAGCGCCGCCCGGAGCCCCTCCCGAGGCTCCGTCGCCATTGCCCGCGTCGGCCGCGGGCACCGGCAGCCCACCGGCCGCCCGCGCCTCTATCGCGGCCCGTCGAGCGGCCTCGGGGTCATCACCGCCGGCGCCGGATCCACCAGCACCGGGCCCACCGGCCCCAGAGCCGTCGGCAAGCTGTCCGGGCCCCCCGAAGCCACCCGGACCCCTGCCGGGACCACTGCCGCTGCCCAGACCACCAGGCCCACCGGCACCGCCCACCGAAGCCGGCCCTCCGCCGAACGCGACGAGCCCACCGCCCCCGGTCCCGGCCTCGCCCCCGTCGGCATCCTCGGCCGGCGGCACCGGGTCGTACCCGCACAGCGCCTCTTCCGCCGCCCCCACCGCCAGCCCGGTCAGCATCACCCGGCCGTCATCGCAGACGAGCACCGTGCGGGCGGTGATGTTCCGGTGGACCCAGCCATGGGCGTGCAGCACGCGCAGTGCCATGAGGACGTCGGAGGCGACCTCGGCCGCCCGGTACGGCGACATCGGCTTCTCGGCGAGCAGTGCGGCCAGCGGTCGCGCGGCCACGAACTCGCTCACTATCCACAACGAGCCGCCCTCGGCGAACACGTCGAAGACCTGGTCGAGCCGCGGATGATCGGGGATCCGTGCCGCGGCCTGCGCCGCCTCGACGGCCCGCCGCACGGCGGGATCACTGGGCCGGCGGGTGCTGGACCGCGCCGAGGTCCGTCGCCCCGCCCCACGCTCACGCGTGTCCCGCGCGGTGAAGCCCTCGGGCAGCCCCTCGGCGTCGAGCACCTCCGCCTCGACGACCTCCGGCAACGGCACCTGCCGGACCAGGACTTCCTGTCCGCTGTAGGTGTCGAAGGCACGGGCCTCGGTGAGTTCGTACTCGTCGGAGGGCGGCAGTGGCAGGCGGTAGCGGTCGGCGAGCACCCGACCCGCATAGTCGTCCACGTTGCCTCCCCCGGCCGCCCGGTTGGTCAATTCCGTTCGCCTTGTGTCGCTTTCCGGGCACGCGACTGGATGCGCACGGTCCGCAAGCATTCACGATACGTGCCGGAGGCAACCCACAAAGAGGGGTTGCCGTATCTCACGGTTCAAACCCGGCCGTCGCGAGCACTTGCGGAGATCGGCTCACCTCATGACTTCGGCTGGAACGAACCGGTCAGTGTCTTCCAGGTGTCCTTGCGGAGATCGCTGTCCCAATCGGCGGCCTTCGCCGTGTACATCAGCGCATAGCCGCGACGGCTGTCCACGACGAACCCACGGTCGATCGTCCGGTACTTCGTCCCGCCGTCGACGTAGGTGAACTCCCAGTCGGCCGTGTTCCAGCCGCGATAGTCCACCTTCTCTATGCGGATCCGGTCGTACTGGGAGCGCTGCATGTACTGCTCCTGGTCCTCCCAGTCCGCCACCGGGTCGTCCTGCGGCGTGGACGTCCAGGCGACGAGCAGCTTCTGCCCGTCGGGACCGGTGAACCGGTCCCCCGAGGAGCCCGTGGTCTCGTACTTCCAGCCCTTGGGAAGCCCGATCGAGTACCCCTGGTTCCCCTTGTGGGTCGAGACGGCTCCGTTGCCGCCGCCGGACCCGGCCTCGGCGCCGCTCCCCCCGGTGGCGCTCGCCTCGGCGCTCGGCGTCTTCCCGTCCTCGGACCCGGAACCGGAACCCGAACCGGAACCCTTCTCCCCCGAGGAGGACTTGTCGCCGTCCGTACGGGTCCCCTCGTCGTCCCGCTTGGTGTCGGAGCTCGCGCTCGCCTTGGTGGAGGACTTGGCCCCGCCGTCGCCCGCGGCCCCGGTCGAGTCGTCGCCGCCGTTCAGCACCACGGCCAGCACCACACCGAGGACGGCGAGCGCCACGACCACCGCGATGATCACCAGCGTGCGCCTGGGCACCACATCGGTGAGCGGCGCCCTCGGCACGGTCCGCTCCGGCAGATCCGGCGGTGGCATGACGGGCCACCCCGAACTCCGGCCCCCGCTCTGCCCGTTCCCACTCGTGGCATCGCGCTCACCGGCACCCGCACCGCCCTTGGCCCCGGCACCGGCGGCGGACCCACCGGCCACACCACCCTCGGAACCGGAACCCCGACCGGAACTCCCGGCGTCCGCCGAAGGCCCAGCCGCGCTTCCCGCCGTGGACGACCCGCCGGCCGACCCGCCGGACGTCCGAGCAGCCGACCCGCCGGCCGCTCCACCGCCCGCGACCGAACCGGACTCGGCCTTCTCACTTGCGGACTTGCCACGCGTGGCAGCCCCGGCAGCCGCCCCCGCGCCCACAGCGGCCTTGCGCACGGAACGCAGCGCCCCGCGCAACCGCTCCCCGGCCTCCTCGCCCCGCTTGCCCACGGACCCGGCACCCGAACGCCCCTTGCCCTCCGGCGCGCCGGGCTGCGGCGGCAGCGGCACGACCTTCGTCGCGTCCGCCGGCTCCGGCTCGGACTTGCGCTCGGGCGCGTGGATGACGGCGTTGAGCATCTTCCGCGCACCGGCGTCGTCGAGCCGCTGCTCGGGGTCCTTGTTGAGCAGGCCGTAGATGACGTCCCGCAGCGGACCCGCGTTCTTCGGCTCCTCCATCGGCTCGGTCATCACCGCGGTGAGCGTGGCGATCGCGGAGCCCTTGTCGTACGGCGGCACACCCTCGACCGACGCGTACAACAGGCCGCCCAGCGACCACAGGTCGGCCGCGGGGCCCGGCTTGTGGCCGCGGGCCCGCTCCGGGGAGATGTAGGAGGGCGCGCCGACGAGCATGCCGGTCGAGGTGATGGACGGGTCGCCCTCGACCTGGGCGATGCCGAAGTCGGTGAGCACGACCCGGTCGGTGTCGGACTCCAGCAGGACGTTCGACGGCTTCACGTCGCGGTGCAGGATGCCCTCGCGGTGTGCGGACCGCAGCACGTCGAGCACGGCCAGGCCCACCTCGGCCGCCCGCTTGGGCTCCAGCAGGCCGTCCTCCCGGATGACCTCGGCGAGCGACTTGCCCTCGACGAGCTCCATCACGATCCAGGGCCGGTCGTCCTCTTCGACCACGTCGAACACCGTGACCGCGCTGTTGTTGCGGATCCGGGCGATCGCCTTGGCCTCACGCAGGGTGCGGGTGATCAGGCGTCGCTTCTCCTCCTCGTCGATGTTCGAGGGGAACCGCAGCTCCTTGACGGCGACAGTGCGCCCCAGTGTCTCGTCGACGGCACGCCACACCGTGCCCATGCCGCCCCTGCCGAGCACACCGCCCAGCCTGTATCGCCCCGCGAGGAGACGCTCACGGTCGTCCTGACGAGTCTCCTGACGAGATGTCCCCGCCCGCTCCGCCTCCGACATGCGTCCCCTCATACAACCCGCCCTGACAGAGCCTCCATTGTCTCTCACCCGACAAGTGCCCAACGCCCAGGGTGCCTCTCATACGGCCACCCGCCCGCACGGCGCCGGCACCCGGGCCCGCTCTCACCCGGGGCCCCGTGTACCGCGCGTAACACTCCCCGGCATGATGAGCCGCGTCGAAGGGAGGGAACCCGCATGGCGCGACCGGTGATGCCACTGCTTCGGACACTACTTGCCTTCCCTGTGCTCCTGACGCTTCTCGGCCTCGTGTCCCCGTCGCTCCTCGGCCTGTCCCCCGCCGGCCGGCCGGCTCTCACCGCCTCCTCGACGTCCGGGGCCCCGGCGACCGACGCCCTCCTCGCACGGCTCGTGACCCGGGGAAAGGCCCCCGCGGCGGCCCTGCTGGCCCGCGAGGAGACCGGCACCCGCTACACCCGAGCCGGCCAGGGCATCGCCCGCACCGACCACTTCCGCGCCGGCAGCGTGACGAAGACCTTCATCGCGACCGTCGTCCTGCAACTGGCAGCCGAGGGACAGCTGTCCCTGTCCGACACGGTGGAGCGGTACCTGCCGGGCCTGGTGCGCGGGGCGGGCAACGACGGGCGCGCGCTGACCCTTCGTGCCCTGCTGACCCACACCAGCGGCCTGTACGACTTCACCGCGGCGACCAAAGGCGCTCTCCCCGTGACGTCGCTTCAGGCTGTCCGAATAGCGCTCACCCACCCCCCTGCCGCCCGCGGCGGCTTCTCCTACTCGAACACCAACTACGTGTTGCTCGGCCTGGTCGTCGAGCAGGTCACCGGCCGCTCCTACGCCGCCGAGACCGAACGGCGCGTCATCGCCCCGCTGGGTCTGACCGGCACCTCCTTCCCCGGTTCCCGCACCTCGCTGCCCTCCCCGTACGGCCGTGCCTACGCCACCGACGGGACCGATGTCACCGAACTCGATCCCCGGGTGGCGGGCGCAGCCGGTGAGCTGGTGACCACGCTCGCCGACCTCGACCGCTTCTACGCCGCGCTGCTCGGCGGCCGCCTGCTGCCCCCGCGCTGGCTGCGCGAGATGCTCGACACCCGTGCCGCACACGGCTCGTACGGCATGGGTCTCTTTCCCGTGAAACTGCGCTGCGGCACCGTCGTATGGGGGCACAGCGGGCGCATATCCGGCAGCTACGTGCGCTCCGCGGCCACCGTCGACGGGCGTCGTGTCATGACTTTCCGGGTGAACACGACGGCGATCGCAGATCCCGGCCTCGAACTCCGGCTGCTCGCCGCCGAGTTCTGCCCTCGCACCGGTTAGAACGGCCGAGGTTCGAGCGGAGATCCCGTCTCCGGCCACCCGTTCGGGTGACGTTCTCGACGACTACGCCGGCACGGTCACAGCGGGACGATGTCCGGCGCCCCCAGCCGCGCCGCGTCCGCCGTCAGGTCGTCCGGCTGGCGCTGCGACTCCCGCTCGGCCTCCACGCGCTTCTGGTAGTGCTCGACCTCGCGCTCGATGTGGTCCTTGTCCCAGCCCAGCACCGGCGCCATCAGCTCGGCGGCCTCGCGCGCGCACCGGGTGCCACGGTCGAAGGTCTCGATGGAGATGCGGGTGCGCCGCGTCAGGGCGTCGTCCAGATGGCGCGCCCCCTCGTGCGAGGCGGCGTACACGATCTCGGCGCGCAGATAGTCGTCGCCGGACGCGAGGGGCTCGCCCAGCGCCGGGTTCGCGGTGATGAGTTCGAGCACCTCCTCGGCGAGCGACCCGTACCGGTTCAACAGGTGTTCCACGCGCACCACATGAAGGCCCGTCCGCGCCGCGATGCGCGCGCGGGCGTTCCACAGCGCGCGGTACCCCTCCGCGCCCAGCAGCGGAATGTCCTCCGTGACGCACTCGGCGACCCGCATGTCGAGCCCGTGGACCGCGGCGTCGACCGCGTCCTTGGCCATCACGCGGTACGTCGTGTATTTGCCGCCGGCCACGACGACGAGTCCGGGGACGGGATGCGCCACGGTGTGTTCGCGGGACAGCTTGCTGGTGGCGTCCGACTCCCCCGCGAGCAGCGGCCGCAGCCCGGCGTACACGCCTTCGACGTCGTCGCGGGTCAGGGGCACCGCGAGCACCGAGTTCACGTGTTCCAGCAGGTAGTCGATGTCAGCGCTGGACGCGGCCGGGTGGGCCTTGTCGAGGTCCCAGTCGGTGTCGGTGGTGCCGACGATCCAGTGCCTGCCCCAGGGGATGACGAACAGCACGGACTTCTCGGTGCGCAGGATGAGCCCGGTGGAGGAGTGGATGCGGTCCTTGGGCACGACCAGGTGGATGCCCTTGGAGGCGCGGACGTGGAACTGCCCGCGCTCGCCCACCATCGACTGGGTGTCGTCGGTCCACACACCGGTGGCGTTGACGATCTGCTTGGCGCGGACCTCGTACTCCCCGCCGCCCTCGACGTCCTGCACCCGGGCCCCGACGACCCGTTCGCCCTCCCGCAGGAACGCGGTCACGCGCGCGCGGTTGGCGACCTTCGCGCCGTAGGCCGCGGCCGTGCGCACGAGGGTGGCCACATAGCGGGCGTCGTCCATCTGCGCGTCGTAGTACTGCAGGGCGCCGACCAGTGCGTCCTTGCGCAGCGCCGGGGCCACTCGAAGGGCGTGCCGGCGGCTCAGATGGCGGTGCAGGGGCAGGCCGCGCCCGTGCCCGCGGGCCATCGACATGGCGTCGTAGAGCGCGACGCCCGAGCCCGCGTACAGCCGCTCCCAGCCCTTGTGCTGGAGCGGGTACAGGAACGGCACCGGCTTCACCAGGTGCGGGGCGAGCCGCTCCAGCAGCAGCCCGCGTTCCTTGAGGGCTTCCCGTACGAGGACGAAGTCGAGCATCTCCAGATAGCGCAGGCCGCCGTGAATGAGCTTGCTCGACCTGCTGGAGGTGCCCGAGGCCCAGTCCCGGGCCTCGACCAGTCCGGTCGACAGTCCGCGGGTCACCGCGTCGAGCGCTGTGCCCGCGCCCACGACGCCACCGCCGACGACCAGTAGGTCCAGCTCGCGCTCGGCCATTGCCGCCAGTGACTCGGCGCGCTCGGCCGGCCCCAGTGTCGCTGTCCTCACCGCTGCCTCCCGCTCATCGGTCGCGTGGGCCGCACCCGTCGGGCGAAGCCCGGTTCCTACCCCCTATGCCCAAAATTCTGACCGGGTTGCCCGACTTCAGCCACCACTCGCCCCCAGCCTGTGGACAACACTCACGGAAACGCGATCATTCAATGCCGCAAATCGGTCATATTTACTCCTAGTCTGACATTGCGCTCCCTCGTCCTGTCCACAGGGGTTGCGCGACCGCCCCGCTTCGGTTACTGGGAAGGACGGCCCACGCCATGCCCGCAGATCTCGCCGTCATCGGACTAGGCCCGTACGGCCTGCCGCTGGCCAAGGCTGCCGTCGCCGTCGGCATCCCCACGCTCGGTTACCGGACCGGGCCCGATTCCGGCTCCCTCAGTCCCGCCGAACTGCGCCGGATGCTCTCGGGGGGCTTCCGGCACGCCACGAACCCCGCCGAGCTCGGCCGGGTCCGCACCGCCGTCATCTGCCCCCCGACCCCGCGCGGCGCCGACGGCTCCCTCGACCTGAGCCAGGTGGAGGCGGCCGCCCGCACCCTGGCGGGACAGCTGCGCCCGCACACCACCGTCATCCTGGAGTCACCGGTGCCGCCGGGCACCACCGAGAACGTGCTGCGTCCCATCCTGGAAGAGGGTTCCGGGATGCGCGCCGGCCGTGATTTCCACCTGGCGTACTCCCCCAGCCGCGTCGACCCCGGAAACCGCCACTTCACGCCCGCCAACACTCCCCAGGTGATCGGCGGGCTCACCCCCGCCTGCACCGAGTCGGCGGCCGCCTTCTACGGCCGTCTCACCGACAAGGTGGTACGCGCGCGTGGCCCGCGCGAGGCGGAGACCGTGCAGGTCCTGGAGACCAACTTCCGGCACGTCAACATCGCCCTCGTCAACGAAATGGCCGTCCTCTGCCACGACTTGGGCGTCGACCTGTGGGACGTCATCCGCTGCGCGGAGACCAAGCCGTTCGGCTTCCAGGCGTTCCGCCCCGGCCCCGGCGTCGGCGGCCACGCCGTCCCGCAGGACCTCGCCGGCCCCGCCGGCCGCACCCTGCGCATGGTCGAACTGGCCCAGCAGGTCAACAGCCAGATGCCCCGCTACGTCGTCCAGCGCGCCGCCGCCCTCCTCAACGAGCACGGCAAGTCCGCCCGCGGCGCCCGCATCCTCCTGCTCGGCGTCACCTACAAGCCCGACCTCGCCGACCAGCAGTCCACACCCGCTCAGGAGGTCGCCACCCGGCTGCTGGAGCTGGGCGCGTCCATCAGCTACCACGACCCCTACATCGCCTCCTGGAGCGTCCTGGACCGCCCGGTGCCGCGCGCGGACGCCCTGTACGAGGCCGTCGCGGACGCCGACCTGACGATCCTGCTCCAGCAGCACCGGACGTACGACCTGCAAGGTCTGTCGGTGAAGGCCCAGCTCCTGCTGGACACGCGCGGGGCCGCGCCCACCGGGGCGGCACACCGGTTGTGACGCGGACGCTCCCGGCCGCCACACGCGCGTGAGCCGCTCCTGACGAAGAAGGGCCGGTCACCCCACCCCGGGGTGACCGGCCCTTCCCTGACGAAGACGTCGTACGGACTAGCGCGTGTGCTGCGAGTCCGCGACCGTCACCTCGACCCGCTGGAACTCCTTGAGCTCGCTGTAGCCGGTCGTGGCCATGGCCCGGCGCAGGGCACCGAAGAAGTTCATGGAACCGTCGGGGGTGTGCGACGGGCCCGTCAGCACCTCCTCGATGGTGCCGACCGTGCCCAGGTCGACCTTCTGGCCGCGCGGCAGCTCCTCGTTCACGGCCTCCATGCCCCAGTGGTGGCCCTTGCCGGGCGCGTCCGTGGCGCGGGCCAGCGGGGAGCCCATCATCACGGCGTCGGCGCCGCAGGCGATGGCCTTGGGAAGGTCGCCGGACCAGCCCACACCGCCGTCGGCGATCACGTGGACGTACCGGCCGCCGGACTCGTCCATGTAGTCGCGGCGGGCCGCGGCCACGTCGGCGACCGCCGTGGCCATCGGGACACGGATGCCGAGGACGTTGCGGGTGGTGTGCGCGGCGCCGCCGCCGAAGCCGACCAGGACGCCCGCCGCGCCGGTGCGCATCAGGTGCAGGGCGGCGGTGTAGGTGGCGCAGCCGCCGACGATCACCGGGACGTCGAGCTCGTAGATGAACTGCTTCAGGTTCAGCGGCTCGTGCGAGGAGGAGACGTGCTCCGCGGAGACCGTGGTGCCGCGGATGACGAAGATGTCGACGCCGGCGTCGACGACCGCCTTGGAGAACTGGGCCGTGCGCTGCGGGGAGAGCGCGGCGGCGGTGACGACACCCGAGTCGCGCACCTCCTTGATGCGCTGCCCGATCAGCTCCTCCTTGATGGGAGCGGCGTAGACCTCCTGGAGGCGGCGCGTGGCGGCCTCGGTGGGCATCCCGGCGATCTCGTCGAGGAGCGGCTGCGGGTCCTCGTACCGCGTCCACAGGCCCTCGAGGTTCAGCACGCCGAGGCCGCCGAGCTCGCCGATGCGGATCGCGGTGGCCGGGGAGACGACCGAGTCCATGGGGGCGGCCAGGAAGGGCAGCTCGAAACGGTAGGCGTCGATCTGCCAGGCGATCGAGACCTCCTTCGGGTCCCGCGTACGGCGGCTGGGGACGACGGCGATGTCGTCGAAGGCGTACGCCCGGCGGCCGCGCTTGCCGCGCCCGATCTCGATCTCAGTCACGTCTGTGGCCTTTCCCTGATGCGTTCAGCGTCTTCCAGTATCGCCGACGGGCACGACGAGGGCGGCCCCGGATGCTTCCGGGGCCGCCCTCTCAGGCGTGCTGCCTACTTACGGCTGTAGTTCGGCGCCTCGACCGTCATCTGGATGTCGTGCGGGTGGCTCTCCTTCAGACCCGCCGACGTGATCCGCACGAACCGGCCCTTGTCCTGGAGCTCGGGAACCGTGCTGCCACCGACGTAGAACATCGACTGGCGCAGACCGCCGACCAGCTGGTGGACGACGGAGGACAGCGGGCCGCGGTAGGGCACCTGGCCCTCGATGCCCTCGGGGATCAGCTGCTCGTCGGAGGCGACGCCCTCCTGGAAGTAGCGGTCCTTGGAGAACGACTTGCGGTCGCCGCGGGTCTGCATGGCGCCGAGCGAGCCCATGCCGCGGTACGACTTGAACTGCTTGCCGTTGATGAACAGCAGCTCGCCCGGGGACTCCTCGCAGCCCGCGAGCAGCGAGCCGAGCATCACGGTGTCGGCGCCCGCGACCAGGGCCTTGGCGATGTCGCCGGAGTACTGCAGACCGCCGTCGCCGATGACGGGGACGCCGGCCGCCTTGGCGGCGAGCGAGGCCTCGTAGATGGCGGTGACCTGCGGGACGCCGATGCCGGCGACCACTCGGGTCGTACAGATGGAGCCGGGGCCGACGCCGACCTTGATGCCGTCCACGCCGGAGTCGATGAGCGCCTGGGCGCCGTCCTTGGTGGCGATGTTGCCGCCGATGACGTCGACGCCGGCGGAGTTCGACTTGATCTTGGCGACCATGTCGCCGACCAGGCGGGAGTGGCCGTGCGCGGTGTCGACGACGATGAAGTCGACGCCTGCCTCGATCAGCGCCTGGGCGCGCTCGAAGGAGTCACCGGCGACGCCGACCGCGGCGCCGACGATGAGGCGGCCCTTCGAGTCCTTCGAGGCGTTCGGGTACTTCTCCGCCTTGACGAAGTCCTTGACGGTGATCAGGCCCTTGAGGATGCCGTGGTCGTCGACCAGCGGCAGCTTCTCGATCTTGTGCTTCCGCAGCAGCTCGATGGCCTCGACGCCGGAGATGCCGACCTTGCCGGTGACCAGCGGCATCGGCGTCATGACCTCGCGCACCCGGCGCGTACGGTCGCTCTCGAACGCCATGTCACGGTTGGTGACGATGCCCAGCAGCTTGCCGGCCGGGTCGGTGACCGGGATGCCGCTGATGCGGAACTTGGCGCACATCGCGTCGGCCTCGGCGAGCGTGGCGTCCGGGTGGATGGTGATCGGGTTGGCCACCATGCCGGACTCGGAGCGCTTCACCAGGTCGACCTGGTTGGCCTGGTCCTCGATGGAGAGGTTGCGGTGCAGAACGCCGACGCCGCCCTGACGGGCCATCGCGATCGCCATGCGCGACTCGGTGACCTTGTCCATGGCGGCGGACAGGAGCGGGATGTTCACCCGCACGTTCTTCGAGACGTACGAGGCGGTGTCGATCTCGTCGGGTGCCATGTCCGACGAGCCCGGCAGCAGCAGCACGTCGTCGTAGGTCAGCCCGAGAGTCGCGAATTTGCCGGGCACTCCGTCGACGTTGGCAGTCATGACACCTTCCCCAAATGGCCTTGATCGGTGCGGATGTCCATGCTAACGGGAAGCGCGGCTAGCAAATTCCACGGTTCTGTATGGCTCCAGGCTTCGTATGTTCGTACGGAATCGAAGCCGGGCCTGTTCAATTCGGGGCGCGCCCAAGGGAGCACTACTGCTCGGCGAGTGCGCGCAGCCGGCTCAGCGCCCTGTGCTGCGCCACCCGGACCGCTCCGGGTGACATTCCCAACATCTGTCCGGTCTCCTCCGCGGTCAACCCCACGGCGATCCTCAGCAGCAGCAGCTCGCGCTGGTTCTCGGGCAGGTTGGCCAGCAGTTTCTTGGCCCACTCGGCGTCGCTGCTGAGCAGCGCCCGCTCCTCCGGGCCGAGGGAGTCGTCCGGTCGCTCGGGCATCTCGTCCGAGGGGACCGCGGTGGAACCGGGGTGCCGCATCGCCGCCCGCTGGAGGTCGGCGACCTTGTGCGCGGCGATGGCGAAGACGAACGCCTCGAAGGGCCGGCCGGTGTCCTTGTAGCGCGGCAGGGCGAGGAGGACGGCTACGCAGACCTCCTGGGCGAGGTCCTCGACGAAGTGCCGGGCGTCGCCCGGAAGGCGGGACAGCCTGGTCCGGCAGTAGCGCAGGGCCAAGGGATGCACATGCGCGAGCAGATCGTGCGTGGCCTGCTCGTCCCCGTCCACGGCGCGATGGACGAGTGCACCGATCGCCCCTGCGGCTTTGGCCGCCTCGTCGTCGCGCATCGGTCCATGGTGCCCTGCGGCCGTATGCGCCGTGGCATCGCGCTCGATGTTGTGCACCGAAGCGTTATGAGCAGGTGCGCCGGAACTCATCCCTTGCGCCCTCCCCTTCCGCTCGACCGACTCGTCCCCGAGAGACTCCACACCTCAAGGATGCGGCATCCGCGGCGAAACGAGCAGCGGCCACCGACAGAGCTCCTTGGCCGACCTGGCGCCCGCGCCCCCAGAGGGGCGCGGGAAACTGCGCGACCAGCCACGACGGGCCCGCGGTCGCCGGACGGCGCGACCCGGCGGCCCGCAGTGACGCGATTAACGAACCAGGCCCCAGCGGAACCCGAGTGCCACCGCGTGTGCCCGGTCCGACGCACCGAGCTTCTTGAACAGCCGGCGGGCATGCGTCTTCACGGTGTCCTCGGAGAGGAACAGCTCGCGGCCGATCTCCGCGTTGGACCGACCGTGGCTCATGCCTTCGAGGACCTGGATCTCACGCGCCGTGAGCGTCGGCGCGGCCCCCATCTCGGCGGAGCGCAGCCGGCGCGGTGCGAGACGCCAGGTCGGGTCGGCCAGCGCCTGCGTCACCGTGGCCCGCAACTCGGCGCGCGAGGCGTCCTTGTGCAGATAGCCGCGCGCCCCGGCGGCGACCGCGAGGGCCACGCCGTCCAGGTCCTCGGCGACGGTGAGCATGATGATGCGCGCGCCGGGGTCGGCGGACAGCAGCCGCCGAACGGTCTCTACGCCGCCCAGACCGGGCATGCGTACGTCCATCAGGATCAGATCCGAACGGTCCGCGCCCCAGCGGCGGAGGACTTCCTCGCCGTTGGCCGCGGTCGTGACGCGCTCGACGCCGGGCACGGTCGCGACCGCGCGGCGGAGCGCCTCTCGGGCAAGCGGGGAGTCGTCGCAGACGAGGACGGATGTCATGGCCGCCCTCCGCAGCTGATGCACGTCACCTTGAGCCTCCAGGCTGGTACGAAATGTCACCTGTGCGGTCGACCGTCCCGGACGTCTGCCCGAGCGCTTGTTGCTTCAACCGCCTCCGCCCTCTCAACGACGGTCACTCGAAAGAGTTACGGGGGCATGCGCCGCCTTCGGCACTCTACGTGAGGAGACGGACACGGGGCAGACATGCAGGGCGGACCCTCCCTGTTTCATCACATCCCATGCCCCATTCAGCCCTTTTTCTTCCCGTTTCTTGGCGTTTGGAGCTAGATTCGCAATGAGTCATATTTTCATCTCCTTAGATCGTAGATGTACGGTCGTAGACACCGGATCCGCCCAGAACGGCTACAAGGGGTCACGTAATGGCAGATTTCTCCCGCCTTCCCGGACCGAACGCGGACCTGTGGGACTGGCAGCTGCTGGCTGCATGTCGCGGGGTGGACAGCTCGCTCTTCTTTCATCCGGAAGGCGAGCGCGGCGCGGCCCGGAGCGCTCGAGAGAACTCGGCCAAGGAGGTCTGCATGAGGTGCCCGGTACGCGCGCAGTGCGCGGCGCATGCGCTGGCGGTTCGCGAACCGTACGGCGTATGGGGCGGCTTGACCGAGGACGAGCGCGAGGAACTCATGGGGCGGGCCCGCAACCGGCTGGTGTCGGCATCGACGACCAGCGGTGACGCCGGTCCGAACACTTGAAGGAACGTTTCTGCAAACCAGGGCGCGCGTGTGCGTGCCCTTCCTTCTGCCTGCTGAACCGCCGCCCCTGACTAGCGGGCCGCGGCGCGCGCCAGTTGCTCCAGCGTCGCCGCGACGGCCGGCACCTGTGCCAGATCACTCAGCGTGAGCGCGACGATCTCCCGCCGCACGGCCGGTTCCAGCGTCAGCATGCGCGCTCCCCGCGGCCGTACGGACTCCACGGCCAGCTGCGGCAGGACGGCCACGCCGAGGCCGGCGCCCACCAGGCCGACGACCGCCGGATAGTCGTCGGTGGCGAAGTCGATGCGGGGCGTGAAGCCGGCGCTCTCGCACACCTCGACCAGCTGCCCCCGGCAGCGCGGGCACCCGGCGATCCACGGCTCGGCCGCGAGCTCGCCGATGGAGACGGACTGCGCGCGTGCCAGCCGGTGCCGTTCCGGTACGAGGCCGACGAGGCGGTCCGTCAGCAGAGGACGTACGACGAGGTCGTCCCACTCCCCTTCCTGGGGTGCGCCCTCGTAGCGGAACGCGAGTGCCACGTCGCAGTCGCCCTCACGCAGCAGCTCGACCGACTTCGGGGGCTCGGCCTCCTCCAGGGAGACACGGGTGCCGGGGTGCGCGGCGCGCAGGGCGGCCAGTGCGGTCGGGACGAGGGTGGAGCTGCCGCTGGGGAAGGAGACGAGTCGTACGCGTCCGGCGCGCAGGCCGGCGATCGCGGCGACCTCCTCCTCGGCGGCGGTGAGCCCCGAGAGGATCCCGGCGGCATGCCGCACCAGCGCCTCACCGGCCTGGGTCAGCCGCATCTCGCGCCCGCTGCGGACCAGCAGCGGGGTGCCGACGGACGATTCCAGGGCCTTCATCTGCTGGCTGACGGCGGGCTGGGTGCAGCCGAGCTCGCGCCCCGCCGCGGAGAAGGAGCCGGTGGCGGCGACGGCGCGCAGCACACGGAGATGACGGGCCTCGATCACCCCTTGAGCATAAGCGAACCTTG
The DNA here is from genome assembly GCF_028198125.1 of Streptomyces sp. HUAS 31. Lineage (NCBI taxonomy): Bacteria > Bacillati > Actinomycetota > Actinomycetes > Kitasatosporales > Streptomycetaceae > Streptomyces > Streptomyces sp. HUAS 31. Next base: position 5,729,996 of record NZ_CP116353.1, on the reverse strand, counting down.
GGTACGGCGCCGAATAATGCGTGGACGCTTTGACCGCCGTCGCCTACCGTGCCGTTATGAAGCTTCTGTCTGTGAACCTGGGCCACCGGAAGTCCGTGCCCTACACCGATCACCCCGAAGGTGTGACCGGGATCGACAAGCAGCCGGTGGAGGGGCCGGTGCGGGTGGCGGCGCCCGGGCCCAAGGGGACCGGCGGCAGCGGTGTGGCCGGGGACCAGATCTGCAGCCTGCGTCATCACGGCGGCGACGACCAGGCCGTGTACGCGGTCGCGCGCGAGGACCTCGACGACTGGGAGCGCGAGCTGGGGCGCCCGCTGGCGAACGGCGTCTTCGGCGAGAACCTCACGACCTCGGGCCTTGACGTGTCCGGGGCGCTGATCGGCGAGCGCTGGCGGATCGGTTCCGAGCTGGTGCTGGAGGTCACGAGCGGCCGGATTCCCTGTCGCACCTTCCAGGGCCATCTGGGTGAGAAGCAGTGGGTGAAGCGGTTCATGACGAAGGGTGCGCCGGGCGCCTATCTGCGGGTGATCGCGCCGGGTGAGATCCGGGCGGGCGACTCCGTGGAGATCATTCACCGTCCGGACCATGACGTGACGGTGGCATTGCAGTTCCGCGCGGTGACGACGGACCGGAAGCTGCTGCCGCGACTGCTGGCCGCCGGCGAGGCGCTGCACCCGGAGTCGCTGGAGGCGGCGCACAAGTACGTGGCACAGCAAGGAGCTTGACGCACCGTCATCGGAAGGGCCCGCGAACTCGCGCCCGCACGCCCGCTGACCAGCCCTCCCGACGGCCGTCTCCGCCCGGGCTTCACCGATCGGGAGGCCCTGTGCAGAGAACGGATGCACGTGGTCCGGGTCACTAATCTTGCGCCATGACAACGGCATTGATTACGGGATCGACCGCGGGTATCGGCGCCGCGTTCGCGCGGCGGCTGGCCTCCGACGGGCACGACCTCGTCCTGGTGGCCCGGGACACCAAGCGGCTGCGCGAGCAGGCCACCGAGCTGCACGACCGGCACGGCATCGAGGCCGAGGTGCTGACCGCCGACCTCGCCGAGGACACCGGCATCGAGGCGGTCGCCGCCCGCCTCGGCGACCGCAGGAACCCCGTCGACCTGCTGATCAACAACGCCGGCTTCGGCAACAAGGGCCGCTACCTCGACGTCTCCATGGCCGACGAGCTGAAGATGCTCAAGGTCCACTGCGAGGCGGTGCTGCGCCTGACGTCGGCGGCGACGGAGGCGATGCGGGAGCGCGGGCGCGGCGGCGTCGTCAACGTCGCGTCGGTCGCCGCCTTCGTACCGCGCGGGACGTACGGCGCGTCCAAGGCGTGGGTCGTTCAGTTCACGCAGGGAGCGGCGCGGGATCTGGCCGGGAGCGGGGTACGGCTGATGGCGCTGTGCCCCGGATTCGTACGCACGGAATTCCACGAGCGGGCCGGAATGGGAACGGACAACATTCCGGGGTGGATGTGGCTGGACGCGGACAAACTGGTGGCGGCGGGGCTCGCGGATCTGGCGCGGGGGAAGTCGGTCTCCATTCCGGACCCTCGGTACAAGGCGTTGATGGGGGCGGCGAAATTGGTGCCTCGGGGGATGTTGGGCGGGATCAGCTCTCGGACCGGGCGGAAGTACGGGCCGCAGTAGAAGCCTTGCGGGCGAAATTGCGTCTTCGTCAGCCCTCGATCGCTTCGACGGCGATGTCCGCAGTCGTCGGCTCGAGGTTCAGCAGCTCAGGTAGGCAGAGAGGCCACCAGCCGCGGTGGAGAGCCAGAGCCGCACAGATCCGGGAACGCTCAGGGGTCGTGCTGCGTGCGATGGCCAGGTACGCCCCAGCCGCCTCTCTGCCGATCCTGATTCGCCCGGCCATGGCTTCGGCCCGCTGGTACTCGCCCTGCAATACGTAGGCCTCCACCAGTCGGGCCTGCGCCACCGCTTGGGCCGATGGTCCAAGAGCCCTGTCGATCAGGGCTTCGGCGCGGTCGAAGTCTCCGACGGCGGCCATGGCGCAGGCCATATGACTGACATCGTCCGAACCGGCGACCCGACTCCGGCCGAAAGCAGCTTCCGCTTGCCCCAGCTGGGATCGCGCCGCCGTCACTCCGTCGGTCAAAACGAGGACGCGGACGAGGCTCGCGGCGGTTCGGGCTGCTGGCGCGCCCCTGGCGATCTCCTCGGCCTCGGCGATGTAAGCCTTAGCTTCCTGGTGCCGCCCCGCGGCGTGCAACGCACCCGCGATCTCCGCCAGTACCCATGCATCGTGATGCACGTCGGCATGGCCCCGCGCGAGGCCAACGGCCCTCTCGAACTCCCCATCCGCAGCCAGTGCAACTGCCACCAGGCCGGGAAGCCGGCTGCGGCCGAGCTTCAAGGGCGTTCGGGCCGCCCCTTCCGCTTCCTCAAATCTACCGAGACTGGACATCGCCTTCGCGATCTCTGCCCAGATGCGTTCCTGGCACTGAGCGTTATGCAACCGCTTCGCCAACTCTTCTGCCCGGGACGAGAGGCCTGCCCATGCCATCGCCTTGGCCAGGCAAACCACCAGTTCCTCGAGCCACGTCGTATCGAGAGCCGTCTGGTCCATCAGTGCGGCGAGGTCATGCTCCGTACGCGCCAGGAGAGATTGTGCTGCGTCAACGAACCCCGCCCTGGCCAACGCCTGAGCAACCGCGGCCGTATTACGAAGCTTCGCCGGGGCGCTCATCGAGCGGCGAGCCAGTTCTTCGGCGTTCAGCAGGACCTCGCGCGCTCGCTCGACCGAACCGCTCGCCGCCAGTTCTACCGAAATGCGAATCAGAGGGTCGATGGATCCACTGTCCGTGACAAGGATGCGCCCGATTCTCAGAGCTTCCTCCGTTTGTCCTGCACGAATCATGGCCAGGGAGATGACAAGAAGAGCCTCAGAAAGAATCACGTCCGTCGTGATGAGTCGAGCCATGCTGAATGCCTGATCGAGATCGCCGTCACGACATAAGGCCAAGACGGCGGAAGCCGCACCGGCCGAGAGATGGTCCCCGTCGGGTAACAGCCGGAGGAGCGTCTTGGCATGATCCATATACCCGAACCAAGCGCTTTCTCCGACCATTTTTGAGATCAATTCGAAGCGCCATTCGTCCAAGGTGACTTCCTTCACGAGGGCAAGCGCGGCTTCCAATTCCCCTGCCGACGCCAGGGCCGGCGCCAGCTCCTCCACCGAGAGGGGCGCGCTGCCCGATAACACCTCTTCGATCAGGTCGCCGCCGCCGTCTGCCCAACGACGTCGGACAGAGGCCAGCCGAGCAAGCGCCACCTTCCTCGATGTCGGGGTATGGGCGCCGCGGGCGACAACCTCTGCTTTGGAGTAGCTGCCGCCTGCCGCCAGCGCAACAGCCAAGTGGACGGGAGCCTCATCAGAGATTCCCAGAGCCGGCGCCATCCTCTCGACAAGGTCTGTCGCGCCTGCTTCCGCAAGGCCGACAATGATCCCTCGCGCCGAAGCCCTACTCACGCGTTCAGGGGTCAGGTCCGCTGCCAGCCTCTCAGCCCGCGCAAAGTGCCGCGTTTTCACCAGCGCCAGCACGATACGCACCAAGATGGCGTCCCGACTGACCTCGTCGCCTGCCTGACGGGCCAGTTGCTCGGCCTCCCCAAGCAGTCGTACCGCTTCGAGCCCGCCAAGAACCTCGCCGACCTCTGCCAGTGCAACTGCCCGCTCGGTCCTGTCCGGGAAGCCTCGGGCCAGCATCTCCCCCCTGCTCCCTTCACCTAAATGGCCCCACGCCGCCGCTATGGCAGGGGGCACTTTGGAGATCCGCTCTTCAAGAGCATTCCGGCGTATCGACAAGCGCAACATGTCGTGCAGTCGCCCTCCGCCTTCCTCGATGATCATCTCGCCCGCAATGCCGATCTCGGCCAGGGCGGAAGCATCGTGGCCGGAAGCGTGAAGAAGTCGCTCGTGCCGGTGGGGGTCAACGGCACAGAGGATGACGCGATCGATGTCGCCCTGCGCGTGCACCATCTGGAAATAGCCACGCAGCAAGTAGTGAGGAGTTTCAGGTGGCCAGCGTTGCTCCCGGTACTCGTCGCACCAGGCGTGCAGGTGCTGACGATACCGATCGACATCGCCCGCACCGAGCATCTCCTCCGCTCGCTCCTTGAGCTCCTCGTGTGCCAGGAGGTAGAGCCCCGCCCTCGAAGAGCCCAGTGACGAAGCCTCACGCTTCACAAAGGTGCGTCCAGCCCGATTCCGGAGAAGATCCTCAATTTCGTACTGCCGCTGCCCGGTCAGCCAGCCCAGGTCGGATGCCGTCAAGCCGCCCTCGGCCGCCACAACGAATCCGAGCAGATCACGGCACAGATGCCCCTCGGCCAGAAATCGTTTCAACTCTCGCTCTGCTTCGGCACGAATCGCCTGAGCATGAGGCGACGGCCGCAAACTGCGCATGTGCTGCGAATCCCGTAATGGATGATCGTGTGGCACATCACTGGGGAGAGGAGGATTGAGGCGACCTGAGACGATGACCCGGGTGCCGAATTCCAGGAAACGCGGCAAAAGGCTCGCGATGCTATGGGCGTCTGGCCCCATTGTCACCCCACGGTCTTCGTCCAGACCATCGACCAGCAGCACCAGCCGTTCGCCTCGCTCAAGACAGATGCGGGCCGCCTGGCTGTAGAGCCGCAGCAAGTGCCCGTCCCGGGTCGCTTCCGTCAGATGCGCAGGCAGGCTGTCCCCGGCCAGCTCCGCCAACTGCTCGAGCACTACATCGCCATAGGCCACCGCGTCGTTCTGCGAACGCAGCTGAGCAGTGACGAAGAAAGGCACGATCCGTACGCCCGGAGGTGGATTCAGCGCGAACCACGACATCAATGCGGTCTTACCTGCCCATGCCTCCGCCCGCCACCAGGCGTACGTCGGACCGGAGTCACGTGTGCAGAACTCGGCAAGGTCGCTCAACTCAGCCTGCCGGTCCACGAGTTCGGCCGGGACGATGCGGCGCACCTGCTCCCAGTACGCCGAACGCACAGCGGGGGCGATCACGATCTGGTTGTGGTCGCCCGTGACGGCCACACCTACGTCTCCGCCCGCCGAGACGGACTGTCTCCCCCGCGCACGCATCCCGCCATGATGTCAAAACGCCGACAGGCACAGCCCCCCATCCGCGAGGACAATGGAGACGTCCAGCCCCGCCCAGCCCCACCGGGAGGCGACGACGTCATGACCTTCGTGCAGTTGATCGATTGCAGGACCAGTCGGTTCGACGAGATGAACCGGCTGATGGACAGATGGGTCGAGCAGACCGAGGGGAAGCGGACGGCGACGCACGACATCATCGGGAAGGACCGCTCCGACTCGGGGCACTTCGTCGAGATCGTGGAGTTCGCCTCGTACGAGGACGCGATGCGGAACTCGAATCTCCCCGAGACCGACCGGATCTTCCAGGAGATGGTCGCGCTCTGCGACGAGACGCCGACGTTCACGGATCTCGACGTCGTGCGGGACGAGCAGCTGAATTGCCTGGCCGCGCGGGGTTTCTTCGAGGACATGGGGAGGATGGCGCCGGAGGACATCGGGGACCATCTCACCGACGACTACGTGGACGACGACCCGTCGTATCCGGAGCCGGTGCGCGGTGTGGAGGGGATCCGGGAGCAGTACGCGGGATGGAGTGCCGCCTTCGACTTCGCCTTCCGGATCGACGACCAGATGGCCCAGGACGACCAGGTGTGCACACGCTGGACCTGGAGCGCCCGGCACAACGGCGAGTTCCTGGGGATCGCGGCGACCGGTCAGGACGTGACCATGCGGGGCATGACCTGGCAGCGGTTCCGGGACGGCAGGATCTGCGAGAGCCACTGGATGTACGACCGGGCCGGGCTGCTGGAGCAGCTGGGGGTACTCGGCCGGTAGGCCCCGGCCCGCGAACAGGACCCAAGAGCCCGCGAAGGGGAAAGCCCCGGTTCCGCGCCTGCGCGCGGGACCGGGGCTCTCTACGAGCGGCTGGGCTCAGTGGGAGTGCCCGTGGCCGTGGCCACCGGCCGCCGCCGGCTCCTCCTCTTCCTTCTTCTCGACGACCAGGGTCTCGGTCGTGAGGAGCAGGGAGGCGATGGAGGCGGCGTTCTCCAGAGCGGAGCGGGTCACCTTGACCGGGTCGATGACGCCGGCCTTGACCAGGTCGCCGTACTCGCCGGTCGCGGCGTTGTAGCCGTTGCCCTTCTCGAGCTCGGCCACCTTGGAGACGATGACGTAGCCCTCGAGGCCGGCGTTCTCGGCGATCCAGCGCAGCGGCTCGACGGCGGCCTTGCGGACCACGGAGACACCGGTGGCCTCGTCGCCGGTCTTGTCGAGGTTGCCCTCGAGGACCTTGACGGCGTGGACCAGCGCGGAGCCACCACCGGAGACGATGCCCTCCTCGACCGCGGCGCGGGTCGCGGAGATGGCGTCCTCCAGACGGTGCTTCTTCTCCTTCAGCTCCACCTCGGTGGCGGCGCCGACCTTGATCACGCACACGCCGCCGGCCAGCTTCGCGAGGCGCTCCTGGAGCTTCTCGCGGTCCCAGTCGGAGTCGGTGTTCTCGATCTCGGCCTTGATCTGGGCGACGCGGCCCGTGACGTCCGCGGAGTCGCCGGCGCCGTCGACGACCGTGGTGTCGTCCTTGGTGACGGTGACGCGGCGGGCGCTGCCGAGCACGTCCAGGTCGGCCTGGTCGAGCTTGAGACCGACCTCCTCGGAGATGACCGTGGCGCCGGTGAGGACGGCCAGGTCCTGGAGCATCGCCTTGCGGCGGTCACCGAAGCCGGGGGCCTTGACCGCGACCGCGTTGAAGGTGCCGCGGATCTTGTTGACGACCAGGGTCGACAGGGCCTCGCCGTCGACGTCCTCGGCGATGATCAGCAGCGGCTTGGAGCCACCCGACTGGATGACCTTCTCCAGCAGCGGCAGCAGGTCCTGGATGGAGGAGATCTTGCCCTGGTTGATGAGGATGTAGGGATCCTCCAGGACGGCCTCCATGCGCTCCTGGTCCGTCACGAAGTACGGCGACAGGTAGCCCTTGTCGAAGGCCATGCCCTCGGTGAAGTCCAGCTCCAGACCGAAGGTGTTGGACTCCTCGACGGTGATGACACCGTCCTTGCCGACCTTGTCCATCGCCTCGGCGATGAGCTCGCCGACCTGCTGGTCCTGGGCGGACAGCGCGGCGACCGCGGCGATGTCGGACTTCTCGTCGATCGGGCGGGCCGAGGCGAGGAGGTCCTCGGAGACGGCGGCCACGGCCGCGTCGATGCCCTTCTTGAGCGCGGCCGGGGAGGCACCCGCGGCGACGTTCTTCAGGCCCTCGCGGACCAGCGCCTGGGCCAGCACGGTGGCGGTGGTGGTGCCGTCACCAGCGATGTCGTTGGTCTTGGTCGCCACCTCCTTCACCAGCTGGGCGCCGAGGTTCTCGTACGGGTCCTCGATCTCGACCTCACGGGCGATCGTGACACCGTCGTTGGTGATGGTGGGCGCGCCGAACTTCTTGTCGATGACGACGTTGCGGCCCTTGGGGCCGATCGTCACCTTGACCGTGTCGGCCAGCTTGTTGACGCCGCGCTCGAGGGCGCGACGGGCGTCCTCGTCGAACTTCAGGATCTTCGCCATGACAGCGGGAGCCCTCTCGGATCTGTGGGTTCTCAAAAAAGACACTGCGCCCCGGGCGCCCGGCTTCTTTAAGTGGTCGCGGGGGGCCAGGGGCGCAGCTGGAAAAACTCTGAGGTGGTGCTTACTTCTCGATGATCGCGAGCACGTCGCGAGCCGAGAGGACGAGGTACTCCTCGCCGTTGTACTTCACCTCGGTGCCGCCGTACTTGCTGTACAGCACGATGTCGCCGGTCTTGACGTCGAGCGGCAGGCGCTCGCCGTTCTCGAAGCGGCCCGGGCCCACGGCCAGGACGACGCCCTCCTGGGGCTTCTCCTTGGCGGTGTCCGGGATGACCAGGCCAGAGGCGGTGGTCTGCTCGGCGTCGAGCGGCTGGACCACGATGCGGTCCTCGAGCGGCTTGATGGCAACCTTGGAGCTGGTGGTCGTCACGATCCGACCTCCCCCTTCGGAGATCTCACGGGGTTAACTGTCTGAGGTGGCGACCAGGTGGATCCGTCGTCGCGGGTGCCGGACCTGCCCGTCGCGTAGTTGGCACTCTCCAGTGGGGAGTGCCAGACCCGAGACTATGACCGTGATTAGCACTCGGTCAAGCGGACTGCTAATTCACGACGGCGCGGCGCATCCCGGCGGCCTCGCTACAGGTAGTCCTCCAGGCGCCCCACCGTGAGTCCCCGCCGCTGGATCTCCCGCAGCAGCCGGGTCGTCCGCTCCCGCAGACCCAGCCCGGCGGGCTCACCCGAAGGGACGGACACGATGTCCCCGGCGCGCAGCCGGGCGGGCCCCCCGGCGTACGTCAGTCCGCCGTCGCCCTCCATCGCCGCCCGCCAGAGCACGACCGCCGTGACACCGCAGTGCGCGGCGGCGCGCAGCGTGGTGGCGTCGTAGGTGCCGTAGGGCGGGCGGAACAGGCGGGGGCGGATGCCGAAGCGGGCGCGGAGCTTGTTCTGCTGGCCGCAGATCTCGGCGCGCTGCCCCGCGTACGGCAGACCGCGCAGGGCGGCGTGGTCGAGGGTGTGGTTCTGGATCGACGCGCCCACCGAGCGCAGCCGGGCGAAGTGGCCGTAGCCCGGGCCGACCACGCTGTCCGTGAGGAACATGCTGACGGGCAGCCGCAGCTCGCGGACCATGTCAACGAAGCGGGGGTCCTTCTCGGCGCCGTCGTCGTAGCTGAGGAAGACGACCCGGTCGCGGGTGGGGACACGGTGCACGACGGGCAGCCGGTCGCCGGCCGGGTGCGGTGTCCTGCGGGCGGGCGGGGACGGCGGCGCGGGCAGCGGGTCGCTCAGGCCCCAGCGACGGTACGGCTGTTGGGTGTGCGTGGGGTTCTTCGCCGAGCGCGCCGACCGCTCGGCCGGCCCGCCGCGGGGGTCGGCCGGACCCGTCGGCCGAGCACAGCCCGCGAGCAGGGCGGACGCCAGGACCACTGCCGCGAGGGCCCGCGACCCCGGCGTCCGCGCCGATCTCACAGGTAGTCCTCCAGCCGTGCCACCGCGTACCCCTCGGCCGTCACCTTGTTCAGGAACCGGCGGATCATGTCGGGCATTGTGCCCTTCCAGTCCTCCCGGCCCCGGAAATGACTGAGCACGATGTCACCCGGTCGGATCTTCCGGTCCCACTCGCGGTAGTCCCAGTGGTCGACGAAGACCTCCTCGTTCCACAGCGGGACGTACTCGATGCCGCAGGACTTGGCGGCCCGCAGGCTGTTGCGGTTGTAGTTGCCGAAGGGCGGGCGGAAGAGCAGCGGGCGCTTGCCGTAGCGCTCCTCGATCACCTGCTGCATGCCGCAGATCTCGTGCTGCTGGCGGCGGTAGGACAGGGCCGGGAGGTAGGGGTGGTGCAGGGTGTGGTTGTTCAGGACCACGCCGCTGCGCTGCATCCGCCGGAAGTAGCCGTAGTCCTCCTTGATCAGGTAGTTGCTGAGGAAGGCGGTGTACGGCACCTGGAGGTCGTCCATCATCCGCAGGAAGGTCGGGTCCTTCTCGGCGCCGTCGTCGATGGTGAGGAAGACGACCCGCTGCTCGGTCGGGACGGTCGTGAAGACCGGCGGGAGCCCGAGTTCCTCGTGTCCGTCGACCTCGAAGCCGTCGCGGGTGGTGATCTCCGGCTTCTTCGCCGGGGGCGGCGGGGGCGTGAGCGGGACGCCGTCCAGGCGCCAGCGCCGGGCGGCGGCGATCCGGGCGGTGCGGGCCTCCTGGGCCGACTGGAACTTCTTGGCCTGTGAGTTCGCGGTGGCGATCGGCGACGACGCCTCGAGCGGCTGCCGGCTCGGCGGGGAGCCCGCGGCCTCGGATCCGCCTCCCGGACCGGGTACGCCCGTCGTCCCCGACGCGCGTCCTGCCCAGGGCGGGGCTCCGGCCGCGGATCCGCCGGGCTGCGCGCAGCCGGAGGCGATGGCGGCCACGACCAGCACGGCCATGACGCCGTGGACGCGCGCACGCCGGGCCGTCCGCTGACGGCGTCCTACGGGTACCGCCCCATTTCCGAGGCTTTTGTCATTTTGTACTACTAGTCGCATGGAGCCGGATCCTGGCAGGCTCCCGCCCCGAACCCGGCCCGACACCGCGGCAGTCGACGGACCATCCACCGACTGGCCCACAGCGCGGGCGGCGCGACACGTGGCCGACGGGCGGCAGAGGATCCGGGCGGCGGGCGGTCCGGGCGGCAGGCGGTCCGCGGCGGGCGGCAGCGGGCGGCGGGCGGTCCGCGGCGGGCGGCGGACGGTAGCACGCGGCGGGCGGCAGGCGGTCCGGGCGGCAGACGGTCCGGGCGGCAGGCGGTCCGCGGCGGCCGGCAGCGGGCGGCGGGCGGTCCGCGGCGGCCGGCAGCGGGCGGCGGGCGGTCCGCGACGGCCGGCAGCGGGCGGCGGGCGGTCCGCGACGGCCGGCAGCAGGCAGCGGACGGGACACGGTCCGGGCGGCAGGCGCCGGGCGGCACCCCACGACCGGGCCGTACGCCGTCCGCGCCGCACCTGGCCGACAATGTCCCGGTGAACGACCACCTCGCCTCCCTCTCCCTGCTCCTCACCCCCGAGGGCCGCGCCCTCCTCGACGTCGTCCGCGACACCGACCCCGCCGACGAACTCGCCGTCGCCACCCGGCTGCGCCGCGAGCACCCCGCCGAGCTGGTGTCGGCGGCCCTCGGTCAGGCGCGGCTGCGGCAGCGGGCGGTGGCGAAGTTCGGGGCGGCGGACGCGGGGCGGATGTTCTTCACGCCGAACGGGGTCGAGCAGTCGACGCGGGCGAGCGTGGCGACGTACCGGGCGCGGCGGATGCGGGAGCTGGGCATCGGCTCTGTCGCCGACCTGTGCTGCGGGATCGGCGGCGACGCCGTCGCGCTGGCGCGGGCCGGGATCCGGGTGCTGGCGGTGGACCGGGATCCGGCGACGGCGGCGGCGGCGCGGGCGAACGCCGAGGCCCTCGGACTCGCCGACCTGGTCGAGGTGCGGGAGGCGGACGTCACCGAGGTGGACACCAGCGGCTACGACGCCGTGTTCGTCGACCCGGCCCGGCGCGGCGGACGCGGGCGGATCTTCGATCCCGAGGCTTATTCGCCGCCGCTGTCCTGGGCCGTCGAGGCGGCACGCAAGGCACCGCACGCCGCCCTGAAGATCGCGCCCGGCATCCCCCACGAGGCGATCCCCGACGACGCCGAGGCCGAGTGGATCTCGGACGGCGGGGACGTGAAGGAGGCGGTGCTGTGGTTCGGCAGCGCCCCCGGGGCGATCCGCGCCACCCTGCTGCCCGGTCCGCGCTCGCTGCTCTCCCGCGGCCTGCCCGACCCCGAAGTCCGGCCCGTCGGCCGGTACTTGTACGAGCCCGACGGCGCCGTCATCCGCGCCCATCTGGTCGCCGAGGTCGCCGACGACCTGGACGGCGGGCTGGTCGACGCGACCATCGCGTACATCACGGCCGACGAGCTGCGGCCGACGCCGTACGCGACGGCGTACGAGATCACCGACCGGCTCCCCTTCAACGTCAAGAAGTTGAAGGCGCTGCTGCGGGAGCGCGAGGTGGGTGTCCTGACCGTCAAGAAGCGCGGCTCCGCCGTCGAGCCGGAGGAACTGCGCAAGAAGGTCAAGCCGCAGGGACCGAACGCGGCGACGGTGTTCCTGACCCGCGTGGCGGGGGCGCCGACGATGCTGGTGGGGCGGCCCGCGTAGTCACGCGCCGGTGTCCGCCGCCCGCCTGAGCAGCATCTCCCGCTCGGGCGCGTTCCGGGTCAGCGTCGCCGCCCGCTCGAACTCCGCCCGTGCCTCCGCCGTACGGCCCAGGCGCTGGAGCAGGTCGCCGCGGACGCTCGGCAGCAAGTGGTAGTCCCGCAGCGCCGGTTCGGCGGCGATGGCGTCGACGATCTCCAGGGCGGGCCGCGGGCCCTCGGCCATCGACACGGCGACCGCGCGGTTCAACTCGATGACCGGGGAGGGCACTCGGGCGGCGAGGAGGCCGTAGAGGGTGGCGATGGTCTTCCAGTCGGTCTCGTCGTAGGTGTACGCGTGCGCGTGGCACGCGGCGATGGCCGCCTGGAGGGCGTACGGGCCGGGGGCGCCGGTGGCCGTGGCGTCGGCGCGGGACAGGGCCTGGATGCCGCGGGCGATCAGCATGCGGTTCCAGCGGCCGCGGCTCTGGTCCTTCAGCAGGATCGGCTCGCCGGACGGGCCGGTGCGGGCCGCCGCGCGGGACGCCTGGAACTCCAGCAGGGACGTCAGCGCGTGCACCTCCGGCTCCTTCGGCATCAGCCCCGACAGCACGCGGGCCAGCCGCAGCGCGTCCTCGCACAGGCCCGGGCGCAGCCAGTCGTCGCCGGCCGTGGCGGCGTACCCCTCGTTGAAGATCAGGTAGATGACGTCGAGGACCGAGCCGAGACGGGCCTCGCGGTCGGGGCCGTAGGGGACCTCGAAGGCGACGTTCTTCGTGGCGAGCGTGCGCTTGGCGCGGACGATGCGCTGGGCGACCGTCGGCTCCGGGACCAGGAAGGCCCGGGCGATCTCCGGGGTGGTCAGACCGCCGAGGAGGCGGAGGGTGAGGGCGATGCGGGACTCCGGCGACAGCACCGGGTGGCAGGTGGTGAAGACCAGGCGCAGCAGATCGTCGTCGATGTCCTCGGGGTCGGACGGCTCCTCGGGGGGTGCCGTCGTCTCCAGGTCGCGGCCGATCTCGGCGAGCTTGCGGGCGTAGTTCTCGCGGCGGCGGATCAGGTCGACGGCGCGGTGCCTGGCGGCGGCCATGAGCCAGGCGCCGGGGTTGTCCGGGACGCCGTCGCGCGGCCACTGCTCCAGCGCGGCGACCAGCGCGTCCTGCGCGAGCTCCTCGGCGATGCCGACGTCGCGGACCAGCCGGGTGACGGCCGCGATGACCCGCGGGGACTCGATACGGAAGACGGTCTCGACGGTCGCGGCCGTGTCGGCGGCGGCAGTGCCGGTACCGGCGGTGCCGCGATCGCTGTCCGCGGCGGCGCCGCCGGTGTCCGCGGTGGGCTGGGGCTGTGGTTCCACAGCCCACCATCAGACACCCGTACGGCCACGGAGCCAAGGAACCGGATCAGCCCTCGGCGATCTCCCGCACCTCGCAGGTCACCGTCCACTCCTCGCCGTGCACCTTGACGAACCGCTTGGTCCACTCCAGGGCCTCGGCCATGTCCTTGCACTGCATGAGCGCGTAGCCGCCGATGACCTCCTTGGACTCGGTGAAGGGCCCGTCGGTGACGGAGATGCTGCCGCCCTCCCAGTGCACGCGGCTGCCCTGCGCGGACGGCGTCAGTCCGGCCGTGTCGAGCATGACGCCGGCCTTGGTGATCTCTTCCATCAGCTCGCCCATCCGCTGCATCAGCTCGGGGCTCGGGCCCTCGGCGGGGGCGGTGGACTCGTCGATCTTCACGAGCGACAGGTAGCGGGGCATGGTGGCTCCTCGTGTGCGGGGACCGGGTTCCTCCCGGCCTCTCACACCTTCGTCGAACGGCGGACCGCTCGATCGACACGCTCCCCGGATTTCCTCGAAGATTTTTTTCTCACCTCAGGGACTCCCACAGTTCGCCCGCCTCCGGCTCCTCGGCCACCACCCGGTTGCGGTCCGACGGCGCCGGTACGACCGGCATCATGACGGTCCGCACCGCGTCCGACGTCAGGCCGCTCAGGCTGCGGCCGAGGCTCACCAGCTCGGTCAGGGAGTCCAGGCCGGTGTCGGTGGTCAGGCCGGCCGTCACCGCGTCGGCGACCCGGTAGAGCCTGGTGGGGTCGGTGAGCAGGGACGTCGCGGACATCTGGTCCAGGAGTGCCTTCACCAGCGTCTGCTGGAGGCCGATGCGGCCGAGGTCGCTGCCGTCGCCTATGCCGTGCCGGGTGCGGGCGAGGGCCAGCGCCTGCTCGCCGTCCAGGTGGTGCGTGCCCGCCGCCAGGGTCAGATGGCTGTCCTCGTCGTCGATGTCCTCGTCCGTCGTGACGGTGACGCCGCCCAGCGCGTCCACCAGCTTCGCGAAGCCGGAGAAGTCGATCTCGATGTAGTGGTCCATGCGGATGCCCGTGAGCGACTCGACGGTCTTGACCGCGCAGACGGGGCCGCCGATCGAATACGCGCTGTTGAACATGGAGTTGTACGACACCTCGGTCGACCCACCCGACGGCAGCGGGCAGGACGGCCGGGTGACCAGGGTGTCGCGCGGAATGGAGACGACCGTCGCCTCCGTGCGGCCGGCGTCGATGTGCACGACCATCGCGGTGTCGGAGCGGGCGCCGGTGCTGCTGCCGCCGCCGAGTTCCCGGTTCTCCGCGCCGCTGCGCGAGTCCGAGCCGAGGACCAGGATGTTCAGCGAACCCGTGGGCAGCGGGGACTCGGAGGCGGAGGGCGCCGGCGTCGTCATCGCCCTGGGCGGGCGGTTGTCGCCGAGCGCGCTGTCGATGTCGACGCTCTTGATGTTGTCGTTGAGGTGCCAGTAGACCCAGCCCGCCGCGGCGACGCCCAGGGTCAGGATGCCGGCGAGGAGGAGGCCGACGGTCTTGAGTGCTGTCGACCGCCGGCCCGGGTGTCTGCCGTCGTCCTCGTCCGCTTCCCGTCCGTTCGCGCCAAGTCCCGTCATAGGCAGGAACGTACGTCCGAATTATTACGGGCAGGGATGCCAGACCGCCTTTTCTTCGGAAATTCTCAGACTTCCCGGCCGAACCGGCCCCGACCCAGGACCCGTTGACACCGAACGCCTCTGAACCACCGCCGGAAACCGGCCCGTTGTCGAAAGTTTCGTCCACACGACCGACTGACTTCGGGGTCGCGGACGAGGCACCGCGGAACAACCGTCGACGCGGCAACAGGCCGCTACTGCCGGCCCGCGGGCGGCTCCCCCGTACTGCTGCGCACCACCAGGCTGGTCGCCAGCTCCACCCGCGTCGCCGGCGCCCCCTCCTCGCGCGCGAGGTCGAGCACCAGCTTCGCCGCCGCCTCGGCCATCTCCGTCAGCGGCTGCCGTACGGTCGTCAGCGGCGGCCCGACCCAGCGGGCGACCGGCAGATCGTCGAAGC
The DNA here is from genome assembly GCF_028198125.1 of Streptomyces sp. HUAS 31. Classification (NCBI taxonomy): domain Bacteria; kingdom Bacillati; phylum Actinomycetota; class Actinomycetes; order Kitasatosporales; family Streptomycetaceae; genus Streptomyces; species Streptomyces sp. HUAS 31. The sequence continues at coordinate 5,714,881 of NZ_CP116353.1, read as the reverse complement.
CGACGACGCTGAGGTCCTCCGGGATGCGCAGCCCCAGCTCGCGCGCGGCCTCGTACAGTCCGAGCGCCTGGAGGTCGTTGCCGGCGAAGACGGCGGTCGGCCGGTCCGGGCGGCGCAGCAGCTCAAGGCCCTGCCGGTAGCCGGTCTCGTGGTGGAAGTCGCCGGGCCGGATCAGGTCCTGCTCGACCGGCAGCCCGGCCGTCTCCAGGGCGGCGCGGTAGCCGTCGAGACGGGCGCGGCTGCACATCATCCGGGACGGCCCGGTGATCGCGCCGATCCTGCGGTGGCCGAGGTCGACGAGGTGCCGGGTGGCGGCGAGCCCGCCCTGCCAGTTGGTGGCACCGATGGACGGCACGTCGGCCCCGGGGTCGCCCGCCGGGTCCATCACCACGAACGGGATCGAGCGGCTGGTGAGCAGGGCGCGCTGGGACTCGTCGAGGCCGGACAGCACGAGGATCACGCCGTGCGGGCGCCGTGCGGCGACCTGGTCGGCCCAGGTCCGGCCCGGCGTCAGCCGCCCGGCGCTCTCGCTCAGCACCACGCTCAGCCCGGCGTCGCGGGCGACGTTCTCCACGCCCCGGATGACCTCCATCGCCCACGCGCTCTCCAGCTCGTGGAAGACCAGGTCGATCAGCGGCGAGCGGCTGGCCTCGGCCCGCCGGCGCCGGTAGCCGTGGGCGCGCAGCAGCTCCTCGACGCGGGTTCGGGTGGCCGGGGCGACGTCGGCGCGTCCGTTGAGGACCTTCGAAACAGTCGGCGCGGACACGCCTGCCTCGCGGGCGATCTCGGCGAGCGTCGCGGTCTGCGCGGACCGGCCGGCGGTCGGTGCCGTCGTCGTGGTCGTCCGGGTTTTGGACGTTGTCGACCGGCTTTCCGACTCTGTCGTCCGGGTTTCAGCGGGCTCACGGGCTGTCATGGCGGCGATCGTATCCCTGCGCGACCTCTTGACGAACCCTTCTCGCCGCACCTAGGTTCCGGAACATTCGAGGTGAATAACGAAACATTCGCGAGTGGGCCATCGCCCCGACAGGAGTTTCATGACCACCGCCCCCTGGCGCGACCCCGCCCTGTCCGCCGCCGCCCGCGTCGACGATCTCCTCTCCCGGATGACCCTTCAGGAGAAGACCGCCCAGCTCTACGGCGTCTGGGTGGGCGCCGCCACGGACGGCGACGGTGTCGCCCCGCACCAGCACGACATGGCCACCGACCGCACCGCCGACGAATGGGACGAGCTGATCACGCACGGCCTCGGCCAGCTCACCCGCTCCTTCGGCACCGCGCCCGTGGGCCCGGCGCTCGGCGCGCAGGCACTGGCCCGCGCCCAGCGCCGTATCGCCGGCGCGGGCCGCTTCGGCATTCCCGCGGTGGCGCACGAGGAGTGCCTGGCCGGCTTCACGGCCTGGCGGGCCACGGCGTACCCGGTCCCGCTCGCCTGGGGAGCCACCTTCGACCCCCCGCTCGTCGAGGAGATGGCCCGGCGCATCGGCCATGACCTGCGCTCGGCCGGTGTCCACCAGGGCCTGGCGCCGGTCCTGGACGTCGTACGCGATCCGCGCTGGGGCCGGGTCGAGGAGACCATCGGCGAGGACCCGTATCTGACCGGCACGATCGGCACGGCCTATGTCCGGGGTCTGGAGTCGGCCGGCGTCATCGCGACGCTCAAGCACTTCGCCGGGTACGCGTCGTCGGCGGGCGCGCGCAATCTCGCCCCGGTGCGGGCGGGCGTGCGCGAACTCGCCGACGTCACCCTCCCTCCGTTCGAGATGGCACTGCGGGAGGGCGGGGCGCGGTCGGTGATGGCGGCGTACAACGAGACGGACGGGGTGCCGGCGTCGGCGGACCCGGGGCTGCTGACCGAACTCCTGCGCTCGGAATGGGGCTTCACGGGCACGGTGGTCGCCGACTACTTCGGCATCGGCTTCCTTCAGACGCTGCACCGGGTGGCGGGCAGCCCGGCCCGGGCGGCGCACGCGGCGCTGGCGGCGGGCATCGACGTGGAACTCCCGACGGTGAAGTGCTACGGACAGCCGCTCGTCGAAGCCGTCCTGGCCGGCGAGGTCCCGGAGGAACTCGTGGACCGGGCGGCACGGCGGGTGCTGCTCCAGAAGTGCGAGCTGGGACTGCTGGACGAGGACTGGACGCCGGAGCCGGCTTCGTCGCGCCTCGACCTGGACTCCCCCGGCAACCGGGCGTTGGCCCGCCGGGTGGCCGAGGAGTCGGTGGTGCTCCTGGACAACCCGGACGGCGTGCTGCCGCTGCCGCCGGACGCCCGCGTGGCGGTGGTGGGCCCGCGCGCGGCGGACGCCCTGGCCATGCTCGGCTGCTACTCCTTCCCGTCCCACGTCCTCACGCACCACCCCGAGGTGCCGATGGGCATCGAGATCCCGACGCTCCTGGAGGCCCTGCGCACCGAACTCCCCCACGCCAAGGTGACGTTCGCGGAGGGCTGCGGGGTCACCGACCCGGACACGGCCGGCTTCGAGGAGGCGGTCGCACGGGCGTCGGAGGCGGACGTGTGCCTGGCGGTGCTGGGCGACCGGGCGGGCCTGTTCGGGCGCGGCACCTCGGGCGAGGGCTGCGACGTCACGGACCTACGACTGCCCGGCGTGCAGGCCGAGTTGCTGGACGCGCTGGTGGCGACCGGCGTCCCGGTGGTCCTGGTCCTGCTGACCGGCCGGCCCTACGCCCTGGGCCGCTGGGCGGGCCGACTGGGAGCGGTCGTGCAGGCCTTCTTCCCCGGGGAGGAGGGCGGCCCGGCAGTGGCAGGAGCCCTGTCGGGCCGCGTGAACCCTTCGGGCCGACTGCCGGTGAGCGTGCCACGGGACCCCGGGGGCCAGCCGTGGACGTACCTCCAGCCCCCGCTGGGCCTGGCGGGAGAGGTCAGCAACCTGGACCCGACACCACTGCACGCCTTCGGCCACGGCCACTCGTACACGACGTTCACCTGGGACGACTTCCAGGGCACCCCCCCGGAGGTCCCCACGGACGGCACGTACGACCTCTCACTCACGGTCCGCAACACGGGAGCCCGAGCGGGCGCGGACGTCATCCAGCTCTACCTGCACGACCCGGTGGCCTCGGTCACCCGCCCGGATGTCCGACTGATCGGATACCAGCGGGTGAACCTGGAGCCGGGCGAGTCCCGCCGAGTCACGTTCCACTTCCACACCGACCTGTCGTCCTTCACCGACCGCTCGGGACGCAGGGTGGTCGAACCGGGGGAGCTGGAGCTGCGGGTGGGGGCGTCGAGCGCGGACGTACGGTATACGGCGCGACTCCAACTGACCGGCCCTGTACGGGAGTTGGGGTTGGACCGGCGGTTGCGGTGCGAGGCGGAGGTGTCGGCGCCGGCTTGACGGGGACGCCGGAGCGGGGCCGCGCCTTGGCTCCGGTCAGGGGCCCTCGATCCCCACCGACTCGAACCTCCACCGATGCACCGCCCGAGTCACCAACTCCCCCTCCGGCTCGGGAAGTTCGGGCAGGTCCGTGTCGAGGGAGGCATCCCACCAGGTGATGACGAGGACGCGGTCCCCGGGAGCCTGGAAGGTCTCCCGGCGCAGGGGGCGTACGGCCAGCTCCTGCCCCCGGGCCCACCCGAGCAGTTCCGCGCCCCGGCCGGGGACCGCTCGTGCCTCCCACATCAGCGCGACCGTCACGAGTACAGGTTCTCCTTGCTGACCTCGTGCACGTGGTCGTGGTCATGGGTGTGGCCGTGGGCCTCGTCCGTGAAGTTTCCCGGCACGTGCGGGTCCGTCACCGGCAGGGAGGAGTCCGCCGACAGGTCCCAGCTCGACGCCGACCGGTTGCGGGCCACCATCTCCGCGCCCAGTGCCGCCACCATCGCGCCGTTGTCGGTGCACAGCTTCGGCCGCGGCACCCGGAGCCGGATGCCGGCCGCCTCGCACCGCTCCTGCGCCAACGCCCGCAGCCGGGAGTTGGCGGCCACGCCACCGCCGATCATCAGGTGGTCGACGCCCTCGTCCTTGCAGGCCCGTACGGCCTTTCGGGTCAGCACGTCGACGACCGCCTCCTGGAAGGACGCCGAGACGTCACGCACCGGCACCTCCTCCCCCGCCGCCCGCTTGGCCTCGATCCAGCGGGCGACCGCCGTCTTCAGGCCCGAGAACGAGAAGTCGTACGCCGGGTCGCGCGGGCCCGTCAGTCCGCGCGGGAAGGCGATCGCGTTCGGGTCGCCCTCGCGGGCGTAGCGGTCGATGACCGGCCCGCCGGGGAAGCCGAGGTTCAGCACGCGCGCGATCTTGTCGAAGGCCTCGCCGGCCGCGTCGTCGATGGTCGCGCCCAGCGGCCGTACGTCCGAGGTGATGTCGGTCGAGAGCAGCAGCGAGGAGTGGCCGCCGGACACCAGCAGCGCCATCGTCGGCTCCGGAAGCGCGCCGTGTTCGAGCTGGTCCACGCAGATGTGGGAGGCCAGGTGGTTGACGCCGTAGAGCGGCTTGCCCAGCGCGTAGGCGTACGCCTTCGCCGCCGAGACACCGACGAGCAGCGCGCCCGCCAGGCCCGGACCGGCGGTCACCGCGATGCCGTCGAGGTCGCGGGCGCTCACCCCGGCCTCCTTCAGCGCACGGTCGATGGTCGGCACCATCGCCTCCAGGTGCGCCCGTGAGGCGACCTCCGGCACGACGCCGCCGAAGCGGGCGTGCTCGTCGACGCTGGAGGCGACGGCGTCGGCGAGCAGGGTGGTGCCGCGGACGATGCCGACGCCGGTCTCGTCACAGGAGGTCTCGATGCCGAGGACGAGGGGAACGTCGCGCGAGTCAGCCATTGATCTCGGTTCCTTGTACGGAGTTTTCGGGGGCGGTCAGTCGCATCACCAGGGCGTCCACGTTCCCCGGCTGGTAGTAGCCGCGTCGGAAGCCGATGGCCTCGAAGCCGAAGCGCTCGTAGAGCTTCTGCGCGCGGACGTTGTCCACACGGCACTCCAGCATCACTTCGGCGCACTCGAAGTCGCCCGCGGCGCGCAGCAGTTCGGTGAGGAGCCGGCCGCCGAGGCCGGTGCCCCAGTGGTCACGGGCGACGGCGATGGTCTGGATGTCGGCGAGGTCCCCGGCGGAGGCGAGACCGGCGTAGCCCACGACCCTGTCGGGTCCCTCGGCGACGACATAGCGCCGGGTCGCCTCGGGCCCGCGCGAGTGCGCCAGCTCGGACCAGAACATGCCCCGGGACCAGGCGTCCTCGGGGAACAGGTCCTTCTCCAGCTCCAGCACGCGGTCGATGTCCCACCAGCGCATCTCGCGCAGCGGAGGACCGGAGGCAGCGGCGGCGGGAGTCACGGGTTCGGTCACTTGGGGGTGACCACCTTGTAGTTCTTGGGGACCTGGGCGTCGGGCCGGCGCAGATACAGCGGCCGCGGCGCGGGGAGTTCCTCGCCCGCCGCCAGCTTCTCGGCGGCCAGCGCGGCGAGCGCCGCCGCCGACACGTGCTCGGGCTCGTGGGCGCGGGGGAAGGTGTCGGGGTACAGCAGCGCGCCCGCGCCGACGGCAGGCAGCCCGGCGATCTCGTCGGCGATGTCGGCGGGCCGGTCGACGGCCGGGTCGGTCAGCCGGGTGCGGGAGTCGGCGTACCGCGCCCAGTAGACCTCCTTGCGCCGGGCGTCCGTCGCGACGACGAACGGGCCCTTCTCGATGTCGGCCGCGTAGGCGAGGCCGTCCAGTGTGCACAGGCCGTGCACGGGGACGCCGAGGGCGAGCCCGAAGGTGTCGGCGGTCATCAGGCCGACGCGCAGCCCGGTGTAGGGGCCGGGTCCGATGCCTACGACGATGCCGGTGACGGCGTCGAGCCGTTTGCCGGCCTCGGCGAGGACCCGGTCGACGGCCGGCAGCAGCAACTCGCCGTGCCGGCGCGCGTCCACCTGGCTAGAGGAGGCGATGACGTCCGTGCCGTCGTGCAGCGCGACGGTGACGGCGGGGGTGGCGGTATCCAGAGCGAGCAAGAGCACGCAAACAGCCTACGGCGCCCGCGCCCCGTCGGGCGCCGCCGCGTTGCCCGGCCCGTTCGCCCGCGGGGTGCCCTCGGCCGGTCCGGCGGACGTGAGCCTGCTCAGCGCGTGTTCGACACCGGCGCGCCCCTTCGGCTCACTCGCGGGGCGGGCGCTTGACGGCTGCTACGGTCGGGCTGGATCACGACATATGACGCGAACGCTGAGGTGAGCGAGGGTGGCAGGCAGCAGCTCCTCAATCGTGGCGGGGCTGACCGCGGCTGCCCTGGCGACGGTCGGCTTCCTCGCGTTCCGGGCCTCGGCCACCGTCCCGGCCGACCTGGCGGGGCCGCGCGGCGGCGACGTGCGGGGGGTGAGCGCCTCCAAGGTGCCGCGTGACCGCGAGGACCCCGACGCGCTGCCCGACGGATCCGGTACGGGGCAGCGGGTCGTGTACTCGGTGGACGACGACCGGGTGTGGCTGGTCGCGGCGGGCGGCAAGGTCAAGCGCACGTTCCGCGTGTACCCCGGATCGGTCGACCCCCCGACGGGCGTGTACGCGGTCACCTCCCGCTCCAACGCGGCCACCGGCACGGACGGCGCCGCCATCGAGCACGTCATCCGCTTCGCCAGCGTGGACACCGTGACCATCGGCTTCAGTACGACCGTCAGGAGCCCGTCGACGCATCCCGACCCGGCCCTGGAGACGGGCGGTATCCGCGAGTCGCGGGCGGACGGCGACGCGATGTGGGACTTCGCGACGATCGGCCGCGCGGTCGTGGTGATCCGCTAGGCCCCTAGGCCGCTTCGCGGTGCCTGCGCGGCGGGTGCTCCGGCCGCCCGTGCTGCTGCGGCAGCCCGGCCTCGGGCTCTCGCGGCGGAGTGGAGATCAGTCTCGCCGCGGCGCCGGCCGCGAGCAGATCACGCATGGACACCCCGGCGGTCACCTCGGGCCGCTGCTGGGCCGTGTTCTCCGATGCCGGCATGGACGCCTCCTGGGGGCCGGGGGCAGACGTAGTTAGGCACACCTAACTACGGACTGGGTACCATGTGACCACGCACAAGACCGCGAACGCAATATTTTGCCGACGTCTTGTCGGAATGTTCATCGCCGACAGCAGGCGCAGACCGCGGCGGCAGGCGCAGACCGCCGACAGCGGGCTCAGGCCGACAGCACGCTCAGGTCCGCCGTCGCCCAACGCTCCCCGAGCCCGGTCACGGTCACGTGCCGCACCTCGTCGGTCGTGTCGCCGACGGTCCGGTGGATCACGACCTGGAGGCGCTCCTCGGTCAGCTCCTCGACCTTGCCCTCGCCCCACTCCACGACGATCACCGAGTCGGGCAGGGAGACGTCGAGGTCGAGGTCCTCCATCTCGTCGAGGCCGCCGGACAGCCGGTAGGCGTCGACGTGGACGAGCGGCGGACCGTCCCCGAGGGACGGGTGCACACGGGCGATCACGAAGGTCGGGGACGTGACCGCTCCCCGGACCCCCATCCCCTCGCCGAGCCCGCGCGTCAGCGTCGTCTTGCCCGCGCCGAGCTCCCCGCTGAGCATCACCAGGTCGCCGGCGCGCAGCAGCTTGGCGAGGCGGCGGCCCAGCTCCCGCATCTGGTCGGGGGCGGTGACGGTCAGCTGAAGGTCACCCGCGTTGTGCGGTGCTGCTGGTGCTTCCATAGCCACTAACGGTAGCTCCTGCCGGCACCGCACCCGCCCGGGTGAGCAGGTCGGCCAGACGGTCGGTGACCGCTTCCGGGTGCTCCAGCATGACCAGGTGCCCGGCGTCCGGCACGAGCACCAGTTCGGCCTCCGGCAGATGGTCGGCGATGGCCTCGCTGTGCTCGCTGGGCGTGACGAGGTCGCCCACGCCGGCCAGGACGAGCACCGGCATGTCCGTGAACAGGGCGAGCGCCTCGGTCTTGTCGTGGTCGGTGAAGGCCGGGTAGAACTCCGCGACCACGTCGATCGGCGTCCCCTCGATCATCCGCTCGGCGAACCGGGCGACGGCCGGGTCGACGTCCCGGGACGAGAACGAGTACCGCTTGATGATCCCGGCGAACAGGTCGGCGGTGGCCCGCCGCCCGCGCTCCACCAGCTCGGCCCGCTGCCCCAGCGCCTTGAGCACGCCCGGCAGCACTCGCCGCACCGCGTTCACCCCTGCGACGGGCAGTCCGAAGTTGACCTCGCCGAGCTTCCCGGACGACGTACCGACGAGCGCGGTGGCGACGACCCGGTCGCGGATCAGGTCCGGGAACTGATCGGCCAGCGCCATGACGGTCATCCCGCCCATGGAGTGCCCGACCAGCACGAGCGGCCCTTCCGGCGCGGCCGCGTCGATGACGGCCTTCAGGTCGCGCCCGAGCTGCTCGATGTCGACGTGCCTGCCCTCCTGCGTCTGGGCGACGCCGCGCCCCGAACGGCCGTGGCTGCGCTGGTCCCAGTGCACGGTGCGCACGACGCCCCGCAGCGCGGCCCGCTGGAAGTGCCAGGAGTCCTGGTTGAGGCAGTAGCCGTGGCTGAAGACGACGGTGACGGGGGCCGGTGCCTTGCGCCCGAAGAGCCGTCGCCGGCGCGGGCTCAGGGCGGGAGCGGCCTCGGGGTCGATGTCGTCGACCTCGTAGTACAGCTCGGTGCCGTCGTCGGAGTAGGCCTTGCCGGGTGTGCCGCGCAGCGAGCCGTACGGTCCCGCCGAGTCGAGGGCGAGTCTGGCCTTCTGCCGCATGCCGCGGCCCACTGTCATGCGCTCTATGGCGACGCCGGCGGCGGCGCCCGCCGCGATCACGCCTATCGCCGCACCGGCGATGCCGGTGGCCCTGCGCCAGTTCGCGGCCGCCCCCGTGGCGGAGGCGACGGCCGCGACGGCCTCCGCACTGCTCTCGCTCACGTACCGCTCCTCTTCGATGGGTCTGGTGGTGCCGCTGTGACGTGGGTGGTCGATGGTGCCGGTGTTTCGATCATGCGTCCCGCTACGGGTTACCCGTCTCGTTCCTCATTCACTTAGCCGCACACAGATGGACGCATCACATAGCCCGGATCACAGCGCCGCATCACATGGACGCATTCCTATAGACGCGCGGAACGCGCGTTCCGATCCGGGTGACGATTTCGTACGCGATGGTCCCCGCCGCCTGCGCCCAGTCCTCGGCGGTGGGCTCACCGCCGTCACCTGGCCCGAACAGCACGGCCTGCGCACCCGGCTCGGGCTCGTCCCCGCCCAGGTCGACGACGAACTGGTCCATGGCGATCCGCCCCGCGACCGTCCGCCACTTGCCGCCGACCAGCACCGGCCCGGCGCCGGAGGCGTGCCGCGGGACGCCGTCGGCGTAGCCCAGGGGGACGAGGCCGAGGGTGGTCTCGCCGGGGGTGACGTAGCGATGGCCGTAGGAGACGCCGTGGCCGCCCGGCACGTGCTTGACCAGCGCCAGGGACGCCGACAGCGTCATCACGGGCCGCAGCCCGAAGTCGGCGGGGCTGCCCAGCTCGGGGCTGGGCGAGATGCCGTAGGTCGCGATGCCGGTGCGCACCAGGTCGAAGTGGCTGTCCGGGAGGGTGAGCGTGGCGGGCGAGTTCGCGATGTGCCGCACCTCCGGCCGCGCGCCCTGCCCCTCGGCGTACGCCACCATCTCCCGGAAGCGGGTGAGCTGGGCGGCGATCGAGGGATGCCCGGGCTCGTCGGCGCAGGCGAAGTGCGACCACAGCCCGGTGACGCTCAGGAGCCCTTCGGCCTCGGCCCGCAGGGCCTCGCGGACCAGCTCGGCCCAGTCGTCGCCCGGCTGGCAGCCGCCGCGCCCGAGCCCGGTGTCGGCCTTGAGGTGCACACGGGCGGGGGCGCCGGCCTGCCGGGCGGCCTCGGTGACCTCCCGAAGGGCCCACATTCCGCTGACGGAGACGTCGACGTCGGCCTCGACGGCCTCCCGCCAGGGGCCGCCCGGCGTCCACAGCCAGCACATCATCCGCATGCCGCGCAGCCCGGCGGCCCGCAGCACGAGGGCCTCCTCGGGGGTCGCCGTACCCAGCCAGGTGGCGCCCGCGTCGACGGCGGCGCGGGCGCACCGGACGGCCCCGTGGCCGTACGCGTCCGATTTCACGACGGCCATCAGGGCCGCGCCCGGTGCGTGGGCGCGCAGGCTCAGCACGTTGGACCGCAGGGCGGCCAGGTCGATCTCGGCGCGGGCTCGCAGGGGCGCGGTCCGCAGGGCTGTTGTCTCTGTCATCGCGCCCCCAGTGTCTCAGAGGGGTCCGACATCGCCGCCGCGCCGGGAGCCATGGCCTACTGCTCCTGCCTGTGCCCCCACACGTAGACCCGGTCGCCCTTCTTCAGCAGCCCCCACAGCTTCCGCGAGTCCTTCAGCGTCATGTTGACGCAGCCCCGCGAGCCGACGGGGGTGTAGAGGCTGCCGTAGACGCCGTGGAACGCCTGGCCCCCGCTGAAGAACTGGGAGTAGGGCATGGGGCTCTTGTAGAGCGTCGACACATGGTTCTTGTGCCGCCAGTAGACCGCGTGCCAGCCGTTGCGCGTCCCGTATCCCGTACGTCCGCTGCGGATGGGCACGGGTCCGAACACGACGCCGCCCTTGCCGTGCTGCACCCAGGCGATCTGCCGGTCGAGGTCGACACAGGCCACCCGGTACGCCCGCACCGGGCACTTCTTGGCCGCGTTGGGGTTCTTGCGGGCGCCGACCAGCTGCATGGTGGCCCAGGTCACCGGTCCGGCGTACCCGATGGCGGGCTTGATGCGGTACTTCTTCTGGAAGACGCGGATGGCCTTGCAGTCACCCTTCGACTGCTCGCCGTCGACCGGCCGCTTCAGCCACCGCTCGACCTCCCGCTGCCGCAGGCCCGTCTCCTCGCTGCACGTCACGTCCCCGAAGGAGTCCATGGGGTCGACGTACTCCACGCGGTCGTACGCCTCCTCCGGGGCGTCCTTGGGCTCGACGGCCTCCTCCGCGCGGGTGGGCTTGTACACCTTCGGCGGCAGTGCCTGGTCGGGTGTGTCCATCTCCGAGAGCGGAAGCAGGGTCAGGGGGATGCCGGGCACGAGATCGGCGGCCTGCGGTCCGGACGTCGGGGGCACCGGGTCCGAGGAGTCCGCCGGGTCCGCCGAGGCGCCGCCGACGGGCATGATGACCGCCCCGGCGAGAAGCACGGCGACACTCCGGCGTGCGATACGTCTGCTCATCATGCGCACAGGGAAGCGTGATGGCCCCGCCCGCGCGGAGGCGCCGCGCGGCTGGGTCACTCTTTCGAGGACCATCTCGCAAGGACCCATAGGGTGCTCGGCATGAGCATCATCGGGGTCGGCATCGACGTGGCCGAGATCGACAGATTCGAGGCGGCGCTGGAGCGCACCCCCGGGTTGGCCGAACGGCTCTTCCTGGAGCGGGAGTTGCTGCTGCCGAGCGGCGGCCGCCGGGGCATCGCCTCGCTCGCCGCCCGCTTCGCCGCGAAGGAGGCCCTGGCGAAGGCGCTGGGCGCGCCGGCGGGTCTGCTCTGGACCGACGCCGAGGTCTGCGTCGAGGACAGCGGGCAGCCCCGGCTGCGGGTGACGGGCACGGTGGCGGCCCGGGCGGCCGAACTCGGCGTCCGGTCCTGGCATGTGTCGCTGAGCCATGACGCCGGGGTGGCATCGGCCGTGGTGATCGCGGAGGGCTGAGCGGGCCTGCCGCGCGAGGCACGGCACGACACCGTCGGACGCGCCGCCCCACGCCCCGCGCGGGGGACCGATCACATGCGGATCGCCCACGGCACGTGAAGACCACGGTCACGGCGGTGAGCTGAGCGCAACACCGCTCTACGTCGCTGGACGCGACGCCCCACGCCCGCGCGGGGGACCGATCGCATGCGGATCGCCCACGGCACGTGAAGACCGCGGTCACGGCGGTGAGCTGAGCGCAACACCGCTCTACGTCGCTGGGCGCGACGCCCCACGCCCCGCACGGGGGACCGATCACATGCGGATCGCCCACGGCACGTGAAGACCGCGGTCACGGCGGTGAGCTGAGCGCAACACGGCCCTACGTCGCTGGACGCGACGCCCCTCGCCCCGTACGGGAGACTCGGTCGTATGCGGACTGCGTACGGCGTGGAGACGGTAAGGGCGGCCGAACGGGAGCTGATGGCGCGGCTCCCGGACGGGGCGCTGATGCAGCGGGCGGCGGCCGGACTGGCCGCGGCCTGCGCGGATCTGCTGGGCCGGGTGTACGGCAGCCGGGTCGTGCTGCTGGTCGGCAGCGGCGACAACGGCGGCGACGCCCTGTACGCCGGTGCCCGGCTGGCCCGGCGCGGAGCGGGCGTGACGGCGGTGCTGCCGGCGCCGGATCGCGCGCACGCCGGGGGCCTCGCGGCGCTGCGGCGGGCGGGCGGGCGGCCCGTCGGCCTCGATGCCGCCGAGGAGTTGATCGAGCGCGCGGACCTGGTCGTGGACGGCATCGTCGGCATCGGCGGCAAGGGCGGGCTGCGGCCGGACGCGGCACCGCTGGCCGACGCGGCGGCCAGGTCCGGGGCCGCGGTGGTCGCCGTCGACCTGCCGAGCGGCGTGGACGCCGACACGGGCGAGGTGCGGGGCACGGCGATCCGCGCCGACCTCACCGTCACCTTCGGCACGCACAAGCCGGGCCTGCTGATCGACCCGGCGCGGGAGTACGCCGGTGTGGTGCGGCTCGTGGACATCGGACTGGCGCTGCCGGCCGACGCGGCGGAGCTGGAGGCGCTCCAACACGCCGATGTGGCCCGACTGTTGCCGCTGCCGGGAGCGGCGACCGACAAGTACCGGCGCGGGGTCGTGGGCATCGCGGCGGGATCGTCGAGGTATCCGGGCGCGGCCGTGCTGGCGGTGGCGGGCGCGCTGCGGGGCGGGGCCGGGGCCGTGCGGTACGTCGGTCCGGCGGCGGACGCGGTGATCGCGCGGTTCCCCGAGACGCTGGTGTCGGACCGGGGACCGAAGAAGGCCGGGCGCGTACAGGCCTGGGTCGTCGGGCCGGGCGCCGGGGACGACGCGGCGACGGTGGCGGAGGTGCTCGCGACCGACGTACCGGTGCTGCTGGACGCGGACGGGCTGCGGCTGGCGGACGCCGGGACGGTACGGGACCGCGGGGCGCCGACCCTGATGACCCCGCACGCCGGGGAGGCGGCGGCGCTGCTCGGGGTCTCCCGCGAGGAGGTCGAGGGGGCCCGGCTGTCCGCGGTACGGGAGTTGGCGCGGCGGTATGCGGCGACCGTACTGCTGAAGGGCTCGACCACGCTGGTGGCCCGGGCGGGCGGCGCCGGCGCGGTGCGGGTGAACCCGACGGGCACGGGATGGCTGGCCACGGCCGGCAGCGGGGACGTGCTGTCGGGCCTGGGCGGATCTCTGCTCGCGGCGGGCCTCCCGGCGGTGGACGCCGCGAGCGTGGCGGCGTACCTCCACGGCCTCTCGGCGAGATTCGCGGCGGACGGGGCGCCGTTGGGGGCGCATGACGTGGCGGAGGGGATTCCGGAGGCTTGGCGGGATGTGCGGGGGTGAGGAGAGGTTCGGAGGGCTGGTCGACCGGGTCGGGCTGCACCCCCCAGGGCGCGGGGAACTGCGCGACCGTCCCCCGCCCACCCGCGGACGGGTACGCGCCGCCACCGCTCTCCCCTTGACCCGCGCTCGTCCCTCCACGAGGTTGGCCGTCAGCACCATGGCACGGGCGGGCAGGTCCGGCGGAGTGAGGTCGTGGGATGCGGGCGATCGTCGTGGGCGCGGGCATCGGGGGACTGACGGCGGCACTGAGCCTGCGCCGCGCGGGCGTCGACGTGACACTGGTCGAACAGGCGCGGCGCTTCTCGGAGGTCGGCGCCGGAATCCAGCTCGCGCCCAACGCCACACGGGAGTTACGCCGGCTCGGTGTGCTGGACGCGGTCGCCGCGCCGGCCGCCCACCCGCCGCACATCAGCTTCCTCACCTGGTCGGACGGTTCGGAGATCTGCCGTTACGCGCTGGGCCGGGAGGCCGAGGAGGAGTTCGGGGCGCCGTACCTGGTGGTGCACCGGGCGGATCTGCACGGCGCGCTGGCCGCCGCGGTGCCACCGGCGGCCGTACGGCTGGACACGACGGTCGTCGCGATCGACCAGGACGACCGGGCCGCCCGGGTGACGACCGCGACGGGTGAGCGGCTGGAGGCGGACCTCGTGGTGGCGGCGGACGGCATCCGCTCCGCGGCCCGCCAGTGGCTCTTCGGCGAGGACGCGGCGGTGTTCTCGGGAACGGCCGCCTACCGGGCCCTGCTCCCCGCCGGCGAGGTCGCCGGCCTGGGCCTCCCGCCGCTGGCCGCCTGGCTCGGCCCGGACCGCCACTTCGTCCACTACTGGGTGCGGCGCGGCGAACTGCTCAACGTGGTGGCCGTGTTCACCACCAGGGCTGCGACCCAGGAGTCCTGGACGGCGAAGGCGGAACCCGGCGAACCGCTGCGCGCCTTCACCGACTGGGACCCCCGCGTCCGCACGGTCCTCGAACGCGCGGGCCAGGTGTACCGCTACGGCATCCACACCCGCACGCCCCTCACCGGCTGGAACGCCGGACGCGTGACCCTGCTCGGCGACAGCGCGCACGCGATGGTCCCCTTCCAGGCCCAGGGCGCGGCCCAGGCGATCCTGGACGCGGCGGTACTGGGCGACGAACTGACGGACGCGACCCCGGCCGACGTACCCGCAGCCCTCGACCGCTACGTCCGGCGCCGCGTCCCGGCAGCCACCGGCATGCAGTCCCGCTCCGCCCGGGCGGGCAGGGACTTCCACCTGCCCGACGGGCCGGAGGCCGAGGCACGCAATGCCCGTATGGCGGCGCACGCGGCGGAGCACAGGTTCATGCCGCAGGCGCCGGCGTGGAGGGTGGATGTACGGGACGACCGCCCACCGGGACCCGCGCGCGGCGCATAATCGAACACCGTGGCCAAGCACCCTGCTCCCGAAGTCCTGTATCCCGACGTCGCGGCCCGAGGCAGCCTCCGGGCGGCGCTCCAGGCCCTGGCCGACGAGGGCGGCCTGTCCGTCCCTTTCACGGCCGAGGATCCCGGTGCGCAGACCTACGCCGTCACGGAGAGCAGGTTGCCGCATCGCAAGCGGCTGCTCGTCAATTCCTGGGTGCACAAGCGGCGGTGGTCGGTCCGTGGCGAGGAGACCGCCCAGGGTCTGGCACTCGTCCAGGGTGACACCGACGATCTGGCGCAGGTCGCCCGCGCCGCGCACGCCTGGCACAACGGGGCGGCCCTGGGCGACATCCGCGCTGCCGCGCCGTTCGTGCGTCTCACCGGCCGCTTCGAGGTGCCCGACCACGACCCGGTACGCCTTGCCGAATCCGAGTGGCAGCACATGCGCACGGAGGCGGGCGAACAGGACTGGCCCGCCTATCGGGCGCTCGTCGAGGCGGCGTACGCCGAGCCGGCGCTGCGGGCCCTCTACCCGTTCACCAGCCACTGGACGCTGCGCTTCTCGGCCACAACGCGCCCCGACCTGACCATCACGGGACCGTGCCTGCTCGCGCTGGGCCCCGAGGAGTACCTGGTCAGCAAGGGCTTCACCGGCGCGGACCCGCTCGCCCGGACCACCACGGCACGGGAGGCGGCGGCGGCCGCAGTACGCCATCTCCCCGCCGGCCTGGGCCCGGTCGCCTCGGGAGCGTTCGACGAGGAGACCGGGCGGACCGCGCCGCAGTGAGCTCACACCGCGCGTACTCGCCCCGGACTGCCGCTCACTCCACGGTCACCGACTTGGCCAGGTTCCGGGGCTGATCAACCTCGTTCCCCCGCGCGGTCGCCAACTCGCACGCGAAGACCTGCAACGGCACCGCGGCCACCATGGGCTGGAGCAGGGTCGGAGTCGCCGGGATCCGGATCAGGTGGTCCGCGTACGGCACGACCGCCTCGTCGCCCTCCTCCGCGATCACGATGGTCCGCGCACCCCGCGCCCGGATCTCCTGCATGTTGGAGACGATCTTGTCGTGCAGAACGGAGCGCCCACGGGGTGAGGGCACGACCACGACGACCGGCAGATCGTCCTCGATGAGGGCGATGGGCCCGTGCTTCAACTCCCCCGCCGCGAAGCCCTCGGCGTGCATATAGGCGAGTTCCTTCAGCTTCAGCGCGCCTTCGAGGGCGACGGGGTAGCCCACGTGCCGGCCGAGGAAGAGCACCGTGTTCTTGTGGGCGAGCGACCGCGCCAGCTCCCGTACCGGCTCCATGGTCTGAAGGACCCGTTCGACCTGCCGGCCGATCTGCGCCAGGTCCCGGATGACGGCGTGGATCTCGTCGCCCCACTTGGTGCCGCGGACCTGCCCGAGATACAGGGCGACCAGATAGCAGGCCACCAGCTGCGTCAGGAACGCCTTCGTCGAGGCGACCGCGACCTCCGGCCCGGCGTGCGTGTACAGCACCGCGTCCGACTCACGAGGAATCGTCGACCCGTTGGTGTTGCAGATCGCCAGCACCTTCGCGCCCTGCTCACGGGCGTGCCGCAGCGCCATGAGTGTGTCCATGGTCTCGCCGGACTGGGAGATGGCGATGACGAGGGTCTGCTGGTCGAGGATCGGATCCCGGTACCGGAACTCGCTGGCCAGCTCCACCTCGCACGGGATCCGGGTCCAGTGCTCGATGGCGTACTTGGCGATCAGCCCGGCGTGGAAGGCCGTACCGCACGCGACGATGACGACCTTGTCGACCTCGCGTAGTTCGGAGGCGCTGATCCGCACCTCGTCGAGCGTCAGCGAGCCGGCCGCGTCGATGCGCCCCAGCAGGGTGTCGGCGACCGCCTTGGGCTGCTCGGCGATCTCCTTGAGCATGAAGTAGTCGTAGCCGCCCTTCTCCGCGGCCGAGGCGTCCCAGTCGACGTGGTACGACCGCACGTCCGCCGGCCGTCCGTCGAACCCGGTGACGGTCACCCCGTCCCGGCGCAGCTCCACGACCTGGTCCTGCCCCAGCTCGACCGCCGAGCGGGTGTGATCGATGAACGCGGTGACGTCCGAGGCGAGAAAGGCCTCGCCCTCCCCGACGCCCACCACGAGCGGCGAGTTCCGGCGTGCCCCGACCACCACGTCGGGCTCGTCGGCGTGCACCGCGACCAGCGTGAACGCCCCCTCCAGCCGCCGGCACACGAGCCGCATGGCCTCGGCGAGATCGGCGCCGGCGGAGAACTCCTCGGCCAGCAGATGCGCGACGACCTCGGTGTCCGTCTCGGACGCCAGCTCGTGCCCACGCTCGGCCAACTCGGCCCGCAGACAGGCGAAGTTCTCGATGATCCCGTTGTGCACCACGGCCACGCGCCCGGCGTTGTCGAGATGCGGATGGGCGTTGCCGTCGGTCGGCCCGCCGTGCGTGGCCCAGCGCGTGTGCCCGATCCCCGTGGTCCCGCTCGGCAACGGCCGCTCGGCCAGCTCCTTCTCCAGATTCGCGAGCTTCCCGGCCTTCTTGGCCCCGGCCAGCCCGCCGTCCGCGAGCACGGCGACACCCGCCGAGTCGTAGCCCCGGTACTCCAGTCGCTTGAGCCCGGCCACCACGATGTCCAGCGCCGACTGCGACCCCACGTAACCCACAATTCCGCACATGCGCGGCAGCCTACGGCCGAACTCCGGTCAGAAAAGGCCGTAGCGTGCCCGATTTCGGAAATTCCTACGGTGGTACGAACACCCGGAACGACACCGTCCGGAACCGCACCGCCCGCACACCCGGCCGACGCACCCTCAGGTCTTCGCCCGATACGCCCGCATGGCGAGCGGATAGAACACCACGGCGATCCCCGCGGCCCACACCAGCGACCACAGCACCGGCTCGGCCACCGGCCCGCCCAGCAGCAACCCCCGGAAAGCGTCCGACAGATGCGTCACCGGATTCACGTCGCTCCACGCCTGGAGCCACCCCGGCATGGTGTCCACCATGACGAACGCGCTGCTGGTGAAGGTGATCGGGAAGATGATCGTGAAGGCGAACGCCTGCACCTTCTCCGCGTCGCCGGCGAGCATCCCGATCAGCACCGCGCTCCAGGACACCGCCGCCGCGAACACGATCACCAGCAGCGTCCCGAGCAGGAACCCGCCCACTCCCCCGGTGACCCGGAAGCCGAGCAGCAGGCCGAGGCCGATCATCAGCAGCAGCGCCCACAGGTGCTTGGCGAGGTCGGCGGTGATACGGCCGATGAGCGGGGCGGAACGGGCGATCGGCAGGCTGCGCAGCCGGTCGAAGACACCCTTGGTGAGGTCGGTGTTCAGGGCCATCGCCGTGTACATCGTCATGAACAGCGTGTTCTGGACGATGATCCCCGGCAGCGCGTACTTCAGATACGCCTCCGGCGACCCGGCCATCTGCCCGCCCAGCACATACGTGAAGAGGAACACGAACATGATCGGCGTGATGCTGTAGTCGACCAGCTCCAGCGGGTTGTGCTTGACCGCGACCAGACTGCGCCAGGCCATCGTGAAGGTCTGCCGCAGCCCGTCCAGCGGGCGCACCCGGCCCGACTTGGTGATCGGCGCAGTGACGGTCGTGGCGGCGGCGGTCATGACCGGCTCACCGCCTTCTCCCACTCGCCCTCACCGCCCGGGACGGCCGCCCCGCGGCTCCCGCCGTCGGCCGCCCCGCGACCCCCGTCCCCGTCGGCCTCCCCGCCCCCGTCCGCGTCCCCGTCGCCCTCCGGCCCGCCCGGCTCGGCGCGGTGCCCGGTCAGCGCCAGGAACACCTCGTCCAGCGAGGAGCGCCGCAGCGCCAGCTCGCCCACCGCTATCCCCTCACGGTCCAGCGTGCGCACGACGGCCGGCATCAGCTGGGGATCCTTCACCGGCGCGGTGATCGTCTCGCCCTCGATCTGGGTCTGCGGTCCCGCCGCCTCGGCGACCAGCGCGTGCACCCGCGCGAGGTCGTCCGCCAGCACCGGCCGCAGCTCCAGCACCTGCCCGCCGACCTGCGACTTCAGCTGGTCCGGCGTGCCCTCGGCGATCACCCGGCCCTTGTCGATCACCACGATGTCGTCGGCGAGCACATCTGCCTCGTTCAGGTACTGCGTGGTCAGCAGGGCCGT
Source organism: Streptomyces sp. HUAS 31 (assembly GCF_028198125.1). Lineage (NCBI taxonomy): Bacteria > Bacillati > Actinomycetota > Actinomycetes > Kitasatosporales > Streptomycetaceae > Streptomyces > Streptomyces sp. HUAS 31. The sequence goes on along the minus strand of NZ_CP116353.1, from coordinate 5,695,928 downwards.
CGCACCGTCCGCGACCAGCCCCCGCAGCAGGTCCCACAGCTCACCGCGGCTGTGGGGGTCGAGGCCGGTGGTCGGCTCGTCGAGGAAGAGGATGCTGGGCCGGCCCACCAGGCTGGCCGCCAGGTCCAGCCGTCTGCGCATGCCCCCGGAGTACGTCTTCGTGGCCCGTCCGGCCGCGTCCGCCAGCTGGAACCGCTCCAGCAGCTCGGCGGCCCGCGCCCGCGCCTCCCTGCGCGGCAGCCCCAGCAGACGTCCGATGAGCAGCAGGTTCTCCGTGCCGGTCAGGTTCTCGTCGACCGCGGCGTACTGCCCGGTCAGCCCCACCATGGCGCGTACGACCCCGGCCTCCCGGACCACGTCGTGACCGGCCACCCGGGCCCTGCCCCCGTCGGGCCGCAGCAGCGTCGCGAAGATCCGTACCGCGGTGGTCTTCCCCGCGCCGTTGGGGCCCAGCAGCCCGAGCACCGAGCCCCGGCGGGCTCCCAGGTCGACCCCGGCCAGCGCCTCGGTCTCCTTGAACCGCTTGACCAGGCCTTCCGCCTCTATCGCATACGTCGTCATGGGTCACCCCTCGGGGTCGGTGGACCCCGGCCCGGGCCCACCTCTTCCACAACTGTGACGCACGCCACTGACATTCCGCGCCTTGTCCGGATTTCCCCCAGAAGCCGCCGAGTGACGGATCCCACCCCGCCGTCCGTTCGTACTCCCGTAACAATGGACTGTGATCTCTCCGGTCTCCTCGATGCCCCGGAGCGCCCACCGGCAACGGCCGGAGGCGACTCCCTACGTCGACCTCACCCGCTCGGAGTGGAGCGCGCTGCGTGACAAGACCCCGCTGCCGCTCACGGCGGAGGAGGTCGAGAAGCTGCGCGGTCTCGGCGATGTCATCGACCTCGACGAGGTACGTGACATCTACCTGCCGCTCTCCCGCCTGCTCAATCTCTACGTCGGCGCCACCGACGGCCTGCGCGGTGCCCTGAACACCTTCCTCGGCGAACAGGGCTCGCAGTCCGGCACCCCGTTCGTCATAGGGGTCGCCGGCTCGGTCGCCGTCGGCAAGTCCACGGTCGCCCGGCTCCTCCAGGCCCTGCTCTCCCGCTGGCCCGAGCACCCGCGCGTCGAGCTGGTCACCACCGACGGCTTCCTGCTGCCCACCAAGGAGCTCCAGGCGCGCGGCCTGATGTCGCGGAAGGGGTTCCCCGAGTCCTTCGACCGCCGCGCCCTCACCCGCTTCGTGGCCGACATCAAGGCGGGCAAGGACGAGGTCACGGCACCCGTCTACTCCCACCTGATCTACGACATCGTCCCGGACCAGCGGCTCACCGTCCGCCGCCCGGACATCCTGATCGTCGAGGGCCTGAACGTCCTCCAGCCCGCCCTGCCCGGCAAGGACGGCCGCACCCGGGTCGGCCTCGCCGATTACTTCGACTTCAGCGTGTACGTCGACGCCCGTACCGAGGACATCGAGACCTGGTACCTCAACCGCTTCAAGCGGCTGCGCGAGACCGCCTTCCAGAACCCGTCCTCGTACTTCCGCAAGTACACCCAGGTCTCCGAGGAGGAGGCCCTCGACTACGCCCGCACGATGTGGCGAACCATCAACAAGCCCAACCTGGTGGAGAACATCGCCCCCACCCGCGGCCGGGCCACCCTCGTCGTGCGCAAGGGACCGGACCACAAGGTGCAGCGGCTGAGCCTGCGAAAGCTGTGACGGCTAGTCTGCCGCCATGCTGCACCTGCGCCTGATCACACCGTCCGACAAGACGGACGAAGTGGTCCGCCTGATCGAGAACACCGTCGGCGCCACACACCTCGTGGTGCTGTCGGGCGCCGCCCGCAACCCTTCCGGGGACGTCGTCACCTGCGACGTGGCACGTGAGGCGGGTGACGAACTCCTCAGCGGGCTCCAGGAGTTGGACCTCGACAAGCAGGGGTCCATCGCCGTCGAGAACATCGACCTGTCGCTGTCCAAGCGCGCCGACAAGGCGGAGGCGGAGGCACCGGGCGAGGGCGCGGACGCGGTGCTGTGGGAGCACCTGACGGAGGCGACGCACGAGGAGTCGACCCTCTCGGTGACCTATCTCGCCTTCATCACCCTCGCGACGATGATCGCGGCCTGCGGTGTCGTGCTGGACAACGCGATCCTGATCGTGGGAGCGATGGCGGTCGGCCCGGAGTTCGGCCCGCTCGCGGGCATCTGCACGGCCGTGGTGCAGCGGGCGCCCCGCCTCGCGCTGCGCTCACTGATCGCACTGCTGGTGGGCTTCGCGGTGGCGATGGCGGTGACGGTCGGCTTCAGCTACTTCATGGACGCCGTCGGCCTGTTCACCGAGGCCAAACTGGAGGCGGATCGACCCAACACCGGGTTCATCTACGCCCCCGACTGGTTCTCGTTCGTGGTGGCGGTGCTCGCCGGAGCCGCCGGCACCCTCTCCCTGACATCCGCCAAGTCCGGCGCCCTGGTCGGCGTCGCCATCTCGGTGACGACGGTCCCGGCCGCCGCCAACGCGTCGGTGGCCCTGATCTACGGCGACGCCAAGCAGACCTGGCTCTCGACGGGGCAGCTGCTCCTCAACCTCCTGGGCATCGTCCTGGCAGGCACCCTCACCCTGCTCACCCAGAAGTGGCTGTGGTCGAAGCAACGCCAACACAACAGCGCCGCCTAGAGGAGCACCCCGACAGGGGCGCGGGGAACTGCGCGAGCAACCACATACGACGGTCAGCCCGCGACGAACAGAAACCCCCGCCCCCACCCGGCACAACCAACTACCCCAGCGCGGACTTCACCGCATCGGCCAACCGCCCGGCGACAGACCGCGCCTGATCGATATCGGCGGCCTCCACCATCACCCGCACCAACGGCTCGGTCCCCGAAGGCCGCAGCAACACCCGCCCGGTCGCCCCCAGTTCCCGCTCCGCCTCGGTGACCGCCGACGCCAGCTCCCCCGAGGTCTTCACCCGCGACCTGTCCACGTCCGGCACATTGATCAGCACCTGCGGCAGCCGCTCCATGACGGACGCGAGGTCCTTGAGCGTACGACCGGTCTGCGCGACCCGCGCAGCCAGCAGCAGCCCGGTCAGCGTCCCGTCACCGGTCGTGGCGTGGTCGAGGATGATGACGTGCCCGGACTGCTCGCCGCCGAGGGCGAACCCGCGCTCCTTCATCTCCTCCAGCACATACCGGTCACCCACGGCGGTCTGCACCAGCGCGATGCCCTCGCGCTCCATGGCGAGCTTGAACCCGAGGTTGGACATCACGGTCGCGACGACGGTCTCGGACCGCAGCTCGGACCGCTCCCGCATCGCGAGCGCGAGCACGGCGAGGATCTGGTCGCCGTCCACTTCCTCACCGGTGTGGTCCACGGCGAGGCAGCGGTCGGCGTCACCGTCGTGCGCGATGCCGAGGTCGGCCCCGTGCTCGATCACGGCGGCCTTCAGCTTCTCCATGTGGGTGGATCCGCAGCCGTCGTTGATGTTGAGCCCGTCCGGCTCGGCCCCGATCGTGACGATCTCGGCCCCGGCCCGCGTGAACGCCTCCGGCGAGACACCCGCGGCGGCGCCGTGCGCCTCGTCGAGGACGACCTTCAGGCCCTCCAGCCGGTTGGGCAGCACGTTCAGGAGGTGGGTGACGTACTCGCCGAACCCGGCGTCGTAGGACCGCACGCGTCCGACCCCGGAACCCGTCGGCCGCTCCCACGGCTCGCCGTGCCGGTGCGACTCGTACACCGCCTCGATCCGGTCCTCCAGGTCGTCGGCGAGCTTGTGGCCGCCGCGGGCGAAGAACTTGATGCCGTTGTCGGGCATGGCGTTGTGGCTGGCGGAGAGCATGACGCCGAGGTCGGCGCCGAGCGAGCCCGTGAGGTGCGCCACCGCCGGCGTCGGCAGTACGCCGACCCGCAGGACGTCCACACCGGCGCTCGCGAGGCCCGCGACCACGGCGGCCTCCAGGAACTCCCCGGACGCGCGCGGGTCCCGTCCGACCACCGCAGTCGGCCGGTGGCCCTCGAAGGTGCCCGCCTCGGCCAGTACGTGCGCCGCCGCCACGGACAGACCGAGAGCCATCTCGGCCGTCAGATCCGCGTTGGCGACACCACGCACGCCGTCCGTGCCGAAGAGTCGTCCCACTTGTCCTCCTGAGGAAACATCAGTTCCGGATGCGGAGCCGGCGCTCGCTGTGCCACGTGCCACCGGGGGCTCCCGCTTCCAGGCATTCCATGCCTGGGCATCGGATCACACAAGCCTTTGAACGTCTTGTGCCGTTATACGCCCGAGCCCGGGGATAAGACGAACGCCCCGGCGGCACTGTGGCGTGCCGCCGGGGCGTTCGGAGTACCGGAGTACGAGCAGAGGCAGCTTGCGCTTAGCGCTTGCTGTACTGCGGGGCCTTGCGGGCCTTCTTGAGACCGGCCTTCTTGCGCTCGACCGCACGGTCGTCGCGCTTGAGGAAGCCGGCCTTCTTCAGCGGGCCGCGGTTGTTGTCGACGTCGGCCTCGTTCAGGGCGCGGGCGACACCGAGACGCAGCGCACCGGCCTGGCCGGAGACACCGCCACCGGCGATGCGGGCGATGACGTCGTAACGGCCCTCGAGCTCGAGAACCTTGAACGGCTCGTTGACTTCCTGCTGGTGCACCTTGTTCGGGAAGTAGTCCTCAAGGGTGCGACCGTTGATCTTCCACTTGCCGGTGCCCGGAACGATCCGGACGCGGGCGATGGCGTTCTTGCGACGGCCCAGGCCGGCGGCCGGCTGGGGCTCGCCGAAGCGGGACGCGAGCGACTCCGAGGTGTACTCGCCCTCGACGGGCACCTCGGACTCGGTGGTGTAGCTGTCGATGTCGACGAGCTCAGTCTCTTCGACCGGCTGCTCAACGGTGGTCTCGGCCACGATTCTCCTCAGATTCTCTTCAGTCTTAGGGGGTGGCCGGACTTACTGCGCGACCTGGGTGATCTCGTACGGCTGCGGCTGCTGCGCGCCGTGCGGGTGCTGGTCACCCTTGTAGACCTTCAGCTTCGAGAGCATCTGACGGCCCAGCGTGTTCTTGGGGAGCATGCCCTTGACGGCCTTCTCGATGGCCTTCTCGGGGTTCTTGTCGAGCAGCTCGTCGTAACGGACGGAGCGCAGACCACCCGGGTAGCCGGAGTGGCGGTACGCCATCTTCTGGGTCCGCTTGTTGCCGGAGAGGTGCACCTTGTCGGCGTTGATGATGATGACGAAGTCACCGGTGTCGACGTGGGGCGCGTAGATCGGCTTGTGCTTGCCGCGGAGAAGGGACGCGGCGGTGGTGGCGAGACGGCCCAGGACGACGTCCTGAGCGTCAATGACGTGCCACTGGCGAGTCACATCGCCGGGCTTAGGGCTGTACGTACGCACTTCGCAGCCTTCTTCTTCAGTGGATGGGTGCTGACACATGGCATCACTGAAGCGATCGTGCAGCTGGGGACGACAATGCCGGGGACGCTGCCCGTATGCCGCCCACTGGTAACTGCTCCAGGGAACCTAGGTAGAGGCCACTCCCGTGAGAATGAGCGAGCCAATACACAATGAACACGCAGGATACCTGCGGCGCCACGGCCGGGTCAAAACGGGTTGCCCTGGGACGCCCCCTGCTGTCTCCCCCCAGCGTATCCGCCCGTCCCGGACATCACGGCCACGAGCCTCCGCCCCGGCCCCGGCGAGTGACCGAGGTCATTCCCGCGCCCCGCGGTCCGGCGGCAGTGTGCGGCGAGCGTCACCGCCAGCACGCACAGCGTCACGGCGTCCCGGAAGGCCCGCCGCTCCCCCGCCTCCAGATACGGCCAGGTCACCCCCGGCAGCTGCGGCACCAGCGCCAGCCAGAACCAGGGCTCCCGGACCACCGAGCCCTCCGCCGGCGCCCCGGCCAGCAGCAGCGGCACGACGACCAGCAGATAGTGGTCGTACGACGGCCTGGACACCAGGAACGCCGAGAGCATCAGCAGCGCCGCCGTCTCGGCCGGCCGCAGCGGCCCCTCGTCCCCGGCCCGCCACCGGCGGTACGCGCACCCCACCCCCACCGCGGCCGTCCCGAACGCGAGCAGCGCGGCGAACGCCGTCGGCACCCCGACCCGCGGCAGCACCGCGAGGGGCGACGCCTCATAGAGCCGTACGAAGCCGTCGTCGCCGCGCAGGAGGAAGGGGAGGGTGCGGGTGAGGAAACCCGCCGGGTCCGGCAGCAGCAGCGCCGCACCGGCCGAGGCCGCCGCCGGCACCCCGGCCAGCCACGCCAGGGCCCGCCACCGGCGCGCGAACACGAACAGCAGCCCCATCGGCGCCAGCAGCGGCTTCAGCGCGACCGCCGCGCCGAGCACCAGCCCCGCGGCCACCCAGCGCCCGCGTCCCACCAGCAGCACCGCGAGCGGCAGTGCGAGGGCCGCCGTCGCCGTCCAGTTCCCCAGCAGCACGAGATGCGCGAACGGCGCGAACCCGGCCGCCAGGCCGATCAGGCCGAGGGCCGCGAAACGGCTGCGCGGCGCGACCCCGTGCAGCCGCAGCGCGCAGACCCAGCCGCCCACCAGACATCCGGCCACCAGCACCGGCACCAGCACGCTCAGCACACCCCGCGGAACCGTCGTCCACGGAGCCGCCGCGACGACCGCGCTCGGCAGATAGAGGAAGTGGGGGTCGTCATACGGCGATCCGCCGGCCAGCCACACCCGTGCCGCCCGCACCACGATCGCGTTGTCCATCCCTCCGTCCGAGGTCAGCCGGGCCGTACGCGCCACGACGGCCCCCAGTACCGCCCCGAGCACCACCCACAGATGCCACGAGGCCGGTCGTACCAACCACCCGGAGATGTCGCTTTTGCGCTCGCTCATCGACTGAACGCTAGGGGCCTGTGCGCCTCTTGGGGCGGACCGGCACACCTCGGGGCCGTCTAAGATGCGGCCCATGAGCTATGGGCAGCAGGGGGGACCCCAGTCCCAGTGGGATCCCTGGAAACCGCATTCCCAGCAGCCGTGGAACGACGGCGCAGATCAGACTCCGGACTGGGCCGCGCTCGCCGAGGCCTCGGAGACCCGCAACAAGCGGCGTCGGCTGCTGTTCATCGGCGGTGGCGCACTCGCCACCGTCGCGATCGGTGCCGCCGTGGCGGTCGCGGTGGTGTCCGCGAACGGCAGCAACTCCGCGTCGAACAAGCCGTCCTCCTCGCTGCCGGGGACCGCGGACCTGCCCAGCGAGTCGGGCGCCGCGCCGTCGTTCGCGCCGACGAGCGCTCCGCCGCCGCTGGATCCGAAGGACTTCATCTCCAGCAAGAGCAAGGACACCGCCCCGCTCGGCGCCCAGATCCTCTTCCCCGGCACTCAGCTGACGGTCGGCGGCAAGGTGTACAAGAAGGGCGCCACGGACGACACCAAGAGCTGCTCGGCGGTCACCAAGGGCGGGCTCCCGAAGATCCTCACCAACAGCGACTGCACCCGCTTCATGCGCGTCTCGTACGTGAAGGACGGCATCGCGGTGACGGTCGGTGTGGCGGTCTTCGACACCGCGGCCCAGGCCACCAAGGTCAAGGGCCAGGTGGACACCAAGAAGGACATCATCCGGTCGCTGTCCGGCAAGGGCGTCAAGGACTTCTGCACCTCGTCGGTCTGCCTGTCGACGTCCAACTCCTACGGCCGCTACGCCTACTTCACCATCACGGGCTTCACCAGCGGCAAGGACATGACGGACAAGGACACCGCCGCCTTCCAGGTCAGCGACGAGCTGGAGGAGTTCACCTTCCACCAGATCCTCAGGCGCGGCCAGGCACAGGCCTCGGCGGCGGCCAACGAGTAGCGGCGGCAGCGGGCCCGGTGTCCCCGGGCCCGCCCGCGACTACAGGCGCTTCGCGCTGCGCAGCGTCTTCGCGTAGTAGCCGTTGCCGTCGAGCCGGGACACACCGCCGACGTCGCCGATGGTGGGCCCGTTGACCTCCTCACGGCTCGACACGAAGATCAGGTGCCCTTCGGTGTCGTGGCCGAGGACCATCCCGACGTGGTCGAGCCGATCGCCGGTGCGGGTGTCGAGCTTGAAGAAGACGAGGTCGCCCGGCTGGAGCTGGTCGATCGCGGAGGGGCGGTCCTGCGCCGAGATGCCGGCCAGCGGCAGGATGTCGACGCCCGCCTTGGAGCGGGCCATGCCGTTGGCGGTACGGGGCAGTCCGTCGCCCGAGGCGTCCGAGGACATCAGGGGGTAGCGGGCCCGGTAGCCCAGCACCATGCGTATGAAGCCCGAGCAGTCGATCGACCGGGCCCGCATGCTCTCCGGCTGCCCGACGGTGCCGTCCCGGAACGGGTACTGCACACCGAGGTAGTCGTAGAAGTCGGACTGCTCAAGGCGCAGGTCGCCGCCCTCGGCGCCGGTCGTGTTCAGCGGACCGAAGTTCGCGTCACCGGCGTAGACGGTGCCCTGCGCGTCCTTCTTCACCGGTGCGCCCGCCACGTACTGGAAGGCGAACGCGAAGATGTCGTCCTCCTTGCTGTCCTTGTACTCGGCGTACCAGTCCTTGAACCACTTCTTCGACTCCGCGCCCTTCTTCCAGCGCTCCGGCATCAGCCGCACCCAGTCGGTCGTGCTGACCTTGGACGCGGTCGAGGTCGGCTCCTGGAAGGTGCGGGCCGGCCCGGTCAGCGTCGCGGTGCGCGCGCCGTCCGTGAAGACGGCCTTGATCTGGCCGTCGGAGCCGCGCAGCACGGAGCGCGCCGGGTTCTCCAGCCGGGACCAGGTCTCCTTGCCGCTCTCCGTGGCGGCGGTGCTGCGGCCGCCCTCCAGGACGCCGACGTTGCGCACCTCGGTGACGCCCTGTTCGTCCTGCTTGCGCAGCTCCAGCGTGAGGTAGCCGGAGGTACCGACGAGCGCCAGCAGCACCAGGCCGGTGACGACGGGCCTCGACTTCTTCTTCCCTGCCATCGTTTGCTCCTCGGTTCTCAGACGGTCGGCATGACGCCGAGCAGCAGGCCGGCGGCGACGACGATGTAGGCCATGAGGGAGACGGTGCCGGTGGCCAGCAGCGTGGCCCCCTTGGGCTGGCGCACCATCTGGTAGGCGATCAGGCCCGGCACGATGAAGCCGAGCGTCTGGTTGCCGTACAGCAGCGGGAACTCCAGCGAGAGCACGATCATCACCGTGGCCTGGAGCAGCACACCCAGCAGCACCACCGCGGCGAACAGCCGCTTGCCGTAGAGGATCACCAGCCGCTGCATGATCTTGGTGCCGCCGTAGGTGAGGGCCGTGACGCCCACGACCATCGCCGCGCGCTGGAGGTCCTCGATGAGGGTGAGCGCGAGCCAGCCGGGCGTGATCATGCCGCCGGGCGACAGGTTGGTCGTCAGATAGCACAGCAGCGAGAAGAACAGGCCTATGGCGATGCCCAGGGCGGCCATCTCGGGTGTCAGGGCGGCGGTGGTCAACGGGGTTCTCCGGACGAGGGGATGCGGGTTCGTGGGGCGGGGCGGGCGTCAGGCACGCGGGGCGTGTCCGCCCTCGTCGCCGGCCGGCGGGCGGCGTCGCCGGTCGTGGTGCTCGTCGGGGTACGGCTGCGGTGCCTGCCCCGTGCCGTACGACTGCTCGGGGCCGTACCCCGGGTGGCCGGACCCCTGCGGCAGCTCCGGCCGGCCGGGCACGCGGCGGTCCGGTGTCTGGAACCAGCCCTGGGCCTGCGGTTGAGGTGCCTGGGCCCGGTTCCCGCCGTACTGGTCCGCCCCCGGCACGGGAGCGCCGTACCCGCCGTTGCCGCCGGGGTGGTGCCCCGCCGTACCGGCGTAGGAAGGGGAGCCGCCGGTGTACGCCCCGGCCGGGTGGCCGTACGGCGCCTGCGGCTGCGGGATGCGGACCACCGGGATCTCCTGGGTCTGCGACGCCTGGTAGCGCTCCTCGTAGGCCGTGGGGTACGAGGCGTAGGGGTCCAGGCGCTGCTGCTGGGCCGGCGCGACGGCCGCGGGCCGGTCCTGGCCCTCGTCCGCGGCGCTCTCGTCCGCCGGGAGCTCGGCCAGGTACTCCAGGAGTTCCTCGCCCTGCCCGTGGATGTTGCCGATGGCGACCAGGGAGGAGCCGTCGGACATCCGGCCGAGCAGCGTCGGCATGAACTCGTCCGCCGAGCGGCGCTCGCCACCGAGGTCGACCGCGCGGTCGCGCCAGTCGGCGGGGATGGCGTCGATGGCGCTCTTGGCGGGGTGCCCGATCACGAAGACGTTGTCGGGCTTCAGGTCGGGGATGATCTCGCCCATCTGCCCGTTGCGCTCCACCCGGTCCGGGCGGCAGTTGATCACGACGTTCAGGGGGCGCCGGATCGCGCCGAGGTCGAGCAGCTGGTTGATGTTCATCAGCGTCGACTCGGGGTCGTTGGCCGCGAAGACGTTGGCGAAGGCGAGCCGCTTGTCCTCGGGGGTGACGTACCGCTCGACGGAGAGGACACCCGGGTCCGGCGGGGCGTCGTACATGCCCTGGAGGGCGACCTCGCGTTCGACGCCGAGCAGGTCCGCCACGACCAGCGCGATCGCCACGTTCTCCTTGAAGGTGAACCAGCTGAAGCCGCGCAGCTCCTCGTCGGTGACGGTCTCCGGGTCGGCGTAGATCAACTGGCAGTTACGGGCGTCCGCCTCCTCCTGGAGGATGTGGAAGCGATCCTTCTCGGCGGTGACGCAGATGCCGTCCTCCGGCATCGAGCGGCACAGCGAGCGCGCCACGTCGTCCAGGGTGGGGCCCATCTCGGCGAGGTGGTCCTCACGGACGTTGCACAGCACACCGATCGTGGAGCGGATCAGCTTGCTCTGGTTGACCTCCTGGAGGGCCGGCATGACCGCCATGCACTCGATGACGAGCGCGTCGGGGCGGTAGGTGGCGGCCCGGCGGACGATGCCGATCTGCTCCACCACGTTGGCGATGCCGAACTTGCGGTAGACCGGCTCCTCGGTGGCGTCCGGGTGGATGAAGCGCGCGGCGGTGCCCGTCGTCTTGGCCACGGTGACCAGGTCACCGCCGCGCAGGGCACCCGCGCACAGCCGGGTGATGGAGGACTTGCCGCGGATGCCGTTGACCAGCACCCGGGAGGGGATGGTGTGCAGGGCGGCGTAGTGCCTGCGCTGTTCGACGATGCCCGCGATGAGCAGGAACACCGAGCCGATCAGGAGGACGAAGTAGAGGTAGAGCACGGGCCGGTCACCTTCCTCCGGCGCCGAGCCGTGGCTCGGCACTCCGGCGTGCCTGGTTCTGCCTGCGGGCCTGCAACTGCTGGCGGACCAGTTCGAGGCTGCGGACGACGGCCCCCACCTCGTCGTGGTAGCGGGGGTACAACACGGTCTTGAGGTCGCCGTCGGCGAGCTTCTCGGCGCCGCCGGCGAGGGCCCGCAGCGGCCGGACGACGACCAGGTGGATCCAGCCGAGGCAGACCACGATCAGCGCGAGCCCGAGCATCCCGGCGAGCACGCTGCGGTCCTCGCGCTCGTACGGGGCGATCTCGAAGTGCTTGGCGTTCTGCCAGCTGATCACGGTCCAGCCGACGTCGGCCGCCACACCGCCGCCGGAGAAGGGCGCGGCCGCGGCGACCGTGACCGAGCGTCCCTCGCGGATGAGCAGGCCGTTCTCCACGGGGCCCGCGCCGGCCTTGACGCCGCCGGCCCGCACGAGGTCGGTGAGCGACTCGCGCGGCAGGCTCTCGAAGGCCAGGAAGCCGTTGCTGCCGGCGATGGTCCGCGCCTTGGCGTCGACCACGCGGACCTCGCCGAGTCCGGGCCGGGCCAGCAGCGAGTTCAGGAACTCCACCCGGATCTCGCCGACCAGGGTCAGGCCCTTGGCGTCCGGTACGGCGGCCCCGGCCTGGATGACGGGCTTCTTGCCGCCCTCGCCCGCGACCCGGATGAGCGACGCGTCCTTCTCGTCCTCGCTCCAGTCGGCGCTGGGCTCATCGCCGGCGCGGGCGACGACGTCGCCGCCCTTGTCGACGACGTACAGGGAGCCGTAGCGGGTGTGCTTGCGCAGGGCGTCGTCCAGCACGCCGGTGGTGGCGTCGGGGTCGTCCGCGTCGATCAGGCGGGTGGTGGAGACGAGGTCGGCCTGGGCCTCGTTGAGGGCGCGGCGGACCCGGTCGGCGACGAGGTCGGTGCGGTCGCGCTGGTCGTTGACCATGGTGCTCGGCACGCTCACCGAGGCGTCCGTGCGGTTGAGGAGCAGTCCGACCGGCACGCACCACAGCAACAGCAGGACGGCGGTGAGCGCCAGCGGCACCCGCAGACCGAACCGGCCCTTGCGGCCACCGGTCTCCCGGTCCGCCTCGGCGTCGCCGGACAGCTGTGTCCGCAGCCGCTCCAGGGCGGCACCGACCCGGGCGGTCTCGCCCCAGCGGGGTATCTCGACGGGGCGGGTCAGATCGCCGCGGGCCAGTCGGCGCGACTCCAGGAAGAGGTGCAGCAGGGGCCGCTGCACGGCCATCCAGAGCAGGGCCGCCGCCAGCAGTCCGAACACCACCAGGGCACCGGCCGCGACCAGCCCGTACAGCTCACGCTCCTGCCCGACGGCGTGCTCCTGCACCACGGGCAGCATGGCCACGACGGTGAGCCCGAGGCCCGCGCCGACGCTCTTGCGCTGCTCGGGGTCGGCGGAGGCGAGGGAGGCGTATCCGGCGGTGGCCACGCGGCCGTTGTAGGCGTCGCCGAGCAGGGTTCCGCTGACGCCCGGGTAGCCGCGGGAGCCGGGCTCCCGTGCGCTGACGGGGTCCTCCTCGGCCTCCTTGGCGCCGCGCTCGGACAGCCGGGTCATCTGCTTCTGGAGGAAGGCGAGCTCATCGCGCTCGGCGTCCGAGTTGAGCGCCTCGGCCTGCTCGAAGCCGGCCGTGGCGAGGACCTCGCCGCCGCGGGCCACGACCGCCATCGAGCGGAACGGGCCCAGGTTGATGGCGGGCACGGAGAGGCTGTTGGAGGCGATCAGCAGCTCCTGCGGACGGTCCTTCCAGTCGAGGAGGGCCATCGTCATCAGCCGTACGTCGCCGGTCTCCAGGCGCACCATGCGGGGGGTCAGGGCGTGGTCGCCGGTGAGGACGTCCTTGTCCAGCCAGGCGAGCGGAATCGTTTCACCCCTTGCGGCGAGGATCTTTCCGCTCTCCAGGTCCAGCACCGTGGTGCCGGTCCACTTCTGGTACGTGTTGCTCAGGTCCGACAGCACCCGCTCCGGGTCGGCGGGCTCACCCGCGTTCAGCGCGGCCGCGGTGCGGTTCAGGTCGGTGACCCGCTCGTCGATCGACGCGCGTAGTGCGATCGCGCCGTCCTCCGCGAAGTGCTGCTGGGAGCCCAGCACCGCCTTCGGGACGACCGGGTCGCCGGCCGGTCCCAGCACCTTGGCGGTCAGCCCGGCCAGGGCGAGGATCAGCAGGCACAGCAGCGCGATCGGCGGACGGATGCCGCCCAGCAGCGGCATGTCCGCGCGTCTGCGCAGGCGTCTGCGCCCGCCCCGTGCGGGACGCTGTGCGCCTTTGGTTGGAGTCACCGGTGGTTTTCCTTCGCCTCTTCACTACTCAGGCGCTCGCAGGAGCCACCGCTGACGCGGGCGTGAGACGCCGTCCCTTTAGAAGACTGCCGACACGCGCCGGGGTTGGGTTCCGGAGCGCAAGAGCTTGCTGTGTCGCTCGTCACGTCCCGAGATCGAGCTGCTCAAGGCCGTCGCCGCCCGGGGCGCCACGGTTGGTCAGGAAGCCGCGGGTGCGGTCGGCGGCCAGCCGATAGCGGGCCAGCCGGTCCTCGGAGAGCTCGCCGGGGTGGTCGAGCACGTTCTGCACGTCCACCACACGGTGGTCCTCGACCGCGCCCTCGGGGAGCTTCTCCCCCTCCTCCAGCTCCGGCGGGATGTCGACCAGCGTGGTCCGGTAGCGGGCGCTGACGTCCCAGCCGTCGGTCGTCTCCTTGAACTCGAACCAGCCGATCGCCCCCTCCTCGGTGAGACCGGTCGGCGAGGAGTGCCGGGCGACCTGGTTGCCGAGGCTGTAGGCGACCCAGGTGCCGTTGAGCTTCTGGATGGGCTGCACGACGTGCGAATGGTGGCCGATGATCAGATTGATCCCGGTCTCCTCGGTGATCCGTTCGGCCAGCTTGAGCTGCGGGACGCTCGGCTCGTTGTAGTGCTCCAGGCCCCAGTGGACCGAGAGGATCACCACCTCGGCGCCCTTCTTGCGGGCCCGGGCCTCGGCCTTCTTCACCGCGTCGAAGCCGATCCGGTTGAAGGCCCAACGCTCCTTCTCGGGCGTCGGGTTGAGGAAGGACTCCCAGGAGAACGCCAGGTGGGCGACCTTGACGCCGTTGACGTCCCGAATGTTGATCTGCTCTGCTTCGTCAGGCGTGCGCGAGGACCCGGTGTGCCCGAGGCCCACCTTGTCCATCGCGTCCAGGGTGCGCTTCACGGCCTTGAGGCCGTGGTCGTAGGTGTGATTGGAGGCCGTCGAGCAGGTGTCGTAACCCACGTCCTTGAGGGTCGTGAGGATCTGCGGTGGCACGAGGAACTCCGGGTACCCCTCGAAGGGGCCCTTGGGCTTTCCGACCGGTGTCTCCATGTGGCAGATGGCCAGGTCGGCCTTGCTGATGACGGGCTTCACGCCGGCCATCAGCGGTCCGAAGTCCAGCCCGGCCTGTCCCTCACCGGTCTTCTCGGCGTCCTTGGCCGCCTGTTCGACGAGCTCGGGGTGGATGAGCACATCACCCGCGGCGGCGACGGTGAACGAGCGCCCACCTGGCTTCACCTGAGCCCCGGACGGCTCGGAGGTACATGAGGCGACGAGGCCTGCCAAAGCCCCCAGAACCGCCACCGAGCGACCTATACGGAGAGACTTACGGAATGTCACCGCGACATACTCACACGCCACTCACACCTCAATCGGTCTCTACCATCACAAGAACATCACGTTTCGCTCGCATTCTTGCCCCAACGGTTTTGATCCTCGCGCTGGCGGGTTGTGACTCCGCATCGCCCGGAAGTGCGGAACATTCCGTTCCGAAAGCCCGCGAACTCGTCGACCTGCGCGACCGGATCCTCACCTACACGGCCGACTTCGGGCCCGACGGCCCCTACACCCCGCCCGGCGACAGCCGGCGCGAGGAACTGGCGCGCGGCGTGGGCCACCTCCTGGACGGCGACGCGACCGGTGCCGAGCGCGTCCTCGCCCCCCTCGGCCTGGGCGTCACCCGCCTCACCGACACCGACTCCGGCCGCCGCTACGACGAGATCGCCGCCCTGCGGCCCAACAGCGAGGCCGCCCGCTGGGGCCGTCTCTACCTGACCGCCGACTCCGACGTGCGCTGGAACGTCCAGGTCCCCCACCCGGTGTCCGACCGCGACACCGAGGAACTCGGCGTCCGGCTGCTGGAGAACACGCCCTCCGGCTCACTGGTCGTCGCCGGCGCCCACCGCCGCGCCGGCCGCTCGGACGCCGCCGACGTCGCCCACCGCGAGGACAGCGCCTTCCACTCGATCGTCGTGGAACTCCAGAAGCGCGGGGTGCCCGGCCTCCAACTGCACGGCTTCGCCGAGTCGTCCGACCGCCCCTACGAGGCCGTCGTCTCCGGCGGCTCGGCCCAGAGCACGTCCGGCGAGGCGTCGGCGCTGGCCGACCGCCTGGAGTCGGAGGGGCTTCGGGTCTGCCGGGGCTGGTCCGCGCGCTGCCCGCTGGAGGGCACCACCAACGTCCAGGGCAGGTCGGCCGAGCGCCGGCACGCCGGCTTCCTGCACGTGGAACTGGCCCCCGACGCCCGCGACGACGGCCGTGACGCCGACGAGACCGAGGAGGCCCTCGGCGACCTGCTGAGGACGTGGTCCGAGGACTGAGGACTCAGCAGCAGCCGAAGGCGCCCGGCAACGTCCGCTTGTTGCGCGCCTCCTTGTTCCGCGCCGCCAGCAACTCGTCGGCGGGGTACCCGACCTCTTCGAGCGTCAGCCCATGCGGGCGTACGACATGCACGGCGGAGTCCCTGACACCGGCGGCCAGCACCTTGCCCGGCCAGTCGGCGGGCCGGTGCCCGTCCCCCACGAACAGCAGCGCCCCGATGAGCGAGCGCACCATGTTGTGGCAGAACGCGTCGGCCCGCACGGTCGCGGTGACGATCCCGTCGTCCCCCCGCACCAGGCTCAGCTCCTGAAGCGTACGGATGGTCGTGGCGCCCTCCCGCTTCTTGCAGTACGCGGCGAAGTCGTGCTCCCCGAGCAGCCGTTGCGCGGCCTCGTTCATGGCGTCGACGTCCAGCGGCCAGTCGTGCCACAGGACGTGGCCCCGCAGCAGCGGGTCGACTCCGCCGGGGTTGTCGGTGACGCGATAGGCGTACCGCCGCCAGATCGCCGAGAACCGCGCGTTGAAGCCGGCGGGCGCCTCACGCAGCGCCCACACCCGCACGTCCCGGGACAGCCGCCCGGCGAGCCGCTTCAGCAGCTTCTCGTGGTGCTCACGCCAGACCTGCTCGGGCAGGTCCACATGCGCGACCTGACCCCGCGCATGCACCCCGGCATCCGTCCGCCCGGCGACGGTCAGCTCGTACGTCGTGCCCCCCGACCGCGTGACGGTCCGCAGCGCGTCCTCGATCTCGCCCTGCACGGTCCGCCGCCCACCGGCCTGCTTGGCCCACCCGGAGAACTCGGTCCCGTCATAGGACAGATCGAGGCGCACACGCACATACCCCGGCTCTACTTCGTCACTCACCCAGAGATCCTCTCAGCAACAAAAAGCGGGCCCGCCCCTCGAAAGGAACGGACCCGCCAACGCCCTGAAGGGGCGCGGGAAACTGCGCGAACAACCACGACGAAGCCGCAGCCGCCCGACAACAGCCACCCGGCAGACGCTTACGCGTCCTTCGACTCCTCGGCAGCCTCGTCGGCCTGAGCCTCGGCAGCCTCGTCGGCCTTGGTCGTGTCGACCTTGGCCTCGTCGGCCTCCTTGACCGCACGCTTGGTGGCGGCCTCGGCCTCACCAGTGGCCTGCTGCGCGACCGTCAGCGCCTCGACCAGCTCGATGACAGCCATGGGCGCGTTGTCGCCACGGCGGTTACCGATCTTGGTGATGCGGGTGTAGCCACCCGGACGGTTCTCGTAGCGCGGGCCGATCTCGGTGAAGAGCGTGTGGACGACGCTCTTGTCCGTGATGACCTGGAGCACCTGACGGCGGTTGTGAAGGTCGCCCTTCTTCGCCTTGGTCACCAGACGCTCGGCGTAGGGCCGCAGACGGCGGGCCTTCGCCTCGGTGGTGGTGATACGGCCGTGCTCGAAGAGCGCCTTCGCGAGGTTCGCGAGAAGCAGCTTCTCGTGCGCGGCACTGCCGCCCAGACGGGCACCCTTGGTGGGCTTCGGCATGTCAATCTCCTGTGTGTCTGCCCCGGCCGTATGAGGTACCGAGGTCAGTATCCGAGCAGGCGGTTACCTGTCGGAGATCCGGGAGCGGCCCCGAAGGGGCGCTCCCGGAAGGGGCGCGGGGAACTGCGCGACCAGCCGAAACCGGCCCGCAGAAGCAGTACGGCCTCCCCGCGGAGCGCTTAGTACTGCTCGGTCTCCACGAACCCGGCGTCCGCGTCGTCATCGGCACCGAAGGCGTCCGCGGCGGCGGTCGGGTCGAATCCGGGCGGGCTGTCCTTCAGGGCCAGGCCCATGCCGGCCAGCTTCGCCTTGACCTCGTCGATGGACTTCGCACCGAAGTTGCGGATGTCCAGCAGGTCGGCCTCGGAACGAGCCACGAGCTCACCCACGGAGTGGATGCCCTCGCGCTTGAGGCAGTTGTACGACCGAACGGTGAGCTCCAGCTCCTCGATCGGCAGCGCCAGGTCGGCGGCGAGGGCGGCGTCCGTCGGGGACGGGCCCATGTCGATGCCCTCGGCGTCGATGTTCAGCTCGCGCGCCAGACCGAACAGCTCGACCAGGGTCTTACCGGCCGACGCCATGGCGTCACGCGGACGCATGGCCTGCTTGGTCTCGACGTCGACGATCAGCTTGTCGAAGTCGGTGCGCTGCTCGACACGCGTGGCCTCGACCTTGTACGTGACCTTCAGAACCGGCGAGTAGATCGAGTCGACCGGGATGCGCCCGATCTCCTGGCCGACCTGCTTGTTCTGCACGGCGGACACGTAACCACGGCCACGCTCGACCGTGAGCTCCATCTCCAGCTTGCCCTTGCCGTTGAGCGTGGCGAGGACCAGGTCGGGGTTGTGCACCTCGACACCGGCCGGGGGCGCGATGTCGGCGGCGGTGACCAGACCCGGACCCTGCTTGCGCAGGTACATCACGACCGGCTCGTCGTGCTCCGAGGAGACGACCAGCTGCTTGATGTTGAGGATCAGGTCGGTGACGTCCTCCTTGACGCCCGGCACGGTGGTGAACTCGTGCAGCACGCCGTCGATACGGATGGACGTGACCGCCGCACCCGGGATCGAGGACAGGAGGGTCCGACGCAGGGAGTTGCCGAGGGTGTAGCCGAAGCCCGGCTCCAGCGGCTCGATCACGAACCGGGAGCGGAATTCGTCGACGACCTCTTCGGTCAACGAGGGACGCTGAGCGATCAGCATGTGTGGATCAGATCCTTCTTTCGTGGACGCCCGCTATTTGACGCCCGACGGAACCGTCCCCGGCAAAAGGGACGGGTACTGCAAGGGTACGGGCGATACAGCCCCGAAGAGCCGTACCGCCCGAAACCAAGCCTGCGCGAAGCAGTCGTACGTCAGACGCGACGACGCTTCGGCGGACGGCAGCCGTTGTGCGGGGTCGGGGTGACGTCCTGGATGGAGCCGACCTCGAGACCGGTCGCCTGAAGCGAACGGATCGCGGTCTCACGACCCGAACCCGGACCCTTCACGAACACGTCGACCTTGCGCATGCCGTGCTCCTGGGCGCGGCGGGCAGCCGACTCGGCGGCCATCTGCGCGGCGAACGGCGTGGACTTCCGGGAGCCCTTGAAGCCGACGTGGCCGGCGGAGGCCCAGGAGATCACGTTGCCCGACGGGTCCGTGATGGAGACGATCGTGTTGTTGAACGTGCTCTTGATGTGCGCGTGGCCGTGAGCGACGTTCTTCTTTTCCTTGCGGCGCACCTTCTTGGCAGCGCCCTGACGACCCTTGGGGGGCATCTGTACTCCTACGGGAGGTGGTCGGTCCTACAGCGAAGACCGCTGGACGGCGAAGTCCGCTGTGGACTACTTCTTGCCCGGCTTCTTCTTACCGGCGATGGCGCGACGCGGGCCCTTGCGGGTACGGGCGTTCGTGCTGGTGCGCTGACCGCGGACGGGCAGACCGCGACGGTGACGGAGACCCTGGTAGCAACCGATCTCGACCTTGCGGCGGATGTCGGCCTGGATCTCGCGACGGAGGTCACCCTCGGTCTTGATGTTGTTGTCGACGTACTCACGAATCGCGACGAGCTGCTCCTCGGAGAGGTCGCGAACGCGGGTGTTCGGGTCGATGCCGGTCTCGGCCAGCGTCTGCTGGGAGAGCGTACGGCCGATACCGAACACGTAGGTCAGGGCGACCTCCACGCGCTTTTCGCGCGGGATGTCAACACCGGAAACGCGTGCCATTCAATGGCTCCTGGTGATCTTCGGAGGTCTTCCGCAGAACCGATTCCCAGCTGCCGTATGAGGTACGAACTGAGTCCCCGGCCTCCGAACCGGGGGTATCAGGCAAAGGATCGCCTGGATTCTGCGTATGAACATATTCAGCTTGCGTCGCGCGAATCTCTGCGATGGATGCAGAGGGATCGGTCGTGCGTCAGCCCTGGCGCTGCTTGTGGCGCGGGTTCTCGCAGATGACCATGACCCGACCGTGACGGCGGATCACCCTGCACTTGTCGCAGATCTTCTTGACGCTCGGCTTGACCTTCATGGGATTGAGGTTCTCCGGGTCAGTGCCACCACCCCGCCGAAGCGGAATGCGGGCAAGATCTACTTGTATCGGTAGACGATCCGGCCACGCGTCAGGTCGTACGGAGACAACTCCACCACGACCCGGTCGTCAGGGAGGATGCGGATGTAGTGCATACGCATCTTGCCGCTGATGTGTGCCAGGACCTGGTGGCCGTTCTGGAGCTCGACCTTGAACATGGCGTTCGGAAGAGACTCGACGACAGTGCCCTCGATCTCGATGGCACCTTGCTTCTTGGCCACGCTTCGCCCTTCGAATCGACTACCTTGATCGACTCCAGTGCTTTCCCTTACGGGCGCATGCGGACATGCGGGTGCACGAGAGCCGACGAGTCAGTCTACGTCAGCGCACCCGGAAAGACGAATCGGGGAATCCTGCCCTGACCGGCAGATCATTAAGCACGCGGTCCGCGGAAGGGCGCTCAGGCCAGCGGATCCGGCGCGGCGACGATGCCGAACTCGGCCAGCTTGGCCTTGCCCGCGTCGGGAGCGGTCAGCACCAGCGGACCCTCCTCGGTCAGCGCGACGGAGTGCTCCCAGTGCGAGGACCAGGTGCCGTCGGTGGTGATGACCGTCCAGTCGTCCGAGAGGACCTCGGTCTTCGGGGTGCCCAGGGACACCATCGGCTCGATCGCCAGGCAGAACCCGGGGACCAGCTTGGGGCCCTTGCCCCGCCGGCGCTCCACGTAGTTCAGCAGGTGCGGGTCCATGTGCATCTCGGTGCCGATGCCGTGGCCGCCGTAGTCCTCGATGATGCCGTAGCGGCCGCCGCCGGGCTTCGGCTGGCGGCGGATGTAGGTCTCGATGGCACGGGAGACGTCGACCAGGCGGTTGCCCTGCTTCATGGCCGCGATGCCGGCCCACATCGACCCCTCGGTCACCCGGGAGAGCTCGATCAGCTCCGGGGCGTGACCTGAGCCCACGAAGGCGGTGTAGGCGGCGTCGCCGTGCCAGCCGTCGATGATGGCGCCGCAGTCGATGGAGATGATGTCGCCGTCCTTCAGGACGACGTCCTCGGACGGGATGCCGTGGACGACGACGTCGTTCACGGAGGTGCAGATCGTCGCGGGGAAGCCGCCGTAGCCGAGGAAGTTCGACTTGGCGCCGTGCTCGGCGAGCACCTTGCGGGCGACCTCGTCCAGATCCTTGGTGCTGGCCCCGGGCACCGCGGCCTCGCGCGTGGCCGCGTGAATGGCGGCGACGACCAGCCCCGCCTCACGCATCTTGGCGATCTGCTCGGGGCTCTTGATCTGCACCATGGGGTCGGGGGCCTTTCCTGCCGGGTGGAGGGACTTCTTCAACCATAAGGGCGGAGCCGTGACACCCCGCCCCACACAGCAGCCGCGGTCCCCTTGAAGGGAACCGCGGCCAGTGCTGCGTACCAGCTGAGAACGCTACTTCTTGCCGTCCTCGTCGCGCTTGAGGGCCTCCATCGCACGCCCCGTGACCTCTTCGACCTTGCCCAGCGCGGAGATGGTGACGACCAGCCCCTGCGCCTTGTAGTAGTCGATGATCGGCTCGGTCTGCGTGTGGTAGACCTCGAGACGCTTGCGGACCGTCTCCTCCGAGTCGTCGTCACGCTGGTACAGCTCGCCGCCGCAGGCGTCACAGACGCCCTCCGTCTTCGGCTTGCTGTACGTCACGTGGAAGACGTGGCTGGAGTCCTTGCGGCAGATCCGCCGCCCGGCGATCCGCTTGACGACCTCTTCCTCGGGGACTTCCAGGTCCAGGACCGCGTCCAGCTTCATGCTCTCGGACTGGAGCATCTCGTCCAGAGCCTCGGCCTGGGACACGTTGCGCGGAAAACCGTCCAGCAGGAAGCCGTTCTCGGCGTCCGGCTTCTCCATGCGGTCCTTGGCCATCCCGATGGTGACCTCGTCCGGCACCAGGTTGCCCGCGTCCATGTAGGACTTCGCGAGCTTCCCGAGCTCCGTCTGCTGGCTGATGTTGGCGCGGAACAGGTCGCCCGTGGAGATGTGCGGGATCGACAGGTTCTTGGCGAGGAACGCAGCCTGCGTTCCCTTGCCGGCACCCGGCGGCCCGACGAGGACGATACGCATCAGCGGAGGAACCCTTCGTAATTGCGCTGCTGGAGCTGGCTCTCGATCTGCTTCACCGTTTCAAGACCGACACCCACGATGATCAGGATGCTGGTCCCGCCGAACGGGAAGTTCTGGTTTGCCCCGAAACCAGCCAACGCCATCGTCGGCACGAGAGCGATCAGACCCAAGTACAGCGAGCCCGGCCAGGTGATCCGGTTGAGCACGTAGGAGAGGTACTCAGCGGTCGGTCGGCCAGCCCGGATGCCCGGGATGAAGCCACCATACTTCTTCATGTTGTCCGCGACTTCCTCGGGGTTGAACGAGATAGCCACGTAGAAGAACGCGAAGAAGACAATCAGGAAGAAATAGAGGGCGACGTGCACGGGTGCCCCCGTGTCCGCCAGGTTCTTTGTGACCCAGGTCGCCCAGCCGGACTCCTGGTTGTTGGAGAACTGCACGATCAGCGCCGGAATATAGAGCAGCGACGACGCGAAGATGACGGGAATCACGCCCGCCTGGTTCACCTTGAGCGGGATGTACGTCGAAGTACCGCCGTAGGAACGGCGGCCGATCATGCGCTTCGCGTACTGCACCGGAATACGGCGCTGTGCCTGCTCCACGAAGACGACCAGTCCGACCATGACCAGGCCCACCGCGATGACGGTGCCGAACTCGATCCAGCCGCCGGCCAGGTCACCCTGCTGCTTGATGGCCCACAGGGCGGACGGGAAGGTCGCGGCGATCGAGATGAACATCAGGATCGACATGCCGTTGCCGATGCCGCGGTCGGTGATGAGCTCACCGAGCCACATGACGACGGCCGTACCGGCGGTCATCGTGATGACCATGGTGATGGTCGTGAAGATCGACTGGTCAGGAACGATCTGGCTGGACACCTGGCAGCCCTGGAAGAGCGCGCCGCTGCGGGCGGTGGCCACCAGGCCGGTGCCCTGAAGGATCGCGAGCGCCACGGTCAGGTAGCGGGTGTACTGCGTGATCTTGGCCGTCCCCGCCTGGCCCTCTTTCTTGAGGGCTTCCAGGCGCGGGATCACGACGGTCAGCAGCTGAAGGATGATGCTCGCCGTGATGTACGGCATGATGCCGAGCGCGAAGATCGTGATCTGAAGCAGCGCGCCGCCGCTGAACATGTTGACCAGACCGAACAGGCCCGTGTTGGTGCTGGCCTGGTCGATGCAGACCTGGACGGCCGAGTAGTCGACGCCTGGAATCGGAATGTGGGTACCGATCCGATACACCACGATGATGGCGAGCGTGAAGAGCAGCTTCTTGCGCAGGTCGGGCGTCTTGAACGCCCGGGCGAACGCGGTGAGCACGGTGCCTCCTGCGACCCCCGCGCAACTGCGTCAAGGGTGACGGTCTTGAGGTTCGACTAATAGGAACGACTTAGCTAACGGTCGACTGCCGCTCAGAGTGCCTCACGAACAGCACTCGGTAAAAGTGGACAGTGCAGGCCACCTTACCGGCGAGACCGCCCCCCTTGGAACGACCAACCGGGGATACCCCATTTGTGGGGTATCCCCGGTCGGGATCGCTCAAGTCATCGAGACGCCTGAAGTGTTCAGACGAGCTCGGTGACGGTACCGCCGGCGGCGGTGATCTTCTCCTTGGCGGAGCCGGAGACGGCGTCGACCGTCACCTGCAGCGCCACGGAGATCTCGCCCTGGCCGAGCACCTTGACGAGGCTGTTCTTGCGAACGGCACCCTTGGCGACCAGACCCTCGACGGTGACCTCGCCACCCTCGGGGTACAGCGACGCCAGCTTGTCGAGGTTCACGACCTGGAACTCGGTCTTGAACGGGTTCTTGAAGCCCTTCAGCTTCGGAAGACGCATGTGGAGGGGCATCTGGCCACCCTCGAAGCGCTCCGGAACCTGGTAACGAGCCTTCGTACCCTTGGTACCACGACCGGCCGTCTTACCCTTCGACGCCTCACCACGACCCACACGGGTCTTGGCGGTCTTGGCGCCCGGGGCGGGACGGAGGTTGTGGATCTTGAGCGGGTTGTTCTCCGCCATGATCAGTCGACCTCCTCAACCGTCACGAGGTGGCGGACGGTGTGCACCATTCCGCGGAACTCGGGGCGGTCCTCCTTGACGACCACGGTGTTGATCCCCTTGAGACCAAGGGACCGCAGGGTGTCACGGTGGTTCTGCTTGCTACCGATGTACGACTTCGTCTGCGTGACCTTGAGGCGAGCCATTACGCACCCGCTCCCGCACGCGCACGAAGCAGAGCCGCGGGGGCGACGTCCTCGAGCGGCAGGCCACGGCGGGCCGCGACCTCCTCGGGACGCTGCAGACCCTTCAGGGCCTCCACGGTCGCGTGCACGATGTTGATCGCGTTGTCGGAGCCGAGCGACTTCGACAGGATGTCGTGGATACCGGCGCACTCGAGCACGGCACGCACCGGACCACCGGCGATAACACCGGTACCGGGCGACGCGGGCTTGAGCAGCACGACACCGGCAGCCTTCTCACCCTGGATCGGGTGCGGGATCGTGCCCTGGATACGGGGGACCTTGAAGAAGTGCTTCTTGGCCTCCTCAACACCCTTGGCGATGGCGGCCGGCACCTCCTTGGCCTTGCCGTAACCGACACCCACGGTGCCGTCACCGTCGCCCACCACGACCAGCGCGGTGAAGCTGAAGCGACGACCACCCTTCACAACCTTGGCGACACGGTTGATCGCGACAACGCGCTCAACGTAAGCGGTCTTCTCGGCGGCAGCTGCGCCGCCGTCACGGCCCTTCCGGTCCCGCCGCTCGCCGCCACCGGCACCGCCACCGCGGCGCTGGGGTCCAGCCATTGGAATTACCTCTCTCTTTTTCCGCTAGCTACGGAAGCGGCTCAGAACTTGAGTCCGGCTTCGCGGGCGGCGTCCGCCAGGGCGGCGATGCGCCCGGCGTACTGGTTGCCACCACGGTCGAATACGACGGCCTCGACGCCGGCAGCCTTGGCGCGCTCGGCGACCAGGGCTCCGACCTGCTTGGCCTGCGCGGACTTGTCGCCCTCGCCACCGCGGATCGAGGTGTCCAGGGTGGACGCCGACGCAAGGGTGTGACCCTTGAGGTCGTCGATCACCTGGGCCACGATGTGGCGGTTCGAGCGGGTAACGACCAGACGCGGACGCTCCGCCGTTCCGTTGATGTGCTTACGGATCCGGATGTGGCGGCGCTTGATCGCGGCGCGCTTGTAGGCGTCGCCCTTGAGGATCTTCTGTCCGTATGCCATGGCTTACTTACCCGCCTTTCCGACCTTGCGGCGGATGACTTCGCCCTCGTACTTGACGCCCTTGGCCTTGTACGGGTCGGGCTTGCGCAGCTTGCGGATGTTCGCCGCAACCTCGCCGACCTTCTGCTTGTCGATGCCCTCGACCGAGAAGCGGGTCGGGTTCTCCACCTTGAAGGTGATGCCCTCGGGGGCCTCGACGGTGATCGAGTGGCTGTAGCCGAGCGCGAACTCGAGGTTCGATCCCTTGGCCGCAACGCGGTAACCGACACCGCTGATCTCGAGCTTCTTCACGTAACCCTGGGTCACGCCGGTGATCATGTTCGCCACCAGCGTGCGGGACAGGCCGTGCAGGGCCTTGTTCTGACGCTCGTCGTTGGGGCGGGTGACGTTGAGTACGCCGTCCTCACCCTTGGCGATCTCGATCGGCGACACGACGGTGTGGGTCAGCGTGCCCTTGGGGCCCTTGACCGAGACCGTCTGGCCGTCGATGGTGACGTCCACGCCGGCGGGAACCGCGATGGGGAGCTTGCCGATGCGCGACATAGCTGTTTCCTCCGTTCCCTTCCGTTACCAGACGTAGGCGAGGACTTCTCCGCCTACGCCCTTCTTGCCGGCCTGCTTGTCGGTGAGGAGCCCGTGCGACGTGGAGATGATCGCCACGCCGAGGCCGCCGAGCACCTTCGGCAGGTTGGTGGACTTCGCGTAAACCCGGAGACCGGGCTTGGAGATCCGCTTGATGCCCGCGATGGAGCGCTCACGGTTGGGGCCGAACTTCAGCTCCAGGACGAGGTTCTTGCCGACCTCGGCGTCCTCGACCTTCCAGCCCGTGATGAAGCCCTCCTGCTGGAGGATCTCCGCGATGTGCGACTTGATCTTCGATGCCGGCATCGTCACGGAGTCGTGGTATGCCGAGTTCGCGTTCCGCAGACGCGTAAGCATGTCTGCGATCGGATCAGTCATGGTCATGAATTGGCCTTCGGCCTCTCTCGCCGGGGTTTCCTGGTGCGCCATCCCTCTCCCCGATCCGAGACGGGACGGGTGCGGCGCGGTGGACCTACGGCGTAGTAAGTCGTACGGGCGCGACAGGCGCCCAACCCCACAAGCCTAAGCCATGCGGGGGTGGGCCCCTGTCCACCCAGATGCTTACCGAGAGACTCCGGAATCCCTTATTAGGGGGATTACCAGGAGCTCTTGGTCACGCCCGGCAGCTCGCCACGGTGAGCCATCTCACGAAGGCACACGCGGCACAGGCCGAACTTGCGGTACACGGAGTGCGGACGGCCGCAGCGCTGGCAGCGCGTGTAGCCACGCACACCGAACTTGGGCTTGCGAGCAGCCTTGGCAATCAGAGCCTTCTTCGCCATCTCGCTCACGCCTCCTTGAACGGGAAGCCGAGGTGACGAAGGAGCGCACGGCCCTCAGCGTCGTTGGTCGCCGTGGTCACCACGGTGATGTCCATACCCCGGGTACGGTCGATCTTGTCCTGGTCGATCTCGTGGAACATGACCTGCTCGGTGAGACCGAAGGTGTAGTTGCCACGGCCGTCGAACTGCTTGGGGGACAGACCACGGAAGTCGCGGATGCGCGGGAGCGCGAGCGACAGGGTGCGGTCCAGGAACTCCCACATGCGGTCGCCACGGAGCGTGACGTGGGCACCGATCGGCTGGCCCTCACGCAGCTTGAACTGCGCGATGGACTTGCGGGCCTTGGTGACGGCCGGCTTCTGACCGGTGATCGTGGTGAGGTCGCGGATGGCGCCCTCGATCAGCTTGGAGTCGCGGGCGGCGTCGCCCACACCCATGTTGACCACGATCTTGACGAGGCCGGGAACCTGCATGACGTTCTCGTACTTGAACTCGTCACGCAGCTTGCCCGCGATCTCCTCGCGGTACTTCAGCTTCAGACGCGGGCTGGTGGTGGTCGTCATCAGATGTCCTCACCCGTCCGCTTGGCAACGCGGATCTTGTTGCCTTCGTCGTCGAAGCGGTAGCCGACACGCGTGACGACCTTGTTGCCGTCCTTCTCAACGACCAGCTGGACGTTGGAGACGTGGACGGGCGCCTCGGTCGTGACGATGCCGCCGGCCTGCGAACCCTTGGCGGTCGGACCGGCCTTGGTGTGCTTCTTGACCCGGTTGACACCCTCGACCAGGACACGGTCCTCGCGGGGGTAGGCCGCGATGACCTTGCCCTGCTTGCCCTTGTCCTTACCGGTGATGACCTGGACCAGGTCGCCCTTCTTGATCTTCATGCTTACAGCACCTCCGGAGCCAGCGAGATGATCTTCATGAACTTCTTCTCGCGCAGCTCACGCCCGACCGGGCCGAAGATGCGGGTGCCGCGAGGGTCGCCGTCGTTCTTCAGAATGACGGCGGCGTTCTCGTCGAAGCGGATGTACGAGCCGTCCGGACGGCGGCGCTCCTTGACGGTGCGAACGATGACCGCCTTGACGACGTCACCCTTCTTCACGTTGCCACCGGGGATCGCGTCCTTGACGGTGGCGACGATGACGTCACCGATGCCCGCGTAGCGGCGACCGGAGCCACCGAGCACACGGATGCAAAGGATTTCCTTCGCACCAGTGTTGTCGGCGACGCGCAGTCGCGACTCCTGCTGGATCACGTCTATCTCCTGTTTGTCTGCCGGTTCCCGGCAGGGGGCTCAGTACGAGCACCCCTGCCGAGCCTGGCGGAACTGTCCTGCGGGATACCCCGCAGGAATTACTTGGCCTTCTCGAGGATCTCGACGACGCGCCAGCGCTTCGTCGCGGACAGCGGCCGGGTCTCCATGAGGAGGACACGGTCGCCGACACCCGCGGCGTTCTGCTCGTCGTGCGCCTTGAGCTTGTTCGTACGGCGGATGACCTTGCCGTACAGCGCGTGCTTCACACGGTCCTCGACGGCGACGACGACGGTCTTGTCCATCTTGTCGCTGACGACGAGACCCTCACGGGTCTTGCGGAAACCGCGCGCCTCTGCGTTCTCAGTCACGTTCTTCTCGCTCATCAGGCGTTCTCCACCGTTTCGATGCCCAGCTCACGCTCGCGCATCAGGGTGTAGATCCGCGCGATGTCCTTGCGGACCGCCTTCAGACGGCCATGGTTCTCGAGCTGACCGGTCGCCGCCTGGAAGCGGAGGTTGAACAGCTCTTCCTTGGCCTCGCGGAGCTTCGCAAGAAGCTCCTCGTTGCCCAGCTCGCGCAGCTCGGACGCCTTGGTACCGGCCGACATCACGCTTCACCTGCCTCGCGCTTGACGATCCGGCACTTCATCGGCAGCTTGTGGGCGGCGCGAGTCAGGGCCTCACGGGCGATCTTCTCGTTGGGGTACGACAGCTCGAACATCACGCGTCCGGGCTTGACGTTGGCGATCCACCACTCCGGAGAACCCTTACCGGAACCCATGCGGGTCTCGGCAGGCTTCTTGGTGAGGGGACGGTCCGGGTAGATGTTGATCCAGACCTTGCCACCACGCTTGATGTGACGCGTCATGGCAATACGAGCGGCCTCGATCTGACGGTTCGTCACGTAGGCCGGGGTGAGCGCCTGGATGCCGTACTCGCCGAACGCAACCGTCGTGCCACCCTTGGCGGCGCCGGAGCGCTTGGGGTGGTGCTGCTTGCGGTGCTTGACCCTACGGGGGATCAGCATTTCGGTCAGGCCTCCGTTCCGGTGCTCTCAGCCGGAGCGGCGGGGGCCTCGGCCTTGGGGGCCTCGGCGCCGGCAGCCTGCTGCGGCTTGCGACCGCGCCGCTCGCCACCACGGCCACCACGGGCCGGGCGGTCGGCACCACCACGGGCCGGGCGGTTACCCGCACGGGCCGCAGCGTTCTCGGCGCGGACCTCGGCGATGTTCTTGACGTCGCCCTTGTAGATCCAGACCTTCACGCCGATGCGGCCGAAGGTCGTCTTGGCCTCGAAGAAGCCGTAGTCCACGTTCGCGCGGAGCGTGTGCAGGGGCACGCGGCCCTCGCGGTAGAACTCCGAGCGGGACATCTCGGCGCCACCGAGGCGGCCGCCGCACTGGATCTTGATGCCCTTGGCGCCGGCCTTCATGGCGGACTGCATGCTCTTACGCATGGCCCGACGGAAGGAGACGCGGGAGGAGAGCTGCTCGGCAACGGCCTGGGCAACCAGCTGAGCGTCGGTCTCGGGGTTCTTGACCTCGAGGATGTTCAGCTGGACCTGCTTGCCCGTGAGCTTCTCGAGGTCACCGCGGATGCGGTCGGCCTCGGCGCCACGGCGGCCGATGACGATGCCCGGACGCGCGGTGTGGATGTCCACGCGGACACGGTCACGGGTGCGCTCGATCTCAACCTTCGAGATACCGGCGCGCTCCATGCCGGACGTCATCATCCGACGGATGGCGACGTCTTCCTTGACGTAGTCCTTGTACAGCTTGTCGGCGTACCACCGGGACTTGAAGTCCGTGGTGACACCGAGCCGGAACCCATGCGGGTTAACCTTCTGGCCCATTACCGGGTTCCTTCCTTGCTGCTGACGACCACAGTGATGTGGCTGGTCCGCTTGCGGATCCGGTAGGCACGGCCCTGGGCACGCGGACGGAACCGCTTCAGGGTCGGGCCCTCGTCAACGTACGCCTCGCTGATGACCAGCGAGGAGGCGTCCGGGTGGTCGTAGTTGTGCGCGGCGTTGGCGATGGCGCTGTCGAGCACCTTGCCGACCGGCACGGAGGCTGCCTGCGGAGCGAATCGCAGAACAGCCTGAGCCTCCGTGGCATCCATGCCACGGATAAGGTCCACCACGCGGCGGGCCTTCATGGGCGTAACGCGGATGTACCGCGCCTGGGCCCTGGCTTCCATGGTTGTCCCTCTCAGTTACTTACGTGTCTGAATGCGATCCGCTACTAGCGGCGCTTCGACTTCCGGTCGTCCTTGACGTGGCCCCGGAAGGTGCGCGTCGGCGAGAACTCGCCGAGCTTGTGGCCGACCATCGACTCGGTGACGAACACCGGGATGTGGGTCTTGCCGTTGTGCACCGCGAGCGTGTGGCCGAGCATGGCCGGCACGATCATGGAGCGACGGGACCAGGTCTTGATGACGTTCTTGGTGCCGGCTTCGTTCTGGGCGTCCACCTTCTTGATGAGGTGTCCGTCGACGAAGGGCCCCTTCTTGAGACTGCGCGGCATCTAAACCCGCTCCTAGCGCTTCTTGTTCGTCTTGCGGCGGCGGACGATGTACTTGTTCGACGCCTTCTTGGGCGAACGAGTACGACCTTCCTTCTGGCCCCAGGGGCTGACCGGGTGGCGACCACCGGAGGTCTTGCCCTCACCACCACCGTGGGGGTGGTCAACCGGGTTCATCGCCACACCGCGAACGGTCGGGCGGACGCCCAGCCAGCGCTTGCGGCCGGCCTTGCCCCAGTTGATGTTGCTCTGCTCGGCGTTGCCGACCTCGCCGACCGTGGCGCGGCAGCGCTGGTCGACCAGGCGGATCTCACCGGAGGGCATGCGGAGGTGGGCCATCGAGCCCTCCTTCGCGAGCAGCTGCACGGAGGCACCGGCGGAGCGGGCGAACTTGGCGCCGCCACCGGGACGGAGCTCGATCGCGTGGATCGTGGTACCGACCGGGATGTTGCGGAGCGCCAGGTTGTTGCCCGGCTTGATGTCGGCCCCAGGACCGTTCTCGACGCGGTCACCCTGCTGCAGGTTGCGCGGGGCGAGGATGTAGCGCTTCTCGCCGTCGGCGTAGTGCAGCAGCGCGATGCGCGCGGTGCGGTTGGGGTCGTACTCGATGTGCGCGACCTTCGCCGGCACGCCGTCCTTGTCGTGACGACGGAAGTCGATCACTCGGTAGGCGCGCTTGTGTCCGCCACCCTGGTGGCGAACGGTCACACGACCGGCGTTGTTACGGCCGCCCTTGCTGTGCAGGGGGCGGACCAGCGACTTCTCCGGCGTGGACCGCGTGACCTCGACGAAGTCGGCGACGCTGGAGCCGCGACGGCCCGGCGTAGTCGGCTTGTACTTGCGGATTCCCATTTCTCAGTCCTCGTCCGATATCGGACGATCCGGACCGCCCTTAGGCGGTCGGACCGCCGAAGATGTCGATACGGTCGCCCTCGGCGAGGGTCACGATCGCGCGCTTGGTGCCCGCGCGCTGGCCGAAGCCGGTGCGGGTCCGCTTGCGCTTGCCCTGGCGGTTGATCGTGTTGACCCCAGTGACCTTGACGTCGAAGACCGCCTGGACGGCCTGCTTGATCTGGGTCTTGTTGGCGCTCGGGGCGACGATGAACGTGTACTTGCCCTCGTCGAGAAGCGCGTAGCTCTTCTCGGAGACGACCGGCTTCAGCAGCACGTCACGGGGGTCCGTGAAGGACTTGCTGACCGGGGTCTCGACGGTGTTCTTGCCCTCGGCGGCGTGACGACGCGCCTTGGCGACGCGCGCGGCCTTGGCGGCCTTGGCCGCCTTGGAGGCAATGCTCGGGTGACGCGTAGCCATCAGGCCTCGCTCCCTTCGGTGTCATTGGCCTTCGGGCCCGACACGAAGGACTCGAACGCGGCCTGGGTGAAGACCACGTCGTCCGAGACGAGAACGTCGTACGTGTTCAGCTGGCCCGGCTCCAGGATGTGGACCTGGGGCAGGTTGCGGGCGGACAGCCACGCGGCCTCGTCGGCGCGCTCGACGATCAGGAGCAGGTTCTTGCGCTCGCTGATCTTGCCGAACAGGCTCTTCGCGGCCTTGGTGCTGGGGTTCTCGCCCTCGATCACGCCGGAGACGACGTGGATGCGGTTGTTGCGGGCCCGGTCGGTGAGGGCGTGGCGCAGGGCCGCGGCCTTCATCTTCTTCGGGGTCCGCTGCGAGTAGTCACGCGGCACGGGACCGTGCACGACGCCACCACCGGCGAACTGCGGCGCGCGGGTCGAGCCCTGACGGGCGCGACCGGTGCCCTTCTGGCGGTAAGGCTTCTTGCCACCACCACGGACCTCGCCACGCGTCTTGGTCTTGTGCGTGCCCTGGCGGGCAGCGGCCAGCTGCGCGACGACGACCTGGTGAAGCAGCGGAACGCTGATCTTCTCTACGTCGAAGATCTCCGCGGGGAGCTCGACGGTACCGGCCTTGTCGCCCGCCGGCGAAAGGATGTCAACAGTGCTCATCGGTTACCTCAGGCCCCCTTGGCCGCGGTGCGGACCAGGACGAGGCCGCCGTTCGGACCGGGAACCGCGCCCTTGATGAGCAGCAGACCCTTCTCCGCGTCAACGGCGTGGACGGTCAGGTTCTGGGTGGTGACCCGCTCGTTGCCCATGCGACCCGCCATGCGGAGGCCCTTGAACACGCGGCCCGGGGTGGCGCAGCCACCGATGGAACCGGGCGAGCGGTGCTTGCGCTGGGTGCCGTGTCCGGCGCCGAGGCCCTTGAAGTTGTGACGCTTCATGACACCGGCGAAGCCCTTGCCCTTGCTCTTGCCGGTCACGTCGACCTTCACGCCGGCCTCGAACACCTCAGCGGTGATCTCCTGGCCGAGGGTGTACTCGGCGGCGTCCGCGGTGCGGATCTCGACGAGGTGGCGACGGGGGGTGACGTCGGCCTTCGCGAAGTGGCCCTTGAGGGGCTTGTTCACCTTGCGCGGGTCGATGTCGCCGAACGCGATCTGGACGGACTCGTAGCCGTCGGCGTCGTTCGTGCGGACCTGGGTGACGACGTTCGGGCCGGCCTTGACGACGGTGACCGGAACAACACGGTTGTTCGCGTCCCACACCTGCGTCATGCCGAGCTTCTCGCCCAGGATGCCCTTGATCTGCTTAGCCATTCTCAGATCACCGGCCCCTAGAGCTTGATCTCGATGTCGACACCGGCCGGGAGGTCGAGTCGCATCAGAGAGTCAACGGTCTTGGGCGTCGGGTCGAGGATGTCGATCAGGCGCTTGTGCGTGCGCATCTCGAAGTGCTCGCGCGAGTCCTTGTACTTGTGCGGCGACTTGATGACGCAGTACACGTTCTTCTCAGTGGGCAGCGGCACCGGGCCCGCGACCGACGCACCAGTGCGGGTCACCGTCTCGACGATCTTCTTCGCCGAGGAGTCGATGACCTCGTGGTCGTAGGCCTTGAGCCGGATGCGGATCTTCTGTCCCGCCATGGCTACTCAGTAGTCCTTTGTCTCGTAACGCTCTGGAACCCGGTGTTCCTGTGTCCTGCTCTCCGACCCACGCGGTCGGGCGTGTCGCGCTCTCGCTGACACAGATGCCCCTTGTTCGAACATCCCTTGCCTGGGAGCACGGCCCTTCCGGAACCGCAAGCCGGGGACTAGGAGGTCCACCGGGTGCCTGGTCGGTGCCGCACTGACACTTCCCGGAAGATTCCCGTACGTCCGCCCCAGCGCTGCCTTACGGCAGTTAGGGCGACGAGTACTGTGGGACTCGCTTCCGGTCCTCCCGGCGGGAGGCGCGCAGCATCAACACTCGACCGAGCAACTCGGACAGTCTGCCATATGGGGCAGGGGGTCCGCCAATCGAGCCGGAGAGAATACCCCGAGGGTGACGCAGGTCAAACCCGGGCGGCGGCGCCCTTGACCCGGCCGGGCACCCGACGTCTGATCTGCACCGTTTCGTCCGGTTCGGCCTCGGCCAGCCCCCGGATCAGCCCGTGGTCCGGCGAGAGCCCGCACGCGGGATCCGTACGGGTGGCGTCCCCCGTGAGTGCGTAGGCCTGGCAGCGGCAGCCGCCGAAGTCCTCCTCACGGCGGGAACAGCTGCGGCAGGGATCGGGCATCCAGTCGGTGCCGCGGTAACGGGTGAACGCCCCGGAGTGGTCCCAGATCCAGTCCAGCCGGTGATCGCGGACGTTCGGTGGATCCAGGTCCGGCAGCGCGGCGGCGGCGGGGCACGGCAGGACCGTGCCGTCGGGGGCGACCGTGAGCGAGACGGCTCCCCAGCCGCCCATGCACGGCTTGGCGACGCCGTCGAAGTAGTCGGGGACGACCCACACCAGCTCGGGTCCGTCCGGGAGCCGCCCGCGCCACCGCTGCACCGCCTCCCGCGCGCCGGTGAGCTGCTCGCGGGTGGGCAGCAGCGCGGCGCGGTTGAGCAGGCCCCAGCCGTAGAACTGGACGTTGGCGAGCTCGATGCGGTCCACGCCCCAGGACACGCCCAGCTCGACGAGCGCGTCGAGGGCGTCCAGGTTCTCGCGGTGCAGGACGACGTTCATGCCGAGGGGCAGGCCGGCGGCCCGCACCAGCTCGGCGGCACGTTCCTTCTCGGCGAAGGAGCGCCGCCCGGCGATGCGGTCGGAGGCGCGCGGGTCGGCGTGCTGCACGGACAGCTGGACGCTCTTCAGTCCGGCGGCGGCGAGTGCGGCGAGGCGCGGCTCGCTCAGGCCCACGCCGCTGGTGACCAGCTGGGTGTAGATGCCGGCCGCCTCGGCCGCGGCGACGATCTCGGCCAGGTCCCGGCGCAGCAGCGGCTCGCCGCCCGACAGATGCATCTGGACGACACCGAGCTCTCCCGCCTGGCGCAGCACGTCCGCCCACTGTTCGGTGCTCAGCTCGCTCGAACGGCGCGTCAGTTCAAGGGGGTTCGAGCAGTAGCCGCAGTGCAGGGGGCAGGCGTGGGTGAGCTCGGCGAGGAGGGCCCAGGGACGGGCTGGGGGTGTGGCGGGGCCGGGCGGCGGGTCGGTCGGGGTCATCGCAGCCAGCCCTCCTTGCGCAGCCGCTCCAGGAACACGGGGACGTCGGTGGCCACGGGGGCGTCGGGGAAGCGCTCGGTGAGTTCCGCGACGATGGCGCCGACACTGCGGGTGCCGTCGCACAGGCCGAGCACCGTGCCGGCCGAGCCGGTCAGGACGCCGACCCGCTCGGGCAGGAGCAGCAGGTCCGCGTCCCGCACGGGGTCGTGGCGGCGCACGGTGGCGGGGGCCAGGGCGGGCCGCCAGTCGGTGCCGGGCGGCGCGCTCACGCCGGCTCCCCGCGGCCCGCGCCGTCCACGGTGTCCAGCAGCGACCACAGGACGTCGCACTTGAAGCGCAGCGCTGCCACGGCACGCTCCTGGTCGTCATGGGTGCGGGCCCAGCGAAGGACCAGGTCCAGCGCCTCGCGGCTGTCGCGCCGCCCCTGGGAGACCCGGGTGCGGAAGTAGGCGAGGCCCTCGGCTTCGATCCACGGGTAGTGGCGCTCGAAGGCGTCGATGCGGGTGCGCATCAGGTCCGGGGCGGACAGTTCGGTGAGCGAGGCGGCGACGGCCTCCAGGGGCGGGCGCAGCCGGCAGAAGTTGACGTATCCGTCGACTGCCAGCCGTACGCCCGGCAGCACCGAGTCGGCGCGCAGCAGGGTCTCGCGGTCCAGGCCGGCCGCCTCCCCGAGCCGCAGCCAGCGCTCGATTCCGCCCTCGCCGGTCTGTGCCCCGTCGTGGTCCTGGATGCGGCGCAGCCACATCCGGCGCAGCTCCGAGGTGGGCAGCTTGGCGGTGATCAGGGCGTCCTTGACGGGGATGTGGCGCTGGTAGTGGAAGCGGTTGACGATCCAGCGGCGCAGTTCCCCGGGGCTGAGGTCGCCGTCGTGCATACGGATGTTGAAGGGGTGCAGGTGGTGGTAGCGCTGCTCCCCCACCGCACGCAGTCGTGCCTCGAACTCGGCGGGGCTCCAGGGCTCCTCGGGCGGGGCCGGGCTCGTGTTCACAGCGGCTGTGCTCATGGCTCGATCACCATTCCGTCGTGCGCCACCTCGATGCCCAGCCGGGCGAGGCGCTTGTGCTGGGGTGCGGCCGGGTCGACGAGGGGGTTGGTGTTGTTGAGGTGCGTGTACAGGCACCGTGCGGTGAGGGGGGCCAGCCGCTCGGCGGTGCCGCCCGGGCCGTCGATGGGCAGATGGCCCATGCCGGTGGCGGTGCGCGAGGAGATGCCGGTGCGGCGGGGCTCCTCGTCGTCCCAGAAGGTGCCGTCGACGATGACGCAGTCGGCCTCGGCGGCGGCCTGCTGGAGGCGGTCCGGCCAGGCGGCAAGAGCCGGGGCGTAGAGGACCGAGGTGCCGGACGACGGGTCGTACAGCCGCAGCGCGACGACCCAGGCGTCGTCGTCCGGGGCGTCGGCGGCGTACCGCGGGCGCTTGCCGGAGACCGGGATGCCGCTGACCTGGAGGCCGGAGGGTGTGCCGTCCAGCGGTTCGGCGCCGTGCCCCGGCAGCTCCCGCCAGGTCACATCGGTGTACGGCGCCAGGACCTCGCCGAGACGCTGGCGGTCCAGCAGCGCATGCCGTACCGGGGCGGTCGCCAGCACCTGGAAGCCGTCCGCCTCGCGCAGCCGGGCGATGCCCAGGGTGTGGTCGAGTTCGGCGTCGGTGAGGATCACGCCGGCGAGGGGGGTCTGCCGGGGGCCGGGTCCGGGGTGGAGCTCGGGCCGTTCCTCGATCTGGTCGCCGATGTCGGGGGTCGCGTTGACGACGTACCAGCGGCCCTCGCCGGTGCGTACGGCCAGCGAGGCGTGCCGGCGGCGCCGGTGCGGGTGGGCGCGTGCCCCGGAGCAACCGGGGCACGCGCAGTTCCACTGGGGGATGCCGCCGCCGGCGGCAGTGCCGAGTACCAGCAGCAGCATGGCGGCCGCTAGCGGGTGCTGAGTGAGTAGGCGGTGACCTCCAGCGCGGTGTCGACGACCTCGAAGGCGGGTGCCCGCCAGGTGGTGTCGTCCGGCTGCGCCGAGGGGGCCTGCTCGACCGGCTTCAGCGGTTCCTTGGTCTCGTGCATCGGTCGTACGTCCCTTCTTTCGGGGTTACTTGGGGAGGGAAGGGGCCGGGCTCACCTGATCGGGACACGGAGGATCTTGTCGTTGCCGTACCCCAGGTCGCTGGTGCCGACCCACAGTTCGTTCGCGCCGGGCACCTTGGCGATGGCGCGGAGCCGGCCGTATGTGCCGGGGTAGAAGGCGGTCTTCGTGCCGAGGCGTTCGCTGCCGCCGTCGATCGGCACGCGCCACAGCCGCTGCCCGCGCAGCGACGACACGTACAGGACGTTGCGTACGACGGCGAGCTGGGCCGGGACGCCCTTCTCGGGGGTGAAGGTGGCCTTCGGACCGGTCATGCCCTTGACGGAGCAGACGCCCTCGCAGCTGGGCCAGCCGTAGTTGGCGCCCCGCTTGATCAGGTTGAGTTCGTCGTGGGTCTGCTGGCCGATCTCCACCGACCACAGCCGGCCCTTGGCGTCCCATGCCAGGCCCTGCGGATTGCGGTGGCCGTAGCTGTGGACGCGGTTGCCGAACGGGTTGCCGGGCGCCGCCTTGCCGGACTTCGTGATCCGCAGGATCTTGCCGTTGAGCGAGGACTTGTCCTGCGCCAGCTCGGGCTGCAGGGCCTCGCCGGTGGTGACGTACAGGTACTTGTCGGGGCCGAAGGCGATCCTGCCGCCGTTGTGGTCGCCGCCCCGCCGGATGCCGGTCAGGATCGGCTTGTAGTTGCGCAGCGAGGTGCCGTCGTAGTCCATCCTGACCACGCGGGTCTCGCTCTTCGTGGTGTGCATGAAGAACACCTGCTTGTCCTTCCTGCCGTCCCACGTCGGCGACGGAGCGACCCCCAGCAGTCCGCCTGCGCCCTCGTCGTACGGCTCCGGGACGGTGTACGGCACCTCGCCGACCCATTTCTTGGTGCCGTTCCGGTCCAGGCGGTAGACCTGGTAGGAGAGGCGCTCGGTCACCAGGGCGGTCCGGCCGTTCGGCAGGAACGAGATGCCCCAGGGGGTGTGCCATCCCTTCGACAGTGTCTTGGCGCCGGCCGGAGCACCGCCGTCGGCGGCCCGCGGGACGGCGGTCACCGGCTGGGCCAGAGCGGTCGCCAGCAGCGCGGCCGCGGTGGCGAGCACGGCTGTCATGAGCCGGGACGGATGCCGCGTCGAGCGGCGTATGTCGGTCATGTGGACGTCCTTCGTCGTTGCTCGGTCTGACGGCGGGCAGCGTCAGCCGACGGTCACCCGGAGGATCCGGTCGCCGTTGGCCTGTCTCGCGGTGCCCAGCCACAGCTCGTTCCGGCCGGGGACCTTCGCGAGGGCACGCAGCGCGTAGCCGGAGAAGACCTTGGTCCTGGCGCTGTCGCCCTTGCCCTGGAGGGCCGCGCTGATGGGGACGCGCCAGAGCTGGTAGCCCCTCAGCGTCGACACGTAGAGGTCGTCACCCACGACGGCGACCTGGGCGGGGGCCGTGGTGTGGTCCCAGGTGACCTTCGGGTCGGTCATGCCCTTGGTGGCGCAGACGCCCTCGCAGCTGGGCCAGCCGTAGTTGGCGCCCGGTTTGATCAGGTTGAGCTCGTCCTTGGCTTCCTGCCCGATCTCCACCGACCACAGCCGGCCCTTGCGGTCCCACGCCAGGCCCTGCGGATTGCGGTGGCCGTAGCTGTGGACGCGGTTGCCGAACGGGTTGCCGGGCGCCGCCTTGCCGGACTTCGTGATCCGCAGGATCTTGCCGTTGAGCGAGGACTTGTCCTGCGCGAGCCTGGCGTGCGTGGCCTCGCCCGTCGCGACGTAGAGGTACTTGTCGGGACCGAAGGCGATCTTGCCGCCGTGGTGGTTGGACCCCCGCTTGAGGCCGTCGAGGACGACTCGGTAGCCGCTGAGCGACTTGCCGTCGTAGTTCATCCGCACCACCCGGCTGCCGGTCGCCGTGGTGTGCATGAAGAACACCTGCTTGTCCTTCCTGCCGTCCCATGTCGGGGACGGAGCGACACCCAGGAGCCCGCCCTTGGCGGCGTCACCGGGCTGGAGGACGGCGACCTTCGGCACCTTGCCGATCAAGGTCCGGCGGCCGTTGTCGCGCAGGCGGTAGACACGGGCGCTCTCGTTCTCCGTCACCAGTGCCGAGCGCCCGTCCGGCAGGAAGGAGATGGCCCACGGATTCGACCAGCCCGTGGAGAAACCGGTCACGTCGACGGCGGGCCGCGGAGCGAGGTCCGTGGCGGCGGCGTTCGTCGACGGCACCGCGCCGACCAGCAGGGTGGCCGCGGCGGTGAGCGAGGTTATGCAGAACCGGGACGAATAACGCACCCAGTGGCCTGAATGTGCCATGCCGACACCTTTCTTGATTCCTCACAGCAATCTTTGCGAGGCGTGATCGGCCTGTCACTCGGGGTGAGCCGCGAGGGTGAGACCGCCGCCGGCCCACCTCTCGTGACATCTCCTCAGAAACAGCGAAAGGGCCCGTACGACCGAAGTCGTACGGGCCCCTTCAGGAGCTCGCGCTTGGAGCTACCAGGTCAGATCGACAATTACTTGTTGATCTTGGTGACCTGGCCGGCGCCGACCGTCCGGCCACCCTCACGGATGGCGAACTTCAGGCCCTCTTCCATGGCGACGGGCTGGATGAGCTCCACCTTCATCTCGGTGTTGTCACCCGGCATGACCATCTCGGTGCCCTCGGGGAGGGTCACAACGCCGGTCACGTCCGTCGTACGGAAGTAGAACTGCGGACGGTAGTTGTTGAAGAACGGCGTGTGGCGGCCACCCTCGTCCTTGGACAGGATGTAGGCCTGGGCCTCGAACTCGGTGTGCGGCGTGACCGAACCGGGCTTGATGATGACCTGGCCGCGCTCGACGTCCTCGCGCTTGATGCCACGGAGGAGCAGACCGACGTTCTCACCGGCCTGGCCCTCGTCGAGCAGCTTGCGGAACATCTCGATGCCGGTGACCGTGGTGGTGGTCTTCTCCTGCTTGATGCCCACGATGTCAACGGTCTCGTTGACCTTGAGGACACCACGCTCGATACGGCCGGTGACGACCGTACCGCGACCGGTGATCGTGAAGACGTCCTCGATCGGCATCAGGAACGGCTTGTCGACGTCACGCTCGGGCTGCGGGATGTTCTCGTCCACGGCCTTCATGAGCTCGAGGACGGTGTTGCCCCACTCCTTGTCGCCCTCAAGGGCCTTGAGCGCCGAGACCTTGACGACCGGCAGGTCGTCGCCCGGGAACTCGTACTCGGAGAGCAGCTCACGGACCTCGAGCTCGACGAGCTCCAGGATCTCCTCGTCG
This sequence comes from Streptomyces sp. HUAS 31, assembly GCF_028198125.1. NCBI lineage: Bacteria > Bacillati > Actinomycetota > Actinomycetes > Kitasatosporales > Streptomycetaceae > Streptomyces > Streptomyces sp. HUAS 31. The sequence goes on along the minus strand of NZ_CP116353.1, from coordinate 5,655,839 downwards.
TCCACCATGTCGGCCTTGTTCAGGGCGACGACGATGTACGGAACGCCGACCTGGCGGGCCAGGAGCACGTGCTCCTTGGTCTGCGGCATCGGGCCGTCGGTGGCGGCGACAACGAGGATGGCGCCGTCCATCTGCGCCGCACCCGTGATCATGTTCTTGATGTAGTCCGCGTGACCGGGGCAGTCGACGTGGGCGTAGTGACGCGTCTCGGTCTGGTACTCGACGTGCGCGATGGAGATGGTGATACCGCGCTGGCGCTCCTCGGGAGCCTTGTCGATCTGGTCGAAGGCCGAGGCCTCGTTCAGGTCCGGGTACGCGTCGTGCAGCACCTTGGTAATGGCGGCCGTAAGGGTCGTCTTACCGTGGTCGATGTGACCGATGGTGCCGATGTTGACGTGGGGCTTAGTCCGCTCGAACTTCGCCTTCGCCACGGGGTCCTCCTGTGGAGTGGTTCTGAACGCCTTGCTTCATCGGCGCCAGGTGATCTTTGCTGGAAAGCCCGGGCCCGAGGGCATTCCCCCACGAATGTGGGTGAATGCCCCTCCAGGCTCCGGAGTCAAGCCTAAAGCGTGTGAACGCGGTGCGTTACTCGCCCTTGGCCTTCGCGATGATCTCCTCGGCGACGTTCCGCGGAACCTCGGCGTAGGAGTCGAACTGCATGGAGTAGCTGGCCCGGCCGGACGTCTTGCTGCGCAGGTCGCCGACGTAACCGAACATCTCCGAGAGGGGCACGAGGCCCTTCACGACGCGAGCACCCGCCCGCTCCTCCATGGCCTGGATCTGACCACGGCGGGAGTTGATGTCGCCGATGACCTCACCCATGTAGTCCTCGGGCGTGGTGACCTCGACGGCCATCATCGGCTCGAGCAGCACGGGGCTGGCCTTGCGCGCGGCCTCCTTGAAGGCCTGCGAGCCGGCGATCTTGAACGCGAGCTCGGAGGAGTCGACCTCGTGGTAGCCACCGTCGATCAGCGTGACGCGCACGCCGGTCATCTCGTAGCCCGCGAGGATGCCGAACTGCATGGCCTCCTGCGCACCGGCGTCGACCGAAGGGATGTACTCCTTCGGGATACGACCACCGGTGACCTTGTTCACGAACTCGTACGAGGCGTCGCCGCCCTCGATCGGCTCGATCGCGATCTGCACCTTGGCGAACTGGCCGGTACCACCAGTCTGCTTCTTGTGCGTGTAGTCGACGCGCTCGACGGCCTTGCGGATCGTCTCGCGGTACGCGACCTGCGGCTTGCCGACGTTGGCCTCGACCTTGAACTCACGGCGCATACGGTCGACCAGCACCTCGAGGTGCAGCTCGCCCATACCACCGATGATGGTCTGGCCCGTCTCCTCGTCCGAGTGGACCTGGAAGGAGGGGTCCTCCTCCGCGAGACGCTGGATGGCGACACCCAGCTTCTCCTGGTCACCCTTGGACTTGGGCTCGATGGCGACCTGGATGACCGGCGCCGGGAAGTCCATGGACTCCAGGATCACCGGCTGCTTGTCGTCGCTCAGCGTCTCACCGGTGGTGGTCTGCTTCAGGCCCATGACGGCGACGATGTCGCCGGCGCCCACCGACTCGATCTCCTCACGCTTGTTCGCGTGCATGCGGTAGATCTTGCCGATGCGCTCCTTCTTGCCCTTGACGGAGTTCAGCACGGCGGTGCCGGACTCCAGGCGACCGGAGTAGATCCGGACGAAGGTGAGCTTGCCGAGGTGCGGGTCGCTCATGATCTTGAAGGCAAGAGCCGACAGCGGCTCCTCCTCGGACGGCTTGCGCTTGACGACGACCTCGGGGTCCTTGACGTCGTGGCCCTCGATGGCCTCGACGTCGAGGGGGGTCGGCAGGTAGCGCACGACCGCGTCGAGCAGGGGCTGGACGCCCTTGTTCTTGAACGCGGTGCCACAGAACACCGGGGTGACCGTGGTGTCGCTCGACTTGCCGGACGCGATGGTGATGCGACGGATCGCGGCGTACAGCTGCTCCTCGGTGGGCTCCTGGCCCTCCAGGTACAGCTCCATGATCTCTTCGTCGTTCTCGGCGACGCCCTCGATCAGCTTGCCGCGGTACTCCTCGGCAGCCTCGGTGTGCGTGGCCGGGATGTCGACGACGTCGTACATCTCGCCCTTGGCGGCCTCGGCGGACCACACGAGCGCCTTCATGCGGACCAGGTCCACGACGCCCTTGAAGTCGGCCTCGGCACCGATCGGAAGCTGCATGACCAGCGGCTGCGCACCAAGGCGGTCCGAGATCATGTCGACGCAGCGGTGGAACTCGGCACCGGTGCGGTCAAGCTTGTTCACGAAGCAGATGCGCGGCACGCCGTAACGGTCGGCCTGACGCCACACCGTCTCGGACTGCGGCTCGACACCGGCGACACCGTCGAACACCGTGACGGCACCGTCGAGGACGCGCAGCGAGCGCTCCACCTCGACCGTGAAGTCGACGTGGCCCGGGGTGTCGATGATGTTGATCGTGTAGTCGTTGTCCTCGAGCGGCCAGTGACAGGTGGTGGCAGCAGAGGTGATCGTGATGCCACGCTCCTGCTCCTGCTCCATCCAGTCCATGGTGGCAGCGCCGTCGTGGACTTCACCGATCTTGTAGCTGACGCCGGTGTAGAAGAGGATCCGCTCGGTGGTGGTCGTCTTGCCCGCGTCGATGTGGGCCATGATCCCGATGTTGCGGACCTTGGCCAGGTCAAGTGAAGTGGTAGCCATAAGGCTTCAGTCTTCTCTCGGTCTCGATGGGGTCTGCGACTACCAGCGGTAGTGCGCGAAGGCCTTGTTGGACTCGGCCATCTTGTGGGTGTCCTCGCGCTTCTTCACGGCCGCACCGAGGCCGTTCGAGGCGTCGAGAAGCTCGTTGAGGAGACGCTCGGTCATGGTCTTCTCGCGACGGGCGCGGGAGTAACCGACCAGCCAGCGCAGCGCGAGCGTGTTGGCACGACCGGGCTTGACCTCGATCGGAACCTGGTACGTCGCACCACCGACACGGCGGGACTTGACCTCGAGGGTCGGCTTGATGTTCTCAAGCGCGCGCTTCAGCGTGATGATCGGGTCGTTGCCCGTCTTCTCACGCAGACCCTCCATGGCGCCGTAGACGATGCGCTCGGCGGTGGAGCGCTTGCCGTTCAGCAGCACCTTGTTGATGAGCGACGTGACAAGAGGAGAACCGTAGACCGGGTCGATGATGACCGGGCGCTTCGGGGCGGGGCCCTTACGAGGCATTCTTACTTCTCCTTCTTGGCGCCGTAGCGGCTGCGGGCCTGCTTGCGGTTCTTGACACCCTGGGTGTCGAGGGAGCCGCGGATGATCTTGTAGCGAACACCCGGCAGGTCCTTCACACGGCCACCACGCACGAGCACGATGGAGTGCTCCTGCAAGTTGTGTCCCTCACCCGGAATGTAAGCGGTGACCTCGATCCCGCTGGTCAGACGCACACGCGCGACCTTACGCAGGGCCGAGTTCGGCTTCTTCGGGGTGGTCGTGAACACACGCGTGCAGACGCCACGACGCTGAGGGGAACCCTCGAGTGCGGGCGTCTTGTTCTTCTCGACCTTGTCCTGCCGGCCCTTACGGACCAGCTGCTGGATCGTAGGCACTACTTCTCCGGTTTCTGTGTGCCGAATGGTGAAGCTAACCTGGAACGTCGCCGACCCACGCGGTCGGGTGTGTCGAATCCGGCGGACTCCCGCCGTGAGGCGAAAAGAGCACAGATTGCGGTGGCCGCTCACAGCTCGTTATGCGGTTGAAGGCACGCACGAGAGCCAGGGCACACCCCAGGCACAAGGTCTGAGCGTACCTACCTCATTCGCTGCGGTCAAAACAAATGGACCTCGCCCGCATCGCCATACGACGGATGTCAAGACCACGCGACGGTTTTGATCTTCGAATCCACCGCCTGGCGAAGTCACCGGCGGCTCCACAGCCCCCTCAAGGGGCGCGGGGAACTGCGCGACCAGGCACGACGGCGCGGCACGCGAACGACGGCTGAACATCGCGGCACCTCCCAGCGCAGCGCCTACGCGGACACCGCGGCGGCCACGAGCATCAGCGTCAGCAGGACCGCCCAGGCCGCGTTCGACACCCAGCCGAACACCAGCCCGGTCAGGGCGAGCGCGTCACCGCCCTCCCCGGTCCGCCGTATCTCCGCACGGGCCGCGTGCCCGAGCACCACGGCCGGGATGCCGGTCAGCCCGAAGCTCACCAGACACAGCACACCGCAGACCGCGGAGCCGACCGCCTTGCCGTTGGTCTGCGGCCGGGCGACCGGCAGGAAGGTCCGGGGCACGGGCGTCACGGGTGCCGGCAGCGGCATCGGGCCCTGGGGCAGATCGGCGACGAGCAGGGCCAGCTCGCCGACCGTACGGGCCGTATAGGCGCGCGTGACACGCTTCTCGAACTCGGGCTGCTCCAGGCGTCCCTCGCCGTAGCCGGCCCTGAGCACGTCCACGGCCCGCTCGCGGTCGGCGTGCGAGGCGAGCATCGACGGTGTCGCCGGGGTGCCGGGCCCGGTCCACGGCTGCGGAACACCACCGCCCTGCCACGGCTGCCAGGGCTGCCACGACGGTTGCGCCATGGAGAGCACCTCCCCCGTACTGGTCGGAGTCTCTCCATGATGCGCCGAACCGGCCTTCCGGGCATCGGGGTCCACCCCGAGAAAACCCCGACACGTCCCCGGGCACGCCGAAGGGCGGCCACCCCGGGAGGTGACCGCCTTTCAGTGCGTCAGACGCACGCCTTACTGGTTGTACGGACCGTAGTCGTAGTCCTCCAGCGGAACGGCCTGGCCGGAGCCGGTGCCGAACGGCGAGTAGTCGATGTCGTCGTAGCCGACGGCCGAGTACATCGCGGCCTTGGCCTCCTCGGTCGGCTCGACCCGGATGTTGCGGTAGCGGGACAGACCCGTACCGGCCGGGATGAGCTTACCGATGATGACGTTCTCCTTGAGGCCGATGAGCGAGTCGGACTTGGCGTTGATCGCCGCATCCGTGAGGACTCGCGTCGTCTCCTGGAAGGACGCCGCCGACAGCCAGGACTCCGTGGCCAGCGAGGCCTTGGTGATACCCATGAGCTGCGGACGACCGGAGGCCGGGTGACCGCCCTCCTGCACCACACGACGGTTCTCGGTCTCGAACTTCGAGCGCTCGACCAGCTCACCCGGCAGCAGCTCGGCGTCGCCGGACTCGATGATCGTCACACGGCGCAGCATCTGCCGGATGATGATCTCGATGTGCTTGTCGTGGATCGACACACCCTGCGAGTTGTAGACCTTCTGGACCTCGCCGACCAGGTGGACCTGGACGGCACGCTGACCCAGGATGCGCAGCACGTCGTGCGGGTTGGTGGCACCCACGGTGAGCTTCTGGCCCACCTCGACGTGCTCGCCCTCGCTGACCAGGAGTCGGGCACGCTTCGAGATCGGGTACGCCGTCTCGTCGCTGCCGTCGTCCGGGGTGACGACGAGCTTCTTGGTCTTCTCGGTCTCCTCGATCCGCACGCGGCCGGTGGCCTCGGAGATCGGGGCGACACCCTTCGGGGTACGGGCCTCGAAGAGCTCGACGACACGCGGCAGACCCTGGGTGATGTCGTCACCGGCCACACCACCGGTGTGGAAGGTACGCATCGTCAGCTGGGTACCGGGCTCACCGATGGACTGGGCGGCGATGATGCCGACCGCCTCACCGATGTCGACCAGCTTGCCGGTGGCCAGCGAACGGCCGTAGCACATCGCGCAGGTGCCGACCTGGGACTCGCAGGTCAGGATCGAACGGGTCTTGACCTCCTCGACACCGTGGTGCACCAGCTGGTCGATGAGCACGTCGCCCAGGTCCACGTTGGCCGGCGCGATCACCTTGCCGTCGATGACGACGTCCTCGGCGAGCATGCGGGCGTAGACGCTGGTCTCGACGTCGTCCGCCTTGACCAGAACGCCGGCGGCGTTCTTCGAGGCGATCCGCAGCTTCAGACCGCGCTCGGTGCCGCAGTCCTCCTCGCGGATGATGACGTCCTGCGAGACGTCCACCAGACGACGGGTCAGGTAACCCGAGTCGGCGGTACGCAGGGCGGTGTCCGCCAGACCCTTACGGGCACCGTGCGTGGAGATGAAGTACTCCAGCACGGACAGGCCCTCACGGAACGACGCCTTGATCGGACGCGGGATCGTCTCGTTCTTGGCGTTCGACACGAGACCACGCATACCGGCGATCTGACGCATCTGCATCATGTTGCCTCGTGCACCCGAGTTCACCATCATGAAGATCGGGTTGGTCTTCGGGAAGTTGTCGTTCATCGCCTCGGCGACCTCGTTGGTCGCCTTGGTCCAGATCGCGATGAGCTCCTGCGTGCGCTCGTCCTTGGTGATCAGACCGCGCTCGTACTGCTTCTGGACCTTCTCGTCCTGCGCCTCGTAGCCGCGGACGATCTCCTTCTTCGCCTCGGGAACGACGACGTCGGAGATGGCCACGGTGACACCGGAACGGGTCGCCCAGTAGAAGCCGGACGCCTTCAGGTTGTCGAGCGTCGCCGCCACGATGACCTTGGGGTAGCGCTCGGCGAGGTCGTTGACGATCTCGGAGAGCTGCTTCTTGCCGACCTCGTAGTCGACGAACGGGTAGTCCTCGGGCAGCAGCTCGTTGAAGAGCGCGCGGCCCAGGGTCGTCCGCAGACGGAACGAGTCACCCTGCTGCCACTCCGGCTCGCCCTCCTCCTGCGCCGGCGGCATCCAGCCGCGGGGCGGGATGGTGCCGACCGGGAAGCGGATGTCGATCTTCGACTGAAGCGAGAGCTCGCCCGCGTCGAAGGCCATGATCGCCTCGGCCACGGACGCGAAGGAGCGGTCCTCGCCCTTGACGTTCCGCATCTCGGAGTCGGTGGTGAGGAAGAACAGACCGAGGACCATGTCCTGGGTCGGCATCGTCACCGGACGACCGTCGGCGGGCTTGAGGATGTTGTTGGAGGACAGCATCAGGATGCGGGCCTCGGCCTGCGCCTCCGCGGACAGCGGCAGGTGCACGGCCATCTGGTCACCGTCGAAGTCCGCGTTGAACGCGGTGCAGACGAGCGGGTGGATCTGGATGGCCTTGCCCTCGACCAGCTGCGGCTCGAAGGCCTGGATGCCGAGGCGGTGCAGGGTGGGAGCACGGTTCAGCAGAACCGGGTGCTCGGCGATGACCTCTTCGAGGACGTCGTACACGACCGTACGGCCGCGCTCCACCATGCGCTTGGCGCTCTTGATGTTCTGCGCGTGGTTCAGGTCGACCAGGCGCTTCATCACGAACGGCTTGAAGAGCTCCAGCGCCATGGCCTTCGGCAGACCGCACTGGTGCAGCTTCAGCTGCGGACCGACGACGATCACGGAACGCGCGGAGTAGTCCACACGCTTGCCGAGCAGGTTCTGACGGAATCGACCCTGCTTGCCCTTCAGCATGTCGCTGAGGGACTTCAGCGGACGGTTACCGGGGCCGGTCACCGGACGGCCGCGACGACCGTTGTCGAAGAGGGCGTCAACAGCCTCCTGAAGCATGCGCTTCTCGTTGTTGACGATGATCTCGGGCGCGCCGAGGTCGAGGAGCCTCTTCAGACGGTTGTTGCGGTTGATCACACGGCGGTACAGGTCGTTCAGGTCGGAGGTCGCGAAGCGGCCACCGTCCAGCTGCACCATCGGGCGAAGGTCCGGCGGGATGACCGGCACGCAGTCGAGCACCATGCCCTTGGGGCTGTTGCTGGTCTGCAGGAACGCGGAGACGACCTTGAGGCGCTTGAGCGCACGGGTCTTCTTCTGGCCCTTGCCGGTACGGATGATCTCGCGGAGCTTCTCGGCCTCCTCGTCGAGGTCGAAGGACTCCAGGCGCTTCTGCAGCGCCGCGGCACCCATCGAGCCGTCGAAGTACGTGCCGAAGCGGTCGCGCAGCTCGCGGTAGAGGAGCTCGTCGCCCTCGAGGTCCTGGACCTTGAGGTTCTTGAACCGGGTCCACACCTCGTCGAGGCGGTCGATCTCGCGCTGCGAACGGTCGCGCAGCTGCTTCATCTCACGCTCGGCACCCTCGCGCACCTTGCGGCGCACGTCGGCCTTGGCGCCCTCGGCCTCCAGCTCGGCCAGGTCGGTCTCGAGCTTCTTGGCGCGGGCCTCGAGGTCGGCGTCGCGACGGTTCTCGACCTGCTGACGCTCCACGGAGACGTGCGCCTCCAGGGAGGGCAGGTCGCGGGTACGGCGCTCCTCGTCGACGTACGTGATCATGTACGCCGCGAAGTAGATGACCTTCTCGAGGTCCTTGGGAGCCAGGTCGAGCAGGTAGCCCAGCCGGCTCGGGACACCCTTGAAGTACCAGATGTGCGTCACGGGCGCGGCCAGCTCGATGTGGCCCATCCGCTCACGGCGCACCTTGGCGCGAGTCACCTCGACGCCGCAGCGCTCACAGATGATGCCCTTGAACCGGACACGCTTGTACTTGCCGCAGTAGCACTCCCAGTCCCGGGTCGGACCGAAGATCTTCTCGCAGAAGAGTCCGTCCTTTTCGGGCTTGAGGGTGCGGTAGTTGATGGTCTCGGGCTTCTTGACCTCGCCGTGGCTCCACTGACGGATGTCGTCAGCGGTGGCCAGACCGATCCGGAGCTCATCGAAGAAGTTGACGTCGAGCACTATGCGTCAATCCCTCTCAGGGTTGTAAGTCTTGGGTCTGAAACGGGGGCCTGGGGGTCGGCGGGGCTCTGTGGTTCAGAGCCCCGCCGGACTCCCGTCAGACCTCTTCGACGCTGCTCGGCTCGCGCCGGGACAGGTCGATGCCGAGCTCCTCCGCAGCGCGGAAGACGTCCTCGTCGGTGTCACGCATCTCGATGGACATACCGTCGCTGGACAGCACCTCCACGTTCAGGCAGAGCGACTGCATCTCCTTGATGAGCACCTTGAAGGACTCGGGGATGCCGGGCTCGGGGATGTTCTCGCCCTTGACGATGGCCTCGTAGACCTTCACGCGGCCGGTGACGTCGTCGGACTTGATGGTCAGCAGCTCCTGGAGGGCGTACGCGGCGCCGTAAGCCTCGAGCGCCCACACCTCCATCTCACCGAAGCGCTGGCCACCGAACTGGGCCTTACCACCCAGCGGCTGCTGGGTGATCATGCTGTACGGACCGGTCGAGCGGGCGTGCAGCTTGTCGTCGACCAGGTGGTGCAGCTTCAGGATGTACATGTAGCCGACGGAGATCGGGTCCGGGAAAGGCTCACCCGAGCGACCGTCGAAGAGCCGCGCCTTACCGGTCGGGAGCACCATGCGCTCGCCGTCGCGGTTGGGGATGGTGTGCTGGAGCAGACCCGCGAGCTCGTCCTCACGCGCACCGTCGAAGACCGGGGTGGCGACGTTGGTGCCGGGCTGGACGCTGTCGGCGCCGATCACCTGGAGGCGCTGCGCCCACTCCTCGCCGAGACCGGAGACGTCCCAGCCGCGGCTGGCGAGCCAGCCGAGGTGGATCTCCAGGACCTGTCCCGGGTTCATTCGGGACGGCACACCCAGCGGGTTGAGGATGATGTCGACCGGGGTGCCGTCCTCCAGGAACGGCATGTCCTCGATCGGCAGGATCTTGGAGATGACACCCTTGTTGCCGTGACGGCCGGCGAGCTTGTCACCGTCGGTGATCTTGCGCTTCTGCGCCACGTACACGCGCACCAGCTGGTTCACACCGGGGGGAAGCTCGTCGCCCTCCTCGCGGTCGAAGACGCGGACGCCGATGACCTTGCCGATCTCGCCGTGCGGCACCTTCAGCGAGGTGTCACGGACCTCACGGGCCTTCTCACCGAAGATCGCGCGCAGCAGGCGCTCCTCCGGCGTCAGCTCGGTCTCGCCCTTGGGCGTGACCTTGCCGACAAGGATGTCTCCGGCGACGACCTCGGCACCGATCCGGATGATGCCGCGCTCGTCGAGGTCGGCGAGGACCTCCTCGGAGACGTTCGGGATGTCCCGGGTGATCTCCTCGGGGCCGAGCTTGGTGTCACGGGCGTCGACCTCGTGCTCCTCGATGTGGATCGAGGAGAGGACGTCGTCCTGCACGAGGCGCTGCGACAGGATGATCGCGTCCTCGTAGTTGTGACCCTCCCACGGCATGAACGCCACGAGCAGGTTCTTGCCCAGCGCCATCTCGCCGTTCTCGGTGGCCGGACCGTCGGCCAGGACCTGGCCCTCGATGATCCGGTCGCCCTCGTTGACGATGACCTTCTGGTTGACCGAGGTGCCCTGGTTGGAACGGGCGAACTTGGCCAGGCGGTACGTGATGTACGTGCCGTCGTCGTTGGCGGTGGTGATGTAGTCCGCGGAGACCTCCTGGACCACACCCGCCTTCTCGGCCTTGACCACGTCGCCGGCGTCGACGGCGGAGCGGTACTCCATGCCGGTGCCGACGAGCGGGGACTCGGACTTGATGAGGGGCACGGCCTGACGCATCATGTTCGCGCCCATGAGGGCACGGTTGGCGTCGTCGTGCTCGAGGAACGGGATCATGGCGGTCGCGACCGACACCATCTGGCGCGGCGAGACGTCCATGTAGTCCACGTCGTCACCGGCGACGTAGTCGACCTCGCCGCCACGACGGCGGACCAGGACGCGGTTCTCGGTGAAGCGCATGTCGTCGTTGAGCGTGGCGTTGGCCTGCGCGATGACGAAGCGGTCTTCCTCGTCGGCCGTCAGGTAGTCGACCTCGTCGGTGACCTGACCGTCGACGACCTTGCGGTACGGCGTCTCCACGAAACCGAACGCGTTGACGCGGCCGTAGGAGGCGAGCGAACCGATCAGACCGATGTTGGGGCCTTCGGGCGTCTCGATCGGGCACATACGGCCGTAGTGAGACGGGTGCACGTCACGGACCTCGAAGCCGGCCCGCTCACGGGAGAGACCACCCGGGCCAAGAGCCGACAGGCGGCGCTTGTGGGTGAGACCCGACAGCGGGTTGTTCTGGTCCATGAACTGCGACAGCTGGCTGGTGCCGAAGAACTCCTTGATGGAGGCGACGACCGGCCGGATGTTGATCAGGGTCTGCGGCGTGATCGCCTCGACGTCCTGAGTCGTCATGCGCTCACGGACGACGCGCTCCATACGAGCCAGACCCGTGCGGACCTGGTTCTGGATGAGCTCGCCGACGCTGCGCAGACGACGGTTGCCGAAGTGGTCGATGTCGTCGGTCTCGACGACGATCGTCTGGCCGTTGTCGGCGGCCGTCTCGGTCTCACCGGCGTGCAGCTTGACCAGGTACTTGATCGTCGAGATGACGTCCTCGACGGTCAGGACGCCCGCGTCGAGCGGAGCCTCCGCACCCAGCTTCTTGTTGACCTTGTAGCGGCCGACCTTGGCGAGGTCGTAGCGCTTGGGGTTGAAGTACAGGTTCTCGAGGAGCGTCTGCGCGGCCTCACGCGTGGGGGGCTCGCCCGGACGCAGCTTGCGGTAGATGTCGAGCAGCGCGTCGTCCTGGCCCTGGGTGTGGTCCTTCTCCAGGGTGGCGCGCATGGACTCGTACTCGCCGAACTCCTCCAGGATCTGCTCGGTCGTCCAACCGAGAGCCTTGAGCAGAACGGTCACGGACTGCTTGCGCTTGCGGTCGATGCGCACACCGACCATGTCGCGCTTGTCGATCTCCAGCTCCAGCCAGGCGCCCCGGGACGGGATGACCTTGGCGGAGAAGATGTCCTTGTCGGACGTCTTGTCGATGGAGGAGTCGAAGTAGACACCGGGCGAACGGACCAGCTGCGACACCACGACACGCTCGGTGCCGTTGATGACGAACGTGCCCTTGTGCGTCATGAGCGGGAAGTCGCCCATGAAGACGGTCTGAGACTTGATCTCGCCGGTCTCGTTGTTGGTGAACTCTGCCGTCACGAAGAGCGGGGCCGCGTACGTGAAGTCACGGTCCTTGCACTCGTCGATGCTGTTCTTCGGCGGCTCGAAACGGTGGTCGCGGAACGTCAGCGACATCGACCCGGAGAAGTCCTCGATCGGGGAGATCTCCTCGAAGATCTCCTCGAGGCCGGACTTGGTGGGGACGTCCTGACCGGACTCCAGAGCCGCCTCGACCCGACTCTGCCAGGCGGTGTTCCCGAGCAGCCAGTCAAAGCTCTCGGTCTGCAGCGCGAGCAGGTTGGGAACCTCGAGGGGCTCCTTGATCTTTGCAAAGGAGATGCGCAGCGGGGCGGTGCTGGCGCCGTTGTTCGTATTCGCGGTCGAGGCGTTGCGCGAGGCGGCCAAGAGGGGGTCCTTCCGAGGGCTCGGACTCACTACGCGCGTACCGGCCCCTCACCGGCGCACAGAGACAGGTGTTTCCTTCTCCAGCCAAAGAATGGCCAGGTCAGGGATGGTCCGGTCATCGGTGCTCAAGCGAGGGCATGCCCCTGGTGACGGGCAGGGGACAGCTAACAGGCAGCGCAAAGGGTCAGTGTAGCCACTTGGCACACTGATGTCCAGTGCGGGTTTTTCGCGACCCTCGTTGCTCTCAACGCCCTCGGCCTGCTTGCCCTCAATGCACGTTGATACTGCCCTCTTCGTCGCCGATCCATGCCTCGGATTCGGATCCTTGTGGCGACGCGTCCTGAGAATTGCGCGCTGCGTGCGGTTCGTCAAGGCCCCCATGCCCGAACCCTGGGGGCCCGGAGACACGACGAAGATCACCATACCCGCCGTCGAAGCGGGCGCAAGGCAACCGTGGCCGCGCCCCCAGGAACGCCGAAGAGCGACCACCCGAATGGATGATCGCTCTTCGGTGCGACTGCGTTACAGCCTCAGGAGGCCGGATTCTGCAGCGCTACGGCCGTACTCGGCCGAGAGGTGTTACTTGACCTCGACGGAGGCGCCGGCGCCCTTGAGGGACTCGGCAGCCTTCTCCGCGGCCTCCTTGGCGACCTTCTCGAGAACGGGCTTCGGGGCGCCGTCCACGAGGTCCTTGGCCTCCTTCAGACCCAGGGAGGTCAGCTCACGCACGACCTTGATGACCTGGATCTTCTTGTCGCCGGCGCCGGTGAGGATGACGTCGAACTCGTCCTGCTCCTCAGCGGCCTCGGCCGGGGCGCCGGGGACGGCGGGACCGGCAACGGCGACGGCCGCGGCGGCGGTGACGTCGAACTTCTCCTCGAACGCCTTCACGAACTCGGAGAGCTGGATGAGGGTCATGCCCTCGAACTCGGCGAGCAGTTCGTCCTGGGTGAGAGCCACGATGGCTTTCCTTCCACTAATTCGGCTGGTGCCGGATGTACATGTCTGGCGGGCGTACGCTCGGCCCGCTACGACCACTGCCTCAGGCGGACTGCCTCAGGCGGCGATCATGATGCGAGCCGAATTACTCGGCACCGCCCTGCTCGGCCTGCTTGGCACGAAGCGCCTCCGCGGTGCGGACGAACTTCGACGGGAGCGCCTGGAAGACCTGGGCAGCCTGCGTCTGCTTGGCCTTGAAGGCACCCGCCAGCTTGGCGAGCAGAACCTCGCGGGACTCGAGGTCCGCAAGCTTCTTGATCTCGTCGGCGGACAGCGCCTTGCCGTCAAGGACACCGCCCTTGATGACGAGGTTCGGGTTGTCCTTGGCGAAGTCACGAAGACCCTTCGCCGACTCCACCGGGTCACCGGTGACGAAGGCGACCGCCGTCGGACCGTTGAACAGGTCGTCGAGCGTCGAGATCCCGGCCTCGTTGGCCGCAATCTTGGTCAGCGTGTTCTTCACCACGGCGTACTGGGCGTTCTCACCGAGCGAACGACGCAGCGTCTTGAGCTGCGCCACGGTGAGACCCCGGTACTCGGTCAGCACGGCGGCGTTCGAGCTGCGGAACTGCTCCGTCAGCTCGGCTACCGCGGCAGCCTTGTCGGGCCTTGCCATGAGCGTCGGCCTCCTTCCGGGTGATGACGACCGCTCAGAAGGGGCTGGGGAAAACGAAACGCCCCGGCGCAGGCGCACGGGGCGTAGCTCGACCGGGTATTCGCAGCGCGAGCAGCGAACTCCGGGAGCACTTCCACAGTCACCTGCGCGGGTCGTCCGCGGTTCAGCGGATCCTTCGGCCACCGCGCCCTCTTGCAAGCACACGGCAACGACCAGCGGTCTTTGGCTTCTGTAGGAGAGTACGGGACACGGTCACCGTCAGGCAAATCGGTCCCCGCGGCCGTCGGCTCCCCCTACTTCTCCAGCGGTTTCCGCAGGTCCGCGGTGTCGCCGGGGCGGGGTGCACGGATCGTCACCGGCTTGCCGTAGTCGAGGAAGGTGACGGTGAGATCGAGCTCACCGTGCCGTCCGAAGCCCTGGGTGCGCAGCCGTCTGACGCGGTCGTCGCCGTCGATCCAGACGTCCAGGGTGAGCTCGTCCACCCCGGCCTTCTCGTACTGGTCGAGGCTGCGCCCGCGGCCCTCACGGGCGGCCTTGTCCTCGACCTCGTCGAGCGCTGCACGCAGCTCGTCGACGGCGGCCGTGCCCGTGTAGTGCGTGGTCCCGGTCCCGTCGATCTTCTCGTCGCCGACCCGTTTCGCGTCCGGTGCGCCGGCCAGGAAGGCGGCCTCACGGGCCGGGTTGCGGGTGACCGAGTCGCGCAGGGCGCCGACGTCCATGCGCAGGCCGCCGTGCGTGGTGAAGTGGGCGGCCGGGCCGTAGCTGATCCAGTGCCGGCCGCCCATCTCCTCGACCATGTCGCCGGTCGCGCTGCCGTACAGCACCCCGTCGACCAGGCGGAGCTCGGTCTCGCCCCGCTCGGCGCCGCCCAGGTCGGCCGTCCTCAGACTGGCCGTCACCGGCTTCGTGCGGACGGTTCCCTCGTCAGCTATGCGTCCCCGCTCCGGGAAGCGTCCGGTCACCTTGTAGTGCAGCGACGTGACGCCCTCGGTCTTCTCCACGGCCCTGGCCACGGCGTCGGCGGCCGAGGCACCCGAGGCGTCCTGGTCGGGGCCCGCTCCGCCCGCGCAGCCGGCGAGGAGCAGCGCGGCGGCGGGCACGGCGGCACGTACGGAAAGCCTCATCCTTTTCCCCCAAGGAACGCTCGGCCGGCGCCGACGAGCGCACAGCAAGATCGGGAGCGTAGCCTCAAGAACCCCGAACGGTCCTGCGAATACTCGGCCGTGCCCGGCTCACGAGGTGCCGCCGAGGGCCCCTTCCTCCAGCAGGTCCTCCAGGTCCGCGGTGTCCCCGGCCGGAGGCTTCTCGACGGTGGCCTTCACGCCGTAGTCGCTGTAGTACGCGGTCTGGGTCAGCTGCCCGGTGGCCGTGCGGCCCTTCTCGACCTTCTTGACCAGCAGGTCACGGTCGTCGACCCATATGTCGACGGTCTGCGAGGTGGCGCCCGCGACCCGGACCGTGCCGGAGTAGCGCGTGGTGCGCTCGCCGCTCACGGTCTCCTCCCCCACCTTGCGTACGTCCGTGGAGGACAGCAGCAGCTTCACCGAGGTGTGCGGGACGGTGCCGCGCATCTGGTCGGCGAGATCGGCGCCGGAGCTGCCGGCGAGGCGCTCCAGGTCCTCGTAGGCGTACTTGATCCAGTGTTTGCCGTCGGTCTTCTCGGCGAACGCCTCGCCCATGCGGGCGTAGTAGGCGTCGGGGAGATAGCGAGCCTGCATCGAGGTGGTGCCGAGGCGGCGCATCGTCTCGGCCGTGGTGCCGCCGGTGTACGTGATCGTCAGGGCGCCGGTGAGGCCGTCGTGCCAGGCGAGGGTGCCGTGGGCCTTCATGGACAGGGCCGAGCCCACCGTGGTCGTGGAGCGGACGCGTGCCGATTCGGCTCCGTCGGTGGAGCGCTCGACGGTGCGCAGGGCGGCCGTCACCGCGCGGGAGGGCGTCGGGCGGTCCCGGTCCCCGGAGCGGTCGGAGGAGGTGCAGGCGGCCGAGGCCGTCAGCGCGGTCAGCAGCGCGACCCAGAACGCCGACCGGCGCGCCCTCGTACTCGTCATCCGTCCCCCCTGAGCGAATCCCGTGAATGCACGTTAACCCAGGGCACTGTCAGACGGGGGCGGCAAAGGGGACGGGCCCCGCACCCGGGAAGGGTGCGGGGCCCGTCGTCGAGCCTGGTGAGCCGTTGGCTCAGACCGCGGCCGGGTCCTCCTCGACGAGGAGGTTGCGGGTGCGGTTCGGGTCGAGCGGAATGCCGGGGCCCATCGTGGTGGTGATGGCGGCCTTCTTGATGTAGCGACCCTTGGCGGCGGACGGCTTGAGACGGAGGATCTCCTCCAGCGCGGCGCCGTAGTTCTCCACCAGCTTGGTGTCGTCGAAGGACGACTTGCCGATGATGAAGTGCAGGTTCGAGTGCTTGTCGACGCGGAACTCGATCTTGCCGCCCTTGATCTCGGTCACGGCCTTGGCCACGTCCGGGGTCACGGTTCCGGTCTTCGGGTTCGGCATCAGACCACGCGGGCCGAGGACACGGCCGAGGCGGCCGACCTTGCCCATGAGGTCCGGGGTGGCGACGACGGCGTCGAAGTCCAGGCGGCCCTTCGAAACCTCGTCGATCAGTTCGTCGGAGCCGACGATGTCGGCGCCCGCGGCCTCCGCGGCCGCAGCACGGTCACCGGTCGCGAAGACCAGGACCCGGGCAGTCTTGCCGGTGCCGTGCGGCAGGTTCACGGTGCCACGGACCATCTGGTCCGCCTTGCGCGGGTCGACACCCAGGCGGAAGGCGACCTCGACGGTGCCGTCGAACTTGGTCGTGGACGTCTCCTTGGCGAGACGGACGGCCTCGAGCGGGGCGTAGAGCTTGTCCCGGTCGACCTTGGCGTCCGCAGCGCGGAGAGACTTGCTGCGCTTGCTCACTGCTGCTCCTGTGTTGTCTTAGGAGTTGTGGTCCGGGCCGAGCAGGCCCCGCCACTCACTTCTGCTGGGGAGGTTGAGGTCAGCCCTCGACCGTGATGCCCATGGAACGGGCGGTGCCGGCGATGATCTTGGACGCGGCGTCCAGGTCATTGGCGTTGAGGTCGGGCATCTTCGTGGTGGCGATCTCGCGGACCTGCGCCTCGGTGATCTTGGCGACCTTGGTCTTGTGCGGCTCGCCGGAGCCCTTCTCGACACCAGCGGCCTTGAGGATCATCTTCGCGGCCGGCGGGGTCTTGGTGATGAAGGTGAAGGAACGGTCCTCGTAGACCGTGATCTCCACCGGGATGACCCAACCGCGCTGCGACTCGGTCGCGGCGTTGTAGGCCTTGCAGAACTCCATGATGTTGACGCCGTGCTGGCCCAGCGCGGGGCCGACCGGCGGAGCCGGGTTGGCCGCACCGGCCTGGATCTGGAGCTTGATGAGCCCCGTGACCTTCTTCTTCTTGGGAGGCATGCTCTCTCCGGGTCCTTAGTGAGAGGTGATCCGCCGCCATCCGTACCGTGGGCCACCTAGAACGGTGAACGTCCGGATCATCCGGATGGAGGCATACCGCACAACGATAACGGGTAACGCGTCAGGGCCAAAACCGGCAGCTCAGGCCGCTGGTCGCCCGCCCCCTGACAGCGGTCGGCCCCAGCGGTCCGTGCCCCGGACAGGAACGGACCCCGGCCGTCGCGCGTCGGCCGGGGCCCGCATGGGGCTTGAGCGGGGTCAGCAGCGCTTGGCCGTGGTGGCCTGGCCCGCCACCGGGTCGCCGGGGGCGCGCAGCGTCCCGATGGCCGCGGTGCACTCGCTGACCGTGTCGGCGGGGAAGGACCAGAACTCCTGGCTGTTGGTGGCGTTCCACCAGTCCTGGCCGACGACCTCGTCACGGGCGTAGCTGTAGACGCCGGTACTGACGTCGTAGTCCTTGATCTTGTCGCGGAAGCTCTGCCAGACCCAGACGTAGCCGTAGTTCGCCTTGCACCTGGGCGAGTAGAACTGCTTCACCGAGGCGGCGTGCGCGCCACCGCGGTTGATGTAGGCAGTGGCGCCGATCTGGTAGGCGTCCGAACAGACGCCGGCGGCCTGCGCCTTGGCGCTCAGCGGGTTGCCCGCCTCGGACGGGGCGGCCGAACGGGCGGTCTGCTTCTGCTTGTTGGGAGACGGGGCGGGTCCGGTGCCGGCGACCGCGGAGGTCGTCGGCAGCAGGACGCAGGCGGACGCGGCCGCCACGACCAGGAGGGTGCGAGTGCGCATGAGGAAGTTCCCCCTACTTCTGGGTCGTCACTTCTGAGTCGGCGCGGGCAGCGATCAGCGCAGCACAAACCGCCACAAAGAGTTGGGGATCACCATGAAGAACGCTGTCCACGCGTTTCGGTCATCAAGTCAGACCGGCCGGGGAGCCCGATGGTTGTGGTGCAACACACATTTATTGAGAAGCCACCGGGAACGCGGCCGGCACCCGCCCCGCCGCGTACGACGAAAGGGCCTCCCACCGGCGGAATCCGCCAACGGGAGGCCCTTCGTCGAGAGCTGCTGTACCGCTAGTTCTTCTGGATCTGGTCGAAGGAGAGCTCGACCGGCGTCTCGCGGCCGAAGATCTCCACGAGGCCCTTGACCTTCTTGGAGTCGGCGTTGATCTCGTTGATCGTGGCCTGCAGCGTGGCGAACGGGCCGTCGGTGACGGTGACCGAGTCGCCGACCTCGAAGTCCAGGACCTGGACCTCGACCTTGCGCTGCGGGGCGGGCTTGCCCTCGGCCTCGGCGGCCTCGCGGGCGGCCTTCTCCTCGGCCTCCGGGGCGAGCATCTTCACGATCTCGTCCAGCGTCAGCGGGTACGGGTCGTAGGCGTTGCCCACGAAGCCGGTGACGCCGGGGGTGTTGCGGACGACACCCCAGGACTCGTTGGTGAGGTCCATACGGACCAGGACGTAACCCGGCAGCTTGTTCTGCTTGATCGTCTTGCGGTCGCCGTTCTTGATCTGGACGACCTCTTCCTGCGGCACCTCGGCCTGGAAGATGTAGTCCTCGACGTTCAGCGAGACGGCGCGCTGCTCCAGGTTGGTCTTCACGCGGTTCTCGTAACCGGCGTAGGTGTGGATGACGTACCACTCGCCGGGCAGCGTGCGAAGTTCCTCGCGCAGGGCGGCGATGGGGTCGACCGGCTCGGTCTCCTCCTCGACGGCCTCTTCCGCGTCTTCGGCGTCCTCGACGTGCAGCGCGGCCTCCTCGGCCGGCTCGCCCGCCTCGGCGTCGGCAACCTCGACCTCGTCCAGGTCCTCGTCCGCGCCCTCGACGATGTCGAGCTCGTCTTCCACGGACTCGTCCGGCTCGACGGCGTCGTTCAGGTTCTGGTCAGACACGGTGGCTGCTTCTTCCTGGATACATAGGGGTGGAACATGCGAAAGGGGCGCCGGTAACCAACGGCGCCCTTCGCTCTCGGCTCAGCCAAAAACGTACTTGGCAGCGTGGTCGAGCCCATAGTCAATCACGGTCACCAGGGCGATCATGACGACGACGAAGAAGATCACCACGGTGGTGTACGACGTCAGCTGATTACGCGTCGGCCAGACGACCTTGCGAAGCTCCGCGACGATCTGGCGGTAGAAGAGGGCAAGCCGCTTCAGCGGGCCCTTCTTCGCGCGCTTGCCGCCCTTGCGGGCCTTCTTCTTCTCCTGCGCCTCATCCTGGGCGTCAGGCGTATCGATGGAGCCCACGGCGTCCGCCATCCGTCCTCACCTGATCCCGGGTCGTGGCCGTGCCGCGCCCGGTCTGAGCCGCACGGCGTTGCAATGCTGTACGTACATGCGCACACATCCTGGCGAAGGTGTGTGTAGCAGGGCCGGAGGGACTTGAACCCCCAACCGCTGGTTTTGGAGACCAGTGCTCTACCAATTGAGCTACGACCCTTTGTGTGTCCCCCAACGTACCGCATCCGGTCGAGTGCTCGCTGTGCACTGTGCGACTGCGGGCTGCTGAAGGCCAACGAGGTGAGAGTGTACGTGGTCCGGGGCGCGCCGTCGAACAGAAAGTGCCCGATGGGGGCTTGATAGGCGAAAGATCGCCAGGGGTCGGACGGTGCCGCGACGCAAGATCGCCCAGGCCGAGGGCCGGATCCGGACGGATGTTCAGTCGATGTTCAGTCCGTGAAACCCGCGTGCCGCGCGCGTTTCCTGTCTGAAACGATGGGGCCCATGAGCGCTGCAACCCCTCCGACCGAGCGCCGGGTCTCCGCCCGAGTCGGCGCGATCTCCGAGTCCGCCACTCTCGCCGTGGACGCCAAGGCCAAGGCCCTCAAGGCCGCCGGGCGTCCGGTGATCGGCTTCGGCGCCGGTGAGCCCGACTTCCCGACGCCGGACTACATCGTCGAGGCCGCCATCGAGGCGTGCAAGAACCCGAAGTTCCACCGCTACACGCCGGCCGGCGGTCTGCCCGAGCTGAAGGCCGCGATCGCCGCGAAGACGCTGCGCGACTCCGGCTACGAGCCCGACGTCTCGCAGATCCTCGTCACCAACGGCGGCAAGCAGGCCATCTACGAGGCCTTCGCCGCGATCCTCGACCCGGGCGACGAGGTCATCGTCCCGGCGCCGTACTGGACGACGTACCCGGAGTCGATCCGCCTCGCGGGCGGTGTCCCGGTCGAGGTCGTGGCCGACGAGACCACCGGCTACCGCGTCTCCGTGGAGCAGCTGGAGGCGGCCCGCACCGAGCGGACGAAGGTCGTCCTCTTCGTGTCGCCGTCCAACCCGACCGGCGCCGTCTACACCGAGGCCGAGACCGAGGCGATCGGCCGCTGGGCCGTCGACAACGGCCTGTGGGTGCTGACGGACGAGATCTACGAGCACCTCGTCTACGGCGAGGCCGCCGCGGTCTCCCTGCCTGGGCTGTTCCCCGAGCTGCGCGACAAGTGCATCGTGGTCAACGGTGTCGCCAAGACGTACGCCATGACGGGCTGGCGGGTCGGCTGGGTCATCGGCCCGAAGGACGTGGTGAAGGCCGCGACCAACCTCCAGTCCCACGCGACGTCGAACGTCTCGAACGTGGCGCAGGTGGCCGCCCTCGCCGCCGTCTCCGGCGACCTGGACGCGGTCGCGAAGATGCGTGAGGCCTTCGACCGCCGCCGCAAGACGATCGTGCGGATGCTCAACGAGATCGACGGCGTGGTCTGCCCGGAGCCCGAGGGCGCCTTCTACGCGTACCCGTCGGTCAAGGCCCTGCTCGGCAAGGAGATCCGCGGCAAGCGCCCGCAGAGCAGCGTCGAGCTGGCCGAGCTGATCCTGGAGGAGGCCGAGGTCGCGGTCGTCCCGGGTGAGGCGTTCGGTACGCCGGGCTATCTGCGGCTGTCGTACGCGCTCGGTGACGAGGACCTCGTCGAGGGCGTGAGCCGCATCCAGAAGCTGCTCGCGGAGGCCACGGACTGACGTCCGCCTTCCGCCCGTGGGGCCGCCTCCGGTTTCGGAGGCGGCCCCATTTGTTTGTGCGAGCAAGACCACTAAAGGGGAAACCGCTACCGGGACGGCGCGGACGTGCGGCAGGATCCTGGAATGGAGCGTGTACGTGATGTCTCTGAACTGCCGAAAGCCCATCTGCACCTGCACTTCACCGGCTCGATGCGGCCGACGACCGTGCTGGAACTGGCCGACAAGTACGGTGTGCGCCTGCCCGAGGCCCTGACCGACGCGCTGACCAGTGGGGAGCCCCCGAAACTGCGGGCGACGGACGAGCGCGGCTGGTTCCGCTTCCAGCGCCTGTACGACGCGGCCCGCTCGTGCCTGCGGCAGCCGGAGGACATCCAGCGCCTGGTGAGGGAGGCCGCGGAGGAGGACATCAAGGACGGCTCGGGCTGGCTGGAGATCCAGGTCGACCCGACGTCGTACGCGCCCCGGCTGGGCGGTCTGATCCCGGCGCTGGAGATCATCCTGGACGCGGTGGAGACGGCGTCGCGGGACACGGGCCTCGGGATGCGCGTCCTGGTCGCCGCGAACCGTATGAAGCACCCGCTGGACGCCCGCACGCTGGCGCGGCTCGCGGTGCGGTACGCCGACCGCGGGATCGTCGGCTTCGGGCTGTCGAACGACGAACGCCGGGGCATGGCACGGGACTTCGACCGCGCTTTCCACATCGCCCGCGAGGGCGGCCTGCTGTCGGCCCCGCACGGCGGCGAGCTGACCGGCCCGTCCTCGGTCCGTGACTGCCTGGACGACCTGGACGCGCACCGGATCGGGCACGGCGTGCGGGCGGCGGAGGACCCGCGGCTGCTGAAGCGCCTCGCGGACCGGGGCGTGACGTGCGAGGTGTGCCCCGCCTCGAACGTCGCCCTCGGCGTCTACGAGAAGCCCGAGGACGTCCCGCTGCGGACCCTGTACGACGCGGGGGTGCCGATGGCCCTCGGCGCGGACGACCCCCTGCTGTTCGGCTCGCGGCTCGCCGCCCAGTACGACCTCGTGCGCCGCCACCATGCCTTCACGGACGAGGAGTTGGCGGAACTGGCCCGGCAGTCGGTGCGCGCGTCGGCCGCGCCCGAGGAGGTGAAGGGCAAGCTGCTGGCGGGGGTGGACGACTGGCTCACCCAGCCCGTTTAGAACCGGCTCACCCCGGTCGTCGTCCTGGCCGCCTCTCTCACCGGGCCGGCGGTCAGTCGGCGATGCCTGCGAGGAGCGTGCGGGCCAGCCGGGCGGCGAACTCGTCCACCGGCGGCCGTACCGCCTCCCTGGTCGCGTCGTAGGCGAACGCCCGCTGTGCGCAGGCGCCCATCAGCAGCGAGGCCGCCGCGAACGTGTCCGCGTCCGTGCGGACCCGGCCCAGCTCCTGCTCGGCCCGCAGGTAGGTGTCGAGCTCCTGGATCGGCACGTGCGGGCCGGCCCCCATCTGCCGTACGGCGTCGTCGTGCCGCCGCTTGAGCTCGGTCTGCGCGTACAGCGACGCGGCGATCGGGAAGCTCTGCTCGTAGAACAGCGCGGCCTGGCGGGCGATCTCGGTGAGGTTCTCCTGAAGGGAGTGCCGGCCGGGCTCGGCCGCGAGGCCGCTGAGCAGGGGGCGCAGCGGGGGCAGCCGCTCGGTGAGCACCTGGATGAAGAGTTCCTCCTTGCTGGCGAAGTGCTTGTACAGCGCCGCCTCGGAGCACCCGGCCGCCCGCGCGATCTCCTTCGTCGTGGCCCGCGCCAGCCCGACGGTGAGCATCAGGTCGTGGGCGGCGTCGAGCAGTCGAACGCGGGTGGGTCGGTTCTCCATGAAACGTCCAATCGCCCTTGACGGGTGGGTGAGTACTTACTCACTCTAGAGGAGATGGGGGTGAGTGAATACTCACCCACCCAATCTCACCCACACGGGAGAGCTCATGAAACTCACCGTCTTCGGTGCCACGGGAGGCACCGGCAAGGAGATCGTCCGCCAGGCGCTGGACGCCGGTCACGAGGTCACCGCCGTCGTACGGGACCCCGCCCGCTTCCCCGTCACCGGCGAGCGGCTGGAGGTGTTCCGCGCGGATCTGACCGACCCGCAGGCGCTGCGCCCCGCCGTGGCCGGACGGGACGCGGTGCTGTCCGGGCTCGGTGCCCGCAGCCGCAAGGACGCCGGGATCGCGGCGCGTCTGACGCGTACGGTGCTCGGCGCGCTCGAGGCCGAGGGGGTGCGGCGGCTGGTCGTGGTGAGCGCGGCGCCGGTCGGCCCCGAGGCGGAGGGCGACGGTTTCGTCGACCGGGCGGCGCGCGGCATCGT
Source organism: Streptomyces sp. HUAS 31 (assembly GCF_028198125.1). Classification (NCBI taxonomy): domain Bacteria; kingdom Bacillati; phylum Actinomycetota; class Actinomycetes; order Kitasatosporales; family Streptomycetaceae; genus Streptomyces; species Streptomyces sp. HUAS 31. The sequence continues at coordinate 5,632,342 of NZ_CP116353.1, read as the reverse complement.
CTCGGCGGTCCTCAAGGACATCTACGCCGATCTGCGGGAGATGGAGGCCGAGTTGGCCCGCAGCTCCACGGAGTGGACGTCGGTGCGGCCGCCCCGCCTCCAGGACAAGCCGCTCACCGGCTCGTACCGGAAGGTCGTGGGCGGGTTCCCGGTCCGGGGCCGCTTCCTGGGGCGGGCCGATGTGGCGCACGCCATGCTGGCGGCGGTCGACGACCAGGCCACGGTGAAGCAGGGCGTGGGCGTCGCCTACTGAGGCCGCCCACGGCCGCCGAAGCCCCGCGCGGGTGCGCGCTACAGGCTGACGCCGACCGTCACCGGCTCGTTGACCAGCGTGATGCCGAAGGTCTCGCGGACGCCGGCGACGACCTCGCGGGCGAGCGCGAGGAGGTCCTCGGTGGTCGCCTCACCGCGGTTGGTGAGGGCGAGGGTGTGCTTGGTGGAGATGCGGGCGGGTCCCGTGCCGTACCCCTTGGTGAAGCCGGCCTTGTCGATGAGCCAGGCCGCGGAGGTCTTGGTGTGCCCCTCCCCCGCCGGATAGGCGGGCGGCTCGGTGCCGTCCCCGAGGTGCTCGCGCACGCGTGCGTGGAACGCCGCGAACTGCTCGGCGGTGAGGATCGGGTTGGTGAAGAACGATCCGGCCGACCAGGTGTCGTGGTCCTCGGGGTCCAGGACCATGCCCTTGCCGCTACGGAGCTTCAGCACCGTCTCGCGGGCGGCGGCCAGCGGCACGCGGTCGCCGACCTCGACGCCGAGGGCGCGCGCGGTCTCGGCGTACTTCACGGGGGCGGAGAGCCCGTCGGCGTCCTCCAGCCGGAAGCGGACGCGCAGGACGACGTAGCGCTCGGGGTCGGCCTTGAAGCGGCTGTGGCGGTAGGAGAAGGCACAGTCGGCGTTCGGGATGACGACCGTCTCGCCGGCCCGGCGGTCGTACGCGATCACCTCGGTGATCGTCGAGGAGACCTCCTGGCCGTAGGCGCCGACGTTCTGGATCGGCGTGGCGCCCGCGGAGCCGGGGATTCCGGCGAGGCACTCGACCCCGGCGAGCCCTGCCTCGACAGTGCGGGCGACGGCTTCGGTCCACACCTCGCCGGCGGCCAGTTCGAGCGTGGTGCCGTCCAGCTCGAAGCCCTTGGTGGCGATGACGAGTGCGGTGCCCGCGAAGCCCTTGTCGCCGATGACCAGGTTCGATCCGCCGCCGATGAGCAGCAGCGGGGTCCCGGCGGCGTCGGCCTCGCGCACGACGTCGATCACCTCGGCGTCGGAGGTGGCGGTGACCAGACGGGTGGCGGGGCCGCCCAGCCGGAAGGTGGTGAAGGGGGCGAGGGGGGCGTCGTGGAGTTCCTGCACGCGCTCAAGACTACGAGACGGCACCGACAGCCCCGGCACCCCTGTGGAGTGCCGGGGCCGATGCGCGCTCCACGCGCGCGTGCCGTTCACGTCAGCCGCCGGAACGCCTCCGTCCAGTCGAGCGGGAGATCGTCCCCGGGCACCTGCCAGGTGGCGAACTTCGCGTCCCGCATCTGCGCCGCCAGCCCGCGTGAGGTGGGGGCGTGCGTGCCGGAGCGGGCGAAGTTCTTCAGCGCCGCGGGCGATTCCCAGGCGGACAGCGTCCAGAAGGTCCGCTTGAAGGGCTCGGCCTTCAGGGAGGCGCCGTACGCGCCGGGCGCCCGGCTCACCTGCCACCACACGCCCGGCGTGCGGGCGAGGAAGCGGAACGCTCCCCAGAGGGTGCGGGTCTCGAAGCGGGAGGCGAAGACGTGCGCCTCGCTGCCGGGCGGTGCGGGGTTCGGAACGGTCCAGGGAAGGGTGGGCATGACTGCTCCTCGTGTCCTCGTGTCCTCGTGGTCCGTATTCGGTGCCGTCGATGAAGTGGAGCCAGGGCGGGCTGGATCAGCCGGCGGCCGTCTCCAGCACCCGCTCCGGGGCCTGCTCGGCCGGGTTCCCTGCCACCTCGGCCCGCCGTCGCGACGGGATGATCAGGGCCGCGACGCCGGCGAGGGCGACGACGCCGGCGCCGGTGACCAGGGCGGGCCGCAGACCGTCGACGAAGCTCTGGCCGGTCTCGTAGCCGCCCTGCGCGGAGAAGATCGACGCCATGACGGCGATGCCGAGCGCGCCGCCGACCTCGCGCAGTGCGTTGTTGGCGCCGGACGCGATGCCCTGTTCGGAGGCGCGGACGCTGGACATGACCAGGTGGGAGGCCGGGGCGAAGAACAGGGCCATGCCGACGCCGCTGATGATCAGGCCGGGCAGCTGGGCGGCGTAGGAGACGTCGACGGTGACCACGGAGGCCATGTACGCGAGCCCCGCGGCCTGGAGGAAGAGGCCGGTGGCGACGACGGGTCGGCCGCCGATGCGGTCGGCGAGGATGCCGGCGATCGGCGCGACCAGCATCGGCATGCCGGTCCACGGCAGCATTCGCAGGCCCGCCTCGGTCGGCGAGTAGCCGAGCACGCCCTGCATGTACTGGCTGAGCAGGAAGATCGACCCGAACATGCCGAGGAACATCAGCATGCTCGCGGCGTTGATCCCGGAGAACGCCCGGGAGCGGAACAGCCGCATCGGCAGCATCGGGTTCTTGGCGCGGGTGCTGTAGATGACGAATCCGACGAGCAGCGCGCCCCCGGCGAACAGGCCGGTCAGCACCAGACGTCCGGTCCAGCCGTCGGCGGGGCCGCGTACCAGGCCGTACACGATCCCGAAGAGGCCGCCGCTGGCGAGCAGGGTGCCGGGGATGTCGAGCCGGGCGCCGGTGCCGTGCGACTCGGCGAGGCGCAGGCGGGCGAGCGGCAGCAGGGCGATGCCCAGCGGAACGTTCAGCCAGAAGATCCACTGCCAGGAGATGTGCTCGGTGAGGCTGCCGCCGATGAGCGGCCCGGACGCGATCGCGAGCCCGTTGACGGCACCCCAGATGCCGTACGCCATCCCGCGCTTGGCCGCCGGCACGGCTGCCGTCAGCAGGGTCAGCGTCAGCGGCATCATGATCGCCGCACCTGCGCCCTGCACCGCGCGGGCGGCGATCAGGGAGTCGATGCCGGGCGCGAGGGCCGCGGCGGCGGACGCGACGGTGAAGATCGAGATACCGACGAGGAAGAGCCTGCGGCGGCCGAAGCGGTCACCGAGGGCCGCGCCGAACATCAGCAGGACGGCGAAGGTGAGTGTGTACGCACTCACCGTCCACTCCAGGTCGTGCAGCCCTCCGCCCAGGTCCTCACGGATGGAGGGCAGTGCGGTGGTGACGACGAGGTTGTCGAGCGCGGCCATGAACCCGGCGACGCTGGTGATGACGAGGGCCCATACGGCCCCGCCCGGGCGGGCTGCCCGCGCGTTCTGATCGGTGTGGTGTGACATCGCTCCCCCTGGGGTGATGCGTTCCGCTTACATGGATAGTTATCGATCACTAACTTTGGCGGCGATAAAAAGACAGGGTGACCCTCGCCACCCCGCTCCTACTCCCGCTCCTCGTCCCGCCCCGCCGGGTCCATCCCCGCCCAGACCCGGTGATCCGGCGGAAAACCCATGGCCACCAGGCAGTTGATGAGCATCCCGTACGCCATGAAGGTCGTCGTCTCGCCGACGTCGGCCCCCAGCGGCAGATGGACGGTGTCCCACAGCCGGGTCCAGCCGGCCCGCACCGCCTCGCCGAACTCGTGGTCGCCCTCCTGCTCGGCGGCCGCGACGGCGAGGTACATCTGCATCTGCATCATCAGCCGCTCGGGCTCTTCCGAGACGACCCTCCGGTAGGCGTCACCCATGGCGTGCAGGGCCTCTTCGCCCTCCACCCCTTCGGCGGCGTCCTCGAACATCCGGATGGTGTCCTCCACGCAGCGTTCGGCCGCCGCGAGGAAGATCGCCTTCTTGCCCGGGAAGAGCCGGAAGAGATACGGCTGCGATACACCGACCCGCTTGGCGATCGCCTCCGTGGACGTGCCGTGGTAGCCGCCGCGGGCGAACTCGGTCATCGCCGCACGGACGACACTCTCGCGCCTCTCCTCTGCACTCATCCTGACCATGGAGACTAAGTTAGTACTCAATCACTAACTAGGCAAAGGGCGGGCCTCCAGGAATGTGTAAGGGGCGCCCCACCATGGAGAACGCCCCTTACCTCACGGCACGCGCGTGCCGTTCACGCGAGCTGTACGACCGCCCGGGACATGCCGAGCACCTTGCGCCCCTCGAAGACGACGGTCAGGTCCACGCGGACCTTGTTGTCGTCGAGCAGGGCAGCGACCTTGCCGCTGACCTCGATCGTGGCGCCCTGGTCGTCGTTCGGCACGACGACCGGCTTGGTGAAGCGGACGCCGTACTCGACGACCGCCGCCGGGTCGCCGGTCCAGTCGGTGACCACACGGATCGCCTCGGCCATGGTGAACATGCCGTGCGCGATGACGTCCGGCAGCCCGACCTCCTTGGCGAACTTCTCGTTCCAGTGGATCGGGTTGAAGTCCCCGGAGGCGCCCGCGTACTGGACGAGCGTGGCACGGGTCACGGGGAAGTTCTGGGCGGGCAGCTCGGTGCCGACCTCGACGTCACCGTACGCAATCTTCGCGGTCATGACGCTCAGCCCTGCCCTTCTTCGGCGTCCGCCCCACGGGCCACGAGCTTCGTCCAGGCGGTCACGACGTGCTCGCCGGCCTCATCGTGGACCTCGCCGCGGATGTCCACGATCTCGTTGCCCGCCATGGACTTCACAGCCTCGATGGTCGAGGTGACGGACAGCCGGTCTCCGGCGCGCACCGGCCGGGTGTACGCGAACTTCTGGTCACCGTGCACGACCCGGCTGTAGTCCAGGCCCAGCTGAGGGTCCTCGACGACCTGTCCGGCCGCCTTGAAGGTGATCGAGAAGACAAAGGTCGGCGGGGCGATCACATCCGGGTGACCGAGCGCCTTGGCGGCCTCCGGGTCGGTGTACGCCGGGTTGGCGTCCCCCACGGCCTCCGCGAACTCGCGGATCTTCTCCCGGCCCACCTCATAGGGCTCGGTGGGCGGGTAGCTCCGCCCCACGAAGGACTGGTCGAGCGCCATGGCCCGGTACCTCCTGCTGTCTGCTGCGGTTGACCTGCTGGTTCGCCTGACTGATGCGCCGGGCTAATACGCCGGGCTGATGCGTCTGGACCGGCCGGAACCGACCGGTAACCGGGCCAGAAACGACGCGAGGCCGCCCCCACTGTCGGGGGGCGGCCTCGCGTACGAGCCTGATTTATCGCGTTTCGCGGTGCGCGGTGTGCGCGTTGCAACGCGGGCAGTGCTTCTTCATCTCAAGACGGTCCGGGTTGTTACGCCGGTTCTTCTTGGTGATGTAGTTCCGCTCCTTGCACTCCACGCAGGCCAGCGTGATCTTCGGGCGGACGTCGGTGGCAGCCACGTGAGTGCTCCTTGACGAACGGATGGGATTGATTTAACGCAAGAAAGAGTAGCCGATCGAAGGACCGACCCCGCAATCGGCTACTGTCAGTAGCGGTGACCGGACTTGAACCGGTGACACAGCGATTATGAGCCGCTTGCTCTACCGACTGAGCTACACCGCTTTGATGTGATCCGTTCCCGCCTCGCGACGGGAACCTCTCACACCAGAGCCCCAATACGGAATCGAACCGTAGACCTTCTCCTTACCATGGAGACGCTCTACCGACTGAGCTATTGGGGCGAGCGATGAAGACATTACACGCTCAGCCGCCGTTCACCCAAATCCGTTTCGCGGCCCGGCTCTGCGGCCGATCGGCGGACCCGCGCGGACACCTCGCAGGCCACCGCGGTACCGCGGACACGCTCCCGTTCGGCGGACCACACCGGTACGACTATTGCGCTCCTGCGCTCCGCCGTCTCCTCGTCACCCTAGGCTCGACTCACTCTGCGTGATCTTGCCTCTGGAGTGCGATGCCCGACAGCCACCCCCAGCCGCCCCATTCGTCCTCCTCGTCGGGCTCGTCCGGACCGGCCGACCCGGGTGCCCTGCTGCTGTGCGGGGCGCGGCTCACCGACGGCCGGACCGTGGACGTACGGCTGGACGGCGGACGCATCGAGGCGGTCGGCACGGCCGGCAGCCTGGCGGGCGGCACACGCGCGTGCGGGACGCGCGTGGACCTCGGCGGCTATCTGCTCCTGCCGGCCCCGGCCGAACCGCACGCCCACGGCGACACCGCGCTCTCCGCCGACGAGGGCGGACCGGTCTCCTACGACCCCCATGACGTGCAGCGACGGGCCACCGAGGCCGCCCTGCTCCAGCTCGGGCACGGGGCGACCGTGCTGCGGGCACATGTGCGCGTGGACGAGATCCAGGAACTGAACGCGCTTGCCGCCGTACTCCAGGCACGGCGTTCGCTGCGCGGACTCACCGAGCTGACGACCGTGGCGATGCCCCGGCTGCTGACCGGCGTCGCCGGCGCCGACGGGCTCGCGATGCTGCGGGACGCCGTGAAGATGGGCGCGTCGGTGGTCGGCGGCTGTCCCGACCTGGACCCGGATCCGATGGGCTATGTGGAGGCCGTCCTGGAGATCGCCTCCGAGCACGGCTGCCCCGTCGACCTGCACACCGACGCCACCGACCCGGCGCGGCTGTCCCGCGTCGCCGCGATGGCCGGCGGTCTGCGCCCCGGTGTGACGCTCGGCCCGTGCGGCGGCCTGGGGCGACTGCCGGCCCAGGTGGCCTCCCGCGCCGCGGACCAGCTCGCCGCGGCAGGTGTGACGGTCGTGTGCCTGCCGCAGGGCGGCTGCGGGGGCGTGGAGCGACGGGCGACGGCGCCCGTACGACTGCTGCGCTCCGCCGGCGTGCGCGTCGCCGCCGGGAGCGGTGCCCTGCGGGACGTGTCGAACCCGGTCGGCCGCGGGGACCCGCTGGAGGCCGCTTACCTGCTGGCCTCCCGCCACGGACTGCGCCCCGAGGACGCTTACGAGTGTGTCAGCGCCTCGGCGCGGGCGGCGCTGGGTCTGCCCGAGGTGCGGGTGGAGGCGGGCTTCCCGGCCGAACTGCTGGCGGTCCGCGGGGACCGGCTGTCGGGCGCGCTGTCGCTGGCGTACAGCCGCATCGTGGTGCACCGCGGGCGGGTGGTGGCGCGGACGAGCGCGGTGCGGGAGTACTGCAACTCGGCGGTGGCCGCGGAGTTGGGGCTGCCGCGGCAGGGCCGGGGGGAGCTGTCGTGAGGCGGTGCGGGCGGGACTTGGCGTTGGGCGGTGCGGGCGGGCTTGGCGTGAGGCGATGCGGGCGAGCTTGGCGTGAGGCCGTGCGGGCCGGACTTGGCGTAAGGCGATGCAGGCCGGACTTGAGAGGCGCACGGACGGGTGCGCGACCGCGCGCATGCGCCGATGATCCGCGCCCCTGACGCCCGTATGGGAGGCGCACGCTCCCAAGGCACTGGGGCGTGGCTGAAGTCGTGCGGCGGATGCGGCTGTCCGGGCGTACGGTCGGAATCATGCGCATTGTCATCGCTGGTGGTCATGGTCAGATCGCGCTGCGGCTGGAGAAGCTGCTCGCCGCGCGCGGAGACGAGGTCGCGGGAATCATCCGCAAGGCCGAACAGAGCGCCGATCTGCGGGAGGCCGGTGCCGAACCCGTCGTGCTGGACCTGGAGTCGGCCTCGGTCGAGGAGGTGACCTCCCATCTCCAGGGCGCGGACGCGGCGGTCTTCGCGGCCGGCGCGGGCCCGGGCAGCGGAACGGACCGCAAGGACACGGTGGACAAGGGCGCGGCCGTCCTGTTCGCGGACGCGGCGGTCCGGGCGGGCGTACGGCGCTTCCTGGTCGTGTCGTCGATGGGCGCGGACCCGCAGCACAAGGGCGACGAGATCTTCGACGTTTATCTGCGCGCCAAAGGCGCCGCCGACGAGTACGTCCGCGGCCTGGACGGACTGGACTGGACGATCCTGCGCCCCGGAATGCTGACGAACGACGCCGGGAACGGCCAGGTGCGCCTTGAGGCCCACACCGGTCGCGGCCCGATCCCGCGCGACGACGTGGCCGCCGTACTCGCGGAGTTGCTCGACACCCCGGCCACGCACGGCCTGACACTCGAACTCATCAGCGGCTCGGCCCCGGTGTCGGTGGCGGTGAAGTCGGTGGCGGGGAACTGAGGATGGACGCCGCCGGGGCCCGAGGCGGCTCCGGCGGCATCTGAAACAGGGTCCGGCGGCTGGGCCGTGAGGCTAAGCGGAACGGCCTGCTTGGCTGCTGGGCTACTCGGCTGGTGGGCTACTGGGCTGCTCGGCGCGGGAGTTCACGGCCGGGCGAACCCGGGGTTCAGAAGAGCGGAAGCTGGCCGGGGAAGTCGGGCACGGCGTACCCGTCCAACGCGGGCTGCGCCGCACCGAGTTCCGCCTGTCGCCGTGATCCGGGGCACGACACGAGCTCGCCGTGCTCCCGCGCGCCCGGCGGGTCGTGCCGTGCGAACCGGCCGGCGACGACGGCGATGTCCCGCCGGCACTCGGGGCAACTTCTGCGACGCGTGCTCATGGGATCAGTGTGCCCCGGGCGCATCCCGGGAACGCGAAAACCCCTCCGCTCTACGCTTCCGTAGATCGGAGGGGTTTCCCCAGTGTGGCGGCGCCAGGATTCGAACCTGGGAAGGCTGAGCCGGCAGATTTACAGTCTGCTCCCTTTGGCCGCTCGGGCACACCGCCGGGGTTTGCTGCCGCTCGAGCCGCTCTGTCGGCGGTTCTCCCTGGCAACGACGTAAACAATACCCGATGCGGAGGGGTGCTTCGCCACCCGATTGATCGCCTCCCGGGGGACGTGGGGTGGCTAGGCTTGTCCGGATGCGGTCCGGGGCCTGCCCCGGGCTCGGCGGCCACCCCCACGCCCGCCGAATCGCACCCCACACGCACCCCGATACAAGGAGCCACAGGACATGGCCGACTCCAGTTTCGACATCGTCTCGAAGGTCGAGCGGCAGGAGGTCGACAACGCCCTCAACCAGGCCGCCAAGGAGATCTCCCAGCGCTACGACTTCAAGGGCGTGGGTGCCTCGATCTCGTGGTCCGGGGAGAAGATCCTGATGGAGGCGAACTCCGAGGACCGGGTGAACGCCGTCCTCGACGTCTTCCAGTCCAAGCTGATCAAGCGAGGCATCTCCCTGAAGGCCCTGGACGCGGGCGAGCCCCAGCTCTCGGGCAAGGAGTACAAGATCTTCGCGTCGATCGAGGAGGGCATCTCCCAGGAGAACGCGAAGAAGGTGGCGAAGATCATCCGTGACGAGGGCCCCAAGGGCGTGAAGGCCCAGGTCCAGGGCGACGAACTGCGCGTCAGCTCCAAGAGCCGGGACGACCTCCAGGCCATCATCGCCCTGCTGAAGGGCAAGGACTTCGACTTCGCGCTCCAGTTCGTGAACTACCGGTAAGCGACCCCCAGGGTTACGAGAAAGGGTGGGCACTCCGCTGTGGGTGCCCACCCTTTCTCGCCTGCTGGCTGCGGTGCGGAGGTGTCGCTCTGCGGCTGACCCCGGTCAGCTGCGGGAATGGCCGAACAGGATGCGGTAGGCGATCAGGAGCACGAGGGAACCGCCGATCGCCGAGGCCCATGTCGCGCCGTCGTAGAAGTCCTTGGTGATCGGGTGGTCCAGCCAGCGGGACGAGATCCAGCCGCCGATGAACGCGCCCGCGACGCCGATGAGCGTCGTGCCGATGAAGCCGCCCGGGTCGCGGCCCGGCAGCAGGAACTTGGCGATGGCCCCGGCCAACAGCCCCAGAATGATCCAGCTGATGATCGTCATGCCTTGAACCTGCCCCTCCGCGCTGTGCCTGCACTTTTCCGGCACTGTGATCTCGGGCGCGCTTGTTCGTGCTCTGTTGATGAGCAGGACGTCACGGGAGCACCCCTCGGTTGCAGCGATCAGTAGGGTTCCGGCCATGACACAGTCCGGCTCCGCCTCCCCCGAGCTGCGGCGCACCCTGGGCGTCGGGGACGCCGTGATGATCGGGCTCGGCTCGATGATCGGGGCAGGGATCTTCGCCGCGCTGGCGCCCGCAGCACGCGCGGCCGGTACCGGACTGCTGCTCGGACTGGCGGTCGCGGCCGTGGTCGCCTACTGCAACGCCACGTCGTCGGCGCGGCTGGCCGCCCTGTATCCCGCCTCGGGCGGAACGTACGTGTACGGGCGGGAGCGGCTCGGGCCGTTCTGGGGGTATCTCGCGGGCTGGTCGTTCGTGGTCGGCAAGACGGCCTCCTGTGCGGCGATGGCACTCACCGTGGGCGCCTACGTCTGGCCGGAGCAGGCGCACGCGGCGGCGGTCGCGGCCGTGGTGGCGCTGACCGCGGTGAACTACGGCGGCGTCCAGAAGTCCGCCTGGCTGACCAGGGCGATCGTGGCGGTGGTCCTCGCTGTCCTCGCCTGTGTGGTGGTCGTGTGTCTGGGGTCCGGGCAGTCCGATGCCGGGCGCCTGGACATCGGGACCTCGGAGGGCGTCGGCGGGGTGCTTCAGGCAGCGGGACTGCTGTTCTTCGCCTTCGCCGGGTACGCGCGGATCGCGACCCTGGGCGAGGAGGTACGGGACCCCGCGCGGACCATCCCCCGGGCGATTCCGCTGGCCCTGGGCATCGCGCTGGTGGTGTACGCGTGTGTGTCGGTGGCTGTCCTCTCTGTGCTGGGGTCGGAGGGCCTCGGACAGGCGAGCGCGCCGCTGGCCGACGCGGTTCGGGCGGCCGGGGTGCCGGGGCTTGCGCCGGTGGTACGGGTGGGTGCCGCCGTCGCCGCGCTCGGCTCGCTGCTCGCCCTGATCCTGGGCGTCTCACGGACGACGCTGGCGATGGCCCGTGACCGGCATCTGCCGGGCGTCCTGGCGGTCGTGCATCCGCGGTTCCAGGTCCCCCACCGGGCCGAACTGGCCGTGGGCGCGGTGGTTGCGGTCCTGGCCGCCACGGTGGACGTGCGGGGCGCGATCGGGTTCTCCTCCTTCGGAGTGCTGGCGTACTACGCGGTGGCCAACGCGTCGGCCTGGACTCTCGGCTCCGCGCCGGCCGCACACGTCGTCCCCGCGGTGGGGCTCCTCGGCTGTGTGGTGCTGGCCTTCTCCCTTCCGGGGGTCTCCGTGGCCGTCGGTGCAGGGGTGCTGGCCGTGGGCGTGGCCGCGTATGGCGTACGGCGGTGGGTGGCGGGTCGGGCGGGGGCGCGGGGGCGCTAGCCGGCGGCATGGCGATGCGGTCGCGCCGAGAGCGAGTCGCGGGGCGTGGCGGTCAGGGCGTGGGTGTCGCCGCCGTGCGTATGCGGGCGCGCGCGGGCGCTGGCCGACGGCCGACGGGGCGTCGCGGCGAAAGGATGGCCGGGAGCGCACCGAGTTGCAGGTGGGAGCAAATCGCGGAGCGGGGCCGGTCAGGGCTCCGGTGTCGCCGTCGTGCGTATGCGGAAGTCGGCCCAAGGGGTCATCTCAAGCTCCTCGTTCATCTCCTCGTACCAGCCCGTGCCGTCGATCCAGGCGCGCAGCCAGTGGGCGAGGCTCGGGGCGTCCACGTACCAGGCGTGGTCCGCGTCGTCGGCATTCGGTTCGAAGAGCAGGACGGTGGGCTCGGGGCCGCGGCAGTCGACGCAGGCGTACATCGCGCAGCCCCAGTGGGATATCGGCAGGACGCCCTCGGGCCAGGGCCAGTCCGGGTCCTTGCGGGCGTGCTCGCGGTTGGCGAGGTACTGCGTGACGGCGGCGGGCTCGCCGGCCGGAGGGCTGTCGAGCAGGGGCAACAGGCCGTACTCCGGGCCGAATCCGCCGTCTCCTATCCGAAGGTAGAGGTCGGCGAGCAGCGGCGGCAGGCGGAAGCCGAGGGCGGCCTCGGCACGGGCCATGGTGGCCGCGTCCACGGGCTCGGGCAGCGAAGTCCAGCCCCACGGTCGGGTGTTGCGGGCCTTGTCCGCCACCCTCGTCAGCAACTGCTCGTTCTCGGTCATGCGTTCATGATGCAAGCCGCCACTGACATCGGAGCCGGCCTGTGGACAACCGACGGGTTGTGGAAAACCCTCGGCTGTCACGTACGTCCGGCGCGGCTCCTCGCCCGTCGTCGCGGTCGTCCCGCCCGGTCGTCCCGCTCGGGCTGCACGGTCGTCGCGCTCGGCCTGCACGGCCCCGTCGACTGGCTCGGCCGCTCGTCCTACCAACCCGAAGCGAACGGCCTGTCGGTCGGGACGATTTCGCGGCCCAGCGGGAACAGCGACACCGGGATCAGCTTGAAGTTGGCGATGCCGAACGGGATGCCGATGATCGTGACGCACAGCAGCAGGCCGGTGACGATGTGGCCCAGGGCGAGCCACCAGCCCGCAAGGACCAGCCACAGGACGTTGCCGACGCAGGAGGGGGCTCCGGCGTCGTGACGCTCGATCGTCGTGTACCCGAAGGGCCACAGGGCGTAGACGCCGATGCGGAAGGCGGCGATGCCGAAGGGGATGCCGATGATGGTGATGCACAGCAGCAGGCCGGCGGCCAGGTAGCCGAGGAACAGCCAGAAGCCGCTCAGGACGAGCCAGATGACGTTCAGGATGGTATTCACCGAGGACCAGCCATCCTCTCGAGACGGGCGATACGGTCCGCCATGGGCGGGTGGGTGGAGAACATCTTGGAGAACCCCTGACCTGGGCGGAACGGGTTGGCGATCATCATGTGACTGGCGGTCTCGATACGCGGCTCGGGCGGCAGCGGAAGCTGCTTCGTGCCGGCGTCGAGCTTGCGCAGCGCGCTGGCGAGGGCGAGGGGGTCGCCGGTGAGCTGGGCGCCGGACGCGTCGGCCTCGTACTCCCGGGAGCGGCTGATCGCCAGCTGGATGAGCGAGGCGGCGAGCGGCCCGAGGATCATGATCAGCAGCAGGCCGAGGATGCCGGGGCCGTCGTCGTCATCGGAGCGGCCGATCGGGATCAGCCACGCGAAATTGACCAGGAACATGATCACCGACGCGAGTGCCCCGGCGACCGATGAGATCAGGATGTCGCGGTTGTAGACGTGGCTCAACTCGTGGCCGATGACACCGCGCAGTTCCCGCTCGTCGAGGATGCGCAGGATTCCCTCGGTGCAGCACACGGCGGCGTTGCGCGGGTTGCGGCCCGTCGCGAACGCGTTCGGGGCCTCCGTCGGTGAGATGTACAGGCGCGGCATCGGCTGGCGGGCCTGGGTGGAGAGGTCGCGGACCATGCGGTACAGCCCGGGAGCCTCGAACTCGCTGACCGGGCGGGCGCGCATCGCGCGTAGCGCCAGTTTGTCGCTGTTCCAGTACGCGTAGGCGTTCGTGCCCAGCGCGATGACCACCGCGATGACGAGCCCCATGCGGCCGAAGAAGCTGCCGATGACGATGATGATTGCGGACAGTCCCCCGAGGAGGACTGCGGTCCTGAGCCCGTTGTGCCGGCGGTGCACGGTACGCCCTCCAAGTGGTGCGGCAGGGGAACCCTTTGCTGGTCGATCTCCGATGCCACTGGTGCCGTGATGTCACGTCCAGTGGACCCTTCTGTACTGGTCAACGCCAGGCGAAGGCCCCGGGTTCCCTTGCCCGTGCGGCGGCGGGCGTGGGCCGGACGGGTGAACGCGCCCGCGCGCGTGGAGGGCGGGTTGTTCCACGCGCGCGTACGGAACGCTCCCCGGGGCTCCGCCCCAGGGTTCAGAAGAGCCCGGTGTCGGTGAACCGCAGGATCAGCTGGGGCGCTCCGGAAAGGGCGATGCCGACGACCCCGGTGAGCGCCATCGCGGCCGTGACCGGCGCGGGGGCGAGGTACCGGACGGGCTCGCCCTCGGGGGCGCGGAACAGCAGTGCCGTCCACTGGAGGTAGTAGAACAGCGCGATGACGACGTTGAAGGCCATGACCACGGCGAGCCAGCCGAGCCCCGCGTCGACGGCGGCCGAGAAGACGGTGACCTTGGCGAAGAGGCCGATGATGCCCGGCGGCAGTCCGGCGAGGCACAGCAGGAAGAACGCCAGGATCAGGGCGGAGATCGGGTTGCGCGCGTACAGGCCGCGGTAGTCGCTGATGCGGTTGAGGGTCTTCGTGCGGCCGACGAGTGCGGCCACCGCGAAGGCGCCGAGGTTCACGGCGGCGTACATGAGGGCGTAGGCGACGGTGGAGCCGATGGAGCGCTCTGCGTCGTCGGAGTACGCGGCGGCGGCGATCGGCACCAGGAGGTAGCCGGCCTGTCCGACGGAGGACCAGGCGAGCAGGCGTACCGCGCTGTACGCGCGCGTGGCCTGCTGTCGCAGGGCGCCGACGTTGCCGACGGTCATGGTGAGCGCGGCGAGCGCCGCGAGGGCTGGGCCCCATACGTCGGCGTACGACGGCAGGGCGATGACGGTGATGAGGATCAGGCCGGTGAAGCCGACCGCCTTGCCGACGACCGACAGGTAGGCGGCGATCGGCAGCGGCGCCCCTACGTAGGTGTCCGGCACCCAGAAGTGGAAGGGCACGGCCGCCGTCTTGAAGGCGAAGCCGACCAGGGTGAGGACGACTCCGGTCTGCGTGAGGGTCTCCAGTTGGCCGTCGACGTTCTGGACGCGGTCGGCGATCTGCGTCAGGTAGAGGGTGCCCGTGGAGGCGTACACGAAGCTGATGCCCATGAGGCTGACCGCGGTCGCGGTGACCGAGGACAGGAAGAACTTCAGTGCCGCTTCGGAGGACTTGCGGTCGCCGTGGCGCAGGCCGACAAGGGCGAAGGCGGGCAGTGAGGCGACTTCCAGGGCGACGATGAGGGTCGCGAGGTCCCGGGAGGCGGGCAGCAGGGCGGCTCCGGCGGCGGAGGAGAGCAGCAGGAACCAGAACTCCCCTTCGGGGAGGCCCTTGTTGGCGTCCTTCAGTGCCGTGACCGACAGCAGGGCCGCGAGAAGAGCGCCGCCGAGGACCAGGAACTGGATGACGACGGTGAAGCGGTCGGCGGTGTAGCTGCACAGTTCGGCGTCGCCGGCCAGGCAGAAGGTGGAGCGGTCGCCCTCCAGGAGGGGCAGCAGCAGAAGCGCGGAGGCGGCGAGGCCCGCCACGGACGTCCAGCCGAGCAGCGCCTTCTTGTTCTCCGCCATGAACAGGTCGGCGACGAGCACCACGAGTGCGACGACCGCCGCGAGGGTGGGCGGCGCGATCGCGAGCCAGTCGACGGACTGGACGAGGTTCGCGGCCAGTGGCTGGGCCAGGGAGCTCATCGGGTGCCTCCTGAGAGGAGCTGCTGCACGGCCGGGTCGGTCAGGCCGAGAAGGGTCTTCGGCCACAGTCCGGCGACGACGGTGAGGGCGACGAGCGGGGTCCAGGCCGCGAACTCGTAGCTCTGGACGTCGGCGAGCTTCGGGGCGTCCTGCGGCGCGGCGCCCATGCAGACGCGGCGGACCACGACGAGCAGGTACGCGGCGGTGAGCAGGGTGCCGAAGGCGCCGATCGCCATGAAGGTGAGGAAGGCCGGGCGGCTGAGTTCGGGGGCGGGCTCGAACGCGCCGAACAGCGCGAGCATCTCGCCCCAGAACCCGGCGAGTCCGGGCAGCCCGAGCGAGGCGACCGCGGCGAAGGCGAGCAGGCCGCCGAGGCGCGGGGCCTTGCCGTACAGCGCGGCGCCGGTCTGCTCGGCAAGGGCGTCGAGGTCGGTGGTGCCCGTACGGTCCTTGAGGGCTCCGACCAGGAAGAACAGCAGGCCGGTGATGAGGCCGTGGGCGATGTTGGCGAACAGGGCGCCGTTCACGCCGGTCGGGGTCATCGTGGCGATGCCGAGCAGGACGAAGCCCATGTGGCCGACGGAGGAGTAGGCGATGAGGCGCTTCAGATCGCCCTTCGCGCCCTGCTTGGCGAGGGCGAGGCAGGCCAGCGATCCGTAGATGATCCCGACGACCGCGAAGGCGGCGAGATAGGGCGCGAAGTCGGCGAAGCCGTCCGGGGTGATCGGCAGCAGAATGCGGACGAACCCGTACGTACCCATCTTCAGCAGTACGCCGGCCAGCAGGACCGAGCCGACGGTCGGGGCGGCGGTGTGGGCGTCGGGCAGCCAGCTGTGCAGCGGCCACATCGGGGTCTTGACGGCGAGCCCGATCCCGATCGACAGAACGGCGATGACCTGCACGGATGTGGTCAGCGACCGGCCGTTGTCAGTGGCGAGTGCCACCATGTCGAATGTGCCCGCCTTGATTCCGATCAGGAGCAGGCCGAGCAGCATGACCACGGAGCCGAGCAGCGTGTAGAGGATGAACTTCCAGGCGGCCGCGGTCCTGCCCTCGCCGCCCCAGCGGGCGATGAGGAAGTACATCGGGACGAGGACCATCTCGAAGGCGAGGAAGAACAGGAGCAGGTCGAGGACGGCGAAGGTGGCGAGGGTGCCGGACTCCAGGACGAGCACGAGTGCGACGAATGCCTTCGGGGTCGGGCCCGCGGGCATCTTGAAGTAGGAGTAGAGCGCGCAGAGGAAGGTCAGCAGCGCGGTCAGGACCACGAGGGGGAGGGAAATGCCGTCGACGCCGAGGTGGATACGTACGTCGAGTGCGGGGATCCAGCCGATGTCCGTGCTGGCCTGCATCTTCGACGGCTGGTCGTGGTCGAAGCCGAGCGCCAGGACGATCGCCGCGATGAGGACCGCGCCGGTGACGGTGACCCCGTGCCGGAGCACGGCCTGCTCGGGCGACTTCCCCTTCAGCCCGGGCGGGGCGGGCAGGAGAGCGGCGGCCGCGCCCAGAAGCGGGCCGACGACGACGAACGCCAGAAGGAACTGCATCACGGACTCGTTGATATCGATCACGCCTGCTCACGCTCCCGTGGCGACGAGGACGGCGGCGACCGCGAGGACGACGGTGCCGGCGAGCAGCGCGCTCACATAGGTCTGCACATTGCCGGTCTGGGCGCGCCGTACGGCGATGCCGAGCCAGCGGGGTAGGGCGCCCGCGCCGCGTACGTAGGTGTCGACGACCTCGCGGTCCAGGAACCTGACGAGACTCGCGCCGGCCTGGACCGGGCGGACGAACAGCGCCTGGTAGACGACGTCGAGGTGGAAGCCGACGGCCGCGTGCCGGTGCAGGGGGCCGAGCAGCAGCCGCCCGGGGTCCGCCGGGTCCGGTGCGTAGGCCACTCCCCCGTACACGGGCGCGTGGCTGGCGATGGCCTCGGCCTCGACGAGTCCGGCGTCGCCCTCCGGGTGGGCGGCGACCGCGCCCAGCGGGAAGCGGGCCGCGACCGAGGTGGTGTGCCGCCAGGCCGCGTACGTGACGATGCCGCCGACGAGAGCCACACCCGTGCCGAGGACGGAGGTGGTGAGGGTCGGGGTGAGGTCGCGGCCGTCGAACCAGTCGGGCAGCACGCGGTAGGCGAACGCGCCGACGGCGAGGGACGGCACGGCGAGCACCCACAGCACGACGGTCATCGTCAGCGGCTGCCTGCCGTGGTCGGGGGCCTCGGCACCGCGGCCGTTGAACGCCAGCAGCCACAGGCGCATCGCGTACGCGGCGGTGAGCAGGGCCGTGACCAGGCCGGAGACGAGGACGAGCCAGCCCGTGGCGGCGGGCGCGTGCTCGGTGTGGCCGGTGACGACGTGCTCGGCGGCGCCGAGGACGGACTCCTTGGAGAAGAAGCCGCTGAACGGCGGGATCGCGGCGAGCGCGAGGAGCGCCACGGTCATCGTCCAGAAGGCGTCCGGGACGCGGTCGCGCAGGTGGCTCATGCGGGACATGGCGGCCAGCGAGTTGGTGCCGGAGGCGTGGATGATCACGCCGGCGGCGAGGAACAGCAGCGCCTTGAAGGCGCCGTGCGACAGGAGGTGGAAGACGGCGGCACCGCGGTCGGCGACGGCCAGGGCGCCGGTCATGTAGCCGAGCTGACCGATCGTCGAGTAGGCGAGGACGCGCTTGATGTCGTCCTGGGCGAGCGCGGCGAGACCGGAGCCGATCATCGTGATCGCGGCCATCGCGGCGAGGACGATCATCGCGGCCTGGGAGGCCTCGAACACCGGGAGGAGACGGGCGACGAAGTAGACACCGGCGGCGACCATCGTCGCGGCGTGGATCAGCGCGGAGACGGGCGTCGGGCCCGCCATCGCGTCGGGGAGCCAGGTGTGCAGCGGGAACTGCGCCGACTTGCCGGCCACGCCCGCGAGCAGCAGCAGGGCGACCAGGGTCGGGTTGTCGAGTCCGCCGTCCGCGACGGTGTCGAGGATCGTGGTGATGCGGAAGGACCCGGCGTCGGTGGCCAGCGCGAACAGGCCGATGAGGAAGGGGACGTCGCCGAGCTTGGTCACCAGGAAGGCCTTGATGGAGGCGGCGCGAGCCTCCGGGGTCTCCCAGTAGTGGCCGACCAGGAAGTACGAGCAGATGCCCATGATCTCCCAGCCGACCAGCAGCACCATCAGGTCGCCGGAGTAGACGACGAGCAGCATCGCGGAGGTGAACAGGGAGACGAGCGCGGCGTAGGAGGGATAGCGCGGGTCGTCGCGCAGGTAGCCGGTCGAGTAGATCTGCACGCAGGTGGCGACGACGCCGACGAGCACGGCGACCAGGGCGGCGAAGCCGTCGATGTGCAGGGCGAGTTCGATCGGCACCGAGCCGGTGGGCGTGAGTTCGGTGGCGGAGTTGATCGCCTGGCCGCCGCCCTGGCGCACGGCGACGACGATGGCGAGCACGAGCGACGCGAGCGGCGGCAGGACGGCGAGGGGGCGGACGAAGCCGGGGGCCGTGCGGCCGAGGAGCAGGCCGGCCGCGGCGCCGAGGAAGGGAAGGAGGGGGACGAGTACGGCGAGGGTGGTCGTGGTCACGCGGTGGCCTCAGCCTTCTCGGCCTGCCCGGCGGTGAGGGCGTCGTGGTCGGGGCCGTCGGGCTCGTGGCCTTCGGCGGTGTCGCGGAGCTTGTCGATGTCCGAGGTGCCGCGGTTGCGGTGGACGGCGAGCACGATCGCCAGGCCGATGCCGATCTCGGCGGCGGCGATGGTGATGGTGAACAGGGTCAGGGCCTGTCCGGAGTGCAGTGTCTCCTCGGCGGCTCGGCTGAGCCAGACGTCGAAGGCGACCAGGTTGAGGTTGACGGCGTTGAGCATCAGCTCGACCGACATCAGCACCAGGATCGCGTTGCGGCGGGCGAGGACGCCGTACAGGCCGGTGCAGAAGAGGAGGGCGGAGAGTACGGCGGGATAGGCGAGATGCATCAGCGCGGCTCCTTCTCGCTCGGGGCACCGGGCTCGGGGGCGGTCTCCTTCGCCTTGCGGGACAGGACGATCGCGCCGACCAGGGCGGCGAGGAGGAGGACGGAGAGGGCCTCGAAGGGGAGGACCCAGTTCTGGAAGAGGCTCTCGCCGGTGGTCCGGGTGGAGCCGGCGGCGGGGCCGTCGAGGTCGATCCAGGTCGTGCGGAAGGCGTCGACGACCACCCAGATCAGGGTGGCCGCGGCGACGACGGCCACGGTGAGGGCGGCCCAGCGGTTGCCGGAGTCGGCGTCCGGGGAGCGGCCGATGGGGGCCCTGGTGAGCATCAGACCGAACAGAAGGAGGACGACGACCGAGCCGACGTAGATGAGTACCTGCACCCAGGCGATGAACTCGGCGGTGAGCAGGAGGTACTCGACGGCGAGGCCGCCGAGGGCGACGACCAGCCACAGGGCGGCGTGCACCAGCTGCCGGGTGGTGACGGTGACCAGGGCGGCGCCGAAGGTGACCAGGCCGACGAGGAGGAAGGTGATCTCGACGCCGGTCGGCGAGAGGAAGCCGTGTGCTTCGGCGGCGG
This sequence comes from Streptomyces sp. HUAS 31, assembly GCF_028198125.1. Taxonomy (NCBI): domain Bacteria; kingdom Bacillati; phylum Actinomycetota; class Actinomycetes; order Kitasatosporales; family Streptomycetaceae; genus Streptomyces; species Streptomyces sp. HUAS 31. Next base: position 5,612,729 of record NZ_CP116353.1, on the reverse strand, counting down.
TGGTGGTCGAGGCGTGTGCCGTCGCGGCGGCTGCGGCAAGGCTCACGACTCTCCCTCCTGCGGCTGTGCCTGGGCGGCCGCCAGCTTCTCGGCGGTCTTGCGGGCGGCGGCGATCTCCTTGGGCTCCTCGGCCGCGGGGTCCAGGGCGGGCGGGGCCGGGACGGTCCACATCCACTCGCGGAGCTTGTCTCGCTCGTGGGTGAGTTCGCGGATGTCGGTCTCGGCGTACTCGAACTCCGGGGACCAGAACAGGGCGTCGAAAGGACAGACCTCGATGCAGATACCGCAGTACATGCACAGGGAGAAGTCGATGGCGAAGCGGTCCAGGACGTTGCGGCTGCGCTCGCGGCCACCCGGAGCAGCGGCCGGGACGGTCTCCTTGTGGGAGTCGATGTAGATGCACCAGTCCGGGCACTCTCGGGCGCACAGCATGCAGACCGTGCAGTTCTCCTCGAACAGGCCGATCACGCCGCGCGTGCGGGGCGGGAGGTCGGGCTGGGTGTCCGGGTACTGCGCGGTGACGGACTTCTTCGTCATCGTGCGCAGGGTGACGGCCAGGCCTTTGGCGAGCCCAGAGCCGGGAATGGGGGCCATGGTTACCGGATCACCACCTTGACGACGCCGGTGAGGGCGATCTGGGCGAGGGAGAGGGGGACCAGGAGGGTCCAGGAGAGCTTCTGGAGCTGGTCCTCGCGCAGTCGGGGGTAGGTGACGCGGAGCCAGATCACGATGAAGGCGAGGACGGCCGTCTTGAGCAGGGTCCAGACCCAGCCGAGCCCGTCGGCGCCCCAGGGGCCGTGCCAGCCGCCCAGGAAGAGGACGGTGGTCAGGCCGCACAGGACGACGATTCCGGCGTACTCGGCGAGGAGGAAGAGGGCGAAGCGCAGGCCGGTGTACTCGGTGTATGCGCCGAAGATGATCTCCGAGTCGGCGACCGGCATGTCGAAGGGCGGGCGCTGGAGTTCGGCGAGGCCGGCGACGAAGAAGACGATCGCGCCGACGATCTGCCAGGGCAGCCACCACCACTCGAAGGCGTCGAGGATGCCGGGGAGGGAGACGGTGCCGGCGGCCATCGCCACGGAGGCGGCGGTGAGCAGCATCGGGAGTTCGTAGGCGAGGAGCTGGGCCGCGGTGCGCAGGCCGCCGAGGAGGGAGAACTTGTTGGCGGAGGCCCAGCCGGCCATCAGCGAGCCGAGGACGCCGACGCCCATCACTGCGAGGACGAAGAAGATGCCCGCGTCGATGACCTCGCCGACCGCGCCCTCGCTCGGGCCGATGGGGATGGCGAGGAGGACGAGTAGATAAGGGAGCAGCGCCACGGCGGGCGCGAGCTGGAAGATACGGCGGTCCGCGCCGGCCGGGACGACGTCCTCCTTCTGCGCGAACTTCACGCCGTCGGCGACGAGCTGGGCCCAGCCGTGGAAGCCACCGGCGTACATCGGGCCGAGGCGGCCCTGCATGTGGGCCATCACCTTGTGCTCGGTCTGACCGATGATCAGCGGGAACGTGAGGAAGACGACGAACACGATCAGGAGTCGCAGGGTGACGTCGAGCGCGTCGTTCACTGCGGGCCTCCTGCGGAGTCGTTGCGGTCAGCGGAGTCCGTGCGGTCTGCGGAGTCCTTGCTGTCTGCCGGGTCCGATTGCGGATCAGGCTCGGACTCCGGCTGCGCTTGCGGATCAGGCTTGGACTGCGCTTGCGGCTCAGGCTCGGACGGGCGCTCGGGCTCCGGCTCGTCGAAGGCCGGCCGCGCGTGGTGCCACGGGGCGTCCGAGCTGCGGGGCGCCTTGGGGGTCGCCGCCTCGGAGGCGGCCGTATCGGGCGCCGAGTCAGCTGCTGCAGGGGCACCGGATTCGGCAGGTTCGGGCGCCGGCTGGTCGGGAGCGGTCGTCGTTTCAGGTGCCGCGGCCTCCGGCGTGGTCCTCTGGCTCGCCGACCCCTGCGAGGCGCTGCGCGAGCGGCGAGGGCCGGACGGGGCGGCGGTGCCCTCGGGCGCTCCGGCGGCCGATGCCGCCTGGCTCGCCGATCCCTCGGCCGCCGTACGAGCACGACGCGCGGGCGCAGGCGCAGACGCCGACGCGGCACCCTCCGCCGCCCCGGCCTCCGGCACCGCCTGGCTCGCCGATCCCTCGGCCGCCGTACGAGCACGACGCGCGGGCGCAGACGCCGGCGCGACACCCTCCGTCTGCGCGGCACCCTCCGCCGCCCCGGCCTCCGGCACGGCCCCGGCCTCCGGCACCGCCTGACTCGCCGAACCCTCGGCCGCCGTACGAGCACGACGCACCGGTCGTTCGCCCGCTGCCCGCGCCGGGCGCTCCCCGGGCGCGCGGGCCGGCCGCTCCCCCGCGGCGCGGGCGGCGCCTCGGGCCGGGCGGGCCGGGGCAGGGGGGAGTTGGCCCTTCAGGGGGCCCCATTCGTTCGGGTCGGGGACGCCCGGTGGGAGCATCTGGCGTCGCTTGGGGCCACCGTGTTCGGACTCGCCGGGTTCCTTGGCGCCGGGCCAGGCCTTGGCGACGCGGGCGGCGAGGACGAAGTCCTTGCGGAGGGGGTGGCCCTCGAAGTTCTCGGGGAGGAGCAGGTGGTCCAGGGCGGGGTGGTCGGTGAAGTCCACGCCGAACATCTCGTGCGTCTCGCGCTCGTGCCAGGCCGCGCCCGCGTACACGCCCACCGCCGTGGGCAGTGTCGGCGCCTCGTGCGGGACGGTCGTACGGACCAGCAGGCGCCGTACCGGGGACAGGGCCGCGACATGGGCGGCGACGCGGAACCCGGTGCCGGGTTCGTCGACGGCGCTCAGCCAGTCGAAATAGGTGCAGCCCAGCCGGTCGCGGGCCGCCTCCAGTGCGGCGAGCCAGGAGGCCGGGGGTACGTCGACCGTCAGGACCTCGTACGACTCCTCGGCCGTGGCCTCGGGGCCGAACAGGTCCTCGACAGGGGCGGGCAGCCAGCCGGTCGTCGTCATCGGGCGGCCTCCCCCGCGTCGGAGGCGCCGGTACCGGAGGCATCAGTACCGGAGGCACCCGCCCCGTCGGCACCCAGCGCCTGCGGCCCGCGCACCAACCCGCTCTGCAGCGCCGCCGCCGACGGTCGCGCCGAGCCGTGGCCGTAGCGCTCCCCCAGCGACTCGCGCGCGATCTTCTCCTGGAGCTTGAGGATCCCCTGGAGCAGCGCCTCGGGACGCGGCGGGCAGCCGGGGACGTAGACGTCGACGGGGATGATCTGGTCGACGCCCTTGGTGACGGAGTAGGAGTCCCAGTACGGGCCGCCGCAGTTCGAGCAGGCTCCGAAGGAGATGACGTACTTCGGCTCGGGCATCTGCTCGTACAGACGCTTGACGGCCGGGGCCATCTTGTCCGTCACCGTGCCGGAGACGACCATCAGGTCGGCCTGGCGCGGGCCCGGCGCGAACGGGATCACGCCGAGGCGGATGAAGTCGTGGCGGGCCATCGAAGCGGCGATGAACTCGATCGCGCAGCAGGCGAGGCCGAAGTTGAAGACCCAGAGGGAGTAGCGGCGTCCCCAGTTGAGGATCACCTTCATCGGCTCGGGTGCGAGGCGGGCCAGCGCGCCCAGCCGCTTCGGCTCCGGGAGCAGTACGGGCTCGGGCGAGTTCGTTTCCGCGCGCTCCGGCGAATTCACTTCTGGCGTCACGTCCATGCCAGGACGCCCTTCTTGTATGCGTAGAGCAGGCCCACGGCGAGGAAGCCGAGGAAGACGAACATCTCGACGAGGGTGGTCGCGCCGTAGCCCGGGTCGGCGAAGACCGTCGCCCAGGGGAACAGGAAGATCGAGTCGATGGCGAAGATCACGTACAGGAAGGCGTAGACGTAGTAGCGGACCTGGGTGTGTGCCCAGCCCTCGCCGACGGGGTCGACGCCGCACTCGTACGTCATGAGCTTCTCGGGTGTGGGGACCACGGGGCGCAGCAGGCGGCCGGCCCCGAACGCGACGGCGACGAACAGCACGCCGATGACGGCGAGCAGCCCGACCACCGAGTAGGACTGGAAGTAGTCCGCCGAGACGACGACGTTGTGCGCATCCGCCGCGACGACGACGGTCTGATCCGACACGTCCGCCCCTCGCTCCCTGACCTCGTGACCGATGCCCCAGGAACGGGCCCTGGGACCAGTGTCCTGCGATATGTGATCTCGTGAACACCACTGTTCGACGATCTGTACGCACGGGAGTCTAGGCCCTGCTAAAGAGACCGTAAGCAGCCCGTCACGCGTTGAGATCTCGTCGAGACGCGCGACGCGACACCGCGCGGTTCGCGACCGCTGCGCGCGGTCGGGCCCGGGGTGGGGTTTTCCCCCCGGGATCGCGGCGGCCCGCTCCATGGCGCGGCGGCCCGGCGCGCGGCACGCTAGCCCATATGACCGAACGCCCCAGCCCTGTCAGGGACGCCTCCGGGCGGCCCGAACGCGAGCAGCAGCCGCTGCCGCCGGCCCGTTTCGCCTACGACCGGCAGACCTGGAAGGAGATCGCGCACCTCCTGGCGAACCTTCCGCTGGCCCTGCTCGGCTTCACCTATGTCGCGGTGGTGCTGTTCACCGGCGCCATGCTGACGCTGACGGTGATCGGCTTCCCGCTGCTCGCGGCGGGCCTGGTGGGCGCCCGGCAGCTGGGCAAGATGGAGCGGGCACGCGCGCGTGCGCTGCTGAACGTCGACGTGGCCGAGCCGAGCCCGCTGCCGTTGCGCGGTGGCCGGGACGGCTTCTTCCCGCAGTTGTGGCAGGCGCTGAAGGACCCGGTCGGCTGGCGCACGATCCTGTACGACTTCATCCGCCTGCCCTGGGGCATCCTCACCTTCGTCATCGCGCTGACCTCGCTGTTCGTGCTGTGGCCGGTGCTGCCGTTCATCGCGCGGGGCCTGACGAACGCGGACCGCGCGATGGTCCGCGGCCTGCTGTCGCCCTCCGACGAGCTGGAACGCCGTATCGCCGAGCTGGAGTCGGACCGGGGGGTCGTCGTGGACACGGCGGCCGCCGATCTGCGGCGCATCGAGCGCGATCTGCACGACGGCGCGCAGGCCCGGCTGGTCAACCTCGCCATGGGGCTGGGCCTGGCCAAGGAGAAGCTTCTGGAGGACCCGGACACCGCGGCCTCGATGGTCGAGGAGGCGCACGGCGAGGTGAAGCTCGCGCTCCAGGAACTGCGCGATCTGGCCCGCGGCATCCATCCGGCCGTCCTGACCGACCGCGGTCTGGACGCCGCCCTGTCGGCTGTGTCCTCGCGCTGCACGGTGCCGGTGAAGGTGACCGTCGACCTGCTCGCCAGACCGGTCGCGGCGATCGAGGGCATCGCCTATTTCACGGTCTCCGAGCTGCTTCAGAACGTCAGCAAGCACAGTGCGGCGAAGTCGGCGTCGGTCGATGTGTGGCGGTCGGACGACCGGCTGCTCATCCAGGTGCGGGACGACGGTCGCGGCGGCGCGAGCCTGGACGGCGGCACCGGTATGCGCGGGCTCGCCGACCGGCTGGACGCGGTGGACGGACTGTTCGTGATCGACTCGCCGCGCGGCGGCCCCACGACCGTGACGGCGGAGCTGCCCTGGCGGGACCGCACCCCCGGGCAGAGGTAGGGAAAACCCCCCGTTCAAGACGCCGACGGCCTCCATGTCGCGAGGACCTGCGGCCCAGGAGGGTGGAGGTACGACGGCACAGCCCCGCGGGGGCTACGGGACGAGGAGAACGGACGAGCCGATGGCCACGGAGTACGGACAGGGTTACGGGCACGGGCTCGCTCTCCACGAGCACGGCCTTCCCGAGCACGACGGCGGGCGACGGCACCGGCTGCCGGCCGGGCTGCGGGCGCCGTTCGAGCCACGCAGCTGGCGCGAGTTCGGGTACGTGCTGCTGAGCCTGCCGATCAGCATCCTGCTGTTCGTGTACGCCATCACGATGGTGTCGCTGGGCGCGGGCCTGCTGGTGACGTTCCTCGGCATCCCGGTGCTGGCGGCGGGCCTGGCGGGCTGCCGCGGCTTCGGGGCGCTGGAGCGGGTACGCGCGCGTGCCCTGCTCGACCTGGAGGTGGCCGACCCGGAGCCGCTGCGGATGCGCCGGCGCGGCTTCATGGCGTGGATGGGCGCCGTACTGAAGAGCGGGACGTCGTGGCGGGCCCTGCTGTACGCGGTGCTGCACTTCCCGTGGGCGGTGTTCTCGTTCGTCGTCGCCCTGAACGTGTGGGTGTACGGCTGGGCGCTGCTGACGTACCCGCTGTGGTTCTGGGTCTTCCCGATGTGGGCCGGCCAGGACGGGCTTCAGATCTACGGCGACGAGACGCACAGCTTCTACCTCGACAACCCCTTCGAGATCACCGTCACCGCGCTGGTGGGCCTGCTGTTCACGCTGGCCACGCCCTGGATCGTGCGGGCCCTGACGACGGTGGACCGGCTGATGGTGCACGGTCTGCTCGGGCCGTCGAAGCTGGCCACGCGCGTGGTGGAGCTGGAGTCCGACCGCGGGGTCGTCGTCGATACGGCCGCTGCCGACCTGCGGCGCATCGAGCGCGACCTGCACGACGGAGCGCAGGCCCGGCTGGTGGCCCTGGCCATGGATCTGGGCCTGGCGAAGGAGAAGCTGTCGGAGGACCCGCAGGCCGCAGCTCGGATGGTCGACGAGGCGCACGGCGAGGTGAAGACGGCGCTCCAGGAGCTGCGCGATCTGGCCCGCGGCATCCATCCGGCGGTCCTGACCGACCGCGGTCTGGACGCGGCCCTGTCGGCGGTGGCCTCGCGGTGCACGGTGCCGGTGGAGGTCCAGGTCGACCTGACGGAGCGGCCGGTTCCGGCGATCGAGGGGATCGCGTACTTCACGGTGTCGGAGCTGCTCCAGAACATCAGCAAGCACTCGCGGGCCACATGGGCGGCCGTGGATGTGTGGCGGGTGGAGAACCGGCTGATGCTGCAGGTCGTGGACAACGGGATAGGCGGCGCGGCGACGTCCGGCGGCTCGGGCCTGTCGGGACTGGCCGAACGGCTGGACGCGGTGGACGGGATCCTGGTCGTGGACTCGCCGGTCGGGGGGCCGACCCGGGTCACGGCGGAGCTGCCGTGGCGGACCGTGTAGGTCGGGGCGTGCCGCTGTCGTTCGCGGCGTGCCTGTGTCGTTCGGCGCGTGTCATTCGACCGCGCGCCCGGTGAGGCGGGATCCGGCTCCGGTTGGTTCGGGGCCGGATTTCCGTGTGCCGGATTTCCGTTTCCCGGGGTTCCGGTCGGCGGAGTTCCAGTCTGCGGAGTTCCGGGGTCCGGCTTTCCGGTCGACGGGCCTCCGTTTACCGGCTTTCCTTTTGCCGGCTTTTCGTTTGTTTGCAAGCACTCCCTGAGCACGCGCCCCGAAGTCGCCCCCTTTGTGCCCACGCGATCCGAACTGCGTCGGGAAGGTTATCCACAGGCCCGGTACGGAAGAGCCGATCGCGGGATACTGAGGTCGCGAAGGACGACAGGGCCGGGGCACGCTCGGCCGAACGCCAAGGCTCGGGGGGCCGAGGATCGTGGAGGACAGGGTGCGGGTGGTCATCGCCGAGGATTCGGTGCTGCTCAGGGAGGGGCTGACCCGGCTGTTGACCGACCGTGGGCACGAGGTCGTGGCGGGGGTCGGAGACGGCGAAGCCCTGGTCAAGACCATCACCGAGCTGGACGGCCAGGGCGAGCTGCCGGACGTGGTGGTCGCGGACGTACGGATGCCGCCGACGCACACCGACGAGGGAGTGCGGGCGGCCGTGCTGCTGCGCAAGGCACACCCCGGTCTCGGGGTACTCGTCCTGTCGCAGTACGTGGAGGAGCGGTACGCCACGGAGCTGCTGGCCGGTTCCAGCCGCGGGGTCGGCTATCTGCTGAAGGACCGCGTGGCCGAGGTCAGGGAGTTCGTGGACGCGGTGGTGCGGGTCGCCCAGGGCGGTACGGCGCTCGACCCGGAGGTCGTCGCCCAGCTGCTGGGCCGCAGCCGCAAGCAGGACGTGCTCGCGGGACTCACCCCACGGGAGCGGGAGGTCCTGGGGCTGATGGCCGAGGGGCGGACGAACTCGGCCATCGCCCGGCAGCTGGTGGTGAGTGACGGCGCCGTCGAGAAGCACGTCAGCAACATCTTCCTCAAGCTCGGGCTGTCCCAGAGCGACGGGGACCACCGGCGCGTGCTCGCGGTCCTCACCTACCTGAACTCCTGATGGACCGACCCCGTGTCAGTCAAGTGGGTGACCGCTCCGCGGCGTCCACCGGACGGACGCGAGCGCGGCAACCGAACAAACAACAGGGAGCGTCTTCAAAAGCAGCGCCGGGGGCGCGGAAATCATGACAAGTCAGGGTGGCAAACCGGCTCAATTCCTTGTCCGTCATGCGAATGGCCCAGGGAGGGCGACCTTTGCGGACGTAGGGTTGATCCTGGGAAGGCTTGCGGGAAGGCCAGCCCAGACAGCCGCCTCGAAGGAGGTCCAGTTCAGTGACCAGCCAGGTCAGTAGCCCATCGGAGCAGGCCGACGAAGCCGTCGTGGGAGAGCAGCGCAAACCGGCAGGGACGAAGGACGTCCGCCGGCTGGACCGAGTCATCATTCGATTCGCGGGGGACTCGGGCGACGGTATGCAGCTCACCGGCGACCGCTTCACCTCGGAAACGGCGTCCTTCGGGAACGACCTGTCGACGCTGCCGAACTTCCCCGCCGAGATCCGTGCCCCCGCCGGAACCCTGCCGGGTGTGTCCTCCTTCCAGCTGCATTTCGCCGACCACGACATCCTGACTCCGGGCGACGCGCCGAACGTGCTGGTGGCGATGAACCCGGCGGCCCTGAAGGCCAACATCGGCGATGTGCCGCGCGGCGCGGAGATCATCGTCAACACCGACGAGTTCACCAAACGGGCGATGCAGAAGGTGGGCTACGCCACCTCGCCGCTGGAGGACGGTTCCCTCGACGGGTACAGCCTCCACCCGGTGCCGCTGACGACCCTGACGGTCGAGGCGCTGAAGGAGTTCGACCTCACGCGCAAGGAGGCCGAGCGCAGCAAGAACATGTTCGCGCTGGGCCTGCTGAGCTGGATGTACCACCGTCCGACCGAGGGCACCGAGAAGTTCCTGAAGTCGAAGTTCGCCAAGAAGCCCGACATCGCGGCGGCCAACATCACCGCTTTCCGCGCGGGCTGGAACTTCGGCGAGACGACCGAGGACTTCGCCGTCTCCTACGAGATCGCCCCGGCGACGACTGCCTTCCCGGTCGGCACCTATCGGAACATCTCCGGGAACCTGGCCCTGTCCTACGGGCTGATCGCCGCGTCCCGGCAGGCGGATCTGCCGCTGTACCTGGGCTCGTACCCGATCACGCCGGCCTCGGACATCCTGCACGAGCTGAGCCGGCACAAGAACTTCGGCGTACGGACCTTCCAGGCCGAGGACGAGATCGCGGGAATCGGCGCGGCGCTGGGAGCGGCCTTCGGCGGCTCGCTGGCGGTGACGACGACGTCCGGCCCGGGTGTGGCGCTGAAGTCGGAGACCATCGGCCTCGCGGTGTCCCTGGAGTTGCCGCTGCTGGTGATCGACATCCAGCGGGGCGGGCCGTCGACCGGCCTGCCGACCAAGACCGAGCAGGCGGACCTGCTGCAGGCGATGTTCGGGCGCAACGGCGAGGCGCCGGTCCCGGTGATCGCCCCGTGCACCCCGGCCGACTGCTTCGACGCGGCGCTGGAGGCGGCGCGGATCGCGCTGACGTACCGCACGCCGGTGATGCTCCTTTCGGACGGCTATCTGGCCAACGGCTCCGAGCCGTGGCGGATCCCGGAGACGGACGAACTGCCGGATCTGACCGTGCAGTTCGCACAGGGTCCCAACCACACGCTGGACGACGGCAGCGAGGTCTTCTGGCCGTACAAGCGCGATCCGCAGACCCTCGCCCGGCCGTGGGCCATCCCGGGCACGCCGGGCTTGGAGCACCGCATCGGCGGCATCGAGAAGGAAGACGGCACGGGCAACATCTCCTACGCGCCGGCCAACCACGACTTCATGGTCCGCACCCGCCAGGCCAAGATCGACGGCATCGAGGTGCCGGACCTGGAGGTCGACGACCCTTCCCCAAGCTCTCAGCTTCGTTCGAGCAGGGGAGGCCCCAACGAGGCGAAGACGCTGGTGCTGGGCTGGGGGTCGACGTACGGCCCGATCACCGCAGCCGTACGCCGTCTGCGCACCGCGGGTGAGTCGATCGCACAGGCGCATCTACGCCATCTGAACCCGTTCCCGCGCAACCTGGGCGCGGTACTCGGACGTTACGAGAAGGTGGTGATCCCCGAGATGAACCTCGGTCAGCTCGCCACCCTGATCCGGGCGAAGTACCTGGTGGACGCCCACTCGTACAACCAGGTCAACGGCATGCCGTTCAAGGCGGAACAGCTCGCCAAGGCTCTCAAGGAGGCCATCGATGCCTGAGACGTCCACGGAAGGCACGGGCACGATCGAGGCACTCTCGCTCATTCCCAAGGCCGAGGCACGCCAGTCCATGAAGGACTTCAAGTCCGACCAGGAAGTGCGCTGGTGCCCCGGCTGCGGTGACTACGCGATCCTCGCGGCGGTCCAGGGCTTCATGCCGGAGCTGGGTCTGGCCAAGGAAAACATCGTCTTCGTCTCGGGTATCGGCTGTTCGTCGCGCTTCCCCTACTACATGAACACGTACGGGATGCACTCCATCCACGGGCGCGCTCCCGCCATCGCGACGGGCCTTGCCACATCGCGCCGGGATCTGTCGGTGTGGGTGGTCACGGGTGACGGCGACGCGCTGTCGATCGGCGGCAACCACCTGATCCACGCCCTGCGCCGCAACGTCAACCTCAAGATCCTGCTGTTCAACAACCGGATCTACGGTCTGACGAAGGGCCAGTACTCCCCGACCTCCGAGGTCGGCAAGATCACCAAGTCGACGCCGATGGGTTCGCTGGACGCGCCCTTCAACCCGGTGTCCCTCGCGATCGGCGCGGAGGCGTCCTTCGTGGCCCGCACGGTCGACTCCGACCGCAAGCACCTCACCCAGGTACTGCGGGAGGCCGCTGCCCACAAGGGCACGGCGCTGATCGAGATCTACCAGAACTGCAACATCTTCAACGACGGTGCGTTCGAGGTCCTGAAGGACAATCAGCAGGCCGAGGAAGCGGTGATCCGCCTCGAACACGGGCAGCCGATCCGCTTCGGCACGGACCTCGCTCGCGGTGTGGTCCGCGACGCGCAGACCGGCGACCTGAGGGTCGTCAACGTCACCCCGGAGAACGAGTCGCAGATCGTGATCCACGACGCCCACGCCGCGTCCCCGACCACAGCCTTCGCCCTGTCCCGTCTGGCCGACCCGGACACCCTCCACCACACCCCGATCGGCGTGTTCCGCTCGGTGGAACGGCCGGTCTACGACACCCAGATGGCCGACCAACTGGACTCGGCGATCGAGCAGAACGGCAAGGGGGATCTGGGGCAGTTGCTGGCGGGTGGGGACACCTGGACGGTCGTCGGCTGAGGCCGACAGGCATGTGAAGGCCTGGGCGCACTACGAAGCCCAGGCCTTTCGCGTCAGGCGTCGGGGATGTCCCGCTTGGCGCGCAGAAGCGTCTCGCGCGTGATGACGACGATGCGCTCGCCGTCGGCACGGGTTACGCCCGGCGGGAGGAGGGCGTCCAGGTCTTGGGTGGCGTCGGTACCCATGACGGCGAAGTTGCCGTCACTCAGTTCGAAGATGTCCGGACAGGTTTCCATCGTTTGACTGCCCCGCATTTTGGGTGGATCTCCGATGCGGCGGACGACGGTGAGCTCAGAGAATTCGCGGGGCAGCAATGGAGCCTCTTCTAGCCATGACCGGACAGGGTCCGGTCAAGGTACTCCAAGATCGATTCAGGGCTGCGGCTCCCCCGAGGACGGCCCCACGATCCACCACTCGTCCGGGTCATCGGCGAGTTCTTCCAGGATGATGTCGACTGCCGCACCGACCCTCGCCTCCTCGGAATCCGCCGGCAGACTGCGGCGATGCTCCACCGTGCGATCCCAGTACTCGGCGAACACCGCGTTACGGCAGAGAACTCGTACGTGCCCGATGAGTTCGTCCCAGTCGCACGCACGGACGCGGTAGGCCAGGAGCAGGTTTCCGTACTGCCGGTGAGCAAAGATCATCTGTCGGCGCTTCCCCTCAGGAAGTCCTGTCAGCGTGCTGCCCGCACTGGCAAGGGAAGAATCGCCGATCGCCTGATCCATCTGCTCCACCGTGAGCCGGTACTGCTGAATCAGGTTTGCCCGGTGTATCTCTTCGGTCATCAACGTGAGCTGCCTGAGCAACTCCAGAAGAATCTCCTCCTGGCGTTGACGGCGACGGCCGCGTGCGCGAAGCGCTCGCATCACGCCGCGTCCCGCCACGACCGCAGAACCGATCCTGCTGGCTCCCGCGGTCGGAGTCTGTGTGGCCATGTCAAGCAATCCCCCTGGATCCGGTAACCGCGCACCGAAGGGCGGACGCATGGGCGTATGCGCGGTGGGCGTGACACTCCGCGTCCAGCCTGCCCGTCAGTCAACGGCGGCGCGGGAGGCGGAGAGGGGGCGCATGGAAGGATGTGTCTCGCATGTCGACCAACGCCCTGACATATGTGTGCCCCCAGGCGCCGTACGCATTCCTGTCGGCGGGGCCAGGCGATTCACATCACCCCTGATCAGAGCCGCCTTTTCGCGCGTCGTACACCTCGCGCGCCTTCTGCACCTCCCCCATCCGCTCCTCGGTCCACAGCGCAAGCCCCCGCACCTGTTCCGCCGCCTCGCGGCCCAGGTCGGTGAGGGAGTAATCGACCCGCGGAGGGATCACCGGCTTGGCGTCGCGGTGGACGAGGCCGTCGCGTTCCAGGGTCTGGAGGGTCTGGGTCAGCATCTTCTCGCTGACCCGGCCGATCGCCCGGCGCAGTTCGCTGAAGCGGTACGGCCGGTCGAGCAGCTCGATCAGGACCAGGACACCCCAGCGGCTGGTCACATGCTCCAGCACCAGCCGGTGCGGGCACATCTGCTCGCCCGTGTCGTACTTGCTCGCCGTCACGCCCACCACGTCACTTACTGCCATGCCAGTACCTTACTTCAAAGTGGGTACTTTCGCAGAGTTAGCGCACCTCCTAGGGTTAGTGCCATCGCACCCCACAAGGAGTTCTGATCATGAGCATCGTCGTCACCGGAGCCACCGGACACCTGGGCCGCCACGTCGTGGAGCAGCTGCTGGAGAAGGTCCCGGCCGACCAGGTGACCGCCGTAGTGCGCACCCCCGAGAAGGCCGCCGACCTCGCCGAACGCGGCGTGAAGCTCGCCGTCGCCGACTACAGCGCCCCCGAGACCTTCGACGGACTGTTCGCCGCAGGCGACAAGGTGCTGCTCATATCGGGCAGCGAGGTCGGCAACGACCGCGTCGGCCAGCACAAGGCCGTCATCGACGCCGCCAAGGCCGCCGGCGTCGCCCTGCTCGCCTACACCAGCGCCCCCGGCAGCCTCACCGCCGCCCTCGCCGACGACCACCGCGGCACCGAGAAGGCGCTCCTGGCGTCCGGCCTGCCGTACACGCTGCTGCGCAACGGCTGGTACCACGAGAACTACACCGAGAACCTCGCCCCGGTCCTGGAGCACAGCGCCGTCACCCACGCCGCCGGCACCGGCCGCGTCTCCTCCGCCTCCCGCGCCGACTACGCGGCCGCCGCCGTCGCCGTACTGACCGGCGAGGGGCACGAGAACCAGACGTACGAGCTGGGCGGCGACGTCGCCTGGAGCTTCGCCGAGTACGCCGCCGAACTGAGCCGTCAGACCGGCAAGGAGATCGCCGAGAACCCCGTCTCCGTCGAGGTCTTCACCGGCATCCTGGCCGGCGCCGGGCTGCCGGAGCCCGTGGCCGCGATCATCGCCGGCGTGGACGCCTCCGCACAGAAGGGCGAACTGGTCGTCGACAGCGGCGACCTGTCCCGTCTCGCCGGCCGCCCGACCACGCCGATCTCCGAGGCGATCGCCGCCGGCCTGAAGGGCTGACCCGGCCCCTTCCGGGCGCCCTCGCAGGCGGAAGCAACGCCCCGCAGCGCACCCGGGCGCCCTGACCCCCGCGTGTCATGACCGTATGGCGATACGGGCATGACACGCGGGGGCTTTCGGCGTTACCTTCGTGCGGGCCGACGTAGGGACGCGGCCACGTGAGGGCACGAAGGAGGGGCCGTGACCGGGAAGTCCAAGGGCGAGCGGCACATAGGTCTGCTGAACGGCTTCGCGGCCTACGGGATCTGGGGGCTGTTCCCGCTGTTCTGGCCGCTGCTGGAACCCGCCGGGTCGGTCGAGATCCTCGCCCATCGGATGGCCTGGTCCCTCGTCTTCGTGACGGCCGTACTCCTCGTCGTACGGCGCTGGGCCTGGGCCGGTGAGCTGATCCGCCAGCCGCGGCGGCTCGCGCTGGTCGCCGTGGCCGCGGCCGTGATCACCGTCAACTGGGGCGTCTACATCTGGTCCGTGAACTCGGGCCATGTCGTCGAGGCCTCGCTCGGGTACTTCATCAATCCGCTCGTCACCATCGCCATGGGTGTGCTGCTGCTGAAGGAACGGCTGCGGCCCGTGCAGTGGGCGGCGGTCGGCGTCGGCCTCAGCGCGGTGATCGTGCTGACCGTCGGGTACGGACGGCCGCCGTGGATCTCCCTCGTCCTCGCCTTCTCCTTCGCCACCTACGGGCTCGTGAAGAAGAAGGTCAATCTCGGTGGCGTGGAGTCGCTGGCCGCCGAGACCGCGATCCAGTTCCTGCCCGCGCTCGGGTACCTGATCTGGCTGACGGCGCAGGGGAAGTCGACGTTCACCACGGAGGGCTTCGGGCACGCGTCGCTGCTCGCGGCCGCCGGTGCTGTGACCGCGCTGCCGCTGGTCTGCTTCGGCGCGGCGGCGATCCGGGTGCCGCTGTCGACGCTGGGGCTGCTTCAGTACCTGGCGCCGGTCTTCCAGTTCCTGATCGGCGTCGTCTACTTCCACGAGGCCATGCCCGCCGAGCGGTGGGCCGGGTTCGCGCTGGTGTGGCTGGCGTTGACGCTGCTCACGGCGGACGCGTGGCGCGCGGCGCGGCGCTTGAGGAGCGCCGGGTTCAGGGTGCCGCGGGTCGAGAAGCCGAAGTCGGCCGTGGTGGACGCCTGATCTGGGGGCTGCCGCCCCCAGACCCCCGCTTCGGCCCTGAACGGGCCTCGTCCTCAAACGCCGGACGGGCTGAAAGAGAGCCCGGCCACGCGAGCATGCCGGGCACCGACCGGCGATTCCTGTTGCGCCCCGCTCCCCCGCCCCCATTGAGTGGTCGCATGACAAAGGAACCCGCGACCGCGCCGGCGCCCCTGCACTGGAAGCTCGTCATCGACTGCGCCAACCCCCAGTCCCAGGCCGACTTCTGGGCCGCCGTGCTGCACTACGAGGTCGAGGACAACAACGCCCTGATCGACCGGCTGCTGGAGCTCGGCGCGCTGCCGCGCGAGGCCGTCGTCGAGTTCCACGCCCGGCTCGCATTCCGGGACCTGGTGGCCGTACGGCATCCCGACGACCCCTACGACAAGGACAGCGGCACCGGGCTGGGACGGCGGCTGCTGTTCCAGCGCGTTCCCGAGGAGAAGACCGTCAAGAACCGGCTGCATCTCGATGTGCACACGGCGGCCGGGGAGCGTGAGGGCGAGGTCGAGCGGCTGGAAGGGCTGGGAGCGAGCGTGCTGCGGCAGGTGCGGGAACCGTCCGGGGCGTGGGTGGTGATGGCGGACCCGGAGGGCAACGAGTTCTGCGTGCACTGAGCCCGCGTCGGACTCAGGGTTTTCCCTATACGAACATCCCGTCCGAATAGCGCTCTTGACGGAGAGTCAGGCTCACCCTCACCATCCAGGCACCCCATTCACTGAGGAATCCCTGCGATTCCCCAAGGAATTCGGAGCCCCCCACCATGAAACTCTCCGTCTCCTGGCGCACGTCGGCGGCTGTCGCCGTCGCCGCCGCCACCCTCCTGACCAGCGGATCCATAGCCGGCGCGGCGCCCAGAGCCGAGGCCCTGGCCGCCGCCCCCGACATCCCCGTGGCCGGCGTCAAGGCCCATCTCACCCAGTTCCAGTCCATCGCCACCGCCAACGGCGGCAACCGCGCCCACGGCCGCCCCGGCTACAAGGCATCCCTCGACTACGTGAAGGCCAAGCTGGACGCCGCCGGGTACACCACGGCCATCCAGCAGTTCACGTCCTCCGGCCGCACCGGCTACAACCTGATCGCCGACTGGCCCGGCGGCGACGCCAACCAGGTCGTCATGGCCGGCTCCCACCTCGACAGCGTCACCTCCGGCCCCGGCATCAACGACAACGGCTCCGGCTCGGCGGCGGTCCTGGAGACCGCGCTCGCCGTGTCACGGGCCGGCTACCACCCCACCAAGCATCTGCGGTTCGCCTGGTGGGGCGCGGAGGAGCTGGGGCTCGTCGGCTCCCGCTACTACGTCAACAACCTCTCCTCCGCGAACCGGGCGAAGATCAGCGGCTATCTGAACTTCGACATGATCGGCTCACCCAACCCGGGCTACTTCGTCTACGACGACGACCCCGCGATCGAGAAGACCTTCAAGGACTACTACGCCGGCCTCGGCGTCGCGACCGAGATCGAGACCGAGGGCGACGGCCGCTCCGACCACGCGCCGTTCAAGAGCGCCGGCGTGCCGGTGGGCGGCCTGTTCACGGGCGCGAGCCGCACGAAGACCGCGGCACAGGTGACCAAGTGGGGCGGTACGGCCGGGCAGTCCTTCGACCGCTGCTACCACTCGTCCTGCGACACGACGTCCAACATCAACGACACCGCCCTCGACCGCAACAGCGACGCCGTCGCGTACGCGGTGTGGGAGCTGTCGGAGTAGTACGCCGGGTCACCGGCATCGGACAGCGAACGGTCAGCCGGTGGGCGGTTCGGCCGACTTGGCGGCTCGGGCAGCGAGGCGGTCCATGCGGGCACGGGCCGCCTCCAACTCCTCGACGTCGTCGGCGGCCGGACCGCCCTCGGCCGTGAGCTCGTCCCACAGCCCGAGCAGGTCCCGGCCCATGTGCAGTCCCTGGGCCGGGTCCCGCACGGCGCGCCAGGCCGTGGCCGCGCCGTGCAGACTGCCGTACGCCGCCTCCGCGTCACGCGCGCTGTGACGCCTGCGCGCCACGTCGAGGGCGAGCGCGAAGGCGCGCTCCGGTTCGCCCGCCAAGTAGGCGATGTAGGCGCCGAGTTCGCGGATCCGCAGCACCTCGGCGTGCTGCGGTCCGAGCACCGCCGACGCCTCCGCCACGGTCCGCTCCGCGAGCTCCGCCGCCTCCGCCGTGCGTCCCGCCGCCACGGCGTCGTTGATCCGCGCCATCGGTACGGCGAAAGGGGAGGCGTCGGCCGTGGCATCGGCCGGCGGATCCCCGAGAACGGCCTCGGCGACCGCGTCGAAGCCGCGGGGCGGAGCCGGCTTGGGGTCGGGGTCCGAGGCGGGGTCGGGAACAACGTGGGAGTGAGGGTGGGGGCGAGGGTGCGGGTCGGGACCGGGGGCCGGCTTGGCGGCCGGGGTCGGGACCGGCAAGGGGGTCGGATCCGAGACGGGGATGCGGGTGGAGGGCTGCGGCGGCGCGCCGACCGGTTCCGGCCTTGGCCCCGGCGTCGGCGTCGGCGTCTGCGTCGGGTTCAGGGGTGCGTCCATGGGGCCGCTCGCGGATGCGTCCGACGGTGCCTTGCCGGGCGCATCCACAGGTGCGTCTACGGGTGTGTCCAGCGGCGCGTGTACGGGTGCGCCCAGGGGTGCCTCCACGGGTGCGCCCATGACCGGCGGCGGCCCGAACTCCCCGAGCGGCGGGGCGACCGTGCCCGGTGCGGCGTCCCGCGCCGGCTCGGGCAGGGCGCGCAGCCGGTAGGTGGGCGAGGGCGAGGCGTCCTGCGACGGGCCCGGCAGCGGTCGTAGGACATGGGTGGGCTTGTCGTGGTGCGGTTCGGCGCTTGGCGCCGGTGCCCCGGCCCCGCCCGGCGTCGGCGTTGGGTCGGCGCTCGGCGGAGGGGCGGGCAGCGCGGGCCGCTCCGTCGCAGGCGCCACGGCGATGGCCTGTGCGGCGGGCGGACCGGTGCGTACGGGCTCGGCGGTGAAGCGGCTGGAGCCGTCCTCCTCGACCAGCAGCGGGACGACGTAGCCGATGCGCTCGTCGTGGACGGTGGCGTGCACGGGGTGGCCGCCGGCGCGGGCGATGCGCTGGAGGTGGGCCAGGACTACGTGCTGGATCTCCTCGCCCGGGGCCGCCATGACGGGGACGCCGCCGATGGACGCGCCGCCCGCGCCCGGACCGGCGACGGGGACGTGCACATCGATCGGCGCGGCCACCTGGGCCGCGGCGGCGTGTTTCTGTTCCCGCTTCTTCGCGCGGCTCAGTCGAGGCATCGCTTCCCTCACTCGCATGCGTCGGGGAGTGCGCGGACGGCGCGTTCGGGTTCCATGGTGCTCCCTCTCGCCGTCGGGTTCCGCTTCCCCGGCGTCCAGGTCCGGTTGTACAGGTCGGACACGTCGTACACGTAATCTCGAGTCTCTCCGGCCGCGCACGGTACGGACGTCACCGTGACGTCACAGACTCGTTCCAGGAGCTTGTGCCACGTCACAGCGTTCTCATGCCCGGCTCGAAGATCGATGGCGTGACGAGGGAGGAGTACGGGCATGCGGACTGACATGCGCGTGCAGCAGGGCCGGCCGCAGCCGGGGCCGGAGATCTGGATCCGCGGGCCGGTGGCCCTCCCGGAGGAACCTCCGCCCTCCCCCGGCGCCTTCCGACCCCGGCGTTTCTCCTGGGTCGGTGTGTGCGGCGGGGCCGGTGTGTCGACGCTCGCCTCGGTCTACGGCGGCCACGACTGCGGACGCGGCTGGCCCGGCCCCGCCGATCCGCCGTCGATACTGCTCGTGGCCCGCACCCACGCGGCCGGGCTGACCGCCGTGCTGAACGCCTTGGAGGTCTTCCGGCGCGGGGAGGCGCCGCACGGGCTCGACCTCGACGCGGTCGTCCTGGTCGCGGACGCGCCGGGGCGTCTGCCGCGACCGCTCGCCGAGCGGGTCAAGGTGATCGAGTCGGTGATCGACGTCTACCGGGTGCCGTGGGTGCCGGCCTGGCGGCTCGGCGATCTGAGCGGGCAGCCGCCGCGGGAGGCGGACGCGCTGGCGCGGCTCACCGGGCGGGCTCGGTGAGGTCGGGTCGGGTCGTCGGGTCGGGTCGTCGGGTCGGGTCGGGTCGGGTCGGGTCGGGTCGGGTCGGGTCGGGGGAGCGTCGGCCGTCCGTGAGTACTGGTGAACACCTGTCATAGCGCGGAGGCCCACTCCGTCGCCCGGACAATCACTGCATGACGCGTACACCTGACCACCGCGACGCGGACCCCTCTCCCGCCACGCCCGCCTCCCTCTCGGCCGAGGAGATCGCCTCCGCCGTGCGTTCGCGGACCCTGCGCGCGGTCGACGTCGTCGCGGAGGCCCTCGACCGCGTCGAGCGGGCCGACCCGGTCCTGTCCGCCTTCATCGAGGTGTGGGCCGACGACGCCCTTCGGCGGGCCGGTGAGGTGGACGCGCGGGTCGAGGCGGGTGAGCGGTTGCCGCTGGCCGGCGTACCGATCGGGGTCAAGGGGCGGCGGGGGCTCGGGACGGCGGGCCCGTTGCTCGAAGCGGGATGTGTCGCGGTGGGGGCGACGTCGGTTCCGGGGCCGGGAACCGTCTGGCAGACCTGGGGACTCGGCCGGCACGGCCCCACGGTCAACCCCTGGCGCCACGACCGCACACCCGGCGGCTCCTCGGCCGGTTCCGCGGTGGCGGTGGCGGCGGGCCTTGTGCCGCTCGCGACCGGGAACGACGGTGCCGGCTCGGTACGGATCCCGGCGGCGTGGTGCGGCGTCGTCGGACTCAAGGTCGGTAACGGGCGACTGCCGTCGAGCGACCGCACCGGGCTCATGGTGCCGGGGGTGCTGACACGACGGGTGGGGGATGCGGCGGCGTACTGGCGGGTGATGTCAGGCAACGCCACGACAGCGGGGGCCGGGGCCAGCGCTGCATCCGGGTCCATGTCCGTATCCGTATCCGTGTCCGTATCCGCCTCTGCCTCTGCCTCTGCCTCTGCCTCCGGCGATCGGCCGACCGCCGTATGGTCCCCCGACCTCGGCTTCGACTCTCCCGACCCGGACGTCGTCGTCGTCGCCCACACCGCCGCCCTCCGGCTCGCCGAGGCCGGGGCGCTACGGCTGACGCGCCCGCGCACCCCCCTCCGCCTCCACGACCCGGCTCCGGCATGGCTGGCCCTGCGGACGCCCGGCGCGGGGCCCACCGCCGAGGTCCATCGCATCCGGGCCGCGAACGACAGTCGGCTGGCCGACCTCTTCGCCGGCACCCGGCTGCTGCTGACGCCCACCGCGCCCACCCCGCCGCACGGTCACGAGGGTCCAGGCGAGCGCTACTCCACCGCGCTCACCTGGGCGTTCAACCTGAGCGGGCATCCGGCGATCAGCATCCCTGCGGGGTTCGGGCCGGACGGCTGCCCCGTCGGACTCCAACTGGTGGCGGCGCACGGCGAAGAGGAACTGCTGCTCGAAGTCGCCGGCGTAGCCGAGGGCCACCTCGGGCCCTGGTGAGCACAGCGCCCTCCTGGATCCCCATGCCCCTGGATCCCTCAGGATCCCCCTGGACATCTAAATGCGTACGCATATAATGCACATGCGATTAGTTGTCGTACGCCGACCATCCGGCCCCCTGTGAAGGCCGACTGTTTGGGGGAACCATGACCCGCCGCTTCCTGTTCGTCCTCGGCAGCAGCCGTTCCGACGGCAACACCGAGCTCCTGGCCCGCAGGGCCGCCGAGCAGCTGCCCGAGGGTGTCGAGCAGCAGTGGATCGACCTGGCCGCGCATCCGTTGCCCGACTTCGAGGACCTGCGGCACGACAGCGACCATGTGCGCCCGACCCGGGGCAACGTGGCGCTGCTGCTCGACGCCACGCTCGCGGCGACGGACGTCGTGATCGTCTCGCCGCTGTACTGGTACTCGGTGTCCGCCCACGTCAAGCGCTACCTCGACTACTGGTCGGGCTGGCTGCGCACCCCCGGCGTGGACTTCAAGGCGACCATGGCCGGACGCACCCTGTGGGGGGTCACGGCGCTCGCGCACGAGGAGCAGGAGGTCGCCGACCCGCTGGTCGGGACGCTCAGCAACTCCGCCGCGTACCTGAGGATGCGCTTCGGCGGAGTGCTGCTCGGCAACGGCAGCAAGCCCGGTGACGTGCTCGGCGACGCCGAGGCCCTGGCCCGCGCGAAGACGTTCTTCGCGCAGGACGCGCCGCTCGCGCGGTTCCCGTACGAGACCGACTGAGCGCTACGCCGTGATGTCCTACGCCATGATCTCCTACGCCGTAATGCCCTACGCCGTGATGTCCTTCGCTGTGAATCTCGCCCACGCCGCCGAGCCGAACACCGCCGCGTAGAGGCCCTGGAGACCGAGGTTCTTCACCAGGTCGTCCCAGTAGACGGGCTCGCGCATGAGGTCGGCGAAGGACAGCCAGTAGTGCGAGAAGAAGTACGGCTGGAGCGCGTGGAGCTGGGGGATCTGGTCGAGGATCTGCACGGTGATCAGCAGGCCCACCGTCGTCGCCATCGCCGCGATGCCGCTGTTGGTCAGCGTCGAGACGAACAGACCGAGCGCCGCCACGCCGATCAGTGACGCGGCGACGACCAGGGCGATCAGCAGGGCTCTGGCCAGGCCCTCGCCGAAGCTGATCCGGGTGCCGGAGATGGTCGTCAGATCGCCGAGCGGGAAAAGCAACGCGCCGACCGTGAGCGCCGAGACCGCGACCACCAGGGTGGCCACCAGGCAGAACGTCATCGTGGTCGCGTACTTGGTGAGCAGCAGGCGGGTGCGGCCGGCGGGGGCGACGAGGAGATAGCGGAGGGTGCCGGCGTTCGCCTCGCCCGCGATCGCGTCGCCCGCGATGACGCCGATCGCCATCGGCAGGAAGAAGGGGAGCGTCGCGGCGAGTGCCGTGAAGACCAGGAACAGGCCGTTGTTGGTGATCTGGGAGATGAACGCCGGACCGCCACCGCCCTCGGGTCCACCGCCCGCGGACGAGCCGTCGCCGGTCTCGATCTTCACGGCGATACCGACCAGGATCGGCACGGCCGCCAGGACGGCGAGCAGCGCGAGGGTGCGCCAGCGCCGGAAGGTCGTGACGAGTTCGCTGCGGAAGAGACCGAAGGTCCACAGGGGGCTGGGCTTCCGGTCCGCTCCGATCGCGCCGCCCTGCTCGACGACGTCAGCCCGCGACATCGAACCCCTCCCCCGTCAGTGCCACGAACGCGTCCTCCAGGGAGGCCCGTTCGACGCCGAAGCCGCGGACGCGGACCCCGGCCCTCACCAGCGCCGCGTTGACGTCCGCGAGATCACGGTCCGGGGGCTCGGCGGTCACCCGGTCGTCGGTGATGACGACATCGCCGGCACCCTGCTCCTTGAGCACCCGGGCCGCGTCCCCGGTGTCGGGGGTGGTCACGACGAGCCGGCCGCGTGTCCCCGCCGCCAGCTCCGCCACCGCGCCCTGGGTGATCAGCCTTCCCTGGGCCATCACGGCGGCGTGGGTGCAGACCTGCTCGATCTCGTCGAGGAGGTGGGAGGAGAGGAAGACGGTCGTGCCGTCGGAGGCCAGCTCCCGGATCAGCGAACGGATTTCGCGCATGCCCTGCGGGTCGAGGCCGTTGGTCGGCTCGTCGAGGACGAGGAGCCTGCGCGGCTGGAGCAGCGCGGCCGCGAGCCCGAGCCGCTGCTTCATGCCGAGCGAGTACGCCTTGGCCTTCTTGCCGGCGGCGGCCGTCAGGCCCACCCGGTCCAGCGCGGCCGTGACGCGGGCGCGCCGGGTGCGGGGATCGGCGGTGGGGTCGGCGGCGTCGTAGCGCAGAAGGTTGTCGCGGCCGGAGAGGAAGCCGTACAGAGCGGGTCCCTCGATGAGCGCGCCGACGTGCGGCAGCACGGCGCGCGCGGCCCGGGGCATGGGCTGCCCGAGCACGCGCGCGGTACCGGAGGTGGGCTCGATCAGGCCCATCAGCATGCGGATGGTGGTGGTCTTGCCCGAGCCGTTCGGACCGAGGAAGCCGAAGACACTGCCCGCCGGGACGGATAGATCGAGACCGTCCACGGCGAGCTGTCCACCGCGGTAGCGCTTGGTGAGGCCGTGGGTGGCAATCACGGCACTGCCATCGCCGGGCGCCTCGGACCGACCGCCGTCACCGGGCGCCGCGGGCCGACCGGCGCGCGCGGCCTCGTCGGCCTGCCGACTCCGGTCGGCCTCGGCGGCCTGCCGGCTCCGGTCGGCCTCGGCCGTCTTCCCGGCGGGCGGTTCCTCCATCGGCGCCTCGGGCTCCTCGGTTCGTGGTGCGGGTGGGGCGGTCGGCGGTGGGCTACTTGCCCGAGTCGGCCGCCTTCACGAGCGCGTCCTTGGTGACGGCGCCGACGTAGACCTTGCCGTCGTCCGTGACAAGGGCGTTGATCAGGCGCGTCTTGAAGACGGTGCCCGAGCCGAACTTACCGGTGACCTTGTCGCCCAGGGAGTCCAGGAAGCCACCCATGTCGCCGCCGATGTCGCTGCCGGACGGCACGCCCTCGCCGCCGGTGTCGAAGACGGCCACGGAGTTCCAGCCCTCGCCGATGACCTCGGGGCCGCCCTCGGCGCCCTTGCCCAGCGCGCCTCCGGTGAGCGGACCGCCGAACTCCTTCTCGAGGCCCTTGCCCAGCTCGTCCTCGGACTTGGCGCCGCCGTGCTCGCGGGCCGCCTTGTCCAGCTCGCCCTCCTCGGTGACCGTCGCACCCTTGGGCGGGGTGAAGTCGAAGGTGGAGGCGGCGGGCTTGGCGAAGCTGACCTGGGTGAAGCCGGCGTCGATCACGGCCGCGCCGCCGCTCGACGGGGTCAGCGTGAACTTCAGCGGCATGCCGGTCTCGGCGTCCACGGCCACGCTGATCGCGCCGACCGTGCTCCCGGACTGCTTCGGCTTGATGACCAGTCGGTAGGCGTCCCGGCCCGCGACCTGCGCGGTGCCGTCGACGGTGACGGACGTGGTGTCGTCGACCGCCTTCAGGGCCTCCTCGGTGAACTCCTTCGGCGTGGCGGGGACCTCTTCGGACTTGCCCTTGCCCTTGTCCGCCTGCGCCTCGTCGGCGGTGCCGTGGAAGACCTCGTTGGACTTGCTGTCGTAGCCCCAGATGTCCTTGCCGTTGTGGATGAGGCTGTACTCGGAGGCGTTCTCCAGCAGGGAGAGCTTCTGCTTGTCGTCGCCGTCCACGGCGAGGCGCAGGGTGTGCGTGCCGGACGCCAGCTCGGTCAGCTTGGCCGAGGGGTCGGCGGACGATCCGTCACCCGAGCCGGAGGCCATGGCGCCGGAGGCGAAGCCGGCCCCCAGTCCGCCGAGGTCGGGCAGACCCAGGTCGGTGGTGATCTTGAAGGTGCCGGACAGCTGCTCCACGTCCGACTTCGCGATCTTCTCGATGAGTTGCTGCGCGGTGACGTCCGGCAGATCGGGGTCGCCGGAGTCGGCGATCGCCGGGACGAGCCCGATGGTCGCCGCCGCGATTCCCACGACCGCGACCGGAACGACGTACCGCGCGGCCTTGCGACGCCCCGCGCGCAGGTCGTCGGCCTCCCCTGCGGTCGTGCTGTCCTCGGATTCGTACGGTGCCATGTGTGCCTTACCTCCGTCGTCGGCGGCGGCTGTCCGTCTCGTTCCCTCGCTCGCGAGTCCTGTGACCCCGCACTCGCCCACCCCGTAGCCGCCATTCTCACCCGAATCGGTGAGGAGTGGTGTTTTCCGTGGTCTCCATCTGACCAAATCGGCCAGGGAGATTCGTCAGCCTCCGGAGCCAACTCCGTGTACACCTGCGGTATGACACACGGAGGCGGCGCCTCCCCCGACCCGTAGGGGTCGACGGGGAGAACGCCGCCGGGTGCGCGCCGCGCCGGACGGTCGTTCAGGCCGCCGCGGCCGCCGATCAGCCGTTGATGAACACGTAGTCCGCCTTGTACGGCACACCGACGATCGTGCCGGGCGTGCAGGAGCCGGCCGGTGCCACGCCGCCGACGGTGTTCAGCCGCAGGATCTCGGCGGTGTCGGCCAGCAGGCCGTGGTGCCTGCCGGACTGAGTGGCCTTCAGGTCGAGCTCGGGGATGTTCTTCTCGCCGTTCGGGGTCCGGGAGATGACGGCCCCCGTCACCGCGCTGCCGTCCCGTGCGATCCACTGCGGCGTACCGGAGTTGGGTGCCACGAAGGAGTGCGCGATACGGCCGCCGAGCACGGCGCCGACGTCCCGCTGGGCGAACGCGTACCCGCCGCCCTCGGCCGGCTTGCACTCGTAGATCTGCTTGCCCTTGACGACGGACGCCTGGAAGTTGTCGAGCGCGTCGCGGAAGTCGAACCCGGCGACGGTGACCTTGTGGAGCTGCCCCCGTACCGCGCCGCCCGGGAACTCGGCCGTGTGGAGGTTGGCGTAGAAGGAACTCGGGTCGTTCTTGAGGGCGTTGAGCAGGGCGGGGTCCTTCACCTCGACGGTGCCGGTGACGCTGTGCCCCTTGCTCTTGCCGAGCAGGCCGCCGAAGTCGACCTTGATGCCGCCGTTGGTGCCCCTGGCACCCTGGTGGATGTGGAGGGCGGTCGGCCGGCCGGTGCCGCGCCAGGTGACGGCGACGGACACCTTGTCGCCCTTGACCTTCACGAACTCCAGAGCGGCGCCGTCCTTGTCCCCGACGGCGGGCCCGCCCTCGACGGGCACCTCGTTGGCCCCGCGGAGGGAGGCCGCGAGGACCGTGCCCCCGCTGCCGCCGATGCCCCCGGCGGTCCCGCTCTGGTTCACGATCCCCTGCGTGTCGCTTCCGGCGTGGCCCGCGTGGTCGGCGCGGTCACCTCCGGCGGCGAAGGCGGGAATCACCGCGGCGGCGACACCACCGGCGGCGGCCACCGCGACGGCGGTGACGATCAGGCTGTTACGGCGCTTCGAGAACGTCGTCTTCATGCCCATGATTCTGTTTTCTCCCCGTAATGCAGCTGACGCCCCCTGCGTCAGCTTCTGGGCATTCATACGGAGCGGATCTTAGTTTGGACTCAGTCCAGACATGTGACGTGCGTCACGCACTGAGTCGGGGTGGCCGATCCTCAGCCCGCCCGGTGCACCACCGCGTCGCACAGCTCCATCAGCGCGGCCTTCGCGTCCATGTCCGGCAGCGGCGCCAGCGCGGCCCGCGCCTCCTCCGCGTACCTGACGGTGTCCCGTCGCGCCTGCTCCAGCGCCGGGTGCTCGCGGAGCCCGGCAAGCGCCTCCGCCAGCCGCGCGTCGTCGCTCAGGTCGGACTCCAGCAGCTCACACAGGGCGATGTCCTCGGCCAGCCCCAGCCGCGCGGCGCGCTCCTGGAGCCGCAGCACCGGCATGGTCGCAATGCCCTCGCGCAGATCCGTGCCCGGCGTCTTGCCGGACTCGTGCGAGTCGCTCGCGATGTCCAGCACGTCGTCCGCCAGCTGGAAGGCGACGCCCAGCCGCTCCCCGTACTGGGTCAGCACGTCGACAACCGTCTCGTCGGCGCCCGACATCATCGCCCCGAACCGGCACGAGACCGCCACCAGCGACCCGGTCTTCCCGCTGAGCACGTCCAGATAGTGCTCCACGGGGTCACGCCCGTCCTGCGGCCCCGCCGTCTCCAGGATCTGCCCGGTGACCAGCCGCTCGAACGCCTCGGCCTGCACCCGGACCGCCTCGGGCCCGAGGTCGGCGAGGATGTGCGAGGCCCGCGCGAAGAGGAAGTCGCCGGTCAGTACGGCGACGGAGTTCCCCCAGCGGGCGTTCGCGCTGTCGACCCCGCGCCGCACGGCCGCCTCGTCCATCACGTCGTCGTGGTACAGCGTCGCCAGATGGGTGAGCTCGACGACGACGGCCGAGGGGACGACCCCCGGCGCGTACGGGTCCCCGAACTGGGCCGCGAGCATCACGAGCAGCGGCCGGAACCGCTTCCCACCCGCCCGCACCAGATGCTGGGCGGCCTCGGTGATGAAGGGGACCTCACTCTTGGTGGCTTCGAGCAATCCCTCCTCGACAGCCGCCAATCCGGCCTGGACATCGGCTTCCAGAGCCTGGTCCCGCACGCTCAGCCCGAACGGCCCGACGACGGTCACGAGGGGTCTCCTGTCTGCTGGTGTCCACTGGCTGTTACACGGTTTGTCGATAGGTCGCTGCCATCACTCAAGTCAGCGTATCCGGTCAGGTTTCGATCACCGCTGCCGCCCACCCGTCCACCACGGGCGGTATCGGATCACGGCCGGTATGTTTTTGATCACCTGATAAGGCCGGATATCGATCGACTTATACGGAAGTAGCGACCCGTGTCCCGAACCGGCCCCGCCGCCGCCTCGGCCGTCCCGGCCGCCCTCACCCACCTGACCTCCCTCGTCGACGGCCGGCTCACCGATCACACCCCCGTCGGCCCGACGGGGGACTGCCATGACAACGACTCGCACCGCACGCGAGGTTCCACCCTCAGGGTCGACATGCGCACCCGGAAGCGTTGGCCATGGCGCGACAGAACTCCCCTTGTGCGCAAGCACGTTGGACGGAACAAAGATCATCGCGAGGCGGTCCCCACGCAGGGCGAAGGAGTGCTTTTCCGTCTGACACGGGAAAAACGGACTCCACGGACAGCCGGATAAAGGCGAGTTGGAGCCATTGCCCGATTTGCCGCTCTTGCGCCTGCCAGTGAGTTGGGTCACTCACGCCCGTCGACACGCCCCTCCTGCGACGCCTCTTCCCGCCTTGCACCGAAAGCAAGTTGAGGGTTAACAACCGCAAAGGATCAAGTGCCCCATTCACCTCAGACCAAGGTCAAACTGCACTACAGGTGACGACGACACTTGTTCCGGGCATGTGCTCTCGCATACGTTCCCGCTCGTCGGGCGGACGCCTAATCCTGCCGCCGCCCGAGTCATCCACCCACGCAACTCACAAACGCACGGCAGGAGCGGGGGACCCAGGTAAGCCGCCGGATCGGACGCCTTCATGGCGCGCCGGCCCGGCTAGGGGTGAAGTCGCGCTGCCGCACGGTGGCCCGGCCGGGCATCTCCCGCCCGAACCCGACAGCTCACCTCGCAGGCGTCGGAGAGGAACAGCGCCATGCCCCGAGGCAAGCACCGCCGCCCCCGCACCACCCCGCTCACCCGCCGTGCCGTCATCGCCGGAACCGGCACCGCCGCTCTCGCCCTCCCCCTCCTGGGCGCGACCACCGCAACCGCCGCCGAGCCCGCCACGGCGAAGGTCGGCTCCGTCGCGTACACCACCAAGAAGGGCGACACGCTCTACGGCATCGCCGACCGCTACGACGCCCAGGGCGGCTGGAAGCAGCTCTACAAGGACAACCGCAAGGCCATCGGCGACAACCCCCGGCTGATCCACCCCGGCACCGACCTGAAGGTCCGGGCGACCAAGAAGGTCAGCACGCCGAGCAGGACGGCCTCCAAGGCCGCCGCGCCCGCCAAGAAGTCCTCCGTCGCCCAGGCCACCCAGTCCTCCGTGAAGACGTTCCCGGACAACCTCGACGGCTGGATCCGCAACGCCCTGGACATCATGGGACAGAACGGAATCCCCGGTTCGTACGAGGGCATTCACCGCAACATCATGCGTGAGTCGTCCGGCAACCCGCTGGCCATCAACAACTGGGACTCCAACGCCGTGGCCGGCACCCCGTCCAAGGGCCTCCTCCAGGTCATCGACCCGACCTTCGCGGCCTACCACGTGCCGGGGACCGTGTACGACCCCTACGACCCGGTCGCGAACATCGTGGCCGCGTGCAACTACGCGGCCGACCGCTACGGCTCGATCGACAACGTGAACGGGCCCTACTAGGAGCAGCGGCCCCACTAGGAGCGGCTGGCCACCCATCGGCGCATATCGCCCCTTACCGGGCGATATGCGCCAGGGTGTCCGCGAACAGTCTCTCCAGGACGACGGCGATGCCGTCGTCCTCGTTCGAGGCCGTGATCTCGTCGGCGACCGCCTTGAGTTCGGGGTGCGCATTGGCCATCGCGACCCCACGGGCGGCCCAGTCGAACATGGGGATGTCGTTGGGCATGTCCCCGAAGGCGATCGTCTCGCGCGGACCGAGGCCCAGATGCTCGGCGGCGAGCGCGAGTCCGGTCGCCTTGGTGATGCCGCATGGCTGGAGTTCGACGGTGCCGGGCCCCGACATGGTGACCGTCGCCAGCGAACCGACCACCGCACGCGCCGTCGCCGCCAACTCGTCGTCCGACAGAGTCGGGTGGCGCAGCAGCACCTTGCTGATCGGCTCGCACCACAGGTCCTCGCGGCGCCTGACGCGTACGGCGGGCAGCGTGGGGTGCGGCATCAGATACCCCGGCTCGATGAGCGTGAGCCCGTCGACGCCGTCCTGGTCGACGGCCGCGTACACCTGCCCCACCTCGGCCTCGATCTTGCCGAGCGCGGTCTCCGCCAGCTCCCGGTCCAGCGTCACGGACCACAGCAGACGATCCGCGCCGGCGTCGTACAGCTGCGCGCCCTGCCCGCACACCGCGAGCCCCGTACTGCCCAGGATGTCGAGCAGCGGCCGCACTCTGGGCGCCGGCCGCCCCGTGACGACGAGGTGTTGAGCACCGGCCGCCACCACCCGCCCGAGCGCGTCGAGGGTCCGGTCGGACAGCGTGTCGTCACCGCGGAGCAGCGTCCCGTCCAGGTCAGTGGCGATGAGTGAATATGCGATGGGTGGGGCCATGATCAGAGAATACGGACAGGAAGCCCCATCGACTCGACCTGAACCGGACGGCTGCTGGGTTCACATGTGTTGACACCTGTTCCGGTTCCATTTGTGCTATTGCGCGCACAACTGCCTTCCTGCCTCTGTGATTTCACTCCGACGTGGCCGCGCCGTAGGCCCGGGGCGCCGCCGGGGGCGACGAGCCGCCGTGCCACCGGTCCCCGCGACGCGGGTTTTCGCACTGCCCAAGGCAGGCGGCTCACACGTAACGTGTGGCCCGACCGACCACATGGCATACGGAGCGTATGAGAGTGAGGCAGCACCCCATGCCCCCCTTCGATCTCCCCGAGGGCGACCCCTTCGGCACGCACAACCTTCCGTACGGTGTCTTCTCCCTCCCCGGCTCGGACTCCGCACGACGGGTCGGCGTCCGGCTCGGCGATCACGTCCTCGACGCGGGCAGGGCCGCCCAGGCCCTCGGCTCGCCCTACGCCCCGCTGCTCGCCCAGGACTCCCTGAACCCGCTGCTCGCCGCCGGCCGCACCACCTGGTCGGACGTACGGCGCGCACTGACGGCATGGGTGACCGTGCCCGCGCACCAGGAGGTCGTCCGCGACCTCTTCCACCCTCTGTCCTCGGTGACCCTGCACCTCCCCTTCGAGGTCGCCGACTACGTCGACTTCTACGCCTCCGAGAACCACGCCCGGAACGTCGGCCAGATCTTCCGCCCCGACGCCGAGGACTCCCTCACCCCCAACTGGAAGCACCTGCCGATCGGTTACCACGGCCGCTCCGGCACCGTGGTCGTGTCCGGCACGGATGTCGTACGCCCGTCGGGCCAGCGCAAGGCCCCCACCGATCCGGCGCCGGTCTTCGGCCCGTCGATCCGGCTCGACATCGAGGCCGAGGTCGGCTTCGTGGTCGGCAAGCCGTCGCGGATGGGCGAGCCGGTGGCGCTGGGCGACTACCGGGAGCACGTCTTCGGCCTGTGCCTGCTCAACGACTGGTCGGCACGCGACATCCAGGCCTGGGAATACGTCCCCCTCGGCCCCTTCCTCGGCAAGTCCTTCACCACGTCGGTGTCGGCGTGGATCACCCCGCTGGACGCCCTGGACGACGCGCGGGTGGCACCGCCACGGCGCACCCACCCCCTGCTGCCGTACCTGGACGACTCCGGCTCCGAGACCGAACCCGGCGGCTACGACCTGCGTATCTCGGTGGCCGTCAACGGCCACGTGATCTCCGAGCCGCCCTTCTCCAGCATGTACTGGACCGCCGCCCAGCAGCTCGCCCATATGACGGTGAACGGCGCCTCGCTGCGCACCGGCGACCTGTACGGCTCCGGCACGGTCAGCGGCCCGACTGAAGGCGAGCGCGGCTCACTGCTGGAGCTGACCTGGAACGGCCGCGACCCGCTCGAACTTCCCGACGGCAAGCGGACGTTCCTGGAGGACGGCGACGTGGTGACACTGTCCGCCTGGGCACCGGGGCCCGGCGGGGTCCGGGTGGGACTGGGCGAGGTCACGGGGCGCATCGCGGCGGGGTGACGGCGAGGCGGGGAGGGCGGCCCGGACCGGGAGCGAGGCCGGCAC
The DNA here is from genome assembly GCF_028198125.1 of Streptomyces sp. HUAS 31. Taxonomy (NCBI): domain Bacteria; kingdom Bacillati; phylum Actinomycetota; class Actinomycetes; order Kitasatosporales; family Streptomycetaceae; genus Streptomyces; species Streptomyces sp. HUAS 31. The sequence goes on along the minus strand of NZ_CP116353.1, from coordinate 5,581,396 downwards.
CGGAAGGGCAGCCCGGACCGGGAGCGGGGCCGGCACCGGGACGGCGGCCGGTGTCGGGGCCGAAGCCGACGTCGGGGTCCACTCGCCTGTCGAGGTCGGGGCCAACTCGCTGATTCCGCAAGGCGTTTCGCGTCCGCGGCGACGGCACCGGCGCCCCGGCCGGACGGTCGTCCGGGCCGCGCATTCGGCGCGTCCTTCCCCCTGACTCCGTCGACCGTCACCGGCATACTGACTGGCGGTGGGATGCGAGCCGTGTCCGGCGTTCGCGGCCCACCGCCACGCACGGCCGCCCGCTCATCTTCCTGTCCAGGATCCGGAGACCAAGGCATGACCGTCTGCATGCTCCTGTTGAGCATCGTCGCCCTGACGGCCGCCGTACCCGTCCCCCGAGCACTGACCCGGGCCAACTGGCCCGAACGGGAACCCGTGGTCGCGCTCTGGGTGTGGCAGTGCCTGGTCGCCACGGTCCTGCTGTGCTGTCTGACGGCGCTGTCCCTGGGCACGGCCGCCGTCTTCGGCACCGTGCGCGCCCAGCTCTTCGCTCCGGCTCCGCCGTCGGTGACGGAGGCGTACGACCTCTCGGCCGCGCCCGCCTGGGCCGCCGCCCTGACCCTGCTGCTGGCCTGCGGTGCCGCCTGGACGACCGCGATGCTGGCCCGCGAGACCGTCGAGGCCCGCCGCAGGCGTGGCGTGGCCAGGGCCCACCTGCGCGAACGCGCCCCCGACCTGCCCGCGGGCCTGGGCTCGGCGCGCGGTCCGCTGCTGGTGCTGGAGGACGAGTACCCGGACGCCTGGTGGATGCCGGGCAGCCCGGCCCAGCTCATCGTCACCACCGGTGCCCTGCACCGCCTGACCGACCACCAGCTCGACGCCGTCCTCACCCACGAACGGGGCCATGCCCGCGCCCGCCACGACTGGCTGCTGCACCTCTCCACCGCGCTCGCCACCGGATTCCCCCGCATCCCGTTGTTCGCCCACTTCTGCGACCAGACCCACCGCCTGGTCGAACTGGCCGCCGACGACACGGCGTCCCGCCGCTGCGGTCACCTGACGACGGCCCTGGCCCTGATCGAGCTCAACCAGCACCGGGGCGTCCTGTCCTGCGCGTCCACCCACCGCCTCCTGGGCGAACGCGTCGACCGCCTCCTCCAGCCCCCGCCCCGTCTGGGCCGCCGCGACCGCGCGCTCACGACGACGCTGGCGGCGCTGATCCCCCTGCTCCCACTGTTGATCACGTTCGCACCCGGGCTGACGGCACTGACGTGACCGGGGTGCCGGACCATCGAGTCCCCGACCCTCCCTAGGCCCAGTCCTCCGGCTCCGGCTCCATCTCCATCTCGGGCCAGTCGTCCATCCCGTGCCCCGCCGCAGGAGCCGCGCTGGACGCCGCCCCTGAACCGGCCCCAGCCCCGGCCCCGGGCTCACCCCGCTCCGAGACCAGCACCTCGAGCACGCCCTCGCCGTACGTGGCCAGCTTCTTCTCGCCGACCCCGCTGATGCTCCCCAGCTCCCGCACGGAGGCGGGCCACACGGTCACGATCTCCCGCAGTGTGGCGTCATGGAAGATGACGTACGCCGGGACCCCCTGCTCCCGGGCCTGCTCGGCACGCCAGGCACGCAGCGCCTCGAAGGCCGGCACCAGCTCCTGAGGCAGTTCGGCCGCCGCGGCCTTCGCCTTCTTCTCCCCGCGCGCGCCGGAACCCGACCCCGACCGCGAGGTCGCCGGCTTCTTCGGTTCCTTCCGCAGCGGCACCTCCCGCTCGCGCCGCAGCACCGACCCGCTGGCCTCGGTCAGCACGAGCGTCCCGTACTCCCCCTCGACGGCGAGCAGCCCCTGCGCCAGCAACTGCCGTACGACGCCGCGCCATTCGCCCTCGCCGAGGTCCTCGCCGATGCCGAACACGGACAGCTGGTCGTGATCGAACTGGATCACCTTGGCGGTGCGCCGTCCCAGCAGGATGTCGACGATCTGCACCGCCCCGAACTTCTGGCCGCGCTCGCGCTGCAGCCGCACCACCGTCGACAGCACCTTCTGCGCCGCGACCGTGCCGTCCCAGGTCTCCGGCGGGGTGACACAGGTGTCGCAGTTGCCGCAGCCCACCGGCTCGGCGTCCTGGCCGAAGTAGGCGAGCAGCTGGCCGCGCCTGCACTGGGCCGTCTCGCACAGCGCCAGCATCGCGTCGAGGTGGGAGGCGGCCCGGCGCCGGAAGGCCTCGTCGCCCTCACCCGAGTTGATCAGCTTGCGCTGCTGGATGACGTCGTTGAGGCCGTAGGCCATCCAGGCCGTGGAGGGGAGGCCGTCACGGCCGGCGCGGCCGGTCTCCTGGTAGTAGCCCTCGACCGACTTGGGCAGGTCGAGGTGGGCGACGAAGCGGACGTCCGGCTTGTCGATGCCCATTCCGAAGGCGATGGTCGCGACCACGACCAGGCCGTCCTCCCGTAGGAACCGGGACTGGTGCGCCGCGCGCGTGCCGCCGTCGAGGCCCGCGTGGTACGGCACCGCCTCGATGCCGTTGCGGGCCAGGAATTCGGCCGTGGCCTCCACCGACTTGCGGGACAGGCAGTACACGATGCCCGCGTCGCCCGCGTGCTCGTCCTTGAGGAAGCTCAGCAGCTGCTTCTTCGGGTCGGCCTTCGGCACGATCCGGTACTGGATGTTCGGCCGGTCGAAGCTCGCCACGAAGTGCCGGGCGGTCGGCATGTTCAGGCGCTGGGTGATCTCCTGGTGGGTGGCCCGGGTGGCCGTCGCCGTGAGCGCGACCCTCGGGACGTCCGGCCAGCGCTCGCCGAGCAGCGACAGGGACAGATAGTCGGGCCGGAAGTCGTGGCCCCACTGGGAGACGCAGTGCGCCTCGTCGATGGCGAACACCGAGATCTTGCCGCGGGAGAGCAGCTCCAGCGTCGCGTCGAGGCGCAGCCGCTCCGGTGCGAGGTAGAGCAGGTCGAGCTCGCCCGCCAGGAACTCCGCCTCGACCACCCGGCGCTCGTCGAAGTCCAGCGTGGAGTTGATGAACCCGGCGCGCACGCCCAGCGCCCGCAGCGCGTCCACCTGGTCCTGCATGAGTGCGATGAGCGGGGAGACGACCACGCCCGTACCGGGTCTGACCAGGGACGGGATCTGGTAGCAGAGGGATTTTCCGCCACCGGTCGGCATGAGCACGACCGCGTCGCCGCCCGCCACCACATGTTCGATGACGGCTTCCTGCTCGCCGCGGAAGGCTTCGTATCCGAAGACCCGGTGCAGCGTGGCCAGCGCCTCACTGCCGCCGGTCTGCGCCGTCTCGGTCACCCCTGGCATCTCCCTGATCCCACCCGTCGCGCCCATCGCCATGTCCCCCGTACGTCGTCCCTCGACCACTGCCTCCACGATAGGGGCCAGGACCGACAGCGCCGGAGTTATCCACAGGCTCGCACCCACCTCGACACGAATGCGGCCCAGCACCCCTCGCAAGGGATGCCGGGCCGCCGCCGTGATGCACGAGGCCGTCGCGTCAGCGCACGAACACGCTCGCCTGGTTCGCCAGGTCCAGGAAGTACTGCGGCGCCACACCCAGGACCAGCGTGACCGCGACACCGACGCCGATCGCCGTCATCGTCAGCGGCGACGGAACGGCGACCGTCGGGCCCTCGGGCCGCGGCTCGCTGAAGAACATCAGGACGATCACGCGGATGTAGAAGAACGCCGCGATCGCGGACGAGATCACACCGACCACGACCAGCGGAGCCGCCCCGCCTTCCGCCGCCGCCTTGAACACGGCGAACTTCCCGGCGAACCCGGAGGTCAGCGGGATACCGGCGAAGGCCAGCAGGAACACCGCGAACACGGCCGCGACCAGCGGTGAACGTCGGCCCAGACCGGCCCAGTTGGACAGGTGCGTGGCCTCACCGCCGGCGTCGCGCACCAGCGTGACCACCGCGAACGCGCCGATCGTCACGAACGAGTACGCGGCCAGGTAGAAGAGGACGGACGACACCCCGTCCGGCGTGGTCGCGATGACACCCGCGAGGATGAACCCCGCGTGCGCGATCGACGAGTACGCCAGCAGTCGCTTGATGTCGGTCTGCGTGATCGCGATGATCGCGCCGCCCAGCATCGTGACGATCGCCACGGCCCACATGACCGGCCGCCAGTCCCAGCGCAGGCCGGGCAGGACGACGTACAGGAGCCTCAGCAGCGCGCCGAACGCCGCCACCTTGGTGGCCGCCGCCATGAACCCGGTCACCGGCGTGGGCGCACCCTGGTAGACGTCGGGCGTCCACATGTGGAACGGGACCGCGCCCACCTTGAACAGCAGGCCCATCACGATCATCGCGGAGCCGATGAGCAGCAGTGCGTCGTTGCCCATGGTGTCCGCGAGCGCCGGGTTGACGTCCGGCACAGTGCCGTCGACGACCTGCGCGATCGTCGCGTACGACACGGAGCCCGCGTACCCGTACAGCATGGCGATGCCGAACAGCGTGAACGCGGAGGCGAAGGCTCCCAGCAGGAAGTACTTGACCGCGGCCTCCTGCGACATCAGCCGCTTGCGCCGGGCCAGCGCGCACATCAGGTACAGCGGGAGCGAGAGCACTTCCAGGGCGATGAACAGCGTCAGCAGGTCGTTGGCCGCCGGGAAGACCAGCATGCCCGCGACGGCGAACATCAGCAGCGGGAACACCTCGGTGGTGGTGAACCCGGCCTTGACCGCGGCCTTCTCGCTGTCGCTGCCCGGCACGGACGCGGCCTGCGCGGCGAAGGAGTCGACCCGGTTGCCGTGCGCCTCCGGATCGAGCCGCCGTTCGGCGAAGGTGAACAGGCCGACCAGGCCCGCCAGCAGGATCGTGCCCTGGAGGAACAGGGCGGGTCCGTCGACGGCGATCGCGCCCATCGCGGCGATGCCCGACTTGGTCGTGGCGTATCCGCCGGCCGCCAGCGCCACGACCGCGGCAAAGGCTGCGACGAGCGCCACGACGGCGACGAACACCTGGGCGTAGTAACGCGTCTTGCGCGGTACGGCCGCCTCGATCAGCACGCCGACGACCGCCGCGCCGACAATGATCAGGACGGGCGACAGCTGCCCGTACTCGATCTTCGGCGTGTCGATCTTCGAGATCGGTTCGGCCGCGGTTGTCCACAGGCTGTGGACGGCAGATGTGCTCACTTGGCCGCCTCCACCTCGGGCTGAGGATCCTTCTTGTGTACGTCGGACATGGTCTGCTGGACCGCCGGGTTGACGATGTCCGTCAGGGGCTTCGGGTAGACGCCCAGGAAGAGCAGCAGGGCGACCAGCGGGGCGACGACCACGAGTTCACGGACCCTGAGGTCGGGCATCGCGGAGACCTCCGGCTTCACCGGGCCCGTCATCGTCCGCTGGTAGAGGACGAGGACGTAGAGCGCGGCGAGCACGATGCCGAAGGTGGCGATGATGCCGATCACCGGGTAGCGCGTGAACGTGCCGACCAGGACCAGGAACTCACTCACGAACGGTGCCAGGCCCGGCAGCGACAGTGTCGCCAGGCCGCCGATCAGGAACGTGCCGGCGAGCACCGGGGCGACCTTCTGCACACCGCCGTAGTCGGCGATGAGCCGCGAGCCGCGCCGGGAGATCAGGAAGCCGGCCACCAGCATCAGCGCGGCCGTCGAGATCCCGTGGTTGACCATGTAGAGCGTCGCGCCGGACTGGCCCTGGCTGGTCATCGCGAAGATGCCCATGATGATGAAGCCGAAGTGCGAGATCGACGCGTACGCGATCAGGCGCTTCATGTCCCGCTGGCCGACCGCGAGCAGCGCCCCGTAGACGATGCTGATCAGCGCCAGGACGAGGATCGCGGGCGTCGCCCACTTGCTGGCCTCGGGGAACAGTTGGAGGCAGAAGCGGAGCATCGCGAAGGTGCCGACCTTGTCGACGACCGCGGTGATGAGGACGGCTACCGGTGCGGTGGCCTCCCCCATCGCGTTCGGCAGCCAGGTGTGCAGCGGCCACAGCGGCGCCTTCACCGCGAAGGCGAAGAAGAAGCCGAGGAACAGCCAGCGTTCGGTGTTGGTCGCCATGTCGAGCGTGCCGTTGGCACGGGCCTCGGCGATCTGCTGGAGGCTGAAGTTCCCGGCGACCACGTACAGGCCGATCACCGCGGCCAGCATGATCAGACCGCCGACCAGGTTGTAGAGCAGGAACTTCACGGCCGCGTACGACCGTTGGGTGGAGGCCACCTTCTCGCCGTGCTCGTGGGCACGGTCCCCGAAGCCGCCGATGAGGAAGTACATCGGGATCAGCATGGCTTCGAAGAAGATGTAGAAGAGGAAGACGTCGGTGGCCTCGAAGGAGATGATCACCATCGCCTCGACGGCCAGGATCAGGGCGAAGAAGCCCTGGGTCGGCCGCCACCGCTTGCTGCCGGTCTCCAGCGGGTCGGCGTCGTGCCAGCCCGCGAGGATGATGAACGGGATCAGCAGCGCCGTCAGCGCGATCAGCGCGACCGCGATGCCGTCCACGCCGAGTTCGTAGCGGACCCCGAAGTCCGCGATCCAGGAGTGGGATTCGGTGAGCTGATAACGGTCGCCGCCCGGGTCGAAGCGGACCAGGACGGTGATCGCGAGGGCGAGTGTGCCGAGCGAGACGAGCAGCGCCAGCCATTTGGCGGCGGTGCGCTGCGCGGCCGGTACGGCGGCCGTGGCGATCGCCCCGATCGCCGGGAGCACCGCCGTGGCTGTCAGCAGAGGAAAGGACATCGGTATCAGACCGCCCTCATCAGCAGGGTCGCGGCGATGAGGATCGCCACACCTCCGAACATCGAGACCGCGTAGGACCGCACGAAGCCGTTCTGGAGCCTGCGCATCCGTCCGGACAGACCGCCGACCGAGGCCGCCGTGCCGTTGACGACGCCGTCGACCAGGGTGTGGTCGACGTACACCAGGGACCGCGTGAGGTGCTCGCCGCCGCGGACGAGGACGACGTGGTTGAAGTCGTCCTGGTACAGGTCGCGCCGGGCGGCCCTGGTGAGCACCGACCCGCGCGGGGCGACGGCCGGGACCGGGCGGCGGCCGTACTGGCCGTAGGCGATGGCGACGCCGATGACCATGCACGCGACGGTCGCGCCGGTGATGACTCCCGCGCCGATCGGCGCATGGCCGTGGTCGTGCCCGGTGATGGGCTCCAGCCAGTGGATGAAGCGGTCGCCGATGCTGAAGAACCCACCGGCGGCGACCGATCCGACGGCCAGCACGATCATCGGGATCGTCATGATCTTCGGCGACTCGTGCGGGTGCGGTTCGTTGCCGTTCTCGTCCGGCTGCCAGCGCTTCTCGCCGAAGAACGTCATCAGCATCACGCGCGTCATGTAGAACGCCGTGATCGCGGCGCCCAGCAGTGCGCAGCCGCCGAGGATCCAGCCCTCGGTGCCGCCCTTGGCGAACGCGGCCTCGATGATCTTGTCCTTGGAGAAGAAGCCGGACAGACCGGGGAAGCCGATGATCGCGAGGTAGCCGAGGCCGAACGTCACGAAGGTGACCGGCATGTACTTGCGCAGACCGCCGTACTTGCGCATGTCGACCTCGTCGTTCATGCCGTGCATGACGGAACCGGCACCGAGGAACAGCCCGGCCTTGAAGAAGCCGTGCGTCACCAGGTGCATGATCGCGAAGACGTAGCCGATGGGGCCGAGGCCGGCGGCGAGGACCATGTAGCCGATCTGCGACATGGTCGAGCCGGCCAGTGCCTTCTTGATGTCGTCCTTCGCGCAACCGACGATCGCTCCGAACAGGAGCGTGACGGCACCGACGATCGTGACGACCAGCTGCGCGTCGGGCGCGGCGTTGAAGATGGCGCCGGAGCGGACGATCAGGTAGACGCCCGCGGTCACCATCGTCGCGGCGTGGATGAGGGCGGAGACCGGGGTCGGGCCCTCCATCGCGTCCCCGAGCCAGGACTGGAGCGGCACCTGGGCGGACTTGCCGCAGGCGGCGAGCAGCAGCATCAGTCCGATCGCGGTGAGCTTGCCCTCGCTCGCGTCGGCGGCCAGGCCGGGCTCCCCCTCGCCGCCGAGCAGCGGCCCGAAGGCGAAGGTGCCGAACCAGAAGAACATCAGCATGATCGCGATCGACAGGCCCATGTCGCCGACGCGGTTGACCAGGAAGGCCTTCTTCGCGGCCGTGGCGGCGCTGGGCTTGTGCTGCCAGAAGCCGATCAGCAGGTACGACGCGAGACCGACGCCCTCCCAGCCGACGTACAGCAGCAGGTAGTTGTCGGCGAGGACGAGCAGCAGCATCGCCGCGAGGAACAGGTTCAGATAGCCGAAGAAGCGGCGGCGCCGCTCGTCGTGCTCCATGTACCCGATCGAGTACAGGTGGATCAGCGAGCCGACGCCGGTGATCAGCAGCACGAACGTCATCGACAGCTGGTCCAGACGGAAGGCGACGTCCGCCTGGAAGCCCTCGACCTGGATCCAGCTGAACAGGTGCTGGGTGAGGGTCCGTTGTTCGGGGTCCTTGCCCAGCAGGTCGGCGAAGAGGACCACGCCGAAGGCGAAGGAGGTGAACGACAGGAGCGTGCCGACCCACTGGCCGACGGCGTCCAGCCGCCGGCCGCCGCACAACAGGACGGCCGCTCCGAGCAGGGGCGCCGCGATCAGCAGCGCAATCAGGTTCTCCACGTTTTCTTCCGACCCCTCAGAGCTTCATCAGGCTGGCGTCGTCGACCGAGGCCGAGTGGCGGGAACGGAACAGCGACACGATGATCGCGAGCCCGACGACGACCTCCGCGGCGGCGACGACCATCGTGAAGAACGCGATGATCTGGCCGTCGAGATTGCCGTGCATCCGGGAGAAGGCGACGAGCGTCAGGTTGCAGGCGTTGAGCATGAGCTCGATGCACATGAACACGACGATCGCGTTGCGCCTGATCAGCACACCGGTGGCACCGATCGTGAACAACAGGGCGGCGAGATAGATGTAGTTGACCGGGTTCACTTCGACGCCTCCTCAGCCCGCTTGAAGGTCGACGGCTCGATGGCGGTGCGCTCCAGCCGCTCCTCCGCCCGCTGCTCCAGCGCCCGCAGGTCGTTGAGCGCCTCGGTGGACACGTCGCGGATCTGGCCGCGCTCGCGCAGCGTCTTGCTGACCGTGAGGTCGGAGGGGGTGCCGTCGGGCAGCAGGCCCGCGATGTCCACGGCGTTGTGCCGGGCGTAGACACCGGGGGCCGGCAGCGGCGGCACGTGCTTGCCTTCGCGGACGCGCTCCTCGGACAGCTCGCGCTGGGTCTTGGCGCGCTCGGTGCGCTCGCGGTGCGTGAGCACCATGGCGCCGATGGCGGCCGTGATCAGCAGGGCGCCGGTGATCTCGAAGGCGAAGACGTACTTGGTGAAGATGAGGGTGGCGAGGCCCTCAACGTTGCCGTTCGCGTTCGCCTGGGCGAGGCCGTTGAACTCCGTGATGGAGGCGTTCCCGATGCCCGCGATCAGCAGGATGCCGAAGCCGAGGCCGCAGAGAAGGGCCAGCCAGCGCTGGCCCTTGATGGTCTCCTTCAGGGAGTCAGCCGCCGTCACGCCGACCAGCATCACCACGAACAGGAACAGCATCATGATCGCGCCGGTGTAGACGACGATCTGCACGATGCCCAGGAAGTAGGCACCGTTGGCGAGGTAGAAGACCGCCAGGACGATCATGGTCCCGGCCAGGCACAGCGCGCTGTGCACCGCCTTCTTCATGAATACGGTGCACAGGGCGCCGATGACGGCGACGGTGCCCAGCATCCAGAACTGGACCGCCTCTCCGGTGGAGGTGGAGTAGGCGGCGAGCTGTGCGCTCATGCGTCCACCTCCTCGTCTTCGGCCGCGCCCGAAGGGCCTGCCGATGGATGCAGTTCGCCCTTGGAGACGGCGACCTGAGGTTCCGTACCGGGGGCGGCCTCCGTCACCAGACCCCGGTAGTAGTCCTGCTCGTCGGTCCCCGGGTAGATGGCGTGGGGCGTGTCGACCATGCCGTCCTCGAGACCGGCGAGCAGCTGCTCCTTGGTGTAGATGAGGTTGGCGCGGCTGGAGTCCGCGAGCTCGAACTCATTGGTCATCGTGAGCGCGCGCGTGGGGCACGCCTCGATGCACAGGCCGCACAGGATGCAGCGGGCGTAGTTGATCTGGTAGACGCGCCCGTACCGCTCGCCGGGCGAGTAGCGCTCCTCTTCGGTGTTGTCGGCGCCCTCGACATAGATGGCGTCGGCGGGGCAGGCCCAGGCGCACAGCTCGCAGCCGACGCACTTCTCCAGGCCGTCCGGATGGCGGTTGAGCTGGTGCCGTCCGTGGAAGCGCGGAGCTGTGGTCTTCTGCTGCTCCGGGTACTGCTCGGTCAGCCGCTTCTTGAACATGGCCTTGAAGGTCACGCCGAAGCCTGCGACGGGGTTCATGAAACCGGGCTTGGTCTCCTTGGGCTCCTCAGCCATCGGACGCCTCCTTTCCATCCAGAGATCCGTCACTCTGAGTATCGGGCCCACCACTGACAATCAGCTCCCGCTCGCGGCGCGAGCTGCGGCGCGGCACCGGCGGCAACTCCTGCCCCGGCAGCGGCGGTACGGGGAACCCGCCTGCCATCGCGTCGAACGAGGCCGGTTCCTCGGCGGCTCCCTCGGCGCCCTTCGCCTTCTCGCGGAACATGTCGGCGATGAAGGAGAGCAGGAGCAGCGCGAGGACGCCGCCGCCGACGTAGAGGGCGATGTCGGCGAAGTCGTAGTTCTCGTTGCGCAGGGTCCGCACGGTCGCGACGAGCATCAGCCAGACGACGGAGACCGGGATGAGGACCTTCCAGCCGAGCTTCATCAGCTGGTCGTAGCGCACGCGCGGGAGCGAGCCGCGCAGCCAGATGAAGAAGAACAGCAGCAGCTGGACCTTGATCACGAACCAGAGGAGCGGCCACCAGCCGTGGTTGGCGCCCTCCCAGAAGGTGCTGACCGGGTACGGGGCCCGCCAGCCGCCCAGGAAGAGCGTCACCGACACCGCCGAGACCGTCACCATGTTCACGTACTCGGCGAGCATGAACATCGCGAACTTGATCGACGAGTACTCGGTGTTGAAGCCGCCCACCAGGTCGCCCTCGGACTCCGGCATGTCGAACGGGGCGCGGTTGGTCTCGCCGACCATCGTGACGATGTAGATCAGGAAGGACACCGGCAGCAGGACGACGTACCAGCGGTCCTGCTGGGCCTCGACGATCGCCGAGGTCGACATCGAACCGGAGTAGAGGAACACCGACGCGAAGGCGGCGCCCATCGCGATCTCGTAGGAGATCATCTGCGCGCAGGAGCGCAGGCCGCCGAGCAGCGGGTAGGTGGATCCGGAACTCCAGCCCGCGAGCACGATGCCGTAGATGCCGACCGAGGCGACCGCGAGGATGTAGAGCATCGCGATCGGCAGGTCGGTGAGCTGCATCGTGGTGCGCTGGCCGAAGATCGAGATCTCGTTGCCGGCCGGGCCGAAGGGGATCACCGCGATCGCCATGAAGGCCGGGATGGCCGCGACGATCGGTGCGAGGACGTAGACGACCTTGTCCGCGCGTTTGACGATGACGTCTTCCTTCAGCATCAGCTTGATGCCGTCGGCGAGCGACTGGAGCATGCCCCAGGGGCCGTGCCGGTTGGGCCCGATGCGCAGCTGCATCCAGGCGACGACCTTGCGCTCCCAGACGATGGAGAACAGCACGGTCACCATCAGGAAGGCGAAGCAGAACACCGCCTTGATGACGACCAGCCACCAGGGGTCGCGGCCGAACATCGAGAGGTCTTCAGCGGCGAGGAAAGGGCTCATGCCTCCACCTCCTCGGGGGCCTCGGACGCGAGGGTCGCCGGGCCGATGCGGACGAGTGAGCCGGGCAGCGCCCCGGAGTCGGAGGCGACGCCGGCGCCCACGGAGTTCAGCGGGAGCCACACGACCCGGTCGGGCATCTCGGTGATCCGCAGCGGCAGTTCGACCGTTCCTGTGGGGCCGGTGACGGCGAGAGCGTCGCCGTCCTTCACGCCGGCCTCGGCGGCGGTGGCGGCCGACACACGCGCGTGGGCGGCGTGCCGGGTGCCGGCGAGCGCCTCGTCTCCCTCCTGGAGACGGCCCTGGTCGAGCAGCAGCCGGTGCCCGGCGAGCACGGCCTCACCGGCGGCCGGCCGCGGCAGCTGGACCCCGGTCTGGAGGGGTTCGGTGGCCCGCGCGCCGTCCCAGGCGCCGAGCCGGTCGATCTCCGCGCGCGTGGTGCGCAGATCCGGCAGGCCCAGGTGTACGTCCATGGCGTCGGCCAGCATCTGCAGGACGCGCGCGTCGGTCGGGGCCAGGCGGCGCGTCATCTGTTCGGGCTTGAGCGCGGCCTCGAAGAAGCGCACCCGGCCTTCCCAGTTGAGGAAGGTGCCGGCCTTCTCGGCGACCGCGGCGACCGGCAGCACGACGTCGGCGAGCTCGGTCACCTCGCCGGGCCGCAGTTCCAGCGACACCACGAAGCCGACCTCGCCGAGCGCCTCACGCGCGCGTGCCGGGTCCGGCAGGTCGGCGACCTCGACGCCCGCGACCAGCAGGGCCTGGAGTTCGCCGGTCGCGGCGGCCTCGACGATCTGGCCGGTGTCGCGGCCGTAGCGCAGCGGCAGTTCGGCCACTCCCCAGACCGCGGCGACCTGCTCACGCGCGCGTGGGTCGGTCGCGGGACGTCCGCCCGGCAGCAGCGACGGCAGCGCGCCCGCCTCGACGGCACCGCGCTCCCCCGCCCGGCGCGGGATCCACACCAGCTCGGCGCCGGTCGCGGTCGCGGCCCGTGCGGCGGCGGTGAGACCGCCCGCCACGGCCGCCAGGCGCTCGCCGACGACGATCACCGAACCCTCGGTGCGCAGCGCCTCCGACGCCTGCGCGCCGGCCTCGTCCAGGCCGACGCCGCTCGCGAGCGCGTCCAGCCACTCGGTCTCGGTGCCGGGAGCGGCCGGCAGCAGCGTGCCGCCTGCCTTCTCCAGGCCGCGTGTCGCGTGCGTGGCGAGCGAGAAGACCTTCTGGCCGTGCCCGCGCCATGCCTTGCGCAGCCGCAGGAAGACCCCGGGTGCCTCCTCCTCGGCCTCGAACCCGGCCAGCAGTACGGCCGGTGCCTTCTCCAGGGAGGTGTACGTGGTGCCCTTGCCGTCGAGGTCGCGGCCGTGACCGGCGACCCGCGCGGCGAGGAAGTCGGCCTCCTCGCCGCTGTGCACGCGCGCGCGGAAGTCGATGTCGTTGGTGTCGAGCGCCACGCGCGCGAACTTGCTGTACGCGTAGGCGTCCTCGACGGTCAGCCGGCCGCCGGCCAGTACGCCGGTGCGTCCGCGGGAGGCGAGCAGACCCTGCGCGGCGATCTGGAGCGCCTCCGGCCAGGAGGCCGGCTCCAGCTCACCCTCCGCGTTGCGCACGAGCGGCGTCTGGAGCCGGTCGCGCTGCTGGGCGTAGCGGAAGCCGAACCGGCCCTTGTCGCACATCCACTCCTCGTTGACCTCGGGGTCGTTGGCCGCGAGGCGTCGCATGACCTTGCCGCGCCGGTGGTCGGTGCGCGTGGCGCAGCCGCCGGAGCAGTGCTCGCACACCGACGGCGAGGAGACGAGGTCGAAGGGGCGGGAGCGGAACCGGTACGCCGCCGAGGTGAGCGCGCCGACCGGGCAGATCTGGATGGTGTTGCCGGAGAAGTACGACTCGAACGGGTCGCCCTCACCGGTGCCGACCTGCTGGAGCGCGCCCCGCTCCAGCAGCTCGATCATCGGGTCGCCCGCGACCTGGTTGGAGAACCGGGTGCAGCGGGCGCACAGCACGCACCGCTCGCGGTCGAGCAGCACCTGCGTGGAGATCGGGACCGGCTTCTCGTAGGTCCGCTTGCGTCCCTCGAAGCGGGACTCGGCCTGGCCGTGCGACATGGCCTGGTTCTGCAGCGGGCACTCGCCGCCCTTGTCGCAGACCGGGCAGTCCAGCGGGTGGTTGATGAGGAGGAGCTCCATCACACCGTGCTGGGCCTTCTCGGCGACCGGCGAGGTCAGGTGCGTCTTGACGACCATGCCGTCGGTGCACGTGATCGTGCAGGACGCCATCGGCTTGCGCTGGCCCTCGACCTCGACGATGCACTGGCGGCAGGCGCCGGCCGGGTCGAGGAGGGGGTGGTCGCAGAAGCGTGGGATCTCGATGCCGAGCTGCTCGGCGGCGCGGATGACCAGGGTGCCCTTGGGCACGCTGATCTCGGCGCCGTCGATGGTCAGCGAGACGAGATCCTCCGGCGGGACCGCCGCCTCTCCCCCTCCGGAGGGAGCGCTGGTGGTCACAGTCATGCGTTCACCTCCGTGCGGTGGTCGGCCCAGGCCGTCGACTTGGCCGGGTCGAAGGGGCAGCCACGGCCCGTGATGTGCTGCTCGTACTCCTCGCGGAAGTACTTCAGCGAGGAGAAGATCGGCGAGGCGGCGCCGTCGCCGAGGGCGCAGAAGGACTTGCCGTTGATGTTGTCGGCGATGTCGTTCAGCTTGTCGAGGTCGCTCATGACGCCCTTGCCGGCCTCGATGTCGCGCAGCAACTGCACGAGCCAGTACGTGCCCTCGCGGCAGGGCGTGCACTTGCCGCAGGACTCGTGGGCGTAGAACTCGGTCCAGCGGGTGACGGCGCGGACGACGCAGGTCGTCTCGTCGAAGCACTGGAGCGCCTTGGTGCCGAGCATGGAGCCGGCGGCGCCGACGCCCTCGTAGTCGAGGGGGACGTCGAGGTGCTCGTCGGTGAACATCGGCGTCGAGGAGCCGCCCGGCGTCCAGAACTTCAGGCGGTGGCCGGCGCGCATGCCGCCGCTCATCTCGAGCAGCTGGCGCAGGGTGACGCCGAGCGGGGCCTCGTACTGGCCGGGGCTCGTGACGTGGCCGCTGAGCGAGTAGAGCGTGAAGCCAGGGGACTTCTCGCTGCCCATCGAGCGGAACCATTCTTTGCCGCGGTGCAGGATCGCGGGAACCGACGCGATCGACTCGACGTTGTTCACAACAGTCGGGCAGGCGTAGAGACCTGCCACCGCGGGGAAGGGGGGACGCAGCCGCGGTTGTCCACGGCGGCCTTCGAGCGAGTCGAGCAGCGCGGTCTCCTCACCGCAGATGTACGCGCCGGCGCCGGCGTGCACGGTGAGTTCGAGATTCAGTCCGCTGCCGAGGATGTTCTCGCCGAGGAAGCCGGCCGCGTAGGCCTCGCGCACGGCCTCGTGCAACCGCCGCAGAACGGGGACGACTTCACCACGCAGATAGATGAAGGCATGCGAAGACCGGATGGCGTAACACGCGATGACGATGCCCTCGATGAGGCTGTGCGGGTTCGCGAAGAGGAGCGGAATGTCCTTGCAGGTTCCGGGCTCCGATTCGTCGGCGTTGACAACTAGATAGTGCGGCTTGCCATCACCTTGGGGAATGAACTGCCATTTCATTCCCGTCGGGAATCCCGCGCCGCCGCGCCCGCGCAGACCGGAGTCCTTGACGTACGCGATCAGGTCGTCCGGCGACATGGCGAGCGCCTTGCGGAGCCCCTCGTACCCTTCGTGCCTCCGGTAGACGTCCAGCGTCCAGGCCCTGTCCTCGTCCCAGAAGGCCGACAGCACGGGTGCGAGCAGCTTCTCGGGGCTGTTTTCCTTCAGCTCTGGTGCCAACGTCATCACTCCCCCTCCTCGGCGACAGGCCCTGCCGGGTGGGCGGGGTCGGATGCCGACGTCTCATGCGGCGCGTCGTGCGAACTGAGGTGCTCGGTCGGCGAGGGCTCGTGCGGTGCCCTGTCCTGCGGCTCGTCGTGCGGGCCGCCGTCGCGCGGATGGACCACGCGCGCGGGTGCGGTCTCCCCCTTGGCCAGGCGGAGGCCCACCAGCGAGGCCGGTCCCGCACTGCCGCTCTCCTCGACGGCCCCGGGCCGCTCGTCGGGGAAGCCGGCCAGGATCCGCGCGGTCTCCTTGAAGGTGCACAGCCGTGCCCCGCGCGTCGGCTCCACGGGCCGTCCCTCGCGCAGGTCGTCGACGAGGCGCTTGGCGCTCGCGGGGGTCTGGTTGTCGAAGAACTCCCAGTTGACCATCACGACGGGCGCGAAGTCGCAGGCGGCGTTGCACTCGATGTGCTCCAGGGTGACCTTGCCGTCGCCCGTGGTCTCGCCGTTGCCGACGCCCAGGTGCTCCTGGAGCTGCTCGAAGATCGCGTCGCCGCCCATGACCGCGCACAGCGTGTTGGTGCAGACGCCGACCTGGTAGTCACCGCTCGGCTTGCGCCGGTACATGGTGTAGAAGGTCGCGACCGCGGTGACCTCGGCCGTGGTCAGCTCCAGTACGTCCGCGCAGAACTGCATGCCGGTTCGCGTGACGTGTCCCTCCTCCGACTGCACGAGGTGCAGCAACGGCAGGAGGGCGGAACGGGAGTCCGGGTAGCGGGCGATGATCTCGCGCGCGTCGGTCTCCAGCCGGGCCCGGACGTCGTCCGGGTAGCCGGGCGCGGGCAGTGCGGGCATACCCAGGCTGACGCCCCGCTCGGAAGAAGAGGTGGTCACCGGTCGACGCCTCCCATCACGGGGTCGATGGACGCCACGGCGACGATGACGTCGGCGACCTGGCCGCCCTCGCACATCGCCGCCATGGCCTGAAGGTTGGTGAAGGACGGGTCGCGGAAGTGGACCCGGAAGGGGCGGGTGCCGCCGTCGGACACGGCGTGCACACCGAGCTCGCCCTTGGGCGACTCGACGGCCGCGTACGCCTGTCCCGCCGGAACACGGAAGCCCTCGGTGACCAGCTTGAAGTGGTGGATCAGGGCCTCCATGGAGGTGCCCATGATCTTCTTGATGTGGTCGAGGGAGTTGCCGAGTCCGTCGGGGCCCAGGGCGAGCTGGGCGGGCCAGGCGATCTTCTTGTCGGCGACCATGACCGGGCCGGGCTGCAGCCGGTCCAGGCACTGCTCGACGATCCCGAGCGACTGGCGCATCTCCTCGAGACGGATCAGGAAGCGCCCGTAGGAGTCGCAGGTGTCGGCGGTCGGGATCTCGAAGTCGTAGGTCTCGTAGTCGCAGTACGGCTGCGACTTGCGCAGGTCGTGCGGGAGGCCGGTGGAGCGCAGGATCGGGCCCGTCGCGCCGAGGGCCATGCAGCCGGCCAGGTCGAGATAGCCGATGTCCTGCATACGGGCCTTGAAGATGGGGTTCCCGGTGGCGAGCTTGTCGTACTCCGGGAGGTTCTTCTTCATCTTCTTCACGAACTCGCGGATCTGGTCCACCGCGCCGGGCGGCAGGTCCTGGGCGAGTCCGCCGGGGCGGATGTACGCGTGGTTCATCCGGAGCCCCGTGATGAGCTCGTAGATGTCGAGAATCATTTCACGATCGCGGAATCCGTAGATCATGATCGTGGTGGCGCCGAGCTCCATGCCGCCGGTGGCGATGCACACCAGGTGGGAGGAGAGCCGGTTCAGCTCCATCAGGAGCACCCGGATGATCTTGGCGCGCTCGGTGATCTGGTCCTCGACTCCGAGGAGCTTCTCGACGGCGAGACAGTAGGCGGTCTCGTTGAAGAAGGACGTCAGGTAGTCCATGCGCGTCACGAACGTGGTGCCCTGCGTCCAGGTCCGGTACTCGAGGTTCTTCTCGATGCCGGTGTGGAGGTAGCCGATGCCGCAGCGGGCCTCGGTGACGGTCTCGCCGTCGATCTCCAGGATCAGGCGGAGCACTCCGTGCGTGGAGGGGTGCTGGGGGCCCATGTTGAGGACGATGCGCTCGTCGTCGGCACGGGCCGCGGCCTCGACGACCTCGTCCCAGTCGCCACCGGTGACCGTATATACGGTGCCCTCGGTGGTCTCACGGGCAGATGCTGACTGCGTGCTCACGAGTACGACCTCCGCTGGTCCGGAGCCGGGATCTGGGCGCCCTTGTACTCGACGGGGATGCCGCCGAGGGGGTAGTCCTTGCGCTGCGGGTGGCCCTGCCAGTCGTCCGGCATCATGATCCGCGTCAGGGCGGGGTGACCGTCGAAGACGATGCCGAAGAAGTCGTAGGTCTCGCGCTCGTGCCAGTCGTTGGTCGGGTAGACGGAGACCAGCGACGGGATGTGCGGGTCGCTGTCGGGGGCGCTGACCTCGAGGCGGATCAGCCGGTTGTGGGTGATCGAGCGCAGGTGGTAGACGGCGTGCAGTTCCCGGCCCTTGTCGCTCGGGTAGTGGACGCCGCTGACCCCGGTGCACAGTTCGAAGCGCAGGGCCGGGTCGTCGCGCAGGGTGCGTGCGACGCGGACCAGGTGCTCGCGTTCGATGTGGAAGGTGATCTCGTCCCGGTCGACGACCGTCTTCTCGACGGCGCTGTCGGGCAGGAGGCCCTGCTCCTCCAGCGCGCCCTCGAGCTCGTCGGCGACTTCGTCGAACCAGCCTCCGTAGGGGCGGCTCGCCGGGCCAGGGAGCCGGACCGAGCGGACGAGGCCGCCGTAGCCGGAGGTGTCGCCGCCGTTGTCGGCGCCGAACATGCCGCGCTGGACGCGGATCTCCTCGCCGCCCTGGCCGCGCTGGCCGGGGAGGTTGGAGGCGGAGAGATCCTTCTCGGGGTTGACCCCGTTCGATCCGTTCGCCCCGTTGGTGCCGTTCGCGTCGCTCATCGCAGCAGCCCCTTCATCTCGATCGTGGGCAGAGCCTTGAGCGCCGCTTCCTCCGCCTCGCGGGCCGCCTCCTCGGCGTTCACGCCGAGCTTGGAGGTCTGGATCTTCTGGTGGAGCTTGAGAATGGCGTCCATCAGCATCTCGGGCCGCGGCGGGCAGCCCGGCAGATAGATGTCGACCGGGACAATGTGGTCGACGCCCTGCACGATCGCGTAGTTGTTGAACATGCCGCCCGAGGAGGCGCAGACCCCCATGGAGATCACCCACTTGGGGTTCGGCATCTGGTCGTAGACCTGCCTGAGCACCGGCGCCATCTTCTGACTGACCCGGCCGGCGACGATCATCAGGTCCGCCTGGCGGGGCGAACCGCGGAAGACCTCCATGCCGAAGCGCGCCAGGTCGTAGCGGCCGGCGCCGGTGGTCATCATCTCGATGGCACAGCAGGCGAGTCCGAACGTGGCCGGGAAGACGGACGACTTGCGCACCCAGCCCGCGGCCTGCTCGACGGTGGTCAGCAGGAATCCGCTCGGCAGCTTTTCTTCGAGTCCCATGTCTTTAAAGGCCCCTCAGTCCCATTCCAGGCCGCCGCGCCGCCATACGTACGCGTACGCGACGAAGACGGTGAGCACGAAGAGCAACATCTCCACGAGCCCGAAGATCCCCAGGGAGTCGAAGGTGACGGCCCAGGGGTAGAGGAAGACGATCTCGATATCGAAGATGATGAAGAGCATCGCCGTCAGGTAGTACTTGATCGGGAAGCGCCCGCCGCCGGCCGGCGTGGGGGTCGGCTCGATACCGCACTCGTAGGCCTCGAGCTTGGCCCGGTTGTACCGCTTCGGACCGATCAGCGTGGCCATGACCACGGAGAAGATCGCAAAGCCTGCCCCGAGGGCTCCCAGTACGAGGATGGGCGCATAGGCGTTCACCGCTCCTCGCTCCTCTCAGTCGGCACTGACTGCTGGCGGTTGCACTGGGCTCCCAGCCGCCCCACCGGTCCCACGAGCCCCGCTCGTCCCGGCGAAGATCGAGAACATGTGAAGCAGGTCACAAGCCCAACTGCCTCGCATCTTATGCCCGCCGCTCTGTGATCTGCGACACGGGGTATTGCACAAGCTTTGTGATCTCCACCACCTGACGAAGGATCATGAACACGGATGAGCGGTGATCTTCACACGAGAAGCGTCCGAGTGATCACCAGAGGTGACATTTTCGCTCGTCGATGCAGCTCGGAGGGGGCGTCTCCATATCAAGAGGGTTCTCTTGCATGCAAATTGGCGCTGGACCGGATGTGTTGCTAGAGGACCCCGTTCACACATCAGGGGGAGAGCGGGGAGCGGATGTGGACGCGTGCACGCATTCACGAGCGGCGGCGGTCGCGGTTCGCGCACCGGACGCACACGACCCCGTGACCGTTGCGTGACCTCCGCCACATCGATGAGAGACCCATGAGAACCGGGCTTGGCCACCGGTTCCAACAGGTGGTAAGCGGAGAGCAATTCGGACTTAATGATGAAAGCCCGTGATCGCGGGCAGACGGTGGGCGCCCGCTATGTCCGTTACGGCGTCAATAAAGGGTGACGCGGGGGAATTTCGGGCCGTCGATTGAACAACTGTGGCGCAGCCCACGTTTCTTGAAGGTATGGAGGAGTCCCTGGTACCCGTTGTACTCATGTCCCACACCGCTCACATACGCAGCCACCGGAAGCCCCGCCGCGCCGCGTCGTCGACGATCGCGATGCGCGCCGGAGTTGCCGGTGGCGTCCTCAGCATGGCAGCGGCAGGCGCAGCGGCCACGGCGCACGCCGCCGAGCCCGTGACGCAGACCATCGAACTGCCCACCCTCACGGGTGACCTGGCGGACCAGCTCGCCCAGTCCGCCGACGCCACGCAGCTGGCGGCGGCGAACTACGAGCTCGACGCCGAGCGTGACGCGGCAGCCGCCGCGGCCGCCAAGGAGGCCAAGAAGGACCTCGCCGAGGCCAAGAAGAAGGCCGAGGCGAAGAAGAAGGCCGAGGAGGCCCGCCGGGCCGCCGCCGAGGAGGCCGCCTCCCGCAGCGCCGAGCGGACCACCCTGTCCGCCTCCGCGAGCACCAGCGCGGACGTGTCCGCTCCCGCGAGCGGCAGCGTCGGCACGGTCATCGCCTTCCTCAAGGCGCAGCTGGGCGACGCGTACGTCATGGGTGCCACCGGCCCCAACGCGTGGGACTGCTCCAGCCTGGTCCAGGCCGCGTACAAGCAGGTCGGTGTCGACCTGCCGCGGGTATCGCAGGACCAGTCGATGTCCGGCACCGACATCCCGCTCTCGCAGGTGCAGGTCGGCGACATCCTCTACTGGGGTGGCAAGGGTTCCGCCTACCATGTGGGCGTGTACATCGGTAACGGCCAGTACCTGGACGCGGCCAACCCCTCCAAGGGCGTCGTCATCCAGGACCTGTCCGGCTACCCGGCGTCGGGTGCGGTGCGCGTGCTCTGACACGAGCCGTACAGCACAGACGTACGGAAGGGGCCGCAGCCGCTCGGGGGCAGCGGCCCCTCCGTCCTGTTCGTGGAGCCCTCGCGACGTCTAGCCGAGGTCGAAGGTGTTGGGCAGGCCGAGCCTCAAGCGCACCGCGTCGATCCGCTTGAGGGGCTCCATCTCCGGGGGCCGGTACAGCTCCTGGATCTCACAGCGCTCGGCGTCCGAATTGTCCGCGTCCAGGAGCGCGTTGACCGCGAGGCGGGCCGACTCGTTGGCGCCCTCCATCGTCGCGAGGTCGACGTCGGTACGGACGTAGTCGCCGGCGAGGAAGAAGTTCGGGACCCTCGTGCGGGCCGTGGGGCGGTTGTAGAGCGTGCCCGTGGGGTGGATGAGGAGCTGTTCGCGGTTCTGCGGGTCGGGGCCACCCAGGCCCGTCACCGCCGGGTCCATGAACCAGCCGAGGCGGTCCTCGTCCCGCAGCACCGTCTTGCCGGCGTCGTTGAGGCCGTCCTTCAACTGGGCCCAGAGTTCGGCGACGACCTCCTCCTTGGTGCACTCCTTGGCCGTCTTGCCGTACAGGATGCCCGGCTTGTCCCACTCCGAGATGATGGCGGAGAGACAGTCCCGGGCGCGTCCGTCGCCGTAGTCGCGGGAGAAGTCCCGTCCGGGCCAGAACTGGGCCTGGCCGACGCCGGTCACCGACCAGGGTGAGTCGAGGCAGTTGATGTGGCCGTGCACGACCGGGGTGGGAGTGCGGAGGTAGAACATCACGCCGGTCATCCAGTCGGCCTGGAGGGCGTCGCAGCGTGCCAGCTGCGGGTCGGCCGCGCGCAGGGCGGGGCCCCAGGTGCCGCGCGCGTGCTCGACGGGGAGGGCGCAGACGTAGTGGTCGGCGGTGACGGTGCGTTCGTCGCCGCCGTCGCGGTCCGAGACGCGCACGCCGGTCACGCGGCCGGCGGCGTACTGGATCTCGCGGACCTGGGTGCCGAGGGCGAATTCGACGCCGAGGGAGCGCAGGTGGGTCTCCCAGGGGTCGATCCATGCCTCGCTGGTGGGGGCGTTGAGGACGCGGTCGATGTCGGCGTCGCCGTCCATGCCGCGGCCGAGCAGGCCCCACAGGAGCAGGGCCTCGATGATGACGCGGCCGACGGTCCGGGTGGAGGCGACCTCCGCGCGTGTGGCGACGAGGTTGCGGGTCTGGCCGATGCCGAGGACGGTCCGGTACTCCTCGCTCATCTCCTCGGCGCGGATGAAGTCCCACCACGAGACCTTCTCCCACTGCTCCTCGCGGCGGGCGTCGCAGCTGGTGAGGTGGACCAGGACACGGTCGGCGAAGTAGGCGGCCTCGTGGGCGGGCAGGCGGGTGCCGAGTTCCAGCACCGACAGGAGCTGGTCGCGGATCCAGCCGGGGGTGAGGTCGCCGGGGCGCGGCGGGGTGGTCGCGCGGCGCAGCGGGAAGTGCAGGTCGGCGCGGCCGCCGGAGCGGGCGAACAGGGCCTCGGTGCCGCTGACGAGGTTGTCGTGGACGCCGTGCGCGTTGCCGGGGACGGGGATGCGGCGCATGGTGTCCGGCAGGTTCCGGTAGAAGCCGGGGAAGAAGCGGAAGCCGTGCTCGGCGGGGAGGTCGGCGCGGCCGCCGGCCGCCGTTCCCGGGACGGGCATCGAGCGGGCCTTGCCGCCGAGGGCGTCGTAGTACTCGAGGACGGTGACGGCGTAGCCGCGTTCGGCGAGTTCGTGGGCGGCGCTCAGGCCGGAGACTCCCCCGCCGAGGACGGCGACGCGTTTGCCCGCGGCCGCCCGGGCGGTTCCGGCGGGCCATAAGGCGACGGCGCCCGCCATCGTGCCGGCTCCTGCCAGGAAGCGTCTGCGGGTGTGGCCGGACGGTGTGTGACCTGTCTGCTCCTGGGGCTCGTGCTCGTGTTCTGTTGTCATGAGACCCGGAGGGTAGGGAGGGGCCGTGCAGGCCGGAAGGCCGTTTCTCGCCCGGCCACAGCATCCTCACAACCCGCGAAGGCAGAAGGACGGAAAGGGAGAACGACGATGCCCAGCGTTTTCGTGCAAGGCAGGCCCGTGGAGTCGTATCCGCCGCTGGCGCCCGAGGCCCGGCGGGGCTCGGTGCGGCGGATCACCGAGGTGGGCGAGGAGGTGCTGCACAAGCCGTGCCGGGACGTGACCGAGTTCGGGCCCGATCTCGCCGCGCTCATCGACGACATGTTCCTGACGATGTACATCGCCGACGGGGCGGGACTGGCGGCGAACCAGGTCGGGGTCGACGCGCGGCTGTTCGTGTACGACTGCCCGGACGACGACGGGGTCAGGCATGTCGGGCACATCGTCAATCCGGTGCTGGAGCCGCTCGGCGCCGCGGACCGGCGGCTCCTGACCGACTCGGAGGGTTGTCTGTCCGTGCCGGGTGCCGTGATGGACGTACCGCGTCCGGACCGGGCCGTGGTGCGCGGCGTCGACAAGGACGGCGAGCCGCTCGTGATCGCGGGCACCGGGTACTTCGCCCGCTGTCTCGCGCACGAGGCCGATCACTGCGACGGGCAGGTCTATCTGGACCGGCTGTCGAAGCGGGAGCGCAGGGACGCGCTGCGGCAGGTGGCGGACCGGCGCGACGAGGTGTTCGCGCGCCGGGCCGCCAACGTCGAGGCCCTCGGCGAGGCCCGGGCGACAGGCTGAGCCCTGCCCCCGGCCCCGGCCCCGGCCGCAGCCGCAGCCACAGCCACAGCCACAGCCACAGCCACAGCCACAGCCATGATCAGGCCTTCGGGGCCACCTTGCTGAGGCCGTTGATGATGCGGTCCATCGCGTCGCCGCCGGTCGGGTCCGTGAGGTTCGCGAGCAGCTTCAGCGTGAACTTCATCAGCATCGGGTGGGTCAGGCCGCGCTGGGCCGCGATCTTCATGACCTTCGGGTTGCCGATGAGCTTCACGAAGGCGCGGCCCAGCGTGTAGTAGCCGCCGTAGGTGTCCTTCAGGACGCGCGGGTAGCGCTGGAGGGCGAGTTCGCGGCTCGCGGGCGTCGGGCGGGCGTGGGCCTGGACGATGACGTCGGCGGCGATCTGGCCGGACTCCATGGCGTAGGCGATGCCTTCGCCGTTGAAGGGGTTCACCAGGCCGCCGGCGTCGCCGACCAGCAGCAGGCCCTTGGTGTAGTGCGGCTGCCGGTTGAAGGCCATGGGCAGGGCGGCGCCGCGGATCGGGCCGGTCATGTTCTCCGGCGTGTAGCCCCAGTCCTCCGGCATGGAGGCGCACCAGGCCTTGAGGACCTCGCGCCAGTCCAGCTCCTTGAAGGAGTCGGAGGTGTTGAGCACGCCGAGGCCCACGTTCGAGGTGCCGTCGCCCATGCCGAAGATCCAGCCGTAGCCCGGCAGGAGACGGTCCTCGGCACCGCGGCGGTCCCACAGCTCCAGCCAGGACTCCAGGTAGTCGTCCTCGTGACGGGGGCTCTCGAAGTACGTCCGCACCGCGACGCCCATCGGGCGGTCCTCGCGGCGGTGCAGGCCCATCGCCAGGGAGAGGCGGGTGGAGTTGCCGTCGGCGGCGACCACCAGCGGCGCGTGGAAGGTGACCTCGCGCTTCTCCTCGCCGAGCTTGGCGTGGACGCCGGTGATGCGGCCGGTGCGGTCGTCGATGATCGGGGCGCCGACGTTGCAGCGCTCGTAGAGCCGGGCGCCGGCCTTCTGGGCCTGGCGGGCGAGCTGCTCGTCGAAGTCGTCGCGCTTGCGGACGAGTCCGTAGTCGGGGAAGGAGGCGAGATCCGGCCAGTCCAGCTGGAGGCGGACGCCGCCGCCGATGATGCGCAGCCCCTTGTTGCGCAGCCAGCCGGCCTCTTCGGAGATGTCGATGCCCATGGCCACGAGCTGTTTCGTGGCGCGCGGGGTGAGGCCGTCGCCGCAGACCTTCTCCCGCGGGAACTCGGTCTTCTCCAGCAGGAGTACGTCGAGGCCGGACTTGGCGAGGTGGTACGCCGTCGTGGAGCCGGCCGGCCCCGCGCCCACGACGATCACATCGGCGGTGTTCTCGGTGAAAGGGGAGGAGTGGGGCTCGGTCACGACGGTCACGGCTGGATCTCCCCAGGGTTCGAAATCTGCGTGCCGACCGGCACTGGACATGGGCAGTCTATTCAGCAGAATTGATCACCCGGCTGAAGGGCTGCCCTGTGAACCGAGCTCTCCCCGTAGTACGGCTGCGTGTGCCCACCGACGAGGACGCGATCGCGTGGCACCGGGTGTTCGCCCACCCGGACGTCATGGAGTTCCACGGCGGCCGCGCCGCCGAACTGTCCGTCTACGAGGAGCTCACCGCCCGCCAGCGCCGGCACGACGCCGAGCGGGGATTCTGTCTGTGGACCCTGCTCGACGAGCAGGAGCGGGTCCTCGGCTTCACGGGCGCCCAGCCCTGGGAGCGGCCGTGGGGTCCGACGGGCGAGATAGAGATCGGCTGGCGGCTCGGGCGTGAGCACTGGGGACAGGGGTACGTCACCGCCGCCGCGCGGTTGACGCTGGAGCGGGTGCGGGCGGCCGGGGTCCCGGACGTGGTCGCCATGGTCGACGCCGGCAACGCGCGGTCGATCGCGGTGACGCGGCGGCTGGGGATGCGGTTCGCCGAGGAGTTCACCGGCCCGGACGCCGGGCGGACGGCGCGCTGCTATCGGCTCGGCCTGTGAGCGGGTAACCGAGAGGTCAAATTCCGGATACGTCACAGACAGTAATCTACTGTTACAGAAAGGTACTTGAAGCTTCCGGACGACACCCCCGGGCGGTTACCCTTCCAATACCGCTGGGGGTGACATCTGTGCGTATAACACCCAAAACGCCCGAGGTGCGAGTTCCTAGACTCGTCGGACTGATGGCCATGGACGCGCGCGAGGCGGCGAAGTCGCACGGCCTCGTCCTGAACGCACCGGACCGGCCGGACTTCCATCTCACCGTCGTCGACTACGTCGTACGCCAGTATCCCCAGCCCGGAGCCGAGGTGCCGCGGGACTCGATGGTCTACATCTGGTTCGACTTCGGCGAGGGCGAGGGCGGCGGAGGCATACGCGAGCCACGCATACCGCGACCGCCCTCGGGCGGACTGAGGCGCGAGCTCAACGAGCCCGGAGAGGATTCGTACCCCGTGGTCAGCTCGGCCTGAACCCGGCGTTCAGTCCTGCTTGAAGCCCCGGTGCAGGGCCACGACCCCGCCCGTCAGGTTCCGCCACGCCACCTTCGACCAGCCCGCCTTGCGCAGCCGCTCGGCCAGGGCCGGCTGGTCGGGCCAGGCGCGGATGGACTCGGCGAGATAGACGTACGCGTCGGGGTTCGAGGAGACCGAGCGGGCGACCGGGGGCAGGGCACGCATCAGGTACTCGGTGTAGACGGTGCGGAAGGGCGCCCAGGTCGGGTGCGAGAACTCGCAGATCACGACCCTGCCGCCGGGCCGCGTCACCCGGTACATCTCGCGCAGCGCGGAGTCGAAGTCCTGGACGTTGCGCAGCCCGAAGGAGATCGTCACGGCGTCGAAGGTGTCGTCCTTGAACGGCAGCTTCGTCGCGTCCCCCGCGGTGAACGGCAGCCAGGTGTGCTTGCGCTTGCCGACCTGGAGCATGCCGAGGGAGAAGTCGCAGGGGACGACATAGGCGCCGGTCTGCGCGAAGGGCAGCGAGGAGGTGGCCGTGCCGGCGGCCAGGTCGAGGATCTTCTGCGCCGGGCGGGCGTCGACGGCCTTCGCGACCTCCTTGCGCCATCTGCGGTCCTGGCCGAGCGACAGCACGTCGTTGGTCAGGTCGTACCGTTCCGCCACGTTGTCGAACATCGAGGCGACTTCGTGCGGCTGCTTGTCCAGGGATGCGCGGGTCACGGGCCCATTGTGGCAGTACGGCCTCACGGGCTCGCAGGACGGCCTCCCGGGAGGAGCGTCGGCTTCTTCCTGCCGGCCACGTCCTCCACCCAGCCGCACAGCAGCACGAAGACGGCGATCAGGATCCAGCCGACGCCGAACATGAACCACTGGCTCTCCAGCGGCAGGTAGGTCTCGAACGCGGGCACGTTCCAGAGCTGGTCGATCAGCGGGACGGCGAGGATCAGGGCGATCTCGTGCCAGAGGTAGATCGTCACCGCGCGGGAGTTGAAGATCGTGACGATCCGGTCGGTCCGCCGGAAGCGGGTCAGCCATGCGAAGTCGATCCCGAAGTACGACTTCGCCCACATCAGGAGCGTCACGTACCCCGCCGACCACAGGGCCTGCGCGAGCGGGATGTCGTCCAGGTCGTACGAGCCGGTCTCGGCCTGGTGCGTGAGGGCGTACCAGCCGGCGAAGCCGATGGCGGCGAGCGACAGAGCGGCCACGGCGAACGGCCTCAGCCGGGCCAGCACCCCGTCCCGGTGCGCGAAGCCGAGGATCCAGCAGAACAGGAAGGTGGCCAGGTCGGTCAGCGCGCTGCCGAGGCGGTCGTCCGGCGGTTCCCACAGGAAGTGCAGGACGAGGATCGGGGCCAGGGAGAGCAGCAGCACCGCCACCGGGGCCGGCCGGAAGATCTTCAGCAGCAGCGGGGAGAGCAGCACGAACCACAGGTACGTCCGCAGGTACCAGAGGATCTCCCAGGCCTGCTCGGCCCACGCGCTGCCCGGCGGGTCGCCCAGCGGCACGATCCAGTAGACGATCTTCCAGCCCGGCATCCAGTCGTGGATCAGCATCGCCAGGACCACGAAGAAGCCCCAGAACCAGAAGGGCGGCAGCAGCCGGCGCAGCCGTCCGCGCACCACCTGCCGCGCGGGGCGCTCCAGGGACTTCGCCATGAGGGTGCCGGCCAGGGCGAACATGATCCCCATCGAGGGGAAGACCATGCCCGCCCAGGCCCACCCGAAGGTGTGGTAGCCGACGACGCGGATCAGGGCGACGGCACGCAGGGTGTCGAAGTAGCGGTCGCGGCCCGGGGGCCGAGGCGGAGGCTTCTCCTCCTCCGCCTCGGCGGCTGCGGGAGGCGCCGGAGCCAGGGGCTGCGGCACCGGTTCCTGCTGTGCGTGGGCCGGATACCCGTACTCCTGACCGTACCCCTGGTGGTAGGTCGGCTGCTCGTACGGCTGCGGATCCGCGGGCACCGGCTCGTACGAGTGCGCATACGCAGGCTGCGTGTACGACTGCTGCTGGTACTGCGGATACTGCGGCTGCTGATGGCCCGGCTCCTGCCAGTATCCCGGCTGCTGTTCCCAGCTCATCGGCCCGCCCCCGCCGGCGTCCCGACCTCGCCGGTGCGCTTCAGCTTCTGCCAGCGCAGCCGGCCGCCCGTCATCGCCGTGATGCAGGAGTGGATCAGGACGAGGTACATCATCTGGCGGTAGGCGAGCTGCTGGAGCGGCATCATCAGCAGATAGCGGTACTTCTCGCGGTCCAGGCGGAAGGCGTACGCCGCGCACAGCAGCTGCACCGCCAGCACCGCGAGCCAGGCCAGCAGCGCCGCGCGGAAGTCGACGAAGATCATCGAGTAGACGGTGAAGACGTCGATGAGCGGCGCGAAGACCGGCGTGACGATCTGGAAGATCACCACGAGCGGCATGCCGACCCGGCCGAAGCGCCCCGAAGGGCCCTTGTCCGTCAGCGACTTGCGGTGCTTCCACAGGGCCTGCATGGTGCCGTACGACCACCGGTAGCGCTGCGACCACAGCTGCTTGAGCGAACCCGGCGCCTCCGTCCAGGCCCTGGCGTGCTCCTGGTAGACGACCCGCCACCCTGCGCGGTGCATGGCGATGGTGATGTCGGTGTCCTCGGCGAGGGTGTCCTCGCTCATGCCGCCGACCTCCAGGACCGCCTCGCGGCGGAACGCGCCGATCGCGCCGGGGATGGTCGGCATGCAGCGCAGCAGGTCGTACATGCGCCGGTCGAGGTTGAAGCCCATCACGTACTCGATGTGCTGCCAGGCGCCGATCACGGTGTTGCGGTTGCCGACCTTGGCGTTGCCGGCGACCGCGCCGACCTCGGGATCGGCGAAGGGCTGCACCAGCTGCCGTACGGTGTCCGGCTCGAAGACCGTGTCGCCGTCCATCATCACGACGATGTCGTGGCCGGCGCTGCGCACACCGTTGTTCAGCGCGGCCGGCTTGCCCGCGTTCTCCTGGCGGATCACGCGGACATTGGTCATGCCGAGTTCCCGGGCCGCGTCACGGGCGATCTCGGACGTGCCGTCCGTGGAGCCGTCGTCGACGACGATGATCTCGATCGGATGGGTGCTCCGCGCCAGCGATTCGAGGGTGTTGGCGATGCACTCCTTCTCGTTGTACGCCGGGACGATCACGCTCACCGGTTGCCAAACCTGCGGTCCCCAGCTGAACCGGCGTCTGTTGCGCTGCCGGTAGTGGCGCCTCGCGAGGATCAGCATCATGCCGAAGCGGCCCATGACGGCGACGCCGACGACGAGGAGGCCGACCGACAGCACCGGCACCGTCCATTCGGCGACGGCCACCGCCCCGATCAGGGCCTTGCCCTCGTAGAGGGTCGCGCCGGTGGCCGTACGGTGGGCGGCCTGGAGGTTCGAGGTCCCCGCGCCCGCGCCCGCCCCGCCGGGCTGCCCGTTCGGACCGCCCTGCGCCCGGCCACCGGCCTGACCACCGGCCGCCGCCTCCTGCTCCTGGACGGCGCCGCTGATCGTGGTGAAGGTGTACCCCTTCGCCC
The DNA here is from genome assembly GCF_028198125.1 of Streptomyces sp. HUAS 31. NCBI lineage: Bacteria > Bacillati > Actinomycetota > Actinomycetes > Kitasatosporales > Streptomycetaceae > Streptomyces > Streptomyces sp. HUAS 31. Next base: position 5,551,722 of record NZ_CP116353.1, on the reverse strand, counting down.
GCATCTTCTCGATGTACTTCGGCAGCGCCTTGATCGTCTGCGAGCGCTCGCCGCCCGCGTCGTGGAAGAGGACGGACGCGCCCTCGCCGTCGTCCGGGGTGGCCCACTTGACGATCTTCGAGACGCCGGGCCGCTTCCAGTCGTCGCTGTCGGTGTCGACGAAGACGCTGGTGTAGCCGTCCTCGCCGAGCTTCTTGTAGACGGGCCAGCTGTAGTTGTCGATGGCGTCCGTCTCCGACGAGTACGGCGCCCGGAACAGCGTCGTCGTGATGCCGGCCGCGCCCGCCAGCGCGAGCTGCGTCTGCTGCATCTCGCGGTTGACGCGGGCGTCGCTCTGGTAGGAGAGGTCGACGTGGGTGAAGGTGTGGATGCCCACCTCGTTGCCCGCGTCCACCATGTCCGCGACGATCGACGGATAGCGCGAGACCATCGAGCCGACCACGAAGAACGTGGCGGGGATGTCGTACTTCTTCAGGATCGCCAGGACCTGCGGCGTCCAGGTCGGGTTGGGGCCGTCGTCGAAGGTGAGCGCGATCGTCTTGTCCGGCACCGAGACGGTGGTGGCCTGGCCGCCGCGGAACGTGAGGATCGGACCGCCGTCGAGGACCTTGTCCGGGACCTTGCCGGAGGCGGCGCCGGTGCGCACCCGCTGGTCGCCGCCGACCTCGGCGCGCAGATAGCCGTCCAGCAGCATGACGCTGGTCAGCGCGAGCAGCAGCAGCCCGGCGAGGATCACCCGGGGTTTTTGCAGGGCCGCGGCCTTGCCGGCCACCCGCTCGATGCGGGTGGGGGCGCGACGGCGGCGACGTGTGGGCGTCGTCGTGGTCATGAGTGGGGCTGCGCTCCGGGTCAGTTCGCGGACGCGTCGGCGGACGCGGAGGGGGCGGCGGACGCGGACGCGTCGGCGGTCGGGGCGGGGGCGCCCGAGGGCGGCGCCGTCGGGGCGCCGCTGGGCGGGGCGACGGGGTTGCCGCGGCCGCCCTGGGGGACGGTGCCCGGGCCCGTGCCGCCAGGGGCGCCCTGACCGTTCGCGAAGGGCAGCAGCTGGGACGGGCTCAGCGAGGTGCCGACGCCCATGAAGGCCATGCCCAGCACCACCGCGTAGCCGAGACAGGCGACGCCGAGCAGGAGGCCGAGGCGCCGCAGCAGCTTGGAGCGGCGTCCGGAGTTGTCAACGAACACGGGCCCCTCTGCGGACCCGTTACCGCGTTTGCGGCGGCGACCGCGTGCACGCCGTTCGGCGGCGCGGTTTTCGATGGCAGGCTCGGAATGCATTCCCCGGATGTTAGGGAGCCTTTATGTGCCCACGGCTCTCTTTCTATGTGAGGCGCCCATGAGAAAAGCCTGAGGCTGTCCTTTGCCTGAGAATTTGGACGACGGCCTCAAAATGATGAGAGATTTGCCGGCATGCATACGTACCGAGGGAAGTCGGCCGCCTGTCTCATCTGCGTGTTCGCACTGGCCGTCACGGGGTGTTCCGCGGGCTCCGGCGGCACGGCGGACGCGGCGGCGCCGACACCGTCGGGGGCCGGGGCGTCGCCCTCCGGGAGCGCCGCGTCGGGCACGTCGTACGCGCCATACGTCAGCGCCACCGAGGCCTCAGCCAACGACTCCGCCGGCTCCCCGGCGACGTACAACCTTGCCTTCGTCATCGCGGACGGCAGCGACTGCACGCCGAAGTGGAACGGCACCACCGCCCTGACCGACGCGGCGGTGAAGTCCCGTGTCTCCAAGCTGACTCGGGGCGGCGCCTCGGTCCGCGTCTCCTTCGGCGGGGCCTCCGGCAAGGAGCTGGCGGCGAGTTGCGACAGCGCCTCCGAGCTGGCGCGGGCGTACGGGAAGGCGCTGGACGCGGCGGGTTCCGCGCAGGCCGACTTCGACGTCGAGGGCGAGCAGTTGACCGACTCCGACTCGGTGGATCTGCGGTCGGAGGCGATCGCGCTGCTCCAGAAGGAGCGCGGCGACCTGGAGGTCTCCTTCACGCTGCCGGTGATGCCGTCCGGGCTGGACGACGACGGTGTGGCGCTGCTGGAGTCCGCGAACGAGCACGACGTCCAGGTCTCCACCGTGAACATCATGACGATGAATTACGGCGAGTCGTACGACGGTGACATGGGGGACTACGCTCTCGCGTCCGCAAAGGCCACGCATTCCCAGCTGAAGGAGATTTTCGGTACGTCGGACGCGACCGCGTGGAAGGCGATGGCGTTGACGTCGATGCTCGGCACGAATGACGTCGACAACGAGACCTTCACGCTCGACGACGCGGCGCAGGTGCGGGAGTTCGCCGACGAAAAGGGGATCGGGTGGGTGTCCATGTGGGCGACGTTCCGGGATCAGCGGTGCGGTGCCGAATCCGGGGATGACGAGTTGACCGACTGCAGCGGGGTGGAGCAGGAGGACGGGGCGTTCGCGGAGGCGTTCTCGGGATGAGCCCGGGGGCCTCTGACGTACGCGGGCCGCGGGTGGTCAGCGGCTGATCGCGCAGTTCCCCGCGCCCCTGGAGGCCCTTCAGCGCCGCCGATACAGCAGCCGGCCGTCCACCACCGTCGCCACGCATGTGCCCGCCCCCCGCTCCGCGAGCTCGGCCTCGTCCCGTACGTCGAAGAAGGCGAACCGCGCCGCCGAGTCGCGCTCCCTCGGCTCGGCGAACTCCACCGGGAGCCCGGAGGCGTACGGGTCCAGGGCCGGTGTTCCGCCCGGGCGGCCGATCCTTCCCATGACCGCCAGCCCCGAGCGGTGCACGGCGTCGCGCACCGCACGGTTGGTCAGTGTCTCGCAGGCCGCGCGGACCGTGCCGTGGGCCAGCATCCGCTGCACCCCGCGCCGGGCGCTCGCGCCCCAGCGGGTGTCGTCCATGGCGAGGGCCGCCAGCGCGTCGCCGGTCAGCGGCTCGGTGCCCAGCTCGTCGGCCTCGCGCGGATCGGGGTGGTACGCCTCCTCCAGCAGTTCGTTGCCGTGGAGGTTGATCAGGCCGGGCGTGAGGATGCCCGGCCACTGCCGCACCCGGGCCCCCGGATGGGCGGCGACCAGGTCCTCCAACCGCCCGGCGCCGGCGATCCACGCGCCCTTGACGGCGAGCGCCCGCCCCCTGGAGTCCGCGTGGATCGTCAGCACGAGTACGTCAGTTGGAGGCGAGGATCTTCAGCTCGGGGTGAGCCGTGCCGCCGGCGATCGCGGTGGACGAGATGTGGGACATGACCCGCTCGTCGACCGGGTCGTTCGCCGGGTCGTCGTGCACGACGAGGTGCTCGTACGTCGTGGCGCGCTGCGCCGGCACGCGGCCCGCCTTGCGGATGAGGTCGATGATCTCCATCCGGTTGGAGCGGTGCTTGGCGCCGGCGGAGGAGACGACGTTCTCCTCCAGCATGATCGAGCCGAGGTCGTCCGCGCCGTAGTGCAGCGACAGCTGCCCGACCTCCTTGCCGGTGGTCAGCCAGGAGCCCTGGATGTGCTGGATGTTGTCCATGAAGAGGCGCGCGATGGCGATCATCCGCAGGTACTCGAAGAGCGTGGCCTGCGTGCGGCCCTTCAGGTGGTTGTTCTCGGGCTGGTAGGTGTACGGGATGAAGGCCCGGAAGCCGCCCGTGCGGTCCTGGACGTCACGGATCATGCGCAGGTGCTCGATCCGCTCGGCGTTGGTCTCGCCCGTGCCCATCAGCATCGTCGACGTGGACTCCACACCCAGCCCGTGCGCGATCTCCATGATCTCCAGCCAGCGCTCGCCGCTCTCCTTCAGCGGCGCGATGGCCTTGCGCGGCCGCGCGGGCAGCAGTTCGGCGCCGGCGCCCGCGAAGGAGTCGAGTCCGGCCTCGTGGATCCGGGTGATGGCCTCCTCGACCGACACCCCGGAGATCCGGGCCATGTGCTCGACCTCGCTCGCCCCCAGGCTGTGGATGACGAGCTGCGGGAAGTCCTTCTTGATGGCCGCGAAGTGCTTCTCGTAGTACTCCACGCCGAAGTCCGGGTGGTGGCCGCCCTGGAACATGATCTGGGTGCCGCCGAGTTCGACGGTCTCGGCGCAGCGCCGCAGGATGTCGTCCAGGTCGCGGGTCCAGCCCTTGGCGGTGTCCTTGGGGGCGGCGTAGAAGGCACAGAACTTGCACGCCGTGACGCACACGTTCGTGTAGTTGATGTTGCGCTCGATGATGTACGTCGCGATGTGCTCGGTGCCCGCGTACCGGCGGCGGCGTACGGCGTCGGCGGCGGCGCCCAGCGCGTGCAGCGGGGCGTCGCGGTACAGGTCCAGCGCCTCGTCGGGTGTGATGCGCCCACCCTCGGCGGCACGGTCGAGGACGGACTGAAGGTCGGCCTTCTCGGTCACCGGGGCGTCCCTTTCGTCAAGGGTTGTGGACGGATCCACCTTGTTGGCAGCGGACCGAACCAGCCTACGCCAGGCCGTTCACGGGACGGACGTCAGGCCGCGTAGGCCCCCATCAGCAGTCCCGCGAAGGCCCCGCCGAGCAGGAAAGGCCCGAACGCGATCGCCGACCCGCGCCCGGCCCGCCGCAGCGCGACGAGCCCCCAGCCGTACAGCGCCCCGAACAGGAACCCGGCGAACGTACCGAGCATCACGGTCGGCCACCCGTACCAGCCGAGCGCCGCCCCGACCCCGAGCGCGAGCTTCACATCGCCGAACCCCATGCCGGCGGGGTTCATCAGGTGCAGCGCGTAGTACCCGGCGCCCAGCGCGAGCGCGCCCCACACCGCGGTCGGCCAGTCGCCCGCGTGCTCGGGGACGAGGGCGACCAGGCCGAGCAGCCCGAGCGTGGCCCCGGCGAGGGGGAGCGTCAGCGGGTTCGGCAGCCGCCGTACCCGGAGGTCGACCACCGTGAGCAGCACGCCGACCGGCGCCAGCAGCAGCCAGACGCCCAGTTCGGGGCGGGTGCCGGTGGCGGCGGCGAGGGCGGCGCAGACCAGGGCGGTGGCGGTGGCGAGCGCGGCGGCGCCGGGGCCGTACGAGGTGCCGGCCTCGCATCGCGCGCACCGGGCCCGGCCGAGCCACCCCGGTATCGGATGCCCGCCGGGGCACTGCTCCCGCCACCCCTCCTCGTCCGGCGCGGCGAACCGGTAGGCGGCCCGGGGCAGGAGGAGGCCCGCCGCCAGGCCCCAGAGCGCGGCGACGACGACCACGGCGAACACGCTCACTCCCAGGGGCCCGTCACCGCTGGACCTTCGACAGGCGTGCCTCGGGATTGCCCTCGTCGTCGCTCTCCGACCGGTACACGAGGTCGTCGCCGGAGGGTGTGATCCGGACGGTGTGCGGGGTCGGATTGCAGCCGCCGTGGTTCGACTTGCGGCCCACGGACGTCACTACGAGCTCCTTCGCCGAGGCCTTCTTCAGGGTCAGTACGTCGTTGCAGGCACCGCCGAGCAGGTCGGTCTGCCGGAGGGTGCCCACCTCGTCGCCGACGTCGGCCTTGTGCACGGTGAGCCGGAAGGTGCCTGCGGGCAGGGCGCCGTCCAGGACGGTGGCCTTGCCCTCCCAGGTACCGAGGTATCGGTCGGGCACGGCGCTCCCCGCCGGGGCGTCGGACTCCTGGGGCGCCTGGGACGACGCGGCTCCGGTGTCCCCGCTCGCGGAGTCCTTCTCCCCGCCGGGCAGCAGCTCGAACACGAACACCGACCCCACGGTCACGGCCGCCAGCGCGCCCGCGACGGCCAGCGCCACCGTGCAGCTCATCCGCCGCCCACGGCCGCCCTCCCCGGGCGTCGAGGACGCGGCGACGGAGACGGCGAGCTTGCCGGGCCGGCGCTCGGAGCCGGGGACGGCGTCCTGCGGGGGCGGCGCGTCGCGCGGTTCCGGTACGGCAGCGGGTGACGAGGGCGGGGCGACGGGCGGTGCGGACATCGGCGTGAAAGGCGTAGAAGGCGTGGGCGTAGGCGTCGGCGTGGCAGGACCCCCCATCACCGGCGGCGGGCCGAACTCGCCCACCGTCGCCCGCCCGGCCGCCTCACCGCCGGCCGTCGTCTCCACCGCCCCGACCGAGGGCAGGTCGAATCGCACCGGCCCCGACGAGACGTCCTCCCCCGCCTCCAGATTCAGCAGCCGCACCGCACCGCGGCTGACCTGCTCCACCAGCGGCCCCGGCAGCCAGCCGCCCGCGACCAGACGGGCAGCGCCCTGCGGAGCCAGCCGCCGGGCCACCTCACCGGGTGCGGGCCGGGCGCCCGGCTCCTTCACCAGGCAGGCCGCCACCAGCTCCCGCAACTCACCGTCCAGCGCGTCGAGTTCGGGCTCCTCGTGGACGACCTTGTACAGGAGTGCCGCCGACGAGTCCCCGGAGAACGGCGGCTCCCCGGTCGCCGCGTACGCCAGCACGGCACCCAGCGAGAAGACGTCCGCCGCTCCCGTGGCCCCCTTGCCGAGGATCTGCTCGGGCGACATGTAGCCCGGGGAGCCGATCGAGACGCCGGTCGACGTCAGGGACGCGGTGCCGTCCATGGCGCGGGCGATGCCGAAGTCGATGAGCAGGGGTCCGTCCAGGGTGAGCAGGACGTTCGACGGCTTCACGTCCCGGTGCACCAGGCCCAGTTCGTGCACCGCCGCCAGCGCCTCCGCGAGACCCGCGCCGAGCGCCCGTACCGAATGGGGCGGCAGCGCGCCCGAGTCCGCGATGGCGGACGTCAGCGAGGGGCCTGCCGCGTACGCCGTGGCCACCCACGGCACCGGCGCCTCCGGATCGGCGTCCAGGACTGGTGCCGTCCACGCGCCGCCCACCCGGCGGGCCGCCTCCACCTCCCGGCGGAAGCGCGCGCGGAACTCCTCGTCGAGGGCGAAGTGCGGGTGCACGATCTTGACGGCGACCGTGCGGCCGCCCGCGCTGCGTCCCAGGTACACCCGCCCCATGCCGCCGGAACCGAGCCGGCCGAGCAGCCGGTACGGTCCGACGACCGTGGGCTCGTCAACTCCGAGCGGCTGCATCCGCGTCCATCCCTCCCCCGTAGGAACCGTCAGCAGATTAGTGCGGAATCACCGTCTGCTTTACGGCTGGAGCAGATCCACCTTCACATCCGCCGGGAATCCGGTGGTCGGCCCCACCCTTCGCGCGAACTCCGCGACCGCGGCCAGCTGCGGGCCGCCGAACCGGAAATCGAGGGTGGTGAAGTACCGCTCCAGGACCTGCTCGTCGAAGGCCTCCCAGCGGGCCGCCTGCTCGGCGACCTTGCTCACCTCTTCCAGGGAGAGGTTGCGGGAGTCGAGGAAGGCCTCGTGGACCCGGCGGGTGATGACCGGTTCGCGCTCCAGATAGTCCCGGCGCGCGGCCCAGACGGCGAAGACGAAGGGCAGGCCGGTCCACTCCTTCCACAGCGCGCCGAGGTCGTGCACCTCGAGGCCGTAGCGCGGCCCGTCCAGCAGGTTCGCCCGCAGCGCGGCGTCCCCGATGAGTACGGCGGCCTCCGCCTCCTGCATCATCAGGCTGAGGTCGGGCGGGCAGGTGTAGTAGTCGGGCTGGACGCCGTAGCGCTCGGCGAGCAGCAGCTGGGCCAGCCGGACCGAGGTGCGCGAGGTCGAGCCGAGGGCGACGCGGGCGCCGTCCAGTTCGTCCAGCGGGACCTGCGAGACGATCACGCAGGACATCACCGGGCCGTCGCAGCCCACGGCGATGTCAGGAAAGGCGACCAGGTCGTCGGCGTTGCGCAGGAACTCGACCAGGGTGATGGGGCCGATGTCGAGGTCTCCCCGCACGAGCCGCTCGCTCAGCTTCTCGGGGGTGTCCTTGGTGAGCTCGAAGTCGAGCAGGGTGCCCGTTCTCGCGAGCCCCCAGTAAAGGGGCAGGCAGTTCAGGAACTGGATGTGGCCTACGCGCGGCCGGGTGCGAGAATTGTCCACATCGCGAGACTAGACCCCATGAGGTAGCGTGCAGCCTTCAGGGTCGTGACACCCTCGTCACAACCTCCCTTCACCCGAGTGTCGGATTCGCACCGTCACCGTGTAGGGCTTCAGACCCGTCAACATGAAACGGGCCTTCAAACGTCCGAGTGACGTGATCTTGGCCTCTATTGCTTTCGGCTGCCTGCGTGCTAGGCTCGCCGCAAGTTGCAGTTTGGTTTCCCTTGCAGTACAGAGCCTGCGGAGCATGTAACCGCGGGCTCTCGTCGTTTTCAGACGTATGCAGTTGTGCGGGACTTTGTTTTCACACTTGCAGGGTTCTGGAGCAGGGCAACCCTTTGGGCCCAAGGAGGGCTTATGGCTACCGGAACCGTGAAGTGGTTCAACGCCGAAAAGGGCTTTGGCTTCATCGCCCAGGAAGGCGGCGGCCCCGACGTCTTCGTTCACTACTCCGCGATCAACGCGAGCGGCTTCCGCTCGCTGGAGGAGAACCAGCAGGTCTCCTTCGACGTGACCCAGGGTCCGAAGGGCCCGCAGGCGGAGAACGTCACCCCCGTCTGATCATTCGGTCTCGGAGCCTGGTGCTTTGATCCGGAACAGATAGCAGTACCCAAGGAGCCCCGCGCCGCAAGGCGACGGGGCTCCTGCCTTTTGCTCAGATGTGCTGCATGACCAGCACGAACGTCGTCCCGGGCGCGAGCGCCCCGTAGGAGTGCGGCACATCCCCGCGGTACGACATGTAGTCGCCGGGACCGAGCTCGGCCTCGTCACCCCGGGGACCCGCCTTCACCCGGCCGGTACTGACGATCAGATGCTCCACGGTCCCCGGAATGTGCGGGTCCGACTCCCGGGGCGGGCCCGGCTCCGCACTCAGGTGGTAGATGTCCCGGCGCGCGCCGGGTGGGCTGGCAGAGAGCAGGGTGGCCACGAAGTCCGCGCGCTCCGAGGCGACCGTGGGCCCTTCACCCGCCCGGATCACCTGTACGGCCGGCGCCGGCGGCTCGACCAGCACGCTGAACGGCACACCGAGCGCGACCCCCAGCGCCCACAGCGTCTCCACGCTGGGGTTTCCGCCGCCCGCCTCCAGCTGGGACAGCGTGGACTTCGCGATCCCGGCCCGCTTGGCCAGCTCCGACAGCGACAGCCCGGCCCGGGTGCGCTCGCGGCGCAGGGCGACGGCGATCCACGCGAGGGGCTCGCTCATCCGGTTCACTTCCCGTCGTTCGCTCTACAGGTACGTTCGTTCGGCTTGACGAACGGCCGTTCACTTGTTCATTCTGGGAAACATGCGTTCGCTACTCCGAACACCGATGATGGCACCTCTGGTGCGCGACAGTGCGCTCGTCTGGCTGGCGAGCGGTGTCGTCGGCGTCTCCTTCGGCGCGATCTCGGTCGCCGGCGGGCTGCCGGTCTGGGTGCCGGTGGCGATGTCGCTGATCGTGTACGCGGGGTCGGCGCAGTTCAGCGCGGTGGGCGTGCTGCTCGCCGGGGGCGGGCCGCTCGCCGCGGCGGCCACCGGACTGCTGCTGAACACGCGCACGGCGGCCTTCAGCCTCGCCGTCGCCGACGTCCTCGGCGGCCGGAGCCGGTTCGCCCGTTTCCTCGGCGCCCACCTCGTCACCGACGAGACGGTGGCCTTCACGCTCGCCCAGCCCGATCCGGTGCGGCGCAGGGCGGCGTTCTGGGTGAACGGGCTCGGTCTGTTCGCCGCCTGGAACATCGGTGTCCTGGCCGGTGCGCTGGCCGGAACCGCGCTCGGCGACACGGCGAGGTACGGCCTCGACGCCGCCTTCCCGGCCGTCCTGGTGGCACTGGTCCTGCCCACCCTGCGCACGGACGCCCGCATCCGCAGGTGTGCGCTGCTCGGCGCCGCACTGGCGCTGGCCGTGACACCGGCCGTCCCCGCGGGGGTGCCGGTGCTGCTGGCCCTGGCGGGGCTGGTCCGGTACGGCCGCAAGGAGGGGGCGGCGTGAACGCCACGGTCGCCGTGATCCTGGTGCTGGCGGTGGGGACGTACGCCTTCCGGCTCGTGGGCCCCGCGCTGCACGGACGGGTCGAACTCCCGGACTGGGTACAGGAGTTGCTGTCGGCCGCAGCGGTGGTGCTGCTGGTGGCGCTGCTGGCGACGGGGGCGCTGACGGAGGGCGGCGGCTTCGCGGGGTGGGCGCGGCCGGCCGGAGTCCTGGTCGGGGGCGTCCTCGCGTGGCGGCGGGCGCCGTTCCCGGTCGTGGTGCTGGGGGCGGCCGGGGCGGCGGCGCTGCTGCGGGCGGCGGGCCTGGCGTGAGCCGCCCACGTGCGAAAATCGCCGGATGACCGGCCAGGACGAGAACGACCACGGGGAAGAGGGCGGGTCCCCCGCCGACAACAGACCGGCGACGGGCCTGTCCATCGGGCTGGCCCTCGGCGCCGGCATCGGCCTGGTCCTCGGGCTGATCGTCTTCGACAACCTCGCGCTCGGGCTGGGTCTGGGGCTGTGCCTGGGTGTCGCCGTCGGCAGCGCGATCGGGGCGGGCGGGACTCGGGGCGACGGCGAACAGCCAGGGCGGGGCAGCGAGTAGCGACGGAGCCCGCCGGGATCCCGGCGAGGACAGCGGCTCGCGCGGAGGCCGGCGGCGCACCCGGCCGTGTCGGCGTCGTTCGCCGAGGCCGGCGGCCCTGTCAGTGCCGTTCGCTAGGGTCCCCCGCCATGACCGACTCCGACTTTCTGGCCACCACACGCACCTTCTACGACGCCATCGCCGAGGACTACGCGGTCCTCTTCCAGGACGAGCTCGCGAACAGGCCCCTGGAGCGGGCGATCCTGACGCTGTTCGCCGAACTGGTCGACGGGGACGGGCCGGTGGCCGACCTGGGCTGCGGGCCGGGCCGGACGACGGCGCGCCTCGCCGCGCTGGGGCTGCCCGTGTTCGGGGTCGACCTGTCGGAGTCGATGCTGGCGATCGCCCGCCGCGAGAACCCGGAGCTGCGGTTCGAGCAGGGCTCGATGCTGGAGCTCGACCTGCCCGACGGCACGCTGGCCGGCGCGCTGTCCTTCTACTCCTCCATCCACACGCCCGTGGAGCGACTGCCCGCTCTCTTCGCCGAGTTCCGCCGGGTGCTGGCCCCGGGCGCGCCGCTGCTCGTCGCCTTCCAGGCCGGCGACGAACACCGCCACCACGACCGGCCCTTCGGCCACCCGGTCGCGCTCACCTTCCAGCGGCGGCGGCCCGAGCACATCGCCGAGCTGCTGACGGCGGCCGGCTTCGCCCTCGTCTCCCGGACCGTCCGCGAGCCCGACCCGGCGCTCGACGAGACCTCGCAGCAGGCGTTCCTGATCGCCAGGAAGCCCGGATAGCCCGGGTAGCCGCCGTTACAGGGTCCCGGCGATGTCCCTCGCGGCGATGTAGCCGAAGGTCATCGCCGGGCCGATCGTCGAGCCCGCACCCGCGTAGCTGTGCCCCATGACGGCCGCGCTCGCGTTGCCCGCCGCGTACAGACCCCGGATGACCGAGCCGTCCTCCCGCAGCACCCGGGCGCGGGCGTCGGTGAGGAGGCCGCCCTTGGTGCCGAGGTCGCCCGGGACGATCCGGAAGGCGTGGTACGGGGGCAGCCAGAGGGGCGCCAGACAGGAGTTGGGCAGCACGGACGGGTCCGTGTAGTAGTGGTCGTAGGCGCTGTCGCCCCGGTGGAAGTCGGGGTCCTTCCCCCTCAGGGCCTGCGAGTTGAAGCGGTCCACCGTGGTGCGCAGGGCCGTCGCCGGGACGCCGATCGAGGCGGCGAGCGCGTCCAGCGTCCAGGCCTTGTGCGCGGCGCCCGAGTCGTACCAGGCGGCCGGGAAGGGCAGGGTCGGCAGGACGTCCTTGAAGAGGTAGCGGTTGCGGTAGTGCTGGTCGACGATCAGCCAGGACGGGATGGCCGGGCTGGTGTCGTGGACGTCGTACATGGTGTGGACGACGTCGCTGTAGGGGGCGGCCTCGTTGACGAAGCGGGCGCCCGCCGCGTTGACCAGCAGCCCGCCGGGGAGGGTACGTTCGGCCAGGCAGAAGTACGGCTGGCCGGGGACCGGGATCGCCGGGCCCCACCAGGCGTCGTCCATGAGGCCGAGCGCGGCGCCCAGCCGGTGTCCGGCCCGGATGCCGTCGCCGGTGTTCTCCTTCGCGCCGACCGTCCAGTCCGTGCCGATGGGCTGACGCTGGTACTGCGCGCGCATCGCCGCGTTGTGCTCGAAGCCGCCCGAACCGACGATCACACCACGCCGGGCGCGGACCAGGCCCGGACCGCCGTCGCGGGTGACGACCGCCCCGGTCACGGCGCCGTCCTCGACGTACAGGTCGGTCAGCGGTGTGCCGAGCCATACGGGCACTCCCGCCGAGCGGAGCCCGAGCCGCAGCCCGGCCGCCAGGGACTGGCCCATGGTCAGCGGCTTCTCCCCGCGCAGGGCGGCCGCCGTACCGCGTGCCAGGCACTGTGTGGCCACGGCGGCGCCCTTGGCGTTCACCGCGGCCAGGGCCAGCCACTTGTAGTCGGCGCTGAAGACGACCATGCCGGCGGGCACGTCCATGTACGGCGGGTTCAGGCGTGCCAGCTCGGTGCCCAGGAGGTTGCCGTCGAGCTGGTCGGGTTCGATGGAGCGGCCGTTCGGCAGCCCTCCGGGCAGCTCGGGGTAGTAGTCGCTGTACCCCTCCATCCAGCGGAATCGCAGGGGGCTGCGGGCCATGACGAGGGAGAGCATCGCCGGGCCGTGGGCGAGGAAGGCCCGCTGCCGGTCCTCGGGCACGTCCGGGCCGACGACGGCGGAGAGGTAGGCGGCGGCCTTCGCGGGGGTGTCCGGCACGCCCGCCGCCAGGAGCACGGAGTTGTTGGGGATCCAGATCCCGGCACCGGACCGGGCCGCGGACCCGCCGAAGGTGGGCGCCTTCTCCAGCACCACACAGCTCAGGCCCTGCCCCGCGGCGGTGAGGGCGGCGGTCATGCCGGCCGCGCCCGAGCCGACGACCACGACGTCGTACGTGCCGAGGAGCGGCAGGTCGGCCGCCCGCGCGGTCTGCTGGGACGCCGCGGTGAACCCGAGGGCGGTGGTGGCCGTGCCCGCGGCACCGGCGGCGAGGACGTGTCTTCGGGAAGGGTGCGCGCTGGTGGTCATGGGGGCAGCTCCCGCCTGGACGACTCCGCATTTCTGAGGGTGTGTCAGAAATGCGAATGTGACGCGGATGCCTTGTGAAGTCAAGCGCAAGGCGCCGGAGTTGAAGCTCTCCGTCGCTCGCGTTGGGTCGGCACCCGCCCCCTCCCCCGCCATGGTCCGGACTCCGACGGGGGCGAGGAGCGGGTTGCCGCCCGGGCCCGTCTAGGATCGTCGTCCATCGGGCAAAGCCCAGTCAATCCTTGGGATTTGTGGCCTGCCCCAAGTATTGACTTGGATGTCATGACCCTCGATGACCTGCGGGTGTTCGTGGCCGTGTGCCGGGCCGGGAGTCTCAGCTCGGTGGCACGGGAGCTGGGCTGCACCCAGTCGGCCGTGAGCCAGCACGTGAAGCGGCTGGAACGGGAGACCGGCGTCGCGCTGCTGGAGCGCCAGCCCCGGGGAGTGGTGCCGACACAGGCGGGCCGGGTGCTGGAGGCGGCGGCCGCGGAGGGGATATCCGGGCTGGATCTGGCGGTACGGCAGCTGCGGGACCTGCTCGACGGCGAGAGCGGGTACGTGCGGGTGGCGACGGGGGCGACGACCGTACGGCACTTCATGTCGGAGGCGGTGGTCGCGTACCGGCGCCGGCATCCCCGGGTCAACCTGGAGTTCCGTACGGTCAGTTCGGGGCGGGGCAGCTTCGACGCGCTGGCCGACGGCACGCTCGACCTGGCCTGGATCACCCTCGGGCCGCCGGTGCGCGGCATCGAGCAGCGGCCGGTGGTGGAGCTCCCGTGGGTGCTGGCGGTACGGGCCGACGACCCGCTGGCCGAACGGCCGTACATCGACGCCGGGGCCGACATGGCGGACGTACGGCTCATCCGGCTGCCGCCGAACTCCGCGTCGGCGGCTCATCTGGACGCCGCCTGCGCAGAGTTGGGCGTCCGGTTCGCGCAGGACACCAGCGTCGCCGACTGGGACACGGCGCTGCTGCTGGCCGAACTGGGGGTCGGGCGGGCGGTCGTGCCCGCCCTGCCGGGGCTGGCGGTCCCCGGCGACGGCGACCTGCGGCTGATCCCGGTGCCCGGGCTGCGTCCGCTGCCCGTGGGCTGGGCCGTGCGCCGGTGGGACGCGCTCGGCCCGCCGGCCAGGGCGTTCGCGGACCTGGTGGAGAGCTATCGCCGGGGCTGACTACTTCAGGCCGATCCGGTCGCAGTCCGCCTTGTACTCGGGGGTGCAGATCTGGTCGACGGTGTAGACGCCGTCCTTGACCACCGTCTCCTCGATGTTGCCCTGCGTCAGGGCGATCACCGTCACCAGCTGGGCCGGGATGTCGTCCTGGGTGGGGCTGTCGACCGAGTCCTGGGTCAGCGAGTCGAACTCCAGATCACGGCCCTGCACCCGGTACACGGCCATCTTCGCGGCGTTGGTCGCCTCCAGCAGGAAGGGCTTGTACACCGTCATGAACTGCTCGCCCGAGACGATCCGCTGCACCGCGTCCAGGTTCGCGTCCTGCCCGGTCACCGGGGGGATCGTGCTCGCGCCGGCCTCCTTGAGCGCGTCGATCACGGCCCCGGCCATGCCGTCGTTCGCGGAGTAGACGGCACCGATGCCGGAGACCCCGACGGAGGCGATCGCCTTCTGCATGTTGGCCTTGGCGGCTTCGGGCGACCACTTCTCGGTGTCGTACTTCTTGACGATGTTCACCGCGCCGTCGAGCTCCGTGAGGGCGCCCTTCTTGAAGCGGTCGGTGTTCGGGTCGGCCGGGTCGCCGTTCATCATGACGACCTTGCTGCTCGCCGCCTTGTCGCCGAGTTCCTCGACGAGGGATCGTCCCTGCACCTCGCCGACGAGTTCGTTGTCGTGGGAGACGTAGGCGTCGATGGGACCCTCGGCGAGGCGGTCGTAGGCGATGACGGGGATGCCCGCGTCCTTCGACTTCTGCACCTGCGGGGCGATGGCCTTGGCGTCCACCGCGTCCACGAGGACGACGTCGACCTTGTCGTCGATCATCTGCTGGAACTGCTCGCTCTGCTTCTCCGGGCTCGCCCCGGCGTTGGCGTAGACGACCTTGCCCTTGTCGTCGGTGAGGTTGCCGACTTCCTTCTTGATGAGCGGGTAGTCGAACTTCTCGAAGCGTGCGGTGTCCTTGTCGGGCAGCAGCAGCCCCACCGTGATGTCGTCACCCTTCTCCGGCGAGGCCGAGCTGTCACCGCCCCCGATGCCGTCGATGACGCCGCACGCGGTGAGCGACATCGCCGAGGCGGAGGCGACGAGCGCTATGCCGATACGGCGTACGGCGGAGGTGTGGGGCGTGCGAGCTTTCACTACTGGGCCTTCCGAGCGGAGGAGCGGCGTTGCTACCCGGGTGGCGGTAGCCAACGCGGACAGGGCATGTCACGTCAAGCGGTTGTCGTAACGAGACGGCAACCGTTCTTCATGCTCCGTACACCGAGTTGGGTCGGCCCTGTCGACGGATGCGCCGAGATCGCCCTGGCCGGCTACTTCGCATACAGCCCCTCCACCTCCCCCGCGAAGTCCCGCATGACCACGTCCCGTCGCAGCTTCATCGACGGCGTCAGGTGGCCGTCCATCTCGGTGAAGTCCGTCGGCAGGATCGCGAAGCGGCGGATGGACTCCGGGCGGGAGACGAGCTTGTTGGCCTCGTCGATCGCGCGTTGCAGTATCGCCCTCAGCTCCGCGTCGTCCACGAGGAGTTCGGCCGGGACGGAGTGCTTGCCGTTCATCCGGCGCCAGTGGGTGACGCCGTCCATGTCCAGGGTGATCAGCGCGGAGACATAGGGGCGGCGGTCGCCCAGGACCATGCACTGGGAGATCAGCGGGTGCGAGCGCAACCAGTTCTCCAGCGGTGCCGGGGCCACACTCTTGCCGCCCGCGGTGATGAGGAGTTCCTTCTTGCGGCCGGTGATCGTCAGATAGCCGTCGTCGTCCAGCGCACCGATGTCCCCGGTCGGCAACCAGCCGTCCGCCGCCGCCGGGACGACGCCACCGGCGGCCGGGTCCCAGTAGCCGCGCAGCACCTGGTCGCCGGAGACGAGGATCTCGCCGTCGGCGGCGATCCGGACGCGGGTGCCGGGCAGCGGCCAGCCGACGGTGCCCAGACGGGGCTTGAGCGGCGGTGTCACGGTCGCGGCTGCGGTCGTCTCCGTGAGGCCGTAGCCCTCGTAGATCTCGATGCCCGCCCCGGCGTAGAAGGCGGCCAGGCGCCGGCCGAGCGGGGAGCCGCCGCAGATCGCGTACTTCACGCGGCCGCCCATCGCGTTGCGGATACGGCGGTAGACCAGCGGGTCGTAGAAGGCGCGGGCGGTCTTGAGGGCCGTGTTCGGGCCGCCGCCGGTCCCGGACGCGCGGGCCTCCAGCGCCTCGCCGTAGCGCTCGGCGACCGACGCCGCACGGTCGAAGGAGGAGGCACGGCCGCCCGTCTCGGCCTTGGCGCGGGCGGAGTTGAAGACCTTCTCCAGCATGTAGGGGATGGTCAGCAGACAGGTCGGGCGGAACGCCGCGAGGTCCGGCAGCAGATCCTCCGCCTTCAGGCTCGGCGCGTGGCCGAGGCGCACCCGGGCCCGTACGCAGGCCACCGCCACCATCCGGCCGAAGACGTGCGACATCGGCAGGAAGAGCAGCACCGACGCCTCTTCGCTGGTCCGCGTCTTGAAGATCGGGTAGAGCAGTTCGATGGCGTTGTCGACCTCGGCGAAGAAGTTGCTGTGGCTCAGCGCGCAGCCCTTGGGGCGGCCGGTCGTGCCGGAGGTGTAGATGAGGGTCGCCAGCGTGTCCGGCACCAGCATGCCCCGCCGTACGGCCACTTCCCCGTCGGGCTGCTGCGCACCGGCCTCCGCGAGCCGGTCCACATGGCCCTTCTCCATCACCCACATGTGGCGCAGGTCGGGCACCCGGTCCAGTTCGGGGCCGAGCGCGGCCGCCTGGCCCGCGGTCTCGGTGACCAGGGCCACCGCGCCGGAGTCCTGGAGGATCCAGCGGGTCTGGAAGACGGATGAGGTGGGATAGACGGGGACCGTCACCAGGCCGGCCGCCCATGCGGCGAAGTCGAGCAGCGTCCACTCGTAGCAGGTGCGGGCCATGACGGCGATCCGGTCCCCCGGCACCAGGCCCTCGCCGATCAGCCCCTTCGCCACCTGCTGCACCTGCTCGGCGAACTCGGCCGCCGTCACGTCCGTCCACCGTCCGTCCGCGCCCTTGCGGCTGAGGACGACGGCGTCGGGAGCCGCGTCCGCGTTGTCGAACGGCAGGTCCGCGAGCGAGCCGTGGGTGACCGGCGGCGCGAACGGCGGCACGTAGGCCTCCCGTACGACGCCGTCCAGCCGCCTCGTCTCCGGCTGCACCAGGGTCGGTCCCGGGGCGTCGTGGAAGGCGGCCGAGGGAGCGAAGGACGGAAGCGAGGTGGACACGGGCGGCTCCTGCGACGGGCTTGCAGCGAGAAAATCTGCTTGCTGCATGACGTACGTGCCTCGCGCACCTTGGCGTTCACCTGCGGAGGCCTGCGGAAAGGGGTTACCGCTGGTTAGGCAGGAGATCGTACGGCTCGCGCGTGTGGGGGTTGTGCGGGTTCGGCGGTGGTCCGGAGCCGGGTATGTGCAACCTCGGGGTTTATGTGAGGGGCACTCAGCTTCGGCTCACCCGATCCTTACCTTCGCTCCAGAATCGCCGTCGCACCCTGCCCGCCGGCCGCGCAGACCGAGATCAGCCCGCGCCCCGAACCACCGCCCTCCGCGAGCGACTTGGCGAGCGTCGCCACGATACGGGCCCCGGTCGCCGCGAAGGGGTGACCGGTCGCCAGGGACGAGCCGTTGACGTTCAGCCGGGCGCGGTCCACGGGGGCGAGCCCGCGCTTCTCCCACGCCGCCAGCGTGGCCAGCACCTGGGAGGCGAAGGCCTCGTGGACCTCCACGAACTCGAAGTCGCCGAAGCCGAGTCCGGCCCGCTCCAGCATGCGTGGGACGGCGTACGCCGGTGCCATCAGCAGCCCGTCCTCGCCGCCCGCCACATCGCCGTGCACGAAGTCCACGGCCGCCGTCTCGTGGGCGGTGAGGTAGGCCAGCGGCTCCAGCCCCCGGCGCTCCGCCCACTCCTCGCTCGCCAGCAGCACCAGAGCCGCCCCGTCCGTCAGCGGCGTCGAGTTGCCCGCCGTCATCGTCGGGTGCTCCCCGTCCAGGCCGAACACCGGCTTCAGCGCGGCGAGTTTCTCCGGCGTCGAGCCGGGCCGCAGGTTCTGGTCCCGGTCCAGCCCCCGGAAGGGCACGACCAGGTCCTCGAAGAAGCCGCGCTCGTACGCCGCCGCGAGCCGCTGGTGACTCGCCGCCGCGAGTTCGTCCTGGGCCTCGCGGGTGACGCCCCACGCGCGTGCCGTGACGGCCGCGTGCTCGCCCATGGAGAGCCCCGTGCGCGGCTCTGCGTTGCGGGGGATGTCCGGGACGAGGTGGGAGGGCCGCACCCGGGAGAGCGCCTTGACCCGGCCGCCGAGCGACTTGGCCCGCCGGGCCTCCAACAGGATGCGCCGCAGCCGGTCGTTGACGCCGAGGGGCGCGTCGCTTGCGGTGTCCGCGCCGCCCGCGATCGCCGCTTCGGTCTGACCGAGGGCGATCTTGTTGGCGGCGGCGATGACGGCCTGGAGGCCGGTGCCGCAGGCCTGCTGGATGTCGTACGCGGGCGTACGCGCGTCCAGTTCCGAGCCGAGGACGGTCTCGCGGGCGAGGTTGAAGTCACGGCTGTGCTTGAGGACGGCCCCGGCGACGAACTCGCCGACGGCGCCCGGGTCACCGAGGCCGTACCGTTCGACGAGGCCGTCGAGGGCGGCCGTGAGCATGTCCTGGTTGGACGCGGTGGCGTACGGGCCGTCGGAGCGGGCGAAGGGGATGCGGGTGCCGCCGATGACCGCGACGCGGCGGACCGCGGGGGTCGACACGGAGCGCTTGGCGGGGCTCGCACCCGAGCTCTTGGCGGGGCTCGCACCCGAGCTCTCGCCGGGGCTCGCACCCGAGCTCTCGCCGGGGCTCGTCCCGGAGCTGTCGCTGGGGCTCATCTCCACCCACTCCTCACGTCCACCATGGGCTTACCTCCGGTAACCTTACTCCAGAGTCAGTTCCGGAGCGCACTGGGAGTCGCACATGGCCGACCGCTATCTGAGCTTCACCGGCACCGCACCCGGCCGCTTCCTCACGCGTCGCCTGGGGTTGCCGCAGCCCGCGTCACTGGAACGCTTCTCGCCCGAGCGGCCCGCGCTCCAGGGCGACCGGCTGCTCCTCACGGCCGGCAAGTCGGACCTCGACCTCGCCGCGACGGGCCTCGGTCTGACGGCCTCCTGTGAGCACCCGGTCGCCGTCCTGCTGGACGCCACGGGAGTGCGGGACGTCGAGACGCTCGCCGAGGTGCACGCGGCCCTGCATCCGGTCGTGCGGTCGGTGGCGCCGAGCGGCCGGATCGTCGTCCTCGGCGCGCCCCTCGACCCCGCCGACCATCACCAGGCCGCCGCCCAGCAGGCCCTGGAGGGCTTCACGCGCTCGCTCGGCAAGGAGATCGGGCGCGGCAGGACCGTGAACCTGGTCCGGCTGACGGACGCGCACGCCGCCGCGTCGACCCTCGGCTTCCTCCTCTCCCCCAAGTCGGCCTACGTCAGCGGCCAGGTCGTCGAGGTCGGCCCGCAGGACGTCACCGCGCCCGCGGACCCCGAGCGTCCCCTCACCGGCCGCACCGCCCTGGTCACCGGCGCCGCGCGCGGCATCGGCGAGGCGGTGGCCGAGACGCTGGCCAGGGACGGCGCCCGGGTCGTCGTACTGGACGTGCCGCAGGCCGAGCAGGACGCGCGGCGGGTGGCCGACCGGCTCGGCGGCACCGCGCTCGCGCTGGACATCACCGCCGACGACGCCGGGGCACGCATCGCGGCCGCGCTGCCCGACGGGCTGGACGTCCTCGTCCACAACGCCGGCATCACCCGCGACCGGCGGCTGGTCAACATGCCCGCCGAGCGCTGGAGTTCGGTGCTCGACGTGAATCTCGCGAGCGTGCTCCGCACGACGGACGCACTGCTGGCGGGCGGTACCCTGCGCGAGGGCGGCCGGATCGTGGCGACGGCCTCCATCGCCGGGCTGGCGGGGAACGCCGGGCAGACCAACTACGGCGCGAGCAAGGCGGGCGTGGTCGGTCTGGTCCGCTCCCTGGCGCCGCGGGCGCTCGCCGAGCACGGGGTGACCGTGAACGCGGTCGCGCCCGGCTTCATCGAGACGAAGATGACCGCCGCGATCCCCCTGTTCATCCGGGAGGCGGGCCGGCGCATGAACTCCCTCGCGCAGGGCGGACTGCCGGCCGACGTCGCCGAGACGACCGCCTGGCTCGCGCACCCCGCGTCGGGCGCGGTCAACGGCCAGGTCGTCCGGGTGTGCGGCCAGAGCCTGCTGGGGGCCTGATGACGACCGTGCTGACGGGCGCCCCCTCGCTTCCGGCCCTGCTCGCCCGGGGCGCGGTGCTCTCCGCGTTCAAACGGCCGCGTCCCGACGCGGAGTTCCCCCGCACCCGGCTCGTGCTGCCCGGCGCGCGCGTCGACCTGGCGCGGCTGGCGGCGTACGAGCGGGTGTGCGGCTTCGCGACCGGCGCCGACGCGCTGCCCCTCACCTATCCGCACGTCCTCGGCTTCCCGCTGGCCATGCGGCTGATGAGCGAGCGGGCGTTCCCGCTGCCGCTGCTGGGGCTCGTCCACACCTCCATCGAGGTCACCCGGCACACCGCGATGCCCGCGACCGGCGCGTACGAGATCGGCGTGCACGTCGACCGCCTGGCGGAGCATCGCCGGGGCACGGAGGCCGTGGTGGTCACCGAGCTGCGGTCGGGCGAGGACGTCGTGTGGGAGTCGACCAGCAGGTATCTCGCCCGGCACCGCACGAACGGCCCGGACGCCGGTGCTCAGACCCGGCCGGCCGAGGAGCCAAAGCCGCTCCCGGCGGTCGCCGAGTGGCGCATCGCCGGGGACGTCGGACGCCGTTACGGCGCCGCCTCCGGCGACCGCAACCCCATCCACCTGCACGCCCTGACCGCCCGGCTGTTCGGCTTCCCGCGCGCCATCGCGCACGGCATGTGGACGGTGGCACGCTGCCTCGCCGCCCATGGCACACCGGACGCGGTGCGGGTACAGGCCGACTTCCGGGCGCCGGTACTGCTGCCCGGGACGGTGACGTACGCCGCGGACGGCGGGCGGTTCGAACTGCGCGGCGGGGACGACCGCGTCCACCTGGCCGGGGAGGTCTATCCGCTCACCTCGTGAGCGGCCTCCGGCGGTGTCCAGGGCCGGCCGTCCATGAGGTTGGCCAGGCCGGCCCATGCGAAGTTCATGAGCGTGGCCGCCGCCTGGCGCGCGCTGACGCCCGGCGTGGTGTTGGCCCAGTCGGCGAGCGACTCCGCGGCGCCCACCAGGGCTTCGGCGATCCCTGCGACCTCGCTCGCCGGGAGGTCGGGGTCACGGTGGGCCTCGCGGGCGGCCACCAGGATCAGCTGGGTCACGAAGTCGACGATCTCCGCGCGCATCGCGGCGACCTCGGTCGCGAACGGCTCGCCGTGGGTGCGGGCCTGAAGGTGTAGCACGGACCAGGCGTCCGGGTAGTGCGAGGTGTGGGTGAAGAACGCCCGCAGTCCGTCCCAGAGCTGACGGTCGGCGGGCAGCTCGGTCCGCACGCCGCCGCGCACGGCCGCGACCAGCGCGGCGGCCTCGCGCCGGATGCAGGCGGTGAAGAGGTCTTCCTTGGAGTTCAGGTACAGGTAGACCAACGGCTTTGAGACGCCCGCCAGTTCGGCTATCTCGTCCATCGACGCGGCCATGTACCCGCGCCTGCCGAAGGTCCGCACTGCGGCATCCAGCATCTGCTGCTCACGGACGGCCCGCGGCATCCGTTTGGTCTTGACGGCACCCATGGCCGTTAGCGTACGGGCCGGGAGGGAGATCCCACCCGGGCCGCCGTGAACGCCTGCCCTACTCCTCGCCGCCCAGCTCGTCGGCGAACCGTGTCATCCGGTCCGTCAGCGCCTGCCCGTCGACGGGCGGCAGGGCCGTCAGCCGGGGCAGCAACTGCGCGGTGAGCAGGGTGGACAGGGCCGAGGTGTCGGCGCCGGTGCCGTCGGTGCGCACCACCACCGGCTGCGGTGCCCGGCCGGCGAGCTTCGCGCCCACCTCCAGGCGGCGCCGGGCCAGTTCGTACTGGAGGACGGCGCGGTTGTCGCGGTAGGCCTTGGCGAGGGCGCGCTGGGCGCGGGCCTCGTTCTCGGCGGCGATCAGACCGCTGCGGCCCCGCGTCTCGATCTCGAACCGCACCCGCTGGGCGTTGGTCTCCTGCTGTTCGAGCAGCTGGGCGACCTCCTCGCGGGCCCGGTTCAGCGCCGCCTTGACCTCGACGATCCGGGCGTCGCGCACCTTCTTGGCCCGCTCGATGTCCATGCCCAGCTGGTCGATCCGGCGCTTGCGGATCAGGCCCCACTCCTGGTCGTAGGCCGTGCGTTCCTTGGCGACCCGCTCCCGGGTGGCCAGGTGCTGCTGGTACTGCGTCGGCAGCTGTACGTCAGGGATGTTGGAGCCGGTGATGCGCACGCCGTAACCGGACAGCTGGCGGTTGAGCAGCTCCTGCATGTCGGCGACGTCCGAGCCGCGCAGGTCGTAGGCCCGCTCGGTGCGCATCTTGCGGGCGCGCTGACGGATGGCGTCCTGCACGGCGCTGGAGAGCACCAGGTCGAAGTTGCCCGCACCGATGGTGCGCACGAACAGCACG
The DNA here is from genome assembly GCF_028198125.1 of Streptomyces sp. HUAS 31. NCBI lineage: Bacteria > Bacillati > Actinomycetota > Actinomycetes > Kitasatosporales > Streptomycetaceae > Streptomyces > Streptomyces sp. HUAS 31. Next base: position 5,529,002 of record NZ_CP116353.1, on the reverse strand, counting down.
GCGTCGGTGATGCGGAACTTCAGGAAGAACTCGATCGAGCGCAGCGGCACGTTCTCCTGCGTCGGGCAGGCCATCACCGGCGCGGAGTACGGGATCTCGGTGGCCGTGTCGACGACGAAGTCGACCCGGGACCACGGGTGCCACAAGTAGTGCCGGCCGGCGTCCAGGGTGCGCACGACGGCGCCGTAGCGGGTCAGCACGCCGTTGGTGCCCTGCTCGATCTCCACGATCGAGGAGCGCCACCACCACAGCGCGCCGATCAGCAGCAGCACGGCGCCGCCGGCGTAGCACAGGGCGGCGAGGGTGCCGTAGGCGAGGTCCCCGGCGGCGGACTCGGCGTCCGCCTCCTTCAGGGACAGCATCACGCCCATGAACAGGGCGTACACACCGAGCCACAGCGGCAGCATCCACCACAGGCGGCGCCGGTGGCGGGGGATGATCACCGGGATCAGGGTGTCGGCCTCGCCGCCGCGCAGCAGCCGCGCGATGTCGGCCCACGGGGCGACCTTCTCGGAGATGACCGACCTGCGCTGGGAACGGGCGGTGCTCATCGGGTGGCCTCCTCGGCGGTGTCGGAGCTGTCGTCGCCGGCGTCTCCGTCGGCCGGTGCGGGCTGGTCGGGAACCTGCGGCACCGTCGGCCGCTCGGCCGCCAGCAGCGCGCCGATCTCCGCCTCGCGCGCGGCGATCCGCTCGGACACCTCGCCGAGACGCGCCCGTACGGCGGCCATGTCCTCGTCGGTGAACAGCTCCGTGCCGCGTTCGCCGACCAACTCTCGGGCCAGCTCGAGGAAGTCGATGCCGGCGACGCCGCCGTCGGTCGTGCCGCCGATGCGCACCAGTCGCGGCAGGTGGTCGGCGACCTGCTCCAGCGTGTCCAGCACCTGCTGCTGGTAGCGGTACTCCAGGATCTCCGGCGCCTCGGCCGCGGTCACCGCGCGGATGTCGAGGGCCTGCGCCTCAAGCAGGGCCGCGTTGGCCTTCGCCTCCGACTCGGCCTGGACGTAGCGCTGCCGGGCGAGTGCCTCGGCGCGGTTGGTCTCGCGCTCCACGGCCGTGTCCATCTGCGCCTGGTACTGGGCGATGTCGGCCTGGATCGCGGAGAGCGTCTCCTGACTGGAGGCGAGTTCGCGGGTGAGGTCGCCCTCGTCCTGCTCCTTGCGGAGCTGGAGCGCGTACTCGTGGGTGTACGCCTCCTTGGCCACGCGCACCATCTCGGGCGCCGCCAGGTCCATGCGGTAGCGCTGGTCGGAGGGTTCGGCGTGGGTGATGTTGGCGTTGGTCAGCTCGACGGCCGGGCGGAACTGCTGGTTGAGCTGCTCCAGGAGGCGGCCGGTGTCCTCGCCGACCATGTCGTAGATGCCGGCGGCCTCCTGCTCGTAGATCAGGCTGCGGATCGTCTCGCTGACCGCGTTGCTGAGCTTCTCCTCGAATCCGCGCACCGCGCCCAGGGTGTAGACGAACTCGGTGGGGTCGCTGATCCGGAACTGGATGAACAGGTCGATGGAACCCTTCACACCGCCCCGGGTGGGCGCCTCGCGCACCGGCGCGTTGAACGGGTACTCGATCGTGGTGTTGACGATGTACGACACCCGCTTCCACGGGCTCAGCAGCACGATCCGGCCCGGTCCGACGACCTTCTCCAGCTTGCCGAAGCGGGTGATCATCGCCTGGCAGCCGTCGGGGACCATGACCATGCCCTGGCGCCACCACACGAAGGCGACGGCGAGCAGCGAGATGACCCAGTAGTGCACGCCGAACAGGGGGTTGGTCAGCACGTCGGCGCCGGACGCCCCCACGATGCCCGCGCCGACCACGCCCAGCAGGAACAGCATCAGCACCGGCAGCATGGAGATGATCGAGCGGCCCTTGGGGATCACCATCGGGCAGATGGCGTGCACCGTCTCGGTGCCCTCGCGGACCTGCTCGCTGCGGCCGAGCGCCTCCCCGGCCTCGTCCAGCGGCACCGTCTTCTGCCGCATCACCGTGGCGGTGGAGCCGCCCTGTTCCCGTGCGGCCGGGAAGTCGGCCGGGTCTATGCCCTGGCCCTGGGCGTCATAGCCGCCGGCGCCCTGTGTTCCTCGTCCGCCGGTCTGCCGCCGCAGTTCCTCCTGCGCGGCCGTCCGCGGATCGGTGCCGGAGGCCACGGCCTCGGCAACACGTCGTGCGCCCTGTTTCGCGCGCGCTCGCGCCACGGTTCCCCCTTGTGTTCCGATGCCCGTCGAATGCGGGTCCTACTGCTGATACACCGGTCGACCCGATGTGGTTCCAGCCATCCCACATCATGATCCGGACAAGGGTAAAGGGCTCACTCCCGCAGCTACCGGCGGGTATTCGCTGCCGGGATCCGGAAGCGGCTCCGCGAAGCCCTACGAGGCCTGGGAAGTCTGTCCCTGCGCGCGGGCGGCCTCGTCGACCGCGTCGTCCTCCTGGCTGCGGTTCGCCTCCAGGTTGGCCTTCATGCGGTCGACGCGCTGGACGATCCCGACGGAGGCGCGGTCGCGCTCCTTGCGCAGGACCACGAAGCTGATCGGGGCCGAGAGCACCAGGGCGAGCAGGACGACCCACATGCCGTTGGAGTCGCCGAGGCCGCGCGGGGCGAGGCCGGAGTAGACGAGCCCCGAGACGACCACGAGGCAGCCCACGAAGATCCCGAGGCGCATCAGTGTGTAGCGGAGCATCTCAATCCACTCTTCCGAATCCAAAAAGGGCCACTGCCCAGTGAAGCACGGCGTGGTGCCGATCTTGCAGGGGGGTCAGACGGCTGCCCGGCCGAGCGGCAGCAGCATGATCACGTCGTCCCGGTCCTCGCCCGGCGCGACCCTGATCGCGTCCGGGATCCGGCCGACCTCCTTGTAGCCGCAGGAGCCGTAGAAGCGCTCCAGGCCGAGGCCGCCCCGGCAGGTGAGGCGGATCGCGTCGATGCCGTCGAAGGTGCGGGCCGACCCCTCGGCGGCGCTCAGCAGGTCGCGGCCGTATCCCTTGCCCTGGTGCCGGGGGTGCACCATCACCGTGTACAGCCACACCCAGTGGGCCATCAGCCGGTGCGTGTTGAAGGTGAAGAACGCCGTCGCGGCGACCTTGCCCGCCGTGTCGTGCCCGACCAGCAGCCGGCAGCGTCCCTCCGCCATCGCCACGAAGTGCCGCACCAGCTCCGGCCGGACGTCCTCGCGCGTCACGGGCGGCACGAACCCGACGGCCCCGCCCCTGTTGGAGACATCGGTCCACATGTCGAGGATGCCGTCACGCAGGTCGGGGGTGACGGCGGGGTCGAGCGTGAAAGTAAGGGACACGACGGAATCGTATCCCTTACACGCCGCGCCCCTTCCGGGCCGGCCGCTCAGACCCGCATCGGCTGCGGGGACTCGCGGCGCTCCGGGTCCGGGCCGTCGTACTCACGGATGATCTCGTAGCGCGTGTTGCGCTCCACGGGGCGGAAGCCCGCGTCCCTGATCAGGTCCAGGAGGTCCTCGCGGGTCAGCTTGTTCGGGGTGCCGAAGTTGTCCGCGTCGTGGGTGATCTTGTACTCGACGACCGAGCCGTCCATGTCGTCGGCGCCGTGCTGGAGGGCCAGTTGGGCGGTCTGCACGCCGTGCATGACCCAGAAGACCTTCACGTGCGGGACGTTGTCGAAGAGCAGCCGGGAGACCGCGAAGGTCTTCAGGGCCTCGGCGCCGGTGGCCATCTGGGTGCGGGCCTGGAGCCGGTTGCGTACCTTGCCGTCCTTCATGTCGACGAAGTCGTGCTGGTAGCGCAGCGGGATGAAGACCTGGAAGCCGTTCGTCTCGTCCTGGAGCTCACGCAGGCGCAGGACGTGGTCGACGCGGTGGCGCGGCTCCTCGATGTGGCCGTAGAGCATGGTGGAGGGCGTCTTGAGGCCCTTCTCGTGCGCCAGGCGGTGGATGCGGGACCAGTCCTCCCAGTGGGTGCGGTGGTCCACGATGTGCTGACGGACCTCCCAGTCGAAGATCTCCGCGCCGCCGCCGGTCAGGGACTCCAGGCCGGCGTCGATGAGCTCGTCGAGGATCTCGGAGGCGGACAGCCCGCTGATCGTCTCGAAGTGGTGGATCTCCGTGGCCGTGAACGCCTTCAGGGAGACGTTCGGCAGGGCCGCCTTCAGCTCCCGCAGCGAGCGCGGGTAGTAGCGCCACGGCAGGTTGGGGTGCAGGCCGTTGACGATGTGGAGTTCCGTGAGGTTCTCCGCCTCCATCGACTTGGCCAGCTTCACGGCCTCCTCGATGCGCATCGTGTACGCGTCCTTCTCGCCCGGCTTGCGCTGGAAGGAGCAGTAGGCGCAGGAGGCCGTGCACACGTTGGTCATGTTGAGGTGGCGGTTGACGTTGAAGTGGACCACGTCGCCGTTCTTGCGCGTGCGCACCTCGTGGGCGAGGCCGCCGAGCCACGCCAGGTCGTCCGACTCGTACAGCGCGATGCCGTCCTCGCGGGACAGCCGCTCACCGGAACGGACCTTCTCCTCCAGCTCGCGCTTGAGCCCGACATCCATGCGTGCACCTCTCTCGATCAGACTCCGTCAACCGTACGCCCAGCCCCCTAGACCTCTTCCGGCAGCTCACCCACCCGGTTCTCCCACTTCGTGGACAGCACGATGGTGGTACGGGTCCGGGAGACGCCCGTGGTGCCGCTGAGCCGCCGGATGATCTTCTCAAGACCGTCCACGTCGGCCGCGCGCACCTTGAGCATGTAGGAGTCGTCGCCGGCGATGAACCAGCAGTCCTCGATCTCGCCCAGGTCCCGCAGGCGGTTCGCCACGTCCTCGTGGTCGGTGGCGTCGGACAGCGAGATGCCGATCAGGGCGGTGACGCCGAGACCGAGCGAGGCGGCGTCGACGGTGGCGCGGTAGCCGGTGATGACCCCGGCCGCCTCCAGCCGGTTGATGCGGTCGGTGACGCTGGGCCCCGACAGTCCGACGAGGCGCCCCAGCTCCGCGTAGGAGGCCCGGCCGTTCTCCCTCAGGGCCTGGATGAGCTGCCTGTCCACCGCGTCCATGCGATTGAAAGCCTTCCGCTGAAGAGGTCTGACGTACTTGCTGAACTGAGCCTTGAAGTGATGAGTTCCGGTCGTGCCGCGTGATGCGGTCGCGCGCCGGTCAGGTGGAACGGGCGCCGCCGCCCAGGTCGCCCTTCCAGCGGCGGTAGAGGCGGTGCTCGACACCCGCCGCGTCCAGGACGCGTCCGGCGACGAAGTCCACCAGGTCCTGGATGTGCGTGGCCCCGGCGTAGAAGGCGGGCGAGGCGGGCACGACGGTCGCGCCCGCGTCGTCCAGTGTCACCAGGTGGCGCAGCGTCTGCCCGTTCAGGGGCGTCTCCCGTACGGCGACGACGAGCTCGCGCCCCTCCTTCAGGGTCACGCTCGCCGCCCGCTGCAACAGGTCCTTGGACAGCCCGAGCGCGACTCCGGCGACGCAGGCGGTGGAGGCGGGCACGATCAGCATGCCCTTGGTGGCGTACGACCCCGAGGACGGCCCGGCGGCGAGGTCCCCGGCGTTCCAGTACCGGACGTCCTCGATGTCCGCCTCGAAGGTCCCGGGCTTGCCGTCGGCGCCCCGCGCGAGCCATTCCCGCAGGTCGTCCTGCCAGTGGCCGTCCCGGAAGGAGATCCCCGTCTCGTCGAGGAGGGTGAGCCGTGACGCCCGGCTGACGACCAGGTCGACGCTTTCCCCGGCGGCGAGGAGCGCGCGGAGCACGGCGGCGGCGTATGGGGTGCCGGAAGCGCCGGACACCCCTACGATCCAAGGCGTACGCGCCGTCTCTCCTGGCTTGACTGGGTTCACGACACCGAGCCTATCCGGCGTGGCGGGGTGGGAACCGACCAAGGGGTGCCAGGCGTTCCCGTTTGGGGACGAGTTGGGCAGTGGGGGTTGCCATGCCGGACATGTGGGACGCGCGGCGCGAGGTGTCGCGGGGTGACCGGGCGCTGACCGCGGCCAAGCTGATGGCGGGCTGGGTGGCACTGCTGTGGCTGCTGGAAGTGGCCGACGTGATCAGCGGGCACGCGCTGGACGGCTTCGGCATCGTCCCGCGCACCCCGTCGGAGCTGGTGGACGTCGTCCCGGCCGCATTCATCCACTTCGGCTTCGCCCATGTCGCCGCGAACAGCGTGCCGCTGCTGGTCCTCGGCTTCCTCGCGGCGCTCGGCGGCATCCGCCGGTTCGCCGCGGTCTGTGCGCTGATCGTCGTCGCGGACGGGCTGGGCGTGTGGCTGATATCCCCGTCCGGCACCAACACCGCGGGCGCCTCGGGCCTGATCTTCGGCCTCTTCGGCTTCCTGCTGGTCACCGGGTTCGTCGAGCGGCGTCCGCTCGGTGTGCTGGCCGGCCTGCTGGTGGCCGCGGTCTGGGGCGGCTCGATCCTGGCGGGGCTCGCCCCGACCCAGTCCGGCGTGAGCTGGCAGGGGCATCTGGTGGGGCTGGTGGCAGGCGTCGCGGCGGCGTTCGTGTTCCGCCGCCGCGGCACCGTCCCCCGTGGGGAACTCGCGGTCTAGGCCCCGTCAGACGGTGAGTCCGCGCACCAGCAGATCCAGCAGCGCGCACACGAACAGGGCGATCCCGATGAACCCGTTGACGCTGAAGAACGCCCTGTTCAGGCGGGACAGGTCATGGGGGCGGACGATCGAGTGCTCGTACACGAAGGCGCCGGCCACGATCAGCAGGCCCAGCCAGAAGAAGGCGCCCGCGTCGGTGGCGAGCGCGTACCAGGCGAACAGGGCCGTGGTGACGGCGTGGCAGACCCGCGCGCCCCAGATCGCCGCGGGGATGCCGAAGCGGGCCGGGACCGACATGACGCCGATCTCGCGGTCGGTCTCGACGTCCTGGCAGGCGTAGATCAGGTCGAAGCCGCCGATCCAGATGCCGACGGCGAGGCCGAGGATCACCGCGTCCCAGGACCAGGTGCCGGTGACGGCCAGCCAGCCGCCGACCGGGCCCATCGCCTGGGCTAGGCCGAGGATGGCCTGGGGGAAGTTCGTGAACCGCTTGCCGTAGGGGTAGACCACCATCGGGATCACCGCGATGGGGGCGAGGGCCAGGCACAGCGGGTTCAGCAGGGCGGCCGAGCCCAGGAAGACCACCAGGGCGATCAGGGCGCCCGTCCAGGCGTGCCGTACCGACATCGCGCCCGTGACCAGCTCGCGGTGCGCGGTGCGCGGATTGCGGGCGTCGATCTCGCGGTCGATGATCCGGTTCACGGCCATCGCGAAGGTCCGCAGGCCCACCATGCAGATCGTCACCAGCAGCAGCCGGCCCCAGTGGATGTTCCTGTCCAGTTGGAACATCGCGCTGAGCGCGGCGATGTACGCGAACGGCAGCGCGAACACCGAGTGCTCGATCATGACGAGGCGGAGGAACGCCTTCGTGCGTCCTGGCTGCGGAATCGCGGCGGAGGCGCTGCTCACAGGCCGTACTCCTTCCAGCGGCGGTCGACCTTCGCCGCCGTCTCCGGGTCGGACTCGACCATGTCGGGCCAGCCGCCGTCGCGGGTGTAGCCCTCCTCGGGCCACTTCCTCGTCGCGTCGATGCCGGCCTTGCCGCCCCAGAACTGCTGGTAGGAGGCGTGGTCGAGATGGTCGACGGGACCTTCGACGACGGTGAGGTCGCGGGCGTAGTCGGTGTTGCCGAGGGCCCGCCAGGAGACCTCGTGCAGGTCGTGCACGTCGCAATCGGAGTCGACGACCACGATCAGCTTGGTCAGGGACATCATGTGCGCGCCCCAGATCGCGTGCATCGTCTTCTGGGCGTGCTTGGGGTACTTCTTGTCGATCGAGACGATCGCGCAGTTGTGGAAGCCGCCGGACTCCGGCAGGTGGTAGTCCACGATGTCCGGGACGATGATCTTCAGCAGCGGCAGGAAGAAGCGTTCCGTCGCCCGCCCGAGGGGCCCGTCCTCCGTCGGCGGCCTGCCCACGACGATCGACTGGAGCAGGGGCCGGCGGCGCATCGTCACGCAGTCGATCTTCAGGGCCGGGAAGGGCTCCTGCGGGGTGTAGAAGCCGGTGTGGTCGCCGAAGGGGCCCTCCGGCAGCATCTCTCCCGGCTCCAGCCAGCCCTCCAGCACGACCTCGGCCTGCGCGGGGACCTGGAGCGGGACGGTCTTGCAGTCGACCATCTCGATCCGCTTGCCGGCGACGAAGCCGGCGAACAGGTACTCGTCGATGTCACCGGGCAGCGGGGCGGTCGAGGCGTACGTCACCGCCGGCGGGCAGCCGAAGGCGATCGCGACCGGCAGCCGCTCCCCCCTGCGCGCCGCCACCTGGTAGTGGTTGCGGCTGTCCTTGTGGATCTGCCAGTGCATACCGATCGTGCGCTTGTCGTGGCGCTGGAGGCGGTACAGACCGAGGTTGCGGACGCCGGACTCCGGGTCCTTGGTGTGGGTGAGCCCCAGGTTGAAGAAGGAGCCGCCGTCCTTGGGCCAGGTGAACAGCGCCGGCAGCCGGTCGAGGTCGACCTCGTCGCCGTGCAGCACGACCTCCTGCACCGGCGCGCTGTCGGACTTCACCTTCTTCGGCGGTACGTGCGTCATCGCGCCGAGCTTGCCGAAGGCCTCGCGGACACCGACGAAGCCGTGCGGCAGCTCGGGCTTCAGCAACCCGCCGATCTTGTCGGAGATGTCGCCGTAGGACTTCAGTCCCAGGGCTTTCAGCAGCCGCCGGTCGGTGCCGAAGACGTTCATCGCGAGGGGCATCGAGGAGCCCTTCACGTTCTCGAAGAGCAGCGCGGGACCGCCGGACTTCTGGACCCGGTCGACGATCTCCCCGACCTCCAGATACGGATCGACCTCAGCCTTCACACGCTTGAGGTCGCCCTCGCGCTCCAGCGCCCTGAGCAGGGAACGAAGATCGTCGTAAGCCATGGGGTCAAGTATCCCCGAGCGGCTACCCTGGCCCTTACCCCGGGGGCCGTGCCCCCGGTCCGCCGACCGTTTCGCTGAGAGGGCCCATGCTCCGGGTGCTGATGTTCCTCGTGCCACTGGCGCTGAGCGTGTACGCGTTCATCGACTGCATCAGCACGAAGGAGGACGACATCCGCCACATGCCCAAGCCGCTGTGGGCGATCCTCGTGCTGGTGTTCCCGCTGGTCGGCTCGATCTCCTGGCTGATCGCGGGCAAGAAGCGCAGCCCGGCCGCGGAGGGCTGGTCCGGCGTACGGGACCGCGGGCGTCAGCAGTGGGTCGCGCCCGACGACAACCCGGAGTTCCTGAAGTCCCTGGGCGACGAGGACAAGTCGGCGGACGAGGACGACGACAGGAAGAAGCGCGACGAGCCCTGACCGGGCCCGGCCGAAGAGGCCGACGTCACCGCTTGACGCAGGTCTCCCTCAGCTGCCGCAGCCGCGCCGCCTCACGTTCGGCCGCCGTGCGATGGCCGAGGTCGAGGGCCATCGTGCCGCGCCCGTAGACGTAGAAGGCGTCCTCGCGTGTCCGGCGGTCCAGGCCGCGCGCCCGGCACAGGGCCTGGTAGTGGACGTCCAGGGAAAGCCGGGTGGCCGACATCCAGTCGCGGGCCGGGACCGTCAGGGCCTCGCGCAGCACGTCCTTGAAGTGGTCGCGCGTCAGCCGGTCCGCCGCGTCCGGGCGGGCCCCACCGGGGCGGTACGGGTGGTCCCCGAGGTCGTCCGCCCACTCCTCCAGCGTCCGCACGGCGTCCTCGGCGGCATCGAGGTCACCCCCGGCGTACGGGAGCTCGCACACTCCGGCGGCCAACTCCCGCGCCTGCCCGGCCCGTTCCTCCTCGCCGCACGCGGCCACGAACGCCGCCAGCACATCCCCCCGCTGCCGCAGCTCGGCGATCCGCCAAGCCCGCTCCCACCACACCATCGACCCTCCCCGCCCCCGGCGTTCCTGGTGATCACCGGGCCGGGCCACACAACACCGGCCGGCGCCCGCAACGCCACCGAATTACCGGGGCGGGGCGGCGCGGAGGCCCGGGCGAGGAGCGCGAGCCGTACGACCGTGCCGCCCGGCCGTCAGCGGCGAGATGCCCCTTCGCGCGGGCGCGGCGCCGGTTCGCCCGACGACGACAGCCCGCGCACATGGACACGGTGACCCGCCTCGACCCCACGACGGCGAGAGCCGCTTCACGCTCCGCCGCCGATCCCGCTCGCCCCTTCCCGCCGTTGCCTGCGCGGGTCCGCCGCTGGAGAGTGAGGGCATGGATCAGTCGGAGGCACGCGAGTGGCTCGCCACCGCGCTCGCGGAGGCACGCACCGGGCTCGCGGAGGGCGGCATCCCCATCGGAGCCGCGCTGTACGGGGCCGACGGGACGCCGCTCGGGCGCGGCCACAACCGCAGGGTGCAGGACGGCGACCCGTCCATGCACGCGGAGACGGCCGCGTTCCGGGCGGCGGGGCGGCAGCGGTCGTACCGCGGCACGACCATGGTGACCACCCTTTCCCCCTGCTGGTACTGCTCGGGCCTGGTCCGGCAGTTCGGCATCTCCCGGGTGGTGATCGGCGAGGCGGTCACGTTCCGGGGCGGACAGGACTGGCTGGCCGGGCATGGTGTGGAGATCGTGCTGCTCGACGACCCCGAGTGCGTCGACCTGATGCGTGCCTTCATCGAGCACCATCCCGACCTGTGGAACGAGGACATCGGTGACTGACCGACGCCGTACCCCCGGCACCCCCCGCATCCCGACCGTCGACCTGCGGCCCTGGCTGAACGGTGACGCCGAGGCCCGCGGGGCCATCGCCCGCACCGTCGACGAGGCCCTGCGGACCGCAGGGTTCCTGCTGGTCACCGGGCACGGCGTGGACCCGTCCCTGCGCGCCCGGATCCGCACCGCCGCGCGCGCCTTCTTCACGCTTCCCGCCGAGACCAAGCAGGCGTACGAGGTGAAGGTCGGCGGACGGGGCTGGCTCGGGCCGGGCGCGGAGGCCAACGGCTACTCGGAGGGCACCGAGACCCCGCCGGACCTGAAGGAGTCGCTGAGCTTCGCCACGCACGAGCCCTTCGAGGACCCGGTGGTCAACGCCGAGTGGTACGCGCCGAACGTCTGGCCCGGCGAGGTGCCCGAACTGCGGCCGCTGGTCGAGGAGTACCTCGCGCGGATGGGCGAGCTGGAGAACCGGCTCCTCGCCCTGCTCGGCGAGGCCCTCGGCCTCGAACCCGACTTCTTCACCCGGCACATGGACCACCCGACGTACGGCTTCAACATCAACTGGTACCCGGGCAGGGAGGTCCTGGGGGAGCCGGAGCCGGGTCAGTTCCGCATCGGGCCGCACACCGACTTCGGGACGGTGACGATCCTCGACCGGCAGGCGGGCAAGGGCGGCCTTCAGGTCTACACGGACGACGGCGGCTGGGAGGACGCGCCCTACGACCCGGCCGCGTTCACCATCAACATCGGCGATCTGATGGCCCGTTGGACGGGTGACCGGTGGCGGTCGGGGCGGCACCGGGTGCTGCCGCCGCCCGCGGACGCGCCCGCCGAGGAACTGATGTCGCTCGTGTACTTCGGGGAGTGCACGCCCGGCACGATCGTCGAGTCCGTACCCGCCCCGGTGGGCCGGGTGGCGCACCCGCCGGTCGACTCCCACGTGTATCTGCGGCAGCAGCTCGACTCGATCACCGTCGACCGAACCGGCTGACCATCGTCGCCCGAACCGGCTGGTCAACTCGATCCGGCCGGTCGGCCCGTCCGATCGCGGACCGTTTCCGAGAAAGGGTTGCCTCGTTGGGCGGGATACCACCCTTTCGGGTGTGTCCCCCGCCGCGAATGGAGCCGCCCGTGCGAATGACTGACATCCAGCGCTGCGAGGTCCGGCCAGGACGACTCGTCGAATGGACGTTCAGTCCGGCGAGTGTCGCGGCGGCGGCGGACCTGCCGGAGGACTCACGGCCCCCGGCGTACATCCAGGAGTCGCACATCAGGACCGCCCGGTCCGTGCGGGACGGCGGACTGTTCGTCCCGACCTGGCTCGGCACGGCCTTCGACATGCCGGGCCGGGCCGACCTCGACGCGCTACAGGAGGCGCTGCGCGACTGGACGCTCCGGCACGAGACGCTGCGCAGCGGCTTCCGCTGGTCCGGCGCGGCCGGCGACGGGATGCACAGGTTCACGCTCGACGCCGACGCCGTCTCCCTGCACCGCACGGAGGTCGGCGACTTCACCGACCCCGACGACCTGGTCCGCCACCTCCAGGACCGCTTCGACGTCACGGCGGACGCGCTGCGCTGGCCCAACTTCATCTACACGGCCGTCGTCCGGGACGACTCCACCAGCGTGTACATGGCCTTCGACCACAGCAATGTCGACGCCCAGTCCATCCACCGCATCCCCGCCGAGCTCCACGAGCTGTACACGGCACGGCTCGCGGGCACGTCCCCGCAGCCGGCGCCGGCCAGCAGCTACGTCGACTTCTGCGAGATCGAGCGCACGGACGCCGACCGGATCGACGACCGCCACGAGATCGTCGCCCGCTGGCGGGAGTTCATCCGCCGCTGCGACGGCCGGCTGCCGAACTTCCCCGTCGACCTAGGTCTCGACCCCGAGGCCGGCCTGCCCACCCAGAAGCTGCTGCGCGAGGAGCTCACCGACCCGGACACGGCCGCCGCGTTCGAGGCGTACTGCCGCCCGTACGGCGGGAGTTCGGTCGGTGTCCTGGCCGCCACCGCCCTCATCGTCCACGACCTCGGCGGACAGCCGGTCTACCGCACCGTCGTGCCGTTCCACACCCGGGTGAAGTCCCGCTGGACCGACTCGGTGGGCTGGTACGTCGGCGGCGCGCCCATCGAGATCCCGGTGGAGCAGGCGTACGACCTGCCCAGCGCCCTGCGCACGGTCCGCGACGCGCTGCACGCCGCCCGGCATCTGGCCCGCATGCCGCTCGCCCGGGTGCTGCACCTGCTCGGCACGGACTTCCGCCCCACCTCGCCCGACCTGTACTCGATCGTCTCCTACGTCGACACCCGCGGCACCGCCGGCTCCGGACAGTGGACCGAGCAGAAGGCGTACGGGCTGATCAGGGTGTCGTACGGCGACCAGGTGTGCGCCTGGGTCACCCGGCTGCACGAGGGCCTGTGGTTCGCCGGCCGCTACCCGGACACCGACGTGGCGCAGAAGAACATGCGGCTGTACGTGGAGCGGCTGCGGGACGTCATCGCCTCGACCGTCCGCCAGGCCTAGTGCGGCCCTTCAGGGACCGTCTCCAACGCCTCGATCAGCAACTCGAAGCGCGCCCGCCAGCGCTGCTCCGTCTCCGCCTCGCCCTGGAACTCGTGGGTGAAGCGGAGGGCGGCGCCCGACGCGCCGTCCCGTTCCAGGTGGAACCTGATCCGGCCGCCCTCCACCGTGTACTCGGCGACCCGGTCCACGTCCCAGGCGGTGATCTGCCCGCTGCCGAAGTCGCGCAGGTCGACCTCGCCGCCGAGGCGCGGTTCGAGGACGTCGACCGGAGTGCACCAGGACGTGAGCCCCTCCGGGGTGGCGAGGCTCGGCCAGACCGCGTCCATGGGCCGGGGAAGCCGCACCAGGAAGTGCAGGATGTGGGTGTTCCCGTGGGTCTGGCTGATGCCCTGCTCAATCGAACCGGTCATGACACCAGCCTGACCCCGCCGCGCCCGAAGCGCACCCCTTACGGGCGCTGACCTGCGGAAACGGCCACGGTCCGGTCGCTTTCGGTACGGGCCTAAACGCCTGCGTACGAGTGCTTGCCGGAGACGAAGATGTTGACGCCGTAGTAGTTGAACAGCCAGCAGCCGAAGGCGATGAGGACCAGATAGGCGGCCTTGCGGCCCTTCCAGCCGGCCGTGGCGCGGGCGTGCAGGTAGCAGGCGTAGGCGACCCAGGTGATGAAGGACCAGGTCTCCTTGGGGTCCCAGCCCCAGTAGCGGCCCCAGGCGTCACCCGCCCAGATGGCGCCCGCGATGATCGTGAACGTCCACAGTGGGAAGACGGCGGCGTTGACGCGGTAGGAGAACTTGTCCAGGGACGCCGAGGCGGGCAGCCGGTCCAGGACGGAGTTCGCGAAGCGGCCCGGCTTGCCGCCGTTCGCCAGCTTGTTCTCGTAGCTGTCCTTGAAGAGGTAGAGCAGCGTGGACATCGCGCCGACGTAGAACACCGCGCCGCAGAAGATCGCCGTGGAGACGTGGATGTACAGCCAGTACGAGTGAAGGGCGGGAACCAACTGGTCACTGGCGGTGTACAAGACAGTGACGGCGAGGCCGAGATCGAGGAGGACCGTGGTGATCAGGAACAGCCCGAGCCAGCGCACGTTCTTCTTCAGCGCGAGCAGCGCCAGGTACACACCGACGGCGACCGTGGAGAAGGTGATGTTGAACTCGTACATGTTGCCCCACGGCGCCCGCTGCACCGACAGGGCCCGCGTGAGCACACCGCCGAACTCGACCAGGAAGGCGAGGACGGTGAGGGAGATGGCGATACGCCCGTAGAGGTCGCCCTGCTCGTCCCCGCCGTGGGCGCCGGGCCCGTCCGGGACGTCCCGCTGCCCGGCCGTGGCCCGCACGACGACCTTCGGCCGCTCCAGTACGGCGGTCGAGCCGCCCTTCTTCACGGTGACGGCGGGCGCCGCGGCCTTGGCGGCCTTGGCCGGGGTGAGCGCGGCGGCCGTGCGGCCGACCTTGCTGCGGCTGCCGAGGAGCCATTCGGCGATGTACGCGAAGAAGGCCAGGGTGTAGACGGCCATCGACGAGTAGATCAGCGTGTTGCTGATACTGGCGAGGTTCTCGTTGGTGGCGGCGGCCAGATCGGTTGCGGCGGCGAGAGTCACTTCTCAGCCCCTTCGGCAGGTACGACTTGGGGGTCGGGGGAAGCTTCGGATTCTGCGGGGTCGTCTTCGGCATCGGGTGCGCCCGGCGCCTGCTCGTAGAGGATCCCGGCGAGGTCGCCGAGCTCCTCGGGCACCTTGGCGGACTCGCTGCGGCCGAGGCCGGCCATCTCGACGACCGTGACGCCGTCGCTACCGGTGGCGGCCCGCACCCACACGCGGCGGCGCTGGATGAACAGGGAGGCGGCGAGGCCGAAGATCGCGGCGAGGGAACCGGCGAGCGCCCAGCCGCTGCCGGGCTGGCGGGCGACCTGGAAGCCGGCCCACTCCTTGATCTCCTTCTCGAAGGTGACCGTGCCCGCGCCGTTGGGGAGCTTCATGGACTCGCCGGGCTTGAGGTTCTCCCGGACCTGGGCGCCCTTGGCGTCCTTGAAGCCCTTCAGGTTCTTCTTGTTGAGCTGGTACACGCTCTGCGGGATGCCCGCGTCGACCCCGAGGTCGCCGTGGTACGCCTCCAGGTTGATCACCGGGTTCAGCAGCGCGGGGAACTGCGAGGCCAGCTCGTTGCCCTTGACGTAGGTGGGCAGGAAGAAGGCCTGGAAGCCGAGCTGCTCCCGCTCGCCCTTGGCGTTGCGGTAGCCGTCCATGACCTTGATCGCACCGGTGGAGGTGACATTGCCGTCGAGGGGCAGCAGGGGCACGGCGTCGCGGTAGACGATGTCGCCCTTGCCGTCGCGGATCGTGATGACGGGGGCATAGCCGTGGCTGACGAGGTAGACCTTCGAGTCGCCGATCTCCAGCGGCTCGTTGACCTTGATGGTGGTCTTCTTGTCCTTGCCGTCGGCGCCGACGCTGTAGCTGATGTCCGCCTTGTAGATCCGCGGGGTGCCCTTGTTGGGGCCGGACGCCTCGTAGGTGCCGGTGAAGTTCTTCAGGTTGAAGCTGAACGGGTCCAGGTCGTCCTGGGTGAAGAGGCTGCCGGACTTGAAGTCGTCGTACTGGGTGAGGGTGTTGGAGAACCCGTCGCCCTCGACGACCAGCTTGTTGCCCTCGGATTTGAACAGCTGGCCCCAGGCGAAGGCGATCAGCATCACGATCAGCGCGATGTGGAAGGCGAGGTTGCCGATCTCGCGCAGATAGCCCTTCTCGGCGGCGACGGCGTCACCGGTGAGGTGGGCGCGGAAGCGGCGCTTCTTCAGCAGGGCGAGCGCGGCCTCGCGGACCTGCTCGGGCTCGGCCTCGGTGCGCCAGGTGGTGTAGGCGGGCAGCCGGGTCAGCCGCTTGGGGGCGCCCGGCGGCCGGCCGCGCAGCTGGCCGACGAACTGCCAGGTGCGCGGGACGATGCAGCCGATGAGGGAGACGAACAGCAGGATGTAGATCGCGGAGAACCACACCGAGCTGTAGACGTTGAAGAGGCCGAGCTTGTCGTAGATCGGGGCGAGCGTCTCGTGCGCCTTGCGGAACTCGGCGACCTTCGTCTCGTCGATGCCGGTCTGCGGGATGAGCGAGCCGGGGATCGCGCCGAGCGACAGCAGCAGGAGCAGCAGCAGCGCGACCCGCATCGAGGTGAGCTGCCGCCAGAACCAGCGGGCCCAGCCGATGACACCGAGCGAGGGCAGATTGGGGGCGTCCTCGGCGGGGGCGGTGGAGAGCTGGGAACCGGCGGCGCCCAGGTCCTCGTCACCCGCGGCCGGCGTGCTGTCGGGCGCGCTGGTCTTCGTCTCGCTCATCGATCAGATCCCCACAGTGAAGCCGTTGGACCAGACCTGCATCTCCTGCACGATGCGGTCCCACGCGCCGGTCAGCAGCAGCACACCGGTCACGATCATCATGGTGCCGCCGACGCGCATGACCCAGGCGTAGTGACGCTTGATCCAGGCGAAGGCGCCGAGCGCCTTGCGGAAGGCTACGGCAGTGACGACGAACGGAATGCCCAGACCGAGGCAGTAGGCGACGGTCAGCAGGGCGCCGCGTCCGGCGCTGGCCTCGTTGATGGCGAGGGTCTGCACGGAGGACAGGGTCGGGCCGATGCAGGGCGTCCAGCCGATGCCGAAGAAGGCGCCGAGCAGGGGGGCGCCGGCGAGTCCGGTGGCGGGCCGGGTGTGGAAGCGGAACTCCCGCTGGGTCAGCCAGGGCATCAGGCCCATGAAGAAGACGCCCATCAGGATCATCAGGACGCCGAGGATCTTCGTCAGGAGGTCCTTGTTCTCCTGGAGGGTCGAGCCCCAGTAGCCGAACAGGGCCCCGCCGGAGACGAACACGACGGTGAAGCCGAGCACGAACAGGGAGGCACCGGCGACCATCCGCCAGCGCCGGGCCTCGGCCAGGTCGGTGCCGCTGACTCCGGTGACGTAGGAGAGGTAGCCGGGGACCAGCGGCAGGACGCACGGGGAGAAGAAGGAGACGAGGCCGCCGAGCACGGCGATCGGCAGCGCGAGGAGCAGGGCGCCGTGCATGACGGTGCCGTTGTAGGTCGCGCCCTCGGCGAGCGTGGACAGTGCGCTCACGTCACTTCTCCGCGAGGACGGGCTTGATCATGCTGCGCAGGGTGTCCTCGCCCAGCGGCATCAGCGCCCGTGCGGCGATCTTTCCCTCCCGGTCGATGACGAGCGTGGAGGGGATCGCCTGCGGGTTGAGCGTGCCCTTCTTGAAGCGGAGCATCTGCTTGCCCGTGGGGTCGTACAGGCTCGGGTAGGTGACCCCGAACTCCTTCTCGAAGGCCTTCGCCGGGGTGGTGCTGGTGTCCCGGGTGTTGATGCCGACGAACTCGACGCCCTGGCCCTTGACGTCCTCGTAGACGGTCTGGAAGTTCTTCGCCTCGGCCCGGCAGGGCGGACACCACGATCCCCAGACGTTGATGACGAGGATCTTGCCCTTGTAGGAGGCGGTGTCGAGCTGCTTGCCGTCGATGGTCTCGCCGGAGAGGGCCGGCGCCGCGGCGCGCTTGCCCTGGGCGACGGTGTCGATGCCGTTGTTGCCGGTGACGAAGTTGGTGTCGCCGCCGCCACCGGACGTACCGCCCGAAGTGCACGCGGACAGGACCAGCGCGGCTGTGGCGGCGCCGGTGGTGGCGAGCAGGGCGGTACGGCTACGGGCGCGACGGGCGGCACTCATGTGAAAAGTTTCGCATGTCCGTTCCGGGGATCTTGCGCACCCCCCTCCCGGGCGCAAAACCGCATTTCAGGCAGCGTTTTGGGTGCCTTCAGAGGAGCCCGAGGAAGAGCCGGTGGAGTCGGCCTTCAGGAAGGACTTCCAGCCCCCGGCGGGCTGTTGCCCGACTTCCAGAGTGCGCAACTTGTCGAGAATGTCCGGCTTCTGTACGTCCATCCAGTCCACGAACTGCCGGAAGGAGACGAGTCGGACGTCCGCGCCCTTCTCCTTCTCCCGCGCGATGTGCTTCAGGGCCTCCTCGACGGCGTCCATGTAGATGCCGCCGTTCCACTGCTCGAAGTGGTTGCCTATGAAGAAGGGCGCCCGGTTCGACTCGAATGCCCGCTTGAAGCCCTGGATGTACGCCTGTGCCGACTGCTCGCGCCAGGCCGGGTAGTTGTGGCTGGGCGCGTTCGTCGAGTTGACCGACTGGTTCGCGAGCATGTTGTAGTCCATCGACAGGACCTCGAAGCTGCGGCCGGGGAAAGGTATCTGCTGCAACGGCAGGTCCCACAGCCCCTGCTTCTTGTCCGGCCACACCTGACGGCCGCCGGGCGAGGAGGCGTCGTAGCGCCAGCCCAGCTCCTTGGCGGTGGGCAGCAGGTTGTCCTGGCCGAGCAGGCAGGGCGTACGGCCGCCGACGAGCTCCTTGTCGTAGTCGAAGGGCAGCGAGGGCAGATCGGTCCACCCGGAGTTCGTCCGCCACTCCTTGACGAAGGACTTGGCCTGGTCT
Organism: Streptomyces sp. HUAS 31; assembly: GCF_028198125.1. Classification (NCBI taxonomy): domain Bacteria; kingdom Bacillati; phylum Actinomycetota; class Actinomycetes; order Kitasatosporales; family Streptomycetaceae; genus Streptomyces; species Streptomyces sp. HUAS 31. The sequence continues at coordinate 5,510,383 of NZ_CP116353.1, read as the reverse complement.
ATCTCGCTGCGCCACTGCTTCGGGGTCCAGTTGCCGACGGTGCCGGTGCCGCCGCAGAAGTGGCCGTTGAAGTGCGTGCCTATCTCATGACCTTCGAGCCAGGCGCGCCGCACGCCCTTCAGCGTCTGCTTGATGTGGTCGTCGGTGAGGTAGCCGATGTCGGAGGCGCCGCGCGGGTTGTTCGGCGGGTCGTAGAGCCGCTTCTTGCTCTCGGGCAGCAGATACAGCCCCGAGAGGAAGAAGGTCATGTGCGCCTCGTGCTCCTTGGCGAGGTCGAGGAAGCGCGGGAAGAGTCCGTTGCCGACCTCGCCGGCGCCGTCCCAGGAGAAGATGACGAACTGCGGCGGCTCCTGGCCCGGCTCCAGCGGCTCCGGCTTGGCGGGCTGGTTCGGCTGCTTGCCGGTGAAGGAGGTGGAGCCGTCGCCTATGGGGCGGGCGCGGTCCGTCTGGGCGCCCGGCTTGTTTGCCGAGCCGTCCCCGGAACCCGATGACCCGTTCGAACCGTCTGACGAGGTGAGGGTGCCGCACCCCGCGAGTCCGAGGCCGGCGGCCGCTCCGGCACCGAGTCCGATGGCTCCCCTTCGGCTGAAGTTGCGCATTGCTGCCCCGTCCGTCGTGCTTGCTCTGGTGGTCACCCAGTCAGAGGGCACGACGAACGAGGAGGTTCCTCCAGATCACGGAGGATTCGAAACAAATGTCACAAAGGCGTCTTAAGCGCCGAAAGCCTTGTCCTTCCCCTTCACCGGCTGGGCGCCGGCGCGGAGATGGGCGGGCACGAGATCGATGGCGGGCTCGGTGTAGCCGACGGACACGATCCTGTCGCCCTGGTACGTGAAGGTCGTCAGGGACGCGAGGGTGCACTGCCGCTTGCGCGGGTCGTGCCACAGCCGGCGCCGCTCGACATAACTGCGCACGATCCAGATCGGCAGCTGATGACTGACCAGCACGGCCTCGTGCCCGCGGGCGGCGTCCTTGGCGGCGTCCAGCGCGCCCATCATGCGCACGACCTGGTCGACGTACGGCTCGCCCCAGGACGGCCGGAACGGGTTGACCAGGTGCTTCCAGTTCCCGGGCTTCTTCAGCGCGCCGTCGCCGACGCCGAAGGTCTTGCCCTGGAAGACGTTGCCGGCCTCGATGAGCCGCTCGTCGGTCGCGAGGTCGAGCCCGTGCGCCTTGGCGATCGGCGTCGCCGTCTCCTGCGCCCGCTCCAGCGGGGAGGCGCACACATGGGTGACGTCACGGGGGGCGAGGTGCTCGGCGACCCGGTCGGCCATCTGCCGGCCGAGCTCGGAGAGGTGGTAGCCCGGAAGCCGGCCGTAGAGGATCCCGTCCGGGTTGGCCACCTCGCCGTGCCGCATCACGTGGACGACGGTGACGTCACTGTCGTTCTTGTCGATGTCGTTCTCGTTGATGTCGTTCTCGTTGATGTCGCCGCTCATTCCGCCGTGGCCTCCGCCGCCGCTCGGGCCGCCGCCGGGAGGGCGTCGGCGATGCGCTGGACCGCCTGCTCGTCGTGCGCCGTGGACACGAACCAGGACTCGAAGGACGAGGGCGGCAGATAGACGCCCTGCGCCAGCATCGAGTGGAAGAAGGCAGTGAAGCGGAAGGATTCCTGCCGCTTGGCGTCCTCGTAGTTGCGGACCTCACGGTCGGTGAAGAACACCGAGAACATGTTGGAGGCGTTCTGCAGCCGGTGGGCGACGCCTTCCTTGGTGAGGGCCTCGGTGACGAGGGTCTGGACGGTCCGCGACACCGCGTCGACCTTGGCGTAGGCGGCCTCGTCGAGGAGCCGCAGCTGAGCGAGGCCCGCGGCGGTGGCGATCGGGTTCCCGGACAGGGTGCCCGCCTGGTACACGGGGCCGGCCGGGGCGAGGTGCGCCATCACATCGGCGCGCCCGCCGAAGGCCGCGGCCGGGAAGCCGCCGCCCATCACCTTGCCGAACGTCATGAGGTCGGGCCTGACCCCGTCGACGCCGTACCAGCCGGCGCGGCTGGTGCGGAAGCCGGTCATGACCTCGTCGGAGATGTACAGGGCGCCGTTCTTGTGGCAGGCGTCCCGCAGCCCCTCGTTGAAGCCGGGCTGCGGCGGGACGACGCCCATGTTGCCGGGCGAGGCCTCGGTGATGACGCAGGCGATCTCGCCGGGGTGCCGGTGGAAGGCCTCGTGCACGGACTCCAGGTCGTTGTACGGCAGCACGATGGTGTCGCCGGCCTGGGCGCCGGTGACGCCGGGCGTGTCGGGCAGCGCGAAGGTGGCCACACCCGAGCCGGCGGCGGCGAGCAGCGAGTCGACGTGCCCGTGGTAGCAGCCGGCGAACTTGATCACCTTGGTGCGCCGGGTGAACCCGCGGGCGAGCCGGATGGCCGACATGGTGGCCTCGGTGCCGCTGGAGACCAGCCGCACCTGCTCCAGCGGCTCGATCCGGTCGACCATCTCCTCGGCGAGCGCGACCTCGCCCTCACCGGGCGTGCCGAAGGAGGTGCCGCGGGAGACGGCGTCCTGGACGGCGGCGATCACGTCCGGGTGGGAGTGCCCGAGGATCATGGGTCCCCAGGAGCAGACGAGGTCGACGTACTCACGCCCGTCCGCGTCGGTCAGGTACGGACCGGTGCCGGACACCATGAAACGGGGCGTACCGCCCACGGCGCGGAAGGCGCGCACCGGGGAGTTCACGCCGCCCGGCGTGACGGCGGCCGCACGGTCGAACAGAGCCTGCGAGGCAGGCGCATCGTATGGATAGGGCGTTCCTGAAGAGGGCGCTTCGCTCATGGCCTGCGACTACTCCGACCTTCTCTGACCTACTCCGATGATCTCGGACTCCGGTTGCCAGTGACCTCCTCAGGGTAGGCCAGCGGTCGGCGACGCCCGCGGGCCGCTACCGGCGCGGGGAGCGGTCGCCCCGTCCTCCCGCACCCCTGGCGCCCCTGCCTTCACCCGCCGTCACCTCTCCGGGAATCTGCGAGACTGGACGTGATACACACAGCTCATGCGGGGCGTGGTGATCGGGGACTGAAAAGATCCCGCGGACAGGTGTTTCAGCGCACGTTTCGGCGGGCGGCCGTGGGGGAGGTCACTGACACGATGATCGGGTTGCGCGGCGGGGCCTGCGCGTCCTAGAAAAGCAGTCGGGTGGAGATATGCATCGCGGTGGCGGACTGGGCGAGGGGACTGATGACCTGGGTCCTCGACGTGCCCGGCGGGGAAAGCACCGGCGCGACGCGGAGGATTCGAACGAAGCACGCCAGGGACACGTTGTACCAGGTATGCCAGACGCAACGGGTGTACCGGGTGTACCGAGTGAGCACGAGCCGTTCGACCGGCGGATCGACGGCCAGGTCGACCGTCTCCGGGCGGGGAGCAGGAATGGTGGTCGGGTGGGGGTGACGTACAAGTACTTCGGCGCGCCGGACGGCGCCACCGCTGCCCGCGTCCCCATCTCCATGCGGCCCGAGGAGCTGGGCGGCGACGAGCTCGGCATGAACGGCATGTTCACCAAGATCAAGCCGGAGACCATGGCGGCGATGGTGCTGACCGGCATCGAGGGCGTGCCCCTGCACAAGGTGCCGCCGCTGGAGCTTGTCGTCCTGCACCCCGACTACGCGGTCGTCAAGCTGCCGATGACGGTCGTCGACCCGCTGCGGGGCATAGGAGAGGAAGCGGTCGGCGCGGCCGCCTTCATCTGGTCGACGGTGCCGGACCGGGGTGGCCCGCGGGACGCGTTCAACGTGTACCAACTGCTGCACGAGTGGCAGGACTTCTCGCACCGGTTGCATGAGGCGGGGCATCAGCCTTATTGCCTTGTGTGGCCGTGAGCTGGGATTTCATTGGTTTCGGGCGAGGTTTTCGGGCCTCGCCCTTTTTGGTGCCGGAGCGGGCCCGTTAGGCGGAACGGACACATTGGTTTCGTTGGGGGCGCTGATATGCCCTGGGCTACGGGCGGCTCGCCGTCGTCCTTTTGGACCCGTCGATCCAGCAGCCTGTGGGCCCTGAGTAGGGGCTGCGGCCGTAGTACTGGCGAACGAGAAGTTGGACCGTCCGGCGCGAGCGACGCGGATCAACGAGCCGCGCCTGGTTGATCAGCATCGGGCGCCCGTGGGGAACGTGCGTCGGGAGCGTGAGCCACTGCTGTCGGGATGGACTGTCCAGGGCGGCGAGACGAGCGCGGTGCTGGTAGTCCCGCCGAGTGAACTGCACATCGTTCAGAACGATCCAGCGGTCGGCGGAGAACAGTTTTGCCAGCGTGGACAGCCTGGGAAACAGGTTGGGTTGGTCGATCGCGCACAGCCCGCCCGACGCATCGGCGATGGGCGGCTCAGGTACTGATGAGGCGGCTGTCGAAGCCGGCGCCCAGGAGGCGCTCGTAAGCGTCATGCACGTCCCCCGGTACGTCCTGCTCGACGGCGAAGCCGAGCTTCGGGTACTCGATCACCCGTTGCAGGTCCCCCACGAGCATGTCGACGACGAGCTTCTCGTCGCCGATCGACTTGATGTAGTCGTCCAACTCCAGCGACTCGGAGGCGCATACGACCTCGGCCTCGGGCCACAGCTTGCGGCAGGTCGCGTACGAGCGGCGCTCCATGTACGGCTTGGAGATCAGCAACAGCGACTGCACTTCCACCCCGGCCTCGGCCAGCAGTTCGTGGGAGAAGGTGATGTTCTGGCCGGTGTTTGCGGCCTTCGACTCCACAATGATCGCCTCGTCCGGCACCCCCAGACTCAGCGCGTGCTCGCGGTAGTGGACGGCCTCGCCGCGCGGAAAGCGAACGCGGGTGGTGGGGCTGTTGCCGCCGCTGAAGACCACGACCGGGAAAAGGCCAGCGCGGTAAAGGCCGACGGCAGTAGTCGCGACCCCGAGGTCGTGGCTGCCCAAACCGATCGCCGCCGAGCAAGGGCGCAGCTCGTGGCCCATCTGGTGGTAATTCCAGATCAGCGTCGCGTCGTGGAACTGCTCGTCGGTGATCTGGCGCTGCTGCTGCTCCGGCACTGGCACTCCCTGGCTCATCCTTGCTGGCCCTTTCGGATGCCCTCAATACTGCGCAGCTGGTGGCTCAGCCCGTACTGTCGGGCCACCTGTACCGCCTGATCGAGGACGAACAGCCCATCATTCCGGGTCGCCGCATCCGACAGAAGGATGTGCCCGTACGCGGTGTCCAGCCTCACCCGCTGCATCGGGGAGTCGACCGTGCCGGTGGTGCGCGCGATGTCGATGCAGTGCAGTGCCTGCTTCAGGTCACCGGCACCGCGATGGGCCAAGGCCAGCTTCTGGTGGGCGACCGACCAGTCTTCCGGCTCGCCCAAATCCTCGAATGCACGAGTGGCTGCCGTCATCGCGTTGGTGGCGTACTCGTTGTGGCCCTCCTTGCTCAGCGCCGTACCCACCCACAGCCGCGCCTTGGCACGGTCACGCGGGCTCAGGCGCTGGTCCCCGGCAAGAAGTTCGTAGTGACGAGCGGAGGATTCCAACTCGCCCGACATCTCCTGAACGACGGCCAGGGACAGCTCGATCTGAGCCACCCGGCGTGGAATGTCGAGCTCGGTGAACATGCCGTGGGCGGTCAGGTAGGAGTGGCGGGCGGAGAGCGGACCGAGGATCGCGCCCTGATCGCGCTGGAGGTCGCCCAGGAGTACGAGCGAACGGCCGTACAAATAGAAACCCTTGTCGTCCAACTGCTGGGGTGCACGGCTGCCCATCCAGCGATTCAACAGGGTCGAGGCGAACGGGAAGTCCTGACGGCTGATGCAGACAACAGCGCGCTCGATGTCCTCGCTCCAGGTCTCGTAGTCCGCCGGCCGCGCGCTCTTTCGCTCAGGGAACAGTGTTGCCTCGAAGCGGGCTTGGGCGGCGGAATCCGCCCGTGCGAGTGCGGTGTCGAGGATGGCCTGGGTGTCCGGTCGGGGCTGGTTCTCCGTGCCGAGGCTCTCCCACTTCGCAACCGTGCGCAGCGCGACACCGAGGTGCTCGGCGAAAGCACGCGTGCTCATACGCAACGCGGCGCGCAGGGCGCTCGCCTCCCGACCTGTCCATTGCTGCACGCTGACCACGGATGACCTCCCTCCGTCACGTATGGAAGCACCGTCTGTGACGACGTGGGGTGGGAAGTGCAACGGAAGTACAACAGCAGGTCATTTCGAGTCCGTTCACGACGGCCGACGCTATGGGCATGGACGACGACCTCATCACCGAACGCCGCCCCGTCGCTTTTCCTCAGGTGTTCGGCTACCTACGCCCCGTCACCGGCGGGCTGTCCCGTCACGCGGCACTCGTCGACTGCCTGACCGAGTACTGCGAACTGCACGAACTGGCTCTGTGCGGTGTCTTCGCCGAACGCGACTCCACGATGACCATCCAATCCCCGGCCTTCGTCGGTCTGCTCGACGCGCTCGAACTCCCCGATGCCTACGGTGTTGTGGTTCCGGCTCCCAGCCACCTCGGCCCGAAGGGCCTCGGCACCGAGCGGAAGCGGCGGATAACAAAAGCAGGCGCTCGTCTGATCGTGGTCCGCCACTTCACACCGACCACGGAATCCACTTCTTCGCTCGGCGCGAGCTACAGCTTCTGGCCTCAGGGGGATGCGTGATGTCCGTGCGCGATGCGTTGCGAAGAGCACCCATGGTGAATGACGTGCCGGGGCTGCGGCTGCTGAAGGTCGGCGACGGCTGGGACGTCGTGCGCACCTCCGCCGAGATCGGCCTCCTGGCCCTGGCCTACCTGCGCTGCACTGGTACTTCCGTCGGCCCCGTGCTCTACGACAGGCCCAACGGGCGTCTCTACTACGCCGTCCCGACCGGCACCGCAACCAGCTGGGACGATCTGCCGGTACGGCACCTCTCCACCAACTCCTGGCTCGTCGCGCCGGGCCTGGAGCTGCTCGACGACTGGTTCGGCGGGTGGTGCGAGCTACCCGACGACGACACCCTCACCGACACGGACGCCCTCCGCGCTGCTCTCCAGCACCCGTACGTCACCGCGCCCATGGGCGAAGCGCGCGCCGGCGCCTACCTCTAAAACCCGGGCCCCACGCCTCTCTTAGAACCCGGGCCCCACGCCTCTCTGCCCCAACCTCAAGGGGACACCTGTGACAACCCACCTTGTCTCACCGAACACCGTTCTTGCCAACGCACTTCTCCGCGCCGAGGACGTCCTGACCCCACGCATCCTGGCCGCTCCGTCCGAGCGGATCGTGCTCGTCGTAGGCACTCAGATCAACGGCGCCCCGCATATCGGCACTTCCCTCGTACAGTCCCTGGCCTTCGCCATAGCCGCCCGCCTGCGCGACCGCTTCGGCATCCCGACCGAGGTCCTCTTCAGCGCCCTCGACAACGCCCCGTACGACCTGGCCATCGACCCCGCCAGCGGCCACCGCTACCAACGCGCCTATGCCCAAGCCCTCGGCGACACGGCCGTGGCCGACCTCGTCAACGCCCTCTACCAACCTCTCTTCACGGCGCTGTCCCGGCGCCTGGGAATCCCGCACCGCATCGAGACCTACACGCAGCAGCAGGCCGGCGAGCACTTCCGCCGAACCTGGCTACGACTGCTCCCCCGCCTCGACGCCGCCCGCTGGTGGCTCGCCCCCTCCACTGGCACCCCGCACCTGCGCATCCCCTGCCCGCACACAGGCTGCGGCTGGGCGGAGAAACACGCGGAACGCACACGAGTCCATCTCACCGACCGAGGAGACGCCACCGTCGTCGCCGTCTGCCTCCACCACGGCCCCTACCGAACCACCATCACACCCACCGCCGGTGCCTATCTCGACCTGGCCACTCTCTACCGCAATCTCGTCAAGGAACTCGCCCTCACCGGCGCACCGCCCCATGGGACGCTGCACGTCATGGTCAAGGGCGGCGACTGGATCTTCGGCTCCCTCCTCGTCGACGAAGCTCTCCAGGCCGTCGGCCTCACTCGCGCCCAACTCCCCGCCCGCCTCTTCTGCCCGCAGGTCGTCACCGACACCGGCGCGAAGCTGTCCAAGTCCCTCATCCGTGAAGGCCGTGCCCCCTTACCGGAAGGCGCCGCCGACTGGATGTTCGACACCCGGCAGTGGCCCGGCACCGTCCCCGAGTACGCCGATCAACTGCTGGCCACGGCAGAAACTCTGCTGTCCGACCCGCGACACTTCTTCCGCTCGTACTCCGCAGCCGAGATCGGTCGCCTGATCACCACGCCAGCACCCAGGAGCATCCCCGCCCGATGAGCAACACCACCCCACGCGTCCACGAACTCAACCTCTACCGCCAGTACTTCGATCTCGTGGCCGCCGGCGCCAAGACCATCGAAGTACGCGTCAAATACCCCCACCTCGCCGACCTCGCCGCTGGCGACACCATCCGTTTCCGGATCAAAGGGACCGACGAGACCTGTCATGTGAACATCCAACGTGTCACCGAGTACGCCGACTTCGAAGCCATGCTCGACGGCGAGGGGTCGGACAACGTCAACCCGACGGCCACCCGCGACGACCAACTCGCCAACATCCGGAACATCTACCCACCCGAGAAGGAAGCCCTCGGCGTCCTGGCCATCCGGATAAAGCTCAGCGGCTGACGCACTGCGAGCAGCCTCTCGTCTAGGCATCGCCCTCCGCTCCTGCCGTCCAGCTCCACTACCCGCATGCCAGGCGTTTCCCCCATCGGCACCGCTGCCACTGAACGGACACTCGACTCGGCGCCTTGGACGGCACTCTCGACGAAGAGTGATGTTGTGTTTACCGTGAGTTGATGAAGGTGCGGGTTGTGCTGGCCTCAGGGGGCAGGATGCAGCGCAAGGACCGGTTTCGGGGGATCGTCAGCGAATTTGGTGCGACGTGTAAGCAGGCGTTGCTGCACGGGCAGAAGGAAGCCGCCATCCGCAGAGCGGTAGAAACTCTTCTCGTCGACGCAGCAGGGGTGTTAGGGCTCCAGGCAGTCCTACATGCCGAGGTGGCCATCGCCGCGCACCGGATACGCCCTGACCTCGCAGTGCGGATTGGGAAGTTACCGCGCAACATCGTCGGCTACGTCGAGCTGAAAAGCCCCGACAAGAGCGTGATCCATCCTGGCGGCCTGAACCAGCGCGACCGCCGTCAGTGGGAAGGTATGGCGAATCTGCCCAACCTGATCTACACGAACGGTCAGACCTGGATCATGTACCGCTCAGGTCGGCAGTACGGCGACACCATCCACTTCGAGGGTGATCTGCGCAGCGCTGGCTCCCGCTTACGGCTACCGGTCGCCAGTGAGTCCGCCTTCGAGGCGATGCTTATCGCATTCTTCGGCTGGCATCCCAGGCCAGTGACGTCGATGCGGGAGGTGGTCTCCCAGGTCGCCCCTCTCTGCGCCCTTCTGCGTGATGCTGTTCACGACCGTCTCGATGCCGAGTCGAGCCTCCCGCGCCACCAGCGCCCGTTCACCGACCTGGCCTCCACGCTTGAGGTTGACCTCTTCCCAACCACGGATGACCGGGATAAGCGGGCGGCCTTCGCCGACCGCTACGCGCAGTCCGTCACCTTCGCTCTCCTGCTCGCCGGTTCCGACACCGCTGGCGGCAACGACAAGGCATTAGTCGGCATGAGCCTGCACGAGGTGGGCCGACGTCTTGGAGCTGAGCACTCCGTCATGGGCCGGGCCTTGCAGATCCTCACCGACCAGGTCGAGGGAGAATTCCGCGACAGCCTGGACATGCTCGTTCGCGTCATTGACGCCATCGACTGGAGAAGTTCCCTCGCCGGCGAACCCGGCTTCCACGTCCATCTCTACGAGCACTTCTTGCATGAGTACGACGCCGACCTGCGCAAGGACTCCGGAACCTACTACACCCCGGCCCCGCTCGTGACGGAGATGATCCGCCTTGTTGACGAGGTACTGGCCAACGCGCTGGATTGCCCGGATGGGTTCGCCGACCCTGGCGTGTCCATCATCGACCCGTCGATGGGAACCGGCACCTTCCTGACCGGCATCATCGACCTCGTCGCCCGTAAACAGTCCGAGGGCGGCAACGACGGCTTCCGCGCCGAATCCGTGCAAGAACTCGCCAGCCGGTTGATCGGGTTCGAAAAGCAGATGGGCGCCTTTGCTGTCGCTCAGATGCGCGTGGGGCAGATGCTGAGGCACCTCAATGCCCGGGTCCGGCTGCGTGATATGCGCCTGCACCTGGCCGACACTCTCGCCGACCCGTGGCGGCCCAGTGAACTCTTCGATCGTTACGGCGCTTTGTGGGGGCCTCTACGTGATGACGCCGAGGCAGCCAGCACCATCCAGCGCAACGAACGGATCACCGTCGTCATCGGCAACCCTCCCCATCGCGAACAGGCGGAAGGTCAGGGCGGATGGATCGAGATGGGCTCACCGGGCCGCGGTGCCCCGCCTCTGGACGACTTCCGGCTGCGCGGTGCTGCAGGCGTGTACGAAAACAAACTGAAGAGCCTGTGCACCTACTTCTGGCGCTGGGCCACCCACAAAGTCTTCGACCAGCACGGCGATCACCGCCACGGGGTCGTCTGCTTCGTCAGCACCAGCGGATTCATCCGTGGCGCCGGATTCCAAGGCATGCGTTCCTACCTGCGGCGCACGTGCACCGAAGGCTGGGTTATCGACCTCACACCCGAAACCAAAAGACCTCCGCTCAACAGCCGTTTCTTCCCCGGTGTCCAGCAGGAACTAGCCATCGCCATCTTCGTCCGCCGCCAAGGCGAGCTATGTGAGGACCTGGCTCCCGTCCATTACACAGCCGTCCACGGCACCCGCCAAACCAAAGAACAGCAGCTGCAGGATCTGCACATCGGCGGACCTGGTTGGCACACCTCCCGCCCTGCCGAGTCCGCTCCATTCACGCCCGGTTCCAGCAGCGGCTGGGACAGTTTCCCCGCCCTCACCGACCTCATGCCCTGGTATAAGCCCGGCATCACGACCAACCGGAACTGGGTCATCAGCCCGTCCCAAACGACCTTGCGTCGACGTTGGGACCTCCTCATCCAGGAACGCGACTCCACCACGAAGCAGGCACTGTTCAAAGAGACCCGCGACCGCACTCTGGACAAAGAGGCCCGCCACATCCCCGGCCACCCTCATCCGCCAACCCTGCTCCGCGACGAACGCGGCCCATGCCCTAAACCAGAACGAATCGCCCGCAGGGCCCTGGACCGCCAGTGGCTCATACCCGACGGCCGTGTCATCGACTTTTCACGCCCCGACCTATGGCGCGCGGCCGTCGATGGCCAGGTCTTCGTCATCGAACAACACACCCAACGCCTGCAAACCGGTCCGGCGCTGCTGTTCACGGCGCTCATCCCGGACGTGCACTTCTTCAATGGCAATGGCGGCCGCGCCTTACCGCTCCTACACGCCGACCGTGTCCCGAACATCGCACCGGGCCTGCAAAACCACCTCGCCAATTCCTACGGCATCCGGGATGTCCTGCCTGAAGACCTCTTGGCCTACATCGCCGCCGTCACCGCCCACCCAGCCTTCACCGAACGCTACGCAGACGACCTCAACTCCCCAGGCGTGCGAATCCCCCTCACAGCCGACGGAGCCCTATGGCACGACGCGATCCGTCTGGGGCGCCACATCCTGTGGGCCTCCACTTACGGCACACGCTGCATCAACCCTGGCGACGGGCGCCCAGCAGGCACAACAACCAACTGGTGGATCCCCATACACCCTGAGATCAAGTACGCCCGAGAGGTCGGGGCGGACGTGCTGCCCTCCACCATCAGCTACGACAGTGAGCACGGGCGTCTGATCATCGAGGGCGGCATCTTCACCGGTGTCACTCCACGCATGCGCAACTACACGACGGGCGGGCGCAACGTACTGGACAGCTGGCTCGCCTACCGCAGCGACCGCACTGTCGGCAAAGTAACCAGTCATCTCGACCGCGAACGCCCTGAGCGGTGGGAACCTGATTGGAGCCGGGAACTCGTCGAGATCCTTGCCGTACTCAGGCATCTCACCGCCGCGGAACCTCAGCAGGAGGAGCTCCTCAGCCGAATCGTCGCCGCACCCATGATCGACGTCGCTGAACTCACCCGCCGCCACATCCTCCCGGTACCCGAGCGCGCGCAGCACGCTCGCAACGGTCCGGACCATGAATTCTTGCCCGGCATGGAGACAGTCGATGGCCAACCGCCAGGCCCCGTCGACCCCCTATCTCTCCCGAATGATCCCGCGAATACCAGGCAGCCCAAGCCTCACTCACCCGTGCACCCCGCCCCACGAACTCGTCGGCGTCGCGGCCCGGCCTAGTTGATGGCGCCGGCAGCAACCAGTACCGCGCATCCACAACGGCTCGCTCGCCAGAGTCCGCACCTCGTTCTTCTGATCGGTCACAGCGCGACACGGCGAAAGGGGCCGGAACCAAAACAGCTGCTGACGGAGGCACGTTGGAAATCGCGGCCCTAGTGGTATCGCTGGTAGCGCTCGCAGTGACCGGAGCCGTCTCGTTTCGACAACTGCGGCTGACCGAGCATGCCAACACGCTGCCCGTACTTGTGGATCTCTTCCGTGAACATCGAAGCGTGCGACTGGCGCAGGCCCGGCAGGTCGTGCACGAACGCCTGCCCGCCTGTGACCTGTCAGCCGGACTGGCCGGGCTGCCAGAGGATGAGCGGCTTCTGGTCCGTGAACTGGCCTGGTTCTACGACAATCTCGGAGCTCTGGTCGCTCACGGGGTGGTGGACATCGAACCCGTCTCCGGATACCTCGGCGGGTCCGTGATCTCGGTCTGGGAGGGCTTGCGACCTCTTGTGCAGGCGGAGCGTGCAAAGCGGGCGCAGAACGCCATGCCGGATCCGAACCGCTGGCAGGAATACTTCGAGAACCTCTACCACCTCGTCCGCGAGACTCCTGCGGACCGAGCTCGAGCAGGAACGCAACTGTGGCGGCTTCCACAGCGCTGATCGTCGACGCATGCACAGTGATGGCCGACCAAACGCTTCACCCTGCGAGGGAACATCCAGGGCCACAGGAGTCGGGTTCCACCTTGTCATGCGGCGTCGCGAAAACCTGTTGGTGGGGTGGGGCTGCCGTTGGTAGTTTTTCGGTGACCGTGCCGGAGGGTGAGGAGGTGGTACCCGTGAACGCAGTATCGACGTGGGTGCTCCCCTCCGGGGTCGCGGTCGGGCGATAGGTCGTCCGGGAGCGCCGTTCAAGCGCACTCCCGAAAGGGCACGACCATGCATTTCACTTCTGAGCAGCGCCTCGACGACGGCGTCCTCGAACGCGAATTCACCCTCGGCGAGATCCCCGGCACCCTGTGGACGCCCGGATCCGCCGCACCGGTCCCGCTGATCCTGATGGCCCACAACAACGGGCTGCCCAAGAAGGACGGCCGGCTGGTGGCCCGGGCCCGGCACACCGCGGCGTGCGGCTACGCGGTGGCCACCATCGACGCCGCCGGATGCGGTGACCGGCCCCGTTCCGCCGCCGACGAGCAGGTCCGCGCCGACCTCCGCCGTGCGATGCAGGCCGGCGAGCCGGTCGACGGGATCTTCGAGGCCCTCGTCGGCCCGCTGGTCGAGAAGGCGGCCCCGGAATGGCTGACCACCCTGGACGCCCTCCTGGCGCTGCCCGAGATCGGCGGCCCGGTCGGGTACTCCGGGTGGACCGCCCTCGGTATCCGCCTCGCGGCGTCCGAGCCGCGCATCGCGGCCGCCGGATTCTTCGCCGGGGGCTACGTACCCCTCGCCCAGCGTGCGGAGGCCCGGCAGGTCACCGTCCCGCTGCTGGTCCTGCTCCAGTGGGACGACGAAGGGAACCCCCGGCAGCGGGCCCTGGACCTGTTCGACTCCTTCGGCAGCAAGGAGAAGACGCTGCACGCCAATCTGGGCGGCCACACCGGCACACCGTGGTTCGAACTCGAGGACGGGTGCCGGTTCTTGGACCGACACCTGAAGTAAGGCCGGGCAGAAGGGGCGGGGTTCCTCGACCCCGCCCCTACACGCGGGTCCGGGCGAGATCATCGGTGGGTCAGGGATTTCGCGCGGGCGAGGGCCGGAGCATGGGTGACGAGGCAGTCTTCTTCGAGGCGTACGACGCCGTTCTGCGGCAGTGGCCCGTGGAGTTGCGTGGTGCCGATGTCCAGTCGCCCCACGGCAGCACCCGTGTGCTGATCTGCGGGCGGGAGGACGGCCCTCCGGTCGTGCTGCTGCCCGGCGGCGGGGCGACGTCGGCGGCGTGGTTCGCCACCGTCGGAGAACTGGCCCCCGCCCACCGGGTGTACGCCGTCGACCTGATCGGCGACATCGGCCGCAGCGTGCACGACGGGGCTCCCCCTGCGCGGCGCCGGTGACCTGTGGCCTGGCTCGACGTGCTCTTCGGCGGGCTGGGCCTCGACGGGCGCACCTGTGCGGCCACTCCTACGGCACCTGGATCGCCCTGAATTACGCGCTGCACGACGGCCGGTGGACGACCGTGATGTGGCGTTCCGTGCCGGGGCTCTCGACCTCGTCGACCACCGCCACGGCCAGGTCCTCCGCGCTGATCCACGACCGGCCGTCGTCCGAGGCCGTGAGCAGGGTGTCGGTGCCGCGGCGGTAGCGGCCGGTCCGTTCGCCGGGTTCGAGCTCGGCCGGTGGGCTGAGGTAGACCCAGTCGGCGTCGGCGTGGGCCTCGCAGGTCCGCAACTGTGCCGTCCCGGCGAGCGCCACGGCCCGGTACTCGTCCGGCACGTACGCGCGATTGTCGGCCACCGGCAGATCGGGGTCGCCGGGACTGCGCAGGGCACCGGCCCCGCCGACCACGAGCACGCGCGTGCCGAGCCGCGCGGCGGCGTCCAGCACCGTGCGCGTGGCGCCGACCAGGAACTCCCGGTCGGCCGGGAAGGTCCGCACGGAGAGGACGACGGCGTCCGGGGGGCGTGGTGGGGTGGCGCCGGTTGCGGTGGTGCCCGACGCAACGGTGCCGGTCGCGGTGACGCCCGACGCAACAGTGCTGGTCGCGGTGACGCCGGTTGCGGTGGCGCCCGTCGCAGTCGTGCCCGTTGCGGTGGCGCCCGTCGCGGTGGTGCCCGCAAGTGCCTCGTGTACGGCGTCCGGGTCGCCGACGTCGACCGCGACCGGCGTGACGTTCGGGTCGCCGTCCCCGGGCTTCCGGGACAGGGCGAGCACCCGGTGTCCGCGTGCCACCGCCTCGGCGATCACCCGGCTGCCGACCATGCCGGTGGCGCCGAGCACGGCGATCGTCATGCGGGCAGACCGGGCAGACCGGCCGACCGGTGGAGCGGCCGTAACCGCCCTCTCCGGAACCGGCGTTGCCGAGATCGCAACTGAACTCCCCGTCACCGAACTCGCCCCTCTCCAACCCGCTCATCCCGAACCGGCACCTCCGGAACCGACTCACCCCGGACCGACATCCCCGGAACCGACTGACCCCGGACCGACATCCCCGGAACCGACTCACCCTCGACCGGCACCCCCGGCACCCCCGGCACCCCCGGCACCCCCGGCACCCCCGGAACCGACTCACCCTCGACCGGCACCCCCAGAACCGACTCACCCCGGACCGGCACCCCCAGAACCGGCCCCCCTCCACGCAACCCTTCCGGCCCCGGCCCCGGCCGCTGTTGTCGTCGCCCACGCACCAGCACCCTCCACACCCCCGCCGCGGACTCGAACTGCGCTGCCAGCAGCGCGGCCAGAGCGAGGGCGAAGCCGAGGGACTGGGGCAGGCTCAGGGATTCGCCCAGGGCTGTGCCGATGACCGTCGCGACCAGCGGGGACAGCAGCACCAGCGGTGCCGAAGCGCCCACCGACAGCTTCCCGATGCCACGGAACCACAGCGTGTACGCGATCAGCCCGCCCACGCTGCCGAGCCAGAGGTAGCCGGTCGCCGCCCCCGCGTCGATCCGCTGCGGCACACCCTCGATGGCGAGGGTGAGCGGGAGCAACAGCAGCCCGCCCATGGTCAGTTGCCAACCCGCCAGGGTCAGGGGGCCGACGCCGGCGGGTCGCCCCCAGCGCTTGGTGAGGACCGTGCCGCAGGCCATCGCGGTCGTACCGCCGAGACCGGCGAGCACTCCGACCGCGTCCAGCCGGGCCTCCGGACCGAGTACGACGAGCCCGACCCCGGCCACCCCGAGCACGCCCCAGGTCCATCGCCAGACCGTCGGCCGGACGTGGAGCGCCGCGATGGCGAGCCCTGCGACCAGCAGCGGCTGGGCGGCGCCGAGGGTGGCGGCGACGCCGCCGGGGAGTCGTTCGGCGGCCAGGAACAGCAGCGGGAACAGGGTGCCGATGTTGAGCGCGCCGAGGACGCCGGCCTTCCACCACCAGTCGCCGCGCGGCAGCACGCGGGTGATCGCCAGGGCGAGCAGTCCGGCGGGCAGGGCGCGGACGAGCCCGGCGAACATCGGATGGCCGGGCGGGAGGAGTTCCGTGGTCACGGCGTAGGTGGTGCCCCACGCCGCGGGGGCGAGGGCGGTCAGTGCGACGGTCGCGATCGGCAGCGCGCGGGAGACCCGCGGCAGCCCCGATGGCCGCTCGGTCGTGGGATGCATGAGAAGCAGTCTCCGCAGCCCGGCCCCATGCCTCCAACACATGGTTGTCATCGCAGCCATGAACCAGAATCATGGGTCTGTGGATCTCCAGCAGATGCGCTACGTCGTCGCCGTGGCCGAAACCCGTAACTTCACGCGCGCTGCGGAGCGCTGCTTCGTGGTGCAGTCGTCCCTCAGCCATCGGATCGCCGGTCTGGAACGGGAGCTCGGGGTCAAACTGTTCGCCCGCTCCAGCCGCCGCGTCGAACTCACCAGCGCCGGCGTGGCGTTCGTGGCCGCGGCGCGCGACTGCCTGGCCGCCGCCGACCGCGCGGTCGCCGACGCCGCCGCCGCGACCGGGGTCGTACGGGGCCGGCTCGCCGTCGGTGTGATCGTGACGACGGCCGCGGTGGACGTACCGGATCTGCTTCAGCGGTACCGCGCCCGGTACCCGGACGTGCACGTCGTGCTGCGTTCCGGGCGCAGCGACGAGCTGGCCGCGGCGGTGCGGGACGGCGAGCTGGACATCGCCTTTCTCGGGCTGCCGGAGGGCGAGCGGCCGTCCGGCGTGGAGACCCTGGTCCTCGATCACGACGAGCACGCCCTGGTCGTGCCGGCCGGGCACCGGCTCGCGGGCGCGCAGCGGGTCACGCTGGAGGAGATCGCCGAGGAGACCTTCGTGGACTTCGCGGCCGGCACCCCCGCCCGCGCCCAGTCCGACCGCGCCTTCGCCGCCGCGGGCCTGGTCCGCGACGTCGCCTACGAGGCCGGGGTGGTCGAGCTGATCTCCCGGCTGGTCGCGCGCGGGCTCGGCATCGCGCTGCTGCCCTCCGCGTACGTCCGTCCGCTGGCCGCCGGTGATCCCGAACTGGCGCTGGTCCGCGTGCTCGACGGGCCGCATCGCCTGGAGTACCTGGTGTGGAGCCGCTTCAACCCCAGCCCGGCGACCCGGGCGATGCTCGACGTCCTCGGCGTACGGCCGCACTCCGCGGGTTCCTGACCCGGGGTCGGGGGCTCAGCCGCGCGGCACCGGCCCCTTCGCCAGCAGCCCGTTGACCACCAGCGCAGCGAGCGTCTCGGCCGTGGCCGTGAGCTGCTCGGGCGAGGCGGGCACGGCCCTGCCCAGGCGGCGGGCCAGCGGCACCTCCACCATGCCGGAGACGGGCGGGATGACGGCGAAGAACAGGACGTCCATCGGTACGGGTGCCATGCGCCCCTCGGCCACGAGCCGCTCGATGCTGGGCGTCAGGGTCTGGAGGGTGGGGGCGATGTAGCGCTCGTAGAGGTAGTCCAACCGCTCGGTCTCCCGGTTGAGTTCCTCGACGAAGAGCCGTCCGACCAGCGGAGTGTCCACGGCGCTGCGGTAGAAGCCGGTGATGATCAGCCGCAGCCGCTCGGCGTCGTCGACCGAGTCGTCCACCTCGGGCATCCGGGCCAGCTGCCCGCCCAGGGCGTGGTCGACGACCGCGCGCCAGAAGGCCGCCTTGGACCCGTAGCGGTCGTTGATGAAGTTGTGGCTGACGCCGAGTCGGCGGGCCAGCTCCCGCGCGGAGGCGTGGTCGTATCCCAGCTCCGCGAAGGCCTCCAGGCCGCGTTGCAGGATGCTCTGCTCCTCCGGCACCGCGGGCGTGTCCGCGCCGGGGCGTCCCGGCCTGCGGGCGGACTCGGCTCGTGCACCCACTCCTGCCTCCTCACTGCGTGGCCTCACTCGGGGGGCCGCCCACACCTTACTTGACACCTGTCAGACGAGAGCTAATCTGACACTCGTCAGGCAAATCTGACAACCGTCAGAACCCTCGAAGCGGAGCCCTCGCCATGTCCCGGACCCCCACCGACGCCACCGACGCCACCGACTCCCCCACCTCCCCCGTCGACCCGCCACCCCCGCCGTCCGCCGAGGCGTCGCCGCGCCATCGCTGGTGGATCCTCGCCGTCATCGGTGTGGCCCAGCTGATGGTCGTGCTGGACGGCACGATCGTGAACATCGCCCTGCCGTCGGCACAGCAGGACCTGGGCTTCTCCGACGGCGACCGGCAGTGGGTCGTCACCGCCTATGCCCTGGCCTTCGGCAGTCTGCTGCTGCTCGGCGGCCGGATCGCCGACCTGTTCGGCCGCAAGATGACCTTCCTGGTCGGCCTGGTCGGCTTCGCCGGGGCGTCCGCGCTCGGCGGGGCCGCGACCAATTTCGAGATGCTGGTCGCCGCCCGTGCCGTACAGGGCCTGTTCGGCGCGTTGCTGGCACCCGCCGCCCTGTCCTTGCTGACGACGACCTTCACCGACGCCAGGGAACGCGCCAAGGCCTTCGGCGTGTACGGCGCCATCGCGGGCGCCGGCGGAGCCATAGGGCTGCTGCTCGGCGGACTGCTCACCGAGCACCTCGACTGGCGCTGGACCCTCTACGTCAACCTGCTCTTCGCCGCCGTCGCCTTCGTCGGTGGAGCGGTGCTGCTGCGCCGCACCAGCCGGGACCGGTCCGCCACGCTCGACGTGCCCGGCGCGATCCTGGTCGGCGGTGGCCTGTTCGGCCTGGTCTACGGCTTCTCCAACGCCGAGACGCACGACTGGGACTCGCCGGCCACCTGGGGCTTCCTGGTCGCCGGAGCCGTACTGCTGGCGGCGTTCACCTGGTGGCAGACGCGTGCCGACCACCCTCTGCTGCCCCTGCGCGTGCTGCTCGACCGCAACCGCGGCGCTTCCTTCGTCTCGGTCCTGATCAGCGGCGCGGGCATGTTCGGGGTGTTCCTCTTCCTGACCTACTACCTCCAGCAGAGCCTCGGCTACACGCCGGTCAGGACCGGGCTGGCCTTCCTGCCCATGACCGTCGCACTCATGATCAGCGCCACCCTCGCCTCCAGCGTGCTGGTGCCCCGGATCGGACCCAAGCCGATCGTCCCGCTCGGCATGGGGCTGGCCGCGGCCGGCATGGTCTGGATGACGGCACTGGATCTGAACAGCGGTTACGCCACCGATGTGCTGCCCCCGCTGCTCGCAGCCGGCTTCGGGCTCGGGCTGGTCATCGCGCCCGCCATGGGGCTGGCGACCGCCGGTGTGGACGCCAGGGACTCCGGGGTCGCCTCGGCCACCGTCAACGCCATGCAGCAGGTCGGCGGCTCGATCGGTACGGCCCTGCTGAACACGCTGGCCACCGGCGCCGCGACCGACTACCTCACCGGCCGGAACCCCAGGGACCCCGCGGTGCAGGCGCAGGCAGGGCTGGAGGCCTACTCCACCGCCTACTGGTGGTCGGCGGTCTTCTTCGCCGTCGGCCTGGTCGTGAGCGTCGTGCTGTACCGGAGGGGCGCACCGGCCACGGATCCGGACGCGGCGCCGGTCGTCCACATGTGAGCGCCCGCCGGGGGGTGTCTGCCGGTGAGCGCCCGCCGGGGGGTTTCTGCCGGTGAGCGCCCGCCGGGGGGGCGTCCGCCGAAGGCATCCCGTGCGGGTGCCCCGCCCTTCCGCCCCGCGGCCCGGCGGCTCCTCCTCCCCCTCCCGAGCCGCGCCGGGCTGCGGGCATCTCACGGATCGACGGACTCCGTACCATGAGAGCCATGAACGAGAACGTCGAGCCGCCCGTGCCGCCCGCGCCGGGCGCGGAGCAGTACCCGTCGCTCGCCCTCGTCAACAGCGTGATCGCGCTGCCGGGCGGACACTTCGTGGATCAGCTCGGCACTCCGGCCGCGGCGAACGAGTGGCTCGTGGAGCGCGGGCTCGCTCCCGTCGACGCCGGGATCCGGGAGATGTGCGCGGCACAGCTGCGGTCGCTGCGCGAGCAGGTCCGGTCGCTGTTCGACTCGCGGGTCGCGGCGCTGCCCGCGCTGCCGGCCGCGCTGACCGCCGTCAACGACGCGCTGACCAGGGTGCCGACGGCTCCGCTGCTCCGGTGGGACGAGAAGGACGGTCCCTACCGGGCCGCGACGCACCCCACCACCGAGATCGTCGACCACGCGCTGGCGACCCTCGCCGCCGACGCCGCCGACCTGCTCACCTCCGCCGACGCCGAACGCCTCACGGCCTGCGGCTCGGCCCCCTGCAACCGCTACCTCCTGCGCCACGGCCGCCGCCACTGGTGCTCCACCCGCTGCGGCGACCGGGCCCGCGCGGCCCGCGCCTACGCCCGCCGCACCCGGGCGACGGCCGACTGAGGGGCGAGGGTCACGCCAGTGCCGGTGGGGTGCGGGAGATTCCCAAGGTCAGGGCCAGTTCGCTCGCGACGGGCGGAATCGGCGGCGAGCACCCCGCTCAGCCTCCCGCGCCCGTGCCCACGGCCACCGGGACGACCGGCCAGGCGTGGTACTCGCCCTTGCCGTACAGCAGCGGCTCGCGCGGGTAGACAGCGCTGCCCTCGACCTCGCCGACGATGATGCGGTGGTCGCCCGCGGTCACGGTCTGCACCACCCGGCACTCCGCGTACGCCAGCGCGACGTCCGTGAGGATCGGGGCGCCGCCCGCCCTGCGCGACGGCTCCCACGCCACCCGGTCGAACTTGTCCCGCGCCTTGCCCGCGAAGATCCTCGACGCCTCCTCGCCGGGCGCCGCGAGGACGTTCGCCACGAAGCTCCGGCCGGCCAGGATCGCGGGCAGCGTCTGGGAGTTCTCGTCCACGCAGATCAGCAGCAGGGGTGGGGCCGCCGACACCGCGCACGTGGTCGTGCAGGTGAATCCGCGCGGCCGGCCGTCCGTACCGACCGCGGTGATGACCGCCACCTGCGCCGGGAAGGAGCCGAACAACTCCCTGAAGCTCTCCGGACTCACCGGCATAGGACCTGTCTCCTCACAGCAACTCCCGTTCCACGGCCCGCAGCATCTTGTAGCTGCTCTCGATCTCCTCCGGGTCCCGGTGCACCAGGAACACCACGCCCGGCGAGGAGTTGAGGTCGACGGTCGGGCGGGTCCGGGTGCCGTCGGCCTTGCGGAAGCGGACGCTCTCGAAGGCCGGGAGCCGTTCCAGGGCCGCTCGCAGCGCGTGCGTCGGCAGGGGGACCTCGCGGTGGGCGAGGAGGTTGACGCAGCGGGCCGACTCGTGGCGGACGTAGCGCCGGGGGCGGGAGCGCAGTGCCGCCGCCCGCGAGGTGTGGCTGTCGAGGGTCAGGGTGACCTGGTCCGCGCCGGTGCAGCGCTGGAGCGCGGGCGGGTTGGCGAGGCCGGACAGCCGGGCGCCGGTCTCCAGCAGGCGCGGCCCGTGCGGGGTGAGGATGAGCTCGGTGTGGGCCGGGCCGTGGGCGATGCCGAGGCCGTCGAGCACCCGGCCGACGTAGTCGAGGAGTTCGTCGAGCACGGGTGCGTCCGGCGGCAGCAGGTCCTCGTGGTCGTAGACGAGCCGCTTGCCGGAGACGACCTGCTTGCGGCTGATCCACGCATCGGTGAACCAGTGATTCCCGTCCCTGCTCACGCTGTTGACGACGTACTCGTCCCCGGCGAGGTGCTCCTGGATCAGCACCGCCTCGTTCGCGCACAGCATCAGATTGGTCTTGCCGAGGGCCGCCCGCAGTGCTGCGGCCACCTCCTGCTCGGTGTCGCAGGTGTACACGTCCTCGGAGCCGGCGCTGTCCAGCGGTTTGACGACCACCCGCGCCAGGCCCTGGGCGCGGCGCCAGTCGAGCAGTTCCGTGAGATCGCTGCCGCGCAGCTGACGCGGGGTCGGCACGCCGGCCGCCGCGAGGACCTCCATCATGCGGGACTTGTCGCGCCGGGCCGTCGACAGCACGGGGTCGTTCCCGCGCAGTCCGAGGCGGCCCGCGAGTTCGTCGGCGACCTCCACGCCGAACTCGCTGGCGGCGATCACGGCGACCGGTGCCTGTGCCCGCAGCCGGGTGAGCACCTCATCCGCGCGGCCCGGATACGTGAGGTCCTCCGCGAAGACCTCGGTGGGCAGGCTCGCGGCGAAGGTCGCCGGCAGCTCCGCGCGCGAACGCACATGCACCACACGGTGGTCGGCGGCGGCCGCGCGGGCCAGCATGGCGCCCGTGGTGAGGGCGTCCACCAGGACCAGGGTGGGGCGGGCGCTCACCGCGGGTCCCCCTGAGCGAGCCGGGGCCGGGTCCGCAGCCCGGTCCAGCGCTCCTCGATCAGGTCCAGGCACTCCTGCCAGCTGCCGGGGTCGGACGCGACGCGCCAGCCCGCGGGCACCGGCCGGCCGGGCCACCACAGGGAGTGCCGGCCCTCCTCGCTGACGACCACGACGAACGCCTCGACCGCGTCCCCCGCGCCCGCCCCGGACCCGTTCACGTCGTTCCCGTCGACGTCCACGTCTGCTGTGGTCACGCTGCTGCTCTCCATGTGCCGTCCGTCGGTTGTCGGTGGCCCGCTCAGACCAGCACCGGACCGTTGCCCGCCCGGTGCGCCCGGGTGAGGCGGTTGTCCAGGTGGACGAAGATGCGGTGCAGCCAGCGGTCCCGGCCGTCGTAGCGGGGGACGAAGTTCGTACGGCCGTGCAGGACCAGGCGGTTGTCGACGAAGACCAGCTCGCCGGGGCGCAGGACCACCGACTCGGAGGCGTCCGTCATGGTCTCGCGCAGCCGGACCAGGGCGCCGGCGGCCTCCTCGTCGAGGGCGACCGTGGCGTTGAAGTCCACGCGGATGTCGGGGTCCTCGGGGTTGCCGACGAGGACCGGGTGGGCCTCGGTGCGCTCGGCGGAGCGGAAGGAGGGCGGCGCCTCGGTCACGAAGCGGGGCGCCTCCAGGATCTTGCGGTCGGCCTCGTCGATCAGGCAGAGGACCCGGCGGACCGAGCAGATCTGAGTGCCGGCCGTCCCCTCGTGGTCGGAGCGCAGGCACAGCAGGCCGACGTAGTGCGGCCGGTGCGGATGGAAGGCGTTCTCGATGTGGAACTCCAGCGGTACGGAGCCGCCGTTGCTCTGGGAGGCGGCGAGCGAGGGCACCGGCACGACGTTCTGCACCAGCGCCCCGTACTTCTCGTCGCGGTAGGCGATGACCTCGCCGAGCTGCTGTCCGATCAGCATCGCGACGGCGGACGGCACGGTGGCGTCCCGCTCGACCGAGTCCGGCACGGCGGGCGTCTCGGGCAGCGGCCCGTCCTCGACCGGCAGACCGGCCAGGCACAGCATGCCGTCGGGGCCGGGGTCGCTGCGGTACTGGCGGATCCGCTCCAGCAGCCGCAGGGGCAGCCGGCAGCTCAGCCGGCGTGCCTCGGCCACCCACGCGTGCGCGTCGACCAGGCCGGGCGGGACCCGGGTGAGCTGCTCGGCCAGCTCACCCACGGCGGCACGCTCCTCGCCGGTGAGCTCCAGCCGGACCGGAACCTCGCTCTCGGCACCGGGGCCGGGGCCGGGCGCGGCCGCGTCATGGACCTGAACCCCGTACCCGGGCTCGGCCGTGTCGTCGACCTCCGCCCCGTACCCGGGCTCGGCCGCGTCGTCGACCTCCGCCCCGTACCCGGGCTCGGCCGCGTCGTCGACCTCCGCCCCGGACCGGGACTCGGCCCCCTCCTTCGGTCCGGCCGTGTCGTGGGACGTCCCCGACCCGGCCGATATGTCAGCGATGGACACGTTGTTCGCCTCTCGTGAGGTACGGACGGGACACGCCGCGGTCAGAGCAGGCCCTGCAGCACGCGGGTGTCGACCTTTCCGTTGGTCGTCAGCGGCACCTGGTCGATGGCGACGAAGTGCGCGGGGAGCATGTAGGCGGGCAGTACGGCCGCCAGGTGGTCCCGGAGTCCGGTGGCGTCCATCGGCGTTCCCCCGGCGGGGATCACATAGGCCGCCAGGGAGCGGGAGCGGACCGGGCCGACCGCGATGACGACGGCCTCGGTGACGTCCGGGTGTTCGCGCAACCGGGCCTGGATCTCGCCGAGTTCGACCCGGAACCCGCGGATCTTGACCTGGTGGTCGACGCGGCCGAGGAACTCCAGCGAGCCGTCGGCCCGCCACCGTGCCCGGTCACCGGTGCGGTAGAGACAGGATCCGGGTGCGCCGTACGGGTCGGGCAGGAACCTCTCGGCGGTCAGGCCGGGACGGTCCAGGTAGCCGCGGGCCACGCCGGTACCGCCGATGTAGACCTCGCCGGGGACACCGACGGGCACGGGTTCGAGGCGGTCGGTGAGGACGTACATGGTGGTGTTGGGGATGGGAGCGCCCAGCGGGATCAGCTCGGTGGCGGGCGGCTCGGTGAGCGTCTCCCCGGAGTTGCCGACGGTGATCTCGGTGGGCCCGTACTCGGTGGCCACCGGGGTGCCGCCGGGCCCGGCGAACTCCAGCCAGCGCCGCGCCAGTTCGCTGGTGAACGCGTCGCCGGCGGCGATGACGAGTCCGGCGAGCGAGTGGATCTCGTCGGGGGTCAGGTCGTAGCTCAGCAGGTCGAGATGGCCGGGAGTCATCTTGATGAAGCTGTACGGCGCCCCGGCCGCGAGTTCGTCGCCGAGGTCGGCGGTGTCCAGCGGGTCGGGCAGCAGATGGACGGGCTGCCCGGTCAGCAGCGGGGCGAACAGGCTGGGCATGCCCAGGTCGAAGGAGATCGACGAGAACACCGGGGAGCCGCCGGTGCCGCGTGCCGCGTACGTCTCGGCCGTCCACAGCAGGTAGTTGGCGAGCCCGGTGTGCTCCACCATCACGCCCTTGGGGTTGCCGGTGGAGCCCGAGGTGTAGATGACGTAGGCGAGGGAGCGCGGATGCGTCGTGCGGTCGAGGGGTGTCGCGGGCAGCGCCTCGATCGACTCCCGTTCCCGGTCGAGGAGGACGACGTCGCCGCCGGTCAGCGGTTCCAGGGCCGGCAGATGGGCGGACTCGGTGAGCACCAGCTCGCATCCGGCGGCGTCGATCATGTGCCGCAGCCGCTCGGCGGGCAGGGCCGGGTCGAGCGGGAGATAGCCGGCGCCGGACTTCCACACGCCGAGCAGCGCGGGCAGCAGATCGGCGGTGCGGCGCAGGCAGACGCCGACCAGTGCGTCGGGACGGGCGCCGAGCCCGGCCAGCCGGCGGGCGATGCGGTTGGCCCGCCCGTCGAGTTCCCGGTACGTCGTCCCGGTGCCGGCGACCTTGACGGCCGTCGCGTCGGGCGTCGCGGCGGCCTGGGCCTCGATCAGCTCGACGACGGTGCCGGCGCCCCGGTCGAGCCGCGGCCCCGTGCTCCAGTCGCCGAGCACCTCCCGGCGCTCGTCCGGGTCGAGACGGGCGGCGAGCGCGTCCCCGTCGGGGCCGGCCGCCATGGCCCGCAGGACCTCGCGGTACATCGAGGCGAGTCGGGCGAGGTACGGCGGGGCGAGGGCGGCGGTGAGCGTCAGCCGACGCGCGTCCGCACGGACACGCAGGCCGTACGCGAACCGTTCGACGCCCTCGTCGCCCTCGTCGCTCCCGTCCCGCTCACCGCCGGCCTCCGCCCCGGCGGTGAACAGGGCGCGTTCGCCGTGCGTCACCTCGTCGGCGGAGCCGGCCGCCGGCCGTTCCGCCTTGGCGACGCGTAACACCAGCTCCTGCCAGGTGGCCGCCGTCCGGACCACGGTGACGTGCCGTATCCCGGCGCCGTCCGCGACCTCGGCGCACCGCTCGTCCGCCTCGCCCAGCATGCCCAGCACCTTGATGTGGGCGGCCAGCAGCACGGTCGGCAGGTCGGTGCCGCAGATCCCGGCGAGCGCGCCCAGCCCGTCGGCGAGGTCGGCGTGCTCGACGACGGCCGTTTCCGGTGCCGGGTCGGATCCGGGCGCCGGGCGCCATGCCGTGGGCAGCGCGAACACCGTGGCGCCGCTCGCGCCGGCCGGGGTCATGGCGCGCCTCCCGCCGGACGGGCGGCGAAGACGGTGTAGACGCTGGTGCCGCGGTACTCCGCCGGCTGCTCGACCACGGTCTCCATGCCGTGCTCGGCGAACAGCTTGGTGACCACGGCCAGTTCGCCGTTGTCGTCCTCGACCTCGACGGCGGCCCGGCCGATGCGGGACCACAGCGCGTCGCCGATGCCTTCGAGGACCTTCACCTCGAAGCCCTCGACGTCGATCTTCAGGAAGTCGATGCGGTCGATGCCGAGGTCGGCGGCGACCGTCTCCAGCCGGTCGATCCGGACGGGCACCCGCTCCACCGTGTCGAAGCGCTCGCCGATCAGTTCGTCCGCCTCTTCCAGGAGCAAATCCCGGCGGTCTTCGTCGAGTGTTTCCGCGATGTTCCCGATGTACGACTTGACCAACGCCCGGTCGACTTCCGGATCGGCGTCGAAGCCCGACATCATCGAGTACTGCGGGTAAAAAGTCAGCTCACGGGTTTGCGCGGCGTCCCCGAGGGCCATGTTGAAGACGGACACGTTCGGCACGCCACCGGCGTTCTTCTGCAATGCGTCGAAGGTGCGCGGCACCGGCTCGAAGGAGAAGATCCGGGCTTCCGGGAACTTCGCCGCCATGAACAGAGCGAACATTCCTATGTTGGCGCCCACATCAAAGACAACGGGCCGTTCCGGAAAACCGAAACCGTCGCCCGGTGTATAAACCTCGTCCTCGAAGATTTCCTTGTAGAGATACTCGGTCTCATTGCGGTTCAGCCCGTGCACGGTCATACCGTTGGGCAGCTCCTGCTGGCTCACCTGGCATCATCCCTGGTCAGGCTGGACGCCAGCAGAGACGGCGTCGGGTTTCTGAACACCGCCGAACTGCGGAAAGTGATCCCCCGCTTTCGAGCGGCCGCGACGACGTCCACCACCTTCAGCGAGTCGCCGCCGAGGTCGAAGAAGTTGTCATCAGGACCTACGTCGACACCGAACAACCCCCTCCAGATGTCTCGAATCTCCTGCTCGATCTCTGCGCCTGAGAGGCCATTCTCGATCACGCCACGGACGGTAGCACGCACTTAACGGATCGGAAAAGGTTCGATCTCGGATCATGAGACAACCGAAGGGGAGAGTCCGTTTTTGCCGCGTCTCAATCCTTTTCTTGCGGTGGACATTCCGAGTCACCCCTGCGCTATCCTCCGGCGAGTTGCATTGGGGGATGCCCGGGACGCGCGGATCGCGTACTGAATTTGGAAATTCCCCCTTCCGTTTGTGAGGGGATCCGACATTGTCCACCCAGATCACCGAAACGACCGGGCCCGGCCGGCCGGCCCCGCAGGACGTCGCCGCACTGCGCAGGACGACCCTTCAGGAGCTGCGGCACTGGATGTCCTCGGGCCACTGGGACGAGGTGGAACGCTGCGTCCCCAAACTCCGCGCCCAGCTGGAGGAACTGGGCCCGCTCCCGGAGCGGGTCGTCATGGTCGCCTACGGCGGCGGCAAGGACAGCGCCTACACCACCGCCTTCGTGCGGGCCATGCAGCTGCGGCTGCTGGAGGAGGCGGGTGAGACGTTCCGGCTGCGCGTGGTCACCATGCGGCACGCCGGAATGCCCGTCGCCGTGATGCACAACATCGACCGCACCTACGCGGCGCTCCGGCTGGAGGCCGACCCCGACTGCGAGCAACTGCTCGTCGACGGGGACGAAATCTCGCCATTCCACGTCGACCTGCCGCAGCGCGACCACGTCGTCGCCCGCAACCGCCTCGACATCCTGGTCACCGGCCACCGCACCCTCGGCGACGGCCGCCCGACCTTCTGCAACGCCTGCAACCTGAGCGCGGCCCACGCCTTCGGCCTCGGCGCCTCCCACGACGGCGGCGTGGACGTCATCATCACCGGCGACTCCCCCTACGAGCAGCGCACCTACCTGGTGTGGATCCACCGTCTCGCGGAGCGCATGGGCGTCGCCCCCGAGGGACAGGACCGGGCCGGCTTCCGCGGCGTCCTGAAGGCCACGGACAACATCGGACGCGCCTACTTCAGCGACATCTACGGCGCCGGGGCGAAGAATCTGATCCACGAGCGCCGGGTCCACCACGACACCCCCGACCAGCTGCGCTTCTTCTCGATCTACGACGACACCGCCTACGCCTCCGGCGACCACTGGGACCTGCTGACGGACTTCCTCGGCTTCCGCTTCGACGAACTCGCCTTCAGCTTCTCCGAGTCCGACTGCGGCAACCCGGCGCTGATGGCCCACATACGCGGCCTGAAGTGCGAGCGCGTCTACGGCCGCTCCTACGAGGAGGGCCTGGACGAGTACGTGAAGTTCGGCAAGCAGCTGATGCGCAAGAAGGAGTTCCCCGACCAGCTGATCGAGCTGATCGGTTCCCGGTACGAGGGCGAGGGCGCCGTCGAGCGCATGCGCGCCGGCATGGACACCTACGCGCAGGACTGCTTCGAGATCACCGAGGAGCAGCTGGTCTGCATGGTCCACTCGCCGTTCACCGACGGCGGCGCCGGTCTGGCCGGCTACGTCAAGGCCGAACAGCCCGAGCTGCTGGAGCGGGTGGACGCCATGGTCGCGCTGCTCACCTCCGAGGCGGACCCGGCCGGCGACGAGGCGGACCTGGTGGCCGAGCTGGAGCGGTTCAGCGGGCTTCCGCTGGCCCAGCTGCGCGTACTGGCGGCCCGGACCACGCGCTCCATGACCGGCATGGGACAGTCGGGGGTCGTGGACCTGATTCTCGACGGCGATCCCCACAAGCAGCGCATCGCGACCCGGCACACGCCCGACGGTCCCGTCGTCGACGAGCTGATCTCTGGAAGGTAACTCGTTGAACTTCGTGGAAGCCGTCGCCA
Source organism: Streptomyces sp. HUAS 31 (assembly GCF_028198125.1). Classification (NCBI taxonomy): domain Bacteria; kingdom Bacillati; phylum Actinomycetota; class Actinomycetes; order Kitasatosporales; family Streptomycetaceae; genus Streptomyces; species Streptomyces sp. HUAS 31. The sequence continues at coordinate 5,481,362 of NZ_CP116353.1, read as the reverse complement.
TCGGGGCCGCGAGCGTGGCCGCGGGCGCCATCAACGCAGTGGTGGGGTCCGGCACGCTCATCACCTTTCCGACTCTGGTGGCCTGCGGTTTTCCGCCGGTTCTGGCCAACGTGACCAACAACATCGGGCTCGTCCCGGGGGTGCTCAGCGCCGCCTACGGCTACCGCCGTGAGCTGCGCGGGCAGCGGCGCCGGCTGCTGCGGTTCGGCGCCGCGTCCCTGATCGGCGGCCTCACCGGAGCCCTGCTGCTGCTCCAGCTGGACTCCGCCGCCTTCGACACCGTGGTGCCGGTGCTGATCCTCGCCGCGTGCGCCCTGGTGCTGCTCCAGCCCCGGCTGAACGCCTGGCTGAGGAAGCGCCCGGAGCGCGGCGGCGCGGACGGCGGGGTGCCGCTGTGGTGCGGGGTGCTGGGTACCGGCGTGTACGGCGGCTACTTCGGCGCGGCCCAAGGGGTGCTGCTCATGGGCCTGTTCGGGAGCTTTCTGCGGGACGACCTCCAGCGGCTGAACGCGGCGAAGAACGTGCTGGCGGCCATCGTCAACGGTGCCGCCGCGGTGGTGTTCGTGGCGGTCGCCGACGTCGACTGGGCGGCCGCCGCGGTGATCGCGGCCGGTTCGACGGTCGGCGGTCTGCTCGGGGCCAAGGTGGGCCGCAAGCTGCCGGCGATGGCGTTGCGCGTCGTGATCGTCGTCGTCGGGGTCACCGCGGCGACGGTCATGATCGTCACGTGAGCGGGCTCATGGCTGCTCCACCTCGAACTCGAAGGTCTCGATGATGCGATGGATGTCGTCCGTGACCCGCTGCTGGTCCTCGTGGAGCAGGATGAACCGGCCGCTGTGCAGGGCGTCGTAGCTGCCGCCCGGCTCCAGGACCTGCCCCGGCCGGGGCACGAGTTCGCGCCAGATCGTCTCGAACCGTTCCTTCATCGGGGACGCCCTGCGCACCCGCAGCGGCAGCCCGTCCGGCTTGGGCAGCACGAGCCAGCCGCCGCTCGGGTCTCCGGACTTGGGCGGCAGGTCGAGGCTCTCGCCGGACAGTGCGCGCAGCCATGCCTCGTACAGGTTGACCCCGAAGAGTTTGTTCACCAGGTGCGGCACCTCGCTGCCGCCGACCCGGCCGCCCACCTCCAGGAAGACGAGCTCGCCGCTCTCGGTGACGAACAGCTCCAGGTGGAAGGGGGTGTCGTACATCCCGAGGACGGCGATGCACTCGCGGGTGAAGTCCTCGATGCGGGTGCGCAGTTCGCTCTCGCGCAGCACCACCGAGCCGAGCGGCGAGCCGGAGCCGAAGGCGAGGCAGTCGTTGACGTACACGGACGCGACCTGGAAGGGCACCTGGCAGCGCGCGTCGGCGAAGCCGTCCACGTGGTGGATGACGCCGGTGACGAACTCCTCGATCTCGTACCGGGTCAGGTCGAGCGTGGGCACGAGCTCCCGCAGCGCGGCCTCGTCGTCGACGCGGTGGACACCGATGCTCGCGGCACCGTCGACGGGCTTGAGGATCACCGGGTAGCCGGTGGAGCCGGCGAAGGCGACGCAGCTCTCCAGGTCGGCGCAGGGCGCGAAGCGCGGTACCCGCACCCCCGCCTCGGCCAGCACCTCCTTCATGCGGACCTTGTCCCGGTACACGGCCACCTGCTCGGGGCTTGGCCCGGGGATGCCGAGCGCGACCCGCACCCGGGCGGCGATCTCCAACGTGAACTCGGACAGTGCGATCAGCTGGTCCACGGGCCCGGCCTTCTCGGTGACCTCCTGGACCGCCGAGCGCAGTGCGTCGTAGTCGTTGACGTCCTCGACCTGCACGTAGTGCGCGATGCGGGCGGGGTCGACGAGCACGCCCTCGGCGCCGAGCGCGTCGACGACGTAGCTCACCCGGTGCTTGTCGTGGTCGATGAACTCCTCGTAGCGCGTGAGCTCGTTGTCCCAGCGGATCCCGTCCGAGAACCGGGGCCAGCGATTGACCAGGACGATATGCATCAGTGCACCTCTGTTGTCTGGGGAACGTCCGGGGAGCCCGTGTCCCGCGGGGTGAGCACCTGGCGGAAGCTGCGCATGACCAGCGGCAGCAGGACGGCCCCGAACACGCTGAGCAGCACGGCGAGCACGGTCACCAGGTCCTGGGGCTCGATCGCCTCGCCGGCGGTGCCGACCAGGAGCCCGGCCATCGGGTAGGAGAGCAGGTTGAGCAGGTAGAAGGGGCCCATGACCTTGCCCAGGTGCTCCTGCGGGATGACCTTGATCCGCTGGGTGCGGTTGAAGACGTTGTAGTACGCCACTCCGGTCATCCCCGCGACGAAGGCGGTGCCGTAGACGGCGAACGAGCCCGCGGTGCCGGCGACGAAGAGGGCCGCGCACAGCGAGGTGAACCCGATGACGCCGAGGACGTGCACGTCGACCTTGCGCAGCAGCAGCGGGATGACCAGCAGGTTTCCCAGGCCCACGATGCCGACGAAGGTGTTGAGCATGCCGTAGGACGACTCGGAGGCACCGAACACGCCGGTGACGAGCGCGGCGTTGGCGCTGAGCACGGTGGCGAAGACCAGGTTGATGGCGAAGTTGAGCACGGCAAGGAGCCGGACCGGGCGGTTGCGGATCAGCAGTCTCCAGCCGAGCCCCAGCTCGCCGAGGATCTCCCGGGCACCGCCGCCGTTCCCGGGCTGCCACTTCTGCCGGGGCAGCGGGAGCCAGCAGGCGGCGGCGAGCAGGAAGACGCCCGCGGCGAGGGCGAGCAGCCACACCTTGCCGAGGACCAGTACGGCGACGGCGGCGAGGGCGGGCCCGAGGGCCATCGCCAGCAGTTCCATGTTCTGCACCAGCGACTGCGTGGTCGCCAGCTTCTCGCCGCGGGCCACCTGCGGGACCATCTTCTCGACCGACATCCGCACGGGTGCCGCGAGGATCGACAGCAGTGCGCCGTTGGTCATCAGGGCGGCCGTCGTCCAGCCCGGCTCGGCCACCACGATCACGACGGCAAGGCCGAGGACGGCGGCGCGGCCCACGGAGACGCGGGAGAACAGCCGGGCGCCGCCGTCCCGGTCGGCGATCAGTCCCGCGAAGGGGTAGGCCAGCAGTCCGGGAAGCCATTCCAGGGCGAACGCGAAGCCGAGCGTCGACACGTCACCGGTGTCCTGGAAGATGAGCAACGGCACGGCGAACAGCACCACTTGCTCCGCGATCAGCCCGAGCAGCACGCCGGTGGCGAACAGCCCCCGGTGCAGGCTCTCCACCCGCGCCGTCATGCCGGTCCGGCGGTGCGCTCGTGCTCGCGGATCAGCGGCAGTACGTGGGTGTAGAAGATCCGCATCTCGTCGCGGGTGGGCCAGCCGGAGAAGATGAACTCGCTGACGCCGGCGGCCTTGTACTCGTACAGGTAGGCCGCGACCTCCTCGTAGCTGCCGACGACGCAGAGCGCGGGGCCGCCGCGGTAGGCGACGGCGCCGGAGTAGAGGTAGGGGGACAGCCAGTCGTCCTGGGCCTTCTCGGCCAGGCGGAAGGAGTTCTTCACCGCCTCGGAGTCGGAGGCGGCGACAAAGCTGGTGACCCAGGCGCGGTGATCCTCGTCGGGGTCGCGCATCATCTCGGCGAGGTCGGTCAGCGCCTCCTCGCGGGTCGGGCGGGCCAGGACGTGCATACGGATGCCGGCCCGGCAGCCGTTGGCGAGCACGGGGGCGGTGGCCTGTGCGATGCCCTCCGGGGTGTCGCCGTAGCGCAGCCAGCAGTCGCCGAAGTCGACGGCGGTCTTCTGCGCGGGAGCGGAGGCTCCGCTGATGTAGATCGTGGGGCGGCCGCCGCCTTTGTATCCCAGTCCCAGCTGGGCTTCTTCGACGCGATAGTGCGCGCCCCGGTGAGAAAGCGGATTCTCGCCTTCCCAGAAGCGGTGCAGGACACTCAGGAACTCATTCGAGCGGGCATAGCGGTCGTCGTGAGCCAGGAAGTCGCCGTAGTACGCCTGCTCGGCGGGGGAAATTCCGGCCACCAGATTCAGCGATATCCGGCCGTCCGACATCCAGGAAATGGTGTTCACGACCTGAGTGAAGAGCGTGGGGCCCAAAAGACCCGGCCGATAGGCGAGAATGAACTTGACGCGTTCCGTTTCGCGCACCAGGGCGCCGATCATCGGAAGCGGGTCGGGCATGTGGTAACTGATGCCCATGAGCAGGGAGTCGACGCCGAGTTGCTCGGCCTCCTGCGCGAAGTCGACGATCCCGTCGAAGTCAAGCTCCCCGGACCGGTATTTTTCGGTCGCTTTCTGCTGCCCACTGTCCAGCGGTGAACACCAATGGAACTTCAGCTCCGCCATGCTGGTTCCCCGTTCGTGAATACGAGGTCACCCCTACCCGATCATGGCCAAACCGGGCATTCGCTCCCCCGTGCGACTCATATTCCTTGGGGACACTGACACGTGCCCGCCTGGGCAGTCAAGATCGATCCATATTCTGGAATGTCTGCCGGAGATGCCGATCGGCGGTTACCGTGGCTTGTTCAAGGGCGAGGAAAGGATGTCTGAAAAGTGCTCCACTCCACCCGCTGGCTAAAGCGTTACCGCCCCTCGGACGCACCCCGGCTGCGGCTGTTCTGTCTGCCGCACGGCGGTGGCACCGCCGCCTTCTTCCGCAGCTGGGCGGAGGCGCTGCCCGCGGAGGTGGAGCCGGTGGCCGTCCAGTACCCGGGCCGACAGGACCGTCTGGCCGAGAGTTGCGTCGCGGACATGGACACCCTCGCTGACGCCGTCGCCGAAGCCCTCGCCCCGCTGCTGGACACGCCGTTCGCCCTGTTCGGCCACAGCATGGGAGCCACCGTCGGCTACGAGGTGACGCGCCGTCTGGAGGACCGGGGCACGCCCCCGCTGCGGCTGTTCGCCTCCGGCCAGGCCACCCCCTTCGCGGAGCGGACCGGCCGCCCCCTGCACGACAAGGACGACGCCACCATGCTCGCGGGCGTGCGCGGCCTCGGCGGCGCGTACGAGACGCTGGCCGACGACCCCGACCTGCTGGAGGTCGTCCTGCCCTCGCTGCGCGCCGACCTGCGCCTGATGGAGACCTACCGCCCCACGCCCGGCGCCCGCGTCGGCACCCCGGTGACCGTCTACGCGGGCGGGACGGACCCCGGCGTCACGGTGGCGCAGGCGGCGGCCTGGCGCGAGGCGACCACCGGCGACTTCGCCCTGCGCACCTTCCCGGGCGGCCACTTCTTCCTCACGGAGCATCAGCGGGAGCTGCTGGCCGACATCCTCGACAGCGTTTCAGCCGGCCGCTCCTGACCGCCGCACGGGCTCACGCGGTGCCGACCGTCCGCAGCACCGTCACCGCCAACGTCCGTGCCACCTGCGCCACTTCGGCCAGGGACACCTGTTCCCGCGCGCTGTGCGCCACCCGGATGTCGCCCGGCCCGTACTGCAGCGTCGGGATCCCCGCCCCGGAGTACAGCCGCAGATCGCTGCCGTACGGCGCCCCGCACTCGCGCGGGTCCGCGGCTCCCCCGGCATCGGCGTGGGCGCCGCGTATCAGCGCCGGCAGCGGGTGGCCCTCGGGCAGCCGGCCGCTGGCGAACTGCCCGCCCGGCCAGGTCACCGTCGCCGGATGCCCGCGCAGCCACGGGTCGGCGGCGCAGGCCTCGGCGACGCACCGCTCGAAGGCGGCCCGCGCCTTTGCCGGGTCCTCGCCGAGCCGTACGCCGAGCCGCCCCTCGGCGACCAGCAGATCGGGCACGCTGCTCGCCCAGTCCCCGGCGCGGACGGTGCCCACCGACAGGGCGTAGGGGATCGGGTGCTCGGCCATCAGCGCGTCGGCGTCCCGGTTGCGCTCGGTCTCCAGCCGGGCCAGCGCCGCGTGCAGCGGCACATACGCGTCGATCGCGCTGACGCCCTGGTCGCGGGCGCTGCCGTGGGCCGCCTTGCCGGGCACGGCGATCCGGAAGGTCAGCGCGCCGGCGTTGGCGGTGACGAGGGCGCCGCCGGTCGGCTCGGTGATGACGCAGACGTCGCCGCGGTGGCCGCGCCGCAGCGTGCCGAAGGCGCCGAGGCCGCCGTCCTCCTCCCCGACCACGAAGTGCACCCCGACCCGCCCGCGCAGCCGCACCCCGGCGGCCCGGATCGCGGCGAGCGCGGCGAGGTGGGCGGTCAGCCCGGCCTTCATGTCGCAGGCGCCACGCCCGTGCACGACGTCCCCGACGACCCTGGGCACGAACGGGTCGCCGTCCCAGGCGTCCGGGTCCCCGGGCGGTACGACGTCGACATGGCCCTGCATCACGAAGGTGGGCCCGTCCCCGCCGTCCTCGGTGACCCCGACCAGCCCCCATGCCTCGTCCCGCTCTGCCTCCGTCCCCGGGAACTCCGGGTCCGCACGCAGCGCGTCCAGGTCCATGGACCACAGGTCGACGTCGAGCCCGAGCCGCTCCAGCCGTCCGGCCAGCAGATGCTGGAGCTCCGACTCGGCGGCGCTCCCGGTCACGCTCGGCACGGAGATCAGCTCCAGCAGCGTCCGCCCGATCCCGGCCTCGTCGATCTCCGCCAGTACGGCGTTCTCCACGTCACTCAGCACGACGACGTTCCTCCCCTCGCCACCGGGCGCACGGCCCGCCCGCTCAGATGGTGGCCCATGACGGGGAGATCCGAGAGAGCGCGAGTCAGCCGGAGCCGCCGACGGTGAAGCCGATCGCTGTCCCGCCGCCCTCCCGGTGGAACGCGAACGGCGCCCCGCCGTGCGCCAGCGCCACCTCCCGCACGATGGAGAGACCCAGCCCGGACCCGGGCAGGGAGCGGGCGTCCGCGGCGCGGTAGAAGCGGTCGAAGACCCGGATCAGGTCGTCCTCGGCGATGCCTGGACCGCGGTCCAGGACCTCCACGCGCACGGGGCCGATGGGGGTCCCCCCGCTCGAGCGAAGCCGAGAGTGGGGGAGGGCGGGTCCGGCGATGCCGATCTCGATGGGCGCGCTGCCGTCGCGGTCGAACTTCGCCGCGTTCTCCACGAGGTTGGTCACCGCCCGCTGCAGCATCGCGGGCCGGCCCTCCGTGGTCGTCTCGCCGCTCGCCCGCACCAGGATCCGCCGTCCGGTGCGCCGCCGGGCGAGCACCGCGACGTCCTCGGCGATGTCGGCGAGGTCCACCCGCTGGGCCGGCTCGGTGTCGGACTGCCCGGCCGCCAGATCGACCAGCTCGTTGACCAGGTCGGTCAGTTCGCGTGCCTCCTGGCCCAGGTCGGCCACCAGCTCGTCGCGGGTGTCGGGCGGCAGCTCGTCGATGCGGCGCAGCAGGGAGATGTTGGTCCGCAGGGAGGTGAGCGGGGTGCGCAGCTCGTGGCCCGCGTCCTGCACCAGCCGCCGCTGGTCCTCCTCGGACTGGGCCAGCCGCCCCAGCATGCGGTCGAAGGCCCGGCCGAGCCGGCCGACCTCGTCGTAGCCGGTGACGGGCACCTGGATGCCCAGCTGCCGGGTGCGCGCGACGTCCTCGGCCGCGTCGGTGAGGACGACGAGACGTCGGGTGATGCGCCGGGCCAGCCACCAGCCGAAGAGCCCCGCGAGGACCACCACGGCCGCCATCAGCAGCACCGTCCGCTGCTGGAGCGCCCGCAGCAGGTCCTCGGTGTCGCTGAACTCCTGGGCGATCTGCACCGCGCCCCGGCCGCCGCCGAGCGCGACGGTCGCCACGCGGTAGACGTCGCTGCCGACGTCGACGTCCTTGTGCTGGACCATCCGCCCGGCCGTCCCGTCGGCCGCGATCCGCCGGTCGGACGCCGTCACCGGCAGCCCCGGCCGCCCCGGGTCGACGACGGCGCCGTCCGGGCCGAGCACCTGCACATCGGTACGGGCGGGCCGTACGAGATCGTGGCCGGGCGCGGAGGAGGAGAAGTCGTCCGGCAGCATCGGCCGCTGCCGCACCTCGCCGCGCAGGTCCTGCACCACCTCGTCGAACACGGACTCCTGGTCCACCCGCACCAGCCGGGCGGCGGCGGTGTACGACAGCAGGCCGACCAGGACGGTGACGACGGCGGTGACGGCCGCGAAGGACACGGCGAAGGTGGAGCGCAGCGAGACGAGCCCGGTCCGCCGGCGTCCGGTCAGCAGCCGTGCGGCGAGGCTCCTGGCGAGCCGACGGCGGGCGGGGCCGCCCACTCAGTCCTCCCGCAGCACGTAACCCACCCCGCGGACCGTCTGGATCAGCTGCGGGGCGCCCGGCTCGTCGAGCTTGCGGCGCAGGTAGCCGACGTAGACGGCGAGGTTCTTGGAGCCGGGGCCGAAGTCGTAGCCCCAGATGCGGTCGTAGATGGTGGCGTGGTCGAGGACGATGCCGGCGTTGCGCACGAGCAGCTCCAGCAGCTCGAACTCGGTCCGCGTCAGTTCCAGCTCCCGCTCGCCCCGCCAGGCCCGGCGTGCCTGCGGGTCCATCCGCAGCCCGGCGGCCTCGATCAGCCGGCCGATCGGCCCGGGGGGCTGTCTGGGTACGTCGACGGGGGCGGGGGTGCCGTTGTTCTCGCTGGTGCGGCGCAGCAGGGCGCGCAGCCGGGCGAAGACCTCCTCCACGTCGAAGGGCTTCACCACGTAGTCGTCGGCGCCCGCGTCCAGGCCCGCGATGCGGTCCTGGGTCTCCACGAGCGCCGTCAGCATCAGGATCGGGGTGCGGTCGCCCTCGGCGCGCAGCACCCGGCAGACCTGGAGCCCGTCTATGCCGGGCATCATCACGTCCAGCACGAGCACGTCCGGCGGCGTGCGGTGGGCCTGCGCCAGCGCCTCGACGCCGTCGGCGACCGCGGTGACCTGGTAGCCCTCCAGGGTCAGCGCGCGCTCCAGGGCGTGGCGGATGGCGCGGTCGTCTTCGGCGAGGAGAACAGTCTGGGACACCCGTTCAGTCTGCCAAGGCCTCCGGCGGTTCGGCCGGGTGGACCGCGCTGCTGTTGCCCTTCTTACTGGGCTCACACCCTCACACGGCCGCCCCTGGGGGCTCCGCCCCCGGACCCCCGTTCGGCCTGGACGGCCTCGTCCTCAAACGCCGGACGGGCTGGTACATGCCTCCCCGCCTCAGCCGCCGGCCGGGCTCGACAGTGCCGCCAGCTGCTCGGCGAACGGCACCACCGCGAGGTCGTCCCCGGCGGGCCGCCTCGCCCCCGACAGGCCCTGCATCAGCGCGGCCAGCTCCCCCGCAGCCCGGTCGACGCGGCCGTCCAGGCCCTCCGCGCCCCAGTCCTCCGAGGCGGCGTACACGCCGGTCGGGACGACCACGGCGCGCAGGTGGGCGAAGAGCGGGCGCAGCGCGTGCTCCAGGACCAGGGAGTGCCGGGCGGTGCCGCCGGTCGCGGCGATCAGCACCGGCAGTCCCGCCAGCGCGTCCTTCTCGATCACATCGAAGAAGGACTTGAACAGTCCGCTGTACGACGCCGAGAACACCGGCGTGACGACGATCAGTCCGTCGGCCGAGGTCACCGCGTCGATCGCGGCGGCCAGCTGCCGGCCGGGGAAGCCGTTGGTGAAGTTGTGCGCGATCTCCACGGCGAGGTCGCGCAGCTCGACCACCTCGACCTCCACGGGCTCGGCGGCGGTCCGTACGGCCGCCGCCGCCAGCCGGTCGCCCAGCAACCGGGTGGAGGACGGGACGCTCAGCCCCGCGGACACGACTACGAGCTTCATGCGACGGTCACCTCCTGCGACTCCTTCCTGGCCAGCAGGGAAGCGTGGGTCGGCGCGTCCGGCACGTCGGCCGGACGGCCGGCGGCGAACTCCTTGCGCAGCACCGGCACGACCTCCTCGCCGAGCAGGTCGAGCTGCTCCAGCACGGTCTTGAGCGGCAGCCCCGCGTGGTCCATCAGGAACAGCTGGCGCTGGTAGTCACCGGCGTACTCGCGGAAGGCGAGCGTCTTCTCGATCACCTGCTGCGGGGAGCCGACCGTCAGCGGGGTCTGGTCCATGAAGTCCTCCAGCGACGGGCCGTGCCCGTAGACCGGGGCGACGTCGAAGTAGGGCCGGAACTCGCGGATCGCGTCCTGGGAGTTCTTCCGCATGAACACCTGGCCGCCGAGGCCGACGATCGCCTGCTCGGGCGTGCCGTGGCCGTAGTGGGCGTACCGGGACCGGTACAGCTCGACCATCCGCTTGGTGTGGTCGGCGGGCCAGAAGATGTTGTTGTGGAAGAAGCCGTCGCCGTAGTACGCGGCCTGCTCGGCGATCTCCGGGGAGCGGATGGAGCCGTGCCAGACGAACGGCGCGACGCCGTCCAGCGGGCGGGGCGTGGCGGTGAAGCCCTGCAGCGGCGAGCGGAACTTCCCCTCCCAGTTCACCACGTCCTCGCGCCACAGCCGGTGCAGCAGGGCGTAGTTCTCGATGGCGAGGTTGATGCCCTGGCGGATGTCCTGCCCGAACCAGGGGTAGACCGGGCCGGTGTTGCCGCGGCCCATCATCAGGTCCATCCGGCCGTCGGCCAGGTGCTGGAGCATCGCGAAGTCCTCGGCGATCTTCACCGGGTCGTTCGTGGTGATGAGCGTGGTGGAGGTGGACAGCACCAGCCGCTCCGTGCGCGCCGCGATGTAGCCGAGCATCGTCGTCGGCGACGACGGCACGAACGGCGGGTTGTGGTGCTCACCGGTCGCGAAGACGTCGAGTCCGACCTCCTCGGCCTTCAGCGCGATGGCGACCATGGCCTTGATGCGGTCGCGCTCGGTCGGCGTACGGCCCGTGGTGGGGTCCGGCGTGACATCGCCGACGCTGAAGATCCCGAACTGCATGGTCGCTCACCCTCCAGGTTGTTGACGGTTCAACTATACCCGGAGAACGGAGACCCGGCGAGGACTATTCCCGGCCCGCCCGGAGGAATGGCGACCGGCAAGGAGGGCCGCGGACCTGCCCGGACGGTCGCCGGCCCGCCACGACTACCCCCAGTGCGGGTCCCGGCCGGTCCGGGCGAGCAGGCGCTCGAAGGGGGACGCGCCCGCCGGCTCCGGAGCCGGCTCCCCGAAGACCCCCATCTTCCGGGCCGTCGGCGCCAGCGTGTCCACGGCGCCGGTCAGCTCCGCCACGACCGGCTCGTCGGTACCGGGGAGGTCCTGGCCCGTCGCCCGCGCCAGGTCCCACACGTGCACGGTCAGATCGAGCAGCGCCATCGAGCCGACCAGCCGCGCCGGCATGTCCATCCCGCCGGTCCTCCCCTCCTCCGCGCCGGGCGCCGACCAGGCCGCCACCAGCCGGTCCGCCTCCCGCACGAGCCCCTCGCGCCACTCGGCGTCCTCGGCGACCCGGTCCGGAATGCTGTCGCCGAAGTCCGACGCCTCCTTCGCGGCCAGCCGCTGAAACTGCACGATCACCTGGCAGAGGTGATTGACCAGGGCCTTCACGTCGTACTCCGCGCAGGGCGTGGGCGCGCCGAGCGCCTCGTCGGGGATGCCCCGCACCACCACGACCGCCCGCTCGCGCGCCATCGCCAGCAGCTCGCCGATGCCGTACGTCTTCACACCGTTCGTGTCCATGGTTCGACGGTAGGGACTGCGGCGGCTGCCCTTCTTGAAGAAACGCGACGTACGATCCGGCCATGGAGGCACCCCGCCACGACACCCGCGGGATCGTCGACCCGTCCGAGCTGCTGCGGCGCGTGCGGTTCCGCCGCCACGAGCCCGCCGAGCCGCTGCGCCGGTACGTCGAGTGGTACTGGCTCATCGACTGGGACCTGCCCGAGCCCTACGCCTCCCACGTCGTCCCGCACCCGGCCGTCAACCTCACCTTCCAGTGGGACGAGGACGAGGGACCGCCGTATGCCGAGGTCACCGGCGTCGCGCTCGGCATGTACACCCGCAAGCTGACCGGGCGGGGCCGGGTGTGCGGGGTGAAGTACCGGCCCGGCGGATTCCGCCCGTACGCCCCCGACGCCCCCGTCTCCCGCTGGACGGGCCGCGCGCTGCCCGCCGGCGAGGTGTTCCCAGGAGCCACGGCCGACACCGCCCGCACGATCGTCACCCCGGCCGACGACGCCGCCCGGGTGGCCGCCCTGGACGCCTTCCTCCTCGCGCTCCCCCGCACCCCCGATGCCCAGGCCGACCTCGCGATCGGCCTCGTCCGCCGCATCCGCGCCGACCGCACGGTCCTGCGCGTCGGCGACTTCGCCCAGGCACAGGGCCTGTCGGTCCGGGCGCTGCAACGGCTCTTCGCCGACTACGTCGGCGTCAGCCCCAAGTGGTGCATCCTGCGCTACCGCATCCACGAGGCCCTGGAACTCGCCGGCACCCGCACGGACGTCGACTGGGCCACCCTCGCAGCCGACCTCGGCTACGCCGACCAGGCCCACCTGGTACGGGACTTCACCGCGACGGTGGGGGTACCACCGACGGCGTACGCACAGGGGGCAGAGCCCCGATAGCCCCTGGCCCTGCTCCAAAGACGCCGCCGAGCAGCAACGCCCCAAAGGGGCGCGGGGCTGTCCTCGACATGCGGCTACCGCCGCGTGGGCGCAACCAGCCACGACGGCCCCGCACCCGAACGACCCCACATCGCGGCACCCCGGTCACGGCAGCGGCACCAGCACCAGCCTCCCCCGCACCCCACCCTCCCCCAGCCGCGCGTGCGCCTTCGCCGCGTCGTCCAGGGCGTAGGTCTCCGCCACCCGCAGGGCCAGCGCGCCCTCGTCCACCAGCCGGACCAGTTCGGCGAGCTGCGCACCGTCGGCACTCACTTCGACCGCACCCGTCCGCACCCCGCGCACCGGCCCCGGCTCGGCATGCGGGATGACGCCGATATAGGCGCCCCCGTCCCGCACCCACTCCAGCGCGGGCGCACCCAGGACCGCCGCGTCCAGCACCGCGTCGAAGCTCCCCGCCCCGGCACCGCCCGCCGTGAAACCGGCGGCACCCAGCGACCGTACGAACTCCTCGTCGGCCTCCCGGGCCAGCGCCGTGACCGTGATCCCGCGCCGCGAGGCGAGCTGCACGGCGTAGCCGCCGACCGCTCCCGCCGCACCCGTGACCAGCAGCGACCGCCCGGACGTCAGCTCAAGACGGTCCAGGGCCTGGAGGGCGGTCAGCGCGTTCAGCGGCAGCGAAGCCGCGTGCACCGCGTCCGCGGTCGCCGGCGCCGCGGCCACGGCGTCCGAGTCCACCACGACGTACTCGGCGTGCGTGCCGAGCGGCTTGACCATGCCGTAGTGCAGGGCCACCACCGCGTCGCCCACGCTCCACGGGCCGGCGCCGCCGACCGCGTCCACCGTCCCGGCGACGTCCCAGCCGAGGCCGGTCCGCCCCTGAAGAGCTCCGAAGACCCCGGCCCGCACACCCGCGTCCACGGGGTTCAGCGCGGCCGCCGCGACCTTGATCCTTATCTGCCGCTCGCCGGGCTCCGGTACGCCGGTCTCCACGACCTCCACGACCTCGGGCCCACCGACCGAATCCACCACTACAGCACGCACAGCGACTCTCCTCGGTTCGTCAGCGTGTGGACGGGAGGCTCTCCCGACCACCTGCGAGCAACCCTAGGAAGAGTTACTATCTCTGGGTAAGTAGTTACCTGAGAGTGCGTACCTACCCCAGAGGTGAGCCATGGCGACCACGACGGCGGCCCAGCGGCGCGAACAGGCCCGGATCGAGTACGACGCATTCCTCAAGAGCTGCCCGACCAACCAGCTCCTGGACCGCATCAGCGACAAGTGGGTCAGCCTCGTCGTCTCCGCCCTCGCCCCCGGCCCCCTGCGCTACAGCGACCTCGGCCGCAAGATCGCCGGCGTCAGCCCCAAGATGCTGACCCAGACCCTGCGCACCCTCGAACGCGACGGCCTGCTCACCCGCACCGTCACCCCGTCCGTCCCGGTCCGCGTCGACTACGAACTGACCGCGCTCGGCCAGAACCTCGCCCTGCTGCTGACCGCCGTGAAGACCTGGGCGGAGACCCACTTCGACGAGGTGCACCGGTCCCGCGAGCGCTACGACGCCGAGACCCCGGAGAGCTGAGGACCCCGGAGAGCCGAGGACCCCGGAGGGCTGAGGACCCCGGAGGGCTGAGGTCAGAAGTAGTACGTGTCCCCCGTGTCCAGCACCAGCACGCGCTGCCGCTCCGCCGCCGCCCGGCTCTCGTCGACCGTTCCGTCGCTGCCCACCGGGTCGAACTCCAGCAGCACCTCCGTCGGCGCCTCGCGCAGCCGTACCCGCAGGCCGATGCGCTCACCCGTGTCGTGCGCGCCCAGCCGCCCGACCCGGCACCGCACCGCCCGGTCCCCCTCCGGCGCACACCGCGCGGGCAGCAGCTGCCCCTCCTCCAGCGGCTGCGACCAGCGGATCCGCACCACGGAGTCCGGCACGGCGGCCGCCCCGTGATTGTGCGGCGTGAACCGTACGTCGACCCGGTCCCCGACGATGCCGGCGGAGCCGTGATAGGCGAGCCCGGCCTCGGCCCCGCGCACGGCAGCGGCCCCGGGTACCTCCCCCGGGACCCCGGCGGCCGGGGCCACCCCGCCGACCGCCGTCACCACGGCCGCGCCGCACACCGCAGCAACCCGCATCCGCCGCATACCGCCACTCCTCACTCCACGTGGTCGTAGCGATGTATCCCCCGCCCGGCGCCCGGCAGGCGCCGTCCAACAGGTGACACGCGGCGAAAAGCCTCCCGTGACGGCATGCGAAGCTCGTCGCCATGCCGATCCTCCGCTCCGTCGCCCTGTTCGTCGTCGCCGCGCTGTTCGAGATCGGCGGCGCATGGCTGGTCTGGCAGGGCGTGCGCGAACACCGCGGCTGGCTGTGGATCGGCGCCGGCGTCATGGCCCTCGGCGCGTACGGCTTCATCGCCACGCTCCAGCCCGACGCGAACTTCGGCCGGATCCTCGCCGCGTACGGAGGTGTCTTCGTCGCCGGTTCGCTGGCCTGGGGGATGGTCGCCGACGGCTACCGCCCGGACCGCTGGGACGTCACGGGCGCACTGATCTGCCTCGCGGGCATGGCGGTGATCATGTACGCGCCGCGAGGGAACTGACCGGCGTCTCCCGCCGGACCCGGCTCAGGACGCCTCGTCGGGCAGCAGCCCCAACTGCCCCAGGAACTCCATCTCGTCGAAGTAGAGCCGGTAGTCAACGATCCGCCCGTCGTCGTCGACCGTGGCGAAGTCCACCCCGCGGATCCTGATGTCCTTCTGCGTCGGGGGCAGCGTCTCCCCCGTCGGCAACTGGATCGGCCCGGTGTTCCTGCCCGTGAAGACACCCTCGTCGATGGCCGTGTTGCCGACCTCGTAGGCGTGCACCGACTGATACGAGCCGTCCGGCACCGCCTCGGTCATCTGCCGCCAGTACGCCGCGATGTCGTCGCGCCCGTGCAGTTCCCCGCCGTCCGGGGTGACCGCGACCGCGTCCTGCGCGTAGAGACCGGCGATGGCGTCGGAGTTCCCCGCGGTGATCGCCGTGGTGAGCCGGTCCATGACCTCACGTGCCTGTCCCATGATCCACCTCCTGCCCGAGGGATCACCCGTCTCATTGTCCCACCGCACCGCGCGCCTATCCTGGCCGGACAGGCTCTCGGCCCCGGCCCCAGCCGCATCGACCCGCACGAGGAGCAGCCATGCCCACCGCCGCACCGTCCGCCGCCTCCCGCATCGCCGTCGTCACCGGTGCGAGCAGCGGAATCGGAGCCGCCACGGCACGGCAGCTCGCCGCGGCCGGCTACCGCGTGGTCCTCACCGCCCGCCGCAAGGACCGCATCGAGGCGCTGGCCGAGGAGATCAACGCGGCCGGGCACGCCGCGACCGCGTACCAGCTCGACGTGACCGACCGCACGGCCGTGGACGAGTTCGCGACGGCCTTCAAGAGCATCGGCGTCCTCGTCAACAACGCCGGCGGCGCGCTCGGCGCGGACCCGGTCGCGACCGGCGACCCGGCCGACTGGCGCACGATGTACGAGACGAACGTCATCGGCACCCTGAACCTCACCCAGGCCCTGCTGCCCAAGCTGGAGGCGAGCGGCGACGGCACGGTGGTCGTCCTGTCCTCCACGGCCGGCCACGGCACCTACGAGGGCGGCGGTGGCTACGTCGCCGCCAAGCACGGCGCCCACGTCCTCGCCGAGACCCTCCGCCTGGAGATCGTCGGCCGCCCGGTCCGCGTCATCGAGGTCGCACCCGGCATGGTCAGGACCGACGAGTTCGCCCTGACCCGCTTCGGCGGCGACGAGAACAGGGCGGCGAAGGTCTACGAGGGCGTGGCCGAGCCCCTCACCGCCGACGACGTCGCCGACACCATCACCTGGGCGGTCACCCGCCCCAGCCACGTGAACATCGACCTCCTCGTCGTCCGCCCCCGCGCCCAGGCATCCAACACGAAGGTGCACAGGGACCTGTAGTGGCACAGGACGATCGCAAGGACCCCCACAACGAACGCCAGATGTGGTGGTGGCTGGGCTACTTCCTCTTCGGCATCCACATCGTGGCCTTCGTGATGATCTACGCGGTGACCCACGCCCCGAAGTAACCCGGAGCGGCGTGTTAACTCACAAGGGTGATCATCACCGATCACCCGACCGCAGTCCGAACAGTCGACCTAGGCTCGCGCCACAACATCAAAACGACGGCCCCCGGCCGGGCGGCAACCCGACCGAGGGCCTGACCAGCAAGGAAGGATGAGCTTCCTCGTGGCTGACTGCGAGCCTAGCGTCCACCAATTCATGGACCTGACGGTCCCCGAGTACGCCTACATGTTCGGCTTCTTACAGGCGGACGGGCATCTCTCCCAACAGTCCCGGCAGCGGGGGCGGTTGACGGTCGAGATCGGCGCGCGAGACATCGATCTCCTGCGTACGTTCCAGAAGCTGACGCCGTACAACAGCAGCATCACCGAGCGCACTCGATCCACGAACTTCGCCGAGACTGCCCACTCAGCGATCTGGAGCCTCTGCTCCCTCGAAGCCAGGACCAAGCTCAACGAACTCGGCCTGCCGTACGGCCGCAAGTCGAAGACAATCACTCCGCCAGGTATCGAGTTCTCACACCGCGACTACCTACGAGGGGTCGTCGACGCCGACGGTTCGGTGGGATACACCAGCCAGGGGTTCCCCTTCTTGTCCCTGGCAACGAAGAGCACTGCCATCGCGGTCTTCGCGTGCTCCTACGCAAGGGAGATCACAGGAGCCGAACGCACCCTCAAACGCAACGCGCGGGACGGCATTTACAACGTCATGTACACGAAGGAAAACGCCCAGCAGTTGGACTGCCCACGTCTACTACCCGGGTTGCCTGTCACTGGAGCGGAAGCAGATCGCTGCTGACTCAATCGCCCCATGGGTCCGTCCCGCAGGGATGGGACGCAGGCCACCGCGCATCCAATGGACCGCCGAAATGGACCGAGTCCTCCTTGCTGCACCAACCATCGCCCACGCGGCAGCGGAGCTCGGTTACTCCACCAGCCCGTGTCAAAACCGTCGGTGGAAGCTGTTGCACGGAGTAGTGCCGCTGCCGGACTGAACAGTGGGTGACGGGCGCGGCCCACCAGCACCCCGCCCGTCACTCTCTACCCCTTCACGCAGATGACCTGCTTCAGCTTGGCCACGACCTGGACAAGGTCCCTCTGCTGATCGATGACCTGCTCGATCGGCTTGTAGGCAGCCGGAATCTCGTCGACGACACCGGAGTCCTTCCGGCACTCCACGCCCCGGGTCTGCTCCTCCAGGTCCTTCGTCGTGAAGCGACGCTTCGCCGCGTTACGGCTCATGCGCCGACCCGCGCCGTGCGACGCCGAGTTGAAGGCCTTCTCGTTGCCGAGACCCTTCACGATGTACGAGCCCGTTCCCATCGAACCGGGGATGATCCCGTATTCGCCGGAGCCGGCCCGGATCGCGCCCTTACGAGTCACGAGCAGATCCATGCCCTCGTACCGTTCCTCGGCCACATAATTGTGGTGACACGAAATCTCCGGCTCGAAGGTCGGCTTCCCCTTCTTGAACTCCTTGCGGATGACGTCCTTGAGGAGAGCCATCATGATCGTGCGGTTGTACTTGGCGTACTCCTGCGCCCAGAACAAGTCGTTTCGGTACGCCTGCATCTGCGGTGTGTCCGCCACGAAGACCGCGAGATCACGATCGACCAGGCCCTGGTTGTGCGGGAGCTTCTGGGCCACACCGATATGATGCTCGGCCAGTTCCTTGCCGATGTTGCGCGAACCGGAGTGCAGCATCAGCCACACCCGCCCCGAATCGCAAACGTTTACTTCTGCAAAGTGATTCCCGGCTCCGAGCGTTCCCATCTGCTTGGTCGCCCGCTCCTCACGGAACTTCACCGCCTCGGCGACCCCGTCGAACCGCCCCCAGAAGCCGTCCCACCCGGACATGCCGAAGCCGTGCAGCCGGCCGGGGTCGACAGGGCTGTCATGCATCCCCCGCCCCACCGGAATCGCCTGCTCGATCTTCGACCGCAGCCGGGACAGGTCCCCCGGCAGGTCGTTCGCCGTCAGGGACGTCCTCACCGCCGACATACCGCAGCCGATGTCCACGCCGACCGCCGCGGGACACACGGCCCCCTGCATCGCGATGACGGACCCGACCGTCGCGCCCTTTCCGTAATGCACGTCCGGCATCACGGCGAGGCCCTTGATCCACGGCAGGGTCGCGACGTTCTGGAGCTGCTGGAGTGCGGAGCCCTCGATCGTCGCCGGGTCGGCCCACATACGGATGGGAACCTTCGCGCCCGGCATCTCCACGTACGACATATCGTCCTCAATCCCCCGGAAACAAAACACAAGTCTGAAATCGCAAAACCGGCGCCAGGGTCGATGAAAAGGGACAACGGACCGGCGTCCACGGTGGTGCGTGCGATACACATTGTCTCCAGTGGGCGCCCCCGCGCGGCAAGCGAATAACCAGCGGGGACACTGAGAGACCGGCAGCGGACCGACCACACAGCCACCGTCGAGAGGAGCCTGACCGTGCAGCGGAAGGCCTACGTATCCGGCGTCGCCGCACTCCTCGCGGCGCTGCTGGCAGGCTGCACCGGCAGCTCCGACAGCGGCGGCGCGACCGACGACTCCAACCCGGGCGACGCCGGCACGGCGACCGCGACGGCCGAACCCGGCCGCTACCGCACGCTCCCCGAACCCTGCGGCGTGGTCGGGGAGGACACCCTCGACTCGCTCCTGCCCGGCATCCAGGAACTCACGAACGCCGACCAGCAGGAGAAGGCGTACGAGGGCACACCGACGCTCACCTACGACACCGACCGCAAGATCGGCTGCCGTTGGAAGGTGGATTCGGCCGACGCCACCGACCACCTCTTCGTCGGCTTCGAGCGCGTCGTGTCGTACGACACCTCGGTCAGCGACGACAGCGAGGCCGAGGAGCTCTTCGCGACCAAGCAGGAGGCGGCGGACCTGCCCGAGCCCGTGAGTTCGGACAGTGACACCGCGGGCGGCGAGGGCACGGCGAGCACCGACCCGAGCGGCAGCCCGAGCGGCTCGCCCTCCTCCCCGGCCGCCAACTCCCCGTCCCCGTCCGTTTCGTCCTCGACGTCCCCCTCTGCGTCCGCGTCCACCGACGCCGCCGACGCCGCTGAACTCCAGCCCCGGGTACTGGAGGACCTCGGCGACGAGGCGTTCCTCGACGACCAGCTCGCCGGCTCCGGTTCGACGGCTCAGCAGCGCACGGTGACTGTGGCGTTCCGCACGTCCAACGTGATCGTGACCATCGAGTACGAGGAGCAGTCGGCGGCCGTCGGTGTCGTCCCGGACAGCGAGGAAATGCAGGACAGGGCGCAGAAACTGGCCGCACGGCTGGCGGACGCGCTGTCGGAGTAGCGCCCGTTCTTCACACCTGCACCCCCCTGTGCGACGTAACCGAAACGAGACCGCACAGCTTCTTCACCGCGTACCGTGGCCCCTCGGACCCGATCCGACCGCAGGAACCACAGTGGCAGTCATGAGTGAAGGAACCATGCAGCGAGCAGTGAAGCGAGACCAGCCTGTCCGGCGTGACCAGCGTGAGCAGCGGGCGAGGGGCCTGCGCCGAGCCGTTGTCTGCGCGGCCGCAGTCCCCGTGATGCTGATCGCCGCGGGCTGCTCCTCGGACTCCGGTTCGGGCGACAAGGCCGCCGACGACAGCGGTACGAAGTCCTCGGCGTCGTCGTCCGCGAGCCCGTCGCCGACGGTGCAGGCGGCCGCGTACAAGTCGATCCCGGACGCGTGCAAGGTGCTGGGCAAGAAGACCCTTGAGGACCTGGCTCCCAAGGCCAAGTCGGGCAAGAAGGGCTCTTCGGACGACGCGTCGACGCGCGGCTCCTGCTCCTGGAGCAGCCTGGACAACAACGGCGTGAAGGGCTCGCAGTTCCGCTGGCTCAACGTCTCCCTGTTGCGCTTCGAGTCGGATGTGACGCGCGGCTCGGGCGAGAAGCTGGCCCAGGGGTACTACGAGACGCAGGTGCAGGACGCCAAGTCGGTGTCCGGTGCGAAGAGCCTGAAGTCGGAGCCGGTCGCCGGGGTCGGCGACCAGGCGACGGCGGTGCGCTACGACCTGAAGAAGAAGGAGGGTTCCTTCAAGCAGGAGACGGTCGTGGCCCGGGTCGAGAACGTCGTCGTGACGCTCGACTACAACGGCGCCGGTCTCGCCGGTGAGAAGACCCCGAGCGCGGACACCCTGAACAAGCTCGCCCAGAAGGCCGTCAAGGAGGTCGTGGCCGCGGTGGCCGAGGCCAATGACGGCGGCTCTGCGGGCACGCCGAGCAGCGCCCCCTCGAAGTCTGCTTCGAAGTCTCCGTCCGGCAGCGCGTCGAAGGCGGCGTCCAGCTCCCCTTCCAAGTCAGCGGCGAAGAAGAGCTGACCGTCACACCGGGCACGGCGCTGCGTCACAACGCGCAGCTCAGCCAGGCCCTTTGCACGAGCCCGGCCCGATAACGGTCCGGGCTCGTGCCCGTACCGGGAGAACGTACGCCGTACGGATGTGCCACTCTGTTGCGCGCAACAACACGCAATGGGAGGGGAGTACGAGTGGCCGGGCCACCCCAGCTGACTCGGATGCACCGCGTTCTCATCGGCGTGGTCGTGTTCGGCGCCGTGATCATCGCCGGCATCGGCTTCGCCGGTTCGTACGCGGCCGTCCGTGAGCTGGCCATCCAGAAGGGCTTCGGGAACTTCAGCTATGTGTTCCCGATCGGCATCGACGCGGGCATCTGTGTCCTGCTCGCCCTCGACCTCCTGCTGACCTGGATCCGAATACCGTTCCCGCTGCTGCGGCAGACCGCCTGGCTGCTGACGGCCGCGACGATCGCGTTCAACGGCGCGGCGGCGTGGCCGGATCCGCTGGGCGTCGGCATGCACGCGGTCATCCCGATCCTGTTCGTGGTGGCCGTCGAGGCCGCCCGGCACGCGATCGGCCGCATAGCGGACATCACCGCCGACAAGCACATGGAGGGCGTCCGCCTCACGCGCTGGCTGCTCTCCCCGCTGCCCACGTTCCTGCTCTGGCGTCGTATGAAGCTGTGGGAGCTGCGCTCCTACGAGCAGGTCATCAAGCTGGAGCAGGAGCGCCTGGTGTACCAGGCCCGGCTGCGTTCCCGCTTCGGCCGCGCGTGGCGGCGCAAGGCGCCGGTGGAGTCGCTGATGCCGCTGCGTCTGGCGCGCTACGGCGTTCCGCTCGCGGACACGGCTCCGGCGGGGCTTGCCGCGGCGGGCATCGAGCCGGCGGTGCTGCCGCCGGCACGGCAGCAGGCCCTGGGTGTCGCGCCCGCGGCCGAGGTTTCCGCGCCGGCGCCGGCCGCCACCGCTGCGGCGCCCGTCCCGCAGCAGCGGACGGCGCCTGCCGGCGAGCAGCGTCCCGAGCTGGCGGGGCCGCCGGCACCGGGTCAGCAGGAGTATGTGCAGGACTGGTTCAACACGCCTCGCCAGGTCGAGTACCAGGGCGGCTACGACGCCTTGTACGACCCGCAGGAGCACTACGAGGAGTGGTACCAGGAGCAGGTCCAGGCGGAGCAGTACCAGGACCAGTACGTGGAGGAGCCCCCGACCCAGGAGCCGTCTCCGGAGGACACCGGTACCTTTCCGATCCCGGTGACCCCCAACCGCACCCGTCAGCTGGGGGAGGGCGGCGGCACCCCGGCGCCGGCGCCGGGCGAGGAGGACTACTACCTGGTCTTCCGTGAGTCGATCAAGGGCGGGAACGGCGCGCCGACCCCGCGCGGGTTTATCGCCGACGTCGAGGCCACGTACGGCGTCACGCTGGAGGAGGCCGAGTCCAAGCGGATGGTGAACCGCTTCTCCAACCGCCTCAACGCGGAACTGACGGACGAGCACATCGCCTGACGAGCACATCGCCTGACGCGGACGGCGTCCGAAGCGCACGAGAAGGGGCCCCCGACAGGTCGGGGGCCCCTTCTTCGTCTCGCGGGCTACTCGCCGAGCAGGCGCCGCACCCGCTCCTGCCCGACCGCGAGCAGCAGCGTGGGCAGTCGCGGTCCGGTGTCCCGGCTCACCAGCAGGTGGTAGAGCAGGGCGAAGAACGCCCGCTGGGCGGTCTTGATCTCGGCCGGCAGTTCCTTGGGCGTGGCGTCGGCGGCGAACCCGGCCTGCACCTTGGGCACGCCGTAGACGAGGTGGGTGAGCCCGTCCAGCGACCAGTGCTCGGCGAGGCCGTCGAGGAGCAGCCGCAGCGACTGCTGGGACGCCTCGTCGAGGGACTTCAGCAGCTCGCCGTCGGCCTCCTCGCGCACGATGGTCCGCTGGTCGGCGGGCACCTGCGTGTTGATCCACGCCTCGGCCTTGTCGTACCGGGGGCGGGCCTCGTCCAGGGTGGCCAGCGGGTTCTCCGGGTCGAGCTCGGAGAGGATCCGCAGCGCCTGGTCCTGGTGTCCGGCGGTGATGTCGGCGACGGAGGCGAGCGTCCGGTACGGCATCGGGCGTGCCGTGCGCGGCAGCTCACCCGCGGCGGTGCGCACGGCACGGGAGTGCGCGGCGATGTCGGCGGGCAGCGCGGAGCCGTCCTCGACCTTCGTGTCCAGCTTGTCCCACTCGTCGTAGAGCCGCTGGATCTCCTGGTCGAAGGCGATCTTGAAGGACTGGTTGGGCCGGCGGCGGGCGTAGAGCCAGCGCAGCAGCTGCGGCTCCATGATCTTCAGCGCGTCGGACGGGGTGGGCACTCCACCGCGCGAGGACGACATCTTGGCCATCCCGGAGATCCCCACGAAGGCGTACATGGGCCCGATGGGCTGCTTGCCGCCGAAGATCCCGACGATCTGCCCGCCGACCTGGAAGCTGGACCCCGGGGACGAGTGGTCGACGCCGCTCGGCTCGAAGACGACGCCCTCGTACGCCCATCGCATGGGCCAGTCGACCTTCCAGACCAGCTTGCCGCGGTTGAACTCGTTGAGCCGCACGGTCTCGGAGAAGCCGCACTCGTTGCACGTGTACGACAGCTCGGTGGTGTCGTCGATGTACGAGGTGACGGTGGTGAGGTCCTTCTCGCAGTTGCCGCAGTAGGGCTTGTACGGGAAGTACCCGGCGGAGCCGTGGCTGCCGTCGTCCTCGCCGGCCGCGCCGGAGCCCTCGGCGGCCTCCAGCTCGGCCTCGTCGAGCGGCTTCTGCGACTTCTTCGCGCCGCCCTTGGACTTGGTGCGGTACTGGGCGAGCACGGCGTCGATGTCGCCGCGGTGCTTCATGGCGTGCAGGATCTGCTCCCGGTACACGCCCGAGGTGTACTGCGCGGTCTGGCTGATCCCGTCGAACTCCACGCCGAGCTCGGCCAGCGCCTCGACCATGGCCGCCTTGAAGTGCTCGGCCCAGTTCGGGTGCTCGGAGCCCTCCGGCGCGGGCACGGAGGTCAGCGGCTTGCCGATGTGCTGAAGGTGGGTCTCGTCGGAGACACCCGCGATCCCCTTGGGCACCTTGCGGTAGCGGTCGTAGTCGTCCCAGGAGATCAGGTGCCGGACCTCGCGGCCGCGCCGCCGGATCTCGTCGGCGACCAGGTGCGGGGTCATGACCTCGCGCAGGTTGCCCAGATGGATGGGGCCCGAGGGGGAGAGTCCGGACGCGACGACGACCGGTTTGCCCGGGGCCCGACGCTCCGACTCCTCGATGACCTCATCCGCGAAACGGGAGACCCAGTCGGTGGTCTCGGTGCTCTGAGCCACGATCGGCACGTCCTTCTTTCTCCAGGGCAGCCGTACGGTCAACGGCCGGCACTGCATTCTCCCAGAAGGCATCCCGGTCGAGAAAACGGCTTTACCACCCATGGGATACTGACTGCGTCCATCCGACCCACGAGGAGAACGGCTCCCAATCCCATGGCCTCGGTCACGCCCCTCAGCGCCTCCGTCGAACAGCAGCTCACGTCCGCCCTCTCGGCCACCCTGCCGGAGGCGACCGACGTCGACCCGCTGCTGCGACGTAGCGACCGGGCGGACTACCAGGCGAACGGCATCCTCGCCCTCGCCAAGAAGGCCAAGTCCAACCCCCGGGAGCTGGCCGCCCAGGTCGTCGCCGGCATCACCACCGGTGACGTGATCAAGGACGTCGAGGTCTCCGGCCCCGGCTTCCTCAACATCACCCTCACGGACCGGGTGATCACCGAGAACCTGGCCGCGCGGTACGCCGACGGCGACCGGCTCGGCGTGGCGCCCAAGGCCGAGCCCGGCATCACGGTCGTCGACTACGCCCAGCCGAACGTGGCCAAGGAGATGCACGTCGGCCATCTGCGCTCCGCGGTGATCGGCGACGCCCTGCGCGGCATGCTCGACTTCACCGGCGAGAAGACGATCGGCCGGCACCACATCGGCGACTGGGGCACCCAGTTCGGCATGCTCATCCAGCATCTGTTCGAGAACCCCGGCGAGCTGGCCCCCGCGGCCGAGGTCGACGGCGAGCAGGCGATGAGCAACCTGAACCGGGTGTACAAGGCGTCGCGCGCGGTCTTCGACTCGGACGAGGAGTTCAAGGAGCGGGCCCGCAAGCGGGTCGTCGCCCTGCAGTCCGGGGACAAGGAGACGCTGGAGCTCTGGCAGCAGTTCGTCGACGAGTCGAAGGTCTACTTCTACTCCGTCTTCGAGAAGCTCGACATGGAGATCCGCGACGACGAGATCGTCGGTGAGTCCGCGTACAACGACGGCATGCCCGAGACCGCCCGCCTCCTGGAGGAGATGGGTGTCGCGGAGCGTTCCGAGGGCGCGCTCGTCGTCTTCTTCGACGACATCCGCGGCAAGGACGACAAGCCGGTCCCGCTGATCGTGCAGAAGGCCGACGGCGGCTTCGGTTACGCGGCCTCCGACCTGACGGCGATCCGCAACCGGGTCACGGACCTGCACGCCACGTCCCTGATCTATGTCGTGGACGTGCGGCAGTCGCTGCACTTCAAGATGGTCTTCGAGGCGGCGCGGCGCGCGGGCTGGCTGACCGACGGGGTCACCGCGCACAACATGGGCTACGGCACGGTGCTGGGCGCGGACGGCAAGCCGTTCAAGACGCGTGAGGGCGAGACCGTACGTCTTGAGGACCTCCTCGACGAGGCGGTGCAGCGGGCCGCCGAGGTGGTCCGGGAGAAGGCGCGGGACCTCACCGAGGACGAGATCCAGGAGCGGGCGCAGCAGGTCGGCATCGGCGCCGTGAAGTACGCCGACCTGTCGACGTCGCCGAACCGGGACTACAAGTTCGACCTGGACCAGATGGTCTCGCTGAACGGCGACACGTCGGTCTACCTCCAGTACGCGTACGCCCGTATCCAGTCGATCCTGCGCAAGGCGGGCGAGACGAAGCCGGCCGCCCACCCGGAGCTTGAACTGCACGCGGCGGAGCGGGCGCTCGGCCTGCACCTGGACGCGTTCGGGGACACGGTCTTCGAGGCGGCGGCGGAGTACGCCCCGCACAAGCTGGCCGCGTACCTGTACCAGTTGGCGTCGCTGTACACGTCGTTCTACGACAAGTGCCCGGTGCTGAAGGCCGAGTCGCCGGAGCAGGTCGAGAACCGTCTGCTGCTGTGCGACATGACGGCCCGCACGCTCCACCAGGGCATGGCCCTGCTGGGCATCCGGACGCCCGAGCGCCTCTGAGCCCGTGACGTGACGCCGCGGCCCGTCCTCTCCCCCGCGGGGAGGACGGGCCGCGGTCGTTCCGGGCCGACGGCTCAGCAGTACTGCTTGGAGTCGGCCGCGAAGTCCTTGAACGCGGCCTTGGTGCCCGATCCGGCGATGCCGTCGATCGCGCCGGTGTAGCCGTGGTGCGCCTTCAGGTCACGTTGCAGGGCCTTGATGGTGTTCGGGCCGACGATCCCGTCGATGC
Source organism: Streptomyces sp. HUAS 31 (assembly GCF_028198125.1). Taxonomy (NCBI): domain Bacteria; kingdom Bacillati; phylum Actinomycetota; class Actinomycetes; order Kitasatosporales; family Streptomycetaceae; genus Streptomyces; species Streptomyces sp. HUAS 31. The sequence goes on along the minus strand of NZ_CP116353.1, from coordinate 5,455,187 downwards.
TGTCGTTGTAGCCCCAGTGCGTCTTGAGCCAGCGCTGGAGCGCCTTCCAGCTGTTGGTGCCGAGCTGCCCGTCGAGGGCGCCGGTGTAGTCCCAGTAGTCCTGGATCCAGCACTGGACGTAGCGGGCCTCGGTGGTGCTCAGGCCGAGGTTGTTCACCGCGAGGACGCCGACCTCGGCGCGCACGGCCGGCTTCGCGTCCGAGGCGGCGAAGGACGTGCCGGCGGTCGCGAGGCTTCCGGCGGCGAGACCGAGGACGGCGCCGGCGCTCACGAGGGTCCTCGTCCAGATGTTCGCTCGCATGCGTTTCCCTCTCGCTCTGTTGGGGTGCCGGCCCCTGCCGCCGGCTGGTGGGACGAGAGTGCGGGGCGGGCGGCGAGCGTTGCCAGGGCCGCCGCGCAAGTGACGTCGTCGTGGGACGTCCCACGCGCTGACCTGCGCGGATGCCTCCGACGTGGACGTCATGGCGGGACGCCTGTGACGGGGTGGGTGGCCGATTCCGTACCGGTGCCGGAACCGACTTCCGGTGCGGGCCGTGGATGCTGTTGCAGAATGCGGCGGGGGCGCGGGGGCCGCTGACCACGGACCGCGGGCCCGGACCGTGAACGCGAATGGGGGGAACATGTCGCGTTGGGCAGCGCTGCCCGCGGAACTGGATCCGCGCGTGCGGCAGTTGGTGGTGCGGTTGCGTCGGCTGAAGGATCACAGCGGGCTGAGCCTGCGGCGGCTGGCGGCGCGGACGGGGTACAGCCAGAAGTCGTGGGAGCGGTACCTGGGCGGCCGGTCGCTGCCACCGCGGGAGGCCGTCGAAGCGCTGGCCCGGGCCGTGGACGAGGAGCCGACCCGGCTGCTGGCGCTGCACGAGGTGGGGGCGGAGGCGTGGCGGAACGGACGCCGCGAGGCGACGGCCGGTGAGCCGGAGCAGCTCGTGGCACCGGAGGGCCTCTCCGCCGAGACCACCGGCCCCCGGTCGCCCGGCCGTTCGCTGCGGGTCGCCCTGGTGGCGGGGGCCGTGGCGCTGGTGCTGGCGCTCTCCACGGCCGTACTCCTCGTCGTCCGGCTGAGCGGCGGCGACCCGGCACAGCCGGCTTCGCCCCTGCTCGCGACCGGCGGGCAGTCGTCCCCGGCCGTGTCCGCGTCGATGCCGCCTTCCGCGTCGGCCCCGCCCTCGGCACCGGCGTACACCTGCCGTCCCGAACGGGTCGACGGCCACTGGTACGCGGGTCTGAGCCGCTCCCGGGACGCCATCCTGGCCAGCGGCCACGCCGGGCCGGAGGTCGCCGAGGCGCAGTGTCTGCTGCGCCGGGCGGGCTTCTCGCCGGGTGTCATCGACGGGATCTTCGGGCCGGTGACCGAGCGCGCGGTCAGGCAGGTGCAGCGGCGGGCGGGCCTGGTGGTGGACGGCATCATCGGGCCGCACACCTGGAAGGCGCTTCGGCAATGACGGCGCCGTCGCCGGAACGGGGCCGACTGGCCGCCGCGTTACGGGAGTTGAAGGGCCGCACCGGCCTCAGCCTGGCCGGGCTCGCGGCCAAGACCGCGTTCAGCAAGTCGTCCTGGGACCGCTACCTCAACGGCAGGACGCTCCCGCCGCGCGACGCGGTGCGGGAGCTGTGCCGCCTCGCCGGGGAGCCGGAGGGGCGCTGTCTGGCGCTGTGGGAGATCGCCGAGTCGGAGGGCAGCGGACGGGCGGCGGCCAAGCCCCCTGAAGAGGCCGCGCCCGTCGAGGACGACGGCCGGCGGGGCTCGGCGGACCAGAGTTGCGTGCACCGCCGCGCGACGCTGGTCGCGGTGCTCGCTTCGGTGTCCGCCGTGGTCGTCGGGGGCGTCGCCGCGGCGGCCCTGCTGCTGCCGGACCGGCGCGGCGAGCCCGGGGCGGCGCTGTCGCCGCCGCCGTCCGTGGCCGGGCCGCGCTGCCGGGGGGAGGTCTGTGAAGGCAAGAGCCCGATGCGGATGAAGTGCGCGGGGGCGCCGCTCACCCTCGCCTCGTACCGGACGGCGACCGGCGCGTGGCTGGAGCTGCGCTACAGCCAGGAGTGCGGGACGAGTTGGGCCCGGATGTGGGGGACGCGGATCGGCGACCGGCTGGAGATGTCGGCGACCGGAGGCGCCGGGGACAATGCCGGGAACAGCGCCGGGAGCGGGACCGGGAACGGCCGCGTCCGCAGCGTGGAGATCCGGAACGGCGTCGACGCGGACTCCTACGTCTACACGCCCATGACCGCGGCCGACCCGGGCAGCGTCGTGCGGGCCTGCTTCGACCCGGTGGCCGGCGGCGAGGAGTGCTTCGACAGCCGGGTGGCGAGGTGAGTTGTCAGTGCCGCCCCCTACAGTCACCGGCATGGCGACTCTTCCCAATCCGCTGCCGAAGCTCACGAGCGACCCCACGGGTGCCGCTCTCGGTCTCCGACTCCCGCCCGGCCGACTCGTCGACGCGACCGACGAGGGCCCTTGGCACGAGCCCCTGCTGTGGCTCGCGGACGGAAAGGCGGCGCCCGGCGACTGGGCCGCGCTGGCCCCGGCCCGGCGGTCCGCCGGCCTGCTGCCGGTCGTCGTGGACGGAGGCGGCCGGCACGGCGGCCCTCAGGACTGGGAGCTGGCGCCGGACGCGGTGTCGTACCCGGGAGATCACGACGCCGACGAGGTGCTGGCGGATCTCTGGGAGGAGTACGCCGCCGGGGAGACGCAGGAGGAGTGGCCGGGCTTGGCCGACGCCACCGCCGACCCGGACTCCGGCTCCGGCTCCGCCGAGGACCCGGACGCCGTGGCCATGGACATCGCGGACGACCTCGTGGAGAGCGGCGGCCTGCTGGAGGAGCCCCGCCTCGCACTCGTCCCGGCCCGCCGCAGCGCGGACATCCCGGCGGCGATCGGCTGGTCGGGCCCGGTGAACCACGAGGGCGACACCGCCCGCCTGTGCGCGGTGCTGCGCTCCTGGGAGGACCGCTTCGGCATACGCGTGGTGGCGCTCGGCTTCGACCACCTGCTCGTCTCCGTCGCGTTCCCGCCGGCCACCGTGGCCGAGGCGGAGGCCGTCGCCGCCGAGCATTTCGCGTTCTGCCCGGACAACATCCTGCAGAGCGGCGACACCAGCGTCCGCGCCTATGCCGAGAACCGTCTGCTGGGCCGGCCGGCCTGGCACTTCTGGTGGGACTGACGGCCCGTCCTCACGCGGGCGGCAGCAGCGTCATCCCTTCGGGGACGTCGATCCCGAACTCCTCGTCCAGCAGGCGCCGCGCCTCCGCCTCCCCCGTCACCTCCCGCTCGACGACCGTTCCGTCCACCCGCGTATCTGCGAGGAGCCGGCCGTTGAGCAGCAGGTGGCGCTCGGCGGACAGGCTCTGGACGTAGACGCGCTGGGTGAAGGGCGAGCGCGGGTTGGTGCCGATGTGCCAGTTGATGACCTCGAAGTCGGGCTTCTCGAACGGCTCCAGGGTGAACGCGTACTGGCCGGCCCACTCGTCCTTCGTCCGGTCGTGGGCCTGCAGCAGCCACAGCGGGAGCGGCCCGTCGTGCGGGGCGTGGCCGAGCCGGTGCCGGCGCCCGGCGTCCTCGAACTCGACGCCGGCCGTCAGCGGCACCGGTTCCAGCAGCGCGCCGATCGCGCCGAAGCCGACGTCCGCGAGATAGGGCTGCGGGTCGCCGGGTGCCTCGACGAGGAGCGCCATGTGGGTGCGGGGCCGGCTGTCGATGCGGTCCGCTCCGACGACGACCCGTGCGGCCAGCCGGGTCACCCGGAACCCGAGCGCCTCCAGGACGCCCGCGAACAGGGTGTTGTGCTCGTAGCAGTAGCCGCCGCGCCGGCTGTGCAGCAGCTTGGCGGTCAGGTCGGCCGGATCGAGGGAGGGGGCGATACGCCGCAGGGCGTCCAGGTTCTCGAAGGGGATGGCCCGCATGTGCGCCAGGTGCACTCCCCGCAGCGTCGCCAGGTCAGCCCGCCGCTCCCCCTCCCAACCGATCCGCCGGAGATACGCGTCGGGATCGAACCTCTGGGTTTCGGTCATGCCTTCACCCTAGGAACACGGGCCGCTCCCCGTCCGCCGTCCACGGTCCGACCCGCGCTGCGCCCTTGGCCCTAGGACCCCAGCCCCTTGCCCAGCCGCCGCAGCCCCTCCCCGATCTCCTCCGGCGTCTGCGTCACGAAGCACAGCCGCAGGGTCGAGCGGTCGGGTTCACCGGCGTAGAAGGGTGCCCCGGGGACGTAGGCGACGTCGTGCCGCACGACCTGAGGCAGCAGGGCCGTCGTGTCGTAGGAGTCCGGCAGGCGGGCCCACAGGAACATGCCGCCCTCGGGCCGGTTCCAGGTCGAGCCCTCCGGCAGCGCCCCGGGCAGACCCGCCAGCATGGCGTCGCGGCGTTCGCGGTAGACGTCCCTGACGCGGGCCACATGGGCGTCGAGGCCGCCGAGGCAGCGGGCCGCGGCGAGCTGGTTCACGGTCGGAGTGTGCAGGTCGGCGGCCTGCTTGGCGACCGCGCAGGCCCGCCGCAGGGCGGCCGGGGCGCGCAGCCAGCCCAGCCGCAGGCCGGGCGCCATCACCTTGGAGAAGGAGCCGAGCAGCACCGTCCGGTCCTCGGCGCCCGGGTACGAGGCGATCCAGGGCACGCGCTCGCCGTCGTAGCGCAGTTCGCCGTACGGGTCGTCCTCGACGATCCACACCCCGAGCCGGGCGGCGGCCTCGGCGACGGCGGCTCTGCGTTCGGCGGGCAGGGTCCGGCCGGTCGGGTTCTGGAAGGTGGGGACGGTGTAGAAGAGCTTGGGCCGCTCCCGCGCGACCAGTTCCTCCAGCGCCCGCGGGTCCACGCCGTCCGCGTCGCAGGGCACGGCCACGACCCGGGCTCCCGCCAGGCCGAACGCCTGAAGTGCCGCCAGATAGCAGGGGTCTTCGACCAGGACCGTGTCGCCGGGCTCCAGCAGCGCGGTGGCCAGGAGCGAGAGGCCCTGCTGGGAGCCGGTGGTGATGAGCAGGTCGTCGGCGTCGGTCGCCAATCCCCGTGCCGACATGCGGGCGGCGAGCCCGGTGCGCAGAGCGGGTTCGCCCTCGGTGGTGGAGTACTGAAGGGCCTGCGCGGGAGTCTGGGCGAGCACGTCCCGGAAGGCGGCCGCGATGGCCTCCCGGTCGAACAGCTCGGGGGCCGGGAGCCCGCCCGCGAAGTTGATGACCTCGGGCCGGGCGGTGACGGCGAGGATGTCCCGCACGGGCGAACCGCCGACGGCGCCGGTCCGCGCCGCGAGCGGCGGCACGGCTGCCGGGGCGGTCGGGAGCGCGGCGTCCGGGGCGGTCGGGGGCGCGGCTGCCGGGGCGGTCGGCGGCACGGCTGCCGGGGCGGTCGGGAGCGCGGCGTCCCGGGCGGTCGGCGGCACGGCTGCCGGGGCGGTCGGGGGCGCGGCTGCCGGGGCCGTCGGGGGCGCGGGTTCGATGACGGTCATGACACGGCTCCTTGGGCTGCGGCGACACGGGCGACGGCTCGTGCCGGGCAGCCTAGAGAACTACATGTCCTCTACAAGCGACTTTCCGGGATACGGACCCCGCCGTCCCGCACCCGAGGCCGGGCCGCCGGTCCCGACGCCTTCCGGCGTCCCACGGCCGGTCCCCGCTGTCCGGCATCCCCGCAGGTCAGCGGCCGTCCCATCGCTCGGGTGTCCCGAATCCGCGGTCCATGGTGGCGGTCGGGACGGATGATCACGCAGGCTGGAGGGCGACCCCGACCCCCACCCATGGAGAGGGCCGCACCATGTCCGCGTCCGCACACCCCCCTCGCTCCCGGGCCCGGCTGCTCGCTGCCACGCTGGTGGCGGTCGCCGTACTCGCGCTCACCGCGTGCGAGGACGGCCAGGGCCTGCGCGACGAGGGTCCGTCGACCCCGACCAGCCCGACGGCCACCGCGCCCACGACTCCACCGCCGTCGGACGGACGGTGACGGTGCCCGGGTGCGCCGCGGCTACTGGCGGCCCAGCTTCTGCGCGGCCTCCGTCGCCCAGTAGGTGAGGATGTTGCGCGCGCCGGCCCGCTTGATGCCGGTCAGCGTCTCGAGGATCGCCCGGTCCCGGTCGATCCAGCCCTTCTCGGCGGCGGCCTCGATCATCGAGAACTCGCCGGAGATCTGGTAGGCGGCGACCGGCACGTCCACCGCGTCGGCGACCCGGGCCAGGATGTCGAGGTAGGGCCCGGCCGGCTTGACCATCACCATGTCGGCGCCCTCCTCCAGGTCGAGGGCCAGCTCGCGCATCGACTCCCGGACGTTCGCGGGGTCCTGCTGATACGTCTTGCGGTCGCCGTTGAGGGAGGAGGCGACGGCCTCGCGGAAGGGCCCGTAGAACGCGGAGGCGTACTTGGCGGTGTAGGCGAGGATCGCGACGTCCTCCCGCCCGATCTGGTCGAGCGCGTCACGGACGACGCCGATCTGCCCGTCCATCATGCCGCTGGGCCCCACGACGTGGGCCCCGGCGTCGGCCTGCACCTGCGCCATCTCGGCGTAGCGCTCCAGGGTCGCGTCGTTGTCGACACGCCCCTCGTCGTCCAGCACACCGCAGTGCCCGTGGTCGGTGGTCTCGTCCAGGCACAGGTCGGACATGACGAGCAGGTCGTCGCCCACCTCGGCGCGCACGTCGCGGATGGCGACCTGGAGGATGCCGTCGGGATCCGTCCCCGGCGTCCCGAGCGCGTCCTTCTTCTCCTCCTCGGGCACCCCGAAGAGCATGATCCCGGAGACCCCGGCCTGCACGGCCTCCAGCGCCGCCTTCTTCAGGCTGTCCCGCGTGTGCTGGACGACACCCGGCATGGTGGCGATGGGCACCGGCTCGCGGACGCCCTCGCGAACGAAGGCCGGGAGGATGAAGTCGGCGGGGTGCAGCCGCGTCTCGGCGACCATGCGCCGCATGACGGGGGTGGTCCGCAGACGCCGCGGCCGAGTACCGGGAAAGGATCCGTACGTCGTCATGCCACCTACGCTACGCCCGCCCCGGCAGCACCTTTGCCGACGTCCCGTCGGGGCCCGGCATGCGAGGGGCACGATCACGGGTCCATCCTGAAGAAAGGCACTGGAACACTCCCGCAGACACCCTCGAACCATCCCTCCGTACACGCTCCACGGAGGCCGCGATGACAGCGACCCACCACAACACTCCCGACCTGTTCGCCCTCTCCGACATCCGCGGCCCGGTCCTGCGCCCCGCCGACGACGGCTACGCCGACGAGGTCACCGGCTTCAACCTGGCGGCGCTGCACACCCCCGAAGTGGTCGTGGGCGCGACAGGCGCCGACGACGTCGTCGCGGCCCTGCGCTGGGCGACGGCCACGAACACCCCCGTCGCGATCCAGGCGACGGGCCACGGGGCGAACTTCCCCATCGACCACGGCCTGCTGGTCAACACGAAACGCATGACCGACGTACGCGTCGACCCGGACGGCCGTCTCGCCACCGCCGCGGCCGGAGCGAAGTGGCGCCACGTCCTGGACGCAGCCGCGCCGTACGGCCTCGCCGCGCTCTGCGGCACCTCGACCGACGCGGGTGTGGTCGGCTACACCCTGGGCGGCGGGCTCCCGGCGCTTGGCCGCACCTACGGCTACGCGGCCGACCTTGTCCGCTCGTTCCAGGTGGCCACACCGGACGGCACACTCCGCGAGTGCGACCCGGACCACGAGCCCGAACTGTTCTGGGCGCTGCGCGGCGGCAAGGGCAACGTGGGAGTGGTCACGTCCATGACCTTCGACCTGCTCCCCCTCGCCACCCTCCTCGGCGGCGGCATCTACTGCCCTGGCGAACACGCGGAGGCACTTCTGACCGCCTGGGCCGACTGGACGCACGAGGTCCCGGACGAGATGTGCACGGCGTTCAGCCTGCTGCGCCTGCCGCCCCTGCCCCAGATCCCAGAGCCGCTGCGCGGCGGCTTCTGGGCCAGGGTGGCGGTCGCCTGGACCGGCGACCCGAAGACGGGCGAAGAGCTCTTGTCCCCGATCCGCTCGGCCGCGCCGGTGACCGTCGACACGGTGGAGGAAATGCCGTACGCGGCGATGGACCGCATCTACATGGAGCCTCAGGACCCGCTTCCCGCGCGGGAGTCCTGCGCCCTGCTGCACGACCTGACCCCGGACGCCATCGGTGCGTTCCTCGCCCAGGTCGGCCCGGAGGTCCCCGACTGTCCCCTGCTGCTGGTGGAGATCCGGCACATGGGAGGTGCCCTGGCCCGACCGGCCCGGCTGGAGGACGCGATATGCGCCCGGGACGCGGACTATTTCCTGGAAACCGTGGGCGTCCTGGCCGCCCCGCCCGCCGCCGAGGCGATCGAGGCCGCCACGGCAGCCCTGCACACGGCCATGGCCCCCTACGGGACGGGGCACACCATGGTCAACATCCACGGCACCCCGGGCGACGACGCCGACCGGGCCCGGGCCTGGACCCCCGAGGTCTACGACCGCCTGTGCAAGGACAAGTCGACCTACGACCCGTCCAACCTGCTCAGCTTCGGCCACACGGTGGCGTCCGGCGCCTGACTTCACCGTGACATGCGTCGGCGGGGGCGCCGAGCCTCATGGCCCGCGCCCCCGCCGCGACTCCCCTGCCTAGGTGGTCGACCGCCTGCGCCGAGCCCCGGGCCTGCGCTCGCTCGGCCGTGTCACCGGGTCGCCGGCCTCCAGCGCCGCGGCACGCCGCCGCAGCCCGAAGTCCGCCAGCGCCTCGGCCAGCCTGTGCACGGACGGCTCCGGAGCCATCACGTCCACCCGCAGCCCGTGCTCCTCGGCGGTCTTCGCGGTGGCGGGACCGATACAGGCGATCACGGTCACGTTGTGCGGCTTGCCGGCGATCCCCACGAGGTTGCGCACCGTGGACGACGAGGTGAAGAGAACGGCGTCGAAGCCACCCCCCTTGATCGCCTCCCGGGTCTCCGCCGGCGGCGGCGAGGCCCGCACGGTCCGGTAGGCCGTGACGTCGTCGACCTCCCAGCCGAGCTCGATGAGCCCGGCCACCAGGGTCTCCGTGGCGATGTCGGCCCGCGGCAGGAACACGCGGTCGATCGGGTCGAAGACCGGGTCGTACGGCGGCCAGTCCTCCAGCAGCCCCGCGGCCGACTGCTCACCGCTCGGCACCAGGTCCGGCTTCACGCCGAAGGCGATGAGCGCCTTCGCGGTCTGCTCCCCCACCGCCGCGACCTTGATCCCGGCGAACGCACGGGCGTCGAGCCCGTACTCCTCGAACTTCTCCCGCACGGCCTTGACCGCGTTCACCGAGGTGAAGGCGATCCACTCGTACCGTCCGGTCACGAGCCCCTTGACGGCCCGCTCCATCTGCTGGGGCGTGCGCGGCGGTTCGACGGCGATCGTCGGCACCTCGTGCGGCACGGCCCCGTACGACCGGAGCTGGTCGGAGAGCGAAGCCGCCTGCTCCTTCGTACGCGGCACGAGCACCCGCCACCCGAAGAGCGGCTTGGACTCGAACCACGACAACTGGTCGCGCTGTGCTGCGGCGGAACGCTCACCGACCACGGCTATCACCGGCCGGCCGCCCTCCGGCGAGGGCAGCACCTTGGCCTGCTTCAGCGTCTGGGCGATGGTGCCCAGCGTCGCGGTCCAGGTCCGCTGCCGGGTCGTCGTGCCGGCGACGGTGACCGTCAGCGGCGTATCGGGCTTGCGTCCCGCCGACACCAGTTCACCGGCGGCCGCACCCACGGAGTCCAGCGTCGTCGACACGACCACGGTCCCGTCCGACGCGCCGACCTCGGTCCAGCAACGGTCGGACGCGGTGCGCGCGTCGACGATCCGCACGTCCGCGCCCTGCGCGTCACGCAGCGGGACGCCGGCGTAGGCGGGGACGCCCACGGCCGCGGCGACACCCGGTACGACCTCGAACGGCACACCGGCCGCGGCGCACGCGAGCATCTCGTTGGTGGCGTACGTGTCGAGCCCGGGATCCCCGGACACCGCACGCACGACCCGCCTGCCGCCGCGCGCGGCCTCCATGACAAGATGTGCGGCATCCCGCACCGCGGGTAGCCCAGCGGTCGTTGACGCGCCGTCAACAACCGCTAGTTGAGGCGTGCCTGTGCCCGGCACGGCGTCCGCATCGGGACCCGTGTCCGTGTGCACTTCGGCGATGCCGGCTCTGGCGTGCACGCGTACGACGTCGAGCACCTCGTGCTCGGCGACCAGTACGTCCGCGTTCGCCAGTGCCTCGACGGCGCGCAGAGTCAGCAGCCCCGGATCCCCGGGTCCGGCACCGAGGAAGGTGACGTGCCCGTGTTCAAGGCCGGCGGGAAGGGTGGTGGGGCTCACTGTGCTCGCTCCCCCATCAGACCGGCCGCGCCCTGGGCAAGCATCTCGGTAGCGAGTTCGCGACCGAGCGCCAGCGCTTGGTCGTGCGTCTCGGGCACGGGACCGGTGGTGGACAGCTGCACCATGCGCGAACCGTCGGTCGTGCCGACGACGCCACGCAGGCGCATTTCCTTGACAATCTGCCCGTCGGCCAAAAGGTCGGCCAGCGCGCCCACAGGGGCGGAGCAGCCGGCCTCCAGGGCGGCGAGCAGTGATCGCTCGGCGCTCACGGCGACCCGTGTGAACGGGTCGTCGAGCTCGCCGAGCGCGGCGACGAGGTCCGCGTTGTCCGCGGTGCACTCGATCGCCAGTGCCCCCTGGCCGGGGGCGGGCAAAACCGTGTCGACCGACAGGAAGTCGGTCACTTCTTCGCTGCGGCCGATGCGATTCAGGCCGGCCGCGGCCAGCACGACCGCGTCCAGCTCGCCGTCGCGCACGTACCGGATCCGGGTGTCGACGTTGCCGCGGATCGCGACCGTCTCGAAGTCCAGCCCGTGGCTGCGCGCGTACGCGTTCAGCTGGGCCATCCGGCGCGGCGAGCCCGTACCGATGCGCGCGCCGCGCGGCAGGTCGGTGAGCTTGAGGGCGTCCCGGGCGACTATCACGTCACGCGGGTCCTCGCGCTCGGGGACGGCCGCCAGGGCCAGTTCCTCGGGCTGCGTGGTCGGCAGGTCCTTCAGGGAGTGCACCGCGAAGTCGACCTCGCCCCTGACGAGCGCGTCCCGCAGGGCGGTGACGAACACGCCGGTGCCGCCGATCTGTGCGAGGGCCTCGCGCGAGACATCGCCGTACGTGGTGATCTCGACGAGTTCGACGGGCCGTCCGGTCACCCGGCGTACGGCGTCCGCGACCTGCCCGGACTGGGCCATGGCGAGCTTGCTGCGCCTGGTGCCGAGCCGTAGTGCCTGCTGAGTCATCGTGGGCCTCGGTTCTTCTCGGTGCTGTCCTCGGCGCGGGAGACGGAGGCCACCGTCTCCTGATCGAGGTCGAACAGGGTCCGCAGGGCGTCCGCGTACCCGGCGCCGCCGGGCTCGGCCGCGAGCTGCTTGACCCGCACGGTCGGGGCGTGCAGCAGCTTGTCGACCACGCGCCGCACGGTCTGCGTGATCTCACCGCGGTGCTTGTCGTCGAGGCCGGGCAGACGGCCCTCCAGCCGGGCGATCTCGTTCGCCACGACATCGGCGGCCATCGCGCGCAGCGCGACGACGGTGGGCGTGATGTGCGCGGCCCGCAGCGCGGCGCCGAAGGCGGCGACCTCGTCGGAGACGATCCGGCGGACCTGGTCGACGTCGGCCGCCATCGGGGCGTCGGCGGAGGCTTCCGCCAGCGACTCGATGTCCACCAGACGCACGCCGGTCAGCCGGTGCACGGCCGCGTCGATGTCGCGGGGCATGGCGAGGTCGAGCAGGGACAGCGCCGGCGTGGGCCGGGGCACCTCGATCACGGGTTCGGGCTTGCGGCGCTCGGGGATGCGGCCGACGGTGGCCGCGGTCGCGGCGAGCGCGGTGATCAGCTCGGCGTCGGCCTCGGGGCTGCGCCGGGCGGCCTCCCGCCGGTCGACGGCGCTGCCCGCGGCCCACGCTGCGTGCTGCTCCAGGGTGGCCGCGTCCATCCCTGCGACGGCGGCCTCGCCGAGCACGGAGAAACCTCCCTGCACGGCGGCGACGTCCAGCGGGCAGTTCTCGTCGGTGCCGACGCTGGTGGGCGGCAGCGGGGTCTGCCGTACGTCGGCGCTGTCTGCGTTCGCCCTGGGCGCGGGCGCCCGGTCGGCCGTACGACCGCCGCTCCCGGCCCCGTCGAAGGCGACCGGACGACCGGTACGGCCCTCCACCGCGGCGGCGACCTCCTCGGCCGCGAGGACGAGGCCGGTCGCGCCGGTACAGGAAACGGCGACGTCGGCACGTGTCAGCTCGACCGGCACCGACTCCATCGGTACCGCGCGGGCGGGCACGTCCGTGCCGTCGGTCAGGATCTCCACGAGCCGCTCGGCGCGGTCCTGCGTCCGGTTGGCGATGACGATCTCCGCGACCCCGGCCCGCGCGAGCGTCGCCGCGGCCAGCGAGGACATCGAACCGGCGCCGATGACCAGGGCCTTCTTGCCGCGGGCCCACTCTGTGACGTCCGTGCCCTCGGCCAGCTGCTCCAGGCCGAAGGTGACCAGGGACTGGCCGGCGCGGTCGATGCCGGTCTCGGAGTGGGCGCGCTTGCCGACCCGCAGGGCCTGCTGAAAGAGGTCGTTCAGCAGGCGTCCGGCGCTGTGCAGTTCCTGCGCCTTGGCGAGGGAGTCCTTGATCTGCCCGAGGATCTGGCCCTCGCCGACGACCATGGAGTCGAGCCCGCAGGCCACCGAGAAGAGGTGGTGGACGGCCCGGTCCTCGTAGTGGACGTAGAGGTACGGCGTGAGCTCGTCGAGGCCCACCCCGCTGTGCTGGGCGAGCAGCGTGGACAGCTCGGCGACACCGGCGTGGAACTTGTCCACGTCGGCGTACAGCTCGATGCGGTTGCAGGTGGCGAGCACCGCGGCCTCGGTGGCGGGCTCGGCGGCGACCGTGTCCTGAAGCAGCTTGATCTGGGCGTCCGTGCCCAGCGCGGCCCGCTCCAGCACGCTGACCGGGGCGCTGCGGTGGCTCAGCCCCACGACGAGGAGACTCATGCCGGCATCACGGCGGGTACGTCCCCGTCGGGCCCCTGATCGGCGGAGTCGTCGGACCCCTCACGGGTGGCGGCGGCCGGTCCCGCGCCGTCGGTGTGGGCCTCCTCGCCCGCCTTGCGCTGCTCGTGGAAGGCGAGGATCTGCAGCTCGATGGAGAGGTCGACCTTGCGCACGTCGACACCGTCCGGGACGGTGAGCACGGTCGGCGCGAAGTTCAGGATGGAGGTCACACCGGCGGCCACGAGGCGGTCGCAGACCGGCTGGGCGGCACCGGCGGGAGTGGCGATGACACCGATCGACACGCCGTTCTCCTGGATGATCTTCTCCAGGCTGTCGGAGTGCTGCACCGGGATCCCGGCGACGGGCTTGCCGGCCATGGCCGGGTCGGCGTCGATGAGCGCGGCGACCCGGAAGCCGCGGGAGGCGAATCCGCCGTAGTTGGCGAGGGCGGCGCCGAGGTTACCGATGCCGACGATGACAACCGGCCAGTCCTGGGTCAGCCCGAGTTCGCGGGAGATCTGGTAGACGAGATACTCGACGTCGTAGCCGACACCGCGCGTTCCGTACGACCCGAGGTACGAGAAGTCCTTGCGCAGCTTGGCGGAGTTGACCCCCGCCGCGGCCGCGAGCTCCTCGGAGGAGACCGTGGGTACCGAGCGTTCCGACAGTGCGGTCAGGGCTCGGAGGTACAGCGGAAGCCGGGCGACGGTGGCCTCGGGAATCCCTCGGCTGCGGGTCGCCGGTCGGTGAGTTCGGCCAGTTGCCACGGTGCTCCTGCGGGTAGAGCGTGGGGGCAGGCGGTCACATGTACCTAGACCGCCCCGTCGAATGCAGGCTATGTCTTTGTGAACGCGTGCACAAAGATGGTGTCCGATTTGCCCGCCCAACGTGACCGGGCTCACGCACGCCCGGCGCACTGGTGTGGAACCGGCGCACACGCACCACCGTTCCTCAACTCTTGAGGGCAAAACCGCACACTCTCCTCAACGATCCCCGCCCCCGAGACCAAGTCGCCGTCGATCCTAAGCCGTTTCCCGAGGACTTTGGACTACCCGGTCAGTGCTTTGCGGAGGCGATCCTCGTTCACGCGCCAGAAGGTGTGCTGGGCTCCGTCGACGAGGACGACGGGGATCTGTTCCCAGTACTGGTCGTGGAGTTGGGCGTCCTGGGTGATGTCCTTCCACTCCCAGGGAACCCCCAGCTCGCCGCAGATCCTCTCGACGACGCTCTGTGCGTCATCACACAGATGGCAGTCGGGTTTGCCGATGAGGGTGACCAGCCGGTCCCCGGGGGACTTGGCCGTGGCGCGACGGAAGAGGGGGCTCATGTCAGCCATTCTCGCGCGCCGGAGCCCGGATGACCGGCCGTCGCCCGACCACGCCGTTTAACTGCGCGGTCGCGGAGAGTTCACAGCCTTCAAACCTCTCGACTCCGGAAGCACCGAACAAACTGGCTATGCTCACGGTCATGGCCGCTCTTGGATGGCTCACTCCCCGTAGGCGCTCCGCCACGGCGCGGAGCGTGTTGGCTGGCGAGGCTTCGGCGGAGGCCGCGCGCAAGTCCTCGCAGGAGGCGACAGAGGTCTCGGAGTCCTCGGAGGCCGAGCCGGAGTTCCCGGTGCTCGGTGACGAGGAGGCCGCGGCCTTCTTCGACCTGGACAACACCGTGATGCAAGGCGCCGCCCTCTTCCACTTCGGTCGGGGCCTGTACAAGCGGAAGTTCTTCGAGACCCGCGACCTCGCGAAGTTCGCCTGGCAGCAGGCCTGGTTCAGGCTCGCAGGCGTCGAGGATCCGGAACACATGCAGGAGGCCCGCGACTCGGCGCTGTCGATCGTCAAGGGCCACCGCGTCGCCGAGCTCCAGTCGATCGGCGAGGAGATCTACGACGAGTACATGGCCGAGCGCATCTGGCCGGGCACCCGGGCCCTCGCACAGGCCCACCTGGACGCGGGCCAGAAGGTGTGGCTCGTCACGGCGGCCCCGGTGGAGATCGCCACTGTGATCGCCCGCCGTCTGGGCCTGACCGGCGCCCTGGGCACGGTGGCCGAATCAGTGGACGGCGTCTACACCGGCAAGCTGGTGGGCGAGCCGCTGCACGGCCCGGCGAAGGCGGAGGCGGTACGCGCGCTGGCCTTGGCGGAGGGCCTGGACCTCGCCCGCTGCGCGGCGTACAGCGACTCGCACAACGACATCCCGATGCTCTCCCTGGTCGGCCACCCCTACGCCATCAACCCGGACACCAAGCTCCGCAAACACGCCCGCCGCCTGGACTGGCGCCTGCGTGACTACCGCACCGGCCGGAAGGCGGCCAAGGTCGGCATCCCGGCCGCCGCCGGCGTCGGCGCCGTCGCCGGCGGCACGGCAGCGGCGATCGCCCTGCACCGCCGCCGCCGCTGAATGCGCCCGCACCGCCACTGAATCCGCCTGACCGAGGCCGCCGCCGGATCTGCCCGCGGCGGCCTCGTCGTGCTTTCGCACGACGGGCCACGCCCGAGCCGACCGGCCAATCGGCACCCCATACCCCCGTGACTCCCTGTCCAGTCCCCTTGGCTGCACACGGCCACAACACGCCCTGGAGTCAGCCCCAACACGGACGTAATCGATCAACAAACGGTCACTCTGCGGCACTTGATCGGGCGTCAATCGGTTACAGAAGAGACGCAATCGGTGATTTGAGCAACTGGGCGTAGCAGTGCCTGCACGAAGCGTTATTCTCCTCAGACGCAAACCGGTACCTCTCCGTCGCTACGACGGGTGAATGGTTCCGTACTGCACGTGATGGAAGCTCTGCCTCTGGGAGTCCCGTGTACCCACACGTCGGGGTTGACGCCTCGGGCCTGGCTACGCTGCGCGCAACGGTCCTGGACCTGTTGCGCGGCTTCGTCCCCACCGCGTACGCCGTCCCCGCCCTCGCCGTAACCGCCGCACCCGTAGGCCCGTGCTACGCGCTCGCCGACGGCGGCGCCGCAGTCGGCAGACGGGGGCGCTCGACCGGCGCGACGACCGCGCGCCGGCCCGCCGCGGACAGCGACAGCGCTCGAATGATGGATCTCGTCGAACGCGCGCAGGCCGGCGAGGCCGACGCGTTCGGCCGGCTCTACGACCAGTACAGCGACACCGTCTACCGCTACATCTACTACCGCGTCGGCGGGAAGGCCACCGCCGAGGACCTCACCAGTGAGACCTTTCTGCGGGCCCTGCGACGCATCGGCACCTTCACCTGGCAGGGCCGGGACTTCGGCGCCTGGCTCGTCACCATCGCCCGCAACCTGGTCGCCGACCACTTCAAGTCCAGCCGCTTCCGGCTGGAGGTGACCACCGGCGAGATGCTCGACGCCAACGAGGTCGAGCGCTCCCCCGAGGACTCCGTCCTGGAGTCCCTCTCCAACGCCGCCCTCCTGGAAGCCGTACGGCGGCTCAACCCCCAGCAGCAGGAGTGCGTCACCCTCCGCTTCCTCCAGGGCCTGTCCGTCGCCGAGACGGCCCGGGTCATGGGCAAGAACGAGGGCGCCATCAAGACTCTCCAGTACCGGGCCGTCCGCACCCTGGCCCGACTGCTGCCGGACGACGCGCGCTGAGCGTTTCACCGGTACCGATCCAGCACTCTCCGCAACCTTCAACTCACCCTCGGTGAAAGTCTGTTGACTTCGCGGTCCGTTCATCCGCAGTCCGTAACCCAAGTGCCAAGCCGCTCGTTGTGCGGGATGCAGGCTCCCTGTGGTCACTCCCTGGCCGACTTCGATCACTCGATCGTGTGCAAGTGGTCAGGGCGTGCAACCCTCAGGACCCCCTGGGGAGTCGACCGTCATCACGAGAGGAGGTGCCGCCAGTGATCGCGAACGTATCGGCACACCGGCGGGCGAACGCCTTCGCCCAGGCCCTGGACGAGCTGACCGACCGGGGTTCGGCGGCCGAACAGCCCGAGCAGCCCGATGGAACGGCACCGGCGGACGCTGCTGCGGAACACACCGAGCAGGGTCGCCTTCTGACCCTCACCGAGGGTCTCGGCGAGCTGCCAAAGCCCGAGCTCGACCCTGAGGTGAAGGTCGTCCAGCGGGCACAGCTCGTGGCCGCCATGGAGGCAATGCTCCGGGAGGGCACCACGGGCACCGAGGCAGGCCCGGCCCTGCCCGGGCAGCGTTCGGAACGGGGACGAGGGGCGCACCGGGCTTCCCCACTGGGCAAACTGCGGCCGCGCTCACGTCTCGCCAAGGGCCTCACCGCCGGCGGGCTCAGTGTCGGCGTCGCCGCCGGAGCCTTCGGCGGGGTGGCCGCCGCGAGCTCCGACGCCCTGCCGGGCGACTCGCTGTACGGCCTCAAGCGCGGCATCGAGGACTTCAAGCTCAATGTCCTGGCCGACGGCGAGGACGAGCGCGGGCGCAGCTACCTCGACCAGGCGTCCACCCGGCTGAGCGAGGCCCGGCGGCTGATGGAGCGCGACCGTGGCGGACAGCTCGACCACGAGTCGATGGCGGAGATCCGCCGCGCTCTGTACGGCATGCGGCACGACGCCTCCGAGGGCCACCGGCTGCTGCGCGAGGCCTATGAGCGCGACCCCGACTCGCTGGGCCCCATCCAGGCCCTGTCCGCCTTCTCCCGCTCGCACCGCGCGGTGTGGGGCAGCCTCCGCGAGCGGCTGCCCGTCCAGCTCGGGGACGTCGGCGACCAGGTGTCATCGGTGTTCGACGCCATAGACGAAGAGGTCGCCCCGCTGGAGTCCCTCCTGCCGGAGCAGCCGGCCCGGAGCGGCGAGGGCAAGCGGCACGGCGGTTCCGGATCGGCCTCCACCGGTACGTCCGGCTCCGACCGGTCGGCCCGGCCCAGCGCCGGCGGCAGCGGCTCCTCCGACGGCCATCGCTCCAGCCGTCCGAGCAACTCGGCGGACAGCTCCGGCAGCGAGGGCGAGGGCCTGCTCGGCGGAAACACCGGCGGCCTCCTCGACCCGCCGAAGGACACCGGCAGCTCGGGTTCGTCGTCCTCCACACCGACGCCCACCACCGAGCCCGCCGTCACCCTCCCACCCCTGCTCCCGGGCCTCCTGCCCGGCCTGGGCATCGAGGGCGAGGACGCGAACTAGGCCACCGCGAAATCGCCGACACGACGATGGGGGCGCCCCTCACACAGAGGGCGCCCCCATCGTCGTACAACCGTTTCTCCGCCCGACAGCGGGAGACTCAGGGCCGCCTCAGAAGAAGACCGACCTCCGCTGCACAAGCAGCTTGTACAGCGTGTGCTGGATCTGTTCTCTGACCTGGTCGGTCAGGTTGAACATCAGCATCGGGTCCTCGGCGGCCTCCGGCGGGTAGCCGTCCGTGGGGATCGGCTCGCCGAACTGGATCGTCCACTTCGTCGGCAGCGGGACCGCGCCGAGCGGGCCGAGCCACGGGAAGGTCGGCGTCAGCGGGAAGTACGGGAAGCCCAGGAGCCGGGCCAGCGTCTTCGCGTTGCCGATCATCGGGTAGATCTCCTCGGCCCCGACGATCGAGCACGGGATGATCGGCGTGCGCTTGCGCAGGGCCGTGGAGACGAAGCCGCCGCGGCCGAAGCGCTGCAGCTTGTAGCGCTCGCCGAAGGGCTTGCCGATGCCCTTGAAGCCCTCCGGCATCACCCCGACCAACTCCCCCTTCCCGAGCAGCCGCTCGGCGTCCTCCGCGCAGGCCAGGGTGTGGCCCAGCTTGCGTGCGAGTTCGTTGACCACCGGCAGGACGAAGACCAGGTCCGCCGCGAGCAGCCGCAGGTGCCGGCCCGCGGGGTGGTGGTCGTGCACGGCGACCTGCATCATCAGGCCGTCCAGCGGCACCGTGCCCGAGTGGTTGGCGACGATCAGCGCGCCGCCCTCGGCCGGGATGTTCTCGACGCCCTTCACCTCGACCCGGAAGTACTTCTCGTACACCGGGCGCAGCAGGGACATCAGGACCTGGTCGGTGAGCTCCTCGTCGTACCCGAAGTCGTCGACCTCGTAGTCCCCGGTGAGGCGGCGGCGCAGAAAGGCCAGGCCGCTCGCGATACGCCGCTCCAGGCCGCCGTCGTCCTGGGGCCTCGTCGGCGCAGGCTCTTCCTCGCGTGTCACAGGAACATCATCCTGCGCGATGGACCGTCCCGGGAGAGGCTGGACCTCGCGTACCAGCGCGGATTCACCGCTCTTGCGCCGGCTCCCCGCGCTCCGGCGCCGCGACGGCCGCTGAACGGCGCTCCCGCGGGACCGGTCGTCGTCGAACGGAATGACCTTGGCGTCCGCCATCGTTGATGCGCTCCTCAGTTGGCGCTCTGCGTCGGGAGGTGGCCGCCGCCCGGCAGGGGCAGCGCGGCGATCCGGTCGACGGCCCCCGCGAGGGCCTCCGGCGGCAGCAGACCCGGTCCGCGGCCGCGTGCGAACTCCGCGAAGGTCTCCGCCGTCGTGTACTTCGGCTTGAATCCGAGTGTCTCTCGCATCTGGTCCGTGGACACCACCCGGCCGTGGGTGAGCAACCGGATCTGCTCCGGCGAGAAGTCCGACATGCCCAGCGTACGCACCAGGGAGCCCGCCCAGGTGACCGCGGGGAGCAGGAGCGGCACGGTGGGCCGGCCCAGCCGCCGGGAGCACTGCGAGAGCAGCAGGACGCCGTCACCGGCGATGTTGAAGGTGCCGCTGTTGAGCGTGCCCCGCTCCGGCTCGTGCGAGGCGATGCGCAGCACCTCGATCACGTCGTCCTCGTGGACGAACTGGAGCCGCGGGTCGTAGCCGAACACGGTCGGCAGCACCGGCAGCGAGAAGTACGAGGCGAGCGGAGTGTCCGCGGAGGGGCCGAGGATGTTGGCGAACCGCAGCACGCACACGGCGACGTCCGGCCGCCGCCGCGCGAACCCGCGCACATAACCCTCGACCTCGACGGCGTCCTTGGCGAAGCCGCCGCTGGGCAGGGACTTGGGCGGGGTCGTCTCGGTGAAGACGGCCGGGTCGCGGGGCGCGGACCCGTAGACGTTCGTACTGGACTTCACCACGAGGCGCTTGACGGTGGGGGACTTCTGGCAGGCGCCGAGCAGCTGCATGGTCCCGATGACGTTGGTCTCCTTGACCGTGGTCCGGCTGCCGCTGCCCAGCGCGGTCCCGGTCACGTCCATGTGGACGACGGTGTCGGCGCCGCTCTCCGCCAGCACCCGCGCGATGGTGGGCTGCCGGATGTCGGCCTGGATGAAGTCGGCTCCGCCCAGATGGTGCTCGGGCGGGACGGCGTCCACGGCCACCACCCGGTCCACCTGGGGATCACGCTGGATCCGTCGTACGAAACGGCCCCCCAGTTGACGGGCCACTCCGGTCACGAGCACGACCTTGCCCAAGATCAGCGCCTTCCTTCCAGCACTCGTACCCCTGCCGAGTTCCCCGTGTGCGGCCAACTTAGCGGGTCGATGTTGCGCTGTGATGACCGCCCAATGCACGAAGTGACGATAATTCTCCGCATACCACCGGACGGGTCAGTCCTTTGTCCAGGCATACGCACAGAGTTCGGCCCTTCGCACATCGCCCCCGATACGCGTGTGGCCCCCCACCGGTGCGGTGGGGGGCCACAATCACGCTGCTTTCGCAGCGTCGCTCACTTCTTGTTGCGACGCTGAACGCGCGTGCGCTTGAGCAGCTTGCGGTGCTTCTTCTTGGCCATCCGCTTGCGCCGCTTCTTGATAACAGAGCCCACGACTACCCTCGCTCACTTCTCATCACTCGGTGTTTGGGCGCCATGGGCCCACACGACCTACGAGGGGCTAGCCTACCCGTCCGAGCGCTGAGGTCGTAATCGAGGAGGCGAGGGGGAATCCCGAAGTGCCCTGAGGATCCCCTCCCGCCCTCTGCCGTCAGGCGGTTTCCACCCCCACGTAGCTCTCGCGGAGGTATTCGTGAACCGCTTGCTCCGGGACGCGGAACGACCGCCCCACCCGGATCGCGGGCAGATGACCGCTGTGCACCAGCCGGTACACGGTCATCTTCGACACTCGCATCACCGAGGCGACTTCCGCCACGGTAAGGAACTGAACCTCGTTCAGAGGCCTCTCGCCAGCTGCAGCCATGACACACCTGAACCTTCCGCACTCGACGGCCACCGGCTTCCCCTTCCGGTGACTCTTCGTCGTTGCGTGCTCACTCCCCAATGTAGGGGCGGGTGATGCGAGTGGGGAAGAGGGGATGGCATCGGCGCCTTACTGTGACAGACACGCTCGATTGAGTACGTAGCGGGTAAGCGGTCGGTAGTAATCAGACCGCACAGCGTCATCAAGTGGAACGACGACGGACACGGACCCCTCCGCCTGCCCCACAAAGAGCGCGGGGTCATTCGTATCGGCCGGACCAATGGCCTCAAACCCCAGCTGACCTGCCCCGCAGACCCAGCCGTGGTCCCCGATCACCAGCTCCGGCATGGGGCCGCCGGCCTCCGCGGCGGCCGCCAGGGCCGTGCGAACCGGGAGGGGTGAATGCGTGTGTGCGCCGGGCTCACAACCGGGGCGAGAGGCGCCGGGTTCCCGCACCAGCGCGACTCCTCGTACGTAGGCAAGGTTGTACGTGCGTAGTCCGAACCGGGTCGTTATGTCGACACTGTGGCCATGCGCAGGGGTGAGAACGGCACATCCCGCCGCCGATAACGCGTCCGCCAAGGCGGCGTAGAAGCCGAGCAGTCGATGGGGGTGCCCGGTGCCGAGCAGGACAGGCGCTCTGCGCTGGGCGACTGCCGCGAGGCGTTCCGCAAAAGCATCCAGAGCGGTCAGAGTCAGCTCCGGATCGATCACATCCTGGCCAGAAATATGATGCGGATCGGCCGAAACCCCACACTTCTCCGCCATCAGCGCAATCAGCTCGCGCTGCCCCCAGACCCCCTCGGGATCGAGCCCGAGCAGCACCCGAGGATCGCGGGCCGCGAAGAGCCGGTAACTCCGCAGACTCTCCTCACGGGAAGTGGCCACGGGCCCGGCAAGCCGCGCAGCTAGAAGATGGGCGCGCAGGGCACCGGTACTCAACACGTCAGCGATCGTGACCGACGGAACGGACGAATGCCGACGGAACGGGGAAACAACGCACAGTTGGCGTAACGACACTGTGACAGCGGCCGCCGAGCGAGCCCAAAACCACCCGCAATGGCCGGAAGAGACCCCTGATCGCACAACACGGCTGCGGCGAAGCCCAGTTGGCCGGCGTCACCCGCGCACCGGACGCCGCACACGTCGAGCGCCGGCTCAGCTCCTCACCCCGCCGGTGTCACCGCCAAGCGGGCGCCGCTACGGCAGCAGGCCCCGCAGCGGGAACACCGCCCGTCGGGCCGCCAGTACAGCCTGATCCAGGCGGTCCCCGGGGTCGTACCCCGACTCCCAGTCCGCCCAGGACACCGGCCACCGGCCGTCGGTCATCCGCATCGGCGCCAGCTGCCGCGTGCGCGCGAAGACCTCCTGCCGCCAGCTCTCCGGGATCATCGCCTCCGGCTCGACCGGCCGGCCCGCGGCGATGGCCACGAGGTGCGTCCAGGACCGCGGCACGACCTCCACCACGGCGTATCCGCCACCGCCCAGGGCGACCCACCTGCCGTCGGCGTACTCGTGCGCCAGGTCGTGACACGCCACCTGCACGGCCCGCTGCGCATCCAGCGACACCGCCAGATGCGCCAGCGGGTCCTCGAAGTGGGTGTCGGCACCGTGCTGCGTCACCAGCACCTGCGGCCGGAACTCGGCCAGCAGCTCCGGCACCACGGAATGGAACGCCCGCACCCACCCGGCGTCCCCGGTACCGGCCGGCAGAGCCACGTTCACCGCCGCGCCCTCCGCGCCCGGCGCCCCGGTCTCCTCGGGCCACCCGGTCTGCGGGAACAGGGTGCGGGGGTGCTCGTGCAGCGAGATCGTCAGTACCCGGGGGTCGTCCCAGAACGCGGCCTGGACCCCGTCACCGTGGTGCACGTCGACGTCGACGTACGCGACCCGCTCGGCCCCCAGTTCCAGGAGCCGCGCGATGGCCAGCGAGGCGTCGTTGTAGATGCAGAAGCCCGAGGCGCCGCCCGGCATCGCGTGATGCAACCCGCCCGCGAAGTTCACCGCGTGCAGCGCCTCCCCGCGCCACACCGCCTCCGCCGCCCCCACCGACTGCCCGGCGATCAGCGCCGACACGTCGTGCATCCCGGCGAACGCGGGATCGTCCAACGTCCCGAGCCCGTACGACATGTCAGCCGCCCCCGGCTCGACCGACGCCGCCTTCACGGCCTCGATGTAGTCCTCGCGGTGGACCAGCCGCAGCGTCGACTCCCCGGCGGGCTTGGCCGCGACGACCTCCACCTCCCGGTCGAGCCCGAAGGCATCGACGAGCCTCCGGGTCAGGGCAAGCCGGACCGGATCCATCGGATGCTGCTGACCGAAGTCATAGCCCGTTACTGCCTCGTCCCACATCAGCTGTGCGCGGCCGCTCATGCCCGTCACCGTATCGGTCCGGTTGAGCGGCGAACGAACGGGCGTACCCGAGCGTCACCAGCACCAACACCATCGGCACGAGCATCGCCCCGCGATAGCTCCACGCGTCGCCCAGCGCCCCCACCAACGGCGACCCGATCAAAAAGCCCACGTAGTTGAAGACATTGAGTCGCGCGACGGCCACATCCGAAGCCCCCGGGAACAGCCGCCCGGCCGCCGCGAAGGTCTGCGGCACCAGCACGCACAACCCCACCCCGACCAGCGTGAACCCCAGCATCCCGACCCAGGCCCCCGGCGCCGAAGCCACCACCGCGAACCCGGCCGCCGCCACCAGCGCCCCGCCCCGCACGACCACGACGGCCCCGAACCGCCGCACCCCGAAGTCCCCGATGGCCCGCCCCACCAGCGTGGTCACCATGTAGACGTTGTACGGCACGGTCGCCAGTTGCTCCGAACTGCCCAGCACGTCCTGGAGGTACTTCGCGCTCCAGTTGGAGACCGTCGAGTCCCCGATGTACGCGAACGTCATCACCAGACACAGCGGCAACAGCACCTTGAACACGACGGGCCCACGCTCACCCGCGGCCTCCGGCACGACCTCGTCCCCGCCGCCCCCGTCGACGTACCACCGGCTCCCCACCAACGCGACCGGCAACAGCACCACCACGACCGGCAGATACGACACGAACAGCGCCAGATCCCAGTGCGCCCCCACCCACGCCAGCGAGGCCCCGACGATCCCGCCCAGGCTGTACGCCGCGTGGAAGCTCAGCATGATGCTGCGCCCGTACGCCCGCTGGAGGCTCACCCCGAGCATGTTCATCGAGGCGTCCAACGCCCCAACGGCCAGCCCGAACGCGGCCAGCGCCACGCCCAGCTCGACCATCCGCTCCCCCGCGCCGACCCCGAGCAGCGCCAGCAGCACGACGGGCTGGGACCAGCGCAGCACCCGGCTGGGCGGTATTCGCTTCACCAGCCGCTCGGTGGCGACACTGCCGACACCGGCGAGGATCGGCACGGCCGCAAGGAAGGCCGGCAGCAACGCGTCGGAGACGCCGTACCGGTCCTGGATGGCCGGAATACGCGTCACCAGCAGGGCAAAGGCAACACCCTGAGCGAAGAAGCTCAACGCCAACGAGGCCCTACCGCGCCGCAGCACATCAGTCATGGCGGCGAGCGTAGAGCCCCGTTGTACCGGTGGGTAGATCCAGCCAAAGATGAATTTCCCTCAGCTTTACTTGGCGGGCGCGAGATCGGCGGGCGCCAGCTCGGCGCGGACGAGCTCACGGGCCCCGGCGACCTCACCGGCCCGACGCCCCTCCCCCGCCTCCGACTTGGCCTCCGCGACGACCATGGCAGCCATCGGACCGGCACCCAGCGCACCGCCGACCACGAAACCCAGAGCCATCGCGACGACCATGATCACATTGCCGGCCCACACCATCGTGTCCACCGGCAGGGTGTACGCCCCCACGACCCTCACCACACACTCCGAGAGCAGTACGACACCCCACACCAGCGAGAACATCCGCTCGGCCCGCCGGAACCGCGCCGACCCGGCGTGCAGCCGAGCCCAGGCGGCCTCCCGACCGGCGTCCCCCTTCACCACCCAGGGCTTCATACCGGCGGTCATCATCGGCTTGCCCAGCACCACGGAGACGATGATCCCGATGCCGATGGTGCTGCTGACGGCACTGTCCTTGGCGATCATCAGCCGCGGGTCCCCGGCCACGAAGCTCAACAGCAGCGACACGACGTTCACGAACAGGATGAGCGCCGCCATCCCGTTCACCTCACGTGACTTCAGCACGCCCCACCCGGTCCGCACGGCCGGCACGATGCTGCTCAGCGCCAGCGCCATCAGGGTGCTCGTCCCAAAACCGTTCTTCAGGAGGTAGTACGCCCCGATGGGCACCGCGACATCGATGAGCAGCGGCGCGAAGTTCCGCAGCACGCTGCGACGGTTGGTGCTGTTTCCCTTGGTGGTCCCCGTGTTCGTCATGCCCTCAGCTTCGCGTCCGGCACAGGGTCCCCGGTAGAAACGATCGTCCAGCCCTCTGCATGACAAATGTCAGCCCCGCGCCACCGCCTCGTATCACACGAGCAGGTCAGCCAACTCGCGCATGTCGGAGAAGAGTTGCGTCGCCCCGGCCAGCCTCGCGGCCGGAGTCATGGCGGTGAACCCATAGACGTCCATCCCTGCCGCTACGGCCGCCCGCACCCCCAGCGGACTGTCCTCGACGACGAGACACCGCGCCGGCGCGACCCCCATCCGCTCGGCGGCGTGCAGGAACAGATCCGGCGCCGGCTTCCCCCGACCCACATCCTGCGAGCTGAAGACCCGTCCCTCGTCGAAGTACCGGTCGAGCCCCGTCGTCCGATGCCCCACCCGAATCCGCTCATGGCTCCCGGAGGACGCGACACAGTACGGCACCCCGTCCGCGCCGAGCTTCTCCAGCACGTCCACCGCACCGGGCACGGCCTTCAACTCCCGCTCGAACGCGGCGAACACCCTCGCATGGAACACGTCGTCAAAGTCCTCGGGCAGCCGCTCCCCGGTCCGCTCCAGCACCAGGTCGTGAATCCTGTGCATCGCCGAGCCCATGTAGTCCCGAATGGAGTCCTCGTACGACGTCGGGTGCCCCAGTTCCGTGAGGTACGCGGCGAGAAGCCGATTGGAAATGGGCTCGCTGTCGACGAGCACGCCGTCATTGTCGAAGATCACCAGGTCATAGCGCATAGGTTTGAGCTTAAACGCAGAAAGGCCCACGCCATACGGCGTGGGCCTTTCCTAAAATTTGTTCGGCGGCGTCCTACTCTCCCACAGGGTCCCCCCTGCAGTACCATCGGCGCTGTAAGGCTTAGCTTCCGGGTTCGGAATGTAACCGGGCGTTTCCCTCACGCTATAACCACCGAAACACTATGAAACTGTCAGCCGCACCGCATGTGGCCATACGGGGCTGTTCGTGGTTTCAGAACCAACACAGTGGACGCGAGCAACTGAGGACAAGCCCTCGGCCTATTAGTACCGGTCACCTCCACACGTTACCGTGCTTCCAGATCCGGCCTATCAACCCAGTCGTCTACTGGGAGCCTTACCCCATCAAGTGGGTGGGAATACTCATCTCGAAGCAGGCTTCCCGCTTAGATGCTTTCAGCGGTTATCCCTCCCGAACGTAGCCAACCAGCCATGCCCTTGGCAGAACAACTGGCACACCAGAGGTTCGTCCGTCCCGGTCCTCTCGTACTAGGGACAGCCCTTCTCAATATTCCTGCGCGCGCAGCGGATAGGGACCGAACTGTCTCACGACGTTCTAAACCCAGCTCGCGTACCGCTTTAATGGGCGAACAGCCCAACCCTTGGGACCGACTCCAGCCCCAGGATGCGACGAGCCGACATCGAGGTGCCAAACCATCCCGTCGATATGGACTCTTGGGGAAGATCAGCCTGTTATCCCCGGGGTACCTTTTATCCGTTGAGCGACGGCGCTTCCACAAGCCACCGCCGGATCACTAGTCCCGACTTTCGTCCCTGCTCGACCCGTCGGTCTCACAGTCAAGCTCCCTTGTGCACTTACACTCAACACCTGATTGCCAACCAGGCTGAGGGAACCTTTGGGCGCCTCCGTTACTCTTTAGGAGGCAACCGCCCCAGTTAAACTACCCATCAGACACTGTCCCTGATCCGGATCACGGACCCAGGTTAGACATCCAGCACGACCAGACTGGTATTTCAACGACGACTCCCCCTGAACTGGCGTCCAGAGTTCACAGTCTCCCAGCTATCCTACACAAGCCGAACCGAACACCAATATCAAACTGTAGTAAAGGTCCCGGGGTCTTTCCGTCCTGCTGCGCGAAACGAGCATCTTTACTCGTAGTGCAATTTCACCGGGCCTATGGTTGAGACAGTCGAGAAGTCGTTACGCCATTCGTGCAGGTCGGAACTTACCCGACAAGGAATTTCGCTACCTTAGGATGGTTATAGTTACCACCGCCGTTTACTGGCGCTTAAGTTCTCAGCTTCGCCCAGACGAATCTGAGCTAACCGGTCCCCTTAACGTTCCAGCACCGGGCAGGCGTCAGTCCGTATACATCGCCTTACGGCTTCGCACGGACCTGTGTTTTTAGTAAACAGTCGCTTCTCGCTGGTCTCTGCGGCCACCCCCAGCTCGGAGAGCAAGTCTCCTCACCAGACGTGGCCCCCCTTCTCCCGAAGTTACGGGGGCATTTTGCCGAGTTCCTTAACCATAGTTCACCCGAACGCCTCGGTATTCTCTACCTGACCACCTGAGTCGGTTTAGGGTACGGGCCGCCATGAAACTCGCTAGAGGCTTTTCTCGACAGCATAGGATCATCCACTTCACCACAATCGGCTCGGCATCAGGTCTCACCCTGTATGAGTGGCGGATTTGCCTACCACTCGGGCTACACCCTTACCCCGGGACAACCACCGCCCGGGATGGACTACCTTCCTGCGTCACCCCATCACTCACCTACTACCAGCTCGGGTCACCGGCTCCACCACTCCGACCTCGTCCGAAGACTCAGCCGGCGGCTTCACGGGCTTAGCATCACTGGATTCGATGTTTGACGCTTCACAGCGGGTACCGGAATATCAACCGGTTATCCATCGACTACGCCTGTCGGCCTCGCCTTAGGTCCCGACTTACCCTGGGCAGATCAGCTTGACCCAGGAACCCTTAGTCAATCGGCGCACACGTTTCTCACGTGTGAATCGCTACTCATGCCTGCATTCTCACTCGTGAACCGTCCACCACTGCCTTCCGGCGCGGCTTCACCCGGCACACGACGCTCCCCTACCCATCCATACGGGCGTTGGCCCTGTTGTATGAATGACACGACTTCGGCGGTACGCTTGAGCCCCGCTACATTGTCGGCGCGGAATCACTAGACCAGTGAGCTATTACGCACTCTTTCAAGGGTGGCTGCTTCTAAGCCAACCTCCTGGTTGTCTCTGCGACTCCACATCCTTTCCCACTTAGCGTACGCTTAGGGGCCTTAGTCGATGCTCTGGGCTGTTTCCCTCTCGACCATGGAGCTTATCCCCCACAGTCTCACTGCCGCGCTCTCACTTACCGGCATTCGGAGTTTGGCTAAGGTCAGTAACCCGGTAGGGCCCATCGCCTATCCAGTGCTCTACCTCCGGCAAGAAACACACGACGCTGCACCTAAATGCATTTCGGGGAGAACCAGCTATCACGGAGTTTGATTGGCCTTTCACCCCTAACCACAGGTCATCCCCCAGGTTTTCAACCCTGGTGGGTTCGGTCCTCCACGAAGTCTTACCTCCGCTTCAACCTGCCCATGGCTAGATCACTCCGCTTCGGGTCTTGAGCGCGCTACTAAACCGCCCTATTCGGACTCGCTTTCGCTACGGCTTCCCCACACGGGTTAACCTCGCAACACACCGCAAACTCGCAGGCTCATTCTTCAAAAGGCACGCAGTCACGAGACATCAAGTAAACTTGACGTCCGACGCTCCCACGGCTTGTAGGCACACGGTTTCAGGTACTATTTCACTCCCCTCCCGGGGTACTTTTCACCATTCCCTCACGGTACTATCCGCTATCGGTCACCAGGGAATATTTAGGCTTAGCGGGTGGTCCCGCCAGATTCACACGGGATTTCTCGGGCCCCGTGCTACTTGGGTGTCTCTCAAACGAGCCGCTGACGTTTCGACTACGGGGGTCTTACCCTCTACGCCGGACCTTTCGCATGTCCTTCGCCTACATCAACGGTTTCTGACTCGTCTCACAGCCGGCAGACTGTAAAAGAGAGATCCCACAACCCCGCATACGCAACCCCTGCCGGGTCTCACACGTATACGGTTTGGCCTCATCCAGTTTCGCTCGCCACTACTCCCGGAATCACGGTTGTTTTCTCTTCCTGCGGGTACTGAGATGTTTCACTTCCCCGCGTTCCCTCCACTTGCCCTATGTGTTCAGACAAGGGTGACAGCCCATGACGACTGCCGGGTTTCCCCATTCGGAAACCCCCGGATCAAAGCCTGGTTGACGACTCCCCGGGGACTATCGTGGCCTCCCACGTCCTTCATCGGTTCCTGGTGCCAAGGCATCCACCGTGCGCCCTTAAAAACTTGGCCACAGATGCTCGCGTCCACTGTGCAGTTCTCAAACAACGACCAGCCACCCATCACCCCGCACCGAAGCACGAGTTCACTGGGGCCAGCACCTGAAGGCAGCCTGACCGGCCGTACCTTCAGACACCCAACAGCGTGCCCGGCCGGACCCTGTCCGGAGATCATGCGTTCCACGCTCCGAAGAGCAGTACTGGCAAGCCTCCGACCCAGAAGATCGGCCGAATAATCAACGTTCCACCCATGAGCTGACCACCGTCGATCGTTTGCCGACGTAGTGGCTCTGGACCACCAAGCAAGCTTGGCGGCCTAGATGCTCCTTAGAAAGGAGGTGATCCAGCCGCACCTTCCGGTACGGCTACCTTGTTACGACTTCGTCCCAATCGCCAGTCCCACCTTCGACAGCTCCCTCCCACAAGGGGTTGGGCCACCGGCTTCGGGTGTTACCGACTTTCGTGACGTGACGGGCGGTGTGTACAAGGCCCGGGAACGTATTCACCGCAGCAATGCTGATCTGCGATTACTAGCAACTCCGACTTCAT
The DNA here is from genome assembly GCF_028198125.1 of Streptomyces sp. HUAS 31. Lineage (NCBI taxonomy): Bacteria > Bacillati > Actinomycetota > Actinomycetes > Kitasatosporales > Streptomycetaceae > Streptomyces > Streptomyces sp. HUAS 31. The sequence goes on along the minus strand of NZ_CP116353.1, from coordinate 5,425,153 downwards.
GGGGTCGAGTTGCAGACCCCAATCCGAACTGAGACAGGCTTTTTGAGATTCGCTCCACCTCACGGTATCGCAGCTCATTGTACCTGCCATTGTAGCACGTGTGCAGCCCAAGACATAAGGGGCATGATGACTTGACGTCGTCCCCACCTTCCTCCGAGTTGACCCCGGCGGTCTCCTGTGAGTCCCCATCACCCCGAAGGGCATGCTGGCAACACAGAACAAGGGTTGCGCTCGTTGCGGGACTTAACCCAACATCTCACGACACGAGCTGACGACAGCCATGCACCACCTGTACACCGACCACAAGGGGGCGCCTGTCTCCAGACGTTTCCGGTGTATGTCAAGCCTTGGTAAGGTTCTTCGCGTTGCGTCGAATTAAGCCACATGCTCCGCTGCTTGTGCGGGCCCCCGTCAATTCCTTTGAGTTTTAGCCTTGCGGCCGTACTCCCCAGGCGGGGAACTTAATGCGTTAGCTGCGGCACCGACGACGTGGAATGTCGCCAACACCTAGTTCCCACCGTTTACGGCGTGGACTACCAGGGTATCTAATCCTGTTCGCTCCCCACGCTTTCGCTCCTCAGCGTCAGTAATGGCCCAGAGATCCGCCTTCGCCACCGGTGTTCCTCCTGATATCTGCGCATTTCACCGCTACACCAGGAATTCCGATCTCCCCTACCACACTCTAGCTAGCCCGTATCGAATGCAGACCCGGGGTTAAGCCCCGGGCTTTCACACCCGACGTGACAAGCCGCCTACGAGCTCTTTACGCCCAATAATTCCGGACAACGCTTGCGCCCTACGTATTACCGCGGCTGCTGGCACGTAGTTAGCCGGCGCTTCTTCTGCAGGTACCGTCACTTTCGCTTCTTCCCTGCTGAAAGAGGTTTACAACCCGAAGGCCGTCATCCCTCACGCGGCGTCGCTGCATCAGGCTTTCGCCCATTGTGCAATATTCCCCACTGCTGCCTCCCGTAGGAGTCTGGGCCGTGTCTCAGTCCCAGTGTGGCCGGTCGCCCTCTCAGGCCGGCTACCCGTCGTCGCCTTGGTGAGCCATTACCTCACCAACAAGCTGATAGGCCGCGGGCTCATCCTTCACCGCCGGAGCTTTTAACCCCCGTCCAGGAGGACAGGAGTGTTATCCGGTATTAGACCCCGTTTCCAGGGCTTGTCCCAGAGTGAAGGGCAGATTGCCCACGTGTTACTCACCCGTTCGCCACTAATCCCCACCGAAGTGGTTCATCGTTCGACTTGCATGTGTTAAGCACGCCGCCAGCGTTCGTCCTGAGCCAGGATCAAACTCTCCGTGAATGTTTACCGGTAATCCGGTGCACACACACGAGAGCGGAACCAGGAGAGGAATAATCTCCCGGTTCACAGCGTCCTCGCTGTGTTATTTCAAAGGAACCTCGCCCCAACCTGACGGTCGGAGACGGGGTATCAACATATCTGGCGTTGATTTTTGGCACGCTGTTGAGTTCTCAAGGAACGGACGCTTCCTTTGTACTCACCCTCTCGGGCTTTCCTCCGGGCTTTTCCCTTCGGTCTTGCGTTTCCGACTCTATCAGATCTTTCCGATCCGATTTCCTCGGCGCTTTCCAGGTTCTCGCTTTCGCGTTTCCCTTTCCGGCGGTTCCGACTTTATCAGATCCTTTCGGGTCTGACTCCCAGTCAGCGGGGCTTGTCTTCCCGGCCGTTGGGCCGTTCCGACGAGTGAGACTTTAGCGGATTCCTCGCTCCCGAGCTAATCGGGGGCTGCACCCTGTCGGGCGCGGATTCCTCATTCCTTAAATACGCATACCAATGAAACGACGGCAGACAGATCGGCTGTCGTCGAGTAGTGGTTGGTACTTGCGGAGTGGCTGTCCGGGGACCGACCGGAGTCGGCGCTCACGTCGGACAACTCGGAGAACACTACGTACCGGGTCTGGGCGTGTCAACTTCACTCCGCGTGGCACCCCGGGGGCGTAGTGTGGGGCGCATGACTACGCGTACGTGTACCCAGCTGTGGTGGGCCGCCTGACGGCGGCCGCGCTCACGTACGCACTCAACGGCCGCCGCCTCGGCGGCCGTTTTCGTATCTCCCTCCAGAGGGTCGGCCGGCCGGGGACGGCGGTCTCGACCAGGAGGTGGAGAAGAGATGACGCGAGTCTTCAGTGGGGTCAAGCCGACCGGGCATCTGACGCTGGGGAACTACCTGGGGGCCATGCGGCGGTGGGCGACCCTCGATCAGCACCAGGCCGACGCGCTGTTCTGCATCGTCGATCTGCACGCGCTGACCGTGGATCACGATCCAGCGCGGGTGCGCAGGCTCAGTCGGCAGGCGGCGACGTTGTTGCTGGCGTCGGGGCTGGATCCGGAGCTGTGCACCGTCTTCGTACAGAGTCATGTGGATGAGCACGCGCGGCTGTCGTACGTCCTGGAGTGCGTGGCCACGGACGGCGAGATGAGGCGGATGATCCAGTACAAGGAGAAGGCGGCGCGGGAGCGGGTGCGGGGCGGGAGTGTGCGGCTGTCGCTGCTGACGTATCCCGTGCTGATGGCGGCGGACATCCTGGCTTACGGGACCGACGAGGTGCCGGTCGGGGACGACCAGACGCAACATGTGGAGCTCGCGCGGGATCTCGCGGCGCGGTTCAACGACCGGTACGGACATACGTTCGTGGTGCCTCGGGCCACTTCGCCGCAGGTCGCGGCTCGGGTCATGAACTTGCAGGATCCGGTGTCGAAGATGGGCAAGAGCGATGACTCCGGGCCGGGGATCGTCTATCTGCTGGACGAGCCGGACGTGGTGCGGCGGAAGGTCATGCGGGCCGTGACCGACAGCGGGCGGGAGGTCGTGTACGACCGGGAGGCGCAGCCGGGTCTGGCAAATCTGCTGGAGATCCTCGCGGCGTGCACGGGTGGGAACCCATCGGAGCTGAGCGGTGTATATGAATCGTACGGATCCTTGAAGAACGACACCGCCGAGGCCGTGATCGGGGTCCTCAAGCCCGTACAGGACAAGCACAGGGAGCTGTGCACGGATCCTGGTTATGTGGAGGGGGTGCTGCGGGATGGTGCGGAGCGCGCGCGGGCGATGGCTCGGCCGACCGTGGATGCCGCGTATCGGGCGATCGGACTCCTGCCGGCGGCTGTGCCCGCGACCGCCGATACCGGGGTGACCGTATAGAGGGGTGCGCTGTGCCGCCCCCTGGGCAGGGGGCGGCGGGGCGTCACTTGTTGCTGCTGCCGGAGGCGAGCTCGCGGCTGCGGTCGCGGGCGGCTTCGAGGGCGGCGATGAGGGCGGCTCGTACGCCGTGGTTCTCGAGTTCGCGGATGGCGTTGATGGTGGTGCCGGCGGGGGACGTGACGTTCTCGCGGAGCTTGACGGGGTGTTCGCCGCTGTCGCGGAGCATCGTCGCGGCGCCGATCGCGGACTGGACGATCAGGTCGTGCGCCTTGTCCCTGGGCAATCCGAGGAGGATGCCGGCGTCCGTCATGGCTTCGACCAGGTAGAAGAAGTACGCCGGGCCGGAGCCGGAGAGGGCGGTGCAGGCGTCCTGCTGGGACTCGGGGACGCGGAGCGTCTTGCCGACGGAGCCGAAGATCTCCTCCGTGTGCGCGAGGTCGGCCTCGCTGGCGTGGCTGCCGGCGGAGATGACGGACATGGCCTCGTCGACGAGGGCGGGGGTGTTCGTCATGACGCGGACGACCGGGGTGCCCGCGGCGAGGCGGGACTCGAAGAAGGAGGTGGGGATGCCGGCAGCTCCGCTGATGACCAGGCGGTCGGAGGGGATGTGCGGGGCGAGCTCGTCGAGGAGGGTGCCCATGTCCTGCGGTTTGACGGTGAGGATCAGGGTGTCGGCGGTCTTGGCGGCTTCCGCGTTGGTGACCGGCGTGACTCCGTGGCGGGTGCGGAGTTCTTCGGCTCGTTCCGCGCGGCGGGCCGTCACCAGGATGTCGGCCGGGGCCCAGCCGCCGCGGATCATTCCGCTGAGCAGGGCTTCGCCGATCTTGCCGGTGCCGAGGACTGCGACTTTCTGAGTCATGGCTGGGATGTCCTCCGGGGGTTGCGTCGTCCGGATTCATCCTCGCACCGGGCGCCGCCTTTGGCGGTGACGTGTCCGGTGGGCGGACGGTCCGGGCGACGCCGGGCCCGGCCCCTCGGGGGTCATGCCGTCCTGCGTCGCAGGGTCGCCGCTCCCAGGCCCAGGACCAGCAGTGCGCAGCCCGCCACGATCAGGGCGTCGCGGACGAAGTTGGCGGTCATGTCGGTGTGCTTGAGCACTTCGTTCATGCCGTCGACCGCATAGGACATGGGGAGGACGTTGGAGATGGCCTCCAGGGCGGGATGCATGTTGTCGCGGGGTGTGAACAGGCCGCAGAGGAGGAGCTGGGGGAAGATCACGGCCGGCATGAACTGGACGGCCTGGAATTCGGAGGCCGCGAAGGCCGAGACGAAGAGACCGAGTGCGGTGCCGAGCAGGGCGTCGAGCAGGGCCACGAGCAGGAGCAGCCAGGGGCTGCCGGTGACGTCCAGGCCGAGGAACCAGAGGGCGAGTCCGGTCGCCAGGGCGGACTGGATGATCGCGATCGTGCCGAAGGCGAGTGCGTAGCCGGCGATCAGGTCGCCCTTGCCGAGGGGCATGGCGAGGAGGCGTTCGAGGGTGCCCGAGGTGCGTTCGCGCAGCGTGGCGATGGAGGTGACCAGGAACATCGTGATCAGCGGGAAGATCCCGAGGAGGGAGGCGCCGATGTTGTCGAAGGTGCGCGGGCTGCCGTCGAAGACGTAGCGCAGCAGGAACAGCATCACGCAGGGCACGAGGAGCATCAGCGCGATGGTGCGCGGGTCGTGGCGGAGCTGGCGCAGGACCCGGGCGGCGGTGGCGGTGGTGCGGGCGAGGTTCAGGGCGCCGGTGGGGACGGGCCGGAGTGTGCCGGTGGTGCTCGTCGTCGTGGTCATCGCGTGGTCTCCTTCGCGCGGGCGGCAGCGGCGACCGCCTCGTCGACCAGGTGCAGGAAGGCCGCCTCGACGGTCTCGGATCCCGTACGGGTGCGGAGGGCTTGGGGGGTGTCGTCGGCGAGGATCTGGCCCTCGCGCATGAGGAGGAGGCGGTGGCAGCGCTCGGCCTCGTCCATGACGTGGGAGGAGATGAGGAGGGTGGCGCCGCGGGCGGCGGCGATGTCGTGGAAGAGGTTCCACAGGTCGCGGCGCAGTACCGGGTCCAGACCGACCGTGGGTTCGTCGAGGACGAGGAGTTCGGGGGTGCCGAGGAGGGCGACGGCGAGGGAGACGCGGCTGCGCTGGCCGCCGGAGAGGTTGCCGGCCAGGGCGTCGGCGTGGCTGGTGAGGTCGACGTCGGCGATGGCGCGGGTGACGTTCTCGTGTCGCCGGTCGGCGGCGGCGTGGCCGGGGTCGAGGATCGCCGCGAAGTAGTCGAGGTTCTGGCGGATCGTCAGGTCGTCGTAGACGGAGGGGGCTTGGGTGACGTAGCCGATGCGGGTGCGCAGGGTGGAGTGGCCGGCGGGGCGACCGAGGACGTCGAGGGTGCCGGTGACCTTGCCCTGGGTGCCGACGATCGACCGCATGAGGGTGGTCTTGCCGCAGCCGGAGGGGCCGAGCAGGCCGGTGATCTGGCCGCGCGGGACAGTGAAGGCGAGGTCGCGGAGTACCTGGCGCGGGCCGCGTACGACGTTCAGGGCTTCGGCTCGGATGGCTGGGGTGTCGGGAGGGTCGGAGCGGACGGCGTCGGCCGGCGAATAATTCATCATGCGATGAATAATGCTCCGACGGGGGTGTGGCGTCAAGCGCCGGGGTGGGCTTGGGGAGGGGGTGCGTGGAGGTGCGTGTGGAGGTGTGCGTTGGGGTGCGCGGAGCCCGGGGGGTGCCCCTGGGATTCGTGAAGTCGCGGGGTGCTGGGGTGCTCTGGGCTGGCGAGGTGCTCTGGGCTGCCGAGGTGCTCTGGGGTGTCGAGGTGCTCCGGGCTGCCGAGGTGCTCTGGGGTGTCGAGGTGCTCCGGGGTGCCGGGCATGAGTTCGCCCGCCCTCGCCGGTTCGGGGCGTAGGACGGGCAGGGCGTAGAACGCGGGTGGCGGGATGCGTCAGGGGGTGGTGGCTACGAGGAGGTCGACGTCGTAGGTCTCTTCGACGACACCGTCGGGGAAGGCGTTGAGGAGGAGCTGCCTTTCCTCGGCGAGGAAAGCGGTGCTCGCCTCGGTGCCGTGGACGAGGAAGATCGAGTGGCTGCCGATGTTGGCCAGGTGGGTGTCGACAGGGACGCGGCGGCTCCAGCGCACCTTGCGGCGGATGAAGTCGAGCTTGCCGGTCGGGTCGCCCAGGGCGGCTCGGGCGCCGCTGCCGTTCTGTTCGACGGCGGGGTGGTTGCCGAAGCTGCGCTCGATGCGTCGCGCCTGGTCGGCGTGCCAGGCGATGTCGAGCGGGGTGGTGTTCCACCACAGGGCCAGTGCGCCGCCAGGACACAGCACGCGCAGGGCCTCCGGCACCGAGTGGGCGGGGTCGGTCCAGTGCCAGGCCTGGGCGTAGGTGAGGAAGTCGGCGGAGGCGGAGGCCAGGGGGAGGTGGTTGCCGTTGCCGCGGACGATCGGTATGTCCGGGTGGGCGCTGCGGAACTGGGCGGCCATGCCGTCGCCGGGTTCCACGGCGAGGACGTCGGCGCCGCGTCGGCGGAGGAGGTCGGTGGCGATGCCGGTGCCCGCGCCGATGTCGATGACCCGCGCCCCGGCGAGGGGACGGCCGGCGAGTTGTTCGATCGCATCGAAGAGGGCGGGTGGGTAGGAGGGCCGGTTCGCGGCGTACTGGGCCGCGGCGGCGTTGAAGGAACTGGCGCGGTCGGAGTGGGAGGGGGCGGTCATACGGCCATGGTGCGCGCTGGTTGGTGTCGTGTGCACCGAGTTTGGTGGGGTGGGTCGGGGCGGCGTGACTCGGCCGGACTGCGCGGCCAGGTGGGCGGGCACGGTTCGGCGGCGTGCCTCGCCAGGCAGGGCGCGGTCCGGTGGGGACGTAGTTCCGTGAGGGCGACCAGGGAGGGCATCACCGCCGGCCAGGTCCGTGCAGCACGAACGCCGCTGTCCCTGTATGCGCACACGCCCGGCGCTCGGCCCACCAACACGCCTTGGCCGTCCGTCTACGCGACACGCCCCAGCCGCTCATCTCCGCACACGCACCGGCGTCTAGCGGCGGCGCAAGCCCCCTCCTCCAATGGCGGCTCATTCCCCGCGTCTGCCAGCGCAGCGTCCCCCACATCGGACTCCGGCCTCACCCCCGCACCCCAAACCAGCCCCTAGTCGCGGCGGCGTTTCTTGGATGGGTTGCCGGTGCGGCGGGTGGTTCGGGAATCGTGTTGCTTGCGGGCCTTCTCGTATTCCTCGCGGTGGAGCTTCTCGCCGGGGGCCTCGATGAGGGAGCGGAAGAAATAGGCGAGGAGGGAGCCGACGAAGCCGATGGTGAGCAGGCCCCGCAGGGAGGCGTGCCGGTCGGGGTCGGGGCGTTTGGTGAAGGCCTCCCAGGTGTGGCGGAAGGCGAGCGCGCTGCAGATCGCGAACATCGCCACGACCAGGACGGTCACGAAGCTGCCGGGGCCGGCGATCGCGATCCCCTCGTAGGCGAAGCGCAGCACCAGGCAGGAGACTGCCGCGGCGAGGAGGGACCCGGCGCCGGCCCCGATGCGGCGGGCGGTGTAGCCGTGGTCGTGGTCGACCCAGGTCGTGCCGAAGAAGCGCAGGGGCTCGGGGCGGGGGCCCGAGGAGCCCGCGGGGGTGGCCGGCGTGCCGTTCTTCTCGCTCTTCTCGCTCACGAGTCGATTATGGCTCCGGCGGGGCCGCGGGCTCCGTACGGGTCCCGGCGCACCGGGACCGGCCGGCTCAGGAGCAGCGCGGACGGACGTAGCCGTCGCTGCCCGTCTGGACGTAGGCGTCCGCGACGAACTCGCCGTCGTCGATGTTGTCCCAGATGTTCGACGTGCCGTACGGACCGGACACGCTTGTGCCCGGTGTCTGGCAGTAGATCGGGATCCTGGCGCCCTCGGGCAGGATGCGGACGATGCCGTAGGCGGTGCCGGGGCCCCGGCGGACGTTCAGGCGGACGCCCGGTGCGACCGAGTAGTAGCGCACGGCGTTGGCCGTGGCGGCCAGCGTCGCTACGCCCTCGGCCGCGACACCCCCGGTTTCCTCGGCTCTTTCGGCTTCTTCGACGCGATCTGCGGACATGATCGTTCCTCCCCCGTTGATCCCCATGGCTGCCATGGGGTCCCGTTGATTCCCCTAAATCACGCCACGCACACATGTGCGTGTTGGGAACAGGGAGGCTAGCAAGCCGCCTCTGTCTCGTACGAGTAATCGACTAGGCTCCGTGCGTCGCGCGCGCGGACGAACAGCACGGGGGTGGTCCCATGGCGCCACAGCAGAACGCCGGAGCGGGCGCGGAAGCGGAACTTCCCGAATACGCCGGTCACTACCGCCTGGAGGAACGTCTGGGCTCCGGTGGCATGGGCGTCGTCCATCTGGCGCGGAGCACCTCGGGCATGCAGCTCGCGGTGAAGGTCGTGCATGCCGAGTTCGCCAGGGATCCCGAGTTCAGAGGGCGTTTCCGGCAGGAGGTGGGGGCCGCTCGCAAGGTCAGCGGCGCCTTCACCGCGCCTGTCGTGGACGCCGATCCGGAGGCCGAACGGCCCTGGATGGCAACGCTGTTCATCCCCGGCCCGACCCTTTCCGATCATGTGAAGCGGAATGGTCCGATGGAGCCGGCGCAGGTGCGGCGGCTGATGGCTGGGCTGGCCGAGGCGCTGCGCGACATACACCGCGTCGGCGTGGTGCACCGGGATCTGAAGCCGAGCAACGTGCTGCTCGCCGAGGACGGGCCGAAGGTCATCGACTTCGGCATCTCTCGGCCAAAGGACAGCGAACTGCGGACCGAGACGGGGAAGTTGATCGGCACGCCGCCGTTCATGGCGCCGGAGCAGTTCCGGCGGCCACGGGAGGTCGGGCCGGCCGCCGACATCTTCGCGCTCGGGTCGGTGCTGGTGCACGCGGCGACGGGACGGGGGCCGTTCGACTCGGACAGCCCGTATGTCGTGGCCTACCAGGTCGTTCATGACGAGCCGGATCTGACCGGGCTGCCGCCGAATCTCGCGCCGCTGGTGCTGCGCTGCCTCGCCAAGGAGCCCGAGGACCGGCCGACGCCCGACGAGATGATGCGCGAGCTGCGGTCGGTGGCGGCGTCGTACGACACGCAGGCGTTCATACCGGCGCAGCGGGCCACGGACGGGACACGCAAGCCGAAGTCCCCCGCGGAGGCGGAGCCGGAGGCAGGGGCGAGGGCGGGGGCGGGGGCCGGTTCGGGCTCGGGCTCGGATGCCAAGTCGCCGTCCGATGCCGGGAGGAAGCCCGAAGGGGCGTCCGGTGGACCCCGGCGCCGTCGGCTGCTCGCCCTCGGAGCCGGAGTCGTCGCGCTCGCCGCGGTCGCCACGCTGGCGTCGGTGCAGTTGCTCGGCGGTGGTGACCCGGCGCCGAAGGGCGGGGACGCGCGGACCACGTCGGCCGGTTTCGCCGGGTGGACGGCGACACCGGCCCCCGACAAGGGCACGCCGCAGTGCACATATGGCGCGGGAAAGCTGCTGTGCGCGCAGAGCGGGCTTCTCTACGCACTCGACCCGGGCAACGCCCGGCTGCTGTGGCGCCGGCCCGTGGCCCCGTCGGCCGCGAGCGCGGCGCCCGTCGTCGCGGGCGGCCTCGTGCGCCCGGCGTCGGCGCCGACGGACGGCCGCCTGGAGGCGTTCGACCCCGCCACCGGCAAGTCGGCCTGGCGGCAGGACGGGCCCGTGTACGGCGAACTGTCGGCCGCGGGCGGAATGCTGCTGCTCACCGGTGCCGACGGCACGGTCACCGGTGTGGACGGGGCGTCGGGCGAGAAGAAGTGGAGCCGTTCGCTGCCGGGGCACAGGGGGCCGTACTTCGTGTCCTTCGCGAAGGATCCGCTGGCGTACAGGACGACCACGTCCGACGATGGATCCAGCACCCGTGTCACGGCGGTGGACCCTGCCACGGGTGACGTGCGCTGGGACGCCCGCCTTGAGGGGACGCTGGAGCTGGCCGGCACCTCGGACGGGTCCGTCCTCCTGCTCCCCGTCGACGGGATCTACAGCGACACCAGGGCCGTGATCCGCTACTCCCCCACCGACGGGACGTCGCAGCGCGTGTCGCTGTCCCGTGCGATGCAGCAGGCGCACGGCACGGTGCGGGGGAATGTCGTCTACGTCGTCAGCGACGGCGGCTCGCTGGTCGCCGTCGACATGAAGGCGCGCAAGCAGCTGTGGAGCCTGGAGACGTCCGTGATCCGTACGTCGTCGCCCGTCGCCGACGAGCGGCACGTGTACGTCAGCGCTCCGGACGGCCGGCTGCTCGCCGTGGACGCCCGCACCGGCAAGCTGCTCGGCCAGACACCGCCCCGGCTCGGCTCCGACTCGGACCGGTTGGCGGCCAACCTGCCGGAGCCGGTGCTCGCCGGTGGCCGGGTCTACTCCGCCGCCCCCGACGGCACCGTCTTCGGCGTCGACGCCCGCGATCCGTCGCAGTGGTGACGGAGTGAGCCACGGGCGCCCGGTGAAGCTCCGCCGCTGACAGCCGAAAGGGCCGTCTCCGAGAAGACGGCCCTTCACGATCCGGGCTACGGGCGTCAGCCCAGCTTTGACACGTCCCGCACCGCGCCCTTGTCCGCGCTCGTCGCCATCGCGGCGTACGCCCGCAGGGCCGCCGACACCTTGCGCTCGCGGTTCTTCGGGGCGTACACCCCGTCCAACGCCTGCTCACGGCGCGCGAGTTCCGCCTCGTCGACGAGCAGCTCGATCGAGCGGTTCGGGATGTCGATGCGGATGCGGTCACCGTTCTCGACGAGGGCGATCGTGCCGCCGGACGCGGCCTCCGGGGAGGCGTGGCCGATGGACAGGCCCGAGGTGCCGCCGGAGAAGCGGCCGTCGGTGATCAGGGCGCAGGTCTTGCCGAGGCCGCGGCCCTTGAGGAAGGACGTCGGGTAGAGCATCTCCTGCATGCCGGGGCCGCCCTTGGGGCCCTCGTAGCGGATGACGACGACATCGCCGTCGGTCACCTGCTTGTTGAGGATCTTCTCGACGGCCTCCTCCTGCGACTCGCAGACGACCGCCGGGCCCTCGAAGGTCCAGATGGACTCGTCGACGCCCGCGGTCTTCACGACGCAGCCGTCGACGGCGAGGTTGCCCTTGAGGACCGCGAGGCCGCCGTCCTTGGAGTAGGCGTGCTCGGCGCTGCGGATGCAGCCGCCCTCGGCGTCCTCGTCCAGCGCCTCCCAGCGCTCGGACTGGGAGAAGGCCTCGGCGGAGCGGACACAGCCGGGGGCGGCGTGCCACAGCTCGACGGCCTTCGGCGAGGGGGATCCGCCGCGCACGTCCCAGGTCTTCAGCCAGTCCGACAGGGACGGGCTGTGGACGGCGTGGACGTCCTCGTTGAGCAGGCCGGCCCGGTGCAGCTCGCCCAGCAGGGCCGGGATGCCGCCGGCGCGGTGCACGTCCTCCATGTAGTAGGTGCGGTCCTTGGCGACGTTGGGCGCGACCTTCGCCAGGCACGGCACCCGGCGGCTGACCTCGTTGATCTGCTCAAGCCCGAACGGGACGCCGGCCTCCTGGGCGGCGGCCAGCAGGTGCAGGATCGTGTTGGTGGAGCCGCCCATGGCGATGTCGAGGGCCATGGCGTTCTCGAACGCCGCGAAGGTGGCGACGTTGCGCGGCAGGACCGTGTCGTCGTCCTGCTCGTAGTAGCGGCGGGTGATGTCCATGACCGTGCGGGCCGCGTCCTCGTACAGGGCCTTGCGGGCCGTGTGCGTGGCGAGGACCGAGCCGTTGCCGGGCAGGGACAGGCCGATGGCCTCGGTCAGGCAGTTCATCGAGTTGGCGGTGAACATGCCGGAACAGGAGCCGCAGGTCGGACAGGCGTTCTCCTCGATACGGAGGATGTCCTCGTCCGAGATCTTGTCGTTCACGGCGTCGGAGATCGCGTCGACCAGGTCGAGGGTGCGGACCGTGCCGTCGACCAGCGTGGCGCGGCCGGACTCCATCGGGCCGCCGGAGACGAAGACCGTGGGGATGTTGAGCCGCAGGGCGGCGTTCAGCATGCCCGGGGTGATCTTGTCGCAGTTGGAGATGCAGATCAGGGCGTCGGCGCAGTGCGCCTCGACCATGTACTCCACGCTGTCCGCGATCAGGTCGCGGGACGGCAGGGAGTACAGCATGCCGCCGTGGCCCATGGCGATGCCGTCGTCCACCGCGATGGTGTTGAACTCGCGCGGGATGCCGCCGGCCTCCCTGATCGCCTCGCTGACGATCCGGCCGACGGGCTGGAGGTGGGTGTGGCCGGGCACGAACTCGGTGAAGGAGTTCGCCACCGCGATGATCGGCTTCCGGCCGATGTCCGCACCGGGTACACCGGAGGCGCGCATAAGGGCGCGGGCGCCCGCCATGTTGCGGCCGTGGGTGACTGTGCGGGACCTCAGCTCGGGCATCGTCGCTCGCTCCTTCAAGGACTGCAGGGACTGCGATCAGAGACTTCTGACTGCTAACGAGCGTACGCCCGTCATCCAGAGGTCGGGACGGGGTGTCCGGAATACGGGACGCATGTCTCGCGGAATCAGTGGCGTACGGCTGGGCGCAGCTAGCCGGCCGGGCCGTCACGGGCCGGTCAGGTGCCCCTGTACGACGGGCGCCACGCGGGCGATGATCTGCTCCGGGTCCGCGGAGGCGATCGGCTCGATCTTGATGACGTAGCGCAGCATCGCGACCCCGACCAGCTGCGCGGCGGCCAGCTCGGCGCGCAGTTCCGCGTCCGGGGCGTCGATCTCGCCGGCGATGCGGCGCAGCAGCTGGGCCGAGACCAGGCGGCGGAAGACGGTGGCCGCGGCCTCGTTGTTGACCGCGGAGCGCACGATCGCGAGCAGCGGCCTGCGGGTCACGGGGTTCTCCCAGAGCCCGAAGAGGAAGCGGGTCAGGCGCTCGCCGACATCGTCGAGGGGCACTTCGAGCACCTCGTCCCGCACCGCCAGAGCGGGCACCAGGGCGACCTCCACGGCCGCCTCGAAGACCTGCTCCTTGGTGCCGAAGTAGTGGTGCACTAGCGCGGAGTCCACGCCGGCGGCCTTGGCGATGCCCCGAACCGAGGTCTTGTCGTAGCCGCGCTCGGAAAACTCCTCGCGGGCGGCGTCCAGGATCCGGTCGCGGGTGTCGGCGGACTCTGCGCGCGGGGGCCGGCCCCGGCGCCTGGAGCCGACGCCGCCCCGCCCGCCCGCCGTGTCGGTCACGGCCGGGGCACCTTCACCGCGGAGGCCAGGTGCAGCCGCGTGAAGGCGAGGGCCTCGGCGAGGTCGGCCTCGCGTTCGGCGCCGGACATCGCGCGGCGGGTGTTGACCTCGATGACGACGTGCCCGTCGAAGCCGGTCAGGGCGAGACGTTCCAGCACCTCGGCGCAGGGCTGGTTGCCGCGGCCGGGCACCAGGTGCTCGTCCTTCGCGGACCCCCGCCCGTCCGCGAGGTGCACATGCCCGAGCCGGTCCCCCATCCGGTCGATCATCTGCACGGCGTCCGCGCGGGCGGTCGCCGTATGGCTGAGATCGATCGTGAAGTGGCGGTAGTCGTCCTTGGTGACGTCCCAGTCGGGCGCGTAGGCGAGCATCTCGCGGTCGCGGTAGCGCCAGGGGTACATGTTCTCGACGGCGAACCGTACGTCCGTCTCGTTCGCCATACGCCAGATGCCGGCGACGAAGTCCCGCGCGTACTGGCGCTGCCAGCGGAACGGCGGATGCACCACGACCGTGCCCGCCCCGAGCTTCTCGGCGGCGGCCCGGGCGCGCTGGAGCTTGGTCCAGGGATCCGTCGACCAGACGCGCTGTGTGATCAGCAGACAAGGAGCGTGGACGGCGAGGATCGGGATCCGGTGGTAGTCGCTGAGCCGGTGCAGCGCCTCGATGTCCTGGCTGACGGGGTCGGTCCACACCATGACCTCGACACCGTCGTAACCGAGGCGCGCGGCGATCTCGAAGGCCGTCGCCGTCGACTCCGGATAGACGGAGGCCGTCGACAGAGCGACCTTCGCATCCGGGATGCGCACCACTGGTTCTGCCACGAGGGACAGAGTACGGGGCGGCACGGAACGCGGGGGAACCGATGACCGCACGCCCGCGGGGAGGGCCGACAACCGGCCAGGTGCGCGAACTGGGCCGATGCGGGGCAGGTGGAGCGCGGGCGCGGGGCGGGGGGTGTGGCGGGGTTCACGCGCGGGGCGTGGGGCGCCGCCGGCCGCGGGCGCGCGGGTACGGCCGCGAGCTCTACGGCCGCCGCGAGCGCCTCACGGTCCCACGGCTCCACAGCCCTACAGCCGCCGCGAGCGCCTCACGGTCCCACGGCTCCACAGCTCTACGGCTGCGCGGGCCCGCCCGCCCGGGTCGGCCCAGGTCGCCGACCGCATCCGTCAGCCCACCGTCATCTGGTCCAGCTTCCGCAGGATCACGCCCTCGCGCAGCGCCCAGGGGCAGACCTCCAGCGTCTCCACGCCGAACAGGTCCATCGCGCCCTCGGCCACCAGCGCCCCGGCGAGCAGCTGTCCGGCGCGGCCCTCGGAGACGCCCGGCAGTTCCGCGCGCTGGGCCGTGGTCATCCCGGCCAGCCGCGGCACCCAGGCCTCCAGGGACTCCCGCTTCAGCTCGCGCTGGGTGTACAGGCCCTCGGCGGAGCGTGCGGCGCCGGCGATGCGGGCCAGCTGCTTGAAGGTCTTGGACGTCGCGACCACGTGGTCCGGCGCTCCGAAGCGGCTGATTTCGCCGACCGTGCGAGCGATCTGTGCGCGCGCGTGCCGCCGCAGTGCCCGTATGTCCTCGGGGTCCGGCGGGTCCCCCGGCAGCCACCCGGCGGTCAGCCGTCCGGCACCCAGCGGCAGCGACACCGCCGCGTCCGGCTCCTCGTCCATGCCGTACGCGATCTCCAGGGAGCCGCCGCCGATGTCCAGCACGAGCAGCTTTCCGGCCGACCAGCCGAACCAGCGCCGGGCGGCGAGGAAGGTCAGCCGTGCCTCCTCCGCACCGGTGAGGACCTGGAGGCGTACCCCGGTCTCGTCCATCACCCGTGCGAGTACGTCGTCGGCGTTGCTCGCCTCGCGCACCGCGGACGTGGCGAACGGCAGGACTTCCTCGACACCCTTGTCCTCGGCGGCCTGGAGCGCCTCGTGGACGACCCCGATCAGCCGGTCGACCCCGTCGGGACCGATGGCTCCGCTGCCGTCGAGGAGTTGGGCCAGGCGCAGGTCCGCCTTGTGCGAGTGCGCGGGCAGCGGGCGTGCGCCGGGGTGCGCATCCACCACCAGCAGATGCACCGTGTTCGATCCCACGTCGAGGACACCGAGTCTCATGTACGGAACGCTACTGCCAGCTGGGCGATCCTCCGTCCTCGAAGTCGCAGGTACGGACGCCGTACCCTGGTCCCGTGCCAAAGACGAAAAAGGCGAAGGACGACAAGACGTCCAAAACCGGCAAGGGTTCTTCGCAGGCGAAGGCGGCCACGAAGTCGAAGCAGCCGAAGAAGGGCTCCCCGGAGTCGGACGAGAAGGGTCTCGACTTCGCACGCGCATGGGTGGAGTTCCCTGATCCGGCGGACGACGAGCAGGTCTTCCGCTGCGATCTGACATGGCTGACCTCCCGTTGGAACTGCATCTTCGGCAGTGGCTGCCAGGGCATCCAGGCGGGCCGCGCGGACGACGGCTGCTGCACGCTGGGGGCTCATTTCTCGGACGAGGAGGACGAGAAGCGCGTCGCGGAGCATGTGGCGAGGCTCACGCCGGAGATCTGGCAGCACCACGACGAGGGCATGGAGCACGGTTGGATCTCGGAGGACGAGGACGGCGACCGCCAGACCCGTCCCTTCAACGGCTCGTGCATCTTCCAGAACCGCCCCGGCTTCGCGGGCGGCGCGGGCTGCTCGCTGCACATCCTCGCCCTGAAGGAGGGCCGCGAGCCGCTGGAGACCAAGCCGGACGTCTGCTGGCAGCTGCCGGTCCGGCGGACCTACGACTGGATCGACCGGCCCGACGACACCCGGGTACTGCAGGTGTCGATCGGTGAGTACGACCGCCGCGGCTGGGGTCCGGGCGGCCACGACCTGCACTGGTGGTGCACGTCGGCGACCTCGGCGCACGGCGCCGGCGACCCGGTGTACGTGTCCTACGGGCCGGAGCTGACGGAGCTGATGGGCAAGGCCGGCTACGACCGTCTGGTCGAGCTGTGCGAGGAGCGGCTGGCTTCCCAGCTGCCCCTGCTGGCCCCGCACCCGGCGGACCCGGCCGGCTGACCGACGGCCGCCTCCCGCACGGCGCCGCACGAGAGGACCTACGGCCCCGACGGGCCGGGCTCCCCGCTCCCGCCGGGCGGCGGTGTCGAGCTCGTCGGGTCGGACGAACCGGACGGGTCCGACGGCGCCGGGTCGGACGACGAGGGCGGGGGCTCGCTGGGCGTCCCGGGATCGGTCGGGTCGCTCGGCGTCGGGTCGCCCGGGGTCGGGTGCGTCGGATCCGGGGTCGTCGGCGTCGGGTCGGGCCCGGAGGACGAGGGCGGTGGGTCGCTGGGCGTCCCGGGGGCGGTCGGGTCGCTGGGCAGGGGGTCGGGGCCGGGGCCCTGACCGGGGTCGGAGGGGCTCGGGGCGGTGCCGTAGCCCTCGATGGCGACGACGGCACCGGCCGGTGAGATCGCCACCCGCGCGCTCCAGAACCCGGCCGGCTCGCGCAGCTGGTCGACGTACACCTTGATCGTCAACGACTCGCCCGGCGCGAGCGTTCCCGACGACCGGCTCAGGTACAGCCAGTGCGCGCCGGTGCTCGCCGACCAGCGCACGGGCTTGCTGCCCGTCGCCGTGAGGGTGACGAGAGTGGTGTCGCCGCTGTGGTCGGCGCTCACGTCCAGGTTCCCCGCGCTCGCGCCGCTGACGCCGACGACCTCGACGAGGACGTCCGAGCCGGGGTGGTCGCCGAAGCGGCCGCCGGGGGCGGTGCTGGCGTTGCCCGCGTTCTCGTAGCCGCCGCCCGCGCTGTCTCCCTCGAGGGCGCCCGGGTCGTGCGCCTCGCTGGCGCTGGCCGCGCCGCCTTCGACGCCCTCGCCGGTCGGGGTGCCCCGGTAGGCGGCCCACAGGGCGATGACCGGGGCGGCGACCACGGTGGCGACGACGGTCGTGGTGACGGCACGCGCGCGTAGCCGGTCCCTGCGGGCGGCACGGTCCTTCGGGTCCATGGGGAATCCGCGCCGGTCGAAGCGCGGCACGGCGGCGCCCCGCGCGCGTGGGTGGTGCGCGAGGGCCATGTGCAGGGCCGCGCGGGGCGCCTGAAGGACGGGCAGTTCGGCGGGGGTGACGGCCGCGCCGGGCCACCGGCCGGGGATCGCGCGCTCGGCGGTGCGGCGGCAGCGCGGGCAGTCGTCGACGTGCCGGACGAGTTCGCGGCGCAGGGCCGTGCCGAGCACGACCTGGTTGTCGCCGGTCAGCCGGGCCACGCTCGGGCAGGCGCCGGTCTCGACGACTGCGAGGGCCGCGCGGGTGCGCTCCACCTCGCAGGCGGCGGAGGCGAGCAGCTCGCGCGCGGCGGCCAGGTCCAGGCCGAGGACGGCGGCGACCTCGCCCGCGGCGAGGTGGTGGCGGACGGCGAGTTCGAGGGCCTCGCGCTGCTCCGGGGTGGTGCCGGCGGCCTCCGGCCAGGCGAGCAGGGCGAGTTCGCGGCGCCGCTGCTCCTGGATCTCCTCGGTGACCGGCTGTCCGGCGGGCTGTGCGCCGGTCGGCCGATGCGCGCCGTGCCGGCCCGCCGCATGGCTGCCCGTACGTTTCTGCTTGACCTCGGCCAGCTTGCGCAGACACGCCCAGCGGGCCAGCGCGTACAGCCAGGGGCGCCGGTCGGCGGCGGTCTCGGGCACGCGCTGACCGCGGCGCTCGGCGAGCGCGAGGACGTCGCCGAGGGCGGCGGTCGCGGTGTCGTGGTCGCACAGGACGGACAGGCAGTAGGTGAACAGCCCGTCCAGATAAGGCTCGTAGCGCGCGGGCGGCCGCTGCGCCAATGTGCGCGCCGCCGCACGATCACGCGCCTCCCGGTGCGCCCGATGCGCGCCGGTGGTGCGGGTCGTGGTGTCCGGAGTGCTGCTCATCATTGGTGGACCGTAGGCGGCCCGGAGTTGCGCCTTCTGCCTGCTTGAGCAGTTTTAATCCATACGGGTGAAACGATCCCTCAAAGGGGTACAGGAACCCCGGATTCCATGGCTTGTGCATGACGAGTAGGCCGCCGCGGCGCCCCGAACAGAGGCCGAAGAGGCGCCTCGTGCACAGCCGTACGGCGTTGTCAGTGGGCTCGGCTACGGTTCATCGCATGGCTGCCCGTACCAAGACCACGAAGGACCGACCGTCCTACCGCTGCACCGAGTGCGGCTGGCAGACGGCCAAGTGGCTCGGCCGCTGCCCCGAGTGCCAGGCATGGGGGACGGTCGAGGAGTACGGCGCGCCCGCGGTCCGTACGACGGCGCCGGGCCGGGTCACGTCGTCCGCGCTGCCGATCGGGCAGATCGACGGGCGGCAGGCGACCGCGCGCTCCACCGGCGTGCCGGAGCTGGACCGCGTCCTCGGCGGCGGGCTGGTGCCCGGGGCCGTCGTCCTCCTCGCGGGCGAGCCCGGCGTCGGCAAGTCCACCCTGCTGCTGGACGTGGCGGCCAAGGCGGCGAGCGACGAGCACCGCACGCTGTACGTCACCGGTGAGGAGTCGGCGAGCCAGGTGCGGCTGCGGGCCGACCGCATCGGCGCCCTCGACGACCATCTGTACCTCACGGCCGAGACCGATCTGTCCGCCGTGCTCGGCCACTTGGACGCGGTGAAGCCGTCCCTGCTCATCCTCGACTCGGTGCAGACGGTCGCCTCCCCCGAGATCGACGGCGCGCCCGGCGGCATGGCCCAGGTCCGGGAGGTGGCCGGCGCCCTGATCCGGGCCTCCAAGGAGCGCGGCATGTCCACGCTCCTCGTGGGCCACGTCACCAAGGACGGCGCCATCGCCGGACCCCGCCTCCTGGAGCACCTCGTGGACGTGGTCCTCCACTTCGAGGGCGACCGGCACGCGCGCCTGCGGCTCGTGCGGGGCGTCAAGAACCGCTACGGCGCGACCGACGAGGTCGGCTGCTTCGAACTGCACGACGAGGGCATCACGGGCCTCGCCGACCCGAGCGGACTCTTCCTGACCCGTCGCGCCGAACCGGTCCCCGGCACCTGCCTGACCGTCACCCTGGAGGGCCGCCGACCCTTGGTGGCCGAGGTTCAGGCGCTCACCGTCGACTCCCAGATCCCCTCGCCCCGCCGCACGACGTCCGGTCTGGAGACCTCGCGCGTGTCGATGATGCTGGCCGTGCTGGAGCAGCGCGGCCGGATCAGCGCGCTCGGCAAGCGGGACATCTACTCCGCGACGGTCGGCGGCGTGAAGCTCTCGGAGCCCGCGGCCGACCTCGCCGTCGCCCTCGCGCTGGCCTCCGCGGCCAGTGACACACCTCTCCCCAAGAACCTCGTCGCGATCGGCGAGGTGGGCCTCGCGGGCGAGGTCAGACGGGTCACGGGCGTGCAGCGCAGGCTCGCCGAGGCGCACCGCCTGGGCTTCACGCACGCCCTCGTCCCGGGCGACCCCGGCAAGATCCCGACGGGCATGAAGGTGCTGGAAGTGGCCGACATAGGAGACGCGCTCCGGGTGCTTCCGCGCTCGCGTCGGCGAGAGGCCCCACGGGACGAGGAGGACCGCCGGTAGACTTTGCCCTGGTCTCGCCCGTCCGTACGAACCGAATGTGCGAAACGGGAGCGCCAGTAACCTGCGACCGGAGGAGTGCAGTGGCAGCCAACGACCGGGCAGCAGCTCCCGGAAAGTCCGGCGGGAGTTCCGGTGCCGATGGCCTGATGCGCGCCTCACTGAGCGCGGTGGCTCCCGGCACCGCCTTGCGCGACGGGCTCGAACGCGTCCTGCGCGGCAACACCGGCGGACTCATCGTGCTCGGCTTCGACAAGACCGTCGAGTCGATGAGCACGGGTGGATTCGTCCTGGATGTCGAGTTCACGGCTACGCGACTGCGTGAGCTGTGCAAGCTCGACGGCGGCATCGTCCTGTCGTCCGACCTGTCGAAGATCCTTCGCGCGGGTGTGCAGTTCGTGCCGGACGCGACGATCCCCACGGAGGAGACCGGAACCCGGCACCGCACGGCGGACCGGGTCAGCAAGCAGGTCGGCTTCCCGGTCGTCTCGGTCTCCCAGTCGATGCGGCTGATCGCGCTCTACGTCGACGGCCAGCGCCGCGTCCTGGAGGACTCGGCGGCGATCCTGTCCCGCGCCAACCAGGCCCTCGCGACCCTGGAGCGCTACAAGCTCCGCCTGGACGAGGTCGCGGGAACGTTGTCAGCGCTGGAGATCGAGGACCTGGTGACGGTCCGCGACGTCTCGGCGGTGGCGCAGCGCCTGGAGATGGTCCGGCGCATCGCGACGGAGATCGCCGAGTACGTGGTGGAGCTGGGCACCGACGGCCGTCTTCTCGCCCTCCAGCTGGACGAGTTGATCGCGGGCGTGGAGCCCGAGCGCGAGCTCGTGGTGCGCGACTACGTCCCCGAGCCGACGGCCAAGCGCTCCCGCACGGTCGACGAGGCGCTGTACGAACTGGACGCGCTCACCCACGCCGAGCTGCTCGAACTGCCCACGGTGGCACGGGCGTTGGGCTACACCGGCTCTCCGGAGGCGCTGGACTCGGCGGTCTCTCCGCGCGGCTTCCGTCTGCTGGCCAAGGTGCCCAGGCTGCCCGGCGCGATCATCGACCGCCTGGTGGAGCACTTCGGCGGCCTCCAGAAGCTGCTCGCCGCCAGCGTGGACGACCTCCAGACGGTCGACGGCGTCGGCGAGGCCCGGGCACGCAGCGTCCGCGAGGGCCTGTCGCGGCTGGCGGAGAGCTCGATCCTGGAACGGTACGTCTAGCCGGCCGACCCGAGAGCCGCGTCCTCACCGGCGCGGCCACACCGGCATCCGCACCGCCCGGCGGCCTGCGCACGCACCGCCGGCACTCTGGGTCGCCGGCATCTGCAGCGCCCGGCAGCCGGCACCCTGCACCGCCCGGCGCCCTGCGCCGCCGGCATCCGCACCGCCCGGCGGCCGTACGGTCCGCTAGTCGTTCTCCAGCACGAACGACGTCTGTGCTGTGCCGAAGCCGGGCGTCGTCGCTTCCACCAGGTAGGTGCCCGCCTCGGCCGACCCGGCGGCGGGTGTCGCGCACTGCGGGGCGCTCGCCCTGCGGTCCCACTTCACGGTGTACGTGATGCTCGCACCGGCGGGGACCCGGAAGCGCAGGCTGCCGGCGACCTTGGGGCAGTCGGCGGAGGACCAGAAGTCGTCCTCGGAGCCTGCCTGAGTGACCGTCACCACCGCGTTCTTCGGGCCGAGATCGACCTTGCAGTCGTAGGTGGAGGAGTTCGTCGCGGTCAGCAGCAGCGCGGGGGTCTGGCCGGGCTCGTAGGCGTTGTGGCGGCTGCTCACCTTCAGCTTCATCTGGCCCGACACGCAGTTGGGCAGCGAGGAGCCGTCGGCCACCGTGTCGCCCGCGCCGACGTTCCCGCCCGAGCCGCCACCGGCGGAACCGCTGCCGGAGCCACCCGACCCGTCGGAGCCCCCGTCGGCCGTACCGTCGCCAGAGCCGCTCCCGTCATCGGAACCGTCCCCGGAGCCCGATCCGCCGGAGTCCCCGCCGGCCGTCGACTCGTCGCGTCCGCCCGGCGCCTGACTGATCGCGGGACCGGAGCCCGAGGGGCCCGGCGTGATCGTCGAGGGGGCGGGATTCTTGCCGTCGGATCCGCCCGCGTCGTTCTTTCCGCCTCCGCCGCCCGAGGTGAGCACCCAGGTGATCAGTAGCGCCAACAAGGCGCACACTGACAGCAGTACGGCCCTCCGTCGCCAGTAGATGGTGGAGGGAAGCGGACCGACCGGATTGCGCAGAGATCCCACGGCGCAAACTGTACGAGAGATCGGCGCGTTAACTGCGCCACCCGCCGCCCCGGACGGCAACTTTTCCGGATCATCATCCCGGAAACCGCTCACCGACGGCCGCGCCACCCCTGTCTTCCGTCATGGGTGACACCTGTCGATCGCGGGGTGTGACGGGATCGGCTCGCTGCCTACGGTCCGTGACCATGGATTTCGGAACGCCGACCTCTATCAGGAAACCGCCGACCTCGCCCGTGCCACCCGCACGTGGGTACGGCATGCGGCCGCGACAAGGACGGAGGCCGGACGGGACACGCCCCGGACGTTCGCGATCGCGGCGCTTGCACCTCTGGCCACGGCTGTCTTGTGTGTCATCACTGTCCGCACGACGTCGCCGGAGGGCAGTACGCGGATCACCGTGGAACTCCGCATCTGTGGACGGGTGTTGAGGCAGGCCGGCCCGCCGGGATCACGTTCTTGGCGACGAGCCGCCCCGAGTTGTCGAAGCAGAGCCTGAAGTGGTCGACCGAGACGGGGAGTTCGCCGCTCGCGCGGCGCGCTCCGGAAGGGCGCAGGCGAGGTCGTCGGCCGCAGCCGAGCAGCAGCGTCCCCGTCAGCACCACCCACTCCGGCGCCGGGTCGACCCCGAGCAGCGCGAGGACGCCGAGGGCCGTCAGGGGCCGCCGCCGCGCCACGGCGATCGCGGCGCCGATCACGGCCGGTCGCGCCGGCTGTTGCCGGAGCCCGATGAGGTCGGCCGTGAGCGCGGGCAGCACCAGGACGGCCCTCAGCGGACCGGCCCGTCATCTGCGAGAACGTTCCATTCGGGCGACACTGCAAGCGGGGCCGGGGCCCACTCCTGTCGATCGTCAGGTACGGGGCTGTTTCCCGTCGGCCCGCGACCCCCAACGCACCGGCACCCGCCGCCTACCCACCCGGCCGCCCTCCGCATGGCAGGATCGGAAAGCCATGACTGCGCCCACGAAACCCTCACCCGACAGCACCGGCGACGCCCTCTCCGGCTCCCCCGTCGGAGACGACTCGCTGCACAGCCCCGTCATCGACTGGTTCGACGAGAACGCCCGCGATCTCCCCTGGCGGCGCCCCGAGGCCGGCCCCTGGGGCGTGATGGTCAGTGAGTTCATGCTCCAGCAGACGCCGGTGAACCGCGTCCTGCCCGTCTACGAGCAGTGGCTGTCCCGCTGGCCCCGCCCCGCCGACCTGGCCAAGGAGGCCCCCGGCGAAGCCGTCCGCGCCTGGGGCCGGCTCGGCTACCCGCGCCGCGCGCTGCGCCTGCACGGCGCCGCCGTCGCCATAGCGGAACGGCACGGCGGGGACGTACCCACCGACCACGCCCAGCTCCTCGCGCTGCCCGGCATCGGCGAGTACACGGCCGCCGCCGTGGCGTCCTTCGCGTACGGCCAGCGGCACGCCGTCCTGGACACCAACGTCCGCCGGGTGCTGGCCCGGGCCGTCACCGGCGTGCAGTACCCGCCGAACGCCACCACCGCCGCCGAACGCAAGCTCGCCCGCGCCCTGCTCCCCGACGACGAGCGCACCGCGTCCCGCTGGGCCGCCGCCTCCATGGAGCTCGGCGCGCTGGTGTGCACCGCGAAGAACGAGTCGTGCCACCGCTGCCCGATCGCCGCGCAGTGCGCCTGGCGGCTCGCGGGAAAGCCGGAGCACGACGGCCCGCCGCGCCGCGGTCAGACGTACGCCGGGACCGATCGTCAGGTGCGCGGCAAGCTGCTCGCCGTGCTGCGCGACGCCCACTCCCCCGTCCCGCAGGCGGCGCTCGACCGGGTGTGGCACGAGCCGGTGCAACGCGCCCGCGCGCTGGACGGCCTCGTCTCGGACGGACTGGTGGAGCCGCTGCCGGGCGGGATGTACCGGCTGCCGCTGAGCTGACGCT
This sequence comes from Streptomyces sp. HUAS 31, assembly GCF_028198125.1. Lineage (NCBI taxonomy): Bacteria > Bacillati > Actinomycetota > Actinomycetes > Kitasatosporales > Streptomycetaceae > Streptomyces > Streptomyces sp. HUAS 31. The sequence continues at coordinate 5,401,229 of NZ_CP116353.1, read as the reverse complement.
CAGTCACATCACAGGGTTACGGGCTCTGCAACACACGAATCACAGCGTCCGCACGGCCGACGCAGGGCCCGCACATCAATAAATCACCCCATAACAGGCCCAACCGCCCAACCGTTTTGTCCCTTTCCTGATTCCGTTACACAACCGACGGACAGCCGAGCGCTGGCCGCAGGCTGCTTCGGACAGCGCCGTGACAACGCCTCCGTAGCTTCATTTCCGTACCCGGCAGACCGGGACGACCACGAAGCAGAAGCAGTGAACCGACGGCCGACAGGCCGGCCGGGAACGGGGAATCGGGAGGCGGTCAACATGGCGCAGGGCGAGGTGCTCGAGTTCGAGGAGTACGTCCGCACCCGGCAGGACGCGCTGCTGCGCAGTGCCCGCCGACTGGTCCCGGACCCGGTCGACGCGCAGGACCTGCTCCAGACCGCGCTGGTGCGGACGTACCACCGCTGGGACGGCATCGCCGACAAGCGGCTCGCCGACGCCTACCTGCGCCGCGTCATGATCAACACGCGGACCGAGTGGTGGCGTGCGCGCAAGCTGGAGGAGGTGCCGACCGAGCAGCTCCCGGACGCCTCCGTCGAGGACTCCACCGAGCAGCACGCGGACCGCGCCCTGCTGATGGACATCATGAAGGTTCTCGCACCCAAGCAACGCAGCGTCGTCGTGCTGCGACACTGGGAGCAGATGTCCACGGAGGAGACGGCCGCGGCCCTCGGAATGTCGGCCGGAACGGTCAAGAGCACGCTGCACCGGGCGCTCGCCCGGCTCCGCGAGGAGCTGGAGAGCCGCGATCTGGACGCACGCGCGCTGGAGCGTGAGGAGCGGGAGCGTTGCGCGGCCTAGGCACGACCACGGGCGGCACCGGGCACACGGAAACGGGTGACGAGGACACGGACAGGGGTGACAGGGCCACGGACGGGGACTCCGAGGGCACCGGCTCCGCACGGTCCGGGCCCGGATCCGGGCCCGTGCGGGGGACTTTGCAGGCGGCGTTCACGGCGATGGCCGTGGTCGTCGCCCTCGCCCTTTTCGCCTCCGCCTGCGCCACCGGCGGCACCGGCGCCCGTGACGAGGGGCCCGCGCACGCCGACCTGGCGGGCGGTTCGGCGGTGTCGCCGTCGGCCGTGGCCTCGGCGTCGGCCGTCCCGGACCGTACGCAGGCCGTCCGGCTGGTCAAGGCGGACCCCGTGGTCTCGACGGAGGTCAAGCGCGAGTTGAAGCCGTGTGTGTCCGACGACTACCCCATCGACGTGTCGTACGGCGACCTGACCGGCGGTCCCGAGGACGACATCGTGGTCAACGTGCTGTCCTGCGGGGACGGCGTGGGCGTCGCCTCGTACGTGTACCGCGAGCAGAGCGGCGCGTACCGCAATGTGTTCAAGTCGGAGGAGCCTCCGGTCTACGCCGAGATCGACCGCGGCTACCTTGTGGTGACCAAGCAGGTTTACGCCAAGGACGACGGACTGTCGAACCCGTCCAGCGAGGACGTGATCTCGTACGAGTGGAAGTCCGACCGCTTCGACCGCAAGTTCAGCACCCGCACCGACTACGGCTCGCTCGGCGGCGACGACTCACCGGCGCCTGACGGCTGAACCGCATCCGACGCACCACCGGAAACACACGAGGACTGAGAGCACCGGGATGGCAGACCAGACCCACGTCCTGTTCGTCGAGGACGACGACGTCATCCGCGAGGCCACCCAGCTCGCCCTGGAGCGGGACGGCTTCGCGGTGACCGCCATGCCCGACGGACTGTCGGGCCTGGAGGCGTTCCGCACGGACCGGCCCGACATCGCGCTGCTGGACGTGATGGTCCCTGGTCTTGACGGGGTCAGCCTGTGCCGCCGTATCCGCGACGAGTCGACCGTGCCGGTGATCATGCTGTCGGCGCGTGCCGACTCGATCGACGTGGTGCTGGGCCTGGAGGCGGGCGCCGACGACTACGTCACCAAGCCGTTCGACGGTGCCGTGCTGGTCGCGCGGATCCGGGCGGTGCTGCGCCGCTTCGGGCACGCGGGCCGCACGGACCGGGCGGACGAGAGCGACCCCGCGGCCACCGGTGGCCTGCTGACCTTCGGTGAACTGGAGGTCGACACCGAGGGCATGGAGGTGCGCCGGGACGGGCAGCCCGTCGCGCTCACGCCGACCGAGATGCGGCTGCTGCTGGAGTTCTCCTCGGCGCCGGGCACGGTGCTGTCGCGGGACAAGCTGCTGGAGCGGGTGTGGGACTACGGCTGGGGCGGGGACACGCGGGTGGTCGACGTCCATGTGCAGCGGCTGCGGCAGAAGATCGGCCAGGACCGTATCGAGACGGTCCGTGGCTTCGGCTACAAACTGAAGGCCTGAGCGGGGCGGCATGCGGGGGATGTTCAGACGGCCGGCCGCGTCCGGCGCGGCGAGTATCGGCCTCACGGATCCGGCGGAGATCGCGGGGCAGCGTGCCGACGTACATGCGAGCGGTGTCACGGGGTCACCTGCCGGTGGTCGCGGAGGCATGCGGGTGAGAGGCATGGGCGGCGGCCGGATCGCCATACGTACGGGGCTGCGGTGGAAGCTGAGCGCGGCGATCGCGCTGGTCGGCGCCCTGGTGGCGGTCGTACTGAGCCTCGTCGTGCACAACCAGGCCCGGGTCTCGATGCTGGACAGCGCGCGTGACCTCGCCGACGAGCGCATCCAGATCGCCCAGCGCAGCTACGAGCAGTCCAAGCGGCTGAACTTCCCCAACCTCACCATCGACGACCCGGAGCTGCCGGCGGCGCTGCGGGAGAAGGTCGAGGAGGGCAGGCGGGCGACCTACGTCACCGACACGCCGAGCGGCGCGCCCGACATCTGGGCGGCCGTACCCCTCAACAACGGGCACGTCCTGTCGCTGCGTACCGGCTTCACCGACCGCAGCGACCACATCCTCAACCGTCTCGACCAGGCGATGATCATCGGCTCGATCGCGGTGGTGCTCGGCGGCAGCGCGCTCGGAGTGCTCATCGGCGGACAGCTGTCGCGGCGGCTGCGCAAGGCGGCGGCCGCGGCGAACCAGGTCGCGAGCGGCGAGCCGGACGTCAGGGTGCGGGATGCCATCGGCGGTGTCGTACGGGACGAGACCGACGACCTCGCGAGCGCGGTGGACGCCATGGCGGACGCGCTCCAGCAGCGGCTGGAGGCGGAGCGCCGGGTCACCGCGGACATCGCGCACGAGCTGCGCACGCCGGTGACCGGGCTGCTGACGGCGGCCGAGCTGCTGCCGCCCGGCCGGCCCACGGAACTGGTGCTGGACCGGGCGAAGGCCATGCGCACGCTGGTCGAGGACGTCCTGGAGGTGGCCCGCCTGGACAGTGCCTCGGAGCGGGCCGAGCTGCAGGACATCCTGCTGGGCGAGTTCGTCAGCCGGCGGGTCGCGGCCAAGGACCCCGCCATCGAGGTGCGGGTCGTGCACGAGTCGGAGGTCACCACCGACCCGCGGCGCCTGGAGCGTGTGCTGTTCAATCTGCTGGCCAACGCTGCACGGCACGGCAGGCCGCCGATCCAGGTCACGGTCGAGGGCCGGGTCATCCGGGTCCGCGACCACGGCCCCGGGTTCCCGGAACATCTGATCGCCGACGGCCCCAGCCGCTTCCGCACCGGCAGCAGCGACCGCTCGGGCCACGGCCATGGCCTCGGCCTGACGATCGCCGCAGGTCAGGCCCGGGTTCTCGGGGCGCGGCTGACCTTCCGCAACATTCGCCCGCCGGGCACCCCGGACCCGGTGCCGGCCGAGGGCGCGGTGGCCGTCCTCTGGCTCCCGGAGCACGCGCCGACGGCCACGGGGAGCTACCCGCTGCTGCCGTAGCGGCAGCCCGGGTGGCTCACCGCGACCGGGTCCGAGGGCTCACTCGAAGGACTTGGAGAAGTCGAGCTCCTCGCTCCGCTCGGTCAGCGAGTACCAGTTGCCGTTGTCGTCACGGAAGATCGCCTCGATGCCGTACGGCCGTTCCTGGGGCTCCTGGATGAACTCCACCCCGCGTGATTTGAACGTCTCGTAGTCCCCGCGGCAGTCGTCGGTGTGGAACGCCCCGGCGCCGATGACCCCCTTCGCGACAAGCTTCTTCAGCGCCTCGGAGGACTCGGGGTCGAGGCCGGGTCCGTCCAGGCTCATCAGCGCGAGCTCGACGTCCGGCTGCCCCTTCGCCCCCACGGTGACCCACCTCATCTCGCCCATGGACAGGTCGTTGCGCACCTCGAAGCCGATCTTCTCCGTGAAGAACGCCTTGGTGCGCGCCTGGTCGAACGTCCAGACGGTGGTGATGCCCAGCCCCTTGATCATGACCTGCTCTCCCCTGCTCTGCCTTGCGGTTCCTTCCGTCACGTTAGGCAGGGGCTCGGTCAGCGCGCTTCTTCAGAGTTGCTGTCCTGCTGCTCTTCGGAGCCGCTGTCCTGCTGCTCTCCGGAGCTGGTGTCCCGCTGCCGGAAGCCGCCGGCCCAGAGCATCGCGTAGCAGCCGGGTATCAGTGCCGCCCCGCGTCCGACGTGCTTGTCCCGGTACTCGCTCGGTGACAGTCCGGTCCGTGCCTTGAACTTCGCGGAGAAGGTGCCGAGGCTGCTGAACCCGACCAGGTGGCAGATCTCCGTCACGGTCAGGTTGGCGACCCGCAGATACTCCTCGGCCCGCTCGATCCGCCGGTGGGTCAGATACTGGCCGGGTGTCTCGCCGTAGACCTCCTTGAAGGCCCGCACGAAGTGATACCGCGAGTACCCGGCGTGTGCGGCCACGGCGTCCAGGTCGAGGGCGGGGTCGGCCCACTCCCGGTCCATGGCGTCCTTGGCCAGCCGCAGCTGCCGCACCTTGTCCATACGGTCGATCGTGACACGCCCCACTGACAACGACGGCGGGCGCAGGGGCGGTGCAGGGCAACTGCCGGCTCCGGGCAAAGGGAAAGGCCCCCGGGCCATACCCGAGGGCCTTTCTCGTGCCGGGCGGGACGGTCCGCGCCGCCTCCGGGGCCGGCCTAGATGCCGCTCTCGACGGCCTCGGGCTTCGGGCCCTCGCCGCCCTTGAGCGGGACTTCCTTGACGAACAGGGCCGCGGCCAGCGACAGCACGGCGATCACCGCTCCCAGCAGGAACGCCGAGTGCGTGCCGGCCGACACCGCGTGCTGGTACGCCTCGCGCACCGCGTCCGGCAGCTTCGCCAGGCTCGCCGCGTCCAGCTGCGCCGACTGCTCGGTCACCTTGGAGCCCAGCGACCCGGCCCGCTCCGACATGACGTCCTGCACCCGGTTGTTGAACAGCGCGCCCATGATCGCGACGCCGAACGAGGAGCCGAGCGTACGGAAGAGGGTGGTGGAGGAGGACGCGACGCCCATGTCCTTCATCTCGACGCTGTTCTGCGCGACCAGCATGGTGATCTGCATCAGACAGCCCATGCCGAGCCCGACCACGGCCATGAACACGCCGGACATGAAGCGCGAGGTCCCCGTGTCCATGGTCGACAGCAGGTACAGCCCGCCGACCATCGCGACGCTGCCGACGATCGGGAAGACCTTGTAGCGCCCGGTGTTCGTGGTCACCCGGCCGGCGACCATCGAGGTGACCAGCATCGCCCCGAGCATCGGCAGCAGCAGAAGGCCGGAGTTGGTGGCGGAGGCACCCTGCACCGACTGCTGGTACAGCGGCAGGAACAGCGTCGCGCCGAACATCACGAACCCGGTGATGAAGCCGATCAGGGACATCAGCGTGAAGTTCCGGCTGCGGAAGATGTGCAGCGGCACCACCGGCTCGGCCGCCCTGGTCTGCCAGAACACGAACCCGACGAGCGCGGCGACACCGATGCCGATCAGCTCCATGATCCGCGCGGACGTCCAGGCGTACTCCGTGCCGCCCCAGGTGGTGACCAGCACGATCGAGGTGATTCCGACGGTCAGCAGGCCCGCGCCCAGGTAGTCGATCCGCGCCTGCGCCCGCTTCTTCGGCAGGTGCAGCACGGCACTGATCGCGGCGAGCGCCACGACGCCGAGCGGCAGGTTGATGTAGAAGGCCCAGCGCCAGCCCCAGTGGTCGGTGATGGTGCCGCCGACCAGCGGTCCGCCGATCATCGCCAGCGCCATGACGCCGGCCATCATGCCCTGGTACTTGCCGCGCTCACGCGGCGGGATCAGGTCGCCGATGATCGCCATGACGCCGACCATCAGACCGCCGGCGCCGAGTCCCTGCACGGCCCGGAACCCGATGAGCTGGCCCATGTCCTGGGCCATGCCGCTGAGCGCGGATCCGATGAGGAAGAGGACGATCGACGACATGAAGACGCCCTTGCGTCCGTACATGTCGCCGAGCTTGCCCCACAGCGGGGTGGAGGCCGCGGTCGCCAGGGTGTACGCCGTCACGACCCACGACAGATGCTCCAGGCCGCCCAGCTCGCCCACGATCGTCGGCATCGCGGTGCCCACGATCATGTTGTCGAGCATCGCCAGCATCATCGTGATCATCAGCGCCAGCAGTACGACCCGTACGCTCTTCGGCTGCTTGTCGGCCGGATCGGCTTGCTTCGCCTGATCCGCCGATCCTGTGTCCACTGCCAATGTGTCCGCCATGATTCCCACTCCCCCAGCTACTTACTTGCCGCCCGGCTAGTTGCCTACACTGAAGGAAGGTAGATGCGTAACTAGCCGGGCGTCAAGTAAGTTTTCTGGAAAGCCGAGAAGCACGAGGATGGGTGGCACCATGGACGGCACCAAGCAGCGGCGCCGCGGGAACACCCGCCAGCGCATCCAGGACGTAGCCCTCGAACTCTTCGCCGAGCAGGGCTACGAGAAGACCTCACTGCGCGAGATCGCCGAGCGCCTGGAGGTCACGAAGGCGGCCCTGTACTACCACTTCAAGACCAAGGAAGAGATCATCGTCAGCCTCTTCGAGGATCTGACGAAGCCGATCGAGGAACTGATCGACTGGGGCAGGCAGCAGCCGCACACCCTGGAGACCAAGCAGGAGATCGTACGCCGCTACAGCGAGGCCCTGGCCGGCGCGTCGCCCCTGTTCCGCTTCATGCAGGAGAACCAGGCGACCGTCCGCGAGCTGAGCATCGGCGAGACGTTCAAGGACCGCATGCTCGGCATGCGGGACATCATCATCGACCCGGACGCCGACCTGGTGGACCAGGTGCGCTGCATCAGCGCCCTGTTCACCATGCACGCCGGGATGTTCGTGATGAAGGACCTCGAAGGCGACCCCGAGGAGAAGCGCAAGGCCATCCTCGAGGTCGCCACGGATCTGATCACTCAGGCACACAAGGGCGCCTGACCGGCTCAGCGCCTCAGATCGAGAGGCCGTTGGCCCGAAGGAAGGCCACGGGGTCGACGGCGGAGCCGTAGTTGGCGGTCTTGCGGATCTCGAAGTGCAGGTGCGGACCGCTGGAGTTACCGGTGTTGCCGGACTTGGCTATCTTCTGGCCGGTCTTGACGACCTGGCCGATCTTCACGTCGATGCGCGACAGGTGGGCGTACTGGGAGAAGGTCCCGTTGCCGTGCTTGATGACGATGGCGTTGCCGTACGCGGGACCGTCACCGGCGCCGTTGCCGCCGGCCTTGACGACGGTGCCGCCGTGCGCGGCGACGACCTGGGTGCCGGTCGGGACGGCGAAGTCCTGACCGCTGTGGGTGGACTGCCACATGCCGCCGGCCTGCGCGAAGCTGGCGGACTTCGTGTACTTCTTGACCGGCTTGACCCAGGAGACGGCCTTCTTGGCCGGGGCCTTCTTCGCGGCGGCCTTCTTGGCGGCCGCCTTCTTCACGGCGACGGTCTGGGCCTGCACGGCGGCGGGAGCGGCGGGGGCGGAGGTCATCTCAGCAGCGACCGCGCCTCCGGCGCCCAGCACGACCGATGCTCCCAGTCCGGCGGCCAGCACAGCAGCACGGGTGCGGAGCGCGGACGTACGGGGCGAACGGAACGAGAAGCGCGGGGACATTCGAAACCTCACGGGTACGACGACAGGGAAAACCACCCGACACATGCGGTCGCCGGATGGCCATCCCTTGGTAACCCCGCCGGACCCCAACCCCAAAACCCCCCAACTACGACGAGGGCTAGTACTCCGCAGCAAAAATCCCCGCATCTTGACAGAGCGCCCAATACGGACGAACTAGGGTCAACGCCAAAACCGCCCGCCAGTTTTCATATCTAAAGTCCGTTTTGCCCTTCAGAATCCTTTCCACTATTCCCGCTAGTAACGGACAAATCGCCTGTGCGGCATGTCACCGCCCTACGCAATCGGAAGACCCCGGAATGTGACGGGCACTACGCTGCTGTTCCGTCTGGGAGGGCACTCAGGGGGAGGCCGCGTGGATCCGACGGTCATCGGCACGAAAATCGCGTCCGGTCTGGTCGGCCCGCTGGTGAAAAGGCTGTTCGTGCAGGCAGGACCGGGTGCCGGCCTGGTCGACCGGCCCGTACGGCTGTCGGCGCTGGTCTCGTTCCGGGGCGAGAAGCGCAAGCTCGGCGACAAGGAGTTACGCAGACTCGTCCGCGAGCTGGTGGAGAGGGCGGCACGCGAGACACGCGAGGCACCCCTGGACGAGGCCGAGCTGGAGGCAGTCGCGTGGGCGCTGCTGCGGACCCTGCACTCGCTCGGCGATCTGGACCTCGACGACCTGGAGGCCGTACGGCTCGGCTACGAGGCGCTGGCCGACAAGCTGCACACAGAGGCGGGCGGCGACCGGCTGCTGAGGGACCTCAGCCACGACTCCACGTTCCTCTACTTCCACCTCCTCAACAGCGCCTGCGTGCACATCCTGCACTTCTTCACCCAGCGCTCGACCTTCGTGGCCCGCACCCTGGTCGAGCAGAGCCGGCAGCTGGACCAGCTGATCCGGCTCACCGACCTCCTGGTCGAGCGCCTGACCTCGCGCTCCGCACAGGACGCGGCCTTCGAGCAGCAGTACGCGCACTACCTCGCGACCAGGCACAGCCGGCTCACCATCTACGGCGTCGATCTGAACGAATGCGCCGACTGGCCGCTCGACACGGCGTATCTGAGCCTGGAGGCGACGCGGGCCGGGGAGATCCACGCGCTGCCGGAGGACGGGGCCGGGCTCGGCCGGCCGTCGCCCACGCCCAGGCCCGTCGAGCAGGCGCTCGCCGGGCACGAGCGGGTGCTGCTGCGCGGCGTCGCCGGGTCCGGCAAGACCACGCTCGTGCAGTGGCTCGCCGTCACCACCGCCCGCCAGGAGGAGCTGACCGGCCGGCTCGCCCACCTCATGGGCCGCGTGCCCTTCGTCCTGCCGCTGCGCACCCTCACCCGGGGCGGCGCCCTGCTACCCGTTCCCGGTGACTTCCTCGGCTCGGTCAGCTGCCCGCTGGCCGGCTCCCAGCCGTCCGGCTGGGCGGACCGGGTGCTCGCCGCCGGACGGGGGGTGCTGCTGGTCGACGGCGTCGACGAGGTCCCCGAGCAGGAGCGGGCCCGCACCCGGCGCTGGCTCGCCGACCTGCTCGCCGCGTTCCCCGGCAACCTGTGGCTGGTGACCTCGCGTCCGTCGGCGGTACGGGACGAGTGGCTGGGCGGCGAGGACTTCACCGAGCTCACCCTCTCCCCCATGAGCCGCGACAACATCGCGGTGTTCGTGCGCCGCTGGCACGAGGCGGCGGGCGCCGACCCGGCCCTGGGCGCGGCACTGCTGTCGTCGGTGCGGACCAAGCAGGATCTCGGGCGCCTGGCGACCAACCCGCTGATGTGCGCCCTGATCTGCGCCCTGCACCGCGAACGCCGGGGCTTCCTGCCACGCGGCCGCAAGGCGTTGTACGACGCCGCACTGTCGATGCTCCTGGAACGCCGGGACCGCGAACGCGACCTGAGCGTCGAACTGGACGAGGAGTCCCAGGTCGAGCTGCTCCAACGGCTCGCCTACTGGCTGATCCGCAACGGCCGGGCGGAGATGGACCGCGCGGACGCCGTCCACCAGCTGGAACGCCTGCTGCCTGCCATGCCGTACGTCGCCGCCCAGGGCTCGGCCGAGGAGATCCTGCGGCATCTGCTGGTCCGCAGCGGGCTGCTGCGCGAACCGGCCACCGACACCGTGGACTTCGTCCACCGCACCTTCCAGGACCACCTCGGGGCACGGGCCGCCGTGGAGGAACGCGACTTCGACGTCCTCGTCGCCCATGGCCACCTGGACCAGTGGGAGGACGTGATCCGGATGGCGGTGGCCCATGCGCGGGCGGACGAGCGGGGGCGGCTGCTCACGGGACTGGTCGAACGGGGCGACCGGGAGCCGGCCCATCGCGGCCGGCTCCATCTGCTGGCCATGGCATCCCTGGAACATGCGGCGAAGCTGGATCCGGGGGTGCGGGCGGAGGTGGAACGACGGGCGGGGGAGCTGCTTCCGCCGCGCAATCAGGACGAGGCGCGGGAGCTGGCCGAGTTGGGACCCCTGGTGCTGGAGTTGCTGCCGGGTCCGGAAGGGCTGAGCGACCAATCCGCGGCGTACACCGTCGAGAGTGCATGTCTGATCGGCGGGGATGCCGCGCTGCCGTGCGTGGTGCGGTACCGGGACCACGAGAGTGGAGTGGTTCGCAATCAACTGGGCTTCCACTGGGACAGGTTCGACACCGAGACGTACGCGAATGAGATCATCCGTCACCTGCTGGAGGCGGGTAGGACGGACATCACCGTCCACACGCCGGATGAGCTCGCGAGGCTCAGTCGGCTGGGAAGCTACAGCGACGTCACTCTGTCCGGCGACTTCAGCCCTGCTCAGATCCGGAACTCGCTCGACGGGCAGAAGCTCAGGAATCTGGCATTACTGCACAGCCCCGTCTCCGACCTCGGTTTCCTCGAGCCCTATCAGAACCTTGACAGGCTCCATCTTCAGGACTGCCCACAGGTTTTGTCCCTTGCCACACTGCCCGCGATGCCCCTGAGAGTGCTGATCCTGAATCAGCTCCCAGGTCTCGATGACATCAGCACCCTGCGCGCGTTCGCCGGAGCTTCTCTGGAATGCCTCTTCCTGCCTCCGAACGCGCGTGGCCTCTCCGCACTGGCCGGATTCCCCTCACTCAACGAACTCCGGCTGATGCTGGATGCCCCCGTCAGCCCCGAGGACTGGCACTTCGTCACGTCCCTGCCGAAGCTCGTCAGCCTGTTCCTGAATCCCGACGAGCTCACCAATCTCGCGAGGCATGGCATCCGTCTGGAGAAACTGCAGACCGTCAACCTGGCCCTCAAGGGCAGGCCGTCGGCCGATCTACGAGACGCCGTCACGGTGTTCCCCGAAATGACCACCTTGATCGTGTTCTTCGCCGAGGAGCTCGACCTGGCTCCGCTTTCGGCGCACCCCCGCCTGACCCGCGTGAAGACATTCACTGCACGCCTTCGCAACGCGGACAAACTTCCCGACCACATCAAACTCAACAAGATCGAGGACTGAGCGGCAGGCAACAAGTGACGCACACCTCTAGCGACTTACCCTTCAGTAACCTTACCGTTCCCCTCACGCCACCCCCACCCACGACCATGCACGCGACAACAACAGAGCGCACGTGACGTGAGAGGAACCCCCCACATGACGCTTCGCCAGCCCTGGGCGCGCCGTATAGCGGTCGGCACTGTTTCCGCGGCCGCCCTCGTGGCCCTCGCGGTCCCCGCCGAAGCGGCCACGGCCGCGAGCACCTCGACCACCGCCACCGCCACCGCGGCGGCCGAGGATGTGGACTACGACACCTGGCAGAAGGACTGCCAGGCGGTCATGAACCAGGCACTGCCCTATCTGAAGCAGCGGATCGCCGACACCAAGCCGGGTGAGAAGCAGGCGGTCGTCTTCGACATCGACAACACGACCCTGGAGACGGACTTCGGCTTCAGCTACCCGCAGCCGGCCAACAAGCCGGCCCTGGAGGTGGCCAAGTACGCCCAGGAGCACGGCGTCTCGGTGTTCTTCGTGACGGCGCGCCCGGGCATCATCGCCGGGGTGACCGACTACAACCTCAAGTACGTCGGCTACAAGGTCTCCGGCCTGTACGTGCGCGGCTTCTTCGACCTGTTCAAGAACGTCGCCGACTACAAGACGGCCCAGCGCGTCGACATCGAGAACAAGGGCTACACGATCATCGCGAACATCGGCAACAGCGCCACCGACCTGTCGGGCGGCCACGCCGAGAAGACGTACAAGCTGCCGGACTACGACGGGCAGCTTTCCTGACGAAGCACGAGGCACAAGCCACGAGGCACACAGAAGGGGCTGCCCCGGGACCAAGTCCCGGGGCAGCCCCTTCTGCTCAGGCCCAGCGCGGCGGCTAGGCCTCCTTGCTCAGGTTCGGTCCGGTACCACCGGCCGCCTGCTCGATCGGCGGGACGTCCGGCAGCGCCGACTTCTCCTCACCGCGGAAGGTGAAGGTCTTGGTCTCGCCCTCGCCCTCCGTGTCGACGACCACGATGTGACCGGGACGCAGCTCGCCGAAGAGGATCTTCTCCGACAGCGAGTCCTCGATCTCGCGCTGGATCGTGCGGCGCAGCGGCCGCGCGCCCAGCACCGGGTCGTAGCCCTTCTTGGACAGCAGCTCCTTGGCGGACTGGGAGAGCTCGATGCCCATGTCCCGGTCCTTCAGGCGCTCGTCGACCTTGCCGATCATCAGGTCGACGATCGCGAGGATGTCGTCCTGGGTCAGCTGCGGGAAGACGACCACGTCGTCGACGCGGTTGAGGAACTCGGGCCGGAAGTGCTGCTTGAGCTCGTCCTGGACCTTGTTCTTCATGCGCTCGTAGTTGGACTTCGTGTCACCCGAGGCCGCGAAGCCCAGGTTGAAGCCCTTGGAGATGTCCCGGGTGCCGAGGTTGGTCGTCATGATGATGACCGTGTTCTTGAAGTCCACGACCCGGCCCTGGGAGTCGGTCAGACGACCGTCCTCCAGGATCTGCAGCAGCGAGTTGAAGATGTCCGGGTGGGCCTTCTCGACCTCGTCGAAGAGGACGACGGAGAACGGCTTGCGGCGGACCTTCTCGGTCAGCTGGCCGCCCTCTTCGTAGCCCACGTAGCCGGGGGGCGAACCGAAGAGACGCGACACCGTGTGCTTCTCGCTGAACTCCGACATGTCGAGGGAGATCAGCGCGTCCTCGTCACCGAAGAGGAACTCGGCGAGCGCCTTGGACAGCTCGGTCTTACCGACACCGGACGGGCCGGCGAAGATGAACGAGCCACCGGGACGCTTCGGGTCCTTCAGACCGGCACGCGTGCGGCGGATCGCCTTCGACAGCGCCTTGACGGCGTCCTTCTGGCCGATGACCCGCTTGTGGAGCTCGTCCTCCATGCGCAGCAGACGCGAGGACTCCTCCTCGGTCAGCTTGAAGACCGGGATGCCGGTGGCGGTCGCGAGGACCTCGGCGATCAGCTCGCCGTCGACCTCGGCGACGACGTCCATGTCGCCGGCCTTCCACTCCTTCTCGCGCTTGGCCTTGGCGGCCAGGAGCTGCTTCTCCTTGTCGCGCAGCGAAGCGGCCTTCTCGAAGTCCTGCGAGTCGATCGCGGACTCCTTGTCGCGGCGCACGCCCGCGATCTTCTCGTCGAACTCGCGCAGGTCCGGCGGCGCGGTCATCCGGCGGATGCGCATCCGGGAGCCGGCCTCGTCGATCAGGTCGATCGCCTTGTCCGGCAGGAAGCGGTCCGAGATGTACCGGTCGGCCAGGGTGGCGGCCTGGACCAGCGCCTCGTCGGTGATGGAGACGCGGTGGTGGGCCTCGTACCGGTCACGCAGACCCTTGAGGATCTCGATCGTGTGCGGCAGGGACGGCTCGGCGACCTGGATGGGCTGGAAGCGGCGCTCGAGGGCCGCGTCCTTCTCCAGGTGCTTGCGGTACTCGTCCAGCGTCGTCGCACCGATGGTCTGCAGCTCACCGCGCGCCAGCATCGGCTTCAGGATCGAAGCGGCGTCGATGGCGCCCTCGGCGGCACCCGCACCGACCAGCGTGTGCAGCTCGTCGATGAACAGGATGATGTCGCCGCGGGTGCGGATCTCCTTGAGGACCTTCTTCAGGCGCTCCTCGAAGTCACCGCGGTAGCGGGAGCCGGCGACCAGCGCGCCGAGGTCCAGGGTGTAGAGGTGCTTGTCCTTGAGGGTCTCGGGCACCTCGCCCTTGACGATGGCCTGGGCGAGGCCCTCGACGACGGCGGTCTTGCCGACGCCGGGCTCACCGATCAGGACCGGGTTGTTCTTGGTACGGCGGGACAGCACCTGCATGACCCGCTCGATCTCCTTCTCGCGCCCGATGACCGGGTCGAGCTTGGACTCACGAGCGGCCTGGGTGAGGTTCCGGCCGAACTGGTCGAGGACCAGGGACGTCGAGGGGGTGCCCTCGGCAGGCCCGCCGGCGGTGGCGGTCTCCTTGCCCTGGTAGCCGGAGAGCAGCTGGATGACCTGCTGCCGCACCCGGTTGAGATCAGCGCCCAGCTTGACCAGGACCTGGGCGGCGACGCCCTCGCCCTCACGGATCAGGCCGAGCAGGATGTGCTCCGTGCCGATGTAGTTGTGACCCAGCTGAAGGGCCTCGCGGAGCGACAGCTCCAGGACTTTCTTGGCACGGGGGGTGAAGGGGATGTGCCCGGACGGGGCCTGCTGCCCCTGCCCGATGATCTCCTCCACCTGCTGGCGGACCGCCTCGAGCGAAATCCCGAGGCTCTCAAGGGCCTTGGCGGCGACACCCTCACCCTCGTGGATCAGGCCCAGGAGGATGTGCTCGGTGCCGATGTAGTTGTGGTTGAGCATCCGGGCTTCTTCCTGAGCCAGGACGACAACCCGCCGCGCGCGGTCGGTGAACCTCTCGAACATCGTTAATCGCTCCTCAGAGCGGTCAGGCAGTGGGGGGAACTTCCCCTCCCTGTCCTTCCGCAGCTTAGTCCCGCAAGCGGGGACCGCTCATTCCAACTGCCGACACCGTCGATGGCCTCCTGACCCCGAACGCCGACATCTGCTCCAACCCGATGGTGCGAGACGATGTTCCCGCAGGCCAGGCAGTTACCCTCACCATCAGTACGCCGATGGCGAACGTGAGACTCACTGTCCTGCGTGTCGCCCCCTCCCACTAGGGATGTCTTACCCGCTGGGACTGACACTCCATGCCGCGCCCCCCGGTTCCCTCCGCTACGGGCGAACAACCTTGCGCCACCCCACACCCCCGCACGCCCCCTTTTTCGACACGCTGCGCACCCGTCAGCACACCCAGCGTAACCCGCACGCCCATTCGGCGGTTGCTCTTGGCATGGTCGGCACCCGTCCCTCGATCACCACGGACATCGCTGCGATCCCCTTCCCCCGTCGGCCGCTCGATCCGAGCGATCAGGTCCGGCGGTGGTACGAGAACGAACTGGACTGGCCGGTGGTGCCCACGGCCCCCGGATCCCCGCCGGCCCTGCGGGTGGGCCTGCGCTTCGACGTCCTGGACGTCCCGGCCGAGGCTGGCCGTGCGGCACTGCGCCATCTCGGGCCGCACTCCCCGGTGGCCGTCCAGGGCGACCGGATGCGGCTGCTCGTCGCGGCGGGCTGCGCGGAGGAGGTGCCGGGCGTGCTGGCCTGGCTGGAGTGGGGGGCGCTGCCGCTGGACCTGACGGCGCTCGGCGAGGGCGGCCTCATGGAGGCGCCGCTGCCCGCGCGGGCGATCGGGACGTCTGCGGCCGTATGGCATTCCGCCTGGTACTCGGCCTGGCATCGCACCGGTGAGGTGCGGCCGTCGGCTTTCGTACGGCACCGCACCGACGAACCGGGTCCGGTCGGGGCGGCCGTACGGCGGCCCGTCGATGCCGGACCGAGGGGGGCCGTACGGCGTGCGGGGCTGTCGGGGCCCGGTGGTGTGCGGCCGCTTCCCCTGGGCCGCTCCGGTGCCGTGCAGGGGGCCGCCGTGTGGCTGCGGCCCCCCGAGCCTGGGGGCGAGGTCGAGGCCTCGCTGCCGACGTTGTCGGCCCTCGGGGGCGGTGGGGGCGCCCCCGATCTCGTGCGGGTTGTGGACACGGTGGCGTCGCACTGCCACCGCCTGCGGCTGCAGCGCGTGTGCGCCCGGCCGCCGGCCCGTCCATAGGCCTGTTCCGTGGATCAGGCTTTGCCCTGGATCAGGCGTTGGCCTTCTCGTATGCCTCACGAATGGACGCGGGAACACGGCCGCGGTCGTTGACCTCGTAGCCGTTCTCCTTGGCCCACGCGCGGATCTGTGCGGTGTCCTGGCTGCCACCGGAAGCGGCGCGCGCCTTTCCACGACCACCCGAAGCGCGGCCTCCGGTACGACGACCGCCCTTCACGTAAGGGTCGAGAAGGCCACGGAGCTTGTCCGCATTGGCAGTCGTGAGATCGATCTCGTACGTCTTGCCGTCCAGCGCGAACGTCACGGTCTCGTCCGCCTCGCCGCCGTCGAGGTCGTCGACAAGAAGGACCTGAACCTTCTGTGCCACCGGATTTCCTTTCATCGATAACTTGAGGGCCTGGGGTCTGCGGCGTCCGCCGTTTCGCCGTCCCCTGTTATATGCAGTACTGCAGTACGTCGGAAAGCAAACCGCTTTTGCTGGAAAAACACAAACCCCCGGGAGAGACCCACAGCCCGGGCACCGTCCGGAAACATGCGCGTTTCGGACATAGGGCACCTGGGCACGGCCTGTCGGGCGGAATACACCTTGCGGATCCTTGGAGGATCCTTCGCGATCACAGATGCAGAAGCATCCGGCTGTTGCCCAAGGTGTTCGGTTTCACTCGTTCGAGACCGAGGAACTCCGCCACGCCCTCGTCATAGGAACGCAGCAGCTCCGCGTAGACATCGGTGTCCACCGGCGTCTCACCGATCTCGACGAAGCCGTGCTTGCTGAAGAAGTCCTCTTCGAAGGTCAGACAGAAAACGCGTCGAACGCCGAGCCAGCGAGCGGTGTGCAGCAACTTCTCCAGCAACTGGTGACCGACGCCGGCGCCCTTCAGACCGGGCTTCACCGCGAGAGTGCGCACTTCCGCCAGGTCTTCCCACATCACGTGCAGCGCACCGCAGCCGACGACCTCGCCGTTGTCGTCACGTTCGGCGACCCAGAACTCCTGGATGTCCTCGTAAAGCGTCACCGTGGCTTTGTCGAGCAGGATGCGCCGGCGGACGTACTCGTCAAGGAGACGACGTACCGACGGGACATCGCTGGTACGGGCCCGTCGGACGGTGATGGCTTTTGAGCTGACTTCTGGGCTCTCGGCCGAGGGAGTCCCGGTCGAGTGGCTCTCTGCTGACATGAGCGGACGCTATCGCCCGTCGGGCTCCTGTGCTGAGCCGGGGTTCTCGCCTGCGGTATCCGGCCGGGTATCGGTGCCGGTATGCGGGGCGGGGGTTTGGCTGCGTCGGGTTTGGGAGCGTCGGGTTTGGCCGCGAGCGGTATCGGAACGGGCAGTATCGGAACCGCGGGTATCGGTGTTGTCGCTATCGGTGCTGGTATCGGTGCTGCCGGTATCGACGCGGCCGGTATCGGTGTCCGTTACGGCGCGGGTATCGGGCGACGCCGCCGGTGGGGGTTCGAGGGTTTCCGGGACCTGGACGATGCGTACGGCGTCCCGCAGGGCCTGGCGCTGTTCCTCGCTCATCATGCCGAAGAAGGCGACGAGTGCGGCGGCGGGGTTGTCACTCTGCGACCAGGCGTCGTTCATCAGGGCCGCGGAGTACGCGGCCCGGGTGGAGACCGCCTCATATCGATAGGCCCGGCCTTCCGCTTCGCGGCGTACCCAGCCCTTCTGATGGAGATTGTCCAAAACGGTCATGACCGTTGTGTACGCGATGGACCGTTCCTGCTGGAGATCTTCCAGGACTTCTCGAACGGTCACCGGGCGGTTCCACTTCCACACCCGCGTCATGACCGCGTCTTCGAGTTCTCCCAATGGGCGAGGCACAGTTCAGCACAATAGTGGGAGTTACGGTTGTTCGCGTGCCGGACGTGCAGTTTCTCTGGCAAACGAGAACAAAAAGGGCGTACGACTCGGAAAGCGAGAGGCTTGGAGTCGTACGCCGTTGTGCGTGCCGCCGCCGACCGGGGGGCAGCGGCCGATGTCAGGCGTCCTTGGCCGCGGAGGCCTGCCGGGTACCTTCCGCCCGCGCGAGGGCGGCGTCCACGACGGCGTCTTCCTTGGCCTTGTTGGCTCCGCCCTGGGTCTTCACGATCACTCGGATCACACCGATGAAGAAGACGGCCATGACGGCCGGGGGGAGGAGTGCGGAGACGTAGTCCATGCGTCCAGGGTAGCCAGGGGGGTGGGGGGTTCTGGCGGTGGGTGCCAAGGCGGGCGGCCGCCTGGTGTGCGTAGACGGCCGCCCGGGTGCGAGGTGTGGCCCGAGTGGTGCGGCCACGTGCTGGGGGTGCTGCTTCAGCCTGCCGCGAGGTGTTGGGAGGGGTTGGTGGGGGGTGGGGTCGGCTTGCGGCGGGGGAAGACCTCGCCGGGGGTTGGGATGGGGCGGGTCGGCTTCGGGGCGGCGGGGGTGCGCTCCGGGCCGGGGTCGGGCTTGGGGGGCGCCGGCTTTTCTGCGGGCTTCTTGCGGGGTTGTTCGGCGGGTTCCTGGGCGGCGGCCTGGGCTGGGACGTCGAGCGGGGTGCCGGGGGTGGGCGCGGGGGTGCCGGGGGTGCCGGGGGCGCCTGTGGAACGGCCTCCAGGAACGGCCTGGAGGTGGGTACGGGACGCCGGGATGGTCGGCGTGGTGCGCGGGGCCGTCGGGTGGGCGGTGTCGCGCTCCAGGGGCAGGCAGCGGGCCAGGAGGGTGGCGGCGGTGGGGTTGCCGCGCAGGGCCCTGAGGGCGGCGAGATCCTCGGGGATCGGGGGGTAGCCGGCGCCGAGGGCCTCTTCGAGGAGGGTCAGGTAGCCGGCTGCGGTGCCGGGGAGGGCGGCGCGGTAGCGGGCGAGGTCGGCAACCAGGAAGGCACGCATTCGGGCGCCCTCGCGCAGCGCCTCGTCGAGATTCTCGGCGAGACGGAGACAGGCCTCGACGTCCTGGGCCGGGGCGGGGCTGGGGGTCAGGGCAAGGTCGAGGGCGCGGCGGAGCACACGCAGCTCCTCCACGCCGAACGCCATGCCGCCGCGGGATCCGTATGGCGTGGGCATGCGCCGACGATACGCGCTAATCAGACAAACGCGGCATATAGGGGCGGGTGTGGCGTGGGGTGACACTCGGGTGGTGGGGTGCCTGCGGCGGCCTGTGGCTGCTGGGTGGGGGTTCGCGTAGCGCCTGCGGGTGTGTGGTGGGTCGGGGCCGTGCCGGGGGGTGTCCGTCCTCGGTCGGGCGGTTGCCCGGGATCAGAAGGGTGCTGTGTCTTGACGCCCGCCGCTGCGGGCGGACACCCCCCGGCACGTCCCCTTGCCGCCGTACGCGGGTGCTGCGCCGTGGGGGTACGCCGACCGCGCGCACCGGCCGCCGACGTTCCGTGCCATTCCGCCGGTCGGCCCCCGCCGCTTCGGCCCAGTGGTGCCGAGGGCCACCGGGACGCGGCGTCCACGAGGGCCCTCGGCTTCGGCGACGCAGTCACATGCGGGAGACGTTGCGTTCGTAGACCAGGCGGAGTCCGATCAGGGTCAGCCAGGGTTCGTGTTCGTCGATGACCGAGGATTCGCCCAGGACCATGGGGGCGAGGCCGCCCGTGGCGATGACCGTGACGTCGTCGGGGTCGTCCGCGAGTTCGCGGGCCATGCGGTTGACCACGCCGTCGACCTGGCCCGCGAAGCCGTAGATGATGCCGGACTGCATGGCCTCGACCGTGTTCTTGCCGATGACGCTGCGGGGGCGGGCCACCTCGATCTTGCGGAGTTGGGCGCCGCGTACGCCGAGGGCCTCCACGGAGATCTCGATGCCGGGGGCGATGACGCCGCCGATGTACTCGCCGCGCGCGCTCACCGCGTCGAACGTCGTCGCCGTACCGAAGTCGACGACGATCGCCGGGCCGCCGTAGAGGTCGACCGCCGCGACCGCGTTGATGATGCGGTCGGCGCCGACCTCCTTGGGGTTGTCGGTGAGGATCGGGACGCCCGTCTTCACGCCCGGTTCGACCAGGACGGCGGGGACGTCGCCGTAGTAGCGGCGGGTCACCTCGCGCAGTTCGTGCAGGACGGAGGGGACCGTCGCGCAGATGGCGATGCCGTCGATGCCGTCGCCCAGTTCGTCGCCGAGGAGCGGGTGCATGCCCATCAGGCCCTGGAGGAGGACCGCG
Organism: Streptomyces sp. HUAS 31; assembly: GCF_028198125.1. NCBI lineage: Bacteria > Bacillati > Actinomycetota > Actinomycetes > Kitasatosporales > Streptomycetaceae > Streptomyces > Streptomyces sp. HUAS 31. The sequence continues at coordinate 5,381,079 of NZ_CP116353.1, read as the reverse complement.
AGCTCGTCGGCCGTGCGGCGGGCGTCCGTGGAGATGCGCCAGTGTTCGACGATTTCCTCGCCGTCGAAGAGGCCGAGGACGGTGTGCGTGTTGCCTACGTCGATGGTGAGCAGCATGCCGGTTCCTACTCCGCCGCTCGCAGGTCCAGGCCGATGTCCAGGATCGGCGAGGAGTGGGTGAGGGCTCCGACGGCGAGGTAGTCGACGCCGGTGGTCGCGTACGCGCGGGCGTTGTCGAGGGTCAGGCGGCCCGAGGCTTCGAGGGCTGCCCGGCCGGCCACGATCGCCACCGCCTCCTCGCACTCGCCCGGCGTGAAGTTGTCCAGCAGGATCAGGTCGGCGCCCGCGTCCACGACCTCGCGGAGCTGGTGCAGGGTGTCCACCTCGACCTCGATGGCGAGGTCGGGGAATGCCTCACGGACCGCCTTGAAGGCCTGCGCAACCCCTCCTGCGGCCACTACGTGGTTGTCCTTCACCAGGGCCGCGTCCGACAGGGACATGCGGTGGTTGACTCCGCCTCCGCAGCGCACCGCGTACTTCTCCAGGGCTCGCAGGCCCGGAGTCGTCTTGCGGGTGTCGCGGACCTTCGCCCCGGTGCCGTCCAGTACGTCCGCCCACGCGCGCGTGGCCGTCGCGATGCCGGACAGGCGGCACAGGATGTTCAGCGCGCTGCGCTCGGCCGTCAGGAGGTCACGGGTGCGGGTGGTGATCGACAGGAGCTTGTCGCCCGCCTCCACCCGCTCGCCGTCCTCGACGTGGCGCTCGACCTCGAACTCGTCCTCGCAGACGATCGAGACGACCGCCTCGGCGACCCGGAGGCCCGCCACCACGCCCGCTTCACGGGCCACGAAGTCGGCCGTGGCCACTGCTTCCTCGGGGATCGTGGCGACGGTCGTCACGTCCACGCCGTGCGCCAGGTCCTCCTGGATGGCGACGTTCGCGATGTCCTCGACCTCGACGGGGTCCAGGCCCGCCTCGGCGAGGAGCTCGGCGAGTGCGGGGTCGAGGCCGCACTCCAGGTACTCCTCGCCACCGCCGCAGGCGCAGTCGTCGCCGCAGCCGCCGTTCGGGGCGAGGGGAAGGTCGGGGGTGGTCACTGCTGTCACTGCTCCTGGGGACGGGTCGGGGGGAAGTCTGCGGTGTCTGTGGTGTGCACGGCCAGTGTGCGGTCGGGGTTCAGGCGTACGACGATGTGGCGGCGCCATGACGTGTCGTCGCGGTCGGGCTCGTCCTCGCGCCAGTGGCAGCCCCGGGTCTCCTCGCGGAGTTGTGCCGCGGCCACCAGGACCCGGGCCACGCAGAGGAGGTTCGTGGCCTCCCAGGTGTCGACGCCGGGCTCGGCCGTCTTGCCGTTCTGGGTGAGGGTGTCGCGGGCCTCGGTGCGCAGGTGCTGGAGCTGGTCGGCGGCCTTGGCGAGGGACTCGGCCGAGCGCAGGACTCCGGCGCCGTCTGCCATCGTCCGCTGGATCGCGAAGCGGGCCTCGGGAGCCAGCAGCGGGTGTTCGGGGGTCTCGGGGTACGGCACCGGGTGCGGCACGCGTGCGTGCAGGCCGTTCGCCGCCCGGGCCGCCGCGATGTCCTCCACGATGCGCTCGGCGTAGACCAGGCCTTCGAGGAGTGAGTTGGAGGCCAGGCGGTTGGCGCCGTGCACGCCGGTGCAGGCGACCTCTCCGCACGCGTACAGGCCGGGGACGGTCGTACGGCCCTGGGAGTCGGTGCGTACGCCGCCGGAGGCGTGGTGGGCGGCCGGGGCGATCGGGATGGGGGTGGTGACCGGGTCGATGCCGTTCGCCCGGCAGGCGGCGAGGATCGTCGGGAAGCGGTGCTCCCACATGTCGGCGCCGAAGTGGCGGGCGTCGAGGAACATGTGTTCCGCGTCCTGCTCCAGCATGCGTCGCATGATGCCCTTGGCGACGATGTCCCGGGGCGCCAGTTCGGCGAGTTCGTGCTGTCCCAGCATGAAACGGACGCCGTCTGCATCGACCAGGTGGGCGCCCTCGCCTCGTACCGCCTCGGAGACCAAGGGCTGCTGGCCCTCCGCATCCGCGCCCAGGAACAGGACCGTGGGGTGGAACTGGACGAACTCCAGGTCGCTCACCTCGGCGCCGGCGCGCAGCGCCAAGGCCACGCCGTCGCCCGTCGACACCGACGGGTTCGTCGTCGCCGAGAAGACCTGGCCCATACCGCCGGTCGCCAGGACCACGGCCGGTGCGTGGACCGCTCCCACGCCGTCGTGCTGGCCCTCGCCCATGACGTGCAGGGTTACGCCCGCCGTACGGCCCTCGGCGTCCGTGAGGAGGTCGAGGACGAGGGCGTTCTCGATCGTGCGCACTCCACGCGCGCGTACCGCCTCCACGAGCGCGCGGGAGATCTCCGCTCCCGTCGCGTCGCCGCCCGCGTGGACGATACGGCGGCGGTGGTGGCCTCCCTCGCGGGTGAGCTCCAGGCCGCCTTCCTCCGACTCGTCGAAGTGGGCGCCGGTCTCGATGAGACGGCGTACGGCGTCGGGGCCCTCGGTGACGAGGATGCGAACCGCGTTCTCGTCGCACAGGCCCGCGCCCGCGACCAGGGTGTCGTCCAGGTGCTGTTCGGGGGTGTCGCCCTCGCCGAGTGCGGCGGCGATGCCGCCCTGGGCCCAGCGCGTGGAGCCGTCGTCGAGGCGGGCCTTGGTGACGACGACGGTCTTCAGCCCGGCGGCCTCGCAGCGCAGGGCGGCGGTGAGGCCGGCGACGCCGGAGCCGACGACCACGACGTCCGCGGCGATGGACCACCCGGGCGCGGGCGCGTGCAGTCGTATGCCTGTGCTGGTCACGAGGCGGCTCCGAAGGTCAGGGGGATGTTGTCGATCAGCCGGGTCGTGCCGACCCGGGCGGCGACGGCGAGAACGGCCTCGCCGATGTACTCGTCCTCGTGGTCGGTGATCTCCGTGAAGTCGGACGGGTCGACGAGGGCGAGGTAGTCCAGTTCGAGCGGCGGGTCGAGGCGGGCGGCCTCGTCCAGGACCAGGCGGGCGGCGGCGCGGACGGCGGCCGCGGCGCCGGGGACGGCCTTGGCGACGGCGTGTGCGTCGGCCGCGGCGCGGGACTCCCCTATGGCGCTGAGCGCCTCGGCACGCGCACGCGTGGCGGGCACTTCACGTGCGCGTGCGCGCAGCGCCTCCTGGGCGGCGTGCCGGTCGCTGCCGGCGAACAGGGCCTGGGACAGCGCGAGGGCCGTGCGGCGCTCCTTGGGCGAGAGGTAGCGGTTGCGGCTGGAGAGGGCGAGGCCGTCCTCCTCGCGCACGGTGGGCACGCCGACGATCTCGACGCCGAAGTTCAGGTCGCGGACCATGCGGCGGATCAGCGCGAGCTGCTGGGCGTCCTTCTGGCCGAACAGGGCGACGTCGGGCCGGGTGAGGTGCAGCAGCTTGGCGACGACGGTGAGCATGCCGTCGAAGTGGCCGGGGCGCGAGCCGCCCTCCAGGCGCTCGCCCATGGGGCCGGCGCTGATGCGGACCTGGGGCTCGCCGCCGGGGTAGACCTCGTCGACGGCGGGCGCGAACACGACGTCCGCCCCGGCCTGTTCGGCGATCTTGACGTCGGCTTCCAGGGTGCGCGGGTAGCGGTCGAGGTCCTCGCCCTGGCCGAACTGCAAGGGGTTCACGAACACGGTGACGACGACTTCGCCGTCCGCTCCGGCGATCGCGCGTGCGGTGCGGACCAGGGTGGCGTGACCCTCGTGCAGGGCGCCCATGGTCATCACTACGGCGCGGCGGCCGGCACGCGTGCGTGCGTGCAGTTCGGCGGCGGTGCGCAGGGTGGAGGTCATCGGGCGTCTCCCTCGGCGCCGTTGGTCCCGTTGCCGCCACTGGTTCCGTTGGCGAGTACCCCGAGGAGGTCCTCGGCGAGTTCCGGCTTGAGCAGGCCGTGGGCGAGGGCGCGGTCGGCGGTCGCGCGGGCCATGGCGAGATAGCCGGCGACGGTCTGCGGGGCGTGCCGGCGCAGCTCGCTGACGTGCGCGGCGACGGTGCCCGCGTCCCCGCGCGCGACAGGGCCGGTCAGGGCGGCGTCGCCGGAGCGCAGGGCGTTGTCGAGGGCGGCGCCGAGCAGCGGGCCGAGCATGCGGTCGGGGGCGGCGACGCCCGCCTCGCGCAGCAGGTCCATGGACTGGGCGACGAGCGTGATCAGGTGGTTGGCGCCCAGCGCGAGAGCCGCGTGATAGAGCGGGCGCCGCTCCTCGGCGATCCACTCCGGCTCGCCGCCCATCTCGATGACGAGGGCCTCGGCGGCCAGCCTCAGTTCCTCGGGCGCGGTGACGCCGAAGGAGCAGCCGGCGAGGCGCTGGACGTCCACGGGTGTGCCGGTGAAGGTCATCGCCGGGTGCAGGGCCAGCGGCAGCGCGCCCGCGCGCAGCGCGGGGTCCAGGACCTTGGCGCCGTACCGCCCGGAGGTGTGCACCAGCAGCTGGCCGGGCTTGACGGCACCGGTCTCGGCGAGGCCCTCGACGAGGCCGGGCAGGACGTCGTCGGGGACGGTCAGCAGCACCAGTTCGGCGCGCGCGAGCACTTCGGCGGGCGGCACCATCGGCACGTCGGGGAGCATCCGCTCGGCCCGTCGCCGGGAGGCGTCGGAGACTCCGGAGACGGCCACCGGGCGGTGTCCGGCGAGCTGGAGGGACGCGGCGAGCGCGGGGCCCACCCGGCCGGCGCCGACGACACCGACGGAGAGCCGCGCGGGGCGGTCCCTGGGATCTGGCTGTTGGCTTGTACTCACGCGACGGCGGCCTTCCCGTTCCAGTCCGCTCGGGGTACCGGACGATTTCTCGTCATGTTAACGCGATTGGTTCGAGAGGCGTTCGGTTGTCCACAGGCTGTGGGTTTCGCCACGCCTTCCGGCGCGGACGATTCGAGCGGGCCGCGGCGGGAAATGCGGATGCCCGCGCAGGTGGGGGCACGGGATGATCCCGGGCATGAGCGATACGGCGGAGCGGAGCGACCGGCAGCGGGCGGAGCGGGGCGGACAGGGGGCAGGGGCGAGGGCAGGGGCGGATCCCGGCGAGCAATTGTCGGACGAGCAGGTGTCGGACGACGAGCGGCGCAAGCAGCGCCGTGAGCGGCGCATCGCCGCCTACCGGAGCGCGCGGCGCGTACTCGCGCGCCCCGGCTTCCTGGGGACCCTCCGCGAGCGCCTGGCGCTGCTGGACGAAGCGCGTGCGCTGGACCTGCACGACCTGGACACGCCGTCGGACCTCTACGGCGACGGCATCGTCGAGGCCCTGGAGGAGAAGACCGCCGCCCTGCTCGGCAAGGAGGCGGCCGCGTTCTTCCCGACCGGCACCATGGCCCAGCAGGTGGCCCTGCGCTGCTGGGCGGGCCGTACCGGGAACCCGACCGTCGCGCTGCATGCGCTGGCGCACCCCGAGATGCATGAGCGGAACGCGTTCAGCCAGGTCAGCGGCTTGCGCCCGGTCCGTGTGACGAGCGAGCCGCGGCTGCCGACCGCCGCCGAGGTACGGGACTTCGACGAGCCCTTCGGGGCGCTGATGCTCGAACTGCCTCTCAGGGACGCCGGTTTCGTGCTGCCGACGTGGCAGGAGCTCACGGAGGTGGTCGAGGCGGCACGCGAGCGGGAGGCGGTGGTGCACTTCGACGGTGCCCGCCTGTGGGAGTCCACGGTCCACTTCGACCGCTCCCTGGAGGAGATCGCGGACCTCTCGGACAGCGTGTACGTGTCGTTCTACAAGTCCCTCGACGGCTTCGGCGGCGCGGCCCTCGCCGGTCCGAAGACGCTGGTGGACGAGGCGAAGGCCTGGCGGCACCGGTACGGCGGCATGGTCTTCCAGCAGTTCCCGACCGCGCTGTCGGCGCTGGCCGGCCTGGAGCGGGAGCTGCCCCGGCTGCCCGAGTACGTCGCCCACGCGCGCGTGGTGGCCGCCGCGCTGCGCGAGGGGTTCGCGGCCGCCGGAGTGCCGTGGATGCGGATCCACCCCGAGCCGCCGCACACGAACGAGTTCCAGGTCTGGCTGCCCTACGACGCCGACGTCGTCGCCGAGGCCGCGATCCGGCACGCCGAGGTGACGAAGACCGTGCTGTTCGCAGGCGGCTGGGAGGCCAAAGGCCCCGGGCTGGCCTTCACGGAGGTCTACGTACGGGCCGCGGGGCTGGAGTGGACGGCCGCCGACGTACGGGAGTCCGTCGCCCGCTTCGTGGCCCTGCTGACCGAGGAGGTCACCAGGTAGAGCGCGGTCGCCCGTGCAGCCACCGCCCCAGGGCGTGCCGTATCCGCCCGTGGGCCGGGCGGCCGGCGACGACGGCCCTGAACCGCCGGTGGTCGCGGATCTCGCGCATGACCTGCCAGTCGTGGGCGCCGGGCGCCGGAGGGGCCGCCTCGCCCTGCTGCCGGGCACGGTAGGTGTCGAGGAGGTAGTGCTGGGTGATGCTCATGGCTGATCGCCTTCTCGGGACGTAGGAGACATGACGTGGGTGGGTGATCGGGCTCCGCGGTTGCCCCGGTCGTCCCAGGCTGCGCCCGGTGCCGCCGCCGCGTCGCGTCGATTGACGGCGGCCGTCAATCGGCGACGGCGTTGTCAGTGGCGGGGTGCACCATGAAGTACATGAGCGTGACCATCGACATCGCGGGGCTGCGGCCGGAGAGGCTCGCCGTCGTGCCCTCGCCCCTGGCCGAGCTCGGCATGGCGCTGCACGCGCTGTCGGAGCCGGGGCACCACCCGGGCCTCCAGGGCTGGGTGACGGGCGTGACGGCCCGGCTGGACTCCCATCTGGCCGACCGGATGTGCGAGGCCGACTTCCTGTGGCGGACGACCTTCTCCGACCTGTTCATGCCCTTCGCCGGCATCCCGGGCCGCAGCACCCTCCCGGGCGCCACGCTCGCGGAGGAGCTCGACCAGCTGGACAAGCTCACGGACGAGCAGTTCGTGGACGCGGCCCTGGAGTTCACCTGCGCCCTGCCGTACAGCACCGGCGGGCCGGACGCGCTGTCCGACCCCGAGGTGCGGCACCGGGCGCTGGACCTCGCCGCCGCGCGCGGGCCGCGGCAGCTGCGGTTCAGTGAGCGGCTGCTCGTCGACCCGCCGCGGATCAGGGCCTGGCTGCGGCAGTTCCTCCAGGACTGCGACGAGGCGTTCTTCGCGGAGGCCTGGTCCCGGTTGCGGCACCAGCTGTCGAACGACGCCCGCCACAAGACGGACCTGCTGCGGCACAAGGGCCTCGCGGAGGCGCTGGCCGCGGTGTCCCCGGCGGTGACCCTGGACGAGCCGGCCGCGCGGATCACCGTCGACAAGCTGGGCGAGGGCCACACGGCCGTCGGGGACGGCGGCCTCCTCCTCGTCCCGACGAGCCTGGGCTGGCCGCACCTGATGGTCCTGCACCGCCACGACTGGCAGCCGGTGCTGCACTACCCGGTCGGCTCCCCCGAGCTCGCCGCGCCGCCCTCGGTCGAGCAGCTGGCCCTGCGGATGACCGCGCTCTCCCACCCCGTGCGGATGCGCATCTGCCGCCACCTCGCCCGCAGCGCCTACACCACCGGCGAGCTGGCGCAGGTGCACGGCATGACGGCACCGGAGATATCCCGGCACCTGAGCGTCCTGAAGAAGGCGGGCCTGGTCACCACCCGCCGCCGCGGCCGGTACGTCCTGCACCAGCTGGACGTGACGGTGGTGGCCCGGCTGGGCAGCGACTTCCTGGAGGGCATCCTCAGGTAGCGGCCCGAATCGGAACTCCAGGGCATCCGCCGACAGCGGCCCGAATCGGAGCTCCAGGGCATCCGCCGACAGCGGCCCGAATCGGAGCTCTAGGGCATCCGCCGACGGCAGCCCGCCCCGGGGCTCAGTCGAACCGGATGTGTCTGATCCCCACTCCGGCCTGCCGCAGCCGCGTCCGCAGCGCGCCCTCGTTGTTGGGCCGAAGCCGCAGTCCGGCCAGCACGGCGATGCGGTCCGCCGTCTTCGGCACGGTCGAGTGGTCCGTCCACAGGTGCTCGGCGAACTCCGGCTCGCGCAACCGCTCCAGGCAGTGGTCGAGCTGCCGCACGGCCCAGCTCTCCCGGCGCAGCCCGGCGTTCTTCCCGGCGACGCGCTGAAGGAGGTGCCCGAAGCCGCGCTCGCGCAGCCGCTTCAGGACTGTCTCGCGCTGGGCGAGGAGGCTGAAGTGCCGTACGTCGTGGCCGAGTTCGCCGAGCCGGCCGACCGTCTCGGCGAAGTAGTCGGAGTTCGTGACCGTCATGGGGGCGATGACCACGCCGTCGTGCTTGGCGAGCGCGAGGTCGAGCACCTCGACGACGCCCTGCCGCCAGGCCGTCAAGTCCTGGAAGTCACCGCGCAGTTCGGGCGGGAGCGTGCGGCGCAGCCCGAACCCGGCGTGCTCCGGGTCGCAGATGACGCTGCCGGGCAGACGGCGCTGGATCTCGTGTGCGGTCTGTGTCTTGCCGCCCCCGAAGGGGCCGTTGATCCACAGGAGCATGCGCAGACCCTAGTGGGCACCGGTCACGCCGGGGTCACGCCCCCGTGCCGCGTCAGCCGTGCCCGCCGGCGCGGACCAGCCCGGTCTCGTAGGCCAGGACCACCACCTGCACCCGGTCGCGCAGCCCCAGCTTGGTCAGGATGCGGCCGACGTGGGTCTTCACGGTCGCCTCGGACAGCACAAGGCGGGCGGCGATCTCCCCGTTGGACAGCCCCTGCGCGACCAGCACCATGACCTCGCGTTCCCGGTCGGTGAGCCGCTCCAGCTCCTTGTGCTGGGGCTCCTTGCCGGCGGACGGCAGCATCGGCGCGAACCGGTCCAGCAGGCGCCGGGTGGTGGACGGGGCGACGACCGCGTCGCCGCTGTGCACCGAGCGGATGGCGGCGAGCAGCTCGCCGGGCGGCACGTCCTTGAGCATGAAGCCGGAGGCGCCCGCCTTCAGCCCGGAGAAGGCGTACTCGTCGAGGTCGAAGGTGGTCAGGATCAGCACCTTGGGCGGCTCGGCCTCCTCGCAGATGCGGCGGGTGGTCTCCACGCCGTCCAGCTTCGGCATGCGCACGTCCATCAGCACGACGTCCACGGCGGTCGAGCGCAGCACCTGGAGGGCCTCGACGCCGTCGCCCGCCTCCGCGACGACCTCCATGTCCGGCTGGGCGGCGAGCACCATCCGGAACCCGGTGCGCAGCAGCACCTGGTCGTCGACGAGCATCACGCGGATCGCCATCGGGGTCCTCTTCCGTCTCTTCCGTATGCGTCTACAGGGCCGTTACAGGTGTCAACAAGGGGCATGGCTCAGAGGTCAGTGTGCTGGTTTGAGCGGCAGCAGCGCACTGATGCGGAATCCTCCGCCCGGACGCGGCCCCGCGTCCAGCGTGCCGCCGACCATGCCGACCCGCTCCCGCATCCCGATCAGGCCGTGCCCGCTGCCGTCGGCGCCGCCGTCCTCGTACAGCTCGTGCGGGGCGCCCTTGCCGTCGTCCTCGACGAGCAGGCCGAGACCGTCGTCGAAGTAGACCAGGCGCACGCTGGCGCCGGCGTTCGGCCCGCCGTGCTTGCGGGTGTTGGTGAGCGCCTCCTGCACGATGCGGTACGCCGTGAGCTCGACGCCGCTGGGCAGCGGGCGCGGGGTGCCCTCGACCTTGAAGTCGACCGGCAGGCCGGAGGTGCGGCACTGCTGGACGAGCTCGTCGATCTGCTCGACGTCGGGCTGCGGGACGTACTCGCCGCCCTCCTGGTGCTCGCCGGTGCGCAGCACGCCGAGCAGGCGGCGCATCTCGGCGAGGGCCTGGCGGCCGGTGGAGGAGATGGTCTCCAGGGCCTTCTTGGCCTGGTCGGGGGCGGCGTCGAGGACGTAGGCGGCGCCGTCGGCCTGCACCACCATCACGGAGACGTTGTGCGCGACGACGTCGTGCAGCTCGCGTGCGATCCGGGCGCGTTCGGCGGCGACCGCGACCTTGGCCTGCGCCTCGCGCTCCTTTTCGAGCCGGGTCGCGCGCTCCTCCAGCTGCTCGTAGTAGGCGCGGCGGGTGCGGATCGAGTCGCCGAGGACCCAGGCGAGCGCGAACGGCACCGTCAGGAAGATCATCAGGGCGATGTTGCCCAGGACGCTGGAGTCTCTCTCCGGCCAGCGCAGCTGTGCCAGGGGCGCCGCGCACAGGCCGACGCCCAGCGCGGTCCTAGAGGCCCAGCGGGCGCCGGTGGCGGCCACGGTGTAGGTGATCACCAGGAAGGCGAAGTTGGCCGGTGTCGTCGCCACGTCGAGGGCCAGCTGTGCCAGCCCCACTCCGATGGCCAGCAGCAGCATCTTCTCCGGCATCCGCCGGCGCAGCGCGATCACCAGGCACAACAGGACGACCATCACGACGATGGCCGCCTCCGAGTCCGTGCCCGGAGGGTTCTGTCCGCCCTCGTCGCGGACGGCCACGGTGACCACAGAGATCCCGAGGAGGAAGACGGCCCAGAAGCTGTCGACCCATGTCGGGTGTCTGCGGATGAAGTCGTAGAGGCGCTGCACGTAACCCAGCGTAGGGAAGCGAGATGTGTGCAGGGGTCAACCGGAGGGCCGATCCGCACCCCGCGCGCGTACTCCCCAAGGTGGAGGCTGTGTTCTTCCGTGCGCTTAGCCTGGGCCGGTGACAGCAGAGGCGACGGGTGAGTGGCACGGGTGGCGCGCGGCAGCGGAAGCCGCACTCTACGGGCCGGACGGCTTCTACCGCCGCCCCGAGGGACCGGCCGGGCACTTCCGTACGTCCGTCCACGCCTCGCCGCTCTTCGCCGCCGCCGTGGCCCGGCTGCTGTGCCGCGTCGACGAGGCCCTCGGCCGTCCCGCGCGGCTCGACTTCGTCGACATGGCCGCCGGACGCGGCGAGCTGATCACGGGCGTCCTGGCCGCCCTGCCCGCCGAGGTGGCGGCACGCACGCGTGCGTGCGCCGTCGAGATCGCCGGCCGCCCGCAGGCCCTGGATCACCGGATCGAGTGGCTGCCGGAGCCGCCGCCGCGGATCACGGGCCTGCTGTTCGCCAACGAGTGGCTGGACAACGTGCCCGTGGACGTCGCCGAGGTCGACTCCGCGGGCGTACCGCGCCGGGTCCTCGTGCGGCGCGACGGCACCGAACGCCTCGGGGAGCCGGTCGCCGGGGCGGAGGCGCGGTGGCTTGAGCGGTGGTGGCCGTCGGGGGGCGCCCGGGGGACGCGGGCCGAGATCGGCCTGCCGCGGGACGAGGCCTGGGCCGCCGCGGCCGGGACGCTGGACCGGGGCCTCGCGGTCGCAGTGGACTACGCGCACTCGGCGACGGCCCGACCGCCCTTCGGCACCCTCACCGGCTTCCGCGAGGGCCGCGAGACGGCGCCCGTCCCGGACGGTTCGTGCGACATCACGGCCCATGTGGCACTGGACGCCTGCGCCCTGCCCGGAGCGGTCCTGCTGACCCAGCGCGCCGCCCTGCAGGCGCTGGGCGTCTCGGGCGCACGCCCCCCGCTTGAGCTGGCCTCGACGCGCCCGGCGGAGTACGTGCGGGCCCTCGCGGGCGCGGGCGAGGCCGCCGAGCTGACGGCGACGGGCGGGCTGGGTGACTTCGGCTGGCTCCTGCAGTCGGTTGGAATTCCGAACGTACTGGCCCAGGAGCCGGGCGGCGGCCCGACGGACTGACGGGCCGCCTGCTTGCCGCCTACTTGTCGATGTCGCCGACCACGAAGAACATCGACCCCAGGATCGCCACCATGTCCGCGACCAGCGTCCCCGGCAGCAGCTCGACCAGCGCCTGGATGTTGTTGTACGACGCGGAGCGCAGCTTCAGCCGGTACGGGGTCTTCTCGCCCTTGCTGACGAGGTAGTAGCCGTTGATGCCGAGCGGGTTCTCGGTCCACGCGTACGTGTGGCCCTCGGGCGCCTTCAGCACCTTGGGCAGCCGCTGGTTGATCGGCCCCGGCGCCAGCTCGGCGAGCCGGTCGAGGCAGGCGTCGGCGAGGTCGAGGGCGACGTGGGTCTGCTCCAGCAGGCACTCGAAGCGGGCGAGGCAGTCGCCCTCCTGCCGGGTCACCACGCGCAGGACGTCCCCCAGCTCGCCGTAGGCGAGGTAGGGCTCGTCCCGGCGCAGGTCGAAGTCGACGCCCGAGGCGCGCGCGATCGGCCCGCTCACGCCGTACGCGTGCACGGCCTCCGGAGTGAGAGCGCCCACGCCTCGCGTGCGCCCCCGGAAGATCTCGTTGCCGAGGACCAGGTCGTCGAAGCGGTCCATGCGGGAACGCACGTCGGCGACGGCCGTACGCGCGCGTGTGGTCCACCCGGCCGGCAGGTCCTCCTTGAGGCCGCCGACCCGGTTGAACATGTAGTGCATCCGCCCGCCGGAGACCTCCTCCATCACGTGCTGGAGCTCCTCGCGCTCCGTGAAGGCGTAGAAGATCGGCGTGATCCCGCCAAGCTCCAGCGGGTACGACCCGAGGAACATCAGGTGGTTGAGCACCCGGTTGAGCTCGGCGAGCAGCGTGCGCGTCCACACGGCCCGCTCGGGCACCTCCATGCCGAGCATGCGCTCGACGGCGAGGACGACGCCCAGCTCGTTGGAGAACGCCGACAGCCAGTCGTGGCGGTTGGCGAGCATGATGATCTGGCGGTAGTCGCGGGCCTCGAAGAGCTTCTCGGCGCCGCGGTGCATGTAGCCGATCACCGGCTCCGCGCTGATGATGCGCTCGCCGTCCAGCACGAGCTTCAGACGCAGCACGCCGTGCGTGGAGGGGTGCTGGGGACCGATGTTGAGCACCATGTCGGTGCTCTCCGCGGCGCCGCCGATACCGACCATGGTCTCCGTCGTAGGAGTCATGGACACAGTCTCTCCTACGTACGCTGGCCCCATGGAGACGGGGAGCCCACAGAACACGGGAACGGCGGGGGACGAGCGGGCGGGGGACGAGCCGGGGTGGACCGGCCTGCCGCCGGGCCTGCTGCGCATGCGCCGGCTGCTGCTGGTGGTGTGGCTGGGACTGCTGGCGATCGGCCTGGGACTGCTGCTCGGGCTGCTCGCCGGGCCCGGCTGGGCGGCGTTCTCGGTGCTGCCGCTCGCGCTGATGGCGTGGGGCTGGGTGATGCTGGGCCGCAACTGGCGGTCGTGGCGCTATGCCGAGCGCGCCGACGACCTGCTGATCAGCCGGGGCGTGCTGTGGCGCGAGGAGACGGTCGTGCCGTACGGCCGTATGCAACTGGTCGAGGTCACCTCGGGTCCGGTGGAGCGGCACTTCGGGCTGGCCAGCGTGCAGCTGCACACGGCGGCCGCCGCGACCGACGCGACCATCCCGGGCCTCGATCCGGCGGAGGCGGAACGGCTGCGCGACCGGCTCACCGAGCTCGGCGAGGCACGATCGGCGGGCCTGTGACGACGCCCGGGGTCGGCGACGCCGTAGACGAGCGGCCGCCGGTGTCCGAGCGGCGCCTGCACCCCGTGACGCCGCTCAGGCGCGCGTGGGCGCCGGTGGCCGTGCTGATCGGCTGGGCGGTGCACGACCCGGACCAGGCACAGCGCCAGCTCACCAGGCTGACCACGACCACGCTGCTGATCGCGCTCGCCGTGCTGCTTCCGGCGGCCGCCCTGTACGGCTTCCTCACCTGGTGGTACACGCACTTCGCGGTGACCGACGCGGAGTTGCGGATCCGCACCGGGCTGGTGTTCCGGCGCACCGCGCACATCCGCCTGGAACGCATCCAGGCGATCGACGTCACCCAGCCGCTCCTCGCGCGCGTGGCAGGCGTCGCGAAGCTGAAGCTGGACGTCATAGGCGCCGACAAGAAGGACGAGCTCGCCTTCCTGGGCGCGGAGGAAGCGCGCGCACTGCGTGCGGAACTCCTCGCGCGCGCCGCCGGTTTCGCCCCCGAGACGGCGCACGAGGTCGGCGAGGCGCCCTCCCAGCAGCTCCTGCGGGTACCGCCGGGCGTCCTCGCCACCTCCCTCGTCCTCACCGGCGCGACCTGGGCGACGCTGGGCGCCGCGCTGGTCGTACCGACGGTCCTGTGGCTGGTCACCGGGAGCGCGTGGACGGTCCTGGCCACCGCGATCCCGCTGGTCGGCGCGGCGGGGGCGAGCAGCGTGGGGCGGTTCGTCACCGAGTACGACTGGACGGTGGGCGAGTCGCAGGACGGTCTGCGCATCGACCACGGCCTCCTCGACCGCGCCCACGAGACGGTGCCGCCGGGCCGTGTGCAGACGGTACGGATCGTCGAGCCGCTGCTGTGGCGACGACGCGGCTGGGTGCGGGTGGAACTGGACGTGGCCGGCTCCGCCAACTCGCTCCTGCTCCCGGTGGCACCGCGCGAGGTCGCCGAGTCGGTCGTCGCGCGCGTGCTGCCCGGGGTGACGGTCCCGAGCCGCGCGTCCCTGTCGCGTCCGCCGCGCCGTGCGGGCCGGTGCGTGCCGCTGTGGTGGCGCGGCTACGGCCTCGCCGTCACGGACGCGGTGTTCGCCGCCCGCACGGGCCTGCTCCGCCGCAGCCTCGCCCTGGTGCCGCACGCAAAGGTCCAGAGCGTCCGACTGGCCCAGGGCCCCTGGGAGCGCCTGTGGGGCGTCGCCGACGTCCACGTGGACACGGGGGCCAACAAGACGGTCACCGCCCGTCTGCGGGACGCCGAGGAGGCGTCGGAGCTGCTCCGGGGCCAGGCGGAGCGATCCCGAACGGGGCGGCGGGATGCCCGACCGGATCGATGGATGGCCTGAGCGGTCCGGGGAGGGGGCGTGGGGCGCCCCTTGGAGGCGGGCGTGAGCCTGTCCCGGTAGGGGGCGTGAGCCTGTCTCGGGAGGGGGCGTGAGCCCGTCCCGGGAGGGGGCGTGAGCCTGTCTCGGGAGGGGGCCGAGGGGCGCCCTTTGGAGGCGGAGGGCGTGAGCCTGTCTCGGGAGGCGGCGTGAGCCCGTCCCAGGAGGGGGCCGTGGGGCGCCCTTTGGAGGCGGAGGGCGTGAACCTGTCTCGGGAGGCGGCGTGAGCCCGTCCCGGGAGGGGGCGAGCCGTTCCGGGAGGTGCCCTGCGCCGTGGCTGAGAGGTGGCGTGTGCCGTCCCCTGGAGGTGCGGGGCCTGAGTCGTCCCGGAAGGTGGCGGCGGCCGCGTGAGCGAGCCGTCGCCCGTCCGGCGTCAGGAAACCGCGCTCCGCAGCCCCTGAATGTCGATCTGCTCGGTCTCGTCGTGCGCCGTCAGGTCGATGACCTGGCCGATGCCCCGGGACTCCTCGTCGGCCGGCTTGAACTCGGCCTCGGACTCGGCCTTGTGCAGCGCGAGGGCCTCCTGGCCGACGACGTCGGCGAGGTCCTCGTTCTGCACGGACTCCAGCGCGGACGGCTCCGTGCCCTGCTTCGTGCCGAAGAAGTCGAACCCGCCCTCGACCGCCGGGCGCCGTACGGGCGCGGCCGGTGCGACGGCCACCGCGGTCGGCTCGATGAAGTGCCCCGCGGGGCGCCGAGCGGCGGGCAGCGCCGGCCGGGTCGTGGCCAGGGCGCCTGCCGGGGTGACGGCGGCCGCGTGCTCATGCCCGTCGACCGCCCCGGGCTTCCCCTGCGGGTCGTCCTCCAGCACGGGCTCCGTCTCGGAGGCGCCGGCCCCCTCCACCTCGGCGTCGCCCGAGGCGTCCTTCAACGGCCTGCCGCCGGACGGGCCGTCGCCCTTCGGGGGGTCGTTCTTCGGGGACCCGTCCTTGGAGGGCTCCTCCTTGGAGTCCACGGAGTCCTTGGATTCCACGGAGTCCTTGGCGGCCTTCGCCTTCACGGACTCGTCCTCGGTGGCCGACCGGTCGGCGGCCGACTCGTCCTCCGACACCTCGCCCAAGGGCACCTCATCCACGGACGACTCAGCGACAGGCGACTGCGACTCGTCCTCGGCGAACGTCTCCTCGGCGAACGTCTCCTCGGCGGACGTCTCCTCCAGCGAGTCCTCGTCGGACGCCTCGTCCCTCACCTCGCCGTCCGCTTCCGGCTCGCCGTCCTTGTCGAACCGCGCCAACGCGGCCTTGGCCCGCAGGAACAGCCGCGAACCCTCCGGCGAGAAGACCTTCGCGTCCACGGGCGCCTCTTCGGCGGCCTCCGTGACCTCGTCGTCCTCGTCGTCCTCGTCGTCCTGGATCGCCTCGGCGGCGTCGTCGACCGCCACGCTCTCCGTGCCGTCAGTGCCGTCCACGCCCTCCGCCTCGGCCGGGGCAGCCACAGCCCCCGCCTCCTCGGCGGTACCGGCGAACTCGGCAGCGGCGTCGTCGGCGGCCTCTCCCTCGCCGTCACCCGGCTCCGGTACCGGCGGCAGCGCCCGCGCGGGCGCGGCGGCCTCTATCTCCAGAACCCGGCGCTCCTCCAGGACGGTCGCGCGCTCGGTCTCCGCCGTGGCGTACCGCCGCAGCAGCGAGGCGTGCTCGTTGCGCAGCCCGGCGAGCTCGGCCCGCTTGCCGCGCAGCCGCTGTTCGAGCTTGACGCGCAGCTCGCGCGACTCGTCGAGGTCGGCCTCCAGTTCGGCGACCCGCTCCTCGTGCCGCCACTCGTCGCTGGCACGCGCGCGCGTGAGGTCGGCGACCTGCTTGCCCGCGTGCGTGTCCCAGCGGCGCATGACGACCGCGCCCACGACCGCCGTCGCCGCGGCGGCCGCGGCGAAGCCGCGCAACGCCATGGTTTGGGAGAACACCCAGGGGGCGAGCGCACAGACGACGGACACGCCCGCGATGGCCGACGGGGGCAGCATCCTGTGCAAGGGCGGGGAATGGCGGTGACGTCCACGTGGCATGGCCAGAAACTTACCGCGCGTAGGCGAATCTTGGCGCCCCGCCCCGTAAAAAGACAGCCATCCCGAGTCGTTCACTTGGCATCAGGATTCAGTTCCGTCACCGAATTGGCCACGAATCAAGATCAAAGAGCCGGATCGGCCACCTCACCTGCCGTCCAGCCGTCCGCTCATCCACTCGAGCGTCCCCGGAATCTCCCGCCGCCAGGTGTTGAAGTTGTGCCCTCCGCTTTCGAGGACGATCGATGAGATCCGGGTCAGCCCGGTCGCCTTCACACGCTCAATGAACTTCAACGTGTCCTTGTAGTTGGATTCTCCAACTTTGCTGCTGCTGACGAGCAGTGAAGTGTCCGGAGCGGGCATGTGCGCGAGGTACCACCACAGGTTCGCGCGATTGCGCAGTTCCTCGTCGCCGTGGAAGAGATCGCCGGTCGTGGCGTCGATCGGCGCCTTGTAGTAGGCGGAGAGTCCCGCCCCGGCGGCGTACACGCGCGGATGGTGCATGGCGAGCTTCAGCGCGCAGTAGCCGCCGGTGGAGTCGCCGATGATGCCCCAACTGCCCGGATCACCGCCGACCCTGTAGTGGCCGCTCACCGCCTCGGGGAGATCGGACGCGAAGAACGTCTCGGTCTGCGGGCCCCCGGGGATGTCCACGCATTCGGTGTCGCGCGGCGGGGCCACGGTGGGCCGCATCATCACCAGGATCATCGGCTCCATACGGCCTTCCCCGACCAGCCGCGCGGCCATGCGCGGGTAGTCGAGCTTGTCCACCAGCGCCTGGGCCGTACCGGGATAGCCGGTGAGGACGACGGCTGCGGGGAATGTACGCGTCCGGTATTCCGGCTGAAAGTATTCGGGCGGCAGATAGACATACGCGGGCGTAGCGATGCGTGTCGTACGGCCCACGATGTCGACCTTCTCGATCCTGCCGCCGCGCTGCGGACCGACGCTCGTCGCCCCCGGCACCCGCCGCGTCGCGGCGACCCGCAGCGGCCCGCCCGCCGGCACGTGGTCCACGACGACGCCCTGGTCCTTCTCCTGCCCGAACAGGTCGGCCCAGCTCGCGTAGAACCCGAAGGCCTGGTTGGCGAGGAGCCCGACCGACACGAAGAGCGCCAACTGCGTGGCAAGCAGCAGCCCGACGCGCCCGGCGACGGCCCGCGGGCCCCGCCGCGCCAGCCGTGGCCACAGCCACACCGTGCCGACGAACAGCCCCAGAGCCGCGAGCACCGCCAGCGCCAGCACCTTGTCGCTCGTGAGACCCATCGATGGTTACCTGCCCGCACTTTCCGCCCGGAGCACGGGCGCGGACACCTGCCCCACGCGTCGCCTCCCCCGCACCTTCGCAAGGGCTTGCCCCGGACTTTCCTTGGCCTTTGAAACGGTTTTGGGGAGCCGAGTGAACCTCTCCCCTCAAGACACCGTCCTAGAGGGCGCAATGTCGCCGGATGCCCGAATCGGCACCGGATCCAAGGTCTCTCGCAGAACTAATGGGATGCGATGTCTGTCAGGACAGATGTGGAAATGTCGGGCAAGGTTCCTCAACGATCTCCCCAGCTGGGGCATCTGTCGAGCCGCGTGCGGAACGTGCTGCGCGGCCCGCGCCCCGAGGCCGTTCCCGTCCTCCTCGGCAGGGCCTGCGCCCTGGTCGGCCTGCTGGACGTCGCCGCCGGCGTCTTCCCGCGCTTCCGGCACAGCCGTATGCACGCCATCGCCGAGGTGCTGCCGGGCGCGACGGGCCCGTTCGCGGCCGCCCTCTCGCTCAGCGTCGGCGTGCTGTTGCTGCTGCTCGCGCACGGCCTCAAGCGCGGCAAGCGCAGGGCCTGGCGCGCCGCCGTCGTCCTGCTGCCGGCCGGAGCGGTGGCGCAGTTCACCTACCGCCACTCCGTCATCGGCGTCCTGATCTCCCTCGCGCTGCTCGCGCCCCTGCTGCGCCACCGCGACCAGTTCGCGGCCCTGCCCGACCCGCGCAGCCGCTGGCGCGCGCTCGCCAACTTCGTCCTCATGGGCGCCGGTTCGCTCGCCCTCGGCCTGGTCATCGTCAGCGCCCACCCCAAGACCCTCGTCGGCGACCCGAGCCTGGCGGACCGCATCACCCACGTCCTGTACGGCCTGTTCGGCTTCGAGGGCCCGGTCGACTACCAGGGCACCACCTCCTGGACGGTCGCCTTCTCCCTCGGCGCCCTCGGCCTGCTCACCGCGATCACCACCATCTACCTGGCCTTCCGCCCCGAGCACCCGGCCGCCGCCCTCACCGAGGACGACGAGGCCCGGCTGCGCGCCCTGCTCGCCAAGCACGGCGGCCGCGACTCCCTCGGCCACTTCGCGCTGCGCCGCGACAAGGCCGTCGTCTTCTCCCCCAGCGGCAAGGCCGCGGTCACCTACCGCGTCGTCTCCGGCGTGATGCTCGCCAGCGGCGACCCCATCGGCGACGTCGAGGCCTGGCCCGGCGCCATCGAACGCTTCATGGACGAGGCCAAGGCCCACTCCTGGACCCCCGCCGTCATGGGCTGCTCCGAGACCGGTGCCGAGGTCTGGACCCGCGAGACCGGGCTCGACGCCCTCGAACTGGGCGACGAGGCGGTGGTGGACGTCCCGGATTTCTCGCTCGCCGGCCGCGCGATGCGCAATGTGCGCCAGATGGTCAAGCGCATCGAGCGCGCCGGTTACGAGACCCGGGTACGCCGTGTCCGTGACCTCGGCGAGACCGAGCTGGAGCGGATCCGCCAGGCCGCCGAGGACTGGCGCGGCACCGACACCGAGCGCGGCTTCTCCATGGCGCTCGGCCGCGTCGGCGACCCGTCAGACGGCGACTGCCTGATCGCCACCGCCCACAAGGCGGACGACGAGCCGGGCCCCTACGGCGACCTCAAGGCGATCCTGCACTTCGTGCCCTGGGGCACCGACGGCGTCTCGCTGGACCTGATGCGCCGCGACCGCGCGGCCGACCCCGGCATGAACGAACTGCTGATCGTGGCCGCCCTCCAGGCCGCCCCCAAGTTCGACATCGCGCGCGTGTCCCTCAACTTCGCCATGTTCCGCTCGGCCCTGGCACGCGGGGAGAAGATCGGCGCGGGCCCCGTGCTGCGCGCCTGGCGGGGACTGCTGGTCTTCCTCTCCCGCTGGTTCCAGATCGAGTCGCTGTACAAGTTCAACGCGAAGTTCCAGCCCCGCTGGGAGCCCCGCTTCGTGGTCTACCGCGCCTCGGCCGACCTGCCCCGCCTCGGCCTCGCCGCCATGCAGGCGGAAGGCTTCGTGAACATGGCCCTGCCGCTGCCCCGCTTCCTGCGCCGCCGCACGGCCACGCGACGCCCCTGCCCACACCGCGCGCCGGAACGGGACATCCAAGCGGCCTAGGGGCAGTGGCGCGCTCGGCCCACCCGGCGGAGCGCATACGCTGAACGTATGAGCAAGCAGAGCGGACGCGGGCGCGTCGCGGGCCTCCCCCAGTGGGACCGGTGCGCGGTCATGGGAGTCGTCAACGTGACCCCGGACTCCTTCTCCGACGGCGGCCGCTGGTTCGACACGACGTCCGCCGTCAAGCACGGCCTCGCCCTGGTCGAGGAGGGCGCCGACCTGGTCGACGTCGGCGGCGAGTCCACCCGCCCCGGCGCCACCCGCGTCGACGAGGCCGAGGAACTGCGCCGCGTCATCCCCGTCGTCCGCGGCCTCGCCGCCGAGGGCGTCACGATCTCCGTCGACACCGTGCGCGCCTCCGTCGCCGAGCAGGCCCTCGCCGCCGGCGCCGCCCTCGTCAACGACGTCAGCGGCGGCCTGGCCGACCCCGCGATGATCCCCGTCGTCGCCGACGCCGGCGCCCCCTTCGTCGTCATGCACTGGCGCGGCTTCCTCGACGGCGGGAACGTCAAGGGCGTGTACGCCGACGTCGTCGCCGAGGTCGTCGAGGAGCTCCACGCACGCGTGGAGGCCGTCCTGGAGGGCGGCATCGCCCCCGACCGCGTCGTCGTCGACCCCGGCCTCGGCTTCTCCAAGGACGCCGAGCACGACCTCGTCCTCCTCGCCCACCTCGACCGGCTGCTCACCCTCGGCCACCCCCTCCTCGTCGCCGCCTCCCGCAAGCGGTTCCTCGGCCGCGTACTCGCCGGGCCGCAGGGCGAGCCGCCGCCCGCCCGGGAGCGCGACGCCGCCACGGCCGCCGTGTCGGCACTCGCGGCCCAGGCCGGCGCATGGGCCGTACGCGTCCACGAAGTACGCGCCACGGCGGACGCTGTGCGCGTCACCCGCGCCGTCGAGGAGGCCCGCGACGCCGGAACCGCACCCGGCGCGCAGGCCGGGCGCGGCGGCGCGCACGGCTCTGAAGGAGCCCGGTGAGCGCCCCCCACACCGACGTCGAACAGGTGGAGGCAGCCAACACCGCCTTCTACGAGGCCGTGGAGCGCGGCGACTTCGAGCAGCTGTCCAAGCTCTGGCTCACCCCGACCGACCTCGGCGTCGACGAGACCTACCACGACCCGGCCGACGCCGGCGTGATCTCCTGCGTGCACCCTGGCTGGCCGGTCCTCACCGGACGCGGCGAGGTCCTCAGGTCGTACGCGCTGATCATGGCGAACACTGACTACATCCAGTTCTTCCTCACCGACGTGCACGTCTCCGTCACCGGCGACACCGCCCTGGTGACCTGCACCGAGAACATCCTCAGCGGCGGCCCCGCGCCCGACGCGGGCGAGGAGCTCGGCCCGCTCGTCGGCCAGCTCGTGGTCGCCACGAACGTGTTCCGGCGCACCACCGAGGGCTGGAAGATGTGGTCCCACCACGCCTCGCCGGTTCTGGCCGAAAACGACGAGGACGAAAGCGACGACACCCCCGCCTGAGTGGGTAGGCGCCGTACAGGACCGACAGGACCGACAGGACCGACAGGACCGACAGGACCGACGGGACCCACCAGGCTCCCTCAGGGGTCCCGGGGACGACCACGGTGACGCGCCCGCGCCCGCACGACCACCCGCAAGGGGACCCGCGGGTGCCCGCCGGAACCAAGAAGTGGTTGGAATCACTTGTGTGCGGGTAGGCGCGGCTACCAACCCGTGAGCCGCCGGATTCCCCAGGGGAAACACATGGTGAATCCTGCCGGCCCCGAACCGGGCACACGCCCCCGTGGCCCGGCCCTGTCAGTGCCCGCAGGTAGATTCGTTCGAGGCCGGTGTGCCGCCCGCACACGGCACCGACCGGCCGTCACCGACGATTGCAGGAGTGATTCGCGTGGATCGTGTCGCGCTGCGCGGCCTGAAGGCCCGCGGGTACCACGGCGTGTTCCCCGAGGAACGCGCTCAGGGTCAGATCTTCGTCGTGGACCTCGTCCTCGGCCTCGACACCCGGCCCGCCGCCGCGGACGACGATCTGGCGAAGACCGTGCACTACGGCATCGTGGCGGAGGAGGTCGTGGCCGTCGTCGAGGGCGACCCGGTCAATCTCATCGAGACGCTCGCCGAACGCATCGCCCAGGCCTGTCTGAAGCACGAAGGGGTCCACGAGGTCGAGGTCACCGTCCACAAACCGGACGCGCCGATCACGGTCCCCTTCGACGACGTGACCGTCACCATCACCCGGAGCCGAGTATGACTGCACCCTTCATCAAGGGCCCCAGCGACCCGACCGTACAGCCGGTACCCGCCTCCGTCGTCGAGCAGGTCGACGCCGCCGACACCACCCTCAGCAACCCGAAACGGGCCGTGATCTCCCTCGGCTCCAACCTCGGCAACCGCCTGGAGACCCTCCAGGGCGCCATCGACGCGCTGGAGGACACCCCCGGCGTCCGCATCAAGGGCGTCTCCCCCGTCTACGAGACGGAGCCCTGGGGCGTCGAGCCGGGCAGCCAGCCCTCCTACTTCAACGTCGTCGTGGTCCTCAAGACCACGCTCCCCCCGTCCTCCCTGCTGGAGCGCGCGCACGCGGTCGAGGAGGCCTTCCACCGGGTCCGGGACGAACGCTGGGGCGCACGCACCCTCGACGTCGACATCGTCTCCTACGCCGACGTCGTCTCCGACGACCCGCACCTCACGCTCCCCCACCCCCGCGCCCACGAACGGGCGTTCGTCCTCGCCCCCTGGCACGACCTGGAACCCGAGGCCCAGTTGCCCGGCCGCGGCGCGGTCGCCGAACTGCTCGGCACCATCACCCTGGACGGCGTGGCGCCGCGCGTGGACCTGGAACTCCAGCTGCCCGAATAGTCGTTAAGGTCAAGACGACCACAATCCGCGGGCACCCGGGGGAGCTGAAGGAACACCGTGAGAGAGCTGCGCATCAGGCTGCTGGCCGGCGTGTTCATCATCGCCGGAGTCCTGTCCTGGGCGGGTGCCCGCCTGTGGAACGCCGTCGGGACCCTGCCCAGCGTCCCCCTGGCCGCCCCCATCGTCCTCGCCCTGATCGCCGTGGTCCTGCTGTCCACGGCGATCTCGATCCGCGCCCGCCTCAAGGCGCAGCGCGAACGCGACCCCGAAGCCAAGGGCGTCGACCCGCTGATGGCCGCCCGCGCGGTCGTCTTCGGCCAGGCCAGCGCCCTGGTGGCCGCCCTGGTCGCCGGCATGTACGGCGGCACGGGCGTCTTCCTCCTGGAATACCTCGACATCCCCGCCCGCCGCGACCAGGCCATCTACGCCGGCTTCTCGGTCCTCGCCGGCCTCGGCGTAATAGCGGCAGCAGTCTTCCTGGAACGAGTCTGCAAACTCCCGGACGACGACGAACACAACGGCGCGGGGGCTACGCCTACGACGTAGCCGCGGGAGGATCGGCCCGCGGTGAGTCAGCGGGCCATGATGAGGCTCATCGCCTCGTTGCGCGTCGCCGCGTCCCGCAGCTGACCGCGCACCGCCGACGTTATGGTCTTCGCGCCCGGCTTGCGGATGCCGCGCATCGACATGCACATGTGCTCGCACTCCACGACGACAATCACCCCGCGCGGCTCCAGGATCTCCATCAGAGAGTCAGCGATCTGCGTGGTGAGACGTTCCTGCACCTGCGGCCGGCGGGCATAGACATCCACCAGCCGGGCCAGCTTGGACAGCCCCGTGATCTTGCCGGACGTGGCCGGGATGTATCCGACGTGCGCGACGCCCCGGAACGGCACCAGATGATGCTCACAGGTCGAGTACACCTCGATGTCCTTCACGAGCACCATCTCGTCGTGACCGATGTCGAACGTCGTGGTCAGGACGTCCTCGGGCTTCTGCCACAGGCCCCCGAAGATCTCCTTGTACGCCCGCGCCACCCGCGCCGGCGTCTCCCTGAGGCCCTCGCGGTCCGGGTCCTCGCCGACCGCGATCAGCAGTTCGCGTACGGCGTTCTCGGCGCGCTTCTCGTCGAACTCGCCGATGCGGCCCTCGCCGTCCAGCGTCACGGGGTCGGTCATGTGGTGCCTCGTTCCTTCGCGGGTGGCGCGTGTGGGTCACGCGTCTGAACTGCGGGCATACGAAAATGCCGCGCCCCCCAGGCTAGAACCAGGGGGGCGCGGCATCCATTCCGGGCCCGGTGCGCTCACCGGGTGGGGCGTCAGCTCTCGGGACGCTCCTCGGGAGCCGGCTCCGTCGCCGGGGCGGGCTCCGTCACCGTCGACTTGGCGGTGCTGATCGCCGGGGTCGCGCCGTTGGCGCCGTTCGTCAGGGCGAGCTCCTTGGGGGAGAGCACCGGCGGACGGGTGGACGGCGTGCGGCGGGAGGACCCGGTCCAGGCGGGCCGCGGGGGACGCTTGACGATGGTGGCGAAGACCTCGGCGATCTCCTCCTTGCCCAGCGTCTCCTTCTCCAGCAGCTGGAGCACCAGGTTGTCGAGGACGTCGCGGTTCTCGACCAGGATCTCCCAGGCCTCGTTGTGCGCGTTCTCGATGAGCTTCTTGACTTCCTCGTCCACCAGCGCGGCGACCTCTTCCGAGTAGTCGCGCTGGTGAGCCATTTCACGTCCGAGGAAGGGCTCGGTGTTGTCGCCGCCGAACTTGATCGCGCCGAGACGCTCGGTCATGCCGTACTGCGTGACCATCGCGCGAGCGGTGGTCGTGGCCTTCTCGATGTCGTTGGCGGCACCGGTGGTCGGGTCGTGGAAGACGAGCTCCTCGGCCGCGCGGCCGCCCAGCATGTAGGCCAGCTGGTCCAGCATCTCGTTGCGGGTCGTGGAGTACTTGTCCTCGTCCGGCAGGACCATGGTGTAGCCGAGCGCGCGACCTCTGGACAGGATCGTGATCTTGTGGACCGGGTCGGAGTTCGGGGAAGCCGCCGCGACCAGGGCGTGTCCGCCCTCGTGGTACGCGGTGATCTTCTTTTCCTTGTCCGACATGATCCGGGTCCGCTTCTGCGGGCCCGCCACGACGCGGTCGATGGCCTCGTCCAGCATCTGGTTGTCGATGAGCTTCTTGTCCGAGCGGGCGGTGAGCAGCGCGGCCTCGTTGAGGACGTTGCTCAGGTCCGCGCCGGTGAAGCCCGGCGTGCGGCGGGCGACCGCCGACAGGTCGACGTCCGGGGCGACCGGCTTGCCCTTCTGGTGAACCTTGAGGATCTCCAGACGGCCCTGCATGTCCGGGCGGTCGACCGCGATCTGGCGGTCGAAGCGGCCGGGGCGCAGGAGGGCCGGGTCGAGGATGTCGGGCCGGTTCGTCGCGGCGATGAGGATCACGCCGCCCTTGACGTCGAAGCCGTCCATCTCGACGAGCAGCTGGTTCAGGGTCTGCTCGCGCTCGTCGTGACCGCCGCCGAGGCCGGCGCCGCGGTGGCGGCCGACAGCGTCGATCTCGTCGACGAAGACGATCGCCGGGGCGTTCGCCTTGGCCTGCTCGAACAGGTCTCGGACTCGGGAGGCACCGACACCGACGAACATCTCGACGAAGTCGGAACCGGAGATCGAGTAGAAGGGCACGCCCGCCTCGCCGGCGACGGCGCGCGCGAGGAGCGTCTTGCCGGTTCCGGGAGGCCCGTAGAGCAGTACGCCCTTGGGGATCTTGGCGCCCACGGCCTGGAACTTGGCGGGCTCCTGGAGGAATTCCTTGATCTCCTGGAGTTCCTCGACGGCCTCGTCCGAGCCGGCGACGTCCGAGAACGTCGTCTTGGGGGTGTCCTTGGTGATGAGCTTCGCCTTGGACTTCCCGAAGTTCATGACTCGGGAGCCGCCGCCCTGCATCTGATTCATCAGGAACAGGAAGACGACGACGATGAGGACGAAGGGGAGCAGGGAGAGCAGGATCCCGACGAACGGGTTCTGCTTGGACGGCGAGACCGTATAGCCGTCCGGGATCTGCTTGTCCTGGTACTTGTTCTGCAGCGTGCTGGCGATGGTCACGCCTTGGTCGCCGATGTAGCTCGCCTGGATCTTGGTGGCGCCCTCGACCTTTTCGCCGTCCTTGAGCTGGACCTTGATGGTGTTCTCGTCACCAGTGGTCAGCTTGGCCGACTCGACCTTGTTGTCATTGATCGCCTGGACGACCTGGCCGGTGTCCACCGTCTTGTAGCCGCCGGACGAGCCGACGACCTGCATCAACACGACCACGGCAAGGACGGCCAGCACGATCCACATGACCGGCCCACGGAAGTATCGCTTCACGTCCATCCATACGGAGCGGTGCCGCCCCGTCCCTCCTGCCATAGTGAGTTTGATAAGACAGTTCTTCTGACGGTACCCCAGCTTCGTCGCGCGAAGCCGCACGGGACGGCTGGCAAGCCCGTCTGCATGCTCCAACGGCGCGAGGCCCGCCGGGGTTCCCGATCTTCGTACGGTGCTTGGGCCCTTCGGGTCCGCGGTCGCGGACCGTGGGGCTCAGCCGCCGTAGACGTGGGGCGCGAGCGTACCGACGAACGGGAGGTTGCGGTACTTCTCGGCGTAGTCGAGGCCGTAGCCGACGACGAACTCGTTGGGGATGTCGAAGCCGACCCATTCGACGTCGATGGAGACCTTCGCGGCGTCCGGCTTGCGCAGCAGGGTGCAGATCTTCAGAGTCTCGGGCTCGCGCGAGCCGAGGTTGTTGATCAGCCAGGACAGGGTCAGGCCGGAGTCGATGATGTCCTCGACGATCAGGACGTGCCGGCCCTTGATGTCGGTGTCGAGGTCCTTGAGGATCCGCACGACACCGGAGGACTGGGTGCCGGCGCCGTAGGACGACACCGCCATCCAGTCCATGGTGACGGGGGTGGACAGCGCCCTGGCGAGGTCGGCCATGACCATCACCGCGCCCTTGAGGACACCGACGATGAGCAGGTCCTTGCCTTCGTACTCCGCGTCGATCTTCGCTGCCAGCTCTGCCAGCTTGGCGTCGATCTCTTCCTTGGTGATGAGTACCTGCTGGAGGTCGGCACCCATGTCTTTCGCGTCCACCCGCATCACTTTCGGTCGGTCGTCCCGCATTCTCGGCTCACCGGCCCCTCCGTGGTCTGCTGTGGAGGGGTCGGGAATCAGCCTTGCCGAATCACCAGTCTGCCACCCTGCCGCTGCGCGACGACTTTGCCGGGGAGGTTGATGGCTCCCTGGCCGCGCCAGCCGGTGATCAGACGGTCGACTTCCTCGATGTGGCGGGCGAACAGCGAACCGGCGGGCGCTCCGGCCTCGATGGCGGCGCGGCGCAGGATCCGGCGGCGTACGGCGGGCGGCAGCGCGTACAGCTTGGCGCACTCCAGGAGGCCGGTCGCGTCGCGGACGCCGGCCTCGGCCTGGCTGGCCCAGGCGTCGAGGGCGTCGGCGTCGTCGCGGGAGAGCTGGGCGGTGCGGGCGAGAGCCTCCACGACGCCTTTGCCGAGTGCCTTCTCCAGGGCGGGCAGGCCTTCTTGGCGCAGGCGGGACCTGGTGTACGCGGGGTCGGAGTTGTGGGGGTCGTCCCAGACCGGCAGGGCCTGGACCATGCAGGCCTTGCGGGCGGTCTGCCGGTCGAGTCCGAGGAAGGGGCGGCGGTAACGGCCGCCGGCCCCCGAGACCGCGGCCATTCCGGACAGGGAGCGGATGCCGGAGCCGCGGGCGAGGCCGAGGAGGACGGTCTCGGCCTGGTCGTCGCGGGTGTGGCCGAGGAGGACGGCGATGGCGCCGTGGCGTACGGCCGCGTCGTCGAGGGCGGCGTAGCGGGCGTCGCGGGCCGCGGCCTCGGGTCCGCCGGTGCGGCCGACGGTCACGGCGAGGGACTCGGCCGGTTCGAGGCCGAGTTGGCGCAGGCGCAGGACGACTTCTTCGGCGCGCAGGTCGGAGCCGGGCTGGAGGCCGTGGTCGACGGTGATGCCGCCGGCGCGGATGCCGAGTTTGGGGGCTTCGAACGCGAGGGCGGAGGCGAGGGCCATGGAGTCGGCGCCGCCGGAGCATGCCACGAGCACGAGCGGGGAGGGGGGCCGCTCGTGCGGGGCAGCGCGCGGGGGCTCCTGGAGGCTCTGGCCGGGGAGCTCGTACGACGTTTCGAGTGCGGTGCCCAGGGCGGCGTGCTGTGTGCCGGGGGACGTCGCGGGCGTCCTGGGGGAGGCCGCGCGCCTGCTGCTGGGCGCGGGCACGTCGTAGATGCGGCTGTGTTCGGTGAGGATGTCGTGGAGGACGCGGCGGACCGCCAGGCGTATCGCCGCGACCGCAGGATGGGGACCCATGTCCGGTTCCCTTCATGAAGTTGTCGGGGGGTGAGCCCGAAGCTCGGTCACTCAGAGTGTGTAGATGGTGACAGAACTGGGCCGTTCCCCGAGCATTGCACGCCTACCCATGGCTCACGGTCCCTCGGACGGGTGATTGCAGGGGCGTTCGCCTGCCGTCGGCCGGATTCGGTTCACGACCTTCGTATGAGATGCACGACTCGGCGCGTGTTTCACGACTCCGCCTTGCGGTGCACCCGCGCGATCCAGTCCGCCGGTTTGGCGATCTCCGTCTTGGTGGGGAGGGTGTTCGGGGACGTCCACACGCGGTTGAAGCCGTCCATGCCGACCTGTTCCACGACGGCGCGTACGAAGCGTTCGCCGTCTCGGTACTGGCGCAGTTTGGCGTCCAGGCCGAGCAGTTTGCGCAGGGCCATGTCCAGTCGGGAGGCGCCCTTGGCGCGGCGCTGCTGGAATTTCTCGCGGATCTCGGCGACGGACGGCACGACGGCGGGGCCGACTCCGTCCATCACGAAGTCGGCGTGGCCTTCGAGGAGGGACATCACGGCGGTGAGGCGGCCGAGGATCTCTCGCTGGGCCGGGGTCTGCACCAGTTCGACGAACGAACGTCCGCCGTCGTCCTCCTCCGCCTCGGGCCGGCTGCCGGAGAGGGACTGGGCGGCTTCGCGGATGCGCTCCAGGACGGTCATGGGGTCGACGTCGGTCTCCCCCAAGAACGACTGGATTTCGCCCTCCAGGTGGTCCCGCAGCCAGGGCACCGCGCTGAACTGGGTGCGGTGGGTCTCCTCGTGCAGGCACACCCACAGGCGGAAGTCGTGGGGCTGTACGTCGAGTTCGCGCTCCACGTGGACGATGTTCGGGGCGACGAGGAGGAGGCGGCCGCCGCCGCTCGGTGAGCCAGGGGGGCCGCCCGCCGGGAGGTCGCGGGTGGCGGGGGCGAAGGTCTCGTACTGGCCGAGAACGCGGGAGGCGAGGAAGGACAGCAGCATGCCGAGTTCGACGCCGGTGACCTTGCCGCCGACCGCGCCGAGGACGGCGCCGCCGGGGCTGGTGGTGCGTCGTTCCTGCATCTTGTCGAGGAGGGGCTTGAGGATCTCCCGGAAGCCGGCGACGTTCGCCCGGACCCAGCCGGGGCGGTCGACGACGAGGACCGGGGTGTCATGGATGTCGTCCGTGCCCATACGGGTGAAGCCCCGGACGTGTTCCTCCGAGGCCTTGGCATGTCGGCGCAGCTCGGCGACGACGGCGCGGGCCTCGTCGCGGCTCACCTCCGGGCCCGGCCGTACGAACCGGGTCGCGGTCGCCACCGCGAGATTCCAGTCGACCATCTCGGCACCACCGATGCTCGTCATGTGTCAACCGTACGTGAGCGGTCCCACTTGGGGCAGGCCGTGGTGCGTGGCGGTGGCGGTGGCCGGTGAGGTCAGCGGCAGCCGCAGGACGCCAGTGCGGTGGCGGTCCTGTCCAGTGCCGACCGGGCGGCTTCCACGTTGTCGCCGGTGGACAGGAACGCGAAGGCGAGGAGCCGGCCGTCCTGGTCGACGACGGTGCCGGCCAGGGAGTTCACGCCGTGCAGGGTGCCTGTCTTCGCGCGGACGATGCCGGCCGCGCCGTCGGTGTAGCGGGTGCTGAGGGTGCCGGTGAAGCCGGCCACGGGGAGGCCGGTGAGGACGGGGCGGAGTTCGGGGTGGGCCGGGTCGGCCGCCTTGGCGAGCAGGGCGGTGAGCAGGTCGGCCGTCAGCCTGTCGGCGCGGTCGAGGCCGCTGCCGTCCTTGATGTCGGTGCCCGCGACGGGGAGGCCGAGCTTCTTCAGGCGGTCCCTGATCGCCTTGCCCGCGCCGTCGAAGTCGGCGCGTACGCCGCTCGCGACGGCGGTCTGGCGGGCGAGGGCCTCGGCGATGTCGTTGTCGCTGTTGGTGAGCATGCGCTCGACCACGGAGGACAGGGGCGGTGAGGAGACCTCGGCGAGCGGTTCGGCGCGGTCGGTCGCCTTCGAGGGGCCGGGCGCGCTGGTCTTGATGCCGTGGTCGGCGAGGAGGTCCGCGAATCGGGCGGCCGCGTCCCTTGCGGGGTCGTCCACCCGCTTGACCGGGCCGCTGGTGGAGTCGTTGGTGCGGGCCTCGTCGACCATGAGGGCGCTGACCAGGGCGAGGTTGGGGTTGTTCCCGATGGGGTGCAGTTCGGAGCCGGCGTAGAGAGTCTTGTCGTACGAAAGGGTGACCTGGCGTACGTCCTGCTTCTTCAGGGCGCGGGCGGTGCGGTCCGCGAGTTCGCGCAGGCTCGCCCAGCCGTCGGCGTCCTTGCGGGCGGTGAGTGTGGGGTCGCCGCCGCCGACGAGGACCAGTTCGCCGGTGTCGGGTTCAAGGGCGGTGCGGGTGGTGAGGCGGTGGTCGGGGCCGAGGGCCGCGAGGGCGGCGACGGCGGTGGCGATCTTGGTGGTGGAGGCGGGGGTGAGGGCCTTGCCGGAGTCGTCGCCGTAGAGGCGTTCGCCGCTGGCGACGTCGACGATCGCCACGGACCTGCTGCCGAGCGCCGGGTCGGCCAGGAGCGGGCCGACGAGTCCGGCGACGGCCTTGCCGTTCGGGACCGATCCGGCGGTGCCGACGCCGCCGCCGAGGCCGGTCAGGACGGAGGCCGCGCTGGGGGCGGGGCGGGGTCCTTCGGCCGAGGTGCCGGAGGAGTCGGAAGTATCGGTATTACGGCCGTGATCTGTGCCACCCGTACGTTCCTGGGCGGCCGCCCGGTCCCGCTCGGCCGTACGCTGACCGGTGGAGTCCCAGGGGCCGGCGGCGGTCACCACTCCGGCGGCCAGCGCCAGTCCGGCGGTGGCGGCGCCCGCGGTGTACTGCCAGGTCTTCGGCCTGGTGATCCGTGCGGCCTGCGGCAACGCGGCTCGGGTGAGCCGTACGACCCGCGGTTTCGCGGCCGTCGCGGCGCTCGCGAGTCGTGGCCGGACGGCCTCCGCGGCTCGTGCCAGACGGGGTCGTACGGCGCCCGCGACCCGCGTCACATGCGGTTTCGCGGCTCGCCAAGGCCTCATCTCCGGCACGATCACCAGCCCCTTTCGCGATCACACACCTGCGTGAGGGACACTTAACCACCAGAACTATGTGTTGATCATGGAGGAGCCACCGGTGGAGTTCGACGTCACGATCGAGATTCCGAAGGGTTCGCGGAACAAGTACGAGGTGGACCACGAGACCGGTCGGATCCGCCTGGACCGTCGCCTCTTCACCTCGACCGCCTACCCGACCGACTACGGCTTCGTCGAGAACACCCTCGGCGAGGACGGTGACCCGCTGGACGCGCTGGTCATCCTGGACGAGCCGACGTTCCCGGGCTGCCTCATCAAGTGCCGCGCGATCGGCATGTTCCGTATGACGGACGAGGCCGGCGGCGACGACAAGCTGCTGTGCGTGCCGGCGACGGACCCGCGCCAGGAGCACCTGCGTGACATCCACCACGTCTCGGAGTTCGACCGCCTGGAGATCCAGCACTTCTTCGAGGTGTACAAGGACCTGGAGCCCGGCAAGTCCGTCGAGGGCGCCGACTGGGTGGGCCGTACCGAGGCCGAGGCCGAGATCGAGCGTTCCTACAAGCGCTTCAAGGACCAGGGCGGCCACTGAGGCAGATCCTTGGCTTTTGGCCATGTGAACGGGCTGTACGCGTGCGCGTGCAGCCCGTTCGTGCGTCTGTGCGCATACTGAGTGCGGCAGGAGGTGTCGTACGAGGAGTGCTGCGCACGTGACGGAAGCGGAGGACCGCAAACCGCAGTCGGACGAGGCGAGGATGGCTTTCACGCCACCGGCCGGTATCGAGGTGGGGGACAGCGAGTCGGAGACCACCTCCGAGTTCGCCCTTCCCACGGGGCTGGACGTACCGCAGCCGCCGTCCTCGGAACCGGAGGGCTCGGCGTTCAGCGCGCCGGGCGGGTACAGCGTCGAGGACGCCTCGCCGGCGTTCACGCCCGCCACCGGCATCCCGCGGATAAGCCTGACGAAGGACCTGCCCTGGCAGGACCGGATGCGCACGATGCTGCGCATGCCGGTGGCCGAGCGGCCCGCGCCGGAGCGGATGCCGAAGGTGGAGGAGGAGGGTCCGGCCGTCCCGCGCGTGCTCGACCTGACCCTGCGTATCGGTGAGCTGCTGCTGGCGGGCGGTGAGGGCGCGGAGGACGTGGAGGCCGCGATGTTCGCGGTGTGCCGGTCCTACGGCCTTGACCGCTGCGAGCCGAACGTCACCTTCACGCTGCTGTCGATCTCGTACCAGCCGTCGCTCGTGGACGATCCGGTGTCGGCGTCACGTACGGTACGGCGGCGCGGCACGGACTACACGCGCCTGGCGGCCGTGTACCAGCTCGTCGACGACCTCAGCGATCCGGAGAGCCACATCTCCCTGGAGGAGGCCTACGGGCGGCTCGCGGAGATGCGGCGCAACCGGCACCCGTACCCGACCTGGGTGCTCACCTCGGCGAGCGGGCTGCTCGCGGGCGCGGCCTCCGTGCTGGTCGGTGGTGATCTGATCGTGTTCGTCGCGGCGATGCTCGGCGCGATGCTCGGCGACCGGCTGGCGTGGCTGTGCGCGGGGCGCGGGCTGCCGGAGTTCTACCAGTTCACGGTGGCGGCGATGCCGCCGGCCGCGATAGGGGTCGCGCTGACGCTGACGCACGTCGACGTGAAGGCGTCCGCGGTCATCACCGGTGGGCTATTCGCGCTGCTGCCCGGGCGGGCCCTGGTCGCGGGTGTGCAGGACGGCCTGACCGGCTTCTACATCACCGCGTCCGCGCGCCTGCTGGAGGTCATGTACTTCTTCGTCGGCATCGTGGTCGGCGTGCTGGTCATCCTGTACTTCGGGGTGAACCTGGGCGCCAAGCTGGACCCGGACGCGGCGCTGAACATCTCGCCGCGGCCGTACTGGCAGATCGCCGCGTCCATGCTGCTGTCGCTGACCTTCGCGGTGCTGCTCCAGCAGGAACGGTCCACCGTGCTCGCGGTGACCCTCAACGGCGGTGTCGCCTGGGTCGTGTACGGCGCCATGCACTACACCGGCGAGTTCTCGCCGGTTGCCGCCACGGCGGTCGCCGCGGGGCTGGTGGGGTTGTTCGGGCAGCTGATGGCCCGCTACCGGTTCGCGTCGGCGCTGCCGTACACCACCGCGGCGATCGGGCCCCTGCTGCCGGGTTCCGCGACGTACTTCGGACTGCTGTCGATCGCGCAGAACAACGTCGACAAGGGGCTGGTGTCGCTGGCCACGGCCGCCTCGCTGGCCATGGCCATCGCGATCGGGGTCAATCTGGGATCGGAGATCTCGCGGCTGTTCCTGCGGATCGGGTCCCCGGAAAAGCGACGAGCCGCCAAACGCACCCGAGGGTTCTAGTGCCTGGCAGCTCGCTCGCGGGGTGTCTCAGTAGCCCTGGTTGGGCGGGTACTGCTGGTTCTGCTGGTTCTGCTGTCCGCCGTAGGGCTGCTGCTGGCCGTAGCCCTGGGGGTACTGCTGGGCGTACGGCTGCTGGGGCTGGTTGCCGTAGTACTGCTCGTCGTAGCCGTACTGCCGGCCGTCCTGGTTGCCGTAGTGCTGCTGGTCCTGGTTGCCGTAGTGCTGCTGGTCCTGGTTGCCGTACGACGGGTCCTGGTTGCCGTAGGGCTGCTGGGGCCGGTCGTCGGAGGGGATGCGGCGCAGCTGGGTGGTCGCGTCGTCCATCTGCTGGTGCTGCTGCTGAGGCTGTGCGGCGGCGGGGGCCTCGGCCGCGGCGCGCTTCTTCTTGGCGCGCTCGCGCAGGACCTCGATGATGATCGGGACCACGGAGACGAGGACGATCAGGACGAGGATCGCCTCGACGTTCGTCTTGATGAACGTGATCTGGCCGAGCCAGTAGCCCGCGAGCGTGACGCCGGTGCCCCAGGCGATACCGCCGATGACGTTGTAAGTGAGGAACGTGGCGTACCTCATGCGGCCGGCGCCCGCCACGATGGGGGCGAAGGTGCGCACGATCGGCACGAAGCGGGCCAGCACGATCGCCTTGGGCCCGTACTTCTCCATGAACTCGTGGGCCTTCTCCAGGTTCTCCTGTTTGAAGAGCTTGGAGTTGGGCCGGCTGAACAGCTTCGGGCCGAAGAACTTGCCGATCATGTAGCCGACCTGGTCGCCGATGACGGCCGCCAGGACGATGAGCGTGCAGACCAGCCACAGCGGCTGGCTGATGTAGTTCCCCTCGGCCACGAACAGACCCGCCGTGAACAGCAGGGAGTCCCCGGGCAGGAAGGCGAAGAGACCGGACTCGGCGAAGACGATCAGCAGGATGCCTGGGAGGCTGAAGGTCTCGATCAGATAGTCCGGGCTGAGCCACTCGGGGCCGAGCGCAAGCGTGGTCACGGGATTGTGGCTCCTGCGGGGAAGGGGCGGGCGGGCTGTGACTGGCGAGTCAAAAATATCAACGCTGCGCCGGTCGCCCAGGTTCCATTGACCCGTTCAGGATGCACTGTGCGCCCGCTGGGACAAAGCTGTGAGCCATGGGCATCGAAGAGTACGGCGGCGGGCAGGGGCCCCGTCCTGACGTTCTGGTAGTCACCACGAACGACATTCCCGGCCATCGGGTCACGGAGGTCATCGGTGAGGTCTTCGGGCTGACCGTGCGCTCCCGGCACGTCGGCAGCCAGATCGGTGCCGGGCTGAAGTCGCTGGTCGGCGGTGAGCTCAAGGGGCTCACCAAGACGCTCGTGGAGACCCGTAACCAGGCCATGGAGCGGCTCGTCGAGCAGGCACGCGCGCGTGGCGCGAACGCTGTGCTGGCGTTCCGCTTCGACGTGACCGAGGCGGCCGACGTGGGCACCGAGGTGTGCGCCTACGGGACCGCGGTGGTCCTGGCCCGGGAGTAGGGCCCGGGCCAGGACGTCAGGAGGAGTGCCGGGCCGCGTTCGCGAGGATCGCGGCCCGCAGGTGCTCGGCGAGGCCGGGACGCATGGTGTCGTAGAACGCCTTGAAGCGTTCGTCGGCGACGTACATCTCGGCGAGGCACTGGTGCATCTCGTAGCCGCACTCGTAGTACCAGCCGCTGATGTGCCGGCGGTGTTCCTCGGCCAGGTCCATGGCGCCGTCACCGGTGGGCGGTTCACCGGCGGCCATCAGGGCGACGTAGCGCTCGCTCCACTCGTTCGCCTCCGCCTGCAGCCTCTTCCAGTCCTCCTTGGTGTAGCTCGCGGCGCGGCGCTGTGACTCGGCGTACGACTCCGTGCCGCCCCAGCGCCGTTCCGCCTCCTCGGCGTACTGCTCCGGGTCCTTGTCGCCGAAGACCTCGAAGCGCTCCTCCGGCGTCAGATTGATTCCCATCGTGCGTGCCTCCATGGCGTGCTCCACGGCCTCCGCCATCTTGCGCAGCTGCTCGATCCGGGCGGTCAGCAGCTCGTGCTGCCGGCGCAGGTGTTCGCGCGGGTCCGCGGCCGGGTCGTCGAGCAGGGCGGCGACCTCTTCGAGCGGGAAGCCCAGCTCTCGGTAGAACAGGATCTGCTGCAGCCGGTCGAGGTCGGCGTCGTTGTAACGCCGGTGGCCCGCGTGGCTGCGCTCGCCCGGTACGAGCAGGCCGATGTCGTCGTAGTGGTGCAGGGTGCGCACCGTGACGCCGGCGAAGCCCGCGACCTGTCCCACGGAGTAGCTCACTTCCGCTCCCTTCTCGGTTCGCGTTCCACACTGAGGCCTCACGCGGCGTGAGGTGCAAGCCGGGCAACGCGGAACTACCGTCGATTACATGCCACTGCATCGTGGGAACACCGAGGCCCCGGACGGGGACGGCCCGCGCAGGCTGTCCGTCAACCCCTTCTTCGGCGAGGCGAACCCGGTCGGCGGGATGACCGAGGCTCCGCCCAGGCATCGGCTGCCCGACGCCCCCATGGCGCCTTCGTCCGCCTATCAGGTGGTGCACGACGAGCTGATGCTCGACGGCAACTCACGGCTCAATCTCGCCACGTTCGTCACGACGTGGATGGAGCCGCAGGCGAACGCGCTGATGGCCGAGTGCCGCGACAAGAACATGATCGACAAGGACGAGTATCCACGCACCGCCGAGCTGGAGCGGCGCTGTGTGGCGATGCTCGCCGATCTGTGGAACGCGCCCGACCCGTCGTCGGCCGTGGGCTGCTCCACCACCGGCTCCAGCGAGGCGTGCATGCTCGCCGGGATGGCGCTGAAGCGGCGCTGGATGCGGCGCAACGCCGACCGCTACCCGGGGGCGCGCCCCAACCTGGTCATGGGCATCAACGTCCAGGTCTGCTGGGACAAGTTCTGCAACTTCTGGGAGGTGGAGCCCCGGCTGGTCCCGATGGAGGGCGAGCGGTTCCATCTCGATCCGCAGGCGGCGGCCGAGCTGTGCGACGAGAACACCATCGGCGTCGTGGGGATCCTGGGCTCGACCTTCGACGGTTCCTACGAGCCGATCGCGGACCTGTGCGCCGCACTCGACGCCCTTCAGGAGCGCACCGGCCTCGATGTCCCGGTGCATGTCGACGGGGCGTCCGGGGGGATGGTGGCGCCGTTCCTGGACGAGGATCTGGTGTGGGACTTCCGCCTGCCGAGGGTCGCCTCGATCAACAGCTCGGGGCACAAGTACGGCCTGGTCTACCCGGGCGTCGGCTGGGCCCTGTGGCGGGACAAGGAGGCGCTGCCCGAGGAACTGGTGTTCCGGGTCAACTATCTGGGCGGCGACATGCCGACGTTCGCGCTGAACTTCTCCCGGCCGGGCGCACAGGTCGTGGCTCAGTACTACTCGTTCCTGCGGTTGGGGCGGGAGGGGTACCGGGCCGTGCAGCAGGCCGCGCGGGAGGTGGCCGGGCAGGTCGCCGAGGCCGTGGAGAAGCTCGGCGACTTCCGGCTGCTGACCAGGGGCGACCAGTTGCCCGTGTTCGCGTTCACGACGGCCCCGGACGTGAAGGCGTACGACGTCTTCGACGTGTCGCGGCGGATGCGTGAGGCGGGCTGGCTGGTTCCGGCGTACACGTTCCCGCCGCACCGCGAGGACCTGTCGGTGCTGCGGGTGGTCTGCCGCAACGGCTTCTCCACCGATCTCGCCGAGCTGTTCGTTGAGGACCTGACCCGGTCCCTGCCGGAGCTGCGCCGGCAGCCGCACCCCGCCACCCAGGACAAGGGCGCGGCCACCGGGTTCCACCACTAGCGGGTCACGGGCGGACCGTCAGCGGCTCAGGCGCGCGAACCGCCGTACCGCCAGCGGGAAGAACACCGCGAGGAGCAGCAGCGGCCAGACGACGGCCGGCCAGAGGTGTTCGGTGCCGGTGCCGCGGAACAGGTCGCGTGCGGCGGTCGCCGTGTGGGACATCGGGTTCCACTCGACGACCGTGCCCAGCCAGCCGGGCATGGACCCGGGCAGGGCGAGGGCGTTGGACAGGAAGCCGATCGGCCAGACCAGGATCTGCACGGCCTGCACCAGTTCCGGCTTGCCGGCCACCAGGGCCAGGTAAATGCCGATCCACAGCATGGCGAAACGGAACAGCAGGAGCAGTCCCACGGCGCCCAGGAAGGCCACCGGACCGCCGTCCGCGCGCCAGCCGAGCGCGAACCCGACACCCATGAGGGCCAGCAGGGCCAGCGCCGACTGGAGCATGTCGGCGGCCGAACGGCCCACCAGGACGGCCCCGTTGGTCATCGGCATGGACCGGAAGCGGTCGATCACGCCCTTGTTGAGGTCCTGGGTGACCGCGATCATCGTGCCCTCAAGGCCGAAGGCCATGGTGAGCGCGAGCATGCCGGGCAGGAGGTAGTCGATGTAGGAGCCCTCGACACCGCGTCCGCCGCCGATGAGGTAGCCGAACATCAGCAGCAGCATCACGGGGAAGACCAGGGCGACGACGACCTGGACGGGCTGGCGAGCCCAGTGGGCGAGTTCGCGGCGGGTCATGGTCCAGGAGTCGGCCAGGGCATAGGCGTTCGTGCTCATGCGGGCTCCTTCACTCGGTTGTCGTCCCCGGTGAGGTGCAGGAACACCTCGTCCAGCGTCGGGCGCCGCAGTGCCACGTCCTCGGCCTCGATCCCGGCCGCCTCCAGGGCCCGTACGACGCCGGAGAGCGCCGCCATCCGGTCGGTGACCCGGGCGCTGAGCAGCCGGCGGTCGGCGTCGACGGAGACGGTGTCCTTCGGTACGGGCAACAGGGCCACGGCGGCGCCCAGTTGCCCGGCGTCGCGCAGGACGACGTCGATGCGGTCGCCGCCGGTGAGCGCCTTGAGCTCGTCGGCCGTGCCGTCGGCGGTGACCCGGCCTGCGTCGACGACCGAGATGCGGTCGGCGAGCTGGTCGGCCTCCTGAAGGTACTGGGTGGTGAGCAGGACCGTGGTGCCCCCGCCGACCAGGGAGCGGACGGCGGACCAGACCTCGGCGCGGCCGCGCGGGTCGAGTCCGGTGGTGGGTTCGTCCAGGAACAGCACCCGCGGGTCGGTGCCGTGCCGGTTGCCGATGAGCGAGGCGGCCAGATCCAGCCGGCGCCGCATGCCGCCGCTGTACTGCTTGACCGGCTTGCGGCCGGTGTCGGCCAGGCCGAAGCGCTCCAGGAGCTGGCCTGCGCGCACGCCTGCGCGCCGGCCGCCGAGGTGGTGCAGGCGGCCGAACATCTCCAGGTTCTGCCTGCCGTCCAGTTCCTCGTCCAGGGCCGCGTGCTGGCCGAGGAGACCGATGCGCAGGCGCACCTCGTACGCCTGGCGGACCACGTCGTGCCCGGCCACCTCGACGCGGCCGCTGTCCGGCCGCAGCAGGGTGGACAGGATGCGGACCAGGGTGGTCTTGCCCGCGCCGTTCGGGCCGAGCACTCCGTGCACGGTGCCGGCGGCGACCGTGAGGTCGAGCCCGTCCAGTGCGTTCTTGCCGGCTTTTCCGCCGTACCTCTTGCGTGCCCCTTCGACGATGATCGCCGTGTCGGCCACTGAGAACCCCTTCGCTAGTCAAACTTGACTACCAGCCCGAAGCTAATACCCAATCGGTTAGTCAAACTTGATTAGCTGTTGTCGCCGGGGTGCCGCTCCCCCGTCGCGTACGGGTTGTCCTCGTCATCGGCGAGGATCCCGACGAAGGGATCGCCCTCACCGGCGAAGGTGTAGGCGCCGCCCTCGATCCGCCCGATGAGCCCCTGGGTCCACTCGGCCTCGGCGTCGGCGGTGTGGATCCAGAGGTTCATGATCTCGCCGATGTGACCGAGCTGGGCGGGCCCGGCCTCGGGCACATAGTGCTCGGTGACGGCGGAGCGCCACTCCTCGATGCGCCGGATGCGCTCCTTGAGCAGGGCGACGGTCTCGCCGCGCGGCAGGTCGACCATGAAGCCGATGGCCGCCGACTTGACGTCCATCTTCTGGTCGTAGGAGGTCAGGGCCTCGCGGACCAGGCCGAGGTACTCCTCGACGCCACGGTCGGTGATCTCGTACTCCGTGCGCGGCGGCCCGCCGGCCGTGGACGGCGCGACCTCGTGGGCGTGCAGCAGTCCCTGCTTCGCCATCTGCTTCAGGGCGTGGTAGATCGAGCCGGGCTTGGCGTTGGACCACTCGTGCGCGCCCCAGTACTCCAGGTCGTTGCGCACCTGGTAGCCGTGGGCACGCCCGTGCTGGCGCACCGCGCCGAGCACGAGAAGACGGATCGCTGACATGCGCTCCAGGTTAGGTCCGTGACGGGCCGGCGCCGAGGTCAGGCCCCGGTGGCGCACCGCCCTGAAACGGAGCGTGTGCGCCTCGGGGCCTGACTCGGGACGTCTAGAACGGGAAGCCGCTGCGGCCGTGCTGAACGGAGATCCACTTGGTCGTGGTGAAGGCGTCCAGCATCGTCTCGCCGTTGAGGCGGCCGAGGCCGGAGTGCTTCTCGCCGCCGAAGGGGACGATCGGCTCGTCGTGGACGGTGCCGTCGTTCACGTGGAACATGCCCGTGTCGATCTGCTTGGCGAAGGCCACGCCGCGCTCGATGTCGCCGGTGTGGACGGCGCCGCTCAGGCCGTACGGGGTGTCGTTGACGAGACGTACGGCCTCCTCCTCGCCGTCGAAGGTGAGGAGGAAGGCGACCGGGCCGAAGACCTCCTGCTGCAGCAGGGGCGAGTCGGCCGGGAGGCCGCTCAGGACCGACGGCCGGACGAGGTTCTCCGTGGTCGTGCCGTGCACCAGGGCCGTGGCGCCCTCGGCGATCGCCTGCTCGACGGCGCCCGAGATGGCGTCCGCCTGGGAGGAGTTGATGACCGGGCCGATGACGGTCTCGGGGTCGCGCGGGTCGCCGGCCTTGAGGGACTTCACCTTGGCGACGAACTTCTCGGTGAACTCGTCCGCGACCGAGCGGTCCACGAGGACGCGGTTCGCGGCCATGCAGACCTGGCCCTGGTGGACGTACCGGCTGAAGACGGCCGCGTCGACGGCGTAGTCGATGTCGGCGTCGTCGAGGACCACGATCGCGCTGTTGCCGCCGAGTTCGAGGACCGAGCGCTTGAAGTGCGAGGCGCAGACGGTGGCGACGTGGCGGCCGACCTTGTCGGAGCCGGTGAAGGAGATGACCTTCGGGACCGGGTGCTCGATGAAGGCGTCGCCGATCTCGGCGATGTCCGTGATGACGACGTTCAGCAGACCGGCCGGGAGCCCCGCGTCCTCGAAGATCTTCGCGACCAGGGAGCCACCGCAGATCGGGGTGTTCTGGTGCGGCTTCAGCACCACGCCGTTGCCGAGCGCGAGCGCCGGGGCGACCGACTTCAGGGAGAGCAGGAAGGGGAAGTTGAAGGGGCTGATCACACCCACGACGCCGACCGGGACGCGGTAGACGCGGTTCTCCTTGCCGTCCACCGGGGAGGGCAGGATCCTGCCCTCGGGGCGCAGCGCCAGGTGGACCGCCTCGCGCAGGAACTCCTTGGCGAGGTGGAGTTCGAACGCCGCCTTCAGCCGGGTGCCGCCGAGCTCGGCGATGATCGCCTCGGCGATGTCCTGCTCGCGGTCCTCTATCAGGCGCAGAGCCTTCTCGAAGACGGAACGGCGGGCATAGGGATTGGTCTCGGCCCACTGCTTCTGGGCGCGGGCGGCGGCCTTGTAGGCGTCGTCGACCTCGTCGACCGTGGCTATGGTGATCGACGCGAGCTTCTCGCCGTCGTAGGGGTTGAAGTCGATGATGTCCCAGGAGCCGGTACCCGGGCGCCATTCACCGTCGATGTACTGCTGAGCCAGGTCGGTGAAGTAGGACGACATGTGATCCCTCAATCCCTAGCAGACCCGCGATCGGCACGGCCGCCATCGCGCTCGTCTTCACGGTCTGATCACACGTCATCGTACTTGTGATTCAAGAGAGTTGAAGGAGACCCCGGAGAAGATCCCGGCTCTCGTCCGGACCCGGACTGTCCTGCTGGAGCTCCTTGAGCGCGGTCTCGTACTGGGCGACGTCCTCGTGCTTGTCGAGGTAGAGCGCGGAGGTGAGCTGCTCCAGGTAGACGACGTCCGACAGGTCGGACTCGGGGAAGCTGAGGATCGTGAAGGCGCCGGACTCGCCGGAGTGGCCGCCGAGGCTGAACGGCATGATCTGCAGCCGTACGTTGGGCCGCTGGGAGATCTCGATCAGGTGCTGGAGCTGGCCGCGCATCACCTCGCGGTCCCCGTAGGGACGGCGCAGGGCCGCCTCGTCCAGGACGATGTGGAACTCGGGGGCGTTCTCGGAGACGAGGTACTTCTGCCGCTCAAGGCGCAGCGCCACGCGCTTCTCGACGTCGGCCGCGCTCGCGCCCTTCATGCCGCGCCTGACGACCGCGCGGGCGTACGCCTCGGTCTGGAGCAGGCCGTGCACGAACTGCACCTCATAGGCGCGAATGAGACTTGCGGCGCCCTCCAGGCCGACGTATGTGGGGAACCAGCTGGGCAGGACGTCCGAGTAACTGTGCCACCAGCCGGCCACGTTGGCCTCGCGGGCGAGGGAGAGGAGCGAGGCGCGCTCCTGTTCGTCCGTGATGCCGTACAGCGTCAGCAGGTCCTCGACGTCCCGTGTCTTGAAGCTCACCC
Organism: Streptomyces sp. HUAS 31; assembly: GCF_028198125.1. Lineage (NCBI taxonomy): Bacteria > Bacillati > Actinomycetota > Actinomycetes > Kitasatosporales > Streptomycetaceae > Streptomyces > Streptomyces sp. HUAS 31. Next base: position 5,338,848 of record NZ_CP116353.1, on the reverse strand, counting down.
GGCCCAACTCCATGCGGCTGATCTTCGACTCGGACGCACGGATCGAGTACCCCGCCGCTTCGCGGGTGATCCCGCGCGCCTCCCGCAGTCGCCTCAGTTGCGAGCCGAGCAGCATGCGCCGCACCACCGATCCGGGCTCTCCCGCGCTCACGTTCGCCAGCCTCCCCAACCGTCTTCAGGGCCCGCAGTCTGCCACTAAATCACTTCGAGCAGTACTCGTCCGATTACAGAGACGGAAAGAAGACAAGGATTTCCCCCAGGAAGGAGTCAGCGGAACGCAAGGAGAGGGAGCGAAGTTGGCGGAAAAAATGGCCAACAAGCGGTACGGGAACGTCCAATTCGGTCACGTGCACGTGCATCTGCCCTTGCATCTGCTCTGCGCATCAGAAACCATGGTCCCGCGCAACCGCTGCATCGCAACGACCGCGAACTCCCGGGAGTGCCTCGCATGGGGACGAATGGATCGACCATGCTCGAGCCGTTACGGCAGGGCCTTCCGCCACTGGACCCCGCAGCCGTCTCCAACGCCGCCTCCTGCGCACTGCCCGCCCGCTACGAAGCGGTCCGCGAGGCACGCAAGTTCACCCGCCGCACGCTGGACCAGTGGGAACTGGACCACCGCTTCGACGACGTCTGCCTCGTGGTCTCGGAACTGGTGACCAACGCGCTGCGGCACGCGCTGCCGGCCGGTGCGCAGCGGCTGCCCGAGCAGACGCCGCCCGTACGGCTGCATCTGATGCGGTGGACCGAGCGGCTGGTGTGCGCGGTGCGCGATCCCAGCCACGACAGCCCGGTGGCACGCGACTCCGACGACTTCTCGGCGGAGTCCGGACGCGGTCTCTTCCTCGTCGACTCCTTCAGTGACAGCTGGGGGTGGCAGCCGCTGGCGGGGACGCTCAGCGGCAAGGTGGTCTGGGCGCTCTTCCGGCTGCAACCGGGCCAGACCGCCACGGCCGGCTCGGCGGACTCATGAACCGCGGCGCTCACCGGCGCCGCGGTTCTACGCGCGTTACGGAGCGGAACGCGTCGATTGCCCTGGGTTGTGCACCCAGTTGGGTCAGCCCACGACCAGATGGTCGAACTCGCCGTCCTTGACGCCGAGGAGCATCGCCTCGATCTCGGCGCGGGTGTAGACGAGCGCCGGGCCGTCGGGGAAGCGCGAGTTGCGCACCGCCACATCACCGCCGGGCAGCCGCGCGAACTCCACGCACGAACCCTGCGAGTTGCTGTGCCGGCTCTTCTGCCAGGCGACCCCGTTCAGCTCCGTGGCTGCCATGCCGTTGTACACGTCGTTGTACACGTCGTGGTCCACAGGTCGCTCCCCGGTGGTGCGGTGGCTCGAGGCCATTGAGGCAAGAGGTGGTGCAGTGGTGCGGAAGTCAACTGCTTCCGGATCATAGCTCTGTTCACGTGCAACTGCATGAGCAGATGCACGTGCACGCGGGGTGTTCCTGTGGTTACTCCTGTGACGTACGCGGGCTCACATGCGTTCCAGCGCATGCCCCAGGGATCGCATCACATGCGTCCGCCAGCCGCCGCCCATGATCTTCCTAGCCATGAGTTGAGCCGGGTCGTCCGGATCGAATCCCTCGTGCACTAGGAACAGACGCGTTCCGCGCCCTTCTTGTTCCAAACTCCAAGTAATCGTCCAATTGGCGGAGTTGACCGGAGAAGGGTCGATCCAGCGGAGGCTCAGCATCCGCTCGACCCGGTACGCCAGGACCTCCACCTCGATGGTCCCGGAGAAGTTCGTGTTGGGTCGCGGGACCGAGGTCATCGTGTACCGGTGCCCGACCTCCAGGCGGAAACCCTCGACGCCCTGCATCTGCCACTGCACGAGCAGCTCGGGTTCGGTCAGGGCACGCCAGACCTTTGCGGGCGGATGCGGAAAGTACTGGTCCACGCGGACGACGGTCAGATCGTCGTCGGGCTCGGGGCCGAGCCGGGGGTCCTGTTCGTCGCTCATGCCGGCTCATCGTCGGGCATGCGGTCGAGCAGTTCGCCGAGGCCCTTCATGCGGTCGCGCCAGAACCGCTCGTACGGATGGAGCCAGTCCTGCACCTCGGCGAGCGGGGCCGCCTCCAGGCGGTAGATGCGCTGCCGGCCCGAGCGCTGCTCGGAGACGAGGCCGGCGTCCCGGAGCACCTTCAGATGCTCCGAGAGGCTGGGGCGGCGCATGTCGAAGTGGTCGGCCAGGACCTGAACCGGCTGGGGCCCGCCGTCGCGCAGCAGTCGCAGCACCTCGCGGCGCGTGCCGTTGGCGAGCGCGGCGAAGACGCGGTCCTCTGCGGCCTCCCGGGCCCCGGTCGCGGTCATGCCCTGCCCTTCCCGTTACTGAGCGGCCTCCGTCAGCAGCATCAGGCCGTTGCCGTCGGGGTCCTGGAATCCGGCCATCCGCCCCCAGGGCAGATCGTCCGGCCCCTGTACGGAGACACCCGCCTGCGCGAGCCTCGTGCAGTCCGCGTCGACATCGGTCGTGACCAACATGATCCCCCGGGTCGTGCCGGGCTCGAAACCGCCCATCCCCGGACCGGAGAGCGTGAAGACCGTCTGCGCGCCCTTGGGGGCGACCTGGAGCCACCTGCCCTGCGGCATCTCCAGATCGGCGGTGACCTCGAAGCCGAGGACCTCCGTGTAGAAGCGCAGGGCGCGGTCCTGGTCGGCGACGGGGAGCGTGACGAAGGAGGCGTGAGTGATGTTCATGGGTACGACAATAGGTAGGAGATTCCCTACGCGTCAAACGTAGGGAATCTCCTACCCATAAGCTCCGAGGGATCGCGGAAGACGGCTACCGGGACGAGTACGGCAGCAGTGCCATCTCCCGCGCGTTCTTGATGGCCTTCGCCAGTCGGCGCTGCTGCTGGACCGTGACGCGGGTGACCCGCCGGCTGCGGATCTTGCCGCGGTCGGAGATGAAGCGGCGCAGCAGGTCGGTGTCCTTGTAGTCGATGTGGGTGATGCCCGCCTGGTCCAGCGGGTTGGGCTTCTTGCCGGGCTTGCGCTCGGGCTTGCGGGGCATGGGGGTCAGACCTCCAGGAGGGTGTCGAAGGCGGGTGGGAGCCGCTTCCAGGCGTCGCGGCCCGCGGCGTACTCGGTGTCGGTGAGCAGGCAGGACTCCAGCAGCCGTTCGAGGCCGTCGCGGTCCAGGCCCGGCGAGGTGAAGACCAGGTGCTGGCAGCAGTCGCCGTGCTCGGGGTGCCAGTCCAGCGAGGCGGCGGCCCGCCGCACCGGCGGGACCATGTCCCAGGCCGCGTCCGGGAGCGAGGCGAGCCAGGGGCCCGCGCTCTCCACGCACAGGGCGCCGCCCGCCGCGTCCCAGTGCAGCAGCACGTCGGGCTTGTCGGCGAGCCAGAAGCGACCCCTGCTGCGGGCCGCCGCACAGGTGATGTCCTCCAGCGCCTCGTAGAGCCGCTCCGGGTGGAAGGGGCGGCGGCGGTGCCAGACGAGGGTGGCGACGCCGTGCGCGTCGGCCTCGGCGGGGAGCAGCGCGCACGCCGGGTGCTGCGCGGCCGCGGCCGACTCGACGTCGAAGCCGGCCAGCGCCGCCTGTGCGAGGGGGGTGAGCGGGCGGCGGCGCGGGGCCGGCACCGTCAGGTCGTCGGCGGGTGCGCCGGCCGGGTCGCCGTGGCCGATCGGGACCCGGCGGGCCGTCGGGTGGAGCTGGGCGAGCAGTTCCCGGTCCTCGTCGTCGGCCTCTCCGGAGTCGGCGACGGCGAGGACGGGGGCGTACTCCAGCTGACGCGCGAAGGTGTCGGCGACGGTGCGCTGATCGGTCGCGGCGGCGGCCAGGCCGCGCTCGGCCAGGTCGTCGCCGTTGCCCAGATACGGCAGTACAAGGGCCGGGTCGACCGCGGTGATCACCCCGGTGACCGTGAGCCCGCCCGCCGTGACCACCTCGGCCATGGCCTTCGGCTCGACCGAGTCCCACAGCTCGACGACGGCCATACGGGTGCCGCCGGCGTCCCGGATCCTCAGCAGCTCCGGCACCAGGTCCTCGCGCAGGGCGCAGCAGGCGCAGTCGTTGACGAGGGGCGCCTCGCCGGCGCTCAGGAGTCCGGTGACGTCGCGGATCGTCCGTACGACGGTGCCGGCGGCTGCCGTGGCCAGGTCGTGGTGGAGCACGACACTGTCGGGGACGTCGGCGAGCAGCCGCTCGACGGCCGCCTTGCGGGCGTCGGCGTGCAGCCCGCCGACGATCACGACGGAGAGCTCGGACACCGCGTCAGCCCTGCTTCCCGTACCGGCGCTCGAAGCGCTCGACGCGGCCGGCGGTGTCCAGGACGCGGGCGGTGCCCGTGTAGAAGGGGTGGCTGACGTTCGAGATCTCGACGTCGACCACGGGGTAGGTGTTGCCGTCCTCCCACTCGATCGTCTTCTCGCTGTTCATCGTCGAGCGGGTGAGGAAGGCGTGGTTCGCGGCACGGTCGCGGAAGACGACGGGACCGTAGGCCGGGTGGATCGCGTTGCGCATGGCGTGCCTCAGCGCTCCTCTCGGAAGTCGACGTGCCGACCGGCGACCGGGTCGTACTTGCGCAGGGTCATGCGGTCGGGGTCGTTGCGGCGGTTCTTGCGGGTCACATAGGTGAAGCCGGTGCCGGCCGTGGACCGGAGCCTGACGACCGGACGGAGTTCGTTGCGTGCCATGCTGCTATCTTACTGAAAACGAATCCCATTACCAGTAATCGACGAGAGAGGTTCATCACCCATGTCCGCCCACTGCATGCTGACCGGGGCACGGCCCGGCTTCGGCAACACGATTTCCCACTCGCACCGGCGGACCTCCCGCCGCTTCGACCCCAACATCCAGACCAGGCGCTACTGGCTGCCGGGCGAGGGCCGGCACGTGCGGCTGCGACTGAGCACCAGGGGCATCAGGACGGTCGACGTCATCGGCGTCGAGGCGGCCGTCGCACGGATCCGCGCCCGGGGAGTGAAGGTCTGATGGCCAAGAAGAGCAAGATCGCGAAGAACCGCCGGCGCCAGGAGGTCGTCGCGCGGTACGCCGAGCGGCGCGCCGAACTGAAGGAGATCATCCGCAGGCCCTCGTCCACGGACGCCGAACGGCTCGCCGCGCAGCACGAGTTGGGGCGCCAGCCGAGGGACGCCAGTGCCACGCGCGTACGCAACCGCGACCAGGTGGACGGGCGCCCGCGCGGCTACCTCCGCACCTTCGGACTGTCCCGGGTGAACCTGCGGCAGCAGGCGCACGCCGGGTATCTGCCGGGGGTGCGCAAGGCGTCCTGGTAGGACCACCACAAGATGTCCTTGCGGAGCCGCCGCACGGCCTCCTCGCAGGGCCGTTCGGATGCTGGGGTCCGGACCCGACTCCCTGGTAACTTGCTGCGGACGTTTCGGCCACGTCGGCCGGATCGGCGTATGCCGACCGCTACAGCTTGGAGTTCCCAGTGACCTCGGCGACTTTCTCGCGTACGCGCACGATGTCGGGCCGGCGGATGCGGGTCGTGGCCGCGGCCGCGGTGCTGGCGGGCGCGCTCGCGCTGACCGCGTGCAGCAGTGACGACGGCTCCGACGGCGACGCGTCCCCCAGCGGCTCGGCGAGCGCGAGCGCCGACACGGGCGGCGGTACCGGCGGCGGGTCCGCCTCCGCGGCCGGTGCGCTGGAGGGCAGTTGGCTCGCCACGACCGACGGCAAGGCCGTCGCGCTGGTCGTCACCGGCAAGGAGGCCGGCCTCTTCACGACCGGCGGGTCCGTGTGCAGCGGGACCGCCGGTGAGGAGGGCGGGATGCGGATGATCCGGCTGAAGTGCACCGACGGCAGCAAGGACCGGGCCACCGGGATGGTCGAGTCCCTCGGCAAGACCTCGCTCAAGGTGACCTGGGAGGGCGGCATCGGCGCGGAGACGTACACCAGGACGGAGGGCGGCAAGCTGCCGACGGGCCTGCCCACGGCGAATCTGGGATCGTGAGGGCTGATCCGGTGACTGCCCGCGATCACCGACGTGACTCCGTGACTCCCTGAAGGACTCCATGCGCGCCACCTCCCTCACCGTCGCCGCCCTCGCCGCGGCCCTCGTCCTGACCGCCTGCGACAGCGGCGGGAGCGGGGACGACACCCAGGACAGCAAGGCCGACGCCGTCTGCGTCGACAAGCTCGCCGTGGAGTTCGGGCCCGGCAACGCCGCCCCCGCCGCCGGGGACACCGGCAATGTGCCGGTCACCGTCACCAACCGGGGCGGCGGCGACTGCACCCTGGACGGGCTGCCGGCCTTCGCGTTCGAAGCGGGCGGCACCTCCACGGCCGTCGCGCCCGACCAGGCCGCCGCGGCCGGAAAGACGACGCTCACGAAGGGCGCCTCCACCTCCTTGACCCTCACCTACGTGCTGGGCGAGAAGGGCGGCAAGGGCCTCGCCCCGCAGAAGGCGAAGGTGACGCTGCCCGGGGCCGGCAAGGCGCACAGCTTCAAGTGGTCGTACGGCGTCGTCGCGCTGAAGAGCGACGGCAAGACGCCGGACGCCTCGGTGAGCGGCTTCCAGCGGGCCGGGGACTGACGGTCCCGGAGGTTCCTCAAGCGGATCAGCGCAGCGGTCGGCGCGGGGGCATCTCTCCGGCGGATCAGCGCAGCGGTCGGCGCGGGGGCATCTCTCCGGCGGATCAGCGCAGCGGTCGGCGCGGGGCCATCTGCGCCCGGTCGGCCGCCTCCGCGCCCTCCACCCAGCCCGCCTCGTCGGTGACGCCGCGCAGGCGGGTCGTGGTGGTCTCGGGGAACATACGGTCCAGGCGGGCGGTGACCGCGACCTCGCGCGAGGCGAGGACCGGGAGCAGGTCCTCGGTCACCGGCGTGCGCGCCGCCGCGGTCAGCCGGGTGCCGATGCGGTGGGCGTAGGCCGCGAGGAACGACTGCCGGAAGGTCTTGGTCCGCTTACGGCCGCCCGCGCGCTGGGCGGCCTCCGCCCTCGTCATCGCGGTCTGCGCCTGCACGAGGAGCGAGGTGTGGAGCAGCTCGACCACCTCCAGATCGGCCTCGAAGCCGACGACCGTGGAGAAGGCGAAGGGCTCGTTCCACACGGCACGGCAGTGGTTGGCGGTCGCCACCGCGTCCAGCAGGACGGCCTTGGCCTGCTCGTACGGCGGCTCCACCCCGATCCGGCAGGCGCCGGGCGCGTTCCTGGCGTCGGGCGTGCGGGACGCGAGCAGGGCCTCGTCGATGCTGTGCCGGGCCATCAGCTCCTGCGCCTTGGCGCTCAGCGCCTCCGCCTCCTCCGGGAACCCGGTCGCCTCCGCCTTCGCCAGCAGCGCCCGGATACGGGTGAGCATGCGGGACTCGGGCCGGGCGGGCCCGCCGACCGGGTCGGCCGCCTCGTCCAGGGGCTCCAGTGCGGGCAGTTTCAGCAGGAGGCGGTACAGCTCCAGCACGGTGGTCGCGTGCGAGAACCGGTCGGTGCGGGGCGGGGCCTCGGTGGGCAGGTCGTCGAGCTGCGCCTGCCAGCGGGGGCCGCGGGGGCGGTCGTTCGGGACCTGAGCGCGGATCAGCGCGGCGAGCAGCCGTATGTGTACGTCCTCCAGCTCGCGCCGGACCAGCCGTACGACATCCGCCGGCTGCCAGCCGCGCCGCCAGGCCGCCGCCACGAACTCCTGGCCGCGCCGGTCGAGTTCGGCGTCGGCGTCCGGGTCGGACGCGAGGAGGGAGGCGCCGGTGTCGAGCGTGGTGTGCTCGGTGTCGTAGAGGGCCGCCTCGAAGGCGCGGTCGACGGTGCTGGGCTTGCTCACCCAGGGATCGTAAATCCGCGCGGACGGCCGGGGCATGGCACCCGAAGATCACTGTCAACCTCGGGTTGACACCCCTGACGTGTCAACCTACGGTTGACACATGTCGACGAACCCATCGATCACGTCATCCGTACGTCTCGACGAACTCATCGCGGCCATCAAGAAGGTCCACCCCGAGCCGCTCGACCAGCTCGAGGACGCGGTGATCGCCGCGGACCACCTCGGCGAGGTGGCCGACCACCTGATCGGTCACTTCGTGGACCAGGCCCGGCGATCGGGCGCGTCCTGGACCGACATCGGCAAGAGCATGGGCGTCACCCGGCAGGCGGCGCAGAAGCGGTTCGTGCCGAAGGAGGGGACCGACCTCGATCCCCAGCAGGGCTTCGGCCGCTACACACCGCGTGCCCGCAACGTGGTGATGGCCGCCCACAACGAGGCCGTCGCCGCCCGCAACCCCGAGGGCCGCCCCGAGCACCTGGTCCTCGGTCTGCTGGCCGAGCCGGACGGCATCGCCGCGAAGGCGATCACGGCCCGGGGTGTCCTCCTGGACTCCGTGCGCCAGGCCGCCGCCGCGGCGCTGCCACCCGCCGCCGACGAGGTCCCCGAACTCATCCCCTACGGCTCCGACGCCAAGAAGGTCCTTGAACTCACCTTCCGCGAGGCCCTGCGCCTCGGCCACAACTACATCGGCACCGAGCACATCCTGCTGGCCCTGCTTGAGTTCGAGAACGGCACCGGGGTTCTGTACGGCCTCGGCATCACCAAGCAGGAGGTCGAGCAGTACATCGTCGAGCTCCTTGCCCAGTTCCTGAAGAGCGGCGAGGAAGCCACCGAGCAGGCGCGTAAGGAGGGGGGAGAGCAGGGCTGAGGGCACGCCTCCGAGCGGTTGCGAGCGTGAGGGCCGGCCGCGAGCGGGCCGATGGCAGGGCTGGGAGCCGTGCGCGGGCGGGGCTCGGAGCCTTGCGCAGACAGGGCCGAGAGCGGCGCGCGGGCAGGGCTGAGGTCGTTGTCAGACCCGGGTGTCACACTCGCAGCATGACCGAGCGGTGGGCTCTCGCTCCGGCCGAGGACGGTGGCGCGGAGGTCGCCCCCCTCGGTCCGGACGGGCTGCTCGCCGGGCCCGTGCGGCGGGAGCCGGACCTGGCCGAGGCCGTGCGCGGGCGGCCGGAGGTCGCGCGGTGGGTGTGGCGGTCCACCGCCGAGATCTGTCCGAGGCTGCTCGCCGCGGGGGTGCGAGTGGAGCGGTGCTACGACATCGAGGACGCCGAGACCCTCCTGCTGGGCCACGAGGGGCGGTACGGCGAACCGAGATCGGCCGCCGCCGCACTGGCCCGGCTGCGCGGCGGCCCCGTGCCGTCCGACCCGCCCCAGCGCGCCGCCGAACCCGGCTCGCAGTCCCCCCTGTTCGAGCCACAGGCGGTCCATTTGCCTCTCACCGACCTCGTAGAGGTCTACGCCGAGCAGCAGCGGCGGCACGACAGGACCGCGCACCCCGACCGGATGCGGCTGCTCACGGCGGCCGAGTCGGCGGGGATGCTCGTGGCCGCGGAGATGAACCGGTCCGGGCTGCCGTGGAGCGCGGACGTACACCGCGCGCTGCTGCACGAAATGCTGGGCGAGCGCTATGCGGGCGGCGGAGAGCCGCGCCGGCTGGCCGAGCTGGCGGACGAGGTGTCGGCGGCGTTCGGGCGCCGGGTGCGGCCCGATCTGCCGGCCGATGTGATCAAGGCGTTCGCGCAGGCCGGGATCAAGGTCAGATCGACCCGGCGCTGGGAGATCGAGTCCGTCGACCACCCGGCCGTGAAACCGCTGATCGAGTACAAGAAGCTGTACCGGATCTGGGTGGCACACGGCTGGTCCTGGCTCCAGGACTGGGTGCGGGACGGGCGGTTCAGGCCGGAGTTCCTCGCGGGCGGGACGGTGACCGGGCGTTGGGTGACCAACGGCGGGGGCGGGCTGCAGATCCCCAAGGTCATCCGGCGTGCGGTGGTCGCGGACCCGGGCTGGCGGCTCGTGGTGGCCGACGCCGACCAGATGGAACCGCGCGTGCTCGCCGCGATCTCCCGTGATCCCGGGCTGATGGAGGTGGCCGGCCGCGAAAGCGACCTGTACCAGTCGGTGTCCGACCGTGCCTTCTCCGGAGACCGCGCCCAGGCGAAACTCGCCGTGCTGGGCGCCGTGTACGGACAGACCTCCGGCGACGGCCTCAAGAACCTCGCCGCCCTCAGACGCCGCTTCCCCAAGGCCGTGGCCTACGTCGACGACGCGGCGCGGGCCGGCGAGGAGGGGCGGCTCGTACGGACCTGGCTGGGACGGACCTGCCCGCCGGCGGCCGGCGCGACGGCCGACGCCGACGAGGAGGCGGGGATCCCGATCCCGGACGCTGATGAACCGGCCGAGGGCTCCGGGCCGCAGGAGTGGGGCCGGGGCTACGGTTACGCCTCCACCAACGCCCGAGCCCGGGGCCGCTTCGCCCGCAACTTCGTCGTGCAGGGCAGCGCGGCCGACTGGACACTCCTGCTGCTCGCCGCGCTACGGCAGTCCTGTGCGGGGATGGCGGCGGAACTGGTCTTCTTCCAGCACGACGAGGTGATCGTGCACTGTCCGCAGGAGGAGGCCGATGCGGTGGTGACGGCGATCCGGGAGGCGGCGGAGCTGGCGGGGCGGCTGACGTTCGGGCAGACACCGGTGCGGTTTCCGTTCACCACGGCGGTGGTGGAGTGCTATGCGGACGCGAAGTAGGCAGGGGTAGCCGCAGGGGCAGCCGGGGTGGCCGGTTCAGGTGGGGTCGGAGGCCGCGCGCTCCAGCCCGCCGGGCCCACCACCGGCGTACGTCCCTGACCTGCCCTACATACGCCTGACGTACGCCTGACGTGGTTGCCTGAGGTGACAGTCGCGTGTAGTCGCGTGTCGCGGAACACAACTTGCGACAGGTCTGCGATCTGTCGGCATGGCTTAATCTGATCACTACAACGGATCCGGCCCGACGGTGCGCGCGTATGACGCGCAGCTCGGGGGAGCGTCGCCGCCGTGGCCGGATCCGGGGACGCGTTCGGGTCCCGGTCGTCCGAGGTGAACGACCGGGACCCGCGTCCCGTTCTTCCTTGCTCTCCACGGCCGTTGCGGTCCCTGGCCGTGGTTCTCTCCGACCGTTGCACTCCCCGGCGTTGGCGCTCGTCCGCGGCACGACGTCCTGCGCGGCTCGGCACTCCCCCCGCCCGTTTCAGATGACGGGCGGTCGTCCCAGTCGGCTCAGCTGCCACACCGTGCGCCACCGCATGGGCCGCCGCTCGCCGGCCGATTCCCGCAGACCTTCCAGGAAACCGCCGAACCATGCGCGCAGCCCGCCGAGCGAACGGGTGCGTGCGAGGGTGAGCAGCATCCAGATGCCCAGGTGGACCGGGATGAGCGGCAACGGCAGCCGACGCCGGGTCAGCCAAACGCGGTTGCGGGCGTTCACGCGGTAGTAGATGGCGTGCCGGGCGGGCGAGGTCTTCGGGTGCTGGAGCAGGAGCTCGGGCGCGTAGAGGATGCGCCAGCCGGCGTCGGCGGCACGCCAGGCCAGGTCGGTCTCCTCGTGGGCGAAGAAGAACTCCGCGGGCCAGTTGCCGGTCCGGGCCAGCATCGCCGTACGCAGTGCGTGCCCGCCGCCGAGGAAGCCGGTGACGTAACCGCCCCTGAGCGGATCCGACTTGCCGATCCTCGGCACATGCCGCTGCTGGGTCTCGCCGTGCTCGTCGGCGATGCGGAAGCCGACGATGCCGAGCCGGTCGTCGGCGGCGTACAGATCCCGTACGCGACGCAGCACATCGGCGTCGACGAGGAGCCCGTCGTCGTCCAGCTCGACCACGACATCGACGTCCCCGAACGCGCACAGCCGCTCCAGCGCGGCGTTGCGGCCGCCGGGGCAGCCGAGGTTCTCGTCCAGCTCGATGGGTGTGAACTCGCCGGGCAGGGACAGCCGTTCGGCGAACTCGGGCAACGGGCAGCCGTTGCCCACGACGACGATCCGATCGGGGGCGACGTCCTGCTTGGCCACGGACTCCAGCAGCGCGTCGACCTCGGCGGGCCGGTTGCCCATGGTCACCACGGCGACGGCGATCCTCAGCTCCGACATACCCCACCCCCTCGCTTCGTTCCGGCATCGATTACCGGCGCGATGCTAGTGGTTAACGGTAAGGACTTTTCAAGTTCGCCGTATTGAGGGGCAGTCGGTGGAGATGGAGGTGGAGGTGGGGTTGGGAGTGGGGGCGGGGCTGGGGTGGGGAGTGGGACGGAGGACTCGCCTGACGGCCGGGTGAGGGGAGCGAGGGAATCAGGGCGCCGTCGCAGCAGCCGACGCGGCGAGCGGTGAGCGCGGGCGCGGTCTACTTGCCGCGATTCTCCCGACGCCGTACGAACTTCAGGCCCGACCAGTCCTCCCCCAGCGCCGCCACCTTGACGTCGACCACGCCGAGGGGGAGGAAGAGGTCGCGCAGGGAGTTCTCGGTGATGTCGCTGACATGGCCGGCCGCACGCCGGGGCCAGGCGATCCACAGCATGGCGTGGTCGGCGAGGTCGCGGACCAGCGCGGGTCCTTCGGCGACGAGTTCGGCGTACGACCGATGGAAGACGAGGGCGACGTCCGCGCCGCGCGGGCCCCCATCGGCGACCTCGCATCCGTCCGGCAGGCCGGGGATGTCCCAGGGGGCCGGGGCGTGCAGGAGCCGGACCCGGTGGCCCGGCTTGATGCCGATCTTTCGGGCGAGGGGTGTGCCGGATACACCGGATGGGCCGGGTGTGCCGGATCGACCGGGTGTGCCGGATCGACCGGACCTCCGGTCGGCTTCACCCATGCCGAACCTCCGCCTCGCTCCACACCGTCCGTAGGGTCCGCACGGTCGCACGGTCCGCATGCCATCTTCACTCACGGACTTCCGACTCGCCTGTTCCCTCAGCGACACGCAGGCCAGAGGCGGGAGGCCGAGGGCGGGAGGCCGAGGGAGACGACGCGGGTGCGAGGTGAGCCGAGGCGGCCTCGGACGTCGGCGCGACTCCCCCAGTCGCCTAAGCCGCCGACGCCTCCCCAACCCGGCTCACCCAGTTCACCCGCCTCACCCAGCTCACCCGCCTCAGCCGCCTGCCCCGACCCGCAACGGATTGAAGCGCGTGGCCGCCATGAGGTACCAGGCGGTCGCCCCGACATGCCGGTACGGGTAGTACCCGAACCCGAACCCGGTGTCGATCGGACTGCTGGCCGACACGACGCCCGCCCGCTCGGGAAGCGCACGCCCGCCGACGGTCTGGGCGCCGCCGAGCAGATCCTGGGCCCGCTCGATGGAGTCGAGCAGCCGCTGGGCGCGCGCCTCGTCGCCCCGCCCGTGCCGCTCGCGAAGGGCGAGCGCGAGGTGAGCGGTCCCCTCGAACCAGACACCGTTCCGGTCCGGCTTGGGCTGGGAGTCGGCGATCGGCGCATCCTCGTTGGCGAGCAGACTGGCGGAACTGAAGGTGACACCGTCGTACGACTGCCCCGCCGGCACCGTGCTGTTACGCCGCTCGGCGTGATCGAGGACGGAGAGCTCTCGCGCGGCCCAGTCCAACGACCGTGCGTGGGCACGGGAGTCGAGGGCGAGGTGGGTCCAGGTCTGGGTGTCCTCGGGAATCGGCGAGGTGTTGATGTTCACCCCGTCATTGGTCCCGGTGTAGAAGAACCCACCGTCCGCCTCCCACATCCTCAGGACGAACTCCCGCGCACGGGAGCGCCTTTCCCTCCACACCCGATCCCCGGTGAGCCGGGCGAGCCGCCCGAAGAGACAGACAAGGTCGGTGTTGTGCTCGGTCGAGGTGAAGGGCAGCTTCTGATTACCGCCGTCGACCCCGAACTTGTACCCGCCGAGCGGTTCATCGGTACGGCCGTTGCGCTCGACCCATTCCGCGATCCGCACGGCACCTCGCAGGAACCGCCGCTCCCCGGTCCGCCTCGCGAGCGCACTGAGCGCGATCCCGGCCCAGGCCATGTCCCCGACGGCCGTACCGGTGAACCCGAACTGCGACCCCACGTTGACGGTCCCGTCCGCCCGCACGAACCCGTCCGGCTGCCGCGAGCCGTCGTAGAAGGTGTACGGCCCGACGTTGTACCCCTGCCGAAGCCGACCGTCACCATGAACCGGATCGTGCGCCTGCGCATACAACAGGGCGTCCCCGAGCGACACGGCCCTGCGCTGCGCGTCGGCGGTACGGACGGCGAGCAGGGCAAGAATCGCGAGGGCGTTGTCGTAGGTGAAGGCGGTGCTGAACAGCCCGGCCTGATCGGCGTAACTCTGAGCGAGCCGGACGGGGCCGTGATCGGGGTAGCCATCGGTGGCGGCAGCAAGGAAGGCGACGGCGCGACGCTGGGCGGAGGCACCCGGGGAGGCATGCGCCGAACCGGCTGCGGGAGCGGAGCTGTTGCCGGCGACGGAGGCATTCGCCGCCCCCGCCCCGGCCGCACTGAAGAAGGCGGCGCCGACCCCGACCCCAATCAGCGAGCGACGACTGAACCCCGGGTCAGGCCTACCGGTCATACCGTTCATGGGTCTCCCTTGCCACGGCTTGAGAGCGCTCTCAAGAAGCGCGGGGCCATTCTGCTGGCACGGGTTGGGACGGGTCAACGGTCCTACAAATACGGAGCAACTCTCCCCAGGCGCCGCCTCGTTATGGCAAGGCGTGTGCCCACCTTCATGTCAACGGAGTGCGGCGCGTGAGTCAGTGCCACCACGTCACGAAATGAGTCGCTCATGGTCGCGCAGCAACAAGGGCAGGAGTCGGATCAGGTGCGGGATTCGCAGCGGCGTCGGGCCGCCATCGCCGCGTTCCTCGGCGGCTTCTTCGCCGCTCTTGCCTTCTTCGCCTTCTTCCCCGGTCTGCCCCACGTCATCGACTGGGGAGCCATCCTCGCCTCCCTCGCCGTGGGAGCGCTGGCCCAGTGGGGCTGCCGGTCCTGGATGAAGAGGTCGACCACGAAGAAGCCCGAACACATGTAGGCGCCCCGGTGGAACCGCCAGTTCCACCGGCTCCGCAGCCGGCCCACAAAGAAACCCCAGGTCAAATTCACTCTGACCTGGGGTTTGATGGAGCCGCCTTCGGGATTCGAACCCGAGACCTACGCATTACGAGTGCGTTGCTCTGGCCATCTGAGCTAAGGCGGCGCGCCGTCCGCACTATGGTGCGATCGGCAACGTCGGTAAGTCTACACAGTTTCCGAGATGCTCCGTACCAGCCCCCCACCAGCCCCTTCAACGGCCGTGATCAAGGCTATGAGCAGCGCTTTCCCCCGGTTGGCGGCGTTCCCCGGAGGAGGTACGCGTTGATCGTGTCGTCGATGCAGTCGCTGCCCCGACCGTACGCCGTGTGGCCGTCGCCGTCGTAGGTGAGGAGGCGGGACGAGGAGAGCTGGCGGGAGAGGGCCTGGGCCCAGCGGTACGGGGTCGCGGGGTCTCGCGTCGTGCCGACCACGACGATCGGGGCCGCGCCCTTCGCCTCGATCCGGTGCGGCTCCCCGGTCGCGGCCACCGGCCAGTACGCGCAGTTCAGGGTCGCCCAGGCCAGCCCCTCACCGAAGACGGGGGACGCCTTCTCGAACGCTGGGAGGGACCTGCGGACTTCGTCGGGGGTCGAGAAGGCCGGCGGGAGGTCCACGCAGTTCACGGCCGCGTTGGCGAACATCAGGTTCGTGTAGCGGCCGTCGCCGTCTCGCTCGTAGTAGCTGTCGGACAGGGCGAGCAGGCCCGCTCCGTCGTTCTCCCGCATCGCCGAGGTCAGCCCGTCGCGCAGTGCCTCCCAGGCTCCCTCGTCGTACATCGCCGCGATCACGCCGGTCGTGGCGAGGGATTCGCCCAGTTCACGGCCGTCCGGGTCGCCGGTCGGGATCGGCTGGGCGTCGAGTTTGTCGAAGAATGCCTTGAGGTTGCGGCCGACCTCGCTCGCCCTGGTGCCCAGCGGGCAGTCCCGTTGCCGCACGCAGTCCTTCGCGAACGCCCGGAACGCCGTCTCGAACCCCGCCGTCTGGTCGAGGTTCATCCGGCGGGCGGGCAGGGATGGGTCCATCGCGCCGTCCAGGACCAGCCGGCCCACCCGGTCCGGGAAGAGCCCGGCATACGTCGCCCCGAGGAACGTGCCGTACGACGCCCCGACATAGGTCAGTTTCTCGTCCCCCAGCACCGAGCGCAGGATGTCCATGTCCCGCGCCGCCTCGGCGGTGGACACATGACGCAGCAGACCCGGCGCGTCCTTCCCGCAGCCCTCCGCGAACTTCTTCTGCGCCTCGACCAGCGCCGCGGTCTCCTTCGCGTCGTCGGGAGTGAAGTCCGTCTGCGTGTACGCGTCCATCGCGCGTCCGCTCAGGCACTCGACGGGCTCGCTGCGGGCGACTCCGCGCGGGTCGACCGCGACCATGTCGTAGCGGGCGCGTACGTCGGTCGGGTAGCCGATCCCCGCGTACTGCTGGAGGTAGCCGATCGCCGAGCCGCCCGGACCGCCCGGGTTCACCAGCAGCGACCCCAGTGGTTTGCCGGGGCCCGTCGCCTTCTTGCGGGCCACCGCGAGCTGCGTGTTTCCGGCCTCCGGCTTCGTGTAGTCGAGCGGCGCCCGCATCGTCGCGCACTGGAAGCCGGGCACCCCGCAACTGCGCCAGGTCAGCTTCTGCGAGTAGTACGGCGTGAGCGCGGCCGGCGTCGACCGCGGCAGCGCTGCCAGCCCGGCCTCGGCCGCCCCGGCCTCGGCCGCCCCGCTCCCCGGGTGCGTCGAACCGCCGGAGGTGCAGGCGGACGCCAGCAGCGCGGCGACGCCGATGAGGGCGCCGAGCATGCCCGCGCGACGACGGTTGCGGGAGCGGCCGCGCGCCCCGGGACCACCCTGGCCGTTCGCGTTCGGGTTCGAGTCCTGGGCCGAGCCGGCTGGGGAGCTGCGCCTGGTGTGCATCTGGCGAGCGTAACTCTGTGCAGCGGTTTAGATGCTCTCCGTGCATGTGGCGGCTCGTACGGATTACGCGGTCAACGCCTGTTGATCACATGCGTGGGGCCAGGTCGCGTGTCATGAGCGGCGCGGGCCGGGCGGCGCCGCGCTCCCTCAGCCCGCTCTCAACGCCATCGTCATCGCCTCCACCGCCAGCAGCGGCGCCACATTGCTCTCCAGCGCGTCCCGGCACGCGGCGATCGCCTCGATGCGGCGGAGTGTGGACTCCGGGGAGCTGTCCCGGGCGAGGCGCTCCAGGGCCTCCTCGGCGTCCATGTTGGCGAGGGCGATCCGCGAGCCGAGCTGGAGGGCGAGGACGTCGCGGTAGAAGGCGGTGAGGTCCGTCAGGGCGAGGTCGAGGCTGTCGCGCTGGGTGCGGGTACGGCGCCGCTTCTGCTTGTCCTCAAGGTCCTTCATCACGCCCGCCGTGCCGCGCGGCATCCTGCCGCCCTGGGCCGCGCCGAGCGCCGCCTTCAGCTCCTCGGTCTCCTTGACGTCGATCTCCTCGGCGAGCTGCTTGGCGTCCTCGGCGGCGGCGTCGACGAGTTCCTGGGCGGCCTTGAGGCAGGCACCGATCTCGCCGAGGCGCAGGGGCAGCTTCAGTACGGAGGCCCGGCGTTCGCGGGCCGCCGGGTCGGTGGCCAGGCGGCGGGCCCGGTCGACGTGTCCCTGGGTGGCGCGGGCCGCGGCGGCGGCGACGGCGGGCTCGATGCCCTCCCGCCGTACGAGCATGTCGGCGACGGCGTCGACCGAGGGCGTGCTCAGGTTCAGGTGGCGGCAGCGGGAGCGGATGGTGGGCAGGACGTCCTCCAGGGAGGGCGCGCAGAGCATCCAGACGGTGCGCGGGGCGGGCTCCTCCACTGCCTTCAGGACGGCGTTGGCCGACTTCTCGTTCAACCGCTCGGCGTCCTCGACCAGGATGATCTGCCAGCGGCCGTTCGCCGGCGAGGTGAACGACTTGCGGACGGTGTCCCGCATGTCGTCGGCAAGGATCTGGGTGCCGACGGCGGCGACGGTGGTGACGTCGGCGTGCGTGCCGACCAGCGCCGTATGGCAGCCGTCGCAGAAACCGCAGCCGGGGGCGCCGCCGAGTGCCCGGTCGGGGCTGACGCACTGCAACGCGGCGGCGAACGCCCGCGCGGTCTGATTCCGGCCCGCTCCGGGCGGCCCCGTGAACAACCAGGCGTGCGTCATCCTGGACGCCTCGGGCGGTGGGGCGGCGGTGGCGGCGGCGGTGACCAGGGCGTCGGCGTCCCGAGCGGCGGCGTCCAGCTGCTCGCTCACTCGTTCCTGGCCGACCAGGTCGTCCCACACGGTCATGGGTCACGCCCGCCTTTCGTCACACTTCACGTCGCGCGATCCATTGTGCGGGGCGGCACTGACAGTGGGTGCCGGCCGAGGGTGGGTGACGGTGGTCCGGCGACTGCGGCTCGGTGGGGGCCGGTCGCGCAGTTCCCCGCGCCCCTTGGGTGGGTGCGGTCACGCCAACACAGCCGTGACCGCACCCGGCCGACCTCAGCGCCGGCGACCCCGCCCCCGGCCGCCGCCGTCCTCGTCGTACTCGTCGTCGTGCGGGCCCAGCAGTTCGTCCGCCAGCGTCGGCAGGTCGTCCAGCGGGGTCTCCTCGGCCCAGTCGGAGCGTGCCCTGCGTCGCGGGGCGCCCGCCTCGTCGACCTGAGGCATCTCGCGCGTACGGGCGTCCTCGTCCCGGAAGTAGCCGGGCGGAACCCGGTCCCCGGGCTCGTCCGCCGGCACGGGAGGCAGTACGGCGGTCTCCTCCGCCGCACTCGGCGGCACCGGCGGCAGCACAGCCGTCTCATCGGCCGCCCCCGGCGGCACCGGCGGCAGCACCGCGGTCTCGTCCGCCGCGCTCGGCGGCACGGGAGGCAGTACGGCCGTCTCCTCCGCGGCGCTCGGCGGTACCGGCGGCTGCGGCAGCTTCGTCGTCACCTCGGATGCCGATTCCTTGGCGGGAGCGGCATCCGTCGCCGGCGGCTCCTCGTCGCGTACCGGGCGCAGCACGGTCGTCTCGTCGGAGGCGCCGCCCCGCGCCTGTTCCGGTGTCACGACGGGCGTGGGCACCGTCGCCGCGTCCTTGAATCCTGCCCCGGCCGCGGGCCCCGCCTGCTTCGGTCCCGCCTCCGCGGCAGCCGTCGCCTGCTCGGCCAGCCGTCGGGCCTCCTCGGCCCGCAGCAGGGCCTCCTCCGCCTTGCGCTGCTTCTCCAGGCGCCGTTCCTCGGCCTCGGCGCGGATCCGCGCCTCCTCCTCGGCCTGCTTGCGGCGGCGGTCCTCCTCGACCTTGCGGCGCGCTTCCTCCTCCGCGCGCACCTTCTCCTCCGCGAGGAGCCGCTGCCGCTCCTCCTCGGCACGCCGGGCGGCTTCCTCGGCACGCTGCCGGGCCTCCTCCGCCTGCCGTTCGGCCTCGCGCCGCTGCGCCTCCTCCAGCTCGCGCCGCTTGCGCTCCTCCTCCTCGGCGCGCAGCCGGGCGAGCTGCTCCTGGCGCTCACGCTCCAGGCGCTCCTCCTCGGCCTTGCGAGCGGCCTCTTCCTCGGCCTTGCGGCGGGCCTCCTCCTCGGCCTTGCGGCGCGCTTCCTCCTGCGCCTGGATCTCGGCCTCGGACAGCGGCAGCATCTGGTCGAGCCGGTGCCGGACGACCGTGGTGACCGCCTCGGGCTCCTGGCCCGCGTCCACCACCAGGTAGCGGCCGGGGTCGGCCGCGGCCAGCGTCAGGAAGCCGGAGCGCACGCGCGCGTGGAACTCCGCCGGCTCCGACTCCAGCCGGTCCGGCGCCTCGGTGAACCGCTCGCGGGCGATCTCCGGCGAGACGTCGAGCAGCACGGTCAGGTGGGGTACCAGTCCGTTCGTGGCCCAGCGGTTGATGCGGGCGATCTCCGTCGGCGACAGATCGCGGCCCGCGCCCTGGTAGGCGACCGAGGAGTCGATGTAGCGGTCGGAGATGACGACCGCGCCGCGCTCCAGGGCCGGGCGGACCACCGTGTCGACGTGCTCCGCGCGGTCGGCGGCGTACAGCAGCGCCTCCGCGCGGTGCGACAGACCGGCGCTCGACACGTCCAGCAGGATCGACCGCAGCCGCTTGCCGACCGGCGTGGCGCCCGGCTCACGCGTGACGACGACCTCGTGGCCCTTGCCGCGGATCCACTCCGCGAGCGCTTCGGCCTGGGTGGACTTCCCGGCGCCGTCGCCGCCCTCAAGGGCGATGAAGAAGCCGGACGCCGCGGGCACCTGCTCGGGGTCGTCCCCGCCGAGCACCGCGTCCCGCAGGTCCTGCCGCAGCGGCACGCCGGAACGGTCGTCGACCTTGGCCAGCACGAGCACGGCCACCGGCAGCAGCAGCGCGCCGACCAGCATCAGCGTGAACGCCGCGCCGCCGTGCGCGAAGACGAACTTGCCGCTCTCCAGCCGGTGCGGCCCGATCAGCGCGGCCACCAGCGGCGCGATCACCGCGCCGAGCGCCACGCACACCCGTACGACCGCGTGCAGGTGCTCCGTGGTACGCGGCTTGCGGAACTCCTCGGCCTCCTGGTCGAGCAGGGTGTGCCCGGTGTTGGCGGACACGCCCGCGCCGACCCCGGCGAGGGCGAGGATCAGCAAGACGGTGGTGACGTCCGGGACGAGGCCCGCGGCCAGCAGGGCGACGCCGGTGAAGGCGATCGCCAGCGCCAGCAGACGGCGCCGGGACAGGGCGGGCAGCAGGGCGGGGGCCGTACGGATGCCGACGACCACTCCGCCGGTCAGCGCGAGCACCATCAGGCCGTAGAGCACGGGCCCGCCGCCCAGGTCCTTGGCGTGCAGCACGGACACGGCGACCGCGGCGGCCACCGCGGCGGCGACGGCGGCACAGGCCGTCACCAGCAGCGCGATCGCGCCGGTACGGCCCTTGTCGACGCCCGAGCCGGTCTTCGGCCGGCGCAGACCCTCCAGCGGCGACCGCGCGCGCGGGGTGCGCGTGTCGGGCAGTTCCAGGAAGGTCACCACGGACAGGGACGCGGCGAACAGGCCGGCCGCGACGTACGAGGCGAGGGCCGCCTGGTGCTGCTCGAACCAGTCGAGCCCGGCGCCGAGCAGATTGTTCAGCAGGGCGGCGGCGACGAGTGCGGCGGCGGCCAGCGGGACCGCCATGAAGCTCGTGCGCAGCGACAGCCGGCGCAAGGCGTCCATGTGGTCCGGCAGCGGTCGTACCGTCGCGCCCTCGGGCGGCGGGGGCGGCACCAGCGCGGGCGCCGCGCTCTCCCGGCACACCGTCCAGAAACGCTCGGCGACGCCGGTCACGAAGACCGTCACCAGGAGGAACGCCAGCGCGTTGTCCGGCGTCCAGTCGATCCACAGGGGCGCGACGATCAGCAGGGCGGCCCGCAGTCCGTCGTTGACGACCATGGTCCAGCGCCGGTCGAGGGGGCCGTCCTGGGAGGTCAGCGACGTCAGCGGGCCGAGGAGTACGGCGCCGAAGAGGAGCGTGGCCAGGATGCGCACGCCGAAGACGGTCGCCACTGCGAATGCCACGCCCCGGTAGCCGCCGCCGAACGACCCCTCGGCGATCGCCGCCTGAAGGGCCAGCAGCACCAGGACCAGCAGGGCGAGGATGTCGCCGACACCCCCCACCAACTGCGCACTCCACAGCCGCTTGAGCTGCGGTCGGCGTAGCAGGGCACGGACAGCGCGCTCGCGGGAGTCCGCGGCAAGGGCGTCGTCGGGGGCCGGATTGGCGGCCGTTGGCTGCTCGGCACGGGTCATGCTTTCAGCCTATCGGGAGGCACCGACAGCCCGGTGCTCCCGCCCGAACGTACGCCCGCCCCGACACCAAACTGATGCCGAGGCGTTCGTTTTGCGAACCCGAGGTGAAGGACCCGGCCCTCAACCGGCCCCGGAAGGGGCTCGGTTGCGACCGGGATCCGCCGGGCTCAGTCCTCGCCGGACGAGTTCGAGGCCGCGGCCTTCTTCGTGGCGGTGGCCGTCTTCTTCGCCGTCGTCTTCTTCGCAGCCGTGGTCGTCTTCTTCGCCGCGGTCTTCTTGGCGGCCGTCTTCTTGGCCGGGGCGGCCTTCTTCGCCGCCGTCTTCTTCGCCGGGGCCTTCTTCGCCGTCTTCTTGGCGGGTCCCTTGGCACGCTTCTCGGCCAGCAGCTCGAAGCCGCGCTCCGGCGTGATCGTCTCGACGCTGTCGCCGGAGCGCAGGGTCGCGTTGGTCTCGCCGTCGGTCACGTACGGCCCGAAGCGACCGTCCTTGACGACGACCGGCTTCTCGCTCACCGGGTCGGTGCCCAGCTCCTTCAGCGGCGGCTTGGCGGCCGCGCGGCCACGCTGCTTGGGCTGGGCGTAGATCGCCTGCGCCTCCTCCAGCGTGATCGTGAACAGCTGCTCCTCGGCCTGGAGCGAGCGCGAGTCCGTGCCCTTCTTCAGGTACGGGCCGTAGCGGCCGTTCTGCGCGGTGATCTCCACGCCGTCCGCGTCGGTGCCCACGACCCGCGGCAGGGACATCAGCTTGAGCGCGTCCTCCAGCGTGACCGTGTCGAGCGACATGGACTTGAAGAGGGAGGCCGTGCGCGGCTTGACGGCGTTCTTGCCGGTCTTCGGGGTGCCCTCGGGGAGCACCTCGGTGACGTACGGGCCGTAGCGGCCGTCCCGGGCGATGATCTGGTGGCCCGTCTTCGGGTCGGCACCGAGCTCGAAGTCGCCGCTCGGCTTGGCGAGCAGCTCCTCGGCGAGCTCGACGCTCAGCTCGTCCGGAGCCAGGTCCTCGGGCACGTCCGCCCGCTGGTGGTTCTCGGAGTCCTTCTCGCCGCGCTCGATGTAGGGGCCGTAGCGGCCGACGCGCAGCACGATGTCGTTGCCCACCGGGAACGACGACACCTCGCGGGCGTCGATCGCGCCCAGGTCGGTCACCAGCTCCTTGAGGCCGCCGAGGTGGTCGCCGTCGCCGTTGCCCGCTTCGGCCGCGTTGCCGTTGTCGGTGCCCTCGCCGAAGTAGAAACGCTTCAGCCACGGCACGGACTGGGCCTCGCCGCGGGCGATGCGGTCGAGGTCGTCCTCCATCTTGGCGGTGAAGTCGTAGTCGACGAGCCGCCCGAAGTGCTTCTCCAGCAGGTTGACCACGGCGAAGGACAGGAAGGACGGGACGAGTGCCGTGCCCTTCTTGAAGACATAGCCGCGGTCGAGGATCGTGCCGATGATCGACGCGTACGTCGACGGGCGGCCGATCTCGCGCTCTTCGAGCTCCTTGACGAGGCTGGCCTCGGTGTAGCGGGCCGGGGGCTTGGTGGCGTGCCCGTCGACCGTGATCTCCTCGGCGCCGAGCCGGTCGCCCTCGCTGACCTGCGGCAGCCGGCGCTCGCGGTCGTCGAGCTCGGCGTTCGGGTCGTCGGCGCCCTCGACGTAGGCCTTGAGGAAGCCGTGGAAGGTGATCGTCTTGCCGGAGGCGCTGAACTCGACGTCCCGTCCGTCGGCAGCCGTGCCGCCGATCTTGACGGTGACGGAGTTACCGGTCGCGTCCTTCATCTGGGAGGCGACGGTCCGCTTCCAGATCAGCTCGTAGAGCTTGAACTGGTCACCGGTCAGACCGGTCTCGGCGGGCGTGCGGAAGCGGTCGCCGGAGGGGCGGATCGCCTCGTGCGCCTCCTGCGCGTTCTTGACCTTGCCGGCGTAGGTGCGCGGCTGCGGGGGCAGGTAGTCGGCGCCGTACAGCTGCGTGACCTGCGCACGGGCCGCGGCGACCGCGGTGTCGCTCAGCGTCGTGGAGTCCGTACGCATGTAGGTGATGTAGCCGTTCTCGTACAGCTTCTGCGCGACCTGCATGGTGGCCTTGGCGCCGAAGCCGAGCTTGCGGCTCGCCTCCTGCTGCATCGTCGTCGTACGGAACGGGGCGTACGGCGAGCGACGGTACGGCTTGGACTCGACGGACCGGACCGCGAACTGCGTCTGCTCCAGCGCGGCGGCGAGCGCGCGGGCGTTCGCCTCGTCGAGGTGGAGCGTGTTCGCGCTCTTGAGCTGCCCGAGGGAGTCGAAGTCGCGGCCCTGCGCCACACGCCTGCCGTCGACGGTCTGCAGGCGGGCGACCAGCGACGACGGGTCCGAGGAGTCCCCCGCGCGACCGGTCGAGAAGGTTCCCGTCAGGTCCCAGTACTCGGCCGAGCGGAACGCGATGCGCTCCCGCTCCCGCTCCACCACGAGGCGGGTGGCGACCGACTGGACGCGGCCGGCCGAGAGGCGCGGCATGACCTTCTTCCACAGGACCGGCGAGACCTCGTAGCCGTAGAGGCGGTCGAGGATACGGCGGGTCTCCTGGGCGTCGACGAGCTTCTGGTTGAGCTGGCGCGGGTTGGCCACGGCGGCCTGGATCGCGGACTTGGTGATCTCGTGGAAGACCATCCGCTTGACCGGGACCTTGGGCTTGAGCACCTCCTGGAGGTGCCAGGCGATGGCCTCGCCCTCGCGGTCCTCATCGGTGGCGAGGTAGAGCTCGTCGGATTCCTTCAGCAGGTCCTTGAGCTTCTTGACCTGGGCCCGCTTGTCGGCGTTGACCACATAGATCGGCTCAAAGTCGTGTTCGACGTCCACACCGAGGCGGCGGACCTCGCCGGTGTACTTCTCCGGCACCTCCGCGGCGCCGTTGGGAAGGTCGCGGATGTGCCCGACGCTCGCTTCGACTACGTAGCCGGGGCCCAGGTAGCCCTTGATCGTCTTCGCCTTGGCAGGCGACTCGACGATGACGAGTCGGCGGCCGCCCTGTGCGGTCTCGCTGGTCGGGGACAACTTCGCTCTTCTCTCCGGTCGACGCTGGGCCTCCCCAGGCCGTAGTCCCGGGGTCGGGTGGTGGTGACGCTGCGGAGTGTGACGGTACATCCCGCCCCGTTGTCAAACGGGAAAAGCCCGCAACGGCCACTCGAACGGTAACCCGACTTCCGCCATTCCTGCCGCCCGGAGTGCGCACAGGTCTTTTCGAGCCTTTCCGGAAGAGGCCCTGCCAATTAACGGCTGCCCAGCTCGCGGGCCGTTCTCAGAGGCGGGCGAAGCACCAGGTTCCGAGGATCAGCGCGATCATCGAGACAACGCCGGCGAGCGTCGCGGATGCGACGGGGTTCACACCGTGAGCGACGGGCTGACGCTGCCGTACCCGGACCGCGGTCCACACCAGCAGCCCGCCTCCGAACAGGGCGAACACGATCCCGGCGAAGAGTGCCGGTCCCCTTTCCATGGTTCCGCTTGCCCCTTTTCTCCCGTCAGCGGATGCCCAGCCCGGCGAGACTGGCACGCGCGGACGGCGCACAGACGAACCTCAGGTGAACGCGGGGCCGACATGGCTGTGGACTCCGGAGTCACTGCGGCCCCGGCAGCCACGGCGGCCTCCCGGCATCCTCCGCCCTCACCGGCCCCGTCCGGCTCAGACCGCGCCGGGCGCCGGTATCTTTCCGGTCGTCTCGGCGTTGTCGACCCGGCCGACCGTGCACACGGCCTTGTCGAAGCCCGCTTCCCAGTCCTCCTCGTCCGCGATCCAGCCGTAGACGGCCCGCTCCTCACCGGGCGCCCAGATCGCCTCGAATTTGTTCCGGCACAGCTTGGTGGCGTTGTCCGAACCGTTCTCGTGACTCATTTCGCCGGGTGCCTGAACCGTGCCTATGACCTGGTCGGTGTGGGGTTTGGCGCAGTCGATCAAGGGGGCGTTGTAACCGTCGCCCTCTTCCTCGTAGATCCAGCAGTCGCCGACACTCATCTGACCGACCCAGAGGTTCTCTCCGTCGTCACGGAAACCGCCCACTTCGCCGCCTATCGCGGCATGCCGGCCGAGTACGAGACATGCCGTACCGCTGTCGGCCGCGGCGAAGCCCTGCCGCGTCGGTACGACGGCGTAGGGCGCAGCGTCGGGCAGCGCGGCGGCGATCGTCCCGCTCTGCCGCTCGCAGCGCCGGGCGCCCTGTGCGCGGGCGTCGGCGAAGTCGGTGGCGGTGTCGACGGCCACGACCTGGCCGTCGGGCCAGTCGTCGGCGCAGTCCACGACGCCGAGGTTCGGCACCGACTCGAACGGCGTCCCGGACCACACCGCCCGCACGCAGTCACCCGTCTTCAGCGGCTCGGTGAGGCCCACGCCCTCGCCGTACGGATACACCGGGCCGGTCGGTGCCGGAGATGTTCGCGACGCGCTCGCCGCGGGTGACGCCTTCGTCGCCGAGTTCTTCCCGGCCCCTGTGTCTTCGCCGGTCAGCGACACGACGGCCCAGGTCCCACCGGCGACGACGAGCACGAGCCCCACGACGAGCGCAATGATCGCGGTGCGTTTCCCGGCGGCGCCGGCCGCGCTTCCGGGAGCGCCGGAGATACCGGTCGGGTACGACGGCGTGGTGGCGGCGGCCGCGCTCTGCGCGTACGGGCCCTGTGCGTAAGGGCCTTGCGCGTAGGGGTTGCCTGGGTCGAAGGGTGACTGCGGGGTGTTCGGGGTCGGCGGCGCGGCCGGTGTCTGCGGGGTGCCCGGCGTTTGCGGAGTGCCTGGTGCCGGCCCGAAACCGATGAGTGGCGGGCCGAACCCCACCGGCCCGGCGCCCACGTGAGGCCCCGCGCCCACGGTCGGCTCCGCCGCCCGCGCCACCCGCTCCAGCCCCCGGGCCACCGCCTCCGGTGCCGACCTGCGCACCGGGTCCTTCACCAGCAACCCCTGGAGCACCGGCGTCAGTTCGCCCGCGAGGACCGGCGGGGTCGGGTCCTCGCCGAGCAGGGCCGTGAGGGTGGCGTAGTCGCCGTGCCGGTCGAAGGGGCCGCGGCCCTCGACGGCGGCGTAGAGCGTGGCGCCGAGGGAGAACAGGTCGGCGGCCGGGGTGGGCGGCTCGCCGCGCGCGCGTTCCGGGGCGAGGTAGCCGGGTGTGCCGAGGATGCCCGCGGTGGCCGT
Source organism: Streptomyces sp. HUAS 31 (assembly GCF_028198125.1). Taxonomy (NCBI): domain Bacteria; kingdom Bacillati; phylum Actinomycetota; class Actinomycetes; order Kitasatosporales; family Streptomycetaceae; genus Streptomyces; species Streptomyces sp. HUAS 31. Next base: position 5,312,261 of record NZ_CP116353.1, on the reverse strand, counting down.
GAGCCGGGGCTCGCGGGACTCGGGCTGGAGGGCGATGCCGTAGTCGGTGAGCAGCACGCGTGCGTGGGGGTCGCCCGAAGCGTCAGGGGCCAGAAGGATGTTGGCCGGTTTCACATCCCTGTGGAGGATGCCGATCCGGTGCCCGGCGGTCAGCGCGTCGAGCACGGCAAGCCCGACGCGGGCCGCCTGAGCGGGCGTCAGCGGCCCCGAACTCCGTACGACCGCCTGGAGATCCACCGCGTCCGGCACGTGCTCCATGACGATCCACGGCAGCCCCTCGTGCACCACCACGTCGTGCACCGTGGCCACATGCGGGTGCCCGCGCAGCCGTGCCGCGTGCCGGGCCTCGCTGCGGGCGCGGGCGACGCGCTGGCTCGTCTCACTCGCGTCCATCGGCGCGTCCGGAAGCGCGATCTCCTTCATCGCGACCTCGCAGGCCAACTCCTCGTCGTACGCGAGCCACACACGCCCCATGCCGCCCGCGCCGAGCGTCCGCACCAGCCGGTACCGCCCGTTGATGAGCCTGCCTCCGCCGTGATCCGGCGTCTCCCCCGCCATCACGCCTCCCCCCGGGACCGAGACGGCGCGCCTCCCCCGAGGACGCGTCGAGTCCGTCTCTTGAAGGTAGCTTCGCACCCACCACTGACAGGAGACCTTTTCAGGATCAATCCCGTCAGATCGGGCACTTGTGAATCAGAGGTGGCAAGCCACCTCAGGCGTGACGTGACGGGCGGGCGCCGCAGGGACGGATCACCGTGCCGGTTCGAGGAACCCCTGCTCCACCAGCAGCCGGATCTGGGCGGGCGTACGGTCGCGCAGCATCACCGGGTCCTCGCCCATCAGCTGGGCGATCGCGTCCAGGATGCGGCCCGCGCTGAGCGAGCCGTCGCACACGCCCGCGAAGCCCGCGCCGACCGTGTCCACCTGGGTGGCCCGGCGCATGCCCCGGTGCTGGCGCAGCACCACGTGCTCCGGGTCCTCGGCGCCGGGCAGCCCGACCTGTTCCTGCACGACCTCGGCGACGAGCCTGAAGTGGTCCTCCAGCAGGGCCGCGTCGTCCCGGGCACGCAGGTAGTCCAGCCGGGCGAAGTGCTGGCGGACGGTGTCGCCGAGCGGCTGCTCGACCGGGTGCGGCCACTCCTCCACGGTGATCGAGGGCACGGCGGCCGACGTCCTGCGCAGGGTGATCCACCCGAAGCCGACGGCCCTGACCTTGCGCGCCTCGAACTCGTCCAGCCACGCGTCGTACCGCGCCTGGTACTCGGCCGCGTCACCCCGGTGGTCACCGGCGTCCCTGAGCCACAGCTCGGCGTACTGCGTGACGTCCTGGACCTCGCGCTGCACGATCCACGCGTCGCACCCGCGCGGCACCCAGGAACGCAGCCTGTCCTGCCAGTCCTCCCCCGCGACGTGCTGCCAGTTGGCGAGGAACTGCGCGAACCCGCCCTCGTTCAGCCGCGTCCCCGCTCCCTGAACGATCGACCGGCACAGATCGTCCCCGCCCATCCCGCCGTCGCGGTACGTCAGTCGCGCGCCCGGCGAGATCACGAAGGGCGGGTTGGACACGATCAGGTCGTAGGTCTCGTCGTCCTTCAGCGGCTCGAACAGCGAGCCCTCCCGCAGATCCGCGGCGGGGGCGCCGGACAGCGCCAGCGTGAGCGCGGTGATGTGCAGTGCGCGCGGGTTGAGGTCGGTCGCCGTCACGCGCGTGGCGTGCTGCGCGGCGTGCAGGGCCTGGATGCCGGACCCGGTGCCGACGTCGAGGGCGGCGGAGACGGGCGTACGGACGGTGATGCCGGCGAGGGTCGTGGAGGCGCCGCCGACGCCGAGGACGACGCCCTCGTCCTTGCTGCCGATGCCTCCGGCACCGCCGACCGCGCAGCCGAGGTCGGACACGATGAACCAGTCCTCGCCGCCGGGCCCGCCGTAGGGCCGTACGTCGACTGTCGCGGCGATGTCGTCGTCGGACGCGCCGCCGACCCGGACCAGCCACCCGCTCTCCAGGCACGCGTCCACGGGCAGCACGTCCGCCACGCGCGCGTGCGCGACGGGCTGCTGCAGCAGGAAGAGCCGTACGAGCGCCTCCAGCGGCGTGTCTCCGCGGGTCGCCCGGAGCGCGGGCACGGTCTCGCTGCGGGCGAGCGCCGCGTACGCGGGCGCACCGAGCAGTTCGAGGAGCCCGTCGGCGGTGAAGGAGGCCCCGAGCAGGGCCTCCCTGAGCCGGGCGGCGACATCGGGGCGGTCGGAAGCGGGCAGGGAGGGCAGCGTGGAGTCACTCACGCCCTCATTGTGACCCGCGCCCGCCCCTGGAGTCGGCTCGAGCACCGGTGACCGGGGACGGCCCGGCCGCCGGTGACGCCGGCGGCCGTGGTCGGCTCAGCTGCCGGTGGCCCCGGCGGCGCCGGACGCCTCGGCGGCCTGCTTGCAGCCCTCCTGCGAGGTCAGCGCCTTCTTGGTGTCGCCGGACTCCAGCTTCTTCAGCGCCGTGACGGCGCTCTGGCGCTGGGTCTCCACCTGCTTCATCTCGGCGGACACGTCCTTCAGGCCGGAGGCGAACTTGCCCTGGTCCTTCGTGTCCAGCTTGTCGACCCGCTCCTTGAGGTCGGCGTAGGCCGCGGAGAGGGAGGTGAGCTTCTTGACGACGTCCTGCTGGACCTTCGCGCCGTTCTCCACGCCGGGAGGCGCCCCGGCGCCGCTGATGAGGCTCGCGCGCGCCTTGTAGCCCTCGGCGAGGTCCTGGAAGGCCTTGGAGTCGGCTTCCTGGAGCTCCTTGGGCGTGCTGGTGGTGTCCTTGGCCGCCTTGGTTATCGCGACGTAGGCCGCCGAGATCTTCGCGTTCTGGGCCGGCACCGCGTCGCAGACCTTCTTGGCCCAGGCGTCGAGTTCCTTGTTGCCCTCGTCGCTTGTGCATCCCGTCAGCGCCAGTACGAGTACCGCACCGCCGGACAGTGCGGCCGCGAGCTTCTTGTTCACCGGTTTGGTCCCTTCCATGGCTATCGGCCACGGGACCCTACACGTCGGATCGGGGAGGACACCTCGCCGCATGTGCCATCCATTGGCTTTTCATACTGTTTGCACCATGTGAGAGAAGGGTCACGGCAAGGGCGTGAACAGCAAGAGGCGGGGGGGCGGCACGTCCAATGCGCGCCGCCCGCCCGCCTCTTGAGCTGGGCCGTCGTAAAACCGCTTACGAGACCACAGCGGGATCGGCCGGCTTGGCCACCCTCTCGGCGTTGTCTTCGTCACCCACGGCGATGCCCCGCCGCTTGGAGACGTAGACCGCGCCTACGATCACGAGGGCCGAGACGACGGCGATCAGGACCCGCACGCCGACGCTCTTGTCCTCGCCGTAGCTGAACTGGATGACCGCGGGCGCGATGAGCAGTGCGACCAGGTTCATCACCTTCAGCAGCGGGTTGATCGCGGGACCGGCGGTGTCCTTGAAGGGGTCGCCGACCGTGTCGCCGATCACCGTCGCGGCGTGGGCCTCACTGCCCTTGCCACCGTGGTGACCGTCCTCGACGAGCTTCTTGGCGTTGTCCCACGCCCCTCCGGAGTTGGCGAGGAACACCGCCATGAGGGTGCCCGAGCCGATCGCGCCCGCGAGGAAGGCGCCCAGGGCACCGACGCCGAGCGTGAACCCGATGAAGATGGGCGCCATCACCGCGAGCAGTCCCGGCGTGGTGAGCTCGCGCAGGGCGTCCCGGGTGCAGATGTCGACGACCTTGCCGTACTCGGGCTTCTCCGAGTAGTCCATGATCCCGGGCCGCTCACGGAACTGCCGCCGCACCTCGTACACCACGGCACCCGCCGAACGCGACACTGCGTTGATGGCGAGACCCGAGAAGAGGAACACCACCGCCGCGCCCGCGATGAGGCCGACGAGGTTGTTGGGCTGCGAGATGTCCATGATCAGGTTCATGGGCGCGCCCTCGCCGCTGAGCTTCTCGCCCACGTCCCGTGCGCCGGTGGTGATGGCGTCGCGGTACGACCCGAAGAGCGCCGCTGCCGCCAGGACGGCGGTGGCGATGGCGATGCCCTTGGTGATGGCCTTGGTCGTGTTGCCGACCGCGTCCAGGTTGGTGAGCACCTGGGCGCCGGCGCCCTCGACGTCGCCGGACATCTCGGCGATGCCCTGCGCGTTGTCGGAGACCGGACCGAAGGTGTCCATGGCGACGATCACGCCGACCGTGGTGAGCAGACCGGTGCCGGCCAGCGCCACCGCGAACAGCGCGAGCATGATCGAGGTGCCGCCGAGCAGGAACGCCCCGTAGACGCCGAGGCCGATCAGCAGGGCGGTGTAGACGGCCGACTCGAGACCGATCGAGATACCGGCGAGGACGACGGTGGCAGGCCCCGTGAGCGAGGTCTTGCCGATGTCCTGCACCGGGCGGCGGTTGGTCTCGGTGAAGTAGCCGGTCAGCTGCTGGATGACAGCGGCCAGCACGATGCCGATCGCCACGGCGACGAGCGCGAGGATCCGCGGATCGCCGTCCTTGGCCGCGATGGCGGCGTCACCGATGCCGTCGAGGTCGGCGTACGACGACGGCAGGTAGGCGAACACGGCGATCGCGACCAGCACGATCGAGATCACCGCGGAGATGAAGAATCCGCGGTTGATCGCGGTCATGCCGCTGCGGTCGCTGCGCCGCGGTGCCACCGCGAAGATGCCGATCATCGCGGTGATCACGCCGATCGCGGGCACGATCAGCGGGAAGGCGAGCCCGGAGTCACCGAACGCCGCCGATCCGAGGATCAGTGCGGCGACCAGGGTCACGGCGTACGACTCGAACAGGTCGGCCGCCATGCCCGCGCAGTCGCCGACGTTGTCGCCCACGTTGTCGGCGATGGTCGCGGCATTGCGCGGGTCGTCCTCCGGAATGCCCTGTTCGACCTTTCCGACCAGGTCGGCGCCGACGTCGGCGGCCTTGGTGAAGATGCCGCCGCCGACACGCATGAACATCGCGATCAGCGCGGCACCGAGACCGAATCCTTCGAGCACCTTCGGCGCGTCGGCCGCGTACACCAGCACCACACAGGAGGCGCCGAGCAGACCGAGCCCCACTGTGAACATGCCGACGACGCCGCCCGTGCGGAAAGCGATCTTCATGGCTTTGTGCGAGACGGCGGTGAGATCCTTTTCCGGTTCACCTTCCGCAGGGGTCGCTTCCCGTGCCGCCGCGGCGACGCGCACATTGCTGCGCACGGCGAGCCACATGCCGATATAGCCGGTGGCTGCCGAGAACGCGGCGCCGATCAAGAAGAACACCGATCGGCCGATGCGCTGATTCCAGTCGTCCGCGGGCAGCAACATGAGCAGGAAGAACACGACGACGGCGAATACGCCGAGCGTGCGCAGCTGCCGGGCCAGATAGGCGTTGGCACCTTCCTGGATCGCCGTCGCGATCTTCTTCATGCTGTCGGTGCCCTCGCCCGCCGCGAGCACCTGGCGCACCAGGACTCCGGCGACCACGAGCGCTGCCAGTGCGACGACACCGATGATCGTGATGATGATCCGGTTGTCGTCGGTCAGCACTGCGGCTGCGAGGGTTGTGGGGTGGTCCAGCTGATGAGGGGTAGAAAGCCCCGCCATTCGTCCTCCTTGACGCTTGGGCTGAGCTCAAGATGTGGACGGATTCTAGGTACCGGAACCTGATCAAAACAGATGGCGGTAAACGGAATTGGCCTTCACATGCCGTTCAGCAAATGATCGACATCAAGCCACTGAACCCGAAAGTGCTAATGCCCTAAAACCATTGACGCCGACATTGACGCTTGATCAAATTATCGAGAGCTTGATCAATTATCGGAAGATCGATCGTGAATTCATTCACGAATTCCCCGGCGCCGGAGACAAAAACACGAAGGGCCCTGCTCAGCAGGGCCCTTCGTGTTGAGACGGACGGGTGAGGCTGTTCCCTCAGGGGAGCACCGCGGCCGGCGGTGTGGTCGGCCAGGTCATACGGATCAGGCCACCATGCTCCCCGGCGGAGACTTCGACGTCGTCGACGAGACCACTGATGACCGCGAGGCCCATCTCGTCCTCCTCGGCCTCCACCTCACCGTCGCCGCTTCCGGCGCCGGATGCCCGCTCGCCGGGAACGGAACGCGGCGCCTCGTCGCCGACCTCGATGGAGAACTGCTTCTCCTCCTCGATCAGCGACACCTTCACCGGCGCCGTGATGCCGACCATCTGGTGCAGTCCGACGGCCCGGGTGCAGGCCTCGCCCACGGCGAGTCTGACCTCGTCGAGGACGGCCTCGTCCACTCCGGCCCTGCGCGCCACCGCTGCCGCCACCAGTCGGGCGGTCCTGACGTGCTCGGGCAGCGCGCTGAAGCGGAGTTCAACGGTGGCCATGCATCCCCCTCGCAACTTCGGGCGTGCTGTCGGGGGGACCGGGCCGCCGAAAGCCCAGTCCCCCGTCCCTTTCAACTTCTGCCGCCCCGGGGCACGCTCAGGTGCGCCCCCGGGTCCGGTTGTCAGTCGGTTGCCGCTACCGCTTCCTCGACCGAGGTGTGGATCGGGAACACCTTGGTGAGGCCGGTGATGCGGAAGATCTTCAGAATGCGCTCCTGGTTGCACACCAGTCGCAGAGAGCCCTCATGGGCACGAACCCGCTTCAAGCCGCCGACCAGAACGCCGAGCCCGGTGGAGTCGAGGAAGTCCACGCCCTCCATGTCAACGACGAGGTGGAAACTCCCGTCGTTCACCAGCTCGACCAACTGTTCGCGCAACTTGGGCGCGGTATATACGTCGATTTCGCCACCGACCTCGACGACCGTACGATCGCCGACGGTACGGGTCGACAGGGACAGGTCCACGGATCCTCCAGCACCTTGCTATCGAGCGGTCGTCCCTCGGGACACCTCGGCTTGCAGTCCCAGGACGGTTCGCCAGCCGCGATGGCATTCAATCACTTACCGGCAGGCGTGCACGACGCCTTGGTCCCATTGTCCGTCACGCCAGTGACACACTCGGTCCCGATGGCCAAGAATCACCGATCCGATCGATCCCCGACGGGCCCCGTTTCCCGGGTGGACCCGGGCGCGGTGCTGGGCCGACTCGCCTCGGGGCCGAGTCGGGCTTCGCGCATCACTCATACGGAGCATGTGCCCCCGCGGGAGGGCCGCCATGCCGTCTGGCCCGACCGGATCCGCGCGGAGGTCATCGCCGCGGTGCAGACGGCCGGAATCCAGCATCCATGGGCCCACCAGGCACGCGCCGCCGAGCACGCCCTGGACGGCGACTCGGTGGTCGTCGCCACGGGCACGGCCTCCGGCAAGTCCCTGGCCTACCTCGTGCCCGTCCTGTCGACACTCCTGGACGGTTCAGAAGCCCCGAACGGCCGCGGCGCGACCGCCCTCTACCTGGCCCCGACCAAGGCTCTTGCGGCGGACCAGTGCCGTTCGGTGAAGGAACTTTCACATCCGCTGGGCAATTCCGTCCGACCCGCCGTGTACGACGGCGATACTCCGTTCGAGGAACGCGAGTGGGTCCGCCAGTACGGCAACTACGTCCTGACCAACCCCGACATGCTGCACCGCGGCATACTCCCGTCCCACCCCCGCTGGTCCTCCTTCCTGAAGGCGCTCAAGTACGTCGTCATCGACGAGTGCCACACCTACCGCGGCGTCTTCGGCTCCCACGTCGCCCAGGTGCTGCGCCGACTGCGCCGCCTGTGCGCCCGCTACGGCGCCTCCCCGGTCTTCCTGCTGGCCTCCGCGACGGCTGCCGAGCCCGCCGTCGCCGCCCGCCGCCTCACCGGCCTGCCGGTCGTGGAGGTCGCCGACGACGCCTCCCCGCGCGGCGAACTGGTCTTCGCCCTCTGGGAGCCCCCGCTCACCGAGATGCAGGGCGAGAAGGGCGCACCCGTCCGGCGTACGGCCACCGCCGAGACGGCGGACCTCCTGACCGATCTCGCGGTGCAGGGCATCCGCTCGGTCGCCTTCGTACGCTCCCGGCGCGGCGCCGAGCTGATCTCGGTCATCGCCCAGGAACGCCTCGCCGAGGTCGACCGCTCCCTCGCCCGGCGTGTCGCGGCGTACCGCGGCGGCTACCTCCCCGAGGAACGCCGCGCCCTGGAACAGGCCCTACACTCCGGCGAGCTCCTCGGCCTGTCGGCCACCACCGCCCTGGAACTCGGCATCGACGTCTCCGGCCTCGACGCCGTACTGATCGCCGGCTACCCGGGCACACGCGCCTCCCTGTGGCAGCAGGCGGGTCGGGCCGGCCGCTCCGGACAGGGCGCCCTCGCGGTCCTCGTCGCCCGCGACGATCCGCTGGACACCTACCTCGTCCACCATCCCGAGGCCCTGTTCGACCGTCCGGTGGAATCGACGGTCCTCGACCCCGACAACCCGTACGTCCTCGCACCGCATCTGTGCGCGGCGGCCGCGGAGATCCCGCTGACCGATGAGGACCTTGAGCTGTTCGGCCCCGAGACCGAAGGGCTGCTGCCGCAGCTGGAGGCCGCGAAGCTGCTGCGCCGACGCACCAAGGCCTGGCACTGGACGCGCCGGGAACGGGCCGCCGACCTCACCGACATCCGTGGCGAAGGCGGCCGTCCGGTCCAGGTCGTCGAGGCCGGGACGGGCCGGCTGCTCGGCACGGTCGACGCGGGCGCCGCGCACGGCTCCGTCCACGAGGGCGCGGTCCACCTGCACCAGGGCCGTACGTACCTGGTGCGCTCCCTCGACCTGGAGGACTCCGTCGCCCTGGTCGAGGAGGCCGCCCCGCCCTACTCGACCGTCGCCCGCGACACGACGGCGATCTCCGTCCTGGAAACTGACGTCGAGATCCCCTGGGGCGACGGCCGCCTCTGCTACGGCTCCGTCGAGGTCACCAACCAGGTGGTCTCCTTCCTGCGCCGCCGGCTGATCACCGGCGAAGTACTGGGCGAGACGAAGCTCGACCTCCCTCCTCGTACGCTGCGCACCCGCGCGGTGTGGTGGACGGTCACCGAGGACCAGCTGGACGAGGCCCGGATCAACCCGGAGATCCTCGGTGGCGCCCTGCACGCCGCCGAGCACGCCTCGATCGGCCTGCTGCCCCTCTTCGCGACCTGCGACCGCTGGGACATCGGCGGCGTCTCGATCCCGCTCCACCCCGACACGCTGCTCCCCACGGTCTTCGTCTACGACGGCCACCCCGGCGGCGCGGGCTTCGCCGAGCGCGCCTTCCACACGGCCCGCTCCTGGCTCACCGCCACCCGCCAGGCCATCGCCTCCTGCGAGTGCGACGCCGGCTGCCCGTCCTGCATCCAGTCCCCCAAGTGCGGCAACGGCAACGATCCGCTGCACAAGCGGGGGGCCGTGCGGTTGCTGACGGTTTTGTTGCGGGGGGCGCCGGAGGAGTCGGACGAGGGTGGGGGCCCGGCCGAGGACTCCGGTGCGGTTCGGGACGCGGGGTCCGCGTCGGCGTCGGATGGGGCAGCCGTGGCCTCGCAATCGGTCACGGAACCGGTCTCGGCCGGTGCGTCACCGCAGGGTCCGGTGGCAGACGCGCCGTCGGCAGTGGAAGCTCCGTCTGCTCAGCAGGCCCCGCCCGCGCCCTGACCTCGGCCGCGAAGGGGCCTCGGCCCGAAGCCGCGGTCACGTCCGAGACCTCGCCGACCAGTACGCACCGCACGAGCCGCACGCCTTGCGAGTCGGCGACCCGTTCAGCCCGTGCACAGGCCGCCGGGCCGCCCGCCGCCCAGTGGTCGGCCGCTGCCAGCGCCGCGAGGTCGGCGCCGCCTGCCGCACGGTGCCGGGTCACGACGGCGTGGCCCAGGGCGAGTACGACGCCGAAGACGACGCAGAGCACGGTGATGGCACCGAGGCTCCAGACAGTGGCGGAGCCTCGGTCGGAGGGCGGGTAGGGGGCAGCTTTCCGGGCAGCGCTCCGAAGGCCGGCTGCGGCGCGCGTGGTGCGGCCTGCCACAGACCTGCGACGGCCTGTCTCCGAACCCCCTCTCATGTCCCCGCCCCCACCGTCTCCTCGGCCACAGCCACGGCTTCCTCCCGTACCTCGAAGGGGAGCCCCGTCAGCACGGGCGGCTTGGCCACGACGACCACGCGGACCTCGTCGCCCTCCCGGTCGACCGTGACTGTCGCGCCGCGGGGTGCCGCCTCGCGGGTCACCTCGATCACCGCGCCGGTGGGGTCCTGCCGGGCCGCCGCGCGGGCGCCGGTCCGGGCAGCGTCCACGCATTGGATCTGCGCCGCCATCACGAGCAGGCCCCACACCAGCGCCATCGCGAACATGACCAGAACCGGCAGGACGACAGCCGACTCGGCGGTGACGAAGCCCCGGTCCGAGCCCCCGAGCGGCCTCCTGGCCCGCCGCCCCCTCTCCTCCTCACATCCGCGCATCGAGCGCCCGCTTCACGATGGCCTGCAACTCCTCGCTGACCTCCCCGCTCGTCACGACCTTGTAGAGCACCACCGCGAACGCCACCGCCGCCACGATCCCCATCGCGTACTCGGACGTGACCATCCCGGCATCGCCCCTTGCCGCCCGCACCCTGCACACCAGCGCGCGCATCCGTGCCCGTACCGCCTTGCACATCTCAACCCCCGTAAGGTTCAGTCCCGTTGAAACAAACTGTTGAAATTCCGCTGCCCGGCGCCCTCAAGCGCCCGCAGCCGGCCCTGCCTGTCGCAGAACCCCCGGCCGTCGGCCTGTGGCCGCAGCCGCACTCACCCCGTCAGCCGGCACCCCCTCCCAACACCCCGCCGGCCAGTCCGATCACCACTGGCGCGACACCGACCGCGATGAACGCGGGCAGGAAGCACAGGCCCACCGGCGCGCTGACCATCACGGCCGCCCGTCTGGCCCGTTCCGTCGCGTTGCGCGTCCACTCGGCGCGGGCCTCCGCAGCAAGCCGCGCGACCGGTCCGGCCGCCGGAAGCCCCGTCACATCGGCCCGTTCCAGCAGGCGCGCCAGCGCCCCCGCTCCAGGCAGGGCGGCCAACCGCTGCCACGCCTCGCCCGGTTCACCGCCGAGCCGTACCTCCGCCGCACCTCGTGACAGCCCGTCCCCGACGGGACCGCCGAGTGCCTCGCCCACCGCCTGAGCGGCGATCACGGGACCGGCACCCGCCGAGATGCAGGCCGCGAGGAGATCGGCGGCGAGTGGAAGCCGACGTGCCACCTCAGTGGCGTCGATCTCCTGCACGGCACCGGCAGCGGCTCTCTGCCGACGCCGCCACAGCCACATCCCGCCCGCGGCACCCAGTCCCACCGCCAGACCGGCGACCCCGCCCACCAGCGCCCAACCGGCACCCCCGACCGCTGCCAGGGGCAGCCATTGCCGCACGCCCTGCCGGACGTCGTACCGTCTGCGAGTCGGCATCACCTCGGCCGGCGTCATCAACGACCCCAGCCGTCGCCGAGCCCTTCGCTCGCGCCGGACATCGGCCGACCACCGCAGCAGCCAACCGGCCACCAGCACCGCCCCCATCGCCATCCCCAGCCTGTGGACAACCTCCGCGTTCACCTCGCCGCCTCCCGTTCGCGGCGATCATCAACTCGGCCTCTCACGCGACTCCGCACGCTGCCTCCCAACCGACTCCGTACGCGCCGCGCAAGCGATCCCTGACCGACTCGCCCTCCCACTCGGCACCTCACCCCGCCTCTGCTCCTCGCACGATCCGCGTCGCCCACCACATCCCGAGCCCCTCCAGCACTCCGCCGACGACCAGGCATCCGAACCCCGCCCCGGTGTGCAGCAGCACATGCAGTGGGTCGGCTCCCATGGCGGCGCCGAGCAACAGCCCCAGGACCGGCAAGGCGGCCAGCATCAGCACCGTCGATCTGGCGCCGGCCAACTGGGCCCGCAGGTCGGCACGTTGGTCGCGCTCCGCCCGCAGTGCCGCCTCCAGCCGGTCGAGCCCTGCCGCGAGCCCCGCGCCCTGGTCCACTGCGACCCGCCAACACGCCGCCAGCCCCGACAGGCCCTCGGCGCCCGGCTGCCGTGCCGCGGAGGAGAGCGCGACCGGCACATCCCCACCGAACTTCGCAGCCGCCAACACCGCGGACTGTGCCTCACCGAGCCCGCCGGACTCCCACGCCGCCCGCAGCAGCGCCTCGCCCGGCTGCCGGCCGGCCCGTACCTCCCCGGCGAGCGTCGCGCACAGCGTGATCACCGCCGCCACGCGACGCTCCCTCGTTCCGCGCGCCTCCCGGGCCAGCCGCACCCGCCTCAGCAATGGCACCCCGGCCGCCCCCACGACGACCGGCAGCACCGACGACCCGAGCAGCGCCAGCACCAGCCCGACGGCAGCCGCCCACCATTCGGCGCGAATCCGCCCTCGCAGCTCACCTGCCAGCCGCCGCCAGTCAGGTGGCCCGGCACCCACGGCCCCACCACCGGCCAGCAACAACTGGGCCCGTCGCGCCCCGGAGTTCGGCCCGCCCAGCAACCAGGCCGCCACACCGAGGCACAGCACAGCCACGCCCTCCGACATCTCACCCACCCCAATCACCCCATCCCTCAAACCCACCGGGCGCTGGCCCGACAGCGCCCTCACCCCGAAGCAACCCCCGCAGCCGCCCCCACCCCCGCTCGTACGCGAAGGCCTCCGTGCCCCACCGCAGCGCCGGCACCGTCCGCACCAACCCCGACTGGTCCCGCTCCAGCACATGCACCTCGGCGATCCGCCGACTCCCGGTCCGGTCGCGTACGAGATGGAGTACGACCGACAAGGCAGCCGCCAACTGGCTGTGCAGCGCGGCCCGGTCGAGCCCGGCCGCCGTACCGAGGGCCTCCAGCCGGGCCGGTACATCGGCCGCCGCGTTGGCGTGGACCGTGCCGCACCCGCCTTCATGGCCCGTGTTCAGCGCGGCCAGCAGATGGACGACTTCAGGGCCGCGTACCTCGCCCACGACCAGCCGGTCCGGCCGCATCCGCAGTGCCTGCCGCACCAGGTCGTCGAGAGCGACGAGCCCGGCGCCCTCCTGGTTGGCCGGCCTGCTCTCCAGCCGCACGACATGCGGATGGTCCGGCCTCAGCTCGGCGGAGTCCTCGGCGAGCACGATCCGCTCGCCGTCCCCCACCAGTCCGAGCAGGGCACTCAGCAAGCTGGTCTTGCCTGTGCCCGTGCCGCCGCTGATGAGGAACGCCAGCCGTGCGTCGACCAGTGCGCGCAGCACCCGGTCCCCGCCGGGCGGCACCGTGCCGGCGGCGACCAGTTCGTCGAGCGTGAACGCCCGCGGCCGTACCACTCGCAGCGACAAGCACGCGCAGCCGACGGCAACGGGTGGAAGCACCGCGTGCAGCCGGGTCCCGTCGGGAAGCCGGGCGTCCACCCAGGGCCGCGCGTCGTCCAGTCGCCGCCCGGCCACCGCGGCCAAGCGCTGCGCGAGGCGTCGTACGGCAGCCGCGTCCGGGAAGGACACGGACGTCAGCTCCAGGCCGCCGCCGCGGTCCACCCACACACGGTCCGGCGCCGACACCAGTACGTCCGTCACGGAGGGGTCGGCGAGCAGTGGTTCCAGCGGGCCGCTGCCGACCAGCTCGGACCGCAACTGCGCGGCTGCCCCGAGGACTTCGGCGTCCCCCAGCACCCTGCCCTGCTCGCGCAGAGCCTGCGCCACTCGCGCGGGCGTCGGCTCGGCCCCGCTCTCGGCCAGCCACTGCCGCACCCCGTCCAGCAACTCCGACGGCACGCCGACGGCCGTGGCCGCCAATCGCTCCGGCACCAAGCTCCCGGCCGACGAACCAGCCCGCGCGGCCGAGTCCCGCCGTCCACCAACAGCAGCGCTCTCACGCCCGCTCACCCGATCGAGCCCCACCGCCTCCCCCACGCCGCCCTCGCGCCCGCTCACTCCATGCCCCGACGCCGTACGCATGCCGGCCTCGCGCCCGCTCCCCCGGTCAAGCCCCGCCGCCGTACCCACGCCGCCCCCGCGCCTGCTCCCCCGGTCAAGCCCCGCCGCCGTACTCATGCCGTCCTCGCCTCAAGCAAAGAGCGCTCCCAGAACTCCCGGCAGAACCGGGCCAGTGGTCCTCGCCCGGTTGCCCCCGGCGGTTCGTCGCTCTCGTGCGGCCGCAGCAGCCCCGGCTCGACCGGCACCTCGCCCACCAGTGGCAGGTCCAGCAGTCGAGCCACCTCGTGGTCGTCGAGGCCGGGTGCGTAGGGACCGCGTACCGCCACCCGCAGGTCCCGTAGGACGAGCCGAGCCGCGGAGGCCACTTGGCGGGCGGCGGCGACGGCGCGGAGTTCGGCGGGGACCACGAGGATCCCGACGTCGAGTTGGGCCAGGGCCTCGGCGACCCCGTCGTCGATGCGACGCGGCAGGTCGACGACGACCGTGCCGCCCCGGCGTCGGGCCGCAGCGAGCACCGCTCGCATCGCCTGCGGCGGAACCGCGACGCATTCGCCGCGGTCCCAGCTCAGGACCCGAAGGGAGTGCAGCTTCGGCAGCGACTCCTCCAGCGCGCCACTGCCGAGCCGCCCGCGCGAGCCGGCGAACGAGGGCCAGCGCAGCCCCTCGGCCGACTCGCCGCCGAGGAGTACATCGAGTCCGCCGCCCAGCGGATCGGCGTCCACGAGGAGTGTGCGCAGTCCCTCACGCGCGGCGGTGACGGCGAGGGCACACGCGAGCGTGGAGGCTCCTGCGCCGCCCCGGCCGCCGATGACGCCGACGGTGAGGGCGGGGCGGCCGACGCCCTCGGTGACGTCGGCGATGCGGTCGACCAGCCACTCTTCGCCGTCCGGCAGCATCAGGACGTGGTCCGCCCCGATCTCGACGGCCCGGCGCCACACCCCGGCGTCGTCCTGGTCCCGGCCCACCAGCACCACCCCGCCCCTGCGTCCCGCGCCGCGTACGCGCCGTGCGGCGTCGTCGCCGACCAGGACGAGCGGCGCGGCCTCCCAACTGCCTCTGGGCTCGGGCACTCCGTGGTGGACTTCGGGTGTGGCGCCGGCCGCCGCGCACAGGCGCAGCAGGTCGTCCAGCAGTTCGGCGTCTTCCGTGACGATCAACGGCCTGCCCGGCCGCCCGGAGGCGGCGGACGGCGGATCGTGTGTGACGACTGCGGTCACGGTTTCCGTCCCCCTTCGCTGCATCGCTCGCGCAGCCCTGCGGCCCCGCGATTCCCAAACGTGTGAAGAACCGGCAACCGGCCTCCATATGAACGGCCGATACGAACCGGCCAAACGCACCCGACAAACCGGAACCGGCCAACAAGTCGGCCCGAGCCGGACGCGTTGGAATCACGGTGCAGCGAACCCGGAAATCGTGTGGATCTTGGTCGATAACTGTGGACAACTCAGCAGTTGTGAATATCGCCGTCACCCAAACCGGTGACCCCCACACCGACCCGTGTACGACTTCCGCAGAGCAGCGCGACGGCTACACACAGTCACGAATCATGAGCATGGCGAACAGGCGGCCGCAGCCGCCTCGCCGCAGCCCTTGCGGCAGTGCTCGAAAGAAGAAAACCCACCCGGACATGCGACGACCCCCGCCGGGGGGGAGAGCGGGGGTCGTCTCCACGGCCGACTCGGGGGGGGAGGAGTCGGACCGGGTTAGCACGGTCGCGAACGATCCGTGACTTCCATGGTGTACCCGAGAGCCCTCTCAGGCAAACCCACGCGCCCACCTTACGCCGAATGGGCTGCGCCTATGCTCAGGGTCGTGGAAAACCACTCCTTGCCCCGCACAGCGGCCTTCTTTGACCTGGACAAGACGGTCATTGCGAAGTCGAGCACGCTCACCTTCAGCAAGTCGTTCTACCAAGGCGGCCTGATCAACCGCAGGGCCGCCTTGCGGACCGCATATGCCCAGTTCGTCTTCCGAGTGGGCGGTATGGACCATGACCAGATGGAGCGCACGCGGAAGTACCTCTCCGCGCTCGTCCGCGGCTGGAACGTCCAGCAGGTCAAGGAGATCGTCGCCGAGACGCTGCACGACCTGATCGACCCGATCATCTACGACGAGGCCGCCTCCCTCATCGAGGAGCACCACATCGCCGGCCGCGACGTGGTGATCGTGTCCACCTCCGGCGCCGAGGTCGTCGAGCCGATCGGCGAGCTGCTCGGCGCCGACCGCGTGGTGGCCACGCGCATGGTCGTGGGCGCCGACGGCTGCTTCACCGGAGAGGTGGAGTACTACGCGTACGGCCCGACGAAGGCCGAGGCCATCAGGGAACTCGCCGAGTCCGAGGGCTATGACCTCGACCGCTGCTACGCCTACAGCGACTCGGCGACGGACCTGCCGATGCTGGAGGCGGTCGGGCATCCGCGCGCCGTGAACCCGGACCGTGCGCTGCGCCGCGAGGCACTCGCGCGCGGGTGGCCGATTCTCGATTTCCATCGCCCGGTCCGGCTCAAGCAGCGGCTCCCCTCCTTCTCCGTACCGCCACGTCCGGCCCTTGTCGCGGCAGCCGCCATAGGAGCAGCGGCGGCCACCGCGGGCCTGGTCTGGTACGCGAACCGACGCCGTACGGCGCCCGTCTGACCTGCACCTTCCCCTTTACGCACACCCCACTCGACAAACAAGCGCCCGTTTGAAGTGATTTGAGAGTAAAAGTAAAGAACTGCGACCAGGCCTTCCGCTTGGTTGTGACCTGGAGTACAAAGGAGTCAACGGCCCGCGAGACCAAGGACATCCGAGAGGATCACCTTAAATACGCATTTGGCCCCACGGACCGAGCATGAACATTGGGCACCCACGCGACGTCGACCCGTCGATTACGGGCCAGCCGCACCAGGCCACGGGCAAAGTTCCCGACCTGATGGGCAACATATCGAGGACGCTTGGTAACCCGGTGAACATGCCAGCGGCGGTACGAATCCTCGTACCGCCGCAACTCTTGTGGGCCCCCGCGCGGGATTCCCGGAACTCGACGAAGCCTCACACTCGCGTGCGCCAAGCCATTCCGCGCCGCCGCGCTCTACGACGGCGAAACCCCGCCTTACGACACCCCGACTTACGACACCCCGCCTGACGGCACCCGGCCCTACGCCGCCCCGCGCTGAAGCGCCTCGCACACCGCCGTCGACTCGCGTGCCCCGAGCTCGATCGCCTTGCCGCAGTGGGCGATCCACGCGGCCATGCCCTCGGGAGTGCCGGACACATAGCCTTCGAGCGCCGCCAGATAAGCCGCGCGCCCGAGTTCCGCGTGACCGACCTCGGCCGGGCAGACGGACTTGGGGTCGAGGCCGCTGCCGACCAGGACGATGCGTTCGGCGGTACGGGCGACCAGGCCGTTGTTGGAGGTGAACGGGCGCAGCGCGAGGAGCTCGCCGTGCACGACGGCCGCCGTCACCAGGGCGGGCGCCGAACCGCCCGCGATGATCAGCTCGGCCAGCCCTTCCAGCCGGCCGTGCACCTCGTCGGCGCTCGGCAGCGGAAGCTCGATCAGGGGCTCGTCGACGGGCTCGCCGGCCTGGCGCGGGCGCCCGACCTCGCCCTCGTGGCTCGCCGCCGCCACCAGGTGCAGGCGGGCCAGCACCCGCAGCGGCGACTGCCGCCAGATGGACAGCAGTTGACCCGCCTCGGCCGTCAGCCGCAGGGACGCGCCCACGACGCGCGCCTCGTCGTCACCACTGAAGTCGGTACGCCGACGCACCTCTTCGAGCGCCCAGTCGGCACCCGACAGCGCCGCCGAGCCACGGGCCCCGCGCAGCGCCGCCTCGGAGGTGATCTCGTTGCTGCGCCGACGCATGATCCGGTGCCCGTAGACCCGGTCCACAGCCTTGCGCACGGACTCCACGGACTCGGGGACCCCGGGCAGCGAACCGAGGGCCGCCAGCGGATCGGCGGACGCACCTGTCGTACTCATGAGTACGACACTACGCGCCCGCCTCTCGGCCGCCGGCGACCCCCCAACGAGCATCGCGCCCCTTCGATCGCCCGTACCCCACGATCGAGTGGCCTTCCCCATACGACTGCCACTTACAGCTATCACCCGACTACCGTTCGTGAACATGAAAATTGCTTTCGTCGGGAAGGGCGGCAGCGGCAAGACGACCCTGTCCTCTCTGTTCATCCGCCACCTCGCGGCCGCCGGCGCTCCCGTGGTGGCCGTCGACGCCGACATCAACCAGCACCTGGGGGCCGCGCTCGGCCTGGACGAGGCGCAGGCAGCCGCGGTGCCGGCAATGGGCGAGCGGCTGCCGCTGATCAAGGACCATCTGCGCGGCACGAACCCGCGGATCGCCTCCGCCCGAACGATGATCAAGACGACGCCGCCCGGCGAGGGTTCACGGCTGCTACGGGTGAGCGAGCCGAACCCGGTCTACGACGCCTGCGCCCGGCCGGTGGAACTCGCCGGCGGCGCCGTCCGTTTGATGGTCACCGGCCCCTTCACCGAGTCAGACCTCGGAGTCGCCTGCTACCACTCCAAGACGGGAGCGGTGGAGCTGTTCCTGAACCACCTGGTGGACGGCCCCGGTGAGTATGTCGTGGTCGACATGACGGCTGGCTCGGACTCCTTCGCCTCCGGCATGTTCACCCGCTTCGACATCACGTTCCTCGTCGCCGAGCCGACCCGGAAGGGGGTCTCCGTCTATCGCCAGTATCGGGAGTACGCCCAGGACTTCGGAGTCGTCCTGAAGGTCGTCGGCAACAAGGTGCAAGGTCAGGACGACCTCGACTTCCTCCGCGCCGAGGTCGGGGACGACCTGCTGGTGACTGTCGGGCACTCGGACTGGGTGCGCTCCATGGAGAAGGGCCGTCCGCCCCGGTTCGACCTCCTGGAGGACGAGAACCACCTCTCCCTGCGTCGGCTGCGCACGGCCGTGGACGCGACGTACGAGCTGCGGGACTGGGAGCGCTACACCCGCCAGATGGTGCACTTCCACCTGAAGAACGCCCGGTCCTGGGGGAATGGGCGCACCGGCGTCGACCTGGCCGCGCAGATCGACCCCGGGTTCGTGCTCGGGGAGGGCCTGTGCGCCCCACCCGAGGCCAACGCCTCGCTGACGCCTACTGCTTGAGCGGCGGAGCCCCGGGGACCCCCTTCGGGGCGGGCGCGGGGTGTCCGGACAGGAAGGACGCCCAGCCCTCCTTCGGGGCCTCGCCGACCTCCAGGGTGCGCAACTTCCGCAGGACCGCCGGGTCCTGGGCGTCGAGCCAGTCGGCGAGCTGCCGGAAGGAAACGCAGCGCACGTCGGGCTTGTTGCAGACGGCTTCGACGACCTCCTCGACGGCGCGCATGTAGGTGCCGCCGTTCCAGGACTCGAAGTGGTTGCCGATGATCAGGGGCGCGCGGTTGCCCTCATAGGCGCGGCGGAAGCCCATGAGCAGGCCGTCCCGCATCTGGTCGCCCCAGAACTCGTGCTTGTCGGGGTCACCCTGGCTCTTGGTGCCCGACTGGTTGACCATGAAGTTGTAGTCCATGGTGAGCTGCTCGTAGGAGTGCCCGGGGAAGGGCACGAGCTGCATCGACAGATCCCACAGGCCCTCCCTCTTCACGGGCCAGAGCTGGTTGTTGACGCCGCTGGAGTCGTAGCGGAAGCCCATCTCGCGGGCCGCCGTGACGAAGTTCTTGCGGCCCTCCAGGCAGGGTGTGCGGGCGCCGATGAGCTCCTTGTCGTAGTCGAAGGGGAGGGGGGACGCCTTGCTCATGCCGGTGTTGGTCTTCCAGGACTTGACGAATCGTTTCGCCTGAGTGATCTCGTCCTTCCACTCCTCCACGGACCACTCGCCGACACCGCCGCCGCTGCCGCAGAAGTGGCCGTTGAAGTGGGTGCCGATCTCGTTGCCCTCCAGCCACGCGAGGCGCAGCTGCTTCACGGTGTCGCTGATTCCCTCCGCGTCGTTGAAGCCGATGTCGGAGCGGCCCGGTGAGTGCTGCGGGGGCCGGTACAGGTCGCGCTTGTGGTCCGGCAGCATGTACACGCCGCTGAGGAAGTAGGTCATGGTCGCGCTGTTCGCCCTGGCCACCTTGCGGAAGTGGGAGAACAGCCTCTGTCCGTCCTCGCCGGCGCCGTCCCAGGAGAACACCACGAACTGCGGGGGTTTCTGACCGGGCTTGAGGCGTTCGGGCCGGGGCAGATGCGGCTGTGCGCCGGTGTACGCGGTGGACCCGTCACCGATCAGACGGACCGCGCTCCGGGGCGCGGGCGCCGCGGGCTTCGCCTTCTGCGGCCCGGGCGCCGACTGCCCGCTCGTGTCACGGCTCGCACAGCCGGCGAGCGATGCGGCACAGACCGCGGCGGCAGCGGTACCCGCGGCAATTCGTTGTGTCGCGGCGGTTTTTCGGGGGGCGGCGAACCTGCGAGTGGCGGCCATGTTCGGTCCACCTACTTCCTTCTCTCGGAGGGCGACAGCGCCGCCAAGGTCGCACGGGACCGAGAAAGGAATTAATACGACAAGCCGACTAATTAACCGCTTCACTCTTGAGAGGGATTTATTAGTCCATTTGCTCGGAAAATCTATTCCGTCACTTTACTCTGCATTACGATCCGTTTACCGACAGTTGATGCATCCCGCCGCTGTATGCCGTGACCACTCGGCCGCGACCCGACCCCCGCCCCGAGGGGACCGCCAGATTCGCGGCCGCGCTGCCCGGAGGAGACGGGAAACATGTCAGCCTGCGTTCCGACCCGCGCCGACGAGCCACGTCGAGAAGAGCACAGCCACGAACCACACAGCCCACCGCCGGCCCGCCGCCCGCGCCTCGCGGGTGCCGATGTCTCGGCTTCCATCGCGGTCTTCCTGATCGCACTCCCCCTTTCCCTCGGCATCGCCCTCGCCACCGGCGCGCCCCTTCAGGCCGGCCTCGTCGCCGCCGCCGTCGGAGGCCTCGTCGCCGGACGGCTCGGCGGCGCCCCGCTCCAGGTCAGCGGCCCCGCCGCCGGACTCACGGTCGTCACCGCCGAGCTCATCCACCAGTACGGATGGCGCACGACCTGTGCCATCACCGTCCTCGCCGGCCTCGCCCAACTCGGCCTCGGCCTCCTGCGCGTGGCCCGCACCGCGCTCGCCGTCAGCCCCGCGATCGTGCACGGCATGCTCGCCGGCATCGGCGTCACCATCGCCGTGGCCCAGCTGCACATCGTCCTCGGCGGCGTCCCGCACAGCTCGGTCCTGGACAACCTTCGCGAACTGCCCGCCCAGTTGGCCCGAGTGCATCCCGCCGCCCTGGCGGTGAGCGTGCTCACCCTCGCCCTGCTGGTGCTCTGGCCCAGACTTCCCGGCCGGGCCGGCAAGCTGCTGCGCAAGGTGCCGACCCCGCTCGTCGCCGTCGCCGTCGCGACCACGACCGCCTCGCTCTTGGGCCTGAGCCTGCCCAAGGTCGACCTGCCGTCCTGGAGCAGCCACGCACTGGCCGCCCTCCCCGACGGGCCGGTGCTCGGCCTCGTCGCCGCCGTGCTCACCATCACGCTGGTGTGCAGCGTGCAGTCGCTGCTCGGCGCGGTCGCCGTGGACAAGCTGGTCGCCGGCCGGCCGGAGCAGTCCGCCCAGGTCGGGCGCTCCGACCTGAACCGCGAGCTGCTCGGCCAGGGAGCCGCCAACGTCGTCTCCGGCGCGCTCGGCGGACTGCCCATCGCGGGTGTGGCCGTGCGCAGTTCGGCGAATGTTCACGCCGGTGCCGTGAGCCGGAACTCCACGATGCTGCACGGCGTTCTCGTAGTGGTCGCCGCGCTGCTGATGGTCCCGATCCTGGAGCTCATCCCGCTCGCCTCGCTCGCCGCCCTGGTGATGGCCGTCGGCATCCAGATGGTGTCCCTGCACCACATCCGCACGGTGACCCGCCACCGCGAGGTTCTGGTGTACGCCGTCACCACCCTCGCCGTGGTGTTCTTCGGCGTCCTGGAAGGCGTGACCCTGGGCATCGCCATGGCCGTCGGGGTCGCCCTGCACCGCCTCACCCGCACCCGCATCACGCACGACGAGACGGAAGGAGTCCATCACGTACATGTACGAGGGCAGTTGACGTTCCTCGCGGTGCCGCGTCTGAGCCGGACCCTGCATCTCGTGCCCCAGGGCGCCGACGTCGTCGTGGAGTTGGACGGGTCGTTCATGGACCACGCGGCCTACGAGTCGCTTCAGGACTGGCAGAACACGCACACCGTGCACGGCGGCACCGTCGAGCTCGTCGGCCGCAGGTCCGGGGTCCGCATCGGTGAGCCCACGGGACCGACCGGCCTCCAGGCCCTCACCGGGGTCGCCGCGGAGGAGAGTGCCGACTGCCGCTGCCACCCCTGGACGCCCTGGCGCAACCACCAGTGCGAGATCCCGGAGGCCGCCCTGCTCCGCGACGGGCAGCCCGGGGACGCTCAGGCGACGGGGGCCGACGACGCCGGTGGAGGCGCGGCGCCCTCGGACGCCGACGGTGCCCTTCGCGCGGACGGCACCGACAGCACCGGAGGTCACGGCGGCATCAGAGATCACGGCGGCACTGGAGGTCACGGCGGCACCGGCGAGCCCGACAAGGCCGGCGAGCCGAGTCCAACCGGCGGCGGCGCAGACGCCCTCGCTCGACCCGACGCGTCCGAGGACGACACCGCCGACGCGAGCGAAGACACCGGCACAAGCACTGCCACCGGCACTGGTGCAGGCCCGGGCGCCGATACAGGCGCAGGCACCAGCACCGGCGCACGCACCGGAGCAGCCGCAGACACCGGCACTGGCACCGGCACCGGCACCGGCGCAGCCACCGACACCAGCCGCCCCAGCGCCCGTCAACTGGCCCGTGGCATCAGCGCGTTCCAGCGCAACACCGCCCCCCTGGTGCGGGGTGAGCTGGCGCGGCTGGCGCGTGAAGGGCAGCAGCCGTCCCAGCTGTTCCTCACCTGCGCGGACTCCCGGCTGGTCACGTCGATGATCACCTCCAGTGGTCCCGGCGACCTGTTCGTGGTGCGCAACGTGGGCAACCTCGTTCCGCTGCCGGGCCGGGAGAGCGGGGACGACTCGGTGGCGGCCGCGATCGAGTACGCGGTGGACGTGCTCGAGGTGCGGTCGATCACGGTGTGCGGGCACTCCGGCTGCGGGGCCATGCAGGCGCTGCTCGCCTCAGAGCCGGGCGCCGCGCAGACCCCGCTCAGGCGGTGGCTGCGGCACGGGGAGCCGAGCCTGGAGCGGATGTCCGACGAGGACCGGCCCTGGGCCAGGCTCGCCGGTCGGGCACCGGCCGACGCGGTCGAGCAGCTCTGTCTGACCAACGTGGTGCAGCAGTTGGAGCACCTGCGCGCCCACGAGTCGGTGGCCCGGGCGTTGCGCGCGGGCCAGCTTGAGTTGCACGGGATGTACTTCCACGTGGGCGAGGCACAGGCGTACCTGCTGGCCGAGGGCCACGAGGACCGGGTGTTCGACCACGTGGGTGTGGCGGACCTGTCGGCCTGACGCAGGCAGCCGTGCGCGGCCCCGCTGCTCGGCGGGGCCGCGCTCCCATGGAGTCCGCCTGCCCGCGCTCCCCCAGAGTCCGACTGCCCGCGCTCCCATGTGGCCCACCTGCAGAACTCCCGTGTGGCCGACCGCCGCCCTCCGACGTGATCGACGTCGCGCCTCACCCCCGCCCGGATGTGAGAGGGGTTACAGACCTGAACCGCCCTCGGCCGGCGTCCGTGGGAACGGATAACCCCGGCACAAACCGCAGCTCGGGGCCCATCCCGTTGACAGGTCTAAACCAATTTTCCGGCGACCCTTGTCATCGGGCCCCCCGGTCTGATGAGCTGTGGCCTGGGACACAACGGACACCCTGGGAAAGGGAGATGTCGTGAGCAACGAAAGCCTGGCCAACCTGCTGAAGGAAGAGCGCAGGTTCGCACCCCCCGCCGACCTGGCCGCGAACGCCAACGTCACGGCGGAGGCGTATGAACAGGCCAAGGCTGACAGGCTCGGCTTCTGGGCCGAGCAGGCCCGTCGGCTGACCTGGGCCAAGGAGCCGACGGAGACGCTGGACTGGTCGAACCCGCCGTTCGCCAAGTGGTTCAAGGACGGCGAGCTCAACGTCGCGTACAACTGCGTGGACCGGCATGTGGAGGCCGGGCTCGGCGACCGTGTCGCCATCCACTTCGAGGGCGAGCCCGGCGACAGCCGCGCCGTCACCTATGCCGAGCTCAAGGACGAGGTCTCCAAGGCCGCCAACGCCCTGCTGGAGCTGGGCGTGCGCAAGGGCGACCGGGTCGCCGTCTACATGCCGATGATCCCCGAGACGGCGGTCGCGATGCTGGCCTGCGCGCGCATCGGCGCCGCGCACTCGGTCGTCTTCGGCGGCTTCTCCGCGGACGCGCTGGCCACCCGTATCCAGGACGCGGACGCCAAGGTCGTCATCACCTCCGACGGCGGCTACCGGCGCGGTAAGCCGTCCGCGCTGAAGCCGGCCGTGGACGAGGCGATCGGCAAGGTCGACAACGTCGAGCACGTGCTCGTCGTGCGCCGCACCGGCCAGGACGTCGCCTGGGACGACAGCCGTGACGTGTGGTGGCACGAGATCGTCGAGCGGCAGTCCGCCGAGCACACCCCCGAGGCCTTCGACGCCGAGCACCCGCTGTTCATCCTGTACACGTCCGGTACGACGGGTAAGCCCAAGGGCATCCTGCACACCTCCGGCGGCTACCTCACCCAGACGTCGTACACCCACCACGCGGTCTTCGACCTCAAGCCGGAGACGGACGTGTACTGGTGCACGGCCGACGTCGGCTGGGTCACCGGCCACTCGTACATCGTGTACGGGCCGCTGGCGAACGGCGCGACGCAGGTGATGTACGAGGGCACGCCGGACACCCCGCACCAGGGCCGCTTCTGGGAGATCGTGCAGAAGTACGGGGTCACCATCCTGTACACGGCGCCGACGGCTATCCGTACGTTCATGAAGTGGGGCGACGACATCCCCGCGAAGTTCGACCTGAGCAGCCTGCGGGTGCTGGGTTCCGTGGGCGAGCCGATCAACCCCGAGGCCTGGGTCTGGTACCGCAAGCACATCGGCGCCGACCGGACCCCGGTCGTCGACACCTGGTGGCAGACCGAGACCGGCGCGATGATGATCTCGCCGCTGCCGGGTGTCACCGAGACCAAGCCCGGCTCCGCGCAGAACCCGCTGCCCGGCATCTCCGCGACCGTCGTCGACGACGAGGCGAACGAGGTCCCCAACGGCGGTGGCGGCTACCTGGTCCTGACCGAGCCGTGGCCGTCGATGCTGCGCACCATCTGGGGCGACGACCAGCGCTTCCTCGACACCTACTGGTCGCGCTTCGAGGGCAAGTACTTCGCGGGCGACGGTGCGAAGAAGGACGACGACGGCGACATCTGGCTGCTGGGCCGGGTGGACGACGTCATGCTCGTCTCCGGCCACAACATCTCGACCACCGAGGTCGAGTCCGCGCTGGTCTCGCACCCGTCCGTCGCCGAGGCGGCCGTGGTCGGTGCCGCCGACGAGACGACCGGGCAGGCGATCGTCGCCTTCGTGATCCTGCGCGGCACGGCGAACGCCGACGACGAGAACCTCATCGCCGACCTGCGCAACCACGTCGGCGCCACCCTCGGCCCGATCGCCAAGCCGAAGCGGATCCTGCCGGTGGCCGAGCTGCCGAAGACCCGCTCCGGCAAGATCATGCGCCGGCTGCTGCGGGACGTCGCCGAGAACCGTCAGCTCGGTGACGTGACGACGCTGACCGACTCGACCGTCATGGACCTCATCCAGTCGAAGCTGCCGGCCGCGCCGAGCGAGGACTGAGTAAGGAACCAGCGTGAGGGGCACCCGGCGACCGCGCCGGGTGCCCCTCACGTACGTACGGTGGAATCCGACGGATGCGATCCGGCGCACCCTTAGGTAAACTAAACAAAGCGAACATCACGCATAGGTGCGCCGGGAAGTCTGGTCGGCAAGTGCTCCGTCCTGCCCACCGACCGGAGGTCTCCCCGTGACCGCGCCCCGCACCCCCGCTCCCGTCCGCAAGGTCCTCGGACGGCTCTCGCTCCCCGAGCGGACCTTCGTCGCGGACGCGCTGCGCACCGAGACCGTCGGCGGTGTCCTGCTGCTGCTCGCCGCGATCACCGCGCTGATCTGGGCGAACGTACCCGCACTGCACGACAGCTACGAGAGCGTCGGCCACTTCCACCTCGGCCCCGAGGCCCTCGGGCTGAACCTGTCCGTCGAGCACTGGGCGGCCGACGGGCTGCTCGCGATCTTCTTCTTCGTCGCCGGGATCGAGCTCAAGCGCGAGCTGGTCGCCGGCGATCTCAAGGACCCCAGGGCGGCCGCGCTGCCGGTCGTCGCCGCACTGTGCGGCATGGCGGTGCCCGCGCTGGTCTACACCCTGACCAATGTCACCGGGCACGGCTCCTCGGCCGGCTGGGCGGTTCCGACGGCCACGGACATCGCCTTCGCGCTCGCGGTGCTCGCCGTCATCGGAACCTCCCTGCCCAGCGCCCTGCGCGCCTTCCTGCTCACGCTCGCCGTCGTCGACGACCTGTTCGCGATCCTGATCATCGCGATCTTCTTCACGTCGCAGATCAATTTCGCCGCGCTCGGCGGCGCCGTGGTCGGCCTGGCCGTCTTCTGGCTGCTCGTGAGAAAGGGCGTGCGCGGGTGGTATGTGTACGTCCCGCTCGCCCTGGTGATCTGGGGGCTGATGTACAACAGCGGCGTCCACGCCACCATCGCGGGCGTCGCGATGGGCCTGATGCTGCGCTGCACCCGGCGCGAGGGCGAGGAGCACTCCCCCGGCGAGCACATCGAGCACCTGGTGCGCCCGCTGTCGGCAGGGCTCGCCGTCCCGCTGTTCGCGCTGTTCAGCGCCGGTGTCACGGTCTCCGGCGGCGCGCTCGGCGATGTCTTCGCCCAGCCGGAGACGCTCGGCGTGGTCCTCGGCCTCGTGGTCGGCAAGACGGTCGGCATCTTCGGGGGCACCTGGCTGACGGCACGCTTCACCAGGGCCTCGCTCAGCGAAGACCTGGAATGGGCCGACGTGTTCGCCGTCGCGACCCTCGCCGGCATCGGCTTCACCGTCTCGCTGCTCATCGGCGAGCTCGCCTTCACCGGAGACGCCACGCTGACCGACGAGGTGAAGGCGGCCGTACTGATCGGGTCCCTGATCGCGGCCATCCTGGCGACGGTGCTGCTGAAGATACGGAACGCCAAGTACCGCGGGATGGTCGAGGCCGAGGAGCGCGACGAGGACGCCGACGGCATTCCGGACATCTACGAGCAGGACGAGCCGGAGTACCACCTGCGCATGGCCGCCATCCACGAGCGCAAGGCCGCCGAGCACCGCCGCCTCGCCGAGGAGAAGCTCGCCGCACGCCACGCGCTTGCCGAAGTGGCGGGCAGGGCAGGCGAGGAGGACCACCGTCGGGCATGATCTGACGGGACGGTACAAAAGACGGAACCGTACTCAGTCAGGCAGAAGACGGATCCGTACACGACGAGGGAGACCGCGATGAGCGCACCCGACGGCAGCCCGGTCGGCGCCGAACGCAGCATCGGCCAGCTGTTCGCCTCGGCGACGACCGAGATGTCGGCGCTGGTGCATGACGAGATCGCACTGGCGAAAGCGCAGCTCAAGCAGGACGTCAAGCGCGGCGCGACGAGCGGCGGCGCGTTCACGGTGGCGGGCGCCGTGCTCGTCTTCTCACTGCCGATGCTGAACTTCGCCCTCGCGTACGGCATTCGGACCTGGAGCGACTGGAACCTCGCGCTCTGCTTCCTGCTGTCCTTCGCGGCGAACGTCCTCATCGCCCTCGTCCTCGTGCTGATCGGCGTCGTGTTCGCGAAGAAGGCCAAGAAGAGCCAGGGCCCGCAGAAGGTCGCCGCCTCGATGAAGGAGACGGCGGGCGTCCTGCAGAAGGCCAAGCCGCACCCGCGTCCCGCCCCGCAGCCGGAGCTGGAGGACCGGGCGCCCGCGGCCATCGAGGCTGTGGCACGCTCGTCGTCATGACGGATCCCGCCACCCCCTCCTCGGTCGTACGCCCGGACGGCCCCTGGACCCACAGGGACGTCGCGGCGAACGGCGCGCGCTTCCACATCGCCGAGCTGGGCGACGGTCCGCTGGTGCTGCTGCTGCACGGCTTCCCGCAGTTCTGGTGGACCTGGCGGCACCAGCTCGTCGCGCTCGCCGACGCGGGCTTCCGGGCGGTGGCGATGGACCTCAGGGGCGTCGGCGGCAGCGACCGTACGCCACGCGGCTACGACCCGGCCAACCTCGCGCTCGACATCACCGGCGTGGTCCGCTCGCTCGGCGAGCCGGACGCCGCGCTCGTCGGCCACGACCTGGGCGGATACCTGGCGTGGACGGCGGCCGTGATGCGCCCCAAGCTGGTCCGCCGGCTCGCGGTCGCGTCCATGCCGCATCCCCGGCGCTGGCGCTCGGCGATGCTCTCGGACGTCAAGCAGACCAGTGCCGGCTCCTACATCTGGGGGTTCCAGCGGCCCTGGATCCCCGAGCGGCAGCTGACGGCCGACGACGGCGCGCTCGTCGGCCGGCTCGTCCGGGACTGGTCCGGCCCGCGGCTGCCGGACGACGACGCGGTGGAGATGTACCGCCGCGCGATCTGCATCCCGTCGACCGCGCACTGCTCCATCGAGCCGTACCGCTGGATGGTGCGCTCGCTGGCCCGCCCCGACGGCATCCAGTTCAACCGCCGCATGAAGCGACCTGTGCGCGTACCGACGCTGCACCTGCACGGCTCCCTCGACCCCGTCATGCGCACGCGCAGCGCGGCCGGTTCGGGCGAGTACGTCGAAGCGCCGTACCGCTGGCGCCTGTTCGACGGCCTCGGACACTTCCCGCACGAGGAGGACCCGGTCGCTTTCTCCACGGAGCTGATCAACTGGCTCAAGGATCCGGAGCCCGACCGATGACCGTCCGGCGAAGGCTCCCGAACCCGATCGGTGACCGCGCCGATGCGCCCGGTATCCGGAACTGAACACCTGTCCTACGAACAGCCAATTGCCTCGCGCATAGGCCAATTGGGGGCCCTGGGGGCGGTTATCGACCATGGGGCAGGGGCAGACGTCGGGGTATGGGCTGGACGCACGACTACAGTGACGTAGCACGCAATCGCCGCTCGGCCAGCGGGCTGAGCTCCCATCAGCGGGGCAGCGCCCCGCAAATGCCGGGCGCGGACCTCCGGGTAGGCATTCCGCGTATTCTGCGCCGCCGGGCCCGCTGGGTCTCGGTGCGCCTGCGCCACCCGCGCGGCTGACAGGCCGACGCTCTTCAACCGTCTCCACCGTCCGGGGCAGGCTCTCGTGCCTGCCCCGGCCTCACGGCCTCACAGTGCGCAGCTGTCGCTGTCCACCTGCTGGTTGGCGGTACGACCCTTGACGATGTCCTCCTGGATCTCGTCCGCGGTCAGCGCGTAACCGGTCTCGGCGTCGTCGAGGGACTTGGCGAACACCACGCCGTAGACCTTGCCCTCGGGCGTCAGCAGCGGTCCGCCGGAGTTGCCCTGACGGACGGTCGCGTACAGGGAGTACACGTCACGGCGCACGGTGCCGCGGTGGTAGATGTCCGGTCCGTTGGCCGGCAGACGCCCGCGCACGCGCGCGGCGCGCACGTCGTAAGCGCCGTTCTCCGGGAAGCCCGCGATGATCGCGCCGTCGCCGCTCTCGGCGTCGGTGGCCGTGAACTTCAGCGCGGGCGCGTCGAGATCGGGTACGTCCAGTACGGCGATGTCGCGCTCCCAGTCGTAGAGGACGACCGTCGCGTCGTACCGCTTGCCCTCGCCGCCGATCTGGACGGTGGGTTCGTCGACGCCGCCCACGACATGCGCGTTGGTCATGACGCGGCGGTCGGAGAAGACGAAGCCGGTGCCCTCCAGGACCTTGCCGCAACTCGTCGCCGTGCCCATGACCTTGACGATGGATCGCTGCGCGCGCGTGGCGACCGGGCTGTTGGCGAGCGCCGGGTCGGGCGGCTGGACCTCGTTGATGGGCTCGTTGGAGAACGGGCTGAAGACCTGTGGAAAGCCGTTCTGCGCAAGGACGGTGGAGAAGTCCGCGAACCAGGTGTCGGCCTGGTCGGGCAGTGCCCGTGAGACGCCGAGGAGCACCTTGGAGCCGCGGACCTCCTTGCCGAGCGTCGGCAGCGTGGTCCCGGCGAGGGCGGAGCCGATCAGCCAGGCCACGAGGAGCATCGCGACGACGTTGACGAGGGCGCCGCCGGTGGCGTCCAGGGCGCGGGCCGGGGACCAGGTGATGTACCGGCGCAGCTTGTTGCCGAGGTGGGTGGTCAGGGCCTGGCCGACGGAGGCGCAGACGATCACGACGACGACCGCGACGACGGCGGCGGTGGTGCTCACCTCGGCGTTGTCGGTCAGCGCGTCCCAGATGACCGGGAGGAGGTAGACGGCCACGAGACCGCCGCCGAGGAAGCCGATCACCGACAGGATGCCGACGACGAAGCCCTGGCGATAGCCCACGATCGCGAACCACACGGCGGCGACCAGCAACAGGATGTCCAGCACGTTCACCGGTTCGAGCCTCGCCTCGTCACTCTTCGCTCACCACAGGTCGGCCACGGGCCCCGCCCGCCACTCAGCGGCTTTCGGACACGACGGCCCCCGGGAAGACACAGCACGGCAGACACCCTGTCATGACCGCCAGTCGAGCGGGACCTGCTTCCCCCGGTCCCAGGGCCGCTCCCAGCCCGAGAAATGGAGCAGACGGTCGATGATCCCGGCCGTGAAGCCCCACACCAGTGCCGATTCGACCAGAAATGCCGGTCCTCGGTGGCCGCTGGGGTGCACGGTGGTGGCGCGGTTGTCCGGATTCGTGAGATCCGCCACGGGGACGGTGAAGACGCGTGCCGTCTCGTTCGGATCGACGACGTAGACCGGGCTGGGCTCACGCCACCAACCCAGAACGGGAGATACGACGAAGCCACTGACCGGGATGTACAGCTTCGGCAGGACGCCGAAGAGCTGGACGCCGCTCGGATCGAGGCCGGTCTCCTCCTCGGCCTCGCGGAGAGCTGCCCGCAACGGCCCGTCGGCCTGCGGGTCGCCGTCCTCGGGGTCGAGGGCGCCGCCGGGGAAGGAGGGCTGTCCGGCATGGGACCGCAGCGAGCTCGCCCGCTCCATGAGCAGCAGCTCGGGCCCCTCCTCGCCCTCACCGAACAGGATCAGTACGGCGGACTGGCGTCCCGCGCCGCTCTCCGGCGGCAGAAAACGGCTCAGCTGCAACGGCTCGACGGTCTCGACGACCCGCACCACCGGGTCCAGCCACTGCGGCAACCCGTCCTTGCTGACCACCACCGGCCCGTCCTGTGTTTCGCTCGCCCGCTTCATCGCCACCCCCGTCGTCCTGCCCACTCCAACGCCCGAGGGCACATAGATCGTTCCGCGACGAGACCTCGACGACCGGCCCCCGCTCGCGAGATCGGAACCCCGACGACCGTACGACCACCGGCCCGCACCCGCAGGAACGGAGCCCCGACGACCGTACGACGACCGGCCGGTGTCCCCGAGTTCTGTGCCCGCCCCGTCATCCGGCCCCCAGCGGCGGGGCCGGCTTGCCGCCCGCGTCCAGGTAGGACTGGGGCGGGTTGAGCCGCTGCCCGGGGAAGCCGCCCTTCTCGTACTTGAGGAGCTTCTTGGCCTTCTCCGGATCGGTCTCGCCCTCGCCGTACGCCGGGCAGAGCGGGGCGATGGGGCAGGCGCCGCACGCGGGCTTGCGGGCGTGACAGATACGGCGGCCGTGCCAGATCACGTGGTGCGAGAGGTCGGTCCAGTCGCTCTTGGGGAACAGCGCGCCGATCTCGGCCTCGATCTTGTCCGGGTCGGTCTGCTCGGTCCACTGCCAGCGCCGCACGAGCCGCTGGAAGTGGGTGTCGACGGTGATCCCGGGCCGCCCGAAGGCGTTGCCGAGCACGACGAAGGCGGTCTTGCGGCCGACGCCGGGCAGCTTGACGAGCTCTTCGAGCCGCCCCGGGACCTCACCGCCGTAGTTCTCCACCAGAGCCTTCGACAGCCCCATGACCGACTTGGTCTTGGCCCGGAAGAACCCGGTGGGCCGCAGGATCTCCTCGACCTCCTCCGGGTTGGCCGCGGCCAGGTCCTCGGGGGTCGGGTACTTGGCGAACAGGGCCGGTGTCGTCTGGTTGACGCGCAGGTCGGTGGTCTGGGCGGACAGCACGGTGGCGACGACGAGCTGGAAGGGGTTGTCGAAGTCCAGCTCGGGATGGGCGTAGGGGAAGACCTCGGCGAGCTCACGGTTAATACGGCGAGCACGGCGCACGAGAGCGGCGCGGGACTCGGTGGCGGGAGGCTTGGCGGAGACGGTCTTCACGCCCGAGGCGCCCTTCACATCGGCGGTGCCCTTCTCGGGCACGGCAACGGGCTTCTTCTTGATCGCCTTCTTGGTGCTCACGTTCGTGGCGCCGGCTTTCTTGGTGGCTGCTTTCGTGGTCGCCGTCTTCTTGGCAGCCGTCTTTGCGCCGGCCGTCTTCTTGACGGCCGTCTTCTTGGCGGCCGGCGATTTCGCAGGGGCGGCCTTCTTCTTCGCAGGGGCGGCCTTCTCAGCGGCACCAGCCCCGGCGGCTGCCGCCGCTTTCCGGCCACCGGCTGCCGCGCCACCCGACGCCCTTTTCGCCGCTTCTGCCGCTTTCCTTCCGCCACCGGGGTCCTGTTCGCCCACAGCGGAATCCCGACGTACAACCACCCGCCCAGCCCCCTTGGCCTGTGCTCTCACCGGCGATTTGGACACCCGGCCAGCCTAAAGCCAGGCACTGACATCCGCCCCGGACCCTGAAGATCAGCCCCCAATTGGACCCCTGCCGCTTACCTCGGGACACCTGTGCGGCATCCTTGTGACAGATCACACTGTTTGGACCGTCCGGCAAAATGGGGAGCACGGTCCCCTGATACACAGGGGAGTGATCCCCTGAGCAGGTCGACAAGGAGAGAACTCGTGGACGACGTTCTGCGGCGCAACCCGCTCTTCGCGGCGCTCGATGACGAGCAGTCCGCGGAACTGCGCGCCTCCATGAGTGAGGTGACGCTCGCCCGTGGCGACTCCCTGTTCCACGAGGGCGACCCGGGCGACCGGCTCTACGTCGTCACCGAGGGCAAGGTCAAGCTTCACCGCACCTCCCCCGACGGCCGCGAGAACATGCTCGCCGTCGTCGGCCCCGGAGAGCTCATCGGCGAGCTGTCCCTCTTCGACCCGGGCCCGCGCACGGCGACCGCCACCGCGCTGACCGAGGTCAAGCTGCTGGGCCTGGGCCACGGCGACCTCCAGCCCTGGCTGAACGTCCGCCCCGAGGTGGCCACCGCGCTCCTGCGCGCCGTCGCCCGCCGGCTGCGGCGCACCAACGACGCGATGTCCGACCTGGTCTTCTCGGACGTCCCCGGCCGTGTGGCCCGCGCGCTGCTCGACCTCTCCCGCCGCTTCGGCGTGCAGTCCGAGGAGGGCATCCACGTCGTCCACGACCTCACGCAGGAGGAGCTGGCCCAGCTGGTCGGCGCGTCGCGCGAGACGGTCAACAAGGCGCTGGCGGACTTCGCGCAGCGAGGGTGGCTCCGTCTGGAGGCCCGTGCGGTGATCCTGCTGGACGTCGAACGCCTGGCAAAGCGCTCCCGCTAGCCCGTACGACATCAGGGCCCTGCCTCATCCGAGGTGGGGCCCTGTTTCACGCCCAGCCGCGGGCGCTACGCGAACCCCCCACCCACCCCGCACCGGCCGCCGCAGGCACCCCTCGAACATCCGCGCGTCACGAGATAGCCTCCGCCCATGGCAAACGGGCAGTGGTACCCACCGGAGTGGCCGGACCGCATCCGCGCGCTCGCGGACGGCAGTCTCACCCCCGTCACCCCGAAACGGGCGGCCACAGTCATGCTGCTCAAGGACACCGACACCGGCCCGTCCGTACACATGCTCCGCCGCCGCAGCTCCATGGCCTTCGCAGGCGGCGCCTACGCCTACCCCGGCGGCGGCGTGGACCCACGGGACGAGCAGCAGATCCGCTGGGCGGGCCCCACGCGCGCGTGGTGGGCAAGGCGCCTCGGCCTGGAGGAAGCCGCCGCCCAGGCCATCGTCTGCGCCGCCGTACGCGAGACGTACGAGGAAGCCGGCGTACTTCTCGCCGGCCCCACCGACGACTCCGTCGTGGGCGACACCACCGGCGAGGACTGGGAGACCGACCGAGCCGCCCTCGTCGCCCGCGACCTCTCCTTCGCCGAGTTCCTCGACCGCCGCGGTCTGGCCCTCCGCTCCGACCTCCTGGGCGCCTGGACCCGCTGGATCACCCCGGAGTTCGAACCCCGCCGCTACGACACCTGGTTCTTCGTAGCCGCCCTCCCGGAGGGCCAACGCACCCGCAACGCCTCGACCGAAGCCGACCGAACAGTATGGATCCGCCCCACCGACGCCGCAGCCTCGTACGACAAGGGCGAACTCCTGATGATGCCGCCGACCATCGCGACACTGCGTCAGCTGACGCCGTACGACAGCGCCGCCCAGACCCTGACCGCAGCCCCCGACCGCGACCTCACCCCCGTCCTCGCCCAGGCCCGTCTCGGCGAGGACGGCGAGATCGTGCTCGCCTGGCCGGGCCACGACGAGTTCACCAAGCACATCCCGACCGGCGGAACCCCCGCATGACCCCGCACCCGGCGCCCACAAAGCCCGGAACGCCTACCGCGCCCACCGCACCCCCCGCCCCGGAAGGCCCCCTCGCATGACGGACGCAGCAGCCCTCCCCGGCCAGCCGCGAGGCGAGGTCCTCTCCGGCCCAGCGACCCCGCGCGCCGTCAACGTCCTTGCCCCCAACGCCTCGGCGATGACCCTGGACGGCACCAACACCTGGCTCGTCTCCGAACCGGACTCCGACCTGGCCGTCGTCATCGACCCCGGCCCGCTCGACGACGGACACCTGCGCAACGTCGTCGCGACGGCCGAGAAGGCCGGCAAGCGCGTGGCCCTGACCCTCCTCACGCACGGCCACCCGGACCACGCCGAGGGCGCTGCCCGCTTCGCCGAGCTGACCGGCACGCACGTGCGTGCCCTCGACCCGGCGCTCCGGCTCGGCGACGAGGGCCTCGGCGCCGGTGACGTGGTCACCGTCGGCGGCCTGGAGCTGCGCGTCGTACCGACTCCCGGGCACACCGCCGACTCCCTCTGCTTCCATCTCCCGGCCGACCGCGCCGTCCTTACCGGCGACACGATCCTGGGCCGCGGCACGACGGTCGTGGCGCACCCCGACGGCCGCCTCGGCGACTACCTGGACTCGCTGCGCCGGCTGAGGTCCCTCACGGTCGACGACGGCGTGCACACCGTCCTGCCGGGCCACGGGCCGGTCCTGGAGGACGCGCAGGGCGCGGTCGAGTTCTACCTCGCCCACCGCGCCCACCGGCTCGCCCAGGTCGAGACTGCGGTCGAGGACGGCCACGGCACTCCGGGCGAGGTCGTCGCCCATGTGTACGCGGACGTCGACCGCTCCCTGTGGCCGGCGGCCGAGCTGTCGGTGCGAGCGCAGCTGGACTACCTGGAGGAGCACGGCATCATCTAGCCGATGCCAGGGCCGGGGGCCCGGCAGCCGGGAGCCGCGGGCCGCGGGTCAGGAGGCGAGCCCCAGTCAATCCTCAGTCGGGCCGCGGGGCCTTGATCCCGTGCACGCGCGCGTACTCCTCGGCGAGCCACGGCCCGAGATCCTCGACGTACGACCGCAGAACGCCCGCGTCCGCCGTCGGCTCGTCCCCGAGCACGGCCGCCGTCCGCAGCTGCTCGGCCCGCGCGGGGTAGTACGTCCCGAATGCCTCCGCCATCTCCCCGAGGTCGCTGGTCCACCCGCCCCAGCGGGGCATGACGAGCGTGAACCCGGTCCGCACCAGACGCCGCGACATGAACCGGACGAGCGGCCGGCGGGCGTCGTCGCTGTCGTCGGCGCCGTCGATCCGTGCCCGCCAGCGGGGCAGCAGGAGACCGAGGTCGCCGTTCGTCTCGCGCGCGAGCAGTGTGTCGGGCCGGTAGCGCGGCAGATACTCGGCGAGGTCGTCCCCCAGCAGGGGCGTGCACAGGCAGGCGACGAACCAGCCGCCGTCGTAGGTCTCCAGGTCGCTCAGCAGGCGACTGCGGCTGCTGAGCAGCGTCCCCGCCCCGTCGATCTGCGCGAACTCCTTGTCCAGCGCCTCGTCGAGCGCACGGGCGTCGGCCCGGTCCGCCTCGGTCGGTTCCGCGCGCAGGGCGACCAGCAGGTCCAGGTCGCTGTGCCCCGCGCGCGCGGTGCCGCGCGGGATCGACCCGTAGAGGTAGGCGCTGTCCAACCGCGCCCCGAACACGTCGAGCAGCCCGTCCCGCGCGGCGGCGACGACGGGCCTGAAGTCCCGCGCGACCCGCCCGAGAGCCCCTTCGCGGGCGATGTACCCCTGGTCATCGAGCCCTCTGCGCGGAACCGTCTCGGTCATGGGCCCACTGTGCCCTGCCAGGAGCCCCGGAAGCGGCTCATTTTCCCGGCGCCACGACACCACGCCGTCACGCCGTCACG
Organism: Streptomyces sp. HUAS 31; assembly: GCF_028198125.1. Lineage (NCBI taxonomy): Bacteria > Bacillati > Actinomycetota > Actinomycetes > Kitasatosporales > Streptomycetaceae > Streptomyces > Streptomyces sp. HUAS 31. The sequence continues at coordinate 5,275,895 of NZ_CP116353.1, read as the reverse complement.
CCGCTCAGCCTGCCCGGACACCCGGACACCCGGACACCCGGACACCCGGACACCCGGACACCCGGACACCCGGACAGGCTGCTGCGACACAACGACCGGCAAACGACCGCCATGGGCAGCCCAGCCGTATACGACGGCCGCCGCACAACGGCCTGACCGCCGGAGGCCTACGCCCCCGTCAGCTCCACCTGGACCTCGACCTCGACCGGCGCGTCCAGCGGCAGCACCGCCACGCCCACCGCGCTGCGCGCGTGGACGCCCTTGTCGCCGAGGACCTCCGCGAGGAGCTCGCTCGCGCCGTTGATGACGCCCGGCTGGCCCGTGAAGTCGGACGCCGACGCCACGAAGCCCACGACCTTCACCACGCGCGCGATGCGGTCCAGGTCACCCGCCACGGACTTCACGGCCGCGAGGGCGTTCAGCGCGCAGATGCGGGCGAGGTCCTTGGCCTCCTCGGCCGTGACCTCCGCGCCCACCTTGCCGGTGACCGGAAGCTTGCCCTCCACCATGGGGAGCTGGCCGGCGGTGTAGACGTACACGCCGGACTGGACCGCCGGCTGGTAGGCGGCCAGCGGCGGCACGACCTCCGGGAGCCTCAGGCCCAGCTCGGCGAGCTTCGCCTCGGCCGCGCTCACGCCTTCTCCCGCTTCAGGTAGGCCACGAGCTGCTCGGGGTTGTTCGGCCCGGGCACGACCTGGACGAGCTCCCAGCCGTCCTCGCCCCAGGTGTCCAGAATCTGCTTCGTGGCGTGGACGAGCAGAGGCACGGTTGCGTATTCCCACTTGGTCATGTGGCCGACTTTATCCGTTGGCCACAAGCCGCCACGCGGCCGACCGCACTCAAGTTATCCACAGGCTGCTGCGTGGTCGGCGCACCGACTGGTTAGGCTCGAAGATGTGAGCAGGCTCCAGGTCGTCAGCGGCAAGGGCGGGACCGGAAAGACCACGGTCGCCGCCGCGCTCGCGCTCGCCCTCGCCACGGAGGGGAAGCGGACGCTTCTCGTCGAGGTCGAGGGCAGGCAGGGCATCGCGCAGCTCTTCGAGACAGAGGCGCTGCCCTATGAGGAGCGGAAGATCGCCGTCGCTCCTGGGGGCGGGGAGGTGTACGCCCTCGCCATAGACCCCGAACTGGCCCTTCTGGACTACCTCCAGATGTTCTACAAGATGGGCGGCGCGGGCCGGGCCCTGAAGAAGCTCGGCGCGATCGACTTCGCCACCACCGTCGCCCCGGGGCTCAGGGACGTACTCCTCACCGGCAAGGCGTGCGAGGCCGTGCGGCGCAAGGACAAGGCCGGACGGTTCGTCTACGACTGTGTGGTCATGGACGCGCCCCCCACCGGCCGCATCACCCGCTTCCTGAACGTCAACGACGAGGTCGCGGGGCTCGCCAGGATCGGGCCGATACACAATCAGGCGCAGGCCGTGATGCGGGTGCTGAAGTCGGCGGAGACGGAAGTGCACCTGGTGACGCTGCTGGAGGAGATGCCCGTCCAGGAGACCGCGGACGGGATCGCCGAGCTGCGGGCGGCGCGGCTGCCGGTGGGCCGGGTCATCGTGAACATGGTCCGCCCGGAGGTGTTGGACGCGGCCGATCTGGAACTCGTGCGCAGTGTCCCGCGCACGGCCGTGGCCAAGGCCCTGTCCTCGGCCGGGCTGGGTGGGGCCCGGCGCGGCGGGAACGCCGAGAAGCTGGTGACCCCGCTGCTGGCGCAGGCCGACGAGTACGCCGAGCGGTACGCGCTGGAGCAGGAGCAGCGTGCGGTCCTGGACGAGTCGGGGCTGCCGGTGCACGAACTGCCGCTGCTCGCCGAGGGCATGGACCTGGCGGGCCTGTACGAACTCGCGGGCGAGCTGCGGGAACAGGGCCTGTCATGAGTCCGTTCACAAGTCGGAGGCCGTACGCGGAAAGCCAGCAGCCGTACGCGGTACGTCGGAAGCAGGGGATGTCATGAGTCGTCCGGAACCGGCCCAGACACAGGACGCGGCCCGTCGGCCCCACCATCTCTCCGCCCAGCGCGTGCTCGACCTCGATCCGCTGCTCGACGACCCGAAGACCCGCATCGTGGTGTGCTGCGGCTCAGGCGGCGTAGGCAAGACCACGACGGCGGCGGCGCTGGGGCTGCGCGCGGCCGAGCGCGGGCGCAAGGTCGTCGTGCTGACCATCGATCCGGCCCGCCGGCTCGCGCAGTCGATGGGCATCGACTCGCTGGACAACACTCCGCGCCGGGTCAAGGGCGTGGAGGGCGACGGCGAGCTGCACGCGATGATGCTCGACATGAAGCGCACCTTCGACGAGATCGTCGAGGCGCACGCGGACCCAGAGCGGGCCGCCGCGATCCTGGGCAACCCCTTCTACCAGTCGCTCTCCGCGGGCTTCGCCGGCACACAGGAGTACATGGCGATGGAGAAGCTGGGCCAGTTGCGGGCCCGGGACGAGTGGGACCTCATCGTCGTGGACACCCCGCCGTCCCGCTCCGCGCTGGACTTCCTGGACGCCCCCAAGCGGCTGGGCTCGTTCCTCGACGGGAAGCTGATCCGGGTGCTGCTGGCCCCGGCGAAGGTCGGCGGACGTGCGGGGATGAAGTTCCTGAACGTCGGCATGTCGATGATGACGGGCGCGCTCGGCAAGCTGCTCGGCGGTCAGCTGCTGAAGGACGTACAGACCTTCGTGGCGGCCATGGACTCGATGTTCGGCGGGTTCCGTACGCGCGCGGACGCCACGTACAAGCTGCTCCAGGCGCCCGGGACAGCGTTCCTGGTCGTGGCGGCGCCGGAGCGGGACGCGCTGCGGGAGGCGGCGTACTTCGTGGAGCGGCTGGCCGCCGAGGACATGCCGCTCGCGGGTCTGGTGCTCAACCGGGTCCACGGCAGCGGCGCCGACCGGCTGTCTGCCGAGCGGGCGCTCGCCGCCGCGGAAAATCTTGAAGAGCCCCGCATTGTGGATCAGGAGGGCGGGAAAGCTGGACTTCGTAACTCCCCCGACACGTACGACAGTTCAGAATCAGCCGCTTCCGAGGCACCGGCTCCAGACGCAGGCTCCCCCGCCGTCACGGACCTGGAGCACACCGCAGCCACGGACGAGCCACGGGCGCATGTGGAGCGGTCCGTCGACCAGCTCACAGCAAGCCTGCTGAGGCTGCACGCCGAGCGCATGCAGCTGCTCTCCCGCGAGCAGCGCACGCGTGACCGCTTCACCGCGCTCCACCCCGAGGTGGCGGTGGCCGAAGTGGCCGCGCTGCCCGGCGATGTGCATGACCTCACAGGGCTGCGCGACATCGGGAACCGGCTCGCGGCCCATCGGCCGGAGCTGCCCGATCCCGAGGTCTGACAAGGCAGACCTGCCGGATCCGCCCGAGGAGAGCCCTCGAGGCCCCCTCAGCCCACCGCCGCGAAGTTCTCGTACACCTCGTCGTCGTCGAGCGGCAGCAGACCCGCGCCGCGCTCGTACTCCGTGCGTGCCGTCTCCAGCAGCCGGCGCCACGACGTGACCGTCGGCCGCCTGCGCAGCAGTGCGCGGCGCTCGCGCTCCGTCATTCCTCCCCACACGCCGAACTCGACGCGGTTGTCCAGCGCGTCCGCCAGGCACTCCGTGCGCACCGGGCATCCGGTGCACACCGCCTTGGCCCTGTTCTGCGCTGCTCCCTGAACGAACAGTTCATCCGGATCGGTAGTGCGGCAGGCCGCCTGCGCACTCCAGTCGGTAACCCAGCCCATACCGGCGCCGTCCTCTCCCGAATCGAGGCTCCCCCACGGCGGCAGCGGCATATTCACCGCCGCCAGTTGAGGACGTTACGGAAGGTGGGCACAGCGCAACACCCCCTTCGGGCCCAATCTTGAATGGCCCGAACGGACTATGCGTAAGCGGCAGATCACCCGGGGGAGTGAGCTGGCGACATGCGTGACTTTCCCGGCAAACCAGGACAGTTCAGTTGAGTCACAACGGACGCCGAATGACACACAAGGCGGATTCGGACACGCCCCCACCAAAAAAGTGGGCTACCGCCAGAACGATTCGGGGTCGCCGGACGTATTGATACGTGGCCGCACTGCTGTGACAGTTGAGAGCAGCTTAGGCCAAGGCCTGTACGCCTGTCCGGCGAATGGGCCGCATCCGCACGCATGGCCTGGCTCACGTCGCCGTGCCGGGCTCGCGCGCGATCGGCTCTCGGTTCGCTCATGTCTACGGTTTAGGCTGCCCCCATGCCAAAGAACCGCTCGGGCGGTGGTCTGTCGCCGACGCAGCAGGCCGCCAAGTTCCTCGGTGTCAGTGTGCTCGCGGGAGCCGTGCTGGCCGGTATCGCGCTGCCCGCCGTCGGCGCACTGGGGCTCGCGGCCAAGGGATCCGTCGAGAGCTTCGACGAACTCCCCGCCAACCTCAAGACGCCACCGCTGAGCCAGCGCACCACGATCCTGGACGCCAAGGGCGGCACGATCGCCACGGTCTACTCACGTGACCGCACGGTCGTCGACCTCAAGGACATCTCGCCGTACATGCAGCAGGCGATCGTCGCGATCGAGGACGCCCGCTTCTACCAGCACGGCGCGGTCGACCTGAAGGGCGTCCTGCGCGCCCTCAACCGCAACGCCCAGAGCGGCGGCGTCAGCGAGGGCGCCTCGACGCTCACGCAGCAGTACGTGAAGAACGTCTTCGTGGAGGAGGCCGGCGACGACCCGACGAAGGTCGCCCAGGCCACCCAGCAGACCCTCGGCCGCAAGATCAAGGAGCTGAAGTACGCGATCCAGGTGGAGGAGGAGCTCGGCAAGAAGAAGATCCTCGAGAACTACCTGAACATCACGTTCTTCGGCCAGCAGGCGTACGGCGTCGAGGCCGCCGCCCAGCGCTACTTCTCCAAGTCCGCCAAGGACCTCAAGGTCCAGGAGGCGGCGCTGCTCGCCGGCATCGTCCAGTCGCCGAGCCGCTACGACCCGGTCAACGACGAGGCCGAGGCCACCAAGCGTCGCAACACCGTCCTGCAGCGCATGGCCGACATGGGCGACATCTCCCAGGCGGAGGCGGACAAGGCCAAGGAGACGCCGCTGGGGCTGAAGGTCAGCAAGCCCAAGAACGGCTGCATCACCGCGGTCAAGGGCGCCGGCTTCTTCTGCAAGTACGTCGAGAAGGTCTTCCTCAGCGAGCCGGTCTTCGGCAAGAACCGCGAGACCCGCGCCAAGATCTGGAACCAGGGCGGTCTGACCATCACGACGACCCTGGACCCGCAGTCCCAGGAGTCGGTCCAGGCCTCGCTCAAGGATCACGTCTACCAGGACGACAAGGTCGCCGCCGCGACCACCCTCGTCGAGCCCGGCACCGGCAAGATCCTCGGCATGGGCCAGTCGAAGCCCTTCGGCTTCGGCAAGAACGAGACCGAGATCAACTACTCGGTCGACTCCAAGTACGGCGGCTCCAACTTCGGCTTCCCGACCGGTTCGACGTTCAAGCCGTTCGTCGCCGCGGCCGCGCTGGAGGAGGGCCGGCCGCCGACGCAGCAGTACTCGTCGCCGTACCAGATGGAGTACCCGAGCCCGGTCCAGACGTGCGACAGCGCGCCGTGGACCAACCTGCGTAAGGAGAAGCTGGAGAACGAGAGCGAGTCGGAGCACGGCCCCTACCGCCTGAAGAAGGCGATGGAGCTGTCGGTCAACACGTACTTCGTGCAGATGATCGCCGACATCGGTCTGTGCCCGGTGGTCAACATCACCGACAAGCTCCAGGTCCGCCAGGGCAACGGCGACAAGCTCCCCGAGAAGCCCGCCATCGCCCTCGGTTCGATCGGCCTGTCCCCGCTGACGATGGCGAGCGCGTACGCCGCCTTCGCCTCCCGCGGCATGTACTGCACGCCGATCGCCATCGAGTCGATCTCGCAGAAGGTCGGCGGCCAGCAGAAGTCGCTGGAGGTGCCTAAGTCGACCTGCTCTCGCGCGATGTCCGAGCAGACCGCTGACACCGTCAACAGCCTGCTCCAGGGCGTGGTCGACTCCGGTACCGGCAAGGAGGCCGGCCTCACCGACCGCGACAGCGCCGGCAAGACCGGTACGACGGACGAGCGTCGCAACGCCTGGTTCGTCGGCTACACGCCGAACCTCTCCGGTGCCGTCTGGGTCGGCAGTGCCACCCAGAAGGTCAAGATGCGCAACATCTACATCGGCGGTGTGTACAACGACCTGGTCTACGGCGGCAGGGTGCCGGGGCCGATCTGGCGGGACGCCATGCTCGGCGCGCTGGAGGGCAAGCCGGTCGACGAGTTCAACACGATCCACATCCCGGACGAGGACGAGGATCGCGACAAGGGCCGTGACAAGGGCCGGGGCAACGACGACGATGACGACAACGGCAACGGCGACAACCTCATCGGCGGCCTGCTCGGCGGCGGGGACAACGGCGGCGGCAACGGTGCCAATGGCGGGAACGGTGGCGCCGACGGAGGCACGGAACCGACGCCGACCTTCTCCATCCCCGAGGGCTGGTGGCAGGGCCAGACGAACGGGAACGGCACTGGGGGGCGCGGCTGAGGCGGCCGTGACCTGGGCGGCCTTGCGGGGCGCAGCTCGTAGCCGGTGACTTGAGCGCCGTAGTACTGCGACGGCCCCCGTCCCCTCGTACGGAGGGGGCGGGGGCCGTCGGCGTTGGTGGGACCGCGGAGTGGGGGCGTCGGCCGTTGGCCGCCGGGCGGGGGCGTCCGCCCTCGTTGCCGGGCGGGGGGGCCGGGGGGCGGCAACCCTCGTCGCCGGACGGGGAGCGGCAACCCTCTCGTCGCCGGGCGAGGAGCGTCAACCCACGTCGCCGGGCGAGGAGCGTGCGCCCTCGTCGCCGGACGGGGAGCGTCAGCCCACGTCGCCGGGCGGGGAGCGTCAGCCCGCGAGGAGCTTCTTGACCGCCGCGGCCACGCGACCGCCCTCGGCCTGACCGGCGACCTTCGGGTTCACGATCTTCATGACGGCACCCATGGCCCGGGGGCCCTCCGCGCCTGCCGCCTTGGCCTCATGGACGGCCTGGGCGACGATCTCGTTCAGCTCGTCGTCGCTGAGCTGCTTCGGCAAGTACGTGGCGAGGACCTCGCCCTCCGCCTTCTCCCGCTCGGCCTGCTCGGCACGACCACCCTGCGCGAACGCCTCGGCCGCCTCACGGCGCTTCTTCGCCTCGCGGGTGATCACCTTCTGCACCTCGTCGTCGGAGAGCACGCGCTTCTCCTTGCCCGCGACCTCCTCCTTGGTGATCGCGGCGAGCGTCAGCCGGAGCGTCGAGGAGCGGAGCTCGTCGCGCTCCTTGATCGCGGCGTTGAGGTCTTCCTGCAGCTTCGACTTGAGCGTGGTCATGACGTCGATTGTCGCAGGTGTGGCACGCGGAACGCCCGTTGATTTCAAGGGGCGTGCGGGAGGACGCCGTACGGAAGGCGGCGGGCCCGCCAGGAGGGGGCGGCCGCCTGGCACGGAGCGCTGCGCCGGTCTGACACGATGGTCGTATGCGCGCGCGATACGGAGTACCCCTGGGAATCACGGCGGTTGGGGCCGCCGGACTGCTGTACTCGGCGGGTTTCGAGGCCCGTTCCTTCCGCCTGCGACGGGTGACGATCCCCGTCCTGCCGGCGGGGATGCGGCCGCTGCGGGTGCTCCAGGTCTCCGACATCCACATGGTCGGCGGCCAGCGCAAGAAGCAGCGCTGGCTGCGTTCGCTGGCGGGCCTGCGCCCGGACTTCGTGATCAACACGGGTGACAACCTGTCGGACCCCGAGGGCGTGCCGGAGGTGCTGGACTCGCTGGGCCCGCTGATGGAGTTCCCGGGCGCGTACGTCTTCGGCTCGAACGACTACTACGGCCCGACGCTGCGCAACCCGGCCCGGTACCTGCTGGAGAAGGCCCAGGGCCGCCACGGCCTGAACGGCAACGCGCCCGTCGTCGGCGCGGTCCACAACCCGTGGGAGGACCTGCGCGACGGCTTCGACGCGGCGGGGTGGCTGAACCTGACGAACACCCGCGGCACGCTGAAGGTCGAGGGCATGTCGGTGGAGCTGACCGGCGTGGACGACCCGCACATCAAGCGGGACCGGTACCAGCGGGTGGCCGGCGGTCCGTCGGGCGCAGCGGACTTCGCGATGGGCGTGGTGCACGCGCCGTACCTGCGGGTCCTGGACGCGTTCGCGGCGGACGACTACCCCCTGATCCTGGCCGGCCACACCCACGGCGGCCAGCTCCGCATTCCCTTCTACGGCGCCCTGGTCACCAACTGCGACCTGGACACGGACCGGGCGAGGGGGCTGTCCAGGCACGCGGCGGAGGGCCGTAGGTCCTACCTCCACGTCAGCGCAGGCTGCGGCACCAGCCGCTACACACCGTTCCGCTTCGCTTGTCCCCCGGAGGCGACGTTGCTGACGTTGGTGGGGCGGGAGTAGTTGCTGGGCCTGGAGTGATCGGTGGGTCGAGGGGCATCGGTGGGTCGAGGGTCATCGGTGGGTCGAGGGTCACCGGTGCGTCGAGGGTCATCGGTGCGTCGGGACTGTCGACGGGCCGGGAGTGGGGCCGGTGGGCCGGGAGTGGTGCCCGGGGGGGCCGGGAGCAGGTCGGCAGGCCGGGAGCAGGTCGGGATAAGGCCGGCGGGCCGGAGGTAGCCGGTAGGCCGCGCGGCAACGCAGAAGCTGAGACTGCCGCAAGTCCCGTACCCGCGCGCCCACCGTGGGCTGCCGTACCTGCCGTGGATGCCGTGGATGCCGTACCTGCGAGTCCACCGCGGCTGCCGGGCTGCCGGGGCTGCGCACTCACCCTCACCCTCGCCGCCGTAACCCACCCAGACCATCCATATCGCCCATTTCGCCCACGCTGCTTAGCGTGAGGGCATGACCGCCCCGATACCCAGGGACATCCCGGAGATACCCGCGATACCGGGCATACCCGTCCTGTTTCCCTCCCACGTCCCCGCCACGGCGGTGGTGGCTCCCACCCCCCGCCGCCCGGCCGCAGTGTTCCGCCTGCTGGTGGCCCTCGTGGCGGCCGCGGCGGTGACCGTGGAACTGGTCCTCGGCAGCCCCCTGCGCACCCTGAGCCACTTCGCGATCCAGAGCAACATCCTGCTGGCCCTGGTCTTCGCGCTCTCGGCCCGCCTCGCGTGGTTCGCGCGCCGCCCGCTCCCCTCGACCCTGACGGGCGCCACGCTGCTCTACGCAGTGACGACCGGCCTCGTCTACCACCTGCTCCTGGCGAACGAGGGAAGTTCCTACGCCCTGCCAGGCGTCCTCACCGGCACGGCGACCGCCCCCACGGGCTGGCACGCGATCACCACCCAGGTCCTGCACACGGTTACTCCCATAGCCGCCCTACTGGACTGGCTGCTCCTCACACCGTCGGGCCACCTGCACCTGCGCCAGGCGACGACGTGGCTCCTGTACCCCCTGGCCTACCTGACCTTCACCCTCGCCCGAGGCGAGTACCTCGTCCCGGGAACGCCGGCCCGCTACCTCTACCCGTTCCTCGACGTGGCCCGGCACGGCTACAAGAGCGTTCTCGGCAACGCCCTCCTCATCGGCCTCGCCATCTACGCCCTGGCCATCCTCCTCGTGGTCCTCGACCACGCCCGCCCAAACCCACTCCGCCACCGCGCCCACCACGCCCCGAAAACCGGATTTCGTCTCCAGCCACCAGTGGGCTAAAGTAAACGTCGTCGCCGCGACAAGCAGCGACATCGGGGTGTAGCGCAGCTTGGCAGCGCGCTTCGTTCGGGACGAAGAGGTCGTGGGTTCAAATCCCGCCACCCCGACAGCTGAAACACCAGGTCGAGCACCTACGAATTCCGTAGGTGCTCGACCTGTTTCTGCGTGCGTGTCTATCTGCGTGACTCTCCTCCGGGCCCTGTTTGAAGATGCCGTCCATGACCACGGCCCCGATCTGGATCACAGGCCGGATTTGCTTCCGGTAGAGCTCCTCCGTGACCGCCGTCCCAGAGTGAGCCGATCCCATCCCTGATCTTCGAATTGCTGCCAGAGAGCTTCGACGCAGCGCGTCGGCAGGGCGAGCGTGCGCCGGGACTTCCGGGTCCTGGTGTCCCCACTTCGCCGGATCGATCGCCACACGGCGATGTGCGGGGGCTGCGGCGGATCGAACTCGGGACGTCCCTTCGGGAAGACGTGATCCCAGGTGAGAGCTCGCAGCTCTTCGGTACGTGCTCCGGTCAGCAGTGCGACGACGATGTACGCGTACATCGAGGTCCCTTTGGCCCCTTTCAGGGCGGTCTCAGCCTGGACGAAGGCGAGCGCCTTGGATGGACGCCCATGGCCCGCTTGACCGAGCGATTCAAGAGGGCTCCGTTGGCGGGTGCCGGCTCGTCGTGGTGTCTGTAGGGAGCTCCCATCCCGGTGGGGACCGAGGTGGTCGAGGACGAGCGGCGGCGCAGGGCCCGGCTCACCCGCTGCAGACCGGGGCGATACTTGAACCATGGCGTCCGCAGCACATTCCGCCGTGCACGAATCGGTGGTGGTGGCCAGTTTCGAGAGCCGCCACGCCGCCGAGTTGATGCTCGCGTCACTCGGGCGGGAGTTCCGTAAGAAGGCGCGGCGGGGCGACGTGGCCGCTTTCGTGATCAGCCGGAACAAGGACGATTCGCTGAAAGTCACGCAGTCGCGGGTGGTGACGGCGGGGGGCGTCGTAAGCGCCCTCCTCACCGTCCTCCTTGCGCTGATCGTCGGGTTCCTAGGCGTTATGTCGATGTTGAAGGCTGTCGTACGTGGAGGTCACGCCGCCCGCACGCGCAAGGGCCGGGTCGCATCGGATGACGAAGCCGCTCATGCGATCCTCGCCGGAGCAGGCCCGGACGCAGCCATCCTCCTGGTTCGCTGCAAGAACGACGAGACTCGAACAGACGTCGCTACCCAGGCTGCGCCCCGTGCCACCCGAAGCTGGGAAGGCACACGCCCCGAATTCCTGGCTGATCTCGACCCGGGCAACAAGCACGACTGGATCCGCGACCTGCTCAGCGATCCGGCTCACCCGCATAAGCCCTCCTGAAGACTTCACCGGGCTCCGGAGCCGGGGCCGGCGGGAGTGCCCTGAGTTCTGGCGGACTCCCGAACTTCCACCAGGTCGCCTCGCGCGCTGATTCCAGGCGGCCCGCCAGCAGGCACCCCCGTTCGGGCCGTCTCCGGGCCGTGCGGGGATGCCCGGCGACGACCACCGCTGACAACCACCGACAGCTGAGTCACAGGTCGCAGCGTTGATCGATTACACGGCAGCAGGTCAGAGACCCGGCCCTTCACTTCCGGAAGAACTTGCTTCTTGCTGTGATCACGGCCGTGCCATGCCCGCTGGACCGTTCGAGGGACGGCGTGCGGCAAACGGATTCACGTCTGTCCGAAGCGTTGTGAGGTGAGGCAGACCTCCTCCTGTCACCCCTTCAAGCCCGGAGGTCCTGCATGGTTCGGCTCCTCACGGCCGGCATCGTCTCGGCGGCTCTGATCACGCTGGGAATTCCGGCGGCCACCGCTGTAGGCGCTCCTTCCACCTGTTTCGGCATTCGGGCGACGCTCACCGGCGCAGGCACCCTCACCGGTACGCCGGGGCGTGACGTCATCGTCGGCTCGACAGGGGCCGACGTGATCGACGGACGCGGCGGCAACGACCTCATCTGCGGCCTCGGTGGCGACGACCGCCTGATCGGCGGCCACGGCAACGACCGGATCGACGGCGGTGAAGGCGACGACGCGATCCGCGGTGACGTCTCCGTCTTGAGCGGGAATGCCAAGGGCGGCGGCAAGGACGTCCTGTACGGCCGTGGCGGCGACGACGACATGGTGGGTGACTCGAAGAGCGACAACGGCAACGCCGAAGGAGGCGGCGACGACGTCATGTACGGCGGTGACGGAGCCGACTTCATGGTGGGCGACTCGGAGAGCGACGCCGACGGCAACGCCAAGGGCGGGGGCAACGACCGGATCTACGGCCAAGACGGCGACGAAGAGCACATCACCGGCGACAGCGTGGCCCTCGGCGGCAATGCCAAGGGCGGCGGCCGGGACTATCTGGACGGCGGCAACGGCAACGACGGCCTGCTCGGCGACTCGGCCGCGCCCTTCCAGGGTTCCGGAACCGGAGCGGGCGACGACGTACTGCGTTCCGGACCGGGTACCGCCGAAAACATCATCGGGGACAGCGAAGGCATCGACGGCGTCCATGGAAACGGCGGCGACGACATCATCGATCTCGGCGCCGACGGCGGCATCTTCGCCATTGGCGACCACAACATCGGCGACCCTGCGGGCGGGCGGGCGACCGGGGCGGGCAACGACCGGATCACCGGCGGCACGGCGGACGAGCTCCTCTTCGGGGACAGCTCGGTCGGCGATGCCTCCCGGACGGTCGCGGGCAAGGACGTGATCCACGGACGCGGCGGCGACGACATCCTCTTCGGCGACAACGTGAACTTCGACGGAGACACGAGCGTCGGCACGGCCGGCGGCCGGGACGTGTTGCGCGGCGACACCGGCAACGACGCCATCTTTGCAGGCCCCGCCAACGATCTCCTGGACGGCGGCGCGAACACCGACTCCTGCGACGGCGAAGCCGGCAACCACGACGTCGCCCGGCGCTGCGAGTCCGTCACCAACGTTCCCTGACCTCTTGACCCGTGCGCGGGCGCCCGCTTGACCAGTGTGACCGATCTCTGTAGAGCTACGGATCAGAAGGTCCCGCCACCATGAGACGGCTCGGGCTCTCGTCCCGTGCCGTCCGTGGGCAACGGGGGATTCGGCGCCGCAGAGTTCAGCGCAGAGCCCGACGCTCGTCTACACGGCGTGACGGCACACCCAGAAACACGTCGGGCGCCGCAGAGCCATAAACGATGTTGAACGTTTCCAGTCGATAGAACCAGGCACCGTCACAACGGCCGACGAACCGGTGGTTGATCTGCCATTGCAGCCACTGGCCGGGAGCCAGGCGAACGCCAGGCGGGCGCCGATCGCGTCGTGGCATGGCGAACATGCTCACCTCTGGCGGGTCCACTCGCAGCAGCCCGTCAACCTCGCGAAGGATCGTCCCGGGTGCCGACAGATCCCGTACTTGGACGTGAGGTTCGAAGGAGTCGGACTCCTGCATGGCGACCTCGTGAAGGGCGGCATTCAAGCGCGGGGGCAGCGAGAAGGCCGTTGGTGCGGCGTTTCTGCGAGCAGCTCCAGGGCCGCCGCGCGACTTCTTCGTCCACGACGTGCGTATCCGCTGAACAACAACATCCATGGGACCAATCATCAGGCGGGACGCCGCAACGCGGCCACAGAGTTACGTGCCGTGCCACCGTGCCGGATCGAGCGGGAAACCACGGGGAACAGCGGCGAGCGGCAGGCAACTCGAAGCGATCGCCCGTGGCCCGGAAGCCGCAGCTCACGGCGCACCCTCCCCACCTCGCTCCTGAAGCGGTGCTCTCCCAGACGACGTTGGGCTCAGCCTTACTGTTCCTCGACAAGGCCGCAGGCGGAGGGGAATGATTCCAAGAACTCCCGTCGCGCGGGATCCGGCTCTACTTCGGCCAGGTCGGTGAGGACCTGCAAGAGACGGTCACGCTGGTCCAGAGGCAGTCGCAGTAGTTCGCCGCCCACGCCTTCCATCATCTTCACGGCCGAGTCGGGGTCGACTTCGTCATCACCACAACTCTCGAGAAACCAGACGGCGTCGACGACCAGCCCGGCGAGGGCCGGCACAAGCGGATCCGTAGCAGTCATCCCCGCAACCTAGCCGAGCCCTCCGACAACAAGGTCGCGGTCTCCCAGGGAATGAGGGTGCACGGGAAGCCTCGAAAAGGCGGGGCCGCCCGGTAGGGGCTCAGCGGCGGGCAACCCGTCTTGTTGGGTGTTCCAGCGTTGTGCTGAGGGTCTGCGTCACCGGCGGTGCGCACAGTGGGGTCATGATTGCCGCCGCCAGCAGCGTGACCGTTGCCACGCCCGTCGGGTGGTGGAGCCAGGGTGAGGTGTACCAGCCCCAGTGTTCGGCTGCCTGGGCGATGAAGCCGTGGAGCAGGTAGGCGTACAGGGTGCCTGAGCCCAGCGTGGTGAACCACCTTCTGTCCCTCGGGACCAGGGCCAGGAAAGCTGCCGTCAGCAGTACCGAGCAGCCGAAGGTGGCCAGTGTCATGATCGGGCCCGACCAGGCCGGTGCTCCCAGGGCCGTCGCGCTGTCGTTGTGGAAGAACCAGGCGTAGTTCATCCTCGGCACCGCCCAGTACGCCAGCAGCAACGCGCAGGCGAAGAGCGGGGCTGCCAGGAGGCGGGCCTCGCGGCGGTGGAGCAGGCGGAAGTGCTCCCGCCTCAGGCACAGGCCCAGTACGAAGTACGGCAGGAACTGCAGGACGCGTTGCAGGTCCAGGTCGTTGCCGTCGGTCGGGGACAGTGTCGCCAGGGCCGCGATCGTGAGGGCCAGGGGGAGTGGATGGCGCAGGGTTCGCCAGAGCGGTGAGGTCAGGCGCCAGATGAACAACGCCGCCAGGAACCAGGTCAGGTAGAGCGGGTCCAGGAGGGTGATCGGGCGGTCGGGGTCCTCACTGCTCCAGCGGGTGAAGCAGGTGTACGCCGTCTCGAAGACCACGTAGGGCAGCACCGTGCGCTTCAGCAGGCCGGCGAGTTTCCTCGGGGTCGCCTCGAAGTCTCGCGATAAATAGCCCGCGATCAGGGCGAACACCGGCATGTGGAAGGCGTACACGAGCGTGTACAGGGCGGTGATCGTCCTGCTTCCCTCGCGCAGGGGCTCCCACGCGTGGCCCACCGCGACCAGGAGGATCGCCAGGTACTTGGCGTTGTCCAGGAAAGGGTCCCGCCCCGTCGGTCCCGACGCGGCAACCGGTGCCGGTGTCAGTGCCGGTGCCTGTGTCAATGCCGGTGCCGGTGCGAGTGCCGGTCCCGGCACCCGCTGCCCCGTCGGTGCCCGTCTCTCCCCCGCCTCCGCGGACGGCAGGGAGTCCTGTCGTCCCTCCGGTGCGGCAGTGGCCTCTGGTACCGGTGTGGCGTGTGTGGGGAGCAGCATTGCCAGCACCCTAAACACATCGGCGGGCCCTCGCTCAACCCCCGACGGGAATCACAACAGGGCCCCGTCCTCCCCCCGACGGGAATCACGGCACGGCCCCGCCCTCCCCCCAACGGGAATCACAACAGGGCCCCGTCCTCCCCTCACACCCCCGCCGGCGCCGGGCCCACCAGTTCTGACAGGACGTCCTCCATCGTCACGAAACCGATCACCTTGCCGCCCTCCCCGAGGACGGCGGCGAGGTGGCTGCCCTCGGCTCGTAGGGCCGTCAGTGTGTCGTCCAGGGGTGTGTCGATGCGGACCCGGGTGACCGGGTGGAGAGTGGCCGGCGGGAACGGGCGGTCTCGGTCGGTCGTGCCGAGGGTGTCCTTGATGTGCAGGTAGCCGAGGACGGTGCCGTCGGGTGCGGTGACCGGGAAGCGGGAGTAGCCCGCCTCGGCCGCGACCCGCTCCAGCCGGGCCGGGGTGATCGACGCGTCCACGGTCCGCATCCGCTGGGAGGGGACGAGGATCTCGCCGACCGGGCGGGTGCCCAGCTCCAGGGCGTCACGCAGGCGTTCGCCGTCCGACGGGGTGAGCAGTCCGGCCTCGCCCGCCTCGACGACCATGCGCGCGAGCTGGTCGTCGGTGAAGACGGCCTCGACCTCGTCCTTCGGTTCGACGCGCAGCAGCTTCAGCAGGGCGTTGGCGAAGGCGTTGATGCCGAAGACGAACGGCCGCAGCGCCCGGGTGAGGGCGACCAGCGGCGGGCCGAGCAGCAGCGCGGTGGGGACGGGGGCCGCCAGCGCGATGTTCTTCGGGACCATCTCGCCGATCAGCATGTGGAGGTACGTGGCCACCGTCAGCGCGATCACGAACGCGATCGGGTGGACCAGGGCGTGCGGGACGTGGGCCGTCTCGAACGCCGGCTCCAGCAGATGCGCGATGGCCGGCTCCGCCACCGCGCCCAGCACCAGCGAGGAGACGGTGATGCCGAGCTGAGCCGTGGCCATCATCGCGGAGAGGTGCTCCAGGGCCCACAGGGTCATCCGCGCCCGCTTGTTGCCGTCCTTCGCGCGTGGCTCGACCTGGCTGCGGCGTACGGAGATCAGGGCGAACTCGGCGCCCACGAAGAAGGCGTTGGTCAGCAGCGTCAGGGCGCCGATGGCCAGTTGCAGCGCGGTCATCGGGCGTCCTCCGTGAGCCGGGCCGCGGGGGCGGCGACAGGCGCCGGCTGCGTGATGCGGACGCGGTCGGCGCGGTGGTGGTCCACGTCCACGACGTCCAGCCGCCAGCCGTCCAGGTCGAGCACGTCCCCCTTGGCGGGGATCCGGGCCAGCCGGGTGGCGATCAGGCCGGCGATCGTCTCGTACGGCCCCTCGGGCGCGGTCAGTCCTATGCCGGCGAGTTCGTCGAGGCGTACGCCGCCGTCCGCCTCCCACACCGCACGCCCGTCGCGGGTCGCACGGGCGGGCTGGAGGTCGGGGACCTCGACCGGGTCGTGCTCGTCGCGGACCTCGCCGACGACCTCCTCGACGATGTCCTCCATGGAGGCCACGCCGGCCGTGCCGCCGTACTCGTCGATGACGACGGCCATGGTGCGGTGGGCCCGCAGGCGCTCCAGCAGCCGGTCGGCGGTGAGGCTGTCGGGGACGAGGAGAGGTTCGGTGGCCAGTTCGGTGACGGGGGTCGTCAGGCGCCGCTCGGGCTCCAGGGCCAGCACGTCGCGGATGTGGACGGTGCCGATGACCTCGTCGAGGCTGTCGCGGTAGACCGGGAAGCGGGACAGGCCGGTGGCGTACGACAGGTTCGCCGCGTCGGCGGCCGTCGCGTGCGCCTCCAGGGCCTGTACGTCGACCCGTGGCGTCATGACGTTCTCCGCGGTCAGCTCGCCCAGGTGCAGGGTGCGCACGAACAGCTCGGCGGAGTCCGGCTCCAGGGCGCCCTTGGCCGCCGAGTGCCGGGCCAGCGCGACGAGTTCCTCGGGGCTGCGCGCGGAGTCGAGCTCCTCGGCGGGCTCCAGTCCGAAGCGGCGTACGAAGCGGTTCGCGGTGTCGTTCAGATGGCGGATGAACGGGCCGAAGGCGGCGGTGAAGCCGCGCTGCGGGCCCGCGACCACCTTGGCGACGGCCAGCGGACGGGAGATCGCCCAGTTCTTCGGCACCAGTTCACCGACGACCATCAGTACGACGGTGGAGAGCGCCACGCCCAGCACGGTGGCTACGGTCGGGGCGGCGCCGGCCAGGCCGGCCGCCTCCAACGGCCCGCGCAGCAGCGCGGCGAGGGACGGCTCGGCGAGCATGCCGATCACCAGTGAGGTGACGGTGATGCCTAGCTGGGCGCCGGAGAGCTGGAGGGTCAGCCGGCGTACGGCCCGCAGCGCGCCCTCGGCGCCCCGCTCGCCCGCCGCCGCGGCGCGCTCCAGTTCACCGCGTTCGACGGTGGTCAGCGAGAACTCGGCCGCGACGAACAGCGCGCAGGCCAGGGTGAGGAGGAGGGCCGTGAGGAGCAGGAGGACCTCGGTCACCGTGCCGCCCCCCTTCCCTCGTGCGGGCGGGAATCGGCACGGCTGGTACTGGGAGGCTCACCCATCGGCGGCTCGTGTCTCCTTCTGTCTTCGGTGGGCCGGAGGGCCGACGTCCGTCCCCGTGGGCCGGAAGGCATCGACCGTTTTCGGACTTTCCCGCAGCGCGGGCCGGGACACCGGTTCCGGCGGCTCTGGCCATCCTATTCTTCTACTCGCTTGTAGAGAACGGCTCGGAATCCCCGGTTGTTCCCACGGACACGCACGTACGCACGTGAAGGAGTGAACGCCACGATGGTGTTCAAACGACTGCTCGGCTCGCTCGGCGTGGGCGGCCCCACGGTGGACACGGTCCTCGATCCCGGTCCCGCGCTGCCCGGCGGCGCGCTCACCGGCCAGGTCCGACTCAGGGGCGGCGGCGCCGACTTCGAGATCGAGTCGATCACCCTGGAACTGGTGGCCCGGGTCGAGGCCGAGCACGAGGAGGGCGAGAGCGAGGGCGCCGTCACCTTCGAGCGGTTCGCCGTCGGGGGCGGGTTCCGGCTCGCCGAGGGCGAGGAGCACTCCGTGCCGTTCAGCGTGACGCTGCCCTGGGAGACGCCGGTCACGGAGCTGTACGGCCAGGCGCTGGGCGTCGTCCTCGGTGTGCGCACCGAGCTGTCGGTGGCGGGCGCGAAGGACAAGGGCGACCTCGACCGGCTGGCCGTCGGCCCGCTGCCCGTGCAGGAGGCGGTCCTGGAGGCCCTCGGGCAGCTCGGGTTCGGCTTCCGCTCCGCCGACCTGGAGTACGGCCGCATCGGCGGCACCGGGCAGCGGCTGCCCTTCTACCAGGAGATCGAGATCACCCCGTCGCCGCGGTACGCGCACCAGGTGAACGAGATCGAGGTGACCTTCCTCGCCGGCCCGGCCGGGGTCGAGGTGGTCCTGGAGGCCGACAAGCGCGGCGGGCTGTTCTCCGGGGGCCACGACGCGCTGACCAGTTTCACCGTCGGCCACCACGACTCCCGCGACTGGAACGCCGAGGTCGAGGGCTGGATCGAGCGGCTGGTGGAGCACCGGGCGCCGCACGGATCGCACGCCGCGTACGGCCACGGACACGACGACCACCACGGCCACCACGGCCACCATCACGACGGGCACCGCTCCGGGCCCGGCGTCGGCACCGCCGTCGCCGCGGGTGCTGCCGGGCTCGCGGTCGGTGTGGTCGGCGGCATGGTCGCGGCCGAGGTCGTGGACGAGGTCGGGGACTTCTTCGAGGGCGAGGAGGAGGACGAGGAGGGCTGATCCCGCCGAGCCCGCACCTGATAGCTTCTACAGTGCTGTAGAAGCTATCGATCGTATGGAGTTCTCATGGCCCTGTGGGACCGCATCAAGGAGTCCGCATCGACGATGCAGACCCAGCTGGTGGCGAAGAAGAACGACCTGAAGAGCGGTGCCTTCCGCGACGCGAGCATGGCCATGTGCGCGCTCGTCGCCGCCGCGGACGGCACCGTCGACCCCTCCGAGCGGCAGCGCGTGGCCCAGCTGATCGCCGGCAACGAGGTGTTGCAGAACTTCCCCGCCGACGATCTGCGCCGCCGCTTCGAGGAGAACCTCGACCGGCTCACCACCGACTTCGACTTCGGCAAGGTGAGCGTGATGCAGGAGGTCGCCAAGGCGAAGAAGAAGCCCGCCGAGGCGCGTGCCGTCATCCAGATCGGCATCGTCATCGGCGGCGCCGACGGCGACTTCGACAAGGACGAGCAGGCCGTGGTCCGCGAGGCGTGCTACGCCCTCGGCCTGCCGCCGCACGAGTTCGACCTCTGAGCCGACCGGCGCCTGAGCGGCCCCTCTCGACGAGGGGGCCGGTCAGCGGATGCGTTCGGGGTCGAGGTCCTTGCCGACGACCAGGGTGACCACCCCGGCCGTGGCGTCCGCCGCCTGCACGGCCTTGACCCCGGGCAGCCGTGCCGCGAGCGCCTTCGCCTGCTTCTCCAGGCCGGGCGGGTAGGTGACCTCGGTGGCGCCCGCGTGGGCGGGCGCGTTGCCGGTGCCCGTGACCGTGACGCCGGCCGTGCGCAGTTGCTCCGCGACGGTGCCGGCCAGGCCCTGGACCGGGGTGCCGTTGAGGACCTGGACGCGCACGGCGGAGGCGTACAGCGGGTTCTTCGCGCCCGCCTCCAGCCGTTTCTTGTCGACCTCCCTGTCCTTGGCCAGGTCGGTGAACAGGTCGGTGGCCTGCGGGTACTGCCAGACGACGTTGGCCTTGTCGGTCGCTATGTCCGCCTCGCGCGGGTAGTTGGGGACCGTGAGGAAGGTCAGGCGGTCGCTCGGGATGCCCTTGAGCTCCGAGGCGAGTCCGTACAGCGGCTTGATGCCGGCCAGATCGGGGTCCGTGGTCAGGGACTTGGTGCCGGACTGGAGGAAGCCGTAGAGGGCCTTCGGGCTGGTGAGCTTGTCCTTCGCCTTGGCGGCCAGGGCGTCCATGAACTCCTGCTGGCGTCCGATGCGCCCGATGTCGGAGCCGTCCCCGACGCCGTAGCGGACCCGGACATAGCCGAGCGCCTGCTCGCCGCGGACGGTCTGGCAGCCGGGCTCCATGTCGAGCCGGGCCTTCTCGGAGTGGATGGCCTCCTTCGGGCAGACCTCTATGCCCTCCAGGGCGTCGACCATGCCCTTGAAGCCCTGGAAGTCGACGGACATGAAGTGGTCTATCCGCAGGCCCGTGTTGGCCTCGACCGTCTTGATGGAGCAGGCGGCCGCCCCGGCGACCTCGCCACCGCTGCCGCCGATCGCGAACGCCTCGTTGATCTTGAAGTGGTGCGGGGCGGAGGTGCCGCCGTCTCCCTTGTCGCAGGCCGGTATGCCCACCCAGGAATCGCGGGGGAACGACACGACCGTCGCCCACTCACGGTTCGCCGGCACGTGCAGCACCATCAGCGTGTCCGACTGCATGGTGGTCAGGTCCTTGCCGTACTTGGCGTTGGCGCCGTCACGGCTGTCGGACCCCACCACGAGGATGTTCTTCGAGCCGGGGCTGAGGTTGACCGGCCGGTCACCGCCGATCCGGTCGTCGACGTCGGCCGACCTGATGTTGTCGTTCAGGTCCTGGTAGACCCACGCGCCGACGCCGGCCACGCCGAGGACGACGACCGAGGTCACCCCCGCGCTCCAGGCCAGTATCCGGCCCCGCCGGGTCAGCCGTGCCGGGCCCGTCCCGGTACCGGCCGACATGCGCCGCCGTTTCCCATGTCCGCTCATCAGCGTCCCTCCCCCTCGCCCCGGCCGTCTCCCCCATGAACAGACGGCGAATTCCCTCACTTGCGTTGCCCGGACCGGCCGATCGGGTCCTGGGTCACAGGGGCGTGGCCGCGTGCAGGATGAGGACCATCGTCACCGCCGAGTTCGCCGACGACATCGCCGATACGGCCGTCCCCGCGGCCGCGCACCACGCCGCCAGCCCCACCGAGGTGAACAGCGACGGCCAGCGGCGCACCACCGGGGCCGGCCCGAGCAGCGCGGCGACCCGGCGGGGCACGGGCCCCGGCGCCGCGAAACCGGCCAGCGTCGCGACCGGCGCGCCCCGGGACACCAGGGCCGCCCTGCCGATCGCGTGCGCCACCGTCCGGCGGCTGCCGACCGCCTGGGCGGCCGCCTCGTCCGCCCAGCGTTCCGCCGTGTACGACACCGCCGTGCGCAGCGGGCGCAGGAACGGGTTGGCGCGGGCGGCCAGTTGCACGGCGAGCAGGAAGCGGTGGTGGCGCTCGGTCAGATGGGCCCGCTCATGGGCGAACAGCGCCCGGCGCTCGGCGGGTTGGAGGTGGTCCAGCAGACCGGTGGTCACCACCACGCGATCGCGTCGCCCGCCGGGCAGGGCGTACGCGTACGGCAGCGCGTCGGGCAGTACGGCCACACCGGTGCCCGGCAGCCCGGTCAGCGCCCGGTGGGCGTGGCGGCGTACCCGGGCGTGCCGCCACAGGGTCCTGGCGCAGGCCACGAGCACCGCGCACAGGGCCGGGATCGCCGCCTTGCCGACGATCTCGTCGTAGGGCACGGCCGCCCGCACCTCGGGGTCCGACCAGCCGTCGGGCAGCGGGTTGCCGGGCAGTTGGGCGGTGCCGACCACCATGGCCAGGCCCAGGCACACGGTGCTGCACGTCGCCATGACCGCGGCGACCGCGGTGAGCAGCCGGGTGGCAGTGCGGGGATGCAGATGCTGCTCGGCCAGGCGCGCGATCGGCCATGCCGAGAGCGGCAGGACGAGCGGCAGAAAGACGAAGACCCCCATGAGGCGTCAGTCTTCCCCTTCGCCCCGGGACCGACCCGCGCCGCCGTGCTCGGCCACGCCGGTCTGCCCCAGCAGTTCGCGCAGCAGCCGCTCGTCGTCCGGTCCGAGGCCCGTGACGAAGCTGGCCAGCACCGCCTCCCGGTCGCTCTCGGCGTCCAGCACCCTGCGCATCCGGTGCGCGGCGAGACCCGCCTGGTCCGAGGCCGGCGTCCACGCGAAGGACCGGCCGGCCCGCTCCCGGGTCACCGCGCCCTTGGCCAGCAGCCGGGTCAGGATCGTGATCACCGTCGTATAGGCGAGGTCCCCGCCGAGGCGCTCCTGGACCCAGCCGGCCGTCGCCGGGCCGTCCGCCTCCGCCAGCGCCGACAGGATCAGGGCCTCCAGCTCGCCCTGCCCCCGGCGCCGGGATCCCTGCCGGTGATCCGCCATGCCCTGTCTCCCTTCCGCTGACATGCACGTCATGTGCGATACATCGGGCCGTACATCGTAAGGAAAGCAGAGGCCGCCCGGCACGGACGCCCTTCCCTGATTTCTACAGTGATGTAGATTTCAGGGGTACGGCAACGCCATCATCCGACGCAAGAGGAGTGCACCAGTGGGAGTTTCCCTGTCCAAGGGCGGCAACGTCTCGCTCAGCAAGGAGGCGCCGGGCCTCACGGCCGTCCTGGTCGGACTGGGCTGGGACGTGCGCACCACCACCGGCACCGACTACGACCTCGACGCCTCCGCCCTGCTGCTCGACGCCGCCGGCAAGGTCCCCTCCGACCGGCATTTCGTCTTCTACAACAACCTCACCAGCCCGGACGGTTCGGTCGAGCACACCGGCGACAACCTCACCGGGGAGGGCGAGGGCGACGACGAGGCCGTCAAGGTCGATCTGGCGGCCGTACCTGCCGACGTGGAGCGGATCGTGTTCCCGGTCTCCATCCATGACGCCGAGAACCGCGGTCAGAGCTTCGGTCAGGTCCGCAACGCGTTCATCCGGGTCGTCAACCAGGCCGGCGGCGCCGAGCTCGCCCGCTACGACCTGTCCGAGGACGCCTCGACCGAGACGGCGATGGTCTTCGGCGAGCTGTACCGGAGCGGTGCCGAGTGGAAGTTCCGCGCGGTCGGCCAGGGCTACGCTTCGGGCCTGGCCGGGATCGCCGCGGACTTCGGCGTCAACGTCTGACCGGACCCGGCCCCCGCGGCACCCCAGCGTCCCTGCTCACCTGGAGGACAGGACCCCATGTTCGGACTGAGCGAACTCGCCGTCATCCTCATCGTCGTCATAGCCGTCCTGTGCGCGAAGAAGCTGCCCGAACTGACCCGTTCGGCAGGCAAGTCGGCACGCATCCTCAAGGCCGAGGCCAGGGCGATGAAGGACGAGGACGACCCGGCCACGCCCCGGGTGATCCCGGGCGAGACGGTCCCGCCGGGCACGGACGAGCCGAAGGGCCAGGGGACTCAGCAGCCCCGGCAGTGACGGGCGGGTGCATCTCAGCTTCTGGAGCCGCGGCGGGTGACCAGGCCCTGGACGGTGACGTGCAGGTGGTCGAGGTGGTCGGCCGCTCGCGGGTCGGTGCCCGCCCTGCCGAGTTCCTCGTCGAGCGCCATCGCCGCGGTGACCAGCGCGAGGTGGGTGAACGCCTGCGGGAAGTTGCCGAGTTGCTCGCCGGAGGGGCCGATCTCCTCGGCGAACAGGCCGACATGGTTGGCGTACGTCAGCATCTTGTCGAAGGCGTACCGGGCCTTGGCCAGCCGGCCGCTGCGGGCGAGGGCCTCGACGTAGAAGAAGCTGCACAGGTTGAAGGTGCCCTCGGAACCGCGCAGGCCGTCCGGGGAGGCCGCCGGGTCGTAGCGGTAGACCAGGCTGTCGCTGACGAGTTCGTCCTCCATGGCGTCGAGGGTGCTGAGCCAGTCCGGATCGTGCGCCGAGACGAAGCCGACCCGGGGCATCAGCAGCAGCGAGGCGTCCAGGACGTCGGTGTCGAAGTGCTGGACGAACGCCTGCCGTTTGTCGTGCCAGCCCCGCTCGACGATCTGCCGGAACACCGCGTCACGGGCCCGGGTCCAGCGCTCGGTGTCGGCGGGGCGGGAGCTGTAGACGGCGGCTCGGATGCCGCGGTCGAACGCGACCCAGGTCATCAGCCGGCTGTAGGTGAAGTTCTGCCGTCCGCCGCGGGTCTCCCAGATGCCCTCGTCGGGCCGGTCCCAGTTGTCGGACAGCCAGTCCAGCACGCCGCTCAGCGTCTTCCAGCCGCGGAGCGCGCCGATGTCCCGGCCGACGATCAGGGCGTCGGCGGCCTCGCCGTAGATGTCGAGCTGGAGTTGGTCGGCGGCGGCGTTGCCGGCCCGGACGGGCCGTGAACCCTGGTAGCCCTCCAGGTGGTCGAGGATCTCCTCGGTCAGCAGCGGGTCGCCGTCAACGCGGTACATGATCTGCAGGGGATCCCCCGAGCCGGCGGCGCCGGCCTCGATGCGGTCGCGCAGCCAGCGCCGGAAGGCGTACGCCTCGTCCTGGAAGCCCAGGTCGATCAGCGCGCGAACCGACAGCGAGGCGTCGCGGACCCAGGTGTAGCGGTAGTCCCAGTTGCGCTCGCCGCCGACCTGCTCGGGCAGGCCCATGGTGGCCGCCGCGACGGGGGCCCCGGTGGGCGCGTAGGTGAGGAGCTTGAGGGTGATGGCGGACCGGTTCACCATGTCCTGCCAGCGTCCCCGGTAGGTGCAGGACCGCAGCCACGACAGCCAGAAGGCCCGGCAGTGCTCCAGCTGCCCGATCATGCCGTCCAGGGACGGCGGGGGCGGCGCGGCGGCGCCGTCGGCCGTGCTGGTCAGCACCACCGCCGCGATCTGCCCGGCCGAGAGCGTGAAGCGGGCGGTGACGTCGTCCCCGTCGGCGTTCAGGGCGATGTCACCGCTGGTCTGCACATGCAGGTCGGTGCCGGGTCCGCGCAGCACGGCCCGGTGGTCGTCGGGCCGGTTGAGGGTGTGCGGGGCCCGTCCGTAGTCGAAGCGCGGGCGGCAGTCGAGCGCGAACGGCAGGCTGCCGCGCACGACCCGGATGAGCCGGATCAGGGTGTGCCGGTCCGTGGCGGCGGGCGACTCGACGGGCGGCATGAAGTCGGCCACCTCGCCGACGCCGCCCGGCGCCATGAACCGGGTGACCAGGATGGCGGTGTCGGACAGATACAGCTGGCGCACGCTCATCCCGTCGTCGGGCAGCTCCACCGCCAGCCGGCAGTGCCCGCCGCGCTCGCTGTCCAGCAGCGAGGCGAACAGGCTGGGCGAGTCGAAGCGGGGGGTGCACCACCAGTCGACGGTGCCTTCGGAGGACACGAGGGCGGTGGTCTGGAGATCGCCGACCATGCCGTGGTCCGCGATGGGTGGGTACTGGTTCACGAGCCCCTCCTACGGTGGGCGGACGGAGACCCGGACGGCCTGCATCAGCGGATCTCCGCCGTGCTCCCCGCACTCGCGTGTGTGCCGGCCCGCCTGCCGCCGCGGGGCGCGTTCGGCGACGGGACTAGCGGAAGTCTTCCTTCCGTGCGACGCACAGTGCCCAGATGATGAAGCCGGACATCGCGATCATCACGACCGACCACACCGGGTAGTACGGCAGCGAGAGGAAGTTGGCGATGATGATCAGACCTGCGATGGCCACACCACCGATCCGGGCCCACATCGCCGGCTGGAACAGGCCGATGCCGATGATCACGGCGACCGCGCCCAGGATGAGATGGACCCAGCCCCAGCCGGTGAGGTCGAACTCGAAGACGTAGTTGCGAGTGGTGACGAAGACGTCGTCCTCGGCGATCCCCATGATGCCGCGGAAGACGGCGATGAGTCCGGCGATGGTGAGCATGACGGCGGCGAAGACCGTCAGGCCCCCGGCCCAGGCGTACTTGGTCTCGTGCGCCTGATTGGTCTGCATGGCGGCCATGGTTGTACCTCGCTTCCTTCTGCGTGCTCGTACGGGTGTTGCGTCAGGACGGAGTGGCGGAGTCGCTGCGGGCCGAGGATCCGGCGCCGCTCAGGACGAGCTCCTTGGCACGGCGGAACTCGTCGTCGGTGATGTCGCCGTGGGAGCGCATCTCGGAAAGCTTGGCGAGCTCTTCGGCGCTGCTCGGCTTCTTGGCCTCACCGGCCCGGTCGCGGACGTAGTCGTCGAACACCCGCTGCTGCTTCTGGGCATGCTCGATCTCGCGCTGGCCCATCGACTTGCCGCGGGCGATGAGGTACACGAACACGCCGAGGAACGGCAGCACGATGCAGAAGACCAGCCAGCCGGTCTTGCCCCAGCCACTCAGGCTGTCGTCGCGGAAGATGTCGCCGATGATCCGGAAGAGCAGGACGAACCACATGATCCACAGGAAGAACCACAGGAGCGTCCAGAACATGCTCAACAGCGGATAGTCGTAGGCGAGGTACGTGTGTGTGCTCATCGTCTGCCTCCGTCCGAGCGGGGTACTCGGCTGCCGTCCCCGCCGCTTTCAGCGTGCCCATGCTCAACAGGAACGGCCTCACCCTGGGCGGGTGAAGCCTGCCCGGTGCAGTGCCGACCGCCAGGCGAGGGCGAGCCCCAGCTCGGTCAGCCCGAGCAGCACGAGCCACAGGCCGACCAGCCTGGTCAGGACGACGGCGGACTGGTTGGGGGTGGCCAGCACCACGATGCCCGCGACGACACCGAGCAGTCCGGCGACGAGGACGAACCCGCGGTGCGGCAGGCCCTTGGCCGCCAGGGCCGTCCAGGCGGTCAGCATGCCCGTCACGACCCAGACGGCACCCACGATCAGGGAGAGCGCGGCGATCGTCTGGAGCGGGTTGCGCAGACACAGCACCCCCGCCAGGACGTACAGGGCCGCGGCGAGCAGCCCCAGATGGCGGTCGCCCTGTTCCCGGGCGAAGGACGAGACGAACCGGAAGGCGCCCGTCACCAGCAGATACAGCCCGATGATCACGGCCAGGACGTGCAGGCTGGCGTCCGGCCAGGCCAGGGCGAGGATGCCCGGCACCAGCGCGGCCACCGCCGACCCCAGCAGCCACAGCCACGAACCGCCGAGGTCGGCGAGCAGCCGCTCGGCGTCCTGATCGGCGGCGGGGCCCGTTCCGTCGGTCAGAGGATCGGGTCCGGTGTCCGGCCCCGGACCATGCGGCACGGTCATTGCTCCTCCTCGCGTGATGCGGCCGACGGCCACCGGACCACCGACGGACCGGTGTGCGGCACCCTCACCGGGCCAGCGTCACGCCCGCCCCGGCGGGCCGGGTCACCCCTCACGGGTGATCCGCGGACGGGGCGCCGGCGCTGAGGTGGGGTGGATGGGGCTGCCGGTTCCGCGCGGAAGGGGCGCGGCGGTCGCCCGGAGGTGGAGGGTGAGACATGTCGATACCGAGTGCGTTCGCGGCCTCGCTGTCGCCCGGCCAGCGGGCGGCCTACGGCAGAAGCGCCCGTGGGCGCGTCTCGCGTTCCGGCCACGGCCGGTACGACGGAGGGGACCGGACCGACCCGATCGAGGTCATCGAGCGCCAGTCGGCCCAGCGGGTACCGGAGCTGGTCCCGATCCGCTACGGCCGGATGCTGGAGTCGCCGTTCCGCTTCTACCGGGGCGCCGCGGCCATCATGGCGATGGACCTGGGCCGGATGCCGCACACGGACCTCACCGTGCAGCTGTGCGGAGACGCCCATCTGCTGAACTTCCGGCTGCTGGCCTCCCCCGAGCGCCATCTGGTCTTCGACATCAACGACTTCGACGAGACGTTCCCCGGCCCGTTCGAGTGGGACGTCAAGCGGCTGGCGGCCAGCTTCGTGATCGCGGGCCGCGCGAACGGGTTCTCCACCGCGGAGCAGAACGCGGCCGTACGGGAGTGCCTGCGGGCGTACCGGACCCGGATGCGGGAGTTCGCCGGGATGCGGACCCTGGACATCTGGTACGCGCAGGACGACGCCGACAGCATGCGTGAGCTGATGGCGTCCTCGATGAGCAAGGAGGCCAGGCGCCGCACGGCCCAGGCCACCGCCAAGGCACGGACCCGCACCTATGTCCAGGCCTTCGAGAAGCTCACCCATGTCACCGGCGAGGGCCTGCGGATCGCCGCGGATCCCCCGCTGATCATCCCGCTCCGGGACCTGGTGGCGGGCTCCGGCGCGGGCGACGAGGCGAAGGAGCTCCAGACCGTCTTCGAGGAGTACGTGAAGACCCTGTCCTCCGAGCGCCGGCACCTGCTGAGCCACTACCACCTGGTGGACATCGCCCGGAAGGTGGTGGGGGTCGGCAGCGTCGGCACCCGCTGCTGGATCATCCTGCTGCTGGGCCGGGACGACGACGATCCCCTGCTGCTCCAGGCCAAGGAGGCCACGGAGTCGGTCCTGGCCGCGCACACCGACGGCAGCGTGCGCTTCGACAACCAGGGCCGCCGCGTGGTGACGGGGCAGCGGCTGATCCAGACGACCAGCGACATCTTCCTGGGCTGGACCCACATCGTCAGCGGTCTCGACGGCGGCGACCGGGACTTCTACGTACGTCAGCTGCGGGACTGGAAGGGCATCGCCCGGCCGGAGACCTGGAACCCCAACCTGCTGCGGATGTTCGGCAAGGTCTGCGGCGACAGCCTCGCGCGCGCCCACGCCCGCTCCGGCGACCCCGTCGCCATCTCCGCGTACCTGGGCGGCAGCGACCGCTTCGACCGTGCGCTGACCGACTTCGCACAGGCCTACGCCGATCAGAACGAGCGGGACTTCGAGGCGCTGCGCGTGGCCGCCCGGTCGGGACGGGTACAGGCGAAGGACCTCTGAGGAGGCAAAAGGCAACCGCCGGTCCGGCGCTTCGGCGTCGGGTCGGCGGTTCGGTGTCGGGTCGGCGGTTCGGTGTCGGGTCGGCGGTTCGGTGTCGGGTCGGCGGTTCGGTGTCGGGTCGGCGGTCCGGTGCGGGCGGCTCAGTCGGGCAACTGACGCATCTCCAGTACCCGCAGCCCCAGCGACTGGCAGCGGGCCAGCAGGCCGTAGAGGTGGGCGTCGTCGATGACGGGTCCGAACAGTACGGTCTGTCCGGACATGACCACGTGATCCAGTTCCGGAAAGACCTTGGCCAGGGTCTTCGAAACATGTCCTTCGACGCGGATCTCGTAGCGCATGTGCTGCCTCCCGCCGACAGCCGCTGGCAGACCTGGCCCCGCCATGGTCCCGCCGCGGCGGGGGTCGCCACCTCACCCGGTGCAGGTGACCCACCTCCGACGAGGGCGTCAGTGCGTCACGACGAGCTTGAACACGATGATGAGCAGACCGAGCAGCAGATTGACCGAGGCGGTGACGGCCATCAGCGGCCAGGAGGCGCCCGCCCGGCGGGCCGCGGCCAGCGACCAGCCGACCTGTCCGGCGACCGCCACCGACAGGGCGAGCCACGCCGCCCCCGACACGTCCAGCCCCAGCAGCGGACTGACGGCCACCGCCACGGCCGGCGGGACGGCCGCCTTCACGATCGGCCACTCGTCGCGGCACACGTGCAGCACCGTTCGCCGGTTCAGGGGGTGCTGTGCCAGGCGGGCGCCGAACAGCTGGGCGTGCACATGCGCAACCCAGAAGACCAGTCCGGTCACCAGCAACAGCGCGACCAGCTCCGCCCGGGAGTAGTCCCCGAGGGCGCCGGCGCCGATGATCACGGAGGCGGCGAGCATGGAGCCGTAGACGCCACCGGTGTAGTCGGCGTGCACTCGATGCTGCGCCCGGCGCTCGCGCGCCGTGGGCAAGTCGGGTCGGGACATGGCCGCCTCTCGGGGTCGGCGCACGTGCGTCACAGCAGGTGCAGCTCGCGGGCTCGGCGTACGGCGTCGCTCCGGCGGTTGACCGCCAGCTTCCGGTAGACGCTCTTGAGGTGGGTCTTCACCGTGTTCACGGAGACGTACAGATCGGCGGCGATGTCCTCGGTCGACATCATCTGGGCGAGCCGCTGGAGCACGTCGCGCTCCCGCCCGCTCAGGTGCTCCACGAGCAGCGGTGCCGGTTCGTCGACGGCAGCCCCCGGCATGAGCCAGCCCGCCGCGAGCCCGCGCAGCGGCGCGGCGGCCAGGTACGGCCCGACCCACGCCCCCGCCTCCAGGAAGGGCAGCCGCAGCCGCTCGCGCCGGGCCTCCGTCAGCGCCCGGGCCAGCAGCCTGCGCACGGTCGCGGCGTCGCCGGCCGTGTTCGCGGCCTCTGCCCGCAGCAGCGTGGCCCGCACGAGCAGCGTGGGGCCGGTGCGCTCCTCGGTGCCGACGACGTCGAGCAGTTCGAGGGCCGTTGCCGGGTCGCCCGCCGCGAGGTGGGCCCGCGCCGCGCCCACCGCGCAGGTGGGCTGCCGGTCGGCGACCGGCTCAAGGACCTCGGCGGCCTCGCGCGGGCGGCCCTCGGCCAGATGGGCGGCCGAGGCGACCAGCGCGGCGTGGCTGCGCTCCCAGGGGGAGGCGACGTCCGCGGTCACGGCGGCCTCGGCGGCCGTGAGGGCGGCGCGCGCCTTGCCCCGGGCCAGCAGCAGGTGGGCGGTGGCGATGGAGCGGCCCGCGGCCGTGACCGGGTCGCGGTCCTCGCATCCGCCGGCCTGGTCGAGGAGTTCCTCGGCCTCGGTCAGCTCGCCCCGGTCCACGGCGACGGCGGCCAGGACCAGGCGTCCGAGGGCGGAGGCCGACGCCTGCGGCAGACTGAACCGTTCGGTCTCGGTCAGCGCGGCGACGGCCTTGCGTTCCGCCCGGGTCGGCCAGCCGTCGAGGTAGTCGATGAGCGCGAGATGCTCCAGGGACTCCTCCCTCGGCAGGGCCGTCGCGGCGCCCGCGGTGGTGTCGGCGACGGTGCCGAGGGCGTCCCGTGCCGCGTCGAAGCGCCCGGCCCACAGCCGTGTCGAGCCCAGGTGGGTCAGCAGCAGCGCGGGCAGCTCCGGGTGCTTGTCCAGCAGCTGGGCGGGGACCTCCCCCTCCAGCTCACGGGCGGTCCGTACGGCCTGTTCCGCGCGGCGGGGGGAGCCGGCGAGGCGGGCCGCCAGGGCCTGCAGCAAGGCGCAGCTCAGCTGGGCGGCGGCGGGGCGTGAGTCGTCGGCGGCCAGTTGCTCCTCGGCGTGCTGGAGATGGGCCAATGCCTGGTCCAGATCGCACTGGGACAGGTCGCGTGCCGCGCGCACGAGGTCAGCAGCGGGGCTGGTGGTCCCGGGGCCCATACCGGAGAACAGCTCCGTCAGTTCGTCGGAGCGCAGCCCTGTGAAGAGCTGACCGATCGCCAGGTCGTCGACGAGGGCGCCGGCGGTGAAGTCCCACTCGCCCGCCGCCGCGCCGTGGGCCAGCACCTCCGGCAGCAGCCCGGAGCGGCCCAGCCAGCGCGCGGCCCGCAGGTGCAGCTCCGGTTCCAGGTCCGCCAGGCGCTCGCGCAGATGGGCCCGGAGGATCTCCCGGAACAGCGGGTGCAGCCGGTACCAGGTGTGCCCCAGGTCCTCGACGAAGGCGTTCTCGCGGTGCAGCCCGGCGAGGATGGGCTCGGCGTCGGTGCGCCCGGTCAACTCGTTGGCCAGCCCGACGCAGAAGCGCTCCAGGACGCTGACCCGCAGCAGGAGGTCCTGGGTGGGGGGCGGCTGCCGTTTGAGCACCTCCGCCAGCAGGAAGTCGGCGACCGTGCTGTGCCCGGCCTCGAACTCCTTCAGATAGCCCTCCGGGTCCGGCTGCTGCCCGGCGGCCAGGGCGCACAGCCTGAGGCCCGCGGCCCAGCCCCGGGTGCGGCCCACGAGGGCGTCCGCCGCGTGGACGGGCAGGCGCAGCCCGTGCAGTTCCAGCAGGGCGACGGTCTCCTCGGGCGTGAACGCCAGCTCGGCGTTGCGGATCTCGGTCATCGTGCCGGCGGCGCGGTAGCGGTGCAGCGGCAGCAGCGGCTCGGTGCGGGTGACGATGACCAGGCGCAGCCCGGGCCCGGCGTGGTGCAGCACGAACTCCAGTTGCTCCGAGAGCTCCGGTGAGCTGACGCGGTCGTACTCGTCGAGCACCACGGTCACATCGCGGCCGCTGTCGCCGAGTTGGGCGGCGAGCCGGGTCAGCAGGGTGCGGCTCACGCCGGTCGCGGGGCAGCGGATGTCGTCGGCGACCGGCACCCCGCGGGTGCGCAGGGCTTGGAGGAGATGGGCCCAGAACATGCCGGGGTTCTTCAGGGCCGGGTCGAGCGTGAGCCAGGCGACCGGCTGTCCGATGCCGGCCGCCCAGTCGGCGACCAGCAGGGTCTTGCCGGCTCCGGCGGCGCCGTTGACCATCGTCAGCGGAGTCCGCAGGGCCTGGTCGAGGTGCTCGATCAGGCGCTCGCGCCGGAGGAAGGTGCCGGGCCTGGCCGGCAGTGCGAACCGGGTCCGCAGGTACGGGTCGCCCAGCGGATCGACGTGGTCGGCGGTCGATTCGTCGGGGATTTCATCGCTCACCACCACCACGCTCACCGCCCTGCGCGATCGGGGATTCGCTCCCCCCACCACCATCACAGCTTTGCCGGATTCCTGCTCGTCAAGGTCCGAAAGCCGCCCCACCTCGGCCTTCCGGCGAGCAGACGGCAAGGAGACGCAGGTCACATCCGCCCATGTCACAGGGGCTCGGTCCATCTCGTCCCGTGGGTGTAGCCACTACGACAGCCAAGGGAGCACCCATGGACGCGCGTCTGAACTTCTTCGCCGACCCGGTCACCGGCAAGGCCCTCAAGCACGTCATGGCGGCGGGCAGGGTCGTCAAGGACTCGGCGCTGCCGGCCGCGACCCAGGAGCTGGTGTCGCTGCGGGTGAGCCAGATCAACGGGTGCGCGGTCTGCATCGACATGCACACCAAGGAGGCCGCCGCGGCCGGGGAGAGCGCGGTACGGCTGCACCTGGTCGCCGCCTGGCGGGAGGCCACGGTCTACACCGAGGCGGAGCGGGCCGCGCTGGAGCTGGCGGAGGCCGGGACCCGGGTCGCGGACGGGGCGGGCGGGGTCTCCGACGCGGTGTGGGAGCGTGCCGCCCGGCACTACGACGAGGAACAACTGGGCGCGCTGCTGTTGCTGATCTCGTTCATGAACCTGGCGAACCGGCTGAACGTCATGACCCGCCAGCCGGCCGGCGCCTATGAGGTCGGCCAGTTCCACTGACCGGCCGGGACACCAGCGACATCAGCGACATCAGGGGGATGCCATGAGCAAGGTCGAGGAGTTCGAGGCGCTGCGGCCGCTGCTGTTCTCGATCGCCTACCGGATCCTGGGCAGCGTGGCCGAGGCCGAGGACGCGGTGCAGGAGGCCTGGCTGCGCTACGACGGCTCCTCGACCCGGCCCGCCTCGGCCAAGGCGTATCTGTCGGCCACGGTCACGCGGATCTCGATCGACGTGCTGCGTTCCGCGCGGGTGCGGCGGGAGGAGTACACCGGGCCGTGGTTCCCGGAGCCGCTGCTGAGCGACCCGTACGAGGATCCGGCGCGGGCGGTGGAGCTGGCGGACTCGGTGTCGATGGCCGCGCTGCTGCTGCTGGAGCGGCTCAGTCCGCTGGAGCGGGCGGTGTTCGTGCTGCGGGAGGTGTTCGGCTTCGGGTTCGACGAGATCGCCGCGGCGGTGGACCGGTCGGAGCCGGCGTGCCGTCAACTGGTGGTCCGCGCGCGGCGGCACATGGCGGCCGGCAGACCCCGGTTCGCGGCCGACCGGCAGGAGCGCCAGGAGCTCGCGAGCCGCTTCTTCGAGGCGCTGAAGGACGGTGACGTGGGCGCTCTGCGGAATCTGCTGGCCGCCGACGCGCAGCTCGTCGGGGACGGCGGCGGCAAGGCCCCGCAGCTGGCCAGGGCGGTCGTCGGCGCGGAGAACGTGGCCCGGCTGCTGGCCTCCGTCGTCCCGCGGCTGGCCCGGGTCGAGGTGTCGTTCGAGCGGCACGAGATCAACGGCCAGCCCGGCGCCGTGTACCGCGACCGGGACGGCAGGGTGCTCCAGACCCTGGTGCTCGATGTGCTCGACGGGCGGATCCAGACGATCCGCGCCGTGCTCAACCCCGACAAGCTGGCGCACATGGGTCCGGTGGCCGACGCGTGGGAGATCACCCGCGAGCTGAAGCGGACTCCCCGGCAGGGCTCCTGACCGCATCGTCCGGCACCGGTCCCTCCCCTCGTGGGGACCGGTGCCGAACGGCGGGGCGGCGTCGATCCATGACCTGCCGGCCGGATGGCCGACGGGTCAGAGCGGATCGAGCAGGACTTGGACGGCGCGACGCGCTTTCGGCGCTTGCGGAAGTTGATCCGGTGAAAGGTGTCCGAGAACGTTCGGCGCCATGAGTGGTGTCTCCGAGCTCCTGGCTGGTGGCCTGCCTGAGCGACGCGCGAGAGCTGCGCATGTGCGTCGTGATCCTGCCAGCCGACGGTGCCGACGAGGAGGTTCCGGCCTCCGGAGACCCCATTAACCGCAGGTCAGCCGTATAAGGTGAGTTTTCCGGTCCGGATGCCCAAGTGCGGCTGAGCAAAGGAGTGCAGGCCTTGAGTTCCGACTCGTCGGCGCGCACAGCCTTCGCGGAACGGCTCGCTCTGCTCTACAAGGAGGCCGGGAATCCGCCCCTGAAGAGCGTGGCCGAGGCGGTCGTCCGGCTCCATCGGGTCGACGAGCGGGGGCGTCCCGTACGGGTCTCCGCACAGCGCATCAGCGACTGGCGCCGGGCCCGGAACGTACCCGCCCAGTTCGCCGCCCTGTCCGCCGTCCTGCACGTACTGATCCCCCAGGCCCGACGCGAGCGGCCGGCCCCCGTGTCCGCCGGGCTCTACGACCTCGGGCAGTGGCAGCGGCTGTGGGAGCGGGCGACGGCCGGGGAAGAGGAGGAGCAGGCTCCGGTCGAGGACACCGCGCTGTCCGGCGGTGTGTGCCCGTACCGGGGACTGGCCTCCTACCGGCAGGAGCACGCCCGGTGGTTCTTCGGCCGGGAGCGCAGCACCGGGTCCCTGGTCGCCCAGCTGCGCGCGGTGGAGAAGAGCGGCGGCCTGGTCATGCTGGTGGGCGCCTCGGGCGCCGGGAAGTCCTCCCTGCTGAACGCCGGTCTGGTGCCCGCGCTGCGGGACGGCGCGCTGGGCGGTGAGAGCGCCGGGTCCGGCTCGGTCGTGCAGCTCGTGCCGGGCGGGGATCCGCTGGCCGAGCTGGTCCGGCGGATACCGGAACTCTCCGACGTCGTCACCTCGGCGGGCCCCGACCGGCCCGAGGACACGCACGACCGGGACGGCACCGCGCTGGGGCCCGACGACGCCGACGCCCGCGAGCCCTGTGCCGGCTTCGTGCGCGCGGCCCGCGAGGCCGTCGGCGCATGGGCCCGCCGCGAGGCCCCGGGCACCGCCCCCGCGGTCCTGATCGTCGACCAGTTCGAGGAGATCTTCACCCTCTGCCCGGACGAGTCCGACCGCCGCACCTTCGTCCAACTGCTCCAGGCCGCCTGCACCCCCGCCGACCCCGGCGACCCACCGCCCGTCCTGGTCGTCCTCGGCATCCGCGCCGACTTCTACGAGCGGTGCCTCGCCCACCCGGAGCTGGCCGACGCCCTCCAGCACCGGCACATGGTGCTCGGTCCGCTGACCACGACGGAGCTGCGGGAGGCGGTCACCGGACCGGCCAAGGCGGTCGGGCTGGAGCTGGAGCCGGGCCTGGCCGAGCTGATCGTGCGGGAGGTCAGCGCGGACGGGCCGCGCGTCGGGGGCACCTCCCACGCCTTCAGGGCTGTGGGGGAGCACGACGCGGGCGCGCTGCCCCTGCTGTCGCACGCGCTGCTCGCCACCTGGCAGCGGCGCAAGGGCGGCCGGCTGACGGTGGCCGGATACCGCGCGGCCGGCGGCATCCAGGGCGCCGTCGCCGCCACCGCCGAACGCGCCTGGTCCGGCCTCGACCCGGCGGCCCGCACGGCCGCACGGCTGCTGCTGCTCCGGCTGGTCCGGCTCGGCGAGGACACCCAGACGACCCGGCGCCGCGGGACCCGACGCCAGCTCGCGGCCGAGTCCACGAACCCGGGCAAGACCGAGGAGTCCCTCGAGGCGCTGGTGCGCGCCCGGCTGGTCACGCTGGACGCGGAGACCGTGGAGATCACCCACGAGGCGCTGCTGCACGCCTGGCCCCGGCTGCGGGACTGGATCGACGAGGACCGGCAGGGCAACCTGCTGCGCCAGCGCCTGGAGGAGGACGGCCGATCCTGGGAAGCCTCGAACCGCGACTCGTCGCTGCTGTACCGGGGCTCCCGGCTGGAGCAGGCGCGCGGCTGGGCCCGGTCGGCCGGGGACACCTTCCTCACCCGGGGCGCGGTGGAGTTCCTGGCGGCCTCGGTCCGGCTGCGCCGACGCACCGTGTGGATACTGCGCAGCGCGGTCGCGGCGCTGGTCGCGCTGGCGATGCTGGCCGTCGGCGCGGCGGTGGTCGCCTGGGACCAGCGCAACGACGCGATGTTCGCGCAGGTGCTCGCCGAGGCGGACCGTTTCCAGTACACCGACCCCTCGCTGTCCGCCCAGCTCGACCTGGTGGCGCACCGGCTGCGCCCGGACGACGAGGACACCACCAGCCGGCTGATCTCCATCGTGAACGCCCCGCTGGCCACGCCCCTGCGCGGCCACACCGGCGCGGTCTACCTCACCTCCTTCAGCCCTGACGGACGGCTCCTTGCGACCGCCAGCTACGACCGGACCGTACGGCTGTGGGACGTCAGCGACCGGGACCGGCCCAGGCCGCTGGGCAAACCGCTGACCGGGCACAGAAGCTGGGTGAGCAGCGCGGTCTTCAGCCCCGACGGCCACACTCTCGCCAGCGCCTCCGACGACGGCACGGTCCGGCTGTGGGACGTCACCCGGCCGAGCCGGCCGCGGCCGATCGGCGCGCCGCTGACCGGGCACGAGGGCACGATCTACCTGGTCGCCTTCAGCCCGGACGGCCGCACCCTCGCCTCCGTCAGCGAGGACCGCACCGTACGGCTGTGGAACCTCGCCGATCCGCGCCGGCCCGAGCCGCTCGCCACGCTCGCCGGGGCCGACGCCGCCGTACGGTCCGTGGCGTTCAGCCCGGACGGCGACACCCTCGCGGCCGGGGGCGACGACGACACCATCCGGCTGTGGGACGTGGCCGCGCCGGGCCGCCCGAAGCGGCTCGCCACGCTCACCGGCCACACCGACCTGGTGCACTCGGTCGCCTTCAGCCCGGACGGCCGCACGCTCGCCAGCGGCAGCGCGGACGACACGATCCGGCTGTGGGACGTGGCCGACCCGCGCCGCGGCCGGCAGCTCGGCGCGCCGCTGACCGGCCACACCGGCCCGATCTGGTCGGTGGCCTTCAACCCCGACGGCAACACGCTCGCCGCCGCCAGCGCGGACAGCACCGCGAGCCTGTGGAACGTCAGCGATCCGGCGTATCCCTCGCAGGTCGGCGAGCCTCTCGCGGGCGCCAGCGGCGAGATGTACGCGCTGGGCTTCAGCCCCGACGGCCGCACCCTGGCAACCGGCAGCGGCGACAGCAAGGTGCGGCTGTGGTCGATCCCGACGTCGGACATGATCGGCCGCAGCGGGGCGTTCCGGCCGGACGGCAAGGTGCTCGCCACCGCGGCCCGCGACGGCAGCGTCCGGCTGTGGAACGTGGCGAAGCCCGCCCGGCCCGTCCTGCTGAACAGGCCCTTCATGCCCGGCGACGGCGGCCAGCGCTCCCTGGTGTTCTCCCCCGACGGCCGCACCCTCGCGGTGCTGACCGGCAGCCGCGAGGTCCATCTGTGGAACATCGGCGACCCGGCCCGGCCGCTCCCGCTCGGCCCGCCGCTCACCCTGCGCACCCGGTTCATGGGCCCCGACGCGCTGGCGTTCAGCCCGGACGGCCGCACCCTGGCCACCGCCTACGACGACCGCACGATCCGGCTGTGGAACGTCGCCGACCCCTCCCGGGTCGTGCCGCTCGGGGAACCGGTCACCGGCCACACCGGCTACATCAACTCCCTGGACTTCAGCCCGGACGGCCGCACGCTCGCCAGCGGCAGCGCGGACTCCACGGTCCGGCTGTGGGACGTGGCCGCGCCCGACCATCCGAAGGCGCTGGCCCGGCTCACCGGGCACACCGGGCCGGTCAACGCGCTCGACTTCACCCCGGACGGCCACACGCTCGCCAGCGGCAGCGACGACGACACCGTACGGCTGTGGGACATCACCGACCGGCGCGCGGCGAGCCTGCTGGGCTCCCCGCTCACCGGGCACACCGAGGCGGTCGTGTCGCTGACGTTCAGCAAGGGCGGGCGCTATCTCGCCAGCGGCGGCAACGACAACACCGTCCGGCTGTGGAACGTCTCCGCCCCGTCCGACGCCTCCGCGATCGGCCAGGCGATGAGCCCCAACGCCAAGACGGGCAACTTCCTCTCCTTCAGCCCCACCAGCCACATGCTCGGCGTCTCCAGCGGCACCGACACCGTGCGGCTGTGGAACCTCGACGTGGACCAGGCGATCAGCCGCGTCTGCTCGACGACCCAGGGCGTGCTGACCCGGGACAGATGGCACGAGTACCTGCCCCGGCTGTCGTACGAACCGCCCTGCTCGCGGTAGTCCGGAGCGCTCCGTGACCGGGCTGCGACGCAAGTGATGCGGAACGGCCTCTGCGGACAGCGGTTTCCGTGATCCCGATCACAACGCCTCCTCACAGCCGATGAGGCGGCTCCCGTGAGGCAGGCAGCCTTGTTACTGTTGGCCCCAGCCCGATCGCTGGTGCATCCCCCGTCGCCAGCGATCGGGTCTTCTCATGTCCGATGCCGTTCGACGTGATGAGTCACGAGGGAAGGGTGGTGAACGCCGCCGTGTCCCGGCGCGTCATCGTCGTCACCGCTGTCCACACCCCTTCGGCGAGGTTTCTGCCCGAGGCCCACGAGTCGCTGTGCGCGCAGGAGTTGCCGCCCGGCTGGGAGTGGCACTGGGTGATACAGGAGGACGGCCACACTAACTACGTCCGCCCCCACGTCCCCGACGATCCCCGGGTGACCTTCCGTCAGGGACGCCCCGGCGGCCCGGGGGTGGCCCGCACCCTCGCGCTGGCGCACACCGAGGGCGAGTACGTGAAGATCCTCGACGCCGACGACCGGCTCACCCCGGGGACGCTGGCCCGGGACCTCGCCGTACTGGAGGCCGACCGCACCGTCGGCTGGACGACCTCCCGGGCCCTGGACCTCCTGCCCGACGGCAGCACCGCCGGTTTCCCCGGCGACCCCGACGACGGGCCGATCGAGCCGGGCGCGGTGGTCGACTTCTGGCAGGCCAACGACTTCCGTGCCCAGGTGCATCCGGCGACCCTGTGCGTGCGCCGGGACCTGCTGCTCGCGCTCGGCGGCTGGATGGCCCTGCCCGCCTCGGAGGACACCGGCCTGCTGCTGGCGCTGAA
The DNA here is from genome assembly GCF_028198125.1 of Streptomyces sp. HUAS 31. Taxonomy (NCBI): domain Bacteria; kingdom Bacillati; phylum Actinomycetota; class Actinomycetes; order Kitasatosporales; family Streptomycetaceae; genus Streptomyces; species Streptomyces sp. HUAS 31. The sequence goes on along the minus strand of NZ_CP116353.1, from coordinate 5,236,814 downwards.
CTCCGTGAGCCGGGGCTGGTTCTCGGCACGCACGGGCCTGCTCTACCGCAAATGGGACGGCCAGGTCACGGGGCAGGCCGCGCACATCGACCCCGCCGAACGGGCCGCACGGATGGCGGTGGTGGCAGCCAGGGCCCGAGCGCTGAGCTCGTTCGGCTGGCGCCACCCGCCCGCCGGCCGGTGACGGCCCTCCTACTTCTGCTGATCAAAGGGGAGTTCGAGCATCCGGATCGCGTTGCCGCGCAGCAGCTTGTAGGCGACCTCGTCGGAGAGCCCGCCGACGTGCTCCTGCGCCACCCGCTTCGTCTCCGGCCAGGTCGAGTCGACGTGCGGATAGTCGGTCTCGAAGGTGGCGTTGTCGACGCCGACGGTCTCGATCGCCTCGATGCCGTGCCTGTCCCGGAAGAAGCAGCAGAAGATCTGGCGGTAGTAGTACGTCGACGGCGGCTCGGGGATCAGGTCCTTCACGCCGCCCCACGCCCGGTGCTCCTCCCAGACGTCGTCCGCGCGCTCCAGGGCATACGGGATCCAGCCCATCTGGCCCTCGCTGTAGGCCAGTTTCAGCCGGGGGTGCTTCACCAGGACTCCGGAGAAGAGGAAGTCCATCATCGACGCCATCGCGTTGTTGAAGCTCAGCGAGGCCTGCACGGCGGGCGGGGCGTCGGGGGACGCGGCCGGCATCTGCGAGGAGGACCCGATGTGCATGTTGACGACCGTGCCGGTCTCCTCGCAGGCCGCGAAGAACGGGTCCCAGTAGCCGGAGTGGATGGACGGAAGTCCCAGATAGGTGGGGATCTCGCTGAACGTCACCGCACGCACCCCGCGAGCCGCGTTCCGGTGGATCTCCGCGACCGCGAGGTCGATGTCCCACAGCGGGATCAGGCACAGCGGGATCAGCCGGCCGCCGCTGTCGCCGCACCACTCCTCGACCATCCAGTCGTTGTAGGCGCGTACGCAGGCCAGGCCGACCTCCTTGTCCTTGGCCTCCGCGAAGGTCTGGCCGCAGAAGCGCGGGAAGGTCGGGAAGCAGAGCGAGGCCTCGACATGGTTGATGTCCATGTCCGCCAGCCGGGCCTTCGGGTCCCAGCAGCCGCGCCGCATCTGCTCGCGCGTGATCCCGTCGAGCGTCATCTCGTCCCGGGAGAAGCCGACGGCCGCGATGATGCGCTTGTACGGGAAGAGGTCGCCCTCGTACTCCCACCAGTCGGTGAGCTGGCCGTCCGGGTCCGTGGTGAACCGGTACTTCCCGCCGATGTACTCGAGTTCACCGATCCCGGCGGTGAGGGGTTTCGGTCCCCGGTCCCGGTACTTGGCCGGGAGCCAGGTCTCGAAGAGATGCGCGGGCTCGATCACATGATCGTCCACGCTGATGACCCTGGGCAGGTCCTTCGTGCCGCTCTCGGTACTGGCCACGCCATGCCTCCCGAATCTGACGACCCATCAGATTCAGGGTAGGGGGCGGGTCGGGGGGCGGCAAGAGAGAGCGCCTGCGGGAGCCGTGGGGAGGCACTGTGGGGAGTCGTGAGGGAGGCGCTTCGGGGAGGCCGTGCGGGAAGCGCTTCGGGGAGCCGTCGGGAGTGAGGGCTCGTCAGCCGTTCCAGCTCTCGTCGTACGGGTCCGTCGGCTCTGCCACCGGCTTTGCCTCCGTGACCTCGATGAACGGGATCGGGCCGCCGTTGACCGGGTCCTTCGTGCGGCGCGGGGTGTAGGTGCCGGTGACGCGGAGCCAGGTGTCCGGCTGGAGGACCGGCGGGACCTGGCCGGTCAGGGCGACCTTGACCGGCTGGGCGTCGGCGGCACAGCAGTTGAGGGCCATGCGGACGAGGTAGGGGGTGCCGTCGCGGTCCAGGGCGAGGAAGCCGGTGAGCTGGATCCGGCGGTCGCGCAGGGTGCGGCCGTGGTCGTAGACGGCGCGGCCCGCGTAGTCGACGACGTCGAGGGGCAGGGGGTCGGCCGCCGACAGGTCGGGGTAGGCGAGGGGTTCCTGGAGGGCCGTGCCGGTGCGGGTCGCGCTGTAGGAGCCGAGGGCGGGCGGGGCGACCAGGATGAGGGCGAGGAGGGGGAGGACCAGGAGCCAGGAGATACGGGGTTCGGGGTGGGCGTGGTCGGCGTCGGGGTGCTCGGCGTCCGGGTGTCGGGCCTGGGCCTGCTTGCGGCTTCGTGCCCGCCTGCGCTCGTACCAGGCCGTCGCCAGCGCCGCCGCGATCAGCACCGCGCCGGACACCAGCACCAGCGGGCGCAGGCCCTGTTTGACGTACCGCAGGTAGAGGTCGGTCGTGGCGGCGTGCAGCAGGGACGCGCCCAGCAGGAACAGAACTGCGGCCTGGGCCTGGCGGTTCACAGCATCACCCATCCGGTCAGCACCGACACCACCACGGCCAGCGCGAACGTGGCCGGGGCGAAACGCAGGGCGAAGGAGCGGCCGAAGGTGCCCGCCTGCATCGCGAAGAGCTTGAGGTCGATCATCGGGCCCACGACGAGGAAGGCGAGGCGGGCCGTGAGCGAGAACTGCGACAGCGACGCCGCCACGAACGCGTCCGCCTCCGAGCAGATCGACAGCACCACCGCGAGGACCGCGAGTGCCAGCACCGCCAGTACGGGGTTGTCGGCCGCCGCGCGCAGCCAGCTCTCCGGGGCCACCGCCTTGAGGGTCGCCGCGGCCATCGCGCCGACCACCAGGAACCCGCCCGCGTGCATCACGTCGTGCCGGACCGAGCCCCAGAAGGCCTCGCCCCTGCTCTGACCGTCGTGGGACGGGCGCGACGGCGGCTTCAGCCAGTCGGTGCGGCCCAGACGCAGCCACAGCCAGCCCATCGCGCAGGCCACCAGCAGGCTCGCGACCAGGCGGGCGAGGACCATCTCCGGGTTGCCGGGGAAGGCCACGGCCGTCGCCGTCAGCACGATCGGGTTGATCGCCGGGGCGGACAGCAGGAACGTCAGCGCCGCCGCCGGGGTGACACCGCGCCTCACCAGCGCCCCGGCCACCGGCACCGACGCGCACTCGCAGCCCGGCAGCACCGCGCCCGCCGCGCCCGCGACCGGGACGGCGAGGGCGGGGCGGGACGGCAGGGCGCGGGCGAAGAAGGACGGCGGCACGAACACCGCGATGGCCGCCGAGAGCAGCACGCCGAGCACCAGGAAGGGCAGCGCCTGCACCATCACCGCGACGAACACGGTGGTCCAGCTCTGCATGACCGGCGCGGCGAGAGCACCGCGGATCGGGCCCTGGAACAGGACCAGGGCGAGCATGAGGATGGTCAGCAGGAGCGGCGAGTTGAGATGCCGGCCCTCTTCCCCCGGCTTCACGGATGCGCCGGGCTTCGCCGCGTCCTGCGGCTTCGCCCGTTCGCTGGGCTTCGCCGGTTGCCCGTCGTCGTCGGTCCGCTCTGGGGCGGGCTTGGTGATCGCCACGGGCGAGGTACCTCCGGTGGTGCGGAACGGCGCCGGTCCAGGCGTCGGTTTCCCTCCCCTCCCATACGGTCGCGGGGGCACGGGCGTTCAACATCGGCAGGGCCGCTCCTGGAACCACCCGTCACCATGAGGCACTCTTTTCCCTTGTGGGGAGCGTTCCGAATCAGGGCTTAGGGAGTGACACGGTCGCGCACATGGTCGTGTGCGGCGACGACGGGCTCGCGCACCGGCTGGCCGCCGAGTTGCGCGGGGTGTACGGCGAGCAGGTCACGCTCGTCGTGCCACCCTCCGAACGCACGGTGCGGCCACCGGTCGTCGGCCGGGCCCGCGCGGCGTCGGCGGCGCTGCTGGACCGGGTGGTGAACGCGGCCGTGGGCCGAGCGGGCGGCGCGGCAGCCGCCACCGAACCGGCGGGCAGCATACGGGTGGTGGAGACCGCCGAGGCGACGGAGGCCGCGCTCGCCGACGCGGGCGTGGAACGGGCCGGCGCGCTCGCCCTCGTCTATGACGACGACGAGACCAACATCCGTGCCGCCCTCACCGCCAGACGCCTCAACCCCCGGCTCCGGCTCGTCCTGCGGCTGTACAACCGCCGCTTGGGCCAGCACATCGAGGAACTCCTGGACCAGGCGGCCACGTTGGCGACGGGCGCGGACGACGCCGGTCTCGACGCCTCCACCACCGTCCTGTCCGACGCCGACACAGCCGCCCCCGCGCTGGCCGCCGCCGCGGTCGCCGGCACCACCAAGGTCGTACAGACCGACGGCCTGTTGCTGCGCGCGGTCGAGCGCCCGCCCCTGCGCGCGGGGCAGACGCCCCCGTCCGGGCTGGTCACACTGGCCCTGCTGTCCGTGAACGGCCATGAACCGGGCGCGGGCGACGGTTCGGAGAACGCCGAGCAGGCGCCGCTGCTGCTGCCGGACGACACGACCGTGCGGGACGCCGGGAACCGGGGCAGGGTCGTCCTGGAGCAGGTGTCGTACGCGGGTACGTCGATGCCGGCGAACCGTGGCGGGCGAGGCATCGTGCCGGGGTTCGGCTCGCTGTTCTCGCGGCGGCTGCGGTGGTCGCTGGCCGGTGTGGTGGGCTGTGTGGCGGCGCTGGCCGTGGCACTGACGGTGGTGACCGGCGAACACCCGCTGTACGCCACGTACATGACCCTCCTCGACCTCTTCGCCATCAACGAACCCGCCCTCCACCAGCCCCTGGCCCGCCAGATCCTCCAGCTGTTGTCGGGGCTGATGGGCCTGCTGCTCCTCCCCGTGCTGCTGGCGGCGGTGCTGGAGGCCCTCGGCACCTTCCGCTCCGCCTCCGCCCTGCGCAAGCCGCCCCGCGGGCTGGGCGGACATGTGGTCCTCCTCGGCCTGGGCAAGATCGGCACCCGGGTGCTGACCCGGCTGCGCGAACTGAACATCCCCGTGGTGTGCGTCGAGGCCGACCCCGACGCACGCGGCCTCGCCACGGCGCGCCGGCTGCGGGTGCCGGTGGTGCTCGGGGACGTCACCCAGGAAGGCGTCCTGGAGGCCGCGAAGATCCACCGCTCGCACGCCCTCCTCGCGGTGACCAGCGCGGACACCACGAACCTCGAAGCCGCGCTGTACGCCCGCTCCGTGCGCCCCGACCTGCGCGTGGTGCTGCGCCTCTACGACGACGACTTCGCCACCGCCGTCTACCGCACCCTGCGTGCCGCCCACCCCTACGCCTCCACCCGCAGCCGCAGCGTGACCCATCTCGCCGCGCCCGCGTTCGCCGGGGCGATGATGGGGCGGCAGATCCTGGGCGCCATCCCGGTGGAGCGGCGGGTGCTGCTGTTCGCCGCGGTGGACGTGGGCGGGCATCCCCAGCTGGAGGACCGCACCGTCGGACAGGCCTTCCGCCCCGGCGCCTGGCGTGTACTGGCCCTGGACCGCACGCCCGCCGAGGAACGCCGGGACGGCGCGGCACGCGAGGAGCCCGCGACGGAGGAGGCCTACGACGACACCCGGGCGGGTGGCCCGACGGGGTGGGTGTGGGACCTGCCCGACAACTACGTCCTCCAGAGGGAGGACCGCGTCGTACTGGCCGCCACCCGGCAGGGACTCGCGGACCTGCTGGGCAGACGGTCCCGGGAGCGGGCGGGGGCTTAGGCGGGGTCATCTCGCCCCGCCGCCCCTACCCGTCCCATCCCCGGGGGCGCTGCCCCTTCGACCCCGGCCGGTCTCCGGGGGCTGCCGCCCCCGAACCCCCGCACCGGCCCTTGACGGGCCTTGTCCTCAAACGCCGGACGGGCTGGAACCGCGCGCCCTACTCGCCGTTCAAGTGACGGTTCGCGAAGTCCAGTTCCAGGCCGACCTGCTTGATCCGTTCGTCCACCACGAGTGAGCCGTGGCCCGCGTCGTAGCGGTACACCTCGTGCGTCGCGCCGCGGGCCTCCAGGCGCTTGACGTAGTTGTCGATCTGGCGGATCGGGCAGCGCGGGTCGTTCACACCGGCCGAGATGTAGACGGGGGCCGTGACCGCGTCGACGTAGGTGAGCGGGGACGACGCGTCGTAGCGCTCGGGTACCTCCTCCGGGGTGCCGCCCAGGAGGGTGCGGTCCATCGCCTTCAGGGCCTCCATCTCGTCGTGGTACGCGGTGACGTAGTCGGCGACCGGGACCGCCGCGATGCCCACCGTCCACGCGTCCGGCTGGGTGCCGAGGCCGAGAAGGGTGAGGTAGCCGCCCCAGGAACCGCCGGTCAGGATCAGGCGGGAGGGGTCGGCCAGGCCGGAGGTGACCGCCCATTCACGGACCGCCGCGATGTCCTCCAGCTCGATCAGGCCGACCCGGTGCTTGAGCGCGTCGGTCCAGGCACGGCCGTAGCCCGTCGAGCCGCGGTAGTTGACGCGGACCACCGCGTAGCCGTGGTCCACCCAGGCCGCCGGGCCGGCCGCGAAGGAGTCGCTGTCGTGCCAGGTCGGGCCGCCGTGGATGTCGAACACGGTGGGCAGCGGCCCCTCGACGCCCGCCGGGCGCTGGACGAGGGCGTGGATACGGCCGCCCGGGCCCTCCACCCACACGTCCTCGACCGGGACCGAGCCGGGGGACTTCATGCCGGGCGGGTCCAGCACGACCCGCCCCGTCGTCGAGCGCACCGCCGAGGGCTCCGCGGCCGACGACCACAGGTACTCCACGCTGCCGTCCGGCCGGGCCGTCGCACCGGACACCGAGCCCGCCGGGGTCGGGATCCGCTCCGCCGCGCGGCGGGCCAGGTCGTACCGGAACAGCTCGCTGCGCGCCTCGAAGCTGTGCACGATCAGCAGACCGGTGCCGTCGGGATACCACTCGGCGCTCACGTCGCCCGGCAGCTCGAGCGCGAGGTCGGTCTCCTCCCCCGTCGCCACGTCCCACACCAGCGGCTCCCAGCGGCCCCGCCGCTGATGCCCGATGAGCAGCCGCGTGTCGCCGTCCACCGGGGCGAAGCCGAGGACCTCCAGGCCGAGCTCCTCGGTGCCGCCCTTGGTGTCGTCGAGTTCGGCGACCGCCGTGCCGTCGGGGCGCAGGACGCGCAGGGCCGAGTGCATCGCGTCGCCGTGCTCGGTGTGCTCGACGGCGATCAGCGTGCCGTCGTGCGAGAGGTCGCCGACGCCCGCGGACTCGCGGTGGCGGTAGATCTCTACCGGGGACTCCCCGGCGCGGGCCAGATGGATCGTGGTGCCGTCCTCGTCGGTGGAGCGGCCCACGATCGCCGTCCGCCCGTCCCGGCCCAGGGCGAGGCCCGCCGGGTACGACGGGTCGAGGCCCGGCGCCGCGAGCTCGTCCTCGCCGCCGTCGAAACGCTGCCGGCGCCAGACACCGAACTCGTCGCCGTCCTTGTCGTCGAACCACCAGATCCAGGTGCCGTCCGGGCAGAGCACGCCGTCCGTCGTGCCGTTCGGCCGGTCGGTGACCTGGCGCTGCTCGCCCGTCGCCCGGTCCCAGGCGTACAGCTCGTACGTCCCCGTGGCGTTCGACACGAACAAGGAGCGGTCCGGTGCGTCCTCCGCCCAGTCGGGCAGCGACACCCGAGGCGCCCGGAAGCGCTTCTCCCAGTCCGGCATGGCCTTGTCCTGCATCTGGTGATCGGGCGAATCCGACCCGTGGCTCTCAGTCATGGCCCCATAGTGCCTGGCCCGGCGGACAATCCGCTGGCGAGGTCCCCAGCCTGTGGATAACTTCCCGCCCTCGCACCCCACCGTCCCCACGGGCACGGACGCCGGCACCGGCGCCGACGCCTGGCGGTACTGACCCCCGCGAGCGGGACCTTCCGGGCAGCCCCGTACCTTTAATCGCGTGTACCGGTTTCTGCTGACGCCCCGTTGGTGGGGGATCAACGTCTTCGTGCTGCTCGCCATCCCCTTCTGCGTGTTCATGGGGTCGTGGCAGCTGAGCCGGTTCGAGGCACGCGTCGACGACCACCGCAACGCCGGTGAGCAGGCCGCGGAGAACAAGCGGGAGGCCGCCCGGCCGCTCGCCGACCTGCTGCCGGTGGACAAGGCGACGGCGGGCCGGCAGGCCACCGCCGAGGGCCGGTACGCCGAGCAGCTGCTCGTGCCGGGCCGCGAGCTGGACGGCAAGCCCGGCTACTACGTCCTGACGCTGCTGCGCACCGACACCGGCAAGGCCCTGCCGGTCGTGCGGGGCTGGCTGCCGGGCGACGCCGACCGCGCCGACGCCCCCGCCGCGCCCAAGGGCGAGGTCGAGGTCACCGGCGCGCTCCAGGCCTCCGAGCAGCCCGGGGAGAACGGCGTGCCCGCGCAGGGCGGCCTGCCGTCCGGCCAGACGGGCGCGATCAGCGCGGCGTCGCTGGTGAACCTGGTGTCGTACGACGTCTACGACGCCTGGATCACCCTCGCCAAGGCCGATGCGGGCATGAAGGCGGTCCCGGCGGCCGCCACCGCCGACACGGGCCTGGACCTGAAGGCGTTCCAGAACCTCGGCTACACCGGCGAGTGGTTCGTCTTCGCCGGCTTCGTGGTCTTCATGTGGTTCCGGCTGCTGCGCCGCGAGGTGGAGTCCGTACGGGACGCGGAGCTCGGGCTGACGCCGGACGAGGAACGCGTCTCCAGCCCGTCCGGCGTGTGATCGAAGAGGTCGCGAGGCGGCGGCGACGGAGCGGTCACGCCCCCGCCAGCACGCCCGTCCAGTAGACCGTCCCCGCGCAGGCGTTGGACACGACCACCGTGGCCGTCGCGCCTCCCGCCTCCGTCGTGTTGGCGATCGTGACGCTGCCGTCGAGGGTGGTGTCCTCGGTCAGCAGCTGGGTGGAGGTCCCCGTGTCGCCGCCGGTGGAGGTGCCATCGGTGCTGCCGCTGGTGGTGTCGGTCGGCGTCGGGTCGGGCGAGGGCTCCCCGCCGCCCGTGCTGCCGCCGGTGTTGTCACCGGTGGTGGGACAGGTCTCCGAGGGTATCCAGGCGAACTTCACCGCGTAGGACTCGCCCGGCTTGAGGATGAGCGAGGTCAGCTCCTGGGACGGGTCGGGCAGTCCGGCCGCCGCGTCCCCGGCGGTGTGCCGGATCGGGGTGATCTTCGCCTGGTCGGCCGCGCCGCCCGCGAGCGCGCTCACGGTGCCGGGGCTGCTCACCGTGCAGTCGGCCGCGGAGATGTTGCTGAAGCGGAAGGTGCCGTAGACCGCGCCGGCCGTGTCGGGGGCGTCGGAGGCCCCGCCGGACGTGCCGAGCTGGTTGACCGTGCACGCCGCGACGCCGGCCGCGGTGGTGGCCTGGGGGCCGTCGGGGCTGCCGGAGCCGCTGCCCGGGCCCGTGCCGGAGCCCTTGTCCTCGTCCTTGTCGCCGTCCTTGCCCTGGTCCTGGGCCTTGCCGGAGGAGCCGCCCGAGGTGCTCTGGCCGCCCTCCGTCTCCTTGCCCTGGCCGACGCCGCCCTGCGCCTGCTCACCGTGACCGGCGTTCGACGAGTTGACGTTGGCGTCGGTGGCGTTGGACACATGCACCAGCGCCGGGACGGCGGTGCCGACGAAGAGGGCCGCGGCGGCCATGCCGACGAGCGCCTGACGCTTGCGCGCCCGGCGTGCGGGCACCGCCCGGCGCAGATGGTCCAGGGTGCCGTCGCGCGGCTCCATCTCCTGGACCGCGTCGTGCAGCAAGCGGCGCAGTACCAGCTCGTCCGAGTCGAGCCCGGAGGGGCCCTGGTCGTCGGGGCCGTGGTTCACAGTTCCGTTCCCAGCGTGCGATTGCTTCGGCTGTTGCTTGTCCGGCAGTTCCGCCGGCTCCCGCCGCTCGTCCTGGTCCCCGCTCATGCCGGCGCCTCCATGGCGACCCGCAGCGCCGCGATGCCGCGCGAGCCGTACGCCTTCACCGAGCCCAGCGAGATGCCGAGCGTCTCGGCGACCTGCGCCTCGGTCATGTCCGCGAAGTAGCGCAGGACGAGCACCTCGCGCTGGCGGCGCTGAAGGCCCTTCATCGCCTTGATGAGGGAGTCCCGTTCGAGCTGGTCGTAGGCCCCCTCCTCCGCGCTCGCCATGTCGGGCATCGGCTTGGACAGCAGCTTCAGGCCGAGTATGCGGCGGCGCAGGGCGGAGCGGGACAGATTCACGACGGTCTGGCGCAGATACGCCAGTGTCTTTTCCGGATCCCGCACCCGCTTGCGCGCGGAGTGGACCCGGATGAACGCCTCCTGGACGACGTCCTCGCAGGAGGCGGTGTCGTCGAGGAGAAGGGCCGCGAGACCCAGCAGGGAGCGGTAGTGCGCCCGGTAGGTCTCGGTGAGGTGATCGACGGTGGTGCCGGCCGCCGCGGTGTTCTCGGCGTGATCGGCACCGTCACGCTGACTCGGGATGCGGGTGGGCCGCGCTGCGGGCATGGGCGCGATCACCGGCATGCCGCCGGGCGCACCGGGCATGCGTGATCTGACGGGCCGGCGGGGCGGCCGTAGGGCCGTACCGCGGGTCGCCGCACTGAAGTCGAGTACCTCTGCCACGCCTGTTGGACACGCGTACCCCCGAGAGGGTTGTACGTGCCGGACGTCACTTTTGCGCCGACGTCCGCAGCTCCTCTCACCCGAGGCAGCACAACCGACTGTGCGTCAAACGCCCACATGCCTACCCGCTCTTCCCTTATGTCCCACATGAACGGGCGTCCCCACGCCCAGCTCATGGCGTCCCCACGCCAGAAAAAACGCGTCTCCACGCCCATAAGGGCGACCGCAAAGACGCTCCCCGCCCTGCAAGCGGTTGCAGAAGGCGGGGAGAAAAATCTTCGGATGCCGACCCGGTCCGGTTCAAGTGGTCCGGACCATCGTTCAGCTCACATTCTTCACACAGATCCTACAAACGAATCCGTCGCAGCCCAGGGGATTTCCTGCGGCACCGGCAGTCTCACGAAAACTCCGCCGCCACCAGCTCCGCGATCTGGGCGGTGTTGAGGGCCGCGCCCTTGCGCAGGTTGTCCCCGCAGACGAAGAGTTCGAGCGCCGTGGGATCGTCCAGCGAGCGCCGCACCCGGCCGACCCAGGTCGGATCCGTGCCCACGACATCGGCGGGCGTCGGGAACTCACCGGCGCCCGGGTCGTCGTACAGCACGACCCCCGGGGTGGTGGCCAGGATCTCGCGGGCCTTGGCGACGGTGACCTCGCCCTCGAAGCGGGCGTGCACGGTCAGCGAGTGCCCGGTCAGCACCGGCACCCGCACACAGGTCACCGCGACCGGCAGCTTCGGCAGGCCGAGGATCTTGCGGGACTCGTCCCGCACCTTCATCTCCTCCGAGGACCAGCCGTCCTCGCGCAGCGACCCGGCCCACGGCACGACGTTCAGCGCGACCGGCTCCGGGAACGGGCCGGTGTTCTCGCCGATGGCCCGCCGTACATCACCGGGGCTGGTCCCCAGGTCCGTACCGGCGACCAGGGACAGCTGCTGGCGCAGGGTGTCGACGCCGGCCCGGCCGGCCCCGCTCACCGCCTGGTAGGAGGACACCACAAGGGAGCGCAGGCCGAACTCGGCGTGCAGCGCGCCCAGCGCCACGATCATCGAGAGGGTCGTGCAGTTGGGGTTGGCCACGATCCCGCGCGGGCGCCTGCGCACCACGTGCGAGTTGACCTCGGGCACGACGAGGGGCACCTCCGGGTCCATCCGGAAGGCGCCCGAGTTGTCGACCACCACCGCGCCCGCGGCGGCGGCGATCGGCGCCCAGCGGGCGGCCACCTCGTCGGGGACGTCGAACATCGCGACGTCGACCCCGGCGAAGGCCTCCTCGGTGAGCGCCACCACCTCGACCTCCTCGCCGCGCACGGCCAGCTTTCGGCCGGCCGAGCGCGGCGAGGCGATCAGACGGATCTCACCCCAGACGTCCGCGCGCTGGGACAGGATCTGGAGCATGACCGAGCCGACGGCTCCGGTCGCACCCACGACCGCGAGCGTCGGTCCAGGCCTTGCCGTCACCTTCCCGCCTGCCCCGCGGCGTCTGGCACGCACGCTCGCCGCGTTGCCGAACCGCCCACGTGGCTCCGCCACGCGGGCACTCCGGCGCCTTGCGATCGCACGCACCAGACGCCGCGGGGCCCGCCCTCCGGGCGGACGACGGGAAGGTGACGGCAAGGCCTGCTCATCGCCCGGTGCCCCCGTACACGACAGCCTCGTCGCTGTCGGAGTCCAGGCCGAAGGCGGAGTGCACGGCGCGTACCGCCTCGTTGACGTCGTCGGCGCGGGTGACGACCGAGATGCGGATCTCGGAGGTGGAGATCAGCTCGATGTTCACGCCCGCGTCGGACAGCGCCTTGAAGAAGTCCGCCGTGACACCGGGGTTGGTCTTCATGCCGGCGCCGACCAGGGAGATCTTGCCGATCTGGTCGTCGTAGCGCAGGGAGTCGAAGCCGATGCCGGCCTTGTTCTTCTCCAGGGCGTCGATGGCCTTGCGGCCCTCGGACTTCGGCAGCGTGAAGGAGATGTCCGTCAGACCGGTGGAGGCTGCGGACACGTTCTGCACGATCATGTCGATGTTGATCTCGGCGTCGGAGATCGCGCGGAAGATCGCGGCGGCCTCGCCCGGCTTGTCCGGCACACCGACGACCGTGACCTTGGCCTCGGAGGTGTCGTGCGCGACACCGGAGATGATGGCCTGCTCCACCTGCTTGTCCCCTTGCTCGATCGGCTCGCTGCTGACCCACGTGCCCTGAAGCCCGCTGAAGCTGGACCGCACGTGGATCGGGATGTTGTAACGACGGGCGTACTCCACACACCGGTGGAGCAGCACCTTCGAGCCGGACGCGGCCAGCTCCAGCATGTCCTCGAAGGCGATCCAGTCGATCTTCTTCGCCTTCTTGACCACGCGCGGGTCGGCGGTGAACACGCCGTCGACGTCGGTGTAGATCTCGCAGACCTCGGCGTCGAGGGCGGCGGCCAGCGCCACGGCGGTGGTGTCGGACCCGCCGCGCCCCAGCGTGGTGATGTCCTTGGAGTCCTGGCTCACGCCCTGGAACCCGGCGACGATGGCGATGTTGCCCTCGTTCAGCGAGTCACGGATCCGGCCCGGTGTCACGTCGATGATCCGGGCTTTGTTGTGGACCGAGTCGGTGATGACACCTGCCTGGCTGCCGGTGAACGACTGGGCGGAGTGGCCCAGGTTTTTGATCGCCATGGCCAGCAGGGCCATGGAGATCCGCTCTCCCGCGGTCAGCAGCATGTCGAGCTCGCGCCCGGCAGGGATCGGGGATACCTGCTCGGCGAGATCGATCAGCTCGTCCGTCGTGTCGCCCATCGCGGAAACCACGGCGACCACCTGGTGGCCGTTCTTCTTGGCTTCCACGATCCGCTTGGCGACGCGCTTGATGCCCTCGGCATCGGCTACGGAGGAGCCTCCGTACTTCTGCACGACAAGGCCCACGTGCGCTCCTCGCTCAGTCCGTGTGTGTCGGCTCAGTTTACCGAGCGTCCGAATTCGACCTTGGGGTTCCCAGATGGTGAGATTCGGCCGCTCGGGGTCGTGTCTGCCCGGTGGGGAGCCCCGCACTCCGGAAAGTGGGGCAGGTCACTCGCGGGTGGCGTGGGCCGCCAAATGGCCATTGACGCTCTCCGTAGTCGCCCGCTAACTTCGCGTCGTCGTCGCCACACCAGGGGCACAAGGCTCCATCGGGACTTGCGACGCGAAGGATCCTCCTCCTTTGACGACTGCGACCGCTTCCGAGATCCAGCACGTCACATCAGCCGAGGCCGATACGGATTCCACGGCCGGCTCCCTCTTCGAGATCAGGCCCTTCACCCCGCACTGCGAGGTCATCCGCGACGCCGGCGACCACGCCGTCATCGGTGTCTCCCCGGGCAACAGCTACTTCTCCGCCGACCGGGTCCATGACCTGGCCCGCTGGGGCCTCGCCCTGTTCGAGCGGGTGGACTTCGTCTACACGGACCTGTACGTGGCCGAGATGTACGCGGCGTCCGGCTATCCGCCCGACGACGCCCGCCGCAAGGCGGTGAAGAACCTGCGCGGGGTGCGCGCCAAGGTGCTGGGCGCCGTCCGGGCGGCGGACCCGGGCGGGGGCCGCCTGCACGCCCACGCCATGTCCGACTTCCACGGCAACGCGGCCTACCGCGAGATCCACGACCGGCTCCGGGCCCGCCTCGCCACCGACGACGAGTTCCGCACGACCTGCGAGAAACTCGTCGACTCCTTTCTGACCGGCCGGGCCGAGGGGGCGACCGCCGCCCAGCGCGAGGTCTGCCTCTCCTACGTCTGCGCCGAGGCGCCGCTCTTCCTGGACACCCCCGCCATCCTCGGCGTCCCCTCCTCCCTCAACTGCTATCACCAGCTTCTGCCGATGGCCGAGCTGCTCTACTCCCGCGGCGCCGGACTGCGCGCCTCCCGCAACCAGGGGCACGCCATCGTCACGCCCGCCGAGGAGACCGCAGATGCTCACTGAGACCCCCCTCGACTTCCCGTTCTCCTGGCGGGGCGACCAGCTCCCGCCCGAGGTGGAGGAGTTGCGCGCCGACCGGCCGGTGCGCCGCGTGCGCACCATCGCCGGCGACGAGGCGTGGCTGGTGTCGTCGTACGCCCTGTGCAAGCAGGTCCTCGACGATCCCCGCTTCAGCCTGAAGGACACCTCCGCGCCGGGCGTGCCCCGGCAGTACGCGCTGACGATCCCGCCCGAGGTCGTCAACAACATGGGGAACATCACCGGCGCAGGGCTGCGCAAGGCCGTACTGAAGGCGCTGAACCCCAAAAGCCCCGGCCTGGTGGAGTGGATGCGGTCCTGTGCCGGTGAACTCGTCGACGGGCTGATGCGCGAGGGTGCTCCGGCCGACCTGCGGGCAGGCTTCGCCGATCCGTACTCGGCGGGCATGCACTGCCGCATCCTCGGCATCCCGGCCTCGGACGCGCCCCGGCTGATGCGGAGCCTGGACATCGCGTTCATGAACTCGGCCTGCCCGGTCGCGGGCGCCCGGCTGAACTGGGACCGGGACATCGCCTTCATGACGGAGCGCCTCGACGACCCGGCGACGACGGGCCTGATGGGTGAGCTCGCCGCCCTGCGCGCCGATCCCGAGTACGGCCATCTCACCGACGAGATGCTCGCGACGGTGGGGGTGACGATGTTCGGCGCCGGGGTCATCTCCACCTCGGGCTTCCTGACCATGGCGCTGGTGTCGCTGATCCAGCACCCCGCCCTCCAGGCCGAGCTGGTCGCGGACCCCGGGAAGATCCCCGCGGCCGTGGACGAGCTGCTGCGGATCAATCTGTCCATCGGCGACGGTCTGCCGCGGCTGGCGACCGAGGACGTGCGGCTGGGCGACGTGGACGTGAAGGCGGGCGAGCTGGTGCTGGTCCTCGTCGAGGGCGCGAACTTCGACCCGGCGGCCTTCCCCGACCCTCACCGGGTCGACCTCGCCCGGGAGAACGCCACCGCGCATCTCTCCTTCGGCGGCGGCCGCCACTACTGCCCTGCCACCGCCCTCGGCCGGGGGCACGCCGAGATCGCGCTGCGGACGCTGCTGGAGCGGATGCCCGGGCTGCGGCTCGCGGTGCCGATCGAGCAACTGGTGTGGCGCACCGGCTTCATGAAGCGGATCCCGGAGCGGCTGCCGGTCATGTGGTAGCCCCGTTTGTCGGGAAAACCTGACGAAACCGGGGAAACCCCTGCTCACTGGCTCGACGGCCGGTCGTCTTTAAGTTTCAACCACTAGGGTTCGGCGTGTGCGCGTACTTCTGGTGGAAGACGACGAACCGGTCGCCGAGTCGCTCCGGCGAGGACTGCTGCGCTACGGCTTCGAGGTGGCCTGGGTGACGACGGGCGGCGCGGCGCTGAGCCACAGCGATCCCTACGACGTCGTGCTCCTCGACCTCGGGCTGCCCGACACCGACGGGCTCGACGTCTGCAGGGCGCTGCGCGAGCGCGGTGACGTGCCGATCATCGTGATCAGCGCGCGCAGCGACGAGACGGACCGGGTGGTCGGGCTGGAACTCGGCGCGGACGACTACGTCTCCAAGCCGTTCGGCGTCCGCGAGGTCATAGCCCGAATACGGGCCGTCATGCGCCGCAGCCGGCCTCGTACGGCCGCCGGGACCGGCCCGGACCGCTACGGCGACCGTCTCACCGTCGACCGCAAGGCGGCCCGCGTCCGGCTGGACGGCGAGGAGGTCGCGCTCGCGCCCAAGGAGTACGACCTGCTGGCCTTCCTCACCGAGGAGCCGGGGGCGCTGATGTCGCGCGAGCAGATCATGGAGGCGGTCTGGGACGCGAACTGGTTCGGCCCGACCAAGACGCTCGACGTGCATGTGGCGGCGCTGCGGCGCAAACTCGCCGGGGCCGTGACGATCGAGGCGGTGCGCGGGGTCGGCTTCCGGCTGGAGGTCGTGGGCGCCGACCGGGGCGACGGCAGCGGCCCGTCATGATCCGCCAACTCATCCGCAGCTACGTCCTGCTGGTGGCCGTGGCGATCGCCCTGTTCACGGTGCCGGTGGCCTTCACGCTCACGGACCAGCTACGGGGCGACACCGCGGACTCCGTGCGGCGCGAGGCCGACACCATGGCCCTGCTCCTCGGCAACGGCAACACCCCCTCGTGCGCGGCCCTGGACGAGATGGCCCGGGCGTACGCGGGCCAGACCCCCGGCCAGGTAGAGACGACCGGGCGCTGCGACACCGGCCTGCCGAGCCCGCAGCGGGACGCGGCCCTGACCGGAGCCCTTGAGGACGGCAGGTCCACGACCGACTGGGGCTCCTCCTTCATCTGGGGGCCGGAGCTGAAGGTCACGGTGCCCGCCCGCTCCAGCGCGGTCGACCTCGACGGCCGCAACCGGGGCCCGGTCGTCGGCGCGGTCCGCATCGTGTACTCGACGGACGACCTGACCGAACGGCTGTGGACGATCTGGGGTTTCCGCGCGGTCCTCGCGGTGGCCGTCCTCGCCGTGGCCGCCGTGATCGGCGCCGCCGCGGCACGGCGTATCACCCGGCCGCTGCGCCAGCTCAACGACATGGCGAGCAGGTTCAGCGACGGCGATCTGACCGCCCGCTCCCCCGTGACGGGCCCGCCGGAGACGCAGACGCTGGCGCGCACCCTGAACCAGGGCGCGGAACGCCTGGACACGCTGGTCGCCTCGCAGCGCATCTTCGTGGCCGACGCCTCGCATCAACTCCGTACCCCTCTCACGGCACTCAGGCTGTCGCTGGACAACATCGCGGACGGGGTCGACGACGACTTCGTCAAGGAGGACGTGGAGCAGGCCACGGCCGAGGTCGTGCGGATGAGCCGGCTGGTGAGCGGGCTGCTGGTGCTGGCGCGGGCGGAGGCCAAGGTGACGGCGGCGGAACCGCTGGCGCTTGTCGACATCGTGCGCGAGCGGCTGGACGTGTGGCGGCCGGCCGCCGACGAGCGCGGAGTCACCATCGCGCTGACCGCGAGTACCGACGGCCGGCCGCTGGTGCTGGCCTCTCCCGGACATCTGGAGCAGGTGCTGGACAACGTGCTCTCCAACGCCCTGGAGGTGTCACCGGACGGTGGCACGATCACCGTCCAGGTGGAGCCCAAGGGCGATTCGGTGGTGCTCTCGGTCCTCGACGAGGGTCCCGGCATGCCGGACGCCGACAAGTCCCGTGCCTTCGACCGGTTCTGGCGCGGCCGGGGGCTGACCGGGAGGTCCGGTTCGGGCCTCGGCCTCGCCGTCGTCAAGCAGTTGGTGACCGACGACGGCGGGACCGTGGCGCTCGGGGACGCTCCCCGGGGCGGGCTGAAGGTGGCGATCAGCCTTCGGGCATCTTCGAGGAGTGGTGGTTGACGATGAACCACTCACCGCCGCGCTTCTCGTAGGCGTAGGTGTAGCGGGCCTCGACGGTGCTCTTCTCGCCGGTCGCGGGGTCGGTGAGCGCGAACTCGTAGACGCCGGTGTCGATGGCGGAGTCGCGGTCGAGGACGTTGACGTGGGTCTCGATCTTCGTGCCGACCGGCTTGTTGGCGAGGAAGTGCTCGAAGTAGTCGACGATTCCGGCGCGGTCGACGCGGACCTTGTTGGAGACCGTGGGCAGCAGCACCGCGTCCTTCGCGTACAGGTCGGCGACCTGCTCCGGGTCACCGGTGGCGAGGGCTCTGTTCCACTGGTCGAACAGGCCGGCTATCTCCTTCTTGTTCGGCTTCTTCTCGCTCCAGCCGGGCCCGGCGACCGCGGCACCGGCGGCGACCGTGCCGACGGCGATCACGGCGGTGGCGGTGACAACGGCCACGCGCTTGCTGATGGAACGACGAGTCATCGCATCTCCCGTACAGGTCTGGTTCAAGTGGCTCCAGACTCGCCGCGGGCCGGTTAGGGCCCGTACAGCGGACGTACAGGCCGGGGACAACACCGCTCCAATTCAACGATTCCGTTTCCCGAGGTCAGCGACGAGGTAATGAGCTCCCGGAGAGGGGGTGCAGCCCGCTGCACCCCGGCCGCGGGTGAGGATGCCGAGCCGTGACTAGCGGATGGACGGGCGACGCGCTGCTGGCGGGCATCGTGCTGCTCGGATCCTCCGTCCAGTGGCTCACGGGCATGGGCTTCGCACTGGTCGCCGTCCCCGCGCTGGTGCTGCTGCTCGGCCCCGCCGAGGGTGTCGTCCTCGCCAACTGCGCGTGCGGCGCGATCAGCGTGGTGGGCCTGGCCGGCGGCTGGCGACGGGTGCGGCCGGGCGCGATGGTCCCGCTGTGCGCGGCCGCCGCCTGCACGGTCCCGGCGGGCACCTGGATCACGCACCGACTGCCGGAGCCGGTACTCCTGTTGACGATGGGCGGGCTCGTCACCCTCGCCGTGCTGCTGGTCCTGCGCGGCGCCCGGGTCCCCGCCCTGCGCGGCACGAAGGGCGCGGTCGCGGCCGGCGCGGTCGGCGGCTTCATGAACTCGGCCGCCGGGGTGGGCGGCCCGCCGGTGTCCCTGTACGCGGTCAACGCGGGCTGGACGGTCAGGGAGTTCGTACCGAACGCACAGTTCTACGGAGCGGTCGTCAACGCGTTCTCGCTGGCCGCGAACGGCGTACCGGAACTGAGCGCCCCGCGGTGGGGGACGGTGATCGCGGCGATGACGGTCGGCGGGGTGATCGGCGCCTGGCTCGCCGGCCGCACGCCCGAACAGCGGGCGCGGCTGGTGGTGTTGGCGCTGGCACTGACGGGCGGGGTCGTCACGACAGCGAAGGGCCTGGCGGGCCTGTGAGCGTGCCGGGGCCCACCACACCGCTCACGCGCCGTCCCCCGTCGACACGGAACCGATGTCGCCCCCGGCCGCGACGGACCGCTCCCCGGAGGCGGTGACGGGACCGCTCGCCGGCCGGGACGGCGAGGCGGGCATCGTCGGCGGCGGGCCGGCCGTGGCCCCGTCGCCTGTCGCCACGGACCCGATGCCGCCGCCGGCGGCGACCGAGCGTGCGCCGCTCGCGGTCACCCCAGCGGCCTGTGTACGGTCCGGGCCGAGAAGGGCGTACAGCGTCACGGCCAGCCCGATCAGCCCCGCCGCTCCCCCGGCCACGCTCGCCCAGGGGTCCGCGGCGTCGACATCCAGCACACCGCCGACGATCAACCCCACGGCCCCTGCCACGCAGAGCCCGACTCCCGTCCACACCAATGCACTTGACCGAGTCGCCATGGGCTCATCATGGGGCAGTCCGGGCGGTACGACGGAGGGCTCCCCGGAAACCGCACATCACACCCGCCCGCCGAACAGCGTCGCCAGGCCCCGGTCCAGTTCCGCGCCCACGGTTTCCTCGCCCGGCTCCAGCACGGTGTAGGTGCGGGTCAGGAAGCGGTTCAAGTCCGCGGTGACGAACCGGAGTCTGGCCACGCCCTGAGGCATGTGGAACTCCACGTAGGTGTGGGACGTCCCGCACGGCCGCACCCGCACGGTGCCGAGCCCGGCGGGGGCCCGCAGCCCCTCGTCCAGCAGTGCACGGGCGAACGTCCAGGTCGCGGCCTCGCCGTCGAGGGTGGCGTGGGCCGGGAAGTCCAGGTGCACGGCGAGCGGGTCGCCGGAGGTGTAGCGCAGGGTCGCCGGGAGGGCGATCTCCTGGCCGGCGGTGATCAGGCGGGCGCCGGTCGGCTGCTCCAGGGTGACGTGCATGGGCGGGCTCCGATTCGGGGCGGGGGCAGCGGCCCGGTGTGGCCGTTGTGCCGGTGAGACGGCACGAGTCCCCCGTGCATTACGCGACTACCGGGGTCTTTCTGTGTAACCTGCGTCACCTTTCCGGGACCGGCTCCCCGTGCCCGGCAAGGACCTCGCCCGGTCCCGGGTAATCCCCTCGCCCCGTTCCCGGCGCGCGGTTACGGTCCACGAATGGAGATTTCGCGCTACGTGGCCTTCAGCAGCGACCCCGCAGGGGGCAATCCGGCAGGTGTGGTGCTCGACGCCACCGGTGTCGACGACAAGGAGATGCTGGCGACGGCGGCCGAAGTCGGCTACTCGGAGTCGGCGTTCGTGGTGCCGGCCGACGACGGCACGCTGGACGTCCGGTACTTCAGCCCCCTCGCGGAGGTGCCGTTCTGCGGCCACGCCACGATCGCCACGGCCGTCGCCCACGCGGAACTTCACGGCACCGGAGAGCTGTTGCTGCGGACCAAGGCGGGCCCGGTCACCGTGACCACCGACCGGACGGCCGACGGCACGCTGACGGCGACCCTGGTGAGCGTGGCCCCGCACACGGAGCCCCTCGCGGACGCCGACCTGGCCGAGCTGCTGGGGATCCTCGGCTGGAGCGCCGCCGATCTGGACCCGGCGCTGCCGCCCCGCGTGGCCTTCGCCGGCGCCCGGCACCCGATCCTCGCCGCCGCCACCCGGGAGCGGCTGGCCGACCTGGACTACGCGATGGAGCCGCTGGCCGCGCTCATGGCCCGCGAGGACTGGACGACCGTCGACCTGCTCTGGCGGGAGTCCCCGACGGTGTTCCACGCCCGCAACCCGTTCCCGCCGGGCGGTGTGGTGGAGGACCCGGCCACGGGCGCGGCGGCGGCCGCGTTCGGCGGCTACCTGAGGGAGCTCGAACTCGTCGCGACGCCCGCCACGGTGACGATCCATCAGGGCGTGGACATGGGCAGGCCGAGCACGATCACGGTCACCATTCCGGCCGGGCCGGGCACCGGGATCGGCGTGACCGGGACGGCCGTACGGATCTGAGACCGAGCTGCGGCGGGAGGCCGGCGTTACTTCGCCGTCCGCAGTCCCAGCTGATCGCCGATCTCCTGCTGCATGACCTTGCCGGCCTCGAACTCCAGCGTCTCGTCGCCCATCACGCCCTGGTCCGTGTCCAGGCCGTCCAGCTCCTCCAGGGGCTGGTTCAGGCGGACATGGGCCAGGACGGAGTGCAGCGCGCGCAGCGTCGCGGACGCCGTCGAGCCCCAGTTGGAGAAGTAGGAGAACTGCCACCACCACAGGGCCTCGGCGGTGCGGCCCGCGCGGTAGTGGGCCATGCCGTGGCGCAGGTCGGTGATGACGTCGGTCAGGTCGTCGGAGATCCGAGCCGGGACCGGGGCCTTGCGGGGCTCGTAGGGGTCGAAGACCTCGGAGTAGACGTCGACCGGGTCCAGCAGGCGGGCGAGGTTCTCGCGGAGCTCGTCCACGTCCGCCTCGGGGCCCAGGTCGGGCTCGTAGCGCTCGTCGGGGACGATGTCCTCGTGGGCGCCGAGACGGCCGCCGGCCAGCAGCAGCTGAGAGACCTCCAGGAGGAGGAAGGGCACGGTGGAGCCCGGCTCGTCGCCCTTGGCGACCTCCGTCACCGCGACCAGGAAGCTCTCGATCTGGTCCGCGATCTGGACCGCGAAGTCGTCCGGGTTCTGGCCGGTCGCGTGCAGCGTGGCGTCAGACATCTAGGAGTCGTCTCCCCTCGAAGGCGCGGCCGAGGGTGACCTCGTCCGCGTATTCCAGGTCGCCACCCACCGGGAGGCCGCTGGCCAGGCGGGTGACCTTCAGGCCCATGGGCTTGATCATGCGCGCGAGGTACGTGGCGGTGGCCTCGCCCTCGAGATTCGGATCGGTGGCCAGGATCAGCTCCGTGACCGTCCCGTCGGCCAACCGCGCGAGAAGTTCTCGTATACGCAGGTCGTCCGGTCCGACACCCTCGATCGGGCTGATCGCGCCGCCGAGGACGTGGTAGCGGCCGCGGAACTCACGGGTCCGCTCGATCGCCACGACGTCCTTGGGCTCCTCGACCACGCAGATCACCGCCGGGTCACGGCGCGTGTCCCGGCAGATGTTGCACAGCTCCTCCTGCGCGACGTTCCCGCACGTCGCGCAGAAGCGGACCTTCGCCTTGACCTCCATGAGGGCCTGGGCGAGGCGCCGTACGTCCGTCGGTTCCGCCTGGAGGATGTGGAAGGCGATCCGCTGCGCGCTCTTGGGACCGACGCCGGGCAGCCGACCCAGCTCGTCGATGAGGTCCTGAACCACGCCTTCGTACAACGGACTGCCGTCCTTCCTGGGGTTCCTTACGGTACGTACGGTAGTTGGCGGTGCCCCCTCTTAGAAAGACGAGGCGGGCAACGCCCGGAGCGTCAGAAGGGCAGCCCGGGGATTCCGCTGCCGCCGCCCAGGCCCTGGGCCAGCGGGCCCAGCTTCTGCTGCTGGAGGTTCTGCGCGTTCTCGTTGGCCGCCTGGACGGCCGCGATGATCAGGTCGGCGAGGGTCTCGGTGTCCTCGGGGTCGACCGCCTTCGGGTCGATCTTCAGCGCGCGGAGCTCGCCGGCGCCGGTGACAGTGGCCTGCACCAGGCCGCCGCCCGCCTGTCCGTCGACCTCGGTCTGCGCCAGTTCTTCCTGCGCCCGCTGCAGGTCCTGCTGCATCTTCTGGGCCTGCTGGAGCAGCTGCTGCATGTTGGGCTGGCCACCACCGGGGATCACGATCAGCTCCTTGCGTGTGTACGCGTTTCCCGTTCAGCACGAGCCTACGTGGTCTGCGTGGCCGTCGCCCCAGCACTCTTTCGAGTGAGAGAGAACCCGGAGGAATGGGCGTCCTATACCTGATCAAGGCCCACTTCCGGGCGGAAAAGAGGCGAAAGGCATCTCTTCGCCACCCATTGGGCGGTAGGAAGGGTCCGGCGCGTCAGCCTCAGGTGTTGCGTGACGTTCCGTGCGCTGCGGGGGTCGCATCCACGTCGTATGTCGTACGTGATGTCACGCACCGTGACAGTAGGGAGTGCCGGGTGGGTCAGCCGGAGATGCAGCCCGACAGGTCGCCGAAGGACGGGCGGGGCGGCGAAGGGGCGGCCGGGCTGCGGCCGGGCGACTTGACGGGGCGGGCGTTCCCCCACGGGGACTGGGGGGAGCCGGCGGTACGGCTGGACGAGCTGTACCGGTGGGTGGAGCGAGGGGCGCTGAACACGGCGGCGTGGTATCTCGCGGACCGGGTGTGGAAGCGGCGCGGGGCCCGGGCGCTGCGCGGCGGGGCCGCCGCGGGGGCGGTGGTCGGAGCCGCGCTGCCGCTGCTCGACCTGACGGGCGTCGTGAGCGGAGTGGCCCCCTGGGGGTATCTGGCGCTGCTGATCGCCGTGGCCTGTGTGGCGGTCGACCGGTTCTTCGGGATCACGTCCGGGTGGATAAGGGACGTCGCCACGGCCCAGGCCGTACAGCGGCGGCTTCAGATGCTGCAGTTCGACTGGGCGACGGAGAACGTACGCGAGGTCCTCGGCCCGGCCGAGGGCACGGCCGGCGAGGCCGCCGAGCGCTGCCTGGCCGTGCTGCGCCGGTTCTCCGAGGACGTCACCGAGCTGATGCGGGCGGAGACCGCGGACTGGATGGTGGAGTTCCGCACCGGGTCCGCGCCCCTGGGCATCCAGTCGGCGGTGCCCGGCGCGAGCCGCCCGGACGCGACCGCGGCGCTCGGCCGCTTCGCGGTGCCCCCGACGAACGGCACCCGCCCGAACATGCCGCGTCAGCGTCCGCCCGAGCCGCGCTGAGGAGCGCCCGCCGCGCTCACGACTGCGGGGAGGGGAAGGCCACCGGGCTGCGCAGGCCCGATCGGTTCACCGCTCGTACGCCGAAGAACACGTTGTCCTTGGACAGGTCCACCTCGTGGGTCGTCGCGTCGCCGACCGGGAGGACGTGGGTCCACTCCGGGGACGTCGTCTCGCGCCAGACGACCTCGTAGCCGGCGAGGTCGGGTTCCGGGCCTCTGGCCCAGGTCAGAGTGGTGGAGTTGGTGAGGTTGCTGGTGATGACGCGCGGGTTCTTCGGGGTGCCGGGGGCCTGGGCCAGCGTCCACAGGGCGGCCGCGTTGACCTTGGCCACGCGTGCCGTGAAGGGGAAGTCGCAGAACTCCGGCAGGTCGCCGTACTGCTTGCCGGTGTCGTCGACGCGGACGTTCTGGTGCTGGTGGGCGAAGTCCTCGGCCGGCTCGGTGAAGCGGGCGGCCGGGTAGCCGCGCTCCAGGAAGGGAATGTGGTCGCCGCCGCGCAGATAGCGGTCGCGGCGGTAGATCACGCGCACCCGCATGCCGGTCGCGTCGTTGTCCGCCACGTCCCGCACGAAGCGGGCCAGCTGCCGGGTCGCCGAGTCGTTCTCGCCGCCCACGGAGCGGCGCAGCGCCGCCTGTTCGGGGGTCTCGGAGGACGGGACGCCCTCGGTGAACAGGCGGATCGCGTACGGGTCGCGGGAGCCGTCGTCCGCGGTGGCGCTGCCGACGATGTCGTTGGTGAACATGCCCTGGACGTCCGTGCCGGCCGCCTTCAACTGCTGTGCCAGGTACGCCGATCCGAACAGGCCCTGCTCCTCCCCCGCCACCGCCGCGAACACGATCGTCGACGCCGGGCGGCGCCTGGCCATCACCCGTGCCAGCTCCAGGACCACGGCCACCCCGGAGGCGTCGTCGTCCGCGCCCGGCGCGTCGGACGTGGCGTCCATGACGTCGGTGACCCTGGAGTCGTAGTGCCCGGAGACGACGTAGACGCGCTCCGGGGTCACAGACCCGCGCAGGGTCGCGACGACGTTCGCGATCTTCGTGGGGGTGGGGATGCGCGGCGCCGGTTCCTGGACGTACGACTGGAGTTCCGCCGTCATCCGGCCGCCGGAGGCCGCCGCGTACGAGTTCAGCTCGGCCAGCAGCCAGTCGCGGGCCGCGCCGATGCCCCGGTCCGGGTCGTCCTGGACGGAGAGGGTGTGGCGGGTGCCGAAGGAGACGAGTCTGCGGACCGTGGCCTCGATGCGGGCGGCGTCGATCTCGCGCAGGAGGGCGCGCAGTTCACGGCTGGGGCGCTGGGCCGTCGCCGGAGGGCGGTCCGCCGACGCGGGGGCCGCCTCGGCCGTGCCGGTCGCCGTCAGCGCCGCCGCGCCCGCCGCCGTGGCCGTCAGGACCGTTCGTCTGGTGGGGCTGGGGCGCATGGGTCCTCCCGGTGCTGCCGATGCCGGCCGACCCCGCAATGGTTGTGTACATGGCAACCAACGGCAAGGGTGCCTCGCCCGACATCCGCCCCCTGGCGTCAGCCAGGTCGGTCACTGCTTGTCGTACGTCAGGCTCTCGCCGCTGCCGACTGTCACCCGCTCCAGCCTGCCGTCGGGGAGCAGCGTGATCTCGGTGGCCTTGCCCGGCGAACAGGTGGGCGCCTCGCCCACGGTCACGGTGGACGGGCCGATCCGCAACGGGCCGTCGCCGCCCGGCGCCGCGGAGAGGTCAGCCTCGAACTCGCAGTGGTAGGTGCCGTTGCCGGCGGGGCCGTCGGCGACGAGCGAGAGGACCGTGTCGCCCACCTCGCCCTGCCGGATGGTCAGCCGGCGGGTGTTCTCGCCGGTGCCGCTGTCGATGGTGGCCGTCCAGGTGCCCAGGTAGCCCGCCGGGATCGTGCCGTCCGCGGACGCCGAGGGGGTCGGGGACGGGGTGGGGGTCGTCGGGTCGGAGGTCGGGGAGTCGGTCGGGGTGGACGTGGCGGTGGGCCTTTCGGTCGGGCCGCCACCGGCCGAGTCGTCGTTGTCGCCGCTCATCAGCGCGTACACCGAGCCGCCCGCGCCGAGCGCGACGACCAGCGCGACGACGACCAGCGCCGCCGTGGACCGCCCGCTGCGCCGGGGCGGTTCGGGCTGCGGCGCCGGAAGGTAGGGCCCGGGCGGGCCGTAGGGCGGGGTGGTGGCGTACGCCGGATTCGGGCTCGGGTAGTTCGGGTTCGGGCCGTACGCCCCGTACCCGGGAGCGGCTCCGTAGGGCCCGCCGGGCCCGGCCTGCGGATAGCCGTACGCCGGCTGCTGCGGGTGCTGCTGGGGATGCTGCTGCGGCGACCCGTACGCCGGGTGCGCCGGGGCACTGCCGGGAGCGGCGGCGTCCCCGAAGGCACCGCCGGGGGGCCTGCCGGGGCCCGGCGGCGGGGTCGGGCCGTTCCCGGTCGCGGCGATGGTGGGCAGCTGATCCGGCGGCGTGGGCGGGGCGGCCGGGGCGTGCTCGGGGGTGGGCTCCACGGAACCAGGGGCTCCAGAGGCCGGGTTATGGGAGCCGGGCACACCTGGGCCGGGAGGTCCGGAAGCGGGGAAACCGGGGGCAGGGAAGCCGGGGGCAGGGGAACCAGCACCGCCTGCGCCCGCCGCACCGCCTGAG
Source organism: Streptomyces sp. HUAS 31 (assembly GCF_028198125.1). Classification (NCBI taxonomy): domain Bacteria; kingdom Bacillati; phylum Actinomycetota; class Actinomycetes; order Kitasatosporales; family Streptomycetaceae; genus Streptomyces; species Streptomyces sp. HUAS 31. Next base: position 5,210,439 of record NZ_CP116353.1, on the reverse strand, counting down.
CCCGCCGCACCGGCGGCGCCGGGGGCACCAGGGCCCGGCGCGGCAGATACCGGGGCACCGGCACCCGGGCCTCGGGAACCCGGCGCACCCGGAACCGGCGCGGCCGAACCCGGCGTGCCGGAGCCCGGCGGGTTCGTCGGCGGCCGGGACCCGGTACCGCTCACCGGGTTCTCCGCGTCCAGCAGTCGTACCGCATGCCGTCCCAGCTGGGCCACCAGTGCGCTCGGCAGCCAGGGGTCGCGGGAGCGGCCGTCGGAGACGGTGTCCTCGGCCCCCGTGCGCTCCAGGACGCGGTCGAGCGTCGGGCGGGCGCCGGGGTCCTTGCGCAGACAGTCCCGCACCAGCTCGGCGATGCCCTCGGGCATGCCCTCCAGGTCGGGTTCCTCCTGGGCGATCCGGAACATCACGGCGTGCGGGCCGCTGTCGACGGACCCGAAGGGCAGCCGGCCGGTGGCGGCGTAGGCGAGCACCGAGCCCAGGCAGAACACGTCGCACGCGGGCGTGATCCGGTCGCCGCGCACCTGCTCGGGCGCCATGAACCCCGGCGACCCGACGAGCGCGCCGGTGCGCGTGAGCCCGCTCTCGTCGACGGTCTCCAGGGCGCGCGCGATGCCGAAGTCGATGACGCGGGGCCCGTCGATGGTGACCAGGACGTTCGACGGCTTCAGATCCCGGTGCACGATCCCCGCGGCGTGGATGTCCTTGAGCGCGTGCGCCAGCCCCGCCGCCAGGATGCCGACCGACCGCTCGGGCAACGCCCCGTGGTCCTGGCCGACAACCTGCTGGAGGCTGGGCCCGGCGACGTACCCGGTGGCGACCCAGGGCACGTCGGCCTCGGTGTCCGCGTCGAGCACCGGCGCGGTCCAGAACCCGCCGACCTGCCGCGCGGCCTGCACCTCCTGCCGGAACCGGGCCCGGAACTCCTCCTGCGCGGCCAGCTCCCGCCGCACCAGCTTCACGGCGACCGTGCGGCCGCGATCCGACCGGGCGAGATAGACGTCCCCCATGCCGCCCGCACCCAGCCGCGCCAGCAGCCGATACACCCCGATCTGCTGCGGATCCCCCGGCCCCAGCTTCTCCATCGCACGCCCCCAACCAGCCCCCGCCTATGCGTCGGCCCCACGATAGTGCGGCATACATGGAGGTGAGCGGGGCGGTGCCTACGGTTCCGTAACAGGAACGGTGATCTGGTCGAGCACTTTCGACAACCGTTCCAGAACCCTTACGGCGTCGGCGAGTTCGGCCTCCCCCATGGCCTCCGCCAGCCGCTCCGCGAAGGCCGCGTGACCGGGGTCGATCCGGGAGATCGCCGCCCGCCCCTCGTCCGTCGGCGCGAGGAGCTTGGCGCGGCGGTGGGCCGGGTTGGGCCGGTACTCCGCGAGTCCCTTGTCCACCAGCAGATCGGCGATGCGCTGCACGCTCTGCCGGGTGATGCCCATCGCGCGGGCGATCCCGGAGACCGGCAGGGGTTCGCCGAGCACCGCGCCCAGCACCTGCCACCAGGCCGCCGTCAGACCGGAGGGCCGGGCCAGTTCCTCGGCGATCCCGAGGAACTGACCGTTGAGCCGGAAGACGCCGAGCGCGCTGCGGCTGAGCAGGTCCTGTCGCTCCCGGCTCACGCCGCTCCCGCCTTCTCCAGTACGGCGTACGCGGCCGCGTCGGAGTCGTGGAACAGCCGGTACCAGGCGTCCAGCACCTCGCCCTCGTACACCCCGAGCAGCCGGAGGATCTCCCTGGCGAAGGCGACCGGCTCGGTCGGCCCTGCGGTGATCAGCGCGCCGTCGGTGACGGCGTCGGCGTCGACGTACCGCTCGCCGCCGCCGTAGCCGGTGGCCGCGAGGTAGAAGGAGATGGCGCTGGTGTGGGCGCGGTCGTCGAGCAGTCCCTCGCGGGCGAGGCCGGCGGTGGCACCGCAGATCGCGGCGACGGGCACACCGGCGTCGAGGAACTCGCGGGCCTTGCGGGCGAAGGGCGCCAGTTCGTCGCCCGCGTCCCACAGGTCGGCGCCCGGGAGGATCAGCAGGGAGCTGTCCTCGGGCCGTACGTCGTCCAGCGCGAGGTCGGGCTGGACGCTCAGTCCGCCGATGCTCCGCACGGGCCGCGTGGCCGGGCCGACGGTGCGGATGTCGTGGCCGGCGCGGGCGAGGTGGGCGGTGGCGTGCCCCGTCTCCCAGTCGGCGAAGGTGTCGTAGACGGCGAGGTGCACGGGCTTGCTGTTCATGGCTTCCCCCTAGAAGCTTCGGCGTCGCTCTTCGATATGACAGTATCCTGACACTTGGACAGCTTGCTGTCAATGAAGTTGTGCGCCCACGTCGACAACCTGTCGCGGAAACCCGCCGACCGCAGACAGGACGCCGATACCGCCTCCCGGTCGCCGCTCCCTACCCTCGGGCGCATGACCCCTCAGCCAGATCCCGAGGTCGGCGCCGCCGTGAAGGCCGCGGACCGTGCGCATGTGTTCCACTCCTGGTCCGCCCAGGAACTCATCGACCCGCTCGCCGTCGCCGGTGCGGAGGGGTCGTACTTCTGGGACTACGACGGCAAGCGGTACCTCGACTTCACCAGCGGGCTCGTCTACACCAACATCGGCTACCAGCACCCCAAGGTCGTCGCCGCGATCCAGGAACAGGCCGCGCGCATGACGACGTTCGCGCCCGCGTTCGCGGTCGAGGCGCGCTCGGAGGCGGCCCGGCTGATCGCCGAGCGGACACCGGGCGACCTCGACAAGATCTTCTTCACCAACGGCGGCGCCGACGCGATCGAGCACGCCGTACGGATGGCCCGGCTGCACACCGGGCGGCCGAAGGTGCTGTCGGCGTACCGGTCGTACCACGGCGGCACCCAGCAGGCCGTGAACATCACCGGTGACCCGCGCCGCTGGGCCTCCGACGGCGCCGCGGCCGGTGTCGTGCACTTCTGGGCGCCCTTCCTCTACCGCTCCCGCTTCTACGCCGAGACCGAGGAGCAGGAGTGCGCGCGGGCGCTGGAGCACCTGGAGACGACTATCGCCTTCGAGGGGCCGGCGACCGTCGCCGCGATCGTCCTGGAGACGATCCCGGGGACGGCCGGGATCATGGTGCCGCCGCCCGGCTACCTCGCCGGGGTCCGGGAGATCTGCGACAAGTACGGGATCGTCTTCGTCCTCGACGAGGTCATGGCCGGGTTCGGCCGCACCGGTGAATGGTTCGCCGCGGACCTCTTCGACGTGACGCCGGACCTGATGACCTTCGCCAAGGGCGTGAACTCCGGATACGTGCCGCTGGGCGGCGTCGCCATCTCCGGCGCGATCGCGGAGACGTTCGCGAAGCGGCCCTACCCCGGCGGTCTGACGTACTCGGGCCACCCGCTGGCCTGTGCCGCCGCCGTCGCGACGATCCAGGTCATGGCCGAGGAGGGCGTCGTCGAGAACGCCGCGCGGCTGGGTGCCGACGTGGTCGGCCCGGCGCTGCGGGAGCTCGCCGAGCGGCACCCGTCCGTCGGCGAGGTGCGGGGCGTCGGGATGTTCTGGGCGCTCGAACTGGTGCGGAACCGGGAGACCCGGGAGCCGCTGGTGCCCTACAACGCGGCCGGTGCGGCGAACGCCCCGATGGCGGCGTTCGGCGCCGCCGCGAAGGCCGCCGGGCTGTGGCCGTTCATCAACATGAACCGCACGCATGTCGTGCCGCCCTGCAACGTCGGTGAGGCGGAGCTCAAGGAAGGACTGGCGGCCCTGGACACCGCCCTCGCCGTGGCGGACGAGTACACGGAGTAGGTCCGGCGAGGCGGAAGATCGAGGTCGCCGCAGAAAGGTCACCCGAAATCCGAACGACTAAGGTGGCGTGCTCGTAGACATATACGTGCACGCCACCTCATCGCGACGACGGGAGACGCCCCGACCATGCCCGGCACCGGCGGCAACGGCTCGGTCACGCGAAGCACCCTGCGCCAGCAGATCGCGGACGCGCTGCGGGACGAGGTACTCGCCGGGCGGCTCCAGGCGGGCCGCGAATTCACCGTCAAGGAGATCGCCGAGCAGTACGGCGTCTCCGCGACCCCGGTCCGCGAGGCACTCGTCGACCTCGCCGCGCAGGGGCTGCTGGAGGCCGACCAGCACCGCGGCTTCCGGGTCCACGAGTACTCCGTGGCGGACTACCGCAACATCGTCGAGGCCCGCGGCCTGGTCACCGACGGCATCTTCCAGGTCCTGGCCACCGACCGCGCCGGCCACCGCGACCCCGACGACCCGCGCGTCCTCGCCGCCGTGGTCGGCGTACGCCGCCGGGCCGAGGAGGCCGAGCGCGCCGCCACGGCCGGCGACCTCACCGTCCTCATCGGCTACGACCTGCGCTTCTGGCGTGAGCTCGGCGCCCTCTTCGGCAACCCCTACCTCGCCGACTTCCTGCACCGGCTGCGGGTGCAGTCCTGGGTCTGCGCGGTCCAGTACCTGCGCCGACTGGACGATCTGCGCGGCCATCTGTGGGCCCGGCACACCGATCTGGTCGACGCGCTGATGCAGCGCGACCTGCCCACGGCCCGCCAGATCATCGCCACCCACGACGCGGACTCGGTCGCGCTGATCGAGCGACTGGCGGCCGGGTGAGCCACGAGCGGGAGCCGACGAACACCCCCGCCCGACCCGAGGAACCCGGCCTGCCGGAGTTCCTCGACCTGCCCGAGGCTCCCGGTCTGCCCGAGGCTCCCGATCTCTCCGTCGTCATCCCCGCCTACAACGAACGACACCGTCTCACCCCCACCCTCGACGCCCTCACCGACCACCTGTCGGCGGACGAACCCCGCTGGGGCTCCTGGGAGATCGTCGTCGCCGACGACGGTTCCACCGACGGCACCGGCGATCTCGTCACCGCCCGCCGGGACCCCCGTCTCCGCCTGGTCACCGGCGAGGGCAACCGCGGCAAGGGCCACGCCCTGCGCCTCGGTGTCGCCGTCACCCGCGGGCGCCGTGTGCTGGTCACCGACGCCGATCTCGCGACGCCGATCGAGGAACTGGAGCGGCTGGACAAGGCGCTCGGCGAGGGCGACTGCGCGGCGATCGGCTCCCGTTCGGTCCCCGGCGCCACGATCGGCGCCCGCCAGCACCGGGTGCGCGAACTGCTGGGCCGCGCGGGCAACGCGCTCATACGCCGTACCGCCCTGCCCGGTATCCACGACACCCAGTGCGGCTTCAAGCTCTACGACGGCGACCGGGCCCGCGAGGCGTACGCCGCCTCCCGCGTCAACGGCTGGGGCATAGACGTGGAGGTGCTGCGGCATCTGCGCGACGCCGGGCTGTCCGTCGCCGAGGTCCCCGTCCGCTGGTCCCACCGGCCCGGCTCGAAGGTCGGCCCCCTCGACTACGTCCGCGCACTGACCGAGATCACCCGCATCGCCGCCCGCTCCGTACGCCCGGCCGACGTCTTCGCGCCCTTCCTGTTCCTGCTGATGTCGGTGGCCCTGTACTCCGGCCGCTTCTTCGCCCCGGCCGACCGCTATCTCCCCGACTCGCTGCGCGACCAGAACCAGTGGGAGTGGTTCTTCGCGGTCACGGCCGACAACGTCGCCCACTTCCGCAACCCCCTCTTCACCGACCTCCAGGGCTTCCCCGACGGCGTGAACCTCATGGCCAACACGGTCATGCTCGGCATGTCCGTGCCGCTGGCGCCCCTCACCCTGGCCGCCGGTCCCGCGGTCACCCTCAGCCTGGTCATGACGCTGGGCCTCGCCGCCACCGCGGCCGCCTGGTACTGGCTGATCGTCAAGTACCTGGTCCGCAGCCGGGTCGCGGCCTTCCTGGGCGCCGCCCTGGCCGCGTTCGCGCCGCCGATGGTCAGCCACGCCCACGCGCACCCCAACTTCGTGGTGCTGTTCATGGTCCCGCTGATCATCGACCGCGCCCTGCGCCTGTGCGCGGGCACCCGCGTGGTCCGGGACGGCGTGGTCCTCGGTCTGATGGCGGCCTACCAGGTCTTCCTCGGCGAGGAGCCGCTGCTGCTGACGGCGCTGGGCATGCTGCTGTTCGCGGCCGCCTACGCCGTCCTGCGCCGGGACGCGGCACGGGCGGCCTGGCGGCCGCTGCTGCGGGGCGTCCTCATCGGCGCCGCCGTCTGCCTCCCACTCATCGTCTATCCGCTGGTGTGGCAGTTCGCCGGGCCGCAGAGCTACACCGACATCGAGCACAACCCCCGCTCCTTCAACAGCCCGCTCGCCCTGCTCTCCTTCGCCGAGCGCTCATGGCTGGCGGGCGACGCCGACACCGCGAAGGCCCTCGCCTTCAACACCACCGAGCAGAACGCCTTCTACGGCTGGCCGCTGGCCCTGCTCGCCCTCGCGATCGTCGTACTGCTCCGGAAGCGTGCCCCGGTCACAGCGCTGGCGTTCACGGCGGTGGCCGCGGCCTTCCTGTCCCTCGGGCGGGAGTTCCGCATCCCGCTGACCGGCGTCGTCCTCCCAGGTCCCTGGGAACTCCTCGCCGACAAGCCGCTGTTCGAGGCGGTCATCGAGAGCCGCGTCGCGATGATCTGCGCGCCCGCGCTGGGCATGCTGCTCGCCGTCGCCGTGGACCGGCTGCTCGCGGTACGGCCCCCGGCCATCCGGTACGCCGGCCTGCTCGCCGTCGCGCTCGCGCTGCTCCCGCTGATCCCGGCCCCGCTCAGGGCCGTCGACCGTGCCGAGGTGCCGCGCTTCATCACGGACGGGACCTGGACGTCGTACGTCCGCGAGGGCGATTCGCTCGTGCCGGTGCCGTTGCCCGACCCCTCCGACGCGGACGCGCTGCACTGGCAGACCGAGGCCGGCCTCGGCTTCCGACTGCCGGGCGGCTACTTCAACGGCCCCTACGGCGACGAACGCGTCGGCACCTACGGCGCCGAGCCCCGCTTCACCTCCAACCTGCTGCGTGAGGTGCGCAACACGGGCGTGATCCCGCCCGTCAACGACTCCTGGCGCGAGCAGGCGCGGGTGGACCTGGCGTACTGGAAGGCGGGCGTGCTGGTCCTGGCCCCGCAGCCGAACGACTCCGCCCTGCGGGCGACCGTGGAAAAGCTGTTGGGCGAGTCCGGTAAGTGGGTCGGCGGAGTATGGGTATGGGACCTGCACGAGGGGACCCGTCCTCGCGCCGCACCGATTACCCTGCCCTGACCGACGTGCTACGCCGAGCTGTGCGAGGAGCCCTCTTTTGGCCTGTGACCTGTGGCTGGTACCGCTTGTCGATGTGTTGTGCCACACCCCCGACAATCCGTTCGCCGAGGAACTCGCGCAATACAACAAGGTGCTCGCCGAGGCCGGGCTGCCGCCGGTGCCGGTGTACCAGTACATGCCGGGCCTGTCCGGCGACGTCGCCCCGGTCGCCGGGTTCGACTACGACGCGCTGCACTTCCTGCGCCGTGCCTATCTGCTCCAGGTCTGCGGGCTCGCCGTCACCCCGGTCGACGAACTGGGCGGCGACTACGAACAGCTCCTGGAGATGTTCGAGTCGACGGCCAAGCAGTCGCACCTGGTCTGGCACTACGACCACGCGGGCGCCTACGTCCCGGTCGACTTCCCCGGTCCGCTCTCCAACGACGAACTCCTCGCGGGCGGCGGCCCCCTGGGCTCCGCCCAGGCGCTCCTGCGCGAGCTGGAGTTCGTGGCCCCGGTGATCGGCATCGACCCGGCCAACCCGCCGGCCGCGCCGCAGGCCCCGCTCGCGCCCACGGCCCTGGAGGAACCGGCCGTCGCCGCGCCCTACGACCCGAGCCCCTTCGCCCGTGAACGGCACGTCTGGCTGGGCCTGCACGCGGCGGCGACCCGGAGTCTGGCGCAGGGCTCGATGATCGTCTTCAGCTGACCTATTTGATCTGGGACAGCCCCTTCTGGAGGTCGTCGGCGTTCATCACCGGCGTGTAGTCCACCTCGGCGCCGAACTTCTCGAAGAGCGGCTCGGTGAGCGGGGGCATCTGGGCGGAGTCCTGCATGTCGAAGACCACGAACATCGTGCGGACCCCGCCGGTGGCCGTGTAGTAGGAGGCTTCCGGCTTGAAGGCCCCGACGATCTCCTGCATCACCTGGGGCATCTTGCCGCTGCGGATGAGCTCGTTCGTCTTCTCGGTGTCGAGATGGGCCTGAAGCAGTACACGCACGACGTTCACCTTCTTCCGGTCGCCCCCTGCGATCTCACGCTAGGGGCGCCGCGCGGGCGCCGCCCGCTCAGTACTCCATCGGAGGCGGGGCGCAAGGGGGGACACCTGGCCGGCGCCCCCCTGCGGGACTCGTCAGTGCTGCTCGACGATACGGATGGTGCGGATGCCCGTACCCCGGTAGCGGGTCGGCGTCCTGGTCAGGACCGGACGTCCGCGCGGCCACTCGACCGTGGGCAGCGCGAGATGGAGCACCTGCGCGCCGCTCCAGTCCGGCTCGTCCTTGCCCTCGTCGTCGACACCGGCCGTCCGCAGGCGCTTGCCCACGGCAGCAGCTGCCGAGAAGTCGAGCGCCTCGACATTGACCGACGGCAGTGCACCCAGGTGCTCGGCGACCCCGGCCCGTTCACGCTCTGCGACGGCGAGGCTGAGTGCCGGGATGTAGACCCGTAGCGCCGGGTCCTTCTCCGCCTCGACGACCAGCCGCGAGGCCATGCTGTTCCCCGCGCCGAGGGCGAGTGCGGCGGTGTCGTCGAAGATGACGGCGCGCGGCAGCGGATACCTCTCTTCGTCCGTCACTGGACCTCTCCGATCCGCCCGGCTTCGAGGTCCGCCCACAGCTTCTCGCCGGCCCGCTCGTCCTCCTCGGTGTACGGCCGCCCCAGGAAGTGCTCCTCGACGTACGCCTTGGTCTCCTCGTACCGCTTCCGCAGCTCTTCCTTGGTGGGCGTGGCCCCGGCCAGCTCCGCCACGAAGTCCCGCATGCTCATCCCGCGCTCCCGGGCCAGCTCCTGCAGCCGGTCGCGAACGGCGGGGTCGACCTTGATCGTGGTGTCAGCCATGAGCAGAGTATACCGGCGGTATACCATCTCAGGCCGCTCCAGTAATACGGTCATCGAACACGCTCCATTTCTCTCGAAGGAACCGCCGGACACGTCCGCCCGACGTACGGAAATCAACTTCAACTGCCTTGACGGGAGCAGCATTTGGCACCCCCGAAGGGCGGAACCCTTCCCGCAGCCGAGCCTCGATGTGGCCGAAGGCCGACCGGTGTGTCCGCGGCGCACCCCACGTCACGGCCGCCCGCACCTCGGCACTGCTCGCCCCCCGCCGCCACCACGCCTCCACCAGCGGCGCGAGCCGCAGCGCCTCGGCTCCGTCGAGCGTGAGGCGCCGGTCGTAGTCCCCGAAGGTGAGCAGCAGCCGCGCCGCCGCGACTGCACCCACCACCGGCGACACCCGCCCGGCACGCGCCGAAAGGTCGTCCCTCACTGCTGCGACCCCAAGGCGGTGCACAGCAGCAGCGCATGGACCAGGCGGTCGGGGGCTGTGGGGCGGTAGCGCCAACTCAAGGGCCAGGTCAGGCCATTGAGGGCCGGCACCGGGATGTACGAGACATGCCCCGGACCGGCGACGAAACGGGTCACTCCGTCGAGCCAGGCGCGGTGGGACGTACTGCCGACGGGCACCAGGAAGTACACGCCGCGCCGCCCCGTCGCCGTCTCGACGATCGGCCCCGGATCACCGCCGGTCATGCGGGCGAGCCGGTCCGCGACGTCCCGCCCCTCCTCGCCGTCGACCCTGATCGCGTCGAACTGGACGCCTGCCTTGCGGAGTTGAACACCGTCCGGCGGGACCCAGGCCAGGTCACTTTGCGTATTCACGGGGTCAGTCTGAGTGGGCAGAGCTAGCGTGATCCATAACTCTGAGTCGCTGGTTGAACACGGTTAATGACCGGCGTCCGCGAGTTGTGACCGGTTGAGTTCGGTTGAGTTCGGAGGTGACCGCAATGGCGCGGGCGGAGAACAAGACAGAGGCAGGCGGTACGGCCCATTTGGTCGCCGCCCTGGCGAAGGCGTTGCGGGAGCAACACGGGCTGACCCAGCCGCAGCTGGGCGACAAGCTCGGGTACACGGCAGCGGCGGTGAGCGCGATGGAGACGTGCGCGCAGCCCGCGAGCGATCAGATGCTGGTGAAGCTGGAGGCGGAGATCGGGGGTGGGCTCGGAGTCTTCGAGAAGGCCCGCAAATGGATACTGCTGGAGAAATACCCCGCCCGTTTCCGGGGGTTCTCGGAGCTGGAGGCCGGGGCGGTCACCATCTGTTCGTACGAGACGCTGGTGGTCGACGGGCTGTTCCAGACGGAGGACTACGCGCGGGCATTGATCGGCGGCGGCTATCCGCCGGTGTCCGAGCGGAAGCGAGAGGAACTGGTCGAAGCGCGGGTGGCTCGCCGGGCGCTCTTCGACCGTGATCCGGCTCCGATGGTGGAGCTGATCCTTGAAGAGGGCGTGCTGCGGCGGCCGTTCGGCGACTGGGCGATCATGCGCGGGCAACTGCGCGCCCTCGCCGAAGATGCCCGGCGGGACAATGTCTGTGTGCAGGTCCTACCACTGGAGCGTGGACTGCGTGGAACGTATGCAGGCGCCTGCGGCCCGATGAAGCTCGTGGAGACCGAGGACCATCAGCACGTCATCTACCTGGAAGTAGAGGACCAAGGCATTCTGGTCAGCGATCCAACCGAGGTGTCCCCACTGGCACAGCGCTATGCGAGGATCCGTTCACAGGCCCTGAGTCCCGACGAATCACTGGCCTTCATCGAGCAGTTGGCGGGAGAGGAACGATGACCGGCACCGGAAGCCTTCGCTGGTTCAGGTCGAGCTACAGCGACAGCAGCGGCGGCAACTGCCTCGAAGTCGCCCCCAGCCCCCACCCCGCCCCCACCATCCACATACGCGACTCCAAGAACCCCGACGGCCCGAACCTCACCGTCTCCGGTCGGGCCTGGGCCGCCTTCACCTCGGGTCTCCCCCAGGGGTGACAAGGCCCGTCTCGTAGGCCACCACCACCGCCTGCGCGCGGTCCCGCAGGCGGAGCTTGGACAGGATGCGGGCCACGTGTGTCTTCACCGTGGCCTCGCTCAGGGTGAAGCGGGAGGCGAGTTCGGCGTTGCTCAGGCCCGTGCCCAGGCACTGGAGGACCTGACGTTCGCGGGGTGTCAGGACCGCCAGGTCCCGGTGCAGGGCGGCGGTCGCCGTGTCCTGGGTGACGAAGCGTTCGACCAGGCGGCGGGTGATGGCCGGGGCGAGCAGCGCGTCGCCGGAGCGGGCCAGCCGGACGGCGGCGACGAGGTGTTCCGGTGTGACGTCCTTCAGCAGGAAGCCGCTGGCGCCCGCCGTGAGGGCGGCGTAGACGTAACGGTCGAGGTCGTAGGTGGTGAGGATCAGGACGCGGGGCGGGTCGGGGATCGTGCCGGAGAGGATCCGGCGGGTGGCCTCAAGACCGTCGAGGCCCGGCATCCGGATGTCCATGAGGACGAGGTGCGGGCGGGTGCGCTCGACGGCCGCCACCGCCTGTTCGCCGTCCGCCGCCTCGGCCACCACGTCGATGCCGTCGGCGGTCAGGATCATGTTGAAGCCGGTGCGGACGAGGGCCTGGTCGTCGGCGATCACCACGCGGGGCGCGTCGGTCACGACACCCCCTCCACCGGCTTCTGAACCGGTACGACCGCGCGCACCCGGAAGCCTCCCGTAGGCCGTACGCCCGCCTCCAGCGTGCCGCCGTAGACGGCGAGCCGTTCGCGCAGGCCGAGCAGGCCCCGGCCGCCCCCGGGACCGGCCGGGGTCGCGGCCGTGCCGCCGGTGTCGGACACCTCCACGTGCACGGCGTCCGGCGTGTGGCCGACGGTCACCCGCACGCTCGACCCGACGGCGTGCTTGACGACGTTCGTCAGCGCCTCCTGCACCACCCGGTAGGCGGCCAGGTCGGCGCCGGCGACGAGCGGTGCCGGCGCGCCCGTGACGGTCAGTTCGACGGGGACGCCGGTCGCGCGGACCCGGTCCACGAGCGCGGTCACCTGGGCGAGGCCCGGCTGCGGTGCCAGGCCGGCATCGGCGGCGGGGTCCGGGCCGGAGTCCCCGTCCATGGTCAACAGGCCCATCACATGGCGCAGTTCGGCCATCGCGGTGCGCCCGCCCGCCTCGACGGCCAGCAGCGCCTCGCGGGCCCGGTCGGGCGCGGCGTCCATCACCTTGCGGGCCGCCCCCGCCTGGATCACCATCACGCTCACATTGTGGGTGACGACGTCGTGCAACTCCCTGGCGATGCGGGCCCGTTCGCACTCGACCGCGAGACGGGTGGCGGTCTCCTGCTGTTCCTGGAGGTCACGGACACGCTGCTGCCAGGTGTGGATCGCGTTCGCCCCGAGTCCGACGCCGAGCAGCACCAGGAACGGCACGAAGCCCGGCGTGAAGTACGGGAAGTACTCCTCGTGGAACACCGCCATCAGCACCGCGCCGAGAACCACACCGACCAGCGCCGGAACGCGGCGCGGGCTGTGCACGGCGGCGCTGTAGGCGGCGACCACGCACGACAGGAACGTGTACACGGTCGCGCCCGTCGCGCCCGAGCGCTGGCCGAACACCAGGGTCACACCGAGCACGGCCCAGAACGCGGCCAGCGGATAGCGCCGGCGCACGATCAGCGGCAACGCGGTCAGGGCGGCGAGAGCCAGCTCCCGGGGGTCGGCCGGAGGGCCCACGAGCACGGCCGGCGGCCCGGGCGGCGGCGGAGCGGTCTCCCCCACGCCGAGCTGCGGAACCTTCATCGCCGCGTCCTGATCCAGCGAGGCGCTCACCGTGCACACGGCCAGGACGAGGGCGAGGGCCGCGTCGGCCGTCCACATCCACCGCGACGGCCGCGGCAGCGCCGTGCCGACGGCCCTCCACCGCGATACGCCTGCCCGCCCGACCACCCCGGCTGTCCCGGCCGCCCCGCTCATGGGCCCAGTCTGGCAAGGGCACGGCGCGGCCACATCCCTCCCGCCGCCGACCGCCGCTGACGGGCCGTACATCTTCCTCGTACATCTCAGGGATGACGTTCCCGCCACGTCGCCCCGGCACGGCAGTCGCTCTCGCCGCCGCGGGCGACGCCCCGGACCCGGCCCCGCCCCTAGCGTCGCGCCGAACCGTCAACCGCCGGCCGGGGAGGGCCCATGACCACGACCGCACCACCTGTGATCGACATCCGCGACGTGAGCAGGACGTACGGGGAAGGGCCTCCGGCGCTGGCCGGCGTGAGCCTGAGCGTGCGGGCCGGGGAGGCGCTGGCCGTCCTCGGGCCGTCCGGCAGCGGCAAGTCGACGCTGCTCAACCTGATCGCGGGCCTTGACCGGCCGAGCGGCGGGAGCGTCACCGTCGACGGGCAGCGGGTGGACCGGCTCGGCGAGGCCGCGTCGGCGAAGTACCGCAGGGCACGGATCGGCATGGTCTTCCAGTTCTTCAACCTGCTGGAGGACCTCACGGTCGCCGACAACGTCCTGCTGCCCGCCCAGCTCGCCGGCACCCCCCGCGCCGAGGCCCGCCGCCGCGCCGCCGACCTGCTCGCCCACCTCGGCATCGACCGGCACGCGGACGCCCACCCCGGCACGCTGTCCGGCGGGGAACGGCAACGGGTGGCGGTTGCCCGCGCCCTGATGAACCGTCCGGCGCTGCTGCTGGCCGACGAACCGACCGGCGCCCTGGACACCGCCTCCGGCGAGGACGTACGGCAGCTGCTGACCGCGCTCAACGCGGACGGGCAGACGATCGTGCTGGTCACCCACGACCTGGGGCTCGCCGAGTCCTGTGCGAGCCGCACCATCGAGCTGGTCGACGGGCGGATCGTCCGGGACTCCGAGGACGTCCGGGGCACACCGGCGGTGGCCCGGTGAGCGCCCTGGGGAAGGTGGTGCGCGCGGGCGTGGGGCGGCGCCGGATGCAGACCGTGGTGATGATCCTGACCACGCTCGTCGCGGTCACCGCGTCCGTCGTGGCCGCCGGGGTGCTGACGGCGTCCCGGGCGCCGTTCGAGCACGCGATGGCCGAGCAGCGCGGCGCCCATCTGGCCGCGCAGTTCGACGGCGGCGAGGTCACCGAGTCGGATCTCGCCGCGACCGCGGGCGCGTCCGGCGTGACGGCCGCGGCCGGCCCCTTCCGGACTCTCGAACTGCGCCCGCGCACGGTGTCGGCGTCCGCCGCGATCCCGGCCGGTGTCACGCTGCCCGCGCTGACCGTGGCCGGACGCGCGGACCGTCTCGGGCCGGTCGACCGGCTCCAACTCGTCGCGGGCGACTGGGCGACCCGGCCGGGCCAGATCGTGCTGGCCGAGGTCGACTCACCATTGCGGCCGGGCGCCCGGCTGACCTTCCCCGACCTGCCGGGCAGCCCCACGCTGACCGTGGTCGGTCTGGCCCGGTCGGTCACCGGCACCACCGACGCGTGGGTGACCCCCGCCCAGGCCGAGGCGCTGACCACGAAGTCCGGTGCTCCCACGTACGAGATGCTCTACCGCTTCCGGCACGCCGGCACCGACGCGCAGCTGTCCACCGCGCGTGCCGCGATCGCCGCCGCCGTGCCCTCGGGCGCGCTGACCGCGACCCGGTCCCACCTCGTCGTCCGGCAGGAACAGCTCGCCAACGCGCTGGCGTTCGTGCCCTTCGTGGCCGCCTTCGGTGTGCTCGGTCTGGCCATGTCGGTGCTGATCATCGGCATCGTCGTCAGCGGCGCGGTGGGCGCCGCCACCCGGCGCATCGGCATCCTCAAGTCCCTCGGCTTCACTCCGGCCCAGGTGGTGCGGGCGTACGTCGCCCAGGCACTGGTCCCGGCCGCGCTCGGCTGCGCCCTGGGTGTGGCCCTGGGCAACGTGCTGGCGGGCCCGGTCCTCGGTGACGTCGAGGACGTCTACAGCGGCGCGCCCGCCTCGGTGCCGTGGTGGGTCGACGTGGCGGCACCCGCCGTCGCCCTCGCGCTGGTCGCGGTCGCCGCTCTCGTGCCCGCGCTGCGCGCCGGCCGGCTGCGCACCGTGGAGGCGATCTCCGTGGGGCGTGCGGCGGGCACCGCACGGGGGCGCGTGGCCCGTCGGCTCACCGGGCGGCTGCCGTTGCCGCGCCCGGTCGGTCTCGGTCTGGCGCACCCCTTCGCCCGCCCCGCGCGTTCGCTCACGACGGCGGCCGCGGTGGCCTTCGCCGCCGTCACGGTCACCTTCGCGGTCGGGCTGGCCCTGACGCTCGGCGCGGTGCAGTCGAACCGGATGCTCGACTCCACCGCTCCGGTCGTCGTGGACACCGGCGGCGGGCAGGGTCCGCCCGGTGCCCAGGTCGTCCGCGCCCCCGGTCAGCCGGAGAAGCCGGCGGCCGACCCGGCCGAGGTCGCCGCCGCCCTGCGCGCGCAGGAGGGGACCCGGCGCTTCTACGGCACCGCCCAGGCCCAGGTCGGCGCGTCGGGCGTCACCGGCCGGACCACCGTGACCGCGTACGAGGGCGACACGTCCTGGGCCGCCCCGGAGTTGGTCTCGGGCACCTGGCTCACCGGCCCCGGCCAGGCGGTGGTCACGGAGCGCTTCCTGCATGCCGCCGGAATCACGGTCGGCGACAGTCTGACCCTGACGGAGGCCGGCCGCCGCACCACCGTCCGCATCGTCGGCGAGGCGTTCTTCACGGAGGACGACGGCATGACCCTGCTGACCCCGGCCACCACCCTCGCAGCCCTGGGCCTGGACGCCGAGCCGACCCGGTTCCACGTCGACACGGACCCGGGAACCTCCGAGTCGGCCTACCTGAACTCGCTGAACGAGACCCTGGACGCCATCGGCGCGTACGCCCACCCGGGCGGCGACGACTCCTCCAGCGTGATCGCGGCCATGGACGCGCTGATCGGCATGCTGACCCTGCTGCTCGTCACGGTCGCGGGCCTGGGGGTGCTCAACACGGTCGTCCTCGACACCCGCGACCGCGTCCACGACCTCGGCGTGTACAAGTCCCTGGGCATGACACCCCGCCAGACCGTGGGCATGGTCCTCACGTCGGTCGCCGGTATCGGCCTGCTCGCCTCGGTCACCGGCATTCCGCTCGGAGTGGCCCTGCACCACTACGTGACGCCGCTGATGGGCGACGCGGTGGGGATGAACCTGCCCGGCTCGTACATCGCCGTCTACGCCGCACCGGTCCTGGCCCTGCTCCTGCTGGGCGGTCTGTCGATCGCGGTGGCGGGTGCCCTGCTCCCGGCGGGCTGGGCGGCCAGGACGGACCCGGCCAGGGCGCTGCGCACGGAGTGAGCCGGCCCGCGCGAGCGGGTCCTACGGGAAACGAGTCGGTCTCGATCGTGTCGGCCAAGTCCGAGAAGGACTTGGCCGACGTGATGTCAGGCGCCCAGGCCGAGCGTCCCCGCTCCCTGGCCGGGCATGTCCTCCCAGCCGCGGAT
This sequence comes from Streptomyces sp. HUAS 31, assembly GCF_028198125.1. NCBI lineage: Bacteria > Bacillati > Actinomycetota > Actinomycetes > Kitasatosporales > Streptomycetaceae > Streptomyces > Streptomyces sp. HUAS 31. Next base: position 5,194,113 of record NZ_CP116353.1, on the reverse strand, counting down.
CCTGTCCGCGAGCCGCTTCAGGCGGGCGTCCGACGGGGGCACGTCGATCTGGAAGTGGGATTCGTCGGGGCGGCGGTAGTCGCCGCCCCAGGCCACCACGTCCTGGCATTCCTTGAGGATGTCGCGGACCGTTGCCAGTTGGTGGGGGAAGAGACCGCCCTTGGCGCCCACCGGGTACCAGGTCGGGCGGATCGCGACCGCCGTCCCCGAGGCGTAGTTCGTCGCGTACCCCTTCAGCTTCCTGTCCGCCGGGCGGAAGCCGATCACCTCTCCGTGGGCGAGAGTGTCGACCTCGTAGTGGTAGCGCCGGATGACATGGATGAGCACGGTGGCAGCCTCACCGAGCCGCAGGGCCACGGAGACCGAACTGCCCGGCACCTGGCGGGTCCAGATCGTTCCCGACTCGTCGGCATCCGGTTCCGTCTGCCAGCCGTTGGCACTGGTCGGGCGTCCGGATGCGGACCCGGCCGCGGACGCCGGGGTGGGGACCGCGAGCGTCGCGAGGCCCGCCGCCGCGGTCAGGCCGACGCCTGTGCGCAGTACGGATCGGCGCGGCAGACGTATGGATGAGACGGTCATGCCCGTCCGTCCTCTCTGAGAATGAGTCACAGGCCGCGCAGGGGCGCGTTGTACTTCTCGAACACCCGGTGGAGACCGAGCATCGCGGTGCCGTAGGCCTCGGCCCGCCCTTCCGTGTCATCGCCGTTGTAGCGGGCCAGCGTGCGGCGGGTGTCCTCCTCGGCCGTGAACATGGACGGCCGGGGAACGCCGACGTCGTTGGCGCCCTCGATCAGGACCGCGGGCACTGTGCTGACGTTGTAGTCGTGGTCGTTGTGCAGTTTCTGCCAGACGTTCCACAGATCGTTCTCGTTGGCGGAGTCCATGACGGTGCCGCCGATCAGACCCGCCCGGATGCAGTGGTTGCGGCCGCGGATGGCGGTGGCCCCGAAGATCTGCGCGAGACCGGTGCTGGAGTCGTTCTTCGTACTCAGCCCTGTCCCGTCGTAATGGTCGATGACCGCCTCGTCGCCGACGACGTCCAGGCTGTTGTACATCCGCATCTCCCAGAGCAGCGGGCTCTGGATGATGGCCTTGCGCATTCTGAAGGTGCGCGCGAGCTGGGTGACCAGCCCGTCGTAGCGCATCAGAATGTCGAACGCCTCGGTGGTGGTGCGGTACGTGAGAACCTGGGCGCCCTGGTTTCCGCCCTTCTCCGGTACGCCCATGCTGTTGAGGAGATACGACTGGACGTCCGCGAGCAGGGAGCCCCGCCTGGACATGTCCATATCGACGTCCAGTTGTCCGGTGATGTGCTCGGGGCTGTAGGAGTTCTGGCCGGCGTCACGGCCCGACACGATGTTGTTGTCGATCTCGATGAGACCGCTGCCCGATCCCACCGAGATCGTGGAGATCTGGTCGAAGGCCCAGTCACTGGGCAGGGGATAGCCGAGATTCCCGGAGAAGCCCGTGGACATGTCGCACACGAAACTCGCCGAGGTGCAGCCTGCGGCGGCGACCCGGCTGCATACGTTCCGGGGTCCGTAAATGCCCGTCAGATACCCCTGGCCGTGCTCGTTCATGATGTCCCGGATCCCCCGGAAATGCGGAAGGATGTTGTCGGTCACCTCGTGGTCGAGCGCGTCGAAGTCGACGGCGAAGTAGATACGCGTACCGGGCTTGAAGCCGTGGCGCTTGGCCTGTTCGATGGCGGCGAACGCGTCGGCGACTCCCTGCTCGCGGTGGAAGTAGGCCGCCTCCCCGCCCCAGGTCTGGTAGATCGGGAAGCAGTTCAGACCGTAGGAGGCCATCCGGGTCAGCTCGCCGGACTTGATCTTCTTGTCGAGCGAGGTGCCCGGGACGTTGGACAGGTAGCGGCCCACGATCTGATAGCCCGCGTCCCTGAGCGCCGCCGCCCGCGCGTCGGTGACCTCGGTGACACAGTCGGCCGCGGTCCCCCGGCGGGTGGCGTCACCGGTGGACACCAGCAGCGAGGCCCAGGTCTGGAAGTCGCCGCGGCCGGTGACCGGGAGCTTCGCGAAGTTCTGGAAGCTGCGCACGCGGATCGCCAGGTCGGCGTCGAAGTGGCTGTCGAAGAACACCCCGCCGCGCTTGTTGAAGATCATGGCTGCGGTGAAGAGACTCACCCACGTCCCCGAGGAGCCCTCCGACAAGGGGTTGTTCCTGATGCCCTGCTGGGTGCCGGGGCCGAAGACCCCGTTCGCGACGTCGTCACTCATTCCGATCTCGTACTGGATCGCGAACATGAGTGCCTTCTGCACGTCCCGTGAGAAGTGACCGTCGCACGGCACGATGAAGAAGTTGCGGCGGCCCACGTACCGGCCGTTCATCCACTGCTGCACCGCGCGGGTCAGTTCGCTGCCGCCCTCGATGACGACATACGCGTCCATGGTGAGCAGCGCCTTGAACACCTTCGGCGACACACCGTCCGGAAAGACGCCGTCGACGCCCATGTTCTGCGTCAGCTCACGGACCGACGCCGCGACGGAGCTGTTGTACGTGCCGTCGATGCCGCCTCCGTCGTAGCCCTTGCAGTACAAGGCCGACTGCACGATCTTGAGGATCTTCTCGTGCCCGGTGCCCGCACCGATGACGGGGTGGCGGGACTGGAGCGTGGCGAGCGTCGTCGGGCCGAAGCTGTCGGACAGCGAGGTGATGCCCAGCTCGTACTGGAGCGCCCGGGTCAGGGCGAACATCACGGCCCAGCCGGTGCGGCCGTTCTCCTCCACTTTCGGGATTCCGGCAACGTCGTAGGAATTGATGAACTTCTGTGCCTCGACGACCATCTGGTCGGCCACGCCATCTCCTTTCACGCGCGCCCGGTCGGATGCTTCCGGCCGGGCGCGGACGTCGTCATGGCTGCGTCAGCAGCGCTCGAGGCCGTCGATCGAGTTGGTGACGTTGTCGATGTAGTAGCTGGCCATGTAGCCCCGGTGGCCGCTCGGGGTCAGCACCCACACCCAGTACGGGTTGCCGCCGACGCTCTGCGCGCCCTCCTGCTGGCAGTACACCCACACCTGGGTCGGATTGCTCACGGTGGTCTGGATGTCGGGGCAGTTGGCGGCCGACGGGTACAGATAGCACTGCTCCCCGCCACCGGCCCGGACGTTCACGCCGGAGGCCCAGACTCCGTAGTTGCCCGGACCATGACCGGTCGCGTGGGCGGAGCCGGCCGTGCCGAAGACGAGGCCGGTGGCGGCGATGACGGTGGATCCCATGGTCGCGGCGGCGACCTTCAGAGAATGCCTCATGTGTGTTTCCCCTTTCCGCCGGGAACCGTACGGAGCCGACGGTCGGGGCCGGTACTGACAGATGTCAGGGTGCCCGGGGCGGGGAAACCGGGAGGCGGTGAAAGCGGTGTACCGCGAGCGGAGCCGCCTGGCTCCGCTCGCGGTACACCGTGCAGAACTGCGGGACTACAGGAACGAGTTGATCTCGATCGTCTCGTCCCGGCCCGGGCCCACGCCGATCGCGGAGATCGGGGCGCCGGACATCTCCTCCAGCGCCTTGACGTACGCCTGGGCGTTCTTCGGCAGGTCCGAGAAGGACTTGGCCGACGTGATGTCCTCGGACCAGCCCGGCAGGGTCTCGTAGATCGGCTTCGCGTGGTGGAAGTCGGTCTGCGAGTACGGGAGTTCCTCGACGCGCTTGCCGTCGATCTCGTAGGCGACGCAGACGGGGATCTGCTCCCAGCCGGTCAGGACGTCCAGCTTGGTGAGGAAGAAGTCCGTCAGGCCGTTGACACGGGTCGCGTAGCGGGCGATCACGGCGTCGAACCAGCCGCAGCGCCGGTCACGGCCGGTGGTCACGCCCCGCTCGCCGCCGATGCGGCGCAGCGCCTCGCCGTCCTCGTCGAACAGCTCGGTCGGGAACGGGCCCGAGCCGACCCGGGTCGTGTAGGCCTTGAGGATGCCGATGACCCGGCTGATCTTCGTGGGACCCACACCGGCGCCGGTGCAGGCACCGCCCGCGGTCGGGTTCGACGACGTCACGAACGGGTACGTGCCGTGGTCGATGTCGAGGAGCGTGCCCTGGCCGCCCTCGAAGAGGACCACCTTGTCGTCCTCCAGCGCCCGGTTGAGGACGAGGACGGTGTCGGCGACGTAGGGCTTGAGCCGGTCCGCGTAGGACAGCAGTTCCTCGACGACCTTGCCGGTCTCGATGGCGCGGCGGTTGAAGACCTTGGTCAGGAGCTGGTTCTTGCCGTCGAGAGCCGCCTCGACCTTCTGGGTCAGGATCGACTCGTCGTACAGGTCCTGGATGCGGATGCCCACGCGGTTGATCTTGTCGGCGTAGGTCGGACCGATGCCGCGCCCGGTGGTGCCGATCTTGCGCTTTCCGAGGAAGCGTTCCGTCACCTTGTCCACGGTGACGTTGTACGGCGTGATGATGTGTGCGTTGCCGCTGATCAGGAGCTTGGACGTGTCTACGCCTCGCTCGTTCAGCCCGTTCAGCTCGGAGAACAGGACCGACGGGTCGACGACGACGCCGTTGCCGATGACCGGAGTGCACTCCGGGGAGAGGATGCCGGAGGGCAGAAGGTGGAGGGCGTACTTCTGGTCGCCGACGACCACGGTGTGGCCGGCGTTGTTGCCTCCCTGGTAGCGGACCACGTAGTCGACGGATCCGCCGAGCAGGTCAGTGGCCTTACCTTTACCCTCGTCACCCCACTGAGCACCGAGCAGCACAAGTGCGGGCACGCGCGTACACCCCTTCCGGGCGGGGCATGTCCAAGGTCAGGGGCGCACGCGTAAGGTATGCCGCCGCGTGCACCACTACCGGCTGCGACCGTCATTGGCCGCGAACCGTCGGACCGGATGGCCCCGGAATAGACGAAGCCCCTGGCGCAATAGCGCAAGGGGCTCTTGCACAAAGATGCTACCCGAGGAAGCGAGGCATGGCCGAGGTGGCGACTTTCGCGATGTCCGATCAGCTGCTGGTGGTGATCGATCCGATCGCCCGGAGGACGGACGGCGAGTCCGTCAGGATCGCGAAAGACGTGCTCAGCGCGGGTGCGGTGACCAAAGTGTGCCTGCCGGAGGGTCCGGACGAATTCGCCCGCGCACTGGCGAAGCGCGGGTCGCGCCGGCCGGTGGTCGTCGGCGACGACGGGGCGCTGACGCGCGCGGTGGCGCTGCTGCACCGGCAGCGGCAGCTGGCCGAATGCGCGCTGTCGGTGGTGCCGGTCGGCGGAGCCCTGTCGCTGGCCGGATCCCTCGGGGTGCCGACAGGGGCGGTCGCGGCGGCGCGGGCGGTGCTGGACGGCGTGGAGCGGCGCCTGGACCTGCTCGTGGACGACAGCGACGGCGTGGTGCTGGGCGGGCTGCGCATCCCTCCGATACGGGACCCGGCCGCGCCGGACGGGGCCACCGCGGTGGGCCCGGGTGGACGGCCGTGGCTGCGGACGTGCCAGTCGCTGGTACGGACGCTGGTGCCGCCGCGGGGCCCGTCCCCGGACGCCTCCCCCGGACCGTCGCGGCTGCGCGTCGAGGTCGACGGGGCGACCCTGGTGGATCTCGACCAGCCGGTGGAGGCGGTGTCGGTGACGCCGGGGATCGCGGGCCTGGCGGAGGTGGAGGTACGACCGGTGTCGGTGGGCGCGGAGGCGTCCCCGCTGCGCGCCGAGGGCCGCACGGTGACGGTGTCGGGGGCGCACTTCCGCTACCGCGCCGACACGGCGGTCTCCGGTCCGGTGCGCAGACGGACGTGGACGGTGGGCGAGGGCGCACTGCGACTGGTGCTGCCGGGCCGGTGAGGTTCTACGGGGCGCTCGGGCCCGTGCCACCAGGCCGCTAACGGCTACACCCGGTGCCCTGGCCAGTACCACCAGGCCGGCGAGGGCTCTACCGGACGCCCTGTCCGGTTGCCGCCGGACCGAGGAAGGCTCTGCCGGACGCCGTGGCCGGTTGCCGCCGGGCCGAGGAAGGCGCTACCGGATGCCCTGGCCGGTGCTGCCGGGCCGGTGAGGTTCTACGGGGCGCTCGGACCGAAGGTCTTGTCTCGGTGTTCGCGCCAGCGTTCCATCAGCTTGCCGAGTTCGCCCTCCAGGTACTCGAAGAAGGCCAGCGTCTCGGCGATGCGCTGCCCGCCCGGGGTCGCCGGGCCGAGGCTGTCGACGCCCTCGCGCAGGGTCAGGCCCCAGCGCCTGAGGATGGCGTCGCGGTTGGTCAGCGCCTCGTACCACTGGTCGCTGTGCACCCGGTAGCGCTCGCGCCGTGAGCCCGGTTCGCGCTCGCGGGAGACCATGTGGACCTGGGCGAGGTAGCGCACCGCGCCGGAGATCGCGGCGGGGCTGACCTGGAGCTGTTCGCCGAGTTCGGCGGAGCTCATGGTGCCGGAGTCTGACGCGAGGAGCGCGGCGAACACCCGTGCCGCCATGCGCTGCATCCCGGCCTCGACGAGCTGCGCGGCGAAGGCCTCCACGAACTTCGACACCGCCTCGGGGTCCCGCCCCGCCGCACTCGGTTCCATCATTCGTAGATCATCTCCCCTGCGTCCGCCCAGCTCGCGCGCTGCCCCCGAGTCTATGCATGATTTATACGCTTCCTTAACTTCACAAATTTCTGAAAGAAGCGTACGTTCTGAACCATGACGCAGGCAAACCCCGCCATTGAGGTATCCGGACTGCACAAGTCGTTCGGTAAGACGCACGCCCTGGACGGCCTCGACCTGGACGTCGAGACGGGCGAGGTCCACGGCTTCCTCGGCCCGAACGGCGCCGGCAAGTCCACCACCATCCGCGTCCTGCTCGGCCTGCTGCGGGCCGACTCCGGCGGCGCCCAGGTGCTCGGCCGCGACCCCTGGACGGACGCGGTGGAGGTGCACCGCCGGATCGCCTACGTGCCGGGGGACGTGACGCTGTGGCGGAACCTGTCGGGCGGTGAGGTCATCGATCTCTACGGCCGACTGCGCGGAGGACTGGACGCGGGGCGCCGCGCCGAGCTCGTCGAACGCTTCGAACTCGACCCCACCAAGAAGGGCCGCACCTACTCCAAGGGCAACCGGCAGAAGGTCGCCCTCGTCGCCGCCTTCGCCTCGGACGTCGACCTGCTGATCCTCGACGAGCCGACCTCGGGCCTGGACCCGCTGATGGAGGAGGTCTTCCAGCGCTGCGTGGAGGAGGAGCGCGACCGCGGCCGGACGATCCTGCTGTCCTCGCACATCCTCAGCGAGGTCGAGGAGCTCTGCGACCGGGTCAGCATCATCCGCAAGGGCCGTACCGTCGAGAGCGGTTCACTGGCCGACCTGCGGCATCTGACGCGCACGAGCGTCACCGCCGAGCTGGCCGGTCCGCCCAACGGGCTTTCGCGGCTGCCCGGCGTCCACGACCTCGACGTCCAGGGCCACCGCGTGCGCCTCCAGGTCGACACCGACAAGCTCGACGCCGTCCTGCGCTCGCTCAGCGAGTCCGGCGTACGGTCGCTGACCTCGACGCCGCCGACCCTGGAGGAGCTGTTCCTGCGGCACTACCAGGCCGACACGGACGAGGTGGCGGCCCGATGACCGCCACCGCCTTCGGGGTACGGCCCGGCGGCTCGCGCCAGCTCGCCGGCACCGGAACCCTGCTGCGCTTCGCCCTGCGCCGCGACCGGGTGATGATCCCGGTCTGGGTGGCGGTGAACGCACTGATGATCCTCTCCATGCCGAACACGCTGGAGAACCTGTACGCCACCCCGGCCGACCGCGCCAACCTGGTGCAGGACACCGCGACCAACGCCTCCTTCCGCGCGCTGATCGGCCCCGTCTTCGACGACTCGATCGGCGCCCTGACGGCCTGGCGCGTCGGCGTCTACGCCGGTGCGCTCGCGGCCGTGGTCAGCATGCTCCTCGTCGTACGGCACACCCGGGACGAGGAGGAGAGCGGCCGTCAGGAGCTGGTCGCGTCCGGGATGGTGGGGCGCCGGGCCTCCCTGACGGCCGCCCTGCTGACGGCCGTGGTCGCGAACGCCGTACTGGCCCTGCTGGTCACCGCCGGACTCGCGGGCCAGGGCGCCACGGGGGCGCTGGCGCTCGGACTCGGACTCGCCGGGGTCGGCATGGTCTTCGCCACGCTGGCGGCGATCGTCGCCCAGTTCACCGAGAGCGCCCGGCTGGCGCGGGGGCTGACGGCCGGGCTGCTGGGCGCCGCGTTCGTGCTGCGCGCGGCCGGCGACTCGGCGTCGGACGACGGCTCGTCCGCGCTGACGTGGGCGTCGCCGCTGGGCTGGCTGGAGAACCTGCGGCCGTTCGCGAGCGAACGCTGGTGGGTGCTGCTGCTGTTCGCGGGGGCGGCCCTGGTGCAGGGCGTGGTGGCGTACGAACTCGCCGGGCGCCGGGACGTGGGGATGAGCTTCCTGCCGGCCCGTCCGGGCCCCGCGCTCGGCCGCCTCGGCACGGCGGGCGCGCTGGCCTGGCGATTCCAGCGCGGCGGCGTGCTCGGCTGGAGCATCGGCTTCTTCCTCGCCGGGGTCGTCTACGGCGGGCTGACCGACGGGGTGGCCGACCTGGTCGGCGACAACGACAACGCGCGCCGGATCTTCGAGCGCATGGGCGGCCAGGACGGGCTGACGGACGCGTTCCTGGCGTCGATGGTCGGCATGCTGGGCCTGATCGCGGCCCTGTACGTGGTGGCGTCGGTCCTGCGGCTGCACGGCGAGGAGACCTCGATGCGGGCGGAGCCGATCCTCGCCAACGCGGTGGGCCGGCTGCGCTGGGCGGCCGGTCACCTGGTGATCGCCTTCGCCGGCTCGGCCCTGATCATGCTCCTCGCCGGCCTGGGCTTCGCCGTCGGCTACGGCAAGGAGACCGGCCCGATCCTGGGCGCCTGCCTGGTCCAGCTCCCCGCGGTCTGGGTCGTCGGCGGCCTGGCGGTCCTGCTGTACGGCCTGTTCCCGCGGGCGGCGACGGCGGCGTGGGCGGTGGCCGGCGCGGTCCTGCTGATCGGCTGGGTGGGCCCGGCACTGGACGTGCCACAGGCCGTACTGGACCTGTCCCCGTTCGGACACCTGCCGAAGCTGCCGGGCGGCGGGATGGAGTGGTCGCCGGTACTGATCCTGCTGGCGCTGGCAACGGCACTGGTCGCGGCCGGGCTGGCGGGGTTGCGGCGCCGGGACATGACGACCTGATCCGGGTCAGTCGAAGTACAGCTTGAGTTCCTCCGTGTCGAGTTCGATGCCGACCGGGTCGGGAAGGGCGACCCTGCCGCCGAGCCTGACCACATGGATGTCCCGGTAGCCGTCCTCCAGGTCCGGATCGCTGTGCACGAGGACGGACAGGTTGTCCCGGTCGATCAGCAGATAGACCGGGATTCCTGCCTCGGCGTACGCGCGAGGCTTCTCGACCCGGTCGCGGTTGTGTGTGTCCGAGTCGTACGACGTGATCTCGACCGCCATCAACACGCCGTGGGGATCGGCCCAGTCCCCCTGGCCCACGAAGTGATCAACCGGGGCGAGCACCCCGTCAGGTCGAGCCCGCCCTTGGCGGTACGCCTCCACCTTGAGACCCTGCAATGGATTGAGGTCGAGCTCGGGCCTGGCACGCATGCATTGCCGGATCAGCCACATGGTGATCGCGCCGTGGTTGCCGTTCGTCACTTTCTGGAGCCCGATCCGTCCGTCGATGAACTCGAACCTGACGGTCTCGTCCTCCCGCTCGGCGAACTCGGTGATCCGCTCGAACATGTCCACCGACAACTGAGACGACGCACGCTCTGCCATAACCGTCATGGTGCCTCCCTTCGCAGGCATGCACCAGGATGACGAGCCGCCGACTGCCCTCGATCGGGATTCGCTCAGCGATCAGCCGAACGGGTGATCACCTCAGCTCGACGCGCAAACCCTCCAGGCCCCGGATCACGAAGTTCGGCTTGCGGTCGGGGTCCGCCGCCGCCCTCAGGGTCGGTGCCTGCTCCAGGAGTGCCGACATGGATGCCGCCAGTTCGATGCGGGCCAGTGGGGCGCCGATGCAGTAGTGGATGCCCGCGCTGAAGGAGATGTGCGGGTTGTCCGTGCGGGTCAGGTCCAGGGCGGCCGGGGCCTCGAAGACCTCGGGGTCGTGGTTGGCGGAGCCGAAGAGCATGGCGATCTCCGCACCGCGCGGGATCGTCGTGCCGTCGATCTCGATCTCGTCCAGGACCCAGCGCTCGAACAACTGGAGCGGGGTGTCGTAGCGCATCAGCTCCTCGATCGCGGACGGGATCAGGGAGTGATCGGCGCGCAGCGCGGACAGCTGACCGGGGTTGCGGAACAGCGCCCACCAGCCGTTGACGGTCGCGTTCACCGTGGCCTCGTGGCCCGCGTTGAGCAGCAGGACCGCCGTGGAGATCATCTCCTGCTCGGTGAGCCGGTCGCCCTCGTCGTGGGCCGCGATCAGACCGGAGATCAGGTCCTCGCCCGGCTCCTTGCGGCGGGCGGCGATCAACTCCAGGAGATAGTCCGAGAACTCCACCGACGCCCGCACCGCCTTCTCGGCGGTCTCCGGCGACGGATTCAGCTCGTACATCCCGCAGATGTCCGCCGACCACGGCCGCAACTGCCCGCGGTCCGACTCGGGAATGCCCAGCATCTCCGCGATCACCGCGACCGGCAGCGACTCCGCGACGTCCGTCAGCAGATCACCGCCGCCCGCCTCGACCAGCCCCGCCACCAGCTCGCCGGCCAGCCGCCGCACATACGGCTTCAGCTGCTCCACCGTGCGCGGCGTGAACGCCTTCGACACCAGCCGGCGGATGCGGGTGTGGTCCGGCGGCTCCAGGTCGAGCATCCCGTGATCGTTGAGCACATGGAACGGCTCGTGCTCCGGCGGCGGCGCCGTCCGCCCGAAGTCCTCGTGCGTGAACCGGTGCTGGTACGTCCGCCCCAGCCTGCGCTCGCGCAGCAGCGCCGAGACGTCCGCGTGGTGCGGGACCAGCCACTGGTCGGTGGGCTCGTAGTAGTGCACCCGGCCCCGGGCCCGCAGTTCGGCGTAGGCCGGGTAGGGGTCGGCGAGGAACGCCGGGTCCCACGGGTCGAAGGCGAGGGCGGAGGGAGCTGCCATGTCCGGACGTTAGCCCGGCCTCCCCCGGTCTGACCAGGGGCCTAAGCGGTGCCGAAGTCCGGAAGGGTGACCGAGCCGTCCTCGGCGAGCGGGAAGCCGGGGTTGTGGGCGACCTCCCAGGCGTGGCCGTCGGGGTCGACGAAGGCGCTGGAGTAGAAACCGATCGCGTTGACCGCCGCGGGCTTGGTGACCGTCCCGCCGGCCCGCTCCACCACCGCGAGGATGGCGTCCACCTCCGCCTCGGACCGGACGTTGTGCGCGAGGGCGATCCCGCCGAACCCGCTAACCGCACCCGGCTCCAGACCGCAGTCCCGCGCCAGCTTCCCCCGGCCCCACAGCACCAGACCGAGACCGCCCGCCTGGAAGAAGACGGTCTCCTCGACCTCCTGCCCCCGCCAGCCCAGGGCCTCGTAGAAGGCCTTCGACCGGGCGAGGTCGGAGACTCCCAGCGTGATCAGTGTGATGCGCTGTTCCATGCCCCTCACCGTAGGGCCTGCCGGCTCAGCCCGGCGTGACCAGCCGTGCCTCGTAGGCGAACACCGCCGCCTGCGTACGGTCCCGCAGCCCCAGCTTCACCAGGATCCGGCTCACATGGGTCTTGATCGTCGACTCCGCGACCACCAGCCGCTCGGCGATCTCCGAGTTCGACAGGCCCTGCGCGATCAGCACCAGCACCTCCGTCTCCCGCTCGGTCAGATCCCCGTACGCCGCGTGCGCCGAGGGCATCAGGCGCGGCGAGTCGGACATCTTCGAGAACTCCGTGATCAGCCGCTTGGTGATCGAGGGGGCGAGCAGCGCCTCGCCGGCCGCCACCACCCGCACACCGTCGGCGAGCTGGCGCGCCGAGGCGTCCTTCAGCAGGAAGCCGGAGGCTCCCGCGCGCAGCGCCTGGTACACGTACTCGTCGAGGTCGAAGGTGGTCAGCACCAGCACCTTGGCGGCGCCGTCCGCCGCGACGATCTCGCGGGTCGCCTCGATGCCGTTCAGCTCCGGCATGCGGATGTCCATCAGCACTACGTCCGGGGCCAGTTCACGGACCCGGTCCACCGCCTGGCGTCCGTTGACCGCCTCGCCGACGACCTCGATGTCCGGCATCGCGTTGAGCAGGACCGAGAAGCCCTCGCGCACCATCATCTGGTCGTCCGCGATCAGCACGCGGATGGTCATGATCCGTCCTCTGAGGTCGTGGTGACCGGCAGGAACACCGTCACCTCATAGCCGCCGTCCTGCGCCGGGCCCGCCGTCATCTCGCCGTTCAGCATCGAGACCCGCTCCCGCATCCCGGTGATGCCGTGCCCGGCGCCCGGTGAGGGTTTCACCAGGTCGGGCGCGGGCGGCGGGCCGTTGACTATGCGCAGGCCGAGACCGCCGAGGACGTAGGCGACCTCCACCCGGGCGGACGCGCCGGGCGCGTGCCGCAGGCTGTTGCTGAGCGCCTCCTGCACGATCCGGTACGCCGACAGCTCCACCCCGGGCGGCAGCTCACGGGCCGCACCCGTGACCGCCTTCTCCACGTCCAGCCCCGCGTCCCGCACGTTCGCCAGCAGCGCCTCCAGGTCGGCGAGGGTGGGCTGCGGGGCCTCCGGGGCCTCGTAGTCCTCGGCGCGGACCACGCCCAGGACCCGGCGCAGCTCGGTCAGCGCCGCCACCGCGTTCTCCCGGATCGTGGCGAAGGCCCGCTCCAGCTCCGGCGGCGGGTTCTCCACCCGGTAGGGCGCGGCCTCCGCCTGGATCGCGACGACCGACATGTGGTGGGCGACCACGTCGTGCAGCTCACGGGCGATGTTCGTACGCTCCTCCAGCAGGGTGCGCCGGGAGCGCTCGTGCGCGGTCACCGTCTGCTGCGCGGTCACCTCCTGACGGGCCTCCCGGCGGGTGTGCCAGACCGCGACGACGAGCAGGAACAGCGCGGAGACGACCATCATCGGGCCGGTGTTGGTGCCGTAGTAGTGACCCGGACCGAACACCACCTCCCCCAGGAAGCCGTACGCCCCCGTGACGGCCCACATATAGGCCGCCGTGCGCGGCCGGGTGCGTATCGCCACCACAGTCAGCACCGTCAGATGGCAGACGAAGGCCGCGGGCGGCCAGGGCCAGTCGCCCATCGAGCCGCCGAAGAGCACGGTGAGCGGGGTGGCCGCCATCGACGCCCAGAACGCTCCGACCGGCCTGATCATGGTCAGCAGGATCGGAATGACGGCGATCGGACCGAGCACCAGGGCCGCACCGCCGGTGTCGACGGTCGCGATGAGCAGCGTGAGCAGGGCGACCCCGACGAGCAGGGCGTGCGGCAGCCAGGCCGCGTACTCGCGCAGCCGGCCCGGCAGCCGACGGGTCACGGGGCCGTCGACACCCCTGCGCGGCAGCGGGCGGTAGGCGAAGGCGTCGTGGAACAGGTCCTGCCGCAGCCCGCGCAGGGCGTCCGCGGCCAGCCGGAACTCCGGGCTGCGCGGCTTGGCCGCGTCCCCCGGGGGCGGGGTCGGCATCTGAGTCGTCTCGGTCACGTACAGAACGGTAGGCGTCGAGGGGTCTCGCGGTCGTCCCCATGGAGAGGGGTTCCTGCGGGTCCATCTCAGGTACTACGGGTATCACCGCTGGTCGTGCCGGTGCCGGGTCAGTAGCCCGTGGGCCGCACCACACCCGACTCAAAGGCGAACACCGCCGCCTGCGTTCGGTCCCGCAGCCCCAGTTTCACCAGGATCCGGCTCACGTGGGTCTTCACGGTCTGCTCGGCCACGACGAGGCGCTCGGCGATCTCCGCGTTCGACAGGCCCTGCGCGATCAGGGCGAGGACCTCCGTCTCGCGTTCGGTCAGGTCGCCGACACGTTCCTTGAGCGGGGCACGCGGCCGGCCGTCCAGGCGGGCGAACTCGGCGATCAGACGGCGGGTGACGACCGGTGCGAGGAGGGCGTCGCCGGCCGCCACGACCCGTACCGCCTCGGCCAGCTGATCGGCGGAGGCGTCCTTCAGCAGGAAGCCGGAGGCACCCGCACGCAGCGCCTCGTAGACGTACTCGTCGAGGTCGAACGTCGTCAGCACCAGCACCTTGATGTGCGGTGTCGCGGTGGTGATCCGGCGGGTGGCCTCGATGCCGCCGAGCTCCGGCATGCGGATGTCCATCAGGACGACGTCCGGCACGAGCTCGGCGACCTTCACGACCGCGTCCAGGCCGTCCACCGCCTGACCGATCACGTCGATGTCGGGCTTGGTGTTGAGCAGCACGGAGAATCCCTGCCGGACCATCTGCTGGTCGTCGGCGATCACTACGCGGATGGGGCTGCTCGTCATGCGGTGCCGTCCTTGTCGGGGTGCGGGGGGTTGGGGGCGTGGGGGATCGGGTCGTAGGCGAGGCCTTCGATGCGGGAGTGTGCCGGGAGGTAGGCGCTCACCACGTAGCCGCCCTCCCGTGCCGGGTACGCCGAGAGGGAGCCGCCGAGCATCGAGGCCCGCTCCCGCATGCCGAGCAGCCCGTGGCCCGCGCCGTGCGACGGGGGCGCCGGCCGCTGCGGCGCCGAGTTGACGACCCGCAGGCTCACGGCACGCGGCTCGTAGGCGACGGAGACGCGGGCGGTCGCGCCGGGGGCGTGCCGCAGGACGTTGCTCAGCGCCTCCTGCACGATCCGGTACGCCGACAGCTCCACGCCGGGTGTCAGCGGGCGGTGTCGCCCGGTGATGTCGAGGGTCACCTCCAGCCCGGCGCCGCGGATGTTGTCCACCAGCGCCTCCAGCCGGTCGAGCGTGGGCTGAGGCGCGTGCGGGGCTCCGGTGGCGCCGGCGTCCGTACCCGTCGGGTCGAACACGTCCGGGACGTCGGGGTGTTCCGAGCGGAGCACCCCGAGGACTCGGCGCAGTTCGGTCAGGGCGTCCAGGGCGTTCTGCCGGATGCCCTCCAGGTTCTCCTTCAGCTCCTCTGACGGGTTCTCGACGAGGTGTGGCGCCACCTGGGCCTGGATGGAGATGACCGACATGTGGTGGGCGACCACGTCGTGCAGCTCGCGGGCGATACGGCTGCGCTCCTCAAGGAGGGTGCGCTGGGCTCGTTCGGACGCGGTGAGGGTTTCCTGCTCGACGAGCTGGGTGCGGGCCTCCTTGCGGCCGCGCAGTGCGGTGCCGACGAGGACGGCCACCGCGAAGACGGCCACTGCCGTGGTGCCGGTGCCGGAGTAGCGCTGGCCTCCTATGACGCCCTGGAGGAGGAACGTGACGAGGGCCGTCGCCGCGAGCGCCGACACCGCGGTGCGGGTACGGACTCGGAGGGCCAGGAGGAGCAGGGCCGTGGCGTGGGCGAGTACCGCGGGGGTGCTCCAGGGCCAGTTGGGGCCGGGCGGTGGGGTCTCCATGAGGTGGGGGCGGGCGACGAGGGCGATGACTGCGGCGGCCGACAGGTTGAGGGCCCAGGCCTCGGTGGGGCGCCACAGGGCGAGGACGAGGGTCAGGCCGAGGGAGAAGCCGGCGACCAGGCCGTGGGCCGTGCTCAGGTCGTAGTCGGCGCTGAGTTCGTTGCCGCCGGCGAGGGAGACGCCCAGGGCGATCCAGACGGTGAGGAGGATCGTCAGACAGCGGAGCCAGGTTGTGCCGAAGGGCTTGCGGAGGTGGGTGCGAAGGCGGGTGCGAAGGGGTTGCTTCGTGCGGGCATCGTCGTCGGGTGCGGGTGGCCCCTGTGGGGGCTTGGCGCCATCGGCGAGTACCGGTCGGGGGGTTGCGGCCTCCTCTTCGTTCACGTGGGTCACCCTAAGCATGGTTCTGGGCCTTCGTTTTGTGGCTTTCGTGGGAACGGTGGGTGAGGACCACCCGGGACGCGTGGCCCTTCGGGCGGCGGGGGCCCTGTTCGTAGGAGCGGAATGCGGTCCAGCACAGGGCCAGTGCCGCCGCGAAGACGGGGAGCCAGGCCAGGCGGGCCGCCACCCAGGCGAGGTTGTCGGGTGCGGTGTGCAGGCCGGGTAGATGACCCGCCGTCAGGGACGTGGCCGTGGTGGCCATCAGGGCCGTCTGGTGCCAGAGGAAGATCGTCATCGCGGAGAGGTTGAGCAGGGCCACCGCGGCCCAGGCCAGGGGGCGGCGCATCGCGCGGCGCAGAGGCTCCCGCAGGAGCAGGGCCAGGCCGCACTGGGCCAGGCCGAAGGTCACCGCGGCCAGCGTCGGTGGGTTGAGGTTGGAGACTCCGGCGCCGGGGACGCCGACCATGGACGCCGGATAGCCCGCCCGGACGACGAGCGCCGCCGTCGCCGCGGTACCGCCCGTCAGCAGGATCCAGCCCGCCCTCCGGCGCTCCGACTCGCCCCGGGTCCAGGCCGCGCCCACGGTGAACGGCACCATCCAGCCCGCCGCCAGATTCACCCAGCCGACCCAGTCGGGGGCGCCGAGGCCGAAACGCAGGAGGTCGACGTGGAGGACGACGGCCAGCGGCCACAGCGGGTGGAGGCGGCGCAGTAGTGGTGTCGCCGCCGTCAGCGCCGCGAAGACGAGGAGGAACCACAAGGGGGACAGGGCGAGTTTGAGGAGGGTGCGGATCGTGTCCGTCTCCGTGCCCGAGAGCAGGAGGAGAACCGATGCCACCGTCCACAGGCTGAGGACGGCCGCCACCGGTCTGAACAGACGGGACAGCCGAGATGCCAGCCACTGCGTGTACGTGGTGCCACGTTCACGGGCCGAGGTGTAGCCGTGGGTCGCCACATGGCCGCCGACCAGGAAGAACACGGCGAGGGTCTGGAAGGCCCAGGAGATCGGGGCCAGCCAGGGCATGTGGTGCAGTGGGCTCGCGGTGTGCAGGCCGCCTCCGTCGCCGTCCGCGACCAGGGCCGTGACCAGCCAGTGCCCGAGGACCACGCCGAGGATGGCGAAGGCCCGCAGCGCGTCGACGGCCCGGTCCCGGTCGGCCGGCGTTGCGGCGTCGACCTGGGCGGCGCTCCAACGTATGCCCCTCCATATGCCCTTCGGGCGGGCGGCCCGCGTCGGATCAGTCATGGGTCATCTCCGAGGTCTCGCCCAGCACGATGCGGGTCAGGTTCGCCAGGGACGGCGAGCCCGGCCGGAAGTAGTCGCTGTGGCCGCCGTCGCCCGCCGCGAAGACTCGGGCGCCGAAGGACGGGGACATCGGGTCGGTGCCGAAGCCGACGGTCGTGCCGAGGACGTCGATCCGGACGTGCGGTACCTCCGCCACCCAGTCGTCGCCGCCCCGTCCCGCCCAGACGCGGGCCCGGGTGCGCAGGGCCGCGGCGGTGTCCACGCCGGTGCCGGGGCTGCCGATCAGGGCGATGTCGTCCACGTCCAGACCGGGGGCCGCACGGCCGCAGACCACGGAGCCGTAGGAGTGGCAGAGGAGGGAGATGCGTGGTCTCTGCCCGGGTGTACGCGACCCCTCGCCGGCCGCCCCGTTCCCCTGGTCGGCCGTGAGTGCGCGCAACTGCCGTATGAAATCCCGTAGTTCCGGGGCCGCCTCCTCGGCTCGGGCCGTCGTCGTGACCGTCGTGCTGACCGTGCCCGGGGTTTGGTAGCCGAGCCAGGCCACCACCGCGGTGCGGGTGCCCTGCGGGGCTTCCCGGGTGAGCCGCTGGTGGAGGGCGCGGGCGGTGTCACGGAAGCGGTCGTAGGTGTCGATGGACGTGTCGGAGCCCGGGACCAGGACCGCGATGCGGTCGGCGTGGGCCAGGTCGCCGAAGACCTCCGTCGCGAGGCCGAAGCCACGGCCGTCGAAGGAGAGGAACCGGCGGGAGGGGTCGGCCATCTCGCGGTCCGCCTCGGCGCGTTCCCGGTCGCCGTACTCCGCGGCCATGCGGGACGCCTCGGCGGCGTTGGCCCGGTTGGCCTCGTAGGTCTGCTCCAGCGTCGCCGCCGTCACCGGGGAAAGAACGGCGGGGGGCGGCGCGGGGATCTCGGCGCGCGCGGCACCGGACAGCGGGAGGACCACGGCACCGGTGATCACCCCGGCGAGCAGCGCCCGGCGCCATCGCTGTGTACGGCGGCTCTTGCTCCGCCCGCCCTCTCGTCCGTCCGCGCCTGCCCCGCCCGGACTCGCCTGCCGGGGACTCCGCTCCCCCCGATTCGGCTCCCCCGGACACGCCGGCCCCGGACTCGGCTGCCCCGGACAGGCCTGCCCCGAAAACGCCTCCCCCGGACGCCGCTGCCCCGGACCCGCCTCTCCCGGCCCAAGCCCGCCGGCCCCCGTCGAACGCCCCATGGTCGTCTTCCCTCCCAGTCCGCCCGGCCATCGGGCTTGCCTGGTTGGGAAGTTACGGATCCGGCATGGTCGTCCGCGTCACGCCAGGGAGCTCACCTGCAACGTAGCTCTCAAGTACTACGGGTATGAGGGGTCACCAGGACGACTAAGGAGACGCCCCAAAGAAACGCCCCAAAGAAACGCCCCAAGGCGTCACCACGCCAGCTGTGCGATCTCCTCCACCACCACAGCGCAGGCATCCGCCGCCGGATCGATCAGCGGGAAGTGGCCGACGTCCTCCAGCAGCGTCAGACCGACCATCTCTCCCGCCTTCGCCGCCGCGTCCGCGTACGACTCGGCGACCGCCGGCGGGACCACGATGTCGGTGCGGCCCTGGACGATCGTCGTCGCGATGCCCGTCGGGAGCAGGAAGGCCGGGTCGGCGTACGGCAGGCGTTCCGCGAACTCCTCGCCTTCGCCGAGCAGTTGCCGCGCGGCACCCCCGCACACGTCCAGCTTGTCGGCGACCGTGAAGTCGGCGATCGGAGCCAGGGCGACGACGCCCCGCAGGGGCACGGGCCTGTCGGTGCGCCAGGGGGCGTCCGCCGGGAGGACATGGCGGGCCGCCGCCCAGAGGGCGAGATGGCCGCCGGCCGAGTGGCCGGTGAGCACCATCCGGCGGGCGTCGGCCGGCGGAAGCGCCTCCCGTACCAGCGCGGGCAGTGCGTCCAGAGCGGCGGCGACATCGTCGAAGGTCCCGGGCCAGCGACCGGCCACCGAAGTGCCCTCGCCCGAACCGGAACCCGAGCCCGAACCCGAACCGGAACCCGAGCCCGAACCCGGACCGGAACCCGAGCCCGCACCCGGACCGGAACCCGAGCCCGCACCGGAACCGGAGCCCGCACCCGCACCCGAGCCGGAACCGGCACCCGCACCGGCACCGCCCGAACCCGACCCACCCGCCCCGGCCGCCCCCTCCTCCGCCCCCCGCCGATACTCCACATTCGCCACGGCGAACCCCCGCCGCGCGAGGAAGTCCGCGAGCGGCGTGACATGCCGGCGGTCGTACGGCGCACGCCACGCCCCGCCGTGCAGGAGGACGACCAGCGGGACCAGGACGCCCGGCGCGGTCTCACCGCGGGGCGCGTAGAAGTCGATCACCTGGTCGGGATGGTCACCGTAGGAGGCAATGGCGTCGGGATCGACGGGCGGGTGGGAGAAGGCCGACTGCTCCTCGGCGGCGTCCCGGGCAGCTGCGGCGTCGTCCGGCATGCTCCAACCTCTCAGCGAAGAAACGGAATTGGACGAATGCGGGGTGGGGGGAAGGGCAGGACAGGATGGCGGGCGAAAGAGGAGACAGGGTGCGGACCATGTGCGACTTCGGCCGTTGGCGGGGACGGTACCAGGCCCGTCACGTGCGCGGACACGCGGATGTCACGCTCGGTGAGGGTTAAACGGTCCTGCCGTTTCGTTACGCTGGAACCGTGGATCACGCCACGGCGCACACCTGCACCAAGGAGGCCGATATGTCCGCCGAACCCGGCACCGTCCGTCCCGGAGGGCGTACCGCGCGTGTCCGTGCGGCCGTCCTGGAGGCGGCCGGAGACGTGCTGGCGGAGCAGGGATTCGACGGCCTCGACCTCGCGGACGTCGCCCGCCGCGCGGACGTCGGCAAGACGACCGTGTACCGGCGGTGGGGCTCGGTGACGGGGCTCGTGGCCGACCTGCTCGACGACATGGCCGAGCAGTCGCTGCCGCGCGAGGAGACCGGTTCCGCGCTGGGCGACCTGCGGGCCAACGCGGCGCTGGTGCGGCGCACGCTGGCCGATTCCCGGCAGGGCGCCCTGTTCCGTGCCGTCATCGCCGCCGCGACCTGCGACGCGCGTACGGCGCAGGCGCTGCGGCGGTTCTACGGGGTACGGGTCGCGGAGTGGTCGCCGTGCGTGGAACAGGGCGTGGCCCGTGGGGAGTTCCCCGCCGGTACGGACGCCGAGGCGGTCGTACGGGCGGTGTCGGCGCCCCTCTACTACCAGTTGCTGACGACCGGGGAGATCCCCGACACCCCCGCCGCGGAGCGCGCCGCGCGGGCGGCGCATGCGGCTGCCGTGGCGGGGGTGTACGTCACGTAGGCGCTCCGCAGGGAGTGCCGTGGCATGCCGTCTCAAGGCTGCTTCGACACAGCCCCGCACCCCTGTGAAGGCGTCGCCCGACCGGCCCCGACGTCAGCGCAAGACCTCTCCCAACACCCGAGCCGCCCGCTTCACATCCGCGAACCCCACATACAGCGGCGTGAAACCGAACCGCAGCACATCGGGATGCCGGAAGTCGCCGACGACCCCCCGCTCGATGAGCCGCTTCATCACGTCCCCGGCATCCGCGCACCGCAGCGCCACCTGGCTGCCGCGCTCGCTGTGCGCCACCGGCGTCACCGACTCCACGCGCCCCTCGGGCACATACGCCGCGACACACTCCAGGAAGAAGTCCGTCAGCGCCAGCGACTTGGCCCGCACCGCCTCGATCCGCACCCCGTCCCAGACCTCCAGCGCCGCCTCCAGGGCGAGCATGGAGAGGATGTCGGGCGTGCCGACGCGGCCGCGCAGCGCTCCCGCCGCCGGTTCGAAGGCGGGCCGCATGCCGAAGGGCTCGGCGTGCGAGTTCCAGCCGGGCAGGGGGGAGTCGAAGCGGTCCTGGAGGTCCCGGCGGACGTACAGGTACGCCGGTGAACCGGGGCCGCCGTTCAGGTACTTGTAGGTGCAGCCGACCGCCAGGTCCACCCCGTGCTCGTCGAGCCCGACCGGCAGCGCGCCCGCGCTGTGGCACAGGTCCCAGACGGCCACCGCGCCCGCCGCGTGCACGGCGGCGGTCAGGGACGGCAGGTCGTGCAGCCGGCCCGTGCGGTAGTCGACGTGGTTCAGCAGGACGGCGGCCGTACGGTCGCTCAGGGCGCCCGGCACCTCGGCCGGGGTCACGGGCCGCAGCGTACGGCCGGTCATCCGGGCCGCCGACTCGGCGATGTAGCCGTCGGTGGGGAAGGTCGTCGCGTCCACGAGGATCTCGTCGCGGTCCGCGTCGGCCATGCGTACGGCGGCCACAAGTGCCTTGAAGACATTGACACTTGTGGAGTCGCCGACCACGATCTGGCCCGGCGCCGCGCCCACCAGCGGAGCGATCCGGTCGCCGATCCGCTCCGGCGCGGTCCACCAGCCGCTCTCGTCCCAGGAGCGGATCCGCATCCGGCCCCACTGCCGCAGTACGACGTCCTCGACCCGTCCCGGCACGTTCGCGGGCAGGGCGCCCAGCGAGTTCCCGTCGAGGTAGACGACCTCGTCGAGCACGAACTGCTTGCGGACGCCGGCCAGTTCGTCGGCGGCGTCCAGCGCCCCCGCCCGTGTCGTGAGCTCAGACATGGGACCTCGCCGTCCACAGCTCGGGGAAGACGTTCTTCTGCGCGCGCTTCTCCAGCCAGGCCACACCGGCCGAGCCGCCGGTGCCGGCCTTGGCGCCCATCGCGCGGCGGGTGGCGACCAGGTGGTCGTTGCGCCAGCGCCACACGAGTTCGGCGACGTCGGTGAGGGCCTCGCCCAGTCGGGCGAGCTCGGAGTTCTGGTCGCCCGAGTAGATCGCCGTCCAGGCGGCCTCGACCTCCGGCGAGGGGTCGTACCGGCGCGAGACGTCGCGCTTGAGCACCGCCTCGGGGATCGCGCAGCCGTGCCGGGCGAGGAAGCGCAGCACCTCGTCGTAGAGGCTGGGCTCGTGCAGCGCCTTCTCCAGTTCCGCGTGGACGCGCGGGGCGCCGCGGTGCGGGACGAGCATGGACGCGGACTTCTCGGCGAGCAGGAACTCCATCCGGCGGTACATCGCCGACTGGAAGCCGGAGCCCTCGCCGAGGGCGCTGCGGTAGGCGTTGAACTGGGCCGGCGTGAGCTGGCCGAGCGGCTTCCAGGAGTGGTTCAGGGCGTCCAGTTCCCGGACGGAACGCTTCAGGGCGTCGATCGCCACGCCCGGCCGGTCCTCGCGCAGCGCCCGCGCGGCGGTCTCCCACTCATGGACGATGACGGTGAACCACAGCTCCATGACCTGGGTCGTGACCAGGAAGACCATCTCTCCGGGGTCGTCGGAGAGGGTGTGCTGGAGGTGGGTGAGCACATCCGCCTTGACGTAGTCCTCGTACGGCGTGGTGCCCGCGAAGTCGAGATTGGGGGTCTCGGGCTCTTGAGTCTCCGGGGAGGTTTCCGGGGGTGTCTCCGCGGACCGGTGAGCCTGCTGGGACATTGCTGTCTCCTGTGTAACTTCGGGTAGCGGTCCGCCCTGCCGTTATCGGCAAAGGGGCCCCGGTCCCCACCCGGCATCCTCAGGGATCGCCCCGGGTGGCGCAAGGCCCGCCTGGTCACATCGGCGGGCGGGCCTCACGCGCGGAGCCGCGCCGCTAGCCCAGGGTCTGGGCGGCGGTCGCCGAGGAGTCCTTCAGGAACTGCGAGCAGCGCTCGTACTCCTCCTGCTCGCCGATGGAGCCGGCGGCGCGGGCGAGGGCGTGCAGGGCGCGCAGGAAGCCGCGGTTGGGCTCGTGCTCCCACGGGACCGGGCCGTGGCCCTTCCAGCCGTTGCGGCGCAGGGCGTCCAGGCCGCGGTGGTAGCCCGTACGGGCGTAGGCGTACGACTCCACGACGCTGCCCCGCTCGAACGCCTCGTCGGCCAGCTGGGCCCAGGCCAGCGAGGAGGTCGGGTACTTCGCGGCGACATCCGCGGGGGCGGTGCCGCCGGCGAGCAGCTCGCGCGGCTCGGGGTCGTCGGGGAGGTGGGTCGGGGGCGGTCCCCCGAGAAGGTCTTCGTGAATGGCCATGAGGTCCAGTCTGGCCCATGGGAGGAGTACGGCAGCTCGAGGGCGCCCTTGCGGGACGGCGGGCCTTCCTCGCCCCCGCCGCCCCTACCCGTCCCATCCCCCAGGGGCACCGCCCCTTCGACCTCGCCCTCCTGGGGCTGCCGCCCCAGACCCCGCATCGGCCTGAACGGCCTCGTCCTCAAACTCCCCCAAGCTCTACGAGCAGGGGGGACCCCCAGAACGGGCTGAATTACCTGGACCGGCGCTCAGCCTCCCCCACTCCCCTTGCCGTCCACCTCCAGCCGCCCCCGGCTCCGCACGCCCTCCAGCGGTGGTGTCGTCACGCTGCCGTGGTGCAGGCACTCCGGCTTGCGGCAGTCCGGCGGCAGTGGGCGTACCGTCGCGAAGGCGATCAGCGCGCCCAGGACGAGCACCCCGGCGCAGATCGGCATCGCCCGGTCGAACGCGGCGTCGAAGGCGTCGGCCGAGCGGTAGGCCTCCTCGCCCATTCCGGCGAGCAGCGGCAGCGCGGCCACCGCGACCAGGCCCGCCGCCCGGGCCGCCGCGTTGTTGACGCCGCTGGCCAGGCCCGCGCGGGCGGTGTCGACGGAGGCGAGGACGGTCGCGGTCAGGGGCGCCACCAGCGTGACCATGCCGAGGCCCAGGACCAGCAGGGCCGGCAGGACATCGGTGACGTAGGTGGCGTTCTCGCCCACCCGCAGCATCAGCACCATCCCGGCCGCGCACAGCAGCGGGCCGACGGTCAGCGGGATGCGCGGGCCGATCCGGGCGGCGAGGGCGCCCGAGCGGGCCGAGAACAGCAGCATCAGGGCGGTCGTCGGCAGCAGGGCGGTACCGGCGCCGAGCGCCGAGTAGCCGGAGACGACCTGGAGCTGGAGCGCGGCGAGGAAGAAGAAGCCGCTGAAGGCCGCGTAGACACAGAGCGTGACGAGGTTGACGGCCGTGAACTGGCGGGAGCGGAAGATGTCGAGCGGCATCATCGGGTCGGGCCGGTGACGCTCGACGTAGACGAAGGCGACCGCGGCCGCCACGCCGGCGATCGCGGTGATCCACACGGTCACCGAGACCTGCTGGGCCTCGATCAGCGCATACGTCACCAGGGCCAGGGCCGCGGCGCCGAGGAAGGCACCGAGCACGTCGAAGCGGCCGTGCTTGGTCCCGTCGCCGGACTCGGGCACATGCCGTACGGCGATCGGCGCGCACAGCAGCGCCAGCGGAACGTTCAGCAGGAACACCCAGCGCCAGCCCGGCCCGTCCACCAGCCAGCCGCCGAGGAACGGGCCGACGGCCGCCCCGATGCCCCCGAACCCGGACCACATCCCTACGGCACGGGCCCGGTCGTCGGGATGGAAGGACGCCTGGATCAGCGCCAGCGACCCCGGGGTGAGCAGGGCGCCGCCGATTCCCTGGAGCGCGCGGGCGGCGATGAGCACGCCGACGTTCGGTGCGATCCCGCACAGCAGGGAGGCCAGGGCGAACCACACGACGCCGATGACGAAGACCCGGCGCCGCCCGTAGCGGTCGCCCAGCGAGCCGCCGAGCAGGATCAGCCCGGCCAGCGTCAGCATGTACGCGTTGACGGTCCACTGGAGCGCGGCGAGGTCGGCGTCGAGGTCCTCGCCGATGCGTGGGAGGGCCACGTTGACGACGGTCGAGTCCAGCATCGCCATGCTGGAGCCGAGGACGGTGGTGAGCAGGATCCACTTGCCTTGCGGCGAGGCCAACCTGACATCGGGCATGCCCCAGATATACAACGAGCCCGGTGCCGTGGCACCGGGCTCGTCGTGGATCTCGCTTTACTTGATCTTCGTGCCCGTGGAACGCAGGTTGCCGCAGGCCTCGGTCACGCGCGCGGCCATGGAGCCCTCGGCAAGCTTGCCCCAGGTGCGCGGGTCGTAGGTCTTCTTGTTGCCGACCTCGCCGTCGACCTTCAGGACGCCGTCGTAGTTCTGGAACATGTGGGCCGCCACCGGACGCGTGAAGGCGTACTGGGTGTCGGTGTCGATGTTCATCTTGACGACGCCGTTCTCCAACGCGGTCGCGATCTCCTGCTCGGTGGAGCCGGAGCCGCCGTGGAAGACGAAGTCGAACGGGGACGGCTTGCCGTACTTGGCGGCGACGCCCTCGTTGAGCTCCTTCAGCAGCTCGGGACGCAGGACGACGTTGCCCGGCTTGTAGACGCCGTGGACGTTGCCGAAAGACGCGGCGAGCAGGTAGCGGCCCTTCTCACCCAGGCCGAGGGCCTCGACGGTGCGGATGGCGTCGTCGACGGTCGTGTACAGCGAGTCGTTGATCTCGTGCGTGACGCCGTCCTCCTCACCGCCGGTCGGGGTGATCTCGACCTCAAGGATGATCTTCGCGGCGCGGGCGCGCTCCAGCAGCTCCTGCGCGATGGAGAGGTTGTCGGCGAGGGTCTCCGCCGAGCCGTCCCACATGTGCGACTGGAACAGCGGGTTCTCACCGCGCGCGACGCGCTCCTCGGAGACGGCGAGCAGCGGACGTACGTACCCGTCGAGCTTGTCCTTCGGGCAGTGGTCCGTGTGCAGGGCGACGGTGATGTCGTACTTCTTGGCGACGATGTGCGCGAACTCGGCCAGGGCGACGGCGCCGGTGACCATGTCCTTGCTGTGCTGGCCGCCGAGGAACTCCGCACCACCCGTGGAGATCTGGATGATGCCGTCGCTCTCCGCCTCCGCGAAGCCGCGCAGGGCCGCGTGCAGGGTCTGGGAGGAGGTCACGTTGATGGCCGGGTAGGCGAACTTGCCTGCCTTCGCCCGGTCGAGCATCTCGTTGTAGACCTCGGGGGTTGCGATGGGCATCTGTCCGCTCCTTGGAGTGTGCGGGTCGGCGTACTGCGTACGGCGTTCTGGCTTACGGCCCTGACCTAGACCTAGGGATGCGACGTCATCGTCGGCCCCATCTTTCCAGACGAACCAGGATGCTCCGAGCGCCTGTCACCAGCCGAGACGGGCGCCCGTGCGGACCGGCGTCAGTCCAGGCCGAGTTCGTCCTTGGAGTACGCGAAGAGATACGGCACTCCGGCGCCCTGCTCGATCTTCTCGGCGGCGCCGGTGGCCCGGTCGACGATCGTCGCGACACCGACGACCTCGGCGCCGGACTCGCGCACGGCCTCGACGGCGGCGAGCGGGGAGCCGCCGGTGGTGGAGGTGTCCTCGACGACGAGGACACGGCGCCCGGCGATGTCCGGCCCCTCGACCCGGCGCTGCAGCCCGTGCGCCTTGGCGGCCTTGCGGACGACGAACGCGTCGAGCCGCCTGCCGCGCGCGGAGGCGGCGTGCAGCATCGCGGCGGCGACGGGGTCGGCGCCCATGGTGAGCCCGCCGACCGCGTCGAACTCCAGCTCCGCCGTGAGATCGAGCAGCACCTGCCCGACGAGCGGAGCGGCCTCGCCGTCGAGGGTCACGCGCCGGAGGTCGACGTAGTAGTCGGCTTCGAGCCCCGACGACAGGGTCACCTTGCCGTGCACCACGGCCTTGTCCTTGATCTGGTTCAGCAGCTCGCCACGTACGTCAGTCATGCCGCCCAGCTTAGAGGCGCCGCCAGCTCCAGACGGTCGTGGCCTCCAGCGGCTCCAGGGGCGTGACCAGGCGGGGCAGGGTGTTCAGTCCGTTGGGCGGCCCGGTCTGCGGCTCGACGCAGACCGCGGCCTCCTGCTCGTCGTAGACGACGACCCACTCCTCGCGGCTGCTCACCTTCAGCTCCAGCCGCCCCGGCCAGGTGAGCGTGACGTCGACGCCGTCGGGCATTCCGAAGCAGTCGTCCCACGGGCCCGGCAGCGGCTCGACGCGGTTCCCGGTGGGCAGGTGGTCGTCCCCGCGCTCCTCCTGCCAGGCGGGGCTGAAGTCGAGCCGGACGTCCTCGGCACCCTCGCCGCCGAGGTTGCGGTTGAACCAGGGGTGCCAGCCGATCTGCGCCGGGAAGGAGTCCTCGTACGTCTCGACGGACATGGTGAGACTGAGGCTGTCCGGCGTGAGCGCGACGACATGCGTGACACGACCGGCGTACGGCCACGGTTCGACCAGGTCGTACGTGATCACGGCCTCCCCGTCGGCGACCCGGGCGACCTTCCAGGCGCCGTCGCGGGTGGTGCCGTGGATGGCGTGCGGCGGGGCGTTGAGCGGCATCTGCCGCACCCGGGCGCCGTCGAGGAACCGGCCGTCCCTGACCCGCCCGCACCAGGGAACCATCGGGAAGCACCCGAACCGCTCCCCCTGCCGCAGCAACTCGGTGCCCCCGACGCGCAGCCCCCCGACCCGCCCGCCGTTCCCCGGCAGCACGTCCACCTCCGCGTCACCCGCGGTCAGCGTGATGTGTTCGTTACTCACGGGAAGACCCTACTGGGACGATCGCTCAGCGCCGACGCCGCAGCATCCGCCCCACCACGATCGCCGAAGCCAGCACCAGCGCCGCCGCAGGCGCGGCCCACCGAAGCGTCGAGTTCGGCGCAACGGTCTGCGGCGCCGGGACAGGCGCGTACCGCCCCCGCGGCGGTGCGTGATCCACTTCCTCCGCACTACGCCCGATCATCGTCCGCCGAGCATGCGCGGCCTCCGCCACAGGCGAATCCTCCCCGTCTTCGTCCGCGTCCTCGGAGTCGTCCTCCTCGGCCCGCGGATCCAACGACGGCGGCGGCACCTCACTGTCGAAGACGGAACCGGACTCGGCCCCGTCGTCCGCGCCGTCCGCCTCACCGGCGGCAGCATCGCGCCCCGGCTCCGGCACGGCCGCGTCATCCGCATCCGGCGTCGTCTCGAAGTCACTGGTCACCCGAGTCTCGAACTCCCCGGGCGCCAAGGCCTCCTCAACGGCCTCGACATCCGCGTCGGGCCCCGACTCGGGCCCGGACTCCGCCGCGGCCGCGCCTTCCCCGGCCACCACCCCCAACTGCCCACCAAACCGATTCAGCAGCCGGGAGACGGCCGACCCCACGGCCTCCGCCGAGAACTCCGTGACCCGCCCGTCGGCCGACGCGGTCCCCTCGAACCGCAGCGTGGCCCCGCCCTCGGCCTCGGCGACCCGCAGGGTGAGCGCCAGCTTCACGGACCCGTTCCCGCGCGCCTCGGTCGCGTCGCCCGCGACGGCGTAGGAGCCGTCCTCCCGGGCGGAGATCCGAACGGCACCGCGATAGGTGATGGTGTGACCGCCGACGCGCACCTTCAGCCGCCCGGTCACCGGCTCGGCCCCGGCGTCCTGCTGGAGCCCGGGGACCGCCCGGGCGACCCGCACGGGATCGGCCAGCACCTCCCTGAGCCGCTCCGCCGTAACCGGAACGAACACCTCATGCTCCATGCCGATCGAGCCTACCCAGCATGGCGTGAACCGCACCCACACATCCCTGGATTCTCACCGGACACCCGCCCGCCGGGCGTATCCTCGCCGCGCCCGCCACTCCCCGCCGCCGCCCGCCCCCGCTCAGTACCGTGGATGCAGCACCGTGGAAGCGCCCAGCCCTCCGATCCTCGTCCCCTCCGCTGCCCTGGCATCCGCCGTCAGACCCGTCTGGGTCAGGGTCTCCGGGCGCGGTGCGCCCTCCCCCTTGCCGAGCCGCAGCACCGGCCGTTCCTCCCGGGCCGCCAGGATGAAGCCCCAGTCCTGCGGTGCGCGGGTCGGGCGGGTGGAGCGGTCGGGGCCGGCCGTGAAGCCGGAGTCGCGGCCGCTGACGCGGTACGGCGCGGTGCGCAGGCCGGCCGAACGCAGCGTCGCATCGGCCGTCCAGAAGACACGGGGCCGCGACGACACCGGCCCGGCGTGCACCGCGAGGCGCCCGTGCGGTGTCAGGGCGCGGCGGGCGAGGCCGTAGAACTCCTGGGAGTACAGCTTCGTGCTGGCGGTGATGCCGGGGTCGGGCAGATCGGAGATGACGACGTCGTACGTCTCCGGCGGAGCCAGCCGCAGCCACCGGAACGCGTCATCGGTCATGACATGGACGCGGGGGTCGCCGTACGCGTCCCCGTTGAGCCGGGACAGCGCGGGGTCCTCGCGTGCCAGCCGCACCACCTCGGGGTCGACCTCGACGACGTCGACCCGGTGCACCCCGGGATGGCGCAGCACTTCGCGCGCCGCCAGCCCGTCCCCGCCGCCGAGGATGAGCACGCGCGTGTGCTCGCCGCTCATCGCGGGGTGGACCAGCGCCTCGTGGTAGCGGCGGGCGTCGCGCCCGCCGACCCGCAGCCGGCCGTCGAGGAAGAGGTCGAGGGGCCGGCCGTCGGTGCCGCCGGTGATGACGACCTCCTGGACGTCCGTCTGGATCGCCACGCGTACGTCCCGCCCGTACACCGCGTGCCGCGCGGCCCGTTCGAAGTCGTCGACGAGTACGGCGGCGGAGGCGAGGATGCCGAGCACGGTGATGTTGGCGATCACCAGCAGCCAGCGGGCGCGGCGGCTGAGGTCCCCGCGGAACAGGCCGAGGACGAGCGCGCCGCCGACGACGGCGTTGACGGCGCCGGTGATCAGGGCTGAGCTCAACTGGCCCAGCAGGGGCAGCAGGAGGAAGGGGAAGGCGAGGCCGCCGACCAGCGCGCCGACGTAGTCCGCGGCGAACAGGTCGGCCACCGCGCCGCCCGCGTCCTGGCGCCGGATGCGCTGGATGAGCTCCATCAGCAGTGGCACCTCGGCGCCGATGAGCAGGCCGATGGTGAGGGAGAAGGCGACGAGCAGGGCGCGCGGGCCGTGTGCCCACATCCCGCCCCAGTCGCCGGTCCAGGCGAAGACGGCGTACAGCGCGAGCGCGCTGGACCCGCCGACGAGGGCGAGCACGGCCTCGATGGCGCCGAAGCCGGCCGCGGCGTGCGGGCGCAGGCGCTTCGCGGCGAGGGAGCCGATGCCCATCGCGAACACCATGACGGACAGCACGACGGAGGCCTGGGTGACCGAGTCACCGATCAAGTAGGAGGCGAGGGCGACGAGTTCGAGTTCGTACACGAGTCCGCAGGCGGCACACACGAAGACGCCCGCGAGGACCAGGAATCGCCCGGTGCCCGGCCGGACCGGGAGCCGCGGGGGACCCGCCCAGGGCGGCCTGGTGCCGGGTGGGGCGGGGGCGTGCGGCTCGATCACGTTGCCGACGGTACGTTACGGCACGGGCACGCTTCGTCACCCACACGGGTGTTGTTGAGGCGGCGGACGTTTGCGTCGCAGTCAGACCCCCGACGGTCTGAACGGCGCCGTCCGCCGTCGGGCCGCACCCTTGGCCACCCGTACGCCCACCCTCGTACGCGTCGACACCAACTGCCCTTCCTGCGGGTACGCGTGCCATGTACGCCAGTGCACCTGCCCCTCGTGGTGCTGGGCCAGCAGCGCGGTGAAGGCGTGCGGGCTGCCGGGGAAGACACCGGCGAGGCCGTGCGGATGGTCGGCGACCAGTGCCAGCAACTCCTGGGCGCGGCCCGCGAACTGACCGGGCGAGAGGATCTCCACGCGGGCGGCGAACTCGTACTCCCAGTCGTCCGTGCGCTTGGCCACGCCGAGGGGCAGGGGGGTGCTGCTGCCGGGCATGCAGGCCACCGTCTCCGAGCACATGCCCCGCTCCTCCTCCAACAGCACCTGGTGGGACGCGCCGAGCAGTCGTAACTGAAGTTTCGTGCCGGTCAGTTCGAGGTCGAGGGCGGCCAGCGCGGGCAGCGGCTCCCGCCCCAGGGCCCAGGCGAGGTCGGCCGCGCGCGTGTCGGTGTAGGCGGTGTTCAGGGTCGTGAGCATGGGTCGGCTCCGCTACGCGAACAAAGGGAGGGTGGGGCTCCGGCGCGCCCCGGCCGACGCTGCGAGGTCGGCCCGGTCAGCTCATTGATCGGCAGGTCAGATGGGTGTCCGCGGGACGTCCGATGGGCTGCGTCGGCGAAATTCACTGAATCATGAACTGTGGCGCCGACACAGTGTTTTTACCCAAGTTCGTAGGGTTTCCATCCCTCAGAGGGCTTATCAGCTCAACTGTTCAACTCCGGCGTACGCCGATGGGCACGGGGCGTACGCCGGTGCGCTGGCGCTCGCACACCGATGCGGGCGCCGGACGCACAGAAGCGGGACCGGTCCCAGGCACCGGCCCCGCTCCACGCGGATGCGATTCCCCCTGCTCGGGGAGCTCAGCTGCCCCGTGTCAGCTGCCTCCGCCACCGCATCCGCCTCCGCCCCCTCCGCAGGACGACGACCCGCCTCCGCATGACGAGCCCCCGCCGCAGGAGGAGGAGCCACCTCCGCAGGACGATCCGCTGTCGCCCCCGCCGGCCCACCAGCTGCCGCCGCTGCTGTGCGAGCTGCTCCCCCTGCGGCTGTGGGTACGACGGGACGACCGTGCGCCGCTGCGCGCGGCCGACACGAGGATCACCACAAAGACCACTGCGACCAGCGCCACCACAAACCCTGTAACCATGGCGTCAGCCTCCTTCCGTTCCCCCGAAGCGGACCCGGGCGTCCCCCCGTGGGCGCCTCCCGCTCGGTGCGTGGCAGTGAGATGCCCGGCGGTCTCACTGCCCAAAGCAGAGTTGAGGAACTCCAGAGCTTGGGCGGAGGATGGCGCGCATGACCTCCTCCTCCCGCCCGCTGCTCAATCGCCGGCTCGCCGAGTTCGGGACGACGATCTTCGCCGAGATGTCCGCGCTGGCCCTGAGTACGGGGTCCATCAACCTGGGTCAGGGCTTCCCCGACACCGACGGGCCCGAGGAGATCCGTGAGGCGGCCGTGCGGGCGCTGCGCGACGGGCGCGGCAACCAGTACCCGCCGGGCCCCGGCGTCCCCGAGCTGCGCACGGCGATCGCCGCGCATCAGGAGCGGCGCTACGGGCTGTCGTACGACCCCGACACCGAGGTACTGGTCACCGCGGGCGCCACCGAGGCCATCGCGGCCACCCTGCTGGCGCTGCTGGAGCCCGGCGACGAGGTCATCGCCCTGGAGCCGTACTACGACTCCTACGCGGCCTGCATCGCCATGGCGGGCGGCACGCGCGTGCCGGTCACCCTGCGCCCGCACGAGGGAAGCTTCCGGCTCGACCTGGACGAGCTGCGCGCCGCCGTCACCGACCGCACCCGGCTGCTGCTGATCAACACCCCGCACAACCCCACCGGCACCGTCCTCACCCGTGCGGAGCTGGCGGCGATCGCCGAGCTGGCGGTCGAGCGGGATCTGCTGGTGGTCACCGACGAGGTGTACGAGCACCTGGTCTTCGACAACGCCGAGCACCTGCCGCTCGCGACCTTCCCGGGCATGCGCGAGCGGACGGTGACGATCGGGTCGGCCGGCAAGAGTTTCTCGTTCACCGGCTGGAAGGTCGGCTGGGTGACCTCGGCGCCGGGCCTGGTCACGGCGGTGCGGTCGGCGAAGCAGTTCCTGACGTACGTCTCGTCGGGGCCGTTCCAGTACGCGGTCGCGGAGGCGCTCGCGCTGCCCGACAGCTATTTCACGGCCGTCCGCGAGGACATGCTGGCCAAGCGGGACCTGCTGGCGACGGGGCTTGCGGAGGCCGGGTTCGAGGTGTTCAGGCCCGCCGGCACCTACTTCATCACCACTGACATCCGCCCCCTGGGCGAGAGCGACGGCTTCGCGTTCTGCCGCGCGCTGCCGGAGCGGGCCGGGGTCGTCGCCATCCCGAACGCGGTCTTCTACGACCACCGGGAGGCGGGGGCGCCGTTCGTGCGGTTCGCGTTCTGCAAGCGCACGGAGGTGCTGGAGGAGGCGGCCAAGCGGCTGCGGGCCATGTAGCGCGGCGGGCACTCGAACGGGCGCCCAAAACGGCGTGAGCCCGGCCCGGCACCCGGCCGTTTCGGCCGGTGCCCTGGCCGGGCTCCTGCTTGTCGAGGACTACTCCTCGTCGTCCTCGGGCTTCTCCGCGTCGTTGACCTCCTGCTCAAGGCCGAGCTGCTCGACGAGCCACTTGTCGAACTCGATGGCGGCCCGCACCCAGCTGACCGTCGACGAGACGAAGTGCTCCAGGCTCACGCCCGTGCCGATCAGCATCTGTGCCTCGCCGATCAGGCGGACGGTGCCGTCGTCGTGCGTGTGGCTGTAGACCTTGGGCCACAGGGTCCGGCGGTTCCAGTCGTCGATCGACTCGAGGAGCAGGGGCTTCTCGTCGATCTTGTGGGGCCGGTCGTAGAACGTCCGCACCGAGAAGACCTGCTGGTCGTCCTCGCCGCGGAACATGAAGTACGTACGGAACTGCTCCCACGGCGCCGCGAGGTCACCCTCGTCGTCGACGACGTACTTCAGCTCCATCTGGTCGAGGAGCTGCTTCACGAGGTCCTGATCCGGGACAACGGGGCCGGGCGGGGGCCCGGGCTGCGGCTGCTGGCCCCCGAAGTTCGGAATCGAGGACGGGTCGATGCTCACCGTGATTTTCCCTTCGTACGGATTCCGCCATCCTCCCCCATGCGGGGAGGGGGGTGGCAACCCCGGACAGGCCCTGTCAGCCCTCGGCTGACAGGATCTGGCCTGTCGCGACGGACCGCGCACGGAGGGTGGGGACATGTCCGGAACACAGGGCGGGGCCGGGGCGGCTCGCGGCCTTACGAAATGGTGGATCGTCGCCGCGATCACGGCCGTGCCGGCGCTGCTGCTCGCCGGTTTCGTGGCCATGGTGGCCGTGTGGGTGGTGTCGGACGACGAGCTGTCCCGCTCCGGCCCCGAGAAGGTCCCCTGCGCGGACGCCCTGCGCTTCGGCGGGGCCGCGCTGCCGGACGGCGCGCAGGCCGTCGGGGCGTGCGAGGTGCAGGGTTTCCAGGACATCCACTACAGCGCCGCCTTCCGGATGCCGCGCGCCGATGTCCGGGAGTGGCTCACGTCCACGTATCCGGACGCGGGGGCGCCCGAAACGCAGTTCTGCGCCGGCTCGGACGTGGATCTCTGTCTGGATGTGGACGTCACCGGGCACGAGCCGCCCGTGGACGCCCACGCCGTGCGGGTCGACGTCGAGTACGAGGACGGCGGCACCGCACTCGTGCGCTTCGCCGCGTTCACCCTCTGAGCGGCGACGGCCCGCCCCCGTGATTCCGGGGCGGGCCGTCGGGCGTGGCGTCAGAGCGTCTTGCCGGTGGCGGGTCCCACGATCAGGCCGTCGCCGAAGGCGTCCACCCGGACCGTGTCGCCGTCCTTGACCTCGCCCGCCAGGATCT
Organism: Streptomyces sp. HUAS 31; assembly: GCF_028198125.1. Classification (NCBI taxonomy): domain Bacteria; kingdom Bacillati; phylum Actinomycetota; class Actinomycetes; order Kitasatosporales; family Streptomycetaceae; genus Streptomyces; species Streptomyces sp. HUAS 31. The sequence continues at coordinate 5,159,968 of NZ_CP116353.1, read as the reverse complement.
CCTTGGCGAGGCGGTCGCCGATGGCGGTCTGGACGAGGCGGCGCAGCGGTCGGGCGCCGTAGGCCGGGTCGTTGCCCTCGTCGGCGAGCCAGGCCAGGGCCGCGTCGGTGACCTCCAGGGTGAGCCGGCGTTCCGCGAGGCGCTTGGCGAGCCGGTCGATCTGAAGGCGGGCGATCCGGCTCAGCTCGTCCTTGTTCAGCGCGGAGAAGACCACCAGGTCGTCGAGCCGGTTGAGGAACTCCGGCTTGAAGGCGGTGCGGACCACCTCCAGGACCTGCTCCTTCTTCTCCTGCTCGCTGGTGATCGGGTCGACCAGGAACTGGCTGCCCAGGTTCGACGTCAGCACCAGGATCGTGTTGCGGAAGTCGACCGTACGGCCCTGCCCGTCGGTGAGCCGGCCGTCGTCCAGCACCTGGAGCAGGATGTCGAAGACCTCGGGGTGCGCCTTCTCCACCTCGTCGAGCAGCACGACACTGTACGGCCGCCTGCGCACGGCCTCGGTCAGCTGGCCGCCCTCCTCGTAGCCGACGTACCCGGGGGGCGCGCCGACCAGCCGGGCCACACTGTGCTTCTCGCCGTACTCCGACATGTCGATGCGGACCATCGCCCGCTCGTCGTCGAAGAGGAAGTCGGCGAGGGCCTTGGCGAGTTCGGTCTTGCCGACGCCGGTCGGGCCGAGGAAGAGGAAGGAGCCGGTGGGGCGGTCGGGGTCGGCGATGCCGGCGCGGGTGCGGCGTACGGCGTCGGAGACCGCCTGGACGGCCTCCTGCTGGCCGATCAGCCGCCTGCCCAGCTCGTCCTCCATGCGCAGCAGCTTCTGCGTCTCGCCCTCCAGGAGCCGGCCGGCCGGGATGCCGGTCCACGCGCCCACGACGTCGGCGATGTCGTCGGAGCCGACCTCCTCCTTGACCATGGTGTCCTTGGCGGCCTCCTCCTCGGCCTCGGAGGCGGCCTCCAGCTCCTTCTCCAGGGCGGGGATCTCGCCGTAGAGCAGCTTGGAGGCGGAGTCGAAGTCGCCGTCGCGCTGGGCGCGTTCGGCCTGGCCGCGCACCTCGTCGAGCCGTTCCTTCAGCTCGCCGACGCGGTTGAGGGACTGCTTCTCCTTCTCCCAGCGGGCGGTCAGGCCCCGCAGCTCCTCCTCCCGGTCGGCGAGGTCGCGACGCAACTTCTCCAGACGCTCCAGGGAGGCCGCGTCGGTCTCCTTGTCGAGGGCCAGCTCCTCCATCTTCAGCCTGTCCACCGACCGCTGGAGCTCGTCGATCTCGACCGGCGAGGAGTCGATCTCCATGCGCAGCCGGGAGGCCGCCTCGTCGACGAGGTCGATGGCCTTGTCGGGCAGGAAGCGGGAGGTGATGTACCGGTCGGAGAGGGCGGCCGCGGCGACCAGCGCGCTGTCGGCGATCTGGACCTTGTGGTGGGCCTCGTAGCGGCCCTTGAGCCCGCGCAGGATCGCGATGGTGTCCTCGACGGTCGGCTCGGCGACCAGCACCTGCTGGAAGCGCCGCTCCAGGGCGGGGTCCTTCTCGATCCGCTCGCGGTACTCGTCGAGAGTGGTGGCTCCGACCATGCGCAGCTCACCGCGGGCGAGCATGGGCTTGAGCATGTTGCCGGCGTCCATGGCGGAGTCGCCGCCGGCACCGGCGCCGACGACGGTGTGCAGCTCGTCGATGAACGTGATGATCTGCCCGTCGGAGTCCTTGATCTCCGCGAGCACGGTCTTCAGCCGCTCCTCGAACTCGCCGCGGTACTTCGCCCCGGCGACCATGGCGCCCAGGTCGAGCGCGACGAGCCGCTTGTCCTTCAGCGACTCGGGCACGTCCCCCTTGACGATCCGCTGGGCGAGCCCCTCGACGACGGCGGTCTTGCCGACGCCGGGCTCACCGATGAGGACCGGGTTGTTCTTGGTACGGCGGCTGAGCACCTGGACGACCCGCCGGATCTCCTGGTCGCGGCCGATGACGGGGTCGAGCTTGCCCTCGCGGGCCGCCGCGGTGAAGTCGGTGCCGAACTTCTCCAGCGCCTTGTACTGCCCCTCGGGGTCGGCGGAGGTCACGCGCCGCCCGCCCCGGGCCTTCCGGAACGCCTCCAGCAGCTTCTTCGCGCTCGCGCCCTGCTGGGTGAGCACGTCACCGGCGGCGCCGCCCTTCGCGGCGATGCCGATGAGGAGGTGCTCGGTGGAGAGGTACTCGTCCCCGAGCTCCTGAGCCCGGGTCTGGGCGTCCGCGATCACGGCGAGCAGCTCACGGCTGGGCTGCGGGGGTGCCACGGTGGACCCGGTGACGCTGGGCAGCGCGGCGAGCGCCTTCTCGGCGCCGGCCCGCACGGACGCCTGGTCGGCGTCGACGGCCGCCAGCAGATCGATGATGTTCTCGTTGTCCTGGCCCTGGAGCAGAGCCAGCAGCAGGTGGGCGGGGGTGAGATCCGGGTGGCCCTCGGTCACGGCTCGGTTGCTGGCCGCGTTGATCGCGTCCCGGCTCCTGTTGGTCAGCTCTGCGTCCACGTGTCCGTTCTCCTCCTGATGTCAGCGGCGCTCAGTACTGACTGAGTCAGCGTACACAAAGTTGAGTCTATTCCACTCAAGGTAGTGCGGGGAGGCTTGGGGCGACTAGGTTCCAGGGCCATGGCCGCATACCCCCAGGATCCCGCCGCGCCGGACGCGCCGTACCTCACCTTCTGGCAGGAGAGGCACCTGTGCACCCTCACGACCCTGCGCCCGGACGGCACCCCGCACGTGGTACCCGTCGGAGTGACATACGACCCCGAGGCGGGGTTGGCTCGGGTGATCACGAACAAGTCCAGCGCCAAGGTGGGCCATGTACTGGCCGCCGGCCCCGACGGGGCGACGGTCGCGGTCTGCCAGGTGGACGGCGGGCGGTGGGCCACGCTGGAGGGGCGGGCGCGGGTCAGCGCGGAGCCGGAGCGGGTCGCGGAGGCGGTGCGACGGTACGCGGTGCGCTACGGCCGCACTCCGGCACCCAATCCCCACCGGGTAGTGATCGAGATCGAACTGACCCGGGCCATGGGGCGCGGGTGAGCGGGCGAGGGGCGCCGGCCCCGGAGCCGGACGGCGGGGCGGGCGCGGGCGCGAGTGACGGCTCGGATGGCGGCTCGGGTGGCCGGATACCGGTCGCCCGGTTTCAGCCACCGCGGAACGGGCGGATACGGGGAAATGTCCCCGTAAAACTGCAGCGGCGTCACCGTGTTCAGGTCACGGTGACGCCGCTGCGGGGGGAAGCACCTGAGCGATCTGTTACGACGGGGGAATCGCGTCAGGCACTGCGGGGGGTGGCTGAGATGGTCCTTGGGGCCGGGGCCTCCGGCTCCACCAGCCGGTGGTCTCGTTGGTCGAGGTTGACGAAGATCATTCCATACCGGACGGCACACCGGACGGGCTGCGGCGCCCCCCGAGGCCGCCGCAGACACCGGTACGCCCTGACGTCCTCGTCCTCGTCCCGCGTCACGACCACCGGCTCTCCGAACACCGTCACCATCAACGAGTCACCGGGGTGGGGGATCGCGGTGACAAGGTCGATGAAGTGCCAGCCGGAGCGGTAGGCGGTGGCCATTTCGCGGCGGAAGGAGCGGTCGTCGGGTGGGGTGGTCATGCCTACTCCTGCCCGCCGCTGCTCTTCTGCGCGACCGTCGGCCAGGAACTGTCTCCGGCGATCGTGACCGTCTTGACCCCGGTCGGCCAGCTGCTGTCCGCTCTGTCGCTCTTCGATTCCGAGAGGCCACTCAGGACTCCGACGGCCACAACGGTGGAGAAGGCGGCGACAAGAATCGAGCGAAGCATTCTGTTCCGCATAGTCGGCTTCGTCCTCACTTGAAGGTCCCCTCTTCCCCCGTCGAGTAAGACGATGGCTCATTCGGGCACTTCATGGCCACACGATCGGTGCATCATGTTCCTGCATGTTCAGGACCCTGGGGGGTGGAGATTTGGCAGCGAATCCGACTAAAGCGACACATCCCCATGCGATGACCGAGATGTGCGCGCAAGGTGGCCGTCTCTATGCGAACGCGCTGCGCACGGGGCGTATCGCACGCGCGGAGGCGGAGGCGGCCCCCTGTTTGATGGAGTTCGCCCTGCTGTACCCCGACCCCGACGACGCGAACTGGCTGATCCCGGTTCCCGCCTCGGTCGCGCTGGCTCAGCGGCTCAATCCCATCGAGCGGGAGATCACCGAGCGCAGGCGGTTGTCGGTGGAGCTGGCCGAGGCACTCCAGCCCTTCATGGACCTCAGTACCCAGGTGACGGGGAGCACGCACTCCATCACCGTGCTGGAGGGCGGCGAGCGGATCAACGCCGCCCTCAATCTGGCCACCGCCCAGTGCCAGACCGAGATGCTCACGGTCCAGCCGAGCAACCGCATCTCCGAGCAGAGCCTGCTCCAGGGCCTGGAGCGGGACCGGCCGCTGATCGAACGTGGTGTGCGGATAAGGACCCTCTACCAGCACACCGTGCGCTACAACCCGGGCAAGCTCGCCTACGTCGCCCAGCTCTCCAACGGCAAGGTGGAGTACCGCACCATCGACGAGCTGGTGGAGCGGCTCATCATCTGCGACGAGTCGGTCGCCTTCATCCCCACCCGGGACGACCAGCAGGTCGCCCTGGAACTGCGCCACCCCGGGCTGATCCGCTACCTGATCAAGGTCTTCGAGTTCATGTGGAGCCGCGCGGTACCGCTGAGCGAGCACGCGCCGTACGAGACGGCACCCGACGGCATCACGGAGATCCAGCACTCCATCGCCAAGCTCCTCGTGGAGGGCCACGTCGACGAGGCGATCGCCCGGCGTCTGGGCATGAACGTGCGCACCTGCCGGGCCCACATCGCCAAGCTCGCCTCCGCCCTGGGCAGCGGCAGCCGGGCCCAGCTCGGCTACCTCATCGCGCAGTCGGGGATCCTGGAGGCGGACCAGTCGTCGGGAGGTGACGGCCACCTGTGACCCAGGGGCACACGCACGCGGTGGAGGAGCTGTGCGAGGCCGGCATGGACCTGTACGCCCGCGCTCTGCGTGAGGGACGCGTGCCCACGCGGGACGCCGACGGCGCGCCGTGCCTGGCCGAGTTCGGACTGCTCCAGCCCACGGTCGAGGACCCGGACCGGCTGGAGCCGGTCGCACCCGCCGTGGCCCTGCACCGGCTGCTGCGCGCGTCCGGGGAGCGGATCGCGAGCGAGCGCCGGCGCGAGGAGCTGCTCGCGGATTCGTTCGCCGAGCTGATGCAGATCGACGGCAGGCGTACGGCGGCCACGGACAGCCCGGCCGTCCATGTGCTCCCCAGGGAGCGGATCAACCAGGCCATCACCGAGGCCATGGCGCAGGCGTCGGGCGAACTGCTCTGCATCCAGCCCAACGTCCGCTACAACGACCCGCACGCCCAGGCGGCCCGTGCCGTCGCTCTGGAGCGCGACCAGGCCCTGCTCGACCGCGGCGGCCGTATCCGCGCCCTCTACCAGCACACGCAGCGGCACTCCCCGGCCGTGGTCGCCCGCTACGAGGAGCTGCGGGGCGACGTCATGGCCCGCACCCTCGACGAGGTCACCGACCGGCTGCTGCTCATCGACGGCACGGTGGCCTTCATCCCCGCCGACAAGGCCGGCACGCTCGCGCTGGAGGTCCGCCACCCCTCGCTGCTGCACTACCTGGCCACCACGTTCGACCGGCTGTGGCGGCTGGCGACGCCGATGTACCCCGAGGCCGTCCAGCCGCCGACCCTGAACGGGGTCAGCCCGCGCCAGCGGGCGATCGCGAGCCTGCTGGTCGAGGGGTACACCGACGCCTCCATAGCCGACCGCCTGGGGATGAACGTCCGTACCGCCCGCGTCCACATAGCCAAGCTCGCGGCGACGCTGGGCAGTGAGAGCCGGGCCCAACTCGGCTATCTCATCGGCCGGTCGGGGATTCTTGACCAGGAACCCCGTGCCCTCCAGGAATCCCGGGCACCCCGGCAACCCTGATCACGGCGGCCTCCGACGAGGACACGCGGGAGCGGTCCAGCCCCACCTGCGCTATCCGCACCCCGAGTTGGGTACGGCTGGCCGCCCCCAGTGTCTCCGAGAGGCGGGCGATGTGGGCGCGGCACGTGCGCACGCTTATCCCGAGGCGTTCCGCGATGACCGCGTCCTGGTGCCCCTCCGCGAGCAGCGCGGCGATGGACTGCTCGCGGTGCGAGATGCCCTCGATGCCGGTGTCGGGGAGCGGTGCGGTCAGCGGGATCGCCAGGCGCCACAGCCGCTCGAAGACCGTCACCAGGTAGTGCACGAGCCCGGGATGCCGCAGCTCCAGGGCGAGCGTGCGGTCGGCGTTCGCCGGGATGAAGGCCACCGTGCGGTCGAAGAGGATCAGCCGGTCGATCACCTCGTCCAGCGTGCGGGCCTCCACCGAATCGCCCATCAGCTCCAGGTAGTTGAGCAGGCCCTGGCCGTGCCGGGCGACATGCGTGTACAGGTCGCGCATCCGCACGCCCCGCCCGCGCAGCGCCATCGCCCGGTGCAGGCCCTCCGTCAGCTCGTGCTCGGGCCGGATGCCACCGGGCTGCACGGTCAGCACCTCGGTCGTGCACGCCTGCGTCGCCTCGTCCAACGCGCCCTGGATGCGCGAGTCGCCCTCCAGGACCCGGATCGCCGAGGCCGGTACGGCGGTGTCGGTGCCGGACGCGGGTGACGGCTGGGGGCCGAGCGCGGAGTACCACTCGAAGGCCGCGACCGCCGAGCCCATCCGCCGCTGGCTCGCGCTGACCTCGTCGTAGACCCCGCGCAGCAGCCGCGTCATGACCTCCTGCGGGGAGGTCGGCACCAGCCAGTCCATGTCGTCGGGGTCCGGGTGCAGCAGCGCCAACTCCAGCAGGCAGGGCACCGGATCCGCGTCGTGGCGCGGCACACGGCCGCGTCGTACGGCCCGGGAGTACACCCGGTCCCCGGCCTCGCACAGCCGGTCGGCACCGTGTGGATGCTCCTGCGCCCCGTGCCCGGCCATCGCCCATCCACCCCCGGTTCCTGCCTCTGTCGCCGGCTCGCTCGCCTCCGGAGCGCGGTGTCGACACCCCTGCCGGGACACACCGGCCGGGCGGGGCCTGGTCGACGGACCCATCGTGCTCGGCCGTGTCGGCCCCGCGGTTCGCTCGCGCTTCCGCAGCGCAACTATGCGCGGACCGGCCTTGCTCCGCAACACGGCTCCTACCGGGACGGCCGCCGTAAGATACCGGTTCGCCCCGTTATCAACGGGCCTCCGCACGTCGACTTGCAACAAGCTGATGGTGCATTTCCGGCCCTTGGCGGGCACGTGGAAGGGCGGGGCGTCCCCGGGGGAGTTCGCGAACAAGAAATCGCATACGACGTCAACGCGCGGGCGACCGGTACGGCCCGGCCGGCGGACGGTGCGCGAACGGCCAAGTGCCGCCGGGGCCCGGCCCCGGCGGCACTTGACGCGGTGAAGGTGCTACTGGCGTTACTTCAGCCCGAGCGAGTTGCAGTCCGCCTTGTACTTGGTGGTGCAGATGTCGCCCACCGTGTAGATCCCGTCGGCGACGACGGTCTCCTTGATGTTCTTCTCGGTCAGGGCGACCACGGGGACCAGCAGCGCCGGGATGTCCTTGTCGGTCGGGCTGTCGACCTGGTCCTGGGTGAGCGAGTCGAACTGGATGTCGTGGCCCTGGACCTTCGCCACGGCCATCTCGGCGGCGCTCTCGGCCTCCTGCGGGTACGACTTGTACACGCTCATGAACTGCTCGCCGCCCACGATGCGCTGCACGGCGTCCAGTTCGGCGTCCTGCCCGGTGATCGGCGGCAGCTCGGCGGCGCCGGCCGCCTGGAGCGCCTTGATGATGCCGCCGGCCATGCCGTCGTTGGCGGAGTAGACGCCCTTGATGTTGTTGACGCCGACGGCCTTGATCGCCTCGGCCATGTTGGCCTGGGCGTTCTCCGGCTTCCAGTCCTTGGTGTCGAAGGACTTGGCTATGTCCACCGCGCCCTTGAGCTCGGACATGGCGCCCGCCTTGAACTGCTTGGCGTTCGGGTCGGTGGGCGAGCCGTTCATCATGACGATCTTGTCGGAGGAGTCGACCGGGTTCATCGCCTCCAGGAGCGTGCGGCCCTGGACCTCGCCGACGAGTTCGTTGTCGAAGGAGACGTACGCGTCGATCGGTCCCTCGGCCAGGCGGTCGTAGGCGATGACGGGGATCCCGGCGTCCTTGGCCTTCTTCACACCGCCGGCGATGGCGTGCGAGTCGACGGCGTCCAGCAGGATCACGTCCACCTGGTCGTCGATCATCTGCTGGAGCTGCTCCGCCTGCTTCGAGGCCTCCGCGTCGGCGTTGCGGTAGACGACCTTGCCCTGCTTGTCGGTCAGCTCCTCGACCTTGTTCTTGATGATGGGGTAGTCGAACTTGTCGTAGCGCGTGTTCGCCGTCTCCGGCAGCAGCAGCCCGACGGTCACGTCGTTGCCCTTGGTCGGACTCGCCTCACTGCTGTCCCCGGTGACGCCCAGCGCCCCGCACGCGGCCAGCGAGAGGGTCATCGTGGACGCGGCGGCCACGGCGGTGGCGGTGCGGCGCAGGGGGCGCAAGGGACGCATAGAGAAGCTCACTTCTGGTGCCATCGGGACACGGGCGCGCCAACGCGCCCAGATGACTGAAAAGCCAACGCGCCGACGGCCCCCAGCGTCAAGCGGAATCACTTAACGAGTGCGCAACACCACGCTCCGCTGATCATGTGAAGACGGAGCGGAACGCCTCCAAACACCCCTTACAACCCCGTCACCAAACCTTGATCCGGCGCGCGACCAAGATCCGTACAACCAACCCCATTCCTCGCGGGTCCAGATGAGGACGGCGCCCACCGCCGTCCCGCACTCGACCAGAGGATCGAATGAACCCAGCCAGACGCACGACCGCCGCGGCCGCGGCGACGGTCGTGCTCGCCACCGCGGGCACCCTGCTCTCGACGGCCCCCGCATCCGCCGCCGTATCCTGCGCATCGCCGGTCTTCAAGCGGCAGTTCTTCGCGAACACGTCCTTTTCGGGCACACCGAAGCGGACGGACTGCGACACCGCGATCGACCAGAACTGGGGCACGAACGCCCCCGCTTCCGGCCTCCCGAAGGACAACTTCACCGTCCGCTGGACCGTGACCCGCGACTTCGGCTCGGGCGGCCCGTTCACCTTCGCCGCCTCCACCCAGGACGGCATCCGCGTCTACCTCGACGGCAGCCGCAAGGTCGACCTGTGGAAGAACGTGTCGACGACCGCGAAGAAGACGGTCGACCTCACCGTCCCGGCGGGTGAGCACACGCTGCGGATCGACTATGTGAACTGGACCGGAGCCGCGAACGTCAAGCTCACCTACACCCCCAGGACTTCGGCAACGGTCGACAAGATCAAGCCGCTCGCCCCCACGGGCGCGAAGGTCACGTACGACACGACCACCGGCAAGGCAAAGCTGACCTGGTCGAAGAGCCCGGAGATGGACCTCGCGGGCTACCGCGTGTACCGCCGCCTGAAGGACACCAGCACCTGGAAGAAGCTGACGACCACCACGGCGACCTCGTACACCGACACCCCGCCCCCGACCGGACAGACGTACTACTACGAGATCCGGGCGGTGGACAGGGCCGGCAACGAATCGACCGGCACCGCCGACCGGCCCGTCAGCACCCCCGACCGCACCGCGCCGGCGACCCCCTCCGGCGTCGCCGCGACCTCCGCCCAGCCGGGAATCAAGGTGTCCTGGAACGCGGTTCCGGGGGCGACGAAGTACCTGGTGCACCGGCGCTGGGAGTGGGACGGCGAGGATCCTGTCGTGCGGGTCGCGACGGTGACGGCCACCTCCTGGCTCGACACCACGGCCAGGGAGAACCTGGAGTACTCGTACTGGGTCACGGCCGTCGACGCCGTCGGCAACGCGTCCGCGAAATCGCCGGGCGTGTATGTCGCACGGGGCGACTGGGCGCCCTCAGCGCCGATCGGTGTGACGGCCACAACGACGAGCGGCGGCGTCGCGCTGACCTGGAAGCCCGCCACCACGCCCGTCACCGAGGACCTGTCGAGGTTCCGGATCTACCGCAACGGCCGGTTCGTCGAGGAACTCCGGGCCGGGCAGACCTCGTACACCGACAACGATGTGCGGCACAGCACCTCGTACGCCTACACCGTGACCGCCGTGGACACCCTGGGCCAGGAGTCCACCGCGTCGGCGCCGGCGACGGGTACCGCCCCGGCGACCGGTCTGGCCCCGGCGGCCGTCAGTGGGCTCAGCGGCGCCATGGACGGCTATGACATCGAGTTGCGGTGGCAGCCCAGCTCCGAGGAGGACGTCGACAGCTATCGCGTCTACCGCGGCCAGCTCGTCGACGGTGCGTGGGAGTACGAGGAGTGGGAGGAAGTCCACCAGACCTGGCGCGACGAGCCGCTGTACTACTCCCACGAGGTCTTCAACCCCACGGGCACGGAGGTCCGCTGGGCCGTGGTCGCCGAGGACTCCGCCGGCAACTCCCTCCCCCTCAGCGGTGAGGACTTCTCGTACGTCACCGTGACGGAACCGGTGGCTCCCCCAGAGGAGACCTGGTAGCACCACCGCGCCGTCCAGTCTCAGATTCCAGAGGACCCCATGACCCCAGCCAGACGCACGACCGCGGCCACCGCGACCGCCCTCGTGCTCGCCACCGCAGGCGGCCTGCTCACCACCCTGGCCACGCCCGCCTCCGCCGCCGTGACCTGCAACTCACCGGTCTTCAAGCGGCAGTTCTTCGCGAACACGGCCTTCTCCGGTACGCCGAAGAAGACCGACTGCGACACCGCGATCGACCAGAACTGGGGCACGAACGCCCCCGCCACGGGCCTCCCGAAGGACAACTTCGCCGTCCGCTGGACCCTGACCCGCGACTTCGGCTCCGGCGGCCCCTTCGCCCTCTCCGCCTCCGCTCTGGACGGCATCCGCGTCTACCTCGACGGCTCCCGCAAGGTCGACCTGTGGAAGAACACCTCCACGACCGTCTCGAAGACCGTCAACGTGACCGTCCCCGCGGGCAAGCACACCCTGCGCATCGACTACGTGAACTGGACAGGCAGCGCCCGCGTCAAGTTCGGCTACACCCCGAGGACCACGGCGACCGTCGACAAGGTCAAGCCGCTCGCCCCCACAGGTGCGAAGGTCACGTACGACACGACCACCGGCAAGGCAAAGCTGACCTGGTCGAAGAGCCCGGAGATGGACCTCGCGGGCTACCGCGTGTACCGCCGCCTCAAGGGCGCCTCCTTCGGCAGCGCGCCCCTCGCGACGACCACCTCCACCACGTACACCGACGCCACCCTCCCGCTGACCGGCGACACGTACTACTACGAGGTCCGCGCCTACGACAAGGCGGGCAACTCCTCGTCGGGTACGACCGACCAGGCCGTGGCCACGGTCGACCGGACGGCCCCGGTGCGGGTCGAGACCGTGTCGGCGCTGGGGACGACGGCGGGCAACGCCCTCACATGGAAGGCCTCGACGTCGAAGGACGTGCACCACTACCTGGTGTGGGGCGCGGAGGGCGGCCAGTCGGACATGGACGGCCCGCAGATCGTCCTCGGCACGTCCTGGACGGACTCCGTGGCACCCGCGGGCCTCGCCTACAACTACGAGGTGGTGGCCGTCGACGCCGCCGGGAACACCGCCCCGGTCTCCGACTCCGCGGTCGTCACCCGCCCCGTGGCATCGGCCGTCGCCGCCCCCACGGGTCTCACCGGCACAGCCGCCGACGCCTCCACGAAGGTGGCGTGGACCGCGGCCGAGGACGCCGGGGTCACCGGCTACCGCGTCTACCGCCGCACCACCCCCACCGGCGCCTGGAGCCTCCTGAGCACCACGTCCGGCACGTCGTACGCCGACACCTCCGCCCCGAAGGGCAAGGCGTACTACTACGTGGCCTCCGCCGACGCCCAGGACGCCGACTCCGCGCCCTCCGCGGAGACCACGGTCGACCGCCTGACACCGGCCACCGCGAGCGGACCGGCCGCGCCGAAGCTGACCCTCGTCACCGCGGGCATACCGGCGCGCAGTCCGATCCAGGTCACGGCTGCCCCCGGCGCGGGCGACGAGGCACGCGTCCTGAAGGGCTACTCCTGGGAGATCTCGGGCGCCTGCGGCAGCAGCGGCACCCGGTTCTCCACCACGGGGTCCCTCTCCTGGACTGCCCCCTACAACGGCCCCTGCATCGCCGAGGTGTACGCCGTGGACGCGTACGGCCGCCAGGGCACACAGAGCACCTCGCTGGAGTTCTTCGTCGGCCGCTGACGGTCGGCCACCGACCGCACAGGAAAGGGGCCCGGAGAATTCTCCGGGCCCCTTTTCCGTGCGCGGCCGTCTAGTCCTTCGGCTTCTTCGGGCGCCAGACCACCAACGCGCTGGTCTGCTGCACCTCCTGGTACGGGACCAGGTCGCGGCGGTACGACGCGTGTACCGCCGCCTCGCGCTGCTGCATCGCCGCCGCCGCGCCCTCCAGGGCGGACTGGAGTTCCGCCACCCGGGACTGGAGCGCGGCGACCTGGTTCTCCAGTTCGATGATGCGCTTGATGCCGGCCAGGTTGATGCCCTCGTCCTGCGACAACGCCTGCACCTGGCGGAGCAGTTCGATGTCGCGGGCCGAGTAGCGGCGGCCGCGGCCGGCCGTGCGGTCCGGGGACACCAGGCCCAGACGGTCGTACTGGCGCAGTGTCTGCGGGTGCAGGCCGGAGAGCTGGGCCGCCACCGAGATGACGTAGACCGGGGTTTCCTCGGTCAGTTCGTAAGGCCCGCGAAAATTGTCACCGCGTCGACGACCGTCCATCTCCGTCATGCTCCCTTCGCGGCCTGGAACAGCTCCGCCCGCGGGTCCTCGCCCGCGGTGGCCTCGCGATACGCCTCAAGCGCGTCACGAGCCTTCCCCGAAAGGTCCTTCGGGACACTCACCTCGACGGTGACCAGCAGGTCTCCGCGGGTGCCGTCCTTGCGGACCGCGCCCTTGCCCCGCGCCCGCATGGTGCGGCCGTTGGGCGTGCCGGGCGGCAGCTTCAGGGTGACCGGCGGTCCGCCCAGGGTGGGAACCCTGACCTCGCCGCCGAGGGCCGCCTCCGTGAACGTCACGGGGACGGTCACCGTGAGGTTGTCCTCCTTGCGGCCGAACACCGGGTGGGCGTCGACGTGCACGGTGACGTACAGATCGCCGGCCGGGCCGCCACGCTCGCCCGGCGCGCCCTTGCCGCGCAGCCGGATGCGCTGACCGTCCGACACCCCGGCGGGGATGCGGACCTGCATGGTCCTCGACGACTTCGCCCGGCCGCTGCCCTTGCACTCCATGCACGGGTGCTCGGCGATCAGGCCGCGCCCCTTGCAGTCCGGGCAGGGGTCGGTCAGCGAGAAGCCGCCGCCCGAACCCCGGGCCACCTGGCCGGTGCCGACGCAGGTCGGGCACACCCTGGGCGTGCCGTTCTTGTCGCCGGTGCCCGCGCACGCCTTGCACGGCGACTGCGAGGACATCCGCAGCGGGACCGTCGCACCCTCGATCGCCTCGGTGAAGCTGAGGCTGACCTCGGTGTCGATGTCCTGGCCGCGCCGGGGCTGAGTACGGGTGGTGCCCGCACCGCCGCGGTTGAACAGGCCCCCGAAGACGTCACCGAGTCCGCCGCCGAAGCCGCCGGCTCCTTGCTGGCTCCCGCCCTGCGCATTGCCTCCGAAGAGGTCGCCCAGGTCGAAGTTGAAGGAACCGCCGCCCGCGCCGCCCGGCCCCGGACGGAAGCCGCCGTTGCCGAAGAGGGCGCGTGCCTCGTCGTACTCCTTGCGCTTCTTGGGGTCGCCGAGGATGTCGTTCGCCTCGGAGATCTCCTTGAAACGCTCCTCCGCCTTGGCGTTGCCCTTGTTGGCGTCCGGGTGGAACTCGCGGGCGAGCTTCCGGTACGCCTTCTTGATCTCGGCCTCGGTGGCGTCCTTGGGGACGCCGAGGACCTTGTAGTAGTCCTTCTCGATGAAGTCCTTGGTGCTCATCCCCGACGTCCCTCCTTCCCCATCGTGTCTGAAACGTCAGCCCTCGTCCGGGCCACCGCTCTCCTTGTCGTCGGCCGCCTCGGCGGCAGACTCGTCCTTGACGGTCTGCGCGCCCGGCTGGGGCTCGGCGACGGCCACCCGCGCGGGGCGGATGGTGCGCTCGCCGATGCGATACCCCGGCTGGAGGATCGCGACGCAGGTCGTCTCGGTGACGTCCGGCGCGTAGGAGTGCATCAGCGCCTCGTGGATCGTCGGGTCGAAGGGCTCGCCCTCCTTGCCGAACTGCTGGAGGCCCATCTTGGCCGCGACGGTCTCCAGCGACTCCGCGACGGACTTGAACCCGCCGACGAGCTCGCCGTGTTCCCGTGCGCGGCCGATGTCGTCGAGCACGGGCAGGAGCTCGGTCAGGAGGCTCGCGACGGCGATCTCCTTGACCGTGATCCGGTCGCGCTCCACGCGGCGGCGGTAGTTCTGGTACTCGGCCTGGAGCCGCTGGAGGTCCATCGTGCGCTCGCCGAGCGCCGTACGGACCTGGTCCAGCTGGGCCACCAGACCGGCGTCTGCTGCTCCGTCCCCGGCCGGGGCCGCCCCTTCCTGAGGGGCGGCCTTCGGCTCGGCGTCGTCAGGGGTCGCGCCGGAGGGGACGTCGGGCTTCTCCTCGAAGCCCGGGGTCTCCTCCGTCATTACGCGACACCGTCCTTGCGCTCGTCGTCGACGATCTCGGCGTCCACGACGTCGTCGTCGGCCTTGGCGCCGGCGGCACCCTCGGGACCGCCCGCGGCCTGACCGGCCTGGGCGTCGGCGTACATGGCCTGGCCCACCTTCTGGGAGACCGCGGCGACCTTCTCGGTGGCGGTGCGGATCTCGGCGGTGTCCTCGCCCTTGAGCGCGGTCTTCAGCTCCTCGACGGCGGCCTCGACCTCCGTCTTGACCTCGCCGGGGACCTTGTCCTCGTTGTCCTTGAGGAACTTCTCCGTCTGGTAGACGAGCTGCTCGCCCTGGTTGCGGGACTCGGCCGCCTCGCGGCGGGCGTGGTCCTCCTCCGCGTACTTCTCGGCCTCTTCGCGCATCCGGTTGACCTCGTCCTTCGGCAGCGAGGAGCCACCGGTGACGGTCATCTTCTGCTCCTTGCCCGTGCCGAGGTCCTTCGCGGTCACGTGCATGATGCCGTTGGCGTCGATGTCGAAGGCGACCTCGATCTGCGGGACACCGCGCGGGGCCGGCGGCAGACCGGTCAGCTCGAACATCCCGAGCTTCTTGTTGTACGCCGCGATCTCGCGCTCGCCCTGGTAGACCTGGATCTGCACGGAGGGCTGGTTGTCCTCGGCGGTGGTGAAGATCTCGGACCGCTTGGTCGGGATCGTCGTGTTCCGCTCGATGAGCTTGGTCATGATGCCGCCCTTGGTCTCGATGCCGAGGGACAGCGGGGTGACGTCGAGGAGCAGGACGTCCTTGACCTCACCCTTGAGGACACCGGCCTGGAGGGCCGCGCCGATGGCGACGACCTCGTCCGGGTTGACGCCCTTGTTGGCGTCCTTGCCGCCGGTCAGCTCGCGCACGAGCTCGGCGACGGCGGGCATACGGGTGGAGCCACCGACGAGGACGACGTGGTCGATCTCGTTGATGGAGACACCGGCGTCCTTCATGACGTTGAAGAACGGGGTCTTGCAGCGCTCCAGGAGGTCCGCGGTCAGCTGCTGGAACTGCGCGCGGGTGAGCTTCTCGTCGAGGTGCAGGGGGCCCTCGGCGGAGGCGGTGATGTAGGGCAGGTTGATCGAGGTCTCGGTGGACGAGGACAGCTCGATCTTGGCCTTCTCGGCGGCCTCGCGGAGGCGCTGGAGGGCCATCTTGTCCTTGCTGAGGTCCACGCCGTGACCGGCCTGGAACTGCTTGACCAGGTAGTCGACGACGCGCTGGTCCCAGTCGTCACCACCGAGGTGGTTGTCACCGTTGGTGGCCTTCACCTCGACGACGCCGTCGCCGATCTCCAGGAGGGACACGTCGAAGGTGCCGCCACCGAGGTCGAAGACGAGGATCGTCTGGTCGTCCTTGTCGAGGCCGTACGCGAGCGCGGCCGCGGTGGGCTCGTTGACGATGCGCAGGACGTTCAGGCCCGCGATCTCGCCGGCCTCCTTCGTCGCCTGGCGCTCGGAGTCGTTGAAGTACGCCGGGACGGTGATGACCGCGTCGGTCACCTTCTCGCCCAGGTACGACTCGGCGTCCCGCTTCAGCTTCTGCAGGATGAAGGCGGACATCTGCTGCGGGTTGAACGGCTTCCCGTCCAGCTCCGTCTTCCAGTCGGTGCCCATGTGGCGCTTCACGGACCGGATGGTGCGGTCCACGTTGGTGACCGCCTGACGCTTGGCGACCTCGCCGACCAGCACTTCGCCGTTCTTCGCGAAGGCGACGACGGACGGCGTGGTCCTGGCACCCTCGGCGTTGGTGATGACGGTGGGCTCGCCGCCCTCCAGAACGCTGACGACGGAGTTAGTCGTGCCCAGGTCGATGCCGACCGCACGTGCCATGGTTGATTCCTCCAGCTGACTTGAGTGGAACGGACTCAAGTGTGCACGACGGCTCGATATGGGTCAACAGAGCTGAGTCGACCCCGCTCAACTCTTATCCGTTTCTTACACGCAACGGGGCTCCGACCTGCGAGGACGCCACACGGTCGGAGGCTCTCGCGGAGTCCTGCACCGGAACCCTCGGTTGACGCCGAGGCCCGTAGGTCTTGATGTGCAGCAGCGCGAACACGGCGACCAGCGCGACCGCCCCCACCCAGAACGCCCCTGAGCGCGCCATCCATCCCATGTGCACGAGGACGCCGACGAGTACCCCGCAGAAGGCCGCGACACCCAGCAGTACGGTCACGCCCTGCGGAGTGAGCCCGACGCGGCGCAGCCGGTGGGCCAGATGGTCGGGTCCGCGCCGCAGCAGCGGGCGTCCGGCCAGCCTGCGCGACAGCGCCACCAGTACGACGTCGGCGGTGGCCAGGGCGGTGAGCGAGTAGAGCACGCCCGCGCTCGACACCGGATCGTGGCCGGCGCGTGTCATCACGGCCGACGACGCGAGCACGAACCCGACGAACAGGGAGCCGGTGGCCCCGAGGCCGATCCGCGCGGGGTGCCAGTTGTGCATGAGGAACCCGGTCAGGGCGGCGGCCAGCACGCTGAGCAGCACGGCCAGTTCGTCCATCACCTCGGCCGCCGCGCAGATGCCGACGCCGAAGGCGGTGAGCACCCCGACGGTGCCGACCAGGGCGTCCGCGTGGTCCAGCGCCTTGAAGCCGACGGCGACGAGGACGATCCAGCCGACGGCCACCAGCCCGAGCAGGATGCCCGTGTCGCCGTACGGCACCACGCAGGCGGCCGCGACGGCCGTGCCGCCGACGAGGAAGCGCGCCTTGACCCGCCGCACGTCGGCGACCAGCCCGAGGCAGGCCACGGCGCCGGCGGCGATCAGCAGGCGTCCGATCTCGGAGCCCAGCGGAGCGAACCGGGTCCACTCGCCGGCGGCGGCGACCAGGCAGGTCACGAGCGCGACGGCGACCCCGCCCAGCAGGGGCAGCGGCCGCTGCCGCCGGCGGTCGACGATGCCGAAGCGCAGGGCGGGCAGGCGGAGCAGCATCGCGAGGAGGGCGGTCACGACGAGGGCGGTGGTGGCGGCGGCGATCCCGTAAAGCACGGGCCTAGATTAGTGGCGTATATACCATTTCGGGATGAGTAACACGATTCGTTCGGAAGTGAACCCCGATGCGCACTTAAGGCAAGCCTCAGCGATTCAGATCACCCCGCGCCTGGCTACAGTGCGACCGAGGATGCGGGTAGTCTCAGAGGACTGCATAAGTTACCGCTTAGTAATGTCGCCTCGCAGGCCCGAGGAGCCCCGAAATGCAACTCGCCGCGATCATCGTGTCGCTGGTCCTGATCGTGGTCGGCGCGGCACTGTTCGGCCGCGCCCTCCTCCAGATCTTCAACTTCATGCGGCTCGGCCAGCCCGTGCCCGCGGGATTGCGGACCAACGACCCGTACCAGCGCACCGTCACCCTGGTGAAGGAGTTCCTGGGGCACACCAGGATGAACCGCTGGGGCATCGTCGGCATCGCGCACTGGTTCGTCGCGATCGGCTTCTACACACTGCTGCTGACGATCGTCAACGCCTTCGGCCAGCTCTTCAAGGCCGACTGGATCCTGCCGATCATCGGCGACTGGGCGCCGTACAACATCTACGTCGAGTTCATCGGCACCATGACGGTGGTCGGCATCGCGACGCTGGTCGTCATCCGGCAGCTGTCCCGGCCGGGACGGGCGGGCCGCAAGTCCCGCTTCGCGGGCTCGAACACCGGCCAGGCCTACTTCGTCGAGACGATCATCCTCATCGTCGGTGTCTGCATCTTCATGCTGCACGCGCTGGAAGGCGCGCAGCACCACGTGGACGGCTACGAGGCCTCGTTCTTCATCTCGTACCCGGTGGTGCACTGGCTGGAGGGCATGGACGTCTCCACGCTCCAGCACCTCACGTACTTCTTCGCCGCCCTGAAGATCGCGGCCTCGTTCATCTGGATGATCGTGGTCTCGCTGAAGACCGACATGGGTGTGGCCTGGCACCGCTTCCTGGGCTTCCCGAACATCTGGTTCAAGCGCAACGCGGACGGCTCCACCGCCCTCGGCGCCCTGCTGCCGATGACCTCCGGCGGCAAGCCGATCGACTTCACCGACCCCGGTGACGACGACGTCTTCGGCGTCTCCCAGGTCGAGCAGTTCTCCTGGAAGGGCCTGCTGGACTTCTCCACCTGCACCGAGTGCGGCCGCTGCCAGTCGCAGTGCCCCGCCTGGAACACGGGCAAGCCCCTCTCCCCCAAGCTGCTGATCATGTCGCTGCGCGACCACGCGCACGCCAAGGCGCCGTACCTGCTGGCCGGCGGCGGCAAGACCATGGAGGGCGACGAGAAGGCCTCCGAGGAGCAGCTCAAGGACGTCCCGGCGGCCGCCCTCGCGGAGGCCGAGCGTCCGCTGATCGGCACCGCCGAGGAGAACGGCGTCATCGACCCGGACGTCCTGTGGTCCTGCACCACCTGCGGCGCCTGTGTCGAGCAGTGCCCGGTGGACATCGAGCACATCGACCACATCGTCGACATGCGCCGCTACCAGGTGATGATCGAGAGCGCGTTCCCGTCCGAGGCGGGCACGATGCTCAAGAACCTGGAGAAGAAGGGCAACCCCTGGGGCCTGGCCAAGAAGCAGCGCCTGGAGTGGCTCAAGGAGGTCGAGTTCGAGGTCCCGGTCGTCGGCCAGGACATCGAGGACCTCACCGAGGTCGAGTACCTGTACTGGGTGGGCTGCGCCGGCGCCCTTGAGGACCGGGCCAAGAAGACCACCAAGGCCTTCGCCGAGCTGCTGCACATCGCGGGCGTGAAGTTCGCGATCATGGGCGGCGACGAGAAGTGCACCGGTGACTCCGCCCGCCGCCTCGGCAACGAGCCCCTCTTCCAGGAGCTCGGCATGGAGAACGTCATGGCACTGAACATGGCGTTCGGCGAGGAGATGGACGACGAGGGCAACGTCACGCCCGAGTCGAAGAAGCCGCGCACGGCGAAGAAGATCGTCGCCACCTGCCCGCACTGCCTCAACACGATCGGCAACGAGTACCCGCAGATCGGCGGCGACTACGAGGTCATCCACCACACCCAGCTGCTCCAGCACCTGGTGGACGAGGGCAAGCTGGTCCCGGTGACCCCGGTCGAGGGCATCATCACCTACCACGACCCGTGCTACCTGGGCCGGCACAACAAGATCTACACGCCGCCGCGCGAGATCATCGCCAGCGTCCCGGGCCTCCGTAACGAGGAGATGCACCGCCACAAGGAGCGCGGCTTCTGCTGCGGCGCCGGTGGTGCGCGGATGTGGATGGAGGAGCGGATCGGCAAGCGCATCAACAACGAGCGCGTCGACGAGGCCCTCTCCACGAACCCGGACATCGTCTCCACCGCCTGCCCGTTCTGCCTCGTCATGCTGACCGACTCGGTCAACGGCAAGAAGAACGATGGCAAGGCCAAGGAGTCGATCCAGGTCGTCGACGTCGCCCAGCTGCTGCTGGAGTCGGTCAGGACGCCGGTGGACCCCGAGGACACCGCGCAGACGGAGAACGAGCCGGAGCCCGAGCCGGTGAAGTAGCCGTCACGGCCCTGCGTCCGACGCCCCCTGCCCCCTGCCCCCGACACGGGACAGGGGGCGTCGTCGTGAGGCAGGCTTGAGGCAGGAACTGATCGGAAAGGATCACCGCGTGATCATCTTCGGCACCAAGGGTTACCTCTACCAGCTCGCGATACTCACGCTGGTGTGCGGTCAGTGCGGCAACCCCGCGGCGCACACGCTGCGCAAGCGCGTCACCAAGTTCACGCTGTTCTTCGTGCCACTGTTCCCGGTCTCGACCAAGTACGCGACGCAGTGCACCTTCTGCGGTGCGGAGCACAAGGTGCCCCAGGAACAGGCCGAGCAGCTCCAGGCGCAGGCCGCCGCCGGGGGCCCCGGGGGTCAGCAGCCGTACGGACAGCCTCAGCAGCCGTACCGGTCCTGACCGGACCCGGGTCCCGGAACCCCGGGCGGCGGTCTACGACTTGGGCTGCTTGGGGTTGTTCATCGTGTCGGCGGCGTGCTTCGGGCCGGGGCGCGTCGAAAACTGGCCGACAAGCTCGCGAAAGCAGACCAGGGCGGTGATCGGGGGAATTCCGACGATCACCATCGCGAGCAGGGAGTCCGCCGACTGGCCGATGCACAGGGCGACCGCGGTGCCGGAGGAGATCAGCATGACGGCCCAGGACCGCCGGGCGGTACGGCGCTGGACGGAGGCCCGCAGGATGGACAGGCCGGCCAGCAGCCAGGGTCCGTACACCGTCAGCGGCCACCATTGCGCCAGCTTCTCCGAAACGACGAGAAGCGCGATGTCGCGAAGCTGATCGTACGAATACGAGATGGACCATGTGAGCATCGTCACCGCACACAAGGTGATTAACGTGACCAGAACGGAGACGCTCACGATCTTCGGATTTCCGCCGAAGACCCGGGCGCCCGTCTGAGGTCGTTTCCGATGGACCGGGCGGGGCGGGGGCCTGTCGTCGCTCCGCGGGGGCGGCGGCGGAGGGGGCGCGAGATCGGCGAGATCCAGGCCCTGCGTCGTGCTCAGCATGTGAGCCAGCTCCGCGTCCAGATCCCAGCCACCCGACGGGGAGATCCCCTGTTCAGGGGCCTGCCAGAGGTTCTGCATGTCGAGCCGCTGAGCGTAATGAGGCTGCTGCTCTACCGCGTCATAGTCGGACCTCATTTCTAGATCTTCTCCCCCTCCAGAGCCGCACGGAGATATTCACTCTCCATCCGGCTGATCGCTCTGAGGAAGTCCTCGAGCAGATCAGAGCACCCGGTGATGCTTTCCGCAGTGGTCCGATCAGCTGCCCGGAACGGGCTCATAGAACTGTCCTCAGCCGCATGTTTTTCCCGCCACGTCACATTCACCTAACGAGCACAACACTGGGCCGGACATCTGGCATTCGGGGGAATACGCGTCAACGGTGATTATCTGGAAGATCCAATGACCGGGACTGCCGAAGAAATTCAGAAGATCTTTTACGCGGTGTTCTCGGCGGTGTTCCGGGCGCTTTTGAGGAGGGCGAGGACGGGGCCGACGGCGATGAGCAGGGCGAGGGCGGCGTAGCCGTGGGTGAGGGTGGCGAGGGCGAAGGCGATCAGTCCGCCGAGCAGCACCGGGCGGGCGCCGATCCGGTCGGCGAGGCTGCCGCGGCCGGGGCCGCCACGCGGGGCCGCCTCGCGGGGCCGGGTCGTGGTCATCGGCCGGACTCCTCCCCGGGCTCCCGCCTGCCCTCTTCCGGCATCCGCTGCTCCGGCACCTGGTGCAGTGCGGTGAAGACCCGCTCGGCGTAGTCCTCGCAGGCGGCCACGCATGCCTTGAGCCGCTCGCCGGCCTCGGCGGCCTCGGGGGCGCCGAAGACGTCCCGCGCGGTCAGGTCCCGGTGCCAGCGGCGCAGCCGCTCCAGCGACTGTTCCTCTTCCTCGAGCTCGGCGAGCGTGAACTTGGCGATGCGACTGTTTCCGACAGCGGCCCCGCCGCAGGCCTTCGCCAGCTCCGCCTCGAACTTGCCGCAGTCGGCTATGAACTCGGCCCAGTCGGCGGAGCGGGCGGCCGTGAACATGGCACGCAGCCGCCGCCCGTCCTGACTGCCCCGCCCGGTGGCCACGAGCGAGACGGCCTCGCCGCCGGCGCGCTCGGTCAGCTCCAGCACCCGGCCGATCCCGTCGGCGAACAGCGGCACGTCCGGTACGGCCCACACCCCCTGCCCGAGGGAGAGCGCGCCGGTCTTGCGCAGCTCGCGCCAGACGGCCACCCGGTGCCGGGAGGGCTCGGCCGGGACCCTGACGACGAGGACGATCCAGCGCGTTCCGTCACGCGCGTCGTCGCCCCCGCCGCCGTACTCCATCGCAGTCACCTTTTGGAATGTAGCAGCCGTTACATCAGCACGTCAGTGGGCGGTGACGAACGTGACCGTCTCCTCGAGCGGCGCCCGGCCTGTGCGGGCGTGGTGGACCGTGTCGTCCTCGAAGCCGATCGACATGCCGCAGAACAGGACGAGGTCGTCCGGCGGCACCAGGACCTCCGCGACGCTCCTGTGGTACTTCGCCCACGCCATCTGCGTGCAGCTGTGCAGCCCCTCCGCGCGAAGCAGCAGCATCACGGTCTGGAGGTACATCCCGAGGTCGGACCACTGGGCCGGCCCCAGGTCGCGGTCGATGTAGCAGAACAGGGCGGCGCTCGCGCCGAAGCAGTCCCAGTTCGCGGAGGCGGCCCGCTGCCGCGCCTCGATGTCCTCGCGCGGGATGCCGAGCGCGCCGTAGCGCTGCTCGCCGAAGGCGGCCCGGCGTTCGCGGTAGGGGGACTTCAGGTCGGCCGGGTACTGCTCGTACTCCGGCTCGTCCCAGGGCTCGCCCGCGGCCAGGCGGGCGCAGGCCCGCTTCTTGAGCCCGGCCAGCGGTTCACCGGTCAGCACATAGGCGTGCCACGGCTGGAGGTTGGACGCGGACGGGGCCCAGGCCGCCGTGGCCAGGACGCGCTCCAGCACCTCCGTAGGGACCTGCCGGTCGGTGAACCCGCGTACGGCCCGCCGGGTCCGGACCGCTTCGTAGACGTCCAAGGTCTTCCGCCTCCGTTTGCTCAGCATGGCTATCATCGTTGCATCCGCGATGGTATCAATCGATACCATCGCGAGTTAAACTATGGTTGATAACAAGTCACGCCCTCGGCCCGGCCGTTGGGCGCCGACCTCCTGGAGAAAACCGATGGTCACGCTGTTGCACATCGATTCGTCCGTGCTCCCCGGCGAAGCGTCCTCGTCCCGTGCGGTCGCCGCCGCCTTCCTCGATGCCTGGCGGGAGCAGCACCCGCAGGGCAGGGTGATCCACCGGGACCTGGCCGCGGCCCCGGTCCCGCACATCACCGCCGCGGGCTGGTCGGCCGGTCAGACCCCTCCGGACGAGCGCACCCCGGAGCAGGCGGCCGCGTTCGGCGAGCGGGTGCGGCTCATCGAGGAGCTGGAGCGGGCGGACGCGGTCCTGATCGGCGCCCCCATGCACAACTTCTCGGTGCCCTCGACCCTGAAGGCCTGGCTGGACAACGTCCTCCTGCCCGGCCGCACCAGCGGCGAGAGCTCCTCCGTGCAGGGCACGCCGGTCACCGTCATCGCCAGCCGCGGCGGGTCCTACGCGCCGGGCACCCCTCGCGAGGGCTTCGAGTTCGTCCGGAACTATCTGGAGGCCGTCCTCGGGCGCACTCTCGGCATGGACCTCGACTTCATCGTGCCGGAGCTGACGATGGCTCCCCGCAACCCGGCCATGGCCGAGCTGATCCCGCTCTACGAGACCTCCCGCCGGCGCGCATTCGAGGAGGCGGCCCGCAAGGCGAAGGAGCTGGCGGAGCGGCTCGCCGCGTGACTCGACGCACGCGTACGCCGTGCGGGACCTCGCCTTCAGGTCTCACACGGCGTACGTCTTCTCGGAATTCGTCGTCAGCCCTCGGGGTGGGCGAACCGGGTCAGCAGCGCGCTCAGTCGCTCGGTCTCACCGGGTCCCAGCACGGCGGCCAGGCCCTCGGCCGGCTGCTCGGCCGCCGCGTGTGCCGCGTCGAACAGCTCGACGCCCCGGGGCGTGATCTCCACCTGCCGCACCCGCCGGTCGCCCGGCACGGCCTTGCGCACGGCCAGCCCCTTGCGCTCCAGGTCGTCCACGACCCGCATGATCCCCGCCTTGTCGGTCCCCGTCGCCGCGGCGAGATCACGCTGCATCGTGGGCCCGCGGTTGACGAGCACGATCAGTACGGAGAAGTGACGCAGCTCGATGCCGAGCGGCCGGAGCGCCTCCGTCATCGCCGTGTGCGCCCGCCAGTGCGCCCGGCGCAGCAGCAGGCCGAGCGCGAAGGGTGAGGTGTCACCGGGGCGGTCGGTCGCCCGCGGGGCGGTGGTTGCGTGCGGAACGTCGGCGGTCATGTGGCCAGATTACCGCTGTCCATTCAATCGATACGGTATCGATTGAAACCAATTGGGCGGTTACGCCTCGGCCGATGGCCCGCGCACCCCGGCACAGGGCTGTCGCCACCCCTCGAACGCGTGCATCATTACCCAGTTGTTTCCCCTGATGTCGACGAGGTGAGCGGTGCGCGCGCGAAGAAGCGGGAAGTGTACGGCGGCCCTGACCGGCACCCTCGGCGCACTCGCCCTCGCGATCGCCGCCTGCGGACCCACCTCGCACGACGACGCGGAGCCGGCCCGGCACACACCCGTCCAGGTGGCCGACGCCCCCGCCCTTCTTCCGGTCCCGCAGGGCAAGGGCAGCAAGACCCCCGACGACTTCAACGGCGACGGCCGTCGCGACCTGGTCCTCAACGACCTGGTCAAGGCGCAGGCGCACGCGGACGACGCGGGCATCGGCATCGTCTACGGCGGTGAGCGCGGACTTGCCCCGGGCGCCCGGCAGTTGCTCAGCCCCGGGCGGCAGGCGGCCCCGACCAAGGGGCAGCGTCCGGCCGTCTTCGACGCGGAGACGACCTGCGACCTGGACGGCGACGGCTTCACCGACCTGGTCGTGTCCACCGACCCGCCCTTTGACGGGCAGGGCCCGCCGCCGGTGCCGCTCCAGCTCCTGTTCGGCTCCCCGAAGGGCCTCGCCGGCCAGGCGGTCAAGCTCGCGATCCCGGACGGTGCCCGCTTCGGCAACGACTGGCCCGACCAGCCGGTGTGCGGCGACTTCGACGGGGACGGCGCGCAGGACCTGGTCGTGCACGCGTCCGGCGGCCGGCTGAGCTTCCTGCGCGGCCCGTTCACCCGCAAGGGCAGCCCGCGCAAGGCCGGCGCCCCGATCCAGGCCCCCGGCAACGTCCCCACGGGCCCGGCGGCCGACGTCGACGACGACGGATACGACGACCTGGTGGTCCGTACGGCGGAGGGCCGGGGCACCTCGGCGATCGTCCTCGGCGGTCCGGCCGGCCCCACCCGCACGGGAGCCACCCTCCCCGCAGGCATCGACGTGGCCCTCGGCGCCTTCGGCAAGGGCAGGGCGACGCTCGACGCGGCGGTCGGCACGATGGGCGAAACGTCCCTGCGCTACGACGTCACGGCAACGGCCGCACGCGGGACCCTTCAGTCCCCCGGCTCCAAGCTCGACGCGGCCGACTTCGACGGCGACGGCTTGAGCGAACTCCTCTCCAGCGGCTCCCAGTTGCGCGTCTTCCACGGCCGCACGGCCGGACTCACGACCACGGGCATGGTGACCGTCCAGCCGCCCGCACGTGGCACCACCCGCGTCGTGACGACCGCCGACTTCAACGACGACGGCCGCGCCGACCTGGTGGTACGGACGTACATCGGCGAGACCGAGGACACGGTGGCGGTGTATCCGGGAACGAAGAAGGGCCTGGTGACAGCGAAGCCGTCGGTCACGTTCTCCAGCTCGGAGTTCTTGGTGAAGTAGTCCCGGAGTTCTTGGTGAAGTAGTCCCGGAGTTCTTGGTGAAGTAGTCCCGGCGGGCGAGGGCTCGGGGCGTACAACCATGCCGGGCGCCGATCGGTCTCCTGATCACCGGATCGATCAACTCCCCCACAGGAGAAGCCGAATGCCCAAGCCGAACCCCCGCACGGCAAGACTGACGCTCGCGACGGCCACGGCCGCCGCGCTCACCGGCGGCCTGCTCACCTTCGTGACCGCGCCGGCGTCGGCCGCGCCCGGAAACCGCCCGTACAAAGCGGACTTCAACGGCGACGGCTACGGCGATGTCGCCCTGGCCGCCCCCTATGTGAAGCTCGGCGACAAGGGCTTCGCCGGCTACGCCGCCGTCCTGTACGGCGGCGCGAACGGCATCGACCCGGCCCGCCGCACAGTTGTGAACCAGGACTCTCCCGGCGTCCCCGGCACCGTGGAGACAGAAGACTCCTTCGGCTCCGCGCTCGCAGTGGCGGACCTCAACGGCGACGGCTACACCGACCTCGCGGTCGGCGCGGCCGGCGAGGACGGCGGCGAGGGCTCCGTCACGATCCTGTGGGGCTCGGCCGGCGGCCTCGCGAACGGCACCGAGGTCGCCGACCCCGCGCCCGCCGCACACGGCGAGTGGGGCAAGCTCCTGACCGCCGGCGACTTCGACGGCGACGGCAGGACGGACCTGGCGGTCGGCACGGGAGAGGCGCACGCGTACGTCATCAAGGGCGGCTTCGGCACCGACGGCACGACGGGCGCGGCACAGCGCATCGACGTCCCGGAACAGGCATACGCCATCGACGCCATGGACTCGGGCGACACCGACGGTGACGGCCGCGCCGACCTCGTCCTCACCTACCGCACCGACCGCACGACGGACCCGTCCGGCAGCTGGTCCAAGGGTGTGGCGTACCTGGGCTCGCCCTCGGGCCCCGACACGACCGTCCCCCGCATCCTCCACGGCGGCACGTCGATCGCCCTGGGCGACATCGACGGCGACGGGTACGACGAGATAGCCCTCGGCAACGTCTTCACGGCGGAGAACGACCACAGCGGCAGCCTCGGCGGCAGGGTCGTCGTCATCCGAGGCTCGCAGGGCGGCCCGGTCAACGGTGACGCACCCATGGCCGACCTCACCCAGGACTCCGCGGGAGTTCCGGGCGCCGACGAGGCGAACGACGGCTTCGGCAGCTCTGTCTCCATCGCCGACGTCAACGGCGACGGGTACGGCGAACTCGCCATCGGCGTCGTCTTCGAGGACCTCGGCACGACCGAGGACGCGGGTGCGACGAT
The DNA here is from genome assembly GCF_028198125.1 of Streptomyces sp. HUAS 31. Taxonomy (NCBI): domain Bacteria; kingdom Bacillati; phylum Actinomycetota; class Actinomycetes; order Kitasatosporales; family Streptomycetaceae; genus Streptomyces; species Streptomyces sp. HUAS 31. The sequence continues at coordinate 5,132,656 of NZ_CP116353.1, read as the reverse complement.
CGTCATGAACGGCGCGTCCACCGGGGTGTCCCGCACGGGCGCCCGCACCTTCACCCAGAACACGGCCGGCGTCCCCGGCACGGGCGAGCCCACGGACTACTTCGGCTCCGACACCGTCCTCTCCGACGTCAACGACGACGGCCACGCCGACTTCACGGTGACGGCCGGCTTCGAGGACGAGGGCGTCGGCGCGCTCAGCGCCCTGCCGGGTTCGGCGACCGGCATCACGACCACAGGGTCACGGACGTTCGGGCCGGGCAGCCTGGGGCAGCCGCGGACGTACGGCGGATTCGGGGCGGGGCTGACCGGCTGAGCCCTGGCGGGCCGGGCCCGCCAGGGCGTGTCCGGCAGGGCGTGTGTCCGGCAGGGCGTGTGTCCGGCAGGCAGGCCCTGGTCCGACCCGCGCGCCGATCGCCCGAGCCCGTCGACGCGCCTCCGGGCTGAGGCCGTTGCGGCGGGCGGCGGTGCGCGGGTCCCCCGCGTACCAGAGCTCCTCGTCGTCGTCCTTCAGCGCCTGCTGGGTCCGGGACCCGAACATGACGGCCGCGTGCTTCAGCGATGCCGTCTTCTCCGGACGGTCGGGGTCAGGCCGCACAAAGACCGCTTTGCCCTGGTCGATCCGCACGGCCCCCTGCTGCCGACGCCAGGAATGGACGGCGAGGACGCGCCGTTCGTGATCATGTGCCCGTTCCGGTCAGCCGAAGTCAGAGGCGATGGCGCCGCCGTCGGGGCCGGTGGCGTTGTCGTCGCGTGCGGTGCGTTCGATCTCGGGGAGTGGATCGTGGAAGGACACCGTGTGCGCGATGCCCTGCATCAGTTCGCGGTAGTGCTTCCGGGAACCCACGGCCGTGGTGCTCAGCGTCAGGACGCCCAGCTGTGTGCCCGAGGGAGCCGGGATGTAGAGGTTGCACTGGTAGACCTCGTGGCTGGGCACCCCCTCCAGGGCCGGCATGGTGATCACGGTGTCGGAGATCGCCGCCGGGCGGCTGCCCGGAAGTGTCAACAGCGCCACGTTCTCGGCGGATTCGCGCAGCGACACCGCGCGCACCGCCGTGACCTTGGCCGGGGCCCACTCGATGTCCGTGAGCGCCACCGTGAACACCGACGAGGCGGAGGATCCGTCGTCCGCGTAGTGCATGCCGAGCGAGCAGCCGATGACGCCCTCGCTCCGCATCTGCCCGGCCATGAACCGCACGTCCCGCAGCGCGCCCGCGTACCGGTCACGCCGGTCCCCGGGCGCGAGGTCGAGGACCAGCGCCAGCGCCTGATCGAGGTGGGCCTCCTGCCCGGAGCCCGGCTCGGGGTCGAGCGCGTCGACGGGGACGTCGAAGAACCCGCCCGGCAGCGCGTACCAGATCATCGAGCTCGGATCCCTGGCCGAGTCGTCGATGAACAGGCGCCTCGGGACCTCGGCGGACTTCTCCGTCATCTCCGTCATCGCAGCACCCGCGCGACGTCGCCGACGATCCCTCGGGCGCCGGGGCCGTCGAACAGGCCCGTGCGAGCCGCGGCTCCGCCGGTGGCCGTGCTCCTGTCGCCGTCGCTCTTCGACGCGTCGACGTTCTCGCCGGCCGGTCCGTGGCCGGCGATGACCACACCCGTGGCAGGCGGGACAGGGCCCCTGCCCGTCCGGCTGCCGCCCGCGGCCCTGACCACCAGGTATCCGGCCGGGTCGAGGGAACCGGGCCGCGCGGTCCGGCTCCCGCCCGTGACGGAGTCGTCGGCGAATCGGCCGAGGAACTGCCCGGCGCTCGCGGCCCGGGAGGCGTACTTCTTCGACTTGACCGCGCTGCGGAGACCGCGGCTCACGGCCCGCACCTCCGGCACCGCGGCCACCGCGTCACCGGCGAGGAACGCCGAGTTCGCCCAGAAGTCCGCGTCGAGCTCGCCCTCGGTGAACCCGTCGGCGAGCGAGGCCCGCACCTCGGGGTCGGCGAGCCGGGAACCCGTCGTCGCCAGGCTCAGCGCACCTGACGTCAGCAGCATCGCGATCCCGACCGGTCCCGTGCACAGCAGCGCCTGCAACCCCGACACCGCCGCCACCGTGTTCAGGGTGTCGGTGAGGTCGTCCCCGATCCAGCCGAGGGCCTTGCCCAGCCGGCCCGGCTCCTCGGGCGCCAGGTCCCGCGTGGCGTCCTTCAGCTTCTTCGCGAGGTCCCGTGCCTGGTCCTCGTGCGTCCCCTCCAGCTCCCGCGCCTTGCGCATCACCTCGTCCAGCGCGGCCTGCGCGTTGTGCACGGCGGCGACGGCTTCGCCGAGCCGGGCGTCGGCCGCGGTCAGCCGGGTCTGCGCGGCCCGGGGCTCGGGGCCCTCGTCGAGTGCCTGCTCCGCGAGCCCGAGGTCCGGGTCCTGCCTGGCCTTCTCGTGCCGGGAGTTGGCGGCCCGCAGCGCGCTCCTGTGCTCGCCCGCCTCGACGTCGTACCTGTGCGCCAGCTCCCGTCGGCCGGTCAGCCCGCCGTGCCAGGTACCGAGGTGACCTGCGGCCTGGGTCAGCGACCTGTGGGCGTCCTTCATGTACTTCGGCAGATCGCCGTCGAGGGCCTCGCGGAAGGCCGCGGCGGCGTCGCCCTCCCAGAAACTCGACTCGCCGAGCAGCTTGTCGATCTTCCGGTACGCCGTCCGGAGCGCGCTCGCCGAATTCACCAGCTGGGTACGGAGCTTCTCGACCTCGCCGGGCTCGCCGGGCACGGGGTTCCAGCCGAGGTGCGGATACGGGTTCTGGGCCATCGTGCTCACTTCCCCGCGGCCGCGGCCCGCTTGAAGCTCTCCTCCAGGGAGGTCTCCACTTCGCGGTAGTTGTCCGTGTTCTTGCGGAGGCCCTCGGTGAGCTTGCCGATGCGTTCCGCGATCTGCTCGCCGCCGTACTTCCAGCGCTCCTGGAACTCGTCGCACGCCTCGTCCAGCTCCGCGGTCCCGAGCTGGTCGGCCCGCACGTGCCCAAGGGCCGTTCGCACCTGCTCAAGGGACTCGCCGGCCTCGTCGAGGTCCTTGGTGAAGGCGGCAAGCTGCTCGATATCGACCCTGAAGTGATCTCCCACGCACGTCCTCCCCGTTCCCGCTTCGCGGTCGCACCGGCAAATTGCAGCCAGCGGCCGAATCGGCCCGATCATGCCACGGGAGGGCAAAGGGGCCGGTCCGGGGTCACGGAATCCACACGAAACACATGTCGGCCGCTCAGCGGGGTGGCACATCCCGAACGGGAACCTTCGGCACGGACACCGCGTTGGCCCCACGCGACCTCCACTCACCGGCCCCGACCAAGGAGTGCCTTGCCCGACACCTCGTCGAACGCCGCCCTGCCCGCTCTCCCACCGCTCACCGACCAGGCGGAGCGACTCATCGCCCTCGGCGTGCCCGAGCTCGCCGGGATACCCGCCGACGAGATCCGGGCCTACGCCCGAAGCGCGAGCGCCGGCAACGGCCCCGGCGACGGCAGCGGCCCCGGCCGACCCGGCTGCGGCGACGCCCTTCTCGCCGTCCACCCCGACCGTGTCCCCGCCTCCGCCCTCACCCCTCTGCTCCGCCGCGGCGACAAGCCCGGCTTCGTCGTCGTAGACATGCCGGACGTCGACGACTTCGCCCCGGCCGGCGTCGAGCTGCCCGACTCGGCCCTCTACGTCGTCACCGGCCTGGACCGCGGTGACCGCATGGCCAACTGGAGTCCGGAGGAGGCGCTGCCCGCGCTCGCCGGAGAGGGGCGGACTCCCCTTGTGCTCGGCGAAGGCATCCACTGGGTGCTCCAGCAGCCCGCGGCTCTGGAACGCAACCACTGCTTCATGACGATCGGCTCCCGGCTCCGGAAGGCCAACGGCACGCTGGACGCCCGTACCCCGGCGATCTGGATCAGCAACGGCACGGGTCGCGACGGCCGTGAGCGGCGCGACGCGCCCAAGGTCGGCTGGTGCTGGTGGGGCAACCGGCACACCTGGCTGGGCTTCGCCTCCGGCACGGGCCGCGGCGAGTGCAACCACAGGTGATTTAAGTGCCGTATCGGCATCAATGCCGGATACCCGCAGCCGCCTCAAAAGTTTCTCGAACTCACGTACAACCCTTCCGCCCCATCGCAGGTCTCCTGATCGCCGACCGCCCGGTGAACCCGAGGACAACTCCCGGAGAACGCCGCCGGTCGCACCCCACCGACTGTGGATGCCGGCCAGGCATCCCCGCATGCAGCAGGAGAACCCGCATGCACAAGCACCAGCTGCGACTCGCCCTCGCGACGGCCACCGCTGCCGCGCTGACGGGCGGTCTGCTCAGCTTCGCCGCCTCGCCGGCGACCGCCGCCGACTCGGCCACCGTCCCGCACGCCGACTTCAACGGCGACGGCATCGGCGACGTGGCCTTCTCCGCCGACAGCGCCTACGTGGGCGGCAAGAAGGACGCCGGCCAGCTCATCGTCCTGTACGGGACCGCCACCGGCGTCTCGTCCGCCAAGCGCCACACCATCAGCCAGAACACCACCGGCGCCCCCGGCACCGCCGAGGCCGGCGACCGCTTCGGCTGGGACACCGCCTACGCCGACTTCAACGGCGACGGCTACGACGACATCGCCGTGGGCGCCGGGGGCGAGGACGTCGGCAGCGACGTCGACGGCGGCGGCCTGGCCATCCTGTGGGGCTCGGCCTCCGGCATCACCGGGAAGGGCGTCACCGTCGCCGACCCGGCCCCCACCCAGCACGACGCCTGGGGCAAGAACCTCGCCGCCGGTGACTTCGACGGCGACGGCAAGACCGACCTGGCCGTCGGCAGCACCTCCAGCACCATCTACGTCTTCAAGGGCGGCTTCAACACCTCCGGCACCGCGCTCGGCGGCCGCTACACCGTCAAGCCCCAGATCATGTCCGGCGGTTCGGCGCGTGGCCCGCTCAACCTCCACGCGGGCGACGTGAACGGCGACGGCCGCACCGACATGGTGGTCGACGGCTACGAGACCGACACCCAGTACGGCTGGAACACCAACTACCTCGTGCCCGGCACCGACGGCGGCCTGTCCGCCGGCGACGCCCGGCCCCTCAAGGGCGGCGTCATCACCGGGATCGGCGATGTCAACGGCGACGGGTACGGCGACATCGTCACCGGCATGTACTGGAACAAGGCCGACGACGGCGTGACCTTCCCCGGTGCCGAGGACGGCGGCAAGGTGTGGATCACCTACGGCGCCGCGAGCGGCATCGGCTCCACCACCGGAATCACCCAGAACACCGGCAACGTGCCCGGCACGGCCGAGAAGAACGACTACTTCGGCTACGAACTGGACCTCGGCGACATCAACGGCGACGGCTACCAGGACCTCGCCGTGGGCGTCGCCGGCGAGAACATCGGCAGCGCCACGGACACCGGCATGGTCACCGTCCTGTACGGCTCGGCCTCCGGCCTGAACACCACCTCCGGCACCCAGTCCTTCGCGCAGTCCACCGCGGGCGTCCCCGGCAACGACGAGAAGGGCGACATGTTCGGCATGGACGTCAAGCTCGACGACGTGACCGGCGACGGCAAGGCCGACCTGATCGCCGGCTCCGCCGAGAACGACGGCAACGGCGGGGTCACCTACCTGCCCTCCAACGGCTCGAAGATCATCACCACCGGCTCCCGTTCCATCGCCCCGAGCAACTCGGGCGTCTCGACGACGGGCAAGCCGTACTTCGGCGCCAACTTCGCCGACTGAGCCACCGCACCACCCACCGCACGACCCGGCCGGGCCCGTCACCGCACGGGCCCGGCCCCCTGACACCCGAAGCACCCCGGACCCGCCCCCACCGGCAACGGGCGCGCCCCTCCTCCCAGGAGCACCCACCTTGCGCAAGCGCCCCCTCCTCCTCGCCGCCGCTCTCACCACCGGCCTGCTCACCGCTCTCCCGGCCAACAGCGCCGCCGCCGCGCCCTCGGGCCTGGCCGGCGACTTCAACGGCGACGGGTACCGCGATGTCGCTGTCGGTGCCATGTGCACCACCGTCGGCTCCGCGTCCTGCGCAGGCGCCGTCGTCGTGCTGTACGGCTCCTCGACCGGAGTGTCCGCCACCCGCAAGGCCGTGATCACGCAGAACTCCACCGGCGTGCCCGGCACCGCCGAGGAGGGCGACCTCTTCGGTTCCTCCCTGGCCACCGCCGACCTCGACCGCGACGGCTACTCCGACCTCGTGGTCGGCTCCTCCGGCGAGACCGTCGGCGACCGGGACGGCGTCGGCGCCGGCACCGTGCTGTGGGGCTCCAAGTCCGGCCTGTCCGGCGGCAAGGGCCTGCCGCAGCCGTCCGGGCTCTCCGAGTGGGGCGGCTTCTCGCGCGGCGCCGCGACCGGGGACTTCGACGGCGACGGCGACATGGACGTCACCCTCACCGGGCAGAACCACACCCGCCTGTACCTGGGCCCCTTCACCCGCGCCAACGGCCCGCTGAGCAACTACCGGGTCGGCGAGCTCGGCACCACCTACGACGTGATCGCGGGCGACCTGAGCGGCGACGGGGCGGCCGAGCGTGTCTACCCGTTCGGCGTGGACGGCGACTCCGGCGGCGAGGTCGACTACTACCGCTGGACCACCAGCGGCTACAAGTTCACGAATCTGCCGAACGCGGACGGCCTGTCGGGCTCCATCGCCGACATCAACGGCGACGGCTACGGCGACCTCGTCCTCGGCGACTCCTCCGACCCGAACAGCGACAAGCCCGGCGGTCACAAGGGCGGCCAGATCACCGTCTGGTACGGCGGCCCGAACGGCCCCGACCCCGCGCAGACGCCGACCGTCATCCACCAGGACAGCGCGAACGTGCCCGGCTCCGGCGAGACCGACGACGGCTTCGGCATGTTCCTGAGCACCGGCGACATCAACGGCGACAAGTTCGCCGACGTCGCGGTCGCCGCCCCGGGCGAGGACATCGGCACGGCGAAGGAGGCCGGCTCGGTGACCGTGCTGTTCGGCTCGGCGTCCGGTCTGAAGACGTCGGGCTCGAAGTCGTACACGCAGAACACCGCCGGTGTCCCCGGCACCGCCGAGTCCTGGGACCGCTTCGGCTCCGCGGTCGACCTCACCGACATCACCAAGGACGGCAAGGCCGACCTGACCGTCGGCGTCGACGGCGAGAACGGCTCCGGCGGCGTCTGGACCCTGCGCGGCTCCTCCACCGGCCTGACCACGTCCGGCGCCCAGGGCCTGACCGCCGCCGCGGTCTCCCTGAAGTCCACGTACTACTTCGGTTCGGTGATCGCCCAGTGACGCACCGCCGACTGACCGGCACGCTCCTCGCGGCCGCCCTCACCCCGCTCGCGCTCGCCCTCACCGCCCCGGCCGCGCACGCCGCGACGGCCGCCAAGCCGTACGACTTCAACGGCGACGGCCGCGTCGACCTCGCGATCGGCGCGCCCGGCGCCACCGTCGGCGGCAAGGCGAAGGCGGGTGCCGTGTCGGTGGTGTACGGCGGCACCGGCGGCCTGCAGACGGCCACGCGCACCCTCATCACCCAGAACACGGCCGGCGTCCCCGGCACCGCGGAGGCCGACGACGTCTTCGGGACCGCCGTGGCCTCCGCCGACCTCGACACCGACGGCTACGCCGATCTGCTGATCGGTGCGCCCGGCGAGGACGTGGACGGGGACACCAACGACGGCTATGCCGTCGTCGTGTGGGGCACCAAGTCGGGTCTGTCCGGGGCCCGTTCGGTGCCGAACTTCCTTGAGCGGGACGCGGACCGGTTCGGGCAGTCCCTGGCGGCCGGCGACGTCGAGGCCGACGGCGACCCGGACATCGTGGTCGGCTCCAACGGGCCCTTCAAGCTCAGCTTCATCAACGGCCCGTTCACCAGGACCAGTTCCTCCCAGGGCGGTTCCGGCGCCGGCTTCCCCGCGCCGTACTCCTCGACGTACGGCATCACGTCCCTGTCCGTCGGGCCGGTCACGGCCGCCCGGCACACCAACCTGGTCGTGCACGGTCGCAAGAGCGACGGTGCCGCGATCACCCACCTGGTGACCGATCCGAGCATCGGCAACTACACCGACTGGATGCAGACGTTGCCCGCCGGATACGTCTCCGCGATCGGCGACATCGACAAGGACGGGTACGCGGACATCGCCGTCGGCAACGACCGCGAGACCTCCGCCGACCCGGCCGGCGCCAAAGGCGGCAAGGTCACTGTCGTGTACGGCGGCCCGGACGGCCGGGACTCCTCCCGCGCCCCGCTCGTCCTCACCCAGGACACCGCCGGTGTGCCCGGCGCCGCCGAGACGGGCGACCGCTTCGGCAGCGGCGTCTCCTTCGGGGACGTCAACGGCGACGGCTACGCGGACCTGGCCGTCGGCGCGTCCGGCGAGAACTCCGGCGCGGGCTCGGTGACGGTGCTGTACGGCTCGGCGTCCGGCCTGCGCACCAGCGGCGTCCAGTCCTTCACGCAGAACACGGCCGGTGTGCCCGGCACCTCCGAGGCGAACGACCGCTTCGGCGCCCGCGTCCTGCTCGCCGACCACTCCGGCGACCGCCGCGCCGAGCTCACCGTCTCCGCGACCGGCGAGAACGGCGACGGCGCCGTCTGGTCGCTGCGCGGCGCGACGAGCGGGGTGACGACGGGCGGGGCGATCAGCTTCGGCCCGGCGACGACGGGCGTCTCCACGGCGGGCGGCCCCGGCTACGGCACGGCCCTCAACTCCTGATCTCCGGCATTCCGAAAGGGACTTCACCTTGCGCAAGCGCACGCTGCTGCTCGCGGCGACCCTCACCACGGGCCTGCTGACCGCCCTCCCGGCCACCAACGCCGCCGCCGCGCCCTCGGGCCTGGCCGGCGACATCAACGGCGACGGCTACCGCGACGCCGTCATCACCGCGCCCCTCGCCAAGGTCGCCGGCAAGAGCAACGCCGGCTACGTCGCCGTCGTCTACGGCGGTGCGAGCGGCCTGGACACCACCAAGCGGCAGATCATCAGCCAGGACACGGCCGGCATCCCCGGCGTCCCGGAGAGCGGCGACTACTTCGGCGACCGTGCGACCACCGGCGACCTGGACGACGACGGCTACACCGACATCGTGGTCGGCGTGCACTCCGAGCGGATCGGCTCGACCGACGACTTCGGCGCCCTGACGGTGCTGTGGGGCGGCGCGACCGGCATCAAGTCCGGCACCGACATCTCCTCCCCGCTCCCCGAGAACCGCAATGAGCTGGGCTGGTCCGTCGCGACCGGCGACTTCGACGGCGACGGCGACACCGACCTCGCGGCGGCCAACAACGCCTTCCCGGGGCTGAACGTCTTCAAGGGCCCCATCACCCGCACCGGCCAGGCCACGGGGCTCGTCGGCATCGACACCTCCGAGCAGACCGGCATCAACACCGACCAGATCGTCGCGGGTGACGTCACCGGCGACGGCAAGTCGGACCTGCTGGTCATGGGCCAGGAGGAGATCAGTAGCGGCTACCGCACGCGCAGCGTCCTGTACAAGGGAACGACGACCGGCCTCACGCCGTCCAGCAAGGTCGCGGGCGGCTACGCGGCGGTCATCGCGGACGTCAACAAGGACGGCTACGGCGACATCGTCACCGGCAACTTCATGGAGAAGTCGACGGACGAGCCCAACGGCGGCTCCGGCGGCGCGGTGACCGTGACGTACGGCGCCGCGAGCGGCCTGAGCACCCGCACCCCCGTCCGCTTCACCCAGGACACCACCGGGGTGCCGGGCGCGTCCGAGCGCAACGACGCCTTCGGCTGGAGCCTCGACGCCGGTGACACCAACGGCGACGGCTACGCCGACATCGCGGTCGGCGTAGCCAACGAGGACCTGAGCGGGAAGACAGACGCCGGTTCGGTCGTGATCCTGCGCGGCTCCGCCTCCGGCCTGACCGGCACCGGCTCCAAGGCGTTCTCGCAGGACACGAGCGGAGTGCCGGGCACCGCCGAGTCGTACGACTACTTCGGTCACTCCGTGCTGCTCACCGACGTCAGCAAGGACGGCCGCGCCGAGCTGATCTCCGGCGCCCGCGGCGAGAACGACGGCGCGAGCTCCGCCTGGGCCCTGCGCGGCAGCTCCTCCGGCATCACCGCCACCGGCGCGAAGGCCTTCGGCAGCACGACGCTGGGCGGTCCGTCGGGCCTCACCTACTTCGGTGACGTACTGGCGGGCTGACCCCCTGCCCGCCACCCGCGCGGACACACGGACGCGCGGGTGGCGGGCGCCCCCACCCCACCCACACCATCGCGGGAGGAACCCCACATGCTGCGGCACCACCGCAACAGCAACCGCCACCGCCTCCAATCACTGGCCCTGGCCACGGCCACCGTCGCCGCCACCTTGACGGCCGCGCCGCTGCTCACCGCCGCACCGGCCGCCGCGGCCCCCGCCAAGTACGCCGACGACTTCAACGGCGACGGCTACCGCGACCTGGCCACCGCCGCCCCGTACACCCCGGTCGGCGGCAAGACCGACGCGGGCGCGGTCGTCGTCAACTACGGCTCCGCGAACGGCATCAGCGCCACCCGCCGGACCGTCATCACCCAGAACACGGCCGGCATCCCCGGCACCGCCGAGCAGGGCGACGAGTTCGGCCAGGCCCTGACCTCCGGCGACCTGAACCGGGACGGCTACGCGGACCTCGTGGTCGCCTCCACCGGCGAGAACGCCGACGCCGGCGCCGTCGTGATCGTCTGGGGCGGCAGCAGCGGCCTGTCCGGCGGCCAGGTCGTCCCGGACCCGGCCACCTCGGCCCACGACGAGTACGGCATGTCCCTCGCGGTCGGCGACTTCAGCGGGGACGGCAAGGCCGACCTCGCCGTCGGCAGCACCGGCAGCGACATCTGGATCCACAAGGGCGGCTTCCTCAAGGCCTCCGGCGCCGCGTCCCGCTACCAGCTCTCCACCGACCTGTACACGGGCGCCATCTACGGCTCCCAGAGTCTGGCCGCCGGTGACGTGAACGGCGACGGCACCGCCGACCTGGTCGTCAGCGGCACCCAGGCAGAGACCTACGACGACGGCACCTTCGTCTACCTGGGCTCCGCCTCCGGCCTCACCCGCCAGGCGTTCCTCAAGAACGGCGCCTACGAGCTGGCCACCGTCGGTGACCTCAACGGCGACGGCTACGCCGACGTGGTCGCCTCCACGTTCGGCGACGACGGCGCGACCAGCCTCGGCGGCGTCGTCAGGGCCTACCTCGGCAGCGCGAGCGGCGTGCGCACCTCGCCGCAGGCCACGATCACCCAGGACACCCCCGGCGTCCCGGGCTCGGACGAGGAAGGCGACTGGTTCGGCAACGCCCTGTCCATCGCCGACATCAACCGCGACGGCTACGCGGACCTGGCCGTGGGCACGATCCACGAGACCATCGGCGCCGCGAAGATCGCCGGCAGCGTCACGGTGCTGCGCGGCTCGGCCGCCGGCCTGACCGCGACCGGCGCCCAGTCCTTCACCCAGAACACGGCGGGCGTCCCGGGCACCGCCGAGACCGCCGACCGCTTCGGCGCCTCGGTACGCCTGTCCGACGTCAACGGCGACGGCAGGGCCGACCTGTCCGTCGGCGCGGACGGCGAGAACCACCCGGCGGGGTCGATCTACAATCTGCGCGGCGCCGCCTCCGGCATCACCACCAGCAAGGCGATCAGCTTCGGCCCCGGCTCACTGGGCCTGCCGTCGGGCTATCTGCGACTGGGCCAGGTAATGCTGCGCTGATCCCGACCCGGATCAGGACCAGGATCCTGATCCACCCGGCCGGCCCTCCCCGTACGGCGGAACCCCGACGGGACACCCGCAGGAGAGCCGCCGCACCCCCTAGGGGATGTCACAGGTCGGCCGCAAAGCCGGGCCCTGACCGCAGGGCCCGGCACACCGATCTCCGGGACCAGGTACGTTCGAAGACGTGGCTGGATTCAGGATCGGACGGGGCAGCCGGAACAACGGCACCCCGCAGACGCGCCCCCAACAACCTCCGTACGGGCAGCAGGCGCCCCAGGGACAGTCGTACGGCTATCCCCCGCCGCCGCAGCAGCCGTACGGCGGCCCGGGCGGCGGCGGTGGCGGCTGGCCGCAGGCCAACAGGGGCGGTGGCCAAGGCGGTTACGGCCATGGCGGTCGCGGCGGCCACGGTGGTCATGGAGGGCACGGGGGGCACGGCGAGCCGGAGTACTTCGGCGACGGTGACCACCCGCACGGCCCCGGCGGCGCCCACGACCCGTACGCGGCGAACAACCCGGGCCACACCCAGGCCTTCTCGGTCGGCGAGGACCCCTACACCCAGGGCGGGACCTACCGGGCGGGCTCGGCCCCGGCCGGCCCCATCGGCCCCCGTCTGCACTGGAAGGCCCTGCTGCGCGGCATCATCCTCTCCCCCTCGCAGACCTTCCTCCAGATGCGGGACTACACGATGTGGGGCCCGGCCCTGATCGTGACGCTCCTGTACGGCCTGCTCGCCGTCTTCGGCTTCGACACGGCCCGTGAGGACGCGATCAACGCGACCCTCTCCAACGCGGTCCCGATCGTCCTGACCACGGCGGTCGCGATGGCGGTCTCCGCCTTCGTCCTGGGCGTGGTCACCCACACCATGGCCCGCCAGCTCGGCGGCGACGGCGCCTGGCAGCCCACCGTCGGCCTCTCCATGCTGATCATGTCCCTCACCGACGCCCCCCGCCTGGTCTTCGCCATGTTCGCGGGCGGCGACGCGACCCTCGTCCAGGCCCTCGGCTGGGCGACCTGGGTGGCCGGCGGCGCCCTGCTCACCCTGATGGTCTCCAAGTCCCACGACCTCCCGTGGCCGAAGGCCCTGGGGGCGAGCGCGATCCAGCTGATCGCACTGCTGTCGATCGTGAAGCTGGGCACGTTCTAGCGGACGGCGGTCCACGGAGGAAGAGGCCCCTGCCGGTGCGGCAGGGGCCTCTTCTCATCGTGTGCGCCGGACGGTGCGGTGAAGGCCCGGGTCGAGGCCCCGCAGGGCGGCCTCGACGTCCTCCCGCAGACGGCGCATGACGCTCACACCGTCCGTGACCCCGTCCGAGAGCGTCCAGGTACGGATGCCCCACACCGCGTCCACCCGCCCGGCATCGCCCGTGGCCCCGGCCGGACTCAGCCGCAGCGACGCGGTGAAGTTCCGGCGCGAGAGGGCACTGCCGTACGCGACGACCACCTCGGAGTCCGACGCCTCCAGTACGTACGCGTCGGCCAGGACCGCCGGACACTGCGGAGCGAGCCGCACGGACGACAGGACCACGTCCCGGATCCGCCCCGGGTCGGCCGCCAGGGTGAAGTGCAGCTCCTCGGCCACCAGCTGCTGCCCGTCCCGGTGGTCACGCCGGGCGAACACGTGCTGCTTGGCCTTCGCGCGGCCGTAGTCCTTGAGCTTCCCCCACAGGACGGCCAAGATCACCAGGACCACCAGCGCCAGTACGCCCATCAGCGTTCCGGAGATCCCGTCCGTCGTGCCGGGCGACGTCCCGTTCACCGGCCGCGGCTCTGGTCGCGCAGCTTCTTGCCCGCGAGTGCGGCGCCCGCGCCGATCATCGCGAGCACTCCGTAGGTGACGAACAGACCCATGCTCGTCGTGCCCACCTTCAGCAGCACGGCCATCACCACGAACAGGGCCGTGCCCGCCCCCATCAACACCTTTTCCACGCTCACCCGGCTGCCCGTCCTCACTGTTCGATCCGCGCCGGGAGCACGGCGGTCACCGGCTCCCGGCCATTGCCAAGTAACTGATCCGTGTGTCGTGGCTCACCCGAAGGGCCGGGTCGAGCCCATCCCGAGCGGATGGCCGCAGAGCGCGGCGACGCTCTCCGTGGCCTCGCTCAGCTCCAGGAGGGAGGTCTCGTCGGCGTCCGAGATGGAGTCCAGCCGTTCCGCGTCGGACGAGAGGTCCTCCGGCCCCTCGTAGCGGTCGGCCACGTCCGCGAGCTCGCCGGCCGCCCAGAACACCGGGTTGCCGAACACCGTGCCGATGCCGATCCGGTCGCTCAGCGAGTCGTACCGCTCACAGACCTCCTTCCTGGACGTCGGCCCCGTGGCGCACCCGGCGGTGGTCAGTGCGATCAGCCCGACGGCCACCACGGCTGCGGCGATCCGTCGTGGACCCCCGGCTCGGCGAGTCATCCGCCTCCCCCTCTCTCTGCTACTGCCTGCTACTTCTCGCGTCCCGTCACGGGCCGACCCCCCGGCCCGGTGACCGTCACCGCCCGCCGCGCCACCGGCGCGAACGCGGGGCGGGCGGCGAACTCACCCGGGCGTCGCCGCCCGCCACGACCGCGCCGTTCATGTGCACGCTGTGCCCGGCGCTGATGGACACCCCGCCGCGCCCGTCCCGGTCCCGCCCCTCGTCCGTCCCGGCCGCCGACTCGCGGGCGATCCGCATCGCGCAGGCGTTGTCGCCGGGCACGTGCAGCCACGCCCTGGCGCGGGTCTCCTTGACCTGGAACGTGATCGGATGGAACGTCGTGGGTTCCACTCCCGGGAGACCGGCCCGCACCACCGAGTCGTGGATCACCTCGGACACCACGAGTGCTGTGTCGCTCGCGGCCTCGTCGAGCGCCTGCCGCAGCGGCTCGCCGTCGCAGAGCCGGAAGACATGGTTGACCGCGTTCCCCGCGAAGCCGTGACCGTCGCGATGGACGGCCCCGGCGTGCACGGCGATCCTGAGCCGCAGCAGCGGGTCGCTGCGCCGTCTCCCGCCCAGCCCCTGTTCCAGCCGGGGCAGCACAGCGGTGAACAGGGCCTGCACCGGCAGATCCGGCGGTATGACCAGCAACACGCCGTCCCCCCGGTCCTCCTGAGGGCACAGCCGCCACAACTCGTCGGTGAAGGCGGCCCGTAACTCGGCGTAGAGGTCCTCGCGGCTGCGCAGTTGGTCACGGTCGCTGCGCGAGCTGAATCCCTTGATGTCGGCGAAGAGCAAAGGCACATGCTGGGCATGGGGGAACACGGCGGATTTCACTTTCTGAGTTGGGGTGGGGCAACAGAGGGAGCGACGGCGGGGGCGCCCGAGGGTTCGAACGGCTGACGGGGTGGCGGCAGGGGCACCGAAGCGGTCCGGGCCGCCGACGCAGCGACGGCGGGGACGCGGGACGGGTCCGGGCGACCGGCCGGCCGAGCGGCGGCAGGAACGCCCGACGGGTCCGGGCGACCGGCCGACGCAGCGACGGCAGGAACGCCCGACGGGTCCGGGCGACCGGCCGACCGAGCGGCGGCAGGAACGCCCGACGGGTCCGGGTGGCCGGCTACGACGTCGGGAGCTGGAACATGCCGCACTTCAGTTCCTGGCTCTTCGCGTCGACCAGCGAGAGGAACAGCCCGGCGCCGCAGAGCTTCAGCAGCCCGTAGTCGGAGGTGTTCAACTGCCAGCGCCCGCCGGCCTGGACGAGCCGTGCGGTGCCCTGGCTGATGCCCTGCCAGCTGAGCGCGACCTGGGCGCCGGAGTCGATCTTCTCCGGCTCGCCGAGCCCCACTTCCTCGACGCGGTCCCGGTACGACTGCGACTTCGCGGCGAACGCCGAGTTCATGGTGGTCTCACAGCTGCTGTCGCCGGGCTGCACGAGGTGGCACCAGGAGGCGGCGTCCCCGAGCCGCTCGGCGAGCCGGGTCTGCTCGACCGTGTGCAGGGCACCGGGGAGTCCGGGCTCCTCCACCACGGACACGTCGACCGCGGGGTCGGAGCCCAGGGAGACGCCGGTCCAGATCGAACCGGACAGGACGACGATCGCCAGGCCGACCGCCAACAGGGGGTTCGCGAAGGCCCATTGTTTGGCCTTCTCGACGATGGTGATCTTGTCGCCGTGCACGACGTCCCCGACATGGGCGTCACCGCCGGCCACGACCGCGCCGCCACTGATGGTCGTACTGCCCCCGGACCGGATGTTCACCCGGTTCTGCGCGCCGCGTGCGTCCTGTCCCTGGCGTGGATCCGGACCACGCGGCGGCTCCCGTTCTTCGAGCATTTGTCATACCTGTCTACTCATGTGTCTGCAAGGCACATAAGAGCAGCACCAAGGTGGCCAAAAGGATGCAACTGCCTCGTAAGGAGGCCCGAGTTTGGGACGCTCCCGGTGTGAGGCACAAGACGTTCTGGGACACCCTCGACGGCGACGAACGCAAGGCGATGGAGCAGGTCGGGCGAGCCCCGCGGGATCCGGTCGAAACCGGCGGGACGATCCTCCGGCAGAGCGACCTCGCCGACCGGGTCGCTCTGATCATCAGCGGCGCATGCCGTGTGCTCTGGCACGGCGAGAACGAGCGCACGACCTATCTGGCCTCCCGGCGGCGCGGCGAGCTCATCGGGGAGATGGGCCTGCTGGACAACGGCCCCCGCAACGCGACGGTGACGGCGCTGAATCGGACGTACATCCGCTGGTACGGGCGGGAGACGTTCGAAGGACTGCTCGCCGAGCATCCGGGGATCCTGCGAAAGGTGCTCATGACCGTGTGCGCGCGGTTGAAGGAGTCCGACCACCACCGCGTCGTCGTCGCGTGCGCTCCCGCCAGGCTCAGACTCGCCCGGCTGCTGCTACGGCTGGCGGAGGCGGAGGGCGAGACCACCGCCCTCGGCATCGAGATCAGGCAGGTGACGCAGGAGGACCTGGGCGACTGGCTGGGCATGGGCCGGGAGGCGGCAGGCCGGCGGGTACGGGAACTACAGGCGCTGGGGCTCCTCGGCGACGCCCCGACGAGATCCCGGATCGTGGTGACCGACATCGAGGGCCTGCGCCACCACGCCTTCGGCCCGGAACCGGAGGAGCCGTCGTCCCACACGGCGGACGACGACAGCCGGTAGCCCCCGGCGTTCCCGCCGGGGCCTTCCCGTACGTGCTCGACTCAGGCGTCGAGAACCTGCCCCGCCCGCTTCACCACCGGGGGCTCGACACTCCACGGGAAGTTGATCCACTCATCGGTGCGCTTCCACACGTACTCGCACTTCACGAGCGAGTGGGACTTCTCGTAGATCACGGCGGACCGCACCTCGGCGACATGCTCGACGCAGAAGTCATGGACGAGCTTGAGCGTCTTGCCGGTGTCGGCGACGTCGTCGGCGATCAGCACCTTCTTGTCGGTGAAGTCGATCGCGTTGGGCACGGGCGCGAGCATGACGGGCATCTCGAGCGTGGTCCCCACACCCGTGTAGAACTCGACGTTCACCAGATGCAGATTCTTGCAGTCGAGGGCGTAGGCGAGCCCGCCGGCGACGAAGACGCCGCCCCGGGCGATGCTGAGCACGATGTCCGGCTCGTACCCGTCGTCGGCGACGGCCTGCGCGAGCTCACGGACGGCGACGCCGAACCGCTCGTAGGTCAGGTTCTCGCGTGCCTGGCCGGCGCTCATACCTGGGTCCGGTGGAAGTTCTGGAAGGACCGGGAGGCGGTGGGCCCGCGCTGCCCCTGGTACCGGGACCCGTAGCGCTCACTGCCGTACGGGAACTCGGCCGGCGACGTCAGCCGGAACATGCACAGCTGGCCGATCTTCATGCCGGGCCAGAGCTTGATCGGGAGCGTCGCGAGGTTGGAAAGCTCCAGGGTGACGTGCCCGCTGAACCCGGGGTCGATGAACCCGGCGGTGGAGTGGGTGACGAGCCCGAGCCGCCCGAGCGAGGACTTCCCCTCCAGCCGCGAGGCGAGATCGTCGGGAAGCGTGATGACCTCGTACGTCGAGGCGAGCACGAACTCCCCGGGGTGCAGGATGAACGGCTCGTCGCCCTCGGGCTCGACGAGCCGCGTGAGGTCCGCCTGCTCGACCGAGGGGTCGATGTGCGGGTACCGGTGGTTCTCGAACACCCGGAAGTACCGGTCGAGCCGTACGTCGATGCTGGACGGCTGCACCATGGTCTGGTCGTAGGGATCGATCCGTACCCGCCCGGCGTCGATCTCGGCCCGGATGTCCTTGTCTGAGAGAAGCACGCCCCGAGGATACGCAAGGCGCGCGGGACGACGACAATCGCGCCGCCCGCGCGCCGGGCTGTCACTGCTGGTACTGCGTGTGCGTCCGCTCCGCTACTGCTTCTCCAGTTGCACCGGCACCACACTGCGGAGCCGGGCACAGCGGGGACATCGAACGAGCCGGCCGGGGCCGAGGCGCTCGGCCTGCTGCATCGGGAACGAAGCGGTGCTGAACACGTGCCCATCGGCACAACGGACGACGGTGCGCTCCATCAAGTCCTAGAGTCCCTTCCCCAAGAGCCGCGTCTGGCTGCTGCCTGCCTGACGACGAGAGGCCACATTACGGGATCAAAGGGACGGCCCTCCAGGCGGCACTCCGACCCGGCGCGGACCCTCTCCGACGTCTCCACCGTACGCCCCAACTCCGGTGCCCCACACCAGGATCCCACCCCTGAAAAGCACTCAGGCCCCGCGGCTTCAGCGCCGGGGGCCGGTGATGAGGTACAGTGACCAGGCAATCGGACACCGACTCCGGATCACGCCGAATCGGGCGTCTTACGCGGGTGTAGTTTAATGGTAGAACATCAGCTTCCCAAGCTGAGAGCGCGAGTTCGATTCTCGTCACCCGCTCCATGATTCAGACCCAGGTCGGCGACCTGGGTCTTCTTGTTTCCGCCGCTGCCCGTGCGGCGCGTGCCGGAGGCGCGCCAGCACCAGATCCGCACCACGGGGTTTGCCGGCCAACTGACCACGAGCGAGCCGCTCATGGCCCCAAGCGCCCCCGGCCCCGAGACATCCGAGGGCTGCATACCCGTGCCAGAACCGTCACCGTCGGATTGCGCTACAGCAGCGGCCATGGCCCCCTGACCAGCCTCGGCATGGGCGTCGTCCTGCTCGGCACCGTCCCTTCGGTGGCACGCCGCGCGGGAGAAGAGGACGCTGGATTCACGGGTACGTGATGGAGAGGCACCCCATGGCCGAGACCGGCACAGATCACAAGGCTCACACGCCGTTCCTTTCCCGCCCCGGCGTCCGCCGCCTCATACCGTTCGTTCTGATCACCGCGATCGCTCTGGTCTTCATCTTCGAGAACCGCACGAGCGTCGAGATCCGACTTCTCATCCCAGAGGTGACCATGCCGCTGTGGGGTGCCCTTTTGATCGCCTGGGGCCTCGGCATGCTGGCCTGCGCCTTTACTCTGCGTCGACGCCCGCGCCGGCATTCACGACAGCCGCGGTGAGTTGCTGATGCGCCGGGAAGATGCACGGATATTTCATGCTTATCAGGCATACGATAACAAGCGGGCCAGTGCACTCTCACGTGCCAGGGCCCGGAAGGGCGGCCCCGGTGTGCATACGCCGGGGCCGTTGGGGCGTCGCCTCCGTGTTTCCCGGGGGACCCTGACCTACGGGTCCGCGGGCCTGTACCAGGTGCGGGGCGGGTCGATCATCAGCCGACGGATTCGCTCTGCCGCAGATGTGCCACCTCAGCCGCAACGGAACGATCCTGCGCCAGGAGCAGCCGTCGGCCCAAGCCTCTTGTGGCGACAGGCGTTTGGGGGTGACATGCCGCCTGTGGCGTAATCGGCTCGCTGCACGGTCGGCGATGCAAGCCTGTGCCGGTCGGCGCGCGTCGGCTCACGCTGATCACCGTTGACCGCCGGTTTGATCCGAGCAGGTCGGCTGTGCGTTACGGCGGGGCATGTGGTCGGGATATTGAAGGCGCCGTTCCGGCCGGTACCGCCCGCACCGGCTGCGGTTCTTCATGCGCCCGGGACGAGGAAAGCAGCACAGCAATGACGGACAGTGGGCGAAAGCCGGACAGGATCGGGCTGGACCGGTCGGAAGGCTTTGGCGAACGACTGCTGGGGGTGCTGCTGGACCGGGCCCACGAGATGCCGCCGGAGTTGATCGCCCCACTCGTCGCGGAAGAGGTGGCCAGGGTCGGGGGGCGGGAGGTCTCCATCCTCCTGCAGGACTACGAACAGGTCCTGCTGGTGCCGCTCCCGGGCCGGAGGCTGAGGGTCGGCAGCCCCGAGACGGTCGAGGACTCCCCGGCCGGCGAGGCGTTCCTGAGCCGCAGAACGGTAGAGGTGCCGCAGGACGGCAGCGTGCGGATGTACCTGCCACTGCTGGACGGCAGCGACCAGATCGGGGCGATGGCCGTCACCCTGGACAGGGTCGATGACGACGACCGGCGGTTGCTCCGCAGACTCGCCGGTCTGGTCGCGGACATGATCGTCACCAAGGACGCCTACACCGACCTGTTCTTCCAGGCCCGCCGCAGCGCCCCGATGAGCGTGGCCGCGGAAATCCAGTGGTCGTTGCTGCCCCCGCTGTCGATGACTGTTCCGCAGGTCGAGGTCGCCGGAATCCTGGAGCCCGCCTACGACGTGGCCGGCGACAGCTTCGACTACGCCCTCAACGGCGACACCCTCCACATGGCCATGATCGACGCGATGGGCCACGGGCTGGACGCGGCGACCATGGCGACGGTGGCCATCGGCGCCTATCGCCACACGCGACGGGCCAATACCGAGCTGTCCCAGGTTTACGCGTTCATGGACAGGGCGATCAATGAGCAGTTCGGCCACGACCACTTCGTCACCGCACAGATGATGGTTCTGAACATCGCCACAGGCCGGCTGCACTGGGTCAACGCCGGCCACCCGGCTCCGCTCCTGATCCGTGACCGCGCTGTGGTGGACCGGCTGGAGAGCCCGACCACGTTGCCGGTCGGCTTCGGCGGTGAGGAGCCGGTGGTCAGCGAGCGGATGCTGCAACCCGGGGACCGGTTGCTGTGCTTCACCGACGGCCTGATCGAGGAGCACAAGACCGGCGGGGAACAATTCGGTGAGGAGCAGCTCGTCGAGTGGACCAACCGCGTCCTCCGCGACCGCAACGAGGTACGGGCGGTGGTGCGAGCACTCTCCCACGCCCTGAAGCAGGAACGTGGCGGCAGTACGAGTGACGACGCGACCATCTTCCTGGTCGAGTGGCGAGGCGGCGACGCCGATCATCTCGCCACCCTCGATTGAGCCGGCGGTGAAGGCGCGCCGAACCGGGGCAGGTGATGCGGCCCGACGCCTCCCGGGTCCAAGCGGTCAGCGCCCTCGCAGCACCGCACGCGACAGCCGCGCCCGCCGGGTGGAGTGGGCCGCGCCACCGCCGTCGCCGGAGGATCTCGGGACGGGACCTTGAGGCAGCGCCGACGTGGCGAGTGGTGTCCAGCCGGCCCGGCCCGGTGGCGGGCTGGTCGTCAGTCGGGACGTTGGGTGCGGTTCTCATGAGCGAGGCCGTCCGGGCGGGCAATCGTGCGTGGGCCTAGGGGAAGGACCATGGCCCGCAGCGGCACAGGCGCCCTTGGCCGGGGGACCGTGGAATCCGACGGCCGGCGGATGGCCCCGATGTCCTGCCACCCCCACGACCGGAAGGCGTCGCAGGCCGGAACGTCGGCCTGGTCGACCAGCGTCGCCCCGAGCGAGGCGTGGTGGTCGGCGAGCAGGCGTTGCTGGAGCCGGCGGGCGAGGTCCTGTTCGTCCGTGTGGGGATGCACCACGATCTCGGTGATCGCGAAGACGTGGCCGGACGCGGTGAGCTGTTCGACGCTCTGGGGAAGGACTCCGTCGAACCCCCTCCACCAGGTCCCCTCGCGCGGTACGGGGAACCCGTAGGCACACCCGGCGAAGGCACTGTCCTCTGCGATCAACAGGGCGAATCCCGCCCGCCGGATGTCACCGGTGAGCCGGCGCAGAAACGCCTCCCGGCCTCGGTACTCCTGGCCCGCCTGCGCGTGGGAGGACTCCACGTACAGGTCGGCCAGGTCCTCCCGCAGGGTCTCCGCCTGCCAGCGGTTCAGCCGGCGCAGTCGTACCGCGGGGGCGGGAGTCGGTGCGCCTGCCGCACTGCCTGGCTGCCCACGGCGTGGCGGGGCCGTCACCGCGCACCGCCGACGGCGGCGGGGATGCGAGGTGACAGTGGTCGAACGGCCCGGAACTCGTGGAGCAGGAATCCGGAGCCGGTGATCTCGATGATGCGGACCAGGCTGGGCGGCGGGTGGTGCAGCCGCAGGGTCGTTCCGGTATCGGCGGCCAGCCCTGATGCCGTGAGGAAGGCGTTGAGTCCGCCGACGTCGCAGAAGGTGACCGCCGTGAGATCGACGTCGGCGATGTGGATGCCGTCGCGCAGACATGCGGTGACTGCGGCGAGCACGAGCGGGGCGGTGGCCCGGTCGATCTCTCCAGCGAGGGTGATCAACGCGCGGGTGGCCTGGTCGTGCCGGTGGATGTTCAGTTGTGGAAGGGGCATGGCTCCTCGGTTCTTGACGTACGAAGTACCCGTCGCAGGGCGCAGCGTGGTCGGGCCGAGTCGGGTCCGGGTTCGGCTCTCGCGGCATGCCGCCGATACGGGGGGTGCAGTGACGGGTGAACGGCCGGTCCGGCAGCCTGGGTTGGCGAGCACGGTGGTGGATGACGGATCGGCCGTCGGGATGCGCCACCGGGTCGGACGCAAGGTCCGCGCCTGGCGGGCATCGTGCTGCGGCCGGGGTCTTGGGCTGCGGGCGGTGCTGTCAGTTCGGGCGATGCCGTTGGTTCGGTCGGCTCGGCCCGTGGGAGTCGTCGTCGCGACGGTCGGGGCGGCCTGCGGTGCGGCTCAATCCCACCCGGCCGTGGGTCTTCCGTGGAGCCGACGGGGCCGGGCCCGGGGCAGGCATCCCGGTACGGCCGTAATGGAAGGCGGTCATGCGGCCACTGTGCTGCGAGTTGAGCATGTGGATGAGAAGCACCCCGAAGGCGATCATCGCAAGGACCACGATCGCGGTCACGAACGTCTCCACGGTCCTCACCTCCCCATCGGCTGATGTGCCGTCGGGGCGGCCATGCCCGGGATCCTGGGACGTGCGGCGGGATCGCGTGCCTCATGGCCTCCTTCGGAGTCCCAGACCGCTTCCACGGTCCGGTCGGCCTCGTACAGCGTCCGACGGCGCGCCGCCTCCTCCATCAGCCCGCTCGCGGTCGACGTGCCCAGCGGGTCGCTCGCGGCGGCCATCAGCCAGGCGGCCGAGACAGGGGTCGTCTGCGGCGGGACCACCAGGAGGTTCCAGCGGCCCGTGCGGTAGGAGAGCAGGAGCAATTCGTGCGGGTCCTGCTCGGACAGGAACCAGCCCACCTTCACGATGTGCCCGGCGACAGGCACCTTGCGGGGAACGACCGGCCAGTGGGTGGGATTAACCGTGACCCGGGTGATCCGCCCCCACAACGGATCCAGTACGGCGGCCAGGGAGGGGAGTTCGGCCCCGAGATCGCCGGAGCGGGGCCACCATGCGCCGTCCAGCAGAGCCGGTGCGGGACCGGCGGGAGCCAGCGACAGACGGAGAGAGGACGAGGACAACGAATGGTCATCGGCTTCGGCTGTCGGCGGGAGGGGAATGGTCGCAGTCATGACGCGAACCCTGCCCCGGGCCGGCCGCAACCGGCCCGGCGTATTCGATCGCCGAAAACGACACGAGCCTGGAAGCCGGTGCACGAAATATCCTCGGTGATTTAAGGATACTCCTCGGAAATGCCCAACGGATCGGACGGCCGACGGAGAAACGGTCCCGTGCGCCCCTGCCGGGGACTCTCGTCCCAGAGGCAGCGGTCCGAACGAGCAGGTATTCGCCAGACAGAAGAAAGGGCCGACCGACGACTGCCGAGGAACAATTTCCTGCGCGCACTGTCCGGTCCGCTCGGCTCCTTCGGGGAGTAGCGTGAACCCATCGGGAGTATTTCGTACATCGGCTCCGATGCCGGCGTCGTTCCCGGTGCGCGACAACACCGGGCCGCTGCCCCCGTGCGGGAGTCCGGAGACAGGTTTGCACCATGTCCGCGACCACCTCTCATCCCCCGCTGCGGGCCGTTCCCTTCCGCGTCCCGACCGCACGCCTCGCGCTGCGGTCGAAGGCCCCTTCCGCAGGGCTCACCGAACTGGACGGTGCCTGGTGGCCCCGTTCACGTGACCTGCCGAGCGAACTCTCCGCCTTGGCGGACGTGCTGGATCCGCTGTGGGGACGGATCACCCGTATCGCGGTCAACCCCCGCCACTGGCCGATCCTCCCGCCCAGAATCCTCGTCAACGGCCATGTGGTGAAGGTCGGTTGGTTCACCTCTGAGCTGGATCCGCACGGGATCGTTCTGCTGTCCTACACGGCGGGCCGCTGGGACCTCCTGGTGATCCCCCCGGAGACCGACGCCCCCTCGGCCGCCCGGCTGATGGCCACCGCGAGCGCGGACACCGGCCCGCCGGTGACCGCGACCGAGCTCATGACGGCGGAACGGGCCCGCCGTGGAAGCAGGGTGAGCGCCGGCAAGGACGGTGTCGACGGCACCCTCTCGTCACACGGCCGGCAGCAGCCGCACGCTGTGGGGTTGTGAGGTCCCGGGGGC
Organism: Streptomyces sp. HUAS 31; assembly: GCF_028198125.1. Classification (NCBI taxonomy): domain Bacteria; kingdom Bacillati; phylum Actinomycetota; class Actinomycetes; order Kitasatosporales; family Streptomycetaceae; genus Streptomyces; species Streptomyces sp. HUAS 31. The sequence goes on along the minus strand of NZ_CP116353.1, from coordinate 5,108,423 downwards.
GGCCGGAATTCCGGCATGCGATGACCCGGTCTTCCGGCACCGTGCCGACATAGGCAGACCCTGACGAAACCGCTGGTCGGGGGCACGGTTCGTGAGCCGCTCGTGGGCAGGTCCTCATGGCAAGGCCGGGAGTAAAGTGAATTCCGGGAGTCAGTCGGTGACCTGTGGCCTGCTCCTTGCCTGGGGCGACGGGTTCTGAGCTTGGCACGAGTGGCGGCGACCATGGCAACACTGCATGAGCGGAAAACGTACCGCGAAGCAATCATGAAGACCCTGTACGAGGGCATGGAGGGCAGCGGCCTCCCTGACGCCTCCGGGGCCAAGCTCCGTGACGATCTGGCGATCCCCGAGCAGGATCTGACCGCGGCCTGCACCTATCTGGTGGAGGAAGGACTTGTCACGGTCCGCTGGGCCCACGGAGACACACCCGCCACGGTCATGCTGACGCATCAGGGAATACGGCTCATGGAGGCCGAGGAGGAGGACCAGGGCTGACCGGGGCACGCCGACGCCGGGGCCGTTGCACCACCCGGGGAAACGCGCAGGCGGGCGGCGCGGCGGAGGCGGGCGACCGGGTTCTCGTTCCGGCCATGCGAGCGGGTTCCTGTCAGGAGACCATCGGATCAGGGATGTGTCAGAGCCCCTGATGCTGACGCGCCCGCGGTCTTCGGTGGGAGGCCGCCATGACTGGAGGGCGGCATGGTGGAGGATGCGGAGCCCGGTGCGAGAGGTGAGGAGCGATCGCGGCCGGCGGCGGCCGAGTCGGGTTTCTGGCAACAGGTCGTCGAGCAGTTGAGCACAGCCCTGATGGTGGTGGATCCGGCCGGACGGATCCTCGCCGTCAACCCGGCCGCCGAACGGCTGCTGGGGCGAACCGCCGCTGCGACGCGGGGGCAGGACGCGCACGAGCTGCTGCACCGGGACACGAACGGCGGCACGCTCCTGCGAGAGCGGTGCCCGCTGCTCCAGTCGCTGACCGAGGGGGTCGCCGCGCGCGGGGAGGGGGACCGCTATCTGCGGGGTGACGGTCGTCTGGTCACGATCTCCTGGTCCGCTTCTCCCCTGACGGACGGCGGCTCCTTCAAGGGCATGGCCGTGCTGTTCACCGACATCACGGCCGACCGCAGCGCGCGCCGGGAACGTGCGGCCTATACGAGTGCTCTGGAGGACCTCAACGAGCGGCTGACTCTGGTCGCGGAGATCACCGACGTACTGGGGCAGACCCTGGAGACCGACGAGGCCCTCGCCCGGTTGTGCGGCCTGCTGGTTCCCCGCCTGGCCGACTGGGCGGCGGTGGATCTCCGGACCCGTTCCGGGCAGGTCCACCGGATGGCGGTGACCGGACCCGCGGGCCGGGTCGCCGCGCTGGAGGGTGGGCGCGAGCGCCTTCCCGGGACGAGCGAGGCAGACCGCTCACCTCTGGTCCAGGTGCTCGCCGGAGGTGATCCCGTGCTGCTGGGAGAGCGGGACGAGGCGGAGACGGCCGCACCGCCCGGCTCTCCCCTGGCCGCCGTCCACGGCGACTTCCTGCGGACGGTGCACGCGACGTCCGCCATCACGGTGCCGCTGGGCACCAGGGAGCAGATCACCGGCGCCCTGACGCTGGTGCGCACCGACCCGGCGCACCCCTTCGACACCGAAGACCTGGCGGTGGTGAGCGACGTCGGCCGCCGGGTCGGTCTGGTCATCGACAACGCACGGCGGTTCGGCCGCCAGCGCGCCGTCGCCGAGGCCATGCAGCGCAACCTGCTGGCTCCGCTGCCCCAGCCCGGCCGTCTGCGGCTGGCCGCCCGCTATCAGCCCGCCCCGGCCGGCTCCCAGGTCGGCGGTGACTGGTACGACGCCTTCGAGCTGAAGGACGGCACGCTCGCGCTGGTCATCGGCGACGTCGTGGGCCACGACCTGACCGCGGCCGCCGGGATGGCCCAACTGCACGGCATCCTGCGGTCCCTGGCCTGGGACCACACCGGACCGCCCGGCGTCGTCGTCGACCGCCTCGACGACGCCATGCCCGCCATCACCACGGTTCCCATGGCCACGCTCGTCCTCGCTCGGGTCGAAGGCCACCCGCACACCGGACCGTGGACCCTGCGGTGGACCAGCGCCGGACATCCGCCGCCCCTCCTGCTGACCCCCGGCGGAGACGCGCGGTACCTCGAAGCCGGACAGGGACTGGTCCTCGGCGCCCCCGTCCCCCTGGGCACCGGCGCGGGCCGGCCGAACGCCACGCAGTCACTGCCGCCGGGTGCCACCCTGCTGCTCTACACCGACGGCCTGATCGAGAGTCCCGGCAGCGACCTCAACACCGGCCTGGACCAGCTGCGCCGGCACGCCCTCGCGCTCGCCGACGCACCGCTGGACACACTGTGCGACCAGCTGCTCGCCCGTATGCCGCCCGGCAGCACCGACGACGTGGCTCTGCTCGCCGTGCGCATGCCGGCGCTGTGACCCGGCGAATTCCAGGTCGGTCAGCCGCCCCACAGGAGACGCCGTCCGTACAACGGGCCGGCGGCGGGCGGGGACTGCGGGGGCGCGGCACGGCAGGCGAAGCCGAGGCGGGTCAGCGCCCTGGTCACCTCACCGGTGGTGAAGTCACGGCGGTCCTGGCCTGTGATCACCTCACCCACCTGCTTGACCGGAAACACGCGGCCCTCGATGACGACGCCGACCCCTGTGACGGGCTCGGGCCGGACGCGTTCCATCGATGTCTCGACATCGGCCTTGAAGAGGTCGAAGGGATATCGGGCGATCACGCAGCGCATGGTGCCTCACCAGAAGTCGGGGGTGGGTGATTCAGCGGCGGGTGCCTTCGGGGGATCCGTTGCCGGAAAGGGAAGGGGCCCGCACCCAAGGTGCGGGCCCCTTCGCATGCGCTCGACGCGTCGTTCGCGGGTGTCAGGCGGGAACGATGTTCTCGGCCTGCGGGCCCTTCTGGCCCTGCGCGAGGTCGAACGAGACCTTCTGGCCTTCCTGCAGCTCACGGAAGCCCTGGGCGGCGATGTTCGAGTAGTGGGCGAAGACGTCGGCGCCGCCGCCGTCCTGCGCGATGAAGCCGAAGCCCTTTTCCGCGTTGAACCACTTAACAGTGCCGGTGGTCATGTCAATTCTCCTGGGACAGTGCTGGAGACCCGCACCTCGCGGGCCCCTCATCGCCGCGATGATCACCCGCCCGAGAATCCGGAAAACGGCAACCACAACTGCAATTCACTTTCAGAATAGCACGAAATGCATTGCAAAAAAGATGAGTGGAAACCGTCGGAAAACCATCTGCCGGATGCATGGAAAAGACTCTTGCGAAGCTGATTGAATTCCTGCTCCGGCGGCGGCACATTTTTTACGCGCCGCCGCTGTCCGCCCGCTCTTCCGGACGGCTCAATTCCGCGTTGGCGCGCAGGGCCTCCTCCAGCCGGTCCTCAAGGCCGATGATCCGGCAGGCCGCCTCGATCGGCGTTCCCTGATCGACCATCTCGCGGGCCCGGGCGGCGAGTCGCAACTGATGACGCGAGTAGCGGCGGTGGCCACCCTCCGACCTGGTCGGGGTGATCAACCCCGTCTCTCCGAGGGCCCGGAGGAAGCCTGGCGTCGCACCGATCACCTCGGCGGCACGGCCCATGGTGTACGCCGGGTGGTTGTCGTCGTCGAGCCGGTCGGCGGCATGCGGCCGGTCCTGCGAGGGCATCTGCGCCTTCCCGCGGGCCGCCGAAGTCGCGGCCCGCACCAGGGGAGCGGGTCCCCTTACAAGAACTCTAGTCGTCCTGCCGGAAATCCTGCCGTCGCCGACACAGATGCTCTCTGCCGCTCGCCCCCCCCCCCGGTCGACTTCACCCTCACCGCAGGACCAGAATTCGGTTGGGAGGAGCGAAGAGGGGCCTCCCCCGTGCGTCCGCCACGTCCGCCAGGGCGTACTGCCATCCCCAGGACCGCAGCGCCTTGATCGTCCGAATATCGGTGCGTTTCACCAGCATGACGCCGAGCGCGGCGGCGTGGTCGGCCAGCAGCCGTCTCTGCAGGCGCCGGGCGAGATTCCAGTCGCGGCTCTGGTTCTGTGTGCGCACCCGGTGCCCGACGAGGATCTCGGAGATCGCGAAGAGCCTCCCCGACGCGGCGACACGGAGCAGGCCGCGCGGCAGGTATCCGTCCAGGCCCTGCCACCAGGGCCCGTCGCTGCTGACGGGGAAGCCGTGGGCGCATCCCGTCAGCAGCGTGGTACCGGACGAGAGCGTGGTCTCCGCTGTCAGCAGGGCGAATCCCGGTCGCCGTACGTCGGTCGCGAGCCGCTCCAGGAAGGCGGAGCGGGCCCAGTTCCACGCCCATGGCTCGCCGCCGGAGGTCTGCGCGAAGAGGTCGCCGAGTTCCGGCATATGGTCCTCCACCTGGAGGCGGGTCAGCGCGCGGAGGCGTTCGCCCGCCAGGGGCGACGGGCCCTTACGGCCCCTGGGCGGGGCGGTCTCTTCCGGAGGCGTCGGGTTCAGAACGGCGCTCGGCGCCGGATCCGGGTCCGCGGTCGTCGGCCGGGCCGGCACGTTCACAGTCATGAGGAAGGACCCTGCCCCGAGTCCGGACGGGTCCGGCCCGGCGTCGTCGCTCGCCGAGAACGGCGCCGGTGTGGCGCCGACGCGCGAGGAACCCTCGGTGCCTTCAGCCTACGCCCGGGCCCGCGGACGCCGGCGGCTCCGCAGCTCGCGAGCGTACGGCGGACGTACCCGGAACGGATCATGCCGGGCCGACGGGTCCTTCCCCGTCGGCCCGCCCCTCGGACGGAGGACCGTGGGGGGGGGCTCCCGCCGCCCCGCCTCGTGTTCTCACCGGTGCGGGAACGGCCCTTCCCGCGGCTGTCATCCTCGTCACCTGTGCCTGTTCCGACGGCCGCCGCCGGTCGTCCGGCCCCGACGGCGGCCGCCCGAGGCTCCCTTGGCGGCCGCTCCCCCCTTCTCGGGCGCGCGGTCGGGAGCCTTGTGCCCCACATCGGACCCACGACGGCAGACGGGAGGTCACCGCGCGGATCTCGCGACGAGGGGAGGCGAAGGTGACCGAAGCCGGCTGCCGGAGGGCGAGGAAAGCCAGGGCCAACTGTCTTGCGGTGGCGGCGAATCGGTCCTTGCCCGGTATGCCGGGGAGCAACCGGCACATGGACTGCCGGAACGGTGTACGTTCCGCCGGACTCCTGGTCCACGGCCGGACGGCGACAGCCTAGGCCCGCTTCCCCCAGGGTGGGAACCCCCGGGGGAAGGCCCGCTTTCCGCCATACTCGGACGCGGCGTCCGCCGTCCGGTCCGGGAACGCCGGGGCGGAGTAGCGTGTCGGGCACCGGGAGTTCCCCGTACGCCCGCGCCGCGTCGGCGTCGTTCCTGGCGCACCACGGCACCGGTCCGTCGCAAGGCGATCCGGGGACAGGACCGCGACATGGAATCGCACGCCGATGACCGTGCGACCCGCGAGCGGGAACACTCTTCCCCCTCCTTGCCCGCCCGGCTCACGCTGCGTCCGCCGACATTTCCGCCCGGCCCCGTGTGCGGTGCCTGGTGGCCCCGTTCCCGAGATCTGATGGCCGAACTGCCCATGCTCACCGACGCGTTCGACGCACTGCGGGGGAGAGTGACAAGTTCCGCCGTGCGCAGCGGCACCTGGCCGGAGACGCCCTGCGCGCCGCCTGCCACCGGTCACACGGTGAGGGCCGCGTGGTTCGCGTCCAGGTTCGACCCGTACACGATCCGGCTCTATTCCCACGGTGTCGGCCGCTGGGACCTGCTGGTCGTCCCGCCCGGGACGGGTGCGGCCTCGGCCGCACGGCTGATGACGGCAGCGGCCGACCCCGCGCTCAGCCTCACGGCGGGCGCGCTCGTCGCGGCCGAACAGAGCCGGCACGACCAGGACGGCACCGGCTGGGAGCAGGAGCAGGTGGAGCAGTGGGAAAGCGAGGGCGGTGCACCGTCGTACCCTTCGGCCGGCCTTTCCTTCTTCAACAACTGTTACGGTCCGTGACCGCCTTCTCGCTCCACACCCGGTAGGGTGAAATGACCGAGGGCCCACCGCATACCGGTGACCGGACCGGTTTCGCTCCCGGCGCACGACGACACCCGGGGCGGCTCGACGCCCGGGACAGGTGCCGCACCATGACAGCCTCCGCTGCCCGCCCTCGACGCCCTCGATCCGTACGCGGCACCGTCTGACACCTGCCGCAGGCGGGCGACCCTTTCTGTTCGCCGCCAAGTCCCGGCTTCCGGGCACCCGGCCGGGCCGACCCCGTCGGCCCACCACGATCCGCGTCCTCGCACACCTCGGCCGGTGCGGGCCGCGGAGCACGCCCACCTCGGACCGCCGCACCGCCCGCCGTGCCCGGCGGGGATCGCCCGCGGAGCAAGTCCGCCCACCGAAGGAAACTCATGATCACCACAGGCCCGCCCGCGCCGCCCGCTCATCCCCTCCTCCGGCTGCGCCTTGCCCCCGACAGCACCCTGCCCCGCCGCCTCGACGGCGCGTGGTGGCCCCACTCCTACGATCTCCTGGCGGAGCTTCCCCCGTTGCTCGCGGCGCTGCCGCGCGGCTGGGGACACATCGCCAGTGTCACGGTGAACTCGGGGGCCTGGTCCGCGGCACCCGGCCGCATGTTCGTCTGCAACCAGGTCGTACGGCTGCGCAGGGCCGTCGCACCGCACGCGCCGGACACCGTCGTCCTGCTCGCCCCCGGCCACGGCCGCTGGGACCTGCTGGTCGTGCCACCCGACACCACCGCCGAAGAAGCCGAGCCGCTCATGACCGCGGCAGTGGACGACCGCGGCCGAGACCGGCAGGAGTAGCGTGAACAGCAGGAGAGTCAGGGCGCAGGACACTCTCCTCCGGACAGCCGCTCGGCCACCGTCGGCACCGCGAGCCGACGGCTCGGCCCACGCGAAAGGGCAGGTGAGCGCGATGTCGGACTCCCCTACCTCGCATCCCGAAAGGCTCCTGACGGACGGCGTACACGAGTCGGTGCGCCCCGGAACGGCTCTCCTGCGGCTCACCACCACCCACGACCGCCAAGGCATTCTCGACGGTGCGTGGTGGCCTCGTTCGAGGCATCTCGCCACCGAACTGCCCGGCCTGATCAGCGCACTGACCGAGCGCCTCGGGCCGGTCACCCGGATCGGCCTGGACACCGGGGCCTGGGACGAGATGCCGACGCGGATGACCGTCGACCACCGTGTCGTGCACATCGACTCCTTCTCCGAGGGCGACGACACCGCGCTCGTGACCCGCGGAGACCAGGACTACTTCTCCCTGCTCGTGGTACCGCCGGACACGCCTCCCGACGCGGCACGGGCCGCGATAGCCGAAGCAGTCAGTGCCGACAACCCCAAGCAGGCCGTGCAGATCCTCATCGACACGAGCGCGGGCCGAGCCCGCCCGACCGAGCCGGGGGCCGTCGACGACCATCGCCTGGAAGGCCGGTGACCGAACGCCCATCGGTCATGATCACCGGTACACCCGGCCGCCGGTGATCCGCCCCGCACACGGCTCGCGCGGCAGAATCAGAAAGATCTGAGAGAACCGCGCCCAGAAAGTGTGCTCTCGGCCAGGCAGGGGACTTGGTGTGCAAGGCCGGTTCAGCAACGTCCCCTGGGGACTGGCCCGGTCCAGGCCTCTCCGGTTCAGCCAACGTGCCGGACGAGCTGCCATCAGGCAACGCGAGGGTGCCCTCCTCACACCGGAGGGCGACTTGGCGGGGCCTGATGGTGCGCACGCGACGTCACGGGCTCCCGGGCGGCACTCTCAGACCGGGAGTAGCCTGGACAAACCGAGGGCTTCTCGCGCAACGCGCCCGGCGATGCCGTTCCCGGCGAATGACGCGACGGGCAGCCGGCATCGGCTCCCGGGACGGGACCGCACGATGAAACCCAGCCGTACCCCGGCCGAGGCCGCGTCGGCGGACGACGCGCACACCTATCGCATGCCTCTGCCCCGCCTGACCCTCAACCAGGGCGTCAGCCACGGCCTGTTGGACGGAGCCTGGTGGCCTCGCTGCGACGCGCTGGAGCTGGAGCTTCCCTCGCTCGTCGCCTCGTTGGAGCTGGATCGAGGCACGGCCGTACGCGTCACCGTGGACGCCGCCCAATGGCCCGACGCACCACAAACGGTCATGGCACCCGGCCGCGTGATCACAGTGGAGCGCACCGGATCGGCCGACGAGGCGCGCACGATCACCCTGGACTGCGACACCGCGGAGCACTGGGTACTCCTGGTCGTCCCGCCCGGGGAACCCGCCCATACAGCCGCCCGGCTGCTGGCAGCCGCCGGACGGTGACAGGGATACGGCAGCGTGTGGCGCACCACTTGCGGTGGGCGCGGCATGCCCACCGCCCTCAGCGGAGCACCAGGAGGCGGCGTGGAGCGAAACGGGAGGCTTTGCCGTACTCGGCCGACAGACAGCTCCAACCCCAGGCCGGCAGCACCCGGTAGGTCTCAACGTCACCGCGGTCGACCAGAGTGACGCCGAGTGCGTCGGTGCGGTCTCCCAGCAGGCGCCTGTGCAGACGTCGGGCCGGCTCGCTCGACAAGGGTGCGCGTACAACTCACCGAGCTCCCGCATCCGGTCATCGGCCAAACGTGGGTACGTCCCGATGCGGTCGGGGAACCGTCGGGTGCGTGCCTCGTCAATTGGGTGTGCACCCGTGCGTCAGGCCGGACTCGCCGTCCGGCCGAGACAATCAAAGGAGTCCGGTGGGACCCGGCTCCGTCCGCCGTTCATCGCCCGGCCATCCGTGCCGGTCAGAGCCATGGCGCGGTTTCCGGGCCGCCGCCTCCCTGTGCCTGATTTGCCGGTCCCACGCAGAGCACTTCCCGTCCCCGGCTGAGGGCGTCGAAGTGACCGCACAAGGCCACCACCGACCGGACAAGTCGTACTCAAATCTCTTCGTTCCCGACCAAGCCGATGCCAAGGGGGAACGACTCCAAGCCGGCCGCCCCCTACGAGATCACGTCTTGGTCAGCGCGCTGTCAGACCCAGGTCGGCGAGCAGCCCCCTCACGCGGTTCTCGATCTCGTCGCGGATCGGGCGTACGGCGTCGACGCCCTGGCCTGCCGGATCGTCCAACTTCCAGTCCAGGTAGGTCTTGCCGGGGAAGACGGGGCAGGTGTCGCCGCAGCCCATGGTGATGACCACGTCCGATGAGTGGACGGCCTCGGTGGTGAGGATCTTCGGGGTCTCGGTGGAGATGTCGATGCCTGATTCGGTCATTGCCTCGACGACGGCCGGGTTGACCGTCTCGGCCGGGGCCGAGCCGGCCGAGCGGACCTCCACGGCGTCGCCCGCCAGGTGGGTCAGGAAGGCGGCGGCCATCTGGGAGCGGCCGGCGTTGTGGACGCAGACGAAGAGGACGGAGGGGCGGGCGGGGGCCGGGCGGTCCGCGGCGGGGCTGCTGCTCATGGTGGCGTCTTCCTGAAGTGGGTCAGGGTCGAAGTCAGGGGAGGGTGGGCGCGGGGAGATCGGAGCTGTCGTGAACGGCCTCGGCGTCTGCCTGTGCTGAGGTCCGGGAATCGGCCCGCACTGGAGTCGGGCGGCCGAAGAGAGCCGCCGCGAGCGCCAGTCCGGCTGCGGCGCCCACCACCTGCGCCGCTATGAACGGGGCCGCCGAGCTGGGCGCGATGCCTGCGAATGTGTTCGTGACGGTCCGGCCGATCGTCACCGCCGGGTTCGCGAAAGACGTGGAGGACGTGAACCAGTACGCCGCCCCGATGTACGACGCCACCGCGATCGGGGTGAAGTGGGCGCGGCCCGCGCGGGGCAGGCCGAAGATCAGGAGGACGAGGCCGGCGGTGGCCACCATCTCGCCCAGCAGGAGGTGGCCGGCCGAGCGGTCGTGTGTCGACCACTGCACCAGGGGCTTGCCGAACATGGCGTCGGCCAGCATCGCGCCCGCCACCGCGCCCCCGATCTGGGCGGGGACGTACGCGGCCGCATCACGGGCGGTTGGTCCCTCGCCCGCACGACGGCCGGTGAACCACGCCGCGAGGGTGACGACGGGGTTGAAGTGCGCGCCGGAGACAGGGCCGAGGAGGAGGATGAGCACGCCCAGGCCGAAGACCGTGGCCAGCGAGTTGGCGAGCAGCTGCACGCCGACGTCCTGCGACAACTCGGTGGCCTGGATGCCGGAACCGACCACCACCGCGACGAGCGCCGCCGAACCGACGGCCTCAGCCAAGGCACGGCGGCCCAGGGATGCGGTCACCTCAGGGCCTTCGCGGCCCAGGGATGCGGTCACGTCAGGGTCTTCGCGGCCCAGGGATGCGGTCACATGAGGGTCTTCGCGGCCCTGGGATGCGCTCACCCGAGAGCCTCCGCGGCCCGGAGACCCGCTCGCGCCGGCGCCTCGGCCGCAGTCGGGGTCGTGAGGAACGCCGCGAGCCGGTCGAGAGCGGGCGGCAGGACCCAGTAGTAGACCCACGTGCCCCGCCGCTCGCAGTCGATCAGGCCCGCCTGGCGCAGGAGCTTGAGGTGGTGGGAGATCGTCGGCTGGGAGAGGTCGAAGGCCGGTGTGAGCTCGCAGACGCACACCTCGCCGCCTTCTCCTCGCGAGGCGATCATCGACAGCAGGCGCAGTCGGACCGGGTCGCCCAGGGCCTTGAAGACCTTGGCGAGTTCGGCCGCCCGCTCGTCGTCGAGAGGGGCCTCGGACACTCCGGCGCAGCAGCCGCCGTCCTGGCCGAGCACCTCGAGCTGTTGTTTCGACATTTCTCTATGTTGACATCCTTCGATACAAGGCGCAAGGTTGCATCAACGAACTTCAATACAGGCCGTTCGGGGCGCCACCGTGCCCCGTCTCTCCAAGGAGCGACGCTATGAGCGAGCAGACCACCGACCTGCGTGAAACCGTCCGGCAGCGCTATGCCGCCGCAGCCGTGAAGGTCACCGAGGGCGGCACCGACTGTTGCGGGCCGCAGCCCGTCGAGGTCGACGAGAACTTCGGCTCCACCCTGTACGCCGCCCACGAGCGCGACGCGCTGCCCGCCGAGGCCCTCGCCGCCTCCCTCGGCTGCGGCAACCCGACCGCCGTCGCCGAGCTCCGCGAGGGCGAGCGCGTCCTCGACCTCGGCTCCGGCGGCGGCATCGACGTACTGCTCTCCGCCCGCCGCGTCGGCCCCACCGGCAAGGCGTACGGGCTCGACATGACCGACGAGATGCTCGCCCTCGCCCTGGCCAACGCCGCGCGGGCCGGTGCCACCAACGTGGAGTTCCTCAAGGGCACCATCGAGGCCGTCCCGCTGCCCGCGAGCACCATCGACGTCGTCATCTCCAACTGCGTCATCAACCTGTCCGTGGACAAGGCCGCCGTCTTCGCCGAGACCTTCCGCGTGCTCAAGCCGGGCGGCCGTATCGGCGTTTCCGACGTCGTCGCCGACGACGCCCTCACCTCCGAACAGCGCGCCGAACGCGGCGACTACGTCGGCTGCATCGCCGGCGCGCTGTCCTTCGCCGAGTACCGGGCAGGGCTGGAGGCCGCCGGGTTCACCGGGGTCGAGATCACACCGACCCACCCCGTCGCCGACGGCATGCATTCCGCCATCGTCCGCGCGGTCAAGCCCTCCGTCGAGGATGACCCCGGCGACTCGGCCGCGGCCACGGACGCCTGCTGCGGTGTCACCGCCTGCTGCACGTCGGACGAACGAGCCACCGACCCCTCCACCACGGTGGCGGAGGCCAAGGCCGACTCGGGGTGCGGCTGCCGGAGCTGACCCGGGCTGCCGATGGACGCCCCGGCCGATGGACGGCACACTCCTCGCGGGTACTGAGCCTCTGCAACGTGGTGGCCGGCCCCGGCGCACTGATCCGGTACGCCGGGAACGGCGGCCCGACCGGGCCGCTCACCACGTCGTGGGCGTGGTCGGCGGGATCTACGGCATCGGCGGCGGCTCGACTTCGGGCCCGATCCTGGTCGGCCTGGGCCTGCCCGTCGCCGTGATGGCCCGGCCGCCCTGGGCACCCATCCGCAACCGCGCCTGCCGAGACCGCGCTACGACCCCTGCCGGGAGGGCTCGGCACGGGGGTCGGCCTCCTCTACGCGGTGCAGGTCCTGTCCTGACGCGAACTCGGTTCAGACTCCCGTCCGTTCACGAGTTGCGGCGCTTCCCGCAGCGCGCTCCCCCGCCCTCACGCCCCACCGCACTGCCACGACCCTCCCCGATCAGGTGATTTCGGTACGGTAGGCCACTTGACGCGACCTATTATCCCGTTTCGTGACAGACAGGCAGACCCGGAGTGCATCCGATGTGGTCATCCTCGGGGCCGGACCGGCCGGGCTCGTGCTGGGGAATGTTCTCCAGGACAGTGGGATCGACTGCGTGATCCTGGAGCGGGCCGAGCGCGCGCACATCCAGACGCGGGCGCGCGCCGGGTTCCTGGCCGCCGGCACCGTGCGGATCCTGGAGCGGCACGGGCTCGCCGAGGGGCTGCACCGGCACGGACAGTCGCACAGCACCTGCGAGTTCCGTACCGAGGACGGGCGGTTCCGGCTGGACTACAGCACGCTCGGGCGCGGTGAGCGGCACACCGTCTATCCCCAACAGCTGCTGGTCACCGACCTGTTGACGCGGTTCCTGGCCGCCGGCGGGCAGGTCGAATTCGGTGCCGAGGCCGTGGCCGTCCGTGACGCCGACACCGATCGGCCCTCCGTGACCGTGCGCGAGGCGGACGGGCGGCCCGGCGAGTGGCGGGCACGGTACGTGGCCGGTTGCGACGGGCGGCACGGCGTCGCCCGGCGTTCGCTGCCGGCCGGCTCCGTGCGCCGGCAGCACTGCGACCACGGCGTGACCTGGCTCGGGCTGCTCGCCGAGGCGCCGCCCAGTCTGGACGCCGTCGGGTACGCCGTGCACGAGCGGGGCTTCGCCGGGCACATGGCGCGGACCAGCGAGGTCACCCGCTACTACCTCCAGTGCGAGCGCGGCACGCCGGCCGACGCCTGGTCCGAGGAGCGGATCTGGGACGAACTGGAGCTGCGGATGCGGACAGCCCAGTACGGCCCGCTGCACCGCGGCCGTGTCATGCAGCGAGCCGTCGTAGACCTGGAGTCCGACGTGCTCGAACCGCTGCGGCACGGCTCGCTGTTCCTGGTGGGCGACGCCGCCGGCCTCATCAGCCCGTCCGCGGCGAAGGGCGCCAACCTCGCGGTCCTGGAGGCGTCGATCCTCGCCCGCGCCCTGATCGACGCCCTCGTCCACGACGACTCCGAGGGCCTCGACGCCTACTCGGCGCAGTGTCTGTCGTACATCTGGCGTGCGCAGGAGTTCTCGCACTGGATGATCGGGCTGCTGCACGGCCCGTCCGGCTCCGACGGCACGGCGTCGTTCCACAACTCGCTGCGGCGCTCCCGCATCACTTCGCTGCGTACTTCGCGCAGCCGGCAGGACTGGTTCGCCGAGCACTACGTCGGCGTCTGAGGTCCGGCCCCACTTTCCGCCCGTCCCACTTCTCTCCCCACCCCTGCGTCATCCGCACACCCGAATGAGGATCCCCGCAATGATCACGACGTTGTCGGGCGACACGTCCCGCCTGCTCGCGACGGTCGACTTCGTCAAGGAGCAGGACACCGCCACGCTGCTCCCGCTGCTGCTGCCCGGACTCGACGGTCCGGAGCTGCGGACGCTCGTGGAGCACTGCCGCTTCTCCCATGCCGCGCTGCTCGTCCTTCCGTCGGACGAGGCGGAGTTGGACGCCATGCTCGCCGACTGCGGGCTTCCCGCGGCCCTGCCGGCGCAGCCGAGCGTCGTCGTACGCGGGCGGCTGGCCGAGCGTCATCGGCGACGGGCCGACGAACTGGACGTCCGTATCCTGCGCCCCGCCGTGGCCGGCGCGGACGGGGCGCAGCGCATGGTCGAGGTGTTCGCGCTGACCGTGCCGCCGGGGTCGGACCTGGACTCGATCGCCGCGCACGAGCGGGAGCATCAGCACGAGGCGCACGTCGCCTTCGAGGTGCCGGTGCCCGACCCGCTGGTGCTGCGTGGCTTGTGCGCGACCTTCGCGCGCTACGGGGCCCGCCCGGACGGCGGCGGCTACAACCCGCACGAGAACGGCACGGTCTTCTACTTCGCGGCACCCGACGAGGCCAAGGTCGGTTACCGGCGCGTGGAGTTGTACGTCCCAGGCGACCACCGCGACGTACTCTCCGCCCACCTCGACGAGCATCGCGCACGGCAACCCGCCGAAACGCTCCTTCGCCTGCTGACCGGGGCGTGGACGACGCAGGCGCTGGCCGCGTTCGCGCAGCTGCGGGTGCCCGACGCCCTGGACAGCGAGCGAGGGATCGGCGTCGAGGACCTGGCGCGGGAGGTCGGCGCGAAGCCGCGGAACCTGGCGACCCTGCTGCGTTATCTCGTGATGCTGGGCGCGGTGACGGAGGGCCGCGACGGGTTCCGGCTCACCGCGCCGGGCGCACTGCTGCGCGCGGACGCCCCGGGGTCGATGCGGGCGCTGGCGCTGATGTACGGCGGCCCGTTCTACCAGTCCTTCGCGGGGCTCGGGCACACCGTGCGCACGGGGCAGGTCGCCTTCGAGCACCTCTTCGGCGAGAACCACTTCGACCACTTCGCCCGTGACCCCCGACTCGCGGAACTCTTCGACCAGTCCATGGCGGCCGGGTCCGCCATGTTCGACCCGGTCCCCACCCACCCGGTGCTCACCGCGGCGGCCAAGGCACCCGGCGGGGCCACCGTGGTCGACGTCGCGGGCGGCAACGGGGAACTCCTCGGCCGTGTCCTCGCCGCGCACCCGCGCCTGAACGGGATCCTGCTGGAGCGCCCGCACGCGGTCGAGGCCGCCCGCCACCGGCTGGAGGAGGCCGGCCACGGCACTCGATGCGCCTTCCTGGCCGGTGACTTCGCGGACGTGCCCGCGGGCGGTGACGTCTACGTCCTGTCGCGCGTCCTGCACGACTGGGACGACGAGCGCTGCCGCGAGATCCTGCGCCACTGCGCCCGCGCGATGCCGGGCCACGCCGATCTGCTGGTCGTCGAGCGAGTGCTTCCCTCGGACGGTTCGGTATCGCTGGCCACCGCCTGGGACCTGCACATGATGTGCAACGTCGGCGGGCGCGAACGGCAGGCCGACCACTACGGCAGGCTGTTCGCCGACGCCGGACTCGCCCTGGTGGACCGGGCGCCGCTGCCGCTGGACGGCCATGTGCTGCACGTCAGGAAGGCGGCGCCGGCGTCGGCCTGACCCGAGCGGCGAAGGCGGAGGGACACGGACACCGATGCACGGCAGGTGCCCCTCCGTCTCCGGGACGGCAGGCCCTACGCTGATCCCCGTGAGGCAGGCCGACGCTGGGAAGGATGATCGGCGATGACGCCCCTGAGCACCGGGGACCCGGAGTCCATAGGCGGGTACACCCTGCTCGGCCGGCTCGGGGCGGGCGGCATGGGTGTCGTCTATCTGGGAGTCTCCGCCTCGGGGCGGCAGGTCGCGGTCAAGCTGGTACGCGAGTCGTATGCCCAGGAGGAGGAGTTCCGGACGCGCTTCCGGCAGGAGATCGCCGCCGCGCGCAGAGTGAGCGGCGCGTTCACCGCGCCCGTCGTGGACGCCGATCCGGACGCCGACCGGCCGTGGATGGCGACGCTGTACGTGCCGGGGCCCACCCTCGCCGAGGTCGTCGAGAAGGACGGCCCGCTGAACCTGCGGGAACTGCGCACGCTGGGGCTGGGCCTCACCGAGGCGCTGCGCGACATCCACCGGGCGGGCCTGGTGCACCGGGACCTCAAGCCGGGCAACGTCCTGATGACCGAGGACGGGCCCCGCGTCATCGACTTCGGCATATCCCGGGCCTCCGACAACCAGAGCCTCACCGTGACCGGGCGCATCATCGGCACCCCGCCCTTCATGTCGCCGGAACAGCTGGCCTCCCCGCGCGAGGTCACCCCGGCCTCGGACGTGTTCTCGCTGGGGTCGCTGCTGGTGTTCGCGGCCGTCGGCACGGGGCCGTTCGACTCCGACAGCCCCTACATGACCGGCTATCAGGTCCTGCACGAGCCCCCGGACCTCGACGGGGTACCCGGACCGCTCCTCGCCGTCGTCGAGCGCTGCCTCGACAAGGACCCGTCCGCGCGGCCGGAGTTGGCGGATCTGCACGGCGTGCTCCGGGCGCTGCCGGAATCCGACGCCGTCGCGCCCCCGAGGACCACGGACTCCGCGAAACCCCGTCCCCGGCCCGCCTCTTGGGGCACGGCCACCGCAGCCGCGAGCGCCGCGACCCGCACCGGCAGGGCACGCCGCCCCCGGGTGCTGCTCGCCGCGCTCGCCGTCGCGCTGGCCGTCACGGGGCTGAGCGTCGGTGCGGCTGCATTCGTGTCCGGCGACGACACGACCACCACGGCCGCGTCCCCCGAGCGCCGCGCGTCACTGCCCGACGGCTGGCGGCCGTGGCGCACGGCCCTGCGCCACGACGCGAAGGGTGTCCCGCTCGACTACCAGACCCTCGGCTGCGTGACGGGCGGGAACGCCTTGTTCTGCGGCGGGACGGGCTTCACGGTCGCCAGGATCGACACGGCCTCCGGCCGCACCCTGTGGCGCACCGGGACCCGCCCGCAAGGGGTGCAGCCGATCGGCGTACGCGACGGGCTGGTCTACGTGTACGAGGATCCGGACGACTCGATCAGGCGAGTGGTGGCCCTCGACGCCGAAACCGGGCAGCGGCGGTGGCAACGCGACATCAGCAAGTCCGAGGACGCCATCCTGTACGACGGCGGACTGCTGACCCTGTCTTCCGACCACTCGTCGTTCGTCGCCTACGGGCGGTCCGGCAAGGAGCTGTGGCAGGCGCCGTCGCTGGACGAGTACTGCACCCCGTCGGTGCTCGGAGGCACGCCCTACGCCCTGTGCACTGCCGCCACCGAGCCCGGCCAGGCCCCTGTCGACCTGATGAGACTCGGCCGCGGCAGCCTGACCGAGATCGCCACACTGCCGAAGAAGGCGCAAGCGCTCGGTGCCGTCGACGGGCAGCCCCTGTTCCTCGCCCCCCAGACCGCGAAGGACGTCTATGAATCCGGCTACGAACGGCCGTACAACGCGCTGCTGCGGGTGAACCCTGAAACGGGGCAGATCAGACGCACGCCGCTGGTCCGCCCGCTGACCGGTGCGGCCACCCTCGTGGACGGCGTCGTCCACTTCGTGCGGGCCAACGGTTCGATCACCGCGGTGTCGGCGACCAGCGGCAAGCAGCTCTGGCACAAGTCGACGGACATGGAGAGCCTGTCCGCGCCGGCGTTCTCGGAGACCTACGAACGGGTCTACTTCTCCAACCGCTTCGGCCGTCTGCTGGCCCTGGACGCCCGTACCGGGGCGGAGGTCTGGCGCACATCCGCGCTGGACGATCCCGGGGACAAGGCGCAGGGCACTCCGCCTGGAGTCCTGCTCGTCAAGGACGCGATCGTGGCCACGGCCGGCGACACGGCTTTCTCCCGTAGCCCTGACGCGCCCTGACGCGCCCTGACGCGCACCCTGACACCGCCGGCATCGCTCAGGCCCTGGTCGACGCACTCGCCCCGCTGGGCCTCGTCCATCTGCACCAGATGGAGGCACCCGAGGTGCGCGACCTGATGGTGCGGCTGCGCAAGGCGTGGCCGGGGACCTTCATCCGCAACCCCTTCACCGGCATGGAGCCCACCGGACCCGATGCGCTCGCCCTCGTCGAGGACGGCACCGCCGATCTGATCGCCTACGGCGGCCTCTTCCTCGCCAACCCCGATCTGCCCGCCCGGCTGGGCGCCGGCGGCCCCTTCAACACCCCTGACCGCGCGACCTCCTTCGGCGGCGACCACCGCGGTTACACCGACTACCCCGCTCTCGGCTGAGACCGGGCATGCACGCGGGTGCCCGTCATTCGGCGGGCGCCCGCACCTCGGGTGCCGTCTCGGCGTCGGGGTCCAGTCCGCAGGTGCCGGATCTCGATGTTCCGTCCTGGCCCGTCAGTTCCACCACGATGTCGCCGTCGGCTTCCTCTCCGTAGGCGATCGTGCAGGTCAGCTGGCGGACGGCCGTGCTGTCCAGGGGCGCCAGGGCGAAGGGGAGGCCGGCTTTGATTCTGTCGTCCCGGGAGCGGTCGAGTTCGATGGTCGTGCCGCGGCGGGGGGTGGGGAGGGTGCTGGTCAGGCCGGCGGCTCTGTCCTCGGTCCGGGGGCCGCTGAGGAGGGCCAGGACCACCTTCTCCGTCGGGATCGGGTCCTCCCCGGCGTCTCCGGAGCCCGACTCGGAGTAGCCGTCGCCGAACTCGGTGGAGGACTCGACCGTTCGGATCACGGGCGCCAGGCCCCCGCCGGAGGCGCGGAAGAAGAGCAGCATGTCGGTCTCGCGGTTGAGGAACGCCTGGAAGCTGGCCGGGCCGCCCGCCTCGATGACGTCGGTCCCCCGGATTCCGCAGGCCCCGAGCATCGGTACGGCCACCGCGGCGGCAACGGCCACCGCAAACCGGCGCGTCCGGCCACGCCTCATCCCCCGGCCCCCTCCGCGTGCAGCGGTATCTCCACGGTGAAGACGGCACCGCCCCCGGGCAGGTTCCCGGCGCGGATCGTTCCGCCGTGCAGCTTCACGTTCTCCAGCGTGATCGCCAGGCCCAGGCCGCTGCCGGCCGAGCGGGTGCGGGCCGCGTCGGCCTTGTAGAAGCGGTCGAAGATGTGCGGGAGGGATTCGGGGCGGATGCCGGGGCCGCTGTCCATGACCTCGGTGATCAGCACGGGCGCGCCCTCGGCGCGGGTCTCGGTGCGCAGCCGTATCACCACGGGTGCGCCGCCGTGCCGCAGCGCGTTGCCCACCAGGTTGGCGATGACGACGTCGAAGCGGCGGGGGTCGAGGCGGGCGCGGATGCCGTCGGGGAGTTCGGTGCGCAGGCGCGCGTCGGTCCAGTGGCGGTTGTCGAGGGTCTTGCGGATGGTCTCGGCCACGTCGACCTCGTCGGCGTTCAGTTCGGCGGCGCGGGCGTCGAAGCGGGAGATCTCCATCAGGTCCTCGACGAGTACGGCGAGCTTCCCGGTCTCGGCGCTGACCAGGCGGACCGCCCGTGCGGTGTCCGTGTCCAGGTCGTCCGCGTCCTCGTCTAGGACCTCGGTCACGGCGAGCATTCCGGCGAGCGGCGTGCGCAGTTCGTGGGAGACGTCGGAGGCGAAGCGGCGCGCTCTGGCCTCGGCCTCGCGCAGTTCACGTACGGATTGCTCCAGTTGGGCCGCCGATTCGTTGAAGGTGCGGGCGAGGTCGGCGAGTTCGTCGCTGCCGCGCACCCGGATGCGGGTGTCGAGCTTGCCGCTGCCCATGCTGCGGGCCGCCTGGCGCAGTTCCCGCACCGGGCGCAGTACGCTGCGCGCGGCGATCAGGCCGGGGATCAGCGCGACGGCGAGGCCGGGGAGGGCGCCGTCCCGGGCGGCCATGAGGAGGGCGTCGACGTTGACCTGTTCGTCGGTCATCCGCATGACGGCGTAGAGGACGAGTCCGCTGGGCAGCTCGCTGTCCGGGCCCGTCTTGAAGACCATGGGCATGGCGATGGTCAGGTAGGGGACGCCGTCCTTGACGACCCGCTCGAAGGCGCCGTGCGGGTTGGCCCGCGCGGCGCGGCGCAGTTCGGGGGTGATGACCGTGGAGACGCGGTTCTCGCCCGAGGAGGCGCGGACCGAGCCGTACTCGGCGAACACCACCCAGGGGTGCGGCTTGGCCTTGCGGGCGACGTCGCGCAGGACTTCCTGGAGGCCGCCGCCCGTCTCCCGCACGGGCAGCCCGAACCCCGTCTGCTGCACCTGCTCACGGAACGACGCGACCGCCGTGTCCTGGGCGGTCTTCAGCACCGCGTTGCGCGCCTCGCGGTAGGTCAGCGCGGCCGTCGTGCCGGCGCTGACGGCGGCGACCAGCAGGAAGGCCAGCAGGAGGCGGGTGCGCAGGCCGAACGCCCGGAACGCGGACCGCTCGCCTGCGGTCGTACCGCCCCGTCGCTCGCGGGCGGTCGTACCGCCCCGTCCTCGGCCGGACCGGGGACCGCGGATCACAGCGGTCCGAAGCGGTAGCCGAAGCCCCGCAGCGTCTGGACGTAGCGGGGGCTGCCGGCCTCGTCCTCGATCTTGCCGCGCAGGCGGGCGACGCAGGCGTCCACCAGCCGGGCGTCGGCGTGGTAGCTGTGGTCCCACACGTGCTCCAGCAGTTGCTGCCTGCTGAACACCTGCTCGGGGGCGGCGGACAGGTGCAGCAGGAGCTTGAGTTCCGAGGGGGCCAGCGCGAGCGGGCGCCCGGCCTTGGCGACGGTCAGTCCCACCCGGTCGACGGTGAGCTCGCCGTGGACCTCGATGGCGGCGCGGCCCTGGCCGCCGTCGTCCAGGCGGCGCAGCACGGCACGGATCCGGGCCTCGATCACCTCGGTGCGGGCGGGCTTGACGATGTAGTCGTCGGCACCGGCCTCCAGGCCGATGACCACGTCGAAGTCGTCGCCGCGCGCGGTGAGCATGATGATCGGCAGCTGGCTGTGCTCGCGGACCTGACGGCAGACCTGTACGCCGTTCATCCCGGGCAGCATCAGGTCCAGCAGCAGCAGATCGGGGCGGAACTCGGCCATCGCGGCGAGGCCGGCCTCGCCGGTCGCGGCCGCCCGTACCTCGTGGCCGCGGCGGCGCAGACCGAGTTCGACCCCCTCGCGTACGGAAGGGTCGTCCTCGATGAGGAGCACGCGGGACATCGGCGGTTCTCCCTCGGTGAAGGTAAGGGGCGCGTACGGGTCAGTGGTGGTGCTGGTCAGGTACGGGTGCGGGTCAGCTTGCGGCGGGCGCCGGCGAGCAGCGCGTCGAGTTCGGCGAGCCGCAGCGGACGGGCCAGCAGGGCGAAGGTGAGGACGACGGCGGTCGCGCCGGCAACGATGGAGACCACCGGCCCCGCCGCCGCGGTTCCCAGCGCCGCGAGGCAACCCAGCGCGGTGGCGGGCACCGCGGCCACCAGCAGCCTCGCGTGGGCGCCCGCGGCGGACGTCCGCAGGGGCCGTACGACGCCGAGCCGGCGGCTCAGCACCCGGCCGGTCAGCGCCCAGCCCGCGCACAGCGCCAGTGAGTACGCCGCCGCCATGCCCGTCACCGCCCAGCGGGCCGGCAGCAGATGAGCGGCGGCCAGGGACAGTCCCGCGTTGACGGTGACGATCACGAGGTTGAGCAGGAACGGCGTACGGGTGTCGGACAGCGCGTAGAAGGCGCGGGAGAGGACGTACTGGCCGGACAGGGCCACGAGTCCCGGCGCGAAGGCCATCAGAATGCCGGCCATGGCGGCCGTGTCGGCGGCGCTGGTCCGGCCGTATCCGAAGGCGAGGGCCATCATCGGCCGGGCGAGGGCGAACAGCGCGCAGGCGGCGGGTACGACGGCACAGGCGCTGACGCGCAGGGCGTGCGAGACGTCGCGTCGCACGGCGGCGGTGTCCCCGTCGGCGGCGGCCGCACTCATCCGGGGCATCAGCGCGGTCACCACGGAGACGGTGATGATGCCGTGCGGTACGACCCACAGGGCATAGGCGTTGTTGTACGCGCCGTAGCCGGGGCCGCCGTCGAGGCCCGCGGTCGTGGCCAGCCGGGTGGTGACCCAGTAGGCGCCCTGGTTGGCCAGGACCAGCAGCACCAGCCAGCCGGCCGAGCGCAGCGGGCGGGTCAGTCCGCTGCCGCGCCAGTCGAAGCGGGGCCGCCAGCGGAAACGGGCGGCGCGCAGCGCGGGGACCAGGGCGAGGGCCTGGGCGGCGATTCCGGCGGTGGTGCCCCAGCCGAGCACGGCGGTCTCGGTCGCGGTGAGGGTGTCGCCGCCGCCCATGGCCAGCGCCAGGTAGAGGCCGAACACGGCCATGACGACGAGGTTGTTGAGGACCGGCGCCCACATCATGGCGCCGAACCTGCCGCGGGCGTTGAGCACCTGCCCCAGCAGCGTGAACAGTCCGAGGAAGAAGATCTGGGGCAGGCAGTAGCGGGCGAACGCGGTGGTCATGGCCGCCTGTTCGCCGGTGTAGTCGGTGTACGCGTCGATGATCGCCGGTGCCGCCCACACGGCGGTCGCGGTGATCGCCAGCAGTGCGACGACGCAGACGGTGACGAGCCGGTCGGTGTACGCGACGCCCCCGTCGTCGTGCTCCTTGGCGGCCTTGACCAGCTCGGGGACGAAGACGGCGTTCATCGCGCCGCCGAGGAGCAGCATGTAGACGATGGTGGGCAGGGCGTTGCCGACCGCGTAGCCGTCGGGGACCGGCCCGATGGTGCCGATCGCCGCCGCGACGACGGCGGAGCGGGCGAATCCGGTCGCGCGGGAGACGAGGGAGCCGGCGGCCATGACGGCGCTGCCGCGGGCGGTGGAGGTCTTGGTCTTCGTCTTCGTACCCGCCGGCATCGTGGTCTGCCTCATCGGCGGTTCAGGTACGCCTGGAAGGCGCGGTAAAGCGTGTGGTTGGCGCTGCCGCCCAACGGTTTCTCCCATTCCCCCAGCGTCTCGACGACCTGTCCCCCGGTGCCGAGCTTCCAGCGCAGCAGTCCGTACGCACGTTCGTCAGGATCGAGAGTGGAGGGTACCCCGCGCATGTCGTAGACGTCGGCGCCGAGCGCGTGGGCGTCCAGCAGCATCCGCCACTGAAGGGCGTTGGAGGGCCGGACCTCGCGGCGGTGGTCGGCCGAGGCGCCCGTCTGGTACCAGGCACGGCGGCCCACCGTGATCAGCGTGTGGGCGGCCAGGATCTCGCCCCGGTGACGGGCGAGGTACAGCTTCATGCGGCCCGGCTCCTCTGCGTTGAGCGCCGCGTACTGACGCTCGTAGTAGGCGAGTGAGCGGCCGAGCCGGAAGCCGTCGCGCCGCTCGGTGATGCCGAGCAGCCGGTAGAACTCGGGGAGTTCGGCCGCGCTGCCCACCACGATCTCCACGCCCTCCTTCTGGGCCCGGCGGACATTGCGGCGCCACTCCTGGTTGAGCCCGGACCACAGGTCCTCGGTGGTGCGTCCGGCGAGCGGCACGTGGAAGACGTGCCGGGGCTGGGCGTCGCCGTCCTCGCCGGTGCCGTCTCCGCCGCAGCGGCGCCAGTCCCGGGCGCGCAGCCGTTCGGCCACGGCGGTGCCGAGCGGGTCGACCTCGCTGGCGAGGACGTCGCCGAGGCGCCGGCCGGGGCCGGTGAGGGACTTCAGCCGGGCGGCGTCCCAGCGCCGGTAGGCCGGGGACGGGCCGATGCGTACGGCGAAGGCGCCCGCGCCGCGCAGGTGTTCCAGGAGCGGGTCGAGCCAGCCGTCGAGGTCGGGGTCGCTCCAGTCGGCGACGGGGCCTTCGGGGAGGTAGGCGAAGTACTTGCGGGTGCCGGGGAACTGGCGAAGCAACACCAGTGCGACGCCCGTGAGTTGCCCGGCCTCCGGGTCGGGTCCCCAGCCGATCAGCCGGGCGCGCCAGCCCTCCTTCACGTCGGCCCAGGAGGGGCACTGGAGGAATCCGGCGCCGAGTGCCGCGCCGGCGGGGGTCGCGAGGAAGGCACGGTAGGTCTCCGCGGTGACGGTGCGCAGAGCGAAGCCCGGCTGCGGGGCGGGGCGTGAGCGGCTGGGCGGAACGAGCAGCGCTGACACGGTCTGAGCCTCTCCTTCTCCCCGGGCCTGTCGCGGGGACACTCAGGAGATTCACAGCGGCCCATGACCGCTGCGTCCGGCGAATGTGACCGGACCATGACCGTTCCTCACCAGTCGCCGTCACATAGCCCTATGGCGGCTGACCTCGGGTTTTACGGCTCTACAGTCACGACATCGCCGACTGGTCCGGCCCGTTCCCG
This sequence comes from Streptomyces sp. HUAS 31, assembly GCF_028198125.1. Taxonomy (NCBI): domain Bacteria; kingdom Bacillati; phylum Actinomycetota; class Actinomycetes; order Kitasatosporales; family Streptomycetaceae; genus Streptomyces; species Streptomyces sp. HUAS 31. The sequence goes on along the minus strand of NZ_CP116353.1, from coordinate 5,084,673 downwards.
TTCATGTTCCTTTTCCAGTTCTCCGGAGGTTCTGTTGTCGCGCTCTCGTGCAGTTATCCATGCCCGCGTCCGGGCCGCCGTCGTGGCCGGCGCCGCGGCCGCGCTGCTGACGCCGCTCGCCGCGTGCTCGTCGGGGGGCTCGTCCGGCTCGCCCGGTTCGTCGGGCGCCGGGGAGAAGCCGGGTGCCGACGACCGCCCGGTCACGGTCACCGTCACGCCCAGCGGGGAGAAGGTCACGGCGGGCGAGCCCGTGAAGGTCACGGCCTCGGGAGGCAGGCTCACCTCGGTGACGGTCACCGACGGCGAGGGACACCGGCTGGCCGGCAAGGTCGCCGCCGACGGTCGTTCGTGGGTCTCCGACCGCAAGTCCGTGCCCGGCGCCGCGTATTCGGTGACGGCGGCGACCCGCAGCGACGGCGGAACCGCGAAGAGCACCAGGGCCGCCTTCACGACGGCCGAGGCCGGCAAGGTCAACAAGGTCGACTGGCGGCCGGGCACCGGCACCACCGTCGGCGTCGCCCAGCCGATCTCCCTGGTCTTCGACAATCCGGTGAAGAACCGGGCCGAGGTCGAGAAGCAGCTGAAGATCACCACCTCGAACGACACCGAGGGTTCCTGGGGCTGGATGCGCGACTGGTCGGGCCGGGACCGGGTCGACTGGCGGCCGAAGGAGTACTGGAAGCCCGGGACCAAGGTCACGTTGAACGCCCGCCTGAACGGCACCGATTCGGGCGCGGCCGGGGGCTGGTTCGTACGGGACTACACGACCACGTTCACCATCGGCGCCCGGCAGATCGTCAAGGTCGACCTCGACGACCATCGGCTCACCCTGGTCCGCGACGGCGAGACGGTCCGCCGCATACCCGTCTCCGGCGGCACGCCCGGCGGCGACAAGCGGTCCTGGCGCGGGACCGCGGTGCTGATGGCCAAGGAGGGCACGATCAACATGAACTCCGAGACGGTGGGCCTCGCCGACGCCTACGACAAGATGGTCGACTACTCGATGCGCCTGACCTGGTCGGGCATGTACGCCCACGCGGCCCCCTGGAACGCCCGCTACTTCGGCAACTCCAACCACAGCTCCGGCTGCATAGGAATGAGCGACGCGAACGCGTCCTGGTTCTACGCCCAGGTCCACCCCGGCGACCCCTTCGAGATCAAGGGCAAGGACACAAAGGGAGTGGTCGCACCGGGGAACGGCTTCGGCGCGTGGAATGTCTCCTGGAGCGAGTGGCAGGGGATGAGCGCGCTGCGGTGAATGGTCAGGAGCAATTGCAGGACGAGGCGTAGGCAACGAATACGACGGCCACGGTGAGCGTGGTGGCGGCCGCGTCGCCCCGGCTTGGCGGGACGACGCAACTCCCAGCCTCCGTAACCGAGAAAAGCCAACAAGTCACCGCCCACGCCCTCGGCGACGAGAGGGCTGCGCCCCCGATCACGCGCACGACACGCTTCCAAGCCGCCGGAACAGCCAACGCCCCTCCAGAGCCGGTCCCTAGTGATCGGACCCTACGAAACCGCGATGCGCCGAGCAGCAAAAGGCCCAAGTCCCGGAGACTTGGGCCTTCTTGGTGGTCGGGAGGGGTGTTTCGGTCAGGTGGTGGGGGACTCGGCGGCGACCTTGAGGTCCTGGAGCCAGGCTTCGAGGCCCGTGCCCAGAGCCGCTGTGGCGGTGGGGATGTCCGACTCGACCTGGTCGCCGCTCCAGGTTTCCTCCGTGTGGACCTGGACGCCGCCCTTGACCTTGCGGAAGGTCCACAGGTGGACGCCCTCGTCGATGCGCAGGCCCTCGCCGATCGCGGGGCCGCTCCACAGGACGCAGTCGTTGCGGCGGAGTTCCTGGACGGTGGAGGTGATGGAGAGGGTGGTCGCGGGGGTCGTCGGGGTGGCCGGCGCGGGCGTCGTCCAGTGGAACCGGGACCCCGGCCCAAGGCGGCCGTGGTCGAGGCGTTCGGCCGTGGTGACCGGGGGCTGCCAGGACGGCCAGCGTTCGACGTCGGTCTGGAGCTTCCAGATCCTGCTCAGGGGCGCCTTGATCACGATGTCGGACTCGTAGCGGATGACGACGTCCCCGTCGACGCCCCGGCCGCCGCACCGGGACGTCGTGCTCTGCGGCGTCGCCTGGGCGGCCGGGACGGTCCCGGCGAGGACGCCGGTGACGGCGAGCGCGACCGTGACCGCTGCCGTGCGGGCCCGCGAGCGGCGCGGCTGCCGGGAGTAGGAGGCGGAAGGGCTGTGGGCGAACATGGTGTTCCTCTCGGTGGTGGGTACGAACAGGGCCGGCGGGCCGGTTACGGGTTCAGGACGACCTTTCCGGCGACGGTGCCGGACTCGGCCAGTCGCATGGCGTCGGCGGCGCGGGTGAGCGGCAGCTGCGCGGCGATCTGGGCGCTGACCTCGCCGCGCTGAAGGGCGGCGAAGACCTGGGTGAGGTCGGTGCGCAGACGGGCGCGGAAGCGGTTCTTGGCCAGGGCCCGGCCGGCCCAGACGTTGAAGAAGTAGGCGCTGCGGCGGTTGGGGAGGGTGTTCCACAGCCAGACCCGGAAGAGGAGCTTGAGGACCGGCCACTGCTTGGAGCCCTCGTCGTCCCGGGTGGAGGCGCTGCCGTACGAGACGAGCGTGCCGCCGGGCGCGAGGAGCCGCCAGGAGTCGACGATGCCGCGGCCGCCGACGTGGTCGAAGACGGCGGCCACCCCGCGCGGGGCGAGTTCGCGGATGCGGGCGGCGACATCGCCGGCGCGGTAGTCGACGGGCGCGACTCCCCGTTCCCGCAGGGCGTCGTGGTGGCGTTCGGACGCCGTACCGATCACCCGCGCACCCGCGGCCTGGGCGAGCTGGACCAGGACCGATCCGACACCGCCGTTCGCGCCGTGCACCACCACGGTGTCCCCGGCACGGACCCGCGCCTTGCGGTGCAGCATCTGCCAGGCGGTGATGCCGTTGACGACGAGGGTTTCCGCCTCCGCCGCACCGATCCCGGCGGGCACCGGCACCACGTCCGCCGCGTCGACGAGCACATGGCTGGCCCAGCCGCCGACCTTCAGCAGCGCGGCGACCCGGGTGCCGGCCAGGCCCGGGTCCACGCCCTCGCCGGTCGCCAGCACCGTGCCCACGAGGTCGTAGCCGGGCACGAACGGGAAGGGCGGCTGGTCGTAGTAGCGGCCGCGCCGCATCTGCTGCTCGGCGAAGGAGACGCCGGTCGCCTCCATCCGGATCACGACCTGGCCGGGGCCCGCGGTGGGCACCGCCCCGTGCCGGATCTGCAGCCCCTCGGGCTCGACCTTGCCCGGCAGCACGACCTCGACGAGTCCTTCGGTGTTCATGGCGACGACCTCCACAGGGCCATTGGGTTACTCGGCTTCGCGTTCGTTAGAAGTTATAACTCGATGAGTTCGAGAGTGTCAATAACTTCAGTGATAACCTCTAACTATGGTGAACCCGGAAGCGAAGACCCCGCGCGAGCGCTACCGCGCCCAGGTGCGTACGGAGATCAAGGAACGGGCGTGGGAGCAGATCGCCACGGCCGGCGCCTCCGCGCTCTCCCTGAACGCGATCGCCAAGCAGATGGGCATGAGCGGACCCGCGCTGTACCGGTACTTCAGCGGGCGCGACGAGCTGATCACCGAGCTCGTCAGAGACGCGTATCGAAGCCTCGCCGACACCTTCCGCGCCGCCGCGGAGGCCGGTGCCGACCTGTCCGGGCTGGCGCACGCACTGCGGGGGTGGGCCCTGAAGGACCCCCAGCGCTACTTCCTCATCTACGGCACGCCCGTCCCGGGCTACCACGCGCCCGACGACACCACCGCGATCTCGTCGGAGATCATGGCGACGCTGCTCGACGCCTGCGCCGCGCTTCCGGCGGACCGCCCGGCGACGCCGTTCGACGCGCACCTCGAAGGTCACCGGGACTGGGCGCGCGACCATCCCGCTCCGCCCGCGGCCCTCCACCGCGCCCTGACCTTCTGGACCCGGCTGCACGGGGTGCTGTCCCTGGAACTCGCGGGCCAGTTCACCGGCATGGGGCTCGACCCCGCGCTGCTCTTCGCCGCCGAACTGGACGACCTGACCGGCACACCGACGGACTGAGTCGGGCGAGCCACGCCTTCGTGATCATGTCACCACTCTGTGACAGCGATGTCCTGGAACGAAGGCACCGGGATCCCCCAGGCTCGCGACGCCTTCCTAGTGATCGAGCAGCACCGAGCCGCCGAAACCGCTTCGGCCTCAACCAACCGATCACCAAGGGGATTTCATGTTCGGCAACCGTCGCAAGGCCCTCCTCGTCTCCGCGGCCCTCGTGGGCGGCGCCATGCTGATGACGGCGTGCCAGGACTCGGACGCGACGAAGGACACCGGTGCCGCCAAGGGGTCCTCCTCCTCCCCCGGCAAGGCCGGTGACTCGGGCTCCTCGTCCGGCTCGTCGAGCACGGGCGGCGGCAAGGACACCGCGAAGGGCGACGGCGGCTCGGGCAAGGGGACCGATGACGGGGCCGGGTCCGGCGTCGACACCGGCAACGGCGGGCGCGAGCAGGTCGAGCAGAGCTGCGGCGCCAACGACATCTCCTGGAGCACCAGGTCCGAGACCCAGGCCGGCGGATACATCCTCGTCATCGCCAAGGCCAAGCCCGGCATCACCTGCTACCTGCCCGCCGAACTCCCCACCGTGGCCTTCGGCTCCGACGGCACCCAGGCCGGTCCCGTGGAGCAGTCCGTGGGCGAGCAGATCAAGCTCAGCGGCGGCACCGCCGCCTACGCCGGCGTCAACCCCAAGTCCACCAACACGGACGGCGGCAAGGAGCTCGACAGCATCATCGTCGCCGTCGGCGACAACGACCCCGACCCCGTCTCCCTGCCCGTCGGCACCATCACCGTCGACAAGCCGGTCGTCACCAACTGGCACACCGCCCCGACCGACGCCGTCCCCTTCAGCTGACCGGACACGGCTGGTTTTCCGGGGTCCCGTCGTCAGGTTGTCCGCGAACCTCCCCGGAATTGTCCTTGATCGGTAACGGACGGATCCCGGGGCCGATTTCGCTCGTCCTGCCAGGTGGTCGCATCGCGGCCGGGGGATCGGCGATGAACTGAGCGAAGGTGGGGCGGACATGGCGCGGCACGGTGGTGGGCGGGGCTGGTACGGCAAGCTGATCGGGGCGGCGCTCGGGGTGACCGTGCTGGCCACCGGTGCCTCGGTGTGGACCGCGCAGGCCGGTGCCGCGGGCGGCTCCTCGCCGAAGGCGTCCGCGTCGGCCGCGCCCGCGGTCAAGCCGGTCGACGTGAGCATCGTGCACGCCTCGGACAAGGGTGCGCGCGGCGTCAACATCACCATCGACGACGGCCCCGACCCGAACTGGACCCCCCAAGTGCTGGACGTGCTGCGGGAGTACGGGGTGAAGGCGACGTTCTGCATGGTGGGGACGCAGGCGCAGGCCCACCCCGACCTCGTGAAGAGGGTGGTCGCGGAGGGGCACCGGCTGTGCGACCACTCGGTGTCGCACGACACCGCCATGGACAAGAACACCCAGGCCTACCAGTCGCAGCAGATCCTCGACGCCGAGCGGATGATCACCAAGGCGTCCGGGGGCGTACGGCCGATGTACTACCGGGCGCCGGGCGGTGCCTTCACCCCCTACAGCCGCAAGCTCGCCGCCGACCGGGGCATGCGCCCGCTGGGCTGGAACGTGGACACCAAGGACTTCGAGCGGCCCGGCGCGGACGCCATCGTCGCCACCGTCCAGCGGGAACTGCCGAACGGGCCGACGCTCCTCTTCCACGACGCGGGCGGCGACCGCTCCCAGACCGTCGAGGCCCTGCGCCGGGTCCTGCCCTGGCTCAAGGAGCAGGGCTACTCGTTCGGCTTCCCGGTGCGCTGAGCCCTCGGCCGATCCGGGCGTTCGGGGCGAGTCGCTCCGCTCCCCGGGCGCGGTGGGCACAACGATGAGTTTCGGAGGCGGGTCGGGTCTATGGGTGTGACGGTCATCGAGACCCACCCCGGGAGACCGCCGGTCCGAACCCGCCTCGAGCCACCGCACCGAGGAGAACGCCATGACGGCCACGTACACCTTCGATGTCTTCTCCAGCCTCGACGGCTACGGCGCGGCCAGTGCCGACTGGTCCGGATACTGGGGCAAGCAGGGCCCCGAGCTGCTCGAACACCGCCTCGCGCTGTACGACACGGAGCAGCGGATGGTCTTCGGCGCCAACACCTACCGGGCCTTCGTGCAGATCCTGGCCTCGAACACCGAGGAGTCCGTGCGTGACCCGTGGGTCACCCGGATGCGGAACATGCCGGCGACGGTGGTGTCGAAGACGCTCGAAGGCCCCCTCGACTGGCCGGACGCGACCCTCGTGAGCGGTGACGCCGTCGATGTCGTCGCCCGGCTCAAGAAGGAGTCCGAGGTGCCGTTGCGCTCGCACGGCAGCCTGTCGATGAACCGGGCGCTGATGGCCGCCGGGCTGGTCGACTTCGTGCAGGTGACGCTCTTCCCCGTCATCACGGGCCGGACCGGCATCGACCCGATCTTCCGGGGTGCGGCCGACTTCGACCTGGAGCTGGTCGAGCACCGCACGCTCGACGGCCGTATCCAGGAGCTCACCTACCGGCCGACCCTCCACTGACCTGTACGCGGACACCACGGAGGAAGTCATGACGAACACGCCGAGCGATCCGAGCACCACTGGGCCCGGGCGGCCGCCCGTCGTCGACCTGGCCACCTGGCAGACCGCCCGTGACGAGCTGCTGGTCCGCGAGAAGGCCCACACCCGTGAGGGCGACGCGCTGGCCGCGGCCCGGCGCCGGCTGCCGATGGTCGAGTTCGACGGGACCGTCGAGGTCGTCGGGCCCGACGGACCGGTCCCGTTCCTCGATCTGTTCCAGGGCCGCGACGAGCTCGTGGTCTACAAGCACATGTGGTACGACGGCGCACCCCACCAGGGCCAGTGCGAGGGCTGCACCACCACGGCCTGGCACCTGAAGGACGCCGTCTATCTCAACGCCCGCGGCGTCTCGTACGCCGTGCTGACCACCGGCCCATGGGAGGAGGTGGCCGCCTTCGTCGAGTTCATGGGCTACACCGAGCCCTGGTACTCGGTGCGAGGCGTCGAGGGTCCGGCCGGCGGCCACATGGGCTTCCTCACCTCCTACCTGCGCGACGGCGACCGCGTGTTCCTCACCTACTCCACGACGGGCCGCGGCAACGAACGGGTCAACCCGGCCCTCGGCCTGCTCGACATGACGCCGTACGGCCGCGGCGAGGCGTGGGAGGACAACCCCGACGGTTGGCCCGAGGGTCGTGACGCGTGCTGGACCTGGCGCTCGGACGCGGACGGGAACCCCACCTGGGGGCCGACCAGCCGCCCCGTACCGCAGTGGACGCGCCCCGGCGCGGACCCCGTGGAGACGCTCGGCCGGCAGGGCCACCACCACTGAAACGCCTTCCAGTAGGGGTTTGTAAGATCGACTTCGACCATTGCAAGCCCTATCTGGGGGAACAACTCATGACCAAGCGCATTTCCGCGCTGGCCGTCTCCGCGGCCGTGATCGGCGGTTTCTTCGTCACGTCGATGCCCGCTCAGGCCGCCACCGCGGCCGGCCAGAGCGTCGCGTCGGCAAAGGCCGCCGTCACCTGCAACCAGGGCCAGCTGCGCCAGCAGATCGCGGGCCTCAAGTCCAAGGCCGCGAAGCTGAAGCAGCTCGGGGAGACCGCGGCGGCCAGGAAGGCGCTGGCCGACGCGGCCGCGCTCCAGCGGAAGCTCGACGCCTGCATCAAGGCCGACAACGACGCGAGCAAGCCCTTCCCGGGCTGAACCTGAAGGTTCTCGCCGGTTGCACCGCGTGGCGCTGCCCGTCCCCTCCACGGACGGGTGGCGCCACGCGCGCGTTCAGGCCCGACCCGCCAGCCGTTCGAGGCGGTTGTGCAGGTGCTCCACGTGGTCCTCGGACTCCGGCTTCATCAGGACGCTGCGCAGGATGCGGGCGCCGTCCGCGTCCGCGACGGTCCCGGGGTGGCGGGCCGCGAAGGACTCGCGGTCGGCCCTGAGGGTGCTGAGGAAGACCGGGTCGGGGCCGGTCATGCCGTCGGCGAGGATGCGGGCCGAGGCCGCGTCGATGCCGGTGAGGGTCGCGGGGGCGACCGCGGGGAAGTAGGTGACGATGTCCAACTCGGGCCGCTGGTACAGCTCCAGGGCGTCGGACGCCTCGATCAGGTCGGCCCAGCGCAGCGCCGCCCGCCGCCCCGCCGCGAGGACCCGGCCCAGGCCGTCGGAGGTGGGCGGCAGGAGCTGGAAGGTGAGCCAGAGGGCGGCCGCGGCGGCGCCGGCGCGGGAGCATTCCAGGCTGATCTCACCGAGGTGCAGCTCGGTGGAGGTGAAGTAGGTGTAGGGCGAGTCGTGGAGGTAGAAGCGGCCCACCTCCGGGTCACGGAACAGCACCGCGCCGCAGCCGTAGGGCTGGAGGCCGTGCTTGTGGGGGTCCACGACGATCGAGTCCGCCCGGGCGATCGCCCGCCACGGCTCCGGTGGCAGCCCCTCGGGGCCTTCGGCGCCGGCGAGGAGGGTGAAGAAGCCGCCGTACGCGGCGTCCACATGGACGCGGACGCCGTGGCGCTCGGCCAGGGGCAGGACCTCGTGGACGGGGTCGACCGCGCCCAGTCCGGTGGTGCCGGTGGTGAGGACCACGGTGCCGACCTGGCCCGTGCGCAGTACGTCCTCCAGCGCGTCGAGATCCATCCGGCCCCGGTCGTCGGTGCGGACCGGGTGGCTCGTCAGGCCCAGGACGTGGCACATGCGGCCGTGGGTGTAGTGGGCGTCGGCGCTGTGCGCGACGCCCCGGCCGGGGTGCAGTTCGCGGGCGACGAAGAGGGCTTCGAGGTTGGCGATCGTGCCGCTGGTGGTGAGGTGGCCGAGGTGTGTGTCGTAGCCGAACATCGTGGCCAGGCGGGCAACCGCCTCGCGTTCCATGGCCGCGGTGGCCGGGCCGCCGTCCAGGGCGTGGTTGTTGGGGTTGATCAGCATCGCGGTGAGGTGGCCGACCACGGCCGCCGGGTGCGGGGGCTTGAGCATCTGACCGGCGTAGCGCGGGTGGAAGAAGGGGTAGTTGTCCGCCAGCCGGGCCGTGAACTCCTCGAAGACCGCGCCGAAGCGGTCGTCGTCCACCTGGAGGGACGGGTGCGGCCGGTAGGGGCCGAAGGTGTCGGCCCAGTCCTGTATCGCGTGGGTGGCTCGGCCGAGCCAGTGCTGCAGATCCACTGAACTCCCTCTCGCTCGCGGAGGGCCTCACCGTACAATTTCAGTGACTACTCAGCAATTGATTGCTCAGTAATTGAGAAAGGAGTGGTTGAGGGCGCAGTAAGTGACCCGGCAGTAAACTGGTCCGTCATGGACGCCACGCCCCAGCCCGGCGACGAAGCCGACGTCAGTGCCGCCGCCCGCGCCGCCGGCAGCGAGCTCGTGCGGGACTTCGGTCTGCTGATCAAGTCCGCCACCCGCCTGGAACAGCGGATCGACAGCGCGCTGCGGCGCGAGTGCGGCATCAGCCACACCATGCTGGAGGTGCTGATGCGGCTCTGCCGCCGGCCCGGCGAGGAGGTCTCCCAGCGGCAGCTCGCCGACGACCTCACGCTCACCAGCAGCGGTACGACCCGCCTCATCGACCGCATGGAGGACGCCGGCCTGGTCCGCCGCGAGCCGTCCCCCGGCGACCGGAGGGTGACCCTGGTGGAGGCGACCGCCGAGGGACGTGCCGTGTTCCTGCGCGCGGCCGCCGTGCACGCGCACGTGGTGGAGGAGCGCTTCGTCAGGCCGCTGCCGGCCGACGACTACACGCGGCTGATCAGCGCACTGGGCGAGATCGACAAGGGCCTTCGCGACGGGACCGGGTGAGGGACGGGCGGTTCCCGGCCCCCGCTCCAGGGTTCAGAACCCGGGCAGTTCGACGGAGATGTGCGGGGACAGGGCGCGCAGGAAGTCCGGCGCGTCGAAGATCTCGCCGGCGGAGGCCACTCCGGTCGCGCGGGTGCGGCCGGTGAGGATGCGGTGGGTCGCCTCCACCGCGAGGGGTGCCGTGACGGCGTAGATGTCCCGGCCGCTCGCCGTGGCGCGTCGCTCGGCGGTGCCGGAGCGGACGACGGCGTCGACCAGGAAGGTCTGGTCGGAGCGGCCCTCGTCGTCGGCGGCGGCCGGCGCCGGGGTGTCCGGGGCCGCGAGGTCCCTGGCCGCCTCGGTCGCCATATGGGTGCGCACCTCGGGAATCGCGAGGTGGCTGGGGATCGTGACCACGTCGGCCATCGTGAACTCCCCGACGACCTCCCTGGTGCCCATCGGGTCCGGGAAGTGCCACTTCAGCAGCGTCGACCCGCCGTCGTGGTACTCCAACCGGCCTTCCGTGTAACGGACTCGGCGGCCGGCCCGGCGGTCCCGGGAGACCGTGCCCGCGGCGCGGGTCCCCTCGGTGGGGTGCCAGCCGCTCAGGCCGTACGCGATCGTCGCCTCGTCGGCTGTCGTCCAGTCGCCCATCGCGGCGGTGGCCAGGAGGTCGCCGAGACCGCCGTAGAAGGCCATCGCGGGGACGATCACCGCTCCGGCCGCGCGGGCCCGGTCCGCGAAGTGCGCGAAGGTGTCGGCGTTGGCCTCGATCTCGGCCGCCACGTCGACGTACGGGATGCCGGCACGCAGGGCCGCCTCGATCACGGGGGCCGCCGTCAGGGCGAACGGGCCGGCGCAGTTGATCACGGCGTCCGCTCCCGCGAGGGCGCGGTCGAGCGCGGCCGGGTCGTCGACCGGGGCCGGACGGATCTCCGCGCCCGGAACGCCGGCCGCCAGTGCGCGCAGCTTGTCGGCGTCGCGGCCGGAGAGCAGCGGGACGAACCCGCGCTCCAGCAGCTCCGCCACGACGAAGCGTCCGGTGTGGCCGTACGCGCCGAACACCGCGACCGTCCGCCCCGTCCCCGCTGCCGATCCGGTTGCCGACGCCGATGCCGATGTCATGGGTTCTCCCCCGTGCTCGAAACGATCCGCTGAATTCGTCCTGTGCGGACATCCTGGCGGGGGCCGGCGGCTCCTCGTGAGTGTCCGGAACGACGAGCCCCGTACACTTTCGGACATGGGTAACTCGATGGCGCTGGCCGTCACCGAGGGCATGCTGCACTTCGAACTGTCCCTGGCCTACGAGGTGTTCGGCTCCGCTCCGGACGGTGTGGGCGTCCCCTGGTACGACGTCGAGGTCTGCGGGACGGGCGCCGTGCGGGTCGGACGGTTCCGGCTGGAGGCCGACCAGGGACTGGACCGTCTCCGGCACGCAGACACCGTGATCGTCCCCGGCTGGGTGGACGTCGACGTGGATCCGCCCGGCGATCTCGTGGACGCGGTGCGGGCGGCGCACGAGGCGGGGGCGCGGGTGGCCTCGCTGTGCACCGGGGCGTTCGTGCTGGCCGCCGCCGGACTGCTGGACGGCAGGCGGGCGACCACGCACTGGGCGCACACCGACGTACTCGCCGAGCGCTTCCCGCGGGTCGCCGTCGACCCGGACGTGCTCTACGTGGACAACGGCAGCGTGCTCACCTCGGCGGGCAAGGCCGCCGCGATGGATCTCTGTCTGCACCTGGTCCGGCTCGACCACGGCTCGTCCGTCGCCAACGCGGTGGCGCGGCGACTGGTCGTGCCGCCGCACCGGGCGGGCGGCCAGGCCCAGTTCGTGGCCGCCCCGGTGCCCAGCCGGGACGACCATCCGCTGGCCGCGCTGCTGCCCTGGGCGATCGAGCGGCTGGACCGGCCGCTCACCGTGGCGGACCTGGCACGCCGGGCCGGGATGAGCTCACGCCATCTGGGCCGCCACTTCAGGGCGGTGACCGGCACGACCCCGCTGCAATGGCTGCTGACCCAACGCATCCGGCGCGCCCAGGAGTTGCTGGAGAACACCGACGACGGGGTCGACGCCGTCGCGGCGGCCACCGGCATGGGTACCGCCACGACGCTGCGCCGGCACTTCAACCGGACCTTGGGCGTGCCGCCGGACGCCTACCGCCGGACGTTCCGCTCACGGTCCGGGGCGAGGGAGCCGGACGACGCGTCCGGATCCGCCGGGGTCAGGAACGGATGAACGCGAGGATGTCCGGGTTGAGGACCTCCGGGTGCGTGGACAGCATCCCGTGCGGATAGCCCTCGTACGTCTTCAGCGTGCCGTTCTTGAGGAGCTTGACCGTCAGGGGCGCCGAGTCCTCGTACGGGACGACCTGGTCGTCGGTGCCGTGCGCGACCAGCACGGGCACCTCGATCTGCCTGAGGTCCTCGGTGAAGTCGGTCTCGGAGAACGCCTTGATGCATTCGTAGTGGGCGTTGGCCGCGCCGGTCATGCCCTGTCGCCACCAGTTGTCGATCAGGCCCTGCGACACCTTCGCACCCGGGCGGTTGAAGCCGTAGAACGGTCCGGAGGGGATGTCGATGAAGGACTGTGCCCGGTTGCCCGCGACACCCTCGCGGAAGCCGTCGAAGACCTCGATCGGCAGGCCGCCCGGGTTGGCCTCCGTCTTCAGCATCAGCGGCGGTACGGCACCCACCAGGACCGCCTTGGAGACGCGGCCGGCCTTGGCGCGGGCGACGTAGCGGGTGACCTCGCCGCCGCCGGTGGAGTGGCCGATGTGGACGGCGCCGCGCAGATCGAGGGCGTCGGTGAGGGCGGTCACGTCCGCGGCGTAGGTGTCCATGTCGTGGCCGCCCGCGGTCTGGGTGGAGCGGCCGTGGCCACGGCGGTCGTGGGCGATGACCCGGTAGCCCTGCGCCAGGAAGAACAACATCTGGTTGTCCCAGTCGTCGGCGCTCAGTGGCCATCCGTGGTGGAAGACGATCGGCTGACCGTCGCGGGGACCCCAGTCCTTGTAGAAGATCGTGGTGCCGTCGTCGGTGGTGACTGTACCCATCGCTCATCCTCCGCTCGTCCGGGCACACCCCGGCCACGGAAAAGTGTGTGGGGGAGCCACCCGGGACCTACGAATTCACGCCCTGCGGGCGCGGTCCGGATGTACCCGGCCCACATTACGCTCGGGCCGTGCGGGGCACATCCGCAGCACACGCGAGCGACAGGAGGCCGACGTGGCCGGGACGACGGTGACCGAGGCGACCGTGGCCGAGGTGATGGCGGAGCTCGCCGGGCTGGAGGATCCCAAGGTGCGGGCCGTGAACGAGAAGCACGGTGATGATCACGGGGTGAATCTCAGCAAGCTGCGGGCGGTCGCCAAGCGGCTGAGGACGCAGCAGGAACTCGCCCGGCGGCTGTGGGCGACGGGGGACACCGCGGCACGCCTGCTGGCGCTGCTGATCTGCCGGCCCCGGGCGTTCGAGCGGGACGAGCTGGACGTCATGCTGCGCGAGGCGCGTACGCCCAAGGTCCACGACTGGCTCGTGAACTACGTCGTGAAGAAGAACCCGCACGCCGAAGAGCTGCGCCTGGCCTGGTTCGCCGACCCGGACCCGGTGGTCGCCAGTGCCGGCTGGGCGCTGACGACCGAGCGCGTGGCGAAGAAGCCCGCGGGCCTCGATCTCGTGGGACTGCTCGACGTGATCGAGGCGGAGATGAAGGACGCCCCGGACCGGCTCCAGTGGGCGATGAACCACTGCCTGGCGCAGATCGGGATCGAGCACCCCGAGCACCGGGCCCGGGCCCTCGCCATCGGTGAGCGCCTGGAGGTGCTCAAGGACTACCCGACCTCCCCGGGCTGCACGTCCCCGTTCGCTCCCGACTGGATCAACGAGATGGTGCGCCGGCAGGACGCCGCCCGTCAGGGCTGAGCGGGCAGCGACTCCAGGTAGGCGTCGCCCACCGACCGGGGCACCGCCATCAGCCACGCGTCCAGGACCAGCGGGACCAGTTCCCGCGGGGTGAGCACCGGCATCCGCAGGTGGACCCAGTTGTAGCGCATGTCCGAGGTGCGCGGCAGCTGGAACTTCTCGGGCTCGGCGGCGATCAGCGACTCGCGTTCCTCCTTGGGGAACGCGAAGCCCATGGTCGTCTCGTCCGGGGAGACCGAGGCGTACACGATGCGGCCGACCTTGAACTTCACGTACTCCCGGATCAGGTGCTCCTCGGTGCGGGGCAGGTGCAGCGCCGCCGCCCGGACGTCGTCGAGGGTGATCACACGTCCCTCCCCAGGTCCGGTGTGTAGTGGACCAGTTCGAGCAGCAGGTTGGCCGGGGCCGGGGCGTACAGGAAGGCCACGGTCATGCCCTCGCGGGCGCCCTTGCAGGGCTCCGCGTCGATCGCCGTGAAGCCCTGGCTCCGCAGCCGGGCCGTCTCGCTCTCCAGGTCGTCGACCTCGAAGGCGAGGTGGTACAGCCCCGGGCCCTGGCGCTCCAGACGGCCGCCGATGGCGGAGCGCTGCTGGGTCGGGGAGACGATCTCCACGGCCGGGTTCCCGAGACCGCCCCCGAACTGCCAGAACTCGCAGGCCACTCCGTAGTCGTCGGCATGCCCTTCGTCGTACTTGCGCATGCCCAGCGTGGTCATGAAGGCGGCCACGCCCTCGGGGTCCTCGGTGGCCAGCCCGATGTGGTCTATGCGAAGGATCACCGTGTGTCCGATCGGGTCAATGTGATGTACGCGTAGTCGTCCAGCATCTTGGAAAGCGGTCTGCCGGGACACCCGTACAAGTTGGCCAGCGCCTCCTCGTCCAGGCCGCTGTCGGCGAGCACGCGCCGGGCCCAGTCACGGTTGAGGCGCTGGTGGGAGAGGTAGGCCGCGGCGTCCCTGGCGCCGTGCAGCTTGCGGGCGATGGCTTCGTCCCAGGGGACCAGGGAGTACGGGCGCAGGCCGTGGAGCAGCTTCGAGGCGGCGGTCGCGCCCAGGGTCCGGGGGCGGCCCGGGGTCCCGGCGGCGAGTACGCACAGGTCGGCGTAGCAGTCGCCGAGCGGCGCGATGTCGTCGTCGGTGAGTTCGCCGAGCCGGGTGCCAGGGTCCGGGAGGAGTTTGTACCAGCGCGCGGTCCACTCGTGCAGGGCGGGGCCGAAGAGGTCCGGCTCCCCGGTACGGGGGTAACGGATCCTGCATCCCCAGGAGTTCAGCCACTTCAGCGCGGCTGCGGGGTCGTCGTGCGCGAGGGGTTCGTACGAGGCCGGCGCGGGCGGGGCCGAGGTGCCGGCGTCCAGTCCGAGGAACGTGACCACGGCGGCCCGCAGGCTCTGGGCGGTCGGCGCGGACCGCACGGCCGGCGCGACGTCCGCCGTCACGAGCCGGATTCCCGGGCGTCGGAGGCCGTCTCCAGCGGCGGTGTCGCGGGCACGGCGGCCCGCGCCTGCTCGCCGGCCCGGCGGCGCCGGTTCAGCCGCAGGTAGAGCAGGGCGGCGCCGGCGACGGCCAGCGGCCAGAGCAGATAGAGACCGGCCATGATCAGCAGTGCGGTGACGGCGACGCACGCGCCCAGTGCGGAGGCGCGGCCCTTGGTGCCCTTCGGGAGCAGCTTCACCGCGGCGGCGACACCGATCGCGTAGACGGCGACGAACGAGCCGGTGGTGAGCAGGACGAGCGGTTCGGTGCCGAGGCCGGAGGCCACCACGGCGAACAGGGCCAGGAAGGACAGGCCGGACACCACCGCGAGGCTGCGCCGCGGCACCTCGCCGGCGACGCTGCCCCGGGACATCCACGCGGGCAGCGCGCCGTCCCGGGCGAGGGCGGCACCGAGGTTGGCGGCACCGGCGTAGTAGGCGTTCATGGCGCCCGTGGTGAGCAGCAGTGCCGCGCCCGCGGCGAGGTAGCGGGCGTCGCCGCCCAGGCCCGCGGCCATCAGGTCGCCGAGCGGCGCGTCGGACTCCGCGGCCTTGGCGCCGAGGACGACGATGACGGCGAAGGCCACCAGCAGGTACAGCCCGCCCACGATCACGACGGCCGAGTAGGTGGCCCGGGGCAGGTCCCGCGCCGGGCGCTTGAACTCGCCCGCCAGGTGTGTGATCGCCTCCCAGCCCGCGAAGCTCCACACCAGCAGCGCGGCCGCCGGCAGCACCGCGGACCAGCCGTGCGGGGCGAACGGTTCGAGGTTGGCCGTGTCCGCCTTCGGCAGCGACAGCGCGACCGCGATCAGCAGCAACGTGACGAGCAGGCCGGCCAGCATGAACTGGAACCGCCCGGTCACACGCAGGCCCAGCGAGTTGGCGGCGGTGACGACCACCATCAGGCCGACGGCGGTCACGGTCGTGGTGGTGGTGCCGCCGCCCACCGCGGAGGAGACGTAGGCGCCGCCGAAGAGCGCCGCCGCGGCGGCGCCGGGCGGCACGGCGAGGTAGAAGCACCAGCCGACCACGGCGGAGGCACGCTCGCCGAACGCCTTCATGGCGTAGGTGGAGACGCCGCCGGCGTCCGGGTAGCGGGCTCCCAGAGCGGCGAAGGCAGCGGCCAGGGGGGCCGACAGGACGACCAGGGCCAGCCAGGCGAGCAGTGACGCGGGGCCGGCCGCCTCGGCGGCGAGTGCGGGCAGGGCGATGACACCGGTGCCGAGCACGGCGCCCACATACATCGCGGTGCCCTGGACCGCGCTGAGGGTTCCCCCGGAGGGTTCTGTCTTGGCTTCGCTCATGCCGGCCAGCATCGCCCGCGGGCTCTCACCGGCACCATCGGCAGTTTTGACATCGTGCGCTAAATTACCGACATGCGTCCCCACGTGATCGCGCTCGCCATTACGGATGCCACACCGACGTTCGAACTGGCCGTTCCCTGCGAGGTGTTCGGGACCGACCGCTCCGATCTCATCGACCCCTGGTACGAGTTGCGCATGTGCGGGGACTCCTCCGGTCCGCTGCGCACCGCGACCGGCCTGGCCGTGCACACCCCCTACGGCTTCGACGACCTGCTCGACGCCGACACCATCCTCGTCACGGCGTGCGCCCGGCCGGTCCAGCTCGACCCGCCCGCGCGGCTCGTCGAGGTGCTGCGCGAGGCGCACGCCAAGGGCAGACGGATCGTCTCGATCTGCACCGGCGCCTACGTCCTGGCCGCGGCGGGGCTGCTGACGGGCCGCACGGCGACCACGCACTGGATGAACGCCGGGGACTTCGCCCACCGCTTCCCCGAGGTCGACTTCGTCCCCTCCGCGCTCTACACCGACGAGGGTGACATCCTCACCTCGGCCGGCACCGGCTCGGCCATCGACCTGTGTCTGCACCTGGTGCGTCAGGACCACGGCGCGGCCGTCGCCAACGAGGTGGCCCGCCGGATGGTCGTACCGCCGCACCGCGAGGGCGGCCAGTCGCAGTACACCAAGCCGGTGGTGCGGGCGGAGACGAGCGACGATCTCGCGCCGGTCCTGCAATGGGCACAGGAGCGGCTGCACGAGCCGCTGACCGTGCCGCAGCTCGCACGCGCCGCGCACCTGGGCGAGCGCACCTTCGCCCGGCGGTTCCGGGACCGGCTCGGCATCACTCCGCTCCAGTGGCTGCTCCAGCAGCGGGTCCGTCTCGCGCAGGAGCTGCTGGAGACCACGGACGAGCCGGTGGAACAGATCGCGCGCAGCACCGGGTTCGGTACGGCCGCCAATCTCCGCTATCACTTCGGCCGGGTCACCACCGTGTCCCCGCAGACATATCGCCATGTGTTCCGGCACCGGGCCGCGCAACAGGCCGGCAATTCCCAGGCCGCGCAGACCGTTCTGACACCCTGAATTCGGCACGGCCGCAGGCGACAACTTGGCCCGCCCGAACACCTGTTGTCGCCGGAACACCACTTTGATTTGCTCCTTGCATGTTGCAGCGAATCGAAGCGGAACAATTAATTCCCGGCCGTGGCCAGCCGATTCAGAACGGCTGCGTCATATTCGACGAGGAGGCCATCGGTTACGCCGGCCCTCTCGCCGAGGCCCCCGACACACCGGAGGCGGAGACCGTCCGCGCCCGCACCGTGATGCCCGGACTGTGGGACTGTCACGGGCACTTCATGGGGCTGCGGTCGGCCGACCTCTCACTGCTGCCCCAGGAACCGATCGCCCTGCGGGCGGCCCGGATCACCACCGACCTGCGCAACGCGCTGAACGCCGGAGTCACCTCGGTGCGCGAGACCGGCGGACTCGGCATCCATCTCGTCCGCGCCATCGAAGAGGGCACCGTGCAGGGCCCCTCGATCTACCCGGCCGGCACCACGCTCTCCACCACCGGCGGCCACGCCGACCTGCACAGCTATCCGACGTCGTGGGTGGAGGACTTCGGGCACCTCGGCGGTGAGCTGCGGCTGGCCGACGGGCCCGCCGAGTGCGCCCGCGCCGCGCGCGAACAGCTGCGCCGCAACGCCAAACTCATCAAGGTCTGCGCCTCCGGCGGTGTGCTGTCCGAGGTCGACCACCCCATCCACCAGCAGTTCACGAACGCGGAGCTGCGCGCGATCGTGGAGGTCGCCGGGATGGCGGACCGGATCGTCGCCGCGCACTGCCACGGCAAGCCCGGCATCATGGCCTCGCTGGAGGCCGGGGTGAAAACCATCGAGCACGGCACCTACATCGACGAAGAGGCCGCCGTGGCCATGCGCGAGTGCGGCGCCATCCTCGTCACCACCCGCACGATCTTCCAGGAACTCCTCGACAACGGTCACATGCTGCCGGCGTACGCATTGAAGAAGCTCCAGGCCACGGCCGGCCGGCACGCGGAGGCCGTCGCCATCGCCCGCGAGCAGGGCGTGACGATCGCGGCAGGCACCGACGTGGCGCTCACCGGCACCGAGATGCCCGACTCCTGGGGCCGCAACGGCCGGGAGCTGCCCCTGCTGGTGAAGTGCGGCCTGACCCCGCTGGACGCCATCGAGTCCGGCACCGCGATCGGCCCCTCCACCCTCGGACCGCAGGCACCGCTCTCCGGTCAGCTGCGCGAGGGATACGACTCCGACGTCCTGGTCCTCGACGAGGACCCGCTCGTGGACATCGAGGTCATCGCGCAGCCCGAGCACATCACCGGGGTCTGGAAGGCCGGAGTCCGGGTCAAGTGAGAAGCGAAGGAGACGACATGAGCGGCGCCGACGCACCATGGCTGCTGGAGATCCGGCTGTTCACCGTGAAGCCGGGCCTCAGGCCGGAGTTCCACCGCATCAGCGAGGAGGGCACGGTGCCGCTCATGCGCGAGTGCGGGATCACCGTGCTCGCGGGCGGCCCCTCCCTCAACGACGAGGACGGCTACTACCTGCTGCGCGCCTTCCGCTCCGAACAGGAGCGCGTGGAGCTGTCCCAGTCCGTCTACGCCACCGACGTCTGGCTGCGGAAGTACGAGGACGTGGTGCCGCCGATGATCGCCGGCTACCAGACCTCCGTGGTCCCCGTACCGGGCCCGGCGCTCCAGGAGTTCGCCCGGAGCCTCGCCCTCGGCTGACCGGCACCGACGGCAGCACGACGGCCGCCGCCCCTCGCGGGGACGGCGGCCGTTTCGTGTGGGGGGAATCCGCTATGCGTCGGCCGGCTGCGCGGCCGGTTCGCCGGTCGGCTCGCTCTGCTCCGGAGCCGGGGTACGGATCGCGGCGACACCCAGCCCCGCCGCGGCCAGCCCGATCACACCGAGCAGCGGCCACACGTCGTGGCCGAGCCGCACGAACAGCAGACCGCCCAGGACAGGGCCGATGGCCGTGCCGAGCGCGTGCATGAACTGGAAGGCTCCGATGTACCGGCTGCGCAGGTGCGCGGGGCCCGCCGTCGCCGGGTGGGCGAACACCGCGGGACCGCCGATGATCTCGCCGAGGGTCCACACCAGCGTCGCGCCGATGATCACGGCCGCGCCCATGGGCATGCCGTACAGGGCCACGCCCAGGCCGACCAGTCCGAAGGACAGGCCCACGACGAGCCTGGTGCGCCACTGCCCGGTCACCTTGGTGAGCGGCAGTTCGAAGGCGATCACCATGAAGCCGTTGAGGGAGACCGCGGCCGTGTACCAGAACAGGTCGAGGTCATGGGCCTCGACGTCCAGCGGCAGCGTCGACAGGTACTGCACGTAGATGATCGCGTTGAACAGGGTGGCCGCCAGATAGAGCACGTACCGGCGGTCGCGGAGCATCGCCCGGTAGCCGCCCGCCGTACCGCTCTCCTCCTCGGCAGGGGTCGCCTGAGCGGTGCCCTGCACGGCCCGGCGCGGCAGGACGGCGGCCGCGACGACGGCGTAGGCCAGCGCGATCACCGCCTCGCCCCAGAACAGCAGGGTGTAGCTCTCCCCGTCGAGGTGGTAGAGCCCGAGGCCGACCATGGGCGCCGCCATCGCGCCCACGTTCAGGCACCAGCGGTACATGCCGAAGACGACGACCTGGCTGCTGCCCGAGGTGAGTTCGGAGAGCAGCGCGGCGGCGGCCGGCCGGTAGAGCTGGGTCATGAGGCTGGCCAGGACGACCGCCACGACGAGCGTCGGATAGTTCGGCAGGTAGAGCAGCGCCGCGGTGAGCACGGCGGTGCCGGCCATACCCAGGATCGTCGCGTTGCGGGCCCCGAGCCGGTCCGCGAGGGTGCCGCCGAGCAGCACACCCGCCACGCCGCCCGCTCCGTAGGCGCCCAGCGCGTAGGACGCCTCGCTCTCGGAGTAACCGCGGTAGGTCAGGTACAGCACGATGAAGACGTTGAGGAATCCGCCGAGCTTGCTCAGCAGCACGCCCGCGAGGATGGTCTTCACCGCCGCCGACGAATCCCGGAACGTGGCCCAGATCGCCACGTTGTCGTCCTTCTTCTCCTCAGTTGCCATGCACGTTCACTCTTCTCTCGCATGGGTGGCGTCCTGACCGCTGCGCACGTGCAGTGCCGCCTCGGCGGCGTCCAGTGCCGCGCCGCACTCCTCGACGGCGCCGCCGGTGGCGATGGCGAAGGCGATCCGCCCCCAGACCGTGCCCTTGGGCGGCGGGGACACGACGGCACCGGCCCTGGCCACCGGCACCAGTTGTTCGAGCGCGGCGGGCAGACCCGCCTCGTGGAACGAGACGGACTCGATACGGGTGTCGTCGTGCTCGACGTAGAAGAAGCGGATGCCCGCGACCCGCCGGTGGGCCGGGGTGGTGCCGGGCGTGATGCCGCAGGCGACGCGCGCCGCGGCGAGCCCCGGGTCGATGCCCGTGGCCAGCATGCCCAGGTAGGGGATCATGTCGCCGCCGAGCCTGCCGTTGACCTCGATCAGCCGCGGGCCGGCGGCGGTCAGCATGAACTCGCTGTGCGTCCAGCCGTCCCGGAAGCCCAGCGCGGTGTGGGTGTCCTGGAGGGCGTCCAGCAGCGGCGGGTCGGTGAGCAACGGGTCGTCCGCGTCGACGAAGTGGCCGATCTCCTCCGCGTACGGCGGATAGCCCACGACCTTGCGGCCGATGAACAGCGGTACCACCTTGCCGTCCTGGACGACCGCGTCGACGCTGATCTCCTCGCCGGTCACCAACTCCTCGACGAGGACCGGCTGATCGGTGCTGTAGAGCAGCGGCTCCGGGTCGGGGCCCTTCATCCCGGCGGTGAAGGGGAACCTCTCCGCGAGTTCGCCGGCGTCATCGACGCGTACGACGCCGAGGCTGGCGCCGAGGCCGCGCGGCTTGAGGATCGCGGGGTAGCCGACGCGGTCGGCGGCGGCCAGCGCCTCGTCGAGCGTCTTGACCGCGACGGAGCGGGGCTGGGCGACGCCGGCCTCGTCCAGGGCGGCCCTGGTCTGGCCCTTGTCGCGCAGCCGCCAGATCACGTCCGGTTCGCCGTTGCGCAGGCCGAGGGCCTCGGCGACGTAGGCGGCGGCGTGGATGCGTCCCTCGTCCCAGCACAGGACACCGGCGACGGGCGTCGCGGCGTGCAGTTCCCGGGCCGCGCGGGCCATCGCCGGGCCGTCCAGGGTGCTGGGCAGGACCGTCCAGCCGGAGATGTACTCCTTCTCCCAGGTGGGTTCGTCCACATGGAAGAGATGGATGTCGAACTCGCCGCGAATGGAGCGCAGCAGATACTCGCGGTACGTCCGCATGCCCGTGGCCACCACGAGCAGCAGCGGCCGCTCTCCCGTCGCCTTCTGCACTTCTCTCATGTCACCTTGCCTTTCGAGGAGTTGAGGGTGGCCGAGCGCGCACAGGTGGACGGGTCGGCCTCACGTTAGTGCCGGTTCACCGGGGGAAATCCGGAGCGGCGGAAATTCAGTGCGTATGCGTCAGGAATTCGACTCCGGCGCGGGGCCACCGGCCATGACGCGCTCGCGGACCCGTTCCTCGCGGGTGACGGGCATGCGCCCCACGGACATGCGCAGCAGGGGCGCGGCCATCACGGAGGTCACGATCGCGACCAGGACGATGATCGTGTACATCTCGGTGGTCAGGATCCCGAGCCGCAGGCCGACCATCGCGATGATCACCTCGATCACCCCGCGGGAGTTCATCCCGGCGCCGAGCGCGAGCGCCTCCCAGTGGCCGAGCCGGCCGGCCCTGGCCCCCGCGTACGCCCCGGCGAACTTGCCGACGATCGCGACCGTCAGCACCAGCACGGCGGAGAGGGCGACCTCGGGGCGGGCCATGGCGGTCAGGTCGATCCGCAGCCCGGCGGTCGCGAAGAACAGCGGGGCGAGGACGGTGACGGCCATGATCCGCAGCGGGGCGAGCCGCTCCCGGTCCAGTTCCCCGGACGAGCCGATCAGGACACCGACGATGAAGGCACCGATGATCGCCTCCATGCGCAGCGCGTGGCTTGCCACGGCCCCCAGGACGATCAGCACGGTGCACACGGCGGGCACCGACTCGCCGTTGCCGGCCCGGGCGGCCCACCGCAGCAGACGGCGGACCAGCGGCCGGCCCACGAACCAGGCGCAGGCGAGCATCGCGATCAGGTTCACCACGGACCAGGCGACGTCCGGGCCGTGCACGCCGGTGGTGGCCATCGCGGAGACGACGGACAGCAGCAGCCAGCCCGCGATGTCGTCCACCACGGACGCGCCGACGATGAGCTGCCCGATGTTGCGGTGCAGCAGCCCCATGTCGAGCAGGGTCTTGGCGATGACCGGCAGCGCGCTGACGCACAGCGCGACACCGGCGAACAGGGCGAAGACGGTGCGGTCGACGCCGTCGACGAGCAGGGCGGCCGGGATCGCCAGGGCGACGGCGACCCCGCCGGCGAACGGCACCACGAGGCCGCCGGTACTGACCAGGACGGCGGCCCTGCCCTTGCGGCGGACGAGCCCGAGGTCGATGTTCATGCCGGTGATGCCCACCAGCAGCAGCACCCCGAGCTGGCCCGCCGCGTCGAGCAGGTGGATGGACTCCGGCTGCTGGGGCAGCAGCCAGGCCGAGAAGGCGGGGGCCAGCGGGGTGAGCAGTGACGGCCCCAGCACCACGCCCGCGCAGAGTTCGCCGACGATGGAGGGCAGCCCGAGCCGCTGTGCGAGCCGGCCCAGGAGTACGGCGGTGCCGAGCAGGACCGCCACCTGGAGCAGGAACATCAGCAGCGCATGGGAGCCCAGGGGCGCCACGGGAGTCGCGGACAGATTCACGTCACGCGTCCTCGCGGTAGTACCAGTTCTCGGGGTTGATCATCCCGAACGGGTTCACGGGCCCGAATCCGCCGAGGTTGTTGGCGACTTCGAAGAGCCGGATGGGGAAGTTCGGCGTGAAGATGACCGGCACCTGCTCGGCGATGAAGTCCTGGTAGGTGTAGAGCGCCTCCAGGTCGTCGGAGGTGACGGACGCCTCGATGAGCCGGTCGGCCCGCGGGTCGCTGTAGTGCCCGAAGTTGCCGCCGGCGCCGGTCTGGAACAGGATCTCGCCGCTCGGGTAGTGGTAGGCCCAGCCGCCGTTCCAGCAGGTCATCTCCCACAGGCAGTCCGGTCCCGCGGCGCAGGGCGCGTCCTCGGCGACGAGCACCGAGCCGTACACCTCCTCCATCCGCAGCTCGATTCCGGCGGCCGCGGCGTCCTTGCGGTACTTCTCCATCAGCCGGGTCAGCGCCGGGCGCCCCTCCACGTAGCGCAGCGAGAAGCTCAGCTTGGTGCCGGCGGGTATGCCCTCGCCGGCCTGGCCGGGCCCGGTGCCGGGGTTCACGCAGACGGCCGGAGTGGTGGTGGTGTCCCAGCCGTTGGCCGCGAGCAGCTCACGGGCCCGGTCGACGTCGAAGGGCAGCGGCCAGGCCCCGTCGCGCTGGCGCGGGGAGACGAGGTCGGTCGCCGGGACCATCGGCACGGGGCCGTTCTGCCGGTAGGCGTAGCCCTGGTAGATGTCGCGTACGGCGGAGTCCTGGTCGAGGGTGCTCTGGAGGGCCTGCCGGAAGTAGGTCTGCCGGAAGATCTTCGCGGCCACCGTGGGGTTGTTGTAGTTGAGGCAGAAGTAGCGGATGCAGAAGGCGACCTGCGGCACCAGCGTGTAGGTGTCCGCCAGCGGGTTGGGTCCGCCCACGGTGGGGTCGGTGGCCGGCTCCGAGGCGAAGCTCAGCGGCAGGTAGCCGACCTGGATGCCGCCCTCGGCGTGCGGGCCGGCCTTGAGCATCTCGTACTCTTCGTCGTCCGAGAACGTCGGCACCTGGCGGAACTCGTCCAGGTAGGGCTTGTTGGGCCCGGAGTAGTGCTCGTTGGGGACGAAGGTGACCAGGCCCTGAAGCGTGTAGCTCTTCAGCCGCCACGGTCCGCTGACCACGCTCCACACGGGGCTGTCGGCCCATCGGGTGCGGTGCGCGTTGCCCTCGTCGATGATGTCGCCCTGCTCCGCCATCAGGTAGTCGTAGACGGCGGGTACGTCGGCGACGCCGCCGGATGCGTTCGCGGGCCCCTCCGCGGTGCGGTCCCAGGCCCTGGGCAGCGGGGTGATGGTGCTGAGCTGGTTCATCAGCACCCACTTCTTCGAGTAGGCCTTGTCGAAGGTGAAGTAGACGGTGTCCTCGGCGAGTTTGCCGTAGGAGGTCAGGTTGTCCGGGAAGTAGCCGGGGACGTACTCGCCGTACCGGTCGCCCTTGACCTTCATCAGGTTGACCCAGAACAGGACGTTGTCCGCGCACAGCGTCTCGCCGTTGGACCACTTCCACGGCTTGACCTTCACGGTGACGGTCAAGCCGTCCTCGCTCCACCGCGGGGGCTCGCCGATGCTCTGGTCGTAGTCCACGTCCGGGGTGCCCTGGCTGCCGAAGTAGTACAGCGGCCGGTACATCAGCATCTGGAACTCGTAGATGTTCCGGGTCCCCATCCGCTCGGCGGGCGTGAAGGGGAAGATCACCGCGGGCGGGAACCCGGGCGCGCACGCCCAGGTCACCGTGCCACCCTTCCTGGGGGTGGGCGACGGGGCCGTCGACGACGACATCACTTGACCTCCTTCAGATACGAGACGCCCTTCGCGGCGTGGGCGCCGAAGCGCTCCCACTCCTCGCGCAGATCGATGCCGCCGTCCTCGCGGAGCTCGGGGGTGCTGCGGCAGTGGCCGGACACGACCTCGCCGTCGTCCAGGACCATGGAGTAGGCGAAGTCCAGCGAGCCGTCGGGGGCGCACACCCCGGTCAGCGAGCCGCGCCGGGCCCTGCCGCCGGAGAAGGTGCCCCACAGCAGGTCGCCCTCCTGCCGGTAGAGGGCCGTGCGGCCTTGGGCGTCCGCCTCGGCGGGGCGGAACCTGCGTCCGTCGTAATTGATCACGTGCCGGCCTCCGGCTCCGTGTCGCGGATCTCGAGGGTGCAGCACTTGGAGCTGCCGCCGGACTTGAGCAGCTCGGACAGGTCCACGCCGATCGGCACGAAGCCGCGCGCCCACAGCGCGTCGATGAGGTGGGTGGCCTGCTCGGGCAGCAGCACGTGCCGGCCGTCCGAGACGGCGTTCAGGCCGAACACCGCCGCGTCGTCCTCGGTCGCCTCGATCGCGTCCGGGTACAGCTCGCGCAGGGTCGCCCGGCTCTCGGCGGTGAAGGCCGCCGGGTAGTACATGATCTCCTCGTGGTCGAGGACGGCCAGCGCGGTGTCGAGGTGGTAGAAGCGCGGGTCGACGAGGTCCAGGGTCACCACCGGCAGGCCGAGGAAGTGCTCCGCCTCGGCGTGCGAGCGCCGGTCGGTGCGGAAGCCGGTGCCGGCGAGGATCCGGTCGCCGGTGACGAGGTAGTCGCCCTCGCCCTCGTTGACGTGGAAGGCGTCGTGGACGTCGTAACCGCGCGCACGGAACCAGTCGGCGTAGGCCGGGCCCTCGGCGGCGCGCTGTTCGTGGCGGAACCGGGCGGCCAGCACACGGCCGTCGACGACGGTGGCGCCGTTGGCCGCGAAGACCATGTCGGGCAGTCCCGCGACCGGTTCGATCAGCTCGACCTCGTGGCCGAGGCCCAGGTAGAGGCTGCGCAGCCGCTCCCACTGGGCGACGGCCAGCGCGGCGTCGGTGGGCTTCTCCGGCTCCATCCAGGGGTTGATGGAGTAGACGACGTCGAAGTGGACCGGCGAGCACATCAGATAGCGCCGGGGCCGCACCGTCCGGACCGGGCGGCCGCCCGGGGCCGCGGTGTTCCGGCGTGCGGACGAGGTGTCTTGCTGCACTGTCGATTCTCCTTGCGCGGAAAGGGGGCGGGAGGGGTCGGGCGGTGCGAGGTCAGGAGGCCGTGGCGGCGTCGGTGAGCGCCGGCGTCTGCTGCCGGAACGTCACCTCGATCCGGGAGGCGAAGTCGTTCATCGTGCGGAACGCGTCCTCCTGGGAGGTGCCGGTCGTCCCCAGGAAGCCGAGGATCGTGTT
This sequence comes from Streptomyces sp. HUAS 31, assembly GCF_028198125.1. Classification (NCBI taxonomy): domain Bacteria; kingdom Bacillati; phylum Actinomycetota; class Actinomycetes; order Kitasatosporales; family Streptomycetaceae; genus Streptomyces; species Streptomyces sp. HUAS 31. The sequence continues at coordinate 5,058,075 of NZ_CP116353.1, read as the reverse complement.
GCCGTCCGGAGGCCGGCGGATGACGTCGCCCGGCCGGGCCGTGATCTTGAGCAGGAAGACCTTGTCGGACTCGGCGACCTCCGCCGGCACGTCGACCTTCTCGACCACGCCCGCCTCGCTGATCAGGCACATCGCGGTGATGTGGACGCCGGTCGGCGTGAAGTGCCGTACATCGGGGCGCACTCCGAGCCCGATGTCCACCACCGCCTTGATCGGGTCGTGGTCGGCGGTCTTGCGGGCGATGAGGTCGAGGCCGCCGCCGCCGACCCGGGCGGCGATCTCCAGCAGGTGCGGCTCGCCGTCGTGGAACCTGACCTCGGCGTGCATGACGCTGCGCCGCAGTCCCTGGGCGTGGGCACCGGCGCGCACCGCCCGGTGCACCTTCTCGATGTCCTCGGGGCCGAGCGAGGTCGGCGCGTGGTGGACGTCGTCGTCGAAGGTGCCGCCCTCGGCGGTGATGCGGTCCACGATCGAGCCGAGGTAGACCTCGTCGTCCCAGACGACGGCCTCCATCAGGAACTCTCGGCCGTCCAGGAAGGACTCGACCAGCAGTCCGTTCGGGCCGAGGTCCACGCCCTCGGCCTCGGAGTTGACCCAGAACAGGTCACGGATGCCCTCGGCGGCCTGGGCGTGCCGCAGCGCCATCTCCTCGGGGCCGTCGACCCGGAAGACGAAGTGACTGCCGGCGCCCAGGGTCGGCTTCAGGATGACCGGGTAGCCGAAGTCGGCCGCCGCCCCGAGCGCTTCGTCCAGGCTCTCCACCAGCCGGTACGAGGGGATCGGGGCGCCCGCCCGCTCGTAGGCCTGGCGCATCAGGTACTTGTTCCTGCTGCACACGGCGGCCGGCACCCCGATGCCCGGCAGGCCCAGCGCCTCGGCGACCGCGGCAACGGTGATGACGGAGGACTCGGAGAAGGTGATCACCCCGTCGAAACGTTCCTCCGCATGCCATGCGCGGGCCCGGTCGACGATGTCGTCGATCTTCCGGGAGCCCGCCGTGCGATAGCGGTCCGCCCGCCAGAAGTCGTCCGTGCCCTCCCCGTTGAGCACGTAGAGGTCGACGCCCAGGTCCTCCACCTGCCCGTAGCGGCCGTGGTAGTAGTTCAGGTACTGCACCGTCTCCAGCGTGAGCAGCTTCATGCCGCCACCTCCGTGCGTGCGGCGCCGGCCCGGGCGGCCCGCGGCAGCCGGGGCAGGGCGAACGGGGTGATCTTCTCGGGCTGTTCGGCGTCCAGCGCCAGGTCCACGCCCGCGGCCGTCGCCTCGGCGGCGGCGTCGATGAGCAGCGGGGCGGCGCAGGCCAGCAGCGCCCGCACCTGCAGCAGCAGGTCCCCGGTGCCGAGCGCGTCGTCCCGCTCGCGCGGCTCCCGGGCCGCAGCCGCCAGCCGGTCGAGGGCCGCGACGACGTTCTCGGCGCTCCGGCCCAGGTTGAAGCCGTCCAGCTCATAGGTGAGCCGGAACCGCTCGATGATCCCGGCCGCCCGGTCCCGGCCCGTGGCGGTGGTCGGCAGCGGGCTCCCCGCACCGGCCGGAGCGAGCGCGTGCAGCGCCTCGGCCAGCCGGTTCCACGGCCCGATCAGCCGTCGCTCGGTCACCTCGGTGAGGGCGGCGGTGCTGAAGTCGGTGCGCTGGAACTCCGGTGCGGTCAGCGCCAGATAGAAGCGCACGAGGTCCCTCGGCACCTCCGCCAGCAGGTCCGCGGACCAGATCAGGTGGTTGCGGCTGGTGGAGAACTTCTCGCCCTCCAGGTCGTAGAACTCGTTGCTGATGTTGGCCTCGGGCAGCACATAGCGGTCGCCGTGCGCCATGAGCAGCACGAGGTCGAGCAGACCCCAGTGGTAGACGTTGTCGAACCCGTGGAAGTACACGAGCTCCGTCCCGCTGCCGGCCCGCCAGAGGTCGTCGACGGCCTCGGTGCGCTCGCCGCGCCGGTCCGCGGACCACCAGGTGCTGTACATGACGGCCGGCATGGCCTCCACCCACGGGTAGAGGATCTGCCCCGGTGTCTCGGGGAAGGGCGCCGCGATGCCCCAGTCGCCGGGCACCGTCACCGGTATCTCCGGCAGCGGCCGGGCCAGCAACTCGCGTACCAGTTGGGCGGCGTGCGGCCGCCAGCGTCCGAGGCGCTCGGCGAAGTAGGAGGTCAGCCGCTCGCGGTACTCCTCCATGGGCAGCACCAGGATGGTGACCTCGCGGGTGGTCACCGGCGAGTCCGGCTCCAGCACCGAGCGCGCGCCGAGCAGCTCGTCGGCGTTGTTGGGGTGCCCGCAGCCCTCGCAGACGCCTCCCGCGCTGCCGGTCAGGCAGACCGGGCAGCTGCCGGTCATCAGGCCGTCGTACAGATACCGGCCGGACTCCTGCGCGTACGGCAGCCGTACGGTCCGCTCGCGCAGCCGGTCCGTCTCGTGCAGGCGGGTGAAGAACTCCAGGACCGTGGCGCGGTAGCGGTCGTCGATGGGCGGCAGCCCTTCCATCGACAGGCCCATCGCGGAGATGCTCCGTTCGATCTTCGCGGTGGACTCGGCGCACAACTGCTCGGCGGACACGCCGAGTCGGCGGGCCGTGGTGGTGACGTAGGTCTGGCTGTCGTCGGTGCAGGTCGTGTAGATCACGTCCCGGCCGTCGGCCGCCAGGTAGCGGCTGTAGACGTCGCCCGCGAGATACGGGCCGGCCATGTGACCGATGTGCAGGTCCCCGTTGGGGGTGGGGGTCGCCGCGACGACGACGGCGCGGCGCCGGCTGCGCCCGCTCATGCCGTCTCCTCCCGGTGTCGGACGGAGAACTTCTCCGCCAGCTCGGCGTCCCACCAGACCGCGTACATCTGGAAGTCGGCGTCGGAGTCGTTGACGACCTGGTGGCGGGTGCCGGGGCGGAAGTGGACGACGTCACCGGCGATGAACGGCACCTTCTTCCCCTCGCTGAGGATCGCCGCCTCCCCGGTCATCGCGATCCAGACCTCGTACTCGTGGTGGCTGTGCGGGCCGGAGGCCGCGCCCGGGGGCACGACGCACCAGGAGCCCTCGAAGGGCGCGTTCAGGGCCGGCCAGGGGAACAGGCGCTGCGCGCGCAGTCCGTTGTCCGGTGCGAGGTTGTCCCGGTCGAGCTCTCGGATTTCCATCAGATCTCCTAGCAAGGGGACCACCGGCTTTAGCCGGTGGGGAAATTGCTTCTCAGCGCCGCTCTGACCTTGACGGTGTGCACGGGGCTGCAGCGCATCACAAAGTGGTAGCATCTTGGTTGTGGCGAGAGGTGATCGCCGGGAGTCGCTGAACCTACGCGTCTCACCGGACTTGAAGCGGCAGATCGAGGCATACGCCGATCGCGTAGGCATCTCGATCAACGCCGCCGCCTGCGTGCTGCTCGCTGAAGGACTCCGCGCCGAGCGGAGGCGTGAGCGGTGATCCGCGCGTACAAGTTCCTCCTGCGCCCCACGGCCAGTCAGACGGCCGGGCTGGGCGAGATGCTGCGGGACCACTGCTCGCTGTACAGCGCCGCCCTCCAGGAGCGCCGGGACGCCTGGCGGCACACCTCGAAGACCACCGTCCGTTATGGTGACCAGTCCGCGCAGCTCAAGGAGATCCGCGCGTTCGACCCCGAGCGCCAGGGCCGCTGGTCGTTCTCCTCCCAGCAGGCCACCCTGCGCCGCCTCGACAAGGCATTCGCCGCGTTCTTCCGCCGGGTCAAGGCCGGTCTCACGCCGGGCTACCCCAGGTTCAAGGGCGTCGGGCACTTCGACACCGTGACCTTCCCGAAGGACGGCGACGGCTGCCGCTGGGACTCCACCCCCCACGACACCGTCACCCGTGTCCGCCTCCAGGGCATCGGGCACATCCGCGTGCACCAGCACCGCGCCGTCCAGGGGCGCGTCAAGACGATCACGGTCAAGCGCGAAGGAAACCGCTGGTACGTCGTCCTCTCCTGCGACGAGATCCCCGCCGAGCCGCTTCCGCTCACCGGCGCGGTGGTCGGCATCGACATGGGCGTCACCCGCTTTCTGACCACCTCCGACGGCGAACACGTCGCCAACCCGCGCTTCCTCCAAGAGATGACCGACGAACTCGCCGAAGCACAGCGGCACCTCGCGACGTTCCCCAAGCGGACGCGGCAGCGCACCAAACACCACCGGGCCGCCGCGCGGAAGGTCGCCAAGCTGCACGCCAAGATCCGGCGGCAGCGCCTGGACCACGCGCACAAGAGCGCGCTCACCCTCGTGCGCGACCACGACGTCATTGCGCACGAGCGTCTGAACACGGCGGGCATGACCCGCGCACCCAAGCCCGCCCCCGCAGGCGACGGCGCGTTCCTCCCGAACGGGGCCGCCGCCAAGGCCGGGCTCAACCGCAGCATCCTCGACGCGGGTTGGGGGTTGTTCCTCGCGATCCTCGCCAACAAGGCTGAAAGCGCCGGTCGGACCGTTATCGCCGTGGATCCCCGCAACACCTCCCGCACGTGCCCGTCCTGCGGGCACATCGCGAAGGAGAACCGTGTCACCCAAGCGAAGTTCCAGTGCACGGCGTGCGGGTTCGCGGCGAACGCGGACCACGTCGGCGCGACGAACGTCCTGAACAGGGCCGGGCTGGCCCTCTGCGACGTGGCCTAGCCACCGCCGCAGGAAGCCCGCGCGTTTACGCGTGGGTGGAGTCACGTGTGTCTCCTCTGCCGCTGGGTGCGCTGACGGGTTCGGCGGGGCCCCGGTCACAGGGCCTTGGCGAGCAGGGCCTCGTCGGACGCGGCGCCGCGGCGGGCCAGCAGGTCGGTCACGATGTCCTGGGAGCGACTGGCGAGCACGCTGAGCAGGGAGTCGGCGATGCCGTGGGTGGCTTCGTTGACGCCCTGGAGGTAGCAGTTGGCGGTGTACGAACCGGGCAGCCGCATGCGGTAGTTGCGGTCGACGGTCGCCTCGCCGGCGCCGGTCGTGACGGCCAGCTCGCGCACCATGGCGGGCATGTCCCGTACGAAGCCGGTGCCGAGCAGCACGACGTCGCAGCGCAGTTCGGTGCGCTCGCCGGACTTGCGGTCGACGGTGTCGAGGACGACCTCGTCGCCGTCCATGCGGGCGCCCGCCAGGTCGGTCAGGGTGAGCATGCGCAGCCGCTCGGTGCCCTGGAGGCGCTCCTGGTACATCTCGCGGTAGAGCGTCTCCAGCATGTTCGGGGCGAGCCCGGCGTAGTTGGTGACGTGCATCTCGCGGAGGACCTGGCGGCGGGTCTCGGCGCGGGTGGCGTAGAAGTCGTCGATGAAGGACGGGTAGAACAGCTCGTTGGTGAACTTGCTGGTCTGGTAGGCGTTCAGGCCGATCGAGCGCATCAGCATCGTGCACTGCGCCTCGGGGAACCGCTGGTAGGCGGCCCACAGCAGCTCGGCGGCGCTCTGCGCGCCCCCGATCACCACGATCCGGCGCACCTCACCCGGGTCGAGTGCCTCGATACGGTGCGAGTACCGGGTGCTGTGGATGACGCGGCGCTCGGGGAGCGCGGTGAGCTCGGCGGGTACGAACGCGTCCCGGCCCGCGCCGATCACCAGGTTGCGGCTGGAGATCACGGCGCCGTCGGCGGTGCGCGCCAGCCAGTGGTCGACCTCGCCGCCCCGGGACGGGCCGGGCTCGATCGACACACAGCGCCGCCCGTACTCGACCTGCACCTCGCGCAGCGAGGAGGCCACCCACTGGAGGTACCCGGAGATCTCCGAGCGGTACGGCGTGAACGTGCCGAGGTTGATGAACTCGTCGAGCCTGCCGATGGAGTGGAGGTAGTTGACGAAGGAGAACTCACTGCGCGGATTGCGCAGCGTCACCAGGTCCTTGAGGAACGAGACCTGGCTCTGGGTCCACGGCAGCAGCATGCCGCGCTGCCACACGGTGTCGTCGTGCTGCTCGATGATCAGTGTGCCCGCCGCGAGCTCCTTGGGGGCGAGCTCCTCCAGCGCTATGCCGAGCGCGAGGTTGGCCGGCCCTGCGCCGATGGCGAGGACTTCGACTTCCTGGTGCCGCAATTGGTCCCTCCCTGAATTCTTAGAATTTCTCGACCAGCGCGACCATGTCGGTCACGGTGTAGGCGGCGTGAAAGGACCGCAGGTCCAGATCGACGGAGAACTCTTTCTCCAGGCGCACCAGGGCTTCCATCGAATTCATGCTGTCCCAGCCGAGTGCGGCCAGTGCCTGGTCAGCGGGGATGTCCGCGGGGTCGGCGCCCAGTACGTCGGCGATGATCTCCCTCACCGACTCCTCGATCGAGCCCGTTTCACTCATGCGGGGATCCATTCCTTTCGTTCAGTGCGATCCATTCCGGTGCGATTTCCTTCGCGGTGGCCGCGTCGAGGGTGAAGACCTGTGTCTCCGTCTCCTGCGGGGATGCGGCCGGGGTGAATCCGGCGCCGGTCCAGAAGTACGCGGCGACGCCGTTGCGGTCCGAGGGCCGGTAGTGCCCCTCGACGCTGCGGGCACCGGCCCGCGCGGCCAGGTCGGCGAGCCGGCCGACGGCCGCCCGCTCCACGCCGCGGCTGAGCACCCGGCAGCTCAGGACGAGGTTGAGGACCCGCCACACGTCGGGGGTGCGCTCGACCCACAGGGCGCCGACGATGCCCTCGTCGCCGAAGCGGTCGGCGACCGACACCGACAGCACCAGCTGCCCGGCGTCCTCGCTCATCCGCCGGGTGGCCGCCTCGTCGTAGCGGATCCCGGTGAGGTTGAACTGGTTGGTGCGGGCGGCGAGCTGGGCGATCCGGCCGACGGTGTACTCGGTCGCGGGCGTCACCTCGACCTTGAGGTCCAGCGCCCGCAGGAAGTCCTCCGAGGAGTCGAACCCGGAGGAGAAGTCGCCGCGCAGCGCACGGTTGCGGTACAGCTCGGGGCGCTTGCGGTCGGTGTCGGTGAGCGCCATGACGTCGAACCAGCCGTGCCGCAGCAGTGAGTCCACCAGGTGGGCGGGGTCACCGGCCGCGGAGACCACGGCGACCTCGGGCAGTTCGTCACCGACCTGGGCACGCTCGAAGTCGGAGTCGTCCATGAAGACGAACGACTCGGTCGACAGGGACAGCGCCTCGGCGGCCCGGCGCAGATTGCCCGCCTTCGCCGACCAGTCGACCATCCGCGCGGAGAACGCCTCGGGCCGCAGCAGCACGTCCGGGTGCTCGGCGAGGACCTTCTCCACCTGGTCCCGGTCGTTCTTGCTGGCCAGGACCAGCACGACGCCCTGCTCGCGCAGCCCGGCCACCGTGCGCTGGAGTTCGGAGTAGCAGTTGCCCGGGTACAGGCCGCCCACCTGGACGCCCTGGGGCCCGGCCTCGCCGAGGACGCCGCCCCACAGGGTGTTGTCCAGGTCGAGGGCGAGGACCTTGCGGGACAGCCCCGCGCGGGCCTGGGCGACCCGGCGCACGAGCCGGGCCAGCAGCAGCAACGCGTCGTCGCTGTAGGGCAGATCGCCGTACCGGTGCAGCCGTACGTCGCACGCCTGGACCGGTGCCTCGGCCAGCTCGCCGACGAGGTCCACGGCGACCACCTGGTCGTGTTCCTCGGCGAGGGCGAGGAGGCCCGCGTTCAGCCGGTACCAGGAGCGGGCGACCTGGGCTCGGGCCCGCACACTGATGATCCCGTTGCGGACCTGGGCGGGCAGCGGGACGGTGTGCACGACGACGGTGGCGGCCGTGTGCTTCAGGGCGCCGGTCAGCAGTCCGCGCAGTTCCTCCAGCCGGGCGTCCACGTACTTCGCCAGCACGTCCGGCTCGGCGGCGCCGAGGTCGCCCGGCAGAAAGTACCCGGCGTCCAGCAGCACGGCGACCAGTCCGGGGTCGCCGTCGCGGGTGAACGACCCGGTGGCCAGCGCCATGCCGAAGGTGCCGTAGTCCGCGCTGCGCAGGGCGGGCAGCAGTCCGGCACCGACCAACTGGGCGCGCAGCAGGGGCTCGAACGGGCCGACGGTGCAGGTGGCCAGGACGGCCACGTCGACCTCGCGGGGCCGTTCCCCGTCCACGGCCAGGTCCTTCAGGATCCGGCCGGCCTGCCGGGCCAGGGCCGGGTCACCGCTCTCCAGCAGTGCCCTGCGGGTGCGGTGGCCCGGCATGCGTCGTTCCCGTACGGCCGCGCGCAGCGCCGCCGCCGGGTTCTCGCTCTCGCTCACGGTGCGATGCCTTCCTGTGGGACGCGGGTCAGGCTCGGACGAGGGAGCAGTACCAGCGCATCCCGATGGAGATCCCGGTCAGCGCGACCAGGTCGCCGGGGGCGACGACGCCCTGCTCGATCAGCTCGCCGAGCGCGGTGAGCTGGTCGGCGGAGCCCATGTGGCCGTGGGCCTTCGCGATCTCGGTGTTGGTGCGCTCCAGCGGCACGCCGAGCGGCTCGGCGATGTCGGCGATGCCGTCCGGGTCGTTGATGTAGATGACGTGCCGCACCTCGTCGCGGCCGACCCCGGCCCGCTTGCAGGCCCCGTCGATGACGTCGAGGGTGCGGGTGATGGCCGCCTGCCCGAACTCGCGCAGCCGCGCGGGGTCCTTGCGGAAGTGCTCCTGCACGCGCACATGACCGGCCGGCGCCGTGCTGCTCGACCAGCCCTGAGGGGGCACGGGTGCCACCGCGCCGCCGTAGTCGGTGCGGAACCAGTCGCACAGGTCCGGGATCGTGAACTGCTCGGTGGCGAGCCAGGCGTTGCGCTCGTGACCGCGGCGCAGGACCGCGGCGACGGCGCCGTCGCTGTGCACCGCGTTGTTGACCGTCATGCGGTTGCGGTGGAACTCGCTGACCCTGTTCACCGCGACGAACAGCACGGTGCTGATCTCCGGCTGTACGGCGAGGACCCCGGCGACGATGCCCAGTCCGGTGACGCCCGAGGCACAGCCCTCGTTCAGCAGCAGGGTCTGCCGGCTCTCCATCTTCAGGGCCCGGCCCAGCGCCGCCGACCCGTCCCAGTGCGGGTACTCGGGGTGCTCGGAGGTGGCCAGCACCAGCAGGTCGATGTCGTCGACGGTCATCGAGGTGCGGGACAGGGCGTCACGCGCGGCCTGTGCCGCGAGGTCGGTCGTGGTGATGTCGTCGGGAGCCCGGTGAAAGGTGTGGTAACCCCACCGCACAATGCGTTCCGGGTCGGGGACATAAGTTCCCGCTACTTCTTCGACATTCTGGTCCGCCCCGAAGGAGTAACCGAAACCAGTAATTCCGAAGCCATGCGGAAGCTGCGCCATTGATATCTCTCTCTCGCTGCGATTCCTGCGGCCGCGTGAAATCTTCGCGGGTCCGGATGGCCGAATCAACAGCGCTCGGGGCGGGCGGAGTTGAACGGAAAACCTAAGTTGAACGCGCGTAGATCAGGGAAGTTGAACAAGCGCAAAAAAAGAGTGCGGGCCGGGAGATCTCCCGGCCCGCACTCATTGCGGACTGCCTCGATATCGCGTACGGAAGTCAGGCCAACAGCGCCGCCGCGGCCTTCCTGCTGGCGGCGACAACGGTCTTTGCCGCGCCACCGCTGCCCCCGGTGAATGTGTGCAGACCCGGCCCGAGAGAACGCAGTTCCAGCCCCGCGGGGTCGTGATAGCAGTCGCAGGAGGAGACGGTGCGCCCCACGGCGACCCGCACACCGAACACCCGCTGCGCGCTCTCGGCGACCCGCCGCGCCAGCGCCTCGTCCGGGGCCGTCGCGTCCGGGTCGACTCCCCACCGGTCGGAGGGCAGCCCGAGCAGGAAGCCACCGTCCTCGTGGGGCCTGCCGTACAGGCCGGAGTTCTCGTCGACGAACGGCCCGAGCCCCTCCAGCGGCGCCTCGCAAAGGCTGTACTGGATGTGCTTGGTGCGCAGCCCCGCCACCGGCAGCCGGCTGCGGGCCAGCAGTTTCGGCGTCCAGGCGCCCGCGGCGACGACCACGCGGTCGTAGCGCAGGGTACGGCCGTCCGCGGTACGCACCGCCGGGTCCCGTGTCACCTCGCCGACCGGCGCCTCGTGGACGGTGACGCCCGCCCCGGCCGCCGCCCGCAGCGCCGCCGTGCGCAGCCGGTGCGGGGAGATGTGCCCGGCGTGCCGCTCCACCACGGCGACCGAGCCGGCGGGCAGGGTGCGGAAGGGGAACGCGCCGATCACCCCGTCCCGGCCGACGACTTCGGCCGAGCCCGGCAGGTAGGCGTCCACGACCTCGGCCGGCTCCCGCGCGTCGGCGCCCGCGGGCAGGACGTACAGGGCTCCGGTCTCCCGGTACCCGGACCACTCGCGCAGGACGTCGCTGCCCCTGATCTCGGCGAGGCTCTCGGCGGCCGGGCCGGTCGCCGCCACGGTGGGCTCGAACCCCCGCACCAGCCCGCCGGAGACCCTGGAGGCGTCCGCCCGCCCCCCGGTGCCGTCGGTGAACAGGTCCACCGCCGCGCCGCCCGGAGCCCGCACCGTCCGCCAGGCGAGCAGGGCGCCCGCGACCCCGCCGCCGACGATCGCGACCCTCACGTCGTCACCCTTCATCCGCCCGTGCCGCCCGCGCCGCGATCACCCGCCGCAGATCGTGGGTGTGGTCCGCGGCCCGGCGGCGCAGCGTCACCGGGAGCCCGTCGAGCGCGAGCATCCGCTGCGCCGATTCGAGCGTGCGGGGGGTGGCGGCGTAGCGCGGGTAGAGGAAGCGCAGCAGCAGATCCAGCACCAGATCGCCGCGGCTCCGGGCGGCGGCGGGCATGTCCCGGAAGAACCGCTCGACGTACGGCTCCGTCAGCGCGCTCTGCTCGGGCTGCCAGAACCCCTCGGCCAGGGACCACAGTTCGTAGTTGGACAGGTCCGTGCCGCGCATGATCGCGTGCCACGCCGCCTCCTTGGCGGACGCCTCGGGCAGCGCCGCCCGGCACTTCGCGGCGAACTGCTCGGCGACGGCGCCCGGTCCGGCCTCCAGGGCCGCGGCGATGTCGGCCGTGTCCATCCCGCCCAGCACGGCGAGCCGGTAGCGGATGCGCCAGCTCATGTCCGTGTCGAGCTCCAGCCCCGGGGGCAGTCCGTCGCCGGCCAGCCAGCCGGACAGCTCCATGGTGTCCGCGGTGAAGTCGACCAGCCCCCGGAAGAGGGTGATCAGCCGCTCGTCGTCGGCGTCGGTGCGGGCGAGCCGTTCGCGCAGGGCGGTGGCGACCCGGGCCGTCGCGGCGGGCCGCTGGTGCGGGGCGAGGAAGCGGTCGGCGACGTCGTGCCGGGCCTGTTCCAGGACCTCGGCCAGGATCGACAGCTCGGTCTCCTGCCGGACCATGCCGCTCACCAGGGCCAGATGGGCGGAGGCCGGGTACGTCCCGTCCTGGACGCCCAGCAGCAGCGCGCACCACACCATCGCCCGGTTCAGCGGGGACAGCCCGGGCAGCGTGTCCGGCAGCGCGGCCCGCGAGACGGGGTCGAAGCCGATCTTGGCGTAGGTCAGGTCGCCGTCGTTGAGGAGGAGGAACACCGGCGCCCGGCGGCCCACGAGTTCCGGCAGTTCGGTGCGCGCGCCGTCGATCCGGACCCGGACGGTGGTGCTGTCGTCGGCGTAGTAGAGGCCCACGTCCATGGTGTGCGGGCGCAGGACCGGGTGGCTGTCGGGGGCGCCCTGGAGGACGGCTGCGGCGGTGATGTGGCCGTCGGCGACGGTGAGTTCGGGGGTGAGGGTGTTCACGTTGGGGGTGTGCAGCCACTTCTCGGCCCAGTCGGTCAGGTCGGTGCCGGCCGCCTCGCCCATCGCGGCGAGGAAGTCCGCGAAGGTCGCGGTGGAGTAGGCGTGCCGGTCGAAGTAGGTCCGCAGTCCGGCGGTCAGGGCGTCGTCGCCGATGTGCGCGGCGAGCTGGCGCAGCGCCGAGTGGCCCTTGAAGTACGAGATCCGGTCCAGCTCCAGCTGCACCGTGCGCACGTCGGGGCCCTCGATGCTGACCGGGTGGGTGGAGGGCCGCTGGTCGGGCAGATAGGCCTGGCCCTTGCGGCGTGCGGCGAACGTCGTGGGCGGCCCGGGGAAGCGGGTGACCTCGCTGGTGACGCGGTGCGCCATGTAGTCGGCGAGGGACTGGCCCAGCCACAGGTCGTTCCACCAGGCGTTGGTCACCAGTCCGGCGAGCCACAGCAGGGAGATCCCGTGCGCGAGGACGACGGCCCTGGTCTCGCGCTCGCTGTCGGCGGCGGCCGAGCTGAACAGGTACTGCTCGCGCAGCAGCACGCAGCCGGGGTGGTCCAGCGACAGGACGCTGAACTCGGGCACGAAGACCTGGTCGAGCTTGGCGAAGGGGTGCCCCACGCCGAACAGCGCGGTGTACGCGTCCAGGCACTGGGCGGTGATCTCGAAGACCTCGTCGACGTCGGTCTTCAGCGAGTCGGCGAGCGAGGCCCGGCAGTGCAGCCCGAGCGGTATGCCGTTGTGCTCGGTCCGGAAGGAGGCGTACGGCCCGGCGACGAGGGCGGTGAGATAGGTGGCCAGCGCCGGTGACTCGGTGAGGCGCCAGCGGCCCGGACCGGTCCGGGCGGCCTCGCTGTTGCCCAGCACCTGCCAGGTCTCGGGGACCGTCAGCTCGAACTCGTACGGGGCCTTCAGGTCGGGCTGGTCGAAACAGGCGAAGACGCGGGGCGCGTTGTCGACGTAGACGAAGGAATACACATAGGTCTCGCCGTCGGCCGGATCGACATAGCGGTGGAGCCCTTCGCACTCATTCGAGTAGCTCATGTCGGCCACCACGACGAGTTCGTTCTCGGCGTCGAGTCCGGTCAGCGGAAACCTGCCGTCCGACAATTTTGCGGCATCCAGTTCCCGGCCGTTGAGCGTGATGGACCGAAGCGACTTCGGCTCGATGTCCAAGAAGGTTTCCGACCCGGGCTCCCGGGCGTCGAAGCGGATTTTCGTCGTCGAGCGGAAAGTGTCCGATCCGGAAGTCAGATCGAGGTCGACACAATAGGCGCGGACCAGAAGCAGAGAACCGCGTTCCCGTGCTTCCTCGCGGGTCAGACTTGGCATACGACCTTCCTTTCGCGAGAGGCGAAAGAATCGTCGTACGACCCGGTTCGAGCGTCAAGGAGAGCATAAGAATGCCGGTGGCCGGGAACCTATTCGGGTCCCGGCCACCGGCATTCCCCGGGGGCGCGCATCACGCCTCTCTTCGTTGGCCTTCCAGCTCTCTCGCTATATTCAGCCAGATTTCCCCGCAGGATCGAGCCACGGCCGCGATCTCATTGACCCAGTGCGGGGGCACCCCCTCGACGCCGGCCACCACGTCCCGCGTGCCGATCGTGTGCGTGTCGTACCAGCGGAAGAGGGTCCTGCCCGATTCCGAGTACCGCAGCAGGGGGTCCTGGAGCAGCTTGGCGCGCAGCACCGGCCAGTCGGCGGGCACGAAGACGGGCGGCCGCTGGCGGACGGCGGACTGCTGCTCACCGACCGTTCGGTCGGCAGGTGGCTCGAGTGTGCCCTCGTCCTCGGACACGGCATCCTGCCCGGCCAGGCGCAGCTTCGGCGGGAGCGGATCGGCACCGCGCTGGATCCGCTGGCGGACATCGCGTGCGGTGGCCACCGAAACACCGGCCTGACGTGCCACTTCACGCAGCGGCATCTCCGGATAGGCCGCGACCACCTCGCTGGCGCGCAGCCGGCCCTGGCTGTAGTTGACCGGCCGGTACCTGCCGTCCCGGCCCAAACGCACGTTCAACTGCGTCTGGTTCGCAGTTGAACGCTCCATGATCGTCCTGCGCAGCGCGGCCACGGTTCTCGCGGCGAGTCCGGTCACCGCGGCGACGGCCCGGTCGGACCAGTGGGGCTGCGCGGCGAGCACCCGGCGCGCCGCCGCCTCGCGGTCGGCCCGGGAAAGCGGCAGGCCGTGCGTGACGTTCTCCTGCACCGCGATGAGGAACATCAGCTCCTCGGGACCCTCGAAGAACCGGACATCAATGGTCTCCTGGCCCTTCATCAACGCCGCCATGAGGCGATGTGATCCATCGATCACCCGCATCGAGGGACGGTGCACAATTATCGGCGGCAGCGAGTGTTCGACATCCGCAAGAGTCTGGGCATGCGAATGATCCTCCCCTTCCAGACGGGGAGAGTCACCGGGTCGGATCGATTTCGTCGGGACGGATTCGACCGGACTCAATTCAACCGATAAACCGTGCCGCGACTCGGACTGCCGACCGGGAATCTCATCACCATCCGCTTGACCCTCTTCATCAACAAGAGCCTCCCCCGTGTAATCCACTGCAGAATCCTCTCCCGAGAAATCGCCAACGCTCCCACCTGCGCTGTTCCTTGGAATACGGATCTCACTCGCCGTGCCACTTCTCTTTTGCCGTGAAGCAGAGCAACAAGAATGCCGCCGGACTGCCGTGAAGGCTACTCCAGGGTCTGCGTGCTGTCACCTGCGATGCTGCATGACAGAACGATCGGGAATGTTTTCTTCGAGGGGCGACGCGAGCAACGTCATGTGATAGGCGTCGCTTGAGTCAACGCGAGCGTTCGCGGGTGCAGCAGTACCGTCCGGATCCCACGGACCCCGGACGAGCGTGGTTTTTCTCGGCGGGCCTGACAATCGATCCCGAAATGTGGAGCGAGCCCCACCGGATGAACTTTGCACTAGCGAGTGGCGGCGCCGTCAGTGCCGCGACCGCAGGTCCCGCACGGCCGCCCGCAGGAGTGTGACCAGCTCGTCGACGACCGGCGGACGCCCGCCCGGTCTGCCGACGGCGAGGATCTCGCGGTACAGCGGAGCGACGCCGGGCGGCAGGACCACCCGCTCGACCCCGGCGTCCTGTCCCCGGCCGAGCAGCGTGGCAGGGATCAGGCCCACCGCGAGACCGGCCCGGATCATCGCGAGCATGCTGTGCAGGTCGTCGGTCTCCAGCGTCACCCGGGGCGCGATCCCGAGCTCTCCGGCCCAGCGCAGCAGCAACCGCCGGTCGGGGTTGTGGACATGGCCCGAGACCCACTCCCCCTCCAGGCACTCGGCGAGCTCCACCGGACGCCGCCGGCCGGGCTCGGCACCGGCGACCAGGAGCAGCGGTTCGCGGCCCAGGGCGGTGACGGTCAGCGCGGTGGACGGGGCCGGCGGGTCCTCGGGCAGATAGCGGTAGGCGACGAGCAGATCGATGTCCCCCGACCTGACCCGCGGCACGCCCTCGTCGGTCTCCACGACGACGAGCCGGATCCGGGGCCCCGGCCGGCGGTCCCTGAGCGTGGCCAGGATCGGCGGGAGCAGATACGTCATCGCGCTCGGGTAGATCCCGACGCGCAGTTCGGCGATCTCACGGCTCGCGATGCCGTGGGCGGCGTCCTGGAAGCGGGCGGTCGCGTCGAAGAGCGTCTCGGCCGCCCGCGCCAGGGAGCGGCCGGCCGCGGTGAGGATCAGCCGGCTGCCGGGGCGGCGGACGATCAGCTCGACGCCCATGTCGCGTTCGAGCGCGGCGATGTGCTGGGACACCGCCGAGGGCACATAGCCCAGTTCCGCCGCGGCGTCCGCCATCGAGCCCCGGCGCACCACGGCCAGGAAGGTCGCGAGGAGCTTCAGATCCGGCTGGGGCTTCACGGGAAGGACTTCACGGGACATGAACTTTCTCTTCGGAATCCATCGCTTTACGTGCAGCGAGGTCGCCGCCAGAGTAAAGGCACCCGACGCCCGGAACACCGCCCGACAGAAAGCCGAGACCATGGCCATCGACGTCACCGCCCTGCGGGCCCACTTCCCCTCCCTGGACAGCGGCCTCGCCTTCTTCGACGGTCCGGGCGGCACGCAGACCCCCCGGCCCGTCGCCGACGCCATCGCCGCGACGCTCACCGGGCCCCTGTCCAACCGGGGCACCGTCAGCCCGTCCGAGCTCAACGCCGAGCACGCCGTCGCCGGGTTCCGCGCCGCCTGCGCCGACCTGCTGAACGTGCCGTCGGACGGCGTCGTCCACGGGCGCAGCGCCACCCAGCTGACGTACGACTTCGCCCGTCACCTGGCCAAGGACTGGAGGGCGGGCGACGAGATCGTGCTGAGCCGGCTCGACCACGACGCCAACGTCCGCCCCTGGGTGCAGGCCGCCGAACGCGCCGGGGCGACGGTCCGCTGGATCGAGATCGACCCGGCGACGACCGAGCTGGACCTCGACTCCTACGAGCGGGCGCTGACGCCGAGGACCCGGCTGGTCGCGGTCACGGCGGCCTCCAACGTGCTGGGCACCAAGCCGCCCGTGCGCCTGATCGCCGACCGCGCCCACGAGGCCGGCGCGCTCGTGTATGTGGACGGCGTCCACTATGCCGCGCATCACCTGGTGGACGTTCCCGCGCTCGGCGCCGACTTCTTCGTCTGCTCGCCGTACAAGTTCCTCGGACCGCACTGCGGGGTGCTGGCGGCGGCACCCGAACTCCTCGCCGGGGTGCGCCCGGACAAGCTGCTGCCCTCGCCGGACACCGTGCCGGAGCGGTTCGAGTTCGGCACCCTGCCGTACGAGGTCCTCGCGGGCACCACCGCCGCCGTGGACTTCCTCGCCGCGATGGACCCGGGTACCGGGACCGGGCGCAGGGAGCGGCTGACGCATTCGCTGGGCGCCCTGCACGAGCACGAGCGGACTCTGCGGGCGCGGCTCCAGAAGGGCCTGGCGGCCCTGGGCGACGCGGTCACCCTGCACTCGAAGGCGCCCGACCGCACCCCGACCCTGCTGATGACCCTGGAGGGCCGCGACGCGCGCGAGGCCCAGGTGCATCTCGCCGGGCGCGGTGTGGTGGCACCGGCGGGGTCGTTCTACGCGTACGAGCCGTTCACCGCGCTGAAGCTGGTCAATCCCGCGCTGCGCGTGGGCCTCGCCCCCTACAACACCGAGGACGACGTGGACCGCTTCCTCGACGGTCTGGGCGCCTTCCTCTAACCGCCCGGGGACCGGACCGCTCCCGACGTGGCGTCCGGGGCAGTGACCGAGGGCGTGCCGGCCGGCGAGTCGAAGGTCGTCACCGCGAGGGCGTCGCCGACTCGGGTCCGGGCGTAGAACCACTCGGCGTCCTCGGTCCCCAGACCGATCCAGTCGCTGCGGGGCTCGAAGTCGCCCACGGCCAGCGACTTGGTGAAGGCGCCGATGTAGAAAGGCCGGTCCTCGGTGTCCCGGAGCTCGACCACGTAGGGCACGTTCACCTTGACCGGGCGCTTGGTGCGCACCTCGAAGGGCAGGTCGCGCGAGGCGTGCCTGGCGACGACCGTCAGCGGCCCGGAGAACCCGGTCCTGTCGGCGTACTTCGACACCACCGGCAGGTCCTGGCCGTCGACGGTGAGGGTGAACCGGAGCAGGTCGAGCGTGCCGGCGGCGGGCGTCGGGGTCACCGTGGGCGTCGGTGTCGCCGTGGACGGCGGGGTGGAGCCGGAGTGCGACGCCGCGGGCGGGATGCGGTTCGCGGGCGTGTCGTCCGGCCCGCCGCCGAGGTCCAGATCGACGGCGAAGCCCACGACGGCCAGGGCCACGGCCCCCGCGCCGAGGCCGACGGCCGTACGGCGACGGCGTCTGCGGCGCATCGCGCGAGCCCGGATCCCGGCGCCGTCGACGACCGGCGCGGTCGCCTGTGTGGCAGCCAACTCGCGCAGTGCGGCGGAGAGTTCATCGGACACGGCCGCTCTCCTTCCGGACCGGCCCGTCGGCCTCGTCCCCCGCAAGACGCTTCGCCAGTTCCGCTCGCCCCCGCGACAGTCTCGCCTTGACCGTCCCCACGGGGGCACCGGTCTCGGAGGCTACCTGTTCGACACTCAGGTCGCACAAATGGTGCAGGACGATCGCCATCCGCTGTGCCTCCGGCAGTTCGCGCAGCGCGGCGACGAGCGCGGTGTACTCGGGCCCCGGCCCCGGGGTGGAATCCGGTGGCGGAGTGCGCCGCACCAGCTCCAGCCAGCGCCTCGCCCGCCGCCAGCGGCTCACCGCAAGGCGCATGGCCACCGTGCGGATCCATGCCTCGGGGGCGCTGTCCGCCAGGAACTGCCGGCGCCGGTCCCAGGCCCGGACGAACGCCTCCTGCACGACGTCCTGCGCCTCGCCGTGGTCCCCGGTGAAGGCGTACAGCTGGCCGGTCAGCCGGGGGAACGCGGCGGCGTAGAACGCGTCGAACTCCTCGTCGGTCATGCCCCCACCGGATTCGCCGGTCTTCTCGTGCAACCCGGCCACCTCCGCCGTGCGTACAGGTCCCGTAGGTCGCTCCATCCACTCAGGTCGCACCACGCGAGACAACAACCCCACCAGGAAGACGGCGCACACGGGTTCCCGGCTCCCTCTTCCGCAGGCGGTGTTGGCCACATCCGCGGCGTTGCCGGCCCGACGGCTGCTCAACCTACCGGGACGGGCGGGCACTTGCCCGTGCCGACCAGGCCGCACGCCCGTGCGTGCGGCCACGACCGTGTTCCCGGACCGAAGGACCCCCCACGTGCCCCCGACCCACGACGTACTCCCCGCCGGCCATGACTTCGCCGCCTACGCCCGCGCCCACTGGCCCCGGCTGGTGGTGACCGCGCGGCTGCTCACCGACGACTCCGCCGCGGCTCGGGAACTGGTGCGGAGAACGCTGGCGCGGATGAGCGCGTCCTGGCGCCGGGTGCCCCGCGACGACGTGGACTTCCACGTCCGGCGCGCTCTGGTGCGGGGCCATCTGCGCCGGCTGCGCGGACGGCGGGCCGCGCGGCGGCGGACCGTGCTGGTGCTGCGGTTCTGGGAGGGGCTGACGGACGCGGAGATCGCGCAGCTGCTGGGCTGCTCGGTGGGCGCGGTGCGGGCCCAGGTCCGGTACGGGCTGCGGGCGGCCGGCGCCGACGCGGGACGGCTGCGCGAGGTGTACGCCCGTGCCGCCGAGGACGTCGTCCCGGGCGAGGTGCCGCTGACGGAAGCCCAGGCGCGAGGCAGGGTGCTGGGGCGCCGCCGCCTGGCCGTGGCCGCGGTCGCGTGCACTGCGGTCCTCGTGCCCGGCGCGCTGTTCGCCGCCGACCGGATCGGCGCCGGCATGGAGCAGGACGGGGCGTACGGGGTGCGGGACGAGGGCGGGGCGGCGAGTCCGGTGCGGGTCGTGGCGCCGGGCGAGCGGGTGACCGCCGGTGACGGCGTGCGGGTGTGGCTGACGGCCGACGGCGCGCACTGGGCGGTGCCCGTCCCCACCGTCGGCCCCGGCGGACAGGACGACACCGGCGTACCGCGCGACGAACCCGGCGTCTCGCTGCGGATGGACGGCGTCAGAGGCGGATTCCTGCTGTCGGGCGTCTTCTACGGGCTGGACGGCGAACCGGACCGCGTCGAGGTCAGAACCGGCGACCGCAGGAGCACCGCGAAGGTCCTTGTCCTGGCGGGCAGTCCGGGCTGGGGCCTGTGGTACGCGAGCGCGCCCGTGTCCGACGACGACATGAAAGCGGTCCTCTCCCTCGGCAGGGGCGGCAGCGACGAGCGGATCGTCACGGTGTACGACGCCTCCGGCAAGGTCGCCGCCCGCTCGGCCCGTGAGTGGTGGCGGATATGAACGAGACGACGACACCGCAGTCCCCGTCCGGCGGGCGGCACCGTGAGCGCACCCCGCTGCGGATCAGGTTCCGGCGCACCCGGGGCAGGCGGCTGCGCCGGCTGCTGTACGCCTTCCTCGCCCTGGTCGCGCTGCTGTGCGCGTCGGCCGTCGTGGCGTACCAGCTGACGACCATTCCGAAGCCGCACCCCGAGACCGTCACCCAGAGCACCGTGTTCCTCGACTCCGGCGGCGACTATCTGGGCCGGCGCGGGCCGGTCGACCGGCAGGACGTCCCGCTGTCCGCGGTGCCCCGGCATGTGCAGGAGGCGGTGATCGCCGCGGAGAACCGGTCCTTCCGGACCGACCGGGGGATCTCACCGCGGGCCATCGCCCGGGCCGCGCTGGCCACGCTGACCGGCGGCGACCAGCAGGGCGGCTCCACCATCACCCAGCAGTACGTGAAGAACGCCCTGCTCAGCCCGGAGCGTTCGCTGACCCGCAAGGCCCGCGAGGCGCTCATCGCGATCAAGCTGGACCGCACCCGCGGCAAGGACGAGATCCTTGAGGGCTATCTCAACACCGTGTACTTCGGGCGGGGCGCGGCCGGGATCCAGTCCGCCGCGCGCAACTACTTCGGCGTGGACGCCGAGGACCTGACCATCGCGCAGGGCGCGGCGCTGGCGTCCATCGTCAACATCCCGTCGTACTACGAGAAGGCGGGCTCCGACACGAAGGTCACCACCAAGCTGGCGGACCGCTGGGAGTGGGTGCTCGACGCGATGGTGGCGAGCGGCGCGATCACCGCGAAGCAGCGGGCCGAGGCCCGGTTCCCGGCGTTCCGGTTCTATCCGCCGGGCGAGACGGAGGGGCAGCGGCAGTATCTGATCGACGTCGCCGCGAAGGAGGCCGCCGACCGGCTCGGCATCACCGAGGACCAGCTCGCGAGCGGCGGCTACAACGTGACGACCACCTTCGACCTGGCCCTCCAGGACCGCGCCACACAGCTGGCGCAGGACCGTCCCGGCGGCGAGCGGGGGGTGCGGGTGCACACCGCCGTGGTGGGGATGGTGCCCGGCGACGGCGCGGTACGGCTGCTGTACGGAGGCTCGGACTATGCCCGCCAGCCCTTCAACGACGCGGTGAGCGGGGCGGTGGAGGGCGGCACCGCCCTGGAGCCGTTCGGCAGGGTGAAGGTGGGCGACCCGCTGGGCCGGCTGCTGCGGACGGCGGCGCCCACGCCGCTGAACCTGGCCTCGGCGTACGCGACGGTCGCGGCGGACGGCCGGTACGCCGCCCCGTACACCGTCTCGCGCATCACGCGGGAGGGCCGCACCGTCTACCGGGCCCGGCCCGAGGTGTCGCGGGTGCTGGACGAGAAGGAGGTGTTCCTGGCCGGCCTGCGGACGGGGGACGGGGCCACGCCGGTCGCCGTCGGCGCGAAGCCGGGCGCCGGCTCCGTTCCGGTGGGGCCGGCGGTCTTCACCACCGGCGGGGCGGGCGGCGGCTCCACCCGGCGGACCGTGTGGACCACCGGCTACGACCCCCGGCTCGCTCTGACCGTCAGCCTGTTCGCCGACCGGGCGGGCCCCCGGAAGGGCACGACCGTCCCGGCCCAGCTGCCGAACGACCCGCCGCCGACGGAGTTCGCGGAGCAGGTGGCCACGGGGGTCTGGGAGGCGGCGACCGAGGGCGGGGCGAAGGACGCTGCCGCGCAGGACGTGCGGGACGGGGCGGCGAAGGGGGAGTGACCCGGGAAAGGGCAGCGGCCGGGGAGAGTGACCCCGGCAGGAGCGGCGGCCGGTGGGGAGTCGCGCAAGGGGCGGCAGCCGGAGAGAAGTGTCGCGGCAGGAGCGGCGGCCGGTGGGGAGTCGCGCAAGAGGCGGCAGCCGGAGAGAAGTGTCGCGGCAGGAGCGGCGGCCGGTGGGGAGTCGCGCAAGAGGCGGCAGCCGGAGGGAAGTGTCGCGGCAGGAGCGGCGGCCGGTGGGGAGTCGCGCAAGGGGCGGCAGCCGGAGGGAAGTGTCGCGGGAGGTGCGGCGGCCAGGGGAAGTGTGTCGGGGGGCGGCGGCCGGAGGGAGAGTGCCCCGGACCGGGCGCTCCCTCCGACCACCACCCGTGTCACGACCCGGCGTTGGCCGTCACGGGTGCGGGAGCCGTCGTGCCGCCACGGCCGAACCTGCGGGCCGCCGGGACCAGGCAGATCGCGAGCGCGCCGCCGAGTCCGGCCAGGGCGAAGGTGGTGAAGCCCCAGCTCTCGTTGCCGCTCGCGGCGAGCTCGCCGATCAGCCAGGGGCCGACGACGGCTCCGGTACGGCCGACGCCGGTGACCCAGCCGAGGCCCGCGGACCGCTCGCTGTCGCGGTAGACGGTGTTGGTGGCGGCGTAGACCATGACCTGCGCGCTGAACAGCCAGACACCGGTGACGGCGACGACGAGGTAGGTCACGCCGAGCGGCAGGTGGGCCTTGAGCAGCAGGGCGCCGGCGGCGGTCAGGAGGAACCAGATCGCCGACACGCGTACGGCGCCGAACCGGTCGGCGACCCGGCCCGCGATCAGCAGGCCGACGATGCCGCCCGCGTTGATGACCATCAGGAAGCTGACGGAGGAGTTCAGGCCGTAGCCGGAGGCCCGCATCATCTGCGGCAGCCAGGTGCTGATGCCGTAGACCAGCAGCAGTCCGCAGAAGGACGCCAGCCACAGCAGCGGGGTCGCCCAGCGCGACTCGGGCCGGAAGAGTTCCCGTACGGCGGCGAGCCTGCCCGCCGCGCCGGCGGCCGGGGCGGCGACCTCGGTGGGCCGGGGCAGCCCGAAGCGGTCGGCGACGGCGTCGGCCTTGTCCCGCTCGCCGCGCGCCAGCAGCACACCCGGCGACTCCGGCAGCAGCCGCAGCAGCAGCGGTACGGCGACGAGGGCCGGGAGCACGCCGGCCCAGAACACCCAGCGCCAGCCGGCGGCCGGGGCGAGGGTCAGGCCGAGGCCGGTCGCCGCCATGCCGCCGAAGTGGTACGACGTCATGAGCAGGCCGGTGGTCAGGGCCGCCCGGCGCGGCGGCGCGAACTCCAGGACCATGGCCAGGCACAGCGGCATGAGCCCGCCGAGGCCGAGTCCGGAGACGAAGCGTCCGGCGCCGAAGAGGCCGATGTCGCCGGCCATCGCGCACAGCGCGGACCCGGCGGAGAACAGGCTCACGCTGGCGACCAGCATCAGCCGGCGGCCGAGCCAGTCGGTGAGGTTTCCGGCGGTGAGGGCGCCGATGAGCATGCCGAACGTGGTCCAGCTGCCGATGGTGCCCGCGCTGTCCGGGGTCAGTCCGAGGCCGGTGTCGTCGAGCATGTGCGGCATGACGGCGCCGTAGATGTTGACGTCCATGCCGTCGAAGAACACGGCCAGCCAGCACAGGGCCAGGACCGGGAACACGGTGCGGAAGGTGTGCGGGGGACGGGGCGCGGGAGGTGTGAGGGAGCGGGACATCAGCGTCCTTGTTCGCTAGGTGAAGTTTCTTTCGTAGACGACGGACCATGAGTCTCGGGTCGGGGCTGCCGGGTGTCAACGGTGCTGCACGGGTTGACAGCAGTCGGACAGCGGAGGGCGGTGACCGGATGTTTTGCGACCCGCGCCGAGGGGAACCCGCCCCCGCGTCATCGGGGCCGAACCGGCCCCTTCGCACTGAGAGAGAAGTTGAAGCGCCGTGACCGCGCCGACCGTGAAGAGAGATGTCCTGCACGTGCCCGAGACGGGCTGGACGAAGGCGGCCCGTCGCCGGCAGGGCAAGGCGATACGCACCTGCCTCGCACCCGTCGAGGACCGCGGTTCCTCGCGCTCGGCCCGTTCGAGTGCCGAGTGGAACATCGTCCGGGGTGAGGACTGAGGGCATCGAGGGACACCGCTCGGGGCGCGACATCCCGTTGACGGTGCATCAGATAGGCCGTCCGGGGTACGCCGGAGCCATGAGAATAAGTGTGCTGGACGCCGGTTCCAACACGGTCAGACTGGCCGTGTGCGACGTCGGGGACGGGGTGCCGCTTCCGGTGCACACCGCCAAGTGGAAGCTGCGGCTGTCCGAACAGGTCGGCGCCGACGGCTGCCTCGGCGAAGAGGCCACGGACCGTCTGGTCAAGGCGCTCCGCGCGGCCTGTGAGATGTCCCGGCAGTGGGACGCCCCCGAACCGCTGGCGTTCGCGACCGCCGTGGTGCGCGACGCACCCGACCGGGCGGACGTCCTGACAGCCGTGCACAGCCGCACCGGCCTGCCCCTGCGCGTACTGCCGGGCGAGGCGGAGGCCCGGCTGACGTTCCTGGGCGCCCGGCGCTGGATGGGCTGGCGCTCCGGCCCGCTCGCGCTGTTCGACATCGGCGGCGGCTCCCTCGAAGTGGCCTTCGGCCGGGGCCGGACGCCGGACTTCGCGGCCTCGCTGCCACTGGGCGCCAACCGGCTCACCAACGAGTTCTTCGGCTCCGCGGACCCGCCCTCGCAGGCCGACATGGCCGCCGTGCGCCGCAAGGTGCGCCACCAGCTGCGGGACGTCTCCGCCCGGATCCGCTGGGAGCATCCGCACACCGCCGTCGCTACCTCCCGCACCTTCCAGCAACTGGCGCGGCTGTGCGGCGCAGCTCCCGGCCGGCACGGTCCGTTCGTCGAACGCGCCGTGCGCCGGCAGGATCTGCGCCGGGCGATCGAGCAGTTGTCCGGGCTGACCGCCGACGAGCGGGCCGCGCTGCCCGGCATCTCCGGCCCGCGGTCCCGGCAGAGCCTGGCCGGCGCGATCATCGGCCACGCCGCGATGAAGCTGAGCGCCGTGAAGTCCCTGATGATCTGCCCGTGGGCCCTGCGCGAGGGCATCCTCCTGCGCTACCTGGAGGACGGCGCCGACTGGTGGGCCGACCTGGACCGCCACGACGGCACGCGCCCCCACCTGGACGCCCTGCCGACGGGCACCGCCACCCGCCCGCTGCGGGTGGCGGTCCCGTCGGCGATGACCTGAGGACTTCAGCCGCGCACGAAGCGGTACTTGAGGTGCGTGGCGAGGGGAGTCGCCTCCACCCTGACCGGCTCCAGGTCGCGGCGGCCGGGGCCGAGCCCCTCGAACAGCCGTAGGCCCTCGCCGAGGAGTGCGGGTACGACGTGCATCTGGAGTTCGTCGATGAGGCCCGCCGCGAGGTACTGCCGTACGGTGCCCGCGCCGCCCGCGATGTCGACGTTGCGGTCCCCGGCCGCGGCCCTCGCCCGGTCGAGGGCGTCGTGGATGCCGTCGGTGACGAAGGTGAAGGCGGTGCCGCCCTCCTTCACGAGGGTGGGGCGGGGGCGGTGGGTGAGGACGAACACCGGGGTGCGGAAGGGCGGGTTGTCGCCCCAGAACTCCTCACCGGTGTCGTACTTCGGGTCCGCGCGCTAAGCGGCGATGACGGCGACCCCGGTCCTGCCGCCGTCCACGTCCACCACGGTCCCGTGCACGAAGGCCGACTCGTCGCCGGCCAGCCAGACCGCGGCGTGCGCGACGGCGGCCGGGGTGCCGACGCCGCCGGCCGGGGTGCCCTTCATCATGACCTCGCCGGGGTGGGGCTCGCCGCCCTCCGGCGCCGGGGGCAGGATCACGCCGGGCGAGATGGCGTTCACCCGCACGCCCAGCGGGCCGAACTCCGCGGCCCAGGCCCGGGTCAGCGTCTCCACGGCCCCCTTGGTGGAGCTGTACAGGGAACCCAGGGGCACGCCCAGGCGCGCGATCCACGAGCCGAGATTGATGATCACCCCGCCGCCCGCCTCCGTCATGGCCGGGACGACGGCGGCCGTGAGGAAGAAGGGCGCCTTGACGTTCACGCCGTAGACCCGGTCGAACGTCTCCTCGTCGGTGCCCGCGGTGTCCGGGGCCGGGTAGACGCCCGCGTTGTTGACCAGGACGTCGATGCGTCCGCCGAGCACGGCGCGGGCCCGCTCGGCCAGGTCCCGGGACGCCTCCGCGCTGCCGTCGAGGTCCGCCGCGACGAAGTCGGCCCGGCCGCCGGAGGTCCGGATCCCCTCGACGACCTGCGCTCCCCGCCGCTCGTTGCGGCCGGACACGAGGACATGGGCCCCCTCGGCGGCGAACGCCTCGGCGATCGCCTGCCCGATGTTGCTGGTCGACCCCGTGACCAGGGCCGTCTTGTTCCGCAGTCGTTCACTCATGGCGAGCTCTCCTTGCCTGGCGGTGTACGTGCGGACCAACAGTGCGTCGTGGAAAATGGACCGGCAAGTCCAGAAAGAGGGAGCCAGGAGGCTGAGCGGAATGACGGACACACTGACCGCGAAAGGCCGGGCCACCCGGGCCCGCATCGTCGAGGGGGCGGCCGAGGTGCTGCGCGAGCACGGCGTCGCCTTCACCACGCTCGACGACATCCGCGACCGCACGGGCACCAGCAAGAGCCAGCTCTTCCACTACTTCCCCGACGGCAAGGACCAACTGCTGCTGGCGGTGGCCCGGTTCGAGGCGGACCGCGTCCTTGCGGACCAGCAGCCGCACCTCGGGGAGCTGGACTCGTGGGAGTCCTGGCAGCGCTGGCGGGACGTGGTCGTGGAGCGTTACGAACTCCAGGGCGACCACTGCCCGTTGGGCTCGCTGTTCCTCCAGGTCGGGCGCTCCCGCCCGGGTGCGCGGGCGATCGTCACGGAGCTGATGCGGCAGTGGCAGCGGCAGCTCGCGGACGGCATCCGCGCACTCCGGGCGAACGGCCTGGTGTCACCGGCACTCGATGTGGACCGCACGGCCGCGGCGCTGCTCGCGGGCATCCAGGGCGGCGTGACGATCATGATGTCCACCGGCGACTCGACCCACCTCAGGGCGGCGCTGGACAACGCCATCGCGCAGTTGAGGGCGAGTGCGGCGCCGCAGGGCTGAGCGGGCTCGGCGCTGCCGCGGGCCGAGGGGGGATCAGTCGACCGGCGCAGTCTTCTTTCGGGCGCGGTAGGCAGCCGCCTTGATCTTGTTACCGCAGGACTCCATCCCGCACCACTGCCGGCGCATGCCGCGCGAGCGGTCGATGTAGGTGCGGGTGCACTCCGGGTTGCCGCACTCCTTGAGCAGGGGCACGTCCGGGCCGCTCAGCAGCTCGACGGCGTGCCGGGCCACCAGCGACAGGGCCTCCTCCGGCGTCGCCTGCGTCCACCGCCCCGACGGGGTGAGCTGCGGCACCGCGGGCGGCTTGCGGGCCGCGTTGTTGACGACGGTCAGCGCGGCACCGTCGTACTCCTCACCGACCCGGCGGGCGGTGATCAGCCCGTAGACGGCCTCCCGTACGGCCCTCGCCTGCTCGACGTCGGCCTCCCGGCCCGGGGAGACCGCGTCGACGAGGCCCGACTCCACGTACCATGCGTTCAGCCTGTCCGGCGTCACGAACATCTCGAAACGCACCGTACGGCGTGCCCTGAGCGTCGCCGCGAAGTCGAGGGCCGGGTTGCCGCAGACGAAGACATGGTCGAGATTCACATCACCATTCTGACCGGTGACCGCCCTCCCGGGCAACCACTGCCGCTCACAGGCCCAGATCGACGGCGAGGCAGGAGTAGAACCTCCAGGACCCCTCCGGGTCGTGCGTGTACCGCGCCGGGTCGTCCGGCGTGGCCTCCTTCTCCTCGACCATGTCCTCGTAGCGGATCCGCTCGGGCAGCGCGCCGAACCGTGCCCGGCGCGCCGCCGAGGCGTTGTCCATGCCGTTCGTGTTCTCCATGACCGGACTCCCTTCCAGTTCCTGAATCACTTGCCCAGCAGGTGATCCGCGTCGATGACGGCCTGAGCGAAGGCGGCGGGTGCCTCCTGGGGCACGTTGTGGCCGACGCCCGCGAGGGTGCGGTGCTCGTACGCGCCGGTGAACCGGTCCCGGTACGAGGCGCCGTCGCCCGGCGCGGTGAAGGGGTCGCGCTCGGCGTCGAGGGTGACGGTGGGCACCCCGATGACCGGCCGGGCGGCGAGCCGCTTCTCCAGTGCGTCGTAGCGGCGCTCGCCGTCGGCGAGGCTCAGCCGCCAGCGGTAGTTGTGGATGACGATCGCCGCATAGTCGGGGTTGTCGAAGGCCGCGGCGGTGCGCTCGAAGGTGGCGTCGTCGAAGTCCCAGGTCGGGGAGACGGTGTCCCAGACGAGCCGGGTGAGGTCGCGGCGCAGGTCCTTGTCCTGCATGGCGAGCCGGCCGCGCTCGGTGGCGAAGTAGTACTGGTACCACCAGGCGTACTCGGCCTTCGCCGCCAGCGGATTCAGGTTCGCCTCCCGGTTGGTGACGAGGTACCCGCTCACCGACACCAGCGCCTTGCAGCGTTCGGGCCACAGCGCGGCCACGATGTCGGCGGTGCGCGAGCCCCAGTCGAAGCCGGCCAGTACCGCCTTCTCGATCTTCAGGGCGTCCATCAGGGCGATGACGTCGAGGGCGATGGCCGACTGCTGGGCGTTGCGGAACGTCCGGGCGGAGCGGAACCGCGTCGTGCCGTGCCCGCGCAGATACGGGACGATCACTCGATACCCCTGCGCGGCCAGCAGCGGGGCCACATCCACATAGCTGTGGATGTCGTACGGCCACCCGTGCAGACAGATGACGACGGGACCGTGCGCGGGGCCCGACTCGGCATGGCCGACGTCCAGCAGACCGGCCCTGACCTGCTTCAGCCGGGGGAAGCCGGTGTGCGCGGCGGGGGTGCCGAGGGGCGCGCCGGATGCGGCGGACGCGGTCTGCGCACTCCCCAGCCCGGCCGATGACACGGCGGCCGCGCCCGTAGCGAACCCGAGTGCCTTGCCGAAGCTACGCCTGCTGATCATGCGGGTCCTCCAAGGGGTGCGTGTACCGGCTGATGTGACGACTGACTTTCACACGCGATTTCGTCACCAGTCAAGACGGTGACGAATTTTGAGGATCGATGGCAAATCCTGCTGGGCATGCGCTAGCTTGATCTAACATCACCGCTTGAACCGGTGACGCACCAATCAACTTACGAGATGGAGATCAGTCATGGCCGTCAGCTACACAGCCGTGGTGAACGTCGACGGAGAGGGCCGCAACGGGGGCCGCGTCCGCTCGGAGGACGGGATCCTTCAGACGACGCTGGCCATACCGAAGGAGTTCGGCGGCGCCGGCAACGCCACCAACCCGGAGCAGTTGTTCGCGGCGGGCTGGGCGGCCTGTTTCCTGGGTGCCGTGCGCCGCGCCGCCGCCGAGCGCAAGGTGCGGCTGACGAGCACCGCCATCACCGCCGAGGTCACCCTGCACCACGGCGACGACGGCGAGTTCGGCCTGGCCGCCGTACTGAACCTCGAACTCGGCGGCGTGGACCGGGAGACCGCCGGCGAGCTGGGCGCGGCGGCGCACCAGATCTGCCCGTACTCCAAGGCGACCCGCGGGAACATCCCGGTCACGATCAACGCGACGGCGGTCTGACCGGGTCCGTCCGCTGCCGTCGGCTGCACGGACGGCGCGACGGGCAGCAGTCGGCAGCCGCCGCCCACGGTCACGCGGCCGGCCGTGGGCGGCGGGAAGTGGGTGCCGAGAACGTGCCGGTCGGCCACGACCGGGCCGGGATGCCGATAGGGATGCAGCTTCTCGGGCACCCGCTCGGGGAGGCGCTGCTGCTGCGGGTGGGGCACGCGTACGAGCGGACGAGGCCCGCCCCTGAGCTCGCGCCGGTGGCCTGAACAAGGGCCGGAATCTAGGCCGGAAAAAAGTCGTTCGAGGTGGAGACGATGGCTCGCAGACAGATGGTGCGCCCGGGCGGGCGCAGCGCCCGGGTCCAGGCATCGGTCCACACCGCCGTACGCGAACTGGAGTCCGAGGTGGGGCGCGACGCCCTGACCGTGCCGCTCGTCGCCCAGCGCGCCGGAGTGACCCCGTCGACGATCTACCGCCGCTGGGGCGACCTGAACGAACTCCTCTCGGACGTCGCCGTCGAGCGGCTGCGCCCGGAGACGACGCCGCGGGAGCACGGCGACCTGCCGTCCGACCTGGCGGCCTGGGCCGAGCAGTTCCTGGACGAGATGGCCTCCCCCACGGGCCGCGCCCACATCCGCGACGCCCTGCTCGGCGACCCGGACGGCGGCAACGCGGGCCGGTGCTCCGCCTACGCGGCCGAGCAGATCGACGTCATCGTCGGCCGCGCGAAGGACCGCGGGGAGGACACCCCCGACGTCGAGACGGTGATCGACAGCGTCGTGGCGCCCCTGATGTACCGCGTCCTGTTCCGCCCCGACGGGCTGGACGCCGCCTACGCCCGTGACCTGGTGACGGGGGTCCTGGAAAGAGGTGCGGCTGCCAACGGGTGAACCTGACGGGCGGGCGGTGGCGGCCGGTCCGGGAGCGGGAAGGCCCTTGCGCATACCGGACCAGCGACGGGCAGGGAGCGTCCCGATGCCGAAGTTCCTCATCCAGGCGACCTACACGTCCGAGGGCACCAAGGGGCTGCTCAAGGAGGGCGCGAGCGGCCGCCGCGCCGCCGTGGACCAGGTCGTCAGCGGCCTCGGCGGCAAGGTCGAGGCCATGTACTTCGCGTTCGGGCAGGACGACCTCGTCATGATCATCGACTTCCCCGACCCGGTGTCCATGGCCGCCGTCAGCCTCACCGTCAAGGCCAGCGGAGCCCTCCACACCCGGGCCACGCCACTGCTCACCGTCGACGAGATCGACGAGGCGTCCCGCCGCCAGGTCGCGTTCCGCGCGCCGGGGTCGTAGAGCCGCCGCCTCCTGCGGCCGGACGGCGTCGGGACGGGGTGGAACTCCTGGGGCGGGGCGGACGTTGGCGGGATGACACGCGAAGCGCACGAGGACTACCGGAACGACCGGGCTGAAGCCGAGGTGGCACTGATGGCGATGTGGGATCGGATCAAGGACCAGGCCAAGGGGCTGCAGCAGCAGGCCCAGGGCGCACGGGGAGCCGGTGGACACGGGCGGCCCGGGACGGGCTCCGGCGGACACGGACGATCGGGCGGCGGATCCAAGGCCCAGCTGGTCAGCACGCTGAAGTCCCAGCTCACCTCGCTCAAGACGGAGCTGAAGAGCGGCGCCTACCGTGACGCCAGCATGGCGATGTGCGCCCTGGTCGCCGCCGCCGACGGGAACGTGGACCCGGCCGAGCGGCAGCACGTGGAGTCGCTGATCCTGAACAACGACGTCCTGCAGAACTTCCCGTCCGAGCAGCTGCGCCAGCGGTTCAACAAGCACGTCGACCAGATGTCCTTCAACTTCCAGCAGGGCAAGGCCGAGGCCCTCCAGGAGATCGCCAAGGCCGCGAAGAAGCCCACGGAGGCCCGCGCGGTCGTACAGACCGGCTTCGTCGTGGCGGGCGCGGACGGCTACATCGCCCCGGCCGAGGAACAGGTCCTGCGCGAGGCATGCTCGGTACTCGGCCTCCCCACCCAGGAGTTCGGCCTCTGACACACGGGCCCTTCGTCCACTGACACACCGGCCGCGGCGGCGAATGGCTGCCGCGGCCGTGCCTGGCAATCGTCCTCGGTGCGCTAGGCCCGGGCGCGCACGATCAGCGTGCCGATGTGCCCTTCCTTCGGGGCGTCCAGCACTACGGCTTCGGCCGTGGCGAAGCCGGCGCTCAGCAGGTGCCGCTCCCACACCCGGGGCTTGTGGCTGTAGCGGTACGTGAACATCGCCTTCCCGGCAAAGCCACCCTTGTACATGCCCTGAGGCCCGTACGCTCCGGGAATCGCCGGCGGCTGGGAGAACACGAAACGGCCCCCAGGGGTAAGCCGGGCTCGTACGAGAGGGAAGAGGCGGCCCGGGTCGGTGAACCAGGCCGCCCCGAAGATCGAGTACACGGCGTCAAAGGTCTCCTCGCACGCGGCGAGCCACTCCAGGACCTCGCCGCGGTCGAACGTCGCGCCGGTGCGGGCCCACCTCTCGCTGGTCTTCTTCACCATGACCGGGGACAGATCGACACCATGGGCCCGGACCCCTTGCTGGGCCAGGTGTGCAAGTGCCCGCCCGGTGCCGCACCCGATCTCGAGAACCCGGCGCGGGCTGCCGAGCAGTTCCGGCCCGGGTCCGTGCCCGGCGTACTGGGTCCAGCAGAACACCGGCTCGGCGTCGTCCTTAAAAGCGGACTCGGCGAAGGCGTCCCAGAGTTCCGTCTCGGCTGCGATGTCGTGCGGTACGGGCACAGCGTGTTCCTCTGCGTGGTGTCGGCCGCGGGCCCCGCCCTCCAGGGAATGCGAGGGCGGGGGTGACTGTAGTGGCTCAGTGACTGTCAGGGACCTTGTTGCCGCAGGGCGAGCAGTCGACACCGTCGATGGCCCACAGCTCCTCGTCGACGGCGAAGCCGATCGACTTCAGGTAGTCCGCGGTTCGCAGGCACAAGCCGTCGCGACGACGCGCGATGAAGGGCGCGTGGTGCTTGTAGGCGCCCTCGTTGTACAGACGGCAGATGCCCCACCACACGGGTGTGTCGAGGATCAGCTGATGGACGCCGATGTCGACGAGCTTGCCGACGCCGAGGTGAACCTCGGGATGTTCCATGCAGCCGACGGTGTACATGACGGCGTTGCCGAGGATCCGCTCGGCCATGTCGCGCACCATGGTGTGGTCCCGCAGCAACAACGCGATCTCGCGGTCCCACAGACTCATGCCGGAGTCGAAGACGTTGAGCGTCAGCTCCGAGATGTGCGGCGCGACGGCGTTGAGAAGTTCCTGTGGATCCCGCGTATCGGTGCTCGCGGGTAGTTCGAGTGCGACGGTCATGGACCATCCCTTCTGGGTTGTCGTGCCGTACGAAGACCCGCCCCAGGCTCGGCCCGCCCAGGGCGATGACTGGAGGCGGGAGTTGTGGAACCCGTACCGCCGAGACTGTGGTCCCCCGGCGGAACGGGTGTATCGGTGCGACCCTGACCCGGTGGTCGCCACGGGGCCCTTGCGCCGGGCAGGCGGCGAGGTGTCAGCGGCGGGGACGCCCTGTGCTTGCGCACGAGGCGTGGATGCGGCCGGACCGCTTCACGCGCTCCGTCTCGCCGTGCAGGCCCGCCTCTTCCGGCTCGTGCAGCCGCGCTCTCGCTCTCGTACGGCGACCGACGCGACGCGCACGGACACGTCGCCCAGGGGCAGGCTCGCCGCGAGCGCCTCGATCGCCGGGATCAGCTGCCGAAGGAAGCCGGCGAGGTCCTGGTCCCAGAGCTTCAGCGTCTCGTGCCGCGGCAACGTCCGCTGGTCGAGGAACCAGGACACCGCGGCGCGCATCGCGGCAGGGCCGCGCGCCGGGGTGTCCGTGTCCTCATGGGCGGTGCTCACCGGGTCACCACCGGCTGTTCCGTCCGGCAGCGGGAGCCTGCGCAGGGCAGGGTCCGGGACATCAGTGGAGGTTCGGTGTCGTGCAGGATTTCCACGGTGCCCCGGTCCTCGGTCACGGCGCCGAAACGGTTGACGGTGCACACCCGCAGCGTCATCTTGACCCCGTAATCTCGCGGGACAGTAGCGTTCGTCATGTCGACCTGCTCTCTCAGGTTGGCCACGCCCCGGGACCGTGCCAGCGGTCGCCGGGGCCCGCGTTTTCCACAGCCGGGCACAGCGCGACCGCAGACGCGGCCGACGAGCACGGCACAACCAGAGACTGGACCGGTGGACCGGTCCAGTCAAGCGAATCGAGAGAGGTACTACACCATCGGGTACGTCTCGGTTTCCTCGAACACATGCGCCGCAGTAACGCCCTCCTCGCACACCAGCGGACGTCCACCCTGGTCATACGCCGTGTGCAGCACGACAGAGACGGCAACCGGCTGGTCCACGTCGAGCAGCCGCGCCTCCTCCGCGGCAGCCAGTCGCACCGTCTTGACGTCAACGCCTTCCAAAGGAGAGCGGCCCGTTTCACGCCGCACGTAGTGGGTCGTTCCCTCGGCGATCGGGCCCGCCATGGCCAGCCGGGGAGCGGCATCCGCGATATCCGGTGGGAACCAGGCGGTGACCAGCGTGCCCGGAGTTCCGTCGTCCAGCAGGACCAACCGCGCCCGGCGCAATGCGGTCGCGCCGGCGCTCAGCCCAAGGACGTCTCTCACATGGTCCGGCGGCACGACCCGGTCGGGTACGCCCAGCCGCCGAAAAGGCGCGCCGCCCGACACCCGGGCGGAGCCTGCCCGGCGCCCACCGGCAGGCCGCGCGACCGGTGTCTCCGCCACGATGAAGCCCGCGCCCTGGCGCGCGACGACAAGGCCGTCATTGCGGAGCACGTCGTACGCCTTGACCACGGTCGCCCTGGACACATTCCACTGTTCTGCCAGGTCACGGCCGGACGGCAGCAGTTCGCCGGGACCGAACTCACCGCCCGCGATCCGGGTCCGCAGGTCCTCGGCAATCTGCTCGTACTTGAGCAACGACATCGGTGCGCACTTCCGATCACTGGACTGGTCCACCGGTAAGCCCCCAGAATGCCCTCCATGACGAGCCCCGAGGTAGCTCCGGAGATCGTGAGGTTCTACACCGAGACCATCGACGAGGCCCAGCGGCTGAGCAAGACGGCTGACGGCCGGCTCGAGATGGTGCGCACGCAGGAACTGCTCCGCCGGTACCTGCCTCCGCCGCCCGCCCGCGTCCTCGACATCGGCGGCGGACCCGGGACTCACGCGCGATGGCTGGTCGAGGCCGGTTACGCCTTGCACCTCGTCGACCCGATCGCCCGACACATCGAGCAGGCCGAGCAGACAGGCGCCACCGTCGAACTCGGCGATGCCCGCCGGCTCACCGCCGAAGACGCCTCCTACGACGTCGTGCTCATGCTGGGCCCGCTCTATCACCTTCTTGAGCGCGCCGACCGCGACCAGGCCCTTGCCGAGGCCCATCGCGTGCTCAAGCCGGGCGGCGTACTGGCCGCAGCCGGCATCAACCGGTACTCGAGCCTGTTCGAGCACGCCGCTTACGCGCACCTGCACACCGAGGCGATGCGCAGGAGCATCGGCGGCATCCTCGCCGCCCAGATTCACGACGGGAAGAAGGCGTTCACCGCTGCCTACTTCCACAGCGGCGAGCAACTGCGCGACGAGGTGGCCGCGGCGGGCTTCGACGCCGCCGCGGTGTTCGGCATCGAGGGCCCGGCCTGGTCCATGCTCGCCGCGGCCGAACGAAACACCGGTGACGACTTCCGGAACTCCGCGCTCTTCGAATCGGCGCTCACCGCGGCCCGCATGGCTGAGCCTTATCCGGAGCTGCTGGCGGCAAGCTCTCACCTGCTGGCCGTCGGGCGGCGCCCCGCCGACGCCGAAGGAGCGACATGACCCCCGTCGCCGTCACCGGGCACATGGACCTGACCGCGGACACCGTCCTGGAGGCACGCGACGCCGGTCTCCCCGTGGACGTCATGTGGCCTGACGGCCCTGCGCGCCGGGCCTGAGGCCCTGGCTCCGGAGCCCCCGATCGAGCGCCCGGGATGGATACCAGCTGTGACCCAGATCACGGGAAGTCGGCCCGTGGTGCCGGACAGCTCATTGAAGTGAGCACTCATATGCGAACCCGGGTACGGGCCGGGGAATCGAGCGCGTTCGCGGAGCTCTTCGACAGCTACGCCCGTGCGGTGTACAACCATGCCTTCCGGCTGACCGCCGACTGGTCCGTGGCCGAGGACGTGATGGCCGCGACCTTCCTGGAGGCATGGCGGCTTCGGGACCGGGTGGACGCCGAGGGCGGGTCGCTGCGGCCCTGGCTGCTGGGCATCGCCACCAACACGGCCCGCAACCAGTACCGCAGCAACCGGCGTTACCGGGCCGCCGCCAACGCCGCCGCGGCGGCGGAGCTTTCGGTGCCCGACCACGCCGACGAGGTCGCCGACCGGGTCGACGACCGGCACCGGCTGACGCTCGCCCTGTCCGCCCTCGCCAAGCTGCGCAGACCCGAACGCGAGGTCGTCACGCTCTGTCTGGGCGAGGGACTGGACTACGAGGCCGCCGCGCTGGCGCTGGGGATCCCCGTCGGCACGGTGGCCTCCCGGCTGTCCCGGGCCCGCAAGAAGCTGCGCGCACACGCCGAGGACGCGGCGGCCCGCCCCGCGGCCGGGACGCCGTACGAAAAAGTTCGTGGAAATCGGGAAGGCGGCAGGCCCGCCCGACAGACAAGAGGTGATCACACGAGCGTGATCCGGCCCGCACAGGAGGGACACCGATGAACGCGAACACGCCCCGGCCGCACCCGGCCGACACCGACCGGAGCACCTCCGAACTGCTCTCGGGAACGGCGCGTGACCTGCCGTCGGGCCGCCACGAGTTCCACAAGGAGCGTCTGATGGCCCAGATCCACGACATGCAGCGCCCCGAGCGCACCGCGACGCCGGCACCCGCGCGGAAGCGCCGCCTGCGCCTCCCGCGCCCGGCGATCACGCTGCCCCTGACGGCGGTCGCCGTGGCCGCGGCGGTCGTCGCCGGGGTGTGGCAGACCGGCAGTGGCGGCGTCAGGGAGAGCGGCGTCGCCACCGGCCCCGCGCTGACGACGAAGATCGGCACGGCCACCACCAAGGGCGTGCCCCAGCTGATCGACCGGATCTCGCTGGCGGCGGCCGACACCTCCCACCCGGACGTCAAGCCGGGGCAGTTCATCTACATCGAGTCCAAGACCGCCGACAGTTTCGTGAAGCACGTCGGCGACGAGTCCAGCCTGGCCAGTCACGCCCTGCACACCCGTCAGGTGTGGGAGTCCGCCGACGGCACCGAGGGCTGGCTGATCGACCCCGCCGTCAACGACAGCTCCGAGGGCGAGACCCTGAGCCTGCCCGACGAGCAGGGCAACACCCCCGAGGCGACGCTGAACGCCCCCTCCTTCGACTACCTCGCCAAGCTCACCACCGACCCCGACGAGCTCCTCGCGAAGATCTACAAGGAGACCGAGGGGATGGGCAACACCCCCGACCAGCAGGCGTTCACCACCATCGGTGACCTGCTCATCGAGAGCTACCCGCCGGCGGACCTGTACCCGGCGCTGTTCAAGGCCGCCTCGAAGATCCCCGGTGTGGTCGTGGTCGACGACGCCGTGGACGCCGCCGGACGGCACGGCATCGCGGTGGCCCGGCTCGACGAGACCAGCGGCGAGCGCGAGGAGTGGATCTTCGACCGGAAGACCCATGTCTTCCTCGGTGAGCGCTCCGTCCAGGTCCGCAAGGGCACCGGCGACGACGCCCTGATCACGCCCGGCACGGTGCTGTTCACCAACGCGATCATGAAGCGGGCCGTGGTCGACGAGATGAAGCAGACCCCGTCGCAGGCGGGCTGACCCGCAACGCCCCTACCCCTGCCGCCCCTTCCCTCACCGGTGGTGCGGCGGCGGGGGCGGCATGGTCGTCAGGCCCGGGGCGGGCTCGGGCCACACCAGCAGCAGCGGGCAGGCCGCGTGGTCGACGACGAACCGGCTCGCGGGGCCGAGGCTGTGCGGGCCGAGGCGGGCACGGTCGCCGTCACGGGCCAGGACCAGCAGACCGGCGCCGTCCGTCGCGGCGACGACCTCACGCTCGACGCGGCCGGTGCGCTCGACGCGGGTGCAGGGCCTGCCCAGACGCTCGGCGGCCGCTTGCAGGAGGCTCTCGGCGGAGGCCGCGGCGAGGTGTTCGACGCGCGTGCCGGGATCACTCCCCCAGCCTTCGGCCGGGCGGTGCCCCATCGGGTGGCCGCGGCCCAGCAGCCCCGCGAACGCACCGTGCGCGGCGTCCGCGACATCGTGCCCCGTGACGTGCAGCAGGACGACCTCGGCGTCCTCGGGGGCGTGCGCACGCGCGGCGTCCACACAGGCGGGCCAGGTGCCCTCGACGACCCAGACGACCACCGCCATGGGATCAGCCTCCTCCGATCACGGCCAGTGAGGCCCACAGTGCCAGCACCGCGGCGCACAGGCTCGCCGGTACCGCGAACAGGCCGAGCCGCGTGAACTCCCGCAGTTCCACCTCCGCGTCATGGGCGTGCACGATACGCCGCCACAGCAGGGTCGCCAGCGATCCGGCGTAGGTGAGGTTGGGTCCGATGTTCACGCCGAGCAGCACGGCGAGTACGGCGCCGGGCCCGGAGCCGGAGGCCAGCGGCAGCAGCACCAGCACCGCCGGCAGATTGTTGATGACGTTCGCCAGTACGGCGGCCAGCGCGGCGATCCCGAACAGGGCCGCGAGCCCGGTGCCGTCGGGGATCAGCTTCCCGAGGGCCGTGTCGAGCCCGTTGTCCACGACCGCGCGGACCACGATCCCGAGCGCCAGCACGAAGGCCAGGAACGGCACCGACGCGGAACTCACCAGCGCCTTCGGCGTCGTACGGCGGCGCAGCAGCGCCCGCACCGCAAGCGCCGTCGCGCCGGCCAGCGCCGCCCAGGCCGGGTCGATGCCGAGGGCCGAGGTCAGCACGAACCCGGCGAGTGTGCCGGCCACCGTCAGCAGGGCGAACAGCGGCAGTTCGGGGGCGTCGCCGGTGGCCGGGGCCTGCGCTCCGGCGTCCAGGTCGGTGGCGAAGAAGCGGCGGAAGACGACGTACTCGACGGCGATCGCCGCCAGCCACGGCAGCGTCATCAGCGCGGCGAACCGGGTGAAGCTCAGCCCGCTGGCCGCGAACGCCAGCAGGTTCGTCAGATTGGACACCGGCAGCAGCAGGGAGGCCGTGTTCGACAGGTGGGTGCAGGCGTAGACGTGCGGTTTCGGGCGGGCGCCGAGTCGGGCCGCGGTGGCGAACACGACCGGGGTGAGCAGTACGACCGTGGCGTCCAGGCTCAGTACGGCGGTGATCGCCGACGCGGCGACGAAGACCTGCGCCAGCAGCCGGCGCGGCCGGCCCGCCGACGTACGCGCCATCCAGGCGCCGCACCACTGGAACAGCCCCTCGTCGTCGCAGAGTTGAGCCAGGACGAGTACGGCGGCGAGGAAGCCGATCACCGGTCCGAGCCGTTCGGCCTCGTCCAGCGCGTCGCCCACCGAGATCGCCCCGGTGGCCATCACCAGCGCCGCGGCCGGTACGGCGACCACGGCCTCCGGCCAGCCGAAGGGACGGACGACGGCACAGACCAGCACGAGCACGAGCATGGCCACGGACAGGGTCTCCGCGAGCGGGGTGTTCAGCGTCGGGTCCTTCCGGGCATTACGAGTCCTTGCGAGCGACGGCGGACGCCCCGCCGGTTGCTCTCGCCGCACGGTACTCCGTCGAGGTGAGCACACCTCTTACCCGAGCGCCGCCAACCCCCCGGTCGGCGGCTACCCCCCGAAGGTTTCGGCGCTACCCCAGCGCCCGCACCCCGGCAAGGTTGTCGTCGAGCGTGCGGCGGCAGTACGCGAGATGGTCGGAGCCGTAGCCGCGCGGGCCGCACTCCACGACCAGCAGCAGGCCCAGATACAGGTGGTACAGGGCCAGGCGGTGCCGCAGCGCGGGAGTGAAGTCGAGGGTGCCGCCGGCCTCGGTGTAGCCGGCGACCAGGTCGCTGTCCGGGCCGGTGGGGCCGCCGTAGGCCAGGGAGACCAGCTCGGCCGCCGGGTCTCCCCAGAAGGCCCGCTCGTGGTCGATGAGTCCGGTGATGCGGGGCCGCGCGTCACCGGCGTCCCCCGGCTGCCGTTCCGCGTCGCCGGGGACGTGGACGAAGATGTTGCCGGGCCACAGGTCGGAGTGGACCAGCCGGGGTTCGGTCACCTCGTCGAGCGCGTCGGCGCCCTCGGCGAGCAGGGTGCGGATGTCGGCGGGCGGCACGCCCAGCGGGGACCGCCAGCGCTCGGCGTCGTCCAGGAGCGCGTCGACCATGGCCGTGAAGGCGGTCCGCCAGTCCGGGGCGGACAGCGCGGACTCGGCGGCCGGGTAGCCGAACCGGCCGTCCTCGGGGGCCAGGGTGTGCAGCCGGGCGGCGACGGCGCCGAGTTCACGGCGCAGCGCCCGCTGCGTGGCCGCGGGCAACCCGTCGCCGGCCTTGTCCCACGGAGTGCCGTCCAGGACGGACACGGCGATGAACTCCGCGCCCGCGTGCAGCAGTTCGGGCGTCGGCACGCCACCGCCGGGCAGCCCCGCGATCCGGCGGTAGACCATGGCCTCCGTGGCGAGGATGCCGCGCTCGTAGCGCAGGACCGTGGTGTCCGGCAACGGGGCGACCTTCACGACGGCCCGGCGGCCGTCGTCGAGCCGGACGCGGTACGCCGTGTTGAACCAGCCGTCGGTCAGCTCGGCCTCCAGCCGACACCCGCTCCCGAGGGAACCGAGGAGCAGGGCGTCGAGGTCCTCGGGAGACAGGTGGCGCTTGGTCAGGCTCTGCATGGCGGCACGCTTTCGGACGGGGGAGCGGCAGGGGGGCGCTTGCGGGAGCGCTCCCACAGTGCACACAGTGCCGACCGTGCCGCCACCCGGTCAAGGGTGGCGGCGCGGGCCGCTCACGCCTGCTCGGGCCGGAACGTGACCGAGCGGCCGGTGAATTCGGCGTCCAGACCGTCCGCCGTGGTCGTGACCGAGCGCAGTCGCAGGCCGTCGGGGATGTTCCGCAGCCGGATCGGCCGCTCGAAGATCCTGTCGAGGATCGCGCTCCCGGCGGCGGGCAGCGAACCGCCGGTGACCTCGAAGTCCTCGAAGGCGATGCGGTTTCCGGAGACGGCCGAGACGGTCGTGGTCACCGTGACCTGCCGGCTCAGCGGCAGCAGGACGACCGCGCTCACCCGGCCCGGGCGGTCACCCTGCGAGATCTCCAGGCCGAGCGCTCCGGAGACGTCCGGGTACGACAGGAACGCGCTCGCCCGCGCGCTGCGGGCCCGGGCCTCGCTGTCGTCGTCGGCCTTGGTCAACCCGTCGAGGCGGAGCGAGAGTTCGGACACCGGAAGCGGGCGGGCACTGCCGTGCGCCGGTATGTCGTGGGCGGTGATGTCGACATGGCGGAGGGCGCCGGAGGCCGCCTGCGTCACGACCGGGAAGCCCCGCACCTCGACCTCCGGCGCCTCGGGCGTGCCCATGCCCTGCTGGAACGCCTTCGCCGTACGGGACTCGATGCGCGCGGCGACGACCCGGTCGACGGCGACGGGGAGGAGGGCCAGGGTGACGAGGGCGGCGGCGCCGAGGGCGAGCCGTCGTCGGCGGGGTCGGAGTCGGGGTCGGGCCCCGGGGAGGTACGGCTCGTCCCGTGAGGGCTCGTAGTCACCGGCGTGCTCGTCGTAGGCGTGGCCGTCGTAGCCACGGTCGTAATAGGCGTGGTCGTCATAGGCGTGGTCGTCGTGTCCGTACTGCGTCCGGTGCATGGGAGTTGCCCTCCTCGGGGCGTGGTCAGTGGTGTCGGCGGGCCGCGGGGAGGCGGCCCGGGTCGTGCAGGCGGCGCACCGTGGCGGTGGCGGTGGCGCTGTCGACGCCGGCGGCGATCAGCGCGGAGGTCGCGGCGCCCGAACCGTCGTCGGCCCAGATCCCGGCGTTGACGGTGCCGAGGAGGGCGAGCAGATGGGCCTCGACGGCGGCGCTGAGCGGGCCGGGCGGGACGACGGCGTGGAAGACGCCCCGGCGCTGCCCCTCGGCGAGGATGCCGGCGACCGTCTCGCGGGCCGGGGCGAGGAGTTCGCTCAGGTGGTCGGGGCCCAGGTCCTGGGGGGCCAGCCCGATGAGCGTGCGATAGGCGTCGCCGACCGGCCAGAGGGTGAGGACGAAGCGGGCCAGGGCGCTCGCGGGGTCGTGGTCCGAGGCGAGGGCGGAGGCCGAGCCAGGGCCGGAGGCCGAGCCGGGACCGGAGGCCGAGCCAGGGCCGGAGGCCGAGCCGGGACCGGAGGCCGTGCCAGGGCCCGAAGCCGAGCCAGGACCCGAAGCCGAGCCAGGACCCGAAGCCGAGCCAGGACCGGAGCCCGCGCCCGCACCGCGGCCCGAACCCGGCCCGGCGTCGGGTGCGCTCGCGTCGGCCATCGCATGGCCGATCGCCCGCACCGCGTCCTCGGTCAGACCCCTCACCAGTGCGGCGCGCCCCGCGAAGTGGGTGTACAGGGTGCGCCGCGCCACCCCGGCGGCCTCGGCGATGTCGCCGAGGCTGCTGTCGGGGTTGCGGCCCAGTTCCCGCAGGGCCGCGTCCAGGATGCGGGCGCGCGTGGCACGTGTTCTGCGGCGCTGTGGTGCGGGTGGCCGGTCGGTGGGGCTGCTCACGGCGGCACCTCGGTACGAGGGGAGGGGTTCAAGGGGGCTGACCGAGATATTTGCACATCGGCGAGCAAGAAACTAGTCTGCTCATCGATGTGCAATTAACTCGCAGCCCCCTGGGAGTCCCCGTGCCCTTCCTTGCCAACACACCCGTCGAGAAGATGACCGGGCCGTACACCCGGCGCTGGTGGGCCCTGCTCGTGCTCTGCCTGAGCCTGCTGATCGTCGTCATGGCGAACACGTCACTGATCGTGGCCGCGCCGGACATGACCCGGGATCTGAACCTGAGCAGCAGCGACCTCCAGTGGGTCATCGACGGCTACACCGTCCCGTACGCCGCGCTGATGCTCGTGCTGGGCGCGATCGGCGACAAGTACAGCCGTCGCGGCGCGCTGGTCACCGGTCTGCTGATCTTCGCGGGCGGTTCGGTGATGGGCAGCCTCGTCGACGAGACGGCCCTGGTCATCACCGCCCGCGCGGTCATGGGCGTCGGTGCCGCCGTCGTCATGCCGGCCACGCTGTCGCTGCTGGTCGCGATCTTCCCGCGCAAGGAGCGCGCCAAGGCCATCACGGGGTGGACCGCCACCTCGGGCCTCGCCATCGCCGTGGGCCCGCTGGTCGCCGGCTGGCTCCTCGGGGACCACGCCTGGGGCTCGACCTTCCTGATCAACGTGCCCATCGCGGTCGTCGCCGCCGTCGGCGCGCTGGCGCTGGTGCCGCCGTCGAAGGCACAGGGCATGGGCCGGATCGACTACGTCGGCGGTCTGCTGTCCATCGTCTCCGTCGGCTCGCTCGTCTACGCGGCCATCGAGGGCCCGCACTTCGGCTGGGGCCCCGGCCCGGTCGCCGCGGCCGTGGCCGCCGGTGTCGGACTGCTGGCCTTCGTCGCCTGGGAGCTGCGCCACCCGCACCCCATGCTCGACGTGCGCAAGTTCGCCCAGCGGCCGTTCGGCGGCTCGATGCTCGCGGTGCTGTTCTTCTTCTTCGGCACGTTCGGCGCGCTCTACTACGCCACCCAGTACCTCCAGTTCGTGCTGGACTACGACGCTCTGGAGACCGGCGTACGACTGCTGCCGCTGGCCGGTGCCGTGTTCGTCGGCGCCGCGGTGACCGGGCGGCTGACGCCGAAGCTCGGTGTGAAGGCCATGGTCGCCACCGGCATGCTGATCGGCACGGCCGGCGTCCTGCTGCTCACCCGGATCGAGTCGGGCTCGACGTACACCGACTTCCTGGCGTCACTGCTCATGCTGGGCTTCGCGATCGGGCTGAGCGTGTCCCCGGCCACCGACACGATCATGGGCTCCTTCCCGGAGTCCGAGCTGGGCGTCGGCGGCGGCGCCAACGACACCTCGCTGGAGCTGGGCGGCGCCCTGGGCATCGCGATCCTCGGCTCGCTGCTGGGCACCGCCTACCGCGACAAGCTCACCGACCTGGTCGGCGGGCAGCTCCCGCACACCGCGCTGGAGGCCGCCAGGGACTCGGTGGGCGGCGGGCTCGCGGTGGCCCAGGAGGTCGCGAAGAACCCGGCGGGCGGGGCCCAGCAGGCCCAGGCCCTGGTCGACGCCGTCCACGAGGCCTTCGCGCACAGCGTCGCCCAAACCAGTCTGATCGGCGGGATCATCATGGCCGCCGGCACGCTGATCGTCCTCGCGGTCCTGCCGGGCCGCAGGGCGGCGCGGCCGGAGCGGGCCGCGGCCGGCACGACCGATGAGTCCGGGCGGTCGCGGGAGTCAGAGAAAGCAGAGAAGTCGACGGAGTCGACCGAGCCGCAGGAGGCGCGCACGGGCACCGCCTGAGCGACAGCCACCCCGGAACGGGCCGTGCCTTGAGCGGCGCACGGCCCCGGACGGTGCCGGGAGGGGACGCCCGGCACCGTCCTTCCTTCTGTCCGGCTCCGGCGTCCGGCTCCGGTCGTCCTACGGCCCCGCTCATCGGGCCCCACCGGAAGGGACGCGCCCAGCGCCGAGCCGCCGCCCGTCCCGGCCCGCTCGTCCTCCCGACCCGCTCAGTCGTCGGCCGCGTCCCGCTCCGCCTCGAAGGCCGGCGCGACCGCCTCGACCACGGACTTCGCCCGCTCCTCCGGCACGCCGGCCGCGATCAGCAGGGAGACGGCGACCCGTGTCCCGTCGTCCTCCAGCAGCCCGTCGTTGACCGACTCCAGCAGTGCGACCGTCATGGCCTCCAGGCCGCCGCTCATCGCCTCGGCCGGCAGATGCGTGTGGAAGACGCCGTCGCGCTGCCCGCGCGCCAGGATCGCCGTGGCCGTCGCACGGGCCGGGGCCAGCACCTCGGCCACCCGCTGCACGCCCAAATCGCGCCTGGCCAGCGCCAGCAGCAGCCGGTAGCGGTCGCCGACCGGCCACAGCGAGAACACGAACCCGGCGAACGCCCGCTCGGCCGGTTCGGTCTCCGCGAACGCCGTCCCCTCCGTCAG
Source organism: Streptomyces sp. HUAS 31 (assembly GCF_028198125.1). Classification (NCBI taxonomy): domain Bacteria; kingdom Bacillati; phylum Actinomycetota; class Actinomycetes; order Kitasatosporales; family Streptomycetaceae; genus Streptomyces; species Streptomyces sp. HUAS 31. The sequence continues at coordinate 5,014,252 of NZ_CP116353.1, read as the reverse complement.
CGCGCTGCGCAACGCCTCGGACGCCTCCTGAGCGAGGGCTTCGAGCAGCGCCTCGCGCCCCGGGAAGTGGCCGAACAGGGTGCGCCGTACGACACCCGCGGCCCGCGCCAGCTCCTCCAGCGTGACGTCCGGGTTGCGGCCGAGCTCCTGGCGGGCCGTGGCGAGGATGCGCTCCCGGTTGGCCCGCGAATTGCGCCGCAGCGGCTCGCGGGCGACGGGCTTGGTCACGGGAACCTCGATGGATCGGATGCGGACGGGTGTACGCGGATTCTCGCACGCGGGGTCCGCACCGCTCAGGCCGTCGCCTCCTGCTGCCCGGCGCCGTGCGGCTGCAACGGCAGGGCGGTGGTGACCTCGAATCCGCCCTCGGGGCGGGGGCCCGCACTGAGTTCGCCGCCGATGGACTGGGCGCGCTCCCGCATGCCCATGACCCCGAAGCCGTGGCTCTCCGCGGTCCCGTTCAGGAGGGCCCGGGTGGTGGCGGGGCCGTCGTTGATGACGGTGATCTGGAGGCGGGAGCCGGAGTAGACGAGCCGTACGCAGGCGGCTTCCGTGGTGGCGTGCTTGGTGACGTTGGTGAGGGCCTCCTGCACGATGCGGAACGCGGTCAGGTCCACGCCGGGGGACAGCGGCTGCGGGTCTCCTTCCGTGGCGACGGTGACGGTGACGCCCGCGGACGCGCAGGCCGACACCAGCTCGGGCAGCCGGGTCAGTCCGGGCGACGGCTCAAGGGGCGCGGAGTCCGGGTCGCCGTTCTGCCGCAGCAGCCCCAGCGTCGCCTTCAGCTCGCGCAGCGCGGAGGAGGTGGTGGCGTTGAGGTCGGTGAGGATCTTCTGCGTCTGCTCCGGGTTGGTGAGCGCGAGGTGCGCGGCCGTGCCGGCCTGGGCGTTGGCCAGCGCCATGTGGTGGGCGACGACGTCGTGCAGTTCACGGGCGATGCGCATGCGCTCTTCGGTGACCCGCAGCCGGGCCTCCTCCTCGCGGGTGCGTTCGGCGTGCTCGGCGCGGGCCTGCACCGCCTTGAGGTAGGCGCGGCGCAGCCCGGTCATGTTGCCGACGGCCAGTGGCAGCAGCAGCCAGAAGAACGGGCCGATGGTCCTGAGCAGCAGCGACACATGCTCCATGGAGTCGGAGATGGCCGCCGCGACGATCACCGCCACCAAGGTGGCGATGCCGTAGGCGCGGGTGGTCCTGCGGTCGGTCAGGACGGCCAGCCAGTAGAGCGCCGCCATGACGGGGGCGAGCAGCAGGGGGGTGAGCAGGTACCCGAACGCCACCACGATCGCGGCGCAGACCGCGGACACGACGACCGCCAACCGCGGGTGGCTGCGGTGCTTCAGCAGGGCGAGGCAGGCGACGCCCAGCAGACAGGAGGCCGTCCCGTCCTGGTCCGGCGGTTCGGCGCCGGGCAGGGTGAGCATGGCGCCGAGGGTGGCGCAGCCCATCAGGGCCGCGACCAGGACCAGGTCGACGACGAAGGGGTGACGGCCCGCGAACTCGTCGAGGCGGTCCACGTAGCGCCGCTCCGGGGTGGTGGTCATCGTGCTCTCCGGTCGGTGGGCTGGGTCCATGGTGTCCGCCCCGGCCGGGAACGGCCGACGGGACCGCCCGTGTCCTTCGTCACGGACGGTCCCCGGGGGCGGACGGGCGGATCAGGTGCGCGCCACTTCCAGGTCGGCCGGTGCGGGATCCGATTCCTCGGACCCGCGGCTGAGGGCCTCGCCCTCCACGTCGACGCGGGGCAGGATCCGGTCCAGCCACTTCGGCAGCCACCACGCCTTGTCGCCGAGCAGGGCGAGCACGGCGGGCACGATCGCCATCCGGACGACGAACGCGTCGAGCAGGACGGCGGTGGCGAGCCCGAAGCCGATCATCTTGATCATCGAGTCGCTCTCCCCGATGAACCCGGCGAACACCGCGATCATGATCAGGGCGGCGGCCACGACCACGCGGGCGCTGTGCCGGAAGCCGGACGTGACCGCCTGTGTGGCGGACTCGCCGTGGACGTACGCCTCCCGCATCCGGGAGACGAGGAAGACCTCGTAGTCCATGGCGAGTCCGAAGACGATGCCCACCAGGAAGATCGGCATCAGGCTCATGATCGGCCCGGTCTGCTCCACGCCCAGCAGCTCGGCGCCGTGCCCCTGCTGGAAGACCACGACGACCGCGCCGAGGGAGGCCAGCACCGACAGCAGGAAGCCGGCGGCCGCCTTCAGCGGGACGAGCAGCGAACGGAAGACGACCAGCAGCAGCACGACCGCGAGGCCGACGACGACGATCAGGTACGGCACCAGCGCGGCCTGCACCTTGTCGGCGATGTCGATGTTCATCGCGGTGGTGCCGGTGACCTCGAAGGTCGCCCCGGTCTCGGCCTCCGTCGCCGGGCGCTCGTCCCGGATGGCGGTCACCAGGTCCTTGGTCTTCTCGTCGGTGGGCGCGGTGGACGGCACCACGGAGAAGACGGCGGTGTCCCCGGCCTCGTTGAAGCGGGCGGGGGAGACGGACACGACTCCCGCGGTGCCGGCGATCTCCTCGGAGACGGTGGTGACGGCGCCCTTGGCGTCGCTGTCGCCCTTGGCGTCCACGACGACGGTCAGCGGCCCGTTGAAGCCCGGCCCGAACGCGTCGGCGAGCGCGTCGTAGGCCCGCCGCTCGGTGGTGGACGTCGCCTTCGCCTCGTCGCCGGGCATGCCCAGCTGGAGCTGTGTCATCGGTACGGCGAGCGCGCCGAGGCCCACGACGCCGAGCAGCAGCACCGGTACGGGCCGGCGCAGCACGAACCGCGCCCAGCGGGTGCCGCCGTTGCTGTCGGCGCTCTCCTCGATACGGCCCTTCCTGCGGGCCCGCCTCGGGAGCACGGCGTTGGGCCAGAAGCCGAGGACCGCGGGGACCAGCGTGAGCGCGATGAACACGGCGACGACGACGGCGCCCGCCGCGGCCAGGCCCATCTTGGTGAGCATCGGGATGCCGACGACCGACAGCCCGGCGAGCGCGATGACGACGGTGAGTCCGGCGAAGACGACCGCGGAGCCGGCCGTGCCGGCGGCGAGTCCGGCGGCCTCCTGGGGAGTGCGTCCCTTGGCGCGTTCCTCGCGGTAGCGCGAGACGACGAACAGGGCGTAGTCGATGCCGACCGCGAGGCCCAGCATCATCGCGAGGGTGCCGGTCGTGGTGGACAGGCCGAGCGCCTCCGCCAGGACGAGGATCGTGGCCATGCTGACGCCGACGCCGACGACGGCGGTCAGCAGCGGCAGCCCGGCGGCGGCGAGCGAACCGAACGTGACGAGGAGGACCACGGCGGCGATCGCCATGCCGATCACCTCGGCGGCCCCGCCCGCGCCGCCGCCGTCGTCCATGGCGCTGCCGCCGGCCTCGACGGTCAGTCCGCTGTCGCGGGCGTCGTCGAGCGCCTTCTCCAGGTGGCTGCGGCCGGCGTCGGTGAGGTCGTTGGAGGCGACCTTGTAGGTGACGGTCGCGTACGCGGTCGTGCCGTCCCTGCTCACGGCCTTCGCCTGGAACGGATCGACGGCGGAGGCCACTTGCGAGCCGTCGGCCAGCTCGGCCACGGCCTCCTCGACGGCCTTCTTGTTGTCGGCGGCGGTGACCTTCTCGCCGCCCGGCGCGACGAAGACGACCCGCGCGGTCGCGCTGTCGGCCGTCGCCCCCGGGAAGCGCTCCTCCATCAGGTCGAACGCCTTCTGCGACTCGATCCCCGGCATGGAGAATCCCTCGTCGGCGGCGCCCGGGGCCTTCAGCGCACCCAGGCCGACGGCGGCCAGGACGGCCGCCCAGACCAGAGCGACGTACCAGCGCCGCCGGAAGGCCAGACGGCCCAGTCGATACAGGAAAGTAGCCACGGCAAGGGGTCTCCACATCTGGGACTCGAACGTGTGCCCAGGCTCTCGGGGAGGGGGGTGCCGTGTCGTCGTGCGGCTGCCGACAATCGCCGGTACTGAGAATGCAGTACGGGCGGGTGCTGGGTCCGCCGGGAGTACGAGCGCCCGATGGGACCCAGGTCTCACCTGCCCGTGGCACCCGCCCCGATCTCGACCACCCGTGCCCAGGCCGGCGGGGTGTCCGGCGCGTACTCGGGAGCGTCCTCGTCACGCGTGCGGCCGTGCGAGCGCGGGAAGCGGGGGAAGAGCCCCACGACCGTCCGGCACGGCGGCCGGGTGCTCGGCCACGGGGTCTGACCGTCCGTCAGGGCGACGACCACATCGGGGCGGGGCCGGGCCCGCAGCGCCGTCGCGAAGCCCTCGCGCAGATCCGTGCCGCCGCCCCCGACCAGCGGAATCCCCTCGGCGCGGCACACCCGGTGCACGCCCCCAGCCGCCGCGTCGCACGACACCACGCTGACCAGGTCGGGACGCCCGCCCACGGCACGGGAGATCGCGGCGACCTCCAGCAGCGCGCTGCCCAGTTCGGCGTCGCTGACCGAGGCGGAGGTGTCGATGACGACGCAGACGTGCGGCGGCCTTCGCCGCAGGCTCGGCAGGACGGCGCCGGGCACGGAGGCGGAACGGCGCGAGAGCCGGCCGTAGGTGTAGTCCTCGCCCGCGCCTGGGCCGGAGGCGGCCGACCGTACGGCCGCGCCGAGCAACTCCCGCCAGGGCTGCGGCGGGTGGAACGCCTCCTCCGCCCACCGCCGCCAGCTGTCTGGGGCGCTGCCGGGGCGGCCGGTGATGCCCTGCGCCACCCGGAACCGGACGGCGTCCCGTTCCTGGGCGCTCAGGCCGTGCGCGCCGTCCGGCCCGAGGTCCCACGCCCGCTCCAGGCCGTCGGCGCCGCTGCCGCAGTCCAGCCAGGCCAGGTCCTGCATCCGCGGGCCCAGCCGGAACTGGCGCAGATAGTCCTCCATCAGCTCGCCGTCGCGCAGCATCAGGCTCGCCGGGTCGACGGCGCCCTCGGGGCGGGCCAGGCCGTCGCCGTACACGTCGTCGTTGATCTCGCAGTCCGCGGCGATGTTCATCCGCAGCCGCTCCCCCGGCCCGGTCAGCCCGCGCTCGCGTGCCACCCGGTCGCTGCGCGTGTGATGGTCGCGCAGCAGATGCGACACCTCGTGCACCCACACCCCGGCCAGCTCCTCCACCGGCGTCCGCGCCACGAACGCCGGCGACACGTAACACCGCCAGTGCCGGTCGACCGCCATCGTCGGCACCGACCTCGATTCGACGACGTGCAGCGCGAAGAGGGCGGTAGCCAGATAGGGCCGCACCCGCGCGGCATGCAACCGAGCGGAGAAGAGCTTGTCCCGATCGAGGGACGCGAGTCCGCCGGGGCCGGACGGCGAGGTCCGCTCGCGGTCCGGGCGCCCCGACCGGTCGCTGGCCGGGGCGGGAAACCCGTCACCGGCACGGGCCGAGGGCCTGCCACGGTCGAGACCGGGCGACATGCCGGGGCCGGGCCGCGAGGTCCGCTCGCGGTCCGGGCGCCCCGACCGGTCGCTGGCCGGGGCGGGAAGCCCGTCACCGGCACGGGCCGAGGGCCTGGCACGGTCGAGACCGGGCGACATGCCGGGGCCGGGCCGCGAGGTCCGCTCGTGGTCCGGGGTCATCGGCGGGCCTTCGGCTTCTCCGCGATCGACGCCGTTCGGGCCGCCGCCCGGTCCGCGCGGCGGGACAGGGTCACCACGCCGGAGAGGCGTTCGATCGATGACGGGACGTCCCAGTTCTCCTGGCGCAAGGAGGCGAGGGTGCTCGCGGGGACGACGACCAGGTCCGGGGCGCCGGTCTCCAGGGCGCGGACCAGCAGGGCCCAGGCCGCGTCCCAGCGGGACCTGTCGGGCCGGGACCGTACCGCCTCCACCACCGCGTCCAGCGCGGCCTGCCGCAGATCCCCGCGCTCGGGCAGCTCGGCACGCGCGGGGTCGGCCAGCAGCAGTTCCGGGTCGGGCAGGTCCATCCGGTCCACGCACGCCAGCAGTTCCAGTCCCGGCCCGTCGCCCACGGTGCCCCGCACCAGCATCGACAGCACCTCCCGCGAGGACCCGGCGGCGGTGGCGAACGCGACCAGGGACTGGGTCATCTCCCAGCTGCGCGGCGACGGCCAGGCACCGCCCCGGCGCGCCTCCCCGCTCGGCAGCCGGTGCACGAGCGCCGGCCGCCCGGACAGCAGCCCGCGCACCGCGCGCCGCGCGAAGTGCACGGCCCCGGCCAGCTTTTCGGGATCGAGCCGGGGCAGGGTCGCCCGCGGCCAGGTCCCGCCGAGTCCGCGTACGACGACCTCGTGGTCGTGGGCCCATTGCAGATGCACGAACCGGTTGGCCAGCGGCGCGCTCAGCTCCCAGCCGTCGGCGGCCGAGGAGCGCGGGTTGGCTGCGGCCACGATCCGCACCCCGGGCGGCAGCCGCAACGCGCCGACCCTGCGCTCCAGCACCAGCCGCAGCAGCGCGGCCTGCACGGCGGGCGGCGCGGTCGACAGCTCGTCCAGGAACAGCAGTCCCCGCCCGGCCCGCACCAGCCGTACGGCCCAGTCCGGCGGGGCCATCGGCACGCCCTGCTCGGCGGGGTCGTCCCCGACGACGGGCAGCCCGGAGAAGTCGGAGGGTTCGTGGACGCTGGCGATCACCGTGGTCAGCGGCAGGTCGAGTTCGGCGGCGAGCTGGGTGAGCGCGGCCGTCTTGCCGATACCCGGCTCGCCCCAGAGCAGGACGGGCAGATCGGCGGCCACCGCCAGCGTGAGGGCTTCGAGCTGAGGGTCGGGGCGGGGTTCGGTCGTGGTGTCCCGAAGGAGCGCCAACAGGTCGGCGGCCACGTCGAGTTGGGAGGTGGAGGGCGAGGAGGGCAGGGTGGAAGCAGGCATGTGTCATCACCGTGGGTCTGTGCGGAGTGGGCAGAGGATCGGTCGCGCGGGTCAGGAGAAGGTCGCGTGCCGCGGGCGGGCGCGGTGGGCGCCGGAGCGCTGGGGGACGCGTTCGTCGTAGCGGACGGGTCCCGGCCGGGGGCCGGCCAGCCCGGCCCGGAAGAGCCCGTAGGCGACCCGGCGCCGCGCGATCGCCTCCAGCTCGTCCCGCAGCGCCCCGGCCCGCAGCACCGCGTCCGGCCCCAACAGCCCCTCGACGACGGCCAGCGCCCCGGCGACGTCGCCGTGCCAGAGGCGTTCGCGGACGTCGGGCAGGCACTCGGGACGGCGGTGCGCGTCGTCGATGGCCTGGAGACAGGGCAGCGGGGTGCCGGTGAGCGCGGCGAGGAGTTCCTCGCGCCGGATCTCGTCGGGCGCGTGGTCGAGGGGCGCGAGCACCCCGTCGACCAGCCCGATCCGATGCCGGTCGCCCCGGCACGTCACGTACCGCGCCGATCCGTGTCCCTCGGCGGACCGGACGGTTCCCGTCCCGGAACGCTCCGGTACGAGCGCGGAGGCGACCAGCGGATGCAGCCGGCCGGCGTCGATCGCACCGGCCCGCAGCAGCTCCAGGTCGGGCAGGACCCAGGTCGCGGCGTCGGGCAGCACGGGCAGGGCGGGCGACGCGGAGGCACGGCGCCCGGCGGACTCCACGATCCGCGGCCCGTCCGCTCCGTGCCCGTCCCCGTCCCCGGACACCTCCAGCAGGAGCCGGTGCCGGTCCCCCAGTCGCACGACCACGGCACCGCGGGAGCGTCCCTCGGCACGCAGCAGCAGCGACGCCTCGTCGGCCCACCGGTCGACGGCACAGAGGGACCCGTACGGCACGCCGTCGCCCGGCAGGTCGGAACCCGCCCCGGCCCCGGCACGGATCCGCAGCTCACCGGCGCGGCGGGCGTCCCAGAGATGCCGGTGCAGATCGAGCCGGAACCGCCGGCTGGGCCGGGGGTGCGGATGGGGAGGGGCAGGTCCGTCCGGCGGGGCCGCACCGCCGCGCCCGTGTCCCCCGTCCCACAGCGCCAGGCTGATCCGCTGGCCGGCGTCCGCCCACGCGGGCGGAGTCCGCACCACGAGTTGCAGCGGCTGCCGGCGCCCGCGTCCCGTGCCGCCGTAACGGGCGAGCGCGAGTGTCACCCCCGGGCGCAGCAGTCCGTCGGGGGCGATCCGGGGCATGTGCCAGCGCAGCAGGTCGGGAGCCAGGGCGCGCAGGTCGTCGCGGACCCGGGCAGCGGCCTCACGCCCGTGGTCACGGGCCAGGGAGCGCAGATTGAGATCGACGTCGACACCCGCGGCGGCACAGGCCCCAGCCCAGTCCCCGGCGAGCCGGCGGGCGGTCGCGGTCTCGATCATGGAGGCCGGCACGGCGAACTCGCGCACGCGCGGCCAGAAGGAAACCCGTGGTTCCCCGTTCGCGTTCGGAGTGCCCATCAGCACTCACCTTGCGCGGACGGGACCCCCGATCTGTCAACAGAATGAGTCGTCATCGCGGCGAGCGTAAACCCCGCGCGCGGAGCCCGCGAGGGAATTTCCGCGCACCCCGAAACGCGCGGCAACCTTTCCGCGCCCGGCGACCACTGACACATGGCCAGCTCTCACCGAACCGCGTAAGGACCCACCCGTGGCATCCAGTCCCCGTTCCCGTCCCCATCGCCGGTCCCCGGACAAGCGGCGCACGGCCCTCGTCTCCGCCGCCGTAGTGGCGGCCGTCGCCGTGGCCGTGTCCCTGGTCGTGGCCCTGCGCCCCGACGGTGAGACCAAGGCGGTCGCGTCGACGGCCAAGCCGGCCGCCGCAACCGCCCGCTCGGCCACCCCGCACTCGACACCCACCCAGAAGCCGAAGCCGACGCCCGAGCCGACGTCCACACCCAAGAAGCCGAAGCCCACCAAGGCGTCCCCCACCCCCACCCCTCGACCCGCCTCGGCCTCCGCCCCGTTGGCAGGACGGATACGCCCCGGCGTCGACCACAAGGGAACCGCCACTTTCTACGGCACCGGAGACGGCGACGGCGCCTGCCTGTTCGGCCCGACCGACGACGTCATGACCGCGGCGATGAACACCACCGACTACGAGACCGCCATGGCCTGCGGGGCGTACGTCCGGGTCCGGGCGGCGAGCGGCGCCACCGTCACGGTCCGGATCACCAACGAGTGCCCCCTGCCCTGCGCACCCGGCCAACTCGACCTCAGCGCCCAGGCGTTCGCCAGGCTGGCCGCGCCCGTCACGGGGCAGATCCCGATCACCTGGCGGCTGCTGAGCCCGGCCGTCTCCGAGAAGATCTCGGTCCGCTACAAGACCGGCTCCAGCCGCTACTGGTGCGAGATCCAGGCGGTGAGCCACCGGAACCCCCTGGCCCGCCTGGAGGTGCGGACGGCCGGCGGCTGGCAGCGGCTGACGCGCACCGAGTACAACTACTTCCGGTCCGAGCAGGGCGCGGGCTGCGGGGCGGCGATCCGGCTCACGGACATCTACGGCGAGACGCTGACGGTCGACGGGCTCGCGATACGTCCCGACGTGGCGCAGCCGACCGGGGTCCAATTCGCGGCGCACTGACCCGTCGCCACCTGACTACCCGGCGGACGGTGTCGCCTCGTCGCCGGTCCCGCGCGTCGGCTCGGTCGACGGCCGGGCCGTGGGGGTCGGCGTCACGCCCGGCGTCCGGGAAACAGCCTGTGGATCGCGGGTGGGCTCCGAGGTCGGTGTCCCGGGCCGCGGGGTCGGCGTCGGGGGCGCCGTCCTGCCCTGTGACGGGGTGCGGGCCGCGGACGCCGAGGGACTCGGGGTGGTGGGCGAGGGGGAGGGCGGTGTCGTGCGGTCGCTCGTGGGCGGGGGTGCGAGCGGCGGCGCGGGGTTCGCCGGACCGTCCGGGCGGCCCGTGGTGAACGGCAGCGCGACGAGCAGCGCCACGGCGCAGGTCACGCCCACCCCGGTGGCCGTACGCAGCATGCGTCGGCGGGACGCCTTGCGGCGGAGCGTCTCGTAGTGGCCGGGGGGCGGGGCGAGATGGTCCGCGGGCGCGCGGAGGATGACCGCGAGGGGGTCGTCGGGGAAGAACTCCGGGCCGTCCACGTCGTCCTCGTCAAAGCGTGTGGTCAAGGCTTCTCCTCAGGTGGACGCGGAGCAGTTCGCGGGCCGCGTGCAGGTCGGCCTTGACGGTCCCTTCCTTGCGACCGGTCAGCACGGACACCTCCCGGATCGGCATGTCAGCGTAGTAGTGGAGGAGGATCGGGGTGCGGAGCCGTTCGGGGAGGGACTGGACCAGCAGGCGCACCGACGGGTCCGCCTGTTCCGTGTGCGCGTTGTTGACGGCCGCCTCCGTCGTGGCCCGCCGCATCGCCCGGCGCTCGCGCTCCAGTTTGCGCCAGTGGTCCCGGACGAGGTTCGCGGCGGTGACGTAGAGGAAGCCGCGCGGTTCCTCCACCCGGTTCCAGCGGGCCCACAGCCTGGTGAAGGCCTCGGAGGCGATCTCGTGCGCCGTCTCGTCGTCGTCGACGAGACGGCGGCACCAGCCGGCCAGGCGCGGGTACAGGGCAGCGAACAGCTCGGACGCTGCCCTGTCTCGGGACCGTTTCAACGCACTCCATGATCGGGACGGCGGATCGGCATTCGTGGGCCCGGCTCCCGCGGGCTCATGAGGGAGGATGCCGGACCGTCGGCTCGCGTTCCCACGGCCGCCCGGCCCGGCTCCGGATCCCTCTTCCTCGGTCAAGGGGCCGCCGGGCTCAGCGACGCGAACACGATCACGTTGTCGCGGTACTCCTTGCCCTCGCGCGGGCCCCCGCAGGTGATCAGACGCAGCTCCGGGCGGTCGACGTCGCCGTAGACCTGGTCCGCCGGGAAGTCGGCCTTGGCCACCGTCCGTACGGCGCCGACCGTGAACTCCGCCGAGGAGCCGTCCTGTCTGCGCGCCACGATCCGGTCGCCCCGCCGCAGCTCCCCCAGGCGGCGGAAGACACCGTCGCCGTAGGCGCCGACCGTGACATGGCCGAGGATCACCGACGGGCCGACCTGGCCCGGCGTCGGCGAGTGCCGGTACCAGCCGGCCCGGTCGTCGGCGGTGATCGGCGGCACCTCGACGGTGCCGTCCCGGGCCAGGCCGAGCCCCATGACGGGGGTGTCGACGCCGATCGCCGGGATCCGCAGCCGGACCGGCACCGAACGGCCCAGCGCTCTCCCCGAGTTCGCCGACGCCGAGGAGTCGGAGGACGAGCCGTCGCCCGTCTCCTCCCGCCCCCTCGACCTTCTGGCGCTCGCGTCCTGCTCGGTGGCCTGCCCGGCGCAGCCCACCAGCAGCGACGCCATCGCCGCCGTGGTGAACGCCCGCCTGGAGAGCCCCGTCATGCGCCGGTCGCCCTCCGACGCCGTACGACGAACGTGGTCGCGCCGCCGGCCAGCAGCAGGGCGGCCGCGCCACCGCCGATCAGCCCGCCCTTGTCGCTCCCGGTGCCCGAGGTCGGCGTCACGCCGGTGTCGGGCGCGCCGGACGGCCGGACGGAGACCTGGCCGCTGCCCGGCGCGCGGGTCGGCTCGGCCGACGGTGCCGAGGGGACGGGGGAGGGGTGCCGGGTCGGCTCGGCGGTGGGGGTCGGCGAGGCGGCCGAGGGCCGGGTCGGGACGGGGCTCGGGGTGGCCGAGTCGGCGAACGCGGGGGTGGCGGCGGCCAGGAGGGCCGTGCAGGTCAGTGCCAGGGCGCTGAACGTGGTGCGGCGCATGGACTCGCTCTCTTTCGTCGGTCCGCCGGTACTGCCGTGTCCGGCGGGCTGGGTGACGGGTCGAGCGGAGAGACGAGGCAGCGGCGGGACGGGTTGTAAAGAGATGGCAAAGTCGCCGTACGGCCGTCTGCCGGAGGTCCGTTGAGTCGCTCGCGCGCGGCCTACGTACGATGAGGGCGTGACAGCCCGTGCACAGCATCACCGTGCGCCGCGGCTCCCGATCCCGGGACCGTGGCGCATGCTTCTGCTGCTCGGGCTGCTCGCCGGGCTGTTCGGCATGCACGGGCTCGGACCCGGCGGCACGGTCGCGTCGCACTCCGCGGCGGGGCACGGGCACGCCCGCGCCATGAGCGGCCATCCGACGGCCATGACCGACGAGGCCGTCTGCCACGGCGGCGGCACGAGTGGCGGACACGCCCAGCACGCCGACCCGACCTGCGCCTCCGGCGCCGTCGGCGCCGGTCCCGCACTCCCGGCCCTGGTGCCCGACCCGGCCGGCACCGGCGTCACGGGCGACCTCGACCGCCGCTCCCCGGCCGCGGTGCCGGACGGCGATCGCGCGCCTCCCTCACTGGCCGAACTGCAGATCCTGCGGACCTAGGACAAGGCCGAGCCGTCCCCCGTCACCACCGGGGCGTACGGCGCTCAGCCATGTCCGTGCCACGCCCCGCGAGGGCGCGGCATCCCATGCACACCGCAGGAGTTCCAGCATGACCAGCACCACTCGCGCGACCGGCACGACCCGCGGGTTCGTCCGCCGGACCGCCCTGGCCGCCACGGCCGTTTCCGCCGCCCTCGTCCTCGCCGCGTGCGGCGCAGACGGCGGCGACTCGGACGCGGCCGCCGAGGCGTCCTCCTCGTCCTCCTCGCCCTCCGCGAACGCCGGCGCGCACAACGCGCAGGACGTCACCTTCGCGCAGGGCATGATCCCGCACCACCAGCAGGCGTTGCAGATGGCCGAAATGGCCGCCGACCGCGCCTCGTCCACGCAGGTCAAGGACCTCGCCGAGCGGATCCGCAAGGCCCAGGACCCGGAGATCAAGACCATGTCCGGCTGGCTGAGGACCTGGGGTGAGGACGTGCCGTCGGCCGCGCCCGGCATGGGCCACTCCGGTCACTCCGGCGGCTCGGGGATGGCCGGGATGATGGACGCGAAGGACATGGACGAGCTCATGAAGGCGTCCGGCAAGGCCTTCGACACCCTGTTCCTCACCCTCATGGTCGAACACCACGAGGGTGCCGTGGAGATGGCCGAGAGCGAGAAGTCCGAGGGCCGCTACGGCCCGGCGACCGAACTCGCGGACGCCGTGGTCACCGCCCAGACCGCCGAGATCCAGGAGATGAACAAGCTGCTCGGCAAGACCGCCGGCTGACACCGGGGCGGACGGCGGCCCTCCCCCGGTCCCGGGGCCGCCGCCCGCCGTTCGCGGTGCCTCTTCGGTGGCTGCCGCAGCCTGCGGAGGTTTCGGTGCCCGGCGGTACGGAGGATCGTTGCGGGTATGGCAGAACAGCGCTTCGACGTGTGGTCGTCGGGAGCCGCCTACGAGCGGTACATGGGCCGGTGGTCCCGGGCCGCCGCACGTCGGTTCCTGGCCTGGCTCGACCGCCCGGCCGGTCTGCGCTGGCTGGACGTGGGCTGCGGCACGGGTGCGCTGTCGGCGCTGGTGACGGAGATGCACGACCCGGACCGGGTGCTGGGCTGCGACCGCTCCGAGGCCTTCGTGGCCACGGCCGCCGCCGCGAAGATCCGCGCGGCCGGCTTCGTCGTGGGGGACGCCATGGCGCTGCCCGTCCGCGACGGCGTGTTCGACGTGGCGGTCAGCGGTCTGACCCTGAACTTCCTGCCCGAACCGGCCGTCGCCGTACGGGAGTTGACGCGAGCCGTGCGCCCCGGCGGGCCGGTCGCGGCGTACGTCTGGGACTACGGCGAGGGCATGGGCTTCCTGCACGCCTTCTGGACGGCGGCCGCCGCGACCGACCCGGCCGCCGCCGCGTTGGACGAGGCCCGCCGCTTCCCCGGCTGCGGCCCGGAGGCTCTCCACAGGCTGTGGACCGACGCGGGACTCGCCGACATCTCGACGACCCCGGTCGAGGTGCCGACGGTCTTCGCGGACTTCGCCGACCTCTGGGATCCCTTCCTCACGGGCCAGGGCCCGGCCCCGGGTTACGTCGCCACCCTCGCGCCGGCCGCCCGGGACCGCCTGCGCGACGCGCTGCACGCGCGGGTGCCGATCGCGCCGGACGGTTCCGTCCGGCTCACGGCACGGGCCTGGGCGGTGCGGGGCGTACGGCCCCGGCGGAATCAACCGCCGTCGCGACCGGGTTGACCGAGGACGACCGTCGAAGAGCCGAAGAGCCGATGCGTCGAAGAGCCGATGCGTCGAGCAGTCGCAGCGTCGAAGAGGAGCCGCTCATGTCCGAGTCCGCAAGCCCGGCCGAACGTCCCGCCCGCGTCCACGAGCTCCGTCTGGTGGTCACGGCCGCCGACTACGACGAGGCGCTGCGTTTCTACCGGGACGAGCTCGGGCTCCCGGAGCGTGCCGCGTTCTCCTCGCCCGACGGCAGGGTGACCATCCTGGACGCGGGCCGGGCGACCCTGGAGCTGACCGACCCGAACCACGCCGGCTTCATCGACGAGGTGGAGGTCGGCCGCCGCGTGGCCGGGCACATCAGGGTCGCCTTCCAGGTGGACGACTCCACGGCCACCACCGCGAGGCTGGCGGCGGCCGGGGCCGAGGTCCTGGCGGAGCCGACCCGTACGCCGTGGAACTCCCTCAATTCGCGCCTCGAAGCACCGGGGGCCCTTCAGCTGACGCTGTTCACGGATCTGGGGGACGAGGAGGAGTGGGAGGAACGCGCGTAGACCCGCCGGGGCGCGGAACCGTTCGTTCCTCCGGGAGCTTATTCGGCCGTTTCGGTGATAATTGGGGCATGAGTACGGCGACGTTTGAACTCGCGGCCACGTCGAGCGAAGTACTCAACGTGATCGCCGCCTTCGTTGGTGGAATGGTCATCGCCGGCGCACTGGTCTGGGCGGTGCAGTTCGGCATGCGGGTCCGTGACAGGGAGCTGCCACGGCCCACTCCGGATGAACAGACACACCTGCCCGACACCGGCCCGGTCCATGAGCTCCGGGAGGTGCGCGAACCCGACGAGGTCCCGCACGCGCAAGGCCGGGAACGCCTGCTGCCGCACGACCTGCACCATGCGGGCAGCAGACGGAGCGAGGACCAGAACCGTAAACGCTGGCTCCCCGGCAAGAGCGGTTCCTTCGGCGGCGGCGGAATAGGCCACGCCTGAGCCACACCCCCTGAGAGCCCGAACAGCCGGCTGGGCCCGGAATTCGGGCGACGGAAGCCACGGCCCGATGCCACCCTGTCCGCATAAGGACAGGGTGGCTGGGGGTTCGAGTGAGCAGGCGACGTTTCGTGGCCAGGGGGGTGCCCGGCGGCTATCGCATCTGGGACAACCACGGCCGCCGCTTCTGGGGCGACCTCTACGAACTGTGCCCCGACGACCTGCTGACCGAGCTGAACGGCCGCAAGGACCCGGCCCGGGTCAGTGAGCTGCTGCGGCGTTACCGCGCTTTGAAGCGCTAGCCGCGTCCGAGTGGCGGGAGACGTCCGGGGCCAGGGCCAGGGCGAGGATCACGAAGAAGTCGATGCCCACCATGATCACGGACCAGACCGGGGTGTACGGCAGGAACAGGAAGTGGGCGACCATGCTCAGGGACGCCAGGAAGATGCCAGTGATCCGCGCCCACCAGGCTCCCTGGAGGATGCCGGCGCCGGCACCCAGGGCGAGAACGCCGAGGCCGAGCAGGATCCAGCCCCATGCCGTGAGGTTGGCCTTGAAGATGTAGTCGCCGATACGGGCGTACACGTCGTCCGCGGCGATCGCGGAGATGCCCTGGAGGATGGCCAGCAGCCCGTTCACCAGCATCAGCACACCGGCGAAGACGAGCCCGCCGGTGGTCCAGTCGGAGGTGGGGGCACCGCCGGACGCGGCGGACGGCTCGGTGCCGGCCCCGGCGGACGGCCAGGTCGCCCGGGACGTACCTGATCCACCGGGCCCGCCGGCCGCCTGGGACCCCGGAGGGCCGTGGGCGGCATCGCTGGCATGCGACTGCGGCTGCGACTGCTGCTGGCTCATGGCTGCCGTACCCCACTTCTCGCGGGTTTCCGCGGTCGGGTTCCTGGGTCGGTACGACGATCGGCCGGACAGGGGTCGCCCACCACGGGGGAGACGCCGATCGGGTGACGCCCGGCGTGCGGAGGTGCCGGTGCGGATCTTCACTGGAGGGACCGGAACGCACCCTTGGAGCCCGCATGCCCGCTCACCGCCCCAACCGGCGAACGACCACGACCCTCCTGGTGACCCTCGCCCTGGCCGTCACCGCCCTGACCTCCTGCTCGGACGACGACACGCCCACCTCGGTGGCCAGCAAGGCGGCGTCCGCCTTCGCCTCGGCCACGGCGGAGGCGGGCCGCCAGTTCGACGAGATCAAGGGCGGCATCGACGCGAAGGGCTCGGTGCAGGCGGGCGACATCACGACCGACTCCGACGGCCGCGCCTCGGTGGACGTCACGGTGGAGAACACGACCGACTCGACGAAGTCCTTCGCCGTCCAGATCGACTTCAAGGACGAGGACGGCAACCTCCTCGACGCGTCCGTGGTGACGGTGTCGGACGTCGCGGCGAACCAGTCCGGCAAGGGCACCGCCCGCAGCACCCGTGACCTGAGCGGGGACGTGCGGGCGGAGGTGGAGCGGGCGGTGCGCTACTAGCCGGCGGCCCCGCCGTGCGGCTCGTCGCGCTCGTCGTCAGGCGCGGCAGCGGAGCATCACCAGGGGCGGATTGGCGAGGACGTCCGCCCAGAAGTCCGCGCCGAACTCCTCCAGGCCGGCCTCGGACACCTGGAGCGGCACCCAGGTCAGGTCGTCGAATCCGGCCGCGCGCAGGCACTTCTCGTAGACCTCGCGGCGCGGGCAGTTGGTGACGAACGAGATCGGGTGCGGGTCGAGCAGGGCCGTGATGCGTACGCGCGGACCGGTCTCGGCCTCGTCGCCGGTCAGCTCGCTGCGGAAGCCGTAGCGGTCCAGGGGCGGGCCGTCGAAGCGGTAGTCGGGCCTCTGGTTGAGCAGGAAGAACTCGCCGCCCGGCACCAGGCTGCGGTGCGCGGCGCGGCACATCCGCTCCATGGCGGCGGTGTCCTGGGCGTAGTTGAGCAGCTGGACCGCGGTCGCGATGTCGTAGCGCCGCTCCAGGGGGCGCAGTTCGGCGACGTCACCGGCCTCGTAGCGCACGCCCAGCGGCGCGCTTCGCTCCAACTCCTCCGCCACGGCGACCATTTCGCCGGAGATGTCGATCCCGAGCACCTCCGAGGCGCCCCGCCGTGCGAACTCCCTGCTGTAGAAGCCGGTGCCGGAGGCCAGGTCGAGAACCGCCTTGCCGCGCACGTCCCCGACCAGGGCCAGGAAGCTCGGCACCTCCCCGTACCGCGCCAGCGGCAGGGACTTGAACCCCTCGAACGCCTCACCGATGTCGTCGTACTGCTGCCGCACGCTCACCGCGATGTCCTCCCCGTTGTCGCCGGTCACTTGCGGGCAGTCTTCCGGCGCCCCGGCGCCGGGCCGTACTGGCGGAAGCCACGAAGATCCGGGCAGCGGTCCGGCTCCGGGTACGAACCCGGAGCCGGACCTGTGTGTACGTACGCTCAGCGCTTGGTGGTGCCGTTGAACAGCGAGCGCGACCAGACGTAGCCGACGAGGGCGATGCCGGCACACCAGGCGAGCGAGATCCAGCCGCTGTTGCCGATCTCCGAGCCGGAGAGCAGACCGCGCAGCGTCTCGGTCATCGGCGTGAAGGGCTGGTTCTCGGCGAACCAGCGCAGGCCCGGGGCCATCGAGCCGGCCGGCACGAACGCGGAGCCGAGGAACGGCAGGAACTGGATGAGCAGCGGCTTGTTGCTCGCGGACTCGACCGTCCTGGAGATCAGCCCCAGCGCCGCCGACAGCCAGGCCACCGCGAACGCGATGGCGGTGACCAGGCCGGCCGCCGCGAGCCACTCGACGGGGTTCGCGTCGGGGCGGAAGCCGAGCGCGAGCGCCACGCCCACCACCAGGACCAGGCTCACCACCGTCGTCAGGACGCTGCCGACGACATGGCCGGTCATGAACGAGGAGCGCGTGATGTTCATGGTGCGGAAGCGGTTGATGATGCCCTCGGTCATGTCCTGGCAGACCGCGATCGAGGTCGACATGGCGCCGGCCGCGACGCCCATGATGATGATGCCGGGCGTCAGATACTCCAGATACGCGTCCCGGCCGCCGCCCATGCCGGCGCCGATCGAGTCCCCGAAGGCGTACACGAACAGCAGCAGCATCAGCAGGGGCATCATGACCGGGCCCAGGGACACGGCGGGATAGCGCAGCGCGTGCTTGAGGTTGCGCCGCAGCATCGTCCTGGAGTCGTGCACGGCGTGGGCGAGGGTGCTCATCGCGGGGTCTCCTTCATGTGGAGCGGGGTGCCGGAGGTGCCGTCGCCGGTCAGGGCGAGGAACACGTCGTCCAGGTCGGGGGTGTGCACGGAGAAGTCGGCGGCCCGGATGCCGGCGGCGTCCAGCCGGTCGAGCAGGGCGCGCAGCGCGTCCAGGCCGCCGTCGCCGGCCACGCGCAGGGCGAGGTTCTCGTCGTCGCGGGCGGCGCCGGGGAAGGCGGCACCCGCACGCTCGTATTCGTCGGGGTCGGTGAACCGCAGCCGTACGTGGCTGCCGGGGATCTGCGCCTTGAGTTCGTCGGCGGTGCCCTCGGCGACGATCCGGCCGCCGTCGAGGACGGCGATCCGGTCGGCCAACTGGTCGGCCTCCTCCAGGTACTGCGTGGTGAGGAAGACGGTGACACCGCCCGCGACCAGTGAGCGGACCGTGTCCCACATGGTGCGGCGGCTGCGCGGGTCCAGCCCGGTCGTCGGTTCGTCCAGGAAGATCACCTCCGGGTCGCCGACCAGCGTCATGGCGAGGTCGAGGCGGCGGCGCATACCGCCGGAGAAGGTCGCGGCGCGGCTCCTCGCGACGTCCGCGATCTCGAACCGCTCCAGCAACTCCCGTGTGCGGGCCGCGCCTTCGCGCCTGCCGAGGCGCAGCAGGTCGGCCATGAGGAGGAGGTTCTCCTCGGCGGTGAGCAGGTCGTCGAGCGCGGCGAACTGGCCGGTGACGCCGATCGCGGCACGTACGCCGTCCGGTGAGGCGGCGACGTCGTGCCCGGCCACCTGGGCCCGGCCGCCGTCGGCGGCGACGAGCGTGGACAGGATCTGCACGGTGGTGGTCTTGCCGGCGCCGTTGGGTCCGAGCAGCGCGAACACGGAACCGGCCGGGATGCGCAGGTCGATGCCGTCAAGGACGGTCTTGTCGCCGTACGACTTGCGCAGGCCGATGGTGGAGACGGCGGAGGGCGGCGGACCGTCACCCCGGCGCGGACCAGGCATGGGCATGACAGAAGAAGGCATGACGCCCTCCGTTCGAAGGCTTGGGTGAGTGGGGGCCGATGAGAGACGGGGCGCGCGGGCTCCGGTGGGGCCGGTGACGGATCGGGTGCTCAGGCCTTGGCGCGGAGGATGTCGATGTTGCCCCAGTTGCTCCGGGCGCGGACCTTGACGGTGTCCTCGGTCCGCTCCGGGGCATCGGAAGCGGCGAGCGCGTTGCGCACCTGCCCGCGGCTGGAGCGGACGTCGAGCCAGGCGGCGGTGCCCGTGCGGATGCCGACCTCGATCGAGCCGGTGGCGGTCTCCAACTGGACCTCGCCACGGGCGACTTCGCCGACGCGGAGGGCGCCGTTGGTCGTGGTGCCGGTGACCGAGGCGCCGGCGCGCGAGACGTCGACGCCGCCGTTGGCGCCGCTGACCCGCAGTTCGCCGGTCACGGTGCCGACGGTGATGGTGCCGTGCGAGTTCTTCAGCACCGCGGGGCCGTCGACCGTGCCGACGCGTACGTTGCCGGTGCTGCTGGTGATCTCGGCCGCGCCCTCGACCCGGTCCACGGTGGCCGTGCCGTGGGCGGCGGTCAGCGTCAGCGGGCCGGTGGTGTCGAGGCGGATGTCGCCGAGCGAGGCCTTGACCCGGACCTCGCCGAGCCGGCCCTCGCCGAGCACGGACCAGGAGTCGGTCACGTCGACGCGTGAGCCCGTGGGCAGTTCGACCGTCACGTCGACGACGCCGCTGGGGCCGATCAGGCGGCGCTCCTTGGTCCTGACGGTCAGGACGCCGCTCGCCCAGGTGACCTCGGTCTGCTCGGCGGCCCGCACGTCCTTGTCCCGCTTCGGGTCCCGGGGCCGTACGTCCACGACGGTGTCGGCGCGGTCGCCCGCGGTGAGACGGATGGAGCCGGCGGCCACGTGCGCGGTGACGGAGATCGGTTCGGGAGAGTCGAAAGAAGGCATGGCTGTACCGTCCTCATGGGTCCTTGGGGCGTCCCCGCAGGTGGGACGTGGTGTGGGTGAAGTGGCTTCGTGCTCGGCGCGACGGGCGGGCGCGGCTAGCGCACCCAGCCCGTGAAGCTCTGGCCGACGCTGTGGGTCGTCTGGTGCGTACGCGGCCGTGCGCCGCCGTCGACCGCCGCCGACACGGCCCGCACGAGCCACGCGTTGACCGACAGGCCCTCGCGGCCGGCGGCCTCCTCGGCGCGCGCCTTGAGGTTGGCGGGCAGACGCAGATTGACCCGGGCGGTGCCGCCCTCGTCGGCGTCGGCCGGGGCCGGGTGGGCGAGGGCATCGGCGGGCACGGTCGGCTCCACGGGGGCGCCGCTGTCGGTGGGCGGCAGCGTCACCACGAAGTCGGGGTCGAGTCCGCGCAGCCGTACGTCGACCGAGCCGGGGGCGAGTTCGCGGGTGATCTCGTCCATCGCGGCGGAGAGCACGTTGAGCATGGTCAGCCGGGTCGCCGACTCCAGCGGAGCGGTGAGCCGCTCGGCCAGCTCTCGCGCGTCCTCCCCACCGGCCTCGGCGGCCACCGCGAGTTCACGGCGAAGGTTGTCGACATACGGGGTGAGGTCCATGACGCCATCATGACACCACAGTGGCGCCACCCGCAAGCCCCCTTGGCGTCACGGAGGGGCCGAGCGGGCCATTCAGCACCCTCACCTGCGAAAATGCAGGGAGAATGACCGATGCCACTACGGCACCACGCGCACCCTGACGTCTTGGAATGCGACGCGTGGCGCCGCGATGGCACCATCTGACACCACTGTGACGCCAGCCGGCGCCACCCGAACCATGGGGCCTAGAGCCGCCCGCCCCCGCCGTCCGACACCGTGTCGTGCTCGTCCCGCGCCGACCCGGTCACCACGATGTCGATCTGTTCGCTCATCGCGCTGACCCCGTTCAGGGTGGCCGTCGCCTGGAGGCGGCCCGCACCGGCGGGGAGGGCGCGGCCGGGGACGCAGGACCAGGTGCCGTTCGGTGCCGCAGTCGTCGCGCAGACCTCGTCCTCCTGGGCGTCGCGGACGGTGATCTGGGCGCCCGGATAGGCCGTGCCCGATGTCTCCGGCAGCGCGCTCAGCGGTACGCCCGAGGCCGGGTGGGACAGGACCGGGGCGGGCAGTCCGACCGTGACGGAGCAGGTGCCGCGCCGGTGCACCGTGCCCTCGGCGTCGCTGAGGGCGAGGGTGCAGTCGGGGAGACGGGTGCCGGGTTCGGCGTCCGGGTCGACGGACAGGGAGAAGGGGAACGTGTGTCCCTTCCACGTCGACACCGCTCCGCCCACGAAGGTGTACGTCCCGCTGTTCCCGCCCGGCGCCACCGCGCCGCGGTAGCCGAGCCCGGCGAACGGCACACCCGTCACCCGTGCCTTGGCCGGCGCCGTCAACGTCAGTACCGATCCCTCGCCGAGCGGCTCACCCTCGTAGCCGCCGACCTCGACGACGCCCTTCCGGCCGGGCTCGATGGTCGCGGAGGCCCACAGCTCCTGACCACCCGGATCGCCCTGACCGGCCGGCCCGCCCGGCCCACCGGGTGCCGCACCGCCGTACGCCGTCCCCGGCACGAGCACCGCGCCCGCCATCGCGAGCGACCCGAGCACCGTCGTCTTCCAGGACCTGCGGGACCAGCTCATCGCGGTGGAGCTCCTCACACACCTCGGCGGCACCCCACCCTCACCGGGGAGTTTCCCGGCCGGACGCGCCGATGACACGCGCCGACCGGCCGTAGGAGCCGTCGGAGCGACGCGCACCACCCGTCCGGGCGCGGACGGAGTCAGCCGCCCGCCCCCGGATGCCGCGCCGCCTTCTTCACGTCCGATTCCACCTGGCTGCGTGCCGTGCCCTGTTCCGCGGCGTGGGTGGTGACGGCCGACTGGACCTCCTGGGCGAGGGCGCGCCAGGTGCGCCAGGCGGATTCGTAGGAGTCGTTCCGGGGCCCGGTCCAGGGGGTGCGGGTGGGCGGGCCGTACTCGTCCCGGAGTTCCTCCACCCGGCTGTGGGCCCGGTCCGCCGCCCGCTGCATCGCGACCAGTTCGTCGAAGGTGCGTGCCACGCGTCCGGATCCTCGGGCAGCGGGACGGCGCCGCCCGGTGTGCCACGCCCGCGGTGCGCGCCGCGCGGCCGGATCTCACTCAGACGGCGTCGGACCGCGCCGCCAGCCGGGCCGCCAGGCCGTCGAGGATCGTCTCCACGCCGAACGCGAAGACCTCGTCGACCTGCTCCGTGAAGCCCTGCCCGCGCTGTGCCTGCGCCTCCATGCTGGCGCTCAGCCGCGGGTACTTCGCCGCGAGGGCGTTGATCCGCGCGACGGCCTCGGCCTCCTTCTCCGGCTGCGCGGCCGACTCCTGCTCCGCCCGCTCCTTGATCCCGGCGACCTCGCTCCCGCTCATGAACGCCATCCCCGTGACGAACATGAACGGGGTGCTGACGGCCCAGTCGAGGTCCGCGTCCCGGAACCCGGCGGCGTCGAAGGTCTCGTACGCGCACTCCTGGAAGCGGGCCATGCCCTCGCCCGCGGCGTAGTACGTGGTGATCACGCGCACCAGCCAGCGGTGCCGGTCGCACAGCCCGCGCACGGCGTACATCAGCTCGCGCGCCGCCGGCCGCCAGCCCACCGCCTCGACGTCCGGGAGCGTGATCTCGCTCCACACCTCGTCGGCCGCGAGGATCAGCAGGTTCTCCTTGTTGCCGACGTGCCAGTACATCGCCGTCGCCGCCGAGCCCAGCTTCTGGCCGAGCTTGCGCATGCTCAGGCCGTCGATGCCCTCCGCGTCCAGCAGCTCGATCGCCGCTCGCACGATCTGTTCTCGGTTCAGGGTCTCTCGCGCCATGGGTCCAGCCTAACCGCCACTTGCACACCGTAAAAGTTCTTGCACGAAAGGACTTGCACACCGTGCAAGTCTGGTTTTACGGTGTTCAAGTCTTCGAGTTGCACACCGTTCAAGTCATCGATCGGCACCACCACTCACGTCACCGATCGGCACCACCACTCACGTCACCGGGGAGAGTCATGACCGCCATCCACGCAGAGGGCCTGCGCAAGTCGTACGGGGAGAAGCAGGTGCTCGACGGCATCGATCTGCGGATCCCCGAGGCGTCGGTCTTCGCCCTGCTCGGGCCCAACGGCGCCGGCAAGACCACCACCGTCCAGATCCTGTCCACGCTGATCTCCGCCGACGGCGGCGAGGCGCGCGTCGCCGGGCACCACCTCACCCGGCAGGCCGACGACGTGCGCCGCTCGATCGGCGTCACCGGGCAGTTCGCCGCGGTCGACGGGCTGCTGACCGCCGAGGAGAACCTCCTGCTGATGGCCGACCTGCACCACCTCAGCCGCAGCGAAGGGCGCCGCCGGGCCGCGGACCTGCTGGCGCGGTTCGACCTGGCGGCGGAGGCGAAGAAGACCGCCGCCACCTTCTCCGGCGGGATGCGCCGCAAGCTCGACCTCGCGATGACCCTGGTCGGCGATCCGCGGATCATCTTCCTCGACGAGCCCACGACCGGCCTCGACCCGCGCAGCCGCCGGATGCTGTGGGAGCTGATCCGGGGCCTGGTCGAGGACCGCGGCATCACGATCTTCCTCACCACGCAGTACCTGGAGGAGGCCGATCAGCTCGCCGACCGCATCGCCGTGCTGCACGGCGGCCGGATCGTCGCCGAGGGCACCGCCGAGGAGCTCAAGCGGCGCATCCCCGGCAGCCACATCCGCCTCCGGTTCGCCGCCGAGGGTCAACTGGACGCCGCCGCCGCGGTGTTCGACGTCGCCCAGAGCGACCCCGAGAACCTCGCCCTGAACGTCCCGGGCGACGGCAGCCCCGCCACCGTGCGGGCCGTCCTGGACCTGCTGGAGTCGGCCGGCGTCGAGGCCGAGTCCCTCACCGTCCACACACCCGACCTGGACGACGTCTTCCTCGCCCTGACCGAGACCCACGAGCCCGCCGCGGCCTGACCCGCGACACCTGCCTCACCTCACGCCACCCCACCCGACCTGCCACGACCTGCCCCGAGAGGACCCCTCGATGGCCACCAGCGCCGCTCCCGCCCCCGCCTCCACCCCCTCCGCCAACCGCTCCTACGCCCTCCGCGACTCCATGACGATGCTGCGGCGCAGCCTCAAGCACATGCAGCGCTACCCGTCCCTGACCGTCCAGATCGTCACGCTGCCCGTCCTGATGCTGCTGCTCTTCGTGTACGTCTTCGGCGGCGCGATCGGCGAGGGAATCGGCGTCGGCGACCGGGACGCCTACATCAACTACCTGGTCCCCGGCATCATCGTGATGGCGGTGACCTCCGGCACGATCACCACCGCCATCTCCGTCTGCACCGACATGACCGAAGGCATCATCAACCGCTTCCGCACCATGGCGATCTCACGAAGTTCGGTCCTCACCGGGCATGTGCTGGGCAACATGGTGCAGGTCGTCGCCATCCTCGCCCTGGTGACCGGGGTGGCGTACGCGATCGGCTTCCGCCCGGACGCCGGTGCCGTCGAATGGGCCGCCGCCCTCGGTCTGCTGATGTTCCTGGCGTTCGGCCTGAGCTGGCTGTCGGCCGCGATGGGCCTGAACTCCAAGACCGTCGAGGCCGCGAGCAACGCCCCGATGCCGCTGATCTACCTGCCCTTCCTCAGCAGCGCCTTCGTCACCCCCGACTCGATGCCCACCGGACTGCGCTGGTTCGCCGAGTACCAGCCCTTCTCCCCCATCAACGAGACCCTGCGCGGCCTGCTCCTCGGCACCGACATCGGCAACAACGCCTGGATCGCCCTCGCCTGGTGCGCTGGCCTGACCCTGACCGGCTTCCTGTGGGCGCGGGCGACGTTCCGCAAGAACGTCTGACCGACCGAGCCGCCGTCGACAGCACCCTGTCGGCGGCGGCACACGTGCGTACGATTCCCGGCACACTGAGGAGTGATGACCTCCAACGACCGCCGCCAGAGCATCGAAGCCTCCGGTGACCGAGCCATCGCAGCGCAGCACATAGGCATCGCCAGCAGCGGCGACCACGCGCACATCGAGCAGCACGTACACCACTGGCCGGACTCCGCCCTCCACCCCGACGCGGAGATCGCGCCCGGCGTCGACAACATCCCCTGGGCCGACCCCCGGCACCCCTTCGTGGGCCGCGAGGAGGCCTTGGCCCAGCTCACGGCAGAGGCCCGGGCCGACCACGACGGGCCGACCGTGCAAACCATCCGCGGACTGGCCGGCGTCGGCAAGAGCACCCTCGCCCTGCACCACGCCCATCGACACCGGGACCAGTACATGCTGCGGTGGTGGATCACCGCCGACTCGCCCGCGAGCGTCGCGTCCGGGCTGGCCGACCTCGCCTTCCGGCTCAACCCCGCCTTCAGTACGACGGTCCGGAGCGAGGACGCCGCCCACTGGGCCATCAACTGGCTCTCGGCACAGCCTGATTGGCTCCTCGTCCTGGACAACGTGGAGGACCCGGCGCACATCCGTCCCCTCCTGCGGCAGTCCATGACCGGCCACGTGCTCGTCACCACCCGCCGGGACCTCGACCGGCCCGATTCCGGCCTGTGCTTGGACCTGCTGGACGATGCACACTCGGCAGAGGTGCTCACAGCGCTCACCGGACACAGCGAGGCCGCAGCTGAGCTGGCGCACGAACTCGGGCATCTCCCTTTGGCGTTGCAGCAGGCCGGCGCGTACGTCGTCCAGACGCGCGGCACCCTGTCCGGCTATCTCGAGCGGCTACGGACGGATCCGGGCCCGCTGCACGCCACCGTTCCCGAGGGCGGCGATCCCGAGCGGGCCGTGGCCCGTATCTGGCACCACACCCTCCAGGCCGTGGAGGAGCGCGATCCCTGGGCGGTCCAGTTCCTGCGGATCATCGCCTACTTCGCACCCGACGACATCCCCAGGGACATCATCCGGGACGAGGAGCTCGACCCTGTCGACGTCGACCGAGCACTGTCCTTGTTGAGCAGCTACAGCCTCATCACTCTCACTCCGGACACCGTGTCCATCCACCGGCTTCTGCAGTCCGTGCTCCGCGCAGGCTCGTCCCAGGAAGCCGACGCGGTCCGGGTCTTCGCCACCCCCGAGGACAAGGCCAGGGCGGACAGCAAGCTGCCGTGGAGGCGCAGACAGGTGCGTCGGGCGACGGTGCGGGCCGGCGCGGAGATGCGGGCCGCGGGGCACGTCCTCACGCACTTTCTTCCTGTCGAGGACGCCGGTGATCCCATGAGGTGGCCCCGCTGGCGGGCGCTGCTGCCGCATGCGGAGGCACTCTTCGCGCAGGCCCGGGAGGATCAGTGGCTTCTCTTTCCGGAGCTGTTGACGGCCACCTGCACCCATCTGATGTCACAAGGCCTCGACGCCCGTGCCCGGCCCTACGCCGAGATGCTGCTGAAGGCCTCGGAAAGGCTGTACGGCCCGGATCACCTGCCGCCCCATCTGGCCCCAGTGCTGAATCTCCTGGCGATGATCCACCGCAACCTGGGCGACTACCCGAGAGCGAACGAACTGGCCCAGCGCGCCCTGGCGTTGTGCGACGGCCAGGACGAACGGATGTGGGCGGAGACCAGCGGCGCCCTGACCGCCCTCGCCACCACCTACCGGAACCTGGGCCGGTTCGAGGACGCTCTGCGCCTGGACTGGCGGTCCGTGCAGATCTCCCTGGCCAGATCGGGCTACACCCCATTCACCTCGGTGTCCCTCAGCAACCTCGGTCTGAGCCTGCGGGGTCTGGGCCGCTACGAAGAGGCCCTGAAGGTGGCCGAACAGGCGCTGGAGATCAGTCGGGAGACGCTTCCGGCCGACCACGTGACCAACCTGACGAACCTCAACAACCTCACCATCGCACTGCTGGACCTGGAACGGCACGAGGAGGCCGAGCGGGCGGGACTGCACGCCCTAGAGGCGGCCGAGCGAATCCTGGACCAGGACCACCCCCACCTTTCGGTCGCGCTCAGCAACCTTGCTGTCGTCCACACCAGGTCGGGCCGCCACGAGGAGGCGCTGCCGATCGCGGAGCGCGCGGTCCTGCTCAGCGTCCGCACGCTCGGGCCCGACCACCCCATCACCCTCACCAACGTCCACAATCTGGCGGGCATCCGGAGCGAGCTCACCCCCGGCCTCTGAAACACCGCGCCCCGCAGACATCACGGGCAGGGCTTTACGGAGCCGATGCCAAGCCAAAAGGTTTCCCGTTCCCCCGCGATCCGTACCTCCCAGCGACAGTCCGGACGAGCAGGAGGCAGCACCGTGCGTATCTCGCGGCGCGTGATCGGATCTCTCTTCGTGGGCGGCGCGCTGAGTCTCACGCTCGTCGCGCTCGCCTATCCGTCGATGCTCGGCTTCAGCACCGTCTCCAGTTCGGCGGACCATGTCATCGCCCAGACCTCGACGGGGCCGCTCACGGAGGCCGACCGGGACTTCGTGGTGAAGGTGCGGGCGGCCGGGCTGTGGGAGTACCCGGTGGGGAAGCTGGCCCTGCAGAAGGGGACGACCCAGGCGGTGCGCACGGCCGGCCGGCACCTGGTCGACGGGCACGCCGCGCTGGACGCCACCGACCGCCGGGTCGCCGCGAAGCTGAACATCACCGTGCCCAACCAGGCCAGCCCCCAGCAGCAGGGGTTCGTCGCGACGCTGGAGGGGGACACCGGCAAGCAGTTCGACAGCGACATGGCGAACATCCTGCGCACCACGCACGGCCAGATCTTCACCACGGTCGCGAAGATCCGGGCCACGACGAGGAACAGCCTGGTCCGGCAGCTGGCCGACCAGGCCAACGACACCGTGCTCGACCACATCACGGTCATGGAGAAGACGGGGCTGGTCGACTTCGACCAGGTCCTGTTCCAGGAGACGACCCCGCCGAAGCTCCCGGCCGACCAGGTGACCCCGCCCCCTCCCGCGCCGGGCGAACCACAGGTGACGCTGAAGCCCTAGATGTATTGCCCCGCAGCGTTGTTGATACGGCTGATGGGCGGGTGACCGATAGGGCCGGGCCCTTTGGGGCCCGGCCCTGGAACTATGACGGGTTCAGGCGGCCAGGCGGGTGCCGCGGCGCCACACCCCGCGGGTGTTGAGGGTGTCGGAGATGCTGGTGGTGGGATCACCGTCGACCAGGAGCAGGTCTGCGCGCAGGCCCTCGGCGATGCGGCCGCGGTCGGAGAGGTGGAAACGGCGGGCGGTCGTGGCTGTCGCCGCGCGCAGTGCGGACGCAGGGGTCAGTCCGGCTGCCACGAGGTGCTGCATCTCCTGGTGGACGCTGGCGCCGTGGGCGAGACCGCCGAGGAACGGCATGGGCTGGGAGGCGTCGGTGCCCACCAGCAGGTCGACTCCGGCGTCGGCGAGGGCCTTGACGCTGTCCAGGACGTCCTGGAGCTTGCCCTGGGGGTAGTGGCCGAAGCAGGAGCGCAAGGTGGCGTCCCAATCGGTGTCCAGGCGGGAGGCCACGCGTGGGTCGTCGGCCAGCTGGTCGCCGGTGATGCCCATCATGGAGGCGTTCAGCACGGTGCAGGGCACGATGAATACCCCGGCGTCCTTGATCATCGTGATGATGTCGTCGGTGGCCGGTTCGACGAACAGGTGGACCAGGCCGTCGATGCCGGCCTCGATGGCCATGCGGGTGGCGTCGATGGTCAGCGTGTGGGCGACGGTCAGCGCGCCGTGCTTCTTGGCCGCGGCCACCCCGGCGTTCAAGGTGGCCTGGTCGAGCATGGGCAGGCCCGGGTGCCCCTCGACGCTGCCGTCGTCGATCATGAACTTGATGTAGTCCGAGCCGTGCGCGAGCAGCTGCGGGATGGACGCTGCCGCGGCCTCGGGGCTGGTGGCGTCAGGGTGGTAGGGCGGCTCGCCCCGGGGCCCGTCGCCCTGTCCGCCGCCGGCGGGCTTGCCCGGGTGGAAGTCCTCGGGGAACAGCTCGCTCGGGTGCCCGCCGGGCGGGGTCAGCGCAAAGCCGGACGAGCGCACATCGGCCACCGAGTCGTCCTCGCTGATCGGTGTGCGCCGGTCGCGGGTGTTCGCGCCCTGCATTTCCAGTTCGGTGGTGACACCGAACTTCAGGGCCAGCGCGAGCGAGGCACGGTCGGTGTGGACGTGTGCGTCGATCAGGCCCGGCAGCAGCGTCGCTCCGGTTCCGTCGATGATCCGGGCCCCGGCCGGGGCGCTGCCGCCGACCTGGACAATCCGGCCTCCTTCGATCACGACGGTGGTGACGCCGAGTGACTTCTCCCCGTCGAAGACCTGCGCGCCGGTGATGGCGGTAGTGCTCATGATCGTGCCTCGCTTCGGTGGACCAACCCAATAATCCATACCCTAAGTCATATACATGCGTTACGCATGTCGATCTGGCGTGTCGTAGATTATGGGCGTGACCAATCAAGGACAGCCTGCGCCCGCCGACGACGCGCTTCTCGACAACGTGGGCCCGGCGCTGTCCCGGTTGCGCAGGCGCGTGGGCTCCGGACGCGGGGACCTGACCCGCAACCTCGTCTTGAACGTGGTCAGCGACGCGGCAGGCCGGATCACGGTGGGGGGTGTCGCCGAGGAGATGGGCGTCGCTCAGCCGGTCGCCAGCCGTGCCATCGCTGCATGCATAGCCGAGGGACTGCTCCGTCGCGTCGCTTCCCAGCAGGACGGGCGCAGCAGCCTGCTCGAACTCACCGACGAGGGAGAGTCCGCGCGCAGGGCCTACGCCACCGAGCAGCGTCGCGCTTTCGAGGAGATCACCGCGAACTGGGACAGCGCGGACCGCTTGCAATTCGCACGCTTCCTCACGCGCTACGGCCAGGACGCGAGCGCCTGGACAGCCCGACGCAAGTCCGAAGAATGAGCCGCCCGCTCGTTGAAGGCCGCAGCTGCCCCTGACCGTGCGAGCCGGCCCGGCCGCCCTCCGTCGCGGTCAGCCACTACTCCAGCACATCCATCTTCTCCACTACGACCGAGGCCCCGGCTGACCTGTCAACAACGTTGGTGGGCAATACACCTAGAACACGGCTCTACGTCAGCCAGACCGTCGTGTCCGGGGCCAGCAGCCCGCCTTCGAGCGGACCGCTGGCGAGCAGCACCTCACCCGGCGGCAACTGAACCGGCGTACCGGAGAGGTTGGCCACGCAGCGCCAGCCCGCCGAGCGCGCGAAGTGCAGGACGCCGGGCGGTGTGTCCGGCTCCCACGTCAGATCCTCGCCCTCCAGCAGCTTGCGGCGCAGGCGCAGGGCCCGGCGGTAGAGCTCCAGCGTGGAGCCCTCCACACCGTCCTGGGCCTCGACGGCGTACGCCGCGAAACCCGATGGCTGCGGCAGCCAGGAACCGCCCGCGCCGAAGCCGTACGACTGTCCGGTCGTCGTCCACGGCAGTGGCACCCGGCAGCCGTCGCGGCCCTTGCGCACCCGTCCCGTCTGTTCCCAGATCGGGTCCTGGAGGACCTCGAAGGGCAGGTCGGCGACCTCGGGCAGGCCGAGTTCCTCGCCCTGGTAGACGTACGACGAACCGGGCAGCGCCAGCATGAGGAGGGTCGCGGCGCGGGCCCGGCGCAGGCCGGCCGCCTCGTCGACGGCCGGGGCGTGGCCGCCGAACAGCAGCCAGGCGTTGTCGTCGGTGCCGGGCGGGAGCATCAGGCGTGAGGTGTGGCGTACGACGTCGTGGTTGGACAGCACCCAGGTGGCGGAGGCGCCCGCCGCGCGGGCCGTGTCGAGGGAGTCGGTGATGATCTTCCTGAGCTCCTCGGCGTCCCAGCCCCCTTGCAGGTACTCGAAGTTGAAGGCCTGGCCGAGTTCGTCGGGCCGGGCGTACAGGGCGCGGCGCGAGCTGGGGTTCACCCATGCCTCGGCGACGGCCATGCGGGGCGGGCGGTAGGAGTCGAGGATCTTGCGCCAGTCGCGGTAGATCTCGTGGACCTCGTCGCGGTCGTAGAAGGGGTGGGTCCCGGGCGGGAGGTCCGGCAGGGCGTCCTCGCGGCTCAGCTCGGGTGTGCCGAGGTCGCGCAGCGGCTCTCTCAGGTCCTTGGCGAGGGCGTGGGCCACGTCGACGCGGAAGCCGTCGACGCCGCGGTCGGACCAGAAGCGCAGGGTGGTGCGGAAGTCGGCGCGCACCTCCTCGTGCGCCCAGTTGAGGTCGGGCTGCTGCGGGGTGAACAGGTGGAGGTACCACTGGCCGTCGGGGACGCGGCGCCAGGCGCTGCCGCCGAAGACGGACTGCCAGTCGGAGGGCGGGAGTTCGCCGTGCGGGCCGCGGCCGTCGCGGAAGACGTAGCGTTCGCGGGCGGCGGAGCCGGGGCCGGCGCGCAGCGCCTCCTGGAACCAGACGTGCTGGTGGGAGGTGTGGTTGGGGACCAGGTCGACGATCACCTTCAGGCCGAGGCGGTGGGCCTCGGTGACCATGGCGTCGAAGTCGTCGAGGGTGCCGAGGCGCGGGTCGACGTCGCGGTAGTCGGCGACGTCGTAGCCGCCGTCGGCCAGTTCGGAGGGGTAGAAGGGGCTGAGCCACAGGGCGTCGACGCCGAGGGCGGCGAGGTGGGTGAGACGCTGGGCGACGCCCTTCAGGTCGCCGAGACCGTCGCCGTCGCCGTCGGCGAAACTGCGGGGGTAGACCTGGTAGATGACGGCCTGGCGCCACCAGTCGGGGTTGCTGGACGAGAGGTCGGGCGTGGTGGTGCGGACGGTCACGCGTTCTCCTCGGGGTGTGTACGGGCGACAGTGAGAACTCTGTCCAGTTGGCCGGAAAAGCGAACACCGCGAAGAGCGGATCGGATCATTCCGAGCGTGACGGAATTGTGATTGCTCTTTGAACTTCCCTTGCGTCACCGCAGGTTGACAGCGTTCTTCCGTCCCCCGACGATGTGCTCACGCTGTGGCGCATGTGACCAATGAGCCCAGTGTTTCTTCTTCGACCACTCACCCCTTGAGGGGATACGCATGCCCATAGCGAGACGTGTCATCGCGCGACGCCTGCTGGGGACGGGTGCCGCGTCGCTCGCCCTGTGCGCGGCCACCGTCGCCTCCGCTTCCGGCGCCTTTGCCCACGGGTCGCACGGCGGTGACGGCTGGAAGTCCGGCGGCAGCTACCAGCCCGGCACAGGCGCCGGCACGGAGACGGCCACCGATCGCTGCCAGTTCTCGCTCGACGGCACGAACTTCTACGACTCGGTCAAGGTCGACGACCAGAACCTGAAGGTCACCGACGACGGCAAGGTGCACATCAAGGTGCGTGCCGCCGCCGACGCGACGACCTGCACGGCCTCGCTCGCCTCCTACCTCGCCCACGGGGCGACCTTCGCGACCTCCGGCGAGCAGGTCTTCGTCGACTTCGACTCGGTCACGGTCAAGCCGGGCGGCACCGACAGCCTCGACATCGCCGTGCCGGACGCGGGCTGCTTCGCGCAGATCGACCTGTACCGCGGTGCGGTGAAGTTCGACGGCAAGCTCGACGCGAACGACGGCTTCGAGCACGGTGACCTGCCCAAGGGCCCGGACCGCCCGGTCATCAAGGACAAGCTGATCGCGGCCTGGAACGGCGGCTCGAAGGACTGCACGACCGAGCCCCCGGCGACCGAGGAGCCCCCGACCACGCCGCCGGCCGAGCCGTCGGAGCCGGCCACCGACGAGCCGTCGACCCCGGCCGAGGAGACGACCCCGCCGGCCTCGGACACCCCGTCCACCGAGCCCCCGTCCCCGCAGCCCTCCGACTCCCCGTCGGCCCCCGCCCCGTCCCCCAACGGCGACGGCGACCTCGCCCAGACGGGCGGCAGCAGCGCGACCGGCCCGATCGCCATCGGCGCGGTCGTCCTGGTCGCGGGCGGAGCAGCCTTCGTCGTGGCCTCGAAGCGCCGCCGCACATCCAACTCCTGACCGTCCCCACGCGAAGGGGCCCGGGGTGATCCCCGGGCCCCTTTCGTGTGCAGTCGGCCGGACCGCCTCAGCCGGTCGGGGCATCGCGGCGGGGCATCATGCGCGTTCCACCGTCGACAGGTACAGCTTCGCGAAGCGTTCGACGTCCACGTCCAATGCCACGTCCACCAAGGCCTGTTCGCGGGTGCCGGTGTGGAGTTCCGATTCGCCGGGGCGGGGGCGGCGGTCGACGAGGGTCTGGCCTCGGGTGGGGCCGGGGGCGAGGGAGACCTCCACCGGGAGCAGGCGGGTCGTGATGCCCGCCGGGTCGACCACCGCGCAGACCGCTCCCGCGTCGCCGATGCCGCCCGCCTCGGGGTCGGCGGTGATGTCCGGCGCGGACGGGCGGTGGGCCAGGAGTTCACCGGCGAGGCGGGTACCGGGCTCGGGGTTCTCGCGCAGGCGCCGTACGTCCGCGCCCGGGACCACGACCCGCTGGAAGACGTCCAGGCCGTACATGGTGATCGGCACCCCCGCGGTGAGCAGGATCGCCGCCGCCTCCGGGTCGTGCCACACGTTGAACTCCGCGACCGGCGTGGCGTTCCCGCAGGCCACCGCGCCGCCCATGAACACGATCCGCTCGATGTTGCGGGTGACCTCGGGGTGCGTGCGCAGCAGCAGGGCGATGTTGGTGAGCGGTGCCGTGGGGATCAGGGTCACCGGTCGCGGCGACGCCAGGATCTCGCGGCGCAGCAGCGTCACCGCGTCCACGTCGGCCGGGCGCCGCCGCGGGGCCGGCAGGCCGAGGTCGCCCATGCCGTCCTCGCCGTGCACGTGCCGTGCCGAGCGCGAGAACTCGATCAGCGGGCGGTCGGCGCCCCTGGCCACCGGGATCTCGGGGGCACCGGCCTGCTCCAGCACGGTCAGGGTGTTGAGCACGACGCCGTCCACGTCCGTGTTGCCCGCCACGCAGGTGACCGCGCGCAGGTCCAGCCCCGGATGGCGTACGGCGAACAAAAGGGCCAGGGCGTCGTCCACGCCCGTGTCGCAGTCGATGATCACCGGAATCGGCATGCCGTCGTTCGGCACGAGTGGCTCCCCTCGTCACGGGTGCGGTGGCGCCCCTACGGGAGCGACCTTACGGTGTCGTACAGGTGGAGTGCGTCGTCGTACGGCGCCGCCGTGCAGGCATGTGCGAGCGGCGCCGTACGGCGTCTTTT
Source organism: Streptomyces sp. HUAS 31 (assembly GCF_028198125.1). Lineage (NCBI taxonomy): Bacteria > Bacillati > Actinomycetota > Actinomycetes > Kitasatosporales > Streptomycetaceae > Streptomyces > Streptomyces sp. HUAS 31. The sequence goes on along the minus strand of NZ_CP116353.1, from coordinate 4,980,219 downwards.
CTCGTTCTACGACTCCTCCCACAGCTCGGTGCCGCGTGCCGCGACGCGGCCGGTGATCCGGGCCAGCAGCTCCTCCGCCGGTACGGCACCCGGTCTGCGCCCGTCGCGCAGCCTTACGGCCACGGGATCGCCGTCCGCCGCCGCCTCCCGCTCACCGAGCACCGCCACGTACGGCACGAGCCGTGCCTCGCGCACCCGGGCGCCCAGGGTGCCCTGCTCGGGACCGGCCAGCTCGGCGCGCAGACCCTTTTGGCGGGCCCGGTCCAGAATTTTTCGCGCCTGCTCGTACTGCGCCTCCGCCACCGGCAGGATCACCAGCTGCACGGGCGCCAGCCAGGCCGGGAACGCGCCGCCGTGCTGCTCCAGCAGATGGGCCACGGCCCGCTCCACGCTGCCGATGATGCTGCGGTGCACCATGACCGGGCGGTGCTTGGCGCCGTCGGCGCCGATGTAGTGCAGGTCGAAGCGTTCGGGCTGGTGGAAGTCGATCTGAACGGTCGACAGGGTCGCCTCGCGGCCCGCCGGATCGGCGATCTGCACGTCGATCTTGGGGCCGTAGAAGGCCGCCTCGCCCTCGACGGCCTCGTACGGCACACCGGAGCCGTCGAGAACCTCCCGCAGCAGGGCGGTGGCCCGCGCCCACAGCTCCGGGTCGGGGACGTACTTCCCGCCCTCACCGGGCAGAGAGAGACGGTGCCGTACGGCCCTGATCCCCAGATCGGCGTAAGCACGGGCGATGAGTTCCAGCGCGGCCCCGGCCTCCTCCACCGCCTGGTCCAGGGTGCAGAAGACATGGGCGTCGTTGAGATGGATCGCGCGCACACGGGTGAGGCCGCCGAGGACGCCGGACAGCTCCGAGCGGTACATGCCGCCCAACTCCGCCATTCGCAGGGGTAGTTCACGGTAGCTGTGGGCGCGGGAGCGGTAGATCAGCGCGTGGTGCGGGCACAGGCTCGGCCGCAGTACGACCTGCTCGGCGCCCAGCTCCATCGGCGGGAACATGTCCTCGCTGTAGTGGTCCCAGTGCCCGGAGATCTCGTACAGCTCCCGTTTGCCGAGCACCGGCGAGTACACGTGCCGGTACCCGGCCTCGCGCTCCACGTCCCGGATGTACTCCTCCAGCACATGCCGGACGGTCGCCCCGTCCGGCAGCCAGTACGGCAGGCCGGCGCCCATCAGGGGATCGGTGTCGAAGATGCCCAGCTCGCGGCCGAGGCGGCGGTGGTCGTGCATGGCTGCTCCTTCGGATGAAGGGACGAGCGCCCACGACAAAGCCCCGGGGCACTCGCCCCGGGGCTTCGGATTCGCTCAGCTTTCAGCGCGGCGCCGGGACGGGGTCCGGCGTCGTCGTCAGAGACGGATTGGCGCGCTGCATGGGGCGACGGTAACAGGGGCGGGCGCGCGGGCGCGGGTGTTTTTTGCAGTTCCCGTCACCACTGCGAAGTCATGTGGTTACGCTCAGCCACAGACCGACTTGGGGGTGGTGCGCCTTGGTTCACATTCGTCAACTCGATCCCACGGCTTCTCCGTTGGACTACTTCGGCTACGAGCTGCGCCGAAAGCGGGAGGAGGCAGGACTGACGCTCAAGCAACTGGGCTCGGTGCTGTTCTGCTCCGGTTCCCTGATCGGCCAGATCGAGACGACCCTGAAGGTGCCGACCAGGGAATTCGCCGAGCGGGTGGATGCGGCACTGGTGACGGACGGCATGTTCTCGCGGCTGGTGGGGCTGGTGCTGCGCAGCCAGTTGCCGACGTGGTTCCAGCCCTTCGCCGACATGGAGGCGAAAGCGACCTACGTCTCCACCTATCAGTGTCAGCTGGTGTACGGGTTGCTTCAGACGAAGGAGTACGCCCATGCGGTGCTGGCGACGGGTCAGCCGGAGAAGCTCGACGAGTTACTCGCAGCCCGCATGGAACGGCAGCGCATCCTCAAGCGGAAGCGGCCTCCCCTGACCTTGGTGGTGCTCGACGAGGCGGTGCTGCATCGGCCCATCGGCGGCGTGGAGGTCATGCGGGACCAACTTCTCCACCTGTTGAGCCTCAGGGACGAGCGCTGGATTCGCCTCCAGGTGCTGCCGTTCCGTGTGGGTGAGCACGTGAGTCTGGCCGGGTCGTTCACCCTGCTCCGCTTCGATGACGACCCCGACGTCGTCTATACAGAAGACCTGATCTCCGGCCATATGACGGCCAGTTCAGAAACCATCCGCGAAGCCGCCCTTCGTTACGCTGGCTTGCAGGGAGCCGCCCTCTCCGTGGAGGATTCGGCCGAACTGATCAAGGTCGTACTGGAGGAGCGTTATGGACAGCAAGCCGGCACAGGTCAACGTCCTTTGGCGTAAGTCCAGTTACAGCGGCAACACAGGGGGCGAATGCGTCGAGGTCGCCGAGCTAACACCCTGCATAGCCGTCCGTGACTCCAAGAACCCCGGGGTCGGCAACCTCACCGTCGCCCCGGAGGCATACACCGCCTTCGTGGCGTTCGTCGCCGAAGGCTGACGCTCGGGCCGGGCCCGCGTTGGCCGCCAGGATCAGCGTTGCCACGGCGACCAGCGCGGCAGCCACGCCCCGGCGGTACCGCTCGGTGGTGCTGGTGCGTTCCTGCACGGCGACCTCGCAACAGCTACGGGTTAAACACGTTTAATACGCGGTTTAACCTATGGTCGTCAGACTCGAACGGCAAGGGGTGCAGGGAGAGTTGAGCCATGTCGGACCGTGACGACCCGGGAACCATCGGGCGAAGAGTGCAGCAGCTGCGGGCCGACCGCGGGCTGACGCAGAAGCAGCTGGCCGAGCCGGCGTACACCCCCGCGTACATCTCCACCCTGGAGGCCGGCCGGGTGCGCGCGTCCGACGACGCGCTGCGGCACATCGCCGAGCGCCTCGGCGTCGCCTTCGAGGAGCTGGCCACCGGCCGTGCCGCGCACCTCGTCACGGACCTGCGCCTGCGACTGACCGAGGCGCAGCGGATACTCGCCACCGGTGACACCGAGGCCGCGGCCGAGCAGTACACCACGCTGCTCGCGGAGGCGGAGGGCAACGGGTTCGCCGAGGAGCGGGCGGCGGCGCTGCTCGGCCTCGGCGAGTGCGGCATCGACGCCGGTGAACTCACCTCCGCACGACACCACTTCGAGCGAGCCGAGCAGGTCCTCGCGGAGGCCGGCGCTCCCCTGCCGGCCCGCGTCCCGGCGCTGCGCGGACGAGCCGTGTCGCACTACCTCACCGGTGAACTCCGCTACGCGGTCTACCTGTTGGAGTCCACTCTCGACGAGCTGAACCGGGGCGGGCTGCACGACCCCGACGCCCTGCTGCTGCTCTACGCCAGCGTGATCGGCCCGTACATGGACATGGGCGCCCACGCGCGGGCCGCCCAGGCCGCCGAGTACGCTCTCGCGCTCGCCCCGCAGGCCGGCGACCCGGCGCTGGTCGCCCGGATGCACCGGTCCGTCGCCCGCACCCTGCTCGCCGAGGGCCGGATCGCCGAGGCCGACGCCTCCCTGGCCAAGGCCGCCGAGCTGTACCGGCAGCTCCAGATCCGTACCGAGCTCGCCAACTGCCACTGGATGCGCGGCTACGTCTACGCCCAGAACGGCGACCTGGAGCGCGCCGAGGCCGAGATGCGCGAGGCGCAGACGATGCTCACCGCCAAGCGGGCCGCGCTGTACACCAGCCAGGTCGCCGTCGAGCTCGCCGACGTACTGCACCGGCGCGGCAAGTCCGGCGAGGCCGCCGCCCTGCTGCACGAGGTGCTCAGCGACCTCAGCCCCGAGCGCGGTGCCCTGCACGCGGCCGCCGCGCACCGGCTGCTCGGCATCATCGCCGAGGACTCCCGGGACACCGAGACCGCCGAGGAGCACTACGTCCGCGCCCTGAGCCTGCTGGAGCGGGCGGGAGCGGCCGGTGACCTGGCCGACCTGTGCCGTCTCCTCGGCGACCTTTTGCGCCGTACCGGCCGGGTGGAGGCGGCGCTCGACGCGTACCGCACGGGACTGGGCCACCGTACGGCGCCCGGCACGACCACCCTGGGTCCGGCGCCCGCACAGCCCCCGCTCTAGGCACAGCCCCGCCGCGGAGAAAGCCCGCCTGTCCGCGCGCCGCACCGATCGGCCTGCGCGTCCCACAGCCCCCTCTGCGGGGAACACCAGCCTGCCCACAGGCCCCACCGGTTAGCCTTCGCGGAGCTATTCGAACAGGTGGGGACGGGCACGGTGGAGAACCAGCGGACCGTGGTCGACGGGCTGCGGCTCGTCGTACGCACGCTCGTGTACGCCGTGGTCGGCGGCGTCGCCCTCATCGTCATCGCCACGGTCGCCTCGGTCCTCGGGCCGCTGCTCGCCCTCGACCTGTACACCCCGCCCGTCGCCGCCTGGTGGACCGTCTTCACGGCCATCGCGGTGCAGGGCGTGCCCTTCCTGCTGCTCGGCACGGTCGTCTCGGCGGCGATCGGGGCCTTCGTGCCGGAGAAGGTGTTCAGCCGGCTGCTGCCGCGCAACCAGGCCCTCGCGGTACCCGTCGCCGGAGCCGCCGGGGTCGTCCTGCCGGGGTGCGAGTGCGCGTCCGTGCCGGTGGCCGGGAGCCTGATGCGGCGCGGGGTGGCCCCGGCCGCCGCCCTCGCGTTCCTGCTGTCCGCTCCCGCCATCAACCCGGTCGTGCTCGTCGCCACCTCCGTCGCCTTTCCCGGGCAGCCGGAGATGGTGCTGGGGCGGCTGGTCGCCTCGCTGGCCACGGCGGTCGTGATGGGCTGGCTGTGGGCGCGGTTCGGCCGCGAGGAGTGGCTGCGTCCGCCGAAGCGGCACATCGAGCACGGCGCCCGGGGGCTGCGCGCGTTCGCCGCCGGGCTCCAGCACGACTTCCTGCACGCCGGCGGCTTCCTGGTCCTCGGGGCGGCGGCCGCGGCGACGTTCAGCATCGTGGTGCCGAGGTCCGTTCTGGACCTCTTCACCGGGTCGGTGTGGGTGTCCGTGCTGCTTCTCGCGCTGCTCGCGGTCGTGCTGTGCGTGTGCAGCGAGGCCGACGCGTTCGTCGCCGCTTCGCTGAGCGGCTTCTCGCCGACGGCGCGGCTGGCGTTCATGGTGGTCGGCCCGATGGTGGACCTGAAGCTGATCGCCCTCCAGGCGGGGACCTTCGGGCGGTCCTTCGCGGTGCGGTTCTCGTCCGTGACGTGGGTGGTGGCCGTGGTGAGCAGCGTGCTCGTGGGGTGGTGGCTGCTGTGAGGCGGTACGGGCCGGCGGTGCTGCTGCTCCTGACGGGGGCGGCGATCCTGCGGATCTCGCTGTTCGGCGAGCTGTATCTGCGGTACGTGCGGGCGGGACTACGGCCATACCTGGTCGTGTCCGGGTTTCTGCTGGTGCTGCTGGCGGTGGCCGCGGCGTTCGTCGGGCGAGCGGAACAGGAATCGCACGCCGAGCAGGGCCAGTACGCAGAGCACGACGAACACGCCGGCCGCGATCAGCAACGCGAGCACGGCGAGCACGACGAGTACGGCGACGATTGCCACGCCCACGATCAGCACGGCGGTCACCATAGCCCCCGTATCGCCTGGCTGCTCACCCTGCCCGCCCTTGCCCTTCTCCTCTTCCCGCCGCCCGCGCTCGGCTCCTACAGCGCCGAGCGGGAGGCGGCGCAGCGGGCGGCTCAGGGAGTCGGGCGCTTTCCGGCGCTGCCGAGTGGGGATCCGGTGGAGCTGACCCTCGCGGAGTTCAGCTCGCGGGCGATCTACGACAGCGGGCGGTCGCTGGCGGGACGCACGGTGCGGCTGACCGGGTTCGTCACCCGGGACGACGACGGCACCTGGTACGTCACGCGGCTCCTGGTCGCCTGCTGTGCCGCCGACGCGACGACCAGCAAGGTCGAGGTGCGGGGCGGGGAGGCTCCGCCGGTCGACTCGTGGGTCACGGTGACCGGGACGTGGCGTCCTCGGGGCGCGCTCGGGACGGATGCGGCTTGGCCGCCTGTGGTGGATGCCGGGGCGGTGCGGCGGGTCGGGGAGCCGGCCGATCCGTATGAGAAGCGGTGAGTGGCGGGGTGGGCCGGTGGTCGTCCGCGGGCCGGTGGGGGCTGATCGCGCAGTTCCCCGCGCCCCTTCCCGGCGTGGCGGGGCCGCATACCGACACAGACCCCGCACCCCATCGCGACGCGGCCGAGCCGCATACCGGCACAGACCCCGCGCCCCATCGCGACGCGGCCGGGCCGCATATCGACGCGGTCCCGCGCCTCTTCTGGGGGCGTGGGCGGGGCGTTTCGTGGTGGCCGCCAGGGGTAGTCGGGCGGGGTCGAAAGGCGGGACCAGTAGGCCGCGCTCGGGAGCGAGGAGGCAGCCGTGCGGCCCAGAGACGAGCATCGTGGTGAGCAAGGGGTCGGCGCCGCGGACGCCGTTGCCGAGGGCGTGCGTGGCGTGGGGCCGGGTGAGATACCGGGGCGGCTGTGCGACGTGGCGGTGGAACTGCTGCCCGTGAGCGGCGCGAGCGTGTCGCTGCACAGCCACGGCCTGCCCGTACAACTGGGCGCGAGCAGCGCGCAGGCGGCGTATGTGACCGAGATCCAGGCGACGTTGGGCGACGGGCCCTGCCAGTCGGCCGCCGAGAGCGGCGCCCCCGTGCTGGCCCGCGACCTGACGGCGGGGCAGGACGTGGCGCGCTGGCCCGTCTTCGCCCAGCAGGCCACCGCCGCCGGAGTGCGGGCGGTGTACTCGATGCCGCTCGGCAGCAGGACGGTGTGCGTGGGCACCCTCGACCTCTACCGCGAGTCCCCCGGTGACCTCAGCGACCGGGAGCTGCACACGGCCCGCACGGTGGCCGGGATGATGACCGTGGCGCTGATGGCGCTGCCGCACATGGACGAGGCCCGCGAGCCCGGCGACGAGCGGTGGCTGAGCGGCCTCGCCACCGACCACGACCAGGTCTACCAGGCCACCGGCATGATCATGGCCCAGCTGCGCGTCGGCACCGACGAGGCGCTGGCCCGGCTGCGGGCACACGCCTTCGCGCACGGGCGAACGGCACTGGACACGGCACGGGACGTGGTGACGCACCGGCTGCGGTTCGACGAGGAACAGGACGCGGGGGGCGAAGGAACCGCCCCCTAGGATCGTCGACCATGGAAATAGCGGGTCTCTTCTTCATCCTCATCGGCGTCCTGGCCGTCATCGGCGTCCAGAGCCGGATCGACAAGGCCGACAAGCGCGTCGCCCGGGTCGAGCGCAAACTCGACCTGGTCATCGACCACTTGGGGCTGCGCGAGCCCGTCGACCCGCGCATGGACGAGGTCGTCGCGCTGCTGCGGGGCGACAAGAAGATCCAGGCGATCAAGGTCTACCGGGAGATCACCGGCGCGGGCCTGAAGGAGGCCAAGGACGCCGTCGAGCGCATGGCCTAGACGTCCTGCCGCCCCCGCTTCTGGACCTCCTCCAGGCGCTGGGCGCCGAGTTCCACGGCCGTCCAGGTCGCGTCGGCCGGTACGTCGGCGAGGCCGCCGTTGGTGACGGTGATCGCGTCGTCGCCGACCCGGACGGCGGCGAGGTGCAGGGTGAGCGTGGGCGCCTCCTCGGAGTCGGAGACGCCGCGCAGGACGATCCGCAGACCCTGGCGGGCGTCCCCGACCTGGGGCATCTCGGCCTCGCTGACCTCCACGTCCAGCTGCCCGCCGCGCGCGGTCGCGCTGAACTGACCGCACTCGTCGGGCAGGCTGCCGAGCCACGCCAGGGTCGCGTCGACGTCCTCGGGGCGATGGGCGACGATCCGGTAGCGCAGCTGGGCCCCGTCCCATGTGTCGTCCAGGCCGGTCGAGGCGCGGGTGCGGGCGTCCGGCCCGAAGAGGTCCTCCGCGTACAGGGCGTCGAGCAGCCGCCGGCACTCCGCCGAGTCGGTGGACGCCTTCAGCATGGTGTCCCGCCAGGTGGCGAACCCCTCGGTGGCCACCCAGGCTTCACCGAGGTCGGCCTCGGTGATCAGCGCCGACCGCGCCTGCGCCTCGGTGAGCGTCGGGGCGGCCGCGGGCGCCCGGGTCGTCCTGCCGCTCGGCGCCGCGGGGGAGGCGGGTCCGGCCGAGGCCGCCCGGTCCGGCCACGAGACGGAGCACGCGGGCGCGGCCAGCAGCGCGCCTGCGGAGAGCGCCGAGACGATGACGGCACGGGCCTGGGGACGGGGCATCGCGGGCCTCCTGGGCTGGTGTCGAGGACGCGCCCAAGATCGGCACGTCTTCATAAGGCACCACCCCGGGAGGACGACCACCAGCGCGCCGAGCCGTCCGAGTGATGTTCCGGCGCCGCCAGGAGGAACGGCCGGGGCGCCGGGCATCGTCCGGCCCGCCGGGGGTTTTCGGTCTTCTCACCGGTCTCTTACGGCCCCCTTCACCCGGCTGTCGGTGCCGTGACCTAGCCTTCGATCATTCAGGCGGTACGCGTGATCCTGCCGCGGCCGCCCTCCCTTTCTTTTTTCGTTCCGGGGGGTTCGAAAAACCGTGCGCAGACGCACTCTCCCTGCCGCGACGGCACTCGCGGTCCTGTTCAGCTCGGTCGCACTGGTCGCGACCGGTGCCGGGTCGGCGGCGGCCGACTCCGATGTCTCCCTGCCCCTGAAGTCGACCGGTGACATCGTCGTCGACGGCGCCCACCAGCGGGTCTTCATCAGCGATCCGACCGCGGGCCAGGTCGTCGTCACGAACTACGCCGGCGCCGTCGTCGGCACCGTCGGCTCGCTGCCTGGTGTGCGCGGCCTGGAGCTGTCGCCCGACTCGGGCACCGTGTACGCGGCCGTCGGCGACGCCGACGCGATCGTCGCCATCGACACCGCGACCGCGACGGAGGCCCACCGCTGGTCCACCGGCACCGCCGCGCCCAAGTACGTGGCCCTCACCGGCGGCAAGGTCTGGTTCAGCTACGGCTCCGGCGGCGACGGCAACATCGGCTCGCTCGACCTGAGCGGCACCGACCCGGTCCTCGCCCTCGGCCAGGACACCGCCCGCACCTTCTACGAGGCCCCGATCCTGGACGCCTCCCCGGGCGCCCCGGGCACGCTGGTCGCGGGCGCGCCCGGCCAGAGCCCCGTCGCACTCGCCGTGTACGACGTCTCGTCGGGCACCGCGAGCCGCGGCGCGTACGCCTTCGACCCCGGCAACACCGGCGGCGGCAACCTCGCCGACCTCGCGGTCACGCCCGACGGCAAGGACGTGATCACCGCCAGCGGCGCCCCGTACTACCAGGCGGTCTACAAGCTGTCCGACCTGTCGGCGGACGGCAAGTACGTCACCAACACCTACCCGAACGCGGTGGACATCGCCCCGAACGGCGATGTCGCGGCCGGCACCTTCTCCTGGTACGACCCGGACGTGCACGTCTTCAAGCAGGGCGTGTCGACCCCGCTGAGGCAGTACGACTTCCCCAACACCGGCAACAGCAGCGGCTCCGACACCCTCGCCCCGCGCGGCCTGGCCTGGGCGCCGGACGAGAGCAGGCTGTTCGCGGTGTCGCTGAACGACAGCGACGTGTACACGCTGCGGATCCTCGACGCCCCGACCAAGACGCCCGTCACCCTCACGGCGAACGCCCCCGCGACGGCGCCGCGCGCCCAGGCGCTCACCGTCACCGGCACGTTGACGTCCTCGTCCGCGTTCCCGGCCGGCACCAAGGTCTCCGTCACCCGCACCGACGACGAGTCCCCGGCCGGCAAGGCGCTCGGCACAGCGGCCGTCGGCGCCGACGGCTCGTACTCGTTCGCGGACACCCCGCCGGCCGGCGGCAAGGTGACGTACACCGTCTCCTACGCGGGCGACGCGGACCACGCGGGCGCCACCGCCACGCACTCGGTGACGGTCGCCAAGTCGACGGCCACGGTGACGCTGAACAACAACCTCAAGGTGTACGGCTACAACAGCAGCGTCACCTTCACGGCCCACCTCGGCACCACCTACAAGAACCGCACGCTGGAGATCTGGGCCGACCCCTACGGCTCCGACAAGCCCAACGCCCTGGTCAAGAAGGGCACGGTCGACTCGCACGGCAACCTCACGGCGACCGTCCGCCTGACCCGGGACGCCAGGATCAGCGCCAGGTTCACGGGTGACACGCGGTACGCGGCGCGGACGACGACCAACACCGTCTACACCAAGGTGAGCGTCTCGTCGTCGCTGAGCGGCGCCTACAAGACGGCCACGGCCTGGAACGAGAAGTACTCCTACTTCCACCAGTCCAAGGACCCCGTCCACAACACGGCGATGACGATGTACCCGGGCCGCAAGTACCAGTTCCAGATCCAGCAGTTCTACAGCGGCGCCTGGCACACGACGGCCACGGAGTACTTCGGCCTCGACCGCTACGGCAAGGACTCCGTCCTGCTGGACGACAACCCGCCCACGGGCGTCCGCTTCCGGATCCGCTCGTCCTACATCGACACGAAGTCGGGCGACAACGTCAACGCGACGACGTACGGCGGCTGGAAGTACTTCACCTTCACCCGCTGAGCTTCACCCTCACCCGCTGACCTGAAGCTCCTTCAGGCGCTGGTGGACGTTGGCCAGGGCGCCCCTGCGGCGCCCCGGCACCCGGCTGCGCAACTCGGCGAGGGCGGCCCCCAGTTCACGCGCGAGCATCGCGTCGCGGATCTCGCCCCACTGGTGGTGGGCCCGGTCCACCGCGGCCTCCACCGCGGGCGTGTCCGGGGTCTGCCCCGCGCCGAGCCTGGCCGAGGCGACGGTCAGCCAGGTACGGCAGCTGCGCGCCGGGTCCCCCGCCAGCATCGCCAGGTCCGCGCGCACCTCGCTCCAGTGCAGGGCCTCCGGCGACGCGGGCCCGTGCGCCCGCATCGCCCCGTGCTCCTCCAGTGCGGCCAAGGCGTCGGCGTCGCCGTGCTGCCCCGACTGCACGGCGGCGGTGATCGCGGCGTGCGGGTCGACGGGGACGGGACTGTGCGCGGGGCGGGGCGGCGGACCCGGCACGGGGGTCAGCACGAGGGTCGGCGGGGCGGTGGTCGCGCGGGCCGGTTCGGGGCTCGGCAGCGGGGCCGGCGGTGCGGTGCGCACGGGGGCCTGCGCGGTGGGCACGAGGGCCTGCGCGATGGGGGCCGGGGACGGTGGGGGGCTCGGGATGTAGGCCGGCACGGGGGCCTGCGCGGGCGCCTGGGCCGTCAGCACGATGTCCGTGCCCACGCCGGCCTCCGGCGCGATACGGGCGAGGGCCTGCTGGTGCAGTTGGTCCAGGGGCGGCCGGTGTCCGCTGCGCAGGAGTGTCGCGACGGCCTTCATGTACGCGGGGCCCGCCACCGTACGGCGGTTCGGGGGCGGGGCGACACGGCCGTACACGGCACTGGTGCGCCCCGAGTCGAGGGGGTTGGCCAGCAGCCACTCCCAGGTCTCCGCATCCGCGTGCAGGTCGGCCACGAGCGAGGTCGAACCCGGTGGGCGCAGCCGCAGTTCCTCACGGAACCAGTGCCAGGGGAACCCGGTGTAGCGGACGGTCGCCGGGGTCGAGCGGGCCAGCGCGAGGTGCGGCAGGTGCTGGCGCCGGTCGAGCTGGAGCTGCCCGGCGACGAACACGGTGAGCGGCCCGGGCGCGGTCGCCGCGGCACGCAGCCGGGTGAGGACGGCCTGCGGCTCCAGCGGGTCGGCGAGCTCGACGACGTTCGCGGTGTCGGTGCCCGAGAGCACCGGGGGCGGCACCGCGGCGAGGACGGGAAGCACGGAGGCGGCGTCCACCAGACAGCCCTTGCCCGCCGGTGAGGCGGCGAGCAACAGCACGGTTCCGGGCATCGGTCCCTCCCCATCCCCCGTCGATCACTTACGGCAGCACCGTAACCGCTGCGGGTGCAAAGAAGGGTTCTCAGCCCCGCAAACGTCCATTTCCGTCCCCATTCCCCCCACCCTTCCCGGCACCTGCACCTGCACCTGCACTCCGTCGTACCGCGAACACCGTGGTGTCGTCGGCGAGATGCCCGCCGCAGTGCCGCAGCGTGCGCTCCCGCACGAAGGCCACCAGCCGCAGGGGCCGCGCGATGCCCGGGTCGGCGGCGACGGCCGCGGTGACGTCGGCGGCGAGCGGGTAGAAGGCGCCGTGGTCGTCCCGGGCCTCGGTCACGCCGTCCGTGGTCATCAGCAGGGTCTCGCCGGGACGCAGGCGGGCGTGCAGCACGGGGAGCGGCTCGGCGTGGGGGTCGAGTTCGGCCATGCCGAGGGGGAGGCCGTGGCCGGGCGGCAGATGCCGTACGCCGTCGGGGCCGACGACGAGCGGGGAGTCGTGGCCGAGAACGATCGCCTCCACGGCCTCCGGCTCGTGGTCGGGGAAGCCGATCAGCACGGCGGTGGCGAAGCGGTCGCGCTCCTCCCGGCCGAGGGCCTCCCGCATGAGGATGTGCCGCTGGAGCCGCTCCTCCATGCGCTGGGCGACCGCCGCCAGGTCCGGCTCGTGGTACCCGGCCTCCCGGAACGTGCCGAGCAGCGCGGCCGCCACCTCCACCGCGCCCAGCCCCTTGCCCTGGACGTCGCCGAGGACGACGCGGGTGCCGTGCAGGCCGATCTGGATGTCGTAGAAGTCGCCGCCGACCCTGGCCTCGCTGTCGGCGGCGAGATAGACGGCGGCGTGCTCCAGGCCGCCCCAGCCCGGCGGCAAGGGGCGCAGCACGGTGCGGCGGATGGTGGCGGCGACGTCCTGGATGTGCACCATGCGGCGCTCGCCGCGCACCCGGACCACACAGGCCGCCGTGGCGAGGACGCCGCCGAGCGCGGCGAGGACCAGGTCGGGCAGCCCGGCCTGGTACTGGTGCGGCAGGACGGCGTCCGCGGCGACGTACGTGGCGGGCGCGAGGACCGCGAAGAAGGCGGTGCCCCGCACCCCGCAGATCGCGGCGGCGATACCGGGCACCAGCACGATCCAGGACAGCACCCGGAAGTCGCTGCTGGTGTGGAAGTCGACCACCACGATGCCGACGAGCAGCACCAGCGGCGGCACCCAGGCGACGCTGCGGCCCCGCACGCGCAGCAGGTCCTGCCGGCGCGCGTCGCCCTTCAGGCCGGATGCACCGTCGCTGACGGCCCTCATGCGCCTCAGACAAGCACGACGTCAGCCCCGCCGCATCCGGGTACCCGGACCCGTGTCACCCAGGCCGGCACGCACGCCGACTTGCCGTCCGACCGCTCCCGGGTGTGCCCTTGATGGCGGGGGCGAGGAGAGAGGAGTGCTCTCATGGCTCACGCGGCACCCGCGCCCGGCGCACGGACCCCGGCGGCGCTCACCCCGCTGCCCGACGTCTTCAGCGCACGGACCCACCGCATCGCGGGCATCGTGACACCGGTGGTCCTCGGGCTCATCTACGGCTACTGGGCCGCGGCGAACCGGCGCTCCGGCGGTGAGATCACCGGCTGGAACCTGCTCTTCGGCTTCGTCACCGCGGCCGTGTTCATGATCGTCTACGTCGGTGTCCGCGCCCTGGCCCCGCACATGCGGCGCGAGCTGCACGCCATCGTGTGGGCGGCCTTCGTGGGCGCCGCCTTCGGATTCCTGTACAGCGAGGCCGGCGCGGCCATCATCAGGTCCTGTGTGATGGGGGCGGTGATCGGCGCGGTCACGTTCGTCGTGATGTTCTACCGCTACTACACGCACGAGGACGCGGCCGGTCATCGCATCCGCTGAGCAACGCACGGGTCGGCCCGGCCGCCGACAGCGCTGTCGGCGGCCGGGCCGACCCGTTTCCCCTGATCCACCCACGAACCCGGTCCTCTCCCCTGATCCATGAGACACCCGTTCGGGTGAACCCTCCACCGGAGAGCGGTGCCGTGCGGCCGTATGCGGGCGTCCGGCTGGCGGATCCACCCCGGTGACCCTTGCCTGAAGGGGTGCCCACCCGTCTCCGCAACGCCCTGTCGGCAGCGCTGATCGCCCTGTCGTGCCTGCTCGTGCCGTTCGGCGCGCTCGCGGCCTGCGTGACGTACGGGCTGGCCGACACCGGCCGCTACGTCACGGCGATGGCGCCGCTCGCCGCGGATCCGGCCGTGCAGGGCGCGGTCGCGGACTCCGTCGAGGCCGGGATCCTGGACGAGGTCGACGACCGGCTGGAGGCGTCGTCCGCGGCGCCTGAGCCCGGCGGTGTGCGGCCCTTCGTGGACGACGCGGTCCGCTCGTTCACCCGGACCGATGCCTTCCACACGGCGTGGGACGCGGGCAACAGGGCCGTCCACGACGCCGTGCTGCGGGCCCTGCGGGACGACCGCGAGCACGCGGTCACCGTCGACCTGGCCCCGATCACCGCCCAGGTCAAACGCCGGCTCACCGAGGACCACGTCCTTCTCGCCCGGCGCATCCCGGTCGAGCACACCGAGGTTCCGGTGCTCCCGGCGGACGAGGTCGCCCGGCTCAGGAAGGGGTACGACGTGCTGGAGGTCGCCGGATTCTGGCTGCCGGTCTCGGCGGCCGTCCTCGCCGCGGCCGGTATCGCCGTCGCCGCGTGCCGCCGCCGCGCGGTCACCGCGACCGCCCTGGGCACGGCGCTGGGCGGCGCGCTCCTCGCCCTCGCGGTGGCGATCGGCCGCCGGCTCACCCTGGCCGACATCGGGGAGGCGGCGCACCGCCCGGCCGCGGGAGCGATCTACGACGCCCTGACGCAGACCCTGCGCACGGTGTCCTGGCTGCTGGTCGTCCTCGGTCTGGCCGTGGCCCTGGCGTGCCGGCTCACGGAGTACCTCGCGCGACGCCGGCGAGCGTCCGCAGCGCTCGCCGCAGATCCGGCTCAGGAGCCGACGCGAGCCCGAGTCTGACGGCGTCCGGGGTGCGGTGGGGGTCGACGGCGAAGGCCGGGCCCGGCGTCACCGCGATGCCGTGCGCGGCCGCGGCGGCCGTGAAGGTGTCGGCCCGCCACGGTGCGGGCAGCTCCCACCAGGCGAAATAGGCGCGCGGGTCGGACCGTACGGCGAAGTCCCGCAGCTCCTCGGCGACCACCCGCTGTCTGCGCGCCGCGTCCGCCCGCTTCGCCGCGACCAGCCGCCGCACGGTGCCCTCCTCGATCCACCGCACGGCCGCCTCCAGCGCGAACCGGCCCGCGCTCCAGCCGCCGGACCGCACGGCCGCCGCCACCGCCTCGACGCGGGCCTCGGGGACGGCGACGAAGCCGACGGTGAGACCGGGGGCGACGCGCTTGGAGAGGCCGTCGACGACATGGGTGAGGCCGGGCGCGTGCGCGGCGAGGGGGTCGTCGTCCGTGAGGAAGGACCAGATCCGGTCCTCGACGACGGGGATGCCCAGGTCGAGCGCGGTGCGGGCGAGCAGGCGGCGGCGCTCGGGGCCGGTCGTCAGCGAGGTCGGGTTGTGCAGGGTGGGCTGGAGGTAGAGCGCGGCCAGGGGAGCGCTGCGGTGCGCGGCGGCGACGGAGTCGGGGCGCGGGCCCTCCTCGTCGGTGGCCAGCGGCACCAGGGTGATGCCGAGCCTGGCGGCGATCTCCTTGACCACGGGATACGTCAGCGCCTCGACGCCGACCCGGCCGCCCGGCCGGACCAGGGAGGCGAGGGTGGCGGCGACGGCCTGGCGGGCGTTGCCGGTGAACAGCAGCTGCTCGGGGGCGGGGCGCCAGTCGGGGGTGGCGAGCAGCGCGGCCGCCGCCCTGCGGGCCGCGGAGGTGCCGGTGGCGGGGGACGGGCGCAGTGCCTCGGTGAGGACGTCGGGGCGCTGGAGCGGCGCCAGAGCGGGGGCGAGCAGCTCGGACTGGCCGGGCGCGGAGGGGTAGTTGAGCTCCAGGTTGACCGGCGCCGCGGTCGCGGCCTCGACGAGGGCCCGGCCGGTGCCCTCGGGGGCGGCCCGTACGAAGGTGCCGCGGCCGACCTCACCGACGACCAGTCCGCGCCGTACCAGTTCGGCGTAGACCCGCCCGGCCGTCGACCCGGCGATCCCCCGCCGGCGCGCGAACACCCGCTGCGGGGGCAGCCGCTGGCCGGGCCTCAGCCGTCCGGCGGTGATGTCGTCGGCCATGCGGTCGGCGATGCGCCGGTAGTCGTTCACGTGCCCTCCCCTGACATTGCACCGAGGGCAAAGATCTTATTGCACCGAGGAGTTGAGGCGATCTAGGGTCGTTCACATGACCCCTTTCCTCGCGTACGAGGACAAAGGCGCCGATAGTTCGTCGGTTCCCCTCGTCCTCGTCCACGGCCATCCCTTCGACCGCACGATGTGGGCCCCGCAGATCGGGACGTTCTCCGCCGCCCGCCGGGTCGTCGCCCCCGACCTGCGCGGCTACGGCGCCTCCCCCGTCGTCCCCGGCATCACCCCGCTGTCCGTCTTCGCCGCGGACATCGAGGCCCTGCTGGACGACCTGGGGGTGGACACCTTCGTCCTCGGCGGTCTGTCGATGGGCGGCCAGATCGTCATGGAGTGCTACGCCCGCTTCCCCGACCGCATCCGGGGGCTGGTCCTCGCCGACACCTTCCCCGCGGCCGAGACCGAGGACGGCAGGCGGGCCCGCGCCGCCATGGCGGACCGGCTGCTGCGCGAGGGCATGCGCAGATACGCCGACGAGGTGCTGGAGCTGATGGTCGCGCCGTACGCGTCGGCCGAGGTCAAGGCCCACGTCCACGGCATGATGACGGCGACCCCGCCCGAGGGCGCCGCGGCGGCCCTGCGCGGCCGTGCCGAACGCCCCGACTACCGCGAACTGCTCACCCGGGTCACCGTCCCCGCGCTGGTCGTCGTGGGCGCCGACGACACCTACACGCCGGTGCCGGACGCCGAGGCCATGCACGCGGCGCTCCCGCACTCGACGCTCCGGGTGATCGAGGGCGCGGCCCACATGCCGAACCTGGAGCGGCCCGAGGAGTTCGACGAGGCGCTGGCCGCGTTCCTGGAGCACGTCGACGGCTCATCGCAACCTTCGCCCCACGGGCCCCGTCTTTGAGGGAGGATTCGGGCATCGCACCCACGAGCGGAAGGCCGGGACTTGGACACTGCGGCTGCCGAGTGGACGGCACGACCGGACGGCATGCCCGCACAGCGCGGCGGCCGGCGCTTCGGCGCCTGGGTGGCCGGCCTGATGTTCCTGCTCGTCAGCATGGTCGTCGGCTGCCGGATCGCCGACACCGACGGCATCACCCCCGTCCCGCAGCTCCTGGCGTTCCTGCCGTGGCTGCTCGCACCCGCCGGCTTCGGGCTGCTGCTCGCCGTGCTGGCCCGCTGGTGGTTCGGCGTCGTGTGGGCACTCGCGCTGCTCGGCGCGCTGGCCTGGTTCATCGAGCCGTACGGCAGGACGACCCAGCCGGCCGGGCCCCCGGTCGCCTCCTTCCGGGTGCTGACCTCGAACGTCGAGTTCGGGCAGGCCGCCGACGCCCTCGCCGCCGCGGTCCGCCGCGCGAAGCCGGACATCGTGTTCGTCCAGGAGTGCGACGCCGGCTGCGACGGCACCCTCAGGAAGGAACTGGGCGGCGACTATCCGCACCGGGCCGCGACCGTGCTGGCCGGCTCGAAGGGCTCCCTCGTCCTCAGCCGCTTCCCCCTCGACGCCGCCGACGACGTCCCCGGCACGATGGCCATGCCCGGCGCCGTCGCCGACGTGCGCGGGAACGCCGTACGGCTCCAGCTCGCCCATCCCATGCCGCCGCTGCCCGGCCGGACCGACGTGTGGCGGCGGGAGCTCGGCGAGCTGCGGGACTTCGCCGCCGAGGACCAACGCACACCCCTCGTCCTCGCCGGGGACTTCAACGCCTCCCAGGACCACGCCGCCTTCCGCCGCATCCTGGACACCGGCATGCAGGACGCCGCCCGGCTCGACGGCCACGACCGCACGCCCAGCTGGCCGGCCCGCACGACACCGACGTTCGGTGTGCAGATCGACCATGTGCTGCTCTCCGAGGACCTCTCCGCGAGCGCCGTCCGCTTCCTGGACCTGGCCGGCACCGACCATCGCGCCCTTGTCGCCGACCTCACGCTCCACCAGCGACGATGAGCTGAACACGGGTGCCCATAATGGGCCGCATGCCCCGCGAGCTCCCCATCGGCCTCACACCCCCCGACTGGCTCGTGCGGAACCTGCGGGCCCAGCCCGCCCCCGTGAACTGGCCCGCCGTCGTCCGGGCGGCCGTCGCGATCGCCCTGCCGCTGGCCATCGGCCTCGCCGTCGACCGCCCCTTCTACGGCGCCCTCGCCTCCATGGGCGCCCTCAACGGCGTCATCAGCGACACCGCGGCCGCCTACCGCGTCCGGATCCCCACGATCGCCATCCCGCAGCTCTTCGGCGCCGTCGGCGTCACCGTCGGCGCCCTGGTGTACGGGCGCGGCTGGGTCGCCGTCGCCGCCGTCACCGGGGTGGCGCTGGTCTCCGGGATGATCTCGACCATCGGCGCGGTCGCCTCCGCGTCGGGCCTGGTGCTGCTGCTGACCTGCGTGGTCGGCGCGGGGCTGCCGATGCCGGGCGAGTGGTGGCTGGCGCCGCTGCTGATGTCCGGCGGCGGACTGCTCGTCCTGCTCCTCGCGCTGCTCGCCTGGCCGCTGAGATCGGGGGTGCCGGAACGGGCCGCGGTCGCCGACACCTACCGCAAGGTCGCCGCGCTCCTGACGGCCGTCGACGGTGACACCCAGGACTACGACGACGCCCGGCACGCCGTCACCCAGTCCCTGAACCAGTCGTACGACATCGTCCTCGCCCACCGTGCCCGCCACCACGGCCGCAGCCCCGAACTCGCCCGGCTGCTCGCCCAGTTGAACGCCATCACGCCGGTCGTGGAGGCCGCCCCCGCCGCCCGCCTCAGCGGCATCCGGCTGCCGCCCGAGATCCCGGAGGCGGTACGGCATCTCGCCTCCGCCGTCGAGACCGGGTACACGGGCCCGACAGGGCTGAAGACGCCCGTCCCGGCCACCGAGACCGCCCGCGCCGTCGAACACGCCCTGCGGCACGCCGCCGAGGTCGTCGCCAACCCCGACGTCGACCCCCGCGGCATCGACGACCGCCTCGGCCGGCCCGCCGCGCTGAGCATCCGGGCCGCGCGCGCCGCCCGCAACGTCGCGCTGTCCGCCGCGTCCTGGCGCTACGGCCTGCGCCTGGCCCTGTGCATCGGCATCGCCCAGGTACTGGTGTCGATCATCGCCGTGCCCCGCTCCTACTGGGTCGCCCTGACCATCACCTTCGTCCTCAAGCCCGACTTCGGCTCCGTCTTCTCCCGGGCGCTGCTACGGGCCCTCGGCACGGTCGCCGGGCTGGTGATCGCGGCTGCGGTGCTCGCGGAGGTGCCGCGGGGGTGGTGGGACGTACCGGTGCTGCTGATCCTCGCGCCGCTGATCCCGGCGCTCACGCCACGCGGGTACGGCTATCAGACGGCCGCCATCACGCCGGTGATCCTGCTGCTGTCCGACGTCCTGAACCGCCAGGGCACGGGGCTGCTGCTGCCCCGCCTGGTGGACTCCCTGATCGGGTGCGCGATCGCCCTGGTCGCCGGGTACCTGCTGTGGCCGGAGAGCTGGCACACCCGCGTCGGCGACCGGCTCGCGGGCGCGGTGGAGGACACGGCGCGCTATGTGGAGGCCGCGTTCGGGCCGGGCGCCGTCGACCCGGCGGCCCGCGCCCGGATGCGCCGCGGCCTCTACCGCGACCTCTCCGCCATCCGCACGGAGTTCCAGCGCGCCCTGACCGAACCACCGCCCACCGGACGCCGGGCGGCCGCGTGGTGGCCCCTGGTCGTGGCGGTGGAACGGATCGTGGACGCGACCACGGCGGCACGGGTCCGGGTCCGGCACGGAGCCGCCCCGCCGTCCACCGCCGAGGTCACCCAGGTGGCCCGCCAGCTGCGGGAGCTGGCAGAGGGCGTACGGGAGGCCGAGACCCTCTACGAGGTCCGCACGGACCTCACGGGCCCGGCGGGAAGCGTCCTGGAACCCTTGCGCCAAGAGGTGGCGGCGGCCCGCGCAATCACGTCCCCGCGCTGAATCCGACCTCTTCTTGGGGGCGCGGGGAACTGCGCGACCGGCCACACACGGCCCGCGGCCGCCCACGAACAGAAGCCCCCGGGCTGTTGGGCGTACCCAAAGGCCGGCGCGGCCGCCCCGTGCAGGAGGGCGACCGCGCCATGTGGGGGGTGGGTCTGGTCTTACTAGCGGTTGGCCTTGTGCAGGGCCTTGTCCATCGCGGCGGCGAACCCGTTGGCCCACAGCTGCTCGACCTTGGCCCGCTCGTTGGCGTCCGGCTGCGAGTTGGTGCAGGACGGGCCGGGGCCGCCGCCCGACATCAGCTCGGTGCACGGACCCTCGTAGTGGTCCGGCAGGCCGAGCACGTGCCCCGTCTCGTGCGCCGTGACGCGGGTGGAGTCGTACTCCTGGTTCTGCTGGTAGTCCAGGAAGATGTAGCCGTTGCCGTGACCGTCGGTCGAGGCGTACGAGCCGCGCGGGTCGTTGCCCTCGCGGTACGTGAAGTCGGCGTTCGAGCCCTCCTGGAGCTTGACGTTGGACACCGAGCCGTTCCAGATCTGGGTGCTGCGGGCTATCTGCGCGCTGAACTGGGGCGCCCCGGACGCGTCGTAGGTGACGGTGACGGCCGCGGCGCCCGGGTTCGCGGCACGCTTCTCGGCGACCGACTTCAGGACGGCCTGGAAGAAGGCCCTACTGGCGTCGGAGTCCGAGGACTTGGACTTGGCGACGTAGCCGGCGTGGTCGGGAGCGGCCGAGGCCGGAGCGACCGTGCCGAGGCCGAGAGCCGCTACGCCGAGACCGACCGCGACCGCCGAACGGGCGGACAGGGAAAAGGACATACGCATCGATGACTCCTAGGTGGGGGGTGAGTCGTCAAGGCGAGTGTCTGCTCCTGTGTGGCCGCTGTGATGATGGCAATCGCTGATAGCACTGCCCTATCGGGGCCCCAATTAGCAAGGATCGGAGGGGGTTTGTGCGGCTGGTGAAAGCTTTGATTCCGTTTTAATGTCCCAGGGCATGGAGCTCGAGGTGAGACACCTCCGCGCGCTGTGCGCCATAGCCGACACCGGCAGTCTGCACCGGGCGGCCCGCCAGCTCGGCGTCGCCCAGCCGTCGCTCAGCACACAACTGCGCCGCATCGAGCAGGAGCTGGGCGGAACGCTGTTCCTGCGCGCGAGGACCGGCTGCCGCCCCACGCCGCTCGGCCGGCTGGTGCTCAGCCGCGCACGCCCGCTGGTGGCCGATATGCGTGCCCTCGTCTCCGAGGCACGGGCGGCCGCGGCCGGCGGCCCGGAGCTGCGCGTCGGCTCCACCGCGAGCAAGGCCCTGGCGGGCTGGCTGCGCCGGCTGCGCGGGCAGGGCCAGGACCCGACGCTCCACATGAACGTCTCCCCGAACGCCCTGCTGCGCATGGTCGCCGAGGGCCAGCTGGACGTCGCCTTCGTGCACGAGGTCGAGGGCTCGCCGCTGCGCATCCCGCCGGAGCTGCGGCTACGCGTGTTGATGGAGCGCGAACCGCAGTTCGTGTCACTGCCGACCGACCATCCGGCCACCGCGAAGTCCGAGGTCAGCCTGCGTGACCTGGCCGACGACCGCTGGATGGTCGACCCGACGGTCGACGGGGAGTGGGACGCCGTGCAGCGGATGTTCCGGGCGGCCGGCGTCAACCCGCACGTCCTGCACGGCGACTACTACACGGCCGACTCCCTGGTCGCCACCGGCGAGGTCGTCGCCGTCTGCCAGCCGACCCACGCCGACAGCCCCACGATGGCGGTACGACGCCTGCACGGCGACCCGCTCGGCGTACGCCTCCTCCTCGCGGCCCGCACGGAGACGGACCTCGACGGGGTGTATCCGGCGCTGGAGGAGGCGTACTGGGAGGCGGCGCGGCAGGCGCCCGCGTACCGGGAGTGGCTGGAACACGACGACGAACCGCAGCCGCCTGTCCCAGCACTCCCGTAGGACGTAATGCCACCGGCTCAGACGCCGATGTCGCAGCCGTCCTTGCGCCAGACGGCCACGACGGCCGGCCGGTTGATCTTTCCGGCACCGTCGGGCCAGGCGCTCAGCGGCTTCTCGGCCGTCGCGCCGTCGATCTCGCCCGGGTGCTGCACGGCGACGAGCACGCGGCGGTCCTGGATGACCGGGCCGCAGGTCTCGGCACCGTTCGGCATCGTCAGGAACTGCTTCAGCTCACCGCGGCGGTCACCGCGGGTGGCGACGCCGAAGAGGCCGTCGTGGTTGCCGAGGGCGTTGCCGTCGGTGGAGATCCACAGGTTGCCGTGGGAGTCGAAGGCGACGTTGTCCGGGCAGGAGATCGGGGAGACGTCGTCCTTCGGGAACCCGGCGAAGTAGGTGGCCGGGTCGCTCGGGTCGCCCGCGACCAGGAACAGCGTCCAGGCGAACTTCTTGCTGTCGGCGCGGTTCCAGCGCTCGGTCAGCTCCAGGATCTGGCCGTGCTTGTTGGCGTTGCGCGGGTTGGCCTCGTCGGCCTTCGCGTTCGAGCCGACACCGCGGTTGGAGTTGTTGGTGAGGGCGACGTACACCTTGCCGGTGTGCGGGTTGGGCTCGATGTCCTCGGGCCGGTCCATCTTCGTCGCGCCGACCTTGTCGCCGGCGAGGCGCGTGAAGACGAAGACCTCCTCGGCGCTCATGCCCTCGACGTGCGAGACGGCACCCTTGGCGGTCGCCGTGGCCAGCGGGATCCACTCGCCGCTGCCGTCGAACTCACCGTCGGCGGGAAGCTTGCCCGTGCCGTCGATCTCGATGGCCGGGGAGTCACCGGTGAGCTTGGCGACGTAGAGGGTGCCCTCGTCGAGCAGCGAGAGATTGTGCTCCCGCACCGCGCGGGACGACCCCTTCTTCATCCGCTTGCTGCCGATGAACTTGTAGAAGTAGTCGAAGCGCTCGTCGTCACCGGAGTAGACGACGGGGCGGCCGTCGTCGGTGAGCCGCACGGTGGCGCCCTCGTGCTTGAAGCGGCCGAGCGCGGTGCGCTTGCGGGGCTTGGCGGTGGGGTCGTACGGGTCGAGCTCGACGACGAACCCGAACCGGTGCGGCTCGTTGGGCTCCTGGGCCACGTCGAAGCGCTTGTCGAACCGCTCCCACTTGCGCTCGGTGGCACCCGTCCCGAGCCCGTACCGCTTGTCGGTGGCCCGGGTGGCGTTGGCGAAGTACTGGTTGAAGTTCTCCTCGCCGTGCAGCGTGGTGCCCCACGGGGTGACACCGCCGGAGCAGTTGTTGAGCGTGCCGAGGACCTTGGTACCGGTCGGGTCGGCGGAGGTCTTCAGCAGGTCGGAGCCGGCGGCCGGGCCGGTGACCTTGAACTCGCTGGTGGCGGTCACACGGCGGTTGAGCGGGTGCCGGGGGACGGGCGTGAGCTTCCCGGACCGCCGGTCGCCCTCGACGACGACGGCGGTGAGGCCGTGGGCCGCCCAGGCGACCTCGACCTGCTGCTTCGTCGGATTGGCGGCGTCGTAGCCACGGAACATGAGCACTTCGTCGGTGTACTCGTGGTTGGCGACGAGAATCTGCCGATTCCGCTCGCCCGGCAGCGGCAGGAGAGCGAGGAAGTCGTTGTTGTAGCCGAACTGCTTCGACTGCGACTCGGCGGTCTGGTTCTCCGGGTCGAAGGCGGGCGCGCCGCGCAGGATGGGCTCGCCCCAGCGGATGACGACGTTCTGCGCGTAGCCGTCCGGGACGGTCACGGTGTCGGCGGTGTTCGGCGCGACGGGCTCGAAGCGCAGACCGCGCGCGCCGCGGGAGGCGTGGCGGGTGCTGGTCGCGGCGGTGGCGGCGGCCGACTCGGCGGCGCTCGCCTTCGGGGCGGCGACGGTGGCGGAGGCGCCGACCGCGGTGGCCGCGGTGACGACGGCCGCGGCGCGCATCACGGTACGGCGGCTGAGGGCGTCGGCGATGACATCACCGACATATGGGTTGGTAGTGGTGTTCGGCACCTCGTGGAAACAGGCGTCTCCACACCGGAAACGGCAGGTCAGGGCTGCTCTGCCACCATGATGCGAGTCGTTGTTGACGCTGACGATCGGCAACTGAATACGCATGGCTCTTGGTACTCCCCTTGCTTCCCCTTGAATGCAGCGTGGGGGACGGTAGAAGCACGTTTGTGCGGGAGCGGGGCGTTTGAATGAACGAAGGGTGAACCAGGGGTGGATGTACGGCAGTTGATACGCCGCCGTTGATCGACCCGAAGGGCCCCTTGACTCCTGAGGACCTCAGGTGTCCGCCCCTCCCCAAGATCGCCATCCGGGGCCGCTAACCTTACGTGTCCGTCCTGGCCAGGGATCTACGGGCATCAACTCACGCGAAGGGTTGCGCACATGGGCATTCTCACTCTCCTGCGGAACGCATTCGGCCGGTCACGCAAGGCGCGTACCGCCGAAGCAGAGGGTGCGACGACGCCTTCGCCGGAAGCCCGGCCGACGGTCCCGTCCCCGTCCCCGGAACCTCAGCCGGCCCCGTCCGCCCAGGTCCCGGAACCCCGAAGCGCGGACCGCCCGGCCCCGGAGGCAACGAAGCCGACCGAGCAGACGGCCAAGCCGACCAACCAGGACATCCAGGACATCCAGGACGAAGAACACGACCTGGTCTCGGCAGCCTTCGACAACGTAACGGTCCCGAAGCCGGCGGACCCGGTGGAGCCGACGGTTGCGGAGACAGCGCCGGCCGCCGAGAAGCCGCAGGCTGCCGAGACGGCGCCGGTCGCGGAAGAGCCGGCGGCGGTCGAGGAGCCGGTGGTCGCCGAGGAGCCGGTGGCGGCCGAGGAGGCTGTCGCGGAGACGCCGGCGGCCGAGGAGCCGGCTGCGGTGGAACCGGTCGCCGAAGAGGCTCCGGCTGCCGAGGAGCCCGTCACGGAGGCGCCGGTCGCTGAGGAGACGGCGGCCGAGGAGCCGGTCGCTGAGCCCCCCGTCGCCGAAGAGACCGCCGTCGAGGAGACCCCCGCCGCAGAGCCGGCCGTGGAGGAGCCGGTGGCTGAAGAGCCTGCGGCTGTCGCGGAGCCCGAGCCCGTCGCCGAGGTCGAGCCGGAGACGGCCCCCGAGCCCGAGGCGTCCGCCGAGGTCACGCCCGACGCCGAGCCGGAGCCCGTCGCGGAGCCCGAGGCCGCTCCGGCCGAGGCGGTCGAAGACGACGGAGCCGCGGTCGCCGACGGTGAGGACGCCGCACAGGGGCCACTCGCGGCCGACGACGAGAGCCGCACGGGCGGTGCGGGTGGGAACGACCAGGCCGAAGGCGAAGCCGAGGCCGTCGCGGCTCCCGAACCCGCGGTCGCCGACGGTGAGGACGCCGCACAGGGGCCACTCGCGGCCGACGACGAGAGCCGCACGGGCGGTGTGGGTGGGAACGACCAGGCCGAAGGCGAAGCCGAGGCCACGGCCACCCCACCCGCCGTCGCCCTCGCAAAGGCCGGCCTCACCACCGCCCGCGCCAAGGTCTACCTCGTCCTCGACCGCTCCGCGAGCATGCGCCCGTACTACAAGGACGGCTCCGCCCAGGCCCTCGCCGACCAGACCCTCGCCCTCGCCGAGCACCTGGACCCCGACGCCCCCGACACCTCCGTGCACGTCGTCTTCTTCTCCACCGAGGTCGACGGCACCACCGACCTCACCCCCACCTCCTCCGAGACCGCGATCGACGACGCGCACGCCGGCCTCGGCCGCATGGGCCGCACCAGCTACCACGCCGCCGTGGAAGCCGTGCTCGCCCACTACGACAAGAACGCCACCCCCGGCGCCCCCGCCCTCGTCGTCTTCCAGACCGACGGCGCCCCCGACGCCAAGACCCCGGCCACCCACGCCCTCACCGAAGCCGCGAAGAGCCACCCCTCGGTGTTCTTCTCCTTCATCGCGTTCGGCGACCACGACAACAAGGCGTTCGACTACCTCCGCAAGCTGAAGACCGACAACACGGCCTTCTTCCACGCGGGCCCGACCCCCCTGGAGCTCACGGACGCGGAGCTCTACGACGGCGTACTGATCGACTGGCGCCCGTAGCCCTCGTAGATCACCCACCGAAGATCCCCGGGCCGCCCCTTCCACCCCTCAAAACGGGAAGCGGGCGGCCCACCCATGTCGGCTACGATTTCAAGGTTCGCAAAGAACCAAGAACCCGAAATCCGACCTGGGAGCAGCCCCCGATGGCTCGACACCTCATCACCAGCGCCCTTCCGTACATCAACGGAATCAAGCACCTGGGCAACATGGTGGGGTCCATGCTCCCGGCGGACGTGTACTCCCGGTACCTCCGCCAGCGCGGCCACGACGTCCTCTACATCTGCGCCACCGACGAGCACGGCACCCCCGCCGAGCTCGCCGCGAAGGAGCAGGGCATCCCGGTCGCGGACTTCTGCGCGCAGGCGCACGACGCGCAGAAGGCGGTCTACGACGGCTTCGCGCTGGCCTTCGACTAC
This sequence comes from Streptomyces sp. HUAS 31, assembly GCF_028198125.1. Taxonomy (NCBI): domain Bacteria; kingdom Bacillati; phylum Actinomycetota; class Actinomycetes; order Kitasatosporales; family Streptomycetaceae; genus Streptomyces; species Streptomyces sp. HUAS 31. The sequence goes on along the minus strand of NZ_CP116353.1, from coordinate 4,953,943 downwards.
TTCGGCCGCAGCTCCAGCCCGCAGAACGTCGAGATCACCCAGCACTTCGCCCGCAAGCTGCACGAGAACGGCTTCATCGAAGAGCGCGCGATCCGCCAGGTCTACAGCCCCGCGGACGGCCGCTTCCTCCCGGACCGCTACGTCGAGGGCACCTGCCCCCACTGCGGCTACGACAAGGCCCGCGGCGACCAGTGCGAGAACTGCACGCGCGTCCTGGACCCGACCGACCTGATCAACCCCCGCTCCGCGATCTCCGGCTCCACGGATCTGGAGGTCCGCGAGACCAAGCACCTCTTCCTCCTCCAGTCCAAGCTGCAGAACGAGGTCAAGGAGTGGGTCTCCCGTCACGACGGCGTCTGGCCGCACCTGGCGTCCTCCATCGCCCACAAGTGGCTGACCGAGGGCCTGCACGACCGCGCGATCACCCGTGACCTGGACTGGGGCGTGCCCGTCCCGGCGGACACGTGGCCGGAGCTGGCGGCCGATGGCAAGGTCTTCTACGTCTGGTTCGACGCCCCGATCGAGTACATCGGCGCGACGAAGGAGTGGTCGGACCAGGACCCGGAGAACCGCGACTGGAAGTCGTGGTGGTACGAGGCCGACGACACCGTCCGCTACACCGAGTTCATGGCGAAGGACAACGTCCCCTTCCACACCGTGATGTTCCCGGCCACCGAGCTCGGCATCCGCGAGCCGTGGAAGAAGGTCGACTTCGTCAAGGCCTTCAACTGGCTGACGTACTACGGCGGAAAGTTCTCCACGTCCCAGAAGCGCGGTGTCTTCACCGACCAGGCCCTGGAGATCCTGCCCGCCGACTACTGGCGCTACTTCCTCATCGCCAACGCCCCCGAGTCCGACGACTCGTCCTTCACCTGGGAGCACTTCACGGCCACGGTGAACAAGGACCTGGCCGACACCCTCGGCAACTTCGTCAACCGCGTGCTGTCCTTCTCCAAGAAGCGCTTCGGCGAGGAGGTCCCGGCGGGCGGCGAGCCCGGTGAGGCGGAGGCGAAGCTCGGCGAGCAGATCGCCGAACTCCTCGCCGAGTACGAGTCGCAGATGGAGGCGCTCCAGTTCCGCAAGGCGGCCGCCGCCCTGCGCGCCCTGTGGTCGGCCGGCAACTCCTACCTGGAGGAGAAGGCCCCCTGGCTGGAGATCAAGACCGACAAGGACGGCGCGGCCCTCACCCTGCGCACCGCGATGAACCTGATCCACCTCTACGCGGTGGTCTCGGAGCCCTTCATCCCGGCCAGCTCGGCCGCGATGCGCCAGGCGTTCGCCCTGCCCGAGGACACGGCGACCTGGGTCACCGCGGACGAGGCCAGGTCCCTCACGGCCGTCCCCGTCGGCACCCCCTTCACCGTCCCCCCGGTCCTCTTCGCCAAGCTCACGGACGAGGACCTGGAGGCCTACAAGGAGCGCTTCGGCGGCGAGGCGGCCTAAAGCAGGTGAGGGCCCTCGCCGGGGTGTGATGGAGTGAGGTCATGACGTACTACGTCACGACCCCCATCTACTACGTCAACGACGCCCCGCACCTGGGTCACGCCTACACCACCCTCGCGGCCGACGTCCTCGCCCGCTGGCATCGCCGGCGCGGCGAGGACGTCTGGTTCCTGACGGGCACGGACGAGCACGGGCAGAAGATCCTGCGGACCGCGGAGGCGAACGGCGTCGGCCCCAAGGAGTGGGCGGACCGGCTCGTCCACGAGTCCTGGCAGCCCTTGTGGGAGCACCTGGAGATCGCCAACGACGACTTCATCCGCACCACGCAGCAGCGGCACACGGACCGGGTGCGGGAGTTCGTCCAGGACCTCCACGACCGGGGCGAGATCTACAAGGACAGCTACGAGGGGCCGTACTGCGTCGACTGCGAGGAGTTCAAGCTCCCCGGCGAGCTGCTGGACGGCGAGGGCGAGTACGCGGGCCAGAAGCTCTGCCCGATCCACAAGAAGCCGGTGGAGCTGCTGAAGGAGGAGAACTACTTCTTCAGGCTCAGCGCGTACACCGACCGGCTGCTCGCCCACTACGAGGCCCACCCCGGCTTCATCCAGCCCGAGTCCGCGCGCAACGAGGTCGTGAACTTCGTACGGCAGGGCCTTCAGGACCTGTCCATCTCGCGCTCCACGTTCGACTGGGGCGTCAAGGTCCCCTGGGACGAGCAGCACGTCATCTACGTCTGGATCGACGCGCTGCTGAACTACGCCACGGCCGTCGGCTACAACGAGAACCCGGAGAAGTTCGGGTCGACCTTCCCCGCCGACGTCCACCTGGTCGGCAAGGACATCCTCCGCTTCCACGCGGTCATCTGGCCGGCCTTGCTGCTGGCGAACGGCCTGCCGCTGCCCGGCAGGATCGCCGCCAACGGCTGGCTGCTGGTCGGCGGCGAGAAGATGAGCAAGTCCAACCTGACCGGCATCAAGCCGCAGGACCTGACGGCGCACTTCGGCGTGGACGCGTACCGCTGGTACTTCCTGCGCGCGATCGCCTTCGGCCAGGACGGCTCGTTCTCCTGGGAGGACTTCTCCGCCCGCTACACCAGCGAGCTGGCCAACGACTACGGCAACCTCGCCTCCCGTGTCACCGCGATGGTCGGCAGGTACTTCGACGGCGAGCTGCCGGCCGCTACGGTCGACGGCGAGGCCGAGCGGGCGGTCCGGGAAGGACTGGCGAGGGCCGTCGCGGAGGCCGACCGCCGGATCGGTGAGGAGCTGGACTTCCAGGGCGGCATCCTGGCCGTCTTCGACTTCGTGAAGCAGGTCAACGGCTACCTCACCGAGCAGCAGCCGTGGAAGGTCGCCAAGGACCCTTCCGAGGAGGCCGCCGCCCGTCTCGCGACCATCCTCTACACGGCCGCGGAGTCCCTGCGTGCCGTGGCGGTCCTGCTGGACCCGGTGATGCCGGAGACCTCCGGCGAGCTGTGGGAATCCCTGGGCGCCGAGGCATCCCTCGGCGCCCTCGCGGACCAGCGGATCCAGGATGCCGCCGAGTGGGGCGGGCTCCCCGCGGGCGCCACAGTCACGAAGGGCGCTGTTCTCTTCCCACGGCTGTCGTGAATTTCTTGACCGATCGGTGGCCAACTCGGGGACATCACGGGGATGTTGTCCATCCTGTTGGCATCGATCCCACCCCGGGGGCACCATGACCCCCCGCACGACCGTATGGTTTCCGCCATGGCAGTCCCTGAGGTCATCCCGATCGCGTACGAGCCGCACGGCCGTACCGAGGCGATCGGCTTTTACGAGGACGGGCAGTTCATGGGGTCGGTGACCTACGCCTTCCCCAAGGGCTTCGAACTCGACACCGGCTGGGAAGAGCACAAACGCCTCTACGCGGTCCTGCACACCTTCGATCCCGACGGCAGGTACCGCGACTCGGAGATCTGGTGTGCCGGAACCTGGGCCGAGCAGCAGCGTGCCCCGCAGGGCGGCGACTCGCCGCTCGCCCGTGCCCGCGCCCGGCTGGCGACGCTGCTGCGCAGCCTGCCCCGGCGGACGTACACGGACATCGCGATACGTCCCTTCCAGCTCACCTTCGAGGGTGTGCTGTTCGGTCTCGTCACCGACGAGGACGACGAGGAGGCGTGGGCCGAGCTCCATCCCGACAATCTGGGCTTCGGCGAACCCTGGGACGGTTCGTACGACACCTGATCGTTTACCCCTCTATGCCTGGACCCCTCCGAGGCGCTATACATTGCGAAGATCATGTAGAGCCATCACGTGGGGGGATCCATTCATGGCGCTCTTCGGTAACGCGCACACCATCGACTCGGGGCAGGCGCAGCAGGACTTCGCCCGGCTGCTGGGTCACGGTGAGCAGGTGCACGCCGCGTACCTGCTGATACGCGACACCATCCTGTTCACCGACCGTCGTCTGATCCTGGTCGACAAGCAGGGCATCACCGGCAAGAAGGTGGAGTACCACTCCATCCCGTACCGCAGCATCACGCACTTCGCGGTCGAGACCGCGGGCACCTTCGACCTGGACGCCGAGCTGAAGATCTGGGTCTCGGGGACGCCGACGCCGATCGAGAAGACGTTCACCAAGGGCGTCGACATCTACGAGGTGCAGGCGATCCTTACGCAGTTCGTGGCGAAGTAGCCCGCACGTCCGGCCCCGCCGACTCCGGCCGGCTCGGCGGGGCCGCCATAATCGGCGCACGATGATCCCGCTCCGCCACCACCTGCTGACCGACGTCCTCACGATCGGCGCCCCTTACCCGCTCGTGCTGGCCGGCGGGTACGCGGTCCGGGCGCACGGCCTGATGCCGGACGCCTCGGTCGAAGGGCCGCTGGAAGTGGCCACCGAGAGCCCCGAGCCGATGGACCGGGTCGCGGCGGCGGTCCGCACGGGACTGACGGAACGCGGCTGGCTGGTGCGCCCCCTGGAGATCGACCCGCTGTCCGCGCGCCTCCTGGTCACCGGTGTGGAAGGCGCCGATGAACAACCGGTCGACCTGGTGAAGGAAACCCTCTGGCAGCAGCCCGTCGCGACCGACCTGGGCCCCGCCCTCTCCCTCGAGGACCTCATCGGCACCAAGGTCCGCGCGCTGGCCGACCGGGGCACCGCCCGCGACCTCACCGACGTCCACGCCGCCGCGGCCCACTGGAGCTTCCCCGACCTGGAGGAACAGGGCCGCCGCCACGCCTGGGACGAGTTCGACCCGGCCGACCTCCAGTCCCGTCTGGAGGCGACGGAACTGCTGGACGACCGGGAGTTCACCACCCGGGGCCTGGACGCGGAGGCGGTACCGGCCCTGCGCCGCTGGGTACGGGCCTGGGCCGACGACATCGCGGAGCGCCTGCTGGAGCAGGAGGCACTTCGGCCGCCCACGGAGGAGTGACGACCGCCTCCCGCCCCACCATGCCTTCAGGTCCGCGTCAGCCGGCCGACGCCGACGCTCCCGGCTGGACCGCGTCGTCCGTGCCGTCGTGCGTGGCCTCGGGGTCGACGCCCATCGTGATCGTGGCGACCACGCCCTTCGCGATGTCGTTCTTGCGGTACTTCAGCTTCAGCAGGCCGCCCTCGGTCCCGTTGTCCGGGTAGATGGTGTCCTCGTCGAGCGTGGTGCGGGTGGTGGTGTTCGTGGAGTACGGCGCCACCTCCGCGGAGGCGAGCACGCTCTCCTCGTCGAAGAAGAACTGACCGGTGTGGCAGGTGTTGCCGCCCTCGTACCCGGCGTCCGTCCAGGTGCCGCTCACATGGACCTTGGTGTGGATGTGGACGCACCGGCCCTGGTACCAGCCGGGGAAGACCGTCTTGAACTCCACCGTGCCGTTGCGGTCCGTCCGCCAGGTGCCGCGCAGATAGCGCTCGTCGTCCGTCGGCTCCTGGTGGACACCGCCTCCGCCGCCGGGCCCGCCCGAGGGCTCACCGGACGGGGGCTCGCCCGTCGGCTCGCCGGACGGCGGAGTGCCGCCACCGCCACCGCCGCTGCCCATGTCCTCGTAACCCGAGTACACGCCCAGCGCGTTGCAGTGCCAGATGTCGACCGCGGCGTTCCTGATGGGCTTGCAGGTCTCGGCGTCGATCACCTTGAGGCGGAGGGTGAGCGGGATGCCCTCCTGGTCCTCGGTGATGTCCTTGCGGAGCTTGTCCGCGTCGATGTAGTAGGGGCCCTCGGTGGTCTCGGAGGTCAGCTTGTAGCAGGTCTCCGAGGCGCTGCCGCTCGCCGATGCCGTGGTGCCCGCCGCGCTCTTCTCACCCGCGAAGGCGCCCGCCGCGAGAGTGCCGCCGACGCCCACCGCGACCGCCGCGCCCGCGCCGGCCACGACGACCTTGCGACGCGTGAGGTCCTTCTTGTGTTTCGGCCCTTCGGCCGTCTGGTTTCCCGTCATGGGCAGGGAAGTTAGGGACCACGCCTGTCAGGAGCTTAGGTAAGGGCTGGGTGAGAGCCCTGCATGTGCCGCACAAAGAGAAGTGGCCCGGAACCTGCGTCGGTTCCGAGCCACCTCACTGCATTTCGCCTACTTCGGCTGCGGCTTGCGCACCGTGAGGTGCAGCTCCCTGAGCCGGGCCTCCTCCAGCTCCGTCGGCGCGCCCATCATCAGGTCCTGGGCGTTGCCGTTGAGCGGGAAGGCGATGGTCTCGCGGATGTTGGGCTCGTCCGCGAGGAGCATGACGATGCGGTCGACGCCGGGGGCGATGCCGCCGTGCGGCGGGGCACCGAAGCGGAAGGCGCGCAGCATGCCGGCGAACTTGTCCTCGACGGTCTCGCGGTCGTAGCCGGCGATCTCGAACGCCTTCAGCATGATCTCGGGCTCGTGGTTCCGGATCGCGCCGGAGGACAGCTCGACGCCGTTGCAGACGATGTCGTACTGCCAGCCCAGGATGTCCAGCGGGTCCTGGGTCTCAAGGGCCTCCAGGCCGCCCTGCGGCATGGAGAACGGGTTGTGCGAGAAGTCGATCGCGCCGGTCTCCTCGTCCTTCTCGTACATCGGGAAGTCGACGATCCAGCAGAACCGGAAGACGCCCTCCTCGAAGTGCCCGGCACGCTTGGCGGCCTCGACACGGACCGCGCCCATGATCTTGGAGACCTCGTCGAACTCGCCCGCACCGAAGAAGACGGCGTGACCGGCGGCCAGCGACAGGCGCTTGGTCAGCTCGGCGACGTTCTCCTCGGTGAGGAACTTGGCGATCGGGCCGGTCAGCGAGCCGTCCTCGGCGACGCGGACCCAGGCCAGGCCCTTCGCGCCGAGGGTGACCGCGAAGTCACCGAGCTGGTCGAAGAACTTGCGGGGCTGCGCGGAGACGTCCGGCACCGGCAGCGCGCGCACGTGCTTGCCGGCGAACGCCTTGAACTCCGAGCCCTCGAAGATGTCGGTGATGTCGACGAGCTCCAGCTGGGCCCGCAGGTCCGGCTTGTCGGAGCCGTACTTCAGCATCGCCTCGCGGAACGGGATCCGCGGGAACGGCGAGGTGACGTGGCGGCCCTTGCCGAACTCCTCGAAGAGCTCGGTCATCAGCTTCTCGACCGGCTGGAAGACGTCCTCCTGCTCGACGAAGCTCATCTCGATGTCGAGCTGGTAGAACTCGCCCGGCGAGCGGTCGGCGCGCGCGTCCTCGTCGCGGAAGCAGGGCGCGATCTGGAAGTAGCGGTCGAAGCCGGAGATCATCAGCAGCTGCTTGAACTGCTGCGGGGCCTGCGGCAGCGCGTAGAACTTGCCCGGGTTCAGGCGGGAGGGGACGACGAAGTCGCGGGCGCCCTCGGGGGAGGTCGCGGACAGGATCGGCGTCGCCATCTCGTTGAAGCCCAGCGCCGTCATCTTGTGGCGGATCGCCGAGATGACCGACGTGCGCAGCAGGATGTTCTTGTGCATGCGCTCGCGGCGCAGGTCCAGGAAGCGGTACTCCAGGCGCCGCTCCTCGTTGACCCCGTCCTCGGTGTTGATCGTGAAGGGGAGCGGGGCGGCGGCACCGAGCAGCTCGACCTCGCCGACCTCGACCTCGATCTCGCCGGTGGGCAGCTCGGAGTTGATGTTCTCGGCGCCACGGGAGACGACCTTGCCGTCGATCCGGACCGTGGACTCCTTGGACAGCTTGTCCAGGGCCTCGTACGCGGGGGTGCCCGGGCGGGCCACGAGCTGCGTGATGCCGTAGTGATCGCGCAGATCGATGAAGAGGATGCCGCCCAGGTCGCGCCGATTGTGCAGCCAGCCACTCAGCCGGACGTCGGTGCCGACGTCAGAGGAGCGGAGCTCGCCGCAGGTGTGGGACCTGTACCGATGCATCGTCGTTCATCCAGTCTTCGCGGATCGGGGGCTTGGTTCCCGTGAATGAGGGGCTTTGTTTCACGTGAAACTCCCCCCAAGCCTACCGGGCACCCCAAGATCGCCTCCCCACCATTTGGCCGTGGCCCCGGGCCCGGGGACCCGATGCCCCGTACAGCTTCGGTGGCAGCGTTCGATCACCTCTTCTTAGAGTGGGGCAATGCGCACTGGTGAGCCCCTGCCCGCGGTGGGGGAGATTCTCGCCGCCCTCGCGACCGGACTGTGGCACTGGAACACCGCCACGGGACTGGTCACGGTCGACGCGGAGGCGGCACGGCTGCTGGGCTTGCCCTCCGAACGGGCCACGCTCAGCCAGGCCCAGGTGCGCGCACGGCTGCACCCGGTGGACTGGAACGAGATCAGCGGGGTGATCCAGCTGGCCGTCGCCGAGGGCACGCTCGGCGAGGTGCGGGTGCGGATCATGGACGACATGGGCCGAGTGGTCCGGGTCGGCCGCAGCCGCTTCCACGCGTCCTTCGACCGCGAGAAGCGGTCGTACGAGGTCACCGGCTCCCTCCAGGAGGTCACCGAGCCGGTGCCGGGCACCTCCTCCGGCCGTACGGCGGTGACCGGCGACTGGCGGCGCTCGCGGGAGGCGTTCCTGCTGGACGCGGGGCGGGCGCTGGCCGAGGCGCGATCGACGGCCGAGGTGCTGCGGGTCGCGGCCGGTCTGTCGATGCCGGGCTTCTCACCGGACGGGCTCGCGGTCTTCGGGGTGACGGGCGATCGCCTGACGATCATCGGACACCACGGCCATCAGCCCGGTGACGAGGGCCCGTTCACGCACATGGCCCTGGACACGGACTACCCGGCCGCCGAGGTGGTCCGCACCGGCCGTGCCGTCTATCTCTCCTCGCCCGAGAAGTACAAGGACCGCTACCCGGTCACCTGGCCGCTCGCCGCGCACTTCGACCGGCAGTCCTGGGCGTTCCTGCCGCTGACCGTGGCCGGGCGCACGATGGGCGCCTGGATGGCGGCGTTCACCTATCCGGTCGCCTTCACCCCGGACGAGCGCTCCGTTCTGACGACGGTCGCCCGCATGCTCGCCCAGGCCCTCTCGCGCGCCGAGGCCGCCGAGTCCGCACGGGAGCTCACGGACGGCCTCCAGCGCTCGATGCTGCCCAAGCTGGGCCCCGAGATACCGGGCATGGGCGTCGCCGCGCGGTATATCCCGACCGGCGGGGGCCTTCAGGTCGGCGGCGACTGGTACGACATGATCCCGTTGCCTGGGGGCACCTCCCGAACGGAGTTCGGGGGAGGCCGCTTCGCCCTCGTCATCGGCGACGTCCAGGGCCATGACGTACGGGCGGCGGGCCTGATGGGCCAGCTGCGGATCGCTCTGCGCGCCTATGCCTCCGAGGGCCACCGCCCCGATGCCGTGCTCTCCCGGGCCTCGCGCTTCCTGCACGGGATGACGTTCGGCGCCCTCGACGAGGACCCGTCCGACCTGCGCTTCGCGACCTGCCTGTACGTCGAGGTCGATCCCGCGTCGGGTCTGCTGGACATCGCCCGCGCCGGGCACCCGGACCCGGCGATCCGGATGACCGACGGCACGGTGCTGGCGCGTCCGACGGCCGGCGGTCTGCCGCTGGGCATCGACCCGGACGCCGACTATCCGACGACCAGGATCACCCTGGAACCCGGCGAGACCATGCTGATCTGCACGGACGGGCTGATCGAGACCGGCGGCCACGACCTGGAGACCGGCTGGAAGCGCATCCGCTCGATCCTGGAGGAGCACGACGGCGACCTGGAGGGGCTCGCCGACGCCCTGGTCCAGGCCGTCCACGGCCCGTCCTCCCACCACACCACCGGCCCGCTCGCCGACCGCCGCGAGGACGACATAGCGGTACTGCTGCTGCGCCGGCAGGGCGACGGCCACGCCGACACCGCCCGGCCGCCGACGGTCCGGCGCACCATGCTGTCGGTCGCGCAGGCCGAGCCGGAGCGGGTCGGGGTGGCCCGGCAGCAGTTGCGGGAGCTGCTGCACGACTGGGCCTCCGAGGACCAGGTCGACTCCGCGGTCCTGCTGCTGTCGGAGACGCTGACGAACGTCCTGGTGCACACCGACGCCGACGCGCTGCTGCTGGCGGAGGTGCGGGGCGAGACCGGCGACCGCCGGGTGCGCGTCGAGGTCACGGACACCAGCGACGACCTGCCGCACCGGCGCAGCCCCGGGGAGCTGGCCTCGTCCGGGCGGGGTCTGATGCTGATCGAGCTGCTGGCCCACGCGTGGGGCGTCGACCCTCGCGGCGAGGGCAAGAGCATCTGGTTCGAGCTCTACGAGTCCGAGGGCGCCGTCGGGTCCGGGGGCGGCTCGGTCGAAGTCACCGTCGCGCTCGACGTCGAGCTGCCGTAACGCTCCCGCAGCTCGTGCGCGACGCCGAACGCGGCGGCGGTGAGAGGTACGGCGAGCAGCATGCCGAGGATGCCGGCCACGGAGGCGCCCGCGGTGATCGTCACCATGACGACGGCCGGGTGCATCTGCACGGTCCTGCTCTGGATCGCCGGCGTCAGCACATGCCCCTCGAGCACCTGCACGGCCAGCACGATCCCCAGCACCCACAGCGCGATGACGAAGCCCCGGTCGGCGAGGGCGACCAGGACGGCGACGGCTCCCGAGATGACCGCGCCCAGATAGGGGATGTAGGCGCCGACGAAGACGAGCGCGCCGAGCCCGATCGCGCCCGGCACATCCAGGATCACCAGGCCGACGGTGATGCAGACGGCGTCGATGAAGGCGATGAAGGTGGTCCCCCGCATGAACCCCTCCACGGCCTGGAACGCGCGCCGGGCCATGGCCTCCACGAGCTCCCCGCCGCTGCCGGGCACGACGGACCGCAGGGCGCCGGCCGCCCGGTCGGAGTCCCGCAGGAAGAAGAAGACCAGCAGCAGCGCGAGCACGCCGATGGCGATGGTCTCGCCCACGACGCTGACCCCGCTGATGACGCCGGAGGCGGCCGTCCCGCCGAACTTGGTGAGCAGCTCCTGGGCGTTGGCGGCGACGTCGTCCAGTGAGGTGCCGGCGGCCCCGAAGTGGTCGGCGATGTCCCGGCCCGCCTGTTTGAGCGAGGCGACGATCTCGTCGCCGCTGTCCACGACCGCGGCGACGACGATGTACACGGCCCCGCCGACTACGGCCACCACGGCGACGCAGGTGAGCGCGGCGGCGACCGACCGGTTGACCTTGGCCTTCACCAGCCGCCGGTGCAGCGGCCCGAGCAGCGCCGTCCCCAGCAGCGCGAGCAGCACGGGCACCACGGCCGTACTGAACTCCACGGCCAGCCGGATCCCGACGTAGACCACTCCGGCGACGAGCAGCACGACCACACACCAGGCGGCGAGCCGCCGTACGGGATCGGGGAGCAGCGGGGTGGGGGCCTGCACGGTTCCAGCGGATCACGCGCGGGGCGGGGCTGTCGTGCGCGGGCGGACCGGGCGGGTGACGAGCGGGGAAGGGGCGGGGGACGGGTGGCGACGGGTGGTCGGGGTGACGAAAGGCCCGGGGCCGCACCACGCTGTGCGGCCCCGGGCCTTTTTCGTACCTGGGCGGGGTCAGGCCCCGGAGGGACCCTCGCCGCTCATTCCGTGCACCGCCGGAACGGTGCCGAGGCGGCCCTTCTGGAAGTCCTCGAAGGCCTGCATGAGTTCGTCCTTGGTGTTCATGACGAACGGGCCGTAGTGGGCCATCGGCTCGCGGATCGGCTGGCCGCCGAGGAGGACGACCTCCAGGTCCGGCGTGTGCGAGTCCTGCTTCTCGTCGGCGCGGACGGTCAGCGAACCGCCGTCGCCGAACACGGCCGTCTGGCCCGTGTGGATCGCGCGGCGCTCCGCACCCACGCTGCCGCGGCCCGCGAGGACGTACGCGAGGCCGTTGAAGTCCTCGCGCCACGGCAGGGTGATCTCCGCGCCCGGGGCGAGGGTCGCGTGGATCATCGAGATCGGGGTGTGCGTGATGCCGGGACCCTGGTGGCCGTCCAGCTCACCGGCGATGACACGCAGCAGCGCGCCGCCGTCGGGGGAGGTGAGCAGCTGGACGTTGCCGCCGCGGATGTCCTGGTAGCGCGGCGCCATCATCTTGTCCTTGGCCGGGAGGTTCACCCACAGCTGGAGGCCGTGGAAGAGACCGCCGGACATGACCAGCGCCTCCGGCGGGGCCTCGATGTGCAGCAGACCGGAGCCGGCCGTCATCCACTGGGTGTCGCCGTTGGTGATGGTGCCACCGCCGCCGTTGGAGTCCTGGTGGTCGAAGATCCCGTCGATGATGTAGGTGACGGTCTCGAAGCCGCGGTGCGGGTGCCAGGGCGTTCCCTTGGGCTCACCCGGCGCGTACTCCACCTCGCCCATCTGGTCCATCATGATGAACGGGTCCAGATGGCGGTAGTTGATCCCGGCGAACGCACGGCGCACCGGGAAGCCCTCACCCTCGAAACCGCTCGGCGCGGTCGTGACGGTGAGCACGGGACGGGCCACCGCCTCCGCGGGCGCGGCGACGCGAGGCAGCGTCAGCGGGTTCTCGACGGTCACTGCAGGCATGTCGGTACCTCCTTGTGCGGCCAGTTTAGTTGAGCATTGAACTTCTTGCCACCCCTAACGGGAAAAGCGCGGCAGCCATTCCCGCCCGGGCACGCCGAAGGCCGACGCCCAGGGCGGGCGCCGGCCTTCGTCACGAGGACCCGGTGCTTCGACGGCGGCTCAGTGTGTCAGGAAGAGCCGGTCCGAGGGGGTCAGACGACCGGTTCGAGCTGCTCGTCGGGGGTGCCGGCCGCGTCCTGCGGGCTGCGGCGGTCGTCGCGCATGACCAGGGTCGCCAGCAGCGCCGCCGCGAGGACGCCGATCGTGCTGACCGTGAAGGTGGTGGACATCGAGGCGGTGAAGGCCTCGCGGGCCGCCGCGATCAGACCGGCGTCGCCCCCGGCGACCGCACCGGCGATCGAGTGCCTGGCCTCCTCGGGCACCCCCTCGGGCATCCGGTCCGCGAAGCCGCTCGACAGCAGCGAGCCCAGGATCGCGATGCCCAGGGCGGTGCCGGCCTGCTGGACGGTGTCGTTCAGGGCCGAGCCGACGCCCGCCTTGTCCTCGGGGATCGTGCCCATCAGCGCGCCGACCGCGGCCGGCATCGCAAGGCCCGCGCCGAGGCCGAGCAGACCGAGCGCCACCGCCGGGACCGTGAAGCCGGAGTCCGCCGAGACCGTGGTCAGCAGCGCGAAGCAGGCCACCATCACCAGCATCCCCGCGAGGATCACCCACCGGTTGCCGTACTTCGCGGCGAGCTTGACGCCGACGCCGTTTCCGACGAGGGCCGTGATCGCCAGCGGCAGGAAGGCGAGGCCCGCCTTGATCGGCGAGTAGCCGAGCACGAACTGGAGGTACTGGGTCAGGACCAGCAGCAGACCGCCGTTGCCGATCTGGACGAGCGCCAGGGAGAGCGAGCCGCCGCTGAAATTACGGTGCCTGAAGAGGACCAGCGGGACCATCGGGGACTTGGTGACGTTCTCCCAGATCACGAAGCCGGCCAGCGACGCGAGGGCGACCGGCAGGGCGGCGGTCCACACCCCGTGCTGCGGGAGCTCGATGATCCACCAGACCAGGGCCGTCATCCCGACCGCCGACAGCACGGCGCCGAGCGGGTCCGGCTTCTGCCAGGGCGCCCTGGACTCCGGCATCAGGGTCAGACCGGCGACGACGGCGAGCGCCACGATCGGCACGTTGATGAAGAAGATCGACTGCCAGGAGAAGTGCTCGATGAGGACACCGCCGAGCACCGGGCTGCCGACCAGGCCGAGCATCGACACCGAGCTCCAGGCCGCCATCGCCCTGCCGCGCTCCTCCTCGTCGAAGACGGTGATGAGGATCGACAGCGTGGACGGCATGATCAGCGCCCCGCCGACCCCCATCGCGACACGGACGGCGATCACCTCGCCGGGGTTCGTGCACCAGGTCGCGGCCAGCGACGCGGCCCCGAAGAGCAGGAGCCCGATCAGCATCACCCTGCGGCGTCCGAACCGGTCGCCGAGGCTGCCGGAGGTGAGCAGCAGCCCCGCGAACACCAGGATGTAGGAGTCCAGGATCCACTGGGTCTCCTGCGCGCTCGCCCCGAGCTCCCCGGTCATCACGGGCACCGCGACGGTCAGCGCCATGCTGTCGACGACCAGCACCAGCGTGCTCAGGCAGAGCACGAGCAGGATCCACCAGCGACGTGGATCACGCGTTCCCTTGACGTCCATGCCGTTCCCCTCCGGTTCGTGAACACCGTTCCTTCGTTGCGAACACTGTACGCACAGCGGAACAGTGTTCGCAACATCTCATTCCTGTACGCTCGATGCGAACGATGTACGCAGGGATGCGAAGGAGTGCCGATGGCCGCCAGGACGACGAAGCAGAGCTCCATCCCCTCCGTGTGGGCCCGCCCGCAGCGCGAGTCCGACCAGCCCGCGCTCAGCCGGGCCACGATCGTGCGCGAGGCGATCGTCATGCTGGACGCGGAGGGCGTGGAGGCGCTGAGCATGCGCAAGCTCGCCACCAGGCTGAACGCCGGCGCGGCCTCCCTGTACCGGCATGTCGCGACCAAGGACGAGCTGATGGAGCTGGCCGTCGACGAGGTCGCCGCCGAGATCGACGTACCGCCCGCGGACAGCCCGGACTGGCGGGCGGCCGTGGCGCAGGCCGCGCACTCCTTCCGTACGACGGCACTACGGCACCCGTGGCTGTCCTCGGTCCTCGGCCAGGCGGGCCTCGCCTATCTCGGCCCCAACCTCATGTCGTACTCGGAGCGCTTGGCCGCCCTGTTCACGACTGCCGGGTTCCCGGACCCGGGCGGGGCGATCGACGCCGTCCTGTCGTACGTCATCGGGATGAGCACCACCGAGGGCGCCTGGCTCATCACGGTCGCCCGCTCCGGGGACACCGAGGCCGACTTCATCGCACGGCTGATGCCTGCGGCCCAGCAGGCGGTGGCGGACCACGAACACCTGGCCAAGGGCTACGCCCAGACGGAGGAGGTCGCCACCACGGACCCGGCGACCATGCGGGACACAAAGTTCGCGGCCGCCCTGGACATCGTCCTGGACGGCCTGGCCCTGCGCCTCAAAACGCCGGGATCCTGAGCGCCCCTCAGGGGCGCGGGGAACTGCGCGACCAGCCACAACGGGCCCGCAGACGCAAAACAGCCCTCCCGAAGCGCTACCCGTACATCCGGCGCATCGCGAACTCGACCATCTGCTCCACGGCCTTCGCGTCGAAGACCATGCGGTGCTCGCCCTCCATGTCGACGACGAAGCCGTAGCCGGTGGGCAGCAGGTCGATCACCTCGGAACCGGTGATGACGAAGTACTTGGACTCCTTGCCCGCGTACCTGCGCAGCTCCTTCAGCGAGGTGAACATCGGGATCACCGGCTGCTGGGTGTTGTGCAGGGCGAGGAAGCCCGGGTTGTCGCCGCGCGGGCAGTAGACCTTCGACGTCGCGAAGACCTGCTGGAAGTCCTCGGCGGACATCTGCCCGGTGGTGAAGGCGCGCACCGCGTCCGCGAGTGAGGGCGGGGACGGCTCGGGGTAGAGCGGCGGCTGCTGGCCGTACCCGCCGACGCCACCTGCCATGGGCTGCTGCGGCGGGGCGTACTGCTGCTGTGCACCGACGTTCTGGTCGTAGCCGTACATGAGCGCAAGCGTACCGAGCCCCGCCGGGCTGCGGACCGGTACGGGGGTTGCAGCGAAACGACAGCGACTTGACAGCGTGTGCCCCTGGGTTCCCGCGCCTGCTGCTCCTAGCGTCTTTCCATGCGCCGAGACCACACCGAAGCAGTCGCCGAAGAAGTCCACGAGCACGACCGGGGACTCTCGTACGACCTCCCGGTCCTCGCCCGCCGCCGCATGATCCGGCTGATGGCGGGGGCGGGTCTGATCCCCCTGGTGGGCTGCACGTCCGACGGCGAGTCCTCGGCCGACGCCTCCGCCAAGGGCGCCACGGGCTCCGCCTCACCCGGTTCGTCCGCCGAGTGCGCGACCATCCCCGACGAGACCGCCGGCCCCTTCCCGGGCGACGGCTCGAACGGCGTGAACGTCCTGAAGGAGAGCGGAGTCGTACGCGACGACATCACCAAGAGCTTCGGCGACTCCGCCGGCGGCACCGCCGAGGGCGTGCCCCTGACCGTCACGCTCACCGTCGTGGACGCGGCCTCCGGCTGCGGGACGCCGAAGAAGGGCGCCGCCGTGTACATCTGGCACTGCGACCGGGACGGCAACTACTCCCTGTACTCGGACGGCGTCACCGAGGAGAACTACCTGCGCGGCGTGCAGGAGACCGACGACAAGGGCCAGGTCACGTTCAAAAGCGTCTTCCCGGGCTGCTACGCGGGCCGCTGGCCGCACATCCACTTCGAGGTGTACGGCAGCCTCGCGGACGCCACCGCGGCGACGGCCATCACGAACACCTCCCAGCTGGCCTTCCCGAAGGACGTCTGCGAGACCGTGTACGCCTCGGACGGCTACGAGAGGAGCGTGGGCAACCTGAGCGGCCTCTCCCTGGAGACCGACGGGATCTTCAGCGACGGCCACGACCAGCAGCTGGCCGCCATGAAGGGGAGTGTGGCGCGGGGATACACGGCGACACTGACGGTTCCGGTGTGACCTGTCACAGATTGCGGATCGGGGTTGCGTCTTATTACTGACGGGTAGCATCATCGTAGCTACTTGTTGGTACGTGAACTAGCGCGAGGATCCAAGTGCCTCGCCGATCCCTCTACGGAGTCGTCACCATGGGGCACTACAAGTCGAACCTCCGCGACATCGAGTTCAACCTCTTCGAAGTACTCGGACGCGACAAGCTGTATGGCACGGGTCCGTTCGAGGAGATGGACGTCGAGACCGCGAAGAGCATCCTGGAGGAGCTGACCCGGCTCGCGGAGAACGAGCTGGCCGAGTCCTTCGCCGACGCCGACCGCAACCCGCCGGTCTTCGACCCCGAGACGAACACCGCGCCCGTCCCGGCGTCCTTCAAGAAGAGCTACAAGGCCTTCATGGACTCCGAGTACTGGCGCCTCGGCCTGCCCGAGGCCATCGGTGGCACGACCGCGCCGCCGTCCCTGATCTGGTCGTACGCGGAGCTGATCCTCGGCTCGAACCCGGCCGTGTGGATGTACACCTCCGGCCCGGCGTTCGCCGGCATCCTCCACGACGAGGGCACCGAGGTCCAGAAGAAGATCGCGCAGATCGCGGTCGAGAAGACCTGGGGCTCCACCATGGTCCTCACTGAGCCCGACGCGGGTTCGGACGTGGGCGCCGGCCGCACCAAGGCGATCCAGCAGGAGGACGGCTCCTGGCACATCGAGGGCGTGAAGCGCTTCATCACCTCCGGTGAGCACGACATGGAGGAGAACATCCTTCACTACGTGCTGGCGCGCCCCGAGGGCGCCGGCCCCGGCACCAAGGGCCTGTCCCTCTTCCTCGTCCCGAAGTACCTCTTCGACTTCGAGACCGGCGAGCTGGGCGAGCGCAACGGCGCCTACGCCACGAACGTCGAGCACAAGATGGGCCTGAAGGCCTCCAACACCTGCGAGATGACCTTCGGCGACCAGCACCCCGCCAAGGGCTGGCTGATCGGCGACAAGCACGACGGCATCCGCCAGATGTTCCGCATCATCGAGTTCGCCCGCATGATGGTCGGCACGAAGGCGATCTCCACGCTGTCGACGGGCTACCTGAACGCGCTGGAGTACGCCAAGGAGCGCGTCCAGGGCTCCGACCTCGCCGCGTTCGGCGACAAGAGCGCGCCCAAGGTCACCATCACCCACCACCCCGACGTGCGCCGCTCGCTGATGACGCAGAAGGCGTACGCGGAGGGCATGCGCGCCCTGGTGCTGTACACCGCCTCGGTCCAGGACACGATCGCCGTCAAGGAGGCCGCCGGCGAGGACGCCAAGGCCGAGCACGCGCTGAACGACCTGCTCCTGCCGATCGTCAAGGGCTATGGCTCCGAGAAGGGCTACGAGCAGCTCGCACAGTCGCTCCAGACCTTCGGCGGCTCCGGGTTCCTCCAGGAGTACCCGATCGAGCAGTACATCCGCGACGCCAAGATCGACACCCTCTACGAGGGCACCACCGCGATCCAGGGCCAGGACTTCTTCTTCCGGAAGATCGTCCGCAACCAGGGCGCGGCCCTGAACTCGCTCGCCGAGGACATCAAGAAGTTCCTGGCGCTCGGTGAGGGCGGCGAGGACCTCGGCACGGCCCGCGAGCAGCTCGCCAAGGCTGCCGTGGAGCTGGAGGCGATCGTCGGCCTGATGCTGACCGACCTCGCGGCCACCGAGCAGGACGTCAAGAACATCTACAAGGTGGGCCTCAACACCACCCGTCTGCTGATGGCCTCCGGTGACGTCGTCGTCGGCTACCTGCTCCTCAAGGGCGCCGCGATCGCCGCCGAAAAGCTGCAGACGGCCTCCTCCAAGGACAAGGCCTTCTACCAGGGCAAGATCGCGGCGGCGAAGTTCTTCGCGGCCAACGTCCTGCCCGGTGTCACCGGTGCGCGCAAGCTCGCCGAGGGCGTCGACCTGGACCTGATGGATCTGGACGAGGCGGCCTTCTAACCGGAGGCGACGACGCCTGGAACGACCGCTTCCACCCGGTCGTTCCAGGCACTCACGGACAATCCACATCGCCCTTACGAGGGCCCGCTCCCCTTCTCCGGGAGCGGGCCCTCGTACGTCGTTAAGGTGAACCCCATGAGCGAACCCCCCCGCTTCGATCGCGGCCACACCGACGACCTCATGTCCTTCCTGGCGGCGAGCCCGTCGCCCTACCACGCCGTGGCGAACGCCGCCGAGCGGCTGGAGAAGGCAGGATTCAGGCAGGTCGCGGAGACGGACGCCTGGGACGGGACGAGCGGTGGCAAGTACGTGCTGCGCGGCGGCGCGATCGTGGCCTGGTACGTCCCCGAGGGCGCGGCGCCCCACACGCCGTTCCGCATCGTCGGCGCGCACACGGACTCGCCCAACCTGCGGGTCAAGCCGCTGCCCGACACCGGCGCGCACGGCTGGCGCCAGGTGGCCGTGGAGATCTACGGCGGACCGCTGCTCAACTCCTGGCTCGACCGCGACCTCGGCCTCGCCGGCCGGCTGACGCTGCGCGACGGCTCGACGCGGCTGGTGAACGTGGACCGTCCACTGCTGCGCGTCCCCCAGCTCGCCATCCACCTGGACCGTTCGGTCTCCGCGGAGGGGCTCAAGCTCGACAAGCAGCGCCACCTCCAGCCCGTCTGGGGCCTCGGCGACACCCGCGACGGCGACCTGATCGCCTTCCTGGAGGAGACCGCCGGGCTGGCGGCCGGCGAGGTCGCGGGCTGGGACCTGATGGCCCACTCCATCGAGGCACCGGCGTACCTGGGCCGCGACAAGGAGCTCATGGCCGGTCCCCGCATGGACAACCTGCTGTCGGTGCACGCCGGTGCGGCGGCGCTGGCCGCGGTCGCCGGCTCCGGCGCCGCACTGCCCTGCATCCCGGTGCTGGCGGCCTTCGACCACGAGGAGAACGGCTCGCAGAGCGACACCGGTGCGGACGGGCCGCTGCTGGGCAGCGTCCTGGAGCGCTCGGTGTTCGCGCGCGGCGGGTCGTACGAGGACCGGGCACGCGCCTTCGCGGGCACCCTCTGTCTCTCCTCCGACACCGGCCACGCGGTCCACCCCAACTACGCCGAGCGCCACGACCCGACGCACCACCCGCGCGTCAACGGCGGGCCGATCCTCAAGGTCAACGTCAACAACCGCTACGCGACCGACGGTTCGGGCCGGGCGGTGTGGGCGGCGGCCTGCGAGAAGGCCGAAGTCCCCTTCCAGTCCTTCGTCTCCAACAACTCCATGCCCTGCGGCACCACCATCGGCCCGATCACCGCGGCCCGGCACGGCATCAAGACCGTCGACATCGGTGTGGCGATCCTGTCGATGCACAGCGTGCGGGAGTTGTGCGGCGCCGACGACCCCTGGCTGCTGGCGAATTCGCTGGTGGCGTTCCTGGAGGGGTAGTCCGGGATACGTGGGGTACCCGCCTGCGACCGGAACCACCGGACAGGAAGGCGACACACATGGGCCTCGGCGGGTGCATCATCCTCATCGCCGTTGGAGCCATCCTCACGTTCGCGACCGACTGGGAGATGGACGGCGTCAATCTCGACCTGGTCGGGGTCATCTTCATGATCGTGGGATTGATCGGCGTAACGACGTTCAGCAGCATCGCGCGGCGCAAGCGAGTGGTGGTGCCCCCGACGACTCCGGTCGTCGAGGAAGACCACCACCACCGCAGGGACGGATACAGCGACGGCTACGGCGTCTGAGCGTCCATCCCGGCCAGCACCAGCGGGAGACGGTCGGCGCCCGTCTCCGTCAGACGGACCGGCACGCCCCAGTCCTGCTGGTGGACATGGCACGCCGGGTACTCGTTGTGAGGGTCGTCGTCGCAGGACGCGGCCATCGCCGAGACATGCAGTACGCCCTCCGGGACGGACGGGTCGAGTTCGAGGGTGCGGGCGAGATCGGTGCCCGCACCCTCGCCCGTGCGCAGCAGCTCCGGAGGGGTCGAGGAGACCAGCAGCCGGGTCGAGGGGCCGTACCGGGTGTCCAGCTTCTGACCCGCCGGGGCCTGGAAGATCACGTCCAACAGGACCTTGCCGGGGGCCACTTCGGTGGCGGCGCGCCGCGTGCGGTGGGCGACCGCCTCGACGCGGACGGCCTCCTCGGGCAGCCGCAGCCGGGTCAGCCGGTGCCGGGCCGACTCCACCACCACGATGTCGTCGCCGGCCAGGACCGCGCCCGACGGCTCCCGCAGGTCCGTCGCCAGGGTGGTGACCTCGCCGGTCGCCGGGTCGTAGCGGCGCAGGGCGTGGTTGTAGGTGTCGCTGATCGCCACCGAGCCGTCGGGCAGGGCCGTGACACCCAACGGGTGCTGGAGCAGAGCCTGTTCGGCGGCGCCGTCGCGGTGCCCGAAGTCGAAGAGGCCGGTGCCGACGGCGGTGTGGACCGCGCCGTCGGGGTCGACCCAGCGCAGCGCCGAGGTCTCCGAGTCGGCAAGCCACAACCGGTCGGGCGTCGCCGCGAGCCCCGACGGCTGCGCGAACCAGGCCTCGGCGCCCGGACCGTCGACCAGGCCCTCGTTGGAGGTGCCGGCGGTGACGGAGACGGAGGCGGAGTCCGGGTCGTACGCCCACAGCTGGTGGATGCCTGCCATGGCGATCCACACCTTGCCCTGCCACCACGCCACGTCCCACGGTGAGGACAGGTCGACCTCGCGCGCGGGGCCGGACGTGGCGTCGCCCTGCATCCACTGGTGGCCGGTGCCCGCGAGGGTGGTGGTGCGGCCGCTGACCGGGTCGAAGCGGCGCAGGGCGTGGTTCACCGTGTCGGCGACGACCACGGAGCCGTCCGGCAGCAGCGCCAGGCCCTGCGGTTCGTTGAAGCGGGCTCGCTCCGCGGGGCCGTCGGTGAGCCCGCGACCGCCCTGGCCGATCCGCCGGACGACGGTCTCCCCGTCCGCCTCCAGCTCCACCAGCTGATGCCGCGTGGTGTCGCTGACCAGGAAGTTCCCGCTCGGCAGCAGCAGCGCCTTCCCCGGGAACCGCAGCACAGTCGGCTCCGGCTCCGGCGCCACGTACGGTCCGTCGCCGCGCCGCAGCGTGCCCTTGGCCTCGTGCTCGGCCTCCAGCTCGGTCACCAGACGCTCGATGGCGTGCACATGCCCCTCACCGGCGTGCTGCGCGACGACATAGCCCTCGGGGTCGATCACGACGAGCGTCGGCCAGGCCCGCACCGCGTACTGCTTCCAGGTGGCGAGCTCGGGGTCGTCCAGCACGGGATGCTCGACCCCGTACCGCTCCACCGCGTCCACGACCGCCCCGTGCTCGGCCTCGTGCACGAACTTCGGCGAGTGCACCCCGATGACGACCACCGTGTCCCGGTGCTCGCGCTCCAGCTCCCTGAGCTCGTCCAGGACGTGCAGGCAGTTGATGCAGCAAAAGGTCCAGAAGTCCAGGACGACGATGCGTCCTCGCAGCTCGGCGAGGCTGTACGGGCGGCCGCCGGTGTTCAGCCAGCCGCCCTCGCCGACCAGCTCGGGGGCGCGGACGCGGACGCGTCGGGGTGCGGAGTCGTTCATGCCCCCAGGGTGCCACCGGCCACCGACAGTCAGCCCAGGGCGTGTCCGGTTGTGGCGTCCACATGGGCCGGTACCTCGTCGTGGCGGTCGCCGACTGTCAGGGTGCCGGTGGGTTCGAGGAGGAGGATGGACGTCGGGGCGGGGGCGTACGGCTTGTGTTCGGTGCCGCGGGGGACCGTGAAGACCGAGCCCTTGGGGAGGACGACGGTGCGCTCCGTGCCGTTCTCGCGCAGGGAGATGTGCAGTTCGCCGTCGAGGACCAGGAAGAACTCGTCGGTGTGGTCGTGGGCGTGCCAGACGTGTTCGCCGTCGACCTTGGCCACGCGGACGTCGTAGTCGTTGACGGACGCGACGATGCGCGGGCTCCAGGTCCTGGTGAAGGAGGCGAGGGCCGCGTCGAGCGAGATGGGTTCCATGCGCTCATCGTGCGGGGTGGTCCCGACGCCCTGCGAGTGCTAGGAATCGCATATGGCGCAAGGATCCTCTCAGCCGAAGCCCGGGCATCGGGTCGCCGTGATCGTCGACGAGGGCACCAATCCGTTCGAGGTCGGCGTCGCCACCGAGCTGTTCGGGCTGCCGCGGCCCGAACTGGGGCTCGACGGGCCGCTGTACGACGTGACGCTCTGCGCGCCCACGCCCGAGGTGCGGATGAACCACGGCTTCTTCACGATGACCGGCGTGGCCCCGCTGGACGCGGTCGACGCGGCGGACACCCTCGTCGTGCCCGGCCGCCCGGACAACGTCGTCCCGCGCGGGGCCGCCGTACGCGACGCGATCCGCCGCACGCACGCGCGTGGCGCGCGCGTGATGAGCCTGTGCACCGGCAGCTTCGCGCTCGCCGAGGCCGGGCTGCTGGACGGACGCCGGGCCACCACCCACTGGCGTTGGGCCGACATCTTCCGGGCGCTGCATCCGGGTGTCCTGCTGGAGCCGGACGTGCTGTTCGTCGACGACGGCGACATCCTGACCGCCTCGGGCAGCGCCGCCGCGCTCGACCTGTGCCTGCACGTCGTACGGCGGGACCACGGCGCCGAGGTGGCCAACGCGGTCTCGCGCAGGCTGGTGTTCGCCGCGCACCGGGACGGCGGGCAGAAGCAGTTCGTGGAGCGGCCGCTGCCGGACGTGCCGGACGAGTCGCTGGCCCCACTGCTGGCGTGGGCGCAGGCACGGTTGGGGGAGCCGCTGACCGTGGCGGACCTGGCGGCGCGGGCGGCGGTGTCGCCGGCGACCCTGCACCGGCGCTTCCGGGCGCAGCTGGGGACGACGCCGCTGGCCTGGCTGACGGGGGAGCGGGTCACGCTCGCGTGCCGGCTGATCGAGCGCGGCGAGGAGCGCCTTGACGTGGTCGCGGCCCGCAGCGGACTGGGCACCGCGGCGAACCTGCGCGCGCGGGTGCGGCGCGAGACCGGGCTCAGCCCGTCGGCCTACAGACGGCGTTTCGGGCCGGGCGGCGGGGAACCCCTCATGTCATGAGATTCCTCGTACGCGACCGGCTCCTCGGCTTCGGTGACGACTACTGGATCGAGGACGACCGGGGCAGCAAGGTGTTCCTCGTCGACGGCAAGGCGATGCGGCTGCGGGACACCTTCGAGCTGAAGGACACGCAGGGCAACGTCGTCATCGACATCCACCAGAAGATGTTCGCCCTGCGCGACACGATGGTGATCGAGCGCGACGGCGGACCGCTGGCCACGATCCGCCGCAAGCGGCTGTCCCTGCTGCGCAACCACTACCGGGTGGCCCTGGCCGACGGCAGCACGGAACTCGACGTCAGCGGCAAGATCCTGGACCGGGAGTTCGCGGTCGAGTACGACGGTGAACTGCTGGCCGTGGTCTCGCGGCGCCGGCTGCACGTCCGCGACACCTACGGCGTCGACGTGGTCCGGGAGGACGCCGATCCGGCGCTGCTGATCGCGGTGGCGGTGTGCGTGATCCACCTCGCGGAGAAGGAGCGGGGGGACGACTGAGGCCGGTCCCCGCGCCCGGGGTTGGTCCGGGTCAGCGGCGCGGCGCCGCCAGTCCCAGCATGCGGTCCTTGAGCGCCGGGAACTGATCCCGGGTCAGCGCGACCTTGCCGGGGTCGAACTCCACCGTCAGGACCTGCTCCCCCGTGCCGGCCTGCGCCAGCACCTCGCCCCAGGGGTCGACCACGATCGAGTGACCGGCCTGCGGAACTCCGGCGTGCGTCCCGGCCGTTCCACAGGCGAGCACGAACGCCTGGTTCTCCACCGCCCGCGCCTGAGCCAGCAGCGTCCAGTGCGCCCGGCGGCGCTCCGGCCAGCCCGCGGGGACGACCAGGGTCTCGGCGCCGGCGTCGACGAGACCGCGGAAGAGCTCGGGGAACCGGAGGTCGTAGCAGGTGGCCACGCCCAGCGTGGTCCCGGGCAGGCGGACGGTCACGAGGTCCTCGCCGGCGGCCATCAGCACCGCCTCGCCCTTGTCGAAGCCGAACCGGTGGATCTTGCGGTAGGCGGCGGCCAGCTCACCGGAGGGGGAGAAGACGAGAGAGGTGTTGTAGAGCGGCCCGTCGCCCGTGGCGGAGCCACTGCCGGCCGGAGCCCGCTCGGGGATCGAGCCCGCGTGCAGCCACACGCCCGCGTCGCTCGCGGCCTTCGCCATCACCTCGTACGTCGGCCCCTCGAGCGGCTCGGCCTCGTCGGCGAAGCCCTCGTAGGCGAACGCCCCGGTGGTCCACAGCTCGGGCAGCACGACCAGATCGGCTCCGGCCTGTTCCCGTACGAGTGCGGCTACGCGGCCACGGCGCGATTCGACCGATTCGCCCTCGTTGACGTCGATCTGGAGCAGAGAGGCGCGCACACTACCACCGTCCTGGCATTCGAGCCGTCCATCCGGGCCTACGATCGTCACACGAAAGCACTGCCGGGGTGCCTCACAGCAGCGTAACTTAGCGTTCAAGACACCCGCCGACAGCCGCCACCTCCCACTGGCAACGCCGCCACAACCCGCCCGTGTACCGACCGCCGAGGGGTCCCGTTCCGTGAGTCTGCATCCCACCCTCCAGCCCTACGCCGACGCCTGGACCCACTCCATCGATGCGATATCCGAGCTGGTGACACCGCTCGTCGAGGGCGAGTGGAATCGGCGTACGCCCTGCCCCGGCTGGTCGGTGCGCGATGTCGTCTCGCATGTCATCGGCCTGGACTGCGAGATGCTCGGCGACCCGCGCCCCATCCACACGCTCCCGCGCGACCTCTACCACGTCACCAACGACCACCAGCGGTACATGGAGATGCAGGTCGACGTCCGCCGTCATCACACGGCGCCGGAGATGACCTCCGAGCTCGAGTACACGGTCATCCGCCGCAACCGGCAGCTGCGCAACGAGTCCCGTGACCCCGGAACCAAGGTGCGCGGGCCGCTCGGCGCGGAGATCACCCTTGAGGAGTCGATGCGGGGCCACGCCTTCAACGTGTGGGTGCACGAGCAGGATCTGCGCGCCGCCCTCGGCCGCCCGGGCAACCTCGACTCCCCCGGCGCGCACGTGGCCCGTGACGTGCTTCTCTCCCAGTTCCCCGACATCGTCGCCACCAAGGCCGACGCCCCGCGCAGCTCGGCGATCGTCCTCGACGTGCACGGCCCGGTCGAGTTCCTGCGCACGATCCGGATCGACATCCAGGGCCGCGGCACTCTGGAGACGGCCCCCGCGCTCGGCCCCGCCGCCACCCTCACCCTCGACTGGGAGACCTTCGTCCGCCTCGCCTGCGGCCGTATCACGGCGGAGTCGGTGGCGGACCGGCTGAAGACGGAGGGCGACCCGAATCTGACGGCGGCGATCCTGCGGAACTTCACCGTCACGCAGTAGGCACTGCGGGCGGGGACGGGCAGGGGCGGCGGCAGGAAAACCGGTGTCGTCCGCCGCCCGACCGCGGCTACCGTCCCGGCGTGACCGACACCGACACACACTCCGCGTCCACGTCCGCCCGACCCCCGCGCCTGACCCGACTGACCTTCCACGGCCCGCTGTCCGAGGCACGGGCACAGAGTCTCGTCCGGCGGCTGGCCGGCACTGATCCCCGTACCGTCCTGGACATCGGCTGCGGCTGGGGCGAGTTGATGCTCCGCGTCCTCGATGCCGCGCCGCGGGCCACCGGCGTCGGGGTGGACCTGAACGCCGAGGACCTCGCCCGAGGCCGGCGCAACGCCGAGGCCCGTGGGCTCACCGAACGCGCCCGGTTCGTCGAGGAGTCGGCGACGGGAACCTCCCGCGGCCCCGCCGATCTCGTCCTGTGTGTCGGGTCGAGCCATGCCCTCGGCGCGGCCGAGCCGCCGGGGCACTTCGCCGAAGCCCTGCGTGAACTGCGCCGTCTGGTCAGCGACGACGGCCGTGTCCTGCTCGGCGAGGGCTTCTGGCAGCGACCCCCCACCCAGGCAGAACTCGCCGGCATGTGGCCGGGGGCCGCGGCGAGCGACCAGCACGATCTCGCGGCCCTGCTCGACCTCGTGGTCGCCGCCGGGTTCCGTCCGGAGTGGACGGAGACGGCGAACCTCGACGAGTGGGAGGAGTTCGAGTCGGCGTACCAGGCGGACGCCGAGGTGTGGCTGGCGCGGAACCCCGGGCACCCCCTGGCGGACGAGACCCGTGAGCGCCTCGACCGCCATCGCGCCCAGTGGATGAGCTACCGCGGGGTGCTGGGGCTCGCGTATCTCACTCTTGTCCCGGCCCTCTGACCTCGCAGGCTGATGCGCTCACGCGGGAACGTGCACCGTCTCCACCCTGCTGGCGACCAGCCGTTCCCGCTCCCTGCGCGCCGCGCGCCTGCGCAGCCGCAGGATCTGGCTGATGCCGAGGGCCTGGAGGACGAAGACGAACGAGAAGGCGACGGTGTAGTCGTCGCCGGTCGCGTCCAGCAGCACGCCGATGGCGAAGAGCGTCGTCATCGAGGCCACGAAGCCTCCCATGTTGGTGATGCCGGACGCCGTGCCCTGACGCTCCGGCGGGTTCGCCGGGCGGGCGAAGTCGAAGCCGAGCATGGAGGCCGGACCGCACGCCCCGAGCACCGTGCACAGCACGATCAGCAGCCACATCGGCGCCGTCGCGCCGGGCCAGAGCAGCGTCGTCGCCCACATCACGGCCGTCGCCGCGACGGTGCCGAGCGCCAGCGGGAGGCGTGCCTCGTGGTGGCGGGCCACGACCTGGCCGTAGACCAGGCCGACGACCATGTTGGACAGGACGACGAGGGTGAGCAGTTCGCCGGCCGTGGCCCGGGACAGTCCCTGTGCCTCCACCAGGAACGGCATTCCCCACAGCAGCAGGAAGACCATCGCCGGGAACTGCGTCGTGAAGTGCACCCACAGCCCGAGGCGGGTGCCCGGCTCCCGCCAGGACGCGGCGATCTGACGTCGTACGTATGCCGAGCCCTGGTGGGGCAGGGGCTCCGGCTCGTGTCCTTCGGGGTGGTCCTTCAGGAGCAGCAGGGTCAGCACGAGCACCACGGCGCCCGCGCCCGCGCTGCCCGCGAAGGCCGCCGTCCAGCCGACCCCGTGCAGCAGCCGGGCCAGCACCAGCGTGGAGACGAGATTGCCGGCCATGCCCACGAGACCGGCGAGCTGGGCGATCAGCGGACCGCGCCGGGCCGGGAACCAGCGGGTGCCGAGCCGCAGCACGCTGATGAACGTCATCGCGTCGCCGCAGCCCAGCAGCGCGCGCGAGGCGAGTGCCGTGCCGTACGACGGCGAGAAGGCGAAGCCGAGCTGGCCCGCGGTGAACAGCACCGTGCCGATGGCCAGCACCTTCTTGGTGCCGAGCCGGTCGACGAGCAGGCCGACGGGTATCTGCATGCCCGCGTACACGAGGAGCTGGAGGATCGAGAACGTCGACAGGGCGGAGGCGTTGACCTCGAAGCGGTCCGCGGCGTCGAGGCCGGCGACCCCCAGTGACGTACGGAAGATGACGGCTACGAAGTAGACCGAGACGCCTATGCCCCAGACGGCGACGGCGCGGCGGCCGCCCGGAGGATCGCCCGGCAGTGCGGCGGACCTCATCGTTCCTCACCCCGTGCGAGGTGGGAGAACCAGTCGATGTGCCGGTGGACAAGGCCGACCGCGGCCTCGGTGTCGCCGGAGCGCAGCGCCTGGAGGATCTCCTCGTGCTCGACGAGGGTCTTGGCGATGCGGTCGGGATGGGAGTACATGACCGCGACGCCCATGCGCAGTTGGCGGTCGCGCAGCTGGTCGTAGAGCCGGGACAGGATTTCGTTGCCGCCGCTGCGGACGATCTCGGCGTGGAAGCAGCGGTCGGTGACGGCGGCCGCGGCGAGGTCGCCCGCGGCTGCCTGTTCCTTCTGCCGGGCGAGCAGTTCCTCCAGGCGCTCGATGAGGCCGGGCGGCGCGGGGACGGCCTTGCGGGCCGCGTGCTCCTCGACGAGGATCCGCGTCTCAACGACGTCCTTGATCTCCTGCGCGGAGACCGGCAGCACCAGGGCGCCCTTCTTCGGGTAGAGCTTGATCAGCCCCTCGACCTCCAGGCGCAGCAGCGCCTCCCGCACCGGGGTGCGCGACACGCCGACGGCCTCGGCCAGCTCGCCCTCGGTGAGCAGCGTGCCGCCTTCGTAACGGCGGTCCAGGACGCCCTGTTTGACGTGGGTGTAGACACGGTCGGCGGCGGGGGGCTGCTTGAGGGGTGCGGGCGGGGCGGAAGGCATGCCCACAGCATAGATACAACACGTACGCATGTCGGCGTTCGTCCATCATTCGGACCGCCCGGGAATCCTCCGGCAAAGAAGCGACATTGGCGCCAGCTGCGGCACAACCTTCTGTGCTAATTACGTGTCACACACGTGCGGCCCCACTTTCTTTCCCCTCCAATTCGGCCGCATATTCGGGGCATTCGACGCAATCGGGGTATTTCAGTTGATAATCGCCACCAAGGGCCGCCGTATCCGCAGAGCCGCGGCCGTCGCCGTGACGACCGGTGCCGTGCTCGCCACGGGAGCCCTCACCGCGGCTCCCGCGCAGGCGGTGACGGCGCCGACCATCACCGCCAAGGGCGGATACCTGATGAACGGCGCCACCGGCACGACCCTCTTCTCCAAGTCCGCGGACACGAAGAGGCTCACCGCGTCGACGACGAAGATCATGACCGCCAAGGTCGTGCTCTCGCAGACGAATCTGAACCTGGACACCAAGGTCACCATCCGCAAGGAGGTCAGCGACTACATCGTCTCCAAGGGCGCCTCTTCCGCCCGGCTGATCGTCGGCGACAAGGTCACCGTGCGTCAGCTGCTCTACGGGATGATGCTGCCGTCCGGCTGTGACGCCGCCATGTCGCTCGCCGACAAGTTCGGCACCGGCACCACGGTCAAGGCCCGCACGGCCAACTTCATCGGCAAGATGAACACCATGGCCAAGAGCCTGGGCATGACCAACACGCACTTCGACTCGTTCGACGGCATAAGCAATGGGTCGAACTACTCGACGCCGCGCGACCTGACGAAGCTCGCCCGCAGCGCGATGAAGAGCACCACGTTCAAGGCCGTCGTGAAGACGAAGTCCTACACGGCCAAGACGATCACCAAGACCGGTGCCACCCGGACCATGGCGGCCTGGAACAACACCAACGCCCTGCTCGGCTGGAACGGCACGCTCGGCATCAAGACCGGCTCCGGCACCGAGGCCAAGTACTGCCTGGTCTTCGCCGCCACGCTCAACGGCGAGCAGGTGATGGGCGCCGTGCTGACCTCCTCCTCGGAGGCCAACCGCACGGCCGACGTGAAGAAGCTGATCACCTACGGCTACGCCCGTATCTGATCTCCTCGTCACACGCAAAGGGGCGGCCACCCGACGGTGGCCGCCCCTTTCGTCACTCGATGTGGCTCACGCCCAGGTGATCAGCCGCTTCGGCTGCTCCAGGATCGCCGCCACGTCGGCCAGCACCTTGGAGCCCAGCTCGCCGTCGACCAGACGGTGGTCGAAGCTCAGCGCCAGGGTGGTGACCTGACGGGGCTTGACCTTGCCCTTGTGGACCCACGGCTGGAGCTTGATGGCTCCGACCGCGAGGATCGCGGACTCGCCGGGGTTCAGGATCGGCGTACCGGTGTCGACGCCGAAGACGCCGACGTTGGTGATGGTGACGGTGCCGCACTGCATGGCGGCGGGGGTCGTCCTGCCCTCCCTCGCCGTGGCGACCAGCTCGCCGAGCGCCTCCGCCAGCTGCGGGAGCGTCCGGGCGTGGGCGTCCTTGATGTTCGGGACGATCAGGCCGCGGGGGGTCGCCGCCGCGATGCCCAGGTTGACGTAGTGCTTCTGCACGATCTCCTGGCTCGCCTCGTCCCAGGACGCGTTGACGTCCGGGTTGCGCTTGATCGCGACCAGCAGGGCCTTGGAGATCAGCAGCAGGGGGTTCACGCGCAGGCCCGCGAACTCCTTGTCCGTCTTGAGCTCCTCGACCAGCTTCATCGTGCGCGTCACGTCCACCGTCACGAACTCCGTGACGTGCGGGGCCGTGAACGCCGAGCCGACCATCGCCGCCGCGGTCGCCTTGCGGACGCCCTTGACCGGGATCCGGGTCTCGCGCGCCGTGTCGAAGGTGACCGGCGCCGCCGGAGCGGCCGCGGGCGCGGCGGCCGGGGCCGCGGGGGCGGCCTGCGGCACCGGCTCGGCGGCCACCGCCGCGTGGACGTCCTCGCGGGTGATGATGCCGTCCGGGCCGGTGGGCGTCACCGTCGCCAGGTCGACGCCCAGGTCCTTCGCCAGCTTGCGCACGGGGGGCTTGGCCAGCGGCCGGGTCGCGGCCACCTCCGCGACGGCAGCGGGCCCGTGGCCGTTCAGCTCGGACTGCAGGGCCTGCGCCGCGGGCTCCTGACGCGGGACGTCCGCGCCCTTGCGGGGGCGGCGCTTCGTCGAGGTCTGGGCAACGCCGTAGCCGACCAGCACCGGCTGGCGGCCCTGCGGTTCGGCCTCCTCCTCCGCGGCCTGCGCCGGGGCCTCCGGCACATCGGCGGGCGCGGCGGCGGGCGCCGCCCCACCCGCGACGTCCACGGCGATGATCGCCGTACCGACGTCCACCGTCGTGCCCTCGGGGAAGCGCAGCTCACGGACCACCCCGTCGTACGGGATGGGCAGTTCCACGGCCGCCTTGGCCGTCTCGACCTCGCACACCACCTGGCCGTCGGTGACCGTGTCGCCCGGCTGGACGTACCACTTGAGGATCTCCGCCTCGGTGAGTCCCTCGCCCACGTCGGGCATCTTGAACTCGCGCACGGACGCTTCAGTCATCGTCGTCACGACCCTCTCCTCAGTACGCCAGGGCACGGTCGACGGCGTCGAGCACCCGGTCCAGGCCCGGCAGGTACTCCTCCTCCAGACGCGCCGGCGGATACGGGGCGTGGTAACCGCCCACCCGCAGCACCGGGGCCTCCAGATGGTAGAAGCAGCGCTCCGTGATCCGGGCGGCGATCTCCGCGCCCGAACCGAAGAACACCGGGGCCTCGTGGACCACGACCAGACGGCGGGTCTTCTCCACGGACGCCTGGATGGAGTCGAAGTCCAGCGGGGAGACCGAGCGCAGGTCCAGGACCTCCAGGCTGCGGCCCTCCTCGGCGGCCGCCGCGGCGACCTCCTGGCACAGCTTCACCATCGGGCCGTACGCGGCCAGGGTGAGGTCGGTGCCCTCGCGGACTACGCGCGCCTTGTGCAGCGGGCCCGGGATGGCCTCGGTGTTGAGCTCGCCCTTGTCCCAGTAGCGCCGCTTGGGCTCGAAGAAGATCACCGGGTCGTCGCTCTGGATGGCCTGCTGCATCATCCAGTAGGCGTCCGATGCGTTGGACGGCGACACGATCTTCAGGCCCGCCACATGCGCGAAGAGCGCCTCGGGGGACTCGCTGTGGTGCTCGACCGCGCCGATGCCGCCGCCGTAGGGGATGCGGACGACGACCGGCAGCTTGACCTTGCCCAGCGAGCGCGCGTGCATCTTCGCGAGCTGCGTGACGATCTGGTCGTAGGCCGGGAAGACGAAGCCGTCGAACTGGATCTCCACCACGGGGCGGTAGCCGCGCAGCGCGAGGCCGATCGCCGTGCCCACGATGCCCGACTCGGCGAGCGGGGTGTCGATGACGCGGCTCTCGCCGAAGTCCTTCTGGAGGCCGTCCGTCACACGGAAGACGCCGCCGAGCTTGCCGACGTCCTCGCCCATGATGAGGACCTTGGGGTCCGAGTCCAGGGCGCGGCGCAGCGACTCGTTGATCGCCTTGGCCAGAGCCATCTTCTCCGCCATGTCAGGCCCCCTCTACGTCCGCGAACGACGCCTGGTAGGCGGCGAACTGGGCGCGTTCCTCGTCGACGAGCGCATGCCCGTCCGCGTACACGTTCTCGAAGATGGCGAATCGGTCCGGGTCAGGCATGGCACGGACCGCCTCGCGCACTCGTTTGCCCAACGCCTCGCTCTCGGTCTCCAGTTCCGCGAAGAATCCCTCGTCCGCGTGGTTTGAAGCCTCCAGGTACCGGCGGACGCGCAGGATCGGGTCCTTCGCCTCCCAGGCCTCGCGCTCCTCGTCGGCGCGGTACTTCGTCGGGTCGTCGGAGGTGGTGTGGGCGCCCATGCGGTAGGTGTACGCCTCGACCAGGGTGGGTCCCTCGCCGGCGCGGGCGCGCTCCAGCGCCCACTTCGTCACGGCCAGGCACGCCAGGACGTCGTTGCCGTCGACGCGGACGCCCGGGAAGCCGTAACCCTGTGCCCGCTGGTAGAGGGGCACGCGGGTCTGCTTCTCGGTCGGCTCGGAGATCGCCCACTGGTTGTTCTGGCAGAAGAACACCACGGGCGCGTTGTAGACCGCGGAGAAGGTGAAGGACTCGGCCACGTCGCCCTGGCTCGAGGCGCCGTCGCCGAAGTAGGCGATGACCGCGCTGTCCGCGCCGTCCTTGGCGATGCCCATCGCGTAGCCGGTGGCGTGCAGCGTCTGGGAGCCGATGACGATCGTGTACAGCTGGAAGTTGTTGCTGTTCGGGTCCCAGCCGCCGTTGTTCACGCCGCGGAACATGCCGAGCAGGTTGGTCGGGTCGACCCCGCGGCACCAGGCGACGCCGTGCTCGCGGTAGGTCGGGAAGACGTAGTCGTCCTCGCGGGTGGCCCGGCCGGAGCCGATCTGGGCGGCCTCCTGGCCGAGCAGCGACGCCCACAGGCCCAGCTCGCCCTGGCGCTGCAGGGAGGTGGCCTCGGCGTCGAAGCGTCGGGTGAGCACCATGTCGCGGTAGAGGCCGCGGAGCTCGTCGGGGGTGATGCCGGCGACGTACTTGTCGTACTCGGCGTTCTTGACGCGCTTGCCTTCCGGCGTCAGCAACTGAACGAGTTCGGGGTCCGTACTCGTCGTTTTCCTTGCGGTTGTGGTCTTGCCGGCCGTGCTCTTGGTACCGGCGCTGCGTCGCGGCTTTCGCGCGGCAGTGCTCTCCACGGTCACGTGTGCTCCTCCGTCGGTCCGGCTACCCGGGTTCGCCGGGTGCCAGTGCGGCTCACCTGAAGCCCTACAGACGCACAGGGTGGGTGCGGCTCGTTGGGGGACAGGCGTGACAGGTGCCCCGGCGAGCGCCCTGCACAAAGCACGTTACCCAGTGCTCCACATTTCTGTGAAACCCCTCCTGACCTGCGATTTTGCTTGGATTTCCAAGTAAATCGCCAAAGTCGGGAACAACTCCTGGTCACAGCCTTGCAGGGGGCCGGAACAACGGCACGTTATATCGGTGAGCCAGGTCACGGGAAGAGTCGCCGAGGGACGGATCACCACAGTGGTGTGACATCGCCCTCATGGGCGAAGAAGGAAATGTCCGGTAATCCGACTCGGTAAAAAGCGATCAAGAATTGCGAGAGCGCCGCTGATCGGTCCGGCGATCGGAAGTGACTGACGGCGACTGGCATTGACTGGCTGCGACAACGCCCAGCTCACGGGATCAGCCGTTGCCCTAGCATCGGCGCGTGCCGCGCTCCTGTGTACCACCGCTAGTGCCTCACGCGCCCCCTCTGGGCGCCCTTCTCCGCCAGTACTCCGCCGGTTACCCGCTGGCCTGCGATCCCGTCGACCATGGCCTGCTGAACCGCGGATACCGGCTGCGCACGACCCGCGGCCGCTACTTCCTCAAGCACCACCACGACCCCGAGACCGCCGACCCGGCCGCCATCGCCCGCCAGCACCGGGCCACCCGGCACCTGGCCGACCTCGGCGTCCCGGTGGCCCCGCCGCTGGCCGACCGCGACGGACGTACGGTCGCCGTCGTGGGCGGCCAGGCATTCGCCCTGCACCCCTGGATCGACGGGCGGCACCGCCACGGCGGTCAGCTCACACGCGGGCAGTGCGAACGGCTGGGGGCCCTGCTGGGCGCGGTGCACGCGGGACTGGAGCGCGTGATGCCGGTCGCGGGGCGGGCGCGGGCGGAGAGCGCCGATCCCGCCGACACCTTCGCCCTCATCGACGACCTGCTCGCCCGGGTCCGCCGCCGGCGCCCCGCCGGCTCCTTCGACGAACTCGCCCGCCACCGTCTGCTGGAACGCCGCGAACTCCTTCAGCGGCACGCCTGGCGGCGTCCCCCGCACGGGACCTCGGCCGGCTGGGTGCACGGCGACTTCCACCCCTTCAACCTGCTCTACCGGGGCGACGCGCCGGCCGCGATCGTCGACTGGGACCGGCTCGGCGTGCAGCCCCGCGCGGAGGAGGCCGTCCGCGCCGCCGCGATCTTCTTCGTACGGCCCACCGGAGTGCTCGACCTCGCGAAGGTGGCGGCGTACACGCGCGCGTACCGGCGTACAGCAGGCGCCGGTGCCGAGGAGCTCGCGGCGGCCGTGCACCGTGTGTGGTGGGAGCGGCTGAACGACTTCTGGATGCTGCGCTGGCACTACGAGCGCGGCGACACCCGCGCGGACGCGCAGTTCCCGGCGGTCTCGGCGCTGGCGGTGTGGTGGACGCGGGAGTACGACGCGGTCCGGGACGCCTTCACGGGCTGAGCGGGGCGCATCCCTGGTGCCCTGAAACGGCACGCGCGCGTGGAGCCCGTTTCCGGGCCCCACGCGCGCGTCAAGGTTCGGTGCCGATCCGCCGTCGGCCGGACGGTCAGCCCGTGGCCGGCGGGGTGGTCGGCAGCGTCGGCTCCTCGGTGGGCTCCTCCGTCGGCTCCTCGGTGGGCTCCTCGGTGGGCTCCTCCGTGGGCTCGGACGTGGTCGGGTCCTCCGTCGGCTCCTGGGTGGGCTCCTCCGTCGGCTCCTGCGTCGGCTCCTCGGTCGGCGTGTAGTCCGGGTCGGAGCCCGTGCCGGAGCCGTCGTCGGTGACCTCTTCCGTCGGCTCGTCGGTCGGCTCGTCCGTCGGCTCGTCGGTCGCCTTGTTCTCGTCGGTGGTCTGCGACGTGGTCGGCGTCTCCTTGGTGTCGCCGCCTCCGCCGCCGGTGCCGTTGTTCAGCGCCAGCGCGACCCCGGCCGCGATGGCGATCACCGCGAGGACGGCGAGGATCCACAACTTGCCGCGGCCGCTGCCCCGGTTGCCGTGCCCCTCGAAGCCGCCGTCGTCACCGCCGCCGTAGCCGCCCGGCAGGATCGGCTGCGGGATCTGCGTCGTACCGGAGGCCGGGTCGCCCGGGTGCCCCATGACGGTCGTGTTCGCGAAGCCCGACGCCGGGGTGTGCCGGCCCTCGTGCATGGCCACCGGGCCGGTGTTCCAGGTGCCGGTGTGGCCGCCCTGGTCGTACAGCATCTGAAGGCCGTACTGGACGAGGCCGCGCATCTCCTCGGCCGTCTGGAACCGGTCGTCCGGCTCCTTGGCGAGCGAGCGCATGACCAGGCCGTCGAGCTCCGGCGGCGTCGCGTCGGAGACCTCGGACGGCGGGGTCGGGATGTCCTGGACGTGCTGGTAGACCACCGACAGCGGGGTCTCGCCGGTGAACGGGGGCCGCAGCGCGAGCAGTTCGTAGAGGAGGCAGCCGGTCGCGTACAGGTCGGAGCGGTGGTCGACCGCCTTGCCGAGCGCCTGCTCCGGGGAGAGGTACTGCGGGGTGCCCATGACCATGCCGGTCTGGGTCATCGTCGACTGCGCGCCGTGCAGGGCACGCGCGATGCCGAAGTCCATGACCTTCACGGCGCCGTTGTTGGTGATGATGACGTTGGCGGGCTTGATGTCGCGGTGCACGATGCCGTGCTGGTGCGAATAGGCGAGGGCCTCCAGAACACCGGAGACGATGATCAGCGCCTGCTCGGGGCCGGGTGCCTCCGCGTTGAGGAGGAGGTCGCGGATCGTGCGGCCCTCGACGATCTCCATCACGATGTACGGCACGCTGTGCGAGCCCACGACATCTTCACCGGAGTCGTACACGGCGACGATCGCGTGGTGGTTGAGGCCGGCCACCGACTGGGCCTCGCGCGTGAAGCGGGCCTTGGACACCGGGTCCTCGGCGAGGTCGGAACGCAGCAGTTTGACCGCCACGGTGCGCCCGAGACGCACGTCCTCGGCCGCGAACACCTCTGCCATGCCGCCCCGGCCGAGTCTGTGGGTCAGCCGATAACGGCCGTCCCCGACAAGTCCGCCATTACCCCACATTTCCGGCGCGTCTGACATACCGCCGCCAGCCGCCTCGGGGTCGGACGGGCCCTGAGCGCGCTGCTGCTGCTCCATCAGTCCTCGCCGTCGTTTCTGCCCGCGGTGCGCGCGGTGTTGTTACGGTCTCCGTCGGCCACGCTACAGCCTCCGCGCAAGCCGCCGGTCCGAGACGGTGGCCCGGGCCGGACGAAGGCGGACGGGCCATGAAACCGGTACCCCGTCTCCTCGTGCAAATTCTGTGCACCGACCGTACGGCCCCTGTAACGCTTCCGCGACGCTCCCTTCGCGTACGGTCACGGAACGGGCACCGCGCTTGACCTGTCAGTGCCGTGGGGCAGACTTGGCCGGGAATAGCACATTGGATCACTCGGGACCACCCGGTCCACGGGGTCGCAGGCGCCCAAGGGGCACGGGGGACGCAGAACATGAGCCAGGACGGCGCACAGGGCGCGGGCGCGGGGCGGGCGCTGGCCGGCGGCCGGTATCAGCTGCGCGACCTGCTCGGCCAGGGCGGCATGGCCGCCGTGCATCTCGCCTACGACTCCGTGCTCGACCGGCAGGTCGCGGTCAAGACCCTGCACACCGAGCTCGGCCGCGAGCAGGCGTTCCGCGAGCGCTTCCGCCGTGAGGCCCAGGCAGTGGCCAAGCTCACGCACACCAATATCGTCTCGGTCTTCGACACGGGCGAGGACACCGTCGACGGCATGACGACCCCTTACATCGTCATGGAGTACATCGAGGGCCGCCCGCTCAGCTCGGTCTTCGACGAGGACGTACGGCAGTTGGGCGCCGTGCCCGCCGACAAGGCGCTGAAGATCACCGCCGATGTGCTGGCCGCCCTGGAGATCAGCCACGAGATGGGGCTGGTCCACCGGGACATCAAGCCGGGCAACGTGATGCTGAACAAGCGTGGCGTGGTCAAGGTGATGGACTTCGGCATCGCGCGCGCCATGCAGTCCGGTGTGACGTCGATGACGCAGACCGGCATGGTGGTCGGCACCCCGCAGTACCTCTCGCCGGAGCAGGCCCTCGGCCGCGCCGTGGACGCCCGCTCCGACCTGTACTCCGTCGGCATCATGCTGTTCCAACTCGTCACCGGGCGGCTGCCGTTCGACGCGGACTCGCCGCTGGCCATCGCGTACGCGCATGTGCAGGAGGAGCCCGTCGCTCCGTCCTCCATCAACCGCGCGCTGCCGCCGGCCGTGGACGCGCTGGTCGCCCGCGCGCTGAAGAAGAACCCGAACGAGCGCTTCCCGAGCGCCGAGGCCATGCGCGACGAGTGCCTGCGCGTGGCGGCGTCCTTCCAGGCTGCGCCGCCGAGCATCGTGCCGGGCGCGAACACGCAGAGCGGTCAGGGCGTCGGCGCCTCGGTGTTCCCGCCGGTCGGCCAGACGCCACCGCCCGGGGGCCCCGTCCAGACGCCGTACCAGCCGACCCCGCCGCCGAATCCGTACGGCACACCGCCGCCGTCGGCGCCCTCGCCGGCGTACGGCTACCCGCAGCAGCAGCCGGGCTTCCAGACGCCCGCGCCCTCGGCGTACTCCCAGCCCGGCCTCGCGACGCCGCCGCCGTACACCATCTCGCCCCAGACGCAGCCCACTTCGGGCGGCGGCAAGAACAACCGCCCCGTCATCATCGGCTCGATCGTCGTGTCCATCGTCGCGGTGGTCGGCCTGATCGCCGCACTCGCGCTGAACGGCGGCGGCAATGAGGACGACGGCGGCGGGGGCGGCGACGCGACCGCCACGTCCTCGGCGACGAAGAAGGCGGGGTACCGCGAGGGCGACAGCACGAAGACGGTGGAGACGTCCGACTGCACGGAACCCTCGGAGTCGTATCTGGACCCCGACAAGGCGCGGGTACCGGCCTTCAAGTTCAAGTACTGGCAGTCGGTCGAGGCGTGCCTCAGGGCCGCGGACTGGAAGTACACCAAGAAGGACGTGGACGAGAACACGTTCGGCCAGGGCACCGTCATGCAGCAATCGCCCGCAGCGGGTGAGGACTTCGATCCGGACAACCCGCCGACGATCACGATCGAGGTCTCGACCGGCAACCCGGAATGACGTCCTTCGTGTACCGGGGCATCGTGTCAACAGCCTCAAATCAAAATTCGTTGCGCCTCACGAACCACGCCACCTAGTGTGCCCATGTCAATCTAAGTGATCTTGGAGACATATATGCGCACAAGTAAGGCAGGACTCCTGACCGCGGGCGCAGTGGCGGCAGTTCTCATCCCGCTCGCGGCAGGTCCGGCCGCGGCGGCGGGCGCAAGCGCCTCCTGCTCCGTCACCGGGGGTACCGGGTCCGCCACCTGGACCTGGGTCAGCAAGACCAAGATCGATCCGCTCAAGATCTCCGTGAAGGACACCAAGGCCGACGGGTACCACCCCGCCGTCCGCCTGGTGACGTACACGGGCAGCACCGTCAAGCACTGGTCCTGGCACCACGTCACCGGCGGGAGCGGCTCCTCCGAGACGTGGAACACCTCCGCGGAGGACAGCCGCGGCATCAAGCACGCCGGCGTCGAGGTTCAGCTCTACGACGGCAGCACCGAGGTGAACGAGGGCGGGCTCACCACCAACTGCTACTCCGGCGGGAAGCTCAACCCCTACTTCTGACGCCTGCGGGACTGTCACGCGCCGCCCTGAACGACAAGCAAGGGCCCGGCAGCCTGTGCTGCCGGGCCCTTTGCCGTTCGTGGGCGAGTGGTTACAGGTAGGGACCGCCCGAGCGGCCGCCCGGGTGCTGTTCGCCGTCCTCGTGGCCGCCGACTCCCGGCGGCAGGGCGCGGCGCATCTGCTCCAGCTGGGCGCGCGCGGCCATCTGCTGGGCGAAGAGCGTGGTCTGGATTCCGTGGAAGAGGCCCTCCAGCCAGCCCACCAACTGGGCCTGCGCGATGCGCAGTTCCGCGTCGGACGGCGTCCCTTCGTCCGTGAAGGGCAGGGAGAGCCGCTCCAGCTCCTCCACGAGCTCCGGGGCCAGGCCGTCCTCCAGTTCCTTCACCGAA
Source organism: Streptomyces sp. HUAS 31 (assembly GCF_028198125.1). Classification (NCBI taxonomy): domain Bacteria; kingdom Bacillati; phylum Actinomycetota; class Actinomycetes; order Kitasatosporales; family Streptomycetaceae; genus Streptomyces; species Streptomyces sp. HUAS 31. The sequence continues at coordinate 4,914,512 of NZ_CP116353.1, read as the reverse complement.
CTGGCGTGGATCTCCTTCAGCCGGACCCGGCTCGCCTCGTCGAGGGGGGCCACGCGGACCTCTTCGAGCAGCTGCTTGATCATGCTGCCGATCCGCATGACCTTCGCCGGCTGTTCGACCTGCTCCGTCACCGGGATCTCGCGGGAGTCCTCGTCTCCGTTGCCGCCGGTGAGCGCCATCCCGTCCTGGCCAACGACCAGGATCTGGGGGTTCTCGGGCGACCGTTCGTTCCTCGGCATCTCCATGCCGCCATTCTCTCGCACCCGTACAGCTCATCATCGTGGTGCCCCCGGTGTGGGGTGATCCACCGTTTACGTCCCCACGGTTTTCGTAAAAGCCCGGCGGCACGGTGAGGCGGGTCACACCAGCGTCGGCCGTGCGCCGGATTGAGTCGGGTGGCGGAGTCCGGAATGCCGGGTTCGGCAGGTGCTGTGAGGGTTGTTCCATGACTTCATGGCTGGGGGCGGTGCGGGGGCGTACGCGAGCGGCGTCGAGTCGGTCGCGCGCCCTGTCGTGGCCCGCGGGGACGCTGACCGTGCTGGTGGCGGGGCTGGCCGTCGGGCTGCCGGGGGCCGGGGTGTCGTACGGGCTCGACGAGCCGCACGGCGCGGTCCCGACCGGCTCGTCGTCCGGCTCCGCGGTCCTGTCCTGGCCGAGCGTGTTGTCCGGGTCGTCCGGGGCACCCTCGTGGCCGGCGGGTTCGCCCCCGGCAGCCGCCGGGGCGTCGCCGGGATCCGCGGGCGGGAGCGGGGCCGAGCCGTCGGCCGTTCCTCCGCCGCAGGACGAGAAGCCGTCGGCGACCGCCCCGTCACCCAGCGGGACGTCGGAGGAGACCCCCGAGGGGACACAGGCGTCGGAGGAGTCCGAGGGGCGGTCCGAGAAGCCCCGGAAGCAGCCCCGGGAATCCTCCACGCCCACCGCCCACGGGCCCGCCGCGTCCTCACCCGACCCCTCCGACAAGCCGTCCCGGGCCGGCAGCCGGGCGGGAGAGGGGCGGCAGCGGCCCGGTCGGGAGAAGGGGCCGCTGGAGGAGCAGGAGGCGGCGCGGGACAAGCGGGACGGAGACAAGAGGGGCGATGAACGCGACGGTTCCCGGACACCGGACGCGGAGCGTGAGGCGGAGGACGGCGACGGCACCGAGCCGGAGAGCTCGGACACCGCCGACGCCCCCGCCCAGGACACCGCGCCCTCCGCCACGCCGACCCGTCACGCACGACCCCCCGCCCCGCACGCCGCCGGCCCCGCCGAGCCCGTACTCGAAGTACTGCCCCTCGGCGCCGGCCTCGTCCTCATCGGCCTGGGCCTGGGCCTCGCCTTCGTGGGCCTGCGACTGCGACGCGGTTAGCGGTTGTCGCCGCCGACCAGTGCGGCCGCCCTACGGCGGGACCGGCCGACGGGGTCGTCGGCGCGGCCGCCCCTCCACGCCAACACCCCACCGGAGACCATCGGCGCAGCCGCCCCTCCACGCCAACAACCACCGGAGACCATCGGCGCAGCCGCCCCACCATGCGAACAGCCGCCCGGGCCGCCGGTGCAGCCGCCCCACCACGCCAACAACCACCGGGGTCGTCGGGGCGGCCACCCTACGGCGCGACCAGCAGCACCTTCCCCACGTGGCCGCTCTCCTCCACCACGCGGTGGGCCTCCGCCGCCTCGCTCATCGGCAGCTCGCGGTCGACGACCGGGCGTACGTGGCCGGCGTCCAGAAGGGGCCAGACGTGTTCGCGTACGGCCGCGACGATCGCCGCCTTCTCGGCTAGCGGACGGGCCCGCAGCGAGGTCGCGCTGATCGCGCCACGCTTGCCCAGCAGCGCCCCGATGTTGAGCTCGCCCTTGATGCCGCCCTGCATGCCGATGATCGCCAGCCGACCGTTGACGGCGAGGGTCTGGACGTTGCGGTCGAGGTACTTGGCGCCCATGTTGTCGAGGATGACGTCGGCCCCGGCCCCGTCGGTGGCGTTCTTGACCTCCTCGACGAAGTCCTGCTCCCGGTAGTTGATCAGGATGTCCGCGCCCAGCTCGGCGCACCGGTCCAGCTTCTCCCCGCTGCCCGCCGTGACGGCGACCTTCGCGCCGACGGCCTTGGCGAGCTGGATCGCCATGGTGCCGATGCCGCTGGAGCCGCCGTGCACGAGCAGCGTCTCGCCGGGGCGCAGGTGGGCGACCATGAAGACGTTGGACCACACCGTGCAGACCACCTCGGGCAGCGCGGCGGCCTGCGTGAGACTCACGCCCTTGGGCAGGGGCAGCAGCTGACCGGCCGGCACGGCGACCTTCTCGGCGTAACCGCCGCCCGCCAGCAACGCGCACACCTCGTCGCCGACCGCCCAGCCGGAGACGCCGGGGCCGACCTCGGCGATCCGGCCGGAGCACTCCAGGCCGGGGTAGGGGGAGGTGCCGGGCGGCGGGTTGTAGAAGCCCTGCCGTTGCAGGATGTCGGCGCGGTTGACGGCCCCGGCCACCACTTCGACCAGCACCTCGCCCTCACCGGCCACCGGATCGGGGACCTCGTCCCACACCAACGCCTCGGGCCCACCAGGTTCGGGAATCGTGATCGCATGCATGGGACGGACGCTACTCCTCGCTCCCCCGCCGCAGTCCCTAGGACCTTGTCCCCGTATCGCTCGGTCCTTCGACGGGTCCTTCGAAAATCCCGGTGCGCCACCGATGAGTTTGCGCGACCGTAAAGGTCTCCCCATGCGTAGCCCAAGAACGCGGAAGGACCATCCGGAAGGAACCCGAAAGCATGAGCACGCAGACGACGTCCGGTCTCGCGATCGAGACCGCGGGCCTGGTGAAGACATTCGGTGAGACACGGGCCGTCGACGGCGTGGACCTCGCGGTTCCGGCCGGCACGGTCTACGGCGTCCTCGGCCCGAACGGCGCCGGCAAGACCACCACGGTGAAGATGCTCGCCACCCTGCTGCGGCCCGACGGCGGAGAGGCCCATGTCTTCGGGCACGACGTCGTCCGCGAGGCCGACGCGGTACGCGGGCGCGTAAGCCTCACCGGGCAGTACGCCTCCGTGGACGAGGACCTCACCGGCACCGAGAACCTGGTCCTGCTGGCCCGCCTCCTCGGCCACGGCAAGCCCGCCGCGCGGGAGCGCGCCGGACAGCTGCTGGAGGCCTTCGGGCTGACCGACGCGGCCGGGAAGCAGGTCAAGAACTACTCCGGCGGTATGCGCCGCCGTATCGACATCGCCGCCTCCATCCTGAACACCCCCGACCTGCTCTTCCTGGACGAGCCGACGACCGGCCTCGACCCGCGCAGCCGCAACCAGGTGTGGGACATCGTGCGCGCGGTCGTCGCCCAGGGCACCACCGTGCTGCTGACCACGCAGTACCTCGACGAGGCCGACCAGCTGGCCTCCCGGATCGCCGTCATCGACCAGGGCAAGGTGATCGCGGAGGGGACCAAGGGCGAGCTGAAGGCGTCCGTCGGCGCCGGCTCCGTCCATCTGCGGCTGCGTGACCCGGAGCAGCGGCCGGAGGCCGAGCGGGTGCTGCGGCTGGCGCTGGACGCGGACGTGCAGCTGGAAGCCGACCCCGTGGCGCTCACCGCCCGCGTCGGTTCGGGCAGCGCGAACGGTCGGGGCGCGGCGGAACAGGCGGGCCGCGCGCTCGCCGAGCTCGCCCGCACCGGCATCACCGTCGACAACTTCTCGCTGGGCCAGCCCAGCCTGGACGAGGTGTTCCTCGCCCTGACCGGACACGACACCCACAAGACCGGACACCAGACCCGCAAGACGGACGCCGACAAGGACGAGGTGACGGCATGAGCACCGTGACGCAGACCGAGAGCAAGGACCTCGCCCCCGTCAGCGCCGAGTCGCTCGCCGCGCTGCTCGTCGCCAAGGAGCGCCCGCCGCGGCCCAGCGCCCTCTCGGCCTCCATGACCTTCGGCTGGCGGGCGATCCTGAAGATCAAGCATGTGCCGGAGCAGCTCTTCGACGTCACCGCGTTCCCGATCATGATGGTGCTGATGTACACGTACCTGTTCGGGGGCGCCCTGGCCGGGTCCCCGAAGGAGTACATCCAGTTCCTGCTGCCGGGCATCCTGGTGATGTCGGTCGTGATGATCACGATGTACACGGGCGTCTCGGTGAACACCGACATCGAGAAGGGCGTCTTCGACCGGTTCCGTTCGCTGCCGATCTGGCGGCCGTCGACGATGGTCGGCTATCTGCTGGGCGACGCCCTGCGCTACACCATCGCCTCCATCGTGATGCTCACCGTCGGGATCATCCTGGGCTACCGCCCGGACGGCGGCGTGGCCGGAGTGCTCGCCGGGATCGCGCTGCTGGTGGCCTTCTCGTTCGCGTTCTCATGGATCTGGACGATGTTCGGGCTGATGCTGCGCTCCGAGAAGTCGGTGATGGGCGTCAGCATGATGGTGATCTTCCCGCTGACCTTCCTGTCCAACGTCTTCGTCGACCCGAAGACCATGCCGGGCTGGCTCCAGGCGTTCGTGAACAACAGCCCGATCACACATCTGGCCTCGGCCGTGCGCGGGCTGATGGCCGGCGACTGGCCGGCCGACGAGGTCGCCTGGTCGGTGGGCTGGGCGGCCCTGTTCGTGCTGGTCTTCGGGCCGATCACGATGCGGCTGTACAACCGCAAGTAGGGCGGTGGGTCCGTCAGATGGGCTTCATCCCCGGGGGCAGTCGCCGGTCGTCAGGTGTCACCTGGATGGCCGGCGACGCCCGCACGATGGTGATGAGCCGGTCGGTCAACTCCAGTGTCCCGACGGCCGAATCGTCGTAGCCGAGCACCCGGTGCCCGCGGATGACACTGACGACCAGGTCCTCGATCTGCCGCGGGGTCCTGCCCACCTCGGCCTTTATGACGGGCCGTTCGATGATGTCGAGCCCGCTGCCCTGGTGGATCAGGTCTTCGAGGACCATGCCCGCGGCGGGGCTGAGCACCGACAGACCCAGCAGCCGCCCGGCCGCGCTGGCGCTGGTGATGACCGCGTCGGCGCCGGACTGCTTCAGCAGCGGCGCGTTCTCCTCCTCGCGGACCGCGGCCACGATCTTCGCGCCCCGGTTGAGCTGCCGGGCCGTCAGCGTCACCAGTACGGCCGTGTCGTCCCGCTGGGTCGCGATGATGATCTTCCGGGCCTTGTGCACCTCGGCCCGCTTCAGGACGTCGCTGCGCGTCGCGTCGCCGGTGACCCCCGCGTACCCGTCCGCGACGGCCGCGTCGATCACCTTGGAACTCGCATCGACCACGATGACCTGGTCCCGCCTCAGGCCCGTGGCACAGACGGTCTGGATCGCCGAACGTCCCTTCGTGCCGAAGCCGACGACGACGGTGTGGTCACGCAAGGTGGACCTCCAGCGGGTCAGACGCCATTCCTCCCGGGTCCGTTCGGTGAGGACCTCGAGCGTGGTGCCGACCAGGATGATCAGGAACAGCACACGCATCGGCGTGATGACGAAGATATTGGTCAGCCGGGCGCCGTCGCTGACCGGGGTGATGTCGCCGTATCCGGTGGTGGAGAGGCTGACGGTGGCGTAGTAGAAGGCGTCGAGGAGATCGACGGAGCCGTCCGAGCTGTCGTTGTAGCCGTCGTGGTCGGCGTAGACGATCAGGGCGGCCGCCACGAGCAGCGACAGCGCCAGCAGTACCCGCTTGGCGACCTGGCGGAACGGGTGCTCCACTATCTTCTTCGGGAGCCTGACCCGATAGGTCGCGACTCTCTCGTCCGCACGGCGGGCGATCGCGTCCTGGCCCGGAAGTTTCACGTGAAACACACCTCGATACCGGCGCTCGCCCAGGGCAGGTCGAGCAGTTCGGTCTCCTGACCGGCGCGTGCGCCGCCCGGCGGTACGACGGCCACGGCATCGGCCGCCGCCATGCCCCGCAGCATGGCCGGGCCCTGGTAGTGCAGCGGCACGGCATGGTCACCGCGCAGCACGACCGGGATGAGCCGGGTGTCGTACGGATGCCCGTGCGCCGCGTCCTTCAGGGGCATCGTGTACGGCTCCGGGGCCGGGCGGGCGCCGAGGGTGCGCAGCATGGGCTCGGCGAGCGTGAGCAGTCCGGAGACGGCGGCGAGCGGGTTGCCGGGCAGTCCGACGAGGTGCTGGTCCTCCTTGACGCGGGCCAGCAGCATGGGGTGGCCTGGCCGCACCTTGACGCCGTCCACCAGGAGTTCGGCGCCGATGCGCTCCAGCGTGGGGTGGACATGGTCGACGGGGCCGGCCGCGGTGCCGCCGGTGGTGACGATGAGGTCGGCGCCGGACTTGGTGAGGGCCTTGTGCAGGGCCTTTGCGTCGTCGCCGAGCCGGCGCACGGAGGTGACCTCGGCGCCGAGCGCGCGCAGCCACGGCGGCAGCATCGGGCCGAGGGCATCACGGATGAGACCGTCGTGCGGGAGCCCTTCGGAGAGCAACTCGTCGCCGAGGACGAGGACTTCGACGCGGGGTCGGGGTACGGCGGTGACGGTGTCGTATCCGGCGGCTGCCGCCAGTCCGAGCACGGCCGGCGTCACCAGGGTGCCCACGGGGAGGAGTTGGTCGCCGTTGCGGCACTCCTGGCCACGGGAGCGGATGTCCTGGCCGTGCTGGATCTCCCGGGTGGCGTGCAGCTGGCCCTTGATGTCGGTGCGGCCGTGCTCGCTGCGCAGGACCGCGGTGGTGTCCAGAGGGATGCGGGCTCCGGTCGCGATCCGGACGGCCTCGCCGTCGGTGAGCGTTTCGGGCTCGGCGTGCCCGGCCAGGACGCCCTCTTCCCGTACGGCCCAGGGGCCGGGGCCGGCGACCGCCCAGCCGTCCATGGCCGAGGTGTCGAAGGAGGGCAGGTCGGTCAGGGCGGTGAGCGGGGCGGCCAGGGTGAGGCCGAGGGCGGCGTCGAGGGGGACGGAGACGGGGGCACGGCGGGCGGCCCGGGTGGCTTTGAGGGCGGCGTGGGCGGCGATCTCGCGGGCCTCGGGCCAGGGGGTGGCCCGGTGGTGGCGGTCGGGGTTGTCGCCGTGCCGGCGGTCGGGGCCGTCCCGGTCCGGCTTGCGCGCGCCCCGGGGCTGCGGGGCGGGTGCGGGGGCGTGGTCGCCGGACGCGCGGTGACCGTTGTCTTCGTTCACGAGGGCGAGCACCTCCTCGACGTCGAGGTCCTCGGCGTCCCCGTCGGTGCGGATGCCGCGGGCGGTCATCCGGCGTCCGGCCGGGTCTCGGGAGTGGCGTCGGGGGCGTCGGACTCGGCCGCGGCGGCCTCCTCGGCCCAGCGCAGGGCGAGAGCGGCGGCCTTGCGGGCGGCCTCGGCGACCGCCTCGGGGCCGCCTTCGCCGCCCTTGGCCTGTGCCGCCGCGTATCCGACGAGGAACGTGGTCAGTGGGGCCGCGGGCCGTGCCACGCCGTGGGCGGCGTCGCGGGCGAGGTCCAGCAGCACCTTGATGTCGACGTCGAGGTCGATGCCGAGTTCGTCCTTGACTGCGGAAATCCATTCATCCAACACGTGCCCATGCTCCCTGATGCGTGCCCTGGCGGTGGCGATGTCGTCCCAGGTGTCGCAGTCGAAGGACGCGACGGGGTCGGGGACGCGGGTGAGGTCGAGCGCGCCGGTCAGCCGGCGCAGGGGGAGGCCGCTGAGGCCGTCGTGCTCGTGGGCGAGCGCGGCCAGTTCGCGGCGCAGCGCGGACGCGCGGTACGCGGCGACGAGGGGCTGGTCGCGGCCGTCGGCGTCGGTGAGCAGTGCGCCGTCGGCGCCACCGGTGCGCAGGGCGGCCAGCAGCCGCCGGACCGTGTCCTCGTCGAGGAACGGCAGATCGGCCGAGAGGACGAGGACGGACTCGGCCGTGGTGTGACGGATGCCGGCGTCGAGGGCGGCCAGCGGGCCGCCGCCGGGCGGGTCCTCGCGGGCCCAGGTCACCGGCCGTGCGGTGGGCCGGGGGTCGGCGACGACGACGGTGGCGCGCGCGTCGGCGCAGGCGGCGAGCACCCGGTCGAGCAGCGGGCGCCCGCCGACGCTGACGGCGGGTTTGTCCACGCCGCCGAGCCGCCGCGCGGCACCGCCGGCGAGGACGACGGCGTCGTGCGCGACGTCCTGTCCGGCAGCGGCGGCGCCCTGCGCGCCCGTCGGTTCGTACGCGGTCATCCCCCGAGTATGCGTGCCCCGGCGATCACAGGGAACGTGGGGGAAGCAGCCGACCGCGACGGCTGGGTCAGAGTGTGCGCAGCAGCACCGCCGGCTGTTCGACGCAGTCCGCCACGTACCGCAGGAAGCCGCCCGCCGTGCCGCCGTCGCAGACCCGGTGGTCGAAGGTGAGCGAGAGCTCGACGAGCCGGCGCACGGCCAGTTCGCCCTCGTGCACCCACGGCTTGGGGATGATGCGGCCGACGCCGAGCATGGCGGCCTCGGGGTGGTTGATGATCGGCGTGGAGCCGTCGACGCCGAACACGCCGTAGTTGTTCAACGTGAAGGTGCCGCCGGTGAGTTCGGCCGGGGTGAGGGTGCCCGTGCGGGCCGCCTCGGTGAGCCGGGCGAACTCCGCGGTCAGCGACTCCGCGTCCCGTGCGTGCGCGTCCCGCACCACCGGGACGACGAGTCCCCGCTCGGTCTGCGCGGCGAAGCCGAGGTGCACCTGGTCGAGCTGGACGACCTCCCTGGCCTCCATGTCGACGGTGGAGTTGAGCTCGGGGAAGCGGGCCAGGGCGGCGGTGCAGATGCGGGCCAGCAGGGCGAGGAGGGAGATCTTCGGTCCCCCGGCGGCGTTCATCGCGGCCCGTGCCCGCATGAGCTCCGTCGCGTCGGCGTCCACCCAGCAGGTCGCGTCCGGGATCTCCCGGCGGCTGCGGGAGAGCTTGTCGGCGACGGCACCGCGGACGCCCTTGAGGGGGATGCGGATGCCGCCGGCGGGGGCGGAGGAGCGGACGGGGGTCGGCGCGGCCGGTACGGCGGCGGGCGCCGGGGCCGGCGGTGCCACCTGGGTGCGCGGCTCGGCCACCGGCTGCACGGTCCGCCCGTGCACCTGGGCGGCCCGCAGCGCGTACTCGACGTCGGCCCGCAGGATCAGCCCGTCCGGCCCGGAGCCGTGCAGCTCCCGCAGGTCCAGGCCGTTCTGGCGGGCGAGGCGGCGCACCAGCGGGGAGATGACCGGCACGGGTCCCTCCGCCACTTCCCTGGCGACGGCGTCCCCGTTGGCGGACACCGGCTCCCCGGGCCGCACCCTTCTGCGGCGCGCGGGTGCCTCGGAGGTGCCGTAGCCCACCAGGACGTTCCCGGAGCCCTCGCTCTCGCCGTCGCCGGCCGACGCGCCGACGGCCACCGTGATCAGCGGCGCCCCAACGGGCAGTTCGGTGCCCTCCTCGCCGAAGCGGGCCGTGACGACGCCGCCGTAGGGGCAGGGGACCTCGACCATCGCCTTGGCCGTCTCGACCTCGACGACCGGCTGGTCGATCGCGACGACGTCGCCGACCTGGACCAGCCAGCGCACGATCTCCGCCTCGGTGAGCCCCTCCCCGAGGTCGGGGAGCTTGAACTCGAGCACCTGTGCCATCAGCTCTCGGCCTCCCACTGCAGACGCCCCACGGCGTCCAGGATCCGGTCCACGCCGGGCAGGTGGTGACGCTCCACCATCGGCGGCGGATAGGGGATGTCGAACCCGGCCACACGCAGCACCGGCGCCTCCAGGTGGTGGAAGCAGCGCTCCGTGATCCGGGCCGCGATCTCCCCTCCCGGTCCGCCGAACCCGCCCGACTCGTGCACGACGACCGCCCGTCCGGTCCGCCGTACGGAGGCGGTGACCGTGTCGTCGTCGAACGGCACCAGCGAGCGCAGGTCGACGACCTCCAGGTCCCAGCCCTCCTCCCGCGCCGCCTCGGCGGCTTCGAGGCAGACGGGCACGGACGGACCGTACGTGATGAGCGTGGCGCTCCGGCCGGAGCGCCGCACCACCGCACGGCCGATCGGTTCAACGGTCTGCGGGTCCTCGGGGTTCCAGGAGTCCTTCGACCAGTACAGACGCTTGGGCTCCAGGAAGACGACCGGGTCGTCGGAGGCGATGGAGGCGCGCAGCAGGCCGTAGGCGTCGGCGACGGTCGCGGGCGTGACGACATGGAGCCCCGGAGTCGCCATGTAGTACGCCTCGGACGAGTCGCTGTGGTGCTCGACGCCGCCGATCCCGCCGCCGTAGGGCACCCGGATGGTGATCGGGAGCGGCATCCTGCCGCGGGTGCGGTTGCGCATGCGCGCGACGTGCGAGATCAGCTGCTCGAACGCCGGGTAGGCGAAGGCGTCGAACTGCATCTCGACGACCGGGCGCAGCCCGTACATGGCCATGCCGACGGCCGTGCCGAGGATGCCCGCCTCGGCCAGCGGGGTGTCGGTGCAGCGGTCCTCGCCGAACTCCTTGGCGAGTCCGTCGGTGACGCGGAAGACGCCACCGAGGGTGCCGACGTCCTCGCCCATGACGTGCACGGACGGGTCGGCGGCCATGGCGTCGCGCAGCGCGCGCGTGAGGGCCTGCGCCATGGTGGCCGGCTTGACGGCGACGGTGGTCATCGGTGCGACCCCTCGGACTCGGCGTGCAGCTCCGCCTGCAACTGGGCCCGCTGTTCGCGCAGTTGCTGGGTGGGCTCGGCGTAGACGTGGTCGAACAGGTCCATCGGGTCGAGCACCGGGTCCTGGTTCATGCGTTCGCGCAGGTCGGCGGCCATGGCCTCGGCGGCGTCGCGGGCGGCCTGCCTGCCGGCGTCGTCGAGCAGACCCCGCTCGGTCAGCTCGTGCTCCAGGAGCGCGATCGGGTCGTGCCCGCGCCAGGTCTCCACCTCGGAGTCGCCGCGGTAGCGGGTCGCGTCGTCGGCGTTGGTGTGGGCGTCGATGCGATAGGTGATCGCCTCGATCAGGGTGGGACCGCCGCCCGCGCGGGCCTGCCGTACGGCGTCGGCGAGGACCTCGTGCACGGCGGCCGCGTCGTTGCCGTCGACCAGGCGGCCGGGCATGCCGTAGCCGACGGCCTTGTGGGCCAGCGACGGGGCCGCGGTCTGCTTGGCGAGCGGGACGGAGATGGCGAAGCCGTTGTTCTGGACCAGGAAGACGACCGGGGCCTGCCACACGGCGGCGAAGTTCAGCGCCTCGTGGAAGTCGCCCTCGCTGGTGCCGCCGTCGCCGACCAGGGCGAGCGCGACCACGTCGTCGCCCTTGAGGCGGGCGGCGTGGGCGAGGCCGACGGCGTGCGGAAGCTGGGTGGCGAGCGGCGTGCACAGGGGGGCCACGCGGTGCTCGTGCGGGTCGTAGCCGGTGTGCCAGTCGCCGCGCAGCAGGGTCAGGGCGTCGACGGGGTCCACGCCGCGTGCGACGGCCGCGAGGGTGTCGCGGTAGCTCGGGAAGAGCCAGTCGCGCTCCTCAAGGGCCAGTGCGGCGGCGACCTCGCAGGCCTCCTGGCCGGTGCTGGACGGGTAGACGGCGAGGCGGCCCTGCTTGGTGAGCGCGGTCGCCTGCACGTTGTACCTGCGGCCCCGCACCAGCTCGGCGTAGAGCCGGCGCAGCAGGTCGGGGTCGGCCTTCGCGGCCGCCTCCGTCCCGAGGACGCGGTAGGGCTCTGCGTCGGGCAGCAGCGGCGCGGGGTCCATACGGGGCTGCCAGGCGGGCGGCGGCGATGGCCGATACGCGCCTCGCTGCTCCATGACCGTCATGACGGCACCTCCTCGTGGGAGTGGCTACGGGAGGCGCGGCTCCTGTGATGCGCCTCACCTACCGATTGTTCGGTCGTTGGCACATTTTGGCTACAGGCCCCCCGAGGCTGTGGACAAACGGTTCTCCACAGCCTCCAATGAACGCAGTACGTCCACGGAAGGATGGTGGGGGGACATGGCGCCTGAACAAATGGCCGAAGGCCCGGACGACGGAATCCCCCTGCCGCCGGCCCGGCCGCTCGACGCCATAGATCAGGACATCCTCCAGATGCTCCAGGCGGACGGCCGCGCGTCCATACGCTCGGTCGCCGAACGGGTCCATGTCTCGCGCGCCAACGCCTACGCCCGCATCAACCGCCTCATCGAGGACGGCGTCATCCGTGGTTTCGGCGCCCGCGTCAACCACGAACGTGCAGGCCAGGGCACATCCGCGTACATCACCCTGAAGATCGTCCAGAACTCCTGGCGCACGGTCCGCGAACAGCTGCGCCAACTGCCCGGCGCCTCGCACATCGCCCTGGTGGGCGGCGACTTCGACGTCCTGCTCCTGGTGCACACCCCGGACAACCGCTCCTTGCGCGAACTGGTCCTCACCCGCCTCCAGAGCATCCCCGAGGTCCTCAGCTCCCGCACCCTGCTGGTCTTCGAGGAGGAGGACCTGGAGCCCCAGGGCTGAGCCGACCGCGGCCCCTCAGGCGGAGGCCGTCACCAGGCCGATCAGCAGCATCAGGGCCAGCGGGAGCAGCACGCAGACGAGCCCCGTCACAGCCGCCGCCAGGCGCGCGGTTCGCAGGGATCGCCGATGCGGCAGCAGCCAGGCGAGCACGAGCAGACCGAACCCCCAGTGGACCACCCCGCCGTGGAACCCCAGGGCGTCCTCGGGCGTCCTCGACGCCCCCACCCGCCGACCAGCCGTGACATCCGCGGCCGTACTCGTCACCGCCACGCGCGCGTACTCACGCCCAGCCGCCGCGGGCGGGGTTCAGCTCGCCCTGCGCAGGCCCCCGAAGACCAGGCGGACCACCGTCTCGGCGACCTCGCGTTCGTTCATCCCGCGGCCGTCCGGGCGGTACCACTCCACGATGGAGTTGACCATGCCGAAGACGAGCCGTGTGGCCAGGCGGACCTCGACATCGCCGCGGACCTCGCCCTCGGCGGCGGCGGCCTTCAGCAGCGCTGCCACCTGGTGGTCGAAGTCGCGGCGCCGCTCAAGGGCCCAGCGCTCGGTGTCGGTGTTGCCACGCACCCGCAGCAGCAGCGTCACGTACGGCAGCTCGGCTATCAGCACCTCGACCATGCGCCGGACGACGTACTCCAGGCGGTCCGCGGCGTGCCCCACGCGCGCGTGCTCCTCGTCGAGGATGCCGAAGAGCCCGTCCAGGGCACGGCTGACAGCGCGGCGCAGCAGCTCCTCCTTGCCCGTGACGTGGTGGTAGATCGACGACTTGGAGATGCCGGCCGCCCTGGACAGGTGCTCCATGGAGGTGCCGTCGTAGCCGCGTTCGTTGAAGACCTGCACGGCGACGGAGAGCAGCGTCTCCGGGGTGTACGTGTCGCGCTTGGCGGTGGTCATGAGGTGCTGCCCTCCCGCTTGTCGGAGGCGTACGCGTGGCGGTAGAGCGCGAGAGACGGCGCGTAGCGGCCGGAGGGCTCGCGCACGTGCAGCTCGTCCAGCAGGTCGTAGGCCCAGCCGCGGCCCAGGCGGCGGCTCCATTCGAAGGGCCCCATGGGGTAGTTCACGCCGAGCCGCATCGCGGTGTCGATGTCCTCCACGGTGGCCACGCCCTTGGCGACGGCGTCGTGCGCCAGGTCGACGATCCGGGCGACCGTGCGGGCGACGATCATGCCGGGGACGTCGCCGATGACGCTGACGTCCTTGCCGAGCGCCTGGAACAGGCCGATGGCCTCGGTGAGGGTCTGCGGCGCGGTGTCCTGCGAGGCGGACAGCGCGATCCGGGTGGCACGGCGGTAGTCGCAGGCGAGGTCGAAGTACACGACGTCCCGGAACTCCACCGACGTCTGGCCGTCGGCGAGCGCCAGCTGGCCGCCGCTCGGCAGCACCAGACGCGTGCCGTGGTCCTCTTCCTCCTCGCGCACCGGGATGCCCGCCTCGCGGATCAGCGAAAGGAGCTCGGAGGCGGGGCCAAGGTCGCCCTCGGCGACGACGTAGGCGGGCTGCTGCCGCTTCTCGGCGGTGTGCGGCTCGTCCCGCTCGGCGTCCTCCGCGTAGTCGTACCAGCCGTGCCCGCTCTTGCGGCCGAGCCGGCCCGACTCGACCAGGCGGCGCTGGGCGAGCGAGGGCGTGAAGCGCACGTCGTGGAAGAAGGCCTGCCACACGGAGTGCGTGACGGACTCGTTGACGTCCTGCCCGATCAGGTCGGTGAGCTCGAAGGCGCCCATCTTGAAGCCGCCGCACTCGCGCAGCACCGCGTCGATGGTGGCCGGATCCGCTCCTTGCGCCTCGTAGACCGCGAAGGCCTCGGCGTAGAAGGGCCGGGCGATGCGGTTGACGATGAAGCCGGGGGTGTCGGCGCAGGCCACCGGCGTCTTGCCCCAGGCCCGTGCCGTCTCGTACGCGCGTGTGGCCGACGTGACGTCGGTGGCGAACCCGGAGACGACCTCGACCAGCGGCAGCAGCGGCGCGGGGTTGAAGAAGTGCAGGCCGACGAAGCGGCCCGGGTTCGCGAGGGCACCGCCGATGGCCGTGACCGACAGGGACGAGGTGTTGGTGGCGAGCAGGCAGTCCTCGTCGACGACGCCCTCCAGCTCGCGCAGCAGCTCCTGCTTGACGTCGAGGCGCTCCAGGACGGCCTCGACGACCAGGGCGCAGTCCGCGAGCTCGGCGAGGGACTCGGCGGGCAGCAGCCGGGCACGTGCCGCGTCGCGGTCGGCGCCGGTGAGGCGGTCCTTGGCGACGAGCCGGTCCAGACGGGCGCCGATCGCGTCCGCCGCCGCCTGCGCGCGCCCGGGAACGGCGTCGTACAGCCGTACCGGATGGCCGGCGACCAACGCGACCTGGGCGATGCCCTGGCCCATGGTGCCGGTGCCGACGACGGCCACGGGGCTGCTGAGGTCGAGAGCTGTCATGTGCGCGATCCTCCCGCACGGGGTTTTCCACAGATGCGGCGGACCCCCTTGAACCGACCGATCGTTCGGTTACTCTAACTCTGTCTGGCTGTTCCTGCCCATGTTTCTGCCCAGGTCATGAGCTCGACGGAGAGCTCTGGAATCAAGGAGTTGGTCCCGCATGGCCGCCGAACTGACCGCCCACGAGCTGATCGCCAAGCACCGGCCCACCCTCGACCAGGCGCTGGAAGCAATCCGTACACGCGCGTACTGGTCACCGCACCCCGAGCACCCCAAGGCCTACGGCGAGAACGGCAGCCTGGACGCGGCGGCGGGCAAGGCGGCCTTCGACGCCCTCCTGGGCAACCGCCTCGACCTCGGCCAGCCCGGCACCGACGACTGGGTGAGCGGCGAGACGTCCCCGTACGGCATCGAGCTGGGCGTCGAATACCCGCACGCCGACATCGACACGCTGCTGCCCGCCATGCAGGCCGGCCGGCGCGCGTGGCGCGACGCGGGCGCTGAGATGCGCGCGGTGGTGTGTGTGGAGATCCTCAAGCGGATCAGCGACCGGACGCACGAGTTCGCGCACGCGGTCATGCACACCTCCGGCCAGGCGTTCATGATGGCGTTCCAGGCGGGCGGCCCGCACGCGCAGGACCGCGGCCTGGAGGCGGTGGCGTACGCCTACGTCGAGCAGGTCCGCACCCCCGACACCGCGGAGTGGACCAAGCCGCAGGGCAAGCGCGACCCGCTCGCGCTGACCAAGCAGTTCACACCTGTCCCGCGCGGGACCGCCCTGCTCATCGGCTGCAACACCTTCCCGACCTGGAACGGCTACCCGGGCCTGTTCGCCTCCCTCGCCACCGGCAACCCGGTCCTGGTCAAGCCGCACCCGCGCGCGGTGCTGCCGCTCGCGCTCACCGTGCAGGTCGCGCGCGAGGTCCTCGCCGAGGCGGGCTTCGACGCGAACCTCGTCGCGCTGGCCGCCGAGCGGCCCGGCGAGGGCATCGCCAAGACCCTGGCGACCCGCCCCGAGATCCGGATCATCGACTACACCGGCTCGACCGTGTTCGGCGACTGGCTGGAGGCCAACGCCCGCCAGGCGCAGGTCTACACGGAGAAGGCCGGCGTCAACACGGTGATCGTCGACTCCACCGACGACTACAAGGGGATGCTGTCCAACCTGGCCTTCTCGCTGTCCCTGTACAGCGGCCAGATGTGCACCACCCCGCAGAACCTCCTGGTGCCGCGCGACGGCATCCGCACCGACGAGGGCCCCAAGACCTACGACGAGGTCGTCGCCGACCTCGCCCGCGCGGTCGACGGCCTGCTCGGCGACGACGCCCGCGCGAACGCGCTGCTCGGCGCGATCGTCAACCCCGACGTCAAGGCCCGCCTGGAGGCGGCTGCCGGGCTCGGCGAAGTCGCCCTCGCCTCGCGGGAGATCGCCAACCCCGAGTTCCCGGACGCGGTCGTCCGCACGCCGGTGATCGTGAAGCTGGACGGCGCCAAGCCGGACGACGAGGCCGCGTACATGAGCGAGTGCTTCGGGCCGGTGTCGTTCGCCGTGGCGATGGACTCGGCCGCCGACGCGGTGGAGCTGCTGCGGCGCACGGTGCGCGAGAAGGGCGCGATGACCGTCGGCGCGTACACCACCGACGACGAGGTCGAGGGCGCGATCCAGGAGGTCTGCCTGGAGGAGGCGGCCCAGCTGTCGCTGAACCTCACGGGCGGCGTGTACGTCAACCAGACGGCCGCGTTCTCCGACTTCCACGGGTCGGGCGGCAACCCGGCGGCCAACTCCGCGCTGTGCGACGGGGCGTTCGTCGCCAACCGGTTCCGCGTCGTCGAGGTGCGCCGGGAGGCCTAGGCCCGCGCGGCGCCCCCGGTGAGACTCCAGTGGTACAGCGTCATCGCGACGCTCGTCGCCAGGTTGTAGCTGGAGACCTGGGGGCGCATCGGCAGGGACAGCAAGTGGTCGGTGCGCGCACGCAGTTCGGCCGACAGGCCGCTGCGCTCCGACCCGAAGGCGAGGACGGCGTCGTCCGGGAGCTTCACGCCCCGGATGTCGTCGCCCTCGGGGTCGAGGGCGAACAGCGGGCCCGGGGGCAGCTCCGGCACCGCCAGCCGCTCCACGACCGTCGCGAAGTGCAGTCCCGCACCGCCGCGCACGACCGTGGGGTGCCAGGGGTCGAGGGTGCCGGTGGTGACCACTCCGGTCACCCCGAAACCGGCGGCCAGACGGATCACGGCGCCCGCGTTGCCGAGGTTGCGGGGGTTGTCGAGGACCACGACCGGGGCGGTGCGCGGGGTGTGCGCCAGCCTGCCGAGGCCGGCGGCGCGTGACGGCCGTACCGCCAGGGCGGCCACCGCCGTGGGGTGCGGGCGCGGCACCAGGGACTTGTACGTCGACTCCGGGACCTCGGTCAGGAGCGCGTCCAGGGCGTCCCGTACGTCCGGCGCCAGCTCGTCGGCGAGCGCCAGCGCGGCCTCCCGGTCCACGGCGACCGCGACCGGGACCTCGGCGCCGAAGCGCACGGCGTGCTTGAGGGCGTGGAAGCCGTCGAGCAGGACGGAGGTCTCGGCGAGCCGGTTCCAGGAGGCCAGGGTCATGCCGAAGAGCCTACGTGCGCCTGCTCGGGGTTCTCCGGGCTACGCGGGGCCGGGGGCTTGACCGGGTAGTCGCCGCGCCGCACCAGCCCGGCCAGCCGGCCACGCGCGCGTGCGGCCAGATCGCCCAGCCGGCGCAGGAACGACGTCGGCAGGAACACCGCGTCCGCCGCGATCATCGCCAGGGAGAAGAACGGCAGGCCGAGCACGACCGCGATCACGGCGTGCTCGGTGATCATCGCCGCGAGCAGGACGTTCTTGACCCGCCGGTTGAACAGCGTGAACGGGAAGGCGACCTGCACGACGACCGTGCCGTAGGTGATCAGCATGACCATGGTGCCGCTGGACGACAGCACGTCGGCGAGCGCGGGCCAGGGCGAGAAGTAGTCGAGGTGCAGCGGGTAGTAGACGGCGGTGCCGTCCTGCCAGCGCGAACCCTGGATCTTGTACCAGCCGGCGGTGGCGTAGATCAGACACGCCTCGGCCATGATCACCAGCAGGGCGCCGTTGTGCACGACGTTGCCGATGACGTCCAGCAGGATGCGGGGCTCGGCGGACCGCGCGCGGCGGCCCACGATCCACCACACGGCCGGGGCCAGCCAGCTGATCCACAGGATCAACGGCACGGTCAGGTCGCCGTCGAGCCGGCCCGCCGCGGTCACCGCGACCAGCACGAACCCGAACACGCTCCACAGGGCCGGACCCACCCGGTCCGGCGCCACGCGCGCACCACTCGCGCGTGCCTCACGCGCGCGCCGTGCCCGGCGCTCGTCCAGCGACCAGACCTGACCGCAGCGCGTGAAGACGAGGTAGACGCACATCAGGTGCAGGACGTTGTCGCCGCCGTCGCCCATGAAGATGGACCGGTTCTGGAGCGAGAGCACGCCCACCATGAACAGCACGGACATCGCCCGGGTGCGCCAGCCGGCCAGCAGCAGCACAGCCGTCAGGACGGCGAAGAGGTACACCGTCTCGAACCAGATCCCGCCGCGGAACCACATCAGCGCGGTGAAGGAGCCGTTCGTCCCGATCAGCTGCTGGGCGAGGTCGAAGTCCCAGGGCCCGTCGGGGCCGTACAGCTCCTGGCGGTGCGGGAACTCGCGCAGCAGGAACAGCAGCCAGGTCGCGCTGAAGCCGATACGGATCACGGCCGTCTGATACGGGCCGAGGGCGGACTCCGTCACGCGGGCGATGGCGGAGGAGACCGCGAGGGCGAAGCGGTTCACCGGGTGCCTCCCGCGCCGATGCCGGCGGCGTCGGCGGCGGCCCGGTCCTCGGGCACCGACCACCAGGGCAGCACCCGGTAGCTCGGCTTGTCCGAGATCTGCTCCTGGCTCCACTTCGGCGGGGGCACGTTGGTGGTGCGCGAGCGGACCTGGACGCGCTCGACGACGCCGCCCTCGCCTGCCGCGTCCGCGCGGTCGAGCCGCAGCTCCACTATGCGCCGCAGATACGTCTCGGACAGGGCGCCCCGAAGGCCCACCGGCCGGTTCTCGGTGTCGTGCGTGGCGACGAAGAAGTCCCAGGCCCGGCGCAGCTCGTTCTGCTGGGTGTGGCTGGGCAGGAGATTGCCGTCGATGGCCTCGCCGTCCTGGGCGGACAGGTCGTACCAGCCGGTCGTGCGCGTGCCGTCGCCGCCTGTGCCGACCTGGGCCCTGACCTGCACCGCGATGTTCTGCTGGAGCGGGTTGGGGGCGAACAGCTTCCAGTTCTGCTCGAACTCCGGGTATATCCAGTCGTCGATCGCCCCGCCGTGTTTCTTGGTGACCGTGTTCGACGGCGCGACGTGCAGGAAGACCATCCCCGTGTGGACACAGACGACGATCGCCACCACCGCGACGGCGAGCGCGGCGACGATCTGGTACCGCAGCGAGAGGGCGGCCACACCGGCGCGGGCCTCGGGTTCGAGCGCGGGCGGCGGCGGGACGGCGAGCGACGGTTCGGCGGGCGGGGCGGGCGGCGGCACCGGGTGCGGCTCCCGGTCCGGCCCGTGCCGGGCGGCCGAGCCTGCGTCGTACGCGTCCATCCTGCCCCGATTCCCGATTCCGGTCCGTCCTGCCTCAGCGCTCGCACGGGAACGGTACTCAGGCCGACCCGCCGGGCACAGCCCCTGCCGGACCGATGTTGCCCACACCTTACGGGGGTGCCGACGGGACCATTCCCTTCTTCTAGAACCTGTTCTATCTTGACGCACCGTCAGATCGCCGTGGGTGTGGAAGGGCAGGGACCGTGGACTTCACCTTCACCGAGGAGCAGCAGGCGGCGGCCGAGGCGGCGCGCGGAGTGTTCGCCGGGGTCGCGCCGGACGCCGTGCCCTCTCCCGCGCTCACCCCGGGCGCCGTCGCCGACACCTTCGACCGCCCCCTGTGGGACCGGCTCGCCGACGCGGACCTGCTGAGCCTGCTCCTCACCGAGGAGTACGGCGGCGCGGGCCTCGACGCCGTCGCGCTGTGCCAGGTCCTGCGCGAATCGGCGAAGGTGCTGGCCAGGGTGCCCCTGCTGGAGAGCAGCGCCGCGATGGCCGCCGTCCAGGCGTACGGCGGCCCGGAGCTGAGGGCCGACCTGCTGGCCCGCGCCGGGCGCGGAGAGCTGGTGCTGACGGTCGCCGCGCACGGCCGCACCGGCCATGACCCGGCCGAGCTCGCCACCACCGCCCGACGGGACGGCTCCGGGTGGGTGCTTGACGGGGTGCAGACCGCGGTGGCCTGGGCGTACGACGCCGATCTCGTCGCCGTGCCGGCCCGTACGGACGCCGATCTGACCGTCCTCGCGCTGGTGCCGCGCGATACGGAGGGGGTCTCGCTCGCCGAGCAGTTCTCGACCAGCGGGGAACGGCTGGGGGAGCTGCGGCTGGAGTCGGTGCGGCTGACGGCGCGGGACGTCATCGACACCGAGGGGGCGTGGGAGTGGCTGCGCGAGCTGCTGGCCACGGGGACGTGTGCGCTGGCGCTCGGGCTGGGGGAGCGGGTGCTGGGGATGACGTCCGAGTACGCGAGCAAGCGGGAGCAGTTCGGGCATCCCATCGCCACGTTCCAGGCGGTCGCGGTGCAGTCCGCCGACCGCTACATCGACCTGCGCGCGATGGAGGCCACCCTGTGGATGGCCGCCTGGCGGATCACCTCGGGGGCATCGGGGGCACTGCCGGCCTCCGGGGACGTGGCCGTGGCCAAGATCTGGGCCTCGGAGGGCGTACGCCGGATCGTGCAGACCGCCCAGCATCTGCACGGCGGCTTCGGCGCCGACGTCGACTACCCGCTGCACCGGTACCACGCCTGGGCCAAGCACCTGGAACTGACACTCGGCCCGGCAGCGGCACACGAGGAGGCCCTGGGAGATCTGCTGGCGGCGCATCCGCTGGGCTGACGGGCGGGAGCCGGATGCCCCGCGCCGCGGAAGCCGGGCGCCCTACAGCACGGAGCCAGGCGCCCGACATCACTGAGCCGGGCGCCCTAGAGCACGAAGCCGGGCTGGCCCTCGTTGTTCACGACGGGGCGTCCGGCCGCCGCCCACACCTGCATGCCGCCGTCGACGTTCACGGCGTCGATGCCCTGCTGGACCAGGTACATCGCGACCTGCGCCGAGCGGCCGCCGGAGCGGCAGATCACGTTGACCCGGCCGTCCTGCGGGGCGGCCTCGGTCAGCTCGCCGTAGCGGGCCACGAACTCGCTGATGGGAATGTGCAGTGCGCCATCGGCATGGCCCGCCCGCCATTCGTCGTCCTCACGGACGTCCAGAAGGAAGTCGTCGTCCTTGAGGTCGGTGACCTCGACGGTGGGCACCGCAGATCCGAAATTCATGACTCCGACGCTACCTGACGGGCACGGGTCACCCGGCGGCTAGCCGAGCAATGCCGCCAGCTCCGCTTCCCGCGCCTCGACCTGGGCCAGCAACTGCTCGGCGATCTCGTCGAGAAGACGGTCCGGGTCGTCCGGGGCCAGGCGGAGCATCGCGCCGATCGCGCTCTCCTCCAGGTCCTTCGCGACCAGCGTGAGCATCTCCTTGCGCTGGGCCAGCCATTCGAGGCGGGCGTAGAGCTCCTCGCTGGGAGTCGGGCCCTGCTCCTTGGGCGCGGGCCCCGCGGCCCACTCCTCGGCCAGCTCCCGAAGCAGCACCTCGTCGCCACGGGCATAGGCGGCGTTGACGCGGGTGATGAACTCCTCGCGCCTGGCCCCCTCGGCTTCCTCCTGCGCGAGGTCGGGGTGGGCCTTGCGGGCCAGCTCGCGGTAGAGCTTGCGGGCCTCGTCGCTGGGGCGCACCCGCTGCGGGGGCCGTACCGGCTGATCCGTGAGCATCGCCGCGGCCTCCGGGAACAGCCCGTTGCCGTCCATCCAGCCGTGGAACAGCTCCTCGACGCCGGGCATCGGCATCACCCGGGCACGGGCCTCGTCGGCCTTGCGGATGTCCTCGGGGTCACCGGTACGGGCGGCCACGGCCTCGGCGATCCGGGCGTCCAGCTCGTCGAGGCGGGTGTACATCGGGCCGAGCTTCTGGTGGTGCAGCCGGGAGAAGTTGTCCACCTCGACCCGGAAGGTCTCCACCGCGATCTCGTACTCGATCAGCGCCTGCTCGGCGGCCCGCACGGCCCGCTCCAACCGCGCCTCGGGCCGCTCGGCCGGTTCCTCCACAGCCGCGGCATCCTCTGCGGCAGCCACTGCTTCGTCGACGGCCGCCACCGCTTCATCGGCCGACTCCACGGCTCCTTCAGCCGACTCCACCGCCTCATCGGCCGAATCCGCAGCTCCTCCGGCCGGCTCCACAGCTTCGTCGGCCGACTGCTGGGCTTCCCCTGGCGACTCCGCGGCTGTTTCTGCCGTCTCGGCGGCTGTCACCCGCGCCTCACCACCCTGCTCGACTCCGCCGACGGGCACCTCGGCACCGTTCGGCGCCCCCTCACCAGCGGGCTCGGCCTGGGACTGCTCAGCTTCCGGCGTCATCACCCGCCCAGCGTAGGCCACACCGGGCCCGGCCCTTCGAACACCGGCGTCGCCACGGACGCCGGGCCGGGGGCGCGGACCCTTACGCCGGCCGTTGCCTCGGGGGAGGCGAGCGTGACGGGCAGGGCAGCATCCGTCACCGGCCGCTGGACGTGCGGCGTAGGCCGGGCGGCGTCGGTCACCCGCGGGGAAGCGTCCGTCACCCGCCGGGCGGCCTCGACCCTGCCCCAAAGTGTCCGTCCACACCGGGCGGCCTCGGCCCCATGCCCCAGCCGGCCGTCACACGCCGGGCGGCGTCCTCACACACCGGAGGCTTTCGTCATACGCCCATCTCCGCCGCGATCCGCCCGTCCCGCACCGCCGTCACGAGTTCGGCGTGGTCCGCCTCCGTGCGGTCGGCGTAGGCGACGGCGAACTCGGCGATCGCCTCGTCCAGTTCCTCGTTCTTGCCGCAGTAGCCCGCGATCAGGCGGGGGTCGGCGCTGTGGGAGTGGGCGCGGGCCAGGAGGGCGCCGGTCATGCGGGCGTAGTCGTCTATCTGGTCGGCGGCCAGCGCGGCCGGGTCGACGCTGCCCTTGCGGTTGCGGAACTGGCGGACCTGGAAGGGGAGTCCGTCGACCGTCGTCCAGCCGAGCAGGATGTCGCTGACGACCTGCATGCGCTTCTGGCCGAGGACCACGCGCCGCCCCTCGTGGTCCGTGCCGGGCGCCTCGAAGCCGGCCGTCACCAGGTGCGGGACCAGGGCGGAGGGGCGGGCCTCCTTCACCTGAAGGACCAGCGGCTCGCCGCGGTGGTCCAGCAGCAGGACCACGTAGGAGCGGGTGCCCACGCTGCCGGTACCGACCACGCGGAACGCCACGTCGTGCACCGCGTGCCGGGACAGCAGTGGGTGGCGGTCCTCGGAGAGGGTCGTGACGTAGCTCTCCAGGGACGCGGCCACCGCTGCCGCCTCCTCGTCCGGCACCCGGCGCAGCACCGGCGGAGCGTCGACGAAGCTGCGCCCGCCGTCCTCGGTCGGCGCAGTCGACTTCGCGGCGAAGCGGCCGCTGGTGTTGGCCCGCGCCTTCTCCGCGACCCGCTCCAGTGTGCCGAGCAGGTCATGGGCGTCGGTGTGGGAGACGAGCTCCTCGTCCGCGATCGCGTTCCACGCGTCCAGCACCGGGAGCTTGGCCAGCAGCCGCATGGTGCGCCGGTAGGAACCGACGGTGTCGTGCGCGGCCTTGCGGCACTTGTCCTCGTCGGCGCCGGCCTCCCGGCCCGCGAGCACGAGCGACGTGGCGAGCCGCTTGAGGTCCCACTCCCAGGGGCCGTACAGCGTCTCGTCGAAGTCGTTCAGGTCGATGACCAGGCCGCCGCGGGCGTCGGCGTACAGGCCGAAGTTCGCCGCGTGCGCGTCGCCGCAGATCTGGGCGCGGATCCGGGTCATGGGGGTGCGCGCGAGGTCGTAGGCCATGAGCCCGGCCGAGCCGCGCAGGAACGCGAAGGGCGTCGCCGCCATCCTGCCGACCCTTATCGGGGTGAGGTCGGTGAGCCGGCCGAGGTTGGACTCCTCGACGGCGGCCACGGCGCCGGGGCGGGAGTCGTCCAGGTCGAACACCGCGTGCTCGGCGCGCGGTACCCGCTTGCGCAGCTCCTTGCCCTCCTCCTTCGGCGATCCGCCGCCGGGCCACTCGGCGAACCCCTGGACGCGCGGCAGCCGACGCGCCGCGGACGCCGTGCGCTCCCCGGACTCCGACGTCGCCGCAGCCGCCTCCGCCGCCACAGCCTCGGCACCGACCTCGGTCATACCGACCGCCTCCCCCGCTCACGCACGAACATCAACTCGTGCCGACGTTACAACCGGTGGCCGGAACGCGTCAGACCCTGTGGACAACTCCGCAGATGTGGAAAACCCGCTTGGCGGTGCCGGTGTCCGCCTACTGCCGACGGGGGCGGGCGGCCGAGGGGGCCTGAGCCCGCAAGGGTGGGTGGCGGGCGAAAGCAAAGTGGCTTGCAGGGGCGTGTGGCCGGCGGCGGGGTTCAGCCACGGCAGGGCGTGCCCCACTCCCTTCCCCCCGGCAATGACCTTCAGCAGCCCTCCGGCCGCTCCCCGTCCCCCAGGTACTTCTTCGCCCACCCGCCCAACTCGGCCAGCGCGGGCTCCAGCGCCGCCCCCGACTCCGTCAGCCGGTACACCACCCGCAGCGGCGGCCCCTCGTAGACCTCACGCACCACCAGTCCCGCCGCGGCGAGCTCGGTGAGTCGGTCTGAGAGCATGCGCTCGCTGATGCCCGGGATCGCCCGGCGCAGGGCGACGAAGTAGGCGGGGCCCGAGGTCAGGACGGACACGATCGGGCCGGTCCAGCGCTTTCCGAGCAGCTGGAAGACGCGGCTGATCCCCTCGTCGACCCGCTTGCACTGCGCCACGTCGTGACTCTGCTCACCCGCCATGCCCTTCAGGGTACTGCCCTGCGGTACGGGGATGAAAAAAAGTAAGTGACTGTGTTATCCATAGTCGAGTACGAACTTTCAGTTCCTGCGGACAGATACGTCCCTGTGCACGGATTCCCCCTGTCCGCTCCCGTCCTTCCTGGAGACCCCCATGGCCACGCTCCTGCACATCGACTCCTCGGTCTTCTCGACCGGCGCCTCCTCCTCCCGTGCCGTCACCGACACCTTCCGGCGTATCTGGCAGGAGCAGCACCCCGAGGGCACGGTGATCCACCGCGACCTCGCCGCTCAGCCGGTGCCCCACATCGACGCCCACTCCCACACGGCGGGCTTCTCCGATCCGGCGACGCACACCCCGGAGCAGGCGGCCGCCTTCGCCGAGCGCGTGAAGCTGATCGAGGAGCTGGAGAGCGCGGACGCCGTGCTGATCGGCGCCCCGATGTACAACCTGACGATCCCGTCGACCCTGAAGGCCTACCTGGACAACGTGGTGCTGATGGGCCGTACCGCGGGCGACGCCCAGTCGATCAAGGGCACCCCGGTCACCGTCGTCGCCAGCCGCGGCGGCGCGTACGGTCCGGGCACCCCGCGCGAGGGCTACGAGTACGTGCAGAACTACCTGTCGGCGATCCTGGCCGACTTCCTCGGCGCCGACCTCGACTTCATCGTCCCGGAGCTGACGATGGCCCCGGCCAACCCCGCGATGGCCGAGCTGGTCCCCCTGTTCGAGGCCTCCCGTGAGCGCGCCCTCGACGAGGCCACCACCAAGGCCAAGCAGCTGGCCCAGAAGCTCGCGGCGTAACACCGACGGGCTGATCCACCGAGCGCACCGGCCCGCTCCGCCGACCACACCAGCGGCTCCGACGGCCGCACACACGCGTGGAGCCCCGCAAGCCACAGCGGGGCTCCACGCACGCGTAGCGGCCGGTCGGCCTCGACGCCTCCCCCATCCCCTACGAGGACGCGCCTACCGGGGAGCCACCGCCGCCCCGCACCGGCCCCGGCTCCACGCCCCGTCAGCCCCGCCCCCACCCACCCCCGAACCCCCCGGCACAATCACCGCATGCATGCGATCTCAGTCGTCCTCGTCGCCCTCATGGCGCTGCTGCACGCCTACATCCTGGTGCTGGAGATGTTCCTGTGGCAGCGCGGCCCGGGCCGCGGTCTCTCCGGCTTCGATGCCGAAATGGCCCGCGCCACCGCGCCGCTGGCCGCGAACCAGGGCCTCTACAACGGCTTCCTGGCCGCGGGCCTGGTCTGGGGGCTGATCGCCGACGACCCGACCGGTCGCCAGGTCCAGATCTTCTTCCTGTCCTGCATGGTCGTCGCCGGCGTCTACGGCGCGGCCACCGCCAACCGCCGCATCCTCTTCGTCCAGGCCCTGCCCGCCGCCGTGACGCTCGCCACGGTCGTCGCGGCGGGCTGAGCCACCGACCCGGCACTCGGCCCGTGCCGTGACCTGAGAGCTTCATCACAGGTCACGGCGCCAAGGCGCCCTGCCCCGAGGGTGGTGGACAGCACAACGTGGCGAACACAACAGAAGAGGCGGCATCGTGTTGACGATGCCGCCTCTTCGAGAGTGCGCGAGGGGGGAGTTGAACCCCCACGCCCTTGCGGGCACTGGAACCTGAATCCAGCGCGTCTGCCTATTCCGCCACCCGCGCATTGGGTGTGTCCTCGGGGCCTTCGCTTGCGGTCCGGCGCCTTCCGACACCCAGAACATTAGCACGGCGGCCAGGGTGGGTTCACATCCCTTATCCGCAGGCAGCCGCCCGCCCGGGCCGGTGCGGGCGCCCACCAGCGCAGTCGCCGAAGGCCCCGGCACGGTGACCGATCCGCGGCTCCCCGCGCTCCGTATCAGGGAGTACATGTTCACGTATCAACCTCGTACCGGTCCTGGGCATCTCCCCAGAAGCCGGTCGGGGTCCACAGTCAGGTGCGGGACACTGGTTTGCGGCCGCCTCTACGATCCATGGGAAGACTGTGTCCTCGAAGAGTTCGAAGGGGAGCTCCGGAGGGAACTTCGAGGGCGTCGACACCCGTCGACCGGGCCGACAGGGGGAACCAGCCGATTTACCGGCGCGTGGATACGATCAGTAAGCAGTACCAGGTAAGGCAGTGCCCGCCCGGCGGGATGCAGGACCAAGCAGGCTACGGAGGAGGTGCCCCATGGGAGTCCTGAAGAAGTTCGAGCAGCGTCTCGAAGGTCTGGTCAACGGCACCTTCGCCAAGGTGTTCAAGTCCGAGGTCCAGCCCGTGGAGATCGCCGGCGCGCTTCAGCGCGAGTGCGACAACA
This sequence comes from Streptomyces sp. HUAS 31, assembly GCF_028198125.1. Classification (NCBI taxonomy): domain Bacteria; kingdom Bacillati; phylum Actinomycetota; class Actinomycetes; order Kitasatosporales; family Streptomycetaceae; genus Streptomyces; species Streptomyces sp. HUAS 31. Next base: position 4,887,538 of record NZ_CP116353.1, on the reverse strand, counting down.
ACGCGACGATCTGGAACCGCGACCGGACCGTCGTACCCAATGACTTCATCGTGGAGCTGAGCACGCCGGACTTCGAGCGGCTGAGCCCCTACTCGGGCCAGCTCGGCGACGAGCTCGCTGGCATGGTCCGCGACTACGCCAAGCAGCAGCGCTACACCTTCATGGGCCCGATCAAGGTGCACCTGGAGAAGGCCGACGATCTCGACACCGGCCTGTACCGCGTGCGCAGCCGTACGCTCGCCGGCTCCACCGATCAGCAGGGCCAGCAGGCCCCCGCACCCGCCGCCCCGCCCGGGCGGCCCGGCGGCGCCCAGGGCGGCTACGGCTACCCGCAGCCCGCCGCGCCCGCGGGAGCCCCGCCCATGCCGCCGTCGCCGCCCGGTGGGCGTCCCGGCGGCTACGGCTACCCGCAGCCCGCGGGCGGTCAGCGTCCTCCCGCCGCACCCGCGGCCGGCGGCCGCACCCGCTACTGGATCGAGATCAACGGCACCCGCCATCAGATCTCCCGCGCCACGCTCGTGCTGGGTCGCAGCACCGATGCCGACGTGCGGATCGACGACCCCGGCGTCTCCCGCCGGCACTGCGAGATCCGGACCGGAACGCCCTCGACGATCCAGGATCTCGGGTCCACCAACGGCATCGTGGTGGACGGGCAGCACACCACCCGCGCTACGCTCCGCGACGGCTCGCGGATCGTCGTGGGCAGCAGCACCATCATTTACCGGCAAGCCGAAGGGTGAAGCGGGGGCAATGTCAGAGCTGACCCTCACGGTCATGCGGCTGGGTTTCCTGGCCGTACTGTGGCTGTTCGTGATCGTGGCCGTGCAGGTCATCCGCAGCGACCTGTTCGGTACGCGTGTCACCCAGCGCGGGTCCAGGCGGGAGGCCGGACGGCAGCAGCAGGCCGCCAGGCAGGCCGCGGCGCCTCCGCAGCAGCGCGGCCAGCAGGGCGGCGGCGGCCGGCAGCGCCGTAACGCTCCCTCGAAGCTGGTCGTGTCCGAGGGCACCCTGACCGGCACCACCGTCGCGCTGCAGGGCCAGACCATCACCCTGGGCCGCGCGCACGACAGCACGATCGTGCTGGACGACGACTACGCCTCCAGCAGGCATGCCAGGATCTACCCGGACCGCGACGGCCAGTGGATCGTCGAGGACCTGGGCTCCACCAACGGCACGTACCTCGACCGAACGCGGCTCACGACCCCGACACCGATTCCGCTGGGCGCGCCGATCCGCATCGGCAAGACCGTCATCGAGCTGCGGAAGTAGTACGACAATGAGCGAGCGGAGCGAGCACGCAGCGGTGGCCCACACCAAGGGCCCCGGCGCGCTCCCGACCGGAGGGTGGGCACCGTGCGGATGTACCCGGAGCCGACGGGCGAGGTGCGCATGAGTCTGTCACTGCGCTTCGCCGCCGGATCGCACAAAGGCATGATCCGGGAGGGCAACGAGGACTCCGGATACGCCGGACCCCGCCTGCTCGCCATCGCCGACGGCATGGGCGGCGCGGCCGCGGGCGAGGTCGCCTCCTCCGAGGCGATCTCCACCATCGTCGCCCTCGACGACGACGTCCCCGGCTCGGACATCCTCACCTCGCTCGGCACGGCCGTGCAGCGCGCCAACGACCAGCTGCGCTCGATGGTCGAGGAGGACCCCCAGCTCGAGGGCATGGGCACCACGCTCACCGCCCTGCTGTGGACCGGTCAGCGCCTCGGCCTCGTGCACGTCGGCGACTCGCGCGCCTACCTGCTGCGCGACGGCGTCCTCACTCAGATCACGCAGGACCACACCTGGGTGCAGCGGCTCGTCGACGAGGGCCGCATCACCGAGGAGGAGGCGACCACGCATCCGCAGCGCTCGCTGCTGATGCGCGCGCTGGGCAGCGGCGACCATGTCGAGCCCGACCTGTCGATCCGTGAAGTCCGCGCCGGCGACCGGTACTTGATCTGCTCCGACGGCCTGTCCGGCGTCGTGTCCCACCAGACCCTGGAGGACACCCTCGCCAGCTACCAGGGCCCGCAGGAGACCGTGCAGGAGCTCATCCAGCTCGCGCTGCGCGGGGGCGGCCCGGACAACATCACGGTGATCGTCGCGGACGTCCTCGACCTGGACACCGGCGACACGCTCGCCGGGCAGCTGTCCGACACCCCGGTCGTGGTCGGCGCGGTCGCCGAGAACCAACCGCACCACCTGCACGACAACGGCATCATGCAGACCCCGGCCGGACGCGCCTCCGGGCTCGGCCGCCAGGTGCCCGGCCAGGGCGGCGGGGGCGGCGAGTTCGGCCCGCCCGGCTCCGGCGACACCACCGGGTACGCCCCGGCGGGCGGCTTCGGGGACTACACCGACGACGACTTCGTCAAGCCCCGCAAGGGCCGCAAGTGGCTGAAGAGATCCTTCTACTCGGTCCTCGCGCTCGCCGTCATCGGCGGCGGGATGTACGGCGGCTGGCGCTGGACGCAGACGCAGTACTACGTCGGCACGAACGAGGAACACGTCGCCCTGTACCGCGGGATCAGCCAGGACCTGGCCTGGGTCTCGCTCTCGAAGGTGGAGAAGGATCACCCCGAGATCGAACTCAAGTACCTGCCGCCCTACCAGCAGAAGCTCGTCGAGGCGACCATCGCCGAGGGCGGTCTGAAGGACGCCCAGGCGAAGATCGACGAACTCCAGCTCCAGGCCACCGCGTGCAAGAAGCGTGCCGCACAGCAGGCCGCCCAGAGCGAGCAGAACGCCAAGACCGGTGAGGGCGAGGCCGGAGGTACCACGGGAACCACCCGTACCTCTCTTACGTCCAAGGCGACACCGACACCGAATCCCTCGGCGTCGACCAAGTCCCCGCCCCCGTCCACCTCCCCGACACCGACTGCGACGCCAAGCCCCGGCCCCACACTCTCGGAGGAAGAGCAGAAGGTCGTTTCGAACTGCGGTACGCAGTAGGCAAGCCGCGAGAGGCCCCGTCACACCATGAGCAGTACTACGAACTCGCCGACGCATCACACTTCCACGATCGGCGCGATCGGCGCGCCGAGCAGGCGCAACACCGAGCTCGCGTTGCTGATCTTCGCGGTCGTCATCCCGGTGTTCGCCTACGCCAACGTGGGCTTGGCGATCAATGACGAGGTACCGGCCGGCCTGCTCGGCTACGGCCTCGGGCTCGGCCTCCTGGCCGGGATCGGCCACCTCGCCGTACGAAAGTTCGCGCCGTACGCGGACCCGTTGCTGCTGCCGCTCGCGACGCTGCTGAACGGACTCGGACTCGTCGCCATCTGGCGACTCGACCAGTCCAAGCTGCTCCAGCAGATCGGGCAGGCCGGCTCCGCCGCACCTCGACAGCTGATGTACACGGCGTTGGGCATCGCGCTGTTCGTCGTGGTGCTGATCTTCCTCAAGGACCACCGGGTCCTGCAGCGCTACACCTACATCTCCATGGTCGGCGCGCTGTTCCTGCTGCTTCTGCCGCTGGTGCCGGGACTCGGCAAGAACCTCTACGGCGCCAAGATCTGGATCTCGGTCGCCGGATTCTCCATCCAGCCCGGTGAGTTCGCGAAGATCGTGCTCGCGGTCTTCTTCGCCGGCTACCTGATGGTCAAGCGCGACGCTCTCGCCCTCGCCAGCCGCCGCTTCATGGGCCTGTACCTGCCGCGCGGCCGCGACCTCGGGCCGATCCTCGTCGTCTGGGCGATCTCGATCCTGATCCTGGTCTTCGAGACCGACCTCGGTACGTCGCTGCTGTTCTTCGGAATGTTCGTCATCATGCTGTACGTCGCCACCGAGCGGACCAGCTGGATCGTCTTCGGTCTGCTGATGTCCGCGGTCGGCGCCGTCGGCGTGGCCTCTTTCGAGCCGCACATCCAGCAGCGCGTGGACGCCTGGCTCGACCCGATGCGCGAGTACACCCTCAGCCGGCAAGGCGTGGGCGGCCATTCCGAGCAGGCCATGCAGGCACTGTGGGCGTTCGGATCCGGCGGCACCCTCGGCACCGGTTGGGGTCAGGGCCACTCCGAGCTCATCCGGTTCGCAGCCAACTCCGACTTCATCCTCGCCACCTTCGGCGAAGAGCTGGGCCTGGCCGGCGTCATGGCGCTCCTGCTGATCTACGCCCTGCTCGTGGAGCGCGGCGTGCGCACCGCCCTGGCCGCCCGTGACCCGTTCGGCAAGCTGCTGGCCGTCGGCCTCTCCGGCGCCTTCGCGCTCCAGGTCTTCGTGGTCGCCGGTGGCGTCATGGGCCTGATCCCGCTGACCGGTATGACGATGCCGTTCCTGGCGTCCGGAGGTTCCTCCGTGATCGCCAACTGGGCCCTGGTCGGCATCCTGCTCCGCATCAGCGACACCGCTCGCCGCCCGGCGCCCGCTCCTGCCCCCAACCCCGACGCCGAGATGACCCAGGTGGTCCGCCCGTGAACAAGCCCCTGCGCCGGATCGCCATCTTCTGCGGGCTGCTGATCCTCACGCTGCTCATACGGGACAACTGGCTGCAGTACGCCAAGGCCGACACCCTGAGGGAGGACCCCGACAACCGTCGCGTCCTCATCGCCCGCTATTCCGCGCCTCGCGGCGACATCATCGTCGGTGGCAACCCGATCACCGGGCACACGGAGACGACGTCGGGCGACTTCAAGTTCAAGCGCACGTACAAGGACGGCCCCATGTGGGCGCCCGTCACCGGCTACGCCTCGCAGGCCTTCGGCGCCAACCAGCTGGAGTCCATCGAGGACGGCATCCTCACCGGCAACGACGACCGGCTGTTCTTCCGCAACACCCTCGACATGCTCACGGGCAAGGAGAGGGAGGGCGGCAATGTGGTGACCACCCTCAACGCCGCCGCGCAGAAGGCCGCGTACGAAGGTCTGAAGGACCGGGGCAAGGGCGCGGTCGTGGCCCTGGAGCCGTCCACCGGCAAGATCCTGGCGCTGGCGTCCTTCCCGTCGTACGACCCCTCGTCCTTCGCCGGCAACTCCACCACGACCGACTCCAAGGCGTGGACGGCGCTCCAGAAGAAGAACAACCCCGACGACCCGATGCTCAACCGGGCGCTGCGTGAGGTCTACCCGCCCGGCTCGACCTTCAAGGTCGTCACCGCGGCCGCGGCGCTGGAGCACGGGCTGTACACGGACGCCGACGCGAAGACGGACTCGCCGGACCCGTGGGTCATGGAAGGCACCACCACCAAGCTGCCGAACGAGGGCACCATCCCCTGCAAGAACGCGACGCTGCGGGTCGCCCTCAAGTTCTCCTGCAACACCGTCTTCGGCAAGGTCGGCTCCGACCTCGGCAACGACAAGATGCTGGAGACGGCCAAGAAGTTCGGCTTCACCGAGGAGCAGTTCACCCCGACCCGCACCAGCGCGTCGGTCTTCTCCGACGACATGAACCCCTCGCAGACGGCCCTGTCCTCCATCGGCCAGTTCAACACCGCCGCGACGCCGCTCCAGATGGCCATGGTCGCCTCGGCCGTCGCCAACAACGGCACGCTGATGAAGCCGTACATGGTCGACGAGCTCCAGACCAACAACCTCGACGCCATCGAGAAGACCGACCCGGAGGAGATGAGCAAGCCGCTGTCGGCGGAGAACGCTCAGAAGCTCCAGTCGATGATGGAGACGGTCGTCGAGGACGGCACCGGCAAGAACGCTCGGATCAGCGGCGTGAAGGTGGGCGGCAAGACCGGTACCGCCCAGCACGGTGTGGACAACAGCGAGAACCCCTACGCGTGGTTCATCTCCTACGCCAAGCTCGACGACGGCAGCGCCCCGGTGGCCGTGGCCGTCGTGGTGGAGGACCAGAACGCGGTCCGCGACGACATCTCCGGTGGCGGCCTCGCCGCGCCTATCGCCAAGAGCGTGATGGAGGCGGTCATCAAGAGCAAGAAGTGAACCTGCTCACGTCCCCTTCACATCGGTGCACGTTGCGATACCGGTCCTGTATCGGGTTACGGGCTTGGCCAGGTCACACAAGATGAGCCGGGTACGGTATGCCCGGACGGCACACCGCCCCACCCACAAGGGTGAGGTCGGGACCGACGGAGAGGGCTGGTAGGTAGCTTATGGAAGAGCCGCGTCGCCTCGGCGGCCGGTACGAGCTGGGCCAGGTGCTCGGTCGTGGTGGCATGGCGGAGGTCTACCTCGCGCATGACACCCGGCTCGGCCGCACCGTGGCGGTGAAGACGCTGCGCGCGGACCTCGCGCGCGACCCGTCCTTCCAGGCCCGCTTCCGCCGGGAGGCCCAGTCGGCCGCCTCGCTCAACCATCCCGCGATCGTGGCGGTCTACGACACGGGCGAGGACTACATCGACAATGTGTCGATCCCGTACATCGTCATGGAGTACGTAGACGGCTCGACGCTCCGTGAGCTGCTTCACTCCGGCCGCAAGCTGCTGCCGGAGCGCTCCCTGGAGATGACCATCGGGATCCTCCAGGCCCTGGAGTACTCGCACCGCAGCGGCATCGTCCACCGCGACATCAAGCCGGCCAACGTGATGCTCACGCGCAACGGCCAGGTGAAGGTGATGGACTTCGGCATCGCCCGCGCCATGGGCGACTCCGGCATGACGATGACGCAGACCTCGGCCGTCATCGGCACCGCCCAGTACCTCTCCCCGGAGCAGGCCAAGGGTGAGCAGGTCGACGCGCGGTCGGACCTGTACTCCACCGGCTGTCTGCTGTACGAGCTCCTGACGGTGCGGCCCCCCTTCGTGGGTGACTCCCCGGTGGCCGTGGCGTACCAGCACGTTCGGGAAGAGGCCCAGGCCCCATCGGTCTTCGACCCCGAGATCACGCCCGAGATGGACGCGATCGTGCTGAAGGCCCTGACGAAGGACCCCAACTACCGCTACCAGTCGGCCGACGAGATGCGTGCCGACATCGAGGCGTGCCTCGACGGCCAGCCCGTCGCCGCCACCGCGGCCATGGGTTCCGTGGGCTACGGCGGCTACCCGGACGACCAGCCGACCACGGCCCTGCGCTCCGCGGACGCCGGCGCCACGTCGATGCTGCCGCCGATGAACCCGGACGACGGTGGCTACGGCTACGACGACCGCCCGGACCGGCGCCGCCAGAAGAAGTCCAACACCTCCACCATCCTGTTGGCCGTCGCGGCCGTGCTGGTTCTCGTCGGCGCGATCCTGATCGGCAAGTGGGTCTTCGACGGCGACACGGCGAGCAACAGCCAGGTGGCTGTGCCGAACGTCGTCGGCGAGACGGAGAGCAGCGCGAGGGACCTGCTCGGCAATGTCGATCTCACGATCGGCAAGGTCACGAAGCAGGAGTGCGAGGACCAGAGCAAGGGCAAGATCTGCTCGCAGTCCCCCGGCTCCAAGACCAAGGTCGACAAGAACACCAGCGTCGACATCGTGGTGTCGACCGGGGCGCCGAAGGTGTCGGTGCCGGACGTGGAGGGCCTGCCCTACGAGAAGGCCAAGTCCGACCTCGAGGACAAGGGCTTCGACGTCCAGCAGAAGACCGAGGAGTCCGACCGCAACCCGGGCGTCGTCATCAGCCAGGACCCCGAGGGCGGCACTGAGCAGGAGAAGGGCAGCACCATCACCCTCACCGTCGCCAAGGAGAAGGAGCAGTCCACTGTTCCCGACGTCCTCGGCAAGACGTGTGACGAGGCGAAGGCCCAGATGGAGGCCAACGATCTGTCGGGCAACTGCCAAGAGGTGGACACCCAGGACCCGAACCAGGTCGGCAAGGTCATCTCGACCTCCCCGACGGCCGGCTCCGCGGTCGACAAGGACTCCACGGTGACCATCCAGATCGGCAAGCAGGCCGAGCAGCAGCAGGCCACGGTCCCGACCTTGACCCAGCTGTCGCTGAAGGACGCCAAGAAGGCGCTGGAGCAGGCGGGTCTGTCGGTCGGCCAGATCAGCGGATCCCAGGACGACAACGCCGTGGTCATCAGCCAGGACCCGCAGCCGAACACCCAGGTCGCCCAGGGCACTGCGGTCAACTTGGTCGCCTTCGGCCAGGGCGGCAACAACAACGGCGGCGGCGACAACGGCGGCCAGATCTTCGGGGGCGTCAACGGAGTGTCGGCCCGCACGGACGACTGACCCCCGAACCGAACGACCGAGCCCCGGTTCCCTGATCTCAGGGAACCGGGGCTCGATGCGTGACTCAACGGTCGTCGCGCCCGGCTGGCGGTTACGACCAGTCGGTGCAGGAGTTGAGCTTGGTGCCGCCTTCGAAACGCGCCACCTCGACCCCGGTTTCGAGAATGCCGTACGAGCTCTGAGCGGTGGTGCTCAGGGTGAGGGTGTTACCCGAGCCCGAGGTGAGGGAGTGCCACGCCCACGGAAGGACCTGCTGGCTCCCGACCGGCTTGGTGAGGAGACGGACCCGTACATGGTGCCCATCGGCGGACGTGTCCGTAACCGACAACGCAATCTTGAATTCGCCGTACGGCCACTGGTCCCCGGACGGGTAAGTCGCCCCCATGCTGCCGCGCGCCCCGGTCGTCGAGCAGCTGGCGGTCTCTGCGGCGGACGCCGAACCGGCGAACGCGACGGTGACAACCGCTGTGGCGGCAAGGGTGGTGGCTATGCGCGCACGATTTCTCATGATGTTTCCTCCCCATTGGTTGCCAGGGGGCCCGCTCACCTCACGCAGGGCTTCCCGGCGATTACCGGCTCAGATGATTGCTCGGGGAGGTGGGCAGCTCAAGAGACTTATGGCGAAGTTGATCAAGTTTCGGCCAGGTCGCGAAGTACGGCGAAGTCGGCAGAAACTTCAAAAATCACACAATCTATCCACAAGAGAACCGCGGAGATCCTTCAGGGCCTGATCGCCACCGGCCCCCGGGTCCCAGGCCCGAATGGCTGGACGGCTGTGAGCCACCCGTCGGGGACAAGGCGCGATGATCACCCGATGCCCACATCGGTTCAGCGACCGAAAATGATCGACGCAGCAGTCCAGAGCGGTGCCTCGGACAGCGCGCCACGCGCTATTGGAGTTCCTCCGGCAGCGTCCGTTGCTCGTCCACCTTGTCCACCCGCTCCAGTTCCCCCCACACGACGTATCGGTAGCGGCTCGTGTAGATCGGGGTGCAGGTCGTCAGGGTGATGTAGTGGCCGGCCTTGGTCCTACCCGATTCCTTCGGGATGCCGCCGAGGACCTGGACGTTGTACTTCGAGGTCTCGGGGAGGACGGCGTAGACCTTGTAGACGTACCACTTGTCCTTCGTCTCGAAGACGATCGGGTCACCCTTTTTGAGCTTGTGGATGTTGTGGAACTTCGCGCCGTGGCCGTCCCGGTGCGCCGCGAGGGAGAAGTTCCCCTTCTTGTCCGAGGTCGGCAGGGTCGCCTTGACGGGGTCGGTGTAGTAGCCGGCGACGCCGTCGTTGAGGATCTTCGACGTCGTGCCCTTCTCGACCAGGATCTCGCCCTTGGTCATCGCCGGGACGTGCAGGAAGCCGACGCCGTTCTTGGCGTCGAACTCGGCGGGCCGGCCGGAGTCGTCGTCCTGGTGGGCCCAGATGTCACGGACCTTGTCGGCCTGTTTGTCCGCCGCCCGGTCGGCGATGACGTTCGTCCACCACAGGGAGTAGACGACGAACAGGCCCAGTACCAGGCCCGCCGTGATGAGTAGTTCCCCGAAGACGCTGACGGCCGTCGCGATCGGGCCCATGCGCCGACGGCGAGGGGGACGTCGTGAGGCGGGCGCGGCCGTGTGGTCTTCCGTGCCCTCGGTGGTCGCTGCCACGTTTCATCTGCCCTTAACTGACGAGCGCATCCGGCTTGCCCTTGCTGCGCGGCCGTTCCTCGACCATCTTGCCCCAGACGATCAACCGGTACTTGCTGGTGAACTCCGGCGTGCACGTGGTGAGTGTGATGTAGCGGCCCGGTCCGGTGAAACCCGACCCCGGCGGAACCGGCTCCAGCACGCTCACATTGCTCGGCGACGTCACCGGCAGGATCGACGCCATCTTGTACACGAAGTACTTGTCCTGCGTCTCGACGACGATCTCGTCGCCCTGGGCGAGCCGGTTGATGTAGCGGAACGGTTCACCGTGCGTGTTGCGATGCCCGGCCAGGCCGAAGTTGCCGGTCTTGGCGTCCGGCATCGCCGTCTTCAGCTTGCCCTCGCCGTAGTGGCCGACCATTCCCCGGTCGAGCACCTTCTTGTTGCTGATGCCCTCCGCGATCGGCACGACGACATCCAGCTTCGGGATGTGCAGGAGGGCGAAGCCCTGCCCCGGTTCGAAGCTCCCCGGGTTGCGTTTGCCGCTGGCCCAGTCCTCCTGGAGGCTGCTGGCTTCCTTGTCCGCCTGGGCGTGTGCCCGGACGTTGGTCCACCACAGCTGGTAGCTCACGAACAGCAGCATCAGCACGCCGGTCGTGATGAACACCTCACCGATCGCCCGGCTGGCGACCGTGGCCGGACCGGGCTTGCGCGCCCGGGCCTGCCGACGGGCCTCCATACGGGAGAGGGGAGCACCGGAGCTCTCCGAGTCCGTCTCGGCCGCGTCCGACGCCTGGCGTGTTCCGCCATGGCGCCCGTGACGCCCCTTGGCGGCCTTTCTGCGGGCCGCACGACCACCCGTCGGGGCGGAAGAGGCGGAAGCGGCGGATGAGGCGGGAGAGGGCGATATGGGCTCACGGGAGGGCGGCGGGTCGGGAACCCGCAGCGCCACGGTCTCGTCGTCCGCCGGCGGCATGTACGGCTCCGCGTACGGCTCTTGGGCCACGGACGGCGCCTGGTCGCGGTAGCTCTGACCGGCGTAGCCCTCGGTGCCGTAGCCGCCGGTTCCGTAGCCGTCGCCGCCGTACCCGGCCGCGTCCCGCGCTTCGGCGGCCTGCTGCGCCTGGGTGACGTAACTCTCCCCGCCGTACCAGTCCCCGAGCGCACCGGAGCCCTCGTACGGCTGCTGCCCGTACGAGCTCCCCTGGTCGCCGGTGCCGCTGTAGGAGTCCGCGAAGGACTCCCCGTAGGCGGCGCCGGACTCGCGCTCAGGGCGCAGGGCGGTCACGCCGTGGCCCTGCCCACCACCGGGGCGAGCCCCGCCGACCTCGCCACCGCGCCTTCGTAACCGCACTCCACCAGCCAGTTGGCCAGCATCCGGTGCCCGTGCTCGGTCAGCACCGACTCGGGGTGGAACTGGACTCCCTCGACCGGGAGTTCGCGGTGGCGCAGGCCCATGATGATGCCGTCGTGCGTGCGTGCCGTGACCTCGAGGTCGGCCGGGACCGTCGCCGGTTCCGCCGCCAGGGAGTGGTAGCGGGTCGCCGTGAAGGGCGAGGGCAGACCGGCGAATACGCCCTTGCCCTCGTGCTCGACCAGCGAGGTCTTGCCGTGCAGCAGCTCCGGCGCACGGTCAACGACGCCGCCGTACGCCACCTGCATCGACTGCATGCCGAGACAGACGCCGAAGACCGGCACCCCGGTGGAGGCGCAGTGCCGCACCATCTCGACGCAGACGCCGGCCTCCTCGGGAGTTCCGGGGCCCGGCGAGAGCAGTACGCCGTCGAAGCCGTCCTGGGCGTGCGTCGTCGACACCTCGTCGTTGCGCAGCACCTCGCACTCCGCGCCCAGCTGATAGAGGTACTGGACCAGGTTGAAGACGAAGCTGTCGTAGTTGTCCACGACGAGAATGCGCGCGCTCACTGGTTGTCCACCGTCACATCGTTGAAGGGCAGGAGCGGTTCGGCCCACGGGAAGACGTAGTTGAACAAGACGTAGACGACGGCCATGGCCAGCGCGAGCGAGAGCAGTGCCTTCACCCACGCGTTCCCCGGCAGATGCCGCCAGATCCAGCCGTACATGCCGTCCCTTCCGTCGCACCACGGCACTCAGACTCACGCCGTACAGCCAACAGACTAACGGCGCAACGCTTCCGGTTTCCCGGCCTCCACAGGCTGGGTGGAGTCCAGGTGGGCCCACACGATCAGCCGATGACTGTGCCCCCACTCGGGATCGCACGTGGTCAGCGTCAGGTAGCGGCCTTCACGCGTGTACCCCGACTTACGGGGCACAGGGTCAATCACCTCAACGTCGGCGGGCAGTGTTTTGTAGGGGCCTTTGTCGATCCGATACGTGAACCAGGTCGTTCCGTCGGTCAGCACCACCGCGTCACCGGGCCGCAGCCTGGGGAAATCCTTGAAGGGATCGCCGTACGTGCGCCGGTGACCGGCGACCGAGAAGTTGCCCTTCTGGCCGAGCTGGGTGGTGTTCGCGTAGTGGCCGAGGCCCTTCTTCAGGGTCTTGGTGGCGGTGCCTTCGAGCACCGGCTTGTTCCACGTGAAACCAAGCCGCGGGATGTACATGATCGCGAAGGGCTTGTCCGCCGTGTACGGCGCCGGCCTCGGCGGGCTCGCGGTCGCCCCCGGACTCGCCGCGACGCCGCCTGGAGCCGTGTCCGGCGGGCGCACCGCACTCTGCGCCCACTGCTCCTGAAGCTGGTCGATCTGGTCGTCCATGACGTTGTCGGCCTTCACGCCCGTCCAGAAAAGTACATAGACCACGAAAAGGACGATCGCGGTGCCGACGGTGATGCAGAGCTCGCTGACGGTCCTCACGACGACGCGCACCGGCAGCTCCAGGGAAGGTCACTCCACGGGCTTGGCGTATTGCAGATCCACTGTGCCCGAGTAGCCGGGCAGAGTCACCGTTCCGTCCTCGGTGACTTTCCAGCCGAGACCGTAGACATTGACGTAGACCATGTAGTTCTGGATCGCCTTCGAGGCGGCGAGCGCCTGCTGCATCTTCTCCGGGTCACCGACCGCCGTGATCTTGTACGGCGGTGAGTAGACGCGGCCCTGGAGGATCAGGGTGTTTCCCACGCAGCGCACGGCGCTGGTGGAGATCAGTCGCTGGTCCATGACCTTGATGCCCTTGGCACCGCTCTGCCACAGCGCGTTCACCACGGCCTGGAGGTCCTGCTGGTGGATCACCAGGTAGTCGGGCTGCGGCTCGGGGTATCCCGGCAGCTTGGCCGTGGCGTCCGGCGGGGCGTCGTTGAGCGTGACCGAGATGGCCTCGCCCGTCAGCTTCTGGGTGCCGGCGTTGTGCTCCAGCGCGGTCAGCTTGGCGTCCTCCGCCTCGGTGCTGCCGTCGTCCCGCTCGGCGAGCGCCTCGACGTCGTCACGCAGGGACGCGTTCGCGTCGTTGCGCTCGCCGTTCTCGCGACTGCGCTCATGGATCAGGTCCGAGAGCTTCAGCAGCGAGGTGTCCGTGCGGATGTTGGTGCCCTTGGCCGTATTGAAACTGGTGAAGAAAATCAGCCCGGCGAGAGCGAAGACCGCCGCGGTGAGCACCCGCACCGGCCGGAAACGGCCGCGGGCAGGGCTGGATCCCGTTGGGGGAGAGTCGGCAGAATTGCTCAACGTACCCTTATCTCCTTCGGCGCCGCGGAAGCACTACGCTAACGGACGCCCGGAGGAGCCAGCAGAGTCCCCTTGTACACCTCCCCGAGCCCGACCAGTTCCCTGCGCGGCCACGCAGCGCATCGACAGGAGAGACCCTCGTGCCGAAGTCACGTATCCGCAAGAAGGCCGACTACACGCCGCCGCAGTCGAAGCAGGCGACCGCCATCAAGCTGAACAGCCGCTCATGGGTCGCCCCCGTGATGCTGGCCATGTTCATCCTCGGCCTGGCCTGGATCGTCGTCTTCTATGTGACGGACGGTTCGCTGCCCATCGAGGCGCTGGGCAACTGGAACATCGTGGTGGGCTTCGGCTTCATCGCCGCCGGTTTCGGCGTCTCCACCCAGTGGAAGTAGCGCCCGAACCCTCGGCCACCTCGCGGTGAACGCAGCTCTGCCCAGGGCTATCCGCTGAGTTATCCACAGCCTTGCAGCAATTTCCACAAGCTGACTGGGGAAAAGACGACGATCTGTGGATAACCCATCGGGGGTTGACGCCGGTATGACTGCCACACCGGTCACCCGAAGGCATCCCGAACACCTGTACGCCCCCTGCTTGACCTGCGGAAACACAGGTCAAAAGCAGGGGGCGTAGCCGTTCCCGCACCGTACGCACAAGATCCGCCACACGCTGTGGACAACAGGGCCGCTCACGTGGATAACGTCCGGGCTCAGCTGAGCTGGAGGGTCCTCAGCACGGTCATCAGCACCACCACGGCCAGGACCAGCGCACATGTGCCGTACTGCACCAGGGCCCGGCGCTCACGCGGGGCGTGGACCATCGCGTAGCCGATGACGACGCCGGCCACGAGGCCGCCGATGTGGGCCTGCCAGGCGATGTTGCCCCAGCCGAAGGTGAAGATGAGGTTGATCACCAGCAGGGCGATGATCGGCCGCATGTCGTACTGGAGGCGGCGCATCAGCACCGCGGTGGCGCCGAAGAGACCGAAGATGGCACCGGAGGCGCCGAGCGAGGCGCTGCTGGGACCGGCGAGCAGATAGGTGAGAGCGCTGCCGGCGAGGCCGGAGCAGAAGTAGAGCGCGAGGTAGCGGACCCGGCCGAGGGCTGCTTCGAGGGGACCGCCGAGCCACCAGAGGCTGAGCATGTTGAACGCGATGTGCCAGATGGCCTCGTGCGTGAACATCGAGGTCACCAGGCGCCACCACTCGCCCTCGGCGACGCCCTGGGTGGGATGGAACGGGGCCGGCGGCCAGGTGCCGACGAGTACGAGGTCGCTCAGCAGCCGATCGCTGGTCTGAACGGCGATGAAGACCGCGAGATTGATCCCGATGAGGATCTTGGTCAGCAGCCGGGGATCGGCGGCGACGGTGCCGCCCGCGATGGTGCGGGGCTGGGCGGCGGAGGGGGCGTGCCCGGTGCCGGAGCCGCCGCGGACGCAGTCGGGGCACTGGAATCCGACCGAGGCGCTGACCATGCATTCGGGGCAGATGGGTCGCTCGCAGCGGGTGCAGCGGATGCCGGTCTCGCGGTCAGGGTGGCGGTAGCAGCCGGGCAGGCTCTGCGCGTCCTGCGAGCTGCCGGCCTGCTGGTCCATGAGGTCCCCTAGGTCGTCGTACGCGATGCACGCCTAATGCACCGCCCCGCTCATCCTTACGGACGAGCGGGGCGTTTGGTTCCCTGCGGGACGTGTCGGACTCAGCCCTCGCGGGTCTCCACGACGACCGACTCGATGACGACGTCGTTCACGGGACGGTCGGTGCGCGGGTTCGTCTGCGCGGTCGCGATCGCGTCGATGACCTTCTGGCTCGCGCCGTCGTTGACCTCGCCGAAGATCGTGTGCTTGCGGTTCAGCCACGTCGTGGGGGCGACGGTGATGAAGAACTGCGAGCCGTTCGTGCCCGGGCCGGCGTTGGCCATGGCCAGCAGGTAGGGCTTGTCGAAGGCGAGGTCCGGGTGGAACTCGTCCTCGAACTGGTAGCCGGGACCGCCGGTGCCGTTGCCCAGGGGGTCGCCGCCCTGGATCATGAAGCCGCTGATGACCCGGTGGAAGACCGTGCCGTCGTAGAGCTTGGCCGTGGACTTCTCGCCGGTTTCGGGGTTCGTCCACTCACGCTCGCCCTTGGCGAGTTCGACGAAGTTCTTGACCGTCTTCGGCGCGTGGTTCGGGAGGAGCCGGACCTCGATGTCGCCGTTGTTGGTCTTCAGGGTGGCGTAAAGCTGCTCAGCCACGATCTGCCTTCCGTTGTCTTCCTGTGACCCCCCGATCCTCGCACGGTCTGCGGGATCCGTCGCCCGCCACTCGTTCACCGGCAGGCAACCGGGCGCTTCTCGTGCAGAAAAGTGACTGAGTGGGTACGTGGCGGGGGCGAGAGGCGACGAACCGTGGCATTGTCGACGACAAGCCACCGTTGAACCACATTGGTCCGTTATTGGGATTGATCAAGTAATTCGGCACCCATATGCCCGACCACACATGCCGCGGAGCGCTCCGACAGGCATGATCCGTAAAAGGGTGGAAAGTCGAAATACCGTACGCCACCGAGGAGGAGGATCCCGTGACCCGCATCGACAGCGTGCGCGCCGCGACCGGCTCGGCGAAGGACAGCGTGCTGCACGCCGCGGAAGTGGTGGCGCCCTACGCCGACACCGCCAAGGACAGGGCCGCACTGTATGCGCACGAGGCACGCGTACGGCTGGCGCCGATGGTTACGCAGGCCACCGAGCAGGCCCGCGCCCAGGCCCGTCTCCAGTACGACGCGCATCTCGCACCGCGGCTGGAGCAGGCCCTTACCCATGTGCCGCCGAAGGTCGACCTCGCCGCTCATGAAGCCGCCGTCCGTACCCGAAAGGCTGCCCGACAGGCCGCCGACTACTCCCGTCCGCGGATCGAGCAGGCGGTCGCCGCGGCCGTCCCCGTGCGGGACGAGGCCGCCGCGCGCGGTGCCGCCGCACTGGCCGCGCTGCGCGGCCAGGTCTCGCCGCAGGAGATCCAGCGACTGGTCCGCAAGCACGAGCGGCGGGCCAGGACCGGCCGCGTCGTGAAGACGCTGGCCGTGCTGGGCATCCTCGCGGGCGGTGCCATCGCCGCGTGGAAGTGGTGGGACAAGCAGGCCAACCCGGACTGGCTGGTCGAGCCGCCCGCCGCGACGGAGGTACCCGAGTCGAACCGCCTGACGTCCGTGGACGGCAGCGGCCTGGACCCGGAGGTACAGGCGAAGGAAGCCGAGGAGGAGGCCGCCCGGCGGGACGAGGGCCGCTGAAGGACCGGAGCCGGAGCCGGCGGCGGCCAAGAGCCGGTGACGGACGAGGGCCGGTGACGGACGAGGGCCGGTGATCTGAAGGCCGGTGATCTGAGGGCCTTCCGTTACGGCTTCTCGCGTACGACCTCTCACCCACGGCCCGGGCGCCGTAGGCGACGAAAAGTGGTGTGCACCCCATGAGTGGGCGCACACCACTTTGTCGTCTCCACGGCACTTCGCCGTCTCTACGCCCTTCGTCACCTGACGGGCACTCAGGAGCAGCAGCACACCAAAAAAGCCCCCTGACCTGCGTTTCCGTAGGTCAGGGGGCTGATATGTGGAGCCTAGGGGAGTCGAACCCCTGACATCTGCCATGCAAAGACAGCGCTCTACCAACTGAGCTAAGGCCCCTCAAAGAGGAACGTCCGGCCGGAGGAAAACCCCATACCGGCGGGCGCCAAGACCAGAGTACCCGGTCGCCCCCCGGATCCCGCAAAAGGATTGGGGGTCCCGGTAAACGACCACTCTCCGTAGGATGCTCGGCGTGGTTCGCTACAGCGAACCGCAGTTTTGGGGAAGCGATGGGGAGACGCAATGGACGCCGCACAGCAGGAAGCCACCGCAAGAGCGCGGGATCTGCAGCGGAACTGGTACGGGGAGCCGCTGGGGACGCTCTTCCGTAAGCTCATCGACGATCTTGGTCTCAACCAGGCTCGTCTCGCGGGGGTACTGGGACTGTCAGCACCGATGCTGTCGCAGCTGATGAGCGGGCAGCGGGCGAAGATCGGCAATCCCGCCGTGGTCCAGCGGGTGCAGCTGCTGCAGGACTTGGCGGGG